>CP014771.1 GCA_001596155.1 Hymenobacter psoromatis | reverse complement strand
CTATCGTTCTGACATTGAACGATAGTAGTCAGTAGTCCCTGGTCATTTGTCATTAGCTATTACGAATTAGCTCACCATTTTCTCACCCAATTTCTGGATGAGGTCGGCGGTGCGGGTCGAATAGCCCGTTTCGTTGTCGTACCAGCCCACTACTTTGGCCAGCGTACCGTTAGTTGAAGTCAATTCTGAGTCGAAGACGCACGAGTGCGGATTGCCCACGATGTCGATGCTCACAATCGGGTCGGTGGTATACTCAATAATGCCTTTCATGGGGCCTTCAGCGGCCGCCTTGAGGGCATCGTTGATTTCTTGCTTGGTAGCCTCTTTTTTCAAGATTACGGTCAGGTCGGTCAGCGAGCCGTCCGGCACGGGCACGCGCATGGCGATGCCATCGAGTTTGCCTTTCAGCTGGGGCAGCACCAGGCCGACGGCTTTGGCAGCCCCCGTGCTGGTAGGGATGATGCTGTAGGCAGCGGCGCGGGCGCGGCGCAGGTCTTTATGGGGTGCATCCTGGAGGTTCTGGTCCGAGGTGTAGGCGTGCACCGTGGTGATGTAGCCTTTCTCAATGCCAAAAACATCGTCCAGCACTTTGGCCATCGGGGCCAGGCAGTTAGTGGTGCAGCTAGCGTTCGAGATGATGGTTTCGTCACCTTTCAGAATGTCCTCATTCACGCCGAGCACTACGGTCGGGATGTTACCGGTAGCCGGGGCCGAAATCACGACCTTTTTAGCACCTGCGGTAATGTGCTGGCCCGCGCCGGCCTCATCCACGAAGCGGCCCGTGCTTTCGAGCACGATATCCACGCCCATTGCCTTCCAGGGCAGCAATTTAGGGTCGCGCTCGGCGAGAGCCACGATATGCTGGCCGTTCACGGTCAGGCTGTTGTCATCGTAGCTCACCGTGCCGTCGAAACGGCCGTGCACGGAGTCATACTTGAGCAGGTGAGCCAGCGTTTTGTTGTCAGTCAGGTCGTTGATAGCCACAACCTCCACGTTGTCGCGCCCGAGCAGCGACTTGAAGGTGAGGCGACCAATGCGGCCAAAGCCATTGATGGCGACTTTGATTTTTGCCATGATATTGGAAAAAATAGAAAGAGTAGCGGGCCACTATGGCAGCCCAGGTGATAACGCGCTGCGAAGGTACGGGCATTGACGGCTTTACCGTTATCCCGCTACCAGCAGACCAGCATTCTTACGGTTACTGACCTCATTTGGTAGGGTCTTCGATTTTTTTCACCTGAAAATCAACGTCCTTATTGCTGCCAGCGCATTTTTTTCGGCCCTTAATTTGGTTTGAAAGGCCGTCGCCGTATCTTTGCACCACCAAAACGAAAAACGGTCCGTTCGTCTAGGGGTTAGGACAGTAGATTTTCATTCTACCAACAGGGGTTCGATTCCCCTACGGACTACTAAAAAGCCGCTCTACAGCACGTAGGGCGGCTTTTTTATTGTTTGGGGTACAACATAGGGTACAAGTCAACTTTTTTCAAATCTTAGCCGCTCGCCTTAAGGTCTTAGACTGCCGCTGGGTAAAGGTTGGGGAGTTACAAGGTCGCGTCGACGGCTTGGGCCAGCGCGGCCTCCGCAATGCGGTAGCTGGCTTTGGCTGAGGTGGTCGGGTAGAAATGGACACGACGAAAGTAACTTTTCCTTGTCATGGAAGCAGCAAAACCAGCCGGCAAACGGCCTAAAAACAATTATGATGCGGCCTTTCGGGTTGAGGCGGTCCGCCGCGTCACTCTCAGGATGGCCAAGCGGCCACGCGTGTGGCGCAGGCGCTGGGCATAAGCGAGGCGCTACTCGGGCGCTGGGTGCGTGCCGCCCGGGGCCCAAGCTATTCGCCCCGCAGGTAGCGAGGCGCTGGAGCAGGAGAACAAGCAGTTGCGGGCCCAGTTGGCCCGAGCGGAGATGGAGCGCGATATTTAAAAAAGCGCTGACCATCGTCCAAATGCTTGATGCGCATTTTCACAAAAGATGGGCCGATGAAACGCTCCACGTTCATTGCCTTACACGCCGACTGTTGGCCCGCGCGGCAGCAGTCTCAGGTGCTGGGCGTCAGCCCCAGCGGATATTATGCTTGGCGGAAACGCACGCCCACCCCGGCGAGCGAGCCCGCACCTGCCGCCTGGCAAGTAGCGACCCAGCGCGTGTTCACCACGCATGCCGGCCGCTACGGCCAGCGCCGCTTACGGGCCCAGTTGCGGCGGGAAGGGTATGCAGTGGGTCGGCAGCGGTTGCGTGGCTGGCTCAGCAGCAGTAGCTTACGCGCCCTCTGCACCCGAGTCGGCACCCGGCCGCCGCGCACTACCCAGGTCGACCAGCAGGCTATCGCCGCCGCCAATAAGCCCGCCACTAGGCCGGCGGCCACGGCCCCCAACCAAATTTGGGTCGGCGACATCACCTACCTCGCCCTGGCCACAGGCCAGTGGGCGTATCTGGCCTGCTGGCGCGATGCCTTCTCCCGGTGCGTCGTCGGCTGGCATGTGAGTGAATCGCTGCATACGAAGTTGATTCTGACCGCTTTTTACCGGGCCGTGGCTATCTGCCAGCCCCCGCCTGGCTTGCTCGTGCATACCGACCGCGGCAGCCAGTACACCAGTGAGGCCTTCACCACCCTACTTGACCGGACCCAGGCCATTGCCAGCCTGAGCGGGCCTGGTAATCCGTATGATAACGCCCTGGCCGAGAGTGGCTGGAGCATACTCAAAACAGAGCTACTGCCCCGTGGGGCCTGCTTTGCTGACCTGCAAGAAGCCCGGCTGGAATTAGCGGAATACCTCGACCACTACTACAACACCCAACGCTTGCACTCCGCCCTATGGTACTGCACCCGGCTCAAATTCGAATTCCACTACCGTTTTAACAACCTGCCTTAGCTTCGTGTCCACTGGCACTCGACCACCCCGGCTTATAACCAACGAAATAATTTAGGTAGTCCTAAAAATGTAATGCTGCCTAAATTGGCGGTAGTTTAGCATGGGGCCGTTTCAGTTATCCGGTGGCTGATTTCATAGCGGCCGAGAATCGACGCAGCATTACACTTTTAGGACTACCTAAATTACTTATAATCTTCGGGCAACTCATTCTCTCTTCCTATCCAATCCCGATAATTACCTTTCTTAATTTTCGTAAAGGCAGAAACTACTGCCTTTACAAATTGCTTAGTGTCATTATTGTTAATTGTATATTTTGATATGCTCTCGGTAATAACAATACCCCACTCCTCTTCCAAAATAATTCTCCAACTCTCAAGTCCTACCTCTTTGCTAATTTTTCCAAGGTATTGCATAAGTCTGAAAATAGCTACCGCAGACGCACTATATTTTACTTTAGTAGAGACAGATTTAGGACTCTTTCGTATCCCTGAAGGTAATCCAATCCATAATTGTTTTGCATAATCAGCTATTTCCTCCTGAGTCTCTCTGCCAGTTGGAATACATAAGCTTGCTAGCGATAATATAGCTTCTTCAGAGACCTTATTGCCAGCCGACTTATTTTCTTTATTGTCTAGTGGATTAGCACGCAGCAGAGTTTTCTCCGCTGATGCATGGAGTCTTTCACTATAGTTTGAAAAGGAATTCAAAATATGCTTAGGGTATTTAAGCTTTATATCTATTACTTCTATTCTGCAATTAAATTCCTTGATAGACATCAAAGCATTTTGTTGACTAGAGGAAAGCCCTTTAACCTTATCATGAGACCAAGTATATACCTCTTCGTGAAATGGAAACTCTCGCAGCAAATAGGTTCGGTAGTCAGACAAATCCCTTCTATCTTCCACATTTATATAATTCCGTTGATGCGGCCATTCTACGCCCGAATTATAGTACACCCTCTGCGAATCAATAATTTTTAATATTTTCTCTTTCTTATCTCTATCTAATTTACTTTTTTCTAAATAGTTCTCCATACGCTTCAGATGCCTGCCAAAGGACTCCCAACTAGTCGACATATATTTCTTCGTCCACTTATCAAGGTCATCACGAATATCATCTAATTCTAACATTCTAAATGCTTTGAAGGCATCAGAATATGTCTTATGCATCTCTACAGCATTGATACTAGTCATAATCGACAAAAGTTAATCACTTATTATTTATGCTTATCATAGGTTATTAATCTCACGTCCGTTCTACTATCTCATCCTAATTGGGAATGTGAACCATCTGCGAACCAGCGCGCTAATCTTGGGCTAAGGGTGATTCGTCCGTCAGTGGATTCTTGATAAATCAGCTGGCCAACTTTTTGGACGAATTTTATTGGAATTTTAGGATTATTGAGAGCCCGTCTGCTAGTCTCACCGTCACGTTGCCAATGGGCTTCCCATGTACTGAAATAGGGCTCTAGCACTTGAGGGCGTGCCAGATAAAGTTCGACAACCTCAATCCCGGCATACACACAGAAAAGCCAATTCACCTGACGATATCTGGCTAAGACATCAGGGCTTAAGTGGTGATGAGTAGAGAAAGCTGCGGTTAGACTTCGGTTTACTGCTTTCAATTCGTACTCATTACCCTGTTCGTCCTGTGCATCATTATCTGCACTACCTGGTAAGTTGCGGAGTTGGGTGATAATGAGCGTTTGGAGGAGCTTACCCCCGTTATCCTGAAAAATATCTACAATGCCGAATTCGCTAGCTAAGCGCTGGTATTCTCGCAGGTAAGGAAGTAAGGCATTGAGCCGGTCGAGAGGTGAGAGCTTACTGCTCTCTGGGTTGCTCGGCACCGGTTGGCTTCCTTCATCCCCGAAGAGCTTAGCAATCGGTACTCCCAGCGCTAAAGCCAAGCGGTCGATGATTTCCACACTAGGGCTATTGCGGGCATTCTCGATGTTGCCCACGTGCGTTTGGTTGACTCCCGCTGTCTCAGCCAGGATTTCCTGCGTGAAGCCCCGCTGTTTACGGATTCGCCGAATATTATCAGCTAACACACGGTGGATCGCGGAACTAGCGGTAGAGAGCCCCATGAGTAAGGGTAAATTTTAGGACTCAAAGGTCCCCGTGCGCTCTCGCCGTACCTCGCTAATATTTTAGGTATTTCGCTTTGAAAAGCCCGCTATTAGCTCCATATTTGCACTCTAAACAAACACATGACCAAGAAAACAGTATCCGACAACCCGAACCATGTGTCGCGCAACAAGGGCAGCTGTCAGCGAGCCCCTCGCAGAGTCAGCTAATCCATTCAGCCATTTATGTCTCACGCTTGGAGGCTTTGCACAGACAATTATCCTCTGCCCTTGTGAACGAGGAGCTGAATCCGTTTTACTACTTTATTCAAGTAGATGCCACTTATCTTTTTACCTTACCACCACTCAGCCATATTGAACTGATGTCCAGATTCCGCCTACCAGCCCTGCACACCTCGTTTGCGCGCCTGTTCGAATCTCCAATCACCGGGGCATATACAGCACTAACCCTACTGCTCGGTGGGCTTGCGAGCAGCCTAATTTTCCCAGTTAATGACTTACCGGCCTGGACCAAGTACCTACTTATGCTACTTACGATGGGCTGGCTGGCCCGGCTTTGCGACTCAGCGGCCCAACGCTGGGCCTGGCTCGGCATCATGAGCCTGTTGGTATTTGGCCTGGGGCTAGAGATAAGTACCCAACTATTACGCTGAGCATGCCCACGTGTGAGTGGCCACTTCCGAGAGCCGCCGCACCGTTGCTTCCTACCACATCCTCTCTCCTACTCTCCTATTTTACCAACCATGCATACTTGCTTTATTGCTATTTCGCTGACCACTTCTATGTTAGCTATTACCTTGGTGAGTAGCTGCTCCCACGCCCCTTCTGAAACTACGGCTACCCCGGCCGCCCCTACTGCTGCCGCGCCGCGCTCCTACGGCACGCGGGCCGACTCGCTCGACGGGATGCAGGGCCACCGCTTCGGCGAGCCCCTCAGTAATTTCCCAAAGCTCATCCTTGTCACGAAAGAGGATGAGCAGGGCGTGCGCGTCTATCAACTGCCTAGCGGCCAGGAGCGCGGCTGGTTCGGCAAGCACGCTAAGGATTTCTCGACCTACTACCAGTTTCAGGACGGCAAATTCGCCATGTTCCGGGCCGTCACTACGGGCATCGGGGCCAATCGCACGGCCATGCGCGAAGAAGCCCGCTTCCTCTTCGGCCCTGGCAAAGACCGCAACGACCAGATGAGCGGCCTAGACTGGGAAGGGGAGCGGGTGTTGGTAAAGTATTCCGAAAAGCTAACGTTTCCCGTGCAGTGCTGGCTGGAAGTGTACAGCAAACCGCTGCTGACGGTGCAGCTGGCGAAGCGGCAAGCGCAAATGCAGGTGGATAACGCCCTGGACAAGCCATAGCGGTCTGGGTTAAGACCGGCTCCGGCTACCATCTCCTGTTTCACCCCTTTCACTCCCGGTACTCATGCCCCCTTCTCGTCTTCCCTACGCCGTACCGTTCGTGCTGCAATTGGCCTTCGACCTGGCTGATTTCAAGCAGGTGCGTGCCCACTGGAAAAAGCATTTTTTGCGTCGGTTCCGCCCCACTGACCCCGTGCACGCCCTGATGGGGCGGGTGCTGCACCAAATTCGCACGGACGGCTACGTGGTGCGCGAGTCCTACGTGTTCCCGCTAGATGAAGTGGCCGTCGCTTCCGAGGATTGCACTCAGGAAGAACAGGCCCGCACCGCGCTCTACCAGTTGGATTCAGTGTGTTTTTTCTTCGAGATGCCTACCCAGCAGATTTACGTTCCCCGGCACCTGCTCGATAGCACCCAACCGCAAGGCAGCCACTACACCAGCACGAGCGTGACAGTACTCTTTAATCCCCAGCTGCGCGAATACCTGCTCAACGTGGCCCAACTCGATGAGTTATTTCCCCCGACCCAGCCCCCGCAGTAGCCCGCCAGGCGGCAGCTTACCTAACCGGGTCCCGCGACCCGACTCTTCCCTGTTTATCCTTAACTCATGCAGCATTTTATCTCCCTGCTCCTGCTCGGCGGCGTGCTGGCCGGCACCCTACCCCGCCCGGCCCAGGCCCAGATCATCGGCAAGTCCGTCCCCGAGTTCACTACCGCCGCCGGCACGGTGATTCACACCGGCGACACCTTACGCCTGGGCCGGGGCACGCTGCCCACCGGTGACTTTCAGTACGTATTCGTGCCGGAAAATATGTTTACCGGTAGCAAGCAGCAAAACTTCACCTCTCAGATGAGCAATCTCTCGGTGCGGGTGAAGGACATTCGGCTGCAACGCTCTCGCAACTTCGGCGACAAGACCGTGGCCGTCATCAAGGCCAACACCTTCAATGGCTGCGTGGACCTGAACGCGGCCGAGGCGGCGGGCGAAATCATCACGGCCCACACCCGGAGTACTGCCGTCTCGGCCGCCGCGCCGGCCAGCATGGCTCCGCCCCCGAGTACGGCCGACGAGCTGCTCAAGCTTAAAAAGCTCTATGACCAAAAGGTGCTTACCAAAGCCGAATACGACGCGCAAAAAGCGAAGCTGTTGAGGTAGACTATTCTCCTGGTAAAACTGGCTACCATTAAGCCCGTGACACTTCATATGCTTGATAGCCGCTCTCCTTTCAGGATGTGACCCGTATACACTATTCTTCGGCTAATAATGCTGGCCTGCATGATTACCATTCCATAGGTCAGCACCACCAAGACTAAATACCGGACCAAAATAGACAGATTAAGTTGACGCTGTTGATTGCAAAAAAATATAACTTTACCGGGCAAACTGTCTCCAGCACTACCTACTGCTGCGCCAAGAGAAACACAGGGGAGTATCTTGATTCACGTCAATCATCACAGTTGCTTTTTCCTACACCTTAAATAGGGTTACATATCATATTCTTCTTCCTGGTCTTCTATTTGCTGCTCGGAAATTTGTACGCGGCATAAATCATTCTGAGTACCCTGCGACCAGCCAGTGGTGTCTTGCGACCGCTTGGCTACTTCTTTTTCAGCGGCAGCTTTATCAATGGCTTCCTGCTGGGCTTTTCTCGCCTCCTCTTCCTGTGCGGCCCGCTGTTCTTGTGCGGCCTGCTCCTGCACGTAGCGCGCGCGCTCGGCAGCTCGTTCCTGGGCTTGGCGCTCTTGCTCAGCTAGGCGCTCCTGCTCACGGCCTTCGGCTGTCTGCCGCGCTTTTGCCTGCTCCATTGCTTGGATAGCCCGGTCGTTTTCTTCCAATTCGGTCAGGAGTGCGCGTCCCCCTGGGGTAGCCTGCGCCTGGACCCGGTATTCCGCCAGCTGCTGTTCCGCCTCCGGGATTTTACCATAGCGTAACTCTGCCACTAGGCCATAATCTCCAGCGCGCTCCGCTTGGTCAGCCTGCACCCGCAAAACTGATGCTACTGGCCAAGCCTGGCGTAGGTCGTCTAACTGTTGCGCAGCTAGCTCCTGCCCCCTTTTTAGGAGGTCGGCCGGCAAATTGCCTTGAGCAACCTGCATAAGCAGCTTATTCAACTCAGCAGTGTGGCGTTCCCGCTCAACTGCGTGGCGCTCCCGCTCAGCCTGCGCCTGATTAATTTCCTTGGTCATCTCAGCTCGCGCCGCATCGGCTTTATGGAGCGAATCGCTCGCCCAAGTACGTGACCGCTCCGACTGTTCGGCGGCCCCTGATGCAGCTACTGCCACCGCCCCGACCACACCTAGCCGCTCGTTTACCTGCCTTACCTGACGGGCGATTTCTGCATTAATCTCCGCTTGTTTCTCCCGCTGCCATTCATCTCGACCTATTAGCGGTGGCTTGGGCAGCACGTAGGGTTGCGGCTCATTGGGTTTCACCAGCGGCGCTAATTCCGCTGCCTTTTCTCCCCCCAAAGCGTACATCTGACGCATCGTTTTATGTTTTGCTCGGCTGCCTTTGACACCTCGCTCCAACGCAAAGGGCTGCATAGCTTCCGCGAAATCGGTTTGCAGTTTTGACAGGGTTTCGGGAGAGAACATGTCCCGAGCCGAGAGACGTGCGCCCTTATTCTCATTCAACCCCACTTCCCCGGCTAGCCCACCACCCTAGGTACCACGAAACACTGAAAGTGAGGGGACTTCTCGTCCTGGTGCAACTTCATGGCAACTAGATTATCGCCCCACTGCTGCTTGGCCCAAGCCAGAGTTTGCTTCTCCCACTCACTGCCGCGCATATCCGCCGCCTGCCCCGTCTGCTTATCCCGCTGCCAAATTTCCGCCGTCGGCCCGGCGGTTATTAGCACCTCCACGCATAATACAGCCCCCTCACGCGGCTTACCTAATTTGGCCGCTTCCATGCGTTCATCTACCAATTTCACGATGGGCTGGTTCTCGACATTCAAATACTCCTGATTCATATGACGTCTCTCTTCATCAGCATTTGGCGTGTATTTGCTGCGGTTATTATGAGCTTGGCGCTGCCCAATACCTTGTCTGGTCTTTATCTTTTCGATGCGAATAATAGCGTCTGCCATATGGTGATTATGAGCGGCTGTAAGGCCTAATAAATGGATTAAACAAGTTGCTAAAAACCTCAAGATGAAAGATAGATTGCCAAAAAGCGAGTGTGTCTTTTAGCCTTTGTATAGTGTGTTACATCCTACCTCCCCTAAAATCAATCAGACCCCTCGTTCACACTCAAGTTAAGGCCATCACTTTGTATCGCCAAACTGGCTTTCACAAACAGACCGTCCTGTTCTCTTCGTAAATCTTTCTAGCCACCCTAAAGACGCTTATATTATCCCCATACCACCTTCCATCATCGTTATCCAGGTGGTAGCGATAATCTGCCCTGTTGAATACGTTCCCGACGCTCTTGCTCCAACTCCTTGATTTGGATAGGCCGACTTTCTACTGGGGGAGTACTGGCAAAAAGCAGGCTCAACGCCTCCTGTAATGCCTGCTTCTGAGAGTAATTATAATTACCCCCAGACCGGCGAGCGTGTACATAATCTCGTAGATGTTCCAGATGATATCGACTCAACACAAAGGTTTGACGAACGTCTCCAATTAGGATTGATGCTTCTACCTTACCCAAATTTCTCTCAGTAGTATTACCAGGTTTACTACTGTTACTAGTACTACCGATGTTATCTGCGTTACTCGTATCATCTCTTTTTATAGTCTGCATACCTTCCCGCTTGATACCAGTGTTATGCATAACACCAGAGTTACTAGTATTACCTGATACTACCGTATTATCAATGTTATTGAAATTAGGGTCAACAGCGGGAATTACCGCCGACGTTTTAGCTGGCTCGGCGTCGTCAGTCAGGTCAAAGAAGTCCCGTTCCGAAGCCCGCTTAGCATGGGCAACTAAAGCAGGAAGCGGTGAATTTTTAAAAGTCTTAGCCATGAGTGATAGTGATAAAAAGGCCCGAGTTAGCGGTTAATAATCTCTGCTACCAACGCTTGGTAGTCGGCCGAACCAGCACTATTAGGTGCATAGCTAAAGATGTCCTTTCCGAAATGTGGAGCTTCTCCCAATGCGATACTTTCCCGAATGACGCTTTTTAAGAGTAAATCGGCATATTGGTTTCGCAATGTTTCAGTCGTTTCCCGATGCAGGATTTTATGCTTATTATAACGGGTGAAGAAGAAGCCACCCATTACCAATTCTGGGTTTACTCGTCGCTGTATTCGTCTGACCAAATCTAGGACTTTTTCCAGACCATCGACTCCGTACATCTGCGCTTCTAAGGGGACGTACAGGACCTGGGCACAGGCGTAGGCATTGAGTGTAATCAGTCCAAGACCGGGGGGGCAATCCAGTAAGATGTAGTCGCATTGCTCTCTCAACGGTTCGAGTAATTCTTTGAGTAAAAACTCCCGGTCTACTTCGTCCCCCTTGGCCTTGTCGAACCCTGATAGAGCTGGTGAGCCGGCTACCAGTGCTAAGTTCTTCAAGAGCGGGTAGACTTCTAACTCGTATTCGCCTAATAGGGCTCCGTACACATTCTTTTCGGCCGCTACTACGCCTAGACCTTTGGTTAAATTCGCCTGTGGGTCAAGGTCTACCAGGACAACACGCTGACCAATATGAGATAGGCCTGCCCCAATATTGGCAGTAGACGTAGTTTTTCCTACGCCACCCTTTTGATTAGTAAACGCTATAATGGTGCTCATAAGTTAAAAAACGTTGAAATTATTATCAAATACTTTTAATAGCAGCAATAATTTCACTGCTAGCGCTAGCTGGATACCCATTATTCAAGAACTTATCTCCCCGCCTCGTTGACATATGTTGCCCGAGAAGCAATACTGGAAGCTGGAAACCAGATTAACCTATTCCTAGTCGTTCTTCCAGTTTCCAGCTTCCGATGTTATCCCACGCTGGAAATACATCGTTGGAAATTTCCGGCTTCCAACGTCAAGGGGTTTCTACTGGCCGGAGCGAGAAAAATACTTCTCGTCCAGCTTGTTGTTTGACTAGCACGCACAAACCGCCAGCTTCATCCAACAGATAGTCAGCGCCTGGCGCAGTTAGTATTGCCAAACGTTTGCGAATTGTGCGGACATCAGTTGAAAATTGTTTAGCTAATTGATTTTCGAGTTGATTGGCTGACTGTTGGGTAATCAGCAATGAAGGCAATTTTTCTACAATATTAGCAAGTGGAGCTTTTCGAGAACATGTCTCTACTTCTTCATTTAATGTAGCTAAATGATTAACTTCCGCATCTAATCCTACCATTTCGAATCCCAAATATCCGGCGTTTGTATTCAATTCACAAACTACTATCCCATATAACTCTTCATCTGTGCGATTCTTAACTTGTTTTAAGTATCGTGTAGTAGAGTTTTGCACTGACCGGCCAATGAAAAATACACTATCAGCAAAGTTTGATAGGTTTTTACTGCCAGCTAGATGATTTAGAGAAAGAGCAACACCAGATGCCAACTTAGGGGTATGAGCTAATACTAAACTAGAAATTCCTTTTTCTATTTGCAATCGCTTCAACCCGCGCATAATACCAATGCTTGTATCAGCATCGGCGGTAGTTTTTAATGCTAAAGCAGTAATGTTATAGCGAATTCGCAAACGCTTAAACCGCTTTTTGGGCAGGTTTGGTGTGGTAGCCACAATGGTCAAACCAGTTTTGGGCGTCCTGACTACTAATCCAGTCGATGGCCTCACGTACGGCTTCTTTTAGGGCCTCGTAGGAACGGGCGGCGCAGGTGCGCAGCTTGGTTTTGAGCTTGCTCCAGGCCTGCTCGATGGGGGAAAAATCGGGGGAGTACGGGGGCAGAAAGACCACGTCCACGCCCCGCTTGGCCAGCCACTCGCGCAGGCCCGCGAGGTGGTGCACGGGCAGGTTGTCGAGCACTAGCACATCGCCCCGGCGCAGGGTGGGGGCCAGGCACCGGCCTACGTAGAGGGCGAAACTGTGCTTGTTGAGGGGCTGATGGAGCAATTGCAGGGCTCCAAGCCCGCGCACGGACAGCGTACCAATAAGGGTGTAGGAGCGGCCCCGACGCAGCGGCACGGCCCCCCGGACGCGTTGCCCACCCACCGCCCGGCCGTGGGTGCGGGCGTAATCCAGCCGCAAGCCCGTCTCATCCAGAAAATGGAACCGGGCAACATCGGGGCGGGTGCAGACCTGTTCGACATGGTCCTGACGGGCCTGGCGTACGCGCTCGGTGTCGCGTTCAGCCGCGTGGGGGCTTTTTTTTTCGCCGCAGCTCGTGTTCGTCCAGCACTTGCCAGAGGCAGGTTTGGCCCACGGGGCGGCCCCCGCTGGCCTGCCAGGCCTGGTTTAGCTCGGCCAGCGTAGCATCGGGGTGTTGCGCCACGTAGGCCACGAGCCAGGCTTGGGCGGCGGCATCGAGGTAGCGGGCCCGGCCGCCACTGGCCGGTTTGGGGGCCAGTGAGCCGGTTTGTTGCTGCTGGCGAACCAGGCTTTTGACAAAGGAGCGGCTCACATCGAAGCGCCGGGCAACGGCGGCTTTTTTGGCCCCCGGCTCCTGGCAGGCCGCCGCCACCCGGGTACGTAAATCAAGCGAGTACGGGTTCATAAACGCTAATACGACAAGTAACTGATAGTGGCTTAACTGTTTGCGAATCCGCTATATCAAGAACAATTACTTGAGCACCTGTGCGTTCAAGGTCGGCACTAATATGTTCGAATGTGAAAGTAGCTACATCTTCTGCGTTAGGATTAGTATCGACTCGCAGAAAATCATCGCAGAAAGAGAGATTTGCAAATCGTTTTTCAAATTGCCGGTCAGTCAATTCAAAATCATAGTAAAGCAATCTCCTTCTTTCCTCGCATCTAAAACCCAAAAACTCTGTTCGGTCAGAAGCTATAAGATTAGCAATATGTACTGCCAGTACACTTTTGCCAACCCCAGTGTCACCAGCAAGAATAGCTATGCCTGGTGTCTGCCATAAGCAACCAAATAACTGCATTAACGGCGGAGAATTTTTCGCATCTAGTAGACATTGCTCAGCAGTACGAATGCGCGTTATGGGCTGTTGAAGAAAACCATTGACTGTATCAGGCGTAGGAGGACGGTATTGCTTCCGATTAATTAAAGGCGTATAGGGCTTGCTATTATGAGTCTCGGCATCGTGGCAATAAATACCTTTTACCGTTGCTTGAATTCTTTTTTCTCCATGTCCTCGTAATGCGTCGTGGTTCTCTGACCAAGCTAGTAATTCTGCTTCTGGCACACCTCGCTCGTTGCAAAACTTAGCAAAGGTTGCTAACCAAGTATTGCGGCCATCGGGAGGGCAAGCACCCAGGTTGAAATAAGCCAAGCACCAGTTTAGTGCGTCAGCCGGAACTATTGGCTCGCTGAGTACGGGTCGAGGTATTCTAGTTGCATTTTGAAAAATGTTGGGTTGAGGTCGGGCCACTATTCTAGCGGCGCGGGTGGCATCTGTTGCAGCCCGCAGCTTAGTAATATCCATGCGCTACTAGTAGACTAGGAATAGATTGGATTCAACCAAGCTTCGGGCGCATGAGGCACAAAGCAAGCGCGAGCTATATCTTTACCACTTCTGTCTGGCACTAAACCAATTGAAGCGTAATGCTCGGTCAAATAATCCGCATACGCCTCGAAATTATCGAGGTGACTACTATTCAAGTCTGCTGCAACTAAAATTTTAAGCCCAGCACCACTTGGGCTTGTGAATAGGATTCCAATTTCGCACTTTAGCAGTTCGTCAGTCAGCAAGGTATCGCGAGCGACAGTTAGGTCGGGGAGATGGTCAAAATCAAGCACTAGCCACTTCGAACGTGCTGATAAATGTTTGCCATCGCGGTGGGGAGCAAACGTACCAGCTGGTGCTACATGATGAAGCTGACGCTTTAATTTCTTATAGAAATCACTGTTGCCATTGTTCGAGAATTCAATCCGCGCAGCGTCACTTAACCGCTGCAAGTCAAGTGGTGGGTCAGTGATGATAGAATAAAGTTGCGCTACAGTAATTGCAGCGTGAGGGGCTGGATTACCTTGAATGCCAGCGTTAAAGTAGCTAAATAACTCAGTACCAGATACTGAATAAACAGGTGCTATTTCTTGGCCAAGAAACGGCATTGAAGAGCTATCTTTGTCAGCAATCTCCCCAGACGCGACAAAATTTTCGGGCTTGTTAGTCGTTTTCATCGGCTAACAAGCTTTTTTATTAACACGACGCGCATATTTGCGGCGACCATCCGTGCGAATTTGGGTTTGTAATGCTGCCAGCACCTGTCCGCGCTTGAAACGCACAGCACGTCCAAGTCGGAATGCTTGTAGCTTACCCTCTTTTACCCATTGATAAACAGTTTGCTGACTTATATTCAGCAGCTTAGCAACATCGGCAACCGTCAATATATCATCATGTAGGTTGGCCTCTTCCACAGCAGCAGCTTTTTCAGCTATTAGCACTTCGTATTCTTCACGTGCTACTTGACGAGACTGATGAGCAATTTCGTCAAAGAGTGCAGTTAATACTTCTGCCCACCGCATTGGAGGAGTATAAAAAAACTTAGGCTGTTCCATAAAATTTGGTGCGCCCGCTAAAAATCCGGGGGACTCTCCCACCGCGATTGGCGTTCGCAGTACATAGTTCAGCGTTCTAGCCATGCTTCTCCAAAAACCGGTATCTACCGGTAGATACTGGCAAATGCTTTTCTCTTATTCCACTTTAGTATCTAGCACTAAAAGAGGAACATACAAAATTTTTAACAAGTCAAAACAGGATAAAAAAAGATTGACTTTTATTACTTATGCCTGGATTACAGGTGATGTGCACTCCATACCAAGAGAGTAAATTGGCTCTCGAATATCCCCGCTGACCTACGCGAAATACACGTCTGACCTGTAGCGCGGCAAATTCTCGTAAGTGAAGGAGGGCGAAGGCATTCAGCATAGGAATCCTCAGCCTCTATGAGCAATATCAGCTAGTCCGCATCAGGCTTGACCAAGCAGATACTACTGCTACTCGTTGGAAGAAGCACACCGGCCACCCTTGCATTGGTAGCCACAGAAAACACTCGGCACATTCAGCAGTAGAATATGCGAACAAACCGGCAAGACCATTAGAGGGGCGCGACTTGGAGGGCTGCTCCTGACATAGGTATATGCCTTGCAATAGATTGCGAGGAGGATGGATGCCAAAAGCTATCGCACGTGCATAGGGAAGCCACTCTTTGTCATAGCGGTGCAACGCTTACTAAAGCGTCAGGTAGCGCTACAACAGAAGTCCCCTACCGTCATACTGGGTGTCAAGATATCGTAATCGGCGCTCTACTAAAAACGCCCGAGTACCTTCGGGGCATAGACAGTTCATATTACCATTGTCGCAACTGCCCGGTATTTTTCAGACAAAAGTGGCTGATTTCTCAACATAGTTACCTAGCTTTCCTTATCGCCCACAATCTACTTTATCCTCACGGATGGTGAGTTAGGCGTGAGCCAATCCGAAACCAGCCGCTGGCGCTCAGAAACCCTCATAGGAGAGCAGAGCAGTAGTTTTTACTTCTTTACTCAGTGTTAAACTCTCTGCTCATGAGCCTATACTGAGCCAATTAAATGATATTCAGTGCCTGCCCCACGGGTCCCGGTTTTAACCAGATAGCCCCTCTTTTCCAGCTCACCTAGGTAACGGGTGGCAGTGGGCTTGCTGACACCCAACTGCTGCTGCACGATGGAATTGTTCGTCACACCGTGTTGCTGCACATTCAGGAGTATAGCCGCTAGTTCCGCTCGCAACCCCTGGCTTTGCAGGTAATCAACTGTATAGCGCACGAATTCCACCTGAAAACCGCCGGCCTCAAATGCGTAGCGCGGGGCCGGTAGGTTGTGGATGCGGCACTCATTTATCATCTTGAGCGTACCTCGGCCCCAGGACTCAATGTAACCAGCGCGGAACAGGGTATTGGCTAAGTCTGGGTTGAAGGGCCGCGACGGGTGCTTCTTGGTCAGCGTGTCCACCGTCCAGTGGTCAGGTAGGTAGCCGTCGTTCCAGAAGATTACCCGTTCGTCGTACACGCTTATCTGCACCGGTGAGCCGCTGCTGTAATCTTTGTGGGCCAACGCATTCAGTAGGGCCTCGCGCAGAGCCGCCTTCGGGAACATAATTTCCTCGGTCCGGTGGGCTCCTTCATAAGTGATGCCAGCAGCCAGGTACTTGGTCAGCAGCAGGTCCAGACCTTTTTCAATCTGGTCGAGCAAGGGGCCGTGCACCTCATCCTGGTAACGCAGGTCGTCATCGGTGGCAAAGCGACCGATTTTCAGGTAGGCCCCGGTCACGAATCGTTCAGGGGTAGGGTGAAACAGTAGCACCGCGGCTCGCTTCAGGTAGGAGCCTTCCGCCAAGTGTAGGTTTTCCAGTAAGGTTTCGTCCGCGTCGAGCAGCACATCGGCATCAACGCGGCCACTGCGCCGGGCGCGCTGGCGGAACAGCTCCAGCGCCGACGCGCTCAGGCTGGCCACGTCGGCACCGGGCACGGGTACGCCGTCCCAGTGTTTGCCTTGCTTGCGCAGGAGAAACTTGTCGAGCGCCGCACCCTTTAGCTCCTGCTTGGTGCTCCCGCTGCGGTAGTGGTACTGGCCTTTGTAGCTGATGGGGTACGGGTAGGCCTCCACCACGATTTCCAGATACGTCAGTTCGCCTTCGCTCAGGCTATGTACATCCACGAGAATGCCGAGCAGGTCGCGGACCTTATTGGGAATTTCTTCCAGCAGCTGGCGACCGTTAGCAATGCCCACCACCTGGCCCTGGTCATTTTTGCCGATGGTGAGCGTGCCGCCCTGGGCGTTGGCAAAACCGCAGAGCCATTTGATATACTCGTCGCGCCACGACTCCTTCCATTCGGTGTGCTGGCTTTCGTGGGAGGTAGGCGACATTCGAGCGAGGAAGAAACAACCTCCTTTTAAAAAGTGAATTCAGGGAGAGCGCTTACTCTCTCCTACTTTGAGAACTTACGAGCCGAATTGGTCTTCCCGGGCGGCGCGCAAGCGCTCGTCTTCGGCCATGCGCTGGAAGGTGTCCAACAGTTCGCGGAGTAGGCTGGCAGCAGCTGGGTAATCTATCTGATAGTGACTGGCCCAGGTAGCATACTCGTCGGCAATGGCCTGCTCGCGTAAGCCGCCGGTAACGGCGTGCGTTCGGCCGTGCCGGTTGTAGCAGCCAGTCCGAAAGTTATCGCGCAACTCTTGGTTATCGCGCTCCACTTGCAGCATTTCACAAACCGCCGGATGGGGCCACGTCCCGTCCGGGCCAGCGGGGGCGTGGCTTAAAATTTTGCCAAGCTGGGAGCTGAAATGGCGAGATAGCTTTTTAGCGGCTGCTATACTTTTTGCCTCTGCCGCCCATTGCTTCAAATTGTCGCCGTTGAAGATGCCATCGGGCTGACTACCGGGGATGGCTTTCCAATCGTGGAGGATATGAAAAGCGAGCGTAGCAAAGTGGATGCGGGTATCGTCCGGCATCGGGTTTTCCTGCTCACTTTCGGGTAAAATCTCATCGCCTGCCGTGGCTGACTCGGTAGTCGCATCGGCCTCGGGTTTGTAGAGGTAGCCCAGCACCTCTACGAAGAAGCCGGGGTCTTCTCGCAACGCCTGGTCGAGAACGGTTGGTAGCCGCTGGGAAGAAGCCTGCTGACTGAAGATGAATGCCATTGTGATGGCTCGGTTACGGTTTTGGGCAGGCGTATTGACTAATTCATCCAGCAACTCGCTCAACTCGTAGCCACGCAGATGTTTCCCTTCGTCGGCTCCGTGCCCATGCTTAGCGATAAACTCTAGTGTTTCGAGCACTAGCTCGTTAGGGACTGGCTGGTCGCCGTGAAGGTGAGACAGGATGTGAGCCGCAGCAAGCGGGCGGCCATGCCGCAAAAGATGCCGGGCCGCAGTGGCGCTATCCTCCTTATTCTCGACGTAATCTGAGGCGACCAACCAGTACTGCTCTTCTATTTCTGCCCCGGCTTCCTGGGCCAGTTGCCAAGTAGCCGGAGTAGAGGACATTACCTGGAGCCAGCTGGCTACTTGAGCGGGAGTCCAATAGCCGACCTGCTGCCGAATAAAGTTACCGGCTGCCTCGGCACCCAGTTGCCAGGCGTAGCTACTGGCCAGGCCCAGGGCAAAACGACTTTCGCGCTCATCATGGCTAACCAGGTACCGCTGCAACAAGCCCGTTTTTTCCGCCTCGCTGATTTGCGGACTACGCCCGATGGCATCGCCCACGAAATAGGGTTGCGGGACTAGCGGTAAGAAGTCGGGCAGGAAATTCAGGTCATGGGCCGCTCGCAGCTCAGCAAGCGCGTTGGCCTGTGCCTCCCGAATAATCGGCACAAGATGAGCACTGCCGCGGTACACGACACCCTGGGGTAATTGGGGCGACTGGTCGAAAACCCAGGCGTTACGCTGAAGTAAATCCGTTGGCAGTAGCTGGTCGTAGAGCTGCTGCAAGGGAGCTAACCGGGCTTCCGACCAAGCCCAGTCAGTATCAGGATGCGAGCGGTGATGATGGAGAAATTTGCGCAGCTCACCGAGCAGGTTGGCTTGCTGTTCGGCCGGAAGCGCCAATGCCCCCAGAGTCTCAATTTGCGCGAGAATACGCCGACGAAGGTCGGGGTGCAGCTTGCCGAGCAGCTCCGGCAGCTCGGAAATTACCGATGCCCAGCGGTCGGCGTCAGTGCCCGCCTCGTCCAATAGGCGCTGGGCAATGCCCTCTATAAACTCAAAATAGTCGTCGCAGCTGACTTCGGGGCTAGGATTCACTTGCCAGTCGCGCCAGTGAAAAGCGGGAGTATGGGTAGGCCAGCTCGTTTCACTGCCTTGAGGTAGCAGCCGTAGTAGCAAGCTCCAGGCCACGGCTGGCTCCTCGTGGCGGAGCCGGTCAATCACTGTGAGGCGCTCCGCCACCGAGGCGTTGGTTTGCGGATGCCAGCCCAGAAATATTTGGCGCAGGGAATTGGCGGGCCGGTTGGAAAGCTGGCCGCCGGGGTCCAGGCGGGCCAGTCCGGCCAGGACGGCCGCCGCATCCGAGAGGTATTGCGGAGCCCACACTAAGCTCTCCAAAGCCCAGAGCAGCCCCGTATGGTGCGAGACGTTGTGCAGAATTCCCGGCTCTTCCTGAAAGATGATGGGCAATACCGAGGCTGGGCGTTTCAGCTCGCGGAGCAAGCTGGCCAGAAAAATGGCGGGGGCGGCCTCGGCCAGTAAGGGCAGGTGGTGGTTGAGCGAGGCCAGCAGCGCCCCCGAAGGCTCGGCGAACGCCTGGTCAAGCAACTGCCGCAGCTGTTCATTCACCCAGGCCACCAGCGCTGGCTGGTTGCCGGCTTCTATCCCGAGGCTACTGCTGACGAGGGCGAGAGTAGCTACCATCCCTTCGCGGAGCGTGCGCGAGTAGGCATCGCGCGCGGAGCGCAGGCCCGCGAACCGCCGCTCATGGGGCGGCAGCGAGAAACGAACCAGCGGTTGCGCCAACACCTGCTGAATGGCGTCCCCAAACTTTTGATAAAGCGCCGGGGAGAGAAACCGGGCCGTTTGCTCCCACACGTCGGCGGGGTCGATGATGAACCATTCGTCAGCAATTTTTCGGACGGGCGCGTTGGGCCGAGCGGCCCACTCGGCAAGCTGCTGTTGCACTTCGGCGTAGGGCCGGCCCGTGAGGCTGGCAACCACTGCCTGGTCACCGGCTTCACTATCAACCCAGCGGCCCAGCAGCGCCAACGGCAGCAGCTGGAGGGTACTGGCTGGCTCCTGCCACCACGGGGGCTGCAAGGATTTATCGGTGAGTAGCGTGCGGTGGAAAGCCGTGAAGCTACGGCGGGCCAGGCTGGCTTTTTCGGCCGCGTCGAGCTTATCAATCCCCGCGCTTTGCAACGCTTCTTGAAGCGCCTCACGGCCCAGCGGTGGCACTACTTCGTCGGTAGTTTTGGCCTCGGTGCTGGGGCGGGGCACCGCCACGCGGTGCCCCTGCCGGGTAGCGGCGGCGCAGAGTTGGCCGAACTGGTCAGAACTGAATCGGGGAATGAGCAATAGCTGCTGCTGACTCTGAACGAGCTGGTGCCAAAAAAGCTCACTGGTAACCACCACCGTGCGGGCCAGCCAATACTGCCGCTGCTCATCCGACAGCTTCATAATGCAGGCCGCGATGAAGGCGCGGGCTTCGTCGGCAGTGCTGGCAAACACGGAATACGGCTTGGGGGCAGCGTCGTTATCTGCGAGCCAGTTGGCTAGTCGGGTTTGGGCCGCAGTGCGGCCGGCCACCAGCCAGTCGGGCTGCATGACGGGGGCCGTTTGATTGGCCCAATCTAACCACCAGTTTTCTAGGTCCTGCACGCCATCGGGCTGCTTGTGTAAGAGCCGGGAAAGCCAGATATGCGTGGCGGGAGCCTCTGTGAGCCAAGTAATGAGGTCATCGGCATCGTAGGCCCGCACGTCGCGCCAGTGCCCTTCTTTGAGGCGGGCGGTAGTCCACTTCTTGCGCTGGCCCCAGCGGCGCGGGGTGCAAAAGACAAAGGCGGAGTCGGCCGGTACCAGCTCTAACGGATTAGCAGTGCGGGTGGCGTAGTCGTCATCGGCTTTGCCTTTTTGGTCCTTGTTGGTGCCCAGCTCCCAGCCAGTGGGGCTGGCCGGCACGTAGGGGGTAGCCGCGTTGGCCGTAGTGAGGCCGTCCCAGCCTTCGAGCTGCACGCCCTCGGCCGATGGAAAGCTGAGGCTGGTGAGCGTGGGCGTAGTGGCGCGGATAAGGCGGCGCAGCAGTTCGGGAAAGGTGGATTTCCCTTCGAGCAGGCTGGCCCAGTGGTCGAGGTCGGAGGCGTTGGCGAGTAGGGCGTGGAGCACGACGTAATTATTATAAAGCTTATTTATAAGGTAATTTGTAGTCCCACTTTTGTTGAGGGTACCGTAGATAATTTATCGCCGTGGGGATATTACGTTTATCATTTAAATTTATTTTTGAGAATCTTACTTTCAAAAACCAATTAGTCAAGTCATTAATTTTATCTAAATCAGATAAATAATCAATTTCACAGTTAGTTTGGTCAAAGCTCAGTTCGCTACCTGCTCCCATTATTCGCAGCCGTTCGATAGCGATACTAGGCATTACCATAGGCATCGGAAGATACACGCCGAAATAATGTGCCTTAGCTGAAGTAGTTATCTGAAATATTCCGAATAAGCCTTCCACAATTGGCGTAGTGCAGAGATGAATCCCTTCGTATTTAGGAAATATCGGTAGGTCTTTTGTCCAAAACCCTTGGGGATAGATAGCTTCGGCCGGGCTCAAAAGCTGCTCTCTAACAACATTGTACACACCATCGAGGAGAAATGAGTAGCCAAATTTTGCAAAGGCCAGAATGTAAGCTGTTTTAAGCAGGCCAATTTCAAAGCGATGAAATTCAGTGCGAATTTTACCGAACTCGATATTGACTTCCGCATTATCAGTAGGATTGACAGCTTCGGCAAACTCTTCCACCTTTACAAAATGGTTGTTCTTAGCACTATGAGTCATTTTCACAGTGCCATCTGCTCCTATGTTTATTGTGGCCTGCACAGTCAAGCCCCGATTAGTAGCTCTAACTTGCATATTGGTGTTGGGCAGAAATTTTCTACTATCTGCTTCGCGTAGGCGTTCCGTTAAGTGAAAGTCTATCTCGTGGCCAGCTATGCTATTGCAGCGCTTGCAAGTCAATGCCACCCCATGCCCTCCCGATGCTTCCGGCGGCGCGTGTTCGATGGTGAGCATATTGGGTGAGCCAGGGTCTAAGTCTTGTTCCGAAAACTGCCCCAAGCAAATTGGGCAAATGTAGGTGTACGGATATTTCAACGTTGTTCCTTTGAGGAAGCCGTTTGCTTTCAAAAGATTAAGATGTTCAGCAAACTTGAAAAATAGAACTCTACGCTTGTGCTTAGTATTTGCCATTTTTAGAATTTACATTACATAGTAAAAACAAACTACTCCCCTCCCCCACCGGCCACCGCTACCGTCAGCAGCAGCGGCTCCAGCTCCTGCAACCGCGCTTCCCAGTGCTGCCAGTCCGGTAATAGCCGGGTTTGCAAATCGTAAAAGGCGCGGTCGTGGTGGGGGTGACGCAGGTGGGCCAGCTCGTGGAAGATGATGTATTCGATGCAGGCGCGGGGCGTTTTGACCAGGGCCGGGTGCAGCAGGATAGTGTTGGTGCGGGCCACGAAGCTGCCCCAGCGGCGGGGCATCTGCAACAGGCGCAGGGTGGGGTGCGCAGCCGCCGGAAACAGCAGCGGCGGCAGCTGCGCGAGGATGCGCCCGAACACCTCGGCCAGCACCTGCTGGGCCTGCTGGCGAAACCAGCGCTCCACGAGGCGGCCCACGGCGGGGCCGTGGCGCGGGTCGCGGGTAGTAACGAGCAGGCGCGTGGGCTCCAGCACCACGGTGCCGGGGGTGCCGGGCAGCACCCGCAGCCGGTGCTGACGGCCCAGGTAGTAGAGCGACTCGCCACTCCGGTAGTGCGCCGGCGCGGCGGGCGCGGGGATGCTGCTGGCCCGCTCCTGCTGGGTAAGCACCCAGGGGGCACGCTTGCTGACGACGGCGGCAATGGCGGCGGCCGACGTAGCCAGCGGGGCAGCCACGGTCAGGCGGCCGTCGGGCTGCACGTGCAGGGCCAGGGTGCGGCGGTTGCGGCGCTCCACGGTGTAGGCAATGCGGGCCGAGCCAAACTGAATCTGGCCCTGCTCGGGGGCGGGGGCGGGCATGGTCAGGGAGCTTGGTAGTGGGCGATGGCCACGCTTTCGAGCTGGCGCTCGAAGTCATCGAGGGTGGCTTCGTCCAGGGTGGGGTCGTGGGCGCGCAAGTTCCAGAGCTGCTCGCCCAGCTCGTGGCGCAGCTTGCGCAGCACCTTGCTGCCGGGCTTGTGCCAGTCCACCAGGCGGGTGCCGTCGGGGTCGTGCACACTGGCGTAAATGGTGGCTTCCACGGCCAACGCCCACTGGGCCACGGCTTCGGGGGCGATGTTGGCCAGCGACTTTTCCAGCAGGTCGAACACGGCGGCGGCCACCTGGCGGCCGTGCAGCGCCACCGGGCGGGTGCTGCCGGCCCCGGTCTGAAATTCCTCGCGCACGGCCACCACGCTCCTTAGCAGCTCGGCGGCATCGCGGCGCTCCTGTTGGTAGCGGCGGATGGCCTCCTTGATGCGGTCGATAAACTCCTGGTACTTGGCGGGGTTCTCGTCCAGCTGCTCAGTGAGGGTTTTGACGAGCTGGGTGGCAATCTCGAAGGCCACGCCCTCCTCCCCTTCCGCTGACTCGCCGTAGGGGGCCGTGCGCTCGGCTACCTGGCTGGCAAACTCGGGGCTGAAAATATTGATGGGCGGCACCACGGGCAGCATCTTGGCGGCCGATACGTGGGTGTCGAGCAGCTTCTGAATCTGGGGTTCGAGGCGGCTCAGGTCGGGGTCCACGTTGTAGCGCTGGAGCACCATCGTGCGCAGGTTGGCATAAAAGGCCAGGTCGCGCAGGTAGCCGTCCACTTCGGCTTCGGGGGTGTTGGCCAGGTAGTGGGCCGAGGACAGCGCCCGGTGCAGCACCCGCTGGAAAGCCCGCAGGCGCTCAAAAAAGATGGGGCGGCGGGCCTCGTCGGCCAGGTGCGAGGTGTAGGCGGCCAGATCGTGGCGGGTAGCTACTGCCTGAAACAGCTCGACCAGGTTGGCGTGGAGCTGGGGCAGCTGGGCCACTTCGGCGGCCAGGGCGGCCAGGCGGATGCCCTCGCTAAGGTCGCCGAGGTCGTACACGTCGAAATCGGGGCTGCCGTACTGGTGCAGGGCGGCGCGCAGCTCCTCCGTCACGCCTTCGTAGTCGAGCACATAGCCGAAGTGCTTGCCGGGGGCACAGCGATTCACGCGGGCCACGGCCTGAAACAGGGTGTGCTCTTTGAGGCGGCGGCAGAGGTAGAGCACTACGTTGTGGGGGTTGTCGAAGCCGGTGAGCAGCTTATCGACGGTGATGATGATATCGGGCGCGCCGTAGGGGGCGCGGAAGCCGTCTTTCAACGTTTTTTCGTAACGGGCCTCGGTGCCGTAGGTGTCCATCATGCGCCGCCAGAAGGTCAGCACTTCGTCGGTGCTGGGGTCGTGCACGTCGTCGTTGCCCTCGCGGTCGTCGGGCTTGGAAATCAGCACGGCCGACGACACCAGGCCAATTTCATCCAGGGCCTTCTGGAAGCGGATGGCGGCCAGCTTGCCGGGCGCGGCCAGCTGGCCCTTGAAGCCCCTGCCCTGCCAGCTGCCCTTGAAGTGCAACGAAATGTCGAAGGCTTTGGCGAAAATAACCTGGGCGGTGTGGCTCAGCCGGGCCTGGCTGCTGTACTTCTCCCGCAGGCGAAACTGCTCGTCGGCGGGCAGGTGAGCCACGATGCGGTTAAAAAAGACGTTCAGCGGGCCGTCGTTGGTGCTGAAATCGGGCATCCGGCCCTCGTAGATGATGGGCAGCACGGTTTTGTCGCGCTCGGCATCGGTGATGGTGTAGGTGTGGATGATGCCCCCAAACTCGTGGGCCGTGTTCTTTTCGCGCTTGGTGAGGGGCGTGCCGGTGAAGGCGATGAAAGTGGCCTCGGGCAGGGCCTGCTTCATCTGGGCGCTCAGGCGGCCATACTGGGTGCGGTGCCCTTCATCCACCAGCACAAACACGTCGGGGCGGGTCACGGGGGTGTCGTCGCGCTGCAAAATCTTCACGGCCGCGTTGAACTTGTGAATGAGCGTGGCCACGAGGTCGGTCGAGTAGGGGTCTTGCAGCAGGGCGGCCAGCTTGTTGCCGGTGGTGGCGGCCACCACCGCCCGCCCGCAGCGCTTAAAGGTGTCGTAGAGCTGCTCGTCCAGCTCCACGCGGTCAGTCACGAGGATGATTTTAGCGTTGGGGCGCTGCGCGGCCAGCAGCTGGGCCAGCATCACCATCGTTAGCGACTTGCCCGACCCCTGCGAGTGCCAGAGCACGCCGCCGCGCTGGTCCTGGGCGCGGCGCAGGGTTTCGCACACGCCGTAGTATTGCTGGTAGCGGGCCACTAGCTTCTGGCCCCCGTCAAACACGACGTAGTTGCGGATGAGGTCGAGCAGGCGGGCCGGCTGGCAGAGGGCGTACAGCAAATCATCCTGGGGCGTGATGGTCCAGGGCTGGCCCAGGCTGCCGGCGTTGGGGTTCGGCCGGCTGGCCCAGTAGGCGTTGGCTTGCAGGGCCAGCCAGGCGGCGGGCTGGTTGAGGCTGTCGTTTTTGAGCTGCTGCAGCTCCTGGCGGCGGCGGTCGGCATCCTGGGGGTCGTCCTGGGGGCGGTGCCGCCAGATGGCCCAAAACTCCTCGCGGGTGGCGGTGGTGCCGTAGGCGGGGTTGCGCTGCTCGGCCCCCGGCTCCTCGTCGTCATCGGCGGCGGCGGGGGGGGTAGGGGCCGCCGTGCCGTAGGGGCCGGCCACGGCCAGCAGCAGCTGGGCGCAGAGGTAGAGCGGCCGAATGCCGTCGGGCTGCTGCTGGCGCAGGTGCTGGGAAATGGCCTGGTGGATGGGCTTTTTGAGCAGCGGCGACTTGCACTCTATCACCACCAGCGGAATGCCGTTGACGTAGAGCACGATATCGGGCTGGTAATGGTCGGGGCGGCCGGTGCGCTGCACGGCCAGCTCCTCGGTCACCACGAACTCGTTCTGGGTTAGCTCCGCCGGCTGCCAGCAGAGGTAGTGGATGGTGTAGCTCTTGGTGTCGCCGTCAATGGTTTGCTCCGTGGTGAAGCCCAGGGTGAGGCGGTCGTAGATTTCCTGGTTGGTGGCCAGGTAGCCTTTTTCGAGCGAGGGCCGGCGCAGAGCCTCAATGGCGGCCGTGATGGCGGCTTCGGTGAAGGGGTAGGACTTGCCCCGGTAGGTGAAGCGGTTGTGCTGCTTGAGCCAGGCGCGCAGCCGGCCGGGCAGCAGCACTTCGGCCGCGCGGTCGTCGCGCGCTTTCAGCGCCTGCCGGGGCGACAGGTAAACGTAGCCGAGCTGCTGCAACAGCAGCAGGGCCGGCAGCTGGCTGGCCTCGTTTTCGCGGGTGGAGGGTACGGACGACATGGGGGGGTAGGGAGCTGAAAAGGGAGAATTAAGCCAGCCGGATTGCGCCGGTGAGCAGCTGTTGCAGCAGGCCGCGCTTCTGCTCGCGCAGGGCCGCCAATCGGCGCTCGGTGAGGCGAATTTCGGCCTCGGCCGTGTTCAGCACTTCGGCAATGGCGCGCTGCTCGGCTAGGTCGGGGACTTCGGCGGGAATGGTTTTGAAGCTGTCGTATTTGCATAGCAGCGTATCATCTACCAGACCTTGCGAATGCCGCCAGAAACGGTGAATCATTGGGGTCCACTTGAAGAAATACGCCATGAAACCAGCGTCGCAGCCGTCAAGCGGGCGCAGAATGGTATAGGCCGGGCTTACTATCCCGTCGAACTTGGACAACGCGCTGACCCCCTGCCACATTCGCATGGTGTTGTACCCAATATCCCCCACTCGTACCCGCTTGTACTTGCTCTTATCCTCGTTTGAGGTATCCCGCTTCTCTAGTTTGTCGCGGTGAATAATTCCCTGACTCGCGGTGATGGCAAGTAGGGGCAATTCAATATTCCCTCTTTCAACTCGCTCAGCAAAGTAGCTGCCTAATTTATCCGCCGCCCACTTCTCCGTGAAGCCTGGCAGACGAGTGGAACCCGAAAGAAGCTCGTCGCATAACCCCTCTTTCCGCCGCCGCAACTGCTGAAGCTGGCGCGTCTGGAGGTTGATAGCTTCATCCCAAATGGCTATTGTCTCGTTGATTTTGCCTTGCTGTTCTGGCGGAGGCAACGCAACTAACAGACTTTTCACAATCTCGGCGCTCAAATTTGGTTGAGCACCTTGTTGGTATTCATTGATAATTTGCTGACGGTTAAGCGTCAGCCAATGAAAGAGAAACATTGAATCAGCCTCTTCATTAGGCACAATAGCCAGAATTGCTTGGTTGATAGCCGCTTCGATATGCGCGATACCAGGCACACCAGCGGTAGCGCCGTAAATGGCTAACAGCAAGGTGCCAGGTGAAACCATTTTTGCGGAGGAGTTATCGAATCCCTCTTTTGTCAGCGTCCCTTCGGTTTCGTACACAAATTGCTGATTAAGCTCCCCCGACCTTATCCAGGGAATATCGCCACCGAAGTAGCTTGGTTTTCCCCGCGAAGGCGTACCACCAGAATATGTGCGGGCAAATTCACCGAGCATTTTTCTAGACCAACCAACAGGAAGGTCAAAGCTGGAATATTTCATGTGATAATGCCCTTTCGTTATTTCAGCTTCACTAAAAACCCCTGCATCCGCCGCCGCACGTCGGCCAGCTCGGTTTCGATGGCATCCAACTCCGCTTGCACGGCGGGCATGTCCACGGCTTCGGCGGCCACGAACGTATCGACGTAGCGGGCGATGTTGAGGTTGAAGCCGTTCTTTTCGATTTCGGCCAGGTCGGCGCGGTAGGCAAACCGGGCCTCGACCACGCCCGCCGGGCCGGCCGGCTGGTCCCGAAACTGCTCCACGGTGTCGGCAATGCGGGTCAGGTGAGCATCGGTGAGCGCGTTCTGGCCGCGGGTTTCCTCGTAGAGCTGCGAGGCATCCACGAACAGCACGTCGGTGGTGGCGCGCTGCCGCCGAAACAGCACGATGGCCGTGGGGATGCCCGTGCCGTAGAACATGCCGCCCGGCAGGCCCACCACGGCCTCAATCAGCCCTTCTTCCAGCAGCTTGCGCCGGATAAGCCCCTCGGCGCTGCCCCGAAACAAGATGCCGTGGGGCAGGATAACGCCGCCCCGGCCCACCTGGGGCAAGGCCACGTGAATCATGTGCGAGAGAAAGGCGAAGTCGCCCTTGCTCTTGGGCGGCACCCCCCGCCAGAAGCGCTTGTGGCGGTCGGAAGCCGCGTTTTCGGCCCCCCACTTATCGAGCGAGAAGGGCGGGTTGGCCACCAGCACGTTGAACTTGAGCAGCGCGTCGTTGTCGAGCAGCTGGGGGTCGTTGAGGGTGTCGCCCCACTTTATCACGGCATCGTCGAAGCCGTGGAGCACCATGTTCATGCGGGCCAGCGAGTAGGTGCCGCCGTTCAGCTCCTGCCCGTAGAGCGAGAAGTTGTCGGAGCCGTGGCGCAGCTTCACCTCCTGCCCCACGCGCATCAGCAGCGAAGCCGAGCCGCAGGTGGGGTCGCAGATGCGGTCGCCGGGCAGCGGGGCCACCAGCCGGGCCAGCAGCCGCGACACCGGCGCGGGCGTGTAGAACTCGCCCGCCTTCTTGCCCGCATCCGAGGCAAAAAAGGCAATCAGGTACTCGTACACGTCGCCGATAATGTCGGATGAGCTGAGGTGCGAGGGCTTGAGGTCAATACCCTGGAAATCCTCCATCAAATTTTTGAGGCGGCGCTTGCGCTCCTTTTCCTTGCCCAACACTACTTCCGAGTTGAAGTCGATGCTCCGAAACACCCCATCGAGGGCCAGCCCGTTGGCATCTTCCAGCGCCTGCAAGGCCACGTTGATGAGCTGCCCGATTTTATCGTCGTTGCGGTGCGCAAACAAATACTCGTAGGTAGCTTCGTCGGGCACCTGAAACCGCTCGTTGCGCAGGGCGCGCCGCAGGCGGGTGGCCGGGTCGGGGTCGGTGGCGTAGAGGGCGGCAAAGTGCTCGGTGCGCTCCTTCCACAAGTCCGACAGGTACTTGACGAACAAAAACGTCAGGATATAATCCTTGTACAAGCTCGGGTCGATAACGCCGCGGAAGGAGTCGCAGGCGCGCCACACGGCGTTGAGTATCTTGGTTTTATCGGCTCCCTCGGCGGGCGTTTCGCCGGTGCCGGGTTCGGGGGTTAGCTCCACGGCGGCCACGGCGGCCGCTTCGGGGTTTTCCTGGGCAAAGAGGGTAGGGCCGGCAGGCGGGGCGTTTTTCTTGGGGCGGGGCATGGGGGGTAGGGAGGGAAGGAAGAAAAGAAGAATTACCGCGCAACGAGCTGTTGCAGCTGGCTATGCACGCGCTGCTCGCGCAGCGGCAGGTAGCGGAGCAGCAAGGATTTTTCCTGGTGCCAGAGGTGCAGCAGCTCCACGGCGCGCTGCTGCACCGGCCGGGGCGGCAGCGGGTTGGGCAGCGGCAGGGCCAGCGCCAGCAGGCTCCGGCGGCTGAGGGTAGGAATGGTAGTAGTGGCGAACAGGGAGCGCAACGCCTCGCGGGCATCGGGCAGGTTCAGCACCAGGGCCAGAAACTCGGGTAGCAGGTGCGGCACCTGGGGCGTAAGCACAAAGAAGCTGGTAGAAGCCAGCGCCGGCAGCCAGTCGGGCCGCACGTAAGTGGTAAACAGGCGCGCCCCCTTAGCCGTGAGCAGGAGCTGGCCTGCTTCGAGCAGGTGCTTTTCGGCGGCCGGGGGCAGGCTGGTCAGTTGGGTGCGGAAGGGCTGGTAGGGCTGGCCGTCGTCGTTGAAATCGGAGAGTTGCAGCAGATTAACCGGCTCGGCCAGCGGCCGGTAGTCAGCGGTTGGCTGCGTGCTCACCTGCTGGCCAGAACTGACGGTGAAGGCTTCGGATAGGTGCATACGGGTAGCGGGGCGCGGGATGCTGAGGGACTAGCTTGCGGCGAAGATACTCGCACGAATTGCTTTTTGTTACACGCTAAGGATGATTTATTTTTTAGATAATTTTATTTTATGCTTGTGTAAAGTAAAAACATCTAAACACAAAGCACTCAGAAAGGCGTTTCCCAGTTGGGAAATGCCTTTCTGAGTGCTTTGCAGGCAATTATAGCTAGAGCAGCCGGTAGCGCTTCAGCAGCTTCCGTACTTGTGGAGTTCGCCGGTTGTCAGGGGCCGCGGCTTCGTGGCCTTGGTAGTAAGCGGCCCGCAAAGGCGCTTCGTAGTATTGCCGCAAAGCCGGCAGGTTATCGGCTGCAAACTGTTGGTCGAGGTCGGCAAGGGCAGTGGGTGGGGCACTAGTACGCTGCACGGGCCGAAAAGCGGCGCGGTGAGCCGTCGGCTCGGAAGGAGCCGCGCGGTAGCGTCGCTGCCGCGCCAGCTGCTGCCACAGCAAAATCCGGGTGTCGCGGTCGGGTATAGCCGGTAATTCGCTGGCCAGCGGCAACTGCTCAAGGCCGGCGTAGGGGCGGGCTTCGTCGCGCATTCCCGCCTGCTCCAACAAGTCAGTCGCAGCGGGGTCTTCTTCCCACTCCGCATCGGCCGGCCGGGCATTAGGTACAAACTCCAAATCGGCCGGCAACTCATCCAGCACGCGCAGGGACACCCAATAGCGGAACTGGCGTAGGGTGGCCTGAGCGTGCTCTTCCTCGCGCGGAGCCACAAAAGGCAGCTGAGAATCGCGGCGCACAGCCAGGTGCCGTTCGCTAAGGGTTATCCGATAAGAGCCGGGGTCGTTGGGGTCGATGTCGTTGGCTCCGAACAGCGCGGCAGAAAAATACTGGATGCGACCAGTAGCCAGGTCGTGGGTGCGAATGGCCAGCAGCGTGTTTTCGCCGATATTGGAGAACTGCCGGCGCTCATCTTGGCGGTGGCCCACGAGCAGAATAAGCTGTTGGGCCAGGGTGGCGGGGGTACCCCACTCGGATGAGTCCCACGAAATAGGCAGCAGCACGACGCCGGTTTCAATTTCCTCTTCGGGCAGCCCTTGCAGTTTTTTGTAGTTGTCGAGTTGGTTGGGGTCGAAGGGGTGGCAGTCCTTATCGTCCCGGATACTGTGTAGGTAGGTTAGCGCCTGGGAGTATAACCCGTCGTGCTGGTGGCAGGGTATCACCAAACTGGCTTCGCGGTTTATGCCCGTAAGCGCCTGCTTGGTAAAGTTGTGGCTGCCCACCCATAGCTCGGCCTTACCCTCGGGCAAGTCGAAGAGCAGCATTTTAGTATGCATCAGATGCCGTTCGATAAAGGCATCGACCCGCTTAGGATGCAACTCTTTGAAGAAGAGAGAGAACCGGGTCGCACCCTGGGCGTGGAATAGGTTTAGCTTATCCACGTTGGTGGGCGAGTGAATGTCGGCAATGCAGAAAGAGTCCTTCTTTCTCAGCAACGCCACCAAATCAGTAGCAAAGAAATCGGGGCCAACGCTCCAGAAGCCAACGGCAGCATACAGCGCCTCGGCGCGGTGGATAGTATAGTTAAGCTGGCTGACAATGGAGCGCTTATGGGGGTGCGGGGGTAATAGGGTCGGGGCCACTAGGGAGGGAGTTTACGAAGCGATTTCGTCAGCGACAACTCGTCAAATGCAAAGCTTTAGGCTACACCCAACCGCCGCCCCTCATCAAGCAGGAGCAAGCGCACCAGAGCTGCCACGCTCACGCCTCGCGCCTTGGCTATGCGGCCGAAGTATTCCCTTTGGTCTTCGCTATCGCATTCTACGCTGAGTAGGGGCCTACGCGAAGGTTTGCTTGCTGGGGTCTTCATCCCGCAAATGTACTGAGCCCTAATATGCCCTGAACAATTAAAGAATGACGTTCACTTAATCAGCTGGCTTTACGCTAGTGTTACGCTATTCATTCACTATCTTTACGGCGTTCAAGTCGAACAATCCACTCCGTAGTGAGCGAAAGAGGCCACCCCCGGCAAGGGATGGCCTCCGATATAGCACCTGTTAGGACCAGGTACTACGGTTGGGTTTTGGTCAACCCTAATCCAAAAATTACATGGCAAACCATGTAATCAAGGCGAGTGCGCCCACCAGCGTCCTCCCCTCCGGCCTGGGCGCACTGCGCCAGCACATCCAGGCTACCCTTCTCGGCAACTTGCTGTTTAGCGCAGCCGAGCATCTACGGGTCAATCATTTCATCCACCAGTGCGAGGACTTAGCCCGCCTCGCCCGCCGGTACGCCAACCTGCGCGCCACGCTGGACCGACTGCACCCGCTCGGCTTCCGGGGTCACCGCCCGCGCCAGCCGGAGCCCGTCCCCGCCTGGGTCCCCGGCACTCCCCTGCCCAACCGCGCCGACCACCGCGCCAGCACGTTCGACCGCAGGTCCGCCGCCCGCTTTGAGCCGGCCAACTCTCTTGCTTTGGCCCATTTGCTTAGCCCTGTGCGCCCATGAGCTACCGCCGCGACCTCAAGTAGCTACGCCGCGCCCGCCAGCTGGCCAAGCATCAGCAGCGCCAGTTGGTCACTATTGAGTTGGTGGGCATCACAGCCGTTACGCTGCACGCCAACTCGGTGCAACTGACCATCGCCGTCGAGCGCCTTACGGCGGCCCCGTTTGTGGACATTCTGCGCGAGGCCCTGCGCGACCGCCGCCAGGCCCTCCAGGCTGAGGCCCGACAGCAACTGCTGAACTGGCAGGAAGGCGAGCGCTTACGTGCCCGCCCAGCTTCGGTTGTTGGGCCAGCTTCTTCCTGAGCGGTTTCCCCTTACCCTTTCAAAACTTTCCTTATCCACTGGCTTCTCAGTGGCTAACCCCCCACGTGCCCTACCACTTCTTGCTATTGATTTTCAATGCTTCCCCTTACCACCTCGCTCCTCCCCTACGCCCAGACTACGGCCACACAGCAAGCCCAGGTCCTACGCTACCTGCAAGCTCGCTTGCGGCTCCACTTCCCCACCTTGCCCACACGTGCTTTTGCCCGCGCTCTGGACGAGTTCCGGCCCAACTTGCTACTCACCGGGTCCCATCTCACGCTTGCGCGCCAGGACCTAACCCAACTCGTGCAGTACTTGGCCAGCGCACCTGAGCTGCCGCTACTCAACCCACCTCTGTATGGCTTGCCCGCCCTTGAGCTGGCCCAGTACGTACTATTCACCAGCGAACTAGCTGCTAGTGCTCTGACCGAACTGGCTACCCAGTCCGTCCATTGCGGCCCCAAGCTTGGGTCGCTGCTACGGCGCATCACCGCGCCCCATCCGTTGGCTGAACAGGTCGTGCAGGCCCAGCGCTGGGACTTGCCCGGTAGCCACTGGCTACCACCAGGGGTCCCCGGCGGAGGGCCTGCCCCCGGTAGTCCAGAAGCCGAGCGCCTGCTTAAGAAGCTTATCCCTTGGCCAATTAGCTAATGCATTACCAAGAGGAAATCCCTTATTCAATCAGATAAAGCAGTTTTGCAGCAAACTGCGGCGGGATTACCTGGGTTTCCTCCTCACTGATTACCTACTCAAATTCTAGTTGGCCAGGGTGCCTACGCTCAGGCAGCAGTCATTATGCCATGCTGACCAGGGCCGCGAACTTGCGCGGGTTGTGAGAGCAGGGTAAGTGCTTGTCCACCAGGCCGGAGTCGAGTACCTTTGGTTTCTAAAAGTACTGCTCAATCGTCCATCGCTTGGCGCAAAGCTGGTCTATAATAAAGTAAACCTTTCGTTGTACCCCACCCACCTGGCAGTGGGCGAAGCACTGGGGATGCCTCACTGAGAGGGCAAAATCCGCCACGGCCTGCTGGCCTCGGGCCACCAGCAGGCCGTGGCAGTAATGGGTTAGGCGCATGACAAAGTTCAACGCGCACGAGCCTTTTTAGTCGGCAACGATTGCACTCGATTATATTTCTACATTGCCATCCCGCTCATATGGTCGTCGCCAGCCCCCCGGCGCAGGGTGAATTCGCTCTCCAGCAGGTAGGCCCCAGCTACTACCAGCCGGTCGCCGGGCCGCACGCCACTGAGGGCGGGCACCGCAAAGGCCGTGCCCGCGCCTAAGCGCACGCGCACCCGGCGAAACTGCCGCTCACCAGTTTGCTTCCACACGTAGCTGTTGGCCCCGTCGTGGATAACGGCGGCCGGGGGCACTGGCAGCCCGGTTGCGGCGGTGGATGCGGCGGAGCGGGCGGCAGGTGTGGCGGACCCGGTCAGCAGCACGTTGGCCTGGGCACCGGGCTGCAAGCGCCCATCGGGGTTGGCTACCGCAATGCGGGCCAGCGTCAACTGACTTTCGCCGCTCAGTTCGGGGCTTAGGAACACGACCTGGCCGCGCACCGGCCGCGCCTGGCCCGCCGCCTGCACGGCCACCGTCTGGCCGAGCGACAGCCGGCCGGCTTCGGCGGGGTAGAGTTGGGCCTCGACCCACACGCGGCTCAAGTCGGTGAGGGTGAGCACGGGTGAGCCCTCGGCCACGTACTGGCCCTGCGTCACGGCGAGCGTTTGCACGGTGCCGACGCGCGGGCTGTAGTACGTAACGAGCGGCGAGGGCCGGCCCCGGCGGACCAATTCGCGCAGCTGCGCGGCCGATACGCCCAGCAGACGCAGCTTTTGGGCAGTGGCTTCGGCCAGGTGCCGGTAAGTGGGTCCGGCTACTTGCAGGTCTTCGGCCAGGGCCAGCAGGTACTCGCGCTGCAAGGTTTGCAGTTGCTCGCTGTACACCGAAAACAGCGGGGCACCCTGGCGCAGTCGCTCCCCGGTCTGGCGCACGTAGAGCTTATCGAGGCGGCCGGCCACCCGGCTGCTGATGCTTTCGGTGCGCTGGGCATCGGCCGTGACGGTGCCGGTGAGCACCATCTGCGGCGGGGCATCGGCCCGCGGCAAGGCTTCGGCTTGGGGGGTTGATTCGGGGCGGAGCGTTCGCACCTGAATGTTACCCAGCTCCAGCTGCTGGGCAGTGAGAATGAGGTCGTTGGTGGATAAGTCACTATCTGGCAGCTTATTGATGGTCGGGCGGGCCGACGTTTTCACCAGGTCCATGCCGCAAATAGGGCAGCTACCCGGCGCGTGGGCGTGGATTTGCGGGTGCATGGGGCAGGTGTACCCGACTGCCGCGGCCGGCTGGGCCGCCGCGGCCGCGGCAACCGGGGTAGGGGCCACCGCAATCAGGTCCATGTGGCAGATGGGACAGCTGCCGGGCTCCTCCGCGTGAATTTGCGGGTGCATGGGGCAGGTGTAGTAGGCCGCCTGGCCAGGCTTGGCAGCCGTGGCGGCGTCAGGTTTGGCTTGCTGGCACGCGCCCGCGCCCAGCGTGAGCGCAGCCAGCAACAGCCCTACCCCCCAACGGGCGGTAAAGCGACGTAAAGGCACTAGCTTATTCATGGGCTGAAAAATTAGCGGAATCCGAAGCGGCTTGTACAAAACCTTCGCTGTCAATCAAATACTGACCATTGGCGGCCACGTCCTCCGTGCCGCGCAGGCCGCGCAGCACCTGCACGCGGTCGGCCGTGCGCTGACCCACCTGCACGGCCACCGGCCCAAACGTGCGGCCCCGCCGCACGAAGGCTACCTGCCGGGTGCCCAGGTCCACCACGGCGGCGCGGGGCAGCCAGAAGCTGCCCGCCAGCGCCGACGCGGCCCCGGCTACCAGCTGCCCGGTCAGGCGCTGGCCGCGCCGCAGCCGGCCCTGCGGGTTGGGTAGATACACCCGCACGGCCGCCACATTGGCCCCAGCCCGAAACTCGGGCTCCACCAAATCGAGGCGGGCCACGGCGGGGGGTAGGCCGGTGCCTTCGGCCACTACGCGCAGTTGCTGGCCGGGTCGCAGCCGGGCCAGCTCGGGGGGGGTAGGCTGGAAAATGCCCCACACCTGGTCGGTATTCACCACCTGAAACAGATTCTGGCCAGCGCTCACGTAAGCGCCTTCCGTGAGGGTCAGCGGCGTAGGCTGCGCCGTGAGGCCAGGGGTAGGCGCGGCCGGACTGGCGCTCATACCGCCCGCGCTGGCGGCAGCGTCAGGCATTGCGGCGGGCGCGGTGGCGGATGGGGTTTCAACTACGTAGCCATCGTAAGGGCTGAATACGGCCACCCGGTAGCTGGCGCGACGGGTGCGGGCCAGGTCGCGCAGCTGGCCATCGGTGAGGCCCAGCAGGCGCAGCTTCTGCCGCGCGCCGTTGACCAGCGGCGCATTGGCCGCGTCGTTTTCCAGCAAAAAAATCAGCTCCTGCTCGGCCGTTACCAGCTCGGGGCTGTAGAGCGCTAGCAGCTTTTGGCCCCGGCGCACGGGCTGGTAGTTGTAGCGCACCAGCAACTGTTCGATGCGCCCGCCGAAGCGGGCGGCCACCACCCGGCTGCGGCGCGGGTCATATTCCACGGTGCCGGGTAGGGTGAGGGTGTCGGCCCCGGCACTTTCGGCCACGGGGCGCACGGTAGTCACCGCCGCCACCACGGCCGCGTCGGGCGACTGGCTAACGTCGGCCAGGCCGGGGTCGGCCAGCGCGGCGGCGTTGCGGAGCACCTTGGGTACCAGGTCCATGCCGCAGATGGGGCAGCTGCCAGGGGCCTCACGCACGATTTGGGGGTGCATAGGGCAGGTGTACTGCATGGCCGCGCTGGTGGCGGCCGGCGGGGTTTCGGCCACGTTGGCGGGGCCGTGGGCCTGGCCGTGGCAGCCCGCCAGCAGGGCCGCCGCGGCCAGCAGGGCGGCGGCTACCCCTTGGCGTAAGGGCTTATTGCTCCAGTTCCTGGTCATAGCGCACGGTGAGGGCAAGGAGTTCATTTTGGGTATCGAGGGCTTGCAGGCGGGTTCGCAGCCAGGCGTCGAGGGCTTCGACCACGGCGGGCAGCTGGGCGGTGTTTTGCTGGTAGGCCAGCAGCGTGACCTGGTAGCTTTTGTGCAGGGCGGGCAAAATGCCCTTCTCGTAGTTGGCGACTTGCTCGCGCTTGGTGAGCAGGTCCGATTGCAGGGTGCTCACGCGCCCGGCCGCGTCGTTGAGCAGGCTGGCGCGCTGCTGCTGCACGGCCTGCGCCTCCAGCCCCAGCGCGGCGGCGTTGGCCTTGTACTCGCGAGCGGCCCAGGGCACGAAGGGCAGCGTGACCATGCCCATGACGGTGAACTGGTTAGGCGTACTGCCGATGCCGCGCATATGGTCGTAGCGCACCCCAAAATCGGGCCGGCGGCGGCTGGTTTCCACCGCTTGGCTGAGGCGCACCACGGCCAGCGCTTCGTTGAGGCCGCGCACGTCGGAGCGGCGAGCAGCCAGCGCGGCCGTGTCGGAAGGCGCGGCTAGCGGGGGGGTAGGCAGCAGCGTATCCACGGCAAACGCGGTGGCGGGGTCGCGGGCCATGAGCGCGTTCAGAGCGATGGTGCGCTGGCGCAGCTGGCCGTAGAGCACGGCGTGGTCGTTGGCGTGCATCGCCACCCGCGCCTGCACCTGGTAGATGCTGGCCAGCGTGGTCTGGTTGTAGGGGTAGCGGGCCTGCGCAATTTTCAGCAGAAAATCCGTCAGGTAGGCGCTCTCGTCCAGCACCTTAAGCTTTTTTTCCAGAATAATTCGCTCGTAGTACAGGGTGCGGGCCTGGGCGCGCAGCTCGTTGAAGATGGCGGCCTGGTCGGCCTGCACCACGGCGGCCTGGCCGGATAAATATTCGCGCCGGGCGCGCTGCTTGGCCGGGTTGGGCAGCGCCTGCTCCACCGACACCATTTGCATTCCCATGCTCCGGCCGTTGTTCATCTCCCTGACGGAACGCTGGTTGTAGGGCGTCATCCAGTAGCCGGCGCTCACCTTGGGGGCTTCCCAGGTGTTGGCCCCGGCCACGGCGGCCTGTTTGGCCTGGGCGCGGTAGTCGTACTGGCGCAGGGCAGGGTTGCGCTGGCGCACGGTGCGCAGCACCGAATCGAGCGAAAGCACGCGCTGGGCGGAAGCGGGCACAACTAGTAGCCCCAGCAGTCCCACGACGAACAGAATTTTCAAGAAATAAGCCATAGCATCAAAAGCTTTAATGAGTTACCGCCAGCACGTCCAACTTGCCAAACTTGCGCAGCTCATACTCTTTTGTCATCAGAAAAATGAGTGGCGTAACCAGTAGAATGTGTGTCGAGGACGTGAACACGCCCCCAATCATGGGTAGCACGATGGGCAGCATCACGTCGGAGCCGGTGCCCGTGGCCCAGAGCACCGGCACCAGCCCAAACAGCGCCACCGAGACCGTCATCAGCTTGGGCCGCAGTCGCTTGGCCGCGCCGTGAAACACGGCTTCGCGCAAGTCGGCTTTGGTGATAGTCTCGCTCGAATTACCCTTGCGGGCCACCAGCTGCTGCATGGCGTCGTTGAGGTAAATGACCATGATGACGCCCGTTTCCACGGCCAGCCCGAAGAGGGCGATGAAGCCCACGGCCACCGCCACCGACAAATGCACCCCGTAGAAATACACCAGATAGGCCCCGCCAATGAGCGCGAACGGGATAGTAACCAAGCTCAGCAGCGCCTCGCGCACCGAGTGGAAGGCGAAGTATAAACACCCGAAAATCACGAGTAGTACCACGGGCAAAATCAGCAGCAGCGTGCGCTCTGAGCTGATGAGGTTTTCGTACTGCCCGCTCCATTCCAGGTAGTAGCCGGCGGGCAGCTTGCCCTGCATGGCCTGCACTTTTTGCATGGCTTCCTGCACGGTGCCGCCCAGGTCGCGGCCCCGCACGTTGAAGAGCACCGCCCCGCGCAGCTGCGCATTTTCGGAGTTAATCATGGGCGGGCCATTCTCGAAGCGCAGCGTCGCCACGGCCGAGAGCGGCACCGGGCCGTAGGCGGTCGTCTGGATGGGGATGCGGCCCAGCGCGGGCAGGCTGTTGCGGTAGTCTTCGGCCAGGCGCACGCCGATGGCGAAGCGCCGCCGACCCTCCACGGTGCTGGCCACCGGCGCGCCGCCGATGGCCATTTCCACTACTTCGTTCACCTGGTCCACGCTCAGGCCGTAGCGGGCCAGCTGGTCGCGTTTCAGGTCAATTTGTAAGTACTTGCCGCCCGTGATGGGGTCCACGTACAGGTCCTGCACGCCGGGCACGCCGCGCAGCGCCGCCCGCACCCGCTGCGATACGTTGTAAATCGTATCGAGCTGCTGGCCATATACTTTCACGCCCACGTCGGTCCGAATACCGGTGCTCAGCATGTTGATGCGGTTGATGATGGGCTGCGTCCAGCCGTTCACTACCCCCGGAATTTGCAGCTTGCCGTTCAACTCCTCAATCAGCTTGGCCTTGGTCAGGCCGGGCCGCCACTCGGCGCGGGGCTTGAGCTGGATGATGGTTTCAATCATGCTCAGCGGCGAGTTGTCGGTAGCGGTGCTGGCCCGGCCGGCCTTGCCCAGCACGCCTTTCACCTCCGGCACCTGGCTGATAATGCGGTCCTGCACTTGCAGAATGCGCTTGATTTCGGTGTTCGACACGTCGGGCTGCGCCACGGGCATGAACAGAATCGAGCCCTCATCGAGCGGCGGCATAAACTCGGTGCCCAGGCTCAGCAGCAGCGGCACGCTCACCGCCAGCAGCGCCAGATTGATGCCGATGGTAGTTTTGCGCCAGGTCAGGCACCAGTTGATGAGCGGCGCGTACACCCGCTCCAGGCCCCGGTTGATGGGGTTTTGCTCCTCGGTTTTGAACTGGCCCTTCATAAAAAAGGACAGCAGCACCGGGGCCAGCGTCACGGCCAGCACGGCATCAATGAGCAGGATAAACGTCTTGGTAAACGCCAGCGGGTGAAACAGCTTGCCCTCCTGCCCGGTGAGCAAAAACACCGGCAGAAAGGAGGCCACGATGATAATCGTGGAGAAAAAAATGCCCCGCGACACCTGCTTGCTGGACTTTTCGATAATGGCGAGGCGCTCGTCGTTAGTCATGATGCACGGGCTGAAGGGATGAATTATTGGCGAGGGCGGCCGGGCCGGGCGGTGCCCCGGAGGCGGCCGCTTCCTCCGCCGCCTGGTGCAGCGCTAGGTTACGGTAGGCATTCTCAGCCATCACGATGCCATTATCCACGATGACACCGATGGCTAAGGCAATGCCCGTCAGGGACATAATGTTGGACGAGATATCGAAGGCGTTGAGCAGAATGAAGCTCGCCGCGATGCTAATCGGAATCTGGAGCAGGATGCTCAGCGCGCTGCGCCAGTGGAAGAGGAACACCAGCACCACCAGCGACACCACGCCCATTTCTTCCAGCAGCGTGTGCTCGATGTTGGCCACCGATTCCTTGATGAGGCCGCTGCGGTCGTACACGATGTCGAACGACACGCCGGGGGGTAGGCCCTTGGCGACTTCGGTCATTTTGGCCTTCACGCGGGTTATCACGTCGTCGGCGTTTTCGCCGTAACGCATCACCACGATGCCGCCCACGGCCTCACCCTGCCCGTTGTGGTCGAAGATGCCGAGGCGGGCTTCGCCCGTCATCTGCACCGTGCCGAGGTCGCGCAGGCGCAGCGGCACGCCGTTGGGGCGGGTGAGCACCGGCACATTTTCCAGAGTGGCCACGTCCTGAATATAGCCGCTCGTTTTGATGATGTAGCCCACCCCGGCCTGCTCAAATTTGCGCCCGCCGGCCTCGTTGTTGTTGCTGCGCACCGCCGCTAGTACCTGCGGTAAACTCACGTTATAATACGTCAGTTTGGTGGGGTCCACCGTCACCTGGTACTCGGGCTGGAAGCCGCCGAAGCTGGCTACCTCGCTCACGCCGGGCACGGTTTGCAGGCCAAATTTCACGTACCAGTCTTGCAGGGCACGCTGCTCGCCCAGATCCATTTTGGGGGCTTTGAGCACGTACCAGAGCACGTGGCCCACGCCCGTGCCATCGGGGCCGAGGGTGGGGGTAAGGCCGGGCGGTAGGAGTCGCTGGGCGTAGTTGAGCCGCTCCAGCACCCGCTCGCGCGCCCAGTAGATGTCGGTGTTGTCGTTGAAAATAACGTACACGAAGCTCATCCCGAACATGGACGCTGCCCGCACGGACCGCACCTGCGCCAGCCCTTGCAGGTTGGTGACGAGGGGGTAAGTCACCTGGTCCTCAATAATCTGCGGCCCCCGCCCGGCCCACTCCGTGAACACAATGACCTGGTTTTCGGACAAGTCCGGGATGGCGTCAATCTTGCTGGCCCGGATGGAAAAGATACCCCACACTAGCAGCACCGCCGCCACCACCAACACCACGCCCCGGTTGCGCAGGGAAAGGGAAATAAGTCGCTCAATCATTTGATTGTTAGCTGCTAGCTAACAGCGGATAGCTGTCAGCTTTTTCTGCCTGATAAGTGAAGGATAGCGCGCCGGGACTGTTTGGGAAAGAGCTAACCGCTCAAAAAACCGCACGCACGAAAGCCCCACGGCCGACGGGCCGGGGGCACAAGGCAACACCCAGAAGCTAAATCAGGAAGGCGTGGCCCCGCACGTAGGCGGGGCAGTCGGGCGGCGGGGCGGCAGTCGCCAGCGGCGCTGCGGCCGGCTCGTCGGTCGGGTAGGTGGGGGTAGGCAGGCGGTAGGCCAAGCGCAGCGCGGGCGGCGCGGGCACGGCTACCAGTACCGGCAGCTTCAGCTGCGCGGTGGTGAGCTTCACGTCCTTGAGGGTACTGCTCAGCTTCTGGTCGTGGCAGCAGCCGGCGGGCTTTTTGGGTACCGGGCAGCAGCACGAATGCGCCGGCCCGGCCAGCGAAACGCCGGTTATGGTCCGGCCGCAGAAGTGCATACTGTACACCAGCCCAGGGCTGGCCAACAGGTAGCTCCACAGTAGCAGCAGACTAAGCAGGCGTTTCAAAAGGAGGAATTAACGTTGGGAATAACTACGCGCAAAATTACGGCGGCCGGTCGGGGAAGGATTTGTAGAGTTCAGACGTTAAGCTTGCATAATTCGTGGGCCGATGCTGAACTCCTGAGCTACCGCAAAAGTCTGCTACCCAACACAGACCAGCCGACTTCCGTTTCCGGTACGTGGTTTTAGAGCGACTCCACCCCAGACTGAGCGGCTGGCCCTAGGCAACCATGCCTAGTAGCAGAAATACCAGAAAGCCCAAAAAGAACATGGCCGTGAGCCACGGCGACTCAGGCTCCTCGTGGGCCTCGGTCAGCAGCTCCTGGGTCACCAGAAACAGCAGCGCCGCCAGGCCGAAGGACAGCACGATTTCCAGCACGCCCCCGCTGGCCCCGCTCAGCAGCGTGGTGCCCAGGCCCACGCCCACCAACAGCGACTGCGACAGCGACAAGCCCCCACGATGCCCACGGCCCGGCCGCGCCCGTAGTCGCGCTGCCGCAGCTGCACGGCTACGGGCCAGACCCAGCGAGAGTAATTCCAGCGTCAGGGCCACGTCCAGCAGCGTGAGCGCAACAGATATATTGCCGAAGAGCAGTTTTGGCCTCGATTAAAAGTTTGGTCCAAATGTTACATCGCCTGCGCAGCACGCTGATTTTGAAGCATGAGCACGAAAAGGCGTTTTCAGGTACCAGCTACCCGCTGGCCCCGGATGGCTGCTAGCACGACGAAATGCGGTATCCGAAGCTCATGGCGGCAATTAAAGTATCTGATAGGCACTTCTAGCGACTTTCCGGCACCCTGATTCGGGGGTGCGCGCCAGCCATGTACCATTTGGACCAAACTTTTAATCGAGGCCATATTCCTACTAATGCCTGAAATGGCATCTAACTTGTCACAGCGCCATTCTATCGCTAATTGCCCCAAAAAACCATCACGCTTTATGACTAAAATCTACTGGCTCAGCATTGTATTCGTACTGATAAATCTACCCGCTACAGCCCAGCGGCCCAGACCCGCCGCGGTTACGCTGCTGCCGGCTGATACCATCTATTTCGACCGGGATTGGGCACGCACCGAAACGGTGGAAGAAGTGGCTTACGCCCGCATCGCGCACCGGACAGCGGCTGGTAAACCAGTAGGCACGGTGCGCGATTATTTCTACCCCTCCTGGAAAAAACAGGGCGCGGGCAAGTTACTGAGCGAGAGTCCCGACGTGCTCACGGGTATCTGCACGGGCTGGCATGAGAGTGGGCAGCTCAGCTTTCAGGGTACCTATGCGAACGGGCAGGCACAAGCCGATTTCCAGAGCTGGAATGAAGCCGGGCGCGAAATCAAGTGCCGCTATACGACGCGAGATGCTTTGCCACTGAGCAAGGCCAATATTCACTGTTCGACTTGTATGTATCTGAGCCGCAAAGTATTTGAGGTGGACGTACCGGCGGGCACGGTGGGTATCGTGTATAAGCTGGACGTGCGCGACGAGGGGCAGCCGGCGGTGTCGTGGTCAACGGCGTTGGGGCTGGCGGGGGCGCTGAGCAACCCCGCCACCGGAACGATGACCCTGCTTACAATGGCAGCTTCGACGCTCACGAAGCAAGGGACTGGGGAGCCCCCAACTAAAGACACGAAGTGCCGCTGGTACATTACCGCCGACCCCGAGGCTGTGCAACAGTTTCTGGATACGAAGGGTACCATCACTAAGCCCGGCGCGTGCTATCGAGCAGAACAAAATACACCCACCGAGACCCGGCCCCTCACGCTTGCCCCAGGAACGCGCCGGCTTTACGTATGCGTCAACAACGACAATATCAGGACCGATGCCACGGCTACGCTGAGCGTGACGGCGCTGGTGCAGGCGTGTAATTAGCGCCTCAGTTTGAACTTCAATGAAGTGGTTTATTAAGGCAGTTGCCTAGCGGCATCTCGCATCAAAACATAAAGCTGCTCATACCCGTCAATAGCGTCCGGCAACTGCTGTATCAGCCCAAAATTCGCTGCCCATAATTTGAACGCTACGCAAGCCAAGCCCCACAAGCCGCTCTGAGGCTCCGGGGATGTTTCCTGCATAAAGGCATCAATTCGCTCCGCCACCCCAGGGTGCGAACGACTAGTATTAACGGAGCGAGAAAAGAATAGCAGCGAGCACAAACCCACTAAATTACCAAGTTCGGAAGAAATCTTGTTACTAGAAGGAGTGACTTCAGCGTCTTTTAACAAGTGCCCTTGTTGCAGTGCTTTAATGGCAAGTTGGTCAGCTTCACGTTCAAAATCGCGCTGAAGCGCATACAGTTTGTCCTCGGTTATTCCCCGCATTTTGGCCTCTCCGAGTTGGGCGACGTGTTGCTGTTTAGCGTGCATGAATTCATGTACTAAGATAAAATTTATCGCGTAGAGGTACACACCGTTGATTTTTCTAATCCAGTCCGCCGCTGTCGCCTCGTATTGTTCAGGGTTAGGCAAATTCTTATCCCACGGCTCGAATGTATCCATCAACCCTTGGGCATAAGCCATCAAAGCATTCGCCTGGCGGATTAACTGTTGGTTAGGAATGTGTAAGTTCTGACCAGTGACTTGATTCTGGCTTGGCTTGGCTACGGCTTCTTCGTAAAGCGTAACCAGCGAATAAGTTACGCACCACACATAGGATAAAAAAGTTTCGTGGATGTGTATAGTTTGGCTACCGGTGATATAAGGCGTTTGGCCAAAATGACCGTCCGCGATGGTCCGAATTGGCAATTCGTTACAGTGATAAGTGATTCCCGGTTGGAAGTCCAAACTGCTCATTAATTGCCGGGTTTGTTCAGCAAAGTCGGGATTAGTATTCTCAAAGCGGTCGGTTAAATTAAATTGGAGTACCCGAATAGGCTGAGTGCCTTTGTGAGCAGGGTTATAATCGTTAATTATCATGGGACTGAAGTTATTTACTGTATATACGGGGTTGATACCCGTCCCTAGGAAGCTAAATTCTAAAAATCACAAAAGCTGCCTAAAAAGGCAGCTTTTGTGATTCAGTTTAATTCAGAAAGTCAAGCAGCCAACACCTTGAAATCAAAGGACACGCCATTGTAGAAACTAGGTGCTAGTACCCCGTGCCAATACACCGACATCTCCCCGTTCATTTTATTCTTGATGTAAATGATGGTGTAGCCGCCGCCGGATTTTTTAGCCGAGTCAACCGGCGCACTACCGGGCTGCCTTAGGGCATAACCTGCGTCATCGACGACCTTTTGCAAAGTGGTGAATCGGCTATCGCTGGGTCGTACTTGACGTGGCTGAAGCTGTCCGCAAGTCAACTGTGGCGGCGCTGACGCCCGCCACGCGGTCCAGGGCGCGCTGCACACTATTGACGCAGCCCCCGCAAGCATTCCCTCCACGGGAAAGGTTTGCGTGGTAGTCAAGGTCTTTGTGGCTGTTTCCATGATGAATAAAGAATTGGTTAGGAGAAAGTTAAACTCGCCAGGGTCTGGAGTAGAAGCACATTGGCGCATGTTATATATAAGTCTTATGTTATATATAAATGAGGTATCATTACACATAGTTATGCAGCATTCCGCGATTCACATGCAAAAATTTTGCCCTACCCCCAGCCTGCTGAACAGGCTGCACCAAGAAGATTGTCTTTCCTTTGGCGTAGGGCCTGGTTTACTGAATTGGGGCCGCACAGCACGCCAACGCTACGCTTGCGCCCTGTGCATGATTTGCCTGGTAAGCTTATACAATTGCCGGCTATCCCGACCGCCACTGGGAGCGGCCAGCAGACGCATTTCATCCTTGTGCTCTGCTTAATAGAGGCTTGAGTGCATATTTTTCCTCGGGAAAAGTCCAAACAGCTCGCTGGCGACCGGACGAGGTGGTCTTTTCCAACCAGGCAGCCAGGGCCGCTTATCCGGCCGCTTGTTGTTCGACCCGCCGCCAGGCTGCCAAAGCCAGTGCGAACGCCGGGCAGCTTGCATAATACGTAGTATCTGCTTGCATAATTCACCAGGCAGCCATTGAACAGCGACCGCTTTTGCCGGGCGCGACGACACGGCACCGACTAATTTACCCCGATTCGCGCCGTAAATTCACGGCTGCAATAATTTATCTAATACGAAGAAGCATATGGGCAAAAAGCCCGCTTGAATGCGGCGCGATTAAATAAATTCAAGATGTCATCGCCAAAATCCTGGTGCCTTACTACCCGTGGCAAAACCATCCGACCGGATATAAACCGGCCTCTGTAGTAGTAACCAGCGGTCCGGCAGACGCAAACTGTAACGACTTTTTCCAGTATAATAAGGATAGCAAGTCCCGGAAGTATCCCCACGAAACTGCTCCGCTCTCATGGCCAACGACTCCCACTACCTCTTGCTGCTGGGGATGCTGACTTGCACCGGGGTCTTTGCCGGGCTGCTTTACCTGGTTAAATTCTCGCTGGGCCCGCCGGTAGCTGAGCCGGGCAAGGACGTGCCTGCCGAAAGCGGCCGGCTGGCCGTGGAACCCGCCTGGGTGCGGTACCACGTTCACTACTACGGCTTTGCCCTGCTCTTTCTGTGCTTCGATATGGAAATGGCCTTCATGTATCCGTGGGCGGTCGTCTACAAGAAGCTGGGTATCACGGCCCTGCTAGACATGGGTGTTTTCCTGCTTATTTTATTTCTGGGCCTAGTGTACACCTGGAACCAGGGCGGACTGAAACGGCAATAATATGGCAGATGCGCTCCTGTCTGGTGCCCGGCTGGGCCTGTTGAGTCCGCTGAAGAAGTGGCTGCTGGGCGCTGGCGCGTTGGTACTGCGGGTGCTGGTGGTGCCGGGGCCGGACGTGGCGCGCGCCCTGGGCCTGGACCTGGGCGCGGCCGGCCTGGAAACGGCCGCTACCCCCAACGGTGCCGACGTGCTGCTGGTGACCGGGCCGCTGCCGCCCAGGCTCGCCGAGCAAGCTGCCGTACTCTTCGCCCAGATGCCCCGGCCCCGCCTGCTGGTGTTCGCCGGCCTGGAGGCCGCCCCGCCGCTACCCGCCCCCGACGTGGTGATTCCGCTGCACCAGGCCGGGTTGCTGGAGCTTGGCCCGGCCGGCCGCCAGCAGCTAGCGGCGCACGGCTGGAGTCCCGATGCCCGCCCCTACGAGCCAGCGTTCATCCGGCAGGCCGAAGAGCAGAAGCCCCCGGCGGACGACCACGCCCATCACCACTCTTCGCCTACTACGGAATCAAAGCCAGCCGAACCGGCCCCGCCCGAACTCGGTGTGCATGGGCACCATGCCATGCCGGCCCCGGGGGCCGCGCAGGAGCCCCCGGCAGCGGGAGTCGGTCAACACGCGCACCATGCCCCCGACCAGTCCAGCCCCACGCCGGCCCCACCGGCCGCCGACCAGTCTCACCCGGCAGGGCACCAGCCGCCACCAAGCGGCCACCACCACATGGCCGGCATGGATATGAGCGGTGAGGGGAAAAGTAAAAAAGCAGGAGATACGGCGGCGGGCGATATGAATATGACTGACCATCAGCCAAAAATGGATATGGGTGCGCATGACATGGGAGCGCACGATATGGACATGGCCGACATGAGCGGTAAGATGGCTACGAAGCAGGGCGACATGGCCGGTATGGACATGCCTGGCATGGACATGGCCGGTATGGATATGCCCGGTGGAGATATGGCCGGTATGGATATGGGCTTCATGTCAATGGTAGCCATGACCAAGGACCTGCCCCGCAGTGCCGACGGTTTGCCGATGGAAGCGACGGAAGTTGCGTTCGGCCCCTTCTTTCCCGGCCTGCCTGGTGGCTTGCAGCTGCGCCTGCACCTGGACGGCGACACGGTGACGAAGGCCCAGCTGGTGCCCGGAACGGCTGCTCTTGACTACCCGTTGTTGCCCGTGCTGGCGGCGCAGTTCGCCGAGTGGCTGGCGGGCCACGACCAGCTGGCCCCGGCGGCCTACCGCGTGCTGGCGCACCGCGCCCTCAGCCAGGCCCTGGGGCAGCCGGCCCCGGCGGCGGCGCAACGCTGGCAGGTCAGCCAGCTGGAACAGACCCGCCTCGCCAGTCACCTCAACTGGCTGGCGGGCTTCGGTCTGACGATTGGCAACCACTGGCTGCAACAGGCGGCGGCGCGGCTGCACGGCCGCATGGTGCGGAGAACCGCCACGCCGGATGAGCTACCGAAATTTGTGCGGCGGGTCAAGCAGCTGCCGCTGCTGCGGCGCAGCCTGAGCCCGGTCGGGGAGCTGCCCGAACTGCTCCTGCACCACTGCCGGGGGCCGGTAGCCAGGGCCGCGGGCTTGGCCCACGATGCCCGCCTGACCGACCCCGCCTACCAGCCGCTGGGCTTTGCGCCGCTGGTAATTGATGAGAATAATGCCTGGGGGCGGCTGCTCGTCCGCCTCGACGAGCTGACCCAGAGCCAGCAGCTGCTCCGCGCCATTCAGGCCAACCACGCCGGCCCGGCGGCGGCGGCCCCGCTGCTAACCGACCTGGCCGGCACCGGACAGGGCAGCGCCGCCGTGGAAACGCCCCGCGGCACGGCCACGCTGACTATTCAGGTGCAGGCGGGCCAGGTAGTGAGCGCGGTGCTGCACCCGCCCTCCGTGCCGCACGCGGCCCTGGTGCGGGCCGGCGTGCGGGAACTGGAGCTGGGCGACGCGCTGAAAACCATTGCCTCCCTGGACATCTCGCCCTGGGAACTGACCCACTATACAGCCGCCGATGGAGAATAGCGCTACTCTTGCTACTACGCTGCTGGTCGTGCTGCTTTTCGCGGGCGGCGTGTACGCGCTGGCCGTGCTCGAATACTGGTCGGTGGCCGGGCGACTGGCCTGGACTAGGCCGGTGCGGCTGGCGCTGAAGCTGCTGGCGCGCGAGGAAATCAAGCCCCGCCAGCGGGATGCCGTGTTCTACGAAACCGCGCCCGTGCTGCTGCTGGCCGCCGGCACGCTGGCGGCCGCAGTGCTGCCCTGGTCGGCCAGCGCGCCGCTGCTAAGCCTGGCCACGGGGGCTTTGTTCGTCAACGCCGCGTTTGCCTACGTGATGGTGGCGTTGGTGCTGGGCGGCTGGTCGAGCAACGGCGCATACGCCATGATAGGGGGCTGGCGCTTTCTGGGGCAGCTGCTGGCCTACTCCATGCCGATGGTGATGGCACTGACGGCCACCGTGATGCGGGCCGAGTCGATGGTGCCGGTGCAGATTGTGCTTTCCCAGCGCGGCTTGTGGAACATCATCTACCAGCCGGTCGGCTTCGGCCTGTTCTACCTGGCGGCGCTGGCCCTGGCCTTCCTACCCCCCTTCGACCTGCCCGTGGCCGCCGGCGAGCTGGCTGGCGGGGCCTGGGCCGACTTCACGGGGGCCCGGCGGCTGGTGCTCCGGCTGGGGCGCCTGAGCCTGGTGATGAGCCTGGCCGTTACCATTACCGTCTTTTACCTGGGCGGCTGGCAGGGTTCCGGGCTGCCGGGCGTGGTCTGGACGCTCCTGAAAACGCTGCTGGTCGCGGCCTCCTTTTTCGGGGTCGGCCGCTACGTTTCGAGGGTTCGGTACGACCTTATGCTGGAGTGGAGCTGGAAGTACGCCACGCCGGCCGCGCTTTTAAATATTCTGTGGGTCGGAATTCTACTACTGCTATGAACCCGTTGCAACTGTTTTTTCTGGCCGGGTTTGGCCTGGCCGCCGTCTGGTTTGGCTGGCGGGTGTTCCGCACCCACTCGATGGTGCGCTCGGCCATGTCGCTGCTGGCCTGCATGGTAGCGCTGGGGGCCATGTTTCTGGTGTTGCAGGCCGAGTTTCTGGGCGTGCTGCAAATCATGATGATGGCGGCCGAGATGAGCATCATGGCCTTCTTCATGATGATGTTCATGATGGACCCCGGCGGGCTGGGCAACATGAACATGACCCACCAGCAGAAGCCCGCCACGGCCCTCAGCGCGGCGGTGGCCGCCCTGGTGCTGGCCCTGCTGCTAAGCACCAACTGGCCCGCGCCGCTCGCGCGGGTGCCCACCGCCACCCAGCAGAACCACGATTTGGGCATCGAACTGATGACCCGCTCCATGATGATTTTTGAAACCGCCGGCACCACCATCCTGGTGGCCATGATAGCCGCCGCGGCTACCGCCCTCGTTTATCCCCCGCAACCCGACTGAGTATGGCTCTCCTGATTTGCCTGAGTATCGCCGCCGTGTTGTTTGCCCTGGGCCTGTATGGCGTTATCAGCCAGACGAACCTGGTCATGATTATGATGGGCGTGGAGCTGATGCTGGCTGCGGCCATGCTGAACCTGGTGGCGTTCTGGCGGCTGCTGCACCCCCACACCTACGCCCTGCAAATGTTCGTGCTGGTGGTGATGACCGTGATGGCGCTGGAAGCGGCGGTGGGCTTTGCCCTGGCGACCCAGCGCTTCCGCAGCCGGGGCTCGGTGGAGGTAGAAGAGGCAGCTGACTTAAAGGAGGAAGGCGTATGATAGCGCTGATTCTCCTTGCGCCCCTGCTGGCGGGCCTGCTGATGGTGGCGCTGCGCCGGTTTCCGGCGGCGCTGGGGCTGGCCGGCGGGCTGGCTTCGCTGGCCGGCGCGGGCGGCCTGCTCTACCAGGTGCGGCAGCACACGGCGGCCGGGCTCACGCTGCCGGGTCTGCCTGGCCTGCCGTTTCGGCTGGAAGCCACGCCTTTTACGGCGGTGCTGGCCCTGGTGGTGGCCGTCGTGGCGCTGCTGATTCTGACCTACGCCCGCGGCTACATGGCCCGCGAGCGGGGTAAGGTGTGGTTTTGGAGCAGCATGATGCTCTTCATTGCCGCGATGCAGCTGCTGGTGCTGGCTGCCGACTGGCTGCTGTTTATCACCGGCTGGGAGCTGATGGGGCTGGCGTCCTACCTGCTGATTGCGACCTGGCACTGGGAAGAAAAAGCCCGGCAGGGGGCCTTTAAAGCCTTTCTGCTCACCCGCGGCACCGACCTGGGCCTCTATCTGGGCGTGGTGCTCATCATTTTGCAAACCGGCACCAACCTCATTGAGCCGCAGCCGGGCCAGCTGCTCTCGCTGGTGGGGGCGCTGGCGCTGCTGCTGGCCGTGATGGGCAAGTCGGCGCAGGTGCCGTTCCAGAGCTGGCTGTCGGGGGCGATGGCGGGGCCGACGCCGGTGTCGGCGCTGCTGCACTCGGCCACGATGGTGGCCGCCGGGGTGGTGCTCCTGCTCCGGGCCTACCCGCTGCTGCCCCCGGCCAGCCTGCCGTTCGTGGGGGCCGTGGGGGGGCTGACCATCGTGCTGACCGGCCTGACGGCCCTGGTCAGCAACGACATCAAGCAGCTGCTGGCCGCCTCCACGTCCAGCCAGCTGGGGTTTATGCTGCTGGCCCTGGCCGCCGGTTCGCCGGCGGCGGCCGTGGCGCACCTGCTGGCGCACGCCTTCATGAAAAGCAGCCTGTTTCTGAGTGCGGGCATCTTTCAGCACCAAAACGACGACACGGCCTTCCCCCGCATCAGCGGCAGCGGCCGGTGGGCACCCTGGGCGTTTGGCGGCTGGGCGCTGGCCGGCCTGGCGCTGGCCGGGGTGCCGCCGCTGGTGGGCTACTGGTCAAAGGACGCGGTGCTGACGGCCGGCTACCAGTCCGGCCATCCGGGGCCGTACTTCGGCGTGGCGGTGCTGGGGGCGGCGCTCACGGCCCTCTACATGGGGCGCTCCCTCCGGCTGCTCTGGACTGGTCCCGAGCGCCCGCCGACCGCCGCCGTCCGCGGCATCTGGTTTATGCGGGCGGGGCTGGCGCTGCTGGTGGGCGGCGTGGTAGTGGGCGGGGGCCTGCTGGCCCCGGCGCTCCGCTTCGTGGGGCTGACACTGCCGGAAAATGCGACGGCCCAATTCAGCGGGCTGGCGGCGGCGGTCGGGGGCCTGGGAGTCGGCTTCTTCCTGTTCCGCGCCGCTGATTTCCGGCAGCCCGTGCTCCGGTTCGCGCAGCAGAACTACCCCCTGGCCGGCGGCTTCGAGGCCGTGGTGGGGCGGCCGGTGCTGGCCCTGGCGGCCTGGTGCCGGGACTTCGACCTGAGCCTGCACCAGCTCGTGCTGGGGGTAGGCCAGGCCGCGCTGAGCCTGGCCACCGTCGGTGCCGCCGCCGATGCCGGCCTAAGTAGTGCCGCCCAGGCGGCGGGCCACCGCACCCTGACACTGGCGGACGGCATTCGCCAGTCGGCGGAGACCGGCATCGCGGGGGCCATTGACGAGGTAGGCACCGCGGTAAAAAAAGCCGGGCAGCTTAGCCGGCGAACCCAGTCCGGGCTGATTCACCAGGAGCTGCTGTGGACGGTGGCCGGGCTGCTGGTTCTGGGGGCCGTTTTGTTTTTTACGCTTCTCTAACTCGCACTTATGCAGCATATTCCGCTACTCTCCATCAGTATTTTTCTGCCCCTGCTGGGGGCGCTGGTGCTGCTGCTGCTTCGCACCCAGCGCCGGGCACTGGCTTTTGCGCTGGGCATCGGCACCACGGCCCTTACGGTGGTGGCCACCGCGCTCATCTGGGTGCGCGGCGTGCCTGGCGGCTTCGCCCAGGTGGAGGAGCTGCGCTGGATTCCGTCGCTGGGGGCCGCCTACTGCGTGGGCGTCGATGGCATTAGCCTGCCGCTGGTGCTGCTCACGGCGGTGCTGTTTCTGGTGGCCATGATTTACTCGGCGAAGGTTTCGGAACAGCCCAGCAGCTTCGTGGCCCTGCTGCTGCTGCTGGAAACGGCCTGCCTGGGAGCTTTCCTGGCGCTGGACCTGCTGCTGTTCTACGTCTTTTTCGAGCTGACGCTGGTGGGCATGTACTTCATCATTGCCGGCTGGGGCCACGAGAACCGCAAAAAGGCCGCTCTCATCTTTTTCATCTACACCCTGGTGGGCAGCCTATTCCTGCTGCTGGCTTTTCTGGCCCTCTACCTCAATGCCGCTCCGCACACCTTCGATATGCGGATGCTGCTGGCCCACCCGCCCCTGACCGGCACGGCGGCGGCGCTCACCTTTTGGGCCTTTTTCCTGGCCTTCGCCATTAAAACGCCCCTGTTTCCCTTTCACACCTGGCTGCCGGTGGCCCACACCGAGGCCCCAACGGCGGGCAGCGTCATTCTGGCGGGGGTGATGCTGAAGCTGGGCGGCTACGGCTTCATCCGCTTCAGTTTGCAGATGACCCCCGACGCTTTCCGGCAGTTTGCGCCCTACGTGATGGCCCTGGCCCTGTTTTCGGCCATTTACGGGGCGCTGGCCGCACTGGGCCAAACCGATATCAAGCGGCTGGTGGCCTACACCAGCGTCAACCACATGGGCTACGTGGTGTTCGGGGTCGGGGCAGCGGCGCTCACCACCACGGGCAGCGCCTTTGGGCTCGACGGGGCCGTGCTGCAAATGGTCAGCCACGGCATTGTCACCGGCTGCCTGTTTCTGCTAATCGGGGCCATCCAGGACCGGACCAACACCCGCGAAATGGACCAGCTCGGCGGGCTGGCGCAGGTTTACCCGCTGCTGAGCGGCCTGTTTATCCTGGCGGCCTTCGCCTCGCTGGGCCTGCCGGCTTTGGCGCACTTCCCCGCCGAGTTCCAGATTTTCCTGGGAGGCTACGAGGTAGCGCCCGTGATGACGGCGCTGCTGCTGCTGGGGCTGCTGCTTACCACGGCCCTCTACCTGCGCGCCATCCAGCGGGTATTTCTGGGGGAGGCCCCCGCCACCGCCCTCCCCCCGGCCGACTTGTCCGGCCGCGAGCTGTGGGCCATCGTTCCGCTCATCGTCCTGATTGTGGGGCTAGGCCTCTACCCCGAGGCGTTGCTGCGGGTCATTCACGCCACGCAACAGGTGCTGGGCCATGAATAGCGGCGGGAGCATGGCCCAGGACCTGCGCCTGGTGCTGCCGCAGCTTATCGTGCTGCTGACGGCCATGCTGGCCCTGGTAGCCGAGATGCTGCGCTGGCGACGGGCGGGCCTGGCCACCGTGGCCGTGGGCCTGGGGGCGGCCACGGTGGTGAGCGCCGGCCGGCTGGCGGTGCAGGCCACGGCGTTTTCGGGCACGTTCCGGGTCGGGCTGCTCAACCACTGGAGCGTGCTGATTCTGTGTCCGACTGCGGTGCTGTGCTGCCTGCTGGCCCGACAGGAGTTGCGCGGCACTCCGCGCGAAGGCACCGTTTACAGCCTGCTCTGCTTCGGCACGCTGGGGGCGCTGGTGCTGGCCGGCAGCGGCGACGTGATGCTGCTCGTGCTGGGCCTGCTCATGACCAGCCTGAGCGGCTTTGCCCTGGCGGCCTACGCCAAAACCGAGGCCGGCACCGAGGGCGCGCTGAAGTACTTCATCTACGGCACCGTCACGACGGCCATCCTGGTTTTTGGGCTGAGCTACTGGGTGGGTATCACGGGCAGCACCCTGTTGAGAGCGCTGAGCCAGCCCAACCTGCCCGCGCCGCTGCTGGCGTTCGGCTTCGTGGCCCTCCTCACCGGCCTGGGGTACGCGGCGTCGGTATTTCCCTTCCACTTCTGGACGCCCGACACGCTGGAGGGGACCCCGGTGTCGGTGGCCGCCTACCTGTCGGTGGTGCCCAAGATTGGGGCCTTTTTCGGGCTGGCGCAGGTGTGCCGGTCGCTGCCCGCCACCGCGGTGGACTGGCCGCTGGTGCTGGCCCTGCTGGCCGTGGCGTCGATGACTTTCGGTAACGTGCTGGCCCTGCTGCAAACCAACGTGGTGCGCCTGCTGGCCTACTCCACGGTAGCGCAGGCCGGGTATTTTCTGCTGCCCCTGGTGGGGGTGCGCGGGGCGATGGCGTTGCCGGCCCTGGTGGTATTCGCCGCTGCCTATGCCGCCATGAACACGGGCGCGTTTGCCATCGTGCTGCACACCGGCCGCACGCTGGCTGATTTTAAGCGCCTCGGCACCACGCGCATCTTCACGGGCCTGGCCATGACGGTCTTCCTGTTCTCGCTGGTCGGCATCCCGCCCCTGGCCGGGTTCACGGGCAAGCTGCTGCTGTTCGAGTCGGCAATGGCGGCCGGCTACACCTGGCTGGCCGTTATCGCCGTGCTCAACAGCGCCATCGCGCTGGCCGTGTACAGCCGGATTATCGTGGCCATGTACTTCGCCGCGCCCGGCGGCCCACCAGCGCCGCTGGCACCCGCCTGGGAAATCCGCACGGTCGTCGTGGCCTGCCTGCTGGTTACGCTGGGGCTCACGCTGGCGGCGCAGACCTTTTTCTGAGTTGTGTTGCCTCGTAATAGTACAAAATATTTTCATGCCTACTGGTTCACAAGAAACGCAAGGTTAATCGCGGTCACGCGGCTTCTACCCTGCCCTGGGAGGCGTACCCGTGTGTAAGAGCATGGGCCTCCGGTATTCGGCTATTACCAGCAGCCCCGGTGCCGATGACCTTCTGCCCTGACTATCCCACTCCTTATCACTCTCTATTACCAGGCTCCTTATTCGGTGCCTTCCCCAACGCAGCCGCAAGGAGTACCGGACCGCCGGACTCTACCCAGATATCGGGCGACCCCGTGGCTGTCGTTACTACCCCCGCGCCAGAGGGCGACTAATGCTTATCGCCCCAATGACGCTGGGCAACGCAAAAGTGTTTTTGATGAAACTTCCGCGTTGCTACAGTCTGTTCTACTACAGCGCAAGCAACTAGCATGAGGCGAATGCTAAAACCCTGCTTTCTTTCGGGTAATGCGGACGTCGTTGAGAGCAGCATGGGTAGCAAGCGGCGACGAGGACTGCTGTTGCGTGACGAAGCACCTGAAGGGACGTAGCTCTTTCTCTCTGAAATAGCTTTTTTAGCCTTCTTTCTACTCCACAATCCGGGTTAAGCAGCCGTGAAGAATGCACTAGCTGTGGCCTGGCAGTTAACCTGTCCTCCGCAAATTATGCAAGTCGGCTGCGTAATCGCACCAAACTGTATTCTCCCGGAGAGAGTAACAGAAACCCAATCCATTGCATAGGTCAGCGCCGGTTATTTCCGGTAGCTGGTGGGCCTTCTGGGCCATTAAATAATTTTCGTAATGACTTCTACTTTTAGTAAAATCCTGGCTGTAATCGGCCTGTTGCTCATGGTCCGGCCGGCCGGGGCCCAGACCGATACGACCGTGTACCGCCTGACTATGCGGGAGGAGATGGTGAACAAGGCGGGCAAGCCCGTGATGGGTATGACCGTCAACGGTAGCGTTCCTGGTCCTACGTTGCACTTCACGGAGGGTGACTACGCCGTTATCTACGTCAAGAACGAGATGTCCGTAGCAACGTCGGTGCATTGGCATGGCCTGCTGGTGCCCAACTTCTACGACGGCGTACCCTACCTCAACACGCCGCCCATTGAGCCGGGCCAGACCCAGAAATACCAGTTTCCCCTCAAGCAGGCCGGCACTTACTGGTACCACTCGCACACGATGCTACAGGAGCAGAGCGGGGAATTTGGGGCTATCGTCATTGAGGCCAAGCAGGAACGTCTGAAGTATGACAAGGAATTGGTAGTGGTATTCTCGGACTGGACCAATCAGAAGCCCAAAAACGTGCTGCGCTACCTCAAGCGGGGCACCGACTGGTACAACATCGCCAAGGGCACGGCCACGCCGCTCAACCGCGTAATTGCCCGCGGGGCCTTCGGGGCGCAGCTCAACTTCTGGAAACAGCGCATGAATGCCTTCGGCATCGCCGACGTGTACTATAATGCCTTCCTGGTCAATGGCCAGCCGGAACAGCAGTATCCGGACCTGAAGCCCGGCGAGCGGGTGCGCCTGCGCGTCGTCAACGGCTCGGCCTCGACCCAGTTCTGGACGAGCCTGGGCGGTGACCCGCTGCTGGTTGCTTCTGACGGACAAGACGTGGTGCCGGTCAAGCACAGCAAGACGTTCATCGCGGTGGCCGAAACCTACGATTTTCTGGTGACCATTCCGCCCACCGGTAAGCTGGAGCTGCGGGCAATGGCCCAGGACGGTTCGGGCACTACCGTGGCCTACCTGGGCACGGGCCCGGTAGTGGCTGGCCCGGTGCTGGTCCGGCCCGATAAAATCGCGCTCATGCAGCAGATGGCCAAGATGGACATGCGCATGGGCGCGCCGGCCCTCAAGTTCCGGCCCAACCACGTTGACCCTCAGCAGATGAAAGCCAACTGGGGCATGCAGATGGGCAAAAAGGATAAAAAAGGGGACATGGGCGGCATGGACATGAGCGGCGACAAGAAAATGGCTGGCATGGATATGAGCGGCGGCCAGAAAATGGGCGGCATAGATATGGATGGCGACAAGAAGATGGCTGGCATGGACATGAGCGGCGATAAGAAAATGGCCGGCATGAAGATGGGCGACCAGCCGACTTCATCTAAGCCCGATATGGCCGGCATGAAGATGGATGGCACGAAGATGGCCGCTGACACGGCTCACGCCGGACACGATATGTCGATGAGCGGCGACAAGAAAATGGCCGGCATGGACATGAGTGGTGACAAGAAGATGGCCGGCATGGACATGGGCGGCGACAAGAAGATGGCCGGCATGGGCGGCATGGACATGTTTTCGGAGTACAACTACGACTACCTGCGCGCGCTAAAGCGGACGGCCTACGCCGACAGCCTACCCGTGCATAACGTGCTGCTCAACCTCACCGGCAACATGCAACGCTACGTCTGGAGCATGAACGGCGTGCCCCTGAAATCGGCCGATAAAATCCCGATTCGGCGCAACCAGGTTACGCGTATTTCCTACAACAACCTGACGATGATGCACCACCCCATGCACCTGCACGGGCACTTTTTCCGGGTCATCAACGAAAACGGCGAGTACTCACCTTTGAAGAACGTCGTGAACGTGCCGCCCATGAAGCAGGTCACGATTGAGGTGCTGGGCGATGAGTCGGGTGACTGGTTTCTGCACTGCCACATTCTCTACCACCTCACCAGTGGCATGGCCCGCATCGTGAGCTACGATACGCCCCGCGACCCGCGCCTGAAGGGCTCACCGGTGAGCAAACTACTACACGAGACTGATAAGTACTATACCTGGGGCCTGCTCGACGCCGCCTCGCACATGGGCACGTTGAACCTTGTATCGTCCAACATCCGCAACCAGTTTAACCTGAGCGTGGAGAACGGCTGGAACCGCAATATGGAAACGGAGGCTACCTACGAGCGTTACCTCTACGACTACCTGCGCGTGTTTGGGGGCGTAAACGTAGAGAACTTCCGGAAACGAATGATGTCGCCCGCCACAGAACAGGTGAACGGCAAGGTGGTGATTAAAACCACCACGACGGCCGTAGTCGGCCTGCGCTTCCTGACGCCCTACCTGTTCAGCCTCGATGCCCGTATCGACAACCAGCTGCGCCCCCGCATCAGCCTGGGCCGCGAGATTATGATTTTCCCCCGACTGCTGGCGTTCGGCTATTATGAGTACCAGGTTGACTTTGGGTGGGTAAACAAGCTGGAAAACAACCGCAACTTCTCCAAGCAAGTAGTCTGGAACAGCGGGCTAGAGTATATGCTCTCCCGCAACTTCTCGCTGATGGGTAGCTACGATAACCGCTTTGGCGGCGGTGGCGGCCTGAGGGTGCGGTTTTAGCGGTCTTCCGGGCTGGCTTCAATTTGATAGTGTTCACCAGCGAAGGACCCATCAGCGGTAAGCTTATTGGCTGCGTGAGCCATTCCGCAGCCACTGCCAGGTGCTGATAAACACAGAAAAGCCGGCGACTTCGCGTGCCTACCAACCAAACGTAAAACAGCAAGCCTGGAAGTCAAGTCGACTACCAGACTTGCTGTTTTACGCTTTATAGGACTAATTACGGATTTACCGCATAAAAGTGGCCATACCCGCCGCCGCGTGGTTGCTCGTGTGGCAGTGGTAGGCCTACTGGCCCACGTCGTCGGGGACCATATCGGCTACGACGGGCACGGCGGGCAGCACCAGATGAGAGAAATATTACTTTATGAGAGTGCATGAAGTTAAATTTATGACCTCAATAATAATATAAAAGTGACTCCTTCTCCGTCAATTTACTTTTTCACCACCAGGTTCATGCCGCACTTCGGGCACTTGCCGGGCTGGTCGGCCACCACTTCGGGGTGCATGGGGCAGGTGTACTGGGTAGCCAGGCCAGCGGGTACGGCGGTGCTGTCGGGGGGGGCGGCCGCAGTGACGGGGGTAGCCGTGGTGGTTTCGGTGGGGCTCTTGTTGTCGGAGCAGCCGGTGGCAAATAGGGTCAGACTGGCCAGGGCCAGGCCGTAGGTGAGGAACTTACTCATGGGATTGTTGAAAAAAAGGAAGACACAGGGCTGAACCGCAGCCCGAAACGGAGGTGATGAAATCAATTGAGGCGCTACCTGGCCAGGCCACTCATGTAGTCGTCGCCGGCTCCCTGGCGCAGGGTGAATTCGCCTTGCAGCAGGTAGGCCCCGGCCAGCCGGTCGCCGGGCCGCAAGCCGCCGAGCACGGGCACCGCGCCGGCCGTGCCCAGCCGCACGCACGAAAGTCCCACGGCCGACGGACCGGGAGCATAAAGTAACACCCAGAAGCTAAACCAAAAAGGCATGGCTCCGCACGTAGGCGGGGCAGGCGGGCGGCGGGGCAGTAGTTGCCAATCACGGCGTTGCGGCCGGCTCATCGGCCGGGTAGGTGGGGGTAAGCGAGCGGTGAGCCAGGCGCAACGCGGGCGGCGCGGACACGGCTACCAGCACTGGCAGCTTTAGCTGCGCGGGGATGAGTTCCACGGCCACTACCGAGAACACCACGCCGGCCGCGAAATGCAGAATGGCGCAGCGCCGGCCCCGGCGGGCGCTGCACGGCCACTACCGCCCCCCACCATCACCACGGCGGGCAGCAGCGAAAACAGCAGAATCGTGGTCCAGGCCAGGGCCGCCGGCGCGGCGGGGGGTAGGAGCAGTAAGGGTAAAATCATGGGTACTGGTATTAGGCGAAAGACGCGGCAGGCAAGTCGAGGCTATCGGTTGGCGGCCAGCGGCAAGGTGGGAGGCGAGAGAAGATTCATGCGCCGAATGAGCACGGCGTTCAAAATGGCCAGCAAAGCCACGCCCACGTCGGCAAACACCGCTTCCCACATCGTACCCGCGTGTCTCTTCTCTATCGCCCGAGCGCATGGCCAGCTTGGTGATGCCCTCGGCTTTAGCTCGCGCACGGTCCGGGTGGATGAGCCTTGCGTAACATCAATCAATAACTTATCCGCCCCTGTCAGCACCTCAAGAATAACGGCGCAAACCAGCAGAGCGCGCAGATTATTAGCTACTTACCCCGGTTTTTCGGTTGACCATAATCCCCTAACTACTGGCGCTGTTTCCGGGTCTGCCCCCGGATGACGCTGGCTACTGCGCGACCCGCGCCCGTTCCAGCCGGGCCAGCATCCGCTGCATCTGCTTAATTTCGCGCTCTTGGGCCGCAATGATGCTGTCGGCCAGCTGGCGCACCTCCGGGTCCTTGATATCCGCACGCTTGCTGACCATGATGGCAATGGAGTGGTGCGGAATCATGGCCTTCATCCAGAGTGTGTCGCCAATAAAGGTTTGGGAGCGCACCATAATGATGACCACCACGAAGGCTACTAGGCTACCCCCCATAATCAGGGCGTTGCCCTGCTTGTTAGGGTACATACTCCACATAAAACCCATCATAATCAGGGTCATCGGCACTAGCATGAGCAGGGCCATATATACGCGGGTGAGGCTGAAATACACGTGGTCCCACTCGTAGACGTTCAGGTACATCACGGCGTACATGGCCACCAGGGAGGTGCCCAGCATCAGAAAAAAGCGGGAGTAAGGGGTTTTGTGTTCCATTAGGACGAAAAAATAGATTAGAAGAGAGAAGTGTGTTGGCTTGACTGCCAAGGAATCTGCCTAATCCGTAGGCCGGCGCTTTAAAGCCTGGTATTCAGGAGGTTAGCCCCCCGCTGTCCGGCTCCAGGAGCGTGAGTTGGTTGTTGGCCGGGTCAATCAGGGAGAGGTGACCGGGGCCGGCCGCCACTATCCGCCCCTGATTTTCGCCCGGTACCAGCGGGCGGTGCTCAAACCGCTGCCGGGCGGTAGCGGCCGAACCAACCGGGAGAACGTGCGACCCCGGCCGGCCCTGCGTGGAGAATACCAGCGTGTCGGCACCGGGTACCTGGAGCGTGGGCGGGTCGGCTTGCATAGCCTCTTCGGGCAGGTTGAGCACATCAGCGTACCAGCGCAGGGAAGCCAGCAGGTCGGGGGCGAAAATGAATTGAATGGCCATGAGTGAATCGATGAAATATAAACGAACAGGAAAAAGTCAGCCGAGCCGGCCTCCTACCCCGCCTGTGCCTCGTGCTGTCGGCGCAGCGGTACGTCGAGCAGCATCGGCACGCCCTGAATCAGGGCCAATACAATAAACTGGTAGCCCTTCAAAAAGTCGTGGTTGACCAGCAGCAGACCTGCTCCGATGAGGTTGAGCAGCGCGGCAACGGCGTAGAGCCGCTTGCGGGTGCTACCCTCGACCACAGCGGCAGTGTAGGCGAAGCCGACAGCCCCAAACAAGAACCACAGCGTATGAAAGCTGAACTGCATCAGCGGCTTGGATTCAGAGGCGTGGGCTCCGAAGTTTTCGACCATCGCCAGCACCGTGGCCCCGGCCCACACCCACACCAAGGCATTGGCCCGGCCGCCCAGCCCCAGCGTGAGAGCCACCGGCACCAGCATGGCGGCGGTCCAGGTATAGAGCACGGCATGGTGGCCGTGTTCCATCGTGTGGCCAAAGTATTCAGTCAGCAGGTAGGCCACCGTGACGGTGAGCCCCCACCACAGTAGCAGCGATTGACGGGTAAGCATGGAAAAAGGAGTTAAGAAGAAAAATAGGCGGCGACCGGTCTTAGCTACCAGCCGCCGCGCATTAGAACGACTGCTGAATGGCCAGGTTGAGGCGGTACTTGTCCGCATCGGTACCCACACCCACCGCGACCCCGCCCGACATGACCATGCGCGGATTCATCTGTCGGCGCAGGCCGGCCTCTACCGACGAGCCTAACTGGCCACGCAGGGGTAGCTGCTCGCGCACGAAGTCCACGATGAGCGTTGATTGGGGAAAAATGCGCCCGGAATAACCGACCAGCAACGTGAAGCGGTCAAGGCGCTCGCCGATGATTTCGCCGCCCTCCGCCACCAGTTGCGGCTGGTTGTTGCGGCGGTAGAGCAGGTTGGCGTGCAGCCGGTGCAGGCCCAACCGGCTCAGAATACCCTTGGTGAGAATAAACGTGCCGGCGTAATCCGTGCCGTAGTTGTCGCGGCCGGTGCTCAGGTCCAGCTCGCCGGCTACGGCCATCGCCGGCACGAACCGGCCCTCGGTGTTGAAATTATATAGGCCCTTAAACTGCACGTTGCCGCTGCCCGTGCGGTCGCCGTTACCGCTGTACAAGGGCACGCCCACCGAAAACTGGGTGTTACGAAACGGCCCGATTTCGAGCGTGGGGACGTACTGCACCAGGTTGCGGCCGTCGCGGCTGCGCCGGTACGTCACGGGCAGTTGCAGCTCGCGGTTACCGTAGGCCGTGGCGTAGGCATCTTCCAGGCGGGTGCCGAAGCCCCCTTCCAGGTTGAGCTGGTCGGATTGGGCCTGGGCCAGTGGTGCCAGACAAAGCAGCAACAGCAAGACTGCTATTGCGCGAAAAAATACAAAAAAGGTCATGTCAATAATTAATTCGGAATGAAAAAATGAGTGGGGTACCCAGCGCACCGGGTACTTACCTTGCTGAGAAAACGAAGCGGGTTACTTGCCGAAGGCCGCCAAAGTCGGCTCTACGTTCATAGGTAGGGAAGGCACGTCGGGCATATCACCGTGCTTTTCCTGCCAGCCCTTGAGCATGGTATCGCGCATCATCTCGGGCGTTTTGCCGGGCTCCAGGCCGCCGGGCATCATCTTCATGCCGGGCATCATCTTCATCATGGCATCGTGCAGGGAGCCCTCGATTTCACCGGGCTCCATGCCGGGGCGCATCTTCATTTGGAACTGCGCCATCATCTTTTCCTTCATATCGGGGGTCATGTCCGGCATCATCAGCGGCATCATCTCGTCCATCATCTCGTTCATGATTTTCGACATCGAGCCCTCTGAGCTGGCCATCCAGGCGGGGTACTGGCGCGGGTCTACGTCGGGGTGGGGCAGGTCGAACTTGCGCACGTATTTCTCGTCGCCCGGCTGGTAGCTCATGGCCGCGATGACGCGGTACAATTCGTCGCGCTGCTGCTGCTCGGTCCAGCCCTCGTAGGCCAGAATATCATAAGCCAGCCCGTGCAGCATGTGCAGATTGTCGAAGATGTTGGCCGATTCGGGCGACATGCGCGAGTAGCGCGGCATCAGCTCACGACTCAGGACCATGCGTTGCGGCCGGTTGGGGTACACCTGTGCGAACATTAAATCATTCACGGCCTTGAGGGCGGCCTCCTGGCCCCCGTCGGCGTTACCGCTTATCATCTGCGCCTCGTAGATGGCTGGGTGCCACCAGTGGGCCACCCAGGCTTCGGAGTTCGACTTGGGATAGAAGTTGCGGTAGTAGGTGAAGTAGGGCTTCATCATGCAGGCCGCCCGGCGCATGGTGATGTCGAGCGGAGCCACCGAGCGGGCCACGTCCTTGTTGCGAGCCAGGTAGAGCTTCACGGCGCGGTCGGTCCACTCCTTTTTCTTGTCCCAGGCCACCTTCTGGCTGGCCATAATGTCGTAGGTCTGCTCGTGGTGCTGGTGCGTCCAGTCAATGGTGCGAAACAGCTTCCAGGCCACCCGTGCGGTGTAGGGGCCATACAGCGACATGGAGGGGCCAACTTTGGACTTCTTGTTCTTCACGTAATCGAACACCGAGGCATCGAAGTCGGCATCTACCTTCTCGCGGTCGGCCAGCTTGGTTTGCAGCAGCAAGTCGTGCTGCTTGCCGTGGTGGTAGTGGAAGCCCGCCGAGTAGGCTTCGGAAGGGCCGTGCCGACGAAAAAACGCCGCGTTGTACGGCCCCCGGATGTAGCTGAGTTCCTTGCGGGGCTCAGTAGTGGTGTGGCTGGCCGAGCACGAGGCCAGCAACAACCCTAATCCCAGGGTAAGTGGTTGAATAGGTTTCATGGTAATGAGTGGAAATGGGTAAAAAGAGTTAATTAGCAATATTTTGCGTGCTCGTCCTGCCCCGGCAAAATGAGGCAACGCAAGCCGTGAAAGTCCCAAAACAGTAGGTCAAAGGCCCACTCAGCTGGACGTAGCTGCGCCCCGGCCCGCGCCGGGCACGGCAGAGCCGTACCGACGCGAGCCGGGGCGCACAGGTAAAATCAGACTGTCAGGGACCGCAGGAAGATGCGCAGGTCGGGGATTTTGGGGGGCAGGTAGCGCGGCAGCACCAAGCGCACGGCTTGGGTACGGCTCCAGCGGCTGGCCCAGGGCCGAGGGGGTAGGGCCAGGGCTGCCGGCAACAAAGCCGGGCCAGGCAGGAATATTCCCTGGTCATTCGGCTGGCTCAGCTTGGCCAGCAGCGAGGCTTTCTGGTCGCGGCAGCAGCCCGAATGCGAGTGGCGGCCAGCTAAAGGCGGGTGTTTAGTAAGCCGCACGCAGGCAGTTGGCTGGCAGCAGCTAGCCGGGTCGGCCGCTGCTTGCTGGCAGCACGAATGCGCAGCTGCTACCGACCGTCGGGTCCGCGCCGGGCGCGGGCTTGCGCACCAGCACTGCCCCACCAGCACGTTGGCAAACATAACCAAGCAGGTCGTGGCCAACAGGCGGCGGAAACGGTAGAGGCTACGCAGCATTCGGGGGATTAGGTGGCTGAAACAGATGAATATTAGGTGACTCGTAAACCGCGAGAACTAACTCAGGGTTACACCTTTTAAGTAAGCTAGACAGCGACTGATAGTTAATAAGCTACTGTTAATAAGTAGTTTACATAATAAAGCAATTGCCAATTTGGTGTAGTCAGACCAAGATTATGCAAGTCTATCCGGCACATTTTACAACCATCCCCCGACCGCGACCAACGCGGCTGGGGGATGGTTGACGGTCGGCAGCTAGTGCGCCGACTACATGGCTTCTTTAATTTTCTTTTTAATCAGCCACCAGTTAACGGGGTAGGACGTAATAAATCCTAACAGCATGGCCAGCTGCATCATAAACCAGAACACCGGGTCGTTTGCCTTCAACTCATGCTTGAAAATGACGAACTTGGCAATGGCCATCCAGCCGTACATTCCTACCTGCCAAGCAGTTAACGAAAGCGTATCGGCCTTAATCGCTGCTTTGAGCCCCTCAACCGGCGAGAGGTCTTTCATGGGCTTAATGGTGAAGTACTGAAAAGCAATGCCAAAGAGAAAAGCGAGGCCGTAATCGAGCACCCAGGCCCCGAAAATGGCGTGCCCGAACAGCACAAAAGGCACAAATAGCACGAAGGTTTCCACTATGATGTCGCCCAGCGTGCAGCCACTGCCGCAGTGCAGCGCGCCCACCACCACGCTCTGCCAGAAGGGCTTTTTAGGCTTGTCATCTTCTTTCTTCTGGTCCTTACCTTGGCCCGGTCCTTGGCTGGACTTCTGGCCCTTTTGCTGGCTATCCTGGCCCGATTTATCTTGGTCTTTCTGCTGGTCGCCCTGGCCCGGTGGGTGACTCTGGGGCCGGCCCAGCTTGTAAGCCCACCAGCCCGGAATAGAGCGGCGTGAGTAGCCAGACGTAATTCATAATCCACATCTTTTGACGGTGACCATTCAGAATGTCAATGCCAACGATGACGACGCACAGTCCGGCCACGAGCAGTGAAATAAGCGCAATAGTATGCAGCATAAGGGTTTGGAAAAGGTATCAGGCTAGCCGGACTACACGTTGGAAACTGCCGAGTTTCAAGCGTAACCCCGCCGGTTAGGGTTGCCTAGGCCACTGGTAAGCCTAACCAGCAGCAGAACCCAGGTACCGACTAAACCCCCGGAAACAGTGCCGGGTTACGGCTCAGGTTAGTCACGCTCTGTGCTGTGGCCCACATAAAACAGCCATTCCAGAATATGTGGGTCGAAAGCTAACGGTAGCGGGACCAGTGTAGCTTGAAATTATGCAAGGACGCGGTATTAATTTATAACCGGATAGGTCCGCTATAAAGCGAAGTGCTGGCTGCCCGGTACCAGAGCTTTTGGCAACTAGCTGCCAAAAAAAACGCCCGGTAATACCAGGCGTTTTTCTGCAAACAAAGCAGGACCTTAGGCAGCCTGAATCTTAAAGCCGGCTTGCTCCACGGCCTGCATGACCTGCGCAGCCGTGAGCTGGTCGGAGTTGACGGTGAGAATCTTGTTGGGGTTAGCGGTGTCCACTTGCCAGTTGCCGGCCCCGGCTTCCTTATTGAGGGTAGGGGTAACGGCCTTGATGCAGCCACCGCAATTGATGTTGGTTTTGAACTGAAGCGTTTTCATGGTGAGTAAAAGTTAGGGTAGCTGAGCACGTCAGGCTACGGAATTAAAACAAATAAAGCTAGCCGCCAGTGCCGTAGTAGGGGTACAGGATTAGGTTTAGGGCTTGTATGATTTCGCGACCAAGGAGCTAGTGAGGCGCTAGAACGAAGAAGACCGCGCCGGCTTCAGCGCGGCCTCTTTCCGGGAAGTCGCGGAGGCTACATTTTCATGTTGCCCATCTTGGCGTCCGGCTTCATTTTGCCGCTCTTATGCATCTCTGCCATCGTAGTCATCTTGCCGTCCATCATCATGCACTGGCCATCCTTCATGGTCATCTTGGTGCCATCTTTCATGATGCAGGTGCCGTCAGTCTTGCAGACGCTGCCGTCGCTCATGGCCATGTCTTTAGTCATGGGCATCATTTTGCTACCGTGCATCATCATCATTTTGCCATCTTTCATGGTGCAGCCGGTCATGGCCATCTGACCGTGAGCCATTTGGCCACTCATTGGCTGGGTAGCGGGGGCGGTCTGGGCCTGGGCCTGGAGGCAAGCGCCGCTGAGCAGCAGCACGGGCAATAGTTTCAATGCGTTTTTCATGGGGTAGGGGAAAGTTGAATTTGTTACGGAAGTTGTTGATAAATAAGACACTATTGCTACCAAAGTGATTCAGGTTCGGCAGTGGGACGGAGGCAATGGGGTAGTACAAGACAAAAACAACAAAGCCCGGCCATTGAACGACCGGGCTTTGGCTGGAAATCGAATGGCTGCTTGTACTAAGCGGCCATGCTCATCGCCTCGCGGCAAGCTGCTTCGCAACGGCGACAAGCTTCGGCGCACTCGCGGCAGTGCTCCATGTGGGCGGCGTGCTTTTCGCACTCGTCGCCGCAGGCTTTGCAGATTTCGGCGCACTCCTTCAGCAAGTGCTGGGCGTGCTTCGAGTCGCGGGCCACGAAGCGAGCCGTTAGGGCGCAGAAGTCGGCGCAGTCGCGGTCAAGTTCGATGCAACGGGCCATCATTTTGATATCGTCACCGCGCAGGCCGGCAGTGGCGCAGTTCTCGCAGGAAGCCACGCAGGCGTTGAGAGCGTCGAGCAGGGATTGGTTTTGGGTGGGCATGGGAAAAGGAATTAGGTGGTTTCTCTACTTATACCTAAACGTTTCCGCTTCGGGTTTGCACCAAGCCGCCCATTAGCTTGCATTATTTAGCGCATTGGCGGCTGAGGCAGCCGCGGCGGCTGCCTGGTCCATTTGCTGCCGGTAAGCTGATGGGGCGTGCCCTACGAACCGCCGGAACTGACTGGAGAAATGCGACAGGCTACCGTAGCCCAGCTGCCGGGCAATGCGGCTGATACTCAGTTGAGAACCCGCCAGCAGCTCCTGCGCGTAGGCCAACCGCTGCTCACTAATGTGGCTGACGAGGCTCTCGGGACCCGGCAGCCGGGCGAAAATGCCGTGCAACTGGCGCACGCTCAAGCCCGCTTCCTGGGCCAGAACCGGGATGAAGTCGCGGGGCCGTAATTCAGGACGGCGCAACAAGTCGGTAACTAACTGCTTGACTTGGGTAGCCCTGGCGTGCCGGGGATTTTCCAGCAGGATGAAACCGGCCGCGGCTAACGTCTCCCGGACGCGCTCCCAGTTCAACTCGGCAGCCGGGCCGGCTACCTTGGCAGCTCCCAGGCGCACCGCCAGCACCCGCAGACCCAGGCTTTCCAGCTCGTGCTGTACTCGCTGAATACAGCGCATACACACCATGTTCTTGACGTACAGCATACTATCGGCTTGGTCTGAAGAGGAGAAAGGCACGAGGCAGGGCGTTAGACAGCGGATGGAATAGTGTTCTGGTCGGCCAGCGGGGTAAGGGGCTGGGCATCCAGCTCTTGGGCGTCCGGCTGGGGGTGCGCATCAAGGCTGACCTCGTTGTGGCCGCGGCGGTACTGGGCCAGGGCCTTTTCGCCGACCAGCCAGAAGACTACCGGCGTCACCACGATGTCGAGGAAGGTGGACGAGAGCAGACCACCGAGAATCACGGTGGCCACGGGGTAGAGGATTTCCTTGCCCGGCGCATCCTTGGCTAGCGTGAGCGGCACCAGGGCCAGGGCCGCCACCAGGGCCGTCATCAGCACCGGCACCAGGCGTTCGAGCGAACCCCGGATAATCATCTCCTTCCCGAATACTTCGCCCTCGTGCTCTACTAAATGGAGGTAGTGCGAAATCATCATGATGCCGTTGCGCGAGGCAATGCCGGTAAGGGTGATAAAGCCCACCAGCGAGGCAATGCTGAACGTGCCGCCCGTGAGCAGCACCGCCGCCACCGAGCCGATAAGGGCCAGGGGAATGTTAAGCATAATCTGCCCCACCAGCAGCCCCGACTTGAAGTGCGAGTAGAGCACCAGGAAGATGCCAGCCAGCGAAAACAGGCTCAGCCAGAGAATCTTCTGGGAAGCTGATTGCTGGCTCTCGAACTGCCCGCCGTAGGTGAGGTAGTAGCCGGCCGGCAGCTTCACCTGCTGGTTGATGCGGGCCTGCACTTCTTTCACCGTGCTGCCCAAGTCGCGCCCGGCCACGTTCATCGAGACGGTAATGCGGCGCTGGATATTCTCGTGGTTGATAGTGTTGGGGCCAGGCTCGTAGCTCACGTCGGCCACCTGGCTCACCGGAATTAGCGCCCCGCTCGGCGTTTCAATGCGGGTCTGGGCAATAGTGGTCACGTCGTTGCGCTGGTTTTCGGGCAGCTTCACCAGCAGGTCGAAGCGCTTCTGCCCGTCGAGTATCTGCGACACCACGTCGCCCTGAAACAGGGTTTCGAGGGTGGCTACTACCTGGCCGCGCTCCAGGCCGTAGGCCCGCAGCGCCGCGTCGCGAGGGCGCACCAGCAACTGCGAAATCTGCACCTGCTTCTCCACCTGCAAGTCCACCACGCCGGGCACCGCGCCGGCGACGGTGCGGATTTCGTCGGCGTAGCGGCGCAACTCCAGCAAATCGTTGCCGAAAACCTTGATGGCTACCTGCGCCCGTACCCCGCTCAGCAGGTGGTCGAGGCGGTGGGAGATGGGCTGGCCGATGTTCACGTTTACCCCCGTAATCAGGCCCAGGCGCTGGCGTAAATCGGCCAGGATTTCCGCGCGGCTTCGGAGGGTTTTGCCCGCTTTCTTCAGCTCCTCGGCCGTTTTAAAGGCTACTTCGATTTCGGAGTTGTTCACCGCTTCGGCGTGCTCATCCAACTCGGCGCGGCCGGTGCGCCGGGCGGTGTAGGCCACTTCGGGCAACTTCAGAATCTGCTCCTCGCCCAATGTGCCCAGCTTGTTGGCCTCGGTGAGCGAGGTGCCGGCGGGCGCGGAGAAGTTCACCGTCAGCGAGCCTTCGTTGAAGGGCGGCAGAAACTCGGTTCCGAAAAAGGGCACCAGCGAGACGGCCGCCGCGAACAGCAGGCCAGTGACGGTCAGCACTACTTTCGGGCGGCTAAGCCCCCAATGCAGCAGCCGGGTATCCTTATGCTTGAGCCAGCGGATTAGCCGGCCTTCCTGCTCGGCCGCCCGAATCTGCTTCATGCGGGGTAGCAGGTAGTAGCAGAGCACCGGCGTAACGGTGAGTGAGACGAACAGCGAGGCCACAATGCTGGTGATGTAGGCCACGCCCAGCGGCGCGAAAATGCGGCCTTCGATACCTTCGAGCGCGAAGAGCGGCAGAAAGACTAGCACCACGATGATGGTGGCGTACACGATGGAGTTGCGCACCTCCGAGGAAGCCGCGTAAATCACCCGCAAAGCGGGTTTAGGGCGGGGTAGGTGCTGGTTTTCCCGCAGCCGCCGGAACACGTTTTCCACGTCCACAATGGCGTCGTCCACCAACTCGCCGATGGCAATGGCTAGCCCGCCCAGCGTCATGGTGTTGATGCTGATGCCGGCGAAGCGGAACACCAGGGCCGTAACCAGCAGCGACAACGGAATGGCGACCAGCGAAATAAACGTGGTGCGCACGTTCAGCAGGAAGGCAAACAGCACGATAACCACCAGAATGGCTCCGTCGCGCAGCGCATCCTCCACGTTGCTTATCGACGACTCAATAAAATCGGCCTGCCGGAACAGGCGCGTGTTCACCCGCACGTCCTTCGGCAGCGAGGGCTGTAACTCGACCAGCGCCTTTTCCACGGCTTCGGTCAGGCCCACGGTGGCCGTGCCGGGTTGCTTTTCGATGCTCAGAATCACGGCGGGCTTACCGTTCACGCTGCCGTCGCCGCGCTTGAACCGCGCCCCGAAGGCCACGTTGGCCACCTGCTTCACGCTGATGGGCGAGCCCTGCCGGTAGCCCACAATGATGTTCTCAATGTCCGGCACCGAGCGCAGCCGGCCCAGGTTGCGAATCAGCACTTCCGAGCCGTTGCGGTCGAAGAAGTTACCGGTAGTATTCAGGTTGGAGCGGCGCAAAGCTTCTTCCACCTGCGTGATAGTCAGACCCGTAGCGTTCAGGCGGGGCATATCCAGCAGCACCTGGTATTGCAGGTTGTCGCCGCCAATGGGAATAACCTGCGCCACGCCCGGAATGCTGAGCAGGCGTTGGCGCACGGTGTAGTTGGCCAGCGTGCGCAGGTCGGCGGCCGAGGTAGTATCACCCGACAGCCCGACCAGCATAATCTGGCCCATGACCGAGGAAATCGGTCCCAGCACCGGTGTAATGCCGGTGGGTAGCTGCCCGCTCACGGTTTGCAGCTTCTCGGCCACAATCTGGCGGGCCGTGAAAATATCAGTGCCGTAGTCGAACTCCACGAACACCAGGCCCAGGCCAATGGCCGAGTTGGAGCGCACGGCTTCCACGCCGGTGGCCCCATTCAGGGCCGTTTCCACGGGCAGCGTCACCAGGGCCTCCACTTCCTCGGGGGCCATGCCGGCCGCTTCCAGAAACACCGTCACGCGGGGGCGGTCCAGGTCGGGCAGCACGTCCACGGGCAGCTGCCCGGCCGTGTAAGTGCCGGCAATGAGCAGGCCCCCGGCAAACGCCAGCAGGAGTAGCCGGTTTTGCAAAGCAAAGCGAATGATTTTATCGAGCATCTTTTTAGCTGATGGCCATTAGTTAATGGCTGTTAGCCTTTTTATCGGTGATTTTAAAAAAAGCTACTAGCTATCAGTTAGTAGCTAACATCCTAAAAATCACTGGTTAAGGTAGATGGATTTGAGCTGGTAAGTGCCCACGCTCACTACCCGGTCATTCTCCTGCACGTCGCCGCCTGTCAGCACGGTTTGCTCGCCATTGGCGGGGCCGGGCTGCACGTAGTGAATTTTGAAGATTTCCGGGTCGGTATGCACGAAGACCACGGGCTTGCCATTGAGGTCGGTCAGGGCCGAAGTGGGTACTACCAGCTGCTTTTGGCCCGCGCCGCTGCGGCCCAGCACCTGCACATTCACGGCCTGGCCGGCGCGGAACAGGTTGCGGCCCGCATCAGCGAGTTCGAGCACCAGCTGGCGGGCCTGGTTCACGGGGTTCACCACGTTACTGAATACCACTAGCCGAGCCGGGGCACTGCCCGCCTGCCCTTGCAGGCCCTCCACCCGGAATTGCGCCCCCTCGGGAATTTTAGCCAGGTCCTGGGCGAAAACCTGGGCCTCCACCCGCAGCTTGCTGGGGTTGAATACCCGCAGCAGCTCATCACCCTGCGTCACCTGCTGGCCCACGGCCAGGGTAAACAAGTCCACCGTGCCGCTGATGGGCGAAGTGATGCGCACGCGGCGGTTGCGACCCTGCCCGTTGAGAATGGCGGCGTTCTGGCGGGCCTGGCGCAGGCGCAGCTCGGCGGCCACCACGTCCTTACGAGCGGCGATGTCAGCAATGGTTTGCAAGCGGGCGTAATCCTGCTGGGCGGCCCGCAGCTCGGCCTGGGCGTTGGCCCGCTCGGTACTGAGGCCGATTTGCTGGGTAGCGTCCAGCGTCTGGTCAACCACGGCCAGCACCTGACCGGCCCGCACTTGCTGGCCCACTTTGGCCGCCAGGCTCACGATGCGCCCGGTCTGGGGGGCCACCACCCGGCCTTCGCCCCCAGCGGCCGACGATACGGTGCCGTAGAGCGTGAGGCGGGAGTAGGTATCGGAGTAGCCGGCCAGCGCGGTGCGCACCCCGAATAGAAACTGGCTCTCTTTGGGCAGCGCCACCGCGTCGGTCAGGGCAACGCCGGCGGCGGCTGGGGCCGCGCCGCCGTGGTCTTCGCCGCCGTGGGCCCACAGCGCGGCGGGCGGCGGCAGCAGGACCGCGAAGGCTAGCCCCAAAGCGGCCGCAGCCGCGAGAAATTTAGGCGTGGTTTTCATAGACGGGAGCCGTGGAGGAAGAAATAGTAGCGGGACGACGACGGCGCAGGAACAGCGCCGTCACGGCGATACCCAGCCCGAAGGCCCCGAAAAGCAGCAGCCCCGTTTTCCAGGAGCCGATGAGGGCCGGAGCCGCGACGGGCGGGGCCGCGGCGGCCGGTAGGCGCTTGCCTACCTCAATACCTGAGAGCAGCATCAAGTCGGCTTTATCGCCAGCCACGATATTGACGGCCAGGCTATAAGTCTGATTGGCCGGGAAAACGCCCTCGACCAGGTAGGCCCCCGGCGACTGCTCGCTAACGGTGAACTGCAAGTCAGCCGCTTCCGGGCAGGTCACGGTTAGCTTCGCGCCCTTAATCGGGGCGTTGGTGGCGTAGTCCGCCACGAACAGGCGCATGTCGGCGTCCTGGCCCTTGGTCAGCGGCTCAAAGCGCAGCAGCAGCTCAAAATTTTCGGAGAGCGCGGCCACCGAAAACGTGGTGGCCACCGGCCCGGCCGAGGGCTTGGCCGCGCCGCCGTGGTCTTCGCCACCGTGAGCACGGGCCCCGGTGGCCAGCAGCAGCGTGAGTAGCAGCAGGAGAAGATTCTTCATTAGTAGCCCCGCAGGTAGTTAAGTGCGATGATGGCCTGCCGGTAGTCCCGAATGGCGGTCAGGTGCGTATTCTGAATGGTAAAAGCCTGATTTAGACTCTGAATCAGCACCAGGTAGCTGATTTCGCCGGCCCGGAACAACCGTTGCGACTGGCTGATAATGGCCCGTGACTGGGGTAGGCCAGTTTGCTCGTAGTAGGTGAGCGAGGCGGCAAACTTGCGGGTGTCGGCCAGGGCCTGCTGGTACTGGGTACCCAGGTCGAGGCGCTGCACCTGCAACTGGGCCTGCGCGGCCTGGCCGCGGGCCGTGGCCGCTTGCAGCTGGGCGCGGTAGGTCCAGAACCAGATGGGCACCGACACGCCAAACTGGAAGCGGTAGCGCGTCGGCGAATCATTAAGCCCCTGGTTCTGATAGCCGAGCGTCAGGGCCGGGGTGCGCCGAGCCCGCACCAGACTGATGCCCGACTGGCTCAAGGCCACGTTCTGCCCGTAGTAGGCCAGCGTGGGGCTCCGGGCCACGGCGGCGCTGTCCTGGGCGGGCAGCGTGCCGAGCAGCTCCGCGCCGGCCTGGGCCAGCTCGGGGCCGGTTTGCCGCAGGTCGGTTTCGGCGGTTAGGTTGGCTTCGGGCTGGCCTAGCAGAAGCCCCAGCCGCCGTTGCGCCGCGCGCTCGTCCACGCGGGCCTGCTCCAGCTGGTTGCGCACCTGCCGGGCTTCGGCATCGGTACTCACCTGTTGCAGGCCGGTTATCTCGCCCGCCGCGAACAGGCGGTCAGTAGCCGTTTGCAAAGCCCGAAATAGGCTGTCCTGGTAGGTAAGCTGGCGTACTTGAGCCTCAGTAAATTGCAGGCTTAGGTAGACCTGGCGCACGTCGCGCCGCACGGTAGCGCGGCTCACTTCCAGCCCTTGCTCGGCCAGCGAAATGCCGGCTTGCGCGGCCTGGGCTTGCCGGCGGTACACGGTCGGAAAGTCGATGGTTTGCACCACGCCGGCGGCCCACTGGTAGCCTGAAGGAGCCGAGTAAAGGAAGTCGGGGTTGGTAAGCGAAAAGGCACCCCGCTTCAGCGCGCGCTGCTCCTCAATTTCCTGCACTGACTGGCGCAGGCGCGGGTGCCGGCGCAGGGCCTGGCGCTCGGCGCTGTCGAGGTGCACCACGACCTGCTGGGCCCGCGCCGGCCCGGCCAGCAGCCCCAGCAGCAGCAGCCCCGGCAATCGTTGGCAGATTGAAAAGTATTTCATGAACGTAGGTTGAGCCGTAAGCCCGCCCACCGAAGGCCGGCGGGCGGGTACGGAGCGCGGTGGCCGGGGGTAGCGAAAAGCTAGCAGCGGCCGGCAATTACTATTTCTTGACCAGAGCCATGTGGCACTTCGGGCACGAGCCGGGCTTATCGCTCGTCACTTCCGGGTGCATGGGGCAGACGTAAACCGCCGCTACGGCCTGGTGGGCACGGGGCGCGTCCAGCTTCTCGAAGCGGGCCGTGATGGCCTTGCCGCCAGTTGGAGTCAGCGTCACGATGGCCGTGCGCACGCTGGCCCCGGCGGGCAGCGTGGCGGTGAGTTGGTCGGTGCCCGCTGGCTTGAGGGGCAGCGTCGCCGTCTTGTTATTGGTCAGTTGCACCAGCACCGAACCCTTCATGCCGTTGTTGGGCTGGGCACTCATTTTGGCCCCCAGCAGATAGAAAGTCAGCGTTGTGGGCTGGGCCACCAACTCCACGTGATAGGAGCCAGCGGAGCGCACGACCCCGCCGTGCGGGGCTACGTGGGCGTGAGATTCGCCCGCGGCAGTTTCGGCGTGCTGGGCGTGGGTAACGAGCGGGGCAGCGGCCAGCAGTAGGGCGGCGGCGGCAAAAGAGCGAAGAACTTTCATGGGAACAGGAAAAAAATTATGGAGAAATTGATGGTGGTTTCAAGCCCGCACGGTGACGGTGAAATCAGCCGTGTGAATCTGTCCGCCGTGGTCGAGTTGCAGAAGTCCCCGGTATCGGCCGGGGACTTCAAAGCTGGTGTGCCCGCCGGCATGGTCGGCCAGGCTGTCGGGCAACGTACCCGTGGGCGTCGTAACGGTATTAGTAGCACTACTGCTGCTCGAATCAGAAGAGCAACTGACAACGGTAAACAGGCTGACAGCGGCCAGCAGCGGAACAAAAAGGCGCTTCATGGAAACGGGAGATGAATGGGAAATGCGGCCTTGCGAAGGCCGGTTGGGCTACGCCTGCCACTGCTGCCAAAGCACGAAGCTCAAGGCAGCCGCCAGCCCGGCGTAGAGTAGGTAGGATAGCCAGCGGCGGCCCGTGCCCCGAGGGGGCGGCGCACCCGCTTCTTGGCAACAACTCTTCATTGTTGGGGAGGTAAAACCAGGAAAGGAGGGAGGAAAGCGCGGCCCGCCGGGCCACGCGGACGAGCAAACGAAAAGGCCCGCCCCGGACATAGCGTAACTATGCCGGCGCGAGCCTTAGCGCGTCAAAAGAATCAAACAGTCAGGGACTGAATGAAAATGCGGATATCCGGTATTTTGGGCTTCAGGTGCCGGGGCGGCACCAGGGTAACCACCGCCGCGCGGTCCCACTTACCAGCCAGGGGCTGGAAGTAAAACTCAATTGCCGTCGGCAGCACAGCCGGGGCAGGCGTAAACAGATGCTTCTGGGCGGGGGTCGTCAGGGATGAAAGCAGCGAAGCCGACTTGTCCTTGCAGCAGTCGCGGCTGCTAGTTGGCTTGGACGAATGCTCGTGCTTGCCGCGGTGCTCAGCCACGGCCCTATGCCCGTGACAGCCCGGATGCGAGGGCTTATCTTCCGCGTGGTGGCTGCTGGCTGCCATCGGCGGGGCCGACTGCATCGAGGTACTCGTTGCGCACCAACACTGCCCCACAAACACGTTGACGAAGACGAGCAGGAAGCTCGTCGCCAGCAAACGGCGAAAGGGAAACAGGCTACGGAACATAAAGGGCACTAAGCGCTCGCAAAATTACGACTTTCCCAAGGTAGGGCTAGAATGTGACTGTCATAAACTGTCAGCCAAAAGCCCCAAATAGTAGAAAACTCAGAGTTGCTAATTTATTAGTTTACCAACTAATTATCAGATTTTTAGCTATTAGCTAAAGTGTTCCTGATTGATATTATTGGCGGACGTTATACGCAAAATTATGTAAGTCTACGGCCAAATTTTACAAGCAAATCGGGTATAAATATTTAACAAGGCCATCGAGGCCGCTGGAAAAGTATTGGCCGCGCCAGAGAAAGACGATTCAGTCGGAATCTCGCTCCAAGCTGCTGGGCTCGCGTAGGTCGGACAGCAGCGGGCGCTTCTCCTCGCCGCTCTTCTCCACATCACCGGATAACTAATGGAGGGCCCTGAAGGGGGCGTTGAGTTCCTTGGCTAGCCCTTCTGAGCCCCGGCTAATGCTGCCAGATGCGACTTTTACACCAAACTTTTAACTAAGGCCAACAGTAGCTATCTACCCAACAAGTCACTCAGTCTATCCCAACAGGTTACCAATGTCGTTTGCGTCCTCTGCCAGCCGGAGCAGGTAGGGTGGCCCGCCCGCCTCGGGGGGGCGCGTCTGGCCTGCCACGGTCAGAAGTAGCGTGGCCTCTGCCAGTGCGAGCGCCCGGTACGGTGCCCCGGCGTGCAGGGTCAGCAGTTGGCCCTGGCTCAGGGCGGGTAAGGGCTCTGCGGAATCCGCCACTACCTGCACTTGGCCTTTGAGCAGGTGGAGGCTGAGTAGCCCTTCACTTATGCACAGGTTCAGGATAGCATCTACGCGCAAAATAACCAGCACGATGGTCAGCCCGGCGGTCTTGAACACGGTAATGGCGTTTCGGTCGCTTTCCTCCCAGATACTTTCGCGGTGGAGCTGTTCCACCAGGGAGGAGATGTCAGCTAGGAGCAACGGGGCGTCCAAAAGCCGGTCGCCAGCAGGGCGCTGCGGCGTAGCCGCGTTGAATTTGGGTTCCATCTATGCTTTGTGGGGAAGATGAGTATGCTTTTTCGTCTCAGTCAGGTGAACTCCGCGCTGCAACGGCTGTAGGCCCAATGCCAGCAGCATGTCGCCGGGAAGGCGCATATCATCCACGAAGCTAGCTGGTGGACTTTACGTAGGCATCGAGCGGAGTAATGCGCACCAGCTTATTCGTGGTGATACCAAAGGCCAGCAACTTGGGGTCGTTGGGTACCGGCGCACCCCCGGTTTTAGGGGTGCCCCGGTACCCAACGACCCAGAGGTAGCCATCGGCACCGAGCATGGGGGTAGTAAAGAGCAGGTGAAACGAGCAGCGCGGCCAACCGGCCCGCAGCAGGCGCTACGTTGGCGGCTGGTAAACCTGCGGCCAGGTCCAGCCATCGGCGTATAGCAGCGCGCCCACCTGGCCCCGGCGCGGCTGCTCCCCCGCCAGCGCTTGCAGGATGTCGGTTGGGTTGCGCAGGGGCAGCGGCCGGGCCGCTACCTGAGTTAGGGCCGGCAGGGTTGGGGGTTCCTTCGTGGTCGCCGCCGGGAAGCCGGCCGCGACCACGGCCAGGTACTCGTCCAGCGCCGCCCGCAGCATATGCAGCGGCAGGGCAGGAGGCCGGTGCGCGGGCGCGATGGCGTGCGCGAGCAGCAGGTGCGCCTCACTGAGGCGGGCCAGAGCCAGCACCACGGCCTGCCGCGGCTGGCGGCTGTGAAAGTAGTGAATCACGGGGTAGGCCCGGTGATTCATGGCGTGCTGGAGAATAAGCTGGCAGAGCGGCGGCACGCTATCGAGCAAAGCCGTGAAGCCAGTGCCGTCCCAGCCATTGGCCACGATTTGCAGCGGCGTTTCGCCCAGGCCGTTGATGTAGAGGCTGAGCTGCCGCTGCAAGCTGATGGCCGAGAGTACCGGCACGAAGTAGGTAATGGAGGTAGTGATGAACACCAGTCCGGCGAAGCTGGCCACGTTCGTCACCAGCCGCCAGGTGTCGGAAGTAGGCACGTAGTCACCGCTGCCCAGCGTGGAGAGCGTGGAGCCCGCGTAGTAGAGCTTCTCGATGGCACCGGCAGGGGCGTGGGTGCTACTGCTGACGACGGAGCCCGCATCGGCGAGTAGCACTAGAAACAGGCCGCCCCACATACCCGCAATCCAGCTCAGCAATACGCTCAGCAGAATAGTCAGCCCGGCGTGGTCGAGCAGGCGGGCCTGCCCCCGCCGGCCAGCCGCAACAAAGAAAACGCGCCACACAGTCCGGGCCAGTATGCGCGTACCCCAGGCCCCACCCTGGGAGGAGAGCGTGGTTTTAATCAGGTCGAGGATAGCCAGCCCCGCCAGCCCAACGCCCGCCAGCAGTAAGGAGTAAGTCATAACAGTAGTAGAGAAATTATGTAGTGCCGGCCGCCGCGACCGGCTGGCCCAGGTTCAGCAGTTCTCTAGAGCCTGTTCTGCACTTGAGGTTAAAGTTGGGCTATGGTCGTTACGCGAAGTTACCCCAGCGATGTGTTGGATAAGGAATGGACCTTTTTGGCCCCTTCCTTGTGCCTGATGCGGGGAAGAAGTGCCCCAGCGCGACCACCCGTTACGGGCCTTGTTTAACGGCTTGCGCTACCTGGGCCACGCCGGCTCTCAGTGGCACTACCTACCCCACGACCTGCCACCCTGGTTGGCGGTCTACCAGCAGTGGACGCGCTGACGCGATGCCTGCGTCCGAGGCTATCGTCCATGATTTGAATGAGTTGTAGCGCATATTACTGGGCCAAACGGTCACGCCCACGGCCGTCATCTTCGACGGGCGCACCCTACAAAGCCCCCCCCGAGAGTGGGTGCCGCGCCGGCTACGACGGGGCTAAAAGGCGCAGAGTGCGGCAAGGCCCACATCGCGGTCGATAAGCTGGGCTACCTGCTCAGCGTGGTCATTACCCCGGCCAACGAATAGTAGCGGCCCCAGGTGGGCGAACTCTGCCAGCGAGCACAAGAAATCACGAGTCAAACGGTCGAAGTGGGCTTCGGCGACCAGGGCTACGCGGGGGAAGACCTGGAGTACGAGGCTGCCGTACACGATATTGATTTGCAGGTGATAACCGAGCCGGAAGGACACACCGGCTTTGTGCTATTGCCCCGCCGCTGGGTGGTCGAACGCAGCTTTGCCTGGTGCAGCCGCTTCCGGCGGCTGGCCCGCGATTACGAGCGCTTGAGCAGCACGTTGCAACAACCCCACTCTGCCGTCTTCGCCTGTATTATGCTCGCCAGACACGCCAATAGTGCATAACAGGCTCTAGTGAGCAAGGACTTTGGCAACTCGTCAAATTATGCAACTCTGCGGTGGTATTCGATACCAACTTCTCTGTAGCAGCGCCATTCCTTTACAGAGTGGCTGTGGGCTTGCTCCCCTGAGTACCTATCGCCCGGCAACCACGAAGTAACCTGCTGTTATGGAACCCGCCACTAAAACCGAAACCCTCGACATCGAAGGCATGACCTGCGCCTCGTGCGCGGCCTTCGTCGAGAAGTCGCTCAGCCGCACGCCGGGCGTGCAGCGGGCAATGGTCAACTTCGCCACCGAAAAGGCCACCGTGGACTACCTGCCTACCCAGGCTACCCCGGCCGCCCTCAAGGAGGCCGTCGTCAACGCCGGCTATGGCGTGACCGAGCGCGCCCCCGACACCAGCGCCGCCGAGCGCAGCGCCGAGCTGGACCGCCAGAAGGCCCTGGCCTATCAAAAACTTAAGCGCCGCTTCTGGGTGGCCGTGGCGCTGGTCGTAGTCATTATGCCGCTCAGTATGCTCATGCTCTGGCCGGCGATGATGCAGCGCATCAATGTGCAGTGGCTCAATTATTTGCTCCTCCTCCTTACCCTGCCGGTGCTGGCCTACAGCGGGCGCGAGTTCTACGTGTCGGCCTGGAATGGCTTTAAGCACCGGGCCGCCAACATGGACACGCTCATTGCGGTGGGCACCGGCGCGGCTTTTGGCTACAGTCTGGCGGCTACCGTGGTGCCGGGCTTTTTTACGAGCCGGGGCATCCGGCCGGAGGTGTACTACGACACCACGGTTACCATCATCGCCCTGATTTTGCTGGGCAAGGTGCTGGAGCTGCGGGCCAAAACCCAGACTTCGGCCGCCATCCGCAGCCTGATGGGCCTGCAAGCCAAAACGGCCCGCGTGGTGCGCCCCGGCGGCCAGGAAGTGGACGTGCCCATCGAGCAGGTGCAGCTGGGCGACGTTATCGTGGTGCGCCCCGGCGAAAAAGTGGCCACCGATGGCCTCATCACGGCAGGCCAATCGTCGCTCGACGAAGCCATGCTGACCGGCGAAAGCCTGCCCGTGGAGAAAAAGACCGGCGACCCGGTATTCGGGGCGACGCTCAACAAAACCGGCTCCTTTCGCTTTAAAGTCACTAAAGTGGGGGCCGATACCATGCTCTCGCAGATAGTGAAGCTGGTGGAAGATGCGCAGGGCAGCCGCGCGCCCATTCAGCGGCTGGCCGACAAGGTGAGCGCCATTTTCGTGCCCACGGTGGTCGTTATTGCCCTGCTCACGTTCGTGCTCTGGTTCGATTTGGCCCCGGCAACCACCCGCCTGCCGCTGGCACTGGTCAGCTTCGTAGCCGTGCTCATCATTGCCTGCCCCTGCGCCCTGGGGCTGGCCACGCCCACGGCCATCATGGTAAGCACCGGCAAGGGCGCGGAACACGGCGTGCTCATCCGCAACGCCGAGGCGCTGGAAAAAGCCTACCAGGTGAACACCGTGCTGCTCGACAAAACCGGCACCATCACCCGCGGCGAGCCGGCCGTGACGGACTTCGTGGCCCCCGGCCAGCATGGCCCCCACCTGTTGCAGCTGGTGGCCGCCGTGGAGCGCCAAAGCGAGCACCCGCTGGCCGAAGCCGTGGTGCGCCACGCCGACGACCAGGGCGGCGATAAACTGGCCGCCACCGACTTTCGGGCCGTGGAAGGCAAGGGCGCGGCGGCCACGGTAGCCGGCCAGGCCGTGCTCATCGGCAACCGCCGCCTGCTGGCCGACGAAGGCATCAGCCTCTCGCCGACCCTCACGTCCCAGGCCGAGCAGCTGCTGAGCCAGGCCAAAACCGTGCTCTACGTGGCCGTGGCCGGGCAGGCCGTGGGCCTGGTGGGCGTGGCCGACACCGTGCGCGACACCTCGGCCGCCGCCATCCAAAAGCTGCAAGCCCTGGGCATAGAAGTGGTGATGATGACCGGCGACAACCCGCAAACCGCCGCCCAGGTGGCCGGGCAGGTAGGCATCACGCGCTATTTTGCCGAAGTGCTACCCCAAGACAAAGCCGGTAAGGTGAAGGAATTACAGGCTGAAAATCGCACCGTGGCAATGGTGGGCGACGGCATCAACGATGCGCCGGCCCTGGCCCAGGCCGACATTGGCTTGGCCATCGGCTCGGGCACCGACGTGGCAATGGAAGCCGCCGGCATCACGCTCATGCGCTCGGATTTAAACGGGGTAGTCACGGCCATCGAGCTGTCGCGCCAGACCATCCGCACCATCAAGCAGAACTTGTTTTTCGCCTTCGTTTATAACTCGCTGGGCATCCCCATCGCGGCCGGGCTGTTGTATCCGTTCTTCGGCATCCTGCTCTCGCCCATGCTGGCGGCCGGCGCAATGGCCCTCAGCTCGGTGTCGGTGCTGACCAACTCGCTGCGCCTAAGAAGCTTCGACCCAGATTCAAATTAAGGATTAAAAATGGGGCTGCCTACGTCACGAAAAGACCACCGGTGCCCTTCTCTTGTAGTTAATTTTTAATTCATAATTTCTACTTAAAAAGTATGGATACTTCCCAGGTTATTGTTACCATCGTTGGCCTCGGCCTGGTGGCGTTCGTGCTATGGTACTTCTTATTCTCGACCCGCCAAACGGCCAGCGCCGTTTCCTCGTCGGGCGGCGTACAGGAGGTGGCTATAACCGTGAAGGGCGGCTACTCGCCCGACATCATTGAGGTAAAAAAAGGCCAGCCCGTGCAGCTGAGCTTCTACCGCGACGAGGAGAGCAGTTGCTCGGAGGAGCTATTGCTGCCCGATTTCAGTATCCGCCGCGACCTGCCCGCTTTCAAAACCACGCTGGTAGAGCTGCTGCCCGAGAGAATCGGCACGTTCCCCTTCACCTGCGGCATGGGGATGCTGCGGGGTAGCCTGGTGGTGAAATAAGGCGGCTGGGTATGAAGTCCAATATAAGTATTGCGCACGTATTACCGCCAGCCGGCTCATATCGGCTGCTGATTAGAAATATGGTGTGTCCCCAGTGCATTCGGGTGGTGGGCGAAAAGCTGACGGCGCTGGGCCTGCGCGTGGCCCGCGTGGCGCTGGGCGAGGCCGACGTATTCACGCCCGATGACGCGGCCCCCGACTTGGCGGCCATTCGCGTTAGCTTGGCCGCAGTGGGCTTCGTGCTGCTCGAAGAACCCCGCGACCAATTAGTGGACCGCATTAAAACCCTGCTGGTGGCTTTGGTTCACTACCCCCCGCCCGGCCCCCGCCTGCTTAACTACTCCGACTATCTAACCGAGCACTTAGACAAAGACTATCACTATTTATCCCACTTGTTCTCCGCTTCGGAGGGGCTCACGATTGAGAAGTTCATCATTCGCCAGAAGGTGGAGTGCGCCAAGGAGTTGATTGATTACGGCGAATTGCCTATCGCCGAGGTGGCCGAGCAACTAGGCTACAGCAGCCCGGCCCACCTCTCGCGGCAGTTCCGACAGGTGACGGGCCTCACGCCCACCGAATTTCAGAAGCTGGGTCCCGCCAGCCACGCTCGCCGCAGCCTGGATTCGCTGATTTGAAGGCTTGATAGAGTAGCGAAGAGCAGTGCGGCTTTTAACGTCGGGCTGCTTTTTGGCGTTAAGCTGGGCAATTGTCTTATCCCGCACCGGTTCGATAAATTCCCGCGAATGACCCGAAAATTACTCGTCAACTTCTCCTATCTCTTTTCCGAGCCTGCCTTACCCATAGCGCAGTACCTGGCCGGAATTAGTCGGCACGTGCGCTTACAGTGCGTATCGCACTTGCTAGGCTATTTGAGTCAGGTACCAACTCCTGAGCGGACCCACCTCACCGATATGCGGCAGTTTTTCGGCTCGCATAACCAACTCTTTGCGGATGAGGTCTATTACCGGGCTAGAGCGTTGCAGAACCGCGTCCAGTCCCCACTCAGCTTCCTGCATCCCAAAACGGTACTCCAGCTTTACAGCTACTGCTTCGAGTTGCCCGACGAGGCCAATACCAAGACGGAGGCCGAGCTGGAAAAGAGCCTGTTCAAAGCGTGCCTGGTGCTGAACGGGCCTTATATCGAGGAACAGGCCCAAGCCATGACGGCCGCCAAGCAGTTGCTGCCCACGCAGCCGCTCGCAGCACTGGCCCTGGCCGGGACCTTCTCCGATTTTGAGCTGGTCAACCTGCGCTTGCTAAATATTGCTCTCTTACAGCTAATTAAGTCGGTGCAACTATTTGAGTTTCTGGAAGCTGACGCCCGCTTTACCCCGATTTTACAAACTTTCCTGCGTCGGTTCGGGTGCCGCGACTGGCCCGAATACTTTCGCAAGCTCAGTGGCGTAACCAAGCCTATTACGGAAGCGGGAAATTCGGGTCGAATTTCCGTGGAGGTACCCGACGGCCCCGATTTTGAAGCGGACTGCGCCTTTCTGCGGAACTTCGCCCTGCCCGAAGGTCAAGCCTTGGACAAGGCCGATTTTACCAGTTTGCGTACTACGCCCCTGGTAGAAGAAATGCCGGGCACCTTCGTACTGGCCTACCCGGTGCTGGTACTGGAAGCGATGCACAAAGGGCTGTATTTTCAGTTTAACCGCGCCAATCAGTCCCTACCCAAAGCCGAGCGGGAAAAGGATTGGCGGTCAGTGTACTGTGATTTATTTTCTGAACAGCACCTACTTTACATGCTGCTGAAAGCTACGTTCCTCGGCCGCGGCCGGGCGCTGAGCGGTTCAGCAATCATGGCCGGGTGGAAGCTACAAGGGCAGTCGGAACCGGACTATTATTTTCGGCATGGCCCTCGGGCGGTGCTTTTTGAGTCGAAAGATGTACTGGTGCATAAGGACGCAAAGGCCGGCCACGACTTTGCCACCTATTTACAGGAGCTACGAAAGAAATTCTACGAGGACGAAAAAGGGCATCCCAAGGCAGCAAAGCAATTAGCCAATAACGTCGGCCGCCTGCTGCGAAAAGAACTACCTTTCGATACCGACTTCGACCCAGCGGACCTGATTATCTACCCGGTCTTGGTCGTGCACGACCGGCTCTACAATCAGCCGGGCCTGAACGCAGTGGTGAATGAATGGTTTCAGGGTGAAGTAGTTGCGCTGGACGCAGCCGGGCTGCCCGTGCACCATGTCCGGCCGCTCATTATTATTGACGCTGATACGCTGCTGGCTTTCCACGAGGATTTCCGCGATGGCCGCTTAGTATTTGAAGACGTTTTGGAAGAATACATCGCCTACCTCACAGCCCCTGCTTGGCCTGGTATCACCCCGGCCGAGGAAGAGCAGCGGCTTATGCAGGCTATTCATCCCTTCGCCCTATTTTTAGAAAACTACGCGGAAAAACGAGAGATGCTAGGCATTCCTCGGGAGATGCTCTACCAGTTACCAGCCCTTATTAACCGGAGTACTGACGACTCGCAATCCAGTTTTTAAGTATCTCCGCCTGCGCCCCCCAATTTTGGCGCATCTTAGTGGCTCTACTTACTCATTTCCTACTTTATGTCTGCCGCGCTACCACCGCTTATCCAACAATACAAAGCTGATTCCGAGTCCGTTTACAACACTTGGTTTATCAACAATGAGGAGCGGCTGAAGGCTTTTCGCTCCATCCGGCGCGGGGTGCAGCAGGTAGTAAAGGATATCAAGGCCGGGAGTTTCGGCAATGATTTTAAGGGTACCTCGCTCGAATTTGTGCTCAGCGTCATCAGCGAGCAGAAGCAGGTGTTTCAGGGCGCGGCGCATCCCTTTTACTGGAAGCCCAAGCTACGCATCCCCGATATCTACGAGCACGAGGATAACAAGCGGGCCTTCGGCCAGTTCCTGGAAAGCTGCCTGGCCGCCACCACCGAGCAGCAGCTACTGCGCGAAATTGACCTGCTGGACCGCCGCAAAATAAAAGGACTGGGGCCGGCCGTGGCCAGCATCCTCTATTTTCTGCACCCTACCCTGATGCCGCCCTGCAACACGGCCATTGTCAACGGGTTCAATGCCCTGTTCGGGGAGAAAATCAAGCTCGGCTCCTGGGCCGAATACCTGCGAATGCGCGAGAGACTGCGCGACCTTAACCAGGAGCATCGCCAGCACCTAAGCCTCGACTACGGCGCGCTGAGCGGCCTACTCTTCGACGTAGGCGTGCGGAAAATAATTGCCGGCGAGCAGCAATTTGCCACCGACGAGGACCGTGATAAATACCAGCAGCAGGCCCAGAAACGCCACAAAGAAGTCCAGACCGAAGCGCAGGAAGAGAACCAGCACACCGAAATGCAGCACCATCTGCTGCGCATCGGCAAGGCGCTGGGCTGCGACGTAACCACGGCCATCAACGACCGCAACCGCCTCTACGGTGGGCAGAAGTTGTCGTTTCTCTGCCTCGACCAGCACCCCGAGCTACCCGTGCCAGCCGAGGTGGCCAGTACTATCCGCCTTGTTGATATCGTGTGGTTCGCCCCTGGTACCAGCCGGGTAGTAGCGGCTTTTGAAGTGGAGAAAAGTACCAGCATCTACAGCGGTATCCTGCGCCTGACGGATTTAGCTTTCTCCATGCCCGAGCACGCCACCGCGCTCTACCTAGTAGTGCCCGATGCCCGCGAAAAAGAGGTGCAGACGCAGCTCTTACGGCCCGCCATCCGGGCCGCCGGCGCGACCATCCACTACATCCTGTTTTCGGAGCTGCGCCAACACTGCGAGGCGCTGTGCAGGTTTGGCGACTCGCCGGCGGCGATGCGCAAGATTGCGCGTTCGGTTGCCTAGACCAACTAACGATGTTGAATGACCCGATAATAGAGGCGGTTTTTCTTGGTTACTATCCGCCCACAAGCCCTTGCGAACACGGCATGTATATTTTTTAATACATAGCCGTTTCGCGTATAGATTTCCTAACGGAGTTTTTACTTGTTGGTGAAATTAGCGAAAACTGAGAGGTATATGCAAGTCGGAGTACAAAGCCTCTTACCCTGAGTAGTTGGGATGATTTTACTTGCAACGGACAGTGAATTGATAGACTATCACGCCTTAGGACTATATCCTAAGCTTCGTTTTTCCCCACTTTTTATCAGAACTGCACACCCATTTATAGCAGTTCTACCGGCTACAAAGCTGGTTGATAATTAGGGCCTACTCATCATCCCAAGCAAGGCGAGAAACCTCAATCTGCCGCGCCTCTGTATTTTGATTGTATCGTAACGTTGTTTTTGCGTTGGTGTGGCCAGCAGCCATCATAATTAATTCTAGTGGTATTTTTTTAGAAAAAGAAAGTGTGATAAAGGTGCGGCGCGCAGTGTGACAGCTGACCAACTCCCATTTTTTAAATACTTCTTTTCTAGGACGGCTTGTTTGCCCATAATAGCTTATTTTTTCGGTCAATTCATCAATAGCCGCCCGCTGGCACACTAGCTTAATAAAATCGTTCAATTTGGTATTGCTGATTTCATGCACCTCCCCCGTCCAACATTTACTGAGTAGTACGCGGGTTACTTTGCGGATGTAAACAGTCGCTGAAATATCAGTAGTTTTTTGAGGCACAAATCGTAACACTTCCCCCTTGTCGTGTTCAGGCTTCAATTTCATGGCATCGGAGTAGCGTAAGCCAGTGTAGGCCATCAGCAGCCATAAGCAGCGGGCATTTTCCAAATAGGGAGGCAAATCCTTAAGAGATTCAATGCAAGCCAGCTCGGCAGTAGTAAGAGCCATTGCTTCCGGCTCGACAAATTTCCACCCCCAGCCTATTACATCAATACGTGGGGTGCGGCCTCGATTAGCGGCATCTTTCAAAAATTCCTTCAGGTTCTTGAGCTGCTTGTTTACGCTGCCGTCGGCCATAAATTCACGTACCCCATAGCCTGCCGATAACCAAGCGCCAAATTTCTCCACCTATTCTCGGGTAAAGTCGGCGTATTTGAACGGACGGCGTGAGAGGGAAACGTAACGAATCAAGTGATTATAAGTAGTAGTATGAGACTTTATTGTATTATCAGCATAATTTCCTACTTTACGGGCTAAGAAAGCAGCATAGTCAGGCACGGGTTGGGGCTGGGCTGGTGCAACGGCAGCAGGAGCTTCGGGCTCAATAACTGCCCGCAACTCTTCGGGCGAGGGCAGTACGCCCCGCGCGCGGCACTCACCCCAATAAGTCAGGAGGCGTTTGCTCATGCGCTCGTTGTTAGCATTGACAGCCTTGTTGCGCTCCGTTTCGGGACTACGCTTCGGTGTTCGGGCGCGCTGCACCTCCCCTCCCTCCCATTGGTTAGGATGGATTTTATCACCCGTATAAAGCCGAACGCGGCTAGCCCCGTTTTGAGGATTAAACCAGATGAAGAGGGCCGTAGGCTTGTCGCTGTTTGGCTCTTTCAGATGAAAAGAGATGGATGCCATAAATCAGGATTGTCTGTCACTACGAAGTTACGACAATAATAAAATTAGGGTACAGCCCAGGGTACAAAGACCCCGTATTGAGGATGAAAATACATAATATGACTGGAATAACATTTCACAAAAACAACCTAATTCAGCGAGAATAAGCCATTTTAGCCATTATTCTTTCCCTAACTTATTATGTAGGTGATATTCCCCTACGGACTACAATCTTCACTAAAAAGTACAATATAAAAATCCTCTCAGATAATCTGAGAGGATTTTTTCGTTTTAAAGTACAATACAGCACCTAGTCTGTACCGTCTGAGCAGGTAATTCTGTACCGCATTTCTGTACTGCTAGCGTTCTCGTGACGTATCGTCACGCGTTGTTGGGCGGGACGTTGACGGGGTTCAAGCCTGCCCCTATCAGGGGTTGGTCGTATGCACAAGCTGCATCAACAGCATCTTTGAACTGCCCGAGCCCCTTGTTCTCACCGTCAAGCCAAATTTGAGCGGCCCAGCGCTACTCCCGTTTCTTCCAGCTTACGCCAATGTACTGGCTGCTAGTACTCCCCTCTTTATTCTTAGCAAGGTTTTGACAGTTCTGCCTGGCGGTTACCCAGCGCAGATTGGTATAGTGGTTGTTCGCTGGATTGGTGTCGATGTGGTCAACCTTGATTAAGGTCGCTGGGTCTGCGTTTGGTACGTAGCAAAGCGCAGTCAGCCGGTGGACGTGGATGTAGCGCTGCTCACGGGTAGCGGTATAATAGATGAGGTAGAGATGGCCGCTCGCTTGCCGGTGAGCTTTTAACCAGAAGCCTCTGGCACCTACCACGCGCCCATCTTCTATTACCTTGAGCATGGGATGAACTGTGTTAAAAGGAGGTGAGGGCAAGGTTTAAGTTAAAATCAGCTTGGTAGGGCACGCCCGATTTGATGATAGCAAAGGCTTGCTTGAGCAGCTTGTTGCAAACGGCAATCAGTGCCAGCTTCTTATTCTTGCCCTTGGCCACAAGGCGGTCAAAGAGGGTTGCACAGACCGCGTTCGCTTTTTTGGCTGAAAGGCTGCACATGAATAGCTTACCGCGAATCAAGCCACCGCCCATTTTGGTAATACGCACCTTGCCCCGAATGCTAGTGCCGGAAGTATGCTCGCGCGGCGATAAACCAGCCAGGGCAATCACCTGGCGATAGCTATCGAAGTGCGTAAAGCCGCCGGCAAAAAGCAGCAGCATACCCGCTGGCTTGCGCCCAATACCAGGAATCGAGCATAGCAATGTCATCTGGGCCGTAAAGCGCTGTTCTAAGATACTAGACTTGTTCCCGAATAAGAAATGGCTGAAAATTCTCGCCGCTTCAGGCAGCTGGGAAGACCTTTTTGCTTGGCTAAGGCAGTGTCCGCTGGCTCTTCGGGCAGCCGCCGTTTCTAGCTCCAAATACTGCTTGGAAAATGACCGATTTCTTATTCGGGAACAAGTCTACTAATTTGGGTTAAAACAGACGGTCATGCTCATCTGGCGTCCGCTTGTCGAAGCATCTCTACTGCGTAACTAACTCTAAATGTTAAGATTATCCTGGTGGTAGAGATGCTTCGACAAGCGGACGCCAGATGAGCATGAATTGTGTTTACAAAGCAAGCGAAAGATGAAACTTAGGGTCGAAATCGCGCTCATGCGTGCGCAAAGCCCAGGCCTGGCGCAGCAGGCGGGCGGCTCCGCACGCTGCTATCCGACTCATAGTGGCGCGGTCACAGCCCGGCATAGGCCACGGCCTGCCGCCAGCCTGTAAAGGCGCGCAGCCCCGGCCCCGCCAGCAGCAGGGCCAGGGCGATGCGCAGCCCCACGCCGGGAATGGTTTGCAGCCGGGCATAGTCGGCCCCGCCCTGGGCCTGGGTATCCTGGGCCAGACCCTTTCCCAACTCCGTCAGTTGCTGGTCCAGCCGGGCCAGCTCCGCTGCCAACGCCTTCGTACTCACCGGGTCAGGCCAGGGCGTGCTGGTGATTACCCAGGGCCGTACGCTGGCCTTTGAGCAGCTCCAGCAGGGCATGTTGCTGCTACAACTAAATGAGCCACAGTGGGTTGAGTTGGCGCAGGGCGGGCGTGAAGGCCCGCCCGGACTGGCTCAGCATTTGGGCATCGGTGCGGTCGGTTTTGCTGCGCCGCAGCTGGCTCTGGGCAAAGCGGCGCACCTGCAAGGGGTTGACCACGCACACGGGCCGGCGGGCCTGATGTAGCACAGCCAGCAGGCGCAGCCCATAGGGGCCGGTGGCCTCCAGCACGCAGGTCGCCTCGGTGGGCAACAGCGCTACCAACCGGGCGTAGCTGGCCGGGGTTTGGTCCAGGCGCTGCACGCCGCCGGGCGGGTCGGCATCCACGTAGTCCTGGCTGATGTCTAGCCCAAGATACTCTATAAAAAAGGGGGGAAGAAACTGTTAAGGATGGCGGGTGCCCTCCCCGTTCCCACCATCATTCATCCGGCCTGCGATGACCACTGAACTGTTCGGGCTCCTGGAGCAGGCGACCCATTGGGGGCCTGCATGCTGAACGGTCTGAGAAACCGATGACGTACTTCGGCGTGGCCCTATGGGGGTGCCACCACAAACACAGGATGACGGCCTTTTTTAAGTTGGTTGCTACGCGGCGGTTGCCGGCGCGTCCGGCTTGGATGGGTCCGGCTTCGGCGCGTCCGGCCCTGGCTTTTTAGCTTGGTCGGCGGCTTTCTTTATCACTTCGTCAATAGTGCCTACCATATAAAAGGCGCTCTCCGGCAGGTCCTTAAACTCGTCGGCCAGAATGCGCTCGCACCCGCTCAGGGCATCTTCCAGGCTTACATCGACGCCTTTGAGGCCGGTGAACTGCTCGGTGGTGAAAAAGGGCTGCGTCAGGAACCGCTCCAAGCGGCGGGCGCGGCCCACCAGGCGGCGGTCGGTGGGCGAAAGCTGGTCCATACCCAGCATGGCGATAATGTCCTGCAAGTCTTCGTACTGCGACAGCACCCGCCGGATTTCCTGCGCCAGCCCATAATGCCGGTCGCCAATGATGCCGGGGGTAGCCATTTTGGAATTCGACTTCAAAAGGTCCACGGCAGGATACATCCCCTCACTTGCCCGCTCGCGCGACAGGGCCAACGAGGCCGACAAGTGCGAAAAAGCGTGCACGGCCGACGGGTCGGTTAGGTCGTCGGCTGGCACGTACACGGCCTGAATGGCGGTAATGGCCCCGGCCGCCGTGTTGGTAATGCGCTCTTCCAGCTTGGAAAGCTCGGTGCCCAGCGTGGGCTGGTAGCCCAGGCGCGAGGGCATCTGGCCCAGCAGACCCGACACTTCCATGCCCGCTTGCATAAACCGGAACAGGTTGTCAACGAGCAGCAGCACGTCGCGGTGCTCGTCGTCGCGGAAATACTCGGCCACGGTCAGGGCCGCATGCCCCACCCGAAACCGAGCGCCGGGCGGCTCGTTCATCTGCCCAAAAAACATGACCATGTTTTTCAGCACGTCGGCCTCCTTCATCTGGTCGTACAGCTCGTAGCCCTCGCGGCACCGCTCGCCGATGCCGCAAAACAGGCTTATCCCTTTGGTGTGGCCCACCATGTTGTGAATCAGCTCGGTCAGCAGCACGGTTTTGCCCACGCCCGCCCCGCCAAACAAGCCGGCCTTGCCGCCCTGCTCCAGCGGCACCAGCACATCAATGGCCTTGATGCCGGTGAGGAAAATCTGCGAGGTAGTCAGCCGCTGCGCCAGCGGCGGCGGCACCTGGTGAATGTTGCGCCGAGGCAGCGAGGGCAGCGCCGGCCCGTGGTCAATGGTATTACCAAACACGTCGAACATCCGGCCGATAATTTCCTTGCCCACCGGCACCGTAAGCTGCTGGCCCTCAGTCACCAGCTGCATCCCCCTGGCCAGGCCCTGGGTGGGGTTCAGGGAAATGCCGCGCACCGTGTGGTCATCGAGCTGGGTGGCTACTTCCACGGTAATCAGGGGCGCGGCGGTGGTGCGCAGCACGTCGTAAATCGCCGGCAGCTCGTGCGCAAACCAGACATCGACCACGGTGCCCCGCACCGCCACCACGTGGCCCTGGTTGCGGGCACCGGGGGGGGTAGGGGCCGCTGCCGCGCCGGCGGCCGGCGAGGGGCTTGGAGAATTCATAGGGGGTAGGCGCGTAGGCCGGCAAGCAGCCGCCGCCTCCATCAGCGGGGCGGCCCTGGCAAAGTTGGCCGTTTCCTAAAGCCCATCCGCTGACGATAATTTGCGGAAAACCTGATGTTTATCATGCCTGCGGCTGGGGCTGGCCTCAAGGGAGAGTTTGGATAGCTATTTTTGAACAGAATTACCAAACCCACTTCATCAGATGAGCGAAGAACCCCACGTAGTAGAATGCTGTACACATGGCAATAGATACCCCGCCTATGTTTGCCAGCATCTGAATTTGCATACGCCGGTCGGCTTTTACGAACCATTAGCTTCAGACCCAAGCGTGACTTATGCAAACGACGAACTCAATGCGTGGTGTGATGCTTGCGACGAAGTGCTAACACGAGTTGGAGAATGGAATGAAGAGTCGGAAAACTTTGCTCAAATCAAGCTCATTTGCGACGTGTGCTACTTTGACATGAAGGAATTAAATCTGGGTTAAGGCTGGCTAATTATTTCTGATAATTACTATGTCAAGCTACTTAATCAATGAGCTTTTAGCGCCTCTAGCGTTGGTTCTAGCTAGAGCGTGAGGACAATTATCGAAGCCAATCTATGGCTGCTGCCATATGCCAAAAAGCCAGAAACGAAACAACGGTTTTTTCATAGCGCGTTGCCAGTCGTCGGTATTGCTTGAGGCGACCGAAAAACCGCTCTATTTTGTTGCGGTCGCGGTAGGTTTCTTCGTCTATCGAGGCTGGCTCCAGTCGGTTGGGACGGTTCGGAATGACCGCCTCGATGCCCTGTTGGGCGCAATAAGCGCGGGTTTCATCGCTATCATAAGCCGTGTCAGCCAGTACTTTACCCGGTGCCAAGTCCGCCAGTAGTGGCAGGGCCTGCGGGCTATCACCGGCCTGGCCTTCAGTGGCTATCAGGCGCACGGCGTTGCCTAAGGCGTCGACGCAGCCGTGGATTTTGGTGCCGATGCCGCCCCGGCTGCGGCCCAGGCACTCGGTAACGGGGTCGCTTTTTTTTGGCCAGCCGAATGCTGGTGGGCCCGCACGACTGTCGAATCGAGCATGACCCAGTCCAAATCCGGCGTTTTGACGGCCTCAAATAAGCGGAGCCAGACCCCTTTTTGGGCTAATCGGCGAAAGCGTTTGCAAACGGAATTGGTCTTGCCAAAGCGTTCAGGCAAGTCGGCCCACGGACAGCCGGTACGCGCAATCCAGAGTACAGCGTTGAAAAACAAGCGATTATCTGTAGCCGTCACGCCACAATCGGTGGCTTTGCCGGAAAGGTGAGGGGCGACCAAGGCCCAAGTGGCATCGGAAACTTCGTGACGGCGCATAAATCAGAAATTAACAACAAAGATATATTAACCGGCGTTATTGTCCTCACGCCCTAGCCCGTTTTTCTTTTTTACAGCCATTAAATTACGTAGACGAAAGCAGTTTTTTCAAAGCCAGGGCATCCCGGTTGAAGGCATAGTTGTTAGAATTGATAAAAAGGAGGAAGATTACGACGATTACACTAGGTCGGTGCCTGCTATAAGCTTCTTGACTGTAGACCATCATTGGGTGACAGTTACTTATAGCGACTTAAGTATTGCAAGTAGATTTGAAACGGGGCAGGTTATTTCGATTCTTTATAATCCGACCGACTATAATGACTATATTATTTTAGCTGAGGAAAAGATATGGTTTGAGCGACTGTTTATATTAGTAGGCATTGGACTCTTATTTGCGGGTGTTATTGGATTAATTCATATTTAAAACAGCTTCTCAACTCCCGCGAATCTCAGCCACAAACTGAGTGAATCCGAGTTCGCTGCCTTTCGGAAAAGAGTAACCTCGGCGGTGCAACCGTGAATACTCGTTCGGCTCCCCTCTCCCGAGGGGGGTAGGGTCTAGGGAGCGAGGGTAAAGCTATGCGGAGGGCAACCTGATACAGCAACCGGAGAATTTTCTAGGAGGCAACTGGCGCAGCCACCGTCCGCTGTGCCGCCTGCACCAAAGCAATAAATTCATTAGCGTGCAGCGACGCCCCGCCCACTAGGGCTCCATCGATATCGGGCGCGTGCAGGAAGGGGTCAGCATCGGACGGCGTAACGCTGCCGCCGTAGAGGATGAGCGTGGCCGCAGCCACCGCCCCCCCGTAGTGCTGGGCAATGTGCTGGCGCAGGGCGGCGTGCATCTCCTGGGCTTGCGCCGCCGTGGCTGGTGCCCCCGAGCCGATGGCCCACAGCGGCTCGTAGGCAACCACGACCTTCCCGAACGCGGCGGCCGACAAGTGAAAAAGGCTTTCACTGAGCTGGGTTATAACGAAGCCGAGGTAGTCGCCGTGGGCACGCAGCGCCGCCGACTCACCGCAGCAGCAAATAGGGAGCAGCTTATTAGCCAGCGCAATACTCACTTTTTCGGCCACCAGGGCGTTGGTTTCGCCGAAGTAGTGCCGCCGCTCGCTGTGCCCCAGCACCACGTACCTTACCCCCACGGAGTGCAGCATAGCCGCCGAAATCTCGCCCGTGTAAGCCCCCGCGGCCTGCTGCGCGCAGTTTTGCGCGCCCAGCAACACCGCGCTGCCGGCTTGCAGCAGGGGTAGGGCCGGCACCAGGTACAGTGCCGGCGGGCACACGACCACCGTCACGCCGGGCGCTGCATCGGCGGGCAGCCCTTTGGCAATGGCCGTGAGCAGGGCGGTGGCCTCGGGCAGCGTCTTATTCATCTTCCAATTGCCGGCAATCATTTTCTTGCGCATGACGGGTTGATTTTAAGGGTGAAAACTTACGGCAAGGTGAGTTGAGTAGCGCTGTTAAGTGCTGGTGTCTCGCCCTCCACGGGTTACCTCACCCCCTAGCCCCCTCTCCTGCGGAGAGGGGGGACTAGCTTCTAGTTTTAGCTCTAATAAATTAACTTTTAGAATATTACAGCTAAAGCTAGTTCCCCCTCTCCGCAGGAGAGGGGGCTAGGGGGTGAGGTTGCCGCGGAGGGCCCCACCGGGCCCTACCCCACCACCTCCACCGCGCCCACCGGGGCGAGCACGTCCACGGTTTCGGCCCGCGGAATTTCGATAGTAAACGTGCTGCCCTGGCCCTCCTGGCTGGCCACGAAAATGTGGCCGTGGTGCCACTCCACGATGGTTTTGCAGAGGGCCAGGCCCAGCCCGGTGGTGGCTTCGCCGCGCAGGCCCGGCCGGCGGGCCTTGGTAAACCGCTCAAACAAGTAGGGCTGCATGGCCAGCGGAATGCCAACGCCATTGTCCACCACCCGAATGCGGACTACGCCGGGTCCCGGCTCAATGTGCACGGCCACGCGGCCGGCATCGGGGGTGAATTTGAAGGCGTTGCTGATGAGGTTGATGAGCACCTGCGTGAATTTATTGACGTCGATGTGGGCGTATATCGGCTCGGCGGGCAGCGTGTAAGTAAACTCGTGGCCGAGTAGCCGCTGGCCGGTTTGGAGCTGGTCGAGGGGCACGCGCAGCACGGCCCCCACGTCCACGCGGTCCACTTTCAGGTCGGTGTTGGCCGAGGTCAGGAACTCCAGGTTAATGAGGTCGCGAATCATTTTTACACTGTCGCGGCTGGTGGTTTCCAGCACGTTCAGCATCTCGGGCACCCGGCTATCGAGCGGCGCGGTCACTTCTTCCCGCAGAAACTCGGCAATCTGCTGCACCATGATGAACGCGCCGCTCAGGTCGTGCGACAGAATTTCGAGCGTGGCGTTTTTGCGGCTGTTGAACAGGTCGGCGTTTTCCTGGTAGCGCTTCAGCACGCTGATATCGCGCAGGGTGCCCCCGAGCAGCACCCGGCCCCGCGCATCTTGGTGGTAAGCGGGCGTGAGGCAAAACCACTGGGGCGGCTGGCCCTCGTGCAGCAGGCGCACTTCCACCTCGTTGGCGAGCTGGCCCTGCTGCCACCGCGCCCAGTAATGCGCCAGGTAGGCCCGGTCGTCGGGGTGCAGGCGCTGGAGCAGGTCGGGCAGCTCGGCATTCACCAAGCCGCGTTTGCCCCCCAAAACCTGCTCATACGCGGCGTTGATGAAGATAACGCGGCCCGCCGCCAGGTCATACACGAACTGAACGTGGGCGCTGGCTTCCGCCTGGTCCTGAAAGAAGTCGGCCAAGTTAGCCATAAGTGCTAATTCGCTAAAGGGCAGTGGGTGAGCGTGCGCGCGCAGGCAGCGCCGACACTGGCCCGGCCGGGGTAGGCCGGCCGCCAGAAGGGGGGTAGGGATACGCGCCAACTGCCGCCCGCCGGCCCAGCCGGCGCGGTGCGGGTAGCGCACCACAAGATTACGCCTTCCTTAAAACGGCTCCCATGACGAAAATCAGGCCCCAGGGTGACAAACCACAGCTGCTACTTTGTATTCCGAAGTAGGGTGCGGGGCTTGCCCCCGCCCGGACGTTCGCGCCAAGCCACCGATTCCGTTCAACGACGGGCGGGGGCCAGCCCCGCACCCTACACGACGGGCCTAACAACCAAATGGTTATGGGTAGTCAATGGACTCCGGCTCGTGGTGGGCCACGAAATCCAGCAGCTGCTGGAGCAGCTCGGGGCGCACGCGGGGCTGCGGGGCAAACAGCACCAGCGCGTGGGGCGTGCCGGCGGCCAGCAGCGCGTGCAGCTCGGCGGCGTTGGCCACCCGGAAGCCCATGTTCCAGTCGGCAAAGCTGCGCTCGGCGCAGGCCCCGGCCCCCACCAGGCGGCAGTGGTGGTGGCGCGGGTCGGGCACGATGTGGTCGTAGTAGAGCGCCCGCACCTCGGCTTCTTCGCCCTCCAGAATTTGAAAAAACCGGTCGTCGGGCGTGTGTAGCAGCAGGCCCGAGAGGTGGTGCCCGCGGTTGAAGGTGCGCGCCTGTAGCAGCAGGGCCGCTAGGGCCGGCGTGTCGAAGGGCTGGAGGGCCTGGCTATGGTAGAGGAGGTGGTACAGGCCCATGACGGCAACAAGTGAATGACAGCCTACCGTGGAGGGTACCCTCGCTGGCCAACGCAGCGCTTAAAGCCAGGGAAGTTACGCACCGAGACTGGTAATCAACCCGTCCCAGGCTTATCCGGTTGTGGTTTTTAGGCCAATAAGTACCCGTTGGTAATTAACTTAATGTTAAAGAACGTCATGCTGACGAAGGAAGCATCTCTACCGCGAAAGTAATTTCGACGTTAAGAGTTAGTTACGCGGTAGAGATGCTTCGACAAGCTCAGCATGACCGTCTTTTTTAACATAAACTATTTATTAACGGGTACTTATGCTCTTTTGAAATGAAGTAAAGATTAAAACGATAAATTAAAAATCTGAGTGCCAGATTTTTAATTTATCGTTTTAATCTTTACTTCGGCACCCAGCTGCGCTCAAGCGCCCGCCCCGCCCCGGCCGATGGCCTAGCCGGCGGGGGGTAGGGCGAGCCGGGCCAGCAGCTGGGGCACGATAAGCTCGCCCTCGGGCAGGCCCTGCTGCCGCCACAGCTCCACGCCCCGGCGCACCAGCACGAAGGCCGGCAAATCGGCCGGCCGGAAGCTGCGCACCACCACCGGGTGACTGGCCTCGTCCACCGACAGCACCCGAACAGCGCTGCCCAGCCGCTGCTGCAACCCCTGGAGGGCCGTCAGCGTGGCCGCCCGCACCGGCGGGGCCGTGCCGACCGGGGGCAGCAGCACCAGCAGCACCGCCGCATCGGCGGCCAGGGCAGCAGTTGGCAGGGGGGTAGGGATGGGCATGAGCAGGAGAGAAGTAGGTAGCGGTAAAATTAGTGCCTTTCCGCGCCCCCCAACATGAGTCTGCTTGCTTAAATGTCTGACAGGTATCATGTTACTTCCAGTCAAGGTTAACGGTATCTCCGCACAACCTACCGGGGATGACCAGCTTAGCCGGCGGGCAGGCCGCCCACGCCGGGCAGCAGAAAAACAGCGGGCTATGCGGGCGCTGCCGGCGAGTTGACAAACTCCGGGCCAAGTGGTATCGGGGCGAGCCGCTGCCCGGTACCGGCTGGCATGGGTCGCAAAGCTAGCGGCCCGGCCCGGCGGCGGACATGACGGCGGCCGGCTAATTAGCTGACGTTCGTCATGGTTAGCAACCGGCTTACTGCCGACCTTTGACGGGCAGCAGGTGCCGCCTGGTGCCCCCTTTTTCCTGCCGCGTCCGCCCATGCTTTCCGCTGCCTATACCGCCATCCTCTCTAATCTGCTCTACATGCAATCCCAGGAGTTTGTGGGTATCTATGATGTGGAGGTGGGTTGGTTTACGCAGGTAAACCCTGCGGCCGTGCGGCTGCTGGGCTACGCCTCGGAAGACGCTTTCCTCACTGACCCCGACCACTCGCTGCGCCTGCCGCCCTGGACGGCGGACGAGTGGGCGACGCTGGTCGAACTCACTCGGCGCGAAGACCACCACGAGATGGAGGCCGCCATCCGCCGCCACACCGGCGAGCCGCTTCAGGTCTATTTGCGCTTCACGTACTTTGAGGCCGCGGGCCGGCCCTCGCTGCTCGTGTGCTTCGCCGAGCAAAGCCCGCTGCAACGGGCCGAACGCGACCTGGCCCACAGCGTGCGCCGCTTCGAGGCCGTGTTTACCAACGCCACCATCGGCATCATCGTCTGCGATAAGGCCGGCATCATGGTGTCGGCCAACGAGCTGGCGGGGCAGCTGTTTGGCTACTCCCTACCCACGCTGCTGGGCCAGCCCCTCGAAGTGCTGGTGCCCGACGACGCGGACCACTACCCCGAGCAGCTGCGCCACTTCTTTAGTCAGCGCCCGCCGGCGCGCCGCCTGGGCGCGCACCGCGTGCTGCGGGGCCAGCGCCAGGACGGCTCCCGGTTTCCGGTGGAAGTGAGCCTGAGCTACTTCTACCTCGATGAGGAGCTGTACGTGGTGGCCTACCTGCTCGACATCAGCCTCAAGCAGGCCGCCGAGCAGGAATTAGTGACCCAGCACCAGCACATCGGCCGCCTCAACGCCGAGCTGGAGCAGAAGGTGGCCGACCGCACCCACGCCCTGCTCAACACCCTGGCCGAACTCGAAAAGCGCGGCCAGGAGCTAGCCCTGGCCCTGGCCGCCGAGCAGGAGCTGGGCGAGCTGAAATCGCGCTTCGTGAGCATGGCCTCGCACGAGTTCCGCACCCCGCTCACGGCCGTGCTGCTCTCGGCCACGCTCATCGGCAAGTACGCCGGCGGCGACCAGCAGGCCCAGCGCGTGCGCCACTTGGCGCGCATCGAAACCTCCGTTAACCACCTGAATGCCATCCTGGAAGAGTTTCTTTCGGTGGGCCGCATCGAGGAAGGCGCGCTGGCGACGCGGCCGACCACCTTTTACCTGACCACGCTGCTCACCGAAATCCTGGCCGACGTGCAAAGCCTGCGCAAGCCCGGCCAAACCATCGCGCAGCTGATAGAGTGCCCCGACCCCTTTCCCCTCGATGCCTCGCTGCTGCGCAAAATCCTGGTCAACCTGCTCTCCAACGCCCTCAAGTATTCGGGCGACAACGCCGTCGTCACGGTGCGGGCCAATTGCCACGCCAACCAATTGGTGCTGAGCGTGGAAGACCAGGGGGTAGGGATTTCCCCAGAAGACCAGAAGCACCTGTTCGAGCGCTTTTTCCGGGCCCGCAGCGTGAGCACCGTGCCTGGCACCGGGCTGGGCCTCTACATCATTGCCAAGTACCTGGAGCTGATGCGGGGCACTATTACGCTCAGTAGCGTCCTGGGCCAGGGCACCACCGTCACCGTCACCATTCCCTATGAAAACGATTCTGCTGATTGAGGACGATGCCTTCATCCGGGAAAGTACGGCCGAGCTGCTCGCGCTGGCTGGCTACCGCGTGCGCACCGCCGAAAACGGCAAGCTCGGCGTGGAAGACGCCCTGGCCGCCCGGCCCGACCTCGTTATTTGCGACATCATGATGCCGGTGCTCGATGGCTTCGGCGTGCTGCATATTTTCAACCAAAACCCGCAGCTGGCGGGCGTGCCGTTCATCTTCCTCACCGCCAAAACTGAGCGCGCCGACCAGCGCCGGGGCATGGAGCTGGGGGCCGACGACTACCTCACCAAGCCCTTTAGCGAGAACGAGCTGCTGAGCGCCGTGAGTGGCCGCCTCGACCGCTTTCAGCACCTCAAGCCCGACTACGACCTGCAAGCCGGCGGCCTGGGCGAGTTTCTGGACGATGCCCGCGCCGTGGGCAACCTGGCCGGCCTCTCGGCCGACCGCCGCGCGCACCCGGTGCGCCGCAAGCAGGATATTTACCTCGAAGGCGACGAGCCGTCGCGGGTCTATTTCGTGCAAGCCGGCCGCGTCAAAACCGTCAAAACCACCGAGGGGGGTAAGGAGCTGATTACCGGCTTCTATGGCCCCGGCGAGTTTTTTGGCTACCTGGCCCTGCTGGAAAATGCCCCGCACGCCGACTCGGCCGTGGCAGTCGATGACTCGGAGCTAATCTACATTCCGCCGGACGATTTTTCGCAGCTGCTGCTGCGCAATCCGGCCGTGAGCCAGCAGTTTATTCACCTGCTGGCGGGCCGCGTGAGCGAGCGTGAGCAGCTGCTGCTGTCTATGGCCTACGGCTCCATCCGCCGCCGCGTGGCCGACATGCTGCTGCGCCTCTCCGAGCCCACGGCGGGCGACCCGGATGCCCGCATCCAGCTCCTGCGCGACGATATGGCCGCCCTGGTCGGCACCGCCCCCGAGTCCCTCATCCGCACCCTGAGCGAGTTCAGCCAAAATGGCCTGATTGAGCTGACCCCCAAGAATATCCGGGTCCTGGAACCGGAAAAGCTCCGCCGCGCCCACTGGTGAGGGAGGAGGTTTAATTATAAATTATGAATTAGGATTTCAAATTCATAATTTATCATTCATAATTAAAAAACCACGGTGCTGGCGCGAGTTTAGCGCAGCGTAACTCGTGCCTTTTATTTGGGCGAGGCTGCGCCTCGCATCAGAACGACCCGCCCGCGAGCTTGCTGCGAACTCGCGCCAGACCTGGCCAGACCTAAGTATCAAGCCACGGGTTAAACGCTGATGCGGAGGTGATTATTCACCTCCGTCGCCCCGCAGGCATAGGCTTCGCTTGCGGCCTGCTGGCGGGCCAGCCACGAGTTTACGGTGCCGCTGAGCGTGATGCGGCCGGCCCGCACGCCCAGGGTAATCGGCTGGTCGTGGAGCAGGGCCGACCAGTGGAAGTGCTGGTGCAGGCGCTGAATCAGCTGATTATCGAAGTCTTCCCGGCTGAGCGGGGCCTGAGTAGAGGGCACTGCCGCGCCGGTGACGGGGGCTACCTGGGCACCGGGAGCCGCTGCCAGGCACACGTTATTAAGCACCTCGACTACCCCGCTGATGCCGGCGGCCACGTCGGCGGCCCGCTCCCGGTCGAAGTGGTCGGGCACGGTGCCCGCCAGCCGCACGCGGCCATTGGTCACCCGCGCTTCAAAGCAGTGGTGGCTCACGCAGGGGTCGTGCAGCAGGGCCGCCTGCACCTGCGCCTGAATGTGCGCGTCGGGTTCGGGGCGAGCGCTGCGCACCTTCAGCAGGTTATGTACTTCGCAGGTGCCCGGCACGTCGCGGGCATCCTGCTCGGCGGCCTGCCGGGCTCGCAGGTTGCTGAGCGTGCCCAGCAGCGTGACTACCCCGGCGCGCACCTGCACCGCCGGGAGCAGCGGGTCGAGGCGCGGGTCGTGGCGCAGCGCATCCCGGACGGCCTGGGCCACGTCGGCATCGGCCCTGGAAGCAAATTTCCGGCGGTTCAGGGCCGGGTCGTGCGCCCGGTGGGCCACGTGCAGCTCTTTGGCCTGCACGCGGCGGGCCCCGGCCGCGTAGGCCGTGGCCACCACCTCGTCGTGCGCGGCGGCCGAGCCCACCGTGCCCGTGAGGTACACCACACCCTCTACGGTAAGCGCTTCTAAACAAGTAGTTTGCACCCGAATATCCCAGGCCAGAAACGCCTGGATTTGCGCCGTGATTTCCGCATCCGAATTGGTGAGCGGACCGCCGCGCACCACCAGGTGATTGTGGAGCTGGCGCAGGCCGGGCACCCCAAATAGCACCCAAAGCACCAGCTGCGCTTCGGCCCACGACTGCACGATGCCCTCCACCGTCACGGTGCCGGCGCAGGCCCGGCAGTCTAGTATATAGTTACTTACGGCCGGGTCCTGGGCCAGAGCCTGCCGCACGCGGCCCAGCAGCTCGCCGTCGGGCACGTCGGGGGTGCGCACGCACACCTCATTTAGCACCCCGCGCACGCCGCGAATGGCCTTCACCAGCTCGGCGGCGCGCTGCCGCGCCAACAGGTTATCAGTGAAGCCGGTCAGCTCCACGATGCCCTCGTGGCAGGCCGTGGCAATGCGGGCCGCGCCTACCCCCTTCGGCTGAGCGAAGAGCCGCGCCACGGCGGTGAGAATATTGGCATCGGCCAGGCCGGTTTCGGCGGGGGGCAGTTCAAGGGGCATGTGCATGGCAGAGGAGTGGAAAAGGGCGCTGGCGAGCCAGCCGCCAGGCTGGGGGTAGGGACAAAGCTCCATCCTGGCCGGGGCCGGCGCGCTGACAACCGTCAGGCCGGCACCTGATTTTCGTCATGCCCTACCCCCAGTGCGAGCCCCACCTTTGCTGAGTAAAAACTTGGCTACTTAACGGGTTATGCGAGTCGGCGGCGTTGGCCCCCGCGCCGCCTGCCCCGCCAACGCCACCCGCTCACCAGTCCCCTACCCCCCCCATGCCCGCCAGTGCCTTCTTCACCGAGCTGCGGGCCATGACGGGCTTTGCCGGGCGGTTTTTCCGCGAGGGATTCCGGCCGCGCTACGAGTGGCAGGAGCTGCTGAACCAGTGCTATGCCATTGGCTATCAGTCGCTGCCGCTGGTGGGCATCACCAGCTTCATCATGGGGCTGGTGCTCACGCTGCGGCTGCGGCCCACGATGGTGCAGTTCGGGGCCACCTCGTGGATTCCGGTCATGGTGGGGCTCACCATCATTCAGGAGCTGGGTCCCATCATCACGGGGCTGATGGTGGCCGGCAAGGTGGGCTCCAGCATCGGGGCCGAGCTGGGCTCGATGCGCGTGAGCGAGCAGATTGACGCGATGGAAGTGTCGGGCACCAACCCGTTTAAGTATTTGGTAGTCACCCGAATGCTGGCCGCCACGCTCATGGTGCCCATCCTCACGCTGCTGGCCGATGCCATTGGCCTGTTTGCCTGCTACCTGGGCATTAACCTGCAGGGCGTGACTTCGGTGGCGCTCTTTACCAACAACATCCTGGACCGCCTCACCTTCGGCGAGGTGCTGCCGGCGGTGGTCAAAACCTTCTTCTTCGGCTTCGCCATCGGCCTGATTGGCTGCTACAAAGGCTACTATGCCACCAAGGGCACCCAGGGCGTGGGCGTGGCCGCCAACTCGGCCGTGGTACTGTCCTCGCTCCTGATTTTTTTGCTCGACCTGGTGGCGGTTGGTGTCAGCAGCGCGTTCGGCCTTATTTGAAATCAAAAATGATAATAGGACTTGCGCCAATCACCAGTAGCGCTCTGCGCACCTCCGCGTTTTCCTCTGCGCGCCTCTGCGGGAACCTGACGTTGAAGGCAATTTGCGTAAGTCCCGAATAAATTAAAAATGAATTTGCTGACCTTGCTGAATTTCTAATTAACTGAAAAAGAATCCATTGCCTTGGAAAACGCCCTACCCCCCGCCGCGCTCCCTACCCCCCTCCCGGCGGCCGAGGTAGTGCTGACGGTGGACAACATCCGCAAATCGTTCGGCGATAACCACGTGCTGCAAGGCTTTTCGCTGACGCTGCACCGGGGCGAAAATGTGGTGGTGCTGGGTAAGTCGGGCTCGGGCAAGTCGGTGCTCATCAAGTGCATTATTGGCCTGCTTACGCCCGACGCGGGCACCATCACGGTGCTGGGCCAGCCCGTGGCTACCCTCGGCCACGCGGCCCTCGACCAGCTGCGGGCCAAGGTGGGCTTCCTCTTCCAAAGCAACGCGCTCTACGACTCGATGACGGTGCGCGAAAACCTGCTGTTTCCGCTGCGCCGGCACTGGCTGGCTAGTCATCAGGGCCAGGAAGATGAGCTGGTGCGCCAGGCCCTCGACGACGTGGACCTGCCCCAGACCATCGACCAGCTGCCCGCCGAGCTGTCGGGCGGCCAGCGCAAGCGCATCGCGCTGGCCCGCACGCTCATCGTGCCGCCCGAAATCATTCTCTACGACGAGCCCACCACCGGCCTCGACCCCGTGACAGCCCGCGAAATTGACCAGCTCATCCGCCACGTGCAGCAGAAATACCACGCCTCGTCCCTCATTATCTCGCACGATATGAACTGCGTGCGCCTCACCTCCGACCGCGTTATCCTGCTTTCGGAAGGCCGCAACTACGCCGAAGGCACCTACGCCGAGCTGCTAGCCAGCCCCGACCCCACCGTCCACGCCTTTTTCGACTGAGTAGGGTGCGGGGCTGGCCCCCGCCCGCCATTGCTACCCCCCTGAACAACGACGGGTGGGGACCAGCCCCCTACCCTACCGCACGGCACTCAAACGAATTCATACTTCATAATTTCTACTTTATAATTCAACCAGATGCCTACTGCCAGTCATCCTATCCGTCTTGCCCTGTTTGTGCTGGCGGGCCTGGCGTGCCTGGCGGCCACGCTCGTGCTGCTGGGGCAACGGCAGAATCTGTTCAGCTCCACGCTGGCGGTACGGGCCGATTTTCGCAACGTTTCGGGCCTGCTCACCGGCAACAACGTGCGCCTGGCCGGCATTACGGTGGGCACGGTGAAAGAGATTAATGTTCTGAACGACACCACGGTGCGCGTGGTCATGCACCTCAAGCGCGACGTGCGGCGCTACCTGCACCAGAATGCCGTGGCCTCGGTGGGCACCGATGGCCTGGTGGGCAACACCATCGTGAACCTGACCGCCACGGCCGCGCCGGCCCCGCTCATCGCCGAAGGCGACGTGTTGCGCACAACCGCCGCGCCGGCCATCGACGAGATGCTGAAAACGCTGAGCATATCGAACAAAAACCTGGTCGGCATTACCGAAGATTTGCACCAGATTACGGGCAAGCTCAACGGCAGCCGGGCGCTCTGGGAGCTGCTCAGTGACCAAAAAATAGCCGCCAACGTGCGCCAGAGCCTGCGCCACGTGGCCCGCGCCACCGCTACCCTCCAGGCTTCGGCCAACGACATCGGCCACCTCACGCGCGGCATCCGCCAGGGCCGGGGGCCGGCCGGCTACTTGCTGACCGACAAGGAGTTCGCGGGTCAGATGCGCCACGCTACCCACCAGCTGGCCCGCGGCTCCGATGCCCTGGCCAGCACCGTGGAGAGCTTGCAGCGGCAGGTGCAAACCGGCCACGGCCCGCTGCCCACGCTGCTCACCGACACGGCCCTGAGCGGGCAGCTGCGCCAAACCCTGGGCAACGTGGAGCAGGGCGCGGCCGGCTTCAACCAGAATATGGAAGCCCTGAAACACAATTTCCTGCTGCGCGGCTACTTCCGCCGGCAGGCCAAAAAGAAGGCCAAGGCCGCCGAGGCTTTGGAGTTAAGAGGTAAGAGGTAAGAGTTTAGGACTTACGCAAAGAGCTGTTTTTTTAGCCCCAGCGGGGCGTTAACCATTTTGCGTAAGTCCTGCTTAAGTAGTCAGTCAAAAGTAAACGGATATAAAAATAATGTCATTCCGAGCTTGCCGAGGAATCTCGCGTGCGTCGTTGAACAAAGTCCGAACGGCCCGAGCGAGATTCCTCGGCAAGCTCGGAATGACGTTCTTTTTATATCCGTTTACTTTTGCAAGAGTACTTAATTATAGCCTTTAGCTACCCCGCCATTTTTCAACTACTTTTTTACCAGGAGTAGGAGGTGCGCAGAAGGTCTTTATCAATAGTTTACCGCCACGCCACGCGCCCCCCGCCGGGCGGCAGCCGGGCCAGCCTGGTCCGGCACTGCCGCCCGGCGGGGGGCGCGTGGTGCGTCAGCTAATGCGCGCTTTACAAGGCGTTCAGCAGCTTGACGATTTGGCGTTTGCGCTTGCCTAGTTTGGCTTGCAGGCGGCCCACCAGTTCGTGGCCCTTGCCTTCCTCGTAGGTCAGGTCCTCGTCGGTGAGATGGGGGTAGGCTTGTTGCAGCTTGCCTTTGAGCTGGTTCCAGTCGCCGCGCGGGCGCAGGCGGTGGTCCACGCGCAGGTTGCGGAATTTGCGGCGGCGCTCGATGCTTTTTTCGGAGTAGAGCAGAACGCCGGCGAGGGCACCTAAGCCGGCCCCGGCGAGGGCGGTGAGGAGGACTTTACCAGTCTTGTTTTTGGGCTTTTCGGACATCATGGGAAGTAAGCTAAAAAGTGGGGGAGGCCGCCGCCGGCCAGCGGCAGCGCGGGCCGGCAGCGGTTTAGCAAAGGTTCCGCCGCCACCCGCCGCGCGGCCCTAACTATCGTCAGGCCAATGGATGATTTTCGTCATGGGCCGGCCAGGGTGCTTGCCGGAACCTTGCGGGCGAGCAATTAAAAATGAAGGATTAAAATTTTGCTAGTCAGGTTTTTAATTCTTCATTTTTAGTTTTTAATTCCCTTTTCTCCCGCCCCTTCCTGGCAATCCGCAACCACTTTTGATGGAGTATTACTTAATCTCCGTGGCCAAAGTAGCCGCCGCGCTGCGCACCGCCCCTACGGGCCTCAATGCGGCTACGGCTGCCCAGCGGCTGGCCGAATACGGCCCTAATCAGCTGATTGACAACAAACAGAAATCCTGGTGGCGGCTACTGCTGCATCAGTTTACGGACGTGATGATACTAGTGCTGCTGGCCGCGGCCGGCATCTCGGCTGTGGTAGGCGAGGCGCAGTCGGCTTACGTCATCCTGGCCATTATTGTGCTGAATGCGGCCCTGGGTTTCGGGCAGGAATACCGGACTGATAAGGCAATGGCTGCCCTGCAACAGCTGGCCCCGCCGCAGGCCCAGGTGCTCCGCGACGGCCAGCCCCAGGCCGTGCCCGCCGCCGCCCTGGTGCCCGGCGACGTGGTGCTGCTCGAAGCCGGCAACGTGATTCCGGCCGACGTGCGCTTGCTGGAAACCCACGCCCTGAAAGTCGATGAGTCGTCGCTAACCGGCGAATCGGCCAACGTGGCGAAAAACCCGGCCGCGCTGCCCGCCGGCCCCTACCCCCTCGGCGACCGCCTGAACCTGGGCTACAAGGGCACCAGCGTGACCAGCGGCCGGGCCACGGCCTACGTGGTGGCCACCGGCATGGGCACCGAACTGGGTAAAATCGCCGCCCTGCTGCAAACCCCCGAAATCCCGACGCCGCTGCAACAGCGGCTGGGCACGTTTGGCAAGTGGCGGGCAGCGGGCGCGATAGGGATTTGCGCGGTGTTTTTTTTGGCGGGCTGGTGGCGGGGCGAGCCGCTGGGCAACCTGCTGCTGGTGTCCATCTCGCTGGCCGTGGCGGCCATTCCGGAGGCGCTGCCGGCGGTGGTCACCATCGCCCTGGCGCTGGGGGCCAAGCGGCTGGCCCAGGACCACGCCCTCATCCGCAAGCTGCCCGCCGTGGAAACGCTGGGCTCGGTCACCTACATCTGCACCGACAAAACGGGCACGCTGACCCTTAATCAGATGACGACGCGGGAAGTGTACGCCAACCCGGCGTTTGCCCTGCCCGTTTTGGCGCAAAGCGACGCGCTGCTGACCGCGATGGCCCTCAACACCGATGCCAGCGAAGGCCCCAACGGCCAGTGGCTGGGCGACTCGACCGAAGTGGCGCTGGCCCGCTATGCCGCCGACTACGCCTACCCCCGCCCCGCGCTCGAAGCCCGGTTTCCGCGCCTTGCCGAGCTGCCCTTCGACGCCGAGCGCAAGTGCATGACCACCCTGCACCAGACCCCGCATGGCGTGCTGGTGCTCACCAAAGGGGCGCCGGGCGTGCTGTTCGCGCAGCTCGCCGCCGACCAAAAAGCCCAGCTGCCCGACCTCGAAAAGCGCGCCAACGCCCAGGCTGCCCAAGGCTACCGCGTGCTGGCCTACGCTGCCAAGCTGCTGCCCGAAATGCCACAGCAGCTTGACGCGGCTACCCTCGAAACCAGTCTGGCCTGCATCGGCTTCGCCAGCCTCATGGACCCCGCCCGCGAGGAGGCGCGCCAGGCCGTGGCCGACTGCCAGGCAGCCGGCATCATTCCGGTCATGATTACCGGCGACCACAAGCTGACCGCGCAGGCCATTGCCCGCCAGCTCGGCATCCTGGCCGGGGCTGCGAGTTGGTGCTCACCGGCCCCGAGCTAACGGCGCTTACCGAGCCCGCCTTCGCTGCCATCGTGGCGCGGGTGCGGGTGTATGCTCGGGTGGACCCGGCCCAGAAGCTACGCATTATCAGCGCGTTGCAGGCCAAAGGTCAGTTCGTGGCCATGACCGACGACGGGGTGAACGACGCGCCCGCCCTCAAGCACGCCGACATCGGCATTGCGATGGGCATCGGCGGCACGGAGGTGGCGAAGGAGGCCGCGCATATGATTTTGCTTGATGACAACTTCGCCACCATCGTGCGGGCGGTGCAGCACGGGCGACGGATTTACGACAACATTCTCAAGTTTATCCGCTATATTTTATCGAGCAACGTGGGCGAAATCTGGGCCATTTTTCTGGCTCCGTTTTTCGGGCTACCCATGCCGCTGCTAGCCATTCAAATTCTGTGGATTAACCTGCTCACCGACGGCCTGCCCGGCCTGGCCCTGGCCTACGAGCCCGCCGAGGCCAACACGATGCAGCACCCGCCCCGCGCCCCCGACCAACCCATCCTGACCGCGGGCCTGGGCTGGTTTATCGGCTGGGTGGGGCTGCTGATTGGGGGCCTCACGCTGGGTACCCAGGCCTGGGCCATCCACGACGGCGACGCGCACTGACAAACGATGACGTTCACGGTGCTCTGCTTTACGCAGCTAGGCAGCGTGCTGGCCATCCACTCCTCGCGCGAGTCGCTGTTCACGCTCGGCCTGTTTTCCAACAAGCCTATGCTGGGCGCGCTGTCGCTGTCGGTGGCGCTGCAGCTGCTGATTATCTACCTGCCTTTCTTTAATAAAATTTTCACTACCAGTCCTTTATCCTGGGGTGAGCTAGGGCTGACGGTCGCCGTTTCGAGCGTTGCGTTCTGGGCCATAGAGCTGCAAAAGCTGCTCATCCGGCGGCGTGCCGCGCCGGCCGGGTTATCGCCGCTGGCCGCTGATGCCGGGCATAGCGGGCCGCCTGAAAAGGCCAGCAAGCACCGCCGTGAAGCCAATGCCTACCCTGCTAAAGATTCTGTTTTTCACTGATTTACGTCAGGCTTCCGGCGGGGCCGCGCCACTAGCTTTGAGTTGGTCAGCAGTAAGGAAATATTCTCCTCCCTATCCTGCTCATCCTGCTTTGCTATGGAACCGATGACCACCCTTGCGGCGCTACTGGCCCAGCTCAAAAAAGAGGGCTACACCGAGGATTTCAACCTGCAAGACAGCTACCTGGCTGGCCGGCGCTCGGCCATCTGGTTGTCGCCGCACGAGTTTGCGGTGGATAAGCACTATCTCTTTGAAGGTGATTCCAACCCCGACGGGGAGGCCGTGGTGTACGCCATCTCGTCGCCCACCTTCAACCTAAAAGGCACCCTGGTCAACGGCTACGGCATCCACAGCGCCACCGCTTCAAACGAGCTAATGCAGGCCCTGAAGGGAAAAACAGCTGCTTACTGATTCTTCAAGCACCTCATTCGGGCTACGGCCGCGAGTTGGCCGGGCTGGGTATCGAGGACGTTACTAAAAAGCTCATCCGCGTGAGCGCTATTACCGACCTGTTTTAGCGCTTTTGCGGGGGGTAGGGGTTTGCTGTAAATCACGGAGAACGTCCTGCTTCATTGCGTTCAGCATGACATTCAACCGAAGCTTTACCAATTCCTAAACAGTTGCGCTTTCCGTATGCGCCACCGCCTCTTATCTGCATCTCCTACCCTCGTGCTCGACTACGATGCCGCGGACGACCTGCTGCACGCCTATTGGGAGCCGAGCAAACGCTGGCCTCGACCCAGGCCGGCTATGAGCAAATATTAGCCGTGCTGCCGGCCCAGCACTGCCACCGCCTGCGCGACGACCGCCGCGCCGCGCGCCTGATGTGGGACGAGCTGGCCACCTGGATGCTGCTAGCTTCGTAGGTCCGCCCTTTTCCGTACCCGCTATGCTGCTCAATACCAGGCTCCCGGCCGCCTACCTCTTCCGGGGCATCCGCCCCGACCTGGTGCGGGTGCTGCTGATTTCCAGCTTCTTCCACCTGCTCAAGCGCGTGATTGGGGCCTGCCTGCCGCCCGTGCCGCTGCAACTGCCCACCATCCTGGGTAGCCTGATTTCGCTGCTGCTGGCCTTCAAAACCAACCAATCCTACGAGCGCTGGTGGGAGGCCCGCAAGGTGTGGGGCACCATCGTCAACGACTCGCGTACGCTGGTGCTGCAAGCCGGCGGCTTCGTGCCCGATGCCGTGCTGGCCGCCGCGCCGTGGCCGCTGCGGGCGCTGGCCCACCGCCAGATAGCCTGGTGCTACTGCCTCGGCGAAACCCTGCGCGGCCTGGACACCACCGCCACCCTCACGAAGTTCCTACCCCCCGACGAGCTGGAGTACGCGTATAAGCAGGATAATAAACCCCTGGCGCTTCTGGCCCTGCACACGGCGCAGCTCAAAACCCTCTACCAGGCGGGCGCGCTCAACGCCTTCCAGCAGGTGCAGTTGGATGCCACGCTGGTGCGCCTCTGCGACGCGCTGGGTCAGGCCGAGCGCCTCAAAAACACGGTGTTTCCGGCCAGCTACCGGCGGCTGGTGCATTTTTTCATCTACCTGTTTCTGTTCACGTTGTCGCTGGGCTTGGTGCAGGCCATTGGGCTGTGGGAAATTCCGGTGCTGCTGACCACCGGCTCCACCTTCTTCCTGCTGGAGCGCACCGCCCGCTACCTGCAAGACCCCTTCAGCAACCAGCCCACCGATACGCCGGTCACGGCCCTGGCCCGCACCGTGGAAATCAACCTGCGCCAGCTGCTGCACGAAAGCGCCGTGCCCGCGCCGCTCGCGCCCGAAGGCTTCTATTTGCTGTGAGGTAGCGGGCGTTTGTTGGCTTGCCCACACCCTGTTTCCCCTACCCCCCGCCGATAGCCAGAGCCCCGACTAACCTTTTTGTTGTGTTTTTTATGATTAAGATTCTGGCTTTAAGAAGTTTAAACTCATGTTATACTAATAAAGTGTAGTGCTACAGTAGTAGGGGGGGTAGCTTTTGAGGCTGTAATTTTATGTGTTGCAAAGGACCGTTTGCAACATGTAAAAGGGCTTTACCTATACTCAAACCTACCCTTCGACTGGGGTATATATGCCTTATTCTCACAAAACTCTTCCCAGGTGCCAACTCGCGTCCAACGTAAGCCCAGGCTTATCCTGGAAGTGGGAATACTCCACCGCAGTGGAATTCATATGTAGGTAGAGGAACCACGTCCTAATCACGGTCCCATCCCGGCGTAGAGTCAGCGAGTGAATGCCCGGCCGGAGTCGTGCTGTGTGGTTTGAATACCAGTTGGTCGTCACGGTGAACGCCGCCTCGTCGTCAATGTACACCGTCGCAGGCGTTGAACCGAAATAGCTGACATAAAATGTGGGTTCCGAGGGAATCGTCCATGCCAGAAACAGTAGCAGACCCAGTAGCAGTAGCCGTTTTTTGATGGGGTTCATGGCACGTAAGGGTAGGGCAACATCAGCAGCAGAAAACAGGATGAGCTTTGTAACCATCCTAATCAAAACCTAGTACCACGCCAAAGTACCACGCCGGGTGCAGCAGCCGAAGAGGCCAAAAACCGCACGGATTCCAAGGTCGGGTTTATAACTTGCATTACGTTAAGTGACTTTTCTTAGAACCAAGAAGGGCACTGACTTTCCCCTAATGAATGAAAAATATTATTTTTCAATCGTTCTACTCCTATTCCTACTCATCATACCTGTACCGCACTACCGTTGTTTTCCGTTCCTAGAGCAGTTCCCAAGTCGGTGTACGGGGCGGGCTGCCGGCTTTTCGCCGGCTGTCCGCTTGTCGTTCGTGCCGCTCGTTCTTTTAAAGAGCGGACAGCCGGCGAAAAGCCGGCAGTCCGCACCAACCAAGCTGTACGCCGACTTGGGAACCGCTCTAGTATAGTGCGACCCCTTTTACTGCACAGCGAGCTGAGTAAGCCGTTCCCAGTTGCCGTGTGCGAATAAGGTCTGCTGGTCGGCGGAGAGCGCCGCTTGCGCTAAAAACTGGCGGCCTGGTTGTCCTGGCTTGTATTGGTAGGGGTAATCGGTGGAGAAGAGCAGGCGCTCCGGCCCCACCAGCGTTAGCGCCTGTTGCAGGTAGGCTTGGCTCCACATGCCACTCGGGGTCACGTACAGATTCTGCCGGAAATAGTCGCCAATGGGCCGTTGCAAATTAGCCACCCGCCCCAGCGCCGTGAGCCGGTCCAAGTAGAAGAGCACTACCTCGCCCCAGTGGCCCAGAATGATTTGCAAGTCCGGATAGGCATCAAACACGCCGGCTAGCATCAGGCGCACGAATTGAATGCCCGCCTCGTAGTGCCAGCCTAGTCCAACCGTCGCAAACCCGAGGTCTACGAAGTCGCTAAAGCCAGAGTAGAGTGCCTCCCGCACAGCCTTTTGCGGGATTTGGGGGTGGATGAACAAGGGTACGCCCAGCGTGGCCGCCTCCTTAAACAGGGGCCAAAAATCGGGGTGGTCCAGGTTTTTGTCGCGGGTGCGGCCGCTGAGCATCGCGCCCTTGAAACCCAGCTGCGTCACGCTGCGGGCGAGTTCTGTCGCCACGTGGGCCGGGGAGGCGGTGGGCAAGGTAGCCAAGCCCTGCAAGCGGGTGGGATGCTGGGCGATGGCCGCGGCCAGCAGGTCGTTGGTTTGCCGGGCCAGCGTCACACTGGGCACCGGGTCCAGGTTGTGCAAGCCCGGCGTCGTGACCGAGAGCACCTGCACGTCCACGCCGCTCTCGTCCATCAGCGCCAGGCGCCGCTGGCCAAGGTCGTCCAGTAGGGCTGCCACTTCTCCTTGGTCAAAGATGGCGGTTCCCTCCTGGCCGATGGCCGAAGCGGCCCAGGCGGCCCGAATGGCGGGGGTGAGAAAATGCTCTTCAATGGCAATTAGTTTGGTCATCCTCTTTTTCTCTCAGTACAGGAAGGGGTAAGAACTACTCCTTGCGGGAGTAGTCCGGGCGGCTAGCGCGCCGTACCCTACTGACGATTTCAACCTGCTTATATTTTTAGCTCGCCTCCGTATTTCAACTCCTATAGAATGTCATTGGATAACAGAGGCCGAAAAACGGTATAGCCAGTCTTGTCACGATTTGTAAACGAACGTTTATGTTGAGGGAGAACTCCGCGAAACGAGTCTAACACTGTTCGCCGCTCTGCTACCCCCGCCTCAGTGCTGCCAGCGAATGTGCTGGTTCTCTAGGGGCACGGCGATGTCTTCGTAGGCGGGTAGGACGCGGGCCGTGAAGTAAGTCACTGCGCTACGATTGGAAATTGATTGCCAGCGAAATACGCCCCCCTAATCCTACTTCCACAATTCGCTGTAAGGTAGATAGACGTACTTCTTTGACATTGTTCTCGATTTTGGAGATGTACGACTTGGAGGTACCGGTTTTTTCGGCTAGTTCTGCCTGGGTCAGGCCGCGCTCCAGCCGGGCCTCGTGCAGCAAGGTTCCTAACTTGAAGTTTTCGTACCCGGCCTCCAGTTCTTCGCGTTTCGTTGCGCCGCGTGGGCCGTACTGCTTATCCTTGAACTCGTTCAGGGTAGTCACGCTATTTTTTTTCTTGCTCATATGCTTGTTTGATTTTCAGGGCTTTTTCGATTTCTGCTTTTGGCGTCTTCTGACTTTTCTTCTGAAAACCATTCGCTAAGACGACCAGCTTGCCTCCATCGAAAAAGGCAGAAGATGCGGAAAATGTCACTGGCCAGTTGAACGCGTATTTCATACAGGCCCTCGGTGCCTTCCAGGTGCTTGAGGTAGGTTTCGGGTATTCGGTCTACTTCTTCAAGCAGTTCAAGCGTCCAGATGATTTTGGCTTTCACCTTATCACGCTGCCGCAGGAAAAACTGCTCGAAGTAGCCTTTGTAGAAGATGACGGTTCGGCACTTTGAGCTATTGCTCACGGCACAAAACTACAAAAGTTGCCCATAAGTGCAACTTTTGTAGTTTTAAAGAAGAATTCACTCCGCTAATTCCTGGATGCCTCCGCGCCTTAGTGCTGCCAGCGAATGTGCTGGTCCTCCAGCGGCACGGCGATGCCTTCGTAGGCGGGCAGGATGCGGGCCGTGAAATCACCGGCGGGGCGGGTCGTGGTGACGAGCGCCTGGTAGGGGTAGTGGCCGTCGGCATCGGGGGCCGCGTCCGGCTTTAGCGGGATTCGCAGGGGCGCGGCCCCGTTGAGGCCCGTCGCGTACAGCTCTACCAGCACCTGGGCGGGGGTAAGCGCCCCCAGCCGGACTGGTATTTGAAACCGGTAGCCGCCAGCGACGGTATCCGTTTGCACCTGGCCGAATTCCAGCTTATCCCACTCACTAGCAATCTGCTGGCGTTGCTGCACGATGGCCGCCCCGGCCGCGCCTTGGTTGGTGGCGCGCTGGGCGTAGCGGGTGGCGGCGGGCAGGTAGTAGCTTTCCGTGTACTCGCGCACGGTGCGGTTGGCCGAGAACTGCGGCGTGAGGGTGGCCATGCTTTGGCGCATCCGCTCGACCCAGCGCACGGGGATGCCGTGGGCGTCGCGGGCGTAGAACTCGGGCACCACCTGGGTTTCGAGTAGGGTGTAGAGCGCGTCGGCCTCGGCGGCGTCCCAGGCGGGGTCGTCGCCGTGCTCCTGGCCGTCGCCGATGGCCCAGCCCACTGCGGGGGTGTAGGCTTCGGCCCACCAGCCGTCCAGCTCCGAGAGGTTGAGGCCGCCATTCACGAGCACCTTCATGCCGCTGGTGCCGCTGGCTTCCCAGGGCCGGCGGGGCGTGTTCAGCCACACATCCACGCCCTGCACCAGGTGCTCGGCCATGAGCATATCATAATCACTCAGAAAAACCACGTGCTGATGCAGCTGGTGCTGGTCAACAAACTGTATCCACCGCTGAATCAGAATTTTACTACCCTCGTCGAAGGGCGGGGCCTTGCCGGCCAGCACCAGCTGCACGGGCTGCGCGCGGTTGGTGAGCAGGCGGACGAACCGCTCGGGGTCGTGCAGCAGCAGGTCGGGCCGCTTGTAGTCCACGAAGCGGCGGGCAAAGCCCAGCATCAACGTATTGTCGTCGAATACCTTACCAGCAATATCAACCAGCCCTGGCGGGTAGCCCGCCACAGTGAACTGCCGGGCCAGCCGCTCGCGGGTGTAGGCCACCAGCGCCTGGCGGCAGCTGGTCGCCAGCTGCCACAAGTCGGCGTCGGGCACCTGGCCGATGTGCTGGGCCAGCGCGGTCAGGTCGCCGCGCCACCGGTCTTTGCCGCAGGCGGTGGTCCAGATGGCATCGGCGGCCTCGGCATCCCAGCTGGGCATATGCACGCCGTTGGTAACGTAGCCTATCGGCACCTCCTCGACGGGCCAGCGCGGAAACAGCCCGCTAAACAGCTGCCGGCTCACCTGCCCGTGCAGCTTGCTCACCCCATTGATGCCCCCGCAGCCCCGAATGGCCAGAAAAGCCATGTTGAAGCTCTCCGAGGAATCGGCGGGGCGCTGGCGGCCCAGCGCCAGCAGGGTATCCAGGTCGATACCCAGCTCCTGCCGGGCGTAGTCGCCCAAAAACTGGTTCATCAGGGCCGGACTGAAGTGGTCGAAGCCCGCCGCCACGGCCGTGTGGGTGGTAAAGTGGTTGCCGGGGCGCGTCACGGCCAGCGCCGCCTCAAAGGCGAGGCCGGTTTCCCGCATCAAGGTCTTGGCCCGCTCCAGCACCACGAAGGCCGCGTGGCCTTCGTTGAGGTGGCACACGTCGGGCCGGATACCCAGGGCTTGCAGCACGCGCCAGCCCCCGATGCCGAGAATAATTTCCTGCTGAATGCGCTGCTCCATGCCCCCGCCGTACAGCTCGGTCGTGACGCCCCGGTGCTGCGGCAGGTTGGCCGGGTCGTTGCTATCAAGCAGATACAGCATCACGTCGCCCACCTTCGCCTGCCAGATGCGCAGCCACACCGGAAAGCCCGACAGGGTAATCCGTAGCCGCAGCCACTCCCCATTGGGCAGCCGCAGCGGGGTAATGGGCAGCTGGCCGGGGTCGTTGTACGGAAACAGCGCCTGCTGCATCCCCTGGCGGTCAATTTCCTGCCGAAAGTAGCCCTGCTGGTACAGCAGCCCTACCCCCACCACGGGCACGCCCAGGTCGCTGGCCGTTTTCAGCTGGTCGCCGGCCACGTTGCCCAGCCCGCCCACGTAAATGGGCAGCGCCTCGCTCAGCATATACTCCATGCTGAAATAGGCCACGCAGGTCAGGGGCGAGTTCGGGTGCTGCTCCTGAAACCACTTGGGGCGGTCGGTGGCCTGCTGCTTTTGCGTCATCAGGGCCGCCATCTGGCCTTGGAAGGCCGGGTCGGCGAGGCGCTGCTCCAGCACTTCACGCGAGGCGGTTTGCAGCACCACCCAAGGGTTGTGGGTGCGGTCCCACAGCTCAGTGTCGAGCTGCTGCCAGAGCGTATCGGCCGCGTGGTTCCACGACCATTGCAGGTCGAGGGCCAGCTCGGTCAGGGTGTCGAGGCCGGGTAGCTCGGTGGGTAGGAAGCCGTGGCTTCGGCTGAAATTTGGGCTGTCCGTAGTCATAGGGGTTGGGGTCACGCGGAGGGCGACACTGTTACTAAATCAGGATTTCGCCAAAGTGGCATCCACCATTTCCTGGGCCTGCGCCATAATCTTAGCAAGGTGCTCAGCGCCCAGAAAGCTCTCGCCATAAATCTTATAAATGGCCTCCGTGCCCGAGGGGCGGGCGGCAAACCACCCGTTCTGGGTCGTTACTTTCAGGCCGCCGATAGGCGCGTGGTTGCCGGGGGCCTGGGTCAGGATAGCGGTTATTTTCTCGCCGGCCAGCTCGGTGCTGGTTACCTCGCTGGCGGTGAGGGCCGCGAGCTTTTGCTGCTGGGCCGGCGTGGCCGGGGCCTCCGCCAGCTTGGTTACCGGGTCGCCCAGCTCGTGGGTGATAGCTTGGTACAGCTCGCCGGGGTCGTGGCCCAGGCGCGCCGTCATTTCGGCCGCTAGCAGGGCCGGGATGAACCCGTCTTTGTCGGTGGTCCAGACCTGGCCATTACGGCGCAAAAACGCGGCCCCGGCGCTTTCCTCGGCCGCAAACCCCAGGGAGCCATCAAGCAGGCCCGCCGCAAACCACTTGAAGCCGACGGGCGTTTCAAACACCCGGCGGCCCAGCCGGGTCGCCGCCCGTTCGAGCAGCTGGCTGGTAACCACCGACTTGCCCACGGCTGCGCCCCCGCCCCAGTCGGGCCGGTGCCGAAACAGGTAGTCCACGCACACGGTGAGGTAATGGTTGGGGGGTAGCAGGCCGTGGCTGCGGGTCACGATGCCGTGCCGGTCGTGGTCGGTGTCGCAGGCAAAGGCGATGTCGAACTTGTCCTTCAGCTTAATGAGGCTCTGCATGGCGTAGGGCGAGGACGGGTCCATCCGAATCTGCCCGTCCCAGTCCACCGTCATGAAGCGGAAAGTGGGGTCCACGGTCTGGTTAACCACCGTGAGGTTGAGCCGGTAGTGCGCCCCGATGGCCCCCCAGTAATGCACCCCGGCCCCGCCCAGCGGGTCCACGCCCAGGTGCAGGCTACCCCCCCGGATAACGTCCATATCGAGCACGTTGCCCAGGTCGGCAATATAGGTATTGAGGTAGTCGTGCGTCTGGGTGGTAGCGGCCCGCCGGGCTTTTTCCAGCAACATGCGCTGCACTCCTTTTAAGTTATTGGTCAGCAGCTCGTTGGACTTGGCTTCAATCCACTCCGTCACGGCCGTGGCGGCCCCGCCGCCCTGGGGCGGGTTGTACTTAAAGCCACCGTCGTGGGGCGGGTTGTGCGAGGGCGTAATCACGATGCCATCGGCCCAGCCGTGTTTCCTACCCTGGTTATAGCCCACGATGGCGTGCGAAATAACCGGCGTGGGCGTGTACTCGCCGTCGGCGGCCAGCCGGACCGTTACCCCATTAGCGGCCAGTACTTCGAGGGCCGTATTGAGGGCTGGCACCGAAAGCGCGTGGGTATCCAGGCCCATAAACAGCGGGCCGTCAATCTGATGCGCTTTCCGGTAGAGGCAAATGCTCTGGGTAATGGCCAGGATGTGGTCTTCGTTGAAGGACCGGGTGAAGGACGAGCCGCGGTGCCCGGACGTGCCAAACGCCACGCGCTGGGCCGGCACCGCCGGGTCCGGCTTATCGGTGTAGTAGGCCGCGACGAGTCGGGGCACGTTGACCAGGATATCGGGCGGGGCCGGCTTGCCGGCCAAAGGGCTTAGCTGCATGAGGAGGGGTAGGGTTGCCTGATTAGCCGCTGGTCGGTAACCGCGAGAGCCGGCGGGTAAAAGCAGAATAAAATTACGTCCCGGCCGGTGCGGCCAGCCTGACGAAAATCAGCCAAAGGGGTGACAATTGACAGCTTCTCGCCCTACCGCCCCGCGCGCCCCTTGTCCTTTTTCAACGCCTCAAACCCCGAAACCACGTCGAACAGCTCTTCGTCAATGGCGCTCTGCCGCTGGCGGTAATACTGGTGCGACATATTATCGAGCAGGGAGTTGATGTTTTTTTCGGCCCGCTGCATGGCTTGCAGGCGGCTGGCGTTCTCACTGGCCAATGATTCGGCGCAAGCCTTGAACAGGGACACAAACAGCAACTCGTGTAGCAGGGCTGCCAGCGTGGGCGGCCGGCCGCCCGCCACCTGGGGCGCTAGCTTGGTGGGCCAGGTGAGCTTTGCGATGTCGGCCCGCCATTGGGCATCCAGCGGCAGCAGGCGCTGCTGCACGGGCTGATAGCCAGCGGCTGGGGTGGGCTGGTTGTGAAAGACGTAGAACTCCGTCAACTCGCCTTTGGCCAGGTTTTGCTGGGCCTGGAGCAGCAGCTTACCCACCAGCGGCGTAACGGCCTTGAGCGAGCTGGGCACGCTGAACCGGGTGGTAACCGGCAGGCCGTGGTCAGTCAGCAGCTGTTGCACCCGCTCGCCCACGCCCCATACTTCCTTCGGGCCGGGCAGGGCGTGCAGGGCCTGGGCCACGAAGTCGGCCAGCGAGCTGTTGAAGGAACCCACCAGGCCCTGGTCGGACCCAAAAACCAGGGCGCAAATGCGGGGCGGGGGAGCCTTTGGAGGCGCTGGCTTCGGGGCGTCCAAAGGCTCGCGGGGCTCCGAGGCGAAGTAGGCCACCAGGCCCAGCGCCACGGTTTGGTAGTACTCCGCGAGGGAGCTTACTGCCGCTTCATACTGGCTGATATTGGCCGCCGCCATTGCTTTCATGGCCCGCACCACGGATTTAATATCCTGGGCACCCGCCATTTTGTGGGTCAGTTGTAGCAGCGTTTCCATAAGTAGTTCAGCACAATTGATTTTGCAAAAAGGCCGTCATGCTCAGCTGGTTTTGCCAGATTACTTATCAGGCCGGGGGCTTGGAGTCCGCCGGGGGTGGAGGCTTAGAGGCCGCCGGGGGCGGGGGCGTGGGAGCCGCCGGGGGCGGGGGCTTGGAGTCCGCCGGAGGTGGCGGCGGGGCCGGGGGCTGAAAAGGGGCCAGCACCGTTTTGGCGTTGGCCAGCAGGGCATCGTGGTCGGCTGGGAGCAGGGGCTTTTCGGAGGCTAGGCGCTGGAGTAGGTCGGGGGGTAGGGCCTGGCTGCTTTGGATGAGCTGGGCCTGGGCATCGGGCATTTTCTCCAGGGGCACCTGGTCGAAGTAGCCGCTGGTGAGGGCCAGCAGCACCACCAGCTGCTCGGTTACCGCCAGCGGGCGCAGCTCCGACTGCTTGAGCCACTGGCGGATGCGCTGGCCGTGGTCGATAACGGTTTGCGTGTGCGCATCGAGCCGGGTGCCGAAGCGGGCGTAGTTTTCCAACTCCTCAAACTGCGCGTAGTCCAGCTTGAGCGAGCCGGTGGCGGCGCGGTAGGCGGGCAGCTGGGCCACGCCGCCCACCCGCGACACGGATTTGCCCACATCGACGGCCGGCAGAATGCCCGCCTCAAACAGCTTGGGCGAGAGGTAAATCTGGCCGTCGGTGATGGAAATGAGGTTGGTCGGAATGTAGGCCGAGATGTTCTGGGCTTCGGTTTCGATGACGGGTAGGGCCGTGAGCGAGCCGCCGCCCAGCGCCGGGCTCAGGTGCGTGGACCGCTCCAACAGGCGCGAGTGGATGTAGAAAATATCGCCCGGAAATGCCTCCCGCCCCGGCGGCCGCCGCAGCAGCAGCGACAGCTCGCGGTAGGCGCGGGCGTGGTGGGTGAGGTCATCGTACACGATGAGCACGTCGCGGCCCTGCTCCATAAAGTGCTCGGCTATGCTGGTGGCCGCGTAGGGCGCAATGTATTCGAGGCCCGGCGCGTCGTTGCCTTCCGCCACCAGCACCACGGTGTAGGCCATTGCCTGGTGCTTGCGGAGGATGGCAATCAGCTTGGCCACCGCCGAGGCCCGCTGCCCGATGGCGCAGTACACGCACAACACGTTCTTACCCTGCTGGTTGAGAATGGTATCGAGAGCAATGGCGGTTTTGCCGGTCTGCCGGTCACCCAGAATCAGCTCGCGCTGGCCCCGCCCAATGGGAATGAGGGCATCGAGCACCTTGAGGCCGGTTTGCAGCGGCGTATCGACCGCGGCCCGGTCCATGATGGCCGCGGCCGGCCGCTCGATGGGCAGGCGCGTGGCGGTGCGGATGGGCGGCCGCTCGTCCAGCGGCTCGCCCAGCGGATTGATGACTCGGCCGAGCAGCGCGTCGCCCACCGGCACGTCCATGACGCGGCCCGTGCGCGCCACCTCGTCGCCCACGCTCACCCGCGAGTCCTCGCCCAGCAGGATAACCCCGATTTCGTCGGCATCCAGGTTGTAGGCAATGCCAAACAGGCCGCTGGGAAACGTCAGCAGCTCCTCAAAGCCCGCCCCCGGCAGCCCAGCCACCCGCACTACCCCCGCCGACACGCTGATAACCGTGCCCAGCTCGCGGGGCACCAGCGCGGGCACAAACGCCTCGCTGGCCCGTACTACCTCGGCAAAAACGTCGCTCAAAGCCTCGGGCAGCTTACTTGACGACATAGGGCTTGGGTTTAGGGTGCGGGGCAGGGGCAGGGGTAGGTGCGGGAGCCTTGGCGTGAACTGCGGCGTGAGCCGGCGCGGGGGCCTGGTCAGAAGCCGCCTTGGGAGCTGGGTCAGAGGCTAGCTTGGCGGCTGGGTCGGGGGCCGATTTGGGGGTCGGCGTGGCTTTTTCCAGCGCCACCAGGTAGTCGGCTACGTCCCAGGCCAGCTTAAAGCCATTCGCGTTCAAGCTAATACCACTGATGAGGGCCGGGTTGGCCGTAAACTCCAGGTCCGGGGCCGCCCCCAGCAGGGCCACCAGCGCTGTTTTAATGGTCGCCTGCTGCTTCGGGGTGAGGGCGGATGCGCTCTGCACCTGCATCGGCTTTTTATTGGTTTGAAACGCGGCGACCAGGGGCTGCTTGTCGTGGTCGCTCAGCGCGTGCAGGCGCTGCACGAATACGTCCACGGCCTGGGCTTCCAGGTTCACCGAGGCCAGGTCGGCCAGTGCTTTTTTGGCCACCGCAAAAACGGTTTGCCGGGTCTGCCGGGCCAGGTCGGCCTGCTGGGTAGCCTGGCTTTCCTGCAAGTCTTTCTGCTGCTTGGCGCGCTGGTCATCGGCCTCCTGGCGGCCGGCGGCCAATAGCTTCTGGCGCTGGGCCTCGGCATCGTTCGTGGCGGCCGTCAGCAGGGCCTGCTTTTGCGCGTCGAAGTCCGCGGTTTTCTTCGTCAGCTCGTCGTGAGCGGCTTTGGCTTCGTCCTTTTGAGTTTTGGCGGCTTTGAGCTGCGCCGAAATCTTCTTCTCGCGCTGGTCCATCGCGGCCAGGATGGGAGCGTACAAAAAGCGCCGCATCAACCACACCAGCAGGGCGAAGTTAAGGAGCTGTGCAATGACCGTGAACCAGTTGATTTTCATGACCGTCGCGTTATTTATGGCCCGCGATGACGTGGTTCCAGAACGGGTTGGCGAAAATGAGAATCATCGACACCACGAAGCAGTAGATGGCGGTCGATTCAATCATGGCCAGGCCCACGAACAGGGTGCGCGTAATGGTCGAGGAGGCATCGGGCTGCTGGGCCAGCGCACTCATGGCCGCGGCCACCGCCTTGCCCTCGCTCAGGGCCGGCGTTATGATGCCAATGGAGGTAGTGAAGCCGGCCATGATGATGGAAATCATGGCAATAGTGGTGAGACTATCCATAAAATTTTGGTGTTTAAGTGGGGGTAACGGGGGTTATTTAGCAGGAGCAGCCACGGGCTGGTCGGCGGGAGTTTTAGTGACGGCCGCCGCGATATAAACCGTGGCCAGAATGGCGAAAATATACGCCTGCACCATGCCCGTGAGCAGCCCCAACAAACTCATAAGCACCGGAAAAAACAGGGGCGCGATACTCAGCAGAATGGCCACAATCAGACCCCCGCTCATGATGTTACCAAACAGCCGGACGGCCAACGCCAACGTGCGCGAAGCCTCGGTGATGAGGTTGAAGGGCAGCATGATAAAGGTGGGCTGCACGTAGGTTTTCAGGTAATGGCGCAGGCCCGTTTGCGAGATGCTGAACGCCGGCACGGCCAGAAACACCGCCAGCGCCAGCGCCACCGTGGTCGAGAGCGAGCCGGTGGGGGCCTGGTAGTAGGGCAGTACGATGCCGAAATTGGCCAGGGCGATAAACAGAAACAGGGTGCCGATGAAGCCGATGTACCGGGCCGGCTGCGGCAGGCCCACCTGCTCGATTTGGGTGTTAATGCCCGACACGATTAGTTCGAGCGCACACTGCCAACGGGCCGGGTGGAGGCCGGTTTTCAGGTGGCGGGTGCCCCAGGCGGCGGCCCCCACCATCAGCAGCATAATGCCCCAGGTGGTCACCAGCGTGAGGTTAATGGTCACGAAACCGTGCTGCCAGAAGACAACTTCATCCGAGCTAAGATGCATGGGGTAGGGGGCTAGGGATGGGAGGGGTAGGGGGCATTGCCGGCCGGGTGCCGGCCGCCACCAAATAGCGCGCGGCCACGAAGCCGACCAGGCAGGCGAGCAGCGCCCGCCAGTCGCCCCCACGCCCCACCAGGTAAAACCCCGCCCCCACGCTCCCCGCGCGCAGCCAAAAGCTGCCCAGCACCCACAGGGCCGGCACGCGGGAGGCCAGGCTGAGCCGCACCGTCAGCCAGAGGCCGTAGAAAAACAGGGTGCCCAGGGCCAGGCCGGCGACCAGGGCCAGGGCCATTCTAACGGGTTCAGTCATCGGTTTTGGGAGTTGATTTTGAAGGGGGAGTTTCTTTATCTTCCTGCTTCACCCAGAACCACGCCATGCCGCACCCCAGCACCAGGCCCGCCAGCAGCAGCGTAAGGGTCCAGGACAAGGGGGCGGGCGCGGGCTCGTGCTTATCGAGCCACACGCCCAGGGCCGCGCCGGCCAGCGTGGGCACCACCACCGTCCAGCCCACGGTGCCAAACAGGCTCAGGCCCTGCCAGATAACGGGGCTATCGTCGGGCGGGGCCTGGCGCTTGCGGCGGGCCTTCTCGCCCACCAGGCGACTAAAGGCGGTTTCGGGGGGGGTAGGGGGCTTCATGGCTAGGTGGGGCGATATTTTTCGAGCCGGGCGATGAAGCCGCTTTCCAGCTGCGCCATCACCCGGCGGTTGGTGCGCTCGGTGGCTTCCTGCGCCACAAACTGCTTATCGACCGCCGCCTGGAGCTGCGCCAAATCGGAGCCGCCCAGCGCCTGCCGCACCGCCACCGACACCTGCGCCCCGGCCTTAGTCAGCACGCCTTCATCCACCGCCACGTACTGCTCGGCGCTGTTTTCAGTCTGGTAAGTCAAAATGCCGGGCACCAGCGCCGCCACGCAGTCGAGGCGGTGGGGTAGCAGGCCATACGCGCCCTCACTCGTCTCAAACACCACGCGGCGCACCCCCGCCACATCGAGAAAAACCTCGGACGGCAGCAGCACTTTCAGGTGCATCAGGTCATCGCTCATGGGTAGGGGATTAGTTGATGTTTTATTAATCAGTATTTTATAAAAATCATCCGTCATGCTCATCTGGCGTCCGCTTGTCGAAGCCTCTCTACCGCTTCATTCGCGCCGTTCAATGAAGCGGTAGAGAGGCTTCGACAAGCGGACGCCAGATGAGCATAATATGCTTTATATCAAACTAATTATCAACCGGTACTTACCAATAATTTGTTTGCCCTGCTTTTACGGGAATAGCCACTGCCCTACCCTACCCCCACCGCCGCGTGGTTGCGGCGCACCTGCTTCAGCAGCGCCTGCTGGGCAGCAGCTACATTAGCCGCCTGCCCGGCCCAGATTTCCAGGGCCGGCTGTTGCAACGCCCGGCCAAACGAGAACGTGAGCGCCCACGGCAGCCGGCCGGCAAACCGCTCGTGCATGGCCGCCAGGTGGCGCGTGGCCTCCTCGGGCGACTGCCCACCCGACAAAAACGCCACGCCCGGCACGGCCGCCGGCACCGTGCGTAGCAGGCACTGCACGGTAGCGTCGGCCACCTGGGCGGTGGTGGCCCGCTCGGGGTTGTCGGCCCCGGCCAGTACCATGCTGGGTTTCAATAGTATCCCTTCCAAAGCCACGCCCTGGGTGCGCAGCTGGTTAAATACCTCGTGCAGCACGTCTGCGGTCACGGCGGCGCACCGGGCCAGGGAGTGCGGGCCGGTCAGCAGCACTTCGGGCTCCACGATGGGCACCAGGCCGGCCTCCTGGCACAGGGCGGCGTAGCGGGCCAGGGCGTGAGCATTAGCCGAGATGGCGGCCCGGCTGGGCAAGTTGGGGCCGATGGTGAGCACCGCCCGCCACTTGGCGAAGCGGGCCCCCATTTTCACGTATTCGGTCAGGCGCGGGCGCAGGCCGTCGAGCCCTTCGGTCACCTGCTCGCCGGGGAAGCCGGCCAGCTCGTGCGCGCCCAGGTCCACCTTAATGCCGGGGATGATGCCCGCCTGCTGCAAGATTTCCACGAAGGAAACGCCCGCCGTGGTGTGCTGCCGGATGGTTTCATCAAACAGAATGGCCCCGCTGAGGCCCTCGGCCAGGCCCGGCGTGGTCACCAGCAGCTCGCGGTAGGCGCGGCGGGCTTCCACGGTTTGCGGAATGCCCGCCGCGGCGAAGCGGGTGTTGCAGGTGTCAGTGCTTTCGTCCATCGCCAGCAGGCCCTTGCCGGGGGCCATTAGCGCCTGCGCGGTGGTAGTTAAGGTGGTTAGGTTCATGATGTTATTATTTATAAAGAAAGGTGGTCATGCTGAGCCTGTCGAAGCATCTCTACCGCGTAAGTAATCCTAACTTTAGACGTTAGTTACGCGGCAGAGATGCTTCGACAGGCTCAGCATGACCGGCGTTTTTAGTCGTTTCTTCCGTTTAACAATCAGCCGCTTACGATTTCCATTTCCACTCGCGGATTTCGGGCATATCCTCGCCGTGCAGGTCGATGTAGAGTTTGTGCGCGATGAGCTTGTCCCGCATCAGCTGTTGCAAATAGGCTCCCTTGCTGCCGGGGTTGGGCAGGTAATCCAACACGCTCTGCACCAGGTGGTAGCGGTCGATTCTATTCTGCACCCGCATATCGAAAGGCGTGGTGATGGTGCCTTCTTCGATATAGCCGCGCACGTGCAGGTGGCGGTTGGTGCGGCGGTAGGTGAGCTGATGCACCAGCGTGGGGTAGCCGTGGAAGCCGAAAACGATGGGGCTGTTTTTCGTGAAAAGCGAGTCGTACTCAGCTTCGTCCAGGCCGTGCGGGTGCTCGCTGGCCGACTGAAGCTTCATCAAATCGACCACGTTGATGACCCGGATTTTCAGCTCGGGCAGGTGTTCGCGCAGGATGGAGGTGGCGGCCAGTACTTCCAGCATGGGCGTGTCGCCGCAGCCGGCCAGCACCACGTCGGGCTCCGGCACGTCCTGGTCGTTGCTGGCCCACTGCCAGATGCCGATACCGGTCGTGCAATGCACCACGGCCTCGTTCATGGTCAGCCACTGGGGTAGGGGGTGCTTGCCGGCCACCACCACGTTCACGAGGTTGCGGGTGCGCAGGCAGTGGTCCATCACCGAGAGCAGGCAGTTGGCATCGGGCGGCAGGTACACCCGCACGATGTCGGCTTTTTTGTTGATGACGTGGTTCAGAAAACCGGGGTCTTGGTGCGTGAAGCCGTTGTGGTCCTGCTGCCACACGTGCGAGGCCAGGATGTAGTTGAGCGAGGCAATGGGCCGCCGCCAGGGTATTTCCTTGGTCACTTTCAGCCACTTGGCGTGCTGGCTGAACATGGAATCCACGATGCGCACGAACGCCTCGTAGCAGTTGAACACCCCGTGCCGGCCCGTGAGCAGGTAGCCTTCGAGCCAGCCCTCGCACTGGTGCTCGCTGAGCATGCCGTCGAACACGTTGCCGATGGGGGCCAGGAACTCGTCGCCGGGCACCGTGCGGGCATCCCACTGCCGGTTGGTTACGTCGAACACCGCCCCCAGCAGATTGGAAATAGTTTCATCGGGGCCGAAAACCCGGAAGTTGGGCCGCTCCTGGTTGAGCCGGATAACGTCGCGCAGGAAGGGCCCGAGCACCATCGTATCCTGGGCAGCCACGGCCCCCGGCGCGGGCACCTGCACGGCGTAGTCGCAGAAATCGGGTAGCAGCAGGTCGCGCAGAAACAGGCCGCCGTTGGCGTGGGGGTTGGCCCCCATGCGGTGGAGGCCGGTAGGGGCCAGCGCGGCCAGCTCGGGCCGCAGGCGGCCGGCTTCGTCAAACAGCTCCTCGGGGCGGTAGCTTTTCAGCCAGGCTTCGAGCTGCGCCACGTGGTCCGGGTGCTGGGCATCGACGAGCAGCGGCACCTGGTGCGAGCGGAAAGTGCCTTCTATGCGCAGGCCATCCACTACTTTGGGTCCCGTCCAGCCCTTGGGCGAGCGCAGCACAATCATCGGCCAGCGCGGGCGGGGGGCGTTATCATCCAGCAGCGCCGCTTCGCGGATGCGCTGGATTTCGGCCACTACTTGGTCCAAAGTGGCGGCCATGAGCTGGTGCATGGTGGCCGGGTCGTCGCCCTCCACGAAGTAGGGCACCCAGCCGCAGCCCCGGAAAAACTGGTCCAGCTCATCGGGTTCGATGCGGGCCAGCACCGTGGGGTTGGAAATCTTGTAGCCGTTGAGGTGCAGAATGGGCAGCACCGTGCCGTCGGTACGGGCGTTGAGAAACTTGGTCGATTGCCAGGCCGTGGCCAGCGGGCCGGTTTCGGCTTCGCCATCGCCCACCACGCAAGCCGCGATGAGGCCGGGGTTATCAAACACCGCCCCGAAGGCGTGGCTGAGCGAGTAGCCCAGCTCGCCGCCCTCGTGAATGGAGCCCGGCGTGGTGGGGGCCACGTGGCTGGAAATGCCCCCCGGCCACGAAAACTGGGTAAAAAACTTCTTCAGCCCCGCCTCGTCCTGCGTTATTTCGGGGTACACCTCGGTCCAGGTGCCCTCCAGGTACACGTTGCCCACGATGGCGGGCCCGCCGTGCCCCGGCCCCGCCACGTAGAACATGTTCAGGTCGTTCTTCTTGATAACCCGGTTCAGGTGGGCGTAGATGAAGTTCTGGCCCGGCGTGGTGCCCCAGTGGCCCACCACCAGCGGCTTGACGTGCGAAAGCTTCAGCGGCTCCTTCAGCAGCGGGTTGTCAAACAGGTATATCTGGCCCACCGACAGATAGTTGGCGGCCCGCCAGTAGGCATTGATGAGGGTGGCTTCGGCCGCCGTCAGCGGCGTGGCCGCCGGGCGCACGGCCGGCGGGGCGAGGGTGTTGGTTTCCATAAGGGCTTGGTTTAAAAGGCTTTGTCTTTATCACTGACGTTACGCACGGCTTCTCGCCCTCCGCGGGCACCTCACCCCCTAGCCCCCTCTCCAAAAGAGAGGGGGAACTAGTTTTTAGTCTTAGTATCTAGAAATTAGCTTTTTAGAACTAGAGCTAGTCCCCCCTCTCTTTTGGAGAGGGGGCTAGGGGGTGAGGCGCAACGCGGAGGGCGGTTTTTTCTTCACCAGTCAGCAAAAGCTGCTGGACGAGTTGCGCCATCTGGCGCTCCTCATTAGTAGGAATAATGCGGACGGTGACGCGGCTGGCGGCGCTGGAAATCACGGCCGCGTGGGTGGCATTAAGGGCCGCGTCGAGTTCGAGGCCCAGAAACCCCAGCCCCGCGCAAATGCGGGCGCGCACCTCGGCCGCGTGTTCGCCTACCCCCCCCGCAAACACCAGCGTATCGAGGCCGCCGAGCACGGCCGCGTAGGCCCCCACCCACTTGCGGGCCTGGTAGCAAAACAGCGCCACCGCGTCGGCGGCCCGCGCGTCGGTGGCCTGGGCGGCCAGCAAATCCTGCATATCGGAGCTGGTTTCCGACACGCCCAGCAGGCCGCTCTCGTGGTTGATGAGGTGGTTGAACTGCTCGGGCGTGAGGTGCTCGGCCTGGAAGAGGTAGGCGGCCACGCCGGGGTCGAGGTCGCCGGGGCGGGTGCCCATTACCAGGCCGGCGGCGGGCGTAAAGCCCATGCTCGTATCCTGGCTCTGGCCGCCTAGCACGGCGGCCAGGCTGGCCCCGCTGCCCAAATGCGCCAGAATAACCCGTCCCTGCGCCGCCGCCGGCCCCGCCTGCCGGCCCAGCTCCTCGAGCAAATAGGCGTAGGAAATACCGTGGAATCCGTAGCGCCGCAGCCCCTGCGCCGCGAAGCGGCGCGGGATGGGTAGCAGCTGCGCCACGCGCGGCATATGCTGGTGAAAGGCCGTGTCGAAGCACGCCACCTGCCGCAGTTGCGGCTGACGCGCGTGCATCGCTTCCATCAGGGCAATTTCGCCGGGCAGGTGGTCGGGGTCGTCGGCTGTCAGCTGGCGCAGGTCGGCCAGCAGCGCGGGGGTAACGAGTTCCGGGTCCAAGTGCCGAGGGCCGCCGTACACGACCCGGTGCCCCACGGCCGCCAGGGCAGCGAATACCGCGCGTTGGTCCAGCCAATCAAGCAGGAAGCTGGCGGCGGCGGCCGGGTCGGGCGCGTTGGCCGGGCTGGTGGTGGGCGACGCCACCGGCCCTTCGCTAAACGTGAGTTGGGTGCCGGGCAGACCAATGCGGTCGAGGTGACCGTGCAGCCCGCATCGCGGCACTTCGCCCGGCTCGTACACGGCAAACTTGATGCTGGACGAGCCGCCGTTGAGGACTAGAATAAGGTCAGCAGCGGCGGCCATGTGGGAGGAGCATTAGAAGTAGGGTGCGGGGTAGCGACCCGGTAGGGCTTGCCCCCGCCCGTCGTTGTTATAGTTCAAACGCGCCGTTCAACGACGGGCGGGGGCAAGCCCCGCACCCTACACCGTCAGGCCAAAAGCGGCCAGCTGGGTGCAGGTGGAAAGGTAGTCTTTATGGCAAATCCCCTGAATACCCAGACTGGCGGCCACGCTGATGAAAATGGGCTGGTCATCCAGATACAGCACTTGCGCGGCCGGCACCTGCGCCAGGTCGAGCGCCAGGCGGAAGATGTTAACATCGGGCTTGCTGAGGCCCACGAACGACGAGGACACAAAAAAATCCGCGAATCCGGCCAGCCCGAATGTGTCAATGCGGTGCGCGTTCAGCTCGCGGCCCTCGTTGCTGACCACGGCGATTTTGAGGTGGTGGCGGGCTTTGAGCTGCGGTATCAGCGCCAGCATCTCGGGGAAGGGTAGGGATTGGGCAAACATACATTCCCGAAAATCAGCCTCGCTAAACGACCGGGGCTGGTAGAAAACCACCTGCCGGAGGTAGTCGGCCAGGCTGAGCCGGCCCAGCTCGTAGGTGCTGAACACCACGTGGTGGCGCTGCTCCATTTCGGCCGCGTCCAGCCCGAAGGTTTTGGCCGCCAGCTGCCGCGAGGCGTGGCCCCAGCCGGGGCTGAGTAGCACGCCCCCGACGTCCACGAAGAGCGTAGTGATGGGTAGCGCGCGCGCCGGGGGAAGTGAAGAATCAGTCATTGGGAGGGGCGTGGGCTAGCTGCTGGCGGTGGTGGTCTTAGCTATCGGGCGGGTGGCGGGCTTAGGGGCCACCTTGCCACCCACGCGCCGGCTGGCCTTGCGGAGCCCCGGCGGAACGGTGCTGGGGGTGGTCACTTTATCGGCCTTGGGCTGTTTGGCCAGGAGCTTGGCAAACTTCCGGGCTATTTTTTTGGCGGCGCGGGCCACGGTTTTATGCAGCTTTTTCCGGTGCTGCTCGTTCAGGCCCAGCAGGTTGGCCTGGATATTTTCAACCAGGATGGTCCGCAGGTGGGATTCGGATTTTTTCATTAGAGAAGAAGGTTGAAAAAGAAGCAGGGGGTAGGGCACGCTTATTTAGCCAGGTAGCCGCCATCGACGGGGTAGTAAGCGCCGGTGACGAACGAGGCTTTGTCGGTGCTGAGCCAGATGACCAGCTCGGCCACTTCCTCAGAGCGACCCAGGCGGCCGATGGGATGCAGCGCCACCAGCGCCTGCTTGGTTTGGCCCGAGAAGTCACTGAGCAAAGGCGTATCGATGTAGCCCGGCCCCACCGCGTTGATGCGAATGCCCTTGGCGGCGTATTCGATGGCGGCCGTCTGGGTGAGGCCCACGATGCCGTGCTTGCCCGCCACGTAGCCCGCCAGCGTGGGCGTGCCCACCTGCCCCAGAATGGACGACATATTGACTACCGCGCCGTGGCCCTGCTTCAGCATCACTTCCAGCTCGTATTTAAGACAGTAGAACACGCTGTTAAGATTCACATTAATAATCTGTTGCCAGCCTTCGACTGAGTAGTCGGCGGTCAGGCTCAGCTCGCCGATGATGCCGGCGTTGTTGCAGGCCACGTCGAGCGCGCCGAAGGCAGCCACGGTTGCCTGCACCAGCTGGTGGCACTGGGCGGGGTCGCTCACGTCGGCTTTATAAAACCGGCCCTCGGCCCCAGCAGCCTTCAGCTCGGTTACTACCTGCTGGCCCTGTTTCTCGTCGATGTCCGATACCATGACCTTGGCCCCGTGCTGCCCGTAGAGCAACGCCACCGCCCGGCCGATGCCCGACGCCGCCCCGGTAACCAGGGCCGTTTTTCCTTGCAAATCCTTATCCATAATGCCGGTATTCTTAGCTGCCAAAGCCACTCCCGGCCCAGCCAGGGATGGGTAGTAAGCTGGGCATAAAGGTCCGGGGCCGGGCTTGGCCAGGCCCTGACAACAATTGGCTGATTGGCTGATTTTTGTCAGGTTACGCAGTGGGTGGCGCTGGCTGACCCAGCCAAAAACCCCGGCTTCCGCTAACGAAAAACCGGGGTTTTGGCAATTAGCTGGGACTACCTACTCGGTGCCGTGCTCTTGCGGGCGTGGGTGCAGGGGCAAAACGGACCGGGCCGCCCCCTCGCGCCCAGCGTTAAGCATCTGCCTCGGGCAGCCGGCCCAGGTGCTTGCGCACGCGGCTCAGCGACTGCGGGGTGATGCCCAGGTAGGAGGCCAGGTAGTGCAGGGGCACGCGATTGGCCAGGCCCGGAAATTTTTCCAGGAAGCTTTGGTACCTGGTCGCGGCATCCTCGTGCCCCATTGGGCTGAGGCGGTTTACTTTTTCCAGCAGGGCCCGCGTGGTGATGTTGCGCTCCATCGCGGGCCAGCCCACGATGGTGTGGCCCAGCGCCTGCCAGTCGCGGGCCGCAAATACCAGCATCGTGGCCGGGGTCACGGCCTGCACATACTCGGTGGCGGGCAGCTGATACTGGTAGCTGTTCAGGTCCACCACAAACCAGTTTTCCTCCAAAAAATACTTCGTGATTTCAGTGCCGTCCTTGTCGAAGTAGCACACCCGAAAGATGCCCTCCACGATGAAGCCGATTTCTTTCGCCACCCGGCCCGCCTCGCTGAAATACGCGCCGGTTGGGTAATGCCTTTCCACGGCTTTGCTACCAATTAGCGCGAGTTGTTGGGGCGTGAAGTGGGCGAATTGCAGCAGGAAGTTTTCCAGCGAAGGGTAACTCATTACGAGGAGCGGTGGCGGATAAAGGAAAGGAATAAAAGCGTGGTCCGGAGCGCCCGGCCAACTGGCCGGGCGCTTCTCAAAAACCCGGCCCGGCCCGCTAGCTGCGCTGGCCAGCCAGCGCCGGCACCGGTTGCCCGGCCAGCAGCTTTTCGGTGCCGGCCCACAGCTCGGCTTGCAGCTGGGGCTGGCGCGATAGCTCCGACGAGGGCACCGCCCGGCGGCCCTCGAAGTACTGGCCCGTGATGCCCGCCACGGCCGGGTCGGTGGCCAGCCAGGCCAGGTTAGCGCCCGAGGTTTCGGGCGAGTTCACGCCGGGAAAGAGGCGTAGCACGGGCAGCACATTTTTCCAGGCCCAGAGCGCCGCGCCCTGGTTGGCCCGGCCCAGGCCGGTGCCGGGCATCAGGCCGGGGTCGAAGGCGGTGATGGTGATGTGCGAGCCAGCGGCCCGCAGGCGGCGGTCCAGCTCGTACATAAACAGCAGCAGGCAGAGCTTGGAGGTGGAGTAGCGGAACATGTTGGCTTTGGCGCTGGCCGGCTCCAGGCCGGCGGGCACCGCCCCGCGCGACAAGGGCCCCGCGCCCAGGTACTGCGCGGGCGGCATCCCAAACAGCGCGGCCGTCCACACGCGGGGCGCGTCGAAGTGGGTGCCGCTGTCCGTCAGCACGATGCGGCCGGCGGGCTCCAGCGCGGGCCGCAGCAGCTCCACGAGCAGGAAGTGGGCCAGGTAATTCACGCCAAACGTCCGCTCGAAGCCATCGGTGGTGCAAAACTCGCCTTCGGCAAACTGAATGCCCGCGTTGCAGAGCAGCGTGGTCAGGGGGGGTAGGGTGCCGTCGTGCAGCCGGCCGAGCAGGTCGTCGGCGAAGTGCCGCACGCTGTCCAGGGCGTTCATATCGAGCGGCAGGATGGTGATGCGGCCCGTGGCACCCAGGCCGGCCGCCGCCTTTTCGGCTACTTGCCGCGAGCGGGTCGCCCACACCAGGTGGGCATCGGGGATAGTGGCCAGGATGCAGCGGCTGGCGACGAGGCCGAGGCCCGTGTGGCCGCCGGTAATGACAATGGAATGGTTCATGGGAAAAGGAATGAGTGAATGACTGCGCAAAGGTCCCCCTGGAAAAAAGGGCAATGCTGAACATTTGGTAAGAACGCAGCCTGCCTAAAAAACCCTTTCCTTTTTTCTCTTGCACGTCACTTCGGAAAGCGCGGGGCGTTGCCCTGCTTTAAAGTTCGCCGTTAATGCATAACAAGCTATAGACAAGCCTACTATGCGGCATCTACAGGCCCAAGCTCCCGTCGGGGACGCTGCAAGCGGCGTGGACTACCCGCTCCTCCGGCGCGTAGCCCGTTGCTCCACCGGCGGTGGCGGCCCCGGCCGGCCGTTCAGGTGCTCAGAATCTGCTCCGTTAAGTGGGCGTACTGCTCGTCGGCCCATTTGGCCTCGTCCAGGCTGGCTTGCATATCCTGTTCGAGCTGGTGCCGGCCGGCATGCGCGGCGTAGGCGCGCAACGTCCCGAAAAATGCCATCCAGTAGTGCAGCGCCCGCTGGCCGGACCCAATAATGCTGAGGTCCCGCGTGGCGTCGTCCGTGGCGAAGCCGCGCAGACGCTTATCCACTTCGTAATGCGCTTGCACGGCGTGATTTACCGGGGCCGCCGCGCCGCCCGTTTCGGCCAGCGCCCGGTCAATGCGCACCGCCCACTGCCGCGCGGTTTCGGTGCCCTGGTCGAGGGCCTCCTGGAGCTGCGGGTGGTAAGCATCGTGCCGGATTTCGGCGGCCGCGGCGGCCGCGATGTTGCTGCCCGTTTTCATAGCGGCCAGGTTGAAGGTGATGAGCTGCGTGAGCTGTTCGGGTGTCATAACAAGGATATGGGTTGAGGAAAATACGGGGCGTGGGGAGCGGGTCGGCCGCGCCAGGTTAGCTCGGAGTGCTCTCAGCAAACGGAGTTATTGCAGTGGTCTGGTGGGAGAACGCCGCGAAAAAAAGTCCTAAGCCGCCGCTGTTTCCGGGGCAGCGGCAACCCTTGATTTATCGATTTAAACCTGCATCATTCCGCCATCTAAGTATCCGTTGCTAATTAGTTTGCTATAAAAGAACGTCATGCTGAGCTTGCCGAAGCATCTCTACCACGAGAGTAATCTCAACGTTTAGAGTGAGTTACGCAGTAGAGATGCTTCGACAAGCTCAGCATGACCGTCTACTTTACCATGAACTGTGTTAGAATTTAAGAGGCCTGGGCCAGTTTCGAGCAAAAATCAGCTTGGTAGGGCACACCCGATTTGATAATAGCAAAGGCCTGCTTGAGGAGTTTGTTGCAGACGGCAATCAGGGCTAGTTTCTTGTTCTTGCCTTTGGCCACTAGGCGGTCAAAAAGGGCCGCACAAGCCACGTTCGTTTTCTTGGCCGAAAAGCTGCACATAAAGAGCTTGCCGCGAATCAGCCCCCCACCCATTTTGGTGATGCGCACCTTCCCGCGGATACTCGTGCCCGAGGTATGCTCGCGGGGGGAGAGACCGGCTAAGGCAATGACTTGCCGGTAGTTATCGAAGTGAGTGAAGCCGCCGACAAAGAGCAGTAGCATGCCCGCTGTTTTGCGCCCAATGCCAGGAATGGAGCACAACAGCGTCATTTCCTGCGCAAAGCGCCGTTCTAACAGGGCCAGTAGTTCGGCCTCTACCGCTTCCACTTGCTGCGTTAAGGTCTTGAGCAGCTGCTGAAGCCGTTTCAAAGCGAGTTTGCTCACAATAGGTTGGTGCTGTAAGGCTTCCAACGAGTTGCTAATCATCACTTTTTGCTTGAGTAACTGCTCATTGACCTGTTCTAGGTGCCGGCACTCGACCAGGACCGCTTCGTCCGGCTGCCAGACTTTCAACGGCTGTTGCTGACCATAGCGCAACAACCACTGCGCATCTTTGCGCTCGCTTTTGCCCTTACCTAAGTGCAGTTGAATGAAGCGTCTAATTACCAGCGGATTGAGCACGGCCACCTGTCCGCCCTGTTCATGCAGGTAGTAAGCCAGGGCCAGATTATAGGTGCCCGTGGCTTCCATCACAAACTGGCACTGCCCGCCGCACGCCTTCACTAGCTGCTGAAAGCCCGCTTTGGTATTGCTGACTTCCAGGTGCTTAATCTGGTCATTTACTTGATAACAGACGGCCAGCGTGGCTTTGCTCACGTCCAGGCCGACAACGGGTAACGAAGAGGCGATAACCATTAAGTACAGCAGTAAAAGAGTGGAGAAAAAGTAGTAAAAAAGGACTTCTAGGGTGTCTTTTACTATCCTGATACAGGCTCGGTGGCCTACTGGAACTGTCCAAAGTGACCCTAAAAAAGAGCGGGGATTGTCATGTTAAACGGGCTCCAACGCCCCATAAGATTAGAATCTTATTCCGCTCCTTTCCTTTCATTGGCCCAAATTAGAGGGCGTACCTGAACATAGGATAAAGTATTTGCCAACGGGTACTTACGAAGAGTTCAATTATGGAATCTACTGCCGTTTGTGGCATTATTTGCATATCATTCCGCCATCTACGAAGAGTTCAATTCCGTTCACATAGCTGGAATCGCTGGAAGCCAGGAACAGGGCGACGTAGGCAATCTCCTCCTTCGCCCTGTTCGCCGCCCGGAATTAAGGCCGTTTTTCCCGCTTGACCGTCTCGTAGAGGCGGTCCAGGTTGGCCGAATCGCCCTGCACGCCGGTCACGTTGCGGCCAATGGTCCGCACGGCTTCATCGAGCTTCTCCTGCCGGCGGCCCGTGATAAAGACGTAAGCGCCTTCCTCCACAAATAAGTTGGCAGTGGCCAGGGCCATGCCCGACGTGCCGCCGGTGATGACAGCCACTTTGCCGGTGAGCTTTCCCATGTTGTTGCGTTATTAGGTTAGATGAGGCCGGTTTTGTGCGGAGGGTTTTTCTTCCAAGGGGCGGCTGGATTCGGCCAGGGGCCAGCGCCTGCTTGCTACCCCCTGCCCCGCGTTTTGCCAGTCGGCTTCCCGGCAAGAATTCCCTGGGTGATTTCCGTTTACTAAGCGGACTCCATTTCCAGCACAATTTTGCCGTGGGTTTTGGGGGCGGCGCGCGGCGGGCCGGCGGCGGGGGTCGCGGCGGGGCTTGGCTGATGGTCGGCACTGTCGGCCCAGGCTTGGGCAGCTTGCGCCAGCGGATAGATGCGGGCGACATCAAATTTGAGCTTGCCGGCATCCAGCTGCCGGGCCACGCGCACCAGGTCCTCGGCCGAGGGCTTCATGCCAAACATCACGCCGTGGATGCCGTGCCTGGCCGCTTCTTCCGGGGACGGCGGCTGGCTGGTGGCCACCAGGTAGCCACCTTTTTTGAGCACGCCGAAGGAGCGCTGCTGCGTGTCGCCGCCCACCAGGTCGAACACCACGTCCACGTCTTTCACTACCGTCTCGAAAGGGGTAGCGTGGTAATCAAGCACTTCATCGGCCCCCAGCGAACGCACGAAATCCAGGTCTTTGGCGGCGGCGGTGGCGATGACGTGCGCCCCCAGCTGGTGGGCAAACTGCACCGCGTAGGCCCCCACCGCGCCCGCCCCGCCGTGGATGAGCACAGTCTGGCCGGCTTGCAGGTGGCCGCCCCGCGTCAGCCCCTGCCAGGCCGTGAGCGCCCCCACGGGCACCGAGGCGGCTTCCACAAAGGAGAGCGTGGCCGGCTTGGGGGCCACGGCATCGGCCGGGGCGACCAAATACTCGGCGTAGGCCCCGCCGGCCGCGCTGGTGCCGTACACCTCCTGGCCCGGCTTGACCGTGGTCACGCCCGCGCCCACGGCCTCGACCGTGCCGGCGAAGTCGTTGCCCGGCGTCCAGGGCAGCGCGAGCGGAAACAGTTGCTGCATGGCACCGGAGGCAATTTTCGCGTCGAGGGGATTGACGGCGGCGGCTCGCACGCGCACCAGCACCTGGCCCGGCCCCGCCTGGGGGGTAGGGATTTGCGCGTACCGCAGCTGGTCGGCCGCGCCGTAGTGGGGCAATTGAATGGCTTCCATGAGAAGTTTTTGAAGAGAAATAAGGAAATAAGAAAGGGTCTTAACGGCGTAGGTCCGCGTCGTTGTGCTCCCAGCCCGCGCCGACTTCGCAGCTCCAGTAGTGGTTGAACAACAGCCGCATGGCCCGCTCGTCGGGCTTGGGAAATGATTCGGGCGGCAGCTCCCGAATGTTCGTCGCCTGCCCCAGGTACTTCACCGGCTGTTCGGGGCCGCCGGGGGTGTAGCCGTTGAGCACCCGGCATTCGCTCGTGACCTCGAACGCATGGTCATTGCCGCGGGCAATCCACACGTAGTCGCCCGCCTTGCCATGCACGGGCTTCCCGGCGATGGTCAGCTCCAGGGTTCCTTCAAAAATATAGAACCATTCGTCATTATAGTTATGCACGTGCGCCGGCACTTTGATGCCTTGACGCATCCGCTGCTCGACGAGCGAAAAACTGCCGCCCGTCTGCTCCCCTTCGGCGAGCATGAGCCAGAGCGTATCGAACAACCAAAAAGCGGGGGCCGTATCGGAATTGGCTATGAACGGAACATTGGGGAGCATTTGCTGAGGCATGTGACAAAAAGTTGAGTGAGAAATAGGTATGCTTTCCTTATTTGATGCTGCTCGCCCCAAACGGAGAGAGTTTGCTGGGCGACTGCCGGTCAGGCTGGGCGGGGCGGCCGATTTTTCTCTACTTCCCGCACACTGTACTGGGTTAGAAATTTCGTCAACCCGGCTACTTTATCGGCCGGCGTGGCGTAGTTGCCCAGGGCGGCGTAGGGAGGGGCCGTGGCCGCGTGGGTGGTCAGCACGGCCGAGGGGCTCCAGGCGGGCGGAGCCAGGGCCATCGTCTCCGGGCTGTACGAGTCGATGAAGGACATTCCCCTAACCCGCTCCTGCCCGTAGAGCTTCGCCAGAATCTCGACCTGCCAGGGAGGCGGTAGCGGCGCCTCGGCCATCGTGGGGAGGCGGCGGGATGGCCGGGGTAGGAATGGCCGGGGCGGCCGGGGTTTTGGGGCTCATGCCGGAGTTTGCTGATTTCGTTCACTGCCCCCGGTGGTTTCCGGGCAGCGGCGAGGGGTGCAAGCGGTAAGGCCGCCGCCAACTGCCACCCGGCAAAACGGGACAGCAGCGAGGCGGCGGCCCCCACAAAACTGGCCCCGGAGACCAGTCTACCGACCAGAAAACCACTGGCAAAGGACCAGGCGGCACGCCCGCGATGAGCCGTAAAACGTCAGCCCTCCGCCCGATTTTCGTCATAGGCCGGGACGACTTGGGCGAGGAGCGGCAGGCTAAAGCTGGCATTTGCCTGGCCTACATATTATATTAATAATTAACTAATTATTAGTATTTTACGCAATGAGAGATGCTAGCTAACCCACCCAAAACCCCGGCTTTGGCTGGCGGGAAACCGGGGTTTTTGGCCGCCGGCTGGGGCGGCTTGCTCGGTGCCGTGCTCTTCAGGGTGGCTCTGGCGGGCGTGGGTGGCTCAGTTGCTGGCGACGGGTGGCAGGGTTAATTTGCTCCTTATCAGCGCTATGGTGGCGGCGCTGCCGGGCATCCCGGCCTGCCGCCACAGCTCCACGCCGTGCCGTATCAGCACCCAGGCCGGCAGGCCCCGGCCATCGAAACTGCGCACCACGGCGGGGTGAGTGGCCTCGTCCACGCGCAACACCCGGATGGCCGCGCCCAGCTGCTGCTGCAAGGTGTGCAGCGTGGCGCTGGTCGCCACGAGCGCGGCCCCCGACGGGGCGGGCGGCAGCAACACCAGCAGCACGGCGGCTTCGGGCGAACGGGTGAGCGGCATGGGCGAGCGGGTCAATAAAATGCTGGGGTTCAAAAAATAGCTCCGGCTCCCGGTTCGCTGCCTGGCTTTTTAATGAGCCGGCGGCGGCTGGTCGGCGTGGCGGCTGAGCAATTGCTTCAACTTGTCGAGATAAGCCACCGCCAACAGCAGCGTCCGGCGTCGCTCCTCCATCTCATCTTTAGAAAGCACCTTGTCTTCGATGGCGGACAAGCCGGACCAACGCTGCTCGGCCTGGGTCAGGGTGGCGCTTAGTTGCTGATTGTAGTTGCCCAGCACGGCTAATAGTAACTTACTCATAGGTGGAGGAAAAAGAATTAGCGATAACTACTAGCGAAACTACCGGCTCCACACGGGCGCGGGCATGACATCCGCCAGGTGGCGGGCTGACATTTGTCAGGTGCGCCCCGGGCCGGGCGCGGGTAACGGGGGCCGGCAGGAGAAATTTCTGACCCGGCTTGCAGAAGAGAAATCTGAAACAAAAAAAATAGCGACGGCCCCTACCCCCTACCCCGCCGCCGGCAGCAGCAACACCGGCACCCAGGTGTGGCGCAGCACCGCCGCCGTGACGCTGCGGTGAAACTGCTTGCCCCGAATGCTGCGCGGCCGGGCAATGAGCACCAGCATATCGGCCCGCGTATCGGCCAGGGCTTGCAGGATGCCGGGGGCCGGGGCCGCGTCGGCCACCTCGTATAGCTCCAGCGGCGTGCCGGGGGGTAGGAGCTTGCTGGCCCGCACATCGGCCAGCGCGTGCTGGCCCGAAGTGCCCAGCAGCGCGCTGTGCTGGTCGATGTGGGCCACGATGTAAGTCGCTGCCCACGAGCCCAGTAGCTGGCCCAGGTTGCGGCAAGCCGCCGCCAGGCCAAAGTGCTCGCCATCCACGGCTACCAGCACCCGGCGCGGGGCGGGCGGCACTGCCGCCACCGCCGGCGCGGCGGCGGGCACCAGCAGCACCGGCCGCCCGGTGGCCCGCAACACGGGCAGCACCTGGGTGCGCAGCAGTTCATCGAGCAGGTGCTGCCTGGGACCCAGACCCATCGCCACCAGCAGCGGCTGGTAGCGGTTGGCGGCAGCGGCCACGTCGTCTTCCAGCTGCCCGCCCGCTTCGGCCACCTCGGCGGGCACGGGCAGGCGGCGGGCCAGGGCGCGCAGCGCGGCCAGGGTTTGGACCTCGTTGCGGCTGGGCAGCGCTGCTTCTTCGCCCATTGATTTTGGCTCGGGCAGCGGGGCGCAGAGGCCGCAGTGCAGCAGCGCCAGGCGCAGGCCCAGCGGCTGGCCCAGGGCGGCGGCGTAGCGCGCCATGTGAGGGGCGGCTTCCGGCACATTAGCCAGCACGAGCAGGGAAGGATTCATAACTCAGAAAGAATAGAGAGGGTAATAAGCTACGCCTGGGCGGTGGGCAACACCTGGGCAGGGGAGACAACGGGGCTGGCCGCCGGCACCGCAGCTGGCACCGCGGGCGGAGAGTAGTCGGCCTCCCAGCCATCGGGCGACATGGTGGCGTCGGCTTCCTGGGCAATGCGCAGGGCGGCCGGGCTCACGCGGCCGGCGGCCGGGCTGCTGGCCGCCCGCGGCAGGCCAGCCGCGTTAATGCGGGGGTAAGAACGCATGACGCTGACCTATAACCCGCGGGCGGCAGAGAGCCGCCAGCCGTTGTTCACACGTTGCGAGCTGGCCACGAAAGCGGCGGGCGCGCGGTCGCACCCGACCAGCACCGCCCTGCCAAGCAGGTGCGCGGGCCCGCCTTTTTTGGTTATGAAAAACCGCTCGATGGCGGCCGCAATGACGGCATCCGCCGGGTAGTCGGCCGTGACGGACGGCGCGAAGGTTTGCAGGGTTTGCATGGGAAAAGGAAGAAAGAGCAGGCCGCTGCCGGCCAGGGTGGGGAAGTAAGCAGGCCACAAAATTCCGCCCGGCCGCCTGGCAATACCCTGACGATTATTGCCTCGCTACCTGACATTTGTCAGGTAGCCTTACCCCCGGTGGCAGCCCCTGGCCCGCCGGCGGCGGAAGCCAGCACAGCGAAAAACATCGCGGGCGGAGAGGCTGCCCCGGCTAGTCGGGGCGGGGCACTTTCCGGCCGTCGGCCAGCAGCGTGATGGTGCGGCTGAGGGCGGTTTCGCAGGTGGCCATCTCGTAGGTGAGGTCCCCGGTCCGGACATTGGTCACCTCAATGGCGCGGCAAAAAATACGGGTGGGGTAGTACGTGGTCAGCGTGTGCTTGATGGGGAGCGAAAGCGCACTGAGCGCCATATCCTGGCCCGTGGCCTCCACATCGCCGTTGCTGCTGAACCTGACCAGCCGGCGGGTCTGGCCCAGAGTGTAGCTGGCCTGGTACCAGTCCTGAAACCGGCGCCAGCTCACCTGCTGGGCCTGCGGATAGTGCTGAAACATCGCCCCATAGGCCAGTGGCGGCACTTTTTCCACTGCCAGGGCCTGCGCATGCACAGCGTGGCCCGGCACCAGGGCCACCCAAAGCAACCCGAGGATTTTCAGGGCTGCGCCAACAGGTTTTTTCAGGACGCGGCGGGCTTCCGGTTGGCGCGGTGGCCCCGCTTGCGGCCGCGCTACCACGGCCGGGCTATTCGCGCGGGTGTGGGGCGCGAAAATGGGGTAGCGGCGGCCAGCCGCGCCTAACAGCCGACGCAGTGGGGGCCATTTTAAGGAAACAAAACATCGTTGGAGAGAAAAAGCAGGCCATCTAAAAGTAGCTGCGCCTACCCCCTCTTTTTATGACAAAAGTCATCCGTAAGAGATGACTTTTGTCAGGTGCTGCCGCCGTAGCCCAGGTTGCCGACCAGCCGGATATTGACCTGGTGCCGCTGGCCGGGCGGGGGCTAGCCGGCAAGTGGCTGCTTTGGCAAGGAGCTTATTCAGCAGTTGATAAGTACCCGTTAGTAAATAATTTAGGACTTACGCAAAATGGTTAACAGCCCACCCGGTCACGGGCACTAAGGGTAGATGGACATGGACAGCTTCGCAAACGTGGCGTCGCGCAGCGGGTCGCGGGTGTGTCCCGCTGCGCGACGCCACGCCATCGTCGGGCCCCTACCCCGCGCGGTGCGCCGGGCAGCGCGGCGGGAGCCTGGCCCGGCAGCTTTAGCCGCCGACACCCGGCGGATTTCACCGCGGCGAGTGCAAGGCTCCGCCGGCGTGCTGGCCTTTTTGCTGATTAAAATCAGGTACTTAGCTGATAGTGCGCATGGTGGCCGGGCCGGCGCGCCCGGTTCTTTGCGGGCAGTCTCGCTTTTTCCCTATCCCCCTGCCGCATGGCGCTCTCGCTGCTGGTGCTCACCGATTTTTTTCAACCCGCCGACCACGCCCTGGCCTACGCCGACGCGCTGGCCGGGGCCATCGGCGCGCGGCTGGTGCTGCTGCACATTCGCCGCAACTCGCTCCTGGACCCCGAGCACCTCACCGGCCAGGTAGATATGCTCAGCCAGGAGACAATCGACCTGGCGCTGGAAAGCCTGACGCGCGAACTGACCGCGCCCGTGGTGGCCGAAGTGGCGCACGGCCAAGTGGCCGAGGCCGTGGCCGATGCCTTGCGCCGCCACCAACCCGCGCTGGTCGTGCTCGGCCACCGCGACACCGACGCGACGCCCGACGCGCTGGTGTCGAGCGGTGCGCTGGCTATCCTGCGCACCGCCCCGCAGCCCCTGCTGCTGGTGCCCGCCCACGCCAGCCCCATCATCCCGCATCGCGTGCTCCTGGCCCTTGATAATGAACCATTTAGCCTGGGCACGCAAGCGGACCTCGCCCGGCATTTGTTTGAGGCGCTGGCTGCGGAGATGACCATGCTGCACGTTGGCCCCGATGAAGCGAGCGCGACGGCCGGCACGGCCGCCGCCCGCGAGGCGCTTGTGCGCACGGGCCTCGCCCGCGACCTGCCGGCTGGCCTGCGCACCCAAAGCCTGGTGCACGCCACGCCGGCGGGTGGCATTTTGCAGGTGGCAGCGAGCGGCGGGTTCGACTTAGTGGTGCTGGTGGCGCGCCCCCGCGGCTTCCTGAGCGAACTGTTTCACCGCAGCGTAACGACGCATGTGCTGCTGCACAGCCCGCTGCCCGTGCTGGTGCTGCCGGCCTCGTAGCCACCTGCGGGCGGGGCGGCAGCAGCTTGGTAAGGGCTGTTACGCAGTCGGCGTCGCCCTCCGCGTAACTGCTCTAAGACTTACTTTTTCAGCACCACGTAGCCGTAGGGGGGTAGGGCTACCTGGCTGCCCACGGTGTAGGCGCCGCCTTGCAGCGCGTTGGTCCAGGTGGTGTTGGCCAGGGCCGGGGGCACCGTGTACGTAATGGGCGCGTTGCGCACGTTCACCAGCACCAGGGCCTGGTCAGTGCCCGCCGTTTTGGTGAAGGCGCACACGTCGGCCGTGCTGTAGGCTACCGGCGTGCCGTGCTGGAGCGCCGGGCTGGCGGCGCGGGCCGTAAGCAGCTGCTGGTAAGCAAGCTTCACGTCGGAGTGCGCGCCCCACTTGATTTTCACCGTGGTGAAGGGGAACGTAATGGGCGTGGTCATGCCCGCCTCCTGGCCATTATACACGAAAGGCACGCCCTTGAAGCACGACGCCACCACGAAGGCCGACATGGCCCCCGCGTTGCCGCCGTACAGCATGACCGGCGTGCCGTCCGAGCCGTTCACGTCGTGGTTGGTGGTGTAGCGCACCACTTGCTGCGTGGTAGCCGCGCCCACATACTCACTGGTATTGAGGGTAGTGAAGGTGGTAGCGGCCCCGCCGCTGCCGTACACGCTGCGTAGGCCGCCGTAGAAGCCAAAGCCAAAGTTGTAGTCGAAGCCCGACGTGAAGTTGCTGCTATTCGTGCCTTCGGCCAGCAGCAGCAGCTTGTGGCTCCTGATGTTGCGCAAAGTGTCGATGGCCTGCACCCAGAAGCTGGCCGGAATCGGGTCGGCGTAGTCGCACCGAAAGCCATCAACGTTGGCCGTATAGACCCACGATTTCATGGCCGCAATCATGGCCAGGCGCATCGAGGCATTGGTGAAGTCGAGCTGGGCGACGTCAGTGTAAGTAGTATTGGGCGGGGGGAGGATGTTGCCGGCCCCATCGCGCAGGTACCAGTCGGGGTGCGCCGTTATCCAGGCATTGTCGAAGCTGGTGTGGTTGGCCACCCAGTCCAGCATCACGGTCAGGCCGCGGGCGTGCGCGCCGTCCACCAGTGCGCGCAGGTCAGTGAGCGTTCCAAACTCGGGGTTCACGGCCAGATAGTCCTTCACGCAGTAGGGCGAGTTCACCGATTTTACTACCCCCACCGGATAGATAGGCATGAGGTACAGCACGTTCACCCCAACGGCTTTAATAGAATCGAGCCGCGCCGTGACGCCCGCAAAGTTGCCGCCTTGGCTAAAGGCGCGCATATTGACCTGGTAAATCACCGCGTCTTCGCGGTTGGGCACGCTGGCGAAAGGGGTGCCGTACTGCGCCGGCGCGGGCGTAGTAGTAACGGGCGGCGGGGGCGTGACGGGGGTCGGCGGCTGCGGGTCAGCGGCCTTGCAGCCGGCCAGCAGGCCGGCGGCCAGCGCTAGCGTCAGCGTTTTTTTCAGGATATTCACGGCAATTAACATCGGATAGCTGGGTGGGGGTAGGGAAGGCGAAAAAGGGCGGCGGCCTTACTTAGCCGACACGGGTTTGAAGCTGATGGCCGCGCCGCCGCCCGGCGCGAGCCGCAGCGTAAGCGTTGATTTGCTGGTAACTACCTGCCGGGTAATCTGGTAGGCGGCGGGGTTTTTCTGCCAGTCGGCGTCTTTGGCGTCAGCGTAGATAGTGGCTTCGTAACGCTGGCCGGGGGTTAAAAAGTCCAGCTTAACGGGCTGCGTACGGGCATTTTCGTCGGTAATGCTCCCTAAGTACCACTCGTCCTTGCCCTTGGCCTTGCGCACGGTGGTGATATAATCGCCGGGCTCGGCGGCCAGGATGCGGGTGTCGTCCCAGTCCACGGGCACGTCTTCGATAAACCGAAAAGCGTCGGGGTGCGCGTCGTAGTTTTCGGGCAAGTCGGCGGCCATTTGCAGCGGCGAATACATGGTCACGTACAGGGCCAGCTGCTTGGCCAGCGTGGTGCGCACGCTGTGCTTGCCGGTGGGCTCGAAGTTTTGCAGCTTGAAGATGCCTGGCGTGTAGTCCATTGGCCCGCCCACTAGGCGCGTGAAGGGCATAATCGTCTCGTGCTCGGGCGGGCTGCCAATGCTAAAGGCGTTGTACTCGTTGCCGCGGCCCGCCTCGCCCGACAGCCAGTTGGGGTAGGTGCGGTGCAGGCCGGTGGGCCGCACGGCCTCGTGCATGTCAACCGTGACGTGGTGCCGGGCCGCCATCTCGGCCACCCGCACGAAGTGGTTGCTCATCCACTGGCCGTCGTGGTGCTCGCCCCTGGGAATGATGCGGCCCACGTAGCCGGTTTTCACCGACGGGTAGCCGTATTTATTCATAAACTGATAAGCCGTGTCGAAGTGCTGCTCATAGCTGGTGGCCGAGCCCGACGTCTCGTTGTGCATAATCATCTGCACGCCTTTCGACTTCGCATAGTCGCTGATTTCCTGCACCTTAAAGTCGGGGTAGGGCGTCACAAAGTCAAACACCTGCTCCTTCCAGTTACCGAACCAGTCTTCCCAGCCCACGTTCCAGCCCTCCACGAGTACGCCCGGAATGTGGTGCGCGGCCGCGAAGTCGATGTAGCGCTTCACATTGGCAGTGTTGGCACCGTGGCGGCCGGTCGGGATGAGTTGGCCCTGGGCATTGAGCGTGTCGGCGCTGGCGGCGTATTTCCAGTCGGTGCGGCCGGTCTGCATCTCCCACCACACCCCCACGAATTTCATGGGCTTTATCCAGTCAGTAGCGGCCAGCTTGCCAGGCTCGTTGAGGTTGAGAATCAGCTTGGAAGCCAGAATATCGGGAGCCTTGTCGCTCACGATAATCGTGCGCCAGGGCGTGCGGCCCGGCGCTTGCAGAAACGCCTTACTACCCACCGCGTTGGGCACCAGCCGGGCCGTGAGGCAGTGGCTGACTCTATCAACGTGCAGCTGCATGGCCGGGTAATTGACCTGCGCCGCCTCGTGGATGTTAACGTATAGCCCGTCGTCGGCCTTCAGCATCAGGGGCGTAGCCACGGCCTGCGGGTCAGGCGCGTCGCGCACGGCAATCATCGTCGAAGCCTTCACCTGGGCCGCGTTATCGACGGCGCTCAGGCGCGAATGCGTGTAGAGATACTCGTTGGTGTCGTAGTCGCCGGGAATCCAGAATGCCTGGTGGTCGGCGGGCAGGGCAAACTCGGTCAGCTCGTCGCTCACCACGAAATTGCCCAACGCCAGCTGGCGCGGAAACTCGTAGCGAAACCCTACCCCATCGGCAAACACCCGAAACACCACGTCGAGCCGGCGGCCGGGCGCGGCCGGCTGGCGCAGGTGCACCGTGAGCTGTTGGTAGTGGTTGCGGATATTTTTGACCTCGCCCCACACCGGCTGCCAGGTTTCGTCCACGTCCTTCACTTCGCTGCCCAGCAGCTTCAGCGGCCCCTCAAAGCCCTGGCCGCCCTGAAAAGCAATGCCCAGCCGCGAGGCATTCACCACCGGCTTTGCGCCGTAGGTGACGGCGTAAGTGGGCTGGCCGGCCGCCAGCGAAAACGTTAGCTTGACCTTGCCAAAACTGGCCGTGAGGGGGGTAGGCGTTTGCGCGGTGGCCGAAAAGCCGGCCATCAGCAGCAAAAAGAACAACTGTTTTTTCATGAGTTACGCGGCATTTTTTACGAAAGTACGCCCGGCCCTACCCCCCTACCGGCGGCTGGCGTTGCCAGACTGATTTCGTAAAACCACATACTGATACGGCTGCAAAGTGAGGGCGCTGCCCGGCGCGGGCACCGGCCCGGCAAAGGCGTTTTGCCAGGTGGTGCGGCCCAGGGCGGCGGGCAGCGAGTAGGTCATGGGAGCGTTGCGCAGGTTGGCCAGCACCAGCACCTGCTCGGCACCCAGGGTTTTAGTAAAAGCGCACACGTCGTCGGTGCTGTAGCTGGCGAGCTGGCCATTGCGCAGGGCCTCGCTGCCGTTGCGGAAACGTAGCAGCTGCTTGTATTCGCGGGTCACGGCCGGGTTGGGTGCCCAATCGATGGGTTTGCGCGGCCCCATGAAGGGCACGCGTTGGGCGTAGCCTATTTCCTGGCCGTTATAAATCATGGGCACGGCCTTCATGTAGGCGGCCACTACGAAAGTGGCCATCGCCCCGCGCTCGCCCTGAAACATCTCCTGCGGCGGGCCTTCCGAGCTGTTGATGTCGTGGTTGGAGGTGTAGCGCACCATGCGGGCCGTGGGCGGCGCGCCCCGGTACTCCACGGCATTGAGCGAGTCGAGGAGCTTGGCGCTCTTACCCTTAGCCAGAATCTCGCGCCGCATCACCTGAATAAACGGAAAATCGTAGTCGAGCTGAAAACCCGTTTGGAAGAAATATTTCTTCTTATCGCCCTCGGCCAGAAACAGCAGCTTATGCCCTTTGATGGACCGCAGGTTGGCCAGCGCCTCGGTGAAAAACGCCTGGGTAGGCCCGTCAGCGTAGTCAAAGCGGTAGCCGTCGATATTAGCCGCGAACACCCAGTAGCGCAGCGCGTTGGTCATGGCCGTGCGCAGCTGCGGGTTCTGGAAGTTGAGCTGCGCGATATCCTTCCAGTCAGGTATTGGGTTCATTACCTGGCCTTTAGCATCATGTACGTACCAATCGGGATGTTCTTTCAACCAGGCATGGTCCCAGCTGGTGTGGTTGCCCACCCAGTCGAGCATCACGCTCATGCCGCGGGCGTGGATAGCGTCTACGAGCGTGCGCAGGTCGGCGAGGGTGCCAAACTCGGGATTCACGGCCGTGTAGTTTTGCACCGCGAAGGGCGAATCGACGGCCCGCACCTTGCCAATGGGATAAATCGGCATCAGATACACCACGTTCACGCCCAGCGCCTTGATGGAATCGAGCCGGGGCAGCACGCCGGCAAAGTTGCCCGCCTGGCTGAAGCCCCGCATGTTGACCTGGTAGATGGTCGCGTTCTGGCTCGCGGGCACGCCGGCGAAGGGCCGGCCGTACTGGGCGGGGTCGTGGTAGGCGGACTGGCCACGCCCCGGCAGGGAGCCGCCCAGCAACGCCAGCAACGGCAGCAGAATTGATTTTTTCATGAAGAAGAAGTCGGGCAACGCGCCCAGTAGGATGCCGGGCTGCCTACCCCCTTCCAGAGCCAGAAGGGGGGGTAGGGAGCTCAACGAGTGATGGCCAGGCGGCAGGCGGTGATTTTATCGCTCACCTACGCTTGCACCAGGTACTTGGCTACGCTCCGGTGCCAAGGGCGTGAGAGGTAGTGACCGCGCCGGGCGACTGCCCCCCGCCAGCCAAGGAGCCAATTCCGATAGCCTTGCTAGAAACGTCGAGCGTAACCTGTGGGCGCTAAAAACAGCAACGGCCGAGGCGAGAACTTTCGGGCAGAAGTAAGTAAAGCACAAAGGCACGAAACTGCGAGGAAGTGTCCCACCGAACCCTGTTTGGTGCCTGGATTTACCGAAAAGCCGGGTTCACTGGTGCCGCGCGGCAGTCCCCAACCGCGCGGTTTTCCCCACCCGCTTTCTCCGTTTTTTCGCACCAGGCACCAAGGTTCGGGCTAGCATTAGCGCTACGCAAAAATCTAATAACCAGGGTTTTGTATTAACGTGGGATTAGCCACCACATCGGTCGAAGGCAGCGGGTAGATGTTACGCGTGTCGGCCACGGCCTTGCCGGCCGCTACCCCCCCTTTCCAGGGCCAGAGGTAGGTAGCGTTGGTGAAGTGGCCGAAGCGCACGAGGTCGGTGCGGCGGGTGCCTTCCCAGTACATCTCGCGGCCCCGCTCTGCCAGGATGAAGTCGGGGCTGGTGAGGTCGGCGGCCGTGATGTGGCCGTTGGTGCCACCGGCGGGGTTGTTGTAGGCGCGGTCGCGCAGGGCGTTCACGTAGGCTAGGGCCTGGGTCTGGGTGCCGCCCGCGCCGCCGCGCAACACAGACTCGGCGTACATCAGGTACACGTCGGCGAGTCGGAACAGCGGGAAGTCAGTGTCCACGAATGTGCCGGTGGGGTCGTGCCCCGCCGCGCCGGTCGAGGTCACGTTCTTCCACTTGGTCACGCCGTAGCCCTGGTTAAATTGGGTCAAATCGCTGATTTCCAGACTTTGTCCCGGCTGAAAGAACATGGCCCGGCTATCGGTGCCAGTGGCGGGGGCAGGGAACAGCAGCGGCAGGTTTTTGCGGGTGCGGTTGCCGGCCCAGCCGCTGCTGACGCCGTAGTTGCTCCCTACCATACTGCCGCCGATAGCGGCGTGTACCAGGTAGGTAGTGCCGCCGTAGCACTGCGATACCAGCCCATCGCTTTCAATGGGAAAGATAATTTCCGAGGCTGCCGTCACGTTGTTATCGGCCAAAAACAAGAGCCGGTACTCAGGGGCCAGCTTGTAGCCTTCGCCCAGAATTTTGTTGCAGTAGGTGAGGCAGTCGGTATAGCGGGCGGTGCCCGTGTACACTTCTGCGTTCAGGTAGAGCTTGGCCAGCAGCGTTTGGGCGGCGCCCTGGTCGGCGCGGCCGTAGGGACCCTGGCGGGCGGCTTTCAGCAGCGGCTCAATGGCTTTCAGCTCGCTCTCGATGTAGGTGAAGAGCGCGGCGCGGGTTGTTTGCTTGGGCAGGGCCTTGCTGGGCGCGTCGGCCTCGGTCACGAAGGGCACGTTGGCATACATGTCCAGGGCGTGGTAGTAGGCCAGGGCGCGCAGAAAGCGGGCTTCGGCGCGATCGAGGTGGGCGGCGTCGGCATCGGCCCCCGTGATGTTGCGGCTGCTCAGCTTGTCGTCGGTCGTTTCGCGGATAAACTCATTGCAGGCCGCCACTTCGTAAAAAATACGCGTGTAGTTGTTGTTAATCAAGTCGTTGCTCGACGACCAGGTGCCCGTGTTCAGCTCTTGCAGCGGGCCGCTGTTCCAGGCCACCACGGCCTCGTCGGTGGTCAGTTCCTGCAAATACCAGTAGGCACGCAAGTAGGAGGTTTCGCCCTCGTCCTTGCCCGCGCCGGCAAACACATCAGGCGAGCCCGTGGTGCCCTGGCCACTCAGGTTGAAGCCCGCGTAGAGCTTGGCCAAGACTTTAACATAGTTGGCCGGGTCGCTGTACACCGATTCGGTGTTGAGGTCATAAAAAGGCGAACGGTCGAGGTCTTTGGTACAGGCCGACAGGCCGCCGGTGAGCAGCAGCGTGGCGGCGGCCAGCTTCAGACCACCGCGGCGAAATAGGGAGTGGGAATTCATATAGAAGTAGCGAAGAGGTGATTAAAAGCCAACGTTGAGGCCCAGCGTAATCGTGCGGGGCAAGGGGTAAAAATTGCTGTCGATGCCGAAGGCGCGCTCGGGGTCGAGGCCCGAGTACTTGGTCAACACCAGCAGGTTTTGGCCAGCCAGCGTGAGACGCGCGTTGGTGCCCTGCCGCAACAGGCTGCCAAAATCGTAGCCGATGGTCACGTTTTGCAGGCGTACGAAGGAGGCATTCTCCAAATAGTAGTCGCTATAGGGCTGGCCGGTCTTGAAGCCGGTAGAGTAGATGTTGGGCACTACGTTGGCCGAGTATTGCAGGCCCGTATTCAGGCCGTAGTAGTTACCCTGGCCCGCGTTCACGTTGTTGTACACGTAGTTACCGATATTGGAACGCACCGTGAAGGCCATGCTAACGTGGCCGTAGCTTAGGTTGGAGCTGAAGCCCAGGATGGCTTTGGGCGCGGGGTTCTTGCCATACACCTTGTCGCGCTCGTTGATAATGCCGTCGCCGTTCTGGTCCACATACTGGGCGGGGGTAGGGCTAGCCGTGGGACCTTGCAGCGGCTTGCCATTCTCATACTTCTGCTGGTACAGGAAGAAGGTGTTGGGCGCATAGCCCACCGCGTTTATCTGCGCGAACTGGAAGTTACCCAAGTCGCCGGTGGGCGTGCCCAGGTAGGTAGGGTCCTGCACCTGCGTGAGCTTGGTAATCTTGCTGCGGTTCATGGTCGCGTTGAAATTCACCGACCAGTTCAGGCGCTCGCTCTGCACTAGGTTGTAGTTCAAGGCAAACTCTACCCCCTTGTTTTCGAGGCTGCCGATGTTAGTCAGCAGCGTGTTGGACAAGTTGCTACCCGCCGGCACCGGAATAACGGCCAGTAGGTCATCCGTCTTGCGCAGGTACACGTCGATGGTGCCGGTAAGGCGATTCTGAAAGAAGCCGTAGTCCAGACCCACGTCGTAGGTCGTGGTCTGTTCCCACTTCAGGTTCTGGTCGTAGGCGGCCGGCCGGTAGGTGTACACCGTGTCCTTGCCAAAAATCTGGCGCACCTGACCCGACCCGATGCCATACTTAGCCAAGTAGGGATAGTCGCCGGCCACGCCGGTGATGTCCTGCTGACCCGTAATGCCATAGCTGGCTCGCAGCTTCAACTCCGACACGGTGCGCGAGTCAGCCAAAAAGGCCTCCTGGTTGATGCGCCAGGCCACCGAGGCCGCCGGGAAGTTGCCCCAGCGGTTAGAAGGGCTGAAGTGCGACGAGGCATCGCGCCGGAAAGTGCCCGTGAACAGGTAGCGCTGCTTGAAATTGTAGTTCAGGCGGCCATAGAAAGACAACAGCGTATATTGAGTTTTATACGGATTTTGGGCTGGGGCGGTGGGGTCAAGCCGGGTGTCGGCGGCCGTAAGCGGGAAGTAGAACGGGCTGTAAGTGAAGAAATCCTGGTACGAATAACCGGCCAGCGCCTCCAAGTGGTGGTCGCCTATCTGCTTGGTATAGTTGAAGTAGGTTTCAAGCAGCTTGTTGTCCTTCTCCTGCCGATACTGGTTATCCTGACCCTGAATGTTGTACGCAATCGACGACGTGGCCGGAATCGAGACCGTGCCCGCGCTGCGCGACACGTCGTAGCCCAAGTTAACGTTGGCGTGCAGGTCGGGCAGAAAGTGCAGCTTGTAGTCCAGCTGGATGTTGCCGATGCTGCGCTTCACCGTGCTGCGGTCGCGCTTGTCGTTGAGCAAAGCCACCGGGTTGCGGTCGGTGAGGGGGTAGGGATTGGTGCCGTTGGCCGGGTCAAGCCACTCAAAGTAGCCGTTGAACTTGCTGTTGCCGCTGTAAATGGGCTGCGTGGGGTTGAAGCGCACCGCGCCGCCAATAGCACCCTGGTCGGCGAAGCGGTTATCGGTCCAGGTGCCTTTTACGTTGATGTTGATACGCAGGTGGTTATCCCACAAGCTGGGCGACAAGCCAACCGAAACTGAATTGCGGCGCAGGTCGCCGGTGCGCAACGTACCCTGCTGGTTGAGGTAGCCAACTGAAACCCGGTAGGGCATGTTCTTGGCACTACCCGTAAGGCTCACGTTATTGTCCGTGGTCCAGGCCGTTTGGTAAATGGCGTCCTGCCAGTCGGTATTGGCCGTGCCCAGGTAGGCCGCGTTGCCGGCCGGAATAGTACCGGCCGCGATGGCCTGAGTCATCAGCGTGCGGTAGGCATCGGCGCTCAGCACGCTCACTTTGCCATAATTGTTAGCCCGCGACACCTGCGAGCTGACGTTCACGCGCATCTTCTCGCCAGCCACCCCTTTCTTGGTGGTAATAATGATGACGCCGTTCGACGCCCGTGAGCCGTAAATGGCCGTGGCCGACGCATCCTTGAGCACCGTAAAGCTCTCAATATCATTGGGGTTGACCAGCGACAGCGGGTTGCCCGCGCCACTAATTCCCTGGTTATCAACCGGCACGCCGTCGATAACGATGAGCGGGTCGTTGCTGGCGTTCAGCGACGAGCCGCCCCGAATGCGAATAGTGCTGAGCGCCCCAGGGTCACCGCCTCCGGTCGTTATCTGCACCCCCGCCACTTTGCCCTGAATGAGCTGGTCGGCAGAAGTAACCTGGCCCTGCACGAAGTCCTTGGCGGTCACAGTAGTTACCGAGCCAGTCACATCCTGGCGGCGGGTGGTGCCGTAGCCCACTACCACCGCTTCGTTAAGGGCGGTGGCGTTTTCGGCCAGCTGCACGTTCAGCGTCGCGTCCTGCCCGGCCACGCTCGTTATCTGGCGGCGCTCGGTGGTGTAACCCACAAAGGAGATGACCAGCGTGTGCGGCCCAGCCGGCACCCGCTGAATGGAAAAAGTACCATCGGCGTTGGTGCTGCCACCTAGGGTCGTGCCCTCTACAATGACCGTCACGCCCGGCAGGCCCTGGCCCTTGTTATCCACTATCCGGCCGCCGATGGTGCCATCGGCTACGACCGGCACCGACCGGCCAGCGGGGGGTAGGGCAGCGGGCAGACCACCAGGCAAGGCAATCGTTGCGAAGGTAGTTGCTGAGGCAGCAAGCCCCGGCGCAGCGAAGGCAGCGTAGATTGGGCTGAGGCCCAGAGTAGCCAAAAAGAGCGCACCAGCGAGGCGCCGACTAGTCGGCAAAAGCGGTAGGAGTACCGGCATGGGTGGGAAATTAGGTGATGAAAACAGCCTGCTTGCCTAGCCAAAGCTACGGCAAGCGTAATCAAACCCAGCCCTAAGAAGCGGGTTGGATAGAACAAAGGAATTGTCCCTCTCAATCAACTAAAATTCGTCAAAGCCATATCAAGAAAAAATACTCGTTACCTAAAGTTATTTTTTTGAAATACAGCTGATTACTTCAGACACTTGGGTTGCAAAATCAAGGTCAATTCTACCCGAAAGTCGGCTAATCTAGCCTTTATATCGTGCTGCACTCCTCTTCCCTACCCCTCAGTTTGCCCCTGTTGAATAACCACTCATCTTTGGCCTAATCATACTTGCTCCCCAAATAAAACATGGACTGGAGAAGCCCCGAAACGGCTTGGCTGGGTAACGCGTCCTGTAATTACCGGGTGCTGATTGAGAAGTCTGCCAAGCTGACTTCTGCTGGTTAATGGCTCCCCTACCCCCTCGCGGGCAGGCGGGCAATCATGGCAGCTACCTCAGCCATTTGGTAACAGCCACCGTGCCAGGCCTCACTTACCCGCGGCTATTCAGCCGCTGGCCCGCATGGCTGGCAGCCGGCTCTGTCAGGCTGAACTTGCCTCCCCTACCCCTACTTAGCGCTTGGGCTCTCCACCACCAAGGCAACCTGTTGCTAGCGGCCACCCAAGGCGCTTACTCCGAAAAATCCTAAACTGGTTAAGTGGCCTGAATGGCCCGCACGCGCCCTTCAAACTCCTCGCTGGGGTAGCGCGACTTCTTTTTGGTGCGCGCCTTGTAAGTGTAAACCGTGCTGATGGTGTAGCCCAGTATCTTGCTGATGCGTTCGCTGTCGTCGATACCGAGCCGAATGAGCGCGAAAATCCGCAATTCAGCCGTTAGTAGCTGGTCCTCAGTTAGGTGTATGTTATCTTCTTCCTTGAGCAGGGCATTGAAGTCAGCCACGAAATGTGGAAAAAGCTTTAGAAACACCGAATCGAAGCCTTTAAACAGGTCGTTGCGCTCTTTCTTGATATTGATGCCATCGACAATGCGCTGCGTGCTGGCGTACTGCTTGTTAGCCAGCGACCTTTCCAGCGCGTTCTTGAAGCCCTCCACGCGGTCGATGTACTCCGACGTGATGTTGAAGTAGTAGCCAATGTATTCGTCTTTGATAACGTTGGCCTCGTTGAGCTTGTGGTTGGCCTCGTTGAGCTTGTGGTTGGCGTCGTGGAACTGCTGATTGAGCTGGCTCAGGTGCTCGTTATTGCTTTGCAGCGTCTCATTGATGGCCGAAATGGTCGCCTCAGCCCGTTGCAGCCGGCGGAGCTGCCGGAAAATCACGGTAGCGAAAGCGATTACTAGCAGAATCAGCACGGTCGTGGCCAGCGAATAAACTCCCAGCGTTTTGCGCTGCCGCTCAATGATGCTAATCCGCTGGCCCTCAATGACCGAGAAGATACCACCAATCTGAATCTGGCGCAGCCGGGCGTTGTAGAACGCGGCGTCTTCGCGGGCATTTTTAATGAATGTGTAGGCGTTTTTCAGGTCGCCCTGGCGGTAGCACAGGTCCGAGAGCTTGAACAGCGCCAGCGTTTCGGTGGTGGCCGACTCCACATCGGCCAGCGCGGCCTGGATAAGCAGGCGAAATTCCTCCTCCGACTCGCCGGAAAGCTCCGCCACGTAGGCCGCCGTGCTGGCGTTCACGGCCACCTGGTGCAACGTGAGGCCGGGCAGGCTCAGAATGCGCTCATAGACCCGCTTGCTCGCCGGTATATTCCTGATTTTCAAGTATCTAAAGCCTTGCACCGACAAGGCGGTGTACGAGTTGGGCCGGCAATACCGCAAGGCGGTGTCGCTGTAGGCGATGGCCTTGGCCGTATAGATGGGCAGGAAATAGGCACTGGAATTAAAATCGGCTAAGTCACTGTAAGCACGCGCTTTAGTGAAGTATAATTCCACTCGATTGGCCGAATCGAGGGGGGTAGGGTCAATGCTTTCCAGCATATCGAACGCCTCCTTGAACATGCCCGACGACACGTTGATAAAGGCTAGGTTGAGCTTGGAAAGCTCTATCTTTTCGGGGCTTTTCAGGCTGGTGGCCAGCCGCAGCAGCCGCTGGCTGTAGGCAAAGGCCGAGTCATACTTAAACGACTTGTATTCCTGGTAGATGCGCAGGCCCACGGCAAACCGGGTGGCGTTGTCGGCCCGGCGGTCGTTAAACTGCCGCGTGAGGGTAGCAATGCGGTCGGCCCGCTGCTTGAAATAAGTGGGCTTGTTGTTCAGGGCCCGCGTCAGCTCGGCCAATAGCTCATCGGTAGTGCGCGCCGCGGCACCGAAGGCCGTCGCGAATAGCAGCGCATAAAAGACTAAAAAAATTCTCACTTGCTTGATACTTAACTCCCTATCCCTCCGCAAAAGGCTTACGAATTCCAAAGATAAAGCCTGGGGCCAGGGCGAAGGCCGCCGCGAAACCGACCCAACCAACGTGGTCGCCCCAACCGACACAGGCTTTGTCTTTTCCCCTACCCTACCCCCACCGCGCTGACCATCAAGGGGGGTAGAAACCTGGTAGCAGTTTTGCCCATCAACTGCGTTAAGCTGTTATCTTGCAGTGCGCTTTCGGCACGAGTTGCCGGCTCAGGGCTTTTCCACTTTTCCCACCCTTTGTTTACTTGTATTATGACTTCGAGAAGAGAATTTCTAACGTCGGCGGCGCTGCTTTCAGCGGGCCTGCTGGTCGCCCCTTCGCTGCTGGCCTATGACAAGCATTACATTGGAATTCAGCTTTATACGGTGCGCGAGGCAATGGGAAAAGACCCGGCCGGCACCCTGGCTCGGCTCGCCAAAATCGGCTACAACTCAGTGGAAGGCGCTACTTACACGGGCAGCCAGAAGTTTTATGGCATGACGCCGCCCGTTTTCGCGGCCCTGCTCAAGCAACACGGTCTGATAATGCCCAGCAGCCACCACCGCCTGGGCGAGGAGCAGCTGAACGGCGCGCCCGTGGCGGGCACCATCCTGCACGAGTGGGACCGCGCCGTGGACGATGCCGCCGCCGTGGGCGTCAAATATATGGTGTGTGCCTACCTTTCGGAGGCCGAGCGCGGCGGCCTCGACCACTACCAAAAAATTGCTGAAGAGCTTAACAAAGCCGGTGAGCGCTGCAAAAAAGCGGGCATCCAGCTCTGTTACCACAACCACGACTTCGAGTTTCCGGCCCAGGCCGGCGGCAAGCGGCCCTACGATATTTTACTCAACAGCACCGATAAAGACCTGGTGAAGATGGAGTTGGACCTGTATTGGGTCACCAAAGCCGGCCAGGACCCGCTGGCGCTGTTCAAGCAATACCCCGGCCGCTTCCCGCTCTGGCACGTCAAAGACATGGCTAAGGACGCGCCCCACTCGTTCACGGAGGTGGGCAACGGCACCATCGACTTCAAGAAAATATTTGCCCACGCCAACGAGGCCGGCATGAAATATTTCTTCGTGGAGCAGGACACTACCCCCGGCTCGCCCTTCGATAGCGTTACCCAAAGCATGACTTACATCAGGAAAAACCTGGTATAGCTGGTTCGCACATTCAACCCATTAAGCCGTAGTTCATGCAACTTGCCCCTATCCTTTTCTTTCTGGGCACCTGTAGCCTGGGGGCTCAGCTGGCTGCTCACGGCCAGCAAGCAGTAGCCGCCGAAATCACGAAGCTGGAGCAGCTGGAGCGGCACGCCATTACGACCGGCTACACTACTACCCTGAAGCGCTTGTGGGCCAACGACTTCGTGGTTAACAATCCGGATGGCCGCATCGTGACCAAGCCCCAGATTATAGCGTTGATTCGGGGCGTTAAGATTGACTATGTGTCGTTTGACCGCATTATTGAGAGAATAACCAGCAGCGGCAATCTGGCGGTGGCGATGGGCCGCGAGGTAGTTCGGCCCCAAAAAAATACCAGCAACGCTGGCAAAACCGTGACCCGCCGCTATACCGATGTGTGGGTGCACCAAGCCAACACCTGGCACCTTACGGCACGGCAGGCCACCAACGTAGAGGTAAAATAAATATTTTTAATATATTTATTTTACTAAATTATTAAGCAGTCAGTCAAAAGTAGCTGAGTAAAAAGAACGTCCTTCCGAGCTTGCCGAGGAATCTCGCGGGCGTCGTTGAACGAAGCCCGAACGGCCCGAGGAGATTCCTCGGCAAGCTCGGAATGACGTTCTTTTTATACCCGTTTACTTCTGCACGAGTACTTAGCTAACACCGGCTACCCTCGCTGGCATACAAAAGCGCCGCCGAAGACCCCAACACCAGGGTTTTTCGGCGGCGCTTATATTTTAACAATTTGTTATTTGGCCTCCTGCCCGGTCATCGGCACTTCGCGAATCCAGATGTTGCGGAAGCTCAGCGGCTCGCTTTTGTCGCCGTGGGCTTGCAGCTTGATGGGCGCCGGGCCGTGCTGCTTATACGAGGGCTTGCCGATATACTGCGTGGGGCCGAGCAGGGCCGTATTGTGCTGCACCAGCACGCCGTTGAACAGCACCGTGACGCGGGCCGGCGTGGCCATCGCGCCGCTCGCGTCAAAGGTGGGGGCGGTCCAGACCACATCGTAGGTTTGCCACTCGCCGGGCGGGCGGGCGGGGTTCACCAGCGGCGCAAACTGCTTGTAGATGCTGCCCGCCATGCCGTTGACGTACGTTTTGTTGTTATACGCATCCAGAATCTGCAACTCATAACCCAGGTCGCCCTCGCCGAGCGACGCCAAAAACACGCCGCTGTTGCCGCGCGCCTGCCCAGTGCCCGTGATGTTGGCCGGAATACGCCACTCCAGGTGCAGCTGGTAGCTGCCGAAGGAGCGCTTGGTTTCGATGTTACCGGTGGCCTTGTTCACCGTCAGGATATTGTCCTTCACCGTCCACTGGGCGGGGGCGTGGTCCTTGGTCATCACCCACTGGTCCAGGTTTTTACCATTGAAGAGGATGAGCGCATCCGATGGAGCTTCGCCGCTGGTTTTGCCGGGCGTCACCACCTTGGGCACGGGCTCCCACACTTCGGTGTCTTCGGGCTTACCGGCCTGCTGCGCGTGCGCTACCCCCCCGCCGCCGGCCAAGGCGGCCGCAAGTATCAACCAGGTTTTCATGGTGTTGAATGAGTTAAAGTGTATTAATTTAGTAGCGCGAACTGGAAAGTTCGCGCGTGAGCGCAGCGAGCAGGCGGCACCACGCGAACGCCGATGCTCGCTATGCTCGCCCGCGAACCGGAAAGTTCGCGCTACGGCTCACACGTCGCAGAGCTGCACGGCCTGGCGCAGCGAGGCCAGTTTATCGGCTTGGCGCGGAATAAACTCCTGGGCCACGTAGCCCGTGAAGCCCGTGGCTTTGATGGCCCGCATAATGGCCGGGTAGTTCAGCTCCTGCGTGTCGTCGAGCTCGTGGCGGCCCGGCACGCCGGCCGTGTGGTAGTGCGCGAGGTAGGGGTGAAAATCGGTGATATTGCGAATGATGTCGCCCTCATCAATCTGCATGTGGTAGATGTCAAAAAGCAGCTTGAAGTGCTCGGAGGCCAGCTTTTTGGCCAGCGCCACGCCCCACGAGGTGCGGTCGCACTGGTAGTCTTTGTGGTCGATTTTGCTATTTAGCAGCTCCATCACGAGCACTACTCGATGCTGGGCGGCCAGCGCCAGCAGCGGCGTGATGCCCTGCACGCAGTTGGCCCAGCCGGTTTCGTCGCTCATGCCCCGGCGGCTGCCACTAAAGCAAATCAGGTTGGTGTAGCCGGCCTGGCCCACCAGCGGAATCATCTCGGCATACTGCTTTTGCAGCTGCGCATGAAAGCGCGGGTCGTTGAAGCCGTCGGTCAGGTTGATTTCGGCACCGTTGCACATGGGCGAGTCGAGGCCGTGCTTCTTCAGCGTCGGCCACTCCTTCGGCCCCACCAGGTCAATCCCCTTGAGGCCCATTTCCTCGGCGGCAACACAGAGCTGTTCCAGCGATAAATCCTGGTAGCACCAGCGGCACACCGACTGCTTGATGTTGTTTTTCAGCGCGGGAGTTGGCATCATGGCAGGGGCGGCCGCAGTCGCTTTTAGCGCGCCCGCTACCCCCACTGCGGCCGTGCCAGCCAGCACATTCTTGAGCATCGTTCGGCGGGTGGGGAGCGCGGGCATGGCGGTATAGGAGGGGGGGTAGGGCAAAAGAAATACGCGCGCAGCTAGCTGATAAGCAGCGAGTAGCGCGAACTTTCCAGTTCGTGCGCGAGCGCAGCGAGCATCGTCGTTCGCGCCGCGCGGTGCCGCCTGCTCGCTGGCGCTCGCGCACGAACTGGAAAGTTCGCGCTACTCGCTGCTTATTTCAGGCTCAGGATATACCGGGTCATTTCCTTGGCGTCGCTCAGCGACAGCGCGGGGTGGGCCGACATCGGGATGTCGCCCCAGTGGCCCTTACCCCCCGTAATTACCCGGTTGGCGAGCATGGCAATGTTGGCGTCGGTATCGGGATATTTTTCGGCTACGGCAATGTAGGCGGGGCCCACCAGCTTCACGTCTTCCTTGTGGCAGCCCAGGCAGTCGGAGCCCGCAATCAGCTTAGCGCCCGCCGACGTTAGGCCGCCGGTGTGGGCGGTGCCGATTTTCATGGCGTTAGTATCGACCTGCATGTGCGCGTTCACGTCGCTCAGGCGCTTGTCGGCCAGGCTATCGCTGTTTAGTGCGGCGGCGGCGGTGCCCGGCTTGTCGTTGGTGCGGGCCGTGTCGGCGCCATCGGGTTTGTAGCCCGAGTCGCAGGCGGTAAGCAGCGCGCAGGCGCTGAGGAAGAGGACGGCTTTTTTCATGAGAAAGAGAAGATTACAGCCCTAGCAGGGCGCGGTTGAAATTGGCATCGGTGGCGGCGGCGGCAAAGTCGTCGAAGGCTTTGTCGGTGACGCGGATAATGTGGTCTTTGATAAAATGCGCGCCTTCGCGGGCACCATCTTCCGAGTTTTTGATGGCGCATTCCCACTCCAGCACGGCCCAGCCGGGGAAATCGTACTGCGCCATTTTACTGAAAATAGCCTTGAAATCGACCTGCCCATCGCCCAGCGAGCGGAAGCGGCCGGCGCGGTTCAGCCAGCTTTGGTAGCCGCCGTACACACCCTGCCGGCCAGTGGGGTTAAACTCGGCATCCTTGACGTGAAACATCCTGATGCGCTCGTGGTAGATGTCGATATAATCGAGGTAGTCAAGGCATTGTAGCACGAAGTGCGAGGGGTCGTAGAGCAGGCAGGCGCGCGGGTGGTCGTTGACCTCCGTCAGGAACATCTCGTAGCTGATGCCATCATGCAGGTCTTCACCGGCATGAATCTCGTAGCACAGGTCAATACCTTCATTATCAAACTCATCCAGAATGGGCAGCCAACGGCGGCCCAGCTCCGCGAAGCCTTCCTCAACCAGGCCTGCCGGGCGCTGGGGCCAGGGATAAACCATTGGCCAGAGTAGCGCGCCACTAAACGTGGCGTGCGCCCGCAGGCCCAGCCGGCGCGAGGCCTTGGCCGCGTAAATGAGCTGCTGGGTGGCCCATTGCTGGCGCGCCAGCGGGTTGTTGCGCACCGCTTCGGGCGCAAAGCCGTCGAACAGCTTATCATAAGCCGGGTTCACGGCCACCAGCTGGCCCTGCAAGTGGGTCGATAACTCCGTGATTTCCAGGCCGGCAGCCCGCACTTTGCCCGTTAGCTCGTCGGCGTAGGTCTGGCTTTCGGCGGCCAGCTGCAAGTCAATGAAGCGCTTATCAAGCGTAGGCAGCTGAATACCCTTGAAGCCCAGGTCTTTGGCCCAGGCACAAATGCCATCCAGGCTATTGAACGGCGCGTGGTCGCCGATAAACTGGGCGATAAAAACGGCGGGGCCTTGGATGGTAGTCATGGGGCAAAAATCAGACGGTGAACTCGGTCCACTTTTGCGTGGAGTGGCCCGAGGCGATAACGCTTTCGATGAAGGCCATGCCGCGCACGCCTTCTTTTATGCTGGGGTAGTCGCGGGCTTCGGGGGGGGGTAGGGTGCCAGCGTTGCGCGCCAGCACGCACAGCGCGAAGTTGCGGTAGAGGTTGGCGAAGGCTTCGAGGTAGCCCTCGGGGTGGCCGGCGGGCGTGCGGGCGTTGTGCCGCGCCGCCGCGCCCACGTAGCCCGTGCCCGCGCGCCAGATTTCGGCCGGCCTATCCAGCCACTTCACCTGCAAGGTGTTAGCATCGACCTGTTGCCACTCCAGCCCGCCCTGGTCGCCGTAAACCCGGATTTTGACGTTGTTCTCCTCCCCCGCCGCTATTTGCGTGGCTATCAGCACCGCACTAGCGCCATTGCTGAGCTTGAGCAGCACCGCGCCATCATCATCGAGGCGGCGGCCGGGCACCACGGTATTGATGTCGGCGCAAAGCCTCACGACCTCCAGGCCGGTCACGTATTCGAGCAGGTTGAAAGCGTGGGTGCCAATGTCGCCCATCGCGCCGGCTATGCCGCTGCGGGCCGGGTCGGTGCGCCAGGCGGCCTGCTTGTTGTCGGTGCCCTCCTCGGGCCGGCTCAGCCAGCCCTGCGGATACTCCACGTAAGCCTTGCGAATTGGACCCAACGTATTGTTGGCCAGCATTTCACGAGCCTGTTTCACCATCGGGTAGCCAGTGTAGGTGTGGGTGAGGCACAGCAGCCGGCCGCTGGCTTCGGCCACGGTTTGCAGCTGCTTGGCCTCGGCCAGCGAGAACGTCATGGGCTTGTCCAGGATGACGTCGAAGCCATTTTCCAAAGCCAGGCGGGCGGGCTCGAAGTGCAGGTGGTTGGGCGTCACGATGGCAATTACCTGCACACGCTCAGCGGCGGGGCGCGCCGTTTCCCGCGCAATGAGCTCCCGGTAAGAGCCATACACGCGGTCGGGTGCCAGGCCCAAGAGCTCGCCGGCGGCCCGCGACTTGGTAGGGTCGCTGCTAAAAGCGCCGGCCGTGAGCTCATACAGGCTATCGAGGGCTGCCGCGATGCGATGCACGGCCCCGATAAAGGCACCCGGCCCGCCCCCAATCATGGCCAGTCGTAGTTTCATGCGCTAGTTCAGAGGATTAAAAAACCAGGTAATGGGTTGAATATAAGGAAGGTGAAAATATAGAGGACAAAAACCCGGATTATCAACTTATTACATCCTAATACACTTTCACATTCTCCACATTTAATACATTACTGGAACTTATACTTCGAGGCGGGCCGTAGTTTCTGCGTAGGTGAGGTCGGCAGTGGTAACCGGCGCGTTGCGGTCGCGGAACAGCACCATAAACACGAGCAGCACCGCCGCCGCGATGGCCGCCGGAATCAGCCAGATGGCGCGCCAGTCGTGCAGGTCGCCGGCGATTTTATGCGCGTCCACTACCCGACCCGCCAGCAGCGAGCCGATGAGCATCCCTACCCCATACGTAGCCAGCGTAATGAAGCCCTGGGCGGCGCTTTTGGACTGCTCGCCGGCCAGGTTATCGGTGTAAATCTGGCCCGTTACGAAGAAGAAATCGTAGCAGACGCCGTGCAGCACGATGCCCACAATCAGCATCCAGTAAGCCGAGTCGCCGTTGCCGTAGGCAAAGAACAGGTAGCGAATTACCCAGGCCAACATGCCGATGGCCAGCATTTTCTTGACGCCCAGCCGCACGAAAAACACCGGAATGAGCAGCATGAACAGCACTTCCGACACCTGGCCCAGCGTCTGCACGCCAGCCGCGCTCTTCATGCCCACCTCGTTGAGAAACGCGTTGGTGAAGCCGTAGTAGAACGATAGCGGCACGCAGATGGCAATCGAAGCCAGGAAAAAAATCAGGTACGAGCGATTCTTCAGCAAGCCAATGGCTTCGAGGCCCAGCACCTCGCCGATGGTAATGGGGCCTTCGCGCCGGACGGGGGGGGTAGGCGGCAGCAGAAAGCTGAACAGCCCGAGCAGCAGCGACGCGCCCGCCGCCATCCGAAACGTGAGGCCCAGCTGCCCACCCTGCTCCCAGTTGAGCCAGCCAATGGTGAGGCCAGCCACAATCCAGCCCAGCGTGCCCAAAACCCGGATGGGCGCGAACTCCTTCTCCGGGTTCTTCATCTGCCTGAACGAGATAGAGTTGACCAGCGCCAGCGTGGGCATGTACACTATCATATAAAGCAAGATGCTGGGGTAGAAGCTGTCGAAACTGGCAGCCCCGGCGGCGCGCCACAGCAGCACCGCGCCCACCAAATGCAGCACGCCCAGAATCTTCTGGGCCGAAAAAAACCGGTCGGCAATCAGCCCAATGATGAACGGTGCCACAATGGCCCCGATGGACTGCGTGAGGAATGCCACGCCCACCTGGGTGCCGCTGGTGTGCAGGTTTTTCAGCAGATAGGTGCCCAGCGTCACGAACCACGCGCCCCAGATGAAAAACTCCAGGAACATCATCAGGGACAGCTTGAAGCGGATGGCGGGCGTCATGGGCGGGAAGGAGGGGGGTAGGGAAAGGGATAAAAGAACGTCATGCTGAGCTTGCCGAAGCATCTCGCTCGCATCGTTAAACGATTGGTTTAGTGCTGCGAGCGAGATGCTTCGACAAGTGAACGCCAGATGAGCATAACGTTCTTTAGGAACTATGTTTTATCGCTCAACTGGTGGCCCAGGCGCGGTCACCCTTCTTATAAGGCACGTCGCCGTCGTAGCGGCCGGGCACGGGCAGGTAGCGCAGGGCCTGCGTGGCGCCCACCTCGGAGGTGAAATAGCCGAGCAGCGTCAGCTCCTTCATCATACGGAAGTAGTGGCCGGGGTCGTCTTTGCGCTGGTTTTTGGTGAATTCCTTTTGCTCGGCGTCGAGTTTGGTGAGCACGGCCGTGCGCTGGGCGGGGTCGGCGGCCATGAAAGCTTTGCCGATTTGTTTCTGGCTGGCCTCGTCGAGCTTGGTGAGGCCGGTGAGGAAGATTTGCTGGTCGGCAGGCTTGTAGCAGTCGCGCACCATCACGAGCATAAAGCTGCCGATTTTGGCCGCTTTCGCGCCCGGCGTTTTGGTGGCCGGCAGGATGGTGTCGCCCACCTCATCGAGCATACTTAATTGGGTCGGGTTGAGGGTAAATTTGGCGGCAGTTTCCCCAGCCTTTGAACTGGTGCTGGCCGGCGAGGAGCAGCTGGTGAGGAAAAATTCGGCGCCAATCACGGAGCCGCCCATCAGGACGGCCACGCGGGCGAGGGCATCGCGGCGATTCATACAGGTGGGAGTTAACAGGTTAGATGTTTTGCTTCTTGAGCTCGCCCACGGCGTGGTCCACGGCGCGGGCCGTGAGGGCCATGTAGGTCAGCGAGGGGTTTTGGCAGGCGGCTGAGGTCATGGCCGCGCCGTCGGTCACATATACGTTGGGCGCGTCCCAGACCTGATTGTGGGCGTTGAGCACCGACGTTTTGGGGTCCCTACCCATGCGGGCGGTGCCCATCTCGTGGATGCCGCCGCCCATCGCGTAGCCGTTATTATAGGTCTTCACGTTCTTCAAACCCGCCTTTTCCAGCATTTCCTGGGCATCGTTCATCATGTCGATGCGCATTTTCTGCTCGTTGTCGCGAATTACGGCGTCCATCGCCAGCACCGGCAGGCCCCACTTATCCTTCTTGGTCTTGTCCAGGAACGTGCGGTTGTCGTGGTAGGGTAGCGTTTCGCCAAAGCCGGTGAGGCCCATCGTCCACTTGCCCGGCTCGGTGAGCGCGTCCTTGAACTCGCCGCCGATGTTCATCTCCGGAATCTCGCGGCTCCAGCCTTCGCGGCCGGCGCTGCCCTGGTAGCCAAACCCGCGAATATAGTCGCGCTTATCACCAAACAGGTTGCGGAAGCGTGGCACGTAGATGCCGTTGGCCCGGCGGCCATACACGTATTTATCGTCGTAGCCCTCGGCGTCGCCGTGCGCGCCCACCCGAAAATGGTGGTCCATCAGGTTGTGGCCCAGCTCGCCGCTGCTGCTGCCCAGGCCCTCGGGCCACACGTCGGTGGCCGAGTTCATCAGCACCCAGGCCGAGTTCAGGGTCGAGGCATTGAGGAAAATAACCTTGGCGTAGTACTCGACCGTCTGGTTGGTTTCGGCGTCGAGCACCTCTACCCCCTTCGCCCGCTTGGTATCCTTGTCATACAGGATTTTGGTGACGATGGAAAACGGCCGCAGCGTGAGGTTGCCGGTGGCCACGGCCGCGGGCAGCGTCGAGGACTGCGTGCTGAAATACGCCCCAAACGGGCAGCCCAGCCAGCATTTATTGCGGTATTGGCAGCTGATGCGGCTTTGCAGCGGCTGCGTGATGTTGGCCGTACGGCCAATGACCATGTGCCGGTTCGGAAACTGCTTTTTGATGCGGGCGGCCACGTCCTTTTCCACCACGTTCATGTTCATGGGCGGCATAAAGTCGCCGTCGGGCAGCTGCGCCAGGCCATCGCGGTTGCCGCTGATGCCCGCGAACTTCTCCACGTGGCTATACCAGGGCGCCAGGTCCTTATAGCGAATGGGCCAGTCCACGGCCACGCCATCTTTGAGGTTGGCCCCAAAGTCGTAGTCGCTCCAGCGGTAGCTCTGCCGGCCCCACATCAGCGAGCGGCCGCCCACGTGGTAGCCCCGAAACCAGTCAAACGGCTTCACCTCCACGTAGGGGCTCTCCTTCTCATTTACCCAATACGAGAGGTTGCTCTCGTTGAGGGTGTAGTCACGCCCCAGCACCGGGTAGTCGGCAATCATCTGCTGGGTGCGGCCGCCGCGGTGGGGCAGCTCCCAGGGTGCCTTGTTGGCGTTGACATAATCCTTGATATGCTCGATGTTGCGCCCGCGCTCCAGCATAATCGTTTTCAATCCTTTCTCGGTCAATTCCTTGGCGGCCCAGCCACCCGAAATACCTGAGCCAATGACGATGGCGTCATACGTGTTCTTGTCCATGAAGCTATTACTAGGAAGTGGGTGGGAATAAGAAATAAGCGCGTGAGAAAAACCAGTGGCCCAGGCGGCGAACGCGGCACCAGAGCCAAAGGTCGCGGGCAGTTGGCGGCCCAAATAACATGGCAATGTAATAAGGCGTAGCTTAGTAAGCGGCTATAGCGTGGCGACATTGCCCCTGCCGCACTCAGCCAGGCGTTATCCTGATAAAGAGGGGCAATAGGAAGTATAACAACAAGTTTCTACTCACCAAACTTAAGCAGGAAAAGCATTTATGCTATAATTTTTTTCATTGACTCTGCTTCCTCATCGTGGCTGCACCCAATCATTCACTTGCTCGCAGACCCCTGTTGCTTTACCAACATATCCTAGTACATTTACCATACTTCGCGCTAGGTTTCCATTCCTATTCTCCTTTCCTAATCTCGTGAGTTCGCCAACGTTACGTGCGTACAATTCCTGGTCCGACGAGGCGCTGCTAACCGCGCTGCTCGCCGACGACCGCGCCGCCTTCGCCGAAATTTACGAGCGGCACTGGTACCGCATGTTTGCCCTGGCCTACCGCAAGCTGAAAGCCAGGGAAACGGCCGAAGAACTGGTGCAGGACTTATTCGCTACGCTGTGGCAGAAGCGCCGCGAGCAGGCCATCGAGCAGCTGGAACCTTACCTGCTAACTGCGATTAACCGGCGTATTATCAGCTACTTGCGTAACCACAAAGTGCGCACGGCCTACGCCGACTACTGCCGCTGGACGCAGGCCGAAGCCACCCAGGAAACCGAGCACGCCCTGGCCGCCGCCGACTTGTCCGAAGCCTACGCCAAGGCCCTGCTGCGCCTGCCCGAGCAATCGCGCGAGGTGTTTGAGCTGAGCCGGCTGGAGCATTTTTCGGTGCGCGAAATCTCGCTGCGGCTCAACTTGTCTTCCAAGGCCGTGGAATATCACCTCACCAAAGCCATGCGGCTACTGCGCGGCCATTTACGTGATTTCGTGGTGCTGGCGCTCATATTTTTGCTGCCCCAGTAGCGTCTTGGGTTGGGCCGCACGTTTTTTTGAAAAAAAAGTTGCTTTATTTTCAAAAAAATAAGTCTGGCTTTTAGGGGTAGCTGGTGGTTGCGCGTCTTTCCTTTTAGACGCCCCGCTCCATGATGACCCAAGCCGAATTCGATGCCATGCTTCAGCGCTACCTCGACGGGGAAAGCGGCCCCGGCGAGCAGCATCTGGTGGAGCAGTGGAGCGCGCAGCTGGGCCGCGCCGGGCACCGGCCCCTACCCCCCCACCTGCACGAGATGACCCGCACGGCCATGTGGCAGCGCATTGCGGCCCGCACGGCTAAACCCGACACGATGGCCCCGGCCGCCGTGGTGCGGCCTCTGTGGCCCGCGGCGTGGCGGGGGCCGGCCCTGCGCTGGGCCGCCGCCGCCCTGCTCACGCTGGGCGCGGGCGCGCTCAGCTGGTGGCTGCCCCGCCAGCAGCCGGCCGGCACCGCCGCGCAGGCTGCCCCGCGCTGGGAGCAGCACACGAATACGGGCGCGCGGCCCACGGCCCTGCGCCTGGCCGATGGCAGCCGGGTCCGGCTGTTTCCGCGCAGCAGCCTGCGCTACCTGCCGGGCCTGGCGGGCCGCCGCCGCGAGGTGTACCTGGAGGGTCAGGCGTATTTTCAGGTGACGAAGGACCCGGCGCATCCCTTCCTGGTCTATACGGATAAGCTGATTACGACCGTGCTCGGCACGGCTTTCCTGGTCACGGCCTACGCCGGGCAGGAGGCGCGGGTGGCCGTGAGCGAGGGCCGCGTAGCCGTGCAGCGCCGCCAGGGGGCCGACTTGGCCGCTACCCCCATTCACCCGGCCACGGCCGGCGTGCTGCTACTGCCTAATCAGCAGACCACCTATTCGGACGCTAACCAGGGGCTGGCCAAAAACCTGGTGCCGGAGCCAGCGGTGCTTACGGCCGAGCCGCTTGACTTTCATAACCGCCCGGTGGCCGAAGTGCTCACGGCTCTGGAACGCGCCTACGGCGTGCACATCCGCTACGACCTGGCTGCGCTGCACGACTGCACCATCACGATAAGCTTTGAGGATGAGCCGCTCTTTGAGCAGCTGGATACGCTCTGCGAGGCGCTGGATGCCAGCTATAAGCTGGCCGACAATGCCGAGATATTATTTGAAAGCCGCGGCTGCAAAGCCGGCGTTTAGTAGCCTACCCCCTTCTTTTTCGCTTGCTTCGCCCGGCCTTGCAAACGGCAGCCGGGCATTACGCCTGCCGCGTGGCCGCCCCGCGCGCTGGTCTTCCTTTTCTTTTCCCACCCCAAACAATTCCGGCGAATGAAAAATAGCCTACCCCCTCAAAGAAGCTACTGGCGCCCCACCGGGGTGCTCGCGCTTCACCTCTGCCTGGCCTACCCCCTCAGTGGAGTGGCCGCGTCGCATGCTTCGGTCAAGACGCAGATTGTGCTGGACCAGAAAATAAGCATGCGGGCTGATTACCAGACCATTGAGTCGGTACTTGCCCAACTGGAGCAGCAGCTCCACGTGCGGTTCGTGTACAGCCCCAACCTCATTGGGGCCAGCCGCCGGGTGACGCTCAAGGTGGCCGACCGGCCCCTGACGCAGGTGCTTGACGAGCTGCTGGCTCCGCGCAAAATTCAGTATGAGGTGCGCAAAAACCGCATCGTGCTGAGCAAGCAGAAGCTGGCCAACGTGCCCGTGTCGGGCCGCGTGACGCAGGCCAACGGCGACGGCCTGCCCGGCGTGACGGTGCTGGTGAAGGGCACCAACATTGGCACCTCGACCGATGCCAATGGTAAGTTTACCATCAGCGTGCCGGAAGGCGGCACGCTGGCATTCAGCACCGTAGGCTACACCGGCAAGGAGGTAGCCATTACCGGGCCCAACGACAACCTGGCGGTGACGCTGCAAGAAAACGCGCAGGCGCTGAGCGAGATTGTGGTGGTGGGCTACGGCACCCAGGAGCGCCAGAGCGTGACCGGGGCCGTGGCCTCGGTGTCGGGCCGCGAGATTGCCGCGCAGCCAGTGGCCGACCCGGCGCAAGCTTTGCAGGGCCGCGCCGCGGGCGTAACGGTGGTGTCTAACTCGGGCGCGCCGGGCGGGCAGGGCGGCACGTCCATCCGGGTGCGGGGCATCACCTCGGCCGGCAACAACTCGCCGCTGTACGTGGTGGACGGCTTTCCGCTGCCCGCCGCGACGGACCAGTACGGCAACTCAACCGGCACGGAAATCAATAACATCAACCCCAATGATATTGAGACGATTGACGTGCTGAAGGATGCCTCGGCCACCGCCATCTACGGAGTGCGGGCCGCCAACGGGGTAGTACTCATTACGACCAAGCACGGCAAGGCGGGCACTTCCAACATCAACGTGGATGCCTACGTGGGCGTGCAGCGGGTATGGCGCGAGCCCTCGCTGCTCAACTCGCAGCAGTACGCGGTGCTCAATAACGAGGCCCGCAACAACTACAATGCAGAAACTGCGGTCAATAACATCGGAGACCCCACGCAGCTGAACCCGCTGTTTAACACGCCGGATAAAATCGCGGCCCTACCCACCACCAACTGGATAAGCGAGCTTTTCCGGCCAGCCCGCATCCAGAGCTATTCCGTGAGTGCGAATGGGGGCAGCGAAAAGGCCCGCTACGCCGTGAGTGCGGGTTATTTTCAGCAGAACGGCACCATCATCGGCTCGACCTCCCAGCGCTTCACGCTGCGCACCAACGGCGAGATTCAGCTGAATAAGGCGCTGAAAATTGGTAACAACCTCTCGCTGAGCCACCAGGAGGACCAGCCGCTGGCCGGGAATGCCATCGCGGGCAATAATGAGATTGGCGGCCCCATTCAGCTGGCCTTGCAGGACCCGCCGTTCCGGCCGGTTTACAACGCCGATGGCAGCTACTATGAATTCGGGAGCCTGCCGAACGACAATTTTGGGGAGGAAAACGCGGTGACGGCCGCCCGGCGGCCTATTAACCATACGAACTTCAACCGGGTAACGACGACATTCTACGCCGAGCTGACGCTGCTCAAAAACCTGCGGGTGCGCACCAACATCGGGGCCGACCTGCAATTCAGTCAGAATGACCAGTACTACCCCTTCATTCCGGGCTCGGCCAAGTACACGACCCAGAACTCGTCGGCGAGCAGCGGCAACAACTACAACCCCAGCTACCTGATTGAGAACACGCTCACGTACAGCAACGTGTTCGGTGGCAAGCACTCCCTGACGGCCCTGGTGGGGCAGTCGGCGCAGCAATTCGACGGGTTTTACCTGGGCGGCAGCCGCACGGGCTACACCAACAACACGCTGACGATTCTGGACCGCGGGCCGATTAACGCTCAGGTAACGAACTACGGCGGCAACAGCCAGAGCCGCCTGCAAAGCTTTTTTGGCCGCGTAAATTACGAGTTCGCGGGCAAGTATCTGCTCTCGGCCACGGCCCGCTTCGATGGCTCGTCGGCTTTCGCGCCCGGCAATCAGTACGGCTTCTTCCCCGGCCTGTCGGCGGGCTGGCGCCTCTCGGAGGAAGAATTTCTCAAGAGCAGCACGGTCATCAGCAACCTGAAGCTGCGGGCCGGCTACGGCAAGGTGGGCAACCCGCTCAACGCGGGCACCTTCGGCTACGTGGCCACCATCAACGCTGACCCCACGCTGGGCTACGTGCTGGGCACGGGCAGCCAGAACGTGGCCCAGGGCGGCGTGCCGACCCGGTTGCCTAACAACAACCTGCGTTGGGAAAACAACGAGCAATACAACGTGGGCGTGGACGTGGGCTTTCTGCAAAATCGCCTCACCGGCTCGCTGGACCTCTACACCCGCACCTCGCCCAACCTGCTAGTGAACGTGCCGGTTTCCTACGTGTCGGGCACCAGCGACCCGATTGCCACCAACGCCCTGGCGGCGCGCAACCGGGGCATTGACTTGTCAATAACGACCAATAACTTCATCAGCCCGGACAACGGCTTCACCTGGTCCACGACCCTGAACCTGTCGGCCTACCGCAGCCTGATTACCAGCCTGGGCACGGGCGCGCCCTTCAACGGGCAGGGTATCCGGGGCGGGTCGAACGTGACGCGCTATGATAAGGGCGTGCCCTTCGGCTCGTTCTACGGCTACGTGGCCGACGGGGTCATCCAGACCGCCGACGAGCTGGCTACGCTCAATAAGAATTCGCCGAACGGCTTCTACCAGACCTCGGGCACGGCCCCCGGCGACATCAAGTTCCGGGACCTGAATGGCGACGGGGTCGTGGACGACCGAGACCGCGCGTTTATCGGCAATCCGAACCCGAAATTCACTTACGGCCTCAACAATACGCTGGGCTACAAGGGTTTTGACCTGAACATCTTCATTCAGGGTTCGCAGGGCAACGACGTGTACAACCTGAACCGCTACTACCTGGAAGGCGGCGGCCTGTCGGCGGCCACCAACGCGGGCACCATTGCCCTGGACCGCTGGACCGGCCCCGGTACGAGCAACTACGTGCCCCGCGCCGTGTTCAATGACCCCAACCAGAACAACCGGGTTTCGAGCCATTACATTGAAAACGGCTCCTACCTGCGCATCAAGCTCCTGACGCTGGGCTACACCCTGCCCAAGGAGCTTACCAGCGCCCTGCAAGGCAAGCGCATCCGCGTTTACGTGACCTCCCAGAACCTGGCCACCATCACCAAGTACACGGGCTTTGACCCGGAGCTGGGCAACAACGGCAACAGCCTCGGGGTGGACCGCGGCATCTACCCGCAGTCCCGCGTGTTCCTGGCCGGAGTGAACATCGGCTTCTAAGCCAGTGCGCCCTACCCCTCTCATCTCCCACCCTCTTGTATTCTACTTCTATGTTTTTACCTAAAAAAGCCATCGGCTTCAGCCTGCTGACGCTGGGCATGCTGGGGAGCTGCGGCAAAAGCTACCTGGAGCTGCAACCGCGCAATGCCCTCTCGACCGGCCAGTTCTACCAGACCCAGAACGACGCCATTCAGGCCACCAACTCGACCTACGCGCAGCTGCGCGGGTATGGCTATTACGGCGAGTCGCTGTGGTCGATGGACATCATGGCCGATAACTCGTTCGTGGGCGGCGGCGGCGCGTCGGATGGCATCGAGTTGCAACAGCTCGACACCTACACCATTCCTTCGAGCAACCCCATCGTTACGGCCCTGTTTCAGCGCTCGTACCTGGGTGTTGGGGCTTGCAATCAGGTGCTGGCGAACGTGCCCAGCATCCAGAACATTGACCCCGTTATTCAGAACCGCAGCTTGGGCGAGGCCGAATTTATGCGGGCCTTCTACTATTTCAGTCTGACACGCCTGTTCGGCGACGTGCCGCTTATCCTGACCCCGGCCCCGGATGCCGCCTCGGCGGCCAGCGTGGGCCGCGACCCTTCCGCAACGGTGTACGCGCAGGTGGAGAAAGACCTGCTGGATGCCATCACCAAGCTCCCGACATCCTATTCCGGCGACGACGTGGGGCGGGCCACCAAGTGGTCGGCCACGGCGCTGCTGGCCAAGGTGTACCTCACCGAGGGTAAGATGACGCAGGCCGCCACCCAGGCCCAGGCCGTTATCAGCGGTTCGGGCAAGAGCCTGTGGGCCAACTACGGCGACAATTTCAGCCTGGCAAACGAAAATGGCCAGGAGTCGCTGTTTGAGGTGCAGTACAAGCAGGGCTTGAACGCCTACACGATGGACGGGCCGGGCTCGGCCATCAACGAGTTCTGGGGCGCGCGCTTCTTCGGCAACCCTTACGTGGTGAGCGGCGGCGGCTACGGCTTCAACATTCCCGAAAAGGAGTTCGTGGATGGCTACGAGCCCGGCGACAAGCGCAAGGCCGTGACCGTCTTCGTGCCCGGCGATTTATATACGGACGGCCCCAAGGATGCGAAAGGGAACGTGCAGGTGCAGCCCGCCAGCCTGCAGGGCGACCCCAACGGCTACAACATCCGCAAGTTTTACGCCGGCACAGCCTCCACCATCTGGGATTCGCCGCTCAACGTGCCGGTGCTGCGCCTGTCCGAGATGTACCTCATCGTGGCTGAGGCTGATATCACAACTGGCAAAACCGCCGAGGGCCTGACGGCCCTGAACGTGGTGCGCACCCGTGCGGGCCTGCCCAATGCCACTACTCTCAGTCAGAACGTGGTGCTAAAGGAGCGCCGATACGAGCTGGCCTTCGAGATGGACCGCTGGTATGATTTGAAGCGCACGAAAACGCTGGTCAACAACCCCAATCTGCTATCTAAAGGCATCAAGCCCTACAACGACCTGCTGCCCATTCCGCAGGCCGAGCGCGACGTGAACCCCAACCTGGGCCAGAATCCGGGCTACTAACCGCCCTCCGCCTGGTACTTTTTGTTGCCGAACGTCATGCTCACCCTCGGGAAGCATGACGTTCGCTTTTCGGACCGTCACTTTTAAGGCGCTGGCCGGGCGGCCCTACCCCCCGCGCCAGCGCCCAAGGCGGCTACTTTCCCACCCTTCTTCCTGGTTATGAACAGAAAAACAGCTACTTCAACGGCCCGATGGGCCGTGGCCGCGCTCGGCCTGTTGGGCGCTACCGCCTGCTCGCAGGTGGGCAAAACGGAGGCAGGCCAGGCCGATGCTTCCCTACCCCAGCTCGGCAAGGCCAGCCTGAAAGACGTGCTGGCCGCCCTCACCACCGAGGAAAAGGTGAAGCTGGTGGTAGGCATGGGCCTCTACCCGGCGGGCTTCCCAGCGGGAATTCTGCCGCCCGGCGACCCCGGCGACGAGAAGGTGCCCGAGAAAGTGCCCGGCGCGGCCGGCCGCACCCACGCCATAGCCCGGCTGGGCATCCCGTCGCTCACGCTCTCGGACGGCCCGGCGGGCGTGCGCATCGACCCCAAGCGGAGCGCGGACACCACCAAAACCTACCACGCCACGGCCTTTCCGGTGGCTACGCTGCTGGCGTCGAGCTGGGACACGACGCTGGTGCGGCAGGTGGGGGTAGCGTTTGGCGGCGAGGTGCGCGATTTTGGCATTGACGTGCTGCTGGCACCGGGGATGAACATTCACCGCAACCCGCTGGGCGGGCGCAACTTCGAGTACTATTCCGAAGACCCGCTCATCGCCGGCAGCATGGCGGCGGCCCTGGTGGGCGGCGTGCAGAGCAACGGCGTGGGCACCAGCATCAAGCACTTCGCGGTTAATAATCAGGAATTCAACCGGATGCAGCTCAACTCGCACGTGAGCGAGCGGGCGCTGCGCGAGATTTACCTGAAGGGCTTCAAGCTGGCCGTGCAGCGCGGCCGGCCCTGGACAGTGATGTCCTCTTATAACAAGCTGAACGGCACCTACACTTCGGAAAACCCCGAGCTGCTGACCGAGCTGCTGCGCAAGGAGTGGGGCTTCCGGGGCCTGGTGATGACCGATTGGTACGGCGGCCACGATGCCGTGGCCCAGCTCAAAGCCGGTAACGACCTGCTGGAGCCCGGCACCCACGCCCAGACCGAAGCCATCCTGGCGGGCGTAAAGAGCGGCCAGCTCTCGGCCGCTCAGCTCGACAGCAACGCCATTCAGGTGCTGCGGTTGGTGCTGAAATCGCCCACTTTCAGAGGCGTGAAATACACCAGCCAACCGGCGCTGAAAGCCGACGCCGCCGTGGTCCGCCGGGCCGCCGCCGACGGTATGGTGCTGCTGCGCAACGAGGGCGCGGCCCTACCCCTGCCCGCCGGCCGGAGGGTGGCGCTGTTTGGCAATACTTCTTACAACCTGATTGCGGGCGGCACGGGCAGCGGCAACGTGAACCGCGCCTACACCGTCTCCATCGCCCAGGGCCTGGGCGACGCCGGCTACGCCGTGAGCGCGCCGCTGAGCCAGGCGTATGATAAGTATCTGAAGGGCGAAAAGGCCAAATTACCGCCAAAACCCAGCCCATTTGCGCCGGTGCCGGTGATTACCGAAATGGCCCCGCCGGCGGCGCTGCTGCGGCAGCTGGCCCAGGCCAGCGACGTGGCCGTGCTGACGCTGGGCCGCAGCGCCGGCGAGGGCGGCGACCGCCAGGTAGCAAATGACTTCACCCTCAGAGCCGCCGAGCAGGCGCTGCTCAAACAGGTGGCGGCGGCCTTCCACGGGGCGGGCAAAAAAGTGGTGGTAGTGCTGAACGTGGGCGGCGTCATCGAGGTGGCCAGCTGGCGCGGCCAGGCCGATGCCATCCTGCTGGCCTGGCAGCCGGGCCAGGAGGGCGGCCATTCCGTGGCCGACGTGCTGAGCGGCCGGGTGAACCCTTCGGGCAAGCTGGCCACTACTTTTCCGATGCGCTACGCCGACATTCCCTACGGGGCCGATTTTCCGGGCAAGCTGCTGGCCGGCGGCAAGGCCCAGCCGGCGAAGTCGTTTATGAGCAGCCAGCCTTCGGAAAACACCTACTCGGAGGGCATTTACGTGGGCTACCGCTACTATAATACGTTTAAGAAGCAGCCGGCGTATGAGTTTGGCTACGGCCTGAGCTACACCACGTTTGGCTACGGGCCGCTGACGCTGAGCGCGGCTTCGTTCAGCGGCTCGCTCACGGCCAGCCTCCCGGTGACGAACACCGGCAAAGTGGCCGGCAAGGAAGTGGTGCAGCTGTACTTGAGCGCCCCGGCCGGCCCGCTTGACAAGCCCGCCAGCGAGCTGAAAGCCTTCGCCAAAACCAAGCTCCTACCCCCCGGCCAGTCGCAGACGCTGACTTTCACCCTGCGGCCCGCCGACTTGGCTTCGTTCAACACCGCTTCTTCGTCGTGGGTGGCCGACGCGGGCACCTACTCGGTGCAGGCTGGCGCGTCGTCTCTGAACATCAGGCAGCGCGCCACCTTCCAGCTGCCCGCCGCGTTGGTAGTAGAGAAAAGCCGGCCGCTGCTGGCCCCGCAAGCGCCCGTTGCGGAGTTGAAAATGGCCCGGAAATAGGCCGCTGGGCAAGTCCTGACTTTTACTAAAGAAGGTCATTCCGAGCTTGCCGAGGAATCTCGCTCGCGTCGCCTGGGCCTCCCACGACGCGAGCGAGATTCCTCGGCAAGCTCGGAATGACATTTTAGAGGCCAACTGATTTTTAATACCTAACGCCTACCCCCTCTTTTACCTCCCTCTCATGCCCTATCCCTTTTCCCGCTTCGCTACCGTGCTGGGCGCAGCTTTGGTCTGCGCCGCCGCCAGCCCGGCCCTGGCTCAAACCAAGCCGGCCAAGCCGACCATGAAACCCGCCACCAGCGCCAACCGCCAGGCGCTCCTCACCACCCACGAGGCCCAGATTACGGCCCTGCTCCAGAAGATGACGCTGGAAGAAAAGGTGCATATGATTCACGCTAATTCGGCCTTCGCGGCGGGCGGGATTCCGCGTCTGGGCATCCCGGAACTGATGACTTCGGACGGGCCGCACGGCGTTCGCCCCGAGCAGGGCCGCGACTGGCACGCCACGCCCAGCGACAAGGACGCCGGCACCTACCTGCCCACCAACAACACGCTGGCCGCCACCTGGAACCGCGAATTGGGCTACGCCTACGGCACGGTGCTGGGCAGCGAGGCCAACTGGCGGGGCAAGGATATTATCCTGGGGCCGGGCATTAACATCATCCGCGCGCCGCTGAACGGGCGAAATTTTGAGTACCTGAGCGAAGACCCTTACCTGGTTTCGCAAATGGTAGTAGGCTACATCCGGGGCGTGCAGAGCCAGGGCGTGTCAGCCTGCGTGAAGCACTTCGCGGCTAATAATCAGGAAATCCACCGCGACGACATCGACGTGAACATGAGCGAGCGGGCGTTGCGCGAAATCTACCTGCCCGGCTTCAAGGCGGCCGTGGAGCAGGGCGGCGTGTATTCACTGATGGGCTCGTACAACAAGTTTCGGGGCACCTACGCCACCGAGAATGCCTATTTGATGAACGACATCTTGAAGGGGGAATGGGGTTTCAAAGGCTTGGTTATCAGCGACTGGGGCTCGGTGCATAATACGCAGGAAGCGCTGCGCAACGGCACCGACCTGGAAATGGGCACCGACCTGGGCCTGATGTACGGCAGCGTGGACCAGAGCGCGGCCAGCGCCAGCACCGCCGCCCCTACCCCCGCCCGCAGTCTGTACGACCGCTTTTTCCTGGCCGACGCGGCGCTGGCGGCGATTAAAAAAGACCCTACCCTCGTGCCGCTGGTGGACGACAAGGTGCGGCGCATCCTGCGGGTGATGTACGCCACCGATATGCTCGGCGGCACCAAGCGGCCGGCCGGCACCCACAACACCCCGGCCCACGAAGCCACGGCTTTGAAGGTGGCCGAGGAAGGCATCGTGCTGCTCAGGAATGAACATAATTTCCTACCCCTCAGCAAAAAGCTGAAGTCCGTGGCCGTGATTGGGGCCAACGCGACCCGCGAAAACGCGGGCGGCGGCGGCAGCGCTCAGCTACGCGCCAAATACGAAATCACCCCGCTGCAAGGCATCGAGAAGGCCCTGGGCAGCGGGGTGAAAGTGACCTTCGCGCCCGGCTACGCCATTGCCCGCGACCAGAAATCCGACCCGCAGCTGATGCAGCAGGCCGTGGCCGCCGCTCAGGCCGCCGACGTGGTGATTTACGTGGGCGGCTCGACCCACGGCTACGACTACACCAAGTGGAGCGACAACGCCTACGACGCCGAAGCCGTGGACAAGCCCGACCTGAAAATGCCCTTCGGCCAGGATGAGCTGCTGGCGGCCGTGCTCAAGGCCAACCCCAAAACCGTGGTGGTGCTGCTGGGCGGCGGGCCGATTGACGTGTCGGCCTGGGCCGGGCAGGTGCCGGCCCTCGTGGAGGCCTTTTACCCCGGCATGGAAGGTGGCAACGCGCTGGCCCACTTGCTGTTCGGCGACGTAAACCCGTCGGGTAAGCTGCCCTTCACCTTCCCCAAGCAGCTCGCCGACGCGCCCGCCATGAAGCTGGGCGAATACCCGAGCACGCCCGGCGACCCGCTGAAAGAGACGTATAAGGACGATATTTTCGTGGGTTACCGCTACTACGATACCTATATGGTAGCGCCGCAGTTCGCCTTCGGTCACGGCCTGAGCTACACCACGTTTGATTACGGCAAGCTGACCGTGACGCCCGGTAAGCAGAGCGCCACCGTGAAGCTGACCGTGCGCAACACCGGCAAAATGGCCGGCGCGGAAGTGGTGCAGCTCTACGTCCACGACGTGAAAGCCAGCGTGAAGCGCCCCGACAAGGAGCTGAAAGGCTTCGAGAAAGTTTTTTTGAAGCCCGGCGAAAGCAAGACCATCACCATGCAGTTGCCCACCGCCGCGTTTCAGTATTATAGCGAAGCCAAAAAGCAATGGGTGCTGGAGCCGGGCCAGTTTGAGGTGCTGGTGGGCAGCGCCTCGGACGACATCCGGCAACGGGGCGGCCTGACGCTTTAGGAGTTAGGAGTTAAGAGTTTACGCGAAGGACGTTTGTCATTGCGAGCGCAGCGAAGTAATCGTCCCAGAACGACACCTGCGCTGGTTGTTCAACTGCCGTTCAGGTATGATTACCGCGCTACGCTCACAATAATAAGCGTCCTTCGCGTAAACTCTTAACTCTTAACACTTAACACAAATACCCATGACCCTGCTCATCATCCTGCTGGCCGTGCTCGCTCTCATTGGCCTCATCAGTTGGGGCAAGGTGAACGCGTTTCTGGCTTTTTTGCTGGTGACGCTGCCGACAGGGCTGGCGCTGGGCTTACCCCCCGCCCGGCTGCTGGCGGCCGTGCAGCAGGGCCTTGGCGATACGCTGGCTTCGGTGGCGCTGGTGGTAGTGCTGGGTGCTATGCTGGGCAAGCTGGTGGCCGACAGCGGCGCGGCGCGGCAGATTGCGGGCGTGCTGGTGAGCACCTTCGGGCCGGCCAATGTGCAGTGGACGATGCTGGGGGCGGGTTTTATTATCGGTATTCCGCTGTTTTACAACGTGGGCTTTTTGCTGATGATGCCGCTGATTTTTTCGGTGGTGTACCAGTACCGGCTACCGCCGCTGTACGTGGGCTTGCCGATGCTGGCGGCGCTGTCGGTGCTACATGGCTTCCTACCCCCCCACCCGGCCCCGACGGCGCTGGTGGCGCAGTTTCACGCCAATTTGGGGCTCACGTTTGTGTATGGGCTGGTGGTGGCGGTGCCGGCCGTGGTGCTGGCCGGGCCGCTGTATGCGCGCACGCTGCGGGGCATCGTGTCGCGGCCCCCGCCGGGGCTGGTGGCTGAGCCCGAGGCGGCCGGGCCGCGGCCGGGGCGGCTTAATAGCTTTTTATCGTCGCTGCTGCCGGTGCTGGTGCTGGCGGTGGTGCTGGCGGCCCAAGCGCTGGTGCCGGCCGGCGGCGCGCTGGGCGCGGGCCTCACGCTGCTGGCCGACCCTGGGGTGGTGATGCTGGTTTCGGTGGTGGTGGCGACGTTTAGCCTGGGCACGGCGCAGGGGCGGGCGGTGCCGGCCATCATGAGCACGTTTGGCGCGGCCGTGGCCGACATCGCGCCCATTCTGCTCATTATTGGCGGGGCGGGGGCCTTGAAGGAAGCGCTGGTGGCTAGCGGCGTGAGCCAGGAATTGGCCACCAGCCTGCGCGGCACGGGGCTGCCGCCGCTAGTGCTGGGCTGGCTCATCGCGGGCTTCATTCGGGTGTGCCTGGGCTCGGCCACGGTGGCGGGCCTCACGGCGGCCGGCGTGATGCTGCCGCTGCTGGCCCACTCGTCCGTCAACCCTAACCTGCTGGTGCTGGCCATTGGGGCGGGCAGCCTGCTGTTTTCGCACGTGAACGACGGCGGGTTTTGGCTGTTCAAGGAGTACTTCGGCTTGTCGGTGAAGGACACGTTTCGCTCGTGGTCGATGATGGAAACCATCGTGTCGGTGGTGGGCCTGCTGGGCGTGCTGGCCCTCGATTGGGCGCTGCCGCTGCTGGGCTGGGGGTAGGAATTCTACTGCTCATTCTACGGCAGCTGTTTGAGAAGTAGCAAAAAGTCATTTGAACGTCATTCCGAGCTTGCCGAGGAATCTCGCGCGCATCGTTGAATGACACCCGAACGGCGCGGGCGAGATTCCTCGGCCAGCTCGGAATGACGTTCTAGCAAATTCCCGACCGCGCTAATTTATCCCTACTTGCCGGGCTGCGTATAATCCCGCAGCCCGTATTGGCACCCGCTTTTCCTACCCCCTCCCTCTTCATTCATTTACCTTATGCCTGATTTTTTCTCGCTGCTGCTCAGCGCTGCACTGCTATGCACTTCGGCCCCGCCCCCTACCCCCCCGCCTACGCCCGGCGGCTGGGAGCGCCTGCTCGACAAAAACCTGAGCCACTGGCGCACTTACCAAAGCCATCGCCACGTGCCCGGCGACAAGGGCCAGCCGCCCACCAACGCCCAGGGCCAGCCCCTACCCCCCATCGGCTACGATAAGAACGAGGCCAACGTATTTTCGGTGACCATGCAGAATGGCGAGCCGGTGCTGCGCATCAGCGGCGAGATTTACGGCTGCCTCGTGACGCGGGAGGACTACGCCAACTACGACCTGAAACTGAAGGTGCGCTGGGGCCAAAAGAAGTGGCCGCCCCGCCTGCAGGAGCCGCGCGACAGCGGCATTCTCTACGACAGCCAGGGCGAGCCGGGTGTGGACTACTGGCACAGCTGGATGCTAAGTCAGGAATTTCAAGTATCAGAGCACCAGAAGGGTAACTCGATGGGCGACTACTGGTGCATCGCCAATTCGGCGGCCGACATCCGGGCCACCCACGCGGCCACCAACGATACCTTGCGCTACACCCCCGCCGCCGCCGCAGTGACAATGGGCAACGGCGGCCCCCACTTCTGCTACGCGCTCCCTACCCCCCCGCTGCCCGCCAGCGAGTGGACCGAGCTGGAGCTCATCAACGTGAACGGCCAGAGCCTGCACATTGTGAATGGCCGCGTGGTAATGGCCGTCAATCACTCCAGCTTCGTAACCAAGGGCCAGCGCCAGCCCCTCACCCACGGTAAGATTCAGTTGCAAAGCGAGGCAGCGGAGGTGTTTTATAAGGACATCATGCTAAAGCCTTTGAAGGCGATGCCGACGCAATACGCCCAGTATTTTAAGTAGCAGAAAGGGCTTTGCTGCTCGCGGAATTAGGGTGCAAAACAGAACGTCATTCCGAGCTTGCCGAGTGAATCTCGCGCGCATCGTTGCACGAAGCCCGAACGGCGCGGGCGAGATTCTTCGGTAAGCTCGGGATGACGTTCTTTTAGGCGGCTACTTTTGTGGCGGATATAGCCACGCGACACCACGCTAAGCCGGCAGCCGCAACGTGAACTCGGTGCCCTGGCCGGGCTGGCTCTCAACGGTGAGCGTGCCGCCGTGGCCCTGGGCGATGATGTCGTGGCTCAGTGAAAGGCCCAGGCCCGTGCCCTCGCCCGTGGGCTTGGTGGTGAAAAAGGGTTGGAAGATTTTGGCCTGCACCGCTTCCGGGATGCCCGTGCCGTTGTCCGAAACCCGGATTTCGACCTGACCAGCCAGCCGTTTCGTCGCCACGCTGACGGTGGGCGCGTAGCCGCTTTCGCCCGCCAGCTGGCGCTGCTGCACGGCGTAGAAAGCGTTGTTGAACAGGTTGAGCAGCCCCCGGCCCAAGTCGGCTCCTACCCCCTCCACCGGCGGCAGGCCGGGGGCAAGGTCGGTCGCCAGCGTGGCGTTGGAGCTTTTGTCCTTGGCCCGCAGGCCGTGGTAGGCCAGGCGCAGGTACTCGTCGGCCAGGGCATTTACGTCCAGCGAAGTCCGCTCGCCGGTGCTGGCGCGGCTGTGCTCCAGCATCCCGCGCACGATGCTGCTGGCCCGCTGCCCGTGCTGGTGAATCCTGGGCACATTCTGCCGCACAGCGGTCGCCAGGGCCGCTACTTCGGCCCTGGCGACCGCTTGCGCTTTTTCCAGCTCGGCGGATACGTCGAAGAGGCTTTGGACAAAGGTCACGGCGGCGGCCAGGCCGCCCACGCAGGTCGGCGGCCGCTCGCACACATGCATCAAAAAGCCGCGCTCGGCCAGCTCGTGGGCGGTGCTTATGCCGGCCACATCGCCGCCCGGCACGGCAACTCTCACGGGCTTGGGAGGGGTAGAAACCGCCACCTGGATTTGGTATTATGAGGTGATAAATTTCGACTGTCAAGGTATTAACAAAAAGACTAACTTCGGCCCCTACCCCCTCCCATGTTGGTAATGACTTATTAAACACGTAGTAATACCTGGTTGCAACCACCTGAAAGCTCGTTTTTCCGTTAGCTGAGATAACTGGCCTGGCGCGGTTAGCGGGCAGCTTCGCAGCCCCAAAGCTTTCCTTTCTTTTCTCCCTTTTCTGAATTCCCATGCAGTACAAAATCACCCAGGCGCTCTTCCTCTTTTTGGCGCTGCTGCTGGCCCGCCCCGTGCTGGCGCAAAAGCTGGGCGTGTTTGCCAGCGACCAAGACGTGGGCACCGCCGTGAAGCCCGGCGCGGCGGCCTACCTGCCGGCCACCCAGCAGTATGTCATCACCGGCGCGGGTGCCAACGTGTGGGGCGACCACGACGAGTTTCACTACGCGTACCAGCAGCTCAAGGGCGATTTTATTCTGTACGCGCGGGCCGGCTTCGTGGGCTGTGAGGGGGTAGAAGCCCACCGCAAGCTGGGCTGGATGGTGCGCCAGAGCCTCATCGGCTCCTCGCCCCACGTGAGCGCCGTGGTGCACGGCGATGGCCTCACTTCGCTGCAATACCGCGCCAGCACCGGGGCCGCTACGGAGGAGGTAAAGGCCAGCATTACTCACGCCGACGTGGTGCAGCTGGAGCGCAAGGGCGACGTATATACCATGCGGGTGGCGCGGTTTGGCCAGCCCTTCGAGGTGGTGCAGAAGACGGTGGCCGGACTGGGCGACGCCGTATACGTGGGCCTTTTCGTGTGCTCGCACAACCCCGATGTGCTCGAAACCGGCGTGTTTCGCGATGTGCGCCTGACCCAGCCCGCCCCCGCTGGCCTGGTGCCCTACCGCCAATACCTGGGCAGTCGCCTGGAGCTGCTGAACGTGGCCACCGGCGACCGCGAAGTCGTCTATACCGCCCCCAACTCCATTCAGGCCCCTAACTGGCAGCGCGACGGCAAAACCCTGATTTACAACAGTGACGGGCTCATGTACAGCTTCGACCTGGCCACCCGCACGCCTACCCCCCTGCCCACCGGCGATGTTAAGAATAACAACAACGACCACGTGCTGTCCTTCGACGGGCGGCAGCTGGGGCTGAGCAGCGAACTCGCCAAGTTTGGTGGCTCCGTCGTGTACACGGTGCCGGCGGCGGGCGGCCCGCCCCGCCAAATCACGCCCAAGGGCCCGTCGTATTTGCACGGCTGGTCGCCCGATGCGCGCCACCTGCTCTTCACCGGGCAGCGCAATGGGGATTTTGACATTTACCGGGTGCCGGCCACCGGCGGCAAGGAAGTGCGCCTCACTACTACCCCCGGCCTCGACGACGGCCCCGAATACACGCCCGATGGTCAGTATATCTACTTCAATTCGGTCCGCACCGGCACCATGCAAATCTGGCGGATGCGCGCCGACGGCAGCCAGCAGGAAGCCGTGACCCACGGCGAGTTCAACGACTGGTTTCCGCACGTGTCGCCCGATGGCAAGTGGCTGGTATTCATATCTTTTTGAAGGACGAAGTGCCGGCCGGCGACCACCCGTTTTACAAGCACGTGTACATTCGGCGGCTGCCCATCGGAGGCGGCGAGCCGCAGGTCATCGCCTACGTTTATGGCGGGCAGGGCACCATGAACACGCCCTCGTGGTCGCCCGATGGCAAGTACGTGGCCTTCATCAGCAACACCAGGCCAGTCAATTAAAAAAGTTAAGAGTTGAGAGTTAAGAGTTTAGGACTTACGCACATCACCAGTAGCGCTCTGCGAACCTCCGCGTTTTCCTCTGCGGGAACCTGACGTTAAAGGCAATTTGCGTAAGTCCTAGCGTTAAAAAAGGGCGGTCATATTAATCTGGCGTCTTGCCCAACTCTCAACTCTTAATTCTTAACTCTCCCTATGCCGACCCCTACCCTCCCTAGCTACGACCAGCAGCGCTTGGCCGCCGCCCGCACCCACATGGCCAACGAGCGCACGCTGCTCACCTACGTGCGCACCAGCCTGGCGCTGCTGGCCTTCGGGCTCACGCTTTTGCAGCTGGAGCCGCGGCGCACGCGGGGGGTAGGGCTCGGGGCCATCGGCATGGGGCTGCTGGTGGGCTGGCTGCGCTACCGCCACCGCGCCCGCCAGATTGAGGAATGCCGGGTGCGCTTACCCCCCGCCAATTAGCCCAAACAGCGTGGCTATACCGTGTGCAGAATTACGTAGAGCGAGGTTGTCGAAATGACCAGCCACAGCAGCAGGCCCAGCACGTAGGGCCGGGCGCCCACCGAGCGCACCACCCTAGCCGAGAGGCCCGCGCCAATGAAAAACAGCGTAACCGTGAGGCCGATTTTGGCCAGGCTGGTCAAGAGTGGCCCGAGCGGCCGCACGGCGGGCACGAACGTGTTGAGCAGCATGGCCCCGATGAAGCCGAAGATAAAATACGGCACGGTAATTTTAACACCTTTCTGCCTGAAAATCAGGGCTGTGCCGATGGAAACCGGGATAATCCAGAGCGCCCGCGCCAGCTTCACGGTGGTGGCTACTTGCAGGGCTTGGTCGCCATACACCTTGGCCGCGCCCACCACCGACGAGGTGTCGTGGATGGCGATGGCGCACCACAGGCCAAACTGGTTCTGGGTCATGGCCAGCGCGTGGCCGATGGGCGGAAAGGCAAACAGCGCCACTGCGTTGAGCACGAACACGGTGCCCAGCGCTACCGACATTTCCTCGTCTTTGGCGCGCAGCACCGGCCCCACCGCCGCAATGGCGCTGCCCCCGCAAATGGCGGTGCCGCACGAAATCAGGTGCACCACGATGCGTCCCAGCCCCAGCCAACGCCCCACAAAATAGCCCAGCACGAGCGTGCCGCTAATGGACACCACCGTGAACAGGATGCCTTCCCGGCCGGCCTGCACGGCGGCGTGGGCATTCATGCCAAAGCCCAGCCCCACCACCGAGAGTTGCAGCAGCTTGCTGGTCAGCGCCTTGGTGCGGGCCGGAAAGGGATTACCGACCGTTTGGGCCAGCACCAGGCCCAGCGCCAGCGCCACGGGCGGCGATGCCCAAGGCGTGAGGCAATACACCAAAAACAGCCCAAACCCCGCCTGGCGCAGCGTCCAGGTGCGGCCCAGGGCCACGTGCGGCGTGTGGAAATGGCGAAAAAAACCAGTCGCTTGTTCCGGGTCGTTGGGCACGGGCGCGTTGGCTGGCTGGGTGGGGGTAGGCGGCGGCGGGAACAGGGCAGGCATAGCGGCAGGGACTAATTACCGCGTAAAGGTACGACCTTGAATATCAGTCTTTTTATCCAAAAATGTTATCCTGAATAACCTCAGGTTATAGTAGGTGATTTTATTCTTCGCGGGTAGGGCGCAAAAAGAACGTCATTCTGAGCTTGCCGAGGAATCTCGCTAGCGTCGTTCGGATAGCGTTCAATGAAGCGGGCGAGATTCCTCGGCAAGCTTGGAATGACGTTCTTTTTACATCCTACCCGCGCATCTATCCTTACCAGCCATTACCGGCTATCGATACCTCTCAGCGGGCAGCTTCCGTAGCAAGCCTATTATCTTTGGGGTTGGCTACCACCGGCCGCGTCCACTTATACATATGAAAAAACTCCTTACTATGCTGGCTGCCGTGGCGGCCCTGGCCTCGTGCCGCGAAGCCAACACCGGCGTGCAAAGCCGGCCCAATGCCACCGCGCCCAGCCCCGAAAAAGTTCTGCGCTTCGACACCACCTTCGTAAAGCCGGCCGTGGGTGCCCGCGCCTACCCCCACACCTACACCGGGAGCCTACTGGTGGGCGCGACTAAAAAAGTGCCCGTCCAAATCGACTGGACCACCACGGGGCAGGCCGGCTGCCCGCAGGTAGCCAGCGTGCGCGTGTTTCAGCTCAATGCCCTCGACCGGCGCACCCACGTATCGGTGCAGGCCCTGCGCGATGCCGTGTGCAAGCCCGGCCCGCAGCCAGCTGGCAACATAACGGGCTACACTGGCTCGGCCTACCTCAAGATTACCTGCGATGCGCGTGACATTCACCGCGTTACGTCCACCACGCTCACCCTCAACGGCCTTGGCTACCACGACACGCTGGGCGGCGATTCGGCCACGGCCAGCGTGCGGTAGTCCGGTTTGCTGCTTCACACAAAAGCCTCGGCCGCGCGTGCGGCCGAGGCTTTTGTGTGTTGTTGGCAACCAGTTAATTCAGGTAGATGCGGTGCGTCATTTCGAAGCGATGCGGCGCGAAGGCGTTGTAGTAGGGCGCGGGGCCGTCGAAGGTGAGCACGTGCACCAGCGGAATGCCTTCGAGGCGGCTTTCGACCACGCGCACGGGGTAAACTTCGCCCTCGGTGGGCCAGTCGCCACTGTGGTTGGCGGGGCGGCTGTCGGCATCGACGCAGCGCGCGTAGTCGAGGTAAGGGGCGGCCGTAGTGGCTTCGGCCAGGGTGTAGCTAGCAACTTCCATGAGGCAAAGGTATTGGAGAGCACCTGAATACGCACGAGGCCGGCAAATCGTTTGGCGCGGCGTGCGGGTGGTATGCCTGGCCTAACACGCGTCCGCGCCAGGAAGTTTGCTACCCTTCCAACGAGCGCGGGGCACTTGATAACGCCTTCCGGCCTTTCAAGCAATTCCATTTCGCAAATTTCCGCGAGCCCAAAGGCATGCCGCCCTGAGTTGCGGCAGCCTTTATTTGCCCTACCGGCTAGCTAGATGCCCGAATGCTACCCTGGACCAATTGTCCCATCATAAGCTTGGCTTTAGCCTTTGAAGAGCACTAAAAGACTATGGACTGTAAGTCCATAGGTTTAAGGGCGAATGAAATTCGGCGGTTTCGGCTAAAGCCGACTGAAAGCCAGCTACTAAAGTAGGTTATTCCAGAATGAAATTCTCGTCCCCGTTGGGCTGGTCTTTGTGATGGTTTAAATACGCCTCCAAGATGTCATCCGTGATATTTCCTACGCTCCACGCTCCGTAGCCAATACCCCAAAAATGCCCGCCCCAATACCGACGCTTGAGTTCGGGAAATTCCTGCAACAGGAGCTTGGCGCTTCGTCCTTTTAGCCGGCGCATGAGGTCACTCACACTCAAGAAAGGCGGATACGACACATGTAGATGAATATGGTCTTTGCTCACCACCCCTTTGAGAATCTGCACATCCAACGTATTACAGGTTTGCCGCAACAAGTCCCGACAACGCAGTTGCACCTCCCCCACCAAGACTTTGTAGCGGTACTTCGTGCTCCAGACCAAATGCACATCTAGCTTATGAACCGAGTGACTACCTGTGCGCTGCTTCATGCCGCAAAGCTACCCAACTGCCAAAAGGGAGTAGCAACTAAAGTCTTGCCCTAAAGGGCATAGCTTTAACTAGCGTACCTGAAAAGTAAAAAATGCGCTTACCGCTTATAAAAAGGCGCTTAGGGGCTTTGCAGACCTTTTCGCCGGGTCTAGCTAATGAATCGACCTGCTATAAAGGCAGGCGTGCATTTTCAGCGGCAGTTCCCCCACGAGCTGCCTTTGAAAGAAGAAACTGACTTGTCAGCCCGCAACGACGAACAGGCAGCTATGGGCCTCTTTCCAAACAGCTCGGACATTCTATTAACAGAAACACCGAAACCGGGTGGAGGCAACAAAAAACGGCCTCTACCCTGCGGTAGAGGCCGTTTTCGTGGGCCCACTTGGGGGCGATGTTCTGTCGGACGGTGCCGGAATATGATGCTAATTATCTCACAGTGAAATCGTAGGCCAGGTGAGCAACGAAGTAGCTAGCAGATTCCGGCACCGACTTTCCTAGAAACCGGGGGCAAGTTTAGGTTTTGCCCCCGGTCTGCCCCCGGTAAGGGCGCTACGTCCACCGCGCCGGGGGATGAGGACACAAATAGCGGCAAGCGCAATAGGGATAGGGTATCGCTTTGGTGATTCGTGACCTACGCCGTGGGCAGCTTGGTAGTATAGAAGCTAGACTTGTTCCCGAATAAGAAATCGGTCATTTTCCAAGCAGTATTTGGAGCTAGAAACGGCGGCTGCCCGAAGAACCAGCGGACACTGCCTTAGCCAAGCAAAAAGGTCTTCCCAGCTGCCTGAAGCGGCGAGAATTTTCAGCCATTTCTTATTCGGGAACAAGTCTACTGGCTAATCACCAGAGGCTGCTCGGGCGACCATCGTGATAGGCACGGGTGAGATAGTCTGGTTATCAGTACTTATGTTTGACTTATGATAACATTCCCACAACTCATTGCAGCCTCTTTTCACCTAGTCGACAATCCCGCGAAGGAACGAGCCGACGAGGAGGTTTTTCAAGGGACTGAGCGCCGCATTTCAGGGTTTGAAAGTGGCGCAGACATTCAGCTATACAGGCACGATGCGCTCGATGGCACAAAAGATTATTATGCCATGCCGCTCTACATGCTGTATAATCCTGAGCGCGACTCTTGCTTATTAGCGACAACGCCCGTTCCTTACAGAGACAAGCATTTTTTAACTGAAACTGCGGAAGCTTACACCGCAGAGCAAGCATTCCAGAAAGTCGCTGCGTTTTTCAGTGGAGTTAATAAGAAGGTTATTCCGACTGGTGTTTTTTAAGAAAGAGTGAAGCCCTCGATTGGTAAGGTCGGGGGTTTTTGCTTGTCGAAGCATTTTCACCGCTATGGCCGGTGTCATCACTATTGGCTGTCATTCCCATCAGCCTGGACTCGTTGTAGTTGGGGTCGCCACCTACCTTGTAACTGGCTTGGGCTACGTCGCCTTGGCTGAAGGCACGGGCCAGGTACCCAGCGCCACTTCCCAGGCCTCCAGTAGCCGGGGTCCGTAGCGCGCCAACGTATCGTAGCCGTACACGCTGGCCGACACATGGCCCAAGGCAATCTCCTTCAGTATTTGGTCGCCTTCGCTGCCTAGCACTAGCAGCGCAGCGCCGGTGTGGCGGGCCGTGTGGGTGGTAATGACCTGCCATAGTGGCTGCACCTGTTCAGTGCGCGTCTTACCGGAAAAGCCGACTTCGACGAACTCCCGGCTCAGTCCCACGGTCTGGCCCAGCAGTTTTAGCCGGCGGTTGCGCTCCTGCTGGGTGGGTAGGTGCAGCGGAGAGCCCGACCCAAATAAGCCAAATGGGGGGTTACTCACCATACGCTTAGGCATCTCGCAGCGCTGAACAGTTGCTACGCGACGGAAAGTTGCGTTACGCCTGTGCTGGCCGTAAAAATTATAGAATTAGCGAAAAAGCCGTACGCGAATTCTTGGGTGATATGCCACCTACTTACCTGATGTTACGCACGGAGCTGGGCAAGTGGCTGGTACATGGCCTTCAGCCCGACGGCGTAGAGCTGGGCTTTGAGGCGAAAATGACCGATGCCACACCGGAGTTTGAGTACTTCGAGTTTGGTGTAGGCTAGCACAGCGGCCAGGAAGTGATTGGCCTGCGTGGCCGGGGTTTTGGTGGGCGATTTGCCCATCGACGCATTCTGTTTGAGCGACTTGTGGTATTCTTCCACACAAAAACCTTGACTCGGTTTTCCACCGTCTCTGGTAAATCGGGGGTAGCTGTGGCTGCGTCAGGTCGGTGTCGCTGCTGACCAGATACAACACGCCCTGGCTACCGTCCTGATGTGTAAAGACTTGTCTAGTGACGAGTACCGCGTCTTGCACGGACCGTAAATAGCCGCGCAGCGGCTGCGTATCGGGGAAAGCCAGCGTCTGCACGGCCTCAAACTGGCCGGCGGCCCGCCCCGCCTCACTCAGGGCCACGGTGCGGCTGCTTTCGCGGGCAAAAATAAAGTGGTGGCCCAGGGCTCGCACCAGGCTCATGTTCTCGGCCAAGGCGTACCAGCTATCGGCCAGCAGGTAGCGATACGCCACCTGCTGCTGGGCCACGCGCAGCATCTGCTGCAGGTATTCGTTCTTGGTAAACGGGCTTTGGTAGCTGGTTTGTTGCGTCTTGGGGTGATACACGGGCACAGTTTTGCGCCCCAACTCGACAGCGATGGGCCAAGCCAACTCGCCCGCCTGATAGAGCAGACTGACAAAGTTGAGGCCCCTGACGTAGCGTTGCTGGCTGTGGTCCCAGGGCGTACAAATTAGCTCATTAGCATCGGATGCGCCTTTTCCAGCACCGAATCATCCACGATGAGCACGGCAAACTCCTCAACTGGCCGGCACGCTTCGGCCTGGCGAAGTAGGGGCTTGGCTTGCCGCCACATGTCGGCCGAGCCATGCGTGGCGCTGCGCAACCAGCGCGTGATGTGGTCGTGGCTCAAGGCCCCCTCCAGCAACTGCGACAAGCCCGTGGTCGTCGTCGGTCCCGTCGAACTCACCCAATAATCCGTGTACAGGTCCAGCGTGCAAGTCGTCATAAGCGTACTAAACGTACCGAAGCAGCTTGTGACTGCGTAACCTCAGTTAAATTAGGGGCTTAGGAAGCAAAAATTGGAAAATAGGGCTTAACTTACTGTTATGTCACCACTTAACCGCTATTATAAATGCAGTAAACTTTCGGAGATTAAGTTTCGCTATCTGCTGCGCCTGTTTGCCGTAGATTTGACCGCCTCGGATGCGGCCCGGTTGACAGGCTTGAGTGTGCGGGCGGTCAACGACGTATATCTGCTGTTGCGCCACCGGCTGCACCAGCTCTGCCCGGTACCTGCCGACCTGGGTGGGGCGCTCGAACTGGACGAATCTTACTTCGGCCCACGCCGAGTGCGCGGCAAACGAGGCCGGGGAGCCGGGGGCAAAACTATTGTATTCGGCCTATTCAAACGGGCGGGCCAGGTGTACACGGAAATCGTGCCCGACTGCTCGAAAAAGACCTTGCAGGGCATTATTCGGAGCAAAATCGACCCGGCAGCGATGGTTAATACCGACGGCTGGCGTAGCTCCGATGGGCTGGTCGATGTCGGCTTCAACCGCCACTACCGGGTCCACCACAGCCAAGATGAATTTGTCCAAGGCGCAGCCCATATCAACGGCATTGAATCGTTTTGGAGCTTTGCCAAAGGTCGCCTCCACCAGTTTGCTGGTGTGCCCAAGCATACCTTTCTGCTGCATTTGAAAGAGTGCGAATTTCGGTTTAATCATCGCTATCAGGACCTCTATAAGGTCTTGCTTAAAGAACTTCGTCAACGGCCCCTAGATGCTAAGTCTGCTTCCTAAGCCCCTAAATTAATAGACTATTTTCGGTCTGCAGGGCGAGAAGGCGGATTTTGGGAAAACGAAGGCCAATGATTGCCAACCAGCTGTAAGGCGGCGGCGGCGGGCGCGTCTGCCTCCTCACAACCCACCCCGGCGGCTTCCTCTATCCGGCGCTTCTCCGCTGGTGAGGGTTTTGGCACCGGAGCGAGCGGTCGTTTTACTTCCCTACTTTTTTTTAGTACTGGCATGAGTTCCTCCCCCACTGTGCAGCCTGCGCTGCAACCCCAACTCGACGCCGTTAAGGCACACGTCAAAAATGTGCTGCCGGCCGAAGTTATCAGCATATTCCTGGATGATGCGGCCGCGATGAGCAGCCCCGAATTTACGGCCCGCGCCCTGCGCGAAGGAGCCCCGGCCCCGCGCTTCACCCTGCCCAACGCCGCCGGCCAGCCCGTGAGCCTGGCCGAGCTGCTGGCTCACGGGCCGGTAGTGCTCACCTTTTACCGCGGCGCGTGGTGCCCCTACTGCAACATTCAGTTAAAAGCCTACCAAGGTATTTTGGCCGAAGTGCAGGCCCTAGGGGCCTCGCTGGTGGCCATCTCGCCCCAAAAACCCGACGGCTCGCTGAGCATCAAGGAAAAAAATGACTTGCAGTTTGAGGTGTTGAGCGATGCCGGCAACGGCGTGGCCCGGCAGTTTGGCCTAGTGTACACGTTGCGGCAGCTCTCCCAGGAAACATCGCAGAAGCTTGGCAACGACATTGGGGCCGCCAATGCCGATGGCACCTGGGATTTGCCCGTACCCGCCACTTACGTGCTCGACCGGGCCGGTCAAATCCGCCTGGCCTACGTGGAGGGCGACTACACGCGCCGCCTGGAGCCAGCCCGCATCCTCGAAGCCCTGCGCGAGCTGGCTTAGCGCCGCTTATTGGCGCTTATTTCAACCCATCCCGCCTGGGCCCTTGTGGCCCAGGCGGGATGGGTTTTTGTTGGAAGCTCGCTACGATGCGCGGAAACAATTTTGGTGCTCGGCTACCTTTCAGCGGGTAAGAACCGCGCTGCTAAAACTGCCCGCGCTGCTCGGAAAACACGTAACGGGCACTGGTTCAGACCAATAAAACGATGGATTGCTTTGAAGAATTGAGTAGCCGCATCCGGGCAGTGGTGGAAATAAGCGACGCGGACCTGGCGCAGATAGTCAGCCAATTTGAGTGCCGCAGCTTCGCCAAAGGGGCCGCGCTGCTGCGCGAGGGCGGCCGCTGCGATTTTTGGGGCTTCGTGCAACGTGGGCTGGTGCGCGCGTACACCCACACGGCGGCGGGCGAAGAATTTACCAACGGCTTTGCCAGCGAAGGCGCGTTTCTGACCGAAGCCGTGAGCTTCTACGCGCAAGCGCCAAGCCTGGAAAACCTGGTGGCGCTGGAAGACACCCAACTCATTTGCACCACTCTGCCGCAGCTGCAATGGCTATTTACCGATTTTCCCGCCTTTGAGAAATTCGGCCGCGTACTCTACGAAACCGTGCTCACCCAGGTAAAGCGCCGCATCCTCTACCGCCTGCATTTTGATGCCCAGACCCGCTACCTGCACCTGCTCGAAACCCAGCCCGAGCTACTGCGCCGGGTGCCGCTTAAGCATCTCGCCTCCTACCTCAGCATCACCGCCAGCACGCTCAGCCGCATCCGGCGCAAAGTCGTAGCCCCGCCGCCCGCGAGCTAATTCTTGCCTTTTGGCAAGTGCCGGCCGCCGGGAATGGCCGACCTTTGTCAAAAAAAACGACAATGGAAACTACCCACAAAATCGCCCTCATTACCGGGGCCAACCGCGGGCTGGGGCTGGAAATCGCCCGCCAGCTCGGCCAGCGCCAGCACACGGTGCTGCTGGGTGCCCGCAACGCCGCCGCCGGCCAGGCGGCGGCGGCGCAGCTGGTGAGCGAAGGCATCCAGGCCCGCTTTATTCAGCTCGACGTTACCAGCGCCGCCGACATTGCCCAGGCCGCCGCCACGCTGGCCCGCGACTACGGCCGGCTCGACGTGCTGGTAAACAACGCGGTGTTCTTCTCGCGGGAGCCGCAAAACCCCTCGCAACTGGCCCCCGAGCTGCTGCACCGCTATCTGGCCACCAACTTCGTGGCCCCCGTGGCCGTGACGCAGGCGCTGCTGCCGCTGCTGCGCCAGAGCGCAGCGGGGCGCATTGTGAATATGTCCAGCTCCATCGGCTCCTTCACCACGATGGGCGAAACCATCCACACCACGCCCCGGCTGGCAACGGCCACGCCGCTCGGCTACTCGGCTTCCAAGGTGGCGCTGAATATGTTCACCGCGCTGCTGGCCAAGGAGTTGCTACCTACCAACATCAAAGTAAACAGCGCCGACCCCGGCCGGACGCAAACTGACATGGGCGGCCCCGAGGCTCCCAACACGGTCGAATACGGGGCTAAATCGGCCGTGTGGCTGGCCTGCCTGGACGAGGATGGGCCGACGGGGGGCTTCTTCGCCTACCAGAAAGTAAACCAGTGGTAAGGGCCGGTTAGTGGGGTAGTACTCACGCCGTAGCTTTTGCCGGACGACTGACTCGAACGATGCGCTACAGCACTCCGGGACGATAAAAATGAATTAACCGCGCACGTTTAAACGACTATTTAATCCAGAAACGTAGTACCTGTCAACTGCTCGCTCAATTTCCACAACCGCTCGGCGTTGGCCGCGGTGGCAAATGCACTCTTGACGGGCTCCGGCCGCTTCTTCACGAAGTAACCGCCGCTGGTGGTAGCTACGCTCGGGTCGGTGGCCAGGAAGATGCTGGTTCTGGCCCCTTTTTCGGTTGACAGCATAAAGGGCCGCCACAGCTGCAAAAACCACTTGAACGGGCCTTGCGCTTCCGCCCCGAAATTACTGGCAATCAGGCCGGGGTGCAGCACGTTGGTGGTTACGTTGGTGATGCCGTGGGCGCGCAGGCGGCGGGCCAGCTCCTGCGTAAACATAATATTCCAGAGCTTGGTGGTGCCGTAGGCCAGCAGGGCGTTGTAGCTGCGTTCTGCCTGGAGGTCGTCGAGGTTGGGGGCGGCGGTAAGGAAGGCGGCCGTCGAAGACACGTTCACCACGCGGGCCGCCGGGCTTTGGCGGAGCAGGTCGAGGAGCAGGCTCGTGAGCAAAAAGGGACCCAGGTAGTTGGTAGCCAGCGTCAGCTCATCGCCATCAACCGACACCTGGCGCTGCGCCCCGAACATGAGGCCGGCGTTGTTGACCAGCACGTCGAGGCGGGGGTAGAGGGCGTGCAGCTCGGCCGCCACCGCGCGCACCTGCTGCTGCGACGACAAGTCGGCCAGCACCGTGTCAATCCGGGGGTTGCCGGTGGCGGCCACAAGTTTCTGGCGGGTGCGCTCGGCCTTGGCCGGGTCGCGGGCCAGCAGCACGACGTGCGCCCCGCCGCGGGCCAGCTCGCGGGCCGTAACCAGGCCGATGCCGGAAGTGGCCCCGGTAACCAGCATTATTTTTTTATCAAACGACTCAGGCATGAGGCAAAAAATTAAGGGTGAAAAAGGACGGCAGCCAAGCGGTTAGGAGCGCTTAGGGGAGTGCCCCGCCCGCCGGAAGGCGACCGGGGTAGCGCCGGTTTTGCGCTTGAAGAGCCGGCTGAAGTACTGCGGGTAGTCGAAGCCCAGTTGAAAGGCCGTTTCGTTGACCGATAGCGACGTGTTCAGCAGCAGCTGTTTCGCTTTTTCAATCAGCACCCGGTGCAGGTGCTGCTGGGCCGTTTGGCCCGTGCAGGTGCGCAGCAGGTCGCTCAGGTAAGCCGCCGAGATGCTCAGCGCGTCGGCAAAGTGCTGCACGGTGGGCAGCGGCTGGGCCGTTTCGGCGGCGAAGTGGGCGCTCAGCAGGGCCTCGAAGCGGCTGATTTGGTCAGGCTCGGCGGCGCGCCGGGTCAGAAACTGGCGGTGGTAGAAGCGGTTGGCGTAGGTGAGCAGCACGTCGAGCTGCGTCACGATAACCTCCTGGCTAAAAGCATCAATGGGCCGCTCGTACTCGCCGCGAATGCCCCGGAGCAGCCCTTCCAGCAAGTCCTCCTCCTGCGCCGACAGGTGCAGGGCCTCGTGGACCTGGTAGGTGAAAAATCCGTAGCCCGCTATTTTTTGGGCCAGCGGATATTTGCGCAGCAGGTCGGGGTGAAAGACCAGCAGCCAGCCGCTCAGCTCCGCCCGCAGGGCCGCCACGTAGGCGCTCAGGTCGGCGGGGGCCACGGCCGCCGGCGGCTCTTCCACCCAGCACCCCTGGCCGGGAGCCAGAAAGCTCATCGTTCCTTCGCTGAAATCGTAGAGCTGCCGCCCGTAGCGGAGCGAAGCATTGCGCAGGTTGCGCTTGAGCGACACGGAGTATAGGCCCTGCACCACCGGCGTGGTGGCGGCCAGCGCCGCCGGCAGGGGCAGCTGCGCCAGGTTCACCACCGTGAGCAGGGGATGCGCTGGCGCGGGCAGGCCGTAAAACCGGGTATAGTCGGTGACGGTGGTCAGCCGCTTAAAGTCGGGGGTAGGGGTACGCATCGGGCGGAAAAAGTAGGGGGTAGTGGCCAGGGGGGGGGTAGGCAAAGCAGCGGGTATGCGGGTCAACGGCCGGCCCGCGTACCCGCCTACGGCACCCGCGTCCAGGTGGTAGATTTGCCTAGCAGCGAGAAGCCGACGTAGCCGCGCACTTCCAGCTCGTTTTGGCTGACCAGCGTCAGCTTGCCCGAATATTCCCGGCCGGTGCGGCCGTCGTAGAGCTTGCCGTCGGCCCAGGTGCGGTGGCCATCGTAGGTGAAGTCGCGCATGGGCGTTGCGTTTAGTTGCGGTTGGCTCCGCTGCGTGGGGTCGGGGTTTTTCAGGTCCCGCTTGGGCTGGCCGTTGGCCTCGTTCGGCTGCTGCATCCACGCGATTTTACCGCAAAGCTTGTCGCCGCACCGGAATAAGCGCATTTTCACGTCTTTGCTTTCGGTGAGCCAAGTGCCCAGCGCGGCATCGGCCGGGGCTTGGGCCAACGACCAGAAGGGAACGGCCAGCAGCAGCGCCAGATAACTCAGGCAGCGTAGGTAGGTAGCAGGCATCAGCGACGAACGTGGGAGAACTACCGGCCCACCTGGGCCGCCCCCGGCAAAAGAGTTATTGTACGGCGCAAATGTCCGGCGACCAGACCGGGTCAGACCCACACAAAACCGTTTTCTTCTATACAAATCACGGGAGCAGTAGGCTGCCCGCTGGCCTGGAACCGGCCTACGATGGCCCCACGGAACCAGGCCGGCATTTCTACATCCTGTTGGCTCTACCCCAGACCCAACCCGGCCCACCCTGGGGCCAGGCACCTGGCAGCCTGGCTTCGGAACTGGTTACGGGGAGGTTACCACTTTCCGGGTTGGGCTATTGCCCCGCTTGGGTAGCCCCGGTTCCTTTGTGGCAATCATCGGCCCGCCGGTAGCGCCGGGCGGCCAGCCCGCGCAACGGCCGGGGGTCTTCACTTTTTTCAAGCAATACTTATGACTATTGAACAAGTAGCTGCGCCGGTCCTCGTGACCGGCGCAACGGGCAAGCAGGGCGGTGCCGTGGCGCGGGCTTTGCTGGCCTAGGGCACGCCCGTGCGGGCGCTGGTGCGCGACCTGCACGCGCCGGCCGCCGAAACCTTGCAGGCCCTCGGGGCCAGCCTGGTGCTGGGCGACCTGCGCGACCCAGCCTCGCTGCAAATAGCCTGCGCGGGCGTGCGGGGCGTGTTTTCGGTGCAGATGCCCGACCTGCAAAACATGGGCGGCGACACCGAGCGCGTGCAGGGCCGCCACCTGGTAGCGGCCGCGCAAGCGGCCCAGGTGGCGCAGTTCGTGCATTCCTCAGTGTCGGGCGCGGGCGACTACCACCGCGCCGCCCCCGGCTGGCAGCAGGGGCGCTGGGATGTTAACTATTGGGAAAGCAAAGCTTACACGGAGGAGCTGGTGCGCGCGGCGGGCTTCCCGCACTGGACTATTCTCAAGCCGTCATTCTTCATGGAAAACTTCCGCAAGCCTTCCTTTTTACTCGCCAACTGGACGGAGGACCGGCTGCTGACCCATCATTCAGCCCGACACCCGGCTGGCGCTGGTGGCGGTGCAGGACGTGGGGGCCGCCGCCGCCGCGGCCTTTGCCCATCCGGCGGCCTTCGACCACCAGGCGGTGGAGCTAGCCGGCGATTACCTGACCATGCGCGACATTGCGGCCGTGCTCTCCGCTGCCTGGGGCACCCCCCTCGCGGCCCCGGCCTACACCCCCGACGAGGCCATCGCGCAGGGAATGTTGCCGTTGTTCGTGAGCGGGCAGCAGTGGCTCAACGAAGTTGGCAGCCCCGCCCGGCCCGCCCAGGCGCAGGCCCTGGGGCTACCCACCACCAGCTTCCCGGCCTGGGCCAGGCAGTACCTGCAAGGCACGCCCGGCGCGTCGTAAGGACGGGCGCTGCTGGCCTACTCCGTCGTTAGGCCGGCCGCGGCCGTTGGGGCGTATTGCTGGTCCCAGGCCACCAGCTGGAAGAGGATGGGCAGCAGCGCCAAGCCCTTCGCCGTGAGACTGTACTCGACGTGGGGCAGCGGCTCGGACAGCAGTTCCCGCCGCTGCACAATGCCATCCTCTTCCAGCTGCCGCAACTGCTCGGCGAGCACCTTGCGCGAGATATGGGGCAGCTTCGCGTGCAATTGGCCGAAGCGCGCCTTCCGTTCGCGGATGGCATAAATAAGGTGGGGCTTCCACTTGGCCCCCACGGTGGCCATCGCCCGCGTAATGGGGCACTCGTAACCGACAGCGACTGCTTTCATCAAAGGGACTTGAAAACGGTGTGAAGTAGCGTAGGACAGCCAGCCGGCCGCCAATGTTTCCCGCCCGGCGGGGCAGTCGGCCACCAGGGCGGGAAAACAAAAGTCCTATCATAAACAGAAACGCGCTGCTTAGCATCAACTGAGCAGCGCATTCCTGTTTTTAAGCCGAAGCAGTTGCTACCCCTTGCTTAGCAAGCAGTTAGCTAGGCTGTTCTAGTGTCGTACACGTGGCAGAGGCAGCGCTGCGAAGACTCGGCCAGCTGGCCGCCTTCGGTTACCATGCGCTTGCCCCCCTCGCTGTTGATGACTCCCTGAAAGGCTTCCATGTTTTCGTACTGCGCATAGAGCGCGACGCTCTTACCATCCAGGCCCTTGTGATAAGTGGCCGAGATGAAGCCGGGGCAGCTCGAAATGAACTCGTCGGTGCAGGAAATCAGCAGGTCCACCAGCTCGTCCTGCTTGTTGGGGGCCACCGTAAACAAGCTGACCAACGTTAGGACCGGCTGCTCCTTTGAAATCGTTATCATGGCTGCGGGGGTTTGGAGTGAAATGCAAAGCTACTGGCTGAGCTGCTAGGACCTTGTAGGTAGCGCAAGGTACGTCGGCACAACTCGGAGGTGAAAGCCGCGCTAGAGCTGCTGGCCACCCGACACCTCCAGGCGCTGGACCGTAATCCAGCAGGCATTCCTGGAGCACAGGAAAGCAATCAACTGGCCCAAATTACCGGGCCAGTAAGCCAGTAATTTTGACAGCACCCGCCTTTGCCGGCCGTCGGCAATTGTACGCGCCGCTGGCGCTCCCCAAAACAGCCAGGCAAACCAAGGCTTCTCTTTTCTAGCTTATTGATGGAATCTTCCAGCTACTCTCACCAGGAGGCAACCCAATTTGACTTTCCCAACGCTTGGCGGGCCTTGCGGCAGGACGGCGGGCGGGCACTTTTTCAGTTCCAGGCCCTTGCACAGAAAGGCTGCGTTGGCAAGCCAGCCGCCCCCGGCGAAGCGGCAGCAGCGAGCCGCCAGCCCCCGGCTACGCTTAGCTTGCTGCTGGCCTTCGCTGCCATCTATCTCCTTTGGGGGTCCACGTACCTGGGCATTCATTTCGCCCTGCAAAGCCTACCCCCTCTATTGCTGGCGGGCACGCGCTACCTAGTAGCTGGGGGAATATTGTACACGTTTGCCCACCTGCGCGGCACCCCGCGGCCCACGCGGCGGGGCTGGGGAGCCGCCCTGCTCACCGGGGCCGGCATCCTGGCCGTGGGCAACGGGGGCGTTACGCTGGGGCAGCAGTACCTGCCCTCGGGCCTGACGGCGCTGCTGCTGGCGGTTATTCCGCTGCTGGTCGTGGTGCTCGGCTGGTTCGGCGGCCTCGCGCCCCGCCCCACGGCTTGGGTGGCCGGCGGGCTGGCCCTGGGGGTAGGGGGGATTTTCTTGCTGACGCGGGTAGTTGCCACCAGCCACGTGGCCCGGCCCGGCCACGCGGCCCTCGGCATCGGCTGCGTGCTGCTGGCGGCCCTGGGGTCGGCCCTCGGCGCGCTCTACGCTAGCCGCCACCGGGCGGCGGCCTCGCCCTGGCTGGCGAGTGGGATGCAAATGCTCTGCGGGGGTACCCTGCTGCTGCTAAGCAGCGGGGTGCGGGGCGAGCTGGTTAGCTTTCGACTGGCCAGCGTAACGCTCGCCTCGGGACTGGCTTTTGCCTACCTGGTCGTTTTTGGTTCGCTGCTGGCTTTCACGGCGTATGGGTGGCTGCTGCAAATGGTGAATCCGGCCCTAGCCAGTACGTATGCTTTCGTGAACCCCCTGGTAGCGATGGTGCTGGGTTGGGCCGTGCTCGGGGAGCAGCTAAGTCCGCGCCTACTAAGCAGCGCCGCCCTAATAATCGGGGCCGTGGGCCTGGTCATCTGGGATAAACTGCGGGCTAGGGGCTAGGCCCTCTGCCCGCAACGAAGACAGTTGAATATAATAATATTTCTACTTAAACTACTCCCCGGTGGAATGCGTCCAGATTTCGGTGTAGGTCGTGGGGCTAAAGCTGCTGGCCAGCGCGGCGGCCCGCTTCATGTGCGTTAGCGCTTCTTCGTTTTTCACTGCGTTTAGTAGTGCTGTCGATGGTTGTCATGCTGGGGGGTAGGGTAACATGAAAAATAAGGCTAAGCTTCGCGGGCTAGCTAATAGCGGCGGCTCAGTGGCCAGCCGATGCATAAGCTAGCTAAAAAGAAGCGCTTCGGAACCGCGGGCAGAACAGCTAGCGCGCAGAAATATGAACACCGTTCAGTATATTTGTGCCGTACTCGTACCCTTTAATACTCTCTACCCCCGTGGGCATTGCCGACCGCAAAGAGCGGGACCGAATCGAACGCCGCCGGGCCATCTTGGCGGCGGCGCAGCGCCTGTTCAGCGAGCAGGGCTTCGAGAAGGTGAGTATGCGCAATATTGCCGAGGCCATCGAGTATAGTCCCGCCACTATTTATCTCTACTTCAAGGATAAGAACGAGTTGCTGTTTACGCTGCAAAACCAGGCGTTTGAGCAGCTGGCGCAGGCTTTCGAGCCGGTTGCGGACTTTGAACACCCCGCCGAGCGGCTCCAGGCCCTGGGCCGCTGCTACTTGCAGTTCGCCTTCCAGCACCCGGAGCTGTACGAGCTGATGTTCGTGATGGCCGGCCCGATGGAAACGGTCCTCGCGTGCAGCGATACCGGGCAGTGGGCGAGCGGCCGGGCGGCCTTCGACCGGGTGGTGCAGGTAGTGCAGCAGGGCATTGATGCCGGCGTGTTTCGCCCGGCCGATGCCGAAACCGCCGCCCTTATGGTCTGGGCGCAGGTTCACGGCCTGGCTACGCTGCTGCTGAGCCGGCGCTTGCTCATCTTCGCCGAGGACCGCCGGGACGCGATTATCGAGGAGGCGCTGGTGCTTTTCAACCAAGTGCTGCATTCAGGTTTGTGACTTTTTTTTGCTCGTTTTGTGAACACTGTTCTTTTATTAACCTTTGATTACAGCCTTGATTACCAAGTATTTTTTAGTAAGGCAGTTTTGAAGTTTACCCTCGGCGGCCTGACCAGAAAGCCGTCACCCACTAAATCCTCTTTTTCTCACCCTACCCCCTGAAAAGTTTACGACCCATGAAAATTCTGATGTTTGGACGCGGCGTTATCGCCGTTCTCTATGGCTGGGCTTTGGAAAAGGCGGGCCACTCGGTGGAATTCTATGTCCGGCCGGGGCGGGCCGCCACCTATGGCCCAGCGGTGCCGCTGAAGCTGCTCGATGCCCGCGCGCAAATTCAGGGCGTGCCGGTCGAAACGCAGTGGACCACGCGCCTGCGGGAAGACCTGCCCGCCGACCACGACTACGACCTGCTCATCGTCAGCGTGCAGCACTACCGCTTCGCGGAAGTAGCGGCCTTCCTGGGATCCCGCGTCGGCAACGCTACGGTGTTGGTATTCAATAATTTGTGGACTGACCCGCAGGCCGCCGCCGCGCCCTTGCCCGCCGGCCAGGTGGCCTGGGGCTTTCCGCAGGCCGGCGGGTTTGCGGCCGGCGGGGGCATCACCGGGGCCTTGTTTGGCAAAGTGCTGTTCGGCACGTTCGGCACCGACCCCACGGCGCGGGAAGTAGCGGTGCGCGACCTGTTTCGGCAGAGCGGGTTCAACGTGGAGGAGCACCGCGACTGGCGGGGCTGGCTCTGGACCCACTTCGCCGTGAACGCCGGGCTGCACGCGCAGGGGTTCGTGGACCACTCCCCGGCGCGGGTGATACAGTCGGTGGCCCGGCTGCGGCAGGCTATTCTGCAAGTGCGCGAATTGCTGCCCGTGCTCCAGGCCCGCGGGGTGGACCTGAAGGCCCACGCGGCCGACTTCGCCATTTACCGGCTGCCGCCCTGGCTGGGTAGCCGGGCGTTTCGGCTGCTATTCCAGCTCATGCGGCCCCTGCGCGTCATGGTGGACAGCTACGCGAACAACGAGGAGGCCGCCCGCTGCTGCGCCGATGTGCTGGCCGAAGCCCGGCGGCTCGGGGTGCCCGTGCCCCGGCTGGCGGCGGCCGAACCCCTTTTCGCCCCCCTGCTGGCTCCGGGCTAGGGCGCTCCCCGACCGCGGCTTTTTTCCTACTATTCCCTTTTTTCCTACCCCCCGCCATGCCTTTGTTCCTGCTCGCTTTGCTGACGCTGCTCCGCTTTTTCCACCCGGCCGCCCCCGCGCCCGCCGAGGCCATCGTGGGCCGCTGGCGCACGGCCGATAAAATTAGCGTCGTCCAGATTGCCAGTCGGGACGGTGTTTTTAGTGGCCAGGTCGTGGGGCCGCTCACGCCGGTCCGGCTCGATGCCCGCAACCCCGACCCGGCCCAGCGCCACCGCCCGCTGCTGGGCATCACCCTGCTGCAAGGCTTCCGCTACGCCGACGGGGCCTGGACGAACGGCACTATTTACGACCCCAACAACGGCAAAACCTACGCCTGCATTCTGCGCCTGAAAGCAACCAACGCGCTGGAAGTGCGGGGCTACGTGGGCTTGTCCCTGTTCGGCCGCACCGAAACGTGGACCCGCCAGCCCTAGCGGTGCCGGCCCCCGGCACCGCCTGGCGCGGGGGGCACCTACGCGGGGGTAGGCCAAGCAGGAAACCATTGCTCAACTCCTATATGAATGCTTGTCTAAAAACCAATTTAGCAAGCAGTTAGACATAGCTTACCGGTTACAAGTATGCTCAAAAATAGAAGGAATTCCGTAAATAAATCCGTCCGGGTGGCAGTAGGCCGCATGGAAGACTCAGGGGAGCAGCCAACAACGCAAACGCCTCCTACTATCGTGCGGTAGCAGAAGGCGTTGCTAGCCTAAGGACGACCTTATATCAGGATTATTTTGTGAGTGCTCACAGGAGGTTAGGAGTTAAATAAAGGTTACCAGCGCGTACCTGGCTCGCGCCGGGGCCGCGGGGGAAGCGGGTGAGAAAATAAGGCGTGCGTAATGCGGATATCCCGCCCACCAGGTGCTTCACTTGGCCAGCGGATACTTCAGCCAAATCAGGGCCAGCGGCAGCAGCAGAAAGGGCACTTCTACCAGCGCCGTTTGAAGGTTGCCGGCCCGCAGGGCATAGGCGATGAGCAGTAGAATGGTGGCCGCGTTGAGCAGGTTGCCGGCAAAAAACGTGGCCGGGAAGAGCAGCAGCCCCGCCACCAGCAGGTTCAGCCAGCTCAGGCCCACCAAGATGGGCGGGGCAATGCCCAGCCCACCAATCATTTTTTCCGCTTCCGGGCTCACGTTGCCCGTGATACCCGCCCAGCCGTGCCGGGCAGTGAGGCCAACGGAAACCAGGAGTAACAGGCCGCTAATGATTTTCATGTTATTGAGTAGTTGAGGGTTATAACTTGCGTCCGGGCCACCGGCGGCCCGCAGCCGGGGACCCGGCCTACGGCTGCGGCTGCAAAAACTGGCGTATCTGCTCCGCCACGACCGTCGGCTTACCGCCGATATCGGCGTTCCAGGGGCCGGAATGGTCGAGGCCGGGCAACTCCACCCGGTGGGCGTGGGGTAGCGTAGTGGCCAGGGTGGTCAGTGACTTTTTCAGGTACGCCGGACTTTTGGAGCCGCCTAGCAGCAGAATTTGCTTGTCCACCGTGCGGTACGACTGCACGGCTCCGCCCCGGTTCAGCACCACCTGAAAATCATAGCGGGTCGAAGGAATGAGCGCCGGAATCGGGGCGTACTGACCGGGGGTTTTCTTAGCCTCGGACTTCAGGAAGGCCGCCGTAAGCGGCTTCAGCACGAAGCGGGGCAGCACGTTGAAGACCGGGGGGCCTACTTTGGTGGTCCTGAAGATGCTGACCAGCGCCGAGTTTAGCTTGCCCGCCGCGATTTCCCGGTTGAGCCGCTCGATGTGCTGCACCGGCACCCCGTCCACGTAGAATGGCGGCTCGTAGAGCACCGTCCGCTGAATGGCCGGCAGCACCCGCGTGGCCTCCAGGGCGATAATAGCCCCCGAGCTAAGCCCAAAAAGCCAATGCGCCCCGGTTTTCTCCACCACGCTGTTCAGGTCTTCCACATCCCGCTCGATAGTATGGTCGGGGGTGAACGGCCGGGGGCTCATCCCCCGACCCCGACGGTCGGGCACGTACACCGTAAAGTGGGGGGCCAGCGCCCGCGCCAGCTGGTCGTAGTTGTAGGCGATGCCCATCGCGCCCTGCACGATAAGCAGCCCCGGCCCCTGGCCGTAGATGCGGTAGCCGATTTTAGTCCCGTCTTTCGACACGACCGAATCCAGGCGAAAGGCCGGGTCGGCGGCCAGCGCGGGCTGGCCCGGCGCATCCGCGCGGGCAGTTTCCAGTGAGTTCATCGGGGTAGGCAGGGGACTGGCTGCGGGGGCCTGGGGCAGGCTAGAGCAGACTATTGCGCTGCCCAGCAGGTTTTTAAGTGCTTGCATAAGAAAAAGGAAGTGGCTTTGGTCAGCCCGCCTAGCGGGCCGCCGGCGCGGTCGGTTTTAGCTGGGCCAGCGACTCGGCCACGCCTTTGCTGAGCTGCTTGAGCAGCAAGCCGGGGGCTAGGCGGCTCAGGTAGCGCAGGGCCGTGGCGATGCCGGGATATACTTCCGACTTATCCTGCTGCATGGCCCGCAGGGTTTGGGCAATCAGCGGGCGCGGGTCCATGAGGTCCTTTTCCTGCACGTCGCCGGCAAAAGAGTCGTTGAGCGGCGTTTTGGCCCCCGGCGCGATTAGCTCAACTACCTGCACCCGAGTATTTTGCAGCTGCACCCGCAGGGCCTTGGTGTAGGAGCGCAGCCCGGCCTTGGTGGCCCCGTACACCGGGGCGAGGGGGTAGGGCACGAGGGCCAGCCCGGAAGTCACGTTGAGAATGGCCGCCGTCGGTTGGGCCAGCAGGTGGGGCAAAAACTGCTGCACCATCCGAATTGGCCCCGCCAGATTGCTATCCAGCTCCCGCGTCACATCGCGCAAATCCAGCGCGGGGTCTTGCAAGTCGAGCTTGCGCATTTCGCCCGCGTTGTTAATCACGACGCTCAGGGCCGGAAAATGCGTGGTTACTTGCGCGTAGAGCTGCTCGATGGCGGCCGGGTCGCTCACGTCGCTTTGAAAAGTATGGACCTGCGGCAATTCGCGCTGGGTTTGGGCGAGCCTGGCCGGGTCGCGGCCCGTGAGCAGGACCGTGTTGCCCAGGGCCAGCAGTTGGCGGGCAAACTCCAGGCCCAGGCCGCTGGTGCCGCCGGTGATAAGGATAGTGCGCTGGTGCAGTTCCATGACGTGGGGGAATTGATTAATGACCTCACAAAGGTCCTCTCCGCCCCTACCCCCGCGTTTGCGGCGACCAATCCATTGTTTGCGAAATTCAAATCAGCCTCGACCAACCCCGCGCTAGCCCCGAAACGCGCCGGGCGACACGGCCGTCTGGCGCTTGAAGAAGTTGGAGAAGTGGGCTACCTCCGCAAAACCCAGGCTGTCCGAGATTTCCGAGATGTTCCAGCTCGTTTGCCGCAGCAGCAGCTTGGCTTCCTGCACCACGCGGCCCCCAATCAGCTCGGTGGTCGTGCGGCCGGTGTTCTCCTTGAGTACCTTATTAAGGTGGTTGACGTGGACGGCCAGCCGGTCGGCGTAGTCTTTGGCCGTGCGCAGTTGCAGCTTCTGCTGCGGCGTTTCGATGGGAAACTGCCGCTCCAGCAGTTCCACGAACAGCGACGTAACCCGCGCCGAGGCCGTGTGCGCCGGGTAAAGCGCCGTGGCGGGCTGGAGCCGCTGGCCCCAGTGAATCAGCTCCAGCACGTAGGTGCGCAGCAAGTCGTACTTATAGGCGTAGGCCGAGGTAATCTCGCGGGCCATCTTGCGAAAAATAGCGTTGATTTCGGCGTATTCCGCGTCTGTGATGGCAAAGACGGGGTAGCCGCCCGGCTGAAAGAGGGGCAGCTCATCCAGCCGCACGCCGCTCTTGGCGGGCAGCAAAAACTCGTCGGTAAACACGCAGAAGAAGCCATCCTGCGCCCGGTCTTCCGGCAGCCAATGGTAGGGCACCTTGGGCGTGGCGAAGAGCAGCGCGTTTTGCTCGATTTCGATGACCTTATCGGCGTACTCGGCCCGGCTGCGGCCCCGGATGAGGCTGATTTTGTAGTACGCCCGCCGGTCGTAGGGCATGGGCGGCTTCTCGCGGTGGTGCCGAAAAAGGTCGGCCACGTTGAAGACGTTAAAGTGCCCGATTTCCTGCTGAATATCGGGGGGCAGCAACGCGCTCAGCTCCGCGTCGGCAGCCGTAGCCAGCTGCTGGTACAAGTCGGTAACGGAGACGGTCTTCATGGGAGGCAGGAGTTGCGAAATCCAAAGGTAAGCAGGCGGGGGAAAGGGGCCACCCAGCCCCTGTTGACCCCGGCTTCCCCGAATTGCTTTCAGGCCGGGTGGTGGTCTCGCTCTACCAAGATGATGGGAAGCCGGCGGAGCAACTAACCCGGTTGCGCGCCGGGAAATGCTCACCGCCAGCTTAGCGGATAAATCCGCCCTTCGGCCCCCCAGGCGCTGATATGCAGTCGCCAAGCGGTATCGGGCAATCTAAACTTTTGAGGCGTAAGCCCTGACTTAGCCCACCAGCAATCTGCCAGCCAGCTCATTGACTATTCCAACTTGACTCTCGCCGCATACGCTACAAAATCCTGCATTTTGCCAAGGTGAAGATTCCAGAGAAGTCAACTACCCAAAAGCTCGCCCCGCCAAATGCGACTTTTGGACCAAACTTTTAACCAAGGCCGGCTTTCCGCGCCAAGTGTCCATTGAGGGAGAGGTAGTGGGCTTTACCAATTGGAAAGCTGCCGGCCTGGTGGCCCTCGTCCCCCTCGTGCTGGTGCTGCTAACCCAGGCCTTCATGGGGCTCTTCTCCCAGGTGGCGCAGGCCAAATACGACCACCTGCTGGGAGTGGCGCAGGAGGTTGGCCGGGAGCGGGACTACTACCAGGGGCAGATTCAGCGGTTCCGTAAGGACATGGGCACCACCAAAGAGATGCGCAAAACGAGCCAGCAGCTTTTCCCTCCTTACGGGGTCGCACAATAGTAGGAACGGAAAACAACGGTAGGGAGCGCAGGTCGGCCGGGTTGGAGTTCCTCCCGATTCGAGGAGGGCGGAGTGTCGGCCTTGGTTAACAGCTTGGTACGGCTGTTACCTGGCTGGCCCTGCCGCCTCAAGTAGGGTACCAGAAAGCCGCCAAAAGTGTCTATCGGGTACTTTGAATGCCGCTAGGAGTTTCGGGTACCACGTTTCGTCTTGTTAGCAGCCACTAAAAGGCGGTGGGCTGCCGGTACCTAAAAACGCCCGTTTTCTGAGACGCTCATCCGCGCAGATTTTCCCTGCCGCTATTTTCTGTTCCTACTCTCGTATGATTGCGTGGCCTCAGGGTGAGGCCAGCCAGACAAGGAAACGGGGACATCATCCTACTCTAAGCGCGGGACCCCAGAGGTTTTGACGCTGAGCACTAGAAACGGTGCCCCGTTTCCCGTTTTGCCTGAAGACTGCACAGTATGGAGGGAGCTACTAAGTCGTACGACTGAGAGCATCCCGCATTTGTACGAGAAAAGTTGCGGTAAAACCTAGCCTGGCTACGTCAATTCCCCCTTTTTACTTCTGTTTGCGTATGGCCCTGCTCTCTTCCCCCACTGCCCTACTTAAATGCGTCGTCGGCATTGACATCGCTAAGGACAGCTTCGTGGCCTGCGTTGGCCACGCGACGCTCAGCCAGCAACTACATTTCGGCAAAGAGACGACCCTCGTCAATTCAGCGAGCGGCTTCGCGGCCCTGCTCAGCTGGGTGGCCAAGCAACATACTGGTGGTAGCCCGCTCTGGTTCGTGGTGGAGGCCACCGGCGTCTACTACGAAGAACTGGCTTACTTTCTGGCTGATAACCAACAGTTGCTGAGTGTGCTACTCCCCAATAAGGTGAAGCATTTTGCCCGCAGCACCGAGCTCAAAAGCAAGACCGACCAACTCGATGCGCGCCTGCTCTGCCGCCTGGGCTTAGAGCGAGCGCTGCCGGCCTGGCAGCCGCCTACCCCCGCCCTGCGCCAACTGCGCGCCCTAGCCCGCGAGCGGCAAGTGCTGGTGCGGCAAGCCGCTCAACTCAAGATTCGGGCTCACGCCTACCAGCATAGCTATCAGCCTGATAGCCGAACGTTAGCGCGGCTGGCAGCGCAGCAGCAACTCCTGGTCAGCCAACTTAAAGCACTGGACCAGGACCTGGCTGACCTGCTCAAAGCAGAGCCCGAACTGGCTCGCAAACTAGGCCAACTGACCAGTATTCCCGGCATCGGACTTACGACAGCCATCGTGGTGGTTGCCGAAACCAATAGCTTTATCTTAGTGGAGAACGAGCGGCAACTGGCCTCCTACGCTGGCCTAGACGTGGTGCAACGCCAAAGTGGGCTCTCCGCTCATGCCACGCGCATTTCGCGCCGGGGCAATGTACGCTTGCGCACGGCTCTTTATTTGCCGGCGGTCAGCAGCTTACGCTATAACCCGCAACAAATCGCCTTTTATGCTCGCTTGCGGGCGCGCCAGCCCAGTGGCAAGCCTGGCGTGATTGCCGTCATGCGTAAACTGCTCGTACTCTGTTACTCGCTCTGGAAAAATGATTGCGCCTATGACCCACACTACCACCCAGCACACCTGGCTGAAAAAGAAGTAGCCCCGACCACGTGAACGGGCCGAGGCTACACAGGATGAACCCGGAGGCTCTCCTTTTAGAAGGCTAAAACTACAGAAATTTTACCCAATAGGCAACCCTTTTATCACAGTATCTAGAGCTACCCCTTACATAAGATTCTCCTGCACGGCCTGGTACACCGTCCGGACGACGGGCTCGAAGCCGAGGCTGCGCGCCAGGGAAGCATCGCTAAGCAGGTACCACGGGTTGGCCAGCGGCTCGGCCGAGGCGTCCAGGGGTTTGCCCACCAGCTGCGCCAGCTCGTAGATGGTGGTCGGGGCCTCGTCGGCGAGGTTCACGATGCGGCCGTCCAGCTTGCCGGTCAGGGCCAGGTAGATGCCCGTGGCGATGTCGCGGTGGTGGATGGTACTCATGCGCGTAGCGGGGTGCCACTTGCCCGCTACCGCGTACTTGGGCAAGTCTTCCAGGTGGCCATCGCCGTCGCCGTACACGAAAGGAAACCGCAGCACAACCCAGTTGAGGCCGCTTTCGCGCACTTCTTTTTCCGCCGCCACCTTGCTGGCCGGGTAGGCTTGCAGCGGTGCCACGGCATCCTCTTCCCGGCCGGGGTGCCCCTGGTCGTTACTATACACGTTGGAGGTGCTCGCCAGGATGAAGCGGGCCGTGGGCGCGTGGGCCTGCACGGCGGCCAGCAGGTTGCGCGTGCCCTCCAGGTTGCTCTTCCAAATCAGGTCCGTGTCGGGGGTGCGGAACACCGCCGCCAGGTGAATGACGGTGGTTACGCCCGGCACCGCTTCGGCCAGCGAAGCCGGGTTGAACAAGTCGCCCACCACGGCTGGCACGCCGGCCGGTGCATCCTGGGCGCGGCGCACCAGCACGCGGCAGTCGTGGCCGGCTGCGAGCAGACGCGGGAGCAGGCGGGCTCCCACCAGGCCGGTTACCCCGGTCAGTAGGATTTTTTCGGGTTGGGTGGTCATTTGTGCGTTGGATTAATGGTGCGCACAAAGGTCGGGGGGCTACCAGCCGCATCGCAGGACGAAAACCGGGAAGTTCAGGACTAATCCCGCGCAAAGGCGGCGACGGTTTGGCCGGTTGTTTTTTTAAAGAGGCGCGAGAAATAGGCCGGGTCGTGGAAGCCCAGCTCAAACGCCAGCTCCTTCACGGAAACCCACTCCCCATAATGTAACCGCCGCCGCGCCTCCAGCATGAGGCGGTTGGTGATGAACTCCTTCGGCGACAGGCCCGCGTAGTGTTTCACGAGCTGGCACAGGATGTCGGGGCTCAGGGCCAGCTCGGCGGCAATGTGCCCGATGGTGGGGTGCTCGGTGAAGTTGTCCTCCACAAACACGCTGAACTGGAGGTACTTGGTGAGCCGCTCATCCGCCGGCTTTTCCGCTGCCGCAAAATACGCCACGTCAATTTCGGTGAACAGGCTATGGAGTTGCACCAAAATGAGTTCCGGGTTGGCATCCGGCGTGCGCAGCAACCCCGTCAGCAGCTCAAAAATAGCGCGGAGCCGGGCCGCCGCCGGGGCGGAAAACCGGATTTTCTGGTGATGGAGCGGATTGAGTAAAAAGGGGTAGTGCCGGGGCAGCCGGGCCAGGCACGCCTGCTGCAAGCCCAGCTTGTAGTACCCGTTGCCGGGCGCGGCGGCTGGTACCTGCCGCACCTGGTGCGGCAGCGCGAACACTAGCTCCTGCGGCGCTACCGCGAAGGTTTCCAGGTCCACCTTGAATTCGGCCGCGCCCTCCCACAGGAAAAAAAAGAAGTAGTACGACAGCCGGTGCGTCGCCGCATAGGGCGCGGCGGCTTCCGGCGACACGTGACCAAAGCCCGGCGCTACCAGCCGAATGGGCAGGCTCTCGTGCTGACTGAGCGCACGAAACAACGACTCACTGCTGGCCATAAAGGGGTGTGGGTTGGAGTGGGCGGTCTGCTTGGGGCTTGAAAACGAATTGATTGTAAAAATTCCCGGTGGGTAGTGCCTAAAGCAAGCGGCTTCTGAACCCTCGTTTTTCGAGACCCTCCAAATTGCCAAATCCGATTACCTAGCCTTAACGGGAATTTCTGTTCTTACTCTTGCGCTACCCCTTATACCGAAAGCAGAAACTGGCTTTAGTACACTGCCCCGGCCGCTACCTCGCGCCCGGCATTCAAGTCGGCCTGTACGCTGTCGAGCTTGGCTTGAATCGTATGCAGTGCCACCTTCCCCAGCGGCAAGCGCAAGGGCGGATTCTCCCCGTTCACCACCCCGAGAATGGCCTGCGCGGCTTTGTCCGGGTCGCCTTCCTGCTGGCCGTTCACCTCACCTATCCGCTGGCGAAAGGCCCCGGCCGTACCGTCGTAGGCAGCCAATTGCGCAGCGGCTAAGCGGAAGCTGCCCCCGGCGAAACCCGTGCGGAACGGCCCCGGCTGCACAATGGTGAGCCGAATGCCCAACGGGCCGACTTCCTGCGCCAACGCCTCTGAAAACCCTTCCAGGGCGAACTTGCTGGCATTGTAGAGCCCAAAGCCACCGGATGCTTTGAAACCGTTGTGCGAAGAAATCTGGACGATATGGCCCCGGCCTTGTGCCCGCATGAGCGGCAGCGCCAACTGCGTGAGCCGCAGGGGGCCGAACACGTTGGCCTCGAAAATGGCGCGCGCTTCGGCTTCGGACGTTTCCTCCACGGCCCCGGCCAGGCCGTAGCCGGCGTTGTTCACCAGCACGTCGAGCCGACCAAAGTCGTGGGTGAGGCGGGCGAAAACCTTGTCGGCTCCTGCCGCGTCGGTTACATCGAGCACCACGCCCAGCGCGTCGGGCTGGTGGCGGTTGGTGAACTGGTCGGCCTGTACCGCGTCGCGGAAGGTGCCGATAACGAAGTCGCCGTGGGCGACGACGGCTTCGGCCAGGGCACGGCCCAGGCCGGACGAAACGCCGGTAATGAGCCAGGTTTTTTGCGTGGTTGGGGTCATGGGCGGAAGTAGAAATTACTGTTTAAGAAGTAGAAATTACTGTTTTAGGGCTTACGCAGTCGGAGTAGCCGCAACCGAAGGTCAGCGAAGCTAAAGCGGCGGTATGTTGGTAGTCTGCTAGTTAGTCAACTAAACAGCGCCGCAACCGAAGGTCAGCGAAGCTAAAGCGGCGGCACTTGGCATCGGGCGTAGGTGCCGCCGCTTTAGCTTCGCTGACCTTCGGTTGCGGCGCTGGCCTGCCTATCAAGCATTTACTACCAACATATCGCCGCTTTAGCTTCGCTGACCTTCGGTTGCGGCTAAGCCAGCGCCTCGCCTGCGTAAGTCCTGCTTTTGCAAGAAGAACCCCGTGCTGTCCTTAGAGCGCCACCGCCCGGCTTAGCGCCGGAGCAGCATCAGTAAAATGCGGAACGTCAGCTATGATGTTCGCTGTTTGCGGCGCGGCGAGGGCGGCCTGGAGGGCGGCATCGCTCGCAAACTCACAGATGCAAACCGAGATGGTGCCCGCACCGTCAGTGGGCGGGAAGAAAGCGGCGGCGGTTTGCAGGCCGTGCGGCCCCCAGGTGGCCCGCACCAGCGGCAGGTGAGAATTGACGTAGTAGTCGCGGTCGAAGCGCGTGGTGGCATCGCCGGGGTAGGTTAGGAAGAGGGTAGTCATTGGATTTAGGTTGAGTGGTACACTAAATAGCCGGCGATGCCGGCCTTGGTTAAAAGTTTGGTACAGATTTACACGGCCTGCCCACTCCCCCAAATCAGGGTGCTGAGCAGGGCAACAGCGCTTAGTTAGCGGGATGGCCGTGGGCGCGCAGGGCCTTTGCGACCAGGGCGGGCGGGAAGCCCAGCCGGCGTTGGCCCGCGCCTCGGCAAAAGCCAGGGCGTGAGCCAACGCGGATGGTTAATAGGAGACCTGCTCCCCTTGCCAGTTGGTACTACGCAGAAACGCTTCCCAATCAAGGGTATTCGGATTTATTTGGCGGCTCCATTGTAAATCACGGTCTTTGCCAAAATAACCGTATTCAACCGCGTACTCTGCCATCCCCAAAGTCTCACTCACCAAAAGCTGGTTGGCGCTCATTTCCGGAAAATGATGCTGCATCTCCGCCCGGGTAAGGGCGGAACTATACACCGCTTTCTTGCCGGTGACCCGGACAAAAGCGTCAACCATTTCCTGAGGTGAAATAATATCGCCAATGACTGGCAAGGACTTACCGGCGTATTTATCCGGATTTGAAAATATTTCTAAAACAGCGGGTCCCGTGGCCGTAAGCGGGTCCACAAACGGCGCACGGAAATCCTTCGGCAGATAAATGGGAAATACGAGCGTATCCCCCTCTAGGCGAGGCGTATAAAACTCCTGCAGGTTGGTGTAGAAAAATGCCAGGTAGATAAACGAGCTGGTAACGGGAAGCGTGCGGATATACTCCTCAACCCGAGCCTTGTCCGTGAAATGAGGCGCAAATTTCGTCCCCCCGGTGAGCGTATCAACGTTTTCTAAGCCGCTGAAGATGATGTGTTTAACCCCCGCTTCAACCGCTGCGTCCGCCACCTGCTTGCCTAGCTCCGTTTCGTGGGTTTCCGGCAGGACCGAGAGAATACCCGGCGTCATCATGAAAACGCCGTGCGAGCCTCGGAATGCTTCTACAAACTCTTTGCCGTGCCCCAGCGCGAGGGGGACGCTTACCAGTTCAATGCCCTGCTCGGCCAAGGCCCGCGCCTCCGGCGAATCAAGCCGGCGCGTAATGCCGCGTACGCGGTACTGCCCGCTCTCCAACAGCGTGTGTGCCGCACTGCGGCCCTGCTTACCCAAAACCCCGACGATGGTGATGAGCGGTTTATCTTCCTGTTTCATGGCCTCCGCTTGTTTTAAAATTTGCTTCCATTCCTCCCCGGCTAGTGGCGGCGAAGTTTGGACTCTAAAAATTAGAGTTGCAAAGGTATTTTTAGCGTATTACATTTGCAATAACTATCCAAAAGGATAGGCCAAGAAAAATGCAAACAGAATGTGTCAGTGAGTATGTGAAGCTCCACGAGGTGGTTTACCCTTGCACGGTCAGCCTGACTATGGGCCTGGTGGGGGGAAAATGGAAAGCCGTCATTCTGTACCATTTAAAGGATGATGCAAAAAGATATCACGAGCTTCGCAAAGAAATACCCGCCATTACCGAAATGACCTTGAGCTTGCAGTTAAAGCAGCTGGAAAAAGACGGTCTGGTATCGAGAGCTGTTTACGGGGAGAAGCCACCCATCAAAGTCGTTTACGGCTTAACCGATTTTGGCAAAACGTTCGTCCCTGTTTTAGAGGCGATTACCGCATGGGGCAATCAAGTCGTTCGGGAAAAAGGCGAATTTGTTTCGGTCGGGCAGCGGTGAACCGCCGCAGCCAGTCAAACAGGCTGCTTGGAGACGGCCCAGGGGTTGAGATGCCCAAGGAAGTCAGCGCCAGTAGGTAGCTGTTTACAGACGACTCCACCCTTTGAGGGGGCGAGTTCCCCCTCCACCTAGTCTTAAAGCAGCCGCGCTACCGCGCCAGTGGCCTGAAGCTACTTACGGCGGCCAGCGGGTGGTGGAATACGGGGTACCTCCGCACCGTGGAGGCGGGAGACAACCTCCACGCGAGGACAAAAGGTACTTTACCAAGCTGTCCCCTCTGAACGCTAGTGCAGCTAGTGGAGCACTGCGGAAAGACCCCGCGTTTCAAACTCGCTTGGAGGATATGGTAAGCGGTACCGCCCGCCGTAAGCCGTAATACTTCCTATATTGTATACCTAGATGCCCAGCAGCGCACGGTACGCGAGTACCCGGCCACAGGGGAAATCTTTGAAACCAGTGCCGACGACCAGGCGCTTACCCTGCTGTCGGCTCACGGGGTGCCGGTAGCCCCTGGCGCGGCCCCCGGCGAGCGCTACCCCGCCCACCTAATGGCTTCCCTCGACCAATAAGCCATCTTTTCTTTGACCGAGCTAACCCGCTCCTGCGAGCTACTACTGGGGTCGCGTTAGTATTTATAGAGGATTGAGGTAAGGCGCTGAATAGGACTTCCGCAAAATCGACCGTCACTGCTACGCTGCGCGTGGTAATGACGGCCGATTTTGCGGAAGTCTCGCTAGCGAGCCGCGAGACTTCCTTGAGCCGGCTCACCAGCGCGGAGATGGTACTCAGTAACCTGAGCAGGTTAGCTTACTTTTGGCGCATGGACGTGCAACAACTGGCTTACTCGCTGCGCAACGAGGTTTCGCTGCTCTTCAAACGATTGCGGCGGCAGGTGCGCGCCGCCGGGCAGTTATCGCTGACGGAAACCACGACCCTTTCGCTGTTGCACCAGCAACCGCTACTGCTCCCCACCGAGCTGGCCACGCTGGCCAACATTGCGCCGCAATCCATGTCGCAGGTGTTGCAGCACCTGGCCGCCCTGGGCTACCTCACGCGCCAGCCCTCCGCAACGGATAAGCGCAAGCAGCACATTCGTCTCACGGCGGCCGGCGAGGAACTCGTGGCGCGCGCCCGCACGGAACGCGACCTCTGGCTGGCGGCCGCCATCAGCGCCTGCCTCTCGCCGGAGGAGCAGCACACCCTGGCCGCCGCCGTGCCCCTGCTCCAACGCTTGCAGGCTTATACGCCCCTGCTGCTGTCCTGATTCACCGGGTGCCCTACCCAATTCCTGGCTTTCTAGCCCCCTGCCAGAGAGGGAGGGTAGGGCCTGTTGGAAACAACTAAGTATTCGTAAATAATTAACAATCAGTCGTAATTACACTACGTTGCGGTGCCGGTTAGCCTGAAAGAGCGCGCGAATTTCTTCTTTTTGTGAATGTAAGGTAAACTTATAAGTCTCACGTATATTTGCGTCGTAAATGCTGCCAGCCACGAAAAAATCCGGGCAGAAAGCCTGTATGGCGGTTGGGTTTTTCTTTTTCTACCCCCCCTTATCTTTTTTAATTAACCATATGACCACCGCGCTTGAACAGAATAAGGCAGTAGTGCAACGCTTCAACCAGGAAGTGATTGAACAGGGCAACCGCGCCAGTTTTCAGGAGCTGATGGCTGAACAGTTCATCAATCACGCGGCCCCGGCCGGAGCCGACAACGGCCCCAACGGCATGTGGAACACGTTTCAAAACGTGCTGCGGCCCGCCTTGTCCGATATGCAGGTCATTATCTACGAGCAAGTAGCGGAGGGCGACCTGGTAACTACCCGCAAGGCCATTACGGGCACGCACACCGGCCCGCTGCTGGGCCTGGCCCCAACGGGCAAGTTCGTGACGATTGACGTGCTGGATATGGTGCGCGTGCGCCACGGCAAGTACGTCGAGCACTGGGGCGTGAATACCTTGCCGGCCGTGATGCAGCAATTAGTCAAGTCCTAAATAACCGCTTACCAAGTGCTTACCTACGGCCTGCCGGATGAAGCTAATTAGCTACGGGCCGGTTGGCCACGAGAAACCCGGCGTGCTCCTGGGACACCAGCTCTATAGTGCTACCCCCGTGACGGCAGCCTACGACGAAGCCTTTTTCGCGGGCGATGGCCTGGCGCGGCTCCGGGAGTACCTGGCCCGGCCGCTCCAGCAGCTGGAGCCGGTGCCCCTGGCTACCCGGTTGGGCAGCCCCGTGGCGCGCCCGTCCAAGATAGTGGGGGTAGGCTTCAACTACGCCGCCCACGCGCAGGCCAGCGGCCAGCCACTGCCCACCGAGCCGGCGCTTTTTTTGAAAGCTACCAGCGCCCTGAGCGGCCCCCACGACCCCATCGTGCTGCCGCCCGGCTCGCGCAAAACGGATTGGGAAGTGGAGCTGGCCGTGGTGATAAAGCGCACGGCGCGCTACGTATCCGAGGCCGAAGCCCCGGCCTACGTTGCCGGCTACGCGCTGTTTGATGACCTGAGCGAGCGGGCCTACCAACTGGAGCGGGGCGGCAGCGCGGACAAGGGCAAGGGCTGCGACTCGTTTGCCCCGCTGGGTCCCTACCTGGTAACGCCCGATGAGGTGCCCAACCCCGCCAACCTGGGCCTGTGGCTGCGCGTGAACGGCCGCCTGATGCAGCAGGGCTCGACGCGCCACCTCCTGTTCAGCGTGCCCTACCTGGTGGCCTACATCAGCCGCTTTATGACCCTGCTGCCGGGCGATGTCATTGCCACGGGCACCCCGACGGGCACGGGCTACCACCAGTCGCCCCCGGTGTTTTTGCGGGCGGGCGATGTGGTGGAAGCCGGTATCAGTGGGCTAGGAAGCTCCCGGCAGCACTGCGTTCGCCACGCGCAGGCCGCCGTTGGGTAGCAGGCCAACGGCAGACAGATTGGCTATTGACGACTCCGCTCCGCGGCCAGTTTCCGCGCAGTAGGCAGCAGCAGGGGTGTTGGCTAAAAGCTTGCAACTGGAAAACTATGCTGTACTAAGCATAGTTTTTAACAGCGAACTTGCCCGCGTTTTTCTTCTCCCAAGTAACCGGCTGCCATGACGACGACCGCGCTGCGCGCCAGCTACCAGGAACTGACTACCGCCACCGGCCTCGACCTAAATACGCTGCTCCCCGCAGGCATTCAGCGCGAGGTGGGCCACTTCAACGTGTTTGATTTGGCCAACCTCGACCTGTGGCAGCCGGCCCAGCGGCGGCCCGCCGCCTCCTACGCCTGCCGCAACTTCTATAAAATCAGTCTGTTGCGCAGCCGAAGCTATACCGAGTACGCTCACCAAACTATTGCCATTGCGCCCGATGCCCTGGTGTTTTCGACCCCCAAGGTGCCGTTTCAATGGTGGCCCACCGAGGCGCAGCGGGGGCAGGTCTGCCTGTTCACGGCCGAGTTTCTGCTGCCGGTGCTCGGGGGCGGCACCCCCGACGAGCTGCCCCTGTTCCGGGCCGGCGACTACCCCGTGTTCCAGCTCCTACCCCCCGCGGTAGCGCGGGCGACTACGCTGTTTGCCCAGATGCACGAGGAGCTGACTTCCGACTACGTCCATAAGTACGACCTGCTGCGGGCTTACGCGCTGGAACTGCTGCACCTGGGCCAAAAACAGCAGCCCACGACCCCGCTGCTTTCCACCCACTCGGCCGCGGCCCGGCTCGCGGCGCGCTTCGTGGAGCTGCTGGAGCGGCAGTTTCCCCTTACCACGCCTCAGCAGCGCGTACCGCTGCGCACGGCCAGGGACTTTGCCAACCGGCTGGCCGTCCACGTCAACCACCTCAACAAAGTGCTCAAGGAGCGCACCGGCCGCACCACTACCGACCTCATTGGCGGGCGGCTGGCGCAGGAGGCCAAAGGGCTGCTGCACCACTCCGACTGGACGCTCTGGGAGATTGCCGACAGCCTGGGCTTCGTGGATATGGCGCACTTCTCGCACTTTTTCCGCCGCTACGCCGCCGTGAGCCCCGGTGCCTTTCGGACCCTGGCCGCGGGGCCGGTTTGATTTCTACAAAAAGCTGATTGGCGGGCACAACGCCGCCAGCGGCCCGGCGAGGGACCTTTGTCGTGTTCCATCAACCCGACAAACCCCCTTTTCTATGCGTACTTCCAAAATCGCCCTGCTCACCGGCGGCAGCCGGGGCCTGGGCAAAGACATGGCCCTGAAGCTGGCCCAGCAGGGCATCGACGTTATCCTGACGTACCGCAGCCAGCAGGCCGAAGCCGCGGCCGTCGTCGCCGACCTCGAAACCCTGGGCCGCCGCGCCGTGGCCCTGCCGCTGAACGTCGCCGACCTCAGCACCTTCGGCGCGTTCTTCGCGCGGGTTGCCGCGGTGCTGGCCGATACGTTCGGCACCGACCGGTTTGACTTCCTTATCAACAACGCCGGCAACAGCCTGAGCGCCCCCTTTGCCGAGACGACCGAGGCGCAGTTTGATGAGATGCTCAACGTCCACTTCAAGGGCGTGTACTTCCTCACGCAGCAGGCCCTGCCCTTGCTGCGCGATGGTGGCCGCATTATCAACATTTCCTCGGCGGCCACGCGCAGCTCCTTCGCGGGCGTGTCGGCCTACGCCACCATGAAAGGGGCCGTGGAGGTTTTCACGCGCTACCTGGCCCTGGAATTGGGCAGCCGGGGCATTGCGGCCAACGTGGTGGCCCCAGGCGCGGTGTTTGGGGGCGGGGCCATGCTCGACACCCCCGAAATCCGGGCCTACATCGCCCAGGCCACGGCGCTGGGCCGCGTCGCCGAGCCCGACGACATCGGCGGCGTGGTGGCTTTTCTATGCACCGATGCCGCCCGCTGGCTCAACGGCCAGCGCCTGGAGCTGACGGGGGGGATGGTTTTATAGGGCAAGCAGGCGAGCCATTCCCTATCCGTCAGCTTGGCCCAAAAACGCGCGCCGCTCCTGGTTACTCCAGTAGCGGCGCGCGTTTTTGGCGGGTACGTTGGTGCTATACTGGTTAGCCCAAATTTTTAGGCTAAGATTATGGAATCTTGCGCCCCGGTGTCAGCATTGGCGACAACGCATTGCGCCGGGGACGAGCCTACCCAGCAGTCCTATTTTTACCTTTCGCCCCAGGCTATGAGCATCGTTTCGGAACGGGCAATGACGGATTTTCAGCGCATGGCGGAGTTGCTGGCCAGCGGCGTGCCGGGGGCCAGCACTACCTACGCCCTACCCCCCACGCTCGGCACGGGCCAGGTAACGCTGGTGGCCGCCGAGCCGGGCCTGGTCATTGCCTTGCGGCACCTGCGCTACCTGCACGAGCAGGTGCTCCGGCCCGGCTCGGCCCAGGCCGAAACCGACGTGCTGCTACTGAGCTTCCAGCTTCGCAAGCCGGCCGCGGCCGGCGCGGCCTGGCACCTGACCGCCGTGCTGCTCACCTCCGACGACGTGGGCATCACCACGCGCCTGCCGGCCCACACGGAGCTGTTTACGGTGAACCTGGCCATCAGCAAAAGCCTGCTGGCCACCTGGTTTACGCCGGCGACGGACTGGCTGCGGACGTTGCTGGCGGCCCGCACCCCGGTGGCGTATGACACCCTCGGCACCCCCGACTTATTGCGGGTGCTGCTCGAACTGGCCCCGCCCCGGCCCGCGCAGCCGTGGGACGGCTTTTTCTACCGGCTCAAAGTCCAGGAGCTGGTTTACTACCTGTTTCGGGAACTGGCCCAGCGGGCCGCCACGCCGGGCTACTCCCTGCGCGCGGCCGACGTGGAGACCCTGTTCCAGGTGCGCGACCAGGTGCTGGCCGCGCTCGCCACGCCGCCCTCCCTACCCCAGCTGGCCCGGTCGGTCGGGATGAATGAGGCGAAGCTGAGCAGCCTGTTTCGCCAGGTTTTTGGGGCCAGCATTTTTCAGTACTACCAGGCCGCCCGCATGACCGAGGCCAAGCGGAGCCTGGCGCGGTTTTCGGTGTCGGAAGTGGGTTACCAGTTGGGCTTCACTAACCTGAGCCACTTCACGCGCTTGTTTGCCAAGCACCACGGCCTCAATCCTAAAGCCTACCAGGCGCAACTGCCGCAGCGTGAGCTGGACCGGGGATAGGACTATTTTTTGGGGTCTTTTTGGGTATTTTAGTCAGGAAGGGGCCGGTAATTTTGTGCAAGCAATTCCGCTTCCCCCTGGCTTTGCCGCCGTTGCGCCTGCTACGCCGGGCGCTATCAACGGTTGGGGCCGGCGGCGGTGGGCTTCCACCCATTATCCCTTACCCCCCATGACCAAGCCCACGGCTGGCCGCTGGCTGTTTACCCTGAACGCGCTCATCACGGGCACGGGCGGCTTTCTGGCCGATTTCAACGCTACCCACGTCTATAACCCGCGCTGGCCACCGCACGCCAAATTTCACAACGGGCAGACGATGGCCGTCGGGGTTTTGCTGGCCGGGGCTTCCCTGTTCTTCACCTGGCGGCGGGCCGGCGACCGGCAAACGAACGTGTTGGCGGCGGCCCTTTCCGCGGGCTCGCTGTTCTGGTCGCAGGCCGCCGCGAACCTCTTTCCGGGCGCGGCCTGGACCGACCCGGAGCTGCTCGGGCCGGGCCAGAGTATGGACCAGTTTCCGCCCCAACTCTACATTGACCTGGGCATGACAACGCTGGTGCTGCTGGCTACCTGGCTTAGCTGGCCGCGGACCCCAGCCGCCGCCCCCGAGCTTACGGCGGGGTAGCAGCCCCGGACGGACCTTTTCCAACCCCTTAACTTTTCCATTTTTCCTTATGAAAGCGCTCCAATTGCACGATTACGGCTCGGCCGACGACCTGCGGTACGAAGAAATCCCTACCCCCCAGGCGGGGCCGGGTGAGGTGTTGGTGCGCGTGCGCGCCGCCTCCGTCAATCCCATTGACATCGTGCTCGCCTCGGGCGTGATGCGGCAGCACATGCCCCTGACCTTCCCTTGGATTCCGGGCCTCGACTTCGCCGGCACGGTGGAAGCCGTGGGCGCGGGGGTGACGACGCTCGCGCCCGGCACCGCCGTTTACGGCACCAACTCCGCCGGCGGGGCCTACGCCGATTACCTCGTAGCCCCGGCCGATGCCGTGGCTCCCAAGCCGGCCTCGCGCTCGTTTGCGGAAGCCGCCTCGGTGCCCGTGGTGGCGCTCACCGCCTGGCAGGGGCTGATGCGGGCCGGGCAGCTGCGGGCCGGCCAGACCGTGCTTATTCACGGGGGCGCGGGGGCCGTGGGGGCCTACGCGGTGCAGTTTGCCCACCAACTGGGGGCGCGCGTCATTGCCACCGCCTCCGGGTCGGACCTGGATTTCGTGCGCTCGCTGGGGGCCGATGAGGTCCTGGACTACCGCGCGACTCCCTTTGAAACGGTGGTGCATGACGTGGACGTGGTATTTGACCTGGTGGGCGGCGATGTGCAGCAGCGCTCCTTCGGGGTGCTCAAGCCCGGCGGCTACCTGGTGGCCGTCAACCAGCCGCCGTCGGCGGAAGAAGCCGCCAGATACGGCATCCACGGCGTGATGTTCGGCATGAAGCCCTCGGCCGAAGACCTGGCTCGCATGGCCCGGCAGCTGGACGCGGGCATCCTCCAAACTAATGTTGCCCGCACGTATCCGCTGGCGCAGGCGGGGCAGGCCTGGGCCAGCAGCCCCCACTACCACCCGGCCCCCGGTACGGCCACCGGCCCGCCAGCACCCGCGCCCAAAGTCCACGGCAAAATGGTGCTGGTTGGCGAAAGTGAAGCTGACTAGCTGGCCCTCCACTGAAGCAGCCCGCTGGCCCGCTTGCTTGCCATCCGTTCACCTATTTCCCTTCCAAAAATGACTACTGAACAGCTTACCTCCCTCCTCACGTTTAGCCTGGCCGCGATGAAGACCGGCAGCAACATCGCCGCCGCCGCGGCCACCGGCATCCGGCACGATGCCCATAACCCGCAGCTCCGGGCCGTGCTCGACCAGGGCACCAAAACCGCGCAGCAGTGGGCCACCCGCATCGACCGGGCGCTGGCCGAATTAGGCGGTGCGGCCGCGCCGGTCAACCACATCATGCAAGCCCACTACGAGGTGGACCAGCGCCTGCGCAGCTTCGCCCAGGACGACGACACGCGGGATTTGGGCATCATCGCCTCCGGGCAGCGGGCGCTACACTACTGGCTGGCGTTTTTCGAGACCGGGCGGACCTACGCCGTGCGGGCCGGCCTCGACCAAATAGCGCAGGAAATGCAAGCCAGCCGCGACAAAGCGCAGCTCGCCAACGAGCAGCACGCGCGGGTGGCGGAGCAAATTCTGAGCGCCTAGTGAATCTAAGCCGTTGGCAGCGAGCACTTGAAGTGTTTTTGAAAACGCCGCTGAACCCAAAATTAGAAGCCCCATTTGGATTAAGCCAACGGACATTTCAGGCAGCGAAGCTGTTTGGGGAGCGCGGCCACGCTCCCTAAACAGCTTCGTTGCCTGAAATACGCCAGCCCGATGACTTACAACTGGATAAATCCCAGCGCGCAGCTAGCCAGCCTCATCAGTGAGTTTTGGCAGTTGGACAACCCGACGACGGAGCCCGTAGCGTTTACCGTCCTGCCCGACGGCAAGTGTGACTTGGTGCTCATCTTATCGCCTGACTTATCCCTGCAAACCAGGCTGTTTGGGGTGGGCACCGCTCCCTTGTCGCTGTCGTTGCCCCCCCATACCACCTGGCTGGGCGTGAGCTTCCTGCTGCTGGCCGCCGACTACCTGTTGCCGGGTCCGTTGCCGCTCAACGGGCAACTCGACTTGCCCGCTGATTTTTGGGACCTGCACACCCTACCGGCTCCGACGCTGTCGGCCCTGGCCGCGCACCTTATCGCCCGCTTCACGGCGCACCTGGCCGGGCACCCCCCAGACCCGCGCAAGCAACAGCTTTTTCAGCAACTTTACCAGGAAGCCGGCACGCAACCGGTGGCCCAGTTGGCCGTCGCGGCCGGCTGGGCACCCCGCCAGCTTAATCGGTATTTTCGCCGGCAATTTGGCCTCTCGCTCAAGACGTTCAGCAATATGCTGCGGGCTTATACCGCGGCCCAGCGGCTGGGGCCGGCGGACCTGCTGCCCCTGGGCTACTACGACCAATCGCACGGCATTCGGGAGTTGAAGAAATACCTGCGGGCCACGCCCCGGCAATTATGCCGGGACGACCGATTTATACAATTGCGCCTCGCCCAGCACCCGGACCTTTGCGTGACGCAAGCGGAACAGCCGCGGCATCACGCTCAAAAAACCAATTTTACTTTGTATGGACAACTTAACTACCCCCCAACGGGGTAAGCAGCCCCAACGGATAGCCGTTATCGGCGCAGGACTGGGCGGGGTGGCGCTGGCGCGGATGCTGCACGTCCAGGGTCTTGTGGCAACCGTCTTTGACCAGGACGATGATGCCCACGGTCGTTCCGTGGGCGGCTCCCTGGATATGCACGAGGATAGTGGCCTGTCTGCTATCCGTCAGCTGGGATTATTTGACAAGTTTCAGGAAGTCGCCCGTTTTGAAGACCAGGGAATGCGCTTGTTTGACCGCGAGGGCAACCTGGCTTTCGAGATGAACGACGGCCAGCGACCGGAGATTGACCGGGGCCAACTGCGCGAGTTGCTCGTGCAATCAATACCGGCAGACTGGTTCCGCTGGGACCATGAGCTGGCGCAGGTGCGGGAAGCGGCAGGTGGCGGATTCGAGCTTGTTTTTCACAATGGCCAGACGGAACACGCTGATTTCGTGGTGGGAGCGGACGGTGCCCGGTCGCAGGTGCGCCCGGCCGTTACCGACGTGCGCCCCCACTACAGCGGGCTGACTTTCTTTGAGTTAGAGATAAGGAACGTGGACCAGGACCACCCGGAAGTAGCCCATTTCATCAGCAACGGCCTCCACATGGCGTTTGGCGAAAACAAGCTCATCTCCTGCCAGCGAAATGCCGCGGGCAACGCGCGCCTCTACGCCTCGCTCTTCGTTCCCGAAGACGGGCTGACCAAGACGGGCTATGCCACGGTTAAGCCCCGAACGAAGGCGGAATTAACGGAAGAATTCACCGGCTGGGGCCACTCGTTGGTGCAGCTGTTTGCGGCGGCGGGAGACGCGGTTCGGCCGTGGCCGATATACACCATGCCCATCGGGTATCGGTGGTCCCACCGGCCCGGCATCACGTTGTTGGGGGATGCGGCCCACGTCATGCCCCCGGCCGGCGAGGGGGCCAACCTGGCCATCCGTGATGGCGTTGATTTGGCCTGTGCGCTGGCGGCGGCGGACCCCGACCAGGCAGTGAGTGCTTACGAGGAAGTCATGTTTGCCCGCACCAGGAAGGCAGCGGCAATAGCCTCGGCAGTCCTCTTGGAAGGCTCTTCCGAAGACCGCCTCGCGCTTATCAAACGGGCCATGTCACCCCAAGAGGCTGTTTAGCACGTAGTTTGAATATATTGGGGCAGTTCTAAAAAATACCAATGCCTGGCCTTAATCGGCCAGGCATTGGTATTGATGGTGCTACCAGTGGCAGGATTGTATAAGTAAAAAGTCTCGCCACCAGCTACTTGATTTTGGTAAAGCTTTTCTTAATCAGGCGTTACTGAATTTTCCACCAAGGCGTAGCTCACGGGCATTTCTTACCAAATGTTCAGTGGTGCCTTTTACCGCTGGGGGACCTTTGCCTCCACACTAATGGTATCGCTCCGTGAATCACTCCATCCTCATTACCGGCGGCCACACCGGCCTCGGCCTGGCCACCAGCCGCTACCTGCTGGCTACCACGCCCGACGCGCACCTCATTTGGGCCACTCGCTCGCGGCAGGTAGCCGAGCGGGCGGCGGCTAGCCTGAAGGCCCCGAGCCGCATCACCATCCTACCCCTCGACCTGAACGCGCTCAACAACGTGCGCCACTTCGCCGCCGACTTGCTGAGCCGGTTGCAGGCCGGCACGCTGCCGCCTTTGCGGGCCCTGGTCTGCAACGCCGGCATTCAGTTTGCCGAAGGCGAGCACTGGACCGCCGACGGCTTCGAGCAGACGTTTGGGGTGAACTACCTGGCGCACGTGGTGCTCGTCGAGCGGTTGCTGCCCACCCTGGAGCAGGCCAGCCGTATCGTCCTGGTGGGCAGCGGCACCCACTTTGATGCGCCGCGCCTGTGGACGGCCGCGATGTTCGGAATGCCGCCCGCCCAGTACCTGGGGGCCGCGCCCCTGGCCCACGGCGAGGTGCCCGCTGACTTAAAGCCGGACAGCGCCCCCGGCAATCAGTTCCGCTACTCCACCTCCAAGCTCTGCACGCTGCTCTACATGTACGAGTTGGACCGCCGCCTGCGGGCTGCTGGCTCCGCCGTTACGGTGACCACTTTCGACCCCGGCCTGATGCCCGGCACGGGGCTGGGCCGGGCCAACAAGGGCGCGGCGCTCTGGGCCTGGAAAAACGTCATGCCCGTGCTGCGCCTCTTCCCCGGCGTGAACTCCACCGCTACCTCCGGCCGCAATCTGGCCTGGCTCATCGCCAGCCCCGCGGTGGCCGGTGTCACGGGCAAGTATTTTGAAGGCCGCCAGGCCGTACCTTCTTCCGAGCTTTCGCGCCAGCCCAAGCTGTGGGCCGAGCTGTGGGCCGGCACCGAAAAGCTGCTGGCCGCGCAGCCGGCCCCGGCGGCCCCGGCGGCTCCGCGCCGCTAAGGCCGGGCAGCCGCCGGACGGCAGCGCAACCATCCCTACCCCCTCTACTCCGCGATGCCCTACCCTGAATTAGAAGAGTTTCTGCTGCAATTCAACCACTTCACGCCCCAGCAGCTGGCCCTGATTGCCAGCAAAGCGACGGAGCAGCAGTACCCAGCCGGCGCGTATTTCTCGGAAGCTGGCCGGGTGGCCCGCGAAGTCGGCTTCGTGCTGGAGGGTATTTTTCGGGTGTGCTACTTCGATAAGGAAGGCACCGAAATCACCAAGTATTTTATGGAGGAACACCGCTTCATGGTGGACCTCAGCAGCTACCAGTACCAGCTGCCCGCCACCGAGTACTTGCAGGCCGTGACCCCGGCGCGGGTACTAGTCTTCGCCGCCCGCGACTGGCAGGCGCTGGGCCACACCATCGTGGGCTGGCCCGAGACGGAGCGCAATATCATTACGCGGGCGCTGCTGGAAAAAGTGAGCCGCGTAAGCCCGCTCGGGCACCAGGACGCGGCCACCAAGTACCGCTCCTTTCTGGCGGCCTACCCGCATGTGGCCAACCGCGTGCCCCTGGTCCAGCTGGCTTCCTACCTGGGCATTACCTCGCAATCGTTGAGCCGGGTGCGCAAAAACCTCGGCCGTCCGCCCGAAGCAGCCGACTAACGAGTGGCGCGGCCCGCGCCAGTCCAAACAGGTCGCATCCCTTACTTTTAATCGTTATGCACCGTCGCCAGTTTCTACGCACCGGCTCCGCTACCGCAGTGGTTGGGCTGCTGGGCGTGGCGGTAGGGCAGTCTGCCCCGTCCCCATCTCCCATGCCCGCACGCTTCGTTTCCAACCCCAACCTGCCCACTATTTTGCCGGCTTCGCGCTGGCCCGGTACGCCCGTCGATGCGCGGGGCCGGTTTATGAACCACGAGTTTCCGTTTGTGCAGAGCCCCTTGGCGGTAGCCAAATGGCTGTTGGAGCGCAACCCGCAGCGGGCGGAAAAGCGAGCGGACCCCTACCAGCTGCCCGTTCGGCAAACCGCGGCCTTCCTGCGCGGCACCGAAGACGTTATCGTGTGGCTGGGCCACGCCTCCTTCTTTATTCGGCTCAGCGGAATCACGCTGCTCATTGACCCGGTGTTGGGCAAGCTGCCGTATGGCAAGCGCCTGTCGGCGCTGCCGCTCGACCCCACGAAGCTGACGGGGCTCAACTATATCCTGGTGTCGCACGCGCACTACGACCACTGCGACAAGCCCTCGCTGCGCCAGCTCTATGCCCAAAATCCTCAAGTTCAGTTCCTGAGGTGGTCGGGTGCCAGTGGACACGGAGCTAAGGTAGGTTAAAGCGCTAGTGGAGTTTGATTTCGAGGGGTGTGCAGTAGCCGAGGGCGGAGTGCAGCCGCTGCGTATTGTAGTAGTGGTCGAGATATTCGGCTAGTTCGAGGCGGGCTTCTTCCAAGTCGTCAAAGCAGGCCCCGCGTGGCAGCAGTTCCGTTTTCAGCGTGCTCCAGCCGCTCTCAGCTAAAGCGTTGTCGTACGGATTGCCGGGCCGGCTCAGGCTGGCAATGGCCTGGGTGCGTGTGAGCAGCGAAGTAAAAGCGTCGCTGGTGTACTGGCTGCCCCGGTCGGCGTGCACGAGCAGGCCGGGTGGCGGCTGGCAGACCGCCACCGCCCGGTTAAAAGCAGTCAGAATCAAGTCCGTGTGCAGGGACTCGCTCACGTGCCAGCCGACGACGCGCCGGGAAAAGGCATCGCGCCAGCAGGCCAGGTAGGCCCACTGCCCCGTGGCCAGGGCCAGGTAGGTGATGTCGCCCACCCAAATTTGGTTAGGGGCGGTGGCCGCGGGCCAGTTGGCTAACTTGTTAGCAGCGACAATAGCCTGCGGGTCGGCCTGGGTAGTGCGCGGGGGCCGGGTACTGAGGCGGGTGCAGAGCGCACGTAAGTCGCTGACGCTGAGCCAGCCGCGTAGCCGCTGCCGACCCGCCGCATGGCCTTCGCGGCGCAGCTGGGCCCGTAGCCGGCGCTGGCCATAGCGGCCGGCATGGGTGGTGAACACACGCTGAGCCGCTACTTGCCAGGCGGCAGGTGCGGGCTCGGCCGCCGGGGTGGGCGCACGCTTGCGCCAAGCATAGTACCCGCTGGGGCTGACGCCTAGTAGCTGGCACTGCTGGCGCACGGGCCAGCGGTGAGCGTGTAAAGCAAGGAAAGCGAAGCGTTTCATCGGCCCGTCTTTTGTGAAAATGCGCGTCAAGCATTTGGGCTATCGTCAGCGCTTTTTTTAAACTATCACGCTCCGTTTGAGCGCGGGCCAGCTGCGCCCTTAACTGCTTGTTTTCCTGCTCCAACGCCTCGCTGCCGGCCGGGCGGGTGTGCTGCGCCCGCGCGGCGCGCACCCAGCGTCCCAGCAGGGCCTCGCTCATGCCCAGCGCCTGCGCGACCCGCGTGGCTGCCTGGCCATCCTGGGTTACCCGGCGGACCGCTTCGACCCGGAAGGCGGCATCATACTTATTTCTAGGTCGTTTGACGACTGATTTTTCTGCTTCCATGACAAGGGAAAGTTACTTTCTCCGTGTCCATTTTTACCCGACCACCTCACGTCGGCGTAGCTGCCGCCGGGGTTGCGCCACTGGTGGTAGGTGTCGGCAATGCGCTGGATGTCGTCGTCGGACAGCTCGCGGGTGCGGCGGTTCACTAGGAAGCCCAGGTTGCGGGCGTCGATGAACAAAATCTCGTCGCGCCGGTCGCGGAAGCGGCCATCGCCCTGGCGGCTGCGGTTCATAAACCACAGGCCCGCCGGAATCTGGGTGTTCAGAAACAGCTTGGCCGGCAGGTTCACGATGCAGTCAATCACGCCGCCCTCCACCAGGGCCTTGCGAATGTCGCCCTCGCCCGAGCTTTTGGAGGTGAGCGCGCCCTTGGCCAGCACCACGGCCGCCTGCCCCGTGGGGGCCAGGTGGTGCAGGAAGTGCTGCATCCAGCCGAGGTTGGCGTTGCCGGTGGGGGGCGTGCCGTACTGCCAGCGGCCATCGGTGCGCAGCAGCTCGCCGCCCCAGTCGCTCACGTTGAAGGGCGGGTTGGCGATGATGTAGTCGGCCTTCAGGTCGCGGTGCGCGTCGTTCAAGAACAAGCCCTCGGTGTTCCACTTCACCTGCGAGCTGTCGATGCCCCGGATGGCCAGGTTCATCTTGGCCAGCCGCCAGGTGGTTTGGTTGCTCTCCTGCCCATAAATGGAAATGTCGTTTACGCGCCCCTGGTGCTCGGTCACGAACTTCTCGGAGTGCACAAACATACCGCCCGAGCCGCAGCAGGGGTCAAACACGCGGCCCTAGTAGGGCTCCAGCATGGCCACCAGCAGCTCCACCACGCTGCGCGGCGTGTAGAACTGCCCGCCCTGCTTGCCCACGGCCAGCGCAAACTCGCCCAGGAAGTACTCAAACACGCGGCCCAGCACGTCGGCGCTGCGGGCCTTGGCATCGCCCAGGGCGATGTTGCCCACCAGGTCAATCAGCTCGCCCAGGCTGGCGGGGTACAGGTTTTGGCGGGCAAATACCTTGGGCAGCACGCCCTTCAGCGGCGGGTTGTCCTTTTCGAGCCAGTCCATGGCATTGTCCACGGCCCCGCCAATGGCCACGATGATTTCCTTGCCCTCAGGGTCGCGCACGGCAACCTGGCTGCCCTTGGCGTTGTTTTGCAAGAACTGCCAGCGGGCGTACTCCGGCACGAAGAACACGTTTTCGGCCTTGTATTCGTCTTTGTCTTCGGGGTCGGCCCCGGCGTACTCGCCCGCACCGGCCAGCAGCTTGGCGTAGTGCTCCTCGAAGGAATCGGAAATGTATTTGAGGAAGATGAGGCCCAGCACAACGTGCTTGTACTCGGCAGCATCAATGTTTTTGCGGAGCTTGTCGGCGGTTTTCCAAAGCTGCTTTTCGAGCGGCTCTTCGACGGTTTCTTTCTTTTGCTTGGCCACGGGTGGACGAGGATAGTATAAACTGGTAAAGTTGCCTGGTGCCACACGGCTTGGGTAGTACCTACTACTTTTTCAAAACGAACATAGGCCGGAGTGCGAAGGCCGGCTATCAACGGTTGAAAGTAGAATAAATAATAGCTACCTCGAACACATCAGCTTCAAAAGATGAGGAAAGGAGTTCTTTTGTCCCGCCACATGTCCCATGAAACAAAATAACCCTTGTAAATTACTGAAAATCAGTAGTTTACAAGGGTATTTCGTGGGCCTAAAGGTAGAATTATCGAACTTTTGGGAGCAAGATTTTAGAGCTATAACCAGCCTATTTAAAGAGCTTAATCCGACTTGGAACTTGCCCCAAATCTTACCTGAGCCTTTAGCGTACCGGCTGCCCACTTGCTCTGGTTCTTAATCAACCTAACCTTACTAGCCCGATGCTTCGGCTAACTGCTGGCGCAGCGTAGCCACCAGCTCTTTTCGCGCGGCCAAAGCGGTCTGTAGCTTGGCTTCTCGGGCAACGTATTTATGCTTGACAGCAACGACTGCCGCCTTAATGGCGCGTTCTTGCGCGCCGCGGCTACGGGGCATTGGTTCGTCTAAGTTGCTATGGGCCGGGCGCGGCACCAAGCCTGCCGCAATAAGCTGTTCCGTCAGTTGCTCATATTGCGACAAGAGCCATTGTCCCTTCCCTTCTAAGCGGCCTATTTGCTCTGCGCTACGACGGTCCCGGATGGGAGGCGGAGCTTCCCCACGGTGCAGCACCAAGGCTTTTGCGTAGGTACCAGCGGAAGCATACCCCGCTTCTAAGGCATCGTCTGCTAGCAGCTCGTAATCGTCAGGGTTTAGATTGACCGTGACGGCGCGTCGCAAGTCATTTAGGTAAGGCATAAGGAATTGTGTAGCGGCAAAGCGAAGGTGAATTCTCCCACTAACCAAGGGTTAAAAAAGCTGAAAATGAATTCTTAGGGTGTATTCTCCCGTTTTATAGGGTGTATTCTCCCAACTAGGATAATAAAAGAATAGCATAAAAGGCAGTTTCAGCGCTTTTTGTCACGTATTTGGACCTTACAAACAGGTTTTGCAGCCTGAATTAACAGATTAAGGGGCCATTTACACCTCTAAATAAGCTGGTTACATTCGATTAGGGCCTGAGATAGCCCAAAGTAACAATAGAAACAGGCCGCTAATAAGGGATTACGGGTTTAATCGCTTTTCAATCCTGACCCCCTATACCCCGCCCTGTTGCTGCGTCCACGTCAGACCCCAGCCTACTGGCCCCGTTCAAAGGCCCGCGCAAGTTATATGAACGCAATGCAGCCGAGCTGCTTGCCATGTTAGACGCAACAGCAGCCTACACATGAGTGGCCTGGCAGACAGTCGATGCCACCCAGCCCCCGACAGTAGGTGCCTGCACTCAAAAAAGGCAAATAGGCAAGAGCCCCCCAGCATCCTATTCTCGGGCTCTAAGCCGCACCACTGGCCTCTTCAGCCAATTGGTGGCTTGCCCACTACGCCTTGACCTATTCTGAATTTGAAGTCCGCTTGCAGCAATCCGGCAGAGCCGAACGCGCTAATTACGGCCTGTTCCTCACCAAGCCGTGCCCCAGCCCGACCCCACCACCGACAACCCTGCCCAGGACGCCTACGTGCTGGAACGGGCCGTAGCGTTTGACGATGGGACCGGCAAAAAAATACCGGCCGCATTGACCTCTACAAGCGCAACTGCTTCGTGCTCGAAACAAAGCAAGGTACCGACACGCCCGACCAAGCTGTCAAAGCGGCCAAAGCCGAGCTAGGCCAGTCGGCCGAAAAGCGCCGCAAAGGCCACCCTGTGCGCGGCACGGCCAAGTGGGAGCAGATGATGCGGGCCGCCCAGGAACAGGCCATTCGCTACGTGCGGGCCTTGCCAAGTACGGAGTTGCGCCGGCCTTTCGTGGTCGTCATGGACGTGGCCTACTGCTTCGACCTGTGCAGCAACTTTGCTGGGGTAGGCAACTTCTATGTGCCCTACCCTAATGCCGACACCTACCGCTTCTTGCTGCCGGCGTTGAACCAGCCCAACGTGCAGGCCACGCTGCACCAGCTGTTCACTGCCCCACATGCGGTGCCTCCCGTCGGTGCGCATCCTAAATCCGGCCTGCGGGCTGGCCCTATTTTGGTGGCGGGTGCTTGTTGAGGCTTACAGGTAGGAGGGGGCATAAGGCCGACTGTGGAGGCTATGCTTGCTGTTTTGTAGTTTGCAGCCCCATCTACCGTTGGCAATTCCAGTAAGCTACATGACGTATGACAAAACCGCTACTATCCCGCTATCTTCACGACTTATACTTTATCCATCAGACGGGCGGGGGTACGTCGGAAACCTCTTTTTACGGGCCGTTGGAGAACCTGCTGAATGCGGTGGGGGCAACGTTGCGGCAGCCCGTACGCTCGGTGTTCCAACTGCAAGACCTGGGGGCAGGACGTCCTGACTTTGGGCTGTTCGCGGTGCCTACGGGCCGCGCCCCACGACCGGTGCGGCAGAACGGGCAGCAGCCCGAGCGCGGGGCTGGCGAAGTGAAGGGGCCGGGCGAGTCGCTGGAACCGTTGCTGAAGGGCAAGCAGGTGTCCAAATACTGGAAGCACTACGGGCAGGTGTTGGTGACCAACCTGCGGCACTTCGCCTTTCTGGGTCGAAATGAGCTTGACCAGCTTGTCATATTGGACACGCTGGAGCTGGCCGCCGACGAAGCCAGCTTTTGGAATTTGTGCGCGCACCCGGATGCGCTGCCGGCGGCGCAAGCCGACGCGGCCGAGCAGTTTTTGGCGCGGTGCATGTTGCACGGGGCACCGCTCGACCAGCCGCGGGAACTGGCCTGGCTGCTGGCCTCTTTCGCCCGCGAGGCCCGCGACCGGCTCAGCGGCGTGGACCTGCACGAGCTGGACCCGTTGGTTACGGCCCTGGAACAAAGCCTGGGGGCGCGGTTTGACGGGCCAAAGGGCGTGCGGTTTCTGCACGCTACCATTGTGCAGACGCTGTTTTACGGGGTGTTCTCGGCTTGGGTGCTCTGGCACCGGGAACAGCCTGACCGCACCGATGAATTCGACTGGCGCACCACGGCGCACTACTTGCAAATCCCAGTATTGCAAGTGCTGTTTGAGCACATCGGGGCCTCGTCGAGCGTGGACCGGCTGAAAATGCGGGACTTGATGACGCGCACAGGCCGGACCTTGCGCCGGGTGCGCCGGGAACGGTTTTTCAATCGGTTTGCTGACACTACGGCCATTCAGTATTTCTACGAGCCGTTCCTGGAAGCTTACGACCCGCAGCTGCGCAAGGAAATGGGCGTGTGGTACACGCCGCCGGAGTTGGCCGCCTACATGGTGGCGCAGGTGGACCGGATGCTGAAAGAGAAGCTAGGCATTGAAGAAGGGCTGGCTGATGAGCGGGTAGTTGTGTTGGACCCCTGTTGCGGAACGGGGACGTACCTGGTGGAAGTGCTGCGGTTTGTGGGGCGGCGGCTACTGGAAACGCACGGGCAGTTGGCCGGAGCCATGCTGCGGGAAGCGGCAACCCGCCGTTTGTTTGGCTTCGAGATACTGACAGCGCCGTTTGTGGTGGCGCACTTGCAGCTGGGGCTGGCCTTGCGGGCGGCGGGCGCGCCGCTAGCGGACGGCCAGAAAGCGGCCATCTACCTGACCAATGCGCTGACGGGCTGGGACCCGGCCGAACACGAAAAGCAGCTAGCTATTTTGCCAGCGCTGGCCCAAGAGGCGGAGTAGGCGCGGCACGTGAAGCGCGAGGAGCAAATCATGGTCATTTTGGGAAACCCGCCCTACGACGGGTTCTCGGGGTTGGCCATATCCGAGGAGCGGCGGCTGGCGGATGCCTATCGCAACCCGGCCCGCACCACGGCCCCGCAGGGACAAGGACTGAACGATTTGTACGTGCGGTTCTTTCGAATTGCGGAGCGGCAGATTGCCGAACGGTCGGGGCGCGGGCTGGTGTGCTACGTCTCGAACAATTCGTGGCTGGATGGCCTGAGCCACCCCGGCCTGCGGGAGCGGCTCTTGACGGCGTTTGACCTGATTTACATTGACAACCTGCACGGTGACAAGTACCGCACCGGCAAGACGTTTGAGGGCAAACCCGACCCAAGCGTATTTAGCTCGCCGGCCAACCGCGAAGGCATTCAGGTGGGCACGGCCGTGGCCACGCTGGTACGCACCGGCCCCACCGATGGGACGGCGGCCATAGCGTACCGCGACATTCGCGGGTCGGATAAGTTGAGGCAGTTGGAGCTGCTGGCCGCACCGGCCGATGATTTGAGCAGCTTGGGCCGGCCGGAGGTGCCTTATCAGCAAATAACGCCCATACCCGAGTTGGGGCTTACGTTTTTGCCCCGTGAGGTGCGAGCGGGCTACTTAGAAAATCCGACGTTACCAGAGCTTTTCCCGGTTTCGTTTACCGGCATTAAGACCAGCCGGGATGAAGTTTTGGTAGATGGGGACAAACAGCGGCTGGAGGCGCGAATACGGGCGTATTTTAACCCTGTAATATCAAATGAGGAACTGGTAAAAATAGCTCCTCGACTGATGGAACGCGGCAACCGCTATGACCCCGTTCAAACACGTCAAACGCTGCTGAATCATGGCTATGAATCCGGCCAAATTATCCCTTATCTCTATCGGCCTTTTGATTTGCGCTGGCTGTATTGGAACCCAAACACGAAGCTGCTGGATGAAAAACGCCCGGACTACCAGCGCAATTTAGCGTATGGCACCATGTGGCTGGAAGCCATGCAGGCTAGTCGCAAAGCTTATTCTCCATCCAATTACACAACCGTAGCCGGTAGCCTGCACGTCAATGAGCGAGGGACAAACTTTTTCCCTTTATACAGCACACCGCAAGTAGCCGACGCGGAGCCCGTATTTAACCTGTCCAAGCTGGCTTGGAAATATCTGTACGAGACTGAAGAAGCCCCGGAAACGTTGTTTTACCACGCGCTGGCTGTGATGCACGCGCCGACTTACCGGGCACACAACGCGGGCGCTTTGCAGCAGGATTGGCCGCGGCTGCCGTTGCCGCCCGCCCCGGCGGTGCTCGCCAGCAGCGCGGCGCTGGGCCGGCGGCTGGCGGCGTTGCTCGACGTGGCTAAGCCGGTGAAGGGAGTGACGCAGGCCCCCTTTGAAACGGAGTTAGCCGCGGTGGCTGTCGCCCGACATCGAGACGCTGGGCGGCATCTGGATGAAAACGAGGGGCATTTCAAGGTGAAAGCCCGCTGGGGCCGTGCCGGGCATACGGGGCAGGTAATGCCGGGGCCGGGCCTGCTGAGTGCGCCGCGCGTGGTGGGCGAATACCGGGCGGCAGAATGGGGCACTGAGGTTGTAGATGTGCATCTGAACGAAGACGTGTATTGGGCCAATTTGCCGGTGGGCGTGTGGGGCTACACGTTGGGGGGCTACCAGGTGCTGAAAAAATGGCTCAGCTACCGCAGTTTCGACGTGCTGGGGCGTTCGCTGCACCTGCACGAAATGATGGAATTCACCCACATTGCGCGGCGCATTGCGGCACTCCTGCTGCTCTACCCAGCGCTGAATGCAAATTATGAGGCGATGCTGTCGCCGGTGGAAGAGACTGTTTTAGTGGCTGTATAAGCTTTGTTGCTTCCCACCATCGCGCTAATTCCAGTTCATCTACTCAGTTTACCCTCAATTACCCTGTTAAAATTCGGAATGCGCTTCATGGCTAAAATCTACCTGATTCTCGTTGGCTTTGTATTCATAAATCTGACAACATTTGCCCAGCGGCTCCGGCCCGCAGCCGTGACCCTGCCGCCGGCCGACACCGTGTATTTTGACCGGGACTGGGCGCGTACCGAGACGCTGGAGGAAGTAACTTACGCCCGGATTGCGCACCGAACGGCGGATGGGAAAAGCGTGGGCACGGTGCGCGACTACTTTTATCCGTCCTGGAAAAAGCAGGGTGAAGGCAAGCTGTTGCACGAAAGCCCCGACGTGCTGGTGGGCATCTGCACAGGTTGGCACGAGAACGGGCAGCTCAGCTTTCGCGGCACCTACGTGAATGGGCAGGCGCAAGCCGGCTCCCAGAGCTGGAACGAAGCCGGGCGCGAAATCAAGTGTCGTTACACGACGCAAGATGCTTTACCGCTGAGCAAGGCCGATATTCACTGTTCGACTTGTATGTATTTGAGCCGCAAAGTATTTGAAATAGATGTGCCGGTGGGTACGGTGGGTATTGTGTATAAGCTGGACGTGCGCGACGAGGGGCAGCCAGCAGTATCGTGGTCCACGGCGCTGGGGCTAGCGGGGGCGCTGAGCAACCCCGCCACCGGGACGATGACCCTGCTTACAATGGCGGCTTCGACGCTGACCAAGCAAGGAACCGGGGAGGCCCCGACCAAAGACACGAAGTGCCGCTGGTACATTACCGCCGACCCCGAGGCCGTGCAGCAGTTTCTGGACACGAAGGGCACTATCAGTAAGCCCGGCGCGTGTTATCGAGCAGAGCAAAACACGCCCACCGAAACCCGGCCCCTGACGCTCGCGCCGGGCACGCGCCGGCTTTACGTGTGCGTCAACAACGATAATATCCGAACCGATGCCACAGCTACACTTAGCGTGACGGCGCTGGTGCAGTCGTGTAATTAGTTGGTTCTTGATTGGCTTGTTGTAAACAAAAAACGCCCGCATTGCGGGCGTTTTTTGTAAACCGGATGCGGTTTGAGATTACTATGCTGCCTGGGCCTTGAAGCCGGCATTTTCTACCAGGGTCCGTACCTGGTCGGCGCTCAGGTCGGTGTTCACAGTCAGAATTTTGTCGGGGTTGGTGGTGTCTACTTGCCAGGTTTGGATGGCTTTTTCACCGTTGAGGGTGGGCGTTACGGCTTTGATGCAGCCGCCGCAGTTGATGTTGGTTTTGAATTTCAGGGTTTGCATTGCGAGGAAAGCTGGGGTAGCCGAGCACGTCGGGCTACGGGATTACAACAGACAAAGCTAGCGGCCGGTGCCGGGGCGGGGGTGCAGGATTAGGCCGGGGGCTTGCATGATTTCGAGGCCGGGGGCTGATGAGCGACAAAACGAAAAAAGCAGTTCCGGTTTCGGAACGGCCTTTTTGGGCTGATTAGGGGGCTACATTTTCATATTATCCATCTTGGTGCCCGGCTTCATTTTACCGCTTTTGTGCATTTCCGCCATCGTGGTCATCTTGCCGTTCATCATCATGCACTGGCCATCCTTCATGGTCATGGTAGTGCCGTCTTTCCTAGTGCAGGTGCCATCGGTTTTGCAGACGCTGCCGTCGCTCATGGTCATGTCTTGGGTCATGGGCATCATCTTGCCGCCCGTCATGGTCATCATTTTGCCGTCTTTCATGGTGCAGCCGGTCTTGGCCATCTGGCCGTGGTGCATCTTGCTACTCAGGGGTTTGGTGGCGGGGGTGGTCTGGGCCTGGGCCAGGGTGCAAGCGCCGCTGAGCAGTAGCACGGGTAATAGTTTCAGGACATTTTTCATGGGGAAGGGGAAATTGAGGGAGAAAAGTGAGGAAAAAGGAAACGAAGGTTGCCAGCCAGAAGAGCTTGGGTTGCGGCCGGTTTTGAGCGCCGGCCCCAGCCGACTACGGGCTTAAAAGCGGTAGCTGAGGCCCCCGCTGCCGCCGAAGCGGTTGTCGTAGCTGCCCATCAGCGAGAAGTTGCGCGAGAGCAGGTATTCGGCCCCCGTATGCCAGACGACTTCTTTCTCAAAGCGACGGTTGTCTTCCAGCGTGTTCACCCAGCCGAAGTCGGCCTGGTACTCATAGTAGCCGGACACGAGCAGCCGCGGCAGCAGCATAATTGTCCGGCCCAGGCTCAGGCGGGGCCGCAGTTGATTATCGATGCGGGCATCGAGGCTGAACAGGTAGGGCGTCAGGAAGCGGACCCCGACCACGGCCTTGGTATCGGTTTTGGTTATCATCCGGCCCGCTACCCCCGGCTCGGTAAGCGGGGCGGGCAGCCGCTGCCGGAAGTTCTCCACGTTTACGCCCCCGAACACGCGCAGGTAGTCGTAGAGGTAACGCTCGTAGGTGGCCTCCGTTTCCATGTTGCGGTTCCAGCCGTTCTCCACGCTCAGGTTAAACTGGTTGCGGATGTTGGACGACACCAGGTTCAGCGTGCCCATGTGCGAGGCGGCGTCGAGTATGCCCCAGGTGTAGTACTGGTTGGTTCCGTGCACCGCCGTGCTTGCCGATGCGGAATACCCCGCCGCATCTTCGGCGCGGAGATAGTTGGGGCGGGGCTTCGGTTACGTGGCGGACCAACGGGGAGGAAACCAGCCGGCCGCAAAGGTGCCCGCCGCCCGCCCGCCCGCCCATGACGACAATCAGCTACCAGCCTGATAATCGTCATGGGCGGGCGGCCCTGGCGGCGGGCACCTTTGCAGCGCAAGAAGCTGGGCTGGTGAGCCAGTCCGCTTCCGGCCCGGCCGCTAGGTCCCCAGCTCGATTTTTCCCGCTTGCCACGTTTTCCTTTTTTCTTCACCCTCAACCACAAAAGCCATGATGTATGGTAATTATTTCTGGGGCATGAACTTCGTTTGGTGGTTCATGTGGATTGTCCTGCTGTTCTGGATTTTTGTCACCCCATTCAGCATCCCCGGCCAGCGCCACCGGCCCAGCACCCCGCTCGATGTGCTGCGGATGCGCCTCGCGGCGGGGCAAATCACCCCTGAGCAGTACCAGGAGCACAAGCAGCTGCTGGACACGAGCGAACTGCGGCGCGGCTGATACGGCCCGGCCACCGGCCGCGCTGAGCGCAGCAAGACCACCGGACGGGCGCTAATCTGGCCAGCGGCAGCGGGCAGCGGCCCGGCGGGGTAAACCGTAGAGGCCGTTTCCAGTATACCAGGGATAACGTAGCCCGGAATTATACCCCCGAAACGACTCTACCCCAATGGCAAACGACTCCCGCTACCTGTTGCTGCTGGGAATGCTGGCTTGCACCGGAGCCTTTGCTGGGCTGCTCTACCTGGTTAAATCCTCGCTAGGCCAGCCGGTAGCCGAGCCGGGCAAGGACGTGCCCGCCGAGAGCGGCCGGCTGGCCGTGCCGCCCGCCTGGGTGCGGTACCACGTTCACTACTACGGCTTTGCCTTGCTCTTTCTGTGCTTCGACATGGAAATGGCCTTCATGTATCCGTGGGCGGTCGTGTACAAGGAGTTGGGTATCACGGCCCTGCTGGACATGGGCGTTTTCCTGCTTATTTTATTCCTGGGCCTGGTGTACACCTGGAACCAGGGCGGACTGAAACGGCAATAACATGGTAGACGCGCTCCTGTCTGGTGCCCGGCTGGGCCTGTTGAGTCCGCTGAAGAAGTGGCTGCTGGGCGCTGGCGCGTCGGTGCTGCGGGTGCTGATGGTGCCGGGGCCGGACGTGGCGCGCGCCCTGGGCCTGGACCTGGGCGCGGCCGGCCTGGAAACGGCCGCCGCCCCCAACGCCGCCGACGTGCTGCTGGTGACGGGGCCGCTACCCCCCAAGCTGGCCGAGCAGGCCGCCGTGCTCTTCGCCCAGATGCCCCGGCCCCGCCTGCTGGTGTTCGCCGGCCTGGAAGCCGCCCCGCCGCTGCCCGCCCCCGACGTGGTGATTCCGCTGCACCAGGCCGGGCTGCAACAGCTCGGCCCGGCCGTCCGCCAGCAGCTAGCGGCGCACGGCTGGCGTCCCGATGCCCGGCCCTACGAACCGGCGTTCATCCGGCAGGCCGAAGAGCAGAAGCCCCCGGCGGACGACCATGCCCACAACCACCCTTCGCCTACTGTGGAATCGAAGCCCACCGAGCCGGCCAATCCTGAACACGGTGCGCACGCGCACCATGCTATGCACGACCAGCCCTCCATGCCGGCCCCGGCAGCCGCGCAGGAGACCCCGGCGGCGGGAGCCGGGCAGCACGCGCACCATGCCCCCGACCAGCCCAGCCCCACGCCCGCCCCACCGGCCGCCGACCAGGCTCACCCAGCAGGGCACCACCACATGGCCGGCATGGATATGAGCGGTGAGGGAAACAGTAAAAAAGCTGAAGAGACGATGGGGGGCGATATGAATATGGCTGACCATCAGCCAAAAATGGATATGGACGCGCATGATATGGGTGCGCACGATATGGACATGGCCGACATGAGCGGTAAGATGGCTACGAAGCAAGGCGATATGCCCGGTATGGACATGGCCGACAAGGATATGGCCGACAAGGATATGGCCGGTATGGACATGGCCGGCAAGGAAATGCCTGGTATGAATATGCCTGGTGGCGACATGCCCGGTATGGACATGGCCGGTGGAGATATGGCCGGTATGGACATGGGCTTCATGTCGATGGTAGCCATGACCAAGGACCTGCCCCGCAGCGCCGACGGGTTGCCGATGGAAGCGACGGAAGTTGCGTTCGGCCCCTTCTTCCCCGGCCTGCCCGGTGGCTTGCAGCTGCGCCTGCACCTGGACGGCGACACGGTGACGAAGGCCCAGCTGGTGCCCGGCACGATAGCTCCCGACTACCCGCCGCTGCCCGTGCCGGCGGCGCAGTTTGCCGAGTGGCTGGCGGGCCACGACCGGCTGGCCCCGGCGGCCTACCGCGTGCTGGCGCACCGCGCCCTCAGCCAAGCCATAGGGCAGCCGGCTCCGGCAGCGGCGCAGCGCTGGCAGGTGAGCCAACTGGAACAGACCCGCCTCGCCAGTCACCTCAACTGGCTGGCGGGCTTCGGCCTGATGATTGGCAACCCTTGGCTACACCAGGCGGCGGTGCTGCTGCACGGCCGCCCAGTGCAGGAAACGGCCGCGCCGGATGAGCTACCGGACTTCGTGCGGCGGGTTAAGCAGCTGCCGCTGCTGCGGCAAAGTCTGAGCCCGGTCGGGGAGCTGCCCGAACTGCTCCTGCACCACTGCCGGGGGCCGGTAGCCAGGGCCGCGGGCCTGGCCCACGACGCCCGCCTGGCCGACCCCGCCTACCAGCCGCTGGGCTTTGTGCCGCTGGTAATTGATGAGAACAATGCCTGGGGCCGGCTGCTCATCCGCCTCGACGAACTGACGCAGAGCCAGCAACTGCTCCGCGCCATCCAAGCCGACCAGACCGGCCCGGCAGCGGCCCCGCTACTAACCGACCTGGCCGGCACCGGGCAGGGCAGCGCCGCCGTGGAGACGCCCCGCGGCACGGCCACCCTGACCATCCAAGTGCAGGAGGGCCAGGTAATCAGCGCGGTGCTGCACCCGCCCTCCGTGCCGCACGCGGCCCTGGTGCGGGCCGGCGTGCGGGAACTGGAGCTGGGCGACGCGCTGAAAACCATTGCCTCCCTGGACATCTCGCCCTGGGAGCTGACTCACGACCCGGCCGCCGATGGAAAATAGTGCTACCCTTCCAACTACGCTGCTGGTCGTGCTGCTTTTCGCGGGCGGCGTGTACGCGCTGGCCGTGCTCGAATACTGGTCGGTGGCCGGCCGACTGGCCTGGGCCCGGCCGGTGCGGCTGGCGCTGAAGCTACTGGCGCGCGAGGAAATCAGGCCCCGCCAGCGGGATGCCGTGTTCTACGAAACCGCGCCCGTGCTGCTGCTGGCCGCCGGCACGCTGGCGGCCGCAGTGCTGCCCTGGTCGGCCAGCGCGCCGCTGCTAAGCCTGGCCACGGGGGCTTTGTTCGTCAACGCCGCGTTTGCCTACGTGATGGTGGCGTTGGTGCTGGGCGGCTGGTCGAGCAACGGCGCATACGCCATGATAGGGGGCTGGCGCTTTCTGGGGCAGCTGCTGGCCTACTCCATGCCGATGGTGATGGCACTGACGGCCACCGTGATGCGGGCCGAGTCGATGGTGCCGGTGCGGATTGTGCTTTCCCAGCGCGGCTTGTGGAACATTGTTTACCAGCCGGTCGGCTTCGGCCTGTTCTACCTGGCGGCGCTGGCCCTGGCCTTCCTACCCCCCTTCGACCTGCCCGTGGCCGCCGGCGAGCTGGCCGGCGGGGCCTGGGCCGACTTCACGGGTGCCCGGCGGCTGCTGCTCCGGCTGGGACGCCTGAGCCTGGTGATGAGCCTGGCCGTTACCATTACTGTCTTTTACCTGGGCGGCTGGCAGGGTCCCGGGCTGCCGGGCGTAGTCTGGACGCTCCTGAAAACGCTGCTGGTCGCGGCCTCCTTTTTCGGAGTCGGCCGCTACGTTTCGAGGGTTCGGTACGACCTTATGCTGGAATGGAGCTGGAAATACGCCACGCCGGCCGCGCTATTCAATATTCTGTGGGTCGGGATTTTACTACTGCTATGAACCTAATTACCAAGCCGTAAAATAATTTTCATCACCTACTTAGAGCGGTTTCCAGGTTGATGTACGTGCGGGCTGTCGGGGTTGAGTCGGCTGTCCGCTCTTTGAAAGAACGAACGGCGCGCCCGACGAGCGGACAGCCGGCGAAAAGCCGGCAGCCCGCCCCATCCGCCTCCGTACACCAACCTGGAAACCGCTCTAGCTTACTACTGCTATGAACCCGTTGCAACTGTTTTTTCTGGCCGGGTTTGGCCTGGCCGCCGTCTGGTTTGGCTGGCGGGTGTTCCGCACCCACTCGATGGTGCGCTCGGCCATGTCGCTGCTGGCCTGCATGGTGGCGCTGGGGGCCATGTTTCTGGTGTTGCAGGCCGAGTTTCTGGGCGTGCTGCAAATCATGATGATGGCGGCCGAGATGAGCATCATGGCCTTCTTCATGATGATGTACATGATGGACCCCGGCGGTCTGGGCAACATGAACATGACCCACCAGCAGAAGCCCGCCACGGCCCTCAGCGCGGCGGTGGCCGCCCTGGTGCTGGCCCTGCTGCTAAGCACCAACTGGCCCGCGCCGCTCGCGCGGGTGCCTGCCGCCACCCAGCAGAACCACGATTTGGGCATCGAGCTGATGACCCGCTCCATGATGATTTTTGAAACTGCCGGCACCACCATCCTGGTGGCCATGATAGCCGCCGCGGCTACCGCCCTCGTTTATCCCCCGCAACCCGACTGAGTATGGCTCTCCTAATTTGCCTGAGTATCGCCGCCGTATTGTTTGCCCTGGGCCTGTACGGCGTCATCAGCCAGACAAATCTGGTCATGATAATGATGGGCGTGGAGCTGATGCTGGCCGCGGCCATGCTGAACCTGGTGGCGTTCTGGCGGCTGCTGCACCCCCACACCTACGCCCTGCAAATGTTCGTGCTGGTGGTGATGACCGTGATGGCGCTGGAAGCGGCGGTAGGCTTTGCCCTGGCGACCCAGCGCTTCCGCAGCCGGGGCTCGGTGGAAGTAGAAGAGGCCGCTGACTTAAAGGAGGAAAGCGTATGATAGCGCTGATTCTCCTTGCGCCCCTGCTGGCGGGCCTGCTGATGGTGGCGCTGCGCCGGTTTCCGGCGGCGCTGGGGCTGGCCGGCGGGCTGGCTTCGCTGGCCGGGGCGGGCGGCTTGCTCTACCAGGTGCGGCAGCACACGGCGGCCGGGCTCACGCTGCCGGGTCTGCCTGGCCTGCCGTTTCGGCTGGAAGCCACGCCCTTTACGGCGGTGCTGGCCCTGGTGGTGGCCGTCGTGGCGCTGCTGATTCTAACGTATGCCCGCGGCTACATGGCCAGCGAGCGGGGCCAGGTGTGGTTCTGGAGCAGTATGATGCTCTTCATTGCCGCGATGCAGCTGCTGGTGCTGGCCGCCGATTGGCTGCTGTTTGTCACCGGCTGGGAACTGATGGGGCTGGCGTCCTACCTGCTGATTGCGACCTGGCACTGGGAAGAAAAAGCCCGACAGGGGGCCTTCAAAGCCTTTCTGCTCACCCGCGGCACCGACCTGGGCCTTTACCTGGGCGTGGTGCTCATCATTTTGCAAACCGGCACCAACCTCATCGAGCCGCAGCCGGGCCGGCTGCTCTCGCTGGTGGGGGCGCTGGCGCTGCTGCTGGCCGTGATGGGCAAGTCGGCGCAGGTGCCGTTCCAGAGCTGGCTGTCGGGGGCGATGGCGGGCCCGACGCCCGTGTCGGCGCTGCTGCACTCGGCCACGATGGTGGCCGCCGGGGTGGTGCTCCTGCTCCGGGCCTACCCGCTGCTGCCCCCGGCCAGCCTGCCGTTTGTGGGAGCCGTGGGGGCGCTGACCATCGTGCTGACCGGCCTGACGGCCCTGGTCAGCAACGACATCAAGCAGCTGCTGGCCGCCTCCACGTCGAGCCAACTGGGGTTTATGCTGCTGGCCCTGGCCGCCGGTTCGCCGGCGGCGGCCGTGGCGCACCTGCTGGCGCACGCCTTCATGAAAAGCAGCCTGTTTCTGAGTGCGGGCATCTTTCAGCACCAAAACGACGACACGGCCTTTCCCCGCATCAGCGGTAGCGGCCGGTGGGCACCCTGGGCGTTTGGCGGCTGGGCGCTGGCTGGCCTGGCGCTGGCCGGGGTGCCGCCGCTGGTGGGCTATTGGTCGAAGGACGCGGTGCTGACGGCCGGCTACCAGTCCGGCCATCCGGGGCCGTACTTCGGCGTGGCGGTGCTGGGGGCGGCGCTCACGGCCCTCTACATGGGGCGCTCCCTCCGGCTGCTCTGGACTGGTCCCGAGCGCCCGCCGACTGCCGCCGTCCGCGGCATTTGGTTTATGCGGGCGGGGCTGGCGCTGCTGGTGGGCGGCGTGGTGGTGGGCGGGGGGCTGCTGGCCCCGGCGCTGCGCTTCGTGGGGCTGACGCTGCCGGAAAATGCGACGGCCCAATTCAGCGGGCTGGCGGCGGCGGCGGGGGGCCTGGGAGTCGGCTTCTTCCTGTTTCGCGCCGCTGATTTCCGGCAGCCCGTGCTCCGGTTCGCGCAGCAGAACTACCCCCTGGCCGGCGGCTTCCCGGCCGTGGTGGGGCGGCCGGTGCTGGCCCTGGCGGCCTGGTGCCGGGACTTCGACCTGCGCCTGCACCAGCTCGTGCTGGGGGTAGGCCAGGCTGCGCTGGGCCTGGCCAGCGTCGGTACCACCGCCGATGCCGGCCTGAACGGTGCCGCCCAGGCGGCGGGCCGCCGCACCCTGGACCTGGCCGACGGCATTCGCCAGGCGGCGGAAACCGGCATCGCGGGGGCCGTTGACGAGGTAGGCACCGCGGTGAAAGCAGCCGGGCAGCTTAGCCGGCGAACCCAGTCCGGGCTGATTCACCAGGAGCTGCTGTGGACGGTGGCCGGGCTGCTGGTTCTGGGGGCCGTTTTGTTTTTTACGCTTCTCTAACTCGCACTTATGCAGCATATTCCGCTACTCTCCATCAGTATTTTTCTGCCCCTGCTGGGGGCGCTGGTGCTGCTGCTGCTTCGCACCCAGCGCCGGGCACTGGCTTTTGCGCTGGGCATCGGCACCACGGCCCTTACGGTGGTGGCCACCGCGCTCATCTGGGTGCGCGGCGTGCCTGGCGGCTTCGCCCAGGTGGAGGAGCTGCGCTGGATTCCGTCGCTGGGGGCCGCCTACTGCGTGGGCGTCGATGGCATTAGCCTGCCGCTGGTGCTGCTCACGGCGGTGCTGTTTCTGGTGGCCATGATTTACTCGGCGAAGGTTTCGGAACAGCCCAGCAGCTTCGTGGCCCTGCTGCTGCTGCTGGAAACGGCCTGCCTGGGAGCTTTCCTGGCGCTGGACCTGCTGCTGTTCTACGTCTTTTTCGAGCTGACGCTGGTGGGCATGTACTTCATCATTGCCGGCTGGGGCCACGAGAACCGCAAAAAGGCCGCTCTCATCTTTTTCATCTACACCCTGGTGGGCAGCCTATTCCTGCTGCTGGCTTTTCTGGCCCTCTACCTCAATGCCGCTCCGCACACCTTCGATATGCGGATGCTGCTGGCCCACCCGCCCCTGACCGGCACGGCGGCGGCGCTCACCTTTTGGGCCTTTTTCCTGGCCTTCGCCATTAAAACGCCCCTGTTTCCCTTTCACACCTGGCTGCCGGTGGCCCACACCGAGGCCCCAACGGCGGGCAGCGTCATTCTGGCGGGGGTGATGCTGAAGCTGGGCGGCTACGGCTTCATCCGCTTCAGTTTGCAGATGACCCCCGACGCTTTCCGGCAGTTTGCGCCCTACGTGATGGCCCTGGCCCTGTTTTCGGCCATTTACGGGGCGCTGGCCGCACTGGGCCAAACCGATATCAAGCGGCTGGTGGCCTACACCAGCGTCAACCACATGGGCTACGTGGTGTTCGGGGTCGGGGCAGCGGCGCTCACCACCACGGGCAGCGCCTTTGGGCTCGACGGGGCCGTGCTGCAAATGGTCAGCCACGGCATTGTCACCGGCTGCCTGTTTCTGCTAATCGGGGCCATCCAGGACCGGACCAACACCCGCGAAATGGACCAGCTCGGCGGGCTGGCGCAGGTTTACCCGCTGCTGAGCGGCCTGTTTATCCTGGCGGCCTTCGCCTCGCTGGGCCTGCCGGCTTTGGCGCACTTCCCCGCCGAGTTCCAGATTTTCCTGGGAGGCTACGAGGTAGCGCCCGTGATGACGGCGCTGCTGCTGCTGGGGCTGCTGCTTACCACGGCCCTCTACCTGCGCGCCATCCAGCGGGTATTTCTGGGGGAGGCCCCCGCCACCGCCCTCCCCCCGGCCGACTTGTCCGGCCGCGAGCTGTGGGCCATCGTTCCGCTCATCGTCCTGATTGTGGGGCTAGGCCTCTACCCCGAGGCGTTGCTGCGGGTCATTCACGCCACGCAACAGGTGCTGGGCCATGAATAGCGGCGGGAGCATGGCCCAGGACCTGCGCCTGGTGCTGCCGCAGCTTATCGTGCTGCTGACGGCCATGCTGGCCCTGGTAGCCGAGATGCTGCGCTGGCGACGGGCGGGCCTGGCCACCGTGGCCGTGGGCCTGGGGGCGGCCACGGTGGTGAGCGCCGGCCGGCTGGCGGTGCAGGCCACGGCGTTTTCGGGCACGTTCCGGGTCGGGCTGCTCAACCACTGGAGCGTGCTGATTTTGTGCCCAACGGCGGTACTGTGCGGCCTGCTGGCCCGGCAGGAGCTGCGCGGCACCCCGCGCGAAGGCACCGTTTACAGCCTGCTCTGCTTCGGCACGCTGGGGGCGCTGGTGCTGGCCGGCAGCGGCGACGTGATGCTGCTCGTGCTGGGCCTGCTCATGACCAGCCTGAGCGGCTTTGCCCTGGCGGCCTACGCCAAAACCGAGGCCGGCACCGAGGGCGCGCTGAAGTACTTCATCTACGGCACCGTCACGACGGCCGTCCTGGTGTTTGGGCTGAGCTACTGGGTGGGCCTCACGGGCAGCACCCTGCTGAGTGCGCTGAGCCAGCCCAACCTGCCCGCGCCGCTGCTGGCGTTCGGCTTCGTAGCCCTGCTCACCGGCCTGGGGTACGCGGCGTCGGTATTTCCCTTCCACTTCTGGACGCCCGACACGCTGGAGGGGGCCCCGGTATCGGTGGCCGCCTACCTGTCGGTGGTGCCCAAGATTGGGGCCTTTTTCGGGCTGGCGCAGGTGTGCCGGTCGCTGCCCGCCACCGCGGTGGACTGGCCGCTGGTGCTGGCCCTGCTGGCCGTCGCGTCGATGACCTTCGGCAACGTGCTGGCCCTGTTGCAAACCAACCTGGTGCGGCTGCTGGCCTACTCTACGGTGGCGCAGGCTGGGTTTTTTCTGCTGCCCCTGGTGGGGGTGCGCGGGGCGCTGGCCCTGCCGGCCCTGGTGGTGTTCGCCGCCGCCTACGCCGCCATGAACACGGGCGCGTTTGCCATCGTGCTGCACACCGGCCGCACGCTCGCCGATTTCAAGCGCCTCGGCACCACGCGCATCTTCACGGGCCTGGCCATGACGGTCTTCCTGTTTTCGCTGGTCGGCATTCCGCCCCTGGCCGGCTTCACGGGCAAGCTGCTGCTGTTTGAGTCCGCGATGGCGGCCGGCTACACCTGGCTGGCCGTGGTCGCCGTGCTCAACAGCGCCATCGCGCTGGCCGTGTACAGCCGGATTATCGTGGCCATGTACTTCGCCGCCGCTCCCGGCCCCCCAGCGCCGCCCGCACCCACCTGGGAAATCCGCACGGTCGTTGTGGCCTGCCTGCTGGTCACGCTGGGGCTCACGCTGGCGGCGCAGCTCTTCTTCTGAGCCGGATTGCCTCGTAATAGTACAAAATATTTTCGGTGAAACTCTTGCGTTGCTACAGTCTGTTCTGTTACAGCGTGAGCAGCTGGCAGGGGGCGAATGCTAAAACCCTGCTTCCTTTCAAGGTAACGCGGATGTCGTTGAGCGCATACTTGATAGCAAGCGGCGACGAAGAAGGTTGTCCCATGACGAAGCACCTGAAAGGGCGTAGCTCTTTTTCTCCAAAACAGCTTTTTTAGCCTTCTCCCTGCTCCGCAATCCGGGTTAAGCAGCTGGGAAGAAGGCACTAGCGGTGGACTGGTAGTTAACCTATCCTCCGCAAATTATGCAAGTCGGCCGCGTAATTGTGCCAAACCGTACTCTCCCAGGGAGAGTAACAGAAACCCACTCCGTTTTATAGGTCAGCGCCGGTTATTTCCGGTAGCTGGTGGGCCTTTTAGTCCATTAAATAATTTTCGTGATGACTGCTACTTTTAGTAAAATCCTGGCTGTAATCGGCCTGTTACTCCTGGTCCGGCCGGCCGGGGCCCAAACCGATACGACCGTGTACCGCCTGACCATGCGGGAAGAGCTGGTGAACAAGGCGGGCAAATCCGTGCTGGGTATGACCGTCAACGGTAGCGTTCCCGGTCCTACGTTGCACTTCACGGAAGGTGACTACGCCGTTATCTACGTCAAGAACGAGATGTCCGTAGCGACATCGGTGCATTGGCATGGCCTGCTGGTGCCCAACTTCTACGACGGCGTACCCTACCTCAACACGCCGCCCATTGAGCCGGGCCATACCCAGAAATACCAGTTTCCCCTCAATCAGGCCGGCACTTACTGGTACCACTCGCACACGATGCTCCAGGAGCAGAGCGGGGAATTTGGGGCTATCGTCATTGAGGCCAAGCAGGAGCGCCTGAAGTATGACAAGGAATTGGTAGTGGTATTCTCGGACTGGACCAATCAGCAGCCCAAAGACGTGCTGCGCTACCTCAAGCGGGGCACCGACTGGTACAACATTGCCAAGGGCACGGCCACGCCGCTCAACCGCGTAATTGCCCAAGGAGCCTTCGGGGCGCAGCTCAACTTCTGGAAGCAGCGCATGAACGGCTTCGGCATCGCCGACGTGTACTACAACGCCTTCCTGGTCAATGGCCAGCCGGAACAGCAGTATCCCGAGCTGAAGCCCGGCGAGCGGGTGCGCCTGCGCATCGTCAACGGTTCGGCCTCGACGAATTTCTGGATGACTTTCGGCGGACCCGACCCGCTGCTGGTGGCGGCCGACGGGCAGGACGTGGTGCCGGTGCCGCACAACAAGACCTACATCGCGGTGGCGGAGACGTACGATTTCCTGGTCACGATTCCACCCACCGGCAAGCTGGAGCTGCGGGCGATGGCGCAGGATGGCTCTGGCACCACCGTGACCTACCTGGGCGCGGGGCCGGTAGTAGCCGCCCCCGTGCTGCCCCGGCCCGACAAAATCGCGCTCATGCAGCAGATGGCCAAAATGCACATGCGCATGGGCGCGCCGGCCCTCAAGTTCCGGCCCAATCACGTTGACCCTCAGCAGATGAAAGCCAACTGGGGGATGCAGATGGGCAAAAAGGGTCAAAAAGGGGACATGGGCGGTATGGACATGAGCGGCGACAAGAAGATGGCTGGCATGGACATGAGCGGCAACAAGAAGATGGCTGGCATGAAGATGGGCGACCAGCCTACTTCAGCTAAGCCAGCTATGGCCGGCATGAAGACGGATGGCATGAAAATGCCCGCCGACACGGCCCACGCCGGGCACGATAGGTCGATGAGCGGCAGCGGGATGACGGCTGATAAGCCGATGGCCGGCATGGACATGAGCGGCAACAAGAAGATGGCCGGTATGGACACGAGTGGCGGTCAGAAAAAGGGAGGCATGGGTGGCATGGACATGTTTTCGGAGTACAACTACGAATACCTGCGCGCGCTGAAGCGGACGGCCTACGCTGACAGCCTACCCGTGCATAACGTGCTGCTCAACCTCACCGGCAACATGCAGCGCTACGTCTGGAGCATGAACGGGGTGCCCCTGAAATCGGCCGATAAAATCCAGATTCGGCGCAACCAGGTTACGCGCATTACTTACAACAACCTGACGATGATGCACCACCCCATGCACCTGCACGGGCACTTTTTCCGCGTCATCAACGAAAACGGCGCGTACTCGCCCCTGAAGAACGTCGTGAACGTGCCGCCCATGAAGCAGGTCACGATTGAGGTGCTGGGCGATGAGTCGGGTGACTGGTTTCTGCACTGCCACGTCCTCTACCACCTCGCCAGCGGGATGGGCCGCATCGTGAGCTACGATACGCCCCGCGACCCGCGCCTGAAGGGCTCGCCGGTGAGCAAACTAATACATGAAACCGATAAGTACTACACCTGGGGCATACTCGACGCCGCCTCGCACATGGGCACGCTGAACCTGGTGTCGTCCAACATCCGCAACCAGTTTAACCTGAGCGTGGAGAACGGCTGGAACCGCAACATGGAAACGGAGGCCACCTACGAGCGTTACCTCTACGACTACCTGCGCGTGTTCGGGGGCGTAAACGTGGAGAACTTCCGGCAACGAATGATGAACCCCGTCACAGACCAGGCGACCGGCAAGGTGGTGACTAAAACCACCACGACGGCCGTAGTCGGCCTGCGTTTCCTGACGCCCTACCTGTTCAGCCTCGATGCCCGCATCGACAGCAAGCTGCGCCCCCGCATCAGCCTGGGCCGCGAGATTATGATTTTCCCCCGACTGCTGGCGTTCGGCTATTATGAGTACCAAGCTGACTTTGGGTGGGTAAACAAGCTGGAAAACAACCGCAGCTTCGCTAAGCAAGTAGTCTGGAACAGCGGGCTGGAGTATAGGCTCTCCCGCAACTTCTCGCTGATGGGTAGCTACGATAACCGCTTTGGCGGCGGCGGCGGCCTGAGGGTGCGGTTTTAGCGGTCTTCCGGGCTGGCTTCCCCGTCAATTTTTGCGGAAGCCCTCGCAGGCCAGCGTATTTTTCTCACTTTCACCGAAATTGCGTGCGTACCCCAGGTCCGCCAGCAACCACGGCGCACCCAGCGCCCCGCTGAAAGCGCCGTGGTTGACGACGGACCTGCCTACCCTGACGGAGCGGCTTCGCCAGGAAAGCACCCGACAGAAGAATGGCCTTGGTTAAAAGCGTGGTCCAAAAGTCGCACTTGGCAGCTAGCTATTGCGCGAAGGATTTTCGTACTGAAGCTGTTTCGGATGCACGCACGAGCCTTTGACTACACCGCCTACTGCCGAGCGGCGGGGTTGGCCATAGTGAGCAGAAACACCGATTCCTGCCGGGCCACCACGCTGTGCAGAACGCCGGTTTGCAGCGTTAGCAACTGGCCGGGTTTCAGCTCCACCGTCTGCCCCTCCGCCTGGAAGCCGAGGTGGCCTTCCAGTACCTGCACGCTGATAATGCCGGGGGCGGTGTGCGTTTTCATCTCCGCGCCTTCGTGCAGGGCTATCAGCACCAGGCGTAGCCCGTCGGCCTGGAGCAAGGTCAGGGCGTTCCGGTCGCTATGGTGCCAGGCCGGCTCCTGCTTGATTTGCGCTTGGGCCTGGGCTAGGTCGAACACGAGCAGGGGCGCATTGAGCGGGCGGGTGCCGGCCGGGCGCTGTGGCGTGGCATCGTTCGACTTTTCGACCGGGGCCGCCGTTTCCTCGGACGAGGCGTAGAAATTAGCATTCTCTTGCGGGGCTTTCATCATCTCCGTACTCATCGTCTCGCTGGAAATCCCGTAGCTGTTCACATTCTCTGGCGGGATGCCCGCCGGGTACTCGGCTGCGCAGGAACCTATTTTGGGGCAAGCCCCGAAGTCTTTTTTGTCCAACTGGGCCGCCACCGAACAAACAGTTGTCGGGGTAGAAACACAAAATACTGCGTTTCCACTCCGATAATTGCTCATTTGGGTTAACTCGGACAGCTTCTCAGGCGTTTCTTTTATTCACCGCGTTAAGCGGCCACGCTCATGCCTTGACGGCAGGCTTGCTCGCAGCGACGGCACGCCTCGGCGCACTCCCGGCAGTGCTCCATATGGGCGGCGTGCTTCTCGCACTCATCGCCGCAGGCTTTGCAGATTTCGGCGCATTCGTCTAGCAAATGCTGGGCGTGCTCGGAGCCACGGGCCACGAAGCGGGCAGTGAGGGCACAGAAGTCGGCGCAGTCGCGGTCGAGTTCAATGCAGCGGGCCATCATCTGGATATCGTCGCCGCGCAGGCCGGCGGTGGCGCAGTTCTCACACGAAGCCACGCAGGCGTTGAGGGCATCAAGTAGGGATTGATTTTGGGCGGGCATAAAATTCAAGGTTAGGGAAGAAGAATGACGAACTTGTTTACGCGCCGACTACCCAGCAGTTTTACACGATTCGCAGGCAACTGCTGCATAATTTGTGAGCCTTTTAGAAAATCATTATCAGTAAGTTGGTCCCGGCAGGCACGGGAAAAGAGCTGGCAGTCTACAGAGTCAGTCTGCGGCGTTGGCAATGCCAGAATATCCGCTCGCCTGGTACTGGTTGTCGAGTGAAAGGGCCGGCGACCCGCAACCCCCGCGCCGGTAGCCGCTGGGCGAAATACCCATTTCGCGCTGAAATTGCCGCGACAGGTGGCCCAGGCTGCTGAAGCCCAGGGCGCGGGCGATGCGGCCCACCGGCAGGGTGCTGGTGGCCAGCAGGTGCCGGGCCGCCCCGATGCGCTGCCGAATAACGTATTGCTCCAGGCTGTAGCCCTCGGCGGCCGAAAAAACATCGCTGAGGTAGGTGAACCGGCGGCTGAGCTGCTGGCTGAGCCGCTTGGAGAAATGGCCGCTGCGCAACGCGGCGGGGTTGGTGCGGAGCAGGTCGGCAACGAAGGCTTTGATGTGAGCCACCAGGCGCTGCGGGGGCGAAAGGTGGTCCAGGATTTCAAAGCCCTCAGCCGCCAGGCTCTGCCGCAGCCGGGGCCAGTCGATGGCGGCGGCGGCGGTTCGTACCTCCACTTCGCCCAGCTCCACGCGCAACGGCGTTAAGCCCAGGGCCAACAGGTGCTCGCGCACTACCAGGATGCACTTCGCGCAGACCATGTGCCGGATGTAGAAGACGGTGGAGGCCATTGGTCAGGTCGTTAGGTGTGGAGAGCCGCAGCGGTGAGCGGCCGGCTGGCTGGCGGCGTTGCGGGGAGTATCAGGCGGGCGCGAGGGTGCTTTGGTCGGCGGGCGGGGCAAAGGGCGGCGCGTCCACAGGGTCGGCCAGGGGCCCCAGGTGCGGGCCGGTGTGGTTGGCGCGGTACTGCGCCAGGGCCCGCCGGCCCAGCAGGCGGAACACGACGGGCGTGACCACGATGTCGAGCAACGTGCTGGACAACAGCCCGCCCAGGATGACGACGGCCACCGGGTAGAGGATTTCCTTGCCCGCCGCGCTGGCATCGAGGGTGAGGGGCACCAGGGCCAGGGCCGCCACCAGGGCCGTCATCAGCACCGGCACCAGGCGCTCCAGCGAGCCGCGCACGATGAGGTGGTCAGAAAACGCTTCCCCTTCTTTTTCCAGCAGGTGGAGGTAGTGCGAAATCATCATGATGCCGTTGCGCGAGGCGATGCCGGTGAGGGTGATGAAGCCCACCAGCGAGGCGATGCTGAGCGTGCCGCCCGTGAGCAGCACCGCCGCCACCGACCCGATGAGCGCCAGCGGAATGTTGAGCATGATTTGGGCCACCAGCAGCCCCGATTTGAAGTGCGAGTAGAGCACCAGGAAGATGCCGATAAAGGAGAAGAGGCTCAGCCAGAGAATCTTACTGCTGGCTTCCTGCTGGCTCTGGAACTGCCCGCCGTAGGTGAGGTAGTAGCCCGTGGGCAGCTTGACCCGCTGCTGAATCTGCTGCTGCACTTCCTTCACCGTGCTGCCCAGGTCGCGCCCGGCCACGTTCAGCGAGATGGTGATGCGGCGCTGGGTGTTCTCGTGGTTGATGGTGTTGGGCCCCGGCTCGTAGCTCACATCCGCTACCGCGGATACTGGCACGAAGCCCCCGCCGGGCGTTTCGATGCGAGTGTTGCCGATGGTGGCCAGGTCCTGGCGCTGGTTTTCGGGTAGCTTCACGATGAGGTCGAAGCTCTTTTGGCCGTCGAGGATGCTCGATACCACGGAGCCTTGAAACAGCGTTTCCAGGTCCTGCACTACCCGGCCGCGCTCCATGCCGTAGGCCCGCAGGGCTTCTTCGCGGGGGCGGATGAGCAGCTGCGGCACTTGCACCTGCTTTTCGACCTGCAAATCGACCACGCCCGGCACGGTGGCCGCCGCGGTGCGCACCTCGTTGGCGTAGCGCCGCAGTTCGAGCAAGTCGTTACCGAACAGCTTGATGGCCACCTGGGCCCGCACCCCGCTCAGCAGGTGGTCGAGGCGGTGGGAAATGGGCTGGCCGATATTCACGTTCACCCCGCGCAGGATGCTGAGCCGCTGGCGCACGTCGGCCAGCACGGCGGCCTTGGGCCGGAGTTGAAGGCCCGCTTTTTTCAATTCCTCCGGCGTTTTGAAGGCCACTTCGATTTCGGAATTGTTCACGGCTTCGGCGTGCTCGTCCAGCTCGGCGCGACCGGTGCGGCGGGCGGTGAAGGCCACTTCGGGCACAGTCAGCAACTGCTGCTCACCCAGGGTGCCCAGGCGGTTCGACTCGGTGAGCGAGGTGCCGGCCGGGGTAGCGAAGTTGACCGTGAGTGAGCCCTCGTTGAAGGGCGGCAAAAACTCGGTGCCAAAGAAGGGCACCGTGGCGGCGGCGGCCACGAACAGCAGCCCGGTAAGGCCCAGAATCAGCCGGGGGTGCGCAAAGCCAAAGTGTAGCAGCCGCGTGTCCCGGTCCTTGAGCCAGCGCACCAGGCGGCTGTCCTGCTCGGCACTCATCTTCATTTTGGGTAATAAATAATAGCAGAGCACCGGCGTAACGGTGAGCGACACCACCAGCGAGGCCACGATGCTGGTGATGTAGGCCACGCCCAGCGGGGCGAAAATGCGGCCCTCGATGCCCGACAAGGCAAACAGCGGCAGGAACACCAGCACCACGATGACGGTGGCGTACACGATGGAGTTGCGCACCTCCGAGCTGGCCGCGTAAATGACTTGCAGCGCCGGCCGGGGCTGGGGCAGGGCGCGGTTTTCGCGCAGCCGCCGGAACACGTTTTCCACGTCCACGATGGCATCGTCCACCAGCTCGCCGATGGCGATGGCCAGCCCGCCCAGCGTGAGGGTGTTGATGGTGATGCCCGCCGCTTTGAAGACGAGGGCCGTCACGAGCAGCGACAACGGAATGGCCGTGAGCGAGATAACCGTGGTGCGCACGTTCAGCAAAAACGCGAACAGCACGATGACCACCAGGATGGCCCCGTCGCGCAGCGCGTCTTCCACGTTGGTGAGCGAGTTATCGATAAACTCCGATTGGCGAAACAGCCGGGTATTGAAGCTGACATCTTTCGGCAGCGCGGGCTGCAAGTCGGCCAGGGCGGCTTCCACGGTTTTGGTGAGGTCGAGGGTGCTGGCCCCCGGCTGCTTTTCCACGCTCAGAATCACGGCCGGCCGGCCGTTCACGCTGCCGTCGCCGCGCTTGAAGCGGGCCCCGAACCGCACGTCGGCCACCTGCCGCACCGTGACGGGCGAACCCTCCCGGTAGCCGACGATGATGTCCTCAATGTCCTGCACCGAGCGCAGCCGCCCCAGGTTGCGGATGAGCACCTCGGAGCCGTTGCGGTCGAAGAAGTTGCCGGTGGTGTTGAGGTTGGAGCGGCGCAAGGCATCTTCCAGCTGGTTGATGGTCAGGCCGGTAGCGTTGAGGCGGGCCAGGTTCACCAGCACCTGGTACTGGCGCGAGTCGCCGCCGATGGGAATGACCTGGGCCACGCCCGGAATGCTGAGCAGGCGCTGGCGCACGGTGTAGTCGGCCAGGGTGCGCAGGTCGGCGGCCGTAGTGGGGCCCCGGCCGGTGTTGCTCAGGCCGATGAGCATAATCTGGCCCATCACCGACGAAATGGGCCCCAGCACCGGCGTAATGCCGGCCGGGAGCTGCCCGCTCACGGTTTGCAGCTTTTCGGCCACGATTTGGCGGGCGGTGAAAATATCGGTGCCGTAGCTGAACTCCACGAACACCAGGCCCAGGCCGATGGCCGAGTTGGAGCGCACGGCTTCCACGGCGGTGGCCCCGTTCAGGGCCACTTCCACGGGGCGCGTCACGAGGGCCTCCACTTCTTCCGGGGCCATGCCCTGGGCTTCGAGGAAGACCGTGACGCGGGGCCGGTCGAGGTCGGGCAGCACGTCCACGGGCAGGCCGCGCAGGGTGGTGAAGCCGCCGATAAGCAGCGCCAGGGCAAAGGCCAGCGTGAGCAGCCGGTTTTCTAGCGCAAAGCGAATGATGCGGTCGAGCATACTAGTTTAGGGAAGGGCAGCGGTGACGTAAAGAATTCAGGACCAGCCAATAGCCAGTGAGCTACTTGCGGGCCGAATTGTGGCTGCTGCTGATTTGCCAGCTACCCGCCGGCGATTTGCGGAGCACCAACGTGGCGACCCCGTGCCGTTTGATAAGGGTTTTGGGGTCTTTCTTGAGCGCGATGGTGTAGGTGTAGGTTTCCACCGCGAAGGCGTAGGGGCCGTCCACGGTCACGTCGGCCGCGTAGTCGCCGTAGATAAACGCACTGAATTCTTTCAGCTCCGGGGCGAGGTGGTGCGCCGCGTAGTGGCGGTAGGTGCCCTCCTTGCTGCCCGTTTCCAGCACCACGGAGGTGGGGGTGAAGAGCCGGTCGGTGCCGGTGGTGTCGAGCTTTTCAACGGCGCGTTGGTAGCGGCTCAATACCTGGCGCACCGCCAGCTCATCGGAGGTCGCCGGGGCAGATTGGGCCGCGCCGGAGCGAGCCGCCAACGCGAAAATCAGCGCCCCTAGAAACGAGCAATGCGGAAAGGATTTCATAAAAAACAGGCCGGCTATTGGTTGAGGTACACTGATTTAAGCTGGTAGGTGTTCTGCGTCACGACCCGCTCGCCCGGCTCCAGGCCGCCCAGAATCACGGTGCGCTGGTTGTCGGCCGGGCCGGGCTGCACGAAGCGCAGCTTGAACACTTCGGGGCTGGTGTGGATGAACACGGCGGGCTTGCCGCCCACGTCGGTCACGGCCGCCGTGGGCACGGCTAGTTGGGGCTTGCCGGCGCGGGCCTGCACCCGCACCTGCACGCTTTGGCCGGGGCGCAGGCCCGCCGCGCCGCCGGCCACGGCCAGCACGAGCTGGCGGGCCTGGTTCACGGGGTTCACCACGTTGCTGAACGACACGAGCCGGGCCGGGGCCCCCGCGCCGCCCTGCAAGCCCTCCACCACGAAGCGGCTGGCGGCCTGCACCGGGGCCAGGTCGTCGGCAAACACCTGGGCCGTGACGGCGAGCTTTTGGGGGTTGATGATGGACAAGAGCGGCTGGCCGGCCGTGACCTGCTGGCCCATTGCGAGGGTGAACACGTCCACCGTGCCGCCGATGGGCGCGGTGAGGGCCACCCGCCGCTGCCGGCCCTGCCCGGCGAGGATGCCGGCGTTCTGCCGGGCCTGGCGCAGGCGCAGCTCGGCGGCCACCACATCTTTGCGGGCGGCGATGTCGGCGATGCTCTGCAGGCGGGCGTAGTCCTGCTCGGCGGCCCGCAGCTCGGCCTGGGCGTTGGCGGTGCCGGTGCTGAGGCCGATTTGCTGGGTCGCGTCGAGGGTTTGGTCGAGCACGGCCAGCACCTGCCCGGCCCGCACGGTCTGGCCCACGCGCACGCTTAGGCTCACCAGCCGGCCCGCCTGCGGGGCCACGAGCTGGCCCTCGCCGCCGGGGGCCGCCGCTACCACGCCCAGCAGGGTCCGCCGGGTGGTGAGCGAATCGGGTTGGGCGAGCTGGGTGCGGATGTCGAACAGAAACTGGCTTTCCTTGGGCAGGGCCACTTCGTCGGTCGCGCCGGTGGTAGTGGCGGCCGGCCTGGCCTCGCCGTGGTCTTCGCCACCGTGGGCCTGCGCCGGGCGCGGCGCGGGCAGGAAAGTAGCCAGCGCGGCCGTCAGGGCCAGGCCGCCCAGTAGGAGTTTGGGGGTCGTTTTCATTTGTAAACGGGGGTTTGGGCAACGGTTGCGGGAGCGGGACGGCGGCGGCGCAGGAGCAGGGCCGCCGCCGCGCTGCCGAGCAGGAAGGTGCCGAGCAGCAGCAGGCCGGTTTTCCAGCTCAGCCAGGGCTGGGCGGCGGGCACTGGGGCCGCCGCCACGGGCAGGGCCTTGCCCACGGCAATGCCTTCGAGCAGCAGCAAATCGGCCTGGGAGCCGGCCACGATTTGCGCCGTGAGGCTGTAGGTTTTCTTGGCCGGAAAGTTGGTTTCGACCAGGTATTCGCCGGGGCCCTTCTCGGTAACTTCAAACTTTAGCTTCGGGTCCTCGGGAGAAGTGAAGGTGAGCTTGGCCCCACGGATGGGCGCGTTGGTGGCGAAGTCGGCCAGGAAAAAGCGCATGTCGGCATCGCCGCCGGGCTGGAGCGGCGGGTAGCGCAGCAGCACCTCGAACTGGTCGGAAGTAGCCACCGCGCTAAACGTAGTGGCCCCGGCCGCCGGGGTAGCTTTGGCCGCGTCGCCGTGGTCTTCGCCGCCGTGGGCGAAAGCGGGGGCCGCCGCCAGCCAGGCCAGCAGCAGGAGCAGTTTGAGCAGTAGTTTGGGCAGCAGGTTCTTTTTCATTGTCCGCGCAGGTAGTTGAGTTCGATGAGGGCCTGACTGTACTCCCGGACGGTGGTCAGGTAAGTATTCTGGATGGTAAACGCCTGGTTCAGGCTCTGAATAAGCGCCAGGTAGCCGATTTCGCCGGCCCGGAACAGGCGCTGCGACTGGCTGATAATGGCCGCCGACTGCGGCAACCCGGTTTGCTCGTAATAAGCCAGCGACGACGAAAACTTGCGGGTGTCCGAGAGGCGCTGCTGGTAGTTGGTGCCCAGCTCCAGGCGCTGCACCTGGGCCTGCGCCTGGGCCACGTTGGCGCGGGCGGTGGCGGCTTGCAGCTGGGCGCGGTAGGTCCAGAAGTACAGCGGCACCGACACCCCAAACTGAAAGCGGTAGCGGGTGGGCGAGTCGGCCAGGCCCTGGTTCTGGTAGCCCACGGTCAGGGCCGGGTTGCGCCGCGCCCGCACCAGGCTGATGCCCGACTGGCTCAGCTCTACGCTTTGGGCGGCGTAGGCCAGCGTCGGGCTTTGCCCCACGGCTACGCTGTCTTCGGCGGGCAGGCCGGCGAGCAGCGTACTGCCGGTGCGGGCCAGGTCGGGGCCGGTTTGGCGCAGGTCGGCATCGGCGTGCAGCTCGGCGGTGGGCTGGCCCAGCAGCAGGCCCAGCCGCCGCTGGGCCGCCCGCAGGTCCACGGTGGCCTGGTCGAGCTGGTTGCGCACCTGGCGGGCTTCGGCCGCCGTGCTCACCCGTTGCAGGGCCGTTACCTCGCCGGCCTTGAAGAGCCGGTCGGTAGCCGTTTGCAAGGCCCGGAACAGGCTGTCCTGGTAAGTGAGCTGCCGGATTTGCGCCTCCGCAAATTGCAGCGTGAGGTAGGCCGTGCGCACGTCGCGGCGCACGGTGGCGCGGTTCACGTCGCGGCCCCGCTCGGCCAGGGCGATACCCGCTTCGGCGGCCCGCGCCTGCCGCTGGTACACGGTCGGGAAGTCGATGGTTTGCACCACGCCGGGGGCCCACTGGTAGCCCGTGGGGGCCGAAAATAACACGTCGGGGTTGCGCAGCGAAAAGCTGCCGCGCCGCAGCGCCCGCTGCTCGGCAATCTCCTGCTGTGACTGCCGCAGGCGCGGGTGCAGGCGCAGCGCCCGTCCCTCGGCGCTATCAAGCCGCACCACCACGCGCTGCGCCCAGGCCGGGGCAGCGGCCAGCAGCAGCAGGGCCAGCAGCCCGGTTTTTAAGGGAATATTATTCATAAAGAAGAAGTTGAGGAACCAGGCAAACGAACGCCCCGGCCCTAAAAACTTTGGGTGGCCATTCACGCCGCGCGAGGTAGCCAGGCTACCCCGGCCAGACCGGGGCGGGCCGCTAATCAGGATTTTTTCACCAGGGCCATGCCGCACTTGGGGCATTTGCCGGGCTGGCGGCTGGTTACTTCCGGGTGCATGGGGCAGGTATAGACGGCCCCCACGGCCTTGCCGGCGGCTCCGTCAAGCTTATCGAAGCGGGCGTTAACGGTTTTGCCGCTGGCGTTGAGCGTGACGATGGCCGTGCGCACCTTCGCGCCGGTGGGCAGCTTAGCGCTGAAGTGGTCGGCCCCGGCCGGCACGAGCGGCAGCGTAGCGGTCGTGTTGTTCGCCAACTGCACCAGCACCGAACCCGTAGTGCCCCGGTTAGGCACGGCGCTCATTTTAGCGCCCAGCAAGTACACGTCCAAGCTGGTGGCCTGCATCAGCAGCTCCAGGTGGTAGGCCCCGGCCGAGCGCACTACCCCGCCGTGGGGGGCCACGTGGGCGTGCATTTCGCCGGGGGCCAGCTGACCAGGCTGCCCGCCCGCGCCGTGGGTATGCTGGGCTTGCGAAACGAAGGGGGTGGCGGCTAGTACAGCGGCCAGCGCGAAGGCATTAAGAAGGTTTTTCATCGGTATTAAAAAGAAAATAAAGTGGGGGGATTTAGCGGTAAGGACCGGGCTACATTTTGGCCATCGCGCCGGTCAGCGAGCCGGTGGCGGCGGTGCTGGTGGTGGCGGGGCTACTCGTACCGGCGGGGCCATCGGCCCTCCTGGTCGAGTCCGCCGGGGCGGGGGCCGCCGTTGTTTCCATCGTGGTCGTCGTGGCTTTGTCGTTACCGCAGGCGCTCAGTAAGGCCGTAGCCAGGGCGGCGGAAGGAAGCAGGGGACTGTTCATGAGTAACGGGGGCTGGGGTAGGGTAAAAAAGGAATGCGTGGCCGGGTCAGTGGGCTGCGCCGTGGTTTTTCAGGGCCGCCCGTAGCAAGCGGGTTTCGGTGGGCTGCTCAGCGAGCACCTGCCGGGCCAAAGCCCGCGCGGGGGCCGGCAGCCGGCCCGTGCCCAGGGCTGCCCGTGCGATGGCCGCCGCCCCGCCGCGCTGGGCCAGCAGCAGGGCCGCAAAATCGTGGTCGGGCACCTGGGCCACCGGGTGGGCCCGGAACGATGCCTTCACCGCACCCCGAACGCTGCGCGTGAACGGGTCTGCCAGGTCGTCGGGGTGGTAGTTGCGGGCCTGGCCGTGCAGGCGCTGGGCCAGCTGGTCGGCGGCGGTGCGGGTCCGCTGGGCCCGGTCCCGCACGGCGGCGGCTATTTTGCGCAGGGCCGGGTCGTGCCCCTCGCGCAGCTCTGCCCGCGCCCCGGCCAGGATGCCGCGCTGGTAAATGGCCAGCACGTGCGCAAAGTCGTGGCCCACGTTGCCCACCAGCGGGTCGGTGTGCAGCTGCGCCAACACCTGCTGCTGCACGTCTTCCAGCGAAGCCGAGTCGAGGGAGGGAATGACCAGGTCGGAGGGCACCCCGGCAACCTGGGGGGTCCCGGTGCGGGCCGGTGCGGGGCGTTGCGCGGGGGGCGCGTCGCTGCCGCAGCCCGACAAGAGTAGGGCCCCGGCGAAAGCAAACAGCAGCGGCAGCGTGTTCATGAGCAAGTGAAAAAAGGGGGAGCTAAGCCGCCGCGGCCGGGGCCACGTTCACCGTGAAATCGGCCGTGCGCACCTGCCCGGCGTGGTTGAACTGCAGAAACACCCGGTACAAGCCCGGCTTGTCGAACCCGGTGTGGAAGCCGATGACGGGGCCTTTGTCGGCCTGGTCCTGCGGATGCACGTGCAGGTACTGTTTGGTATCCTGGCTGATGACGACCATGTGGCCCAGGGCCCCGAGGTAATTGTAGAGGTCCGCGACGAGCTGGCCGCCCTTGGTAACTTTTACTTGCAGGAATAGCGGCTGCCCTACCCGCACCGGCTTGTCGAAGCTCAGCGTGGCCTCGTAGCCGCCCTGCGCCCAGCGCCGGGTATCCTGCTTGAATACCACCGGGGCCTTGCGGGGGCCGGCTACGCGCAGCACCTGGCGGCCCAGCTGATGCGACTCGCCCACCGGCGTGTAGTCCTCGAATACCACGTAGTCGCCGCCCGTCTTGAAGGTGAACGGTACGTCGTAGTTGCCCTGGGCGGTGAAGGTGGTGTGCTCGTGAAAGAACTCGGATAGGTCCCGGCTCACGATGATGATGTGCATCTTTTTCTCGTGAACCACGGCTAGCGGCACGGGTGCTTTCTCCTGGCCGGCGAGTTGGGGCAGAAAGGAGAAATTGACCGGCTGGCCCGCCCTGAGTTGGGTGGGCTGGGTGGTCATCAGCATCTGGTACACCTTGCCGTCGCCGCCGGCGGGCTTATCGGTGTGCTCCAGGGTCATGCCGCACTTGGGGCAGGTGCCGGGCTTGTCGCTGCGCACTTCGGGGTGCATGGGGCAGGCGTACACGTGGCCGCCGCTGTGCGCCGCGCCGGCCGCGTGCATGTCCATGCCGGCCATGTCGCCGTGGTCGGGGGCCACATTAACGGGCTTTTGGGTGGTGGAAGACGATTTATCGGCTGCGTCGGTATTCGACGAGCAGCTGGCCACGGAAAAGGCGAGGCCGGCGAGCAGTACGGCCCAAGACAGTAAGTTTTTCATTCGAGCAAAAAGAAGACGGGAAGAAGTCGCCACCACGTGGCGACGATGGGATACGCCGGACCGACTGCCGGGCAGGGTTTACGGGGCTACCCAGCGGGAAAAGCGGCGCTGCGCCCGCGGCGGCTGCCACCGCGCGAAGCCAGTAAGGGCGGCCAGGGCAGCGTGCAGCGCATGAGTCGGGTGCGGTGCGCGGGGTCCTGCGGGGGCGGCACACCAGCCAGTTCGCAACAACTTTTCGTTGTTGGCAAGAAGAGCTGCCCAGAAGAAAAAAAGGGGGCCTGGGCCGGACCTACGGCCGCTCAACCCACGCAAAAAGGCCCGGCCGGGTCATAGCGAAGCTATGCCGGCGCGGGCCTGGGACACGAAAGAACTCAGACAATCAGCGACTGAATGAAAATTCGGATGTCGGGGATTTTGGGTTTCAACTGCCGGCGGGCCACAAGTGCGACGGGCCGGGTGCGGTCCCAGCGTTGAAAGCGGGCCGGCAGCGCGTAGGGCGCGGCCAGCGGGGTAAAAGCCGACAGCAGCTTGGCTACGTCAGTTCTGGGCGGGTGCGCCAGCGTAGCCCACACGGCGGCGGCATCGTCCTGGCAGCAGTTGTCTTTGGAAGGGGACTTGTGCGAGTGCGGGGCGGGGTGCGCGTGGTGAGGGGCGCTCAGCGCGGCGTGGTCAGGCGACGGCTCGGCTTCGTGGTGGTGCGGGGGCGTACCAGCCAGGTGTGCGTGCGCATGGGGCGCGGCAGTCGGCATGGCGGGCATCGTCAAGGCGCACACGGCTTGCCCAAAGAACACGTGGAGGAAGACCACCAGCAAGGTGGCCGCCGTAGCGCGTCGGGAATGGGATGAAAGCCGGAACATCAGAGCAAAGCAACGGTGAAATTCGCCAAAAAGTTTATCACGCCCAAACAGCAAGGGCAGCAGTTGAGGGGCGGACACGGGCCGGTGGCCCCGGCCGGCGGGGCTGCTTTGGCCATTAACAAGGACTGCACCAGGAAATTCGCAGGCTTGATGGCCCCACCGACTCGAACGCAGCCGCTTCGTGCGGCGGCTTTATTTCTGGAAACCTTGTAAGTCTGGTGGTTGAATCGTGCATGGGGCGGGGCTTATTCAGCAACATCCGCCTAATGTTGCAAGCGCCAGGTCTAATTCTACACATCCAACCGGGTGGGAAGGGAGTTTACTACTTGTTAAACAAGCGGCAGATTTTGCCGTCCGCTTGCTTTTAAACTCAATCCCTTCCCGTGGAAACATTGGCTCATCACCCGACCCCCGCCGCGCCCCCGCCCACCCCGGCGGCGGGAACCGCCACGGCCACGCTCAACATCGAGGGCATGACCTGCGCGTCCTGCTCGAGCGTCGTGGAAAAAGCCCTGGCCCGCACCCCCGGCGTGACGAGCGCCACCGTGAACCTGGCCAGCGAAAAGGCCACCGTGGAGTACCTACCCGGCCAGATAACCCGCGCCGGCCTGGCGGCTGCCGTGGAGCAGGCCGGCTACGGCGTCCATGAGGCCAGCCCCGCCGCGGCGGCCAACGTGCTGGCGAGCGATGAAGAACTGACGGCCCGCAAAGCCGCCGCGTACCAGCACCTCAAGCAGCGGTTCGGGGTGGCCGTGGGGCTGGCGGTGGTCGTGATGGCGCTGAGTATGCTCATGCTGTGGCCGGCCGCGATGCAGCGGGTTTCGACGCCTGTGCTCAATTACGTGCTTCTGCTGCTCACGCTGCCGGTGCTGGGCTACTGCGGGCGCGAGTTCTACGTGTCGGCCTGGAATGGCTTTCGGCACCGCACCGCCAGCATGGACACGCTCATTGCCGTGGGAACCGGGGCGGCATTTGGCTACAGCTTGGCCGCTACGCTCGTACCGGGTTGGTTCAGGAGCCGGGGCCTGGTGCCGGAAGTGTACTACGACACGACGGCCACCATCATCGCCCTCATTTTGCTGGGCAAGGTGCTGGAAAGCCGGGCCAAGTCGCAAACCTCGGCCGCTATCCAGGCCCTGATGGGCCTGCAAGCCAAAACGGCGCGGGTGGTGCGCCAGGGCCAGGAACTGGACGTGCCGATTGCCGAAGTGCTCGTGGGCGACGAAGTGGTGGTGCGGCCCGGCGAGAAAGTGGCGACCGACGGGGTGCTGCTCACCGGCCACTCGGCCGTGGACGAGAGTATGCTCACCGGCGAGAGCCTGCCGGTGGAAAAAAAGGAAGGCGACGCGGTGTTTAGTGCGACGATTAATAAAACCGGCTCCTTCCGCTTCCGGGTGCTGAAAGTGGGGGCCGAAACCATGCTGGCGCAAATCGTGAAGCTGGTGGAGGAAGCCCAGGGCAGCCGGGCCCCCATTCAGCGGCTGGCCGATAAGGTCAGCGCCGTGTTCGTGCCCGTGGTGGTGATGCTGGCCATCGCTACCTTCGTCGTGTGGTTCGACCTGGCCCCCGCCGCCACGCGCCTGCCGCTGGCCCTGGTCAATTTCGTGGCCGTGCTCATCATCGCCTGCCCCTGCGCCCTGGGGCTGGCCACGCCCACAGCCATCATGGTGGGCACCGGCAAGGGAGCCGAGTACGGGGTGCTGATTCGCAACGCCGAGGCCCTGGAAAAAGCCGAAAAGGTCACCACCGTGCTGCTCGACAAAACCGGCACCATTACCCAGGGCCAGCCGGCCGTAACGGATTTCGTGCCTACCAATGGCCACGCACCCGCCGACTTGCTGCCGCTGCTGGCCGCCGTGGAGCGCCAGAGCGAGCACCCGCTGGCCGAAGCCGTGGTGCGCTACGCCGACGCGCAGGGCGGGGCCCCGGCCCCAGCCACCGACTTCCAGGCCTACGAGGGCCGGGGTGCCGGGGCCACCGTGGCCGGCCAGCCCGTGCTGCTCGGCAACCGCCGCCTGCTCGAAGAGCAGGGCATTGCGCTTTCAACCGCCACCGAGCAGGCGGCAGCCCAGCTGTTGGGCCAGGCCAAAACGGTACTTTATGCCGCCGTGGGCGGGCAGGTGGCGGCCCTGATTGGGGTAGCCGACACGGTGCGGGCCACCAGCCGGGCCGCCGTGGGGGCCCTGCAAGCCCAGGGCATCGAGGTGGTGATGATGACCGGCGACAACCAGCAAACCGCTGCCCAGGTGGCGCAGCAGGTGGGCATCACGCGCTTTTTTGCCGAGGTCCTGCCCGCCGACAAGGCCGGTAAGGTAAAAGAGCTGCAAGCCGAGGGCCGCACCGTGGCGATGGTGGGCGACGGCATCAACGACACGCCCGCCCTGGCCCAGGCCGACATCGGCCTGGCGATGGGCGGCGGCACCGACGTGGCGATGGAAGCCGCCGGCATCACCCTCATGCGCTCCGATTTGCAGGGCGTGGTTACCGCCATCGCCCTCTCGCGGCAGACGATGCGCACCATCAAGCAGAACCTATTTTTTGCCTTTATCTACAACACGCTGGGCATTCCCATCGCGGCGGGGCTGCTCTACCCGTTCACGGGCTGGCTGCTCTCGCCCATGCTGGCGGCCGGGGCGATGGCGCTCAGCTCGGTATCGGTGCTGACGAACTCGCTGCGGCTGCGCGGGTATTCGCCGGCTAAAAAGTAAGGCCCCGTCGGCCATTGCGAGCGCAGCGCGGCAACCGCGTCGGTCGCTCAACTGGTTCGTTCTGGGGCGATTGCCGCGCTGCGCTCGCAATGACAAACGACTTTAAATTTCTAATCCCCAAAAAATGGATGCTTCCCAAATTTTCGTGACGCTTGGCGGGCTGGGCCTGCTGGGCTTCGTGGGCTGGTTCTTCTTTCTGGCCCCGCACCAGGTAGCAGCGGCGGTGTCGGCGGCGGCGGGCATTCAGCAGGTCGATATTACCGTGAAGGGCGGCTACTCGCCCAACGTAATCGAGGTGACGCACGGCCAGCCGGTGCAGCTTAATTTCTACCGCGACGAGGACAACAGCTGCTCGGAAGAGCTGCTGCTGCCCAATTTTAACATCCGGCGCGAGTTGGCCCCTTATAAAACTACGGCCATCGAGTTCCTGCCCCAGCAGGCCGGCACGTTTGAGTTCACCTGCGGGATGCACATGCTGCGGGGCAGCCTGGTGGTCAAATGAGCTCGGCAGCGCACGTGGCGGCGGCTGCCCTGCCGGCCCCGCCCAGCGGCACCACCCGGCTCTACATCCGCAACATGGTGTGCCCCCGCTGCCTGCGGGTGGTGCAGCGCGAGCTGGAAAAAGCGGGGCTGGTGGTGGCGGCGGTGGCCCTGGGCGGGGCCGACGTGCGTGCCGCCGATGGCGGCCCCGTGGATGCGGCGCTGGTGCAGGCCGCGCTGGAGCCCCACGGCTTTGCCGTGGTTGATGACCCGCGCGACCAGCTTGTGGAGCAGGTGAAGGCGTTGGTGGTCGAGTTGATTCACTACACGCCGGCCGCGGCCCAACCGTTCCAGACGTACTCGCATTTCATCAGCGAGCGGGTGGGGCGCTCGTACGCCTACCTCTCCCATCAGTTTTCGGCCCGCGAGGGCTTGACGTTAGAGAAGTATATTATTCGCCAGAAAGTGGAGCGGGCCAAGGAGCTGCTGAGCTACCAGGATACCAAAGTGGCGGCGGTAGCCCGGCAGCTGGGCTACAGTAGTGCCGCGCACCTCACCAACCAGTTTCGGCAGGTCACGGGAATGTCGCCCACCGCGTTTCAGCAATTAGGACCCGGCAGCGCCGGTCGCCTGGGCCTGGATAATCTGGCGTGAAGGCTGGGAATCTTACAACGAATACGGGTGAATCGTGGGCAACCAGCAAACTAATATTCACCGTTTATACAGGTGAATTGTCTCCCTACCAACTGCCTCATTTACTTACGAACTACCCCATGCTACGTGCCGTCCGTTTACCCTTATTCGCCGCCGCCCTCGCGCTGGGCGCATTTACTTCCTGCAAAAAGGATAACTCCACGGGGCTGCAAGTGCAGGCCCACGACCAAAGCGCCCTCATGACCATCATGCATACCATGATGAAGGATATGAGCCTGATGAAGCCCACCGGCGACCCGGACAACGACTTCGCCATGATGATGGTCATGCACCACCAGGGGGCCGTCAACATGGCCAATGAGGAGTTAAAAAACGGCAAGGACGCCGAGATGCGGGCCCTGGCCACCAGCATCATCGCCAAGCAGCAGGACGAAATCAAGCAGTTCACCGCTTTCCTGACGGCGCACCCGGCCCACGCGCCGTTCCTGCCCGATTTTGCCATGATGCAGGACGCGAACATGATGCGCATGGACCAGGCCAACGACCTGCGGCCCCTGACCGGCGACACGGACTACGATTACGCCCAGCTCATGGTGGACCACCACCAGAGCGCCGTTGAAAACTCCGACCTGGAGCTGAAGTACGGCCGCGAAACCACCACCAAAACCCTGGCGCAGAACATCATCACCGACCAGAAAATGGAAATCGACCAGTTCCAGGCCTGGCTGCTGAAAAATAAGAAGTTCTAGGGGCCCCGGCTGGCACCAACCGAAGCAGCGGGGCGCGTGCCCCGCTGCTTTTTTACTTTACTTCTCCACTTCGTATGCAAATGCACGATGCGTCCTGGGCCCCCGGCTGGCTGCTGTGGGCCTGGTTTGGCCTGACGCTTATTTCCGCGCTGTACGTGACCTGGGACCTGTTTACCCGAACCCCGGAAATGAAGGTGATGAAATGGGGCTGGGTGCTGGTGACGCTCTACACGGGGCCGGTGGGGTTAGCCATTTATTGGTTTTCGTGTCGGGAGCCGGCTCCCGGTGCGCACGAGCAGTTCATCGCGCCGCTGTGGAAGCAAGCCGTGGGCTCCACCATCCACTGCGCGGCGGGCGACGCGACGGGCATCATCGTGGCGGCCGGTATTACCGGGGTCCTGGGTCTGCGGATGGGGGTGGATATCTGGGTGGAATACGCGGCCGGCTTCGCGTTTGGGCTGTTTATCTTTCAGGCTTTGTTTATGAAAGACATGATGAACCTGGGTTACGGCCAGGCGGTGCGGGAGTCGTTTTTGCCGGAATGGATGTCGATGAACGCCATGATGGCCGGGATGCTGCCCACGATGGTCATTCTGATGAGCCGCGACGTGCGGGCCATGTCGGCCACTTCGCCCTGGTTTTGGGCGGCCATGTCGGCGGCCACGCTGGTGGGGGTAGCGGTGGCCTACCCCGTGAACTACTGGCTGGTGCAGCACCAGCTCAAGCACGGCATGGGTACCGAACGAGCCTTGGGCAAGGGTGGCACTCCGGTCACCGCGGAGCACGATATGGCGGGAATGACCGGCATGGCGGAAATGAGCCCCGGCCCGCCGGTAGCCAGTGCGGCGGGGGTCCCCACCGGGCCCGCGCCGATGGCGGGCATGGACTTGGACCCCGACGCCCCGGTTTCGGGCGGGCGCAAGGCGGCCGTTACGCTGCTCACGCTGCTGATGCTGGCGGCGGGCTACTGGCTGGCCGCCCGCTACGGCGACTTGTCGATGCGGCCGGGCGGGGCAATGGAAACCATGCCGGGCATGGTCAGCGCGGCCAAGTAGCGGCTTACGCAGCCGCAGATGACAACTATTTAAAAAACTTCACGGTAAACCACTTGCTATGAAATCACTACCCCTTACTTCGCTGCTGCTCCTGGCCGGCACCGCCGCGCTGGCTCAACAACCCATGCCCGGCATGAATATGCCGCCCGCCCCGGCGGCCAAGCCCATGCCCGGCAGCACGATGCCCGCCGATACGGCTAAGAAGATGCCGGGCCACTCCATGAGCGGGATGGACGGGATGGGCGGCATGAAGATGGATAGCGCCGACGGCATGGGCATGATGGGAATGCGCAACGCTTTCTCCAAAAACCTGCCCATGACCCGCCAGGGCTCGGGTACGAGCTGGCACCCGGATAACTCGCCGATGTACATGAAAATGTACCAGCCCGGCGGCTGGGACGTGATGCTGATGTACTCGGTGTTTCTGCGCTACACGAGCCAGAATTTCAACCATAGTGACCGGCGCGGCGACGCCAACTTCCGCGCCAACACCTACGCAATGGCGATGGCCAACCACCTGGTGGGCCAGCACGGGCTGTTCACCATCCACGCCATGCTCTCGGCCGACGCGCTCACGGTGGGCGGGCCGGGCTACCCGCTGCTGTTCCAGACCGGCGAGTCGTGGCACGGGGTGAAGCTGCACGACCACCAGCACCCGCACGATTTAGTGAGCGCCCTGGGCGTGGCCTACACCTATGAGGTGAACCCCGACGTGGACCTGACCGCCTACGTGGGCTACCCCGGCGAGCCGGCCATCGGGCCACCCGTGTTCATGCACCGGCCCTCGGCGAGTAACTTTCCGTCGGCCCCGCTGGGCCACCACTGGCAGGATGCCACCCACATTCAATTTGGCGTAGCCACGCTGGGCGTGCGCTACCGCAACGCCAAGCTCGAAGGCTCGCTCTTCACCGGCCGCGAGCCGAACGAGAACCGCTACAGCTTCGACCCCATCCGGCTCGACTCGTACAGCGCCCGGTTTTCGGTGAACCCGGCCCGCAGCCTGGCCTTACAAGCTTCTTTCGCCCACATCAAAAGCCCGGAGGAGTTGTCGCCCGAACGCAACCAGGACCGCACCACGGCCTCGGTGCTGCACAATGCCGCGCTGGGCAAGGGGGCCATTCTCTCCTCGGCCTTCGTGTGGGGCATGAACCGCAACAGCGGCGGCACGTCGGGCGTGGATTATTCCAGCTCGTTTTTGCTGGAAAGCAACTACCAGGGCCGGCAGTTCAACGTGTTCACCCGCCTCGAAACCTTGCAGCTCAACTACGACGAGCTGCTGCTGCCGGCGGCCACCGACCAGGCCCTGAACGCCAACCGGCAGGTGGCGGCCTTCACGCTCGGCGCGTCGAAATACCTAGCCAAAACCAGCGCCGCCTGGGTGGACCTGGGGGCCACTGGCACTCTCAACGCCTTCAACACCGGCGACGCCGCGCTGGTCAACGCCTACGGTAAGACCCCGCTTTCCTTTGAAGTATTTTTGCGAATTATTGCCCCGCGGATGAACATGCGCATGGGCGGCACGGGGCGTAAGGGAATGAGGATGTAAGCCGGCCGAACTACCCTTTTAAAGCCAAATTTTCAGCAGTCAGGCCCAGCTGACGTAGCGGGGTCTGGATGCATTACTGTAAGTGCTACTCAAACTCCGACGCTGTAATTTCAAAAATGCGCCAGACCAAATTTCGTAAGTAAGACTGGTCTTGTTCGGGGAAAATAAATTCATCTGTAATAGCAAGTTCTTCTAAGCGGCGCAGCAAATAGGGAATAAGATTTTTATTCAGATTGAAACAGTTAGTGTAAACGTGGCCAGCATCTGGATTATCCTGTAATACTTGTTGCCGGACAGTATGCTCAATGGGATGAGCAGGAACGCTGTTCCAGGTGAATACGCCTTCTTGATTTATTACATTGGGGCTGTTCTGCAAGCCAATCGGAAGGTACTCTTCGTCACGGTCGGAGAAGTAAGAAACGGGGATTGGCTTGAGCTTTTCAATCTCGCAGAGGTAGTTTGTGAGGCCAATTTTTGGATAAGAAGCGAGAGCTAGGCGTAGAGCTACACCATCATCGTTAGCAAACTTCTTCAGGTTCTCATCGGAAAAAGTCTTGGAAAAGCTAGCCATAGTTCCAAGCTGCTGTTTTAATTGGTTGGCTTTCTCACGAATTGCCGTTTTAATCAAAGGCAGGTTTCTTTTCATAGCTATCTCTACCATAGCGCGCAGGCCGCTTTGGGCGAACCATTTTTCCTCGATATAGTAAACGCTCACATACTCGTCAATCTCCCGCGCAGACTGCGGAAAGGGACAAGTGGTGCCTAGGGCCGCGAAGTAGAGAGCAACTAGAAAGTTGTAAGTCCAGTCGAGTAGGGGGGTAGGGCAACCATAGTGCTGCAAAATGCTCAGTACACAAACATCATTGTTGTAATCGCCATCGTGCTGCTCGATGTACATGGCCAATGCTCCACCACAATACAACCGAGCGTTAGCAACCAGCCTTTCCAAGAATTCCTGATGGTTTACAGATTGAGCCTCCCGCTTCTTGAGAATCCAATCGCGCTGCAATGAGCTATAGAGCATGAATTTGGCTTCGTTCATGCCCCGAAACAGGTAATTTTTCTTCGGCGAGAATTCTTCTAGTAGAAGTTCTGCCTCCTGTTCAGTTTCAATGCATCGTTGCTCAAAGAAATTATCTTTTTGCACGAAAGATTGGTAAGTCGAGATATACGATTCATGTACGTTCGGTGGCATCAACTGGCTAGCGTATAATGCATTTAGGGCGGCGCGTACTAGAGAGCTGACAGTCTTAGGGTCAGTACGTCCGCTATCATCAGCCATCGATTTCACCTTTATCAAGTCTTCGAGGAGGTCAGGAAACATAATAGTTTTCCAACCACCGCTTTCACCCCATTCCCTAAAAAGCTTGATTTTCTCGTCAAGTATGCGTTGTTCTTCGGTGCTGTCCATTTAAAAGTTAGAAAAGGCTGACTACAAGTCCTAAGCTAAAGTTAGGAACTTAGTTCTGATTGAGCAACATAGCATTATCTGTTCAAATAAGGCCCGTATTCGCTTGGGCAGAAGTTCAAAGGAACAAAACGTAGCAATCAATTTCAAGGCATCGGGGCTTCTGCCTCGCTGCTTTTTATGGCCCTCGTTGTCTGCTAGCGATGGGTGGTGCATCTTCGCTACCTCATTTAGGCTACCTTATTCGATGTCCGAACAATTACCCCCGCTGATTCAACGCTACAAGGCTGACCCCGAATCCGTTTACAACACTTGGTTCATCAACAATGAGGAACGGTTAAAAGCCTTTCGCTCCATTCGGCGCGGGGTGCAACAGGTGGTCCGGGACATTAAGGCCGGCACGTTCGGCAACGACTTCAAGGGCACTTCGCTGGAATTCGTGCTCGGTGTCATCGGCGAGCAAAAGCAGGTGTTTCAGGGCGCGGCGCACCCGTTTTATTGGAAGCCCAAGCTGCGCATCCCCGACATTTATGAGCACGAGGACAACAAGCGGGCCTTCGGGCAATTCCTAGAAAGCTGCCTGGCGGCCACCACCGAGCAGCAGCTCCTGCGGGAAATAGACCTGCTGGACCGGCGCAAGGTGAAGGGCCTGGGGCCGGCCGTGGCCAGCATCCTATACTTTCTGCACCCCACGCTGATGCCGCCCTGCAACACGGCCATCGTCAACGGCTTTAACCAATTGTTTGGCGAGAAAATCAAGCTCGGTTCCTGGCCCGAGTACCTGCGGATGCGCGAGCGGCTGCGCGACCTCAACCAAACGCATCGCCAGCACCTGAGCCTGGACTACGGGGCCCTGGCCGGACTGCTGTTCGACGTGGGGGTGAAGAAAATTCTGGCCGGCGACCAGCCCTTTGCCACCGACGAAGAGCGCGAGAAGTACCAGCAGCAGGCCCGGAAGCGCCACCAAGAGGTGCAGACCGAAGCCCAGGAAAACAACCTGCACACCGAGATGCAGCACCACCTGCTGCGCATCGGCAAGGCCCTGGGCTGCGACGTGACGACGGCCATCAACGACCGCAACCGCCTGTGCCAGGGGCAAAAGCTGTCGTTTCTCTGCCTCGACCAGCATCCTGAGCTGCCCGTGCCCGCCGACGTAGCCGCCACCATCCGCCTGATTGACATCGTGTGGTTTGCGCCCGGCACCAGCCGGGTGGTGGCCGCTTTTGAGGTCGAGAAAAGCACCAGCATCTACAGCGGCATCTTGCGCCTGACGGACTTGGCGTTTTCGATGCCGGAGCACGAAACGGCGCTGTACCTGGTAGTGCCCGATGCCCGCGAAAAGGAGGTGCAAGCGCAACTGTCGCGGCCGGCCATCCGGGCGGCGGGGGCCACGATTCACTACATCCTTTTTTCGGAACTGCGGCAGCACTGCGAGGCGCTGTGCAAGTTTGGGGATTCGCCAGCGGCGGTGCGCAAGATTGCGCGGGGAGTGATGGGATAGCCCACCTGCTGAATAGGAAGACCTTGCTTGTCGTGCTTATGCAAGCTAGGGGCGTTATAAATGAGAAGGAAGCCTAGGTGGCCTGGTTGTCTCTGAATTTCTAGGCGCAACGACCTGCACGTCTGTCCAATTATCTTCATTATCAACAGTACGAACCACCCCCAGCACAAATGCTGAAATGCCAAGCACCAACACAATAAGACTTCCAATAGGAATCTGAACTACAGACCAAAAAAATAGGTGGCGCATGAGCGAACCGGGAAAACTAATATTTACACTGGCCGAGACTAGAATGTAGAAGTAAAGTTCGCGCGTTATCTGTTGTTCTTTCACTTCTTTTAGGTGGGTTTTGAAGTGTTGGTAAGCAACAGAACTCCGCTTGTCTAACGCCTGAGAGAGGAGTTGAGCGCCTGTTAAGTATCTTGGTTGATGGAATTGTTTATCTGCTCGGTGCGGCAGAATGGAATTGATAAATGCAGAAGTGCTAATTAGTGCATAAGAAAAACCAACTGCTACCCTGATAAAAGGCAATATCCATAGCCAGTTCAAAGCCAGTGCCATAAGAAACTAAACGACTATGGACTGTAAGTCCATAGGTTTGAAAGCGAATGGAATTCGGCGGTTTCGGCTAAAGCCGACTGAAAGAAGCCACTGAAAGTGGGTCGCTTTAGAATAAAATTCTGCTGGCTAAACGCTGGCGTCGGTCATTGAGCAAATAGCAATAACTAACTGACAATCAAAAATTAAACAGCCTTGCCTGAACAAGACCGGCAAAAGTGAGTAGCAACTAAAGTCTTGCCCTAAAGGGCATAGCTTTAACTAGCGTACTTGAAAAGTAAAATATTTCCCTTGCACCGAGTTTTAGCAGTGCCTGGTCGAGCCAAGTTAAATCATGCCCGTGGTTGATTAATAGATAATCTTCCGTGAAAAGGATTAGAAATATGACTCCAAGCAGTACACGCTCTGTAAGGATTTTGGGCAGAAAAGCTTCTAATATCTTGTCCATGCGCTTTTAAAATATTAATTTTCTGCTTCTGTGGGAATAATTAAATCGGGCGCAGTAAATGAACTTTGTTCACTGACCTTATCGCTATTACCACTAATTTATTACGTAGCAGGTCCGGTTTTCTATACCTGCTCGCCTAGTTATGGGTGGTGCTGGCCAAGTGTCGCAGGTCAGAGCGAGTTTCTTGGAGAAGCTGCTGTAGAATGTGCTGGCGCTCGTGGGGCTTCAGTTCTTTCCACTTGGCTACCTACCGAGCCGACTTGCGCTTGATGTACTTGCGCTCGCGGTAGTTGCTGCCCGCAAATTGGGTGTCGTGCAGCACGTCAGGAGTAGAGTAGTTGTAGAACAGCCACTCGGTGGCGAGGCCGTGGCGGGTTTGGCTCTGAAACTCGGTGCGGTTCCAGTCTGAGCTGCTGGGCGTAATGGTCGTTAGGGTAGGTGGAAATGAGGCAATCCACGCGCAGGAACCGGAGGGCTGTTAGCAGCTCCTCGTGGTCGCGGTCGGTCATCTCGAAGTGTAACGCAGCTGGGGGCTCTTGCGGCTGTCGAGGGGGTAGGGTGGGTCGCAGTAGATGACGACGCGGCCGAGGTCAGGGAGCTTGAGCACGATGGCCAGGAAGTCGAGGGCGGGCAGGTTGTAAAGGTCGAAGCGGGGGCCTAGCCGGGCGTCGCGCCACTGGTCAATGATGAAGGGGTCGAGGTCGTTGGCGATGACCTGGGCGGGCCAGCGGATGTGGCGAGTGAGGGCGCAGTTTCCCAAAAAAGGAATTAGTAGCGTGTCGTGGGGGCGGACGTGGTTGATGATTTTTCGATAGGTGCCGCTGCTGCCTTTGCCGCCGTAGTAGGTGCTGATAGTAGGAAGTTTAATCATGGCTGGCGGTGCTCCAGGTGAAGGCCGCGGGCCTCGAAAGAGGTGGTGAAGCCGGCTAGGTTGTGGGCCACGAAGGGCAAGCCGTAGGTAGCTTTTAGTTCATCGAGGAGAGCCCGCTGGTCGTCGCGTAGCCGGTCGCGGCCCGCCTTGACTTCGACGGCGATGAACACGTCATCCGACTTGCGGAAGCCGATGATGTTAGGGCCGCCGCGCCGGCCCTAGGGATTGACGCGCCAACGCTTCGTGTCGGGGTCGTAGATGCCGGTGATGTTTTGTCGCCACACAGCGTAGCCCTGCGCGGTGAGATAGGCTAGGATGGCGCTGGTGGTCTCGCCGGCGGTGACCAAACTGTACTTGAAAGAGACGTATAATATCCCGCTCGTCGTCATCGGTGCCTAAGCCCATCGTTGGAGGCTGCTAACAATGCGTATGGCCCCGCCCTCTTGCACACTTTGGCCGCCTTCGTGCGCCTTTGGTCGTCCTTGATGTCACACAAAACCCAGATTATCACCGGAGGCCGAAGCCCTGGAAATGGTTGAGTTCTTTCTCCTCCAGCGCACCTAAGATGCCCCCACCTCGCGGTCGTTGCCGTGCGCCAGCAATTGGCCCGCTCCACATCGCCGTTACGCGCCGCGCGGTGGGTGCCGCCACTGTCCGCAGAGCGTTTACGGTCCTTTTCGAGTGCGCAAAGCCCTGTCTCAAACCAGTACGGCAGCGATGGCCTCACGAAAACCCAGCTGCGGCGCTTCGCAATGCCTGCCTCGGGGGGTTTAGCAAGGGTTCATAACTGGTTTTAGAAGAATTTACAAACCCATTTTAGTTCTTTTTAGGTGGATTTATAAACCCCCGCAGAATGACGGAACAGGGCTCGTCCCCGGTCAACCGGTGGGGGGCGCGGCACCGGGCAGGGGCAAGTTCAGCAACGCGCGCAGCCGGACGCCGCGCAGGACAAGTTGAAGCATTTGCGCTACCTCGTCCTCCTCCGCGGGGGCCGTTGGGTGGGCCATCTGCTTTCCTCGTGCCGCCCGGCCAGTTGCTGCCCGCGTGCCCGCGGGCGAGAGCCCTTCCGTCACGGCCGCCGTCAGCACCTCTCCGAAGCGCGCGAACTGGCTGGCCAGGGGGGCCGCAGCGAGCGCGTTCCGGCCCACCAGACGGTCGAGTTCGGTAAAGAAGCCCCGCATTTCGACCAGTACCTGGTCCTGCTCGCGCAGGGCGCGCTCGGCTGCGGCCAGGCGCGCGCGCAGGTGCTCCTCCTCCCGCGCAGCCTGTGCGGCGGCGGGGGCCGGCTCGAAGGCGCAAAGGTCCCCCACGCTCAGCCCGTAGAACTGTGCCAGCTTCGCCAGCTTGGCCGGGGCAACGGCTTGGCGGCCGGTCTCCAGCTGGGAGACGGTCATCTTGCCCACGCCTAGGGCTTCGCCGACTTGCGTTTGGGTCAGGCCGCGCTCCTGGCGCAAGGCGCGCAACCGTTGGGGAAGAGTTAACATAGAACAAAGATATGTTTTTTACTTTTGCTTACAAGTAAACAATAGGGTACATTTGTACCGCTTCCCGGCCTTTTCTGCCCATGACTATGCTATCGTCGCCTATTTTTTCCGATACAGGCTGGCACTTGCCTGTTACCTACTCGCTTGACGTGCTGACGCAAGTGCTTGACCCGCTGACCACCGCAACCATGAACTTGGCTACCACACCAGTCCGTTTTGAGGAATGTGAGCGCTGGCACGCAGCCGGCTGGCTGCCCGGCCCGCTCAGCCGCTACAAGCGGCCCACGCCGCTGCATTACGTCTGGCTGCGGGCTCTGCAATATTTGGAAGCGCTGGAAACGTCGCCCGCCATTGTCGCTCGCCTGCAAAAGGCGCTGTTCGCCCCCTGGCCACCCAGTCAGGCACTGGCTTCGCCCCAGGAAGTGGCCGCCGCGTTGCAGTGGCAGCGGCGGGTCGGCTTTCCACCCGAAGAATGCGACTTCGCCCAGGCAGCGTTTGCGGACCCCGCTTACCGGGATGACGTAGCGAGAGAAGTGCCGCTGACGGAGTTGGAGCGAGTGTTGAGTGTGAGCCTGGTGAACCGCGCCTGGGTCGGGGTGCGCTACTACGCCAGCCAACTAGTACTGGTCAGCATTGAGGACTCTCCCACACGGGCAGGGGAGGCCATTGCGCCCCACCTTTACCTGCCGCTGACCTTGTTTCTGCTGGAAATGGTAGACCCGGCGCAGTGGCTCAGCTTCGGCGTAAAGGCCGACTCGTTGAGTCCAGGCGAGCAGACGCTGCTGCGTACCGTGCGCGAGGGGGCCTTCAAACAGCTCCTGCTGCAACCGCGCCACAGTAAGCCGCGCACCCACCTGGATATGCTGGTCACGACCCATCGGGAATGGAGCCAGGATGAGTTGCCCACAACGGCGAACCTGCGGGTGCCACCGCATGGGCAACTTACCCTCCGCCACCACCGAGACGGGGGCCTGTATGTGGAAGTGCAAACACGCCAGCAACTGGATTGACCTGCTACCTCGCTGAAATCACCCGCTAGTTTTCGTCTCCTTTCTTTTTTCGGTACCGGATAAGCCGGCCCTATTTTGATGACCCGTTGCCGGTAGGAAGGCCTCCCCCCGCAGCACCAGCCCCCGTTGCGCTGTGGTCACCTCATCCAATTCCCCCTCCCCTCTCCCCTCCCTTTTTACCCCGACTGCCCAGCCGCTTACCGTCGCCCAGTTTCGGCAATTTCCCGGCTGCGAGCACTACACCGAAATGGAGGCTATCGCCATTCTCAACCACCTAACGATGCTGGCCCACCTGCTGTACGACCATATTCACCAATCTACCCCTGACTCCGCGAATGGCTAATCTGACGGTTCATTTCCACGCCTTCGCCAAGCAAGGTAACGCGCCGCAGGTCGAGTTGACCAGCGCCGTTATTTACACCCGCGTTTCGACCAAAGAGCAGGCCGACAAAAACCACAGCCTGGACACGCAGCGGCGCTATTGCCGCGAGTATGCTGTCCGCAAGGACTACACCGTGGTGGCCGAATTTGGCGGCACCTACGAAAGCGCCAAGGGTGACGAACGGCGCGAGTTCAAGCAACTGCTGGATTATGTACACCGGCACCGGGTAGGCTGCATCATTGTGTACAGCCTGGACCGCTTCTCCCGCTCCGGGGCCAATGCCATCGGTATTGCCGCCGAACTGCGCAAAGCGGGCGTGGCGCTTGAATCCGTGACCCAGCCCACCGATGCACGCACTTCGGCCGGGGAGCTATTTCAAAACATGGGGCTCTCGTTTAGCCACTACGACAACCAGCAGCGCCGCGAGAAGGCCGTCACCGGGATGCGCGAGAAGCTGCGCCGCGGCTGCTGGGTGGGCCGCCCGCCGCTAGGCTATGCCGTGGTCCACGCCAGTAAGGAAGAGGAGCGGCTCGTCATCACGGCCGCAGGCCACAAGCTGCGGCAGGCATTTGTGTGGAAGGCGGCCCAGGTGCCCAACACCGAGATTGTGCGCCGCCTGCGAGTACAAGGCGTAGCCATCCAGCTTTCCAATCTGACCACCGTCTTTTGCAATCCCTTCTACTGCGGCCTGCTAACGCACAGCCTGCTGCCCGGCGAGTTGATTCCCAGCCGCCACCCCGCGCTGATTAGTCAGGAAATGTTCTTGCAGGTCAATGAGGTGCGGCCGGGCAAACAGCCCGGCTATGAGGTGAGCGCCGAAGTGCCCCAGGTCCCGCTGAAGCAACACGTGCGTTGCGGCAAGTGTGGGACGGCTTTAACTGGCTACCAAGTCAAGGCAAAGGGGTTATGGTATTACAAGTGCAACACTAAAGCCTGCCGGGTCAACATCAGCGCCAAGACCCTGCACACCCAGTTCGAGGAATTGTTAGCGGACTACACCCTGCCAGACCACTTAATCGGCCCGCTAGGGGCGCAGCTGGCCGCCGTCTTCGCGCAGCTGAATCAAGGACAAACCCAGCAGCGCAATGACGCACAACAGCAGTTGCGAGAGGCCAAGCAGAAGCTGGAAACACTGGAGGAGCGCTTCGTAATGGGCGAGATAACCGGGGCGCAGTTTGAGAAGTACGGAACTAAAATCCGGGCCGAGCAGCTGACCCCGGCACAGGCTGAGGCGCAGCGGCTGGGCACCGGATTATCGAACCTGGCTGAACTCGGCGCACAAGCCCTGCAACTAGCTGTTAATCTGCCTACTTTGTGGAACAATGCTGCCCTAAATAACCGGCGTCGCTTGCAAAACCTAGTCTTTCCCGAAGGCACCGGCTTTGATAAGAAAAATGGGCTTTATCGAACCGGCCGGCCTAATGTTATTTTCGAACTAATCAGCGAAATGTCAGCCGTTAGCAAAGGGCAAAAAAAAGAACTGCCGGTCAAAATTGACCGGCAGTCCAATTGGGTGGGCCCACTTGGAATCGAACCAAGGACCTACTGATTATGAGTCAGTTGCTCTAACCGATTGAGCTATAGGCCCGATGCCACCGCCGCGAGGGGGTAGGCGCTGCAAAGTTACTCCGAATGGGCGTAATCGCGTGTGCATTTTAAGCCGCCCCGGCATCTTTTCAGCCCGACCTTTGCCGGCCCACCACCAGCTTACCGGTTCTGCTACATGCTTCCTAATCTTCTGTTCGACTTCGGCGGCGTGCTCATTGATATTGACTACGACCGCACGCCCGAGGCGTTTCGCCGCCTGAGCCGGGCGGGCTGCGCCGCCGAATACACCCAGGCCAGCCAAGCCGAGCTGTTTGACCAGTTTGAGACCGGGCACATTTCAACGGCCGAGTTCCGGGCCGGGCTGCGCGCCGCCTACGACCTGGAGGCCACCGACGCGCAAATTGACGCCGCTTGGCACGCGCTGTTGCTCGACGTGCCCGCCGAGCGCCTGGTCCTGCTGGGCGAGCTGCGCCGCGCCGGCCACGCCACGGCCCTGCTCAGCAATACCAACCAGCTGCACATTGAAGAGATAAACCGGCGGCTGGCGCGGCAGTATGGTTTTAAAAACGGCATTGCCGATTGCCTCGACCGCGTGTTCTACTCGCAGGAAGTGGGCCTGCGCAAGCCGGGCGAGGAGATGTTTCGGCACGCGCTGCGCGAAATGAACTGGCAGCCCGCCGAGACGTTATTCATTGAAGACAGCCCGCAGCACATTGCTACGGCCCGCCGCCTGGGGCTGCGGGTGCTGCACCTGGCCCCGCCCCTGACCCTCACCACCGCCCTGCCCGAAGCCCTGCGTGCCTACCCCCGAGAATACCCTACCTCCCCTACCCCTGCCTGAGCCGCCCATCGAGGACCTGCTGCTGGGCTGGCCCGCCGATGCGGTAGCTGAGCCCCCGCCCGCCCGCCGGGCCTGGGCGCAGCGCCTGTTCCGGCGCTACGAGCGGCCGCCGATGCGGCCGGGCTGGCGCTACGCGCTGCACCTGGGGCTGTTTTTGCTCACGCTGGTTTCGACCGTGCTGGCCGGGGTGCAGCTGGTGCGCAGCGGCCCCGTCGAGCTGCCGTCGTTTGATGTGCTGCGGCTGCCGGCGGCCGAGCGCTGGGCGCAGCTGGGCTGGGGGCTGCTGTACGCGGGGCCGTTTTTGGGCGTGCTGGCGGTGCACGAGTTTGGGCACTACTTCACGGCGCGCTACAATAAAGTGCGCACGTCGCTGCCCATTTTCCTGCCAATGCCGCTGGGGCTGGGCACGTTTGGGGCCGTTATTCGGGTGAAGGACCGAATATTCTCGCGCCGCGAATTCTTTGATATCGGGCTGGCCGGGCCGCTGGCGGGACTGCTGGTGGCGGTGCCGCTGCTCATTTACGCCTTTGCTACCCTGCCCGACCAGGCCGAGTATCTGCTAGTGACCACGCGCAGCCTGGCCCGCTACCCGGCCCCCGAGTTCACGCTGGCGCAGCCGCTGCTGTACCGGCTGCTGGAGCACCTCTTTGCCGACCCGCACCGCCTACCCCCTCCCAATTTGCTGTTGCGCTACCCGCTGCTGGTGGCCGGCGAATTGAGCCTGTTTTTCACGGCCCTCAACCTGCTGCCCATCGGCCAGCTCGACGGCGGGCATATCTTGTATGGGTTGCTGGGGCCGCGCCGGGCGGGGCGGCTGTCGGCGCTGCTGTTCGTGGCGTTCATTTTTTACGCGGGGCTGGGGCTGTTTTCGGTGCGCAGCAGCTGGCAGATGTGGCTGTATGGGGGCGTGCCCTATGCGCTGTATCTGGGGCTGATATTCTGGCGCCTGCTGCCGCGCGCCTCGTGGGGGCTGGCGGTGGGCGCGGTGGTGTGGCTGGCGCAACTAGCCGTTGCCAGCCGGTGGCCGGGCACGCTGGGCCAGCCGGGCTGGCTCATATTCGGGCTGCTGCTGGGGCGGCTCTCGGGCGTGTATCACCCGGCCGCGCCCGACGACCGCGCTCTCAGCCGGGGCCGGCAGGTGCTGGGCTGGGTGATGGTGGGATTATTTATTTTATGCTTTTCGCCGGCCCCGCTTGTCGTGCTGTAGCCGTAGGGGCTAGCTTCGTGGTATTGTTAGGAAAATATGCAGTTTCAGCAAAGTCAGCTTACCCGTTCCACCCAGTTTTCTCTGCGCCAGGATGGCTTGTTCGTGAGCCAGCGCGATAGCCGGGGGGCCGTCGATATCGCCGTGGAGATTCCCTACGAAGAGGTGCTACCCGTGCGGCTGGAGTATCAGCGCAGCGTGCCCCAACTTAATGGCCGCTGGGTCGTGTTCCTTTTATTTGGCCTGCTTAATATTTTGCGGGCCGTGCGGCCGGCCGAGCTAACGGACGAGGGCTGGGGCTGGGCCTTTGGCGTGCTCGTCGGGCTGGGACTGCTGGTGGCCTATGCCCACCGCAACTGGTGGCACAAAGTCATCGTGCACACGGCCAACCTAAGCGTGGCCCTGGCCGACCACCCCCGCGACCGCCGCCGGCTGCGCGCGTTCGTGCAGGATGTGGAAGCCCACACCAAGCGCTACCTGCGCCAGGAATACGCGCCCGTGAACCCGCTGGGCCTCATTGAGCCGCAGTTGCGCCGCCTGGCCTGGCTGCACAAGCTCGACGTGCTGAGCACGCCCGAGGCCCAGGCGCTGGCCACGCGCCTCACCGGCCGCTTGCCCGGCCGCGGCTTCAAAAGCATGGGCCGCCGGCTGGAAGCGCCGTATGTGAATTGAATTATTGAAGCTGTTTAGGGAGTCGCCAGCCCGTCATTCCGAGCTTGCCGAGGAATCTCGCGCGGGCCGTTCGGGGGTCGGTCAACGATGCGAGCGAGATTCCTCGGCAAGCTCGCAATGACGTTCTGATGACTGTCTGTCTTCCAAACAATTCCTAACTACACAACCCAAAAAGCCCCGTCACGGCGTAGTGACGGGGCTTTTTGGGTAATCCCTACCCCCCCTCTTGGAAGGTGAAGCTGCATTACTGACCGGGCTGGCGCTCGGGGCCGTAGGCGTTGCCGGCGGCCGCGCGGCCGATGCCGCCATCGGGGCCTTTTTCGCCTTCGGCCAGGTCGCCGGCCTCAGCGGCGGCGCGGGCGTCGTTATAGGCCTGGCCCAGGCTGGGGATTTCGTCGCGCAGGTTATCAATGCGAGTATCGAGGCGCTTGAGCACTTTGCGCAGGCCTTTTACTACCTGGCGAGCGGTGAAATTGAGGCTGCTACCCTGCTCGGCGTCGCTGTTGTTGAGGTTGGCCATCGGCTCGTACACGGCAATGGCGTCGTCGAGGGTTTGCAGGTGCTCAGCGGTCACGCCTTCGTTGGCGAGCAGCGCCGCTACGCCGTCGGCGGCAGAGGCTACGGTGTGGAGGGCACCCAGCAATTCCTGGCCGTGCAGCGGGTTGAGCACGTCGGGCGTATAGCCGGCTACCTCGGCCAGGGCGGGGTTATGCACGCTCAGCTGAAGCACGCGCAGGCCCCGCACAATGCGGCCGGCGGCGGCCTCCGCAGCGGCTTCGGCGCGGTCGCGGGCATCGGAAGAGTCTTTGGCGCTCTTGTCGCCCTGCCGGCCCGATACTTCCTCATAGGCTTGCAAAAAGTTGTTGAGCTGCTCGAAGTCGGCTACCATCGCGGGACTGCGCGCTTCCCACTGGGGGCGCTGGTCGGTGAGCGTGCGATATACCTGGCGGGCCATCTTGGCGTATTCTTGTTCGTGGTCGGTCATGGGTATGGAAAAGAAAAAGTGGTACCCGTGCATACGGGTACCACTTCAATTTAGCTGCGTTTGGGTAATGACGAATGACTAATTCAGAACGTCATGCTGACGAAGGAAGCATCTCGCCCGCATAACTAATCCCAATCGTCAGAATTTACTTACGCCGTAGAGATGCTTCCTTCGTCAGCATGACGTTGTGGATTAGTCATTCGTAATTCGTCATAATTTCTACCCTAGTGCCGTAACGCCGGGCAACTCCTTACCCTCCATAAACTCCAGCAGCGCGCCGCCGCCGGTGCTGATGTAGCTCACGCGGTTGGCATAGCCGAGCTGCTGCACGGCCGCCGCTGAGTCGCCGCCGCCGATGAGCGAGTAGGCCCCGGCGTCGGTGGCCTCGGCCACGGCGCGGGCTACGTACTCGGTGCCCAGCGAGAAATTGCTCATCTCGAACACGCCCATCGGGCCGTTCCAGAGAATGGTTTTGGAATCCTGGATGATGCTGGCGAACTGCTCACGGGCATCGGGGCCGATGTCGAGGCCCATCCAACCCACAGGGATATCGTGGTTGCCGGCCACGTCCACGTTGGCGTCGTTGGCAAATTTGTCAGCGATGAGGCTGTCGCCGGGCAAAATGAGGTTCACGCCTTTCTCTTCAGCTTTGGCAATGAGGCGCTTAGCCAAGTCCACCTTATCGGCCTCGACCAGCGAATTGCCCACGCTACCCCCCTGCGCCACGGCAAACGTATAGACCATCGCCCCGCCGATGAGCAGGTTATCCACCTTATCGAGCAGGCGTTCGATAAGCTCAATCTTATCCGAAATCTTGGCCCCGCCCATGATGGCGGTGAAGGGATGCTCGGGGTTGTCGAGCACTTTTTGGGCGTTGCTAAGCTCGCCTTGCAGCAGCAGGCCGCCTACCCGGTCCTGGGGCGCGAAGTAGTGCGCCATCACGGCCGTGGAGGCGTGGCGGCGGTGCGCCGTGCCAAAGGCATCGTTCACGTACACATCGCCGAGGCGCGCCAGCTTTTGAGCAAATGCTTCATCGCCAGCCTCTTCCTCGGGGTGAAAGCGCACGTTGTCGAGCAGCAATACCTGGCCGGGCCGCAGGGCCTGGGCCGTGGCCAGCGCCTCCTCGGAAAGCACGTCGCCGGCCCACTGCACCGAGCGGCCATACTCCTGAGCCAGGCGCGGCAGCAGGCTTTCGAGCGAGTATTTCTTTTCGTAGCCGCCCTTGGGCCGGCCCAGGTGCGAGAGCAATACCACCGAGCCACCGTCGCCCAGAATTTTCATGATGGTGGGCGTGGCCGCCCGGATGCGGGTGTCGTCGGTGATGCGCAGGTCCTTGTCGAGCGGCACGTTGAAATCGACGCGCACCACGGCGCGGTGGCCGGCGAAGTTGTAGTTGGCGAGGGTGTTCATGAGGGGGTAGGGTAAGCTTTAGCTTGCCGTGAATAGGCCCGGCAAGGTGTTAACGGCTACGGCGGCGGGTGGTTCGGGTGGGGCCGCCTGGGGCATTGGAAGGGAGGTAGGGCGGGCGGAGGCAAGCTAAAGCTTACCCTACAATCTACCTTTGCGGATAGTATGATGAGAATCGGCATTTTCTTCGGGGGCACCTCGCGCGAGCGGGAGATTTCCTTCGCCGGTGGGCGCACCGTTTTTGATAACCTGGACAAAGGCCTGTTTCAGCCCGTCCCCATTTTTGTGGATAGCCTCGGGCACTTCATTTTGCTCGACTGGCAGTACCTCTACAAAGGCACCATCCGCGATTTTTACCCGCCCGTGGCGGCCCTACCCCCCTCCCGCCACCCCTGGCAGGTGTACATCGAAAGCCTGGGCGAACTCAGCGACGAGGCGCTGACTGACCTTATCAGCCACATCGGCCGCCAAGTCGAGGCCAGCGAATTGCCCAAGCTCATGGACTTTGCCTTCCTGGCCCTGCATGGGCCGGGCGGCGAGGACGGCGCCATTCAGGGCCTGCTGGAGTGGGTCGGGCTGCCGTACTCGGGCTCCGGCATTCTGCCCTCGGCCCTCGGCATCGATAAAATCGCGCAGAAGCGGCTGATGCAGGCCGTGGGGCTGGCCACGCCGAAGTTTCGGGTATTGACGGAAAAAGATTGGAATTGGGGAGCTGATGTAGTTACACCTTTCGAGGCTGTGAGCCGTGAATTGGGATTGCCTTTAGTAGTCAAAGCTCCCCGTCAAGGTAGTAGCTTAGGTGTTAGTATCGTAAAAAAAATTACTGAGCGAGGAAGCCTTTTTACTCGCATAACTGCATCAGGAAAACAACAGTCAGACCAAGGTACAGCTGCTGCGCAAGTAGCATTCTTTGAGGCAGTAGGAAGAGCTTTATTTCGGCGTATAATTGATTGGAGTGAATGGATGCCATTAGACGAATACGCTCGTACTGGATTAGTACGGCAGCTATGCGATGTGCGCGAGGGTATTGGATTGCCAATAGTTGCCTACCCAATGCAGTATGGTCATTTAGTTCCCAACCACGAGCCACAGAATATTACGCACCCTGAAGAGCTAGTTACTTATTTAGAAGCACAGCTTAAAGATTTTGCTGCTATAGGTTTGCAAAGCCTGACCGGCGAAACCCAGGTCCTCGTCGAGCAATTCATCGCCGGCCGCGAATTCTCCTGCATCGTTATCGAAGACCAAGACGGCCAGCCCCTCGCCCTACCCCCCACCGAAATCGTGAAGGGCAGCGAGGTTTTCGACTACCGCGCCAAGTACCTGCCGGGCCTGGCTCGCAAAATCACGCCGATTGACTTGCCGGAGGCGGACATTGAGCGCATTCGCCAGCAAGCGCAGACGATGTTCAGCACTTTCGGCTTCGAGGTGTATGCGCGGCTGGACGGCTTTATTCAGGAAGACGGGACGATTTTTCTCAACGACCCGAACACGACGAGCGGGATGCTGCCGGCCTCGTTCTTCTTCCACCAGGCGGCCGAGATTGGGCTGAACCCGAGCCAGTTCCTGACCTATATTATTCGCACCTCGCTGGCGGCGCGGCGGCGCAATGGCCTGAAGCCGGTGCAGCTGCAAACCCGGCTGGCGGAGCTGGACAGCGCCATTCGCGGGCGGCAGGGCGGCACCGATGAGCGCATTCGGGTGGCCGTGATAATGGGCGGCTACTCCTCGGAGCGGCACATTTCGGTGGAGAGCGGGCGCAATATCTACGAGAAGCTTTCGTCGAGCACCAAGTACCGGCCGGTACCGGTTTTCCTGGCTGGCAGCAGCGCGGAGTTTCGCCTCTACGAGCTACCCATCAACGTGATGCTCAAGGACAACGCCGACGATATTCGCGAGAAAATCGAGCACGCCGAGGCGGGCGAGGCCGCGCATCCGGTGCTGGATAAGATTCGGGCGGAAGCCGCGGGTATCACGGGCACTTACGCCGGGCAGGCCATTGCCGCGCCGCGCCGCGTTTCGTTCGAAGAACTGGCCGAAAAGGTCGATGAGGTATTCATTGCCCTGCACGGCCGGCCCGGCGAGGACGGCGCGTTGCAGCAGGAGTTGGAGAAATTCGGGCTGCCCTACAACGGCTCGGGTGCGGCCAGCTCGGCCGTGACTATCAACAAGTTCGAAACCAACCGCCGCCTGCGCGCGGCCGGCCTGCGCGTGGCCGACCACCGCCTGGCCCAGCGCCTGGAGTGGGCCGCCGACGCGGAAGCGTTTTACCTGGGCCTCGAAAGCCAGTTTCCCTACCCCTTCATCGCCAAGCCAGCCGACGATGGCTGCTCCTCGGCGGTGAAAAAGATTAAGAACCGCGCCGAGCTGGCCGCTTTCAGCGAGCAGATTTTCCGGCGCGACGAGCCGCTGCTGGCCGGCCCGGCTGAGGTGCTGCACCTGGGCTTCAAGGAGGAATTTCCGCAGAAGGGAGCCTTTTTGGTGGAAACGCTCATCGGCCCCGACGGCGCGGCTACCTTCCTGGAAATCACGGGCGGGCTGCTGACTTCTTACGATGAAAGCGGCGCGTTGAAAATCGAGGTGTTCGAGGCCAGCGAGGCGCTGGCGACGGGCGAGGTGCTGAGTTTGGAGGAGAAATTTCTGGCCGGCGAGGGGCAAAATATCACGCCCGCCCGCTACGCCGCCGACCCGGTTGAGCGCCAGCGCATTTCGGAGGAAGTGAAGCGGGTGCTGCGCCAGGTGGCCGAGATTCTGCATATCGAGGGCTACGCCCGCATCGATGCCTTTGTGCGGGTGCGGGCCGGCGGCGCGGTTGAAGTGCTTATTATTGAGGTTAATTCGCTGCCCGGTATGACGCCCGCGACCTGCATTTTTCACCAAACGGCGCTGGCTGGCTACACGCCGTACCAGTTTATCGACCGGATTCTGGATTTTGGCAAGGCGCGGGCAGAGAAAACTGTAAATTCTTAGCCGCATCTATAATCGTTTGTCATTGCGAGCCTGCGAAGCAATCGCACCCGAACGACACCCGTGCCGGTCGTTCGGCTATCGTTCCGGTGCGATTGCCGCGCTTCGCTCGCAATGACAACTGGCCTAACGCATACCTTTTACTATGTCTTTCTTGAAAGCGGACACCTGGTTCGACGTATTTCTGCACTTGCTGCTTATCGCGGCGCTGGGCGTGGCGCTGGTGCTGGGCTTTTTCTACGTGTATTTGCCCATCACTACGCACCACGGCGAAACCATCGTGGTGCCCAAAATCACGGGCATGAACGTGGCCGACCTGGAAAGCTACCTCGATGCGCGCAAGCTGGCCTACTTCGTGGACGACAGCAGCTACGCGCCCGGCACCCGGCCCCTGACGGTGCTGACCCAGGAGCCCGCGCCGGGCGAAAAGGTGAAGCAGGACCGCAAAATCTACATTTCGGTGGCCATGCGCCGGCCGCCGGTCATCAAGATGCCCAAGCTCACGGATGGCTCGGTGAAGAACGCGCAACTTATTCTCAAGAGCTACGACCTTGAAATTGGCCAGCTCAAAATGGTGCCCAACGTGGCTCAGAACGCCGTGCTCAAGCAGCTGGTGGGGGGTAGGGAAATCGCGCCCGGCGCGCCCATCGCCAAAGGCACCAAGGTGGACCTGGAAGTGGGCGACGGCCTGGGCAACACCGAGTTTGAGATGCCTAACCTCGTGAATATGCCGGAGGATGAGGCCCGCACGCTGCTCGCCGGCCAGCACCTGGAGGTGGGCGAGGTTTTCAAGCAAGCCGCCGAAACCGGCCAGAAGCCGGGCACCGTGGTGCGCCAGCGCCCGGTGGCCGCGCCCGGCGCCACCATCCGCATGGGCCAGCTGGTGGATTTGTGGATTGCAGAGTAAAATCGTTTGTCATTGCGAGCAGAGCAATCGCACCCGAACGATACCCGAATAACTCGTTCGGGTGCGATTGCTTCGCTCTGCTCGCAATGACAAACGGTTTTATTCATAACTTAATGCCTTATGCGCTCACTACTTCTCCGCTTCCTACCCCTGCTAACCCTGCTGAGCTTGGCGGCACGGGCTCAGACGCCCCTTGTGCTCACGCCGCAGCCGCTGGGGGCCGACCCCAGCCGGGCGGCCGCGGCGGCGCGGGCCCCTACCCCCTCGGCAGCGTCCCAACGCACAGCGGCGCTCACGCTGCCTTTTTTTGAGGACTTTACGCTGCCGCGCGATGGGCAGCCCAGCCCGTTGCGCTGGCAGGATAAAGCCCCCAACTACCCGATTGGCAACGGCCTGACGCAACAGTATGGCGGGGGCGGCGCTTACGTGAGCAACCGCCTGGCCATCAACCCGCTGACGCGCGGCACGGCCACGCTCGACGGCCTGCGGGCCAACGGTCTGCCGTATAACCCGGCCTCGGCCTCGGCGTACGGCGGCACCGATACGCTTACCTCGCAGCCCATTGATTTGAGCGGGCTCACCACGACCAACCAGGTGTATCTGAGCTACGCCTGGCAGGCGGGCACGCTAGCGGGCGCGCCCGTGAGCAACGGCAGCGGCTCGCCGGTGTATCTGACACTGGAGTTTTTGGATAATGTGGGTCGCTGGAACAGCATCTGGACCTACAACGGCGCGAACAAAACGACCAATTTTCGGCAGCAGATTTTTCCGCTGGACCAGGCCAGCTATTTCCACAGCGGGTTTCGGTTTCGGTTTCGGGCGGCGGGCAACCAGTCGTCGAGCCGCGACGCGTTTGGGGTCGATTACATCTACCTGAACCGCAACCGCGCGGCCAATGATACTATCTTCCAGGACATTGCCACCAGCAGGGGGCTCACCAGCCCGTTGCAGAATTACACGGCCATGCCCGCCTGGCAGTATGCGGTGGCCGGTGCTAGCGCCCTCAACCCGGCCATGAGCACCACAGTCAACAACCTGCTGCCCAGCGGCAACCCTACCCCCATCAACTGGCTCGGCACGGTGGCCGAACTGACCAGTGGCGGCTTTGCGGCGGCCACCTGGGTGGCGGGCAATCAACCGCTGCTGGCCGGGGCGCGGCAGGTCGCGATTCAGGGCAACGCCGGCTCGGCACCGCTGCCGGCGGCCCCTACCCCCCGCCGCTACCGCTACACCCTGGCCCTGACCACCAACGAGGCCAACCCGCTCACGCTGCCCAACGACACTACTTATCGCGACCTGGAATTATCTGATTACTACGCCTTTGATGATGGCACGGCTGAGTTGTCTTTGGCGATACCGCCCGCGAGCTCGGGGCCCTTCAGCTACTACGCCTACCCCATCGTGGCGGCGAAGAATGACCAGGTGCGGGCCATTCGGCTGGCCCCGATATTCAATAATATTCCGCTGAACCAGGGCGGCGAAAACTTCCTGAACCGCTCGGTGACGGTGGCCGTGTGGGCCGACAACAACGGCCAGCCCGCCGCTACCCCGCTGGCTACCAAGGTCATCACGTTGCGCAATCCGTTGGGCCGCGACTCGATTTTTGCCAAAGACATCGCGTTTGACATGCCGGTGGCCGTGTCGGGGCGCTTCTACATTGGGTTTGGACAGGCAGCGGGCGGGCAGTTTCTGCCCTATGGCTACGACCTGAACAACACGAGCACCGCCCCTACCCTCTTCTACAACATGCAGAATACCTGGTCGAACCCCAAGCTGTCCATCCCCGGCACCCTCATGATGCGGGCCGTGATGACCAACAACGTGCCGCTGGCCACCCAGGCGCAACAGGCTGTCAATACGCAGTTTACCCTCTACCCCAACCCCGCGCCCACCGGCACCACGGTGGCGGTGAGCGGCCCGGCTTTCCGGCGCGCCGCCGTGCTCGACGTGCTGGGCCGCCCCGTGTGGCAGCAGGCTGCCGCCGAGGCTGGCCAGCCGGCCCTGCACCTGCCCGCCGGGCTGCCCGGTGGCGTGTACCTGGTGCAGCTAAATTTGGCTGATGGCCGCGTGGCCACGCGCCGGCTGGTGGTGGAGTAACTTCGCGGCCGATGCTGGTTATTAAATCGCAACATAAAGCCGAGGTAGATGCCGCCCAACGCGCGTATTGGTGGAGCCTTACGCCCCAGCAGCGCCTGGCTGCCGCCGCCCGGCTAATGGCCGAAGCCCGGCAGGTGTACGACTCTAATCCCGCCAACCCGCCCCGCCCGCATGGAGAGCGAATACTTAAGTCTATTACGCCTGTTCCACGACGAGCGCGTTGATTACGTGGTAGTTGGCGGCTATGCGGTTATCGCGCACGGTTTCCCCCGCACCACCGGCGACATTGATATCCTGGTACGGCCGACGCCGGAGAATGCCCAGCGGGCAGTGCGGGCATTGGAAAAATACGGCTTCGTGCAGGGCGAGTTTGAAGAAGCAGATTTTTTGACCACTCCTAATTTTTTGTCGTTTAGTCGTCAGGATTTATGGATTGACTTGCTTACGCAGGTCAAGGAAGTTTCCTTTGAAGAATGCGCGGCAAATGCCTTGGTCACTGAAACCGCTGGCGTGCCGGTGCGCTATATCAATCTGGCGGCTTTGCGCAAAACCAAAGCCGCTACCAACCGGCCCCAGGACATACAGGATTTAGAAAATCTGCCGCCTGTCTGAATCATTTTTTTATCCATATTACCCCCATGCCCGACATCACCGCTACCGAACTGCACCAGCGCCAGCAAGCCGGCGAAACGCCCACCATCATTGACGTGCGCGAGCCCTGGGAATTCGAGGAAAGCCGCATCGCCGGCAGCCAGAATATCCCACTCAGTTCGCTGCCCCAGGCCCTCGACGACCTCGAAGAGCTGAAAGACCAGGAGGTTATCGTGCACTGTAGGAGCGGCTCGCGCTCGGCGGCCGCCAAGGCGTTCTTAACCCAGCAAGGCTTCACCAACGTGCGCAACCTGGAAGGCGGTATCTTGGCTTACTAAAATAGGACTTACGCCAATCACCAGTAGCGCTCTGCGCACCTCCGCGTTTTCCTCTGCGCACCTCTGCGGGAACCTGACGTTGAAGGCAATTTGCGTAGGCCCCATAAAAATGATTACGCCGCCCGATGGAGAATCAGCATTAGTAGATTGATTACAGAGGAAGGGGTTGGCTGAACGGTCATGCTTCGTAAGGCTTAGCATGGACGTTCAGCCAACCCCTTCTTTTAAAGCATTTTACAAAGCAAAATCAGCCGGCTACGACTGCATTTGCTTCATCATCTGGCGTTCCTGCTCGGCGTGGTTGGCCGCGAATTGCTGCTGTTGCTCCGGCGTGCGCTTCGTACCCATGCTAGTGAACAGCGCCTTTAGCTCGGCGGCGGGCAAGTCGGTGCCGTAGGCGGGCGTGCCGGGCTGCTGCCGCCACGACTCATGCAGCGTGCCGTCGTCCACGGCATCGAAGCCCAGCTCATTTACCAGCGCCATTACCTGCTGCTTGGCGGCACCCTCGGCCCCGGCCACGGGCAGCGAAATGCGGCCGGGCGTGCTGGCCGGCTTCCCCGATTTTTCGAGGTGCGCGGCGTAGATATTGTTGAATACCTTCACCACCGGCCGGCCCAAATGCTGCTGCACCCACTCGCTTTCGGTGAGGTCGCCGCCGTCCAGCTCGGCTATGCGGCCATCGCGCAGCAGGGGGTAGTAATTGCTGGTGTCGATAATCGGCACGTCGGCGCGCACGCCCTCGAACAGGTCTTTGGGCAGGTCGGGAATATTTTTCAGCGGAATGGTTACCACGATAATTTCGCCGTGCCGGGCCGCTTCCTGGGCGGTGGCAGGGGTAGCGCCGGTTTTTTTAGCCACGTCCGCCAGCGTTTCGGGGCCACGCGAGTTGGCAATAAGCACCGAGTGGCCGAGGCTGGTGAGCCGCACCGCGAGGGCGCTGCCGATGTGGCCGGCCCCAATTATTCCAATGTTCATCTTACCAAGTCGTTAAAGGGTGAGGTAGCGGCTTCATGCCGCTGCGTCTAGCTAAACAACTTCAGCAGGCGATTGCTTTTTTCAAGCGAAAAGACAATGATTGGATGCTCAAAACTTATTGAATTAGGACTTACGCAAATCGTCTGTCATGGCGAGCAAAGCGAAGCAATCGCCCCAGAACGACACCCGCGCCAGTCGTTCTGGGGCGATTGCTTCGCTTTGCTTAATGCGCAACATGCTCGCAAGGACAGACGTCTTTTGCGTAAGTCCTATGAATTATTAACGAGCGGCCGCCCGCAGCTTGCCATCGGGCGCGTAGGCGATTTTTCCCAGCTCCACCAAGCCGCGCAGGGCGGCCGTCACGGCTTCGGCCTCGGCGGGGGGGTAGCGGGTTACCACCTCGCGGGGCAGTAGCGGCGCGGCGCGCACTAGTTCCAGCAGGGCGGCGGGCAGCGCGGCGGAATCGGCGGGCGCTTGGCGGTTTTTTTTGCGGGCCAGGCACACGTCGCACACCCCGCAGGCGGGCGCGTCGGGCTCGGCGAAGTAGTCGAGCAGCGTTTGCTGGCGGCAGCGGATGGTGCCGGCGGCGTAGTCAATGACAGATTTCGTCTGGTGCTCAGTCAGGTGCTTGGCGGCTTTGAGGCGGCGCTCATCGAGCGGCAGCTGGGCGGCATCGTAGCGGGGGGTAGTAAAGAGCGCCTGCGGCAGCTCGCGGCGCGGCTGGTAGTGCAGCACGCCCGCGCCGTGCAGGTAGCGCAGCTGGCGCGTTACGTCGGTGGTGCTCTGGCGCAGGTGCTGGGCCAGCTTGCTTTCCGAAATGCCCTGAAAAGCCACGAACAGTTCGCCGCCGTAGAGCCGCAGCAGGGCTTTGATGAGCAAATCGTGCTGCGCGTTAGCCACCTGGAAGCGGTACAAATCTTCCTGATTACTAATGAGCTGCACCCGCGCCGGCTGGTTCACGGCCTCGGTGAGCTGCACGAAGCCCTGCTGCTCCAGCACCTTGAGGGCCTGGTAGGCTTCGACGGCCTTGAGGCGGTAGGTTTCGGCAAACGCGCCCAGGTCGAAATCGAACGCCACCAGCTCGCCGCCGCCCACGGCCGTGCGCGAGTAGTTGGCCAGCGCCTGGTACACGCGGCGCACTACGTCGGGCGGCGGGTGGGCCAGCGTGGCCTGCCGGCGCAAATCGTCCGCATCGGCGGGGCCGCTGAGCAGCACGGCGAAGGCATAGAGGCCATCACGCCCGGCGCGGCCGGCCTCCTGGTAGTAGGCTTCGAGGGTGGCGGGCGCGTCGAGGTGGGCCACCACCCGCACGTCGGGCTTATCAATTCCCATCCCGAAGGCATTGGTAGCCACGATGATGCGCGTTTTATCAGCAAGCCAGTTTTGCTGCGTGCGGGTGCGCTGCTCGGCGCTGAGGCCGGCGTGGTAGGCGGCGGCGGGCAGGCCCTGCTTGCTGAGCCAAGCGGCCGTGTCTTCGGCCAGCCGGCGCGTGCGGGCGTACACGATGCCGGTTTTGCCCGGCCCTACCCCCCGTAAAACTTCCAGGAGCCGGCGCTGCTTGTCCTCGGTCAGCAGCACCGAGTACGAGAGCTTGGGCCGGGCAAAGCTTTGGGTAAAAATGCCGTAACCGGGCCGGAAAGCCAACTTCTCCACAATATCCTGGCGCACCTGCGCGGTGGCCGTGGCCGTGAGGGCAATGCACGGCACCTCGGGCGGCAGCAGCGCCCGTAGCTCGGCGATGCGCAAGTAGGGCGGCCGGAAATCGTAGCCCCACTGCGAGAGGCAGTGCGCCTCATCCACGGCCAGCAAGCCCACGCTCATGCGCGCTACCCGCGCCCGAAACAAGTCGGTGAGTAGTCGTTCGGGGCTGACGTACAAGAACTTAACCTGGCGGCCATAGACGCAGTTGTCCAGCGCCTGGTCGATTTCCTGGTGGCTCATGCCCGCGTACACGGCCTCGGCCTTGAGGCCGCGCTGGCGCAGGTTTTCCACCTGGTCGCGCATGAGGGCAATAAGTGGCGTTACGACCACGCACAGGCCCGGCCGGGCCAGCGCCGGCACCTGGAAGCACACGCTCTTGCCGCCGCCGGTGGGCAGCAGCGCCAGCGCGTCGCGCCCGGCCAACACTGCCTCGATAATCTCCTGCTGCCCCGGCCGAAACTGCTGGTGCCCCCAATACTGGCGCAGCAAATCGAGCGGAATAGTGGTAATGACGGGCGGAGCGGACATAGCCCGCAAGTTACGCCAGGGGCTGACCACTCACCCAAGTGGCTGCCTACACTAGCAAACCGACTTTCGACTGGCAGCAAAATGCTGTTAGTCAAATTAAAATTCGACGGCTGAAATTTGAATTACTCCATAATATTATTATAAATCCAATTTTTACTATACAACTAATCGCTTCTCCGTTCTGGCTGTCTTTCTAAACCAGTGCGTTCCTAAATTACGTTGCCCGTCGTGGCGGCCCGCACCGGGTCGTTGTGGCGGGCAACGTAATTTAGGGGCTCTCTACCGGGCAGCCGCCCGTTTTTCCGTTGTTACCCGTGCGACAGTATTCCATCCGCGAGCTGGCTCAGTATTCGGGCATCAAGGCCCACACCATTCGTACCTGGGAGCTGCGCTACGACCTGCTGCAACCCCGGCGCACGGCCACCAACATCCGCTATTACGATGAGCAGGACCTGCGCCGCCTGCTGCACGTAGCCTCGCTGTGCGGCCACGGCCAGCGCATTTCGCGGGTGATGCGGCTGAGCGAGCAGGAGCGGGCGCAGGCCGTGCTGGCCCTTGCCGCCACCGTGCCGGACAACCACGAGGCGCAGCTCAACGCCCTGACCCTAGCCATGTTAGACCTTGACGAACCCCTGCTGCACCGGCTCCTGACCGCCGCCATCAGCCAGCACGGACCCGAGTCGGCGATGCTTCAACTCGTCTATCCGCTGCTTCAGCGCATCGGGCTGGCCTGGCAGGTAGGGATGCCCAACGTGGCCCAGGAGCACCTGGTGTCGCAGCTGGTGCGGCAAAAGCTGCTGGCTTTGCTCGATGCGCTGCCGGCCGCCCCGCCGGCCGGTGCCCCACGCTGGCTGCTGTTTTTGCCCGAAGGGGAGCTGCACGAGCTGGCGCTGCTTTTTCTGGTGTATGCCCTGCGCACCCGCGGCCAGCAGGTGCTGTACCTGGGCCAGAACCTACCGCTGGCCGCCGTGGCGGCCGCCTGCCAGTCGTACCGGCCGGCCGCCCTGCTCACGGTGCTCACCGCCGGACTATTACCCGAAGAAGTAACCCACTACGCCGCCGACCTGCGCCAACAGTGCCCCGAGCCGCAACTGATTTTTTACGGTCCGCTGACCCAGCAGCTGCGGGCCAGCCCGCCGCTCGCCAGCCACCTACCCCCCCTCATCACTGACGTGCTGGAGCTGATTCCGGTCGTGAGCCGGGCGGCAGGGGGGTAGGGCAGCCCTGCGCTTATCAGCCAAGTGCTCCAGACCCGGTGCCAGAACCAACAGCTTGACTTACACTAGTTCAGCCCGTCAGTCCGACCCAAAGCGCCTATGTTGAACGCTTTAATGGCTCGTTTCGCCGCGAACTGCTCAACGCCTACCTCTTCACCAGTCTGCGCCAGGCGCGCGAACAGTGCCGAAGCTGGCAGCCCGATTATAACTACCCAAGGCCCTTAACTTCTTAACACCCAACGAATTTTGCCAAGCGGCCTGACTTCTACTTTTGGCTGGCTCACTTTACGGAGGAGCTTATACTCCTAAGTCCATTCACGCCGCTACTGCTCAGAGCTTTACCTTGAAACTTTGCCTTTTTATCTTCCCTCACACCCTTGCTGAAGTAGGTGCCTAACCCGCAACCTCAATTAGTGAATGTTTTTCAACCAGTAGCGAGCCTAAGCAAGCCTTCGTAAAGCAGTCGGCAACTGAGGAGGATTATGCTTGAGGCGCGGAGCCAAAAAATGCAAACGTTTGCATTTTATCGTTAATTTTATAATTATAAAAATAAATTTGTTCTTTTGGTAAATATAAAATAAAAATTTATTTCAACACGTTGACAATCAATTTTTTATTTTGCTAAAATATTAGCATTGGCTAACATTTTCTTCACCGATAAAGCAAAAAGTCTTACCTGGAAATTACTCCATTTAGTATGTGCTGGCAGTGGAGGCGTGGCACCTAAATCAGGAATAAACTACCAGTCACACCTGGCGTAGAAAGGCGCAAATTGGAAATGAGGACCTCAGAAAAAAGTTGTTAAGCTGTTTTTTGTATAAAAATCACAGCGAAAATAAAAAATCAGATTACCAAAAATTCTCTTTTTAGTCTTGCTTTTTTCCGAAATTCCGCTACTTTTACGCCGCAAAGTGCTGGGATGTAGTTGTGTCCTCGTCATCATAGTTGATGTCGATGCCAGACTAAATCTACTTAGGGAACTAATATGTATCATCTCTACTGCCCTATTACTACCAGTTAGGGCACCCCTGCTAATCACATTTTGCCAGAATTACCTTTTTTTTGCACATTAGTGCAAACGATTGCACAAAAAAAGGCTGATTTTGACTGCGTTGCTCTTCACTTCATTTCAATCCCACCCATATGAAAAAGCTGATACCCCCTACCGGGCGGTTGCTGATTCCCGTTTTGGCTTGCTGCCTCCCGCTGGGAGCGGCCTCCGCTACGCCCCTGGCAATGCCCACGATGCTGGCTCACAAAGGTTTGCAGCCTGCTGCGCCCATTACCGGCCGCATCGTGGATGCCAAGGGCGAGGGAATACCGGGCGTGACGGTGCTCGTGAAGGGCACCACCACCGGCACGAATACTGATGCGGACGGCAAATTCTCGCTCGACGCGCCCGCCGGGGCCACCCTGGTGCTGTCGTCCATCGGCTTTACGACCCAGGAAGTATCCGCCCCGACCGATGGCCGCGCGCTGGCCGTGACGCTCCAGCAGGATAATAAGCAGCTCGATGAGGTAGTAGTGCTGGGCTATACTACCCAGGACCGCCAAAACCTGAGCAGCGCCGTGAGCACCGCCAACATAGCGGAAGCTAAGAAAGCCCCGGTCGCCACTATTACCGAAGCTATTCAGGGCCGGGTGACGGGCGTGCAAATCAACAACGGCGGCAACCCTGGTCAGAATCCGAGCATCGTTATTCGGGGCCTGGGCAGCATCAACGGGGGTAGCGCGCCACTCTACGTAGTGGACGGGCTGTGGACGGATGTTATCCGGGACCTGAACCCGGCCGACATCGCCTCGCTGACGGTCCTCAAGGATGCCTCTTCCACCTCCATCTACGGCTCGCGGGGGGCCAACGGGGTGATTATCATCACGACCCGCCGGGGCAAGCCGGGCAAGCCCACAGTGGGCGTCAATGCCTATGCGGGCGTGCAAAACACCGTGAGCCGCTGGAAGCTGACCAACGCCGCGCAGTGGGCGGCCATTGAGCAACAGGCGTATAACAACGCTGGCCTACCCCTGCCCGGCTCGGTAGCTAACCCCGGAAACTACGCTGATACCGACTGGCAGAGCGAGATTCTGCGCACCGGCTCGGTGCAGGACTATAGCGCCAACCTGTCGGGCGGCTCAACGGGTGATAAATACAGCTCCAATTTCCTGATTTCGGGCGATGTGTTCAGCCAGAAGGGCGCGCTGATTGGCACCGACTTCAACCGCTACACGCTACGCCTTAACTCGGGCCTGACGTATGGTAAGCTCAAGGTGACTGAATCCATGCAACTGGCGCACGCTTTTACGACGCTGGCCAACGGCCAGCCGTTTCAGGATGCCATTCGCCTGCTGCCCACCATCCCGGTGTATAACCCGAATGAGTCGCCCTACACGGCGGGCTACGGCTACGGCTCGCCGGCGGCCAACACCTTTGGTACCAACCCGGTGGGTTCGCAGACCATTGAAACCCGCACGCAGTACAACAACCGCCTGCAGGGCAGCGTCACGGCCGAGTATTCTTTCTTCGACTTCCTGAGCTACCGCCTCAATGTGGGGGTAGAGTCGCTGGACTACGTGGACAGCGATGCCCGGCGCTTCGGCCGCATCTCGCAGAACGCGCCTACCGACCCGTCGTTTTTAACGCAGAACCGGGGTGACAACACCTTCCTGCTAGCGGAAAATACCCTGAATTTCAATAAGCGCTTCGGCGACCACGGGGTGAACTTTCTGGTGGGCTACTCGGAGCAGCGCCGCAAGGACACGAACTCCGGGGCCACTGCTCGCAGCTTCGTCAACAACCTGCCGGGGGCGCAGAATGGCTACGTGCTCGACGCGGGCACCGGCACCACCAACGTATTCGGCGGTATTCAGGAATATTCCAAGCGCTCGTACTTTACCCAGGTGGTGTACGACTACAAGAGCCGTTACCTGGTGACGGGCAGCTTCCGACGCGACGGCTCGTCGCGCTTTGACCCAACAAACCGCTACGGCAACTTCGGCGCGGGTTCGCTGGGCTGGCGCATTAGCGAGGAAGACTTCTTCAAACAGGCGGTGCCGGCCATCAGCAACCTCAAGCTGCGGGGCAGCTACGGGGTAAACGGCAACGATAACCTTGGTAACTACGCTTACCAAGGAGTTATTAACCAGAACGTCAACTATCCGTTTGGGGGCCAAGTTATTACCAACGGCCAGATTCAGACGGCCCTGCCCAGCACAGGCATTAAGTGGGAGTCGCGCTACACTACTGACGTGGGTCTGGACATCGGAGTGCTGAACGACCGCCTAACATTCTCGGCCGACTACTACCATTCGACCACTAAGGGTGCCCTGATTAATCCCTATCTACCCGCCTATCTGGGCAATGCCGGTAGCTACCCGTTCGCCAACATCGGCAGTATACAAAACAAGGGCCTGGAGTTTCAGGCCACTTACCAAGAGAGCCGCAATGCCCTCACCTACGGCTTTTCGGCCAACCTCTCGACCGTGAAAAACCAGGTGCTGCAACTGGCCCAGGAAGGCCAGGTAATCGGCGATGGCGTAACCCAGACGGCGGCGGGTCACCCGGTGGGGGCGTTCTTTTTGATTCCGTTCGACGGGATTTTCCAGACCCAAGATGAGGTAAACAACTATAAGAACGCGGCCGGTCAGGTAATTGAGCCCTTTGCCAAGCCCGGCGACGTGCGCTACAAGGATACAAACGGTGACGGTCAAATCAACGATGGCGACCGGGTGTACTACGACACTGATATTCCGAAGTTTAATTACGGCTTCAGCGCCAACGCGGCCTACAAGGGCTTCGACCTGTCGTTCCTGATTCAGGGCTCGTATGGCAACCAGGTGTTTAATGTGGCCCGCTCCACGATGGACCGCACCGACGACCCCAGCAACTTCCGGGCAGATTTCCAGCCCTGGACGCCCGACAACCATTCGACCACGACCCCCCGCGCTTTGCAGGCCGGTGGCGCTACCAGCGACCTGCAGGCGGCGGCCGGCTCTAACTCGCGCGGCAGCTCACGCTTCCTGGAGGATGGCTCCTACGCCCGCCTCAAAAACGTGACGCTGGGCTACACCATTCCCAAGTCGGTGCTGGGCCGCGTGAAAGGCTTTAGCAGCCTGCGGGTGTACGTGACGGGTCAGAACCTGATTACAATGACGAAATACGGTGGCCCCGACCCGGAATTTGTCAACGGTGACTTCTTTCAGCGCGGGGTAGATTTCAGTGCCTTCCCCAATCTGCGCACTTACATCGGGGGTATTCAGCTGGGCTTTTAGCCCCGCCGTTAGCTTAATCTCAACTTAATGCTTTTATCGTCATGAATTTTTACAAAGCAACCGCTACCGTTCTGCTCGGCACCCTGCTGCTGAGCACGGGGTGCCAGAAGGACTTGCTGAACAAAGTCAACCCCAACCAGCCTACAGTCGGCAACTTCTGGCAAACTTCGACCGACGCCCAGGCGGGCCTAACAGCCGCCTACTCGGCGCTCCAGTTTCCGGGCACCTACGCCCGCTGGATTCACTTTGCCAACGACATTCGCTCAGATGAAGGCTACAGCCTGAGCCCGTGGACGGACCTGGCCAACTTCACGCGGTTCGTGCAATTTGACTACAACCTGGAGCCAACCCGCGTTATTTACGAGGACCACTACCGGGGCGTATACCGCTGCAACCAGCTGCTGGCCTACGTGCCGACCATCAAGATGGACGCCACGTTGCAGAAAACCATACTAGCCGAAGCGCACTTCCTGCGGGCCGTGTACTACTTCAACCTAGTGGAGCATTTCGGCAACGTGCCGATGCTGCTGGACCCTTCTACCGTCACCACTACTACCCCCCAGGTTACTGTGGACCAGGGACAGGCGCAGGTAGAGCTGGATTTGCTGGCTGCCATCGCCGACCTGCCCGTGAGCAACGACGTGGGCCACGCCACCAAGGGCTCGGCCGAGGGCCTGTTGAGCCGCCTCTATATGCAGCAGCATAAGTGGCAGGCGGCCTCAACAATGCTCGGCGCAATTATCAGCTCCGGCAAGTATAAGCTGGTAGATAACTACTTGGATAACTTCACAACGGCCAACGAAAACAATAGCGAGTCAGTCTTTGAGGTCCAGTTTTCCAGCGTCAACCAGGGTGGCGGGCAGGACGTAGCTGGTGCGAGCGAAGGCTTCGAGCGGCCCCAGTTTTTTGGCCCTCCCGGCATCGGCTGGACCGATGGTCGCGCCCGGCCCTGGCTGGCGACGGAGTTTAAAGACTCCACCGTAAGCCTGGTATCCGGTAGCAAGACGAAGCACGCGTTTGATTCCCGTCGCGACATTACCGAGTTTCACTACCCCATGTTGCTATTTGGCCAAACCTATCAGCAGCGCGGCGTGCCGACTACCGACACCTTTTGGCATAAGTATGAGGATGACCGCACCCAGGATTTTGAGAACTACTTCTCAGGCATCAACTTCCGCCTGATTCGCTACGCCGACATCTTGCTGATGCAGGCCGAGGCCCTGAACGAGCTGGGGCAGACGAGCGCGGCCTTGCCGCTCATTAATCAGGTACGCACCCGTCCTTCCGTAGATATTCCGCCCCTGGCGACCACCTTCGACCAGGCCGGAATGCGCACCCAGATTATGCACGAGCGGGTATGTGAGCTGGCCGGCGAAGGCACCCGCTGGCTCGACCTCAAGCGCTGGGGCTTGCTGAGCAACCAGGCCAGCATTGACGTGCTCAAAGTGCCCAGCCACGACCCCGACTTCATCAACTACGTGATTGGCAAGTCGGAGTACCTGCCCATTCCGCGCAACGACCTCACGGCCGACCCCAAGCTGAAGCAGAACCCCGGCTACTAGCCACTGCGCATCGGCGGGCGGCCATCCATACCCCCCTTGCTCCTGACGGGCCGCCGGAATCGCTGCATTCCGGCGGCCTTGTCGTTGGCGATAATTTCAGCATCCTCGACAAATGCTTATGCTACAAGTGACTGGAAAACTGGCCGGCGTGGCCGGGGCACTGCTGCTGGCCGGCGCGGCTGAGCCGGCCACTGCGCAGCGCGTGGCGGCCAGCCCTACCCCCCTCACTTACACCAACCCCGTCTGGGATGCTGATTTTCCCGACCCCACCGTTATTCATGCCCGCGACGGGTATTACTACGCCTACGGCACCGAAACGCGCCGGGCGGGTAAAGTGCTCAACATTCAGGTGATGCGCTCGCCCGACCTCGTGCACTGGACGCTAGTGGGCGACGCGCTGCCGGTGAAGCCCACCTGGGCGCACACCACCGACTCGTTCTGGGCCCCGCACGTGAGCGAGGCGGGCGGGAAGTACTATATGTACTTCTCGGCCAAGCCCGACAACGCGGTGGACAGCAAGGACCCCGGCGCGGGGCTGTGCCTGGCCACGGCCACGGCCACTTCGCCGGCCGGACCGTTCCGGCCAACGGCCGAGCCCTTGCAGTGCGGGCCGGGCTTCGTCAACATTGACCCCATGCAGTTCGACGACCCGGCCACCGGGCAGCGGCTGCTGTACTGGGGTTCGGGCTTCGGGCCGCTGAAGGTGCGGGAGCTGGCCGCTGACCGCCTGCACTTCGCGCCGGGTAGTGAGGTGAAGGACCTGCTGTTTCCCGATTCCAGCCGCCGGGCCAATAATTACCAGAAATTGGTGGAAGGCAGCTGGGTAGTACTACGCAACGGCTGGTACTACCTCTTTTACTCCGGCGACAACTGTTGCGGCGATAAAGCCCACTACGCCGTGCAGGTGGCCCGCGCGCGCGCCGCCACCGGGCCGTTCGAGACGCTGGCCCAGGCCACGGGGCAGCCGGGCAGCGCCATTCTGGTGCACAACGACTGGTGGCTGGCTCCTGGCCATAACTCAGTGGTGACCGATGCGGCTGGCCACGACTGGCTGGCCTACCACGCCATCAGCACGCGGAAAAAGACCTTCGCCGCCGTGAACAAGGAGCAGGAGGACTCCCGCCGCGTCCTGCTCCTGGACCGCCTGGAGTACGTGGATGGCTGGCCCCGCGTGGTGCCCAACCACGGCACGCCCTCCGTGGAGGCGGTGCCCGCGCCGGTGGTGCGGCAGGTAAAAACACGAAAGTGATTGTACTGATAGTTAGAATGTTAACCCTGAAATTTACACAAAAACAGTTTGTCATTATGAGCAGCGCGAAGCAACGACAAACTGTTTTCCCTACCCCCCTCTTTTTCATGAAAAACCTCTTCTCTTGTCTGGGTGCCGCCGCGCTGACGCTGGCGACTACGGCCGTTCACGCCACGACTTTTTACCAGAGCGCGCCGAGCCAGAACTCGGCCTTTCAAAGCCTGGTGGACCAAGCCAATGCGGGCGACGTGATTATCCTGCGGGCGGGCAGCCACTACGTGAACGTGCCCATTCGCCTACCCCTGGGCAAGGACGGCATCACCATTCGGGGCGAGCAGGGCGCGGTGGTGCGCAAGGCGCCCAATTCGTACAATGCCGCTGCTTTTGAGATAACGGGTAATAACAACACCATTGACCTCATTGAGCTGGACGGCGGCAACCTGCCGGAGGCGGGCATCCTCATCTATGGCCAGCACAACACGGTGTCGAACAGCAGCGTGCATAACTGCGGCAGCGCGGCGGCGCTGGGCGCGGGCATTCTGCTCGACGGGGGCCATACGGTGTGCGCCTTCAATACCGTGATTGGCTGCAAGGTGTACTATAACTATATGGTAGGCGTGTCGCAGTATGGCCACTCGGACGGTGTTGTTCGCGACAACCAGCTTTACGAGAACGGCGCCGAGGGCCTGACCGTGGACGTGAACAGCCACAACAACTACGTGTATAACAACTATATACACCTCAACAACACCGATAACCGGGGGGTAGGCGGCATTGGCACCGATGCTTCGAACGGCACGCGCTTCGACAGCAACACCGTGGACTACACGCACTTCAAGAGCGGGTTGACGTTTCAGAACAACATCGGCGGCTGCGATGGCGTGATTGTCAGTAACAATCACTGCAACAACAACGACGGCTACGGTATTCTGGAGCGCTTCGTACAGTATGCCGATACGCACATGACTTTCACCAACAATGAGCTGCTGAATAACAAGCTGGGCGGCCAGGCCATTCAGTACGCTGACCGCACGACCTTGGGGACGGCCGCCGCCCACGCCGCCTCTGTGCCGGCTCCCTACCCCAACCCCACGGCCGGGCCGGTGCAGCTTGATTTGGGCGCTGATTTTACGGAAGCCAGCGTGAGTATCCGGGACAACCTGGGCCGGCTGGTGCAGCAGCAAACGCTGCGCGGGACGGGTGCGCAACGCTTGCCCAGCACCGCCGACCTGGCCAATGGCAGCTACTTCGTCACCATCGCCACGGCCGGAGCCGTGGTTACGCACAAACTGGTGGTAGCGCACTAAGTAAGCAGCCAGAATTAAGTAGCAAGTAGCAAGAACGTGGCAAACTGATAATCAAGCGAATAAGTTAATTTTACTACTTATCACTTTTGTCTTACTACTTAATTTTTTCACTAAGTGGCTCTACCTCATTCCGCTGCCACGCTGGCAAAATACTGAGCAGATGCTAAATCCAAGTCATTATTTCAACTATCAAAAGTACAGCATGAAAAAATCCTCTTTTAACATTCTGCTGCTGCTGGGCCTGAGCTTGGGGTCGTGCCACAAGGAGATGACTACGGGCGTCACGCCGGCCCCTACCCCCCCCACAACGCCCGTAGCCAGCACCACCTTCACCAACCCGCTGCTGGCTTCTGGCCCCGACCCGTGGGTGTACCAGAAAGATGGCTACTATTATTTCCTAAGCACGACGGGCAGCGACGTGCGCATTCGCAAAACACCCAAGATGAGTGAACTGGCCAGCGGGCCCATCGTGATTGCCTGGACGCCCACCAGCGCCGCCAACTCGCACGATGTGTGGGCTCCCGAGCTGCACTTTCTGGATGGCAAATGGTACATCTACGTCACGGCCGGGCCGGGCAGCTGCTGCGGCGGCCAGCGCCTATGGGTGCTCGAAAACGCCAATGCTGACCCCACCACCGGCACCTGGACCGAGAAGGGCCGCATCTACAACCCCACGGCCGACTTTTGGGCCATCGACGGCACCGTGTTTGAGCAGGGCGGCAAGCGGTATCTGCTCTGGTCGGGCCACAGCACCGATACCAACGATACGCAGCGTATCTACATCTCGGAAATGAGTAATCCGTGGACGCTCACGGGCCCGCGCGTGGAGCTGAGCAGTCCGCAGTATGCCTGGGAAGAATCGGGCCCGCTGCCGGTGAACGAAGGTCCGGAAATTATTCAGCACGGCGGCAAAACGTCCCTCATCTACTCGGCCAGCCACTGCTTTACCGACGACTATTGCCTGGGAATGCTAACCATGACCAGCACCGACGACCCGCTGAAAGCCAGCGCCTGGACGAAATCGGCCACGCCGGTTTTTAGTACCAACGCGGCGGGCGGGGCCTACGGGCCGGGCCACAACGGCTTCTTTAAGTCGAAGGATGGCACCGAGGATTGGCTAGTGTACCACGCCAACAACCTGGTGGGCCAGGGCTGCGGTGATAACCGTAATCCGCGCATCCAAAAGTTTACCTGGAACGCCGACAACTCGCCTAATTTCGGCACGCCTACCCCCATCAACGCGCCGCAAACCCGGCCAGCCGGCGAGTAAGCGCGCTGGCAACTTAACACCTTGTATTTCTGAGCAATGAGAAAGATTTTTCGTAGTTTCCAGCTAGCCGGGCTGCTGATGCTAGCCAGTGCGGCCCACGCCCAAAAGGCGCTCGACCTGAGCCGGCCCAACTACTACCCCCGCGTCATCCGGCTTAGCCAAGGGGCCAATGCCGGCCGGCTGCTGGCCAGCTTCGACGCGGGCCGCGCCGGCGCCATCTATGAGAGCCCCGACAATGGCAAAACCTGGCAGCACCTCACTGACGTGGCCGAGCCGACGCCACCGGGCATGTGCTGCTCGGGCCTGTTTGAAGTGCCTAAGCAGGTGGGCGCTACTCCGGCCGGCACGCTCTTGTGGGCCACGTCGGTGGGCACCGATAAGGGCGGGCGCGGGCCGTGCAGCATCCGGCTCTACCGCAGCGGGGATGGTGGGCGCAGCTGGCAGTTTTTCAGCACACCGGTCAGCGGCTTTATCGGGCTTTGGGAGCCCGAGTTTGGGCTCGATGCGCAGGGCCAGCTCGTGGTATATTATTCCAGCGAAGAGCACAAAGCTGAGGGCTACAACCAGTTATTAGCCCACAAGGTCTCGGCCGATGGCGGCCTGACGTGGGGCCCCGAAGCAATCGACGTGGGCACGGCCGATGGGCACCTGCGGCCAGGCATGGCCATTGTGCGCCGCCTGCCCGGCGGCAGCTACGTGATGAGCTATGAAATCTGCGGCCTGGGCTGCGACGCCTACCTGCGCACCTCGCCCGATGGCGTGAGCTGGGGCAACCCCGCTGACCCCGGCCAGCGCATTGAGTCCACGGCCGGGCACCACTTTGCCCACGCGCCCACTGTGGCCTGGGCCCCGCAGGCTGGCAACCCGCAGGGCCAGCTGCTGGCCATTGGCCAGCTGTTGCTCTATAACACCGACAACACCGTGGCCCCCGACAATGGCCGCGTGTACATGATAAATACCCAAAGTGGCCAGGGCCCTTGGACGGAGGTGCCCGCCCCCGTGCCGGTGCCCGACGCCAAGGATAACCCCTGCCCCAACTATAGCTCGCAGCTGCTGCCCGGCGTCGATGGCCTCACGGTGCTGGAGGTGGCGCTCAAGTTTGAAGGCGACAAGTGCCAGGCATTTTACCAAACCGCTCCGCTGCCGGCCGCCGCCAGGCCCACGCCACGCGCCCGCCCGCGCCGTTAAAATTTCGCTGACCTTTACCGGATGCTGATTTCGACCATCTCCCGCACCTTGCTGGCGGGCGCGTTGCTGCTGGCCGTGCCCGCCGCCGCCCAGCACGCTACGGCAAAAACCAAAGTTGCGGCCGCCAAAGCCGCCGCGCCTACCCCCATCGCCAACCCCGTGCTGGCCGGCGACTATCCCGACCCGTCGGTGACCAAGGTGGGCGACACGTACTGGGCCACGGCCACGTCCTCGAACTGGGGACCGACGTTTCCACTGCTGAAATCGACTGACTTACAGCACTGGAGCCTGGTGGGGCACGTGTTTCCGGCCGAGCGGCCCGTCTGGGCCGACTACTACTTCTGGGCACCCGAAATCAACCACGACCCGAACGGCAAGACCTATGTCTTCTATACGGCGCATAAGCGCGGCGGCAACCTGGCCGTGGGCGTGGCCAGCGCCGACCGCCCCGAAGGCCCCTACCGCGACCACGGCCCGTTGGTGGGCCAGCCCGACGGCTCCATCGACGGCTTTCCCATGCGCGATGAAAACGGCCAGCCCTATCTCATCTGGAAGGAGGACGGCAACAGCCAAAAAAAGCCTACCCCCCTCTGGGCGCAACGCCTCAACGCCGACCGCACGGCGCTGGTGGGCGAGAAAACCGAGCTCTTCCGCAACACCGCCGCCTGGGAGGGCAACCTCGTGGAAGGCCCCAGCGTGGTGCGCCACGGCGGCTATTTCTACCTGTTTTATGCCGCCAATGGCTGTTGCGGCCCCGGCTGCACCTACGCCACCGGCGTGGCCCGCGCCACAAAACTGCTCGGCCCCTGGGAGAAATACGAGCGCAACCCTATCCTGACCAAAAACGACGTTTGGACCTGCCCCGGCCACGGCACGCCTATCGAGCGCGCTGGCCACTGGTATATGTTGCACCACGCCTACCAGACTGGCAGCTTCCAGAACGTGGGGCGGCAGGGTGTGCTCAGTGAGTTTGGGTGGACTAAAAGCGGCTGGCCCGAATTTCTGAACAACCACACGACCCCCACCCTTGCAGCCAAGGTGCCGGCTGCCACCGCCGACGAGTTTGCCGGCGCTGCCTTGGCACCCACCTGGGAATGGCCAGTGGAGGACAAGCCGCAGTTCGCGCTGCGCAATGGCCAGCTGCATCTCACGGCGCGGCCCGACAAGGGCGGCACGGCACTGGGCCGGCCTACGCTGGTGGCTAGCTATGCGGCCACTACTATCCTGGTCAACCCCGGCGCGCTACCCCCCGGCACCACTGCCGGCCTGGCCGTTCTCGGCGACCCCAACAACGCCCTGAGCGTGCTGGCCGGCGGGGGCAAGCTGCAAGTGCAGGAGCGCCGCGACGGCAAAACCCGCACCCTGGCCGAGGCCGCCCTACCCCCCTCGGCGGCGTTGCACCTGCGCGTGCAGGACCAGGATGGCAGCCACTACCGCTTCGCCTACAGCCCCGACGGCCGCACCTGGACCGAGCTGCTGCCCGCCGCCGACCCCGCCGATGGCCAGTTTCTACCCCCCTGGGACCGGGGCGTGCGCGTGGGCGTGGTGGCGCAGGGGCCAGCTTCGGCCACAGCTACCTTTGAGCGCTTTGAGCTTGATAATCAATAAACTGCCTGCTCAGCAAAAGGCCCCTGCCAGGACGGCTACTGCTAAGGGATGGCTTGCGTAACTGCAGTTAAGTAAGCAGCCAGAATTAAATATAAATTAGGAAAATATATTATTTTGATAATTAAGAAATAAAAAGCCAATCTTACTACTTAACGCAACTATATAGGCGTAGCGACTTAAGCTGCCCCGCTACTTACGAACCCCAAACCGGTATTCCGTCACTGAGTGAAACGTCGCGCCTGGTCTCAGCACGGTACTCGGAAAAGCCGGCTCATTGGGCGAGTCAGGGAAGTGCTGGGTTTCGAGGCAGAAGCCGTAGTGCTGGGGGTAGGCCACGCCGCCCTTGCCTTTCAGGTTGCCTTTCAGAAAGTTACCCGAATAGAACTGCACGCCCGGTTGGTCGGTGTACACCTGCATCGTGCGGCCGGTGATGGGCTCATACACGGTGGCAGCCAGCGCGGGCGTGTTGCGCAGGCTGTCGGCCAGCACCCAATTGTGGTCGTAGCCGCCGGGAGCCGCGCCCGGCACCTGCCCAATGCGTGCGCCAATGGCGTGTGGCTGCCGAAAATCCATTGGCGTGCCAGCCACGGCTTGCAGCTTACCAGTCGGAATCAGCGTGTTATCTACCGGCGTAAAGCGCTCGGCGTTCAGCGTTAGCTCGTGGCCCAGAATATCCTTGTCCTGCCCATAGTTCAGGTTGAAGTAGCTATGGTTGGTGAGGTTGAGCACGGTGGGCTTATCCGTGGTGGCCGTGTAGGCGAGGCGCAACGCGCCCGAGTTGGTGAGCGTATAAACTACGCTCACGCGCAGGTTGCCGGGGTAGCCCTCCTCCCCATCCTTGCTCAGATAGCTGAGCGTCAGCGTTTCACCCTCGGCTGAGGTGCCGGGCGTAGCCGTCCACACGCGTTGGTTAAAGCCGCTGGTGCCGCCGTGTAGCGAGTTGGGCGCGTTGTTAATGGGCAGGTGATAAGCCGTGCCATCCAGCATGAACCTGCCCTTCGCGATGCGATTGCCGTAGCGCCCAATCAGGGTCCCGAAATAGGGATTTTCCTTTCTAAACAGGTCGCTGGTGTAGCCTGCCAGGTCGTCGAAGCCAAGCACCACATCGCCCAGCTTGCCGGTTTTATCCGGCACCAGCATGCTGGTCAGCGTGCCACCAAAGTTGGTAATCGTGGCTTTCATACCCTGAGCATTTGTCAGCGTAAAAAGTTGAACAGCAATTCCTTCTTTGGTTTTGCCAAAGGGCGTAGCCACGGGCAGCGTGACGGCGTCAGTGCGGGTCGAATCAGTAGTCATGGCAGAAGTGGCCGTTTCGGAGGCTGGCTGTGGCGAGCAGGCAGTGGCGGCCAATAGCAGGCCGGCTATACTACCAGCCACCGACAGGTGGAGGGGGTGGAACATGAAAATTAAGCTAGAAGGGAAATCCGCCGGCTGTGGTCGCACGCTGCCGGCCGTAGTATCGGACCCGCAAGGTAGAAACCCGAGTCGATTGATGCAAACGTTTGCGCAAGCAGATTTTTTGTTTCTGCTTGCGCAAAGCACGGATATCTGGTGCAATCTTTACACCATCCTGTGCACAAATTGTTGCCGTGAGCGCGCCGTATAGCTGGCGCGAGTTCCCTTTACCATTTCTACTTCGTGGCTAAAAAACGCGCCTCCATTACGGACCTGGCTCAGCAGCTCAATATCTCCGCTTCCACAGTCTCCCGAGCCCTTAGCGGTCACAGCGCCATCAGCGAAGCTACCGTTAAGCGGGTGACGACCCTGGCCAAAGAAGTTGGTTATCAACCAAATAGCTTAGCATCAGGCCTGCGTAAGGGACGCAGCAATATGCTGGGGGTAATCGTACCGCACATTGATGGAAATTTCTTTTCGAAGGTGGTAAAAGGCATTGAGGCCGCTGCTAGCAAGGCGGGCTACCAGGTGCTCATCTGCCAGTCGAACGAAGACGTAGGGCATGAACGCGCTAACGTAGAAACCCTTATGAACGCACAGGTGGAAGGCATTCTGGTGTCGCTTTCGCGCACTACTCGCGAGGTAAAGCACTTTGAGAAAGTACGCAAGCGTGATATTCCCCTGGTTTTTTTCGACCGCATTCTGGCTGGCTACGACGTGAATGCGGTGGTGCTCGACGACCGGGCCGGCGGCTATCGCGCCACCAGGCACTTGCTGGAGCAGGGCTACCGGCGCATTGCGCACTTCAGCGGCCCCCAACAGCTGAACATTTACAAATATCGCCGCCAGGGCTACGAAGATGCCCTGCGCGAGTATGGCCTGCCGGTGGCGGAAGAGCTTATCATCTTAGGCGATATGAAGATAGAAGACGGCAGTGACGGGATGCGGCAGCTGCTGGCCCTACCCCAACCGCCCGACGCCGTGTTTTCGGGCAGTGACTTTTCGGCGGCCGGCGCGCTGCAGGTGCTCAACGAGCGCGGCCTGCGCGTGCCCCAGGATATGGGCCTGGTTGGTTTCAGCAACGAGCTATTCTCGTGCCTCACGGTGCCTCAGATTACGTCCATCGACCAGCACTGCGAGCTGATGGGGCGTTCGGCCACCCGCTTGTTGCTGCAAGTGATGGAGGAGCGCGAACAGCAATATGCACCGCGCCACGTGGTGTTGCAGCCCGATTTATTCGTGCGGGCCTCGTCCTTGCGCCTGGGCCAATAGGGCTAGGGCAGGTAAGCCGGGACCAGCACCAGAATGAATTTTTTCTGAAAAAATATGCAAACGTTTGCACTTACGTCTGCTACCTTCGCGCCATCTCTTTCCCCTCGTCATGCCTTTTTTTGTGACTTGTCCGCCCTGTGCTCGGTGGGGTCTGGCTACGCTGCTGCTATGCGCAACCAACGCCGGGGCGCAGCCGACCGCGCCCGCCGCGCCGCTGGCCCCGCTCGCCTACCAGGAGCTGGCTCCAAGTGCCATCCGGCCGACCGGCTGGCTGCGCACGCAGCTCGAAATCATGCGCGACCACAGCACCGGGCACCTGGACGAAACCTATCCCAAGCTGCGCGATAGCAACGGCTGGCTCGGCGGCACCGGCGACGGCTGGGAGGAAACGCCCTACTGGCTCGACGGAGCCGTGCCACTGGCCCACCTGCTTCAAGATAAACCCTTGCTGGCCAAGGTACAGCGCTACGTGGACTGGTCCATTCAGCACCAACGGCCCTCGGGCTACTTCGGCCCGCTGACCAAGGCAGAGCAGGCAGCCGGCAAGCTGCTGGATGTGCAGGGCACGCAGGGCGAAGACTGGTGGCCGCGCATGGTCATGCTCAAGGTGTTGCAGCAGCACTACCAGGCCACGCACGACGCGCGGGTTATCCCCTTCATGACCAAGTACTTCCGCTACCAGCTCGCCAACCTGAAGGTCGCCCCGCTGGGCCAGTGGACCGAGTGGAGCACGGTGCGCGGCGGCGATAATCTACTGGTAGTGTATTGGTTGTATCGGCAGACCGGGGAGGCGTTCCTGCGCGAGTTGGGCGAAATGTTATACCAGCAAACTACCCCCTGGACGACCCTGCTCAGCAACCGCGACTGGGTGATGGAAGCCGCTGCCAACCAGACCGGCGCGCACTGGATGGACCGCCACGGCGTGAACGTGGGCATGGGCCTGAAGCTGCCCGTGGTGTATGGCCAGGCCCACCCCGAGCAGCCCGCGCTGCCCCAGGCGCTGCGCACCGGCTGGCGCGATATTATGACCCTGCACGGCCTGCCCACCGGCATGTTTTCGGCCGATGAGGACCTGCACGGCAACCTGCCGACCCAAGGTACGGAGCTGTGCGCGGTGGTCGAAACCATGTTTTCGCTGGAGCAGGCGGCCGCCATCACCGGCGATGCTACTTACCTCGACGCGCTGGAACGCATTGCTTACAACGCCCTCCCTACCCAAACCACCGACGAATACGAAAATCGCCAGTATTTTCAGGTGGCCAACCAAGTGCAGGTGCAGCGCGGCGTGCTCGATTTTACGCTGCCCTTCGACCACGGCATGAACAACGTGTTTGGGCCCTACGCTGGCTACACCTGCTGCACGGCCAACATGCACCAGGGCTGGACGAAATTTGCTACCCACCTCTGGTACACCACCCCCGACCAGGGCGTGGCCGCGTTGGAATATGCCCCCAACGTGCTGACTACGAAGGTAAACGGCAACGTGCTCGTCACGATTAAGGAGGAAACCGCCTACCCCTTCGGCGACGAGGTAAGCTTCGTAATGGGCCTGAAAAAGCCCGTTGCGTTTCCGTTGGCGCTGCGCGTGCCGGGTTGGTGCGCCGAGGCCACGGTGCTGCTCAACGGCCAGCCGCTGCGCACCGACAAGGGCGGCCAGGTTATCACCGTTAACCGCACCTGGCACCCGGCCGACCGCCTCACCCTGCGCCTACCCATGCCGGTGCGCACCAGCAGCTGGGCGCGCAACTCGCGCACCCTGGAACGCGGCCCGCTGGCCTACGCCCTCCGAATCAAGGAGCAATGGCAGGAGGGACACCAGGAACAGGAAGGTCGCTACCTCACCCTCACGCCCGGCAGCCCCTGGAACTACGGCCTACCCCGCGCCGTGGTCGAGGACCCCATCCGCGCCACCACCGTAACTGCTAAACCTTTGGCGGCCAGTGCTAATGGCTTCTACTGGAACGCCGCCAACGCGCCGGTCGAAATCACCGTCAGCGGCCGGCGCATCCCGGCCTGGCAGCTCGATGAGGGGGTAGCCCCGGAGCCCGTTACGCCCCGCGACGGCGTGTATAAGGGCCTGGTGGACGCCACCCCCGAAACTCTCACCTTCATCCCCTACGGTTGCACCAAGCTGCGCGTGGTGGCCTTACCCATTATTCCCTAACCCATGATTTCTAGTAAAATCTTGTTTATGAGTGCGTTGCTGGGTATTAGCCACCTGGCCAGCGCGCAGGCGCAGGCCCCGGCCCCGCGCACCTTCACCAATCCGCTGAAGGTGAATGGCCCCGACCCGTGGATTATCCGCCACGGCGGCTATTACTACTACACCAACACGATGGGTAAGAACCTGACCCTCTGGAAGTCGAAGACCCTGGAGGGCGTGAAGGATGCACCCGGCGCGGTGGTCTGGACGCCGCCCGCCACCGGCCCCAACTCCTACGAAATCTGGGCTCCCGAACTGCACTTCCTGGACGGCAAATGGTATCTCTACTACACGGCCACAGACAAGGCCAATTTTAGCGACAAGACGCGCTACGTGTTTGTGTTAGAGAACAGTAGCCCCGACCCCACTACCGGCACCTGGGTAGATAAGGGCCGCGTTGACACGAAATACAGCGGCCTCGACGGCACCGTGTTTGAGCACGGGGGCCGGCGCTATTTCGTGTACTCGGCCTACGTGGGGCCGCAGAGCGTGCTGGCCATCGCGCCCATGAAAAACCCCTGGACGCTCGACGCCGCGCGCGAAACTACCATTGCTACCCCCACCCTGAGCTGGGAAAAGGGCGGCGGCCGCCAGATTCTGGAAGGGCCTGAATTCCTGGCTGGCAAGCAAGGTCAACTCTTCCTTATATACTCAGCCAGCGCCTGCTGGGACGATAATTACTCGCTGGGGATGCTCACGGCGCGGCCCGGCGCCGACCCGCTCCTGGCTAGCTCGTGGGTGAAATCGCCGGAGCCCGTGTTTCACCCCTCAGCCAAAAACGGCGTGTGGGGCACCGGCCACAACGGCTTCACCACCTCGCCCGACGGCCGCGAAAACTGGATTATCTACCACGCCAAGGCGGCGGCCGATGGCAAGTGCGAAGGCCGTAGCTCCCGCGCCCAGCGCTTTAGCTGGCGGCCCGACGGTTCGCCTGATTTTGGCGTGCCCGCCGCGCTAAGTACTCCTCAACCTGTGCCATCAGGCGAGTGAGCCCGCATAGTTAGCGTGGCCCACTGTTGAGCGGTTCGCCGGTTTCGGGCGCGTCATTGCCACTACGCCGTGGCGCATTTCTACTACTTCATTTCCTACCCCCTCTTTTCTCCTCTTCCCGCATGAAGAAACTATCCATGCTGCTGCTGGGCTTGTCGCTGCTCGGCGCCCCGCTGGCCCAGGCCCAGAAAGTCAAAACCAAAACCAAGGGTGGCACCGCGATGCTGGCCACCGGCCAAACCAGCCGCTGGTCGGCCGATAAGGCCAATGCCTGGTACGCCGCCCGCCCCTGGATGACGGGTGCCGACTTCATCCCCAGCACCGCCATCAACCAGCTCGAGATGTGGCAGGCCGCCACGTTCGACCCCGCCACCATCGACAAGGAGTTGGGTTGGGCCGAGGGTATCGGCTTCAATACCATGCGCGTATTTTTGCACAGCCTGGTCTGGAAAGAGGACCCGGCGGGCTTCAAGAAGCGGGTGAACGACTACCTGGCCATCGCCGACAAGCACCACATTGGTACCATCTTCGTCTTCTTTGATGACTGCTGGAACAAGGACCCCAAAATCGGAACGCAGCCCGCGCCCAAAACCGGCATTCATAACTCGGGCTGGATGCAGGACCCCGGCGACCCGGCCTCGCGCGACTCGGCTACCTTCGTGCAATTGCGGCCTTACGTGACCGACATGCTCACCAGCTTCGCCCACGATAAGCGCATCGTGCTCTGGGACTTATACAACGAGCCCGGCAACAATAGCAAGGACAATGCTTCGCTGCCGCTGGTGCGCAACGTCTTCGCCTGGGCCGAGGCCGTGCGCCCTGACCAGCCCCTGAGCATTGGCATCTGGAACCTGGATTTTCGGGCCCTCAACACCTTCCAGGCGCTGCACTCCGACGTGATTACTTACCACAACTACGATGAGGTGCCGGCCCACCAGCGCGAGATTGAGCTGCTCGAAACCCACGGCCGGCCGCTCATCTGCACCGAGTATATGGCCCGGCCCCGCAACTCGCGCTTCGCTAACATCTTACCCCTACTCAAGAAGTACCACGTGGCTGCCATCAACTGGGGCCTCGTGGATGGCAAAACCAATACTAAATACGCCTGGGACACCCCCCTGGCCGACGGCTCGGAGCCGAATGAGTGGTTCCACGAGGTCTTCCACAAAGACGGCACGCCCTACCACCAAGACGAAACTGACCTGATTAAGAAGCTGAACAGCAATCCATGGTAGCAGAGAATATGCGTAAGAGGCCCCTACCCCCTTCCCGTACGGGAAGGGGGTAGGGGCCTCTTACGCATTGCCAATAAGCCTTTCTGCCGCCCGATGGTTGCCTTTCCACCTGTATACCTAGAGGCTTTTGTATCAAACGAGCGAATGCACACGCTCAAAGGAAAAGGCCCTTTGCCCATATTCATTTCTACCCGACCACCCCAAAAATATTTCGTGAACTCAGCAGGACAGTTGCTTGAGCAAGCATACAAAAAGAGCCCGGCACCTCACGGTGCCGGGCTCTTTCCTAAAACTCCACCTTACTTACGCGGCGACGGCCGTGGTGCCCTCGCGGTCCTCAATGGCCTTGCGTAGCTTGGCGATGGCCTGCGTGGCGCGCTCCTCATCGAGGCGGTTAATGTTGAGCAGCATCTTGGTCTTTTCCTGGCGCGTGATGAGCGGGTGGTTCAGCAGGCGGATAATCTCTTCCTTCTGACTGGCGGTGGCGTACTGCACCGGGGCGGCAGCAGCCTCGGCGGCGGGGGCTTCGGCCAGCGCGGGGGGGGTAGGGGCCGTGGTTACGGCGCGCATGACGGGGGTAGGCTCGGCCACGACCGGGGCCACGGCGGGCGCGGGCACGTTGCCGGAATACTCCATCTCCTCGGCAGGGGTAGGCTCGTAGCCGGCGGCGCGGATTATCCAGGCCAAGATGTTGCGATACGCTTTGCCGATGGCGCGGGTCTGGGCCATGCTGGCAATGGCAAACTCCTGGTAGAATTTCTTGCCGCTCTCCTTATTGGAGCAGATGGCGAAGCCGGCACCCACCGTGGTGCCGTGGCGCAGGTCAAACAGCGTCACCTTGGCCTGGTACTTAATCTCCTGCTCGTTGCTGAGGTTGATGACGTGCTCCACGATGGGCACGATGCCCAGGCGCGAGCCGGCGTACTGCCAGCCCTCCACGTTCACAAACTCTTTGCCCTGCACCTGCGTGCTAAGCTTGTTGTCTTTGATAAACTTGGCCAGGTCCTTCGCTAAGTCGAGCGTTTCGTCCGATTTAGCGATGTCATAACTCTCCGCGCGGGGAGCGGCTTTCTTGGCGACGGTAGCTTCCTTGGGGGTTTTGGTGACTTCGGTCATGGGAAGGGTGGGCAGCGCCCGGTTATCGTTCTGTAGTACGAGTGGATAACCAACCTATGACAAAGAGTGTTCCAGAAAAGCCAATTTTTTTAGTAAAATTTAGCATTGATTATCAAGGGGTTTAAGAGGGTCAGGAAAATCTTTTTTGATGGCTTAGTTTTCCAAGCTACTTGGGCAGATTTTAGTGGAGAAAAAATAAAAAGAACGGTCATGCTGAGCCTGTCGAAGCATGACCGTTCTTTTTGACTTGATTGACCCGAAGTCCTACCCCCTATCCCTCAATGTGGCCGTCGCGCATCACGATGGTGCGGTCGGCCATTTGGGCCAGCGTGTCGTTGTGGGTCACGATGACGAAAGTTTGGCCAAATTCTTTGCGCAGCCAGAAAAACAGCTCGTGCAGCTCCTGCGCATTTTTCGAATCGAGGTTACCGCTGGGCTCATCGGCAAAAATAATTTCGGGCGAGTTGATGAGGGCGCGGGCCACCGACACGCGCTGCTGCTCGCCGCCGCTCATCTCGCTGGGCTTGTGGTCCACGCGGTGGTCGAGGTTGAGCAGGCCGAGCAATTCGCGGGCCCGCACGCGCACTTCCTTCTCCGAGCGGTCGGCGAGGTAGGCGGGCAGGCACACGTTCTCGATGGCCGTGAACTCGGGCAGCAGGTTATGAAACTGAAACACGAAGCCAATGTGGCGGTTGCGAAACCGGGCCAGCGCGGTGCGGCCCAGGCTGGTAATATTCTGTCCATCAAAGAGTACCTCGCCCGAGTCGGGCTCGTCGAGAGTGCCCAGAATGTGCAGCAGCGTGCTTTTGCCCGCCCCCGACGAGCCCACGATACTCACGATTTCGGCGCGCTGAATAGTCAGGTCAATGCCCTTGAGCACTTCCAGCGAGTTGTAGCTTTTGCGAAGATTAATGGCTTGCAGCAAGGGTAGTAAACTTATACAGCTTTTAAAGAAGACAAAGCTACGTTGAAAGGCGGCCGGGCGTTGGAGACTAGGAATACGAAGAAAACCCGTCTGTCATTGCGCTCGCAATGACAGACGGGTTTCAGATTCTCTGTTACCCCATCCACCCTTACCTTCGCGCCAGTAAATAATACTCCACCCCTACCCCCTCCGATGAATATTCACGAGTATCAAGGCAAGGAAATCCTGAAAAAATACGGCGTGCGCGTGCAGGAAGGCCTCACCGCCGACACCGCCGAAGAGGCCGTTGAAGCCGCTAAAAAGCTCACCGAGCAAACCGGTACTAGCTGGTACGTCATCAAGGCCCAGATTCATGCCGGCGGCCGGGGCAAGGGCGGCGGAGTTAAGCTCGCCAAAAACCTGGAGCAGGTAAAAGACATCGCCGGCCAGATTCTGGGCATGCAGCTCGTGACCAAGCAAACCGGCCCCGAAGGCCGCCTGGTCAACAAAGTGCTCATCGCCCAGGACGTATATTACCCCGGCGAAAGCCCCACCAAGGAGTTCTACATGAGCGTAGTACTTGACCGCACCAGCGGCAAGAACGTCATCATCTACACCACCGAGGGCGGCGTCGATATTGAGGAAGTAGCCGACCATCACCCCGAAAAAATCCTGAAAGAATTCATCGACCCCGCCGTGGGTCTGCAAGGCTTTCAGGCCCGCAAGATTGCCTTCGGCCTCGGCTTGTCGGGTGATGCATTCAAGGAAATGGTGAAGTTCGTGACGGCCCTTTATAAGGCTTATGACGAAACGGACTCGGCCATGTTCGAGATTAACCCGGTGCTGAAAACGTCGGACAATAAAATCCTGGCCGTGGACGCCAAGGTGACCCTGGACGACAACGCCCTGTTTCGCCACAAGGATTTTATGGCCCTGCGCGACACCAACGAGGAAGACCCGCTGGAAGTAGAAGCCAGCGAAAACAACCTGAACTACGTGAAGCTCGACGGCAACGTGGGCTGCATGGTGAACGGCGCGGGCCTGGCAATGGCCACGATGGACATTATCAAGCTGAGCGGTGGCGAGCCGGCCAACTTCCTCGACGTCGGGGGTGGAGCCAATGCCCAGACGGTGGAGGCGGGCTTCCGCATCATCCTGAAGGACCCGAACGTGAAGGCGATTCTGATTAATATTTTCGGCGGCATCGTGCGCTGCGACCGTGTGGCCAACGGCGTGGTGGAAGCCTACAAGAAAATCGGCGACATCCGCGTGCCCATCATCGTGCGCCTGCAAGGCACCAACGCCGAGGAAGGCGCGCGCATCATTGACGAAAGCGGCCTGAAAGTGAAGTCGGCTACCCTGCTGAAGGACGCCGCCGACCGCGTGAAAGAAGTGCTGGCCGCCGCGTAAGCAGCTGGTTGGTTTTGGTTTTGGAAAGCCCGCCTGGTAACTCGGGCGGGCTTTCTAGGTTATAACTGCATGAATCAGAACGTCATGCTGACGAAGGAAGCATCTCTACCGCGTAAGTAATCTTAAGTGTTAGAGGTTAGTTACGCGGTAGAGATGCTTCCTTCGTCAGCATGACGTTCTGGTTTAATTCATTGATTTCCAACTCATCCCTACCCCCCTTTCCACGATGGAATTCACCCGCTTAGGAAATACTGGCCTCCAGGTTTCCAAAATCTGCCTGGGCACGATGACCTACGGCACGCCCACCGAGCGCTGGCCCTGGGCCCTTAACGAAGATGCCAGCCGGCCCTTCATTCAAAAAGCCCTGGAGTTGGGCATCAACTTCTTCGACACCGCCGATGTGTACTCCAACGGTGCCAGCGAAGAAGTGGTGGGCCGCGCCCTGCGCGACTTTGCCAAGCGCGACGAGGTAGTGCTGGCCACCAAAGTATTTAACCCAATGGGGCCGGGGCCGAATGATAAAGGCCTCTCACGCAAGCACATCATGAGCGCCATCGACGCCAGCCTGAAGCGGCTGGGCACCGACTACGTGGACCTCTACCAGATTCACCGCTGGGATTATAACACACCCATTGAGGAAACACTGGAGGCGTTGCACGACGTGGTGAAGGCCGGCAAGGCGCGCTACATTGGCGCGTCGTCGATGTTCAGCTGGCAGTTTGCGCAAGCGCTATATTTGGCCGATAAGCACAACTGGACGCGCTTCGTGAGCATGCAGCCGCACTACAACCTGGTGTACCGCGAGGAGGAGCGCGAGATGCTGCCGCTGTGCGAGGACCAGAAAATCGGCGTCATTCCGTGGTCGCCGCTGGCGCGCGGCTTGCTCACCGGCGGCAGGGGTAGGGAGCGCAACGAAACCGAGCGCGCCAAAACCGACAACTTTGGCAAAAGCCTCTACGGCCGCGACGACGACTTCGCCGTGGCCGACCGCGTGACGGAAATTGCGCAGGAGCGCGGCCTGCCCAACGCCCAGATTGCGCTGGCTTGGATGCTGAGCAAGCCTGTCATCACCGCGCCCATCGTGGGTGCCAGCAAGCCCGGCCACCTCGAAGACGCCATAGCCGCCGTAGATGTCAAGCTCTCGGCCGATGAAATCAAGCGCCTCGAAGAGCCCTACCAGCCGCATCCGGTGCTGGGATTCAGTTAAGAAGTAAGAGTTGAGAGTTAAAAGCGGTAATGCGTCAGGTTCACATTACCGCTTTTAACTCTCAACTCTTACTTCTTAACTCTTGACTGAACCAGCTTATTTGCCTTCGGCAACGCCGGCGTTTTCTTCGGCTTGCACCGGTACGGTTTCGCCTTTCACTTTCAGCTCCACCTCCATGTTGCCACGGGTGCCAACTGAATACGGGCAGATTTTGTGGGCCTGGCGCACCATTTCGATAGTTTTGGCCTGGTCAAATGACTTGAGGTCCACATCCAGAATAGCGCTCAGACCATAGGCCTCGCCTTCCTGAAACAATGATACTGAGCATTTTACTTCCGTGCCGGGGTCCAGCTTGTCGCCGGCGCGCTGCGCAATCACGAGCAGCGCCTGTTGGAAGCACGACGAATAGCCGGCCGCAAACAGCTCTTCGGGATTGGTGGCACCTTTCTTGCCGCCGAGGCCTTCGGGCACCGACATTTCGAGGTCGATGATGCCGGTAGCGGAGCGCACGTGGCCGCTGCGGCCACCCACGGCCGTAGCATCGGCCGTATAGAGGGTCTTTTTAGTAGAATCCATGAGAAATGAGTAAATACTTACGTTCAGGATAAGCTAACCGATTTTCTGCGCCCAGGGTTGCCCCTATCCCCTCCACGAGCCAAAAGAGCCCGCTGGGTTTGGCCGCGCCGGGTTTTATGGCTACTTTTGCAGCCCGAACCACTGGGCGCATAGTACAACGGATAGTATGGGAGCCTCCGAAGCTCTAGATTTAGGTTCGATTCCTAATGTGCCCACTTAAAACCCCGTTTCTGAGTCAGAAACGGGGTTTCTGTTTTCAAAGGGCCTACGTTGGGGCATACAGCCAGTAATTTTACCCTTAGCTAATCGGTAAAAACTCAGACATCCCCGCGCCTTTTTTCAGGTCAACGGGTCTGCGGTTGTCAGCTTTAGCTACTGGTAAAAGCCCCGCATTGCTCCATTGAAGGCGCAGGCTTTTTCTGAAAGACAGGCTGGCAGTTGAAGTAGCAGAAAGCCAAGACATCCCACAGCAAGTGCGACAGTGTATCTCACCGCTGCTACAAGCCGGCCAGCACCTGCTTGGCGGCCCATTGCCCGGACTCAATGGCCCCATCCAACCGGCCCCATTCGCTGGTGGACGTTTCGGCCCCGGCCCAGTAGAGCCGGCCCTCCCAGTAGGGCTGACGCAGCCGGGCCGGGCCCTGCAAGGGAATCTGGTCGGGAAACTGCTCATCGCCGGGAATACTGGTCAGCGGCTCCCGGCTCCAGTCCAGCTCGTGGTAGGCCAACGGATGCCGGGCGGCCGGGCCGAACAACCGGCCCAGCTGCTGCACCACAGCCGCCTGCCGTTGCGCAAGCGGCGCATCCCGCAGCGGGTGCAGCGGCGCGAAAAAGCCAAATAAAGCCCCTAGCGGGCCAGTAGCCGGGGAAGCATCGTGGATTTCCACCAATGGCCCCAGCTGGCTGGCCGCGAAACCAGACCAGCCTTCTGCCCGCCAGAAGGGCGTGGCATACACGGCCACGGCCTTCATCGAATAGGCCATCCAGGTGGGCACTTCCCGCAGCGCCTGCCGCAGCGCCGCCGGCAAGCCCGGCGTGAAGTGCAGGCTATGCGCCGCCAAGCGGGGGGGTAGGGCCACGATAACGGCCGAACATTGGTAGGTGCGCGTGGCCCCCTCGTGCAGGACCTCAACCGCAATAGCTGCGTGGCCGGCCGGGGCGTGCAGCTGCGTTACCTGCGCATTGAGCAGCAGGCTGTCAGCCGGCAGTTGCCGGGCCAGTGTGCGGCAAAGGGCCGCCGCCCCACCCGGCAGGCGCAGGTAGCCCGCCGAGCCGGAAGGGTGCTGCGGCAGGCGGTGCGTGCCGGCGGCCGTCTCGTAGGCCGTGGCGCCGGTGCTGGGCTGCACGAAGGGTTGCAGGCCCAGTTCCTGGTATAAATCAAGCAAATAGGGATGGTGCGACCACCCCCAGGTAGCGCCCAGGTCCAGGCCCTCCCCTTCCGGCGAGCCGGGCAGCGCGGCAACAGCCAGGGTGCGGCCGCCCACCCGGTCGCGGGCTTCGAGGACCAGCACCGGCCGGCCGGCCGCGTGCAGGGTCCGGGCCGCCGTGAGGCCCGCCAGACCGGCACCAATGATGAGGACCGGTAAAGCCGGCACCGGGGCTATCTGCGATTTTTCTTTCAAGAGAGTAATTTTTACGCGCAAAAGTCGCTAATCGGAAGGGTGGCCGGCAAGCCTACCGGCGCGACTCCCCTAATGTTTCGCCACGCGGGGTAGCGGCGGGCTGAATTTCTGCCTACGCAAGCCGCCGCAGACTGCTTGAGGTAATTTTATTGCCTGTTGCTACCAAGGAGACCCACCCGGCGCTGAGGCGCAAAAGCTTGCTTCTGTTGGGCAACCTATTCTCAACAGGAAGTTGGCCGGTGGTGGTACTTTGGAAATAGAGAATTGAGATTAACGCTGTCTGAGAACGAAGTAAGCAATAATTTTTCCAAGTAGGACGAAAACAGTATGGCGTTCTGGCAAACTTGCCTTAGCTTTAGGACATGAACTATCCTACCCGCTCTATTCAATCTTTGCAAGTATCTACTCTTGCTACCGAGCAAACCCGCCAGCGCCTGGTGTCGGCCATTATTTCCTTCACCAACGGCACACCTTTTTCGCTGGAGCCTTATCAGCAGCAAGTGCTCGACCGCTTTACGCGCGGCCGCCTCACAATTGACGAAGTTGTATATTACCTGGAAGCAGCTGCAAAATCCCGATAAGTATTTTCCGGTTTTTGAGCGCCCTACCCCCCGGCGTTAGTCCTTTGCCCTCAACTCACTAGCGGAGCATATTGAGCTTAGCGCCGCCCGGTTTTTGGTGAGCGTGCGCCAAAAACGCGGTGTGGTTGTTTTCTTTGCGGACGCGGGTCCTTTTTGCCCCGCCTCTAGTCTAATGGCAAACTCCACCTTAACCGGCCTGCGGGCCGGCGTGCTGCACGGCGACGAAGTGCAGGCCCTCTTTCAACACGCCAAAACCCACGGCTACGCCCTGCCGGCCGTTAACGTAACCGGCACCGACACGGTAAATGCCGTGCTCGAAACGGCGCGCGACCTCAACTCGCCGGTTATTATTCAGTTTTCAAACGGCGGCGCGCAGTTTTTTGCGGGCAAAGGCTTGCCTAATGATAAGCAGCAGGCCAGCATCGCGGGCGGCATTTCGGGGGCGCACCACGTGCATCTGATGGCTGAAGCCTACGGCGTGCCCGTGATTTTGCACACCGACCACGCCGCCAAAAAGCTCCTACCCTGGATTGATGGTCTGCTCGATGCCGGCGAGAAATACTACGCCGAGCACAGCCAGCCGCTCTACAGCTCGCACATGCTCGACTTGTCGGAGGAGCCGATTGAGGAAAACCTCGAAATCAGCAAGAAATACCTCCAGCGCATGGCCAAAATCGGCATGACGCTGGAGATTGAGCTAGGCGTGACCGGCGGCGAGGAAGACGGTGTGGACAACTCGGACGTGGACAGCTCGAAGCTCTACACCCAGCCCGAGGAAGTGGCCTACGCCTACGAGCAACTGCGCGAAATCAGCCCGCGCTTCACCATCGCGGCGGCTTTTGGCAACGTGCACGGCGTGTACAAGCCCGGCAACGTGAAGCTACAACCCAAGATTCTGCACAACTCGCAGGAGTTTCTGCGCACCAAGCACCACATCGCGGACGCGCTGCCCATCGACTTCGTGTTTCACGGCGGCTCGGGCTCGTCGCAGGAAGAAATTCGCGAGGCTATCAGCTACGGCGCTATCAAGATGAACATCGATACCGACCTGCAATGGGCGTTTTGGGAAGGAATTCAGCAGTACTACGTGAAGAACGAGGGCTTCCTGCAAGGCCAGATTGGCAACCCCAACGGGCCCGACTCGCCCAACAAGAAGTACTACGACCCGCGCGTGTGGCTGCGCGAGGGCGAAAAAACCTTCGTGGCGCGCCTCAAGCGGGCTTTTGAAGACCTGAACGCCGTGAACCGCCGGCCCTAGCCACGCGGCATTCTAAACTTTGCGCCAGGATGAACGTATAGGGCGCACACTTTTGTTTTTCGAATCATGAAAAAGACCTTTCTTTCTGCCCTGGTAATCAGCTTGTTTGCTACGGCCGCCCAGGCGCAGACTACCCCCACCACGGTGACCAAAGACGGCGGCGATAAAGTTATCACCACCACCGACGGCATGACCGTTAAGACCAAAGTAGAAGCGGATGGCAAGATGAAGGTGAAAGGCTATGACCAGGCCGGCAACCGTATGAAAGCCACCACCAAGCCCCGCACCAAAGACGAGCGCAAAGACTATAAGGAGTCGCGCAAGGAAGCCCGCAAGGCGATGAAAGGCGACGAGAAGGTGAAGGTGAAATCTACGGACGGCATGTAAAACGCAGCGCCTTCTGCCGTTTAGCGGGGGGTAGCAATTAAAAAAAGGACCGACGCAAGTCGGTCCTTTTTTTGGTCCTTATCAAAAGCGGGGCAGTAGCGCGAACTTTCCAGTTCGTGCGCGAACGCAGCGAGCATTATCGTTCGCGCCACGCGGCCCCGCCTGCTCGCTACCCTCGCGCACGAACTGGAAAGTTCGCGCTACTCGTGGCTGATGCGCTGCGTCCAGCTGCCAGTGGCAGCCTGCACGCGCACCACGTAAAGGCCGGGGGGTAGGGCGGCTAGCACCACGGCCCCGCCGCCGGCCGGCAGCGCAAACTGAGCAGCTAATTTCCCCTGGCTATCAAACACTTGCAGAGTGGCCGCGCCGGCGCTGACGGGCAGCCGCACTTGCAGCTGGCTCTGCGCCGGGTTGGGGTAGAGCTGCCAGCCGGGTGGCGCGGCCGGGCGGGCCGTAGCCAGCACCTGCTGGTGGGCGGCGGTGGCGGCCTGGGCGGCGGCTTGCAGCTCGGCCAGGGTGGGCGCGGCCAGCACGGCAAACGTCACGGTGGCCGAGTCGCCGGGAGCCAGGCGGGGCACCAGCGTGCTCACCACCTGCGACACGTCAGTGGCGGCCGTGTCGGTGCCCACCTGCCGATGCGCCCGCCCAAAGCCACCGCTCAGAGCCAGGTATTTTTCGGCGGGGCTAAAGCCATCACCCATGTAAATGGGCGTGCCGGCCGGGGCCGCGTTGTCAATGGAATACACCCCGGCCGCGCGGGTGCCCAGCACCTGCACGCCCGCATACACGGCGGGGGTGAGGGGGTCGTAGCAGTAGCCCACGCGGTTGACCGAATCCCAGCGGGCTACGTTGCGGGTTGCTTCGCCGGGCAGGTCCCAATCGGCAAACATGCCGGCGTACAGTGGCTTGAGAGTATCGGCGGTGAGGTTACGCAGGATGTAGTCGAGCAGGATGACGTTGCGGCGGGCGGCGGGGGTAGCCCAGCTTTGACCGTGCTGGCGCACGCGCACGCCCACCGAGCGGGGCTGCTGCGGGTCGGGCAGCGAATCGCGAAACATGCCGCTGGCCTCCTGGTCGGCGCGGGGGCCGGGCACCTGGCGCTGCACCTGCGCCAGCACGAAAAACGACTGCCGGGTGGCCCCGGTGGCCGCGCGCAGGTGGTCGGAAACGCGGGTGGGCGAGGTGGCCAGCAGCAGGCCGCCCTCGCTCAGCAGCGACGAATTGGTGAGGTAACTCACGCCCTGGCCCACGGCACCCGTCCCGTCGTCGTAGCCAATGGTGCCCTGGCTGGTGAGGCTCAGGCTGAGGTCGCCGGCATCGAGCTGCACGTAGTCGGGGTTGAGCAGCAGGTCCAGGTACTGGTCCGAGTGGTAGCCATTGGCCCCCGTGAGGTGGTAAAGCAGCGTAGCCCTGGTATTGAGCGGGATGCCTGTGGCCGCCACGGCCAGCCGGAAGGGGCTAGCCGCGTTGGTAGCCTGCGCCAGCGTGGTCAGGCTGCCCACCGCGAAGCTGCCCTGCCGCACCGTGAGGTAGGGCGAAAGCGAGGTGACCGTAACCATGACATCGGCCACCGGCAGCAGCAGGTTGCGCACCGTGATGGCCAGCCGCGCCGTATCGCCGGGCAGGTAGGCGGGCCGGGCCGGGGCCAGCGCGCTGCTCACTATCCGCACCTCGCGCTGGGCCAGAGCGGCCACGGCCCGCTCGATGTTGAGGCGGCCCGTGCCTAGGTAGCCGCGGTAATTCATGTTGGCTGGCACGTCATATATACTAGTATCGGCGCTTTGGCGCAGCTGGGCCTGCACCTGCTCGGCGTTGAGCCGCGGAAACCGCGCCCGCACCAGCGCCGCCGCGCCCGCCACCTGTGGCGAGGCCAGGGAAGTGCCTGAGCTATACCAATAGTCAGCATTTACGCTGCCATTCTTCGAGCCATAAGCCGAAAAAATAGTTACCCCTGGCGCTGACAGGTCTATGCGGTGGCTATAGGTCGAGAAGCTAGCTTTAGCATCGGCCGGGTCGGTGGCTGCCACAGCCAGCACGTGGTCGTAGGAGGCGGGGTAAAACAGCAGCTCGGCAGGCGTGTTGCCGGCCGCTGCCACCAACACTACGTCGCGGTTTATGGCCGCGTAGGTACACACATCCTGCTCAAAACGCGAATAGCCCCCCGCCCCGCCCCACGACATATTAATGACCCGGCACCCGTGGTCGGCAGCGTACACAATGGCCTCGTAGCCAGCGAATATCCCGGTAGTAGTGCCCGGAAAAATTTGCAGCGGTAAAAACTTGCTCTGAAATCCTATCCCCGTGATGCCCACCCCATTATCAGCCTGCCCCGCCGCGACCCCCGACGTTTCGGTGCCATGAACGGCGTTGTCATCATTGGCGCTAGGGTCGTTATTGCCATTAGAAAAATCCCAGCCGTGGAAATTGTCGATGTAGCCGTCACCATCGTCATCCACCCCATTAATAGGGTCGGCATAATTATATTTTACCTGCCGCCGCAGGTCCTCGTGGCTATAGCGAATGCCCGTATCCGTCATCCCAATCACCACGCTGGTGTCGCCCTTGGTATAGTTCCAGGCTTGGTAAGCGTGCGTAAGGCGCAGGGCATACTGCTTGCCGGTTGTCGAGTCGGCCAGCGGGTCGTTGGGCTGATACAGCAGCTCGCGGCTATACAGCGGCTCCACGTATTCCACTACGCCCGTGGCCAGCAGCACCGTCCGGGCCTTGGCCAGCGACAGGCCGGCGGGCACGCGCAGCTCAAATACCCGGCGCAGGTCCACGCTGCCCGCGCGCTCCGCATTGGGTGCCTGGCTAAGGGGAAACTTCTGCGTCAGGCTCGTCGCGTGCAGCGCCTTTAGCGCGGCTTGCAGGGCGGGTAATTCGGCCGCCGGGGGCCCGGCCCCGGACCGCAGCTTGAGTACCAGCCGGCCCGGTATGGTGGGGGGGGTAGCAAGCGCCGGCCCTACCCCCACTAAGAAGCTTAACCACAACAAGGTATAAAATAATTTCATAGCTAACTGGATAAAAAATAACTGATGGTAAAGGTAAACTTGCGGGTGGCTCATCTACGAAAAAAGCGACCAAATCCGGTGGGATTTGGTCGCTTTTTTTGCTAATTGCAGGAGTTGGGTAGGGTCGCTAATTTTCGCCCTGAACAGGGTGCATTCTTTCCCCTTATTTGTGCTATCGCGACCCGCCAGGCGAAGGATAATAAGTCGCCCCTACCCTACCCCCACGCCACGGCCGTAGGCAGCCCAGCCTCGCGCGCCAGTGGCGCGGCCCCGGAGGCATACAGGCCCGCCAGCACGGCCTGGGCGCTGTTGGCCAATTCCAGGTGGTAGTCGGGGTGCAGCTTTTCGGCTTGTTTCAGCGCGTCGTGGGTGCGGCGCACGAGGTGCTGGAGCAGCGGCTGGGTAGGGCCGTGCAGCCGCGCCACCAGCGCCGGCTGGTGCTCAAACACGTTGGCCAGCAGCCGCAGGCTCAGCTCCACCTCGCCAAAGGCATCTTCCGTGATGCGGGCGTGGTAGGCCAGCCGCGCCTGCAGCTGGCGCAGGATAACCAGCAGGTCGTTAGGCGTTTGGTGGAAGCCGCGCACGGGGTCGTCCACTTGCTGGCGCAGGGCGGCGCGGCGGTTTTCCAGCGCCTCGGGGCCTTCGAGCAGGCGGTAGGTGAGCTGCTCGGTCAGCACCGCATCCTGGGCCACGAGGCGGGTCAGAAGCTGGTCTTTTTCCCGTTGAGGAAGGTCGAGCAAGGCGCGGCGTAAAGCGGGGGGTAGGGCGGGCAATTCTTTGAGTTAAGAATTAGGAGTGGAGAGTTAAGAGTTACGCCGGTTAAGGCTGGCATAGAACAATCGCCATAAATTCAAGCTGCCAATTAATACCAATAAGAGGATTGGAAAACGCCAAACTTGGTTTCCCAAAAGACTTATCTGCTGCCCAAACTGAACTATCAACTGTTGTAATGTATGCTTGGCTGGGATTGGGTGAGTGTTTACAAAGTCGCACACAAATAGTGGTGTTGAATTAACTGGCAATGGCTCATCAGTAATCGCGTAAAGCGTAGTCGGCTTGTGATGGATATCCAGAAAATATTTCTTCTGGTTGGTGTAGTTCATAATGTCCAAAACCTTTACCAAATTCGCATAAGTAGCACCAGGTAGAAAGCGAATGCGGACGCCACCGGCATGGCTGGTATCGGCAATTATTTTTCGGATTGCTGATTCAGTAGTGGCAGCGCTTAAAAAATCGGCCAAACGATTACCACTAAATTCCGCGTTATGCCAAGGCCTCATTTTCTGTAAAGTATTCGCCGCAACAGCCTGCAGTGGTGTGACATAAGGATTAAATTCATTTCTTGCATTATGCTCTGGGTGCTCTTTTAAAAAACTCAAATAGCTTGCGCTTGTATCGGCTTTAAGAGGAAACATCGTGACTTGCATCACGTTCCACTGCTTAAGCTGCCCCGCCCACGGCTGCAGCGCCTGGCAACCCAGCAGCAACAGAAACCCCAGCGCCACCCAACCCGGCGGCAACAATAAACGACGACGCACCCGACGCGGAACCAGCATAAGCAACGGCGGGCAGCTTGGGCTGCCCCTACCCCCCGATGCCGGCCAAAGCCAAAATGCACAAAAAAGCCCGCGGCCGGGTGGCCGCAGGCTCTCTGAAAATTTGCCGGAAGCTTACTCCGCGTCGCCCTCAGCGGTCAGGGTTTTGCCCTGGTGCTGCATTTCGGGGAGCGTGAAGCTGGCTTCGCTAGGACTTGATAGCTCGTCGGGCACGTTTTCGGCCGAGGCGGGGGCGGAGCCCATTGGGGCCTGCATGTCTGAGCGCAGCGAGTCGTCCATCATATCGGCCATTTGCTGGCCGCTGTTCTCGTCGAATACCTGGCCGGCCGTTTCGCGGTTCAGAAAGCTGTCCGACTCTTTTTCGGTGGCGGTGCGAGCGTCTTTCGAGTCTTCGTTTTTGGGTTGAGCGGCGGCTTTACCATTGAGGTTATTGCCGGGGGCTACTTGCGGGATAGAGGCCATAAGGGTTAGTTGTTATCGTGTTCTTTATCGTTGTTTTCAGCCCAGGTTGCCTTGGGCTTTCCCCCAGCGTAGCGCCGGTCGTCGTCGGCCCAGGCAGCTCGCTGCACGTCGGCATCGGCGTTTTTGGCGGCCACTACCGATTCAGGGTCCTTGTTCTGCTCGGCGTGGCCGCGCTGGGGGCCGGGGTTGGGGGTGTCGGGCTCCCCGTTGGGCTGTTGGCCGGGGTTTTGGGAGGCCGTGGGCTCGCGAAACTCACTGAATTCGTCGGGGTTATCATTGCTACCATCGTTGCTGGCCACTGGCGCGGCGGGCTCCGTCTCGTCGGCCTTGCCGAAGTTGCCGTAGGCGGGCGTACCGGCTTCGGCCTCGTGGGCGGGGTCGTTGGGGTTGAGGTGGGCGGCAGCGGCGCGTTCACGCTGGCCATTGGTTATCGGCAGGTTATCAGAAGAAGGGCTCATGGGAGGGAAGGAAAAGAGTCGGGCATTGGCCGGGCCGGGCCCGACAAATGGTGTACTGTGGTTTGCCGGTTCGCGTTGCTGATTCCTGGTTTTTGGCCGACCATTTTTTGAGACCGGCACGTACACGACTCATTCATTTAGCTAATTAAACCACTTTGCTCTCCGCATGAATATTCACCACAACGCTGCTAACCAATCATTTACCATTGACTCGGGCGCTCCACAAGCCGAGCTGGCCTACTCGCTACCCGCCGCGGGCGTTATCGACTTCGTGCACACGTTTGTGCCCGAGGCTCAGCGGGGCCAGGGCTTGGCCCAGGAACTGGCTAAAGCGGCCCTTGCCTATGCCCGCGAGCAGCACCTGCGCGTGCGCACCAGCTGCGAATTTATGGCCGGCTACGTGCAGGAGCACCACCAGCAATACGCCGACCTGCTGGACAAATAAACGAGTGTAGGGTAAGCTAAAGCTTACCCTACACTCGTTTTTACGCCAGTATTTCGAGCTGCCACTCCAGCTCCTCATCGGTAATGGGGTAGGGCTGACCGTGGCGAATGGCTTGGTACACAGCCTCAAACAGACCCAGGTAATTGCCGGGCGCGGCCACGTCGGCCACGGGGGGTAGCACGCGGTTGTGGCCGGCGGGGTCAGCGAGCACGAGGCGGCCAGGCTGGTCGGCCAGGCGCTCGCGGCCGTAGGCCGGGTCATCGGGCTTAATATCGGCCAGCAGTTGAGCTTCCTGCGGGTCGGTGCGGTCTTTTTGGTAGCTGCCCAGGGTGCCGTGCAGCACGAAGGCGGGGCCGGGGTCGGCCACGAGCAGGCCGGCGGTCAGCCACACGTTCAGACCTTGGGGGTAGCGCAATTGAATGGTAAAATGGTCGGGCACCCGCGAGCCGTAGCGGAAGCTACCCATCGTTTTCTCAAACGACAATGGCTTGCCAAACAAGCTAATGGCCTGGTCCACGAGATGCGGCCCAAGGTCGAAGAGCAGACCCGAGCCGGGGCGGCCGTCTTCCTTGAAAACCTTGGTGTGCAGGGCCGGCCGGTAGCGGTCGTAGCGAAAGTGCCCCTCGATGAGGCGGCCCAGCTGCCCGCTTTTCACTATCCGGCGCACAGCCCCGAAGTCGGTGTCCCAGCGGCGGTTCTGGTAGGCCAGCAGCTGGCGGCCCTGCTGCCGGGCCAGGGTCATAAGCGCCTGCCACTCGGCCACGGTGGTGGCCACGGGCTTTTCCACCAGCACGTGCTTACCGGCCAGCAGCGCCTGCCGAGCCAGGTCGTAGTGGGTATCGTTGGGCGTATTCACCACCACTAGCTCAATGGTCGGGTCGGCGAACAGCGCCTCGGTGCTGGGGTAGGAAACAATGCCGGGGTAGTCGGCGGCCATACGCGGAGTGTGGCGCTCGGCCACCGCCCGCAGCGCAAAGCCAGGGTGCAGCGCCAGAAACGGCGCGTGGAAGAGCTTGCCCGACATGCCGTAGGCCAGCAAGCCCGTGACAATGGGCGAATCGGAAGGGGTCATGTGATGCGTGATAAGTTAATAGTCAGCAAGAACGGTCATGCTGAAAGAACGGTCATGCTGAGCTTGTCGAAGCATCTCTACCGCGTAAGTAACCTCTAACGTCGGGATTACTTGCGTGGTAGAGATGCTTCGACAAGCTCAGCATGACCGCTTTTTCTTAATTTATAACCTTCTGCCGCCCGCAGCGGCGCGGCCAGCCGCACCACGCCCACGCCGGGCGCACGAAGCCAGGCCGCCTGTGCCAGCCGCGCCAGCCCGATGGTACCAGTAAGGTAATTGCCCCGCGTGGCCGAGCGAAACTCCTCGTGTACAGCCGTAAAATCGGCCTTGTCGGGCGCGGCGGCCTCATCGCCAAAAGTCACGAGCACGTCCACTTCGGCCGCATCGGGGGTAAGAGCGAGGTGAGCATTCTGATGGATTTTCTTGTAGCCGTAGCGGTAGCCATAAGTAAGCGCCGAGAGGTCGCTGAGCACGGCCGAGGCGGTGGGAAACGCCCCCGCCCCGCGCCCCAGAAAGAACTGCCGGTCGGCAAAGCCGCTCTGCATCACGAGACCGTTGAACTCGTCGTGCACGCCCGCCAGCTCGTGGCCGGGGCGCACCAGGGTGGGTAGCACGGCCGCCGCCAGCCCGCCGCCGGGCAGCCGCCGCGCCTCCGCTACCAGCTTGATTATCAGGCCCTGCTCGCGGGCGTAGGCCGTGGCCCGCTCGCTGATGCCAGTGATGCCCACAGCCAATAAATCAGTCGGGGCCACCACCGCACCGAAGGCGTGGGCCAGCAGCAGCACCAGCTTATTGCGGGCGTCGAGGCCCTCCACGTCGAGGGCCGGGTTGCTTTCAGCAAAGCCCAGTTCCTGCGCCCTGGCCAGGGCAGCGGCGTAGGGCTGCCCGTCGCGGCTCATAGCCGTGAGGATGTAGTTGGTCGAGCCGTTAATAATGCCTTCCACCGATTCTAGCAGGTCGGTATCGTAGTATTCCTCCAGGTTGCGGATGACCGGCAGGCTGGCGCAGGCCGCCGCCTCGTAGAGCAGGGGCGTGCCGGTTTGTTGCTGGATTTCAATGAGTTCGGGCAGGTGCTCGGCCAGCATTTTTTTGTTGGCCGTCACCACGGCTTTGCCGCGCAGCAGGGCTTCTTTTACAATAAGATAAGCCTCATCAGCATCGTCAATCAGCTCCACGATAACCGTGAGGTTGGGGTCGTTCAGCAAGTCGTTTCTATCAAACGTGAACAGCCCGGCGGGCAGCGAGCGGGCTTTCTGGCGGTTTTTCACCGCGATGCGGCCAATGCGGGCGCGCAGGCCGGGCGTGCGCGCCAGCACGGCGTGCAGGCCCTGGCCCACGACGCCAAAGCCAAAAAGACCAATGTGGAGGTTGGTGCGGGTCATAAAAAAAGAAGGGGGTAGCAGACTGAAACGACTCCTCCCCTACCCGGCCACACATCAAGTTTTCTTCCCGGAAGTGCTTAAAAAAAGCCCTCCCGACAAGTCAGAAGAGCTACCGCCAACGCGGGCACTTTTGGCTTATCTTCTTCCGAGCCGGGCTGGTGCCGCGCCTCGAAACAGGAATTAGCACCTCGTATTGCTACCGGTTGCTAAGGCATCGCAGGGCCTGTCCCTCCGCCTTTCTTGATAAGGGCCCCGGTGAGGGAGCGCCGCAAAGGTAGCCCGGCCGCCGGCTTCGGGCCAAGCGGAGGGGGTAGGGCGGCCGCCAGCCACCAACCAGAACGCGGGCGCCCGTGAAAGAGCGCGCTATACCCGTTCGAACACAACGACTTATAGTACGTAGGCTGATGCGGCCTTTTTGCAAATAATCTAGCTCGGCAGCAAACAAGCTGCACTGTTGATTTTCAAGACTTAATTCTACCTTAAGATTAGCTGACAGTCTTATTTAGACTAATAAAAACATCAAACCAACCTCTTGGTGCGTAGGGATTAGCACTGTAAACTCCCGGCTGCCAAAGCCACTATTTCTTACTTACCGCTGTATGAGCCCACATTTCATCCAACAGCCGCTCGATAAAACGCCGCCCGCGGTGGTGCCTACCCAGCCCGTGACGTTGCGCGTAAACGGCCAGGACCACACCCTCGACATCGCGCCCTGGACCAGCCTGCTCGATGCCCTGCGCGAGTACCTGCACCTGACCGGCACCAAAAAAGGCTGCGACCACGGCCAGTGCGGCGCCTGCACGGTACTTGTGGATGGCCAGCGCATCAATTCCTGCCTGGCGCTAGCCACGGTGTATCAAGATAAGGATATTCAGACCATTGAGGGCCTGGGCAGCGCCGACAACCTGTCGCCCTTGCAGCAGGCGTTTATCGACCATGACGCCTTTCAGTGCGGCTACTGCACGCCGGGCCAGATTTGTTCGGCCCAAGGGCTTATCAACGAGGGCCGCGCCAAAACCGCCGACGAGGTGCGCGAGCTGATGAGCGGCAACCTCTGCCGCTGCGGGGCTTACACCAATATTCTGTCGGCCGTGATGGAAGTGCTGCACAATGGCCAGGTCGTGGTCGATAATGGCACGCTGGTTACCATTCCGGCGCAGCCCACCGCTGCCAGCTCAGTTAACTAATTATCAGCCCCCTATGAACAGCTTCACCCTCACCCAAGCCGAGGCCGTGCAGGCGGCCGTGGCCGATAATACCAGCCACATCGGCGCGGCCTACCTGGGCGGCGGCACCAACCTCATCGACCTGATGAAGTACAACGTGGCCCGCCCTACCCACCTCACCGGCCTCGGCCACCTGCCGCTGAGTCAGATTGAGTCGTTGCCCGACGGCGGCCTGCGCCTGGGCGCACTCGCCACCAACTCGGCCACCGCCTACGACGAGCAGGTGCAGGCGCGCTACCCCCTGCTGAGCCAGACGATTCTGGCCGGGGCCACGCCGCAATTGCGCAACATGGCCACCGACGGCGGCAACCTGTTGCAGCGCACCCGCTGCTACTATTTCTACGACCTCGCTACCCCCTGCAACAAGCGCGAGCCGGGCTCGGGCTGCTCGGCCATCGGGGGATTCAACCGGGTGTGCGGCGTGCTGGGCACCTCGGAGAGCTGCATCGCTACCCACCCCTCCGATATGTGCGTGGCCCTGGCGGCGCTGGAGGCCGTGGTGCGCGTGCAAGGCCCCGAGGGCGAGCGGACAATCCGGTTTGAGGACTTTCACCGCCTGCCGGGCGACAAGCCAGAGCTGGACAACACACTGAAGCCGAGCGAGTTGGTGACGGCCATCGACCTGCCCAAGCGCGGGTTTGAGAAGAATTTTACTTACCTCAAGTTGCGCGACCGAGCCAGCTACGCCTTCGCGCTGGTGAGCGTGGCGGTGGGTTTGGAAATGGAGAGTAGCACCATCAAAACTGCCCGCTTTGCGCTGGGCGGCGTGGCCCACAAGCCCTGGCGCAACCCGGAAGCCGAGCAACTGCTGGAAGGTCAGCCGGCTTCGCCCGATTTGTTCCGTCAGGTGGCCGCTCAGGTCTTTGCCGAAGCTAAAGGATACGGGCCGAACAGCTTCAAGATTGAGCTGGGCCGCCGCGCCATCGTGCGCGCCCTCAAGCAGGCCACCGAAATGAGCCAGGAGCTTGATTCTGCCGCTTTTCTAAATTCTAATCCGTAAGCTATATGAGTCAGACTATTGCCACCCCACCCACCGTCCGCCTGGGTACCGACGTTATTGGCCGGCCACTAAACCGCACCGACGGCCCGGCCAAAGTATCGGGCTCGGCCACCTACGCCGCCGAGTTCAACGTGCCCGATTTGTGGTACGGCTACGTGGTGAGCAGCCCCATCGCGAAGGGTAAAATCACGAAGATTGATACCGCGCCGGTGCTGGCGCTACCCGGTGTGAAGCAGATATTCTCGCACGAGAATGTGCCCTCGCTGGCCTGGTTCGACCGCAGCTACAAGGACGACGTGGCCCCCGGCGGCTCGCCGTTTCGCCCGCTGCACGATGCCGAAATCCTGTTCAGCCAGCAGCCAGTGGCGCTGGTTATTGCCGAAACGTTTGAGCTGGCGCGCTACGCGGCGTCCATTCTGCGGGTAGAATACGAGGTGGCCGAGTACAACACCGACCTCGAAAAAGCGCGCGGCGACGCCTTCGACGCGCCCAAGGGCAAAACCGGCTTCCTACCCCCTCCCAAGCCCAAGGGCGACGCCAACAAGGCCTACGCCGAGGCGCCGCACAAGATTCAGGGCGAGTACACGCACCACGCGCAGCACCACAACCCGATGGAGATGTTTGCCACCACCGTGGAGTGGCTGGGCGATGGTAAGAAGCTGAAAATCTACGACAAAACGCAGGGCGCGCCCAACGTCCAGCAGTACATCGCCAAGATTTTCGGGCTCAGTAAGGAGGAAGCGCGGGTGATTTCGAAGTTCACCGGCGGGGCTTTCGGTTCGGGGCTGCGGCCGCAGCACCAGGTTTTTCTGGCGGTGCTGGCCTCGCTGGAGCTGAAACACTCGGTGCGGGTGTCGCTCACGCGCTCGCAGATGTTTGGCCTGGGCCACCGGCCGCACACCATTCAGGATATCAAGCTGTCGGCCGACGACCAGGGCTACCTGCAATCCCTTGAGCACAACGCTCTTGCTGAGACTTCGCAGTTTGAGGACGAAACCGAAGTAGTAGTGAACTGGTCGGGCATTCTGTATAAGACGCCCAACAGCAAGTTTGCCTACCAGCTGGCCAAGCTGGACGTGGATACGCCAGCCGACATGCGCGCGCCCGGCGCGGCTACCGGCTCGTTTGCCATCGAAAGCGCCGTGGATGAGCTGTCGTACCAAGCCAAGGTGGACCCCTTGCAATTCCGCCTGCTCAACTACACTTACGAGGACCCGACCGAGAACAAGCCCTTTAGCAGCAAGCGGTTGCTTGACTGCTACCACGAAGGTGCCGCCCGCTTCGGCTGGGACCAGCGCACCCCTGAGCCGCGCTCGATGCGCGACGGCCACCTGCTGGTGGGCTGGGGCATGGCCACTGGCTGCTGGGATGCTTCCATGCAGAAGGCCGCCGCCAAAGCCACACTGAAAGCCGACGGCACCTTGACCGTGAACAGCGCCACCAACGACCAGGGCGCGGGCACCTACGTGATTATGACCCAGATGGCCGCCCAAACCCTGGGCCTGCCGATGGAGCAGGTGCAGTTTAACCTGGGCGATACGGAGTACCCCGCCGCCCCCGTGCAGGGCGGCTCCTGGACCGCCAACTCCGTGGGCGCGGCCGTGAAAGATGCCTGCCAGGAAGTAGGCAAAAAGCTGCTCAAGCTGGCCCAGAAGATGGACAGCTCCCCGCTGGCTGGCCTCGATTTCGAGAACGTGCAATTCGTGGACGGCCACATTCGCACCAACGAAGACATCCGCAAGTCGGTGGCTATCAAGGATATTCTGCGAGCCAGCGGCGAGGAGCAGGTGGAGGCCGATGGCAAAGCCGGCCCCAACCCGATTAACATGCTGAAGTACTCGATGCACTCGCACAATGCAGCCTTCGTGGAGGTGAAAGTGGACGAGGACCTGGGCACCGTGCACGTCACCCGCGTGGTGAACGCCGTGGCCGCCGGCCGCATCCTGAACCCCAAAACTGCCCGCAGCCAGGTGCTCGGCGGCACGGTCTGGGGCATCGGCATGGCCCTGATGGAAGAGGCCTACCTCGACAACGTGCAGGGCCGTTACATGAACCACAACCTGACCGAATACCACATTCCGGTGAACGCCGACATTCACAAAATCGACGTGATTTTCGTGGAGGAGGAAGACGACATCGCCAGCCCCATCGGCGTGAAGGGGGTAGGCGAAATCGGGATGCTGGGCGTGGCGGCGGCCGTGGCTAATGCCGTGTATCACGCTACCGGCAAGCGGGTTAGGGAGCTACCGATTACGATTGATAAGCTGCTGTAGGTGGCAGTTGGTAGCACACGAAAGCGCCCCGTAGCCGATTGGCTGCGGGGCGCTTTCTCGTTGCGTGGAGCTATGGTCGCCTATTGTTGACTTCAAAAAGCCACCGCGAACTCCTTAGCAAAATCCTCCAGCTTCACCTGGCCCAGCGTGGGCTTGTGCTGCTCGTAATCTTCGCCTAGCGCGCCGTTATTCATGCTGGCGTAGATGTCCACGACATCGGCGGCGGTGCTGGGGGGTAGGCCGTTTTGGAGCAGGTTTTACCCGCGGCCCCAAAACTGCGGGCGCGGGCCGATGGTTTGGATAACCCGGCCCTGACGCCGGGCGTACTGCCCCAACCGGCCTTCTTGCTGCTATGACTGAACTCCAACGCCTCTTCCTCGCCTACGACCAGCACCGCGCCGCGCACCACCCCTGCGCCCTGGCCACGGTGGTGGAGGTTATCGGCTCGGCCTACCGGCGGCCGGGGGCGCGGATGCTGGTGACCGAAGACGGCGAGTTGACCGGGGCCATTAGCGGCGGCTGCCTGGAGGGCGATGCGCGGCAGCGGGCGCGGCGGGCCATTTTCCAGGGCGAGCCGGCGCTCGTGACCTACGACACGCGCGACGAGGACGACCCGCGCCACGGCCTCGGCCCCGGCTGCCAGGGCGTGGTCCGCATCCTGCTGGAGCCGCTCGATTTTAACAATGCTGATAACCCGCTGGAGCTGTTGCGCGACTTTGCCCGGCACCCTACCCCCGCCGTACTGGCCACCGTGTTTGCCACCGATGCCAGCGGATTGAAAGCCGCCGTGGGCCAGCGCGTGCTGCTGTCCGAAACGGGGGTAGTGCGCGGCACGCCACTACTGGCCGCCCCGCTGGCCGAGGCCGCCCGCGCCACGCTGGCGCTGGGCCAGCCGCGGGTGCTGGACATTGACACCGATGCCGGCCCGGTGCGGGCCTCGCTGGAAGTGCTCGTGCCGCCGCTGCGCCTGGTGGTGTACGGGGCCGGCAACGACGCGCAGCCGCTGGTGCACCTGGCTGCTTCGCTGGGCTGGCACATTACGGTGGTCGATGGCCGGCCCCACCTCCCTACCCCCCTGCGCTTCCCCGAAGCCGCCGAAGTACGCCTCACGTCCGTGCGCGAGCTGGAAATGACCATGCCCGACCCGCGCGCCTACCACGTGCTGCTGAGCCACAACTACGCCTACGACCTGGCCGCGCTACAAACGCTGCTGGCCTCGCCCGCGCCCTACATCGGCCTACTGGGGCCACGCCTCAAGGCGCAACGCTTGCTGGATGAGCTGGATGCGTTTCCAGCCGACTTAGTGCAGCACTTGCGCGAGCGGCTGCACAGCCCGATTGGGTTGGATTTGGGGAGTGAGACGCCCGAGGAAATTGCCCTGGCTATTGTGGCTGAGATTCAGGCGCAGCACAGTGGGCGGCAGGGGCGGCCGTTGCGCGAGCGGGCGGGCACGGTGCATGTGCCGGCTGAAAACGATGTGCGCTTTTAATCCCCCTTGAATTAAGGATAACGCGCGGTATTTGCGTCAGATGCAGGGAATTGGCTACGCTGGCAGTAAATTAAGATTAATCATTGCCTCAGTCAGCTTCTGTTCTTGGCGAAGCATTGATACAAGTTCGGGTGTTAGCGCCTGTGTTTTCGCTAACAACGCCAGTAGACCTTGCTGCCGCTGACTTTCATGTTGCATGTACTGGCTATCATCAACTACCTGATTTAAGTCAGGTCGATTTGGGTCCAAGTCATTCAATTATTGGACAAACATATCTACAGTATTGAGCGCATGTGTGACACAGTCAATAACGTGCTGCTTATCATCAGTAACCAGGAAGCTTAATGCTGCATCTATTGCTAAGGATGCATCAAAAGCATAGCCAACACTGTTATACTCAATAAAATTATCAATATCTGGGATTGATTCTCCAACGTTAATCTGCGCTTTTTTAGCAGCTTTTTGAGACCACTTTCCATCAATAGCGGCTGTATAAAGAAATTCAACAGCCTTTGCTAAATCTTCGACATTTCTCCATTTTGCCTCTCGGTTGAATTGCGAATAATTCGGGTATATTTTTTCACAGGTTAGGGCTGCAAGTAAGGCGGCGCGCTGTTCATCAAGCGCTAAAATCTGGTCGAAATCGACATTATAAAGGCTCATTAGCGAGTTTTCAATATTGTTGCTACCCTGTCTTCTACTCAAACCCCCGGCCGGCATCGTCCTTTTCCTCTTTGCGCTTGGATTTCGCCGCCTCCCCATCGCGGCCGAAGCGGTAGCTGAAATTGAGGAAGGCTATCCGCGACTCGCGTTTATTGTAGCTGCGTGAGTCGAGGCCGGGGGCGTAGGCCAGGAAGTTGTATTGCAAGGTGTTGAACACGTCCGACACGCGCAGCGTGATAGTGCCGCGGTCCTGGGGTAGGAAGCTGTACTTGGCGGCGAGGTCGGTATTAACGGAGGTGAGGCGGCGGCCCTGGGCCGTGACCACCGGCGAGCGGTAGTTGAGCGACACCTGAATATCAAGCTTCTTGATGGGCGTGAAGGTCGAGTTGAGGCGAGCCGTGCCCACGATGTTGCTGTTGGTGTAGTCGGAGGCCAGCAGCGTGGTGCGCACGAGGCGGCGGAAGACGGAGGCCGAGCCGCTCAGCTTCCACCACGCGGCGAGGGGTAGGGAGCCCACCAATTCCAGCCCGTAGTTGGTTTCCTGGCCGATGTTGAGGCGACTGCTGCTCGTCACCTGGTTGCCGGTGAGCGGGTCGCTGATAACCTGCCGGAAGTTGGTAATCGTCTGGGTTTCGAGGCTGTAAAAACCCGTCACGGCCACCGAGGCTTTGTTGGCGAAGCCTTTTTGGTAGCCCAGCTCGGCCTGGCCCTCGTACTCGGGCAGCAGGGCGGGGTTGCCGGCGCGCAGGTTCAGCGGGTCGGAGCGGTCGAGGAAGGGGTTCAGCTCACCCTGGTTGGGGCGCTGCACCCGGCGCGAGTAGCTGAGCTGCACCTGCTGCTCGCGGGGCAGCCCGTAGGCCAGCGTGCCGCTCGGAAAAAGGTTGAGGTAGCTGCGCCGAAACTCTTCGCCCGTTTGCTGCTGCTGGCCGTGGGTGTTAGTTTGCTCCAGGCGCAGGCCGCCTTGGTAGCGCAGCTTGCCCAGCTCGCCACCCAGGCTGGCATAGAGCGCCTGCACGTATTCCTGATACAAAAAAACCGACTGCTGCGCCAGCGCCGGGCTGGCGCTGGTGGCGGTGCTGCTGAAATCGTAGCGGTTGTCGGAGCGCTGCCAGGTGCTTTTGGCCCCGGTTTCAAAACGCCCTTTTTCGCCCAGCGGCTGCGTAAAATCGACCTGCGCCGCGCCCTGGTGCAGGGACGTGTGAAAAGCCTGCTGCTGAGTAGCCGCGGTGCCATCGCCGAGGTAGCGCAGGTTGGCAGCCAGGTTATTATCAGCCGAAAGCGGCGTGTACACGGCCCCGGCCGACAGCTCGCGGCCGGGCCGGGTGGGCCATAGGCGGCGGTAGTCGAAGGTAAAATCAGCCGAGTTGTTGTGGCCCAGGCTGGCGTTCTGGCGGTCGCTGGTGCCCACGTACACCGGCTGGTTGAGGGTCTGGTCCTGCTGGCGCGACAGGATGGTTTCGTCGTTCTGGTAGGTATTGAAGCGTGGCTGGGCGGCCAGCGTCAGGGTCTGGTCGTGGGGTAGGGCGTATTCCAGACCCACGCGCACGGCGTGCGAGGTTTGGGCGGTCTGGCCCTGGCGGCTCTGGTGCAGAAACAGCGTGTGGTCGGTGGTGGTGGGCTGGCCGGTGGCGGAATCGAGCACCGGGCCGGTGGTCGCCTGGTCCAGGCTGCCGTTGGTGAAGCGCGGGTCGCGCCGGAAATCATACGAGCCAAAAGCGTTCAGTTTGCCCTTGCGGTAGTTGAGCGTGAGCGAGGTGTTGTACTTATTGCGCGTCCCTACCCCACCCGAAGCCACGCCATTGAAGCCGTCGCGCTGGTTTTTCTTGAGAATGATGTTGATAATGCCCGCCGAACCGGCCGCGTCGTAGCGCGCCGAGGGGTTGGTAATCACCTCAATCCGGTCGATGCTGCTGGCCGGAATCTGGTCGAGGCTGCCGCCACCCGCACCGCCCGCCGCCCCGGTTGGCTTGCCATCAATGAAGATGGTGACGCCGCTCTTACCGCGCACGCTCACCGCGCCGGTCTGGTCCACGGCCACCGAGGGCACGTTCTGGAGCACATCGGTGGCGGTGCCGCCGACGGCGGTGAGGTCCTTGGCCACGTTCACCACCCGCTTGTCGAGGTCGGTGCTCACGGGCGGTCGCTCGGCCGTCACCACCACTTCGGTGAGGCGGGTGGCGGCCGGGCGCAGGCGCAGGCTGCCGAGCTGCGCCACCAGCGCGGCGCTGCTCAAGGTTACTCCCCGCCTACCCACCCGGTAGCCCAGCACGTTGGCGCGCAGCACGTAGGCACCAAGCTTCAGCTTTTCCAGCGCAAAAACGCCGGCTTCCGTCGTCTGCACATCGGCCACGGCCGTGGAGTCGGGCAGGCGCAGCAGCACCACGGAGGCGAAGGGAATCGGCTGGCCGGTGGCGGCATCGAGCAGCGTGCCGCGCACCGCGCCGGCCTGGGTTTGGGCCAGCGCGGGCGCACTGAGTAGCGCCAGTAGAGCTAGCGGGGCGGTAATTTTTTTAATAAACGACATGGGATAGCAACCTCTGAATAAAGCGCAAAACTACTGGCCGATTCTGTGGGGATTTTGGGCCGTGGGGGAAGCTGGTTGCTTGTAGTGGTTGTCTGGCAGCAGTACAGCACTGGGTGGCGTAGGGTGCGGGGCTTGCCCCCGCCCATCGTTGAACGACTCGCATAAGCATTGTTCAACGACGGGCGGGGGCAAGCCCCGCACCCTACTTTACAAAGAAGTTGCCGGCGCGCCGACACTTTCGCCAACCCCTACCCCACCCTAACCGTTTGGCGAAGCAACCTCGTTATGCCTTCATGCTGCCACGCTATTCCCTGCTATCCCTACTGCTGCTACCAGCCCTGCGCCTGGCGGCGCAGCGCGCCCCGAGTCCCCCCGATACGCTGAACGCCCGCGCCCTGCCCGCCGCTACCGTGGTGGGCTACGGCGAGCGGCTGCCGCTGCGGTGCACGGCGGCGGCGGTGGGCGTGCTTGACCAGACGATTATTCAGCGGTTTAATGAAAGCTCGCTGGCTTCGGCGGTGAATACGCTGCCGGGCGTGCGGCTGGAGGAGCGGGCCACGGGCAGCTACCGCATCAGCGTGCGGGGCAGCACGCTGCGCTCGCCGTTTGGGGTGCGCAATGTGAAAATGTATTACTTCGACATTCCGTTTACGGAGGCGAATGGCACGAGCCCGCTCAACATCCTGGACCCGGCGCAAATCGGGCGCATCGAGGTGCTGAAGGGGCCGGCGGGCAGCGTGTACGGGGCCGGCACGGGCGGCGTGGTGCGCCTCGAAAACCGCCGCCCTACCCCCCTGGCCTCCGCCGGCGCGGTGGGCCAGGGCCGGGCGCAGGTGGGCTACTCGGTGGGCTCGTTCGGGCTGCGGCGCTTCACGGCCTCGGTGGAAACGAGCAAGGCGAACGGCGATTATTTTCGCGCCCAATACGCGCACCAGCAGCTGCACGGCTACCGCGAGCAGAGCGCGCTGCGCCGCGACGTGTTCGCCCTCGATGGCCAAACCTCGCCCACCGACCGGCAGACGCTGGCCGTGCACGCGCTCTACACCGATTTGTATTATCAATTGCCGGGCGGCCTCACCCGCGCCGAGTTCGGGCAGGACTCGCGCCAGGCGCGGCCCGACGCGCCAACCGGCCCCGGCACGGTGACCCAGCGGGCCAGCTACGCTTCGCAAACCGGCTTGCTGGGCGTCACGCATGAGTACCGGATTTCCGACAACTGGCGCACGGTGGCCACGCTCTACGGCCGTAACACGAGCGTGCAAACGCCTTATCTCGTGGATTGGGAGCGCGATGCCATTCTGGGCGGCGGCGGGCGGGCGGCGCTGCACTACCGGGGCCGGCTGGCCGGGCGAGTGCTGCGGGTGCAGGGCGGCGGCGAGTTTCAAGCCTCGTTCACCGATTCGCGCAGCTACCTCAACGTGGGCGGCGCGCCCACTACGCTGCGCTACGACGACGAGATACGGACCCGCACGGGCTTCGTCTTTGCGCAAGCGGATTACGAGCTGCCGGCCGGCTTCCTGCTCACGGCCGGGGCCAGCTACAACCGCCTGCGCTACCAGATTGACCGAATCTCGTCGGCCGCCGCCAACCCCACGGGCTACGGGGTAGGGCGCGATTTCCGGCCCCAGGTGTCGCCGCGCCTGGCGTTGCTCAAGGAATTGAGCAGCAATATTTCGGCCTACGCTGACGTGAGCACCGGCTTTTCGCCGCCCACCGAGGCCGAGTTGCGGCCTTCGGACGGCACCATCAGCCGCGACTTGCAGGCCGAGCGCGGCACCAGCTACGAGGTGGGCAGCCGGGGCACGCTGCTGGGCGGCCGGCTGAATTTCGACGTGGCGCTGTTTGATTTGGAGCTGCGCAATACCATCGTTTCGCGCTCCAACGCGCAGGGCATCCAGCTCTTCGCCAACGCCGGCACCACCCACCAGCGCGGGGCCGAGGTGGCGGCCAACGGCTACCTCTGGCAGCCCCCTACCCCCCCCGACGCAGACAGCCCGGCGGCGGGCCTGCGCGCCTGGGCCAGCTACGCCTACAATTACTTTCGGTTTGGCACGTACGAATCGGCCACCGGGCAAGCCTACGGCGGCAACCAGCTCACCGGCACCGCGCCGCACACGCTCAGCGCGGGCCTGGATTTCAGCCAGGCGCAGGGCTTCTACCTCAGCCCCACCATCAGCCACCAATCCGCCCTACCCCTCAACGATGCCAACACCGACTACGCGGCCGGCTACTGGGTGGCGGGCAGCCGGGCCGGCTGGCGGCGCACGCTGGGCCAGCTTCAATTGGAACTTTACGGGGGGGTAGCCAACGCCACCAATCGCCGCTACAGCCTCGGCAACGACCTGAACGCCTTCGGCGGACGCTCCTTCGAGCCCGCGCCGGGGCGCAATTATTACGGCGGGGCCGTGGTGGGCTGGCGCTGGTAGGGTTTTAGGTTGAAAGATGTCGGCAGCTAGCTCCTATTCCGAGCAGAAAGGCCTTCATAAGTTGAAGAAATGCCGCTCCGACCCGTATATATCCTACTCTGTCTCGCAAATATCCTACTTAGGGTACCCGACAGGCTGCTTTCTATGGCAGATATCCTACTCGGGTTAAAAGATATCCTACTCTTGACCGCCGACACGCTGCTCGGGGCAGGAGATGGACGGCTGCGGCTGGCCGAATGCAGTTTCGGGGTTGTGGGGCCAGCTCCGCACCCTACTTCGTTACATGGGGTGGCTGGCGGTGGTTTCGGGGATGACGACGAGGTAGTCGTAGCCCTGAATGATACGCTGGAGGCCAGGGCTGGCCAGGTGCAGCGTGCCGGCAGTGAGCGCGCGGCGGGCGGGGCGCAGGTCGAAAACCGACCAGGCCGGGCTGCTCATTTGGGCAAAGAATAGCTGGAGCTTTGGTTTGTCGGTGGCGGCGTAGGTGCGGGCTATTTTGTCGGGAAAGGTAGGGTTGAGGCTGATGGCGGCGCTGCCTTGCCGGCCAGCTACGTACAGGTGCAGGGAAGTTTGGTCCTGAGCCTGGGCGAGGTCTTGCGCGAGGTTGCCCACATCGTAAAAATCATCCCCAGTAATGGGACTGAGGCCCCGCGCTAGGTGCGCGTCCCCGAACTTGAACAGCATCTTGGATACTGGCTGGGTGGTGGCCGGCTGGTAGCGCTGAAACTCTTGCAGCAAGTGGCGGCGCATCAGGTTGAGGCGTTCCTGGTGGCCGCCCGTGCCCTTAAACTGGCTCTGGTAGATGGCGTAGCTCGCGGCGTAATCCTGCACCAGCTGCCGCACGGCGGGACTTTCGCCTTGGGTGAGCGTGCGCAGGCTGTCGAGGGCGGCGGCGGGCTGGCTAGCCAGTATATAGTCCTTTTTGCCCAGGCGCTCGTTGGCCTGGTCGCGGGCCTGGAAGGCGGTGGCGCGGCGCTGAAAGTAGGCTTTGGCCGTTTTGCTTTTTACCTCGCTGGCCAGCCGGGCGTAGGTAGGCGCGGCATTGGCCAGAAACACTTGGTCTAGGCCCACGAGGCGCACCTGCTGCGCCCGCAGACTCCGAATCAGCTCAAACTCTTCGCGCCAGTCGTAGAAACACAGCGCCTGCGGATACTGCCGGGCGTAGGCGGTGGGCAAGCCGGGCTGGGCCGCCAGCTGCGTAAGGGTCTGGGCTACGTAAGGGTCCACTTCCGCCACAAACACGGCCGGCCTGAACTCCCGCGCCACGGCGGCGGCAAACTGCGGAATCTGGGCCGTGCCGTGGTCTTCGCCAAGTAAGACAAATTGACTTTTTTGGATGGAAGCCCGCAGCTTGTCCCAGCCGGGGCCGCTGAACTGGCTGCCCTGGGGGGTAAGCGCGTACTGGTTCTGATGGATGAGCCGGGTAAGCGTGCTATCCTGAGCCGAGGCCACGCGGCGGGACAGGAAGTAGATAAGCATTGGCATGAAACGTATGGGGGCGGAGTATCCGGGCGGGCGGGCGGCTTTTTCGCCGGCTGTCCGCTCTTTGAAAGGACGAGCGGCGCGAACGACGAGCGGACAGCCGGCGAAAAAGCCGGCAGCCCGCCGCAGCGCCGGGCGGGGCTAACTCCCTACCCCCCCTACAACGTGACCCCGATGCCCGGCCCGAGCAGGAAGAACGGCTTGCCCGCCGACAGCAAATAGCCGCCGCCCAGGTAGAGCGGAAACGTGAGCCGCGCCCCGGTGCGGATGGGCGTGACGGAGCCCAGCACCACGATGCCCAGGTCGCGGCCGGTGGCATTTTGGGATAGGTTGAAGGCGTTCAGGGCCACGAAGCCGGCCCCGATGCGGTAGGGGCGCTGCCGGTTTATTTTGTCGGGGGCATAGAAGCTGAGCTGCGCCAGCGTGGCCAGGCTGATGCCGCTGAAGCTGCCGTAGCCATCCACGCCCTGCACCTTGGTGAGCAGGCCCGCCGGGAAGCTCACGTTCACGTCGAAGTTGACGTGGCGGCGCAACACCAATTCCACCTGCTGCGAGTAGCCCTTGGTGCTGTACTGCTTGGCATCGTCGCGCACGGTGATGATGATGCGGTACCAGGCGTCGAGGTCGTAGGTTTTGCGGCCCAAGATGTTGTTGAGGCTGAAATTGCCCGCCTGGCAGTCGCTGCCCTGGTAGTAGGCGTAGCGCGGCGACGCCTCGCCGGGGCAAATGACGAGCTGGTCCACGGTGCGCTGGTCGATGAGGTTGCCCTTGTCGTCCACGGTCCGCACGTCCATCGTCAGATATTGCCGGCCGTAGAGGTCGCGGCTCTCGTCGATGGCGTTGGTGTTGAAGCTGAACACCACGTCGGGGATGGTTTTGTCATACAGAATGGGGCCGTTGAGCTGCGTGATGGGGTGCGGGCCGTTGCCATAATTCACCTGCACGAAGTTGAGCGGGTGGGGCCGCTGGGCCTCCTTCACGGTCAGGGCAAAGTCGGTGGGCGCGTTGCCATCGAACACCACCACGCGACGGCGCACGCTGCTCAGGGGCACCTGCACGCGGTAAATCACGGTTTTCTCGGAGCGCGTGGACGAGTCCGAAGGGATGATGTTGGCCCCATCAAAGTGGTAGCGGCCCTTGAGCAGCGACTCGCCTTCGAGGCGCACGTCCACCGTTTCGCCGGGGTTGATGGTGGTGCTGGTCGTCCAGTCGCCGCCCCGGTGCAGCACGCTGAGCGTGGCGATGCGCGGCCGGGGCGTGATGTCGAAATTAGTAATATACTTGGCCACGTCGCCGTCCTTGATGTAGAGGTAGCCGTCGGCCTGACGGTGGGTATTATAGACCCGCAGCTGGCACAGCACCCGGTCATTCGACAAATAGCTGCGGGTAAACAGCTCGGCGATGAGCGCGCCGCCGGGGTCCTGCTGGCCCTCGATGCGGTAGGTGCGGCGCAGGTCGAAGTTGTGGCCATCGTCCAGAATCAATTCGGTGCCCGTGGTGCGCCCCGCCTCGTCGTAGGTAATGTCCTTGCGGTCGGCGGTGAGGAAGCGCAGGCGGCTGGCCCGCACCACAAAATCCAGGCGCAGCGGCGAGAGCTGGTAGCTGAGGCGGCCGGCCCCGTCGAGATGGGGCCGCTCGGTCTGGGCGCGCACGATAACGGTGTGCGGCCCCAGCGTGTTGGGCACGAGGTGCAGAAACAAGCCGTTTTTTTCGCGCGCCAGCTTGTAGTCAATGTCCTGGTTCTTGGTCCACTCGTTGGGCACGCGCACGTTGGCCAGGTTGTTCGTGCTCAGCTCCAGCACTTTTTCTTCGCCAATAAACAGCTCGGGGTTGGTGAGGCGCGCGTCGAGCGTGGTGCGGGTGAGGGGCAGCAGGCTCACGAGCTGCGTGGCCCGCGCCGGCCGGCCGGCCGAGTCGGCGGCCGGCGCGAAGGCCAGCCGCACGAACGGCGCGCCGGTGAGATTATGGAATTGAATCATGCCCCGATACTCGCCGTTGGGCCCCGCGATGAGCGAGTCTTGCAGCACGAAATCGGGCGAGGGCAGCAGGCGCGGTGCCCTACCCCCCGCCCGGCTGGGCATCAGGCGCAGCTCGGCCACTTGGTTGTCGTCGTGGTAATAAAAATAGAGCCGGGGCTCGCCGGCCACGGTCAGCATCTGCTCGCCGAGGCTGTAGCGCACCGTGTCGAAGGTGAGCGAGAGGCTGCGCAGCAGCGGGGGGGTAGGGGCCGGGCCCTGCGCGCGGGCCGGGGCCAGGCTGCCTAGCCACAGCACTAAACCCGCCAGCACGCTCCGCCAAATTACTGTTTTCATGGGCACAAAGGTCCGGCCGAACCCGGATGGGAGCAAGCCAGCGCAAAAAATGGGCATTTTTTCCAACAACGCTAAACCATCGGGGGCGGCGTCCGTCTGGCTGCCGGCCCCAGGCCAGCCACAAACATCCGTCCTGTTGGTTGAGGTTTGCGTGAGCCGGGCGGGTTCATGACTTCCTCATGGCCGGCTGCTTGCTTTTGAAGAATTTCCTATCCCCTCCTTCATGCTTCGTTCCGCACGCCACTGGCTGCCGGCGGCCCTCCTGCTCCTGACGGGGCAGGTGGCCGCTGCCTCCCTACCCCCCGACTCGGCCGCCACCGTTCACCCGCCCCGCCTCACGCTGGGCCTGAGCACCGCCAACCGCACCACCTACCTGCAACGCGCCCCGCAGGCCGCCGACGACCGCGGCTACCTCGGCACCACCCTCACCTACCAGGCTCCCAGCGGCTTCCTCGCGTCGGGCTACCTCAACCACTCCTACGCCTACACCTACCTGCACGAGCCGTTTTACAACTTTGGCGAGCTGATGGCCGGCTGGCAATCGGTGAGCAATTCGGACACGTACTGGACCGTGCAGTACACGCGCTTGTTTGCCTACGGCGAGAGCGCGCTGGTGCAGGCCTCGCTGCGCAATGACCTCAGCGGCAGCCTCACGCAGTTTTTTGGGCTGGTCACGGCCAGCGTCAGCGCCGATTTATTTCTGGGTAGTAAGACCGATTTCGTGCTGACGCTCAACGCCAGCCACCGCTTTGAGCTGCCCGTGCTGGCCCACGACACGCTCAGCATCGAGCCCACCGTGGAGGTTGGGGCGGGCAGCCAGCACTTCTACGCCACCTCGCTGGGCAAGACCACCGTGGTCAAAACCAGGCGCAATGGCACCACCACTACCGCGTTTGCCGAGCCGGCCACGCCGGGTTTCAGCGCGCTGGGCTACACGCTTTCGCTGCCGGTCAGCTTCGCGGCCGGGCGCTACGTGGTGGCCGCCACGCCCAGCTACCTGGTGCCGCTGCACCTTCCGACGGGCGGCAACACGAGCGCTTTTTTCTACGGCACGCTGGCCGTGAGCCGCACGTTTTGGTAAGTAACAAGTCGGTTTATTAAACTGCTGTTACGCAAAGCTTATCGCCCTCCACGTTCACCTCACCCCCTAGCCCCCTCTCCTGCGGAGAGGGGGAACTAGCTCTAGCTTAATTTTATAGTGTAAATCAATTAGTTAAATTAGAGCTAAAACTAAAAGCTAGTCCCCCCTCTCCGCAGGAGAGGGGGCTAGGGGGTGAGGTGAACGCGGAGGGCGATAAGCTTTGCGTAACATCACTTAATAACCGGCTACCCTTGGCTTTGCGGCAGCCCGGCCTTTATTTTGTCCACCAGTTGCTGGGGCGAATCGGCCACGTTGAGGTGCAGGCCATAGGCGGGCATTTCGAGGGTGGCGAGCTGCGAATCGAGCATATTGGCCTTCATATAGCTACCCTGGCGGCCTTCCATGCGTTGCAGCAGCAAGGCCCGGTCGCCGGTCAGGAACACCCAGTCCAGCGGCTGCCGCGCGCCGGCCTGCAGGGTGGTGCGGTAGCTTTCCTTGAGGGCCGAGCAGGCCAGAATGGCGCCTTTATCCTGTTCCCACTGCCCGATGTGCTGGGCCAGGTCGGCGAGCCAGCCGGCGCGGTCGGCGTCGGTGAGGGGCGTGCCGTGGGCCATTTTGTCAATGTTGGCCTGCGGGTGAAAATCGTCGCCGTCGAAGAACGGCACGCCGATTTGTTGGGAGAGCAATTCGCCCACGGTCGTTTTGCCGCTGCCCGAAACGCCCATCAGGACGATGATTGGTCTGTTCATAGCCGCAAATAACGCGGGCGCAGGGTGAGTAGCCGCTGAGGGCGGTTGGGGCCGCCTTTTTTACCACTCAGCGCCGCCCCCGACCGCTCGGCTCTTGGTGGCTTGAAGGGGGGTAGGGCCGCGACTAGGTTTGGGCATTCTTTCACCTCAACCTGCTGGTCAGCATGTCCGCTCGCCTATTTTCTCGCTGGAATTTTGTTCTGGCGCTGCCCACCGCCCGCCCAAACGGCCCCGAGTCCCCACCCCGCGTTCACAGTAACCATGACGGGCCACGGCCGGCCGATAGCAACCAGCCCTAGCACTCGCCCCAATCATCCCAGTCCCCGCCCCAACGACTCCGGGGGTCGCTTCAGCCGTTCGGGGTGTCGTTGCAGTCGTTCGGGGTCTCATCACAGTCGTTCGGGGCCTCGTTGCAGTCGTTTGGGGTGTCGTCCCAATCGTTCGGGGTCCCATTGCAGTCGTTCGGGGTCCCATTGCAGTCGTTCGGGGTCCCATTGCAGCCGTTCAGGGTCTCATTGCAGTCGTTCGGGGCCTCTTTCCAGCCGTTCGGGGCCTCGTTGCAGTCGTTCGGGCACTGGTTTCACCTTTCCAACCTTCATCCCCAGCCATGCTGACTACTAAGCCAGAAAATCACGAGCCAGCCGCCGCAACCCTTTTAGATGCGCTACGGCTGGAATTATCAGTAAAGGCCAAGAATGGGCTCGATTTTATTCTGGCGGCTACGGTAGTGTGGGCCGCAATAGCTTACGTGTGGACGCTGCCGCTGCCGCCGCAGTCCAAGAGCTTCATAACCTTCTTCGTGGGGGTGCCCCTGCTGCCGCTGGCCTGGCTTTTTTCAAAGCTGCTGCGCACTACCTGGACCTTGCCGCACAACCCCTTGCAGCCGCTGGGGCTGTGGCTGAATTTTGCTCAGTTGTTCTATTTCCCGTTCTTGTTCTTCATTTTTGGCCAGCACCCGGCGTACTTCGTGATGACCTACGGCATCATCACAGGCGCGCATCTCTTTCCCTACGCCTGGTTTTACGATGCCCTACCCTACGCCTTCGCGGCGGGGTTGATTTCGTTCGGCTGCCTGTTTATTGGGGTGCGCACGGCGGCCAGCGCGCCCTATTGGGTGCCGGTGTTTGTGGCGGGTGCGCTGCTGGGGCTGGCAGGCGCGCTCTACTGGTCATACCGCCGGCACGCGCGGGCCTACTGGCAAGCATAATTTATTGTACTATTTTTAATCCCTCCCTAAAGATGGACAACAGCTTCGCTTACCCTACGTCACCGCGCACAACAATGCTTGCGCTCTGCGGACTTGGCGGCACTTTACTCTTCTGTCTGCTGCCAATTGGGCATTGGCTCATTTCCGGCACTTCCATGTCCGCTCTGCTTGCCCGAGAAGCAATCTGGTGGTCTTTCGCGCTCGCCATTCTCTATTGGCTGACGGCCGTGGAACACTTACCCCTTAGTTCGATTGGCTTTCGCCGCCCTACCTGAAAAAGCCTGCTATTTGGCTTATTGGCAGCCGTTATTGTGACTGTGATTATGGGCATCCAGTTTGCGGTTATCGCTCATCAGTCGCCCGCCGCTTCAACTGCTGCGCTGACGCAGGCCCAGGCTATTCTCAACACGCCCTACTGGTACCGGATTTTGCTGGTTCTACGCGCTGCCGTAGTTGAAGAAATACTTTTCCGCGGTTATTTAATTGAAAAAGTCCGGCAGCTTTCCGGTAGCGCTAGCTTGGCCGTTGGGGTGTCAATTGCGGCGTTTACTTTCGCTCATCTCCGGGGGTGGGGGGCAGTTCACTTGAGCGCGGTAGCCCTCAGCGGAGCAGTACTTGCCCTGTTGTACGTCTGGCGGCGCGACTTACCCTCGAATATGTTCGGCCACTTTGTGACCGACGCAATTGGTTTCCTCACGCGCTAGCTTCGGCTGCTTCTCCACCTATTCAGCTCGTTCTCCGATGCACTTCACCACTCGCCCTGGCCTCTATTGGGCACTCCAGGTTATGGGGTGGACGCTTTACGGCGTGCTGGGCGGGGTGCTGGCAAGTATTTTCGGGCGCTTTACGCCTTCCCTCATCGGGGTTGAAATCATCGTGGCGGGTACGCTATTGGGCTGTAGTCATCTGTTGCGTCTCTACGCCCGGCGGCACAAGTGGGTGGCGTTGTCGCTGGCGGCGCTGCTGCCCCGGCTACTGCTGGCGCACCTAGCCATCGCCCTGGGTGGCATCCTACTTATTGGCCTGCTGATTACGAGCTTACTAGCCCTTACTCACGCCCAGGAGAGCGGGCAGGGATTGCCCTGGGCGCAGTACATCGGCTACGCGCTGAACGTCTTTTTCGTGATGTGGGGCTGGGCGGCAGTCTATTTCGGGCTGCATTATCTGGACAATTATCGGCTGGCCGAAATTGACACCTGGAAGCTGACTGCCATTGCCCGCGAGGCCGAATTGCGCACGCTGCAAGCCCAGCTCAACCCGCATTTCCTGTTCAATGGGCTGAACAATATCCGGGCCCTGGTGATGGAAGACCCCGCCCGCGCCCGCGCCATGATGACGCACCTGGCCGAGCTGCTGCGCTACTCCATGCAGCGCAATACCCTGGCCCAGGTGCCGCTGGCCACCGAGCTGGAAATCGTGGAAAACTACCTCCAGCTTGAAGCCATGCAGCTCGAAGAGCGCCTGCGCTACACCCTCGACGTAGCCCCTGAGGCCCTGCCCGTGCTGCTGCCGCCCATGACGGTGCAGCTGCTGGTGGAGAATGCCATCAAGCACGGGCTGGCCCCGCGCCCGGCCGGCGGCTGCCTCAGCCTGAGCGCCCAGCTCGACGGGGCGGGCACCGGCCTGCTGGTGGCCGTGCGCAACACGGGCACTTACCAACCGGTGCCCGGCCACCCCGGCGTGGGCGTGCGCAACGTGGGCGAGCGGCTGCGGCTGCTCTTTGGGCCCGCCGCCAGCTTCCGCATCGGCCCCGACCCGCTACGGCCTGATACCGTGCTGGCCGAGCTGCGCCTGCCGGTTGGTAATGAGAAAATGGGTATTAAAAGAACGTCATGCTGAGCTTGTCGAAGCATCTCGCTCGCATCGTTAAACGGTTGAGGTTACTACCCCACGCGAGATGCTTCGACAAGCGGACGCCAGATGAGCATGACGTTCTTTTAATACCCATTTTCTCATTACTAAATGAACGCCTTACTCATTGACGACTCGCGCCTGGCGCGCACCGAGCTGCGGCACCTGCTGCGCGCTTTTCCCGATGTGGAAGTGGTGGGCGAAGCCCGCCACGCCGACGAGGCCCGCCAGCAGATTCAGGCGCTGCGGCCCGAGGTGCTGTTTCTGGATATTCACATGCCCGGCGAGTCGGGTTTCGACCTGCTGGCCTCGCTGGAAGGGGCCGTGCCGCACGTCATTTTCACCACGGCTTATGACCAATATGCGCTCCAAGCCTTCGAGGTGAATGCGCTGGACTACCTGCTCAAGCCCGTGAGCGAAGCCCGGCTGGCGGCCGCGCTGGCTAAGCTTCGGCCGGCCGCGCTGGTGCCGGCGGTCCCTACCCCCGCGCCCGAAGCGCCCGCGCCGCTGCTCACGGCCCACGACCAGGTTTTCGTGAAGGATGGCGAGCGCTGCTGGTTCGTGAAGCTGGCCGATATCCGGCTCTTCGAAATCAGCGGCAGCGCCACGCGGGTGTATTTTGAACAGCACCAGCCGCTGATAGCGCGCAGCTTGCAGCAGCTGGAGGCGCGCCTCGACCCCAAAGTATTTTTCCGGGCCAACCGCCAGCAAATCATCAACCTGCAGTGGATTGCGGGCATTGAGCCGTGGTTTAGCAACACGCTCAAAATCAGCCTGCGCCACGGCCCCGACGTGGAAATTTCGCGCGCGCAGTCGGGGCTGTTTCGGGAGCTGATGAGCCTGTGAATGGATGCCGCCCGGCTACCGCGCGGCCGTGGGCAAAATGCCCTCCCGGCACGCCAGCGCGAACGCCGCGTAGTCGGCTTCCACCGCGGCCTGCGCCTGGGCCGCGAAGCCGAGCACGGCGGCGCACCACTCGCCTACCCCCTGCCCGAAGGCCCGGAGCGCATCGGGGCCAGCCGCGCCGCGGTGGCCGGCCGCCCGCAGGTGCGCCCAGGCCAGCAGGCGGCCAAAATCGGGCAGCGCGCCCTGGAAGCCCGCCGCGTCCTGGGTGAAATTGATAAAGTCCAGCTTGTCGGCCACTGGCTGCAAGGCCCGCAGCACGAAGGGCCGCCCGCCCAGCTCCAGCGGCTGAAGCAGGGCCGGGCACACCGCCTGCAAGTAGCCCTGCGCCGCCACCACGCGGGCCGCCTCGGTGGGCCACGCCGGCTGCGGCACCGGGCAAAACGGTGCGGGCGCGGCCGGCAGCGCCAGCTTGAGGTCGAGCAGCCGGGGCAGCTTGCCGGCGTGGCGGCTTTTGGCCAGCAGCGCGTAGCGGGGCACGCCCAGGCTGCCTACCCCGGCCACGCGCCCGGCCACGTCGAGCAGCGGCCCGCAGGGCGGCTGGGGCTGGGCCAGCCGCCAGCTTTCCACAGCGCGCAGCACGGCCAGCGCCTCGGCGGGGGGTAGGGGCCGCAAAACGGCCGACTTATGGGTGCGAAAGTGCCAGCCGCCGCGCCGGCTGACGCGGCCGGCCAGCAGCTCACGCTGGCGGCGCTGCTGCACGTTCTTGAGCAGCTGGCGCACCAGGCCCCGCGCGGTGGCCCGTTCCAGCAGGTAGGCTTTGCCGGTGGCCAGCGCGGCGGCGTAGGCGGCCAGCAGGGTTTCGGCGTGGGTGTGCTGGGCGGCGGGGGGTAGGCCAAAGTGGGCGGCGGCCAGCCGCACGCTCACCAGCAGGCGGCCCACATCCCAGCTCAGCGGGCCCAGCGCGGCCTCATCAAAGTCGTTTAAATCAAAATAAACCAGCCGGTTATCGCCCCGGTACGAGCCAAAGTTCTCGATGTGCGCATCACCGCAGAGCCAGCCCACCGGGCCGCCCGCCAGCGCGGGCGCGGCCCCAAAGCGGGCGTAATAGAGCGGCGCGCTCCCGCGAAAAAACGCCAGCGCATCGACCTGCATTCGGTGGTAGCGAATGGGTAGCAGCGCGGGCACCCGCCCGGCATCGTGCAGTTGAAAAAACGCGGCGAGCGCGCCGGGCGTGGCGGCAATAGCGGCAGCAGGCATGGGCAGGGCAGGAAATAACCGCAACTTATACCCGCCTTAGTAAGCATTGGCTGAATGCGCTACGCCGGGCCGACCTAAGCCGGCCGCAGCAGCACGCGCGCCGGGGCTCCGTCGCTACCCGCTATTTTAAGGGGTAGGCACAGCAGCTCGTACTCGCCGGGCGCGATGTGCTGCAAGGCCAGCCCTTCAATGACACAAATGCCCGCGTCGAGCAGCGCGTGGTGGGCATCGGCCTTGCCCACGGAGAGGTAGTCTACGCCCACGCACACCACGCCCGCGTCGCGCAGGTGGCGGGCCGCGTCGCCATCCAGGGCCACAAAATCGGGCTTGAACGGCTCGGTGCTCCACTCACTAGTTGAGATGCGGGTTTTGAATAGCAGCCGCGCGCCGGGTTTGATATCCAGCTTTTGCACCTCGGCCAGACTGATGCTTTTTGGGTCCTGAATGGCTACCACGGTAGCCGGCCCCATGAGGTGGCCCAGGTCGAGGGTCGTGGTGTCGCCGGCCCCGGTGGTGAAGTGCAGCGGCGCGTCCACGTGGGTGCCAGTATGGGCGCTCATGTGCAGCTCAGTCACGTTGGCGGCATCGCCGCGGTCCTGGCTCAGGGTGCGCTTCACGGTAACGCCGAGGTTGTCGGGCCAATGCACCATGCCGTCGCGGATGGTCGTGGTGGCATCGAGCCAGGGAGCAGGGGTAGGCATAGTTTTAATGACTAATGAGGAGTGACTAATGACAAACGTTAATATCTACTTTCGGCTTTCGTAGTGCGACTCAATCGTGTAGCGCGGCAGCAGGAGCTTGGCGACCAGGCCGGTCCAGCCGGTTTGGTGGCTCGCGCCGAGGCCCTCGCCGGTGTCGCCGTTGAAGTACTCGTTAAAGAGTACGTAGTCGCGGAAGTTGGGGTCGTTTTGCATGATGTCGCGGGGGCCAAAGCAGGCGCGGCGGCCGGTTTTCTCATCGCGCAGGAAGAGCCGGTTGAGCCGTTGCGATAGCTCGTCAGCCACGTCCAGAATGGTGACGTAGTTGTTCGAGTGGGTAGGGCACTCCACCTTGAAATCATCGCCGTAATAGTGGTAAAACCGCTGCAACGACTCCACAATCAGAAAGTTAACCGGGAACCAGACTGGCCCGCGCCAGTTGGAATTACCCCCAAACATGTCGCTCTGCGATTCGGCCGGCTGGTAGTTCACCACGAACGCTTTACCGTCCGCCTTATACACATAAGGATTATCCAGATACACCCGCGACAGGCTGCGGATACCGTGGTCGGACAGGAACTCGTTGGGGTCCAGCATCCGGAACAGCAGGCGCTTCATGCGGTGGCCGCGCAGCAGGCTCAGCAGGCGGCGCGCGCCCTTGCCGGGCTCCTGCCAGTGGCTCACCAGGTCGGCCAGGCCGGGGCGGTTGGCGAGCAGCCAGTTCATGCGGGCCAGGAATACGGGCGCGCCCATCAGCACATCCTCATCCAGCACTTCCACCGCAAAAAGCGGAATCAGCCCCACCATCGAGCGCACTTTCAGCAGCTCGTGGCCGCTGCCGTCGGGCTTGTTGAGGGCATCGTAATAAAACTCGTCCTCCTCGTCCCACAGGTCCAGCGCGGTGTTGCCCACGTTGGTCATGGCCTCGGCGATGTAGAGGAAGTGCTCAAAAAACTTGCAGGCCAAGTCCTGGTACACGGGGTTGGTTTGGCTCAGCTCCAGCGCGATGCGCATCATATTGAGTGCAAACATGGCCACCCAGGCCGTGCCATCGGCCTGCTCCAGCGTGCCGCCGAAGGGCAGCGGCGCCGAGCGGTCAAACACCCCAATATTATCCAATCCCAAAAAACCGCCCTCAAAAATATTGTGCCCGTCGCGGTCCTTGCGGTTCACCCACCACGTGAAATTCAGCAGCAGGCGATGAAACACGGTTTCCAGAAATACCACGTCGCCGCCATCGCCGCGCGCTTTCTGGTCAATCTTAAACACCCGGAACGCAGCCCAGGCGTGCACCGGCGGGTTCACGTCCGAGAAGTGCCACTCATAGGCCGGCAGCTGGCCGTTGGGGTGCATGTACCAGTCGTGGCACAGCAGCCGGAGCTGGCTTTTGGCAAATTCCGGGTCGAGCTGCACCAGCGGCAGGCAGTGAAAAGCCAGGTCCCAGGCCGCGTACCAGGGGTACTCCCAGGTATCGGGCATCGAGATAATGTCGTAGTTGCTCAGGCTCTTCCATTCCGCGTTGCGGCCGTTCAGCCTTTCGGGCGGCGGGGGGGGTAGGGCCGGGTCGCCGGCCAGCCAGCGTGGCACATCGTAGTCGTAAAACTGTTTGCTCCACAGCATCCCGGCGTAGGCTTGGCGCTGCACCAGGCGCGCATCGGCATCGGTAATATCGTGCTGAAGCTCAGCGTAAAACTCATCGGCCTCGTGCTGGCGCTGTGCGAAAATTTGCTCAAAATCGGCGAAGGGCGCGGCCAGCCCGGCGGGGCCGAGGCGCAGGCGCACCTGGCGGGTTTCGCCGGGCTGCAAAGTGATAGTATAATGGGCGGCGGCCTTGGTGCCGACGTGCGCCGGGTTCACGGCCCCGGCCTTACCCTCCACCACATAGCCGTTGATGCCGTCCTTATAAAACTTTTCGCCCGACGGGTGCCCGTCAATGCGCTCCACGTTGGTGTGGTTGTCGCAAAACAGCAGCTCGGTCGCGTCATCCAGGTACCAGGCCAGCTCGCCCAGCTCGCGGTGGCTGACCTGCACCGCCTTGTCGCTCAGTGCTTTGAGGGCGGGGCGATAGTCGTCGTTGCCCCAAGTCCAGGTGTTGCGAAACCAGAGCTGCGGCAGCACGTGCAGGGTAGCGGCTTCCGGCCCGCGGTTCACGACAGTGTACCGAATCAGCAAGTCATCGGCATCGGCTTTGGCAAACTCCACGAACACGTCGTAGTAGCGGCTTTCGTTGAAAATGCCCGTGTCCAGCAGCTCGTATTCGGGCTGCTGACGGTTGCGGGCGCAGTTTTCCTTCACCAGCTCTTCGTAGGGAAAAGCGGCCTGCGGATACTTGTAAAGCAGCTTCTGATACGAGTGCGTGGGGGTAGCATCCAGGAAATAATACAATTCCTTCACGTCCTCACCGTGGTTGCCTTGCGGCCCACTCAGGCCAAAAAGCTGCTCTTTCAGAAACGGGTCCTGCCCGTTCCAGAGCGCCAGGCCCATGCACAATAGCTGCCGCGTGTCGCAGAAGCCGGCCAGGCCCTCCTCGCCCCAGCGGTAGGCGTAGGAGCGGGCCATGTTGAAATTGGTATAATTCCAGGCATCGCCGCCGGCCGAGTAGTCCTCGCGCACCGTGCCCCACTGCCGCTCCGAGAGGTAGGAGCCGTAGTGCCGCCAGTCTTTTTTCCCGGTGTTTGCTTCTTCGAGGCGTTGGTTTTCCGCGTTCAAGTTGCTTATCAGTTAAATAAGTAATGAAAGTAGGGTGCGGGGCTTGCCCCCGCCCGTCGTCGAACGATTGGTATTGAACGAATCCAACGCTTGATGTTCGACGACGGGCGGGGGCGAGCCCCGCACCCTACACTATAACTGCCCTACCCTCCGGTAGCGAAGCCAGGGTACAAGGTCATGCCGCCATCCATAAAAATGGTCTGGCCGGTGATGTAGTCGGCCTCGTCGGAGACGAGCCAGGCGGCGAGCTGGCCGATGTCGGAAGGCTCGCCCACACGGCCATAGGGAATGAGGGTCAGCAGCTTGGCTTCGGCCTCGGGGGTAGCCCAGGCATCGTGATTAATGGGCGTTTTGATGGCACCCGGCCCGATGGCATTCACCCGGATTTTCTGGGGTGCCAGCTCCTGAGCCGAGCTTTTCATCAATTCCATGATGCCGCCCTTGCTGGTGGCGTAGTTGACGTGGCCGGCCCAAGGAATGACTTCGTGAACGCTACTCATGCATATCATCTTGCCCAGCGCCATGCTCACCTCGGGCTGCGGGCCGCGCCGGATAAACTCGCGGGCTCCTTCGCGCAGGCACAAAAACTGGCCGGTCAGGTTCACGTCGAGCACTTTTTGCCACTGCGCCACGCTCATATCCATGAATTTGGCATCGACCTGAATACCAGCATTCGCCACCACGATGTGCAGCGTACCGAAGTGGTCCACGGCCTGCTTGAACATGGCCTGCACCTGGTCTTCCTTGCTCACGTCGGCCTGGATGGCCAGGGCCACGCCGCCCGCGTCCGTGATTTCCTTGACCACGGCGTCGGCCGCGTCGGGGTTGCCGATGTAGTTGACGACGACGCCGGCGCCGTGGGCGGCCAGCGACTTAGCTACGGCCGCGCCGATGCCGGAGCTGGCCCCAGTGACCAGGGCGAATTGCCCCGACAAGCGGGACGAAGTGGGGGTAGGCATAAAGAAAGAAGGAGTCAGAAGGTGAACAGCCGGCCGCCGGCAAGCCCGACGGCCAGGCACTAGACGGCAATTATAGGGCGCGGGTTGGGAAATCCGGCTTTCCTCACGCACTCTTCACGCCGGAAGTCTTGGCGGGGGTAGGAACACGGTTTGTCGGCACAATTCGGGTGCTGGCCGACTAGCCGCCTAGCACCGCGCCGGTAACCACTATCTTTGGGGAGCTATTCCTACGCAAGGCAGTAGTACTCACCTCCTTTTCCTTACTACTATGTTCTCCCGCTCCCTTTACCTGGTTGGCCTGCTGGCCGCCGGAGCCCTGGCCACCGCGCCCGCCGCCCACGCCCAGGTCACCCAGGACCCAGCCGCCGCAGCCGGCCAGAGCCGCATGGGCCGCCAGGCGGAAATGATGAAAGAGCTGAACCTGACCCCCGACCAGCAAACCAAGCTAGACGCCCTGATGAGCGCCAACCGCACGGCTCGCCCCAACGGCCCGCCCACCGATGCCGAGCGCCAGGCCATGCAAACCCGCCGCACCGAAATGGAGGCCAAAATGAAGGAAATCCTGACCCCCGAACAGTACACCAAGTACCAGGCCATGCGCCCGCAGCGCGGCCAGCGCCCAAGCAACTAGCTCCCCTTATTAGCTTTTAGCCCTTCCGCTCTGTTATTGATTACTATAGAAGCTCAACGCCCCGTGCCCCGCAGGCACGGGGCGTTGTTTAAGTAGTCAGTCAAAACTAATTGAGTAAGCAGAACGTCATTCCGAGCTTGCCGAGGAATCTCGCCCGCATCGTTGAACGACATCCATAAGATGCGGGCGAGATTCCTCGACAAGCTCGGAATGACGTTCTCTGGATACCTAACTGCTGTTACGCAACGGGGAGTAGCGCGAACTTGGTAGTTCGCGTCCCCGCGCCGTTATACTGGCTTTAACGGCGCGGGGACGCGAACTACCAAGTTCGCGCTACTCCCCGTTACCATCTCGAATAAGATAGGGCGTAACAGCAGTACCTAATTTACTTCTGCACGAGTACTTGGCAGGGAGGCGTGATAGCGCTATTGCGGGCACTTTCGTGGCCGGGCCGGGTTTTACCCGTACTGTCGGCGGCTTGCTGGCGCAACGGCTAGCTTTGCATCATGCGCACCCTTCTGCTTGGCTTCGTTTTTTTGGTGGCGGCCCTGGCCGGCGGTCGCCTGCGCGCCCAAACCCTGCCGGAGGTAGTGGTGCTGGGCCACAACAAACGCGCTACCCTCCTGCAAAAGCTCGACCTCAGCCCCGCGCAGCTGGCCCGCATCGCCACCGTGCTCGATGAGGAGCGGGCGCAGCGCAAGCAGCGCCTCACGCATCGGCCCGACGAAAACGAGCACGCGGCCCGCCTGGCCCGCCAGGCCGATTTCGAAACCAAGATTGAGGCGGCGCTCACGCCCGCCCAGCTCGAAAAGTACCAGGAACTGCGCGGCCTGCGCCCTACCCCCCGCGCCCCCGAGATGCAGGTGCCCGGCTCTATCCCTAAGTAGGCGATTATAGGATAGGCTTTAGCCTGCCGTCAGTAGGCTCATAAATACTATCGACGGCAGGGCTAAAGCCTACCCTACACTGGGTCAGCTCCAGCGGCTCAGGAACTGCTGGAAGGCTTCTTTGTATTGTTCGCCCACGGGAATGGTTTCGGTGCCAATCTGCACGGTGAGGCGGCGCACGGCCTCAATCTTGTCGAGGGCCACGATGAAGGAGCGGTGGATGCGCAGGAAGCGCCGGACAGACAGCTTTTCTTCCATCGCGCGCAGGCTCATGAGCGAAAGCAGGGCGCGCGGCGTGCTTTTGAGATGCACTTTTACGTAGTCTTTCAGACCTTCCACGTACAGAATATCGCTCAGCGCCACGCGCACGAGCTGGTACTCCACTTTCAGGAAAATGTGCTCTTCCTCCACGTTGGGGGGGGTAGGGGCGGGCGCATCGGCGCTGGCGTGGCTCAGCTCGGCGTAGGCGCGGCCCTTGTTGGCGGCCCGCAGAAACTCTTCGTAGTTGAACGGCTTCACCAGGTAATCGAGGGCATCGACCTTGTAGCCTTCCAGCGCATATTGCGGGAAGGCGGTGGTGAAAATGATGCGCGGCGGCGCGGCCTGCTGGCCCAGCACCCGCGCCAGCTCCAGGCCGGTCAGCTCCTGCATCTGGATGTCGAGAAAAGCCAGCTCTACCGGCTCAGTCAGCTCGTGGAGGCCCTTGAGGGCTTCCACGCCGCTGCCATAGCGGCCCACCAGCTTCAGAAAAGGCGTTTGCTCGATAAACGTGCAGAGGAGCGCCAGCGCCAGCGGCTCATCATCAACGGCAATGCAGGTAACGGGAATCATCTATACGGTTTTAAGAGTTGAGTGGGGCAGCGTGCTGGCGACAAGCTTGTTATCCACCACCAGGCTGAGCTTTACCTCAAACTCGTCGTCGGGAGTTTTTTCGGTCACCTGCAAGGTATAGCGGCCGGGGTAGAGCAGGTCGAGGCGGCGGCGGGTATTGACCAGGCCGATGCCATTGGAGCCTGCCAGGTCGGTGCTGGACTTAGCAAACAGCGTGTTGCGCACCACGATTTCGAGCTGCTGCTGCGTGGGCTGGCGCAGGCCAATGAAGATGCGGCTGGGTGCCGTGGCCGCCACGCCGTGCTTGAAGGCATTTTCCACAAACGGCAGCAGCAGCATGGGCGCGATGAGCACCTCGCGCACCGGCTCGGGGTGCTCAAAAGTTACCTGCACGCGGTCGGTGAGGCGCAGCTGCATCAGGGTGATATAATCCTGAATGAAAGCCACTTCCTGGCCCAGCTGGGCCTGGCCCGCGGCCGTGTCGTAGAGCACGTAGCGCATCATGCGCGAGAGGCGGTGCAGGGCCGCCCGCGCCCGCTCGCCATCAATGAGCGTGAGCGAGTAGATGTTATTGAGAGTGTTAAAGAAGAAGTGCGGGTTGATTTGAGCTTTCAGCAAGCTCAGTTCGGCTTCTACGCGCTGCTGGTCGAGGCGCTCGCGCAGGCGGGCTTCCTGCTGCCAGTGCTGCACCACCGTAATGGCCGTGGCAATGCCCAGCACCAGCAGCGTAATGAGCATACTTATCAGGTCGAAGCGGCTACCGCGCGGCCGGAGCGGGCCGAAGCGCTGACGCGCCGCCTCCGCCGCGTGAAAAGCCTGGCGCATGAGTTCCGTCAGGTGCAGGGTGCTTTCGAGTAAGTAGCCCATTAGCACAATAACCAGCGCCGTGGCCATCAAAGCCAGCCCAAACCAGCCGGTGCGCCCGCGCAGCAACAGGCGCGGCACGCTCACCCGTGCCGTGAGGTAGAAGGCGCCCCCCCACAGCAGGAGCAGTGCGCCCTGCTTCACCCAGTATTGGGGGGGTAGCACGATGCGCCCCTGCATGGGCTGAAACAGCAGCAGCGTGAGCGCCAGCAGCCCCCACGCCAGCACATGAATAAGGGGCGTTAGAGAGCGCTGAAACGAGAACGTGGGCATGACAACTCCATGAAGTAAACCGGTCAAAAATAGCCTGACCGGCGCGCGGCCCTCCCCTACCCCCGACCACCGGGCCAATTGTGCCGACTGCAAGCCCGCTTTAGCCGGTCGGGCCTAAAGGCCTGTCCTTACCCAAAAATCAAAAGCCCTTCCGAGCACATGGCTGGGAGGGCTTTTTTAAGCGGCTGCTTATCTATTTTGCAGTTATTTCGAAGCGTAACAGTGAGGCTGTTTAGGGTTTACGGTAAACGGCTCAAACCCTACGGGGTAAAACCCCACACGAATTCATCTGCACGCCGTAGGCCGCGCCCCGCCAGCCGGCGCGTTGCGGCGCCCGAGTGCCCGCCCGCCCCCTAAACGCCCAAGCCCCGCCGCAGAGCGTCAGCATGGTTAGCAAAAAACTCGGCCCGAAATCAAAACGGTCCGGCCAACCAAAATCCACAACGGCGCCGGGCCGCGCAAACGCCAAGGCGGCCACGAGGTGGAACAGGCCCAAGCCAATAGTCACGGCCCGAAAGGCTGGGAGGCAGATAAAAATGCTAGCGGTGGATGGCATAATACGAGGAGCTGAAGCGGTTGGAAGGCAGAGTTCAGCAGCGAGAATTCGGTCGTGTGTTGCTTCTATAGAGAGCGTTATCTTTGGGGATGGTTTTGGAACCCGTTCTTTGCCCGGCTTGTGAGCAGCCGGATGCGGTCTATCGGCATGGCAAAGCGCCCGATGGGACGCAACGCTACCGCTGCGTGACTTGTCGCCGCACCTTTCAACTGCGCTACCAGCACAAAGTACGGGAGCCGGGAGTACGGGAGAAAATCACGGATTTGGCGCTGAACGGCAGTGGAATACGGGACACCGCTAGGGTGCTGGGTATCAGTCCACAAACGGTGATGGGGGAACTAAAAAAAAGATTGAAACGGTAAATCAATACCTGCCGTGCCATCCCACGTATGCGCCGCCAACAGCAAGCAGTTTGCGGTTGTGCGCCGATGAAATGTGGTCGTTTGTGCGCACGAAAAAGATACAACGTTGGCTCTGGTGGGTCGAAGATGCTACCACCGGGCAAGTGGTAGCGTTTGTCTTCGGGCGGCGCACCCATGCCACGTTTCGGCGGCTGTTGGCGGTGCTCAAAGCGGCGGGCTGGGCTGTAGAAACCTGGTTTACGGATGCCTGGGGAGCGTATGAGGCCTGTTTGCCGGACGCGCAGCGGCAAATAGGCAAAGGCCCGATGCAACGCCTAGAACGCAAGCATCTAACCCTGCGTACTCGACGCAAGCGGCTAACCCGTAAGACGATTTGCTTCTCGAAAAAACAGTTCTTCCATGATGGACTGATTACTTTATTTATATTCCATTTCTTCTTTTAATTATCTACGGAATCAACACACGACCCCATTTTCTATGTTACGTTGGCTTATGCGCGGGCTGCTAGCCGGACTAGCTTGGCTGGCGGGCAGTATCTCTGTGCTGGCCCTGCCAGCCACCACCCCCGAAGACACCCTGGTGGCCCGCCCGGCCCGGCCCACCCAGTTTGTTGAAGACCATTTTTATAGCGTGTTGGAGGACCCCACCGGCCGCCTACCCCTGCGCCTGGTCAGCAGCCCGGCCTGGGCAGGGCGCTTTACCACCTTGGCGGGCACCCGGCTGCCGCCCAATATCCGGCACCCGCGCAGCACCTATTGGCTGCGCTTCACGGTGCGGACTGAGGCCGGGCCGGCGTCTGACTGGTACCTGGAGCTGTATGATTCGCACACCGGAACAGCTACGCTGTTTCGGCCGATATACCGACCGGGTAGCGCGGCCTTGGCCTACGATAGCGTGCTTACTGGGGCAAACTACCCCTTTGCCACGCGGCCGTTGCCCTACAAGAACTTCCTGTTTGACCTGCCCCTGCGCCACGGCGGGCCCGTGACGTACTACCTGCGCCTGCGCTCCGACTCGCCTACCAGCTTCCGGGCCATGCTGCACAGCGGGCCGGGCCTGCTGCCAGAGATGAGCCTGCAATACTGGCTGCTGGGCGGCTTCTACGGCATCATCCTCATTATGGTGCTGTATAATTTGTTGCTGTTTTTCTTTCTTCAGGACCGGTCATACCTCTACTACGTCTTCTACGTGCTGAGTGGGGCGCTGCTCTTTTTGTCGGAAGATGGCCTGGGTTTTCAGTACCTGTGGCCGGGCAGCCCGCTGCTCAACCACTTCATTGGGGCGGTGGCGCCTGTGCTGCTGCTGCTCACGTTTGCCCAGTATGCCTACTCCTTTCTGGACATGGCGGCCCGGCTGCCGACGCTATACCGGGCCGTGCGCGGGGTAGTGTTACTGAGCGCGGGGCTGTTGGTGCTCGATGCGGCGGTGGTGCATTCGGGTTTCAGCTTCTGGCTTTATCTGCTGCCCTATGGGCTGCTTTACTACACCGCCTGGCGGGCCTACCGGGGCGGGCTGCGGGCTGCCCGCTACCTGCTGCTGGCCCAGGCAATGGTGGCGGGCAGCCTGGCTTTTCTTATCAGTCGCAAGCTGGGCATCGAGTTTTACAACAACGCCTACACCGTTTATAGCCTCAACGTGGCCTTCGTGATAGAGGTGGCCGTGCTCAGCTACGCCCTGGCCGATAAGATTAAGGGCATTATGGACACGACGCTGCGCGCGCAACGCCGCCTGCTGAAACAGCTGCGCAAAAAGCACCAGGCTCAGGACCAGCTAGTGGAGCAGTTGCGCCAAAATCAAGTTCTTAAGGACCAGCTTAATTCAGAGCTGGAAGCGCTGGTAGCTCTGCGCACTGATGAATTGAGTCAGCAGAATGACATCATCGCGGCCCGCAACAATGAGCTGCTGGAGCGCAACGGCCTGCTGGCCCTGCAGTCGACCGCCATTGAGCAGCTCAACCGCGACCTGAGCCGCGACCTGCGCGACCAGAAGGAGGCCCGCCTCGAAGCCCGCGAGTTCGACTTTGGCGAGTTCAGCCAGCTCTACCCCGACAAGGACGCCTGCCTGCGCTACCTCGCCGACCTCAAGTGGCAGCACGGCTACCACTGCCGCAAGTGTGGCCACGAGAAGAGCTGCGAGGCGCGCGAACCCTTTGCCCGCCGCTGCACCCGCTGCCGCTACGTGGAGTCGGCTACCACGGGCACGCTGCTCCAGAAGTGCAAGTTCCCCATCGTGAAGGCGTTGTACGCGGTGTTTTTGCTGCACGCCCACCGGGGCCGCTACGCGCCCGCCGAGCTGGCGCGGGTGCTGGAGCTGCGGCCCGCCACCAGCTGGGCCTTTGCCCAAAAAGTACTGGCGGCCTTGCAGCGCCGCGGCCAGGCTCCTAACTATGAGGAGGGCGAACCCTGGACCCATGTGCTACTCGATGACTCTATCGCCGACACCGAATCGGAGGAAGTAGAGGCTATCGAGTTGCAATAAACCAGCAAAAGGTGGCAAGCTATCGGCAGCGTTTGTGCAAGCTAAGGGGGTAGGGAGTTGACTGGTTGAAAGGATAAGTTTTTTTTGAAAAAATCCTCTTTCAGGCGGTTGTTTATTAGCGGAAATTCACCCTGGCCTAATAGTGCTTTCCTGTGGCAACGGGCGCACAATCACCGGCCGGGCTTGTGCACTAACCGTAAAAACCCTGGCAACGCAAACTCATGAAAAGCTTTATACGCAGCAGAAACAAGGTTTTGGGGTTGCATTTGCTGAACACAAGTGCCTAACTTTGAAGTATAATTGCTGTTACTTCTTTTTTCCCACCTCTGTATGAAGAGACACTACTATCCGATGGGTTTACTGTTGCGTCGGTCGGCCGTGCTGTTGGCCTGTAGCTTTCCAGTTGCCCTTGCCCTTGCTGCCCCCGCCCCTACCTCCCTCAAACTGGCCAACGCCCTCCGGCAACCGGCGGTGAGCATTCCGGTGAAGGGCCGCGTGGTGGGTGCTGATGGCACGGGCCTGCCCGGCGTTACGGTGCTGGTGCGCGGCACCAGCACCGGCACTACTACCGGGGTCGATGGCTCCTTTAGCTTTAGCGCCCCCGAAAACAGCACCATCCTGTTCAGCTTCGTGGGCTTCGTGTCGCAGTCGGTGGTAGTCACCAGCGCCAACGCCGGCAGCCTGGGCGTGACGATGCGCGAGAGTGCCCAGGGCCTCGGCGAGGTGGTGGTGGTGGGCTACGGCACGCAGCAACGGGCCGATGTGACCGGTGCAATTGCCACCGTGTCGGGCGCGGCCATTGCCAGTCAGCCCGTGGCCGACCCTACCCAGGCGCTGCAAGGCCGGGCGGCCGGCGTGACGGTGACCCAGAACTCGGGCGCGCCGGGTGGGGGCGGTGGCACCTCAGTGCGCATCCGGGGCATCTCGTCGGCCGGCAACAACTCGCCGCTGTACGTGGTCGATGGCTTTCCGCTGCCCACTGCCGATGCCAACGGCAACGCGGTGGAGAACCAGCTTAACTCCATCAACCCCAACGACATCGAGAGCATCGACGTGCTCAAGGACGCGTCGGCTACGGCTATCTACGGCGTGCGGGCGGCCAACGGGGTAGTCATTATTACTACCAAGCGCGGCAAGGCCGGCAACGCTACCATCTCGGTGGATGGCTACCGGGGCATTCAGCAGGTGTGGCGCAAGCTGGATTTGCTGAACTCGCAGCAGTACGCCACCATCAACAACGAGAGCCTGCTGGCAGCCGGCCAGCCCATTAACCCCAAGTATGCCGACCCTTCGGCCCTGACCGTCAACACTGACTGGCAGAAGGCGGTGTTCCGACCCACGGCCGTGATTCAGAGCTACAACATCTCGGCCAATGGGGGTAGCGACAAGGCGCGCTACGCGCTGAGCGCGGGCTACTTCCAGCAGGATGGCACCCTGAACGGCTCTAATTTTGAGCGCTTTACGATTCGGGCCAACGGCGATATTCAGCTCAATAAGTACGTGAAGGTGGGCAACAGCCTGGCCGTGACCCACCAAGAAGAACGCCAGCTGAACACCGGCAACGACGAGTTTGGGGTGCTCAACAACGTGATTCAATTGCCGCCCACCATTCCGGTGTATAACCCCGACGGCACGTATTACGAGCCCACCGCCACGGCCGACAACTTCATCGAGCCCAACCCGGTGCTGCAATCGCTGATTACGAACGCCAAATTCAGCCGCAACCGCATTATCGGCTCGTTTTTCGGCGAGGTGGAGCCGCTCAAGGGCCTGCGCTTCCGCACCAACGTGGGCGCTGACCTGATTTTCGACAACAACAACGGCTTCACACCCTCGCTCGGGCCAAACTCGCCCCGCAACTCGGTGGCCTCGGCCTATTCCAGCAGCAACTACAACCCGACGTATCTCATTGAGAATACGCTGACTTACGACCACACTTTCGCCGAGAAGCACCACCTCACGGCGCTGGCGGGGCAGTCGGCGCAGCAGTTTCAATACACTTTCCTCAGCGCCAACCGCTCGGGCTACGTCAGCAACAACCTGCAAAACATCAACGCCGGGCCGGCCGCCAACCCCGCCTACCCCGTCACCAATGGCGGCATTGGCGTGGAGCCGACTACCGACCGCCTGGCCAGCTACTTCGGCCGCATCAACTACGAGTATGCGGGCAAATACCTGCTCACGGCCACGGCCCGCTACGACGGCACTTCGCAGTTTGCGCCCGGCTATCAGTTTGGCTTCTTTCCGGGGGCCTCACTGGGCTGGCGCTTGTCGGAGGAGAATTTCATCAAGGACATTCCGGCCATCAGCAACCTGAAGGTGCGCGGCGGCTACGGCAAGGTGGGTAACCCCCTGAACGCCGGGCGCTTTGCCTACCTGGCTACCATCAACACCGGCATCAGCTACCCCTTTGGCTCCAGTAGCACGGTGTTTCAGGGCGCCGCCCCCACCCGCGGTGCCAACGAGCAGCTGCGCTGGGAAAATAACTACCAGGCCAACCTGGGCGTGGACGTGGGCCTGTTCAACAACCGCGTGGAGTTGACGGTGGACATCTACGACCGCCGCTCGCCCAACCTCATCAGCAACGTGCCGCCTACTCTTGTGTCGGGCACCTACGAGGCTGTGCCCACCAATGCCGTGGCATCGAAGAACAAGGGCATCGAGTTTTCGCTGAACACCCGCAACCTGGACGGCAGCAATGGCGGCCTGACCTGGAATACGGGCATCATTTTCTCGGCCTACCGCAACCTGATTCAGAACCTGAACGTGGCCACGCCCTTCAACGGCACCACCACCCGCACGGGCACGGCCATCTCGCGCTTCGACCAGGGGGCATCCATCGGCTCGTTCTATGGCTACGTGGCCGATGGCCTGATTCAGACCGCCGACGAGCTGGCCACGCTCAATAAGAACTCGCCCACGGGCGTGTATCAGTTCTCGGGCACGGCCCCCGGCGACATCAAGTTCCGGGACATCAACGGGGATGGGGTAGTGAACGACAAGGACCGGGTATTCATCGGCAATCCGAACCCTAACTTCACCTTTGGCGTTAACAACACGCTCAGCTTTAAGGGTTTCGACCTCACGGCCTTTATCCAGGGCTCGGAGGGGGGTAAGATTTATGACCTGAACCGGGTGTACACGGAGGGCGGCCTCTACAGCAACGGCAACAGCAGCACCCGCGTGCTGGGCCGCTGGACCGGCCCCAACACCAGCACCGACGTGCCCCGCGCCGTGGCCGGCGACCCCAACCAGAACCTGCGCGTGAGCAGCTATTTCGTGGAAGACGGCTCCTACGTGCGCCTCAAGGTGCTGACGCTGGGCTACAATTTCGCCAAGCCGCTCATCAACCGCTTTGGCGGCCAGACGCTGCGCGTGTACGTGACGGCCCAGAACCTGGTGACGCTGACCAAATACACGGGCTATGACCCCGAAATCGGCAGCCAGGCCGGTGCCTACGGCATCGACCGCGGCATCTACCCACAGTCGCGCGTGTTTATCGCGGGCTTGAATATTGGCTTTTAAGTGAACCTTTATCTGTCATTGCGAGCTTGCGAAGCAATCGCACCCGCACGGTACCTGCGCCAGTTGTTCGCCCACCGTTCTGGGGTGATTGCTTCGCAGGCTCGCAATGACAGACGATTTATATTCCCTACCCCACCCATGCGCTCACTTCCTACTAAACTAACTGCCAGCGCCTTGCTCAGCCTGGCGCTGCTCGGCGGCTGCGGCAAGAAATACCTCGACCTGAAGCCCGTTGACCAGATAACGACCGTTAACTTTTACCAGACCGAGTCCGACGCCGTGCAGGCCGTGACGGCTTGCTACTCGCAGCTGGGGGTAGGCGGGCAGTACAACTGGGCCTTGTGGAGCATCGGCGAGATTATGTCGGACAACTCCTTTACCGGCGGCGGCGGCGGCGGTGACGGGGCGGCCCAGATTCAGCTCGACTTCTTCAACATTCCGCCCTCTAACGACCCGGTGGGCCGCCTGTGGGGCGGCTGCTACGTGGGCATCGGGGCCTGCAATCTGGTGCTGCAAAAGGTGCCCGGTATTGTTACGATGAACGCGGACGTCCGCAAGCGCAGCCTGGGCGAGGCGCAGTTTTTGCGGGCCAAGTACTATTTTGACCTGGTGCGGGCCTTCGGCGACGTGCCGCTCATCCTGACGCCGCCGGCCAGCCCCTCCGATGCCCAGCTGCCGCGCACGCCGGCCGCCCAGATTTATGCCCAGATTTTAATCGACCTGCAGGCGGCCATTGGCAACCTGCCCGGCAGCTACGGCGGCACCGACCTGGGCCGGGCCAGCAAGTGGGCCGCTACCGGCCTGCTGGCCAAGGTGTATCTCACGCAGGGCGACCTGGCCAACGCCGCCATTCAGGCCCGCGCCGTGCTGGCGGGCTCGGGCAAAACTTTGTGGCCCAACTACGGCGACAACTTCAAGGTAGCCAACGAGAACGGCAAGGAGTCGCTGTTTGAGGTGCAGTACGTGAACGGCCTGAACGGCTACACCGTGGACGGGCTGGGCTTCGTGGGCAACGAGTATTTCGCGCCGCGCGGCCAGGGCCTGGTGCCGCAGGGCGGCTACGGCTTTAATATTCCGGAGCTGGAGTTCGTGCAGGGCTACGAGGCCGGCGACACGCGCAAGGCCGTCACCATCTGGTCGCCCGGCGATGCCTACCCCGCCGGCAGCGCCACGACCGCGCAGCCCGCCGTGCTGCCCGGTTCGCCTTATGGCTACAACTGCAAAAAGTGGTTCGTGGGCAAGGTGAACACTAACATCTGGGATTCGCCACTCAACTTTCCGGTGCTGCGCCTCTCGGAGATGTACCTGATTCTGGCTGAGGCCGTGGGGCCAACTGCCGAAGGCTACACCGCCGTGAACACCGTGCGCAAGCGCGCCGGCCTGGGCGACCTCACGGCCGCCAACACCGCCAATTTCAAGGCGGCTGTCATCAAGGAGCGGCGCTACGAGCTGGCGTTTGAGGACGACCGCTGGTTTGACCTCAAGCGCACCAACAACCTGATTAACAACCCGGCCCTGCTGGCCAAAGGCATCAAGCCGTTCAACATCGTGCTGCCTATTCCGCAGAGTGAGCGCGACGCCAACCCCAGTCTGGTACAAAACACCGGCTATTAATTTAATTATTAATGACGAGTGACTAATGACAAGTGATTAATCATTATAGGACTTACGCAAAAGACGTTTGTCATTGCGAGCAACGCGAAGCAATCGCCCCAGAACGAAATCGTTCGGGCATCGTTCGGGTGCGATTGCCGCGCTTCGCGCGCAATGACAGACGATTTGCGTAAGTCTTACATTAGTCATTACTCATTAGTCACTCGTCGTTAATCATTAATCACTCGCCATTAATCACTGTTATTCCATGCTTACTACTTTTCGCAAATTTGCCCTGGTGCTGGCCGGCGTGGCGGCCCTGGCGGCCTGCCGCAAGGATGGCGTTACGACCCTCGATGGGCCGATACCTACCCCCGGCTTCACGGTGGCCCTCAACACCACGCAGTACCCGGTGGTGGCCACGTTCACCAATACCACCACCGACGCCTTTCTCTACCAGTGGGACTTCGGCGATGGCTCGCCGCTGGCGTCGGGCCCCAACGTGACCCACACCTACAAGGTGCCCGGCACCTACCGCGTGAAGCTGACGGCCGCCGGCCGCGGTGGCACGGGCTTTTCGCCCCAGACGCCGGTGGTCATTCCGACCATCTGCGGCAACGCGGCCTACGCGGTGCTCACGGCCTGCGGCGGCACCGGCGCTACTTCCTGGACGCTCTCGGACCAGCCGGGCGCGGTGGTGAAGCTCTCGGCCAGCGGGGCGGTGCTCGCCAGCTCGACCACGCTCGACCCCTGCCAGCTCGACGACTCCTTCTCGTTTGCCGGCACTTTCAGCTACGCCTACGATGCCGGGGCGGGCACCTTTGCCAACGGCACCTGCGGGGCCGCGCAGTCGGGCAATTCCGACTTTATTTACAAGCCCAATGGCGCGCTGGGGCAGATTATTCTGCAACGCAACAAGTCATTTATCGGCCTGCCCGACTCGGTGGTGAACAAGACCTACGACATCGTGGAGGCCACCGCTACCCGCCTGCGCCTGCAAGGCACCAACCCCGACGGCACCAAAACGGTGACCACCTACATTCCGCAGCTTTCGGCCATCGACAAGGCCCGGCAGCTGCTGACCGGCGGCTCGTCGCGCACCTGGATGCTCGATAACACCGTGGCCCAGACCATTGTGGTGGGCAATGAGGCTGCGCCTACCAGCTACTACCCCGGCGGCGCGCTGGGCAGCCTACCCCCCTGCCAGGCCGATGACGAATACACCTTCACCAGCACCAACACGTTTACCTACGACGCCAAGGCCGAAACCTTCGTGGCGGGCGGAGGAGGCTGCCAGGCCCCGCGCTCCGACAACACCACCTTCACCTTCGGGCCGGCTTCGGGCACGGGCATCGCGCAGTTTGTGTTGGGCAAAGCGGGCACCTTTATCGGCGTCACCGACGCGCCGGCCAGCCGCATCTACCGCATCCTGTCCATTGATAATCAGCATATGGTGCTGCGCGCTGGCGGCCCCTCCGACGACCCGCTGTTCACCATCAAGATGCGCGTGAAATAGTCGCCTTTTCCCACCCATTATTTTTATCTGCATGATGACGTATTCTGTTAATTCCGGGTTTGCCCGCCACCTGGCCGCGGGCCTCACGCTGCTGCTCGCCACGGGCGGCTGCACCCAGAACCCGCCCGGCCCGGTCATTACGGCCACGGCCGGCAGCGCCACGGTCAGCACCACGACCAATGCCGACCCGCATCCGTTTGCCGAATACACCGAGCAGGTGTGGAGCGACGAATTCAACGACACCAGCCTCGACGCCACCAAGTGGACCTATGAGGTGCAGGACCAGTGGTTCAACAACGAGCTGGAATCGACTACCAGCTCGCGCAACAACGTGAACCTGAGCAATGGCAACCTCAACATCACGGCCATTAAGGAGAACTATAACGGGCACCAGTACACTTCGGGCCGCATCGATACGAAGGGCAAGAAGGAGTTTGTTTTTGGGCGCTATGACGTGCGGGCCAAGCTGCCCAAGGGCAAGGGCATCTGGCCGGCCATCTGGATGCTGGGCGCCAACGACAGCCAGGCAGCCTGGCCGGCCTGCGGCGAAATCGACATTATGGAGATGAAGGGCAGCGCGCCCACCGTCAACTACAGCACCGTGCACTTTGGCAACACGGTGGCCACGCACCAGTATAAAGGCACCGCCTACCCCCTGCCCAGCGGCGATTTTTCGACTGACTTTCATATCTTTAGTATGGTGCGCAGCCAGAACCAGATGGATTTCTACATCGATGGCACCAAGTACTACACCCTCACCTCGAACGACGTTTCGCCCTACCCCTTCAATAACCCGTTCTACGCCATTCTGAACCTGGCCGTGGGCGGCGACTTCGACGGCAACCCCGACGCCAGCACCACCTTCCCGCAAACGATGCAGGTTGACTACGTGAAGTTTTTGCAGTACAAGCAATAAGCTCTTTGGGAGGGGGGTAGGGCCGGCTGTCCTTACCCCCCTCTTTTTTCACTTCTTTTTTTCACTTCTTTTCCTCACCCGCATGAAAATTTTTACTACATTTTTGCTGGCCTCCGGGCTGGCGACCCTCGGCAACCGCGCGGCTTCGGCGCAGGTGCTCTACGACAATTTTGAGAACACCCGGATTGTCACCTACGGCTACGTGAGCGGGGCCCTGGCCCCCGTGCCTAACCCCGGCAGCGCCACCACCACTAACACTGTGAACACCAGCGCCACCTGCGGCAAGTACGACCGCGACGCCTCGCAGTACGCGGTGGTGGTGATGAACCCGACCAATGCCTACATGGCCGACGTGAGCGCCTACGCGGCGGGCACCAAGAAGCTGTCGATGAAATTTCGCGGCGCTGGCCCCGGCATCGTGGTGCAGCTGGTGCTGCAGAACAAGGCCAAAGCGGCGGTGAACGTCTATCCAAAAGGCGACTACGCCGGCACTTTCAGCGCTACTACCGCGGCCGCGGCCAACAACTGGGAAACGCTGAACTTCACGTTTGCCGCCCGCGACAACGACAACACCGTGACGGCCACCACCGTGGACCAGCTGGTGATGCTGGTGGCTCCCGGCATCAACACAGCCACTACCTACTACCTCGACGACATCATGGGCCCCGAGCTGGTGGCCGGTGCCCTGACGCCGCCGCCCGCCCTGGTGCCGCCCATCCTGCTCGACAACTTTGAGAATACCCGCCTGGTGAACTACCCCAGTGCCCAGGGCACCCTAAACCAGGCCGCCGCCAACCCCGGCAGCAGCACGGGCAACACCAGCACGACCTGCGCCAGCTTCGCCCGCGACGGCTCGATGCCCTATGCCACCATCGCCATTCAGCCCAAGAGCGGCATGTTCGGCGACGTATCGAGTTACGCTAACGGCACGCAGAAAATTACGCTGAAATTTCGCAGCCCCGACCCCGGCACGGCCGTGCAGCTCGTGCTGCAAAACAAGACTAAGGTGGCCCTCAACTACCCCAACGGCAACTACGGCGGCACCTTTAACGCCACCACCTCGGCCACGGCCAACACCTGGGAAACGCTCACCTTCACCTACACCGCCGGCGGAGGCGGCAGCTTCGACCCTACCGTAATGGCTACCGATGTGGACCAGCTCGCGCTGCTCATCGCCCCCAACACCACCACCACCGTCGCGGGTACCAAGACGTATTATTTTGACGACCTGACGGGCCCGGCGTTTGCCTCCACCGTCACGGCTGCGCGCCTGGCCAGCACCAGCGCCGCCGCCCTGGCTCCCGCCTACCCCAACCCCGCCGCCGGGCAGGTTTCGGTGCCTTATAGCCTGCAGAAGCCAGCCGTGGTGAGCCTGGCCGTGTATGATGCCCTAGGCCGCCGCGCCGCCTCCGTGTTTGAGAATCAGGCCCGCCCGGCCGGCGACTACAGCGCCGATTTCAGCACCACCAGCCTGGCACCCGGCCTCTACACCTACCGCCTCGTGGTGGACGGTGCCGTGCTGAGCCGCCAGCTGAGCGTGCAGTAAGCGGGTAGCATTTTTTACGTAAGCAGCTTGCAAAGGCGGCCATGTCTCGGGAAGGCATGGCCGCCTTTTTGCGTTGGCGGGAGGGGGTAGAAACCAGGGCAAGGGTGGCTTCGGAAGTAGTTTACGTTCTTACTCCGGCGTGCGCCTCAGCCGCCGGCCTCCTACGCCGCCTGATGCGCGAAATGAAAAGGAAATGCGCCTAAAGTATTTTTCGGGGTAGCTAACCGAATGGGACTGTCGTGTTCCGGTTCAGATAGACAACACGGTGATGCCTTTTGTCGCCGTCCTGAACTGCAATCTGTAAAGACGGTTTGACGACTACGGGGGCGCTTTGCTTCGGCATTCGCTCCGTGGCCCACGGGCTGCTATCGTAGCACGTGAGCGATGCAGCAGCTTACGCCGGCCGGCACTTCTGCCCGAAGTGTCGGCCGGCTTTTTTTGCGCACCCTCACTGACCGTTTTGGCGTAGGCTTTGCCTTAACTTGCTTGTCCCGTTTGCTGGCCCTACCCCCTCACGTTCGGTTCACGTTGGCCCGCTCTATTTGAGGAGCTGACTGGCTGATTTCGGCGGCGGCGGGCATTGGCTCGTAAACTGGCCCAGGGCGGCCGCCCGCTGCTTTCTTCTTTGCTTCTTTGCTTCTTTTGCCGCGCTGGCCGGCGCGGTTTCGCTCCCCGATGAGTACGACCACCGATTTGCTCCCTACCCCCCCCGCGGGTGCCGAACCCCCTGCCCCGCCCGCCGATTTTGAGTTGGCTTTTCAGCAAAAAGAAACGCTGCTGGCCGGCTATCTCGCCGCCTTCGCGGTGGTGTATTTCCGCCAGCCGGCCGAGCGCAGCGCCATCCAGCTGCAAGCCACGCTGCGGGTCGAAAACGCGGAGGCGGACTTTCCGCCAGCCACTATTCTGCTGAATATCAGCGACACACTTACGCTGGCCGAGGTGACGGCGGAGGCCGCCAGCCAGCTTGTGATGGGCTTGGCCGGCGTGGCCGAGCAGTTAGGCGCGGCCATCACGCGGGCGCGCATCTCGTTTCCGGCCCCCGAGGCCCAGCGCGCCGACCATGAGTGGTGCGTGACCCTGGACTTCGCCGCCGACCACACCGTGGCCGTCAGCTTCGCCTGCACCGACGGGCTGCCGGGGCCCTGGGGCGCGGCCTACCTGCCAGCCCACGTGCAGCGAGTGTTTGAGCAGCTTGGGAGCAATCCGCGGGTGTCGGTGGGCTACGTATTTTTTCTGGCCGAGGAAGAAATGCGGCTGCTGCGCGATTTCCGCACCGTGCCGCAGCACGTGACCGAGGGCGGTCCCCAGCAGCTCCATCATTTATTTGAAGAAACCACCGGCCACTACCCCAACCACCTGGCCCTGAGCTGGCTGGGCGACACCCGCACCTACGCGCAGCTCAACGCCGAGGCCGACCGGCTGGCCGCTCGCCTGCAAGGCGAAGGCGTGCGGGCCGGCGACTTCGTGGGCCTGTACCTGGCCAAGTCCATTGAATTATACGTGGGAATGCTGGCCGTGCTTAAGGCCGGCGCGGCCTACGTGCCGCTCGATTTGTCGTTTCCGGCCGACCGCGTGATGTTTATTCTGGGCGACTGCGGGGCGCGGGCTTTGCTGATTAACCGGCCGCTGCCCGCGGGCTTCGACACCTGGCCCGGCCTGGTGCTCGACCTGGCGCAGCCCGCGCCGGCCCTACCCCCCCCACTGACGCCGGTGGCGGGCGGCCCCGATGCCATTGCCTACGTCATCTATACCTCCGGCACCACGGGGCTACCCAAGGGCGTGCTCATTCCGCACCGCAGCATCTGCCACCTGGTGCGGGCCGAGCAGGTGCTGTTTCAGCCCACGCCGCAGGACCGCGTGGTGCAGGGCTTTTCGGTGGCCTTCGACGCCTCGCTGGAGGAGCTCTGGCTGGCCTGGGGCGCGGGTGGCGCGCTGGTGCCCGTGCCCGAAGAAACCATGAAAGCGCCCGACGCGCTGCCGGACTTTCTGGTGGAGAATCAGGTGACGATTTTTTCCACGGTGCCCACGCTGCTCTCGCTGCTGCCGGCCACCATTCCCACGCTGCGGCTGCTCATTCTGGGCGGCGAGGTGTGTCCGCCCGAGCTGCTCACCAAGTGGGCCAGCCGCCAGTGCCGGGTGGTGAACACCTACGGCCCCACCGAAGCCACGGTGGTGGCCACGGCCGCCGACTTCGTGCCCGGCCAGCGCCTCACCATCGGCCGGCCGCTGGCGGGCTACGAGGTGCTACTGCTCGACCAGCTAGGCCAATTGGTGCCGCTGGGCGGGGCCGGCGAGCTGTGCATTGGCGGGCTTGCGCTGGCCGCCGGCTACCTCAACCGGCCCGAGCTGAGCGCTGCTAAGTTCAACACCGTCAGCGAATTGCAAAACGGCTTCAGCGGCCGCCTCTACCGCACCGGCGACCTGGCCCGCTTCGAGGCCGAGGGCAACGTGGACTTTTTGGGGCGGATTGATACGCAGGTGAAAATCCGGGGCTTCCGGGTTGAGCTGGCTGAGATTGAGAGCCTGCTGCTGCAATGGCCGGGCATTCGCAACGCCGCCGTGGCGCTCAAGGAAGATGCTGATGGGGTCAAAAAGCTCATCGCCTACCTCATCCTTACCCCCGACCATTTGCTCGACTCAGCCGCGGTGCGCGCCTACCTGCGCGAACGGCTGGCGCCCTACATGCTGCCCGCCGCGCTGGTGCCGCTGCTGGCATTTCCGCTGCTCACCAGCGGCAAAGTGGACCGCAAGGCCCTACCCTACCCCGTGAGCGGCGACCAGGCCCCGGCCCGCGAGCTGACCTTGCCCCGCAACCCGCTCGAAAGCGCCATCTACGCCGCCTGGCAAAAGCGCTTCGGCACGGCCGACATTTCGGTTACCGACGACTTTTTTGACCTCGGCGGCAACTCGCTGCTGGCCTCGCTCATCATCTCCGAATTGCGCCAGCAACCTGATTTTCAGGGCCTGTCGGTGAAGGAGATGTACACCCGGCGCACCATCGAGGGGCTGGCCGCCGCCGTGGCCGCCGATGCCGCCACGGCCGCCGCGATGCCGGCCCCCGAACCAACGCGCCCTACCCCCCTGCGGCGCGCCAGCACCGCCACGCGGCTGCTCACGGCCGTTTTGCAGCTGCTGTCCATTGCCGCGTTTTACGCCGTGCCGGTGTTTTTCCTGAACGTGACGCTGCACCTGCGGCCGGTCTTTGCCGAGTGGTCATGGCCCGCGCTGCTATTGGCCAGCGCGGCTTCGGTGGTGGGCTACGTGCCGCTGGCCTGCCTGCTGGTGGTGCTGGTGAAGTGGCTGATTATCGGCCGGTTCCGGGCGGGTGAGTATCCGCTGTGGGGTATGTACTACTTCCGGTTCTGGGTGGTGAAAAAGCTGGTGGAGGCGGCCCCTACCCCCCTGTTATCGGCCACGCCCTTCCTGGCCATTTTCTACCGCCTGCTGGGGGCCAAGGTTGGCAAAAACGTGTACCTGGGCACCACCCGCGTGCTGTGCTTCGATTTGCTGACCATCGGCGAGGGGGCCAGCGTGGCCCGCGAGGCGGCGCTGCTGGGCTACCGCATCGAGCGCGACCGCCTCATCATCGGCCCCACCACGGTGGGCCGCGAGGCCTATGTGGGCCTGCGCGCCATCATGGAAGGCGGCACTAGCCTGGGCGCGGGGGCCGAGCTGGATGACCTGTCGGTGCTGCCCGCCGGCCAGCAGGTGCCCGACCGCGAGGGCTGGCTGGGCTCGCCAGCCAAGCGCGTGCGGGCGGTGCCGCTCACGCCGCTGCGGCCGGTGGCTGGGCCGGGCGCGGGCTACCTGGCGGCCCAGCTGGCGGCCATCGCGCTGCTGCTGCTGGTGCCCACGGTGGCCGCCCTGCCAGTGTTTGCTATCCTCTATGAATTTCTAGAAACCCTTAATCCTAACGGCTTTTTGCTGGCGCTGCTACCGCTGTCGGCGCTCTACGTGCTGCTTCTGATAGTGATGCTGGCCGGCACCAAGCGCCTCGTGGCCGGCCGCCAGGCCGACGGCACCATCCCGCTCTACAGCCTGGCCTACGTGCGCCACTGGGTGGCCGACGCCGTGCTGGCCCAGAGCCTGACCCTGCTGCGCCCGCTCTACGCCACCATTTACACACCCTACTGGCTGCGGCTGCTGGGTGCTAAAATCGGCCACCGGGCCGAAGTTTCGACCCTCAATCACATCTCGGCCGACCACCTCACGGTGGGGGCCGGCTCTTTTCTGGCCGACTCGGTGAGCGTGGGCGCGCCGCGCGTGCAGCACGGGCTGGTGCTGGTGCTGCCCACGGTGGTGGGGCCGCGCACGTTCGTGGGCAACGGCGCGGTGCTGGCCGGCGGCACCGTGCTGGGTGCCAACAATTTGATTGGCGCGCTCTCGTCGGCCCCCACCGAGACGCCGCCTGATGGCACGTCGTGGGTGGGCTCGCCGGCCTTTTTGCTGCCCAACCGGCCGGTGTCGGCGGCCTTTGCGCCCGAGCTGACGTTTGCGCCGCCAGCCCGGCTGGTGTGGGCGCGGTCCATTATTGAGCTGTTTAAGATTGTGTTGCCGTTCACGTTCACGTTCATCACGTTCGCGGTGCTGTATCACTACTGCCATTTACACTTGCTTTACTATTCGTTCTGGAGCAGCGTGGGGGTAGGGACGGGCGTATTAGTCGGGCTGATTTTTGGCTTCTCCCTGCTCACGGCCCTGCTCAAGTGGGTGCTCATCGGCCGCTACCGGCCTTCGGAGAAGCCACTCTGGTCGTCGTTCGTGTGGCGCAACGAGTTTGTCAACTCCTTGTGCGAGAGTTATGTATATCCTTTTTGGGAAGCCGCGTTACTGGGCACGCCGTTCGCCACCTGGTTTTTCCGGCTCATGGGCAGTCACTTTGGCCGTTCGGTATATATGGACACCACCGAAATCACCGAATTTGACTTGGCCTGGGTCGCCGACCACGCCATACTCAACAACGGCTCCACTATTCAGACCCACCTGTTTGAGGACCGCGTGATGAAGATGTCGAACCTGCGCATCGGGCGCTACGCCACGGTGGGCACGTCGTGCGTGGTGCTCTACGACTCGGTCATCGGCCCCGGCGCTACGCTTAAGAGCCTCAGCCTCTTGATGAAAGGCGAGCAGCTGCCGGCCGGCACGCGCTGGCAGGGCATCCCGAGCACCTTTATCGCGGGCGGGCAGTAGGGCCGCCCGCGCTTCTTTATGCCGCCCTTTCTGCACCTTTGGCAAGCCGACCTGGCCGCCGCCCTACCCCCCTGGGCAGCAGCCGAAGCCACTTTGTCGGCAGCCGAAACGGCGCGGCAGGCGCGCCTGCGCAACCCAGCCCTGCGCCAGACCTACGGCCGCGCCCACGGCTTTTTGCGGGCGGTGCTGAGCCGGTACACTGATCAGCCAGCCAGCGACTTAAGTATCCATCCCGATAGCCAGGGCAAGCCCGTGCTGCCTGGCTTTACGTTGCATTTCAACCTTTCCTACCGGCCGGGGCGGGCGCTGCTGGCCATCTCCAACACCCACCCCGTCGGGGTCGATGTGGAGCCGCTGACCCCGTTGGCCGGCGCGGCGGCGCTCATCCGGGAGCTGTATGCGCCCGCCGAGCAATCGGCCCTGCGCGCCGCCGCGCCGGCCGATTGCTGGCACCTGTTCTACATCATCTGGACGCGCAAGGAGGCCTACGCGAAAGCGCTGGGCCGGGGGGTAGGGATGCCGTTCAACACCTTTTCAGTATTAGATTTTGAACCCGGCCAGCCGCTGATTTTCACCGCGCCGGCGGGCGCGAGGCTGCACCATTGGGCAGCGGGCGCGGGCTACCAGGGCGCGGTAGCGGCGCTAGGCGATGGCCCGCCGACACCGGAGTTTTTTTCCTATCCCCTCGCCACGAAGTAGGGTGCGGGGCTTGTCCTCGCCCGTCGTTGAACGGCTTGGGCTGGCTCCGTTCAACGACGGGCGGGGGCGAGCCCCGCACCCTACGCAAAGCATTTATTCCTTGATAATTGCCTGAATTTTTCCCTGCGCCTGCGCAAAGCTCAGGAACCGCTGGGCCGGGCGGGTCAGCGGCTGCCCCTGCACCCACACCGCCTCGAAATGCCGGGCCAGGCGCAGGCCCGCGATGGGCACCACTTCGAGCACGCCGGCCGCCAGCTCGCGCGCCAGCGCCCGCCGCGACACGAAGCCCAGCGCCGTCGGGGCCGCCGCCAGGTAGCCCTTAATGGCCTCCGTGTTATCTAGGTAAATAGCTGCGCGCAGCTCGCCAAGCTTGATTTTGAGTTCGCGCAGGGCCATTTCCAGCACCTCCAGCGTGCCCGAGCCGCGCTCGCGCAGCACCAGCGGGTGCGCCAGGGCTTCGGCCAGCGGCAGGGGGGTAGGCGGCGGGCCGGCGGGCGTGGCGCGGCGCACGGCCACCAGCTCATCGGGCAGCAGCGGCTCGTAGTGCAGGTCGCGGCTCTTGGTGCGGCCCTCCACGAAACCCAGGTCCAGGTCGCCGCGCAGCAGCGCCTCGGCAATGCGCTCGGAATTGACATTGAGCAGCGTCAGCCGCACCTGCGGGTAGCGCACCTGAAACGCTGGCAGCCAGGCCGGTAGCACGTATTGGCAGAGGGTGGTGCTGGCCCCCAGGCGCAGGTGGCCGGCGGCCTCGTCGGGGTCGCGCAGGCCCAGCAGCTGCTCATTGAGCTGGCGGGCCGACGCCTCCACGGCTTCGGCGTGCAGCAGCAGCAGGCGGCCGGCTTCGGTGAGGGCCACGCGGTTGCCGCGCCGCGCCAGCAGCCGCTGGCCGTACTGGGCCTCCAGCTCCCGAATGTGCTTGGTCACGGCCGGCTGCGAGATAAACAGCTCCTGCCCGGCTTTGGTGAAGCTCAGGTGCCGGGCCACGGCGGCAAATACGCGTAGGCGAAAGTCGGACATACCCGCAAAATAACGCGGGGCACGCCCGTTCCCTACCCCCCTGCTGCCGGCCGGACTCACGTAACACGGCGGTTTTTGCCATCCGCAAGGGCCGCGTCTCAGCCCCATAGCGCAACTGATTTTAGCTTCTAAAGCCCCATAAACACCTTTTTTTGCTGGTTAATATTCTATCAAATCACTCGGAAATCGCGTCCTAAGCAGTACGCAGTGGCTCGCTGAGTAATTGCTCACTGTTGCCTGGTCGTTGCGCGCTACTTTTGTTAGGTGCCCGAGTACTTGCTTTTCGTTGATACCGAAACGTCGGGCCTGCCCGCCGATTGGCGGCGGCCCTACGCCGAACCCGGCGCGTGGCCGCACGTGGCGCAGGTGGCCTGGCTCGTGTATACGGCCGCGGGCGAATTAGTGAAGACGGAAAACTACTACATCAAGCCCAGCGATTACGACCTCACGCCCGCTTCGATGCAGGTGCATGGCCTCACGCTGGCCTTTTTGCACGAGCACGGCCAGGCCCGCCGCCCCGTGATGCAGCGTCTCCAAGACGATTTATTATACTATAAACCCCTGGTAGTGGGGCACTTCATCGAGCTGGATTACCACATGGTGGGCGTCAGCTTTCACCGGGCGGGGCTGGATAACGCGCTGCTGGGGCTGCCCACCTTCTGCACCATGCGCCTCACCAAGCGCTTCTGGCAGCCCTTGCAGCAGCAGTATCTGCGCCTGGCCGATTTGTACCAGCGCCAGTTCAACCGGCCGATGGGCAAGCAGCACGACGCCCTGGCCGATGCCGAGGCCACCGCGCAGTGCTTTTTCGAGCTGCGCCGCACCGGCGACATTGACGCCGAAACTCTGGCCAGCCAGCCCGCGCTGCAACCGCCGCCTACCCACGCCGCGCTGGCCGCCGCCCGCCGGCCGTTCTGGAAATACTGGCTGGGGATGATTTGAGGGGGTAGGCCCTACCCCCTCCCCTACTGCCAGGTGCGCTCAATTTCCTCCAGCGTGCGGCCTTTGGTTTCGGGCACGGCGCGCCACACGAACACGAACGTGCAGGCCGACAACACCGCGTAGAGCCCGAACGCGCCAGCCAGCCCGGCGGCTTTTACTAGCGAGAGGAAGGTAAAGGAAATGACCGTGCAGGCTATCCACAGCGCCACCGTGGCCACCGAGGCGGCCCGGCCGCGCACGGCGGTGGGAAAAATTTCGGTAATGACGACCCACACGCCCGGCCCCAGCTCCACGGCGAAGCAGGCCATGTAACCCATAATCAAACCCAGCAGCCACGGCCCCGGCGCGTGCAATCGCAAGGCCACCACCAGCGCCCCCAGCGCCAGCGCCATGCCGCCTGACGCCAGCAGCAGCGGCTTGCGCCCTACCCTATCAATCACGAACAGGGCCACGACGGTGCCCGCGAAGTTGATGCCGCCAATCAGCGCGTTGGCCCCGATGGCGGAGGATGCGCTTTACCCGCTGTGCTCAGTGAAAATAATGGAGCCGTAGTACAGAATAGTATTAATGCCCGTCACCTGCTGCAACACCGCCAGTACCACCGCAATGCGCAGCGGCCGCCGCAGGCGCGGCTGAAACAGGCTGGTGGACTCATCGCGCTCGGCGGCCAGCGCGGCGTGGATTTCGGTGGCCTCGGCGGCGGCGGCGGCCGGGCCGTTGAGGCGGGTAAGGGTGCGCAGGGCTTCGGCCTCGCGGCCCTGGCCCAGCAGCCAGCGCGGGCTTTCGGGCACGAGCAGCAGCGCGAACATGAATAGCGCCGAGGGCAGCGCCGCCGAGGCGAACATCCAGCGCCACGCCACCAGCCCCAGGTCGGCCAGGTAGTAGCTGGTGACGTAGGCCAATAAAATTCCCGTCACGATGGCCAGCTGATTGAGCGTCACCAGCTTGCCGCGAATGGGTGCCGGCGCAACTTCGGCAATGTAGAGCGGGGCCAGCAAGGAGGCCACGCCAATGGCGAGGCCGCCCACCAGCCGGGCCACCACAAATTCGGGGAGCGTGCGCGGCCCCGCCGCCGCCAGCGAGGAAAGCGTGAACAGCTGCGCCGCCCCAAACAGCCGCCGCCGCCGCCCGTAGCGGTCGGTGAGCCAGCCGGCCACCGCCGCCCCCACCACCGCGCCGAACAGAATGCTGCTGGCCGCCAACTCGGTCTGCGTGTCGTTCAGCCCAAAGTCTTTTTTCAGAAACACCAGCGCGCCGTTGATGATGGCCGTATCGAAGCCGAACAGCAGCCCGCCCAGCGCCGCTACCGCCGCAATCAGGTACACGTAGCCGGTAGAGCCAGCCGCGGCCGAGAAGGCCGCCGGGCCGGCCGGCTCGCGGGACAGAGGGCCGGGCGAATGAGAAGCAGGCATGGGTGGGAATGGGTGGTGAATGGTTTTATTCAGCGTTTACAAGAGCTGTCATGCTGAGCGAAGCGGAGCGTAGTTGAAGCATCTCTACCGCTTTATCCACGCCGTTCAACGATGCGGTAGAGATGCTTCGACTACGCTCCGCTTCGCTCAGCATGACGACCTTTTTTATTCTTTGAAACCCCATCAAATACTCTCAAACCACCAGCACCTCCATACCCATTTCCCGAAAAGGCGCGAGCTGCGCCGCCGTAGCGCCCGAGTCGGTGATGAGCTGATGGACCTCGGCCGTGGGGCAGATGAGGGCGGTGGCTACGGTGCCGAGCTTGGTGTGGTCGGCCACCACGATGCGCCGCCGGGCTTGCCGCAGCATCACCTGAATGACGGCCGCCTCTTCGGGGTGCAGAGAGGTCAGGCCCTTCTGCGCGTCAATGCCATCGACGCCGATGAAGACTTTATCCACGAAAAACTGGCTCAGGGCCTGCGCGGTGGCCGCGCCGACCAGCGAAAACCAGCCCCCGGTGAGGAAGCCGCCGGCCACGAACACCCGCACGTCGTCGCGCTGGCTCAGCTCCATTGCCACGTTCACGGTATTGGTTACGACCGTCACGTTGGCCCCCGGCCGCAGGCTGCGGGTTACCTGCGTGGTGGTGGTGCCGGCGGTGAGCGAGATGGTTTCGCCGGGCTCAATAAGCGCCGCCGCGGCCAGTCCGATGCGGCGCTTCTCGGCCAGGTTGCGGTCCATCTGCTCGTGAAAGCTGGAGTCGTAGCGAAACGGCTCGTATAGCAGCGGCTCAATCGGCACGGCCCCGCCGTGGGTGCGCCGCAGGCGGCCGCGCTGCTCCAATTCCACCAAGTCGCGCCGCACGGTGGCTACCGACACGTCGAACTGCTCGGCCAGCTCATCCACGGTGACGGTACCGGTGTGCAGCAGCTTTTCGACGATGGTTTGGGCGCGGGCGGCGGCGGGGTTTTCGGGGGGTAGGAGGTTGTTCATGAGTGGTTAATTTAAATCGTTTTGCATAGTCGCCCTCCGCGTTCACCTCACCCCCTAGCCCCCTCTCCTGCGGAGAGGGGGAACTAGTTTTTAGTTTTAAACTACTAGCTTTTAAATTTTTAGAGCTAGTAGTTAGATTTAGAGCTAGTCCCCCCTCTCCACGGGAGAGGGGGCTAGGGGGTGAGGTGAATGCGGAGGGCGACCCCTAACATCACGTCCGCACATACGCCTTCAGCGTGGCGCACTCCCTACCCTCCGCCGGCCCATGAGGCCGAATAGTATACTCCCCGACCACGGCCGGCACAATAAACGTTTCGGCATAATGCACCACGAACGGCGCGAACGCGCCGGTCGGGCTTTCCACTACGGCTTCCGCGCCCTGCACCAGGTTGAGCACGTTGACGCCGCCACCCGTGTGGTGCGGCACGGGGCCGGTGAACCAGTGGCGGCGCGTTTCGATGAATTCGCGCTCGTGCAGGCCGGTGCGCTCCTCGCACCAGCCCGCGCCCTGGGCCACGGGCTCCAGCGCATTCACCAGGTGGCGCGCTACCCAGGCGGTGGTGCGCTCGGGCTGAATATTGGCCGCCCCGTGGGCCAGGTGAATGGGCCGGGGCCGGCCGTCCAGGCCCAGGCGGTTCCAGTCCCAGAGCTTGAAGGTGAAAATGAAGGGGGTAGCCGAAATTTCCAGCACCATACTTCCCGCCCCGGAACAGTGAATGGTGCCGGCCGGAATCAGAAAGTGGTCGTGCTTACGGGCCGGAAACTGCTGCGCGTAGCGCTCGGCTGGGAAGGGCTGGGCGGGGTCTTGCTGCGCCCGTTCTAAATCAGCCAGCATGGCTTGATAATCAACATCTTCCTGCAAACCCAGATACACCATCGCGTCCGGCTCGGCATCGAGCATATAATAGCTTTCATCCTGCGTGTAGGGTAGGCCGAAGTGGTCGAAAGCGTACTCGGTGAGCGGATGCACTTGCAGCGAGAGGTTGCCGCCGCCCACGGTGTCGAGCAGGTCGAAGCGGATGGGAAACTCGGTGCCGAAACGGGCATGAACGGCCTCGCCCAGCAGCTCGCGGGGGTGGGTAAACACGAGGTCAATACTCGGGATTTCGACCCGCGCCGCGCCGAAACCCAGCAGCAGGCTGTTTTCCTCGGGCACGCAGTCGAAGCACCACGCGTAGTTGGCGGGGCCGGCGGGCAGGTCGCACACCTCGCGCATCCACTGCCCGCCCCAGGGGCCGGGGTCGAAAAACGGCACCACCCGAAACGGCCGCCGCGCCGTCGCCGCCAGCCCGGCCCGCAAGTCGGCCCCGGTAATGAGCTTGGGTTGCGCGGGGTCGTGGGCATCGAGCAGAAAATCGGCGCGGGGCAGGGCTTGCTTCTTGAGCCGGTCGGCGGCCCGCCAATCCACGAAAAAGGCCCGCTTGTACTTCAGGCTAGCTTTTTCGGCGAAATTCTCGCTGCCTAGGTTGGCGATTTCGCCGCGTCGCTGCCGCAGTTGGATTTCCCAGCGGGCTAGGTCAGCATACACCAATAGGTCGGGGGTAGGGCAGATAAGCGTGGCCCCAGTCCCTAGAATTACTATCAGGCCGCTATCGGCTTGGCGCAGCTGCTGCTGAGCCGCTTGCAGCTTATTGGGGTCAAAAAAATTGGCCACCATCAGCCCATTGAGCCGGCCAAATACCGGGTCGTAGGTGAGCGGGCCGGCTACCATCGCGTCAATCTCGGCCGGGGGGCGGTACAGCGACTCGGCCACCACCCAGTGGGCTTGGGGGGGTAGGGCCGGCTTCAATTCCCGGCGCAGACGCGCCAGGTCGGTGCCGGGGTAGCACTCGATGGCCAGCACAGCCGGGCCGAAGGGGGGTAGGGCCGCCCGCAACACCGCGCCGATGGCCGCCCAACCGAGGTGGCAAGCGTCGGCCCCGGCGGCTACCGACACGAAGGGGTATTTATCGTAATTCGAGCGACGCATAGAATCAAGGCAAGGCCGTATTGGCTAGCTACCGCAAATATTGATGTTAAAAATGTTTGTTTACTACTAAAGTGAGCAAAATAATTTTTTATTTGACTGAAATAATCGTTTATTTTGCTCTAATTCTGGTATTTCAACCAAAAAAGCAAGGGCGGCCCTACCCCCCTTAACCTGGCGAATGAATTGAGCCGGCCGGTTGCCCTTATCTCTACGCCCTATTTCCATGACTACACCGGACTGCTCCTCTCACACCCAAACTGCTGTTCATCAGCATTATGCACCCAGGCTACTACTCGCTTGCCTGTTGGCTCTGCTGGCCCTACCGCTGCTGGCTCCGGCCCAGGCGCGGTGGAAGGGACCGGCGGCAACAGCCACTAAGGCATCTGCCAAGCAGCCGGTTGATTACGTCAACGTATTCACGGGCACTTCCAACTCGCGCTGGGCGCTGTTTCCGGGGCCGACAGTGCCGTTTGGCATGGTCAAGCTCAGCCCCAACAACCAGGGGCAGGTGTGGACGGCCGGCTACGAGTACACGGTGAGCAGCATTTCGGGCTTCAGCCACCTGCACGCCTTCGGCCTGAGCGGCCTGAGCGTGATGCCCGCCACCGGCCATCTGGAAAATCTCAACCAGACCAAAACCTACCTCGGCGAACCCGACGGCCCCTTCGGCACGATGTGGACCGCCGGCTACCGCTCGCGCTTCGACAAGCGCACCGAGCACGCCGCGCCCGGCTACTATGGCGTGGAGTTGATTGACGCCCGCACCAAAGCCGAGCTGACGGCCACCACCCGCACCGGCTGGCTGCGCTTCACCTTCCCCGAAACCGGCAACCGCCAGGGCGACGAAAACACCAGCGGCCCGGCCCGCATTCTGTTCGATTTTGACTTTCCGACCGAGGAGCAGGTGGCCATCCAGAAGGTGCAGGTGCGTCAGGTAAGTCCCACGGAATTAGAAGGCTCCATCCAACAAAAGAGCGGCTACCCCGACCAGTACACGGTGTACTTCGTGACGCAGCTGAGCAAGGCCGCCGACAGCCTCAGCAGCTGGCAGACGCCGCCCTACACGGGCACGGCTACCACCTACGGCACCGCGTTTCGCAACCCGGCCACCATCCACAACAATATCAAGGAGTTTGAGGGCAAAGACGACTGCGGCGTGTGGCTCTCGTTTCATACCAAGGCGGGCGAGCAGGTGGTGATGAAGTCGGGTATTTCCTTCGTGAGCGTGGCGCAGGCGCGGCTTAATCTGGAGACCGAAATCAAGTCCTACGGCTTCAATTTCGACGCCGTGGCCGCCGCCGGCCGCCGCGAGTGGAACGAGCTATTGGGCCGGGTGGAAGTGACGGGCTGGAGCGAAGCCCACAAGGAGACGTTCTACACCAACCTCTACCGCGCCTACACCGGCCGCGCCATTATGAGCAACGTGAACGGGCAGTATACCGACGCCTGCGAGAAAACCCAGCAGCTTACCGCCCCCGCCGATGCCGCCTACAGCAGCGACTCGTTCTGGGGCACGCAGTGGAACCTGACGCCGCTGATGACGCTGCTCACGCCCGCCAAGGCCAACTCCTGGGTCAATTCCTTTCTGGCGCTCTATGACACGGGTGGCTGGATACCCGACGCGCCGGTGGGCCTGGAATACTCGCCCGTGATGGGCGCGCAACACCACAAGGCGCTGATAGTAAGTAGCTACCAAAAAGGCATCCGGGATTTTGACGTGAACAAAGCCTGGGCCGCCACCAAGCACGACCTCACCACGCCCGGCCAGGACATGCCCTGCGGGGGCTACGCCGGCAACCGCCAGCTGGGGCCGTATCTGCACTATGGCTACGTGCCCGATGAGGACGGGGCCTCGTCCAACACCCTCGAATATGCCTATGATGACTACGTGGCCGGGCAGTTTGCGCAGGCCCTGGGCAAAACCGACGACCAGGCGTATTTCGCCAAGCGGGCGCTGTCTTATAAAAATCAGTTTGACCCGCAAACCGGCTACATGCGCCGCCGCAAACGCGACGGCAGCTGGGTGTCGCCGGTTGATAACCACAAATTCGGCACCGTGGGCGACTGGAACTCCTCGGGCTGGATGGAGGGCACGGCCTGGATTTACTCCTTCTTCGTGCCTCAGGACGTGCCCGAGCTGGTACGCATGGTAGGGCCGGAGCGTTTCAACCAGCGGCTGGAAGAAGGCTTTGCCGAAGGCTACGTGGACCTCAGCAACCAGCCCAATTTGCAAGCCCCGTTCCTGTTCAACTACTCGGGCAAGCCCTGGCTCACGCAGAAATACACCCGCTACGTGCTGCACAAGTTCTACAACAACTCGCCCCTGAGCGGCTGGGTAGGCGAGGAAGACGAGGGCCAGCTTTCCTCCTTCTACGTGCTGCTGGCGATGGGCCTCTTCGAGATGGACGGTGGCACCGCCGTGCGCCCCACCTATGACCTCAGCAGCCCGCTCTTCAGCCGCGTAGTGCTGCACCTTGATAAGAAATATTACGGTGGGCGCACCTTCACCATCGAGGCCAAAGACAACTCCGAAACCAACGTTTATATTCAATCCGCTACCCTCAACGGGCAGCCTTTGGACCGGCCGCTGCTGGCGCACGCCGACCTGGTAAAGGGCGGGAAGCTAGTGCTGCAAATGGGGCCGCAGCCGAACCAGAATTGGGGGGTAGGGCGGTAGCGGCGCGACCGGCTTACCTCACCCCCCGGCCCCCTCTCCCGTGGAGAGGGGGAGCCGCGGCGGCGCGGACCTGAATCGTTCGGCTCCCCCTCTCCACGGGAGAGGGGGCCGGGGGTGAGGTGACCCGCGGAGGGCGAAACCATCCCTAATACACCTTCACCTCCCACACCCCCGCCCGCGGCCCGCCCGTGCGCTGCGTCAGCTGCACGCGCACGTACCGGGCCTTAGTAGCAGGCAACGTCACGGTAAGCGGTGAGGCCAGGGCCGGCGTGCTGGGTTGGCGGCCGGCCGGGGTCCAGGTGCGGTTATCATTAGAGGTAAGTACCTCAAACTGATACGTATAAATCGGGTATTCGGGGTAGATGGCGACTTCCTTCACCGGCTTGGCGGTGCCCAGGTCCACGGTGAGCCAGGCGGTGGGGCCGGGCTTGCTAATCCAGAGCGTACCGTTGTTTTCGTCGGTGGCGTAGCTGGCCTTAGTTTTGGGGTCGAGGTCGCCGGAACTGGTGGTGGGGGCGCGGTAGGCCAGGTTTTTGCGCGGCGGCACTGGCCCCAGGGCCCCTACCCCAATGTGCGTAGTCACCACGCGCTGAATGGAACCGTCGGGATTATAGAGGAGCTTATCGGCGGCAACCTGGCGCAGCTTGGCGGAGATGTTATACTCGTTCACCGTGTTGAAGCGGTGGTAGATGATGTACATGTCCGCGCCTTTGTGCAGCAGGGTGTGGTGGCCAGTGGAGAAGATGGTGGCGTCGGTGGTGTTGGTGCCTAGGATGGGGCGCATCAGGCCCTCGGTCCAGGGGCCGAAGGGGGTAGGGCCGGTGGAATAACGCACCTGGTAGGTCTTGTCCCAGGTGTGGCCCCAGGAGTAGGAAAAGTAGTATTGGCCGTCGCGCTTGTGCAGGTAGGGCGCTTCAAAGTAGTGCGGCGGCGTCACGTCGCGCGGCACGCCGTCGAAGGTTATCATGTCAGGCTTGAGCTTCACGGCCAGGCAGCGGCCCTCAATATCGAAGTCGGAATGCGACGAGCCCCAGTAGAGATACGCCTGACCATCGTCATCAATAAAGCACTCGGCATCAATGGTTTCGACGAAGAAAAACGACTTGTGCCGAATGAGCGGCCCGCCATCGGGGCGGGCGTTGCGCCAGGGGCCGAGCAGCGCGTCGGCCACGCCCACCCAGATTTCCTCACCGATGGACACGTACATGTAGAACTTGCCGTTAGGCGCTTTCACCACGCTGGGGGCCCACACGCCGGCGGTTTGCGAAGTCGAGCTGGTACACAGCGCCTTGGTGGGCCAGTTCAGGTACTGGCACTGCCAATTTACAAAATCGGTGGAGGTCCAGGCCGCCATCCGGTTGATGCCGTTCCAGTCGGTCAGGTCGCTGGTGGCGTAGAGGTAGTAAGTGCCTTTGTCCTCAATGATGGTCGGGTCGGCGTAGTAGCCGGGCAGCAGCGGGTTGCCGTTGCCGGGGGCGTTGAAGGGCTTGTCGGGATGGTGCCAGAGCCGCAGCACCGACGAGTCGGCCGGCGTTTGGGCGCGGGCGCGGGCGGAGCCGGCCAGCAGCGCGGTTAGGAAGAATAGGAAGGTTTTCATTTGGAAGACAAGGTAGCGGACTGGAGTTTGGGCCAATGGGCTTTTCGCAGCGTTTTCTGGGCAGTTGGGGTGATTTTTAGGTTGCCTTATCCGGTCGCCCTCCCCGGCTCACCCCACCCCCTACCCTTCTCCTTCGCGCCGCCCGCCCGTACTTGCCGCCAATTCCTGCTTATTTATTCAATATGGAAAACCGCCTGGCTTTTCTACGCACCGTTGAGCCCTTCAACCTCCTACCCCCCGAGGTGCTGGAGGAGGTGGCCGCGCTGCTGCACGAGGTGACGCACCCCCGCGAGGCCGTCATCTACCGGCAGGGCGAAACCAAGCTGCGCGGCGTGGATTTAATCATCGAGGGTGGCTACGACACGTTTTTCTTCGATGGCCAGCAGGCGCGGCGGCTGCCCGAAACCTACGGCCCCGGCGCGTGCTACGGCGGCGTGTCGGTGCTGCTTAACAAAAAGCGCTCCTTGCGCACGGTGCAGGCGCGGGCCGGCACGCGGGTTTATTTCCTGCACCGCAGCAGCTTTCGGGGCCTGTGCCTGGGCTGCGAGGCGTTTTTTCACTACTTCACCAGCCGCTACGGCCGACTGATGCTCAATGCCGAGTACGCCGAGCTGGTGCACCCCGGCCCGCAGGCTGCCCAGAATTTCATTGCCGCCGATGAGCTGTACTCGCGCCGCATGGGCAGCGTGGAGCTACGCGCCGTGCTGGCCTGCCCCGGCCCTACCCCCACCCACGAGGTGGCGCGGCTCATGGCCAAGGCGCGTACCAGCTGCTACTTCGTGCTCGCTGAAAACGACGAAAAAATAGCCGGCTACGTCACCGACATTACCCTGCGCGACAAAGTGGTGGCGAGCCTCGGCGATGCGCGCCTGCCCATCAGCACCTACCTCGACGCCCCTACCCGCTCGGTGAGCAGCGAAGCCTTTATTTATGAAGCGCTGCTATTGATGTTTCGGACCAAGACGCGCTACCTGCTGGTGGAAGGCGCACCGGGCGAATACCAGGGCTTTATCTCGCGCAATAAGCTGCTGGCCGAGGTGGCGCAGTCGCCGTTTCTGTTTATTCAGGGCGTGAAGCAGGCCGTGTCGTTGCGCGAGCTGCGGCGCAACTGGCAGAAGGTGCCCGACATCGTATCGCAGCTGCTGGAGCGCGGCGTGAAATCCGAAATCGTGAACCAGGTTATCACGACCGTGGCCGATACGATTGCCCTCAAAGTCATTGAGGACGTGATAAAAGAGCTGGGGCCGCCGCCGGCGCGGTTCGTGTTCATGGTGCTCGGCTCGGAGGGTAGGCAGGAGCAAACCCTGCTCACGGACCAGGACAACGCCATTATTTACGAAGACAAGGCCAACGAGCAGCGCGAGCTGGTGCGCGACTATTTCCTACGCTTCGCCACCGAAGTATCGGACCGCCTCAACGAGATTGGCTTCAGCTTCTGCGAGGGCGGCTTCATGGCCAAAAACCCCAAGTGGACCCACTCGCTCTCGCACTGGAAGCGCAACTACACGGAGTGGCTGCACGAGTCGAACCCCGAAAACGTGATGCGCTTCGCCGCCTTTTTTGACATCCGCTATCTGTATGGCGAGGCCGGAATCCTGGACGAGCTGCACGATTTTCTGGATACGGAGTTGCAAAAGCCGCTCGACCGCTTCCTGCACTACATGGCCACCAACGCCGTGCAGTACGAGCCGCCGCTCACGTTTTTCAACAACATCCGCACCTTCGCCGTGGGCGAGCAGCAGGTGGTGAACCTCAAGAAAATCATGTCGCCCATCGTGGATGCGGTGCGGGTTTTCGCGCTCAAAAACCGCGTATTTGCCACCAACACCGGCCAGCGCCTGGCGGCCCTGCGCCAGCTCGGCGTCTTCACCGAAAAAGAATATCAGGAGCTGCTGCAATCATATTATTACCTCATGGGGATGCGCCTGAAAAAGCAGGCCGCCCAGATGATGCACGACAAGCTACCCCCCGATAATTACCTGGACCCCAAAAATTTAACCAAAGTAGAGCGCGTAACGCTGAAGGAGATTTTCAAGGTTATCGCCGATTTTCAGTTGAAAATCAAAGTGAATTTTGCCAAGATGCTAAGCTGATGCTTTATAAGCCGTTAGCTTTTTTGTTGAACGGCACTAACAGCTTAACTATGGACTACTGCACTACGCCCACGCCGTAGAGGTGAAACTTACCATCTGACGTGAGCACCGGCAAATTTTCCGTCAGGGCCTGCGCGATAATCAGCAAGTCGAACGGGTCGCCGTGGTCTTTCACTTTGGGCAGCGTAGCGATGCGTAATAAGTGGCTTTGCTTAATGGTCAGCAACCCGATTTTCTGCTGCGCCCTGAGCCGACCAGTCGCATCTTCCAGCGATATGCCACTCAGGTCCAGCTTGCCCAGCCTTACCTTAATTGCCATTTCCCAGATACTAGCCGGGCTGATAACCAACTCATTCGTAACGTCTGTAAGCACCTGCTGATAGCTCGGCCGCAGGGCCTCAAAATCGGTAATACCTACTATAAAGGCATTCGTATCGAGCAAGTATCTCATTTGCCGCTCGGCCAGTTCTTTGGGCGGTCGTGCTCGTCAAAAAAATCGGGATGCACAATGAGCTTTCCTTTCAGAAAATTAGGAATAAAATTAGACTTTTTCTCTGGCTTTTTGGGCGCGGGCTTCGGGGCCGCGCCGCCTTTGGCGGGGGCCACTTTCTTTTTGGGGCTGGGGGCGGGGGCAGGCATAATACTAGGAGGTGAGTTTGAGTAAAGATATGGCGGCCCGGCTTCGCTTAGTTGCCTTATCTGGAGCCTGCTTTTAAGCAGGGCTTAGAAAAAAACTACTTTTCCTTACGAGCGTAGCAGAGATAGTCATTTCCCTACCCCCCTCTTTGCGACGAATCCCGCACTATTAGCTTAGGCTTGAGGACGATGCCGCGGGGCGTGCTGGCCTTGTGGTCGGGGGTAGGGAGCATTTTTTGGAGCAGCTGCACGGCGGTGCGGCCCATTTGCTCGCAGCGCTGGTCCACGGTGGTAAGGGCGGGCTCGGTGAGCTGGGTAAACACCTCGTTGCTGAAGCCAGCGATGGCTACGTCTTCGGGCACCCGGAAACCCAGTTTCTTGGCCACCTGCATGGCCCCTACGGCGGCTAAGTCGTTGGAGCTAAACACGCCATCGGGGCGGCGGGCCGGCGAGAGGCGTAGCAGGCCGCGCATGGCGGCGGCCCCGCCCTGCTGGCTCAGCTCGCAGAAGGCCACGAGGCGCGGGTCGGGCGCGAGGCCGTGGGCGGTCAGGGCGTCGAGGTAGCCCTGGTGGCGGTTTTGGTGGATGTTAACGTGCAGCGGACCAGTGAAATGCGCGATGCGGCGGCAGCCCTGCTCAATAAGGTGCTCCACGACCTGGTAGGCCCCAAGGTAGTCGTTGAGCGTGACCGACGTTACGTGCTGGCCCTTAAATCCCTGCACCAGGCGGTCGAAAAACACGAGTGGCACGCCCTGCTGGCGCACGGCCTCAAAGTGCTCAAAATCAGTGGTCGTATCGGAAAGCGAGAGCAGGATACCGGCCACCTGCGCGCCCATCAGCAGCTCGATAATCTGCTTTTCCTGCTCGGCGTTTTCGTTCGATTGGCAAATCATGACGTTGAAGCCCGCCGCGCTGGCCTCGCTGGCGATGCCGTGGATGACTTCGGGAAAAAAATAACCCGTGATGTGCGGCACGATGACGCCCAGCGTGTTGCTGCGGCCGCGGCGCAGGCCGGCGGCCAGTGGGTTGGGCTGGTAGTGCAGCTCTTTGGCCAGCGCCCGCACCCGCGCTTTGGTGGCCGCGCTCACGTCGTGGTGGTCGGCCAGGGCGCGCGAAATAGTGGAAGGCGACAAGCCCAACGCTTTGGCCAGGTCGGTAATGGAGGCGCGACGATTCATGGGGCAGCGGGAAAAAGCGGAAGCGTAACGAGCAATAACAACTGCAAAGATGGGGTTTAGGGTTTCTAGTAACGGGTGAGTGCTCTGGCAATAAGTGGCTGGCGGCTAAATTGCACTTAACTACGTAGGCAGCCGAACGCCCGGCCCGCGGCGGGTGTTGCGGGCCTACATTAACCCGGCTACCGTAGCTTGCCGTATGAAGTCGTTTCCCCTCTGGCGCGTGCTGGGTGTTGGTTTTTTGCTTCTGCTGCTGGCCCTGGGGCTGGCGGGCTGGCTGGTGTATAGCCGCTATGCCCAGCCCTACGTGAAGCAACTCGTGCGCGAGCAGCTGACCCGCAACTCGGAGCTGGTGCTGGACCCGTTTGAGGTGGAATTTTCGGTGTGGCACGACTTTCCGCACCTCACGGCCTCGCTCGGGCACCTTACGCTGCGCGACAGCTCGCACCACCGCACGCTGCCCGTGCTGCGCCTGGGCCGCGCCGACCTGCGCCTGAACCTGCGCGCGCTGCTGCACCACCGGGTGGAGGTGACGCGCCTCACGCTGCGCGACGTGGCCATTGGCCAGCGCGTCGATTCGCTGGGCCGCACCTGGGGCCTGCGCGGCAAAAAGCACGCGGCCAACAGCGCGCCGCCGACTATTGACCTGGCGCTGGACTCCATTATCATTCACAATTTTGGAATTTTTACCCGCAACGATTTTACCCACAGCGTGTTGCGGGGGCGTATTTACCAGGCCCGCGTGTCGGCTTCGCTGCACCAGGGCGTGCTGGCGGTGCGGGGGCGCTTTGGGGGGCGGCTGGTGCAGCTGCGCAACCGCAGCGGCGACCTGCTGACCAATGAGCCGGTGCAGGCCTGGCTCAACTACCGCTATGATTTTGGGCAGCGGCAGGGCACGTTTTTCAACACCCGCGCCACGCTCAATGGCGACACGATTCACGTGAGCGGCACGCACACGGCGGCGGTGGCGGTGGGCGGCGACCCGCCCGCCGGCACGGTGCTTAACCTGCGCTTTGCCGGCAATCAGCCGCTACTGGATGTGCTGCACGCCGCCCTACCCCCCTCGCTGCGCCCGATGCTCACCGGGGCAACCAGCCCCAGCAAAGCCCATATTGAGTACCTGATGTCGGGCTTGAGCGGGCCTAAGGTGCGGCCGCGCGTGGTGCTGCACTTTGGGATGCGCAGCGCGCGCATTCAGTGGCCCGACTCGGCGCGGCGCATCGACCGCTGGGATTTGCAGGGCACCTACGACAACGGCCCGGCCCACCTGCCCCAGACGATGTCCTTCAACCTGAGCCAGTGCCGCATCTACTCGCCGTCGGGCCTGCTCGACATGGCTTTTCTGCTGCGCGATTTTCGGCGGCCGGTGGTGCAGGGCCGGCTGCATGGGCGCACCGAGCTGCCTGCTCTGGCCGCGCTGCTGGGCACCCACGGCCGCTGGCACGCCCAGCGGGGCACCGCCGACCTCGACGTGCGCCTGCGGGGCCTGCTGCCCGCGATGGGGCCGCACCACCGGGGCGATTTTCGCCGCAACATGTCGATACGCGGCGTGGCTACGTTGCGTAACGCGGTGTTTGAGCGGGTGGGCCATCCCGGTGACTTGCGCAATCTCAACGTGCGCATTGGCCTGAATGACAGCGTGTGGCACCTTTCTCACGCCTCGGGGGTGCTGGCGGGCATGAAGTTCAGCGCCTCGGCCACCACCACGTATCTGCTCGATTATTTCACGGGCCAGCACCCGACCACCACTATCGCGGGCAGCTTTGCGGTGGATGAGCTGGACCTGGGCAGCCTGCGGCAGCTGTTGCAGCCCGCGCCGCTGCTGGCCCCGGCCGCTGGCCCTACCCCCCCTCGCTCTCCCGGTCACCGCGCTCCGCGCTCGCTCGAAGCCAAGCGGCGCATTGCCACCACGCTGGGCAGCCACCTCATTCCCAGCGGCATGCACCTCGACGTGGCCCTGCGCTGCGGCCGGCTGGCGCTGGCCACCGACACCCTGCGCGAGCTGGCCGTGCGCATCCGCCACGATGGTGAGCGCGTGCGGCTAACCGGCATCCAGGGCAGGCTTTGGGACGGGAGCGTGCGCGGCGAGGCGCAGTGGCCCACCGACTCGGCCAACCGGGTGGTGCCGGTGGTGTATAACCTTGATTTTCGGTTCGATACACTTAATTACAAAGCCTTGCTGGAGCGGCTGTCGCGGCCGCCGCGGCACTCGGCCAAGTCGCCGGGCAGCCCCGCCATTCGGGAGCTGCTGCTGGCCGCCAATGGCAAGATTAACTACGAAATCAACCGCCTGATACTGCCCAACGGCGACAACGTGCGCGACCTGCGCCTGCGCTTCGACAAAAACGGCTCGCAGCTCAATCTGCCTTACCTCTACTTTATGGCGCCGCAGGGGGGGGTAGGCAGCGGCTCGGCCACGGCGGAGGTGCAGGGCCTGCGCATTGTGAAGGCCAATGCCAACCTCTCCCTGCGCTACCCCACCCTCGACGTGCCGCAGCTGCTGCGGATGCTGGCCAGCGTGGCCCCGCCCCGCACCGACTCGGCGGCCGCGGCCGCCCGGCGCACGCTGCGGGCGGCCCGGCGCGCCGCCCGCCAGGGCAACGGCGTTGGGCCGCCCGCAGCGCCCGGCTCGCTGCTCACGAGCGGCCGCTTCACGGCGCTGTTGCGCGTGGAGGCCGACCAGGTGCGCTACGCCGCCGTGCAGGGCTCGCAGTTTCGGCTGGAGACGCGCTTGCAGGAGGGCGAGGCCATCCTCGACGACTGCACCGTGAACACGCTGGGCGGCCGCGTCACGCTGCGCGGGCACCTCGTCACCAACGCCGGCCGCCAGCACCATCCCTTGCAGGTGCAGGCGCTGCTCGAAGACATTCAGCTGCCCGAGCTGTTTGGCACAGCCACGGCCATGAAGCTCAACGTGCTGGAACGCAGCAACATTCAGGGTACTTTGCGCTGCGCCGCCGCCCTGCGCACCGACCTCGATGATAAGTTTCTGCCCAATCTCGACAACACCAACGGCTACCTCAAGGCCGACCTGCGCGAGTTGGAATTGGTGAACGTGGAAATGCTGGAGGAAACGTTTAAACTCTTCAAAAAACGCACCGGGCACTTGTTTTTCGAGCCCGTCAGCACCGAGTTCGTGCTGAGCCGGGGTCAGCTGCTCATCCCGAATTTGCGCCTGAACAGCAACCTGACCGAGCTGCAGGTGAGCGGCCGCTACGACCTGGATGGCCGCGCCGACCTCTACGTGGGCCTCAACGTGCTGCACGCCCTCACCGGCAACAACGACAAGCGCGTGGCCCGCATCCAGGCCGGCGACCCCGTGCGCCGCCGCCGCGCCCCGCTCACCTACGTGAACCTGAGCCGCGACGCGCCCCACACCAAATACCGCGTCAAGCTTTTCCAAAAGCAGGAGCAGCGCCAGGCCCAGGCCGACATACGCAAGCAGTTTCGCCAGCTCATCATCACCCAGCGCCTCGACACCACGCTGCGCCTGCTGCCCGGCGCACCGCTCGTCGTGTCGCCGTGAGGCAATGGGTAGTTGGTAGTCCATCATCGCGAGCCTAGGGGGTGAGTCCTGATTTTAAACCAGCAAGGGTTATTACGAATTTATTCGTAATAACCCTTGCTGGTTTAAAATCAGCTACTATCTTTGCATTACGAATAAATTCGTAATGACTCTTTGTTATGGCTGACGACCCTCTTACCAAGCCCACCGAGGCAGAACTGGAGATTCTGCAAGTACTCTGGCAGCACGGCCCCCAAACGGTTCGCTTCGTGAACGACGAGCTGAACCGCCGCCGGGAAGTGGGCTACACCACGACCCTCAAGTGGCTGCAACTAATGCTGGAAAAAGGGCTGGTGCTGCGCGAGGGTAGCAAGCCGCACATCTACCGGCCGGCCGTGCGCGAAGAGGAAACCCAGGGCCAGCTGCTCGACCGCTTCGTGGAGGCCGCCTTCGGCGGCTCGGCCCTGAAGCTGGTGCTGCGGGCGCTGGGCCGCCCCCGCACCTCGCGGGAGGAAATGGACCAGATTCGGGAGGTGCTCCGGCAGCTGGATGAAGAGGACTTAGCCGCCGACGCCGATGCCCACGCTTGACCACCTGTTGGCCCCGGCCCTGTTGCGGGCCCTGGGCTTCACGCTGCTGCATTCGCTGTGGCAGGGCACCGGGCTGGGGCTGGGGGTAGCCCTGCTGCGGGGGCTGCTGCGGGGGCAGGCGGCCCTGGTGCGCTACCGCCTGGTTGCCGTGGCGCTGGCCACGCTGGTGGGGCTGGCAGCCGTCACGTTTGCTCACTATTACCAGCAAGCGCCGGCCCCGGCAGCTTCGACCGCGGCGCACTTCGTGTCGCAGCCAACTTACGCGGCGCTGAAGCTTCGGCAGCAGGCGGCGGCCCACGCGCTGCCCGGCTGGCGCAGCGGGCTGACTTATCTGGAGCAACACTTGGCGGTGGGGGTAGGACTGTGGCTGCTGGACTTTACCTTGATGCTGGGACGTTTGTTGCTGGCCCTCAGCTACGTGCAGCGGCTGCGCCACCGGGTGAGCCCGGTGCCCGAGGCCTGGCAGCAGGCCCTGGCGCGGCTGGTGGCCCGCGCCGGGCTGGCCCGGCCGGTGGCCCTGCGGGCCTCGGCGCTAGTGCCCTCGCCGCTGGTTATCGGCTACTTCACGCCCGTTATTCTGCTGCCGCTGAGCGTGGCGAGCGGCCTGCGCCCGGCCGAGCTGGAGATGATACTGGCCCACGAGCTGGCCCATATTCTGCGCCGCGACTACCTGTTCAACTTCCTACAAACGCTGGCCGAAACGGTATTTTTCTACCATCCGGCGGTCTGGTTTCTGGCCGCCGTGCTGCACGCCGAGCGTGAAAACTGCTGCGACGACCTGGCCGCGCAGCTCGGCGGCAACCCGCGCCAGCTGGCCCGCGCGCTGGCCGCGCTGGCCGCGCTAACGGCCGGGGCGGCTCCCTTACCCCGCCTCACGCTGGCGGCCGGCGGGCCGCGCGGCTCGCTGCTGGGCCGGGTGCGCCGCCTGGCCTACGGGCGGCCCGCCGCTACGTCGGGCCTGTGGCCGGCCACGCTGGCGCTGCTGGTGCTCAGCCTGGGGCTGGGCGGGCTGCTGCACAGCGCCCAGGCCGCCCGCCGCCCCCACCTCACGCGCACCCGCACCGCCACCACCACCAAGTACGCGCACCTCAATGCTTCCCGCACCGCCCGCCCGGCCCTGGCCGCGTCGGACGATGCCCTGCAACTGATGATACAAAAGCAGCTATTGGCCGATGGCCTGCTCCCCACCACCGATGCGTATGACATAGAATTAACCAGCAAGCAGTTGCTGGTTAATAGCCAGCCGCAGCCGGCCGCGCTGCTGCCCCGCTACCAACGGCTGTATGAGGCCGCAACGGGCCACCTCATGACGGCAACCACCACGTATCGAACCCGCAATGAGGTGACGTACCAGGTGGATTTTTCGGCCACCAAGCCGGCCCCCGAATGCGCCGCCCTGCTGCGCCAACTGCGGCAAGACGACCTGATACCACCCAATGCCCGGTATTTTCAGGTGACCCTGACCAAGGATGGGGTTCTGCTTTTCAACGGCCAGCTGCAGCCGGCCGGCCGCCTGGCAGTGTATAGGCCCCTGCTGCTCTTCCCAAGCTCGGCGGGCTGCACCACCACGATGACTATGAGCCTGCCCTAGTCACAGCGACTCACTTCCGGCTCCCTACCCTCCCCTTACCAGTGACCGTTCGTGCGCTGGCTGGCCCCGGCGTGCCCTGAGCAACCCAACCGCGCCGCTTCTTTTCGCTTCCATTTCGCTTGTTTTATGGCTTTCTTTTCCTCCCGCCGCCTGGGCGCGATGCGCCTCGTTGTGTCAATTTTTTTGGGGTTGTTGCCGGGCTTAATTTTCTCAGCTTTAGCTAAATCCAGTCCGGCACTAAGGTCCGTCAATTCGCCCCGGCAAGCTAACCCGGCCGACACGGTGCGTACTGGCGGCCTCACCGGCCGCCTGCAAAGCCTCGATGGCAAGCCCCTCGAATACGCCAATGTGCTGCTGCTGCGGGCCGCTGACTCAGTGCTAGTTAAAGCGACGCTGAGCGATGCGGAGGGCCAGTTTACACTGGCCAACGTGCTGCCGGGCCGCTACCGGGTGCGGGCGCAGCAGCTGGGCTACCGCGACGGCCGCTCGGCCGTGGTGCGGGTGGCGGGCGGCCCGGCCCTGGCACTGCCGGCGCTGGTGCTGGCCCCCGCCGCGCAGGCGCTGGGCGAAGTGCAGGTAACGGGCCGCAAGCCGGTAATTGAGCGTCAGATAGACCGCTTGGTAGTCAACGTGGACCAGCTACCGGCCGCGGCCGGCGGCAGCGCCTACGACGTGATTAAGAGCACGCCGGGCGTCACGATTTCGGCCACCGATGCCATCGGGATGCAGGGCAAAAGCGGCGTGCTGGTGCTCATCGACGACCGGCCGGTGCGCCTCAGCCCGGACGCGCTGGCCAATATGCTGCGCAACATGCCCGCCGAAAGCATTCAGACGCTAGAAGTCATCACCACGCCCCCGGCCAAATACGATGCCGAGGGCAACGCGGGCATCCTCAACATCCGCACCCGGCAGCGGCAGCAGCCGGGCTGGAACACCGACCTGACGCTGCGCGGGGCGCAGGGCCACTATTCCCGCTACAGCGGCGGGGCGGTGGTGGGCATCAAACGCAAAGCTATTGACTTGAACGGCAGCTACTTCCTGGGCCGCACCCGCTCGTTTGAGGACATTACCCAATACGCTACCCAACGTGCGCCGGGCCAGGCGCTACCCAGCGAACTGCGAGCCACAAGCCACCAGCTGCGTACCGCCCGCTACCACGATGCCAAGGCCCAGCTGGACGTGAAAACCGGCCCCAAATCCAGCGCGGGCCTGGTGGCCAACCTCTATATACTCAACAACCCCGCCGAGGGCACGGGCACCGCCCGCACCTTCAGCGGCGCGCAGCCCACCGACACCACCGTGCAGACCCAGAGCCACTTGGGCAATGCCTCCTACAATTATTCGGTGGATGGCTACTACACCGTGCGGCTCGACTCGGTGGGCAAAACCGTGTCGGTGGATGCCAACTACGCCCGCTTCGGCACCGACCAGCAGCAGGATTTCGCCAACCAGACCGTGGACGAGGCCCGCGCCCAGCCAGTGGGCGGGCCGCAGCAGTTGCGCAGCCAGCTGGCGGGCGGCACGGTCATCCACTCGCTCAAGGCCGATGTAACGCTGCCCTACCCCCACTTCAAGCTGGAAACCGGGGCTAAGTACAGCCGGGTGGATGCCCGCAACGACTTCCGGTTTCAGCGCCAGCAGGGCAGCGACTGGGTGACGGATGCCCAGCGCACCAACCAGTTTGAGTACCAGGAAAACACGCCGCTGCCTACGCCTCGGCCAGCCGCGACTGGGCGAAATTCTCGGCCCAGGTGGGGCTGCGGGCCGAGTACACGCACACGCTGGGCACCTCGCGCACCACCCAGACCAGCCACCGCAACAACTACTTCCAGCTATTCCCGACGGTCTATGCGCAGTACAAGTTCTCGCCGGCCTACCAGCTCAACCTCAGCTACTCGCGCCGCATCGAGCGGCCCGCTTACAGTTCGCTTAACCCGTTTTTGAGCTACCAAAGTTAGTACTTTTCCAACCAAGGCAATCCGTTTTTGCTACCCTCCTTCACCGATGCCGTGGAGTGGACCAACGTTTTCGCCCACGAGCTGAGCGTGGCCCCGTTCTTCAACTACACCCGCCAGTTTGCCTCCGAATACCCGCTGCAAAACCTGGCCACCCGCGAAACCACCTACACCTTCGGCAACCTGGGCTCCTCCTCCAACTACGGCGTCACGGTCATCGCTCCGTTCGCCCTCGGCAAGCGCTGGAAAGTGGACAACAACCTGACTATATATGAGCAAGCTTTCCACTCGACCTACGCCGCCGAGCCGCAGCGCAGCCGCCTTTTTGTATATAACCTGAACGTCACCAATTCCTTTACTATCACGCCCCACCTCACGGCGCAGCTAACGGGCTATTACAATTCGCCCACTATTCAGGGTTTCTACCGCTCCTTATCGTATTACGCTCTCAACGCCGGAGCTACCCTCAAGCTGCTGGATAACAAGGCGATTCTTAGCCTCAGCCTGGCCGATGTGCTCTACACCGAGCGCGGCGCGGCCGACGTACACTACGCCAGCCAGGACTTCGGTTTCTACCGCCGCAACGACACCCGGCTGCTACGCTTCGCCTTCACCTACAAGCTCGGCAACACTGGCCTAGCCCGCAAGAGCCAGCGCGAAGGGGCCGGGCAGGAAGAACGCAACCGAGCCAACTAAGAAACTGCTTATCAGCCTTTGACGAGGCTGTTAAAGAAGCCCTCAACTGCTAGCTTTTGTGTAACCAGCAGGACGTTGTAGATAAGCCAATGTCAACTTATCTTCATGCGACTACTTTAGTACTAAAATTTGCTAAGTATCCGGATTAAAACTTACGCAAAGGGTAGTTTGTCGTGGCAGACAACGCGCAGCCATGACAAACTACCTTTTGCGTAAGTGCTGTCATTTCAAAATCTCCTCCACCCGCGCCAGTTCCTCAGCGCTGAAATTCAACTTCTTCAAGCTGCCCACCGCATCAGTTACCTGGCTCGGCTTGCTGGCGCCGATGAGCACGGACGTAATGCGCGGGTCCTTGAGTATCCAGGCCAGGGCGAGTTGCGCCAGGGTTTGGCCGCGCTGCTTCGCCAGGTCGTTGAGTTGGCGGGCTTTTTCCAGGTTTTCGGGAGTTAAAGCATCGGCTTCGATGGCCCCGTTGCCGAGGTGGCGACCCACGCGCGAATCATCGGGCACGCCTTGTAAGTACTTGTCGGTCAATAGTCCCTGGGCCAGGGGCGAGAACGGAATGCAGCCTACCCCTTCTTCGGCCAGCACGTCGAGCAGACCGTTTTCCGCGTCGCGCACCAGCATCGAGTACTTGGGCTGATGAATGAGGCAGGGCGTGCCTAATTCCCGCAAAATGGCGCAGGCGCGGCGCGTCTCGTCGGGCGAGTAGCTGGAAATACCCACGTACAGGGCCTTGCCCTGACGCACCAGCGCGTCGAGCGCGCCCATGCTTTCTTCGAGCGGCGTGGCGGGGTCGGGCCGGTGGTGGTAGTAGATGTCCACGTAGTCGAGGCCCATGCGGCGCAGGCTCTGGTCGAGGCTGGCCATCAAATACTTGCGCGAGCCCAGGTCGCCGTAGGGGCCGGGCCACATGCCCCAGCCGGCCTTGGTGGAGATAACCAGCTCGTCGCGGTAGGCCCTAAAATCAGTCTTCAATAGTTGCCCAAGCGTGCTTTCGGCCGCGCCGGGCGGCGGGCCGTAGTTGTTGGCCAAATCGAAGTGCGTGATGCCCGCGTCGAAGGCCGTGCGCAGGATTTCCCGGCAGTTGGCCAGCGCGTCCACTTCGCCGAAATTATGCCACAGGCCCAGCGACACGGCCGGCAATTGGAGGCCGCTATTTCCGCAGCGGCGGTATTCCATCGCCTCGTAGCGGGCGGGGTTGGGTTGGTAGGTCATTGTTGGTAAGGGGGTAATGGAGCTAGTTCGTCATTGCGAGCAAAGCGAAGCAATCACACCGGAACGATGGCCGAACAAACGGCGGGGGTGTCGTGCGGGTGCGATTGCTTCGCTTTGCTCGCAATGACATACGAGTGTAGCGCAACTCCGCCGTGAGAATCACCCCCTCATACCTACTTTGCGCGACTATGTTTCGCTCCGTCCTGCTCAGCGCCCTGCTGGCTGCCGCCCTCGCCCGGCCCGCCGCCGCCCAAACCGCCCCTACCCCCACCCGCGCCGAGGACTCGCTCTTCGTGCGCCAAAACTACCGCAAGCTGGAGCAGCTCATTCCGATGCGCGACGGCACCCGGCTGGCCACCATTCTGTACGTGCCGCGCGATGCGAGCCGGGCCAACCCCTACCCCTTCCTGATGGAGCGGACGCCCTACTCGGCCGGCCCGCGCGGCGCGGATGCCTACCCCACCCGCGGCCCCGGCCCCAGCCGCGAGCTGAGCCAGGAAAAATATATTTTCGTGTACCAGGACGTGCGCGGGCGCTACCTCAGCGAAGGTCAGTTTGAGGAAATGACCCCCGCCCTACCCCCCGCCGGCCGCGGCAAGCCCAGCAAGGGCAAAGGCAAAAACGCCGCTCACGACGAAAGCACCGATACCTACGACACCATCGAGTGGCTGCTGAAACACGTGCCCTACAACAACGGCCGCGTGGGCGTCATGGGAATTTCCTACCCCGGCTTCTACGCCTCGGCCAGCCTGCCCAACGCCCACCCGGCGCTCAAGGCCGTGTCGCCGCAGGCCCCGGTGACGGACGAGTTTATCGGCGACGATGCCCGGCACGGCGGGGCATTTTTTTTGCTGGATAACTTTGATTTCACGAATTCTTTCGATGTGCCCCGGCCCCAGCCGCTGGCCAAGTACGAGGAATTGTTTCCCTTAAAAATCGCCGATGCCTACCAGTTTTTTCTGGATTTGGGCCCCATTAAAAATGCCAACCAAAGCCAGTATTTCAACGGCCGGGCCCGCATCTGGAACGAGTACCTGGCCCACGACACCTACGATGCCTATTGGCAGGCGCGCAACAGCCGCCCGAGCCTAACCGGCGTGCGGCCGGCCGTGCTGGTCGTCGGCGGCTGGTACGATGCCGAGGACCTGTTCGGGGCGCTGCACACCTACCAGGCCATCGAAAAGCAGAACCCCGCCGCCACCAACCGCCTCGTGATGGGCCCCTGGACCCACGGGGCCTGGAGCCGCGCCGACTGGAGCAAATTCGGCCCCCTGAATTTTGGCCAAAACACCGCCGAATACTACCGCCGCACCCTGGAAACGCCGTTTTTCAACTTCTACCTGAAAGACAAAGGCCACTTCGACGCGGCCGAAGCCACGGTGTTCAATACCGGTACGAATGAGTGGAAAACCTACTCCGCCTGGCCGCCGAAGGCGGCGCAGGCACGGCCGTTTTATTTTCAGCCGGGCGGGGGATTGGTTGCTTATGAAAATAAAGTAGGAGAGGCTATTCAAAGCATGGTAGCAGGACCGACTATTACGCACACGCCACAAACATTACCACCTCCACCCGCCCCCGCCTTCTCCGAATACCTCAGCGACCCGGCCCACCCGGTGCCCTACGCGCCCGGCATCCTGAGCAGCCGCAGCAACGAGTATATGATTGCCGACCAGCGCTTTGCGGCCGAGCGGCCCGACGTGCTCACCTTCCAAACCCTACCCCTGCCCGCCGACCTGACCGTGGCCGGCCCGCTGGCCGTGGACCTGTGGGTGAGCACCTCCGGCACCGATGCCGACTTCGTGGTGAAGCTCATCGACGTGCTGCCCGACGATGCAGCCGACCCCGCGCCGGGGGCGCAAAATACCACCCTACCCGGCACCCAGCGCCTGGTACGCGCCGACGTGCTACGCGGCCGGTTCCGCAACAGCTTCACGCAGCCCGAACCGTTCCAGCCCAACGTGCCCACCGAGGTGAAATACGAGCTGAACGACGTGCTGCACACCTTCAAAAAAGGCCACCGCCTGCTGGTGCAGGTGCAAAGCAGCTGGTTTCCGCTGGTGGACCGCAATCCGCAGCAGTTCATCAACATCTCGACTGCTAATGCGGCTGATTTTCAGAAGGCTACCATCCGGATTTACCACGAGCCCGGCCATGCCTCCAAGCTGACGCTGCCGGTGCAGTAGCGCAAACTTTCCAGTTCGTGCGCGAGCGCCAGCGAGCATCGTCGTGCGCGCCGCGCGGCCCCGCCTGCTAGCTGACGCTCGCGCACGAACTGGAAAGTTCGCGTTACTGCTGCTTCTGGGCGTGCCAGAGCACTAGCTGCCAACCTTTTGCGGCGTCCTTGATATACACCACCACGTACTTGATGCGCGTGAAGCTGGGCTGGCCGTCGGCACCGGGGCCAAGGTCAATCTGGATGAGGGCGTTGACGATGGCCGTGTGGTCGTCGTTGTAGGGCCGCACCGTTATGGCCTCGATATCAACCTTATCGTAGCGGCTCTGGCCGCTGGCGATGGAGGCCAGGTAGCTCGCCTTGCCATCCTGATGGCCGTTGGAGTGGGTGTAAATGAGGTCGTCGGCAAAGATGGTTTCGAGCGTCGGCAGGTCTTTGGCAACCTGCGCCGCGAAGCGCTTCCGTTCGAGCTGTTCGATTTCTTGGATGGCAGACATTTTTTAGGGAGTAGGGGTCAGTGATTAGTAGTTGATTCTGACACTGCTGAAACCAGTGGCGTGAGCGCAAGTTGGTTCGGCGACGCTTTTTCAATTGGCACTACTCCCTACTCACCCCTACCCCCTAAAAAAGCGCCAGCTGCCCGGTGGTCGCGTCGGGCTCATCGAGGGCGGACAAGGAGAGGCCCAGCAGCCGCACGCCCTGCGGCAGGGGTAGCAACACCGTCAGCAAATCCTGGCCCAGGCGCAGCAGGGCGGCTTCGTCGGGCACGGCGGCGGGCAGGGTGCGGCTGCGGGTTAGTTGCTGGAAATCAGCGTATTTTACTTTTAGCGTGATGCAGCGGCCCGACTGGCCGGTGCGCTGGCAGTAGGCCCAGACCTTGGCGGCCACGGGCAGCAAGGCGGCCAGCAGGTCGGGCAATTCGTGCAGGTCCTGGGCAAAAGTCATTTCGGCCCCCACCGACTTGCGGGGGCGGTCGGGGCGCACGGGGCGCAGGTCCTCGGCGCGGGCGATGGCGTAGTAGAAGCCGCCCGCCTTGCCGAAGTGCCGGCGCAGCAGCGCCTCGGGCTGGGCGCGCAGGTCGGCTCCGGTGAAGATGCCCAGCGCGTGCAGCCGCGCCTGCGTAGCCGGCCCGATGCCGTGAAACTCGCCTACCCCCAGCCCGGCCACGAACGCCGGCCCGCGCTCGGGCGGAATCACGTACTGCCCGTTGGGTTTGCGGCGGTCGGAGGCCAGCTTGGCCAGAAATTTATTGTAGGAAATGCCCGCCGAAGCCGTGAGCTGGGTGCGTTCTAAAATCTTAGCCCTGATTTGGCGGGCTACCTCGCTGGCGAGGGGTAGGCCGGCCAGGTTGTGGGTCACGTCGAGGTAAGCTTCATCGAGGGCCACGGGCTCGATAAGCGGCGTGTATTCGGCCATGATTTCCCGAATCTGACCTGATACCTCTTTATACACGTCAAAGCGCGGCGGCACGAACCGCAGCTCGGGGCAGAGGCGCGCCGCCGTGGCGGCCGGCATGGCCGAGCGCACCCCAAATTGCCGGGCCTCGTAGCTGGCGGCCATCACTACGCCGCGGGCGCGGGTGCCGCCCACGGCCACCGGCCGCCCGCGCAGGGCCGGGTCGTCGCGCTGCTCCACGGAGGCATAAAAGGCATCCATGTCGAGGTGAATAATCTTGCGCAGCATCTTGGTTCGTTACCGCGGCAGCAGCACCGTGAACGTGGAGCCGGTGCCTTCTTCACTCTCCACCAGGATGCGGCCGCCAGCGTTTTCTACCATTTTTTTGACCATGAACAGGCCCACGCCGCTGCCCTCCACGTGGGTGTGCAGGCGCTCGAAGAGGCCGAACAGCCGGCGCTGACCGGGGGCGTCAATGCCGAGGCCGTTGTCCTGCACGCTCAGGCGCAGGTGGGGGCCGTCGGGGTAGGCGCGCAGCCGGATGTGGGCCGGGCGCGCGGGAGCGCGGTACTTGAGGGCGTTGCTGAGCAGGTTATAGACCACGCTGCGCAGGTTTTTTTCCAGGAAGCGCGCCCCTACCCCCTCGGCCAAATCCAGCTCTAGCTGCGCGCCGGCCGCGTGCACCAGCGGGGCCAGGTCGAGCACCACGCCCTGCACCACGGGGGCCAGCGGCACCGGGGCGGGGGGTAGGGCATGGTCGCGCTGGAGCCGGGCCACGTCGCTGAGCTGCTCGATGGTGTGCTGAAAGCGCTCGACCGAGGTAGTCAGCATTCCCAGAATAGTATAAACCGGCGGCCGCTGGCGGGCCTCGATGGGCAGCTCATCGACGAGGGCTTGCAGCAAGCCTTCGATGTTGGTAATCGGCCCCTTGAGGTCGTGCGAGGCGGAATAGATGAAGCTGTCCAGGTCCACGTTGACGCGGGTCAGCTCCTCGTTGTTGTCGCGCAGCAGGCGCTGGGCCTGAATCACGCGCTCCTGAGCCAGCTTGTTTTCGTGAATATCAGTATAGGTGCCAATCCACTGCACCACCTCGCCCTGCTCGTTGCGCGAGGGCAGGGCGCGGCCCAGCATCCAGCGGTAGTCGCCGGCCTGGTTCAGGATGCGGCATTCCAGCTCCAGGGGCTGCTGGGTGGCCAGCGCATGCTCCCAGGTGCGGAAGCTGGGGGCCAGGTCGTCGGGGTGAATGCGGCTGGCTATCTGCTCGGGCGTCACGGCTTCCTCGCCCACATAGTCGAACCAGCGGTGGTTGAGGTAAGTGGTTTCGCCGGCCACGTCGGCGGTCCAGGCAATCTGCGGAATGCCTTCCAGCACCCGGCTCACCTCGGCGGCGGCGCGCTCCACGGCCTGGCGGGCGGCCTGCTGGCGCACCAATTCCTCGTTCTTGCGGTCAAGCAGCTTGTTTTGGCGGGCCACCATCGAGCGGATGGAAAAAATCTCCTGGCGCGCCGACACGTCGGCCAGCAGCACGGCCAGCGTGGGCGCGCCGCTGAGCGTGAGCACGTTCATAGACACCGAAAAAGGGCGCAGGGCCCCGGTGCGGCAGTGTTGCAGGGGCATTTCGCCGCGCGCCTGGCTGGCCCAGCCCTGCTGCCACAGCTCGGTCCAGTAGGCCAGGTAGCCGGCCGGCACGAACTCGGTGAACGGGTGGCCCAGCAGCTCATCGGGCGGGCAGCCCAGGGCGGCGGCCAGGGCGGCGTTGGCGTAGAGCACTTCGCCGGCAGCCCCCAGCAGCACCGCGCCTTCGCTCATCTGCTCCACCAGGGTGCGGTAGCCGTGGTCGGCGCTTTCGAGGGTGAAGATGCGCGGCCCCTCCGCGCCCTGAATGGCCAGCGCATCCACGGCCCCCGTGCGCACAGCCATAATTAGCTCTTCGGCTTCGCGCAGCTGCTCGCGCAGCTCTTCATTTTCCCGAGCCAGGTCGGCGGCGGTGGGCATCATGGGGCAGGGGCGGGGGGCGGTAGTTGGTTCAGACCTAGAACGCTCAACACCACCGGGCGGTTCGAGAGGTCGCCCACCAGGCGGCGCTGCGGCAGCGGCCGCAGGCGCACCAGCGTGGGCAAGGCCACCAGCTGGGCCTGCTGCGCCAGCTCGGGTTGCTGGTAAATATCCAGAATGCGCAGCGCGTAGCGGCCGGGCAAATATTCTTCACAAATGGCCTTGATGTTGCGCACGGCCCGCGTTGAGTTGGGGGTGGCCCCCGCCACGTAGAGCACCAGCTCGTAGGCGAGCGGCTCGTCCGGGGCGGGGGGGGTAGGGAGGGGCAGCACGGGCTAAACGGAAAGCCGCAGGTCGAGCCCCACGATGACGCGCTCCTCGTTCGAAAGGTCGCCGATAACCCGGCGAATGGGCTCGGGCATCTTGCGCACCACCGTCGGGATGGCCAGAATCTGGTCGCCCTCGGCCAGCTGCGGGTTTTGCAGCAAGTCAATAATTTCCAGGCGGTAGCGGCCGGGCACGTGCTGCTCGCAGTAGCGGCGCAGGTTGGCCAGCGCCGCGATAGACTTGGCCGTGTGGCCGGCCACGTACAGGCGCAGCTCCCAGGTTTCGCCGGGGGGTAGGGCGGCGGCTTCCAGCGGTTCTTCCCTCACATCATCAACATCTATCATAGCTAGCGGGCATACGGCGCTCAGGGCCGGGCGTTGGGGGGGGTAGGGAAATAATCGGCGGATGCGCCGCCGGCGGCCAGGGCGGCGTGGCCTTCGCGCTGGGCGGTGTCGCGGGCGTGCTCTTGCTGGCTGAGGTGGCGCAGCTCTTCTTCCACCGACTCAAATTCCGTGCGCAAGTTGGCGATGGTGGCTTCCAGCACCCGGCGGCGGCGCTCCAGCTCGCGGTCGCGGCGCTCGGCTTCGTGCTGACGCACGGCCAACTGGGCTTCTTCCTGAATGCGCTGCGTGAGGCGGCCGGCCCCGGTAATGATGCCTTCCGGCCCGATTACCACGTCCAGCAAGTCCACGCCGTGGTTGGTTATCACGAATTCGCGCACCTGGTTGGAGTGCGCCATGCCGCGCGCCTTGAGGATGCTCAGGCCCCGGTTGCGCTCGCCTACCCCCTCCAGGTCGCGCACCGACACCCAGGTATCGACCAGCGACGACACGCCTTCCTCGGTCAATTCCAATTGCCCGTGCCGCCCGTTGATGAGGGCCGTAAACAGGGCTGTGATGTTGTTGATTTTCAAAAAATCAACCATCCGGGTGAGCATACTGCGCACTTCGCTGATGCTGCCCACCGAGATAAGGTTGCTGATGGGGTCGATGACGACGGCCTGGGGCCGGAACTCGCGCACGTCGCGGTGCAGCGTCACGAGGTGGCGCTCCAGGCCGTTGAGCGAGGGCCGCGAGGCTTCGATGCGCAGCAAATCCTGGTCGAGGTAGGGCTGCAAATCGAGCCCCACGGTCCGCATGTTGCGGATGAGCTGGGCCGGCGATTCTTCAAAAGTGAAATACAGGCAGCGCTCGCCGCGGCGGCAGGTTTCGGCGGCGAAGGCGGCGGCGAGCGTGGTTTTGGCGGTGCCGGCCGTGCCCGTGAGCAGCGCGCTGCTGCCCCGGTACCAGCCGCCTTGCGCAAACATGGCATCGAGGCCCGGCACGCCGGTCGAGACAATCTCGTCGGAAACGCTATGTTCCAGCCGCAGCGACGTCACGGGCAGCACCGAGATGCCGTCCTCGCTGATGAGGTAGGGGTATTCGTTGGTGCCGTGGGTGCTGCCGCGGTACTTCACGATGCGCAGCCGCCGGGTCGTAATCTGGTCAATCACCCGGTTATCGAGCAAAATCACGCAGTCCGACACGTATTCTTCCAAACCTTGCCGGGTCAGCGTGCCCTCGCCGCGCTCGGCCGTGATGATGGTCGTCACGCCCTTGTCCTTGAGCCAGCGAAACAGCCGGCGGATTTCGGAGCGCAGCACGGCCTGGTTGCTGAAGCCCGAAAACAGCGCCTCAATCGTATCCAACACCACGCGCTTGGCCCCGATGGAATCGATGGCGTGGCCCAGGCGAATAAAAAGCCCGTCGAGGTCGTACTCGCCCGACTCTTCCATTTCGGAGCGGTCCACATGCACATGGTCGAGGCGCAGGAGCTTGTCGGCCTGCATTTGGCGCAGGTCGAAGCCCAGCGAAGCCACGTTGGCGGCCAGCTCGTCGGCGGTTTCCTCGAAGGTCATCAGCACGCCCGGCTCATTATACAGCTCCACGCCGCGCACCAGAAACTCGATGGCCAGCAGGGTTTTGCCGCAGCCCGCGCTGCCGCAAATGAGGGTGGGGCGGCCCAGCGGCAGGCCGCCCTCGGTTATCTCGTCGAGGCCCTCGATGCCGGTGGGCGACTTGGGTAAGCGGGGCAGCGCGGCAAGGGGGGTAGGCATGGCAGCTTAACTAAAAAGAGGGGGGTAGGCAGATGTTGGCGCAAGGTAAGCCCGCGCCTGCCTTAGCGCGGCGGCCAGCTGGGGGGGCGCGCTGCGGGCCGGGGCAGCGGGCAGACGGGGGACGGCCGGCGGCGCGCTTACGGGTTTAGGGCCGTACTTGCGAAGATTATTCATCTTATCTACATTCACCTACCCCGCCTGCCATGACCAACAAAATGTATTTCACCAACTTCTTCGTGCCGCTGTGCGCCTCGCTCAGCGATGATGAGTTTCTGGCCTTTGCCGAGGCGGCCCTGGCCAACCTGCAACGCGATGCTGGCGCGAACGCCGACGACCTGGCCAGCCTGCTGCCGCAAGTGGCTGCGTTGCGGGCGGCCCACACCCAGCGCGGCGTGGGGGGCAAGTCGGCCAGCGTGGCCACGCTGCAAAACGCCGTTCGCGCCTTCCTGCAATGGGCCAGGCTGACGAATACGACCCACGTATTCCCCGCCTTTCCTGACCAGCGGCAGGCCGAGCGGATTGACATTTTTCCGGGCGGAATGGGGGCGCTCTACCAGGCCGACCAGACCAACGTGCTGAGCCGGGCTAAGTACTACCTCGACAAAATAAGCGGCCCCTACGGCAAGCAAACGGGCGTGACGGCCGCCGAGGCCGCCCGCCAATACCAGGCGCTGGAAGCGGCGCTGACCGGCCGCGTCACGGCCGCCGCCGACAAGCGCGGGGGCTCGGCCGCCGTAGATGCCGAGGAGCAAACCGTGTGTGAGGGCCTGTATCGGGCCTACGCCGGCCTGCTGCACCAGCACTATACGCAGCCCGAAATGGCCTACGCCTACTTCCCCTTCCCCAACTCGACCGGCACCGCCACCGATGGCAACCTGGCCGCCCTGCCCCAGCCGCACCCGGCGGACGGCGTGGCCGCTTAGAGCAGTTTCGGAGTTAGTGGACGGGGCGGGCTGCCGGGGTTGAGCCGGCTGTCCGCTCTTCGGCAGAACAAACGGCGCGAACGACGAGCGGACAGCCGGCTCAACCCCGGCAGCCCGCCCCGTCCAAGATGCACACTAACTTGAAAACTGCTTTAAGGCCGGCAACTAGTCTTTTTTCAAGACCAGCCGCAACCCACCTGGCAAAAACAGCTGTTTTTAAGACTCCGGCCCCGGTCGGAGCCTTGAAAACAGCTGTTTTGGGTAGGCCCGGCGCGACTGGAGTGCTAAAAACAACTGTTTTTGCTGTTCCCGATGGAGCCGGAGCTTTGGAAACAGTTGTTTTGGATGGGCCCGATGGAGCCGGAGAGCTAAAAACAGCCGTTTTCAAGGCTTCGATTTCATCAAGATTGGTAAAAACACAGGACTTACCCAAAGGGCTGTTTTTTGGCCGGCCGGCCCCGGCTGCCATTCCCCAGGCTGGCGGTTGCAACCTGGCCCTACCCCTGCCGCCGGGCCAGCCGCCGCTGGCGCAGGCCGGCCAGCCGGGCGCGCTCGGCCTGGCGGGCCTCGCGCAGCAGCAGGCGCTCGGGCAGCCGGGCCATGAGGCGCTCGCGCACGTACTGGGCCAGCGCCGAGAGCGGCACCGTGTGGGCCGTGCGCAGATATTGCGCCACCTCGCGCTGGCGCAGGGTGCTGGCCCCGGCCAGGCCCCGCGCCAACAGGAACTGCTTGATTTCTTCCACCCACAGCAGCCCGGCCAGCGGGGCGGCCTGCACGGTGGCGTTGTAGCCGGCTTCGCGGTGGCAGCGCAGGGCGGGGCCGTCGGGCGCGGCCACCAGCACGCCGACCCAGGCGGGCAGGCGCGGCAGCAGCTTGGCCAGGTGCTTTTCGGTGACTACGAACGTGACGAAATCATAGACTTCGGCGTAGCAGCGCAATTGGTTTTCCACCCGTTGCAGGGTGTCGCCGTCGCCCTTCACCTCGTAGCCGTGCATGAAGTGCTCGGTGATGTGCACCACGTCGGCGCGGGTGCTGCCGGTGGGCAGCTCGTCGATGTGGACCCCGCCTAGTAATAAGGGGTAGAGCCGGGCGCGGATTTCGGGGTCGTTCATTGTGCTCCGTAGCGCGAACTTTGTAGTTCGCGTCCCCGCGCCATCCGAGTCGTTCGGAGACGCGAACCACAAAGTTCGCGTTCCTACCCCCCATGCCCGACATCACGACCGAAGCCGACATACAGCTGCTGGTGGACCAGTTCTACGCGCGCGCCCTGGCCGACCCGCTGCTGGCCGCCGTGTTCATCGACTTCGCGCACGTCGATTTGGGCCACCACCTGCCGCAGCTCTACGATTTTTGGAGCGGCATCTTGCTGGGCACCAGCCGCTACCAGGGCTTTCCGATGCGCAAGCATTTTCCGCTGCCCATCGGCCTGGCCCACTTCGAGCGCTGGCTGGCGCTGTTTCACGAAACCGTGGATGCGCACTTTGCCGGCCCCACGGCCACGCTGGCCAAGCAGCAGGCGCTGCAAATCGGGCGCGTGTTTGCCACCCGGCTGGGGCTGCTGGGTGCTGGCGTCTAGCAACTGTTTGCCGGCCCGGCGGTTGAAAAGTCGCACCCTTTTCCCTACCCCCTCATGGACGCCCCAACCCGACAAGCCCTCGTGGCCGAGCTCACCGCCCTGCTGGCCGGCGGCAATGCCCACGCCACCTTTGACCAAGCCGTGGCCGACCTGCCCGCGCCGCTGCGCAACCAGGCCGTGCCGCAGGTGCCCTACACCATCTGGCAGCTGGTCGAGCACATCCGCATCGCGCAGGCCGACATTCTGGAGTTTTGCGTGAACCCCCACTATGTAGCGCCCGAGTGGCCCGCCGCTTACTGGCCCGACAAAGCGCTAGCCGTGGACGAGGCCGGCTGGCAGGCCGCGCTGCGCGCCATCGCCCACGACCAGCAGCAGTTTATCGACCTGCTGGAAAATCCCACTACCGATTTATTTGCCCCCCTACCCCACGGCGACGGCCAGAGCATTTTCCGCGAGGCCCTGCTCATTGGCGACCACGCGGCGTACCACGTGGGCGAAATCGTGTTGATTCGGCGTTTGCTGGGGGCGTGGGGGTAGGAAAGCGTTTTTCAGGGGATATTTTTTTGGGTCAGGCTTGCAACGGCTAACGTGTCAATCGGCACTTATACTTGTGTTTCTTTTCCTCTGAGAACCTATGCGCTTGCTTCAGGTAGCCCCCAGTGGCTTATTGACCATTTTGCCACTGCTCGGTCTGGCCCAAACTGCCAGTCCCTACCCCCGCTACTACGTGGGGCTGGACTTGTACGCCAGCGATTACCAGCCACTTGGCGGGGCCTATTACCGGGGGGTTACGGTGCCGGTGCAACTCACGGTAGGCTACCAGCTGCGGCCCCGGCTGGCGGTGCAGGCCGGCATTGCTTATAGCAACGCAAACACCAGCTTCTTCGGTCTGGGCAAGTACTATAGCAGCTCCTCGGCGGCAGCCAGCCCCGCCGCCTACTTCGAATATAACGGCACTTCTTCCCTCCGCACCACCTCCACTACCCTGCTGGCCCGCTACACGCTCACGCGCCAAGCTACGCATCGCTTCCAGGTGGACGTGCTGGGCGGCCTCACGCTGGTAAACCGGCGTGAGGCCACGTCCCAAGTGCGCACCGATAGCGACAGCACCTACGCGGTTGTCGCTACTGCCAACTATGCCTCGGCGGGTGCGCAAAATAACTTTTTATTAACGGCGGGCGCTAGCGCCCGCTACCGGTTTGGCCGGCACCTGGAGGCGATGCTCGGCTTCACCCTCAATCACGACTTCAATTACGAACACCACTCTAGCTCCTCGGTGCTGACCGGCACTACGGCCCTGGGCCTGCGCTACCGCTTTGGTGGCCTGCGGTAAAGAAGTCGCCGGTTCGGGCACGCTGCGCCCACCAGGTTTTCTCAAGGACGTCTGAAAAGTCGGTTTCAACTAGAGCAGTTTCCAAGTCGGTGTACAGGGCGGGCTGCCGGCTTTTCGCCGGCTGTCCGCTCTTCACGAGAACGAACGGCGCGAACGAAGAGCGGACAGCCGGCGAAAAGCCGGCAGCCCGCACCGGTCAATCTGTACACCGACTTGGAAACTGCTCTAAAGAAAATATGCGGCCGGGCGCGGCGCAGTAATCCACTTAAGCCGCTGACCAACCTGCCAGCGGCCAACGCGATTTGTTACGCCGCGCCCGGCCGGATATTTAAAATGATTTCTTAATTTTCTAGCCATTTTTAGTTTATATACTTGTTTGTTAGCTAGTTTTTAGTACGTTTGCTCATCCTTGTCCATCAAAACTTCATGAAGCAATCTTACTACATCTTGGCGGCGCTGTTGGTCGCCCCGCTAGCTAGCCAAGCCCAGCAGCCTTCCCCGCCCGCTTACCGCTACTACGGCGGACTGGCGCTCTATAGCAGTGATTATCAATACGTAAGTGGCAATTCCTTCTCGGATTTGTCGGTGCCGGTGCAGGCCACGCTAGGTTACCAGCTGCGGCCGCGCCTGGCGGTGCAGGCCAGTTTAGCCTATAGCCAATATACATCTGACTGGGGGAGGCTGTCGCAGACCCAGATAACGCCCGACTTTACGGCTATTGACAACTATTTCGGACAATCAGTGGCGCGCAGCCATTCCTTTTCGCTGCTGGCGCGCTACACGCTGACTCGCCGGGCCGCGCATCGTCTCCAGGTGGATATGCTGGGAGGCGCTACGCTAGAGCAGCATAGCTTCGCGAGTGCTTACCAGTACACCCATACGTTTACTGACAAGGCCGGCACCACTACTTCCACTAGCTTCAATGAGCAGGGCTACACCTACTCGCTGTGGCTACTTACGGGCGGCGTAAGTGCCCGCTATGGCCTGGGCCGCCACCTGGAAGCCGTATTGGATGCAACGCTCAACAGCCGCCTGGCCCGGTTGGAGTCGCCGCCCACCCTAGCCGGAGCCCTGGGCCTGCGCTACCGCTTTGGTGGCCTGCGGTAAAGAAGTCGCCGGTTTTCTCTGTTGGCTATGCAACGCTTAGCCGCCTAAAGGCTACTTACTTGCAACACTTCTATACGTACTCCTGCCATGAGAATTCTACTTTGCCTAGCCGGCAGCCTGTTGCTGGGCTTGCCGCTTGCCAGCCACGCGCAAACTGCTGAGCTGCCGACGTCGCCCCACTTCTACGGCGGTCTGAACGTGTATAGTAGCAGCCACCAGAATCTGAGTAGCTGGGGCAACGGCCAGGCGCGCATCCCGGTGCAGGCCGTGGTGGGCTACCAGGTGCGGCCGCGCCTGGCGGTGCAGCTGGGCCTGGCCTACAGCGGCAATAGCAGCAACTACGCCTATTCCACTTCTTATAGCTCCTACTATCCGTCGCCGCCGAGCGCCGTCATAGATTTCGCCGGCACCTACCGGGAGCGCAGCACCACGGCCACGCTGCTGGCCCGCTACGGGCTGACGCGCAAGCCTACCCACCGCTTTCAGGCCGACGCGCTGGGCGGGGCCAAGTTTGAATACACCCGCTATGGCAACACCGGCACCCAGACCACCCACGACCAGGCAGCGCCGGTCGTCACGCCTTACGAAAGCCCTTCTACCTACACGCAGCCGTTGCTTAGCCTGGGTTTTGGGCTGCACTACCGGCTGGTTTCGCGGCTGGAGGCCGCGTATGACTTCACGTTTGACCTTCCGGTTACCAACAATAACCATGACTCCCGCACGCAAGCCACGATGGCGTTGGGTCTGCGCTACCACTTCGGCCCCGGCTAGGTGGCCCCGCCGTTTGCCCTTTTAGCAAAAACGGCTTTCCATTTTGGAAAAAACAGCTTCCCGACCGGCCTCGCGCCGGGCGGGATTTTTTATTTAGTATGCTGATTAATTGATTTTTAACTAAAATCAGCTTTCGCTTTTCCTGAATCGGCACTGGTCTTGGCATTAGGTACGCATCCCTCACCTACCAGCCCGCTCCGACATGGCTATTCTCGATAACCTGGCGAAAGCCGCCAAAGACTTCTTCGTCGAGCCCGACGGCGAAGCCGCGGCCGCGGCCGCCCCGCGCGTGGCCGGGCCGCTGGCCAGCCCTACCCCCCCGCTGGCCGGCCTGCCGCCCGGCACCACCCAGCCCGAGCAGCGCCACCTCGACCACATTGCGCAGGTGCTGGCCGGCGATGGCAAAGATTTTGGGGCCTTCGTCAAGATGGTGAAAAGCCTGGCAGCCAGTGGCCTCAGTGGCCCGCTGCTGTACCAGACGGCCTTCAACGCCTTCGCCGCTGTGACGGGCACCGACCTCCCTACCCTCCTCACCTCGGCCGATGCGCTGGCCCAAAAGCTAGCCGACGACCGCGCCCAGGTGCTGGCCCGCCACCGCGAAAAAATGGGCGAAAGCGGGCCACCCGGCAAGTCCAGCGCCCTGGCCCAGCTGCGCGAGCAGGAGACCAGGCTGCAAGCCGCCGTGGCCAGCCTCACCCAGCAGCTCACCGAGCAAAGCCAGCAACTCACTGACACCCAGCAGCAACTGCACCAGGAAACCGCCAAAACCCAGGCCGCGCTGGCCTCCTACGAGCTGGCCAACGCGGCCGCCGGGGCCGAGTTGCAAGCGCACCAGCAAGCCGCTAAATCATTATTAACTAAGTAACTAAACCCCTTTCTGAGCCATGAAAACTTTGCTTTCTTCTGACCTTAGCCCTACCCTGCCCAAGTGGCAGCAGCCCGAAAAGGTGGCCGGCTGGGTAGTGCTGGCCGCCGGGGCCGGGGCCGGCGTGTACTACTGGGGCCAGATAGTGCCCTACCTCGTGGACATCGTGTTCAACAGCGTGAAGCTGGGCATCGGGCTGGGGGTGCTGTTCTTGCTGTTTTTGCTGGCAACGAACAAGCGGATTCAGATTGGCCTCTGGTACGCCGGGCAGCGGATTTTGCGCACGCTGGCGGGCATTTTCGTCAACACCGACCCCATTGGCATCATGGAGGACTATATCTCGAACACCGAGAAGGAGGCCCGCCAGATGGAAGGCGAAATCGGCCACATCGAGGGCGCGCACGAGCTGGTGAAGCGCAAGCTGGCCGCCAACGACGCCCAGATGCAGGAGTATCTGGCCCTGGCCGACTCGGCGACCCGCCAAAACGAAAAGGACGCCGCCGAAGCCTACGCCAGCCGCGCCGCCCAAATCCTGGACTACAACCAGCGCCTGCAACCAATGGCCACCACCACGGCCAACGTGAGTGTGGTGATGCGCCAGATTCTGAAAGCTGCCCTGCGCCAGATTGACGGCAGCAAGTTCAAAGTCGGCCTTTTGAAAGACGAATATGAGCTGGTGAAACGTACCAGCTCGGGCATGCGCGCCGCCATGAATATCCTGCGCGGCGACCCTGATAAGAAGTATTTCTTCGACCTCGCCACCGACCGCGTGGCCCAGGACATGGCTCAGCAATTGGGCCAGATTAAGCAGGCTATGCGCTACTCGCAGGAGTTCGTGAAGGAGATGGACATCCAGAACGGCGTGATGAGCGAAAAGGGCCAGCGCCTGCTGGACCGCTACCAGAAAGGCGACTTCAACGCCTTGTTAACCAACGATAAAACCCCGGCTGCTACCTCGGTAGCGGCCACTAAAAAACGCTCCGATGATGCCTATTCTAGCCTGCTTGATTAGTGGCTGCCTGGCGCTGCTGCTGTGCGCCGTGCTGCTGTAACCGCGCACCTCACCCCCCTACCCCCTCTCCCGTGGAGAGGGGGAACCTACCGAAACAAACGATAGCGCATGACCGGTGCCCCCTCTCTACGGGAGAGGGGGTCAGGGGGTGAGGTAAGCCGGCCGCGCAGTTTGACTTTTTGATTACTAACCCTTACAACGGGCGGAGACAAGCCCCGCACCCTACTCATGACAACTCGTGGTAAAATCGTACTCGGTGCCATCGTTTTTGCGCTGCTGTACTTTGGCATCAATAAGCTGATTGCCAGCAATAAAATCTTTCAGAAGGCCGATACGCAGTCGGTGCTGCTCAGCTCGATTGAGCTGCCGGCGGCCGGCGGCAACCGCGCTACCCTGGTGGTGCCGCTGGCCCCGCTGCCCGGCACCGCCCCGGCCGAAAACGGCACGCCCGTGGTGTGGGAAGTGATGGCCTGGAACTCCCAGATGGCCGGGATGCTCGCCAACGGCGGCCCCCGCACCACAATGGGCTCGGCCCTGGCCGCCAATAAGATAGACATGCAGATTACCCGCCAGGACGACGTATCGAAGATGCAGGCCGACCTGGTGAAAAACGCCCTCGACCTGCAAGCCAACCCGGAAACGCCGGGCCTGATTGTGAGCATCATGGGCGATGGCCTACCCGCCTTCTCGGCCGTGCAGAGCCAGCTTGAAAAGGCCGGCACCAGCCTGCAAATTATCCCGTACTCGGTGGGCAAATCCTTCGGCGAAGACAAGCTGATGGGCCCGAAAGAATGGCTTGATAACCCTAAGGCGGCGCTCGGCAAAACCATTGCCTGCTACCTGCGCGATGGCGACCAGAACATTGCCCTGAAATGGTGCGCTGATAACGGCCTGAAAGTGAACCCCGACGAAACTACCTACGACCCCGAAGCCGTGAACTTCATGTCTGCCAGCGACTTCCTGGTGGCCGCCGAGAAGTACATCGTGGGCAAGCCCGAGTCGCGCACCAAAGTGGTGAGCGGCCACAGCACCGGTGTGAAAGTGGACGTGGTGGCCGACGCCGTAGCCACCTGGACGCCCGGCGACGTGAACATCGCCAAGCAGAAAGGCGGCCTCGTCAACATCGTGAGCACTAAGGATTACTCGAACCAGATGCCTAACATTATGGTGACGACCAAGCGCTGGTACGACGCCCACCAACCGGCGGTGCTGAACCTGATGACCGCCTTCGCCGTGGCCGGCGACCAGGTGAAAAGCCACCCCGAAGCCCTGACCCGCGCCGCCGACATCTCGGCCCAGGTTTATGGCGACCAGGACAAGCCCGGCGCGTACTGGCTGAAGTACTACAAAGGCACCAGCGAGGCCGACCGCACCGGCCAGGTGGTAGAATTGGGGGGTAGCAAAGCCTTCAATTTCAACGACAACCTGACCTTGTTCGGGCTGGATAACGGCGGCACCAACATTTACGCCGCCGTGTACAAGACCTTCGGCGACGTGCAGAGCCACCTCTACCCCAAGGAGCTGCCCAGCTACGTGCCGCTGGCCAATATGCTCGACCTGAGCCTGCTGCGCAAGCTGCAAGCCCAGTACAAGGGCAAGAACCTGGCCCCAGCCGAAACGCAGCAGTTCGCGGCCGACGATGAAATCCGCCGCAGCGTGAGCAAGCGGGCCTGGAACATCGAGTTCAACACCGGCCAGAGCACGTTCACGCCCGCCGCCCAGCGCGAGCTGAACCAGCTCTTCAACGACCTCGTGGTGGCCGGCCGCCTCAAAATAGCCGTGCATGGCTACACCGACAACACCGGCAACCCCACTGCCAACCAACAACTGAGCGAAACCCGCGCCGAAGCCGTGGACCACTGGCTGGAAGCCAAGAGCACCAGCGCGTTTCCGCAGGGCCGGGTGCAGGTGTACGCCCACGGTGCGGCCGAGCCGGTAGCCAGCAACGCTACCGAAGCTGGCAAAGCCCAGAACCGCCGCGTGGAAGTGGTACTGGGGAATTGATTAACAAGCATTAAAAGGCTAAAAAAGAACGTCATGCTCATCTGGCGTCCGCTTGTCGAAGCATCTCTACCGCTTCATCCATACCGTTGCAACGAAGCGGTAGAGATGCTTCGACAAGCGGACGCCAGATGAGCATGACGTTCTACTTTTTTAATTCAACCCTTATCATGAGCCCCTTATTCACCCCCAACGCCCACCCGCGCCGCGCCACGCTGGCCGCGCTCGTGGCCGGCCAGGTGCTGACTCTGCTGGCGCTGTGGCTTTTCTACCCGCTCCAACTTTTTCCTAGTCTGGGCGAAGTGTTCCGCGCCCTTGGCGACCTTATTACTACTCAGGGCCTGCTGCCCGAGCTGTGGGCCAGCCTGCTCACGGCGTTGCAGGCGCTGGGCATCGCCACGGTGCTGGCGCTGTTTATTTCGTATCTCACGGCCCTACCCTTCTTCCGGCCGCTGGCCTTCGCGGCGAGCAAGCTGCGCTACCTCACCCTCACGGGGCTCACGTTTTTTATGGCGCTACTGCTCAGCTCGGGGCACCAAGTGAAGCTTTCGGTGCTGGTGTTCGGGGCCACGGTGTATCTGGTGACGGGCATGACGCGCGTCATCCTCAGCACTACGCAGGAGGAACTGGACCACGCCCGCACCCTGGGCCTGGGCGAGTGGGGCAGCTTCTGGGAAGTGGTAGTGCGCGGCAAGCTCGCCGACATGCTCGAAGTAGTCCGGCAGAATTTCGCCATCATCTGGACGCTGATAACGCTGGTGGAGACGCTGTACCAGTCGGAAGGCGGCATCGGGCTCCTATTATATAAGCAAAACCGCTACCTGCACCTCGATGGCGTGGTAGCGATTCAGCTGGTAATTCTGGCCGTGGGCGTGGCCCAGGATTATGGGTTTGAGGCGCTGCGGCGGGTGTTTTTTCCTTACGCGGGGCTGGGGGTAGCAGCTTAATAGGTCGCCCTCCGCGTGCGCCTCACCCCCCTACCCCCTCTCCGAAAAGGAGAGGGGGAGCCAGACGAGCGCGTTTTCAAAATCTCAACTACTCAACCCTAACGCCCGAACCGCGTCGCCTCGGCTCCCCCTCTCCTCTTTGGAGAGGGAGCCTGGGGGTGAGGCGCACGTGGAGGGCGATAATTCAAACCACCATGACCGCCCTACCCCACTCCTATAAGGAACCGCTGCTCACGCTGCAAGACGTGTCTATGCAATTCGGCTCCGAAATTATCCTGCGCGACCTTAATGTGCAGGTGCTCGACGTGATTCGGCCCGGCCTCAACCAGGGGCAGGTGGTGGGCATTTACGGGCGCTCGGGCATTGGCAAGTCGGTGCTGTGCCGGCTGCTGGCGGGGCTGGCGGCCCCCAGCACCGGCACCGTGCGGGTGGGCGAGGCCCAGCAAGCCGTGCAAGCCGGCGCGGTGGGCTACGTGCAGCAGCGCTACCCCTTGTTCAACCACCTGACCCTGCTGGATAACCTGCTGCTGGCCGCCCGCCGCCAGCACGACCCGGCCGAGGCGCAGGCCCGTACCGCGGATTACCTCAGCCGCTTCGGGCTGGCGGCGCACGCCCGCAAGTACCCGGCGCACCTCTCGGGCGGGCAGCGGCAGCGGGCGGCCATCGCGCAGCAATTGCTGTGCTCCGAGCACCTGATTTTGCTCGATGAGCCGTTTTCGGGCCTCGACGTGGCCATGATTGACGAGGTGAAGCACCTCATCGTGGAAGTGACGACGCTGCACGAGCTGAACACCGTGCTCATCGTCTCGCACGATATTACTACAACTACCGCGCTCGCCGACCAGCTCTGGCTGCTGGCCCCCGAGCGCGACCCCGCGACCGGCCAGCTGCTACCGGGCGCTACCATCAGCCCCCGCCACCAGTACAACCTGGCCCAGCGCGGCCTGGCCTGGCACCCCGGCGTGGAAGCCGAGCCGGAATTCACGCGGTTCGTGGAAGAGCTGAAGCAGGAAATCCGCAATAATTGACCGGTAGCGCGGCCTTAGCAGTCCGCGCGGGGGTAGTAACGACTCCCCGCGCGGACTACCAAGGCCGCGCTACTTCCCTACCCCCGCACCATATGCACGTGCGGAATCCCGTCTTCCAGATACCCCGCGCCCGCCGCCACGAAGCCGAAGCTCTCATAAAACGCCCGCAGGTACTGTTGCGCCCCAATCTTGATGGGCTGCTCCCCAAACCGCGCCGCGCACTCCCCGATGGCCCGGCGCAGCAGCTCGCGGCCCAGGCCGGCGCGCCGGTAGCGCGGTGCCGTCACGACCCGCCCAATGCTGACCTGCGGGTAGCTGCGCCCGGCCGGCAGCAGCCGGGCATAGGCTGCCAGCTCGCCCGCCGCGGTGTGGCCCAGCAGGTGGTAGGCGGCCTGGTCGTGCCCGTCCATATCCTGAAACGGGCAGTTTTGCTCCACCACGAACACCGCGCTCCGCAAGCGCAGCAGCGCGTATAGTTCGGCCAGGGTCAGGGCCTCGAAGGGTTTGGTGGTCCAGTGCAGGGTCATGGAGCCGCGAAAGTAGCTTTTTCTCCGTTAATGTGGGCTACTCATTCTTTATTTTAAGATACGGGTTACCATATAAGTGCAGACAAGCCCAAGCTGCTGGTGTTGGATAAGCTTCCTTTACAGCAAGTGTAGCCTGATGAAATGCCTCTGATACATTACTTCCACTATCTAATGAATTAATAAAAACCGGGAGCCATACTACAGGTATATCTATGTTTAATGCCCAGAAAGGAGCAATAACTGCCTCATAGCCGGATTCTAAAAATAATCTAACAAAAGATTGAATCTTATTATCAAAGGTGCCCTTAGCTGCAACCCCGGCATGACAAACAAATAATATGAGTAACTTCCCAGAACCAATAATATTTTCTACATTATTAATAGCATTGTCATCACCAGTATACAAAGCATAAAAAGAATGTATATTACTGCCTCCATGTGCAATGACAATATTCACGTCTCCGCTAATAGGTAAATTTATTTTTGAATTAGTAAATACTTGGAACGAATTAACACTCAAAAAAGACTCCAGCTTAGAATATATTTGCAACAACGGATAATCCTCATCGCTTATAGGTATCCATAATTGCTTAGTATAATTTCGGCTCAATCCAGTAAAAGAGGAACCGTTTTTCAACATCCACTCGGATGAAATAACATTAATAATGGGATGCTTAAACATAACATATGTATTGTCACTATTAATAAGTAGATTATGCGGAAATCCTGATATGTCCATATCTTTTATGACCAACAATGTTTCGTCAGTTACAAATGAAAGTTTTGAAAAAATCAAATTTTCTTTTATTTTTTCACCTTCTGCATAATGCTCTTCCGGAAAAATTATCCGGATATTCTTTTCTCTCTTAGTTGTTACTAATTTAAGTAATGGCTTATAATAAGAAGCCCAATGCTGATTAGCCTCTAAAGTCCAACTAGTTAATTCAAATATTTCAAAACTATTTTTATAAATCATTTGATAAACGACATTATCAGCAACACCTAGCCATAACAAAATATGTTGATTATTTTGTTTAATTTTCTTAACAGATTCAGTTATGTTTTCATAATATTGGGCTATCTCATTAACATCGGGGACATATTTAATAGCAACTTTTTCAGGAATTATCTTTTCATTAAAAACAAAACTAAAATCAGCATTTGCAATCATCGCGAGAAGAAATTTCTCTGGGTCTTGAAAGTGATAAGATACTTTTATTAACTTATTTGCTAAAAGTAAAGCATAAGAAACGTCATGGACTAAATCAGATTTATAACGAGTTTCATTTAGCTGATTTAATGCTTGTAAAAAATGCACTTTTAATTTTTCAGGGTCAGAAAATATAATTTCTTTTTGAATTTTTAATTTATCAGGCGAAACTATTGACTCAAATAATTTCTCATAAAAAGGCAGAGAAGAATTAAAGTAACCTTTAGTTGCGTAGTACACTTTCATATTATACAACATAGCTAGCCACGGCATACATTCATGTTCACCCCCATCAATAATTTCTTCTCTACCTGCATTCAGCAAATCTTCACATAGGCCTACTAAGCTATCATCACCCTCATAAAACAATGAAGACAAATACCCATGAGCTAATTGCCTACGCTGAAATGGGCTATAAACATCTCTAGACAAACTAAGGTTATACACACTTTTTAAAATAGTTTTAAATCTGATATTTCTAAAAAGTCTCACTGACTCCCATGCTATCTCAACGAATAATTTATTATTAATGGTTTTGTCTTCAATACTCAAAACGCTGTATAATGTCAATATTCCATATACCAAACCCACTAGAGCATTTGATTGGTTGGAAAAAGCTCGAAATGACAGATAGAACCCCCATTGTTTCACATCATCTTTAAAAGAACATATCAGAAATTCTTCAGCTACATCCCTTGCCTTTTGACTAAATCCAGACGTGTTTAATCTGTCAAGAAATATACCAAACATAAAATAAAAGAATTCTTCATAACCACTTGCTAAAGCAACTCTTCTAGTAATAGCCAGGAGAAAATAATTAGAACTCACATCCTCTAATGACCATATTATTTTACTAGCATCATCACTTATAATTTTATTTATCATATACAAATGAAATTTCATCTCAATTGCGGAAAAACCATCAGTATTGTATACTATTTCGGACATTCTCAACTCAAATTTTTTATTATATTTAACGTTAAGCAATTCTTCGATTTTGCTAGCAATACCATTCACATTTTCATAATTTTCATCGAATAATGACATATCAAATGGCCTAACTTGAACATTTTCTATGAATTTAGCATAAGAATTGTAAAAAATTTCACCCAAATAAGGAAATATTTTAACGTCGTTCTCTTCTAAAATTAATAATAACAAAGGAATATTTTCTAAATAAGAATCATAACTTCCTATCATTTGCGCAAAAATATCGTTGAGCAGCCGACTTACTTCAGCTGAATCTGATTCCTCAAACAAATTTTCTATAATCAGTTTTCTTCTCAGTTGTTCAAGTTTTTCTCGCATTATCTCCAAGATTAAATCTATTTAATTTGTAAAGTAAAAATAGCATCCCCCTACCCCTCCCTTCCCAGCGCCTCCCTTATTCCCCCAATCCCACCGGAAATATTCTCTAGCTGGGTGAGGACCTGGAGCAGTTGGCCGCCGCTGCTGGTGCGCAAGTTGTGGACGAAGGTGGCTTTGATGTCGGCCCAGCGGGTGGCTTCGGCGGGCGTGAGCCAGGCCAGCAGCTCGCGGAGCTTGAGCAGGTTGGCTTCGGTGCCGCTGGTCAGGGTTTGGGCCTCACTGGTGTAGTGGGTGGCGAGCAGGGCCTCGATTTCGGCGTCGTTCATAATCGGGCGCACCTTTTCGGCGAGCTTGCTCATGTTGCGGTACGAGCCCTGGAGCCGGAAGGGCGGCTCGGTGCGGTAGTCGTGGGCCTGCGCCGCCGAGCGGATGTACTCCTCGTTGACGCGGGCCACCACGTCGCGCAGCCGCAGCAGGTGGCGCAGCACGGCCACGTACTCGCGGATTTCCTCGGGCGAGTGGCTGGCCTCGAAGCTGAGGCCGGTGCTGTCGCCGGTTTCGGCCAGGCGCAGCAGCGGGTACACGTCGGCCTGGCTTTTGGCGGCGAGGCGGGCCAGGGTGGGGTTGGCCACCAGCGCGTTCTCGAGGTAGCTAAGCAAAAACGCCGGCCGGGTATCGCCGATAATGTCGCCGAGGTTGTAGATGTCGGCGCGGTTGGCGAGCATGTCGGGGATGCGGAACTGCTCGCCCGATTCGGTGTAGGGGTTACCGGCCATCACCACGGCCACCTTGCGGCCCCGGAAATCGTAGGTTTTGGCGCGGCCCTGGTACACGCCCTCCATCTTGCGCTGCGCATCGCAGAGCGAGATGAATTTCTGCAAAAACTCCGGGTTACAGTGCTGAATATCATCCAGATAAATCATCACGTTGTCGCCCATCTCGAAGGCCAGGTTGAGCTTCAGCAGCTCCTCGCGCGCCCCGGAGTTGGGGGCTTGGGCGGGGTCCACGCTCACCACGGAGTGGCCCAGCGCCGGACCGTTAATTTTCATAAAAATCAGCCCCAGGCGGTTGGCCACGTATTCGAGCAGCGTGGTTTTGCCGTAGCCGGGCGGCGAAATCAGCAGCAGCAGCCCCATGAGGTCGGTGCGCTTATCGGCCCCCGCCGTGCCAATTTGCTTCGCCAGATTGGCCCCGATGAGCGGCAGATACACCTCATCAATCAGCTTGTTGCGCACGAACGAGGCCAGCACCCGCGGCCGGAATTCGCTCAGCCGTAGGTCCTCCACGGCGCGGGCCAGCAGGTCTTTTTTCAAAGCCTGAAATGCCTCAAACTGCGGCACCACGCCCAGCGCGTAGCGGCGCAGCCGCTGCCGGAACTCGGGAAAATTCAGCTGATACGTGCGGTCCTGAATGCGCGGGTGGCTGCCTTGCAGCCCGGTCAGCGTCTCGCGCAGGGGGGTAGGCACCACGCGAGCGAGGCTAAAGCTGTCCGTCACGAGCAATTGCGCGGCTTCGTCTTGGCCATCCGCCAGCGGCCCTACCCCCCCCTGCTGCCCGAACGAGCGCAGCCACTGCCGCACCAGCGCAAATTGCGCGGCCGGCTGCTCGGCCAGCGCCGCCACGGAGGTTTCGTACTGCTCGGTGGCCCGGCGCTCCTTTAAAGATTGTTGAAATTGGGTAATTAATTCGCTCGCTTCCGCCGAAATACTAAACGTTTCGCCGCGGGTTAATTCGTAAAATAAATATTCGCCCGCCTCGGCCACATCTTCCAAATTAAATAGCCCGGTTGCCAGCGCAAATTCGTCCACCACCTGCTGCAATTCGAGCATCAGGGGCCGAAACTCGCGGGCATCGGGAAAAACCTGGAGCAGCACCCCGATGCCGTGCAGCTGCCGCTGCCAGCCGGCGCGCCGGGCTTCGGGCGCGAAGCGCTGCCAGTAGAGCGCAGCGGCCGCCCGCACCGGGCCGGGGTAGCGCAGCAAATCGGCGGTTTGGGTGAGGCGCACCAGGGCCGCCAGCAGCAGGGCCGCATCGGCATCATGCACGCCCTTGAGGTAGCCCTCGGCAAAGCGCGGGGCCATAAAGTGCTGCACGTAAGCGGTTAATTGCTCGTGGCTTAGCTTGGCTAATTCCGCAATGGAGAGCGTAGCGGGTTCGTCGCCGTGGGGGGGGGTAGGGTGCGCGGCGGCTTCCAGCAGCCGCCAGGCCAGGTACTCGGCGCGGTACACGTCGGCGTTTTCCGACACCACGGCCTGGTCCCACACCGGGCGGGCGCTGAGCACGGCCGGGTCGATGAGCGGCTGGAAGAAATTGGTGCCCGTGAGGTGATAATGCAGCTCGCCCTCGCGCAGCACAATGGTCAAATCCAGCGGCTGCGTGTTGACAGTGAAAGCATAGGGGCCAAATTTGAGCGCCTGCCCGCCATCGGTAAATAGTTCGGCGCGGTCCTTAAGCTGGCGCACGGCATCTTCCTTCACCGTTTTGAGGCGGCTTTGCAGCTCGTCGGCCTTCACCGTATCGCCGAGGTCCAGCAAATTCTGCACGGTCTGGCGCACTTTTTCCACCAGTATATCGGCGGCAAAATAGCCGTTGATGTCGGCCAGCGTTTCGAGGCGCGCCAGCCGGCTCTGCACCGCCTTGATAATGCGCTCCGCCGACTGCGCCAGGGCCGAAGCGCGCTGGTTACGGGCTGCCACCAAGCTCACCTTGCGCGACTCAAATGCCTCATACACCGTCTCCCGCCGCTCGGCTAATTGTGCCAGAAACTGGTCGAAATCCGGAAATTTACCTTCCAGTTCCTCCAACTGTACCAGCAGCTTGGTGCTATATTCGTCGCACTTGGCCGGCGTGTCGCTCAGGTCGAGATAATTAACCAACGATTGTTCCAGCAGCTTAAGCTGCGCCGTGAATTCGGCCTGCGCCTCGGTGCCGGCCAGCGCCTGCCGCCGCCGTTTCAGCGCCGCCCGAATCTGATTAAAGCCCGCGTAAATCGTGGAGATAGTATCAATAATCTGCGTGGTTTGCGTGGGGTCGTCCATCGGCAAGCTACCCACCACTTCAATCAATAATTCCAGCTCGCTCGATACGGCGTTGGCTTCTTTTTCGCGCTCGTTTGCCTCGCTTACTTTTTGCACTTTCTCTACGCTCTCGGCAATGGCCTGCACGCGGGTGGCGTAGGGTTTCAGCGCGTCGGGCCGCAGTAGAAACGCCACGGTCTGGCCGGCTACCTGCTGGCTCACGTCGGCCAGTTCGGCGGCGGCTTTTTCCACGGCCGGCGCATCCACGTAGCGCAATTCTTTGAGCGAAATTACTTCGCCCCGCACGGCGCGTAATTCGGCCAGCAGGCGCACGTATTCGTTGACTTCCGTCACGTCGGCCATGCGGGTGATGCGGGCGCGCAGCTCGTCGGCCTGGCCCAGCCCACGCTGCACCGCCTCGGCCGTGCTCTTGCGGATACTGCGCACTTTATCAAACTCTTCCACCGCCGCCGTGGCTGTCTGCTGAATATCGCGCAGCGGCGCGGCCAGGTCCTGCGTGGCAGGCTCAGCGAGCCAGTGGTATACGTCGGCCAGCGTGGTCGTGCGCCGGATGAGGTCCAGGTACAGCCCCGCGTAGCTGTCCTCCTTACCCACCAGCGTCAGCACTTCCTGCACTTCGGCCATCGCCCGCACAATCTCCTTATTACCCAGCTTATAGAGGGCCGAATCCTGGGTCACGGGCAGCTCAAAATCGGGGGCTACATAGGGCGTCTGCCAGATTTGCACGGCGTGGTGCTTCTTGGCTTCCGCATCGGGCCGCAAATAGCATAATTCCCCGTTCTCAAACAGCGCGTACCCGTTGCAGATTATCGGGTTATCCACCCGCTGCGCAATCAGGTTGTACGATAATAATAAATACGTCCCGTTTTCCTTGTTGTAAAAAACATATAGAAAATCCTCCCCGTTGGGCGACGCGATACGCTTCTCAAACAGCATGTCGTGCAGGCCATTCTCGAATAATTTTCCCTCCCCGGTTTGCAGATAAAACCCGTGCGGAAAAATTAGTCCTTGGCTATCGGGCAGCAGCACGCAGGCATCGGCCAAAGCGTCCAGTCGTTGCGCCGTGCGTAGCTTAGTATTGAATAAAAAATACCGATACGCCGGCTCCTGGTAGGGCCGGATTTTCAGCAGAATTAAATTATCAATGACGGCGTAATAAATTTCCGAGTCGTCGAGCGTCTGGTCTTTATCGGCCACCGGCTCGGCCAGAATTCCCCGGCCCGACTCGGTATTATTCTCCACCTTAATGGTGAGGTCGCCGCCGATAGTTTCGACAAAAACCTTGTCCTCGATGCTAATATGCGGGTATTTACCCGCCACCTGCATGTCGCGCGTGGCCCGTTTCCAGGCAAACTCGTGCTGCGGCGGAAATATATATTCGTGGTCGCTGCGGTTGTCGAGGTAGGTGAGCGTGTCATCCTTCAGCAGCCACTTAAAAGTCTTGATATCGTTCGGGGTTTTACCCACCCGAAATACCATGAATAAATGCGGCCCCAAGACCGCGAATTTTACAAATTGCGTGTTTTTATAATACCGATATAAATTCCGAAATTCCTCTAAAAACTGTGGCGCTTCCAGCAGCTGTAAACCCAGCGGCCGAAATTCGTGATTGACATACTCATACACGCCAAAAACATCGGCTAATTCCGTCTCGGTTTTCAGACCGATAACGACATTAAAGCCGAAAATAAACGTGTTGCCCACCGGCACCATATCCCACGGCACGCAATTATTGGTGGTCGTGAGGCGGCCCGTGCCGAGCAGGCGCGTATCAATGGCCCCAAATACGGCTTTGCGCTCCGTATTGAGGGTTGAGAGCCGGACTTGCAGGTCGGCCCCGCTTTTTTGCAGGCGGCCGCGCAGAATTTCGTAGGTCCCGCCTTCGAGTTGGGGAGTTGGTTCCATGTGGTGGTCACTGCCGCCCTACCCCCTCGCGGCTCTGGCAAGGAGGTAGGGCCGGGGCGGCTATTTTAAATCAATGGATTTCACCGGCTTATCGCTGATGCCGAGGGCTGCCGCCGTACTCGCCAACTGCGAAATCGTGCTGCGCGTCGGCTCGTCGCTCGCCTTATTCATCAGTTGCAGCAGCAGCGCCGACACGCTCAGGTTCTTCATTTCCTCGCTACTGAGGCCGAACTGATGCACGAATTTGCGCAGGTTGGTTTTGAAATCGCCGCCGCCGTTGTGGTCGAAAAACGTATTTTTCACCGTGCTCAGCACCTCGCTGTTGTGCACGGCGCGGTCAATGGATTTACCCTTGGTGATGGAGCCGATTATCTGGTCGAAGAACATCGTTTCGCCGCCCACGATGTCAATTTTGGCCGCTTTGAGAGCCGCACCGATTACGTCGGCCTGCGAGGCGGCAATGTCTTTCTGGATATTAATCTGAGCCAGCTCCACCGATTTTTCCTTGTCCAAGCGCAGCTTGAATTCCTCATGGTCCTTTCCTATCCCATCGAGTTTTTTCATCGCATCGGCCTTAGCCTCAATACCTTTGGCTTCTACCGTGAATTTCTGCTCGTTGACGGCAGCTTCAGCCAAGCCTTTTTTCTGGTCGGCGGTGGCGCGAGCCTCTACCACATCGGCATCGGCCAGGCCTTTTTCGCGGTTGACTTTGGCGGCCACAAAGCCGATTTTCTCGTCGGCTTCGGCCTGCGCAGTGGCTTTCACCTGAATAGCCTGGGCCTCAGCCGCGGAAGTGAGCTGCATTACGGCGGCGTGGGTTTCGCCTTCCTTCTGGCGGGCAGTGGCTTTGGCCTGCATCACCTGGGCTTCGGCCAGGCCCACGGCGGCGGCTTTGCTGGCCTCGGCTTCGGCCATAATACGCACGGCGGCGGCGCGATGGTCGGCGGCAGTGCGTTCGCCTTCGGCATCAATCACCGTCTGCTTAGCCCGGAATTCGGCGGCCTGACGCTCCATATCGGCTGAGCCCACCATGTTGATAGAACTCGTTTCGTTGCGCTGGTGCGCGGCAGTCACGGCCACCGACTTTTCGCGCTCGGCCAAGGCCTGGGCGCGGGTGTCCTTGATGCGCTCCTCCTCCTGCACGGTCGCTTTTTCCACCGTAATGCGCTCGCGGATAATTACCTGAATGTTCTTCTTTTCCTCTTCCAGCGCCTTTTCTTTTTCAATTTGGGCCAGGGCCACCAGGCGCTCGCGCTCGTTGGCTTCCAGGGCTTTCGCCTGGGCCACGCGCTCGGTTTCGATGGCGTCGGTGCGCTGCTTGTTACGCTCGGCTACCAGCACTTGCCGGTCACGGTTTTGCTCCGCGATTTTCACTTCTTCCTCCGTCGTGATGCGGGCTTTTTCGCCTTTCAGGCGCTCTTCCTGGCGCACCTTCTCAGTTTCGGCGGCTTCGCGGGCCTTGATGCTGGCAATTTCGCGGTATTGCTTTTCCTGAGTTTCGGCTAATTGTTTTTCAAGCTGCAAAATAGTTTCCTGCGCCTCGACATCCTGCTTTTTGATGGTTTTCTGCTGGTCGCGCTGAATTTGATTAGCCTGGATTTTTTGCTCCGAAGTGAGGGCAATTATTTTTTTAATACCCTCAGCGTCCAGGATATTATCCTGGTTAAGCGCATTAAGCGGGGTTTGCTCCAGATAATCAATGGCGCAGTCGTCGAGAACGTACCCGTTCAAATCGGTGCCGATAATGCGCAGAATCTCCTGCTTGAACTGCTCGCGGGAATTATACAGCTCGATAAAATCGAAGTGCTTACCCACGGTTTTCAAAGCTTCCGAAAATTTAGCATCGAATAAGGCTTCGAGCGCGGCGGGGTCAGAAGCGCGGTGCGCGCCGATGCTCTGCGCCACGTTTACCACGTCGTCGTGCGTTTTATTAACCCGCACGAAAAAATTAACTTTTACGTCGGCGCGCATATTATCCTTGCACACCAAACCCTCCGAACCAGCCCGCGCTATAATAATGGTTTTCAGCTTAATATCCATCACTTCCAGCTTATGCAGGATGGGCACGATGAGAATACCGGAAAACGATACTTTGGTGTCACCCATGCCGGTGCGGACCAGGGCCTCGCCCTGCACGGCCTTTTGGTACATGCGCGCCACGATGGCCAAAAACCCCAGCAACAGGACGCCGAGGATGACCAGAATGGCCCAGGAAAGTTGTGTAATCATGCGTGTAAAAAGGTGTTAAATAAGCAGGGAGAGTGAAAGTGGTTATCGGGGATTTTTAACTAATTAGCATTAATTAGAAAAACGTCATGCTTCGACAAGCTCAGCATGACTGTTCATTTTGTGTCTGACTACTTCTAAGTCAACGAGTAAGGCTCAATTAAATAGCAGCGACGTGGCACGTCATAGTCAATTACCAGCGCCGTTTCGCCTTTATTAATAGGCCGATTGAGAGCGCGCACATTTAACATGAGCGGCGCGCCATCGATGCGCACGGTAGCCTGGCCGAGGTGCTCGGTGGTGGCTGGCAGCAACACGGTGCAGACTTTGCCCAGGGCGACGGCCCCGCCATCGTGGTTTTTTTCGAGTGCCGCGAACAGTCCCACGAAGGGCATTGTCAAAAACTTGGCCAGCAGCAGACTGCCCAGCAGCAGCGGCAGCAGAAAAACCAGCCCCCGCAGTAGCGACAAGTTGCCGGTGTAGTAATTGACCAAAATGCTGCCCACCCACAGCGGCAGCACCACGAAGCTGACGAAGAGCATTAGTGGCACCCGGCCCAGGTTGAAAAACGCCAGCGCCCCGTTGAACCAATTGGCATCACCCGATAAGTGATGGCCCCCGTCCAGGTGCAAGTCGGTGGTCTTAAAGTCCAGTAAGCCAATGATAACCGTGAGCCAATATAGCAGCACGAATACCAGCAGCCCGGTCGGCACCAAGTTGGGGGGTAGGACGGCGGCGCGTAGCAGTTCGGTCATAGGTGGGTAATATATCGCGGAAATAACATTAGCATTACGGCCCTACCCCCTTGGCCCAGCGCCGAGGGGGTAGGGCGTGCCGCGCTACTCATTCAGGCCCAGCTTGGCTTTCAGCGCGGCCAGGTCTTCGCTGGCCTTGCCAACCCCCGCCCGACCGACGGCCTTATCAATCTCGGCATCAATACTTTTGCTTTCCTGGGCAATCTCGCCGTATGATTCGGCCAAGGCTTCCTGCACGGCTACTTTTTCCTTCATGCGTTCTAGCAAGGCTACGGTGCCCGACGAGTCGAGCTGCGCTAGTTGCTTGTTGATGGTGGCCGTGGCAGTGCTCACCGTGACGCGGGCCTTGAGCGTTTTCAGCTCGTTTTCCCACTGGCTGATGGTGCTTTTGAGGGCCTGCACGTTCTGGTCGAGCTGCGCGGCCGACTGCCCGAAGCGCTCCTGGTCGGCGCTGGCGCGGGTGGCGTGGACTTCGTTTTCGGTCTTTTTGAGCAGGGCTTCGGTGGCCAGGCGGTCGGCCTCGGCGCGGTCGAGGTCGCCCTTGTGGGCGCGTTGCAGCAGCAGCACGGCCTTGGCTTCGTAGTCGGCGGCTTTGGCGCGGAAGCCCTCGGCCTCGTTGCGAGCGCGGATGGCCGTCGCCTTCACTTCGGCCAGACCGTGGAGGCTTTTGTCGAGGTCCCGGCGCAGGTCGCGCAGGCCCTGCTCGGTGAGGTTGATGGGGTCTTCGAGCTGATTGACGGCGGCGTGGGCCTCCGACTGCCCAATTTTGAAGAGACGCTGCAAGATATTCATGACGCGAAAAATTAAGCGGGGTAGGGTTTGGAAAACTGAATCAGCTCGGCGGCAAACTCGCTCAGCAGCAGGGCCAGCGAATTGAGGCAGGCTTCGAGCGCGGGCAGGTCGAGCGGGTCAACCTGGAGCGTGTCGCGGAAGATGAGGCGGCGGCCGGTGTCGTCGAGGGCAAACGCGCCGTGGATAATATCACGGTTCTTTTGCAGCAGCTGCCGGTAGATGTCGAGCGAAGGCGCGGGGAGGTCGAGCAAGTACTGTTCCAGTATCAGCAGCGGGTCGCCGCAGCCGATAACGAGGTTGCGAATACCCAGCTCCGGCTTGTCCACCACCAGGATATTCTCCCGCTCATCGGCGTGGCAAATGGTGAAGCCCAGCTCCAACAGGTAGGACTTGATTTTGGGGAAGTAAGTGTTGGTCATCGGCACGGGGTAAATGGAGGGATAAGTACCTGTTTGTGAATCCTGCTCAAAAAACTAGCGCCCTACCCGGCCCGCGTTCCAGCACCGGTGCTAGCTTTACGCCACAATCTTACGAAAAGTTTTTGATATGCTCTTTCTTTGAGCATCCTTAATTTTCTGCTATGTCCTACGTCGGCAAGAATATTCGCAAAATCCGAACCGTTAAAAAACTGAGTCAGGCGGCTTTTGCGGAGCTTTTTGGCCTGGCGCGGCCCAGCGTGGGGGCGTACGAAGAAGGCCGCTCGGAGCCCAAAATGGAGACGCTCATCCAAATTGCTCAGTATTTTGGCTTATCCGTAGACTTGCTACTTACGAAAGAATTAACGGTAAACGAGCTGTATAACTTCGATATTTTCAAGGAAGCTACCGCGGCCCCTACCCCCCCCGGCGCGCCCCAAGCCGCCGGCCCGCCCGCCGACGTGACGCCCTATGTGCCCGGCAGCCGCAACCTCGAATACATTGTGCAGCACCACGACTCCGCCTACCTCGCCGGGCTGCCGTGGCTGAAGCTGCCGCACCAGCTCAGCGGCCCCACACGGGCTTTTGAAATCCGCGGGGCAGAGATGCAACTGCCTAAGCGTCAAGGCCTGCGCCACAAGGATACCGTGCTCTGCACCCGCGTCAACCCGGCCCAGCCCACGGTGCAGGTGGGCAGCATCTACGTGTTCGTGACGCCGGGCAAAATACTGGTGCGCCGCGTGGCGGGCCAGCTCGCCGACGGCCAGCGCCTCCAGCTCCGCGCCGACAACGCCGACTACAGCCCCCAGGAGCTGGACCTGAGCCAGGCCCTGGAAATCTGGGCGGTGAAGGGTGTTTTTACCAGCCACTTACGCCCGCCCGCCCGCCTCGATGAGCGCGTGGCAACCCTGGAGCAGCAAGTGGCGGAGTTGCTGGCGCGGGTGGCGGGGTAGGCATAGTAGGACATTCTCAAATCTATATCTCGCTCACTTGCCAATCGGGAGGTATTCTATCAGCATCAGTGAGGTTATACAAAAAGAAGGGCATTCCCCACTGCTTGAGCTTAGCCGACAGCCGCTGCTGCAACATTATTTTACCGCTCTTTTTAACATTACGTCGCAGTGTGGTACCCGCTATCGGGGGCTCAATCCAAAATAATACGACCTCAATTGCAGGCTGCTGACCCAGGCAGGCCATCGGGCGCAATAAATCGTCATCTAGTTGTTCGCCCAGCCGCTCCGCCAGTATCAGGCCAGCTAACGTGCTCGCCACTTTGCTCATTATTGCTTCGTAGAGTTGGGTGCGGCGCTCACCTTCTGCCCGCGTATCTAAGCGGTCGTCTTTTACCTCAATAAATTGCAGCGCTTTGGGGATAGTTGGTAGCAGGCAAATAAAATCAACCGCTTGAACGTGCTTCACGCCACCGCCCGTTAAAATGCGGCGGTAGAATCCAGCTGTTACTCCCATTATTGGGTCCGCTTTCACATCGTAGTGAACGACTTGCCAATTATCCGAGAAATTGAAAAGCAGCTTTTTCTCCCTAAATATTGGCATGGCGCTCCCGGTCTTCTTTGGCAAAAATTCCGTCCAGTTCATCGGCCTGTTCCAACTCTACTTCCAGGGCTACCACATCGGGCAGGTATTCAAAATTATCCGTTGTGACAATGCGGGTAGCCTCGCCTAGCTCGGCATTCAATCCAAAGTATTTTATCGGTAATGGCTTAGCATCTTTTTGACGCGATAGGATATGAAATTCTTTGAGCAGACTCATGCTGTGCGTAGCCAGGATTATTTGGAAACCCTGCCGGGCGAGTTCGGCGAGAATAGCGGCCAGTTGTCGCAGGAGCGCGGGATTTAGGTTGGCTTCGGGTTCATCCCAAAATAGGGTAGTACTAGTGTTAAGTTTACCATTAGCTAATAATTGGGAAAGTATAGCAAATTTACGAATTCCTTCAGCTACTAAATTCATTTCTATCGAGACACCCTTTTTAGGTATAAGGTAGAAACGTTCACCCGCTTGCTCTATCGTACCGCCTATTAAATCTTCTAATTTAACCAACAACTCTGTAGCAGCTTCCTCAGGTTTCTTTAACGCAAGTGGTCTTAGAGAAGACAATAAATTCAAATAGGTAGTATCTATTGGCAATTTGTATCGCTCATCTAATCTACTAATCCAAGATAACGTCAATACTTCTTTAGCTGGGATGAAAACAGGATTTTCTATTTCACCCAGTTTAGGTCCTTCACCCAATGATTGTACTTGAACTACTTGTAGCGAACTATCCTGAAAAGGGAGAACGACACTCATTTGTAACTGATTCACAAGGCTGAATTCACCGGTTATAGATGTTACTTTTTGCGTTCCCCACCTACTAAGCTTTCCCAGTTCATCACGCTCTGGCTGAAAAACACCTTTCAAGTTCTTAGATAAGTAAGTGCGAAAATTTTCCTTGCTCCATTCAAGTTTAAAAGTATCGACTTCACCTTTTGATAGATTAGCGATTGTATCAAACAACGCATACCCCACCTTCAACACGTGGCTCTTCCCCGTACCATTATTCCCAACCAATACATTCAGCCCCGGCCCAAACTCAAAGTCGGCGTCGGCGAAAACGGTGAAATTCTGGAGGTGGAGGCGCTTTAGCATACTTCAAAACTACGTACTTGCGGCCTGATTCGGCTATCCCTACCCCCCTATGCCCACCGGAACCTTGCTCCTCATTGACGACGAAGCGCGCCTGCGGCAGCTGCTGGCCCAGGTGCTGGAGCTGGAAGGCTACACGGTGCTGCAAGCGCCCGACGCCTACCGGGGCCTGGCTCTGCTGAGCCAGCACGCGGCAGAGGTGCTGGTGGTGCTCAGCGACGTGAAGCTGCCCGATGGCCACGGCGTGGAGCTGCTGCCGCGCTACCGCGCCGCCGCGCCGCTGGCCGAAGTGGTGCTGCTCACGGCCTTCGGCACCATTCCCGACGGGGTGAAGGCGATGAAGCTCGGGGCGTTTGACTACCTCACCAAGGGCGATTTTGAGCAGCAGCTGGTGGTAGTGGTGGAGCGCGCCGCCGAAAAGGCCCGCTTGCAGCACCGGGTGGCGGAGCTGGAAAAGCGCGTGGGCCAGCGCCATAGCTTCGAGAGCATGGTGGGCGAGGCCCCGGCGCTGCGCCGCGCCCAGCACCTGGCCCGGCAGGTAGCGCCCACCGACAGCACGGTGCTGCTCGAAGGCCCCACCGGCGCGGGCAAGGAGCTGTTTGCCCAGGCGCTGCACGAGGCCAGCGCCCGCAAGAGCAAGCCCTTCGTGGCCGTCAATTGCAGCGCTTTTCCGAGAGATTTGCTGGAAAGCGAGCTATTTGGCTACAAAAAAGGGGCTTTTACGGGGGCGCTGACTGATAAAAAGGGATTACTGGAAGAAGCCAACGGCGGCACGCTGTTTCTGGACGAAATCGGGGAATTGGAGTTGAATGTGCAGGCGAAGTTTCTGCGGGTGCTGGAGATGCAACAGTTTACCAAGCTTGGCGACACCAAGCCTACGAGCGTGAACGTGCGCTTGGTGGCGGCTACTAACCGCAACCTTAAGCAGGAGGCAGCCGAGGGGCGCTTCCGGCCCGATTTGTACTACCGGCTCTCGGTGTTTACCATCCTGGTGCCTTCGCTGAAGGAGCGGGCGACGGACGTGCCGCTGCTGGCCGATTTTTTCCTGCGGCACTTCGCCGCCCGGCTGTCCAAGCGCCTGTCCGGCCTCGCGCCCGAGGCCGGGGCCGCGCTGCAAGCCTACCCCTGGCCGGGCAATGTGCGCGAGCTAAAAAACGTGCTGGAGCGCGCCGCCATCCTGGCCCCGGCCGGCGAACTGGTGACGCTGGATTACTTGCCCGAAGAATTTCAAAGCGGCGGGCAGCCGGTTTTCTCCGCCGATGATGAGAGCCTGCGGGCGCTGGAAGCGCGCCACATCAAGCGCCTGATGGAAGAGCTGAGCGGCAGCAAGCCGGAGGTGGCGAAGCGTTTGGGCATCGGGCTCACGACTTTGTACCGAAAATTGCAGGAGTACGGCGTGGAAGGTTGAGGGCGCGCCACCTTGGCTGCGTAATTATTTTATCGCCCTGGCTATCTACCCCGTGCTATGTCTTTAAAAATTCAAATTCGCCTGGGCGTTTTCCTGATGCTGGGGCTGCTGCTGGGGCTGGGCGGCTATGTTATTCTCGCCATTCACCGGCTCGAAACCGAGGCGCCCGGCGTGCAGCAGACTAATGCGCTGGCGGCCCAGCGGGCGGTGTATTTGTTTTTGATAATCAGTATTTTGCTGGGCATCGTGCTGATGGTGCGGCTGCCGCGACTGGTTACGCGCCCGCTCACGCGCCTCACCGCCGATGTGGAGCGCGTGGCCGCGCCCGGCCCCGTGACGCGCGTGGCCGTGACGCGCAACAACGAGGTGGGCTCGGTGGCGGCGGCCGTGAACCGCGTATTGCGCCAGGCGGAGGACGAGCGCCGCACTACCCTGGCCGAATTAATCACGCAGCGCAACCGCACCGACAGCCTCGTGCGCGGCCTCGACGAAGGCTTGCTGCTCATTGACCACCAAGGCATTATTGCCCTGGCCAACCCCGTAGCCTGCCTGCTGCTGGGCCAGCCCGCCAAGGAGCTGCTCGACCAGCCCGCCGCCGCCGTGGCCCAGCACAACGAGATGCTGCGCGAGTGGCTGCGCGCCCTCGACGCGCCCGGCCCTACCCCCCCCGATGCGGCCGAAGCCAGCCGGTCGGCCGGACCCGTGTTTAAGGTGCGGCCGCACGGCGAAAACCTGCATTACCAACTCACGGTGAGCGAGGTGACGGAGGTGAACGAGGAGCTGCAAAAGGCCGTGCCGGCGGGCCACGTTTTTTGCCTGCGCGACGTGTCGGCCTTCAAAAACCTCGACCAGGTGAAATCCGAATTTCTGGCTACTATTTCGCATGAGCTGAAAACGCCGCTGGCCAGCATCAACCTGAGTTTGATGCTGATGAACGACGAGCGGCTCGACGCCGGGCGGCGGCAGGAAATCGCGGGCGGCATCCGGGCCGAAACGCAGCGGCTGCTGGGCATGGTGGGCCAGCTCATTGAGGTGGCGCGGCTCGACGCGGGCAAGGATATTCGCCTCAACCTGGCCCCGGTGGCGCTGCCCGAAGTGGTGCGCTACGCCACCGACATCGTGCGCGCCCAGCTCACTGACAAAGACCTGCGCCTGGTGGTGCTGCTCGCCGACGCCCTACCCCCCGCCCTGGCCGACGTGGAGAAAACGACCTGGGTCCTCATCAACCTGCTCTCCAACGCCATTCGCTACTCGCCGCACGGGGCGGCGCTCACCATTCGGGCGGTGCCCTGGGGCGAGATGGTGCAGCTGAGCGTGGAGGACCAGGGGCCGGGCATCGCCAGGGAGTATCACCAGCGCATCTTCCAGCGGTTTGGGGGGGTAGGCGGACCGGCCGGGCAGCAGCGCGGCAGCTCGGGGCTGGGGCTGAGTATTTCCCGCGAATTTATCACGGTGCAGGGCGGGCAATTGTGGGTCGAGAGCCAGCCCGGCGCGGGCAGCTGCTTCACGTTTACGCTGCCGATGGCGGGAGTTGGGTAATCTGTCCTTGCGAGCGCAGCGCGGCAATCGCCCCTGCACGATGGACGAACGACTGGCGCGGGTGTCGTTCTAGGGCGATTGCCGCGCTGCGCTCGCAATGACAAACGGTTTTGTATAAACTCCCCTCCCGAACTTCGGGCCTATGCTTCGCTCTTTTTTGCTGCTGCTCGTGCTGCTTCCCACTTTCGCAGCCGCGCCGCCCGCGGCCGACCCCTACCCCCTCAGCCGCTACCCGTTCTACCAGGGGCCGAATTTGGGGCTGACGTTTGACCGCGCCGGGCAGGGCACGCTGCGCGTGTGGGCTCCTACTGCCGCGGCGCTGGGCCTGCGCTTATACGCGGCCGGTGCGGGCGGCGCGGCCCTGGCTACCCACGCCATGCAGCGCGGGCCGGCCGGTACCTGGCAGCTGGCGCTGCCGGCCGGTACAGATGGTTTTTATACCGTGCAGGCCACTATTGAAGGCCGGAAAATGGCCGAGGTGCCCGACCCCTACGCCCGCGCCGTGGGCGTGAACGGCCGCCGCGGGGCCTGGCTCGACCCCGACCGGACCGCGCCCGCCGGCTGGGCCGACGACCGCCGCCCGCGCCTACCCCACCCCACCGACGTGGTGATTGGCGAGGTGAGCGTGCGCGATTTGTCGAGCGACCCGCAGTCGGGCATTCAGCACAAAGGGAAATTTCTGGGCCTGACGGAGACCGGTACCACCGGGCCGCAGGGCGTGAGCACGGGCTTGCAGCACTTGCAGGAGCTGGGCATTACGCACGTGCATTTGCTGCCGGTCAATGATTTCGCGGCCATTGATGAGGCCCTACCCCCCTCTTCGGCGCGGTATAGCTGGGGCTACGACCCGCTGAATTATTTCGTGCCCGAGGGCTCGTATGCCACCGATGCGGTTGACCCGGCGGTGCGAATTCGCGAGTACCGGGAGCTGGTGCAGGCGCTGCATCAGCACAGGCTGGCGGTGGTGGCCGACGTGGTGTTTAACCACGTGGCCGACGCGCGTACCAGCGCGTTTGAGCAGCTGGTGCCGGGCTATTATTTCCGGCATACTGCCGATGGCTCTCTCTCCAATGCCACGGCCTGCGGCAACGAGGTGGCCTCGGAGCGGCCGATGGTGCGCAAGCTCATCGTGGATGCCGTGAGCCACTGGGCGCGGGCCTACCACGTCGATGGCTTCCGGTTTGACCTCATGGGCGTGCTCGATTTGGAGACGATGCGGGCCGTGCGCGTGGCCCTGGACCAGCAGGACCACGGCATTTTCGTGTACGGCGAGGGCTGGGCGGCCGGCCCCAGCCCGCTGCCCGAAAGCCAGCGCGCCGTGAAGGCCAACGTGGCGCGCCTACCCCGCATCGCGGCCTTCGGCGACGAGCTGCGCGACGGCGTGAAGGGCCACTACGCGCACCAGGCAGCGGCTGGCTTCGTGGGCGGCCAGCCGGGGCTGGAAGAGAGCGTGAAATTCGGCATCGTGGCTGCTACGCAGCATCCGCAGCTTGATTATCAAAGAGTCAATTACAGCAAAGCGCCCTGGGCCAGCCAGCCCGGCCAGGCCATCAACTACGTGGCCTGCCACGACGACCGCACGCTGTGGGACAAGCTGCGCATCGCCAACCCCACGGCCAGCGAGGACGAGCTAATCCACATGGACGCGCTCAGCAACACCATCGTGTTCACGTCGCAGGGCGTGCCGTTCCTGCCTATCGGCGACGATTTTCTGCGCACCAAAAAAGGCGCTTCCAACTCGTATAATTTACCTGACAGCATCAACCAGATTGATTGGGGGCGCAAGGCAAAATACGCGGCCGTAGCCGCGTTCTATCGCCAGCTGCTGGCGATGCGCCGGGCGCACCCGGCCTTCCGCCTACCCTCGCAGGAATTGATTGCGCAGCACCTGGAATTTTTGCCCGGCCTACCCCCCGGCACCATCGCCTACCAACTGAAAGACCACGCCGGCGGCGACGTATGGCAGACGATTACCGTCTTGTTCAACGGCCAGCGCCAGCCGGCCACCGTGCCCGTGCCGGCCGGCAGCTATAAGGTGGTGTTGCGCGGGCTGGAAATCAAGCCGAGCGGCCTGGAAATGCTGAGCGCCGAGGCAGGCGGCGTGGCAGTGCCGGGCTATTCGGCGCTGGTGCTGGTGCAGTAGCGCTGGTAGGATATTTTTTGATTCAGAAAAATACCCTACTGTGCTGGTAGGGTATTTTTCTGAATCAAAAAATATCCTACCAACGGTGCGGCTTAGTTAGCAGCTACTGTTACGCGGTTCCTGCGTTAAAAGCGCCGCAGTGTGCAGTAGCGCGATTTTTGTAAATCGCGTCCCCGCGCCGTTGGAATGGCTGTAACGGCGCGGGGACGCGATTTACAAAAATCGCGCTACTGCGCACTTCGTAACGTCAGTTAGCAGCTACTGCGCCGGCTGCATTCGCGGGGTTTTCCTGCCATTCTACCCAAGCCATTATGCCGGTTATTTCCTTGGCCGAAAGGTTTGGAAAGGAAGGCATTTGCTGCTTGCCGTTATCATCGTAAAGTTTCAAGGCGTATTCATCGCCGCTGGCAATGACTTTGGCCGAATTATGGACCCAGGAAACTATCCACGGCAGCCGGCGGCGCTTGCTGATACCAGCCAGCGCCGGGCCCACTACTTTGTCATTAACGGCGTGGCACTGGGCGCAGTTGTTTTTGAAAAGCGCGTTGCCAGCTGCGATAGCTTCGCCGTTAGGAAAAGAAACGGGAGGTAGGGGCCGCGATTCAGCGCTGGCAATCATCATCGGTCCCTCAACTAAACTATCGGCGGGCATCCCGGCAATATCCTTTTCGACCGGCCCCACGCTCACCAATCCCGCCGCGCTCAGCGCCAGAAAACCTATCAACAATACAATCAGGCCCATCCCAAGGGATAGGGCGAAGGCAGCCGGGTTGGAGCGCATAGCAGCAGGGCGTTAGGTAAGTGCAAAGGTCCCGATTACAAACCGCTTCATGGCGCTTTTGCTTATCGGGAAAATCACTTTTTCAGAAAAAACTCACACCATCTGGATGGATAGGTTTCACCTTACCTGCCGGCCCTTCCAGTAATAGTTACCGCGCCGGGCAGCCAGGCCCACGGCCAGCGCGTAGGGCGCGTAGAGCAGTTGTAAAGGCAGCAGCCAGGCCAGCCAGCGGCGGCGCTTCAGCAGGCCCAGTATCGGCCACAGCAGCCAGGCATCAGCCCCCAGCTTGAGCGCCCCGGCGGCCCCTACCCAGGGCCAGAGCGCCGGTTGCCACAGGGCCAGCCCTACCCCGCCGGCCAGGCTCAGGTTGGTGCCCAGCACCAGCAGGGCCAGTTGGCGCGGGGCGGCAGTGCGGTAGTGCGGGTACTTGCTGGCCCAGCGCACGCGCTGCCGCAGCAGCGCCCGCAGCGTGGCCGGCGCGGGCGTGTCCACCACGGCGTCGGGCGCGGCCAGAAACCGGATGCCGGCCGGGTAGCGCTGGTGGATTTTGTGGAGCAGAAACTCGTCGTCGCCGCTGGCCAGGCCGGCGTTGTCTCGGTAGCCGCCCACTTCGTGGAAGGTGGCGCGCCGGAAGGCCAGGTTGGCCCCGTTGCACATGGTGGGCCGGCCCCGCCCGATGCATCCCGCCCCTACCCCCACCAGCCCGGCAAACTCTAGCCCCAGCAGCCCATCGAACCACGCCCCACCCGGCGTGAGCCGCACCAGCCCGCTGATGAAGTGAATGGGTGAATGGGTGAATGGGTGAATATGCTCGGCGTAGGTTTGGAGCCAGCCGGGGGCGGGGCGGCAGTCGGCATCGGTGCAGATGGCCCAGGGGGCGCGGGCCTGCGCCTCGGCGGCGGTGAGGGCGGCTTTCTTGCCGGTGCGGCCGGGGGGTAGGGCGATGAGGCGCAGGGCAAACGGGGCCTTTTCGGCGGCGGCTAGGACCAGGGCGGCCGTGTCGTCGGCGGAGTGGTCGTCGGCGATGAGGACCTCGAAGGAATGGGGGGGTAGGGTTTGGGTTTGGAGGGCGCGTAGCAGGTGCGGCAGGGCGGCGGCCTCGTCGCGGGCGGCGATGAGGACGCTTAGCAACGGCACCTCACCCCCTAGCCCCCTCTCCTGCGGAGAGGGGGAACTAGTTTCTAGCTCTAGACTAGAGCTAGAAACTAGTTCCCCCTCTCCGCAGGAGAGGGGGCTAGGGGGTGAGGTTTCGTTAGGGGGTGAGGTGCCCCCGCGCAGCCACGCCCACACCCCCGCGTATAGCGCCGGCCCCAACAGGAGCAGTAGCATGGCTCCTGTCATCACCGCTTGCGGCGCTCGCGCAGCACCCGCAGGCCGGGCAGCAGCAGCAGCCCGAGCGCGCTGGGCAGCGCGATGTTGATGACCCACAGGCTCAGGCTGGCGCTAAGCACGGGCAGCGCCGGCTGGCCCAGCAGCCCAAACAGGTGCGTGGCCGACAGCTCGCGCACGCCCACATCGGCCAGGGCATTGAGCGAGGGGACAAGTGACTTGAACAGGAACGTGCCGGCCACGGCGGCCACGGCCGGCCCCAGCGGGCCGCGCACCCCGTAGGCAGTCAGCAGCAGCAAAAACTGCCCGCAAAACACCGCGTAGCGCAGCGCCGAAATGCCCAGCACCGCGTGCAGCTCGGTGGCTGAGTAGGTGGGCATCACGGCCAGGTAGCGCCGAAAGCGGCGTAGCGGGCGCACCAGCGCCAGGGCCGCCAGCAGCAGCCGCGAACGGTAGAGCGGCAGCAGCGCCAGCGCGCCGCCCAGGCCGGCCGCCAGCCCTACCCCCACCTGCGCGGCCGGGTAGCCCACGAGGTAAAATTTCAGCAAAAAAAACAGCAGCCCCGCCCCGCCCGCCAGCAGCGTGGCCACCAGCTGCGCGTAGCGGCCCAGAAACACGGCCCCCACGGCATCGAGCCGCTGCCGCGAGTGCAGGGTCAGGATGCGGGCGGCGTAATCGCCCACCCGGTTGGGGGTCGCGAAGCCCAGCGTGAGGCCCAGCACCACTGCCCGCAGGCTGCGCCCAAACGAGTGGCCCGGCTCCAAATGCTGCGCCAGGCGCTGCCATTTCCAGGCTTCCAGGCCCCAGTTGAGGGGCACCAGGGCCAGGGCCAGCAGCACCGCCCCGCGGCCCGCGCCGCCGAGCGTGGTGGCTAGCAGCTGCCGCCAGGCGGCGGCCGTGTCGGGCGCGGCAAACACCGAGCGGTAGAGCAGCCCCAGCGTGAGCAGCGTGACGCCGATTTTGGCCAGCGTGACCCAGCGCGGGCCCCGGCGCGGCCGGCCGGGGGGCGCGGGGGCGTAACTTTGAAGAACATGGCCGTTTCCCGCACCTTGCCCCCTACCCCCCTCCAACGGCTGCCCCCGGCCGAGAAGGTCATCATGGGCATCGACCCCGGCACCCAGATTATGGGCTACGCCGTTATTGAGGTGCGCGGGCAGCACGTGAAGGTGCTGCAATACGACGTTATCAATATGAAGGCCCTGGGTACGAATCACGCCGTAAAGCTAAAGCGGATTTTCACCCGGATGCTGGAGCTGATTGACGAGTTTCTACCCGATGAACTGGCCATTGAGGCCCCCTTCTACGGCGTGAACGTGCAGAGTATGCTCAAGCTGGGCCGGGCGCAGGGGGTAGCGATTGCCGCCGCGTTGTCGCGCGATATTCCGTTTGTGGAATACGCGCCCACTAAGGTCAAGCAGGCCGTCACCGGCTCGGGCTCGGCCGATAAGGAGCAGGTGGCCCGCATGCTGCGCCAAACCTTGGTGCTGCCGCCCATCGAGGAAGCGCCCAAGTTTTTGGACGCCACCGATGCGCTGGCCGTGGCCCTGTGCCACCACTACCAGCAGGGCAACAACGTGAAGGCCGGCTCTAAAAGCTGGGGCAAGTTTCTGGAAGATAACCCTGCCCGCGCCCTGGCCACCACCGGTGCCCCGCGCAAGCCTACCCCCCGCCGGGCCAGCTAGCGGCGCGCAATTTCTCGTCGGCTAAGCCAAATCCTGGTTTGGGCCACGAAAATCCCCTGCTCAGCGAAGAGCGGGTAAGCAGCGACATCGGCTGGCGGCGCTCCCCCGTAAGTGCCGCAGCCTTACTGGCCGCTCCTATCCGCTTCTTATTCCTTCTATGTTTTCCTTCTACACTTTTCGCGCCGTGCTCGTGGCCCTGCCCCTGGCCCTGACCACGGCGGCGGGCCAGGCCGTGGCCCACGCCGCCGGCCCGCCCGTGGGCCATCCCGCTCCCAAAAAGGCCGCCGCGGCCGACAAAGCCAGCCCGGCGGCGCTCCCGGCGCAAGCCAGTGCCGCCGCCCTGGCAACCGTCAGCGTAGCCCCCCCTGCTAGTCAGCTGGTGCAGCTCAAAGGCTTGGTGCTGAACCCCGACGGCCGGCCTTGCCCCGGTGCCAGCGTGTTTCCGGCGGGTGCCCCGCGGCAGCTCGTGGTGACCAATGCCAAAGGCGCTTTTGTACTATCCGTGCCCGCGGACACGGCCCTGGTGCTGCAAGTCGAGTATTTCGGCGTGGGTAGCAGCCGGGTCGCGGTCGATAAGCCCTCGGCCGAGCCATTGCGCATCACGCTGGGGCAATAGCTCCTGCTCCGCTCGCCCGCGCTTTTCAGCCACCTGCCAGGTCCTGGCAGGTGGCTTTTCGCTTTTTGAACAGCCCGCATTCATGCCGAGCAATAAACTTAAGAATCAGATTGAACTAATACGTTTTAGAATTGCACTGACCTGAAAAAAGTCATAACCCAGCTAGCAGAATATGCTATTCAGCTAGAAGAGCTACCAGAGTACCTAGGTTTGGACTACTTTTATTACAGTAATTCCCCCGGAAATACTATTTATGTTACCTCGCTCTTCTATGTTAAGCCTTCGCTCTTTTTTCGCCGCCACCGTTGCCTGCTCCCTGCTCTTCGCCGGGCCGGCACTGGCGGCTCGCACCCAGCCGGTTGGTTCAAAAACCAACCGGCCCACCGCTCCTGCCCGCCGAAGTGCGACGGCCCGGCCAGGCGCGGCAGCCAAAGCTGCTGCCCTGGCCGGAAGTAAGGGTGCCCCCCGAACCGGCACCCATGCGGTAGCTATCGCGCCGCCGCCCGCCGCGGCCCCTACCCCCAGCGCCCAGCCCGTAGTGGCCGAGCCGCAGCTGGTGTGCCTGACGGGCGTGGTGCTGAACCCCAGTGGCCGGCCCTGCCCCGGCGTGTGCGTTTTTCCCGCCGCTAATGCCCGCCAAGTGGCAGTGACCGATGCGCAAGGCAACTTCCACCTGCAGGTGCCGGCCCAGATGGCCCTGAGCCTGCAAGCCGATTACGTGGGCCTGGGTAGCAGCCGGGTAACTATTGACAGCCGCACGCCGCAGTTGGTGCACATGGTGCTGGGTCGCTAAGCGCACGCAGCCTGAGTTGTATTTTTTCGAATAAAAAGCTCCTTTCTTGCACGAAAGGAGCTTTTTTTTGCACCTCTGGGTGAGTTGTGGCGGGCGCGAGGGCTGAGGGCTGGTATCATTGCGGAGGGTGAGTACTTTAGTCCTCCCATTTGTGTTATCCTATGCTATCCGCCCCTACGCTATCCGCCGCGCCGCGCCCTACCCCCCCCGGCCACCCGAGGCGCAGCTATTGGCCAGCCTGCCCGAGCTCAATCCCAACCCCATTATTAGCCTCGATGCCAACGGCCGGCAGCTCTACGCCAATCCGGCCGCGCTGGCGCTGCGCGAGGGCCTGAGCCGCGCCGAGCAGGTGCGGGTGCGCCAGCAGCTGCGGGGCGTGGCGGCCCTGGGCCCGCAGGCGCATGGGCAGGCAATTTTGGTGGGCGAGCGGCACTTCCACATGCAGGTGGTGGCCATGCCCGCGCGGCCGGGCTGCCTCACTGTTTTCCTGGCCGAAACTACCGAACGGGTGCGGGCCAAGCAGCAGCTAGCTGAGCAACAGGATTTTATTAGTGCTATTCTGGACGCCACGCCCAGCGCAATTTTCGTGCGCGACGCGGCCGGCAGCTTTGCTTTCGAAAACCGCGCGGCGACCGAGCTGCGCGAGCGCACCGGCTACCTGCACCCCACGCAGGCCCGGCCGCCTACCCCCCACCAAGCCGCGCAGCAGGCGCGGCACCTGGCCACCGACGCGTGGGTGCTGGCCACCAACGAGCAGCTGACGACGGAAGCGGAGGTGACGCTGGCCTCGGGCGAGCTGCATCATTTTTACGTGGTGAAGCGCCCGCTCAACCGGCCCGACGGCACGCGCCAGGTGCTGGTGGTGAGCAACGACATCACGGCCCAGCGGCAGGCCAGCCAGGCCCTGGCCCAGCGCGAAAAACAATACCGCGACCTGATGATGCACTCGCAGGCCCTCATTTGTACCCACGACCTGGCGGGCCACCTGCTCACGACCAACCCCGCCGCCGCCGACCTGCTGGGCCTGCCCCTGGCCGCGCTGCCGGGCCGCCACCTGAGCGGGCTGTGCGCCCTGGAGCACGAGCCGGGGGTGGCCGAGTACCTGCGGCGCTTCGCGACCGCTGATAATCAGCATGGCACGATGGCCCTGACCTGCGAGGGCCGCCCTACCCGCTACCTGCTCTACGACAACCACGTGGTGCGCGAACCTGACCAGGAGCCGTACGTTATTGGCTACGGCCAGGATATTACGGAGCGCGTGCTGGCCGAGCGCGAGCTGAAACGCGCCAAAACTGCCGCCGAGGCGGCCGTGCGGGCCCGCGAAAACTTTCTGGCCAATATCAGCCACGAAATTCGCACGCCGCTCAATGGGGTGCTGGGCATGGCCAGCCAGCTCAGCAAAACCAGCCTCGACGGGCGCCAGCAGGATTTCGTGCGCACCATCCGGCACGCGGGGCAGCACCTGCTGCACGTTATCAACGACGTGCTCGACATGGCCAAAATTACCTCGGGCAAGCTGGAGCTGGAGGCCGTGGCCTTCAACCTGTGCGACTCGATGAGTGAGGCGCTGCGCCCGCTCGTGGCCCAGGCCCAGGAAAAAGGGCTGCACTTTGCCGGCACGCCGCTGCGCACCACCTGCGCCTACCCCTGGGTGCTGAGCGACCCGCACCGCCTCAACCAGATTCTTATCAACTTGGTGGCTAATGCTATAAAGTTTACCGAGCCCGGCGGGCGCATCATTGTGATTGGCAAGCAGCTGGCCGAAACCGATGCTACCCTCACCGTGCGCTTCAGCGTGGAGGACACAGGCATCGGCATCGCGCCCGACAAGCAGGAGCTGATTTTTGAGGGCTTCACGCAGGCGTATTCCGACACCACGCGGCGCTTTGGGGGCACTGGGCTGGGCCTGAGCATTTCGCGGGCGCTGACCGAGCAGCTGGGCGGCCAGCTCACGCTCAGCAGCCGGGTGGGGCAGGGCAGCACGTTTGCCTTCAGCCTCACGCTGCCCAAGGCCAAGGGCCCCGCCGCCGTTCTCGCCACCGACGCCTACGACACTGGGGTGCTGCACGGCCGGCGGCTGCTGGTGGTCGAAGACAACGAGATAAACCGCACCGTGGCCCGGCTGCTTTTTGAGGGTTGGGGGGCCATCGTGGAAGAGGCCGAGGATGGCCTGGCCGGCGTGCACCGCGTGCGCGACGAGGCGCAGGCATTCGACGTGGTGCTGATGGATATTCAGCTGCCCGGCCTCAACGGCCTCGATGCCACGGCCGCCATCCGGACGCTGCCCGACCCGGCGCGGGCGGGGGTGCCCATCGTGGCCCTCACGGCCAACGCCTTCCGCACCGACCGCGAGCGCTACCTGGCCGCCGGCATGAATGCCTGCCTGGCCAAGCCCTTTGAGGAGGAAGAGGTGTACCACACGCTGGCGCGGCTGCTACCCCCTGCCCCGGCCGACAACGCGCCGCCGAGCTACGACCTGACCAAGCTGCGCGCCCTGGCGCGGGGCCGCGAGGAGTTCGTGGTGAAAATCATTCACTCTTTCCTGCGCAACATGCCCGACAGCCTCGCCCGGCTGCAGGAAGCCGCCACCACTGGCCACTGGGACGAGGTGGCCCGCATCACGCACCACATCAAGCCCAGCCTCGAATCGGTGGGCGTGGCCCACGTGACGCCCGCCGTGCAGCAGCTCGAAGCCGCCACGCCCGCTCACTACCCGCGGCTGCCCGCCGCCGCCACCCAGCTAATCGCCCAGGTGCAGCGCGTGCTGGCCGAGCTGCCGCGGGAAGTGTGAGTGGTGAGATGGTGAGTAAAAAAGAACGTCATGCTTATCTGGCGTCCGCTTGTCGAAGCATCTCGCGTGGGGTAGTAAACCCAATCGTGTAACGATGCGAGCGCGATGCTTCGACAAGCGGACGCCAGATAAGCATGACGTTCTTTTTTACTCACCACCTCACCATTTACAAACTCCTTAAATGGCGGGCAAATTCTTCCTGGTAGGACTTGCCGACGGGCACCTCATAGTTGCCGAGCTTGAGCATGTGGTCTTCGATGGCCTCGATGCGCCGCATGTTGACGATGTAGGAACGGTGCACGCGCACGAAATGGGCAAAGGGCAAGCGCTCGCTCAGGGCCTTGAGCGTCAGGTACACGATGTGTTTCTGGGTGGTCGTCACCAGCACCGAGTAGGTCGAGAGCGCCTCAATGTAGAGCACGTCGTCGAAATTAATCTTGATGGAGCGGGTGCCCACTTTCACGAACAGCTCGGGGGCCGGCTCGGCCTTGGCGGGGCTGGAGGGGGGCAGGGCGGCCGCGCGCGCGGCCAGCACCTTGCCAACGGCCTGGTTGAAGCGCACCAGCTCCACGGGTTTTACCAGGTAATCAACCACTTGCAGCTCGAAAGCTGCTACCGCGAAATCGCGGTGCGTGGTTACCAGCACGATGGCCGGCACGGGTTTGGGCAGCAGCCTGACTAGCTCCAGGCCCGTGAGGGTGGGCATTTCCACGTCGAGCAGCAGCAGGTCGCAGTGGCCGCCCTGCCGAAAAAACGCCAGTGCTTCGAGGCCGCCGGGCAGCGAGGCCAGCAGCTGCAGCTCGGGGGTGAGGTCAACCAGATGCTCCAGGGTGAGCCGGTTGATTTCGTTGTCATCAACGATGATGCAGGTGAGTGGGGCAGTGTTTGTCATAGCGTGGAGCGGAACCCAAAATGACTTGGGGAGAGTGCGGGTCAGGCAAAGATATTACCTGCTGCCCAGGACGCTCACAGCTGCGCCTCGCCGCGCAAAAACGTGACCGCGTAGCCGCCAATGGCCACCCGGTCGCCGCGCAGGCGGCACCACAGCTCGCCGCCCCGCGCCGATTCCTGGCGGGCAAACAGCTCGGTTTTGCCCAGCTTCGCGGCCCAGAACGGGATGAGCGTGCTGTGCGCCGAGCCGGTCACCGGGTCTTCGGGCACGCCCACCTCGGGCGCGAAAAAGCGCGACACGAAATCGACCGCGCCGCTGCCCGGCGCGGTGGCAATGAGGCCAATGTAGCCCAGGCCTTCGAGCGCGGCGAAGTCGGGCCGCAGGGCCAACACTTCGTCGGCGTGGGCAAACTCGACCACTAAATCGCGCGAGGCCAGCACGGCCAGCGGCGTGGCCGCGCCGGGGCCGAGCGCGCGCGTGAGCACTTCGGGGTGCTCGGCGGGGGGTAGGGCGCGCGGCGGACGGCTGGGAAAGTCGAGCACCAGCCGGCCATCGGCCTCGCGGCGCACTTTCAGCAGGCCGCTTTTGCTTTGAAAAACGATTTCGGACTTGGCGTAGCCGCGCTCCTGCCAGAGCACGTGGGCCGTGGCCAGCGTGGCGTGGCCGCAGAGGTCAATCTCGAAGGTGGGCGTGAACCAGCGGAGGTGAAAATCGGCTTCCTCGCCGGTCAAAGGCACGAAAAAAGCGGTTTCGGCCAGGTTGTTTTCGGCCGCGATAAGCTGCATGGTTTCGGCGGGCAGCCACTCGGCGAGCGGGCACACGGCGGCCGGGTTGCCGGTGAAGGGCCGGCGTGCGAAGGCATCGACCTGGTAAATGGGGGTAGTCATATGGAGAGAAGAAAGAACGAACAGCCGGCGGCTTAACGGGCGGCCGCAAAGATGCGCGGCAAGTTATGCCCGTCATGAAAAAAAGGGTAAACAAGAACGTCATTCCGAGCCTGCCGAGGAATCTCGCCTACGCCGTTCGGGTATCGTTCCACGACGCGAGCGAGATTCCTCGGCAAGCTCGGAATGACGTTCTGACGATTTTCTGAATCATCTTATTTATAAATACGCCAGCCACCAGTACGAATGCCGCTGCTTATAGGCCTGGTACCAGCGGCAGGGCCAGTAGAGCAGCGCCACCACCACGGCCCACACCACGTAGGCGCGCAGCAGGCTGGGGTGGTAGGCGGCGGGCTGAGCCACGCCCGGCGGCGCAAACGACAGGTTGAACGGGTGCCCAAAGGCCAGGGCCGTCCACCCGAACGCGCCGCCGCTGATGAGGCAAAAGTGCAGTAAATAGTAGAACATCGGCACCCGGCCATAGATGCTCAGCCAGCGGCCGAAGCGCCCTCCCCCCCCTTCGCTCACCGAAAGCAGCAGCAGCGCCACGCCCAGCGTGAGGCTCAGAAACAGCAGCGACGGCGGGTATTTGGTGACGTTCAGAAACGAGAGCAGCGTGTACAAAGGCCCGCGCGGTTGCGTGCTCCAGGGCGCGGGGTCGCCGTAGTGGTTGACGTAGCGCAGGCCCGCGAACAGCAGCAGCGCCCCTACCCCCGCCAGCCGCAGCCAGCGGGTGCGCAGCGGCAGCGGTGCCCGGAACCACGGCCCGAGGCAGTAGCCGGCGGCCATCACGGCGGCCCAGGGCAGGATGGCGTAGGCGGCCAGCACCGACAGTTTGGGGGTGAACGAGAATAGAAACGGGCGGTCGTAGAGCAGGGCCGGCAGCAGGTTGGCGGCCGTCACGGGTTGGAGGAGGAGGAGGAGGTGCTGGCCCAGCAGGAAGCCCAGCGCCAGCGTGGCCACCAGCCCGCGCGGCAGCCAGATGAGGCCCGCCAGCAGCACCATGCTCCAGCCCAGCGCCCAGATTACCTGGAGCAAAAAGGAGTTGTAATTCCATTGCAGCAGAAAGTTAATTACCACTATTTCAAGCACTACCAACCACAAACCACGCGTGAGCAGGTAGCGGCTCACGGCACCCCGGCTCGCCTGCTTTTGCTGAAAGAGGAAGACGCTGGTGCCGGCCAGAAACACGAACGTGGGCGCGCAAAAGTGCGTGACCCAGCGCGTGAAAAACAGCAGCACCGAAGCGTGGGCCACGTCTTCGGGCCGCACCGGGGTCGGGCTCCAAAACTCGCGGATGTGGTCGAGGGCCATGATGACCATCGCCAGGCCCCGCACCACGTCAATGGCCCCCACGCGGGGCGAGGCAGCGCGCGGGGTAGCGGCCGGCGAAGAGGTAACGGGTTGCTCCATAGGTGAAAACGGGCTGAAATCAGTCGGCAAGATACCCTGGCCGGCTGGGCTGTTCCAAAACATTAGCCGCGCGGCTTGTTGTCCCGCCAAGCTGCTATTCCCATATGAAACCAGACCCGCAAGCTGCCGAGCAGCAACGAACTGACGAGCGAGAGGCCAAAGAGCGCAGCGCACCCTCGGGCAAGGTCATTTACAAGGCCATTCTGGCCGAGGGCGAAGAGGAGCTGAAGCGGCCCTCGGCGGCGCTGTTCTGGTCGGGGCTGGCCGCCGGGCTTTCGATGGGCTTTTCGATGATTGCCGAAGGCCTGCTGGCCCGCTACCTGCCCGATGCGCCCTGGCGGCCACTGGTGGCCAACTTTGGCTACAGCCTGGGCTTTCTCATCGTTATTTTGGGCCGGCAGCAGCTGTTTACGGAAAACACACTCACGCCCATCCTGCCGCTGCTGCAAAACCTGGAGTGGAGCTGCCTGCGCAACGTGGCCCGGCTGTGGGGCATCGTGCTGGCGGCCAACCTGCTAGGGTGCCTGGCGCTGAGCCTGGTCACCGCGCATTCTACGGTTTTTGAGCCCGAAGCCAGGGCCGAGTTTGCGCACCTGGGCCAGCAGGCGCTGGCGCACGGCTTCGGCACCACACTGCTGCGCGGCATCTTCGCAGGCTGGCTTATCGCGCTCATGGTGTGGCTGTTGCCATTTGCGGAGGAAGGGCGCATCTGGGTTATCATCTTCGTGACCTACCTCGTGGGGGTGGCGCACTTCAGCCACGTCATTGCCGGCTCGGTGGAGGTGTTTACGCTGGCCGCGATGGGCCAAACGGGCTGGGGCGCGGCGCTGGGTAGCTTCACGGTGCCGGCGCTGCTGGGCAATATTCTGGGCGGCGTGATGCTGGTGGCGGCTCTCAACCACGCGCAGGTGACGGCCGGCCAGGACGAGCAAGACGCGTAGCGTCGCCCCACCTTTGTGGCCTTCGCCCCCTACCCCCTCTCGTTATGCCAACCAAGCTTGAACCCTGGCGCACGCTGCACTCGGAGCTGGTGTTTGACCACCGCTGGTACCAGCTGCGGCGCGACCACGTGCGCCTGCCCGATGGCCAGGAGCTGGACGACTACTTCGTGAGCGTGCGGCCCCACGTGGTGCTCACGTTTCCGCTCACGGCTGACGACCAGGTGGTTTTCGTGCGCCAATACAAGCACGCCGCCGGCCAGATATTGCTGGAGCTACCCGGCGGCGTGGTCGATGCGGGCGAAACCTCGGTGGCCGGCGCGGCCGCCCGCGAGCTGCTCGAAGAAACCGGCTACGCCCCGCCCCTACCCCCCGAGCCGCTGCTCACCGTGTACGACAATCCCACCAAGGACACCAACCAGATTTCGTTTTTTCTGGCCCGCGACGTGCGCCCGGTGGCCGCGCAGCACCTCGACCCCACCGAGAATATCGAGGTAGTATTGGTGCCGCTGGCCGAGGTCGAAGGGCTGGTTTTGCGGGGCGACATCCGGGTGTCGGGCTCGGTGGCGCTGTGCCTGCTGGCGCTACGCCGGTTGGGGAGGTAGGCGGTTTAGGCGGCCGGCAGCCGCGCCGGGTCGTGCGGGTCCAGGATAAGCAGGTCGGCTACCCGCCGGAAATCGGCCGCGTTGCGGGTGAGCAGCGGCCGGCCGTGCGCCAGGGCCGTGGCGGCAATGATGGCGTCGGGCAGCTTCACGCGGTGCTGCTGGCGCAGGGCGATGGTTTGCTGGATGACCGGCTCATCGAGGGGTAGGACTGGCACGCTCCGCACGAGGGCCAGCATCGTGGCGTACTCGTCGGCGGGCTGGGTTTTTACTAACAATTCGATGCGGGTAACAACGGACATCGCCACTTGCCCCGCTACCAAGCGGGCATCGAGCCAAGCCGCGCTAGCAGCAGGTAACCGGCCCAGTACCAAGTCAATTAGGACGTTGGTATCAGCTAAATATCCCGCTCCCATTCGTTCCTGATTTCGTGTAGATGTTGGTCCCAGGCTTCCGCGTCGGCTCCGGCTAGCGCGCCTGCCCACTGGCGTGGGGGTAGGGCCGCAACTGTCGCGATGGCCGGCGCTTCGGGCGGCACCACGCGCAATATATGCAGCGCTTCCAGCTGCCGAAGCAGCTCGTAGGCTTGCTCACTCAGGGGTTCAACGAGGACGGGCGTCATAACGGAAACGGGGTTTAGTATGGGCTAAGATACGAACCGCTTAGATGCTACGGCTAACGCCAGGGCGGCGCAGCGCGTAAGCCTTCCCTACCCCCTATCCAAACTCCCCATGCCGACCGATTATCAACCCATTGCCTGCGGCTTCTACGACGAGCTGGAGGCTGCGGCCACCCGCAAGAAACAGGTGTACCTGCAATATTTCAACGACTTGCGGCAGCTCTGCCAGGGTTCGGCCGTGCTCAAAACCTTCGCCACCCGCGATGGGGCCGAGTACGCTATACTGGCCTCGGGCGAGGAAATCCGGCTCGACCACATCATTAAAATGGATGACACGCCCGCGCCGGGCTTCGCCGACTACCCCGATTTTCGGAGCGGGTGCTGAGGTGGAATTAAGCAAGCTGCTACCGTTCACCGGTCACAGTTAAGTGTCCCAATTGAATTAGGTAGTCACGTAATATTTGGTAGGTGGTAGTATCAGCTTGAACCTCCCGCCCGGTATCCGTGACCATTCGGTCGCAACTAAAACAGATGTTAAGGACGCTTACCAAATTGTCATGCGCATCATAAAAGGCTAGCGCATCCCGATAAATAGGGGCACACATCCAGTGCATCCGATTAAGTACCGGCTCCCGCAAGATGGCCTCAAAATCTTGAGCAGCTATATCATTCTTCCCAATCCTAACAACCGGCGAAGCAGTGATATGAAAAGCAAAATTCCCTTGAGTTAAGGTCAGCAAATCAAGGTCGTAAGTTCTTTCCAGCAAGCGCAACTGCTCTCGCAATGCTGGTAACTGAGCCGCAGGAGAAGTCAGCAATTTTTTCCTCGTTAGCTGAAACAGCAATTTTGCCGCTTCCCTTAAAGCGGCCAGCTTTGGCCCTCGATTGAAAGAATACGTGACCAAATAAGCAAACTCCTGTTGATTCCAAAACTCGCCGATTGTCATAGTAGCTGCGCTCTACGTGGGCCTCAAAACTACTGCCCCCTACGTCCAGTACTGCACCGGCGCGGCTGGAAACCGACGCTGCCACTCGGCATAAAACCAGGCCTTTAGCTCCCGCATCGTGGGCAGGTCATAGACGTATTTGAGACCGCCAAACTTGTTGCGCTTCACGGCGCGGGTGCTTTCTTCGAGGTCGAGGCTGGTGTTGGGGTACCAGCCGAGCAGCACTTCTTTCGAGCCGGGCGTAAAGCGGTGGGTGATGAATTCTACGGTGAGGTCGCAGTCGAAATCGAGGGCCGCTTGCAGGCGGTCGAGCAGCTCGCCGTAGTGCTGCTGCCAGTCAGGCAGCGGCATAATGGGGGCCAGCACCACGCCCACCGGGTAGCCGCCGCCGCCCTGCGCCACCGGCAGCGCCAGCCGCCGCAGCGCCTGGATGCGCGCCTCGATGCTGGCCGTGCCGCCTTCCAGCTGCCGGGCCAGCGGCTCGGCATTGAGCGAGGCGCGGGCGCGGGTGTGGCCCTGGTGCGGCAGGCCCAACAGGCTTTCGATGTGGTCGTATTTACTTACGAAGCGCAGCCTACCCCCCTCGCGGCCAGCGAAGTAGCGCACGGTTTCGGCCAGCGCGCCGGTGAGGTGCTCGATGCCCAGCACGTCGGTGTAGCAGCTGGCCTCGAAGCTCACGGGGCGGTCGGCGCGCTCGTAGGCCTGAGTGTTTTCGAGGAGCTTGGGCAGGTTGGCGAAGGCGCGCACCACGGGCGGGCCGCTGAGGCTGCCGGCCAGGTAGCAGTACTGGCAGTGCGCGGGGCAGCCCTCGGCGAGGTTGAGCTGGTAGTCGGCCGAGGGGGGGGTAGGCTGGAGGCGCAGCGCCCCGGCGGGCGCGTTCACGACGGCCAGCGTGGTTTTGGCGGTGCGGTAGGTGGCGCGCTCGTCGTCGCCGCGCAGGCCGGTGAGGCGGTTGCTCTTCAGCAATTCAATATCTAGGTTGAGAGCGGTGGCGCGGGCCAGAATCTGCTGGCCGTAATCCTCATCGAGGGCAGCGGGAGTGAAGAGCACGCGCTTGGGCAGCCAGAGCTTCGCGCCGTGGGTGCGGGGCGCGTCCGCCTCCAGCGAGGCGGGTAGCGGGGCGGGCGCGGGAGCGTTGAGAACGAGCAAAAAGAGGTCAGTCTGCATAAATTACTAAACGCCTACCCCCCCGAAATAGGTCGAATCCGGCCCTTTTTATCCCTCATTTTTAGCGCTGACTTACAGATTTTTAGCACCGAAAGCGCATCTTTTTTTACTATCATCACCCGAGCGCCTCGCCCCGTTTTCCCGTATGCCGGGCCATGACTGATTCCGCTCCCCTTATTCTCACGCTCACCCTCGACGTGGCCAGCCAGGCTTTTTTTGACGAGCAGCGGCGGCGCTACTTTCCGCCCAAAATCAACTACCTCAGCGCGCACCTCACGCTTTTTCACGCGCTGCCCGCGGCCGAGGTGCCGGCCATCGAGGCCTACCTGGCCGACGTGGCGACGGCGCAGTCCGCGCCCCTGCCCCTGGCCGTGACGGGCGTCAAGTTCATGGGCCGGGGCGTGATGTACACCCTCGATAACCCCGACCTGCCGGCCCTGCACCGCCGCTTGCAGCAGCGGTGGCAGCCCTGGCTTTCGGCCCAGGATGCCCAGGGTCTGCGGCCCCACATCACGGTGCAGAATAAGGTGGACCCCGCCGTAGCGCGCGCCCTTTTAGTCGAGTTAAGCGCTGGTTTTGAGCCATTTGATGTTACCGGAACTGGCCTGGCCCTGTGGGCCTACCGCGGCGGCCCCTGGGAGCTGCGGCGACTATTTCCCTTTGTGGGGCCGGGCTAAACCAGCAGCAGCTGGTTGCTGTGCGCCAGGAATTCGCGGAGCAGCGGCTGCGCCGACGTGCCCGCCCCGCTCAGAACCAGCTGCGGTGCCATGAGGTAGCCGGGGATTGCGTCGAAATGAGTGGTCGGTAGCGGCGCGAAGCTCATGTACCAGCCCGCGAATTCGCGCCGGGGCAGGGGGCCGTCGGCCAGCTTTTCGAGGCGGCTGTGGCGCGGGTCGGCCTCGATGCGGGCGTAGAGGCGGCGCACGGCGGCCGGGCAACCTTCCAGCACTTGCAGAAACTGGCTGCCGCCGCCCATCAGCACCCCCGTGATGCCTGCCCACTGGTTGGCGCACCGGGCATGTCGAAGCAATTGCAACATGGCTGCCTCACTTAAATTGGCAATGGCCGTACTTACGTAAACGATGCTGTGACATCGGCCTTCTGCTATCTTCATACTCACTCACACCGTGCAACTCGCACACCCCTATTGCTTTCTACAAATACTATCACTGACCAATCAGAATAGTAGGCCGAGCCTCTAATACAAATATACTTTATCCAACACTACTTGCTTTCCTTGCATGAATCTGAAAACTCCTCCCGCCAAGCCTCTAACCGCTGACGTGGTGCTCATTGGGGCCGGCATTATGAGCGCCACGCTGGGCGTTTTGCTCAAGACCCTGGACCCTACCCTCACCCTGGCGGTGTATGAGCGCCTCGACGCGGTGGCCGCCGAAAGCTCCGACGCCTGGAACAACGCCGGCACCGGCCACTCGGCTTTTTGCGAGCTTAACTACACGCCGCAGCTACCCGATGGCAGTATCGACATTTCGAAGGCCGATAAAATTGCCGAGCAATTCGAACTGAGTAAGCAGCTGTGGGCTAGCCTGGTACAGGCTGGCGACCTGCCCGAGCCAGGGTCGTTCATTCACAGCATTCCGCATATGAGCTTTGTGTGGGGTGCCGAAAACGTGGCGTATCTGCTCAAGCGCTACGAGGCGCTGCTGGGCTCGCCACTGTTCGCGGGCATGGAATTTAGCGACGACCCGGCCCGGCTGGCAGCGTGGATTCCGCTGGTGATGACCGGCCGCGACCCCGCCCAGCCGGTGGCCGCCACGCGCATGGCCGCTGGCACCGACGTCAACTTCGGTGCCCTCACCCGCGCCCTGTTCGACCACCTGCGGCAGCAGCCGGGGGTAGCGTTTGAGCTGGGGCAGGAAATAGAAGATTTCCAACATAAACCTGACGGCCTGTGGCGCGTTAAAATCCGCGACCTGGCCACGGGTAAGAGCCGCAAGGTGCGCACGCGGTTCGTGTTTATCGGGGCGGGCGGCGGCTCGCTCACGCTGCTAGAGAAATCAGGAATCCCCGAAGCCAGGGGTTTTGGCGGCTTTCCGGTGAGCGGGCAGTGGCTGAAATGCACCCGGCCCGCCGTTATCGCCCAACACGACGCCAAGGTGTATGGCAAGGCGGCCGTGGGCTCGCCGCCCATGTCGGTGCCCCACCTCGACACGCGCCAAATAAACGGTCGCCAGGAGCTGCTGTTCGGCCCCTACGCCGGCTTCAGCACCAAGTTTCTCAAGCGCGGCTCCTACGCCGACCTATTTCGCTCGATTGAGCTGGGCAATATCCGGCCGCTGCTGTATGCCGGGGCGCGCAATATTCCGCTCACGCGCTACCTCATCGGGCAGGTGCTCCAAACGCCTGAGCAGCGCGTCGCGGCCCTACGCGAGTACTACCCCGAGGCCCGGCCCGAAGACTGGCAGCTCGAAGCGGCCGGCCAGCGCGTGCAGGTCATTAAGAAGGACAAGAAGCAGGGCGGCGTGCTGGAGTTCGGCACCGAAGTCGTGACCTCGGCCGATGGCTCCATCGCGGCGCTGCTCGGGGCCTCGCCGGGCGCGAGCACCGCCGTGAGCATCATGCTCGATTTGGTGCAGCGCTGCTTTCCCGAGCAGGCGGCCTCGCCCGAGTGGCAGGCTACGTTTCGCCGCCTGGTGCCGTCATTTGGCCAGCATCTGGCCGATAATGCGGGCCTGACGACGGCCGTGCGTGCGCACTCGGCGCAGGTGCTGGGGCTGGATAATGAGTAGTCGTCTGTCATTGCGAGCTTGCGAAGCAATCGCACCCGCACGACACCCGCGCCACTCGTTCTTCTATCGTGCGGGTGCGATTGCTTCGCAAGCTCGCAATGACAGACGATTACTCATTCATCGCTACCCCCTACTCCATGACCGCTCTCTTACTCATTGATTTTCAGCTGGATTTCCTACCCGGCGGCGCGCTGGCCGTGCCGGAGGGCGACGCCCTCCTACCCCTGCTCAACGACTTGCAGCCGCGCTTCGACCTCGTGGTGGCAACTCAGGACTGGCACCCGGCCGGGCACCGCAGCTTTGCCAGCACCCACCCGCAGCACGCTGCTTTTGAGGAAATTGAGTGGCAGGGCCTGCCCCAGCGGCTGTGGCCCGACCACTGCGTGCAGGGCTCGGCGGGCGCTGCCCTGCACCCCGGCCTGGACCTCAACCGCGTGGAGGCCATCTTTCGCAAAGGCACTGACCCCGAGTTGGATAGCTACAGCGCGTTTTTTGACAATGGGCACCGCCGCGCCACCGGCCTGAGCGCCTACCTGCGGGCGCGCGGCATCACGCAAGTGTTTGTGGCCGGCTTGGCCAGTGACTACTGCGTGTACTTCACGGCCAAGGATGCCCACGGCGAAGGCTTCGAAGTAGCGGTGATTGAAGACGCTACCCGCGGCATCGCGCCCGAGAGCATAGCCGCCGCCAAGGCCGACTTACTCGCGCTGGGCGTGCGGTTCGTGCAGAGCGCGGAGGTGCTGGGTTAAGGCTAAGCCGCCCTGCGCCGACGGACGCCAAACCCGCCGCCGGCCCCCGGCTACCTTTGCGCCGTGGAACCAATTGCCGCCCCTACCCCCGCCACGCTGGCCGACGTGCCGGCGCTCGTTGACCTCATCAACCGCGCTTACCGCAGCGAGGCCGCCCAGGCTGGCTGGACCACCGAAGGCCACCTGCTCGCCGGCCCCCGCATCGACGCCGAAACCCTGCGCAATATGCTGGCCGCGCCCGCCGCCGTGCTGCTGATAGTGGCCCCTACCCCCGGCCAGCCCACCGGCTGCGTCTATCTCGAAACGCAGGATAACGTGCTCTATCTCAGTATGTTGGCCGTGATACCCCAGGCGCAGGCGCACGGCTTAGGCCGGCAATTATTGCGCGCGGCCGAGGCCCACGCCCAGGCGCGGGGTTGCGTCAAAATCAAGATGAGCGTGCTGGCGGCGCGCGCCGAGCTGCTGGCCTGGTACGAGCGTCAGGGCTACCGGCGCACCGGCGCGAGCGAGCCGTTTCCGGCCACTACGCGCTTTGGCTCGCCGCGCCAGCCCCTCACGCTTCTGGCCCTGGAGAAGGGGGTAGGGATTAATGACTAATGACGAGTGACTAATGCCGTTCTGATTTTTGAACGACATTAGTCACTGCTGTTACGCAACGGGGAGTAGCGCGAACTACAACGTTCGCGCTACTCCCCCTTGCCATCTCGAATAAGATAGGGCGTAACAGCAGATTAGTCACTCGTCATCATTTTAGTTGCTTCACCAGGGCCAGCAGCTCGCGCTGAGTGGTTTGGGTGCGGTCGTGGGCGTACCAGGTGTGCAGCTCTTTGATGAAGTCATCGTGGGCCATGCCTTCGGCTTTCAGCCTGACAATCAGGGCCTGGGCTTCGGCGGGGCGCGGCCCCCAATGCGTTACTTCGGTGAGCGTGTCGGCGTGCAGCACCACCAGCTTGGGAATGGAGCGGCTGCCGTTGGTGAGGTATTGGTCGATGAGGTCGGGGTTTTCGTCGCGCAGCAGGTAGGCCGTGCGCAGGTGGCCGGCGCTGGCCTGGGCCACGGCCTCCACCACGGGCACGGTTTGGGCGGCGTCACCGCACCAGCCTTCGGTGAGTATCAGCCAGATATAGTGTTCGCGCACATTGGCGAGGGCGGCCACTACTTCGGGCAGCAGCTTCACGGTTTTGTCGAGGCGGCTCATGCGCTGCTCGTTGAGCTGGGCGTAGGCCAGCAGTTCGGGCGTTTGCACGGGGCCGGTGGTTTGGCCGGCGGCCAGCAGCTTGTCAAGCAGTTGGCGATAAGCACTATACGAATGGGCTGAGGCCAAGCGCTCGGGAGTAAGCAGCGGCGCGGAAGAAGGGGTAGGCATGGGTAAATTTTACGGGAGTGGGGCTATAACAGCCAAACCGCCCGGTTGGCTGCGACGGCAAGCTAGGCAACGTCCTGGCTTTGCTCCGTGCGAACTGTCCTGTTGGCAATTCTTCTCTGCCAGTCGGCCCCCGCGCCTGCCTCCTGGTGTTTTTTGACCGCGGAAGACGCGGAGGGTTGCGCGGAAGACGCGGAAGCAGGCGGCGCTTGACAGGGTGAATTATCCTGTTAAGCGCCGCCTGCTTTGGGTTTAAACGGCTATTAGCCAACGTCTACTTAATCACTTCCAGCCAGCCTTTGAGACAGCGGCCGCCGCGGTAGGTGCTCTGGAAGCCGCGCGCCATCGGGAAATTGCTCGACGAAGTGCTGGACGCGATGTACACGTTATTGGCCGCATCGACCAGAATATCACCCCGAAACGAGTCGCCGTAGTTGTGGGCCAGCTGCGGGGCGTTCGTGTATGGGTTCAGCGGCAGCAGGCCGTCGTTGTCGGAGCCGCCGAGGTAGGTACTGGCCTGCAAAGCCGCGCCCGAAGCCGACAGTCGGCATACCACGATATCGGAGCCATTGACTTGATAAGTAGCATTTTGTGCGGCATCGCCAAACGGGTCGGCCGCCGGCCCGCCCCTGAAGGTGCGCTGCACCGCCCCGGCCGTGGCCGGAAAATCGGCCGAGCCAGTGGTGCCCAGCACCAGCAGCTCGCCCTGGGCATTGGTGACGAGGCTCGACGGAAAATCGGCCAGGCTGCCGCCCAGGTAGGCGGCCCAGGCCCGCGCCGCCGGCCCGGTCCGGGTCACGTCGTACTTGATGAGGGCCATGTCGATGATGCCTGCGAAGGTGGTCTGGTACGCGCCGGGGCTGGCCGGGTAGCCCAGGCTGAACGCGATGCCGCCTGAGTAGAAGTTGCCCGCCGCGTCATACGTCGCCGTGAAGCCCCAGTTGGTGGCCGTGGAGCCAGTGTAGGTGGCAAACACCACCGTGGGGTCGATGGTGAGGGGTAGGGCGCGGTCGTACGGACCCAGCGCGAAGCGCACGGTGCCGCCCGCGCCCAGCGCGTAGCGGCAGGCCACGGGCCGACGCGCGCCGGCCGCGTCGGTCTGCCAAACCTGCGGGGCCAGCTCGCGCACGCTGGTCGTCAGCACCAGGTTGCCGCCCGCGTCGAGGGCCAGCGCGGCGCCGTCGTGGCGCAGCGCTATAGCCGCCGGGTCGGCACCCGGCACCACCGTAAAATCATACTCCAGCCGCTGCTGGTCGTTTTCGTAGAAGCGCGCCCCTACCCCCGGCCACAGCCCGGCATAGTCGAGGGTGCGGTAGCTGCGCACGTCGGCGGCCCAGTGCGCGGGGTCTTTGCTCTGGAAAAAATTGCGATGCTCGGCGGTGCGGCTGGCCGCTACCGGGTGGGCCGTGGGCGTGGCATCCACGAAGCGCAGGTCGAAGGCGTGGGCGCGCAGGGCACCGCTGGGGGTAGGGCTGGGCGCGGCGCTGGCCGCCGTTGCGGTGCGCTGGCCGACGGCCTCGGACGCGTGGTGGGACAACGCGCCATCGGCGAGCAGGGCCAGGCGCAGGCCATCGGCTTCGGCAAAGAGCTGGCCGCCGCCGGGCAGCGCGGCGCGGTAGCGCACGGCGGCGGGCCACTGACCCCGGTTTTCAATAAATCCCAGGTCGGGCCAGGCGGCTGCGCAAGAGCGGCCTGGCCCAGTAAGCAACAGAGCAACGTAGCGAGTAAACGCATTCAGTTTTAGAAATCGCAGAGGAAAAGAGCTTCCAAATATACCAGTGGCCCGCGTCTTTCTTCACCAGAATCCTATTTTTCTATTCAGATTACTAGTTGGTGAGGCAGCCCAACGGCCAGCTTTTGCGTATCGGGTAGGTTGGTTACTAGTTGCTATTTCCTGGTTTCTGGTTCCTAGTTCTTGGGTTAACCAGGAACCAAAAACCAGGAACTAGCAACCAGAAACCAGGAACTAGCAACCAGAAATCCTAAAATCAGAAACTTCCTATGGACCAAGTAGCCGCTGGCGTGCACCAGCTCCGCATCAAGCGTTTTGTGAACGTGTATTTTGTCGAAACCGGCACGCCCGGCGAGTGGGTGCTGATTGACACCGGCCTGCCGGGCTCGGACAAGGAAATTATCGCCGCCGCCGACAATCTCTTCTACCCCGGCACCCGCCCCGAAGCCATCATTCTGACCCACGGCCACCTCGACCACATGGGCGCGGCCAAAGAGCTGGCGGCGCACTGGAAGGTGCCGGTTATCGCGCACCCACTGGAGCTGCCCTACCTCACGGCCAAGGCGTTGTATCCGCCCAGCGACCCGACCGTAGGCGGTTCGCTGGCCTTTATGAGCCGTTTCTTTCCGAAACAGCTGCCCGACCTGACCGACGTGGTCGAGGCCATGCTCCTCGACGATGAGCAGCCGCCCTACCTGGCGCAGTGGCGCTGGCTGCACGTGCCGGGCCACGCACCGGGCCAGCTCGCGTTCTTCCGCGAGGCCGACCGCACGCTCCTCGGCGGCGATGCCTTTGCCACCACCAACCACGAGTCGCTGCCGGCCGTGCTGCTGGGTATTCCCGAAATCAGCGTGGCAGGCTCGCCTTTTAATTACGATTGGGCGCAGTGCCGCCAGTCGGTGCAGACCCTAGCCGACCTAAACCCCGCCGCCATTGGCTGCGGCCACGGCCCGGTTATCAAAGACCCCGTGGCGGCCGCCGGCCTGCGCCAGCTGGCCGATAACTACCAGTTGCCGGCTCAGGGCCGCTACCTTACCGAGCCGGCCCTCACTGATGCCAGCGGCGTCGAGCACCTGCCGCCGCCCGTGGAAGACAAGCTGCCCAAGCAAGCCGCCGCCATTGGCGTGGGCCTGCTGATAGCCGGCGCTACTTGGCTGCTTATGGGGGGCCGCCGCAAAAAGCACAAGCACCCCAAGCCGGCCAAAAGCTACGCGAGCACCCGCTATGCGAAGCCCGGCCGCCGGCCCGGCGCGTAAGGCCGGGCGCTATTTTTGACGGGGGTAGGGCGGGCGCTTCACGAGCCGGCCCTACCCCCGTTTTTTTATCTTACCTCGCTCTATGACGCGCTACTTGCTGGCGGCCGGGCTGCTGGCCGCCCCTGCCCCTACCCCCCCCGCCGCGTTCTACACCACGTATTCGTACACCGGCTACACCGTGGTGGACCGCACCACCGGCGAACCGCCGACCAAGGTGCCGGGGGTAGGCGGCACGCTGGCCCTGCGCGCCGATGGCACCTACGACAAGCGCCTGAGCCTGCTCATGGGCAACACCGGCCCGCGCCTGTTCAGCCAGCACGGCCGCTTCACCACCAAAGGCGACAGCATCGTATTTCGGTTTGCTGACTTGAAAGGCGCTGATGTGCAGCGCGGTACCTACCGCTACGTGGCCAAAACGCGCCGCCTCACCATCACTCTCGACGGCTACCCAACCGGCAACAAAGGCGTGTATGAGCTGGTGGCCACCGCGCCACCGGCCGGGCGCTAGCGCCGGCCGGGTTGCTACCCCCCGGCAGCCGCTGTAACTTGCGTTCGCGTTCGGCCCGCCCGAACAACTGTTAAATGTTAAATGATAACTGTTAATTGAAAAGATGGGACGCGCATTTGAATTCCGGAAAGGCCGCAAAATGAAGCGCTGGGACCGGATGTCGAAAGACTTTACTCGCATCGGCAAGGAAATCGTGATGGCCGTGAAAGAAGGCGGCCCCAACCCCGACTCCAACGCTCGCCTGCGCACCGCCATGCAAAACGGCAAGGGCGTGAACATGCCCAAGGACCGCGTGGAAGCCGCCATTAAGCGCGCCACCGGCAAGGAAGAAAAGGATTACCAAGAGGTTGTGTATGAGGGCTATGGCCCCCACGGCGTGGCCATCGTGGTCGAAACCGCCACCGACAACCCCACCCGCACCGTGAGCAACGTGCGCCTCTATTTTAACCGCAACAGCGGCGCGCTGGGCACGGCCGGCAGCTCCGACTATACCTTCACCCGCAAGGGCGTCTTCAAACTGGCCGCCGAAGGCTTGGACCGCGACGAATTAGAGCTGGAATTGATTGACGCCGGGGCCGAGGACGTGTACGAAACCACCGAGGACGACGAGCACGGCGCCGAGCACCAGTACATGGTCATCGAAACCGCTTTCACCGACTTCGGCCAGATGCAGAAAGCGCTGGATACCAAGGGCGTAAATATCGTGAGCGCCACCTTGCAGCGCGTGCCCAACACCACGGTTTCGCTCACTGATGAGCAGGCCGAGGAGGTCGAAAAGCTCATCGACAAGCTCGAAGAAGACGAGGACGTGCAGGCCGTGTACCACACGATGGGGTAGGAAATCATGACGCTGCTCCGACTAATTCCGACGATTTTTTATGCCGACCTGGCCGCTGGCAAGCAGCTGTTTGGGCAGGGGTTGGGCTTTGCGCTGCGCTACGAAGAGCTAAGTGGTACGCAGCCTTTTTGCATTCTGGAAAAAGACGGGGTGGAAATTCACCTAGCCCAAAACGCCGCCCTCGCCGCGCTGGACCGGCCCGAAATCCGGCTCGCTACCGATGACATTAGCAGCCTTTTTGCCGAGGTGCAGCGCGCTGCGCCCGAGCTTTTGCACCCCAATGGCAACCGCGTTACGCGCAAGCCCTGGGGCCTGCTCGAATTCGCGCTGCTCGATAAAAGCGGCGTTTGCGTGATAGTGCAGCAGCAGTAGCCGCAACCAGGTCCACAAAACTGTTTCTTTCAAACGCCGCTGGTCTTGCCGACTGGCGGCGTTTGTCGTTTCTTGCAATTTCTTATGAAAATCCTCCTACTCCTCCCCGGCCTGCTGCCCTTCGCCGCCCTGGCCCAATCCGCCAATCCCCTACCCCCCGTTGACCCGACCATTCAGCGGCTGGTGAATGAGGTTTCGGCTAAAAACCTCGAAGCCGACGTGCGCAAGCTCGTCAGCTACGGCACGCGCCACACGCTCAGCGACACCCAGAGCAAGAAGCGCGGCATCGGCGCGGCGCGCCAATACGTGTTCGAGGAATTCAAGAAATACAGTAAGGCTGGCGGCGGCCGCATGACCGTGGAGATGGACACCTTCACCTACAACCCCGACGGCCGCCGCGTGGACAAGAAAACGCTGATGGCCAACGTGCTGGCTACCATTCCCGGCACCGACCCCACCGACACCCGCGTATTGCTGATGAGCGGCCACATCGACTCGCGCGTGACCGACGTGATGAACCGCACCGCCGACGCGCCGGGGGCTAACGACGACGCCAGCGGCGTGGCCGCCGTGATGGAAGTGGCCCGCGTGCTGGCCGGCCAGAAATTTACCTGCACCATAAAACTGGTGGCCGTGCAGGGCGAAGAGCAGGGCCTGCTAGGGGCCGACCACCTAGCCAAACGCGCCAAAAAAGAGGGCTGGAACCTGGTGGCGATGCTCAACAACGACATCGTGGGCAGCTCGCACGGCTACGACCCCGAAATCACGGACTCACTGCACCTGCGCGTATTTAGCGAGGGCGTGCCGGCCACCGAAACGCCCGAGCAGGCCAAGGCCCGCCGCCAGCTCAGCAACGAGAACGACGCCAGCAGCCGCCAGCTTGCCCGCTACGCCCAGATGGCCGCCCGCCAGTACGTGAGCGCCGGCGGCTACGGCGTGCTGCTGGAGTATCGGCCCGACCGCTTCCTGCGCGGCGGCGACCACACGCCCTTCAACCAGCAGGGCTACGCGGCCGTGCGCTTCACCGAAACCAACGAGAACTTCAACCACCAGCACCAGGACCTGCGCACCGAAAACGGCATCGAATACGGCGACAAGCCCGAATTTATGGACTTCCGCTACCTGCGCCGCACCGCCCAGGTAAACCTGGCTACCCTGGCCGGCCTGGCCAGCGCCCCCGCCGCCCCACTCAAAGTGGAAGTCCTCACCGCCAAGCTCACCAACCGCACCGAGCTGCGCTGGCAGGCCCCGCAGGGCGGCCCTACCCCCTCGGGCTACGTGGTGCTGGTGCGCGAAACCAGCGCCCCGCAGTGGCAGCAGCGCTTCCCCATCAGCGGCACTACCGCCGACCTGGCCATCAGCAAGGACAACTATATTTTTGGCGTGGTGAGCGTCGATGCCGCGGGGCATGAGAGCCTGCCAGTAACACCAGTGGTGGGGCGGTAGAAATTGCGTTGCTTCTCGTTAGCGATTATCTTTAGCACACCATGCAAACTGCCGCTTTACTCGACCGCATTACCACTAACCCAAGCATCCTCACCGGTAAGCCTGTAGTGCGGGGCTTGCGCATTTCGGTGGAGCAGCTGCTGAAAGCCCTCGCGGCGGGCCAGACCGAAGCCGACCTGCTCGGGGAATATCCCGAACTGGAGCTGGCCGATTTACGGGCCGTCCTGCTTTTCGCGGCGGATGCTGTGCAGAGCCAGCGGGTATATCGCTTGAGCGTCGGATGAAATTCGTCATAGACGTAGGGGTAGGCCGTAGCGTAGAAATACAGCTGGCCACCGATGGCTACGACGTGCTGCCCGTTCGCGACCGCGACCCGCACTTGGCTGACCAGGAAATCTTGCGTTGGGCAGTAGCCGAGCAGGCTATTGTTGTGACGATGGATAAGGATTTTGGCGATTTAATCTGGAAGGAGCACCTGCCGCACGCGGGCGTTGTACTGCTGCGCATGGAAGACGCCACCGGCCCGGAAAAAGCCGATGCCATGCGCCGCATCGTGCGGGAATTTGGTTCGGAGTTGCCCCACCGCTTTACTGTTTTCAAAAATGACCGGCTGCGTATCAGTCGCTAGCCTTGATGTGATAAGCGTAAATGCGCAGGGCGCGAAAGCCTGCCGGTAGCGGGGCAGTAAGTACTTGAAATTTGATGCTTACAAGTACCCGTTGCTGATTTAGATTAAAACAGACGGTGACGTGCTTTATAGCAAATTAATTAGCAACGGGTATTTACACAAACGGATTTTTGCCTGATTTTCAATTTATGCGAATTTATTTAGTGGCGCTGCTCTTGTCCGCCGGACTACTGGTGGCCCCGGCGGCGCAGGCCCAAAAACAATATCAGCCGGGCTACCTGGTGCTGCAACGCGGCGACACCCTGCGCGGATTGCTCGAAACCCCCACTATCGGCACGGTGGCCCGCGGGGTGAAGCTCAAGAAAAATTCTGCGGCCGAGCCCGTGTTCTACCCCGTGAAAATAGTGAAGGCCCTGCACCTGGCAAGCGGCCGCACCTACCTGGAGCGCACCATGCAGCCCGTGGCTTTCGGCGACACGCTGCACCTGCTGCTTGAGCCGCTGGTGCGGGGCCGGGCCACGCTCTATCGCAGCCTCTACAACGTGTTTGCGAATAATGCGGATGTCCTCGCCTTAAGCACTTTTTACACGATGTACTATTACATCGAGCGCCATACGGAGCACGTCGAGTTTGACCGCCCGCCCTACCTGCTGCAGTCGAGCACCTTTCGGTCCGATTTGCGCAGCCTGTTCAGTGATTGCCCCCATGCACCCGCCGTCACGGGTAAGTTTGTAGAGGCCAATCTTATCAGCCTAACGCAGCAGTACAATGCCTGCACGGGCAGACTGGTGCGCTAGGCCCCGGCTATTAGGGGGTGCAGATAATTATCTTCTCCAGTATTTTTATACTTATACGATTTCTCAAAGTAAACCCCTTGACAATTCGCCGCCACCGGGCATCTTTGCGGCTCATATCAGCGTTTGTCATCTGTATGGATACCTCCCAAAATATCGTGCTGGAAAACAGCCGCGTGCGGCTGCGCCCGCTCGAAGCCACTGATTTTGAAGCGCTAAAGGCCATCGCGTTTACTCCCGACATTTGGCAGTACACCGTTACCCGCGCCGACGACGTGCTGAGCCTGGCCGCCTACATCGCGACGGCCGAGCAGGCGCGGCAGGCCGGGCAGCGCTACCCCTTTGTAATTATTGACCGAGCCACAGGGCGGCTGGCGGGCAGCACCAGCTACTACAACATCGACCTCGATAATCAGAAGCTGAGCGTGGGCTACACGTGGATGGGCACGGAGTTTCAGCGCACGGGCCTCAACCGGGCGGCCAAGCACCTGCTGCTGGGCTATGCCTTCGACCAGCTGGGCTGCGAGCGCGTGGAGCTGGAAACCGACAGCCGCAATCACCAGTCGCAAACCGCCATGCGCCGCATGGGCGCCACCGAGGAAGGCACGCTGCGCAGCCACCGCATTCTGCACGATGGCTACCGGCGCGATACGGTCATTTTCAGCGTCTTGCGGCCCGAGTGGCACGAGCTACGGCGCACCACATTTGCCGAGTACAATGTCTGAGGGCGAGCCCCTACCCCCCCGTGGCCGGCCGGGGCTACTGCGGCGCCGGGCGGCCAGCTTCGGGCACGCTTTTCGGGGGGTAGGCGCGGCGCTGCGCTCCGAGCTGCACTTGCAGTTTCACGCGGTGGCTACGGTGGCGGTGCTGGGGTTAGGGTTTTACTTTCAATTGAGCCCCACGGAGTGGGCGCTGGTGGCGCTGGCGGTGGCCGGCGTGTGGGCCGCCGAGCTATTTAACACAGCCATCGAAACGCTTACCAACCTGGCTTCGCCGGGCTACCACCCGCTGGCGGGCCGCGCCAAAGACGTGGCGGCCGGTGCCGTGCTGCTGGCCGCGCTGGGCGCGCTGGCGGTGGGCGGCTGCGTGTTCGGCCCCAAAATCTGGGCGCTGTGCGGTAAGCTTTAACTTGCCGTTATGCAGCAGGTTCAGCACTCCAAACGGCAAGCTAAAGCTTACCGCACGCTTTTCAACTATGCAGGCTGGTTGCCGTAAGCCTATTTCTAGGTCTCGTATTTCCCTACCCCCCTTTTATGCGCCGTTTCTTTATTCCCGTTACAATTACCCTCTTGGCTTGGTCGCTGAGCTCCTGCCAGCAAGAGGTGGTAGTGAACACCCCCACTACCCCATCGTCCGAAACCTTCGTTTCGGACGATACCCGCGCCCCTACCAGCGCCAACACCGTAGATGCCGTGCCCGCCCGCGACATGCGCCTCGACAGCACTGCCCGCCCCGCGTGGCTGGAGCGCCGCATCCAGAGCATTCTGGCCACGCGCAAGCGCAACCCAATTATCCGCATCACGCGCTACCGCTACGATGGCGAGTCGGTGTATTATGAGTCGGCGCCGTGCTGCGACCAGCAATCGACGCTCTACGACCTGCAAGGCAAGGTATTGTGCCACCCCGAAGGCGGCATAACGGGCAAAGGTGACGGCCGCTGCGGCAACTTCGACAAGCGCAAAACCAACGAGCAGCTGGTGTGGCAGGACCCTCGGTGAGTTTTTCAGTTGAGAATTGTGAATTAAGAGTTATGAGCTATGAATTTATGATTTGGGTAGAAACGTCCGTCGTTGCCACCAACTTTGTGTGAGCTTTGACCTTTAGCTCTTACTTTTTAACTCTTAACTTTTAACTCTTAACTGATTCATGATTAACACCATCGCTAAGCTCGGCACGTTCAACGTGTGGGCCAACGAAACGCTGTTGCGTCGCCTCGACTCGTCGGTGGCCGCCGGCAAGGAGGCTCCGCAGCCCGCGTTGCGCATTTTCAGCCACGTCATTAATGCCCAGGCCATCTGGATTGCGCGCCTCAGCGGCACGGCCAGCCCGCTCAAAGTATGGCAGGAGCACGACCTGGCCGGCCTGCACCACTGGCATGAGCAAACTTCACAGAAGTTTGCCAACCTGTGCGCTAATGCCGACGAGGCTGAGCTGAACCGTCACATCCAATATTCTAATTCGCAAGGCGATGCCTTTGATTCGCAGGTGAGCGACATCCTGACGCACTGCGTGGTGCACGCCAGCTACCACCGTGGCCAGGTAGCCACCAAGATGCGCGAAGGCGGTCTAGAGCCCGTCAATTCGGACTTTATCACCTACTGCCGCGAGCAAGCCGGCCAGGTAACCCCGCAGCTGTAGGCGGCCCTACCCCCCTCCTCCTTGCGCAGGCGGCCCGGCACCTTGCGGCCGGGCCGCCTGCTTGGTTTTTAGCTTTGAGGTACTCGCCCGCGTGGGCCTTCCGTCTATGAAAATTCTTCTGGTGGAGGACGAGCCGCCGCTGGCCTCGTTCATCAAAAAAGGCTTTGAGCACGAGGGCTACGACCTGACCGTGGCCTACGACGGGCGCACGGGCTGGTCGCTCTACGACCAGCAGCCCTACGACCTCGTGATTCTGGATGTGAACCTGCCCTACCTCAACGGTGTGGAGCTGTGCCAGCGCATTCGGGCGGGCCACCGCCGGGTGCCGGTGCTGCTGCTCACGGCCCTCGACAGCCTCGACGACAAGGAAGCCGGCTTCGCGGCCGGGGCCGATGACTACTTGGTTAAGCCTTTCGAATTCAGGGAGTTATTGATGCGGGCCCGCGCCCTAACGCAGCGCTACGCCGCCGCTGGCGACGAGCGCCGCGAGCTGCGCATGGCCGACCTCGTGCTCGACCTCGATGCCAAAACCGTGACCCGCGCCGGCCAGCGCATCGACCTCACCACCCGCGAATACTCGCTGCTGGAACACCTGCTGCGCAATCGCGGCCGCGTCATCTCGCGCGTGGACATCGCGGAGCGCGTCTGGGACCTGAACTTCGACACGACGACTAACGTAATTGACGTGTATGTGAGCTACTTACGTAAGAAACTGGACCGCGACTTTTCGCCCAAGCTCATCCATACCGTGGTGGGCATGGGCTACGTGATGCGGGAGGGGTAGGAATCGTTTGTCATTACGTTCGCAATGACAAAATAGCCTTACAATCCAGAATGCTAAGATGCTGATTCGCAATAAGCTGATGCTGCGCTTTACGCTGGTGGTGCTGGCGATTCAGGTCAGCTTTTCGGCGTTTATCTATTATTTCAATGCCAGCACGCGGGCGCAACGCTTTGAGCACCGGCTGAGTACCAGCGCTACGCTGGCGGCGCGGCTGCTGGTGCGGCCGGGCCGGCTAGCGACCGGCGAGCTGGGCACCCTGCGCCGCCGCGATTTGCTGACGCTGCCCGAGGAGCAAATCAGCATTTATGGGCCGGGCGATACGCTGCACTACAGCAGCGCCGATAACCTGGACCAGGCCCCGAACCGAGCGCGGCTGGCGGCGCTGGGGCCGGGCCGGTATGTGGCGTTTGGGGCGGGCGGGCGGCGCGAGGCGGTGGGCCTGGGCTACCAGCACGAGGGCAAAGAGTACCAGATTTTTGTGTCGGCGGAAGACTACATGGGCTGGGCCCGGCAGTACCAGCTGGGGCTGCTGCTGCTACTGGGCAACGTGGGAGCGCTGGCGCTCACCATTTTGGCGGGTTGGCTGTTTGCGGGGGCGGCGCTGGCACCGGTGGCGCGCATCAGCCGGCAGGCGGGGCGCATTTCGGCTACTAATTTGGGCCGGCGGCTGCCGGAGGGCAACGGGCGCGACGAACTGGCGCAACTGGCCCGCGCCTTCAACGGCATGCTGGCCGGGCTGGAGCAGGCGTTTGAGGCCCAAAAGAGCTTTCTCAGCCACGCCTCGCACGAGCTGCGCACGCCCCTCACTACCCTAGCCGGCACCCTCGAAACGGCCCTGGCCTACGATGCTACCCTGCCCGCCGCCCGCGAAAGCCTGGCCCACTCGCTGGAAGCCACCCGCCACCTGCAAAGCCTCACGGCCAGTCTTTTAGCTTTAGCTAAAGCCGATGGCTCCCTACCCCCCTTCGCGCCGGTGAGGCTGGATGAGTGCCTGGGCCAGGCCCTGGAATATACCCGCGCCAAGTATCCCAGCCGCGACCTGCGCCTGGCCTTCGGCGCGCTGCCCGACCCGGCCGCCGACACCGACGTGTTTATGGTGCCCGGCAACGCCGAGCTGCTGACCACGGCCCTGCTCAACCTGCTGGATAATGCCGGCAAATACTCGGCCGGCCCGGTGCTGGCCGAGCTGGGCTATGACGGCCCTACCCTGCTGCGCGTGCGCATCATTGACCGCGGCCCCGGCCTTACCCCCGACGAGCTGGGCCATATCTACGAGCCGCTGTACCGGGCACCGGGCGCGCTGGGCCGCCCTGGCTACGGCTTGGGTCTGTCCCTGGCGCGGCGCATTGTGCAGCGACACGGCGGCCAGCTGGTGTTGACCTCAGCGGAGGGGATAGGGACCACGGCCACGATGTGGCTGCCCGCCGCGCCGTAGCGCGAAGTTTCCGGTTCGGGTGCGAGTGTAGCGAGCAGGCAGCACCACCCGACGCGCCCGACCATGCTCGCTATGCTCGCGCACGAAGTGGAAACTTCGCGCTACGGCGCGGCGAACTTATTTTCATCTCGGTTTCATCTTTTCTAATACGGTTCTCATACCGTTTTAATGCCGGCTGGGGTCCTTTGCAAGTAGTTGAATCACACTGCTTGCCCATGTCTCCCAAAACCCGCTCCCTGAATTTCCTGGCCTTGCTGCTGGCTGGAGCGCTGGTGTTGTCATTACTACTCAATGGCTTCCTGCTGTACTCACACCCGGCAATGGCCGCCGACTTCGACGACTTGCAGGAAACCGAAGCTGACCTGCGCCTGACCCAGAAGCTGCTGGCCCGCTGCCAGGCCGACCACCAACTGCAGGACAGCCTGCTGGCCCTGCGCCCGCCCGCGCCGGCGGCCCTACCCACGGCCACCTTGTCGGCCCAGTAACGGGCGCGGTGCCTTTTCCCCTTCATTTCCCTACCCCATGCCTACTATTTTTAGTCGCGCCTTTTTGGCCTCCTTCCTGCTAGCCGGCGCGACGGCCGGCGTGCTCAGCGGCTGCTCAGCCAAAGCCGAAAAAGACACGGCCGAAGCGCCGCCCATCGTGCCGGTGGTCACGCTCAAAACCTCCAGCCAGGAGTTGCACCGCGACTACGTGGCCGACGTGCAGGCGGTGCGCAACGTGGAGGTGCGGGCGCAGGTGGCGGGTTTTCTGGAGCACATTTACGTGGAGGAAGGCAAGCCCGTGAAGAAGGGCCAGCTGCTGTTTCGCCTGAATGCCAGCGCCTACCAGAACCGGCTGGCCCAGGCTCGCGCCGCTGTGGCCAGCGCTCAGGCCCAGGCCGCCGCCGTGCGCGTAGAGCGCGACCGCGTGCGCCTGCTGGTGGATAAAAACGTGATTGCCAAGTCGGAGCTGGCGCTTTCGGATAGCAAGGTCAACGACGCGCAGGCCCAGATTGCGGCTGCCCGCGCCGGCGAGGCCGCCGCCCGCCTCAGCCTGAGCTACACGCTGGTGCGCGCGCCCTTCGATGGCGTTATCGACCGCATTCCGCTCAAAATGGGCAGCGTGGTGCAAGAAGGCACCCTGCTTACTACGGTGTCAGACCTGAGCTCCGTATTTGCCTACTTCGACGTGGCCGAGGGCAGCTACATGGACTATAACAAGGCCCGGCAGCTACACCCCGAGCAACATCCTGATTCCGTGCACCTTACCCTAGCCAACGGCGAGCTTTATCCCCTTACCGGCCACATCGAAACGGCGGAGAGCGAGTTCAACCCCAACACCGGCTCCATCGCCCTCAAGGCCCGCTTTGCCAACCCGCAGCGGCTGCTCAAGCACGGCGCCTCGGGCAAGGTGCGCCTCACCAGCGAGCTGCCCACGGCGCTGCTGCTGCCGCAAAAAGCCGTGTTTGAGGTGCAGGACAAAAACTACGTGTACGTGGTGAACAAGAGCGGCCTGGTGCACACCCGCAACTTCGTGCCGCAGGCCCGCATCGGCGACAACTACGTGGTGAAGGAAGGCCTCAAGCCCGGCGAGCGCGTGGTGTACGAAGGTGCCCCCGAGCTGCGCGACGGCCAGCTTATTCAGGCTAAAGCCGTGCTGCTGGACTCAGCAGCTGTAGCCGCGCACTAGAAATAGCTTTTTTACTGGTTAAAAATAGTTCTCTGATTTCGTCCGTGGCGGGCTGCCGGCTTTTTCGCCGGCTGTCCGCTCGTTGATAGAACAAACGGCGTGAACGACGAGCGGACAGCCGGCAAAAAAGCCGGCAGCCCGCCGCGGACGCCCCGACTCCTCGCTACCTCCATGTTCGATATTTTCATTCGCCGGCCTATTCTGTCGCTGGTTATCTCCGTGTTTCTGGTGCTGTTGGGCGGGCTGGCGCTGTTTACGCTGCCCATCACGCAGTTTCCCGATATCGTGCCGCCCTCGGTGATTGTAACGGCCAAGTACACGGGGGCCAACGCCGAGGTGTGTGCCAAGGCCGTAGCCACGCCGCTGGAGCGCGCTATTAATGGCGTGCCGGGCATGACGTATATGTCGTCGGTGAGCAGCAACAACGGCGTGACGCTCATCACGATATTTTTCGAGGTGGGCACCGACCCCGACCTGGCGGCCGTGGGCGTGCAAAACCGCGTGACGACCATTCTGGATGAGCTGCCGGAGGAAGTTATCAAGGCCGGCGTAACCACGGAGAAGGAAGTAAACTCGATGCTGCTGTACCTCAACATCACGAGTGACGACAAGGATGTGGGCGAGAAGTTCATCTATAATTTCGCCGATATCAATGTATTGCAGGAACTCAAGCGCATCAACGGGGTAGGCTTTGCTGAAATCATGGGTTCGCGCGAATATTCGATGCGCGTGTGGCTCAAGCCCGACCGCATGATGGCCTACGAGGTGGGTACCGACGAGGTGGTGCAGGCCATTCGGGCCCAGAACGTGGAGGCCGCCCCCGGCAAGTCGGGCGAAAGCTCGGGCGCGGGCCAGGGCCAGGCTATGCAGTACGTGCTGCGCTACACGGGCAAGCTGTTTGAGCCCGACCAGTACCGCAACATCGTGATTCGGGCCAATCCCGACGGCTCGGTGCTGCGCCTCAAGGAGGTAGCCGACATCGAGTTTGGCTCGCTCACCTACGGCATGTCGTCGAAAACCGACGGGCAGCCCTCGGCGGCCATTATGCTCAAGCAGCGGCCGGGCTCGAACGCCAGCGAGGTAATCGCGGGCGTGAAAAATCGCATGGCCGAACTGCAAAAAAGCAGCTTCCCGCCGGGCATGAAGTACAGCATCGCCTACGACGTATCGCGCTTTCTCGATGCCAGCATCCACGAAGTGCTGCGCACGCTGCTGGAGGCTTTTATATTGGTATTCGTAGTGGTGTACCTGTTTTTGCAGGATTTCCGCTCCACGCTCATCCCGGCGCTGGCCGTGCCGGTGGCCCTCATCGGGGCGCTGTTTTTTATGAAGCTCTTCGGCTTCAGCATCAACCTGCTCACGCTCTTTGCGCTGGTGCTGGCCATCGGCATCGTGGTCGATGATGCCATTGTGGTGGTGGAGGCCGTGCATGCCAATATGCAAACCAAGCACCTGCCGCCGCGGGCCGCCACGTTTGCGGCCATGCACGAAATCAGCAGCTCACTGATTGCCATTACCTTAGTTATGGCGGCGGTGTTCATTCCGGTGTCGTTTATGGATGGGCCGGTGGGCGTGTTCTACCGGCAGTTTTCGCTCACGCTGGCCATTGCCATCGTCATTTCGGGCATCAATGCCCTTACCCTGACGCCGGCCCTGTGCGCCCTGCTGCTGCGCCACGAGGCCAGCGAGCCGGGCCAGCGCTTGGGGCTGCAAGGGCGGTTTTTCGCGGCCTTCAACCGACAGTTTGAAGCCATGACCAGCCGCTACGAGCACCTATTGGGCCGCACCGTAATACGCCGCGTGCTCACGCTGGGTGTGCTGGCGGCCTTCGCGGCGGGCACCTGGGGCGTGAGCCGGGTGCTGCCCTCGGGCTTTATCCCGACCGAGGACCAGGGCATGATTTACGTGAACGTGACGACCCCCGCCGGGGCTACCGTGGAGCGCACCGAGGCCGTGATGGCCCAGGTGCAGCGCATTGCCCAGAAGCTAGGGCCAGTGGAGTCGGTTTCGACGCTGGCCGGCTACAGCCTCATCAGCGAAGTGGCGGGCAGCAGCTACGGCATGGCTATGATTAACCTCAAGCCCTGGGACCAGCGCCAGCAGTCGGTGCCCGAGCTCATTAAAGAGCTGGAAGCCAAGACGAAGGGCATCGCCGACGCCGATATTCAGTTTTTGCCCCCGCCCACGGTGCCGGGCTTCGGCAACAGCAGCGGCTTCGAGCTGCGCCTGCTCGATAAGTCGGGCACTGGCGACTTGCAAAAAACCGCCGCAGCTTCCAAGACCTTTCTGGCGGCCTTGAACAAATCGCCGGCCATCAGCGGGGCCTTCACGGGCTTTGACCCCAACTTTCCGCAGTACCTCATTCACGTGGACCAGGACATGGCCGCCAAGAAGGGCGTGACCGTGGACCAGGCCATGAGCACGCTGCAAACGCTGCTGGGCAGCTACTACGCCAGTAATTTTATCCGCTTCGGGCAGATGTACAAGGTGATGGTGCAGGCCGGCCCGCAGTACCGCAGCCGGCCCGACGACCTGCTGGCCCTGCACGTGAAAAACAACCGGGGCGAGCTGGTGCCGTTCTCCACTTTCGTGCGCCTGGAGCGCGTGTTTGGCCCCGACCAGCTGACGCGCTACAACATGTACAACTCGGCCCTGATAACCGGCGACGCGGCCCCCGGCTACAGTTCGGGCCAGGCCATCGAGGCCATTCAGCAGGTGGCGGCCAAAGTGCTGCCGAAGGGCTTCACCTACGAGTGGAGCGGCATGACGCGCGAGCAGATTTTGAGTGGCGACCAGGCCCTCTACGTGTTTGGCATTGTACTACTATTCGTGTATTTGCTGCTGGCCGCGCAGTACGAAAGCCTGCTGCTACCGCTGCCCGTGCTGCTGAGCCTGCCCACCGGCATTTTTGGGGCCTTCCTGGCGCTCAAGCTGTTGGGCCTCGAAAACAACATTTACGCGCAGGTGGCGCTGGTCATGCTGATTGGCCTGCTGGGCAAAAACGCCATTCTCATCATTGAGTTTGCCGAGCAGCGCCGCCGCGCCGGGGCCACCGTGGTGGAGGCCGCCATTCAGGGGGCCGTGGCCCGCCTGCGGCCCATTCTGATGACCTCGTTTGCCTTCATTTCGGGGCTCATTCCGCTGGTTATCGCCAGCGGGGCCGGGGCGCTGGGCAACCGCTCCATTGGCACGGCGGCGGCGGGCGGCATGCTGCTGGGCACGGTGTTCGGCCTGGTGCTGATACCGGGGCTCTACGTGCTGTTTGCCAGCTTCGAGAAGGTGAAAAATCTGGATTCGAACGAGGACGAGGAAGTGCCAGTGGCCGTTGCGCCGGCGGCAACGCCGGAGCTGGTGGCGCATTAAGACAGCCCTACCCCCGGCCCTTCTCCGCTAAATGCGCGGAATCCTGTGGGGGAGGGGAGCCGCACAATTACTATTCGCTTAAAAATTAGCCATTTATATACTAATTAAACTCATCTGGCTCCCCTCCCCCGCAGGATTCCGCGCACTAAGCAGAGAGGGCCGGGGGTAGGGCTTCCCGCCCGAACAACCTTTCCATGCGCTTTCTCGCTTCCATAGCTTCCAGCTTCCTCCTTCTGGGCCTAGCCGCCGGCTGCCGCGTGGCCGCGCCCGCTGGCCCGGCCACCAGCCCTAACACCCCCAAGTCCTTCACCCAAAAGCCCCTGACCGATACCAGCAGCATCGGGGCCATGCCGTGGCGGCAGTTTTTCCAGGACCCCGCCCTAGTGGGGCTCATCGACACGGCCTTGCGGCAAAACCTCGATTTGCGGGTGGCCGTGCAGCGCGTGGAAGTATTTCAGGCGCAGTACCTGGCGCGGCGCGGGGCACTGTTTCCGTCGGTTACGGCCGTGGGCTCGGCGGGCCTCGACCGCTACGGCAAGTACACCATGACGGGCGTGGGCAACTACGATACCAACCTCTCGCAGAACATCGATGGCAACCAGCGCATCGCTACCGGCCTCACGCCCGACTACTTCGTGGGCCTGCGCAGCTCGTGGGAAATCGACATTTGGGGCAAGCTGCGCAGCCGCCGCAAGGCGGCCTACCTGCGCGTGCTAGGTTCGGAGCAGGGCCGCAACCTGGTAGTTACCAACGTAGTGGCCGACGTGGCAAGGGCCTACTACGAGCTGTTAACTCTTGATAACCAGCTGGCTACGCTGGAGCGCAACGCTCGCTTCCAGCAGGATGGCCTGGCGCTGATTCGCATTCAGAAGCAAGCCGGCCGCGTTACCGAGCTGGCCGTGCAGCAGTTTGCGGCCCAGGCCCTGCGCACCGAAAGCCTGGCCTACGGTACCCGTCAGCGCATCACCGAAACCGAAACCAGCCTCAACCAGTTGCTGGGCCGCTACCCGCAGCCCATCAGCCGGGGCCTCGCGCTGCCTAACCAGCAGGACCTACCCACCCGCCTCGGGGCCGGCCTACCCGCCACGGCCCTGTTGCGCCGCCCCGACGTGCGCCAGGCCGAGCTAGAGCTGCGCGCCACCACCGCCGACGTCGATGCCGCCCGCGCCGCCTTTTTGCCCAGCCTCACCCTTACCCCCTACCTGGGCCTCAACGCCTTCAGCGCCAACCTGCTGCTCGATGCCGGCTCCATCACCTACGGCGTGCTCGGGGGCCTGGCGGGCCCCATTCTCAACCGCGCGCAGTACCGCGCCGATTTCCGCCAGGCCGTGGCCAATAATTACGAGGGCTACTACCGCTACCAGCAGGCCCTGCAAGCGGGCTTCCGCGAAGTGGTGGTGGGCTTGCAAGGCCTCGAAAACTACCGCGCCGTGGCCGACCTCCGCGCCCGCGAAGTAGCCCAGCTTCAAAGCGCCGTGGCAACTTCCAATGAGCTATTCATCGCTGGCTATGCCACTTACCTGGAAGTAATTACCGCCCAGCGCAGCGTACTCGAAGCCGAGCTGAGCCTCGCCGATGCCCGCCAGGCGCAGCTGCTGCAAAGCGTGAACCTCTACCGCGCCTTGGGCGGCGGCTGGCAGTAATTATCTGAACCACGGATTCCTGCGGATTTTTCGGATTAGTCGGATTTTGTGGACGATTCGCTAGCATCAATTTTATTAGGATGGGTCTAAACCTAAAAAAGGCTGCTCTTCCGAGCAGCCTTTTTTGCAGGTGTACCGGCGATTGTCAATCGTCCACAAAATCCGATTAATCCGAAAAATCCGCAGGAATCCGTGGTTCAGATAACGGCTATGGCTTCTTGGTCGTATCAGCCGCGGCCGGCGTAGTGGCCTTTTTGCGGCCACCAAACAGGCTGTTTAGGCCCGCGCCAATGGCTTGTTTCGCCTTGGCCTCGGCCTCCAGCTTCTTCTTTTGAATCTCCAGGTTCAGCTGTTCCTGGGCGTTTTGCTGAGTGATGGCGGTGGCTTTCTGGGTGCTGTCGCCCTTGGCTTTGTTCTTGTTGGCGAGGCCCAGCAGCGCATCGGTAAGCTTGGTTTTCACCACGTTGGTCACAATGGCTTTGCCCTGGTCCTTGAGGCTGCCGCTGGTCAGCTTCACGGTGGGGCTGCTGATGTTGCCGCCGATGTCGAGGCCCAGCGTCACGCGGTCGGTGCCCTGGATGTTTTGCACGCCGGTGAGCTGCGTGAGCTTGCTGCTCAGCGCATTACCGAGCTTGCCGGTGGGCGCGTTGATGGCGGCCACGTAGTCCACGATGCCGGCCAGGCTGTTGGTGCCGCCCAGCGTCAGCTTGAGGTCGCCCACCGTAAAGTAGAAAGGCTTCACGATGAGCTTGCCGTCCACAATCTGCGCGTCCACAACCTTGTTGATGATGCTCAGATTCTTTAGCTCGGGCAGCGTCGTGAGGCTGGCAATCTGGTTGAGGGTAGGCGACTGCAACACGCTGGCTTTCAAAATGTCAAAGATACCCGTGCCACTCAGGCTGCTCAGCTTGGGCAGCATATCCTGGCCCATTTCGCCGCTGGCCGAGAACTTGGTGTTGAACACGCCCTGAACCACCGCCGCCAGCGGCACCAGCGCCTTAATAGTGTTGAAGGACGCGAACGCCTTCTGAAAATCGAGGTTTTGAATATTCAGGCCCAGGTCAAACTTGGGGTGCGCCAAATCCTGGGTGTTGTAACTACCCGAAGTGCCAAACGTAGCGCCCAACGTATTAAAGGTCAAATTTTTGAGCGAAGCTATTTCGTTCTTCACCGCCACCGTGCCGCTGGCGTTGGTGAGCTTCAAATTGTCGTAGGTCACGTTATCGACCTTGCTGTTCAGCACGAGGTCGAAGAATTTCGGAATCGGCACCACGCCGGTGGCTTTGGTGGGGGTAGCCTTGCCGGTGGCCGTCGATTTCTCGCTCACCGGGTCCACCATAAACTCGTTCACGTTGAAGTTGTGCGAGGTCACGTTCATCGTGCCTTTCAGCGACTGGCCGGGCGTGAAGAGGTAGCCCAGGTAGTTGCTCACCGTGCCGTTGGCCGCAAAATCGGAGGTGCCAGCCGTGCCATTTAACTGCTGAATCACAATCTGGTTGTTGTTGAACGTGCCCGTCGCGCTGCTGATATTCACGCCCTGCGGCAGGTCTTTACTCTTGTAGGTCACGTTTTTAGCCTGCACCGTGCCGCTGGCTTTCACGTTCTGGTAGCGGCCAGCGTCCACGTCGGCCATGTTGCCGGCGGCGGCGATGTTGCCGCTCACGCGGCCCGTCACGGTCATGCCGTCGAGCGGAAAAATCTTGGTGATTTTGGTGAGGTCCACCGTGCCCTTCACGTCAGCGTCGAACACGGGCGCGTTGATGTTGTGCGCCGCCAGTCGGCCGTCGAGCGGCTCGCCCTCCAGCATCATGTGAAACTGCGGCAGGTTCACGTAGGTATCGTTCACCTGGCCAGTACTATTGACTACCGTACCGCTCAGGTTAATATCCTCAATCGGGGCCGGAAACTTATCTGATTTCACGTAGCCATCGGTCATCTTGATAGCGGCGTTCACCACCGGCATCTGGGTTTTTGAGTAGGTGCCCTTGCCGGTGGCATCCACGAAAAGCTGGCCGCGCAGGATGAGGCCGGCCACGGGGTACACTTTCAGCGCCTCGGCCAGGTTTACATTGGCTTTCACGCGGCCATCCACCTTCATGGGCTCCAGGCCGTCGATGGTCACGTTGCCATCCACGGGGTTGGTGCCCAGGTCGAGGTGAAATTTTGATACGTTGACTTTCACGTTGTTAGTGAAGCCCGAGGGGTTATCCACCACCATCGCCACGTTGATGTTCTTGGCCTCCTGCGGCAGCTGCGGATACTTGAAGCGGCCGTCGGTCACGGCCAAGTTCAGGCCGTAGCCGGGCATGCGCAGCTTGTTTTGCACGCCCTTGTAGTAGCCGCTAAAAGCCACCTGCCCGCTCGCCGCTACGTCCTTAAACTGGGCGTTGAAAACACCCGGCACCAGGCTCAGGATGTTCTTGAAGTCAGTTTGCAAGGCCTTGAACGTCACGTCATAAGTAATGTCCGTGGCGTTGGGCAGCCCAATCGCGCCCGCGAAGCTGAACGGAAAATCATTCAGCTTCACCTGATTTTCCTTGAAGGTATAGAGGTTCTTGTTCAGGTCCATCGCCATCGCCACATCAGCATTCACCTGCTTGTTGGTCAGGTAATCAATGCCGTTGTAGTTGGCTGTCAGCTTATCGATGGTCGTGTTGGAAGTCAGGTCGAAGATATTCTTCGCAAAATCGCCCTTGCCGGTGTGGTTCACGCCGCGCGCGTCCAGGCTGAACGGGATGCTGCGGTCATCGTAGCGCAAGCGCCCGTTGGTGATTTTCCAGCCCTGAATGGCCAGGTTAACCGAGCTGGTATCCTGCCCCTTCGCGGCGGCGGCCGGGTTCGAAATCATGATATCCCAGTTGGCGCGCCCGCTCTTGAGCACCTTGATGGCGATGTCGGGCTGGTCGAGGGCCACGCTTTTCACATCAATCTGCTGGCCTTTGATGACGCTCATCAAATCCAGCCCTACCCGCAAATCGGGCAGGTAAGCCAGCGTGTCGCGGCTAAACGAGTCGAGCCCAATCACGCGCAGGTTCTTGATATCCAGGCCCAAATTGGGGAAGGTGCTGAGCAGCGTCACGTCGATATCGGCGGGGTTGTACTGCACCTTGGCGCGCACGCGCTGGGCAATCTGCTGGTCGGCCAGCGCCCGCAGCTTGTCTTTAAATAAAAACGGCGCGGCCACCAGGCCCACCATCAGCAGCACCACAAACACCAGAAAACCAAGCAGAATCTTTCGCATCAGAAAAGGTAATTAAAGGACATCGGACAAAAATAGCGCCCGCCGGGCCGGTCGGGGCCACTCATACGTTAACGCAAGATGAAGCCGATTACGCCTCGCACCCGGCCTTTTTCTATAAATATTCCTTTTCCCTTTGCAAAAAAGCCTGGTCGGAGACATCTCCGACCAGGCTTTTTTGCAAAGGGAAAAGGAATTATTTGGCCGCGTGCTGCTCCAAAAACTGGTAGCGGGCGCGCGTCTGGTCGGGTCCGGCCTGAGTGGTCACATCGAGGCGCATCACCTGGCCATTCTGCTGGCTGTCGGCTGGCCAGGGGGGTAGGCCCGCGCCGTTGGGGTTGCCGGTTTTGATGAAGTTGGCGAAGTAGCCCTGCATGGTTTTCGATACCTGGTAATCATCAGGCGTCCAGGCAAATACCTTGTTGGTGGGCAGGTTACCCAGCGCGTACTCAATCTCGGCCGAATGCACGGCACCTTTGGCGGGCGAGGCGGGGGTAGCGGCGCCCGTGCCCTTGGTGACGCCGCCGGCCAGGTTGGCGGTGGCGTTGCCCATCTCAGGCGTCATGGCCGGGCGCGGGCGGGCGTAGAGGTAGCGGTACACTGGCTGGCCGCCGGTCTGAAGCTGGGCGTCGGCCAGCTTCCAGGTGCTGTAGGCGATGAAGCGGTCGCTGGCCAGGTCAGTGGCAGCCTGCTCGGCCTGCGCGGCGGTAGTGGCGGGGTAGAGGCGCTGAATGTCAGCGGCCTGCTCGCCATACAGCTTTTGCACGGCGGCCTGGTAGTTGGCCACCGTGGGCGCGGCTGGTCCCAATAAGCCAGCCGCCCCCGATTCCTGCGAGTTCCAGCCCACCAGCAGCGGCACGTGCGCCTGCTGGCCGGCGGCAAAAATCTCGGCGGGCGAGCGCGGCAGAAAATACCCGTCCACGATGGGAGAAAAGCGTGGCGCGCCCGGCTTGCCGCTGGCCTCCAGCAGCTGCTGGGCCGGCAGCGCCCGCAGCGCGGCCAGCGAGGTGGCACCCAGGCTGGCGGCAAACCCTACCCCCGTCTGTTCGCCCTGCGCCAGCGTGGGCAGCGGCTGCAAGCCCAGCAGCGAGCCGCTTTCGGCAATGGCCCCCACGAGCAGGTTTTTCGCCAGCGGCGAGACCAGCTGGGCGCTCACCGAATACGAGCCGGCCGACTCGCCCCCAATCGTAATGTGCTGCGGGTCGCCGCCGAAGGCCGCAATATTGGCCCGTACCCACGCGATGGCTGCCGCCTGGTCGAGCAAAGCATAGTTGCCCGAGGCGTGGTGCGGCGACTCCTTAGTTAATTCCGGGTGGGCCAGGAAGCCGAACACGCCCAGGCGGTAGTTCACCGTCACGGTCACAATTCCTTTTTGGGCCAGGCTTTCGCCGTCGTAGCGCGGCTCCGAGCCATCGCCGGCCACAAAGCCGCCACCGTAGAAATACACCAGCACCGGCCGCTTTTCCTGAGCCGTTTTCGCGCCCGTCCACACGTTCAGGTACAGGCAGTCCTCGCTCACGCCGTTCGAACGAAAGTTCATGTCGCCAAACAGCGGCAACTGCATGGCGCGCGGCCCAAACTGCGTGGCCGGCCGCACGTTGGTCCACTTCGCGGCCGGCTGCGGGGCCTGCCAGCGGCGCTTGCCCACGGGCGGCGCGGCGTAGGGAATGCCCCTGAACTCGTGGATGCCGCTGGCGGCAGTGGCACCCGCCAGCCGGCCGCCGGCCACCTGCACCTGGTTGTGGGCCAAGTCGGGGGTAGGCTTTTGGGCCACGGCCGCGATAGCCAGGAGAAGGGGGGGTAGGAAAAGCAGTGATTTCATGCTGAAAGATAATGCGCAGCTGCTGCTTCGCACGCGCCAAAAAAGCTCCGGTGCCGGCCGATAACTTGTCCCTACCCCCATATTTTTTAGCGGTGGTCCAAGCCGTGGTGGTCAGCGAAATCAGGGGGTCTTTTTAGTCGATTGAAAAGCTCTTCCGCACTCTTCAATGGCGAATAATTCGCTCACTACTTTACTGCTCAAAAAACCTCACCAGGGGCTGCGCGATGGCCGGCGGCCAGTGCGGATGCCGGCTGCCGCTCGCACCGGCTCCTTAGTGGGCAGCCAGAGAGTCGGGCGCGAACGTCAGCAGCAGGCAGGGTAGCAGCACCAGATTGGAAAAATTAGTGAGCAGCAGCGAAGCCCCCATCAGGATGCCCAGGGCCTGGGTGCCCCCAAAGTCGCTGAAAATAAAAATCCCGAAGCCCAGCAGCAGAATGGCGCTGGTAAAGAGCATGCTGGTGCCCGCCTCGCGCAGCGTGGTGACGATGGCCAGCCGGGCCAGGCCGCCGTTGAGCACTAGCTCCTGCCGGTATTTGGCCAGCAGGTGAATAGAGTTATCGCCGTCAATGCCCAGGGCGATGCTGAAAATAAGGGCCGTGCTGGGTTTGAGGGGAATCCCGAGGTAGCCCATCAGCCCGCCCGTGAGCAGCAGCGTGACCAAGTTGGGCACCAGGGCGAAGAACACGGTGGGCACGCTGCGAAACAGCAGCAGCACCACCAGCCCCACCAGCACGAAGGCCAACAGCAGGCTATCCTTCAGGGTATGAATGAGGTAAGCAGTGCCTTTGGTGAAGATGAGCGTGGTGCCCGTGAGGTGGGCACGCAGGCCCGACCCGGCAAACAGGTGCCGGGCCTGGCCCGCCAGCTGCGGCAGCAGGCGCGCCAGGCGGTTAGAGCCCACGTCGGCCATGCGCAGCGAGAGCCGCACCTGCCGCCCGCTGGGGTCTGCCAGCGCCGGCAGGCCCAGGGCCGCGCCGGGCGGGTGCGTGAGGTAGGGCTGCATAAACGCGGCTTCCGTCGCATCGGGCAGGCGGTAGGAGCCGGGCGCGTAGCTATAAAATGCCTGCGTGGCGGCTTTAAGTCCGGCCACCACGCTCAGCGACGGCGTGAGGCCGGGCACGGTGGCCAGGTAGTGCTCGAACCGGTCGATGCGCACCAGGTTGGGCAGCTGCGCGGCCCCCCCTTTGTGGCCGGTGTCCACCACGATTTCCAGGGGCATGACCCCGCCGAACTGCTGCTGAAAAAAACGCAGGTCGGCGCGCACCGGGCTGCCCAGGGGAATATCGTCCACCATTGTAGCCACCGAAGTTATCCGCGAGAGGCCCAGGGCGGCCACCAGCAGCAGGACCGCGGTGAGCCCATACACCGCCGGGCGGTGCCGCAGCACCAGCCGCTCGAACAGCGCCAGCAGTCCCACCAGCAGCCGGGCTTCCAGGCGGCGCAGCTGGGGGGCGGTGGGGGGGGGTAGGGCGGTGAACAGCACCGGAATCAGGATAAACGACACTATAAAAGCCCCGAAAATATTGAGCGTGGCAATCAGCCCAAACTGAAAAAGCACGGCAATGTCGGTGAAGCAGAACACGAAAAAGCCGATGGCCGTGGTCGTGTTGTTGAGCAGCGTGACGAGCCCGATTTTGCGCATCACCCGCACCATAGCCAGCATCTGGTTGCCCGACTTGCGGTAGTCGTAATAGTAGCGGGCGAGCAGGTAAGTGCAGTTGGGCAGGCCGATGACGACCATAATCGTTGGTAGCAGCCCCGTGAGCAGCGTAATGTGATAGCCCAGCAGCACCAACGAGCCCACCGTCCAGACCACCACCACGAGCACCACGAGCAGGGGAATAACTACGGCGGCCCAGCACCGGAAGAACGCGTAAAGCGTCAGGGCCATGAGCAGGAACGAGAACACCAGGAAGAACCGCATCTCGCTGGTTACCTTGGCCGTGACCACCGCCTGAATGTAGGGCAGGCCGGCCAGGTGCAGGCGCATGCCCGTGCGGCGCTGAAACTGGTCAACGCGCTGCATCAGCTGCTGCACCACCGCCTGCAGGCGCGCCGAATTCACGTAGGCCGGGTCGAGCGTGAGCGCCAGCAGGGTAGCCCCCGAACGGGGGTTGAGCAGCTGCCCCTGGTAGAGTGGCTGCTGCCGCACCAGCGTCAGCAGGCTGTCGAGGCGCGCCTGCGTAGCCGGGAAGGGCACAAACAGCGGGCGCGTTGTGAATTGTTGCCGTAGCGAATCCTTCTCGATGAGCGGCAGCGTAGGCAAGGCCAGCACCCGCTCCACGCCGGGCACCTGGGCCAGGTCCTGGCTAAAGTCCTTCAGGGCCGCGAAGCCCACCAGTTGATACACGCGCGGGTCAGCCAGCCCAATAACGAGCACGTTCCCATCTTCCCCAAAAGTGCGCCGGAACTGTTGAAAGTACCGTAGGTCCGGGTCCGTCGGACTCACCACGTTTGCCAGGTTGTACGTAATCTCGACCTTGCGGGCATACCAGCCAAAGATGCCGGTAAGCAGCAGCAGCAAGCCCACCAGTAGGCGCTGGTGCCGCAAAATAATGAAGGCGAGCCTACCCCACATGACTTAAAAGCATGTTAGAAACGCAAGGTAGGCAGGCAAACGCATGGGGCAGCCAGCGAAGACAACTGCCTGCCTGCTCAGTTGCGGAAGTCGCTGCGCGCGCTGATTAGCTCTCCCACCTTTGTTTTTTGCCAGGTCATTCCACGCGTTTGCGGCTGGCCCGTCGGCTGGCCCACTCAAAGCCAGATACCCAGCCGTGGCCCTACCCCTATGCCCGCTGCCAGTTTAGTTGGCTACTGCCCAGTACCGCGCCGTGCGTAAGCCCTGAAATTGCCAAAACCGACGAACAAGGGCTCAAAAAAGCCCTTCCGACACCACGCCGGAAGGGCTTTTTAAGTTTTGAATAAGAACATAGCTATCGACTGGCAGCAGGATTTCTCCAAAAAAGCTACCACTTAATAATCATAGGACTTACGCAAAAGACGTCTGTCCTTGCGAGCATGTTGCGCATTAAGCAAGGTCGCGGCAATCGCCCCAGAACGACTGGCGCGGGTGTCGTTCTGGGGCGATTGCTTCGCTTTGCTCGCCATGACAGACGATTTGCGTAAGTCCTAAACTAGTAGCTAACTGCTTATAAACTACAGCAGTTCGGTGCTGCGCTTCACAAAGGCCGTGAGCGCCTCGCCTCTTAGCATACCTTGCGTGAGCAGGGCCAGGTCGAAGGCCTGCTTGGCGATGGTTGCGCCGCCGTCGGCCAGCACCTTCTGCACCAGCGGGCTGTTGGCGTTCACCGTCACGTCAAACGAGTCGGGTAGGGAACCGAACATCTGCATGCCGCCGCCGCCGGTGCGCTGCATGTCCTTCATGCGGCGCATAAACTCGTTTTGGGTGATAACCACCGGCGCGTCCTGCGGCGAGAGGGCCGCCACTTTCACATGCATCGTGGGGTTGCTGATGGCCCCGGTAAATACCTCCTCCAGCTTCTTTTGGTCGTCCTCGCTCAGCACGCTGGCCGGCGCTTCTTCTTTCTCGATGAGCTGGCTGGCCGTGGCCGAATCCACCCGCTTGAACGTGGTTTTCTCCAATTTCTGCTCCAGCAATCCAATGAAGTGCGGGTCGAGCACCTGGTCGAAGTCCAGCACGTCGTAGCCGCGCTCCTGGGCGGCCGCCACAAAGCCGTGCTGGCGCTCGGCGTCGGTGGTGTAGAGCACCACCGTGTTGCCATCTTTGTCCTGCTGGTTAGCCTGAATATGCTCGGTGTACTCGGTGAGCATGTACAACTTATTCTCCACGCTTTTCAGCAGCACAAAATCCTTGGCGCGCTCGTAAAACTTCTCGTCCGAGAGCATCCCATACTTCACAAACATCCCAATATCAGCCCATTTCTCCTCATAGCCGGCGCGGTCCTTGCGGAACAGCTCGGCCAGCTTGTCGGCGACTTTCTTAGTGATGTAGGTATTGATTTTACGCACGTTGGCGTCGGCCTGCAGAAAGCTGCGCGACACGTTTAGCGGGATGTCGGGCGAGTCGATGACGCCGTGCAATAACATCAGGAATTCGGGCACCACGTCCTTCACCTCGTCGGTGATGAACACCTGCCGCGAGTAAAGCTGAATCTTGTTGCGCGAGAATTGCAGCTCGTCCTTCACCTTGGGGAAGTACAAAATGCCGGTGAGGTGAAACGGATAGTCCACATTCAGGTGAATCCAGAACAGCGGCTCGTCCATGCTCATCGGATACAGCTCGTGGTAGAACTTCTGGTAGTCCTCGTCGGTGAGGTCGGCGGGCTGCTTGGTCCAGATGGGGGTAGTGTCGTTAATCAGCTGACCCTCAAACTCAATTGGAACGGGCAGGAACTTGCAGTACTTGGTGAGGATGGTCCGCAGGCGGGCCTCTTCCAGAAACTCGTCCGAGTCATCGGCTATGTGCAGCACCACGTCGGTGCCGCGCTCGGCCTTGGCGTGTTCGCCGGTCGGCTCGTCCAGGGTAAACTGCGTGCTGCCGTCGCAAATCCAGTGTGCCGTCAGGGTATCTTCCTTATAGGATTTAGACCAGATTTCAACTTCTTTCGACACCATGAAGGCCGAATAGAAACCCAGGCCAAACTGCCCGATTATCTGGTCTTTCGCCTGCGCGTCGGTCTCCTTATACTTCTCCACGAACTCGGTGGCCCCGGAGAAGGCAATCTGGTTGATGTACTTCTTGATTTCGTCGGCCGTCATGCCCAGGCCGTGGTCCGACACCGTGATTTTGCGGGCTTCCTTGTCCACGGTCACGCGCACTTTCAACTCGCCCATCTCGCCCGTGAATTCGCCCTGCCGGGCCAGGCTTTGCAATTTTTGGGTGGCATCGACGGCGTTGCTGACCAGTTCGCGCAGGAAAATCTCGTGGTCAGAATACAGGAACTTCTTGATTATGGGGAAGATGTTCTCGGTATGAATGGAAATGGAGCCAGTTTCAGACATGGGAATAGTAAAAGGTTGAAAAACAACAAAAGGCTGACTAACAGGCAGCGCCTGCTGGTCAGCCTCGTCTTTCAAAGGCTATTCCAAGGGGAAACAGGCTGTCAGGATGGCAGCTGGGGCGGCTTTCTGAGGCCGTAGCCAGGCAGGGGCTCGGCCACCTCGTCGGTGTTCCGAGCCGTGGGTGGGCAATGCTGGCTCCACTCCTGCTGCAGATGAGCAAGGCGAGGCGAGTAGTCGGTTGTCCACTGCATAGCCGCGTCGGCCTGCGCGAAAAACTGCACGTCGAACCGGATAAGCAGCTGCACTGCCATCAGAAGTCCTTCTATTACCTGATGATTATATACTCGCTTGGGCGAAAGCACGACGATGGCTTGCCGCAGGGGTAGCGTTACCAGCAAAGGCATAAAATTGGTGCTCAGCCACAGCTGGTCATACACCGAAATATCGGGCAGCGCATTCAGGTCAAGCACCACGCGCCCTACCCCCAGCTGGGCCACCAGCGCGGGCAATTTGCTGAACGCATCGCGAAAGCCCCGCATGCTACCCCCCTCCACCCAGGCCACCCGCAGCACATCCAATAGCTTATCATACTGAACACAAAGCTCTTTCGCGCAAGAAACAATCATAAAACGTTACCGCAGGTGCTTAGCAAAATTTAATTCAACCAAAAGAAATTTCCGAAGCGAATTTCGCACCTACGGAAAAAGTGTCTGGGCGGTATTCGGGTTTGCGAAAAAAATATTTTTTATGTTGGGCTTACGCAAACCATCGGTCAGCGCGAGCAGGTTGCGCGGCAAGCCAGAACGCGGGCATTGCCCTGGCCCGCCGTCGTGCGGGGGTTGCTTGGGTGCGATTGACGCCGCCTGACGCGCTGACAACCAACTTTCGCGCATGCTCCTTGCAAATACGAAGCCATGCCCAAAAATAGGGTGACGCCGCTGGAACCGGGCGATGCGGAGCGGATTGCTTTGGCGGCGAAGCGTTAAAACGCATAGCCCGGCGGGGCTCAACCCAAGCCGCCAATTGCCAGTATGGCAGCGGGAAACATACCCGGCACCTCATGACCAACGAGCACACCTTACAACGCTTCCTCGACGCCCAGGCCACGGCCTACCCCCAGGCGCTGGCCGAGCTAAAAGCCGGCCGCAAGCGCGGCCATTGGATGTGGTACATTTTTCCGCAAATTCAGGGCCTGGGCTTTAGCTCGACCTCGCAGCACTACGCTATCCGCGACGCGGCCGAGGCGGCGGCGTATCTGGCGCACCCGGTGCTGGGGCCGCGGCTGCGCGAAATTTCCGGCGAGCTGCTGAAGCTGGCGAGCCGCGATGCGAGCCGCGTTTTTGGCTCGCCCGACGACCTGAAGCTGCGCTCTTCGATGACGCTGTTTGCCCAGGTGCCGGGGGCCGACCCGGTTTTTCGGGCGGTGCTGGACGCGTACTTTGGGGGCGGGCCTGATACTAAGACCTTGGAGCTGCTTGGCTTATAAAAGCAATGACTTGAAAATCCTGACTCATCAGTTGCTGCGGATGGTGGACGTCGGCCTTGTCTGGGGCGGGCTGGTAGTGGCGGGCGGCTGCCAGCCCGATACCACGCCTGCGACTACGGCGGCCGGCCCGTTGCAGCCGGGCGCGGTGGTTACCACTGCGGCGGGCAGCCGGGCGCGGGTAGCTACGCCCGTATCCGACGCGCCCGACTCCACTGCCAATGCCCGGCCCGCGGCCAGCCCGCGGTTTGTGGTGCGCCTGGATACCCTACCCCCTGCTGCCTGGTCGAACGTGCGAAGAGTGGAGCTATACGAATCGCTGGAGGGCGGCGAAGCAGTTTTTTATTATCAGCAGCACGCATTACGGAAAATCGTGGCCCGCTACCTGGGCGAAACATATCAGCAGCGCACGACTTTTTACTTGCGAAGCGGCCAGCCTACGCTGGTAGTGGAGCAGGACTATCACTACAACCGGCCCATTACCTACGATTCGGCGGCAATGCGCGCCAATGCGGATACGGAGGCTTTTGACCTCGCTAAATCCACCATTCAGACTACCCGTAGCTATTTCGGCCGGGGCCGGCTGCGTTACCAGGCCGTGAGCCCGGCCAACGATTCGGCGGCTTATTTGCTGCGCGAACAGCGCCGCCTGGCCGACCAGCTGCGCCGCTTGCTGGCCCAGGCCGCCGCTGAGAACTAGGCGCTTGGTAATGCATTGGTTCCAGGCGCGATACATTCGCCAAACCTTTCTTGCTCCTCCCGCCATGCTCCTCCTCGCGCCCCTGATTATCGCTCTTATATTGCTGGCTATGAGCCTGCGCATTGCCCAGGAATACGAGCGCGCCATCGTGTTTCGGCTGGGGCGCTACACCGGCACGCGCGGGCCGGGGCTGTACTGGCTCATCCCGTTTATCGAGCGCCAACAGACCATCGACATGCGCACCAAAACCGTGGAGCTGGAGCAGCAGGAAACCATTACCAAGGACAGCGTGACCATCAAGGTGAACGCCGTGCTCTGGTTTCGGGTCATTAACCCCGCCGATGCCGTGATTAAGGTAGCTAATTTCAACCAGGCTGTGTATCAGCTCTCGGTGACGGCGCTACGCAACATTATTGGCCAAAACCAGCTCGATGAGGTGCTACGCGAGCGGGCCCACATCAACGGCTCGCTGCTGCAAATAGTGGACGCCGCCACCGAAGCCTGGGGCGTCAAGATTGAGTTGGTCGAGATTAAGGACGTGGAGATTCCCGAGTCCATGCAGCGGGCGATGGCCCGCGAAGCGGAGGCTATTCGCGAGAAGCGGGCCCGCATCATCAAGGCCGAGGCTGAATTGGAAGCCTCGCTCAAGCTCACGCAGGGCGCGCAGGAGATGGAAAAAAGCCCCTACTCGCTGGAATTGCGCCGGATGCAGATGCTTTCGGAAATCGGCATCGACAACAACACGACGACGGTTATTTTGCTGCCCTCCGAGTTTTCCAACGCCGCCAGCAGCTTCACCCAGATGGTGAAGCAGCGCTACCCGGCCGCGCCGGAGTCGCCCCCGGCCGGCTCGTAGCAGCCGCGTAGCTGGTGGCGGGCCCCTACCCCTCTGGGTTGGCGGCGAGGCTCGCCTGATATTTCGCCCGGTGGCCGGCCAGCCACCGGGGCCAGTTTTGCCAGCGCCAGGCCAAGTTTAGCAGCCGGGTTAATTCGGGGGCTCGCTCGGGCTCTATGCGCAGGGCCTCGGCGAGGTGCTCGCTGGCGGCGGCGGGCAGAAAGCGGCGCAGCAGCGAGATGCCCCGGTTGTGGTGCGCCAGCGCGTAGTTCGGGGACACGTCAAACAGCCGGCGGTAATCCTGGTCGGCCAGGTGGGGGCGGCGCAGCGCCTCGTTGGCCTCGGCCCGCCAGAGCAGCACGTCGGCGTGCTGCGGGTCGAGCCGCAGGCCGGTGTCGGCCGCGGCTACGGCCTCCGGGTAGCGCTTTTGAAAGAAAAAAAGCTGCGCCTGCCAGCCGTGGTAGTAGGCCCGGAGCGGGTCGAGCCGCAGGGCCTCGGCCAGGGGCTCGTTGGCCGTCAGGGAGTGGCCGTTTTCCCAGCGCGCCCTGGCCAGAATGAAGTGCGTGGCGCACCATTCCGGGGCCAGGGCCACGGCCCCTTCGGCCGCTTCCAAGGCTTCGGGTATCCGGTTGAGCTTGACCAGCGCCTCCGCCAGGTACAGCTGCGCGGTCGAATTTAGCGGGTTACGGGCCAGGTGTTGGCGGGTCAGGTCCACAACCAAGTCAGCCCGCCCGGTTTGAATAAGCTGCCAATACAGGGTGGTTTCGCTCTTGGTCAGCCGCGGCCGGGAACTGGGTGTACCTGGGGTTTCGCTCATGGCCTAGCTGCCGGCCTCCGGCTTTTTCAGGCCCAGATACACCAGAATGTCGTCGTAGAGGCCACCCGCGTTCGAGTAGAGCGCGTAGTTGCGGGCGGTGGCAAACCACTCCTTGGTGCTGGGCTTGATGGTATTAGCCGCGCCGAGAAGGTCGCTCTGCTCGATGGGCAGCGGCTGGCCACTCTGCATGGACAAGCGCAGGCGGGTGTCCACGGCGGCATCTACCACGGCCTTGAGGTCGGCCCCGCTGAGGCTGGCGGTGCGGGCAGCCACGGCGGCCGGGTTTACGCCGGCCGCTAGCGGCTTGCCCTGAAGCAAAATTTCCAGGATGCTGGTCCGGGCGGGTTCATCGGGTGGGGTCACGAGCACGATTTTATCGAAGCGGCCGGGGCGGCGGAAGGCGGGGTCGAGCTGCCAGGGCGCGTTGGTGGCGGCCATGATGAGCACGCCCTCGTTGGAGGCCGACACGCCGTCCAGCTCTTCCAAAAACTGGTTGATGACGGTGCGGCCGGCGCTCTGGCGCAGGTCGTGGCGGTTGGCGGCCAGGGCATCTACTTCGTCAAAAAACAGCACGCAGGGCGTTTGCGAACGGGCCAGCTCGAAGAGCTGGTGCAGGTTTTTTTCGCTGTTGCCCAGCCACATATCCAGAATGTCGGCGATACCCACGCTGATAAAGTTGGCCTGCGCCTCGCCGGCCGTGGCGCGGGCCAGGTAGGTTTTGCCGCAGCCGGGCGGGCCGTAGAGCAGCAGCCCGCCGCCGGTGGCCTTGCCGTAGGCTTTATATAAATCAGGGAAACGCAGCGGGTGGATGATTTTGAGCCGGATTTCCTCCTTCACGGCCTCCATGCCGCCCACGTCCCGGAAGGTAATTTTCGGTTTTTCGAGGCCCAGCAGGCGGGCCTGCTCGGCGGGGGCCGGCGGCGGGGGCACCAGGCCCGCCGCGGCCACCGGCTGCGCCGGCGCGGCCGCTTGCAGCTTGGCAGCCAGGGCCGTGTCGGCCAGGTGCGGGTCCAGGCGCAGCGCTTGCTGGTAGGCATCATGGGCGGCAGCGGGCTGCTGCTCATCGAGCAGCAGGCGGGCGTGCAGCAGGTAGGCGGGGCCGCTGGCGGGGCCGGCGGCCAGCAATTCTTCGAGCACCACCAGCGCGGCCGAGGTTTTGCGCTGCGCAAAGTAGGCTTCAGCCAGGCCCAACTGAAGGGCGGGGGTAGCGGGGGCCAGATGCAGGCCGTCGCGGTACAGCGTTTCGGCTTCCTGGTGCCGGCCGGCCTGGCGCAGCAGCTCGCCCAGGTGCTGGCGCAGGGGCAGGTTGTCGGGCGAAAATTGCAGGGCGTCGAGCAGGGGCTGGAGGGCCGGGTCGGTGGCGGGCATAAGCGAGAGAGTTGACGGGAGCTTTACGGTAAAAAACCCATTTGGGCTGCCTCTGGGTCGCCGGGCGCGCCGGGCGCACGCAACAGGCAGCCCAGAGCCTCCACTTCCTCATCCGCAAGCCGGCAGTTTGCTACGCTGGCCTTAACCAAACCAGCAATTCGTCGTTAGGAACAACCTATGGAACCCAAGCTGTTCGCACTCCATCGGCCGGGGCCCTGGCTCGCCGCCGCCCGCCGGTTGCCCGGCCCGGCCAGCTACTTGGGCGCGGCTGGCGCGGCACCGGCTGGCCGCCGAGCCGCCCGAACCTACGCTGCTCTAGCGAGCGGGCGAGCATGATGGCCGTGGTTATTGAGTGGCCGGAGAAGGTACGCCTGGCCGTCGCGCTGCTGCTGCTGCTGGGGCTGCCGGGCGGATTTATCGGTTTGTGCGCCCTGGCGCTACGGCCGCCGCAAGCTACTGCGCGCTTTACCCCGCTGCTGCGCCTACTGGTGGTAGGCCTGACGGTCGGCTTGCTCGTTTTCCTGGCCCTGCGGCAATCGCCGGTCGTGCTCATCTGGTGCCTGGTGGTCGCGGCCGTCTTTACGTTCGTGCCGCTGATGCTGCACTGGCTGGCGTGGCGTGGCAAATCGCCGCGGAGCCCGATGCCCGTGCCACCCGTCTTTCTGCCGGCCATTGGCGCGTTAGTGCCCCTGTTCTTTCTCTGGGCCAACTTTCTGGAGGAAATAATGCACGTTACCTTTCCCGCGGTCAAACCACTGCTCCGCTATCTTTTCTCCTGACCGCCGCGTAGCTGGTTGGGGCAATAGGGTGATTGGTTTCGGGAAGGCAACTTACTTTCGGCCGGTTCACCTCGTTGGCTCAGCGTCTGGGCGGGCGACCAACGTCCTTACGTCTCATGGCCCTTTACTCGCCGGAAATTCAGCATTTACTCTACGAAAATGACGCCGGCCGCGTCATCGGCCTTGATAAAGTGCAGCTGCTGGACCCGGTGCCCACCGCCCGCCTGGGCCCGGTGCGGGCACTGCTGAGCAGCCCCGACGAGTACCTGGCCTACCAGGCGGCTTCGGTGCTGACGGCCTGGGGCGATGCCACGGGCCTGCGGCACCTGGAGCAGCTCATCGACGGGCGCGTGGACCAGCGGCTGACGATGGCCCCGCACCGAATCTGGGACTACGATAACGGGTACGACGAGATGGCCTGGGCCGTGGACCTGTATGGCCTTTCGCCGGAGGCCCAACGGCCGGCGCAGCTCCGCGTCCTGGGTAAGCTGCTGGCGCTGTACGGCCCGTGCTTTTTTGAGTCGAACCTGAAAGCCACCCTGCTGGATTTGGCGTTGCCCCTAGCCACGGAGCTGGGGCCCGCCATACGCGCGGCGCTGGCCCGCACCCAGGAAAAAGGCCAGCTCTACCTGGCCAGCCAGCTGCTGCCGCCGCTGGCCCGCGTGGATAGCGCGGCGACCCGCACGCTGCTCGACCGGTTTCCGGGGCTGCTGCGGCAGGCCGCGCTGAAGCCCAGCGCGGGAGAGGCCGATAGCATTCGCGCCAACGTGCTCGAAGCCCTCGGCTACCTGCCGGTTTCGGCGCTGGACCGCCCCGCCGTGCGCGCCGCCATCGCGCGCGTGGGCAACATCCAGTGGGGCGAGCCTGACCACCACCGGCTGGGGTCAGCCCAGGCGCTGATGCGCGAGTACCTGCGCCGGGCGGGCCTGGTGATAGAGGCAGTCCGGCAGTTTCGCTCGTACCAGGTAGCCTGGCCCTGGTTCGACGCCGCCGCCTGGCTGGCCGACACGGACGAGGATGGGAGCGCGGGTCCGGAGCCAATTCATGATGTGTACGACTATACGCTGCCCGGCTACTCGCTCCTCGAAGATGAGCCGGCGTATTGGGGTCCCGGCGTTGACCCGCTGGAGGACGAGGTACTTGCCTTATCGCAGCGGTTGTCGGCCGGCCACCTTACGTATCACATGCGCCGAAGCTGCTTTTATTACCTGCGCTGGGAGGCCATCAAGCACCACCCCGCCGTGCGGGCGCTGGGCCTGCCCGACCCCTACGAGCCGCTCATTGTGCTGTACGAGCGCGGCGGCTGGTTTCGGATGGAGCACGGCGACTACATTGACTTCGGCAGTACCATGACGGGTAGAAGCACCTCCGCCCAGGCTGCTCAGTTTTCGCCCCTTTCCCTCGACCCGGCCACCCTCGACCAAATCGACCAGGACTACACCCGGCGCAGCCTGGACGAAATGCTGGCCCGGCTGCTCGCCCAGGCGGCCACCGGGCTGCACGACTATGAGGCCGTGTTGCAGCCCCCGGCTTCCGAAGCGACCCTGGCCGCGTTGCAGACGCGCGCGCGGGCCGCGCTGGGCCTACCCGTGCCAGCCGGCTACCTCACGTTTTTGCGCCTGGTTGACGGGCTGAACTGGGACGACCTGCTCATCTACGGCAGCGGTCCCTACCCCCTCGTTACCGAGCCCACCGTGTGCGTGCGCGACTTCGTGGCCACCAACCTGGCCTGGCGGCTGGCGGAGCCGGCCGCCGCATCCCGGCTCTACCTGGCCGAAGACCAGGGCCTGCTGTACGCCTACGAACCGGCCGCCGGAGCCCTACCCTACCTGGCCTACGAGCGGGCGGGCGGGGCCGTCACCGAGCGCTTTAAGTCGGCCGAAGAACTGCTGGGGCACGCCTTGCAGAGGCGCGTGTGGGAAGATAAAAAAGCGTGGCGCGGCGCGCGCTAAGCGGCCCCTACCCCCTGCAAAAACCTGGCTCTACTTGCCAGTAGGCGGCAAGGGAGCCGGCGCGGGGCCACCCGCCTGCGGCATTATTGGGGTTCGCCGGCTGCCGCGTGGATACTTTCACTTAATTCTGTCTGCGACATGCCGCTCTACTCCGCCGAAATCCAGCACCTACTCTACGAGGATGACGCCGGCCGCGTCGTTGGCCTCGCGGGCGTGCAGCGCCTAGCCCCGGTGCCCCCCGCTCGCCTGAACCCGGCGCGGGCGCTGCTAGGCAGCCCCGATGAGTACCTGGCCTACCAAGCGGCCCTGGTGCTCACGGCCTGGGGCGATACCCAGGGCCTGCGGCATTTGGAACAGCTGATAGATGGGCGCGTGGACCAGCGGCTGGCGCTGGCCCCGCATCCAATGGGGGGCTACGACAACGGGTACGACGAAATGGCCCGCGCCGTGGGCCTCTACGGCCTTGCGCCGGGAACTGAGCGGCCGGCGCAGCTGCGCGTGTTGGGCAAGCTGCTGGCCCTGTACGGCCCGTGCTTTTTTGAGTCGGGCCTGAAAGCCGCCCTGCTGGCCCTGGAGCCGCCCCTGGCCGCGGAGCTGGGGCCAGCCGTGAGCAGGGCCCTGTCCCGCACCCAGCTGGCGGGCCAGCTCTACCTGGCCAGCCAGCTGCTGCCGCCGCTGGTCCGCGTGGACGGCACGATGGCCCGCACCCTGCTAAATCGGTTTCTGGAGCTGCTGCGACAGGCCGCGCCGGAGCCCAGCGCGGAGGACGCCGAGCGCATCCGCGCCAACGGGCTTGAGGTCCTCGACTACCTGCCGGTTCCGGTGCTGGACTTCCCCGCCGCGCGGGCTGCTCTCGTGCGCATAAATAACATCGAGTGGAACCAGTCCGACGACCACGAACGCCTGGGCTCCCAGATAGCCTTGATGCAAGAGTATCTGCATCGGGCGGCGCTGGTGGCGCTTGAGCTGGGTGAAGTTGGCTGGCCCTGGTTCGACGCGGCGACCCGGCTCACGCTACCCGTCCACGGGCTAAACCTGGTACCCGCCGCAGTGGACAGCACGCTGCCCGGCTATGCACATCTGGACTACGAGCAACCCAGGACCGACCCGCTGGAAGAAGAGGTAATTACCCTGTATAAGGAGTTAGACAGCCGACGCCTGGCTAATCGTCACATAGACAGCACCTGCCGGTTTTATGTGCACTGGGAAGCGCTGAAAAACTACCCCGCCGTGCGGGCACTGGCCCTGCCCGACCTCTACGAGCCACTTATTCTGTTCTATGAGCGCGGCGGCCAATTTCGGATGGAACAGTCTTATATTGACATGCTAGGCGTTACTATTAGCCGAGGTAGCCCGGACCAGCGAGCGCAGAGCCCTTCCCTCTCCTCTCTGGACCCGGCCGTGCTCGACCAAATTGACCAGGAACATATCAGCTGGGAGCTGCACAAAATGCTGACCGGGACCCTCGCCCAAGTGGTTCCTTGGTTGCAAGCCTACGAAGCCGTGTTGCAGCCCCGAGCTTCCGAAGTGACCCTGGCCGCGTTGCAGACGCGCGCGCGGGCCGCGCTGGGCCTACCCGTGCCAGCCGGCTACCTCACGTTTTTGCGCCTGGTTGACGGGCTGAACTGGGACGACCTGCTCATCTACGGCAGCGGTCCCTACCCCCTCGTTACCGAGCCCACCGTGTGCGTGCGTGATTTCGTGGCCACCAACCTGGCCTGGCGGCTGGCGGAGCCGGCCGCCGCATCCCGGCTCTACCTGGCCGAAGACCAGGGCCTGCTGTACGCCTACGAACCGGCCGCCGGAGCCCTACCCTACCTGGCCTACGAGCGGGCGGGCGGGGCCGTCACCGAGCGCTTTAAGTCGGCCGAAGAACTGCTGGGGCACGCCTTGCAGAGGCGCGTGTGGGAAGATAAAAAAGCGTGGCGCGGCGCGCGCTAAGCGGCCCCTACCCCCTGCAAAAACCTGGCTCTACTTGCCAGTAGGCGGCAAGGGAGCCGGCGCGGGGCCGCCCGCCTGCGGCACGGCAGCCGGCAACGGGCCGGGGGTTGATGCTGGCTCCTCACCTGAAGCAGTGGGCGGCAAGGGTGCGGGAGCCGGCGCGGGGCCGGCGTCCGCGGCAGGGGCGGGACTGGCTGGCTGCTCGTGGCGGGTGGGTGGCACGTGCGTCTGGTGCGCATTATGCCAGACCACATACCCGACCGCTGCTAGACCCAACACCCCGGCCAGCGCCAACGGCACCCTCGTTTGCGGCCCAAACACCAGGGGCTGGGGCGCGTTGCGCAACTGCCGCCGGATTACCCAGAGGCCGAACAGCACGCCGCCTACCCCCACCGCCAGGTCAAAGAGCCGGCTGGTGCCCTCGCTGACGGTGGGCGCGCTGGTGGCTCCTTCGTTCATCATGTGCGGATTGAAAATACCCGCGTAGAGGAAGAATAAGCCGATGATTAACAGCACAGTAGCACGCAGGAGGGCAGAGGCGGACATAAGCGGGGCAGAAAAGAATGACAGGGAGCCGACTTTCTAGTAATATGCAGCTAAAAACTACTGATTTACTCTTTGAATACGAGTTGGTTGGCGTTGAAGTTGATAGCCTCGCCCGGCCGGGCAAGATGGCTATTTCCTACCCCCCACTTCGCTCAGCAGCTGCGTGTTGAGGCGGGTATATTCGGCGCGGGCGATTTCGTTTTTGTTGGTGCCGAGCGCGTCGAGCGACTTGCGGGCGGCGGCGGCGGCATCCTGGTTTTTGCCCTGCTTTTGTAGCAGCTTAGCCTTCCAGTAGTAGCCGTAGTAGGCCGAGGCGGGCGTGGTTTTGATGTATTCGTCGAGCCAGCCCACGGCCGGCGTGAGGTCGGGCTGGTTGGAGTTGTAGTAGTACTGCGCGGCCGTGATGTAGGGCTTCTTCTCGCCCTTCATGGCCTCCCGAATCTGGGCCAGCACGATGGGGTCGGGGTTGCCGGCGAGGGGTAAGGCCACCTGCACCCGCTCCCAAGTCAGGGTAATGTCGGCGGCGGCGGGGCGCAGGTTTTCGAGGCTGATGCTCAGGCTTTCCTGCGGGTTGGCCAGCCTGGTGGCCTTGGCGGACACGCGCAGCACGTCGAGGCTTTGCTTGTACTCATACGCGCCCCACTGGGCCGTGTCGCGGTTGAGAATGACGGTCCAATTGGCCTTGCCGGGGATGGTGAGCAGGGCGTAGGTGCCGGCCGGCACGGCCTGGCCGCCCAGCGTTACGGCCTCCCCAAAGCGGATTTTGGTAACCGTGTTGGCCCCCGTGCGCCACACCTGGTCGTAGGGCACGAGCCCGCCGAAGGCGGTGCGGCCTTTCAGCGACGGCCGCGAGTAGTTCAGCTCCACGAACGAGGTCGAGAACGCCTCGCGGATGTTGACGGCCGGGCTGGGCTGGGGCACGGTGAGCGGGGTTTGGGCGTGGGCGGCGGGGGCCAGCAGCAGGGCAAGCGCAGCCAGGGCGAGGGGGCAGGAAGTAGGCATGGTCACAAAAGTACGGGCCAGCGGCGGGGCAGCGCCGGCAAACAAGTGCGTTATTCTCACGTTCTTACTCCGCGTTCCGACCCGTTCCTACCCCTTGCTTTCCCGCCCATGAAAATATTGCTCACCGGGGCCACCGGCTACATTGGCCAGCGGCTGCTGCCGGTGCTGGCCGCCGCCGGCCACCAGGTAGTGTGCCTGGTGCGCGATGCCCGCCGCTTCGCCCTGCCCGACACGCTGCCCGAAGGCCAGCACCCGCTGGTGCAGGTGCTAGAGGCCGACCTGCTGAAGCCCGACACCCTGGCCGCCCTACCCCCCGATATTGACGCGGCCTACTACCTGGTGCATTCAATGAGCGGCGAGGGCGGGGAAAACTTTTTTCAGCTGGAACAGGCTTCGGCCCAAAACTTTACGGAGTATATAGACCGCACCACGGCGCGGCAGATTATCTACCTCTCGGGCATTGCCAACGACCACGACCTGAGCGTGCATCTGCGCTCGCGCAGCGCGGTGGAAGACGTGCTGGGCCGCGCCCACACGGCGCAGCTCACGGTGCTGCGAGCCAGCATTATTATCGGCTCGGGGTCGGCGTCGTTCGAGATAATCCGCGACATTGTGGAGAAGCTGCCGGTGATGGTGACGCCGCGCTGGCTTAACTCGCGCTGCCAGCCGCTGGGCATCCGCGACGTGATGTTTTACCTCGAAGCCGTGCTGGATAATCCCGCCTGCCTGGGCCAGCGCTTCGACTTGGGCGGACCTGATGTCTTGACTTACAAGCAGATGCTTATGGGCCTGGCCGCCGTGCGCGGCTACCGGCGCTGGATAGTCACGGTGCCCGTGCTCACGCCCCGGCTCTCGTCGTGGTGGCTGTACCTGGTCACGAGCACCTCGTTTTCACTGGCCCAAAGCCTGGTCGAAAGTCTCAAGAACGACACCGTGGTGGACCCGGCGCGCAGCATCGCGCGGGTGGTGCCGCACGCCTGCATGGGCTACCGCGAGGCGCTGAAGCTGGCCTTCCGGCGCATCGAGCAGAATGAGGTGGTGAGCAGCTGGAGCGATGCCATGAGCAGCGGCACCCTGCGCCCCGACTACATGAACGCCATTCAGATTCCCAAAAACGGGATGTTTTTCGACCGGCAGCGGCGCACTTTTACGCGGCCGGTGGCCGAGGTGCTGGACAATATCTGGCGCATTGGCGGCGACCGCGGCTGGTACAAAACCGACTGGCTCTGGCGCATCCGCGGCATCATGGACAAGCTGGTGGGGGGGGTAGGGCTGCGCCGCGGCCGGCGCTCGCCCAACCACCTGCGGGCCGGCGACCCGCTCGATTTCTGGCGCGTGCTGGTGGCCGACCCCGCCGCCCGGCGCTTGCTACTTTATGCCGAGATGAAGCTACCCGGCGAGGCGTGGCTGCAATTCCGCATCGTGGACAACCCCGACGGCAGCCACGCCCTGGAGCAGCTCGCCGCCTACCGCCCCGAGGGCCTGCTGGGCCGCCTGTATTGGTATTCGGTGCTGCCCTTTCACGGCATCATTTTCAAGGGCATGGTGGAGAATTTGATAAGCTACGGGCGATAGTTTTTGAATCTCGCACAGCGTTAAACCGCCTAGAAGGACGGTCATGCTGAGCTTGTCGAAGCATCTCTACCGCGTAACCAGCCTCAAACGTTAAGATTACTTACGCGGTAGAGATGCTTCGACAAGCTCAGCATGACCGTCCTTTTTTACCTGGCTTTTTTGGCCGGTGTCGGGCCAGCCCGGAAGGCTTTGAGCGCAGGCGAGGGCTTGCCATCGTCGCTCCAGGCGTTGAGCTGGTAGCCGCTCCAGCTTTTGGCGCCTTCGGGCTCCCAATAAAATACGCCCAGGCCCTTGCCCTGGGGCACGGCGCGCACGGCCTGCTGAGTGGCCATCAGCATATCGTAAGTGTTTTGCACTTTCGTGTAGTCGTTGCCCACTTCGGCCACCACTACTTCCTTGCCGGGGTAGCGGGCCACCATATCGAGCAGGTTGGCGCGCAGGTCGGCGATGGAGGCGGTGTAGTCCTGCTTGAGCCAGAAGGGGTAGTACGACATGCCGATGACATCGAACTTGCCGCCGTTTTTGGTAAGGTTATCGAAGAAGTTGCGGTACAGCGCGTTATCGTTGCCCCGGTCCAGGTGGACGACCACTTTGGAGGTAGGGCTCACGGCCTTCACCGCCTCGTAGCCCTTGTTGATGAGCTGGGTGAGCTGGAGGAAGTTTTTAGTGCTGCCTTCGGGCCAGAGCATCCCGCCGGGAATTTCGTTGCCCACCTGCACCCACTCGGGCGCGACGCCCGCAGCTTTCAGCATCGTCATCGTGCTAAAAGTGTGGTCATACACGTCGGTGAGCAGCTGCGCGAAGGAGTGGCTGGCCCAGGCGGCGGGCTTGGCCTGCTTGCCGGGGTCGGCCCAAGTATCGCTGTAGTGAAAGTCAATCATCACCCGAAAGCCCTGGTCAGTGGCGCGCTTGGCCATCGCCACCACTTCGGCGGGGCTGCAATGGCCGCTGGCTTTGTCGTTGGAGGGGTTGACGAACACCCGCAGCCGGATGGCATTAATGCCCTGGTCTTTAAGAATGGCCAGGCAGTCCTGGGCCTGCCCCTGCTCGTTGTAGAACACGTAGCCCGTGGCCTCCATCTGCTGGAGCCAGCCCACGTCGGCCCCTTTGGCAAAGGTTTGGGCCGAGGCCGCCGGGGCCACTAAGCTGGCCGCGCCCAGCAACAGGGCCGCGCAAAAAAAGCGTTTTAGCATGACATTAGGAATGTAAAGGGCCTCTTATGGCGGGCGCTAGGGAAGCAACAGCAGGCCGGACGAAAACAGCCGGAACTGCCCTGGCCAGCGGGACAAAAATATCCAGCTCATCCAGAAACACAGGCCCCTACCCCCAAATTGCCCGAGCGGGTTGCCTTGGCTAAGCGCCAGGCAACCCGTGGGAGGTCGGGCGCATTTGAGGGGAAATTAGCTAAAAACTGTCATTTTTTGGGCGGTAGCTTGAACCGTGGTGAGTACTTATTGAAGCTGTTTAGGAAGCAGGCTGTGCGGCGGGCTGCCGGCTTTTTGGCCGGCTGTCCGCTCGTCGGGCGCGCCACTGGCCCGGCTAAAGAGCGGCCAGCCGGCCCAAAGATTAGCTACGGGCGGTAGGCGGCGGCCGAGGCTTTGCTACTTTAGGACTTACGCAAAGAGCCGTTTTTTCAGCCCCAGCGGGGCGTTATGTTACCCACTTTGCGTAAGTCCTGTACTTGACGGCACCTATCGTGTAACCAGCGGCAGCACTTGGCTTCGGCAGCGCGTTTTGGTTCGGCCCAAAGAACTCGCGCCGACGCTGGCCGTAGGCAACCCTTATGGAAAATGCCGCTACCGACTGGCTAAGCCGCGCCGAGCAGCTGCGGGCCCTGAACCGCCCCGCGCAAGCCGCCCAGCTGGCGCGGGAGCGACTGGCCCAGGAGCCTAATGACCCGGATGCCCACCTGCTGCTGGCCCAAAGCCTGTTTGACCAGGGGGAGATACCCGATGCCCGCCAGGCGGCCGCAACGGCCGTGGGCCTGGCCCCGGACCGGGCGTATGCCCACTTTATCCTCGGCCTGGCCTGGCTCGAACTCAGCCGGGAGTGCCTGCCCGACGCGCTGGCGTGCGTGCGCGAGGCCATTCGCCTCGGCCCGGCCCAGGCCCAGTTCTACGCCATTGAGAGCAGCATCCTCTACCAGCAAAATCAGCTGGCCCCGGCCCTGGCGGCCGCCGATGCCGGGCTGGTTCTCGACGCTACCCACGCCGACTGCCTCCTGCAACGGGCCATTTGCCTGGCTGAGCTGACCCGCGACGCGGAAGCCCAGGCCACTTATACGCAGCTGTTGCGGGTAGCCCCCGCCAACCCCAAAGCGCATAATAACCTGGCCCTACTACTGCTCAATCAAAACCGCGACGCGGAGGCCCTGGCCCACTACCGCGAGGCGCTGCGGCTCGACCCTGACTTCGCACTGGCCCGCGTGGGCGTGGTTGAAGTGCTGCTGCGCCGCTACGCATCCTACCGCCTGGAGCGCCGCCTGATGAAGTGGCTGATGGCCCGCTTAGCGCTGGCAGAAGTGGGGCGGGGCTACCCGGCCGGCCGCCGGCCCTGGCAGACCTGGCTTTTGCTGCTGTTTTTTCCGGTGTTGAGCGCGCTCCAGCTACCCGCCCAATTGCAGTTGCGCCGCGACCCGGCCGCCCGGCCCTATCTCACGGCCTACCACGACCGGGCGCTGGCATCGCAGTACGGGATGCTGGTGGGCCTGGGGGTGCTGGTAGCGGCCTGGCTGGTGCCGGCCCGCCAGCCGGCCGTGTGCTGGCTGGCGGGCCTAGCCCTGGCGCTCCCCTTCTACGACCTGGGGCGCGCGCTGGCCGCCCTCGCGCTTCGGTCGGCCTTCCAGTTATTCATTTATCCAGTGTCTATGCTGCTCTTACTGGCCCTGGATGCCGGCATAAAGTTTGACTCGCCGGGCCACCTGCACGACAGCTACGGCCGGCTGTTACTGGCGGGCATGGGCCTGCTGAGTATCGGGCACGCGTTCCAGTGCGCGGGCGCTCGCTGAGGCAGTTGGCCGTTATGCCTCTGGATAGCGGCTAAAGCTGTTTTTCTTGCCGGAGTATGGCTGGCGTAGGGTGCGGGGCTTGCCCCCGCCCGGCGTTGAACGATTGGAGCTGGATTCGTTTAACGCCGGGCGGGGACAAGCCCCGCACCCTACACCTTGGGGGCCAGATGAAAAAACCGGAGCCGGGGCAACCCCAGTTCCGGTTTTTTCATCTGGCTCGTTGTAACGTTTGACGGGATGGGATGGTAGTCGGGAAAAGTTAAGCAGGTTTAGAAGACTTGGGTTCCCTACCCCAGCATTTTTTCAACTGAAAATCTGCTTTTAAATGCTGGCAGTGCAGTTTAGTAAAAATATTTCACAGCAGTACTATGCGAAACAAAGTACCTGTTGTAAGTTTGTTCTATCAAAAGCCAAGTACCACCTTACTACCTACAACCTGGCCGCGCCTAGCTGCGCCACCAGCGAGGTAGCTACCAGTCGCCAACCGGGCCGCTGGGTTGCGCCGGAAACCCTTACGGCCTACCCCCCTCGGCTAGCCCGCTAGTCAGCCTACCCCTCATTTTTGCCTGCGTGCCCCGGCACCGGGCTCCAGCATTTCTCTCCCCACCGGAACCGCGGCCGGCTGGGAACGGAATCGCCATGCCCTTGCCTGAACGCCTTTTTCATTCTTCGCGCCATGAACTACGCCTTGAAAATCAACTCGCTACTCTTCCTGGCCGCCCTGGGCCTGCCGCTGACAATGGCGGCTCAAACGGCCCCTACCCCCCTCGCCACCGTCAGCGGCACCGCCGTGGATGGCGGGGCCACTGCCGAGCCGCTGCCCTTCGCCACGGTGCTGCTGCGCCACGCCGAGGCGGCCGATACGGCCCTGGTGGCCAGCGGGCAGACAGCGCTCGATGGCACCTTTGCCTTACCCCAGGTGCCGGCCGGAGCCTACCGGCTGCGGGTGCTGGCGCTGGGCTACCAAAGCCTAGTGCAGGCGGTGCGGGTGGTGCCCGGCCAGGCCAACGTGGCGCTGGGGCGGCTGAAGCTGCGCGCCGGCAGCCAGCAGTTGGGCGAGGTGCGGGTGACCGGCCAGCAGGCCGTGGTGCAGCAGGAGTTGGGCAAGACGGTGATTAACGTGGAGAAGGACCTGAGCAGCGTGGGCGGCACGGCCGTGAACGTGCTGCAAAACGTGCCCGCCGTGGCCGTGGACGCCACCGGCACGGTGAGTTTGCGCGGGTCCAGCAACCTGACGATTCTCATTGATGGCAAGCCGGCGGGCACCAGCAACGGCGGGCCGGGGCCGCGGCTGGACCAGATTCCGGCTTCGCAAATCTCGCAGATTGAGGTGATGACCAACCCCTCGGCCAAGTACGATGCCAGCGGGGCGGGCGTCATCAACATCATCACCAAGAAGAATAAAAAGGAGGGCTGGAACGGCCAGGCGGCCCTGGTGGTGGGCAACCACGCGAAGTATTCGCCCAGTCTGAGCCTGAGCCGGCACCATAATAAAGCCACCTGGAACCTGGGCTACGACGGCAACGACCAAACCTACCGCAGCCACAGCACCAGCGCCCAAACCGCGCTGCTGCCCGATGGCAGCTCGCTGTTTACGACGCAGGCGGGCCAGGGCAGCCAGCGCAACCAGAACCACAACCTCAGCCTGGGCCTGACCTACGACCTGAACAAGGAGCAGACCGTGAGCGTGAGCGTGGAGCCGCAGTACCAGCGCGAGCGCGAAACCATCAACCAGACCCTGACCCAGCAGCCTGTGGGCGCGCCTACCCCCCTGGTGCAGCAGGGCCTGCAAACCTCCGACGTGCAGGTGAAGGTGCTGCAAACTTCGGCCGACTACCGCCACACCTGGGAGGCGCACAAGGGCCGCGAGCTGACCGCCAGCGGCGGGGCGGTGCTCATTGATGCTACCGTGCCGGTGCTGCAGACGCTGAGCGGCACGGGGCTGGGTGGTTTCCGGCAGGACCAGACGGTGCAGGTGCAGCTGTATTTTGGGCAGCTGGACTACACCCGGCCGAGCGCTGATGGCAAGGGCAAATTTGAGACGGGCTTCAAGATGCAGGCCAGCCACAACACGGGCAGCATCGCGCTGCTCGCGCCCACCGTGGACAGCAACGGGGAGTTTAGGCGCGACCCGGCCCGCTCGTTCGATTACGTGTTCAACAACGTGCTGCCGGCCGCCTACGCCACGTATTCGCAACAGCTGGCCCACGGCTGGAGTGCCCAGGGTGGCGTGCGCAGCGAGGCCACGTTTATTAATGGCAGCCTAACCGATGGCCGGGCCAGCGTGAACCGGCAATACGTCAACTTCTTTCCCTCGGCCACCGTGGCGAAGGAATTGGCCAAGGAGCCCGGCCAGAGCCGCCTGCAGTTCAGCTACGCCCGGCGGCTGAACCGGCCCGATTTCATGCAGCAATTGCCCTTACAATTCTACCAGGACCCGCGCTCCTACCGCCAGGGCAACCCCGGTTTGCTACCCGAGTTCAGCCATAATATTGAGCTGGGCCACCAGCTGAATCTGAAGAGCGGGGCCAGCATCACGAGCACCGTGTTTGCGCGCTTCACGCAGCAGGCCATTCAGCAGCTCCGCTTCGTGGACACCGTGGCGACGCGCACGGCCGGCGTGGGGGTAGTGACCCAGACCACTTTCCAGAACCTGGGCAGCACCACCAACCTGGGCCTCGAAATGACCTGGGCGCAGCCGCTCACCAAGTGGTGGCGCGTGTCGGCCAGCGGCTCGCTCTACCGCTCCCAGATTGCCACCAACGCCGAGAACGCGGCCAATCGCTCGGCCCTGGCCGGCACCGCCCGCCTCGCCAATTCCTTCACGCCGCGCAAGGGCCTCGACGTCCAGTTCACCGGCACCGTGCGCTCGGCGGTGCTTACCGCCCAGGGCCGGCAGCTGGCCACCGGCGGCCTCGACCTGGCCCTGCGCCAGCGCCTGTTCAGCGAGCGCGCCGCCCTCACGCTGCGCGTTTCGGACCTGCTCAACACCCAGGTGCGCCGCACGGAGCTGGCCACGCCCGAGCTGCAAACCAGCCTCCGCAACAAGTATGAGACCCGCGTGGGCTGGCTGGGCTTCACCTGGTACATCGGGGCCACCAAGGCCAAGGCTGGTCGCATTGACAACGCGCCGAGCGGCGGCGGCGGCTTCGGGGGGTAGGGAGGGCGACGCTGACGGCATAACAGCCCTTAACTACCTGCTCTGAAAACAAGCTGAAACGTAGCATCCTGCTGCTGCCCGCCGCCTGGCGCGAAACCTTATAGGGCGGTGGGTGGCGACGGGGTGTTGCGTTTTGGCTGCACGAGTCTTGCCCGTAATTATTTTGCGGCCCCGGCGATGTACCCGCCAGTCCCTACCCCCTCCCTTTTTCTCAACCCTTGATGAAAACACGCTTTACCCTCGCCACCGCCCTGCTGGCCCTCGGCAGCTTTGCCGCCCCGGCCCAAACCCTGAACACCGCCAAGCTCGATAGCCTGCTCAACTCTTTGGCGGCCAATCATAAGCTGATGGGTAGCCTGGCGCTCTCGCACGACGGAAAAGTGGTGTACCGCCGCGCCTTTGGCGAGGCGCAGGTGGTGCCCCCTACCCCGGCCACGGTGGCCACGCGCTACCGCATCGGCTCCATCACGAAGATGTTCACGGGGGTCATGATTTTTCAGCTTATTGAGGAGAAAAAGCTGACGCTGGACACGAAGCTAGCCACATTTTTTCCGCAGGTGCCCAATGCCCAGGATATCACCGTGGACCAGCTGCTGAGCCACCGCAGCGGCATCCACAACCTCACCGGGGGCGCAAACTTCGCGAGCTACATGACCCAGCCCCACTCGCCGGCCGAGATGGTGGCCCTCATCGCGCAGCCGGCCCCCGACTTTGCGCCCGGCACCAAGGCCGCGTACAGCAACTCCAACTTCGTGCTGCTGGGCTACCTCGTGGAAAAGCTTACGAAAATGCCTTACCCCCAGGCTTTGCAAAAGCGCGTGCTGGCGAAGGCTGGCCTCCAAAACACCTACTACGGCGGCAAAATCTCACTCCAAAAGCAGGAAGCTTTCTCCTATAAATGGCAGGCCGACAGCTGGCAGCCCGAGACCGAAACCGACATGAGCGTGCCCGGCGGCGCGGGTGCCATCGTGTCCACGCCCGCCGACCTCGACCAGTTTCTAACGGCTTTGTTCGGGGGTAAGCTGGTGTCGGCGGCCAGCCTGGCGGCGATGGAGGACGTGCGCGATGGCTACGGCCGGGCCATGTTTCGGATGCCTTTCGGGCCGCACCAGGGCTACGGCCACAACGGCAGCATCGACGGGTTCCGGTCGGTGGGGGCCTACTACCCGGCCGATAAGCTGGCGGTGGCGGTTTGCAGCAATGGCGGCTCTTTCTCGCCCGAGGAGCTGCAAACGGCGGCGCTCAGCCTCTACTTTGGCCAGCCCTACAAAATCCCGGATTTCCGGGCCAGCACCTACGTGCCTACCCCCGCCGACCTCGCCCGCTACGCCGGCACCTACGCCAGCCCTGGGTTTGCGCTGAAAATCACGGTAACTACCGACAAGGGCACGTTGCAGGCGCAGGCCACCGGGCAGGGCGCGCTGCTGCTGGAGCCGGTGAGTGCGGGCGTGTTTAAGTTCGACCCGGCCGGCATTCGCATGGAGTTCGACGCGGCTACACCCACGTTTACGCTCCGGCAGGGCGGGGGCAGTTTCGTGTTAACGAAGGAGTAGGGGGCGGGGCTTGCTCCCGCCCCTCGTGGAACGAAACAACTGCGCATCGTGCAACGCCGGGCGGGGACAAGCCCCGCTCCCTACTTGTTGCGAAGCCATTGGCACTCGCTCCCAAGCTCCTACCCCCTCGTTTCAATGACTCGGGGTGCGTGCGCGGTCGTCCGGGGTGCGTGCGCGGTCGTCCGGGGTGCGTGCGCAGTCGTCCGGGGTGCGTGCGCGGTCGTCCGGGGTGCGTGCGCGGTCGTCCGGGGTGCGTGCGCGGTCGTTCCGGGTGCGTGCGCGGTCGTCCGGGGTGCGTGCGCGGTCGTTCCGGGTGCGTGCGCGGTCGTTCGGGGTGCGTGCGCGGTCGTTCCGGGTGTCATCACAAGAGTTCGGGCACTGGAAGCGAACGGTTGGCGGGCATCAGCGGCGGCCCTCAAAAAATGAGGGGGTAGCGTTTTTTTCAATGGTAAGCTAAAGCTTACCGCACGCGCTTTTGGCAAGCTAAAGCTTACCCTACGCATTATCGGCGGAAGCTTATTCCCAGGAAATACTCCCGGTCCACGGAGTGCGTGATGGGCAGATGCGTGCCAAAATCGAGCTGCACATTGTCGCTGATGTCGAGCTGGGGACCCAGGTTAATGGAGCTGCGCCAGGCGGCCTGCCGGGTGTCCCAGTAGCCCACCAGCTCTACAAAAGCCTGCACGACTTTCGTGAACTGGTAGTCGGTGGTGACGGTGGGCGTGAGCTGGAAGTAGTGCTGGCCGGCCTCGGGGTCGTAGAAGAAATTGCTGGCTACCTGGCCGCCTACGCTCCATTTCTGGGTGCATTGAAACACGCCGGTTAGGGTAAGGCCGGGCTCGTAGCCGCCATCGCCGACCGCGCCGCCGGTGGGCAGCTGCACGTAGGCAATGACGCCCAGCGCGCCCCGGCTGTCGTCGTCGCCCAGCAGGGTGTGTTTGAGACGCAGCGTCACGTCGCCCACGCCCCGCACGAGCTGGTTTTGGTTGAACGGATTCTGGCCCACCTGGCTGTCGTCGAAGTTGTGCGAATAGGTGAACATATCCAGCGCCACCTGAAAATCGGTGCGGTCGGTGAGGCCGATTTTAGCCAGAAAATGGTTCGCGTACCAGTCGTGGCCGTGGGTCGGCCCCTCGCGCCGGGTGAGCAGGCGCAGCACGTCGGTTTCGTATTGAAAGTGGCCCGCATCGACCGAATACGGGCTTTCGGTGATGCCGGGGCGGTCGGGCACCATCGGCCGCATGAGGCGGCGGGGGGTGGGGTTGAATACATTATACTGCTCCTTATGACGCAGGGTATCGTTGAGCAGCTTGGTGTTTTGGGCGGCGGCGGGGCCGGCCAGGGTCAGCAGCCAGGCCAGGCAGACATAGAAACGGGGCATCGGGAAGCGCAAGTGAGCAGTGAGCCGCATACGTAGAGTTGGCCTTCGCAGTCATCAGTCACTACTCAGTAGTCATTCTAAAAACTACCTTTGCCCCGTAATGGAAAAACCCAGCATTCCGCAAGGCACCCGCGATTTTGGGCCGGCCCAGGTGACCCGCCGCCAGTATATTTTCAGCGTCATCCGGCGCACGTTCGAGCTGTTTGGCTACGCGCCACTCGAAACCCCGACCCTGGAAAACCTGTCGGTGCTCACCGGCAAGTACGGCGACGAGGGCGACCAGCTCTTGTTTAAAGTGCTGAACTCGGGCAACTTCCTGGTGAAGGAGCGCCGCGGCGAGACTACCCCCCTGCTCACGGCCGAAGACCTCGAAGCCGGCCATAAAGCCGTGCTGCCCAAGATTGCCGAAAAGGGCCTGCGCTACGACCTCACCGTGCCCTTTGCCCGCTACGTGGCCATGAACCGGGGCACGCTCACCTTCCCCTTCCGCCGCTACCAGATGCAGCCCGTGTGGCGCGCCGACCGCCCCCAGCGCGGCCGCTACCGCGAGTTCTGGCAGTGCGACGCCGACGTGGTGGGCACCACTTCGCTGCTTTGCGAGGCGGAGATTGTGCTGATGATGGCCCAGGTTTTTAATGGCCTGGGGATGGAAGATTTTACCATCAAAATCAACCACCGGGGCGTGCTGCGCAACATTTACCAGGCGCTGGGCGGCGAGGGCCGGGAAACGGACCTGTTCGTGGCCATTGATAAGCTTGACAAAATTGGGCAGGATGGCGTGCGCAAAGAGCTGCTGGAAAAAGGCTTTACCGAGCCGACCATTGACACGCTGGTTGCGTTGCTCAGCGTAGAAGGCGATTATGCCGGGAAGCTGGAGCGCCTGCTGGCTGGTTTCGTCACGGCCGGCGTGGAGCCCGACGGCCCCCGCCCCACCCCCGAAACCGACGACGACAACCTCGACCTCACCTACTACCGCGGCCTGCAGGAGCTGGCCGAAGTGCGCGACCTGCTGCAAGCTTCGGGCTTCCGGCAGTTTGATAAGCTGGAATTCGACCCTACCCTGGCCCGCGGCCTGAGCTATTACACGGGCTGCATTTTCGAGGTGAAAATCAACAACGTGGTGATGGGCAGCGTGAGCGGCGGCGGGCGCTACGACAACCTGACCGGCGCGTTTGGGCTGCCCGGCGTGTCGGGGGTAGGGTTTTCGTTTGGCGTCGATAGAATCTACGACTGCCTCGAAAGCCTCGACCTGTTCACCGAAACCGGCGAAACACCCACGCGGGTGCTGCTCACGCACTTCGACCAGGCCAGCGGCCGGGCCGCCCTACCCCTGCTGGCCGAGCTGCGCGCCGCCGGCATCCCGGCCGAGCTGTATCCCGACGCCGGCAAGCTGCCCAAGCAGTTCAAGTATGCCGATGCAAAGGGCATTCCGCTGGTGCTGGTGCTAGGGCCCGAAGAGCTAGCGGCGGGCACGGCGAAGATTAAGATTCTGAAAACCGGCGAGGAAAAGACGCTGGCGCTGAGCGAGGTAGTGGCGGCGCTCACGGTGTGAGCAGGGTAGAGCCAAGTCATTCAAAGGAATTTCCTGCATAAGCCATTGGCTGACGACCAGCAACTAACAACGCACTTGCTTTTGAACGACTACTTTTCCTTCGCGCAGCCCCTCACGCTGGCCGCGCTGGCCGCCGCCCTCCGCAGCCAGGAGCCCCAGCGCCTGCCTGCTGAGACGGAGGCCCGGCTACGCGCTCCCTACCCCCCCGAACCCGCGCCGGCCGCCGGCGCGCGGCCGGCCTCCTGGCTGCTGGCCCTCGCCTGCGGCACCGGCCCCGAAGTGTCCCCCGAGCTGGTGCGCCGCCTGCTGCTGCTGAAAGCCCACCAGCTGAGCCAGGTGCCGGCCGGCGCGCCCGCCGCCGTCGCCAAGCGCCTGCTCGACTTCTACAACCGCGAGGTGTGGCCGGTGGTGTACGAGCAGGGCACCGCCGAAACGCCCCTGGCGCACCTAGCTCTGCCGCTGCTGGGGCTGGGCGACGTCAATTACCAGGGCTACCGCCTGGCCGCGGCCGACGTGCTGGAGCTGTTTGGCTGGGCCCCTTTGGCGCTGCCGGCGCAGGCCGGCCCACCCTTGCTCAGTGGCGCTGAGTTTGCGCTGGCCTACGCCACCGAAGCCCTGGAGCGCGCTACCCACCTGCTGCGCGCCAGCTTGGTCATTGCCGCGCTCAGCGCGGGCGCGCCCGCGCCCGACACCAGCCACGAGCTGACGCAAGTGGCGCAGGTGGTGGAGGCGGTCTGCAACGCGGGGGGGGCCGCGTCGCTACCCCTGGCCCTCGGTCAGCTGGCCCGCACGGTAGCGGAAATGGGCCAGGCTTCGGCCCAACGCACGGGCAGCCTGCTGGCCACCGGGGCTCCGGCCGGGCTGCTGGCCCTGCCGGGCGTGGCGGCCAGCCTGGCCGCTGCTGGCCAGCGGCTGAGCGGCCTCGCCCCCGCCCCGCCCGAAGTGCGCCGCGTGGTCGAAAACACCGAGCAGCTGCTGGGCCTGGAGCTGCTGGCGGCGGCGCAAATGCCGGAGCGGCCCGCGCCCGGCAGCCCGACGCTGGCAGCAATGGTGGCGGCGTTTGGCGAGGCAGTTAACTTCGCGGCTCCCGACCGGCTGCTGGCTCCCGACCTGCACCGCGCCGCCCGCTTCGTGCGGGAATACAATTGGATATAAAAAGCAATTATGCTGGGCATGAAACTGTTTATTTTGTTGGCGTTGCGTCGTTGGCTACCAGTGCTACTGCTGGGTCTGAGTTTGGGCCTACCTCGGTTGGCCTCGGCGCAATGCGTAGTAAGCACCCCATCCGCTACCTGCGACCCACCCTTCGTGCTGATTGATGTGCTGCTGGGACAGGAGGTGCAAAACACCTGTATTGGGCGGGTCGTCCGGTTTCAGCCGGCGGCCTGCAGGGGCACTATTGACCCCAAGCTGCTATACTACAACGTACTGCCGGGTACCGGTACCACGCCTGTTAACTGCGACTTCGTGCCTGGCCAACTGCCGGGTAATACCTATACGTTTACCACTACTGGCACATTTACAGTATCGGAGCTGACTAATTCGAGCATGGCGGGGGGCACGGGCACGGTATATGTGCGCACCTTCCAGATTGGCGGTGGCATCGTACCGACTTTCCAACTAATGCCCTGCTCAAATGGCACCGTCTTGGTAACGCTGGCAAACAGCGGCTACGACCAGTATTTCGCACAGGTAAATAACGGACCTACCGTGGGTCCACTCACCACGAGCGGCCCTATTACCCTACCCGCTCCTGCGGGCAGCACTGTTACTATCATTGGGCGTTACTTAGGCACGGGTTTTTTGTGCGCTAATCAGTCTATCCAAACGGTACCGGTCTTAGCCACGCCGCAAACGCCGGTGCTCAGCCGTCTCACAGTGCAAACCTTGCTGCCTATTATCACGCTGGGTGTTGACGCAGCAGGCTTACCCGCTGGTTATCGCTACGATTTGCAGCGCGCCGCTGCCAGCAGCCCTGGGAACTTTCGGCGGGTACTCGCCTTTGCCGGGGCAGGGAGTACTCCTATTACGCTCACTAACGCGCAGGCAGGGCTCTACCGTATCGGCCGGCGCGACGTGTGCGGCACTGACTCGACCTTTTCGGCGCCGGTGCCGACGATTCAGCTGGCGGGCACTTCGGCCAACAACGTCAATAGCCTGAGCTGGCAAACGGCCGGGCCGGTGGTGGGCTACACACTGTTGCGCAACGGCACCGCGCTAACCACCCTACCCCCCTCGGCTACGGCCTACGCTGACGCGGCGGTGACCTGCGGCACTAGCTACACCTACGAGTTGCAAGCCAGCGTAGCGGGCAGCGCTCAAAGCATTTCCAACGACGTGGTGGTGCAGGCAGTTTCGACCCTGCCCCCCGCCACGCCGCTGCTCAATGCCAGTTTTGACCTGGCGGGCCGCCTCACACTCACGGCCACGCCGGCGGGCGGCGCGGCGCTGCCGACGGGCGGGCAGCTGCTGTATAGCCGCCAGGGCGGGCCGGGCGCGCTCGACTTCGCGGCCCTGCCCACCGCCACCGATACCCTGCGCGACCCCGCCGCGCTGGCCCCGCTGCTGGCCGCGCCGCCCTGCTACACCCTGCGCCTGCAAGACGTGTGCGGCAACGCTTCGGCCCCTACCCCCCCCACCTGCCCCAGCCTGCTGGCCGTGGCCGCTGCTGACCCCGACGGCCTCACGGCGCAGCTGAACTGGTCGGCGTTTCGGGGGCCGGGCAGCCCGGCGGCGGGCGCTAGCTACCGGGTGCTCACGCTGGCCCCCGATGGCACGGTGCTGGCCACTTCGGCCGCTACTACCGGCCTGAGCTACTTCGACCCTACCCCCCCTACCGACCGCCAGGTGCTGCGCTACCGCATTGAGGCCAGCGGGGCAGGTTTACCGGCCGGCACTGTGAGCTATTCCAACGTGGCCACCCTCGTGCGGCAGCCGCGCCTGGTGGTGCCCGATGCGTTTACGCCCAACGGCGACGGCCTCAACGACGTGCTGGCGCTGAAGGGCCGTTACCTAAATAATTTTTCTTTCGTAGTAATTGACAAGAACGGCCAGGAAGCCTTCCGCGCCACCGACCGCACCCAAACCTGGGATGGCACCATCCGGGGCCACGCGCCGGTGAACGGGGCCTACGTCTGGCACCTCACCCTGCGCGACGAGGTGGGCCAGAATTTCAGCCAGACCGGCACCGTTACGATTTTGAAATAATTAGGTAAGAATGTTTATCCAGAACGTCATGCTGAGCTTGTCGAAGCATCTCGCATGGTAAAGTAACCTCAACCGTTCAACAATGTGAGCGAGCTGCTTCGACAAGCTCAGCATGACGTTCTTTCCTCCCAACCCCCAACCCCATGCCCGATAACTCATTCGCTGCCACCTACCACCTGGGGCAGTACCAGCCCGAAATCGACGCCAAAATCAAGGCCCTCAACGACCAGGATTTTACCTCCCGCTTCTGGCAGAAAGATGCCACCCTCTGGACCCAGAACGCCGAGGCGCAGCAGAGCATCCGCAGCTTTATGGGCTGGCTTAACACGCCGGAGGTGATGACTAACGCCGTGGCCGACATCAAGCACTTCGTGCACGAGGTGAAAGAAGCTGGCTTTCAGCACGTAGTGGTAATGGGCATGGGGGGTAGCTCGATGGCCCCGATTGTGTTCGACCGCTCGTTTCACCGGGGCCAGGGCGATTTGACGCTTTCCATTCTGGACACCACCGACCCCGGCACCGTGGCCGAGCTGGAGCAGTCGCTACCCCTGCGCCACACGCTGTTTGTGGTGGCCAGCAAGTCGGGCACCACGGCTGAGCCGCTGGCTTTCGGCGACTATTTCTATGACAAGCTCCAGGCTATCAAGGGCGACAAGGCCGGCGAAAACTTCGTGGCCATCACTGACCCCGGCTCCAAGTTCGTGGAGCAGGCCACTAGGGAAGGCTTCCGCAAGATTTTCCTGAATTTTCCGGAGATTGGCGGGCGTTTTTCGGCCCTCACGTACTTCGGTCTGGTGCCGGCGGCGCTCAGCGGCATCAACATTGGCAGCCTGCTGCACGGTGCCGTGGAGATGATGCACAACTGCGGCGCGCAGGGCCCGGTGGCCGGCAACCCCGGCCTGGCGCTGGGCGCGGCGCTGGGCGTGCTGGCCCAGCAGGGCCGCGACAAGCTCACGCTCATCACCCCCGACTCGCTGAGCAGCCTGGGCCTGTGGCTGGAGCAATTGATGGCCGAAAGCACGGGCAAGGAAGGCAAGGGCATTTTGCCGGTGGCCGGCGAGCCGCTGGGCCGCCCCGACGAGTATGGCCAAGACCGCGTGTTCGTGTACGTGGGCTACGAGGAATTTACGGACCAGGGCAACCTGGACAAGCTGACGGCCCTGGAAAAGGCGGGCCACCCGGTCATCATCATTCGCCTGAAAGAGGCGATGGACCTGGGCCGCGAGTTTTACCGCTGGGAAATCGCGGTGTCCGTGGTGGGCATCGTGCTCGGCATCAACCCTTTTGACCAGCCCAACGTGCAGGCCGCCAAAACGGCCACCGACAAGCTGATGAAGGAAGTAACCGAGAAGGGCAAGCTGCCCGACGCCGGCCAGCCGACCGCCACTCAGGACGGCGTGGCGTATTACAGCGAGGTAGGCGGGCAGGATGCGGCCGGCGTGCTGCTGGCGTTTTTCCAGCAGACCCGGCCCGGCAATTTTATGACCTTGCAAGCCTACCTGCACGAAACCGACCACCTCAACGAGCAGCTGGCCGCCTTCCGCAAGCAGGTGCAGGACAAGCTGCGCATCGCCACCACTTCGGGCTACGGACCGCGCTTTTTGCACTCGACCGGCCAGTACCAGAAGGGCGGCCCCAACACCGGCCTGTTCGTGCAGTTCACCGCCGACCACCCGCAGGACCTGCCGCTGCCCGGCCGCACTTACACCTTCGGCACCTTTGAAAATGCCCAGGCCCAGGGCGACCTCGAAGCTCTGCGCGACAAAGGCCGCCGCGCCCTGCATATTAACCTCGGCCCCGACCCCGAAAAAAGCCTGCAAACCGTGCTCACGGCCCTCAATACGGCCCTCAGCCACCTGGAGTAGTACCGCGAACTTGCGTAATTAAAGCGCAGGCCTAGTGCATTTTATATTCCTGAAGCCCAGCTTGGCTAGCCGACTCTCGCGGCGCGCCAGGCTGGGCTTTTTCGGGCTTTATGCATTTGCTGGCCGGCGCGCCGCTCACAGGCTGCGCTCGCTGTGAGGGGGGGTAGGGCTGGCCCAGGAATCATACGCCATCAGAAATAATTACTTTTAGACCACGCTGTTTTTCTATCATTCGGCCGTCTGCGGGCCGGCTTTTTTTCAGGCCCCGGCCGGCTGGGCCAGCTACCAGCGCCGCCCTGCTGGCCGAGGTGCTGGCCCGCCGGCCTGGCCGAAACTGTGGTTAACGCCTTGCAAACCAGTGGCCTACCCCCCCGCTCGCTAGATAATTTATTCAGCAGCAAGGTAGTAGCGCGAACTTTCCAGTTCGCGCTACTACCTTGCTGCTGAACAAGTACTGAGTTGCCCGCACACTGGCGGCAGTAGTTTTGCAGCGGCAGGTCACTTTTTGCTGCCACCACTGGTTTAGCACCTACGGGCCGGTTTTGGCAGTTGTTTGAAGACCGGTTTTTTGGTATCAGGCAGGAAAAACTGACCCGATATTTTTTACCAAAACTTTCCAGCTCACTGGAAATAAAGCGAATAAGACTATGGCATTTGACATGATGGGCATGTGGTCATCAATGCCTTAAATGTGTCTCTATTAGCTCTAAATGCACTTTTTAAGAGTCTCATTCACTAGATTACCGGAAGATACAACAAATGCCGGTAAGATGCTCCTTAAATGACTGACAAAAGCCTTTACATCAGGCTAATACATCTTATGTTATAGATTGCCAAAATTGGACTTACCCGATAATGAGCAATTTTTGAGGGCTAAGAGTGCCTGCACTTTACAGTAAGTCACTTACATTTAGCGGAAATCTACCTAGTTATGAAGCATCTAAATACCCTCCTGTTCCTTCTGCTTGGCTTAGTAGTCTCTTATCACTCAATAGCTCAAGGCTCAATAACTGCCTTAGACGCAAAGAATGGTTTTAAAGGCTATATATTCGGCTCAACTATTGATAATTGCAAAGGCTTAGTCTTCGATGGGTTTGTGATGACTAAATACGATGAATCTTTTAACGAAAAGCTTGACTGGTATTTAGAGAAAATGGAATTGAAGACTTATGGAGCCAAAAACAAGCATTCAACTATTGGAGACTTGAAAATATACCCTCCTATATACTACTTCTTTAATAAAAGGCTTAGGAGAGTAGATTTCTCTGTAGAAACCTATGAGGGAAAAGAATTGATACAGCTCTACAAGTCCCTTTATGGTAAACCAAAAGTGGTAAATACTAAGACCTGGTTGGATACTGATATTGTTATTTACACATGGCAAGGAAATAAGGTAAGCATAAATGTTACATTTTGCTCAAATCCTTATCAGGGCAGCACAGTAATAAGTGGTTCAAAACCTATTACTGCTTGGTGTAAAGTTGTTTATTTTAGCCTGCCAATGCTGGCTGAAATGAAAGGGATTAAAAGTCAGTATAACAAGAGCAGAGCAAATGGTTTATGAGTAACAATACTTTCATCCTCATTTCGCTGGATAAAGCTCAGCCTAACAGCAAAGTGACAATAACTATCTAAAATTAAATTCAATGTATGGTGTGTATCCATTTTTATCTTTTTCAGGACTAATAAAACGAATCATTTTAAAAAATGTGTCTACACTTATATAATTACTAACTGTCTCTGCATTATCAGATGGTTGCTCTACAGTATATACAACCACATTTTTGTCATCGTGTTGGGTTCCTCTGCCAACTATTTTAAAAATATCATCCCCATAAGTTATCTTAGATTCTGTCTCATTAACAACTAAAATATGTTTACCTGCTTCTAACTCACGCTTAGCTTGTAATCCACCATGTGCGTATACCTTTAAACTATACATTGAGTAACTGCCCGTTTGAGCTACAGCGGAAAGTGTAGGGAAACAAAGTATGATGAGTGCAATCTGTAATAGATTTTTCATTCGGCTGATTAATTAACTATTGAAAAAGTGGTTGGGTACATCAACCTCAAATCTTAGGCAGGGTCTGTTTTAGATGTAACCTTTAAATTTAACATAAATAAAAAATTTAGAAATTTCTAAAATTAAGCTATATAATAGGGTGATTGAATAACAAGCAAAAAGCTGATTAGTCAAAATAGAGCTTGTATGCTTAACCTAACTTCCTTGCTGACACAGAGAATTTGATTCAAAGAGACATTTCATCCCCTGCTTCAAAAGATTCTTTAGCAGTAGAAGGGTCAGGCTCTACAATTGGAGTAGAAGCTTTAGCAGCAAGATGAGCATACTTGTTGCCAGCAAGAGCTTTAGCTACTGCTCGTCTTTCAGCTTCATTAGAGTCTGCAAGAATTTCTGGTGAATGGGTAGTTTCCCCTTGTTCTTTATGGTCGATAGTAAGCTTAGGCTTAATTTTTAATAGCTTCTGTGGATTCAATCAAGGCGAGTAAAAGCGTGTTATCTTTGTTAGTGATGATTTTATCTACTAAAGTCTTATTATTAAGCTCAAATAAGATTACATTACACCAAGCCTTTTTGAAGCAATCATATGCCCTTATGTAAAGGTGTAAAGCTAAGTAGCATTCTCCAACAGCATTTTGCAGATAATGAGGTGATTTCTTATCTATGTAAAGCAGTGATTTTTCTAATAAATCAATAGCTTCTTCACGATTATTTTTAGCTATAGCTTCATTAGCTTTTGCTAAATAATCCTTAGCATTAATATTAATAATTACACTAGGTTTACTAACTTCATCTAGCAGTTCTTGCATCCAACGCTCCATAAAAGCAGCAGGAGTATCATCAGGGTCAAATTGCATTGAGAGAGCTTGCTTATATTTATGCTGTCTTATCTCTTTGATTGACTGCTTAAACTGTTCAAAGCTGCCTGCTTCATTAGCTAATTCTTCTCTGATTACGTTTTGATAAGTTTCTTTAGCTTCTGATGACTCACATTGAAGCTGTGCTGCAATCATGTTAAGGCTTGCTTGCTGGTGCATAGAATTGGGCTTGTAATCACTGCTCATGTCAAATGTGGCGCTGTTAGTTATACGAGCAGCTTTCTCAGGCTCATTCTTCTTGTGAGATTCCCAATCCTTATCAGTCTTACCAGTAACATAGGTATCCCAGAGAAACTTACCAAAAATCAAGAGGACTATGAATCCAATGAATGCAAGCATGATGAAAGGTTGCTAAAGTGGGTAGAATAGGCTGAATTTGGCTTCAAATGCACTCAACGTGCTAGAAGCTACTGCAATGTAGTGAAAAGTTCGAGAAAATAAATCAAAAATTTACATATAAAAGCTTGTATATTAAATAATTATTCACTATCTTTGTATAAGATAAAACAGCAGAATCAAAGGCAGCTAATAGTTGCCTCTCTTTTTGCTTTATGCTGTCGGGAAATTCTTGCAAGAACCCTATATAAAGAAGATTTTAAAGGAGCAAAATCAGACAATTTAATAAGAGATAATAAACTTAAAATATCAACTATGAGTAATTTACAAGAGGAAAGAATCATCAAAGCAGGCTCTGCCATAGATGCACAAGGCAATCAACGTTATTTATCAGATATTGAAGGATTTGATGACTTACCAGACAATTGCCATTTTAATAAAGTACTTACTGGATGCGGTGGAACTACTGTAGCTCTACAGAATCAAGTGAAGTATGTTATTGCTATGCCATTTAAAGGAATAGGAGAGAATAAACAAACCTGGGCCAAAGATAATAAAATAAAGTAAATATTTGTGTTATTGATGGGGATGCAGTTAATGAAAATGATGAGAAAGGAGCAGCAGCTAGGATTGAGAAGGTGAAATTATTTATTAAGGATGGTGGACAGAAAATAATAGTTACTTATGACTCCTTACCAAACATAGTAACTGCATTAGAAGATGAAGTGAGGGATTGGAAATTACTAGTTGATGAATCTCACATGATGTTAGAAGCAGGTGCTTACAGATATGGCGCTATTTATAATATCATGGATAATATGAGTAAATTTAAATCTTATTGCCTAATGACTGCTACACCTGTAAGAGAAAAATATCAATTACCTGCTTTATTAAATATTCCTAAAGTCAAAGTGGAGTGGGAAAATATAGAAACTGTAAGTATTGAACGCAGAACTTCTAAAAAGAATATTGATGATTATTCAGCATTATTAGTTCTTTATTATTTAATTCAGGAAGAATTAATTTTATTTAATGCTCATATTTTTCTAAATTCAGTCACTAGTATTACTGCTATTATTAGAAAGGTAAAAAAGGCTTACAAGGGCACTAATTTAGCTAATCTAATAAAAATAGTTACCGCGAATACTAGTGAAAATAGAGCTAAATTAAAGAATGACTTAGGCACTGCTTACAAGATAGGATGCACTACCGATACTGCTAAAAAAATAAATTTCTATACTTCGACTGCATTTTCTGGACAAGACATATTTGATACACATGCTGTCAGCTACGTAATTGTTGATGGGAGAAAAGACCATACTAAAGTTGACATTACCACCACTATTCCTCAAATTATTGGCAGAATTAGAAACGCAGAGGTGAGAAACAAGCTAGTAATGCTTTATTCTGCTGATGAGTTTGATAAATACTTAGACAGAGACACTTATGAAGCTCAAGTAATGGGGCAGCTTGCAAAAGCTAAAGATGCAGTTGATGATTATCCAACTTCAAAAGAGGGAACCAAAGAGATGCTTAAAAATGGTGCTGCTAAGAGCGAATATTTATTTTACAGAAAAGAAACTGATGAATTAATAGTTAATGACATTGCTCAACTATCAAGATTAAATGCCTTTGACACTCAACATGCTACATACAAAGTAGCAAAAGGAAGTGAGAATAAATCTCATACATTCAAAATAAATGACATTGAATATAATTACGTTGGTAATCCTTTGCCTGAATTGGAAGGTATAAATAAGTTAGCATTAGCTCAGAAACCAGACTTTGAAACTCTGTGTCTAGATTACATCGATTATCAACAAAATTACGTATTTGCTTCACTTTTTAATCAAGTATTACCAGACGTTAGAGATGGAGATACATTAGATATTATTCAACAAGCTTATGAGAAATTAGGGTCAGAGAAGATGAAAGCATTAGGCTACAGACAAAAGGCATTTAAAGAAGAAATAATTAAAAAGGATAAGAAGACTAAAAACCATCAAAGAGTGAGAAACATTTTATGCTTGAAACCAAATGACGTACTTACTCTTCCTCAAGCGAAAGAAAAGTTGCAGGCAGCTTATTCCATTTTACAAATTGATGGCAAGCCCACTGCTAAGAACCTAGAAGATTATTATTGCATTCATTCTCAAAAAATAAAGCATCCAAAAACAGGTAAGCGGGTTGATGGAATAGTAATTGGTGCTTCTAAAGCAATTAATTTCAAATTGTAGTCTGTCACAAAATATTCTCAAGAGAATTCATTTAATAAGAGTTTTTGTAAGAATAATGCGACACACAATAATAATTAATTAGAGGATATAGTATTTATAATTATTCTAAATAACTACTTTGATTACGAGTGATAACAATTCAGGTTTTTAGCTGAGGTTATATTTCAGGTGATTGAAAAAAGAAGCACAGAGTCAGGAGTAGTTTCCTTTCCTGTGCTTCTTCTTTATGCCTCAGCTACACTAGTTAATCAAGTAGCTCACTGATTTTCTCAATTCCAACTGACTTATTAGAGTACGTCTTCATAATCAATTCAGTGCCTTCATGTCCTACAATTGAGGCAATAGTAGCTGGTGAAATGCCCTTAGATAAAGCAAGATTAATGAATGTGCGCCTACCTGTGTGGCAAGTAATCAGGCTGGGTTTAGGTTTGTACACCTTACTATCAGCCTTATTCTTGCCTTTATAAGTCTTCACAAGCTCCTTCTTCTCAGCAATTTCAGGAACTAGAGCACAAATATTCTTAATACGCTCATTAAAGTGCTGGCTAACCAGTGGCTTATAATCCTCACGAGCAAACAGCCTACATAGAATTTCATGAGCCTGCAAACTGATTGGAATCAGCAAATCAGTATCAGTCTTCTCGGTAATGACTCTGAGATTATTTTTCTCAATCTGCTCAGGCTTTACATAGCAGTCTGCCCAACGTAAACCTGTAAGAGACATTAAACAGAATACATCTCTAGTAATAGTGTCAGTTGGTTTACTCAAATCCAAGTCTAAAAGAGCTTGTAACTCATATTTATTAAGGTAGATGACATTATCATTCCGCTTCTTCTGAAACCCAAGTTTAAAAGACCGGAAAGATTTAAGGTCAAGTTGCAATTCATCTTCATAGTATAAAACTACGCTTTTCAGCTTGGTTACTAAGTCAGCAATAGAACCGGACTTCTTATCCTGCTTAATCAAGAAATTTTGAAACTCAGTTAAGGTAGTCTTGGTGATGTTGTCAATCCTCCATAATGGGCTGAATTTTATAATCCATTCTTTGAGGTTTGGGAACAGGCGAATTGAATTAGCTGCTAAAGTTTCTTTCCTAGCTAGAATGTACTTGTCAACGTAATCAGCCAAAAGCATATTTTTAAACAACCCTTGCTTTAGCTCCTCAGATTCAATAGCTACTTTCTTAGCTATTACAGCAGCCTCTAAGCCTCTCAATTCCTCATAAAGACATTCTAGTGCTGAGCCTAATATTTGAGCTGTCTGAGGCTTTAAAACAGTGCTTAAAGATGCCTTAACTAGTAGCTCCTCATAAGCAACCTGTATTACTGGCTTGGTAGGCTCTAGACCCTTGCCTTCACAATTTCTAGCTGCTGTCTCCATATCAGAAACTAGAGCTTGAATAGTCTTGTTGATTTCAGGAGCATTAGAGACACCAGCAGCCCTACCAGTCTTCAAATCAAAGTGGGCTGGTAAGATGCTCAGTCCTACACTACGCATGAAGTCAGAGTTCTTATGACGGTGAATCACGTAAATTTGTCTTTCATCTGCATCTTTAGAAGTTTGCAGGAGTTTAAAGCCGATTTTGGACATTTCAAAGAAGGTTAAAGATGAATGTTTACTTGATTTCAGAGAATAATCTTTTTACCGGCTCCCTATTGACCTTTTACCGGCATCAACTAAAAAACCTCATTTAAGCTCATTACAGAGCATTTTTTACTATGGCATTTGACATGATGGGCATGATGGGCAAGGTGAAGGAGCTGCAAGACAAGATGCAGCAGGCCCAGGGCCAGCTCCAGCACATTACCGCCACCGGCGAGGCGGGGGGCGGCTTGGTAAAAGCCACCGCTAACGGCCACCGCACCCTTGTGAAGCTCGAAATTGACCCATCGCTGCTGACGCCTGAGGACCGCGAAATGCTGCCCGACCTCGTGGTAGCGGCCGTCAACAAAGCCCTCGAAGCCGCCGGAGAAATGGCCAAAAGCGAACTGCAGCGCCAAACCAGCGGCCTGCTGCCCAACTTGCCGGGTTTGGATTTGAATAATTTTGGGATATAGGGGTTTTGAGCGGTCGCTCTTACTTAAATAAAGAACGGTGATGCTCATCTGGCGTTCGCTTGTGACCGTTATTTGCAAACCCTCAATCTTAATTTAATTCTATTTCCCCTTTGAACTGCGCCGACGTGGCCATTGTAATTCTCAATTACAATGGCGAACATTTTTTGCGGCAATTCCTACCGGCGGTGCTGGCGCACGCGGCCGGCGCGCGGGTGGTAGTGGCTGACAACGCCTCGACCGACGACTCGGTGCCGCTGTTGCGCCACGGCTTTCCGCAGGTCGAAGTGCTGGTTTTCAGCGAGAATTTGGGGTTTTGTGAGGGCTATAACCAGGCCCTGGCCCAGCTCGACAGCCCATTTTTCGTGCTGCTCAATTCCGATGTGGCCGTGCAGCCGGGCTGGCTGCCGCCGCTGCGGGCGCTGCTGGTCAGCAATGAGCGCATTGCTGCGGTGCAACCCAAAGTACTGTCTTTCAGCGACCCTACCCTCTTCGAGTACGCTGGCGGCGGCGGCGGCTACCTCGACCGGCTGGCCTACCCCTTCTGCCGGGGCCGGCTCTTCGACACGCTCGAAACCGACCGGGGCCAGTACGACGACGCGCGCCCCGTGGCCTGGGCCAGCGGTGCCTGCTGCCTAGTGCGGGCTAGCGTCTGGCGCGAATTGGGTGGCTTGGAGCCGGCGTTTTTTGCCCACATGGAGGAGATTGATTTCTGCTGGCGCGTGCAGAACGCGGGCTACGAAATCTGGTACACGGGCGGCGCGAGCGTGGTGCAGCACGTGGGCGGCGGCACTTTGCCCAAATCGAGCCCGCGCAAGACGTATCTCAACTTTCGCAATGGTTTGGCGCTGCTTTATAAAAACTCAGCTCCCAGCGAGTTAGCCGACGCATTCGCGCTGCGTCTGCTGCTCGATTGGGTGGCCGGGCTGCGCTTTCTGCTGGCCCGCAACTGGCCCGAGGCGCAGGCGGTGGGTAGGGCGCATTGGCATTTTTTCCAGAAACTCAGCTACTGGCGGCAGCGCCGCCGCCTAGCCCAGCCGCATTTGCTGGTGCGGCAGCGCGCGGGCACTTATGCGGGCAGTTTGGTGTGGGCGTATTTTGGCAGGGGTAGGAAATATTTTTCGCAGGTAATGGATAACATGCGGGCCTAGCGTGGTTCGCGGCGGGCTGCCGGCTTTTGGGCCGGCTGTCCACTCGTCGCGAGAACAAGCGGCGCGAACGACGAGCGGACAGCCGGCCCAAAAGCCGGCAGCCCGCAGCTATACCAACCTAAAAGCCTACCCTCAATGCCCGGCGCGGCCTTCTTCGTCGCTGCTGCCGGCGGCGTGCCGGGCCTGAGTTTTGCCGCTGCCTAATTTGCAGGTGAAGCTGAGCGACACCCGGCGGCTCTCGTAGCGGTTGGTCCAGTCCATGTTGATGTTGTTGTAGCGCACGGTGCTGAACCAGCCGTTGGTGTAAAACAGGTCGCTGAGCTTGAGGCTGAGGGTGGCACGGTCGGCCCACAGCTGCTTTTTGAGGCCGAGGTTGAACGCGCCGCTGGCTTTCAGGGCAAACAAGCCGCTCACCCCCGCCGACTGGTAATCGCCGCCCACCAACAGCTTGTAATTGCGCGGCAGCGCAAACGTGTGGTCGGAGCTGGCCGACCAGCCGAAGCGCGACAGGCGCACGTCCTGCCCCTCTATGCGGGTTTGCACTTCGCCGTACGTGACTCCCAACTGGTTGTCCATCCCCCAAATCTTGCCGATGTTGGTGTGGCCGCCCGAGGTCAGGCTGAGGGTAGTGGCTTGGTTGAGATTTTGGGTGGTGAGAGTTGTAACCTTGGTCTGGTCGTTCTGAAAAATGACGTCGCCCATCGCGGCGGTTTCGCGCAGGTAGCTCAGGCTCAGCACCTGAAAGCCCTTATGCGTGTAGTTGAGCACGAGCGAGTTGGATAGCGACGGGGCCAGGTAGGGGTTGCCCACGTTGACGGTATAGAAGTCGGTGTAAGAGATAAACGGGTTCAGGTTTTGGTAGGAAGGGCGGGTAATACGGCGGCTGCCGGACAGCCCCAGCTGGTCGTTATCGCTGAACTTGTAATTGGCAAACAGGCTCGGGAAAAGCTGAAAATAATCGCGCGCCACGCGCTGTCCGGTGGTCGGCGACTCGCCCAGGGAGTGGGTATGCTCGCCGCGCAGGCCGCCTTTTAGCTCAAGCCAGCCCAGGGTAATGCTCAGGCTGAGGTAGGCCGCCGTGATGGCTTCGTTGTACTGAAACTGGTTGGTGCGCAGCGAGTCAGTCCGCCAGTTACCGGCCAGCAATTTATCGAATTGAATGCTGCTACGGGTGGTTACCCAGCTGGCTTTGGCCCCGGCTTCGGCCCGCCATTTGGTGCCCGGCACGGGTCGCACGTAGTCCACCTTGACGGCCCGGATGGCCACGGCGGCGGCTTGCGCGCTGCGCAGCTGGCCGCCATCCTGGGCCACGTCGCTGAGTGGCGCAAAGAGCAGGTTGTTGAAGCGCTGGTCCTCCTGGCTGGTGTAGCGCACGTAGTCGGCGTCGGCGCTCAGCTCGTGGCCCAGGCTGTCGAAGGCCCAGCGGTAGTTCAGGTTGAGGCCGAAGTTGTTGCTTTGGCTGGTTTGGGGATTGTTGAGGGTGCGGCGGCCGGCAGGCTGGCCGGCCGCATCGGTCGTGGCGGATTCGGCGCTGGCCTGCGTGGTCTGGGGCGAAATCCCGCCGCGCACCTGCACGCCCACGGTTTGGCGGGCCGTGAGGGGTAGGTCGGCCCCGGCGGCGTAGCTCAGCGTGTGCGTAATGGGGTGCCAGTAGTTTTGCTGCTGAAAGAGGCTGTCGCGAATGCGGCGCACCACGTTCAACTGGTTGTAGGAGTTGTAGCGGCCGGCACTGACGCGGGCAAACAGGCGCGCCTTGCCCATATTATAGGCCAGGTCGGTGCTGAGGGAGCCTTTTTCGTAGCGGCCGTAGCCAGCGGTGGCGGTGGCCGTGCCGCTGAGGCCGGGCAGCTGCGAGCGCCGCAGCCGGATGTTGAGCACGCCGGCCGTGCCGGCCGCATCCATTGAGGCGGGCGGGTTCGGAATCAGCTCCACCTGGCTAATGGCCGAGGCGGGCAGCGACTTGAGGTAGGTGGTGAGCGCCTCGCCGCTCAGGTAGCTCAGCTTGCCGTCAATTAGTACCGTCACGCCTGCGCTACCCCGATACACGAGGTGCTCGTCTTTGTCGAGGGTCACACCGGGGGCTTTTTTGAGTACTTCGAGGGCGTTGTCGCCGGCCGTGTTCAGCCGCGCCACGTTCATAACCGTGCGGTCGGCCAGCTGCTCCAGCACGGGCAGGGTGCCGCGCACCGTCACATTCGCCAAGGCCGTGGCGGCAGGCGCAAGGCGCAGGGCCGGCACGGTGACGGGTGCGCCGAACACCACGAAAGCCGCGCTGCGGGCACTGCGGTAGCTCAGCAACAGGCCCCGCACGCAGTAGCGGCCGGGCCGGACGTTGGCAAACGCATAAGTCCCCTGCCCGGTAGCTATTTGGGAGTCAGCAATGCTGGAATCGGGCAGCTGCACGAGCACGGCCGTGGCAAAGGCCAGCGGCTGCCCGGCCCGGTCAAGCACGGTGCCGGCCACCGGAGTCTGGGCCGCAGCGCGCTGCCCAAGCCCCAGCAGAATTAATAGCAACAAGGCAGGGTAGCGAAAAGAGGGAGGTAGCTTCATCGGACAACGGGGGGTAGGCGGCGTGATGAAGCAAAGGTGAGTTGCCTCTTTTCTACCCGAAAAAAGATTATCCCAACCGCCCGGAACCTGATGCCACCGGCCACCGCTGGAGTTTTTCCGGTTCGCATTCCAAACCCCGGCTTTTGCATAAAAAAGGTGCGGGGCGCTACTAGGCAGCGGTAGTTTTGATGCCCCCTACCTCTTGCCCCAGCCATGCCTACCCCCACTCCCAAGCTCACGTTTCGCTGGCTCCTACTGGGCTGGCTGCTATATGGCGGCTACGCATTCGCAGGCGGATTTCTTCACTTCCGGACGAGCTTGCGCATCAGCCTCTGGCTTACGGCTTCAGAGCTGTTCATCAGCATAGCCGAGTTCTACTTTTGCTACCTCGTGGTGTATCCGCGCCTGTTGCGCGCGGGCCGGGGGCTGCGGCTGGCCGCCGCGCTGGCCGGCTACATCGGCGCGCGGGCGCTCATTGAGGAAGCGTTGTTTCCGGCCGTGCTGGGCTTCCGTAATTACTCGCCCGACACCACCACCATTTACTATATTTTCGACAATCTCTTCTACGGCAGCCCCATGATTTTTGCGAGCGCGGCCGTGTGGGCCAGGCGGGAAGCCCTGCTGCGCGAGCGCGAAAACTGGCAGCTGCGCACGGAAAAGCGCGCCGCGGAGGCGGCTTTTCTCAAAACTCAAATCAACCCGCACTTTCTCTACAACACCCTCAACATGCTCTACAGCCTGGCCTATCCCGTGGCCCGGCCCGTCGCCAGCGCCATCCTGAAGCTCTCGGAGCTGATGCGCTACATGCTACACGAAAACCCCGATGGCCAGGTGGAGCTGAGCGAAGAAATCGAGTACCTGCATAATTACCTGGCCCTCTACCACCTGCGCTTCCCCGGCAGCTTCCACGTTGATTTCGCCGTGTGCGGCGAGCCCGCCGGCCGCCGCCTCGCGCCGCTGGTGCTCATCCCCTTCGTCGAAAATGCCATCAAGCACGGCGTGCTGGACGACCCGGCGCACCCCGTAAGCGTGCAGTTGCACGTAGCGGCCGACGAGCTGCGGTTTGAAGTCAAAAACCACCGCGCCGACGGCCTCAAGGATGCCACCACCGGCATCGGCCTGCCCAACCTGCGGCGGCGACTGCACCTGCTGTATCCCGAGCGCCACACGCTGCGGGTGGAAGAAACGGAGGAGGAATTTCGGACCTTGCTGCGACTGGTGGGGTAGCCCATCGCCCATCGCACTTACCTCCCTACCCCCCCCTCATGATTCGCTGTCTCGTTGTTGATGACGAAGCTCCCGCCCTGGCCATTCTCGCCGACTACATCGGCCAGGTGCCTTTTCTGACGCTGGTGGGCACGACTACCAATCCCGTGGAGGGCCTCACGCTGGTGCAGCAGGGCCAGGTTGACCTGGTTTTTCTTGATATCCAGATGCCCCGGCTGACGGGCCTGCAATTTTTGAAGCTGGCTGGCAGTCGTTGCAAGGTCGTCCTCACTACGGCCTATCCTGAATACGCGCTCGAAGGCTACGAAAATGACGTGGTGGATTACCTGCTCAAGCCGATTTCCCTCGAGCGGTTCTTCAAGGCCGCCCAAAAGGCGCTGACCTTGCACCCTACCCTGGCCGCCGAAACGACGGCGGCCGCCGTTTCGGCGGCGGCTCCCGCTTTCTTACCCCCTGGCCACCTGTTCGTGAAGGGGGAAACCAAGAACAAGTTTCTGCGCGTCAATCACGCGGATATTTTATATATTGAAGGGCTGAGCAACTACGTCAGTATTCACCTGCCCGCTCAGCGCATTATCACTTACCAAAGCCTGAAAGAGCTGACCGAGACGCTACCGCAACCGCCCTTTTTGCGCGTCCACAAGCCCTACATCGTGTCGCTGGACAAGATTCGGATGGTGGACGGCAACACGATTTATATTCAGGACAAGCTGATTCCGGTCAGCGAAACCTACCGCGAGCGACTGTACCGGCTCATTCGAGAAGCGTGACTTGCCGCTATAAATCCCAGACCGTGCTACGCTGTTCCCGCATGGCGCGGCGCACGTTCATCCAGAAAGCACCGGCGAAATAGAGCACGATGGGCGAGCCAAACGTGAAGAAAGACGCGTACACAAACGAGAGCCGGATGCTGCGCGTACTAAAGCCCCAGCGCTGCCCCAGCGCCGAGCACAACCCGAAGGACTGCGATTCGATAAAGTCGGTGAGGCGGTGCATAAAGTGAATTTTGGATGGCGCTTTGGATGGCGCGTTGCAACTTTGTCGTGCTAATATACAACTTAATTAGCCGCCAACGTTACGATTGTCCTTACGTTCAGGCTCGGGTCGGGTTGCCATCCGGCTCGTTTTAGCCGTCGCTAATTTCTTTTCATTTGCGCTCATTCTCAATTAGTAAGCCGAAGGTGGGGGTAGGCCTGTCGGGTCTGTTGCTGGCTTTGCTCACGGGCTGTTCGCCCCTGCCCGCCATGCTCAAAACCGCCGAAACGGGCCGCCGCGTGCGCGTAGAGCCGGCCCCGCTCACGGCCGTGGGCGAGTCGGTGCCCTTCGAAGCCACGGCCAAAACCGCCGCCAAACATTTGCACAAAGGGGCGGTGTACGAAGTGCTGCTCACGTATCACTACGACCACGACCTGCGCCTCGACACGGTGGGTAGGCTCTCGTTTGCGCCGGGCGAGTTCACCTACGACGACTCGGTGAAGGGCCGCCTGGTGAGCCGCCGCCGCTTCACCATCCCCAACACGCCGCAGCGCTCCCCTGGCCAGCTCATGGCCCGCGGCCAGGTGCGCGAGCTAAAGCCCCACGGCAAAACGCTGACGGCCAGCACCGAAACGCTGGTGGCGCGCGGCATCTCGGACCCCGCCCGCCGCGTGGTGCTCGAAGACACCTTGCTGGCGCTGCTGCCCGAAACGGTGAGCAACGTGATGAGCGGCACTCGCATCCTACCCCTGTATTTTGACCAGGGTCAGTGGTTTATCCGCTCGCACCTGGGCACCAACATCACGGCCCTCGAAGACCTGATTGACCAGAACCAGCACACCCAGCGGGTACTCATCGCGGCCGGCCACTCGCCCGACTCCCTCGATGCCCACCAGCCGGCGCTGGCCAGCAAGCGGGTCAAGATGCTGCTTTATTACTATAAGCAGCGGGTGAAAGGCTTTTCATATCTTAATAAGGTGGAAGATATTAAGTTTGATACCTTGGCCTACCGCCGCAGCTGGGAGCTGCTGCTCAGCCAAGTGCAGCACTCCGTATTGAAGCCCGCGCAGCAGGATTCGGTGGTGAGCATCATCAACGACACGCACGGCACGTTTGCCGAGAAGGAAAAGGCGCTGCACAAACTCAGCTACTTCGACTACCTTGAGGACTATATTTACCCGGTGCTGCGCTGGGGCACGGTGGCCGTAACCTACACCGCGCCGCCGCGCTACGACTCGGAAGTGTATATTCTGAGCAAAAAAATTCTGGCCAAGGAAGCCGAGCTCGACGCCCTCACGCCTGAAGAGCTGCGCTACTCGGCCACCCTTACCCCCCTGCTGGCCGAGAAGCAGCGCATTTATGAGCTGGCCGCTGCCAGCACAGCCCGCTGGGAGGCTTTTTACAACCTGGGCACGGTGCTGGCCCTGCGCGCCGAGAAAGAATCGAGCCTGCGCGTGCAGCAGAATTACTACCACCGGGCGGCCATCAACTTTACGCTGGCGGCCCACCGCCACCCCACGGCCGAGCTGTTTTACCGTGCGGCCTCGGCCCACCACCACGCTCAGGAGCGCCTCGAAGCCTTGCAGGACTACGACTACGCCATTAAGCTGGGCGGCGAGCGCGACATCCTGCGCAAGGTTTTTTCGGATAAAGCGGCCCTGGAAATCCAGATTGGCCAGCCCGAGCAGGCGCTCACCAGCTTGCGCCTGGCCGGCCCCAGCTACCAGAACTACCTGAATCAGGGCCTGCTGCTGGTGCAGCGCGGCGCGTATGATGCCGCCGCCGCTCAGTATCACCTGGCCCTCGACCTGCGCCCACAGGCCGCCGCCCCGCACTACGGCTTGGCCGTGGCCGCCGCCCGCCGCCACGACGAGCCCGCGCTGGCCACCGAGCTGCACCAGGCCGTGCGCCTCGACCACGACCTCGCCACCCAGGCCACTGAGGACCTAGAATTTCAGGACTATGTGCAACGGCCCGCCTTCCGGGAAGCGCTGAAATTGTAGGGTAGGCCGGGGCTTGCTGAGGCGCTATCTTTGGCGCACTCGCGTAGGTAAGTCCCCCAGCCGACGGCTACTCTGTTGAAAAAGAGAAGCCCCGACTGTTGACGCAGCCAGGGCTTCGAGAAGTGTGGGGGTTTTCGTAGAACCCTTTTTCTTCCAACCAGATGAAAAAGGACAGCGTGAAGAGACTACTTAAAACCTGGTGCAAGCCGGTTTTTTTGGAGGTCCTGAAAGGATTAGCTAAAGGCTTCGGCCTCTACTTAATCGCTCATTACCTGCGGTAGTTGGGATTGGGAGTCGGGTTAGGGCCTGGCTCCCTTTCTTTTTCGATTTAAGAACGAAGTAAAGATAGCCAAAGTTGTACAAAAATGTTGCACAAACTTTGATGAGGTTGATGCTTCTGTCCCTTGGTAGCATTGATAGTATGTTTTCATCCTCATTACCCACGCCCGCGCCTTAACTTTACCCCGTTAACTTATTCTAACAGATGCGTACCATTCAATTCCGCGAGGCCCTGCGTGAGGCCATGAACGAAGAAATGCGCCGCGACCCGTCGGTTTTCCTGATGGGCGAGGAGGTAGCCGAATACAACGGGGCCTACAAGGTCAGCCAGGGAATGCTGGATGAGTTTGGGGCCGAGCGCGTGATTGATACGCCGATTGCCGAGCTGGGCTTTGCCGGCATCGGGGTAGGGGCGGCAATTAATGGCCTTAAGCCGATTATCGAGTTTATGACCTTCAACTTCTCGTTGGTGGCTATTGACCAGGTAATCAACTCGGCGGCTAAAATCTACTCGATGTCGGGCGGGCAGTATTCGTGCCCCATCGTGTTTCGCGGGCCGACTGGCAACGCCGGGATGCTCTCGTCGCAGCACTCGCAGAACTTTGAGAACTGGTACGCGAACTGCCCCGGCCTGAAAGTGGTAGTGCCCTCGAACCCCTACGACGCCAAGGGCCTGCTGAAAGCTGCCATCCGCGACCCCGACCCGGTGATTTTCATGGAGTCGGAGCTGATGTACGGCGACAAGGGCGAGGTGCCCGAAGAAGAATATATCCTCGAAATTGGCAAGGCCAACATCGTGCGCGAGGGGAAGGACGTGACGCTGGTCAGCTTCGGCAAAATGATGAAGCTGCTCTACACCGCCGCCGACGAGCTGGCCCAAGAAGGCATTAGCGCTGAGGTAATTGACCTGCGCTCGGTGCGCCCCATCGACTACGACACGCTTATCAACTCGGTGAAAAAGACGAACCGCATGGTGGTGGTAGAAGAGGCCTGGCCGCTGGCCAGCATCTCGGGCGAACTGGCCTACATGGTGCAGCGCCGCGCCTTCGACTACCTCGACGCGCCGGTTATCCGCATCACCTGCGCCGACGTGCCGCTGCCCTACGCCCCTACCCTCATCGAAGCGTCGCTGCCCAACGTGGCTCGCATCCTACAGGCCGTGAAGGAAGTAACTTACGCAAAAGCCTAAATCGACTGCGCTATCTAGCCTAAACGGCCCCCGCTGCCTAGTGCAGCGGGGGCCGTTTTTTTGGTTTATTCTCAGCGAGAAAAGAACTGCGAAAAGAACGTCATTCCGAGCTTGCCGAGGAATATCGCTCGCGTCGTTGCACGAAGCCTGAACGATTGCGAGCGAGATTCCCCGGCAAGCTCGGAATGACGTTCTTTCTTTTACCCTACTCCGCCAGAAATGTGGAAGTGAGGACCTACTCGCCGGTTTTGGAGCCGCTATCGCTGGCCGAGGTAGTAGTGGCTTTTTTGGCAGCGCCGGCCTTGGCGGCGGCCGAGCGCTGGGTTTTACCAGCGGCGGCGCTCACCTTGTCTGCGGCTTTTTTTACGGTGCCGGCGGCCTGGGCGGTGGCGCTGGTGGCGGGCTTTTTGGCGGCGGACTTGGCGGCTTTGGCCTTGGCGGAGGGGGTAGGCTTTTTCTTGGCGTCGGGGGCGAGGCCCACGCGGTTTTTCAGGTCATCGGTGAGGCCTTTGAACTGCTTTTCGAGGTCAGCGCGCTTGGATTCGCTGCTTTTTAGCAGGTCATCCACTATTTTTTTGCCCTCGTGCTCCGATATCTTGCTCTCTTTCACCAGCTTCTCGATGGCGCTCTGCATGGCTTTGTTGCCCTGCGACAAGAAGCCGACGCCGGTATTGATGAATTTCTTAAACAGGTCGTCCATGAGTGAAAACGGGGGAAATGGGTGAGAGGAAAAAACGGGTTTTTAAGGAGTAAAAACGGTAGGCCAGCCTGCCATTGGCCCCAAACTTATATTCCTCGCAAGGTAGGGTGCGGGGCTTGTCCCCGCCCGTCGTTGCCCGATTGGCGTGCGAGTCGTTCAACGACGGGCGGGGGCAAGCCCCGCACCCTACGCAAATTATTCCGCGACGGGAGGGTAGGCGCTAGCGGCCGGTGGGGGCGACCCTACCCCGCGTCAGGCGGCTCAGCTTATTGGCGCGGTAGCCTTTGATGGCCAGCGGAATCCAGCCCAGCACTGGGATGAAATAGGCCAGCACCAGCGGGTTGCGCCACAACAATTTCCAGAATGTGCCGGGCCGGTCGAGGTGCATGTTGAAGTCGCGCTCACCGTTTTTGACGTAGCGGCGCTCAAACTCGGTGAAGGCCGCGGGCCAGGCGAAGGGCAGGAAAAACGGGAAGTAGCGGCGGTTTTCTTTCATGCGCTGCCACAGCTCGCGCCAGCGGTACGGGTGCTGGCCGTGGGCGCGCACGGCGGCGTCCATCTCGGCCTGCATGCGCTGCCTGATTTGCTCGCTCAGGGCCAGCAGCTCGTCGCGGCTCAGCTCGTCATGCTTTTTGGCGGTGAGGTCGGTGGGCCGAATGCGGGTGCCCATCACGTAGGTGAGCTGGGCGGGCAGGGCCAGGTAAAAGGCCCAGGGCTGGACGATAACCAGCAGCAGCAGCAGCGTGATGGGCAAAAACGGGATGCCGATTTTTCGGGTCAGCCGGTTTATCCACTCAAAGCTATAAGCGTGGGGGTTAAGATATTCGGCATTAATAGTGTAGAAAGGCACGATGTCGGTGCCGTGCATCAGGCTCAGCCTCACCATACTAGTGGCCAGGCGCTGGAGCTGGTACTTGCGGTTGAAGCCCTTGCCGATGCCCGGCACGCCCTCGGGATACAGCATGAGGTTGTTTTCCTGGTAATACATCATGGTTTCGAAATTGAGCGTGGTGGCATCGACGCTGCCGCACTTTTTCCAGAAATCCGTGATGAGGTAGGGGTTCATCAGCCGGGTGGCCGAGAGCATGGGCGCCGACAGCGGCCGGGGCAAATCGCGCAGGTTGCCGCGGGTGTCCATCAGGTAGCGCCACAGGTGCGAGAGCGAAATAATGGCATCCCAGGGAAAAGCCATGCCCGAGTGGTTGGAGGCAAAAATCAGCGGCCGGGCCGGGTTGTTGCGCTGGGGGTAGGGCTCGAAGCCCACCAGCCGCGACCGAAACCACACCCGGTCGAGCAGCTGCAGGATGTTCTCGTCCAGCGTTTGGGTAAACTCCTCGTGAAAATGCTCGCGGTAGATGTGCTGATTGGCCCGAATGAGCGGCGGGGGTAGCGTATCGGGAGCGGCAGCAGGGGCGGGCATAGGGCAAAAATAAGCGGCCGCGAAAGATAGGATTTTAATGACAAATGACTAGCGACAAATGATTAAAAAGGGATGAAGAATTAGTAGTTCCTAGTCATTCGTCACTAGTCCAGGACTTACGCAAAATGGTTAACAACCAGCCCCACTGGGACTAAAAAAACAGCTCTTCGCGTAAGTCCTATAGTCATTAGAAATCAAATCTGCCTTTTGAGCCGAATGCTGGTCGTGTGCAGCTCGCCATCGTGGCGGCGCAGCAGCAGCAGCAGCACCCGGCCATCCTGCGAGTGCAGCAGGTGGCTCAGGTCGGTGAGGGACAGGACGTTGATGGGAAGAAAATTGACACTTAGCAGCTCCTCCCCTTCGGCGATGCCGGCCGAAGCCGCCGGCGAGCCGGGCACCACGCGCTGCACCAGGTAGCGGCGGTAGTCGGGGCCGGTGGCCAGCAGGTCGAGGCCGCACATATCATGCTCGAAGGGTTCGCGCAGAGTTGCCGTAGGACGCAGCAGCAGCTGGTGGTGGGGGTAGTCGATGACGGTGGTGAAGCGCTTGAGCACCTCGTAGCCGATGCTGCCGTTGCGCAGGCGCTCGGTGCCACTCAGGCGCTCATGCACCTGCGTCGAATCGGGGAAAGACGTGAGCACCTGGGGCAGGCGGTAGTGGCCCAGCTGCATGGTCGCCACCCGCCCCAGCGAGCCGCTGATGAGCCCCGTGAGGCCCCGGCCCAGGTCGGTGCGCAGGCGGGCCGCGGGCAGGTGCAGGCGCAGGTCGGAAGTGGTTTCGAGGCTGAGGGCGTGGCCCGCGCCGGTGTCGAGCAGCAGGCGCAAGGGCAGCGCCACGGCATTGGGGGTGGCGGACTGCTGCTGCACCAGCACCGTGAGGTAGGACTTGTCGTGGTCCAGCAGCAGCGGCAGGCGGGCCCAGCGGCGGCCACGGGGCGCGCGGTAGTTGGCGGGGTTGGTGAGCAGCAGCTCGTGCTGCTCGGGGCGAATAGTGACCACGAACGAGCGAAAGAGGTCGGCGCCGAGAATGCCGTGAATCGGCATGCCCACGTAGCCCGACAAGTCGAGCACGTCATTGCTAAGCAGCAGCCAAGTCATTCCGGGCGCCTCGGCGCGGCCGCTCAGGCTCACGCGCACGTTGGTGGCCTCGTAGGCGCGCAGGCCGCTATCGGTGCCGCCCACGCCCAGCAGCTTGTATTCGGAGCCGCGCGCGAGGTGCAGCGAATCGGCCAGGGTAGGGTCGGTGAGCAGGCTGGTGCCCACGCCGGTATCAAGCAGAAAATTGTAGGGTCCGTGCCCGTTGAGGCGGGCGGCCACGATTATCAGGTTGCGCTGCATGGTGAAGGGCAGCCGCGCCTTATGCCGCCCGGGCCGGCTAATGATAAACGTCGCCGGCGTGGTTTGGGCCTGCCCTACCCCTGCTTGGAGGAGCAGACTCAGCCCCAGCGCCAGCCAGCCCACCCGCAGGCCAGCCACCCAACCCAACAACGCAGAAATTTGCATAGCACTCGGCAGCTTTAACCAGAGAAAGGTTAAATATACAACGAGTTAGCAGCCTACGCAAGGCAATGTGCGGTAAGCTTTAGCTTGCCGTTTGCCGGCCAAGGCAAGCTAAAGCTTACCGCACATTCCCCCGGCCGGCAAGCCAGCGCCTACCCCACGCTTGCCCAGGTGCCGGCGGGGTCGTAGTGCAGCATTCCGGCGCGAATGTGCAGCGGCGCGGCCAGGTTGTTATCGTACAATTGGCCGGTTCCCAGGCCCTGGGCAAAGCCGGCCACGTCGTATTCGCCCGTGAGCTGGGCCACGGCGTTGAGGCCCACGTTGGATTCGAGGGCCGAGGTTATCCACCAGCCAATGCCGCGCGCCTCGGCCAGGGCAATCCAGCGGCGGGTGGCGGCGTGGCCGCCCAGCAGCGTGGGCTTGAGCACCAGGTAGGGCGGGCGCACGGCATCGAGCATTTTTTCCTGATGAGCGGGGTCGGTGAGGCCAATAAGCTCTTCATCGAGCGCCACGGGCACCGGCGACTCGCGGCACACCCGCGCCAGAGCCGGCCACTGCCCCGCCGCAATGGGCTGCTCAATAGAATGCAGGTCGAAGCGGGCCAGCGCGGCCAGTCGGGCCGGGGCCTCGGCGGGCGCGAAAGCGCCATTGGCATCAACGCGCAGCGTGAGCCGCGCGGCATCGGCCTCAGCCCGGATTTCGGCCAGCAGCGCCAGCTCGGTTTCGAAATCCAGGCTGCCGATTTTCACCTTCAAGCAGGCGTAGCCGGCGGCCAGCTTCTGCCTGATTTGCGCACGCATAAAGGCCGCGTCGCCCATCCAGACCAGTCCATTTATCGGCAGGCCGGCCCGGCCCTGACTAAATTCGTTGGCATACAATTGGTGCCTACCCCCCCCGGCCAGGTCGAGCGCGGCTGTTTCGAGGGCGAAACGCAGGGCCGGCAGCGTAGCGGGCACCAACGCCGCGGCGGCCGCGGCCGGCAACACCGAGTGCCCCGCCTGGTTGAACTGCCGGCAAAAATCAGCCACCGCGCCTTCAAAGTCGGGGCTGTAATCGGGGCTGAGGCCCGCCAGCGGCGCGGCTTCGCCCCACCCCACGAGGCCGGGCTGGCGCGCAGTGCGCAGCGCCAAATAATAGGCCACGTGCTCGGTGAGCGCCCCGCGCGAGGTGCGGGCCGGGAAGTTGAAGTGCAGCGCCCGCCGCTGGTAAGAAAGTGTTAGCATGAGCGCGCAAGGTAAGTAATTAACTGGTTGAGTGAGTTAGCGATTGGCCTTCTAACCTGCGCATCAGGCAAGGACCGTTCAGGCAAGGACCAACTCACTCAATCACTTACTCACTCTTTTTTGGGCCGCGACGGCTTATTTGGCCTCCTTTGCGGCCAGCGGCGCGGGCTTCTTCCGCCGAAAAGCGGTGGCCGCGGCCACTCTCGTGCGAGGCGCGGCCGCCGTCGCTGGCAATGCGCCGCTGCTGCTCGGGCGACATGGCCGCGAAGCCGCGGCGGCTTTTTTCACCCACGCGCCGGGCGGGGCGCTTGGGCACGTTGGGGGGGGTAGGCGACAGGGAAACCGGCCGGCTTGGGTTTAGGCTACTCGTACTCATTTAAGGGGAGAATTTGTTAGCTAAAATGTAGTGATAATGGCCTGGCAAATGCGCCAGTGGGTGCTGGCCAATGCAAACCATGTTAGCAAGGCAGAAATTCCGTCGCGCCAAAAATTTTCCGCGCTGTTGCCGCTAGCTGCGTGTCGCCCCGCCGCAGAGCGCCGGCAGGGCAGCATTTTGCCGGGTTGCCAACGGGGCCGGCGTCCATAACCCAGGGCGGCATCTGGCAGTTACAGCAGCAGTTTCGCGCCCAGCTGATTTCCTTCGCTTATGAATTTTGCTTCCCTGCCCTACCCCCCCGCGGCCCCCGCGCCGCAAGCGGCGCTGCCGGCCCACTACCAGGCCGTGCGCGCCCAGTCGGTGGCCCTGGTGCAGCCCCTGCTGCCCGAAGACACGGTGGTGCAGCCCTCGCTCGACGTGAGCCCGCCCAAGTGGCACCTGGCCCACACCACCTGGTTTTGGGAAACGATGCTGCTCCAGCGCTTTATGCCCGATTACGAAGTGTATGACCCGCAGTACGCCTACCTGTTCAATTCGTATTACAACTCGCTGGGTTCCAGGGTAAACCGCGCCGACCGGGGCACGCTCTCGCGCCCGCCGCTGGCCGACGTGCACCGCTACCGCGCCTACGTGGATGAGCACATGGCTGCGCTGCTGGCCCGCCTGCCCGAGCTGCCCGCCACCGCCACCGAGCTGGTCGAGCTGGGCCTGCACCACGAGCAGCAGCACCAGGAATTACTGGCCACCGATATCAAGTACATCCTCAGCACCAACCCGTTGGCACCGGGCTATTTAGACAGTGAAGAATTAAGAGTGAAAAGTGAAGAGTTAGCCGATAATAATCTACTTAATAACTCTTCACTCAGCGAAGCGACCTGGCTGCCGGTGCCGGGCGGCATTTATGCCATTGGGCATCAGCAGGAGGGTTTTTCGTTTGATAATGAGCTGCCGGTGCATGAGGTGCTGGTCGCGCCGTTTGAGCTGCAAAACCGACTGGTGACGAACGGCGATTTTTTGCAATTTATTGAGGCGGGCGGCTACCGGCAGTTTCAGTTCTGGTTGGGCGAGGGCTGGGATTTGGTGAACCGCGAGGGCTGGGCGGCCCCGCTCTACTGGTCGCAAACCGCTGAGGGCCAGTGGCAGCGCTACGGCCCGACCGGCCTGGCACCGCTCAACTTGGCGGCGCCCGCGTCACATATCAGCTTCTACGAGGCCGATGCTTACGCGCAGTGGGCCGGGGCGCGCCTGCCCACCGAGGCCGAGTGGGAAACGGCCGCCCGCCACTTCGGCGCCACGCCCGAGGGCGGCAACTGGCTCGAAAGCGGCCATTTTGACCCCCTACCCCTACCCCCCGACGCCGACCCCACGCGGTGCCACCAGCTGCTCGGCGACTGCTGGGAATGGACCTATTCGGCCTACCATCCCTACCCCGGCTACCAGCGCGCGGCCGGCCCGCTGGGCGAATACAACGGCAAGTTTATGGTCAATCAATTGGTGCTGCGCGGCGGCTCGTGCGCCACGCCCGAGAGCCATATCCGCCTCACTTACCGCAATTTTTTCCACGCCGATAAACGCTGGCAGTTCACGGGCCTGCGGCTAGCGCGTTAGGTGGTGAGCAGGGAGCAGAAGAACGTCATGCTGAGCTTGTCGAAGCATCTCGCTCGCGCCGTTAAGTAACCCAGCGGCGCGAGCGAGATGCTTCGACAGGCTCAGCATGACGTTCTTTTTTGTTTTTAAATCAGCCGCTTAGCTTTTTTCCGGCGTGAGCCACTTTTCGAGACGCACGGGCTGGTACTGTGCCATCGCGTCGAGCAGGGCGGCGGCGTTGGGGTTTTGCAGCACCTGGCCGCGGTTTTCCTGACGCAAAAAGGCCTCGGCGCTCATGTGGTCGAGCAGCGCCAGCAGCGCGTCGTAGAAGCCCTGGGTGTTGAGCAGGCCCACCGGCTTGCCGTGCAGGCCCAGCTGGCCCCAGGTCAGCACTTCGAATAATTCTTCGAGCGTGCCGAAGCCGCCGGGCATGGCTACGAAGCCTTCGGCCAGGTCGGCCATGAGCAGCTTGCGCTGGTGCATGGTGTCCACGATATGCAGCTCGGTGCAGCCCCTGTGCGCCAGCTCCTTATCAGCCAAAAAGCCGGGGATGACGCCAATTACCCTACCCCCCTCGGCCAGCACGGCGTCGGCGATGGTGCCCATGAGGCCCACGCAGCCGCCCCCGTACACGAGGGTGAGGTCGCGACGAGCTAGCTCACGACCCATTTCCTGCGCTTGTTGGGTATAAATTTCCTGGTTGCCGCTGCTGGAGCCGCAGTACACTGCTACGCTTTTCATATTATTCATTATCAGTAAATTAAGAACGTCATTCCGAGCTTGCCGAGAAATCTCGCCCGCTTCATTGAACGAGGCCCGAACGATGCGAGCGAGATTCCTCGGCAAGCTCGGCATGACGTTCTTAAATTTACTATTTGGACCTTTACATGCGCTCGGGCACGTCGATGCCGAGCAGGCCGAGGCTGGTTTTGAGGATTTCGGCGGTTTTGTCGGAAAGGGCCACGCGGAAAGCTTTTTTCAGCGGGTTAATATCTTCCTTCAAAATCGGCACTTCGGTGAAGAAGCGGTTGTAGCTTTTGGCCACGTCGTAGGCGTACTGCGCCACCACGGCGGGCGAGAGCGAACGGGCTGCTTCGGCCACTACCCCCGCGTAGCCGGCCAATTGCTGAATCAGCTCCTGCTCAGTGGGTTGCAGCGCGTCTAACTGGCTGAAATCGGTAATTTCGGCTACCCCTTGCTCCAGCGCTTTGCGACGAATGGACGAGATACGGGCGTAGGAATATTGGATAAACGGCCCCGTGTCGCCTTCCAGCCGCACCGACTCCTCGGGGTTGAAGAGCATGCGCTTTTTGGGGTCAACTTTCAGCAGGTAATACTTGAGCGCGCCCAGGCCCAGCGTGTGGTAAAGCTGCGTTAATTCCTCGTCGCCGAGGCCTTCGGTTTTGCCTTTTTCGAGGGTCGCGGCTTTAGCGGCTTCTTCCACCTCCTTCACCAGCTCATCGGCATCCACTACGGTGCCTTCGCGGCTTTTCATCTTGCCCGAGGGCAAATCGACCATGCCGTAGCTGAGGTGGTGAATGGCGTCGGCGTAGGACTTGCCCAGCTTTTTGAGCGTGGCTTGCAGCACCTGCATGTGGTAGTTCTGCTCGTCGGCGATGACGTAGATGCTGCTGTCGTAGCCAAAATCCTGGTATTTCAGCTCGGCCGTGCCCAGGTCCTGCGTGATGTAAACGCTGGTGCCGTCGGCGCGCAGCAGCAGCTTTTCGTCGAGGCCTTCGGCCTGTAAATCAACCCACACCGAGCCGTTTTCTTTTTGGAAAAACACGCCTTTTTGCAGGCCTTCGGCCACGCGCTCCTTGCCCAGCAGGTAGGTGCCCGACTCGTAGTAAAACTTATCGAAATCGACGCCGATGTTGGCGTAGGTGGCGTTGAAACCGTCATAAACCCAGCCGTTCATGCGGTGCCAGAGGGCCATTACTTCCTCGTCGCCAGCCTCCCACTGTTGCAGCATCTGCTGAGCTTCGAGCATCAGCGGCGCCTGCTTTTTGGCGATTTCGTTGGCCACGCCTTCGGCTTCTAACTGCCTGATTTCCTCGCGGTAATGCTTCTCGAAGAGCACGTAATATTTGCCAGCCAGGTGGTCGCCTTTGAGGCCCGCGCTCGCGGGCGTGGTGCCCTCGCCGAAACGCTGGTAGGCAATCATCGACTTACAGATGTGGATGCCGCGGTCGTTCACGAGATTGGCCTTGGTGACCGTAGCGCCGGTAGCCTTCAGAATCTCGGCCACGCTGTAGCCCAGAAAGTTATTGCGCAAGTGGCCCAGGTGCAGGGGCTTGTTGGTGTTGGGCGACGAATACTCAACCACCACATTTTTGGGGCCGTCGAAGGGCACGGGCGCGCCGGCCGGCTGGCTCAGCAGCTCGCCGAAGAGCTTGAGCCACTCAGCATCGGCAATTTCGAGGTTCAGGAAACCCTTGACCACGTTGTAGCCGCGCACGGCGGGCGCGTGGGCTTGCAGCCACTCGCCCAGCGCCTGGCCAATGGCTTCGGGGCCTTTGCCGAAGGCTTTGGTGAGCGGAAACGTGACGAGGGTGAAGCTGCCGGCGAAGTCCTTGCGCGTGGGCTGGAGCACGAGGCTGGCGGCGGGAATTTCCTGTCCGAAAGTGGCCTGGGCGGCCGCTTGCAGGGCGGTTTGGAGGGTTTGTTCTAGCTGTTGCACGGCGGCAAAGGTACGGCGGGGCGGCGGGCCCAAATACCCGGCGGCGGCGCTGGCCGCCCCTACCGCCCCTACCGGCTCACCACCTCATCCATGCGCAGGCGGCGCTCGATGGCAGCGGTAGCCTTTTCTAAAATATTGAAGGCGTTTTTGGCCATCGTGTTTTCGTTGTCGAGGGTGGGATTGATTTCGACCATCTCGAAGCACACGACCCGCTCGTTTTCCAGCAAATCCTGGCACAGGTTTTCGGCTTCGGAGAGGTACAAACCCTTTTCGACGGGCGTGCCGGTGCCCTTGCTGAACTCCGAATCGAGACTATCTACATCAAAAGAAATATACACGAGGTCGCAGAAGCGCAGGTGCTCATAAATCTCCCGCGTGAGCTGGCGCGAGCCTTTCGCCTGAAACTCGTCGAGCTTTATCCACTTGATATGCAGACGTTCGATAATGGCGTTTTCCTCGGGCTCGGTGTCGCGCACGGCCACGTAAACCAAGTGTTCGGGGAGCACCTTAGGGCCGGGCTCGGCCAGGTTTTGGAGGCGGCGCCAGAAAAACTCGGTGTCGGCGTCGGGTTGGTTGCGCTGGCAGGGCCGGTTGTCTTCGCCCAACGCAGCGGCCAGCGGCATGCCATGCACGTTGCCGCTGGGCGTGGTGTAGGGCGAATGGATGTCGGCATGCGCATCTATCCAGATGACTCCCAGCTTTTTGTGGGGGTAGGCGGCCTTGATGCCCGCGATGGTGGCGTTGGCGCTGCTGTGGTCGCCGGCCAGCACCAACGGAAATTCGCCGAAGCGCAGCGTCTGCTCCACGGCGCTGGCAATTCCTTTCTGCACGGTATAAATCGCGTCGATGTGCTTGGCGTGGGCAAACGAATTTTTGTCGAACAGCACGTGGTTCAAATCCTGCGTCACCACGGCGTTGTAGCGCCGAAAATAGTCGGAGCCTTTGTTGAGGCAGGCCACGCGCAGGGCGTCGGGACCGAGGCTGGCCCCGCGCGTGCCGGCCCCGAGTTCGGAGCGGACTTCAATAAGCTTGATGCGTTTCATCGGGTGGGAAGGGGGGGGTAGGGACACGGGGGCGCGGCATCGGGCCGCCTACCCCCCCGGCGGGGGGTAGGCGAGCGCTGCCTTGCGGCGAAACTTCGCCGTAGCCATGTCGCTTCTTTCCATCGGAAACCGATGCGGAGGGCTGAACTCTTTCCGGCCCCCGGCGGTACTTTTGGTACGCTGCCCGCAAAGGTCGGGCTTTTTTTTGGGTTTTGGATTGCTCAACGCTTGTCATTGCGAGCCTGCGAAGCAATCGCACCGGAACGAAACCCGCGCCTCTTCGTTTTGCCATCGTTCCGGTGCGATTGCTTCGCAGGCTCGCAATGACAAGCGACTAACAACCAAACCCAGCAACCAACTACCGTAAATGGATACCTACCAGGACCTTATCACCCAAACCTTCGATTTCCCAAACGCCGATTTTCAGGTACGTGACAACGAGTTGTTTTTTCACGACATCGACCTAATGGCCCTGGTCAAAAAGCACGGCACTCCGCTGCGCCTCACGTACTTACCCAAAATCAGCTCCCAGATTCAGCGGGCCAAAAAGTGGTTTGCCGACGGCATTGCCGAAACCGGCTACACGGGCTCGTATTCCTACGCCTACTGCACCAAGTCGTCGCACTTCCGCTTCGTGCTCGATGAGGCGCTGAAGAACGATGTGCACCTCGAAACCTCATCGTGGTTCGATATCAGCATCATTCGCTCACTCTACGAGCAAGGCAAGTTTGACAAGGCTAAGTACATCATTTGCAACGGGTTCAAGACCGAAGAGTACAAGCACGATATCACGGCGCTGCTCAACGACGGCTTCGCTAATTGCACGCCCATCCTCGATTCGCCCAACGAAATCGACTACTACACGGCCCACGTCAACGCCGGTACCAAGGTCAAAATGGGCCTGCGCCTGGCCTCCGACGAGGAGCCGCGCTTCCAGTTTTACACCTCGCGCCTGGGCATTCGCTACGCCGACGCGGTGCCGATTTTCGAGCAGAAAATCAAGAATGACCCGCGCTTCGAGCTGACCATGCTGCATTATTTTATCAGCACCGGCATCAAGGACACGTCGTACTACTGGTCTGAGCTGTCGCGCTTTATTCACAAATACTGCGAGCTGCGCAAGATTTGCCCGAGTCTGCAAACCATCGACATTGGCGGCGGCCTGCCCATCCAGACCTCTATTCAGCTGGAGTACGACTATCCGTACATGATTGCCGAAATCCTGCGCACCATCCAGCGCATTTGCGCTGAGGAGGGCGTGCCGGAACCCAACATCTTCACTGAGTTTGGCATCTTCACGGTGGGCGAGAGCGGGGCCACGATTTATTCCATTCTGGATGAGAAGTTGCAGAACGACAAGGAGTTGTGGTATATGATTGACGGCTCGTTCATCACCAACCTACCCGATACCTGGGCCTTGAACCAGCGCTTCATTATGCTGGCCCTCAACGGCTGGCAGCGGCCCTACCGCAAAATCCAGCTCGGCGGCCTCACCTGCGACTCGCAGGACTACTACAACTCCGAGAAGCACATCTATCAGACCTTCCTGCCGCAGCTGCAACCCGCTCGCAGCCAGCCCGCTACCGACGAACCCATCTATGTGGGCTTCTTCCACACTGGGGCCTACCAGGAAAGCCTGAGCGGCTACGGTGGCATCAAGCACTGCCTCATTCCGGCGCCCAAGCACGTCATCCTCGACCGCGCCGCCGATGGCACCCTCACCGACACCGTTTTTGCCCCCAAGCAGGAGGCGGCCAGCATGTTAAAAATCCTGGGCTATACGGAATAGGACGACCGAGTCGTTAGGCAGGGGTAGGAGGCAAAGAAGTTGGCGCGGCACTATTCCCAGAAAAGCATCTAACTACGCACGCTCTCAACCACCTAAGCGCTCCCTACCCCTATCTTTGAAGCCTGACCGCGACTTCATTCCATTTTTACATTCCTTATGAAAAAGCTTCTTATCCTCACCGTTGGGGCCGCTACCTTCGGCCTCGGTGCCTGCAGCCGCAGCACCTGCCCCGCCTACACCTCGGCCAAAGCCAAGGCCGCGCCCGTAACGGCCAGCACCGCCACCGCCATCGAGCGCCAGTAAATTATCCTCGCCTTTGGGTGAAAGCGCCCGGTCTGCATTTGCGTGCGGGCCGGGCGCTTTTTGGTACAGGAATCTTTTTGGGCCGGCCAACTGTAACTTACCCAGCATTCATTCATTCATTCATTTCCCGCGCTATGTTTACCAAGGAACAATTGCTGCAAATTATGCCGGAGGTGCCCGCTGAGTTCTCCATTGAGGAACTGGAGGCCATTCTAAAACAGCCCCAACCCGCCGCGCCGCCGGCCTATGTCTTACCGCCCCGGCCCGCTAACCTTACCCCGCAGGAAGCGGCCGAGTGGGATTATTACACCTCGCCGGAGGCGCAGGCGCTGTATAATAAATTTCCGGTATCGCCCGCCGTAGCTGCTTTACGAGGTAGCCTCAAACTCAAGCCCGAGGATGAGCATAAATCCTACGACGAGTTGCGTTGGGAAGCCATGCGAACCAAATACCACCTGTGAAACATTATTTTCTGGACACCAACGTAGTGTTTGACTTCTTGTTGGCGAGAAGACCATTTGTTGGACCGGCAACCCAACTCATGGAGTTGGGCACCAAAGGCGCGCTTCAGCTATCTGTTTCCAGCCTCTCGTTCAGCACGGTGTACTACCTGATGCGCCGCCACGGCACAGCCGAAATCGAAGTAATGTCGGCATTGTCTGAATTAGCCCGCGTTGTGCTGATAGCTCCCGTTACGGCCGAGATGGTTCGACAAGCATTGAGCGCGGGGCTACCCGATTTTGAGGATGCCGTTCAACTCTTCGCCGCGCTGCACGTGCGGGCCAATGCCCTCGTAACCCGCGACCCCAAAGGCTTTCCGACGCCGCAAGTGCCGGTGCTTAATCCGCTGGCGGCCCTGGCGCAGCTTTAGCTACTTGAAGCTTTAATCTGCATTTACTTGCAAGCCAGGCGCTTTTAAATCGAAATAATATAAATTCAGAAAAATGGCTGACCTCAACTTAGTTTTCGACCAATTAGTAAAAGCTACTTTATGGCCTAAATTTAAAGCGTTAGGTTATAAAAAATCAGGTAACAATTTTCGGTATTATAATCCAGATGGTTGGGGGAGAATCGTTCAATTCCAAAAGTCTCAGTCTAATTCTACTGATAGCTTAGCATTCACAGTTAATATTGGGTTTTACTTGAAAATTTTTGAGCGCTATTTGAGTGGCCAAGAGTCAGGACCAAAATTTCAAGAAGTAGTCTGCGCAGTTCGCAAACGCTACGGAAAGCTTAAAAGCAGTCCGTCCGATAGTTGGATTGAACTCACAGATACATCTGACATGGCAAAAATCAGCCAGCAATTAGTTGATGATTTTACTCAGTATGTTCACCCTTATTTATTCAGCATAAAAGGCCGAGAAGATATTTATGCCTTTCTGATTGCCGGTCATCATTCGGATTATCCTGCTGCACAAATAGAAACTATGTTTCACGCTGGCTATCAGCAGGAAGCGCTAAATTTATTTACCAGTGAATTTGCGAGGTCGAAAACCAATAAACACTATCGCAATACTTTAAAATCTATTGCCCGTGAATTAAAACTTCCGATGGAATTGTGGACGGAGTAAACCTCCTCCCTACTGCACGCTATCCCTACCCCCCCGGTTCAGCTGGTCGAGCAGGTTATCGGCGGCTAGGGTGTCAATGGCTTCGGCGCGATGGCGGGGCTCGTACTCGGTGTAGCACACGTACTTACGCTTGAGGCCGGCGGGGGCTTTGGGGAAGGGGCCGTAGTCGTAGCTCAGGCTTTTATCCTTATAAATGCTTTCCATGTAGCGGCCGAAAATGGGCAGGGCCATGCGGCCGCCCTCGCCCTGCTGCGAGCGAAAAAAGTGGATGCTGCGGTCTTCGCCGCCCACCCAAATGCCGGAAACCAGGTCTTTGGTGATGCCCATGTACCAGCCGTCGGAATAGTTGGAAGTGGTGCCGGTTTTGCCGCCAATCTGGTTGTCTTTGCGCCACAGGTCCTGAAAATCCCAGAGGCCCTGCGAGGTGCCGCCCGGTTCCTCCATGCCGCCGCGCAACATGTAGGTCATCAGCCAAGCCGTTTCGGGCGTGATGGCGCGGTGCTGCACGGGGTCGAACTGCTGGATGACGTTGCCGTTGCGGTCCTCGATGCGGGTGATGAGGCGGGGCTCCGACCGAAAGCCGTTGTTGAGAAATGTGGCGTAGGCGTCCACCATCTCGTACACGCTCACGTCGCCGGCCGAGCCCAGGCCGATACTCGGCACCGGCAGCAACGGACTGGTAATCCCCACTTTATGCGCGTACTCGGCCACTTTACCCCAGCCCACTTTCTCGGTCAGCTGGGCCGTGACGGAGTTGACGGAGCGCGCCATCGCCGAGCGCAGCGTCATGTTGATGCCGGTGTATTCGCGGGTCACGTTGTCGGGTTGCCATTCCATCGGCTTGCCGTTTTCGACGTAGTTAATCGTCACGCGCTGGTCGCGAATCCGGTCGCAGGGCGAGTAGCCGTTGGCCAGCGCCGTGAGATACACGAAGGGCTTGAAAGTGGAGCCGGCTTGGCGCTTGCCCTGCTTCACGTGGTCATACTGGAAAAAGCGGTAATCCAAGCCGCCCACCCAGGCTTTGATGGAGCCCGTGAAAGGGTCCATCGTCATCATGCCGGCCTGCAAAAAGCGCTTATAATAGGCCAGCGAATCGAGCGGCGATAGGACCAGCGTGGTATCGCCGTCCTGCTTTTTCCAGGTAAATACCTTCATCGGGCGCTTGGCGTGCAGGGCCGAATCGAGGCGCGCGGGCTGGCCCTGGTAGCGGGCGGCCAGGCTGTGGTAGCTCTGGGTGCGCTTCATCTGGGTTTCGATGAAGCCGGGAATTTCGTGGCCCTCCTCGTCCACCCAGGGATTTTCGTCCCGGTTGCGCCAGAAGCTATCGAACTGCTGCTGAAGCATTTTCATGCGCTGATGCACGGCCTGCTCGGCGTGGTCCTGCATGCGTGAGTCGAGGGTAGTGTAGATGCGCAGGCCGTCGCGGTACATGTCGTAGCCGTGGGCTTCGCACCAGTGGTTCACCGTCTGGCTAATGGCCCCGCGGAAATAGTTGTCGGGGCCATCGACGTGCTTTTCCACTTGATAATCAAGCACGATGGGCTCGGCTTGCAGAGCCTTCACCTCGGCTAATTTCAAGTCGCCGGCCTGACCCAGGCGCTGCAATACCACGTTGCGGCGGCGGCGCGAGGCGGCCGGGTGAAAGCGTGGGTTGAAGGCCGTGGGATTGTTCAGCAACCCGACGAGGGTAGCGGCCTGCACGGCGTTGAGGCTGTCGGGCGAGGTGCTGAAAAACGTCTTGGCCGCCACCTTGATACCGAAGGCATTGGAGCCGTATTCAACGGTATTCAGGTACATGCGCAGGATTTCGCGCTTGGTGTAGCGGCGCTCCAGTTCCACGGCCGTAATCCACTCCTTGGTTTTGGCTACCATTGTCCCTACCCCCGGAATGTGGCTCAATGCGCCCCGGTTCTCGGCGCGACGGGTTTTATATAAGTTCTTGGCCAGCTGCTGGCTGATGGTGGAACCGCCGCGCTTATCGCCCCGCAAGCCGTAGTAGATGGAGGCCGCCAGCGAGGGCGCGTCGATGCCCGAATGGTCGTAGTAGCGCGCGTCTTCGGTGGCGATGAGGGCCTTCACGAGCCAGGGCGACATCTCGCGGAGGCGCACCGGCGAACGGTTTTCGCGGAAGTAGCGGCCCATGAGCACGCCATCGGCCGTGAAGACCTGCGAGGGTTGCTCTACTTTGGGATTTTCCAGCTCTTCGAGGCTCGGCGACTTGCCGAAGAGGAACAGAAAGTTGCTGCGCACCAGCAGCGGATACGTCAGAAAAAATCCTACCCCGATGAAAAAAAGCGTCCAGGCAATGCGCACCAGGCGGCGGGTGCCCCGGCCGGGCCGCTTGAGGCTTGGGCGCGAAGCGGCAGGGCGGGCGGGCGTGGAATCGGAGGCGGCAGGTGGCAGGTTTTCGTCGGCCATGAACGGCAAATCAGGGGCAGGAAATGGCAAAGATACCAGCCAGGCCCAACGCTAGGCCGCCCGCAACAGTGCCCGGCGCAGGCGACGCCCCTCGCGGTAGCGCTGGTAGCCGATTTCGGCCAGCGCGGCCAGCGTGAAAGTCAGCCCCAGGCCCACGCTCCACTTGAGGTAGCGCAGCTGCCGGGCGGTGGGCTCATCGTAGGCGTGCAGGTACAGGCTCAGGCCCCACAGCTCATCAATAAGCGTGAAGAACCAGATGCCGGCCGCCGCGCGCCGCCGGATGCGGCCCAGCACCATCACCCAGCGAAACAGATAGAGCACCACGCCCGGCACCGCCGCCGGGGCCAGCACCGGCTGGGCCAGCAGCAGCGGCACGCCCAGCAGCACGATGGTCAGCGTTTCCTTGGCGAGCTGCAGGCCGGCCAGCACCTGCCCCAGCCGCGACAGCTGCTTGGGCTCGTGGCGCATTGCCGGGCGCGAGCGCGGCGTTGGGTGGGGTAGGGTTTGGTTCATAGGTACTTAGGCAGTCAAGGCAGGGGTAGGGCGAACGGAATCGCCCAGCTGGCTGCGCCAGGTTAGTAGTACGATAAACACGCCTTTTAGGCTATCGAGCAGTAAATTATCCGGCTTGCCGAAAACCACGAAAATGCCGATACCGATGCCTATCCACCAAATGCCCAGCAGGTAGCACAGGCCCGCGTAGCCGGCGTGGCGTTGCCGCACCCACTGCCAGGCCAGCCCCGCCGCCAGCGTCACAAAGAGCAAAAACCAGCCCGTGAGAAACGCCAGAAACGTGGTTTCCGGCCCGTAAACTACCCCAAACTGCGCCAGCGTGGCCGCGGGAAAGAAAAACGCGCCGACCGTGAGCGCCAATTCCAGCACAATCGCGATAGCCAGGATAAAGAGGAGTAAGGTTCTGGCCATACGGGGGAAAGGCGGAGTGGGAAGGTGCCCCTAAGCTACTGCTTTATCGGCAAGTAGGGTGCGGGGCTTGCCCCCGCCCATCGTTGAACGATTCGCTACTGTTTCGTTCAACGACGGGCGGGGGCAAGCTGCGTAAGATGCTTGACTTTGGCGGGCGTCACCAAGTGTTTCGTTCAACGACGGGCGGGGGCAAGCCCCGCACCCTACCGGGCGAAAGTCGGCCACTGCCACGCGCCCAGCGGCCCGGCCACCACCGGCGCCACCGGCTGCCCGCCCCGCACTGCGATGAGCGCCCCGGCGCGCTGCATCCCCTCCACCCGCCGATACTCGGCCGCGATGGCCGCCAGAAAGCTCAGCAGCCCGTAGCCGCCGGCCCGCAGGGTGGGGCGGCTGGCGGCGTAGGCGGCCAGCGCCGCGCCGGCCATTAGGGCGCGGTAGGCGTGGCGGCGCAGCCAATTCCCTACCCCCCTCCGCCCGGCCGAAAGGTGCCGCAGGGTGAAGCACTGGAAGTTGAGGTGCATCTCCTCATCCAACATAATGCGGCGGCACAACTGCTGGAGCAGCCCCGAATAGGTGGCGCTGAACAGCGCCCGGTAGTACACGGCGGCCACCACCTCGGCCGTGAGCAGCACCCGCAGTGTGTGCTCCAGGCTCAAGACCCGGCGCAGGCCCCGAAATACGGTGTCGAGCCAGTGGCCGCGCAGGCGCGAAATCCCTTGCTGGTCCAGGAAGCGCCCCAGCACAGCGGCATGGGTCTGCTCTTCCTTGATAAACAGGCGCATAGCGGCCAGGTATTCGTCATCGCCGAGCCGCTTGGCGCGGGCGTAGAGAAAGTGCCCCTCCGAGCTTTCGCCCCGCTGAAAGGTTTGGAGCGAGGCGCGCACGGCGCGCAGCTCGGCCGCCGTGAGCTGGTGCGGGTCGTCCCAGGCCAGGTCGGCGTAGTGGCCTTGGTTGGCCTCGAAGTAGGTTTTGAAATCGGTGAAGGTCATGGCTTCGGGAGAATTGAGGGGGGTAGAGAAGTTTGTTTTTTAGCTCAGAAAAGCAGTCAGGGTAGCATTCTCAACCAGTTTTTCAGTGTCCGACCAGCGCCGCATAAGCCCGCTCATTCGCGCCGGTGCGGCTTTGCCAGTTTTGCAGGGGGTAGGCGTTGCGGAAGGCCAGCAGCCGCTGGCGCAGCTGGCGGTGGGCTTCGGCGCGCTCGATGGGGACGGTGTAGCCATCGCCATCCGCCGCCGACAGGTAGTTCACCTGGTCGAGGGCGGCCTCGTGGGCGGCCAGCACGGGCAGCACGCGGGGCGGCATGGCCAGCAAAAAGCCGATGTCGAGGCGCGGAAAGCGAGATTGGAGATTATACTCAGCAATCCAGATTTCCCAGTTGCCGGCCGCCAGCGCCAGCAGCACCGCGTAGGCCGCCCACGAATTGAGCCGCACCAGGCTGAAAGTTGAGCGCCGCCGCCAGATTTTGAGCAGCAGCGTGCCCAGCCCATAGGCCGTGAGCAGCAGGAACGCATAGACCCCGATGCGCTTGTAAGCCAGCCCCGTATGCACGATGTAGTAGTAGTTGCGCAGCCCCACGCTCACGGCCAGCACCAGGTTTTGCCCGGTCCAGAGCGTGGCGCCCCAGCGCAGCAGGGGTAGGCCGGGCTGGTAGAAATTGAGGTTGCGCCGGAAAAACCACAGCATGATGCCCGCCGCCAGCAAAATACTGAAAATCAGCACGTACGTGCCTTCATGCACAAACTGCGTGAGGTCGAAGTCGGGGGCCGGCTCGAAGCCAAACCACAGCCAGCGGATATCCACCGCGTTCACCAGCAGCAGCAGCGCGTTCAGCAGGCCGAAGCAGGCCACGGCCGCCAGCCACTCCTTGCGCAGGTCGAGCAGGCGGCGGTCGGTGCGCCGGAAATCGGGCCGCCGCACGCCCAGCGAAGCCACGCCGTCGCGCTGCCGCCCGACGAACTCGCCAAAGCGCGCCTCGTAATCGGTGAAAAAATGCACCGGCACCGCCACCAGCGCGCCCGCCGCCCCCACCCCGCACAGCAGCAAAAACAGCACGTGCGGCACCGAAATCGCGTCCAGCAGCCGCCCCAGCCAGTCGCCCAGCGCCCCCAAAAACCGCGCGCTCAGCGCCCCGTACTGCGGATTGGCTACCGCGAAGAGCGTCTGGAAAACGACGAACGCCAGCAGCGGCAGCCCCAGCAGCCGGGCGTAGAACCAGCCCCGCCGCAGCCGCCTGCCCACCTGCCGTGGCGCCCGCACGTTGCCCAGCACCGCCCGCACGGCCGGCCCTACCCCCAGCGCGGCCGTCAACACGGCCGAACTCACCAGGCGCAGCGGCGGCTGGCTCACCAGCCCCACCAGCAGCAGGCCCGACACCAACGCCGCCAGCGCCGCCGCGCCCGAGCCGTACCAGGCCACCAGCCCGCCGCTCAGCAGGCAGCCGGCCAGCGCCACCCAGAAGCCCGCCGTGCGCCGCACCGGGGCGTAGCGCGGCAGCAGCGCCAAGTGCGCCCCCACCAGGAACACCAGGTAAACCAGCACGTTCAGGCCCAGGCTCTGGCTCCAGAACAAGTAGTCGCTCAGCCCCGTGGCCAGCACCAGCAAGCTGCCCAGCAGCGTCGAAATGCGGTAAATGGGCGTAGGCGCGGCGGCGGCCGGAGCCGACCAGGAAGCAGTTGGATTCATTTGGAAAGAACTTTGTTTTTCAAAGTGATTAAGTAAAAAAAAGAGTTTTGATATCCGTTTGTCATTGCGAGCCTGCGAAGCAATCACCCCAGCACGACATTCGAACGACTCGTTCTGAGGCAATTGCTTCGCTGCGCTCGCAATGACAAACGTTCACTCGCAATCAAAGGCGGAAGTTTTCTTACCCCCGCAGAAGTTTCTCCAGCGCCGCCAGGTGGGCCTGAAAGGCGGCTTTGCCCTCAATGGTCGCGACGTAGGTAGTGTTGGGTTTTTTACCGATAAACTGCTTGCTGACCAGCACGTAGCCGGCTTTTTCGAGCGCCGCCACGTGCGAGGCCAGGTTGCCGTCGGTGAGGTCGAGGCTTTCTTTTAAGTCGTTGAAGCTCACTGATTCATTAGCCAGCAGCACGGCCATCACGCCGAGGCGCACGCGGTGGTCGAAGGCCTTGTTGAGGGTGTGGATGGCGTACTTCACGGGGCAAAGTTCGGCTTGCCCGCCTTGGCCGGCAAGGGGCGCTCATAGCGATTATACATGAGCAGGCCGTAGCCGATGTGCCCCAGCCCAAAGCCCGCCCCAAACAGCAGCAGGCCGTAGCTGGGCAGCAGCAGCGCCACCAGCCCCAGCGCCACCAGCGTGAGGCCCAGGTACTTAATCTCATCCAGCGTGTACTTGCCACCGTTGAGCAGGGCCAGGCCGTAGAACACCAGCAGGCCCGGCACCACCAGGGCCACCGCGCCTCTCATATATAACTCCAGGCAAAAAAGCCCGCCCGCCACCAGCGGTATGGCCAGGGCTGCCAGCAGCCGCCGCGCCGGGGCCGTCCACAGTGAGCGCAGGCCCTCGCGCCGGGTGCGGCGCAGCGTGAAAAACGCCGCCACCAGCAGCGCCAGCACTATCATACCTACCGCCAAGCCCAGCAAGGGCCACAGCCACAGCGCTCGAAGTGCCGGGTCGCGCTCCAACAAGGCTACGAAGTGACTAAAGCCCGTGCTTGCTTCATGCTCATAGTCTATAGAAATCACGCCTTCCAATAGCAGCACGCCCGCCAGCGCCACCACGCCGGCCCCTACCCCACTCAATCCGCTCAACGACAGAAAGCGCGAGCTGCGCTCCATGATGGCGCGGATTTCGGTAAGCTGGGCCAGGGGGTCTTGGGCGGCGGGCTTCATGTGGATGTGTGAAGTACTTTGTGTTGCAAAGCTACTACAAAGAGGCCATAGGCCTGCGTCCGCGAGTCACTATTTTTTATTTTTTCCGGCAAGCACTCAACTTTGCTTGGAGAGCGCTTTCGAAAGGGCCATTTTCACTAAACTTGCAGCGGCCAGGTCGTTAAAAAACGGGGGTTGGCCGAGTGTAGTTGGCTGGCATCAGAGAATGGTACGTCTTTTGGCTACTGTTGCGGCGCAAGCACTTTTTGGGGCAGCCTGGCAGTTGCTTTGCGGCGCTGCTGGTTCTTTTTAGTTTTCAGGCTTCCATTTTCTTATGAAAAATCGTCTTCTTCTCGTTACCGTAGCGCTCCTTGGTTTCACACTCACCGCCCACGCCCAGTTCAGCCTGCCCAGCAGCATCGGCGGTTTCAAGCTGCCTGTCAGAAAAACCACGACCACTACGACGACCACCACGACTACCGGCGTGGCCGGCCTCACCAACACCGAGGCGGCCAACGGCCTCAAAGAGGCGCTTATCCAGGGCATTTCGAAGGGCGCGGACCAGGCGTCGGCTACGGATGGCTTCAACCTGAATAAGCTCATCCGCATCCCGTTTCCGCCCGATGCGCAGCGCGTGGCCACTACCCTGCGCAGCATTGGGCTGGGCAGCCAGGTCGATAAGTTTGAGCTGTCGCTGAACCGCGGCGCGGAGGACGCGGCCAAGAGCGCTAAGCCTATTTTCCTGAACGCCATCAAGAGCCTGACTTTCACTGATGTGTGGAATATTCTGACCGGCCAGAAGGACGCCGCCACCCAGTACCTCAAGCGCACCACCACCTCGCAGCTGACCACGGCCTTCGCGCCCATCATGCAGCAAAGCCTGGATAAAGTGGACGCTACCAAGTACTACACCAGTCTCACTACCATTTACAACCGGCTGCCGCTGGTGACGCCCGTGCAAACCAACCTCAACCAGTATGCCACTGATAGGGCCGTTGATGGCCTGTTCACGCTCATCGCCCAGGAGGAGGCCGACATTCGGGCAAACCCCGTGGCCCGCACCACCTCGCTGCTGAAAAAGGTATTCGGCATCGGCGGCAACTAAGCAATCAGTCAAAAGGGATTGGGTAAAAAGAACGTCCTTCCGAGCTTGCCGAGGAATCTCGCGTGCGTCGTTGAACAAGGCCCGAACGACGCACGCGAGATTCCTCGGCAAGCTCGGAATCACGTTCTTTTTATACCTGTCCGCACGAGTACTGAATTGCAGGGTAGGCTTTGACTTGCCGCCGTTTGACCGCCTTTTTCCGTAAGCGGCCTTCCCTACCCCCCTCACTCCCGTGAAGCTTCGCCTGCGCTTATTCGAGTTTGAAGACCTGCCGTGGTTTCCGGCCGTCATCCGGGCCGGGATGATGGATTATCTGCGGTTTATGATTTCGCGGCTGGGCACCTACCGGCCGGTGGCCCCGCTGCTGGCCGAGGCCCTGCGCCGCACCGCCCAAACGCACCTGCTGGAGCTGGGCGCGGGCGCGGGCGGCGGCACCGAAACCGTGCTGGCGGCCCTGCGCGCGCAGCAAATGCCTACCGCCACCATTACCCTCACCGACCTCTACCCCCAGCCCGCCGCCTGGGCCGACGTGGCGCGCCGCACCCACAGCGCCATTCGGGGCCTCCCTACCCCCCTCGATGCACTCCAAGTGCCGGCCGACCAGCCGGGGTTCCGGGTCATTTTTTCGGCGTTTCACCACTTCGCGCCGCCGCAGGCCGAGGCCCTGCTGCGCGATGCCGTGGCGGGGGGGGTAGGCGTGGGCGTGTTTGAGGGCGCGGCCAAGAGCTGGCTCGAAATCGGGCTGGCGCTCACGGTGCTGCCGGCGGCCCAGCTGCTGCTGACGCCTTTTTTCCGGCCCTTTCGGCTCAGCAATCTGGTATTCACCTACTTGCTACCCATTATTCCGCTGGCTACTATCTGGGATGGCACGGTGTCCATCCTGCGCATGTATCCGCCCGAGGAGCTGTTGGCGCTGGCCCACCGCGCCGACCCCACCGGGCGCTACTACTGGTGCGCCGGGCAGCTACGCCACTGGTGGGGGCCGCGCGTGACGTATCTTATTGGGGTGCCTTGTTCTTCTTAAGTTCCTGGTCCCTGATTGCTGGTTGAATTGGCATATGGCTTCGGGAGTTTTTAGCCCGCAGAAGACGCAGAGGTTTGCGCAGAAGACGCAGAAGCGAACGGCTCTTTAACTTGTCAGTTCAACTGGTTTCTTGTGGCGGATTTCTTATTTCTGGCTAATTTTCATCTTCCTTTGGGAGTGATTTTACTTCGCTGATAGTCATTTTGACAACCGAGAACCCGCAACCGAGAATTAGCAACGAGAAACCAGGAGCCAGGAACTTGAAGGAACCAGGAATCCGAAGCTACCGCCAAGCGTTCGCGCTGCTGCGCCTGCCGTTTTCGTTGTTTCTGATGCCGGTGTTCTGGTTCGGGCTCAGCGCGTTGCGCGCGCCGTTTGGCTGGGGCCGGGCGGCGACGGGGTTCGCCATTCTGCACCTGCTGGTGTACCCGGCTTCCAATGGCTACAACTCGTATTATGATAAGGATGAGGGCAGTATCGGGGGGCTGAAAGCGCCGCCGCCGGTCACGCCCGAGCTGCTGCATCTCGTGTGGCTGTTCGAAACGCTGGCGCTGGTGGCCTCGCTGCTGCTGGGCTGGCCGTTCGCGGCGATGGTAGTGGTGTATATTCTGGTTTCCAGAGCTTACAGCTACGAGGGAATTCGCCTCAAAAAATACCCGCTGCTGAGCACCGTTGTGGTCGTGATTTTCCAGGGCGCCTTCACCTTTTTGATGGCGCAGGTGGGGGTAGGGGCCACCTCGGCGCAGCTGGCCGAGCCCAGCAACTTGCGGCTGGCACTGGTGAGCACGTTGTTTTTGTGCGGCTCCTACCCCCTCACCCAAATCTATCAACACCAGGAAGATGCGCGGCGCGGCGACCGCACGCTGAGCCTGCGGCTGGGTATTCGGGGCACGTTTGGGTTCGCGGCGGGCGGGCTGCTGGCGGGCGCGCTGCTCATGGGCCTCACCTACTGGCAGCGCGGCGAGCTGCAAAATCTGCTGATTTTTCTGGTGGCCACCGGGCCGGTGGTGACGCTGTTTTCGCGCTGGGCCTGGCTGGCGTGGCGCGACCCGGCGCTGGCCAACTTCGAGTGGACCATGCGCATGAACCAAGTGTCGTCAGTATGCCTGAGCCTGGCGTTTTTGGCGATGCTGCTCTGCGGGCACTAGCGGTGCCTAGGTGGGCTACCAGATAGGATAACAACGCCATTAGCGCCTCGCGAGCCATAGATTGCCGTGGCCATAGGGCCGCTCAAAAACTCGATGTGCTGCACTGCATACGCGGCCATCTTTTGCAGAAAAGCATTCGTTGGCGCTGGGTAGTTGGTGGCTAACGACTCTCCGTCAACCATATACAGCAGTAAGCTACCTGCCGGCCGAGCCGCTTCGGCCTGTTCTCTGGGCCGCTGAGCCTGGTCGTAAGCCGCGCGCTGAGCAGCCGAAAAAAGCGTTATGCAGGCATATTGCTGGGGATGGCGCAGCACCGTATCGGCCAGCATTCGAGCGCGCACAGCCGCTAGCTGTTGCGGCAGTGGCAGCCGCCGCGCACTATCCATCCACGCATCGGAGCGGACAGCCGGAGGATAGCGGAACGGGGCGGCCTGGCCATAGGCTAGCTGGCCCACCCCCAATAGGGCGGCCAGCAAATAGTTACGCGTGGAAAAGGTAGTCATAGCTCCAAGATGCCAGGCGTGAGATAAGTGCATAAAAATAGCGGCTCCACCAGCAAAATCTGGTGGAGCCGCTACCAAATGCCCAAGGGCCTTAGAGGTCGTTACCCGTTCATAGCCAACAGGAACTCTTCGTTGTCCTTGGTGCCTTTCATGCGGTCCTTGAGGAATTCCATTGCCTCGGTGGCGCTCATGTCGGTCATGAATTTGCGGAGCACCCACACGCGGCTCAACTCGTCGCGGCTCATTAGCAGGTCTTCGCGGCGGGTGCCGGAAGCCGGAATGTCGATAGCCGGGAAAACGCGCTTGTTGGCCAGCTTGCGGTCAAGCTGCAATTCCATGTTGCCGGTACCTTTAAATTCTTCGAAGATAACCTCGTCCATCTTCGAGCCGGTTTCGATGAGCGCGGTGGCGATAATCGTCAGGGAGCCAGGGCCTTCAATGTTGCGGGCCGCGCCGAAGAAGCGCTTGGGCTTTTGCAATGCGCCGGCATCAATGCCACCCGAGAGGATGCGCGAGCTGCTGGGCTGCACGGTATTGTAGGCCCGCGCCAGGCGGGTAATCGAGTCGAGCAAAATCACCACGTCGTGGCCGCACTCCACGAGGCGGCGCGCCTTGTCGAGGGCCAATTCCGCGATTTTCACGTGGCGGTCAGCCATTTCGTCGAAGGTCGAAGACAGCACCTCGGCCTTCACCGAGCGGGCCATATCGGTTACTTCCTCGGGGCGCTCATCTATCAGCAGGATAATGAGATACACCTCGGGGTGGTTTTCCGAAATGGCGTTGGCGATTTCCTGGAGCAGCACCGTTTTGCCGGTTTTGGGCTGCGCCACGATGAGGCCGCGCTGACCCTTGCCGATGGGGGCAAACAGGTCGAGCACGCGGGTGCTCACCTGGGTCGGCTTGGTACTAAGCTTGAGCTTCTCATCAGCAAAAAGCGGCGTTAAGTGACTGAACGGCACGCGGTCGCGTACTTCCTCCACCGTGCGGCCGTTGATGTTTTCCACGTTCACCAAGGCGAAATACTTCTCATTTTCGCGGGGCGGGCGCATGGTGCAGCTCACCGTGTCGCCAGCCTTGAGGCCAAACTGCCGCACCTGCTGCGGCGACACGTAGATGTCGTCGGGCGAGGACAGGTAGTTATAATAAGGCGAACGCAGGAAGCCGTAGCCGCCGTCGGCCATCAGCTCCATCGTGCCCGAGCCGGGCACCACGAGGTCAAGCTCCGGGGCGCGGGCCGGGCGCGGCGCTTGCTGCGGCTGGCGCTGGCCGTCGTCGCGGCGCTCCGGCTGCGGCTGGCGCGGGCCATCGTCGCGGCGCTCCTGTTGCGGCTGGCCGCTCGCATTTTGCTGGCTGCCTGCGGGTTGCTCAACTGCTACGGGCTGGCCATCGGCACCGGTACGCTGGCGCTCCTCGCGGCGCTGCTGGCGCTGGGCTTCGCGCTGGGCATAGCGCTCCTCGCGGCTGAGGCGGGGCTGGTCGGTGGCCCCTACCCCGTTAGGTTGGCGGGGCTGGCCGTTGTTGTCGCGGTTCTCGCGCGGCTCCCGGTTTTCGCGAAACTCATTGCGGGGCTGGTCGTTGCGGCCCAGGCGCGGGGCGTTGTCCCGCGGGTCGCGGCTGTCGCGGCCGTCCCGGTTTTCGCGCTCGAAGCGCTGTTCGCGGGTTTCGCGGCGGTCGGCGTAGGTGTCGGCAACTGCTTCTGGCTCAGGCTGCGCCGTGTCGGAAGAAGCTACGGGAGCCGACCCACCGGCAGCGGCCACGGGCTGGCCGGGCTCACGGCGGGGCAGCGGCCGGCCGGCGCGGTCCACGCGCTCGCGCCGCTCGCGGCGGGGCGGGGAGTTCTCGTCGGCCGAGTGCGTTTCGGCGGTGGGGTTGGTTTCGGTGGGTGGCACCGTGGCTTCTTCGGCTTGCACCGACACGTTGGCCACGGCCTCTTCATCGGCTTCTACCTTTTCGAGGCGGGTAGGCTGCGAGGTTTCTTCGGTCACAACTGCCGCTGGCTCAGCGGTTTCGGCGGGCTTAGCCACTACTGGGGCGGGGGCCGCCACATCGGAAAATGGCAATTCGCCGGGCGTTTCATCGGCGGAAGAGCGCCGGCGGCCGGCACCGCCCCGACTGCCGCGCGCGGGGGCCGCTTCGGCTTCAGCGGGGGCCGCACTGGCCGGCGCGGGCGCTTCGGCCGCCGGAGGGGGGGTAGGCTTTTTATCGGGCAGCTGGCCGGTGGGCAGCGACGCCTGATGGTCGAGGATTTTATAAATCAAATCCTGCTTGCTGAGGCGCTTAAAGTTACCAACGTTCAGCTGCTCAGCAACTTCTTTCAGCTCAGACAACAGCCGGTCCTTCAGCTCATTAAGGGTATACATATACTAGGGAGGGAGGGGAAATCAGAACGGAGCCGGCTCGTGGGACAGCCTGGGGGACCCAGCTGCCCGGCCGCGCGGGGCCAGGCCGGCCGCGGGGGTCGGAAACCAACAACACGAAGCGCCAACGCGCCACTTAACCAGCCAGGCAGGGGGCAACAAACAGGAAATGAGTGAGGTGTGAGAAGGGTAGCCGGCAGCTCCACCAAAAGCAACCTGATTGAGCCGGCCACGCAGCGGGCCGGCCTAGTAGGCTAGCCCCGCCGGCCCCGTGGGTCGGCTTGCTGCTGCAATATTAAGCCATTACGAGCAAACGGCCAACGGGTTCGAAAAATTCAGTGCGTGGCAACCGGGGCGCTACTGGCCGGCGGGCGGCGGGCCAAACAGCTCCAGCAGCTGAAAGCCGTTCATGCCCACGTTGCCCTGCCGGAGCACGGCTTCGGCATCCTGATTCGGGTAATAATGCAGCAGCAGGGCAAAATAAGCGGCATTGCGCACGCCCTCCAGGTGGCCGCCGTTGCTGGCAAAGTACGGAAACGTGTCGGGGTGCAGGGTCCAGGCGGCCGCCCGCGCGAAGGCGGCTTGCAGCAGCAGCCCGCCGCGGGTGCGCCACACGGGCTGCCCCTGGTCGGCAAAAATTTTGGCGGCCAGGCTGGCCGGCAGCAGCGCGTAGTGCGTGTAGGCCAGACCCTTGAAACCTTTGTCGGGGCCGCCGCGCCAGTTGCTGGTGCCGCTGCGCTGCATTTCCTCCGGCAGAGTGCCATCGGCGGCCACTTCGCCGCGCAGTAGTTGCTGCCAGCGCGCGCTTGCCGCGCGCAGCCGCGGGGCATCGCCCAGGTAGGCGGCGGCGCTGGCATCCAGCAGCACGCCCCAGAGGCCGTGGTTGCGCGGGTTGGCAGCTTGCGACACGGGCAGCACCGTAGTGCGCAGAAACTGGTCAAACGACGCGCTGTTCCAGCCGCCTACCCCCCGCACCCAGCTGGCCGCCATAATCATATAGGGCAGGTTGAAATTCACATCGGCCTTGCCCTGCGGCATACCTACTTGCCGGAGCGTTCCGGCCCAGGCATCCAGAATGCGCTGGGCGGTGGCGGCAAAGCGCGGGTCGGTGGTGAGCAGGTAGCACAGCCCGGCCCGGTACGCCACCTGGGCATCGGCGGCCAATTGCTTGGCCGTGTTGCCACTTTCGTTGACGCCATCGGCCGTGTAGTGCGGGTCGGGGGCCAGCACCGCCACGGGCTGGGGCACGTAAGCCAGCTGCGCCGTGCCCGCCCGGATGAGCGCGGCGTAGGCTTCTTTAGTACGGCGTAAGTTGCTGATATCGTTGGCGTTGAGCAGCACCATCGCGCCCGGCTGGTCCGCGGCCGTTTCCGCGCTGCCGAGGGGGGTAGGGACTTGGATGGGCATAGCCGGGGCCAGATTGGCACCGCACAGGGCGCACAGCGCCAGGAGCAGGTGAGGCTGCGTAAGTCGCATTTTGGTTGTTTGAAAGTCGAAACAAGACGAGCGGAAAGCCGTGGGGCTTGAACGTGCTTTTTCCGGGAGCGGCCACGTCGGCAGCGTAGTGGGAGCTTCCCTGCGGGATATCGGCCCGCTTCTTTCTTAAAAAACTACCTTTGCCTCATTATGCTGCAACTTTCCGTTCTTAGAGAGCAAACCGCCCACGTGTTGGCCGGCCTTGCCAAACGCAATTACCAAACGGCCGAGGCCGACGTGCAGGCGATTCTGGACCTCGACCAGCGCCGGCGCGCCCTGCAAACCCAGCACGACGCGGCCCAGGCCGAGGCTAATGAGCTGGCCCGCCAGATTGGCGGCCTAATGAAAAGCGGCGACCGCGCCGGGGCCGACGCCCTCAAAACCCGCACTGCCGAGCTTAAAACCCAGATTCGCGCCCACTCCGATGAGCTGACGGCCGTGGAAAAAGGGCAAACCGAGCTGCTCTATAAAATCCCCAACATCCCGCACGAGAGCGTGCCCGCCGGCCGCTCGGCCGACGACAACGAGCTGGTGCGCGAAGGCGGCACCAAACCCGCGCTGCCCGCCGGCTCCCTACCCCACTGGGACCTGATTAAGAAGTACGATATCATTGATTTTGAGCTGGGCATCAAAATAACGGGCGCGGGCTTTCCGGTGTATAAGGGCCAGGGCGCGCGCTTGCAGCGGGCGCTGGTCAACTTCTTTCTCGACGAGGCCCGCGACGCGGGCTATACGGAGATACAGCCGCCCATTTTGGTGAACGAGGCCAGCGGCTACGGCACCGGCCAGCTGCCCGACAAGGAGGGCCAGATGTACCACGACGCGGCCGATAACCTCTACCTCATTCCCACGTCGGAAGTGCCGATTACCAATCTGTACCGCGACGAGATTATTCCGGTCGAGAAGCTGCCCGTGCGCAACACCGGCTACACGCCCTGCTTCCGGCGCGAGGCGGGCTCGTGGGGGGCCGACGTGCGCGGCCTGAACCGCCTGCATCAGTTTGATAAAGTGGAGATTGTGCAAATCACGCGGCCCGAAGAGTCCTACGCCGCGCACGAAACGATGGTGGCGCACGTCGAGCGCCTGCTCCAAAAGCTGGAGCTGCCGTACCGCGTATTGCGCCTCTGCGGCGGCGACATGGGCTTTACCTCGGCCCTCACCTACGACCTCGAAGTGTGGAGCGCCGCCCAGGGCCGCTGGCTGGAAGTCTCCTCCGTGTCCAATTTTGAGACTTTCCAGGCCAACCGCCTCAAGTGCCGCTACCGGGCCGAAGGCGGCAAAACGCAGCTGTTGCACACGCTAAATGGCTCAGCCCTGGCCCTACCCCGCATCGTGGCCGCGCTGCTCGAAAATAACCAGTCGCCCGCCGGTATTCGGCTGCCAGCGGTGCTGCACAGCTACTGCGGCTTCGAAAAAATAGGCTAGCCGCGCAGGTGAAACTGACCAAAGCCCGCCCCTCCCGGCGGGCTTTGTTACTTTTGGGGCGGCAAGCAGTTGCTGCCCTGTTTTTTTTGCGCCTTATGAAAAATTTTGCCACGCACCTCGGTGCTACCGTAGTGCTCGCCACTACGCTGCTGGCCGCGCCGGCCGCCCACGCCCAGATTACTACCCCCCAGCCCAGCCCCAAAGCCACGGTGATGCAGCGCGTGGGCCTCACCGACGTCACCATCACCTACTCGCGGCCCAGTATCAAGGGCCGGGCCATTTTTGGGGCCGACAACTCGGTGGTGCCCAACGGCAAGCGCTGGCGCACGGGGGCCAACGCCACCACGAGCATCAAGTTTTCGGATGAGGTAACCATTGAGGGTCAGAAGATTCCGGCCGGCGAGTATGGGATGTACACCGTGCCGCAGGCCAACGAGTGGACCGTGGTGCTCAACAAAAGCCTCAAGCAGGGAGCCGACGTGGACGGCTTCAAAGACGACCAGGACGTGGCGCGCTTCACCATCAAGCCCTACCAGCTGCCGGCCAAGGTCGAGACGTTTACCATCAATTTCGCGGACCTGACGCCGGCCACTACCAACGTGGTGATGGAGTGGGAAAACACGGCCATCAAGTTCAAAATCACCAGCGATGTCGATAGCAAAGTGATGGCCCAGATTGACGAGAAGGTGGTTAAAAACGCCAACCCGTCGGCCAATGACCTGGCCGGGGCCGCCGTGTACTACAATGATAATAACAAGGACCCGAAGCAGGCCCTGGCCTGGATGGAAAAGGCCAACGCTACCCAGCCCAAGTACTGGAACGTGAACACGGAGGCCAAAATCCGCCTCAAAATGAAGGACTACCGCGGGGCCATCGCCGCCGCCGAGCGCTCCAAAAAGCTCGCCCTGGAGGCCCTGCCACCCAACGGCGACTACGTGAAAATGGACGAGGAGCTGATTGCCGAAGCCAAGAAGGGGGGTAGGAAGTAAGGGAGTGTGGGGTAAGCTTTAGCTTGCCGTGAATGAATGTAGGGTAAGCTTTAGCTTGCCGGAAGTACTCCGCAGGTACTCGCCGGGCAAGCTAAAGCTTACCCTACCCTTTTATCCCAGCGCCTTATTCAACGCGACGATGGCACTTTTGTAATCCTCGCGAGCCAGGATAAACTGAATATTCACCTTGCGCAGCGCGAAGCCCGCGCTGCGAATGTTGACGCCCGCCTCGGCCAGCGCGCCGGCGGCACGGGCCAGCAGGCCGGGCTGGTCGATGTTGGAGCCGATGAGGCACACCATGCACGCCTGCTCCACGGTCACTTTCTCGTACCGGGCTTCGAGCGTGGGTACCAATTCGGATTTGAGGTCTTTTTGCCAGATAACCAGCGAGATGCTGTTGGCGCTGGTGGCTTTGAAAATATAGCTCACGCCGAGGTCAAAAAACGCCTGCATGAGCTGCAGGTCGAAGCCGGCCGCGCCCACCATCAGCGGGTCGTAGATGTCGATTATCACCACTTTATCGGTGCCGGTGATGACTTCGACGTGCTTGTTGGCGGCCACGTAGTCGCGGGTGATGAGGGTGCCGGGGTGGTCGGGTTCGAAAGTATTTTTGATGCGCAGGTCGATGGCGTTGATTTCCAGCGGCTTCGAGGCTTTGGGGTGAATGGCCTCCATGCCCACGTCGGCGAGCTGGTCGGCCACGTCGTAGTTGGTAAAGCCCACCGGGTGGCACTGGTCCACGCCCACCAGCATGGGGTCGGCTGAGCAGAGGTGATATTCCTTGTGAATAATGGCCTCCTGCGGCTTCACGGCCACGGCTATCTTGCTGAACGTCACCTCCGAATAGCCACGGTCGAACTCGCGCATAATGCCCTCGGTACCCTTGCAGTAGCCGGTGGCAATGCAGATGGTTTGGGCAAAATCGATGTGGGCGAAGGCATCCCGGATGCGCTCGTCGATGGTGAGCGGCCGGGCATCGTCGAAGCCGCTGAGGTCCACGAGCGTGGCCCCTACCCCCCGGTTTTGCAGGATGTTGACCGCGTTGAAGGCCGAGTGCGCCTCGCCGATGCTGGCCAGGATTTCGCGGGCCGCCTGCAGGATATTGGGGCCGTTGACGTAGCCCGAGGCCAGCACGTTGGTGAGGCTGGCCAGGTAAGCCTGCGCTTGGTCGATGCGCTGCTGAATGAAGGCGTCGGCTGCGGCCAGGTCGAGGCCCAGCGGGGCGTAGTTTTTATTCAGCTCCTTGAGCTGGTCGGCCACTCCTTGCAGCGCCATCCGAAACTCCTGGTGCTGCGTGATGCGGTGGTACACGCCGGGCGCGCCGGTTTTCTTGTTCTCCAGCAGCCAGTTGGTGACGTTGGCGTAGGCCGAAACGACGAAGATGCGGTTGTATAATTCTTCGCCCTGGCGGTGGTGGAAGATGATGTTCTGGAGAACATCGGCGAAGGCGGTCATGGAAGTGCCGCCGATTTTTTCTACTGTGAGCATGTGGGGGTCGCCCTCCGCGTTCACCCCACCCCCGGCCCCCTCCCCTTCGGGAGAGGGGGAGCCACGGCGGAGCGGAGCTTTTTAGGGAGGGCTTTTCTTAATAAAGAAGCCAGCCGTTTACTTTTGAAAAAGCAAACGGCTGGCAAGTTAAAAGTCAAACCATCAAAAAGACGGCTTTAAGATTGGGATTGGGGCTGATTAGCAACGAAAGCCTGCCAGGTGGGGTCGGCGGCTAGTGCCTGGCGCGCTTTGGTTAGGTCGGTTTCTGTGACCTTGCCTTCGGCCAAAAGCTTTTCTTTGAGTTGAACCAGGGTAAGGCCGGGGGCGTTGGCTTTTTTAGTCGTGCTCATAGCGGTAGGCGATAATGCGTTTGATGGCAAGGTCAATTTCGCGGTGCGGCGTGCGCTCCGACTTCTTCCGAAACATATGCACGAGCAGCCAGCGTTCCTGGCCGGGCAGCGCGTCGAGCCGGTGAGCGAAGATACGAAACGCGCCAATCCGCAACTCGCCCAGCGTCACCGTAAAGCCTCGAAACGATTTGAAATAAGGCATTCGCAACTCGTCCACTTGCGTCAGCGCTTCGAGCATAGTTAGCAGCTTAGCAACCTCCGGGGCGGATAGGTCCGCCATAAAGCCAGCGATAACATCATGGCCTTTAGCATCTACGTAGGTAACAAACTCGCGCATATTGCTGGCAAAGGTAACCGTCTAATCCAGCCCCTACTTCCCGTTCGACTCTACCAGATTAGCCAAGATGCGGAACGCGCCGGGCACGCCGGCCGGCAGCTCCCTGAACAGCGACAGGCCGGTGTAGATGTAGCGACCCTTGCCGTAGGGCGCCACCAGGATGGCGCTCTGCTGGTCGGCCTCGCCGGGGTCGTGGCTGGCGATAACGGGCTGGTAGTGTGCGTCCCAGCTGGAGGGGTAGTAGAGGCCCTGCTCCTGCACCCAGCCCTGGTCGAAGTCCTGCGGGGTGAGCTTGTTGGGCTCGGTGAGGACGGGCACCGTGGGCTTGAGGAAGGTAACGGGCGTGTTTTCGACGGTGATGCGGTTGCTGGAGAGCGTGAGGGGGTAGGGACCTATTTGGGGCAGCACCACACCGCGGTTCACCACGTATTGCACCAGCATGGTGCCGCCGTTTTCGACGTATTGGAGCAGGGCGGGCTGCTGGGTTTTGAGGCGGTCGAGCACGTTGTAGGCGCGCACGCCGAGCACTACGGCGTCATACTTCGCCAGGCGCTCGGGGGTGAGGTCGGTGGCGGGGTCGAGCAGGGTCACGGTGTAGCCGAGCTGGCGCAGGGCCTCGGGCATCTCGTCGCCGGCCCCCATCAGGTAGCCGATGGTTTGGGTGTGGCCGCGCGCCACGTGCAGGCGCACCAGCGGGGCCGTGGCCTCGGGAAACAGCGTCTGGGTCGGAATGTGGGGGTAGGCAATCTGGTGGATGCCGCGGCTATACGCCACGCCGCCCACGGTGGCCACGGCGTGCAGCTCCGTTTTGCCCTCGGCCGCGCCGGCCAGCGGGCGCAGCGTGAAGGTGATGGTCTGCTCCTCGTCCTTATTCTTTAAATCGAAGGGCACCGCGGCCGGCTCGGCCTGCCAGCCGGCGGGCACCTGCAAGGCCAACGCGCCTGCTACGCCGGCCGCCCCCGCCCGCAGCGTCACGGGCACGGCCTTCGGCTGCTGGTCGGCAAAGACGTAGGCGCGGGCGGCGGGAATATTCACCAGCACCGGCGGCACCACCACCAGCGGCTGGTATAGCTCGCCGAGGGTGGGGTCGGTGTGCTTGTATTGGACGGGGACACGCAGCCTCACGTAATACTTATTCTCTTCAAAACTCAACCCTAAATACGCTTCGATTGGTATCGGATTTTGAGGCAAACCAATTAAGAATTGAAGCTCTAGAAAGTCATTAGGTTTAACTTCTAGTGATTGTCTAAATGTCTTGTATTCTGCGCGGGTGTATGACCTCACGATACTCTCCGACTGTGAATGAACACCTATGGGAGATTTTTCTGGAACAGTGTACATCCCAATCGTTCCTTTCTCACGCAACCAGTAAGGCTGAGTTTCCTGCACAAAAAGCGGGATAAGCTGGCGCTTGGTTATGCGCAAGGTTTTACTTAGTTCGAGAGGTGTGCGAAAAATTGTGTCCCCACCAATGGCTTTAGGAGAGCTTTCAATATTCTTCAATTGACCAGCTATACCCGAACGATTTATCACTTCATAAGTCACTTCGATAGGCTGCCCTGCCGCCACTGTTGCAACGCTGGTTGTTGCTTCCACATAAAGCCCCAGTGCTGCGTTTATTAATACCTCTAACTCATCATCCTTCTCTGATAGCCAAAACTCCTTATCGGCTTTAGGCTTATTGATTGGCAGGCCAGCATCTTTCCCATAAGCGGCGGAGAGTAACTTTTCAAGAGCATTTTTCACCCCCAGCAACCCCGCCACGCTCGCGCTCGGATTCGCCGCGTCATATTTCTTAATCACTTCCCCCACCAATTTCCCTACCCCCGCGCCGCCGGGCACGCGGTTCCAGGTTTGGTCGATGCCTTCGAATAAATCGGTTTTGGCGGGCGTGCCTTTTACGAACTGGAAGTACTCGATGGCCTCGCCGCGCTGGGCGGCCGAGCCGAAGCCCTGGCTGCGGTGCTGCGAGCGCGAGTGGGCCGCGATTTCGCCGTAGCTCTGCCCTAGCAGCGGGTTGTAGCCGCCGGCGTCGAGCTTGAGGTAGCCGTCCATATTTTCGCCGGGCTTCACGAAGAAGCTGCCGGTGTTCCAGTAGAGGCGCTTGGGCTGCCAGGCCTGCACAAATTTCAGCTGCTCGGGGAAGCGCTTGGGGTCGCCGGCGGCGTCGAAGGCTTCGGCGGCCAGGATGGCGCTGGCCTGGTGGTGGCCGTGGCCGGCGCGGGCATCGGGCGGGAAGCGGGTGATGAGCACGTCGGGCCGCTGCTGGCGGATAACCCACACCACATCCGAAAGCACCTGCTCGTGGTCCCAGATGCTGAGCGCCTCGGCCGACGTTTTGCTGAAGCCGAAGTCGTTGGCGCGGGTAAAAAACTGGTGCGCCCCGTCGAGGCGGCGGGCCGCCAGCAGTTCCTGGGTGCGGATAACGCCGAGCTGCTCGCGCAGTTCGGGGCCGATGAGGTTTTGGCCGCCGTCGCCGCGGGTGAGGCTGAGGTAACTCGTTTCGAGGTGGCGGCCGTTGGCCAGGTAGGCCAGCAGGCGGGTGTTCTCATCGTCGGGGTGGGCGGCGATGTACATCACCGAGCCTAGCACGTCGAGTTTTTTCAACCCTTGCAGAATTTCTGAAGAAGAGTAGGTTTTGGGTGCCTGAGCCTTGACGAGTATCCAGGAACAGTTAACAAGTAGAAATGCCAGGAGCAGGCGGGCGGCGCGGAACGTGTGGGACATGTGCGGTAAACCGGTTAGGGCCGTGAAGTTACCGGATGCGGCCGCCTACCCCCACAAAAAAGGCCGGTGAGCCACCCAATGGCAGCTCACCGGCCTCGTAGCGGCCGTTGCAACAAGTAGGTTACGAAATAGCGCGAAAGCGGGAGTTATTCGAAACGGCAAAAGATTTAGTCGCGGACCCCTTTGGGGTTGGGAGCGGGCGGGCGGGGGGCGGGCAGCAGCAGCGGGCAGGCGGGCGGCGGCGTGGGGCTAGTGGGCGAAAAAACGGCGCAATAGCCCGCAGCCCAACACTTCGTGCACCCACTGCCCAGCACGAGCAGCTCGGGCACACCTTCGGTGGTGCCCTTAGCGGGTTGATAATTCATTTTGCAATAGCTGAATAAGTAGTGAGCGGAGGTAGTAGAAGAGCAGGCTTTGCGAGGGGACGCAAAGTAGAATAATTCAAAGGTCAGACTCAATCGGCGATTAAAAAGTTGCACCATGTGAATGAGTACTTCTGCTAGCGGAGCTTAAGCCTTGGCGCTGTGGACGAAGGAGCGGCCAATCGCCGGGGTAAAACGGCGGGCCAGCGGGCCAGCAAAGCGGCTGGCCGGGCCGGGGTTGCGGAAGTTGTACCTTTGGGTAGCATGTTGCCTTCCCCAACTCTGGCCGCGCCGCTGGCCGCGGCCCTGGCCCCTACCCCCTCCTTTTTGGCCGAAGTGGCCGCCGAGCTGCTGGCCACCTACGACGCCGACGCCCTGGCCGACCTGGTGGTGATTGTGCCCACGCGCCGGGCCGTGGTGTACCTCAAAAATGAGCTGGCCCTGGCCACGCCACTGGGCCAGGCGCTGTGGGCGCCGCGCATCGCGGCGATGGAGGACTACCTGGTGGAGCGCGCCGGCGTGCAGGTGGAGGAGCCGATTGCGTTGCAGCTGCGGCTGTTTGATATTTTCAAGGAAATCGACCCCGAGCTGCGCTTCGACCACTTCGTGGGCTGGGGCGGGCTGCTACTGCAAGATTTTTCGAGCCTCGACCAGAACCTGACCGACACCAAGGGCGTGTTTGCCTACCTGGCCGAGGCCAAGGCGCTGGAGCGCTGGCAGCTCGACCCCGAGCTGAAAACCACCGGGCTGGATCGCTACTTCGGCTTTTGGGGGCAGCTGCACCGGGTGTATCTGCGCTTCAAAAAGCTGCTCAACAAGGACCACCTGGCCTACCCCGGCCTGGCCTACCGGCGCGCCGTGCAGCACCTGCGCGCCGAGCTGGCTGACCCCAAGCGCCCCCTACCCCCCCTCCACTACTTCGTGGGCCTGGGCGGGCTCAGCCAGGCCGAGGAAACGTTTATTGACCGCCTGCACCGCGTGGGGCGGGCCGAGCTGCGCTTCGACGCCGACCCGTTTTACCTCGATGCCGACTCGCCCAACCGCGCCGGGCAGGCCCTGCGCCGCTACTGGCAGAAGTGGGACCTGCCCCGCGACACCTACACCCGGCAGGAGCACCTGCGCGAGCGCCCCCACCACGTACGCCTGCTGGGCGTGGCCAACGCCAGTATGCAAGGCAAGCTGGCCGGCCAGCTGCTGGCCGAGGCCCGCCGGCTGAACCCCCAGGCCACCGTGGCCGTGGTGCTGCCCGACGAAACCCTGCTGCTGCCCGTGCTGCACGGCCTACCCCCCGCCGAGCTGGTGCCCGACTTCAACGTGACGATGGGCCTGAGCTTTCAGAGCACGGCCCTGTTTAACCTGGTCGATTTGCTGTTTGAGGTGCATCTGACGGGCATTCGGGAGGGCGCGGACGGCTCCGATTTTGGGGTGCCCAAGTACCACCACCAGGCGGTGACCAAGCTGCTGGCGCACCCGTTTTTGCGCCGCTACCAGCAGTATCTGGATGCGCAGGCGGAGGTGCCGCAGTTTCACGGCCTGCTGGACGGCATCTGCCGCCAGATAGTGCAGCGGCACCTGGTGCTGCTACCCGCCCCCGCGCTGCTGAAGCTGGGCCTGGGCCATCCACTCATCGAGGCATTATTCAAGCCCTGGAACAATTGCGACGACATTATCCGGGCCTGCTACGGGCTCGTTGACTTGCTTAAGCAGGTGTATTTGCACGAGCACGGGGCCATTGAGGCGGAATATTTATACCTGTTTTACACGCTGGTGCGGCAGCTCGATTCGGCCTTCGACTGCCGGGCGCAGCGCCTGAGCGTGCGCTCGTTCCGGCGGTTTTTGTATGAGCAGATGCGCGGCACGCGGCTGCCCTTCGCGGGCGAGCCGCTGGCCCAGGTGCAGATAATGGGCCTGCTCGAAACCCGCGCGCTAGACTTCGACCACGTCATTATTCTGAGCTGCAACGAGAACGCCCTACCCCCCCCTAAACGCCAGAACTCGCTCTTTCCCTACGACGTGCTGGCTGAGTTCAAGCTGCCCACCTACGCCGACGGCGAGGCCACGGCGGCCTACAATTTCTGGCGGCTGTTGCAGCGCGCCGGCCGCGTCGATTTGGTGCACGTGCTGCCGGGGGCCGAGGGGGTAAGGACGGGAGAAAGGAGCAGGTTTTTGCGGCAGCTGGAGTTTGATTTGGCCCCGCAGAATCCGCAGCTGACGCTGGAAGACCGGGTGGTTGAGGTGGTGACGCCCCCGGTGGGCACCTCACCCCCTAGCCCCCTCTCCCGTGGAGAGGGGGGACTAGTCTCTAGCCCTAGTCTAAAACTAGAAACTAGTCCCCCCTCTCCACGGGAGAGGGGGCTAGGGGGTGAGGTGAACGCGGAGGGCGAACTACTCGGCGACCTCACCCTCCACAAAGACGCGCTCATGCTGGCCGGCCTGCGCGGCGTGCTGGAGCGCGGCTTGTCGCCCTCGGCGCTGAACGAATACCTGGCCTGCTCGCTCAAATTCTACTTTTCGCGGCTGGCCCGCTTTCAGGAAAATGAGGAGGTAGAGGAGGCGCTGGGGGCCGATGGCTTCGGCACGGTGGTGCACGACGCGCTGGAAATGCTGCTCAAGCCCTTCGAGCTGGAGCAGCGCGAGTTGACGGCCGCCGACCTGCCGGCCATTATCCAGCGGGTGCCGGCCGAGGTGACGCGCCAGCTGCGCCAGGAGGAAGCCGACCGCCAGGCCCGGCCCGATGATGGCCTTAATCACGTGCTGGGCCAGGTGGCGACGCGCCTCATTCGCAAGTACTTGGAGAGCCTGCCGGGGCAGCCGGGCGTGTTGCCGCTGCGCATTGTGGGCCAGGAAAAGCCGATGGCGGCCACCGTTTTTGCCGACCTGCCGGGCGAGGCCGCGCCGCTGGCGGTGCGCCTGTTTGGACGGGCCGACCGCATCGACGCGCTGCCCGACGGCCGCCGCCGGGTGGTGGACTACAAAACGGGCCTCGTGGAGCGCCGCGAGCTGAACCTGCGCGGCACCCAAAAGCCCCTACCCCCCGCCGAAACGGTGGAGCGCCTGCTCAGCGAATCGAGCAGCGGGGCCGACAAGGTGCGGCAGCTCTGGCTCTACCGCTTCATGCTGGAAAGCGACGAGCTGAACCCCGCGCCGCCCGGTTCAGAGGCGGCCATTATGTCGCTGCGCAAAATCGACGAGGGCCTGCTGAGCGCGCCGCTCGACTTCATCACCGAAGGCACCGGCGAGCCCGACTTTCTGCGGGCCAGCGCCGAGCTGGTGGGCCGCCTGGCGCGCCGCATGCTGGACCCCGCCGAGCCCATCCGCAAAACCGACGACCTGGCCAAGTGCGAATATTGCCCGTATCGCGGCATTTGCGCGCGGTAAGTTTCCATTTAAAATCGTTTGTCATTGCGAGCGTAGCGAAGCAATCTTTCCTTTCTGTTAGGGTTAGTAATTCAACGATTAGGAAAGATTGCTTCGCTGCGCTCGCAATGACAAACGATTTAATCCGAAACCAGAAACATTGAAAAAGCTCCTCTATTGCTTGCTTAATCCCTTCTTATTGTGGCGCTTGCGCCACGTGAGCGAGCGGGTGTATGTGGTGTGGCTAGCGGTGCTGGTGGGCGTGCTGGCGGGCCTGGCGGCGGTGGCTCTCAAAACGGCGGTGCATTGGCAGCAGGAGCGCCTGGCCTCGGCCGTGACGGAGCCCAACCGGGTGTTCGCGCTCTCGCTCTACCCCCTCATCGGTATTACGCTCACGGTGCTGGTAACCAAATACTTGCTGCACGGTAACCTGGGCCGGGGCATTGGGGCCATCATCTATAATACGGCCCGCGAAAACGCGCTGGTGCCGCGCTCCAAGCTGTATTCGCAGCTCATTACGGCCTTTCTCACGGTGTCGTTTGGGGGCTCGGCGGGCATGGAGGCCCCGATTTCGGTGACGGGCGCGGCCATTGGCTCCAACGCGGCGCGGGTGCTGCGGGCGGGCCGGCGGCGGCGGCGGCTGCTGACCGGCTGCGGGGCGGCGGCGGGCATCGCGGCCATCTTCAACGCGCCCATCGCGGGGGTGCTGTTTGCGGTGGAAAGCATTTTGCTGGAGCTGCCGGCGCAGTATTTTATTCCGCTGCTCATCTCGTCGGCCACGGCCACGGTGGTGTCGAAGGCGCTGTACGCGGGCCAGCCGTTTGCGCTTATTACCCACTCGTGGGTGGTGAACACGGTGCCGTTTTACCTGGTGCTGGGCCTGCTGATGGCTTTGCTGTCGGTGTATATGATTCGGGTATATAACTGGTTTGACCACTTTTGGGCGCGCTGGCCGGGGCTGCGCTGGCAAAAAGTGCTGCTGGGCGGCACGGCGCTGGGCACGCTCATTTTCCTGTTTCCGCCACTCTACGGCGAGGGCTACACCACGGTGGTGGAAAAGCTGCTGGCCGGCCACGCCCAGGAGCTGACCGACGGCAGCCTGTTTTCGGTGTATGGCGACAACAACGTGTGGCTGCTTATTCTGCTGGTCTTTTTCACGATGCTGATGAAGGTGGTAGCCACCAGCATTACGGTGGGCGCGGGCGGCAACGGCGGCATGTTTGGCTCGTCGCTGGTGGCAGGGGCGCTGGGCGGGTTTCTGTTTGCGCGGCTCCTTAATATGACGGGCCTGGTGGCCGTGCCCGAGGTGCATTTCGTGGTGCTGGGCATGGCGGGCGTGCTGGCGGGGGTAATTCACGCGCCACTCACGGCCATTTTTCTGATTGCCGAAATCACGGGCGGCTACGCGTTGTTCGTGCCGCTGATGTTCGTGACCAGCCTTTCTTACCTCATTACCAAGCACTTCGAGCCCTACTCGGTGTATACGGGCAAGCTTATGCTGAAGGGCGTGGACGTGTATGCTGACCGCGACCGCGACCTGCTCGCGCGCCTCGACCTGCACCGCCTCCTCGACACCGATTTTGTGACGCTGCGCCCCGGCACTACCCTCGGCGAGCTGGTTGATGTGTTTCGGCACGCGCACCGCAACGTGTTTCCGGTGGTGGGCCGCACGGGTCTGCTGCGCGGCATCGTGACGCTGGACATGGTGCGCGACACGCTCTTCGATGGAGAGCACTACAACACCATTAAAGTGAGCGAGCTGATGCAGCCGCCGCCTATGACCATCCTCGGCACCGACCGCGTGGAACACGCCCTAGACTTGCTGGAACGCACCGCCAGCACCGCCCTACCCGTGTGCGACGACAATGGCAACTACCTGGGCTTCATCGTGAAAGCTGCCATTCTGGCCCGCTACCGCCGCGAGCTGATTGAGGAAGGGCAGGCGTGAGCCGACGGCGGCGCGGAATAGATTTACACCAGGCCATTTTTTTATAGACTTTTACCCGATGAGAGTTTGGTGAAAGCCAGGTGGGCGTAAGTATCTTTGGAGCACAACGTTTTTTAACCGTGGCACGTTAATAAATCAGTATTTAGCTATTTTGGCCAAAAATTCCGACCCTTGGCCGTGGGCCTCGTTGGTCGCCGCCGCGGCCGGGCCATTTCACTTTCCTGTATTTCCACGCGATAGTCCACCCCGGCCCGGCGATGGCTGGTAGCCGGGCAACCCCGGCGCGCGGCCTCCTGCCGGGCGGGTAGCTGCCGGGGCCAGGGTCCTGCCATCACTGCTCCTTCTTTTTTCTGCTATGTTTTCAAATTTACTGAGCCGCCTGGGGCTACTGCCGGGCCTGGTGTTGCTGGGGTTGCTGCTGGGGGTAGCGGGCCCGGCCTGGGCAACGCACCTGCTGGGCGGCGAGATGACCTACCGCTACCTCGACGCCAATGGCCCGGTGGGGGCTCCCCTGCGCTACGAGCTGACCGTGATGATTTACAACAACTGCGGCAGCCCTGGCATTACCGCGCCGCGCCCTTCGGCCAGCGTAGGTATATATGAACAGGGCACCGGGAAACGCCTGGCGCTGACGACCACTAACTACCTCTACACGACGACGTTTACGAACCAGACGGGGATGATGAGCATTCCGCAAACGTCACTCTCGGCCTGCATTTCGCCCACTATTCCGCCTGGCTGCACGATATCGGGCGTGTCGCAGCCCTACCAGCTCCAGAAATTCGTGGGGATAGTGAACCTGCCCCTGACGACTACCGGCTACTACGCCCTGTTTACGGACGGGGCCCGCAATGTTGACATCACCAACCTCTACGACCCCGGCACCCAGGCGCTGACGCTCTATACCGCCCTGGCTCCCCCCCAGCTACCCAACCACTCGCCCGTGTTTTCGGATGAGGCCGTGGCCATCGTGTGCGCCAACGACACCACCTACCTGCTCAACAATGCCGTGGACGCCGATGGCGACCGGCTGGTGTACTCCTTTGGGCAGCCCTACGCCATGACGGCGGTGCTGCCTACTACCAGCTTCACCCCGCCGCCGTTGCTGGCGCAGTATAACACCGGGGCCGGCTACGCGCCCGCCACGCCGTTTGGCACGAGCGCGGGCAATTTTGCCCTGCTCAATCCTTCGACGGGCCTGGCCAAGTATGGCGCGACCGTAGTGGGCCGCAAATATGTGGTGGCCGTGGACGTGAAGGAGTACCGCACGCTCAACGGCCAGGAAGTGCTCATTGGCACTACCCGGCGCGACCTGCAGCTGGTAGTGGCGTTGTGCCCGCCGACCAAAATTCCGGTGTTGCCGCCCCCTGCCGTGACGCCGCGCAGCTACACGATGGAAGCGGGCAGCACGCTGACCATTCCGATAACGGCCACCCAGGCCGACGGGCACCCCCTGACGATGGCGCTGAACAGCGTGCTGCTCGATGGCCCCGGCGGCTACAACGCCGCGCTCGACGGCGACCCTGGCACCGTGGCACCGGGCAACCCCACGGGCGTGGCAATGGTGAAAGGCACCAACGGCACCATCACGGGCACGCTGGTGTTCGTGGCGAGCTGCGGCGATGCCCGCGCTACCCCCTACGACGTGGCCCTGACGGTGAAAGACATCGGCTGCGCCGGCAAAACAGTGGCCGACGTGCTGCACATTACCGTGACCCGGCCCGCCGGGCCCCAGGCCATCAGCGGCAACTCCCAGGTATGCAGCCTCAACACGCCCTACAGCTACTCAGCCAGCGGGGGCGCCGCGCCCAAAATCAGCTGGCGCGTGGTAGGGGGCACTTTTGTGGGGGGCAACACCGGCAATTCGGTGCAGGTGAAGTGGACGGCGGCCGGCACCGGCACGCTCGTAGCCCGCGGCCTGACCCAGTATGGCTGCCCCACTGACTCGGTCGCGCTGCCCGTGTTGGTAGCGCCCGTGCCGCCGCTGGTAGTGGCGGGCAACCTCACCATCTGCCAGGGCACCAGCACTACGCTAACGGTGACGAGCGGCACGGCTCCCTACACCGTGACGGGTGGCCCTACCCCCCTGGCCGGGGCCGGCCCCTTTGTGCTGAGCCCGAGCCAGACGACGACCTACACCTTCGCGGACGTGCCCAACGCGGCCGGCTGCAGCAGCACCTTCCAGGCTACGATTACGGTGAAGCCATTGCCAACGGCCCTGGCCGGAGCGGCGGCCACGCTGTGCGCGGGCGGCTCGGCCCAGCTGGGCGCGGTCCCGGTCGCCGGCCTTGCCTATAGCTGGAGCCCGGCCACGGGCCTGAGCAGCGCCAGCGTGGCCAACCCTACCGTTTCGCTACCCAATGCCACCGGCGCGCCTCTTACCCAGACGTACACCCTGACCACGACCAGCCCCACCGGCTGCTCCGCCACCGCCACGGTGGCCGTCACGGTAAACCCGTTGCCAACGGCCCTGGCCGGGGCGGCGGCCACGCTGTGCGCGGGCGGCTCGGCCCAGCTGGGCGCGGTCCCGGCCGCCGGCCTTGCCTATAGCTGGAGCCCGGCCACGGGCCTGAGCAGCGCCAGCGTGGCCAACCCTACCGTTTCGCTACCCAATGCCACCGGCGCGCCTCTTACCCAGACGTACACCCTGACCACGACCAGCCCCACTGGCTGCTCCGCCACCGCCACGGTGGCCGTTACCGTGAACCCGGCCGTGCAGGCGGGTAGCATTGGGGCCGACCAGGCCGTGTGTCCGGGCACCGCGCCGGGCGTGCTCACCAGCACGGCGGGCGCGAGCGGGGGCAACGGCACCTATACGTACCAGTGGGAGTCCTCGCCCGACAATGCGACCTGGACGGCCATCGGGGGTGCTACCAGCCCCAGCTACGCGCCCGGCCCGGCGACGGGCATCACGTATTACCGGCGGGTGGCCTCGGGCGGGTGCGACCCGGCCGTGACCAGCGCGGTGGCGGTGCGGCTGCAACCAGTGCTGACGGTGGGGGTAGCCCTGGACACTCCGCCTACCCAGTGCGCCGGCACGGTGCTCACGTTCAGCCCGGTGCCCACCAACGCCGGGGCGGCCCCTACCTACCGCTGGTTTGTCAACAACGCGCTGGTAGCCACTAGCCCCACCTACACCAGCACTACGCTGGGCAACGGCGACCAGGTGCGGGTGGAGCTGACCGCCACGGCTGGCAGCTGCACCAACGGCCCGGCCGGGGCCACGGTGGTAGTGAGCCTGACCCCGGTAGCGCTTCCCACCGCAACCATCAGCACGCCCACTACCCTGCCGGTGTGCGTGGGCGCGGCGGTGGCTTTCAACCTCGACCAGGCCACCAACCAGGGGAGCAGCCCGCAGTACCAATGGCAGGTGGATGGCGTGGCCGTGGCCGGTGCCCAGGGCCCGACGTTCAGCAGCACCACGTTGCGCGACGGGCAAACCGTGACGCTAGCCTTGCGCGCGCTCACGGTTTGCGGGCCGGTTACGGTGGTTTCCAACGGGGTGCGCGTGCGCGTGACCCCGCCCGTGGCGGTGAAGGCCGGGCCGGACAAGACTATTACCGATGGCGACCAGGTGGTGCTCGAAGGCCAGGCCAACGGCAACTACCCGGTGGAATGGACGCCGGCCCAGACCCTGACTATCGGGGCTGGCAACCCGCTGCGGCCCGTGGCCGCCCCCACGGTCACGACGACCTACACGCTCTCGGCCAAGGTCGGCGACTGCACCGACCAAAGCTCGGTGACGGTGACGGTGCTGCCGCGCCTGCGCATTCCCAACGCGTTCAGCCCCAACGGCGACGGCCGCGATGACACCTGGCAGATTGAAAACATCGGCGCTTACTCGACCAATCACGTGCTGGTGTATAACCGCTGGGGAGGCAAAATTTTTGATGCCTCGGGCTACCAGCGCGGCGGCGAGTGGAATGGCACTACCGGCGGGCAGCCCGTGCCAGTTGGCACCTACTACTACGTCATTACCCTGAGCAGCGGCAAATCTTACAGCGGCTCGCTCACGGTGGTTTATTGAGTACAGGACTTACGCAAATCGTTTGTCATTGCGAGCGAAGCGCGACAATCGTACCAGAACGATGGATGCAGAACTGGCGTGGGTGTCGCTCTGGTGCGATTGCTTCGCGTTGCTCGCAATGACAAACGTCTTTTGCGTAAGCCCTAACTACTAAAGGAGGTGCATAGCTCGCACAGCCAATTCCCTACCCCCTGCTCAGAACTCGATGGCTTCGGTTTGGCGCTGGTGGCTGACAATCAGGCCTATCATCATCAAAATACTGGTGAGGAGAATGACCACGAACAGGATATTCTCGCTCACGTCGCCCAGCAGATGCTGGGCCGGAATGCTGTAGAAAAGCAGCACGGTGATGAGGCCTTTGGGGGCGATGAACAGCTCGGGCATGAGGTCCGTTTTGGCGATGAAGCGCAGGTAGCCGTAGCGAATGGCCGTGAGCACGCCCACTATCAGCAGGCCCTGGCCCAGCAGCTGCCAGCTCATGAGGCTGGCCAGGGTGATGGAATAGCCGAAGAGCAGGAAGAAGAACGTGCGGATGAGAAAGGCCGACTCGGCCGTGATGCTTTTGAGCTGATGTAGGTCGGGGGCCAAGTCTTCGGCCGTGAAGCCGCGCCAGCCGGTGCGCAGGCGCAGCCAGCCCAGCAGCAGGTCGGCATTGTTCACGGCCAGGCCAAAGGCCAGCACCAGCAGCAACGACGAGAGGTGCAGCTGTTTGGCCAAGCTGTAAATCAGAATCAGAAACGCGAACAGCAGGAAAAACTTGACGTGCTCGCGCAGGCGGCCCAGCAGGAAGCTGAGTAGCACGGTGCTCACAATGGCCACCACGATAATCAGCACTACCCCCCGCCCAAAGGTGAGCAGGCCCTGACTCTGGTAGAAGTCCTCCTGGTCCACGAAATTGAAGAGCATAATGCCCAGGATATCGGAAAACGTGCTTTCATACACGATAAATTCCTGCTTCTCGCCCGTGAGGTTGGCCACGCTCGGAATGGCGATGGCGCTGCTGATGACCACCAGCGGCACGGCGTTGAGCAGGCAGGTTTGCCAGCTGGCCCCCAGCCACAGGTGCAGCAGCCCGCCGATGGCGGCGGCCTGCGCCACCAGCATGAGCGCCGCCGCGAAGAACGAGCTGCGGATGAGCGCCACCTTGTCGCGGCTCAGGCGCAGGTCGAGCGCGCCCTCCAACACTATCATTATCAAGCCGATAATGCCGAATATTTCTAGCAGCGTCTTGGGAATATGGAAGTCCACCCCCTGGTATTCGGCCCATTGGCGCAGGCCGATGCCGGTGAGCAGCAGCAGCAGCACCGACGGCACCCGCGTGGCCCGCGAGGCCAGGTTGAAGAGGTAGGACAGAATTACGGCCAGGCTCAGGCCAATCAGGATGCTATAGGAACTCATGCGGCGTACACGTACGGGCCAAACCGGGCCGCGTTGGCGGGCAGCCGGTATTTGTGCTGCCCGCCCCAGGCCCTACCCCACCCTTTTGCGCGGGACCGGGGTGGGCGGCTTGGGGGCGGCTACGCGCCGGCCGGGCGCGGCAGCCAGCGTTGCAGCCACGCCAGCACGGCGGCGCGGCCGTTGGCATCGGGGCGCGCCACCACGGCGGCGTAGGCATCGGGGCGCACCAGCACCAGCGCCGGGCCGCTGCCAAAAGCGTCGGTAAATGGCCCCGCAGCCCCGGCGGCGGCGGCGATAATTTGCACGCCCAGCAGGGGCTGCCAGGGTCGCAGCTGTTCCAACCAGGCGGCGGGTAGCGGCTCGGGGCCGACGCACAGCAGCGTGAGGCGCGAGGGGTCGAGCAGCGAGGAGAGCGGCACGGGACCGGGGGCCGCGGCGGGCTGCACGTCGGGGTCGGGAAGGCGGTCGCCGCCGCGCAGCTGGCCGCCCGCGTGGGGCGTTTGGGATAAGTCGCTGGCGCGGTAGTCGGCCGCCACCTGGCTCAGCACGGCCGCCCCTTTGTGCTGCACGAAGTCGGAGCTGAGCAGCAGCGGCAAGGCGTGGGTGAGCAGCGTATGCACCAGCGGGTTGGTCGAGTTGAGGGCATCAGTGGCTTTCTCGGTGGTGTTCACTACCCCCCGAATAACGGGCAGCCGGTCTTGCGCGTAGGTGTCCAGCAGCGTGGCCGGGGCCTGGCCGCGCCAGACCAGGGCCAACTTCCAGCCCAGATTTAGCATGTCCTGAATGCCGGTATTCATACCCTGCCCGCCGGCCGGCGAGTGCAGGTGGGCCGCATCGCCGCCCAGCAGCACCCGGCCCACCCGCAGTTGCTCTACCATGCGGCTGTTGATGTAGAAGCGCGAACTCCACACCAAATCGCGCAGGCGGGCCGGGCGGCAGGCCCCGGCATCGTAGAGGCGCTGTAATTCGGGCAGCGTGGGCGGAGCCACGCCGGCCGGGTTGGGGTCGGTGGCAATGAGGCGAAACCGCTGGTTGCTCATCGGAAAAACCGCCAGTAGCCCGTGTTCCGCCAGAAAAATGGACAGCTCATCATTGGGCAAGTCGCTGTCCAGGTGCAGGTCGGCCAGGGCGTAATGCTGGGGTAGGGAGGTGCCCGGAAAGGCCAGCCCCAGCGTGTGGCGCACCAGGCTGTGCGCCCCCTCGGCGCTGATGAGGTAGGCGGCGGCCAGCTCCTCCAGCTGCCCGCCCGGCCCGCGCAGCACGGCCCGCACGCCGGCTTCGGTCTGGGCCAACGCCACAAGCTCGGTGCCCCATTCCACGGCCACGCCCTGCCGCGCCACCTGCTCGCGCAAGAGGCGCTCGGTTTCGGACTGCGCCAGCAGCAAAATAAAGTTGTAGCGGCTCGGAATATCACGCAAATTCACCTGCGCCAGCTGCTTTTCCGAGTCGTAAATAGTGGTGGCCCAGGCCCGATTGCCCAGCGCCAGCATGGGGGCGGCCACGCCGCGCGGGGCCAGCAGCTCCAGCGTGCGGGCTTGCACGGCCAGCGCCCGCGAAGTAGTGGCCGGCTCCGTGCGCTGCTCAATAAGGCGCACTGGCACGCCCAGCCGCGACAGTTCCAGCGCGGCGGTGAGGCCGGTGGGGCCGGCTCCTATAATCAGAATGGGGTTGGTTTCGGGCACCAGCGCGACCGGGGCATCAGGTAGCTTGCTCATGGGTGAAAAGGGGGAAGATGAAAAAAAGTTAACCATTTGGTTAAGGAAGAATTAAAAAAATATCAGGGCGTAATTGCCTGAATGACAAACTCGGCCACCGCGTGCTGCCGCTTGGCCAGCTCCGCCTGCATCTCGGCCGCCGACAGCCCCAGTACCGCCTGAAACAGCGGGCGGCCCAGAAACGGAAATATCAGCATCGACACGATATTAAGCAGCAGCTGCGTCGTGCCGACGGGCCGGATGTGCCCCTGCGCCTCCGCAGCTTCCACCTGCCGCCGGAAGCTGGCCAGCCGCCCGCCCGGCTCATCGCCCGCTACTAAACCGGCAAAAAAACGCGGGTTGCGGTTCAGCTCGTTCACGATAAACAACGGCAGCAGCGGGTGCTCCTGCAAAAACTCCACGTACTCGTGCGCCAACCGACGAATTTTCTCGAATAGCTCCTCCTCGGCTTCCAGCACCAGCCACAGGCGCGGCACCAGCAGCCCCAGCGTCTGGTGCACCACCGTTTCGGAGAGCTTCTCCTTGCTGCGGAAATAGTAGTGCAGCAGCGCCTTGTTGATGCCTGCGCGGTCGGCGATTTCCTGCATCCGCGCCCCGGCCAGGCCCTTTTCCAGAAACACGGCTTGCGCGGCTTCCAGGATTAGCTGCTCGGTCGAAAGCTTGGGCGTGTCGGGCATAGCGGGAAGAGTTAACCGTTTGGTTAAATACTGAATAGCCGCGCAAAAAGTTTCGTTTCCGGTTTGCGCCGCTTGTAGCGTCGTGTTCATCCCACGACTTCCTGAGCAGCTTCCTAATTTTGTTTCCCGCACATGCCCCAGCCTCTCGTTCCGTTAGCTATTTCCGCGCCGCTGGTGGCCGTCATCGGCGGCGGGCCGGCGGGACTGCTGGCTGCCCAGCGCCTGGCCGAAGCCGGGCACCGGGTGCATGTTTTTGAGCAGAAAGCCACCGTGGGGCGCAAGTTTCTGGTGGCCGGCCACGGCGGCTTCAACCTGACCAATGGCGAGGGGGTAGGGACCTTTGCGGTGCATTACGGCGCGGCGGCGGCTTTTTTTGCGAAGCTACTAGCGCATTTCTCACCCGCTGATTTGCGCGCTTGGGCCGCCGATTTGGGCATCAGCACCTTCGTGGGCAGCAGCGGGCGCGTGTTTCCCGAAAGCCAGCACAAGCCCGCCGACCTGCTGCGCGCCTGGCTGCACCGGTTGGCCGGGCTGAGGGTAGAAATCCACGTGCGCCACCGCTGGCTGGGTTTCGCGGGCGCAGCGGGCCTGCGGTTTCTGGATGAAAAAACCGGCCGGGAATTCACCCTGGAGCCCGCGGCCACGGTGCTGGCGCTGGGCGGCGCGAGCTGGCCCCAAACCGGCTCCGATGGGCATTGGACCCAGTTTTTACACGAAATAGGCGTGCCGTGCCGGCCCTGGCAGCCCGCCAACTGCGGGGCCGAGGTGGGGTGGTCAGCCTTTTTTCGGGAGAAAGTGGGCCGCGCGCCGCTCAAAAACATTGCCCTGAGCTGCGGCGGCCATACCGTGTGGGGCGAAATTTTGCTGACCGACTACGGCTTGGAGGGCACGCCCGTGTACGCCCTCACGCCGCACCTGCGGGCGGCGCTGGCGGCGGGCGGCCCTACCCCCCTGCTGCACCTGAACCTGAAGCCCGACCTGCCGCTCGCCGAGCTGCGGGCGCGGCTGGCGCGGCGGCGGCCCGGCACCTCCCTACCCCACTTCCTGGCCGAAGCCCTCCGGCTCAAAAACCCGGTGCCCACGCTGCTGCGCGAGCTGGCCGGCCCTACCCCCCCGGATTTGGCGGAAGCCCTCACGGCGCTGCCCATCCCGGTGGCGGGCCTGCGGCCACTGGCCGAGGCTATTTCGAGCGCGGGCGGGGTGCCGTTTTCGGAGGTGGATGAGCACCTGATGCTGCGCCGCCGCCCCGGCACCTTCGTGGCGGGCGAAATGCTGGATTGGGAAGCGCCCACCGGCGGCTACCTGCTGCAAGGCTGCTTCAGCATGGGCGCGTGGGTGGCGGCGGGCGTGGGTGGGTACTTGACCAGCCAAAGCTGACCCGATAGCAGCTACGGAAACTCTGTCACACGTTCTTGCACGTAGTCATAGAGGGTTTCGAGCAGCAATTGGCGACTTTGGTCAAAACCCTGCTCGGCGGCCCGAAACGCCGGGTCCCTGGCCAGCAGGGATGCCGCCCGGAAAGCTTGCTGCTGGTCATTGGTTTTGACGGACGCCCAAAAATGCTCCTGGCGGTGGCGGGCCACCCAGAGGTAGCTGGCCACTTCGGGCAGCCTCAACTGCTGGGTTATTACGCCGGCCACCTCATCGGGCCAGAAGCATAGCGCATAATCAAACCCTTCATAGTCTGCGTATTCAATCCATTCGCTCAATACCACTACGCAGTATTGCGGCGGGCTTAGGGTAGCACTGAAGTGCCCCAGGAGCAGCCAGCCTTGCTCGCGCTCAAGGAGGGTAGCATGGGCAATAGCTGCGTAAAGGCGGGGCAGGGCCTCGGCTTTGCGGGTCGCATAGCGCTGCAATACGAGCTCCGTTTCCCGGTGTTGCTCCCGCGCTACTTCGTCCAGCACGCGGCCACTATCGTAGTGCAGCCGGTGAAGCTTTTCGAGCGCGACGGCGGCAATTATTCCGGTTTTTTCCTGAATTTGCTGGCTATAAGCCGTTTGCGCCTGCTGCTCGGCTCGATTAAGGTCGCCATCCACAGCGGCCAGCATTTGCAATGCTTCTAGCAGCCCGATGGGAATGCGCTGCCGCAACAGGCGGGCCTGGGCCAGGTATTGCTTACTCATGCACAGGGATACTTACCCAAACCGGCCACTTGCTCAAGCCGGCCAGCGTAATGCTGCTTAGCTTATTTATGTCAACCCTTTGCAATCAGATAGTTGCCTGCATAAGCCATTCCTGTTTACAAACGCTCCACTTTCTTGTCCTCCGCTTCTTTCAAAATCTGGCGGGCCTCGCGCAGCAGCCGGCGGCCGGGGTCCAGCTCGTCGCGGGCGATGAGGGCGAAGAGCAGCAGAAACGACACGATGGGCAAGAGCCAGCCCAGGGCAAACCACACCCAGAACGAGCGCCCGCGCGAGGCGGCGCAGTAGCCGGTTACGATGGGGATGAACGAGATTCCCGCCAACACCATCAGAAGTATGTCAACGAGAGGCATAGGATGGGCGGGTAGAAAGTGAGGCGCTGGTGAGCTGGGCCGGGCGGTTGCCCGAAGATACGACTTGGCTACGTAAAAACGAGCGGCTTTACGCCTCACTCATTACTATTTGTCGAAACTTTACGTATGCGCAAAAAGCCAGTGCCGCTTCGCCTGCGCGGGCGGCCCTTCCGGCCCTGGCGGCCATCGCCCCATCGCCCCCCACCCCGACTACCCCTATGTGGGAACACCAAAGCTTGTTTCGCGTTTCGGCACAGTTGTTTGCCGAAGGAATTTTTAATTTGCTCGACCGCAACCTGCGGCCCGAGGTTTTTTTGTTGGGCCTGGCGTCGGGCCGCGAGGAAGACGACCCCGAGAGCGTGGTGGTGGAGCCTACCAGCCTGCGCTACGGCCCGGCCGATTTTGGGGGCATCAAAACGCTGGCCGGCTCTTTTGAGGCGGCCGACCTGAGCCCGCGCGACAGCGTGTATCACCTGCACCCGCAGGACCACGACCGCCTGGAGAAGCAGCACTGGTACGAGCTGGTGTGCCGCGCCACCGACCAAACCCTGCGGGAGCTGGTGGAAGGCCGCGGCGAAAAGCGGCGCTGCTTCTGCTCTACCCCCCTCAGCCTCAATGGTTACCTGGTGGTGGTGGTGGTGCAGCTGGCGGCCGACACTTATGACTCTTACTACACCCTACCCGGCAAGCCGGGGCCCAACCGGCCCAGCTCGCTGCCCCACGCGGCGGTGCTGGAGTTTTTGCACGAATGCACCCGCGCCCTGCGCGAGGCCGACACCGCCGACAACGAGCAGCCGGTGCTGGACCGCGACTACAACGAGGTGCTGCGCGGGGCGGGCCGCCGCCTCATGCTGCGCATTTCGCCGGCCAATGCCCACGGCCTGTATGATGCCTGCCTGGGCGTGGCCGCCCTGCGCCACGAGGGCGACGAGGGCCGCGGCACCATGCTCATTGGGCGGCGTCAGCACGCGGCCATCGTGCCGGTCCTGACCCTGGAAACGCCCGTGACCCTGCGCGACCACCGCTCCATTCGCAAGCTGCTGGAGCTGACGGAGGGCCCGACGGGCCTGGTGTCGGACGCAACGCACGTGTTTGGCCTGGGCCACGCCGTGGCCGAAACCGATGCCCGCTACGAACCGCTGGCCACGGTGCACTTCACCAACCACTATGGCTGGGAGCTGCGCCACGCTGGCCACACCCTCATGCGGGTGGTGAGCAACACGCCGCGCCTGCCCCAGGGCAAGGTGCAGGCCGACAACTTTGCCCGCGCCATTCGGCAGGTGTTTCCGGCCGTGGACGATGCGGGCGTGGACTACCTCTGGGAGCTAGCCCTGGAGGCCTCCAACCAAAGCCACGGCACCATGCTCTGCATCACGGCCGGGGCCAAGCCCGAGGCCGAGCGCCTGCGCCGCCAGTGCTTCCGGGTGGTGCCCCGGCCCATGACGGCCCCGGTGCTGCGCCAGGCCAGCAGCATCGACGGCGCGGTGCTCATCGAGCCCGATGGGGTGTGCCACGCCATTGGGGTGATTTTGGACGGGCAGGCCACCGAAAAGGGCGACAGCAGCCGCGGGGCGCGCTACAATTCGGCCGTGCGCTACGTCAGCTCCTCGCCTTACCCCTGCCTGGCCATCGTGGTGAGCGAAGACGGCTGGATTGACCTGCTGCCTTCGGCAATTAGCACTAAGTAAGGGGCAATGGGTAATGCCAGCGCTGCTTATAAAGACAAGCAGCTGCCTGCTTCTCACGCTTGGAAGCAAGAACGATTAACCGGCCCTTTCTTTACGAACGAATTACCCATTACCTACTACCCATTACCTCATTGCCCATGATTCTCATTGCCGACGGTGGCTCGACCAAAACCAATTGGTGCCAGCTTTTTGATACGGGCCAGCGCGTGTATTTCAACACGGAAGGCTACAATCCTGACTTTGTGGACACGGCCTTCATCGTGGCTTCGCTCGAAAAAAACCTGCCCGATACGCTGCCCCGCGCCGAGGCCCGCGAAATCTACTTCTACGGCGCGGGCGTGTCGAGCCCGGCCAAGGCCGAGGTGATTGCCGCCGCCATGCGCCAGGTTTTTACCGGTGCCAACAAGGTGGAGGTGACCGAAGACCTGCTGGCCGCTGCCCGCGCCTTGCTGGGCCACGCGCCGGGCTTCGCGGCCATTCTGGGCACGGGCACCAACTCGTGCATCTATGATGGCGAGAAAATTACGCACAACGTGGATTCGCTGGGCTATTTTCTGGGTGATGAGGGCAGCGGCTCGTTTCTGGGCAAGCGCCTGCTGCGCGACTACCTGCGCAACCTGCTGCCCGACGGCTTGCAGGAAGCCCTGAAACAGGAATATCAGCTCGGCAACCGCAACGATATCATCGACCGGCTCTATAACCAGCCGCTGCCCAACCGCTTCCTGGCCAGCTTCGCCAAGTTTGCCTACGACCACAACAACGTGAGCTACTGCCGCCAGATTGTGGTGGAGGCGTTCGAGGCATTCTTCCAAAACATTGTCGTGCACTACCCTGGCTATCGGGACCTGAGCTTTAATTGCATCGGGTCGGTAGCGTATAATTTCCGCGACGCGCTCACGCAGGTGGCCAACGGCCACGGCATGCAGGTGGGCAAGATTGTGCGTTCGCCCATCGACGACCTGGTGAGCTTTCACGAGGGGTAGGGCCCCGGTTTTTTTGTGATAAGCGGCCCGTCAGGCTGAGCGTGGCTCAGCCTGACGGGCTTTTTTGCGTGTTATTCCGCGCCGGGGAGCGCCCGGCATCCGGCCCCGGTTTTCCTACCCCCTCTTGGATAGCCCGGCCGGGTCGGCGCGGCTCGGTGCTGCCCGTGGCGCTCGACCGGCCTCACCGAGCCGCCGCGGGCGTAAGCAGAGCTGGTGGCGCTGGATTAATTTACTGCTGTTACGCAGCCCCTTGCCTTTTTTTTGTAGCAACGCGCCGTGGCGCGGCCCTACCCCTCCCTTCCCGATGGCTACTTCTACTCGCTTACTCATTGTTCTACTGTCGCTTAGTACCTTTTGGCGGCCGGCGGCGGCCCAAACCCCTACGGCCTTCGCCAAGGGCGCCGACATTAGCTGGGTGACGGAAATGGAGGCCAACAACTACAAATTTTATAACAAAGCCGGGGCGCAGCAGGACCTGTTTGGGCTGCTCAAGAGTGACTATGGGCTGAATGCCATTCGGCTACGGGTGTGGGTGAACCCGCCCGGCGGCTACTGCGGCCCCGCCAACGTGCTGGCCAAGGCCCAGCGCGCGCAGGCCCTGGGCTACCGGCTGCTCATCGACTTTCACTACAGCGATGGCTTTGCCGACCCCGGCAAGCAGACCAAGCCCGCCGCCTGGCAGAGCTACACCGTGGACCAGCTCAAGCAGGCCGTGTATGACCACACGACGGCGGTACTTACTACCCTCAAAAACAACGGCATCACGCCCGAGTGGGTGCAGGTGGGCAACGAAACCAACGACGGCATGCTGTGGCCCGAAGGACGCATCACGGTCAATGGCTTCGGCAACTTCGCGGCATTCGTGGACCAGGGCTACGCGGCCGTTAAGGCGGTGAGCCCAACTACCAAGGTTGTGATGCACATCGCCAACGGCTACAGCAACGGCACATTTCGCTACATTTTCGACGGCTTGCAGGCGGCCGGCGCGCGCTGGGACGTGATGGGCCTTTCCCTCTACCCCGACGCGGCTACCTGGCCCACCTACACCGCCCAAACGCAGGCCAACATGAATGACCTGGTGAGCCGCTACGCCGGCAAGCAGGTGATGGTGGTGGAAGCCGGCATGCCCGCCTACCTGCCCATCGCCACGCGCGAGTTTCTCTTCGACCTCATCGCCAAAACCCAGGCCGTGCCCAACAGTGCGGGCCTGGGTGTATTATACTGGGAGCCTGAGGCTTATAACTGGCAGAGCTACGCACTGGGTGCCTGGGGCACCGACGGCCACGCCACCGTGGGCATGGATGGCTTTTTGCCCCCGCCTACCCCCCCGCTGGTGTATAACCCTGGCTTTGAGTATTCGGCCGCTACCCAGAACCCGCTGGGCTGGGCCACCGCTTCGGCCACCGGCGACGCCGACGCTGACTACACCGAAACGGGCGGACATGCCAGCCAGTTTCGCCTCACGCACTACAAGGCCACGGCCTACCAGGTCACTACTTCCCAGACTATCAGCAACCTGCCTAATGGCACCTACACCCTGCGCGCCTGGGTGCAGAACGGCGGCGGCCAGACCACCTGCCAGCTCTACGCCCAGGCCAGCGGCGCGGCCGCCGCGCAGAGCCTGACGCTGCCCACCGTGGGCACCTGGACGCAGATACAGATACCGGGTATCGTGGTGGCCAATGGCCAGTGCGAAATCGGCCTGCGCTCGGTGGCGGCTGCCGGCAACTATTGTAGCCTCGACGAGGTGGAGCTGGTGCCCGGCACCGCCCTGGCCACTACCCCCGCCAGCGCGGCCGCGGTTGCGCCGCAGCTCTACCCCAACCCCACCACGGGCAGCCTCACCATCAGCTACGTGCTCGACCAGCCGGCGGCGGTGGCCGTGGCCCTGTATTCGCTCACCGGGCAGCTGGTGCGCCCGCTGGCTATGCTGCCCAGTGCCCCGGCCGGCCCGCACCGCCTCCCACTGGGCACCCTCAACGGCCTGCCCGCCGGCGTGTACCTGGTGCGGCTCAGCCACGACGGCTACACCAGCACTCAGCGCCTCGTGAAGCTATAAGCAGAGGGTAGGGCCCCGAAAATCCCTACCCCCCTCATTGGGCCCAAACGCAAAAAATCCCCGCTGCCTGCGCAGCGGGGATTTTTAGTTAACTACTTAGCAGGCAGTTTACAATACCGATACCTTGCTGGTCGAAACGTTGTCGCCCACCTGCACGCGCATGAGGTAGGTGCCGGCGGCCAGGGCCGAGGCATCCACGGCGGCAGTCTGGGTGCCCACGGGCTTCAGGCCGCTTTCGACGGTGCGCACCGTGCGGCCCAGCAGGTCGGTGAGGACGATGTTGACGTTGGCAGCGCGCTCCGTCACTTGGTAGGTAACGGTGGAAGCGCCCTGCACCGGGTTGGGATAGACGCTCAGGCCCACGGCGGCGGCGGCGGCGGCCTTCGCGCCCAGGGTCACGCTCGTGGCCGACAGGTTGAGGGTGGCGGCCTGCGTGCCGGGCACCAGCGCGAAGTCAGGATTGCCTTGCAGGTTGCCGTTGGTGGCGCTGAAGGTGCCACCGGCAGGCAGCGGGCCAGTATTTTGCGGGATGTAATCGCTGGAGAGGTAGCCGCCATCCCCACTGTTCTGAAGCGCGAAAACCTGGAGCACGGCCGTGCCGACCAGGCCGGTAGCCGCGCGGTCCATCTCCACCTCCATGCCGTAGCTACCCGCCGCGCCGTAGCTCGCACCCGTGTTGGGGGTAGTGTTGCCGGGGTTCATGTCTACCCCGCTATTCGTAGTATTCTTATAGGCCAGCCGTGCCCCTACCAGCGCCGGAATGGTCGCGCTGGTAACGGTGCTTACCGTGCCGTCGCCCTTAACACCGGTGGCGATAACGCCAGTAGTAGCGGTAGTAGCGTTGGTATAGGAAATCCCTTCCAATACGTAAGTGGAGTTGGCGGGCAGCACCGACGCCGTGCTGTGCATGGCCAGCGCCAGGTTTACGGGCATGTCCATCTTGGCCCCCATATTTTCAAAAGAAGTGCCTACCGCTCCTTTGGGCAAGGCGGTGCCCATCGGCACTCCCGCGCCCGCCGGCGTTTTGAAGTAGAGCTGGAACGCGTTGCCGTTCGGGTTCTTCGTGGGGTCCGTGTTGCCGTTAGGCTCCACCGTGCCGCCTAAAAAGAAGGTAACCTTAGTGGCCGTCGTGGCCGCGTACAAGCTCAGCAGGCCAGCATTGCCGAAGCCGCGGGCCATCGTAAACTTACCGATGAGCACGTAGCCGCCGGTGCCGCCAATTTCGGCCGTGTTCAGCACGCCGTCAACGGTTACTTGCGCCTGGGCGCTCAGAGAAGCAGCCGCTAAAACACCGGCTGCGGCAAGGGTAAAGATTTTTTTCATGATGGTGAAAAAATGAGTGGAAATAAAGTGGAAATACAAGCGACGCCTAACCTGCTTGGCAAGCATCATTTTACGTGGTAAATATATTAAAAAGATTCTGTTAAATGAGTGAAAAGGTCAACTTATTTTCACACTATTTTCAAAGGGTTCCCGCTGCGAGTGTTTTTTTTCGAATAAGTGAATCCGAGACGACCTCCCGGCCTGGTTCAGGAGGTAGGCAGGCGAAATCAAATCAACGCTTTTTTGTCTGCAATAAGCTATTAGTCAAAAGGAAAGGTAAAATTCAACCAGCTAACAGCTCACCACGCAGAGGGGAGGGGTAGGAAAACGTGGCGCGTATTTCCTACCCCCCCTCTTTTCAACTTATTTACTGCACCAGCAGGCGGGCCGTCTGGGTCTGGCCATCGGCTTGCAGGCGCACCAGGTACACGCCGGGGGCCAGGCCTTGCAGCGGCAGCGCCTGGGTTTGCGGGCCGGCGGCCTGGCGGGCGGCAGGCAGCTGCCGGATGGTCTGGCCCAGCAGGTTTTGCACCACAATGGTGGTGGTGGCCGCCGTGGGCAGCGCGTAGGCCAGGGTGGTGGTGCCAGCGGCCGGGTTGGGGGCCACGCTGAGCTGGAACACGGCGGTTTCCGGCGACTTGGTGGCCAGGGTGGAGCCGGTGGGGGCCGTGAGCTTGCGGCTCGTGTACACGGCGTACTGGCCGGGCTGCAGCGTGAGGACCGTGCCAGGGTTCGCGACGCTCAACTGCGTGCCGTCGAGGTAGTTATACCAGGTGCCGGTGGCCGGGAAGGTGATGGTAGCCGTGTTAGCCACCACATCGAAGTTGCCAAACGACACCACGCTCAGGTCCGTACTCGTGAGGCTGATGGTCTTCACGGCGCCGCCCAGGTTTTGGGTGTAGGCGGTGGGCGCGGTAAATACCGGCTGCTTTTTTAGGGCAATGAGGGCGCGGTAGGTGTCGTAGAGGTGGCGGCGGTTGGCATCCTGGTAGTAGTTCCAGCGAATGGGCTTGGCCGCGGTGCGGCAGTCGGTGGTAATGGTGGTGCCGTCCGAGCAGGTGTTGATGCTGTAATCATAGCCCACTTCGCCAAACTGCCACACCAGGCGCGGGCCGGGCTGGGTAAAGAAGAGCGTCGCCGCCAGCTCATCGCGCTTGAGGCCCGTGGCCAGGTCCTTCACGTTGTAGCTGCCGCTGGCATTGCCATAGGCCGTGTTTTTAAACTGCATCCGCTCCTCGTCGTGGCTTTCCATGTAGCCGATGGCGTTGGGCGCGCTCCAGCCCCTCCCCCCCTGGCCGCCGTAGTAGCCGTAGCTCAGGTCCCAGCCCGAGCTGTAGCCCATCGCGGCCTGGGTGTAGTTGGGGTTCAGGTTGCTCCAGAGCATCAGGCCGTAGTCGCTCAGCACCTTGCCCTCGTCGGTGGGGTTGGTGCTGCTCACGCCGTTGGGAAAGTGCTCCAGGATGGGGTAGGAGGTATTGTCCACGCTCATCTGGTAGTTGTAATAATCTTCCCAGATGTTGACGCGCGACTGGTCGTAGTTGCCGTAGTTGTCGGTCGTTTTGGGCACCTGGCTAAAGCCGCCGGCCAGGTCGAAGCGGTAGCCATCGACGTGGTACTCCTGCAGCCAGAACTTGATGACGTTCTTGGTAAAGAGCCGGGTGTAGGGGCTCTCGTGGTTGAGGTCGTTATAAACGCTGTACGGGTGCGGGGCCACGGTATTGAACCAGGGATTATCGGCCGTGGGACCGCTCGAAATATTGCCGTAGAGCTGCACCATCGGGCTGTTGCCGGTCGAATGGTTGAGCACCATATCCAGCACCACCGCGATGCCGCGGCGGTGGCACTCGTCGATGAAGGCTTTCAGCGCGTCCTGGGTGCCGTAGTATTTGTCGGGCGCGAAGTAGAAGCTCGGGTTATAGCCCCAGCTATCGTTGTTATCAAACTCGTTAATCGGCATCAGCTCAATCACGTTGGCCCCGAGGCGCTGAATATAGTTGAGCGTGTCGCGCAGGGTCTGGTAATTGTGGGCGGCCACGAAGTCGCGCACCAGCAGCTCATACACCACCATGTTGGGGCGGGTCGGGCGCTGGAAGTTGGTGGCCGTCCAGGGGTAGGCAGCTTTGCCGGGCTGCAGCACCGACACGATGCCCGTGGCCTTGCCGGTGGGGTAGGCGGCCACCAGGCCGGGGTAGGTGCTGGCCGGAATGGCCTTGTCATTGGCGGGGTCCAGAATTTTGGCGCAGTACGAGTCGGCCACGCGCAGCTGGCCATCTACCAAAAACTGGTAGGCATACTCGGTGCCGGGCGTGAGGCCGTCAACCTGCACCCACCAGCGGGCGCTGGCCGCGTCGGCCGCCGAGGCCGGGTCGCTGAGCGCAGCGGGGCTGCTGGCGGTGGTGCGGTTCATGAAGCCGGCCGCCGTGGGCTGCCAGTTGTTGAAATCGCCCACCACGTACACGAACTGCTTGCGCGGGGCCGTGAGGGTGAGAATGGCCGACGTGCCGCCGTTGAGGTAGGTAATGCCATCGACGTTGGCGCCGGCCGGCAGCGCGGCCACCGTCACGGCCGGGTAGCTCTGCACCGCCGCCTGAATGGTAGCCGTAGTGGTGCCATCGGTGGCCGTGGCCGTGAGCGTGCCCGCCGCCGCTGAGGTCAGCGTAATGGGCGCGGTCAGGCTGGTCGTGTTGGCCTGCTGCGCCACCTGCACGCCATTGAGAAACAGCGTAATCGTAGCCGCCGAGTTGGTCGCCACGGTCACGCTGGTGGCCGTGTTCAGCGGGAAGTAGTAGGGCACCGCGCCGCTGGGGCTGGCAAAGCGCAGGTTGAAGGAGTTCTGCGCCACGTTCACAAAAATGTCGCCGCCAGCGGTGGTGCGGCCCACCGTGGCACCGGCCGCATCCTTGAAAATCATGCCCAGCCGGTAGATGGGCGTGCCGCTCGGCACCCCGTAAAACGTGCGGGGCGTGAAGGTGATGGTGTAGAGATTGGGGTTGGTAGGGCTGCGCGTCATCTTCGCCGCCGGGTCGGCCTGGCCGAAGGTGGGGCTCTTGACGTAGGTCCAGCCGATGTCGGTGGGGCCGGTCGTGACCACGCCGGTATAGATGTAGACGTCGCCCGTGAAGTTGTTGAGGGCCGCGTTGCCCTGGGTGGCATCGTAGGTGAGGGTCACGGGCGTATCGGCCGTGAAGGCGGCCGGGCTGGCCGTGACCTGCGCCTGGGCCGCCGAGGCCCAGCCCAGCAGCACTAGCAAGGCCAGTAGCCACTGCCCGTGGAGTCGAGGTTTTTTCATAAAATGGGTGGGGAAAGCTGCGAAAGCGAGCGCGAGCGTCGCGCTTCTGCGAGTGTTTGGCTAAGATACCACCACTGCGAGCACATTTTAGGTGAAATTCCTCGTTTTTTTCGGATAGCCACCCCAAACGTTTGCGCTCTCCCAGGGCCGGTTTTACCCTCGGCTCAGGGCCCCGCCAGTGCCCGCGCCACCCGCCGCAGCGACCTTTCCCGGCGGCGACGCGTACTTTGTACGATTCGCCAAAAGCCGTAGATTATGAACGTAGGAGATAGAGTACGCCTGCTCACGGGCACCGAAGAAGGAATCATCACCCGCGTGCTCGACAGCGAGCTCGTGGAAGTGGCCATCGACAACGATTTCACCATTCCGGTGCTGCTGCGCGAGCTCGTGCCCGTGGCCGCCGAAGAAGGCCAGGCTTTCCGCCGCGCCGCGCCGGAATTTGCCCGCCCCGCCACCGGCAGCAAAAAGAACAAGCCCCAGGGCGGCCAGCCCAAAGCCCCGCGCCCCGCCCCTACCCCCCCCGGCCAGCCCCAAGCCGGCCCTACCCCCTCCGCCCAAGCCCAAGCATCAGGCACTAAGCACCAAGCACCAACCCCGCCGCCGCCCGCCGCCAAGGGCCTCTACCTGGCGCTGGTGCACCAGGCCCCCGAGCTGCTGGCCCTGCACCTGCTCAATAACACCGAAGCCGAGGTGGTCTTCACCTACGGCGAGGAGCGCGCGGGCAAGTACCGCGCCCTGGCCACCGGCCAGCTCCAGGCCAAGGCCGCCAGCGCCCCGCTCGCCCACCTGCACCTCAAGGACTTCGAGCAGTGGCCCGCCGTAGTGTTTCAGCTATTAAATTTTAAGCTGAACAGCGACGTAGCCTACGACCTGCTCACCAAGCGCCAGTCGTTCAAGGCTACCACGTTTTACACCAGCCGCCGGCCCGCGCCGGTCATTGGCAAGGAGGCGTATTTGTTTCAGCTCGATGAGCGCCCCGCCCCGGCCCTCACCCCCGAAAAGCTTGCCCAGGCCGAAGCCGCCCTCGAAACTGCCGCTACCCCCCCGCCCGTGCTCGATAGCCAGCAGGCCACCAAGCTCCAGCAGGCGCTGGGCGGCGACAAGCCCGCGCCCACGCCGGCCGTGCTGGCCCCTACCCCCCCCCGGCCGACCGCCGCCCTGGTGGCCCCGCCCCACGAGTTCGACCTGCACCTCGAAGCCCTGCGCCCCGAAGGCGCCGCCGACCTCAGCAACACGGCCATGCTGCGCCTCCAGCTCGATGCGTTTGAGGATGCGCTGAGCCGTGCCCTGGCCACCAATATGCACGAAATCATCTTCATCCACGGCACCGGCAATGGCGTGCTGCGCAAGGAAATCCACCGCCAATTGAGCCGCAACAAGGACATCAAGTTCTTTGAAGAAGCCCAGAAGGAGAAGTTTGGCTATGGGGCCACGCTGGTGAGGCTGAACTAAACGACTATGGACTGTAAGTCCATAGGTTTGAAAGCGAATGGAATTCGGCGGTTTCGGCTAAAGCCGACTGAAAGAAGCCACTGAAAGTGGGTCGCTTTAGAATAAAATTCTGCTGGCTAAACGCTGGCGTCGGTCATTGAGCAAATAGCAATAACTAACTGACAATCAAAAATTAAACAGCCTTGCCTGAACAAGACCGGCAAAAGTGAGTAGCAACTAAAGTCTTGCCCTAAAGGGCATAGCTTTAACTAGCGTACTTGAAAAGTAAATAATTAGTGTTTATGGAAATATTATCTAGTATTAAGCGCCGCTTAGGAATTGAATTACCTTATGGTGAAAGCAATTTAGCAGCACTAAGTGCCCTTCAGAAGCAAATCATCGATATTCAAAATATAATTGGAGTGTCCGTTCCTATCGATATAAATATCAAAAACAAATTCGCAGAGCTTTGTAATCTTGGATTGTTTTTGCTAATTTATAAGACTGATTTATATATATATATTCAAAATTATTTTTATCATGCCAACAAAAAAACAAGACTTGTATAGCGCTAAATCCAGGAATCTCTTCGCTCGACAACTCGCAATGCTGTGCTATGAGCTGTTGCAAGACAGTAAATTTCTCACTGGCTCAAAGTTACGAGACTTGATAAGTGATACATTCTTATTATCAAGATTAGGTCTTCTGAGTAATTTAGCCTTAGTGGTCGAGGAGCGTAAGGTACTTGACAAGAAGTACTCCAAGAACTTTAATCTTGTTCGTAATTCTACAATGGCTCACAAAGGCCATAATGCGAATCAAACCCTTTTAGAAATAGGCAAAGTAGATGAATTAAGTACAATCGAAGGCAGTCTTGGTTTTAATAATTTCATAACTAATACAATGTTGCTATTAAATTCCATATTAAATGCTGCTTTACAGGAAAAATTATTTTAAATAGTAGTTTTCCAATGCATTATGACCTATAGCGAATTCGCAAACGCTTAAACCGCTTTTTGGGCAGGTTTGGTGTGGTAGCCACAATGGTCAAACCAGTTTTGGGCGTCCTGACTACTAATCCAGTCGATGGCCTCACGTACGGCTTCTTTTAGGGCCTCGTAGGAACGGGCGGCGCAGGTGCGCAGCTTGGTTTTGAGCTTGCTCCAGGCCTGCTCGATGGGGGAAAAATCGGGGGAGTACGGGGGCAGAAAGACCACGTCCACGCCCCGCTTGGCCAGCCACTCGCGCAGGCCCGCGAGGTGGTGCACGGGCAGGTTGTCGAGCACTAGCACATCGCCCCGGCGCAGGGTGGGGGCCAGGCACCGGCCTACGTAGAGGGCGAAACTGTGCTTGTTGAGGGGCTGATGGAGCAATTGCAGGGCTCCAAGCCCGCGCACGGACAGCGTACCAATAAGGGTGTAGGAGCGGCCCCGACGCAGCGGCACGGCCCCCCGGACGCGTTGCCCACCCACCGCCCGGCCGTGGGTGCGGGCGTAATCCAGCCGCAAGCCCGTCTCATCCAGAAAATGGAACCGGGCAACATCGGGGCGGGTGCAGACCTGTTCGACATGGTCCTGACGGGCCTGGCGTACGCGCTCGGTGTCGCGTTCAGCCGCGTGGGGGCTTTTTTTTCGCCGCAGCTCGTGTTCGTCCAGCACTTGCCAGAGGCAGGTTTGGCCCACGGGGCGGCCCCCGCTGGCCTGCCAGGCCTGGTTTAGCTCGGCCAGCGTAGCATCGGGGTGTTGCGCCACGTAGGCCACGAGCCAGGCTTGGGCGGCGGCATCGAGGTAGCGGGCCCGGCCGCCACTGGCCGGTTTGGGGGCCAGTGAGCCGGTTTGTTGCTGCTGGCGAACCAGGCTTTTGACAAAGGAGCGGCTCACATCGAAGCGCCGGGCAACGGCGGCTTTTTTGGCCCCCGGCTCCTGGCAGGCCGCCGCCACCCGGGTACGTAAATCAAGCGAGTACGGGTTCATAAACGCTAATACGACAAGTAACTGATAGTGGCTTAACTGTTTGCGAATCCGCTATAATCGGCGACATTCACGGCCACGTTGACGAGCTGCGGGCCTTGCTGCACCACTTGGATTACCGGCCCGACGCGGCCGGCGTGCCGCGCCACGCGGGGGTAGGCAGGTTATTTTTTTGGGTGACTACGTGGACCGCAGCCCCAAAATCCGCGAAACTTTGCAGCTGGTGCGTGGCATGGTGGAGGGCGGCGCGGCGCTGGCCATCCTGAGCAACCACGAATATAACGCGCTGGCTTTCTGGCAAAAAGACCCGGCCGGCGGCTACCTGCGGCCGCACCGGCCCTGGCACATGGAGCAGCATTGGGCTACTATTCAGGAATTTAGCACGCCCGAGCTGTACCGCGAGTGGCTCGACTACCTGGCCTGGTTTCAGACCCTACCCCTGCTGCTGGAGCTGCCCGGCCTGCGCGCGGTGCACGCCTGCTGGGAGCCGCGCCACGTGGAATATTTGCGCCGCGAGCTGCCTGGCCTGCGCCTCACGCCCGACTTTATGCTACGAGCCAGTCGGCGCGGTAGCCCCGAGTACGAGGCGGTGGAAGTGACGCTCAAGGGCCGCGAGGTGCGGCTGCCCGGCGGCCTGTCGTTCGCTGATAAAGACGGCCACCGCCGCGAGCTGATGCGCGTGCGCTGGTGGCAAAACCCCGCCACCGCCACCTACCGCGATTATTACCTCGAAGACCTGCCCGAGCTGCGCGGCCAGCCCGTCGAAAAAAATAATCTGGACCCCTGGCACTATCAGGACGAAAAGCCCGTTTTCTTCGGGCACTACTGGCTGCGTGGCACGCCCCGGCTTTTGCAGCCCTACGCCGTGTGCCTCGACTACAGCGTGGCCCGCGGCGGCCAGCTCATCGGCTACCGCTGGAATGGCGAGCAGACGCTGAACGCTGACCATTTGGTGTGGGTGCCATAGCGCGGCCCTACCCCCCTTTCCCTTTCCCATGACTCATTCAACCCTTGCTTTCCGACCAGCCACCGACCTCATCTGGGAGAAGATGACACCCGGCGTCCGCCGCACGTTAGTGGCTTATAACGATGACCTTATGCTGGTCAAAGTAGAGTTTGAGGCCGGCGCGGTGGGCGCGCTGCACCACCATGTGCATAGCCAGATTTCGTACATCGAGAGCGGCGAGTTTACCGTGACGGTGGGCGAGGAAACCCGCATCCTGTACGCCGGCGACTCGTTCTACGCCGCTCCCAACGTGCCGCACGGCGTGGTGGCCCGGCAGGCCGGCACGCTGCTCGACTCGTTCAGCCCCGCGCGCGAAGATTTCCTACCCCCCACCAAATAACCCCTATCTTTGCCCCCGCAGTGAGCCACCCCACCGCCGCGCCCAACGCAAATGCGGGCGGGGAGGAAAGTCCGGGCCACGCAGGGCGCCCTGCTACCTAACGGGTAGGACTGGCCAATCGGGCCAGTACAGCCAGTGCCACAGAAAATAACCGCCGTTATTTGAGTTAAGAGTTGAGAGTTAAGAGTTAAGAGTTAACGTTCGGTTAATTCTTAACTCTTAACTCTTAACTCTTAACTCTTAAAAAAGGTAAGGGTGAAAAGGTGCGGTAAGAGCGCACCAGCGGCTGGGTGACCACGCCGGCTGGGTAAACCTCAGGGGTTGCAAGACCAAATAAGCGAACACGTCGGCGGCTTTCGGGCAGTTGGCACCGGGCGGCCCGTCCGGGTTCGCGGGTAGGTCGCTGGAGCCCGTCGGCGACGACGGGCCTAGATAAATGGTGGGGCCGGCCCGGCGGAAACGCGGGGCCGGACAGAACCCGGCTTATCGGCTCATTGCGTAATTTCGGCGGCTGCTTCTTCGGAGGCAGCCGCCTTTTTTTGAGTTAAGACTTGAGAGTTAAGAGTTGCCTTACTGGCTGCTCGTCCTCTGAGCTTCCTATCAATTTTTAACTCTTAACTTTTAACTCTCAACTCTTAACTCCCCACCGTGCCCCGCATTCTCATCATCGACGACGAAAAGGCCATCCGCAACACCCTCAAGGAAATTCTGGAGTTTGAAGACTACCAGGTGGACCAGGCCGAGGACGGGCCGGCGGGGCTTGATTTATTGATTCAGCAGAAGTACGACGTGGTGCTCTGCGACATCAAAATGCCCAAGATGGACGGCCTCGAAGTGCTGGAGCGCGCCCGCACCCTGGCCCCGGACGCGACGTTTATCATGGTATCGGCCCACGGCAACATCGAAACCGCCGTGGACGCCACCAAGAAGGGCGCGTTTGACTTCATCGCCAAGCCACTCGACCTCAACCGCCTGCTCGTGACGGTGCGCAACGCGCTGGAACGCACGAAGTTGACCTCCGAAACCAAGACACTCAAGAAGAAGCTTGCCACCACCAAGGGCTCTGAGATGATTGGCGGCTCGGCCGGCCTGGGCGCCGTGCGCAAGGCCATTGAAAAAGTCGCGCCCACCGATGCGCGCGTGCTCATCACCGGCCCCAACGGCGCGGGTAAGGAAATGGTGGCGCGGCAGCTGCACCAGCTCAGCCCCCGCGCCAACGGCCCGCTGGTGGAAGTCAACTGCGCCGCCATTCCTTCAGAATTAATTGAGAGCGAGCTATTTGGCCACGAAAAAGGCTCGTTTACCTCGGCCGTGAAGCAGCGCATCGGCAAGTTTGAGCAAGCCGACGGCGGCACGCTTTTCCTGGACGAAATCGGCGATATGAGCCTTTCGGCCCAGGCCAAGGTGTTGCGCGCCTTGCAGGAGCACAAAATCACGCGGGTGGGCGGCGAAAAGGAGATTTCGGTGAACGTGCGCGTGCTGGCCGCCACCAACAAGGACCTTTTGCAGGAAATTGCCGACAAGAACTTTCGCGAGGACCTCTACCACCGCCTGTCGGTGATTCTCATCCAGGTGCCGTCCCTCAACGAGCGCCGCGAGGATATTCCCGAGCTGGTGCAGAAATTTTTGCAGGACATTGCCGCCGACTACGGCAATAAGCCCAAGAAAATCTCGGCCGACGCGCTGACCTACCTGCAAAGCCTCGACTGGCGCGGCAACATCCGCGAGCTGCGCAACGTGGTGGAGCGCTTGGTTATCATGAGCGACGCTACGATTGAAGAAGCTGACGCTAAGGCGTTTGCGGGCAAATAAAATCGTTTGTCCTTGCGAGCGCAACGAAGTGGAGCGCGGCAAGGACAAACGATTGAAAACTACACCAACTGGCTGCACCCCCGAATATCCGAGTTATCCAGCCGCCCCAGCACTTCGAACGCGCCATCAGGATGCCGCCGCGCCAGGTCCTTGGTTTCGATAAAGGCGCAGCTATCCACGTTGGCCAGGTCGATGACGTTGATGGCGCCTTCAGGGCGGTCAGCGGCCACGGAGAACGGGTCGGCGGGGTCGCGCAGCAGCACCTGCATCTGGGGCGGGCAGTAGAAGAGGCCGTGGCCGGGCGAGTAGGCCTGGCTCAGCAGCTCGGTCATGCCGTACTCGGAGTGGATGGGCGCGGGGCCGAAGGCGGCCTGCAATTCCTGGTGCAGCTCCTCGCGAATCATCTCGCGGCGGCGGCCCTTCATGCCGCCGGTTTCGAGCACCACTACGTCCTGCAATTCAGCCCTACCCCCATATTCGGCGGCCAGGTCGAGCAGGGCGTAGGTGACGCCGAAAAGCAGGACGCGGCGGCCGGGCTGCGCTTTGGCCTCGGCCAGCGCCCGCACCAGGCCGGCGTGGTCGCGCAGGAAAAACGCCGGCTGCGCCTGCCCCGAGCGCTGGGCAAAATCAGCCACCATCGCCACTAAGGACGACTCGCCTTGCTCTAAATAAGAGGGCAGCAGGGCCAGAAACGTCCAGCCCGTGAGTGGCCCGTAGGCAGCCTCGAAGATGGCGGCCGCGTTGGCGCGGTACAGGGCGGGGTCGCGCACGAGGTGGCGGCTGCGCTGCTGCAAGGTGGTGCCGCTGCTGCGAAACACCTCCCGCGGCTGCCAGGCGGCCGGCTCGGTGCGCACCTCCTGGGTTTTGAAAAACTCGATGGGCAGAAACGGAATGTCCCCTACCCCCCGCACGGCGGCCGGGTCGCGGCCCAGGCCGGCCAGGTAGGCGGCGTAGGGCGGGCAGTGCGCCGCCTGGTGGCGAAACAATTGCAGCGCGGCGGCGGCAAAATCGGCGTTAGCGAGCTGGGTAAGGGCCTGGTAGTGCGGGCCCAGAAAAGAAGTGCGGAAACTCATAGTGAGCAACGAGGGTTAGGCAAAATACGCGGCCGGAGCTACTGGCAGCGGGCGGCTTACATTTACACCGGCACAACAAACCCCGGCGCCAGAGCGTTGGCCACGCGGGCGGGGGTAGGCGGGTCGGGCATCCAATTTTTGACTGTGTTTGCGTATGAAACCGTTTCGATTTGTATTTTCATTGAGCGGGCTGGCGCTGCTGGCTACGGGGCTGGGCGGCTGCCTCAAGGCCCCCGAATATTCTACTACCCCCTCCATCAGCAACAACAACGTGCGGGTGCAGCGCTACAAATATGCGGACCCCAAACAGCAACCCATCGACTCGGTTTTCATCACCATCAATTTTCAGGATGGCGACGGCGACCTGGGTCTGACGGCCGCTGAGAGCCAGGTAGCGCCCTACGCCTACCCCAGCATTTTCAACAATAACTACTTCGTTGAGCCTTTTCTGAAGGACCCCAAGACGGGTAAGTTCGTGTCAACGGTAATCGCGCTAGGGCGAACAATGGGGGAATATAATGGCCGTTTTGACCACATTACCGGCCTCACCGACAGCAAAACGTCGCCCATCAAAGGCACCCTGACCCGCACCATCGCCTTTGGTTACAGCACTCCGTTCAGTGCTGGCGACGTAATACGCTTCGACGTGAGCATTGCCGACCGTGCCCTGCACCTGAGCAATACCATTCGCACCGACAGCATCGTTATCGCGCCGCTGTAGCTTGAATTAAAAAGTAAAAATGATAAATGGGTCGGGTAACGTCTAGGGCGTGAGGACAAATAAAAAATCATTTAAGCCAATCCATCGCTGCTCCAATATGCCAGAAAGCCAGAAAAGAAACGATGGTTTTTTCATAGCGCGTGGCCAGGCGGCGGTACTGTTTGAGGCGACCGAAAAAGCGCTCGATTTTATTGCGCTCCCGGTAGGCCGCTGTGTCCAACTCGACGGGCTCCAGGCGATTGGGCCGATTCGGAATGACTGCCTCAATGCCTTGCTGGGCACAGTAAGCCCGGTTTTCATCGCTATCGTAGGCTCCATCGGCCAGTACTTTGCCCGGCCGCAGCTCCGCCAGTAAGGGTAAAGTTTGCGGCGAGTCGCCCGCCTGGCCGGCCGTGGCAATCAAGCGCACGCCGTGGCCCTGAGCCTCGACGCAGGCGTGGATTTTGGTACTGATGCCGCCCCGGCTGCGCCCGAGACACTCGGTTTCGGGGTTACTTTTTTTTGGCCCGCCGAGTGCTGGTGGGCTCGCAATACGGTCGAATCGAGCAGGACCCAGGCCAGGTCGGGGGCCTGGACTGCGGCAAACAGACGCTGCCAGACCCCTTTTTGGGCCATTCGGCGGAAGCGCTTGCACACGGAATTGAACTTGCCAAAGCGCTCCGGCAAGTCAGCCCAGGGGCAGCCGGTGCGCGCAATCCAAAGCACCGCATTGAAAAACAGGCGGTTATCTTTGGCCGTTACTCCGCAGTCGGTAACTTTGCCTGACAGGTGGGGGGCGACCAGGACCCAGGTGGCATCCGAAACTTCGTGGCGACGCATAAGAGACTAAATTTAACGCAAATATATATTAGCCCGCTTTATTGTCCTCACACCCTAGCACAGAGGCGTTACCCGACCCATTTTTAATTTATCATTTTTACTTTTTAATTCAATAAATAGCTGGAAACCGGGCTGGGTCTGACTCGCGCATCATCTCGTAGGCCAGGTCAAATACGTCCTCCGCGTTGGGTTTGGAGAAGTAGTCGCCGTCGGAGCCGTAGGGCGGGCGGTGGGCTTGGGCGGCGAGGCAGCGCGGCGACGAGTCGAGGAGCTGGTAGGCCTGCTGGCCGTCGAGCACCTGCTGCATCATGTAGGCCGTGGCGCCGCCGGGCACGTCCTCATCGGCGAAGATGACGCGGCCGGTTTTGCGCAGGCTGTCGGCAATGAGCTGGTCGGTATCGAAGGGCAGGAGCGTCTGCACATCAATGACTTCTACCGAAATATCGGCGTCGGCGAGCTGCCGGGCGGCGTCCATGACGATGCGGCACATCGAGCCGTAGGTGACGATGGTGAGGTCGGTGCCTTCGCGCAGCACCTCGGGCCGGCCGAGGGGTAGGGTGAATTCGCCGATGTTGGCCGGCAGCTTTTCCTTGAGGCGGTAGCCGTTGAGGCACTCAATAACGATGGCCGGTTCGTCGCTCCGCAGCAGCGTGTTGTAGAAGCCCGCCGCCTGGGTCATGTCGCGCGGCACGCACAGGTGCATGCCCCGGATGGCCCCGAGAATCATCTGAATCGGCGAGCCCGAGTGCCAGATGCCTTCCAGGCGGTGCCCGCGGGTGCGCACGATGAGCGGGGCCTTCTGGCCGCCCTTGGTGCGGTATTGCAGGCAGGCCACGTCGTCGCTCAGCACCTGAATGGCATAGAGCAGGTAATCAAGGTATTGAATCTCGGTGATGGGCCGCAGGCCGCGCAGCGCCGCGCCGATGCCCTGCCCCACGATGGTGCATTCGCGAATGCCGGTATCGGTGACGCGCAGCTCGCCAAATTTCTCCTGCAAACCCGCGAAGGCCTGGTTCACGTCGCCAATCTGACCCACGTCCTCGCCGATGGCGAAGATGCGCGGGTCGCGCTCGAAGTTGGCCGTGAAGCAGGCTTGCAGCACCTCGCGGCCATCAACCAGAGGCGCGTCGGCGGCAAATTCTACCGGCACTTCGGCGATATTGCCCACGGCTTCCTCGCTCTGGCTGAAGAGGTAAGAGTTGTAGCGGTCGGCGTTTTCGGCCTCGCACTGCTCCAGCAGGCGCTGGGCGGCGCGGCGGCCGGCGCTGGGCCGGTTGCCCCGAATCTGGCGCAGCGCCCGGCGCAGCGTCCGCACAATGTCGGCCCGAATGGGCGTGACGTTGGTTTTCAGCGACTTAACCAGCTCAGCCAGCTGATTTTCTTCGCCGGCTTCGGCCACCATTTTATTCAGAATCACCAGCGCTTCTTCGCGCTCCTGCTGAATGGGGTCGAAAAACGCCGACCACGCCGTGGTGCGCGCCTGCTTGATGGTGGCGGCGGCCGTCTTTTCAATCTGCGTCAGCTCATCCTCCGTCGCTACCCCCTCCGCGAGCAGGTACGCGCGAAAATGGGTCAGGCAATCGTGCTGCTCTTCCCAGCTGAGGCGGCTTTTGGGCTTGTAGCGCTCGTGCGAGCCGCTGGTGCTGTGGCCCTGCGGCTGCGTCACCTCCGTGACGTGGATGAGCACCGGCACGTGCTGGGCGCGGCACACGGCGGCGGCGCGCTGGTAGGTGTCCACGAGGGCGGGGTAGTCCCAGCCGCGCACCACGAAAATCTCGAAGCCGTCCTGGCCCTCACCCTCGCGCTGGAAGCCGGCCAGAATAGCCGAGATGCTTTGCTTAGTGGTCTGGTATTCAGCGGGTACTGAAATTCCGTAGTGGTCGTCCCACACCGACATCAGCAGCGGAATCTGGAGCACGCCGGCCGCGTTTATGGCCTCAAAAAACACGCCCTCCGAGGTGCTGGCGTTGCCAATGGTGCCGAACGCCACCTCGTTGCCATTCACCGAAAAATCGGTAAACTGGTGCAATTCCGGGTTTTGACGGTAGAGCTTGCTGGCGTAGGCCAGGCCCACGAGGCGCGGCATCTGGCCGCCGGTGGGCGAGATATCGGCTGAGGAATTTTTGGTCGAAGTCTGGGGCTTGAACTGGCCGTCGTCGTCGAGCAGGCGGGTGCCAAAGTGGCCGTTCATGGCGCGGCCGGCGGTGCTAGGTTCGGCTTCGGGGTCGGCATGGGCGTAGAGCTGGGCAAAATATTGCTGCCAGGTCAGCTCCCCGATGGCCACCATAAAGGTTTGGTCGCGGTAGTAGCCGGACCGGAAATCACCGTTCTGGAAGGCCCGAGCCATCGCCAGCTGCGGCAGCTCCTTGCCATCGCCGAAGATACCAAACTTGGCCTTGCCCATAAACACCTCGCGGCGGCCGGCCAGCGAGGCGTGGCGGCTTTCCCAACCGAGGCGGTAGTCGTCCAGCAGCTCGGCTCGGGAGAGGGACTGGTGCAGGGGGGCGGTGCCGGGGAGGGCTTCGGCCGGGGCAAGCAGCGTCTCAGACATAATTCGGGGGAAATAGGGAAGTGGTGGGTGGGGAAGGGGTAGGGCAGGGACGCAAATTTACGAAATCGCGTGGGGGCGGGCCGTATATTTGTCTGGCTGGCCCCGCCAGTCGGAGTTAAGTAATTGTTATTCCGCACAATGGCTCCGGTCAGGGCCTGATTTTTTATCTTCTCCCATGCGTATCGCTTCTACTATCGTGCTGTGTCTGCTGGCGCTGGCCGCCCACGCGCAGGGCGTCATCACCTTCGAAAATACCAACCACGACTTTGGCAAGGTGCCCGAGGGCACGATGGCGACCTACGAGTTCAAGTTCAAAAACACAGGTAATCAGCCCGTTGTTATTGCCAATGCTCAGGCTAGCTGCGGCTGCACCACCCCGGAATGGACCAAATCGCCGGTGCTGCCGGGCCGGTCGGGCGTCATCAAGGCAGTGTATAACAGCGCCGGCCGGCCCGGCGTGTTTGCCAAGACCGTGACCGTGATGAGCAACGCCACCGAGGCCAGCAAGGTCCTCAGCCTCAAGGGCACCGTGCTCACCAAAGAGGAGCTTCGGGCTGCCCTCACGCCCGCCCAGCTGGCCAGCTCGCCCAGGCTGGTGCTGGAGCGCGGCACCTACGACTTTGGCCGCATGGAGGCCGGCCAGCAGCTGGTGGCGCGCATTGGGGTGCGCAACACTGGGCCCAAAGACCTGGTGCTGAGCACCGTGTCGTCGCCGTGCTACTGCGTGGGCTACCGCACGGTGCCCGCGCCCATTAAGCCCGGCCAGAGCGCCGTGGTGGAACTGGTGTACGGGCAGCGCGCCGTGGGGCCAGCCGCGGAGGTCGTGACGCTGGACTCTAATGATATGCACGGCGACACTAAGCTGACCCTTAAGGCCAACGTGGTGAAGGACTTAGTACCCACGAGCCTGGTGAAGGAAAGTGGCTCGTCGGTGCCGTTTAAATGACATGATAGCGCTACTGGAGGCGGTGCGGTCGGTGCTTACTCTTAGCCCGGCCTTACAAGCAGCTATACTGGCCAGCATACGGCACGAAGAGTTGCCGGCCAAGCACGCGCTTCTGCGGCCGGGGCAAGTCGCACAGCGGCTGTATTTCGTGGAAATGGGATTAGTACGTGGGTATGCCTTGTATGCCGGGCAGGAAACCTCATCTTGGTTTATGGCCGAGGGCGACTTTATTATTTCGGTCGTTAGCTTTTTCACCCAGCAGCCTTCAAGCGAATATATAGAATTATTGTAGCCGGCCGTGCTTTATTCCATCAGCCACGCGCGGCTACAGGAGCTGTACCAGCAGTTTCCCGAATTCAACTTGGTGGGGAGGGTGCTCACCGAACGGTACTACATGCTGAGCGAGCAGCGCGCTTTTCAGCTCCGCACGCTATCGGCCACTGAGCGCTACCACCGGCTGCTACAAGAGTTTCCGGCGCTCGTCCGGCGCATTCCCCTGAATCTGCTGGCTTCCTACCTGGGCATCGCGCCCGAAACCCTGAGCCGGCTACGGGCCAAGCGAAATTGACATTTGTCAATTTATAGTTGATAGCAAGAGTAGAGATTTGTAATACAAAAGGCAACACCGCTAACAGTCCCTACCCATGCGCTTTTCCTCCACCATCCTCCGCGGAGTTTTATTTACCCTGAGCTTACTTACGGGCCAATCCTGCTCGCGTCGCCCAGCCGACTTACCAGCTCCCACGCTCCAAGCGCTCAGCAATGGGCCGTCCATCTTGGAAGCTCAGCGTTGGTACCAAACTACTTATCCGGGCTGGCTAACGGGAGCTATACCTAGCGAACCTTCCGCGACTACGGCTAACCTAGCGGCAGCTAGCCCTTCGGCTTCCACTATGGCGCAGCTAGCTTGGCAACGTGCCTTGACCGTGGGCGCAGGCGCGCAACAGTTAGTACTAGTGCCCTTCGCCGACGACGCGGCCTTGTTTACGCACGGTATCTATACTGGCCTGCGCTACCTTATCGTCGCCAAGCAAGCGACCAATGCACTGGATGGTAAAATTATCGAGGTGCTGGTGCCACGCGCCAGCCAACCCGTCGATACCTTGGCCCTGTTTACAAGTTTGTACCGCGGCTACCAAAGCGGGCAGTCCACTGCTCCTAGCTTGACTAAAGGTTCTATCTTCCTGTATTCGGCCGATTATCAATACCTGACCGGCCAGCGCTTCGAGCAAGGGCGCTGGCTGCCTGGTAGTGTGCGTTTACGCTTTCCGGCTGGGGGCTCCAAGGCTGCTAGCGTAGCGGCCGCCCAGTTGCCGTCGCCAGGGGGGGCGCATCCCAATAACATGCCCCCCTCGACCTGCACCGATTGGTATCAGGTCATGCCCGATGGTTCTTCAGTATACATCACTACAACGGGCGATTGCAGTCCGCAAGGCGGGGATGCAGGTGGCAACGGGGCAGATACTGGCCCCGGCGCCTCGGGCGGCAGCGGCCCCGGCCCCGGCCCCGGTGGCTACGGCGGCGGGCCGCATGCTCCTGGCCCGAATACCAATCCTACCTCATCACTTACGGCTACCACAATACTAGTTGTCCCGCCCGATATTCCTGTTACTAATATTAAACAATATTTAAAGTGCTTTGATACCAATCAACCTGCTACTTTAACAGTGTATGTCCGGCAACCAACACCTGGGACGAGTGACACTTGGTCCATAAACGGCGGGGTAGGACACGCCTTCATTTCAATTAGCCAGAATGGTATTACACGTGTTTTTGGATTTTACCCTACTTCGAAAGCTGCTATTATATCGGACTCGCCAGGTATCTTCGGCGATAATAGCCAAACTGCCTATACAGTGAGTATGTCCAAACAGATTTTTGGGGGTAATTTGTACAGTCTTTTGCAATATACTTATATAAAAGCGGGCGCAAGTTATGAATTACCTCTTTACAATTGTACGGATTTTGCCATCGGTGCTGCTGCCGCAGCGGGCTTAAATTTACCTGACACTTGGGGACAGTGGGGAGGAATAAGCGGCGGAAGTAATCCTGGTAATTTAGGACGGGATATTAGTACAATGCTACTGCCAGCAGGTGCTCAGAGAGGAGGAAATGGGGTTTCCCCAGCCAATACAGGAGGATGTTAATTTATTTAATAATATGAGATTTTTTTCCTTACTCCTAATTTTCCTCCTTCCCTTATTAGGAATCCGGACGGAAAATGACCCGGCATCAATCAGAGAGTTTATTCGCGATATTATCGATGGCAAGCTGAATAACATAGAGATTGGTGATAAATATTTTTGCACTACCGTACTACACCGTACTGATAAATATGGAATTGAGGCGCGCAGTTACCTAGAATCTACTATTTCAGAACATCGCATTAATCTAAGAAGGCGACAAATAAAGGAAAATAATATTATCCTTAAGCACTTTAATAAGTTGACTGAAGAGGAGATGCCGCCAAAACCATTCCATATGCTTAGCGATACTGCAAACGTTTACGTGGCTCAATATCAAGGGAAAATTGTTATGTTTATCCTTTTGCAGGACGATCAAAAAAAAATCGCCTCCACAATGTTTATTAATCAAGGAGGCGAATATTATTTTCTTGACTTTTGCCATTAGACCCAACTAAAAGCGCTACCACCGGCTGCTACAAGAGTTTCCGAAGCTCCTTCGGCGAATTTTCTCGAAACTACTGGCTTCCCGCTTGGGCATCACGCCCAAAGTTCTGAGCCGGCTGCGCGCTCAGCGAACTTGACATCTATTAAGGGTTGCTGCTTTTTGCCAGCCAAGCTTTGCGGCGCAAACAAGACGGCATTCCGGTTCAGGACTAGCTATTATTAGTTGCGAACTCCCGTATGAAAAACTTATTCTCCGCTTTGACAATCAGCCTCTTACCTAGTGGCTGCTTCGCTCAGGATACTTTACCATTGCGCAGCTTTATAAGCGACGCGGCCGACAGCACGCACACGAGCGCCGCGCTCATGCAGAAGTATTTCTGCCCGGCTCTGCTGCATTTTCCGGGCCAGAGCGGGGAGCAAGCTCGCAAGGAATTAATTTTTTGGCTCGACCAGCAGCGGAAATTTTTGTGGACGCAAGACCTCCACCTCACAGAAATAGTATTCACGGCTTACGACGCCTTACCGGGTCCCGAAATACCCCCTTGCCCCTTTCATATGCTGGGCTCTACGGCCCACGTGTACGTGGCCCGCTACCAGCAAAAAATTATTTGGTATTTCCTACTGCAAGACGATAAATTAGCTTCTACCCTACTGATTGGGCAAGGCGACGAACACTACTTCTTGGATTTTTGCCTCTAGCCCGCTGACCGCGCCTGCTGGCTCGAACTTGATAATTGTCAAGTGCTCACTAAAGGCAGCATCGGAAATTTGTGGCCGGAAGCACGTGCTGCTTGCCGCCCCCCCACTGTCGTATGGAAGCCAAACTACCCCTGGCCACGCAGGGCGTTCAGGGAATATTAATTTGCCTGATTACGCTGCTGTTCTTTGTTTTAGAGCGGAAATTTCCTGGCCGGGAATTGCCCGAAGCCAAAAACTGGTACCTGCGGGCGGTGGCCGTGAATGCCGCCCAGGTACTGCTGATTGGCCTGGGTGGCCTCACCTGGAACACGTATTTTCGACAGTATTCCCTGCTGCATGTCGGCCACTGGCACACGCCGCTGACGGAGGGGCTAGCTTACTGGTTTGGCGGCACCTTCGTATTTTACTGGTGGCACCGGCTGCGGCACGCCAACGGCTTCTGGCTGGTGTTTCATCAGCTGCACCACAGCCCCGCCCGCATCGAGCTGCTCACCTCCTTCTACAAGCACCCGGTGGAGATATTCGCCGATTCGCTCCTCACCAGCTTCTGCCTGTTCTTCGTGTTGGGCGGCACGGCCGAAGCCGCCGCTTGGACTTCGCTTTTTGGCACCACCGGCGAGTATTTCTACCACTCCAACATCGCTACCCCCAGGTGGCTGGGCTACTTCCTTCAGCGGCCCGAGCACCACTGCATTCATCATCAGCTCGGCGTGCACCGCTACAACTACGGCGACATTACCTGGTGGGACCGGCTGTTTGGCACGTTTAAGGAAGCCGACGACTTTGCGCCCGCCTGCGGGTTTCCGCGCCACAACGAGCGCCGGGTTTGGGAAATGCTCACGTTCCGCGACGTGTACGATAAGCTATAATGCTCACCCAGGCCAACCACTGGTTTTAACAAGCCCTGCTGCTAGCCCTGCCGGATTGGCAGGGCTTTTTTTAGGCTCGCTTGTTGATTAATGTAGATACATTATTTTTGCATCTGCTTTACTTTTCAAGTACGCTAGTTAAAGCTATGCCCTTTAGGGCAAGACTTTAGTTGCTACTCACTTTTGCCGGTCTTGTTCAGGCAAGGCTGTTTAATTTTTGATTGTCAGTTAGTTATTGCTATTTGCTCAATGACCGACGCCAGCGTTTAGCCAGCAGAATTTTATTCTAAAGCGACCCACTTTCAGTGGCTTCTTTCAGTCGGCTTTAGCCGAAACCGCCGAATTCCATTCGCTTTCAAACCTATGGACTTACAGTCCATAGTCGTTTAGTTATTTCCACCATGAACCCCGCTAACCCCGCTCCCAAAATTACTCTCTACACCGTGCCCGCCGGCACCCGCATTGGCCACATTCACCTGCAAGTCACGGACTTGCCGCGTGCCCTGGCTTTTTACCATGACCTGCTGGGCTTTGAAGTGATGTTGGATATGGGCTCGGCCGCGTTTTTATCGGCCGACGGCTACCACCACCACATCGGGCTTAATACCTGGCACAGCAAAGGTGGCCGCCCGGCCCCGCGCGAGGGGGTAGCGGGCCTCTACCACGCGGCTATTGTATATCAGGACCGGGCTGGGCTGGCAGCCGTAGTGAAGCGCCTGCTGGCGGCGGGCTACCCCCTAAACGGGGCCTCAGACCACGGCGTGAGCGAGGCCATTTACCTCGATGACCCCGATGGCAACGGCCTGGAGCTGTACTGGGACCGCCCCCGCGCCGAGTGGCCCACCACGCCCGACGGCAAGCTGGCCATGTACACCCACCCGCTTGACCTGCCGGGGTTGCTGCGCCTGGCGAACTAAAACCGGCCGCGCGGCGTGGTAGCAACCGTATCTTTACGGCACGTTTTCTCTTCCCCTACCCCCCTCCCCTGCCCCATGATTATCGGCGTTCCGAAGGAAATTAAGAATAATGAAAACCGCGTGGGCCTGACGCCCGCCGGTGTTGCCGAGCTGCGCAAGCACGGCCACTCGCTGCTGGTGCAGGCGAGCGCCGGCGAAGGCTCGGGCTTTGCTGATGCGGAGTATGAGCAGGCGGGTGCCAAGCTGCTGCCGACCATCGCCGACGTGTATGGGCAGGCCGAGATGATTATCAAGGTGAAGGAGCCGATTGCCGAGGAGTACCCGCTCATCAAGGAGAACCAGCTGCTGTTCACCTACTTCCACTTTGCCAGCGGCGAGGAGCTGACCCACGCCATGATTGAGCGCAAGGCTGTGTGCCTCGCTTACGAGACGGTGGAGCTGCCCTCGCGCGCCCTACCCCTGCTCATTCCGATGAGCGAGGTGGCCGGCCGCATGGCCCCGCAGGAAGGCGCGAAATACCTGGAAAAACCCCTTAAAGGCCGCGGCATTCTGCTGGGCGGCGTGCCCGGCGTGAAGCCGGCGCACGTGCTGGTGCTGGGCGCGGGCATCGTGGGCACGCAGGCTGCCAAGGTAGCCGCCGGCCTCGGCGCGCAGGTCACCATCATGGACATCAACCTGAATCGCCTGCGCGAGCTCGACGATTTCATGCCCAAGAACGTGGTGACGCAGTATTCGAACGAGTACAACATTCGCGAAGCCATCAAGACGACCGACCTCGTGGTGGGCGCGGTGCTGATTCCGGGCGCGAAGGCCCCGCACCTCATCACCCGCGACATGCTCAAGACTATGCGCCCCGGCACCGTGCTCGTGGACGTGGCCGTGGACCAGGGCGGCTGCATCGAAACCTGCCGCCCCACGACCCACGAAAACCCGACCTTCATCATCGACGACGTGGTGCACTACTGCGTGGCCAACATGCCGGGTGCCGTGCCCTACACCAGCACGCTGGCCCTCACCAACGCTACCCTGCCCTACGCCGTGAAGCTGGCCAACCTGGGCTGGCAGGAAGCCTGCCGCCGCGATGGGGCCCTGCGCCTCGGCCTCAACGTGGTGCACGGCGACGTGGTGTACCAGGGCGTGGCCGAAGCCTGGAACCTGCCCCTCGTGGACGTGGAATCGGTGCTGGAAGGCGCTGCCGTATAAATATACTGCGCGGGCTCGGTGAGCCTGCGCGCTTTGCTAAAAAGCCTGCCGGACGAGCGTCCGGCAGGCTTTTTTGGTGGGCAGCCGAGCTGGCGTGAACAAATCGGCCCGGCCGGGTGTACCCTTTCCCTGCTTCAAGCTTATGTTATTCTCTTTTTTGCCCACTCTGCTGCTGCTGCTGGGGTGGCTCGGCCCCTACCCCCCGCGCAGCCGGCCCAGCCCATGCTCACGTATCCGGTGCCGACGGGGGTGACCAACCAGCTGTTTTACTTGCAGCGCGACCCCAATACCAATACCATCATCTACCAGCTCAATGTGAACAACGCGGGCCAGGTAGATGAGGAAGAGCCGATTAACGTGTTCTGGCTGCGCTACGACGAGCGGGGCCAGCGCAAGGAGCTGAACTTCATCCAACGCAAGTTTGCCTACGGCCTCACGGCCAAAAAGCTGACGGCTGATAAGTACGAGCTGAAATTTGCCGCCTACGACAAGGTGCCGTTTTACCTCCTGAAATCGGCGGCCGATAAGACGTTCCACGTTTATACCGTGGTGGCCAACAAGCAGATTCTGCTCACCCGCGTGTACCTGCGCATCGAGGGCGGCACGTTTTGGGTGCCCAACGTGCGCTATATCGAGTTTAAGGGCCTGGATGCCGCTACCAACGCGCCGGTCGTCGTGCGCGTTAAGGTCTGAGCGCCCTACCCCCCTCGTCGCCAGCCAAGCCAATGGCCTGCGCATACGTCGGAATTTCGGCCAGACGCTCGTTCGCGCCGCGCTCAAAATCGACACTCCAGCAGTAGTGCACCAAGCCATTACTCAGCAGCAGCAAGGGCGCGCACATAGTTTGGTTGTAGGTGGCGGCCTGCTGGGCCACGGCGGGCGTGATGGCCACCGAGGGGCGCTTGCATTCTACCAGCAGCAGCGGGCGGCCATCGGGGCCCAGCGCCACGAGGTCGGTGCGCTTCTGGCGCTGGTTGTAGCGGTGGCCGCGCTCCAGGCTGAGCAGGCCGCGCGGGTAGCCCAGGTGAGTCATCAGGTAATGCGCCACGTGCTGCCGCACCCACTCTTCGGGGGTCAGCACCACGTACTTGCGGCGCAGCTCATCCCATATTTCAAGGATATCCGCGGAATTTTGCCTAATTTTGTGGTCGAAAGGCGGCAGGTCGAGCACTTGCATCACCTCCAAAGGTATGGGTTTGGCTGTCGCATTTCGTTGGGTTTTCCGCCCGTTGCGCCGCCGTACCCTACCGGGTAGGCGGCTTTTTTTATTGCTAATTCCACGAGAACGTCATTCCGAGCTTGCCGAGGAATCTCGCTTGGGGTCGCTCGGGTGTCGTTGTTCAACGAATGCCGGCGAGATTTCTCGTCAAGCTCGAAATGACGTTCTAAAAAACAATCTGTACCTGATAACCAAATCAAAACTCACCTTATGAAGACCAAAGAAGACATCGTAAACAACTGGCTGCCGCGCTACACAGGCGTGGCCCTCAACGAGTTTGGGCAATACATTCTGCTCACCAACTTCAGCAACTACGTGACCATGTTTGCCGAGCAGTTTGGGGTGAAAGTGCATGGCCTCGACAAGCCGATGCAGTCGGCCACGGCCAACGGCATCACCATTATCAACTTCGGCATGGGCTCGCCAATGGCGGCTACAGTCATGGATTTGCTCTCGGCCATCAAGCCTAAAGCGGCGCTGTTTTTGGGCAAATGCGGCGGCTTGAAGAAGACCAAGCTCGGCGACCTGGTGCTGCCCATCGCGGCCATTCGCGGCGATGGTACTTCCGACGATTACCTGCCCAAGGAGATTCCGGCTCTACCCTCCTTCCGCCTGCAACGCGCTGTTTCTTCGATGATTAAGAAGCACGAGCTCGACTACTACACCGGCACCGTGTACACCACCAACCGCCGCGTGTGGGAGCACGACGAGGAGTTTAAGGATTACCTCAAGCGCGTGCGCGCTTTGGCCGTGGACATGGAAACGGCCACTATTTTCGTGTGCGGCTTCATGAATGACATTCCGCACGGCGCGCTGCTGCTGGTGAGCGACAACCCAATGACGCCCGAAGGCGTGAAAACGGCCGAATCGGACTCAAAAGTGACTGCTGACTATGTGAAGCAGCACCTGGCCATTGGCATCGATTCGCTGCTGGAATTGAAGAATTCGGGCGAGTCGGTGAAGCACATGCGCTTCGAATAAATCACGGATTACGCGGATTTCACGGATTTTGTGGACGATTTACCTAAGCCCGTTCTCTGGGGAGAACGGGCTTAGCTTTGTGGGTTGGTTTGGTTTTGGAACTTTGCATACCCTTTTGTACTATGCGCCTTCTTTTTAAACTTGGGAGTGCTCTTTGCTTTGGCTTTGCGTTTGGATTAGCGAGCTGCCAGCCTCAGCGTGAGGCGGTTGACTTGCTGGTAACCAATGCCACGGTGTACACGGTTGACTCTACGTTTAGCAAGGCGCAGGCTTTTGCCGTGCGCGACGGGCACTTTGTGGCCGTGGGCAGCGCGGCCGATTTGCAGGGCCGGTATAAGGCGGCGCAGACGGTAGATGCGCATGGGCAGTTTATATATCCCGGCTTTTACGACGCGCATTGCCACTTCTACCGCTACGCGCTGGGCCTGCGCTCAGCTAATCTGGTGGGCGCGGGGTCATGGGCCGAAACGGTGGGCCGCCTCAGTGCGCAGCGGCGGCAGCAGCCCACTGCCGCCTGGCTCACGGGCCGGGGCTGGGACCAGAACGACTGGCCCGGCCAGCGCTACCCCACCAAAGACACCCTGGACCGGCTGTTTCCCGACGTGCCCGTACTCATTGTCCGCGTGGATGGCCACGCGGCGCTCGTCAACCAAAAGGCGCTTGACCTGGCGGGCGTCACGGCCGCTACCCCCATCAGCGGCGGCATCATCGGGCGCGATGCGCAAGGGCACCTCACGGGTTTGCTGGTGGATAACGCCGTGAAGCTAGTCGCGGCCAAAATACCCGAGCCTAGTGCTGCTGAGGCCGAGAAGCTACTGCTGGCCGGCCAGCAAAACTGCCTGGCCGTGGGCCTCACCAGCCTCGCCGACGCGGGCCTCGACCGCGAAGACATCGAGCGCATGGCCGCGTTGCAGCGGGCGGGCAAGTTGCACCTGCGCCTCTACGCCATGCTCAACCCTACCCCCTCTAATAAAGCGTATTACCTGCCCAAGGGGCCATTTTTCAGCGATAATCTGACTATCAGCTCCTTCAAGATATACGCCGATGGGGCGCTGGGCTCGCGCGGGGCGGTGCTGCTGGCCCCCTACACCGACCGGCCGCACGAAACAGGCTTTTTGCTGCAACACCCCGAGTACTACCGGGCAATAGCTAAAGAGCTGGCCGCCACCAAGTTTCAGATGAACACTCACGCCATCGGCGACTCCAGCAACCGGTTGCTGCTCGACATCTACGGGGCGGCGCTGGCCGGGCAAACCGACCGGCGCTGGCGCATCGAGCACGCCCAAATAGTGAGCCCGCAGGATGTGCATAAGTTTGGCCAGTACCACATTGTGCCCTCGGTGCAGCCTACCCACGCTACTTCCGATATGTACTGGGCCGGCGAGCGCCTGGGTCCACAGCGCCTCAAAACGGCCTACGTGTACCAGGATTTGCTGAAGCAATATGGCCAGCTAGCCTTGGGCTCCGATTTCCCGGTCGAGGATATCAACCCGCTCTATGGCTTTCACGCCGCCGTGGCGCGCCAGGATGCGAAGAACTTCCCGGCCGGCGGCTTCCAGATGGAAAACGCCCTCACCCGCCAGCAGGCCCTGCGCGGTATGACCACCTGGGCCGCCCACGCCGCCTTCGAAGAGAAGCGCAAAGGCCAGATAAAACCCGGAATGCTGGCCGATTTCGTGGTGCTGGACGCCGATTTATTGACCGCGCCCAACGAAAAGTTGCACGACCTGAAAGTGCAGCAGACGTGGATTGGTGGTAAGCGGGTGTTCAACGCAATACCCTAAAAGAGAACGTCATGCTCATCTGGCGTCCGCTTGCCGAAGCATCTCTACCGCGTAAGTAATTTCCAATTAATAGGATTACTTACGCGGTAGAGATGCTTCGGCAAGCGGACGCCAGATGAGCATGACGTTCTTTTATTCGGTTGATTCGGCTCTAAAACCCGCCCATCTCGTCGGCGCTGGCGCCATACACGCCGGGCACCGGAATATCGAGCAGGCGCAGATACACCGTGAGCTGGCCGCGGTGGTGGATGCTGTGGTTGAGGCCCATGATGCGCAGGGCCGCGGCTTTGGGGCGCTCCATTAGGGTCTGCTCGCCGCGGTGGAGGCGGAAGTTGCCGGTTAGCGCCTCGTCGCTGCTGGCGCGCAGGGCATCGCGCAGCTCGGCGCTAAACTGGTCGAAGCGAGTCAGCAGCTCGGCGGTGGTGGTGGGGCTGGGCGGCGGCTTGGGCGCGTTGGGGTCAAGAAAGTCGCGGCCGTCGGCTTCTACAAACAGCTGCTGAAATTTCAGAATATTCACTACGTGCGAGGCCAGCTGGCCCAGCTTCATCGACTTGGGATGGGGCTGGTAGTCAAACTTATCGTCGGGCACGCGCGCGAGGACTTCGCGCGTCACGACTAGCTCGCGGTCGAGTTCTTCGAGAATATTTTGCTGGATGGAGGAAGTGTGCATGGGGCAAGGGGGGTAGGTAAATTCTTTAGTCAACTGCTAATAAGCCAAACAGTTTAGCGGCGGCCCATCTCAACCGAGGCCGAGGCGGGCGGGGGGGGTAGGAAACTGTCCTCGGCGGGGTCATCGCGCAGCTTCTTGCCGCGCAGGGTCAGCAGGAAGCCCAGCCCCAGGATGAAGAATACGATGAGCGAGAGAATGCTATTGCGCATGGAGCCCGTGAGCTGCCCGATGAGGCCAAACGAGAGCGTGCCGATAACGATGCCCAGCTTCTCCACCACGTCGAAGAAGCTGAAAAACGCGGCCGAGTTGGGCGTGTTTTCGGGGATAATCTTGGAGTAGGTGCTGCGCGAAAGGCTTTGCACCGCGCCCATTGTGAGGCCAATGACGGCGGCCAGCGCGAAGAAACTCCAGCCCTTCTGCACGAAGTAGCCAGCAATACAAATGAGCATCCAGATGAACACCGCCCAGCTGAGCGCCCGCGTGTTGCCGATGCGCTCGGAGAGCTTGGCAAACAGCCAGGCCCCGAGAATACCCACGATTTGGAGCAGCAGAATGGTCACGATGAGCGACGTGCTATCGAGCTGCAACACCTTGTCGCCGAAGATAGTAGCCACGTACATCACCGTTTGCACGCCCATGTTGTAGGTGAAGTAGGCCAGTAGGAAACGCTTGAGATTGGGCAGCTGCTTGAGCTGGTCCCAGACCTTGCCCAGCTCGCGGAAGCCGTTGAGCAGCCAGCCATCCTGGCTGGCGGGGGCGTCGGCGGGGCGGCCGGTATCGGGGGGCAGGGTGAAAAACGGAATCTGGGCGAAGCCCACCCACCACACGCCGGTGAGCAAGAAGCTGAGCCGCGTGGCCGCCCCGGTGCTCATGCCAAACAGCGCCACGCCCTCCGGCCCGCCCGCGATGTGCGGCCCCATAATAATGCCCAGGCAAATAACCAGCAGCAGCACCGAGCCGACGTAGCCCATCGAAAAGCCTTTGGCCGAAAGCGAGTCAAACTTCGCTTCGGAGCTAATTTCGGGCAGGTAGGAATTATAAAAAACGATGCTGCCGCTGAAGCCTACCGTGGCTGCGATGAAAATAAACGTGCTCAGCGTCAGCGTGTCCTTGGTGAAATAAGCCAGCCCCGCGCAGCTCGCCGCCCCGAGGTAGCAGAAAATTTGCATAAATAGCTTCTTACGCCCCGAATAGTCGGCCAGCGAAGTAAGAAACGGGCTCACCAGCGCGATAATCAGAAACGAGGCCGAGATGGCGTAGGTGAGCAGCGACGAGCCCGGCACCTGAAAACCCAGGAAATCGACCACATCCGTAGGGTTGATTTCTTTGGTGATGCTGCCCCAGTAGATGGGGAAAATCGAGCTGGTGATGACGAGCGGGTACACCGAGTTGGCCCAGTCGTAGAAGGTCCAGCCATTGGTGATGCGCTTGTTGTCTTTTTCGACGGTGGGGAGGGTAGGGGTCATGCGGGGGGGGTAGGGGTTGGCCGCTGCCAAGATACTAGGCAACGTAGCATCCGCTTTAGCGCGTGCGGCTTAGCCCCACTGCCCTACCCCCCGCCCGGTCCGCAAGCCGCACCCGCCAAAGAAACTGCTGCGTCTGGCCCTCCGAGATACAGAGTGAGGGCAAAGGTTGCGCTGAGAACCTCTCCGCAACGCCCGAAAAGGCGGCAGTTGGGCCAGCGTCCCCGCCGACCCGCCGCCTGTCCTAAAAGATATCCTACTCTTACCCGGAGATATCCTACTTAGGCTCAGAGATATTCTACTTGGTCTTAAAGATATCCTACTTTTAGCCGAAGACAGGCTACTCAGTCTTAAATATATCCTAATTGGGCTCGAAGATATCCTACTTTATGGGAAAGAACCCTGGTTCGGGGTGCAAGGCAGCCGGCTTGGGGCTGGCGAAACCCTGCTCCAGGGTGGCGAAACGCCGCCCTACCCCTCCCAGACGGCGCGTAGCTCGTCGTAGAGCGCCTGCACTTCCTGGCGCTCGTAGGCGGTGCCGAGGCTGGCCTGGGCGCAGGCCAGCAGCAGGGTCGCCTGCTCGCGCAGGGGGGGTAGGCGGACGGGGCCGCTCACCTGCTGGGCGGCCAGGGCCAGCGCGCGCAGCAGGCGGCGCAGCACGGCCGGGTTGCCGCGGGCGTTCTCGCGCACCAGGTCGAAGGCCAGCCGCACGTATTCGGCAAACGAATAAACCCGCACCAGCACGCGCAGGTGCTGGCCATCGGAGCGGAGCACGCCCGGAAACTCGCGCCGGGCGAGCCGGCCCGCCAGCTCGCCCAGGTAGTCGATGGCCATGATGGCGGTGGTCGTGTCGTTCACGGCCGGCGACAGCGCCTTGAGGGCAATATCGACCAGCTGCTGCAAGCCGAAGGCCACGTCCTGGTCGGGGTTGCGGTGGCGGCCAATGCTGACGTGGCCCAGCAGGTCGGCGGGCCAGTCGGCCTGGGGCGTGGCGGCGCGCTCCATGCCCGCCCGCACGCTGAACAGCGGCTGGCCCGTGCCCACGAAGTCGCCGATGTGCGCTTCCAGGCGCAGCACCGTGCGGTGGCGGGTGGCCCAGGCCAGCAGCCCCGGCGCGTCGATATACTGCAAATAGCCGGCATCCGTGGCCAGCACCGGAAACCAGCCGGCGGTGGCGGCCGCGAAGGCTTCGGCGGCGGCGCGGTCTTCGGCGTGCAGCTCCTGGCCAAAGTTGAGCGGGAAGAGCCGGTCGATTTCGCGCTCGGTTTCGACCGTTATCTGGCGCACGAGGGTGCCGGTTTGCAGCGACTCGGCCACGTGGTGAATGAAAAAAATCAAGGCCCCTACCCCCCCCAACGCCAGCAACAGGCCCACCAGCACCGCCGTGGTGGGCACAAACTTATCAGTCTGCCCATCGCGGATGGTGCCCTGCACCAGCAGCCCAAACGTGAACACGCTCACGAAGTAGCCCATCACGAACTGGTTCACGGGGTCGCGCATGAAATTGCGCAGCGCCCGCGGCGAATACTGGTTGCTAACCTGCGCGATGGCCGCCAGCAGCAGCGAAAACGTGAGGGCCGCCACCGTCAGCATGGAGCCCGCGATGGCCGTGAGCATCCCGCCCGCGCCGCCCGCGTCGATGCCAAACAGCAGGGGTAGGCGGCGCGTGCCGTTGGCGCTGGTGCTTTGGTCGAACTGCACCAGCCCGTAGGCCAGCCCCAGCGCGGCCAGCACCATCAGCAGCGGCACAAACCACAACGACTCACGTAGGGGCTGCCAGAGTTGGCGCAGGCGAAAAGGCATAGCGAAAGCACAGAAATTCGGGTAATACGTACTAGCCTACGACTTGGCTTAGCAGCACGGGCGGCCCCAGTGGGCGGCCGGCTCCCGGCGAGAGCCAAGTTAAGCCTAAACCTTATTTTTGGTCCTTCATGCGCCGCTTCCCTAAATTTCTGCCAGCTACTGGCTGCCTGTTTCTGCTGCTTTCGGCCGCGCCGGCCCTGGCCCAAAAAGCGCCCAAGGAGCCCCCTACCCTGCTGGGCCGCTGGGAAACCCGCCAGATTGCCTTCACCACCACGGCGGCCGTTCCCGACTCGGTGCGCGACCAGCTCGACGACCCCGAAATCGCCGACCTCAACCAGGCCATTTTTATGGGGGAGGCGCACCTGCTGGTCGAGTTTCGGGCCGATGGCAGCTACCAGTTCACCATCACCCGCAACAGGCAGCAGCAACGCACCGAAGCCGGCACCTATTCCCTAACCAACGGCCACCTGCAAGCCAGCAGCCCCGGCAGCGCCGATGGCTCGTCTTTCCACGACCAGCAGGTGCAGAAGCTGGCTCGCCGCACGCTGGTGCTGGCCTTCCCGGTGGGGCCTCAGCTGCCGGGCGTGGAAGAGGAAGTTGAATATCGCCGGGTAGGTCCCTACCCCCCTAGCGCCGGGGTAACGCCGGAAAATTAGCCCGCACCATGCCGGCAAACTCGGCGGCATCCAGAGCGGCGGCTTCCCAAATTTGCTTGGCATAAGCAACCATATCTACGCTTTCAGCATACGTTAATCTTAGTTTCTGAAAATAAGCCTCAATAACTGGATTCAGCGGCAAACTCATGTCAAGTCCACTCAGAAAGTGAGCCTGCTTCAGCGATTTCAGCTTGTCCAAACGTCGCTTAATCAATTCTGGTCGGTCGAGCCCGAAAACCTGAATGCAGGCCGCCCCGCACGCATCCAGGGCCTGGGCGGCATCTTGCACGAATGTTAGGTGAGTCGCTGGGTTTTCGGTTGCCGGGTCGGGCAAAAGGGGCTGTTCGGCGGCCAGCGCATCAGTATGCGCGACAGCCCGCCGGGTAGGGTCAGCCAACGGAAATAGGTTGCCTTTGTAGCGCTGGTTGCAGAGCTGGCAGGCAAAATACAGATTGCTCCATTCGTAGGCCAGCCAGTAATAGCCGGGCTTGTGCAAGTCGTCGGCCGCAGCTTGCCGGTAGCCAGCTTTGGGCCGAAAGTGCTCGACATCGCCATAGCTGGTGCTGCTGAAATATGATTCGCAGTAGCAGCATTTGTCGTGCTGGTCGGCCCGAAGGCGCTCCTTCACCCGCGCATCGTTATAGATACCGTCGCGGGTAGCCAGCACTTTATTATCCGGCACCTGGCAGGCGGCGGGGTCGGCAGCTTGCCGGGCCTCCAGCTTTTGGCGATGGCGCGTGCCGCTGCTAGGCAGGGGTAGGGGCGCGGGTTGGCTTTTGGTAATCTGAATCATACCAGCCGGCCTATTGCAGCACGTCGGCTTTGCCCAGGTTGCGGGCCAGCTGCGCCAACAGGTCCTCGGCCCGGCGCTCGGGGGCGTTAGTGCCAATGGGCTGGGTAGTCAGCGCCGCATCAAGCTGCGCTAATTCTGCTTTGTCTTTCGCCGTGAGGCGCTTCTTCAGCAGCAGCTCGTTGCGGCGTTTCAAATCTGCTTCGGTTTGGGGCGACAGCGGGGAGGTATCGTCAAACAGCTCGCTGCTCAGAATCTGCTCGATGCGCCAGCGGTGTACGTCGGGCAAATCCGGCACCACCACCGTCTGGTCGCCCTCGCGGCGCAGCAGCACCACGTTGGCCCCGGCGTCGCCGGCCGCCTGCACGACCAGCGGGCTATGCGCGGTGGCAATGAATTGGGTATTGATAAAAATCTCGCTCAGCGACTTCAGCAGCTTGCGCTGCCAGCTGGGATGCAGGTGCAAGTCGATTTCATCAATGAGCACAATAGCTGGCTCCTCCAGCGGATTCTTGCTGTCAGGATACCGGACAAAAAGCTTATCGGCAAAGTCGGTGAGCCAGACAACCAGCGTTTGGTAGCCGAGGCTCATGTCGCGCAGGCGCACCCAGCCGTAGGGCGTTTTGAAGCGCACGCCCTGCCGGGGGCTGCCACGGCCGGGCAACGAAGGTGATATTACTTCTAATTCAGTCACTTCACCCTCCTCCATCACTTTGAGCAGGGCAGCTTTTATCAGGTTGAAGTTTTGGGTAGTGAGCGGGTCTTGGTCTTTTGCTATGCGGTAATCGGCAAAGAGAAACCACTCCTCGGGGTTTAGCAGGTCGGCGCGGTCATCGAAGAGGCTGGCGCAGGTATCAATGGTTTCGGGGGTTTCGCTGAGGGTAGAGTTACCGGTGGTGCGGCTTGCGCCGTAGCCATAGCATATTAGTCCTCCAACTGCATCATCTGTTCCTGATGCCAGAAAAGTAGCTTTAGCTTTACCTGGTATTCTTGCGTCAAGGTCTGTGTAACTCAGGTTAGTTGTTACAGAGTTTAATTTTTCACCTATTTCTATCCGAAACATCATTAAAGATGTCATTTCTCCACTATATCTAATTGGCCACCATTTGCTACGCCAAGTAGAATCAAAATCAGGCCAATAAATACTATCTTCTTTATCAAAATTAACTGGCATCAACGCCGCTAAACTCTTCAAAACCGTCGTTTTCCCTACCCCATTATCTCCCAAAATAATCGTCCATTGCGCCGGCCGACCATCTTCCCGCGCAAACGAAATCGTCTGCTTCTCGCCGAAGCTGCGCACGTTTTCCAGGCTCAGCGAGAGGAAGTAGGCCGGGGGCGGCGGAGTTGGTTTAGCAGCCATTGTACGAAAACTAAAAAGTCGGAATACCCCAAAAGTAACAGGCCCGCCGAAGTTCGGCGGGCCTGTTTGGCAGTTGGTCACTTCTGCGCGCGGACTCGCAGCGTCCGCCCTACCCCCCCAGCGCGGCGTATTGCGCCTCGGTGTCCACGTCGGTGGCACCGCCGGGGAAGTTTACGGTGGGCAAGTGGCTGTATTGCTGCAACAGCTCGCGGGCACCGCTGGCCCCGCGCAACGCCAACAGCTGCGGAAACACCGCCCGGCTGAACAGCGCCGGCACGCCCTGCGTGCCCGCGTAGGCCGAAGCCACGACGGGCTGATTGGTAGCCTGGAACTGCACGATGAGCCGGCCAATAACCTCTTCGGTCAGCAGCGGCTGGTCGCAGAGAATAACTACTAGGGCATCTACTTTGGGCGCTTCGGCGGCGGTTTCCAACTCGGCGAGGCCGGCGGCGATGCTGCCGCCCATGCCATCGGCCCAGGCATCGTTGCGCACCACGTGGAAGGGTAGGCCGTCGATTTCGGGCAGCAGCTCGTCGTGGAGCGCGCCGGTCACGAGCACGAGCGGGCGGCAGGGCGAGGCCACGGCTACTTCGGCGGCGTGGCGCAGCAGCGTCTGGCCCTGGTAGGGTAGCAGCTGTTTGGGCCGCGCCAGGCGCGAGGACGAGCCGGCGGCGAGCAGCAGCAGGCCCACGGTGGCGGTAGGGTCGTTGTGCATCTATTGGATGGGTGAATTGTTGAACTGAGACAAATCTATTCTGTCATTGCGAGCAAAGCGAAGCAATCGCATCAGAACAGTTACGCCAGGAAGGCCAAAAAGGCACGGACGATTTCGTTCTGGTGCGATTGCTTCGCTTTGCTCGCAATGACAGATATCTTTCTAACTATTCATCCCACTCATCAGCACCTTGTCCGGCGTGAGGGGCAGGTCGCGCAGGCGCTTGCCGGTGGCGTGAAAAACCGCGTTGCCCACGGCAGCAGCCACCCCTACCATCGAGATTTCGCCGATGCCCTTCACGCCCATCGCGTTGATGAACGGGTCGTGCTCCTCCACAAATTCGACGGTTATGTTGGGGATGTCGGCGTTTACCGGCACGTGGTAGCCAGCCAGGTCGGCGTTGGTGTAGCGCGAGAAATTCTGGTCGCGCACCGTTTCTTCCATCAGCGCCGAGCCGATGCCAAAAATGGCCCCGCCGATGATTTGCGAGCGAGCGGTTTGGGCGTTCAGCACGCGGCCGGCGCCCATCACACTCACCCATTTTGATACCCGAATGGTGCCCAGGTCCATATCGACCCGCACCTCGCAGAAGTGCGCGCCGAAGGAGTGCATGGAATGCTGGGCCGCCTCGTCCTTGTGGGCCGGGTCGGCGTTGGCAGCCGCGCTGGCAGCCTCGTAGCCCGCGCCGTACTTGCCCTGCGCCATGCCTTCGATGTCGGTCATGTCGGCGCGCTTCATGAGGTCGCCGTAGGCTTCGCCCTTTTTCGGGTCTTTTTTGAGGAAAAGCCGACCTTTTTCGGTGGCTACGTCCTCGGGCTTGGCTTTATAAAGCGGTGATTTTTTGTCAATCACCGCCATTTTTATCAGCTTCTGCCACACGTCCTGCGCCGCCAGGTACACCGACGACGACACCGTGCCGGCCGCCACCGAGCCGCCCGAGTTGGGGGCCGTGGGCAGGTTGGTATCGCCCAGCTCAAAGCGCACTTTTTCGAGAGGTAGGCCCAGCGAATCAGCGGCCACTTGGGTCATCACGGTGTAAGTGCCGGTGCCAAGGTCGGTGGCACCGGCCTGCACCACGGCGTGGCCGTCGGCGTAGAGGCGGGCGCGGGCCGTGCCCTGCGAACTATGCACCGGGTAGCTGGCCGTGGCCATGCCCATGCCCACCAGAAAGCGACCGTCGCGGGTGACGCCGGGGGTAGGGTTGCGCTTGCTCCAGCCAAAAAGCTCAGCGCCGCGGGCGTAGCACTGCTTGAGGCTCTTGCTGCTCCAGGGGTGGCCGGTGCTGTAGTCGTAGTCGGCGTGGTTGCGCAGCCGGATTTCGATGGGGTCCACCCCCACTTTATACGCCAGGTCGTCCATCGAGCACTCAATGGCGAAGGAGCCCGGTGCTTCGCCCGGCGCGCGCATGAAGGTGGACGTCATCACGTTAGCCCGCGCCAGCTGGTACGTCGCCTCGAAGTTGGGCGTGGCGTAGAGCATGTCGAGAATCTTGGAATTCGACTCCGTGTAGTTGTCCCAGGGCGAGGTGGTCGCCGTCTTGGTGTGCACGATGGACGTGATTTTGCCATCGGCCGTGGCCCCGAGCTGCACGGTCTGCACCTGGTCCTCGCGGTGGCCCATGCTCGTAAACATCTGCGGGCGGGTCAGCATCAGCTTCACCGGGCGGCCCACCGCCTTGGCCGCCTGCACCGTGAGAATGGTGTGCGGCCACATCGAGCCCTTGCAGCCAAAACCACCGCCCAAGTACTTGGTAATCACGCGCACCTGTTCGCGCGGCAGGCCCAGCATGGCCGACAGCGACGACTGCGTGCGCGTGATGCCCTGCGTCGATTCGTACACCGTGAGGCGGTCGGGCGCGTCCCACACGGCCGTGGTCGAACCCGGCTCCATCGGGTTGTGGTTATAAACCGGGTGGTTGTAAGTCGCCGTCAACTGAATGGCCGAGCTGGCAAACGCGCCCTTGGCATCGCCGCGCCGGGTGTGGCCGTCGGCCTTGCCGTCCTGGATTTTCTGCGGGTCAAACAGCTCCGCCTTGGGGTCGTGGAAGCTGGCGATGGGGGCCGCTTTCTGATACGTCACCTTCACCAGGGTAGCAGCGTGCATGGCGTGGTCCAGGGTGTCGGCCACCACCAGCGCCACCGGTTGGGCAGCGTAAAAAATCTCGTCGCTGGTGAGGGGCATGAAGCCCATCTGCGAACCAGTATCTTTCTTGCCTTCCGGCGTATCGGGCGTTTTAGCCAGCTTGGGCAGGTTTTGGTGGGTGAGCACGGCAATTACGCCCGGCTCGCGGGCGGCAGCGGCCGTTTCGATGCTCATAATCTTGCCCTTGGCAATGGGGCTGGTGGCCAGCACGCCGTAGGTGAGGCCGGGTAGCGGAAACTCAGCCGAATACTTAGCCTTGCCGGTTACCTTTTCGCGGCCCTCCACGCGCACAATGGGCTGGCCCACGAAACCGCCGGGCTGGTCAAAAAATTGGGGTTCAGCAGACATAGTAGTTTCTTAAGCAGTAAGCAATTATCAGTCGTTAAAATCGCCTGTCATTGCGAGCGCAACATTCTGCGCATCAAGCAGAGATGGAGCGCTCGCAATGACAAAAAAGCGCGCAGTAGCCACCGCTACACTACTTCCAGCAAAGCGCGCACGATGGTGCGCTGCGCCAGCTCCAGCTTGAATTTATTGCGCTCGTAAGGCTTGGCATCGCGCACGGCCAGGGCGGCGGCGGCGCGGAAGTTGTCCTCCGTGGCGGGCTTGCCCACCAGATATTTCTCCACGGCGGGCACGCGCCACGGCACGGTCCCTACCCCCCCCAGCGCCACCCGAGCCGAGCGAATAATACCCGCCTGCACATCGAGCCCCACCGCCGCCGATACCAGCGCATAGGCGTACGAAGCGCGGTCGCGCACCTTGAGGTAGTGCGACTTGCGGGCGTGCGCCGCGGCCGGCACCGTGATGGCGGTAATTAATTCGCCGGGGGCCAAATGATTTTCACTGTTGGGTGTCGAGCCGGGCAGCTTATAAAAATCAGCCAGCGCCACGGTACGGGTCGTGCCCTTGGGGCTTTCCAGCGTCAATTTAGCTTCGAGGGCCACCAGCGCCACGGCTAGGTCGGAGGCGTGGGTAGCAATGCAGCTGGAACTGCCACCCAGGATGGCCAGCGTGCGGTTGTCGCCGTTTTGGGCGGGGCAGCCCGAGCCGGGCACCCGCTTATTGCACGGAAACGCGGTGTCGCGGAAGTAGCCGCAGCGGGTGCGTTGCAGCAGGTTGCCGCCCATGCTGGCCATGTTGCGCAGCTGCGGCGAGGCCGAGGCCAGCAACGACTGCGAAATAACGGGGTAGTTCTGCACCACCAGCGGGTGCTCGCCCACGTCGCTCATGCGCTCCAGCGCGCCAATGCGCAGGCCAGTGGCCGCGTCTTCGATGCCCAGCATCGAGAGCTTATTAATATCAATAAGCAGCGAGTGCTGCTCGATATCCGACTTCATCAGGTCGATGAGCGTGGTGCCGCCGCCGATGAACGCGGCCTGCTTATCGGCTGCCTTGGCGGTGGTAGCCTCCTTGGTGGAAGCAGCCTGGGTATAGCTGAAGTTATTCATTGGACTAACCTTTTGCTTGTTGAGCAGCCACTTCACGCACGGCGGCCAGAATGTTGGGGTAGGCACCGCAACGGCAGAGGTTGCCGCTCATCCACTCGCGGGCCTGGTCATCGGTGGTGGCGTGGCCTTCTTTCACGCAGGCTACGCCGCTCATAATCTGGCCGGGCGTGCAGTAGCCGCACTGGAAGCCGTCGTGCTTGAGGAAAGCCTCCTGCATGGGGTGCAGCTCGTCGCCTTTGGCCAAGCCTTCGATGGTCGTGATTTGCTTGCCCTGGGCCATCACGGCCAGCGTGAGGCAGGCGTTAACGCGCCGGCCGTCAACAAGGACCGTGCAGGCACCGCACTGGCCGTGGTCGCAGCCTTTTTTGGTGCCGGTGAGGTCCAGGTTTTCGCGCAGGGCGTCGAGCAGCGTGGTGCGGGGCTCCAGGCGCAGGTTTTTGGCCTGGCCATTGATGTTCAGGCTCACGTTGGTCTGGCCCGAAAGAATGGGACTGGCCGGGGCCATTTTCTCCGCGATGGCTTCGGCCTGGCTGGCGATGGGCGGGGCCAGTGCCACGCCCAGCAGGCCGCCCGTCTGCTTCAGGAACGTGCGGCGCGAAGGGCCATTCGCGGGGGTAGGCGCGGCGGGGGTTTGGTCGTCGGGATGCATATAGTAGCGAATACGTAGGGAGTCAGTCAACAACACAATACGCTTGGCGATACCCGATTGTTTATCCTAATCCCTTCTTTTTTACCATTTTCACAGCAGAATTTCGGGCTAAACTTAAGTATACTGGCTAGGTACCTCGTTCACTACCACCATCGCTACCCCCTGGTTATCGCTTCAATAAAAAAAGGCTTGCCAACTGATTGACAAGCCTTTCACCAGGCAGTTGTTTAAACGCATCAGGAAGTTCGCCGGGTGTTCCACTGCGGGTTGTAGCGCGTGCCGCCAAACAAATACAGCATGATGGCTCGGGAGTAGCGAAAAATGAGGGGGGTAAGGGCCAAGCTGATGACGGCTACCGTAACCACGTACACCCACGAGTCGGGGTCGTTGGCCAGGTAATAGAGTGCGATGCCACAGAACAGAAAGATAGCCAGCGCGAAACCAAAGCTGATGTACATGGCCCCGAAGTAGAAGCCCGGCTCGGGCTCGTAGGTTTGGCCGCACACCGGGCACTCGGCGGGCATATCCATGAACTTGGTGAGGCTGGTGGCGGGATACTCAAACAGGTCGCCCTGGTGGCAGCGCGGGCAACGCAACGCCAGCAGCGCGAGCGCGGAGGATTCGATGGGAGCGGCCGAAGTGGACATAGGAAACGAACTATTGAAATGACCTAGCAAAGATACTGCCCGCCCTACCCCCCTGCCAGAACCGCATGCGGGCAAAAACCGCACAAATCAACGCTGCCGCCGGAAAGCATCGGGAGTAGTTCCTACGTGTTTTTTGAAGGCCCGGCTGAAATACGAAGCATCGTCGTAGCCCAGGGTAGCGGCTACTTCGGCCACCGGGCTGGCCGAGTGGCGCAGCAGACGCTGGGCTTCGGCCATCACGCGGGCCAGGATGAGGTCGCGCGCCGGGTGGCCCACCACGCGCTGGCAGATAGCCGTGAGGTGATTGGGCGTAACGTGCAGCTTATCAGCATAAAACCCGACCGTTTTCGCCTCCCGAAAACACTCATTGAGCAGCGCGCTGAAAGCCCGCACCTGCTGGCCGCCCAGCGCTGCCTCGGGCGCGGCTACGGCCGGGTAGTGGCGCGCCGCCAGCTCGAGCACCAAAAACAGGTAGGCCGCAACCACGTCGTCGTCGGGGATAGCGGGCGGGCCCGTTTCCTGCCACAGCTGGCCCAGCAGCGGCGCCAGGGCATTATCGGGCGCGGGCAGGTAGCGCACCGGCGGGTGGCGGGCATCAAAAAACGGGTAGCCCTGCAAGCGCCCAGCCGGGTAGCGCCGCTGGTAAAACTCGGCCTCGAAGAACACGGTGTAGCCGGCCGCGTCGTTGCTCAGCTCCCAGCCATGCACTTGCCCTGGCGCCAGAAAAAACAGCGCGCCCGGCCGCAGCTCATACGCCTGCAAACCAATAGTATGCACGCCGCTGCCCTGGGTAATGTAGAGCAGCAGGTAGAAGTCGTGGCTGTGCGGCGCGCTCACGCCCGGAAACCGGGCCGCGTGGGTTTCCAGCCGTTGCACGTAGTAGGGCCGGCGTCCGGCGGGGGCCGTTGGCGGCGGCGGAAAAGCCGCCAGCGGCAGCACGGGCAAGGTAGCGGGCTTCATACGGGCTGCAAGAAAGCGGCTGGCTGGCAATCGGCGGTGTTTCAGCAGCGCTGCCAGTAGCTTTGTTTTCCTACCCCCTACCCCCCCTCCCCATGCTCGAACAATCGCCCGCGCCGCTAATTATCTCGCAAAGAAACCAAAAGGGCCAGCCGAATCCGGCTGACCCTTTTGGCTTTTAGCGGTTGCCGGTGGCTGGGCGGCCATCGGGGTTGGGCTTGTCTTCCTTGCGCTGCATGGGCGAGGGCGGGGCCGGCTTATCGGTGGTGCCGGGCGTGGCGCGGGCGGCCTGTTGCATGGGGTTGAGCGGCAGCGGGACGCCATTACTCAACTGCCCGGCCTGGAACATCTCGAAGCGCGATGCCACCGGCTGGCGGGGGTAGGCGTTGTTGCTCAGGTCGGTGTCGGCAGTTTGCTGATAAGGGTCGAGCACGAACGATACCACATTCTTAGGCGACACAATGAGCTTGGTCACCTGCTCGTTGTTCTTGCGCCAGATTTCAGCCGGAATGTTCACAATATCCTGCGTGCCATCATCATACGTCATCTGAATAATAACCGGCATCACCAGCCCGCCCACGTTGCGCAGGCTCAGCTCGTAGAGGTTCAGGTTGCCGTTGAGGCGCGTTTGCTGCTGCGGACTCAGGGTGCTCAGGTACTGGAAGTAGCGCTGCTTGTCGGCCTCCGTCACGGTCAGCGGGTCGTAGCCGTTGTAGAAGTCCTTGAGGTCGGGCTTGTCCTCCACGGCCGTGGTCTTGAGGTCGGTGGCATTGCGCTGTGCCGAGAGGGTAGGCACCTGGCCCTGGCGCTCGTTCTGCAGCCGGGCGTTTTCGAGGCCGGGGTTTTTGGTATTGGGTCGGAAATACTTCACGCCATCGAGCGAGATGTCGCAGCGGTCGGTGCCGTAGAACCAGCCGCGCCAGAACCAGTCGAGGTCCACCGCCGAGGCATCTTCCATCGTGCGGAAAAAGTCGGCCGGCTGCGGGTGCTTGTAGGCCCAGCGCGTGGCGTAGGTCTTGAAAGCATAGTCGAACAGCTCACGGCCCATCACCGTCTCGCGCAGGATGTTGAGGGCCGTGGCGGGCTTGCCGTAGGCATTGTTGCCGAACTGCAACACCGACTCCGAGTTAGTCATAATCGGAGTTTGCAGGCTCTTATCGGTGCGCATGTAGTCCACGATGTTCTTGGGCTCGCCGCGCCGGCTGGGGTAGTTGCGCTCCCATTCCTGCTCGGTCAGGTACTGGCAAAAGGTGTTCAGGCCCTCGTCCATCCAGGTCCACTGGCGCTCGTCCGAGTTCACAATCATCGGAAAGAAGTTGTGGCCCACCTCGTGAATAATTACCGAAATCATCCCGTATTTCCGGTCAGCCGAGTAGGTGCCGTCCTTCTCGGGTCGCCCGCCGTTGAAGCAAAGCATCGGATACTCCATGCCGCCCACCGGCCCATGCACCGAAATGGCCACCGGGTAGGCGTAGGGAATAGTAAATTTCGAATAGGTCTTAATAGTATGTGCCACTACCTCAGTCGAGTATTGCCCCCACAGCGGGTTGCCTTCTTTGGGGTAGTAGCTCATGCAGAGCACCGGCTTGCCGTTCTGCGTAATGCCCATCGCATCCCAGATAAACTTGCGCGAGCTGGCCCAGGCAAAGTCGCGCACGTTTTTGGCGGCGAAAGTCCAGGTTTTAGTGCCCGTGGCGTGGCTACTTTCGTTGCGCGTGGCCTCGTCCTGCGTCACGATGAGCACTGGTTTTTTAGCGCCGCGGGCCTGCACCAGGCGCTGGCGCTGGGCGGCGGTGAGCACCTGCTCAGGGTTTTGGAGCGTGCCGGTGGCGCCCACCACGTGGTCGGCCGGGGCCGTAATGCTCACCCGAAAGTCACCGAAAGGCAGCGTAAACTCACCATTGCCCAAAAACTGCTTGTTCTGCCAGCCCGTCGCGTCCGAATACACCGCCATGCGGGGATAAAACTGCGCGATTTCGTACAAGTAATTCTTATCGGCCGGAAAATATTCGTAGCCGCTGCGCTCGTTAATTTTGAGTTGGTCGTTCACGTTGTAGCTCCATTTCACCCCAAAAGACACCGCTTGCCGAGGCCGCAGGGGGGTAGGGAGGTCGATGCGCATCATGGTATGGTTAATAACGTAGTGCAGCGGCCGGCCGCTGGCATCAGTCACGGCCCCGATTTTGTAGCCCCCATCAAATTCGGCCGTGGACAACTGGTTGTCCAGCTCCTGAAATGAGAGCCGGCCGTTGGTCACCTGCCCCACGTTGGTGGCCGTAGTTATCGAGTTCTTGGCCAAGATGTTCTGGTCGAGCTGCACCCACAAATAAGGCAGCACGTCGGGCGACAGGTTAGTGTAAGTAATCGTCTCCGAACCCGTGATGGCCTGCTTCTGGTCGTCGAGGCTGACCCGAATATTATAGTCAGCGCGCTGCTGCCAGTAATCCGGGCCAGGCGCGCCGCTGGCGGTGCGGTACGAGTTAGGGGTAGGCAGCATCGTTTCGAGCTGCGCGAATTTGTCGGTGCCGGAGTTGGTAGTCTGGGCCCGGCTAAGCGCCGGAGCCAGCAGCAGCCCCAGCCCCAGAGCCAGTAGCGAAATGCGCATAAAGTGAAAGTAAAAAAGGGTCAAGTCCTAAAGTCGGCGAAGATACACAGCGGGTTGCGGGATGGCCAGTCTATTGTGCGCCCATTGCCTCTTTTAGTTGCCAGCCATTGTGGCCGCCCGCGCGGTTTGCCCCGCCGCAGTTAGCTGTGCAGCTGGAGCAGTAGCAGCGAAGCCACCCCCAGCGCCGCGCCGCTGGTCGTCAGTATCCAGTCGCGGCGCACTACGCCCATCATTCGCAGCAACACAAACCCCACCAACAGAATAACGCTGACTACCAATAGCTGCCCCAGCTCCACGCCCAGGTTAAACGACAGCAGCTCGGCCACCGGGCGGCTTTGTTGACCCAGCAACGCGCGCAGATAGCTCGAAAAACCAAGCCCGTGAATCAGCCCGAAAGCTGCTGCCAGCGCGTTCGGCACCGTCCACCAGATAGGCATTTCGCGGCGCGACCGGCGTGCCAGCGCCGGGCCGGCCTGGTACATATTTACCAGCGCCGTCGCCATTATCGTAATCGGAATCAGCGTTTCCACCACCACTACATTCACCCCTACCCCCCCCAACGTAGCCAACGCCAGCGTAATCGAATGGCCCACGGTGAAGCTCGTGACCAGCGCCACCACGCGCCGCCAATCGGCCAGCACGTAGGGCGCGCACAGCGCCAATAAGAAAGTTAAATGGTCGGTGGCCTGCCAGCTACAAATGTGTAGAAACCCCAACTGTACGTAAGTGGTGAAAACGGACATCGCCCGCAAAGTTCGGGGGAATCACGCTAAACCACGCTATAACCACAAAGGCACCTACCCTATTGGGGGTAGGCGCTTCTTGACTGACCTCCTGCTATAAAACTAGACCAAGCTAACAGTAGAAAAAGTCGGGCACTTACTAGTATCTTAAAACCACAGACACTTGCCATGAAGAAGGCGCTGGTATAAGCTTCCCCTGCAAGCAGGCCAGTTGAGAGTGGAGAAAGGCGTAATTTCCTCACCTCCAACTTGTCCTTATGAAAGAGAGTTGATTCAGTGACGCCCAAATTGTCGCCATTCTCCAGCAGCAATAAAGCGGTCAAACCATCGCCCAGATTGTGCGGGAGCACGGCATCAGCGAGGCCATGTTTCACACGCAGAAAACGAAATATGCGGGTTTGCAAGTCAGCGAGTTGATGCGGCTCAAGCACCTGGAAGCCGAAAATCAGCAATTAAAGCAGCTATACGCCGAACTGAACCTAGAAAATCACGCTATTAGAGTTGTTAGTAGTTAAAAATCAAGAACTTGCGTAACATTGCTTGAAACAGGCTAACTCAGCACACAAGGAGAAGGCATCGGCTAATTTTTCCCTCTTTCTGATCCGATTTTCTATCCGCAATACGAAAAAAGCTTTTAGATGGGCTACGGCTACCCGAACAGATGCTAAACAGTGATTAATCGTTTTTTGACAAGTAGTAAGTGGATAATTTTTTCGCGATTTAAATGGAATAAAAACGTACTTACAATCAATAAATTTGCCAATAACCATAAAGCCTAAATCAACATGAACTTGGTAATTTTCTAAGGTTAAGTGGGCAAAAATATCTTTAAAAATGGTAAAGTCATGGGTACTGCCATTATACCACTTGCTAACCCACAAAATACGCCTATCAAGCGTACTAATAAGTAACCACTTTACCGGGTGGAATTTTTTTTACCACTATAATCTTCTTCCTGTACTTCTTGCTTAACAGCACGTTCGATAGGAACTTCGGTTACATCAATCACCAAGTCTGTCACCTCCGCGAAGCGTTGGTCAAAGTCGGCTTGATTCTTAAATAACGTACTTTTATCAATTCCTTGGTCCTGTAAGGCAGCCTTTAAACACGGCTTTATTCGTTTTAAGCAGATACTCGCGGCGAAATTAGAAAATCCAAAATACATACCTGGATTTTGCAGGGTTGGATAGGCTTTATAGTAATGCAGGATAAAGAATAAGGCTTCCCTTTTATCTGTCAAAACCGGGCTACCAGAAGTAGTATAAGGATTATAGCGGATTCGCAAACAGTTAAGCCACTATCAGTTACTTGTCGTATTAGCGTTTATGAACCCGTACTCGCTTGATTTACGTACCCGGGTGGCGGCGGCCTGCCAGGAGCCGGGGGCCAAAAAAGCCGCCGTTGCCCGGCGCTTCGATGTGAGCCGCTCCTTTGTCAAAAGCCTGGTTCGCCAGCAGCAACAAACCGGCTCACTGGCCCCCAAACCGGCCAGTGGCGGCCGGGCCCGCTACCTCGATGCCGCCGCCCAAGCCTGGCTCGTGGCCTACGTGGCGCAACACCCCGATGCTACGCTGGCCGAGCTAAACCAGGCCTGGCAGGCCAGCGGGGGCCGCCCCGTGGGCCAAACCTGCCTCTGGCAAGTGCTGGACGAACACGAGCTGCGGCGAAAAAAAAAGCCCCCACGCGGCTGAACGCGACACCGAGCGCGTACGCCAGGCCCGTCAGGACCATGTCGAACAGGTCTGCACCCGCCCCGATGTTGCCCGGTTCCATTTTCTGGATGAGACGGGCTTGCGGCTGGATTACGCCCGCACCCACGGCCGGGCGGTGGGTGGGCAACGCGTCCGGGGGGCCGTGCCGCTGCGTCGGGGCCGCTCCTACACCCTTATTGGTACGCTGTCCGTGCGCGGGCTTGGAGCCCTGCAATTGCTCCATCAGCCCCTCAACAAGCACAGTTTCGCCCTCTACGTAGGCCGGTGCCTGGCCCCCACCCTGCGCCGGGGCGATGTGCTAGTGCTCGACAACCTGCCCGTGCACCACCTCGCGGGCCTGCGCGAGTGGCTGGCCAAGCGGGGCGTGGACGTGGTCTTTCTGCCCCCGTACTCCCCCGATTTTTCCCCCATCGAGCAGGCCTGGAGCAAGCTCAAAACCAAGCTGCGCACCTGCGCCGCCCGTTCCTACGAGGCCCTAAAAGAAGCCGTACGTGAGGCCATCGACTGGATTAGTAGTCAGGACGCCCAAAACTGGTTTGACCATTGTGGCTACCACACCAAACCTGCCCAAAAAGCGGTTTAAGCGTTTGCGAATTCGCTATAAGTTGTTTGGGCTCATAGTACCGAGCAAACCAGGGATAGAGCGCATTGAATGCCGCTTGACTCAGCCCGGTTGCCGCTTTGTATTGTGCGTCAGTCCGAACGTTTTGATAGTGAGGGGGTCGGGTGTCAGTGGACACGAAGCTAAGGTAGGTTGAAACGGTAGTGGAGTTCGATTTCGAGCGGGGTGCAGTAACCCAGGGCCGAGTGCAGGCGCTGGGTATTGTAGTAATGGTGCAGGTACTCAACCAGCTCTAAGCGGGCTTCCTCCAAGTCAGCAAAGCAGGCTCCACGGGGCAGTAGCTCTGTTTTAAGCGTACTCCAACCACTCTCGGCCAGGGCATTGTCGTAGGGATTGCCGGGCCGGCTCAAGCTGGCAACAGCCTGGGTGCGGTCCAGCAGCGAGGTAAAAACGTCGCTAGTGTACTGGCTGCCCCGGTCCGCATGCACGAGCAGGCCGGGTGGCGGCTGGCAGACGGCCACGCTCGATTAAAAGCCGTTAGAATCAAGTCCGCGTGCAGGGATTCGCTCACGTGCCAGCCCACCACGCGCCGGGAAAAAGCATCGCGCCAGCAGGCCAGGTACGCCCACTCGCCCGTGGCCAGGTAGGTAATGTCGCCCACCCAAATTTGATTGGGTGCCGTAGCTGCGGGCCAACTGGCGAGCTTGTTAGCCGCGGCAATGGCATGCGGGTCGGCCTGGGTGGTGCGCGGCGGCCGGGTGCCGACCCGCGTGCAGAGGGCCCGTAAGCCACTGCTATTGAGCCAGCCGCGCAAACGCTGCCGGCCCACCGCATGGCCTTCGCGCCGTAGCTGGGCCCGCAGGCGGCGTTGGCCATAGCGGCCGGCATGGGTGGTGAACACGCGCTGGGCGGCTACTTGCTAGGCGGCAGGTGCGGGCTCGGCCGCCGGGGCGGGCGCACGATTGCGCCAGGCGTAGTACCCGCTGGGGCTAACTCTTAGCAGCTGGCACTGCTGGCACACGGGCCAGCGGTAGGCGTGTAAGGCAATGAAAGCGAAGCGTTTCATCGGCCCGTCTTTTGTGAAAATGCGCGTCAAGCATTTGGGATATCGTCAGCGCTTTTTTTAAACTATCGCGCTCCGTTTCGGCGCGGGCTAATTGGGCCCGCAACTGCTTGTTTTCCTGCTCCAGGGCCTCACTGCCAGCGGGGCGGGCGGCTTGCGCCCGCGCGGCGCGTACCCACCGTCCGAGCAGCGCCTCGCTCATGCCCAGCGCCTGGGCCACGCGCGTCGCCGCTTGGCCATCTTGGCTTACGCGGCGGACCGCTTCGACTCGAAAGGCCGCATCATACTTGGTTCGCTGCCGTTTACCGGCTGGTTTTTCTGCTTCCATGACAAGGGGAAGTTACTTTCTCCGTGTCCATTTCTACCCGACCTGCTTAAGACGGCAGAAGCGTGCCAGAACGTCTAACAGGGCAGAGGGCCTAGTTAAACGCGAAGAGCCCCCGGCCAGGCGCTGATGAAAGCGCTTGGCCGGGGGCTCAGCAGCAAAAAGTTGGCGGCGACCGACTCTCCCACCGGTGAAGGCAGTACCATAGGCGCACCGGGGCTTAACGACTCTGTTCGGAATGGGAAGAGGTGAACACCCGGGCTAAAGCCACCATTGCTGGCGTTACCTATCGTGTTCAAGGATAGGTTAACAAAACCGTTGACATAAGGGAAAAGAGAAAGAAGCAAAAGTGCAGTCACCTGCGCGGGGCCAGCGGAAGCCCTCGGTTCCTTAGTACGGCTCAGCTATGCTATTTCTAGCTTTACACCTGCCGCCTATTTACGTGGTCGTCTACCACGAACCTTCTTTTGGGAGGCCTCATCTTGAGGTGAGTTTCGCACTTAGATGCTTTCAGCGCTTATCTGCTCCCAGCGTAGCTACCCGGCGCTGCCCCTGGCGGGACAACCGGCGCACCAGCGGCTGGTCCAACTCGGTCCTCTCGTACTAAAGTCAGGTCCTCTCAAGCCTCCAACGCCCACCACAGATAGGGACCGAACTGTCTCACGACGTTCTGAACCCAGCTCGCGTGCCACTTTAATCGGCGAACAGCCGAACCCTTGGGACCTTCTCCAGCCCCAGGACGTGACGAGCCGACATCGAGGTGCCAAACCTCCCCGTCGATATGAGCTCTTGGGGGAGATCAGCCTGTTATCCCCGGCGTACCTTTTATCCTTTGAGCGATGGCCCTTCCATGCGGAACCACCGGATCACTATATCCGTCTTTCGACCCTGCTCGACTAGTCAGTCTCACAGTCAAGCCCACTTCTACTATTGCGCTCTACATCCGGTTACCAAGCGGATTGAGTGGACCTTTGAAAGCCTCCGATACTCTTTTGGAGGCGACCACCCCAGTCAAACTACCCAGCAGCCACTGTTCTCTGAGATACTCAGAGTTAGGCATCAGGCACAGTAAGGGCGGTATTTCAACGTTGGCTCCACCAGACCTAGCGGCCCCGCTTCGACGCCTCCCGCCTATGCTACACATACTGAACCCAACACCAATGGCAACCTATAGTAAAGGTGCACGGGGTCTTTCCGTCCCGTGGCGGGTACTCGGCATCTTCACCGAGACTACAATTTCACCGAGCTCACGGCTGAGACAGCACCCAAATCGTTACACCATTCGTGCAGGTCGGAACTTACCCGACAAGGAATTTCGCTACCTTAGGACCGTTATAGTTACGGCCGCCGTTTACTGGGGCTTCGATTCAACGCTTCGCCTTGCGACTAACATCCCCTCTTAACCTTCCAGCACCGGGCAGGTGTCAGGCCTTATACGTCCGCTTACGCGTTAGCAAAGCCATGTGTTTTTGTTAAACAGTCGCTTGGGTCTTTTCACTGCGGCTTCTCTGCTTGCACAGAGGAAGCGTCCCTTCTCCCGAAGTTACAGGACCATTTTGCCGAGTTCCTTGGCCGTGATTCACTCGAGCGCCTCAGGATTCTCTCCTTGACTACCTGTGTCGGTTTGCGGTACGGGCCGATTGTAGATACAACGTTTAGCAGCTTTTCTTGGCAGTCCTTAGGTACACTATCCACGTGAGCCGAAGCCCGTGTGGTACTATCACCTTTCCCCTAATCGAGCGTACTTAACTACTCAACCAATAGGTACGGGCTTTAACGAGCACTTCCGTCCGCTCGCGGTACTTTCATTCCTGCGTCCCTGCATCACTTCTACATCCGGGGGCCAGAATATCAACTGGCTTGCCATCGGGTACACCTCTCGGCTCTCCCTTAGGTCCCGCCTAACCCAATTCCGATTAGCGTTGAATTGGAAACCTTAGTCTATCGGCGAATGGGTTTCGCACCCATTTTATCGTTACTCATGCCTACATGTGCTTTTCTGGACGCTCCACCGTGCCCTGACAGGACGGCTTCTCCGCAACCAGAATGCTCCCCTACCACTTGACTATCTCCGAGGAGTATGTCAAATCCCGCGCTTCGGTGCCTAGCTTGATGCCCGCGTATTATCGATGCCCGGTCGCTCGACCAGTGAGCTGTTACGCACTCTTTAAAGGAATGGCTGCTTCCAAGCCAACCTCCTGGCTGTCAAAGCAACTGGACCTCCTTTGTTCAACTTAGCTAGAACTTAGGGACCTTAGCGGCGGGTCTGGGTTCTTTCCCTCTCGGCCGGGGACCTTAGCACCCCAGGCCTCACTGCCGTGTATGAATTTGCTGGCATTCGGAGTTCATCAGGATTCGGTAGGCTCTGACACCCCCTAGTCCTATTGGTAGCTCTACCTCCAACAAACCTAACCACGACGCTGTACCTCAATACATTTCGGGGAGTACGAGCTATTTCCTAGTTTGATTGGCCTTTCACCCCTACCCTCAAGTCATCCAAATCCTTTTCAACGGAAACTGGTTCGGACCTCCACAGCGTGTTACCGCTCCTTCATCCTGCTCAAGGGTAGCTCACTAGGTTTCGCGTCTACCCCCCCTGACTACGCGCCCTATTCAGACTCGCTTTCGCTGCGGCTACGCGCCTTCAAGCGCTTAACCTTGCCAGGGAGGAGTAACTCGTAGGCTCATTATGCAAAAGGCACGCTATCAGACTACAAAAGTCCTCTAACTGCTTGTAAGCACACGGTTTCAGGTTCTTTTCACTCCCCTATTCGGGGTTCTTTTCACCTTTCCCTCACGGTACTGGTTCACTATCGGTGTCTCAGGAGTATGTAGCCTTAGCGGATGGTGCCGCTCGCTTCAGACGGGGTTTCTCCGGCCCCGCCCTACTCAGGGTATCGCTACCGTGAATCAGAAATGTCACTTACCGGGCTCTCACCGTCTCTGGCGCAGTTTCCCACCTGCTTCAGTTATCTCGATTCAATCAGATGTCGCGACCCTACAACCCCACAGCGGCCGTAACCGCCGTGGTTTGGGCTCCTCCCCGTTCGCTCGCCACTACTTGGGGAATCATGGTTATTTTCTTTTCCTGCAGGTACTGAGATGTTTCAGTTCCCTGCGTTTGCCCTTATTCACTGAAGAATAAGTCACTGGTCTTCAACCAGTGGGGTTGCCCCATTCGGAAATCCAGGGATATAACGGGTATGTGCCCCTCCCCCCAGCTTATCGCAGCTTATCGCGTCCTTCTTCGCCTCTGAGACCCTAGGCATCCCCCGTGTGCTCTTACTTACTTCTCGCTTGCGATTCACCCTACACGGGGTAGAATGAACTGCTTATATCTTGTGGATATAAGCCCGCTTTTACTTCTCTCTCTTGTTTTCCCTTACGTCAAAGAACGTTTATCACGCAATTCGTGATAAATGTGGAGTAGCCTAATTGCTTCAAGCTGAACCAGTAATTTATTTGGTATAGATGGCAGAGTGGGCCTGCCTGGACTCGAACCAGGGACCTCTACATTATCAGTGTAGCGCTCTAACCACCTGAGCTACAAGCCCAATATACCAAGCTTTATTATTTGAATGACGGAAAAGACGCGTGGTATAGTACCACGTAACAAATTGAACTCACGAGTCGAACTGCTCCAGAAAGGAGGTGATCCAGCCGCACCTTCCGGTACGGCTACCTTGTTACGACTTAGCCCTAGTTACCTGTTCTACCCTAACTGGCTTCGTTGCGGAGCACCAGCTTCAGGTCTACCAAACTTCCATGGCTTGACGGGCGGTGTGTACAAGGCCCGGGAACGTATTCACCGCGCCATGGCTGATGCGCGATTACTAGTGATTCCAGCTTCACGGAGTCGAGTTGCAGACTCCGATCCGAACTGAGAACGGCTTTTCGAGATTGGCATCTGGTCGCCCAGTAGCTACCCGCTGTACCGTCCATTGTAGCACGTGTGTCGCCCTAGGCGTAAGGGCCATGATGACCTGACGTCGTCCCCGCCTTCCTCACTGCTTGCGCAGGCAGTCTGGCTAGAGTCCCCACCATTACGTGCTGGCAACTAACCATAGGGGTTGCGCTCGTTGCGGGACTTAACCCAACACCTCACGGCACGAGCTGACGACGGCCATGCAGCACCTTGCTTTGTGTCCCGAAGGAAAAGTCCATCTCTGAACCGGTCACGCGCATTCTAGCCTAGGTAAGGTTCCTCGCGTATCATCGAATTAAACCACATGCTCCACCACTTGTGCGGGCCCCCGTCAATTCCTTTGAGTTTCACTCTTGCGAGCGTACTCCCCAGGTGGGATACTTATCGGTTTCCCTAAGCCACGAACAATCTTTAGCTCGCAGCGAGTATCCATCGTTTACGGCGTGGACTACCAGGGTATCTAATCCTGTTCGCTCCCCACGCTTTCGTGCCTCAGCGTCAGTATCAGCCTAGTCAGCTGCCTTCGCAATCGGGGTTCTGGACGGTATCTATGCATTTCACCGCTACTCCGTCCATTCCGCCAACCTCGTCTGTACTCAAGTCAACCAGTATCCAGGGCAGTTCCGCTGTTGAGCAGCGGGCTTTCACCCCAGACTTAATCGACCGCCTACGCACCCTTTAAACCCAATAAATCCGGACAACGCTCGCACCCTCCGTATTACCGCGGCTGCTGGCACGGAGTTAGCCGGTGCTTATTCTGCAGGTACCGTCATCACTCCACACGTGAAGCTTATTCTTCCCTGTCAAAAGCAGTTTACGACTCAGAAAGCCTTCTTCCTGCACGCGGCATGGCTGGGTCAGGCTCTCGCCCATTGCCCAATATTCCCTACTGCTGCCTCCCGTAGGAGTCGGGCCCGTATCTCAGTGCCCGTGTGGGGGACCAGCCTCTCAGCTCCCCTAGTCATCGTCGCCTTGGGCAGCCGTTACCCACCCAACTAGCTAATGACCCGCAACCCCATCTATACCCAATAAATCTTTACTAATCACCTGATGCCAGGTTAATAGCTTATGCGGTATTAATCCGCCTTTCGGCGGGCTATCCCCCAGGTATAGGTAGGTTAGTTACGTGTTACGCACCCGTGCGCCACTGTGACATTGCTGCCACCGTTCGACTTGCATGTATTAGGCCTGCCGCTAGCGTTCATCCTGAGCCAGGATCAAACTCTCCATTGTAAAAATTCCTGCACCATAGCAAACTATGGCTGATGTCGAGATGCTAATCCGACTCGTATTAATGAGTTCAACTCTACTATTACGTTTCTGCTTACTTGCGTAAGCATACTTACCATTTGTCTTTTCCAGTCATTCAAAGAACGTTTGTTGCTTCCAATTGAAGCAACATGGTGAGCTTGTTTAGCGGCTCATTTTCTTGCCGATTACAATACCCTGTTTTAATTGGGAGTGCAAAGGTAAGAAGCTTCTCTTTTCTTACAAGTTTAAAAGCGAAATTTTTTTATTTTTTCATTTTGGCTTTTTTGCGTTTGCTTCCGGTTGAAGCGTTCTGCAAAGGTAAGAAGAGTTTTTAACTTTTAAAACTTAAAGTGATATTTTTATAATGTTTTCACTGAGCTTTTCAAGTTTTACTTACTCCGATTGAGTAAAGTTTTTTTCCGCAACTAACTAAGGATGATTTAGTTACTTTTTGTGTTTCGTTATCTTTTATTTTATTTGGGAGTGCAAAGGTAGTCTTTTTTTTGACTCTCCAAATTTAAGGCGAAAAAAATAATTTTTTAGCCTCTCTTCAGGCGTATCCGAATAAGCAGTGGTTTAAACGGGGTGCAAAGGTACAACTAGAATTTTTAAATCGGCAAAACAGTTTGAGTGTTTATTTTCAAGCTCTTTTGGCCGTTGCCCTCATCCGTTCGATTTGGGAGTACAAAAGTACGCGGGGAAGTGGTGGTTTTAAGTGGGTGCTGCTAGATTTTCTGAGTTGAGCGGGCCTATGGGGGGTAGGCTGGCGTGAGTGGATGGTGCGGCTCAGATAGTTAGCCGACCTTTTACGGGAGGAGATATTTTAGGGTTTCGGGTCGGGCTGGAAGAAAAGGGTCAGGTTGGGGGCGAATGAGCGGGGGCGACGGGCTTCGTATTGGTAGAAGAGCTGGCCTAATTGGGCTAGGAAGGGCTCACCGATGCTGTCGTATTCGTAGGCACCATCGTTAATAATGCCGTCTTGGTTGACGTAGAGGACGGCACTAAGCAGGAATTCTGACTGATGCAGGGAGTCGGCGAAGTAAGCCACGTCGGCGAGATAGCCGTGCGACATGCCCACGATGTTGAAAATGCGTAGGCCGGGCTGGAGCTGAGCTTCGGGGCGGCGGCCGTAATAGAGGTATTTTTTGTAGGCGTCGAAGTATTTGGAGGTGGCGTAGGGCGTGAACTGGCTGCCGTGGGGCGTGAGGTGGAGGTATTGGCGGAGGAAGGCGTAGTCGGCGGGGGTGAGCCGGGGGCGCTGGGCGGCCGGCATGGCCTCGGGGAAAAGAGATGTTTGGAGCAGGGCCGTGATGTCGGGCAGGGGGAGGTTGTTGGCGGTGGTGAAGTCGTAGGGGCGATGGATGATGCGGTCGCCTGCTTTATAAGCGCGGCCGGCGTAGATGGGGCCTAGTGGGGGGGTAGGCGTACGGGGGTTAGTTTGGGCAGGCTGTTTATATAATGTATCACCGGTGGCCGTGTGGAAGTAGATGGGATTGGTAGAGCGGTTGGCAGCCGTGTCGCAGGGCGCAAAGCGACGCACGATGCGGCTGCCGGAGTAGCCGAACTGCTGGAGGCGGTCGTTAATCGTTTTCTGACCCAAAAACTCATAAAGGCGGTTGTAGGCAAGATTATCGCTGACTAAAAGCATCCTTTTAATGTAGTTGCCAACGGTAGCCTGGCGGTCGGAATCGGCGGGGGCGGCGAAGGGCACCGGCGTTTGGCAGCGCCCGGCGACCCCGGTTGACATAATAGTGTTGCGGCTTATGGGGGGGGGTAGGCAATGCAGCTTTTCGAGGGCCAGCAGCGCTACGGGCAATTTGACCAGGCTGGCGGGGTTAAAATACTGGCGGGGATTGAGGTGGTAGGTATGCTGAGTGAAATGCGGCACGTTGCGGGCGTCGCGGTTTATCTGGGTGTAGATAATCTGAAGCTGGTAGGTTTCGGGATGCGCCAGGACGGGCGCCAGGTCTGGATTGGTGTGCAGCAGGCTATCGAGGAGCGGCGAATCGGACGCCGGGCTTTGGCCGTAGGCAGTCGCGGCGGCGAGCAACAGGGCACAGAGGAGGAGGAGTAATTTCATACCAAGCGTTTTCTTATGCAGTATATAATAGGAAAGGCCGTGATGCGGACACCACGGCCTTGCTAACGTGAGCGGGGCGGCCAGCTTGCCAGCGCTGGCTGGCAACTGACGGCTCTGCGGCCCTCCCCTACCCCCTCTTTACTGAGCGAGCCGCGAACGGCGGCGAGCGAGGAGCAGGTTGCTATCGGTCTGGCGCCAGTTGTAGCCGGTGCCGAAGGGCAGTGGACGGGCGCGGCGCAGGCTGTCGTGGTAGGCGAGCGTCAATTCGGGCTGATACTGCTTGGCAAACAGATTGATAGGGCGCTTGTAGGTGCCGTAGTAGGTGAATTGCCAGTTGCTTTTGGGAAAGTATTTCATGGCGATGCCCGAGTCATCCTGCAACACATACTGGCTTTGGGCGAGAATGAGGTTGCGAATTTTGGAGAAATACGACTTGTGCATGAGGTAGGTAGCCGACTTCACATAGGTGGTGAGCGGCCCCAGGCTGCGCACGTAGCGCAGAGGTGCATCTTTGCCGCTCAGCTTCCAATCGCTGAGGTCGGCCGAGAAATAATAGACAGTTTTCTCGGAGCCGTCGGCGGCTTGCAGCTTTAGCTCAGCGCCTTGGATGACTTTGGAACCGGGGGCGCGGGTAGTGTCCGTCGCTTCGTGCAGCTGGCCCTGGGCATCGAGCTGCACCGGGCGCACGGACTGAATATGGTTGCCAGTGCGGGCCGCGAACAGCATAATGAGCGGCACCGCCCCGTCGAGGTCCACCGACTTGAGGTCCACGGCCATGTCGTTGGTGCGGAAGAAGCTGAAATTCAGCACTGACCACAGCGAGGCTTTGACCGCTGCGAATAGGGTAGGGTTTTCGAGCGTGGCCTGGCTGGGCACGCTGCCCACGGGCTCCAAGCCAAACATGACGTAGGTGCGGCTATCGGGGAAAAGCGTGAAGGCATTCAAGAAATCGGGGCCGCTGAAGGGGTAGAACAGCGTGGGGCTGTTTTGGCGCACCGAATCCAGCTCGGTGGCGGCCCAGTGATTCATGCGGTCGGTGTGAGTGGTGCGGTACTTGGCCCAGCTTTTATTCTGGTCTTTGGCGAAGGCCTGCCAGGCGGGCTGGGCGGCCATTTTGGCCAGCGGCGTGCCGGCCTGAGGGGGTAGGCCGGCGAGATAAGCGGCTACGTTCTGCACATTAGCCGTATCGGGGGCAAGGGCCGCGACCGGAGCCTTATGCGTTGCCTTGGTGTGAGCCGTATCCGGGTGCGGAATGGGACGGGTGGTGCCGGCTACCTTGTTGGCCGTGTCGGCCATCGTTTTGGTGGTAGTCGTGGTTTGCTGCTCGGTGGAGGAATTGGAGCAGGCCGCCAGCAGAGCAAAGACCGGGAGCAAGGATAGCAGCGAAAGACGCATGTCGAGGAGCAATTGAATTAGCGGGGGTAGGCACCGCGAAGCGAGCGCCGGTTGAGAACTTAACTATTTACAGACAGCTTCTTATCAAGCAGGCACTTGAGATTTGGCCCCAACTTTTTGGGCTACGAAATAGACCAGCAGGCCACTGGCTACCGTAGCCAGGCCATAGGCCGACTCAGCGGGCTTGTCGCGAATGATAAAAACCAGCGTCCAGGCGCTGAGGGCCAGGAACAGCAGCGGCGTGAAGGGGTAGCCCCAGGCGCGGTAGGGCCTCGGCAGCTCGGGCTGGCGCCAGCGTAGCACAAACAGGCCCAGCACGGTGAGGAACGTGAACAGATTCAGCACGAAACCCGCATAGACGAGCACGGCGTTGAAATCGGGTTTGAGAATAAATACCAGCGTAATAACCACTTGCAGCAGCAGTGCCCGCACCGGAATGCCGGCCGGACTGCGGCCCGCCAGCCAGCGCAGGGCGGGCAGGTCTTCGCCCATCGTCTGCACGATGCGCGGGCCGGCAAAAATCATGGCGCTGATGGTTGATACCAGTAGGGCCGCGATTACGGCGCCCATGAGGCGGCCCAGCGCGGGGCCGAATAGCCAGCTGGCCGCCAGGTAGCCCACTTCGAGCTGGCCTTTGAGCACGCCCAGGGGGGTAGCGCGCAGGAACACATAATTCAGCCCTACATATAATAAGAGTACGACGGCCGTGCCGGTGAGCAGGATGCGGGAGAGGTTGCGTTGCGGCCGCTCGATTTCGCCGGTGAGGTACACGGCGGCGTTCCAACCCGAGTAGGCGTAGCTGACATAGACCAGCGACACCGCGAAGGCTGGGCTCAGCAGCGTGCGCCAGCCTGCCGCGTCGGGGGCGAAGGCGATGGGCTGGGGCTTGCCCAGCACCATCCCTACCCCAATAAACCCAATCAGTACCAGCACTTTGAAGGCCGTGATGACTACCTGCAAGCGGCTGCCAGCGCGGGTGCTGCGGCCGTGCACCAGTGCTAAACTCAGCACTACGGCCACGGCCAGCACGGTGCCCCAGCTGTAGGCGCTGCCAGTGGCCAGGGGCACGGCCAGGACCGGCCACACGCTTTGGGCATAGCGGGCCAGGGCCAGCGCGGCCAGCGCGGTAGGCGCGGCAAAACCCACAGTGGCGGATACCCAGCCCGATAGAAAGCCCAGCGCCGGATGATATATCTGGCTCAGGTAGTGGTATTCGCCGCCCGAGCGGGGCATGGCGGCGGCCAGCTCGCCGTAGCTCACGGCCCCGCACAGCGCGATGAGGCCGCCTACCCCCCACAGCATCAGCAGCGCAAAGCCGCTCTGGATGCCCAGCACCTGGAAACCGAGGCTGGTGAAAACCCCCGTGCCTACCATATTGGCGATGACAATGGCGGCTCCGGTGCGAAAATTAATTTTATAAGAACTGGACGGGTCGGGCATGAGCGGAAACTTGCGCCCGCAAAGATGCGGCCAGCCCGGCCATTCCCCTCCCCTACCCTTCGGCTATGGCAGCAATGGCCTTGGGCTTTTTGTAGAGCGGCACGGTGCTGCACGGCTCGCCATACATCATGCTGGCCGCCACCGGCAGCAGCCGCTGCATGATGGCGACGTAGGCAAACGTGGGCACCGGCTTGTCGCCGCAGCCTTTTATTACCAGTTTGGCATCTTGATAATCAGCGGGATTGATGCCGGCGATGGCTTCCTCAAACAACGACTGCTCCAGCGCTTCGAGGTTGCCAAATACGTAGCGGTGGGCGTGGTTTTGCAGCTTGCTGGCCAGCAGCATGTAGGCCCAGGTGGGCACAATGGCATCGGCCGAGCAGATAATGGCCACGTTCTGACCGTCGTACCGCGCCCAGTCGTGGGTTTTCACAAACTCACGGAAGTCCTTCTCGCGCAGCATCAGCCCGTGAAAAAGATTGTCTTTCATATCGTACACCACCCGGTCGCCGGGGTGAATGAACTCTTCCAGGTTGAGCGTGACGAGGCCCGAGGCAGCGACGCGGTTGACGAATAGCGGTTCCATAATTTTCATTTAACATTTAGCATTTAACACTTATCAGGCTGGGTAACTTCCGCTTAGCACAAGTCCAAGCTGTTAATTGATAAACGTTAACTGTTAACTGATTTAGGGGTAGTAGTGTATACTTCTTTCAGGTAAAATGGCTCATAATAAGCCACATCCTGAAACTCCTGGCGCAGATACGCGGCGTAGGCCAGTTCGCCAATGCTCACGGCCGAGGGCTGCACGCCAGTCAGAAAAATGGCGTTTGGGTTGGCAGCAACCAGCGGCTGAAATTTAGCCGCGCCCGAACCAAAGAACAACACGGAATAGTGGGCCAAATGTTCGGCTAGGCTGGTTTCGTCGAGCACGAGGTTGGTGGGGGGTAGCAGCGCCGAGCCATCAGCCTGGTACAGAGCGGTGTACACCTCCTGCCGCCGGGCGTCGAGCATGGGACAATATAAATAAGTGTCGGGGCGCGGCACCTGGGCGGCCACCTGGTGGGCCAGCGCGGGCAGCGTGCCCACGGCCAGCAGCGGCACATCGAGGGCAAAGCACAGGCCCTTGGCGGCGGCCGCCCCAATGCGCAGGCCGGTGTAAGAGCCGGGGCCATCGCTGAGCGCCACGGCACCGAGGTCGGCCAGCGCGTGACCAGCATTGGTCACCAGCTGCTCAATGAGCACGGTGAGGTGGGTGGAGTGCGACTTTTCGAGGCGCAGCTCGGCCTGGCCCAGCAGGCGGCCGTCGGCGAGGTGGTGCAGGGCTACGGCGCAGATGGGCGACGAGGTTTCGAGCGAAAGCAGGAAGGTAGGCATAAGCAGCCGGCAAGTTCCGGCTTAATTCGGGTTATTCCCAAGTGAAGCTGGCCGTGGGCCCTCCCTACCCCCTGCCCTGGCCTTGAAACCAGCCAACGAAAACGCCGCGCCGGGGGTACCAACGCGGCGTTTTTTCAGAAATATCCAAGCCACTTTTTCAGGCGGCCAGCGGCAGGTTTTCGGGGTAAAGTGGCAGTACGCGGCCTGGTTCGGGCTGGGGCGCATTCGCGGTGGGCGTGGTTAGCTCGTCGGCATGGTGACGCAGCGCGCGCATGAGCAGGTATTTATACTTTTCGGCGTCGGCCAGGGCTTGGGTGATGGCTAGCTCGGCATCGGCGTAGGCCACCACTTGCTGCAACTCGCGGCGGGGCCGGCGAGCTTCGAAAACGTGGCCAGACAGGTAATCAGCGGGGTTTTTCATGGAGTAAGAGGAAGCAGGTGGTTAGGTAATAAGTAAACAGGACAAGCCCGCGTTAGATTCCCCTTATTTCATTTTTACTTCATTAATAATCAACGTATTACAAAGTATTTTTAACCTTCGACACGGCCAAGCATTTTTGGCAGGGTTTTGGTATTATCAGTCATGTCGAACGGTACTTTAGCTGGTTACGTACTACGAAAAGTGGTACCTGAATTAAACCAGCCGCTGGATTTGTTATCCAACCGAGCGTTGTTTTTTAACAACTAAATCCGGGAGCTTCGGCCCCGCTCTGTCATGCGTCGTAACCTGTTTTTTTCCTTGTTTTTGATTTTGGGCCTCGGCTTAGGGCTTAGCAGCTGCACGCCGGGCATTTATGCCGGAGCCAGCATTGGTGGGCCTGGCTATGGCGGCGGCTACGGTTATGGTGGTGGCTACTACGGGCCACGCTACTATGCTCCGCGCCCGATTATCGTGCAGCCCATTTACCGGGGTGGCTGGCACGGCGGCGGTGAGCGCGGCGGCTACGGCGTACGTGGTGGTGGTGGCTACGGCGGTCATGGGGGTGGTTACGGTGGTGGCCACTACGGTGGCCGGCGCGGCCGGTAGTAACATCCTTTTTTTAATCTTTAAATAGTTTTTTCTCTATTCGTTGGGCACTGGCCCGCATTTTTTCACTTTAACCGGTGTGCTTCGGCACCCACTCACGTCATGCGCCTTCGTCTCTTCTTATTTACCCTCCTGCTGGGTCTGTTCAGTGCAGGTGCGGCTTCGGCCCAGGTGGTTATCAGCGCCCAGGTTGGCACTCCTTATGGTGGCTATGGCGGCGGCTACGGTTACGGCGGTGGCTACGGCGGCTACGGCGGCGGCTATTATCCGCCCGTGTATTACGCGCCGGCACCCATTTATTACGCGCCCAGGCCACGCTACTACGCACCGCCAATTTATTACGGGCGCGGCTATGGTGCCTACGGTGGCGGATATGGCCGTGCCTACGGTGGCGGATACGGCCGTGGCTACGGTGGTGGTGGCCGGGGCTACGGCGGTGGCCGCGGCCGCCGATAGCTCCGCGATTTCAGCTAGCAAAAGCCCCCCGATGACTTGGTTCGTCGGGGGGCTTTTGCTGGCTGAAACCGCATTACAGGGTTTCGGAGTTGTGGATGCGGATGCCGCCCCCATCGTCTTCGGCGGCGCGCAGCATGGCCTGGGCCACGGTGACGGCAGCTACGGGGCGGTATTTGGCCCAGCCGCCGCGCAGCAGCGGGCGGGCGAGCGCCAGCACGGCCGCGCCCAGCCGCTCGCCCAGGCGGGGGGTAGGGCGCTCGCCCAGCAGCAGCGAGGGCCGAAAAATATGAATGGCCCGAAATGGCGTCTGCCGCACGGCCGCTTCCATTTCGCCTTTCACCCGGCTATAGTAGAAGCGCGAACCGACATCGGCCCCCAGCGAGGACACCACCAGAAACTGCGCCGCAAAATTGGCCGCCGTGAGGGCCGCCAGTTGCACTACGTACAGAAAATCAACCTGATAGAATGCCACGCGCGAACCGGCCTGCCGGATGGTGGTGCCCAGGCAGCAGTACACGTCGTCGGCAATGAGGCGCAGGCGCTCGGCTTCGAGCTGCCCCAGGTCGGTGACTACCTGCGTGAGCTTGGGGTGGCTAGTGCTTACCGGGCGGCGGCCCACCACGATGACTTTGGCGTAGCGGTCCGAAGCCAGCAGCAGGGGTAGCAACGCACTGCCAATGAGGCCAGTTGCGCCAGTCAAAAGCGCGGTTTTTTTCATAGCCAGCAAGGTAGAAAAGGGCGACAAGCGAGTGAAACCAATAGCCCGCGTCAAAAGAAGTGGCCGTGCATCTGCTTTACGCAAAAGAAGCGAAAGCGCTCGGCCGGGTTGCGGCCCTACCACCTTATTTTTTGCCTAACTCCTCGGCACGGGCGCGGGCGGCTTCGGCCCCGGCCATGAGGCTCTCGCGCACGGCCCCGCGGCCGAAAGCGCCCAGGGCGGCCTCCGTGGTGCCGCCTTTGGAGGCCACGCGGGCAATCCAGTCCTGGCAGCTGAGGCCGGCCTGGCTATACAATTCCACGGCACCGCGAAAGGTCTGGCTCACCAGCAGTTCGGCCTCGGCGGGCGCAAAGCCCATTTGGGCGGCGGCGGCCATCAGGGCTTCCATGCAGTAGTAAACGTAGGCCGGGCCGCTGCCCGAAATGGCCGTGCTGGCGTCGATGGCGCTTTCCTGCTCCACGTACACAGTTTTGCCGGTGGTCGAGAGCAGGTTTTGGACCTGCACCAGCTCGGCGCGGGTTACCTCGTCGGTGCTGGTGAAGGCGGTCATGCCCATGCCAATCTGGGCGGGCAGGTTGGGCATGGCCCGGATGATTTTGGGCGTGCCCAGCACCTCGCGCAGGGTGTCGATGCGCACGCCGGCCATGATGCTGAGCACCACTTGCTGCGGCTGCACCAGCCCGCGTAGGCGGTCAAACAACGCCGCCGAATCCTGCGGTTTCACGGCCAGAATGAGAATGTCGGCACCCGGCACGCAGTCTTCGGGCTGGCCCCACACGGTGCCTATTTCGTGGGCGGCCAGGGCGGGCACGCGCTCGGGCGAACGGGCCAGCAGGCGCAAGTCAAGGCGCGAGGTGATGTGGGCGCGCACAAAGCTGCGGGCGTAGGTCAGGCCCATGTTGCCGCCGCCGATAATGAGGATTTTCATGTAGTGAAAGGGTCAGCGGCTCGGCGCATCAGCGCTTGGTTGGGCAAGCGCGCAAGCTACTTGGGTGGCCAGACCGTAACCAATAAGGAAGAATAAACAGTTAGAATCGGAATCTTTACCTTCTGAAAGTTAACATCTTATAATAAATGCAACATTGATGCGATTTTAATTCAAACATAAATGCAGCAACGTTGCTTAAATCAAAAATCAGACTTTCCAGACCCAATGCTGCCGCCGCAGAAAACTGAGCACGCCCCACCAGATGAGCAAACATACCACCGCGCCGGCCAGCGACGCATTGCGCGGGTCACTGAAAAACGGCACAATACCCCAGCCATAGAGCCATTCTTTGAGGCCGACCGGCGGGCGCGCCGGCCCCGGCAGCCGCAGCAGCCCAAAGGTGCGCGACAGGATAGCGGAGAAGAAAAAGACCGCGATGGCATTCACCCCGAAGGCCAGCGCCGGCCCTACCCCCCGCCGGTAGCCCCGCTCGTCGCAGAGCCAGTAGAGCAGCGCCAACAGCCCCAGCGCCAGCCCACCCGCATAAAGCACGTAGGAACTGGTCCACAGCGCTTTATTAATCGGGAACCAGACGTTCCAGAGCAGGCCGGCCAGCACCGCCAGCAAGCCGGCCAGCGCCAGGCCCACCGGCTTGCTGAGCCCGGCGGCGGGCCGACGCAGCCACGTGCCCGCCAGCAGGCCCAGCAGCCCGGTGCCCAGCGCGGGCAACGTGCCGAGCAGGCCTTCGGGGTCCCAGGTGCGGGAGGTTTTCCAGAGGTGCGGCTCGGTGAGCAGCGTGCGGTCGAGCCAGGCACCGAGGTTGGTGGTGGGCTCCAGGTTGGCGGGGCCAAAGCCGGGCACCGGCACCAACTGCATCAGCGCGGCGTAGCTACCCAGGAACACGACCAGCAGCAGTAGCTGCGTGCGCCAACTGGTGGTGAGGCAGATAACGCTGCACCCAAAGTACACCAGCGCAATGCGTTGCAGCACGCCCATGATGCGCACCGTGGCCAAGTCGAAGTGCGGGTAGAGCGAGGTGAACACGCCCAGCCCAAACAGCACGGCCGCCCGCCGCGCCACCCGCGCCAGCACTGGTCCCAGCGGCACGCCGTCGCGCTTGGCTCCGGCCAGGGCATAAGCCAGGCTCACGCCCACGATGAACAAGAAGAATGGAAACACGAGGTCGGTGGGTGTGCAGCCGTTCCATTCGGCGTGCTCCAGGGGCGGGTAGATGTGGCCCCAGTCGCCGGGGTTGTTCACCACCGTCATCAGCATCACGGTGAGGCCCCGGAATACATCGAGCGAAACCAGGCGGGTAGAGAGCGTAGCGGGTGGACGCATGGGCGGGAGTGAATTAAAAATTAAAAGTAAAGAACTATGCAAAAGGCGTTTGTCATTGCGAGCAAAGCGCGGCAATCACACCAGAACGATGAACGAACGACTGGCGCGGGTGTCGTTCGGGTGCGATTGCTTCGCGTTGCTCGCAATGACAAACGCCTTTTGCGTAATTCTTCACTTTTAATCCAACTCCCTACCCCCCTATTTCAACCCGAAGAGGCGGGCGAAGAAGCCGCGGCGGCGCGGCTTCTCCTTGACTTTAATTTTCGTTTTGGCGGCCTCTTCAGCGCCAGATGCGGCGGGACGCGACGGCGGGCGGGGCACTACGGCCACCGGCGGGCGTGGGGCCGGGCGGGCGGCCACGGGCGGCGCCACGGCCACGGCGGGCGGCGCGGCGGCCAGCGTTTCGACGGGCAGCTTGCCTTCGCTGAAAATGCGCACCGGCAGGCTCTCGTTGTGCAGGCGGTCCACGGCGGTGAGGAAGTAGGCGTAGGCCACGCCGGGCAGCGCGGTGGTGTCGGCAAAGGTGCCAGGCTGGGCCGGGCCGCCGGGCCGCACGATGGTCAGGATGCGGCGCGGGTCATTCGGCCCCATCACCTGGCCGCGCTCGAAACGGTAGAGCACGTAGTAGGCGGCCAGGTCGCCATCGGCGGCGGGGCGCAGGTCGGGCTGCCAGGTGAGGGTAGCGGTGTGGCCCAGGCGATTGAGCACCAGCTCGCGCACGGGGCGCGGGGCCAGGCTATCGAGCCAGGGCATGACGGGCACCAGCGCCGGGGCGCGGTACAGGTCCTGGCGCAGCGAATCGGTGGTGTGCAGCGGGTTGGTAGCCAGTGATTTGGCCGAGAAAAACACGCTTCCCTGCACATCGAGGGGGTAGTCGCGGTTGAGGCGAATCTGGCGGGGCAGCTCGCGCGGGTTGCGCCAGGCGGTGTCCGAGCGGGTGCTTTCGAGCATGCGGTAGGTGCCGTGCCCGATGTAGAGGTGGCGCTGAAAGTGGTTGCGCGTCCACCATTCCAGCAGCGTGGCGTAGGGCACGAGCCGGAATTTGGTGCTCCAATAAAGCTGAGGCAGGATGTAATCGACCCAGCCCTGCGCCAGCCACAGGCGCGAGTCGGCATAGAGGTTGGAGTAGCTGGGCTGGCCCGCGCGGGTGTCGGAGCCGAGCGGGTCGGCGCTCTTGTTCATCCAGACGCCGAAGGGCGAAATTCCGAATTTCACCCAGCGCTTGGCTGCTTGAATGCTGTCGTGCAGGTCGTGAATGAGCACGTTCACGTTCTGCCGCCGCCAGTCGGCCAGCTTCAGGCTATCGGGGTTTTGGCTGCGAAAAGCCTGCTCGTCGTGAAATACCTGGTTCGGCTCGGGGTAAGGATAGAAGTAGTCATCAAAATGCACGCCGTCAATATCATAACGCCGCACCACGTCCATAATTACGCGCTTGATGTGGTTGCGCACCTCAGGCAGGCCGGGGTTGTAGAGGTACTGGCCCGCGTACTTGATAAACCACTCGGGATGCTTTTTATACGGGTGCAGCGGAGCCAGCGAGCGCGTCACGGTGTCCATCGTGGCCCGGTAGGGGTTGAACCAGGCGTGGAACTCCATATTGTGCCGGTGCGCCTCGGCGATGAGGAAGGGCAACGGGTCGTCGTTTTCGCCGGGCGGCCGGCCCTGGCGGCCGGTCAGGTACTTGCTCCAGGGCTCTAAGTCAGACTTATAGAAAGCATCCGACGCGGGCCGGATTTGCACGAACACCGCGTTGAGGCCGGCGCGCTGGCCAGCGTCGAGCAGGCGGCGATACTCGCGGCGGTATTGTTCGGGCGCTTCGCCGCGCTGGTTGGGCCAGTCTATGTTGGCCACCGTGGCCACCCAAAAGCCGCGCAGTTCGCGCTTGGGCGGGGCAGGGCGCAGGTCTTCCGAACCGGCAATGGCACCGAGGGTAGGCGGCGCTTGCGCCCGCCCAATCAGCGGCAGCAAGCTCAAAAGACAATAAAAAAGAAAGCGGGGGTAGGACGACCAGAAATTCAACACAAGCACAAAGTACGGGCAGGGAGAAGAGTTAAGAGTTAAAAGGGAAGAGTTAAAAAGGGAGCCGAAATGCTAGCGCTCCCTTTTTAACTCTTCCCTTTTAACTCTTAACTCTTCTACTTGCTGGCGCGGTCGGGGCCGGCATCGGGGGGTGAGTTTTCGCCGCCTTCGAGGCCGTTGGTCTGCTCGGCATCGCCGTAGTCGCCCCGGATGCCGGCACCGTCGCTGCTGGCTAGGTCTTTCTGGGTGGCGGTTTCGGGGTTGCCGCTGGCGTTGGGGTCGCGGTCAGCGTCGGGGTTGGTGATGGGGCCGGCGGTGCTGGGGTTTTTGCCTTCTGCGATGGGGGCAGGGCGGCCGGAGTTGGGGGCGGGGTTGGGGGTTACCATTTTGAGGAAATTAAAGAACTAGGAAGGAAGAATTGAGGAGGAAAAATCAACGGGGTGAGCAATTCTTCCTCCTTCATTCCTCCAGACCTAGCGTGAGGGGAAAAGGATGTAGCGGGTGTACGCAGCCGGGGGCGACTGGTTAGCAGCAGTATTCAGGGATTTATGCCCATCTTACCGGCCCAAACCAGCGCCTGGGTCGCGCCACCCGCTGCTTCTATGGCTTCTCTACCGACGCGCTACGCACCAAAACGAACGCGGAACTTCAGTTTTTTGTCGATAACCCCAGTTTTTACCACGCCGACATCGTGGCTGCTGCCCAGCGCGAGCTCACGCACCGCGGCCCGGTTTCGGCCGGGCCAACGCTTGCTTCCGGCCCTCGCCCGCCAAGCCCTACCCCCCTGCGGCGGCCGAACCGGCCCATCCGGCCGCATACCCGGCTTCGGCCTACGACCTGGACGATGCCGCACCAGCGGCCAGCCGCCGGCCGCTGCTGTGGATAGCGGCCGTGGTGCTGGTACTGGCCGGCGCGTGGCTGTGGCAAAAGCGCATGCCCGCCGCGGCCGCCGTCACCATGAGCCGCCCGCACCACCGCTCGCCCGACTCCTTGAAACTGGTAGAAGTAGCGACCCATCCGCTGCCCAGCTACGACCCCGACCCCATCGTGGCCACCCAGCTAGCCCGGATTCCGGCCGCCGAGAAGCAGCAGGCAGCGTCGCTGCGCCAGTTTCGGGAGCTATGCCGCCGCTTCTGGGCGGCCGAAACCCAGACCGAGTTTCTCACCACCCAGGCCCACGCCGGCCAGGCGGGCGACCTGTTTGCTGACCAGGCTCTGGCCGTGCGCGGCACCTGGCGCGACTGGAACAAGGCCGTGGTGTACAGCTACGATTTTGGGCCGAAGATGAAGGACCAGTTTGAGCGCATGGCGCAGGTGGCCAGCAGCCAGCAGCACATCCTGGACCGGATGCCGGGGCTGCTGCCGAACCGCAAGTTTCTGACCGATAAGGAGCTAGTGGCGCGCGAAGCTGACGTGCAGGACCTCCTGCGGGGTATCCGACCCACCTCGCCGGTCACGGGCCGGGCCTACCGCGCCACCGTGCTACACATGAAGCCCTAGGGCGGCTCCCGAAACCCAAGCGGCCCCCTCGCCGGTTACTTTGCTCATGGATGTTTCCACCCCCGAGGCGGCGGCCGCGCACTTTGCCCAGCGCCCCGATGCTGAGCTACTGTACCTGGCCCGCCACGCCAGCCGCTACCCGCCCGCCGTGGGGGCCGCCGCCGTGGCCGAGCTGCAGCGCCGGGGCTTGCTGCCCGACGCGCCCCTACCCCCCCCGCCACCCGCCGAAGCGCCTACCCCCCCCGCGCCACCCGACGAAACCTGGGCCCAGCTGCTGCGGCCGGTGCTGCGCGGCCTGTTCTGGCCCACCCGGCAGTATTGGGCCGTGCCGCTGCTCATCGACCTCAACCTGCTGGTGTGGCTGGCCATGACGCTAAGCGGCGTATCGGCTACCGCGCCCACCGGGCATGAGCTGGCCCGCTGGGGCTCCAACGTGTCGGGCCTCACCTGGCCGCACCAGCCCTGGCGGTTGGTTACCAGCCTGTTCGTGCACGGTGGTATCACGCATTTGCTGCTCAATATGGCCAGCCTGTGGCTGCTGGGCGTGCTGCTGGAAGTGCGCACCGGCGGCGCGCGCCTGCTGGCCGCCTACCTGGCCAGCGGCATCGCTGCTTCGGCGGCCACGCTCTGGTATCACAGTGGCGGCATTAATTCGACGGGGGCCAGCGGGGCGATTTTTGGACTCTATGGCCTGCTGCTGGCGCTGCTGCTCAGCAAAAAGCTGGTGTTGGATAAGTGGGATCGCCGCGGGCTCCTGGGTCTGGTTTTATACCTAGTGCTCAGCAATTTGATTTCGGGCCTTACCGGTAATATTGATAATATTGCCCACCTCGGCGGCCTGCTGCTGGGCCTACTCGTGGCCGGGCCATTCGTGGCGTTTTCGCTCAAGCCTCTATCAGCAGCACCTGACTCTCAAAACTAAAATTCGTCATTCGTTATTAAAACTCCCATGCGCGCTCTTCAACTCGATGCTCCCCACCAGCCCGCCGCCGTGCGGGAAATCCCTACCCCCCAGCCCGGTACCGATGAGGTGCTGGTGCGGCTGCACGCCGCCGCCCTCAACCACCGCGACGTCTGGATTCAGCTGGGCCAATACGCGGGCATTAAGCTGCCTTGCACGCTGGGCGCCGATGGCAGCGGCGAAATCGCGGCCCTGGGCGCGGGCGTAACCGGCCTGGAAGTGGGCGCGCCAGTCATCATTTATCCCGGCGTGGACTGGGGCGACGAGCAGCGGGCGCAGGGCCGCAACTTCCGGGTGCTAGGCATGCCCGACCCTGGCACCTTTGCCGAATACAGCGTGGTACCGGCCCACTACGTGCGGCCCCGCCCGGCCCACCTGAGCTGGGAGCAGGCCGCCGCGCTGCCGCTGGCGGGCCTCACGGCCTACCGCGCAGCCTTCAAACGGGCGCAGGTGCAGCCCGGCGAGCGGGTGCTGGTGACGGGGGTAGGCGGCGGCGTGGCGCAGGTGGCCGCGCAGTTTTGCGCCGCGCGCGGGGCCGAGGTGTGGGTGACGTCGGGCGACGATGCCAAGCTGGCCCGCGCCCTGGCGCTGCCGCTGGGCCTGCGCGGCGGCATTAATTATCGGCATGACAACTGGGGCCGCACCCTCACCAAGCAGGCCGGCGGCAGCTTCGACGTGATTATTGACAGCGCGGCCGGTGCGGCTTTCGACACCTTGCTCGACGTGGCCGCGCCGGGCGGGCGCCTCGTGTTTTTTGGCGCTACGCTGGGCAATGTGCCGCAGCTGCCCGCCGCCAAGGTGTTCTGGAAGCAGCTCAGCATCCTGGGCTCGTCGATGGGCTCGGAGCAGGATTTTGACGACATGCTGGCCCTGGTAAACGAGCATCAGCTCGTGCCGGTGGTCGATAAGGTTTTCCCACTGGCCGAGGGCGAAGCCGCCCTACGCTACCTAGAAGCCGGCCAGCAGCTTGGCAAAGTGGTGCTGACGTGCTGAAAAAGCGTCGGCCAGCTATCAGCATGTTGCTGATGGCCGGCCGACGCTTTTTGAAGCGTAAAAAAAGGAGCTTATTTCGCGTTGCTCAGTAAGCCTAAAATCTGGTCAATCTTGCCATCCACTTGCTTAATTCCACCATCCAGTGTAGCAATCCGGCTATCCAGCGTAGCAATCCGGCCGTCCAGCGCGTCCATGCGGCCATCCAGCGCGTCCATACGGCTGTCCAGCGCGTCCATGCGGCTGTCCAGCGCGTCCATGCGGGTCGATAAGCCCACTTGATTAGCAAGTAGCTCACCCTGTCTTTCCTTAATCTCTATTACCTCGTGCAGCACGTAGCTGAGGCTATCGCTATGCTGCAAGGCGGTGGTGACCAGTTGTTTTAGCTGAACCGTGTGGCGGTTAAGCAGCGCGGTACGCTGGTCCAGAATGGCCATGCTCTCAGACAGGAGCGGTTCGAGCTGGTCGAGGCGTTGGTCGGCGTTCATTGAAAAGAAAAGAGGAATAAGCGGCGAAAGACAGCTGAGCGAATATACACGCGAACGCTCACTATTTCTTCCGGTATGAGCTGTTTAAGTACGTGAGCACGGGCGCCGTGATGTCGAGGCCTTTTTCGCCGTAGGCGATGGTGCCGCTGGGCGCGGCAACGAGTATCATCTTGTAGCCGTGGGCTTTGCCGTAGGCTTCCACTTTTTTATTCACGCTTTCGAGTACGGTCTGGGTCAGCTTGGCTTCGGCTTCCTGGGCCTGCTGCTGAATTTTTTGCTGCTCCACGCCACCCTGCTGCTGCTGCTGCTGGAGCTTCTGCTCGGCGGCGGCGCGCTGCTCGGCGGTGAGGGTAGGGGCCGATTTCTGGTACGCCTCCACGGCGGTGCGGAAGCTGCTCACCAGCGCCTGGTTCTGGCTCTCCCAGCCCTTGGCCTTGACCTCAAACGCGCGGCGGGCTTCCTTCATGCCCTGGTAGCCATCGAGCAGCTTGCTCGACTCGACGTACACGATGGCCCCGGCGGCCGGGGCCGGGCCGGTGGGCTCGGCCGTAACTACTGCCGCAGCGGCTTCGGGCGCGGCGGGGGGGGTAGGGCTGTTGGCCGCAGCCGTATCGGCTGGTGCGGCTGCTTCGGTAGCAGCTATTGGGGCCACGGCCGGCGTGGCGGCCTGGCGCTGGTTGAAATGCAGAAAGTACAAAACAGCTACTGCCAGGAGCAGCACGGCATTAAAAGCTAGTTGGGCAGGGTTTTTCATGGTCGCAAAAGTAAGTTTGCAATGAACAATGCGCAGTGAACAAGCAACAATTAGTCAACGCTTGCTCGTCCTGGCCTGCTCACTGTTCATTGCACGGGCACGGCCAGGTGCAGCAGCGCATCGCCCTGATTCACGACGGGCATGTAGTTGAGGCCGATAACGTAGCCGCTGAGCGTTGATTCGAGGCGCACGGCCTGCTCACCGTAGGGGTCGGCGATGGAGCCGTAAATCTGGCCTTCCGCCACGTAGTCGCCCAGCGAAACGTGGGCCCGAAACAGGCCGGCGTAGCGCGCCCGCAGCCAGCGGTGGCGGTGGCACACTACGTTGGGCCGGGCGGGGGTAGGGCCCTCGGGGCCCATGCCCAGGTGGTGCAGCACCCGCAGCGTGCCGGCCACGGCTTCTTCGATGCCGGGCTCGTCGAGGCGCAGGCTTTCGCCGGTTTCATAGACAATAATGGGCTTGCCCAGCGCGTGGGCGGTGGCGCGCAGTGAACCCGTGCGCAGCCGCGAATGCAGCGTAAACGGCGCCGCGAAGGCGGCGGCCAGCGCGTCAATCGCCGGCTCCTCGCCCAGCAGGCAGCGCAGCTGCGAATGGTTGGCCCGCGCCTTGCCGCCGGTGTGAAAATCGATGCCGTAGTCCACGAGCGGCATAATCTCGCGCATGAAGCGGTGGGCCACGCGGCTGGCCAGCGAGCCGCGCGGGTGCCCCGGAAACGAGCGGTTCACGTCCTTGCCATCGGGCACTTCGCGGCTGAAATTGAGAAAGCCGTAAATATTGAGAATTGGAATGGCGATGACCGTGCCGCACGTGGGCTGCAACAAATCGCGCCGAATAAGCCGCCGAATGGTCTCGATGCCGTTCACCTCGTCGCCGTGCATGCCGGCCATCAGCAGCAGCACCGGGCCGGGCTCCAGCGAGCGAATGATGTGCACCGGCACGTCGATGACCGTGCCGGAGGGCAGGCGCGAAATAACCAGCCGGGTAAGTACCCGTTCGCCAGGCTGAATATGCAGGCCGTTTATAGTCAGCGCGTTGCCTAATAACATATAGCTTCTCAGTTCTGATTAAAATCGTTCGTCATTGCGAGCATGTTGCGCATCAAGCAAGGACGAACGAGTTCAACCAGGAAATCTATTCCGGGTCGGGGGCAGCCTTTGCGCGCTTGGGCTTGGTTTTGCCGCCGCGCTTGCGCAGCGTGAGGGCGGCCGTGTAGTCGATGATGCGGCCCGCGATGTCGAGGCCCGTGGCTTTCTCGATGCCTTCGAGGCCGGGCGACGAATTGACTTCGAGCACCAGCGGGCCGCGCTTGCTTTGCAGCATATCGACGCCGGCCACGCCCAGGCCCAGCGCCTTGGTGGCCAGCAGGGCGGCAGCTTTTTCGGCGCGGCTTAGCTTGACCAAGGTGCCGGTGCCGCCGCGGTGCAGGTTCGAGCGAAACTCGCCTTCCTTACCCTGTCGGCGCATTGCCCCCACCACCTCGCCATCGACCACGAAGGCGCGCACGTCGGCCCCCTTGGCCTCATCAATAAACTCCTGCACCAGGATGCGGGCCTTCAGGTTGTGAAAGGCTTCGATGACGGATTGCGCGGCCTTGGCGCTCTCAGCCAGCACCACGCCCAGACCCTGAGTGCCTTCCAAGAGCTTGATAATGACCGGCGCACCACCCACGTGCTCGATGAGCGCGGGCAGTTCGTCGGTGTCGTTGGTGAAGGCCGTTTTGGGCATCCCTACCCCCGCCCGGCTCAGGATTTGCATCGAGCGGAGCTTGTCGCGGGAGCGCACGATGGCCTGGCTGTCCACGGCCGTACGCACTTTCATCATCTCGAATTGCCGCACCACGGCCGTGCCGTAGAACGTGACCGACGCCCCGATGCGCGGAATCACGGCGTCGGGCCGGTCCAGCACTTGGCCCCGGTAGAGGATGCTGGGCTGGCCTTTTTCGAGCACCAGGTTGCAGCGCAGGTGGTCGAGCACCCGCACTTCGTGGCCGCGCGCGATGGCCGCCTCCACCAGCCGCTTGGTGGAGTACGAGTTGGGTTCGCGCGAGAGAATTGCCAGTTTCATAAAATATAGCTAATCAGTGCCCAGGATAGCGGAGGAGTGAGCAGGTTGAGGAAATCAAGCGCCACCGTAGGCGGGCGCTACTCCACCTTTGCGGCCGTTTTTTACCTGAATTTCGCTACCAAACTACGGCTAAACTGGCCCATCGGGCGCGGCGGCGGCGCGGCGCACTTTCTCAGCGGCCCGGCGCTCAGCCTTATACGAGAGTTCGAGGCGCGCCACATCGACCACGAAGCGGCCCTGCCGCAGCAGCGCCCGCCCCAGCAGCACCGGGTGGCGCAGGTCGGAGCGGTTGGCCAGCGAAAACTCGGTATCGAAATTCTGCCCATACAGCCGCACCACGGTGCGAATGACGTAGCGCGCCTGCACCTCGCCGTTGGAGGAGCGAATGTCGCGCTGCGTGAATTCGCGGAAAACCAGCGGTTGGCCGTCGGTGGCGGGGTGCTCGGGGTCGAGCAGGCGCACGTGCAGCACGGGCTGGCCGGTGGCGGGGTCGGGCACCAGGTGCAGGTCGGCGCAATGGATGGCGCTGGTGTAGGCCCCGCTATCAACCTTGGCCCCTACCCCCCGCAGATTTAGCAAGGGCAGGTCAATGAGCTCACGGCGGCCGAGCAGGCGTTTGGCGGGGCGTTTTTTCACTGTCATCAGCCGTAAAGAAAAGCAGGAATTGTCATTGCGAGCGCAGCGCGGCAACCGCCCCAGAACGAGCCGTTCGGGTATCGTTCCGGGGCGATTGCCGCGCTGCGCTCGCAATGACAAACGGTTCCTAGCTCTGCTCCCCGGCCAGCAGGCGCTCGTATTCGCGCTGAGTGCGCTCGCCGCTGTTGAGGCGGCTGTAGGCGGCCAGGCCTTGCAGCACCAGGCCGATGCCCCAGAATAGGCTCGTCCAGATGGGCCAGGGCAGCTCGTCGTGGCGGCCGTGGCTTTCGGGCAAAAAGGCCCACAGCAGCCACAGGCCGGCATTGATGACGAAGAACACGAGCACATGGCTCTGAAACTTGGTGCGGGCACGAGCAACTTGCCACAGGCGCTGGTCGCGGAGGGAGGCGGGGGTAGGGCTGGTCGGCTGCATGGCTAGGGTCGTTTAAGTGGTTGAGGATGATGGTCAAAAGTAGCTTTTGCCCTACCCCTCCGCAACTGGCCGATGCCGAACCGTATTCCTACCCCACCCAAGCCGCCCAAACGCCGCCCGAAGCGTTGCGTACCTTGGGCCTTACCCCCTGTTTTTCGGCCCATGCTCCCTGTCCCTACCCCCCGCCTGCGCGTTGAGCAAGGCGATATCACCAAAATAGCTACCACAGCCATCGTCAACGCGGCCAACTCGTCGCTGCTCGGCGGCGGGGGCGTCGATGGGGCCATTCACCGCGCGGGCGGGCCGGCCATTCTGGAAGATTGTCGAAAAATCCGGGCGCGGTAGGGCGGCTGCAAAACCGGGGAGGCCGTTATCACCACCGGCGGGCGGCTGCCGGCGCAGTACGTTATTCACACCGTGGGGCCGGTCTGGAACGGCGGCCAGAAAGGTGAGCCCGCACTGCTGGCCAATTGCTACCGCAACTGCCTGCGCCTGGCCCTGGAAAACCAACTCGACTCCGTGGCCTTCCCCGGCATCAGCACTGGCATTTATGGCTATTCTAAAAAGGAGGCGGCGGCCATTGCCGGGCGCGAGATTCGGCAGTGGCTGGCGGCGCACGAGTGGCCGCGCGCGGTGGTGCTGGTGGCGTTTGACCAGGAAAACGAGCGGCTGTACGAGGAGGAAATCGGGCAGTAGCGAATAATTACCGCCACAAGCGCAGCGTAAACCGGTCCTCGTTCACTTCTAAATCCGGCTCGGTGCCATTATACTCGCGCATCAGTCGAATAATTTTTAATCGGATGCCCATGCCCATGTGCTCCATATAGCGATAATCGCGCAGCACGTCGAGCACCAGCTGATTGCGGGTGGCGCGGGTGCCGGCGCGCATCCGGGCTGGGGTGATGCCGTTGGGGAGGCGGCCGGGCGAAATGACTTCGAGCCGGTCGGCGTAAATAGCTAGCTCAATGTCCGTGGCACCCAATAGGTAATCGCGGTGGGCCACAGCGTTGACAATAGCCTCGCGCACCGCTTCGGGGGGGTAGTGCCACTGTTCAGTGCGTACCGCGCCCACCAGTTTTTCGGGGTCGCTGGCGTGCTGCTGCACGAAGGCCAGCGCCCGGTCAATGACGCCATCTTCGAGTTTTTCTACTTGCCCGCTGTCATCTTTCTGAAACAGGGCTACCAAGGGGCCACGAAACCTTTGGGGGGTAGCATACTCTTTTTCTTGCCCCGCGTACCTCACTGCCGTAATGCCCGCCTGCGGTAAAAAGCGGTTAGGATTTCGCCCGAACAGTAGCAAGCTGGCTAGTGAACAAACCAGGGTCCCGGCTGGCACTACGGCATCGCGCAACTCCACCATCAGTTCGGTATTCAGCAGCAATTGCGTCCAGCCGGCCGCATCGTCCGCCTCAGGGGTGTCCTCCTGCTGGCGCACTCGCCGGAAATAATCGAGCAAACGACCCAAATCGAGGTCGGCCAGCGAAGTACCGCCCACGGGCTGCACATCGGCCCGCACCTGTCCGCGTTGCTGAAATAAGCGGGCCAGTTCATACGAGTCCATTTCGGCGCTCACGGTGCCGGCGCGCACGTAGTACGTACGGCGCTGGTTGTGCCAGGCGTACAGTACCTGCACGGCCCGGTTGAGCTGAATAACTGCCACGTCGCGGCCGGGTTCTACGTCGCGGATTATCTGAAAAAATGGAATAATGCCTGGTTGCACGTGGGTGCGGCATACGGTCATCACCCATTCTTCTACGCGGGCCGCGTCGCGCTCCTGACTATAGCGCAAACCGCTTACCGTACCATCATCTTCCACGCCCAGAAGCACCCGCCCGCCCTCAAAATTACCGAAGGCCACCAGCTCCTTAGCTAACTGCTCGGGCCGAATGTCATCGCGCTTAAATTCTACGGCCGAGTTTTCGCCCGTGGCAATGGTAATTAGCAGGTCAGTTTTGGTTAAGGCAGCCAGCATTATTAAGCAAATCAAAAATTATATTTAGCCCGGCGACTGGCGAAGGCTTCTTTGCCACCCTCCAACACTTTTTCTACCAGTCGATGAACGGCCGGGGTTTCCAGCGCCCCGCTGGTATCCACCTCGATGTGGTCGTGTTCATACGCCAGCCCCACTATCAGGTCCGCATCGCCCAGCACGGGCACGTTCGCATTGTGCGTAGCGAATAAAAACTGCCGCTTTTTCTTCTCTTTCTTAATAATGGGCACGATGTCATCCGCGATAAACCGGTTATCCAGGTCGTCTTCCGGCTGGTCAATCAATAGCGGCACCGGCGATTCCAGCAATAATAGCCGCAGCACGGCCGTAGCTCGCTGCCCCGCCGATAATGCTCTCAAGGGCTTCCAATCGGCTTCCGCAGCCCCATTGTCCGCTTTGTTCAATTCTAAATCGGTGGTAGATGGCAGCTCTAATTCTTCTAGCCGCATACAAGCCTCCGGGCCGATATTGGCCAATTGGTCGGCCTGACCAGGCGAAAGGCCAAAGTCCTGGCGCAGGGCGGCCACGTCGTTGCGGCGGCACGCTTCCGCTAATCCGACCAGAGAAATTTCATCCTTATTATTTAGGGCTTCCAAAATAGGCGCATATTTCATGCCTCCCGGATTATTGGCCGCCAGCGCGGTTCGGATGAGGTCTTGCAAGGCGGTACGCGGAGCCGCGTGGGTTACCCGCACCCGCACCCGATTGTTCAGTTTAGCGGTAACCTGGCTGGCGGTGCGCTCTAAATCACGGCGTTCGTTGCCAAGCAGGTCGTGGTACTCGCTGCGCAAGTTGCGCCGTCGCTGGTCCACTGCTTTACGCTCATTTGCGAGCGCCTGCCGATGCTTTTCTACCGACTGGAGTTTGTCAATCTCTTTCACCAGCTTCAGGTAATCTGACCCATCCACGTTGTCAGCCTGCAACGCCCTGAGTTGAACTTGCATGGCCTCATCGGCCGCTTTTCGCAACGGCTTCCAGGTCTGTTCTACCGCCGTGACTTGATTTTGCGCGGTTGTCAATGCATCGGCTACCCTTGCAGCAGCTTCGCTTGCTACTGTCTCAGCTAGTCGTAATGCTTGGTGAAGTGCTTGCAACAGGTCAGCGTTGGGCAAGCCGCGCAGAGCTACCTCGTTCAACCCATCCTGGTCAAGGGTTTGCGCTGCCCGCAGCGCTTCTACGGCCGCTTGCACGGGGCGCAGCCGGTCACGAGTCAACTGAAACAAACCGCCTTCCCGCTGCCAGCGCGCATTGGCGTCAAGTTTTGCGGGCAGGTCGGCTTTTTCGTATTCGGCTTGCCGCAATTGTAAGGTCTGCAAACCAGCCAACCGCTCATCCGCGACACTTATTTCCTTATCCAGTTTGAGCAACCGTTCGCGGGTTTCGGCCAGAGCCTGTTGAAGCGCGGACTTGCGAACCTCCCCATCGGCCGCGCGGGCGGGCAGGAAACGCCGCAATAAATTGGTAAGGTGCCCTTCCTTACCCCGGTCGTTAGCCATTTCGGCAATTTCATGCTGCCCGTATATTTCCGGCAATTGGCGCAGCACATCCAGCGGCTTCACGTCCAGCACGTCGCCCTGCTCATCGCGCACCGAGGCCGGTCCCGGATAGGTGCGCTCTATCAAATACGACACCGGGGACGGGGTGTAGCGCTGCACGGCCACGGACACTTTTCCACCCGCCCCCAACATTCCTTTTACCAGGCTTTCGTGATTAACCCGCGCTTCCTTAGCCGCTATTGGGGCCTCAAAAGCGTAGCGGAGCGTTTCAATTATTGAGGACTTACCCGCTCCCCGCCCCCCGATAAGCACATTCAAGTCCGCATTGAAATGCAAGGCCAACCCATCGAGTTTTCCCCCTTCCCACGCGGCGGCGAGCAGCTCCATATGCCCCGCGGGCACCGGCTCACCATCCAGCCGGATGCGGGGGGTAGGGTCGAGAAAGACTTGCCGTAGTCCCTCCACGGTAAATTCGGCCAGCTTAATGTTGCACGAAGTCCCTCGTTTAACTACTTCGTCCGGGCCGCTAATATCACCCGCATTCAGGAGTGCCATCAAACGCTTGCGGCGATACTCAGGCACTTTGTTGTAAACAATGTCCGAAGGGCCTTGCAATAAACCTTTGATGGCCCCTGGAATAGCAGCAGCATACAGATGGTCACATCTCCAGGGCTTACTGCTTTGCTCGCCATCGCTTTTCAATATTCCATTCTTCAACGTAACGTGGGCGGCTACACAAATACCTCCCCAATCCGGGCACTGCACTCGCGCTACCAATTCATCCATCGTCTTCACGCCATCAAAGGTATCTCCGTCAGGAACCGGCCCGGAACTACCGCGTAACTCACTAGCCAAGTATTCCAAGCGCTCCAAATCGGAGCCAGGATTGAACAGACACAGAACATGATGGCCAAGAATAGTTGCTGCCTCAAACCCCGGAAACACCGAAATGCCCGCCGCCTCAGCCGCGTCGCGCAGGCCCGCCGCCGTGCGCGCCTTCCAGTGGTCGGTAATAGCAATGACCTGTATTTCAGCCTTTACCAGCGCCGCCACCAAAGCCACATTATAATCAGCCTCGGTAGTAAAACCATGCTGCATCTTACCGTTTTCCAACGTGTAAGAAAATGGATTGACCTGCAATGCACAGCGGTAAAACTGCGCCCCATTAGCTAATAGCAACGCCCGCCGGATGGGACTACTCTCTGGAAGGTTAAAGGAAGGGGTCATCCGCCAAAGGTACTATAACCCGTAGCCCTACCCCCTCTCTACGCCGCTACTTCCAGGCTCTCCGCGCGGTCGGCTACCTGGCGCATGAGCCAGAGCGGGGTGCTGGTGGCACCGCAGATACCTACTGACGTGGCTTCGGCAAACCATTCTTCCTGGATTTCGTGCTCGTTCTCAATGAAATAGCTGCGCTGGTTCACGGCGTTTACTACGGAGAACAGGGCTTTGCCGTTGGAGCTTTTGCGGCCGCTTACGAATAGAATTACGTCGTGCTCCTGGGCAAAGCGGGCCAGCTGGGGCTCGCGGTTGCTCACCTGGCGGCAAATGCTGTCGTTGGCGTCGAAGCTTTCGAGCGCGCCGCCGGCGGCGGCAATGCGGGCTTCTATCAGGGCTTTCATCTGGTAGAAGCCGGCCGTGCTTTTGGTGGTCTGGCTGAAGAGCGTGACGGGCCGCGCGAAGTCAATCTGGTCGAGGTCGGCCTCGGTCATCACGATGAGGGCCTGGTTGCGCGTTTGGCCGGTGAGGCCGATGACTTCGGCGTGGCCGGGCTGGCCATAGATGACGATTTGGCCGTTTTCGCGGGTGGTGGCGTCGAAGGCGTGCTTCACGCGATTTTGCAGCTTGAGCACCACCGGGCAGCTGGCGTCAATCAGCTCCAGGTTGTTTTGCAGGGCCAGTTGGTAGGTTTCGGGCGGTTCGCCGTGCGCCCGAATGAGCACCTTGCAGTCGTGCAGCGTGCCGAGCTGCTCGCGGTCGATAACGCGCAGGCCCTGCTGGTTGAGGCGCTCCACTTCCATGCGGTTATGCACGATATCGCCGAGGCAATAGAGCGTGCCGCCGCTGTGCTGCAACTCGTCTTCGGCCATCTGAATGGCGAACTCGACCCCAAAACAGTATCCGGAGTTTTTATCGATGGTTACCTGCATAGTAGCAATCAAACCCCCCGATGTGCCCTTGGGTTCGCTGGCCGCAAAGGTACGCAAGTAACAGATGGTTGCGAATGAGGCGGCGGAGTCCGTTGGCGCGGCGCTGGCCCTACCCCCGCCCTGGCGGCCAGGGGCGCACCGGCGCTTGCAACGCGCTTTCGCCCGAACTTTGCCGCCCTACCCCCGCCCATGCTGTTCAACTCGCTTCACTTCCTCGTCTTTTTTCCGGTCGTCGTCGGGCTGTATTTTGGCCTGCCGGCGCGCTGGCGGGGGCCGCTGCTGCTGGCAGCCAGCTACTATTTTTATATTAGCTGGAAGCCCATATATGGGCTGCTGCTGGCGGCCACTACCCTGCTCGACTACATCAGCGGGGTGCGCATGAGCCGGCTGGCCACCAAGGCCGAGCGCCGGCCCTGGCTTTATCTAAGCCTGATTAGCAATCTGGGTACGTTATTCATTTTCAAGTACTTCAATTTCTTTTGGGGCGCGGCGGGCAGCCTGGCCACGGCGCTTCACCTGCCGTTTGTGGCGCCGGTGTTGGCGCTGGCGCTGCCGGTGGGCGTCTCGTTCTACACGTTTCAGTCGGTGGGCTACATCGTGGATGTGTACCAGGGCCGGCTGGCGGCCGAGCAGAATTTGGGGCGGTTTGCGCTGTTCGTGGCGTTTTTTCCGCAGCTGGTGGCCGGGCCGATTGAGCGGGGCGGGCAGATGCTGCCGCAGTTTCGGCAGGCACCTGGGTTCGACTACGGCCGGGTGGCCAGCGGGCTGCGCCTCATGGCCTGGGGCATGTTTAAAAAGGTCGTCATCGCTGACCGCCTGGCCCAGATGGTAACGCCCATTTTTGACCACCCGCGCCAATACCAGGGCCTACCCCTGCTACTGGCCGTGGCGGGCTTCACCATCCAGATTTACACCGACTTTTCGGGCTATACCGACCTGGCGCGCGGCGCGGCGCGGGTGCTGGGCTACCAGATGGTGCTCAACTTTCGGCAGCCCTACTTCGCGGCCTCGGTGGGTGATTTCTGGCGGCGCTGGCACATGTCGCTCTCGGCTTGGTTCAGAGACTACGTGTATATTCCGCTGGGTGGCAACCGCCGCGGGCCGGCGCGGCGCTACGCTAACCTGTTCGCCGTCTTTCTGTTGAGTGGCTTGTGGCACGGCGCCAGCTGGACGTTTGTGGCCTGGGGCGCGCTACACGGTTTGTACCTGGTGGTGGAGGCTTTTACGCAACCCGGCCGGGCTGCGCTGGCGCGCGGGCTGGGCCTGGCGGCCCGGCCACGCCTGCTGCACGCGCTGGGCGTGGCCACTACCCTCGGGCTGGTGGCCTACGCCTGGATATTCTTCCGGGCCAACTCGCTGGCTGATGCCTGGTACGTCAGCACCCATTTATTCCGGGGCTGGGGGCAGCTCACGCGCCACGAAGCGGTGCTCACGGTGGGCCATTTTCTGCTCAACTACCCGCCCGAAATAGCAGTGACGCTGGCCGCCGGCGCGCTGCTGCTGGCCGTGGACCTGCACAATGAGGTGCCGGCGCTGGCGGCGCGCTGGACCCGGCCGGTGCCGGCCGTGCGCTGGGCCGGCTACGCGGCACTGCTGCTAGCGATGCTGTTCTTCGGGTTTTTCAACAGCACGCAGTTTATTTATTTTCAATTTTGAGCTGGTTGTTACTTGATTGATTACTGAAGCTGTTTCAGCCCGTCATTCCGAGCTGGCCGAGGAATCTCGCCCGCGCCGTTTGGGTGTCGTTCACCGATGCGGGCGAGATTCCTCGGCAAGCTCGGAATGACGTTCTACTAAATTCCCAAACAGTCAACTATCAACAACCACTTATCAACAACTACCTATGCAAAAGCTACTTACGCAGCTAGTGCTGCTGCTGGGGGGGGTAGGGCTGGTGGCGGGGCTGGCGCTGGGGCCGGCGCTGCGGCGGCCCTACCTCGACGCGTTTTACGCGCGCTTCACGGCAGCGCCGGCGGCCTCGCTGGTGCTGGGCACCTCGCGGGCGGCGCAGGCGGTGCTGCCGGGCGTGCTGCGGGCGCGGCTGGGCGGGCGCTACGCCGGGCCGTGGCTCAACTACGCGTTCACGCTCTACCAGTCGCCCTATGGGCCGGCTTATGTGGCCAGCATCCGGCGCAAGCTGGCACCCGGCACCCGCAACGGGCTGTTCGTGCTGACCGTGGACCCGTGGTCGTTGTCGGTGGCGCGGCCCACGGGGGCGTATAAATCCGTGGCTTTTCCCGAGAACCAATTGATGATTGGGCAGCTGCGCAACGTCAACCAGAACCCGAATTTTGGCTACTTGACTCATTACCTGAACTTTCCGCTCTACCGAGCCTTTTTGCACGACACCGCCACGACCGTCGAGCGCCTGCATCCCGATGGCTGGCTCGAAATCGCGCTGCCTTCGCCGCTCACTACCCCCGCCCGCACCCGCCAACGTGAAACTGAGCGCCTGGCCACGTATCGCCAGCTGGCCACGACCAGCCAGCCCTCGGCGGCGCGGCTAGCCAGCCTGCGCCAGCTCATCACTTTTTTGAAGCCGCACGGCCGGGTAGTGCTGGTGCGCGTGCCCACGGGCCGGGCCATGACGGCAATTGAAACCACCTATCAGCCTGATTTTGACCAGCTTATGCGGCAAACCGGCGGCTCACTTGGCGTGCCCTACCTCAACTACGCCGGCCAGCCCTACCTCACCACCGATGGCAACCACCTCTGGCGCGGTGCCGCCCGCGAATTCAGCCAGCGCCTGGCCACTGATATTGCTTTAATGACGAATAACTAATCATTCAGGGCTTACGCAAATCGTTTGTCATTGCGAGCGAAGCGCGGCAATCGCATCAGAACGAAATCGTTCGGGCATCGTTCGGGTGCGATTGCTTCGCTTTGCTCGCAATGACAAACGTCTTCTGCGTAAGCTCTGAATGATTAGTCACTCGTCATTAACCATTTATCTTATGCGCGTAGGCCGCGAAGAGGGCCGACGACACTTTATCGAGCACAAAATCAACTTGCTCGGTGATGGTGATGTGCGTGGTGTCGAGCAGCACGGCGTCGGCGGCGCGGCGCAGGGGGCTTTCGGCGCGGGTTGAGTCGATGTGGTCGCGCTTGCGCAGGTTTTCGATAATGGCATCGAGCGCCACCTGCTCGCCGGTGGCGGTTAGTTCGTCCTGGCGGCGGCGGGCGCGGATAGCCACGTCAGCAGTCATAAAAATCTTGACCTCGGCATCGGGGAAAACGGTGGTGCCAATGTCGCGGCCGTCCATCACTACCCCCCGCTTGCGGCCCATCTGCTGCTGCTGGGCCACCATCGCGTGGCGCACCTGCGGAATCACGGACACTTCGCTCACGGAGTTAGAAATTCGCATCTGGCGAATGTCATCCTCCCGAATTTTATCATTCAGGCACAGCTCGTTGCGGCCCGTGCGGCGGTTGCGCTTAAAGCTGAGCCGGATATCATGGTGCAAGGCCTGCTCAACCCGCGCCATGTCGTCGAAGGCGATGTCGTTTTCCAGTAAGAAAAGCGTAACGCCCCGGTACATGGCCCCGGTATCGAGGTAAGCGTAGTGCAGGATAGTGGCAACTGCCTTAGCAGTAGTGCTTTTGCCACAGGAAGAGTAGCCATCAATGGCGATGACGAGGTTTTTCATAAACGCGCGGATTCGGCCATTGGCCCCGCAAGATTACGAAATCCAGCGCTTGCGCGCTCTGCTCGCGGCCACCAGCCGCTGCGGCACCGACCGAAAAAATGCCGCTACCGACGCCGCTTCGCCCTTAGTGAGCTGTTGATTAACTAAATAAAAAGGGTTAAAAAAAAGCTTGTTCGCCAGCCCTACCCCCGTGCTGCCGTCGGGGCCGGCGGCCCACTCGGCGTGGTAGGCGTGCACCAGGCACTGCCCCAGAAAACAACCCAGCGCGGTCACCACGCCTTCGCGCTCAGACGCCTGGGCGGGCAGCCCGGCGCGCTGCACTTCGATGAAATGGTCGAGCTCCAGCACGGCGGCGGCATCGAAGGCGGGCAGGTTGAGCTGCTGGCGCACTTGCTCGGCGGCGGCCTGCAACGAATCTACTTCAGAAGAATTATCAATCAAAATAGTAAATAATGTATTTGAATACTAAAATGTTTACTATTTTAATGCCGTTGAATGACTATTTTTCCAGGTGCCGTAGGCGCTCAGCAGCTGCGGCAGCTGCACGGGTAAGATACTAGGGTCCAGCTCCAGTTGGTGCGATAGGGCCGGGAAATCCTGAAGCGCCTTGGCTAGCGCCAGCCGAAACCCCACGTTGCCGGGGGGTAGCACGGCCGCCAGCCTATCGCCTTGGGCAAGCACCGTGTAGGCCAGGGGCGAATCGGGCGGCAGTTGCGCGGCCACGTATTCGCACACCTGGAAGCCCCCGCGCCGGTATAGCTGCCGCACGAACGCGCTGCGCAGATGCTGCGTGGGCCGCGGAATATCGACCTCGCGCACAACCGTGAACGTGTCGCGGCCTATCACGAACGCCTGCACCTGCTCGGCTGGAAACTCAAGCGGGTAGTCGGGCTTGTGTTCAGCATCGCTCACGCGCAGGCTCTGCGGGTCGTAGAGCAGCTTGGCCCGCTGCCAGTCGCCGTTTTTTAATTGGTAAGAACCACTCCGAAAACTTGTGGGCGGCAGGTGCGTGGCGGGCTGCTGGGCGGCGGCCGGACCTGCCAGCAATAAGAATAGTCCTAACTGGTATTGATATTTCATTAGTTAGCAGGCTGTTGGACGGAAGCAGTAGCTAACATAGTGCTAAAATTCAAGAAAGCCAACTAGTGACCACACGGGCAAGGTATTGATTTGCCGCCGCTGTGGTGTTTGTACCAGCGCGTTTTTTTCTGCAAGGAGCCGTGGCCCGCGCAACCGCTGGTGACCAGGCCGGCCGCCAGGACCAGTAGCATTGCCGGCCGAGCCAGCAAGTGGAGGTTTATAGATAGCTTCACGGCGCGGTTTTTTACAAAAATAGTCTTTTTTCGGTCCGATAACCGGGCCTTCTTTTTTTTCTGAACGGTATGGCAGCTGATTTCGTGCTTTCTGTTAATCTGGTGGATATTCTGGCCCGCACCATTTTGCCGGCTACGGTGCGCGTGGCGGCGGGCCGCGTGGCCGCCATCGAGCCCACCGGCGCGCCTACCCCCGACCCGGCGCTGCCCTACGCCCTGCCCGGCTTCGTGGATGCGCACGTGCACGTCGAGAGTTCTTTGCTGGTACCCAGCGAGTTTGCGCGGCTGGCGCTCCCGCACGGCACGGTGGCCACCGTCTCGGACCCCCACGAAATCGGCAACGTGCTGGGCGTGGCCGGCGTGCAGTATATGCTGGACAACGCGGCCCCGGTGCCGTTCAAGTTCTGCTTTGGCGCGCCGAGCTGCGTGCCCGCTACCCCCTTCGAAACGGCCGGTGCCGAAATCACGGCCCAGGATATCGAAACGCTGTTTCAAAACCCCAAAATCGGCTACCTGGCCGAGATGATGAACTGGCCCGGCGTGCTGCACCGCGACCCCGGCGTGCTCGAAAAAATAGCGCTGGCCCACCGCTACGGCCGCCCCGTGGATGGCCACGCGCCCGGCCTGCAGGGCGAAGACGCCGCGCGCTACGCCAGCGCCGGCATCAGCACGGACCACGAGTGCTTTACGGCCGCCGAAGCGCGCGACAAGCTGGCGGCCGGCATGAAAATCCTGATTCGGGAAGGCTCGGCCGCCCGCAACTTCGACGCGCTCATCGAACTGCTGCCCCAGCACTACGAAAGCCTCATGTTTTGCTCCGACGACAAGCACCCCGACACGCTGCTGCTGGGCCACATCAACCAGCTGGTGCGGCGGGCCGTGGCGCTGGGCTACTCGGTGTTCGACGTGCTGCAAGTGGCCTGCCTCAACCCCGTGGCGCACTATCAGTTACCGGTTGGCCAACTGCGCGTGGGCGACCCCGCCGATTTTATTCTGGTGAATAATCTCACTGAATTTGCGGTGCAGCAAACTTACCTCGACGGCGTGCTGGTGGCTGAAAACGGCCAGTGCCTGCTACCCCCCGCGCCGGTGGCGGTGGTCAATAACTTCCACGCTCGGCCCATTGAGGCTGCCGCGTTGGCCTACCCCGCCAAAACCCAACAACCAGGAACCAACAACCAGGAACCGAAAACTTACCCCGTGATTGAGTGCTTTGATGGCCAGCTCATTACGGCGCGGCGCGACTTGCCCCTACCCCTCGCCCACGGCCTGGTGCTGCCCGACCCGACCCAGGATGTGCTCAAGCTGGTGGTGCTCAACCGCTACGCGCCCGGCGCGCCGCCGGCGGTGGCTTTTATCAAAGGTTTTGGGCTGACGCAGGGTGCGCTGGCCAGCAGCGTGGGCCACGACTCGCACAACATCACGGCCGTGGGCTACGACGACGAGAGCCTGGCCCGCGCCATCAACCTGGTGGTGGCCGCGCGGGGCGGCCTGGCCGCCGTGGGTGCCGGTGGCGCTGAACATGTCCTACCCCTGCCCGTGGCCGGCCTCATGTCGGACCAGCCCGGCCCCGACGTGGCGGCGGCCTACTCGGCTCTCGATGACTTTGCCAAAACCCGGCTCGGCTCGGGCCTGCAAGCGCCGTTTATGACGCTCTCGTTCATGGCGTTGCTGGTTATTCCCAGCCTCAAGCTCAGCGATAAGGGTTTGTTCGACGGCGAGCGGTTTGCCTTCGTGGAGCGGTAAATGAGCAGGTGGGTAAACGAGTAAGGGGGGGGGTAGGGCGTTTTCACAGTTGACCGGTAGTAGGGGTAGCGCAAGAGTTGAAAAACGGAGGCAGCGGTTAGGAAAATGTGCGCCGGCTAGCACCCCCCAAAATGTCCTGGTGCAACATCCTATCGGCTGACCGGTCACATCCGTAGATGAGCCATTTGCCTACCCCTTCCGTGACAGACCAGCAGCTTGTGGCGCAGGTGCTGGGGGGCAACAAGGCGGCTTTCGGGCAGCTCGTGCGGCGCACGGAGGGCCTGGTAACGCAGCTGGTGTTCAAGATGATTCGCCATCCCGCCGACCGCCCGGATGTGGCGCAGGAAGTGTACCTGAAGGTTTTTAAGAACCTGGCCGGGTTTAAGTTTCAGGCCAAGCTCTCGACGTGGGTCGGCCAGATTGCTTACAATACCTGCCTGCATTACCTGGAAAAAAAGCAGTTGGTGCTGGTGGACTTAGCGGAGCAACCGCCCGATGACTCGCCAGAAGCAGGCCGCCGGGTCCCGCCAACCCTGGCTACCGGGCCGGACTACGACCCCGAAACGGCCCTTTTTGACCAGGACCTGGCCGGTATTTTAAGTACGGCCATCGAGCAGCTCCCTCCGCTCTACCGCACGCTGATTTCCCTGTATCACCAACAGGAATTGAGTTACGAGGAAATCGGCCAGATAACTTCTCTGCCGGACGGGACGGTGAAAAACTACCTGTTTCGGGCGAGAAAACTATTGAAACAACGACTACTGGCTACCTATCAACGCGACGACTTATGACGCTCCATCTTTCCGACCGCGACTTGCAACTGGCCGCTGACGCCGCCCCGTTGCCGGCTGCCGCGGCAACTCATCTGAATGGCTGCGGCCAGTGCCAGGCCCGGCTGGCCACTTACCAGCACCTGTTTGCCGCCACGGCCCGCCTGCCACAGCCCGCATTTGCGTTTGACCTCGCGGCGGCGGTGCTGGCCCAGTTACCCAGGGCGAAACCGGCTTTCCCCTGGGCACTCACATTAGTAGCCGCCCCTGTGCTGGGGGTAGTAGTCGCGTTTTTGGCCCTGTTTGGCGGCGTACTGGCGCAGGCTTTCCAGGGCTTATTCACTCTACTAGGGGCCGGACTGGTAGTGGTGGCTGGCTTTGTCGTGGCTGGGCAGTGTCTGGAGTTGCTGGCCCGGCATCGCCGGCAAATGCGCCTGCTCACTTTTTCGTAATTTTTTGCAACACGACCGGCACTGGCCGGTCTCATGCGGTACTACCCCCAGCCCGACGTATGAAAAGGTTTTTGCTGCTCCCGCTTTTTTGCCTGATTACCTGGGAAGCTTCGGCCCAAAGTGCCCTGGTACCGGCCCTTGATGCCAACTTAGTGGAGATTGCGCGACGGGTCATTTTTCCCACCATCGCACTTTTCCTGCTTGGCTACTTCGTTTTGGCGGCTATCAAACTGGTCTTGAACTACCTGCTGAAGCGGCAGATAGTGGCGGCGGCCGTTTCGGAGAGTATCGTCGAGCGCCTGCTGCCCAGTCCGCAGGATGAGCAAAACGGAGTGGTAAAGTGGATGGCGCTGCTCTTCAGCAGTGGGGCGGGGCTTGCAGCGTGCAGCTGGTACTTGCCCCTGGGCATTCACTCCATCATCATCTTGCTTTTCAGCACGGCTTTCGGCTTCCTGGCCTACTACCTCTACCTGCGCCGGCAAGCGAAGTAACCCGCGCAACTCTTTTTTCACAACCTCTTGCGATGCTCTCGGCCGCAGGAGTAGCGGCGGGGGGAATCTATTCCTCCACCGTACCCTTTTTCCGTTACCTTTTCTCCAAACCCGATGAATCAGCAGGAATTTACAGTGCAATCTACTAGGTATTGCCTGGTAACTTGTATCGCAATAAGCTCTAATAATCAAGCGATTGCGAAAGGAAACAAAAAGGCAAAGACCTGGTTACCACATCCGCTTTCTGCGGGTTTACTGGTTGCCCGTCGGGGCGGGCGGCAATTTCGGTGGCTCGTGCTATTACTGGTTGGTCTGATGCCCAGTGCGCTGGCCGCTCAGACCCTGGGCACCGTGTCCGGCATGCTGCTGGACGAGGCCACGCGCCAGCCGCTTTCTTTTGCCAACGTCCTGCTGGTGCGTCTGCCGGACTCGACCGTCGTAGCCACTACCCAAACGCTTGAAAACGGTAGCTTTGCGCTGGCTAACGTCAAGCTGGGCCGTTACCTGCTGCGGGTCGAAGCGCTGGGTTATCGACCCGCCCACCAGCTCATCACGCTGGACGTGGCTGCCCCGGTGGTCCGCCTGGGCGAGTGGCTGGTGGTGCCGGCGGCCGTGCAGCTCGGCGGCGTGGTGGTGCAGGGCGAAAAAGCGGCAATAGTCAACGAGTTGGGCAAAACCATCCTCAACGTGGGCAAAGACCTCAACAGCGCGGGCGGCACGGCGGCGGATATCCTCCAGAAAGTGCCCGCCGTAGTTGTGGATGAGAACGGGCAAGTGAGCCTGCGGGGCAACCCGAGCGTGACGCTCTACCTCGACGGCAAGCCCGCGCCCAGCAACCTGCGCCTCGACCAACTGCCCGCCAGCCGCCTCGAAACCATTGAAATCATCACTAATCCCGGTGCCCAGTACTCGGCCCAGGGCACGGGGGGCATCATTAACCTGATGCAGAAAAAACAGACCCAAGCCGGCTGGAACGGCGATGCGCTGGCCACGGGGGGCACCCGCGATAAATACAGCGCGTCGCTCAACCTCAACCGGCAGGTCGGCAAATTTAATTTTTTTGGCAATGCCGACGGGCTGAATAATCAGTTTCGCGGCAGCTCGGCCTTGCAGCAGGTCGCCACGGTGGAAGGCCGCACCACCCGCACTGACCAGACGGGGGCCAGCACGCGCCATCAAACCAACTATAATCTGCGCCTGGGCGTTGACTACGCCCTTAACAATGAACAACGCCTTACCCTAACGGTCCAGGGTAATAAACAGGATTTCCGAACCACGCAGGACTTTGCCACCCTGCTCACCCACGACAGCGACCCCACCGTTGCCCTGCAAAACCAGAATCTGGAAGTCGATAACCTCTATGACGGCCGCGTTTCGGGCAACTACCGGCGCACCTGGGCCGCGCGCCCCGGCCGCGAGCTGACCGCCAGCGCCACCTACAACCGGGATGGCGGCACCGTCACGACCCAGCAGCGCGTACTGGGCGGACCCGCTGGCTATGCGCGAAACGCCCGTCAGCAGATACTCGACGTAACTATTCACATGCCTTCGGCGCAGGTGGACTACGTGCAGCCGCTGGATGACAAGCGCCGCTGGGGCGCGGGGGTGAAGACGGACCTGCTCGTAAGTCCTGGCACGGCCGATTATGCGGTGCAGCCGGCGGCCAGCGGCGAATTCATTCGCCAGGAGGCGGGTTCGTACCGCTACCACTACCAGCAGGTAATTCCGCAGGCTTATGGCTCCTATCAGCAGAAAGCAGGTTCGTGGGACTACCAGGCCGGACTGCGGGCCGAATACACGGGGCTGCGCGCCCAGGTGCTACCCACCGGCTCGGCCAGCCAACGCATTTTCAACCTGTTTCCCTCGGCCACGGTGGCGCGTGCCCTACCCCACGACCAGCGCCTGCAGTTCAGCTACTCGCGCCGGCTGAACCGACCCAATTTTCTGCAAATTATTGCCCTGCCCATCTATTCCGATGCCCGCAATTACGTGGTAGGTAACCCCGACCTGCGCCCCGAGTACGTCCACGTCGCGGAGCTGAGTCACCAGCTAGCGTGGCAGGCCACAACGCTGAACACGACCCTTTTCGGGCACTTTGCCAGCCAGTCTATTCAGAGCCTGCGCACCATTGATACGCTGGCGACCCACCTCAGCGGCCAGCCCGATTTCATCACTCGCACCAGCTACGCCAATTTTGGGAATACGGCCAGCTACGGGCTCGAACTGTCGCTGACGCGGCCTCTGACAACGTGGTGGAAACTTACGGCAAACGGTTCTTTCTACCGCAACCAGGTGGCCAGCTACTCGGGCGACGGGACGCGCGCCAACTTTACCGGCACGGCGTATCTGCTCAATAGCTTCAGCCCCACCAAGACGCTGGCCGTGCAGCTCAGCGGCAATTACCGCGCCCCGCTGGTGGTGCCGCAAGGCCGCTTGCTGGCCGTGTACGGCGTTGATGCGGCCCTGCGCCAGCGCCTATTCCACGACCGGGCCGCGCTTACCCTGCGGGTCAGCGACCTGTTTAACACGCGCCGCCAGTACACCCAACTGGGGGCAGATGGGCTTACTTCCGACATCCGAACCAAATACGAAACGCGCGTGGGCTACCTGGGCTTTACCTGGTTTCTGGGGACTAACAAGCCCGCCAACACGATTGAAAACCAGCCGAAAGGGGACACCGGGGGCTTTGGGGGCTAGCAGCAGGGCTATGACGGGGCTCGTCTCTCACCTTTGCTGCAAGACCGCTCCAGGGTATCGTCGCGGAGCAATTACGCCTGTTGCCCCCTACTGACTCAAGGCGAAGCGCTTGGCCAGCAGGCGCTGCATTTTTTCCTCGGTCAGGGGCTTGGTGAGGTATTCTACGTTGGGGTACTGAGCCACGCGGGCGGTGTCGGCGGAATGCATGGAGGTTGTAAGCACGGCCACCACGGTGCGTTCCTGGACCTCGGCGGGCAGCTGGCTGTAGCGCTCCAGGAAGTCGAAGCCGCTCATGCCGGGCATTTTCAGGTCCACGAATATCAAATCGGGCGCGTCCTGAGCCGCGGCAGAATCACTACCCCACAAAAACTGCGTAGCTTCATCGGCCTTCGAAAAGGAGCTGACCTGCCGCGCCACGCCCAGCCGGCTTAGCAAACGGTTGTTTAGAAAGCTCGTCGTTTCATTGTCCTCTATCAGCACGATGTGGTTGAGCGCGTCCGTCATAAGCCATTTGGAATTAAGTCAACGAAGTTAGCAAATCGGGTCCGATTTGGCAAGGAAAGCCACCTCTACAGCCAGCCCTGCGCCCGCATCCAGTCATCATTATAAATCTTGCCTAGGTAGCGCGTGCCGTGGTCGGGCAGAACGATGACCATCGTATCCTGTTCCGTAAGGTGCTCACGGGCATATTCTAACGCCCCGAATACGGCCGAGCCGCAGCTCCAACCCACGAACAAGCCTTCCTCGCGGGCCAGCCGCCGCGTCATCAGCGCGGCATCCTTGTCAGTCACTTTAATAAACTGGTCGATAACGCTAAAGTCCACATTTTTCGGCAAAATATCTTCGCCGATACCCTCCGTTTTGTAGGGATAAATCTCGTTCGGGTCGAAGATGCCAGTTTCCTTGTATTTCTTGAAAACGGAGCCGTAAGTGTCGATGCCGAGCGTGAAAACGGCCGGGTTTTGCTCCTTTAGGTATTTGCTGCTGCCGCAGATGGTGCCGCCCGTGCCCACGCCCGCCGCCAGGTGCGTAATGCGCCCCTCGGTGCCGGCCCAAAGCTCGGGGCCGGTGGTTTCGTAGTGCGCCGCCGTGTTGGAGGTGTTATCGTACTGATTGGGATAGAACGAGTTAGGCGTTTCGGCGTTGAGGCGGCGGGCCACCGAGTAGTAGCTGCGCGGGTCGTCGGGGGCCACATCGACGGGGCACACGACAACCTCAGCACCCACGGCGCGCAGAATATCCTGCTTCTCCTTGCTCTGCTTGTCGCTCATCACGAAGATGGTTTTATAGCCTTTGGCGATGGCCGCGAGGGCCAGGCCCATGCCGGTGTTGCCGCTGGTGCCTTCGATAATGGTGCCGCCGGGCTGGAGCAGGCCGGCCTTTTCGGCGTCTTCCACCATGCGCAGGGCCATGCGGTCCTTCACCGAGTTGCCGGGGTTAAAGTACTCAACCTTAGCCAGAATAGTGCCTTTGATGCCTTGGGTAACTTTGTTGAGCCGCACGAGCGGCGTGTTGCCGAGGGTGTCGATAATATGGTCGTAATACATACTGCCAGGTGGGGAGGGGGTAGGGGGCTGAGTGGCCCACAAAGGTAGGCCCGGCGGCCGGGCGGGGGCCGCCGGGCGGGTAATGCCCGCCCCGGCCCTACTTTTGCCCCAATTCATTCTTCCCAACAAGTTAGCCGCCCATGAGCGTTCTCGTCAACAAAGATTCCAAGGTCATCGTGCAGGGCTTCACCGGCTCCGAAGGCTCGTTCCACGCGCAGCAAATGATGGATTACGGCACCCAGGTAGTGGGCGGCGTAACGCCCGGCAAGGGCGGCACCGAGCACCTCGGCCGGCCCGTGTTCAACACCGTGGCCGACGCCGTAGCCGCCACCCACGCCGATACCAGCATCATCTTCGTGCCCCCGGCCTTCGCCGCCGATGCCATTCTGGAAGCCGCCCAGGCGGGTATTAAAGTCATCGTTACCATCACGGAAGGCATCCCTACTAAGGATATGATTGCCGTGAAGCATTACCTCAAGGACCGCCCCGGCATCACGATGGTCGGCCCCAACTGCCCCGGCGTTATCACGGCCGGCGAGTGCAAGGTGGGCATCATGCCCGGCTTTATCTTCCAAAAAGGACGGGTAGGGATTGTGTCGAAGTCGGGCACGCTCACCTACGAGGCCGTTGACCAGCTCACCAAGGCCGGCCTGGGCCAGACCACGGCCATTGGCATCGGCGGCGACCCCATCATTGGCACCACCACCAAGCAGGCAGTGGAGCTGCTGATGAACGACCCCGAAACCGAAGGCATCGTGATGATTGGCGAAATCGGCGGCGGTATGGAAGCCGAAGCCGCCCGCTGGATTAAGGAAACCGGCAACAAGAAGCCCGTCGTGGGCTTTATTGCCGGCCAAACCGCGCCTCCCGGCCGCCGCATGGGCCACGCCGGCGCCATCGTGGGCGGGGCCGATGACACGGCCGCCGCCAAAATGGCCATCATGCGCGAGTGCGGCATCCACGTCGTGGATTCGCCCGCCGAGATTGGCGAGACCATGCTGCGCGTGCTGGGCACGAAGTAATTACTACTCAGTTTCACCCCAAAAAGCCTCGGTTTACACCGAGGCTTTTTTATGGGCTATATTAGCGGTCTGTGCCACACATAGATAAGAAACTGCTTTATGAAAGGGCTAACTAGTTGGTTTGCCTACGGGGCGACTTTAGCAGCGTTGGTTCTGGCTACGGCTTGCAAGAAGGAAGTGGAGAAAATTGTGGTGCAGCAGGTAGATAAAACATATAGTTGGTCGGAAGCCAAGCAACTGTACGGCACCGATAGGATTGTACTGGGTATGGCAAAAGATGCTAATACGGTGTATTTACAAGTACCTAATGCACTAGGTATTCTGTCGCCGGCCAAAAGTTACCCGACTTATCGCCAGTATTATACGTCAGCTTCCGCAGCGATGCCCTCCGATATCAACCTGCGCATTCCTATTACTGCTGATTTCTTTGCGCGGCCTTATTTGGGTGCCAACGTAATAGTGTCGAGTACCAAAGACCCGGTTAATAGTGGCGCAAATGCCGCGATTGTCCTCCGCCAGCTAGATTCACGAGCCAGCGGCGTAGCAACCAATTATTTATCGTTTGCCAAGTTTGGTGCTTTTAGCCGTAATAATTTTTTGTTATTCGGCTATGAAACTGACCTTGGTCAAGCCGACCCGCAGTTACACTTCATACTGGCTAGCGTCAGGTTAGTCGCTGGCCAAGTCCAGGTGCAGCCCCAGGTGCTAAATATCCCACGTACTTCTCGCTACCGCTCCTCTTACATACGAATGCTGACAGCAATAGACGACTATTTTTTAGCTGATTGTGGTGACGAAGGCATTTATAAAATCCAGGAAAATGGTGTACTAACACGGGTTTATCAACCCGCTATTGTCGATACTTTCTATAAGTGGCAAGGCACGCTTTATGCTCTGGAAGAATATAATATTCTACTATCCTCTACAGATGACGGCACTACCTGGCAGCGGCGTGCAGATGCCCCGGGAATTTTTGCCTTCAATGCATACCACGTAATTAGTGATAGCTTGGTAGGCATCACGCACGGCTTTGGGGGAAATACGCTTTTTACATTGCGTTGGAATAGCTCAAATTACCGTGTTCGACTCCTAAAAAACGACGGTTTGGAGCAGGCCTCGGTTAGTGGTCTAGAGCAACTAGGCGACACGGTATACATCGGTACCACCAGCGGTCTGTTCAAGCGCCCCTTGAGCAAATTTTTCGAAACTAAGCAGTAACCAGCTAGCTTACCACCCGCCGCGCCCCAGCAAGTCGGGCCGGAAGATGACGCCGATGCTCACGAGCGTTGAAACCGGCGCGGTGCGCGGGTTGAGCGGGTTGCTGCGGTCGCCGCTGGTGGGTAGCGACAGGCCCAGCGTGCCTTCGCCCTGCACCACCCCGTGGCCGATGCGCATAAACAGCGTTGGCTCCAGGAAAAAGCGGTTGGTAGGCGCCAGCGGCTGGCCTTCGTAGGTGAGCTGGGTATAATCGACCAGCGTGCCGCGTACCGAGGCTCCGGCCGTGACGAGCGGGCTCAGCGGGTGCGCCGCGTACAGCTGCCCGTAGTAGCGCCGGTACCGCGCCTCGTAGAAACCCGAAACGTAGGGCAGGGGAAGGGGCAGGAAGACGGAAGGAGCGGCAAAATCTATGCTATGCAGCTCGACGCTGGCAAACCCTACCCCCCCTACCGCCGCCAGGTACCAGGCTGAGCGGGCGGTGGGCGCGCGGTAGTAGCCCAGCCCTACCCCCACCTGCCGGTGCGAGTCGTGGTAGGTAGTAGTGACATTGTTATTGGTGGTCATTTCGGTAGTGCTGCCTTGGAAGGCCGACTCGCCGGCCAGCAGCAGGTGGGCGGCGGGCGCCCAGGCGGCAGCTACTTCGAGCGAGTTGATGCCGCGCAGGCCAGCCGTTATCTCCACCTGGTTTTGGGTGAGCAGCGGCGTGCTGGGCACGGTGGGCACGTACACGGCGCAGCCGCCGAGCAACAGGCCAAGCACGAGGGGGCAGGCGAAGCAAAGAGTTTTCATGAATGAAAGAGGATAGAGGTATCAACTACTTAATGCACCGCAAACAACGGGCCTCGGCCGCCCACTTTCCAAAGCCAATGTGCGACTTATCAGACGCCAGCCCGGCGCAGGCTACGGTTTAAATACTGCTTTTATTACCCCAAAAACCAGCTTTTTTCAGTCAGCTGCGGGACTTTAGTGCTCCCAAAACAGGTGCGGAAAAATACTTATACCGAGCGGCTGGCTGGTGCCCACGGCCAGCTCATGCTGGTTATTTTGCGCGAAGGTGCGGCTTTCGGAACCCAAACGGCCGCCGCTCTTGGGGCTGGTAGCGGCAAAGTCAATCCGGTTGATGAGCGACCAGCCGCGCGCGAAACAGGCGGGAATCGTATGCTTAGAGTACCTTAAAGCGCAGTAGCCTACCCCCCTCCTAGAGCCGGGCGGGCGCTCAAACGTTGCAGCCGGTTGTTCACTCAGAGCCCAAAATACGTATAGCCTGCACCGCTTCATTCGGCGGATTTCCTACTTGTATATGCCTGATTATTCTTGTGATGCTCTCATTATCGGCTCCGGCCAGGCCGGTAATCCACTTGCCAAAGCGCTGGCCGAAGCCGGCCAAAAAGTCATTTTAGTGGAAGAAGCCCACCTGGGCGGCTCGTGCCTCAACTACGGCTGCGTGCCTACCAAAACCCTGCTAGCCTCGGCCAATCGGGCGCACGAGGTGCGCACGGCCGCCGAGCTGGGCATTCGGCCGGGCGGCGAAGTCACCATTGACATGCCCGCCGTGATAGCCCGCAAGGATGCCCTGCTCAATAAGTCGCGCCGCCACTTGCGCGAGTCGCTGACCCCGGAGCACGAGAATATTACCGTGCTGCACGGCCACGCTACTTTCACCGGGCCGCGCCAGGTGCGGGTGCAGGAAACCCAGGAGCGCGCCAGCGTTATCAAGGCCAGACAAATTTTCATTAATACCGGCACCCGCGCCGCTGTGCCCGAGATACCCGGCCTGGCCGAGGCGGGCTTCCTGACGACTACCGAATTGCTTGACATTCAGGAAGTCCCTACCCACCTCCTCATCCTGGGGGGCGGCTACATCGGGCTAGAGTTTGGGCAGATGTTCCGGCGCTTCGGCAGCCAGGTGAGCATTATCGAAACGGGCGGCCAGGTGCTGGACCGCGAGGACGACGACGTGTGCGAGGCGCTGCAAAAAGCCCTTGAAGACGAAGGCGTGGAGTTTCTGATGAACGCCGAAACCCGCGGCGTGGCCCGCGACGCGGCCGGCCAGTACACACTCACCATTGCCACCCGCCAGGGCGCGCGCCACCTGCACGGCAGCCACCTGCTGGTGGCCACTGGCCGCCAGCCCAAAACCGACCACCTGGGCCTGGAAACGACAGGCATCAAAACCGATGAAAAAGGCTACATCCAGGTCAATAGCCGGCTCGAAACTAACGTGAAGGGCGTTTTTGCGCTGGGCGACGTGCATGGCGGGCCGCAGTTTACGCACCTGAGCTACGACGATTTCCGGGTGGTGCGCGACAATCTGCTGCACCAGGGTCCGCGCCGCTCGGCCAAGCAACGCCCCCTACCCTACTGCGTTTTCACCGACCCCGCCCTGGGCCGCATCGGCCTGAGCGAGACTCAGGCGAAAGACCAGAAAATCGACTACCGCGTAAGTCAAATCCCGGTGCGCATCTTGAGCCGCGCCCAGCAAACAAGCCAGACAACCGGCTTCTGGAAAGTGCTGGTCGGCTCCGACGACCGCATTCTGGGTGCCGCCATCTTAGGCCCCGAAGCCGGCGAAATCATGACCATGCTGCAAATCGCGATGGCCGGCCGCCTGCGCTACCAGCAGCTCCGGGACATGGTTATTGCCCATCCCGTGTGGGCCGAGGGCCTAAACGTAGTGTGGCGGGAGCTGGAAAAAGAGTAATGGGAGTAATGTCATTCAAGAAAGCTAAATGACATTACTCCCATTACCTATTACTCTCATTACTTCTTGCCTTCCTTCGCCACGCGCACGCCCACCGACATAATGCCGGGGAGCTGATTTTGGCGCATATACTGCTCCAGCGTCAGCTTATAGGTACCGGGCTTGGCAAAATGCTGATTCGGCAGGGCCAGAAACTGGTGGTCGAAAATATCGCCCGCGCCGGCCCCCAGCGGCTGCCCGGTTTTGGGGTTCATCAGCACCAGCTGGTGCAACAGCGCCGGCCCGACGGGCCGGCCGCTGGGGCCAGTGAGCGTGTGCTTGAGGTAGAGGTTGTAGAACCCGTAGCCGGAGGCATTGCGCACGTTGAAGTACACGTTGTAGCGAGCGGCGGTATCGGTAATGGCAAACGAGAAGGTGGGGCGCTGCTGCACGTCCCACACATAAGGGTCGCCGGAAGGCGATTTCAAGTCCACATTTTCCTCGTACACCGTATTCGGGTCACAGGCGCTGAGGCCCACGGCCAGCGGCAGCAGGGCCAGCCAGCCCCGGCGGGCCGGCCGCCAGTCACAAAAAAGCAAGCGTTGCATAGGTTAGGTTGCGCTGGGGGGGTAGGGGCAGCGGCGTTGCCGCCTTCGCCACTGCGGCGGCCACTGCCGCCCCGGCGGCCCCGGTTGCGGCCGGCACTGCCTCCAGGACTGGACTGGTCGCCGCCTTCGCGGGGCGGGCGGGGGGTAGGGCTACCCGCGGCGGGCTCGTTGCGACGCGGCCGGGGCTCCTGGGCCGGGTCGCGCGGAGTGCTGTTGGCATCGCCGCCTTCGCGGTTGCGGCCGCCCCGGCGGTTGAGGGGGCGGGCTGCTGCGCCGCGGCGGCCGCGCGGCTCGGCCTGGCCCTCGGGCGCAGGCGCGGCGGGCACTTCGCCGGTGGTGGCGGGGGTAGGCTGGTTCTCGGGGCGCGGCGGGCGGGTGCCGCCTTCGGGGCGGGGGCGGCCACCTTCGGGGCGCTCGGAGCGCTCGCGGCGGCGGGGCTCGCGGCCTTCGCGGGGCTCCCGACTTTCGCGAAGCTCACGCCCTTCGCGCGGTTCACGGGTTTCGGGGGGGGTAGCAGCGCTGGCTTCAGCGCTGGTGGGGTAGTCGCCGCGCTCCTTGCGCTTGCGCTTGCCGCGCTTGTTGCCGGCTTTTATCTGGTCGTCGAGGCGGTCGAGCTCGCCTTCCATCAGGGTCGAAACGGCGGGGGCCACTTCGGCCTCCTGGCGGGGGGGTAGCAGGGTGTCGGGCTTCTCGCCTTGCTTGTTTAGTTCGAGCACTTCGCGCACGCGTTCGGCGCTCACCATCACCCAGTTATTATCGCCCCGAAAGGCAAACCACATGCGCTTGCGGAAGATGTCGGTTTTCTGCAAAAACGCCTCCCCATTGGCCAGCTGCAACGGCCGCTGCACCTGCGGAATATCCTTGAGCGCATCGAGATAGGCGTCGAGCTCGTAGTTGAGGCAGCACTTGAGCCGGCCGCACTGGCCGGCCAGCTTCTGGGGGTTGAGGCTGAGATTCTGGTAGCGCGCGGCGGTGGTGCTCACGGCCTTGAAGTCGGTGAGCCAGGTGGAGCAACACAGCTCGCGGCCGCACACGCCGATGCCGCCGATGCGGCCGGCCTCCTGCCGCAGCGATATCTGGCGCATCTCCACGCGCACCCGAAATTCGTCGGCCAGCCGCCGAATCAGCTCCCGAAAATCAACCCTATCCTCAGCTGAATAGTAGAACAGCGCCCGCGTGCGGTCGGCCTGATACTCCACGTCGGAGAGCTTCATCTTGAGGCGCAGCTCATCGACGACGGCGCGGGCGCGAAACATGGTGCCGTTTTCGAGGTCGCGCACGGCCTGCCAGCGCTCCTCATCGTCGGGGGTAGCCACGCGCAGAATGGGGCGAATGTCGCGCGAGTCGGTAGGCACCTTCTTCTTGCGCATTTGCAGGCGCACCAGCTCGCCCTTGAGGCTCACGTGGCCCAAGTGCCAGCCCGAGCCGGCCGCCTCCACCACCACGGCATCGCCCGTGACGAGGGGTAGGCGCTTATCGTTGCGAAAAAACTCTTTCCGGCCGCCTTTAAAGCGAATTTCCACGCAGTCGAAGCCCCGGAAATCGCTGGGCATATCGACGTCGGCGAGCCAGTCGAATACATTGAGCCGGGTGCAGCCGCCCGAGGAGCAGCCGCCTTTGGAGCCGCAGCCGCCTACCTTGCTGGTAGAGCAGCCGCCGCCGGATGAACAGGAGGCACAAGCCATAATCTATATAAAAAAGGCAGCCACCCAAAGGGCCGCACGAAAGTGGGAATCTAACAAAGATAACCATTTCGGGAAGCGAACAGGTCGGGGCAATAAGCTAGGGCAACGGACCCTCAAGGTGCATAATGGCCGCGATAAAGCTGGCCGGCGCGGCGTAGGCTGGATGGCGGGCGGTAGCAATCGTATTCAGTAGCTGCCGCAACGGGCCGTGCCGTTTCAGCCCATGCATCCGGCTATGGGTTTTGAAGGCTTTAGAATCATCCGGCAAGCCACAGGCCGCCAGCGTAGTTCCGAGTTCGGCCGCCCGGTCGGCCAGCCACGTTTCAAAAGCCGGATTAAGCGCCAGCAAGTACTGCGTGGGCCGAGCCGGATGCCGAAGCAGCGCGTGCGACTGCGCGTTGCGCTCTAAGCTGCCCGCCAGCAACCGGAACTGCGCCAAATACGGCTGCTCGTGAAATTTTTTATCCAAGTCAACCAGCCCCACTACCCGGCGGCCAGTCCCCTCGGCTTCCATCACCCGCCCCACATTGCCAATGCCATGCTGATGGTTGACATACCGGGCCAGCTCTTTTTCATTAGCGGCATTTTCGCGCAATAGCGTGAGCATAAGCGCCGTATCGGCGTAGCACTCCGGCACAAACAGCGGGTGAGGCAACGGCATAAGCTACTCTCCCCCGGCCTCGGGCACAAAGCGCCGCATATTGAAAAACACGTCCAATCCATCTGCCCGCACCGCCATTATTTCTTCGTCGCTTAATTGATTAACCTTAGTTTGGTAATTCTCATAATAAGCGGCGAAAATAGCTAATTCGGGTTTCAACTCGTCATCCGTCAACATCTCCTCCAGAATTTCCGTGACGAGATACGGACTATGCGTAACAATAAAAAACTGATTGTTTCGGCTTTCTACAATATGCTGGCCCAACTGCGCCACATAGGTAGGGTAGGAATGTGCCTCCGGCTCCTCAAAAAGTAATACCGCGTCGTCGTTACTTTCGATTGCAGCGAGGTAAAAGATGAGGCGTTGGAGGGTGTCAGCAGTTAGGGAGTAGGGATAATTATAAACGAAGCCATCCAGGTTTTTTTGAATTTCTAATTCCCGCTGCTCTATTCGTAGGGCTAGGTTTAGACCGAATTTAGTAAAGAAGCTCGCTACTTCTTTGCGAAAGGCCGATGGACTAGATTGAATTACTTCCATCAAATTACTCCCGAAGGGCGGCCGTAAATATGATTCGTCGTAGGCATTGCCATGTGTAATATACTTCTGGAAAGTATACTTTTTGACGGAAACGACCATCTTCGGGTGGCTCCATTCTTTAAGATTTAATCCACCATCATTGGTAACGAAGCTTTTCCAGTGGTTACAGTATTCAAAACTTACCAGCGAGTGGTTTATGCCTTCTTGCCTTTTCACCTCTTCTGAAGTTATTGCGGCAAAAACTCCTTCCATTACTTCGTTCATTTCACCTTCCTTGCCACGACGCGGAAGCCGCCGCATTTCTCCATTACCAAACACCACTTGTATCTGCTCCCCAGCCTTTCGCATCCGCGTAGCTCCCACGCCCTCTCCAATCACTGTTATTTCCTGTGACCAGTCATTATCATAAAATAGATTACGAATAACCTCGTAACGTATTTGGCCTTTCATAAACTGACCTTCTAAATCATCAAAAAACATTCCCCCCAGCAAACTAATCGCCTCCAGAATATTCGACTTTCCCACGTTTGGCTCGCCAATGATAATATTAACCCGGCGCGGGGTCATCGTCACTTCTTTGATAGACTTGAAATTCTGGATGCGCAGGGTAGTAATAGCGTTTTTCATCGGGCCGGGTTTTTGGTAAAAGTACGCGCTGCGAACGGCTGCCGTTTTCGCCGGCTTCATCATCCCTACCCCACGAAAAATGCCCCGACCAATCCGGCCGAGGCATTTTTCAAAGAATAACGCAGAAACCTACTCGCCCGGCCGCAGCACCACTTTCACGCAATTATCTTTTTTGTGGCGGAAGATGTCGTAGCCATGCGCCGCCTGCGAGAGGGGTAGGCGGTGCGAGATGATATCATCCAGCACTACTTCGCCTTTGATAATGTGCTGCAACAGCTTGTCAATGTGCTTGTGAACCGGGGCCTGACCGCCCACCAGCTTGATGCCTTTGTCGAAAAACTGCCCCACCGGGAAATTGTCGTTGGTCGTTACGTACACGCCGAGCACCGACACCACGCCGCCACGCCGCACGGCGCTCATGCAGGTTTCAATGACTTTGGGCGAGCCTTTTTCGAGGTTGATGACGGCCTTAGCGCGGTCGAGCAGGTTGCGGTCGGGCTCGAAGCCCACGCAATCGACGCACACGTCGGCCCCGCGGCCCTCGCTCATGTCGCGGATTTGCGCCACTACCTGGTCGTGGCTTTCCCACAAGATGGTTTCGCAGCGCGTGGTTTCCTTGGCTTTAGTGAGGCGATATTGCTGGGTATCAATGATGACCACGCGAGCCGCGCCGCGCAGCCACGCGCTTTTGGCAGCCATAATACCTACTGGCCCAGCCCCAAAAATAGCGATAAATTCGCCGCCTCGTACTTCGGCCCAATCAATGCCCGAGTAGCCGGTCGGGAAAATATCAGTCAGAAACAGTACTTGCTCATCAGTCAGGAAATCAGGCACTTTGCGCGGACCAAAATCGGCGTAGGGCACGCGCACGAACTCGGCCTGGCCGCCTTCGTAGCCGCCATAAAGGTCAGTATAGCCGAAAATCGCGCCGCCCTTCTGGGTCAGCAAGCCGCCTTCGGGGCCATAGTGGTCGGGGTTGGAGTTGTCGCATTGACCAGGCAGCTCGTGGTTGCAGAAGAAACAGTGGCCACAGGCAATTGGGAACGGCACCACCACGCGGTCGCCGCGCTTGAGGTTGCCCACGCTCTTGCCCACTTCCTCCACGATGCCCATAAACTCGTGGCCGAGCACCATTGGCGCGGTAGGCAGCGAACCGTTGTAGATATGCAGGTCGGAGCCGCATATGGCCGTGCTCGTAACGCGGATGATGGCATCGCGCGAATCCTTCAGGGTAGGGTCATCTACGGTATCGACGCTCACATTGCGAGGGCCGTGAAACATTAATGCTTTCATGGAAAAGGAAGGGGAAATGGTGGAAAACTCCCCTATCCTAACGGCCGCCCGGCAGCCTGGTTACGCCTCCCAGCACATTTCTCTATTTATGCAACTTCGTTACAATTAATAACTTAACCCCTGCTGTTCCATTCGCAAGCTGCTCCTTATCGTGGGCACGGTCCTTTCCAAATCAGACCTTCGACTCACCTTTTATAGCTGATAGATGCGAAGTCCCTGGGCCGTAAGAAAGTAGGCTGACTGGTCGCTCAGCAGCACTTGGCGCACGGTCGTTGCATCAAGGTCGGGGGGTAGGGCCTGGGTGCGCTCAGTGAGGTTATAGAGGTGAAAGAAGTGCAGCTGCCCCTGCGCCAGGTACACCAGCTCATCACCCCGGAACGCGATGAAATCCAGGCCCGTGAAGGGCAGCTTCTTGCGGTAGTTGCCGAGGTTATCAAACACAAAAATGCCACTGGTGTGGTCCACCAGGTACACATTGTTCTGGTATTGGCGCATGAAGCGGAAGTCGGGCCGGCTGTGGCCGATGATGAGGTCGAGCGGCGTGCTTTGCACCACGCGCAGGGCCTGCGGGTCAAATTCGCGCAGCGTGAGGGCGCTCTCATCGAGCAGCCAGAGCAGGCCGTCGGGGGCCAGCGTGGCCGTGCGCACGGTCCCATCGATGTAGTCGGCCAGCCTGATTTCGCTCAGCGGCGCCAGAAAACGGTCGAGCAGCAGCACCTGCTGCCGGTCGTCGTAAAAAACCAGCAGGCTATTCTGGTTCCAGGCCTCAATGACGGCAATGTGGCCGGGCTGGGCCGGCGAGTAGGTGTTGAGCAGCTGGCCATCGCGGGCCAGCTGGCGCAGGTTGTTGTCCTGGTCGGCCAAGTAGAGCGTGCCGCGCCGGTCGAGCGAGGCCGCGCCGGGATTGGGCAAGGTCAGTACTTTGGTGAGCTGCCAGGTGCCGGCGGCCGGCGTGGGCACGGGGGGGCCTAGGGCCTGGCCGGGGGGGGTAGAGGCCGTTTCGACCGGCGCCACGCGGGCGGCGGGCGCCACCGAAGCCGCGCTGGGCACCTGAGCTTGCGCGAGTTGCGCGGCAAGAAGGAAGAAGGCCCACCGGGTCACCTCACGGAACCCCTTTGGGGCTAGCCCCCTCTCCCGTGGAGAGGGGGAACTAGCTCTGGTTCTAATTTTCAGTCTCTGCAACTTGGGTTTAGAGCTAGCAACCAGCTCCCCCTCTCTTTTGGGGAGGAGGCTAGGGGGTGAGGTGCTCCTTAAACTCGCGCAAAACCATTTCCTGCCCATCATATACACCGTAGGAACAATAATTGACCCATTCGCCGAGGTTGATATAGCGGCTGCCGGGGCCTACCGCCACATCGAGGGGCAGGTGGCGGTGGCCAAACACGTAGTAATCGTGGTGCTGGCGCTTTTCGACCTCGCGGCAGTATACGAGCAGCCACTCGTCTTCGCCGAAATACCGGGCGTCGGCCGCGCCGTTTTGCAGGCGCGAGCGGCGGCTCAGGTGACTGGCCAGGCCAATGCCCAGGTTGGGATGCAGGCGCGCGAAGAGCCACTGCGTGAAGCGCGAGCTGAAGAGGGGTTTCACTAGGCGCTTGTAGGCGAAGTCGCCGGGCCCCAGACCGTCGCCGTGGCCGATGTGAAAAAGCTGATTTCCCATGCGTTGCGACACCGGCTCGCGCAAAATCTGGATGCCCATTTCTTGGGTGAAGTAGCCAAACATCCACATATCGTGGTTGCCGGTGAAAAGCGTGATGGGCAGGCCGCCATCGGTCAGCTCGGCCAGCTTGCCCTGCAAGCGGCTGAATCCGCGCGGAATAGCGTGTTTATACTCAAACCAAAAGTCGAACACATCACCCAGCAAATAAATAGCCGCCGCGTCTTTGGCGGCCTCGTCGAGCCAGCGCACAATGCGGCGCTCACGTTCGCGCGAGGTGGCGGCATCGGGCACGCCGAGGTGGAAATCGGAGGCAAAATACACGCGCTGGCCAGGGGCCAGCGCCAGCGACGGCAGCTCAGGCAGCAATTTCGGCGTCATCTTCTACTAAAAACAAACTAAGGCGGCGCGGACCGTGCGCCCCCAGCACCAGGGTTTTTTCGATGTCGGCGGTGCGGCTGGGGCCGGTGGTGAGCGAGAGCATCGAGGGTAATTCGGGGCCGTAGCGCGCCTGCACCACGCGCAGCGCGTCGCCGATTTCGGCTACTACCTGGCCGGGCCGGGCCAGCACCAGGTGCTGGTCGGGGTAGATGCTGAGCCGCCGCCCGCTGGCCGTGGCCGGCGTCACCACGAGGCTGCCTGTGCGCGCCACCAACGCCTCGCACGAGGTCATTCCTGCCGCCGCTTGGGCTATAAAATCGGCCTCTGTAGCCTGAAAAGGTACTTCAACCTGCGTCAACAACGCCTGTAGCGCAGGCTCCCACACGTAGAACTGCTGGCCGGGGAATAGGCGCTCGGCCAGCCAGCCGCGCAGCGTGGCGCCAAATTGGGCCAGGCTTTCGCAATAAAAAAACTCGCCCCCAATGCGCTGAAAATTCTCTGCGAATACCTCGGCCAGGTCGGCCGCTGGCAGCGGCGGATGCACGGGCGCGACCCAATCGGGCATGGGGGGTAGGAGCGCCGGGCCGGCCGCCAGGGCCGTGCGAATGCGGTCCAGCATTGTATCGCGCGAGGAAGACATGGGCACAAAGGTAGGTGCCACAAAAAAGGCCAGCCTCGCGGCTGGCCTTTCGGTAGGTTTTCAGGGAAGCTATACTGTTTCAGCTTCCGGCAAGCCGGGCAGCTTCAACTCGGGCAGGTCTTCAGTGAGGGCGTCGGGATGCTCGCGATGCAAGTCGCTGGCGGTTTCCGAGCGGTCGGTGCCGGCCATGTGCGCCTGGTAGTTGGTCTGGCCGCCAAAGGGGCGCTTGCCCACGAGGCGCTCCAGGTCATCTTGCAACAACACTTCCTTTTCCAACAGCTCCTTAGCGATAACCTCCAGCTCGTGGCGGCGCTCGGTCAGCAGCTCTTTGGTGCGGATATAAGCCTGCTCGATAATGGTACGAACTTCTTCGTCAATCATCTGCGCAGTGGCTTCCGAATAGGGCTTCGAGAAACCGTATTCGTTCTGACCCTTAGAGTCATAGAATGACACGTTACCAAGCTTGCTGTTCATGCCGTACATCGTCACGATGGAATAGGCCATCTTAGTGATGCGCTCCAGGTCGCTTAGCGCGCCGGTCGATATTTTACCGAATACCAGCTCCTCAGCGGCGCGGCCACCCAGGGCCATGCACATCTCATCTATCAGCTGCTCAGTATTATACAGGAATTGCTCCTTGGGCAAATACTGCGCATAGCCTAGGGCAGCTACCCCGCGCGGCACAATAGACACCTTCACCAACGGGTCGCAGTGTTCCAAAAACCAGCCGGTAATGGCGTGGCCGGCTTCGTGGTAAGCCACGATGCGCTTTTCACCGGGGCTGATGATTTTGTTCTTCTTCTCCAAGCCCCCAATTACGCGGTCAATGGCGTCGGTGAAATCCTGGTTGGTGATGAATTTCTTGTCGCGACGGGCCGCGATGAGGGCGGCCTCGTTGCAGACGTTGGCAATCTCCGCGCCGGCGAAGCCCGGCGTTTGGGCCGACAGCTTCCGGGCATCCACGTCGGGGCCGAGGGTCAGCGGCTTCAAGTGCACCGTAAAAATCTCGGTGCGGCCGTTGATATCGGGCTTGTCAATACTAATCTGGCGGTCGAAGCGGCCGGGGCGCAGCAGCGCCGAGTCCAGCGTATCGGGACGGTTGGTGGCGGCCAGGATGATAACGCCCGAATCGGTGCCGAAGCCGTCCATCTCCACGAGCAGCGAGTTCAGGGTGTTTTCGCGCTCGTCGTTGCCACCGGGCATCGAGCCCTTGCTACGCGAACGGCCCACGGCGTCAATCTCATCAATAAAGATGATGCAGGGTGCCTTGGCCTTAGCTTGCTTGAAAAGGTCACGCACGCGGGCCGCGCCTACCCCCACAAACATCTCCACAAAGTCGGAGCCCGACAGCGAGAAGAATGGCACGTCGGCTTCGCCTGCTACGGCCTTGGCCAGCAAGGTTTTGCCGGTGCCGGGAGGGCCTACGAGCAACGCGCCTTTCGGTATTTTACCGCCCAGGATGGTGAATTTGCTGGGGTTTTTGAGGAACTCCACAATTTCCTGCACCTCTTCCTTGGCTTCTTCGAGGCCGGCTACGTCCATAAACGTAATCTTCACTTTATCACCGCCTTCGAAAAGGGCCGCGCGGCTTTTGCCGATGTTGAAAATCTGGCCGCCAGGGCCGCCCGCGCTGCTCATGCGGCGCATGAGGAACACAAACAACACGATGCTGGCAATGATGAGCCCGTAGCCGCTGATGAAGTCAGCCAAGCCCATGCGCTCCACGGGTTCCATGCGGATGCGCTGGTCGGCTGGCTTGCTGGCCTGTAGCTTATCCAGCTGCTCCTGAAAGAACTTGGCGTCAAACACCGGAAAGTAGTATTGGGAAGCATCGCGGTCGCCGGTTGCGAAAGGCCCGCGGCGCGTGGCAAGGTCGCGCTGATACTCAGGCTTTTGCAGCGCTTGCGGCGTTAGGCCGACTTCCACCTGCTGCTTGTTGACCACGAGCGTGATGTCGCGCACGTCGCCAGCGGCCAGCATCTGCTCGAAGCGCTGCTGATTGATTTTAACGGCTGAATTATAGCTCGTAAAATAGAACATGCCGGTGAAAAGCACCAGCAGCCCTGCCATCACCCAGAGCTGCACTCCTGGCCGGGGCGAGGGGTTAGGCAGCGTCGGCTTGCGGCGTTTGGGCGTCGTATCAGACATAATAAAAATTACTTTAGTTGTACTAAGTCAAAGGCAACCGCGCCGGACGGGCAAGGTTGGAGTAATACTACCACTAGACGCAGCCGACGGCCCGATGCTTTAGCGCCGCACTACGTCGGCAGTATCTTCGATATGCGTAATTTCGGCATCGCCCCACAGCTCCTCCAGCGCGTAAAACTGCCGACGGTCGCGCAAGAACACATGCACTACAACGTCCACGTAATCCAACAGAATCCATTCGCGATTGGTGCGACCTTCGCTCTGCCAGGGCGCTTGCCCCGTCACTTTTTCTACTTCCTCTTCCACCGAGCGGGCCAGGGCGTCGAGCTGCGTGTCGGACGAGGCCGAGCAGATGATAAAATAATCGGCCACCGCGTTTTTCAGCTCTTTCAAGTTGAGGACCACGATGTCCATTCCTTTGCGGTCTTGGAGGCCACGTACGGCTACGTCTGCCAATGTGTCCGAATCCTGCCGGACCTGAGTGCTCTTCATAGAGTAAGTTTGCGTTGTTTACCTAGCTAATATACGACTGCTAACCGGCGTGGTCATCAGCCCCAATACCTTATTCACGGGCCAGCAGCTCATTTGGCTGCCCGCCTGCCCTTCTACTAACTCGGAAGCGCAGCACCTGTTGCGCGAAAACCGGGCCAGCGAAGGCTGTACCGTCATAACGGACGACCAGTTTGCCGGCCGCGGCCAGCGGGGCAACCAATGGCAGGCCGCCCCTGGCGAAAATCTGACATTATCCGTCGTCTGGCTACCCACCTTTCTCGACGCGGGCCAGCAGTTTTTGCTGAGCCAGGCCGTGGCGCTGGCGGTGTTCGACTGGGCAACGGCGCTGCTGCAAGCCGCGCCACAACTAAGGCTTAAATGGCCCAACGACCTGTATTTCGGCTCGCAGAAGTTTGGCGGCATTCTCATTGAGAACAGCCTGAGCGGGGCAAAAATTCAGTCCAGCATCGTCGGCATTGGCCTGAATGTGAACCAGCGTCACTTCGCCCTACCCACCGCCACGTCGCTGGGCGCGCTCACGGGCCGCTACTTCCAGCGCGAAGAGCTGGCCGCCCGCCTGCTGGAGTGCCTGGAGAAGCGCTACCTCCAGCTGCGTGCCGGGGGGGTAGGCGAGCTGCGCCGGGCCTACCTGGCCGCCCTCTACCGCTACCAGGAGTGGCACGAGTATGAGGTGGCCGGCCGCCGCGTACGCGGCCAGATTGTGGGCGTGGAGCCCGACGGCCGCCTGGCCGTGGAAATAGCCGGCGCGGTGCAGCGCTTTGCCTTGCAGGAAATTAAATACGTGCAGTAGCGCGAACTTTCCAGTTCGTGCGTGAGCAAAGTGAGCATCGTCATGCGCGCCGCCCGGTGCCGCCTGCTCGCTACGCTCACGCACGAACTGGAAAGTTCGCGCTACATTCGCTCCATGCGCCACCGCTTGCTCGTTCGCAGTGCCTTTGGGCTGGCCGCGCTGCTGGTGTTCGCCTTTCTGGCCGACCGCTGCTGGCCCCTACCCCCCCCGCCGCAGTACTCGCCGCTGGTGCTGGCCCAGGATGGCACCGTGCTGCACGCCTACCTCAACCCCACCCAAAAGTGGCGGATGAAAACCGAGCTGCCCGAGATAACCCCAGCGCTGCAAGCGGCCATTATTGCCAAGGAAGACCGGTATTTTCGCTACCATTTTGGGGTGAACCCGGTGGCCATCGCGCAGGCGGCGGGGCGCAACCTGCTGGGCCACGGCCGCACCACGGGTGCCAGCACTATTACTATGCAAGTGGCGCGGCTGCTAGAGCCAAAGCAGCGGACTTTCGGGAATAAGCTGCTCGAAATGCTGCGCGCCGTGCAGTTGGAGGCCCATTTGAGCAAGGTCGAGATTTTGCAATTATACCTTAACCTGGTGCCCTACGGCTCCAATATTGAGGGGGTGAAGTCGGCGGCGCTGCTGTATTTTCAGCAGCCGCCCGATTATTTATCGCTAGCTCAGACCGTGACGCTGGCCATTATTCCGAACCGGCCGGCCGGGCTGGTGCTGGGTAGGGACAACGCGCAGATTGTGCGGGAGCGCAATCGCTGGCTGCGGTATTTTCAGCGCCAAAAGCTCTTTCCGGCCCAGGACCTAGCCGATGCGCTGCTGGAGCCGCTTGATGCCCATCGCCACCCCGCCCCTACCCTCGCGCCGCACCTGGCGCGGCGGCTGGTGCAAAGCCAGCCGGGCGCGGCGCTACTTCACAGCACGTTACGGCCCGCCACCCAGGCCAAGGCTGAAAATCTGGCCCGCAACTACGTGCGGCGGCTGGCCACGCTGGGCATTTCGCAGGCCGCCGTGCTGGTCGTGAACAACCAGACCCACGCCGTGGAAGCCTACGTGGGCTCGGTCGATTTTCAGGACAATAGCGCGCTGGGCCAAGTCGATGGCGTGCGGGCGGTGCGTTCGCCGGGCTCCACGCTCAAGCCGCTGCTCTACGGCCTGGCCTTCGACCGCGGCCTGCTCACGCCCAAAACAGTGCTGCCCGACGTGCCGACCAACTTCCAGGGCTTCCGGCCCGAAAACTTCGACAAGCAATGCCAGGGCGAAGTGACGATGGAGCGGGCGCTGACCTATTCGCTCAACATTCCGGCGGTGCGGGTGCTGGCCGAAGTGGGCGTGGAAAAGCTCACCGGCACGCTGCGCAAAGCGGGTTTCCGGCAGGTGACGCGCGACGCGCCCCGGCTGGGCCTGAGCACCATTTTGGGCGGCTGCGGCGTTACGCTGGAAGAACTGACGGGACTGTATTCGGCGCTGGCGAATGGGGGGAAGTGGTCGGCGCTGGCGTTCACCTCACGGGACCCCTTTGGGGCTATCCCCCTCTCCCGTGAGGCGCCCCGGCCGGGCATTTCGCTCATCTCCCCCGCCGCTGCCTACCTGCTCACCGACATCCTGGCCCAGCGCACCCGCCCCGACCTGCCAGTAGATGCCGCTGCCGGCCGCCACCTGCCGCGCATTGCCTGGAAAACCGGCACCAGCTACGGCCGCCGCGACGCCTGGAGCCTGGGCTACAACCGCCAGTACACCATCGGGGTGTGGGTAGGGAATTTTAGCGGGCAGGGCAGCCCGGCGCTGACGGGGGCCGATGTGGCTTCGCCGCTGCTGTTTGACCTGTTTAATGCCTTGGCCTACAACGGCGCGGGCGACTGGTTTGCGCCGCCAGCCAGCCTCGACTTTCGGCTAGTCTGCGCCGAAACGGGCTTGGTGCCCGGCGACAACTGCCCCACGCAACTGCTCGATTATTACCTGCCCGGCGTGTCGGGTGGCCAGCGCTGCCAGCACCAGCAGGAGGTGCTGACCTCGGCCGATGGCCGCTACAGCTACTGCCGCGCCTGCGCGCCGGCCAGCGGCTACCGCCGCACGCTGTTCCCTAATATGCGGCCCGAGGTGCTGGCTTTCCGCGAGAGCCAGGGGCTGCCCACGCGCCGCCTACCCCCCCACAACCCGGCGTGTCGCCTGGTGCGCGGCATCGGGGCGGCCGGCACGGCCGGGCCGGAAGCCGCGCCGCTGCTGGCCATTACCTCACCCGCCGCCCACGCCGAATACGTGCTCAACGCCGCCGAAAAGCAGCAATTGCTGCTCAGCTGCGCGGCAGCCGGCGAGGTGCGCCAGGTGTATTGGTATGTGAACGACCGGTTTTTGCGCGCCGCGCCGGCTACGGCGCGGGTATTTTTCCGGCCCAAGCCGGGCGAAGTCAAAATTTCGTGCGCCGACGACCACGGCCGCACCGTGGACGTGCGCGTGCTGGTGCGGGAAATGTGAGCCGCTCCCGAGCCAGCCAAACGCAATACCAACCGTTCGGCGGCTGGTCACGTACTTGCAGTGAGTTACCTGAGAATAGCTCACAGGTCTTCATAATTTATTCATTATCAACCTGCTGCCCTTATGAAACGTTTCAGTTGGCTACTCCTCATTCCGGCACTGCTGCTGGGCTTATTTCCCAGCTACCAAGCGCAGGCTCAGACTCAGCCACGCCAGGGCTGGAGCCCCCAGGCTAAGAACGCTACGATTGGCGGGGCAGCCGGGATTTTAGGAGGCCTCCTTATCAATGGGCGCAACCGCAAGGTAGGAGCCCTACTGGGCGGCCTGGCCGGGGCTGGGGCGGGTTATGCCATTGGCAAACACACTGATAACAAACGCAAAGCCGCTGATGCCGCCGCCGCCCAGCAAGCCGCCGACCGCCAGCAGGCCGCCGCCGATGCCCAGGCCGCTGCTTCGGCGCGTGCGATGGCCAGCCAACGCACGGCCGCGACCCAGGCAGCAGCAACGGCGGCTACGGAACATGCCGTCGCCGCCCGTGCCCACGCTACTAATGCCGCGGCCGCCCGCGTCGCCGCTGAGCGCCGCCTCGCTGCCGAGCACCGGGCCGACGCCAATCTGGCCAAGGGAACCGAGCCCGCGGTGGCCGACCTGGCCGTGGCCGCCGGCTACTTCCCCAACCCCGGCTTCGACCAGGCCGGCGCACCCTACTCCTTCTCGCAAGTGCGTCGCAAAAGCTGGTAGATTCGAGCTGCCGCATTCCGGTTTTGTGGGCGCGGAATGCGGCAGCCAGCGGCATTGCTTGCATTTTGAAACTTCTTTAACCGGGCGGCCAGGCAATTAAGAGAGCATAAATAAGCACCCTTTTACCCAAGCCTTCGCACCTGACAACCTGCATTCTCTTCTTATTCTTCTCCCAAAACTCCTCATGAAACGTTTTCTACTTTTGGGCTGCGCGGCGGCGCTGCTCACTGCCTGCTCCGGCAACGGCAAGCAGCCTGCCACCACCGAGGCACCTGGCTCCGTTGCTACCCCCACCGCCACGACCGACGCACCCGCCGCCAGCGGCACGGCTGCCAACGTGGCTGACCTCGACCAGAAATTTGTGAGCGCCTGGAATGCCAAACAGGCGAGCCAGGTCACGGATATGCTGGCCGACGATGTGCAATTTTTGCAGGGCGAAACCCATTTTAGCGGCAAGGATGAGGTAACCAATAAATGGGTGACCCCGACTATTACTACGATTTCCAACCTCAAAACCAACAGCCTCAGCACCGGCAGCGATGCCGGCATGGCCTACGAGGCCGGCACGTTCACGGTGGACGTGCTGCCCACCGCCACCGAGAAGGAAACCGGCGCGGGCTCCGGCAACTACGTCTTTCTGTGGAAGAAAGCCAGCGATGGCAACTGGAAAATCAGCCTCGCCCAGCTCGAAGACTTGCCCGTGCAGGAAAAAAAATAACGCCGAATACGATGCAGATGAAAGGCCCGGCGATTGCTCGTCGGGCCTTTTTTTATTTGTGCAAATAGCTGATTTCAGACCTTTTCCAAATATTCTTCGCCGTTGAGCACCGGCTGCATATGCTGGCTTTCTTCCTGGGTAAAAAGTCGGGAGCGAATCAAAAACCGCACGCCCAGCGGAATTTCCAAGGAAAAGCTCGCGCCCCTACCCTTCGTCACGTCCACGGTTAGTTGGGTGTGCTGCCAGTATTCAAACTGGCTGGCGCTCATAAAGAAGTCGCAGCCATGAATCTGGCCCAGCCACACGTCGCTGCCGCCCACCCGAAACTCCCCTTTCTGAAAGCACATCGGCGACGAGCCGTCGCAGCAGCCGCCGCTTTGGTGAAACATGAGCGGGCCATTTTCCCCGCGCAGCAGGTCAATGGTGGCTTCGGCGGCAAGGGTGACGAGGACGCGGGGGGTTGGCATTTTTGAACAATGGGTGAATGGATGATACTGAAGCTATTTAGAAGCTGACCAGTGACCAAGAAGAGCGTCATGCTGAGCTTGTCGAAGCATCTCTACCGCGTAACTAATTCCAAACGTTAGGATTACTTATACGATAGAGATGCTTCGGCAAGCTCAGCATGACGTTCTTTTTTGGTTGATTAATTTACAACTAAATCCCTTAAAAGAAGCCCAGCTTTTGCTGGCTGTAGCTAATCAGCATGTTCTTGGTCTGGCGATAATGGGCCAGCATCATTTTATGGTTTTCGCGGCCGAAGCCCGAGGCTTTATAGCCGCCGAAGGGCGCGCCGGCGGGGTAGTCGTGGTAGCAATTCACCCACACGCGGCCGGCCTGGATGGCGCGGGGCATCATGTATAGCTCGTGGGCGTCGCGGGTCCAGAGGCCGGCCCCGAGGCCGTAGAGCGTGTCGTTGGCAATGGCAATGGCCTCTTCGCTATCCTTGAAGGTAGTGACGGACAGCACCGGGCCGAAGATTTCCTCCTGGAAAATCCGCATCTTGTTGTGGCCCCGGAAGATGGTGGGCTGGATGTAATAGCCCTCGGCCAGCGCGCCGTCTTCCTGGGTGTAGGCCTCGCCGCCCACCAGCACTTCCGCGCCTTCGGCCTTGCCGATTTCGAGGTAGCTCAGGATTTTCTCAAACTGGTCGTTGGAGGCTTGCGCGCCCATCATCGTGTTGGTATCCATTGGGTTACCCAGCTTGATGGCTTTCACGCGGGCAATGACGCGGGCAATGAACTCGTCGTAGATATCCTCATGCACCAGCAGGCGCGAGGGGCAGGTGCAGATTTCACCCTGATTGAGCGCAAACATCACCGCGCCCTCAATGCACTTGTCGAGGAAATCATCGTCGTGGTCCATTACGCTCTTGCAGAAGATGTTGGGCGACTTGCCGCCCAGCTCCATCGTCACGGGAATGATGTTTTCGGCGGCATATTGCAGGATGAGGCGGCCGGTGGTCGTTTCGCCGGTGAAGGCGACTTTCTGCACGCGCTTGTTGCTGGCCAGCGGCTTGCCGGCTTCCAGGCCGAAGCCGTTCACCACGTTGAGCACGCCGGGCGGAATCACTTCTTGCAGCAACTCCATGAGCACCATGATGCTAGCCGGGGTTTGCTCGGCGGGCTTCACCACCACGCAGCAGCCGGCGGCCAGGGCGGGCGCGATTTTCCAGGTCGCCATTAATATGGGGAAATTCCAGGGAATAATCTGCCCCACTACGCCCAGCGGCTCCTGAATTACTAACGATAACGTATTATCATTCAGCTCAGTAGCCGAGCCTTCTTCGGCCCGAATGACGCCCGCGAAGTAGCGGAAGTGGTCGATGGCCAGCGGCAGGTCGGCGGCCATCGTTTCGCGGATGGCCTTGCCGTTTTCTATCGTCTCGACCGCCGCCAGGTAGGGCAGATTAGCCTCCATGATGTCGGCGATTTTCAGCAATACGCCGCTGCGCACGGTCGGCGAGGCCTTGCTCCAGGTTTTGAAGGCTTCGTGAGCCGCATCGAGGGCTAGTTCGATGTCTTCTTTGGTGCTTCGGGCCACTTTGCAGAACGCCTTGCCATCAATGGGCGACGGATTATCGAAGTACTGACCCTTGACGGGGGCGACCCATTTGCCACCGATGAAGTTGTCGTAGTGCGACTTAAACTTGGGACGGGCCACCACGGTGGTGGATTTTTCGAGAGTTTCAACCATGATGAAGGGTAGGGATTTGGTGAGGAATAAAAAATAACGCGGCCGCAGCTAACCTAAGCGACACCGCCCCGGCAACGCTAAGTTAGTAAGTCATTACTCACTAAAAAAGTTACCTCTTATGCTGTCATAGCGCGCATGTTGCGACGCGCGCCATGCACAGCCGATTCCTAACACGTAGTCCCTACCCCCTATTAATAGCTAATACTCATTACTTCCACCTCTTCCGTGGCTGGACCGAGACGCAGGGCTACGACCTGACCCAGCCGCGCGCCCTGCACCGCCCGCGCGATGGGCGCCACAAAGCCTACTTTGCCCTGCGCGACATCGGCCTCATCGACGCCCACGAGGGTGAGAGTGCGCTCGAAACCGGCCCTACCCCCCTGCACCGTGCGCAACGTGACAGTGGCCCCAAAGCGCACTTCGCCCGGCGGCTGGGTGGCGGGGTCCACCACGCGGGCGCTGGCCAGGCGCTCGGTAAGGAGCGCGAGACGGCCGTTGAGCAGCGACAGGCGGTGGGTGCGGTCGGTGTCGTTGGTGTGGTCGGCTTCGGCGGCGGGGCGGGTGGCTTCGAGCACGGCCAGCTCGGCGCGGAGCTGCTCCAGACCGCTGGGCGTCACGTAGTTAGGGGTGCCGGGCGGCAGGGCGGCGCGCGGCGGCACGATGGGCGGCGTTTGGGCATCATCCTCTTTTACAAATCCTCGGCTCATACTTGGCAAACGCGGGCCGGGCGGGCAGGTTGCGCAGCTGGAGCATAACCCTGGCGGGTGGTTCAGAGTTAACCCACGCTATTTCGCCGCTATTGCTATCCCGATTCGTTCGCTTACCCTGCATGTCTGAGTTACTTACTGCGCCTGCTATCGCTACCCCCCCTCGCCGCCTCGATGCCGCCCTGGTCTGGCTCATGGCCCTCACCTGCGGGCTGGTGGTGGCCAATATTTATTACAACCAACCACTGCTGGCCGCCATTGGGCACACGTTCGGCGTCTCCGACAGCCAGGCCAGCCTGATAGCCACGGCCACCCAAATCGGCTACACGTTGGGCATTCTGCTGGCCGTGCCGTTGGGCGATATGCTGGAGCGCAAACGCCTCATTCTCTGGCTGCTGGTGGGCGCGGCCGTGTACCTGAGCGGCGCGGCGCTGGCCCCCACCTTCGGGCTACTGGCGGTGGCGAGCGTGCTTATCGGCATCTGCTCGTCGGTGCCGCAGCTGCTGCTGCCGATGGCGGCGCACCTGGCCCCCGAGGCTGACCGCGGCCGCATCGTGGGGCGCATCATGAGCGGGCTGCTAATTGGGATTTTGCTCTCGCGCACGGTGAGCGGCTACGCGGGCGCGCACCTGGGCTGGCGGCTGGTATTTGCCGGCGCGGCGGGCCTCATGCTGGCGCTCACGGGCCTGCTGGCCTGGCGGCTGCCGCAGGACCGGCCCAACTTTACGGGCACCTACGCCTCGCTGATGCGCTCGCTGGGGACGCTGGCGCGCGAGCTACCGCCGCTGCGGCGCTCGGCGCTGGTGGGGGGTAGCATTTTCGCCGCGTTCAGCGTGTTCTGGACGACACTGGTTTTCTACCTCGGCAGCCCCGCCTATGGCTACGGCAGCGACGTAGCGGGCTTTTTTGGGCTGGTGGGGGCCGCCGGCGCGCTGGCCGCGCCGCTGGCCGGCGGCCTGGCCGACCGGCGCGGGTCGAGCTACGCCATCACGGCGGGGCTGGTGCTGGCGCTGGCTTCGTACCTGCTGCTGGGGGTAGGTGGGGGCTACCTGGCCGGGCTGATACTGGGCATTTTGCTGCTCGACGTGGGCGTGCAGTCGGTCCATATCTCCAACCAGACGCTCATCTTCTCGCTGCGCCCCGAGGCCCGCAGCCGCCTCAATACGGTGTACATGACGGGTTATTTCACGGGCGGCTCCCTCGGCTCAGTGGTCGGCGGCTTGGCCTGGACGCACTTTGGCTGGTCCGGCGTGTGCGCCGTGGGCGGCGCGTTTGTGGTGCTGGCGCTGGCGTTGCACCGGTTTTATGGGCGGGAAGATTAGAAGCACATTTCCCGATAAACTTAGCGATTACCTCGCCGAGTACCCGCAGATACCGCTGCTATTGTTGCGGCTACAGTTAGTCCGCCTATAACAGACATGATAGCACCAATGTCACGCATCCCTGGAATGGATATTCGAGCAATGAGACCTAATGCTATTAATGTGTACCCGATGACTTTAGCAATCTTCATATCGTGATTTTATTTCTGAATTGGCAAAAATCAGGAAAGTAACGCTGGCGCTGCACTGGTTTTATAGGTGATAGGTGCCGGCCGAAAATACTATTTTCAGGAAGTCGCTACGCAAAAAATTTCCAGTGGCAAATCGGCTCCGTCTAGTTGCGCGGTCCCGCTAAAAGTTATTATATTATCTGCGGTTATCGACAGCGTACCAGTTAAATCGTCGTGCATCATCAAGTAGAGCGCAATGTCATAATTATCCGATAATTCCTCAGAGATAGTCAACGTTTTTATCCCATTAACCAGCGCGTAGGGAACGTCTGTAAAGTATATCATTGGTGGGTAGAGAATCCAGTTGAAAGCCTGAGCTTCATCAGTGATAATCGCTTCTGTCACCTCTTCGCTACCCGTTATTTTCAGTGTAAGCAGTTGCTCAGTCACTGGCAATAGTAATTGCACACTCCCAATTCCAAAATCAGTACCATTGAGCCGAAAATAGTGGTTGGCCATGACGAAGAAATTCAAAAACATTAGCTACCCTAACCGCCCCAAGCAAGTCTGTAAGCTCACGCGCCAGTGCGGGATTGTTACCCCCAACGCCTGCTTCACCTTGCTCTTATCCATGACCGAAAAGGCGGGCCGCGTGGCTTTGGTCGGGTACTCGGCGGTGCGGATGGGTAGGGTTTTCACCGCCGTGCCGCTCAGCTCGAAAATGGCCGTGGCGAAGTCGTACCACGAGGTCACGCCCTCGTTGCTGTAGTGGTAAGTGCCGTAGGCAGTGCTCTGGCTCTCAATGATGTGCAGGATGCAGCCGGCCAGGTCGATGGCGTAGGTGGGCGTGCCGAGCTGGTCCCAGATAATCTTCAATTCCTCGCGCTCGCGGCCCAGCTTGAGCATGGTTTTCACGAAGTTGTTGGCAAACTCCGAGTAGAGCCAGCTGGTGCGCAGGATGAAATACTGGCTGGTGAGGGGCGGAATCACCTGCTCGCCCTCCAGCTTGGTGAGGCCATAGACGCTGATGGGCGCGGCCTCGTCGGTTTCGACCAGCGGCTGGTTGCCGGTGCCGGCAAACACGAAATCGGTCGAAATCTGGATGAGCGTAGTGCCAAACTCGCCGCACAGCCGCGCCAGGTTTTCCACGCCGTCGCGGTTGACCCGGCGGGCCAGGTCCAGCTCGTCCTCGGCCTTGTCCACGGCCGTGTAGGCGGCGCAGTTGATGGCGTAGGCCGGGCGATGCTGCTCAAACAACGTGCGCAAGCCGTTGGGGTCTACTATATTGGCCTGCGCCTCGGGCGGGAAGACCAGGCCGGTCATATGTTGCTCTTTTGCCACGTGCGCTAGGCACTGTCCCAATTGGCCCGAGGCCCCAAAAATCAGCGTCGTATTCATTCACTCAAGAAATAGCGTTTGGGCCGCAAGTTAGAGGCCGCAACACCAGTAGCGCGAACTTTGTAGTTCGCGTCTCCGCGCCGTCACAACGATTGTCGTTCCAAGACGCGAACTACAAAGCTCGCGCTACTGCGCGGGCGGGCGCTTGTTCTTGATGGGTTCAAAGCGGCGCTCGCGGGGCTGTTTTTCGCTCAGGTATTTCCAGTAGCGGCGCGGCATCTGGCGCTGGTGCAGCTTGAGATTTTTGCGCTCGGGAATGTTTACGTGGTCGAAATATGCCTGCCAGAGGATTTTGAACAGCGGCTCACGCTCGTCGAGCACCGTGGCCGATACCTCGCCGCGGCGGGGGGTAGGGCGGCCGGTTTCGAACTCCACGATGGTGGTTTGGCGCAAATCGTAATACAAGCCGTAGCGGCGCTTCTTGTCAAAAATCAGCCAGCGCTGGTCGGCGTAGCGCTTGGTGAAATGGCTGGCAATGAGCGGCAACACGTCAAAATCGGGCTCAATGGTGGCGTGAAATAGCTCATCCTGGGCCTTCTCAAAGCGCACGAAGGCTTCCATGCGGTGCTTTTCGCGGAAGAGCTGCTGGGCCAGGCGCTGCATCCGGCGCACGGTGGCGTCGGCGTAGTTTTCGGAGATGTCGCGGCCCGCCCGCAGGGCCATATCCGCGTAGCGGAAAATGAGCAACTCGCGCTCGGGGTCTTCGCTCAAAAAAACGTGGTAGAGCCGGGCGCGCGCCGCCTCGGGCATGAAGCGCGACAGGCCATCCCAGGTGCGGGCGGCCAGCGTTTCGTCGGTGTCGATGGCCACGGCCTGGGCAAACAAGCCGCCCTGCGCCGCGCCTTCGGGCTGGATGCTGTTAGGGGCCGACTTCCGCTCGTACACCCGAAACAGCACCGTGAGCAGACCTTCAAACGAGCCGTCGTAGGTGTAGTCGGCGGGCGGATTATGCAGCTCGGGCGCGGGCGGGCGCGGGGCCACCGGCCCTACCCCCCCGGCGGCCGGCCGGCGCAGTGGCGTCAGCGACGACGGCATGGGCTAGGCGGCTACGCTGGGCTGCTCGGCGGCTTGCTGGGCGGCGCGGGCGGCATCGTGCAGCTGGCGCACCAGCGGCAGCAACTCGGAGAGGCGGCAGCAGCACGAGAGCCGCGGGGCCTTGTCACCCCCAAAGGGGGTAGGGCCGATAAGCGCCAGGAAAGGTTCGGCGGCGAGCGAGGCGGGGGCCGACGCGACGGCCGGAGCGCGATGAGTAATTTGCATGATTTTATAGCAGATTTTCCCGACCACTGCGGTCGGGCAGTTTTATCACTGGTAACTACGGATTTAACTACGGCAAAAGCCTTACTAAACCAACTCTTTACCCATCAATAGCCTTGCCAACCACGGCAATCCTTACCCTACCTGGGCGAACAAGTCCAATTGCTGCGTGACCAGGGCCGAGCGGGTGGCCTTGCCGCCGAACAGAATCTGACGGCGCACCTGCTGCGAATCCAGCTCGCCCAGCGCGGCCGGGGCCAGGCCTCGCGCCGTGAGAAAGTGCCGCGCCCGCTTCATCACCACGCCAAACTGGCCCAGGTTTTCGGCCGTGAGCGAGGCGAAGCGCCGGGCCTGCACGATGCGCTCGACAGAGCGCGCCCCTACCCCCGGCACGCGCAGCAGCAGGGCGCGGTCGGCCACGTTCACATCCACCGGAAAGAGGTGGCGGTTGCGTAGCGCCCAGGCTAGCTTAGGGTCAATTTCGAGGTCGAGGTACGGGTGCGCGGGGTCCAGAATCTCGTCGGCCTCGAAGCCGTAAAAGCGCATCAGCCAGTCGGTTTGGTAGAGGCGGTGCTCGCGCACGAGCGGCGGCTGGGTCACCTGCGGCAGGCGCGCATCGTCCGTAATGGGCACGTAGCCCGAGTAGTACACCCGCTTGAGGCCGTAGCCCTGGTAGAGCGAGTCGGAGAGCTTGATTATCTGTAAATCATTCTCATCGCTCGCGCCCACAATGAGCTGCGTGCTCTGGCCGGCGGTGGCAAATTGCGGCACCTTTTTGAACAGCGCCTTCTCCTCTTTATGCTGAATAATGCCGTCCCGAATCTGGGCCATCGGGGTCAGAATCTCGGCGTAGTTTTTCTCCGGGGCCAGGTTTTGCAAAGCCAGCTCCGAGGGCAATTCAATATTCACGCTCAGGCGGTCGGCGTAGAGGCCGGCTTCCTGAATCAGCTCGGGCGAGGCACCGGGGATGGTTTTGACGTGGATGTAGCCGTTGAAGTTGTGTTCGGTGCGCAGCTTTTTTACGATGCGCACCAGGCGCTCCATCGTGTAGTCGGGCGAGCTGAAAATGCCGCTGCTCAGGAACAAACCCTCGATGTAATTGCGGCGATAGAAATTTATGGTCAAATCTACTACTTCGTCCACGGTGAAGGCGGCGCGCTTCACGTCGTTCGAGCGGCGCGACACGCAGTAGGCGCAGTCGAAGATGCAGTGGTTGGTGAGCAAAATCTTGAGCAGACTCACGCAGCGGCCATCCTCCGTAAAGCTGTGGCAGATGCCCATGCCCTCGGCGTTGCCGAGGCCTTTTTGCTCGTTTTTGCGCTTGCCGCCGCTGCTGCTGCACGACACGTCGTACTTGGCGGCGTCGGCTAAGATGCTTAGCTTCTCCTGAATGCGCTCGTTCATCGGCAAAAGGTCGTTTGACGGGGGTAAAAGTAGCGCCAGCCAGTGAAATTGGCAAGCTTTTGATAAGCTAATTTTTTTAGAAAAAGTTTCTCCGTCCGCGGCGCGTCGCGCGGCATTTAGTACTTTATTTTTCCTACCCCCCTCGGCCGGCAACATACCTTGGCAAGAAGATTTGGCGTTGAGCCAGGCGCATAAACCGGGCGCTGCCGCGCGCCGCCCGGCGTAACTTGCGCATAGTGCCGCCGTGCCCCATGTCGCGTAGTATTTTTCTCCTGTGCTTGTTGGTGCTGGGCTTGCTGCTGGGCGGGCCGGGCCGGGTGCGCGCCCAGCAGTTTACGCCGCGCGTGGCCGTGCCGCCCGATTCGCTGCACGCCGCCAAAAGCGCCGAGCCGGTGCCTGCCGACTCGCTGGGTCGCCGTTTCGACGAAGACCGCTTGCGCCTGAGCCTGGAGCGCTACACGCGCCGCAAAACCATCGCGGGCCGGGCGCTGGCGGCTTTTTTTCGCCTCACCAAGCCCCGCCAGGAAGAGCATGGCCTTGACGCGGTGCTGCTCAACCGGCAGTTCGACCAGCACAACTTCAAGATTGTGCGCCACGTCACCATCACGCCCTTCGATGCCTTCGGCTACAGCCTGAATGACTCCTTGCGCCAGCCGCGCACCTTCCTGGAAAAGTCGGGCAATGCCGTGCACATCCGCACGGCGCGCTCGCGCATTCGGCAGGTGCTGCTGTTTCGGCCGGGCCAGCCGCTGCTGCCCCAGGCGCTGGCCGAAAGCGAGCGCCTGCTGCGCCAGACCGACGAAATTCTGGACGCCCGCGTGCTGGTGAATGAGGCGACCGCGACCCGCGACAGCGTGGATATTCTGGTATATACTACCGACGTGTTCAGTCTCACGGGCGGCTACGAGCTGCGCGGCGGGCTGAACCAGGCCGTGGTGACGGCCGGCGACCAGAACTTCCTGGGCCTGGGTCATCAGCTCAGCAACCGCTATCAGTTCGGCCGCGACCTGCCCCAGACCTGGGGCTACGAGGGGGGCTACCGGGTGCCATTCCGCAACTTTGTGTATGCCGAGGGGCATTATTTCAATGAGTTTGAGTCGCACTCGGGCGGGGTGTCCGTGCGGCGTGATTTCTACTCGCCCAGCGCCCGCTGGGCGGGCGCGTTCACGTCCGACGTGTTCAACATTCGCCTGGTGCTGCCGCGCGACGCGCCCCCGCTGCCGGGCGAGCAGCCTAATTTTCAGATACGCTCCTACACCAGCCAAACGCTGTGGGTGGGCCGCGCCCTGCGCCTGCGCTCCTACGACCTGGGCTACGAAAACCCCGGCCGCCTCATCGTGGCGGGCAGCATCGTCAACGAGCACCACACCACCAACCCCGCCAATACCCCCGACGACCGCACCCGCACCATCTTTCTGGGCTCGGTGGGCTACTCGGTGCGGCGTTATTATAAGGATAAATACCTTTTCGGCTTTGGCCGCACCGAGGACGTGCCGGCCGGCACGCTGCTCAGCCTCACCACTGGCTATGAGCGGAATACCGTGGGCCCGCGCCGCTACATCGACGCGCGCATCGCGGGGGCCGGCTACTCCGAGCGCCAGGGCTACCTCTACGGCAGCCTGGATTTTGGCACGTTTCAGCGCATCAACGATGGCGGCTGGGAGCAGGGCTTGCTCAGTGGGCAGGTGCTGTATTTCACGCGCCGCTACCAGGTGGGCAACTACCAGAGCCGCCACCTGCTGAACGCCCGCGTCACGGCGGGCTTCAATCGCTACCCCGCCGAAGTGCTGCTGAGCGGCGTCAACAGCAACCCCGACGGCGTGCGCGGCTTCCGGCCCACGGGGCAAATACTGGCCACCAGCCGCTTTCTGGCCAACTACGAGGGCACCGTCTATACGCCGCTCTCGCTGCTGGGCTTCCGGGTGGCCATCCTGGCCTTTGCCGATATGGCGGTGGTGAACGAGCGCATCGGCGGCGGCTCGCCCTTCGGCGGCGATGCGCCCTACACGGGCTTTGGCCTGGGCCTGCGCCTGCGCAATGAGCTCACGGTGTTGCGCACTTTTCAGTTTTTGCTGGGCTACTACCCCCACGGCCAGCTCAGTGCCAATGGCCTGCGGCTGTTCGAAACCAACCGCGACTCGTATAATTTCAGCGATTTCAGCTTCGGCCAGCCCAGCGTGGTGCAGTATAGCACGCAGTGAGGGGGGTAGGCAGGCCGTTACTCCTGAAACGTGATGGGCAGCGTGCACGACACCCGCACGGCCTGCCCCTGCTGGCGGGCGGGCTGCCAGGCCGGCATCAGCCACACCAGGCGCAAGCCCTCTTCGTTGAGGCCCGAGCCGGGGCCGCGCAACACGGTGGCGTCGGTAATGTGGCCGGTGGCACTGAGGATGAAGCGCACATACACCTTGCCGCTCACGTGCTGACGCAACGCCTGCTCGGGATAGCGCAGGCTTTTCATCAGATACTCGCGCAGGCCAGTCTCTCCCCCCGCAAACTGGGGCCGCACCTCGGGGTTCACGAAGATGGAATCAGCCTTGAACGGGAGGCCGGGGGTAGGGGCCGCAACCGCAGCCAGGGACGCACTGCCAGCGGGCAGCGGCCCGGACGAAGCCAGGGTCAAACGGGAGGAACCCTGGGCCTGCGCAAAGCCAGCTGAGCAACCCATAAGCACCAGGAAGCAGGATGTAAAACGACTAGTCATAAGGCAAAGAAAATATAATCCTCACGGAGACAATAAAGTTTATTTTATCAAATTTAACTGATTTCATGCGAATTTTATAGTATTTTTCCGTACAAACCAACAATTCCCCCGAGGATGCTAAAAAATCCTGGTTTTGGCTTGCTGCGCCGGTCCGCGCCAAGCGGCCCTACCTTCGCGGCCCCTTCACTCATGGCGTGTGCCGCTCTTCTTTACTATGCGTCTCGGCGATTTTAACGACCTCGAAATAGTCCGCGAAGTCAGCATCGGCTTCTACCTGACCAGCGACGACGGCGACCTGCTGCTGCCCGAGAAATACCGCCCGGTGGGCGCGCACGTGGGCGATATCATTCGCGTATTCGTGTACCGCGATTCAGAGGACCGCCTCATTGCCACCACGTTAGAGCCGCTGGCGGTGGTCGATAGCTTTGCCGCGCTCACCGTGCGCGACGTGGGCGCGCCCGGTGCCTTCCTCGACTGGGGCCTTGAAAAAGACCTGCTCCTACCCCACGCCAACCAGCGCCAGGACGTGCGCGTGGGCGACCGCGTGCTGGTGTACGTGTACCTTGACGAGGCCACCGACCGCCTCGTGGCCTCGGCCAAGTGGCAGCGCTTTCTGAGCCCCGAGCCATTCGTGGGCGCGGTGGGCGAGGCCGTGCAGGTGCTCATTGCCGAAGAAACGCCGCTCGGCTACTCGGTCATTGTGAATGGCACGCACGCCGGCCTGCTTTATTCCAATGAAGTATTCCGGCCGCTGCGCATTGGCGAGCTGCTGCCCGGCCACCTGCGCCTGGTTCGGCCCGATGGCAAGCTCGACGTGCGCCTCGGCCAGGCCGGCTACGACGAGGTGGAAAGTGCCGCCGCCCTCGTGCTAGCCGCCCTCAAACAGCGCCCCGACGGCCGCCTACCCCTCGGCGACAAGAGCCTGGCCGACGACGTGTACCGCCGCCTCGGCATGAGCAAAAAAGTCTTCAAAAAAGCCCTTGGCTCACTCTACAAGCAAGGTTTGGTAGAGCTGGGACCGGAGGAAACCCGGCTGGCCAGCGTGGATTAGCCTCTGCGAACCTGCGCGTCTCTTCCGCAACATCTGCGGTAACTTTTCGCAGATATTTTCACGACGGAAATTTGCTTTTACAAAAAATCGTCGTTCCTTTGCCCCCGCAAACCGACCCCAACCAATGACCTTCGTCGCAACCGTTTCGCAAAGCTGGTGGCCCTCAACCTTCCCAAGAGGCTGAGCATTAGGCATTATAAGTTGGTTGAACCCCTTAGAGATTCTCCAAGCCCGCTGCTCACCGCAGCGGGCTTTTTTGTTGTCCCCTACCCCCGTCTTTCCTCGCCATGCCGGCCGCTACCGCTACTTCTCCCGCCACCATCGTCCACAGCCGCCACCGCCGCCTGCTGGCTGATACGCTCACGCCGGTGAGCTTGTATTTGCGGCTGCGCGACCAGTTTGTGGGCACGCTGCTGCTCGAAAGTTCTGACTATCATGGCAATAGTAACAGTTTTTCCTACCTCTGCTTCAGCCCCGTAGCGCGCTTTGAGCTGGATAAAAACCAACTGACCACCCAGCACCCCGGCCAGCCGGCCCATACCGCTACGCTGGCCGACCCGCGCCAGGCGCTGGCGCATTTGCGGGCATTTCGGGAGAGCTTCCAGCCAGCCGCGCCGTCGGGGTTGCCGTTCATTACCAACGGGTTATTCGGGCACATGGCGTATGAGGCCGTGCGGTATTTTGAGGATGTGGAGCTGCGCGACAAGCCGGGAGCTAGCACGGTGCCGGCCATCGTGTACCAGGCGTTTCGCTACGTTATTGTCATCAACCACTTCAAGGATGAACTGTATTTATTTGAGCATCAATACGTAGCCGAAGGCGAGGAGCCGGCCGCCGATACGCTCGACTACATCGAGACGATTATCCAGAACCGCAACTTCGCTACCCACGGCTTTCAGCTCACAGGCCCGGAAACGTCGAACGCCACCGATGAGCAATTTTTGGAGCTGATTCGCCTCGGCCAGTACCACTGCCAGCGCGGCGACGTGTTTCAGATGGTACTGTCGCGGCGCTTTCAGCAGGGTTTTCAGGGCGATGAGTTCAATGTGTATCGGGCCTTGCGCTCGCTCAATCCATCACCCTACCTGTTCTTTTTCGACTACGGCAGCTACAAGCTGTTCGGCTCCTCGCCTGAATCGCAGATAGTTATCAGCAAAGGCCAAGCGGTGCTTTATCCCATCGCGGGTACCTTCCGCCGCACCGGCGACGACGCGGCCGATGCCCACCTGGCCCAGCAGCTCCTCGACGACCCCAAGGAAACCGCCGAGCACGTGATGCTCGTGGACCTGGCCCGCAACGACCTCAGCCGCCGCTGCGACGTGGTAGCCGTGGAGCGTTTCAAGGAAATTCAGTATTACTCACACGTTATCCACCTGGTTTCCAAGGTGGTGGGTCAGCTTGGGCCGGCCACCGAGCCGCTCGACGTGGTGGGCGAAACCTTCCCGGCCGGCACGCTCTCGGGCGCGCCTAAGTACCGCGCCATCCAGCTCATTGACGAGTACGAAAGCACCCAGCGCGGCTTTTATGGCGGCTGCATCGGGGCGCTGGACTTTGGCGGCGACTTCAACCACGCCATTATGATTCGCACTTTTTTGAGTAAAGACAATACGCTGTACTTCCAGGCTGGCGCGGGGGTAGTAGCCAAATCAGTACCCGCCAGCGAGTTGCAGGAAGTACACAATAAGCTGGGGGCGCTGCGCGCCGCCATGCAGCAGGCGGAGAAGGTGTGACTTAATGGCCAAAAAGGCGGTCATGCTGAGCGAAGCCGAAGCATCTCGCATGGGGTATTAATCAAATCGTTCAATGATGCGAGCGAGATGCTTCGGCAAGCGGACGACAGATAAGCATGACGTTCAAAGAAATTAATTTTAGTAAAAAAATGCCTATTCTAGTTCTCGACAACTACGATTCCTTCACTTATAATCTCGTGTATATGCTGCGCGAATTGGGGCAGGAAGTGGACGTGTTTCGCAACGATAAAATCAGCCTCGACGAGGTGGAAAAATATTCACACATTTTGCTCTCGCCTGGCCCCGGCTTGCCGAGCGAGGCCGGCATTATGCCCGAGCTGATAAAGCGCTACGCGCCGACCAAGCACATCCTGGGCGTATGTCTGGGCCACCAGGCCATCGGCGAGGCTTTTGGCGGCCAGCTGGCCAACCTCGGCGATGTGCACCACGGCGTGGCCCACACGCTGCACCAAACCCCCGAAGCCGCTGATAACCGGCTCTTTAACGATGTGCCGGATAACGTCCGCGTGGGCCGCTACCACTCCTGGACTTTGGCCCCCGAGGGCGTGCCGGCCGAGCTGCGCATCACGGCCCTCGATGAAAACGGCCAGGTGCTGGCCCTGGCTCACCGCGACTACGACGTGCTGGGCGTGCAGTTTCACCCCGAGTCGGTGCTCACGGAGCATGGCAAAACGATGCTGGCCAACTGGGTCAATAGTTAAAATCACCTGTCATTGCGAGGAGGAACGACGAAGCAATCTTTCCTTCCCGCATGGTCAATTATTATTATCGTCTGCTAACGAAAGGGAAAGATTGCTTCGTCGTTCCTCCTTGCAATGACAGGCAATTTATTTCCTCTTGAATTTTGAAAGACACGCTTAACCACCTCTTTGCCTACCGCACGCTGCCTCAGGACGAGGCGCACCGCGTGGTGCTGGGCATTGCGCAGGGTCGCTATAATCCGGCTCAGATTGCCGCTTTTCTCACCGTGTACCTCATGCGTAGCGTGACGGTGGAGGAGCTGGCCGGCTTCCGCAACGCGCTGCTGGAGCTGTGCCGGCCCGTGGACTTGGGCGGCTACGACGCGATGGACGTGTGCGGCACCGGCGGCGATGGGCGTAATACGTTCAATATCTCCACCTTAGCGGCCTTTGTGGTGGCGGGCGCGGGCCAGCCGGTAGCCAAGCACGGCAACCACGGTGTGTCATCTATCAGCGGTAGCAGCACCGTGCTGGAGCACCTGGGCGTGAAGTTTACGGCCGATAATGACGCGCTGAAGCGGCAGTTGGATGAGGCTAACATCTGCTTTTTGCACGCGCCGCTGTTTCACCCGGCCCTCAAGAACGTGGCCCCGCTGCGCAAAGAGTTGGGCGTGAAGACGTTTTTTAACATGCTGGGGCCGTTGGTGAATCCGGCTCGGCCGCGCTTGCAGCTGGTGGGCGTGTTCAGCCTGGAGCTGGCGCGTCTGTATGCCTACCTGCATCAGCAGGAGGCGGGTAAGGAATTTCTCATCGTGCACAGCCTGGATGGCTACGACGAGGTGTCGCTGACCGGGCCGGTGAAGCTTATTGGCCGGCACAGCGAGGAACTGCTGTCGCCCAGTGACTTGGGTTTGCCGCAGGTTACGCCGGAGGCGCTGTTTGGCGGCGACACGGTGGCGGAGGCAGCGCACATTTTTCTCAACGTATTACGTAACGAAGCGCCCGAAGCCCACCGCTACGCCGTGCTGGCCAATGCCGCACTGGCCCTGCGCACCGCCGGCCGCGCCGCCAACGCTGCCGAAGGCCTGGCAATGGCCGCCGAATCACTGGACAGCGGCCGCGCCCGGCAGGCTTTTGAGAAACTACTGGAGTTGAGCTAGCCGAATAGCTTTTTATCATAAACATTGTTTGTGATTGCTTCGCGCTGCTCGCAATGACAGACGGCTTACGTAAACTACCTAAACGCTAACCTGTGACCATCCTCGATAAAATCATTGCTGAAAAGCGCCAGGAAGTAGCGCGCCGCGAGGCCGAAATACCCATAGCGGCCCTGAAAGCCCTACCCCCCTTCACGCGGCCAGTGCTCTCGGCGCGGGCAGCACTCACGGCATCCGGCTCGTCGGGCATCATTGCTGAGTTCAAGCGGCGCTCACCTTCCAAGGGCGTTATTAATGGCACGGCCGAGGCAGGCGCGACCACGGCCGGCTACGCGGCGGCGGGCGCGGCGGTGCTCTCGGTGCTCACGGACGAGCCGTTTTTTGGTGGCACTGCCGATGACCTGCGGGCGGCGCGGGTAGCCTGCCCGACTACGGCGATTCTGCGCAAAGACTTTATTATCAGCGAATACCAGATAACGGAGGCGCGGGCACTGGGGGCCGACCTTATCCTGCTCATTGCCAGCTGCCTCACGCCGGCTGAAGTAGTACAGTTTAGCAAGCTCGCCCACGAGCTAGGGCTGGAAGTACTACTGGAGGTGCACGACGAAGCCGAAATCCGCAGCCACTTGGTTAACAGCATTAGCCTGGTGGGCGTGAACAATCGCAATCTGGCCACGTTTGCGACCGATGTGGAAACGTCGGCGCGGCTGGCAGCGCTGATTCCCAATGACTTCGTAAAAGTGGCAGAGAGCGGCTTGCAATACGCGGCCACCATTCGGAGTTTGCGAGAGGCGGGCTACCAGGGCTTTCTCATCGGCGAAACGTTTATGAAAACGCCCGACCCGGCGGCGGCCCTGGCGGACCTGGTGGCCGAACTATCCGGGCCGGTTTCAGTTTCTTAAGCGCTTATGAAAGTCAAAATCTGCGGTATGCGCGAGGCAGCCAATATTCTGGCCGTCGCCGATTTTCACCCTGATTTGCTGGGGTTTATTTTCTACGATAAATCACCACGGTTCGTGGCCGAAAACCTTTCGGCCGAGGTGCTGCGCGGCCTACCCGACTCTATTGGTAAGGTGGGGGTATTCGTGGATGCGCCGCTGCCCGAGCTACTGGCCACGGCCACCCGCTACGGCCTCGATTATGCGCAGCTGCACGGCCACGAAACGCCCGCCTACTGCCGCGCGGCGCACGCACAAGGCCTACGAATTATTAAGGCTTTCTCCGTGGATGAACAGTTTGATTTCAGCACTTTAGCGGCGTATGAGCCGGTATGCGAGCTGTTTTTATTTGACACCAAAGGCGCACAGCGGGGCGGCAATGGCCAGGCGTTTGACTGGCGAATTCTGGCTCATTACCACGGCCCTACCCCCTTCCTGCTGAGCGGCGGCCTGGGGCCGGCCAATGCCGCCGAGCTGCTGCATTTTCATCATCCCCGGCTGGCTGGCTATGATTTCAACAGCCTGTTGGAAGTGGCCCCCGGCCTGAAAGACGTGGAGGCCACCGGCCAGCTGCTGGCCCGCCTGCACACCCAGCACGCTGATTATTGAGCTTTTAGCTGATAGCTGACAGCTTTTGTTCTGATGGCCAGCACATGCTAACAAGATGCTTTTGAGCGCGTGCTTCCTTATCCATTGCCCATTACTTATTACCTATGACCACTACTGCCCCTTCCCCCTACCGCGTTGATACCAGCGGCTATTATGGCCCGTTTGGCGGGGCCTACGTGCCCGAAATGCTTTATCCCAACGTGGAAGAGCTGCGCGATAACTATCTGCGTATCATCGAGGACCCCGAGTTTCAGCAGGAGTATAAGCAGCTGTTGCGCGACTTTGCGGGGCGCCCTACCCCCCTGTTTCTGGCCCAACGGCTCTCGGCTGAGATTGGGACGACCATTTACCTCAAGCGGGAGGATTTGTGTCACACCGGGGCGCATAAAATCAATAATACCATCGGCCAGATTCTGGTGGCTCAGCGCTTGGGCAAGAAGCGTATTGTGGCCGAAACCGGGGCCGGCCAGCACGGCGTGGCCACCGCCACCGTGTGCGCCCTTAAAGGCCTGGAGTGCATTGTGTACATGGGTGCCATCGATATTGAGCGCCAGAAGCCCAACGTGGACCGCATGCGCATGCTGGGGGCCAAGGTGGTACCCGCCACCAGCGGCAGCCAAACCCTGAAAGACGCCACCAACGAGGCCATGCGCCACTGGATTTCGAACCCCACCGACACGCACTACATCATCGGCTCGGTGGTGGGGCCGCATCCCTACCCCGACATGGTGGCGCAATTCCAGTCCGTCATCTCCGCCGAAACGAGGAGCCAGCTTATCCAGCAAACCGGCCGGCCAAATCCCGATTTCGTGCTGGCCTGCGTGGGCGGCGGCTCCAACGCGGCGGGCGCGTTTTACTATTACCTCGACGAGCCCGGCGTGCGTCTGATTGCCGCCGAAGCGGCCGGCCAGGGCGTGACTACCGGCCACTCGGCGGCCACTACGGCGCTGGGCAAGCCGGGTATCCTGCACGGAGCCAGCACGATACTGATGCAGACGGCGGATGGCCAGGTGACGGAACCGTACTCCATTTCGGCGGGGCTGGACTACCCTGGCATCGGGCCGCAGCACGCGCAGCTGTTTGCCACGGGTAGGGCGGAATTTTTGTCTATTACCGATAAGGCGGCGCTTGATGCGGCGTTCCAGCTAAGCCGGCTGGAGGGCATTATCCCGGCCCTGGAAACGGCGCACGCGCTGGCCTGCCTACCCCTCATCGGGGCCAGGAAGGACGACGTGGTAGTGGTCTGCCTCTCGGGGCGCGGCGATAAGGATTTGGCTACGTACACCAAGCATTTGGAGGAATATTCTTAATAAAATTTCGCACGGAGTTCACGGAGTTAGAAGAGTTTTTCTCTGCGTAACTCCGTGAACTCTGTGCGAAGAAACTCCCTACCCCCCCATGAACCGCCTCACTCAACTATTCCAGCACAAAACCGCCGATGTGCTCAACGTCTATTTCACCGCCGGCTTTCCGGCTTTGAACGACACGGTGTCCATTCTGCAAGCCTTGCAAGACGCCGGGGCCGACCTCGTGGAAATCGGGATGCCCTACTCCGACCCGGTGGCTGACGGCGAAACCATTCAGCGCAGCAACCAGCAGGCCCTGGACAATGGCATGACCGTGGCCACGCTTTTCGAGCAGCTACAAGATATTCGCCAGCAAGGTATTACGGTGCCTATTCTACTCATGGGCTACCTCAATCCGGTGGTGCAGTTTGGGGTAGAGAAGTTTTGCCAGCAGTGCCAGGCCGTGGGCGTGGATGGCGTGATTCTGCCCGACCTACCCCTCGAAGTATTTGAGCGCGAGTACCAGCCGCTGTTCACCAAATACGGCCTGAAAAACGTGTTTCTGGTGACGCCGCAAACCAGTGCGGCCCGCGTGCGCCAGCTCGATGGCTTAGCCGATGGCTTCATTTACCTGGTGGCCGCCGCCGGCACCACCGGCGCACAAACCGACATGAACGCCGACGTGGACGCCTACCTCAGCCGCACCAAGGGGCTGGGCTTGCGCAACCCGACCCTGGTGGGCTTCGGCATCAGCGACGCGGCGAGCTTCGCGGCGGCCAGCCGGCACACCACCGGGGCCATTATCGGCAGCGCGTTTATTCGGCTTTTGCAAAGCACGCCGGCTGAGGGGCGCGATGCGGCTATTCGGGCGTTTGTGGCGGGCATCCGGCCCGCTGTGGTGGCGTAAGGGCTAGCGGCCAGGATAGCGCTGAAATGTGACGTTGCCCATCACTTCCTTCTCGTACTTTGCCAGGCAATTCGGGTTAAATTCCGGGTCAAAATTCACCTCACCGGGTCGCACTTCTTTTGGCACCGGCTGGCCCTGCCGGAAGAAATACACCTTGGTATTGCCGTATTTAGTATACGGCATGAAGTCGCCGTACTGCCGCATCTGTTGCCAGAGCGTGTCGGCCACCGTCACGGCGTACACGCGCACGATGGGGCCGGTGTTGTTTTCGTTGCGGTAAGTGGCCGCCTCTCGAAAACCGCCTTTCAAATCCCCTACCCCCGGCTGGCTCAGCGAGTCGAATATAAACCAGCCTAGTAGTAGGACAACGGCCGCGAGGGCGAGGTATTTGGGTTTCATTTTCAGCTTATTACACCCATTGTAGTTTCAGGCCCGCGTACTCGCCGAACTTGCCATCGCGGCTTATCAGGGTCAGGTTTTCCGTTAAGGCTTGCGCGATAAGCAGGCGGTCAAACGGGTCGCGGTGGTCTTTGACCAAAGGTAGTTGACTGAGCGCAACCAGGTGCGCATCGGTTATCTCAAGTACCTCGAAGTCAAATAATTGAAAGCGTTGCAACCAGTGGTCAAAAATGAGCGGAAAATCATCTTTGGCCAACTGAGATTTAATAGCGATTTCCAGCAGGGAAATCCGGCTGATGCACAGCGTAACCGATACGTCCAGAAACTGCCGTACCAAAGAGCGCGGCAGCCTCGGGCTGTCGTTCATAAACCAGATAAGCGCGTGCGTATCAAGCAAAAGCTTCATGGTTGCTCGCTATGCTCGCGCTCATACTGCTCAATGGCCGCCGCCAGCACTCGGCCCGCTGGCCCGCCGAAGCCAGGATAAGCCCGCGGCTTGGCCGCTCCCCGCGCCTGCGCTTCCGCAGCCACCAGTAAGTCCCTGATTTTCAGCAATAAGCTTTCATCTTCTACCCGGCTAATGGCGGCTAGCACTTCCTGTTTCTGCGCTTCTTTGGTCATGGCGTAGTTATTTTTTACAAGTTAACATCCCTACCCTACCTTTTCGGCCAGGAACCGCGCCGTGTGGTTGGTATCTTTAAGCTTGACCAGCTGCTCGGGCGTGCCCTCGAAGAGCAGGTGGCCGCCGTTGAGGCCGCCCTCGGGGCCGAGGTCAATGAGCCAGTCGGCGCACTTGATGATATCCACGTTGTGCTCGATGATGAGCACCGAATTGCCCTGCTCCACCAGCGCGTTTAGGGCCGAAAGCAGCTTAGCAATATCGTGGAAGTGCAGGCCCGTGCTCGGCTCATCGAAGATGAATAGTATCTTATCCTGCTGAAGGGTAGCGCCTTTGGTGAGGAAGCTGGCCAGCTTCACGCGCTGCGCCTCGCCGCCGCTGAGCGTGTTGGCCGACTGCCCCAGGCGGATGTAACCCAGGCCCACGTTGAGCAGCGGTTGCAGGCGCTCGGCCACTTTGGGCTGGCCTTTGAAGAACTCCACGGCGTCTTCCACCGTCAAGTCCAGTACTTCGTAGATGTTCTTATCCTGGAACTTGACTTCCAGCACATCCTGCTTGAACTTGTGGCCGCCGCAGCTTTCGCAGGTCAGGTAGATGTCGGCCATGAACTGCATCTCGATTTTGACCTGGCCCTCGCCCTGGCACACTTCGCAGCGCCCGCCCTCCACGTTGAACGAGAAGTGCGAGGGCTTATAGCCTCGCGCCTTGGCCAGCGGCTGGTCCGAAAATAGCGTCCGAATGGTATCGTAAGCCTTCACGTAGGTCACCGGGTTCGAGCGCGACGACTTGCCGATGGGGTTCTGGTCCACGAACTCGACGTGCGTCACCTGGCCGTTCACGCCCAGCAGCCGGTCGAATTTGCCGGTAGTTTCGCCCGCGCCGCCGCCCAGCATCTTCATCAACGCCGGGGCCAGGATGCGCCGGATGAGCGTGCTCTTGCCCGAACCCGACACGCCCGTGACCACCGTCATCACGCCCAGCGGAATCTTGACGCTCACGTTCTTGAGGTTGTTTTCGCGCGCGCCGGTCAGCTCCAGCGCGTTGCGCCAGGGGCGGCGCGTGGTGGGCACCGGCACCTCCAGCAGGCCGCTCAGGTACTTGCCGGTATAGGTCTCGGTGTCCCGCATCAACTCCGCGAACGTGCCCTGAAACATCAGGTGGCCGCCGCCACTGCCCGCCTCGGGGCCAATGTCAATTACCTGGTCGGCGGCGGCCATCATCTTCTCTTCGTGCTCCACCACCACCACCGTATTGCCCAGCGCTTGCAGCGAGCGCAGCACGCCAATGAGCTGCTCGGCATCCTTCGGGTGCAGGCCGATGCTCGGCTCATCGAGCACGTACATGGAGCCCACCAGCGCCGAACCCAGCGACGTAGCCAGCGAAATGCGCTGACTCTCGCCGCCGCTCAGCGTGTTGCTTAAGCGATTGAGGGTCAGGTATCCCAGCCCTACCCTATCCAGGTAGCCGAGGCGGTTCGTGATTTCAGCCAGCAGGCGGTCGGCCACGGCCATCTCGTGCTCGCTGAGGCTCAGGGTCTGGAAGAAGGTCAGCGCTGCCGAGATGGGTAGGAGGACCAAATCGGTAATGCTGCGGCCATCAATGCGGACGTATTGCGCGTCTTTACGCAGGCGGGTGCCGCGGCAATCGGGGCAGGTGGTGCGGCCCCGGTAGCGGCTTTGCAGCACCCGGTACTGGATTTTGTGGGTCTGCTCGCTCACCCATTTGAAATAGGCGTCCAGGCCCTCAAAGTGCTTGTTACCAGTCCACAGCAAGCGCTGCTCGGCCTCGCTTAACTCATTATAAGGCCGGTGAATAGGGAAGTCGAACCGAATGCCGTGCTTGAGCAGCGGCTTCAGCCACTCGCCCTGCTTTTCGGTGCGCCAGGGCGCAATGGCACCTTCGTACACCGTCATGCTTTTATCCGGCACCACCAAATCCTCGTCAATACCCAGCACCGAGCCGAAGCCCTCGCAGGTGTGGCACGCGCCGTAGGAGTTGTTGAAGGAGAAGAAGTTAACGCTCGGCTCCTCAAAGATTAGCCCGTCCAGCTCGAATTTATCGGAGAACGTGCGCGTCTCGTTGTCCAGCTTCACTACGCAAGTGCCGTGGCCTTCAAAGAAGGCCGTTTGCACCGAGTCGGAGAGGCGGAATTGCAGGTCTTCATCGCCGGGCTGCACCACGGCACGGTCAATCAGGATGAAGATATCGCCCGCTACTTCGGGCTTGCCTTCGCCGATAAGGTCCTCGATGAAAGCATTTTGGCCATCGGCCAGTACCACGCGGCCGTAGCCTTTTTGCAGCAGCAAATCCAACTCCTTGCTCATGGGCCGGCCGGGCTCGGTGCGCAGCAGCGGGGCCAGGATGGTAACGCGGGTATCGGGGGGTAGGGAAAAGAGAAAATCCACCACGTCCGCCACCGAATCCTTGCGCACCTGCTGCCCACTCACGGGCGAATACGTGCGGCCCACGCGCGCAAACAGCAGCTTGAGGTAGTCGTAAATCTCGGTGCTCGTGCCCACCGTGGAGCGGTTGTTCTTGATACTAACCTTCTGCTCAATGGCGATGGCCGGCGAAATGCCCCGGATGTAGTCCACGTCGGGCTTGTCCATGCGGCCCAGAAACTGGCGGGCGTAGCTGCTCAGGCTCTCCACGTACATGCGCTGGCCCTCAGCGTACAAGGTATCAAAAGCCAAGCTCGACTTGCCCGAGCCCGAGAGGCCTGTGACGACGATAAACTTATTGCGGGGCAGCGCCACGCTCAGGTTTTTGAGGTTGTGGACGCGCGCGTTTTTGATAACGATAAACTGGCGCGGGTCGAGGTGGTCTATTTCGTCGTGGGCCGGGGCGGCCATTTGCAGAGCGGAATTATCAGGCATAAACAAGCTAACCGCGCAAGCGGGGCGGAAGGTTTCGGGCGTGGGGCGGGCGAAGTCCCGACGGGCCGCTTTTACACTGGCCGGTTTTTTCTATTCCAGCGAATAAAAAGTCAAAAATGCTTTCTTTGCCGGCTTATGCAACTTCTTTACGTGGATGAGAGCGGCGACCCCGGTATCTCTTCCAAGAGCCCCAGCGCTTACTTCTTTTTAGCTGGCTTGCTACTGGATGCCAGCGATTGGACCGTTTTCACGAATAACCTGCTTGCTTTTCGGCAGCGTTTGGCGCGCCGCTACGGGCTGCCGGTTTCGGAAGAAATACATGCCTCGGTCTTTCTGAGCAACCGTACTGCTATTGCGGCGCGCATCTCAGCCAATGACCGGCTACGCATTCTGCTCGAATGCTTGGAATGGTGCGCGGCCAGCCCTTATTTACGCCTACTAACGGTGGGCTTGGACAAACGCCAACGCACTAATAGCTCTGCTTTCACAGAAGTGTGGGCAGCGCTTTATCATCTTTTTGACGAAACCCTAGCCAGCTCTCAGCCGCCTACTACCGGCTTGGTCTTGTGCGATAATACGGACGGCGCGAAGCTGACGCATTTGGTGCAGGCGCTACAACGGCCTTCTGAGGCGGGGGTAGCTGCGCTTCAGTACGTGATTGAAGAGCCGGTTTTTCGTGATTCGCATCGCTCTTACTTACACCAGCTTGCTGATGTAGCGGCTTATTTTGCCAAGCAGGCGGTTGCGCCCAGTAATTTTATTCGGGATAAAGGGGCGAGCCAATACTTTGCTCGCCTGGACCCGATTAATCTATTGAAAAAGCCTTCCGAATCATCGCTTGGCATTCAGATGCTATAAAAAAAGGGGGCCACCTCGCGGCGGCCCCAAGGGGTCCTACTTCCAAAATAATCCGGGGTCAGACCAATGCAAATATAACGGGACGCGGCGCAAAAATGTTCAGCCTCGCCTACCGGCCCCTTAAAACTGCCCCTCGGCCCCGCCGCCGCCCGAGTGGCCGCCGCCAAACTGGAAGCCGGCTTCGGGCGCGGCGGGCGCGTGAGCAGTTTCGGCGGTGATGAAGGTTTCGAGCTTGAAGTGGGGGTCCGCGTCTTCATCGGCGGCGGCGGTGAGGCCGTGGCGCGGCGCGCGCAGGTAGCGCAGCGCGGCCAGGGCCACGGCCAGCAGTACCGCTCCGCCGATAGCCGACGCTACCGCCGGCGGCAACAGCGCGTGGTACGTGCGCAGCGTGAAGAGGGAAAACGCCACCGCCAGCAGGCCCATATTCAATAGTAACCGGTCGTGGCGGCGCAGGCCCAGGGTTATATATAACAAGGGAATAACCGCCGTGAACAGCCAGAACAGGAAGGCCAGCGGAATCTCGGCTGAGGGGCTACCTCCGCCCAGCAGTTCGGCGTTGCCCTCGCGCACCACTAGGTAGTTGCCGGCCAGGTAGAACACGGCCAGGCCCAGCGTGCGCAGCACCAGTCCGGCCGAGCGGTAGTAGAAATAATCGGCCCGCGCCGGCAGCCCGCGCAGTGCCAGCAGCAGCGCGCCGCTGGCCGTCATCACGGCGAAGGGTAGAAGCAAGCGGCCGGTGCTGCTTTGCAGCAGGCCATTAGCCAGTAGGGCTAAGGCCGTTACGAACGTGGCGGCGGCCACTACCGGGTCGGCGTAGCGCAGTAAGGCGGCTAATAGGGCCAGCAGCACGGGCAGCAGCCACAGCCAGAGGTTGGAGCTGCCGAGCGAGTCGGATAGCAAATCGCGCAGCCCATACGCCACCAGAAAACCCCAGGCCAGCAGCGCGCAGTACAGCAGCGCGTTATCGAGACCCGAGCGGTAGTGACGGGAATTTCGGATGACCAGCTCCAGGCCGGCCAGGCACCCGACCAGCGCCAGCACGCCGTAGAGCAGCGGACTGACCTCCAGCCCCGTCATCAAGCCTACCATCCCTAGCAGGCTGCTAATTCCGAAGAGCGCGGCCCCGAAGAGGCCGATGCGCAAAAACAATACTGGCCGCTCGTAGCCCACCGGGTACGCGGTTTCAATGGCGGCTTGCTGGGCGGCCGTTAGCAGGCCGCGGCGCTGCCAGCGCCGGGCGGCTTGGCGCAGGGCATCGTGTTCGGCCCAAGCTAGGGGGTAGGCGTACCAACTCATTTGAGGCGGAGGATTTTTTTAATTTTGACAAAAAACAACACCAGCGCGCCCAGCGTGAGCGGAAAGTAGAGCGTACCCAAGCCAAACAGCAAATCCTCCAACTGCCCTACTGCCAGCAACCGATACAGGCCCGCCGTGCCCACCACGTAGCCGTAGCCCACGGCCAGCAGCAGAAATAAATACGACTGCGTGCGCCGGGCATACCAGAACAACCCCGCGCAAATGCCCAGCACCAGCAGCCAGCAGCCGAACGCCGCTAGCCCCGTGCGCTCAAAAAACAAGTTGGTAGCCGCCAGCAAGGCTAGATTGCTACCCAGCAGCAGATATGTATAAGCAAAATGCGCCTTTAGCCGCCAGCGCTCCGAGGCCAGCCCGGCGGCCACCAGCACCAGGCCCAGCCCCAGCGCCGGCCGGCTGAGGGCGGCCTGAAAATAATCGGCGTTCTGGAACACCGCCAGCGGGGCCACGCTCACCCCGACCCAGGCGGCCAGCGCCGTGACGGCCATGCTGAGTACGCCCCGGTGGTCGTAGCGGTAGGCTAGCCCGAAAAACAACGCGGCCGGCAGCAGCGTCACCAGCCCATAGCGGGTGCCAAATACGCCGTAGGCGTATTGCACGTAACCTTCGAGCACCAAAAACAGGAGGCAGCCGAGCAGCAGCAGGTAGTCGGCCGCGATGGAGGTGCGCGGGGCCTCGCCCCAGGTAAAGGCCGGCCGGTGCCGCGCCGCGTAGGCAAAGATACCCGCCATCAGCAGAGCAATGAGGGCCGTAATGGCTTCCTGGCCCAGGCTATCGCGGTTTTCATAGATGAGCACGCCCAGGCCGCCCACCAGCAGCACGCTGCCCAAGTAAAGCAGCGCCCGCAACTCGTAGTGCAGCGAGAAGGGCCGGGTGCGCTCGTCGTCGGCAATGCTGGCGGCCTGGGCGGGGGGTAGCAAGCCGTCGGCGGTTAGCTGGGCCAGCAGGCGGGTGGTGTAGGCCATAAAGAATGGGAGCAAGGGTAGATACTTGGTGTAAACATAGGCGAGAAGCTGTACTTTGCAGAGCCCTACCCCTAACTGCCAGCGGCCCGGCCGCGTAAAAGAGGCTACCCTACCCCCTCCCTTTCGTTTATGGCCGAATTACGCATTCAACCCAAAAAATCATCCCCTAGCCCCTGGCTGGTTGTTGCGCTGGCCGTGCTGCTGCTGGCTGCGGCCGCTTATGCCTACCTGCGCCTCAATAAGGCCGATGAGCCAATGCCCCACCAAACGGAGATAGGGACGCCCCTCGTGCCTATCGACAGCCTGGCTCAGAATAGTGCTGGTGCCAGTGCTCCCTCCCCACCAGTCCCTGACTCGGTGGCAGCCGGCCTTGCCAGCGAGGCACGCACGATGCTCTTGAACCTTAGCCCTAAGCTCACGCAGCTGGCCGACCGCGCCGACCTGCGCGACGACGCGGCCATCAGAGAGCAGCGCGATAACTACACCAGCGCCACCGCCCGCCTCGCCGACGGCGACCCACGGGCCGGCCTGCGCCCCGGCCTGGTGGCTGCCGCCAACCTGCTGCTGGCCGTGCAGCAAAAAGGCTACCCCAACCTGCAAACGGAGGTCAGCGCGCTCAGCCTGCAAGCCAACCAGCTTTCGGGCCGAGATGCCACGCCCGACGAGCAGGCTCAAAACCGCGCCTACCTCACGCAGCTTACTACGTTGCTCAACACGATGAGCTACCCTGCCAAGGACGTTTTGTAATCCCTACCCCCCATGAGTAGCCCCGTTTTGCGCCGCCTGCGCGACCTTCCTACTTTCGAGTTGGTGGCCAGCGACCCCGACCCACGCGGCTGGACCGTGCGCGGCAGCGATGGCCAGTCGCTCGGCACTGTGAATGAACTACTGGCCGACCCGGTATCGCAGCGCATTCTGTACCTCGATGTGGTGCTGGTGGGCGGCCTGCCCGGCGTGCCCGCGCCGCGGCCCCACACCGAGCAGCGCATTCTGCTGCCAATGGCCGCCGTGCATCTCGATATCGAGGGCAACAGCGTTTTCGTCACGGCCCTCAGCCGCGAAACGGTGCATGCCTACCCCCCCTTCATCGACTTCATGCTGCCACCCGAGTTTGAGGAAGAAATGCGGGAGAAGCTGGGGCTGAGCAGCTAGCGGATAGCATCTACGCAGCGAAGAGCCCGGCTACCTCCGTCGTTGAACGACAGAAGTGGCCGGGCTCTTCGCTGATTACGAGATTATTAACTTGCCTTTATCATTTCGGCCACGGCCGTTACCCACTGCGGCTCCGAGTTTAGCGAGGGCACCAGCTGCCAGTGTTCGCCGCCGTTTTCTTCGAATAATTCCCGGAATTCCGTGCCTACTTCGATGGTCGTTTCGAGGCAGTCGGCAACAAAGGCCGGCGAAAAGGCCAGTACGCTCTTAATGCCTCTGGCCGGAAATTCCTTGAGCACCTCGTCGGTGTAAGGCTTCAGCCAGGGGTCGCGCAAGCGGCTTTGCAGGCGGCTCTGGAAGGTTACGGTGTACTGGTCGTCGCGCAGGCCCAGGCCCGCCGCCACCAGCCGCGAGGTGGCAAAGCACTGCGCCCGGTAGCAATACTGGTTGGCCGGCGTTAGCGAGTTGCAGCAGGCCCCAAACTGGCAGTAGTTGGTGGGGTCGCCTTTTTTCACGTGCCGCTCCGGAATGCCGTGGTAACTCAATACTACATGGTCGAACGAGCGCTCGGCCATTGCGGCGCGGCCCCGCGCCACAATGCTGGCAATAAAGCCCGGCTCCGTAGCAAACTGGCTGATAAAGTTAATGCTGGGCACTATCCACCAGTCTTTTACAATGTCCATCACCTTTTCCTGCACCGAGCCGGTGCTGGCCGCCGCGTACTGCGGAAAGAGGGGCAGGACGATGATGCGGTTCACGGCCGCTTTGCGCAGCTCTTCCAGCGCCGTCTCGATGCTGGGCTTCTGGTAGCGCATGCCGAAGGCCACCACGTAGTCCTCGCCCAGCGCTTGCTGCACGGCGGCTTTCAGGTCGAGGCCATGAAAAAGCAGCGGCGAGCCGCGCTCGGCATCCCAGAGCTGCCGGTAAATTTTGGCCGATTTCGGGGCGCGCAACGGCACCACCAGGCCCTGAAACAGGGGGTAGCGCACGGCCGCCGGCATATCCACGACGCGACCATCAGTGAGAAATTCGTTGAGGTAGCGGCGCACGTCGCTGGTTTGGGGCGAGTCGGGCGTGCCGAGGTTTACCAGCAGGACGCCAATGCGGCGGGTGGGGGTAGGCATAAATAAAGCAGGAGTTACTATCATACAAAATTACGGGCGGGTGGTTCGAATGGCGGCCCGTATTTTCGGCCGCGCCCTGCGAGGCTACATCCGCTTATGCCCCCTACCGCCACCTTATCGGCTGCCTCGGCTGCCCTGCTGCTACACGCCGCCGCCCAGCGCGGGGCCGACCCGGCCGCCTTGTGCCGGGCCGTGCCCCTTGATGCCAGCCAGCTTCATCATCCCGATGCCCGCCTGCCCATCGCAGCCATGCAGCGCCTGTGGCAACTCGCTATTGAGGCCACCGCCGACCCCTATCTCGACTTACATCTGGCCGAGCAAACCAACCCCGCCGCCTTCGGGATACTATCCTATGTGCTCATGCACAGCCCTACTCTGGGGACCGCTATGCAGCAGCTCTGCTGCTACCAGGATATCGTGTGCAACGGCACCCGCACCAGCCTGCGCCGCCTGGGGGCCAGCATTGAGCTGGTAATAGAAATTACCAGCCCGGCCATTATTTATCCCCATTTTGTGCTCAACTCCGAACTGCTGGTGTGCCTGCGCATCCTGCGGATGCTGAGCGGCCAGCCCCTGGTACCCGAGGCCGTGCGCCTGGCTTACCCCGCGCCGGCCGCCAGCCACGAGCACGCCCGTGTGTTTGCGCCCGCGCCGATTCAATTCGGAACCCCCGACTCAGCCCTGCGCCTGCCGGCCGCCGTGCTCGACCTGCCCGTGCTCAACGCTGACCCACAACTACTGGCCATGATGGAGCCGCACGCTGCCGCTCTGCTGGCTCGCCTACACCAGCCTGCCAGCCTGCCCGACCGCGTGCGAGCCGAACTGGTGCGTCTGCTCAAGGGAGCAGTCCCTACCCTGTCCACCGTGGCCGATGCCCTGTGCCTTGCCCCCCGCACCTTGCAGTTGCACTTGCGCCAAGCCGGCCACAGCTACCAGCAGCTGCTCGACGAGGTACGTCGCGAGCTGGCCGAGCGCCACCTGCGCGAAAATCACCACAGCACCACCGACATCGCTTTCTTATTGGGCTTCGCTGAGCCGAGCGTATTCGTGCGCTCCTTTCGGCGCTGGACGGGCCAGACGCCCGGTGCCTTTCGGCAGCAGCGGGCGGGACTTATGAGGTAGCCCCCCTCCCCAACTAGCTCACCAGTTCCCGGTTGGCATCGACCCAATATCCCAGACCCACGAATAGCCACAGCAGTTGGCCGCCCCAGGCGATGGCCGCCACACTGGCCGGGGCCGGGCCAAGCTCACTCCCCAGATAAGAAGCCACCAGCAGGCCCACCAGTATCCACAGGCCGTAGCGGCCGGCGCGGGTACGGGGCCGGGTGCGGCGCACGTACACCCAGAGGCCGGCCAGCAGCGCTCCCAGTTCCAGGAGCAGCGTGGCGGGCAGGTAGTTCCAGAGTCCCAAACCCACCTCGGGCGAATGACCAGGATAGAAGGGCAGGTCGGGGCGGTGCATGAGCAGGTCGAGTAGCCAGTGGCTGGGCACCAGCAGGCCCACCAGCAGCGCCCCGCGCCAGTTATGCCGCAGCAGGCCATAACCCAGGCCCAGCGCCAAACCAAGCAGCAACTGCGCCAACAGACTATGCGAAAAGGGATAATACACAAAATCAAAGGGCGAAGCGGCCATCAGACCGGGCTTTATTTCTACGCGCTCTACGCCCAGCAGCAGCAGCGTGGGCCACAGCAAATCAGCTAGTTGCGCCGCCAGAAACAGGGTACCCAACGATACGCGCGGTTGCAGGGGCTTGGCGGCAAAACCAACTCCGAAATGACCTAAAAACATGGCAGAAAATCTGAGGGTGTTTGTTCAGCACAAAGGTCCTAGCGGCTGCCCCTGGGTTTACTGATGGTTTCCGTAAATCGAATTGACTTTTCGCGCAAGCGGTTCTGTCCTCTGCGGGTGCTTCTTGCCCTAGCTCTTTATTTCGACAAGCAGCGAGTAAACCCTACGCCAACTGTTGGAGCTATATAGCCAAAACCTGGAACCAGCTCTCCCTTTCCTTGTCGGAAAGAGTGCCGAATGGATACGGCATCCTCACGCCGACCGGCTGCTTTGTTCCAATTCCACCAGCGGCTGGCCACTAAAAATTTCGTACCTTTGCAGGCTGATTTTCAAAACTATCCTTACAATTATCTACTGTGAATCCTGAACCTAAGCCTCACCGTGCCGGCTTTGTCAGCATCATTGGCAAGCCCAACGTGGGCAAATCTACGCTGATGAATGCGCTGGTGGGCGAGCGCCTGAGCATTGTAACGAGCAAGGCCCAGACCACGCGCCATCGCATTCTGGGTATTCTCAACGGCGACGATTTTCAGCTCATCTACTCCGACACGCCCGGTATTATCCAGCCCAAATATGAGCTGCACAACGCCATGATGGCCTTCGTGTATTCGTCTTTGGAAGATGCCGACGTGATTCTGTTCGTCACCGACATCTACGAAAAGTACGACGAGGAGCCCGTGATTGAGCGCCTGCGCAAAACGGAGGACACGCCTATCTACATCCTGGTCAATAAGATAGACCAGGCCAACCAGGCCGACGTGGAAGCCAAGCTCGCCTACTGGAAAGAGCAGCTGCCCAATGCCACCGACGTGCTGCCCATCTCGGCCCTCAACGCCTTCGGCACCGAGCGCGTGTTGCAGCTGGCCCTCGAAAGCCTGCCCATTCACCCGCCCTACTACCCCAAGGACGAGCTTACCGACAAGCCCGAGCGCTTTTTCGCTGCCGAAATGGTGCGCGAAAAAATCTTCAAGCTCTACAAAAAAGAGGTGCCTTACAGCTGCGAGGTCGCCATCGAAGAGTTCAAGGAAGACGACGACATTATCCGCATTCGCGGCGTCATTTACGTGGAGCGCGACAGTCAGAAGGGCATCATCATTGGGGCCAAGGGCGAGGCTCTGAAGAAAGTCGGTACCTGGGCCCGCGAGGAAATGGAGAAGTTTTTTCAGAAAAAAGTGTTCCTGGAATTGTTCGTGAAAGTGAACGCGAACTGGCGCACCGATGCCAAGGCGTTGAGCCGATTCGGGTATCAGTAGCAACCACCGCTTTTGTCATTGCGAGCAAAGCGAAGCAATCGCACCAAGCCGATACGCACGCCAGTCGTTCGCCTATCGTGCGGATACGATTGCCGCGCTGCGCTCGCAATGACGAACGTTTCAGACTTACGCTTATAAAATTCGACCATTTTAACCCCTAACTACTCCGGGTACTGCCGCGCCATTGGTCGGGCCGGCGGCTGGAGCCAACTACATGAATACCATTGCAATAGTGGGCCGCCCCAACGTGGGCAAGTCCACCCTGTTCAACCGCTTGGTGGGCCGCCGCCAGGCCATTATGGACAACCAAAGCGGGGTAACCCGCGACCGCCACTACGGCTACGGCGACTGGATTGGCCACAACTTTACCGTCATTGACACGGGCGGCTACGTCCACAACTCGGACGATATTTTCGAGAGCGAAATCAACCGCCAGGTGAAGCTGGCCATTGACGAGGCCGACGTTATCCTGTTCATGGTCGATGCCGACGCCGGTGTGCAGGGCCTCGACGAAGAATTTGCCGAAGTGCTGCGCCGCTACATCGGCAAAAAGCCAATCTACCTGGTTGCCAATAAGGCCGATACCAACTTACGTGCCCAAGGCTCGGGCGAATTTTACGCGCTGGGCCTCGGCAATACGGAAGTATTTGCCATTAGCTCAGCGAATGGCTCGGGCACCGGCGAATTGCTGGATGCCGTGGTCAGCCACTTCGAGGAAGTGGGCGAGGAAGAGCCCAACGCCGGCCTACCCCGCATTGCCGTGCTGGGCCGCCCCAACGTGGGTAAGTCGTCGTTTGTCAACCTGTTGCTGGGCGAAGAGCGCAGCATCGTGACCGACATTGCCGGCACCACCCGCGACTCGATTGAAGCCAAGTACAGCGCTTTCGGCCACGAGTTTATGCTGGTCGATACGGCCGGCTTGCGCCGCAAGGCGCGCGTGAACGAGGACGTCGAGTTTTACTCCAACATGCGCACCCTGCGCGCGATGGAGGCCAGCGACGTGTGCGTGGTTATGCTCGACGCCAGCCGCAGCATCGAAGCCCAGGACGTGAGCATTATCGCCTTGGCCGACAAGAATCGCAAGGGAATCGTTATTCTGGTGAATAAGTGGGACTTAATCGAGGGCAAGGAGACGAATACGGCCCGCGATTTTGAAGCCAAAATCATGGAGAAAATCGCGCCCATCGCCTACCCCCCCGTTTTGTTCGTGTCGGTGCTCAACAAGCAGCGGGTGCATAAAGCGCTGGAAGTCATCATGGAAGTGTATGCGAACAAGCGCAAGAAAATCCCGACTTCGCAGCTCAACGACGTGATGCTGAAGGAGATTGAGAAATACCCACCGCCCATTCAGAAAGGCAAGATGGTGCGCATCAAGTACGCTACCCAGCTGCCCACGCACAACCCGGTGTTTGCCTTTTTCTGCAACCTGCCGCAGTATATCCCTGATTCCTACGCCCGCTACCTCGAAAACCGCATGCGCGAGCATTTTGACTTCAAGGGAGTGCCCATCGGGCTGGCTTTTCGGAAAAAGTAAGTTTTTGATGAAGTATTGGGTTACCTCCGCAGTAGCTAAGTATTAAGGGTGGAAACTATCAAAAAACCCTTTCCAACCTAACACCATGAAAAAAGTACTGTTTCTCGCCGTTGCTGCCATGTCACTGTCGCTCGCCTCGTGCGACAGCAAAAAAGAAGATGCTATGGAAGCTCAAGGCAACGCGGTGAAAGCTGAAGGCGAAGCCAAAGCTGACGCTATGGAAGCTAAGGCAGATGTCGTTCGCGACTCGGCCGACAAGAAAGGCGAAGCTATCGGCGACGCTGCTGACGCGAAAGACCCTAAGTAACAGCTTGATAATAACCACGCTGGTTATTATCAAGCACCTAAAAAAAGCTCTGCCTTCACGGACAGAGCTTTTTTTAGGTGCTTGATGGGCAGAAAATTGCTGGCATGTATTTTGAAACCGTAGAGCAGGCATTTATGGCATCAGCCGCTTGCCAAACTCCACTTACTGTATTATTCAAAGTACGTTTTGCATCAAAATTAGTCAAGCCAACGTACTAAGAGTGCAAAATCTCCCCTATCTTTCCGCATACCTTCACCGATTACCATGAAAAACATTCTTTTCGTAGCCCTGCTGGCTGGCGCCTCAGCGGTTGAAGCCGCCCCGCTTACATCGTCGTCAGCCTTGCCCCTAACTATCAAGCAAACATCTCCGGAACAGGCTCCGATGAGCAAAGCCGAACTGAAGCGTCGGCGCAAGCTGCGCAAGCAAAATGGCCCCGAAGTATATAAAGGCTCCGTAGCCGAGCAGAACCGTATCATTACCGATGCGGCAGGCTCACAAAAGGACGATGGGGAAGTAGCCTCTCCTAAAGGCCACAAGAACAAGAAAAAGGAATAGTAGCGCTTACTATTCTGCGCAAAGAAGGGATGCAGAAGCCGGCACATGCCGGCTTCTGCATCCCTTCTTTGTGGGTCCCTACCCCCCTTGCGCCGCCCCTTGGTGGGTGGGGAGGCTACTTAGCCAAGCCGCCGCCGCAACAGACCATCGACTTCTTCGAACAGGCGGCGCGGCTCGTAAGTGCGCCAGGGCAAATCGTCGAGCGTGCCCCCAAAATTGATGTAGTGGTCGAGGTTATATTGCCCCATTTCGCGGCGCACGTGGTCCTGAAAGTTGACGCCCGCAATCCAGCCATCTTCCACATCCTCAAACCACTCCTCATAATAGCTATCGTCGGAGCCGTGGAAATTGAATACGTTTTCGCCAATGAGAATGAACCGCCGGATGCCTTCGTGCACCAGCACATCCAGGATGCTGCGCTTGAGCTGCATGATGTCGTTCTCAATAGCGTCGTTCCATTCGCCGATAAACTCCAGAATGGCACCCCCATCATCGTAATCGACCCACAGAATCTTGAAAAACAGTGTATCCGATTCGATACTATCCCACTGAGGATGAATGTAGTAGCCGTAAATAGTATTGCTATACGTATCGAGGCTATATTCGGCACCGAAGAGCGGCGAGCGCGGGTCTTCGGCAGCTGAATACTGCTCAATCCAATTGTAATGGGGTTCGATGGTGTGCATGGCCTTCTCTTTAGTTGCTGGTTCCTGGTTGCTGGTTTCTAGTTGTCGTTCAAACCAGCAACTAGAAACTACCAACCAGGAACGCGAAGTTCACCTTGCGGCGGCCAGAGCGGCCCGCACCGAGCCGTGCTGGCGCAGCAAGTCGGCCGCTTCGGCGGCCGGAATGGCCAGCTCGTCCATCAACATGCGCTGGCCGCGCTCCACGAGCTTATCATTGCTGAGCTGCATGTCCACCATTTTGTTACCTTTCACGCGGCCCAGCCGAATAAAAGTGGCCGTAGTCAGCATGTTGAGCACCAGTTTTTGCGCCGTGCCCGCTTTCAGGCGCGTGCTGCCCGTGATGAACTCGGGGCCGGTAACTACCTCCACCGGAAACTCGCAGGCCGCCGCGACGGCCGAGCCGGCGTTGCAGACCACGCAGCCGGTGGCGAGGCCAGCGGCGCGCGCCGCTTGCAGGCCGCCTATCACGTAGGGCGTGCGGCCCGAAGCGGCTATGCCCACCAGCACGTCCTTCTCATTGGCGTTAAACTGCTGTAAATCAGCCCAGGCCTGCGTAGCATTATCCTCAGCGCCTTCTACGGCTTGCCGAATGGCCCCGTCGCCGCCGGCCATGATGCCGACTACCCGCCCGGCCGGCACCCCAAACGTGGGCGGGCACTCGGAGGCATCTACTACCCCCAGCCGGCCGCTCGTGCCAGCCCCAATGTAGAATAGCCGGCCTCCGGCGCGCAGCCGCGCCACCACGGCCTCCACCAGCGCTTCGACTTGGGGTAGAGCCTTTTGCACAGCCAGCGGCACGGTCTGGTCGAGTTGGTTCAGGCCCGCCAGCAGGGCAGCGGTGGGTAGCGTTTCGAGGTTGTTGTAGGCAGAGGTAGTTTCGGTGGTCATGGGGCGAATGTAGGGTAAGCTTTAGGCGTGCAGGGTAAGCTTTAGCTGCCGGGTTATCGGCAGGAAGATGGCAACGCACGGCAAGCTAAAGCTTACCGCACATTTGCTGAAGCTTACCCTACGCGAGCTTGCCGATTATCTGAAATTTATCAAAAACGGTGGCGATGTGCGGCGCGTCTTCGTCCAGCTCGCGGGTGAGGTCCTGGCCGGCCCAGTGCTCGTAGTGGTTGCCGCGCTGCCAGAGCCGCGAGCGGCCAACATCGTAGATATTGCCCTGATACGCCACCCAGATTTCGTCGCGGTCCTGGCCATTGCGCAGGGCTAACTGGCTGCGAGTGTAGGTTTTTAGCTCCTGGTTTTTATAAGTTTCTGGTTCCTGGTTCATAAATTCTAGTTAATATATTCATTTTTTTGCTAATTATAAGTTATTTATAGAAAAAGTGCGAAATCGAAACAAGAAATTACGAATCAGGAAGTTATAAAAATCAGAAACTACCCTAATAATGCCTGGGTCCGAATCCAGCGCTGGGGCAGGTCGCCCTGGGCGGCGTGCAGGTAGTCCTGATGGGTGCAAGGAACAATGCGCTTTACGGCCTGGTCGGCGAGGCTTTCGACTTCCATCCACCACTTGTCGGTGTCGGCCCGGCGCGACTTGTAAAATACCAGTTCGTTGGGCTCATCGCGGCCGTTGCCGGGCAGCACCAGCGTGTAGGTGAGGAAGCGGTAGGTGCCAAAACCGGTTTCGGGCTTGCGGTGGTAGTAGCCTTCCATAAAGTACCAGAGCATGGTGGCCAGCGTGGCGGCAGCCAGCCCGTGCGGGTCGTGGTCGGGCCGGTAGCCATACAAGCCAATGGAAGTAAGCTGCTCATTATGACCCGCGTACCAGCAGAGCTGAGCGGCATCCTCATTGCTGAGGCCAAACGGGCTGGCCGGGTAGTAGCCCGGCGCATCCTGCCAGCGAATGGCGGCAATATCGACACTCAGAAAATTTGCCTGACGCAGCACGGGCTCGGCCAGGCGGCGGTCGGTGCGCAGCTCGCCCACGCTCATGGTTTCGAAGTACAGCTTTTCGAAGGCGGCCAGCACCTCGGGCGGCGTCAGGTACTGCTGGTGCGCCAGGTGGGCGCAGCTAAACACGAAGTTGGGCGTGTGCGTGAGCACGCGGCGCAGATGGCTGTCTTCGGGCGCGGCATACGGGCCGGGCATGGCCATATCAGGCCGCGAATCGACCACCGCGAAATTGATGGCGGGCACGGCCTCATGCTGCGGCTCGTAGGCCAGAAACTGCCCGTAGTCGAGGTCGTGGCCGCCGCCCAGCAGCAGGGGTAGAGTGTTGACTTCGAGCAGAGTCCGCACAATCTCGCGCAGGCGCTGGTAGGTGTCTTCCAGGCTGAGGCCGGGGCGCAGGTTGCCCAAATCCACGAGGCGGAGCGGGCTGGTGCCGCGCTGGAGCTGATAAAAGCGTTCGCGCACGCGGTTGGCGCCATGCTGGCCGGCCGGAGGCGGCCCGGCCGCCGTGCCGCGCCACTCGTCGAGGCCAATGAGCGCCAAGTCGGCCGTGCGCCAGTCCGGAAAGTCTTCGGCAAAGCGCGTGGCGTAGGCCGCTACGGTGGTCGGGGCGGGGGTAGGGCCAGTCAGCTCGTCGGGCAGCGGGTCAAAAAAAAGGGCCAGATTCATGCAGCAAGCGCCACGGGGCGCGACCAAATTTACGCCTTGTCCGCTCCCAATTGGCTTTTTAGGCACGTTCGATTATAGCCTGCGGCAGTTTTTCGGAGAAAATCCTGTTTCTTTAGTCCCTTATTTCCACGCCGCCTGCCCCTACCCCACCTTATGGACGTCCGCCGCTCCTTCGACATTCTCGCCAATCAACTCGAAAAATTTCCTAAGTCTGATGCTCTCGCCGCCAAGATTGACGGCCGCTACGTGCCTCTGAGCAGCCAGCAGGTGCAGGAACAGACCAACCTGGTGAGCCTGGGCCTGCTGAAGCTGGGCCTCAAAAAGGATGATAAAGTCGCCATTATCAGCATGAACCGGCCCGAGTGGCTGCTGGCCGACTTTGGCATTGCCCAGATTGGCGGCACCAGCGTACCGATGTATCCCAGCATCACGGTTGAGGACTACAAATATATTTTCACCGATGCGGGCGTCAAAGCCATCTTCGTGGCCGATAAGCACTTGTATGACAAGGTGAAGGAGGCCACGGCGGGGCTTGATATTCCGGCCACTAATGTCTTCACCTTCGATAAAGTTGACGGCGCGCGCCACTTCGACGAGCTATTGGCGCTGGGCCGCCAGGGCAACCCCGCCGACCTGGAGCCGCTGAAAGCCGCAGTGCGTCCCCACGACCTGCTCACGCTTATCTACACCAGCGGCACCACTGGCCAGCCCAAGGGCGTGATGCTCAGCCACGATAACCTCCTGAGCAATTGCCGCGACTCGTCGTCGGCCGTGCCCGTGGGCGCCGAAGACAAAGCCCTGAGTTTCCTACCCCTGTGCCACATCTTCGAGCGCATGGTGACGTATTTGTACATGATTCACGGCGTGAGCATCTACTACGCCGAGAGCATGGAAACCATCGCCGACAACCTGCGTGAAGTTAAGCCCAGCATCTTCACCACCGTGCCGCGCCTGCTCGAAAAAATCTACGACAAGATAGTGGCCAAGGGCCACGAGCAAACCGGCATCAAGCACAAGCTCTTCTTCTGGGCCCTGGATTTAGGCCTGAAATATGACACCCAAAAAGACCAGGGCTTCGTGTATAACACCGAATTGGCACTGGCTAACAAACTCATCTTCAACAAGTGGCGCGAAGCCTTGGGCGGCAATCTGCGCTGCATCGTGAGCGGCGGCGGCGCGTTGCAGCCGCGCTTGGCGCGGGTGTTCTGGGCGGCGGGCATTCGGGTGATGGAAGGCTACGGCCTCACCGAAACCTCGCCCGTGATTGCGGTGAATGGCTACGAGCGCGCAAACAACATGATTGGCGCGGTGGGCCCACTCATCGAGAACATGGAGGTGAAAATTGCCGCCGACGGCGAAATTCTGACCAAATCAGCTTCCGTGATGCTGGGCTACTACAACAAGCCCGAGCAAACGGCCGAGGCTATTGATGCGGATGGTTGGTTTCATACCGGCGACATCGGCGAGTTTGTGAACGGCCGCTTTCTGAAAATAACTGACCGCAAAAAGGAGATGTTCAAGACCAGCGGCGGCAAGTACATTGCCCCGCAAGTCATTGAAAACAAGATGAAAGAGGACCCGTTCATCGAGCAGATGATGGTGGTCGGGGCCGACCAGAAGTTTGCCGGCGCGCTCATCATTCCGGCGTTTGACGAGTTGAAAAAATGGGCGAACAAAAACGGCATTGCGGCCAGCTCACACGCCGAGTTGGTGCAACACGAGCAGGTAGTTAAGTTCTACCACGACCTGGTTTCGAAATACAACCAAGGCTTTGCTCAGTGGGAGCAGGTCAAGAAATCGGTGCTTTTACCTGAGCAATGGACGGTAGAAAGCGGCGAGATGACGCCCACGATGAAGGTGAAGCGTAAGATTATTACGGAGAATAATAAGGCGGCTATTGAGGGCTTGTATAAGTAGCGGGGGGTAGGCTTAAGCCTACCGGCAATACTTCCACGTTTGGCCGGCCGGCAGCAGGCTAAAGCCTACCCTAAGCTGCTGCAAGTAGTATGCAAGCCTAACAAATTTCTTCGTATGTTTACCGCACTTTCGCTGCGATATGAAACCTGAAGAAACCGTCGATTACAACATTAAAGTGGCCTGGCACGCGATTTCGCGCATGTACAACACGCAGGCCGCCCGCTATGACATCACCACGAGCATCGGCTTTGTGCTGCTGAATATAGACCAGGAGCTGGGCACGCCGGCCACCAAAATAGCGCCGCTGCTGGGCCTCGAAACCCGCTCGCTCACGCGCATTTTGCGCAGCATGGAGGAAAAGGGCCTGATTTATAAGCAGGCTGACACCCAGGACAAACGCTCGGTGCGCATTTTTTTGACTGAGCTGGGGCTGGAAAAGAAGGAAGTTTCGCGCCAGACGGTGCGGCATTTCAACCTGAAAGTGCGCGACAAAATCCCGCAGAGCCAGCTCGATACTTTCTTCAAAGTGGCGAGCCAGATTACGAGCATGATTGAGGGCAAAACGCTTTTTGACGATTTTGAGCTGAAGCCGCTGCGCACGGAAGCGGCGGCCTGAAGTAGCGCGGATTTTGTGGTCCGCGCTGCGCTTGATTAACAGATATACTACCCCACCCAACGCGGACTACAAAGTCCGCGCTACTTCTATATGAAACGCACAATCAAGAAAGTTGCCGTGCTGGGCTCCGGCGTGATGGGTTCGCGCATTGCCTGCCACTTCGCCAACATCGGCGTGCCGGTGCTGTTGCTCGACATCGCGCCCAAGGAATTGACGCCCGACGAGGAGAAAAAAGGACTGAAACTGGATGCGCCCGCCGTACGCAATCGCATCGTTAACAGCGCCTTGCAGGCCGCCGTGGTGGCCAATCCGTCGCCGCTCTATCGCAAAAGCGAAGTGAGCCGCATCAAGACCGGCAACTTCGATGATAACCTCAAGGAAATCGCGTCCTGCGATTGGGTAATTGAGGTGGTCGTGGAGCGGCTCGACATCAAAAAGAGCCTTTACGAGCGCGTAGAGCAGTTTCGAAAGAAGGGTACGCTCATTACCAGCAACACCAGCGGCATCCCGATTCACCTGCTGGCTGAGGGCCGCTCGGAGGATTTTAAGGAGAACTTCGCCGGTACGCACTTCTTCAACCCGCCGCGCTATTTGAAGCTGCTCGAAATCATCCCTACCCCCGACACCAAGCCGGAAGTGGTCGATTTTCTGCTGCATTACGGCGACTTGTACCTGGGCAAAACGGTAGTTTTGGCCAAAGACACGCCCGGCTTCATCGCCAACCGCGTGGGCGTTTTTGCCCTGCTCGACGCCATGCAGACCATGCAGAAGCTGGGCCTGACGGTGGAAGAAACCGACAAGCTTACCGGCCCGGTTATCGGCCACGCCAAGTCGGCCACGTTGCGCACTTCCGACGTAGTTGGCTTGGACACAACCATTAACGTGGCGAATGGCCTGGCCCAGGGCCTGCCCGACGACGAGGCCAAAGATGTGTTCGTGCTGCCTGATTTCGTGAAGAAAATGGGTGAGAACAAATGGCTGGGCGACAAAACCGGCCAGGGCTTTTATAAGAAAGTGAAAGGCGCGGATGGCAAATCCGAAATTCACGCCCTGGACCTCAGCACGCTGGAATACAAGCCTTCGCAGAAGGTGAAGTTTGCCACGCTGGAGCTGACCAAAACCATCGAAAAGCTCGCCGACCGCTTCAAGGTTTTGGTGGGGGGTAAGGATAAAGCGGGCGAGTTTTACCGCCTGAGCTTCGGCAGCCTATTTGCCTACGTGAGCAACCGCGTGCCTGAAATCGCGGACCAGCTATACAAGATTGATGACGCTTTGCGCGCCGGTTTCGGCTGGGAGCTGGGGCCGTTTGAAACCTGGGACGCGTTGGGCGTAGCGGAGGGGGTAGGGCTGGCGAAAGCGGCCGGCCGCACCGTGGCCCCGTGGGTAGAAGAAATGCTGGCCGCTGGCAATCAGACCTTTTACAAGGTAGAAAACGGTGCGCGGAAGTTTTACGACAAGGAGAGCAAGCAGTACCAGCCAGTAGCGGGCGTGGAGAATTTCATTATTCTCGATAACCTGCGGGCCAGCGGCAAAGTGCTGTGGAAAAACGCCGGCGCGTCGGTTATCGACCTCGGCGACGGGATTCTGAACGTGGAATTCCACTCCAAGATGAACTCGCTGGGCACCGACGTGATTCAGGGGCTTTTGAAGGGGGTAGAGATGGCCGAAGCCGGCTATCGCGGCCTCGTGGTGGGCAACGACGCGCCGAATTTCTCGGCCGGCGCCAACCTGGGCCTCGTGTATATGCAGGCGCTGGAACAGGAGTTTGACGAGCTGAATATGATGATTCAGCAGTTTCAGCAGGCCATGATGCGGATGCGTTACAGCAGCATTCCGGTGGTGGGCACGCCGCACGGCCTCACACTGGGCGGCGGCTGCGAACTCAACCTGCACTGCGACAAGGTAGTAGCTTCGGCCGAGTCGTACATTGGCCTCGTCGAGTTTGGCGTGGGCCTGATACCGGGCGGCGGCGGCACCAAGGAAATGACGTTGCGCACCGCCCTCAAGTACGAGGACGGCGAGCCCGAATTCAACCTGCTGCGCAACACCTACATGACCATCAGCACGGCCAAGGTTTCGACCTCGGCCGCCGAGGCGTTCGACCTGGGATTTCTGCGCCGGGGCGACGAGGTGGTGGTGAACCCGAACCGGGTAATCGCCCAGGCCAAGGCCGCCGCTCTGGAGTTGGCCGACGCCGGCTACTCGCAGCCCAGCCAGAAAACCAACATCAAGGTCCACGGCAAGGGAGCCATTGCCATGTTCCGCACCGGCGTGTACGCCATGCAGCAGGGCAAGTATATTTCGACGCACGATGAGCTGATTGCCAATAAGTTGGCTTATGTCATGTGTGGCGGGGATTTGAGTTCGCCCACCGAAGTTTCTGAGCAATATCTGCTGGATTTGGAGCGCGAGGCGTTCCTGAGTCTCTGCGGCGAGCGCAAGACACTGGAGCGGATTCAGTCGATTCTGACCACTGGTAAACCCCTTCGCAATTAAAGCGCAAGGTTTCGCAAGGTTAAAAAAGGTTTCGCAAAATCTACTGACGAAACCCACCTTTTTTAACCTTGCGAAACCTCGCCTAACCTAGCGAAACCTTGCGCTCAAAAATTTAAAAATATCATGGCTAATACCGCATATATCGTGGCCGGCTTTCGCACGGCCGTTGGCAAAGCGCCGCGTGGCGTCTTCCGTTTCACCCGCCCCGACGACCTCGCGGCCGAGGTTATCAAGCACCTCGTGAAATCAGTGCCCGCCCTGGACCCCAGCCGCGTCGATGACGTGATTGTGGGCAACGCCGTGCCCGAGGCCGAGCAGGGCCTGCAAATGGGCCGCCTCATCTCGCTGCTGGCGCTGCCCATCAACGTGCCGGGCCTCATCGTGAACCGCTACTGCGGCTCGGGCGTCGAAACCATTGCGATGGCGGTGGGCAAAATCACAGCCGGCATGGCCGAGTGCATCATCGCGGGTGGCACCGAAAGCATGAGCATGGTGCCCACCGTGGGCTGGAAAACCGTGCCCAACTACAAGCTCGCCAACGAGCACCCCGACTACTACATGGGCATGGGCCTCACCGCCGAAGCTGTGGCCAACGACTACAAAATCAGCCGCCAGGACCAGGACGAGTTTTCCTACAACTCGCACCAGAAGGCCATTAAAGCCATCAAGGAAGGCAAGTTTGCCAAGAGCATCGTGCCCATCACGGTGGAGGAAACTTACCTCGACCAGGCCAGCGGTAAGAAGAAAAACCGCTCCTACGTAGTGGATACCGACGAAGGCCCGCGCGCCGATACCTCTATCGAAGCGTTGGCCAAGCTGCGGCCCGTGTTTGCGCAGGGGGGTAGCGTCACGGCTGGCAACTCCTCCCAAACCTCCGACGGCGCGGCTTTCGTGCTCGTGATGAGCGAGCGCATAGTGAAAGAGTTGAACCTGGAGCCCATCGCCCGCATGGTCACTTACGCCACCGAGGGCGTGGACCCGCGCATCATGGGCATGGGACCAATTGCGGCCGTGCCCAAAGCCCTGCGCCAAGCCGGCATGAAGCTGGCCGACATGGACTTAATCGAGCTGAACGAAGCCTTCGCCTCGCAGTCGCTGGCCGTGGTGCGCGAGCTGGGCATCAACCCCGAGAAGCTGAACGTGAACGGCGGGGCCATCGCGCTCGGTCACCCGCTGGGCTGCTCGGGAGCTAAGCTCAGCATCCAGCTCTTCGACGAGCTGCGCGACCGGGGCCAGAAGTACGGCCTCGTCACCGCCTGCGTCGGCGGCGGCCAGGGCGTCGCGGGGATATATGAGCTGCTGAAGTAGCTAAGAAATTTACGGCCAAACGGGGTGATTGATATACTGCGTTTGGCCGTAAATTTCTACTGGATAATGAACAAGTCGCAAAAATATCGTTCTTTTGCGCATTCTAAGGACAAAGAAAAGTAAAAATATGGAATGCCTTCAGGCCCACAGAAAAATAATTCTAGGGTTAAGCAGAGGAACTACGACTAAAGATGAATTAAATCATATAGTTAAAATATATAAGAAATATTATAATTTTTCGAAACAAAGTATTCCTGCTTATATTAAATACGAATCCTTTAGCTTACTATCTAGAAGGTTGATTAGTAGTGTTTTTAAAGCAGGTAACGATTATCCCGAAGAATACAATAAATTTTGTATTCGCGGAGAATATCATAACACAAAATTATTCATTAAGGTAATCGGCAAAATACTCACCGAAGATTCACTGTCCATTATAACTAAGCCCCATTTTTATGGCCAACCGCATATAGAGTACACAGTTCCGCCAGAGGCTTTTGTTCATATTGTGTTGCGTCATAATGAAATTATTAATAAATTTATAAATAATGAATATAAGACAAATGGATACAAGGCTTCTTCGTTTGAGTTTGGACTTTTTACTGCACCAATGATGATAATGTTCAAAGCATTGCGAAACTTATCAGAAATTGATTGGCACAAATCAAAAGATAATAGAAACTTAATATGCCGGTTTATTTTTCGAGACAACAAATATACTGTAGTAAGAAAAGGTAATTCAAAAGAGATTAAATCATTTTATCCTTGCAATGATGAGTCGGGCTTTTTCTTTATCAAGCTTCCGCAGGATTAGAAAACAAATTTTTCGTTGCATTACAATATCACTTCGACATGAAAAACCATCTCTCTTCCTTATTCCTAGTATTTGCCAGTTTTAACTGTTTTGCCCAAGATGTCAAGCTTGATAAAATCGTTAAAGTGAACAACGAAACACTTTCAGTTAAAGTGGTGACTGTTGGCGAACAAAGCATCTCGTTTACTTATCCAAATGAGACTGTTATAAATACGTTGAGTAGAAATCAAATCAAAGAAATTGATTTTGCTAGTGGCAGGGTGCAGACCATAACAGAAAGAATAATAATCGAGGGCGAACAGGATTGGCAGAAAGTGATTGTTACTACCCTCGAATCTGACGTAAGCGGGCTTGTGCGTAAGGGTGAGGTCAAGGCGAAAGCAACAGGTGGGTCAACCTTTTCCAATCAAGCAAATATTGACGCTCGCGCTACCGAGAAGCTAAAAAAACAAGCTGCTAAATTGGGCGCGCATATCATTCTTATACAAAGCCAGAATACTCAGCGTGCATCTTTTGGCAATGTTGGCCAAATGGGTCAAGGTCCTACGAGTCTTAAGCAGGGTGTTGCTTACGGGTATCAATGAGAACTTGTGTATTATTAATTAACGAATTTGCACCTTTGTCGATGATACAATTTATTATTCTGCATGAAATTGCGCAATAATGAAAAACAAGATTTAAATTTTCCGTATGGAAACTGTGTTTACGGTATTGATAATATTTTTATATATTATTTGGTTTTTAGCTAAATTTGTTTTTTCTGATGATGAATTCAATAGGATGTTCTTCATATTAAAAATAGTGGTGTTAGGATTGTTAAAATTTGCCTTAGCTGTAGCCCTTTTATTGGGTATTGTATTTTCTTTAAAATACGTGTTCAAATAGAATAAGTATAATAAAATTAGGGGGGGGGGGTTAACCGAAGTTGTGATTAACGATAAGCAATGACCAAGCGCCTTCGCAAGAAACTTCGGCTGCGGGAGTTTCAGGAAATGGGTTTTTTAGTAAAATTCGACCTAGACATTTCAAATACACAAGCGGCTGAATTTGCTTTCAGTGATAAGCTGATTGAGATGATTGAAGCCAATCAGCTACATATTGGCGGCGGCATCACGGATTTCTTCGCCTGTGCCGGACAACGCCGCACCGCTACCGGGGCCCACCGCGAAGCCGTGCGGCAATGGCTGCAAGAGCAACCCGAAATAACGGCTATCAATGTCGGGCCATTGGTGGATGCGTGGCACGGGCCGTTTTAACAGTCGGCCGCTTCTGTCAAAACAAAACCCCGCACATTTCGGGGTTTTGTTTCCCCAAACTACTCGGCACGCCTAACATTTTTCGCTTATCTTGCAACCCTAAACCGCCGGGCCGTTGTTGCTAAACTACTCGGCTTGCCTAATACTTTGTCTTTTAACGCTCACCCACTCAGCATCATGGAAGTATCGAACAAAGCCGTCGTGAAGGGCGGCGAATTCATCATCAAGCCTACTGAGGCTCAAGACGTTTTCACGCCCGCCGATTTTACGGAGGAGCAGAATATGATGTACCAGACCTGCCTGGACTTCCTGGCCGCCGAGGTGCATCCGCTGCTGGAGCGCCTCGACAACCACGAGGAGGGCCTCATGCACGGCCTGATGGAGAAAGCCGGTCAGCTTGGCCTGTTTGGGGTGAGCGTGCCGGAGCAGTTTGGCGGGCTGGACATGGACTTCCCGACCGCGTTGCGCGTGACGGAGGGGGTAGGCGGCGGCAACTCGTTTCCGGTGGCCTTCGCGGCGCACACGGGCATTGCCCTGCTGCCGATTCTGTATTTCGGCACCGATGCGCAGAAGCAGAAATACATTCCCGGCCTCACCGACGGCACCCTGATGGGCGCGTACTGCCTGACGGAACCAGGCTCAGGTTCGGACGCGCTGGGCGCGAAGACCAAGGCCGTGCTCAACGCCGAAGGCACGCATTATGTGCTGAACGGCCAGAAAATGTGGATTACCAACGCTGGCTTTGCCGACGTGTTTATCGTGTTCGCTAAGATTGATGGCGAGCAGTTCACGGGCTTCATCGTGGACAAGAACACGCCCGGCCTGAGCCTCGGCAACGAGGAGCACAAGATGGGTATCCGCGGCTCTTCGACGCGCCAGGTGTTCTTGACCGATGCGCAAGTGCCTAAGGAAAACGTGCTGGGCGAGATTGGCAAAGGCCACCTCATCGCGTTTAACGTGCTGAATATCGGGCGTGTTAAGCTGGCAGCGGCCTGCCTGGGCGGCGCGAAAGCGACGGCTACGCAGAGCGTGAAGTATGCCAACGAGCGCGTGCAGTTCAAGCTGCCCATCTCGAAGTTTGGCGCGATTCGCTACAAGCTGGCGCAGCAGGCCATTCGAATGTACGCCGTGGAATCGGCTATTTACCGCGCCGGCGAAGACATTTACCGCAAGGAGCAAGAGCTGCTGGCCAGCGGCTTGGGCACCAACGAAGCTTTGCTGGGCGCGGCCCGCGAGTTTGCCGTGGAGTGCGCCATTTTGAAGGTAGAAGGCTCGGAAGTACTTGACTACGTGACCGATGAGGGCGTGCAGATTTACGGCGGCTACGGCTTCTCGGCCGACTACCCGATGGACCGCAATTACCGCGACTCGCGCATTAATCGGATTTTCGAAGGTACCAACGAAATCAACCGAATGCTGGCCGTCGATATGATTTTGAAGAAGGGCCTGAAGGGCGAAATCGACCTCATGGGTCCGGCCCAGGCCGTGCAGCAGGAGTTGATGAGCATTCCGAGCATGGGCGAAAGCGACGACTCGGCTTTCGCCAGCGAGAAGAAGGCCATCGCTAACATGAAGAAGGCTATCCTGATGGTGGCCGGCACTGCCGTGCAGAAGTACATGAACTCGCTCGCCAAAGAGCAGGAGGTGCTGATGAACATCGCCGACATGGCCATCAAAACCTACACCGCCGAAAGCGTGCTGCTGCGCGTAGAGAAGGAAATCGCCGCCAAAGGCGAAGATGCTCTGGCCCAGCAGCTAGACATGGCCCGCGTGTACCTCTCCGACGCCATCGACCTGGTGGAGAAATCGGGCCGCGAAGCCATCGCCAGCATGACCGAAGGCGACGAGCAGCGCCTGATGAGCATGGGCCTCAAGCGCTTCACCAAGCCCGACCTCTTCAATGTGAAAGACGCCCGCCGCCGCGTGGCCGCCAAGCTCATCGAAGCCAACGAATACTGCTACTAAAATCACGGATTACGCGGATTTTAGCGGATTTCACGGATTTTGTGGACGGACCTAAAGCCAGTTTACTACCCCGAATCAAACTAAAAAAGGCCACCCAATTGGGTGGCCTTTTTTACTGAAAACCCGTCCACAAAATCCGTGAAATCCGCTAAAATCCGCGTAATCCGTGATTTATTTGAGTTTGACTTCGTTCAGCTGCAAGGCCGCTGATTTTTTGCTCGGGCGGCTTACACCGATAATCGTTTTGGGGCCGAGCCACGTCGTGAAGTCCTTGACGTAAGCAAGCTGCTGGTCGTTGGCCACGTTGAGCTTGAGGCGTTGCGGGGCACTGATGACGCCGGTCGGCACCTGCACGTGGCGCAGGTAGAGGTCCGACTTGCCGTTGATGGCTTCAAGCGTTAAAAGCTGTAGGTCATCGCCAAAAACGGCGGCCCGGTAACCGATGCCAGTGTAGCTATCGATGGGCGGCGCTACCTGGTCTTTGGCCACAATGAGGTGCCAGGTGGGGGTAAGGAAGGGGCTGTAGCCAAACAGGTACAGCTCGCGGGCGTGTACCGGCAGTTCTGGGCCGCCTTCCTCAAAATGACGCTCAGCAATGACTACCAGGTTTTTACTCTCCGTCAGGAACATATCGCCTAAGTAAACGTCGGCCAGTCGCTTGGCTTCGGCCCCAGTGGCTTTGCTTACCTCCGCCAGAAAAGCCGGGGCGAAGGGTAATTCCTCCGCCAGCTTGAGCTGGCTGGCTGCAAAATCGAAGCGCACGACTTTGAGGCCGCTCAGGTCGCCGGTGTTGTAGTTGGCGCAGAGCGCCACGGCGTAGAGTTGGCCGTCGGGCTGGAGTGTGAACTTCGCATCGCGGATAGTGATGGGCTGGCCGCCAAACGTGCCGCCCACCGGAATGCCCATTACCGGAACGACGGTGGCTACGCCCACCCGGTCGGGGGTAGGGGGGTAGCGGCGGGCAGTCAGCTTTTTCATGCCATCGCCGAGCAGCGTCACGTACTGCGTGCCATCGTTGGCAAGCAGGATATTGGGCGAGAAGAAGTCGCCCTGGTCGCGAAAATCGTAGGTGCGCTCCAGAATCTTGTTCAGTTTCTGGTCGTAGAGCGTGCCTTGCATGCTACGCACCTGCTCGTCGCGGGTGGCGTAGCTAAAGGCCAGCAGGCGGCTGCCATCGGGCGAGAGGCGCACGCCGGGACGGCGGTCGCGGGTGCCGGCGGTTAGCAGCACCACGGGCGCGCCCTTTTGCCCACTCCCCAGACCCACGGGCAGCACCGTCAGGTTTTGGCCGCTTTCGTCGGCGTGATGCACCACTACCCAGACCTGCTCGGCGTTGCGGCCGAAGGCCTCAATCGTTTCGCCGGGCACCACGGGAAGGGTAGTGCTCCACTGCCGCTTGAGGTCGGCATCGTAGCGCTCTACGGCGTAGGCGCTGCCACTTTGGTGGGCCAGAATTACGAAGCCGCTGCCATCGGCCAGCGCCAGGGTTTTCTGCGGCACGCGCTGGTTGTATCGGTCTTCGCCCTGCTCGGGCAGGTAGCTAAACGGGGCCGACTTGGTTTTTTGTGCCTGAGCCGGCAACACTACCCCCCCCACACTGCTCAGGGCCAGAAGGGCTATGCCAATTGAAAAACGCATAAACTGAATGGTAACTAAAAGGGATGCCTATAATCCCGAAAGCCCAAAAATACCCTCGCCCAGGCTAGTTGGCCGGCAGGCACTTCGCGCTTGTAGCTCAGTCGCTGGGCAAAACAAGCGTAACTTTACCCGGTGAAGTTATTATTTACTGTCTTTTGAGCGTCTGGTGCAACTATTATTTTGCCCAATCGTTCAAGGGGCGAACCCTGAAAAATAATATTCTTTATTGCTACTTCTTCCGTTCCCACCCAACTCTCTCTTTTTGCATATTTAATAAGAAACTACTAACCGGCACCTGATTCGAGGTGGTACGTGCCGCCACCCGCACCTTATGAAATCATTCCTTAAAATCGGTTCACTTTTCGCGCTTATCGTAGCTGGTCGCTATATGCAGCTGACTACCCCCGCTGCTACCGCTGGCCTTGCTACATCACCCATAGTTATTTTTGCCTCCGATACTACCACTATGACCTTGGCGCGCTACCTCAACGAGCGGCCCGCCAGGGCTACCCCCGTCAGCCAACGAGAGGCAGGCCAGCCTACTACCTGGTTTTAATGGTACCAAGCGGTTTCTTAGCAAGAAGCCGCTTTTTTTATACCTGCATTTTTAGGTATAATTCCAAGTCAGCTGATACGGCTCCAGTTCACGGCCGTAGCTGGCAGGCTTTCGATATGCCTTCGAATATTACCATGCTCGGGCCGCGCCAGCTCCGGGTCGTCGTGGAGAATGGCCTGGGCGGCGGCCCGGCTCTCCGTGAGGATGCGGCCATCCTTGGCCAGGTCGGCAATTAGCAAATCGAGCACGCCGCTTTGCTGGGTGCCCATGAGGTCGCCGGGGCCGCGCAGCTTGAGGTCGATGTCGGCGATTTCGAAGCCGTTGTTGGTGCGCACCATCGTTTCGAGGCGGGTGCGGCTGTCTTTGCTCAGCTTGTAGCTCGTCATCAGGATGCAGTAGCTTTGGTCGGCACCGCGCCCTACCCTCCCCCGCAGCTGGTGCAGCTGCGACAGGCCAAAGCGCTCGGCGCTCTCAATTATCATCACGGAGGCGTTGGGCACGTTCACGCCCACTTCGATAACAGTGGTGGCCACCATTATCTGGGTTTCCTGCTTCACGAAGCGCGCCATTTCAAAGTCCTTTTCCTCGGCTTTCATGCGGCCGTGCATGATGCTGATTTGCAGGTCGGGAAAGGCGCGGCTCACACTCTCGTAGCCATCGGTGAGGTCTTTGTAGTCCAGCGTTTCGCTCTCCTCGATGAGCGGATACACGATATATACCTGCCGGCCCAGCGCCACTTGGTCGCGCACGAACTGAAACACTTTCAGGCGGTTAGCATCGTAGCGGTGCACCGTCACGATGGGTTTGCGGCCGGCGGGCAGCTCGTCAATCACGCTCACGTCGAGGTCGCCGTAGAGCGTCATGGCCAGCGTGCGCGGGATGGGCGTGGCCGTCATCACCAGCACGTGCGGAATCACGTAGGGGTTTTTCTGCCACAATTTGGAGCGCTGCGCCACGCCAAAGCGGTGCTGCTCATCCATGATGGTCAGGCCCAGGTTGCGGAATTGCACCACGTCTTCAAGCAGCGCGTGGGTGCCCACCAGCATCTGCATTTCGCCGTTGCGCAGCTGCTCGTGCAGCACGCGCCGCTGGGCGGTGCGCGTGCTGCCTGTGAGCTTGCCCAGATTCAGCCCTAGCAGGTCGGCATACACTTTCAGGCCCTGGTAGTGCTGGTCGGCCAGAATTTCGGTGGGCGCCATCAGGCAGCTCTGGGCACCGTTGTCGGCGGCCATCAGCATTGAGATAAAGGCCACGATGGTTTTGCCCGAGCCCACGTCGCCTTGCAGCAAGCGGTTCATCTGCTGGCCGTTGCAGAAGTCCTTGTAAATCTCGTGAATAACGCGTTTTTGCGCCCCCGTAAGGTCAAAAGGCATGATATTTTTATAGAAATGGACCAACGTGGGCACTTCACTAAAAATCTGGCCCGCCAGCGTCACCTTGCGCTGGTCTTTCTGGCGCAGCAGTTTGAGCTGAATGTAGAAAAGCTCCTCAAACTTGAGCCGGAACCGCGCCTTTTCCAGCAGCTCCGGACTTTGCGGGAAGTGAATCTGCTGCAACGCCGTGGCCTTATCGAGCAGCGCATACTGCTGAATGAGGTCGGGCGACAACGTCTCCGTTACGTGGGGTAGGGCGATTTTGAGCAGGTCGCCCACCATCCGCATTATCGCCTTGCTGTCGATGCGGTGGTAGTTTTTGAGCTTCTCGCTGGTGTTGTACACCGGCTGCAAAAAGCTCTGGCCGGGCTTCTGCTCGCTTACCTCCTCCAAGTCGGGGTGCGCCATCTGGGGCCGGCCGTTGAACATCGTCGGCTTGCCAAATACAATATATTCCTGGTGGTTTTTGATGACCTTTTCCAGGTAATTCACGCCCTTAAACCACACTACTTCCAGCTCGCCGCTGGCGTCGCCCACCTTAGCTACGAGGCGCTTTTTGGGCCCCTCCCCTATTACTTCCCTACCCCTCAAAATTCCCTTCACCTGCACATAAGATAGCTCATCGTGCAGGTCCACAATGTTATAGAACTGCGTGCGGTCGAGGTAGCGAAAGGGGTATCGCTGAATCAGGTCGCCGTACGTAAACAGGCCCAGCTCCTTGCCCAGCAGCTGCCCTCGTTGCGTCCCTACCCCCCGCAAATTTTCCAGCCTGGTTTGAAAAAAGTTACTCATTTTCTAGAATAAAACCAGCGTATCGAATGACCCAAAAGAATGTCATGCTGAGCCTGCCGAAGCATCTCGCTCACATCGTTGAAGTACTATTCTAACGATGCGAGCGAGATGCTTCGGCAGGCTCAGCATGACGTTCTTTTGAGCAAATTACTTATATCGCAACGTATTAAGCATCTGAATCATATCGTACTTCACGTACTCAATCACCGGAGCCAGCGAGTCGTTGGCCGTGGCCGTGCGGAAATATAGCGCCGCCCGAAAGAAATGCTTGGTGCTATCAGTAGTATAAAACTGAAACTGGCTCGGCACCTCGCCTTCCAACTCAAACACCGAAGCGCGCATCCCATTGGGCGTGCGCAGAATTTTCTCCTCGATAGAGGTGGCCTTAATCTGGTGCTTGCCGGTGAGCTTGCGCGCGTCCTCCATCATCTTATTGTAGAGCTGGCGGTTGCGCACCACATTGGTGTAGGTAATCTGCACATTGGCGTGCAGCTGGGGGTAGTAAATATTCAGCCAGTCGGGCTGCGCCATATACGACGAGTCGCGTAACACCTTGGCGTACTGCGAGTACTGGAAGGTGTAGGGGTGGCCGGCCGGCAGGGCGCGGTACCGATGCGGCGGCAGGTCGATGCGGTTGTAGCCCTTGGGCTTGGGGGTGTAGTCGGGGGCCGACGAGCAGGCGGCCAGCGACCCGGCCGCCCCACCCAACGCCACGGCCCAAACCCAAAATCGGGAAGCACTCATACTAGCTGGTAACAGAAGAAGCTCAAAGATAGACCACTGATTAGCGCGAATTTTAGCTGATTTCACGAATTTCGTGGACGATTTAGTCGCTACGGCTCGCATCATCAACTATTTATAAATTAAAAAACCGCCCATTTAGGCGGCTTTTTAAATCAACGCTTACCGACAAGGCAAACGTGCACCATGCACAAAATCCGTGAAATCCGCGCTAGTCAGTGGTCAGAAAGGAAGTTGGTCCAGTTCCGGCTCCAGACGCAGGCTCACGTTTTCGGCGGGGGTAGGGCTGGCGGCGTTGGCACCGCTACCACCCGGCCGGCCGCCCAGCAGCGAAATTTCCTCCGCGATAATCTCGGTGATGTAGCGCGTCTGCTGGTCCTTGTCCTGGTACTGGCGGGTGCGGAGCTTGCCTTCGATATACACCTGGCTGCCTTTTTTCAGGTATTTCTCGGCCAACTCGGCCAGGCCGCGCCACGCCGAGATGTTATGCCACTCGGTGCGCTCAACGCGGGCACCTTGCTTGTCCTTGTAATACTCGTTGGTGGCCAGGGTGAAATGCGCCACGCTGGTGCCGCCTTCCAAATGACGTACCTCAGGGTCTTTGCCCAGGTTACCCACCAAAATCACTTTGTTTACGCCAGCCATAATCTTACGTTTTAATAACTTATTCGGCAGCCAACCACAGCTACCATTGACGTGTTAAAAGTACGAATAATTTTTCAATATTGCAAATTATTTTAGTAAAAATAACTAACAAAAATAGCTGACCTTGTTCAGCCAAAACAAAGGGGGTAGGGTTAAATGCAGGCAGCATCCCTACCCCTTATTAATCACTCATTACCAGCCAAGTACTTACTGATTAAGACGGGTTTCGGCAGAGCCTCAATTTCGGCTGCGGAGTAGGCTTGCAAGCCCGTATCGCGCAGCGTAGCGGCGGGCAGCGCGGCGGCTAGCGCTACGGCGTGGAAGCGCGCCTCCAGCTTCTGGTGGCTCAGGATGTGGCGCAGGGCCGGGGCCGGGCGGTCTTCGGCCACGCGGCGGGTATCAAACTGTCCACCAAGGGCTTCCACGTGGCGCAGCACCTCGGCGGCAGCTAGCTCAGCGCTGTCGGTTTCGGCGAGGGCAAAGTCGTAAAGACCCTGCCAGATATCGCCGGCCGGGCGCACCTTTAGATACAGTTGTTCGCCGTGGCTTAGCACTAGGTAGTGGAAGTAGCGGGTGCGCGCCGCCTTCGCCTTGCTCTTGACGGGTAGCAGCGCCACCTGCCCGTGCTGAAAGGCCCAGCACTGGCTTTGTAGCGGGCAGAACAGGCAGTCGGGCTTGGCCGGCGTGCATTGCAAAGCCCCGAATTCCATGATGGCCTGATTGAACTCGGCCGCGTGGGCGGGGGGTAGGTGCAGGTCGGCCAGCGCCTGAAATTCCCGGCGCGAGCTAGGCACCGCGATGTCGGAATGCAGACCAAAAACGCGCGCCAACACTCGAAATACGTTGCCATCGAGCACCGCAACTGCCTCATCGAAGGCAAAAGATGCGACGGCCGCCGCCGTGTAAGGCCCTACCCCCTTGAGCTGGCGCAAGCCGGCATAAGTGGCCGGAAAAGCGCCCCCAAAATCGGCCACCACCTGCTGGGCGGTGTGGTGCATATTGCGGGCGCGGGAATAGTAGCCCAGGCCCTGCCAGTGGCGCAGCACCTCCTGCTCGGGCGCGATGGCCAGGTCTTGCACGGTGGGGTAGGAGGCCAGAAAATCAAGGTAATACGGCAAGCCTTGCGCCACACGGGTTTGCTGCAAAATAACTTCGGAGAGCCAAATAGCGTAGGGGTCGCGAGTGCCGCGCCAAGGCAAATCGCGCCGGTGCCGCGGGTACCAAGCCAGCAGCGCCGGGGCCAGGAAAGGATTGGAGGGAACCGGGGCGGTAGTGGATGCAGTTTTAGACAAAATAATGAGTAATAATATTTTGGCCAAAGAGAAACTTGGAAGTTTCCATTGGCCAAACAAAATTTAAGGAGTACCTTTGCGCTCCGTTTCGAATGGCGAACTTCTTACCGGGCAAGGAATTACGTCGAAAACGGTTGATTGTCTGCCCGATTTTTTTTCACTTTTAGTACCCCCCTTACCAACGTGACCAAAGCTGAGGTAATTTCCGAAATCTCGCAAAAAACCGGCATTGAGAAAGCCGATGTGCTGACGACCGTCGAAGCATTCTTCAAAGTAGTGAAGGATTCGATGACCGAAGGCCACAACATTTACGTGCGCGGCTTCGGCTCGTTCGTAAACAAAAAGCGGGCTCGCAAAGTAGCCCGTAACATCTCTAAAAACACGTCGCTCATCATCGACGAGCATTTCATCCCAAGCTTCAAGCCGAGCAAAACTTTTGTTGCCAAGATTAAGGCCAGCAAGAAAATTACCGGTGAGTCTTCGGAGAAAGCCCCTAAGAAGGCTGCCAAAGGCACCAAAAAAGCCAAGGCTTAGTCGTTAAGAACTTTGCAGTAGCAGAGCAGTGAGGTGATAAGGGCGGACGGGCTGGCTGTTAAGGCCTACCCCAACTCCTTCCTTATCACCTCATTGCTTGCTACCCCTGGCTACTTTCAGGATGGCTTCCACTTCCCAAACCAGTACGCACCAACTGTGGCTGCTGGCTGGCGCCCTGGCGCTGGCGGGCGGGTTGTACGCGCTGCCCAAGGGCATCGTGAAACCCAAGGAAGGCAAGGCTGAGCTTCGGCAGGATGCCGCCAAAACCGCCACGCGTGACGGCGGCGGCATGGCCACCAACGGCTCAAAAACCGATGCCTCCTCGGGTCCACGCTCGGCCGAAACCGGCACCATAGCTGAGGAAACTGGTGCTACGGCCAATGCGCCTCATACCCAGGCTACTGCGGCCCAGCGCCAGGCGCTTAATACGCTATTGGTGCAGTACCGCACGGCCTCGGCGGCCGACCGCAGCCAAGTGGCTACTCTGCTGGCCGCGCGCTACACTACGGTGCAGCGTTTCGACAGCGCAGGCTACTACTTATCTACGGTGGCTACGGCGCAACCAAGCGAGAAAGCCTGGCAACAAGCGGCTGATGCTTATTTTCAGGCATATAGCTTCGCGGCATCGGCCGAGCGCAAGAAAATGCTCGGCGACAAGTCGCGGGAGCTATACGACAAGGTTTTGGCCGCCAATCCCAATAACCTGGATGCCAAGACCAACCTCGGCATGGCTTACATGAGCAGCGACAACCCCGTGAAAGGAATTGGCCTGCTGCGTGAAGTGCTGGAGCAAGACCCTAAGAATGAGAAAGTTCTCTACAACCTGGGCATTCTGGCTATTCAAAGCAACCAGTACGACAAAGCAATAGAGCGCTTTTCGCAGCTGGTGCAGGTTAACCCCAAGAACGTGGAAGGTCAGTTTTACCTTGGGGTATCGCTGGCCCGCACAAATCGGGGTCCGGCGGCCCGCGCGGCCTTCCAAAAAGCCAAGAGCCTCAGCAACGACCCGGCCCTGGCTGCATCGGTAGAGGAGGAGCTGGCTAAAATCCGAAACTAACCCCTGTGCGCAGGTAACTGACCAAAGCAGCGTTACTTTTACGCAGACCAGTGACCCGTTCTCAGAACTCTTAATATCTACCCTTTAACTCACCACGACAATGCCCTGCGGTAAGAAACGTAAACGCCATAAGATTGCCACCCACAAGCGCAAAAAGCGCCTGCGCAAAAACCGTCACAAGAAGAAGTAATCTTCTGACTTAGTGCGGAGTAAGAGGTAGGCAGCTGGGTGCTAATGCGCCAGTTGCTTATCTATCTCTCACGTAGCCTCCGCCACGCGGACGACTATCGTGGTGTGCCGGACTGCCCTCTTTTGAGCAGTAGCCGTGGCTCGCGAGGGGAAGCTAGGACATACGTGGTCCTGGCTTCCCTTTTGCCGGTTTCGGGGCATTCTACCCCCCTGTTCGGGGTCGGGCTGGCTACTTTAACTAATCTACTACGTTGAGCAATGAATTAATTATCAATTCGACCTCCGAAGGGGAGCGGATTGCCTTGCTCCAGGATAAACGGCTGATTGAATACCACTTCGACCGTAACGACACCAACTACGCGGTAGGTGACATCTTCCTGGGTACCGTGCGCAAGGTGATGCCTGGCCTCAACGCGGCCTTTGTGGATATTGGCTCCGAAAAGGATGCCTTTCTGCACTACGGCGACTTGGGCGAACAATTTCCGTCCCTTAATAAATGGGTGGGAAGCGTGATGAAGCACCAGGTCCAAAGCGCTGGCCTGGAAAATTTTAAGCTGGAACCCGCGCTGGAAAAGGTCGGCAAGGCCGACAGCGTATTCAAAAAGGGCCAGAACCTGCTGGTGCAGGTAGTAAAAGAGCCGATTTCGACGAAAGGCCCGCGCGTAAGCACCGACATTTCAATGGCCGGCCGCTACCTCGTGCTGATGCCATTCACGAATACCATCTCGGTATCGAAGAAAATAGTGAGCAAGACGGAGCGTGACCGGCTCAAGCGTCTCATTGCCAGCATTAAGCCCGAAGGCTTCGGCGTCATCATCCGCACCGTAGCCGAGGGCCACGAGGTAGCGGAGCTAGACCGCGACATGCAGAGCATGGTGGATAACTGGAATTCGCTCTACGAAAACCTGCGCAAAGGCCAGCCCCGCGATAAGATGCTGGGTGAGCTCGGCCGCACATCTTCGATGCTGCGCGACATGCTCAACGAGTCGTTTGACTCGATTGTCGTGGATACGCCGGGCCGCTTTGAGGAGATGAAGGAGTACGTGCAGAAAATAGCGCCGGATAAAATCGGGCTCGTGAAGCTGCACAATAACAAGGCCAAGGTGTTTGAGCACCTGGGCATTGAAAAGCAACTCAAGACGCTGTTTGGCAAGACGGTGAGCGTGCCGGGCGGCGGCTACCTCGTCATTGAGCACACCGAGGCCTTGCACGTGATTGACGTGAACTCGGGCTCGAAGAGCAACCAGGAGAATGACCAGGAGGCTACGGCTTTGATGATTAACTTGCTGGCGGCTAAGGAAGTAGCCCGTCAGCTGCGTCTGCGCGACATGGGCGGCATCATTGTGATTGACTTCATCGACATGCGCGCCGCTGAGAGCCGCAAGAAGGTGGAGGACACGGTGTACCACATCATGAAGCAGGATAAGGCCAAGTTTACCATCTTGCCGCTCACTAAGTTTGGCCTGATGCAGATAACCCGGCAGCGGGTGCGCCCGGCCGAAACCATCGTGACCGGCGAGGTGTGCCCCACTTGCGGCGGCACGGGCAAGATTTCGGCGTCCATCCAGGTGACGGACGAAATCGACAACAGCATCGACGACCTAATGGTGAACCAAAACCAGAATGGTCTCACTCTCTACGTACACCCATTCCTGCACGCCTACTATACCAAAGGCTTGGTAAGCAAGCAGATGAAGTGGTACTTGAAGTACTACAAGTGGGTGAAGGTGATGAAAGACACTGCCCTCGGCCTCACCGATTTCCGCATTGAGGATGAGCACGGCGAGCAGATTGAGCTGCACTCGGCCGCCGCCGCGATGGCGCGCGCCCAGGACCGCGAGGTAGTAGTGGAGGATGTCTAAACCACGGATTCGACGGATTTTTCGGATTAGTCGGATTTTGTGGACGGCATCTAGCTGCCAAACACAAGAAAGGGCCGCCCATAGGGCGGCCCTTTTTACGTCCACAAAATCCGACTAATCCGAAAAATCCGCCGAATCCGTGGTCTAGAATTTCAAGCCCAGGTCCAGCGCAACCACGCTGTTTTTGATGCTTACGTCGCTGAAGCCCCGGTTTTTCTCGAAGTAGTGGTCGAGGTCAACCAGCCCGTGGTGGTAGCTGAGGCCCGCCAGCAATTTGGTGCTTTGGCCGAGCTGATATTCGACGCCCAGGCCGCCGATAAGGTTGGCATCGACCGCAAAAACGTGGCTGGAAGCTTCGGTTTGGGAGTTACCGTTGTAGGGGTCGGTGTAAAATTTATCGCCGTTGATGCGGGTGGCAACCGGGAAGGCAACGGAGCCACCTACCTGGAAATACACGCGGGTAGCGGGCGATATCTCGTTGGTAAAAAGCTTAAGGGTAGCGGGGATTTCGAGGTACTGAATGGCGATTTTCTGCGATACAGTCGGATGAGTACCTGTGACCCCGCCAGAATTAGGAGGAATAACAGCTGTTTCAGTATAAGAGATATTACCGCCCTTACCGGTCAGAAACAGCCCCGTATTGAAGGCATAGTTCTGCCCAAAGAAATAATCCACGAACACGCCGCCGCCGAAGCTAAGCTTGCTGCCATCACCTTGGAAATTAGTGGTCGAAGGCGAACTGGTGCGCAGAAAAGAGATGGAAGGCGATACCTTGAGGCCGATTTCGACCTGAGCGAAGGCGACGGGGGCTACAGCTAGCGCGGCGAGGGTAAGCACTAATTTCTTCATAAATAGGTGTGGAGGTATTGAATTGAGTACTGGCGGAACGTGGCCCCGCGTGGGGAAAGTGTAATTTTGTGCAAAAATAGCTTTAGCTTGAAAGTATCTGCATTTATCATGGCGCTGAGCCTGGCCGCCGCGGGGCTGCTGGCCGGCTGCCAGCGCGACGCCGAAGAAGGCGGCTGCCGCCCCGACCCCGCTAGTGGCGCGCCCGCCGTGGCCCTACCCCTGCGCCACCTCGAAAGGTCTTTTTTCCAGATTAAAAATTCGGCCGAAGGGTTGCAGTTTATGCGTGCCAACCCAGTTTTCGCGCAATATTATTTGCAGGCAGGCCAGGCCCCGCCCGATACGCTGGCCACGGCGCTGGCGCAACTCGCCACCAACCCGGCCCTGCAAAAGCTGAGCCAGCAAACCGCCAAGGCCTTTGCCGACTCGGCGGCACTGCGCCAGAATATGGCGGCCATGTTTGGGCGCGTCAAGTATTATTTCCCCGATTTTAAGGCGCCGGCCGTGGCGGCCACCTACGTGAGTGGGCTAATGGGAAAAGATATTTTTATCAATGATAACCTGCTGGTTATCAGCCTCGACTGGTTTGCGGGGCCGCAGGCCAGCTACCGGCCCGACCTGCCGCAGTATATGCTGCGTCGCTACCGCCCGGCCAACGTGCTACCCACCCTGGCGCTGGCCGTGTCGAGCAAATACAACAAGCACCAGCTGACGGCCACTTCGATGCTCGACCAGATGGTGGACCAGGGCAAGCGGCTGTATTTCGCGGGCCAGGTGCTGCCCTGCACGCCCGACTCGCTGCTCATTGGCTACACAGGCAAGGAGCTGAAAAACGTGCGGTTCAACGAGGCGCGCATCTGGGGGCATTTTTTGGAGAATAATCTGCTCTATACGACTACCCCCTTCATGGTTCAGAAATACGTGGGGGAGCGGCCCAATGTGCCCGAAATTGACCGCACCTGCCCCGGCCGCGTGGGCCAGTGGGTAGGCCTGCAAATCGTGCGCAAGTACATGAGCGAGCATTCCGACGTAACGCTGGCGCAGCTCATGGCGCAGAAGGACGCTCAGCGCCTGCTCAACGACTCGCACTACCGACCAAAAAAATAATTATGAATTATTAATTAGTCTGGCAGGCCAGGTTATCAGAATGATAGGCCGCCATGCGCGTCTAGCACCTGACGATTTCCTGAAGGGCTTCGGCACCAATTCATAATTTCTAATTCATAATTCATAATTAAACAGGAATGCACCTCGCGGTTTTCAGCCAGTATCACACTAGCCCCGATTGCCCGGCTACCAGCCGGCACTACGCGCTGCTGGCGGAGATTGCGCGGCACCACCGCGTGACGCTGCTCACTACCCCCGCCTGGCGGCCCCAACAGCTGACGCATGAGTGGCCCTGGGTGCCGCCGGGCGTGGAGCTGCTTGAAGCTAACATCCCGTACGACAACAAGATGGGGCCAGCGCGGCGGGCGCTGGCGTTTGCGCAGTACGCGGCCTGGGCGGTGCGCGCGGGTCGCCGCCTGGCGCGGCCCGACGTGGTGTGGGGCATCAGCACGCCGCTGACGGCGGCCTGGGCGGCGGCGCGAGTGGCGCGGCACTGGCGGGTGCCGTGGGTGTTTGAGGTGCAGGATTTGTGGCCCTCGTTTCCGGTGGCGATGGGGGCGGTGCCCACGGCGCTGGCCCGGCAACAGCTGTTTGCCCTAGAGAAGCGGCTCTACCAAAGCGCCGCGCATATCGTGCCGCTTTCACCCGATATGAGTACTTACGTAGCCGGGCTGGGCATCGAAGCGCGTAAAATTACTACCCTGCTCAACGGCACCGACCTCGACCTGGCAGCCCGCCCTACCCCCCCCTTAGTGGCCGAACTACGCCGGGCGCAGGGGCTGGTGGGCCAACGGGTGGTGCTGTATGCCGGCACCTTTGGGCGGGCCAACGACATGCCCACAGTGGTAGCCGCCGCTGAGGCGCTGGTAGCCGCCGACCCGGCCGCGACATTTCTTTTTCTGGGCCACGGCTTTTTTGAGCCGCTGGTGGCGGCGGCGGCGGCGCGCTGGCCGGGGCGCATCCGGCTGGTGGGCGGGCAGCCGCGCCACGCCGTTTTCAGTTGGTTTGCGCTGGCTGATGTGGCGTTGGTATCGTTTCTGGGCCTGCCGGTGCTCGATACCAACTCGCCGGCCAAACTCTACGACGCGCTAGCCGTGGGCACGCCGGTGGTGGTGACTAATGCGGGCTGGACCAAGGAACTTGTAGAAGAAAACGGCTGCGGCTGGTACGTGCCGGCCGGCGACGCGGCTGCCCTGGCGGCGCGGCTGCGAGCGGTGCTGGCCGACCCTGCCGGCACCGCGCAAGCCGGCGCGCGCGGCCGGGTGCTGGCACGGGCCGAGTTTGACCGGGTGGTGCTGGCTGGCTGGATGCGGGGTATTCTGGAGGGGGTAGGAACATCGCCAAACTAAAAAGCCCGGCGCGATAGCCGCGACCCGGCTCACCCTACTTTCCGTAGGAACCGCTTGCCCAGCAGTCGCTTTCTGCTCGAAACAAGCCGGCGACTTATTAGTGCGTAGTATTGCTACTCTTACCAATCCTCAGCTACCAGCTATGAAATGGCTACCCTCCTTTGTGAAGCTTTTCCTGATTTTCGTAACCGGCCTCGTACTACAGCTAGGCGGTAACATAGCCCAAATGAGCTATTTGGGCAATTACCGAATCAGTGGCTTTTTCGGGTGGCTGAGCCTGCTGGGCTTGCTGCTTCTGGTTGTGAGCCCGGTGCTGATGGGGCTGAAATTTTTTGCCCGGCTGGACAATAAATCCAACTAACGCGCCCCCTACGAAATCGGCACCTTGCGCAGAATCGCTTCGATGAGGTCGTGGGTGCGGATGCCGTCGGCCTCAGCCTCGTAGGTCATTAATATTCGATGATTTAGCACATCCTGGGCTACGTCCTTGATGTCTTCGGGCAGCACGTAGTCGCGGCCGTCGAGGTAGGCCACGGCGCGGGCGGCGCGGTGCAGGGCGATGCTGGCGCGCGGGCTGGCCCCAAACTGCACGGCCTGCGCAAACTCAGGCAGGTCGTAGTCGGCGGGGCGGCGGGTGGCAAACACCAGCTCGATGAGGTATTTTTCGAGCGTGTCGGAAATCGTAATCTGGTTTATCTGGTCGCGAATGCCAAAAATATCTTCCCTGGTGAGCACGGGCTGCACGTTGCCCTGGAAACCCATGTTGGCCATGCGGCGCATCACCTCCAGCTCGTCGGCTTTTTTGAGGTAATCGACGTGCACTTTCAGCATGAAGCGGTCCACCTGCGCCTCGGGCAGGGGGTAGGTACCTTCTTGTTCCACTGGGTTTTGCGTGGCCAGTACCAGGAAAGGCCGGTCGAGCTGATAGGTCTGGTCGCCGATGGTGACCTGGTTTTCCTGCATGGCTTCGAGCAGGGCGCTCTGGACCTTGGCGGGCGAGCGGTTAATTTCGTCAGCCAGCACGAGGTTAGCGAAGATGGGGCCTTTCTTGACCTCGAATACCGACTGGTTCTGGTTGTAAATCATGGTGCCCACGAGGTCGGAGGGCAGCAGGTCGGGCGTGAACTGCACGCGCTGGAAATGCAGGTGCAGCACCTGGGCCAACGTGCTCACGGTGAGGGTTTTGGCCAGGCCGGGCACGCCTTCGAGCAGAATATGGCCGCCGGTGAACACGCCGATGAGCAGGCGGCTGACTAGTGCCCGCTGGCCCACCACCACTTTTTCCATCTCGGCAAAAGCCTGGCGAATGAGGGGGCGGTAATCGGGGGCGGAGGTGGGCTGCATGAGGCAAAGTAACGGCCGGCGGCGGTTTTGCGGGGCAGCCACGGCCTATCCTGGCTATATCAAAAGCCCTACCCCCCGCGTTGGCGTGAAGCTCGCAAGGGTCCGCTTGCGCGACTGCCGGCCAACCCGCGCCCTCGTTTTTCCGTTTGGAAGGACTTAGTTTTGTTTATTTACCGAGCCTTGCCCGGCTTCACTCACGCATTTTCTGCCTGTGCCAGTCTACTTACGCCGCTTTCTGTACGTGATTTTGGGGTTAATCGCGCTGGTACTGCTGCTCGTGATTGGCGTTGTCGTGTTTTTGCAATTCCCAGCGGGTCAGGACTTTGTGGCGCGTCGGGCCGAAGGCTACCTGCGCGATAAGCTCAAAACGGAGGTGCGCATAGGCACTTTTCGGACTGACTTTCGGCACGCTATTAATTTCGACAACGTGTACCTGGCCGACCAGCAGCGCGACACGCTGCTGAGCGTGGGCCACCTGGGCGTGAGCATCGATATTTTCGCGCTGCTGCACAGCCAGGTCAATATCAAGGACGTGGAGCTGGAGAACGGCCGCGTGCGCCTGACGCGCACCGAGCCCGACAGCGTTACTAACTATGACTTCATTATCAAGGCGTTCAGTAGTCCTACCGCGCCGGTAGATACGACTAGCTCCAGCCTGAAATACAACATTGGCAAGCTGCACGTCAATAATTTATTGTTTACGCAGAATGACCAGGTAGCAGGTTCCGACCTGCGCGCCAAAATTGGCGACCTGCTGGTGAATATGGATGAGGTGGACGTGACCCACTCCATTTATAAGGTAGATAATGCGGCGCTGCGGCACAGCTTTATTAGGATGGCGCAGAGCAAAACCGCGCCCGAACTGGCCAGCCCCGAACCGACCAAGCCGCTGGATTTGACTTTTGGCCTGAACAAGGCGACGCTGGAGGACGTGGGGTTTGTGTATAAGAATGAGCCGTCGGCGCAGTTTATCGATACCCACATTGGGCTGGCTGATGTCACGGCCAAGAACATTGACCTGGCCAAAGAACGCATTGACCTCGACAAACTGACGCTGAAAAACACCACTTTTGCCTACGCCCAGAACAAGGATGTGCCGGTGGCGCAGCGCGCTATCAACCCCGCCGAGGCCGTGCGCAAGGTGAACGATGCGGCCCAGAAAGCCGCCCCTACCCCCCTGGCCTGGCGCGTAACGCTGGGGCAGTCGGATGTGAGCGGGCTGGCCGTGAACTTCGATAATTTTAACGACCCCAAGGTGAAGAGCCGCTACCCGGCGCTCGACTACAGCCACCTGCACTTCACGAATTTGGTGCTGAACACGCGGGATTTAAACTTCACCGAAAACCTGACGACGGTGAAGCTGGACAACCTGGCGGGCAAGGACCAGAGCGGCTTCGCCATTACGTCGGCGCGGGCCAACGTAGTATATGATTCGACTGATATCAAGCTGGATAGCCTGGAGCTGATTACGCCCAACTCGCGCATCAAGCGCAGCCTGGCCATCCATTACAAAAGCCTGGGCGGCATTGCCGACGACCTGCCCAACCTGGGCCTGGCCGGCGACCTGCGCGATACGCGGCTGGGCTTCCGCGACATTTTGTACCTGGTGCCGGGCCTGGCTACTACCCCCCCCTTTACCACCGGCCCGGACCAGAGCGTGCTGCTGAGCGGGCTGGTGACCGGCCGGCTGGGCGATTTGCTGATTCGAAATTTTGACTTCGTGGGGCTGCGCAACACGGTGGTGCAGGCGCGGCGGGCGCACCTGGTGGGCCTGCCCAACGTGGATGGGCGGCTGTTCGTGGACCTGGATATTCAACGCTTCAGCACTACCCGCGCCGACTTGCTGAGCGTGCTGCCCAAAGGCACGGTGCCCGGCAATATCAGCCTACCCCCTACCCTCTCGCTGAGCGGCACCTTTAAGGGCCGGCCCACGACGCTGGCGTTTGATACTAATCTGAAGCTGCGCTCGACGTATGGCAACGTGGCATTTAATGGTAAGCTGGGGGCCAAGCAGGCCAATGGGCAGCAGCCGCTGGTGGGCACTTTTGCGGTGCAAGACTTCGACGCGGGCAAGCTGCTGAAAAACCCGACCATTGGCACGATTACGGGCACGGGGCGCATTGACGCGGTGGGTAACTTGCAGGACCCTAACACGTTGGTGGGCAAGCTGTCGGCCAACATTCAGAGTGCGCGCTATAACGGCTATACCTACCACGGCGTGACTACTTCGGTGGGTATTGACCGGGGCAAATACACCATCGCGGCCAGCAGCAAGAGCGACCCTAATCTCAACCTGGATTTGAACGCGGTGGTGAACCTGCGCGACGCCAACAACCCGACCTACCAGGTGACCTCACTGAACCTGCGCGGCGTGAACCTAACCAAGCTCGGCTTCTACACCGGCGGCGACCTGCGCATTCAGGGCGACTTGCAGGCCAGCATCAGTGGCTCGGGGCTGAATACGATTAACGGCACGTTTAGCGGCAGCAAGCTGGTTATTATTAAAGACAGCTTGCCGATTGCATTGGATTCGGTGCGTGGGCGCATCGTGCAGAACGCCACGCGCACGGCCGTTACGTTCCGCTCGAACGTGGCCGACGTGAACCTCGATGGCAACGTGCATCTCGGCGACCTGGCCACGGAATTGCAGCAGCACGTGAGCCGCTACTTCAAGCTCGACGGCGTTAAGCCTTTTAAGAATGCGAGCGCGGACCGGCACTTCACCTACTCGCTGCAGGTGAAAAAGACTACCCTGCTGACCAAGCTGGTGAAGGGATTGAAGCGCATTTCGCCCTTCACGCTGGCCGGCGACTACAGCCGCGCCGCCGCCCGCCTCACGGCCCAGACCAGCATTCCGGTTATTCGCTATCAGAATTATAAGCTCGATTCGCTGCGGCTTAACGTGGGTTCGAACGCGCAGCAGCTCAACTACGACCTGCACCTGGCTCAGGCCGCGCAGGATACGTCGCTGCACCTGCGCCGGCCTAGCGTAGTGGGCTTTCTGGCCAACAACCTCATCCACGCCCGCGCGGCCATCCTGGGCGATAGCAGCAACCGCGAACGGCTGGCGCTGGCCGGCACGGTGGAGGCACTGGAGCAAAACGGGCATGATGCCTACCAGTTTGTGGCGGCTCCTGACCAGATTATCAACTACGACAAGTGGACGGCCGGCGCGGGCAACTACGTGCGCTACAACGCCGATGGCACCATCGTGGCGAATGCGCTGCGCTTGAGCAACGGCTCGTCGGCCCTGGTGGTGCAGAGCCAGAACCCGGCCCTGAACACTTCGCCGCTGGCCGTGCGCTTCGAGCAATTCGACCTGGGCATCGTGAGCAAGGCCATTGGCCAACCCGATTCCACGCTGGGCGGCAAGCTCAACGGGGAGGCCGTGGTGCGGGGCCTGGGCACGAAGAAGCAGGCATTCACGGCCAACCTGACCATCAAGGACTTGCTGTATAGCAAAGTGGTGCTGGGCGACCTGGCGCTGCAAGCCAACAACCCCGTGGCCGACCGCTACGACGTGACGGCCCGCCTCACCGGCGGCGGCGGCAACGATGTAACCGTGAAGGGTGCCTACCGCACCACCGGCGCTACCCCCCTCGATTTCGTGGTGGACGTGGCGCGGCTCAATCTGAAAACAGCCGAGCCGTTCTCGGCCGGGCAGCTGAGCCAGGGCAAGGGCTTCTTGAGCGGGCAGCTGACGCTGGCCGGCACGACCAGCGCGCCCAAGGTGCGCGGCACGCTCATGACGTCGGCCGATGCCGGCTTTGTGGTGCCGCAGCTTGGCGCGCCGTTCCGGCTGGTGAGCCAGCCCGTGACGTTTGACGAGAAAGGCATCGCCTTCAACAACTTCACGGTGCTGGACTCGGCAGGCAACAAGGCGGTGGCTAACGGCTACTTGCTGACGCCCGACCTGCTGAACTATGCCTTCGACCTGCGCGTGACGACCGACAAGTTCCTGGCCGTGAAGAGCAAGCGCAGCCAAAACAACACACTCTACTACGGCCGCCTGGTGGTGGACTCGGACACGCGCCTGACCGGGCCGCTGTCGCTGATAAAAATCAATGTGGTGGCCACGGTGGCTAAGGGTTCGGACCTGACGGTGGAAAACCCATCTGCTGACCCCAGTGTGGTGGCCCGCGAAGGCATCGTGCAATTCGTTGACTTTAGCCTACCCGACTCGCTGCGGGCCAAAAAAGCGGTCGCCGACTCGGCCAATACCAGCGCCATTGGCTACGACATAACGGCGCGCATTACCATTAATGACGACACGCCCTTCACGTTTATCGTGGACCCGGTGAGCGGCGACAACCTGCGCGTGCGGGCCGCGGGCACCCTCACCACTACCCTCGACGCGAGCGGCAACCTCACCCTGACCGGCCGCCTCGATGTGCGCCGGGGCAAGTATAAGCTCTCGCTCTACGGCCTGGTAACCAGGGAGTTTATTATTGCCCGCGGCTCGTCGGTGAGCTGGAACGGCGACCCGTATAATGCCGACCTCAATATTACCGCTATTTATAAGGTGAAGGCAGCGCCGTCGGACCTGCTGGCCGGCCAGGGCAGCAACGACCCCACGGCGACTACGTTGTCGCGCAATGCCCTACCCTTCAATGTACTGCTCAAGGTTACGGACCAGCTGAGCAAACCGACCATTGGCTTTGACATTACGCTGCCCGATGACCAGAAGGGTGCCCTCGGCGGCGAGGTGGAAGCCCGACTGGCGCAGCTGCGCCTACCCAACAATACCTCGGACATGAGCAAGCAGGTGTTCTCGCTGCTCGTGCTAGGGCGCTTCGTGCAGCAAAACCCGTTTGCGACGACGGCCGGCGAGAGCATCGTGGCCAGCCAGCTGCGCGGCTCGGTGAGCCAGGTGCTGACCGACCAGTTGCAGAACCTGACCGGCAAATATTTGGCGGGCCTGGGCCTCGACCTGGGCGTGACCAACCAGGCCGACTACAGCAGCGGCTCGGCCCAGGGCCGCACCGACCTCAACGTGGCCGTGCGCCGCCAGCTGCTCAACAACCGCCTCACCGTGCGCCTGGGCACCGACGTGCCGCTGAGCGGCGGCAATGGCACGCAGGCCACCCAGGGTAGCAGCGCGGCCAGCAACTTCGCGGGCGATATCAGCCTCGAATACACGCTGCTGGCCGATGGCCGCCTGCGCCTGCGGGCCTTCCGGCAGAACTCTTACGAAGACATCGACGGGGCCATCGTGCGCACCGGCGCTTCGCTGGTGTATCAGCGCGAGTACAACAATTTCCAGGAGCTGTTTGCGAAGGTGAGCCGCGAGGTGAAAGACAAGAGCCGCCAGAACCGCAAGCAGGATAAGCTGGACGCCGAGGAGCAGAAGCGCCGCGACCAGCACCTGGCCGACTCGACGGCCGCCGCCAACGGCGCAGTGCGCGTGGACACGACGAAGAAAAGTAAAAATTAAAAATGATAACTTAAAAATTATCGAGAGGTAATTTTTATTAGCATGAGGCACAACGATTTACCGATACCAAACGAGTTGACGAACCGCATACTCAGCCGGGCAGGATGGGTGCGCCCGCGGGCCTCCCAGTGGAGAATTTTTAATTTATCATTTTTAATTTTTAATTTATTTTTAGTCGGCTGCTCGGGGCTGCGCTACGTGCCAGCGGGCCAGAAGCTGTACACGGGGAGCAAGGTGACCATCAAATCGCCCACCAAGCTCAGCAACGCCAGCGCCTTGCAAACCGAGCTCACGAGCGTGCTGCGGCCCCAGCCCAACTTCTCGTTTCTGGGGCTGCGGCCCAAGATATTCTTCTGGCACCTGGGGGTAGGCAAAACCAAGGGCATCGGGCACTTTCTGGCTGGCAAGCTGGGCGAGGCACCGGTGGTGCTGAGCCAGGTGAAGATTGGCGCCACCCGCGATTTGATGGTCAACCGCCTCAATAACCGGGGCTATTTCAAGGGTGCGGTCAGCAGCGAGGTGGTGACCAAGGACAAAACGGCGCAGGTCAACTACACCGCCACGCCTGGCCAGCAATATTTAATTAAGGAAATTCACTTTCCGGCCCGCGACACGCTCATCGACGCGGCCATCCGGGCTACCCAGCCCGAGAGCCTGCTCCAGGTGGGTGACCCGTATGACCTCGACGTGCTGACCAACGAGCGGGTGCGCATCGACCTGGCTCTCAAGAACAAAGGCTATTATTATTTCAACCCTAACTACATTCTGTTTCAGGTTGACAGCACGCTCGACGGCCAGGTGAATGTGCATTACAAAGTGAAGGCCGAAGCGCCTGCCAAGGCTACCCAGCCCTACTGGCTAAAAACGGTGAGCCTGAACACCGACTATATCCTAACCGACACGGTGAAGCGGAAACCAATTCACTACCAGAAGTTTCTGTACTACCCCGACGAAACCATGTTTAAGGCGCGGGCCATTACGCGGGCCGTGTTCCTGTACCCGGATAGCCTATTTCGGCAGCGCCGCCGCGACCAGACGCTCTCGCGCCTGATGAGCCTGGGCACGTTTCGCTTCGTCGAAATCAAGTTTTCGCCCTCGGCGGCCGGCGATTCGGCCGGGCGGGCGCGCCTCGATTCCGACATTCGGATGACGCAGCTCAAGAAGAAAAGCCTGCGGGCCGAAGTGCAGCTGGTGAGCAAGAGCAACGGCTTTACGGGGCCGGGCCTGAACATTACGTTCCGCAACCGCTCGGCGCTGCGCGGGGCCGAGCAGCTGCTTATCAACGGGGTAGCCTCGTACGAAACCCAGACCCGCGCGCCCGCCGGGGCCGAAAGCCGCAACAACACGGGCCTCATCTCGACCGAGTTTGGCCTTGACGCCAAGCTGATTGTGCCCCGGCTTATCGTGCCGCAGCTGCCGTTTCTGAACCCGCGCCTAGTCAATTCTGACTTTCAGCCGCGCACCAATTTCGGGGCGGGTATTCGGTACGTGGCGCGCTCGGGCTACTTCAGCACCACCAGCTACACGGCCAACTACGGCTACAGCTGGAAAACCAAGATTACCAACGAGCAGGAAATCAAGCTAATTGACGTTGAGTACAACGCCTTCACCAGCACCGCGGCGTTCGATTCAGTGCTGAAGGCTAAGCCCTTTCTGCGCCAAGCCTATCAGTCGCAGTTCATCCTGGCTTCTTCGTATCGCTATACCTACAACCAGCAGGTGTTGGAAAAACGTCGGCAGCAGATTTTCTTTCAGGGCATGGCCGAGGTGAGCGGCAACATCGCCAACGCCGTCAGCGGCGCGGTGGTGGGCAGCAAAACCGCTACCGAGAAGTATACCATTGCGGGCCAGCCATTTGCCCAATACGCCAAGTTCGACCTGGAGCTGCGTGAGTACTACCGCATCAGCCCCAAGTCAACGTCGGGCGACCGCCTCGTGGGGCGCTTGCAGATAGGGGTAGGCCTGCCCTACGGCAATTCGGGTGGTGGCTCGCTACCGTATTTGCGGCAGTATGGCATCGGCGGCCCCAACTCCATCCGGGCTTTCGCGGCACGCCAGATTGGGCCGGGCTCCTATAAGCCCACCGGCACCGACATCGTGAACAGCTACTACGACCAGGTGGGCGACCTGCGCCTGGAGGGTAATATCGAGTATCGCCAGGACCTGTTTCCCTACGTGAAAGGCGCGATTTTTATGGACGCGGGCAATATCTGGCTCGTGAACAATGACCCGCAGCGGCCGGGCGGGCAGTTCGTGGCTAGCCAGGCCCTCAAGCAACTGGCCGTGGGCACGGGGGTAGGCCTGCGCATCGACGTGCAATTTTTCGTCATTCGCTTCGACTATGCCATCCCGCTGCGCGCCAACTACGGCACGCCCGACGACAAAAGCGGCCGCCTGAACCTGGCCATCGGCTACCCCTTCTAAGTCACATTATCACTTGCCGAAGCTGCGCAGCTGGTAGGTGAAGCTCAGCAGCAGGTAGCGCGGGAGCACCTGGCTGCGCACGACTTCCAGGCACGTAGCAATAGTCGTTTTTGATTGAGCAGGTACTCATCGTGAACGTGCGCGGCGTGGGCTACGAGCTGCTGGCGTAGCCGCACGCCGACGGTGCAGAATCTGGGCCGGCCCCGCATAGTTTTTTGGCGTATTTGCCGGCCAGGCCGCCGCGCCCGTCCGCGCTGCGTATCAGAAACCGCGGCGCACGCTTAGGCCGCGCACCTGGCACTATGCTCCTTACTATCGCCGTTATTTCCTTGGTTGTCGCGCTGTTGTGCGTGGCCATCGTGGCCCTTGATATTTTGACCGGGCATCGGCAGCGCATGTGGATTATGAACTACGTGTGGGTGCTGACGCCGCTCTATGCGGGGCCGCTGGGCCTGTGGGCCTACTACCGGCTGGGCCGCCCAATGGCCCGGCCAGCCCACGACAAGCAGCCCGCTATGCCAGACATGCCGGATGGGCCAATGGCTGAAAAGCCGGGCGGCCAGCCGGCTATGGGTCCCCAAAAACCCTTCTGGCAAAGCGTGGTGGTGGGTGCCCTGCACTGCGGCAGCGGCTGTAGCCTGGGCGACCTGCTGGTGGAAACGTTCGTGTATTTCGTGCCGCTGGTGCTGTTTGGGCGGGCCATTTTCGGGGCCTGGGTGCTCGACTTCGGCGCGGCCTTTCTCATCGGCATCGTGTTTCAGTACTACGCCATCGCGCCCATGCGGCACCTGGGTCCGGCCGAGGGGCTGCGGGCCGCCGTGAAGGCCGATGCCCTCTCGCTAACTGCCTGGCAAATTGGTATGTACGGCTGGATGGCCATCGTCACCTTCGGCATTTTCAAGCACGAGCTGCGGGCCAACGACCCGGTGTTCTGGTTCATGATGCAGCTGGCCATGCTGGCGGGTTTCGTCACGGCCTACCCCGTCAACTGGTGGCTGATTAAATCGGGTGTGAAAGAAGAGATGTAGAGGTGAGCGCCTGGCGGTGGGGCACTAGGCGGCCAGCCTACCCCCTCCAAAATTACCTGACGGCTGATTCTTGGCTGAGAAACGCGGATTGGCTGCTACATTCGCTTTTCTTCCAATTTATGCTTCGCAAACTCCTACCCCTCCTCACGCTGCTGACGCTGCTGGGCCGCCCGGCCGCGCGCGCGCAGTCCGTTTACTCGGCCACCGACCCGCTGGCCCACACGTTCAGCATCGTGGCCCGCGACCCCAAAACCGGCGAAATGGCCGTGGCCGTGCAGAGCCACTGGTTTTCGGTGGGCACCAGTGTGAGCTGGGCCGAGGCCGGCGTGGGGGTGGTGGCCACGCAGTCGTTTACTAATAAGTCATTTGGCCTGAGAGGATTGGCCCTATTGAAAAGCGGAAAAACCGCCCAGCAGGCGCTGGATGAGTTGCTGGCCGCCGACGAAGGCCGCGACGTGCGCCAGGTGGCCATCCTGGATAACCAGGGCCACGTGGCCACCTTCACCGGCAAAAAGTGCGTGGACATGGCCGGCCAGCAGCAGGGCAACCAGTTTTCGGTGCAGGCCAATATGATGCTGAATAACACCGTGTGGGGCGCGATGGCCAAAGCCTACGAAGCCAGCGCCGCCCTACCCCTCGCCGAGCGCGTGCTGGCGGCTCTCGATGCGGCCCAGGCGGCCGGCGGCGACATCCGGGGCCGCCAGTCGGCCGCGCTGCTCATGGTGCGCGGCACCACCACCGAAGGCCCCTGGGCCGACCGCCTCGTGGACCTGCGCGTGGACGACAGCGCCGCCCCCCTGCCCGAACTGCGCCGCCTGCTGAAGCTGCACCGTGCCTACGACCACATGAACGCCGGCGACCTGGCCGTGGAAAAAAACGACATGCCCAAAGCCATCGCCGAGTACCAGGCCGCCGAAAAGATGTTTCCCCAAAACCTGGAAATGAAGTACTGGCACGCCATCACGCTGGCCAATAAGCAGCAGGTGCCCGCCGCGCTGGCCCTGCTGAAACCCATTTTTCGGCAGGAGCCCAACTGGCGCATCCTGACCGAGCGCCTGCCCAAAGTGGGCCTGCTCACGGTGAGCCCGGCCGAGCTAAAGCAGATACTGGCGCAGTAGCACGAAGTTTCCACTTCGTGCGCGAGCGTAGCGAGCACGGTCGTTCGCGCCGCGAAGTGCCATTCAATTCCGCGTGGTTCCCTCTGCTCGCTTTGCTCGCGCACGAAGTGGAAACTTCGCGCTACTTTCAGCCCTACCCCCTTATGCGCCTGCTCCTACCCCTCCTTTTCCTGCTTGCCGCCCTCGCTGCGCAGGCCCAAACCAAACCGGCAACCAAGGTGCCGCACTATTTCTACACCCTCACCAACTTCAAAACCGAAGGCGGCACGGTGCTGCCCAAGGCCCTGGTGGGCTACGGCACCTACGGCCACCTCAATGCCAAGCGCGACAATGCCGTGCTGCTGCCCTCGCACTACATGGCCGGATACCGGGGCTACGAGTGGCTCATCGGCCCCGGCAAGTGCCTGGATACCACCAAGCTGTTTCTGGTCACGACGGAGCTGTTTGGCAACGGCAAGTCGTCGTCGCCCAGCAACACGCCCGAGCCGTTTCACGGCCCGCGCTTCCCGGTGATGACCATCCGCGACAACGTGCAGGCGGTGCATGAGCTATTGACCAAGGAATTGAAGATAACGCATTTGCGTGCCCTCATCGGCTTCTCGATGGGCTCGCAGCAGGCCTTTCAGTGGGCCGTGAGCTACCCTACCTTCGCCGACCGCATCGTGGCGACTTCGGGCACGGCCAAGACCTATCCGCACGGCGTGGTGCGCCTCGAAGGCCAGATTGCCGCCCTCACCGCCGACGAGGCCTTCAAAAACGGCGACTACACCGCACCGCCTACCAAGGGCATCGAAGCCTTTTCCGTGGTCTGGACCGGCTGGCTCTTTTCGCAGGAATGGTGGCGCAGGGAGCTGTGGCGCTCCTATGAAAAGCCCGGCACCACCTTCGAGCAGGTGCTCCATAACTTCCGCACCCACTTCATTCCGGGGGCCGATGCCAACGACCTCATCGCCCAGATGCGCACCTGGGAATACCACGACGTGGGCACTACCCCCGGCTTCGGCGGCGATGTAGAAAAGGCCCTGCGCAGCATCAAAACGCCGATTCTGTACATGCCTTCGGAGACGGATATGTACTTCCCGGTGGGCGATGCGCGCTACGAGGCGGCATTTATTCCGGGCGTCACGCTGCTGCCCATCCCGTCCTTGTGGGGCCACACCGCCGGCGCGGCCAGCAACCCCGCCGATGCCAAGTTTCTGAACGACAACATCGGGAAGTTTTTGGAAAGAAAGTAGTTGGTGCCAAGGTATAAAGAGAACGTCATTCCGAGCTTGCCGAGGAATGACGTTCTCTTTTGAGGCAATTACTTCTTTGCCTTCTCAAAAATATCCTTGGGCATCAGCATGTGTGCGCCGCGGGTGCCGTCCACTACCTGCGTCACGTTGAGGTCGCCGGCCACGCTGCACAGCATATAGGCGTCATCTTTGGTCATGCCTTTGGTTTTCATCAGGAAATCAATCATTTCGCGCACGGCCTGCTTGGCGGCCAGCGTCAGGTCTTCGTTGAGGCCCATGCTGATATATTGGGTCGGGGTTTCGGCGCGGGGCACGGTTAAGTGCATGTCTTTGTGCACGATAAACTCCAGGTTGCCCACCAGCGACGTTTCCAGCGCGGTGATGTCCACCTCGCCGTTGCCCTGGCCGGCGTGGCCATCGCCCACGAAAAAGAGCGCGCCCGGCGCATGCACCGGCAGGAAGAGGGTAGTGCCCACCACAAGGTCTTTATTATCCAGGTTGCCGCCAAAAATGCCGGGCGGCGCGCTGTTCACGCGGCCGGCGGCGGCCGGCGGCGCTACCCCCATGCTACCGAAAAACGGGTGCAACGGAATCTCAATACCCGGCGCAAAATCCGCTATCATCCGCTTCTTATCCAAGGGAATAATTTTCATCTTGGCGTAGCCGAAGTCCTCGGGAATAAACCCGCTCTTCGGCCCAAACCCGTTGTAAGCATACGGAATGGCCAGCTCAATAGCCTTGATGCGCACCTCCAACACGTCGCCCGGCTCCGCGCCTTCCACAAAAATGGGCCCGGTTAGAATGTGTCCGCCCGGCCCTTTGTTGGTCACTTTGTCGTAAATATCACGCAGCGACTGCTCGACCTGCGCCGGGGCCACGCCCGCGCCTTCGAGGCGCGTGGGGCTGGAAGTCAGCAAGGTATGCACCTGAACCGTCTCGCCAGATTTGATGCGCAGCACAGGGGTAGCAGCCGCGTCGTAGTAGCCCCAGGCCACGGTGGTGGGGGTAGCCAGCAGCTCGTGCTGGGCTTTGGGCAGGCGCTGGGCCTGGGCGCTGCCGGCTGCGAGCAGAGCGGCGGCTAGTAGGAGGAATCGGGTAGTTGTTTTCATCGCTGAAAAGTACGCGACTCTTATCAACATTTTGTCATTGCGAGTGCAACGAAGTGGAGCGCGGCAATCTTTCCCACTCGTTAGGGTTAGTAAGTAGTTGTCGGCAAATAATCGACACAAATTTAAGTAAAACATATTTTGTATTTGGAACCTAAATTATCAAAAATTTCGTCTAGGGCATCATTTAAAGATTGCCAATTAGCGAAATGATGTGGTTTCAACCATTCGTATTTAATTTTTCGCTAAAGTGTTTCTATCAAGTTTAAGTGGGGGCTATACTTTGGCAAAAACCAGATATACAGGTCTTTTTCCTGCCATTCTTTCATTTTGCCAGTAATAAAATTAGCATGATGAAAAGGCGCATTATCCATTATAATAACTGTTTTTTGAGTTATTATAGTGACGAAATCATCAATACAAGTCGCTAAAAGTTCTGCATTCATGGTGCCAAAGGTTTCTACCCTTCAAATTTGTTGTCCCGAGAAAGAAGACCAAACACATTCCGCTCTTTGACTTTTTTGCGCTACAATAGCCGTGTGTTGCCCGACCGGTTGCCAGCCGTAAGGCACGGATGGCGTCAGGCAAAAACCGCTCTCATCACTGAAATAGACCTGAAGATACTGCTGACTTTCAAGCTTTAAGAGCTCTTTGAGTTCGGTGGCAAGACGCGCATATTCCGCCTCGTCTTGCTTTGGCTTGAGCCATTTACGCAGGCGATGCCAGGTATACTTCAGTTTTTTTAACTAATTCTTAAGCGTTGATTTGGTCATCGGGAATCCAAATTTTTCACTTAAAAGAGTAGCTGTTTCCCGCAAACTTTGCGGATTTAGCTTTATTTGTTCTTTGAGGTCGTCAACTTGCTCCGGCATTAAATCTTTTAACGGTGCTTTTAACCCGCGACCCGCTTTTATTTTTAACCCGAGAAAACCCTCCTGCTCGTAGCGGTGTAGCCAGTCGTAAATTGTTCGTGTCCGTGTTTTGTAAATTAAGGCCAATTCTTTTACCTCAAAACCGGCTGAACTGAGTAAAATACATTGAAAGTGTTCTCGGAAATACGATTTCTTGCTGTTTTGTTTGTCTGCTTCAAGTGTCTTTTTTTCTTCCTCGGGAAGATTTAATATGTATAGCATAAAGCAAAGGTAAACAACTATTGAAAAAATGACGATTATTTGCCGACAACTACTTACTCAGTATGTTACGTATAATAACATGTTAAAACTTTCGACAAATTCAGCAAATTTCATCGGGCGGATATTTGCGTTATTTCTGAATTTTTTCGTTATATATATTTTAATAAATCATTTCCTAAAAGACCCAAAAAATGAACATGTTATTTTTACCATAAATATAATACATTTTGAATTTAAGTCTCTTTATCTTATCTATTTTATGATTATTCTTTTTATTTGATGGTTTTTTTAATTTTAAGTCAACTTTTAGCAATAAACAAAGTTCTAATTAACACTAATGACGACACAATAACATTTATTGATTTTTTCAACAAGCAAACAATTTACTCAAGCGACATAAGGCAATACTTTGACACAGTTTACCAGAATGGCTTTAAAAGCTGGCACGGTTTGCTAATTGAAACTAACGACAACCAGACAATTCAAGTTGTTGAGCAGAATGTAAAATTAGTTTTAGAATTAAAAGACTATTTAATAAAAAAAGGAATATTTTGTGCTGGAAAAAAGAAAAGAGAATTTCCTTTTAGATAGCATATCAAGCGTAACATGTGTTTGGCAAAAAAATAGACTGACGCAACTCACTTACATGCTGCTTTACTATGTTACTTTGGTTTCGATAGACAGCTAAACATTTTGTATATATAATATGAACTGTGGCTTAGCAATTTAATTTTGGTTCCGGCAGATGGATTTAAATGCTGGTCATTCACCAAGCTACACCCATCGATGGCTCAATTACCTTACCCTACCCCTCGCTTAGCGACGGGTGCGTTTCAGCGGCCGGCGCGGGGCTCACGCGCATGGGCACAATGCCCGTTTCCGCGTACACTTCGGTCAGGGTCAGTGTTACGCCCAACTCGGGGATAGCCAGGGCATCATCGGCTTCGGCCAGCACCGTGTAGTCCCAGCCGCCGTGCTCGTTTTTGCGGAACCACTCCACGAGCCAGATTTGCTGCGACACCAGCAAATAGTGGCGTAGGGAGGGCAGTTGCTTGTACTGGTTGAATTTCACGCCGCGGTCGTAGGCTTCGGTGGAGGGCGAGAGTACTTCCGCGATGAGGACCGGGTGCTGGTACTGCTGCTTGGCAGACTGGTCGTCGGCGTGGCAGCTTACCATCATGTCGGGGTAGGTGTAGAAGTGCGGCGGGCGCACGGCCAAGCGCATTGTTTCTACCTTGAGCCGGCACGCCGACCCGCGCAGCTTCGGCCGCAGGGCCAGCACGAAGTTTTGCACGAGGTCATTGTGCATACTAGTGCCGCCAGCCATCGCGAAGATTTCGCCCTCGAAAAACTCGTGGCGCATGTCGTCAATTTTTTCCAAAGAGAGATACTCCTCTATTGTATAGTAGTGCGGCTGGCTTTCGGCGTGTCCCATGAGGCCAAAAATAAGGATAACTCGGTCGCTAATCCTCTTCTGCCGCGAAGCCGACTTTCATCGGCGCTACGCCCGCCTCTTCGTAAATCTGCACGAGCGTTAGCGTTAGGTTCAACTCGGGAATCACCACGGCATTGGCGGTTTCGGCTAGGGCAGTGTGGCTCCACATGCCGTGTTCCGTGAACTGGTACCACTCCACGAGCCAGGTTTTTTGCGACACCAGTAGGTAGTGGCGCAGGCTTGGTAGCTTCTTATACTGGTTGAATTTCAGGCCCCGGTCGTAGGCTTCGGTGGAGGGCGAGAGCACTTCCACGATGAGCAGCGGGCTATGTAGCTGCTGGCTTTCGCGCTGGTCGTGCGGGTCGCAGCTTACCATCACGTCGGGGTAGGCATAGTGGCGGTTTTCCTCCACGGCCAGCCGCACGGCCTCCATCTGCACCCGGCATTTTTTGCCACGCAGGGCCTGCCGGCAGGCCATGTAGACATTGCCGGCAATGGTGTTGTGCGCAATGCTGGCTCCGGCCATCGCAAAGACCTCGCCCTCAAAAAATTCGTGGCGCACCAGACTTTTTTCTTCCAGCGCAAAATATTCTTCCGCCGAGTAGTGGGGCGGGCGGGCAAGGGTCTGTTCCATCGGGCGGGCCTTTTTGGGAAAGGTCAAATATAACTCCTCCCACCCCGGCTGGCGAAGCGCGCGCCGTAATAAGCTGAGCGCTAGTTGCCAACCAGGTTTCTGGACGTAGCTTAGAGAGTTCAAAGAATTCCCTACCCTACTCTCATGAAACCAACTGCTACTTTCCAGATTATCTGCCTGTTCGGCCTTTTATTGCTGTCGGGCTGCTTCGCCTCCCGCGAGGCCCGCATTGAGTCGAGCTATAGCTACCGGGGGCGCTTTCGGCACTACCGCACCTATGGTTTTTTAAGCGGCAACGGCCTCACTGCCGACAGCACCCGCCTCAGCGAGTCGCTGCGCGATGCCGTGAAGCAGCGGATGCGCCTGCAAGGCTACCGCTTCTCGCGCCGCAACCCCGATTTAATGGTGAGCTTTAAGCTGTTTGAGGGCGACATACGCTTCCCCGGCTTCGTGCAGGAAGATATTACGCGCTGGGTGAAGGAAAACGACGCCGAAAATGAAGAAACTCCTGATGAGCAGCGTCATACCTATCAGCCTACCCGCCTGCTGCTGCTCGATGGCACGCTGATGGTGACGCTCATCGATACCAAAACCGACAACGCTATCTGGAACGGCTACGCCTCGGGCGTGACCGTGCCCGAGGGGCCGCGCGGCGAGTACGTACTGGTGCGCTCGGTGCGCGCCGTGTTTGACCGCTACCGCATTTTCACCGAAAACTACTTCAACGGTGGCAACCTCGACGGAGCCATGAATGGCCAGCCGATGGGCGACCCCAACGCCCTCCCTACCCCCCCACCCGCCACCGAAACCCCACGCTAAGCGGCGGTGGGCCACATTTCGTTTTAGACCAGCCCGGCGCGGGTGTACCTTTGCCTGTCCGCGCCCGTGCGCCCGCTACCTAACTAGCTGACCGATATGCTACTCGCCATAAACTCCGATTACCAGCCCAGCGACTGCCTGCCCATTCTCATTCAGTTTGGCCTGGCCGTGGCCTTCGTGGCCTTCGCCATGATAGTCTCACACCTGGTGGGGCCTAACCGCCACAGCCGCGTGAAGGATGCCTCCTTCGAGTGTGGCATCGAGAGTGTGGGCAACGCCCGCACGCCCATCTCGGTCAAGTATTTTCTCACGGCCATCCTGTTCGTGCTGTTCGATGTGGAAGTGATTTTTATGTATCCCTGGGCCGTAAACTTCCGCCAGCTTGGCACGGCGGGCTTCGTGGAGATGATTATCTTCATGACTTTGCTGATGGCCGGTTTTGGCTACGTCATTAAGAAGGGCATTCTGCGCTGGAACGAAGCGGTTCCCAGCCAAACTTTCACGGCCAAACCGGTGTTGCAAAATCGGGCTGCCGAGGTTGGGCAGGCTGCTTGATAATTATCATTCCTCCAGTGCCAGTTAGCTAGGGCGGCACCGCTTAGCTTTTGGTAATTTGCTGATTGATTTGCTAAGTACTACCTGTTAATTGATACTTGAAAAATGGTTGATACCCGCGTTCCCGAAATCAAATCCGTGCCGGCCCCCGAGGGCATTGAGGGCGCGGGCTTCTTCGCTACTTCGCTGGAGAAGGTCGTGGGCATTGCCCGTGCCAACTCGCTTTGGCCCCTACCCTTCGCTACCTCCTGCTGCGGCATCGAGTTCATGGCTACGATGGGTTCGCACTACGACATCTCGCGTTTCGGCTCCGAACGCCCCAGCTTCTCGCCCCGGCAGGCCGACCTGCTGATGGTGATGGGCACCATCGCCAAGAAGATGGCACCCATCGTGAAGCAGGTGTATGAGCAAATGGCCGAGCCCCGCTGGGTGCTGGCGATGGGTGCCTGCGCCTGCTCGGGCGGCATTTTTGATAGCTACTCAGTGCTGCAAGGCATCGACCGCATTATTCCGGTCGATGTGTACATCCCCGGCTGCCCGCCCCGCCCCGAGCAGGTGCTCGACGGCCTGATGCGCGTGCAGGACCTGGCCAGAAACGAGAGCATCCGCCGCCGCAACGCGCCCGAGTACCAGGCCCTGCTGGCATCTTATAATATTAAATAACTAAAAAAGGCGGTGGTGCTGAGCTTATCGAAGCATCTCTCCCGCCTTGTTGAACGATTCACGAACAGCGTAATAGAGATGCTTCGGCAAGCTCAGCATCACGTTCTTAATACAAGGCCCAGAAATGCCTGACCCGACCAAAGAAGAATCGACCGCCGCTCAGGAAACTGCCGCCGCCCAGGACCCTACCGCGCAGCAAAACGCGCGGGTGCTGGCGCTGCTTCACAGTCTCTTTGGTGAGGCTACGTTTACGGATGTGCACGAGCCCTACGGCTTGCTGACGGTGACCACCAAGCGCGAACACATCCACCACACCGTAGCCGGCTTGCAGCAGGATGAAACCCTCAAGTTTCACTTCCTCACCACGATGTGCGGGATTAATTACCCGGAAAACCTGAACCAGGAGCTCGGTATGATTTACCACCTACACAGCTTGGTACACAATATTCGGCTGCGAATTAAGATTTTCTTCCCGGTAGCTGACCCGGTAGTGCCTACCCTATCGGATATCTACGCCGCCGCCAACTGGATGGAGCGGGAGGCCTACGATTTTTACGGTGTCATCTTCACGGGCCATCCCAATCTGCGCCGCATTCTGAATGTGGAGGATATGGACTACTTCCCCATGCGTCGGCAATATCCGCTCGAAGACGGCACTCGCGAAGACAAAACCGACCTCTTTTTTGGTCGCTAACCTTTTAGTGCCTAGTGCTCGGTGCTTGGGTTGTTCAATGACCCGACAATAAGACCCACGCACCAAGCACCAACAACTAAGCACCAAGCACAATGGCAGTAAACGACGCCCTGGCAGGCACCCACAAAATAGTAGAAGAAGCGCAGGAGCAGCAGGGCGGTCAGCTCGTGCCGACGCTGAACGACTTTTCGCAGGAGCTTACGACCCTTAACCTAGGGCCGACGCACCCTGCTACCCACGGTATTTTCCAGAACATCCTGCAAATGGATGGCGAGCGCATTATCTCGGGCGTGCCAACTATCGGCTACATCCACCGGGCGTTTGAGAAAATCGCGGAGCGCCGGCCGTTCTACCAGATTACGCCGCTCACCGACCGCATGAACTACTGCTCGTCGCCCATCAACAACATGGGCTGGCACCTGACGGTAGAGAAGCTGCTCGGCATCACGGTGCCTAAGCGTGCGCAATATATGCGCGTGATTATGATGGAGTTGGCTCGCATTGCTGACCACCTTATCTGCAACTCCATCCTGGGTGTGGACACCGGCGCTTTCACCGGCTTCCTCTATGTGTTCCAGGAGCGCGAGAAGATTTACGAGATTTACGAGGAAGTCTGCGGTTCGCGCCTCACCACCAATATGGGCCGGGTAGGCGGCATGGAGCGCGATTTTTCGCCCGTGGCCATCCAAAAGCTCCGCACCTGGCTCAAGGAATTCCCGACCGTGATGAAGGAGTTTGAGGCCATGTTCAACCGCAATCGCATTTTCATGGACCGCGTGGTAAACGTGGGACCCATCACAGCGGAAAAAGCATTGAACTACGGCTTCACCGGCCCCAACCTGCGGGCTGCGGGCGTGGACTACGACGTGCGGGTGATGAACCCTTACTCTTCGTATGAAGACTTCGAGTTCGACATTCCGGTGGGCACTAACGGCGATACCTACGACCGCTTTATCGTGCGCAACGAGGAAATCTGGCAGAGCCTGCGCATTATCAATCAGGCCCTTGACCGCCTGCCCGACGGCCCGTTCCACGCTGACGCGCCGCACTATTACCTGCCCGCCAAGGAAGCCGTGTACAAAAACATGGAAGCCCTGATTTATCACTTCAAAATCATCATGGGTGAGATTGACGCGCCCGTGGGTGAAGTGTACCAATCGGTGGAAGGCGGCAACGGTGAATTAGGTTTCTACCTCATTTCGGATGGCGGGCGCACGCCCTACCGCCTGCATTTTCGTCGGCCATGCTTTATTTACTACCAGGCTTATTCGGAGATGGTAGTGGGCACGAGCCTTTCGGATGCCATCGTGATTTTGTCTTCCATGAATGTGATTGCCGGCGAGCTGGACGCCTAGCTTTTAGTTGAAAGTATCTGATATGGAGCCGAATACCGCCATCAAGCCTCAGTTTTCACCCGCCGCGCAGGCCGAAATCAAGCGTTTGCTCACGCACTACCCCGACGACCGCAAGAAGTCGACTTTGCTGCCAATTTTGCACATCGCGCAGGCGGAGTTCGGCGGCTGGGTGAGCCCCGAGGTGCAGGACCTGGTAGCCGAAACCCTGGGTTTGACGCCGATTGAGGTGTACGAGGTAAGCACTTTTTACACGATGTTCAACCTCAAGCCGGTGGGTAAGCACGTGCTGGAAATCTGCCGCACCGGCCCTTGCATGTTGCGCGGCTCCGATGAGCTGACCGCGCACTTGGAGCGTATCACCGGCGCAAAAGTGGGCGAAACATCTGCTGATGGGCTTTTTACCCTGAAAGAAGTGGAATGCCTGGCCGCCTGCGGCTTCGCGCCCGTGGTGCAGGTGCGCGAGAAGTATTATGAGTCGCTTGATACGGAAGAGAACGTGCAGGCCATGCTAAGCGAATTAAAGAGCTTGGTGCACCGGCCAATTCTGCCCTGGGAGGGCGACCTGCCTAATTCACTGCAAAACAATTAATTACTTACCACTATGGCTGAGCAGGATAAGGACCTACCGCTGGTGGCAGCTATTCATCAACTAAGCAAAGCTGTTAACCGCACGGCCGAATTACTACTGCAACAACAGCAGGAATTCAATCGCCGCTTTGACCAGCGGCAGCAGGAATTCAACCGCCGCTTTGAGTTACTGCTGGAAGCTGACCGGCAACAGGCTGACCGCTTAGAACGAGCCATTGTCGGCATTGGAAATCGCTTTGAACGCTTAGAAAATCGCTAGGAATATGGGACGCAAGCTATTAACCGAACACGTTAACGTCGAGGGTATCGAAACCCTCGCTGTATATCGCAAGCATGGTGGCTACCGCGCTTTGGAGAAGGCTCTGAAAATGACGCCCGAGGAAGTGGTGGAAGAGGTGAAGAAGTCGGGCCTGCGCGGGCGCGGTGGCGCGGGCTTCCCTACCGGCCTCAAGTGGAGCTTCCTGGCCAAGCCGGAGGGTGTGCCGCGCTACCTCGTCTGCAACGCCGACGAGTCGGAGCCGGGCACGTTCAAGGACCGCTACCTCATGGCGAAGCTGCCGCATCTGCTCATTGAGGGCATGATTGCGGGCAGCTACGCCCTCGGGGCGCGCACCAGCTACATCTACATCCGGGGTGAGCTTTTATACGTGATGCGCATTCTGGAGAAGGCAATTGCCGAGGCGTATGCCGCGGGCTTTTTGGGCGAAAATATCTTAGGCTCGGGTTATTCGCTTGATTTGCACGTGCATCCGGGTGGCGGCGCTTATATCTGCGGCGAAGAAACCGCACTGCTGGAATCCCTGGAAGGCAAGCGCGGTAACCCGCGCAACAAGCCGCCATTTCCGGCCGTGCAGGGCTTGTACGCCCGGCCCACGGTGGTCAACAACGTGGAAAGCATCGCGTCGGTAGTACCCATCCTGAACATGGGCGGCGAGGAGTACGCTAAGATAGGGGTAGGGAAAAGCACCGGCACTAAACTCTTTTCAGCCTGCGGCCACCTCAACAAGCCGGGTATCTACGAGTTGGAGCTAGGCGTACCGGTGGAAGAATTTATTTACTCCGATGAATACTGCGGCGGCATTTGGAAGGGTAGGGAGCTAAAAGCTGTCGTAGCCGGTGGTTCGTCGGTACCGATTCTACCTAAGGAACTGATTCTCAAAACGGCAGCCGGCGAGGACCGGCTAATGACCTACGAGTCGCTCAGCGACGGGGGCTTCATTACGGGCACCATGCTGGGCTCGGGCGGCTTCATCGCGATGGATGAAACCACGTCCATTGTCAAGAACACCTGGAACTTCGCGCGCTTCTACCACCACGAAAGCTGCGGGCAGTGCTCGCCCTGCCGTGAGGGCACCGGCTGGCTCGAAAAAGTGCTGCACCGCCTCGCACACGGCCACGGCTCGATGCGCGACATTGACCTTATCGTGAGCGTAGCCAAGCAGATTGAAGGCAATACTATTTGCCCGCTGGGCGAGGCCGCCGCCTGGCCGGTTGCCGCCGCCGTGCGCCATTTCCGCGACGAGTTTGAGTGGTACGTAACGCATCCCAAGGAGGCTACCGCGCCGGGCGCTTACTATCGGAGCAATCTGGTGCTGGCTTAATTTCAATTAATAATCAACAGAATTCTGCGGACCTTTGCGTCATCTTCTGCGACCTCTGCGGGAAATACCTTTGGCCTACTTCCGATAATTTCTGACCTAATGGCTAAAATAACCTTCGACGGAATTGAGGTAGAAGTGCCCGACGGCACGACCATTCTCAACGCGGCCCGCCAAATCGGGGGCGGCATCGTGCCGCCCGCTATGTGCTACTATACGCCCCTGAAGGGCAGCGGCGGCAAATGCCGCGCCTGCCTGGTGCGCGTGGCGGCCGGCTCGACCAAGGACCCGCGCCCCATGCCCAAGCTCGTGGCCTCGTGCATAACGCCGGTGCAGGACGGCATGGTAGTCGAGAATACGACCAGCCAGCAGGTACTCGACGTGCGCAAGGGCATCGTGGAGATGCTGCTCATCAACCACCCGCTCGATTGCCCGGTGTGCGACCAGGCCGGCGAGTGCGACCTGCAAAATTTTGCCTTTGAGCACGGCGTGAGCACTACGCGCTACGAGGAAGAGCGCCGCACGTTCGAGAAAATCGATATTGGTCCCTACGTGCAGCTGCACATGACGCGCTGCATCCTGTGCTACCGCTGCGTGTACACGGCCAACCAGATTACCGACGACCGGGTGCATGGCGTGCTGGGCCGCGGTGATGCCTCCGAAATTGGTACTTATATTGAGAATACGATTTCCAACGACTTCAGCGGCAATGTCATTGATGTGTGCCCGGTGGGCGCCCTCACGGACAAGACTTTCCGCTTTAAGCAGCGCGTGTGGTTCACTAAACCCGTGAACGCCCACCGCGACTGCAGCCACGAGAAGTGCAACGGCCATGTAACGCTCTGGTATAAAGGCAAGGACGTGCTACGCGTGACTGCCCGCAAGGATGAGTATGGCGAAGTGAAAGAGTGGATTTGCAACGAGTGCCGCTTTGAGAAGAAAGAGACTGCGGACTGGGTAATTGAAGGCCCGGCGCACATAGACCGCTCGTCGGTTATTTCGGCTAACCATTACGAGCTGCCGGTTATCAACCCGCAGGTAATTGCCGATTTGCCCGAAAGCACCGTGCGCGAGTTGGAGCAAAATCCACCACTAAAGCTAGGTGGCCTGAGCGGCACAAGTTTCTAGTTATTGGCTTTTTGCTATCGTTTACTTCTTTTTTAAAAAAGCTAACAGCTAATTAAAATGTCTTTGGAATCTATTGGCTGGCCGAATTTTTCTTTGGGGTGGCAAGGCATCGTGGTGCTGGTAATATTCGGCGTTTCGCTGCTGATTGCTACCTACTGTACCTACGCCGAGCGCGTGATTGCGGCCTTTTTGCAAGACCGCGTGGGGCCGGACCGGGCCGGCCCCTGGGGCCTCGCGCAACCGCTGGCCGATGCCGTGAAGCTGTTTACGAAGGAAGAATTCTTCCCGGCTGGGGCCAACAAGGCACTGTTCATTTTCGGCCCCTGCCTGGCTATGGTTACGGCGTTGATGTCGTCGGCGGTTATCCCGTTTGGCAACTCCCTCAAGTTTGGCGATACCGTCGTGCATTTGCGGGGCATCGACAGCAACATTGGAATGCTGTACGTGTTTGGCATCGTGTCGCTGGGCGTGTACGGCATCATGATTGGCGGCTGGGCTTCCAACAACAAGTTCTCGCTGCTGGGTGCTATTCGCGCTGCCTCTCAGAACATTAGCTACGAACTGGCAATGGGCCTGGCCCTGATTGCAGTGCTCATGATGTCGGGGTCGCTCTCGCTAAGCACCATCACTTTGCAGCAAAGCAGTGCCACTGGCTGGCACTGGGGCGACATTTTTGCCTGGAACGTATTTAAGCAGCCGCTGGGCTTCATCATCTTTCTCGTTTGCGCGTTCGCCGAAACCAACCGCACGCCCTTCGACTTGCCCGAGTGCGAAACCGAATTGGTGGGCGGCTACCACACCGAGTATAGCTCCATGAAGATGGGCTTGTATTTATTTTCGGAATACGTGAACGTGTTCGTGGCGACGGCCATTATGTCGGTGCTCTATTTTGGGGGCTTCAATTACCCGTTTCAGTACGAGTTTCTCGATTTCCTGCAAACGAAAGCCGGCCTTTCAGTCGATTGGGCGCACAACATATTTGTGCTGATGGGCGTGGTGGCCATGTTCGCCAAGATATTCACCGGTATTTTCTTCTTCATGTGGGTGCGCTGGACGCTACCCCGCTTCCGCTACGACCAACTCATGCGCCTGGGCTGGACCATCCTTATCCCACTCGCCATCTTCAATATTCTGCTAACCGGGGTGCTTATCACGACGGGCATCATCCCCGACCTAACAGTCGCTGTTCGCTAACGTATTTTTGAGCTATGGCTGCTGACGACCGCTTGATTGAGATAATGGCTGAGCTGCTGGCTGAGGTGCATCAGATGCGCGTTGATAACAACGAGCGCCTAGATAAGACCAACGAGCGTTTAGACAAAACCAACGAGCGTCTGGACCGCCTGGAAACCCAAACAGCGGAAAACAACGCAGCAATCGGTGAGCTTCGGGTTTCCGTGATGCGGCTGGCGGATAAGATTGAAGAAATTTATCATCTGGACCAACGGGTTCGGGTGTTGGAGAACATTGTGCTGCCGAAGCCGCCGCTGCAAGCTGCTTAGAACCTATCCCTTATGCAATCCTTAAGCAACCGCGCTAAGAAACTAGAAAAGAAGCCGATGACGCTCGCTGAGCGTGCTTACCTGCCGGCCATTTTTCAGGGTCTTACCATCACGATGCAGCACTTTTTCCGCGCTGCTACCAAGAAGCAAATTACCATTCGCTACCCCGAAGAAACCAGGGCATTCTCGCCCGTTTTCCGGGGCCTGCATGTGCTGAAGCGCGATGAACAGGGCCGCGAGCGCTGCACAGCCTGCGGCCTGTGCGCTGTGGCCTGCCCCGCTGAAGCCATTACGATGGTGGCCGGCGAGCGCAAGAAAGGCGAGCAAAATCTCTACCGCGAGGAGAAATATGCCGTCAGCTATGAGATTAATATGCTGCGCTGCATCTTCTGCGGCCTTTGCGAAGAGGCTTGCCCGAAAGCTGCCGTCTATTTGCAGGCCGATAAGATGGCGCCGCCGCGCTACGAGCGCGACGAGTTTATCTACGGTAAGGACCGCCTGGTAGAGCCCGCGTCGCCCGACAACCGCTCGAAGCGCGGCATTCAGCTCACGCCCGAGCAGGCTGAAAAGCTGCGAACGCAACTAGCATAAGACTGTGCGGTAAGCTTTAGCTTACCGTGTTCAATTCAGAATTCTAACGGTCGGCAAGCTAAAGCTTACCGCACATTATATGTCCCTTTTCCTCTTCCTGTCGTTCGTTGCCCTGCTGAGTGCGTTGGGCGTGGTGCTGACCAAGAACCCGGTGTACAGCGTGCTGTTCCTCATTCTCACGTTCTTCACGCTGTCGGCTCACTACCTGCTGCTAAACGCGCAGTTTCTGGCGGCTGTGAACATCATCGTGTATGCCGGGGCCATTATGGTGCTGTTCCTGTTCGTGATTATGTTCCTGAATCTCAACCAGGAAACGGAGCCGCATAAGCCTGCGCTGGCCAAAATTGCTGCCGCCATCGCGGGCGGCTCGCTGCTGCTCATCATGGTGGCGGCGCTGCACAACGTGCATCCCACCGGCTACAACCCGGCGACTTTCGATTCGCAGGTGGGCATGGTCAACCGCCTGGGTCTGGTGCTGTTCAAGGAATATTCCCTACCCTTCGAGCTGGCCTCCATCCTTCTATTGGCCGCGATGGTCGGCTCCGTGATGTTAGGTAAGCGCGAGACGGGCGAGCGGAATTTTTAGCCAAAATCTTTATCTTGATTTTAGCGGCGGCTCCCGATTAGCTCGGGGGCCGCCGCTATTTTTTAGGCCGTGACGGGCGGCCCGGCCGCTGGGGCGGGGTAGCGCTGGGGTCGGCTTTGGCCCGCGCGGCGGCCTTTTTCTGGCGCAGTGCGGCTTCCTGCTCGTCGGTGGACAGCGGCGCGAAACCGGCTTGGGTGAGCGCGGCGCGCAGCTCGACGCGGCGGCCGTATTGCTTCCACAGCTCCGAAGCAAACAGCCGCACTTGCGCCGTAATAACGGACACGGAACTTAGCATCACGAGCCAAACGACCACGTGAGCGTGTAAATTGGGGCTGCGCTGCGTGGCGGCGAGGTAGCTCTCGATGCGCTCCATCACGGCATCGAGTGTGGGTTCAGGTTGCTGGCGGGCAGCTTCCATCAGCAGCACGGTCAGCTTGGGAGCATCGGCTTCCGTCACGGTTCGCCAGTCGTGGCGCAACAGGTGGGGTAGCAAATCGGGGGGGTAGCCGGTGCGCAGGATATCCTGGCCCACTTGCACGAATGTGCGCCGGGCGGCCGGGCGCAACTTGGGCTTCGCCTTTTCGGCTGGGGGCTTCGCGGCCGGGCGCGGCTGGGGCTTGGGGGCCAGTAGCAGGGGTAGGCTGAGGTCGAACGCATCCAAAAAACCCGGAATCAAATTCGGCTGCTGATAGAGGAGCTGGCCGAGGTAAGCGAGCTTTTGCTTATCACTGGTGCGGTCGAAAGCCAGTTGCAGAGCGTCGCGCAGTTGCTGGGGGGTAGGCGGCGCGGCATTGGCGGCACGGGGCGCGGGAACCGGCGGCGGGGCCGGCTCCGGCTCGCCGTCTCCTACCAGGTCGAGCACGGCCAGGCCGAGGGCGATGCCGTGCTTGCACACGTCGCCGTAGTCGTAGGGGCAGTCGCACCAGATAGTAGGCGGGCCGCTGAGGTTCACGGTCAGCTCCACGCGGTAGGTTTCGGTACCTTCTACTTTGGCCTTGAAGACATTACCCTTTTGCTTGATGCGGCCCACGGCATCATATTCCAGGTAGTAAGCTTCGCCCCGGTCGAATATCTTGCGGGGCACGAGGCTTTCCAGGTCGTCAATGGTAAACATGGGGTGGCTACGATGGGTAATCCACCAAAAATAGCGCCCGGCCGGAAAACAATGGCTAGCCGTGGCTCGCAACTGCCTGGCAAGCCCGCAGCTTTTTTAGCAGCACGAGCCGCCGTTATACGTATTTTCGCGTTGAAAACGCGGTGCGGTCTAGCTTGGGCGGGTTGTGTCCAGGTCGTAGCCGTAAGCCACGCTGTTGAGGTAAGCGGCGGCCCGTAGGCGCTCGGCGGGGGTAGGCGGCTGGTGCGTGGCGTGGTAGCGGGCGTTTTCTGCGTGGGTGCCGGCGTAGTGGGCGGTGCGGTCGAGGCGGAAGGGCATGTGGAGAATTTATTTGTGATAGATTCACTGCAAGAACGCAAATAAGAAACAAGATTCTGACTACCAGATTTGTTAGGATATTACCTCCTCTCACCGATACCTTTCTATATACATCAAGATGCAGACAGCAAGTAAAACAACGCTTTTTATAATGTTCTGGCTGTCAATTGTTATAAATATTATAATTCAATTTCTGTTTCATCCATTCGTAGCTGGCGGTAATGACCCTATATCATTAGGAGTCGCAATTTTAGGCAGAGCTGTTGCTTTCCTATTATTACCGCTTCTCACTTTAGGAGTTATGAATAGCATAGCTTATTTCAGGAAAAAACCTGTTAAATATAAAACCCCAATTCTTTGGTTAGCGTGGACCTTCTTCTTTATTATTAGCACGTTGAGTTACCTGTAGTCGCCACGCAACCAAAGCAAAAGGGGGCGACTGGTATATCAGTCGCCCCCTTTTCTGTTTCTAACAAATTCAACCCCTACTTCTCCACCACATCCGTCTTAATACTCAACTCCTTCAACTGCGCATTCGCAATCGGCGAGGGCGAGTCAATCATCACGTCCCTACCCGAATTATTCTTCGGAAAGGCGATGAAATCGCGGATAGAATCGGCCCCGCCAAAGAGCGAGCAGAGACGGTCGAAGCCGAAGGCGATGCCGCCGTGGGGCGGCGCGCCGTACTCGAAGGCATCGAGCAGGAAGCCGAACTGGGCCTGGGCCTCCTCGGGGGTGAAGCCGAGCAGCGAGAACATGCGGGCCTGCACGGCGCGGTCGTGGATGCGGATGGAGCCGCCGCCGACCTCTACGCCGTTGATTACCAGGTCGTAGGCGTTGGCGCGGGCCTGGCCGATGGTGGCGGGGTTGTCGAGCAGGTGCAGGTCCTCGGGCTTGGGCGAGGTGAAGGGGTGGTGCATGGCGAAGTGGCGGCCCTCCTCCTCGCTGTATTCGAGCAGCGGGAAGTTGACGACCCACAGCGGGGCAAACGTGTCCTTGTCACGCAGGCCGAGGCGCTGGCCCATTTCGAGGCGCAACTCGCTGAGCGCTTTACGGGTTTTGTCGGCCGGGCCGGCCAGCAGGAGCAGCAGGTCGCCCTCGTTGGCCTGGAAGGCGGCGGCCCACCGCTGCAATTCCTCCTGCGAATAGAACTTATCCACCGACGATTTTACTACCCCCCCGGCTTCGACGCGGGCGTACACGAGGCCGGTGGCCCCGAGCTGCGGGCGCTTCACGAAGGCGGTCAGCTCGTCGAGTTGCTTGCGGGTGTAGGCGGCGCAGGTGGCGGCATTGATGCCCACCACCAGCTCGGCCTGGTCGAATACGGGGAAGCCGTGACCCTTTACTACCCCATCCAATTCCACGAACTCCATGGCGAAGCGCACGTCGGGCTTGTCGTTGCCGAAGCGGCGCAGGGCGTCGGCGTATTCCATGCGGGGCACGGTGGGAAAATCGAGGTTTTTGATTTCCTTGAACAGGTAGCGCACCAGGCCCTCGAAGGTATTCAGGATGTCTTCCTGGGTCACGAAGGCCATTTCGCAGTCAATCTGCGTGAACTCGGGCTGGCGGTCGGCGCGCAGGTCTTCGTCGCGGAAGCACTTGACAATCTGAAAGTAGCGGTCGAAGCCCGACACCATGAGCAGCTGCTTGAACGTCTGCGGACTCTGCGGCAGGGCGTAGAACTCGCCGGGGTTCATGCGCGAGGGCACCACGAAATCGCGCGCGCCTTCGGGCGTGCTTTTAATGAGCACCGGGGTTTCGACTTCGATAAAATCCTGGCCGTCGAGGTAGCGGCGCACAGCCTGGGCCATGCGGTGGCGCAGCATCAGGTTGTTGCGCACGGGCGTGCGGCGCAGGTCGAGGTAGCGGTATTTCATGCGCAGCTCGTCGCCGCCATCGGTCTCATCCTCAATGAGGAAGGGCGGCAGCTTGGCGGGGTTGAGCACGTCGATTTTATCCACCCGGATTTCGATTTCGCCGGTCGGGATGTGCGCGTTTTTGGAGTAGCGCTCGGCTACTTTGCCGGTCACGCTGATGACGAATTCGCGGCCCAGGGTACGGGCGGTTTCGCGCACGGCGTCGCTCTCTACCCCCTCTTCCAGCGCCAGTTGCGTAATGCCGTAGCGGTCGCGCAGGTCAATCCAGAGGATGCCGCCTTTGTCGCGGGTGCGCTGCACCCAGCCGACGAGGGTGACGGTTTGGCCGACGTGTTCGAGGCGGAGTTCGCCGTTGGTGTGCGTTCTTAACATAAACCGCGGATTTAACGGATTTAACGGATACGTCGCTGCACGGCTAGCTGGCTGGCGGGGCGGGCATGTGCGAGTGGTCCGAGGGAAGGGTTACTAGGTGCGAAGGTACTGGCGGGGGCGCGGTGATAAAATGGCCGGTTTGGTACGGAGTATGCAAGAGGGGGTAGGGACGACGTTCTTTTGTCCCGTTTTTTCTTCTTTTCGACCATGAAATTCCTCTCTGCACTGGCCCTGGCGGCCGCTTTGCTCACGGCCGGCGCGGCCCAGGCCCAAACCAAAGTCAAGACCAAAAACAAGTACGACGGCGGCACCGAAATCAAGAGCAAGGGCGAAGTGCCGGCCGTGACGCTCGACGGCCCCATCAAGCGCGTGGAAACGCTGTCGGGCATCGATATTTTTCCCCGGCCCAATTCTAATAATGTGATGCTCAGCTTCACGCAGCAGTTTACCAAGCCTGGCACGCTGGTGATGACGGACTACAAAAACAAGGTGGTGTACCAGCAGGAGCTGGACCCGCAGAGCAATACCGGCGAGCCCGTGGACCTGGGCCACATCCAGGCCGGCACCTACCTGGTGGAGGCCAAAACTGGCAACTACGTGTATTGGAAGAAGGTGCGTATTAAGTACCCCACGGTGGTGCGCCGCTAGATATCTTCTTGTTTTTTTAAGGTAATAAAGAACGTCATGCTCATCTGGCGTCCGCTTGCCGAAGCATCTCGTTCGCACCATTGGATTACTAACCCCAGCGGCGCGAGCGAGATGCTTCGGCAAGCGGACGCCAGATGAGCATGACGTTCTGATGTTTTTACCGATTATCGCTACCCGGTTTCTACCCCCTATTTTTGCCCTGCTTATGAAAACCCTACCCCTTCTCGCCGTGCTTGCCCTCACCAGCTTTGGCCCCAGGCCCAAGTTGACGACGGTGAAGCTGGTGCCCGGCTTGTCGGTGGCGGTGCCGCAGGGCTTTGCGCCGCTGCCCGACGCCGCCATTGCGGCCAAGTTTCCGTCGCCACGCAAGCCGCTGGCCGTGTTCAGCAACCCCAGCGGGCGGGTCGATTACAGTGTATCGGCGCGGCCTACCACGTTTGGGCCCGATTATAACATCCTGCTGCCCATGTATAAAGCCAGCGTGCAGCGTCTTTACACGAAGGTGGAGTTTTTGACCCAGGAAGTGCGCAAGGTGAATGGCCGCGAGTTCGTGGCGCTGGAATTCGTTTCCACGCTCAGCGATAGCCGCCGCTCGGCCGGGGCGCTGGCACCCGTGCGCAAGTACGAGTATATTGAGTATGCCGTGCAAGGCGAGCAGCTGTATATTTTCTCCTTTTCGGCCCCGGCCGAGGAGCAGGCGCAGTGGCGCCCGGTGGCCCAGGCCGCGCTGGGCGATATTAATTTGAAGTGAAATCAGTATAAATCATTTGTCATTGCGAGCGCAACGAAGTGGAGCGCGGCAATCTTTCCTACTCGCTGGGATGGTAACTCTTACGTGAAGGAGAGATTGCCGCGCTCCACTTCGTTGCGCTCGCAATGACAAACGTTCCTACCCCCCCCCTACTCACCGACGAGTACTTCATGCGCCAGGCGCTGGCGGAGGCGCGGCGGGCACGGGCAGCGGGCGAAATCCCGATTGGAGCGGTGGTGGTGCTGGATGGGGTGATAATCGGGAGGGGCTACAACCAGACCGAGCAGCTGCGCGACGTGACGGCCCACGCCGAAATGTTGGCCCTCACGGCCGCCGCCAATTATTTGGGCAATAAGTACTTGACTCACTGCACGCTCTACGTGACCGTGGAGCCCTGCGTGATGTGCGCCGGTGCCAGCGCCTGGGCCCAGTTGGGGGGGGTAGTGTTTGGCGCGGCCGAACCCAAAACCGGCTACCAGCGCCATAGCCTGGGGCTGTTGCACCCGCGCACCAAAGTGCGGGCGGGCGTGTGCGCCGATGCGTGCACGGCGCTCATGCAGGCTTTTTTTCAGGATAAGCGGGGAGGCAGCGTAGGGTAGGCTTTAGCCTGCCGGGGAATGTGCGGTAAGCTTTAGCTTGCCGTTTTAGCATTGGCCGGCTGGCAACTTTTCTCCCACAGCAAGTTAAAGCTTACCCTACGCTACTCACGGCAAGCTAAAGCTTGCCGCACACAACCTCGGCGGCTAGTTGGGGGTTATAGTACTAACATTCATCTTTTTCACTTAAAACACCCGCATCATGGCTTTTGAACTGCCCAAGCTGCCGTATTCCTACGACGCCCTCGAACCTACGTTTGACGCGCAGACGATGGAAATTCACCATACCAAGCACCACCAGGCCTACGTGACTAACCTCAACGCGGCCATTGCGGGCACGCCTATGGAGAACCAGAGCCTGGAGGAAATCATGCACAACATTGCCTCGGCTACCCCCGCCGTGCGCAACAACGGCGGCGGCCACTGGAACCACTCGCTGTGGTGGACCATCCTGAGCGCCAACGGCGGCGGCCAGCCCACCGGTGCCGTCGGCGATGCCATCACCAAGGCTTTTGGCAGCTACGATAACTTCAAAACCGAATTCAGTAAGGCTGCTACCACGCGCTTTGGCTCGGGCTGGGCGTGGCTGTGCAAGCAGGCCGACGGCTCGGTAACCATCTGCTCGACGCCCAACCAGGACAACCCGCTGATGCCCGATGCCGGCTGCAAAGGCTTCCCCATTCTGGGCCTCGACGTGTGGGAGCACGCCTACTACCTCAAGTACCAGAACAAGCGCCCCGACTACGTAGCGGCCTTTTTCAACCTCATCAACTGGGACCAGGTAAACAAAAACTACGCGGCGGCCAAGTAAGGCCCGCTGCTACTATTAGCCTGTTGAAAAGCCCGTCTGCCCCGTGCAGGCGGGCTTCTTCGTTTTATGGCGGGGCGGACGTGTATCTTTAGCGGCTAAACCTGCTCCTGACCTTTTATCCCACCCACTCCCGTTTTATTCTGTTTCTGCATGAGCATCAAGCTGCGACTTACTTTTCTGAGCTTCCTCCAGTTTTTCATCTGGGGCGCCTGGCTGATTACGATTGGCGCGTACTGGTTTCAGACCAAGCACTGGTCGGGCTCGCAGTTTGGGGCCATCTTTTCCACGATGGGCATAGCCTCCATTTTCATGCCCTCGCTCATGGGCATTGTGGCCGATAAGTGGGTGAATGCCGAGAAGCTCTACGGCGTGCTGCACCTGCTGGGTGGTATCACGCTGTGCACCATTCCGTTCGTAACGGACCCCGGCGTGTTCTTCTGGGTCATCCTGCTGAATATGATTTTTTACATGCCCACGCTGTCGCTATCCATCGCCGTGTCGTATTCGGCCCTTAAAAGCCAGGGCCTGGACGTGGTGAAGGACTACCCCCCCATTCGGGTGTGGGGCACGGTCGGCTTCATTGCGGCCATGTGGGCCGTCACGTTTCTGGGCTTCGAGAAGTCGGCCAGCCAGTTTTACGTAGCCGCCGGGGCCGCGCTGCTGCTGGGCTTCTATGCCTTCACTTTGCCCAAGTGCCCGCCGCCCGCCAAGGGCACGTCGAGCCGCTCGCTGGTTGATGCGCTGGGCCTCAAGTCGTTTGCGCTGCTGCGCGACCGCAAGCTGGCCACCTTTTTCGCCTTTGCGCTGCTGCTGGGCGCGGCCTTGCAGCTCACCAACGCCTACGGCGACACCTTTTTGCACGATTTCGACAAAGTGCCGGCCTACCGCGACACGCTCACGGTGCGGCACCCGGCCTTTATTATGTCGATTTCGCAGATTTCGGAAACGCTGTTTATCTTGGCTATTCCGTTCTTTCTGCGGCGCTTTGGCATCAAGCAAGTCATGCTGTTTAGCATGGTGGCCTGGGTGTTGCGCTTTGGGCTGCTGGCCTACGGCAACCCCGGCGGCGGCCTCTGGATGATTATTATGTCGTGCATCGTGTATGGCATGGCCTTCGACTTCTTCAATATTTCGGGCTCGCTGTTTGTCGAAACCCAGACCCAGCCCAGCATTCGGGCCAGCGCCCAGGGCCTGTTTATGATGATGACCAACGGCTTTGGCGCGGTGCTGGGCAGCTCGATAAGCGGCCTCGTTATCCAGAATTACTTCACCGACGCCGGCGGCAACAAGGACTGGCACGGCATCTGGCTGGCCTTCGCGGCCTACGCGCTGGTGATTGCTGTATTGTTCATATTCATTTTCAAGCACAAGCACGAGCCGCAGCTGGCCAAGAATACTGAATATTCGGAGCCGGTATTTGCGGCTTAATGTCCGATTATCCCTTAGTTATGACGCCTACCCCGCCCCTGGCGGCCAACCCCGACCTGTCTGAGAGTTTCAGTCCGCAGGGTGCCTTTCAGCCCACCAGTTGGTTTTACGCGATGTTTGGCGAGCTGCCACGGCGCGAAATCTACCAGCTGGCAACGGCCGAAGCCCGTAAAACAGTGCTTACCATCCTGAGCGAAACCTACGATATTAACCAGATAACAGTTTATCAGTCCATATTTATTGAGGAAACGGATAAAACACCGGAATGGCAGTTTTACGCGCTATCGCCCGCGCCGCGCACGCTGCTTTCCTTCAGCATAGGCGGAAGCTACGGCGACCAAGGTGCTACGCTGTATTATTCGCCCAACACCGATGCCACCGTGCTGGCCCAGCTACGGGCGGCATTGGTCGCGCAGCTGGAAAACGGGGAGGCGGAGCGCCAGCGCATTCAGGTGCTACGGCTAATGGGTAGCGACCTGGATTTCTCGCCCCTACCCCTCAAAATTCCGGCGATGGACCTCGCCACCAATTACAACGACGACCTGCTGCCGGTGCACGAGGCCATCGTGAAGCGCCTGCGAAAGCCGGATGATAAGGGCCTGGTGATTCTGCACGGCCCGCCCGGCACCGGTAAAACCAGCTACATCCGTCACCTGTGCGGCCTCACTGATAAGCCCAAGCTGTTCATTCCGCCCAACCTGGCGCTGCGCATCGCCGACCCCGAGTTTATCAACCTGCTGCACGACAATACCAACTCCATCCTGCTCATCGAGGATGCCGAAGAGCTGCTCACCAAGCGCGACGCCACGGGTAGCAACGCAGTGAGCAACCTACTGAACCTCAGCGATGGGCTACTGTCGGATGGCTTTCACATTCAGATTATTTGTACCTTCAACGCCGACCTGACGCGCATCGACAAAGCGCTGCTGCGCAAAGGCCGGCTCATTGCCTCCTACGCCTTCGAGCCGCTGGCGCAGGATAAAGCCCAGGCGCTGGCCACCGCGCTGGGCCAAACCGTTCCCGTGACCGAAGCTATGACGCTGGCTGACATCTATAACCGTGAAGATGCTACCTTCGTGAGCGAGCCCAAAGGGCCGGGCCGCATTGGTTTTGGGCGTGCCAGCTAAGCTCGGCAATACAAGATTAGCACAAAAAAAGTCTCCTTTGGGTATAAATAAAAAGCCGCTCTGCATTGTGCAGAGCGGGTTTTTTGGTTTCAAGGCGACGAGTAGCTCGGACTTTGTAGTCCGAGCTACTTACCAATTACTTCTTGAAGAAGAACTCGCCTTCGATTTGGGCGTTCTCGTCCGAGTCGGAGCCATGCACGGCGTTGGCTTCGATGCTTTTCGCGTACTTCTTGCGGATGGTGCCGGCCTCGGCGTTGGCCGGGTTGGTGGCACCGATGAGGGTGCGGAAGTCGGCTACAGCGTTGTCTTTTTCGAGGATGGCCGCCACGATGGGGCCGCTCGACATGTATTTCACGAGGTCGTTATAGAAAGGACGCTCCTTATGCACGGCGTAGAACTGGCCGGCGCGCTCGGGCGTGAGGGTTACTTTCTGAAGCTCCACGATGCGGAAGCCGCCCTGTTCCATCATGCTCAGGATGCCGCCGATGTGCTGGTCAGCCACGGCGTCGGGCTTAATCATGGTGAAGGTGCGATTGGTTGCCATGCTGTTTTGTCTTAAAAAAATTATGGGATTGGTGAGGCAAAGGTAGGGCGGGCGGCGAGTAAGGCGGGCGGTGGCCCTACCCCCTTCGGACCGAACCAACGCGGGGGAGTTGATTGTTGATTGCCAATTCATGCCGACCTTTGTCGGCCAATTTGCGCTAAGCCAATTGCCGGGCGCTTTTTCAAGTGCATTCGTAGGTCATTCACGTTGTCGATGTTTCCTTCCGTATCCGAGTTGCAGAATCTGCTGGCCCAGCCCCGGCAGATTTTTATCACCACGCACCACAAGCCCGACGCCGACGCGCTGGGCTCGTCGCTGGCCTGGGCCACGTACCTGAAGAAAAAAGGGCATTCCGTGACCGTCGTAACGCCTTCCGACTACCCCGCCTTCCTCAACTGGATGCAGGGCAATGACGAGGTAGTTATTTATGACCCGCGCCAGAACGACCGGCAGGTGCGCGACCTGGTGAACCGGGCCGAGCTGCTATTTTGCCTCGACTTCAACTGCCTGGGCCGCATCAACGAGCTGGGCGAGTACGTGCGCCGGGCGCCGGGCACCAAAGTGCTCATCGACCACCACCAGCGGCCCGAGGACTTTGCCGATGTCAGCTTTTCGGACCCCAAGGCGGCGGCCACGGCCGAGCTGATTTTTGAGATTATCCGGGCCTTGGGCGACCAGGACCTTATTGACCAGGGCATGGGCGAGGCGCTCTACGCGGGCATTATGACCGATACGGGCTCGTTTCGGCACCCCAGCACCTCGCGCAACGTGCACCTCATCATCGCGGAGTTGCTGAGCGCCAATATTGATTTGGCCTCGGTACACCGCCGCATCTACGACTCGCACTCCGAAATCCGGCTGCGCTTTCTGGGCTACATCCTGAAGGATAAACTGGTGGTAAACCGCGAGTTCAACACCGCCTATATCGCCGTGACGCAGCAGGAATTGCGTGAATACGAGAGCAAAACCGGGGATACCGAAGGGCTGGTCAACTACGCGCTCAGCATTGAGGGCATCGTGCTGGCGGCGGTTTTCATTGACCGGGGCTCGGCGGTGAAAATTTCCTTCCGCTCGGTGGGCGATTTTTCGGTAAGCGACTTTTCGCGCGACCACTTTCAGGGAGGCGGGCACCATAACGCGTCGGGCGGCATCAGCAACGAGCCGCTGGATGCCACCGTGGCGCGCTTTCTGAGCGTGTTGCCGCAGTATCAGGCGCAGCTCGTGAGCACGTCCGCCGCGCCCGTGGCGGTTGCGCCGCCCGTGGCCTAACTTTGGGGCCAAATTCGTCTTTATTCCAACTTTCTGTTTTCATGCAGTTTTCCTTCCGGCCCCGCGCGGCCCGGCAGCTGGCCCTGGCGGCCAGCGTGCTCAGCGTAGCTTCCTTCCTGTCGTCGTGCAATAAAGGTGGAGGCGACTTTGCCAAAACCAAGTCGGGCATGGAGTACAAGATTTACAAAGACGTGAACGGCAAGTACGAGCCGCGCGAGGTGACGGGCGGCGAAGACCCCGGCTACAAAGACCGGGTAGGCAAGGTGATGTCGGCCCACATCGAGTACCGCACGTCGGGCGACTCGGTGATGATGAAGTCGCGTGAGCGGCAGTTCGGGATTCCGGTGCGCATTCCGCTGGAAGCCCTGACGGCCAAGCAGCTGGGCGCCGAGCCCGAGGCGTTCTCGCTGCTTCAGCCCGGCGACAGCGGCGTGTTCCGCTTCAACGCCGATACGCTGTATAAGCGCAATGCGCACCAGTTGGCCCCCGCCTACCTCAAGAAGAAAGGCAACTTTATCCTGCTGACCGTGAAGGCCGTAGCCTTGCAGCCCCGCGAGGCGGCAATGGCCGAAGCCATGGCTGACCAGCAGAAGATGATGGCCGAGCAGCAGAAGCAGATGCGCACTTACGCCGCCACTCAGGACAAGGCCGACGAGGTGATTCTCCAGGACTACCTGAAGAAGAACAACCTCACCAACGCCAAGAAAACCCCGAGCGGCGTGTACGTTATTACCACGCAAGCTGGCACCGGCCCCAATGCCAAGCCTGGCCAGATGGTGACCGTGCAATACCGCGGTGCATTGCTCGACGGCAAGGAGTTTGACTCCAGCGCCAAGCACGGTGGCCAGCCATTCTCATTCGCGCTGGGCCGCGGCCAGGTGATTCCGGGCTGGGACGATGCTTTGCAACAACTCAACAAGGGCAGCAAGGCGACTATCCTTATCCCCTCGTCGCTGGCCTATGGCAAGCAGGGCTCGCCGCCCGCCATCCCGGCCAACTCGCCCCTGCGCTTCGACGTGGAGCTAACGAATGTGCAGGACACGCCAGCCGGCGGCCCCACCTCGATGGCCCCTCCGGCCGGCCGCTAGCCGACTTAATTATTTAAAATACTATATATTCCGCCACACCGCTTTGGTGTGGCGGTTTTATTTTCAGGAGTCTGTTCAGGGAATAAGAAAAAGTCATTAGAACGTCATTCCGAGCTTGCCGAGGAATCTCGCTCGCATTGTTCAGGCTTCGTTCCACGACACGAGCGAGATTCCTCGGCAAGCTCGGAATGACGTTTTAACGACTTTTTCTTATTCCCTAAACAGCTTCTATAAGGCCACGCCTTACTTATTATGAAGTACTTTCTGACTTTTATGCTGCTGGCGGCCCTGGCCAGCCCGGCTCGCCTGTGGGCGCAGGCCGCCCCTACCCCCGGCTTCGAGCGCAGCCCCAGCGGCACGGAGTATAAGCTGTTTCGGCGCGATGCGGCGGGGCACTACGCGCCCCGGCCCCTGGCCCCAGCCGGCGACGCGCCCTACGCCAGCCGCGTGGGCCAGGTGCTGCTGGTGTACATTCAGTACCGCACCGACCGCGACTCGGTGCTGATGGATACGCGCCAGATGCGGCCCGAGCCGGTGCCCGTCCCGCTGGGCCCTACCCTGCCCAAAGGCAGCATCGAAGAGGCCGTGAGCCAGGTGCTGCCCGGCGACAGCGCCATCTTCCGCTTCAACGCCGACACGGTGTTTGCCAAGTCGCTGCGGCAGCCGGTGCCACCGTTTATTCAGCGGGCGGGCAATGCCCTGCGCGTGACAATAGTGGCCAAGGCATTGCTCACGCCTGAGCAGATGCAGGCCAAGCAGCAGGCGCTGATAGCCGAGCAGGAGCGCCTGGTTAAAGCCCACGCCGCCAAGCAGCTGGTGAAGGATGACGTTGCCATTCAGGCCTATCTTAAAAAGAATAAGCTGACGGCCAGAGCCAAGAAAACGCCCGGCGGCACCTGGTACGTGATTACGACGCGCGGCAAGGGCCTACCCCCCAAAAAGGGCCAGACAGTGAGCGTGACGTACCGCGGCACGGTGCTGGCCACCGGCCAAGAGTTTGACTCGTCGGCCAAGCACGGCGGCACGCCGTTTGACTTTCTGCTCGGTGCGGGCCAGGTAATTAAGGGCTGGGACCAGGGCATCGCGGCCCTACCCAAGGGCAGCAAGGCAATGCTGCTCATCCCGTCGCCGCTGGCCTACGGCGAGCGCGGCGCGGGCGGCGACATTCCGCCCAACGCGCCGTTGCGGTTTGATGTGGAACTGGTGGGAGTGAAATGAGTAATAGGCAATGGGAGTAGTGCCTTTATATATTTTTGAAAGACACTACTCCCATTACTTATTACCCATTTTACCCACCCAGCACGTCGCTCAGGATTTCGAGGGATTTTATTTCGCCCAGGCCCTCGATGTGGAGCTGGTAGTAGCGGATGAGCACGGCCAGCAGCTCGCGGCGCACTTGGCCGTTGGGGATAGAATTGCTGGCGGAGGTGCGCAGCAGCTCATCGAAATAGTGCTCGAACTCGCGCAGGCGCAGCGTGGCCGGGCCGCTGCTGAAGCCGCTGCCGGTGGGCGCGGCCCCGGCCATTGCCACCTGGTCGGTGATTTCGGCCCCGGTTTGAGCACCAAAGCCCAGGTAGCCAGCCAGATGCAGTAAGAATAGTAGCGCGAAGTTTTCCACGCCCACGTCCTGCTGGTCGAAGGTCAGGATGGAATCGTGCAAGAAGCGGAACAGGGCCGGGTTTTCTTCTTCCTCGCGCACCGACTTGCTCAGCACCTCGCTCAGGAAAAGCGCCACACTGCTTTTGCGCATCTCGTAGGGTAGGGACCGGTATGGCTCGGCGCAACGAAACTCGGCCAGCCGGGTGAGGCTACCCCCCTGCCGCGGCACGTAGGCCACCAGCTCTAGCAAGGTGAGGGGCTGAAACAGCGCGATGCGCCCCGGCGGCTTGGCCCGCCGCACGCCGTTGACGAGGTAGCTCTGCACGCCGCGCTGCTCGGTATAAACGCGGGTGATGATGCTGCTTTCGCGGTATTTGAGGTAGCTCAGGACGATGCCGCGGGTTTTGATTAGCATGGCTTGGTAGGTGAGGAACTGCAACGTTTGTCATTGCGAGCAAAGCGAAGCAATCGCATCAGAACGATGAACGAACGACTGGCACGGGTGTCGTTCGGGTGCGATTGCTTCGCTTTGCTCGCAATGACAAACGTTGCAGCTCCTCCTCAGTTGCTAAGCACCGCCACTTTGCTCACGCAGGTATTTTTGCCGTTGGCGTCGGAGGTGAGCACCAGATATACGCCCGAGCGCACGCGGCGGCCGGCGGTGTCGGCGAGGTTCCAGGTGACGGTGCCGCCGGCGGCGTGAGTGCTGTACACGAGGTGGCCCGCGATGTCGGTGATGCGCACCTGGGCGTTGTTGGCCACGCCGCTGATGCCCACGGTGCCCGCAAACTCGGGCCGCACCGGGTTGGGCGATACCTGGGCGCAGCTCGGCGCGCCGTCCGTGACGCTGGCCGAGCCCTGGTAGCTAACCACGCCGGCATCGGTGGCCACGAAGACTTCGCCGGTTTTATCGTTCACGGCCACGTCCACGATGCTGTTGCTGGGCAGCGGGCTGTTGGCGGTGGTGAAGTGCAGCAACGCCTCGGTGGCGGCTTCGTTGAAGAGCCACAGGCCATTGGGCGTGCCAAACCACTTGCGGTTGGCCCCGTCGATGGCGATGCAGCGCACGGTTTCGCTGTAGAGCGTCGGATACAAGCCGCTGCCGCTCTGGGCGAAGGGCCGGTTGAAATCGGGGGGCGCGGTGCCCGCCGCCGCCGCGCTCACCAGCTGGCTAGGGTCGTTGTAAACGGCTACTCCCGTCGCCGTGCCCACCCAAATGGCCCCGTTGCGGTCGCGCACCACGGCATAGAGCGAATTGCTAGGCAAGCCGGTTTTATCATCGGGACCGGTGGCATTAAAATAAAACGGCTTCTGGCTGGTCGTGTCATAGGCTACCAGGCCGCCTACCCCCTGCGCCCGCGACCGCGTGGCCCAAGGGTTGCCGAAGTTATCGACCGTCACGCGGTCGAGGTTTTCGAAGCCAGTGAACGCCGGCACGACCAGCCAGGTGGCGTTGGCGGGCCGGAAGCGGAACAGGCCCGGCACGCCGGCCATTTGGTGGCGATTCACGACCCACACGCGGTTGCTGCCGGGGTCGGCGGCCACGTCAGTGACGCGCACGAAGTTGGGGTAGTTAGGGTCCGTTGTGGGCAGACTGCTGCGGAGCGGCGAGCCGGGAGTGTTGTAGGTAAACTGCCGAAACTGCCCTACCCCCTTCCATTCGAGCAAGCCATTGCCGTAGCTGGCAATGTAGAGCGTGCCATCGAGCGTGCGAGTGCCGTGCGAGAGGTCAAGCAGGTTAGGGTAGTCGGTGGGCGAGGGGTAGGCAGTAGGCGTATAATTAGTCCACTGCTGGTTCTTATATTCATAAAAGCCGTTTTCACTCGCCGGTTTAATAACCCCCGTATTCGGCAACCCGCTGTCGCCCGAATAGCCCCCGCTGAATACATCCACGGTGTTATTAGCTGCGTTGGCTAGCAGACCATAGGAAAAAATAGTTTCGGGCGCGTTGGGGAGGATAACTTCGGGGGCCGTGGTGGTGCCGGGGGCGAAGCGCAACAGGCCTTTATCGTAGCTGGCCACGTAGTAGGTGCCATCGGTGTCGCGCGCGGCATCTCTCACGTCAGTGCCCACGGCCGTTGCCGGCAGCACGTCCACCACGTAGCCGGTGGCCGCGTCGAAGCGCCGGAGCGGACTGTTCTTAAACGAGACCAGCAGCTGCCCCGTGCTTACGTGCAGCCGCAAGGCCACGTCACCATAGCTATTTGGCGAATAGTGCCACGCGCGGGCCGGCCCTACCCCCGCCAGGTAATCGATTCCCCGAAACCAAGCCGCCATTACCAGGTGCCCCCGGTAAGCTGTCAGCTGCACTGGATGAGAATAAACTACGTTAGTATTGACGCTAAACGGCACTTCTGCCGTCCAGCTGCGGTAATCGAGCAGGTTCACGGTCGGGTTGACGCGGCCACGCAGAATCCCCACCGACGTGGCGGCATAGATGGTATCGTGCAGCACCACCGTGGCGTAGGACGTAATCGTTTGGCCGCCCGGCCCAATGGCGCTGTACGTGTCGCGCACTTCGTGTTTGGCCAGGTCGAGCACCACCACGCCCAGGGTGGTGCCGATGTAGGCCAGTCCGTTATAGACCTGCACCTGGTAGATGGTTTTGGCGGTCTGGCTTTCCTTGCGCAGCAGGTCGGTGATGTTGCGCACCGAGCCATTAGCGCCCAGCAGGTCGATATTGCCGTTGTTGTACACAATCACCAGCTGCGCCGAAGCTGAGTCGAAGGCCAGGGCCGCCACGCCCACATCGCTGAGGCCATCGCGGCGCGACAATAATTGCGTACTGTTAAGACTTTTATCGTAGAAATAAAACGACGACTCGGCCCGCACGTAGAGGCGGTTGCCGGCCTCGGCCAGGCCCTGCGGGCGGCGGGCGGGCAGGTGCAGCTCCCAGTCGCCGTAGGCCGCGCCCTGGCCCCAGGCCCGCACGGCGGTCAACAGTGCCACTACTAAAAACCAGGCGGAAAAACGGGGCATAAGAAGTTAGTTAGCAGTGAATAATGAGAAGCGCGTGAGGCTCAACGGTGAGCGAGCCCTTCTCATTGTTGGGCGCGGTTGGTGGCTACGTGCTCATCGTGCCAGCTCTTGGCGGCGGGCCCGGCCAGGAAGCAGGGGCGGCAGCGGGCTTCGTAGCTGTCGGTTTCGCCCAGCAGCACCTGTTTTTCGCTGGCCGCAATGCGGTAGGAATACGCGGCCAGCTCGCCGCAGCACACGCACACGGCATGCACCTTGGTCACGAACTCGGCGGTGGCCAGCAGCGCCGGCATAGGCCCAAACGGCCGGCCGCGGTAGTCCATATCCAGGCCCGCCACGATGACGCGAATGCCGCTGTCGGCCAGCTGCTTGCACACTTCTACCAGGCTTTCGTCGAAGAACTGCGCCTCGTCGATGCCCACCACGTCGGTGCTGCCGCCGGCCAGCAGCAGGATTTCGGCCGGCGACTGCACGGGCGTGGAGCGGATACTATTCTGGTTGTGGCTCACCACATCCTGGGCGTGGTAGCGGGTGTCAAGGGCGGGCTTGAAAATCTCGACCCGCTGCCGCGCAATGCGGGCGCGGGTGAGGCGGCGAATCAGCTCCTCGGTTTTACCCGAAAACATGGAGCCGCACACGACTTCCAGCCAGCCCCGGTGACGCGGAAAATCGGACAGGCGGCGGGGCTCGGTGAACAAGTTGAGTTAAGAGTTAAGAGTTAAGAGTTAAGAGTTAGGAGTTAAGAGTTGGCTGCTAAGCGCTGTGGCAATTTAGCAGTCAACTTCTGGCTCCGGCACTCCCTACAAAGTACGGCACCGCCCGCCGATACCCGGCCTAGCCAGCCGACCTCATAACTCTTACCTCTTAACTTTTAACTCTCAACTAACCCTCGCCTGGCAGGCCAGGCGCTCAGCCTCCTCGAGGCGGCCGGCGGCGCGGTAGCGCAGCTCGGGCACGGTGGGGGGGGTAAGGAATTCGGCGCCGGCCAGCACCCGCACCCGGCAGGTGGTGCAGCGGCCCTTGGCCCCGCAGGCGTGCCACCAGTCGTGACCGGCCGCATGGATAGCGGCCAGCACGGTGCGGCCGGCGGGCACGTCGAGCGGAGGACCGGGCAGGCCCGCAATAGTCAGTAGGGGCATTTTGTGGCTAACTTGGCGCACGAAACCGGCCCACCGGCCGGCCCACGCTATGCCCGACAAATATAGCCTCGCCAAGTGCGAGCAATACGGCCGCCGGCTGGCCAGCCGGCTCAGCCAGCAGTTTTTTGGCCCCCAGCCCGAGGCTACCCTCGATGGCCCGGCGCTGCTCACCTTCACGCCCGTGCGGCAGGTCAACCTGCTGGTGCTGCGGCAGCTGCTGGGCCGCTGGCAGCAGGAAGCCAGCCAGTTGCGCAGCCCGTTCTTCGACTTCGAAGCCACGCCGGTGCGCGCCGCGTTAGGGCAGTTTATGAACGTGCTCTCGCGCCACATTCGCCTCGACCGGGCGGCCCTGGAGCCGCTGCTGGCCCAGGCCGTGGCCAACACGCTGGTGCTGTCCACCGCCCCCGCCACGGCCTTCGAGCGCCTGCTCCTACCCCCCCCCAACCCGGCCGAAGCCGACGATAACGTGCCGCTGGCCGCCCTGCGCGACCACCTGCGCTACTTCGACCAAGCCAAGCCTTTTTTTGAGGGCTTCGTGAATAGCCTGCCCACCGGCAGCGCCCCGCTGAGCCGCGAGTTTTTGCGCCAAAGCTTTGACCTTTACCAGGCTGCGCACGCCAAAGAATTGCCCGCCCTGCCGCCACTCGTGAGCGAGTTCAGCGCCTTGCTACCGCTCACCGAAGCCGACCTTTGGGATGATGGCCCGGCCAAGCCGGCCACGCCAGCCAGTCCGCCCGCGCCAGCTCAGGCGGCGGCTCCCGTCGCGCCGGCAGCTACTCCGGCGACCGCGCCGGCCGCCCCCGCGCCGTCCAAACCAGCCGCGCCGGTAGTGGCCGAGCCAGCCCCGGCCCCCGCCCGGCCGCTGCCGCCGGTGATGGCCGAGCCCGCCGCGGCCCCTACCCCCCCGCCGCCGGCCGAAGCCCCGCTGTATGAGAAGCTGAAAGCCACTCAGCCAGCCACGCCGCACCTGGCCGACACGCTGCGCGACGCGGCCCACGGCCCGGCCACGTCGCTGGTCGAGCGCGGCGCGCCCAAGGTGGGCAGCCTGCGTGAAGCCATCTCCATCAACCAGCGCTTTAGCTTTATTAATGAGCTATTTAACGGGGAGAATATGGAATACCACGCCGCCATTCAGCACCTAGACACGCTGCCCGATGCCGGCGCGGCCCTGGCCTACGTGCAGCAGGAGTTGGCCCCGCGCTACGACTGGAGCCGCAAGGAGGAGCACATGGGCAAGCTACTCAAGCTGCTGGAACGCAAGTTTGCCGGCAGCTAGCGCGCGGAAGGAAAGTATCGCATCGGCCACGCCGGCTACCTGATACTTGCTGTTACGCACTACCTTATTCGAGATGGCAACGGGCAGTAGCGCGAACTTTGTAGTTCGCGTCCCCGCGCCGTTCTACTGGCTTTAACGGCGCGGGGACGCGAACTACAAAGTTCGCGCTACTCCCCGTTGCGTAACAGCAACTGATAATTGTTGAATGATACTTGATACGTGCAGAAGCTGGCTGCTACCTTGGGCGCTGGCGTTGGGCGTGCTGCTCAACGCGGCCTTCCCCATGTACCGGCACTATGATTTTTCGCACTCGCTTGACACGCGCAGCTACTTGCGCCTGGCCAGCGGCCGCTTCGATAGCGTGAGCGTGACGCGGCGCTACCGCGTGCTGGTGCCCCTGGCGGCCGGCGCGCTGGCCCGGCCCCTGGCCAGGCTCGGCACTCCCAACGGCCCGCCCCGGCCGGCCGGCGAGTGGCCGCTCCGGCTGGCTTTTTATTTAATCAACTGCCTGCTGCTGAGTGCGGCGGGGGCCTGCTTCTACCGGGGCGCGCGGCTGGCGGGCGCGGGCGAAGGCGCGGCGAGCGTGGCGCTGCTGGCGGTGCTCAGCAGCCGCTGGGCGGGCTACACGGCGGGCCTGCCCCTCACCGATAGCCTGTATCTGCTGGTGTTTGGGCTGGGCTACTATGCCGGGCGGCGCGGCCCTGGTGCGGGCTGGGCGGTGGTGGTGGCGCTGCTGCTGGGGCCGCTGGCCAAGGAATCGTTCGTGTTTTTGCTGCCCTGGCTAGGGTGGTTTGGGCGGCGGGCGCTGGGCTGGCGCGGGCAGGCGGCGGCGCTGGCGCTGGGCGTGGCGGCCCTGGCGGCGGTGCACCTGTGGGTGGATAAAGCGGCCGGCGCGCCCGCGTTGGCGAGCGTGCAGAACGCTTTTTCGCACCTCGAAAACATTACGTATTCGTTGCGGCGGGGCTTTTCGGCGAAAGGCGTATTTGAGCTGTTCAGTATTTTCGGGTTGTTCTGGCTGCCGGTGCTGGCGGCCCTGGCGCGGTCGGCGGGGCGGCGGGCGCTGGCCCCGGTGCTAGGCTGGCCCGAAGCCACGTTGCTGGTGGTGGTAGCGGTGCACATGCTGCTCTCGGGCGACCTGGCGCGCATGGGCTACCTGCTGGCCCCGGCCTTCACGGCGGCGCTGGCCCTGAGCCTGGGCTGGCTAATGAGGGCATTTGCTACCCCCACCGAGCCCAGCCGCGTGAGGTAGCACGGGCCAAAAAAGGTGGGAAAAGAATCGACCCGCGCGGCCGAAAACCCGGCCAGCAGCCGGGCCGCCGCGTCGCCTTGCGTGAGCTGAGCGCGGTCAAAAGGCCGGTAGCCGCCCAGCGCATCGGTATAAACGGTGTCGCCGGCCGCCAGGCGAGCCACGAGCCACTGATGGAAAGCTGCCGTATCGGGCCGCGCCAGGCCCATGATGCGCGGGGCCGCGTCGGGCTGGCCGGTATAATACTGAAGTTGGTTGCGCAGCAGATTGGGGTCGCGCAGCAAAAACCACGCGCCGGGCTGGCCCAGCACCCGCGCCCGCAGCGCCGGCCCGGTGCCGGTGTAGTCGAGCCGGTGCGCCGGCAGCAGCCCGAAGGCTAGGTTCCAACTCAGCAGCGCCACGCCTGCGGCCGCCACCCGGCGCGGCGGCCAGGCCACCAGCCAGCCGCCGGCCAGCGCCACCGCCGCCAGCGCGGGCAGCATCACCATAAACTCCGCATTACCGGCCGCCTGCGCCGCAAAGCCCAGGTGCAGTGCCCCAATGAGCGCGTGCGTCCGGCGAAGTGATTGAGGGATTGAGTGAGCAAGTGATTGAGTGAGTAAGGGGGGGATAGGGGGCGGAATCGGCGCAGGTTCGCGGGTAGGCTTGCGCCACGTAGCTCGAGCGCCGAGCGCGCCATACGTGCCCAGCGCCAGGCTGATTATGCCGATGCCGCCCAGCAAGAGCGGCCAATGGCGCAGCAGCGGCAGCATATTGCCATGCACCTGCACCACCGTTCGCACCAGGCTGATAGCCGTGAGCAGCAGACTTTTACCGCCCAGCTCAACTCGCGCATTACCGGTGAGGTAGTCGTGCAGAGCGAAGCGCACCACTCCCCCTACCCCCCCCGGCGCGGCCCACGCGTAGGCCAGCGGCACCAGCAGCGCCGGCACCGCGTAGCAGGCCGCCGCGGCCAGCGCGGGCCGGCCGCGCCAGGGCCGCAGCCCCAGCAGCAGCCCCAGCCACCACCACACCATTAGCTGATGCACCAGGCAGGCCAGCGCCGCCAGCAGCCCGGCCAGCAGCAGCCAGCGCCAGGCTTGCTTCTCGTTTTGAAGGGATTGCGCCCAGGCCAGGCTGGACAGCAGCGCCAGCAGCAGCGGCTGGATATACGTCTCGTTCTCCGTGGCGAAGCGCAGCATGCCGAAGCAGCTGCCGACCAGTAGCAGCCAGGCCGGCACGGCGACGCGGGCTACCCCCGCCCAAGGCAGCAGTCGGCCCAGCGCCAGCAGGCAGCTGCCGTAAGCCAGCGCGTTTAAAGCCTGCAACCATGATAGGGCCGCCAGCCCGGCCGGCGCGGGGCCGGCCGCCCCCACCACCCGTAGCCACAGCCAGCCGATGGCATTATACAGCAAGTGATGCGGCTGCCACAGCTCCTGGCTCCAGCGGGCACAGGCGGCGTAGTACCAGGCATCGCCAGTGGCGTTGGCGGTGGGCAGCGCCAGGCACAGGGCCGTGAGCAGGCCCGCCACAGCTACGCTGGGCCAGGTTTGGCCGGGGCGAGGGGGGTAGGGAATAGTGCGGCGCGGCATTAGGGGCGCAAGCTAGGCGCGGGCGCAGCTTTGCGGCTTCAGCAGCTAGGGCGCTTTGACGAAGAGCAGCGTGATGAAGCCGCTACCAAGATTATTCGAGGTGCTGAACGTGCTTTGCAGCGAGTATCCTTCCTGATAGAGTTGGTGGAAAAGCTTGTAATACCCCTCACTGCTTTGCGTTAAATTTTCATCAGAAGCACCTCGGTCAAATTCAACTTTTTCACTTTTACCATCCCCGCGCGTAATAATGGCAGTAACGGAGCGGCCTTCCACAATTCGCACTACCACAATATCGGCGGGCGGCCCCGCTACGACGCGCAGCGGCGTGGCCAGCGCCCAGAGACAGGCGCACAGAAGAAGGATGTTTTTCATGCCGCCAAGATAAGCGACTCAACAGTGGTAAAATGATGGATACTAAACCACTTTCCCCAAAACGAGCTTACTCACTAAATCACCATTTCACCGCTACCGCACCAAGTCCTGCTTGCGGTGGGCATCGAGGGCCATTAGGGCGAAGAGCAGGATGGTGAACGACCACAGCGACGAGCCGCCGTAGCTGAAAAACGGCAGCGGAATGCCCACCACCGGCATCAGGCCCATCGTCATGCCCAGGTTCACGGTGAAATGCACGAACAGAATGCTGGCCGCGCAATAGCCGTAGGTGCGGCCGAATACGGATTTCTGGCGCTCAGCTACTATCAAAATGCGCCACAAGAGCGTGAGGTACAGGCCAATAACCACGAAGCAGCCGGCCCAGCCCCACTCCTCGCCCACGGTGCAGAAGATGAAGTCGGTGCTCTGCTCGGGCACGAAGTCGAACTTGGTTTGGGTGCCTTTGAGGAAGCCTTTGCCAAACCAGCCGCCCGAGCCGAGCGCGATTTTGCTCTGCGTCACGTTCCAGCCCTTGCCCAGCGGGTCCTTGCCGGGGTTGATGAGCATCTCGATGCGCTGCCGCTGGTGGGGCTGCAACACTTTATTGAAGAAGAAATCGACGCCGAACACCATCCCGATTACCAGCACCCAGGCACCGAGGCTCAGCGGCAAATGGTGCCGCCACAACCGCGAGTTCAGCAAAAATGCTATTCCCAGCACCACCGTGAAGCCGCCTACCAGCCACACCTTCGGCACCAGCAGCGCCAGCAGCAAAATGATGCCGCCGGCCGCCAGCAGCAGCAGAATAATCGGCGACATGCCCTCGCGGAAATACGCTAGCAGCAAGGCCCCGAACACCAGCGCCTGCCCCGTTTCATTAGAGGCCAGAATAAGGGCCACCGGCAGCAGCGTAAGGCCGGCCAGCACGGCCTGGTCGCGCCAGTTCTGGTTGCGCAGGTTGATGCCGGCCATGAAGCGTGAGGCCGCCAGCGCCGTCGTAAACTTGGCAAACTCGGCTGGTTGCAGGCGCACCGGCCCAAACTCCAGCCACGAGCGCGAGCCCGCGATGGGCCGCGCCACGACCAGCGTAATCAGCAGCAGCACTATCATGCCGCCATACAGGGGGTAAGCCAGCGTGTCATACGCCTTGTAATCAACCACTAGCAGCACCACAATGAGCACCACCGCCGTGCCCATCCAGATGAGCTGCTTGAACCAGTTGAAGGTCATCAGCTCCGAAAAGCTAAGCGCGGAAAAAGGGTGCGCCGGCGCTTCGGGCGAGTAGCTGGCCGCGTAAACGGCCACCCAGCCCAGGCCCACCAGCACCAAGTAAAGGAACAGCAGCGGCCAGTCAATGCTGTGCGAAGAACGGGGGGTAGCAGGGGACATTCAGAAAACTTTCCGCAAAGGTCGGGCAGTAGCGTGGACTCTGCGAGTCCGCGCGTAGTAACGGTTTGGGTACTACCACGCGCGGACTCGCAGCGTGCGCGCTACTGCTAGTGGCGGCGCTTATTGAGGTCGCCGTACATAATCCAGTCTTCCCAGCGCTTGCGGTTGGGGGCCACTTTGCCGCGCAGGTAGCGCTCCATCATCAGGCCGGCGCAGGGGGCGGCGGCGGTGCCGCCAAAGCCCGAGTTTTCGATGAACACGGCGATGGCGATTTTGGGGTTGTTGGCGGGGGCAAAGGCGGCGAAGGTGGAGTGGTCGGGGCCGTGGGCGTTTTGCACGGTGCCGGTTTTGCCGGCCACCGAGATGCCGTACTGCGCCAGGCTAGCAAACTCGCCGGTGCCACCGCGCCCATCCACCACGGCCTGCATGCCGGGGATGAGGTACTTGAACAGCGCCGTATCGACGGCCGTGTAGTGGCGCTCGCGAAACTGCGGCAGCGGCTGCCCGGTGCTGCCAATGCTGCGCACGAAGTGCGGCGCGTAGTAGTAGCCCCGGTTGGCAATAGTGGCCAGCACATTAGCCATTTGCAGGCCCGTGAGGCCGATTTCGCCCTGCCCGATGCTGAGCGAATACACCGTTTTGAAGTTCCAGTGGTGGTAGCCGCGCAGCTTGTCGTAGAATTCGGGCGAGGGGATGAGGCCGCGCTTTTCGTGGCCCATATCGACCCCCAGCCGCTCGCCCAGGCCGAATGTTTTCACCATTTTCTGCCATTGGCCGAGGCCCAGGCGGGCATCCTCAAACTTATTGGGCGACTGCCCGCGCAGCACCGCCGCGCGCATCACCTGGTAGAAATACGGGTTGCAGCTCTGCTTGATGGCAATGCCCACGTTGCTCGGGTATTCGTGGCGGTGGGTGCAGTGAATGAGGTGCTGGTCGCACGGGAAGCCGGTGCTCGGCGTCACTACCCCCAGCTGCAAGGCCACCAGCTCGTTCACCAGCTTAAAGACCGAGCCGGGGGGGTAGGTGGCCATCAGGGGGCGGTCGAAGAGCGGGCGGTCAGGGTTTTTGAGCAGGTCCATGTAGCGGTTGCCCATGCCCTTGCCGGTCAGCATCTGGGGCTCGAAGCGCGGGGCCGACACGAAGCACAGGATTTCGCCCGTCTTGGGGTCAATGGCCACGATGGAGCCGCGCCGGCCACCCAGCAGCTTCTCGCCATACGCCTGCAGGCCCGCGTCGATGCTCAGGTGCAGGTCCTGCCCGGCCTGCGAGAGCGTGTCGAACTCGCCACCCCGAAACGACCCTTTATCGATGCCGCGCACGTTCACGAGCCGATACTGCACGCCACGCCGGCCCATCAAGGTGGGCTCGTAATAAGATTCCAGGCCCGAAATGCCCACGTTTTCGCCCGGCGAGTAGTGGGCGTATTTGGGCGCTTCGAGCAGCTTAGGCGTGATGGAGCCCACGTAGCCCAGGGCGTGGGCCAGGTTTTGGGTGCGGTAGGCGCGGGCCATGCGCGCCTGCACCCGGAAGCCCGGAAAATTAATCAGGTTGTCGTTGATGGCCGCCAGTTCGGGCGTGCTCAGGTTTTGAATAACCGGCGAAGGCCGCACCCGCGAATAGACCTTGGCGGCGCGCAGACCCAGGCGCAGGTCCTCCAAAGGCAGCTGCATGAGCTGGCAAAACTTGGCCGAGTCGAGGTGCTTCACCTCGCGCGGCACCACCATGAGGTCGTAAACGGGCGTGTTGGTGACGAGCAGCGAGTCGTGGCGGTCGTAGATGAGGCCGCGGTACGGCACCTGCACCTGCCGTTGCAAGGTGTTGCGGTCGGCCGCCGTCTTATACGAGTCGTCCAGCACTTGCAAGTAAAACAGCCGACTTGCGAACAGCAGCCCCACCAGCGTAAAAATCGCCAGCACCACGTACCGCCGGCCTTCCAGATATTGCATACAGCAAAGTTACGACTGGCTTAACCGGGGTTGGCGCGGAATCATTCACCCGTTGAGCTTATCGCTCCATTTTGCGCGGCGCCTACCCCCCGCGCCCGCGCCAGTACCTTTGTGGTTTCCCCTTTTGCTCATGCCGCCGCTCGCCACCCCCACCAGCAACACCGCCTTCGCCGGCCTCATTTCGGTGGTGGCACCTTTGTATAACGAGGTCGATACCGTGGCTCAGCTCGTGAGCCGGGTGGCCGCCGTGATGCAGGAGCACGGCTACGACTACGAATTAATATTGGTGAACGACGGCAGCACCGACCGCAGCTGGCAGCTCATGCGCGAGCTGGCCACCCACGACCGCCACCTGGTGGCCATCGACCTGGCCGGCAACTACGGCCAGACGCTGAGCCTGCGTGCCGGCTTTGCTCAGGCGCGCGGCGAAGTCATCATCGCGATGGACGGCGACCTGCAGCACGACCCGGCCTACATTCCGCAGTTTATGAGCCTCATCAATGAGGGCTACGACATGGTGGGCGGCGCCAAGGCCAAGCGCCCTGAAGGGCCGATTGCCACCGCGCTGGCCACCACGGCGCACGGCATTATCCGGCGGCTTTCGGGGGTCCAGCTGCGCTATTTTGGGGCTACGTATAAGGCGTATCGCAGCTATTTGGTGAAGAATGTGGAGATGCTCGGCGACGCGCACCGCTTTTTGGGGGCGCTGGTGGCGCGCAAGAACCTGCGCTACTGCGAGTTTCCGATTGAGATTCACGAGCGGCAGTTTGGCCAGAGCAACTACAAGATTAGCAAGCTCTTCTACGTCATTCTGGACCTGTTTATCCTGCGCTTTTTCATTGTGCACTCGCGCAAGCCGTTCCGGTTGTTTGGCCTGGCGGGCCTGCTCAACCTGCTGGTGGGGGGCGTGCTGGCGGGGCAGTTTCTCATCCGCTCCGTCTTCTTCGGGCTAAATATCGAAGCCCGCTACCCCCTCGAATTTATCTTCAGCCTGTTTCTGCTCATGGCGGGCATTTTCCTGCTCTGCTTCGGGGTGCTGGCCGAGATTGGGATGTATAATTACTACTCGCGGCGCTCGCGCAAGCCGTATGTGGTGCGGCATTTGGCTACGGCGGGAGGGTAGGACATACCAAATCGTTTGTCATTGCGAGCGCAACGAAGTGGAGCGCAGCAGTCGCCCCAGAACGAGTCGTTCGGATATCGTTCTGGGACGATTGCCGCGCTCCACTTCGTTGCGCTCGCAATGACATTACTTTTATCATGCAAAAAAAGCTCATCATCAACTGCGACGACTTTGGCTGGGACGCACCCGCCACCGAGGCCATTCTGGAACTGGGCGCGGCCGGGCAAATAAGCAGCACCACCGTGATGACCAACTTCGCCAGCGACGCCGACCTGCGCGCGCTGCAAAAGCTGACCTCCCCTACCCTCTCCGTGGGCCTGCACCTGACCCTGAACGCCGGCCAGCCGCTGAGCGCTGCCGCGGCCGTGCCCTCCTTGGTTGATAAAAATGGGCAGTTTTATAAATCCAGCCAGCTGTGGCAGCGCTACCTGCGCGGTCAGGTGCGGCGGGCGGACTTGAAGACCGAAATCGCGGCCCAGCTGCGCCGGCTGACCGCCACCGGCCTACCCCCCTCGCACGCCGACAGTCACCAGCACCTGCACCAATACCCGCTGCTTGGGCCGGCGCTGCTGGGTATTTTGCGCGAGCTAGGCGTGCGCCGGGTGCGCCGCCTCACGGCCGCTGGCCGGCTCGATGGCCGCGGGCTGGTGCTGCAAGCCTTTGCGCTCAGCAGCCGCCCGGCGCTGCGCGGCTTCGCTACCCCCGGCGCGCTGGTGAGCACGTTTTCGACCGAGCCGGCCAGCGCGTCGGGCTTCCGGCGGGGGGTAGGGGCCGCGTTCCGGCAGGCCGACGTAGCAGAATTCATGAGCCACCCCGGTCTGAGTGAGCGCGCTGGCTCGCCGCTGATGCGGGTGCCGGAATACGAGTTTTGGCGCGGCAGCGAGGCGCGGGAAATACTGCGCGAGCTGGGTGGCGAGTTGGTGAGCTACGCGGCGGTGTAGGACCGTTTTCGGAGTTCATTTTTTATTCATAAAGGACGCATTACGTTTGGGCATTAGATTTCTCAAACACTGCAATTTTTAGGTTATGAAGCCACTGCTAGTTATCGCCACGCTGTTACTTGCTTGGCCTGCTCAGCAAGCTGCGGCTCAGCAAGGGCCGCCTACCCCCCAGGCCACCGCTGAGCGGCCCGCGCCGGTTGACAGCGCCGCCGTGTTACATCAGCTTTTCAAGCATTCGCGGCGGTTTGCCTCGCTTGGCGTAGTAGCTTCTTCCGGGATAGCGAGCGGTACCACCAACCTGCGTGACCCACGCCGGGGACACCAAATTCTGGGCGGCCTTGTCGTGGGTATTGATATCGGATTACTGGTTGTTATCTGGACCAACCAGGTAAAATTCAGCCGCTGCCGCGAACGCGAGGCCATTGAGCAACTACACCACCAGCAGCCGCTGCGGCCCTACGTGCAGCGCAACTACGCGCTGGCGCTGGCCAAGGCGACACTGCCGCGACGCTAGTTGATGTGCTGCTTTCAGCCGCCCTCCGACCAGCGACACTGCCGCCTTCGCCATAAAGTAATCGGCCCATTTTCTTATTCCTTGCCACAATTCCCGAGCAAGCGCTACTTACACTCGTCCCGAAGTGGGTTGCGAAAGTGGAGCGACACTAGTTTGTGTCTCGTCGTTGAAAAATAAGCGTCAGCAACTACGAGACACAAACTAGTGTCGCTCCACTTTCGCCTGATTTTCGCAATTCACTTCGTGATGAGTATAACAGCCACCCGGCGGCGGGTTTCGCTGGGGGCGTAGCCGAAGTGGCGTGAGAAGCTGGTGGAGAAATTGGCCGGGTTGCCGTAGCCCACCTGGTAGGCGGCCTCGGCCACGGTGGCCGTGCCGCCGGCCAGCAGCGCGTGGGCCCGGTTGAGGCGCACCAGCCGAATGAAGTCGCCGGGGGCCTGGCCGGTGAGGGCCTTGAGCTTGCGGTGCAGCTGGGTGCGGCTCAGGGCCAGCTCGTGGCTCAGGGTTTCTACGCCCAGGGTCTCATCATCGAGGGCGGCCTCCACGGCCTGCCGCACCCGCGTCAGGAAGGCTTCCTCCATCGTGGGCGGGCGCGGGGGGGTAGGCTCGGCCAGGCTGCGGCGGTAGGCGGCTTGCAGCTGCTGGCGGCCCAGCACGAGGTTGCGCAGCTGGGCCAGCAATTCTTCTCGCCGAAATGGCTTGGTGAGGTAGGCATCGGCCCCGATATCGAGGCCTTGGAGGCGGCTGGGCAGGTCGGCCTTGGCGGTGAGCAGCACTAGCGGAATGTGGCTGGTGCGCTCGTCGAGCTTGAGGGCGCGGCACACGCCGTAGCCATCGAGGCGGGGCATCATAGCATCACTCAGCACCAAGTCGGGCAGGTGCTCGCGGGCCAGGGCCAGGCCGACTTCGCCGTTAGGGGCTTCCAGCAGCTGGTAGTCGGCCGCGAGCACGGTGCGCAGGTAGGCCCGCATGTCAGCATTATCCTCTATGACCAGCACCAGCGGCGCTTCGGGCGGGGCGGCCTCCGCGAGGGGGGTAGGCAGCAGTTCCGCCGCCGCCGCGGGCGCGTCGGGGCGGGGCAGGGGGGGTAGGGGTGCATCGGGGGCGAGCGGCAGCGGCAGGCGCACGACGGCGGTAGTGCCCCTACCCGGCTCGCTGTGCAGCACGATGGTGCCACCGTGCAGCTCCACCAGTTCCTTGGTGAGAGCCAAGCCGATGCCGGAGCCTTCGTGCTCGCGGGTGTCAGAGGCATCGGCCTGGTAAAAGCGGTCGAAGACGTGCGGCAGCTGGGCCGCCGCGATGCCGCAGCCGGTGTCGCGCACGGTTAGCTCCAGCTGGGCCGGCGAGTCCATTTCGGCCTCCGCCCAGTGCAGGCGCACGGCCACCTCGCCCGCGCTGGGCGTAAACTTAAAGGCATTGGAGAGCAGATTGAGTACTACTTTTTCCAGCTGGTCAGCATCAAACGCCACGAGCAGGGTAGGCCAGTCGGTGGCAAATGAGTACCCAATGCCGCGCTGCTGGGCCAGCGACTCAAACGAGCCCACCAACCCGCGCACGAAGCCCACGACCTCGCCGGGGGCGGGATGCAGCGGCTGCTGGCCGGCTTCGAGGCGGCTCAGGTCGAGCAGCTGGTTGATGAGGTGCAGCAGGCGCTGGGCGTTGCGCTGCACCAGGGCGGCTTGCTGGCGGGTGGCCGGCTCGTGGGTGTCGGCCGCAATTTGGGCGGCGGGCCCCAGCATGAGCGTGAGCGGCGTACGAAACTCGTGGGTGATGTTGGTGAAGAAGCGCGTCTTGGCGTGGTCCAGGGTGCGCAGGCGCTCGGCCTGGGCGGCCAGCTCGTCGCGCTGGGCGGCCAGCTCGTCGCGCTGGGCGGCCAGCTCGTCGCGCTGGGTGGCCAGCACGAGGTTTTGGTGGCTGATTTCCTCAGTGCGGGCGTGCACGGTAGCTTCCAGGCGCTCGTTTTGGGCGCTGATGAGCTGGCGCCGCTCGGTTTCCTGGGCCAAAGTTTGGGCCGAAAGCTGCTCCACCTGCCGCAGCTGCACCTCCAGGTGGCGGCGGGTGGTAGCAAAGTCGCGGGCCAGGTACACCGACATGCAGATGGGCAGCAGCAGGAAGCCCAGCTGAATGACGAGCATCTGACCCAGCCAGTACGCAGCATGCCACACGTGAAAGACATCGTAGGAAGCAAACACCTGCACCAGAATGGTGGCCAGCACGCCCAGCGCCACCAGCCCAATGCCGGGCTGCCGCCGCCGCAGGGCGCGGCTCAGCACCCACAGCATGTTGAGCCAGGGTAGCAGAAAGGCCAGCAGTAGCAGCGGGTGCCGGGGCCACTCATCGGCCTGGCCCGTGGGGTGCGCCAGCCACAAGGCCGCTTGCACCAGCCGCAGCAGCCCCAATAGGCCCAGCCAGCGCCAGGGCAAGCGGCCCTCGCACACCGAGTACAGGAAGGCCAGCAGCAGCACCGTATTGACGGACTGCGCCACCTCGAAGCCCAGCTGAAGCCCCCACAGCAGCTGCACGTTCATCTCCGTGCCGCGGAAGTACACGACCAGGGCAGTGCCCATGAGCACGCTCGCGTAGAGGCTAAAATAGAGGTTAACTCGCAGCGGCCGGTAAAACAGGAATAGGAAGAAGTGCAGCAGCGCCAACAGCCCCGTACCGGTGACGACTATTAAATGCAGCGAGTACGCGCGCATTAGCAGTACCTGGTCGGCTAGTAGGCGGCTAGCCGGGCCCACACTCACCCTAAAGCCGCCGTAGGGCAGCGGCCACGCCCCAAACCGGGCGTAGCGCACGGCCAGCAGGTGCGGGCCGGCCGTGCGCAGCATAAAGGGCAGGGTGCGGTAGCGCGGACTAAAGCCCCACGTCGTCTGGGCCGAGGTGCCCACGGTACCATAGCGGCCCAGCAGCTGCCCATCGAGGTAAATTTCCGAAGCTCCTTGCTGCATGATGGCCAGGCCCAGCACCTGGCCCAGCAAAGTCGAGTCAAGGGTGAAGCGCAGGCGGAAGCAGCCCGTGCCGCGCCAGCCGGGCGGCTCCTGGCCCACCAGAAAGTTGGGGTCGGCCAGCAGCCAGCTTTGGTCGGGGGTAGCGGGGCTGGCCCAGCCGGGTGGCCAGCCGGGGTGGTAGCGCCAGCGCACGCGGGCGTCGAGGCGCTGCGTGGCGGCGGAGCTTACCTGGGCGGCCGTGAGGTGCAGCAGGGCACTATCGGGCGAGACCGACACGAGCGCCGGGCGGCTACCTCCGGCGGCACCAGCCGCCGGGCCAGCCAGTAGCAGGCAGCACCCCATGAGCAGGCAGAGTAAGCCGGAGGTTTTCATAGGAAAGTGCGTGGATATGCCTGGCCGTGAGGCACTCCTGAAGATACGACCCAGCTGGCACCCATAGCCCGCCATAGAGCTGCTGGCTAAGCAAATAGGCTAGCCGAAGGTACCGTTTATTTCCGCCCTACCCCCCTACTCAGCCCGCAAATACCGCACTTGACACGTCGGCAAACGCATTTGCAACCTCCGCAAATGCCCGCGTCACGACCGCACTCGCATTTGCAACCCCCGCAAATGCCGGCCGGCGCGGCACCCACTTGCTTTGCATTAGTTAAAACGCCCGCTACTTCAACCCCTCACTAAGCCATGAAAACCCGCCCCCCGCCTGCCGCGCCCGCTGCCGACTAGCTTCCTTTTTTCTCCTGTCTCTCTCTTTCTGTCCTATGAAAACGTGCCGCTTTTTTTTGCGCCTGGCCTGTTAGTCACTGTTTTTCCTGGCCGCCCATAGTGCGCAGGCGCAGGCCGTAGCCAGCACCGACCTGCCGGGCTATTGGAACACCGAAATCAACCGCAAGACCCACGACTATACTATCGTGCGTTTCTACAATGGCCAGGACCAGCTCGTGTACGAAGAGCGGCTGCCGCGGCTCTGCCTCGACCTGGGCAAGGGCTCGCGCCGCTGCCGCCAGCGCACCGGCCGGCAGCTCTCCCAGGCTTTGCAGCTGGCGTTGCACGACCCCGCGCACGCCACTCAGGCTACGGCCTGGCTCACGCAGCAGCTTGGCCAAGACCGCCACGAGACGCGGCTATACGCCGGGCGCTGAAAGGCGATTTGCTACCCTACCCTACTTAAGCTATAGAGACAGACTTTTTAGCGTGCTGAAAAAGGGTTCGCTTGACCGGTGAAGGCAACGTGCGGGCGAGCAAGCGGGCCTTTTTTCAATGTGAGCATTTTGCATAGATTATTACATTTCAATCTCTTACCTCATGAAAACAACTTACTTCTTCCGGCTGCTTGCGCAGCGCGGGGCCGTGCTGCTTGGGTGCGTGCTGCTGGCCGCTTCGTGCCAGAAAACTACCGTCGAGGCGGCCGACCCCACGGCGGGGCGCGCCACGGTACTGGCCTGGAACCAGGCCAGTACCGTGGCCGTCACGCGCATGACCAACCCTACCACTGGGTTCTTCGTGTTGCCCCACGTGGAGGCGCGGGCCTACGCCATCGTGAGCTTGGCCATGTATGATGCGCTGAATAATATTCAGCAGAAAAACACGCCCTACGCCCTGCACGGCCCGCTAGTACCCGATGCTTCGCCCGATGCGGCCGTGTGCGCCGCCGCCCACGATGCGCTGATGGCGGTGCTACCCACCGAGCAGGCCTACGCCGACTCGCTCTACCAAGCGATGCTGGGCAAAATCGGCACCAGCGATGCCAAAACCAAAGGTGTGGCCCTGGGCCAGGCGGCGGCCAAGGCCATTCTGGCGAAGCGGGCGAACGACGGGTCCGACAACGCCCAGATACCGATTACTATCAACCCTACCCCCGGCAGCTACCAGTACACGCCGCCCTTCGACGGGCCGCCCTTCAATGGCTACTACGCCCTGGACGGCTGGAAAAGCGTGAAGCCTTTTGTGCTGGCTGCGGCGAATCAGTTCCGCCCAGGGCCGCCCCCGGTGCTGACCTCGGCCGACTACACGACCAATTTTAACGAGGTAAAAAGCATTGGCGGGGCTACCAGCACCGTGCGCACGGCCGACCAGTCGGCCAGCGCGCTGTTTTGGCTCGATAACTCGGGCTTGCAGTGGAACCGCGTTGCCCGCGCCATGCTGACCGCCCAAAACGCCGATACCTACGCCACCGTGCGCCTGCTGGCCCTGCTGCAAATGTCTCTGGCCGATACCTACGTGGCCGTGGGCGACGCCAAGTCTTTCTATATGCACTGGCGGCCCGTCACGGCCATTCGCCAGGCGGCCACCGATGGCAACCCCGACACCGCGCCCGATGCGGCCTGGCTGCCCTTCGCCTTCCCCAACCCGCCCGATGCCGACTACCCCTCGGCCCACGCTGCGGCCGGGGCCGCCGCCGCCACCGTGCTCAAAGGCTTTTTTGGTGCCGATGCCGCCTCGTTCTCCATCACCAACAACGCCGGTAAAACCCGCAGCTACACCAGCTTCAGCCAGGCCAGCGACGAGAACGCCCTGTCGCGGGTGTATGCCGGCTACCACTTCCGCGATTCCTCACTGAAAGGTCAGGTGCTGGGCACGCAGTTGGGCAACTACGTGGCACAAAAGGCTTTGCCGTAGCCACGCGGCCTTACATGTCAACAGGCAGGGGTCAGCCCATCGAAACAAGCAGCCAGGCTGCCCCCCACCTGCCGCAACGGCCGCGTTGTCGCGCTACCGCTCCGCCTTCACCGCCGCGCCCACCAGCGATACCAGTGCCGTGATAACGTAGAATAATACGCTCACGCTCACCGCTACCGGCGTACTCAGCGCGAACAACTTCGCGCCATACAGAAACGTCAGCTCGCGGGCGCCCAGGCCGCCCACCGTGAGCGGCAGCACCGCCGCGATGCTGGACGCCAGAAATACCAACAGGTAGGGCAGCACCGGCCCGCCGGCCGCGCCCAGGGCCGCCAGCAGCGCCCAGGCGCACAGTACCTGCGCGCCCTGCACGCCCAGCGCCTCCCAGGAGGTGCGCCCAAACGCCCGCCGAAACTCGCTAAACAGCTGCCGGCCCAGCGCGTAGCTCAGGCCCAGGCCCAGCGGCACCAGCGCCAGCGGCACCGCCCGCCACCAGGGGGGTAGGGCCAGCGCGCCGGCCGGGCGCAGCTCGGCGGGCGGCACGGCGGCCAGCAGTATCAGCAGCAGCACCAACAGCGCCACCATCCCACTGAGCCTATCCAGCAGCAACGCCCGAAAGATGAGCCCCCGCCGCCCTGGAAACTCGCGGCCCAGCAGGTACACCTTGTAGCCGTCGCCGCCAATGCCGCCGGGCAAAAACAGGTTGTAGAACATACCCAGCCAGTACAGGCGCAGGTTGTAGCGCTCGGTGAGCTGAATATCGACGGTGCGAAAAAACGTGTTCAGCCGCACCGACGAAATCAGTTTCGAAAGCGTGAACAGTCCCGCCGCCAGCGCCAGCCAGCCCGGCCGCGCCTGCCGCAGGGTGCGGCCCAGCGCGGGCAAATCCAGGTGGCGCGCCACCAGCCACAGCGCCCCGGCCATGAAGGCCAGCTTGAGCAGCAGGGCCGCGTAGCGCCGCCAGGGGGGGGTAGGCATGGGGGTTTAATTTAAAATTTAGAATTATTTGTCATTGCGAGCAACGCGAAGCAATCGCACCCGAACGACATCCACGCCAGTCGTTCATCCATCGTTCTGGTGCGATTGCCGCGCTTCGCTCGCAATGACAAATGATTTGCGTAAGCCCTATAAAACCTGCACCAGCCGGAAGTGGATGTTGCGGTCCACCCGCATCGTGTCGAGGGTGCGGTAGCGCAGGGCGCTGAGCCAGTACTCGTCGCCCAGATATAGCGTGTCGGGGTGGGGCGGGTGGGTGGCGGTGCGCAGGGTTTGGCCGCGGCCGCGGGCAATGTAGAAGGCCTCCACATTGTCGAGCGGGGTGCCGGGCAGCAGCAGCAGCGGCCTACCCCTGGTTTCGCGGCCAATGCGCTCGGCGGCGGTGCGGTAGGGCACTTCGGCCGAGGTCGCCATCCGGGCCGGGAAGATGAACACGTCGAACGCCAGCCGCAGCACCAGCAGGTAGTAGCCCAGCACCAGCAGGCGATAATCCACTAATTTCCAGAATAAATACGTGCCCAGCGCCAGCACCGCAAACAGCCCCAGGCTGAGCGGCCACGAGGCCGGCACGCCGCGCAAAAACGTCACCTGCGCCGCCGAAACCAGCCCTACCCCCTCGGCGGTCCGCAACGCGAGCGGCCCCAGCAGCGCGGCCGTGCTCACGAGCAGCAGCGCCAGCAGTGCGGCATCGAGCCAGCCCACCACGCGGGCACCGGCCGCGCGCTGGTGCTTGTAGAGCGGAATAACGACCGTGAGGCCCAGCGGCACCAGCATAAACAGGTAGCGCGGAATGGTGGCCGGCGACAGCCAATAGACCGGCAAAATGGCCAGAAACAGCAGCGCGTTGTAGCGCAAAAAGGGCTGCGCCATTATCCAGCGGCGCGCGCCCGGCACCAGCAGGCAGGCCACCAGCAGCGTCCAGGGCAGGAAGTGCTTGATAAAATCGAAGGGAAACAGCAGCATGTACCGGACAGAATCGGCCAGGGGCTGGGCCGCCACCGTGCGCTGACTCGACTGCGACCACAGCGTTTCGAGAGCTACTTCGAGCGAGTTGTGGCGGCTGTAAAGCAGGAAGTACGTTCCCAGAATGGCCAGCATCACCCCTACCCCCAGCACGTGCTGCCAACTAAATAAGCGCCGCCACTGCCGGGTATCGAGGCAGTACACGAGCAGCGCAATGCCCTGAAACACCACCGACGGCAGCCCTTTCAGCAAAAAGCCCACTGCCGTGAGCGCGTAGGTGAGCACAAACAGCCGCGTCCACTGCCCGCGCTGGCCCAGGTACCACACGGCCATGAAGGCCAGCCACGTGAAAGCCGCGTGCCAAAGGTCAATCAGCCCCAGAAAGGAATCGTAGAACAGCACCCGCCCGGTGGTGGCAAAGGCCAGCGCCACCGTAAACGCCAGGCGGCTACCCAATTGCGGGCGCAGCACCCGCCACAGAGCCGTGGTGTAGAACAACAGCGCCGCGATGGTGGGTAGGCGCAGAATAAACTCATCCTGCCGCCCCGTGAGCCGAAACAGCGCCACCAGCAGCCAGTTGAACAGCGGCGGCTTATTATAGTAGGGAAAGCCCTGGAGCGTGGGCGAAAAAAAGTGACCCGAGTAGTGCATTTCCAGCGCTACCAGCGCCCGAATGGGCTCATCGACCAGCAGCGGCTGCCAGCCCAGGTGCAGCAGCAGCGCCGGCAGCGCCAGCACCAGCGTGAGCGCCGCCACCCACCACGGACGCTGACTGAGGGCAGTAATTACCCGGCGGGCTAACGATTCTACCACAAGTTTGGTTAGTTGTTCGGAAGTAGCGGGCCGCGAGAATCTGGCCGCGGGCCGCTATCTCGCAAAGGTACACGTCGAAGCAGGCCGCCCGCCGCCCGGCAGCTTCCCATCATTTCGTAAGTTTGGCCCATGTCGTCGTCTTCTACCACCCTCCCGACCCCTCCCGACCGCCTCACCCAAACGCTGCTGCGCCACGGCCTGCGCCAAACGCCCGTGCGCCGCGCCGTGCTCAAAGCTGTCTCCGGCAAAGGCTACGCCCTCACCGGGGCCGAGATTGAGCAGGAAATCGGCACCGATACTGACCGCATTACCCTCTACCGCACGCTCAAGAGCTTCGAGCAGCAGGGCCTCATCCACCGCGTCATCGACGACACCGACGTGCTGCGCTACGCCGCCTGCTCCATCGAGTGCTCGGCCGAGGCTCACTTCGACAACCACGTGCATTTCAAGTGCGGCGTGTGCAGCCACACCTACTGCCTAAGCCAGGTCGCCATTCCGGCCGTGCAATTGCCCGGCGGCTTCCAGGCCCAGCGCCGCGATTTTCTGCTGTCCGGCACCTGCCAGTTTTGCCAGGGGTAAATTTGAATGAGTTACGAGTAAAAAAAGAACGTCATGCTGAGCTTGCCGAAGCATCTCGCTCGCGGCACTAACTTAATCATTCAACAGTCTTGATTACTATCCCACGCGAGATGCTTCGGCAAGCTCAGCATGACGTTCTTTTACATTTTTAATAAAATACAACTCAAAAATGTGGTGGACTTATGCCCTGCTTTCGGCCGTGTTCGCGGCGCTCACGGCGGTGCTGGCCAAGGTCGGCATCAAGGGCGTGAGCTCCGATTTGGCGACGGCCATCCGCACGGTCGTGATTCTGGTGGTGGCCTGGGGCATCGTGCTTGCCCGCGATAACCCGGCCGATATTTTCACCCTTCAGCCGCGCACCTGGCTGTTTCTGGTGCTCTCGGGCGTGGCCACGGGGCTGTCGTGGCTGTGCTACTTCCGGGCCTTGCAGCTGGGCAAGGTCTCGCAGGTGGCCCCGGTCGATAAGCTGAGCGTGGCGCTGGCCATCCTGCTATCGGTCGTTTTTCTGGGTGAAACCCTCACGCTGAAGGTGGCGCTGGGCGCGGCCCTCATTATCGGCGGCACGCTGGTGCTCATTTTCTAAAAAAGGAGGGGGTAGGACCAGCCGGCCCTACCCCCTCCTTTTCAGCTAAGCCGCCTTACTGCGCGGGCGTAGTAGCTGGCTGGGCCTGGGCCGCCTTTTTACTGCCCCCGTGCTTGCCGCCGTGGGTCGAATACTGCGCGTACTGCGCGGGCGTCAGGATGCCTTGCAGGGCGGTCTTAAACTCGGTGGCGTTGGCTTGCAGGGCCGTATTCTTGTCCTTGTTGCTGGTCGTGCCGTTCTGAATGGCGTCGATTTTCTGGTCGCGGGTGAGCGCGGCGGCCTGCACCTTGGCCGTCGTCGCGGCGTCCAGGCCCAGCTGCCGGGCCAGCTCCTGGCTCATTTTAGCGGCGCGCTGCTCGGGCGGGCCGGCTTTGTACACGAGCGCGCGGCTCGAATTGGGCATCGACGCGGGGGTAGCGGCGGCCGGCGCTTGCTGCGCCGAGGCAGCGGTGGTGCCAGCGGCGGCAAGCAGCCCCAGCCACAAAACGCGCGTACGGAGGGTAGTCATACTGAAAGGGTTTGGAAAGGTGAAGATGAAGCAAAGTTCCCTCCTTAGCTTGAACGCCGGATGAAGACCACTGCCCGCCCCTACCCCCCCAAAACGCCGAAAGCGTCCGCAAGCCAGGGCCTGCGGACGCTCTCGATGGCAACGGAAGTGCTATTGGAATCGAACCGATGACTTTTCATACACCCAGTAATTTGGCATAAATTATTACTTAGCTATCCTCTTGGTTACCAGGCCTACCGCATTGGTTACCCAGCCGCGCGCCGGGAGGCGAAAAGGCACGCTAAACATTTGGTAGTGAAACACCTGCTTAGCCTTACTCACCTGTCAACTACTCATTTTTCTATTTTATCCGACTCACCTGCTTAGGCGCTTCCCGCTGCTTTTGGCTTGGTGCCAGGGCGGCGAAGCAGCTACATTTACCTAGCCGTTTGGCCGGGAAGACTCCCCGGCGGGGCTTGGGCAGACAATCAGGAATGCAACCAGTAGTAAAGTACACGTTTAGCGGGCACGACAGCTTTCAGTGCCGCCTGCTGTGGCTCAAGAAAGGCTACGATTACCTGCAAGCCGGGCGCTCCTTCTCGGCCGATGATGCGCCGGTAGTGCTCGGGGTGGGCAATAATATGGTGCGGGCCATCCGGTTCTGGCTGCGGGCCTTCGGGCTGCTGGAGGAGGCCGCCGAGCAGCCCAACGAGCTGGCGCACCTGCTGTTTGGCGATACGGAGGCGGCCCCCGGCTGCGACCCGTTTTTGGAAGACAGCGCCACGCTCTGGCTGCTGCACTACCAGCTGGTGCGCACGCAGTTTGCCTCTACCTACTCGCTGGTGTTCAATGAGCTGCGCAAGCGTAAGATTGAGTTTACCCGCGACGATTATGTACGCTACGTGGAGCAAAAGGGCCGCGAAGACAACTTCCCGGTGAACCCGAAAACGGTAGCCGACGACTTCGCGGTTTTCCTGCGCCTCTACTACCGCCCGGCTACCGGCGGCAGCGACAGCCCCCGCGACCGCGAGGAAAGCTTCGCCGGCATTCTGGCCGAGCTGGAGCTGGTGTCGGCCTTTGGCCGCCGCACGGAGCAGGGCAAAACCGAAACCCCGGTGTACGTGATTACCCCCACCGAGCGCCCCGATGTGCCGGCCGCCTGGCTGCTCTACGCCCTGCTCGATGCGCCCGAGCTGGGCCTTTCCATCAGCCTCGACACCCTCGAAAACGACCCCGGAATGCCCTGCGCCGTGTTTGCGATGAACCGCGCCGGCCTGCGCCGCAAGGTGGAGCAGCTCACGGCCCAGCACGATTACCTTACCTTCAACGACCAGGCGGGGGTGCGCGAACTACAGTTCCGCACCAAGCCGGCCGACAAATACCAGATTCTGCGCGACTACTATGCCCTCGTCCCCGCCGCCGTTTAGCCCGTCCATCAACATCGTGCGCGATGCCGGCCGCGCCCTCACCTACCACCCGACCGCCAACACCCGCCGCATCGTGGCCCAGGTGCTGGCCGACTACGAAACCGGGCTGCGGGCCTTCACGCTCATCGGCTCCTACGGCACCGGCAAAAGCGCGTTTCTGTGGGCGCTGGAGCAGCATTTGAGCTGGGGGCAGGCGTAGCTATATTTGTCTGTCTTTTTTTACAAAAGAAGCATATCACCCACAAAATCACCTTCTATGCACCGTAACCTTTACTTGAAAATCAGCTTGTGTTTTTTGGTGCTTAACCTGCTGGGGCAAGTTGCCAATGCGCAAGAAACGTCTTCCCGGAAAGCAACTACCCCACTGGATTGGATGCGACAGGTCCGTAGCACTCTCCCGCCAACAGCATCCTTTAAATACCTCTTCGCTTTCTACGATGATACCAACGCCTTAATAAAGGACTCGTTGATAGTGCTGACCGACACTAGGCGCATCCGGTACATTCGCATTGACAAGATTACAAAGGCTGCGATAGGAATGACCAAAACTGTTTATTGGCCTTCTTTAAACGATGCCGACGAGGGTAAGGAGCTGCTTGTCAATGGCAAATACATTCCGGTTGGCTTCTGGACGCTTTGGTACGACCGGACACCACGCGACGAGAACAAAAAAAAGATAGTGGCCTACGATGCTCAAGGCCAGCCCATACCCGGCTCTTTGAAGCAGTGGAAGGAAAACAAACCGGGCTGCGACTATGTACTCGACACCGCACTACCAAGCGTTACTGACAAGCTCACCTGTCAATTCTGTACGGGAAGCTCCCGTGCCGTAGTTCCCGTTGATTTACCGGAAGACGCACTTGGAATTGTATTTAAGATTGATATTAGGGACGAATCGCAGGGGTCAGTAACCTTCAAAAGCGTTGCAGGAATGGCTTTGGCGTTCAGCGGCGGCGGTCCAATTGCGGCCTTGACCTCGGCGGCAAGTTCGTGGGGAAACGCCAATTCGCCGCCTACCTCAAGCACCAAGTGTGTTTACTTTTTAACTACCGATGAGGCGGCAGCGCAACGCTGGTTTCAGTCTAAAGGGTTAGCAGTTCCAGCTAGTCAAACTATGTTACACGCGCCACTCGGAAACCCTACTAGCGAATCCCGGCCTATCATGCTGACGGTCCCGCTACGCCGTTTCTACGTGTGCGTACAAAACAATAACAACCAAGCTGCTGCCACTTCAACCGTCTCCGTAATGGCCATGCGTCAGCCGTGCCAATAGCCGCCCTATGCACCTCCCCGACGACGACCAGCTAGACATTGCCAGGCTCACGGCCGTTTTCGCGGACACAACCAACTCCTATAAATTCTACTGGCTGCTGGCAATTCTTGACGGGTTAGGCGAAAGCGAGAGCAACCGGCTGCCGCTACGGGAACTATCGTTGCGGATGGTGGCGGGGGTGTGGTACCCACTCGATTATTTCAAGCTCTCGTTTGGCAAGCAAGACGGGTTTCGGCCGATTGCGGATTTTGTATCGCAGCAATTGGCGGTGGACAACCGGCCCACCGCGCCCAGCCTGTTCGTGCAGTTGAATAAGCTGGGCGCGGATGCGCTGGCGCAACTGCACAAGCGTATGTACGTGCTATTGCACTGGGTGCCGTATCGGTTTATTCGGCCGTTTTTCGCGCTCGAAACGCGGGGCTTGCCCGACCAGCAGGTGAACGCCCGCGTGGCGGAGCTGGCCGGCCAAAGCAGCCGGGCACCGTATCAGTTCGTGGGTGATGCCCTTGAGGTGCGGCCGGCCTGGGCGGCGTATCTGCGGCGGCACCGGGGCATTTTGCGCGGCTTCGCGCAGTGGCATTTGGTGCGCTTCCTGCAAAAGCACAACCCGAACGTCATCGGCCTGAGTGAGAAGCTGGAAAAGCCCGCCGTGCGGGTGCTGAGCACGGCGGGCAAATTCTGGAAGGAATACCTGACCGCCACGCCGGGCCTGACGTGCATCTACTCGGGGCAGGTGCTGACGGTGGGCAACGTGAGCCTCGACCATTTTCTACCCTGGTCGTTCGTGGCCCACGACCAGCTTTGGAACATCATTCCCACGCCCAAAGCGGTGAACTCAGCCAAAAACGACTGGCTGCCTTCGTTTGATTTGTACTTTGAGGCTTACGCCCGGCTGCAATTCGCGGGCTTCCAGTTTCACGCGGCGCAGGGGCACGAAAAGCTATTGGAAGACTACCACGTATTTTTCGCCCAAAGCCTGAGCGCCTTGCGGGCGCAACCCTACGCCTGGTTTCGGGAACGGCTAGCGCGGCAGGTGCTGCCGCAACTGCAAACCGCTCAGAACCTGGGCTTTCCCCACCCCTTCCAATACCGATGACCAGCCCGGCCAACCCCCACAGCCACCTCACCGCCAAGGAGCGCGACGCGCCTTCGCTGCCCGTGCGGATGCTGCACGGGCGCGGGCTACTGCGCGGCAGCGTGCTGGATTATGGTTGCGGCTACGGGCGCGACGTGGAGTTTTTGCGCGGCCGGGGCTTCGACGCGCAGGGCTACGACCCGCACTATTTTCCCACCGCGCCCGCCCGCCGCTTCGATACCATCGTGTGCTTCTACGTGCTCAACGTGCTATTTGCCGACGAGCAAACGGCCGTGCTCATGGACATCGCCCGGCTGCTTAAGCCCACCGGCTGCGCCTACTTCGCCGTGCGGCGCGACATTGCGCAGGATGGTTTCCGGCAGCACTATCTGCACAAAAAGCCGGTGTACCAGTGCGCCGTTACGCTGCCGTTTGCCTCCATTTTCGCCAACGAAAACACCGAGTTTTACGAGTACCAGCCCTACCCCCAGGCCCCGCACCCGGCTTCGGATTGCCCCTTTTGCCAGCCCAGCCCCAGGCTGCGCCTGCTTACCGAAACTACCCGCAGCTACGCCGTGCTCGATGGCTACCCCGTCAGCCAGGGCCACGCCCTGATACTGCCAAAGGCCCACATCGCCAACTTCTTCGACCTGCCCCTGGCCGAGCAAAACGATTGCTGGCTGCTGGCCGGCCAGGCCCAGCGGATGCTTACCAACCGCTACGCCCCGGCCGGCTTCACGGTGGGCCTCAACATCGGGGCGGCGGCCGGGCAGCGCATGGGCCACGCCAGCATCCACGTCATTCCGCGCTACGTGGGCGACGTGAAAAACCCGGCGGGCGGGGTAAGGAATATTTTGAAACAATGAAATCAGTACAGCTATTGAAGTCCAGCTACTAGCTATCGCCGTTGGGTTCTACATTTACCGTATCGAACTGACTTCTACCTGATACTATGTCTGACCACTACACCGCAGGCTTGCAAAAGCAGCTGGTAGAGCCTCTGCGCCACAGCTGGGAAATTGACGCGCTGGCCCTATCAGCATTTGAGTGGTTGAATGCGGGATTACTAGTGCGACAGCGCCAAAAGCCGGGGCGACCATTATTTGTAGCCTTGCCTTCGCACACCGACGACTTGAGCGTGGGGTTACGGGCGGCCACGGCCGCTGCTTGGCTGGCTGGCCACGAGCCGCCTATTGGTCATGGCAGCCTGCCACTGTTACAAGCCGCTGACCACGTGTTTCACGAAGAGGCAGTCTGGCTGGTGCAGGCTCGGCCCGATGCGGCAGGCAAGGTCAGCCTGAAGCGGATAAGCGACAACCGCAGCCGCTCGGTGTCGGCAGTGCATTGCCGCAAGCTGGTAGCCCCCTTTGAGTTTGCGGGTTTGTTAGACGATAAGCGGGCGGGGTTTCGCTACATCCACTACCAGGAATGGCTGGATAAGCTACTGGTAGGCACTCGCTTGGCGCAGCGCGTATTTCGCATGGCCGACCCGGATAGTTTGCCCCGGCCGCGGGGCGGGCATACTATTTTGCTGGTGCCAGCGGGCGTGGCCTACAGCCGCTACGAGGAAGAGGTACTAGACTGCCTGGCGGGGGCACCTACCTGCTGGGGACGGCGAGGCACGGCCAAAGAGCGGTGGAACCTGCCTTTCGCAGCTTCTTTACACGTGGTAGCCTCTTTGAATGAGGCGCTGGAACTGCGACGTAAAAAGGCGGGCATTACCAGTTGGCACCTAAGCGTAGTAGGCAAAGCAGCCGTAGGCAACTCGTTGAAGGTGGCGCAGTTGGTGCGGGCTTACGAGCAAAACCAGTGGACCAGCCTCACGTTTTGGGGCACCGACCTGGGCGTGGGCGAAACGCCGGGCTGCGTGGTGTGGCCGTGGTCGCGCTCGGAAGCCCGTGGCCCCCATACCGCCCCCGACCCCGTGCGCCTGACGGTGGCCGCCGAGCCACCCCTACCGCCCGAAACTACCGGCTTGGCTGCCCGCGTAGTGGTAATTCGGGATATTCTGACCGCGCTGACCCAAACCAGCCCAACGGTGCCCCTAGCCGTGTGCCTGCCGCTGGTGTGGCACCTGCTGCATCGGTGCCTGCGCTATGCCCTGCCGCCCAGCAAGGCCAGTGCCACCAGCCGCAGCTACCTAGCGGAGCTAAGTCGCAAAATTACGGATTGCCTGGACGGCGAAGAACTGGAGGAAGCCTTTGACGATGCCAACCGTTGGCGCGACTTGAAGCCCACCCGCCAAGCCCTGGAAGCAGCATTTGCCAACCTACTGGCGTATTTTCAGGAGTACAGCCCCAAGTATGACCAGCTGCGGGAGTTGGCCGCCGAGGCCAGTGAAGATGGGCAGCCGGTTGTGGTAGTGGCTGACCGGGAGAGCCTAGCCGCCGTGCAAGCGGTGTGGCGCACCGAGCGCGGCGTAACGGTGCTGCCGCTGCTGGGTGGCCCCGACAATGTGCGCCTGCGCCTGCGCAAAAGCTCCTTTACAGCTAATACCGTGCTCCTGGTGCCTTTTCTGTTTAACCGCGACCAACTGGCTGAATTGCAGCAGTCGCCCGGCTCCGTACACCTGGTACTACTGGCCGAGGTGGAAGACGGACTGTACGCCCGTACCCAGGAGAGCCTGCACCAGCAGGAACTGGCCCAACGCCAGGCGGGAGGCCGTACGGCCGTGCTAGGCCAAACTTACGAGCAACTAATGCCACGGGAAGTCGCGCCCGTGCGCCCGTCTGGCGCGGGATTAGCTGCCATTAGTCAAAGCCAACAGGATTATTTCGCGGAACTGTACACGGTGGGCGAAACGCGCTACGCCAGCGAGCGGCAGCGCAGCCGCGCCAGCGGACAGCTCTACACAGTGGCCTGCACCGATAGCTACCGAACCGAGTTGGATGGGCATACGCGGGTACTGCGGCGCGAAGTAAGCAACCTCGACCCCACCGCTGCCCCAGAGCTAACCCCCTGCCAGGTCGATGAGCTAGTAGCTGGCGACCAGGTTATTATCTATGAAAACGACCAGCCCAAGCTAATTGACCAGATTCTGCGGCAAAACGACCGCAACGGCTTGGTTAAGCGCATTGATACCGCCTCGGCCATATGGCAGCAGGCGCTGCAACAACTGGCCCGGTGCTATTCCTCGACCAAGGCACTGTACGATGCCCTACAGCGGCAAGGCGGCCTGGATGTAAACTCCCAAACGCTGCACAACTACCTGGATGGCCGCCGCCGCTTTCCGGGCGACCCTACTACCCTGCCGGCGCTCCTGTACCTGGCCGAGCGCCACGAGTTGCTGGGGTGCCGGCTGCTGGCTCCGGGCGAGGCTGAAGAAGTGAAATACTGCCGCACCAAATTTCAGCAACTTAGCATCGCGCTGGGCAAAGGTTTGAGCGACGAGGTGTTGCGCTTCCGCCTGACTGGCGCGAAGGGCAACCTACTGGGCAAGCTCGACCCTGACACAGTAGAGCTGGTGTTGCTTAGCGCCGTAGAGCGCACGATTAAAGAAATCAACCAAAAACCAGGGAGTTCAAAGTAAGCCTTTCTTTTATTGCTCTGCTGTTTATGACCGCCAATGCTACCCGCGACTTCTTTTCTACCCGCCTCGAACACTCCTTGCTGGGGCCGGGCAGCGACACCTACGTGGGCGACCCCGCGCAGGAAGTGATAGACGACTTTCCCTTGCAGCGGTATTACACGGGCATTCTTTTCCCTGACCGGGCTGCCGAAGAAGACCCCGGCGCGGACGACGACCAATATACCCGCAACACTCTGACCGATGCGCCAGCGGACGACGAAGCTGAGGGGCCAGGCAACGGAGCCGAAATTCATGCGGAGGCGGGCACCGCCCCCGGCGCAGGCCCGGCAGTGCCCCCCACCGAAGCCGCCGAAGCCCGCGACGAGTACGCGGCGGCCAACCACTACTTTCCTAGCAACCTGGGCCTGACGTGCTGCGTGCCGGCCACTGCCACCCGGCTCCAAGTGGTGGTGAGCGGGGCCAGCTACCGGCCGTGGCAGCCGGGCACCGACCAACTGGCTGTGGCCTTATCCAGCAACGAATGGGGGCGCTTGCAGCCAGCCCTCTCCGAAACATTGCGCCGCAAGCTGGCCTACGACGAAGCCACGGGCACCCTGTCCTTGCTGGCCGCACCCGAAGGCCGGAGCCGCCGCACCCGTACCCTCGACTACGCCGAGGTGGACCGCCTGGGCAGCCGCACCCACGACCTGCACGGCCGCCCCGGCGTGGCCGCCCTCGAAAAGCTGCTGCGACCCAGCACCCGCCTCTGGCAGCGCGTACCTTTTAGCTGGCTTTTTGAGGCCGACCTACCACTGCCCGAGCAGCGCTACGAGGCTGGCAATGCCGGCCCGGCCGGGCTGGCGTGTTGGGTGAAAACCTACGTAGTGACCGCCAATGCCAAGCATAACGAGCCGGCCCGGCGCTACGTGAAGCTGCTGGTGCATAATGCCGTCGAGCGCCACCCGGCCAAGCAGTTCAGTAACGCTAACGAGGACTTGAACGGCAAGTGCCGGTTCCAGGTGAGCGTGGCGGCCAGCCTGCCCGATAACAGCCCACTATTGCCCTACAAGCCCGATTTCAACCGTTTTACGGCGGGTGATGAGGAGGCTGCCATTTTGAATTATCAATACCGCGACTGCTTTGCCTACGGCATCGGGCACGGAGCGGCGGCTACCTGGGAAGGGAACAAGGACTCGCCGCCCACTACCTTACGCTCCACCTTTTTCCCCACCGTGAACGTGCCGGGGGTAAGCAACCACCTGCGTCTGCCCGCCGGGGCCAGTGCCACTCGCCAGCAAGAGCTAACCACGGTGCTGACGCTACGCCATTTGTCGCACTGGGACGCGCAGGAGTACCCAACCAGCCGTCTCACCGCTTTGCTCAACGCTTTTCTGGATGAGTACGCGGGCTGGACGGAACGCCAGGCCACTGACGCGGCGCAAAACCCCGCCGATGCCTCCTGCTATACCCCGCTGCTCCAGGCGCAGCGCCAAGCACTAATCCGAATGCGTCACGCGGTGCAGTTGCTGGGCCGCGACCAGCGGGTGCTAGATGCTTTCCGGCTGGCTAATACGGCCATGCTGCTGCAAATGATAGTATCGGATGACCCAGCCTATGCTGGCGAACCCAAACCCTACGCCGACTTTGCCACGCACTACGCCCACACCGATTACCAGAGTTTGGAGGGATTCCGACAGCACCTAGGGCGGCGGCAGCGCGACAAGCCCGGCCAGCACGAGCCGTTCCGCTACCGGCCTTTTCAATTGGCCTTTCTACTGCTCTCTCTCAACTCCGTTACGGTAAACGAGGAGCGGTCAGCAACTGACAAACAACCAGCCGAGGCGGCGCTATCCGACCGGGAGTTGGTTGATTTAATCTGGTTTCCGACCGGGGGCGGTAAAACGGAGGCTTACCTGGCCGTTACGGCGCTTAGCATCATCTGGCGGCGCTGGCACGGGGGGCCACGGGGGCAGCAGGGCGTGGCAGTGCTAATGCGCTACACGCTGCGGCTGCTCACTACCCAGCAATCGGAGCGCGCCAGCCGCTTGCTGTGCGCCCTTGATTTTCTGCGGGTTAACTGGCGCGATGCAGCCGGCAAAAAAGTACTAGGGCGCGAGCCGCTTACGCTGGGCCTATGGGTGGGCCAAGCCACTACGCCCAACACGCGAGCCGAGGCGGGCGAGGCCTACCAGGAGTTGCTGGAAGAAATTCGGCAAGCCAACGACCAACTGAGCAAGCCGCCTAAGAAGAGCGATGACGAGTACCACCGCAAGCCCGCTTTTCGGAAGAACGTTTTTCAGGTAGCGGCCTGCCCTTGGTGCGGCTGCGAAAGCATCAGCATCCGCCACGGCCGCTACACCACCGGCCTTGATGCCAGCGGCCACCTGACGTGTCTGAACGAGCGCTGCCATTTCGGGCAGTTGGATGCTGCCCGGCAGGCGCGGCACCCAGTGCCAGTAAGCGTAGTGGACGAGGAGCTATACAAACACCCGCCGACGCTGCTTTTCGCGACGGTCGATAAGTTTGCCATGCTGCCCCACAAAGCGGAAGCGGGCCAGTTTTTCCGGCAAACGGCTACTGCGCCGCCTGGCCTCATCATTCAGGATGAGTTACACTTACTAAGTGGCCCGCTTGGCTCACTGACGGGACTGTTTGAGCGTTTGGTAAAGGAACTATGCACTGACCCGGTGGGGCAAAAGCCGCCGAAAATCATTGCCTCCACGGCTACCACGCGCAATACCACCGCCCAGGTACGGGCGCTTTACGACCGGCCCGTGGCAGTGTTTCCGCCCGCCGGCATCCGCTACGACGACTCATTTTTTGCCTATAACACCTCTGATAGCCAGCGTCGCCACGTCGGCATCATGGCTACCGGCAAAACGAACCTGGATATGCAGCTGCAACTGGTGTCGCTGCTGCTGCTGGCCCGCACCGAGGCCTGGCAGGCGCTGCGGGCGGCGGCACCTTCGGAAAGTGTGGCCCTTGATAAGCTTGACCGCTATTGGACCCTGGTGTTGTACTACAATAGCTTGCGTGACGTGGGCAAAATGTACAACAAAGTCAGCTCCGAGGTTTTTGGGCTGCTTCAAGCCGCGCACCAGCATTGGAACCTTGATGGCCCCGGCCGCCAGTGGCCCTACTACGGCCTGATGAGCCGCACCCGCGAACTAACCAGCCGGGTAGAAAGCAATAAAATCAAAGACGCTTTGCACGAGCTAGGCGAGCCGCTCCGCCTGAACGCCCCCGGTAGCGAGCAGCGCCGCGTGGCGGCCGGGGTCGATTTGGTGCTAGCCAGCAATATGCTGTCGGTGGGCATTGACATCGGGCGGCTTAATCTGATGGTGCTATGCGGGCAGCCGCGCAACAGCGCCGAGTACATTCAGGCCAGTTCGCGGGTGGCCCGCAACGACAAAGGGCTGGTATTTTCGCTATTAGATGCCAATCGCGCCCGCGAAAAGTCCATCTTTGAGCAATATACCGGCTTCAACCAATCCTATTACAAGTACGTCGAGCCGCTTAGTCTCACCCCGTTTACGCCCCAAACCCTGGACCGGATGCTCAACAGCCTGCTGGTAACCTGGGTGCGCCACTATAAGGGTCAGCCGGCCAGCGCCTTCGAGTTGGAAATGGCCACGTCGCTCGGTGAGCTACTAGCCGAACAGCTTACCGAAGACCCGGCCTTATCAGCCAATCTGCAAGAGCGGTTACGAGTGTTGGCGCACGACTGGGAAGTCAAGAAACAAGCCGCTCAAGCTATTGATAAGCCCTTGCATTACAAAAACAAGCGGCATAATACGCCGCTGCTATCCAAAGAGCCTGGCACTCCCGAGCAGCCCAACTACTGGAACCTACCTACCTCTATGCGTGAAGTAGATACGGAAACGACACTAGGTATTAAGGTGGAGGTGGAACCCACCGCCACGGCTCCCGTGATGCCCACCCTCTAACAGTCTTACTAAGTTAATTTTTACGTGATGTCTGCTACCGATTCTCTCCAAACGCGCAAGCTGTGCAGCGCCTACGGCGGCGTGGGCTCCCTGATTGAGTCCCGCCTGGGGGCGCTGCGCATCCTGCCGGCCAACGAGTGGCCTTACTTACGCGGCAAAAACCCCCGGGTAAACCGCGAGGAAAACCGCCTCAACGATTTTCGCCTGCTGGCCCGCCTGCGCTGCCTGTTCCCCGACCTGCGCCGCCTGGCCCGGATGCCGTTCAACCCGCCGCTGCCCTTTGCGGGGGCCACCAGCCGCCCCCGCGTGTCAGTCGATTTCTTTCCGAAGTGGATGTACTGCCCCAACTGCGCCCGCTTCGACCACCATACTAATTGGCGCAACCAGTGGTACCTGACTGCCAGCCGCAAAAGGCCCTACGAGGTGAGCCGCTTCGATGAAGCGCCCCGTTGCGACTACTGCTACCACAGCGACAAGCTGAGCGGCCCCGCCCGCTGGCAAACGCTTGAGCAGGTGCGCTTTGTGATGACTTCCCCGGCGGGCAGCCTGGCCGATGTGCCGTGGCCGCAGTGGGCCTTGCGCCATCTTCGTAGCGCGGCCCCTGATGCGGAAAGCTTTGATAGCGAAGCGCCCCCCGAGGAGCCCGAAGAAAATGGCAAGATTAACCTGGCTATGCAACACGAGCTACCCAAAGGCACGGAATTATACTACCGCACTTCGGGCCGCCTCAACGACTTGAAAGGCATTACGATAGAAGCCCGCCAGCGCCAACCTGACGGCACCACCCGGCGCGTAGGCAGTGCCACGCTGGCGGGGCTGTTTAGCCTGCGCGTCCTGGAAAAGGATATGGAAGACTACGGTGTAGAGTTCCCGCGCAAAGGGGTACCCATGAAACCCGTACTACGAGCCAGCAATAGTGTTTATTATCCGCACATCGTGCAGAGCCTATATCTACCGGGTAGCCAGCCCGTCGTAGAGGCCCAAGCCCCAAGCGGTTCGCAACCACCCCAGGGATTGACTCCAGCAATACTAGCTGAACTAAAGGAAAAGCATGAAGATGACACTCTACCTGATAAAATACTGAAGCGGCTGCACGTCAAACACGGTATTGATTTAAGCGCTGACGAATTTAAAGAGTTGGTAGCAACCGATTTTGCGTTGCCCGCTGCTGCTTGCCCCCTACCGCCCGTACCAGAACCGAGCTTGCCCGGCGAGGAGGATTATCGCCATACCGAATATCGCTACCTCACCACCGAAGCCGCGCAGGCTGACAACCATGCGCTGCAACTGCGGTCCCTTGATTTGAGCACTATAACTGGCCTCGGAGCTGCCTGGCAGCTTGACCGACTAAAAATGACAGCTGTGCAAACATCTTACACCCGACAGCAACCCCTTGACCGGGATGCTTATCTGGCTCAGGATGAAGCTAGTAGTCCACTTAGCATTCGGCGACGTTTCACCACCCGCTATAATCTGCGCACGCATACCTTATTAGGCGTAGAGAGTTATGGCGAAGGTCTGTTTTTTACCCTCGACTCTAAACAGCTACGCGACTGGGAAACCAAGCCTGCTGTATTAAAACGACTTGATTATTTACTAGCCAATCAAGGAGCCTTATCAGCAGGTTCGCCCGGTGCCGCCCGTCGCGCTACTGCCCGCTTCGTGCTACTGCATACGCTTAGCCACTTGCTTATAAAAGAGTTGGAGTTTCAGTGCGGCTACCCAGCAACTTCTTTGCAAGAGCGACTTTACGTGGGGCCAACAATGCAGGGCTTACTGATTTACACCATCGCTGGCTCCGAAGGTTCTTACGGCGGCTTAGTATCGCTGGGTCGCACGGGCCGCATACCCGGCCTTGTTCAGTCGGCTTTACGCCGCGCCACCGACTGCGCCACCGACCCTATCTGCTGGCACACTGATGAACAAGGACAAGGAGTAGGCGGCTTGAACCTAGCCGCCTGTTCTGCTTGTACCCTGTTGCCCGAAACCTCCTGCGAAGAATTTAACTCTCTTCTGGACCGGCAATTGGTAATCCATCCAACGGATGGCTATTTTCGGGACGTAGTAGCCGATTTAGTCTGATACTTTCGAGTCGGCCTGCATTGATAAAAGTCTCTACAGCGGCTCGGGCTTGAATGAGCAAAGCATCCCCGTGTTCGTGGGCGAATGGCTGATTGACCGCCAGCTCAAAGGCGGCGACTGGACCGACGAGGGGCGCCAGAAAGTGATTGATTTCGTGCGCAAGTACATTCCGACCAAAGACGAGGTGGAAGACCTCAAGCAGCGCCTACGCACCGGCGACCTCGTGCTGGTGCTCGAATACGTGAGCCCGCGCGTGAACCTGGAGCGCGACCAGGCTGCCCTCGAATCGGGGAGCCTGGGCAACCAGAAGGTGCAGGTAGAGGGCTACCTGCTCGATAAGTACCCGCGCCTGCTGAAGGGCGGGATGTGGGGCCTGGCCAGCTACCAGTACCGCCGCAACGAGAAAAAGGGCGGCGAGGTCTGGCTCACCGATTTCAAGCCCCTGCAGGCTGACCGCATCGATGTGGATGCCTACGTAGCCAAGCGCGGGGCCTTCGACCGGGAGCAGTGGACGCAGCTGCTCATCAACTCGCTCGGCTACCACGCCGAGGGTAAAGGATACACCGACCCTAAAAAGCGCCTGGCCCTGCTTACGCGCCTTATTCCGTTCGTGCAGCGCCGGGTCAATCTGTTTGAGCTGGCTCCCAAGGGCACCGGCAAGTCGTTTTTGTTCGGGCAGTTCTCGCGCTACTCGCGCCTCATTGAGGGCGGCGCGGTGTCGCCGGCCGTGCTGTTTTACAACGAAACGTCGGGCATTCCGGGCCTCTTCACGCAGTTTGATTTAGTAGTGTTCGATGAGGCTCAAACGCTCTCCTTCACCAATCCCGACGTGACGGTAGCCAAGCTCAAGGGCTACCTGGAACAGGGCAAGTACTCCAAGGGCAAATTCACCGTGGCGGCCGATGCCGGGGCCGTGTTCCTGGCCAACGTGCAGATTGGCAGCAACGGCCAACCTACGCACGCCAGCAACCTGTTCAGCGAAATGCCCGCCCTGCTGCAAGAAACCGCCCTGCTCGACCGCATTCACGGCCTGCTCCCCGGCTGGGAACTGCCCCGCATGAGCGTTGATACCCTCTCGAAAGGCGTGGGCCTGAAAGCGGATTACCTGGGTGAGATATTTCACGCCCTGCGCTTTCGGCTGGAATACGACGAGTTTGTGGAACAGCGCCAGCACCTAATTGGCTCGCGCGACTTCCGCGACGTGCGGGCCATTCTGCGCTTGTCGGCGGGCCTGCTCAAGCTCCTTTTTCCCGACTTATCCCGCGTCACGGAAGAAGAGTTCGCTACTTACTGCCTGCGGCCGGCCATCGAGCTGCGCCAAGCCCTGCGCGACCAGCTGCACTACCTCGACCCGGAGTTTCCCGGCTATGAAATCAAGCTGCTTAAAGCCGCTTCCGGCGCGATGGAGCATCCGCCGGTTTCAGTAGAGGACGCGGCACCGGAAGCGCTGGAAAGCGACTGATTTTCCCCATCAAAACAAAAAAGGCCGCTACGATTATCGTAGCGGCCTTTTTTAGGGTGGAGAATATCGGAGTCGAACCGATGACCTCTTGCATGCCATGCAAGCGCTCTAGCCAGCTGAGCTAATCCCCCGTTTAGTAATTACCAAGCCGCCATTTGCGTTTTGGTTTTGCAAAAGTACGGCAGCAGTTGGCTTGCGCAAGCATTCCGGCCAACATTCTTCGCAACTGCCCCGAAATCAGGCGCAAAAAAAAGAGTGGGGAAAATTCCCCGCTCTTTTTTTTGCGCCAGGTGGCAAATACTAGTTGAAGCTGTAGCGCACGCCCAGCTGCCCCTGCCAGCGCGAGCCAAACGCGGCAAAGTCGTAGGACCGGCCGCTGTTGCCGTAGGCCGAGGGCAAGGAGAAGGTCGGCTGCGCGTTCACGTTCGTCGATTCTACTTTCAGCAGCTCCACGGCGTTGTTCGACACCACGTACTGGCGGCCCCAGTTGTTGTTGAGCAGGTTGCCCACGTTGAAGATATCGAACGTGATTTGCAGCACGTTGCGCTTGTTGCCGCCCATGAAGGCGATATCCTGAGACACGCGCAGGTCAACCTCGTGCGTCCAGGGCAGGCGGGCGCCGAAGCGCTCTACTACCTGGCCGCGGTGGCTGCTCAGGTAAGGGTCGTTGTTGATGAAGTTTTCGAGCTGCGTCTGCACCGTGGCCAGGTCGCGGCCTTCGGTAGCCACCAGGCGAATCTGGTTGGGGTCGCGCACGTCAGTGGGCACGTAGAGCAGGTCGTTGCTGTTGTTGCCGTCGCGGTTCAGGTCGGTGCTCTGGCCGTAGATGTAGGTCAGCGGCTGGCCCGACAGGCCTTCGTAGAACAAGCTGATGGTAGTGGCCAGATGGTCGTTCGCGTAGCGGAAGGTGTAGCCCGTGCTGGCGATAACGCGGTGGCGCTGGTCGTTGCGCGAGTAGCCCAGCTCCGGGTTGTTGGGGTTATACGCTACCTGGTTGAAGCCAAAGTTGGATGAAGCCGTGCTGTTGATGCCGCTATTGATTTCCTTCGATACGCCGTAGGTGTAGGCCACCATCGTGTTGAGCCCGCCCACAAACCGCTTTTGCAGCTGGAAGGTAGCATTGTAGCGGTAGCCTTTGTTGGTGTTATCGAGTAGGTACACGTTGGTGTAGCTCTGGTTAACGCGGCGCAACGCCGTAGTAGCCGCGTATATCGGGCGCTGGTCGGGGCCGGCCAGACGGCCTACCGGGTCAGTCAGGTTTATGTCCTTATAGTAGATGTCGTTGAGGGTCTTCGAGTAGATACCTTCCAGGGTCGCCACCACGTCGCCGGGCAGGCGGAAGTCCACGGCCAGGTTCGAGCGCCACACCTGGGGCAGCTTGAAGTTGTCGCTCACCAGGTTGATTTGGGTGGTCGCCACGGGGTTGAACTTGGTAGCGATGTCGCCGATACCCGTGTACACCGGCAGGTACTGCGTGTTGGCCCCGGAGCCGGTAGAGTTCTGGCTCACCGAGCCCTGAATGAGGCCGTTGTTGGTGTAGCTGTTCGAAATCCACACGAAGGGCACGCGACCCGAGAAGATGCCCGTGCCACCGCGCAGCTGCACTTTGCTGTCGTTGTTCACATCCCAGTTGAAGCCCAGGCGGGGCGAGTAGAGCACCTGGCCGTTGGGGGTGTTGCTGGTGTGGTACTGCTGGCCAAACTGCGTGGCTACCCCCTCGTTGTTGCCTGGCTTGTCAATGAACACGGGCACGTCGATGCGCATGCCCAGGGTCAGGCGCAGGTTTTCGATGGGCGTGTATTCATCCTGAGCGTAGAAGCCCAGCTGAGCAGCTTTGAACTTTGCCTCCCCGCCGCTGGCGGTGGGGTAGCTGGCCTGCACCTGCGTGGCCTTGCCGGCCTCAAAGTTGGCCAGCGAAGAGAACGTGTAGTAGCCCGCCCCGTTGTTGAGGAACAGGTTGCGGAATTTAAAGCCTTCGTTGTGCGTGCCCAGCGTGATGGTGTGCTTGCCGAATGCCTTGGTCAGGTTATCCGTAATTTCCACGATATCCTGGTCGAGCTGGTTGGCAACCGAGCTGCGCTCCTGGCCGAGGCTATAGGTCACGCCGCCTTCCGAAACCTGGTAGGCCGGGCCGGCTGCGCCCACCACATCGCGCGAGTCGCGGATGGCGGTATAGGTCAGAATCAGCTTGTTGGAGAAGCCTCCCGCAAAGCGGCTGTTGAGCTCGGCTACCGTGCTGTTGGTGATGTTGCTGAAGCGGTAGGCGTTGTTGCTGAAGCGCACGTTGGTGCCCGTGCGGGTGATGTTGTCATCAAACGCCTTCACGAAGTTGTGGCGCAGCGTCAGGGTGTTGTTTTCCGAGAGGTTGAAGTCCAGGCGGGCAAAGATTTTGTTGCTCTCCGTGAGGCGGTTTACGTTGCCAATCGTGCCGGGGTCGTAGGCATTGTAGAAACCACCATCGGCCGTGGGCTTCAACGAGGCCGCGGTAATGCGGCTGATGACATCCAGGCTGGCCCGCGAGTCGGAGGTGCCGGGCAGGTAGGCCAGGGGCGTGTTTACGCGGGCAATCTCGGCGTTGAGGAAGAAGAACGCCTTGTCCTTCACCAGGGCACCGCCCACGCGGAAACCCGTCTGGTAGTTAGAAAACTTATCCGCCGTCGTGCGGTCGGTTACGCTGCGGCCAATCGTGTTCTGGTTGCGGCCAAACCCATAGATGGAGGCCGACAGGTCGTTGGTACCCGAACGGGTTACGGCGTTCACGCCGGCCCCGGTGAAGTTACCCAGCGTTACGTCGTAGGGTGCCAGCACCACCTGAATCTGGTCGATGGCGTCGAGGGCGATGGGGTTGGTGCTTGCCTGCCCGCCGGGCGTGCCCGATGCTGCCAGACCAAACACGTCGTTGTTCACGGCGCCGTCGATGGTGATGTTGTTGTAGCGGTTATTGGCACCGCCAAACGACGAGCTGCCGCCGCCGCCCGCCTGGGGGGTAAGGCGGGTGAAGTCGGTGAGGCTGCGGCTCAGCGTGGGCAGCTCCATAATCTGCTCGCGGCTCACGTTGGTGGCGGCCCCGGTGCGGCCGGCGTTGATGGTGGGGTCGGGGCGACCGGTTACTACCACGTTGCCCAGTTCGGTGCTGGAGGTGCTGAGCGGAAAGTCAAGGCGCAGGTTCGCGTTCAGCGACAGCACGATGTTGGTGCGGGTGGCATCCTGGTAGCCCACGAACGATACTTTTATCGTGTAAGGGCCGCCTACGCGCATTCCCTGGATGTTGTAGCGGCCGTCGGCGTTGGTCCCTACCCCGTATTGCGTGCCGGTTGGCGTGTGAATAGCCAGCACGGTGGCACCGGGCAGGGGCTCCCCCTTACTGTCGGTTACGGAGCCGTTAATGGCGGCGGTAGTAGCTCCCTGCCCCCAGCCCAGATGGGCCGTCAACAGCAGCAGCACAAGCAGCGTAAGGTGGCGTAAAGGTAAATTTCTCATAAAATGAAGAAAAGTGAAAAGGCTCGCAATTGCCAATATGCCCCAAAGTTACACGGCAGTTCGCAGCGAATTTTCATTTCCTCACCTTAACGTCATTAAAATCGCCTTTTTTTCACACTAACCACATCAGCGCTAGTTAATAGAAATCTGCGCGTTACAACAGCAATACCCAGCCTATTCAAAAATAAGTTTAGGACTTACGCAAATTGCCTTCAACGTCAGGTTTCCGCAGAGGTGCGCAGAGTACTACTAGTGATTTGCGTAGTCAGTCAAAAGTAAACGGGTATAAAAAAAACGTCATTCCGAGCTTGCCGAGGAATCTCGCGTGCGTCGCTGCACGAAGCCCGAACGGCCCGAGCGAGATTCCTCGGCAAGCTCGGAATGACGTTTTTTTTATACCCGTTTACTTCTGCACGAGTACTTAAAGTTATAGTTTTGTCGCCCGCCGGATGAATTTTTAGTTGACTGATGCTAATAAAGCTCAGGGCCCTAAAAAAAAGGGGGGTAGGAATGCTTCCTACCCCCCTTTTTTTTAGGGCCCTGAGCTTTATATAAATGCCTTCGCTTTTTAGTTGAACAGGTAGCGTAGGCCAACCTGGGCCTGCCAGCGCGAGGCCAGGCTCGTTACGTCGGTGCGGAAGGGGGTAGTGAGCAGCGTCGGGGTAGTTGCACCGGTAGCCGTCTGCGACGGGTTATTGATGTACTGAAAATTGAACGTGGGCGCGCCCTGGGCATTGTAGCCCGCGAAGGCCAGCGGCTGGGCCGTGTACTGGAACTGCGCGGCGCCCCAGTTGCGGTTAATCAGGTTGCCCACGTTGAAGATGTCGATGCTGAATTGCAAGGCGTTGCGATTTTCGCCGATGTTGGTGAAAATGTCTTGCAACACGCGCACGTCCACCTGGTTCTGCCAAGGCTGCGAAGCGCCGTTGCGCTCGGCATACTGGCCCTGGTGCGCACGCAGGTAGGGGTCGGCCTGAATATATTTTTCCAGGTCAATGGCCTGCTGGGCGGCGGTATAAGTATAGTAAGTAGCTTTCGTTACGCTGTTCGTAAAATTGCGGTCCACCAGGTTGATTTCGCTGGCGTTGCGCGGGATGTACATCAGGTCATTGCCCGATACACCGTCGCCGTTCATGTCGCCGCCGTAGGTGTACGAATAGCGGCCATAGGGCGCGCCGTTATAGAACAGCGAGAGGGTAGTGCCGAGGTGGCCGATGTAGTTGAAGCGGTACGAGAGCGAGCCGATAACGCGGTGCGACACCAGGTAGGTCGAGTAGCCGAGCGATTCCGAGTTGGGGTCGCCCGACACGGGGCGGCCGGCCCAGGCCGACTGCGAGATGGTACCGCCGTCGTTCACCGACTTGGCATCGGAGTAGGTGTAGGCCGCCATCGCGTAGAAGCCGTTGCTGAACGTTTTCTGCAACTGCGTCGTGAAGCTGTAGGAGTACCCCTTGTTGGTATTATTGAGTAGAATGGCGTCGGTGATAGCCGGATTGGCCACCGTGGCGGTGCTAGCCTTGCCATCGGTCGTTTGGCCGTAGAGACGGTTGTACGGGCTGGTGTTTACCCCGCCATTGCCGTTGGACGTGTAGAAAATGGGGCGGTTGTCCGCACCCACTGCGCGCTGCGTCGAAACGGGCAGGTCGATGTTCTGGAAGTACACCGCGTTCACATCCTTCGAATACAAGCCTTCGATGGTGGCGACAATGCCCCCGCCAATCTCGTGGTCAACGGCCAGGTTGGTGCGCCACACCTGCGGAAACTTGAAGTCGTGCGACGTCACGGCGATGTTGTACGAGGTGTTGGCCCCGCCCGCCGCCAGCTGCGTGCGGTACTTGTTCACGTCGCCGCTGAAGGTGTAGGGCGAAGCGGCCGCACCCTGCAAGTCAATCGAGCCAAACTGCACCCCGTTGTTGCTGGCCTGGTTCGAGAGGTACACGTAGGGCACGCGGCCCGTGAAGATACCCGTGCCGCCGCGCAGCTGCGTTTTGCGGTCGTTGTTCACGTCCCAGTTGAAACCCACGCGGGGCGAAAACAGCACCGCGCGCTTGGGCGTCTGGCTGGTATTAATCTGAATTCCGTCGCGGAACGTCAGGTTGGCCAGCGCGGTGTTCTGCTGAATAGTGGAGTAGATGATGGGCAAGTCGCCACGGAGGCCGTAGGTCAGCTTGAAATTGCTCTTCGGCGTCCACTCATCCTGCACGTAGAGGCCAATCTGCGCCGCGTTGGTCACGGCAAACGGGAAAGAGCCATCAGGCAGCGCCGAGTAGCGCAGCTGGTAGCGCTGGGCCGAGCGCAGGCCATCAGACGCGAGGCGGGGGGTAGGCGTGCCGCCGGTGGCGTAGTTGTAGCCATACGGCGCGTCGGCGGTGGCCGCCGAAGCGTAGAAGTCTTGCAGTGAGTTATATACGTACGCGCCGTAGTACTGCGGCGCGAAGCCGTTGGTAAACTTGTACAGCTCGTTGTAAGTACCTACCGTCAGGTTGTGCTCGCCCAGGAAGGCAGTGAAGTTGTCGCCAATCTGATAAGTGTCGGTGTTTAGGATGTTGAACGCCGAGAAGGGCTCGTAGCCAAACGAGGTGAGCGTTTGCGGCGCCGTAACCCGGGCACCCACGGCGCTCAGGCCCGAAGCGTTGCCGATATCCACCAGCGGAAACTGCGGAATTGCGCCGCCACCGCCCGCCTCGCGGGTGTCCCGATTGGCTATGTAGCCAGCGGTCAGGTTGTTGGAAAACTTCGACCCGAACGAGCTGTTCAACTCGGCAATGAACGAGTTGAGGTTGTTGTTGATGCGGTAGTACGAACCGTAGAAGGGTAGGCCGTATATCGTCTGCGCCCGGTTGCTGATGGAGCCCGAGGGGCTGGGCGGCACATCGCGGTACGACTTGAGGTAGTTATACTTGATGTTGAAGCGGTGGTTCGAGCTGATGTTCCAGTCGATTTTGGCCGTAATCTTATCACTGTTCTGGGCCAACGAGTAACCCTGGTAGGCACCGGGATTGTAGTTGTACTTGGTCGTCAGAAAGTTACTAAGCGTCGTCAGGTCCGCATTCGATGCCTGCGACACCGTTTGGCCGTTGGCGGGGTTAGCCTGGGTAGCGGCCGCGTAGTTGCCGGAAGGCGGGTCGGTGCGCAGCTCGCGCTCGGCGTTCAGAAAGAAAAACAGCTTATCCTTGATGATGGGCCCGCCAATGCGGAAGCCGAAGTTTTTGAGGTTGAAGGTTGGCACCGGGTTGTTCACGTCGCCAATCTGCTTGCCCACGTACTTCTGGTCGCGGTAAAAACCATAGACCGAAGCCGACACCTTGTTGGTGCCCGAGCGGGTTACGGCGTTCACGTTGGCCCCGGTGAAAGAGCCCTGGCGCACGTCGTAGGGCGCGATGCTCACCTGAATCTGGTCGATGGCATCGAGCGAAATCGGCTGGGCGTTGGCCTGTCCGCCAATGGTGCCCGACAAGCCAAAAGCGTTGTTGAACAGCGCCCCGTCGATGGTGATGTTGTTGTTGCGGCCGTCGCGGCTGCCAAAGCCACCCTGGCCGTTGGCCTGGGGGGTAAGGCGCGTGTAGTCCGAGAACGAGCGGTTGATGGTCGGCAGCTGCTCAATCTGGGCACGCTGAATGGTGGTGGCCGCGCCCGTGCGGTCGGCGTTGATAACCGGGTTCTGGCGGCCGGTTATCGTCACTTCCGTCAGCTGCGTCGAAGCTTCCCCTAGCTTGGCATCGAGGCGAAAGTTCTCAGCCAGCGTCAGGTTGATACCCGTACGCGTATAATCCTGGTAGCCCACGAACGACACCTTAATGGTGTAGGGGCCGCCTACCCGCATGTTCTGGATGTTGAAGCGGCCGTCGGCGTTCGTGGAGTTGCCGTAAGTGGTGTTGGTCGGCGTGTGCACCGCCACTATGGTAGCGCCGGGTAGCGGCTGCCCCTTGCTGTCGGTAATGGTGCCGCTCATGGCGGCCGTGGTAGCACCCTGGCTCCAGCCCAGGTGGGCCGACAGTAACAGGGCTACCAGCACAAAAGCGTGTCGTAGGTACAGTAACTTCATAAAAAGAAGAAAAAGTGAGAAAAAAGCGCGGCGGATGGGCACACAAAGGTAAGCCGCTCCTTTGAAAACCGCGCGTTACGATAATATTAACAACCTAAAAGTTAGCTGTTTACAGACCATATTTCCTCATCAGTTCCTCATTTTATTCTCACAGCCGCGGCCGCACCGCCCGAATGAACCGACTGAGGTAATAGTCGGCCTCGAAGCTGTTCTCAATGACGCCCAGCGAAGTAGAGGCGTGAATAAACTCTACCCCCTCGGCATCGACCACCGTCACCATGCCCACGTGGGTAATGACCTGCGAGCCGGGCGAGGCCCCAAAAAATAAAAAATCACCGGGCCGCAGCTCGGTCGGCTTAACGGGGTCGCCCCAGGCGGCTTGTTCATTGGAGGAGCGCGGGATGGTCACGCCCGCGTCGGCAAACGAGAGCTGGAGCAGCGCCGAGCAGTCGATGCCCATGCGGGTAGTGCCCCCGAAGAGGTAGGGCGTGCCCTGGTAGCCACGCGCATTCTCAATCACATTGGCCAGCACGCCGGTGGCGTTGCCGGTGCGGAACGGGCGCTTCACCACGGTTTTGGTGGTGGTGCTGCCGCTGGGCGTGGCGGTGCGCACTTTGGTTTTGCTTGTGCTGGGCCGCGCTACCCGCTCGCCGCGCTTGAGGCGCACCATATCGCGGGCCGAGTAGTAGCGGCCGTTGTGCTGGTTGAGCTTGCGCTGGCAGCTGCTGCCCAGCAGCAACAGCAAGATTACCAGGCCGTAATAGCCCCGCCCAACTCCGTGGCCAGCCGGCCGGCCGGCGGCTGAGCGCGCTTTTCGCCTCGGCCGTACCTTCGTTCTTTCACACTGCATTACTGGCAAATATAGCCCGGCGGCCCCCGGCCGCGTTTTTTCACTCATGCCCTTCAACGCCCTTACCCCCGCGCTGGTATCCTCTTTCGAGCAAATCGTGACTCCGGCGCACGTGCTCACGGCGGCCACCGCCGAGGCTCAGCAGTACGACGCCTACGGCCGCGACCACACCGAGGACTTGCATTTCGCGCCCGATGTGGTGCTGCGCCCGGCCACCGTGGAGGAGGTCAGCGCCATTATGAAGCTCTGCCATGAACACCGGGTGCCCGTGACGGCGCGCGGGGCCGGCACCGGCCTCAGCGGCGGTGCGCTGCCCATTCATAACGGCGTGGTGCTCAGCATGGAGCGCTTCAATAAGATTATCAAAATTGACGAGCGCAACCTGCAAGCCACCGTGGAGCCGGGCGTGGTGACGGAGGCATTCCAGAACGCGGTGAAGGAAGTCGGCCTCTTCTACCCCCCCGACCCGGCCAGCAAGGGCTCGTGCTTTTTGGGCGGCAACCTCAGCCAGAGCAGCGGCGGCCCCAAGGCCGTGAAATACGGCACCACCCGCGACTACGTGCTTAATCTGCAAGTAGTGCTGCCCACGGGCGACATTATCTGGACCGGGGCCAACACCCTCAAAAACGCCACCGGCTACAACCTCACGCAGCTCATGGTGGGCTCGGAGGGCACGCTGGGTATTATTACCAAAGCGGTGTTCCGGCTCCTGCCCTACCCCCAGCATAACATCCTGATGCTGGTGCCCTTCCGCCGGGAGGCGCAGGCGGCGGAGGCCGTTTCGGCGGTGTTCCGGGCCGGCATCATCCCCTCGGGCATGGAGTTTATGGAGCGCGAGGCCATCGCCTGGTCTTCGGATTATTTGAAAATTCCGCTCACGCTGCCCGAGGATATCACGGCCCACCTGCTCATCGAGCTCGATGGCCAGGACCTCGACGAGCTCTATAAGGAAGCCGAGCAGGTTTATGGCGTATTGGAACGCTACGACGTGGGCGAAATTCTGCTGGCCGACACCGCTGGGCAGAAAGACGACCTCTGGAAAATTAGGCGTAACATCGGCAATTCGGTGCGCTATAACTCCGTGTATAAGGAGGAAGACACCGTGGTGCCGCGCGCCGAGCTCCCTACCCTCCTCAAAGGCGTGAAGGAAATTGGCGCGCGCTACGGCTTCAAAAGCGTGTGCTACGGCCACGCCGGCGACGGCAATCTGCACGTCAACATCATCCGCGGCGACCTCACCGACGAGCAGTGGAACGTGGGCCTGCGCCAGCCTATCTCGGAGATTTTCCAGCTCTGCGTGCAGCTCGGCGGCACCATTTCGGGCGAGCACGGCATCGGGCTGGTGCAGAAGCCGTTTATGCACATTGCCCTGGCCGAAACCAACCTGAACCTGATGCGCGGCATCAAGCAAGTATTTGACCCGCACGGGATTCTGAACCCAGGCAAGATATTTTAGGTTAGTAGCGCGAACTTTCCAGTTCGTGCGCGAGCGTAGCGAGCAGGCGGGACCGGACGACCCGCACGCAAGCTGTTCACTGCGCTCGCGCACGAACTGGAAAATTCGCGCTACTACCCAATCACCGCCTTAAACTCCGGGGCTTTCCGGTGCTTGGTCGCCTGCTCATACGCGTAGCCGAGCGCCAGCAATTCGGCTTCCTTATAAGGAGCGCCCACGAACGACAACCCAATGGGCAGGCCGTGCACGTAGCCCATCGGCAGCGTGAGATGGGGGTAGCCCGCCATCGCCGCCGCGCCCGCGTAGCCGGGACCAGTGTTATACTCGCCATTTACGAGGTCGATGCAGGCAGCCGGTCCGGTCGTGATGCCCAAGATGCCCGCCAGGCCACCGTCGGTTTTCAGGGCCTCATCGAGCGCGGCACGGGAAATATCGACCACTTTGCGCAGCGCGGCTTTGTACTTCTCGCTGGCCAGGCCATCGGTTTTTTCAGCTTGTTCCAGAATTTCCTGCTGGAAAAAGGGCATGGCCTGGGCGGCGTGGGCCTTGTTAAAGGCAATCACGTCGGCCAGGGTTTTCATGGGGGCTTTGGTGTTGGCCAGGTATTTATTCAGGCCATCCTTGAACTCGTAGAGCAACACGTCGAACTCGGCCTCGCCGATGGGCTGGGTGGGAGTGCGCACGTCCACTTCCACCACCGTGGCGCCCTGGGCCTTGAGGTCAGCCACGGCTTTGCGCAGCAGCTCGCCGCCGATGGCCTGGTTGGCGAGGTGGCTTTTTTCTACCCCCAGCTTCTGGCCTTTGAGCGCGTCGGGGCGCAGCAGGCGCGTATAGTCGGCGGCTTTCGCCGGATTATTGGCCGAAACCGTCACGGCATCGGCGGGGTCGGGGCCGGCCATCGCGCCCAGCAGCACGGCCGCGTCGCGCACGCAGCGGGCCATCGGGCCGGCTGTGTCCTGGGTGGCCGAGATAGGAATAATGCCCGTGCGGCTCACCAGGCCCACGGTGGGCTTGAGGCCCACCAGGCCATTGACCGACGACGGCGACACGATGGAGCCGTTGGTTTCGGTGCCCACGGCCACCGCGCACAGGCTGGCCGAAGCCGCCGCGCCCGAGCCGGCGCTGCTGCCGCTGGGCGTGCGGTCCAGCACGTTGGGGTTGTGGGTCTGGCCGCCGCGGCTGCTCCAGCCGCTGGCCGAGTGCGTGGAGCGAAAATTGGCCCACTCGCTCAGGTTGGTTTTCCCCAGAATAACGGCCCCGGCCTGGCGCAATTGCTTGGCCACGTGCGAGTCCTGAGCGGCGTGGTGCCCCACCATTGCCAGCGCGCCGGCGGTGGTCTGCATCTTGTCGCCGGTGTCAATATTATCCTTTATAAGCACCGGAATGCCGTGCATGGGGCCGCGCAGCTTGCCAGCTTTGCGCTCCTTATCGAGCCCATCGGCAATGCTGAGCGCGTCGGGATTCAGCTCAATAATGGCGTTCAGGCCAGGGCCAGCCTTGTCGATGGCCGCAATGCGAGCCAGATACTGCTGGCACAGGCTGCGGCTAGTGACTTTGCCGCTGGCTAGCTGGGCCTGCAAGTCGCTGATGCTCGTTTCGCTGAGGGCGAAAGAGCCGGCCACGGGCGCGGCAGCCGGCGCAGCATCGGCCGCGGGCGGGGGGGTAGGGACTGCGGTGCCGGTGGCGGCGGTGGCAGCGAGCGGCAGCAGAGCCGAGGCGAGGGCGGCTTGGGTACCGTGCTGAAGGAATTGGCGGCGTTGCATAATGTGGAGTAAAACTTTGCTTATTAGGCAAAGAGATGGCGTTGCCAAATGTAAGCCTGGCCCCGGCCGGACCAAGGCGCGGGGCCGGCATTTTTTTGAGCCGGGCCGGGCCAGCCCAACGCCGGGCGCGCTGGGGCGTATAGCTGAGGAGGAGCGACCAGCCTTTACCACCCTTCACCATCTTCAGCCTTTTGTCATGCCCAGCCTCAACGACCAGCCCAACGAAATCGCCGGCAACCACCCCAGCCTGCCCGCCGACGAAACCACCAAGATGGGCGCCGACGCCCGCAACACCAACGCCAACAGCTCGTTGCAGCCCGCCACGCCGGCCATGCAGTCGGGCGAGCCGGTCCCTACCCCCCCGCCCAGCAGCAAAGAGCTGTTTGATAGTGAGATGGACGCCGGTAAAGGCGCGGTGGAGCCCGGCGGCGAGCAAGATAACCGCGAGGCCAACCCTGCCGACGTAGAAGCCGCTCCCGCCCCGCCCACCGACTCGAAACAGTCCGACATTTATGGCGGCAACTTCGGCAACGACGTGCAGGGCAGCTTCCAGGACCGCAACCGCGCCGACAACCAGGCCAGCGATGCCAACCGGGGCGCTTTTGGCGTGCAGGGAGACCTGGGCGGCACCCACGGCGGCTACGGCAACCAATATCGCGAGTTTGACACGGCCGCTGAGCGCCCCAGCGCCGAAGCCACCGAGGAGAAATATTATGGCCAAGGCGCCTCGGAGCCGGGCATGCAGGACAATGCCTACCGCGCCTACGATGGCCGCGACGAGCGCCCCAGCCAGCAGGGCCACGCCGTGCGCGACACACCCACGCCGCCGACCATGAATTTTAACGATACTACTACCAACCGCCCGCCGGCAATCGACGGCCGGGGCAACCCAATGGACAACCGCAACCTGCCCGGCAAAACGGGCGAAGTAGCGGCGTTTCAGAACGATAACGGCTCGCCCACCGTGGGCTCGGCTTATGCCGCCGACTACGGCCACACCTCGGGGGTAGGGCTGCCCGCCAGTACTCCCGACAACCATGTGGCCGGCGGCCCCGGCGGCCGCAACCAGCAGGAAGACCAGCATTCCTCGCGCGGCGGCTATGACAACCAGGGCAGCCAGGGCGGCCGTAGCCACGACCAGCAGCCCGGCGGCACCGCGCCCGCCGGCCAGGGCGCGCCCGCGCCCGTCAACTCACCCGACGCCCCGCAAAACCCCGGCTATGGCTATGGTCACGAGCGCAGCGAAGAAGCCCAGCCCGGCAACCCCAACACCGGCGACTCGCGCAACGGCTTCGGCGCCGCCGGCTCGAAAGAGGGCAATACGAGCCAGGGCTACGGCTCCAAAGGCGGCTCCTACGACGACCAGAACCCCGGTGCCCGCGGCCCCGGACACGACAACTTTACAGACCAGGAGAAAGCCCGGAACTACGGCCAGGAAAAACGCGAGGACTTTCGCCCCGCCGACGGCGACAAGCCCCAAAATGCCGATGACACCGCCCCACGCCGCAACGCCGGACGAGACGAATCAACGAGCAATTAGGCGTTCCTATTTAATGAGGCTGTTTGGGGCTTCGATTGAACGGGGTAGAGACGCAAAATTTTGCGTCTCTACCCCGTTCTAATACTGTTCTGGCAAAACCCTGAACAGGTTCAATTTTTTGATTTAAATTATATATAATTTTATTATATTAATACTGTATTCCTAGCGCGGCGGGCCGCCAAGCGGCACGGCGAAGAAGGCAAGGGCCGTAGCGCACTGGTCAGTGACGCAGAAAACCAAGTCGTTGAACGCAGTCGGCCAAAAGAAAATTATATAGATAGGCCTGCGCTCGGTAGTGGACACCAGGCAGAAAAGCGTCTGCGTAAAATCGTCGCCGCCACTCGCAGTTGGCGCTTATGTGCCGAAGGTTACCAGGCTCCCCATTTTCCCGCCAGGGTCGAGAACAGCCCGCGCGGCCGCGCCCCCGGCTATGTTCATCAGCAGCCCGAGCACGCACGCGAAGCGAGGTAGGGCAGAAGCATGATTTTGCATAAATGCAAGAGGAAAGACGATGAGCGGGTGGGGTCGGTTCCCACCCTGCGCCGTAATATTACAACTCAAACCTAGCGCGTTGGCTGCTGTTTATCTTACTATGAGTGCTTCCGCACGCGATACCACCGAGTTTTTCGACCGGCTCACCAATCAGGTGCTGGCCCTGCGGGTGCTATCCTACCAACGGTTGCGGCCGCTCAATTCGGAGCAGCTTAACCGCCGGCCCGCGTATGACAAGTGGAGCGCGGCCCAGTGCCTGGAGCACCTCAATATCGTGGGTGGCTACTACCTGCCCAGCCTCAAGGTGTGCCTGCGCCTGGCGCAGGCCAGCGGCTCCACGGCCGGCGCGCGGGTGCGCAGCGGCTGGCTGGGCCGCTATTTCACCGCGACGGCCCAGCGCAACAATGGCCTGGGAGACAATCTGTTGCGCCGCCCCAAGCAGTTCGCGCCCACTGGCGTGCGCCTCACCGGCACCGTAGTCGAAGCCTTCAACCGCCAACTCGACGAGCTGCTGCGCCTGCTGCTGCTGGCCCGCCAGGTCGATGCCGGGGCGGTGCGCATTCCCAACCCGCTCTACCCCTGGCTGCGCCTGCGCCTCACCGACGTGCTGGAAGCCCTGGTTACCCACATCCAGCGCTACGTGAAGCAGGCCGAGCAAGTAACCAAGGAGATGGGCAGTAGTGGGTAATGGTTAGTGAGTACTAAAGAACGTCATTCCAAGCTTGCCGAGGAATCTCGCTCGCATCGTAAAACGAAGCCCGGACGATGCGAGCGAGATTCCTCGGCAAGCTCGGAATGACGTTCTTTGGTACCCATTACCCACTACTCCTGATACAGCACTTGCAGCACCGTTTGGCCCACGGCTTTCAGGGTTTTGCGGTCGATAATGCTCATGTTGTCGGCCGTGGTGTGGTGGTAGGCGGGGAAGTATTCTTCGCCGAAAGCCGGGTGGTCGTAGATGTCCACCGTGGGCACACCCGCCTCGTTGGCATACACGTGGTCGTCGAGAATGGCCCCCGTATCCTTGAACAGAAAGTAGTCGGAGTAACCCAGCTTGGCGGCCGTGTTCCAGATTTTATCCACCACGGAGCGGGCTTTGTTCAGCGAGGTGCCTTCGCGGGTGAAGTGGCCGTCCTTGGCCCCCACCATGTCGAACAGGATGCCGTATTCGGCCTTGTAGCCGGCGGGCACCAGGTGCTTGGCCCAGTATTGCGAGCCCAGGCACCACGACGAGTTGCCGTTGGTTTCGTCGAGCTGGTCCTTGATATCAGCCTGCGTGCCAGTCTCATACCCCCAGTCTTCGGCATCCATCAGCATAATATCTACCCCCACATTCGGGGCCAGGCTATCGGGCTGGAGGCTGAGCACGCGCGCTATTTCGAGGGCCGTGGCCACGGCGCTGGCTCCGTCGCTGGCGCCGTCCATCGGCTTGTTTTTCTTGGCTCCCTTGTCGGCGTCGGCGAAGGGCCGGGTGTCCCAGTGCGCGAACAGGGCCACGCGCCGCGCCGCCCTGGGCTGATACTGCGCGATGATGTTGCGGCCCTTAATCTGGGTGCCGTCAAAGGTCATGGCCTCGAACGGCTGCTCGCGCACGGTCAGTCCAAAACGCTTGAGGGTGGCCGCCAAATAGTTGCCGCAGGCCACGTGCGCCTTCGAGTTGGGCACGCGCGGCCCGAAGGCCACCTGCTTGGCCGTGAACGCGTAGGCCGAGTCGGCGTTGAAAACCGGGGTCGGGTGGGTTTGGGTCGCGGCGGGGGGGGTAGCGGTTTCGGCCGGCTTTTCGGAGGGGCAGGCCGTGAGCAGGGTGGCCGCGGCGGCCAGCAGGCCCAGGCGGGGAAGGATGTTTTTCACGCGGTATCTCGCAGGATTAAAGTATTCTTCGTGGAATGAATTGCGAAAAAGAACGTCCTTCCGAACTTGCCGAGGAATCTCGCCCGCGTCGTGGAACGCAGCCTGGACGACGGCACGCGAGATTCCTCGGCAAGCTCGGAAGGACGTTCTCGGGGCATCTCATTTCCTAACAAGTATAAACTACTCTTCGCTATACGCCCACTCGACGCCGGTTTTGGTATCCTTAATCACGATGCCCTGGGTTTTGAGGGCGCTGCGAATTTGGTCCACCTTGTCGTAGGCTTTCGCCGATTTGGCTTCCTGGTAGAAACCCAGCGCGAGCGCCAATAATTCTTCGGCGCTGGCGCGGGGCTCGTCGCGCAAGCCCAGAATATCGACCACCACGGCGCGGTAGGCCGCGGCGGCCTCCGCCACGGCCTCGGGGCTGACTTCAGCCAGCGCGGCGGGGGTAGTGGCCAGCGTGTTAAAGCGCTTGAGCAGGTCGAAAAGCGCGGCCAGCGCGCGCGGCGTGTTCAGGTCATCGTTCAGAAACTCGAACGGCTTTTGGCTTAAAGCTATCAGCTGCTGGCTGTTAGCGGCTAGCTTTTGCTCGTCAATTTCAAACTCTTCACTCTGAACTCTTAACTTTTCACTGTCCAAAAGCCGCAACCCATTCATGAGCTTGCGGTAGCCTTTGCGGGCGGCTTGCAGGGCATCGTCGCTGAGGTCGATGGGCGAGCGATAGTGGGCTTGCAGGAAGAAGAAGCGCAGCGTCATGGGCGAGTAGGCCTGCGAGAGCGCCGCGCTACCCCCCTGAAAAAACTCGTTGAGGGTGATGAAGTTGCCCAGCGACTTGCTCATCTTCTGGCCGTTCACGGTCAGCATGTTGTTGTGGAGCCAGAAGCGCGCGCCGGTGCCGGGCGTGTCGCTGGCCTCGTTCTGCGCGATTTCGCATTCGTGGTGCGGAAACATCAAATCGAGCCCGCCACCGTGAATGTCGAACGCAGCGCCGAGGTACTTGCGGCTCATGGCCGAGCATTCGAGGTGCCAGCCGGGGAAGCCCAGGCCCCAGGGCGAGGGCCAGCGCATGAGGTGCTCGGGCGCGGCGTTTTTCCAGAGCGCGAAGTCCTGGGGCGAGCGCTTTTCGGCCTGCCCGGCCAGCTCGGCGCGGGTGCCCGCCAGCAATTCTTCCACCACGCGGCCCGAAAGGCGGCCGTAGTTCAGGCCCTCGGCGTTGTACTTAGGCACGTCGAAATACACCGAGCCATTAATCTCATAGGCCAGGCCGCGGCCGATTATCTCCTCAATAAGAGCTATTTGCTCGGTGATGTGGCCGCTGGCCTGCGGCTCAATGTCGGGGGGTAAGCAGCCCAGCGCGGCCATCGCCTGGCGGTAGCGCACGGTGTAGTGCTGCGCCACTTGCATGGGCTCCAGCTGCTGGGCGCGGGCGGCTTTGGCCAGCTTGTCCTCGCCCTCGTCGCCATCGCCCACGAGGTGACCCACGTCGGTGATGTTGCGCACGTAGCGCACCTGGTAGCCCAAATAGCGCAGGTAGCGCGTGAGCACGTCGAACACGATAGGGCCGCGCGCGTTGCCCAAGTGGGCATCGTTATACACGGTAGGGCCGCAGAGGTAGAGGCCCACCAGCGGCGGGTGCAGCGGTTCGAAAGATTCCTTTTTACGGGTCAGCGTATTATAGAGGGTCAGCATTTTTTCAGTTATCAGGCATCAGGCATCAAGTATCAGCTATCAGTTTTTCCGATGGTTGATAAGCGGGCCGTGGCCAACGGCAAAGGTCCGGCAAAGTTGGGCAAGTAGCGCGAAGTTTCCACTTCGTGCGCGAGCAAAGCGAGCAGTACCGTGCGCGCCGTCCGGCCCCGCCTACTCGCTTTGCTCGCGCACGAAGTGGAAACTTCGCGCTACTTCAATTGGTATAATCCTTCCACCGGAAAATGGTCGGAATACGGGATTTCGTCGTGAATGCGGCAGGCCAGCACCCGCCAGCGCGGGCCGGCAAACTGCTGGTCGATGCGCAGCAGGGGGGGTAGGCGGCCGTGGTAGGTGTTGCCCGGCCCGAAACCCACTGTCGCCCAGGCATTTTGGAGCGGGCCAGCCAGCGCGTTGTAGGCATAGGAATAGGGCACGTCGTTGAGGTCGCCGGCCAGCAGCACGGGGTAGGGCGAGCGGGCGATGTGGGCCAGCAGCGTATCGGCCTGCCAGGCGCGGGCCGCCGCGCCGCGCACAAAGCGCCCGAGCAGGCCCCTACCCTTGGTTTTGAAGCCAGCCTGGCTGGAGCCGGCCGTCACGATGTCGCGCTCATCGAGGCTCATGCTCTGGAGGTGGGCGTTGAAAATCCGCACCGTATCGTGCGGGCCGGGGCCGGCCACATCCACCCACATCGCATGATTCTGGCTGAGGCGGCCGAACGCGATTTCGCCCCGCCCCACGATGGGCAGCCGCGAAAAAATGGCCAGGCCAAATTCGGCCCCAATACTGTTGGTCAGGCTTTTGGAGATAAAAACCTGCCGGCCAACGTCCACCCCCAGCTTCTCCCCCACCCGAAACAAGTCGCCGTCGGCGGATTTCGTGCCGGCCGGCTCATTGTAAAACTCCTGGAGGCACAGCACGTCGGCGGGGCTGGCGGCCAGCCACTCGATAGCCTTGGCTGGGGCCGCCGGGTCGGGCTTGCGCAGCTGCGCGTACACGTTGAAAATCCGCACGTTGGCCGAGAGCAGGCGGAGGGTGGTTCCTGGTTTCTGGTCGCTGGTTCCTGGTTTCTGATTATTGCTTGCTAACTGATAATTATTACCTGTTAAATGAAGCGGCAGGCCGCGCTGCACCTGCGGCCAGGCGAGCGCCAGCGCCGCCAGCGGCAGCAGCGCGATGCGCCGGCCGCGCAGCGCCCAGCCCAGCCCTACCCCCGCCGTGAGCGCCAGCCACAGCGGCACCGTGAGGGCCAGCAGCGGGGCCAGCGCCAGCTGGCCGGCCGGCACCCGCTCGGCAGCCACGCTCAGCAGCAAGCCCAGCAGCACCAGCAGGGTAAAACGGTAGGACAGCAAGCGACGCACAAAGGGCCGGCGGCGCGCCAACTGGCCCCCGGCCCGGCAAAAATACGCCCGCCGCGCCCGGCCGCGGCAGACCAGTTGCAGCATAGGCCGCCAGGGCTTAGCTTTACAACTACATTGCTTACGGCCTATTTTATGTGGAAAAAGTTTTACGCTAGTCTCTACTTAGTGGCCTTGAACGCAGTTGCGCACGGCCAGCACCTGCCCGCCGGCCGGCCCGCCACGCCCGTGGCCCTGCCCGAAGCGGCCCCCAGCCTGGAATTTGTGGCCAACCGGGGCCAGTGGCCCGCCGCCGTGCGCTACGCGGCGGCCGTGCCGGGCGGCCACCTGTGCCTGGAGCCGGGCGGCCTGCGCTACATCTTGCTGGAGCCCATCGCGCACCCGCACTTGGAAAACGGCAACAGCGCCTCGGCCAAAGCCTCGGCGAAGGCCAGCGCCCGCGCCGCCGCGGTGGCCCCTACCCCCGCCGAGGCCGCCGCGCCGGTGCGCGGCCACCAGTTGCGGGTGCGCTTCGCGGGGGCCGATAGCGCTACCCCCCTGCTGCCCAGCCAGGCCACCGGCGAGGTGCGCAACTTCCTGCACGGTGCCGACCCCGCCCAGTGGGCGCAGGCCGTGCCCAGCTACCGGCAAGTGCGCTACGAAGCACCGTGGCCCGGCGTGGCCGCCCGCTTTTATGAGAACGCGACCCAGCACTTAGAGTATGATTTTGAAGTGGCGACCGGAGCCGATGCGGGTCAGGTACAATTAGTTTACGAAGGCGCTACGAGCCTCACGCTCAGCGCCGATGGGCAGCTGCACGTGGGCACGTCGGTGGGCGAATTGACCGAGCTGCTACCCCACGCCTACCAGCTGGACCCGGCCACCGGGGCGCGGCAGCCGGTGGGCTGCCGCTACCGCCTGGACGCGGAGACGGCGCGGGTGTCGTTCGCGCTGGGGGCGTATGACCACGGCCGGCCGCTGGTGATTGACCCCACGGTGGTGTTTTCGACCTACTCGGGAGCCAAGGGCAGCAACTGGGGTTTCACGGCGACGTATGACGCGGCGGGCAACCTGTACTCGGGCGGTATTGTGCTGGATGATATGGTGGCCATTCCGAGCTACCCCGTCACGGCGGGCGCGTTTCAGACCACGTTTGGCGGCATCATCGACATTGCACTTATTAAATATAACCCGGCGGCGAATGGGGCGGCGGCGCGGGTGTGGGCCACTTATTTGGGCGGCAATCGCGCCGACTTTCCGAGCAGCCTGGTGGTGAACGCGCAGGGCGAGCTGTTGGTGCTGGGCAGCACGTCTTCGACCAACTACCCCACTACCAGCGGCGCGTTGCAGCGCGGCTTCGCGGGCGGGCAGTCGGTGGACCCGTTTGGCTACGCGCCCGCGCCCATTTACCGGGTGAGCAACGGCACGGACTTGGTGATTTCGCGCCTGAGCGCCGACGGCCGTTCGCTGCTGGCCTCGACCTACCTGGGCGGCAGCGGCAACGACGGCATGGCGGCCTACAACCCGCTTTCGGCCACCCGGCAGCTGCCGCAAAACTACGGCGACGCGCTGCGCGGCGACATCCTGACCGACGCGGCGGGCAACGTGTACGTGGCGTCGGTGACCAGCTCAACCAACTTTCCGGTGACGAGCGGCAGCTTTGGCACCAGCTTCCGGGGCGGCACCTGCGACGCGGTGGTGGTCAAGCTTTCGCCCGCGCTGAACAGCCTGGTGTGGAGCGGCTACCTGGGCGGCAGCGCCGCCGACGCGGCTTATTCGGTGCAGCTCGACGCCAGCGGCAACGCCTACGTGGCGGGCGGCACGCTCAGCACCAATTTCCCGGCCACGGCGGGCGGCTACCAGGCGCAGGCGCAGGGCAGCGTTGATGGCTTCGTGGCCCGCATCGCGGCCAATGGCAGCACCGTGCAGCGCGCTACCTACCTGGGCACCAGCGCCTATGACCAGGCATTTTTCGCGCAGCTGGGGGGCGATGGCGGGGTGTATATTCTGGGCCAGACGCTGGGCACCTGGCCGGTTTCAGCGGGCGTGTACCGCAACGCGGGCAGCCGGCAGTTTATCCAAAAGCTGAGTCCTGATTTGGATAAGATGCTGCTGAGCACGGTGTTTGGCAGCGGGCGCAGCACGATTGATATTTCGCCCACCGCCTTTTTGGTGGACCAGTGCGACCGGGTGTACGCCTGCGGCTGGGGCGGCTCGGTCAATCAGCAGGCCTATAATTACAGCGGCTACATCTCCAACAACGGCTACACCGACGGGATGCCCACCACGGCCAATGCCGTGCGCACCACGCCCGACACGCCGGGCCAGGGCTCCGATTTTTACCTGGCCCAGTTCGCGCCCGGCCTCACCGCCCTGAGCTACGCCACCTACTACGGCGACCCTACCCCCTTCTCAGAAGGCGACCACGTGGATGGCGGCACCTCGCGCTTCGACCCGCGCGGCATCGTGTACGCGGCCGTGTGCTCGTGCTTTAATCGCAACGGTTTTCCGGTGCCGCCGGGGGCAAACTCGTACTCGCCCGTCAACGGCGGCGTGCCGCTGCCCGGCTACGACACGCCCTGCAACAACGCCGCCTTCAAGCTGAATTTTGAGCCCACCGTGGCGGCCGTGGGCCCCAGCCAGGCCGTGTGCGACAACTCGCCGCCCGTGCGGCTGAGCGGCACGCCGGGCGGCGGCACCTGGACCGGGCCGGGCGTAACCGGCTCGGCAGCAACGGGCTTCGTCTTCACGCCTACCCCCGCCCTGGCCGGCATTCAGCAGCTTACCTACACGGTGCCGGGCGCCACCTCGGCCTGCACCGTGGCGGCCCAGCTGACCGTGACGGTGAGCGGCACGGCGCAAGCCGTGGCGGCCGCCCTCCCCACCGTGTGCGCCAACAACGGCCCCGTGCCGCTCACCAACGGCACGCCGGGCGGCGGCACCTGGAGCGGGCCGGGCGTGAGCGGCTCGGTGGCGGCCGGCTTCGTTTTCACCCCGAGCGCCGCCCTGGTGGGGGCGCAGCGGCTCACGTACACCATCGCGCCGGCGTTGGCCTGCGGCACTGGGGGCAGCCAGGCCAGCAGCACCATTGAGGTGCTGGGCACGGCCACCGTGGCGGTATCCGCTGATACGGTGCTGTGCCCTGGCAGCACGCGGGCGTTCCGGCTGCGGGCCACGCCGGCGGGCGGCACGTGGGCGGGGCCGGGCCTTTCGGCAGGCAACTTATTTACACCGCCGGCCGCGCCGGGCACGTTCTTGCTTACCTACACCGTGAACGCGGGCACGGCCTGCCCGGTGGTGAGCACGCGGCGCATTACGCTGCTGGCCCCAGCGGTGCTGCTTGTCAGGGCAGAGTTGGCGCAATGCGCCACCGTTTATGATGCAGGCTTTGCGATACCGGCAATCGCACCGTACACCGTGCGTTTTTATCAGGACCCCGCCTCCCTACCCCTCGACGCGGTGCTGACGTGGAATTTTGGCGATGACAGCACGACGGTGGTGACGGGCTTCGACGTGACGCATACCTACCTGAAAGCCGGCACCTACCGGCCGCACGTGACGCTAAGCTTCAACCAGAAACATTGCGGCGACGCCCTGGCCCTACCCCCCATAGTAGTGGAGAGCATGTTGATTCCCAACGTATTCACGCCCAATGGCGACGGCCAGAACGACCGGTTTGCCCCGCGCATCGGCGGCTGCCCGCCGCGCCTGCAGGTGTTCTCGCGTTGGGGCCAGCAGGTGTACGAAAACGCCGCCTACCAAAACACCTGGGACGGCGCGGGCGTGGCCGCCGGCGTCTATTACTACCTGCTCACGCCGCCCGATGGCTCGGCCTTGATTAAGGGCTGGGTGGAAGTGGTGCGGTAAGTTTGGGGTAGTGGATACTAAAGAACGTCATTCCGAGCTTGCCGAGGAATCTCGCTCGCAGTCGTTAGGGCTTCGTTCAACTATGCGGGCGAGATTCCTCGGCAAGCTCGGAATGACGTTCTTTAGTACCCACTACCCACCAATCAATAACTAAAAAAATGGACATTTTCATGCAAGCCGCTATCGACGAGGCGCGGCAGGGCCGCCGCGAGGGCGGCATCCCGATTGGCTCGGTGCTGCGGCGCGGAGATGATATCGTGGGCCGCGGCCACAACAAGCGCGTGCAGGACCTCGACCCCATCGCCCACGGCGAGATGGACGCTCTGCGCAACGCCGGCCGCCAGCGCACCTACCGCGACACCGTGCTCTATACCACGCTGATGCCCTGCTACATGTGCGCCGGCACCATCGTGCAGTTCAAAATTCCGAAAGTGGTGGTGGGCGAGGCTCAGACTTTCGGCGAGTCGCTGGAGTTTCTGCAGGCGCACGGCGTGGAGGTCGAAATTCTCAATTCGCCCGAGTGCGTGGAGCTGATGCGCGAATTTATCGAAGCCGAGCCTACCCTTTGGAACGAGGATATTATGGAGCTGTAGTAGCTGTTTGTCATTGCGAGCGCAACGAAGTGGAGCGCGGCAATCGCACCTGAACGATACCTAAAAGAACGTCATGCTGAGCTTGTCGAAGCATCTCGCGTGGGGTAGTAAATCAATCGTTGCAACGGCATTGATTACTACCCCGAACGAGATGCTTCGACAAGCTCAGCATGACGTTCTTTTTTAGCCCTGACTAACCGTTTTTTACTCCCTATTTCCTGCCCAACCAGCTCTCCGGGTTCAGATTAGCCGAGTTGCGCCACACTTGAAACTGCACCTGCGCGGTGCCTTCCGAATCGAGGGCGGCCGTGCCGATTTCTTCGCGGGCGCTCACTTGCTGGCCCTCGTGCACGCTCACCGAGCGCAGCTTGGCATACACCGTGAAGTATTCGCCGTGTTGAATCATGACGATGGTGTTCATGCCTGGCACCTGGGCCACGGTGAGCACCCGGCCCGCGAACACGGAGCGCACTGGCTCGCCATTATTGGTCTGAATATCAACGCCCCGGTTATCGACCATGACGTGGTGCAGCACCGGGTGCGGGTGCCGGCCAAAGTGCTGGGCCACGAAGCCGCGGGCCACCGGCCAGGGCAGCCGCCCCCGGTTGCCGGCAAAGCCCAACGAGAGCAGGGCCGTTTCGGGCGTGAGGGCCACGCGGCTGGCGTGGCGGTCAGCGCTGGTTTCTTCCGCGTCGCTTTCGGGGTTGGCGGCGGCGCTGGCATCGTCTTCGGCGGCGCTGGGGGGGTAGGGTCGTCGCGGCGGGTAGTGGCGGAGTGGCGGCGGCTGGCAGCGGCTTCGGCGCGGGCGGCGCGGCGGCGGGCGGCCACGGCGGCGAGGCGGGCCTCGCGGGCGGCGCGGGCTATTTCTTCGCGCACGCGCTGGGCAATGAGGTCGTCGAGGCGGGCCACGGCCTGCTGGCGCTGAACCAATTCCTGGCGCAGGCCCTGCTCCTGCTGGCTCAGCTGCTGCACCACTTCGTCCTGCTCCACTTTCAGGCCTTGCAGGTTGCGGCTTTCTACTAATTGATTGGTGAGCAAGCTTTTCTGGCGCTGGCGCTGCTGCGTGAGGCCATCCAGCTCGTGGCTCAGCTGCTGCTGCGCGCCCAGGATGCGCAGGGCCTGGCGCTGGCGCTCCTCGGTGTACTGGCGCACGTAGCGCAGCCGCAGCACGAATTGGTTGAACGACTCGGCGGCGAACAGGAACAGGAGCTGGTTGTAGCCGCCGCTCGTTTTGGCGGCCGTGTAGAGCAGCCGGCCATACTCGGCCTTGAGGCGCGCCAGCTGCTCCTGGGTGCTCAGCACCTGCCGCACGGTCTGATGCACGTTGGTTTCGATGCCTTGCAGCTGGGTCGAGATGTGCTGAATCTGGCCCTGCTTCACCGTCAGCTTTTCCTTGATAACGTTGAGCTGGCCCAGCGACACTTGCTTCTTCTGGGTGGTCTGAGTCAACACTTTACCCGCCTCCTGGATGCGCGCCAGGTTGGCTTGGCGCTCGCCCTCCAGCTGCGCCTTGCTCTTGCCGTGCGGTCGGGGGGTATGACGCGCGGCGGCCCGGCGCGGCGCGCGGCGGGACTTCGCCGCGTGACTGGTTTTTTTGGCCGGGCGGTGGCGCTGGGCCAGGGCCGGCCCCGCCAGCAGCCCCAGCAACAGCAGAGCCGGCCCCATGCGCCGCGTAAAAAAGGATAGAAAAAAGGTCACAACCAAAGCCGAGCGCGGCGGGCAAGCCACCGCCCCACAAAATAACGCACGAATCTGGGGCTTAGCCGTGGGCCTCGGCTTTACTACGCCCTAGGCCAAGCCCAGAATCTTTGCTGGACGGCGAGTGACGGATACTCAGTGAGATTGAATTTCTTTCTGTAAGGCAACGGCCAAGTCACTGGCTTTAGTGGTGACTTTAGCAATTCTGCCATCTCTGCCCAGGATAAAATGCGTGGGATATTCCCTGACCTGCAGCGTATCGACCAAATAGGATTTGCTGGCCGGCACTACAGAAAATTTTACTTCCTGGCCTTTCAGAAATTTACGTAAGCTCTTCGCCTCGTTCATCGCCAAACTCACGAATAGCACGTCTTTATTCTGCTGGTATTTATCCACAAGTGCATTAATTTCCGGAAATTCATCAACACAGGCAATGCACCCAATGTACCAAAATTTCAGCACCACTATTTTCCCCTTAGTACTGGCTTGGGTATAGGTAACTCCATTCAAATCAACGAATTTATAATCAGGCATCCGTTGGCCTTCCCGATTATAGTTACTTAGCTCTTCTTCCGCCAATTGCTTACTAGTGGTCCGGATAGCTGGGTCAGAGTTGCCAGGATAGCTGCCCAATTGGTAAACCGGCTGCTTGTGGTCGGTACCAAGGGCCAGCGCCAGCACCTTCCCAGTAACGAGTTGACTTAAAAAAGCCCTTTTCGATAGCAACTGGCCAGCCGTGTCCAATCCCTTAAAATCGCGGGACAGCAGTACATTATAGTACGTGTAGCGGTACCAGTTATCAAAACTCTTCGTGAGCACTTCAACCTTGGCCGAGTCTACTGCTCTCAGAGTAGCAGTGGTGTCTGATTTACCGCAGCTCGTGGCGAACGTAGTAGTCAGTATTGCCAAAGCAAGGATTAGAAGGTTTTTCACGTTGAATAAGTCGAATGAATTACTTTACCAACAGCCCGGCATACTCAGGTTTACTTTTATCCTATGGCTTCGACGTCAAAGAAATGGCTCGAAACCCTACCCCCTACTTTTTCACCTTCGTCTGCTTGGCGTAGCCCTTCGGTACGCTAAACGGGAAATCAAGATGCCCCGAGCCGACTTCGACTTTTTGATAGTTGAGGGTGGCGGTGGTGCTTTCGGTGCCGCCCTGCTGGCCCAGCACGGTGGTGGAATAGGCGAAGGGCAGGTCGGCCCCGCTGGGCTTCTGAAAGTCGGCGTAGCCCACCGTGAGGCTGCGCTGGGCGGCGCTTTCGCTCACTTTCAGCTGCTGGAGGCGGCCAGTGCTCAGGCTCAGCAGCTGCTCGATGATGAGCGGGGCCTGCGGGTAAGTGACGGACTGGTTGTCGCCCTCCGTTTTGAGGACGGGCAGCGCGCCCTTGGGGGCCGCCTGGTAGTCGCCGAGCAGGATGTCCTGCATCTGGCGGTAGGTCACGGGCACGTTCAGCAGCTGGCTCAGGTAGGCGTAGTCGCCGGCGAAGTAGGTCTTTTTCAAGCGGTTCACTACCCGCACCGAATCGGGTGTGAGCAGCGCCCTTACCCCCTCAATGCCCAGCAACGAGCCCGAGAGCCAGATGGCCGAGTCGCGCCGCACGCGCAGCGCGAAGTTGGCCGATTGCTCCGTGTCCTTGGCTTTGAAATGTACTTTGCCGTGCCCATTCAGGTACTGAAAGCTGGTATTAGTGGCTTTCACGCCAGCCGGCGTCACGACAGTAGCCGCCACGGGGGTCGAAGTATTGGCCCCAATCGAACCTTTGGTAGTGGGCACGCGGTGGCAGCCCGCTAGGGCCAGCCCGGCCAGGAGCAGCGCAGATTTATTCATACAATTTTTGGTCTTTTATTTTACGGTCGAGCAGCGGCGAGGCACCCGGCCCGGCTTTGCGGGCGCGCTGCCAGGCCGCCACGGCCCCGGCGTGGTCGCCGAGCTGCCACAATACGTCGCCGTAGTGCTCCAGGATGCTTGCGTCCTTGGTGGCCTTGGCGGCTTTCTCCAGATTTGAGCGCGCGCCGGCGTAGTCCTTCTGCTTGTAGAGCACCCAGGAGTAGGTATCGAGGTAGGTGTCGTTGTCGGGAAATTTGGCCACCGTGCGGCCCGCCATCTCCTTGGCCTTGTCGAGCTTTTCGCCGCGCAGGCTCAGGTAATAGCTGTAGTTGTTGAGCACCGCGTAGTTGTTGGGGTCGGTGGTGAGCACTGCGTCGTAGGCGGCGTCCGACTTGGCGTACTCCTTCATTTCCTGGTAAGCATCGCCGAGCTGCGAGTCGAACTGGCTCTGCTGCTCCACGTTGCCGGCGGCCAGGCGGCGGCCGTGCTCCAGGGCCTGCACCGCCTGCTGGGGCTGCTTTTTTTGCAGGTGCCCTACCCCCTTGTAAAACCACAACGGTGCCTGGTTGGGAAACAACTCCAGGCCCTGGTCGCTGTGCACCAGCAGCGAGTCGGTCTGGTTCAGCTCGGCATCGAGCAGCACCACCTGCTGCCAGAGCTGAAACTTGGACTTGTCGTATTTGAGAGCTTTGAGGTAGGTATTACGGGCTTCTTTTTTGTGGCCGGTCTGCATTTGCACGTCGGCGGCCACGCTGTAGGCCTTGGCCTCGCGCGGGTGGTTGCGCACGGCAGCGGCGGCCAGGTCGAGGGCCAGAGGCGCGATTTTGGGGTCGGGCAGCTGCTTGATATAGCCTACCAGAATGCGCACTTCCTGGTCAATTTCGAGCGCCGGGCTATCGAAGGCCAGCCGCAGGTGCTTTTCGACCTCGGCAGGCTGGTTTTCCTGGCGATACACGTCGGCCAGAATGAGGTGGGCCGAGGGGTTGCCAGGGTCGAGGCGTAGGGCCTGGGCGGCCACGCGCAGGGCATCGGGCAGGCGGTTATTAGCGGCGTACATCTCGGCCTGGGCCAGCACGAAGCGCGGCTCGGTAGGGTTGGCCGCGATGAGGCTTTCGCCCTCTTTCAGGGCCAGCGGCAGGTTGTTCTGGCGCAGATATATCTGCTGCTTCTTAAAGGAAATCTCGTCGAGACTACCGAATTGCTGCTGGGCTTTATCGAGGGTCGCTAGGGCTTCAGGCAGCTTGTTCTGAGCCAGGTAGAGGTCGGCGAGCTGAAAGAGGTAGCTGCCCGAGTTGGGCACCTCCTTCACCAGGCTGGCGTAGGTGGCGGTAGCGGCTTCGTACTGCTTCTGGCTGGCCTGCGTCTGGGCCAGCAGCAGATAATAGTACGGATTTTTATCATCAAGCTTCACGGCGGCTTCGGCGTAGCCGGTGGCGTCGCGCAGGTTGCCGCTCAGCAGGTTAGCCTCGGCCAGCTTGTAGTTGACGGCCGCGTTTTCGGGCATCAGCGTGTAGGCTTTCAGCAGCCGCTCCAGAGCCTTGGGGTAGTCTTCCAGGATGACATATTTTACGCCATCGATATAAAGCGCCTCGCTCAGCTCGCGTTCTCTGGCCGAGAGCGGCGGGCGGGACGCCTGCTTTTTGGCCTCAATTTCGAGACTCTGGGCCAGCTCGCGGCGCTCCTTGCGCGTGAGCTTAGCGGGGGCAACTTCCGGGGCCGCCCTACCCCCCCCGGCGGGCTCGACGCCCTGCGCCCGGCCAGCCGTGGCCAGCCCTCCTACCAGCAATAAACTAACCGCGAACGAACGTATAAGCATAGCACACCTAAACACAATAAATAAACCAAAAACCTACGGGCGAATGTACGCGGATTTACGCGCGAACGGCGCGGCCCCACCGTGGGGGCCGCGCCGTTCGGTAACGCACGCAGGGCTTAACTTATCACACGCGCAGCGTATTAAAGTCACCCACGCTCAGGTCGGCAGGCTGGCCGCTGACGCTGGCGCTGTTGCCAATCATGGAGTTGGCCACGTTGGCGTGGCGCACGGTGGCGGCCGTTTGCACGATGGAGTTGGCCAAGCGCGAGTCTTCGACCACCGCGTTGGCGCTCAGCGACACGTGCGGGCCGACTACCGAGTTGGTAATCACGGCGTTCTCGCCAATATACACCGGCTCGATAATGACCGAGTTGGTGATTTTGGCCGAGTCGGCCACCAGCTTTTCGCCGCGCTCCTTGAGGTATTCGAGGTAGCGCTGATTGGTGAACACGGTGGCGTCCTTGTTGCCGCAGTCGAGCCACTCGGTTACATGGCCGGGCACGAAGATGGTGCCCTTGTTCTTCATGTTTTCGAGGGCGTTGGTGAGTTGATACTCGCCTTTGTCCTTGATGTCGTTATCGAGCAAATATTGCAGCTCCTCGCGCAGGTAAGCGCCGTCCTGGAAGTAGTAGATGCCGATAATGGCGAGGTCCGACACGAAGGTTTCGGGCTTCTCCACGAATTCCGTAATCTGGCCTTTCTCGTTGAGCTTCACCACGCCAAAGGGCTTGGGGTCGGCCACTTTCTGCACCCAGATGGTGCCGGGCACCGAGCTATCGAGCGTGAAATCAGCCTTGAACAGCGTGTCGGCGAAGGCCACCACGAGCGGGCCGCTTAGCGACTCCTTGGCGCACAAGATGGCGTGGGCGGTGCCCAGCGGCTCATCCTGGTAGTAAATCGAGCCTTTGGCACCCACCGACTCGGCAATGGCCACGAGGCTTTTTTCCACGGCCGCCCCAAAGCGGCCGATGATGAAGGCAACTTCCGTCACGGGCTCGCCGCACACGCGGGCAATGTCTTCAACAAGGCGCTGCACAATGGGCTTGCCGGCAATCGGAATCAGGGGTTTGGGTACGGTGAGCGTGTGCGGGCGCATGCGCTTACCCATGCCAGCCATCGGGACAATTATTTTCATGGGGTGTTGGTTAAGAAAAAGTCAGGGTAGAAAGATAAAAGTCTGGAGACTAAGCGGCTTGCTGAATTACAACGGCCGAATTATTGGTTGGTTGGCTGGAAATATCTGTTATCATAAACCCCACGAGCGCGCCTAAGCTGTTAGCGCGATTGATAAATTCGCCCACTACCCCATCTGCCACATTCAACGTTATGGGGCGGCCGGCGCGCAACAAGTTTTTTTCGCCTTCAAGCAAGAGGTCAACATTTTCCTTTGCTTCTTTCAGCGGCAGTTGAAGCAGCTCTTGCTGCAGTTTGGTCAAGGCTATTTTCTGTAAGCCTACGCGCCAGCCTGCTAAAACGATAGTTGCCATAAGGATACTAATTAGGCGTCGGGAATGGTAATGATAAAAGGCGTTGGCAGTTTCCCGCTATACCGGCCAGTCGTGCGGCGGCCACCTTCGATACGCAGGGTTTTCATGCCAAAGTAACGACCTAGTTGATAAGCTACCTGCCATAACGCAGGCCGCCCCACTTGGTTAATAGCCGAGCCCTCCAAATGCAGCTTATCCAAGTGCAACTCATGCTGTTGCAGAGTAAAATTAGTTATGCATTCTACTAGGTTAGGTACCCGTTGCTAATTAATTTGCTATAAAAGAACGTCATGCTGAGCTTGTCGAAGCATCTCTACCACGAGAGTAATCTCAACGTTTAGAGTGAGTTACGCAGTAGAGATGCTTCGACAAGCTCGGCATGACCGTCTGATTTACCATGAACTGTGTTAGAATTTAAGAGGCCTGGGCCAGTTTCGAGCAAAAATCAGCTTGGTAGGGCACACCCGATTTGATAATAGCAAAGGCCTGCTTGAGGAGTTTGTTGCAGACGGCAATCAGGGCTAGTTTCTTGTTCTTGCCTTTGGCCACTAGGCGGTCAAAAAGGGCCGCACAAGCCACGTTCGTTTTCTTGGCCGAAAAGCTGCACATAAAGAGCTTGCCGCGAATCAGCCCCCCACCCATTTTGGTGATGCGCACCTTCCCGCGGATACTCGTGCCCGAGGTATGCTCGCGGGGGGAGAGACCGGCTAAGGCAATGACTTGCCGGTAGTTATCGAAGTGAGTGAAGCCGCCGACAAAGAGCAGTAGCATGCCCGCTGTTTTGCGCCCAATGCCAGGAATGGAGCACAACAGCGTCATTTCCTGCGCAAAGCGCCGTTCTAACAGGGCCAGTAGTTCGGCCTCTACCGCTTCCACTTGCTGCGTTAAGGTCTTGAGCAGCTGCTGAAGCCGTTTCAAAGCGAGTTTGCTCACAATAGGTTGGTGCTGTAAGGCTTCCAACGAGTTGCTAATCATCACTTTTTGCTTGAGTAACTGCTCATTGACCTGTTCTAGGTGCCGGCACTCGACCAGGACCGCTTCGTCCGGCTGCCAGACTTTCAACGGCTGTTGCTGACCATAGCGCAACAACCACTGCGCATCTTTGCGCTCGCTTTTGCCCTTACCTAAGTGCAGTTGAATGAAGCGTCTAATTACCAGCGGATTGAGCACGGCCACCTGTCCGCCCTGTTCATGCAGGTAGTAAGCCAGGGCCAGATTATAGGTGCCCGTGGCTTCCATCACAAACTGGTACTGCCCGCCGCACGCCTTCACTAGCTGCTGAAAGCCCGCTTTGGTATTGCTGACTTCCAGGTGCTTAATCTGGTCATTTACTTGATAACAGACGGCCAGCGTGGCTTTGCTCACGTCCAGGCCGACAACGGGTAACGAAGAGGCGATAACCATTAAGTACAGCAGTAAAAGAGTGGAGAAAAAGTAGTAAAAAAGGACTTCTAGGGTGTCTTTTACTATCCTGATACAGGCTCGGTGGCCTACTGGAACTGTCCAAAGTGACCCTAAAAAAGAGCGGGGATTGTCATGTTAAACGGGCTCCAACGCCCCATAAGATTAGAATCTTATTCCGCTCCTTTCCTTTCATTGGCCCAAATTAGAGGGCGTACCTGAACATAGGATAAAGTATTTGCTAACGGGTACTTACCTGCCACCCGAAAGGAAAAGCACAACACATTCTCTTCAATTAGTATCTCGTTTTCAAGTAGTTCGACTGAATTTTCTAACCCATCCAGAAAAGTAAGCTATCAATCGTATCTACAAGGCAAAGCTACTGGCTTCCCAGTAGCTCCGCCAGCGTGGCTGGGTCGGCGTTGCCGCCGGTGAGGATGAGCACCGTGTGCCGGCTGGGGGGTAGGGCGGCGCGGTGGCGCAGCAGCGCGGCCAGCGGCAGGGCGGCGGTGGGCTCCACCACCAGGCGGGCTTCGAGCAGCAGGCGGCGGGCGGCGGCGCGCAGCTCGGCCTCGCTCACGGTCACAATATCGTCGGCGTATTGGCGCAAGTGGGCAAACGTTAATTCACTCACGGACAAGGTGCGCACGCCATCGGCCAGCGTGCGGTTAGTATCGGCGGCGGGCCACTCCACCACCCGGCCCGCCCGCAGGGAAGCCTGGGCATCGGCGGCGAACTCAGGCTCTACGCCGATTATTTTCACGCCGGGCTTCAGCAGTTTTAGCGCGGCCCCTACCCCCCCCAGCAGGCCGCCCCCGCCCACGGGTGCCAACACGAGGTCCACGGTCGGCAGGTCTTCGAATATTTCCAGGCCCACGGTGCCCTGGCCGGCTATCACGTAAGCATCATCGAAGGGCGGCACCAGCACCGGCGGCGCGGCGGCCCCGGCCAGCAGGCGGGCGGCCACGGCCTCGCGCTTTTCGTGGGCCGGGTCGTAGAGGATGACTTCGGCCCCCAGGGCACGGGTAGCGTCGATTTTTACCCGCGGCGCGTTGGTGGGCATAATGATGGTGGCGCGCAGGCCCAGCTGCCGCGCCGCGTAGGCCACGCCCTGGGCGTGGTTGCCGCTGCTGTAGGCCAGCACGCCGCGCGCCCGCTCGGCCTCCGTGAGGGCCATGAGGCGGTTGCCAGCCCCGCGAATCTTGAACGAGCCAATGGGTTGCAAGCTTTCAGGCTTGAGATAGACGTGCTCGCCGCCCAGCTCGGGCAGGTCGAAGGGCAAGAGCGGCGTGCGCCGGGCCAGGCCGCGCAGCCGCTGCTGCGCCTGCTCTAGGTCGGCGAGGGTGATGAGGTTCATGGGCGGCAGCAGAAGCTTGGGGCCGCAAAGGTGGGGTAGGGTCCGCGAATAACGTTGCCCGGCATAACTACTGGCCGCCCGGCGGCGTTAGACCAGCGACTTCTTACTTTTGCCTTATGAACTTCATCTCCGAAATCGAATCCAGCATTCAGGCCTTGTTCGCTACCATCAACAACGGCTTTATGCAAGACCCTGCCTCGGGCCAGCAGCAAGTGGGCAACTGGCTCCAGCACCTGCGCGGCACCGACATTCCCTCCGTGCGGCTCGTCGTGGCCGAACTTGACGAGCTCAATGGCCACATTCAGCGCAACGACGCGGGCGCTATGGGTGCCTCGTTCCAGAAGCTAGCCAACCTCACGGCCCGCGCTGCCCTCCCCATCCACAGCTTCGAAGGCACCGGCGACAAAATTCGCGAGCTGAGCCAAAAGCTCAACGCCGCCGGCGGCAACCTCCAAATCATCGCCCGCCAGCGCGCCGCCGGCACGGTGCAGGCGCAGTAGAGAGAAGAGGGAAAAGTTGTAAATTACGAGCTGTTACTCGTTTATATAACTCTTCACTCTTAACTCACTTTCCGGTGCTGCCGTAGCCGCCCGCGCCACGGGCAGTTTCGCTCAGCGTTTCGACGGGCTGCCATTCGATGGTTTCGTGGCGGGCCACTACCAACTGGGCAATGCGCTCGCCGTCGCGCACGGTGAATACTTCGTTGGAGAGGTTGACCAGCAGCACCTTAATCTCGCCCCGATAGTCGGCATCGATAGTGCCGGGACTGTTGACGATGCCGATACCGTGCTTGTAGGCCAGGCCGCTGCGGGGGCGCACCTGCGCCTCGTAGCCGGGGGGTAGTGCTAGGCTGAGGCCCGTTGGCACCAGCCCTCTTTCCAAAGGGCCCAGCGTGAGCGGGCCATCGGGCAGGTCGGCCCGCAGGTCAAGGCCGGCGGCGTGCGCCGTCTGGTATTCGGGCAGCGGGTGCCGCGAGGAATTTAGTACGGGAATGGTGAGCATAGAAAACAATTAAAATATTTGTTATTGCGAGCGCAACGAAGTGGAGCGCGGCAATCTTTCCTTCACGTTAGAGTTGGTACCTCTACGCTTAGGAAAGATTGCCGCGCTCCACTTCGTTGCGCTCGCAATGACAAATTTCGTAACTTAAAAGACTACAGCGCCGCCATCTCTTCGCGCACGAAGTCGGCTAGCTGGCGCAAATACTCGGTGCTGAAGTCGAAGCGGATGCCGGCTGCTGCATACACCTCGCCAATGGGCACGGTGTAGCCCAGCGACAGCGCCCGCTGGTAGCCGGCCAGCGCGGCGGCGGGGTCCTGCCGATAATTGCGCCACACGGCAATGGCCCCGAGCTGCGCCATCGCGTACTCGATGTAGTAAAACGGCACTTCGTAGAGGTGCAGCTGCTTTTGCCAGAGCGTGGGCCGGAACTGCTCCAGGCCACTCCAGCTCACGGTGCGCTGGTTGAAATTCTGGAAAATCTCGGTCCAGCGCTTGTGCCGCTCGGCTTCGGTGTGGTCCGGGTTTTCGTAAATCCAGTGCTGAAACTTGTCGATGGTGGCGACCCAGGGGAAGGTTTCGAGCACGCCTTCGAGGTGGGTTTTCTTGGCGCGGCGCAGCTCGGCGGGGTCCTGAAAAAACACGTCCCAATGGTCCATGCTCATTAATTCCATGCTCATCGAAGCCAGCTCGGCCACTTCGCTCGGCGGGTGCTTGTCGGCCGAGAGGGGTAGGCGGCGGGTCAGAAACGAATGCACAGCGTGGCCGCCTTCGTGCAGCATCGTCACCACATCGCGCAGCGACGAAGTGGCATTCATAAAAATAAACGGCACGCCGGTTTCGTCCAGCGGGTAGTTGTAGCCGCCGGGCGCTTTGCCCTTGCGGCTTTCGAGGTCGAGGTGGCCCATCTGGCGCATGGTGCGCAGGCAATCGCCCAGAAAAGGGTCGAGCTGATGGAAGACGGCAATGGTCTTTTCAAGCAGCTCGGCCCCGATCTGAAACGGGCGTAGCGGCGGCTGGCCGCTGGGGTCCACGTCGAGGTCCCAGGGCCGCAGGGCGGGCAGTTTGAGGTCGTGGCGGCGGGCTTCATCAAACTCGTTGATGAGCGGCACCACCGTGGCCCCGATGGCCGAGTGGAAGTCGAAACAATCCTCAGCCGTGTAGTCGAAGCGCCCCAGCGCGGCAAACATGTAATCGCGAAAGTTGGCAAAACCCGCGTTCAGCGCCACCTGATGGCGCAGGCCCACGAGCTCGGTAAAGAGCTGGTCGAGCGGCTTGCTATCGCGCAAGCGCCGCTCCTGAATGGCGCGCCAGGCCTGCTCGCGCACCGGGCGGCTCAGGCTTTTGAGGCGGTCGGCGGCGCGGGGCAGCGTCAGCTCCTCGCCGTCGAGCAGCACGGTCATGGCACCCACGGTGGCCGCATACTGCTGCTGCTTGGTCGAAATATCGGTTTTGAGGGCAATATTTTCCTCGCGGTAAATCTCCGAAGCCCGGCGCACCGAGCGCAGAAACACGCCGTAGCGCTCCGGGCTCAGCTCGCTGAGGTAGGGGCTGGCCAGCAGCTTTTCGTTGAGGGCATGGTCGTAGGGGGCTACTTGCGGCTCCACTTCCTGCACAAAAAACTGAAACGCCTCGGCGCGGCCTTCGTCCTGGGTGTCGCAGGTCATGCGGATGTAGCGCCAGGCCAGGTCTTCGCTCAGCACCGATTCCAGTTCCGAGCGGTCGAGCAGCCAGCGCTCCAAGGTGGCGGCGTCGCGCACGGGGCGGTGCTGCAATTCTTGAAAGAATGGCTCCAGCATGGCCCAGTCGGTCACCTGAAAATCTTCGGGCAAGTAGTGGCGGGGTGGGCGGGCAGTGTCGGTGGCCGGCGAGGCCGCCAAGGTATCAAGCTCAGGAATCACCATAGAACACAAGTTACGTAATTTAATGACCAGCAGCTTGTGCGGTTTGATTAATTCCTCCTTAAGAAAGCTCCCTACCCCCTCCTACTGCTTGGTTATCAACAAATTTCAATTACCACGTCGGCCGTCAGCGGGTGGGCAACGCACGTTAGAATATATCCTTTGGCCAGCTCGGCATCCGACAGACCTTCGCGCTCATCGAGGTGCACCTTGCCGCTGAGGCACTTGCCGCGGCACGCCGTGCACACGCCCGCCTGGCACGAATAAGGCAGGTCGATATCCTGGTCGAGCGCGGCGTCGAGAATGGTCGTTTTGGCGGGCACCACCAGCTTGTATTCGCTACCCTCGTACTGAATGGTGACGGTGCGCTCGGTCACGGGGCCGTCATTGGCGCCGGCCAGCGAGTCGCCGTGCGCGTCGCCGGCTTCGGCCGCGTCGGCAGCGGCCACGAAGCTCTCGCGGCGCACGCGGCTGCTGGGCACGTTCAGCAGCTCCAGGGCGGCCTGGGCTTCGGTCATCAGGCCCTCGGGGCCGCAGATATAATACTCGGCCTGCGGTGCCGGAAACTGGTGCCGCTGCTCCATAATGCGCAAAATAGTGGTGCGGTTGAGGCGGCCGGTATGTTGATGCGGGCCGGTGGCATGCAGCGGCTGGCTGTACACATGCTCCACTTGCAGGCGGCCGCGGCTGCCGGCTTCGAGGGCATCGAGCTGCTGCTTGAAAATAACCGTATTCTCGTTGCGGTTGCCATAAATAAGCAGAACATGGCTCTGCGGCTCCTGGGCCAGCACGGCCTTGAGCATACTCATGAGCGGCGTAATGCCCGAGCCGGCCCCGATGAGCACCAGCGAGCGGGCCGCCTTGGGGCTGGGCTGCACCACGAAGTTGCCGAGGGGGGGTAGCACTTCGTATTGCTGGCCAACTTTCACGTTATCAAGCAAATGATTGCTCACCAAGCCGCCCGTCACGCGCTTCACGGTGACGGACAGGCGCGGGGCTTCGGCGGGCGTGCTGCTGAGCGAGTAGGCCCGGCGCTCGGGCCGGCCGCCGCCAGGGCCGCAGGGCACGAGCAGCGTCAAAAACTGGCCCGGCTTGCTGGGCACGGTCTGGCCATCGGGCCGCTGGAGGTGAATGGTAACGGTATCCGGGGTTTCCTGGGTGAGGGCGACGACGGTGAGCGTCAAATAAGACGACATAGGGTAGAGTTGGGTAAGGCGACAAATTTACGCCAGCTGCGGCACGTGAAGTTTAGGTTACCGATTTTTGAGGGGGTAGGGATTAACCGGCCGGCGCTAGCTTCGTTTCGCCATGACTCCACTTTCTGACTTGCTCACCCGCCACCGGGCCAGTTTCCGGCCGGTGCTGCCCGCCTACCCCCTATCCAGCGCTGGTATAGCCCCGCTCGATTTCACGGCCGCCAACCCGCGCCTGACCCACCCCGAGCGCCTGCGCGACACGGCGGTTTTTGATGCGCTGGTACGCGATATGCTGGCCGAGCAGCACGCCACCGCCGGCATCGGCGGCTACCTCGAAAACCGGGTCATCTACCGCCGCAGTCCACATTTTGACGACGCCACCGAGCCGCGCTCCCTGCACCTGGGCGTGGATGTGTGGGTGCCGGCCGGCACGCCGGTGGCGGCGCCGCTGCCTGCCACCGTGCACAGTCTGGCCGATAATAACCACTTCGGCGACTACGGTTCGACCATCATCTTACAGCATGAGCTAGAAGACGTTACCTTCTACAGCCTCTACGGCCACCTCACGCGCACCGACCTGCCGCCGCTGGCCGTGGGCCAAGCATTGGCCGCCGGCCAGGTCTTCGCCCACGTCGGCCCCTACCCCGAAAACGGCGACTGGCCGCCGCACCTGCACTGCCAGCTCATGGCCGACATGCAGGGCCGCCAGGGCGATTTTCCGGGGGTAGCCGCAGTTAGCGAACAGAATTATTGGGCGGAATTATGCCCCGACCCGATGCTGGTGCTCAAGTAGCGCGAAGTTTCCACTTCGTGTGCGAGCGTAGCGAGCATGGTCGTTCGTGCCGCGCGGTTCCGCCTGCTCGCTACGCTCGCGCACGAAGTGGAAACTTCGCGCTACTTCTCGCGCTCTATCGTGTAGTTAATCAGCATTTCCAGCGAATTTCTGGCCGCTGACTCGGGGAACTCGTGCAGAATCTCCAGCGCCTCGTCGCGGTAGCGCTCCATCGTTTTAATCGCGTAGTCGAGGCCACCCGACTGCTTCACGAAGTCGATAACCTGCTGCACGCGGTCGCGGTGGCCGGCGTTGTTTTTCACGTTGTAGATAACGCGGCGCTTGTCGAGCCAGCTGGCCTGCTGCAAGGCGTAGATGAGGGGTAGGGTCATCTTTTTTTCCTTGATATCGATGCCCACCGGCTTGCCGATTTCGGCCGTACCGTAGTCAAACAGGTCGTCTTTTATTTGAAACGCCATGCCGACTTTCTCGCCAAAAAGCCGGGCTTTTTCGATAGTGGCCTTGTCGGCCCCGGCCGCCGCCGCGCCCACGGCCGTGCAGGAGGCGATGAGCGAAGCCGTTTTTTGGCGAATAATATCGAAATACACGTCCTCCGTGATGTCGAGGCTGCGGGCCTTTTCGATTTGCAGCAGCTCACCTTCGCTCAATTCCTTCACGGCGTTGCTCACAATTTTGAGCAGGTCGAAGTCGTCGTTTTCAAGCGAAAGCAGCAGGCCACGACTGAGCAGATAATCTCCTACTAACACAGCTATCTTATTCTTCCACAGCGCGTTGATAGAGAAGAAACCCCGGCGGTAATTGCTCTCGTCCACCACATCGTCGTGCACCAGCGTGGCGGTGTGCAGCAGCTCGATGAGCGCCGCGCCCCGAAACACGGCTTCGGGCAAGGGGCTGGCCGGGTCGGCGGCGCTGGCGCGGGCCGTGAGGAACACGAACATGGGGCGCACCTGCTTGCCTTTGCGGCGCACGATGTAGCCCATTATCTTGTCCAGCAGCAGCACCTTGGTCTGCATCGACTGCCGAAACTTGACTTCGAACTCCGCCATTTCCGCGGTGATAGGAGCCTGAATCTGGTCGAGCGGGTTTGCCATGCGGGCGCAATATTACGGCGGCCGGGCCGCACTCACTACCTTAGCCGCATGCTCCGTACTGTCGAGTTCACGCTGGTTGGCCGCGCGCACGGCCGCCCTTTTGCCGCCGATGCCACCTACCAGCCCACCGGCCAGCCCCAGCCCATCGTGGTGTTCGTGCACGGGTTCAAGGGGTTCAAGGATTGGGGCCACTTCGGGCTGCTGGCCGAGTTTTTTGCCAATAAAGGCTTCGTTTTCGTCAAGCTCAACCTCTCGCACAACGGCGTGGTGGTGGGCGGCACCGGCGATTTGGAGGACCTGGAAGCTTTCGGGAAAAATAATTTCAGCCTGGAGCTCGACGACCTCGGCCAGCTGCTCGACGCCCTGCACACGCCGGGCACTACCCCCCTGCCCGCCGCCCAGCTCGACCTGCGCCGCCTTGGCCTGGTGGGCCACAGCCGGGGCGGCGCGCTGGTGCTCCTCAAAGCCGCCGAAGACTCGCGCGTGGCGGCCGTGGCCACCTGGGCCGCCGTGGCCGACCTGCACCCACGCTGGCCCGCCGAAGTAGTCGAAAAGTGGCAGCGCGACGGCGTGCTCTACGTGCCCAATATGCGCACCGGCCAGCAACTGCCGATGTACTACCAGATTGCCGAAAATTTCTTCCAAAACCGCGCCCGCCTCGACCTGCCGGCCCTGATGCCCGGCCTGCGCCAGCCGGTGCTGCTCATCCACGGCGACCAGGACGAGACGGTGCCGCTGGCGGCTCTGCACCAGCTGCACGCCGGTCAGCCTGCCGCTGAGGTGCTGGTAGTGCCCGGCGCGGGGCACATGTTTGGCGGTGCTCACCCGTGGGCCGGCCCGGCCCTACCCCCTCCGGCGCAGCTCATCGCCGAGCGCACGGCGGAGTTTTTTTCAATTATGAATTAGAAATTATGAATTATGAATTGAGTAGGACTTACGCAAATTGCCTGCAACGTCAGGTTCCCGTGGAGGTGCGTAGAGCGCAGCTGGTGATTTGCCTAAATTCTGTTGAAATTATTTCGGCGAAACTGCTGAGCTTACATCTCCCTGAATTCATAATCTCTAATTCATATAGGACTTACGCAAATCGTCTGTCATGGCGAGCAAAGCGAAGCAATCGCACCAGAACGACACCCGCGCCAGTCGTTCTGGGGCGATTGCCGCGACCTTGCTTAATGCGCAACATGCTCGCAATGACAGACGTCTTTTGCGTAAGTCCTATCATCATTGAAAAAGCTGGCTTACCTGCTGCTGGGCAGCAACCTCGGTGACCGGGCCGCGCGCCTGGAGCAGGCCCGCGCCGACCTGGCGGCCACGGCCGGCAGCATTATGGCCGCGTCATCGCTCTACGAAACGGCAGCCTGGGGCGTGGAAGACCAGCCGGCTTTTCTCAACCAGGTGCTGGCCGTCGAAACCGAACTGGACGGCCCTATCCTACTGGCCGCCTGCCTGGCCGCCGAGCAGCAGCAGGGCCGCGAGCGCCAGGTGCATTGGGGTGCTCGCACGCTGGATGTGGACATCCTGCTTTTTGGCCAGGAAATAATTGCTACCCCCAGCCTCACGGTGCCGCACCCGGCGCTGCCTGCCCGCCGCTTTGCCCTCGTGCCGCTGGCCGAGCTTGCGCCGCAACTGTTGCATCCGCAGCTGCACCGCACGATTACTGAGCTGCTAGCTGAGTGCCCGGACGAGTTGGCGGTGGCGAAGTGCTGAGATGGTTAGATAGTGAAATGTTGAGGGGGTAAGAACGTCATTCCGAGCTTGCCGAGGAATCTCGCTCGCATCGTTCGGGTATCGTGCAACGACGCGGGCGAGATTCCTCGGCAAGCTCGGAATGACGTTCTTACCTCCTCATTGTCTCACCCCTCCCCATTTCACCCAATCGTGGCGGTGGGCTCGATTTTTTTCACTAGGCCTTGCAGCACTTTGCCGGGGCCGCACTCCACGAAGTGCGTCGCGCCGTCGCGGAACATGGCCTGCACGCTCTGGGTCCAGCGCACGGGGGCGGTAAGCTGAGCGAGTAGGTTGGCTTTGATTTCGGCTGGGTCGCGGTGCGGGGCGGCATCCACATTCTGGTACACCGGGCAGCGGGCCTCGTGAAAAGTCGTGCGCTCGATGGCTTCGGCCAGGGCGGCCTGCGCCGACTGCATCAGGGGCGAGTGGAAGGCTCCGCCCACTGGCAGGGGTAGGGCGCGCTTGGCCCCGGCGGCTTTCAGCACCTCGCAGGCTTTGGCGATGCCGGCCGTGGAGCCGGAGATAACGAGCTGGCCGGGACAATTGTAGTTGGCGGCCACCACCACGTCGCCGCTGGCGCTCACCTGCTGGCAGCCTTGCTCCACGGCCTCGTCGGGCAGGCCCAGAATGGCGGCCATCGTGCCGGGCTGCTCCTGGCAGGCGGCCTGCATGGCCTGGGCGCGGCGCGCCACCAGCGGCAGCGCATCGGCGAAGGTGAGCACGCCAGCCGCTACCAGCGCCGAAAACTCGCCCAGCGAGTGGCCGGCCACCATTGCGGGCTGCCAGTCGGGCCGGGCCACGAACTGCGCCACCGAGTGCACGAACACGGCCGGCTGCGTCACGTCGGTGCGGCGCAGGTCTTCCTCGCTGCCCTCAAATAGGAGCTTGGTCAGGTCAAAACCCAGGATATCATTGGCCTGAGTGAGCAGGGCGCGGGCGGCCTCGTTTTGCTCAAAAAGCTCGCGGGCCATGCCCGGAAACTGCGAGCCCTGGCCAGGAAATACAAGGGCCGTCACTACGGCTTCGGAGGGGGGGGTAGGGGTCAAGATGCGATTGTTTTAAACCAGAAAACCAGCCCGCACCAACGGCGGGGTCCGGCAAAATAAAGCCAAAAAAGCCGCCCCGGCTAGGGGCGGCTTCACTGGTTGGCGGGGGGGTAGGCGCTAGCGCGACACCTCTACCCAGCCTTTGTAGGTGCGCTTGGTGTTGGCCGCGTCGGCAAACTGCACCTCGGCCAGGTAGTAGTAGATGCCGTTCGACACTAGGCCGCTGGTGGTGCTTTCGCCCGATACGCCGCCGCCCGTCCAGTTGATGTAGGGGTCGGCGCTGCTCTCGTACACTTTCACGCCCCAGCGGTTGAAAATCTGGATGTGCGTGCTCGCCACCGGGCTCGACGTCTTGGGCCGGAACACCTCGTTCACGTTGTCGCCGTTGGGTGTGAAGATGTTAGGCAGCAGGAAGAACACGCAGTCGCTCTGGCAGGCAATGTTGCTGAGCGCGCTGCGCTGGCCGCTCGATGCCACGCCCTGCACCTGGTAGCAGCTGGTGGGCCGGCTCAGGTTGCGGTCCAGGTAGCTAAGCTGGGCCGTGGAGTCAATCAGCACGAAAGGCCCGGCCTGGGTGTCGCCGCGGAAAATGCGGTAGTACACGGCGTTGGTGGCGCAGCCGGCGGGCGTGTTGCCGACCGTCCAGCGCAGGTTGTTCTGGTAGCGCTGGCCGGGGGAGGGGTAGGACGGCAGGTTGGCCAGACTATCGCAATTAATCGCCTGTACGCTCAGCACCGGCGTGCAGGGCGTAGCCTGGAGGGTAGTGCATACCTGTTGACTGTTATTGAGCAGGTTAAGCAGGTAAGATATGCCCGCGTACTGGCCCGTAGTCTGCACGTAGTAGCAGTACTGCTGGCCGGTTTGCAGGCCCTTATCCACGTAGGTGCCGCTGGTGGCGCTGGGCGTTACGCTCGCAATCTGGTTGAAGGTGCCGGTGGGCGTGTCCTGCCGGTAGATAATCGTGGGCTGCTTGCTGTTGTCCCAAGGCACGTTGTAGGCCCAGTTCACGGTGATGGTTTTGGCCAGGCCGTCGGGCACCAGGCTGGTGCGCACGCTGGTGGCGGTGGGCGAGGTTTCGGTTTTTTCCACCGCCGTGCCCGTCGAATTATCCGTGTTGAAGAACACCAGCGTGTAGGTGTACTGGTTGGCCACCGTGTTCAGGCCGCGGTCCACGTAGGTGGTGTCGGTGAGGTTGGTGATGGTTGTGGCCAGGACCAGCGGCCCCGCACCCACGCTGCGGCTGAGGCGGTAGCCCGAAGGCGTGCCAAACGTGCCGCCGTTGTCGGCGCGCGGGCGGGTCCACTTCACCGTAATCTGGCCGGTGGTGGCATTGGTCGTGTTCACGTCCACGTTGGTGAGCATGGCTGAGCGGCCATTAAACGACAAGCAAGCCTCGTTCGACACGATGCTGAGGCCGCCCGAGGGCAGCGGGAACGTGGCGTATATGCGGTAGCTATACGTTTTGCCCCGGCTCAGGCCCTTGCCGGCGTTGTCATCGACAAAAGTGGTAACCGTGGGGTCCACGGACCCAATCTGCGTGTAGCCGGCGCTGGCGGGCAGGCCCGTGTCGCAGGGACCGGGCGTGTAGGGGTAGCAGCCTTCGCGCCGGAAAATCAGCAGGTTTTTCGCATTCGGGCAGCTGTAGCGGTCCCAGCTCAGCAAGCTCACCAGCCCGGCCGCCGAGGAGCTTGACACGGCGCGCACGTTCTGCGGCGGTGGCCCCACCACCGTAATGCGCACGGTCTTTTCGTCGATAAGAATAGGCGTCGAAACGTTCGCGTTGGGCGGGCTGTCCTGCGCCTTAAATACCACCAGATAGGGCTGATTGGAAACCTTGCTGCAATCGGGCGTCCAGGTGAACGTGCCCGCTACGGTGGTGCCCGTGTTGGTCTGCACAAAGGTGGCCGGCGGCAAAATGCCGCTGTAGGCAAACAACGTAACGGGGGTAGGGGCCTGCGAGCCAGGGCCCGAACCATCGGTGGCCGACACCTTTAGGGTCACGGTCTGGTTAGCCACCACGCACACGTCGGGCGGCACCGTGAGGGTAGGGGGCAGGTTGTTGGTGGGCGACACGATAATCTGCATATCGCGAATTACAAAACCAATCTGCCGGTAAAAGCCATTGATGCGGCGCCACTCCTCCACTTTAAAAGCAATATTATAAATACCCGCCAGCGCCGGGGCATTCCAGGTTATTTGCCCGGTGTATACATCCTGCACGATAATCGCGTTTTTCGTTGGGTCACCGGCAGGCACGCCGTTGTAGGTTACTTGCTTGGCACCCGCAAACAGACTCTGGTTATCAGGATACACATAGTTTTGACATTGCACCGGGAGAGGCTTATTATTATTAGCCTCGGCTGCTGCTACGCCGCCCACTACTTGCTGGCAAGGAATCAGCTTGTACGCCAACGAGTCACCATCGGCATCGTATCCCGCGGGGTTGTGCAGGAACACTTGCGACACCCCCGCCCGGTCCAGCGCCGGGGCTTTTAGCACAGGTGAGTGGTTGAGGCCATAAATCGGGTCAATCGTGACGTCAGACTCAATATAGAACGTCGTATTGACCGAATTCACCATATTCTTGATGTCAGCATTCCGATTTTCGCCAATAAAGCTGACTGGGTATTTGCCTGCTCCTGAGAAGAAGTGGTCAAAGTCAAACAGATATACTTTCGTATCCGCCGTTGAGCGGGTAAGGTCCTCCGTGCGGGTCATAAGGGGCCGGCCGGAAGCATCCTTGTCATTACCATTCAACTCTGTACCGTCACCGAAGAAAATGGTTGTGGAAGCCAGTGTTTGGTCCACCGACGATGTTTTATCCTGATAAATCGTCATCCGAAAAAAAAGGTGATTCGGATTACCAGTGATACTATCCACTCTGGATTGAATGTCGCCGGCGCGCAGGTGCGTGGCTTGTGCCACCTGCGGCCGCAGCCAACCCAGGCCCATGAGCAGCAAGGCTACCAGCCAGGTCGCGCGCCCGCTATTCTTCCCAGAAGATAAAAAAAGTCGCATAATCTACCAATGTTGAGTAACAGCTTACAACCCGCAAAAACACCCTTTATTGCCCCTTTTACGCCACGGCCCAACCTTTTTTTCGGGCTTTTGGTTGTGGAAAGTACGCAGTAATCTGGTTAACGGCTTTCGGGTCGGATTGATTCACGGCGACTGGCCGTTTGTCGTCACCTGGGTTTAACGGTTCTAAATAAGGCTTATGTGCGCCGGCCGCCTTGGGCTGAGGCACCACCGGCCCTACCTTTGGGCAATAATAGAGACCTTCTTTTTGGCTACGATTTCTATGAATTGGTTTACAAAAACCTTCACCAGCAGCATTGGGCGCAAGATTATTATGTCCCTGACGGGGCTCTTTCTCTGCACTTTCCTGGTCGTGCACCTCGTGGGCAACCTCCAGCTTTTCAAGCACGACGACGGGGTAGCCTTTAACACCTACTCTCATTTCATGGGCACCAACCCGGTCATTCGCACCATCGAATGGGGCCTGGTGCTGGGCTTCGGCTTCCACATCTACGAAGCCCTGATGCTGACGCGCCGCAACAAAAGCGCCCGCTCGCACGGCTACGTGCAGTGGGAGGCCAAGCAAAACTCGGAGTGGACCTCGCGCAACATGGGTATTCTGGGCTCTATTATTCTGGTGTTTCTGATTGTTCATCTGTACAATTTCTTCTGGCGCGCCCGCTTCGGCACCATCGACCCGGACATCAACCACAACGACGACCTGTACCGCCTGGTGGTGTCGTCGTTTCATCAGTGGTGGTACGTGGCGCTGTACGTGGCGGCGCAGGCCAGCCTGGGCTACCACCTGTGGCACGGCTTCCGCTCGGGCTTCCAGACGTTGGGCCTCAACCACCGCAAATACATGCCGCTGATTAAAAACTTTGGCTACGCGTTCGCTGTCATTGTATCAGCTGGTTTTGCTTCGATGCCGCTCTACTTCCTCTTGTTTACCAACGAGAAAGGAGCGCTGGTGAGCAGCGCGCCGGCCGTGCTGCACCAGTTGGTGCTGGCGTTCAACTAACATTAGTTTCTTAGCCTATCCACTATGGTTTTGAATTCCAAAGCGCCCGAAGGCCCCCTGGCCGAGAAATGGGACAAGCATAAGTTCAACGTCAAGCTCGTTAACCCCGCCAACAAGCGCAAGTACGACGTGATTGTAGTGGGCACCGGCCTGGCCGGTGCAGCCGCTGCCGCCTCGCTGGCCGAGCTGGGCTACAACGTGAAAGCGTTTACCTACCACGACTCGCCGCGCCGGGCGCACTCCATCGCGGCGCAGGGCGGCATCAACGCCGCCAAGAACTACCAGAACGACGGCGACTCGGTGTTCCGCCTGTTCTACGACACTATTAAAGGCGGCGATTACCGTGCCCGCGAGGCCAACGTGTACCGCTTGGCCCAGGTGTCGGTCAGTATTATTGACCAGTGCGTGGCCCAGGGCGTGCCCTTCGCCCGCGAATACGGCGGGTTGCTGGCTAACCGCTCCTTCGGGGGGGCGCAGGTGAGCCGCACGTTCTACGCCCGCGGCCAGACCGGGCAGCAGCTCTTGCTGGGTGCCTATTCGGCCCTGAGCCGGCAGATTGCCTACGGCAAGGTGAAAATGTACACCCGCTCGGAGCTGCTCGATGTGGTGGTAGTAGACGGCCAGGCGCGCGGCATCGTGACCCGCAACCTCATCACGGGCGAGGTGCAAACTCACGCCGGCCACGCCGTGGTGCTGGCCACCGGCGGCTATGGCAACGTGTACTACCTGAGTACCAATGCTATGTATTGCAACGCCTCGGCGGCGTGGCGGGCCCACAAGAAGGGCGCGTATTTCGCCAACCCTTGCTTTACCCAAATTCACCCCACCTGCATCCCAGTATCGGGCGACTACCAGTCGAAGCTGACGCTGATGTCGGAGTCGCTGCGCAACGACGGCCGCGTGTGGGTGCCCAAGACCAAGGAGCTGGCCGAGCGCGTGCGCAACAATGAAATCAAGCCGCAGGACGTCCAGGAAGATGACCGCGACTACTTCCTGGAGCGCAAGTATCCGGCTTTCGGTAACCTAGTGCCGCGCGACGTAGCCTCGCGCAACGCCAAGCAGATGTGCGACGAAGGAAAGGGGGTAGGCTCGACGGGCCTGGCCGTGTACCTCGACTTTGCCGACGTTATCAAGCGCACCAGCGCCGAGGCAGTGAGTCAGAAGTACGGCAACCTCTTCGAGATGTACGAGAAGATTACCGACGAAAACCCTTACGAGCGGCCGATGCGCATTTACCCAGCTGTGCACTACACGATGGGCGGCCTGTGGGTAGATTACAATCTGCAAACCACCATTCCCGGCCTCTACGCCGCGGGCGAGTGCAACTTCTCGGACCACGGTGCCAACCGCCTCGGCGCTTCGGCCCTGATGCAGGGCCTGGCCGATGGCTACTTCGTGATTCCGGCTACCATTGGTGACCAGTTGGCGGCTACCCCCCCCAAGCCGGTTACTACTGACCACCCGGCTTTCGCCGAGGCCAAGGCCGGCGTGCAGGCCCGCGTGGAGCAATTGCTTAGCATCAAGGGCAACCGCACGCCTGACGAGTTCCACAAAAAGCTCGGCCACCTTATGTGGGAGTATTGCGGTATGGCTCGTAACGCCGAAGGCCTGCGCTACGCCAAAGCCGAAATCGCTAAGCTGCGCAAAGAGTTCTGGCAGGATGTAAAAGTGGTAGGCTCGGGCGAGGAAATGAACCAGGCGCTGGAAAAAGCCGGCCGCGTAGCCGACTTCCTGGAGCTCGGCGAGCTGATGGTAGATGACGCCCTGGACCGCAACGAAAGCTGCGGCGGCCACTTCCGCGAGGAATATGCCACGGAGGAAGGCGAGGCCCTGCGCCGCGACGACGAGTACGCCTACGTGGCGGCCTGGGAGTACGTAGGCGACAATCAGCCCGAGCGTCTTAATAAGGAAGAGCTGGTGTTCGAAAATGTGAAGCTTACGCAACGCAGCTACAAATAATCCGGTTGTCATGCTGAGCACAGCGAAGCATCTGGCGTGCAGAAGTAATTAATTACCATCACAACGACGCGAGCGAGATGCTTCGGCAAGCTCAGCATGACGTTTTACTACAATGGCTGGAAGTAACCCCAACGCTAAACCCATGAACCTGACGCTGCGCGTGTGGCGGCAGCCCAACCGCCAGACCGAGGGCCGGATTGTGGACTACAAGGTGAACGACATATCGCCCGATATGTCGTTTCTGGAAATGCTCGACGTGCTCAACGAGGACCTGTTGCACAAAGGCCAGGACCCGGTGGCCTTCGACCACGACTGCCGCGAGGGCATTTGCGGCTCGTGCGACCTGTTCATCAATGGCCGCTCGCATGGCCCTGAGAAGGGCACGACCACCTGCCAGCTGCACATGCGCAAGTTCTCGGATGGCGACACCATCACCGTCGAGCCCTGGCGCGCCAACGCGTTCCCGGTAAACAAAGACCTGAGCGTGGACCGCTCGGCCTTCGACCGCATCATTCAAGCCGGTGGCTACGTGAGCGTGAACACCGGCGGCACGCCCGACGGCAACGAGATTCCGATTCCGAAAGAGATTTCGGACCGTGCTTTCGAAGCCGCTACCTGCATCGGCTGCGGCGCGTGCGTGGCAGCTTGCAAAAATGCGTCGGCCATGCTATTCGTATCGGCCAAGGTGTCGCAGCTTGCGCTGCTGCCCCAGGGCCAGGTGGAGCGCGAAACCCGCGTCGAAAATATGGTGGCCCAGATGGACATTGAAGGCTTCGGCGCCTGCACCAACATCGGCTCGTGCGCGGCCGAGTGCCCGGTAGGCATCTCGCTCGAAAATATCGCTATCTTGAATCGCGAGTTCCTGACAGCCAAGGCTGCCTCGAATAACTTAGCGTAGTATCTTTATAGTAACATATTGACAAGGGGGCGCGGCAGAAAACTGCTGTGCCCCTTGTTGTTGGTAGGTGTTATGTTACTTGATATGCGCTGCTACTGTGAGCCGCTACCCCCAGCAGCCGGCTAATGTCACTGACGGAGATTTTATCAGCCAGCAGCTACTGAATTTCCTCGTCCTTACTGGTGAGCTTCTGGTGCTTTAACTTGCTGCCTTTAGAATGGCCCAGGATTACGCTTGAATGCGAACAAAAAAACCGGCCTTAGACCAGTTCTCACTTTGTAACCAGCTGCGCGCTAGCAGAGCGCGACTGGCTTAAAGTCATCAATATACTGCTTGATGCGCGCCGCGTGAGAAGGCAGGTAATCCACCAGCTTCACCGAGCTGCGCACTGCAGCTAGCCCAAAATCGTCAATTAGCTCGCCAAAGGAAGAATTGAGAAATGAAGTGGACATAGGCGAAGCATCCAGCAGCGAAAGCCGCACTACTGCTGCCTGTGCCACGTAGGGAGCCAGCGCGGCGAAGAGCTTACTGCCTTCGGCGTTGGTAGAGGTCCCGGCCGTGAGGGCAGTAAGAACTAGCGTGGGAGGTGAGGAAGTGAGCATAGCGGAGGAAGTTAAAAACTGAATTCATCGACCTCTGATTCCTCCTCTACGGCGGGGAGGGTAGCGGTATTTAGAGTAACTACGATGAGCGTGCCAGGAAAGAAGCAAGAAGGATTTTTGGTAACTATCTCGCCAGTAGCCAACTGTTCCAGCAGGGCAAAGTTAGAAACAAAAGTCAGTTCACCTTGCATAGAGCGAGTGCTGGTCGCTAGGCTGTCAAGCCCGAAACCCCGGTTGCGAGGTGTAGACTGGGTGGTAACCCTTCGGCGGAGCGCCGCTCGCAGGGCATCGGCATCGGGTAGGCCGCGCCGCCCTTTTGCCTGCCAAAGCCGGTTGATGGAGGCAGGAATGCCCATGCCAAAGTCGCAAACGGCCGTCACCAGTTGCTGGCGCTTTGGGTAATACTGCGTGAAGCAATACCCTTGCACCGGCGACTGGGCATGGTCGCAGATGTTGTTGAACAACTCGGCCAAGCTAGTATGAAGTACGTCCAGATTTTTGTCGGGCAGAAAATTTTGCGCGAAATAGGCTTTAGCTTGGTGGGCGTAGGCATCAATCATTTGGCCATCTACCTGCCACAGACACAAATTGGTATCGAGCTGATTAGGGGTATAGCGCCGCCGGTCAAAACCGGACTGCCAATAGTCGAAAAAACGGATGCGCGCTAAGTAGTCATGGGCTTCGTTTTCGCTCAAACTCATGCTTACTTCAATGCCCCGCAGTTGGTAAAAATCAACCAGACAAGCCAAAGCTACCAAGTGGCCGGGGGCCAGAAAAGCGCAGTGGGCGACATCTACCAACAGCGAAGTTGGCAGCTCAGCCGCCCAAAGCGCGTTGTACGCCTCTGTGAGCGCGGGCACGAATTCCAGGTACTGCGGGGTATCGGCCGAAGCCAGTTGAAGGAGGTAGGGCCGGGGCAAGGGGGTATAACTAAAAGCGGATGATTCCAACAAAGTTAGCCAACTGCTTTGGCAGCAGGTGCGGCCAGATGATTTTCGATGTGCGCTGCCACCGTGAGCCGATGCACTCCCAGCAGCCGGCCGATGCCGCTGACGGAAATTTTCTTATCCAGCAGCCGCTGAATTTCCTCGTCCTTGCCGGTGAGCTTCTTGCGCTTCGACTTGCTGCCTTTGGGGCGGCCAAGGATTACACCCTCGGCTTTTTTGCGGGCCAGGGCTTCTTTGGTGCGTTGCGAAATGAGGTTGCGCTCAATCTCGGCGGAGAGGCCGAAGGCGAAGGCCAGGATTTTAGCATTGATGTTGTTGCCCAACTCGTAGCCTTCCTTGGTAGTGAACACCTGGATGTCGCGCTCCATGCACTGGTTGAGGATGCTCATTATCTGCATCAGGTTGCGGCCCACGCGGGAGAGCTCGGTAACCAGCAGCACGTCGCCGCGTCGCATCTGGGCCAGCAGGCCGCTTAGCTTGCGGTGTTCCAGCTTCTTAAGGGCGCTGATGGTTTCCTCGGTCCAGGCATCAATCTGGCGCTGTGCGGCGAAGCGATTTAGCTCGAAACGTTGGTTTTCGTTGGTCTGCTTGTCGGTACTTACTCGGATGTAGGCGAAAATCATGCGGCGGAAATACGCCAAAATTAAGCCTTTCGGGATTTTTTAGTTATCGTTGGGGTAGTACTTATTCAGCCATTGTTTACCCCATCATTACTCATCTTACCTGACATAAAACTGAAAAGCCTCCGTTGCGCAGGGCAACGAAGGCTTTTAGTAGTGCGAAGCTAACGGGCTTACTTACTCAGCTTTTTCTTCAAATTCTCATCCAGCGCCTCCAAAAATTCCTCCGTATAGAGGTAGTCGCGGCCGTGCTGCACCTTGTTGCCGTGAATGCACACGGCGAGGTCCTTGGTCATTTTGCCGCTTTCCACGGTTTCGATGCACACGGCTTCGAGGGCTTTGCAGAAGTCGATGAGTTCCTGGTTCTTATCCAGAATGCCCCGAAATTCGAGGCCGCGCGTCCAGGCGAAGATGCTGGCGATGGGGTTGGTGCTAGTGGGCTTGCCGTTCTGGTGGTCGCGGTAGTGGCGCGTCACGGTGCCGTGGGCGGCTTCGGCCTCCATCGTGCCGCCGTCGGGCGTCACCAGCACGGAGGTCATCAGGCCGAGCGAGCCGAAGCCCTGGGCCACGGTGTCGCTCTGCACGTCGCCGTCGTAGTTTTTGCAGGCCCACACGAAGTTGCCGTGCCACTTCAGGGCCGAGGCCACCATGTCGTCGATGAGGCGGTGCTCGTAGGTGATGCCAGCGGCCTTGAATTTCTCCGTGTAGTCCTGCTCGTAAATCTCCTGGAAAATATCCTTGAAGCGGCCATCGTACTTCTTGAGAATCGTGTTCTTAGTGCTCAGGTACAGCGGCCAGCCTTTCATCAGGGCCTGGTTGAAGCAGGCGTGCGCGAAGCCGCGAATCGACTCGTCGGTGTTGTACATGGCCAGCGCCACGCCGTCACTTTTGAAGTTGAATACCTCAAACGACTGGGTTTCGCCGCCGTCTTCGGGCTGGAAAGTGATGGTGAGCTTACCCTTGCCCTTGGTCAGGAAGTCGGTGGCGCGGTACTGGTCGCCGAAGGCGTGGCGGCCAATACAAATCGGGGCCGTCCAGTTGGGCACCAGGCGCGGCACGTTGCGCATCACAATCGGCTCGCGGAACACGGTGCCATCCAGAATATTGCGGATGGTGCCGTTGGGCGACTTCCACATCTGCTTGAGACCGAACTCCTTCACGCGCTCCTCGTCGGGGGTGATGGTGGCGCACTTGATGCCCACGCCGTATTGCTTGATGGCGTTGGCCGAGTCGATGGTTACCTGGTCGTTGGTTTCGTCGCGGTGCTCGATACCCAGGTCATAGTACTTGATGTCGAGTTCCAGATAAGGCAGAATGAGCTTGTCTTTGATAAATTTCCAGATGATGCGCGTCATCTCGTCGCCGTCGAGCTCTACTACGGGGTTCGCTACGTTGATTTTGGTCATGTCTGCGGTGGGCTTTTGGAAGGTTTTGCTACCTGGCCGCAAAGAGCGCGGCCAGGCCGGCACGCCCGCCCCGAGCTGGGGCGGGCATTGCCGGGGACAATAGTAAGCACAGCTTTCTGCCCGGCCCTAACCGGGAGTGTTCGCAATCGTTTGCGCTCCTTTTCACAGCCACTAATTTATTGGCCGCGCTTCGAGCGAACCGGCCATTGGCCGAAATCTCCGCGCCACCGCTAAGCTCAGCCCCCTACCCCCCTCCATTTCCGCGAAGCGCCTATGCGGCCCCGCCCAGTGCCGCGGGCTGAATAAACACGTGCTGCACGTCGGGGTAGGCGGCCTTGATGGCGTCGCAGAGCTGCGCCACTACTTCAGTGAGCTGGGCGGCGGGCAGGTCGGGCACGAACTCGACGGGCAGCACCACCAGTATCTCGTGCGGGCTGAGGTAGGACGAGAGCGGCGGCGCGGTGCGCACAATCATTTTTTCGGCGCAGGCCAGGTCCGTCACGTGCCGGAGCAGGGCATCTTCGGCGGGCTCGCCCAGCAGCAGGCTCTTGGTTTCGCGCAGCAGCAGCACGGCCACTACCAGCAGCAGCACCCCAATGAGCAGCGACGCTACCCCATCCAGCACGGGCATATTCAGCCAATGACTCAGGAAAACGCCCAAAAAGGCGATGAGCAGGCCTAGCAGGTCGGACGCATCCTCGAAGAGCACGACGAAAATCGACGGGTCCTTGCTGGCACGGAAAGCGGCCCAGAACGGCTGCTGGCCCCGCTGCGCGTTGAAGGCGCGCCGCGCCACCAGAAACGAGCTGCCATCCAGGCAAAAGGCCGCGGCCAGCACCACGTAGTTCCAGGTGGGGCTGCCCAGCGGCGCGGGGTGGCGCAGGTGCTCGTAGCCCTCGTAGAGCGATAGCCCGCCGCCGATGGTGAAGATGAACACCGCCACCATGAAGGCCCAGAAATACAGCTCGCGCCCGTAGCCAAACGGCCGCCGCACGCTGGCCGGCCGCCGGCTGGCGCGCAGCCCCAGCAGCAGCAGCCACTCGTTGGCCGTGTCCACGAGCGAGTGAATGCCCTCCGAGAGCATCGCCGACGAGCCCGTGAACCACGCCGCCACAAACTTGATAACGGCAATGCCCAGGTTGGCCGCCAGCGCGGCGATAATGGCGGTTTTGGATTCGGGTTGGTCGGGCACGGAGGGGTAGGGATTGGAAAAGAACGCTGGTATTCTATTACGTTTTGGCCACCCCGGCAGGTTAATATTGCGCAGAATCGTTGCCCCTGCCCCATGCGTCATCTCCGCCTTCTTTTCCTGTGCCTGCTGGGCCTGAGCGGGCCGCTCACGCTCGTTGCCGGCCCGCCCAAGCCGCGCCCCATCAACCCGCACGCCACGCCCGAGGCGCGCCGGCTGCTGACGTACCTATACCGCCTGCGCGGCAAGCATACCTTGTCGGGAATGCACAACGTGCTGGGGCGCATGTCGGTAAATACGGATGAGGTACATCGCCTCACGGGCGAGTACCCGGCCATTTGGGGCGGCGACTTTGGCTTTGCCGACTCGACCCACGACATCGACAACATCAAGTACCGGCCGCTGCTGGTGGCCGAAATAGCGAAGCAGCACCAGCGCGGGGCCATTATCGTGCTCAGCTACCACCAGGCCAACCCGGCGCTGGGCGAGCCTACCCCCTTCCAGGGCGGCATTATCAGCCAGCTCACCGATGCGCAGTGGCGGGAGCTGCTCACGCCGGGCACGCCGCTCTACCAGAAGTGGGCGGCCCAGATGGACCGGCTGGCCGGCTACTTGCAGCAGTTGCAAGCGGCTAAGATTCCCATCATTTTCCGGCCCTACCACGAGATGAACGGCGGCTGGTTCTGGTGGGGCGGCCGGCCAGGGCCGCGCGGCGCGGCCGCGCTCTGGAATCAGCTCTACACGTATTACACTGAGCATCACCACCTAAACAACATTCTCTGGGCCTGGACGCCCGACAAACCCACACCGGGCGTCGAAACGTTCTTCCCCGGCCGCGACAAAGTGGATTTGCTGGGCACGGACATCTACCCGCGCAAAGACAGCGCCGCCGCAGTGTATCCGCAGCGCTGGTACGCGGCCATGCAGCGGCTGGCCGCCGGCAAGCCGCTGGGCTTGTCCGAACACAGCGTGCTCCCTACCCCCACCCAGCTGGCGCAGCAGCCCTACGTCTGGTTTATGTCGTGGGGCGAAATGTTGTTCAAGAACAACAGCGAGGCCGAAATCAAGCGCACGTATGCTGACCCGCGCGTGCTGAGTGCCGGGGACGTGGCAAAGGAGCTTCCCTGAGCCGTCGGCGCGGCCGAGAGGGGCGGGCCGCGCAAGTCGGGGCCGGTCGGCAATGACTAATCCGGTTGGGCGGTAGTCAGGTGCTACGGGCAGCTTCAGCTGGCCCGAACAAAATATCCTGGCGTCCTATTTTTTTCTCTCAACTGTTTCTCTTATTGATTCTTACGAGTTAGCCGTACTGTTTTTTAAAGTCCGTTACCCACAACTATTGGGTTGGCAAATAGTAGCCCAGCTAGGTGCTTTGTAGTTGCAAAGGCATATTTAACACCTCGCTTGTCATTATTATGAATAAACTATTTTTCTCAAGCATCTTACTGTTCGTAGTAGCCTGCCGCAAAGAAGACCTTACCCCCGCGGGTCCCAACACTTTTTCTTGCCAGATTGAGGGAAGATTTTTCACCCCTTATATCGCACCTGTCCTCTTTATTACTCCTCCCAAAGCACTAGAGTCTGGCCACTACAATCGAAAGGGTGGCTTGGCAATCCAGGCAAGAACCAGCTATGATGAGCTAACAATTTTACTCCTAAATGCTCGTACCCCTGGCACTTACCAGCTTGGCAAGGAAACGCCCTATTGGAAGCCCTCGGGTAATTACGCCACCTATACCAGTACTCCGCCCGCGCCCGCCAGTGGGCCGCTTTTACCCAGGTCTTACTACTATACTGATAGCGCAGCCGTGGGTACTGTCAGCATAACCCGCTATGACACAGTGGCGCACGTGGCCGCTGGAACCTTCAGCTACACTACCCGCGAGGCCACAACAGGCAAGCTGATACACATTACCAACGGGCACTTCGATGTGACGCTCTGAGACTTTCGAGCCACAAAATAGAGAAAGGCACCCCAACTCATGTTAGGGTGCCTTCCTTTATTTTAGCTTCAACTAGTTCTACGCCGGCTCCTCCGCTACCGGCGCTTCCAGCTCAATCCTCAACTCCCCAAACCCTACCCCTACTACCACGGCCGGCGCGGCCACGGTGGTTTCGGTGGCGGGGTATACACCGAGCGTTAGCGTCTCCGCATCGACTACGGCCGTGGTGGGGGGAGTACGCAGGCCGTGCAACACCACGCGGTAGGTGGTGTAGGCGGGCTGGTAGTCGCCCTCGACGTGCTGGGTGAGGATGAGCCCGGCCGCCGCGCCCGCCACCGTGAAGCGCCGGGTAGTTTGGTGACCTTGCTGGTAGCCGTAGCCCTCGCCGCCGTCGTCGTAGAGCACGCTTTCGGCGCTGCCGTTTTTGTAGTATACGTGCAGGGTGAGCTGCTCCACGGGCTTTTCACCCACGTATTGCAGCACCGGCTGCATGGGCACCACCGCACCAGCCCGCACGAAGAGCGGGATGCGGGTGAGGTCGGCCGAGGCCCAGGTTTCGGCCCCGCCCGACTTAAATTCGTCGGTCCAGTAGTAGTACCAGTCGCCGCGGGGCAGGTACATCCAGCGGCCATCCACGCCGGCCTGCGTGATGGGGCACACCAGCAGGTTGTCGCCAAGCGCAAACTCGGCCATGCGCAGGTAGGTCTGCGGGTCGTCCTGGTCAAGGAAGGGCAGCGGGCGCAGCATGGGCGTGCCGTGGGTGCTATACTGCCAGAACGTGGTGTACATGTAGGGCAGCAGCATGTAGCGCAGTTCGATGAAGTGCCGCGCCAAGCTGGTGTAGGGTTCGCCGAAGCTCCAGGGCTCCTGGTCGCCGTGGTCGCCGCTGCTGTGGGTGCGAAAAAACGGGTGGAAGGCCCCGAGCGCAATCCAGCGCGAATACAGCTCGCCGTCGGGCGTGTCGATGAAGCCGCCGATGTCGGAGCCAATAAAGCTGAAACCGCTGATGCTCAGGCGCTGGCTCTGGATATTGGCCAGCCACAGGTGCTCCCAGCTGGCGATGTTGTCGCCGGTCCAGCCCGACGAATAGCGCTGGCCGCCCGCGTAGGTGCTGCGCGTGATGGTAAACGGCCGGTTGGGGTAGCTGAAGCGCTTGACGCCCTCGTTGGTAGCGCGGGCCATCTGCATGCCATAGATATTGTGCGCCTTGCGGTGCGAGCCGGGCTGGCCGTCGTAGCCAAAACGCACGTCGTCGGGGAAGGTGCCTTTCTCAAACACGGCGGGCTCATTCATGTCGTTCCACACGCCCTTCACGCCAATGTCCTTTACCAGGCCCTCAAACAGGCCGGCCCACCACTCGCGCACCTCGGGGCGGGTGTAGTCGGGGAAATTGCACTGGCCGGGCCACACCGAGCCCTTCATAAGCGGGCCATCGGCGCGGCGGCAGAAGTAGTCGTTCTTGATACCCTCCTGGTACACCGGGTACTCGGGGTCAATCTTGATGCCGGGGTCGATAATGACCACCGTTTTGAAGCCGTCGGCGGCCAGCTCGGCCACCAGGCGCTTGGGCTCGGGGAAGTGCTGCGGGTGCCAGGTAAAGCAGCGGTAGCCGTCCATGTAGTCGATGTCGAGGTATATCGCATCGCACGGAATGCGGCGCTCACGCAGGCCCTGGGCAATGGCCTGCACGTTGCTCGCCGGGAAGTAGCTCCACTTGCACTGGTGGTAGCCCAGCGTCCAGAGGGGGGGTAGGGGCGGCGGGCAGGTGAGGCGGGTATATTCTTCGGTGACTTCGAGCAGGGTAGGGCCGTAGATAAAATAATAATTCATCTCGCCGCCCTCGGCCCAGAAGCTGGTGACGTCGGCCCGCTCGGCCGCAAAATCGAAAAACGCCTTGAACGTATTATCGAAGAAAATGCCATGCGCGATGCGCTGGTGCAGCACGTGAAAGAACGGAATGTTCTTATACAGCGGGTCCGAGCCCTTGGTGTAGCCGTAAGTGTCGGAGCCCCAGTTCAGGAAGCGCTGGCCGCGCAGGTTCATGTTGGCGGGCTTGTCGCCGAGGCCGTAGTAGCACACGCCGCTGGGCACCTGGTGGCTCATCTTCACGATGTCGTTGCCGGTTTCGTAGTCGTGGTGCCAGTGAAAGCCTTTTTCGTCGTCGCTCAGGATGTTGCCCGAGCGGTCGAGCACGCGGGTGCGCAGCGCATCCTTCCACACAATGCAGATGAGGCGAGCCGTGGTGAGGCGGTAGTGGTCGCTCTTCTCCTTGAATTCCAGGAAGGTAGGCACCGCCGGGCGCGTGGTGTGCTCGGTGGCCGGGTCGGGCACGGCGTAGCTAAAATCGGGCTCACTAGCGCTTTCGGGCGTAAGATAGCGAAAGCGCAGAATCTTGTCCGAAAGCACGTGCAGCAGCAGGCGCGAGCCGTTTTCGGTGGTAAAGGTGAAGAGATGGTCGTCGGTTTGCTCGGCCTGCCGCACGGGGCCGGGCAGGTGTTCCTGGTGGGCCTGGGCCGCCAGGTCGTTGACCATGTAGTTGTTATCCTGAGCAGAATTGGTAACCATATAAACTAAACAGCGAGAAGCAGCGAAAGAAAATCCAGTGGAGCAGGTAAAAAACCACCGGCCGGAGCCGGTTAGCATGGCTTTAAGCCCGCAAGTTACGTTTTAGATGAGGACCCTGGCGCAAACGAAATGCCGAAAACGCGGGCTCAATACCGTAGGTTACGATTATTTTTTATAGCCTCAACAGTTGAGCGGGGGGTAGTCATCCCGTTATTCGCAAAGTTAATTTTTGCCAATGTCTTTGCCTGCCGCCGATTCTGCTCCTTCTATTGCCGTGCTCGTGCTGGCCTGGGATGAAACTACACCGGCCGTGCGCGCCCTGGTCGAGGCCACGCAGGCCCCCGACCCTGCGGTTGAGTCTATTCTAGTGATGGTGCCGCAGGCTGCCCACCCCGATGTGCTGAGCGCGGAAGAATACCTGCCGCTTGCCCCCGTTTTTACCCCCGCCCCTACCCCCACCCCGCCGCCCGACGAGGTGCCGTCCAGCGAGCCAAGCGCCCTACCCCCAGCCATGCCTGCCGTGCCCGAGCCAGCCGCCAAGGCCCCGGCCGGGAGCGAAGCTCATGCAGCAGCCAAGGAAGGAGCGCTTGCGGCCCCGGCCTCCCTGGCCTGGTCGGCAGTGCGGGTGCTGCGGTTGGGCAATTTGAGCTTAGCTGGGTTGAGCCAGCGCGCCGGCCAGCCCCTACCCTCCCCCATCTGGCCGGGCACCGCTGCCGCGCCCGCCGCGCCCTACCAGGGGGCAACTGTTGCCCCACCAGCCAATTCGGCTTCGTTGCTAGTGTTGTCTGGGGTAGGGTCGGTGCCTGTTGGGGAAGCTCAAACCGATAGCCTGGCCCAGGCTGCGGGGCCGTTGGTTGTCCCTACCCCCTCTGCTCTGTATGAATCTGCTGAGTCGCTGACCCAGGGGGCCGACCTGGAAGCCAACCTGCTGCCCGGCAAAGCCGAAGAGCTGGCCCATTTTGAGCTGGCCACGGCGGAAGTACCCGCTTTATTAGCCAGCTTTGAAGATGCCGCCGCTGTGGCAGACGACTTTAGCGCGCCTCGGGCAAATTGGGCCGGGGCGCTGGCAGCTTTGCAACAGCCCGAACCGGCCGCCCCCGTAGTCCCTACCCCCCCGCCGACCGGCCACGCGGCCGGGGCCGGCCTGCCGACGCGCCCGGTGGCCCCGCGGTATGAGGTCCCCGATTTGAATTTCAGAATTATTCAATACGCCCGTTTCGCGGTGCCGGTGGCACTGGCCGAAGCGCCCTACGCCGCTATTTATGCGCCGGCCTGGCCCACCTGGCTGGCCGCCCAAGAGCTGCGCCAGCGCACGGGCTGGCCGCTGGTGCTGCACGTGACTACCCTGGCCGCCGGGGCCGATGAATCGCTCGACACGGCCACGGGCTGGATGGCCGACTTGCAGCGCCAGGCCCTGCGCCGGGCCGACGTGGTGCTGGCCGAAACCCCGGCCCTGACCCAGCGCCTACGCCACGAGCTCGACCTGCCCGCCGCCACCGTGCACACCGTGCCCGCCGCCGATGCCACGGCCATTGCCCAGGCGCTGCACGCGGCCCGGCCGCGCCCGGCCGCCAACCTGAGTTAATTTTGCGAGCGATGACAGAATTTGAACAGGAATTTGACGCGGTGCTGGAAGCTGACCCGCACACGGGCGACGTATTTGTAGTAGTGCCCTTTTCGGTAGCCGACGTGTACGGCACCCCGGAGGAGCTGCTCGTGCGAACGACCATTGAGGGCTTTCCCTACCAGGGCGAGCTGCTACCCCTCGGCGATGGCTACCACGGCCTGAGCATTCCGCGCGAGGTGCGCCGCGCCGTGGGCAAAACCCTGGGCGACGTGTTGCGCGTGCAGCTCAGCCACGACCTGAGCGAGCGCGTGATAACCTTGCCCGAGGACCTGACCGCCGGCCTGGCCGAAGATGAGGCCGCCTTCAAGTTCTTCAAAAGCCTGACCAAGCTTGAGCAGCGCTCCTACGTGCGCTACCTCAAAGGCGCCAAAAACCCCGCCGCCCGCGCCAAGCGCCTCACCGAAACGGTGTACCGCCTCAGCGTCGGCCGCAAGCGGGAGTAGTCATACGCTTGGGTTTGCTGGGGATGAAGCTTGTGAATGCTGGATTTTTTAGCCCGCAGAGGGCGCGGAGGCTTGCGTAGAGGGCGCAGAAGCAGGCAGTGCCAGGCTGGTAGCTTAGCTTCTAAACCGGGCGGCGCGCCAGGTTCTGAAACCTTCACCATTCAGGAGGCGCAGAGCGGGCCGACCTTTGCCCTACCCCCGCACCCGTTGGTGCTGGGCCGCGCCGCTTGCGGCCCAGGGGCGCTACTACTCCTTTTTCTTTCAATTGTGAATCTTACCCAGCAAACTATTCTGCTTACCGGCGCTGGCTCGGGCATCGGCCTGGCCCTGGCCGAACGCCTGCACGCGGCGGGCAACACCGTGCTTATTTGTGGCCGCGATGCCGCCAAGCTGCAAGCCGCCGCCGAGCGCCTGCCCGGCCTGCGTACGCTGGTCTGCGACGTGGCGCAGGCCGCCGAGCGCCAGCGCCTGGTGGAGTGGGCCACCGCCGAGTGCCCCGAGGTGAACGTGCTGCTCAACAACGCGGGCATTCAGCGGACGGTGGACGTGGTGGAAACCAGCGAAAGCTGGGCCGACACGGCCGCCGAAATCGCTATCAATCTGGAGGCTCCCATTCACTTAGCGCTGCTGTTGATTGGCTACTGGCACGCGCGGCGGGCGGCCGCCCCGGTTATCATCAACGTGTCGTCGGGCCTGGGTTTTGTGCCGCTGGCGCGGGTGCCCGTGTATAGCGCCACCAAGGCGGCGCTGCATTCCTTCACGCAGTCACTGCGCCAGCAACTAGCCGGCTCTCCGGCCCAGGTTATCGAGATTATTCCGCCGGCCGTGCACACCGAATTGGGCGGCACCGACCATTCGCACGGCGTGCCCCTGGCCGAATACGCCGATGATGTAATGTGGCAGCTAGCGGCGGGCCACCTGGAAATCGCCTACGGGTTCTCGGCCAAAGCTAGCCAGGCTTCCCGGCCCGAACTGGATGCGCTGTTTCAGCAGCTGAATAGCGCTCAATAAAGGGGCAGCACGTTTGCCGCGCCAAAGGTGCCCGGCATTTTTTTACTGTTCAATTAGTATTCTTAATGAAAAGAGCACTCATCACCGGGGCCAACAAAAGCATTGGCCTGGAAACGGCCCGGCAGCTGCTCCAGCAGGGCTATTACGTGTACCTGGGCAGCCGCGACCTGGCCAAGGGCCAGCAGGCCGTTGACCAGTTGAAATCGGAAGGACTCACGCAGGTCGAGCCGCTCGAAATTGACGTAACGGACGGCGCTTCGATAGCCGCCGCCCGGCAGGCGCTGGGCCGGAAAACCAACGTGCTGGACGTGCTTATCAACAACGCCGGCATTCTGGGCGCTATGTCGCAGCCGGCCCTCACCAGTAGCATCGGCATGATTAAAGAGGTATTCGGGACGAACCTGTTTGGCGTGATTGAAGTGACGCAGGCATTCATCGACCTGCTGCGGCAGTCGCCCGCGCCCCGGATTGTCAACGTCACTTCGGGCCTGGGCTCGCTCACGCTGCACAACGACCCTTCCTGGAAGTATTACCAGGTGAAAGGCGCTGCGTACCAGCCATCAAAAGCGGCGCTGAACGCCTACACGATTATGCTGGCCTACGAGCTGCGCGACACGCCTTTCAAGGTGAACGCCGTGGACCCCGGCTACACCGCCACCGATTTCAACCACCACAGCGGCCCCGGCAGCGTGCCCGATGCCGCCGCCCGCGTCGTGAAAGCCGCCGTGCTCGGCCCCGATGGCCCCACCAGCCAGTTTTTCAGCGATGACAACGCGCCGGAAACGGGTATCAGTCCGTGGTAAGCACTGGGCTGCTGGCTAGTAGTCAGCAGCCCAGTGCTTTAAGGCTTAGCTGTATAGTTCCGGCAAGTCGTGGGTTGGGTCCTCTATTTAAAGACGCCCGGATTTTGGGCGTCTTTAGCGCAGACAGTCGGCCAGGAGGACACATTTTATAAACCGGCGCGAAAGTCAGCGGCCAAACCTGCCCGATGATTTGCCGGCAATGTATAGTTATTATCAAGAGTATAAACCTTGCTGAAACGCGCGCCGGTATTGCAACGGACTGCGCTGCAACTGGGCTTTGAAGAGCTTGTTGAAGTACGAGACATCCCGAAAGCCGCTGTCGTAGCAAACTTCCGCCACGGGCTTGCTGGTGCTTACCAGCTGCTGCGTGGCGTACTGCAAGCGGTATTCGATGACGGTTTCGATAAAGGTTTTGCGGGTTAAGGCCTTAAAATACTTGCAGAAAGCATTGGGCGTCAGGTTTGCTACCCCCGCCGCCTGCGCCAGAGTGATGTTATCCTGGAAACGCTCGACTATATAAGCCATTACCCGGTGAAAGCGCTCGCGCTCGGCGGGCGCGAGGGTGCCGGTCTGTTGCTGCGCATCCAGCACTTCGTAGGCCGGGGTGGCGGCCAGTTCCTGCAATAGGCTCAGTAGCAGCAGCAAGCGGCGAAAAGGGTCCGGCTCCTGGCCCAGTTGGCGCAGGGCGGCCCGCAGGTGCTGGCCGGCATCGGGAAAGTGGAGGCCGCTGGCGCTGCGCCGCAGCAGTTGGGCAATGGCCTGCACCTCGGGCTTGCCAAAAAACGACTCGCCCAGGCACTCGTGGGTGAATTGCACCACCACCGACACGGCTTGCTGGCCCCCGACCGGGTCGGGGCCGGTTTTCCAGCAGTGCGGCACTTGCGCCCCTAACAGCACCAAATCACCAGGGCCGTAGTCGGCCACGTGGCTGCCCACGTAGCGCTGGCCGGTGCCCTGCACAATCAGCGTCAATTCGTACTCGGGGTGGTAGTGATAGGGGGCCGTAAAGGCCTCTTCCTCAAAGGTGCGCACCGAAAAGGACGAGGCCCGGTTGGGGGCGATGGCTTCGTAAGCAGCTTTGAGCATGAGTTTATATGGGTGAGAAAGTGGGACAAGAATGGAGCAGTAGGATAATATAAACCAAAAAGTAGCCAATAAAATTATTTTTTTGGGGAAAGAATTGACGGTGCTTTGTCTTCACAAAACCCACACGATTCGTTGATTATGAATATTCCCTTCGATAAGCTTCCCACTCTAGCCGAAATAGAGCCCTTAGCCGCCGCTCAGATTCAGGAATTTCGGACCCTGGGCCACACGCTCACCCGCGGCGTGCTGTCGCCGGCCGAGGTGGCCGCCTACCGCGCCGTGATTGAGCAGGCCGCCGACCGCTACAACACCGAGGCCCGGCCGCTGGCGGCGCGCGATACCTACGGCAAGGCTTTTTTGCAGATTATGAACCTGTGGCGCGCCGACGAGGACGTGCGTCGGTTCGTGCTGGCCCGGCGCTTCGCGCAACTAGCGGCCGACCTGCTGGGGGTCGAAAACGTCCGCATCTACCACGACCAGGCCCTGTTCAAAGAGCCCGGCGGCGGCCCTACCCCCTGGCACCAGGACCAGTATTACTGGCCCGTGGACACGACCAACACCATCACCATGTGGATGCCGCTGGTGGATATCGACGTGGCGATGGGGATGCTCACCTTCGCCTCGGGCTCGCACCACCAGGGCGAGGTGTTCGACTACGAAATCTCGGACGATTCGGCGGCGGCCTATGAGGACTACGTGCGGGCGCAGGGCTTCCCGATTGCGCAGGCAGCCACTATGCGGGCCGGCGACGCTACCTGGCACTACGGCAACACTATTCACCAGGCACCGGGCAACGCGTCGGCCCAGATGCGCGAGGTGATGACCATTATCTACGTCGCCGACGGGGCCCGCGTGGTAGCGCCGGCCCACAAATGGCAGCACAACGACCACGCCAAATGGCTCCGGCACCTGCCCGCCGGGGAGCTAGTGGCATCGGAACTTAACCCGCTGGTATTGTGAGGGTAGCGCGGACTTTGCAGTCCGCGCTACCCTCACAACTGCCACTACTCTTTCTCTCCTTTTATCCCACCCGCCCAATGCTCACGCTGCTCAAAAAACGCTGGTCGAAACTTTCGTCATCGGTTCTTACAAATCTTCCCTACCCCCTCGGCCGCGGGCGAAGGGCCTGCCTCGGTGGGCTGCTGGCCGTGCTTTTGGTGAGCGGCGGCGCACTGCCGGCCGGGGCGCAGGCAGTGGCCCCGCCGCCGGCTGCCGCCGGGCAATGGCCCACCGCCAAGGCCTGGGCCTGGTATAATCAGCAGCCCTGGCCCTGCGGCTTCAATTACATCCCGGCGAACGCTATTAACTACACGGCGATGTGGGACAAAACCAGCTTTTCGCCCGCGGTCATTGACCGTGAGCTGGCGCTGGCGGCCAAAACCGGCTTCAACTGCGCGCGGGTGGTGCTGCAATACGCCGTGTGGGCTGATGACCCGGCTTATTTCAAGCAAACCTTCGGCCGGTTCCTGGCCATTGCCGATAAGCACCACATTAAGGTGATGCCAGCCTTGTTTGATGACTGCGTATTCAACGACCAGGTGGACCCCAAAATCGGGGTGCAGCCCGAGCCGGTTATCGGCTGGTACGCCTGGGCGTGGTCGCCGAGCCCCGGCCACACGATGGTGGCCGACACGACTTCCTACCCCCAGCTGGAAAAGTACGTGACGGACGTAATGGGAGCCTTTCGCACCGATAAGCGGCTGTTTGTGTGGGATTTATACAACGAGCCGACCAATGGCGGCCTGGGGGCCAAGAGCCTGCCGCTGGTGCGCGGCGTGTTTCGCTGGGCGCGCGCCGTGAACCCGGTGCAGCCCATTAGCATCGGCTACTGGTCGGACAACGCGGCGCTGGCCCGGCTGATTGAGGCGAACGCTGACATCACCACGTTTCACAACTACGGGAAGGCCGAAAGTATGCAGCAAGCCGTGGCCAAATTCGCGCAATTGCGCCGGCCGATGATTTGCACCGAGTGGCTAAACCGGCCGCGCGGCTCGGTGGTGGAAACCGTGCTGCCCGTGCTGTACGAGCACAAAGTGGGCGCGCTGGGCTGGGGCCTGGTCAACGGCAAAACGCAGACCCACCTGCCCTGGGGGCACCGGCCGGGCGGCCCCGAGCCCACCGTGTGGCAGCATGACCTCTACCATACCGACCTAACGCCCTACCGCCCGGAGGAGCTGGCCGAATTCGCCCGGCTCATCAAAGATTCTAAAACCAAAGCCTACCAGAAGCAGCATGCCCAGGCAGCTAACATGCGCCTAACCAACGAATTATCCGATTTCACTTTTTCTACCCCCCTTATTTTCTTTAGAGACGAAACGCCCTATAAGTTGGCTTTTTTAGCTAACTAGCAGCGCGAAATCGTCACCTTTTTTAAAAAGAAAAAGTATTATCCAACTAGGCATTAATCGCTCCTTACTTGTCAACTCTACCACTGTGGGCTGCCATTCGGCAAGGGGATGAGCGGGCGTTTACCGCGCTGTTTCGGGAGCAATACCCGGCGCTTTACAACTACGGGATGCGGCTGGTGGGCGAAGAGGAACTCGTGCGCGACAGCATCCAGGAAGTGTTTCAGAAGCTCTGGGAGCGCCGCGCCACCCTGGCTTCGGTGGCGGCCGTGAAGCCCTATCTGTTTAAGGCTCTGCGCTATGGCATTAGCGACACGCTTAAGAGCAGCCAGCGCCGCAATATTCGCCAGCGGTTATACTATGAAGAAGAATTTGAGGTAGATTACTCCCCGGAGGATTTTTTGCTTGCCGAGCAGTTCAACCACGCGCAACGTGCGCAATTGCTGGCCCTGCTGAACGCCCTACCCAGCCGGCAGCGGGAAGTGCTGTATCTCAAATATTTCGATAACTTCTCTTACGAGAAGACTTCGGAGGTAATGAACCTGACCGCCCAATCGGTGCGCAACCTTATCTACCGCGCTATCAAGGCTTTGAAAGCGTTGCTGACGGTCTTCATGCTCATCCAGTTATTCCTGGCGCGCGGCTAGGCAGTAGCGCGAACTTTCCAGTTCGTGCGCGAGCGCAGCGAGCATCGTCGTTCGCATCGTGTGGTGCCGCCTGTTCGCGGTGCTCGCGCGCGCTGGGAAAGTTCGCGCTATTGCCACCTGATACCACCGGCGGAAAATAGCCGCCGGAAAAAATTTCTCAAATTTTTTCCGGCGCGTGGGTACAACTGCCCGAGCGCGTCGTGGTAGGAGAACAGCCTGACTACCCCCTCCCACCCTACCCCCTCTGCATAGCCCTCGACTACACTAGCTTTCAGGCGGAGGATTTTGTGCTGGATGACTCCTTTCAGGCGTATGCCACCGGCACGGATGCGGCCGCCGCGCAGTTTTGGCAAGGCTGGCTGGCCGCGCACCCGCCGCAGCAGCCCGCGGCCGAGCGGGCGCGGCAGCTGGTGGTGGCGCTGGGCCAGGCCCAGGCGCGGCCGGTAGCCAGCCAGCAAATCGAAGCGGATGTGCAGCGCCTGCACCGGGCCATGCGGCGGCCAGCCGCCGCGCCGCAGCTACGGACGCGGCGGCGCAAACACCTGCTGGCGAGCTTATTGACTTTATTGATAATGCTGGGGGTAGGCTACTGGCTGTGGCCGCCCTACGGGCTAGCTCCGGTGCGCTATGCCACCGGGGCAGGCCAGCGGCGCACGGTGCGCCTGCCCGATGGCTCGGTGGTGGTGCTCAACGGCAATTCGCGCCTGACCACCGCCGCTACCTGGAATGCCCAGGTGCCGCGCGAAGTATGGCTGGAGGGCGAAGCTTACTTTCAGGTTCGCCACTTGAGCCGCGTGCCGGGGCAGGCCATCCGGCAGGCGGGGGGCAATGCCAAGTTTATCGTCCACGCCGGCCGGCTGGAAGTAGCCGTGCTGGGCACCACGTTTAACGTCCTCAACCGCTCAAACGGACTTAACCGCGTGACCCTGAACTCGGGCCGGGTGCTGGTGGACTACCCAACCTTGTTGGGGCACGAAGCCGCGCTGATGGCTCCCAATGAACTGGTGGAAGTCAGTGCCCAGGGCCACCGTTTGCGGAAAAGTGCCGTGGTAGCAGCCCGCTACTCGGCCTGGGTAGGCGGCACGCTGCACTTTGACCATACGCCGCTATCAGATATTATCTACCTGCTCCACGATACCTACGGGCTGAACATCACGGTGGCCGACCCGGTGCTGTTGCGCCAAACGGTGACGGGCTCCTTACCCAGCCAAAACACGGATATCCTGCTGCAAACCCTGGCCGAGTCGCTGGGGATGCGCGCCGAGCGCAGCGGCCAGAACGTGCGCCTCCTACCCCTGCGCCTGCCGGCGAAGGCAAGCCCTGATGGCAGCTAACTGCTTGTTTATCTTTTTTTTATCCTTCTTTTACTTCCCACATGCACAACTTTACCGTCACTATGGGCGTGCTGGGCGTGCAGGCCCGGCCAACGCAGGCGCAGGGCCAGTATGCCCTTTTGGCCCCCCCGCAGGCCGGCGGGGCAACCCAGGTTACTACCCCCCCGCTAGCGGCGCAATCGCTCAAGAGCGAGCTGCGGGAGCTGGAAGCCACGCAGGGCGTCACCTTTTTTTACCTCGACCAGTTAGTGGAGGGAAAAACCTTGCCTAAAACCCGGCCGACCTTCGCCACCTGGCAGGAAGAGCTGCATTACATCCTGGCAGAAAGTCACTTAGAATACAAAAAGGTGACCGATGCGCTCTACGTTATCTTGCCCGAGTCAGCGCCGGGGCTGCCGGTAGCGCCGCCCGCTACGTTGGCCGGCCTCTCGCTCGCTACCCCGCGGGCGGCGGCTACCATTCCCGTTACCGGCCAGGTGACGCAGGCCACCGGCGAGGGATTGCCCGGCGTGACGGTCATTGTGAAAGGCTCCAGCCTGGCAACCGGCACCGACGCGACGGGCCGGTTTGCGTTCAGCGTGCCCGAGGGTAGCGTGCTGGTGTTCAGCTTCGTAGGCTTTACGTCGCAGGAGCGGGCGGCTACCAGGGAGCTCATGACCGTGGTGCTCGACGAGAACCCGCAGGCGCTCGATGAGGTGCAGGTGGTAGGCTACGGCACCCAGAAGAAAAGCCAGGTGACGGGGGCCATCTCGACCGTGACCGATGAGCATCTGCACGACGTGCCGGTGGCCAACGTGGGCCAGGCCCTGCAAGGCCGGGCGGCGGGCGTCACGATTTCGAGCGCCAGCAGCTCGCCGGGGCAGTCGCCAATCATCCGCATCCGGGGCAACCGCTCCGTCTCGGGTTCCAACGACCCGCTGCTGGTGGTGGATGGCGTACCCTACGACGGTAGCCTCAACGACCTGAACCCCGACGATATTTCTTCGCTCGAAGTGCTGAAGGATGCTTCGTCCACGGCCATTTATGGGGCGCGGGGGGCCAACGGGGTTATTCTCATCTCGACCCGGCGCGGCAAAACGGGGGCTGCCAGGGTTACCTATAGCGGCTACTACGGTCAGAAAGACGTGTACGGGCGCTTCGACCTGCAAAACGGGCAGCAGTACTACAACTTTCGCCTCCAGAGCTTTCTGGCGCAAAACCCGGCCTACAATCCGACTACCACGGCTTCTTTCCTGACAGCGGATGAGCGGGCCAACTACGCGGCCGGAAATACGACGGATTACCAGGATTTGATTTACCAGAAGGGCCACATCCAGAACCACTCACTGAGCCTGAGCGGCGGCACGGAGCAAACCAAGTACTCGGCCTCGCTGGGCTACTACGACGAAACGGGCATCGTGCCCGTGCAGCGCATTCAGCGCTACTCGCTGCGCGCTACCCTCGACCAGCAGATTGGTAAGCGTATTAAGATGGGCATCAACACTTTGAACACGTATACCAACGAGGCGGACCCGAACGTCAACGTTATTAACTACGTGCTGACTACCAGCCCCTTGGCCTCGCCCTACGGCCCTGATGGCTTGCCGGTGCTGTTCCCTAATACTGACACGGCCCTGCCTAATCCCCTCACGCTCTACGTGCCGGATGCCCACAAGGACAGCCGCCAGCGGCTGCGCACTTTTAATAGCCTGTACGGGCAAGTTACTATTCTGCCCGGCCTGAATTACCGCCTGAACCTGGGCCTGGACGTGCGCTCGGAAAACAACGGCAGCTACTACGCTTCGCAGACGCCGCAGCGCATCGCGGGCGTGAACCAGGCTAGCCGCTCCCAGAATTTGGCGTTTAATCTGCTGGCTGAAAACTTGTTGACTTATAACAAGACTTTTGGCAAGCACGAAATTAATTTCACGGGCTTGTACAGCGCGCAGCAGTATAGCTACAGCGAGTTTGGGGCCGTGTCGCAGAACCTGCCTACCAACTACCAGCTCGACAACAACCTGGGGGCGGGCACGCCGACCTCCACCACCAGCACGGCCAACCAGTGGGATATTGTGTCCTACATGGCCCGTGTGAATTACTCGTTTGATACCCGCTACCTGGCCACCATCACGGTGCGCGCCGACGGCTCGTCGCGCCTCGCGCCCGGCAATAAATACAAGGCTTTCCCGTCGGCGGCCCTGGCCTGGAACGTGGTGAATGAGGACTTTATGAAACCCGCTACCTGGGTGAGCAACCTCAAGCTGCGGGCCAGCCTGGGCCGGGTGGGCAGCACCGCCGTGAACCCCTACCAGACCCTGGGGCTGCTGCAATCCAGCCTGGGCAATGGCTATTACAATTACGGGTCGCTGGGGGCGGTGGGCGTGGTGCCGGCCGCCATTCCGAACCCGAATCTGGGCTGGGAATACACCACGACCGCCAACTTCGGCGTGGACTTTGGCGTGCTCAACAACCGCATCACGGGGAGCGTGGAAGTGTATCAGCAGCGCACCAGCGACTTGCTGCTGCCCGATGCGCTGCCGGGGGCCAGCGGCTACACGTCCTTTACGCGCAACAAGGGCCAGACCCAGAACCGGGGCCTGGAAATATCGCTGACCACCGTGAACGTGCGCACGAAGAGCGGCTTTGAGTGGAGCACCGACTGGAACTTCACCATGAACCGCGAGCGCATTCTGTCGCTGGGCCTGGGCACCAACTCGGACGGTAGCGGCGTGAGCGACATTGGCAACCAGCGCTTTATCGGCCAGCCGTTGTTCGTGTTCTACGACTATAAGCAAGCCGGCATCTGGCAGGCCAATGAGGCCGCGCAGGCCGCCGCCTACGGCAGCAAGGTGGGCCAGATTAAGATTGAGGACGTGAACGGCGACGGCAAGATTGACGCCAGCGACCGCCAGATTATCGGCTCGCGCCAGCCCAAGTTTGAGGCCGGCATGACGCAGCACTTTCACTACCGGGGCTTCGACATCACGGCCGTGGGCCTGACCCGCGTGGGGGCCACCATCCTGGACCCGCTGCTGACCGGCGGCACGTTCTTCACCACGTTTGAGGGCCGGCGCAACCAGGTGAACCTCGATTACTGGACGCCGACCAACCCAACCAACGCCTTTCCGCAGCCGCGCCAGGGCAACGGCGACTACCCCCCTTATTCCAACTCACTGGCTTACCAGAGCGGCACGTTCATCAAGGTGCGCAGCATTGACCTGGGCTACACCATTCCGGCGGCCTGGGCCAAGGCCGCGCTGATGAGTTCGGCCCGCATCTACATTCAGGTGCAGAACCCCTACATCTGGTCGCCGGTCAAGTTTTTTAAGGACAACAAAGCCATTGACCCCGACGCGCTTTCCTACTCCAATGCCAGCCTCAACTACGCGGGGGTAAACTACCCGGTTACCCGGTCCTACATCGTGGGCGTTAACCTTGGCTTTTAAGCAGCTGCCGCTCGCGTCGTGCCTGCGTCGCGCCCGATTCTTCCAGTGAAATCCCACCCTTCGAGATGAAAAAATATGTTCTGTTAACCCTCGGTCTGACCGCGTTAGCCGCCGCCAGCGGCTGTAAAAAAGATATTCTGAACGAGAACCCGACCTCCATTCTGACCCCTTCCTTCCTGGGCACTCCGCAGGGGGTAGAGGCGGGCCTGACGGGCACATACTCCGGTTTTCGCTACATATTTGGCAGCGACCTGTATTTGTTCATGACCTCGACTGGCGTAGACGAGTTTATGCGGGGCATAGCCACCATCGACGGCCTGGACGAGTACAACCCTAGCCTGCTCACGCCCTCCAACGCCGGTGCGGTGGCCGGGGTCTGGAACAACCTGTACCGCTACATCAACGATGCCAACGGCGTGCTGCAATACGCCGCCACCGTGCAAGGAATTGCCCCGGCCCGCGTGACGCAGATAGTGGCCGAAACCAAGCTGTTGCGTGCGCAGTATTATTTCGTGCTGGTGCAGCAGTGGGGCGACGTGCCTCTGATGATTACGTTCGTGGACTCGCCCACCAAGGACCTCACCCGCGCGCCGGTGGCCGACGTGTATACCCAGATTATTAAGGACCTGACCGACGCGCTGGCTACCATTGCCGACAAGCCCGCGCAGCCGGGCCGGGTGACGCGCGCCACCGCCCTGCACCTGCTGGCCAAGGTGTACCTGACCCGCGCCACCTCTACGGCCAAGCAGGCCGGCGACTACGCCAGCGCCGCCCAGTATGCTAAAGAGCTGATTGACAACCAGGGCCGCTACGGCGTAGCCCTGGAAGCCGACCCGGCCCGCGTGCATGCCGAGGGTAACGAAAATGGTCCGGAAGTGCTGTTCAACGTGCAGTTCAACGGCGATGCGACTTTTTCGCAGACCGACCCCAACAACTTCACGGCCAATAATGCGTCGCTGTTTCTGTTTCGCAGCCGCTACGACCTCCTGCCCAATATGTCGCGCGACATCAAGAACGGCCGGCCCTTTGCCCGCTTCTGCCCCACGCCCTACGTGCTGAACACGTTTGTGCTGCCCGGCGAAAGCGGGGCCAGCCTGCGCACCACTGACACACGATACAATAAGTGGTGGACAACGGTTTACTACGTGAACACGCCCGGCAACAACGGCGGCAGCACCAAGGCCGTGGTAGGCGACACGGCCACCTGGTACCCCGGCCGTGAGCTGACGGCCGCCCAGCTGGCCCGCATCGCCACGCGCCTGCCGGCTCCCTACAAGGTCATCACGCCCAGCCAGTACACTACGGAGTACTTCCCCACCATGAACAAGTACGACGCCGTGAACCGCACGGGCGTTAATAACCCCTCGCCCCGGCCCTTCATCGTGTACCGGCTGGCCGAAACCTACCTCATCGCCGCCGAGGCGTACTTCTACCTGGGCAACAGCGCGCAGGCCGCCACCTACCTCAACGTGGTGCGCGAGCGGGCCGCCGCCCCCGGCAAAAAGGCCCAGATGGACATCACCGCCGGCCAGGTAAGCCTCGACTTTCTGCTGGATGAGCGCACCCGCGAGCTGGCCGGTGAAAACACCCGCTGGCCCGACCTGGTGCGCACCGGCCAGCTCCTAGCCCGCGTGAAAGCCGACGTGCCCCCCATAATGTCCCGCACCAACCCGAGCGGCACCTACGGCTCGGCGGCAGCGGCTAATATTAAGCCCTTCCACGTGCTCCGGCCCATTCCGCAACCAGAAGTTGACCGCACGCTGGGGCAGCCCGGTGGGGGAATTAAGCAGAATCCGGGGTATTGAGTAGTTGGGGGGTAGGGTTGCCCGGCGCGGACGGGCACCTCACCCCCTAGCCCCCTCTCCCGTGGAGAGGGGGGACTAGCTTTTAGCTCTAGCTCTAGCTCTAATCAACTGTCTTTTAGAAGACTAAGACTAGAGCTAGTTCCCCCTCTCCACGGGAGAGGGGGTTAGGGGGTGAGGTGCCCCGCGAAGGGCGACTGCCCCCTACTCCCACCTCACCCCCTCATCTTCCACTGCCTGTTGTTCCAACGGATGCTCTTACCTAATCCTTTTCCGCCCCAACACCCCGCAAAAGGCTTGCGCCAACTAGCCACGGCAGCCCGGCGGACGGGCAGCAAGCTACTAATCAGCAATGGTTTAGCCCTATTATTAACCATTGCCGGCCCCGGCGTAGCGCGCGCCACGCCAATGGCCCCCATCGTGGTCACGCTCACGGGCGACAAAACGGCCTTCCGCTTAGCGCAGGCAGGCCAGGCCGCCCCCATTTTTGTGGCGGCGGCCGACGCGGAAGTGGTGCGGATTGCCGCGCGGTGCCTGGCCAGCGACGTGGCCAGCGTGGCGGGCACCAAGCCCACCGTATCGACCCAGCCGCCCGGCGCGGCCGACTACGCGGTGTTTATGGGCACGCTGGGCCAGAGTCCGTTGATTGACAAGCTGGTAGCGACACACAAGATTGACGTGGCCGCCCTGCGGGGCCAGTGGGAAGCCTACGCCGTGCTGACGGTGGAAACCCCCGTGCGGGGCGTGAAGCACGGGCTGGTGCTGGTGGGTAGCGACCGGCGCGCCACGGCCTACGCGGCCTTCACGCTGGCGGAGGCGCTGGGCGTGTCGCCCTGGCAGTGGTGGGCCGACGTGCGGCCGGCCCCGCAGGCGGCGCTGTGGGTGCGGGCGGGCGCGCACCAGCAGGCTTCGCCGGCGGTGAAATACCGGGGCGTTTTCTTGAATGATGAGGACTGGGGCCTGCAACCCTGGGCCGCCAAAACCTTCGAGCCGGCGACCAACGACATCGGCCCGAAAACCTACGCCAAGGTGTGCGAGCTGCTGCTACGCCTGCGGGCCAACTACCTGTGGCCGGCCATGCACCCCTCCACCAAACCGTTCAATTTTTACCCCGGCAACAAGGTGGTGGCCGACCAGTACGCCATCGTGATGGGGTCTTCGCACCACGAACCCATGCTGCGCAACACCTACGAGTACGATGAAAAAGCGCTGGGGCCGTGGAACTACGCCCACAACCGCGACCACATCTACCACTTCTGGGACCAGCGCGTTATCGAAAATGGGAAGTACGAAAACCTCTACACCGTGGGGATGCGCGGCCTCAACGACAGCGAGATGCCCGGCGAAAACACCACGGCGGCCAAAATCAAGGTGCTCGAACAGGTATTTGCCGACCAGCGCCAGATGCTGGCCCAGCACGTCAACCCCGACGTGACGAAGGTGCCGCAGGTGTTCGTGCCCTATAAGGAAGTGCTGAACCTGTACCGCAACGGCCTGAAAGTGCCCGACGACGTGAGCCTGATGTGGGTGGATGATAACCACGGCTACATCCGGCAGCTCTCGACGCCCGCCGAGCAAAAGCGCAGCGGCGGCAGCGGCGTGTACTACCACCTCTCGTATTGGGGCGAGCCCGAAGACTACCTCTGGCTGAGCACCACCGCGCCCGCTTTGGTGTGGGAAGAAATGACCAAAGCCTATGACTACCAGGCTCGTACCGTGTGGCTGGTGAACGTGGGCGACCTCAAGCCCGCCGAAATCGACACCGAGTTTTTTATGCGCCTGGCCTGGGACGTGGAGCAATTCCGCGATTTCAAGCAGCTCGATTACCTGCGGGCGTGGGCCGGCCGCACCTTCGGCGCGGCGCGCGGGCCGGCCATCGGGCAGGTGCTCGATACGTACTACCGCCTCAACTCAGTGGTGCGGCCCGAGATGTTGCAGCCCGCCCAAACCGGCTTCAGCGCGGTGGCCTACGGCGACGAAGCCCAGCAGCGGCTCGACGCCCTGGCCCAGCTGGTGCGGCAAACCAACGCCCTCTACGACCAGACCGAGCCTCGCCTGAAGGATGCTTTTTACGAGCTGGTGGCCTACCCCGTGCGCGCCGCCAGCCTGATGAATATCAAGACCTTGCAGGCCGAGCGCAGCCGCCTCTACGCTGCCCAGGGCCGCGCCAGCGCCAACCGCTACGCGGCCGAAGCCGAAGCCGCCTTCGCCCAGATTAAGCAGGAGACGGAGATTTATAACACCCAGGTAGCCAACGGTAAGTGGAACCACATTATGTCGTACCAGCCCCGCGACCGGGCCGCCTACCAAATGCCGCCCGTGGGCCACGTGGCGCCCGGCGCGGGCGCGGGCCTGGGCGTGGCGGTGGAAGGCTCCGCGGCCGTGGTCGCCGACCAGGCCGCCCTACCCCCCTTCCTGGTCGGGACTACCGAGCGGCACTTTATCGACGTGTTCGATACGGGCAGTCAACCGCTGGCCTGGCAGGCCAGCACCAGCGCCCCCTGGATTCAGCTCAGCCAAACCAGCGGCACCACGGCCGACGACGCCCGCGTGTGGGTAAGCGTAGATTGGAACCGCGCGCCGGCCGGGGCCACGCTGGCGGGCACTGTAGCCGTGCGCGGCGCGGGGGGTAGCCGAACGATTAACGTCAGCGCCGAGCGCCCGGCCGAACTATTTGGTTTTCAAGGGTTTATCGAGGAAAACGGGGCCGTGGCCATCGAAGCCGCGCACTTTTCGCGCGCCCAGCCGGGCGCGGCCGCCGCCTGGCGGGTGGTGCCGGGCCTGGGCCGCCAGGGTGATGCCGTGACGCCCCTGCCGGCCACCGCGCCCAGCCTCGACACCACGGCCGCCGCCCTGCGCCAGGCCCCGCGGCTGGAGTACGATTTGCAGCTGTTCACCCCCGGCGCGGTGGCCATCACGGCCTTTTGCCGGCCCACCCACCCCATTCACGCCGGCCGGGGCCTGCGCTACGCCATTGCCTTGAATGATGAAAAGCCGCGCATCGTGGACCTCGAATCGGAAGAATACAGCAAGGTGTGGGCGGGCAATATCCTGCGCACGGCAGCCTTGGGCCAGAGTGAGGCCCGCGTGACCGCGCCCGGCCGCCAGGTGCTGAAAATCTGGATGATTGACCCCGGCGTGGTCATCGACAAGCTGGTGCTCAGCACGCGGCCCCTACCCCCCAGCTTTCTGGGGCCGCCCGAAACGGCGTATCCGGCGGCGGCGTTGAAGTAGCGGCTGTTTGGGACTTTAGAAAAGACCTGATAAGAACGTCATGCTGACGCCAGGAAGCATCTCTACCGCTTCGTTGAACGGCGCGGCTGAAGCGGTAGAGATGCTTCCTGGCGTCAGCATGACGTTCTGTTTTGTTTGTCTGAATTGCTAAACAGGCTCATAGTTTAGCATCCTAAAATCATCTTGCCATCACTATGCTCAACCGCTTACTACCCCTCCTTCTCCTGCTGACCCTGGCGGGCCCGGCCGCGGCCCAAACGCACCCGGCGATGTACTACAGCGACACCACCCGCCAGGGCCGGCCCATCGCTAAAGACCCCAGCGTGGTGCGTTTTCAAGGCCGCTACCTGCTTTACTATTCTGAGCCCGAAACCAAGGAGCAGGGCTGGGGCATTGGCATTGCCGCCTCCACCGACCTGACGCACTGGACGAAAGTCGGCGATATTGCTCCCGAGAAAGAGTACGAGAAAAAGGGCCTCTGCGCGCCCGGCGCGCTGATTAAGGACGGGCGCATGCACTTGTTTTACCAGACCTACGGCACCGGCCCCAAAGACGCTATTTGCCACGCCATATCGGCTGACGGCCTGCAATTTGAGCGCGACGCTTCCAACCCCATTTTCCACCCCACCGGGGCCTGGACGGTCGGCCGCGCCATCGACGCGGAAGTGGTGGCTTTTAAAGACCGCTACTTCCTGTACTTCGCCACCCGCGACCCTTCCTATCAGATTCAGATGCAGGGCGTGGCCGCGACCACCGGCTTGCAAACGGATTTTGGGCGCGCTGCCTGGCAGCAGCTGGCCGACTCGGCCATTCTGCGGCCCCGGCTGCCGTGGGAGAAAAAATGCCTGGAAGGAGCCTCGTGCCTGAAGCGCGGCAAGTGGCTCTACATGTTCTACGCCGGCGCGTATAATAATGAGCCCCAGCAGATTGGCGTGGCCCGCAGCCGCGATGGCGTGCGCTGGACCCGCCTCTCCAATGAGCCCTTTTTGCGCAATGGGCCGCCCGGCAGCTGGAATTCCAGCGAGTCGGGCCACCCCGCCATTTTCCGGGATGACGACGGGCGGACCTACCTTTTTTACCAGGGCAACGACGACCACGGCAAAACCTGGCATCTCTCCAAAGTAGAACTAAACGACTATGGACTGTAAGTCCATAGGTTTGAAAGCGAATGGAATTCGGCGGTTTCGGCTAAAGCCGACTGAAAGAAGCCACTGAAAGTGGGTCGCTTTAGAATAAAATTCTGCTGGCTAAACGCTGGCGTCGGTCATTGAGCAAATAGCAATAACTAACTGACAATCAAAAATTAAACAGCCTTGCCTGAACAAGACCGGCAAAAGTGAGTAGCAACTAAAGTCTTGCCCTAAAGGGCATAGCTTTAACTAGCGTACTTGAAAAGTAAAGTGGAAGGGCGACCGCCCCTACGTGGCCCAAAGCAGCACACAATAACCTGATTGCAAGGATTTTGGGTCGTGTACTGAGCGCGTAAAACGGCGCATGAAATTTACAGGTTGGTATAAAGCCTGAGCACAACGGGCTACCGGGCAAAAAGCCGGCAGCCCGTGCATACCGCCAGCTGAAACGCAAACACCTGACCCCACGCACCCACCTTAAACAGCTGACTCCCTGAGCTATACACCCCTAATAAATTTAAGGGTCATTAGTCACTTGTTATTAGTTTAGGACTTACGCACTCGTCGGTATTAGCGCTGGAATGAGGGGTTTGGCTAGCAACTGGCGCAGATAAGGAGCCCACTGCTGCTGATGGGCTTGGTACAGGGTTTGGGCGGTTTGGCGGGCAAACTGGCGCAAGGACACCCAGGCCAGGTAGCAACAAGCCAAGTGGTTGCGCTGGGCCTGGGCACGGCGGCACTGGCATTTTTCAGCCCCGGTGAGCTGCTTGAAGCTGCGGTGAAACTCTTCCACCTGCCAGCGCGTGCGGGTCGTGACTTCGACGAGTTGCTGGGTCAGGGTGAAGGCGAAGTTATTGGTCACGACCCATTCAATGTCGCCGTTGGCGGCGACCAGCTTGAACAAACGCACCGCAAACGGCACCTGCTTTAAGCGCACTTCCAACCCCGTGCTCCACCCGCCCGGCGGCGGGTCCACTGCGTCCAGGGCTTGATAGCCCGTCTCCTTGTTCGCACTCACCAACCGGTTGCTTTTCAGGGTCGTGAAAAACGTCCAACCGGCGCGGTGAATGCGCTTCAGGTTCTCGCTGCCGCTGTACCAGGCATCGAACAAGAGGGTGCGGGCCTGGATTTTGTCTTCGGCCACCACGTGGGCGAACATGGCCTGGAAATGCTCGTTCTTGCTCAGCGCATCCTGCTGCGGGGCGTACACGCGGTAGTCCAGGGGCAGAAAATCACCGGCCTCCCCACTGCTGTGCACCAGGTTGACCAAGCAGATGCCGGTCACCAAGCCGTGGGCGGCGCCGGAGTACTGGCGCTTGGCCACCTCGATAAAACGGCTGTAGCGCTTGTCCTGCACACTGTCGTCGACGAACAAAAAGGCCTCGGGCGAGTCACTCAACAAGGGTAGCACCAACTCCCGCAACTGCGTGGGTGAGAACGAGCTGCGGCGCAAAAACCGGTTCACTTGGTCGTGGCTCACCTGCGGCAAGTGCTCGGCAAGGTGCGTGCACGTATAATTGCGGGGCGTACTGAGCAGGTACTCGATGTAGGTTGCTTGCGTCACCATTGGGCTAGGCTTTTTCTCAAGTTACCACCAAGTGCGTAAGTCCTATAGTTATTAATCCCTACCCCCTCGCCAGCACCAGGGCCGTGCGGCTGGGCACGTAGAGGCGCAGGCGCGGCGCTTCGGCCGTGCCGCCGCCGCCGAAGGTGTCGTAAATCACCTTTGCATCGAGCCGGGCGAAGCCGCCGAATTCGGGGCGGTCGGTGCTGAGCAGCAGGCGGTAGCGGCCCGCGGCCGGCACCGGAATACCGTAGTCGGAAAAGCTTTCGCTCACGTTGAAGCTGAACACGAATACCAGGCCGGCGCGCTCAAAGGTGAGGACGCGGTTCTCATAATCGAGGTTGAGCAGCGTGGCGGGGCCTTTGGTGAGCAGCTGGCGCTCGCGGGCCACTTGCAGCATGGCGTGGTCGAAGGCCAGCAGCTGTGAGAAGCGCAGGTCGGGGTTGTCGGCCAGGCTCCACTGGCGGCGGGCGAAGTGGTAGCTCCAGTCGTTGCCGGCGCGCGGAAAATCGACCCATTCGGGGTGGCCAAACTCATTGCCCATAAAGTTGAGGTAGGCCTCGCCGCCCGCGCTGAGCGTGAGCAGCCGCATGAGCTTGTGCAGCGCCGTGGCGCGGGCCACCCGCGGGTCGCCGTCGAGCACGCCCATGTTGGTGTAGATAGCCGCGTCATAGAGCCAGTGGCTGAGCGTTTTATCGCCTACCAGCGCCTGGTCGTGGCTTTCGGCGTAGGCCACGGTTTTTTCGCCCGCCCGGCGGTTGGTGAGCTGGTGCCACAGCTCGCCGAGGTCCCAGTCTTCATCGCGCTGGTGCTTGAGGTTTTTAATCCAGAAATCGGGCAGGCCCATCGCCAGGCGGTAGTCGAACCCTACCCCCCCCTCGGCGATGGGACGGCACAGGCCGGGTAGGCCGCTCATGTCTTCGGCGATGAGCAGGGCCGATTTTTTCACCTCGCGCACCAGCGTGCTGGCCAGCATCAGGTACAGAATGGCGTCGTTGTCGGCCTCGGGGCCGAAGTAGCTGTCGTAGCCCCCAAAGGCGTGGCCCTCGCCGTGGTGGTGGTAGAGCATGGACGTGACGCCATCGAACCTAAACCCGTCAAAATGAAACTCTTCGAGCCAGTAGCGCAGGTTGCTGAGCAGAAATTGCTGCACCTCGGGCCGGCCGTAGTCGAACAGCTTGCTGTCCCAGCCGGGGTGGTTGCCGCGCTCGCCCTGGTGAAAATACAGGTTGCCCGAGCCGTCGAAGTCGGCCAGGCCCTCGGCCTCGTTCTTCACGGCGTGCGAATGCACTAGGTCGAGCAGCACCGCGAGGCCGCGCTGGTGGGCCTCGTTCAGGAGGTATTTCAAGTCCTCGGGCGTGCCGAAGCGCGAGCTGGGCGCGAAAAAATTGGCCACATGGTAGCCAAACGAGCCGTAGTACGGATGCTCCAGCACGGCCATCAGCTGGATGGTATTGTAGCCATCGGCCTGAATGCGCGGCAGAATGTGGTCGGCAAACTCGCGGTAGGTGCCGACCCTACCCTCCTCCTGGGCCATGCCCACGTGCGCCTCGTAGATGAGCGGCTGGCCCTTGGTGGCGTTGGCGATGCGAAAGGTCTGGTCGGTCCACTTAAACGGGGTTTCGGGCACCCAGATTTGGGCCGAATAATCTTTAGAATCCTCATCTTGCACGGCGCGGCGCAGGTAGGCGGGCAGGCGGTCCTTGCCCTGGCCGTGGGCGGTCACGTGCAGCTTGTAGCGCGTGCCGGCGGCGGGGCGGCGGCCGTTGGTATCATCCGCAATAAAGCCTTCCCAAATGCCCGTCGCGTCGTCTTTTTGCAGATAATCGGCCTCCCGATTCCAGAAATTGAAGTCGCCGACCAGGCTCACCGATTCGGCACCGGGCGCCCACTCGCGCACCACGTAGCCGCGGCGGCGCGTATCATAATGCAGGCCCAGCCGCTGGTGAGCGGTGGCAAATTTGCTCAGCGAACTATATTCCTTGGTGATGGCGGCCAGGCGGTCGGCCAGGCGCTGCTGGCGGGCCAGCAAAATGGGTTCGTAGGGCTGGAGCCAGGAATCTTCCTGCGTGAGGGCCAGCGTGGGAGCGGGAGCGGCGGCGAGCGTATTGGCAGACATGGAAAAAGGGCAAGGTGAGTGGCCCAAAGGTAGCCAACTACCCGGTTGCCGGGGCTTTATGCCTACTTTGCGGCCATGCACACGATTTCTCGTTTTTCGGCGGCGGCCCTGCTGCTGACCGCGCTGGCCGGCCCGGCCCTGGGCCAGCGAGCCGCGCCCGCCCGCCCAAGTCGCCCTACCCCCTCCGCTCTGGCCAAAGACCAACTGCCGCCGGCCGCCGCGCCCGTGGTGGCGCGCCACGCGCTGGTGGTGTCGGCCCACCCGATAGCCTCTAGGGTAGGCCGCGACATTATGGAGCAGGGCGGCAATGCTTACGATGCGGCCGTGGCTGTGCAGTTTGCGCTGGCCGTGGTGCTGCCGGTGGCCGGCAACGTGGGCGGTGGCGGCTTCATCGTGTACCGTGACCACGCCGGCCCGGCTGGCACGCTTGACTTCCGCGAAACTGCGCCCGCCGCCGCCAGCCGCGACATGTACCTCGATGCCAGCGGCAACGTGGTGCCCGGCCGTAGCACCGCCGGCGCGCTGGCCGTGGGCACGCCCGGCACCGTGGCCGGCATGGAGGCCCTACACAAAAAGCTGGGCAAGCTCCCCTGGGCCAAGCTCGTAGCGCCGGCCGTGCGCCTAGCCGCCCACGGCGTGGCCCTCACCGACAAGGAAGCCGCCGGCCTCAACCGCACGCAGGCCGATTTTATTAAATACAACCCCGGTTCGCCACCCGTATTTGTTCGCCCTACCCCCTGGCAAAAGGGCGATACGCTCAAGCAGCCCGAGCTGGCGGCCGTGCTCCAGCGCGTGCAAAGCCAGGGGCGGGCGGGCTTCTACCAGGGCCGCACCGCTGAGCTGATTTTGGCGGAAATAAAAAAAGGCGACGGCTTGGTTACGCAAAAGGACCTCGACGGCTACCAGCCTAAATGGCGCGACCCGCTGCGCGGCACCTACCGGGGCTACGACGTGATTACGATGCCACCGCCCAGCAGCGGGGGGGTAGCGCTGCTGCAAATTCTGCAAATGCTGGAACCCCACGACTTGGCCAAGCTCGGCTACCACACGCCGGCCGCCGTGGCGCTTATTACGGAGGCCGAGCGCCGCGCCTACGCCGACCGCGCCACCTACCTCGGTGACCCTGACTTTGGCAAGGTGCCGGTGGTCCAGCTGTTGGAGAAATCTTATAATAAGCAGCGCAGCAGCACCCTGCGCCCCGACGGCCAGGCCACGCCCAGCGCCGACATCACGGCCGGCCCCGGCCTGCCGCGCTACGAAAGCGACCAGACCACCCACTACGACATCGTGGATGCCCAGGGCAACGCCGTGAGCTGCACCACTACCCTCAACGGGGCCTACGGCAGCAAAGTGGTGGTGGCCGGCGCGGGCTTTCTGCTTAATAATGAGATGGATGACTTCAGCTCGAAAGCTGGCGTGCCCAACATGTACGGCCTGGTGGGCGGCACCGCCAACGCCATCGCGCCCGGCAAGCGCATGCTCAGCAGCATGACGCCCACCATCCTGGCCAAAGGTGGCAAGCTGGCGCTCGTCACCGGCTCGCCGGGGGGTAGCACTATCATTACCACCGTGTTGCAAAGTATTTTGGCCGTGGTGGACTACGGGGCCAACGCCGAGCAGACGGCCGCCGCCCCGCGCCTGCATCACCAGTGGCTGCCCGACCAGCTCGACGTAGAAGCCGGCGCGCTTACGCCCGCCGCCGAGCAAACGCTTCAGCAAAAGGGCTTTAACCCCAAGCCGCGCAACGCCTGGGGCCGCCTCGACCTCATTCGGGTGCTGCCCAACGGGCAGCTCGAAGGCGGTGCCGACCCGCGCGGCGACGACGCGGCCGTGGGCTATTGAGCCTTTTTGCACTGAGCCGGAAAAAGCCGTATCTTTGCGCCAGAATTTGGTATTCAATCTGAAAAGAGGGGACGCGCAGTCCCCTCTTTTTTTGCCCCCTACCCCGCCCGTCATGGCTCAATTTGACCAAACCCGCATTCAGCAATTGCTCGCCGACTCTTTGGGCGACAGCGGCTTATACGTGGTCGGCCTCACCGTGTCGGACTCGGTGATGCCCAAGATTACGGTTACCCTCGACGGGCCTAACGGCCTCGGCATTCAGGAGTGCGCCCAGGTGACGCGCCGCCTCAACCGCGGCCTCGAAGAGGCCTACGGCGAAGAGGCGGCCTACTCGCTCGAAGTGACTTCGCCGGGGGCCGACCAGCCCCTCACCGACCCGCGCCAGTACAACCGCCACATCGGCCGCAGCCTCGCGCTGAAGCTGCAGGACGGCACCGAGAAAACCGGCCCGCTCACCGCCGTCACGTCCGAAGGCATTGAGCTGGAAGAAGTTGTGAAAGTCAGAACCAAAAAAACCACGCTCCCGGCCGTCTTTATTCCTTTCGGGGACATTCAGCAGGCCACCGTTGTTATCTCTTTTAAGTAAGTTTTAATTAGAAATCATTTGTCATTGCGAGCGCTGCGCTCACAATGACAAACGATTTTTGAAGAGGAACTAAGAACCTAAAAATCATGGCTAAAAAAGTAACCCCCAGCCCCCAGGAAGTCGCGGCCGCCGCGGCCGATATGAACGCGCGGCTGCTCATCGAGAACTTCCAGGAGTTTGCCAAGAGCCGCAACATCGACCGGCCCACGATGATGTCCATTCTGGATGACGTGTTTCGGACGATGATTCGCAAGAAGTTTGAGGACGACTCCAACTTCGACGTGATTATCAACCCCGACAACGGCGACCTCGAAATATGGCGTAACCGCGAAATCGTGGACGATGACTCGGAGGATATCTGGGATTTTGACAAGATTCCGCTGGCCGAGGCCCAAGGGATTGAGCCCGACTTCGAAATTGGCGAATCGGTGGCCGAACCGATTAAGATTGAGGATTTTGGCCGCCGCGCCGTGCTGCTGGCCCGCCAGACGCTGATTCAGCGGGTGAAGGACATGGAGCGCGACAACCTGTACCAGAAATACAAGGACCTGGTGGGCGAGATTATCACCGGCGAAGTGTACCAGGTGTGGAGCCGCGAGGCGCTCATTCTGGATAAGGACGAGAACGAGCTGGTGCTGCCCAAGAGCGAGCAAATCCCGAAGGACCGCTACCGCAAGGGCGACACCGTGCGCGCCGTGGTGCACCGCGTGGACGTGGTAAACGGCTCACCTAAAGTGATTCTGAGCCGCGCCGCGCCGGCTTTTCTGGAGCGCTTGTTTGAGCAGGAAGTGCCCGAGATTTTCGACGGCCTCATCAGCATCAAAAACGTGGTGCGTGAGCCCGGCGAGCGCGCCAAAGTGGCCGTGGAAAGCTACGACGAGCGCATTGACCCGGTAGGTGCCTGCGTGGGCATGAAGGGCAGCCGCATTCACCCCGTGGTGCGCGAACTGATGAACGAGAACATCGACATCATCAACTACACCGATAACCTGGAGTTGTTCATTTCGCGGGCCTTGTCGCCGGCTAAGGTTGGCTCGATGAAAATCAGTGAACAAACGGGCCGGGTTTCCGTGTTCATGAAACCTGACCAAGTTAGCCTGGCCATTGGCCGGGGCGGTGCCAACATCAAGCTGGCCTCGCGGCTGGTGGGAATGGAAATCGACGTGTTTCGCGAAGCTACTGACTACGAAGAAGATATCGCGCTCGACGAGTTTACCGATGAAATCGAAGGCTGGGTAATTGCCGAGCTGAAGAAAATCGGCCTCGACACCGGCCGCGCCGTATTAGCCGTGAAAAAGGACGACATCGTGCGCCGCACCGAGTTGGAGGAAGAAACGGTAGATGATGTGTACCGCGTTATCCGCCAGGAATTTGCCGACGACGACAACTTGCCCGAAGACGCCGGCAGTGCCCCCGTAGCCGCGGCCAGCCTCCCGGCCGACGATACGGAACCTACCCCCGCTGCCGACGCCGACGCTAAGGCGGCCACCCCAGCCACCGACGCCAACACCGACAGCGCCCCGGCCGCCCAATGAGGGCCGGGGGCAATCGCCAGCAGGTAAGTTATTAAATCAGGCCAGTAGGCTTGACTTATAGCCTGCTGGCCAGAATTAATCTTTACCTTTGCACCCTGAACGTATTCGTTCGCGACTTATTAGAATGGCGGAAGCAACCCCGAAACGGCTCTTACAGGCAGCCAAAGACCTGAACATTGGCATCGACCGGGCTGTCGAGGCCCTTTCCCGCAAAGGGATTGCGATAGAAAACAAGCCCACAACCAAGCTCACTGGTGAGCAGGTGAGCCTGTTGGAGAAAGAATTCGCGGCTTCGGCTCAGGATAAGCAGGATGCCGAGCGCCACACCCAGGCCCGTCGTCAAAGTGAGCTAAACGCTCAGTCCCAGGCCGCTGCGGCCAAGCCTGCTCTCGTAGCGGCTCCCGCGCCGGTGGCTAAGCCTGCTCCTGCTCCAGTGGCTGCTCCCGTAGTAGTAGCGCCCGCGCCGGCTCCGGTGGCAACGCCTGCGCCGGTGGTGGCGGTAGCGCCTGCCCCGGTAGTAGCGGCTCCGGCTGCTGCCCCTGTGGCCCCTACCCCCCCAGTCGCCGCCCAACCCGCTATTTCTTCCGAAGCGCCCAAGGCTCCCGGCCTTAAGGTGCTGGGCAAAATCGAGTTAGATAGCAAGGGCCGCGTTATTCCGGCCCGCCCGGCTGCTCCGGCTCCGGCAGCAGCGGCACCCGCGCCTACCCCAGCTCCCCGACCGATACCAGCGCCAGTAGCAGCGGCTCCGGTAGCACCCAATCCGGTGGCCGAAGCCAAGCTGGTACCAGCTCCTAGCACGCCAGCACCTGTTGCGAGTGCTCCGGCGGCCGCACCGGCTCCCAGCGCGCCAGCACCCGTTGCGGCAGCGGCTCCGGCGGTCGTAGCAACGCCAGTAGCACCAGCTACTCCAGAAGCTCCGGCGGCCCCAGAAGCTCCGGCAACAGAGGAAGGCACTATCACGGCCAAGGCTGACCAGCTGAAAGGCCTGACGGTTTTGGGCAAGATTCAGCTGCCGGTTGACTCCAGCCGTCGTGGGCCCGGTGGCCGTGGGCCGCGCCCCGTGGCATCGTCCGACGTGCGCAAGAGCGGCGTGGGCACCAACAACCAGAAGAAACGCCAGCGCTTGCCTGCCCCTGGGCAACCCGGCGGTGGCAACACTACGGGCACCAGTACTAGCACCGGCCAAGGTGGTGGCTACCAGGGCAATCGCCCGAGTGGTGGCCCCGGTGGCAACCGCCCCGGTGGTCCCGGCCAAGGTGGCAATCGTCCGGGCCCCGGCGGCAACCGCCCCGGCCAGAGCAACAACCGCCCCGTTACCCCTCAGGTACCGCTGACAGCCGAGCAGAACGATAAGCAGATTCAGGAGCAAATCAAGGCGACGCTGGCCAAGCTGAGCGGTGGCAAAACCAATGCCGCCGCCAACCGCGCCAAGTATCGCCGCGACAAGCGGGGCATGGCGGCCGAAGAGCGCGAAGCCCTGCGTGCTCAGAACGAGCTAGATGCCAAAACCCTCAAGCTCACCGAGTTCATTTCGGCCAACGACCTTGCGTCGCTGATGGATGTGAACGTGAACGAGGTTATCAAGGTGTGCCTGGGTATGGGGATGTTCGTTTCCATCAACCAGCGCCTCGATGCCGAAGCCATTACGGTGATTGCCGACGAGTTTGGCTATGACGTAGAATTTCTGTCGGCAGAGGAAGACGAGGAGCCCATCGACATGAGTGATGCGCCCGAAGACTTGCTACCCCGCGCGCCCATCGTGACCATCATGGGCCACGTGGACCACGGCAAAACGTCGCTGCTGGACTACATCCGCGAAGCGAGCGTAGCTAAAGGCGAAGCTGGCGGTATTACGCAGCACATTGGTGCCTACGAAGTAAAAACCAAGTCGGGCAACCCCATTACGTTCCTGGATACGCCTGGTCACGAAGCCTTTACGGCCATGCGGGCCCGTGGTGCCAAGGTGACGGACATCGCCATTATCGTGATTGCGGCCGACGACTCGGTGATGCCCCAGACTCGGGAAGCCATCAACCACGCCCAGGCGGCGGGGGTACCGATTATCATCGCTCTTAATAAAGTAGATAAGCCCACGGCCAACCCTGAGAAAATCCGCGAAGAGCTTTCGCAGATGAATATCCTGGTGGAAGAGTGGGGTGGCAAGTACCAGAGCCAGGAAGTATCGGCCAAGTCGGGCATCGGCGTGGATGAGCTGCTTGAGAAGGTACTACTTGAAGCTGAACTACTTGATTTGCAAGCCAATCCTAACCGCAACGCGGTGGGCACGGTAATCGAAGCCGAGTTGGACAAAGGCCGTGGCTACGTGACTACCGTGCTGGTGCAGACTGGTACGCTGAACGTGGGTGACATTGTGCTGGCTGGCCCGCACTACGGCCGCGTGAAAGCCATGACCGACTACCGCGGCAAAAAGAAGAAGCTGGCGGGCCCCGCTACCCCCGTGCAGGTGCTGGGCCTCACTGGCGCTCCGCAGGCCGGTGACCGCATTCAGGTGATGGAAACGGAGCGTGAAGCCCGCGAACTGGCCACTCAGCGCCAGCAGTTGGCACGTGAGCAAACCATTCGCACCAAGAAGCACATCACCCTTGATGAGATTGGTCGCCGCCTGGCTATCGGTTCGTTTAAGGAGCTGAACATTCTGGTAAAAGGTGACGTGGACGGCTCGGTGGAAGCACTTTCCGACTCGCTGCTGAAGCTTTCTACTCCTGAAGTGAAGGTGAATATCCTGAGCAAGGGCGTGGGTGCCATCTCGGAAAGCGATGTGCTGCTGGCTTCGGCTTCCGATGCCATTATCGTCGGCTTCCAGGTTCGGCCCTCGCAGAGTGCCCGCCGCCTAGCCGAGCAGGAACAGATTGACGTGCGCCTGTACTCGATTATCTACAACGCCATCAATGAAGTGAAAGACGCTATGGAGGGCATGCTCGCCCCCACGGTGCACGAAATTGTGGTGGCCAACGCCGAAGTTCGCCAGGTATTCAACATCACCAAGGTTGGTACTATCGGCGGCTGTATGGTAACGGATGGCTCGTTTAACCGCAAAACCCGCGTGCGGGTAGTGCGCAACGGTATCGTGCAGTACACGGGCGAGATACAGGACCTCAAGCGCTTCAAAGACGACGTCTCGGAAGTGCGCCAAGGCTACGAATGCGGTATCTCAGTCAAAAACTTCAACGACCTGCAAGAAGGTGACAACATTGAGGGCTTCGAGGAGCAGGAAATCAAGCGCAAACTTTAATCACGGATTACGCAGATTTTAGCGGATTTCACGGATTTTGTGGACGTAAAAAAGGCTGCCCTTTTGGGCAGCCTTTTTAGTTGGGCTGAATTCAGCCAACTCCTATTCTATGCGTAGTATGCTGACATAAAGACGGCTCCCAGTCACCGTCAGAAATCGTCCACAAAATCCGTGAAATCCGCTAAAATCTGCGTAATCCGTGATTTAGAAGAAGAGGAATTTTTTCTTTCGGCCGTGGTCATGCACCAGAGGCTTGCCCGTGGTGCGCGCGCCCATTGGCACCCGGCGCGATACGCCCCGCTCCTGCTCCTGCCCCCGCAACGCCCGAAACTTGCGCACCGTGAAGGAGCCGCCGTTTTTATCGAGTTGCCGGTAAGGGCCGCCGCGCTCAGCGCCCAGGCTGGTGTTGCCAGTGCGCGCCTCCAGCACTTGTAATTGCTGGTCGCGGGCGGCATCTTCAGGGCTCATCTGCTGCTGGCGGCGGGCACGGTCGGCGTTGATGGGGGGGGTAGGCGCGGGCCGGGCCGGGCTGCCGGGAGTCGGAAAGTTGGGCGCAGTGGTTTGGGCCAGCGCGGCTGGCAGAGTCAGCAGCCAGGCGGACCCGGTTAACAGCGCGGCGATAACAAGTTTTTTCACGCGGGAATGGCAAATAGAGGCGAGAGAAATGAGCGGGCAGCAAGCCACATAGCAGCCAAAATACACTGCCCGGCCCGAAATAATTTCCGGGCCGGGCAGTGCGCACCGAACGTAGCGACAACGGCCGCTCGCGGCGCGGCTTAGACGCGGCTACGCAGCGCGTCGCGGATTTGCGTTAGCAGCACTTCTTCTTTTGAAGGCGCGGGAGGGTCGTTAACCACCACCACCGGCTCGGGTTTTTTATTTATGCTGTTGGCCCCCTTCACGATGAAGAAGATAATCAAGGCAATAATCAAGAAGTTGATGATAGCGTTGATAAACAAACCGATTTTCAGGGGGCCGGCTACGATATTGGAAAAATCAACGTGCCCCAGGCCCATACCCACGATGGGCATAATGATGTCGTCGGTCAGCGACGACACGATTTTGCCAAAGGCCGCGCCAATGATAACACCAACGGCCAGGTCGAGCACATTGCCCTTGGAAATGAACTCTTTGAATTCAGAAACAAAACCCATACAAGTAAGAAGGGGAAAAGGGTGAGGGAAAATTTCTAGACAACCAACGCTTACTAGCTATAAACCACTGTTTGCCAATGGCAACGCAAGTAAGCCGATGTAATTGGTAATCACAAAGTTTTGCACGATACCCGGTTAATTTTGCAAAAATTAGCCCAATACCCGCTTTTTAGCCCTCAACTCACTCATTGAGCAGCTGAATCTATCGCCTGATGCCGGCACGTACCTTTGGGCTCTGTTTTCCCTACCCCCGCTTCTTTCGTTGTTTCGCAGATGACTGCTTCTTTCGATAACCTGCTGTATGACCTGGATGCCGCCACTGGCATTCTGACCATCACCGTGAACCGCCCAACCAAACTCAACGCCCTCAACGCGGCCACGATTGGCGAGCTTGGCGAGGCCATCGAGCACGCGCGGGCCGACGAGGCCGTGCGCGGCATTTTGCTCACTGGCAGCGGCGAAAAAGCATTCGTAGCTGGGGCCGACATCGCCGAGCTGGCAGCGCTGAGCGGGCCAGGCGCGCAAGACGCCTCCGCGCGGGGCCAGGCCGTGTTTCGGCGCTACGAAACGAGCCCCAAGCCCGTCGTGGCGGCCGTCAACGGCTTTGCGCTGGGAGGAGGCTGCGAGCTGGCAATGGCCTGCCACCTGCGGGTAGCTTCGGAAAACGCCCGCTTTGGGCAGCCCGAAGTGAACCTGGGCCTGCTGCCCGGCTATGGCGGCACGCAGCGCCTGGTGCAGCTCGTGGGCAAGGGCAAAGCGCTGGAACTGCTGCTCACGGCCGACCAGGTGAAAGCCGACGAAGCCCTGCGCCTGGGCCTGGCCAACCACGTAGTGCCGCAAACCGAGTTGCTAGATTTTTGTAAAAGTTTGCTACTCAAAATTTTGAGCAAAGCTCCCGTTGCTGTGGGGCTCACAATTGCCTGCGTAAATACCTATTTTGACGAGGGCGGCGAGGCGGGCTACACAGCCGAGGCGGAGGCCTTTGGCCAGGCCTTCGGCACGGCCGACTTTAAGGAGGGCACGGCCGCGTTTCTGGAAAAGCGCCCGGCTAGCTTCAGGGGTAATTAAAAATTATGGATTGAAAATTAAAAATTAATGCCAAGTATTTCGGAGTAAGTACTTGAGCATCAATTTTTAATTCATAATTCTAAATTTGTAATTCAACCAGATGAGTATTGCGAAAAAGCTGGCCTCGCAAACGGCTATCTACGGGGTCAGCAGTATTGTGGGGCGGGTGCTCAGCTACTTGCTGGTGCCTATCTACACAGGCCATTTCGCGGCGGCTGAGTACGGAATTGTGACTGGGCTGTATGCCTATGTTTCGTTCCTGAACGTGGTATTTACCTACGGCCTCGAAACTACGTTTTTCCGCTTTGCCAACCGGCCCGGTGAGGACCGCCGCGAGCTATACAACCGCACGCTGAGCCTGCTGCTGCTGACCAGCGTGGTCCTTACGGTGCTGATGGCGCTGCTGGCTCAGCCGCTGCTGGCGCTGCTGCGGCTGCCGCCGGGCCACTACGAATACGCCATTTGGATAGCGTTGATACTGGGACTCGATGCGGTGGCGGCGCTGCCATTTGCCCGGCTGCGCCTGGAAAACAAGGCGCGCAGATTTGCCGCTATCCGCCTCACTAACATTCTGTTATACGTAGGGTTGAACCTGTTTTTCGTAGTGTTGTGCCCAGCCGTATCGCGGAGTGAGCCCGGCAGCGTGCTGGCGGGTCTGCGGCCGCTGGTGCAGGCCGTTTACGACCCTAGCCTGGGGGTAGGGTACGTGTTTTTGAGCAACCTGGCGGCTTCGGCGCTGACGCTGCTGCTGCTGGCCCACGAGCTGCTCGACTTTCGCTTTCGCTGGCCGCAACTGGGCTTTCTGCGCCCGCTGCTGGCCTATGCCCTACCCCTCATGTTGATGGGCCTGGCCGGCATGGTCAACGAAACACTCGACCGCATCTTGCTGCCCACTTACCTGCCCGAGGGCTTCTACCCCAGCGTAAGCCGGCTGGGCGCGGTGGGCGTGTATGGGGCTTGCTACAAGCTCAGCATCTTCATGTCGCTGATAATTCAAGCGTTTCGCTACGCCGCCGAGCCTTTTTTCTTCGCCCAAAGCACCGAGAAGAACTCGCCGGCCACCTTCGCGCTGGTGCTCAAGTGGTTTACGCTGTGCTGCACGTTCATTTTTGTTGGCATCAGTCTGAATCTGAGTTGGATAGGTCCGCTTTTTTTGCGGCGTCCCGAATACCTGCAGGGCCTGGGGGTAGTACCCATCCTGCTACTGGCCAACCTGTTTCTGGGCGTGTACTACAACCTGTCGGTGTGGTTCAAGCTGACCGACAAGACGTATTTTGGCACGTATATCGGGGCGGCGGGCGCGGTTCTCACCGTTGCCCTGAACATTGCTCTTATTCCAATTATGGGCTATCTGGGTAGTGCCTGGGCCACGCTGGCGTGCTACTTTATGATGGCGGCGCTGTGCTGGTGGCTGGGCGAGCGGCATTTCCCGGTGCCCTACCCCGTGGGGCGGCTGCTGGGGTGGCTGCTGGCGGCGGTGGCCTTGGTGGTGCTGGGCCAGGCTGCGGGGCACAGGTTGCCGGCCGGCAGTGTCGCTGGCTACGCCCTGGGGCTGGCCCTACCCCTGCTCTTCGTGGCGGCGGTCTATGGCGTAGAGGTGCGGCGCGGAATGCGGCGCGCGTAGCCAAAAAAAAGCATCGAACAATGTTCGATGCCTTTCTGAGCTATGAAAACAAACTTAGCCAACTTCCTCTGCCTTGGCAGGCTGCAAATGCAACACTACCTCGGTTAAGGCTGCTAACCACTACAAAGGTGCATCATCTATCGGTTATCTCCTACTTGTTTTCGGCGAATTGGTCATTCTGCTCTCTTAATTTTCGCATAAACTAGCTGACGCTCAGGGTTAACACTCAGCGAACGAGAGCAAATTTTGATTTTCAGGATTCATAGCCTACCTAATCCGCTAGACTGGCTCGGGCTGCCTTCTGCGTTATCCGGTACCTTTACCGTCCAAAGCCCCGGCTTTTACGTATCTTCGTTTTCACACCCTACACGGCTTCGCGGCCGGCCCACTCATGCTACTAACCACGCTTTTTCTGTTTTTGGGCAACCCCCGAACAATCATATTCATCATCTTTATTCTGGTATTATTCTTCGGAGCCAAGCGGATTCCTGAGCTTTTCAAGGGGGTAGGCCAGGGGGTGCGCGAATTCAAAGATGCCAGCAACCCCGAGCAGCCGGCCAACCCGAACTACAACCAGCAGCCCGGCTATAACCCTAACGGCTACCCGCAACAGACCAACGGCTATGCCCAGCAGCAGCCGCCCTATAACAACCAGGGTAGCTATCCCCAGCAGCCGCAGCAATACGGGCCGCCAGCCCAGGGCCAGATGCCCCAGGCTCCTTACAACCCCAACCAGCCTTACAACCCGAATAACACGCCCGCTAGCTAAGCGACTAATACCTTCTATTCATCGTTTTTATTTTTTCAATTATGAATTCTTCCTTGCTTTTTCTAGGCGACATCGGCGGCTCCGAGCTGATTCTGATTATGGTCGTCATCCTGATTTTCTTTGGTGCCAATAAGATTCCGGAGCTGGCCCGTGGCCTGGGCAAGGGCATTCGGGAGTTTAAGGATGCCAGCAGTGAAATTCGCAATGAGTTTGAGCGCGCCGGCCAGCCCAATCAGAATCCTAATCAGCAGTACAACCCGAATACGGGCTACAACCCAAATCCGGGTTATAACCCCAACCAAGGCTACAATCCTAACCAGCCCAACCAGGGCTACGACCAGCAGCAGGCTTCTTACCAGCCGTCGCATATGCCCCCCGCCCCTATGTCGGGCGACTACGTGGCCCCGATAGCTGACTATACTGCACCCGGTGCCGTAGATTTGCCGATGGCGAGCCAGCCTACTCATCACCAGAGCACTCCCATTCCGCCCACCACGGAGGGCGTGCCGGGTACGCGGCCCCGCATCGACCAGCCATCAACCGACGTTTAAGATTTGAAACCTCTGTTTGCTTCCCTTTCGGAAATTCAGCGCGAGCTGGCGGCGGGCACTACGTCCTGCCGCCAGCTCGTTGAGTATTACCTCGATAACATTGCGCAGCGCAACGCTGAGTTGAATGTTTTTTTAGAAGTGTGGGCCGACGAAGCCCGTCAGCAGGCCCTTGCCGTTGACGAAAAGCTGGCCCAGGGCACGGCCGGGAAGCTGGCCGGCATGGTCATCGGCCTCAAGGACGTGCTGGCCTACCAGGGCCACTCGCTGCAAAGCAGCAGCCGCATCCTGGATGGCTTCAAGTCGCTGTTTACCGGCACGGCCGTGCAGCGGCTGCTGGCGGAGGACGCCATTTTTATCGGCCGGCAGAACTGCGACGAGTTTGCGATGGGCGGCTCGAACGAGAACTCCGCTTTTGGCCCGGTGCGCAATGCCCAGGACCCCAGCCGGGTGCCGGGCGGCAGTAGCGGCGGGTCGGCGGTGGCGGTGCAGGCCGATATGTGCCTGGCTTCCATTGGCTCCGACACGGGTGGCTCGGTGCGGCAGCCGGCCGCTTTTTGCGGCGTTATCGGGCTGAAACCTACCTATTCGCGCATTTCGCGCTATGGGTTGGTGGCCTTTGCCTCGTCGTTTGACCAGATTGGGCCGGTAACGCACTCGGTTGAGGATGCCGCGCGGCTGCTCGAAGTGATGGCCGGCGCAGATGGCTATGATAGCACGGCCAGCCAGGAACCCGTGCCGTTATACACGGCGCTGCTAGCGCCGGCGGCGCAGTATCGCATAGGCTACGTGGCAAATGCGATTAACCGGCCGGGCTTGCAGCCCGAAGTGCATGAGGCTTTGGAACAAACTCTCACTACCCTGCGCGGCCACGGCCACGTGGTGGAGGCGGTAGATTTTCCACTGCTGGAGGAGATGATTCCGACCTATTATATCCTCACCACGGCCGAAGCCAGTTCCAATTTGTCGCGCTTTGATGGGGTGAAGTACGGCTTCCGCGCGCCCGACGTGACGGACCTGGAATCGCTTTACAAGAAGACACGGGCGCAGGGCTTTGGGCCCGAAGTGAAGCGGCGTATCATGCTGGGCACCTTTGTGTTGAGTGCCAGCTACTACGACGCGTACTACACCAAGGCGCAGCGCGTGCGCCGGCTCATCAAGGAAAAGACCGATGAACTGTTGCGGCAGTACGATTTCCTGGTGCTGCCCACTACCCCCACCACCGCGTTTAAGATTGGCGAGAAGCAAGACCCGGTGTCGATGTACCTGGCTGATATTTTTACGGTGCAGGCTTCGCTGGCCGGAGTGCCCGCCATTTCGATACCGGCGGGGGTCGATAATGACGGCATGCCCATCGGCGTGCAGATACTAAGCGGCGCATTCCGGGAGGCTGATTTACTGGCTTTTGCCAACACGCTGATGGTAGCGGAGGCAGACAACTAGATTAGCCAGGCTCTTTAGCAAAGCGCGGGGCGCGAACGAGCGAGGCCGTGGGGCCGGGTTCGTTCGCGCCCCGCTTTGGTTAGGTAGTTCAGTAATTGTCATTTACCTTAGCCCAATGAAAGCTTTGCACCAACTGCCCGCGTCTCCTGCTGGTTCGCGTAAGCCGCGTTTGGCGCGGCGGCTGTTGCTGCTGGCTCTGGTGCTGGGCGCGGCCCCGGCAATGGCGCAGCGGGCACGGCATAAGCACGAAGAGCAAGCCCCTACCCCCCCCGCGCCGGCCGTAGCCGACACGGTGCGCCAGGTGGTGGAGTTGCCGGCCACCACCATCGACTCGCTGGCCGTGGTGCCGCTGACGGAGCCCGCCGTGGATTCGGCTCGCCTGGTGTGGCTGCAAACGCCCGCCACGCTTTATGAGCTGGTGGGCGACCGCATGGGCTGCATCGAAACTGCCGCGCCGCATCAGTTCAACGCGGCGGTGCTGGCCTACGTGCGGCTGTTTACGGAGCGGCAGCGCGGCTACACGCAGCGGGTGCTGGAGCGCGAGCAGTTTTACTTTCCGATTTTTGAGAAATACCTGACCCAGTACAACTTGCCGGTTGAGCTGAAGTATTTGTCGGTGGTAGAGTCGGCGCTGATACCCACGGCCAAGTCGCCGGTGGGCGCGGTGGGCCTGTGGCAGTTTATGCCGCCCACGGCCAGCGACCTGCGCCTGAAACGCGACGAATGGGTGGACGAGCGCATGCACCCCGACAAGGCAACCGAGGCCGCCTGCAAGCACTTGCGCTACCTCTACGGCGAGTTTCACGACTGGGAATTAGTGCTGGCGGCCTACAACTGGGGCGCGGGCAATATGCGCCGCGTGATGCGCAAAACGGGCAAAAAGAGCTTCTGGGACCTCTACCCCTACCTGCCCGCTGAAACACGCAACTACGTGCCCACCTTCACGGCCATCATGTACGCCATGAAGTATGCGCCCGAGCATGGCCTCAACGACCCCAACCTGCGCTACCAGGCCTACGAGCCGCTCGACACGCTGGGGGTGCGCGGCCAGGCCCTGGACCTGCGCCGCCTGAGCCGCGCCCTGGGCTACGACGACTCGCTGGCCATGAACCACTACAACCCCGAGGTGCGCCACGGTAGCCTGCCCGCCGGCTACCGGCCCTATGTGTTGCGCTACCCCACCGCCGCCCGCGAACACCTGGGCGACGTGGACCGCGCCACACTGCTGGCCTACTGCCAGCCGCTGGCCGACCTGCCGCAGCCCTTGCCGCCCCGCCTGGCCCAGCTGGGAGGGGTAGCGCCGTGGCCCACGAGCGAATCGGTGGCCGCTAATGACTCGCAATCAGCTACTAAGGGGAATAAACCGCGCTATCGCCGGGTATATTACACCGTGCGCCGGGGCCAGACGGTGGCCAGCGTGGCCGAAAAATTTGACGTTAGCCCGGCCCAGATGCGCCGCTGGAACGAGCTGCCCAAGCACACGACGGCCCTCAAAGCCGGCCGCGAACTGGTGGTGTTGGTGCCCCTACCCCCCCCCGCCGCGCCCAAGGCACTGGTAGTGGCCGCCGCTACGCCGCCCCTGCTGACCCCGCGCCACGCGGCGGCAGCGGCGGATAGCGCCACCCAGGCCCTGGCAGCGTCCAACCAACGCTACGCCCGCGAGGCTCAGGCCGCCGCCCAGCGCGAAACCGCGCAAGGACAGGAGCTGCTGCGCGTGCAGAGACAGCAGGCCGCCCGCGTGGTGGCGCAGCAGCGGCAGGCCATTTTCCGGGCAGCGGCGCTGGTGAAGGCCGCCGCTACGGAGAAGGCTCAGCAGCAAGCGGCCGCTCTGGCAGCCCGCACCGCAACCGCGGCTGCTGCTGCTGAGCAAGTGGCCGACACCGACAGCGTGGCCCCTACCCCCGTTCGCCATCGGCATAGCAAAGCGTTGGCTACCAATACTTCCCGCGAAGTGACGGACGAAGTAGCTGCTACCAAGACGGCCGGCCTACCCCCTACCCCAGCGGCGGAGCTGTACACGGTGCGCGCCGGCGACAACCTGACCCGGCTGGCCCGCACCCGCGGCGTAACGGTGGTGCAGGTGCAGGCCTGGAACCAGCTCCCGACCGAAACGGTGGCGGCGGGCCAAAAGCTGCGCTTTGGCGGGCCGGTGCCCGATGCGGTGGCCACCCGCCCTACCCCCCACCTGGCGCGCGAGGCGCGGCCTGAGCCCAATTTCAGCACGCACACCGTGCAGCCGGGCGACACGCTCTACAATATTTCGCGGCGCTTCAAGGTGAGCGTGCAGGAGCTGCGCCGGCTCAACCACCTGAAATCGGATGATGTGAAGCTGGGCCAGAAGCTGGTGGTGCAGGTGGGGTAGTTTTTGGCTTGGCATATGGGGCGGGCTGCCGGCTTTTCGCCGGCTGTCCGCTCATCGTGCGCGCCGCTCTTTACCAAAACGAGCGGCGCGCACGATGAGCGGACAGCCGGCGAAAAGCCGGCAGCCCGCCCCGTCAGTTTCAGGTGCATCTCTCTGGAAACCGTTCAGACGGCACCAATCCGGCATTTTAGCCGGAACTTGCAGACTCACAGCTGCCCTACCCTTCTTAAATTCCCATGCTCAAAATCAACCGCCAAGACGCGCTCAACTACCATTCGCAGGCCCCCGCCGGCAAGATTGAAGTGGTGCCCACCAAGCCCGTGAGCACCCAGCTCGACCTGGCGCTGGCCTACTCGCCGGGCGTGGCCGAGCCGTGCCTGGCCATCGCGGCCAACCCCGACGACGTGTACCGCTACACCGCCAAGGGCAACCTGGTGGCCGTGATTAGCAACGGCACGGCGGTGCTGGGGCTGGGCAACATCGGGCCGGCCGCCAGCAAGCCGGTGATGGAAGGTAAGGGCGTGTTGTTCAAGAAGTTCGCGGGCATTGATTGCTTCGATATTGAGATTGACGCCACCGACCCCGACGAGTTTATCCGCATCGTGAAGGCGCTGGAACCCACGTTTGGCGGCATCAACCTGGAGGATATCAAGGCCCCGGAGTGCTTCCGCATCGAGACGGAGCTGCGGGAGAAGATGAATATTCCGCTGATGCACGACGACCAGCACGGCACGGCCATCATCACGGCGGCGGCGCTGCTCAATGCGCTGGAAATCGTGGGCAAGCGCATCGAGGATATTCAGCTGGTGGTGAGCGGCGCGGGCGCGGCGGCCGTGTCGTGCATCCGGCTGTATCTGGCGCTGGGCCTGAACAAGGAAAACCTGGTAGTCTTTGATAAAGACGGCGTTATCAACCCGGCCCGCACGGACCTGGCCGATATGCAGATGCAGTTTGCCACCGAGCGGCCGGTCACTACCCTGGCCGAAGCGCTGCAAGGTGCCGACGTGTTCCTGGGCCTGTCGGCGGCCAACGTGCTGCCCGCCGGGCTGCTGGTGAGCATGGCCGATGACCCAATTGTGTTTGCGCTGGCCAATCCTAACCCCGAGATTGAGTACGAGCTGGCCATGAGTACCCGGCCCGACCTCATTATGGCGACGGGCCGCTCAGACCATCCCAACCAAGTGAACAACGTGCTGGGCTTTCCCTATATTTTTCGGGGCGCGCTGGACGTGCGGGCCACCGAAATCAACGAGGCGATGAAGCTGGCTGCCGTGCGCGCCCTGGCCGAACTGAGCAAGGAGCCCGTGCCCGATATGGTGAACAATGCCTACGGCGACAACACGCTGGCGTTTGGGCGCACCTACCTCATTCCCAAGCCGCTGGACCCGCGCTTGATAACGGCCATCAGTCCGGCCGTGGCGCGGGCGGCGATGGAGAGCGGGGTAGCGCGCCTGCCCATCACCGACTGGGTCGCCTACGACGACCAGCTGCGCCAGCGCCTGGGCCTCGACCAGAAGCTCATGAACCGCATTACCTCGGCGGCCCGCGCCAACCCACGCCGGGTGGTGTTTGCCGAGGCCGACAACTACAAAGTGCTGAAGGCCGCGCAGCTGGTGCGCGAGGAGGGCATCGCGCTCCCCATCCTGCTGGGCGCGCCCGACCGCATTCACGCCATCGCCCAGGCCAATAACCTCGACCTGGATGGTTGCGAGATTATTGATATTCTGAAAGCTGACGAGCAGCGCAACGCCTACGCCGAGCTGCTGTACCAGAAGCGTCAGCGCCGGGGCATCACGCTCTACGAGGGCCGGCGCCTGCTGCGCGAGCGCAACTACTTCGCGGCCATGATGGTCGAAACCGGCGCGGCCGATGCCTGCATCACGGGCCTCACCAAGGACTACGGCAAGAGCCTGATGCCGTCGCTGCAGGTAATCGGGCCAGCCGAGGGCGTGCGCCGGGTGTCGTCGATGTACATTATTCAGCACAAGCGCGGGCCGTTTTTCTTCGCCGATACCACCGTGAACATCGACCCCACGGCCGAGGAGATGGTCGAGATTATCGGCCTCACGGCCAAGGCCGTGCGCTTTTTCGACACCGAGCCGCGGGTGGCCGTTATCAGCTACTCCAACTTTGGCTCGCCGGGCGGCGGCACGCTGCCCGACAAAACCCGCCGCGCCACCGAGCTGGCCAAAGCCCGCTACCCCGACCTGCTCCTCGACGGCGAAATGCAGGCCAACGTGGCCCTGAGCCCCCAGCTGCTGCAAGAAAACTACGGCTTCTCGCCCCTGGCCGAGCAAGGCGCCAACACCCTGATTTTTCCCAACGTAGAGTCGGGCAACATTGCCTACAAGGTGATGCAGGAAATCGGCGGGGCTGAGGTTATCGGCCCGGTGCTGATGGGGATGCGCAAGCCGGTGCACATCCTGCAGCTCGGGGCCAGCGTGCGCGACATCGTGAACATGACCGCCATCGCGGTGGTCGATGCGCAGCGCGACGGCAAGGCGCTGTGAGACGGTAGCGCGGACGCTGCGAGTCTGCGCTGAAACTCGGTTCCCTACCCCCCCAACTACTTGAAAGCCTGGTCTGCCGACCAGGCTTTTTTGTTGGCCGAGCGGCAGCGGAGCGGGCCGGGTCGCTGGCCGGCGCGGACCCAATGGGATTTAGCAGTTCAGAATTCCAAACAATCACTAAAAATTTAAGCTCCTAAAATTAGCAGTAATCAAGTACAAAAAATATATTACCCAAGCTGCTTGACTTTCTCATTGTATTTCTGTACATTTCGTGAACCTTTAATCCCCTCTCTCCTATGCGCCTACCCCCTACCCCCCTACTGCTGGCCGCCCTGCTGGGCCTGAGCCAGTGCAAGCATAAGAACCCTACCCCCGCCAAGCCCGAGGACCAGCTCCCCCCCGCTACCCAGACCGGGGCCGGCACGTTTGGCTGCCTGCTCAATGGCCAGCCTTGGACCCCGAGTGGTGGTGGCCTGTTTGCTATGCCCAACTTCCTGGTTACTTACGACCCAAACTATCATGGCGGGAATCTTGCCGTTACTGCCTATCGAAATACTAACGGTACTACTATCAAACAATCCGTTGGTTTTGGAGGCGACCAAATTAATCAGACAGGTAATTACTTACTGACAACTTATAGTTCATCTGCTTCATCTCGTACGCCTTACTTCTCTGATGGAAACAAGGTCAGTCCATGTGATGAATACTTAAGTAGTCCAGGTACTAAAGCAACGGGTCAGTTTACAATTACGCGCTTAGATAAAGTCCAAGGCATCATTTCGGGTACGTTCAATTTCACCTTGTCTCAACCGGGCTGTGATACTATTAAAGTGACACAAGGCCGATTTGACAGCAAACTCTAATTTTCCCCTTTTCCTTTTCCTTTTCCTTTCTAATATGAAAAAACTGTACTTCTGCTTGTGGCTAATTTTGTGGGTTTCGACCCAACTAATGGCGCAGGTGAGCGACCCCACTCGCGCTACGCTCGATAACATCTTTGCCCCGCTCGACAAAAGTCAGGTCCCAACCGGCTTTCTCGCTGAAGACGCCTTGCCCCTTGGTGCCGCTTGACATATTCAACGATACCCTCACCGATAGTAGCCGCACCTCGCCCGACGGCTTTCGCTACCTCTACGCCACGCTCTATTCGGCTCGCGTATATGGGACGCAGCCCTTGCTTAGCCTGCAAGACTATAACACCCGCACGGCCAATGCCACAGCCGGCGCCAGCCTAAACACCATCCAATGGTTTAGAAAGGGAATCGAAACGACGCGCTCTGGCAACTGACCGCCCGTTTCCCTAAGCAAATTCACATGGTCACTGCCACTAACTGAATCTTAAAAAATTATTTATTTTTATTTTTAACCGGAATGGGTGCCAGCTATTCCGCAACTTATACTAGCTAATCACAAGAAGATTAATGCTTTCCTCCATCGGAATAGCGCCAGCACTAACCCGCCGAAGTAATCGCATACTTTAGACATAAAAACTTAATTCTTCAACTTGCTTGATTTTCCATTTTAGGTCTGTACATTTCCAGACCCTTTAACCTCTTTTCTGCTATGCGTTCATCTCCTGCCTGTTTTACCCGCCTACCCCTTTACCTGGCCTTAACCTTGCTCACCCAGTGCAGCAAGTGCAAAAACGACCCTACCCCCTCCAAGCCCGAGGACCAGCTACCCCCAGCTACCCAAACCGGCGCGGGCACCTTCGGCTGCCTCCTCAATGGCCAGCCCTGGACGCCTAGTGGGTTCAATGGGCATCCTAATTTTTTGGTCAGTTATGACCCCACCTATCACGGAGGCAATCTAGATGTCACAATGTATCGTTACTCCACCGGCGCGAAGCAGGCTCAATACATCGGGTTTGGGGGTGACCAACTAAATAAACCGGGTACTTATTCTTTCACTGCCCTTGGTAGTCCGGCTCTTCCTAGCCCTTATACTGCTCTCTATGCTGATGGTAATCTATCTAGTCCATGCAACTACTACACGGTCAATCAAGGAGCCACCGTTAAGGGACAACTCACTATAACTCGCTTGGACCTAAGCAGTGGCATTGTCTCGGGGACAGTAGAATATACCTTTTCTCAACCTAGCTGTGATACCATCAAGATTACGAAGGGTCGTTTTGATGGCAAGTTTTAATTTTTCACCTTTTTTCCTTTTCCCTCTTCACTATGAAAAAACTGTACCTCTTTCTATGGCTTGGTTTATGGATTCCTACCCAACTGCTGGCGCAGGTCAGCGACCCGACCCGCGCTACACTCGACAACCTCTTTGCCCCTCTCGACAAAAGTCAGGTACCCACCGGCTTTCTCGCCGAAGATGCCTTGCCCCTGGTGCCGCTCGATGTGTTCAACGGCACCCTCACCGATAGCAGCCGCACCTCGCCCGACGGCTTTCGCTACCTCTACGCTACGCTCTATTCGGCTCATGTGTACGGCACCCATCCCTTGCTAAGTATGCAGGATTACAATGCCCGCACGGCGGCGGCTGTAGCGGCGGGTCCAACTGTTATCCCCGGCTACTAGGGCAGCGTGGTGCCTACCTCCTAGTTATCAACCCCCAATAGCTTAGCTTATAAAGTCAGAAGTAATTAAGGACATAAAAAAATAATTCCTAAGTTTAGCAGGAAGTTGATTTATCTTTCTGCACATTTCCTGAACCTTAACCCCCTCTCCCCCATGCGCCTACCCCCTACCCCCCTGCTGCTGGCCGCCCTGCTGGGCCTGAGCCAGTGCAAAAAAAGCAATCCCGACCCGGTGAGCCAGCTCCCCCCCGCTACCCAGACCGGGGCCAATACCTTCGGCTGCCTCGTCAATGGCCAGCCCTGGACGCCCAGCGGCAACGACGGTTTGCCTAATTCTGTCGCTCTTTACGACCCCGGTATCAATTCTCCTGGTGGGGCTCAGGTAAACATCGCGGCCTATCGTATTGGCTCGCCAGATACCTATATGAATTTGTATTGTGGCCCAATTACTCCCCTGAAGAACACCTTCACAATGGCAATACCCCTGAACAAACCACCCTTAACTGAAGCTGATGGTTGTTATGAGGGTGGCTCTGCCAGCTTTTGCGGCTCTAATCTTACTTACTTAGCTGGCCAAATAGTACTGACGCGGGTAGACGAAAAGGCAGGCATCATCGCCGGCACGTTCTGGTTTAGTGCCGTGCAACGAGGAAGAAATGACACGCTTAAGGTCACGCAGGGTCGCTTCGACTATAAAATTTAACCCCTTTCTTTCTTTTCCATGAAACATTTCTACTTTCTCCTGACACTACTCTGGCTGGCCAGCACCACGCACGGCGTGGCCCAAACGCAGCCCACCGACTCGGCTCGCCAATACCTATCCAACCTCTTTGCCCCGCTCGACAAAAGCCAATTGCCTACGCCTTATCTGGAAGACTATGGCTATCGGTTTATGCCTCTACGCTTGTTCAATGGCACGCTGTCTGACTCCGCACGCACTTCCCTGCCCGTTTGGCGCCAGTTGTTCGCTACGGTAGTCAGCGGTACACTGAAGGGAAGCGACGATTTGCCTGCCCTCTCGGACATCAATACCCGGTTAACGCAGCAAAAGAATGCTTCCGGTGCGATTCCCCTACTGATAGAGCGGCTTGATTATGCTACGCTTCGGCCCAATGCCATTCAAGCTGGGCTACTACGAGCGCAAAACGGTCAATTATTTGACGTAGCAGGCCGTAGCCAAAACCCTTATGTAGTGCATACGATGTTTGCGGCCGCACCCGCCTACAGTTCCTCGCCTACCGCCAGCGTATCATTCATCTTCACGCAGCAGTTGCATATTCAGAGCGGCGGCGGTAGCGTACAGGGACTCTAACTCGATTTCGGTGATGGGCAGGGCTACCGGGCAGCGACGTGGAACTCAGCGCTTGCTATTCAGTATGGTTCAGCTGGCACATACCGCGTGAAAATTAAGATTAGCTACGCCGGCACGGCTACCGTAGGCCCTGGCACCTACGAAAGCCAGTTTGATTTGCAGGTGCTGGCAGTTGACCCAGCAAACCAAAGCTTGGCACAAAAGGGTCCTACGCCGCAGGGAGCCTATGGTACCAATGGCTGGGTATATCCTGCAGGTGCATTAGATGTTACCTTTAATCCAACCTCAGCGCACTCTGGCGGTAAGGTGACAATTGTGTATGGCGGGTTATCAAGGCGGCAAATTACTAAACCCCTAATTGTAGTGGAGGGATACGACCCTTCAACCATTGCCCCGGATGTTCAAGATAATTATAGTGTAAAAACTTTCTTAAGAAGTATCAATACGATTAATAATAACATTAGCGTTCGAGATGAATTCGGTGCTGATAATTATAGCTCTTCAAGTTCTGCCGCATACGACCTAATATTCATTGACTACAACAACGGCACGGATGACATTCGTCGTAATGCAGCCTTGTTTGAGGATGTCGTGAGGTATGTTAATCAACAAAAACTAGGCGGCACAGCCAGCGGCCAGCAAAATGTAGTTTTGGGTATTTCGATGGGCGGTCTGGTAGCCCGCTATGGCTTGGCTGAGATGGAGAAAGCACAGCCGGGCAGCACGAACACTCGCTTGCTCGTGACCCACGACAGCCCGCACCGGGGTGCTAATACCCCGCTGGGCATTCAGGCCTTGACGCGCGAGGGCGCCTCTACGTGGCTGGGGCAAACTATTAATTTAATTAATTCCAGCGGCATTCCTCATTTATTAAGTGGCAGCGATATTTTTCCTGAACTGATGGAGGGCAACCGCTTGCTAGATGAGCCCGCCACGAAGCAGTTGCTGCTGGTTCGGGCCACCGTACAGCGCGGCTCAAATGCCTCCAATTCGACGTATGGCTATGAGTATAATTCATTTTTGGCTAATGAATACCGCTCCATGATAACGCCCGCTAGCGGGCAGTCTTTCCCTTACCGCTTCGTAGCTACTAGCCTGGGCTCACAATGCGGTAAAACCACGCTTTCTCCTTATGCCGAATTGACGCGCATCGAGGGCGAGGGTTACGCCACTACAGGATTAACTAGTATAGGGGTGCATACCGAGATTATTACTAATGCCCTACCCCCTGCCGGACAGGTACAACGCATTAGTAGCCTGCGTATCTGGTTTCAGATACGGGTATTGATTTTTACAAAGAAATTTTATTTCTCTAATCTGGCTTTTCAATCTCCCAGCAATATTCCCGTTGCCTGGGATGGATTACCAGGCGGAGTACAGTATATTAAAGGTCAGATTCCTTTAAAGACGGGCAGTTCATATGGAGGCTTGCTGATATTCGTTCCAATAGCTTCTCTACCTATTCCAGTAGTAGTGGGCTACGCTAAAAATGTCCAGTTAGCGAATACTTTTTGTTTTGTACCGTCGGCCAGCGCCCTTGATGTTCCGCTGACTAGCGCCAATGCTCAAGCTAGCTACGTAAATGGACTTGCCACCAGCAATCCTGCTCCACAGCCTGTGACGTTTATTGCGGAAGGCAGCGACTATGATTCTTTCATTGGCGCTAATACTAACAATTACCCGCACCCCTTCTTTACTGGTCGCTTCGCGCAGTGGATATACAATGAGATGGAACGGCCCTTCAATGGCAACACTAACTCAGTTTGCGACGCCAACGCCGAGTGTAGCGCGGTCACTTCCACCATCAGCGGCCCCACGCAGCTCTGCCCCGGTGCCCCGGCTACGTACACCGTCAGCAACTTACCGGCCAATGCACAAGTGCGGTGGAGCGTGTCGCCGAGCGGCATCGTAACACCGAATAGTGGCACGGGTAACTCCTTCTCCGTACAGGCACTGAGCGGGGCGGGTGGCCAGGCTACCATCCAGGCTACCTTGATTACTGGTGGGAGCTGCGAGCTACCCCTACCCAGCCTTGCCCTCACGGTAGGGGCGAGCCAAGTGTACATTGGCATCTACGGCGGCTGCGGTGGCCTGCCCGCCACCTTCACCGCCTCGGGCCTGAACCTGGGTACCAACTACCGCTGGACCATCAACCGGCAGGCCCAGCTGCAATTCAACGACCAGGCCCAAATCACCTACACCCTGCCCAGTGACCCTTCCGTTACGCAGATTCCGGTGACGGTGACGGTAGCGGGCACTTGTGCGGGCGCGGGCACGCTGTCTTCTACCCTCAACGTAGTTATCGAGCACGGGGCCGGCTGCGAGAACCAGCGGATTGCTGCCCCCCAGCCTACGATTACAGCGGCACTCCAGCCTACTGCATCAGCTTCGGTTACAGCGTCCATCTATCCTAACCCAGTCCACGAAAGTTTGTATGTGGATTTAGATAATGCCGATACCTCTCGGCCAACAACAATGCGTCTCTTCGACAGCAAAGGCCAATTGTGCCTGGAGCAAAATAGTACGAACGCAGCAACTATTAACCTGAAAGTTAACAAGCTACTACCTGGAATTTACTTTGTTTACATATTGCGCGGCAGCGACGTGATAACCCGCCAGCAACTCAGCATCGAGTAGCAGAAGAAAACAATAGCGCGGCCTGAAAACACGGGCAGCTTGTTCTCCTGAATAAGCTGCCCGTGTTTTTTATGGCCCGGCACCTAAACGAAGCCGGTAACTGCACCCGGCCGGTATCATCAGCCGGCGGGACGACGATTTCTTAGGGCGGCACGTGGGCCAAAATCCGGGGTTCGGCGGATTATGAGTTGCCTGCCGGGGGTAGGGCGCGGGCGGCGGCGAGCACAAATGGCTTCCTGATGAAAAAAGTTAGGCGGGAGGTTTACGCAAATGCGGGGTGCTGAGGCCCAAAAAGGCCGTGCGGTAAAGTAAAAGGACTTTTCAGTTGGGCAGAAGCGGAGTAGATTTGAAGTAGCAAGCAAACCCGCCCAGCGGAAATTTTTAGTGCTTGCGCCGCGCTTATGATTGCTTACCTCGACGGTAAACTCGCTTATAAAGACCCTACTCAGGCCATTATCGACACGAATGGCGTGGGCTACGAAGTAAAGATTTCGCTGGCGACCTACTCCAAGCTGCCGGGCGAAAACGACAAGGTGAAGGTGTATACCTACCAGCACATCAAGGAAGATGGACAAACACTCTACGGATTTCTGGACCCCAGCGAGAAGGCGCTGTTTCTGCACCTGATATCGGTGTCGGGCATTGGGCCAGGCACGGGCATCAACATGGTGAGCAGCATGGGGGTAGGCGAAATCCGGCAGGCCATCGTGAACGAGGACGTGCGGGCTATCCAGAGCATTAAGGGGGTAGGGCCGAAGACGGCCGCGCGCGTCATTCTGGACCTGCGCGACAAGCTGCGCAAAGACGAGCTGCTGGCCAAAGCTGGGGTAGATACCGTGCCGCTGGCGCGCCAGCACAATACCCAGCGCCAGGAGGCGTTGCAGGCGCTGGTAATGCTAGGCTTTGCCCGAGCCGCCGCAGAAAAGAATCTGGACCAGATTCAGCAGAAGCACGGCCACGAGCTAAGCGTGGAGGAATTGATTAAATACGCCTTGAAGTCGCATTAAACTAGCCTTTCATGATTGCCGATTAGGGCGTTTGTCATTGCGAGCATGTTGCGCATCAAGCAAGGACGAAGCAATCGCACCAGAACGAGTCGTTCGGGTGTCGTTCTGGTGCGATTGCTTCGTCCTTGCTTGATGCGCAACATGCTCGCAATGACAAACGACTATTCCGAAAGCAACCAAATTCCACAAGAACTTACTCTTTAAGTTGGCCGCCGCCTGGCGGCCGCACCTGCTATCTGCTTGAAGCCTCTACTGTCTGTTGGTTCTAAATTTACCTGGCCGGGCGTGCTGCTCGCGGCCGCCGTGTCGGCGTCGGTGCTGCTGGCGGCCGCGTGGGCACCGGCCGGCGCGGCGGGCCGCCGCTACCCGGCCGCGTGGAGTACGTGGGTGAGCCGGCTGGGGTTGACGATGCAAGGCTTGCCGAGCCAGACCGCGCCCGGCGACACGGGCCGCTACCGGCCCAGCCGCCGGCCGCGCCTGCGCACCGTGCGCGACCGCCAGGGCAGCCGGTTTTCGCCGCGCGGGCGGCGCTCGTCGCTCATCCTACCCCTGCCCAAGAACGTGAAGTTGCAGGTGACGCCCGACGACAGCCTCAAGAACTACAATGTGCGCGAAACGGTGGGCGGCCAGATTGACTACCGCAACCCCACCATCATCTCGCAGCAAGACCTGCTGAAGTTCCAGGAGCGGCAGGCCATCAACGACTACTACCGGCAGAAGGCGATGGGCGGCGTGGCCGGCGCGCCGGCCGCGCCCGGCAGCGCGCAGGCCCAGCGTTTGATTCCGAAAATCTACCTTGGTCCCATTGCTGACCGCATTTTTGGCGGCTCGTACATCGACATTCGGCCCGCGGGCTCGCTCACGTTTAAGTTCGGGGCCAAGTACAACGTGAACCGCAACCCCGCCCTCACGCTGCGCCAGCAGAGCGTGGGTGACTTCATTTTTGACCAAAACATGAACCTGAGCCTGAGCGGCCAGGTCGGCACCAAGCTCAAGCTCACCTTCAACTACGACACCAAGGCGGCGTTCGACTTCGACAACCAGATGAAGTTTGACTACGCCGGGCAACCCACCGACATCCTGCGCAAGCTGGACCTGGGCAACGTGAGCATGCCCCTGAACAACTCGCTGATAACGGGCGGCTCGAACCTGTTTGGCATCAAGACGCAGTTGCAGTTTGGGCGGCTGGGCGTGACGGCGGTGGCCGCTACCCTGCGCGGCTCGCAGGATGAGGTGCGGGTGACCAACGGCGCGCAGAGCCGCACGTTTGAGCTGAAATCGAGCCAGTACGAGAAGGACCGGCACTATTTCCTGGCGCAGTTTTTCCGGGATAAGTACGACCAGGCGCTGCGCGGACTGCCCACGGTGCAGAGCGGCTTCGAGATTCGGCGCCTCGAAGTGTGGGTGACCAACGACAACCGCACCACCGACAACCTGCGCAACGTGGTGTCGCTGATGGACATTGGCGAGCCGCGCCTGGCGCGCCTCTACCGGCCGCAGTTTTACAACGCCGCCAGCGTGGCCACGGCCTCTACGCCGGCCCGCAACCAGGCCAACTACGTTTACCAAACCCTGACTGCCCCCGGCAGCACCCGCGACAACCTGCAGGTGGAAACGTTTTTGGGCAACCTGACGACGCCCAGCGGCGCGGTATCGCTGACGAAAGGCATTGACTATGAGCGGATGCGGGCCCGCAAGCTTACCCCCTCTGAGTATAGCTTCAACGCCCAGCTCGGCTACGTGAACCTGAACACGGCCCTGCTGCCCGACCAGGTGCTGGCCGTGAGCTACGAATATCTCTACAACGGCAAGTCTTACACGGTGGGCGAAACCCAGACTGAGTACGGCAGCAACGCCAACCAGAGCGACGTTATCTACCTCAAAATGCTGAAGGCCACCAACCCCGGCGTGGGCGTGGTGGCGGACCCGAACGTGAACCCGGACAACCCGAACCTGCTGACGCACAACACGCCAACCTGGGATTTGATGATGAAAAACATCTATCCTCTGAACTCGTCGCAGATTAACCGCGACAATTTTCAACTCCAGATTATTTACAAGGACGACATCACGGGCGTCGATTTGATTTCGCTGAAGGAAGGGCAGAATATTCGGAATATTCCGCTGATTCAGGTGCTGGGGCTGGACCGGGTGAATGCCAACAACGACCGCAACCCGGACGGCAACTTCGACTTTTTCCCTGGCATCACCATCGACCCCGACCAGGGCAAGATTATCTTCCCCAGCATTCAGCCGTTTGGCACGTATCTGCAAAATCAGTTTGCCGCCACGGAGCAGACGCTGGTGCAGAAATACGTGTACCAGGAGCTTTATAACCAGACCCAGAGCGACGCCCAGCAGATTCAGACCAAGGATAAGTTTTACCTGCGGGGCCGCTACCAGGGCACCAGCACCGACGAAATCAGCCTGCCCGGCATTGGGGTGGCGCAGGGCTCGGTGAAGGTGTATTCGGGCTCGACGCTGCTGACGGAAGGCGTAGATTACCAGGTATTTTATGACCAGGCCAAGGTCAAGATTCTGAATCCGGCCTACCTCAACTCGGCCAATGAGCTGCGGGTCGATTTTGAGAAAAACGCCCTGGTGCAGGTGCAGCCGCGCAAGCTGCTGGGCGCGCGCTTCGACTACGCCCTGAGCAAGGACGTGCTGCTGGGGGCCACGGCCATGCACATTCTGGAAAACCAGGCTCCTGGCATCAACCGGGTGAACATCGGCGACGAGCCGGCCAACAACACCGTTCTGGGGGCCGACGTGAGCCTGCGCAAGGAAAGCCGGGTGCTGACCAAGCTGGTGGACCGCCTACCCTTCCTCTCGACCAAGGAAACCTCAACCATTGCCTTTAGCGGCGAGGTGGCCAAGCTCATCGCGGGGCAGGCGCAGCTGGGAAACGGCGAAAACGGCGTGAGCTACCTCGACGACTTTGAAAACGCGCGCACGCCCTACACGCTGGGCGGCTTGGCGGCCATTCCGGCGTGGCGCCTGGCCGCGACCCCGAGTCCCATCGCGGGCAGCACGATTAATGGCCTGGCCAACGGCTACCAGCGTGCCAAGCTATCCTGGTACACCGTGGACCAGAGCTACTACACGGGCGGCCCCAGCGTGCCGACGAGTATTTCGACCTCGACGCTGGCCAACCACTACGAGCGGGGCATTCCGCGCAACGAGGTGTTTCCGAACAAAGACCTGGGCGCGACGGGCAACGGCTACGAGTACACGTTTGACATGGCGTATTTCCCTGGTGAGCGCGGGCCGTATAACTACACGCCCAATATCGCGACCGCTGACGGCAAGCACTTTACACCGCTCGCGGGCCTGCCCGATAGTAAGTATGGCGGCATTTCGCGGGGCATTACGTTCGATACGGACTTCGACAATGCCAACGTGGAGTACCTGGAGTTCTGGCTGATGGACCCGTTCATTAAGGGAAAAAATGGCCTGGCCGCCGCGCTGAACTCGGACCCGACCAACCTGGACCCGAACAACCCGGTGCCTTTCGACGACGCCAAAATCACTGGCGGCGACCTGTTTATCAACCTGGGCAATATCAGCGAGGACGTGCTGCGCGACCAGGGTCAGCACGAGTTTGAGAACGGCCTGCCGGTGCCGGGCGACACCACCGGGACCCTTAAAACTCCTTATGGCCGCGTGACGACCCAGCAGTTTCTGCTCGACGCCTTCAACGCTACCCCCGGCGCGCGGGCCAGCCAGGACGTGGGCCTCGACGGCCTGGCCGATGCGGATGAGCAGGTGTTTTTCAATAACATTCCGGGCTACGGGGCGCTGGCTGACCCATCGAACGACGACTTCCGCCACCACCTCGACCCGAGCTACGACGTGGCCAACACCCAGATTCTGGGCCGCTACAAGAACTACGACAACTACGAGAATAACTCGCCCGAAAACTCGCAGCTCAGCTCCACGGCCTACCCCGACAAGGAAGACCTGAACCGCGACAACACGATTCAGACCACCGAGCAATACTACGAGTACAAGATTTCGCTCCAGCCGAACCAGTTCACGGTGGGTCAGAACTACATCACCGATAAGATAACCAACCCCATCACGGCCAACGGGGCCGGCACCCCCGAGAATGTGACGTGGTACCAGTTCCGGGTGCCCATCCGGCAGCCTTCGCGCACGGAGGGAGCCATTACGAATTTCAAGAACATTCGCTTCGTGCGGATGTACATGACCAACTGGCAGCAGCCGGTGGTGCTGCGCATGGTGCAGCCGCAGTTCGTGGCCAACCAGTGGCGCCAATTCGCGAGCGTTATCGCCGACCCTAAGGCCGGCCCTAACCCAGGCGCGGTCACCGACGCCGACGCCTTCAGCATCTCGACGGTGAGCGTGGAGGAAAACGGCCCGTCGGCGGTCAGCTCCAGCACTACCTCCGCTATTCCGTACGTCGTGCCGCCCAATATTACCCGCGACATCGAGTATGGCTCCACGGCCGTGTCGCGCCAGCAAAACGAGCAGAGCCTGCGCCTAAGTGTGACGCACCTGCACGACGGTTATGGCAAGGCGGCTTACAAAAACCTCAGCACCAACCTGCTGCGCTACAAGCGCCTGCGCATGTATCTGCACGCGGAGAGTAACAGCGCCGACATCGTGGCCGACAGCACCGTGCGCGCCTTTTTGCGCATCGGCACCGACTACACCCAGAACTACTATGAGTATTCGCTGCCGCTGGCCATTACCAAGCCGGGAGCTACCGCGCAGCTGGACGTGTGGCCTGTGGCCAACAACGTGGACGTGGCATTTCAGGATTTTATCGACGCCAAGGCGGCGCGCAACCTAGCCCTCGTGAATGGGGTGCCGGGGGTCAGCTACACCATTCCTTATACGTACAAAACGGCCCACGGCGGAGTCATCACCATTCTGGGCAACCCCGACTTTTCGCAGGTGCAGGGCTGCATGATTGGGGTGCTGAACCCGGCCGCGAATGCGACGGACCGGGATGCCAGCGACAAGAGCGTGACGCTGTGGGCCGACGAGTTTCGGGTGTTTGACTTTGACAGCCAGGGCGGCTGGGCGGCCAACGCCCGCCTGAACGTGAAGCTGGCCGACCTGGCCAACATCACGGCCACGGGCTCGTTTATCGGCGTGGGCTTTGGCGGGCTGCAGGACAAGGCTCAGCAGCGCTCGACCAGCGACGTGCTGCGCGGCGACCTCAACGCGACGGTGGCCGCCGAGAAGTTCCTACCCTCCCAGGCGCACCTGAAGGTGCCGGTGCTGCTGCAGCTGGGCCGCCAGACCATCACGCCCCAGTATGACCCGCTCGACCCCGACACCAAGCTGAGCCAGAGCCTGCTAAAATTTCAGAACAACCCCGGCGCGGCGGCCGAATACCAGAAGCTGGTGGTGGACCGCACCACGACGCGCAGCATTTCGGTGCTGAACATGCGCAAGGAGCGCAGCCCTACCCAGACCAAAACCCACCCCTGGGACATTGAGAACGTGGCCGTGAGCTATGCCATCACCGAGCGCCTGCACACCGACGTCAACACGGCCCGCGACTACACGCAGTCGTACACAGCCGCGCTGGCCTACTTGTATCAGACCACCCCGCGCAACTACAAGCCCCTGGCCAGCTGGAAGGCGCTGGATAACCCGTATCTCAAGATTTTTCAGCAGATTAACTTCACGCCACTGCCTTCGCGCTTCTCGTTTCGCACCGACCTCGACCGGCGCTACAACGAGCGCTTTTTGCAGCGCGTGACCGACCCCGGCACGCTGCCCACCACGGCGGGCATCGCGGGCGTATTCTATAAGTCGTTCTACATCAGCCGCATTTACGACCTGAAGTGGGACATCACCAAGGCGCTCATCTTCGACTACACCGCCACCAACCGCGGCGTGATTGACGAGGGCGCGGGCCAGAGCATCGGCAACGGCGACCAGGCCATTGCCAACCGGAGCCAGCAGTGGGACAACCTCAAGCGCGGCGGCCGCACCACCAACTTCAACCAGACGGCCGCCATTACCTACCGCCTGCCGCTGGATAAATTCCCGCTCACCGACTGGATTTCGGCCGATGGGCGCTACTCGGCGCACTACACCTGGCAGGCGGCTTCGACGGCTTTAAAAGTCGCTAACCCCGACCCCAAATTTTTCCCTCCTGACTCGGTGCTGCGCCTGGGCAACACCATTCAGAACAACGCCGAGCTGAGCGCCAACGGCAAGATTGACCTGGTGAAGCTCTACAACAAGGTCAAGTTTCTCAATATTATTAATAACGCGCCGCCGGCCAACCCGCCCCGGCCGGCCCAGGCCGACCCCAACAGCCCTACCCCCCTCGGCCGGCCCAAGCCCATCGCGCCCGACACCGCTAAAAAAGACCCCCTGCGCTTCGTGAAGGCCGTGCTGCGGGCCGTGATGACGGCCCGCGCCATCAACTTTACCTATGCCCGCTCCAACGGCACGCTGCTGCCGGGCTACCTGCCCACCACCCAGCTGCTGGGGCTTGACAACCGCTTCGGCGGCCTGGCGCCGGGCCTGCCGTTCATCATCGGCAAGCAGTACCAGCCCAGCGAGCTGTATGGCTACGCTAATTCGCGCGGTTGGTACACCAGCCAGAGCCAATATCTGAACACGCCAATTTCCAACATCCTGACCGAAAACCTGACGGCCCGCACCACCCTGGAGCCGTTCCGCGGCTTCAATATTCAGCTCGACCTGCGGCGGCAGAAAGTGCGCAACAGCGAGGCTTACTACCGCCGCCAGATTGACACGACGAATACGTATTACCAGCAATATGGCACGCTGGTGCCACTCAATGTGCCTGCTACCGACCCCAACTACCTGGCCGCTACCCAGGCGCTGGGCACGGGCTCGTACAGCGCCACGACCATTACCATCAACACGCTGTTTGGTGACCTGGGGGCCAATGGCGAAACCAGCAAGGCCTTCGACCGCTTCGTGCAGAACCGGCGCTTCGTGCAGCAGAAATTGCAGGCGGCCAACCCCGTTTCCCCCACCCCGCAGACTGTGACCACGCCGGCCACGGCTACTACCCCCCAGATTCAGACCAATCAGACGGTGGGCCTCTACAGCTATAACTCGCAGGATGTGCTGATTCAGAGCTTCCTGGATGCCTACCACGGCAAGTCGTCGGATGGCTACGTGGCGGCGAAATTCAACCCGTTTGGCGTGATTCCGCTGCCTAACTGGACCATCCAGTACAATGGTTTTTCGGATTTACCGGCCATTCGCGCCGTCTTCCGCTCGTTCACCATCAACCACGCCTACTCATCGCTCTACACGATGGGCGGCTACACCACCTCGACGCAGTATGCCGCCGAGCCCGAGTTTGGCCGCACTAATAATCCCTTCCCCTACGTGCTGAACGCGACCGGGCAATACGTGCCGTACTACGTTATCGGGCAGGTGAGCATCGTGGAAAGCCTTACCCCCTTCATTGGGATTAACTTTCAGACCGTGAACAACGTAACCGGCCGGGTGCAGTATAACACCAGTCGCGCCGTGGCCCTGAACGTGACCAACGCCCAGGTAACCGAGCTGCATACTACCGAGCTGATTATTGGCCTGGGCTACGCCGCCAAGGGCCTCAAGCTGCCCTTCCGGGTGGGCGGCGAGCAGCGCACGCTCAAGAACAACCTCACGGCCCGCCTCGATATGAGCATCCGCGACAATGCCACTATTCAGCGCAGCATCCTGGGCTCGGTTGACCCCGTGCCGGCGGCGCTGGGCTCGGGCACCATACTCGGCACGGCGGCCGTCGTGGGCGACCCCGGCACCTCTACCAGCCAGATTACCAACGGCTCGCTGCAAGTGCAGCTGCGCCCCACCATCGATTATCTGCTCAACACGCGCCTCAACCTCCAGTTCTATTTCACCCAGACCATCACCCAGCCGCGCGTGAGCAATGCCTTCCGCAACGCCACCACTGAGGGCGGCGTGCAGCTGCGCTACAGCCTGCAATAGTCCGTGTGTAGGGTAAGCTTTAGCTTGCCAGGAGCACCACACGGGCGCGCCGCCGTATTTTTGCCTCACTTCCTCAACCCGGCAAGCTAAAGCTTACCCTACATTCCTTTACCCATGAATATTCCCGGCACCCTGCACTACACGAAAGACCACGAATGGCTACGTGTGGACGGCGACACGGCCACCATCGGCATCACCGACCACGCGCAGCGCGAGCTGGGCGACATCGTGTACGTGGACATTGACACGGTTGACAAGGACGTTGCCCAGCACGACGTGTTTGGCACGGTGGAGGCCGTAAAAACCGTTTCGGACCTGTTTAGTCCCATTAGCGGCACGGTGCTGGAAGTGAACAGCAAGCTCGCCGACGCTCCCGAAACCGTCAATTCCGACCCCTACGGCGAGGGCTGGCTTATCAGGATGAAAATCAAGGACCAGGGCGAAATCGCGGGCCTGCTCGCCGCCGCCGCCTACGGCGAATTGATTGGCGAGTAGCCCTTTCTGAGCCTACCTTTTTTGAACGTCATGCGCAGCTGGCGTTCGCCCCGCGCGCGATGCTGCGCGGGGCGAACGCCAGCTGCGCATGACGTTCTTTCCGTAATTCCGCCTGGCTATGAATTTCCTTACCCCCCGTTTTTACGGCATCCTGACGCTGCTCTGGATTTCCGTCATGCTGCTGCTCACGCTCACCCCGGCGCGGGACATGCCCGTTACGCCCGCCTGGAAGCTGCTTTCGTTCGACACGGCGGCGCACGCGGGCGTGTTTGCCGTGCTGGCCGGCCTGGCCTGGCTGTGGGCGCGTCACCAGCCGGGGCTGCGGGGCCGGGCCGCGGGCGTGGTGCTGGTGGGCTGCATCGCATTTGGCGCCAGCATCGAAGTGCTGCAATACGTGATGCACCAGGGCCGCCACGCCGAATGGAGCGACCTGCTGAGCGACACCATTGGGGCCGGCCTGGTGCTGCTGCTCCCGCTGCTGAAGCGGCAGCAGCCGGCGGCGCTGGCCGTGGGCGCGCTGCTGCTGGCCCTACCCCTCCACGCGCAGCCCACCGCGCCCGACCTGGCCCGCGCCCGCCGCACCATCGAAGTGCTGGCTTCCCCGGCCATGCGCGGCCGCGGCTACGTGCAACAGGGTGAGCACTTGGCCGCCGCCTACCTGCGCGGCCGCCTGCGTGAGCTGGGCCTGCAGCCGCTCGCCCCCAATTATACCCAGCCCTTTACGCTGGATGTGAACACGTTTCCGGGGAAGATGGAGCTGGCAGTAACCAATGCGAAAGGCTTGGCTAGAGGGGAAACGCTTCAGCCAGGAGTTGATTTTATCGCGGCCCCTAATTCGGGCAGCATCAAGCTGTCGTTTTCTTCCTTGTGGCCGCTTGATACGCTTATTTTTTCTAATGCTGACACGGCGGCGGCGTGGGTACGTCGGCCCTTACGTGGCACGCTGCTGCTTACCAGCCGCGACCAGGCCCAGCTAGCGCAAGCAGCGCCAGCGTTGCGGCAGCATCTGGATTCAACCGCGCAAATCGTACTCGTTTCGAAACTAACGGCCTCTTTAGCAAGCAGTCAGGCATCGGAGCCCCGGCTTGAAGTACTCGCTAGCCGCTGGCCACAAGGTAAAAACTTGGTTCACTGGCAGCTCGACGCCCAGCTCCTCCACGCCTACCCCACCCAAAACCTCGCGGCCGTGGTGCGCGGCAGCGCCCGGCCCGATAGCTTTCTGGTGGTGTCGGCGCACTACGACCACTTGGGCATGATGGGCAGCAAAACCTATTTTCCCGGTGCCAATGACAACGCCAGCGGCGTGGCACTGCTGCTGGAGCTGGCCGCGCACTACACCCGGCCCGAAAACCGGCCCGCCTACTCAGTCGCGTTTCTGCTGTTTGGGGCCGAGGAAGCGGGGCTGGTGGGTTCCAGCTACTTCGTGCGGCACCCGCTGGTGCCGCTGGCGCGCATCAAGTTTCTGCTTAATCTTGACCTGCTGGGCACCGGCGAAGAAGGCGCGACCGTCGTGAACGGCCGGGTGTACGAGGCGGCGTTTCGCCAGCTCGCGGCGCTCAACGAGGCCCGCCGCTACCTGCCGCGCCTCACGGCCCGCGGCCCGGCCGCCAACTCCGACCACTTTCCGTTTTCGGAAGCCGGGGTGCCGGCTTTTTTTATGTACACCCGCGGCGGCAGCCTCGCCTACCACGATGTGAACGACCGGCCGGCCGCGCTGTCGCTGGCGGGCTTTGCCGGGGCCTACGGTCTGGCCCGCGACTTTCTGGATGTCCAGGGTGCCCGGCCAGCCCCAATAAAAAACCCCGGCCGATAATCGGCCGGGGCTCAACCCATAAAATAATCTTATTCGTAAAAATAGACTAATTTTCTAATTCGACCTGCGCCGGACTGCTTTCGCAGGATGGCGCGGCCATTCATAACCTATTCGTCACAAATAATCGTTCACGCGGGGCTGCTTGGGCGGTTAGCTATTGGCTTTCAGCGAGGCCATAATCTTTTTAGCCAGGGGCTCCCATTCGGGCTTCTGGCGGTCGGCGCAGTTGAAGGTGCAGATGAGCAGCTTTCCTTGCACGTCGGTGAAAAACACGAGCGTGTACACCTCGTGGCCCATTTCCGGCTTCATATACTCGATAAAGCCCACCTTGCGGCTGCTCACCTCCTTCACGCCTTCGCTGAAGAAAGTAGCTTGCTTATACTGCTTGTGGTAGGCTTTGGCGAAATTGGTTTCGTACACTTCCACCATGTCCTGGTCAGCCTCGTTATCGGAGTAGTTGAAGGCCAGTGACACTAAGTTGTTGTTCGTGAAAACTACACTTGGGCGGCTGCTGGCGTGCGCATAGGTGAAGTCCATCTGCTGCTCGGTCATCACCTCAAAGCCTTTCGGAATGAGCACTTCGACGCGCTCACTCAGCACCCGCTTCTTTATCAACTCAATCTCTGCGGCCGGGCGGGCTGCCATCAGCAGGCTCGCGCAGCAAGTCAGCAATGAAAGTACTAATGTCTTCATAAGAGTATGATAAAAATGGTAAAGAGATTTTGGTCTGTCAGCGCCTTCTGGGCATCTAAGTTACACCCGGAATCCAGCTTTTGTTTAACTCGACCAACTTTAAAAAAAAGTAGCTTAGGGGCCTTTCTGATAATTATTAAATTTATTCAACCTACTGAAAATTACTAAGTTATCAGTTGTTTATTAAAGAATAAATTAATGAAACCAAGATGTTTCAGGTGTGTAAATATTTGTGGTTTTATCGGAAAATTACAGTTTTGGCGCGGAAAGATACAGTGATTTTTATTGAAAATCTCACGAAATCAACTTGCACTTTTAGTTTTCCTAGAGAATATTGTTGAGTTGTTCTTTGACTTTTTCCAACTCCTCCTTCATCCCTATTACCAGATGCTGCACCGTGGCATCATTGGCTTTTGACCCTATCGTGTTGATTTCCCGGCCGATTTCCTGGGCTAGGAAGCCCAGCTTCTTGCCCACGGCCTCGTCGGGCTGCCGGGTAGCCAGCTCGAAGTAATCAAGGTGAGCGGCCAGGCGCACTTTCTCTTCGGCAATGTCGAGCTTCTCGATATAATACAGAACTTCCTGCTCGAAGCGCGTGGCGTTGAACTGCTCGTGCTGCGTGAGGTCGGCGAGGTGGGCGGCCAGGCGCTGGCGCACGTTGGCCACGCGCTGGGGGTCGTGCAGCTCCACGGCCGCCAGCTGCTGCCGGATGGTGGCCACGTAGCCCAGAATTTCCTGCTGCAAGGTCTGGCCCTCATCCTGGCGAAACTGTTGCATGGCGGCCAGCGCTTCGGTGAGCAGCGGCTGCAGCTCGGCCCAGGTGGGCTCGTCGGCGCCGGCCTCGGTCTGGGCGGCTTGGGCCGCTTCGGAGGGGGTAGGCACCACGCCGGGCAGGCGCAGGGCCGCCAGCAGCGTCGCTTCGCCCACGGGCAGGCCCAGGCTTTGGGCGATGCGCTGCAACTCGTGAAAAGCGGCTTTGAGCGCCACGAGGTTGAGGACCGGCGCGGCGGCGGTGCTGGCCGGGCGGCTGAAATCGAGGTTAAAATTGACCTTGCCGCGCAGCAGGGCTTTGGTGATTTGCTGGCGAATCTCTAACTCGTGGGCCTGCAGAAAGCGGGGTAGGCGCAGCGTGAGGTCGAGGGTTTTGGAATTGAGCGAGCGCAGCTCGGCCGTGGCGGTGTAGCGGTCGGTGTCGCGGTGGGCCTGGCCGAAGCCGGTCATGGAAAGTAGCATGAGTATCAGGGAGCTAGCTGCGCCAGCCAGAATAAGTAGGACGAAGAAATAAGGGCCAGACCACCCAAACGGGCACATTTGGCCCAACCAGCGACCCGGCCCGATGAGGGGGGGTAGGGCCGGGCGGATGCCACGCTACACTAATTAAGAAGTGTGGGTGCAAGCCGCCAAAAGTAACGGTAAATGCCGGCCGGCCCAAAAGCTGGCAGCCCGCAGACACCCTAGCTTGGAAACCGCGCTAGCCGGCCGGGCTAGCCAGCGCAACGTTACGTCAGTGTTACGTCGCTTGCTGATTACCAACGATTTGATAACCGACAACCTGACTGGCAGGTGAAGAAGCCGGGGGACCTTTGCGGCAGCATTGGCCTAACCCCCTTTCTATGCGCACTCTTACGTTGAGCCGGACCGCTACGCGGTTGGCAATCTTGTTTATCCTGCTGCTGCTGGCCAAGCTGGCCTCGGCGCAGGTCACGACCTCCTCCCTGAGCGGCAAGGTCATTTCAGATAAAAAGGAAGACCTGATTGGCGTGACGGTGGTGGCCACCCACGTGCCGACCGGCAGCAAGCGCGGCACCGCCACCGAAACCGACGGCCGCTTCACCATCCCGAACCTGGCGCCCGGCGGCCCCTACACCGTAACGGTAACTTACGTAGGCTATAAGGAGCAGGTAATCAACAACGTATTCCTGACGCTGGGCAACACCACGCGCCTCAACTTTGAGCTGGCGGCCGAGGCCCAGGCCCTGAACGAGGTAGTGGTGGTGGGCAGCACGCAGGCCACCAAAACCGGCGCGGGCACCAACATCGGCCGCGAGCAGTTGCAGCAGCTGCCCACCATCTCGCGCAGCATCCAGGACTTTACCCGCCTCGACCCGCGCAACTCGAACAACTCGTTCGCGGGCAGCTCGTTCCGCTACAACAACATCACCCTCGACGGGGCCGTAAACAACGACGCCATCGGTTTTTCGCCCTCGCTGGGCGGGCAGGGCGGCACCAGCGGCCTGCCCGGCGGCTCGGCCCGCTCGAACCCGATTTCGCTCGATGCCATCCAGGAAATTCAGGCTTCGGTGGCACCGTATGACGTGAAGCTGGGCAACTTCACGGGCGGCTCGATAAACGCCGTGACGCGCTCGGGCACCAACGACTTCCACGGCTCCATTTACGGCTACGGCCGCAACCAGGCCATTACGGGCAAGAGCATCGACGGCACCAATTCGAAAATCGGCTCGTCGTACCATGACTACCAGACGGGCTTCCGCCTGGGTGGGCCGATTATTCAGAACAAGCTGTTTTTCTTCGTGAATGCTGAGGTTGCCCGCCGCACCGAGCCGCAGTTCTACGCCGCCGGCACGCCCGGCTCGCCCGTGACGGTGGACCTGGCCCAGCAAATCGCGGCCAAGCTCAACAGCTACACCATTAAGAACGCCGATGGCACACTCGGCACCGCTAGCTACAACGTGGGCGATTACGGTGCTTATAACATCTACGCCAACAGCAACAAGATTTTTGGCCGCCTCGACTGGAACCTGAACGACAAGACGAGCATTGCACTGCGCCACAATTTCATCAAGGCCGAAGCGACCAACCTGGAGCGCTCGGGCAGCTTGTTTAAGTTTGGCTCGCAGGACTTTACGCAGAACAACATCCAGAACTCGACGGTGCTGGAGGTAAAGTCAAACTTCTCGAACCAGTTGGCCAACAACCTCATCCTGGGCTACACCAACATTCACGATTATCGCAACCTGATTGGCGGGCAGGCCAACCTGTTTCCGGCGGTGCAGATTAACAACGTGAGCACCGACCCCACCAAGAATTACGGGGGGGGTAGCAACCAGATTTTGCTCGGCTCGGACCGCGAGGCCAGCATTTTCAACCAGCGCCAGAAAACGTTTGAAGTAACGGATAACGTGACTTTCTACGCCGGCTCGCACGCCCTCACGCTGGGCACGCACAACGAGTTTTACCACATCGACTACGGCTTCATCAACTCCTGGAATGGCCGCATTGAGTACAACAGCCCCAGCGACTTTTTGAACGACCTGCCGAGCCGTATTCGCGGCACGTATAACAAGGCCGATAACTCATACGACTACAACTATAATAACCCGTCGGCGGCGTTCAATATCAACTTTTACAGCGCCTATCTGCAGGACGAGTGGAACGTGACGGACCGCCTGAAAATCACGCCCGGCATCCGCATCGACATTGCCTCCCTACCCACCAAGCCGTCCCTGAACTCGGGCCTGGTGAACAACCCCGCCAACGACCAGCGCACCCTGAACCAAACCTACTCGCACACGGCCTGGCAGGACCTCAACAACGGCTACTTGGGCAAGCCACAGGTGTCGCCGCGCCTGGGCTTCAACTATGATGTGAACGGCAATGGCTCGGTGGTGGTGCGCGGCGGCTCGGGCATCTTTACGGGCCGGGTGCCGTTTGCCTGGTTTGGCTACGCTTACTACAACAACGGCGTGAATTTCAACTCGGTAGATTTAAACAACATTCAGACTACCGCCGCCACGGCCGGCAAGTATTACCTCAACCAGAACCCCAACAACATCTACGCCCAGCTGCCGGCCTCGTCGCAGAGCACGACGGAGGTGAACCTGATTGACAACAACTTCAAGATGCCGCAGGTGTGGCGCTCGAACCTGGCCCTGGACGTGAAGCTGGCTTCGGGCACCCGCTTTTCGGTGGAGGGTCTGTACACGAAAACCCTGGAGGACGTGAAGTTTGAGAACATCAACCTGGCCGACAACGTGACGTATTTCAACGGCGGTCCGCAGCTCAACAGCACCGGCGCCAACGGCCCCAACCTAAGCCCCCGCTACGTGGCCGCGCCCTACGGCGGCACCAAGGTGAATAGCAGCTTCTCGAACGCCTTTTTCCTGACCAACACCCACCAGGGCTACCGCTACCAGCTGACCGGCTCGGTGGGCCAGACTTTGAACACGCTGCTCGACGTGAACGTGGCCTACACCTACGGCAAGAGCTACGACATCAGCAACGGCATTCGCAACTCGCCGCAGAGCAACTGGGAATTAAACCCGGCCCTGAACGTGAACAACCCGGCCCTGTCGTACTCCAACTTCGACCTGCGCCACCGCGTGGTAGCCAGCCTCAACCTGCACAAATCGACCAACGACGGGCGCTTCACGGGCTACCTGACCTCGGTGCTGACCTACCAGAGCGGCGCGCCCTACACCTGGGTCTATAACAACAACTTCCTGGGCAACGGCCAGCAAAACGTGCAGCTGGCCTACATCCCTGGCTCGGCCAATGACATCGTGCTCGTGTCGCGGGCCAGCAGCGCGGCCGCCTACGTGGCCGAAAATAACGGCCCGCAGTACGCCGCCCTCAATAGCTTTATCAGCAACGACCCGTATCTGAGCACCCGCCGCGGCCAGTATGCCGAGCGCAACGCCGCCCGCACGCCCTGGAACAACCAGGCCGATGTGCGCCTGATGGTGGAAGCCAAACTCGGCAAGCTCACGCCCAACGAGGCGGGCGTGACGCCCACCGGCCACAGCATCCAGCTTTCGTTTGATATCATCAACTTCGGCAACTTTATCAACAGCAGCTGGGGCCGCCAGTATTTCGTGCCCAACACGTTTAACTCGACGCTGGGCACCGGCCTCACGCAGGTGGCTTTTGCCGATGCCGCCGGCAACGTGTCGGGCACCTACTCTTCTACCTTCAACCGGCCGGCCTTCACCTTCAGCAACCCCGCCACCTACTCCATCGACCAGCTGGCCTCGCGCTGGCAGGGGCAGTTGGGCGTGCGGTACCTGTTTTAGAGGGGTAGGGAATTCGCTGCTTGCGCTGTAAAGCCCGCCCTACCCAGGGCGGGCTTTACTTTTGGTGGTGGAAGGCAGTTTTCCACATAGTAGTCTCCATTTATTCACAAACCGCCGGCAATCCGTGAGAATTCTGCACCTGCCCAAGTGGTACCCGCACCGCTACGACGACCAGGACGGGGACTTTGTGGCGCGGCACGTGGCGGCTATCGCGGCGCACGGCGGCCCCGGCGGCGGGCCGGCGGCGTCGGCGGTGGTGTTTGCGGCCGTGGCGCGCGGCCCGCTCCCTACCCTTATTGCGGAGGACCACGACCTGTGCGGGCCGGTGCCCACCTGGCGCTACTACTACCGCGCCCGCCCCACCAGCCTACCCCCCCTCGACCGGCTGCTGAAGCTGGGGCTGTGGCTGGAGTGCCAGCGGCGTGGGCTGCGGGCGGTGCGCCGGCACTGGGCCGGGGCGCGGCCCAGCGTGGTGCATACGCACATCCTATTTCGGCCCGCCGCGCTGGCGTGGTGGCTGCGCCGGTGGCACGGCATTCCTTATTTGATAACCGAGCACTTGACAGCTTTTCAGCCCGGCAATGTGGAGCGGCTGGGCCGATTGCGGCGCTGGCTGGCGGGCTTTCTGGTGCGGCAGGCGGCGGCCTACACGCCGGTATCGGACGACCTGCGGCGGGCGCTGGCGGCGCTGGGCGGCGTTAATGCCCATACGCGGGTTATTCCCAACGTGGTTGATACTGAGCTATTTCACCCGCCTACTGACCCCGCTACCCGCTACGGGCTGCTCAACGTGGCGGCTTTTAATGAAAGGGCCAAAAACCTGAGCGGCCTGCTGCGCACCGTGGCCCGGCTGCGGGCCGCCTACCCCCCCCTACCCGGCCTGCACTTGCGCATTGCTGGCTACGGCCCGGCCGAGGCCCGGATGCACCAGCTGGCCGCTGACCTGGGCCTGCTGGCCGATGGCACGGTGGAGTTTTTGGGCAAGCTCACCTCGGCCCAGGTGGCGGCGGAGATGCGGCGGGCCAGCTGCTTCGTGCTGTTCTCCAATTATGAAAACCTGCCCTGCGTGCTCATTGAGGCCCAAGCCAGTGGCCTGCCCGCCGTGGCCACCCGCGTGAACGGCGTGCCCGAGCTTTTACTGCCCGACGACCAGGCCGGCCTGCTGGTGCCGCCCGCCGACGAAGCGGCCCTGGCCGAGGCCCTGCGCGCCGTGCTCACTGCCCCGGCCGGCCGCTTCGACGCGGCGGCGCTGCGGGCGCGGGCCGTGGCCAAATTCAGCTATCCGGCGGTGGGGCGGGCCTTCGGGACGGTCTATGCCCGTATTTTGGGGCAATGAACGCGCTCCGCTCCTTACTCGAAACCGCCATTACTTTGGTTGTGCTGCTGGGGCTGGCGCGCTGGGCGCTGGCGTTTTTTGGCAGGAAATCTACGTATTACCGCCCTACCCCGGCCCGGCAGCTGGCGCTGCTCACGTGGCCGCTGCTGACGGTGGGCACGGCGCTGGCCGCCGCCGGCCCCGGCCTGCTGGCCCCTACCCCCGTGGAGCGCGGCCTGGCCTGGGTGCTGCTGCTGGCGGTGCTGGCACTGGCCGCCCCAGCACTGCTGCTGCACCTGCGCTACTACACCCTCAACGCGGCTACCACGCTCATTTTTGACCCCACTGGCGGCCATCTGCAAGTGGCTCTCGATGATATATTGGCCTACGACCCGGCCCGGCACGGCTGGCCCGGCCCCGCGCCCGTGGAGTGGAGCCGCTGCCGCTGGCCGGGCGTGTTCTGGCGGCGCTACGAGTACCTGCGCCTACCCCTGCCCCAGGGCGACATCCTGCTCACCAGCCTCGTGCTCAGCGACATGCAGCCGCTGGTGCGCTACCTGCGCCACTTCGGCGTGGTGGTGCAGGAGCGGCGGCGCATTTGGGCGTGGGTGTGACGTTTAGCGAGCCATCCGCTGCGTTTGCCCTAACGCTATTCGGCAAGTCGTCAGCCCGTCCTTCCGAGCTTGCCGGGGAATCTCGCCCGTAATCGTCCGGGCCTCGTTCCACGATGCGGGCGAGATTCCTCGGCAAGCTCGGAAGGACGTTCTATTAATTTTTTCTGCTTCTTAAACAGCCTGCTTATTCCTGGCTAACTGATACTTGACATGATGTTGCACTACCTCGACCAAGGCGACGCGGCGGCCCCGCCGCTGGTGATTCTGCACGGCCTGTTTGGCACCCTCGACAACTGGCAAACCCTGGCCCGGCGCTGGGCCGATGAGGCCGGCCTGCGCGTCGTGAGCGCCGATTTGCGCAACCACGGGCGCTCGTTTCACTCGCCCGAGCACAGCTACGCGCTCATGGCGCAGGATGTGGCTGAGCTGCTCGACCACCTGGCCCTACCCCCCTCCCGCCTCACGGTGCTGGGCCACAGCATGGGTGGCAAGGTGGCCATGACGCTGGCCCTGGCCTACCCCCAGCGCCTGGCCCAGCTTATCGTGATGGACATTGCGCCGCGCTTTTCCAACATGGAGCACCAGGAAGACATCGTGGCCGGCCTGCAAGCCGTGGACCTGGGCGCCATCCAGAGCCGCCAGCAGGCCGAGGCGGCGCTGCTGCCCCACGTTCCGCAGGTGGGCGTGCGGCAGTTTTTGCTGAAAAATCTGTACCGGCGCGCGGATAATTCCTTTGCCTGGCGCATCAACCTGCCGGGGCTGGTGGCCCGCCTGGCTGATGTGGGCGAGGCGATAACTTCGGCCCAGCCTTTTCTCAAGCCGGCGCTGTTCGTGCGCGGCGGCAAGTCAGACTACATCACCCCCGACGACAAGCTACACGGCATCCCGGCGCTGTTTCCCAATTCGCAGGTGGTGACCGTGCCCGACGCGGGCCACTGGCTGCACGCCGAGAAGCCGGCGGAGGTGTTTGAGTTGGTGAAAAACTTCGTGGGCCAGCTCTGAAAATGACGGGTCCGGCCTTTTTTACCTCCTGGCGCGGTACGTTGCCCGTGCGGTGGCGGGGCCTATTAGTGCCCTATAGCCAGGCGTTGGGCATTTTTACGGTGGGCTACGCGGGCGCTACGGCGGCCGGGCGGCCGTGGCTACTGGGCCACTGGTGGAGCCTGGGCGTGCCGGCGCTGGCTGCGTTTGGGGTGTGCTGGTGGCTGTGGCGGCCCTGGGCGTTGCTGGCCGCCAACGCCAGGGGCGAATCACGCTGCTTACCCCTCTTGCTACTGTGGCTGGTGCTGGTGCTGCTGGGCTGGAGCCTGCGCAACTACCTGCGCTACCGGCTGGGCGAGGTGCGCGACCTGCAAAGCGTGCGGGAGCTGGCCCAGCCGGGCAATGCGGTATTTTTTCGGCTGCACGGTCCTTTTTACGTCGACCAGCTGCACTTGGGTCGCTATCCCGCCTTGCACGCTGACCGGCAGAAGGGAGGCACCATCAACTATTTCGCCACCTACGATTTTGCCTGTCCCTTGTTGGCCAACGCTACCGACACGAGCCTTTTTCGCCTGACGCCCCCCGCGTGGCTGAGCTATTCTTACCGGGCCGACCTGGGTAATAACCTCACGCCCGGCGAGCGCAATTGGCGCTACCAGAACTTCGTGGCCCGCACCGATGCCCGCTTCGATTCGCTGCCGCTCGCCCGCTTCACGTATCTGCTGCGGGTCGATAATCCCGGCCCCGCCCACTACCGGGCCGTGCGCGCCAGCCGGCTGGCTCCTTACTACGGCTCGCCGCTGCTGCTGGCTCCCATTCGCGCGCCATTTGCGCGGCGCGGCACGCGCACGCTGCGCCTGGGTTTGTGGCTTGCCGGGCTGGGTAATGGCGCGGTTATTTTTTTGTTATTGGTGATGACCCTGCGCCCAACCGACTAGCTGCTGCGCCAGCCCTACCCCCCGCATAATCTCTAGGCTGCCTATTTGCCAGTATTTTATATTATCGCTTCAACAAATGCTCTACCTCATCCCTACCCCCCTGGCTGAGGGCACGGCAGCCCAGGTGCTGCCGCCGCAGGTGGTGGCGGCCGTGGCCCGGCTGCCCTACTTCCTGGTCGAAAACCTGCGCACGGCGCGCCGCTTCGTGAAGGAAGTAGCGCCGCACCGCGTCATTGAAGACATTCGCTTCGAGCTGATTGACAAGGATAGCACGCCCGCCCAGGTGAAGGCCGCGCTGGTGCCGCTGGTGCAGCAAAACCTGGCGGCTGGCGTGCTTTCGGAGGCGGGCTGCCCCGGCATTGCCGACCCCGGCGCGGCGCTGGCCCAGGAGGCGCACCGGCTGGGGCTGGTGGTGCGGCCGCTGGTGGGGCCGTCGTCCATCCTGCTGGCGCTCATGGGCTCGGGGCTGAACGGGCAGCGGTTTGCCTTCCACGGCTACCTGCCCATCGAGAAGGCGGCCCGCATTGCGGCCCTCAAAACCCTGGAGAAAGAAGCCGCCCAACGCGACCAGAGCCAACTCTTTATCGAGACGCCCTATCGCAACGACCAGCTGCTGGCCGACTTGCTCGCGCACCTTCAGCCCGCCACCCGCCTGTGCGTGGCCGCCGACCTCACCGCCCCCACCGAGTTTCTGCGCACGCTGTCCGTGGCCACCTGGCGGCAGCTGCCCGAGCTGCCGCCGCTGCACAAGCGCCCCACGGTGTTCGCGCTGGGGAAGTAATGGGTAATTACGAGTCGTTACTAATGAGCGTCATGCTGACAAAGGAAGCATCTCTACCGGGCAACTAAACTCAAACGTTGGAATTACTTACGCGGTAGAGATGCTTCCTGCGTCAGCATGATGCTCATTAGTATTCCCTACCGCCCTACACTGCCGCCGCCGCTCACTTCTTTGGTCACCTCCGGCGAGCCGAGGTAGCGAATACTGGCGCCGCTGCTCGCTTCGGCCATCAACGATTCGCGCACGGCCAGGCGCACCGTGCTGCCGTTGGCCGCCTCAATTTGGCCGCGGTCGGTTTGCAGATTTTCGCCTTCGAAAGTGGAGCCGCTGGCCACGCGCAGGTCGAAGCGCGGGGCGCGGCCGCTGAGCGTGACGGTGCTGCCGCTGCTTTGGCGCACCACGAGCACGCCCACCGCCAGGTCGCTGGCCTGGCAGCTGGCCCCCGACGACACATCGAGCTGAAAGTCGGGGGTAGCAAAATTACCCGACGCCCGCACCTGCGCTCCGCTGCCCGCCGTGAGGGCCGTGAGCTGGTCGGCCGTTACGGCCACGCGCAGCTGCTTGCTAGTCCGTTCGCGCTTGGCGCTGCTGTAGCCCCGGTCGTCGGGGTTTTCGTAGTGAATGGAAAGCACGCCGCTGACCACCGTGGTGAGGATATGGTCGCGAAAATCGGCCGTGTTCGCGCTTACCTCGACCTGCTGCGCGTGGCCGGTGGTGAGCAGCAACTCAATTCCGGTACCCACCGTAATGGCGTGGAAGGGTGCGAGCGCGCGCACCTGCGGCCCATTGGCCGCCTGTGCCAGCGTCGGCACTACGCCCACGAGCCACAACAGCACCGGAAGCAGTAAATTTTTCATAAAAAGTAGTTAACTAAAAAGGGAAGGAGAAGAGATGAAGTGCCGGGGCTAGCCCGCCGTGCAAAGAAACCAGGTTTTGAAGCTGTTCCGCACCGAAGTCGTCCTGCTTGCGTTGCTTGCGGCGGGCATCATTTAGGGTTGGCGGCTGGCAAGGGGGGTAGGGCCGCAGCTCCCACTGGCCGGGGCCCGAAATAGCGTATTTATACGCTTGCGTAAATTACTCTCACGGCCAGACCTTTGCCGCAAACCTCCGCCCTTCTTTTCAGCTATGTACAAACCACTAACTGGCGGCCTCCGGGCGGGCCAGCGGCCATTGCGCAAGCGCGCACGCCGCACTGCCGTCGCTTATCTGGAGGAGCCCGGCCGCGCGCGGCCGGCCGGCACTGGTGATAAGCTAACGCTACCCTAGCCCGCCGGAGCCATGACCATCGACCGGATTTACCTGCTTTTCAGCGAGTGCGCCAGCCTCACTGCCCCGAAACGGCGGCATCGTCGCCGCCCCAGCCGCCGCGATGCCGCGGCGGCGCAGCACCCGCCCCAGCGTCCGCCACAGGACAACCAAGTCGAATCCTAAGCTCGCGTGCTCGACGTACCAGACGTCGTAGGCAAATTTTTCTTCCCAGCCAATGGCGTTGCGGCCATTCACCTGCGCCCAGCCCGTGAGGCCGGGCCGCACGAGGTGGCGGCGCGCCTGCGGCGGCGAGTACAGCGGCAGGTAGTGGGGCAGCAGCGGGCGCGGACCCACCAGGCTCATGTCGCCGCGCACGATGTTCCAGAGCTGGGGCAGTTCGTCGAGCGACGTGGCGCGCAGCCAGCGCCCCAGGGGGGGTAGGCGCTGGGCATCGGGCAGCAGCTGGCCAGTGGCGGGGTCGCGGGCGCTGGTCATGGTTTGCAGCTTGTAGAGCGTGAACAGCCGCCCGCCCAGCCCCGGCCGCGCCTGCCGAAACAGCCAGCTGCCGCCGTTTTGCGCGGCGGCCAGCGCCGCGCCCAGCCCCAGCAGCGGGGCCGTGAGCACCGCCAGCGGCAGGGCCACGGCCAGGTCGAGCAGGCGTTTGCCACGGTACATCTTTTTTGGGAATTATGAATTAGAAATCATGAATTGGACACGGGTTGTATCGGCTGTTTCTTTGTGCCTGATGCGAAATAAGACGATGATGAGTTGAAAACCCCTGCAAGTTCAATTCATAATTTCTAATTCATAATTTATAATTCAATCGTGCTCACCTTCCCCAACGCCAAGCTCAACCTAGGCCTCTACGTGACGGCGCGGCGGCCCGATGGCTACCACGAACTCGAAACCGTGTTCCTACCCCTGCCCTGGACCGACGTGCTCGAAGTGCTGCCCGCCCCCAAGGGCCAGGCCGCCTCCGACCTCACGCTCACCGGCCGGCCCATTCCCGGCGAGGCGGCTACTAACCTGTGCCTCAAGGCCTACGACCTACTCAAAGCTGATTTCCCCGACCTGCCGGCCGCCCAGATGCAGCTGCACAAAATAGTGCCCATCGGCGCGGGGCTGGGCGGCGGCTCGGCCGACGCGGCGTTTGCGCTGCGGGCCATCGGCGAGGTGTTTGGGCTGAATCTGACCACCGAGCAGCTCGAAAACTACGCCCGACACCTGGGGGCCGACTGCGCTTTTTTTATCGAAAACACGCCCCGGCTGGCGCGCGGCAAGGGCGATATTTTTGAGCCGATTGCGCTGAGCGTCAGCGGCACGGCGTGCGTGGTGGTATATCCGGGGCTGCACATCAGCACGGCGCAGGCGTTTGCGGGCATCGTGCCCCAGGCCCCGGCCTACCCCCTGCGGGCGGCGCTGGCCCAGCCCATGCCCACCTGGCGCGCCACCGTGGGCAATGATTTTGAAAAATCACTGGCCCCTACCCACCCGGTTTTGACCGATATCAAGCAGCGGCTCTACGCGGCGGGCGCTACTTATGCCAGCCTGTCGGGCTCGGGCTCGGCGGTGTACGGGCTTTTTGAGGGGGTAGGCGAGGCGCCGGTTTTGGTGTGGCCGACGCAGTATCTGGTGTGGCGCGGAGTTTTATAAGCGCCGTTTGTCATGGCGAGCCTGCGAAGCAATCGCACCCGCACGACGACGTGCGGCTATCGTGCGGGTGCGATTGCTTCGCAGGCTCGCAATGACAAAATACTAAAAACCAGCTAATTCTTAAGCAACCGCCTCAACGGCCTGCCGCTTGCGGGCGCGGCGCTGGTTCCAGCGGTCGAGCACGGGATGCACGAGCACGCTGGCCAGGATGAGCACCGTGCCGGCGTAGAAGCCGCCCGCCATCTTTTCCTGCCCAAAGCCCGGCACGCGCAGCACAAACAGCGCCTGCGCCAGCACGATGCCGTAAACCGGCTCCAGGTTGATGGTGAGGTTGACGACGAAGGCCGAAAGCCGCTTCATCAGCTCCACCGACGACGAGAAAGCGTACACCGTGCAGACGCCGGCCAGCAGCAGCAGCCACAGCCAGTCGAGGCCGTGCCAGGCCAGCCGCAGCCCTACCCCCTGCGTGAAGTAGCGGCTGTAAATTGGGAAGAACAGCACGATGCTCCCGCACGCGCCCAGCATCTCATAAAACGTGAGCCGCACCGGCGCGTGGCGCTTCACCAGCTGCGAATTGAGCACGCTAAACAGCGCCGACAGGCCCGCCGAAGCCACCGCCACCAGCAGGCCGGTGAGCTGGTTGAACTCGGCCTGCGAAATCAAATACAGCCCCAGCATGGCCAGCAGGCCCAGGCCCACCTCGTAGGGCCGCACCCGCCGCCACAGCAGCAGCGGCTCCAGCAGCGAGGTCCAGAGGGCCAGCGTGGCCAGGCCGGCCAGGCACACGCTTACTGACGACAAGCGCGCGGCCAGGAAAAACGTAATCCAGTGCGCGGCCACCAGCGCCCCTACCCCCAGCAATTTCAGCGCCTCGGCCGGGGCCACGCGCCAGCCCAGGCGGCGCGCCAGCAGCAGCCCCGCCAGCCCGGTGCTGGCCAGCAGCGTGCGCCAAAACACCAGCTCGACCGGCGGCACCGTCAGCAGCTTGCCCAAAATGGCCGTGAAGCCCCACAGCAGGACGATAAAATGCAGCTTGAGGTAGTCTTTGAGCATAATTCTATTTTTTCATGGCGAGTGCAACGAAGTGGAGCGCGGCAATCTTTCCTTCACGTCAGGATTACCACCTCAGTGAAGCGAACGACCAGGAAAGATTGCCGCGCTCCACTTCGTTACGCTCGCCATGACAGACAATTTTACTTCGGCACCACGCGATATAGGAAAAGCCCGATAACTGAAAAGACCAGGCCCGGAATCCAGGCCGCCAGCATGGGCGGCACGCTGCCGACGGAGGCCAGATTGCGGGACAGCATCACGAAGATGATGAAAATAAAGGCCAGCACGAAGCCCAGCGCGATTTGCCCGCCCACGCCGGCGCGGCTCTTGCGGGCGCTCAGCACCACCCCGATGAGGGTCAGAATAATGGTGTCGAATGGGTAGGCGTAGCGCTCGTATTTCACGCTCAGGAATTGCGCCGTGTCGTTGGCCCCGCGCATTATTTTGGTCTTTATCAGGTCGTTGAGCTGGGGTGAAGTCAGGGTTTCGGCCAGGCGGTAGGTGCTGGCGAAGTCCTTGGGGTAGAGGTTGAGGGTAGTGTCGCGGGCCGGGAGGGATTGCAGCGATTCGCCGGTTTGGCCACGGAAGGTGCGCACCGTTTGGGTGGTCATTTTCCAGGCCTGCTTGGTCGAATCCCAGGTGATGGCGTCGGCCGTGAGGCGGCGGCGCAGCACCGTGCTGTCGATGGTTTCGAGGGCGAAGCGGTAGCCGATGTTGCGGTCGGCGTCGTAACTCTCCAGATATACGTAGCTGCGCGGCCCGATTTTGACGTGAATGTTGCGGCCTTCGTACTTCCAGGGCTCCTGCACGTGCAGGTTCTCAAACTTCACTATCTCCTTGGTACCCTTCGGAATAACCCAGCTGATGAGCCCAAACGTGAGCAGGCCGATAACGCTCGCGCCCATCGTGTAGGGCAGCAGCAACCGCTCGAAGCTCATGCCGCTGGCCAGCATGGCCACCAGCTCGGTGCGCGCCGCCAGCCGCGAGGTCACGAACACCACCGCGATGAAAATAGTAATCGGGGCCAATAAATTGGCAAAATACGGAAACAGATAAATATAATAGTGCGTGAAAACGTGCCAGAACGTGAGGTTGTGGTGCAGGAAGTCGTCGTTTTTTTCCGTGTAGTCAATCACGCAAATCACCGACACGAGCATTATCACCGTGAAAAAGAACGCGGTGAGAAACTTGCTGATGATGTATTTGTCGAGGATGCGCATTTAACAAATTTTATCTTTACAAAGTCGTCTGTCATTGCGAGCCTGCGAAGCAATCGCACCCGAACGATACCCGCGCCGCCCGCTTATTCTTCTAGTAAGTCGCGCCATGCAGGATTCATTTCTTCTATCAGTGCCAGCTTTTTCGCCCGCGAGCCAGCTTTCAACTGCTTTTCACGTTCAATGGCTTGCATGATGCTGGGTGACGTTTCAAAATAAACCAGTTTACTCACATTGTATTTCTTGGTAAATCCTTCCACTGCGCCAGTTTTATGCTCGCTTACCCGACGCACCAAGTTATTTGTCACACCGACGTAAAGCACGGTGTGATAAGGATTGGTGAGAATATAGACGCAATAGGCATTCATGCGATTTCGTTCGGGTGCGATTGCTTTGCGGGACTCGCAATGACAAAAGGCATGGATTGTAGTCGTTCTATTGGCTCGTTCTGGTGCGATTGCTTCGCAAGCTCGCAATGACAAGCGTCTTCTATAACAAGCGATTTACAACCTAGTCATCAACTTCTCCACCATGCCCTTTTTCCACTCCCCAAACGTGCCGGCCACGATTTGCTTGCGCGCCTCTTTCACCAGCCACAGGTAAAAAGTAAGATTGTGCTGCGAGGCAATTTGCGCGCCCAGTATTTCTTTGGAGTGAATGAGGTGCCGCAAATAAGCCTTGGTGTAAAACGTGCTGACGTGCCCGCCCAATTCTTCATCAATAGGCGAAAAATCGTCGGCCCACTTCTTACTGCCCACGTTGATGATGCCTTGCGTGGTGAAGAGCATTCCGTTGCGGGCGTTGCGGGTGGGCAGCACGCAGTCGAACATATCGACGCCCAACGCGATGTTTTCCAAGATGTTGGCCGGCGTCCCTACCCCCATCAAGTAGCGCGGCTTGTCGGCGGGCAGAATGTCGCAGACCAGCTCGGTCATCTCGTACATCAGCTCGGCGGGCTCGCCCACGCTGAGGCCGCCGATGGCGTTGCCGGCCCGGCCCTGCGCGGCAATAAACTCGGCCGACTGCACGCGCAAATCCTTGAAGGTGCTGCCCTGCACGATGGGGAACAGCGTCTGCTCGTAGCCGTAGAGAGGCTCGGTGCTGTCCAAGCGCTGGATGCAGCGCCGGAGCCAGCGGTGCGTCATGTCCAGGGAGCGGCGGGCGTAGTCGTATTCGCAGGGCCAGGGCGTGCATTCGTCAAAGGCCATGACGATATCGGCCCCGATGCGGCGCTGAATATCCATCACGCCTTCGGGCGAAAACAGGTGCTTGCTGCCGTCGATGTGCGAGCGAAACGTGACGCCTTCTTCCTTAATCTTGCGGGTGTTGCTGAGCGAAAACACCTGGTAGCCACCGCTATCGGTGAGAATGGGACCGACCCAGCCGTTGAATTGGTGCAGGCCGCCGGCGGCTTGCAGCACCTCCAGGCCGGGGCGCAAGTAGAGGTGGTAGGTATTGCCGAGGATAATCTGGGCCTGCACGTCGTTTTTCAGTTCGCGCTGGCCCACGGCTTTCACGGTGCCGGCCGTGCCGACGGGCATAAAAATGGGCGTTTCGATGGTGCCGTGCGCCGTGGTGAGGCGGCCGGCGCGGGCTTTGGTGGCCGGGTCGCGGGCCAGGAGGTCAAACTTCATTCTGCCAAAATTACCGCCGACTTACCTTTGCGGACCAGTTCCGTGTCCTTCCCTTCTTTCACTTTCCTACCCCCCGCGCTTTTGCTGATGCCACTGCTGGCGGTGCAGCTGTGGTTTGGGCTGCGGTATTTCCGGCCATTCACGCGGCGGCCCCCGGAGGCGGCGGTCGATGAGCCTGGCCCCGATGCCGAGCCGGTATCGATTATCGTGTGCGCCCACAACGAGCTGGACAACCTGCGCGAGCTGGTGCCGCTGCTGCTGCGCCAGGCCTACCCCCCTGGTTTTGAGCTAGTCCTGATTGACGACCGCAGCCAGGACGACACCTACCTCTACGCCCAGCAGCTGAGCCAGTATTACCCCGGCCGCTTCCGGCTCGTGACGGTGGCGCACACGCCGGCCGGCTTCGCGCCCAAAAAATACGCCCTCACGCTGGGCATCAAGGCGGCGCGCTACGAGCGGCTGCTTTTCACCGACGCCGACTGCCGGCCCGCCGGCCCCGACTGGCTGCGCCTGATGCAGCGCGGCTTTGCCCAAAAAAACGGGGCTGCTATCGTGCTCGGCTACTCAGGCTACGCCGAATTACCGGGGCTGCTCAACCAGCTTATTCGCTACGAAACGCTGCTCACGGCGGGCCAATATTTGAGCTTTGCCTGGGCGGGCAAGCCCTACATGGGAGTGGGGCGCAACCTGGCCTATACCAAAAGCACCTTTCACAGCACCAAGGGTTTTGCCAGCCACATGCGGCGCTTGAGCGGCGACGACGACCTGCTGGTGCAGGATGCGGTGGCCGTCGGCGGGCGCGCCGCCGTGGTGGCCGACGCGCCCGCCCACACCCTGAGCCAGCCCGCCGAAACCTGGGCCGCCTGGTGGCGGCAGAAGCGCCGGCACCTCTCGGCCGGCAGCCGCTACCGGGCGGCGGACCGCCGCCGAATTGGCCTTTTCGTGGGCAGCAACGCGCTTTTTTACCTGCTGACACCGGCCGTTTTGGCAGTTGGATGGAACCGCGAAAACTTGGTATCTTTGGCAATAATCTGGTTGGCGCGAACATTGCTGCTTTGGGCCGCTTATGTACCGCTGGCACGCCGGTTGCGCGCCACTTTCCCGCCGTTGCTGCTGCCGGCGCTCGACTTTCTCTACTTTGCTCTTTATTGCGCCTGGGGCTTGTCCCTTTTTCTGCGCCGCCCGCTCCAATGGAAGTAAACCCCGCTGACGTTCAAAAACAGTTCTCGACCAAGGCCAAGCACGACTTCAAGCTGATTCGGGCCGCCGTGGACCACGGCGACGAAAAGGCCTACGCCGAGCTGATGCACATCTACAAAAAGCCCGTGTTTCACGTGGTGCTCAAGATGGTGCGCAACCCCGACGACGCCGAGGACCTCACCATCGAAGCCTTCGCCAAGGCGTTTAAGAACCTGCATAAATTCAACCCCGAATTTGCGTTCAGCACCTGGCTGTTCCGCATCGCCACCAACAACTGCATCGATTTTATTCGCAAGAATAAAATCAAGACCATGAGCATTGACTCGGCCGTGAAGATGGGCGACGGCGACGAGATTCAGCTCGAATTCCGGGACAACGACCTCAACCCGGCCGACACGACGATTAAGAACCAGAAAATCGAAATTATGCGCCACGTCGTGTCGCGCCTGCCCGATAAATACCAGCGCCTGGTGAGCCTGCGCTATTTTGATGAGCTGAGCTACGAGGAAATCGCCACTGAGCTAAAAGCGCCCCTCGGCACCGTGAAAGCGCAGCTACACCGCGCCCGCGAACTGCTCTATGACATGGTGAAGGACAAGAAGGAGTTTATTTAATTTTGCCGTCGGCATGACAAAAAGAACGTCATGCTGAGCTTGCCGAAGCATCTCGCTCGCATCGTTGGCTAAGAACTCCAACGATGCGAGCGAGATGCTTCGGCAAGCTCAGCATGACGTTCTTATTTATTTTCCTACCACCCCTGCCACTCCGCATGTCGCTCCTCACCAAGTACTTCCCTACCCTCACCAAGCAGCAGCTGGCCCAGTTTGCGCGCCTCGAAACCGAGTTCAAAGCGTGGAACGCACAAATAAACCTGGTGGCCCGCCCCGACGCCGACAACCTCGTGGAGCGCCACCTGTTGCACTCGCTGGCCCTGTCCAAGGTGGTGCAGTTTCCGGCCGGCAGCGCAGTGCTCGACGTGGGCACCGGCGGCGGCCTGCCCGGCCTGCCGCTGGCCATCATGTTTCCCGAGGTAAATTTTCACCTCGTCGATAGCATTGGCAAAAAGATTCGCGCCGTGCAGTTTATGGCCGCCGACCTGGGCCTGACCAACGTGACGGCCGCCCAAATCCGCGCCGAGGACGTGCGCGAAAAATTCGACTTCGTGGTGAGCCGCGCCGTGGCCCGCCTGGCCACCTTCCACCCCTGGATAGCCCACCGCTACAAGGCCAAGCCCGCCAAAGGCGCTGGGTTATATTACCTAAAAGGCGGCGATTTAGAAGAAGAAATCGCCGAAAGCGGCCTCGTGGCGCGGGTTGTGGACCTGAGCGAGTTTTTTGAGGAAGCGTTTTTCGAGACGAAGAAAGTGGTGGTAGTGCCGGCGTAGGGTGCGGGGCTTGCCCCCGCCCGGCGTTGAACGATTCGTAGCGTATTCGTTCAACGCCGGGCGGGGGCAAGGCCCCGCACCCTACTTCTTCTCGCTTTCCTGGGCAAAAAACTGCTGTAGCGCCTCTATCATGGCCTTGCGCACCGCATCTACCTTGGCCGGCGTGGTGTGCGCCTGGAAGGTCAACGTCATATTCGCGCCCGGCGCGAGGGTGGTGATGTCAACCTCTGGCGGGGGGGTAGGGAGCACATCGGGCAGCGCCTGAAGGAGCGGGAGCACCCGGTGGCGCAGCCCGTCGAGGTCGGTGGTGCTGGGCAGGTCGAGCGGCACTTCGACCAGCGCCTGCTGGGGGTTGACTTTGTTGACCAGGACGCCGTTGGAGGTCGCGCCATTGGGCAAAATCACGGTGTCGCCCTGCGAAGTGAGCAGGATGGTATTGAAAATCTGGATGGCCCGCACGGTGCCGCTTTTGCCCTGGCTCTCAATAACATCGCCCACGGTGAAGGGCTTGAAAACCAGAATCAGCACGCCGCCCGCGAAATTGGCCAGCGTGCCCTGCAAGGCCAGGCCCACCGCCAGGCCCGCCGCGCCCAGAATGGCCACGAACGAGGTAGTCTGAAACCCGACCATGCCCGCAGCCGAGATGAGCAGCAGCACCTTGAGCAAGATGCTGAACATGCTGGTCAGAAACGAGCTGAGCGACACATCGAGCCGCGAAGTGGCCTCCTCCACCAGCCGGCTCAGCCAGCTGATAATCCACCAGCCCACCACCAGCACCAGCACGGCCGCCGCCAGGCGCGGCAGATACAACGCCGCCAGCGTGCGCAGGTGGTCCACATAAAAATCAACGTTGCTGAGCGAAATGGGGGGGGTAGGAAGGGGCACGGCGAAAGAGCGGTGAGATAAGTGAGATAAATGGCGGGGCAAAAGTAGAGAATGTTACCTTTAGCGCCCGGCGGGCAGCAGCTCGACGCGCAGCATTTTGTCGCCGATTTCAAGCTGCTGCACCACGGCCAGGCCCTGCACCACCTGGGCGAAGATGGTGTAGCGGCCGTCGAGATGAGGGGTCGGCTGATGGGTGAAAAAGAACTGGCAGCTTTCCGTGTCCTTGCCGGCCGAGGCCAGGCCCACCGCGCCCGCCCCGTAGGTGAGCTGCGAAAATTCGGAGCGCAGATTATACGGCGTGCTGCCCGAGCCATCGCCGCGCGGGTCGCCGCCCTGGGCCACGAAATCGGGCACCACGCGGTGGAAATACAGCCCGTCGTAGAAGTGTTTAGTAACCAAACTCACGAAGCTGGCCACCGAGCCGGGCGCTTCCACTACTTTCAATTCTAAGATGATAACGCCCTTGGTGGTTGCTATTTGCACGCGCTGGCCCACCGGAATGCGCTGCACCAGCGCCCAGTCGATGGGGTGCTGGCCCGCCGGCCCCACCGGCGCGGGCGTCGGTTTGGGGGCTTTTGTGAGCTTGTCCAAAGCTTGCTGCAAACCCAGCCAGGCCTCGATTTCGCGGGGCAGCGTGCGCTTGCTTTGGGCCTGGCGCAGGGCGGCTTGGTCTTCGGGCTGGGGGGTAGGGACGAGCGCGGGGTTGGCCAGCGCCTCGGCGGCGGTAGCGAGCTGGGCCACGTCGCCGCCGGCCAGCGCCCGCCGCAGGGCAGCCGTGAAATCGGCCTGCCGGGCGGCGGGAAAATTCTTGTTGCCGCGCAGGCTCACCAGCGCCGCCAGCGCCGTGCCAGGCACCACGGGCGGGCCGGTGGTCAGCGCGGCTTCTTTCGCTAGAAAATCGAACTGCGCGGGGTCTTCACTAAGCGCGGTGAGCAGCGCGGCTTTCTCGTATTGATTGGTAGTATGCTGATAGCGAGCGCGGATGGTATCGGCCAGCACGGGGCGGCGGGCGGCTTGGGCGTGGTGCAGCGCCGCTTGCAGCAGTGTGGCGCGGGTGCGCCAGTGCGGCGCGCGCTGCACGTAGGCCAGGAAATCGGCCTTGGCCCACAGGCTGTCAGTGGGCACGCGCAGCAGCCATTCCGCTGCCGTCAGCGACTCCTGGGGCAGCGGCCGCAGCAGGCCCTGGTCGATGCTGGCGACTACGCCAATGGCGGGCCGGGCCGGCAGCGCCCGCAGTGCTGCGATGCGTGGCCGGTGGTCAACATCCGAGCCCGCTGTTTTTATCAGCGCTTCATACGCCGCTGGTCGCGCCACCCGGCCCAGCGCCGACGCGCAGTTTTCGCGCACGAAATAATCGGGGTCATTCGCCACCACTTTTAGCAGCACCGGCAGCGCCACTTGCGCCAGCGTCGAATCCTGGCCGCGCACCCGCGCCAGGGCGGCCGACGCGCCGGCCCGCGCCGGGGCCAGCCCTACCCCCCCTTGCGCCAGCAACGCCGTGGTTTGGCGCACGGCCTCGGGCGTGGCGAGGCCGCGCAGCGTGGCCCGGTACAGCGCCCAGGCCCGGCCGGGCGCGGCGGCCGAATCGGGGCCGGGTGGCTTTATTTCCCAAATCTGACTGACCGTGCGCCGGGTGACGCAGCGGCCCAGCGCCTCGTAGGCGGCGCGGCGGGCGGGGGCGCTGGCTTCGGGCTGGGCCAGGCGCTGGGCCAAGGCGGGCACGGCGGTGCTGTCGCCACTCTGGCCCAGGGCGTAGGCCGCCGCGCGGCGCACGGCGGCGTTGGCATCGTGGAGCAGGGGTAGGAGCGCGGGCGTGGCTTTTTTATCCTGCACCGAGGCGAGGGCCTCGGCGGCGGCGGCGCGGTAAGCGGGGGTTTTATCTTGCAGAAAAGGCAGCAAAACGGCCGTTCGGCGCTCGTCCTGGGCGGTGGCGATGCGGCGGCGCGTGGCGTCGGCGTAGGAGTGAGCGGGCCGGGTGGGTGGCGCGACGAGCAGCAACGCCAGAAAAAATGAGAGCATAAGCCAAATAGAAATTTGCCGCCGCAAATAGCACCCAATCCAGCTTATGCGCCGGTAGCGCTCCGTAGCGCGAACTTTGTAGTTCGCGTCCCCGCGCCGTGTGAGCTAACCAAACTGCGCGGGGACGCGAACTGCAAAGTTCGCGCTACTCTGTACTACTATGCCTACCCCCCCCGACCCGCACCAGCTTCGCATCCAGGATTTTCACTACGACCTGCCGGCCGGGCGCATCGCGCCCGAGCCGCTGGCCGACCGCGCCGCCAGCCGCCTGCTGGTAAGCCGCGCGGGCGTTATTTCGGACAAGACTTTCCGGGACCTGCCCGATGAGCTGCCGGCCGATAGCTTATTGATTTTCAACGACACGCGCGTGGTGCGGGCGCGGCTGCTGGCCCAGCGGCCCACGGGCGGCGCGGTCGAGCTGTTTTGCCTGGAGCCCGTGGCCCCGCACCGGGCCTTGGAGCCGGCCTTGCAGCAAACGGCGGCCTGCACCTGGCGCTGCCTGGTGGGCAATGGCCGCCGCTGGAAAAGCGGCCCGGTAAGCCTGGAATTCCGCTTCGCGGGCCAGCCGGCCACGCTGTGGGCCGAGCGCCAGGCCACCGAAACGGGCGGCGAAAGCCTGCTTGATTTCCGCTGGGAACCCGCTTCGCTACCCTTTGCTGAGGTGCTGCGGGCGGCCGGGCACCTGCCCCTACCCCCCTACCTGCACCGGACGGACACGGCGGCCGACGCCGTGCGCTACCAGACCGTGTACGCCGCCCACGAGGGGGCGGTGGCCGCGCCCACCGCCGGCCTGCACTTCACCCCCGCACTGCTGGCCGAACTGGGCCGGCGCGGCATCGCCACCGGCCAGCTAACGCTGCACGTGGGGGCCGGCACTTTTCAGCCGGTGAAAGCCGATACGATGGCCGACCATGCTATGCACGCCGAGCCGATAATTGTGTCGGCTAAGCTGCTGCGGCAGCTGCTGGCGCACCGGCCGCGGCCGGTTATCGCGGTGGGCACCACCAGTTTACGCACCCTGGAAAGCCTCTACTGGCTGGGCGCGGCGCTGGTGCGCAGCCCTACCCCCCCCGCCGCGCTGCAAGTGGACCAATGGCAGCCCTACCAGCCGCTGGCTGTCGGCGAAGCCGAAATTTCGGCTGAGACGGCGTTGTACGCGCTGCTGGCGCACCTGGAGGCATCGGGCTCGGCCGCCATCGAGGCCAGCACGCGGCTGCTGATTGCGCCGGGCTATCGCTTTCGGCTAGTGCAGGGGCTGATTACCAACTTTCATCAGCCCGAAAGCACGCTGCTGCTGCTGGTGGCTGCCCTGCTGGGGCCGGGCTGGCGCGCGGTGTACGACCATGCGCTGGCCCACCGCTACCGCTTCCTGAGCTATGGCGATTCGTCGCTGCTGCTGCCCTAACTGATAGGATGATTTCGGGGAATAATTGACTTTGGCACGGGCTTTGAAAAGCAGTTCGTATCTTTTAGTGACAACCCAGGTTGGGCTGCCGCGTAAAAGACCTCGAAAATATCTTTCCCCTCAACGCCATGAAAAAAGTATTCCTGCTGGCAGTTACCTGCGCCTTCGCCACTGCCGCTTTCGCCCAGACTCCCGAAACCGAAACAAAGGTTCGCGACAACGGCACCAAGAAGACCGTCACCAAAACCGGTAAGACCAACGTCGGCGCGGCCCTCGAAAACACGGTTGATGCCGCTGGCAACGTAGTTTCGAAAGCCGGCCACAAAATCAAGCACGGCTCGCAAAAAGCCAGCCGCAAGCTGCGCAAAGACACCAAGAAAATGGATAAAAAGAGCCAGTAGTCTTGCTCACTTTTTCAAAAAAGCCCTGGCTCCGGCCAGGGCTTTTTTTTGTGCGCTACGGACTGGTGAGGGGGTAGGCGTTAGTTGCCGGCCGCATCACCAGGGGCTTTTTCGCGCAGCTCGTACAGGGTTTTTTCCACTACGGCATGGCCAAAGAGGCTCATGCCCGCATTGAGCACCACCAGCGCTGCCGTGCCGGCGGGCACCCAGGTGCCCGCCGGCCGGCCCTTCGCTTTCAGGCTGCCGGCCCAGTCAACCAAGCTTGCCCCCGCCCCGATAGCGAGCAGCCCAGCGGGCGCGAAAAGCAGCCATTTTTCTTTGTGTGTCATGAGTAGAGGTAGGAACGCGCGGTTTGTGAAAGCAGGAGGCGACGCCCCGGCTACTACATACTTGCTAGCGGCCAGCGAGGTTGTTACGGGTCTTTACTCTTCGTTATCAGAAAAATTAATGGGTTAAGATTGAATAGGGTTCAAAAATTATTTTCTCTATTTTCTTAGAAGCTGCCCTAAAACTAGAGGCCATTTTGACGGAAAATAACTAAAATCCGACATCGCCCCCTAACTTCGCAGGGGTCATTAAGCTAAATTATTTCCGTATGTCGCGCAAACAACTACTTGCCCGTCCTTCGCTGGTGGTGCTGGCGGTGCTGGCGCTCGGCGCTGCTTTCCTACCCCATCACCACCCCGATGCCGCCCCCAACTCGCTGCAAGCCGCCGACATTGCTTGGATGCTGGTTTCGACGGCGCTGGTGCTGCTGATGACGCCGGGGCTAGCATTTTTCTACGGCGGCATGGTCAACCGGGGCAACATTATTTCCACGATGCTGCAAAGCTTTATCTCGCTGGGTGTCATTTCGTTGCTGTGGTACGTGGTGGGTTTTTCGCTGGCGTTTGGCGATGACATTGGCGGGGTAATTGGGGACCCGCGCACGTTTTTCATGTTTAATAATGTGGGCACCGCGCCCCACCCTACGCTGGGCGCGGGGCTGCCGCTGGTGCTGTTCGCGGCGTTTCAGCTCAAGTTTGCCATCATCACGCCGGCGCTCATTACCGGTGGTTTTGCCGAGCGCATCCGGTTTTGGGGCTACCTCATTTTTATCTGCTTTTTCAGCCTGTTTATCTACTGCCCGCTGGCGCACTGGGCCTGGCACCCCGATGGCTTCCTGTTTAAGTGGGGCGTGCTCGACTTTGCGGGCGGCACGGTGGTGCATATTTCGGCGGGTTTCGCGGCGCTGGCCGGGGCGCTGGCCATTGGCCGCCGCCGCTCGCACCTCGACGGCCACGCCCACGCGCCGGTCAACATTCCGTTCGTGATTCTGGGCACCGGGCTGCTGTGGTTTGGCTGGTTTGGCTTCAATGCCGGCTCGGCAATGGGGGCCAATGCCCAGGCCGTGCAGGCGTTCGTGACCACGCATTTTGCCTCGGCCGCCGCCATGCTCACCTGGATGGTGCTGGAAGCCGCGCGCGGGCAGCGGCCCTCCGCGATGGGCGCTGCCGTGGGCGCGGTGGTGGGGCTGGTGGCCATTACGCCGGCGGCGGGCTACGTGGCCTACGGGCCGGCCATTGCCATCGGCATTCTGGCGTCGAGCGTGAGCTTCGCCGCCGTTATTCTAAAAAACCGCACTACCCTCGACGATACGCTCGACGTGTTTCCGTGCCACGGGGTGGGCGGCATGGTGGGGATGCTGGCCACGGCGCTGTTCGCCCAGAAAGGCGGCCTGTTTACGGGCGGCGGGCCTACCCTGCTCTACTACCACCTGCTCACGCTGGTGGTGGTGGGCGTGTTTACCTTCGGCGGCTCCTGGATTTTGTACCGGGTTACTAACTTTATCGTGCCCATCCGGGTAAATGCCGAGAATGAAACCCGCGGCCTCGACACCAGTCAGCACGGCGAAACTATGCTGGCGGCGTAGGGAATCATGAGTTATAAATGCTGAATTATGAATTAGCACGGGTAAATTTCGATTTCTAATTTAGAATTCAGCATTTGTAATTCATAATTCCCCGTGACCCAGTTATTTTTCTCAGAATTTCAAGACGATAACAACCTAAACGCCTCTACTGGCTCGCCCCGGCCCCTGGTTATCGTGGGCGCGGGCGGCCTGGGCCGCGAAATAGCCGTGCTGGTGGCCCAGCTCAACGAAGCGGGCAGCAACTGGGATTTGCAGGGTTTTTACGACGACAAGGTGCCGGCTACCCCCACCGTATCGGGCCTGCCCTACCTCGGCACCGTGGCCGACCTCGCCGCGGCCCCTACCCCCCTGGCCGTGGCCGTAGCCTTGGGCAGCAGCACCGGGCGGGCCGCTGTGGTGGGCCGGCTCACGTCGGCGCGGCTGTCGTTTCCGGCGCTGGTGCACCCGCAGGTGGCCTTGCGCGCGCACCAGCGCATTAGCCTCGGCGCGGGCTGCCTCATTCAGCGCGGCTGCATTCTGACCTGCGATATCACGCTGGGCCGCTTCGTGCTGCTCAACCTGGGCTGCACGGTGGGCCACGATGCAGTGCTCGAAGACTTTTGTTCGCTGATGCCGCACGCCAACGTGGGTGGCGGCGCTCACCTCGAAACCGGCGTTTACCTGGGCACCAACGCGACCGTTATCCACCAGGTGCGGGTGGGCGCGCGCACTACCGTGGGCGCCGGTGCCGTAGTGGTGCGACATTTGCCAGCCGGCTGCACCGCCGTGGGCGTACCGGCGAAAATAATTAGCCAGGAACAGTGAGCAATTATTTTGCTCCAGGACTTGCTGTTTCTTGCTACTTGCTCATTGTTAATTGCGCATTGATTTGGACCGTATTTACCTTTCGCCCCCGCACCTGGGCCGCCACGAGCTGAACTATCTGCACAAAGCGGTGGAAGACAACTGGGTAGCCCCCGTGGGACCGAACCTGGCTGGCTTCGAGGCCGACATTTGCGCGGCGGTGGGCGTGCCCTACTGCGTGGCGCTGAATTCGGGCACGGCCGCGCTACACCTGGGCCTGCTGCTGCTGGGCGTGGGGCCGGGCGATGAGGTGCTGTGCCCATCTTTCACGTTCGTAGCCACGGCCAACGCCATTCTGTACTGCGGCGCTACCCCCGTGTTTGTGGATAGCGAGGCCGAAACCTGGAACCTGTGCCCCGCGCGCCTGCGCGAAGCCATCGTGGACCGCATCAGGCAGGGCAAAAAGCCGAAGGCGCTGCTGCTGGTGCATCTCTATGGCATGCCCGCCAAGCTGGCCGAAATCCTGGCCTTGGCCACCGAGTTCGATATTCCCATCCTGGAGGACGCGGCCGAGGCGCTGGGTTCCAGTTGGCAGCAGCAGCCGCTGGGCGGCTTTGGGCGGGTAGGCGTGTTTTCATTTAATGGCAATAAGATACTGACGACCAGCGGCGGCGGCGCGCTCGTCACCCACGACCGTGAGCTGGCGGCGCGGGCGCGCTTTCTGGCTACCCAGGCCAAGGACCCGGCCCCGCACTATCAGCACTCGGAGGTGGGCTATAACTACCGCTTATCCAACCTGTTGGCCGGCATTGGCCGGGGCCAGATGGAATTGCTGCCCGACCGCGTGAAGCGTCGCCGCGAGATTTTCAACTGGTACCGCGAGCACCTTGCCGGCCTGCCCGGCCTGGCGCTGGCCCCGAGTCCCGAGCCCGCCGGCAGCCTCAGCAACCGCTGGCTCACGACCCTCCTGCTCGACCCGGAAGCCACCGCCGCTACCCCCGAAAGCGTACGCCAGCACCTCGAAACGCATAATATCGAGAGCCGCCCGCTCTGGAAACCCATGCACCTGCAGCCGCTCTTTGCCAACGCGCCCATGTACGGCGGCGCGGTGTGCGCGGGCCTTTTCGCCCGCGGCCTGTGCCTGCCTAGCGGCACCGCGCTGGGCGACGACGAGCTGCGCCGCGTAGCCAAAGCCCTGCGCGAGATAGTGTAACGAATGTGCGGTAAGCTTCAGCTTGCCGTGCGCAGCGTAGGGTAGGCTTTAGCCTGCCACCAGTAGTTCGCAACCGCTAAAACGGCAAGCTAGAGCTTACCGCACATCCCTTGGTAGGCTAAAGCTTACCCTATGCTTGCCAGTTCCCGCTCAATCTCCGCAAACAGCGGCCGCGCGGCCACCGTGGGCTGCGTGCAGCGGCGCTGCAAGTCGGCCAGCGCGGCCAGCGCGGCGGCGTCGCCGGCCGGGCAGTGGGCCAGCAGCTCTTCGAGCAGGCAGCCGAAGGCGCGGGCTTCGAGGCGCTGCAAGCTGCGGGCGGGCGGGGCGGCTTCGTTGAAGAAGCTGGCGGCGCCAAAGTCGCCCAGCAGCGCGTCGCCGGCCGGAGTAGCCAGGATATTGTGGGCGTAAAAATCACCGTGCAAAATGCCCTGCGCGTGCAAATGCGCCGCTGCCGCCGCCATGCCGTGAGCCAGGCGCAGGGCCGCCGCCAGCGTAAATATGGTACCGGGCGCGTACACATCGCGGGTGCAGGTGTCGAGGCTGGGCGGGCCGGCCAGGTTGCCGTAGGCCGGGTCAATCAGCTCCAATACCAGCCCTTCGGCCCTGGCCGGGTGCTGGCTGATTTTGCCTTCAACCGCAATCAGATTGGGGTGCTGGCCCGCGCCGATGCAGGCCGCCATCTCGCTGTGGGGCAGGCCGTCGCTCGTCACGGCTCCTTTGAAGAGCTTGACGGCCACCTCCGTAGCCGACGCGGCGGGCCGCTGCCAACGCGCGCGGTAAATGACGCCCGAGGCACCTTCGCCCAGTTGCTGCTCCACGGCCAGCTCGGGCCAGGCAATGCGGCCGATGGGGTGGCGCGCCACCACAGCCGCCTCAGCCGCCGCGCAAAATGGATTGGCGGCGTAGGCCAGCCAGGCTAGGTTGGGCATCATGAGGAGCCAGGCGGGCAACTCTTCGAGCTGGTTGGCGGCTATGCGCAGCAGGCCCAGCTGCGTGCAGTAGGCCAGCTCGGCGGGCAGGTGCCGCAACTGGTTGCCGGCCAGCAGCAGCTTTTGCAGCTGCCCGCACCGGCCAATTTCGGGGGGTAGGGCGTCGAGCTGGTTATCCGTCAGAATGAGCCAGCGCAGGTTGGGCGGCAGCGCGGCGGCCGGCAGCGTGCGAATTTTATTGGCCTTGAAGGCCACCATGCTCAACTGCGGACACTGGCCCAGTACCTCGGGCACGGCGGTGAACTGATTATCAGCGCAAAACAGAATGCGCAGCCGGTGCAGCCGATAAAAATCGGGGGGTAGGGACGAAAGCCGGTTGCCCGATAAATCGAGGATTTCGAGCGTATCGGCCAGGCCAAATATCTCCTCGGGAAATTCGGTGAGGTCCGCGGCCAGGCTGAGGCGGCGCAGGCCCGCCAGCTTACCGGCGCGTAGTTCTTCAAGCGTGTGCATGGGGGCAAAGGTCGGCACGCCGGCCGCTGCGCGCCTAGTGATGGTGCGCTTCTTCGGGCGGCGGGGGCAGCTCGGCGGCGGCGCGGGAGAGCAGCGCAGTGGGCACGCGCGGGTAGTGGTGGTGCAGGTGGTGGAAGGCAAACGAGGCCGTGATGGGCGTCCAGGCCTGGGCCAGCGCGCCGGCGGCGCGCGCCGCCGGGTTGCGCGCCGACACGTGGTGCGGCACGTAAGAAGCCCAGATGGGCATAGTCGCGCTCATAAAAAACGCCACGCCCCAGTACACCAGCCCTACCAGCGAACCAGTAAGAAAGTACAGTGCCCCAAAACCCACCAGCAGCGCCAGCGTGAGGCCGGTTTCGAGCAGCTGAATATGCCGGGTATTGGGCGCGATGCGCAATGATTCGCGCCGCAGCATCAGCGTGTGCCAGGGACCTTGCCACAGCACCCGGCCGAAGCTCCAGGTGGCGGGCGCGCCCTCGGGGTCGGCCTCGGTGAGGCAGCGGCCGTGGTGGCGCAGGTGGGTCACTTGCAGGCCGTGGCCGCTTTTCAGAATGAGCAGGCCACTGAGGGTGAGCACGCGCTTATTGGCCATTTTACTCAGGCCCAGCGAGTTGTGCATGGCGTCGTGCATCTGCACGAAGGCGGCCAGGCACATCACCACCGCCAGCGGCACGGCCAGCCACCACCAGCCGGCCAGCGCCAGCCCAAGGTAGCCAGCCAGCAGCACCCAGGGCCGGGCCAGCTCGACGCGGCGCTGGGCCGAAGTAAGTTGGAGATTCATAGCTTATTGAAGTGAGAATTGGCTTTTCTGACAACTGATGCTGTTTAGAAAGTAGAGAAATTACCAGAACGTCATTCCGAGCTTGCCGAGGAATCTCGCTCGGTTCGTTGAACGAGGCCCGGACGGCCCGAGCGAGATTCCTCGGCAAGCTCGGAATGACGTTCTGGTAATTTTATAATCAGCTGATTGCTTCTTGCACCCTCCCTACCCCCTACCCCTATTCCCGGCCTTCATGACGCACGGGCAGGGCGTAAGTCGGAATGGCCTCGGGCATTACCTCGCGCCACGCGGGCTGGAAGGAGCCGTGGTAGCCGAAGAGCTTGCCAAACAGCTTGTTGCGCACCTCCACCTGAATGCGGTAGCAGCCGGCCGCGTCGTCGTACCATTCCTCCACGTCGGCCAGGCCCGAGAGCAGCATCGGAAATTTGAACGTGAAGCGACCCTCGTAAAAGCGCTGCTCGCCCGAGCGCAGGCGCAGGCCGCCGCGCGCGGTCACGGCCAGGTCAATATCCACGGCCAGGTGCTGATGCGTGCCCAGGTAATCCACGATGCGGTCGCGCTCGACGCTGCGAATCATGGTGGCGTCGAAGCAGCGCACGTGGCGCGGGAAGGTGAAGCGCCGAATCCAGGTCACGGTTTCGCGGCCCAGCGGGTCGCGGTAGGCGTAGTTTTCGATGCGAAACGGCACGTTGCGGCCGGCATCGGGAAACATAATGTTGCGCAGCAGCCCGATGCGCAAAAACGGCTGCGTGTAAAACGGCCCGTGCCAGACCCGCTCCATCGTGCCTTCGCCCACGAAAGCCCGGTTGTCGTGGCTGCTAAAGGCCAGTCGCTCCTGAATACGCGGGTGCAGCTTTTGAAAATCGGCACCCAACTGCTGTTGGTAGATGGAAGGCATTGGTAATGAACAGTTAGCAAGGAGCAGGGAACAAGGTTTTAGGCCACTTGCGGCGTGGGGCGCGGCGGGGCGGCCGTGCGTTCTACCGCAGGCGGGCGGCGCAGGCAGCGGGCGGCGCGGGGTAGCAGGTCGTCGGGGAGCAGCAGACGCACGGCGGCCATCGCCATCAGGGACGCGTTGAGAGTGAGCGGGTTGAAGGGGGCCACGAACACGGCCGGCTGGCTGAACAGCGCGCCCGCGCCCAGCACCAGCAGGCCCATGAGGTGCAGCCAGTACACCGGCCGCAGCCGCCGCGCGGGCAACAGCCAGAACAGCAGGCCAAACAGGATTTCGCCCACCCCTACCCCCGCCGCCACGCGGTGCGCCGCGCCGGCCGAAAAGCCCACGCCCTGCAAGATGCGCAGCTCGCCGGTGTCGGGAAAAAGCAGCTTGGGCACCACGCCCTGATACACCCACACCGCGCCTAGCGTGGCCCGCGTGAGCCAGTCGGCCAGGGCCAGCCGGCGCGAGATGGCAGGGCGCTGGCCGGTTTCGAGCCACAGCCGCAGGCAATCGAAGCTCCAGGCCGTGGCCCAGCCGATGAGCGGCCGAAATGCCAGCCGGTCGAGCCACTGCCCTAGCCCCCCGAAGCGCGTCTGATAATCATATTTCGTGAAAAACCGCAGGCCGTCGTCGGTCGGCACGTATTTCCAGAAGCCGGCGCCCTCGCGAATGAGCGACACCCATTCATCAGACCAAAACTTGAGGATGGAGGTGCGCTCGCCGTTCTTCTCGCGGGTGCCCAGGCTCTCGCCCCTACCCGCCACGCCTAGCCCGAAGCCGATGCGCGTAGCGTACAGAAACTGTTGCGGCGCGGCCTCCGAGGGCCGGGGCAGGTAAGTTATTTCGGTGAAGCGCAGGTCCCATTGCTGGTGCAGCTCGGGCTGCTGGGTGTGCTGCCACAGGGCCTCCAGCGGGCACCGGATACGGGCTTCAACATAGATGGGCGGGTTATTCATAACGCGTGCGAAAGGTACTGTTCACGCGTTATAAAACCTACGGAATATGCTATTTATGAGCGCTCTTTAATCGCCTTCAACCCAGCTTGCGAACAAGAAGTAGGGTGCGGGGCTTGTCCCCGCCCGTCGTTGAACGACTCGCATTGGTTTTGTTCAACGACGGGCGGGGGCAAGCCCCGCACCCTACCGCAATGCGTATAAATTCCGCAAAAAAGCCGGGTGCTTAGTGACTGCCTTCGCCTTCGCCCAGCGCGTGCTCCAAATCAACGAGCAGGTCGGCTACTTCCTCAATGCCCACGCTCAGGCGCAGTACGCCGGGCGTGATGCCCAGCGCCGCGCGCTGGGCCGGTGTGAGGGCCCGGTGCGAAGTAGCCGCCGGGTAGGAGCACGACGACTGCACGCCCGCCAGCGACGGGGCCAGCGGGAAGAGCTTGGTTTTTTGGATGAACGCATCGACGGCCGCCGCCGAGTCGTCGGCTAGCCGAATGGACATCATACCGCCGTAGAGACCGCCCAGCAGCTGGTGCGCGGCCAGGTCGTGGCCAGGATGATTCTCCAGACCAGGATAGAATACCTGGGCCACGGCCGGGCTGTCGGCCAGGAACCGGGCCAGCGTCATGGCGTTTTCGGAGTGCTGGCGCATGCGCAGGCGCAGGGTTTTGAGGCCGCGCACGGCCAGCCAGCTGTCGAGCGGGGCCAGCATGAGGCCGAGGTTGGTAGCTACTTGGCGCAGGCGCTTGCCGATGGCCGGGTCGCGGGCCACCACCACGCCGGCCGTCACGTCGGAGTGTCCGGCCAGGTATTTGGTGGCCGAGTGCCACACCATATCGGCTCCCCAGCTCAGCGGCTGCGTTAAAATGGGGGAGGTGAACGAGCTGTCAATCAGCAGCAAAATGCCTTCGGCCTGGCAGGCCTGGGCCAGGCGCGGGCCGTCGAGCACCACCAGCAGCGGGTTGCTGAGCACTTCGGCCAGCACCAGTTTGGTGTTCGGCCGGCGGTGGCGGGCCACGTCGTATAGGTCGGCCAGCGGCACGTAGCTCGTTTCGATGCCCAGGCGGGCCAGCTCATTCGAGAGCAGCACCACCGAGCCGCCGTAGAGCTCGGCGGGGCACAGCACATGGTCGCCGGCCTGGCAGGTGGCCAGCACGGCGGCCAGCAGGCCGGCCAGGCCCGCGCCGGTTGCTACCCCCCCGCCGGCCGCGCCTTCGAGCTTGGCCACCTCGGCCACCAACTCGTCGGAGTTGGGGTGCTCGGAGCGCGAGTAGCCATACATGCCGCCGTGGTCGGGGGTAGTATAGTAGGTTTCCAGCTCGGCCAGGGAGCCAAACTTGAAAACCGAGGTCTGGTAAATCGGGGTGACTTTGGGGTGAATTGAGGTCAGGTCCATATAGCAGGCGAAGGTAGCGCCGGGGCCGTTGATGCCGCGACCCTACTGGGTGCGCCGCACCTCGCTGGCGGCCTCTTTTATCCGCGTTTCCACCTCCATGTCGCGCTCAGCTTTGGCTACCGCGCCCTCGGGCAGCAAGTGGCGCAGGGCCGCGTTTTCGCGGGCAAACACCTGCATCAGCACAATGAGATAGGACAGCAGCAGCGGCCCGATGACCAGGCCCACGATGCCAAAAATCTCGACGCCCAGCGTGAGGCCCACCAGCGTTACCCAAGGGTGAATATTGCCCATATATTTGGCCAGCCAGATGCGCAGCAGGTTGTCAATATTGATAATAATGACGCTGCCAACTAGCACAATACCAATGGCCTGGCCGGGGTGGCCCTGCGTGAACTGGTAGATGGCCGCCGGCCCCCACACCAGCGGCGTGCCCAGCACCGGAATAAAGGCCACGAAAAAAGCGATAACCGTCCAGAACAGGGGGGTAGGAACCCCGAATATCCAGAGCGTCGCGCCCGTGAGCAGGCCCTGCACCAGCGCCACCAGGCCCGAGCCCAGCACGTTGGCATTCACGTTGTTGCGCAGCGACTCGCTCAGCTCTTCCATCGTCTTTTCGCGGAAGGGCAGGTAGCGGTGCAGCCCGGCCAAAAAGGCTTCTTCCTGCGTGAAGAGATAGTAGAGCGTGAACAGCATGAGGCCCACGATGACGATGACGTTGAGCACGCTGCTGGCCAGCGTGGGCAGCCACTGGCTCACGCGGGCCGCGCCTTGTTGCAGCAGTTGGCGCACCTGGTCCTGCTGCGTCACCTGCATTCCCACTTTGCGCTCCACGCCCTGCGCGGCGGCCAGCAGCTGGTCGGGGTGCCTGGCCAGCTCGGTCACGCGGTCGATGAGCAGCGACGACAGGGCGAAAAACGGAATCACCAGCACCACCACCGCGAACACCAGCAGCAGCACCGTCACGAAGGTGCGGTTCCAGTGGTGCCGATGCACCAGCGCCGTAAACCACGGCCGCAGCACCACATATAAAATGCCCGCGCCCAGAAAGGCCGTCAGGTATTGCAGCAGCCCAAACAAGGCCAGCGCGCCCAGCATCACCAGCGTAACGATGAGCAGCACAAAGCGCTGGTGGGGCGAATAAATATTGGTTTCAGAAGTTTGCGGCATAGCGCGGCGGGTAGCGGGTAGTAGTTACAGTTTCTTTAATTCGTCGGTGTGCTGCTGGCAGTCCTTTTGAAAATCGGGGTACTTGCAGAGGCGGGCCAGGTAACCTTGGGCGGCGGCTTTGTTCTTGAGACTAAGACTGATAATCAGCAGATTATTGATGTTTTGCGGGTCAGCAGGATTCAGTTTATCGGCCTGCGCGTACCACCTATACGCTTCCGCGTCGTTCTTAGCGAAAGCGTAATAATTGCCCTTGTTGAAATAGCCCAATGAGCTTTGCGAATAATATTTCAGCAGCAGCTCAGCCAGCGCCAAAGCGCTTTGGCCGCTTTCGGCGGTGCCACGCTGCCAATAAGGCACCATATATTCTTCTATACTGCTCGCCACAAAAGCGTCTTCCGGTGCTGGCAGCGGGCCACCAGCGCGCCAGCGCCAGGGCTTGCCAGCGGCCGATTGCCGCCACGCCAGCGCCGCACTCAGAATCTGGTACTGCTGCGGCGCGTCGTCCATAAATTCGGCCGCCTTTGCCAACCCAAACCGGATATCAAGCCGGTCGGGTGCCAACGCCAGGCCCTTGCGCAGCACCGCTATCGCTTCCTGCACCTTCAAAGGGTTGTAGCCGCCTTCCCCAATACTGCCAACTGCTTTGTCGGTTTTGGGGTCGTTGATGCTGACATAATCTCCCCCAGCAGCTGGCTTGCCGGTCGAAACAACCAGCGCCTGCGCGTCGCTCAGAATAAGGTTAAACTTCGCCACGTACACATCAGGGTCCTGCGGCTGGGCTTTTTCCCACTGCGCCACCACGGCCCTGGCCTCTTTGACTTTGTTTTGGCGCATCAGCGCCTGGTAGCGGGTCCAAAAGCCCGGCCCCGGCCCAAAACTCAACAGTCCAACTGCCAGCCACAGCCAGCCCAAGGTAAAAAAGCGCATAACGCGGGTGGTTTAAACGTGTAAATACCTGGCCCAACTAGTGCGCCCGGCACTCCAAGATATAGCCGCACTCAGCCAATTTTCACCTAACTCGCCACAAAAAAGCGCCCGCGCCGGCCAAAGCCAGCGCGGGCGCTTCCGTATGCCACTGCATTAAGCGTTAGGCCGAAGCCGACTCAGCCAGCACAGTCACTTGATTGCGCAGCACCTCCACGATGCCGCCGCTGATGTGAAACGTGCCGCCGCCCGCGCCCGTCACCGTCACGTCGCCCTCACGCAGCGCTGCAATCAGCGGCGCGTGGTTATTAAGCACCTCAAACGAGCCATCGGTGCCCGGAAACCGCACCGCGGTTACCTCGCCCTCATATACTTTCCGGTCGGGGGTGATGATTTCTAAATGCATAACTCTTTTAAGTTAAGAGTTAAGAGTTGAGAGTTAAGAGTTAAAAGCTGAACAACAACTCTTAACTCTTAACTCTCAACTCTCAACTTATTTGGCTTCTGCCATCAGGCGTTCGCCCTTGGCTACGGCATCTTCGATGTTGCCAACCAGGTTGAAGGCCGACTCGGGCAGGTGGTCATACTTGCCGTCGATGATTTCGTTGAAGCCGCGGATGGTGTCCTTGATGTCAACGAGCACGCCTTTGAGGCCGGTGAACTGCTCGGCCACGAAGAAGGGCTGCGACAGGAAGCGCTGCACGCGGCGGGCGCGGTTCACGGTCTGCTTGTCCTCTTCCGAAAGCTCGTCCATACCCAGAATGGCGATAATGTCTTGCAGCTCTTTGTAGCGCTGCAAAATCTCCTTCACGCGCTGGGCGGTGTTGTAGTGCTCAGCGCCGAGGATGGTCGCATCCAGGATGCGCGAAGTCGAGTCGAGCGGGTCCACGGCGGGGTAGATACCCAGCTCAGCAATTTTGCGGCTCAGTACCGTAGTGGCATCCAGGTGGGCAAACGTGTTGGCCGGGGCCGGGTCGGTCAGGTCGTCGGCGGGCACGTACACGGCTTGCACCGAGGTAATTGAGCCGCGCTTGGTCGAGGTAATGCGCTCCTGCATCGAGCCCATTTCGGTGGCCAGCGTAGGCTGGTAGCCCACGGCCGACGGCATCCGGCCCAGCAGCGCCGATACTTCCGAACCCGCCTGCGTGAAGCGGAAAATGTTGTCGATAAAGAACAGAATATCGCGGCCGGCCCCGGTGCCGTCGCCATCGCGGAAGCTTTCGGCGATAGTCAGGCCCGACAGCGCCACGCGGGCGCGGGCTCCGGGCGGCTCGTTCATCTGGCCAAACACGAGGGTAGCCTGCGACTTTTCCATCTCGGCCATGTCCACTTTGCTTAGGTCCCAGCCGCCCTCTTCCATCGAGTGCTTGAAGGCCTCGCCGTAGCGGATGATGTTGGCTTCGATGAATTCACGCAGCAGGTCGTTGCCCTCGCGGGTGCGCTCGCCTACCCCCGCAAACACCGACAGGCCCGAATACGCCTTGGCTACGTTGTTGATAAGCTCCTGAATGAGAACGGTTTTGCCCACGCCGGCCCCGCCAAACAGGCCAATCTTACCACCCTTTACATACGGAGCGAGCAGGTCGATTACCTTGATGCCGGTGAAGAATACTTCCGACGAAGTAGCCAATTCTTCAAACGCCGGGGCGTGGCGGTGAATGGAGAGGCCACCAGCGCTTTTGGGCTGCGGAATACCGTCAATCGCCTCACCAATAACGTTGAACAGGCGGCCTTTCACGCCGTCGCCGGTGGGCATCGTGATGGGGCGGCCCAGGTTACGCACTTCGGCCCCACGGGTCATGCCCTCGGTCGAGTCCATCGCGATGGTGCGCACCCGGTCTTCGCCCAGGTGCTGCTGGCACTCCAGCACCACTACCTGGCCGTTTTCCTTGGTTACCTCCAGGGCGTCGAAGATGTTGGGGAGGTCGCCTTCGCCCGCGAAGCTCACGTCCACCACGGGGCCGATAACCTGGGTGATTTTGCCCGAATTCGCCATTTGCTTGGTTTTTACTGGGTTTTACTAAGTTACTATCTTTTGAGGGTGCAAAAGTACGCCTCAGACCGGGCTTTTCAAAGCTGTAGCTAAGGTGAATCTGGCCCCTACCCCCGCCCGCACGGCCGAGAGCAACTGGTTTCAGCCCCGACACTTTTTTCAAAAAAAATTATCGGTCCGCTTGCCTCGTATCATTCTTTTAGTACCTTTGCAGCCCCGAACGGCACACCGCCCACCGGGAAATTGTCCGATGGTGTAACTGGCAACACGTCTGATTTTGATTCAGGAGAGTCCAGGTTCGAGCCCTGGTCGGACAACGACCGCCTCCCGAAGGCAACCCAATTAAAAAACGCCCCTTTCACAACTCGTTGAAAGGGGCGTTTTTGCGTCGAAACTTAGCCTAATCTTACCTGGCTTTGGGAGCCGCCGGCTGCCAGTCGAGGATGGAAACCGGCTGCGGCGGCACCGCTTCGAGGGTTTCACCGTCGCCCTGGCCCGTGCGCTGCACGAATAGGCTGAGGATGCCCACCTGCCGCCAGCGCTCGGTGTCGTAGCTGGGCTCCCAGCTGCCGAGGGGGGTAGGGCTGAGGTCGCTCAGCCGCTAGCTATTCTGCTTCAGGTCAGCGCATTGCGCCACCGAGGCCCTGGGTCACGACCGGGTTTTTGCGAAAGCCCGCTCCGCTCACATTATTGCGAGCACAGCCCAGGCCCACTACGGCTTGGCCGTGGGCACTTAGCGCACTCGCTAACAGCTTAATTACCAGCAATCGAACGGCACGAGTAACAAGTATTATCTTATATAAGTTACCGGCTAGCCACGCCGCGGATATAGATGGTGCCGGGTGGGTCGTGGCGGGGCGGCGATGGCTCAGGTGGCGCTAAGCGGATATTAATGACTGTTGCCCCGTCGCTGTGCAACACGTCGAGCCCCGCTATGGCCGCGCCTATCCGCAGTGAGGGGTCCTCCAGACGCAGGCCATTCAGCTGAAAACTAACCGCGCCGGATACCTTGGCTTGCCGGCGAATGGCGGCCAGCGACTCGCTTTTAAGCTTTAGCTTGACACCGGGCTTGAGGGTAATGTCGATAAGGCCGTGTTCGGTCAGGCTCCGCCACTGCGCGGGCGCATTAGCCCCTCTATACACATGTATATCAGCAATATCCCGCGGGTTGATGCTGACCAGTTCACTGATAATAAAATGAGAGCTTAGCAGGTAGATGGGTTCTGGTGAAGAGTGCCGGGCGGTCAGGCGTTCCTGGAACATAGTTGTCCGCGCCTCGCGTGGGAGTTGGGTATCGACCGGCACTCCCAATAATTGCGCAGTGGATGACATCGGCCGCACTACCGGGGGTAGGGGCGCGAGCGGCGCCACGGCGGTGCGCTGCGCCCAGGCTGGCTGCCCAGCCAGGTAGCCGGCCGTGGCCAGCAGCAGTTTTACAGACTGATTCACAGGCATACAATACTTTTTTAAGCTCTGTAGAACAACACGTTGTTAAAAGATATTTTACTTACCCAAAAGCCATCTGTCACTGCGAGCGAAGCGCGGCAATCGCACCAGAACGATGGCGGAACGACTGGCGTGGGTGTCGTTCGGATGCGATTGCCGCGCTTCGCTCGCAATGACAGATGGCTTTTGGGTAAGTCTCAAGATAGCGGCTCTACGGCTGCATGGTCTTTCCATCAACCAGCCGCAAGGTATAGCTGTAGCTGTACTGCTTGGCCAGCAGGCGGTACTGGTCGTGGGGCAGGGCGCCCCAACTGTTGTCGCCGCCCACGCCGCGCTGGGCCAGGTCCACGCTCAGGTACACGCGGTCGTGGTGGTGGCGCACGTCGCTGGTGTGCTGCTGCTTCTTGGTGAGGCCTGGGTCCAGCCCCTCGGTGGGCACGTCGAGGGCGCTGAAGCTCAGTGGCTGAGCGCCTTCCACGCGCAGGCCCTGGCCGGTGGGCGTGGTGAGCGTGAGCCAGCGCGTATCGGTGTGGTAGCCGCCCTCCTGGGGCCGGATGTAGGTGTTGGCAAACTGGTGGCGCACGGTGTCGCGGTACTGGCCCAGGAAGGCGGCGGTGTGGCGGTCGCTGTAATTTTCGAGGGGGCCGCGGCCATAGTAGCTCAGCTGGTCGAAGCGGCCGGGCAGCTCGAGGCGCATGCCGAAACGGGGCAGCTCGGGCAGTTCTTTACCGCGCATATCGAGGGCGGCCGTGACTTGCACCGCGCCGTCGGGGGCGATGAGGTAGCTCACGGTGTAGGGCACGCCGAGGCTGGTGAGCAGGTACTCGACCGTGATGGGTAGGCCGGCGGCCGACTGCGCGCGCACGGCCACGCGCTGCACCTGGCGCTGGGCGTGGGCCGTGCGCCACGCGCCCAGCCGCTGGGGCATCTGGTTGCCAAAGTCATTGTCGGTGGGCGCGCGCCAGAAGTACGGCTCGGGATACTGGCTGATTACCGGCTCGTTGCGCAGGCGGTAGCTGCTGAAGTGGCCCTGGGCGGTGTTGAACTCGCCGCTCACCTCGCCGGCCACGAAGGTCAGCTTGTCGCCCGTGCGCTGCACTTGCAGGCCGCCGACATCCTTTCAAAATATTCACGGCCAGCATGTTGCCCCGGCTTAGCGCAGCTCGCTCACCAAGGTAGTAATGGAGCGTGGGGCCACGACCAACGGCTGACCAGCAGCCAACGCCGGCCCTGGCTGCAGGCTGGCCATTGCCGACGTGATGTATGCCCGGCCGGCCCCCAGCCGCTGCCGGCCGGCCAGCTCCAGGCGCACGCTGGCGGGCGCGTCGTGGTCGTTCACCACAATGGTTATCAGCTGCTTGCCATTGGGGCTGCGGTAGGCCGATACTAGCGGCTGGTTGCCGCCGGCCGAGTCGGCCAGGGCGGCGGTGAGGCGCACGGCCCCCGGCCGCACGAAGCGGCTGTAGTTGCCCAGCGCCCAGAGCATTTTGCTGGGGTAGTAGTTGCCGTCGGTCTTATTCTGGTCCACGTACACGAGGCCGTCTTTATAATCGTAGGGCGAAATGGCCAGCCACCACTGCCAGGCCGCCGCGTTGCCCACGGCCAGGTCGGCGTGGATAACGCGGGCCAGGTACAGGGCCGGGGCCATGCCCAAATCGCGCGGACCACCGTTGATTTCGCCCTCGTTACCGCCCAGAATGCAGTACTCGCTCTGCCAGTAGGTGAGGCCCGGCACGGCCGCCACCCGCGCCGCCAGCTGCCGGCGCACGGCCACCGCCAGCGCGGCAGGCGAGGTGGTGAAGTAGCTGTGCCCGGCGATGATTGGTGCCACTTGCGGCGTGCTGCCGAGGTAGGTCGGGGCCACTTTATTGCCGAAGAACGCGCCCAGCTGGTCGCCCCGCCCAGGCTTGTCGGCCGTTTCGGTGAGATACGTAAGCTTGCCGGCTTCCGTCACTAACACCTGGGTAGGCAGCTTTTTCGCCACCAAGGCGGCGCTCAAGGCCCTGGCTACCCCGGCCAGTTCGGCGTTGCGAAAAGGGCTGCCCTCCTGGCCGTCGCCGCTCCAGTCCCACTGCGGCTCGTTGACGGGGCTGAGGTAGTCGAAGGTGATGCCGGTGGCCTGCCGCACGCCGGCTACTACCGTGGCGCAGTAGGTGCCCAGGGCCGCGTAGTTGGCCGGGTCCAGGTTGGTCTGGTCCTTGTCGGCGTGGGCTTTGCCGTTGATGGTCAGCGACACGGGCGGGCTGTTGAGAAAGCCCAGAAACTGCCGCACGCCCCGCCGCTGCGCGGCCTGCAAAAACCACCGCTGCCCGGCCAGTCGGGTAAAGTCATAGCTGCCGTCGGGCTTCATAAACGACTCGGCCCGCCGCCACTCGTCCTTGATGCCGCTACCCGCGCCCTGCTCGGCGCTGCCCGCCCCCAGGTTGAAGCGCCACATGGAAAGGCCAATTCCCTGGGGCTGCCCGCCCGGCCCGGCCGCAGTGCTGAATAGCAAGTCGGCAATGGCGTCGCGCTTGGCCGCGGGCCACTGGCCCACAAACTGCGCTGCCCAGGCATCGGAAGCCGCGAAGTTGGCGATGGTCTGCTGAGGTCGGGTGGGGTCAATGCGCACGACCACGGGGGTAGGCGCGGTTTGCGCGCGGGCCAGCGAGGCAGCCACCAGCAGCGTGAGTAAAGCAGTGCGTTGAACTACAAATAGGTGCATTAGTCTAGCCATAATTTCCTACCCCCCTCTTACTAAGCGAAGTCCGGGGCGGTAAGGCTACGCCTACCCCCCCGGACTTCGTTGCTGGTTGCCCCTTTTCTAATACCCCGGATTCTGCGCGATAGCTCCGTTCGAGAGCTGAAGCTGCGGGGTCGGAATCGGGAAGAGGTTGTTCTTATCCGAAATCTGGTCCTTCACCTTGCCCTTGTCGTAGGGGTCGGTGCTGGTGGCCTGGCTGGTGTTGAAAGCCTGAATCACTGGCACCAGGCGGTGCTGGCGCACCAGGTCGTAGTAGCGGTGGCCTTCCATTGCCAGTTCCAGGCGGCGCTCCAGCCAAATTTGGCTGAGCAGGGCCGGGCCGCTGGAGGTGCGGGGCAGCACCGTGCCGGGCTGCAGGCGGTTGGCGCGGGCGCGCACCAGGTTCAGCGACGACAGGGCTTTGGCATCCTGCCCGAGCTTCGACGACGCCTCGGCGTGCATTAGCAGCAGGTCGGCGTAGCGCAGCTCGATGCGGTTGAGGGGCGAGTGGTTTTCCTCGTTGGCGGGGCGGTCGGCTAGTTGCACGAACATCTTGCGGCTGATGCGGCCCGACTCGTTTTGCGCCAGGTCGGTATCGTAGTTCGAGTAGTCAAACGAAGGCGTTTTCGGCCCCACGTTGTCGCCCTGCTTGATAATGGTCCACTTCAGGCGGGGGTCATTTTCCTGCTTGAAGGCGTTTTCCAGGTTGCTGCTGGGCGTGTCAAAGCCCCAGCCGTTGTCGGCGCGGCTGCGCATCACCACCGTGAGCGCGGTGCCCAGGGCAAAGGTCTGGTCGGCGTTGTAGTTGATTTCAAAAATGGACTCTACCCCGTTCGGGTTGTTTACGTTCCACACCTTGTCGAAATCGCCCAGGCTGTACTGGCCGGAATTCATCACCGTTTCGGCGGCCTGCTGGCAGAGCATCCATTGCTCGGTGTAGAGGTAGGCTTTGGCCAGGTAGGCATTGGCTGAGCCCTTGGTGGCCCGGCCCAGGTCGGTGCTGGCCTGCGCGCTTCGCTCGGGCAGCGCGGCGGCAGCATCCTGCAAGTCTTTGATAATCTGGGCGTAGCAGTCGGCCGTTGAAGCCCGCGGCTGCGACACCGCATCGCTCGGCGCTATCGGGGTCAGCACCAGCGGCACGCCGCCGTAGCCCTTCACCAGCTCGAAGTAGTTGTAGGCCCGGATAAACTTCAGCTCGCCCAGCAGCTGCTGCTTCAGCGTGGCGTCGATGTTGGCGCCGCCAATGCCTACCAATGCCGAGTTGCAGTTGCCAATGGCCTGAAAAATAAAGGTGTAGCGGTTGTCGAACCACTCGTTATTAGGCAGCCAGAAGAAGCGGGAGAAGTCGCCCAGCTCGTGCTGGTCGCCGGCGATGGAGTTGCCCTTCCAGGCATCATCCGAGCCGACATCCCCGAACATCCGCGAGCGGTCAATCATCCACCAGTCGCTCTGGTCCGAGAGCGAGTAGCAGCCCATGACGGCAGCTTTGCACTGGTCGGCGTTGGTATAAAAATTAGCGGTAGTCTGCTGGCCGTTGGGTAGTTGGGTCAGAAAATCCTTGCAGCTTTGCAGGCTCAGGCCCAGGGTCAGGGTCAGATAGAGGCAGTACTTTTTCATGATAGTGATGGGTGGGATAGGCTAGAAAGCGATGTTGAGGCCGGCCAGGTAGGTGCGGGCGGTGGGGTAGTTGCCCAGGTCCACGCCCTTGTTGAGGGCCGAGGAGGCATCGGTGTAGGAGCGGCCGTAGCCCACCTCGGGGTCGGTGCCGGTGTACTTGGTGAAGGTCAGCAGGTTCTGGGCGCTCACGTAGATGCGCAGGTTGCTCATGCGCACGTAGCTCAGCCATTCCTTGCGGAAGGTGTAGCCCAGCTGGAGGTTACGCAGGCGGGCGTACGAGCCATTCTCCACGTAGAAGTTGCTGAAGCGGGTCAGGTTTTGGTTGTTGTCGTTGGCCGTGATGCGCGGCACCGAGTTGGAGGTGCCTTCGCCGTGCCAGGCCACGTTTTCCAGGCCGGCAATCTTGTTGTAGTTGTAGCTGCCCGAATACCACCAGCCTTTGTTGGCGTTCACCAGGTCGTTGCCGAGGCTCCCCACCAGGGAAGCTTGCAGGTCGAAGCCGGCGTAGGCGGCCGTCAGGTTCAGGCCGAAGGTCAGCTTGGGTTGCGGGTTGCCGATGTACTTCTGGTCGTTGGAATCAATCACGCCGTCGCCGTTGAGGTCCGCGAAGCGGAAGTCGCCGGGCTTGGCATTGGGCTGAATCAGGGTGCCGTTGGCCGACTTGTAGTTGTCAATATCGCCCTGGTTCTGGAATACGCCCAGGTTCTGGTAGCCGTAGAAAGCGCCTACGTAGCCGCCCTCCTCAGTTTTGCTGGGCCGCCCGAAGATGGGCGTATTGCCCGAGTAGATGGCCTGCCCGTTGGCCAGCTGGTCGATGCGGCTGATGGCGCGGGTCGCGTTCGCGCTGATGCCGTAGGTGAACTTACCCGAGTTCTGGGCGTAGCCCACCGAGAAGTCGAAGCCCTGGCTGTGCATGCTGCCCACGTTGGTGATGGGGCTGTTGTAGCCGTAGCCCGCGCTGCCGGGGATGGACTGCGCCATGAGCATGTCGTAGGTGTTGCGCCGGAAGAAGTCGAAGGTGGCCGTCAGCTTGTTATTCAAAAAGCCGAGGTCCGTGCCCAGGTCGTAGTCCTCCACTGTTTCCCATTTCACATTGACATTGGGCACGTTGTTGAGCACCACCGCCAGCTGGTTCGTGCGGTCAGCGCCGGTTACGTAGTAGGTCTTGCCCAGCGTGCCGATGTAGGCCGTGTTCGGGATGTTCTGGTTGCCTACCCGGCCCACGCTGGCGCGCACCTTCAGGAAGTTCAGAATATTCTGGTTTTTCAGAAATTCTTCTTCCGAAACCAGCTAACCCGCCGACAGCGAGGGGAACGTGCCCCAGCGGTTGTTTTCGGGAAATACCGAGGCCGCGTCGCGGCGCACGCTGGCCGCCAGCAGGTACTTGCCCTTGTAGTCGTAGTTGATGCGCCCGATGAGCGAGGCAATGGTGTTGACGTAGCGGTTGCCGCCGGCGTTGTAGTTGGCCGTGGCCGCGTCGAGGTAGCGCAGGCTGGGGTCGTTGCTAGGAATGGCCTGGCCCGAGGCCGACTCGGTGCGGTTGTCGAACTTCTCCATCGTCACGGCGGCCAGGGCCGTGAGGTGATGGTCGCCGAAAGCGTGGTTGTAAGTAAGCGTGTTGGTGTTGTTCCAGTAAATATTCGTGTTGCTTTCCTGGGTCACCGAGTTGAGCGGGTTGCGCTCGTTGGCGTCAATCTGGTAGTTGGGCGAGAAGGAGTTGCGCTGGTAAAAGTTGGTGTTGGTGCCGAAGCGCGTTTCCAGCAGCAGGCCGGGCACAATCTCGTAGTTGGCAAACACGCTGCCCACGAAGTAGTACTGGTTGCGGCGGTCGTCGTTGCGCTCCACCACGGCCAGCGGGTTGTTGATGTCGGTGGGCGAAGCCCCGTAGTTATCGTAGAGGTTGCCCGAGTTGCGGTCCATCCTGGCCGACGTGATGGGGTCGTCGTTATAAGCATCCCGAAACAGCGAGCCGCTGTTCTGGTAGTGCTGGTTGGTCATGGAGAGGTTCAAATCCTGGCCTACCCGCAGGTGCTTGGCGGCCTGGTACTGCGTTTTGAGGCGCAGCACGAAGCGGTCGAAGTCGGAGCCGCGCACCAGGCCGCGCTCCTTATAATAGCTCACGCCCGTGGAGTACGTCACCTTGTCGCTGCCGCCCGAGAGGCCCACGGCGTAGTTCTGGGTGAGGCCCGGCTGCGAAATCTCCTTCCACCAGTCGGTGGTTTGGGTAAACTGATTGGGGTTGGCATACACGGCGGGCAAGCCCGAGTTGGCCGCCGCGGTGTTCATAATGTTGGCGTATTCGCTGGCCGAGGCCATGTTGGGTATCCGCGTGGGGTTTGAGATACCAGTGGTGGCATCCACCGTAATCACGGGCACGCCCGACGACCCGGCCTTGGTCGTAATCAAAATGACCCCGTTGGCCGCCCGCGAGCCGTAGATAGCCGCCGAAGCGGCGTCCTTGAGTACCACCAAATTAGCTATATCTTTGGGGTTCAAATAATTGATGTCGTTCACTGGCAAGCCGTCCACCACGTACAGCGGGTTGTTGCCGTTGATGGTCGAGATGCCGCGAATCAAAATCTGGGGCTGGCTGCCCGGCTCCGAGCCGGAGCTGACCACCGACACGCCCGCCGCCTTGCCCTGCAGGGCCGAGCCCACGTCGCTCACCGTCAGCTTCGCCAGCTCCGAGCCCTGCACCGTGGTCACGGCGTTGGTGAGGTTGCGCTTTTCTTGGGTGCCGTAGCCGATAACCACGGCCTCATCCAGCGCCTGAGAGCTGGGCAGCAGCTTGATGTTGATACTACCCTGCCCGTCAGTCACCATCACTTCCTGCTTCTCGAAGCCCACGAAGGAGATGACCAGCAGGGTGCTAGCGGTGGGCGGCCCGCTGGGCAGGCCCAGCGTGAAGTGGCCATCCTGGTCGGTGGTGGCCCCGGTTCCGGTGCCCTTTATCAGTATCGTCACGCCGGGCAGCGGCTGGCCCTTCTCGTCCGTGATGGTGCCGGTGATGGGGCCGGCGGCGTGCCGCGCGGCGCGGGGGGTAGGGGCCGCCACTGCCGGCGCAGCCGGGGCGGCGGCCACTGCCAGCGGCAGTAAGGCTCCGCATAAGAGTAAAGATTTGGCTTGCATAAGCAAGGGGGGTAGGGGCCAGCTACGGCCGGCTTGGGTGGGAAGAAGAAAAAACAGCAGAGTTGTCGCCTGGCAATCAAGAAGATGGGCCGGGAAACCCGGAAGTAAAAGTACCCGGCCGGCCGGCCGGAAATGGGGGCCTTTTTAGCCTAAAAGGGGGATAAAATCCGGCTCCCTACCCCTGGCAAAAGACTTTAAGCGTCAGCGTGGTCGCTCGCAGCGGCGCTACTCATTAAGCGATGTTATGCAGTCAGCGTCGCCCTCCGTGTCAACCTCACCCCCTAGCCCCCTCTCCTGCGGAGAGGGGGAACTAGTTTCTAGTTTTAGCTCTAGATTAACTACTTGATTTACACTATAAAACTAAGCTAGGGCTAGTCCCCCCTCTCCGCAGGAGAGGGGGTTAGGTTGACGCGGAGGGCGACGCTGACTGTATAGCATTAGTCATTAAGCGAGATAGCCGCGCTGGGCCGCAGCTCGTTGAGAATGGCGTGGTCGAGGCTGGTGAGGGTAGCCTGCCGGGGCTTGAGTAGCTCCAGCACTGTCACCTCGTTCTGGCCCTTGCGCAGCCACTCGGCCGGCACGTAGATGGTCTGCTGCGGGCCGATGCCCCAGTAGCGGCCCAGGTTGTGGCCATTTATCCACACCACGCCCTTGCCCCACTGCCGCATATCGAGGTACGAATCGAGGGGCCTAGTGAGGGTAAAGGTGCCCGTGCGCAGGGCCGGGCCGCTGCCCGCCGTGGGCGCGGCGGCTCCGGCCGCCACGGCCGGGGCCTGGGCGAAGGGTAGGCCGTAGTGCTGCCAGCCCGTCAGCTCCTTGCCGCCGAGCGTCACGCTTTTGGTAATGCCCTTCGTGTTCTGAAGCATATACTCGCCGAAGTTGATGCGGCCGAGGTTTTCCACTAAAATATCCAGCTGCACCTTGCCAGCGGGCAGCTTGAGCCGCAGACTGTCCTGGCGCTCGCGGCGGTCGAGGGTGCCCACGCACTGGCCGTTCACCAGCACCACGGCGTAGTCGCGCAGGTCGCGCAGCTTCAGCAGCTGCTCGCCGGCGCGGGCATTGGCTACGGTGGTGCGGTAGAGCACGAAGCCGTAAGCCTGCTTGAGGTCTTCGAAGGTGAGCGGCCGGGCGCTGGCCACGGGCGGGGGTAGGCGGTCGAGCAGGCGCACGGCCCGCGTGAGCTGCACGGTGGGCAGGGCGGCGCTAGGCTTGGCGGCGGGCACGGGGGGTAGGGCGGGCGCGCCGGCCGGCCGGTATTTGGCAATCACTTCGCGGAAGGCGCGGAATTTGGCCGTGGGGTTGCCGGCCTCGTCGAGGGGCGCGTCGTAGTCGTAGCTGCTCACCTGCGGCTCGTAGTGCGAGGTGTCGCCCTTGAAATTGGCCCCGTTCATGAAGCCCCGCGTGGTGCCGCCGTGAAACATGTACATATTGAGCGAGATACCTGCCCGCAGCACCGAGTCGAGGCTGGGAGTGTACTTCTCGGCCGGCACCCGGTGGTGCTTGGTGCCCCACCAGTCGAACCAGGCCGGGTACCATTCGGCCACGAAGTAGGGGCCGTGCCCGTCGTGGTTGGCGTTCACCAATTCGCGGATGCGGGCGGGCTTGTCCACGCCGTTCACGGCGGGCAACAGGCCGGGCAGGTGGCCCTTGGCCACGTCGGCGGCTGGGTCGCAGGTGTAGAGCAGCCCATCGAAGCCGGCCTCCTCGAACATCTTTTTGTTCTCCGCTAAGTACGCTTTGTCCGCGCCGTAGGAGCCGTACTCGTTCTCCACCTGCACCATCAAGATGGGGCCGCCGTGGTTGACTTGCAGCGGGGCCAGCTGCCGGCCCACGGCCAGCAGGTAGCGCCGATAGGCGGCGATGTACTGCAGCTCGTCGCTGCGCACTTTCAGGCCGGGCACGTTCTGGAGCCAGTAGGGGTAGCCGCCAAATTCCCACTCGGCGCACACGTAGGGACTGGGCCGCAAAATCACCCACAGCCCTTCTTCCTGGGCCATCTTCACGAAGGCCGCCACGTCGTTATTCCCCGTGAAATCATACTGGCCCGGCTGGGGCTCGTGCGTGTTCCAGAAAACGTAGGTGCCGATGGTATTCAGCCCCATCGCCTTCGCCATTTTCAGGCGGCTGCGCCAGGCCTCGCGCGGAATGCGGGGGTAGTGCAGCTCGCCCGAGATGAGCTGCAGCGGCTTGCCATCGAGCAAAAACTGGCGCTGGCCGAGGGTGAACGTGTGGCGGGGGGTAGGGGCCGACTGGGCCTGGGCCCGCGCCGGGCACCGGCCCAGACCGCCGAGCAGCAGTAAAAGAAAAAGGTACCGCACGAGGGGCATGGCTGGGATGGGAGAAAAGAGGGCGAGCGTAGCGAAGCCGCTAAGTCAGGGGCCAGCAGCCGCGCCAGCGCAGCCACCTTACCAGACAAAAGTACCGGCCGTTCTCAGCGGCGAGAGGGGGTATTTTCGCTGAAAAGGGGGACGAAATTGACTGTCCCCGCGAAACAGTGGCGCGTCGGGTCCCGGCCGGGCGGCGGGGGTAGCGCTGCTACTACCAGCGGCTTACCTTAGAGTGCTGGCTGGCTACGCTGTAGGCTGGGCGGCGTTGCTTCTTCCCTACCCCACCCTTTTTTATTTTTACCGTGACGGCATTTTTCGGCTATTTGCGGGCGGCGGCCGGGCTGTGGCTGCTGCTGCTGGCCCCGCTGGCTCGCGCCCAGGACGCCGCGCCCAGCGAGTTCCGCTTCGAGCACATCGGCGTGGACCAGGGCCTGTCGCACAGCGACGCGATGGCCGTGGCGCAAGACCCGGCCGGCTTCATCTGGATTGGCACCAACCGCGGCCTGAACCGCTACGACGGCTACGGCCTCAAGCAATATACGCTGCCCGTTAACCCGCTCAACGGCCTGTCGGGCAACCGCATTGAGGTGCTGCTGGTGGGGCCTGATGGCCGGCTGTGGGTGGGCGCCGAGCACGCGGGCCTCAGCCTCTACGACGCCCGCCACGACGCGTTCGTGAGCTACGACGAGCACTTGGTGCCGGCCGCCGACCGCGCCCCGGCGCGCCTGCTGGCCCAGAGCGACGTGGCCGCGCTGGCCTTCGACGGCCAGGGCCGGCTGTGGGTGGGCACGGCCCAGCACGGCCTGTTTGTGCTGGCCTTCGATGCGCGGGGCCAGTTGCGGAGCCTGCGCCAGCTGCCGCTGCCCGTGGCCGGCCAGGCCGCGTCGGCCCACATCACGAGCCTGGTTATTGATGCCGAGGGCAAGGTGTGGGTGGGCACGCTGGAGGCCGGCCTGGTAGTGATTCGCTCCACTGAAAGCACGTTCAAGACCCAGGCTACCGAGCTGACTCCTACCCCCATTCGGACGCTGTGCCTCGACCGGCGCGGCGACCTGTGGGTGGGCACCGACCGCCAGGTGCTGTGGGTGGCCGCCGCCAACCGCCGCACCGTGCGCGAGCTGGCCGCCCACCCGCTGCCCCAGCAGTGCCCCGTGCTGCAATCGCTGCGGCTCGACTCGTTTGGCCGGCTGTGGGCGGGCACGCTCTACGGCCTCTACGTGTGGGAAGCCGGCACCGTGACGGGCAGCGCCCCGCCCGTGCAGGCGGCCCGTCCTACCCTCTTCCTGCCCCAGGATGGCGAGCCGTACAGCATTAACTCGGAGCGGGTGCACCAGCTTTTTGAGGACCGCAATCAGATAATGTGGCTCTGCGCCTCGGCCGGCGGCCTCAACAAGGTGGACCTGCGCCAGAAGGCCTTTGGGCGGCTGCGGCGGCAGCTTACGGGTCCGGCGGCCCTTTCCAATAACTATATTAATACCATTTATAAGGAGGAAGCCACGGGGCTGCTGTGGTTTGGCACTCGCAATGGGGTGAGCAGCTACGACTTAGCGCGCCACACCTACCGCACCTACCTCAGCCAGCAGGCCGACGCGGCGCCGGGCGTGGACGTGGCCACCATCTTTCAGGCGGCCAACGGCACGCTGTGGTTTGGCACCCGCAACAACGGCCTGGTGGCCCTCACGCGCACCGGCGGCCGCGAAAAGCTGACCACCTTCCTGCGCCTGCCCGGCGGCCCCGACCTCAGCACCACCAGCGTCGAGCACCTGGCCCAGGATGGCCGCGGCACGCTCTGGGTGGCCACGTTTTCGGCGGGCCTGCTGCGCTTCAGTCCCGACGGGCACTACCTGGGCACCGTGGACCGGCGCAACAGCCGCCTGCCCAGCAACAATTTTACCTTTTTGCTTTACGACCGCGGGCGCGACGTGCTGTGGGCCAGCACCCGCGACGCGGGCCTGCTCAAACTGCGCCCTACCCCCGATTCGCTGGCCGTGCTGCGGCATTTTCGCTACGCGCCGGGCCGGGCAGACGGCCTGCGCGTGAACTACGTGTGGCCGCTGCTGCTGGGCGAGCAGGGCATGCTCTGGATTGGCACCATCGGCGGCGGGCTGCACCGGCTCGGCACCGACGCGCAGGGCCGGGAAATCATTCAGCCACTAGCTAAATACTTGCCGGAGAGCGATGTAGAAAGCCTGCTGGCCGACGATGCGGGCAACCTCTGGATTGGCGGCACCGGCCTCTACCGCTACTCGCCCGGCACCCGCCAATACCTGCGCTACGGCGTGGCCGATGGCCTGCAAAGCAACTCATTTAAGATTGCCTCGGCCACCCGTGCCCAGGATGGCACGCTATATTTCGGGGGCATCAATGGCATTAATTACTTCCAGCCCTCGGCCATTCAGCCTAATCCCTACCCCCCCGTGGTGCAGCTAACGGGCCTGCGCGTGATGAACCGGCCGGTGAGCGTGGGCGAAAAGCTGAACGGCCGCGTGCTGCTCGAAAAAGCCCTGTCGCAGCCCCAGACGGTGACTATTCGGGCGGCGGAGAACGATTTTTCGGTTGAATTCGTGGCCCTCAGCTTCGCTAATCCGCAGAAGAACCGCTACTTGTATCGCCTGCTGGGCTACAACCACGACTGGGTGGACCCCGGCCCCGGCCAGCGCACCGCCAGCTTTGCCAACCTGCCGCCCGGCCACTACACCCTGGAGGTGAAGGCCAGCAACGGCGAGGGCGCGTGGTCGCAACGGCCCGCCACGATGGCCTTCGACGTGCTGGCCCCGTGGTACAAGTCGCCGTGGGCTTACCTGCTGTACCTCAGCGCGCTGCTGGGCTCCATCGTGCTGTACCGGCGCTTCGAGATGGCCCAGCAGGAGCTAAAGAACAAGCTGGCGCTGGAGCATTTTCAGGCTGAAAAGGAGAAGGAATTGACCGACCTCAAGCTGGGCTTTTTCACCAATGTGAGCCACGAGCTGCGCACCCCGCTCACGCTGATTTTGGGGCCGATGGAGGAGATAATCGGTAGCCCGGCCCCGGTCAATAACCTGCGCAACAAGCTCTTGCTGATGCACAAGCAAACCCGCAAGCTGCTCGACCTGGTGAACCAGCTGCTCGACTTCCGCAAGGTGGAGGCCGGCAACGTGCCGCTGCGCGCCAGCTACGGCGACGCGCTGCATTTCATCAGCGATATCTACCAGGTATTCAGGCTCAAAGCCGAGGAGCGCCGCCTCGACTACACCCTCGACGTGCCCGCCGAGCCGGTGCAGCTCTACTTTGACCGCAGCAAGCTGGAGATTATTCTCACCAACCTGCTGGCCAATGCTTTCAAGTACACGCCCGAGGGCGGGCGGCTGGGGCTGGCGGCCACGGTGGTAGGCAATCCCGGTGGCGAGGCCGTTTTTCAGGATGGCCAGCTCACCGGCAACTACCTGGAGGTAAGCGTCTTTGACGAGGGGGTAGGGATTAAGCCCGACGAGCTGTCCCACATTTTTGACCCTTATTACCAAGCCTCGCACACCGACACGCTGCGCATGACGGGCACCGGCATCGGGCTGTCGCTGGTCAAGCAGTTTGCCGAGCGCCACGCGGGCACGGTGCAGGTGGCGAGCCGGGTGGGCGCGGGCACCACGTTCCGGCTGCGGCTGCCGTTTGGGCAGGCCCACCTGCGGCCCACCGACCTGCTCCCCGACGCCGAAAACCTTGATTTGCAAGACCCTACCCCCCCACCCAGCGCCGAAGCCCTGGCCCAGTGGGCCGCGCCCACCGCGCTGGGCACCCGCCCGCGCCTGCTGGTGGTGGAAGACAACGACGAGGTGAGCCAGTACTTGCAGCAGCTCTTTCAGGCCGATTTTGAGGTGACCAGCGCCGCCGATGGCCTGGCGGGCTGGGCGCAGGCCCTGGCTCAGCTCCCCGACCTCATTATCAGCGATGTGATGATGCCGCGCAGCGACGGCCTGGAGCTGTGCCGCCAACTCAAGCAGCACCCCAAAACGGCCCACATTCCGGTGCTGCTGCTCACGGCCCGCACCGCTGCCTTGCACGAGGTGGAGGGCCTCGAAACCGGGGCCGATGCCTACGTGAGCAAGCCCTTCAACCCGCTGGTGCTGCAAGCCAAGGCGACCGCGCTGCTGCGCAACCGCCACCAGCTGCGCACCTATTACCAGCGCCAGATACTGCTGGAACCCACCGAGATAGTTATCGCCGATGCCGACCGCGACTTCCTGGAGCAGGCCATGCGCGTGGTGGAGCAGCACCTCGACGACCCCGAGTTTAGCGTGCAGGGCCTGGCGCGCGAAGTGGCCATGAGCCAGTCGGTTTTTTACCGCCGCATCAAGAGCATCACGGGCCAGACGGCGGTCGAGTTTATCCGCGACGTGCGCATGAAGCGGGCGGCCCAACTGCTGACCCACACCCAGCTGCGCATCTCGGAAGTGGCCTTTCAGGTGGGGGTAGAAGATGCCAAGTACTTCCGCAAAACCTTCCAGAAAATCTACGGCATGGCCCCGTCCGAATATGCCAAGCAGCACCGGGCGAGCCGCGAGCCGGTGGCGGCCGGCGCGGAAGACGCCCTACCCCCTGCGGGCGGAGCGAACCAATTACGAGTTGATTATCAATAATTTATATAAATTTAATATTCCACTGAAAACCGTCTGTGCGCTATCGGCAGTAGCGCGAACTTTCCAGTTCGTGCGCGAGCAAAGCGAGCATGGTCGTTCGCGCCGCCCGGTCCCGCCTGCTCGCTTCGCTCGCGCACGAACTGGAAAGTTCGCGCTACTTATCGTAGATGCCGCCAAACTACTGCCCTACCTTTAGCGCGTTCACTACCGATTTTTATGCAACAACCCTTTGATTTAACGGGCCAGACTGCCCTTGTCACGGGCTGCAACCGGGGCATTGGGCAGGCGCTGGCGCTGGGCCTGGCCGAGGCGGGGGCCGATATCATCGGCGTGTCGGCCACGCTGGCCGCCGATGGCGGCGACACCGGCCGGCAGGTGCGGGCACTGGGTCGGCAGTTTTTCGCCTACCAGGCCGATTTCAGCCAGCGCCCTTCGGCCGACGCGTTCACCAGGCAAGTGCTGGCCGACTTCCCGGCGATTGATATTCTGGTTAATAATGCCGGCACTATCCGGCGCGCGCCGGCCGCCGAACATTCAGATGAGGACTGGGACAACGTACTCAGCATCAACCTTGACGCGCCTTTTCGGCTGGCCCGCGCCGTGGGCGGCCAGATGCTGGCGCGCGGCCGGGGCAAAATCATTTTCACGGCCTCGCTGCTCACCTTTCAGGGCGGCATCAACGTGCCGGGCTATGCGGCCAGCAAGGGGGGGGTAGGGAGCCTGGTGAAGGCCCTGGCCAACGAGTGGGCCGGCCGCGGCGTGAACGTAAATGCCATCGCCCCCGGCTACGTCGCCACCGACAACACCGAGGCCCTGCGCCAGGACGAAAACCGCTCGGCCGCCATTCTGAGCCGCATTCCGGCCGGCCGCTGGGGTCAGCCCGCCGATTTCAAAGGCCCCATCGTGTTCCTGGCCTCGGCCGCCAGCGACTACGTACACGGCACCATCCTCACTGTCGATGGCGGCTGGATGGGACGATAAGTAATGATTAATTGAATTGGCATACAGTGTCAGGAGTTTTTAGCCCGCAGAAGACGCAGAGGTTTCCGCAGAAGACGCAGAAGCAAACGGCTCCCTGTATGTAATTAAAAAGTCAATTTAACTACTCATTAGCTGGTTATCAAACTGCCTGAAGTAAAAGGTGCTAGCCAGCCGGCGTAGCAGGCGTATCTGCGCCAGCCGTTAAATCCGTTAAATCTGCGATTTATGAATTCCCGCTTTGCCATTGGCCCCCGCGAAACCGCCAGCCTGAACACGGCCGGCCTGCGCGCGCATTTTCTGATTGAGAATATCTTCACGCCCGGCGCTATCGAGCTGACTTACACCCACTACGACCGCATGATAGTGGGCGGAGCCATGCCCACCGCCGCGCCGCTGCCCCTACCCTGCCCCGACGGGCTGAAGGCCAATTATTTTCTGGAGCGCCGCGAGCTGGGCGCGCTCAACGTGGGCGGGCCGGGCCGCATCGTGGTCGATGGCACCACCTACGAGCTGGGCACGCAGGACTGCCTCTACGTGGGCAAAGGCAGCCAGCAAGTATTTTTTGAGAGCACCGACGCGGCCAATCCGGCCAAGTTTTACCTGCTCTCTGCCCCGGCTCATAAGGAATATCCGACCGCGCGCCGCACCCAGGCCGAGGCTACGCCCGTGGAAATGGGCAGCCAGGAAACGGCCAACGCGCGCACCATCTACAAGTACATTTTCAACGAGGGCCTGCCCAGCTGTCAGCTCGTGATGGGCCTCACGCAGCTCAAGCCCGGCTCGGTGTGGAACACCATGCCTTCGCACGTCCACGACCGGCGCATGGAAGCCTACCTCTACTTCAACCTGCCCCAGGGCCAGCGCGTGCTGCATATGCTGGGCGAGCCGCAGGAGACGCGCCCGCTGTGGGTGAGCAACGAACAGGCGATTCTGTCGCCGCCGTGGTCCATTCACACCGGCTGCGGCAGCGCGGCCTACGCCTTCATCTGGGGCATGGCCGGCGAAAACCTCGAATACACCGACATGGACGCCGTGGCGTTGGCCGACCTGCGCTAATGCTTTCTGCCTAAATCTCTTATGACCTGGCTGGCACGCTGGCGGCGGCGGGCGACGCGGCCGCGCTTTTCAGCGAATATCCGGGCCAACGGCACCGCCGCCAACCCGGTTTGGCGAAAGCAGGTTTACCTTGCGGGCTGATTCGGAAACCTGCGCGTAACTCTATGGACTACCGGCCTGCCAATCTGCGGGGGGATTTTCCCCCGAAAGCCCGCGACCTGAGTAGTCCCGACCGAACACCGACGACCTTGCTTTTTGACCGATTTCGAGGCGCTGGCTTCTCCCTTTTGGGAGCGGGCCGGCGCCTTTCGCTTTATGGCGCTGCCCGTGCGGTAAGCTTTAGCTTGCCGTTTGGGGCCTTGATTTTTATCTTAAACCGTAAGCCGGCGAACTAACGCTTACCTCACCCTCTACCCGGCGAGCTAACGCTTACCGCACTTTCTTGTATGGACCCGCACGTTAAACTATTCGCCGGCAGCGCCTCGCAGGAGCTGGGCCGCAAAATTGCCGAAGCCTACGGCCAGCCCCTGGGCGACCTCACCATCCAGCGCTTCGCCGACAGCGAGCTGGGTCCCAGCTTCGACGAGAGCGTGCGCGGCTGCGAGGTGTTCCTCATCCAGAGCACCTACCCCCCCTCCGAACACCTGATGGAGCTGATGCTGATGGTGGACGCCTGCAAGCGCGCCTCGGCCCACAAGGTCAACATTGTGATGCCCTACATGGGCTACGCCCGCCAGGACCGCAAGGACAAGCCGCGCGTGAGCATCGGGGCCAAGGTGGTGGCCAACATCATTCAGAGCGTGGGCACCGACCGCCTGATGACCTGCGACCTGCACGCCGGCCAGATTCAGGGCTTTTTTGACATTCCGGTGGACCACCTCGACGGGGCCACCGTCACGGCTCCTTACATTCAGTCGTTGAACCTGAAAAACCTACTGTTCGCTTCGCCCGATGTGGGAGGGGTAGTGCGCACGCGCGCCTTCGCCAAGAAATTCGGGGCCGAAATCGTGGTGTGTGACAAGATGCGCCTGCGGGCCAACGAAATTGCCTCCATGCAGATAATCGGCGACGTGAAGGGCATGGACGTGGTTTTCGTGGATGACATGGTGGACACCGCCGGCACCATCTGCAAGGCCGCCGAGCTGGTGATGGAGCGCGGGGCCAACTCGGTGCGCGCCGTTATCACGCACCCGCTGCTCAGCGGCCCGGCCCACGCCCGCCTCCGCGCCTCGGTGCTAACGGAGCTGATTACGACCGACACCATTCCGCAACGCGAGGAGAACGATAAAGTGCGGGTAATTTCGCTGGCCCCGCTCTTCGCCGCCGCCATCCGCAATGTGGTCACGCACGAGAGCATAAGCTCGCTGTTTGGCTAGGCATCTGTTTACAAAAAGGACGTGTCATGCTGAGCTTGTCGAAGCATCTCTACCGAACGAAACTCGAACGGCGCGGTAGAGATGCTTCGACAAGCTCAGCATGACACGTCCTTTTTTGCGACTATATCAGCGGCGGCTTACTTGCCCGCCGGCAGCACTTCCACGTCCAGAAAGCTGTCGCCGTACACGCTGTGCGTGGCTTTCACGTAGTCGCTTTCGCTGGCTTTATACGGGTTAGGCACGAAGGTTTGCGGGTTGCGGGCAATGAACGGGAACCACGTGCTCTGCACCTGCACCATGATGCGGTGGCCTTTTTTGAAGGTGTGCAACACGTCTTGCAGCCGGAAATCCACGTCAGTTTTCTGGTTGGGCACCATTGCCTCGGGCTTCTCAAAGCTGTTGCGGAAGCGGGCCGGCATCACCTCCGAGCGCACCATTTGCCAGTAGTTGCTAAGGATGATGTTCTTGTTGGGCATGTAGGCATTGTTGGGCTCATCGGCCGGATACACGTCGATGAGCTTCACCACCCAATCGGCGTCGGTGCCGGTGCTGGCCACTTTCAAGTTGGCCATAATTTCGCCGCCCAGCGTCACGTCGTCGGTCAGCACGTCGGTCTGGTACACCAGCACGTCGGGCCGGCGGCCGGCAAAGCGCTGGTCCTCACTCATGTAGTTGTGCGGCGTGAAGCCCATCGTGGTCGTGTTGTCCTCGGTGTAGGGCACGGGTTTCAGCGGGTCGCTCACGAAGCTCATGGTGCCGGGCGCGGCGGCTTGCTGGTCCAGCTTACCGTTGGCGCTCAGGTACAGCTTTTGGTGGGTGGCGGTGGCGGCGGGCCACTTATCGAAGGTTTCCCACTGCTTTTTGCCGGTGTCGAACAGGTAGGCTTCGGGCAGGCCCGAGTTTTTATCACCTGAGCCTTTCAGGAAATGCTCGAAGAATTTCGCCTCAATATTGCGCTGGTAAAACGTGGCGATGCTGTCGCCAAAATACACGTTGCTGTGCATGGTGTGGCCGGTTTCGCGCGACCAGCGTCCGTGCCCGAACGGCCCCATTACCAGCGTGTTGTAGGTGCCGGGGCTCTTCTTCTCAATGGTTTTGTAGATGGTGAGCGGGCCGCGCAGGTCCTCGGCGTCAAACCAGCCGCCCACCGTCATCACGGCGGGTTTCACGCCGGCCGTGTAGTGGGGGGGTAGGGCGCGCTTCTGCCAGAAGTCATCGTAATTGGGATGGTTGATGGTTTCCTGCCAGAAAAAATTGTTGGCGTAGTACTTATCCACATTTTTCAGCGGCCCCAGGTCCAGCAAAAACTGGTAGCCATCCTGCGTGCCCGCCTTGATATTTTGCGCCCCGTACCAAGCCTTGCTGGTCGTGTCCTGCTTCTGCAAGCCAAACACGGGGTAGGCAAACAGGTACGATTCCAAAAACGCGCCGTTGTGGTGGAAGTCATCAAAGAAGAAGTCCGACACCGGGGCCTGGGGCGACGACGCTTTCAGCGCCGGGTGGTTCGACAGGATGCCGGCCGCCGTGTAGAAGCCGGGGTAAGAAATGCCCCACTGCCCCACGCGGCCGTTGTTGCTGGCCACTTTTTTCACCAGCCAGTCGATGGTGTCGTAGGTGTCGGAGCCCTCGTCCACTTCTTTTTTACCCTTTTTGTGGTCGATTTCGGGCGTCATGTTGGTCCAGGTGCCCTGGCTTTTCCAGCGACCCCGCACGTCCTGATACACAAATATGTAGCCCTGCTTCATCATCGTTTCGGACGGGCCGAGGCGGGCCGGGTAGTGGCCCACGCCGTAGGGCGCGATGCTGTAGCAGGTGCGCTGCATCAGTATCGGATATTTCTTCCCGGCGCTCGCGTCTTTGGGCGTGTAAATGGCCGTGAAGAGCTTCACGCCATCGCGCATGGTCACGTACACTTCCTGCTTGGTGTAGTGCTGTGGGGCATAATCGGCCGGGGCCGGGGCGGGAGTTTGGGCTAGCAGGGAGCCGCCGCACAGCAGCACCAGCCAGGTGAGGGCGAAAATTTTGGTCATGAGGTGGGGAAGGGGTATGGGTAGGCTGAAAAGTGCTACAAGATACTGGAATAGTCCCCGTAAGGCCGCCGCCGTTGGCTTCGGCCGGCACCAGCCTAATCTCGCGGCAGCCCTGGCAAATTTGCCTAAAAATGCCTACCTTTGCGGCCCGTTTCGGCAAGGGTTGCCGAGCGGTCAATTCATTCCAAATCAACTTCTTTTATGAAAAGCCTGGAGATTGTAGGGTTTAAAAGAGCGAATCTCGGCAAGACGGACGCTAAGGCGCTGCGCCTCGACGCGCAGGTGCCGTGCGTGCTGTACGGCGGCCAGGAAACGGTGCATTTCGCGGTGCCCGCCATCCTGTTTCGCGAGTTGCTATATACCCCCGAAGCCCACATCGTGGACCTGAACGTAGAGGGCGCCACGTACCGCGCCATCGTGCAGGAAGCTCAGTTCCACCCCGTTAACGAAATGCTGCTGCACGTTGACTTCCTGGAAATTGCCGACGGCAAAGAAGTGAAAATGGACATCCCCGTGAAGTACGTCGGCGTATCGCCGGGCGTATTGGCCGGTGGCAAGCTAGCCAGCAAAATCCGTAAAGTAAAGGTGAAGGCTACGCCCGAAAACCTGCCCGACTACGTGGAAGTGGACATCAGCACCCTGGAGCTGGGCAAGTCGGTGAAAGTAGGCGCGGTGAAGCCCACCAACTACGTCATCCTCACCAGCGACCAGGCCCCGATTGCCACCGTCACCATCCCGCGCGCCCTGAAAGGCGAAATAGCCGCGACCAAATAGAACCACGGATTACGCGGATTTTAGCGGATTTCACGGATTTTGTGAACGGCACCGTCAATTCGTACCGGAAAGCCACCTTTTTGGGGTGGCTTTCTTTTTTGTTAAGTAGAGGTAAATAGAGACGAATTGCCTGAAGCCTGGTCGTACAGCCAGGGAATTTATCTCGTCCACAAAATCCGTGAAATCCGTTTAAATCCGCGTAATCCGTGATTTTCTTAGTACTTTGCCTGGGTAATATCGGCCCCGAATATGCCGATACGCGCCATAATATTGGCTTCATGGTAGCCGATTATTTGGCCGCTAAATTCGAGGCACCGCGCTTTGAGCTGGGCCGCCACGCTTTCACCACCGAATTCAAGAACAAAGGCCACCGCTACGTGCTGGTGAAGCCCACCACGTTTATGAATCTCAGTGGCAAGGCCGCCGCGCACTGGTTGAGCACGCTGAAAATTACGGCCGAAAATATGCTGGTCGTCACCGACGACCTGGCCCTCCCCTTTGGCAAGCTGCGCCTAAAAGGCCAGGGCTCAGCCGGCGGCCACAACGGCCTTAAGGATATTCAGGCCACGCTGGGCAATGACATGTACGCCCGGCTGCGCTTCGGCGTTGATGCCAATTTTCCGAAGGGTAGGCAGGTCGATTACGTCCTCGACCCCTTCTCGGCCGATGAGCGCATTGACCTGCCTACGCGGATTGAAAAGGCTGGCGAGGCCGTGCTGGCCTTCGGCAGTCTGGGTTTGGAGCGCGCGATGAACGTGGTGAATGTGAAGTAGATAGTATCATAAAGAGAACGTCATGCTGAGCCTGCCGAAGCATCTCGCTCGCATCGTTCGGGTTAGTCCAACGATGTGAGCGAGATGCTTCGGCAGGCTCAGCATGACGTTCTCTTTTAACTCGTTATTAATTACAAAACCGGGCTGCCGTTGCGCACGGCGCTGCCGGGCTGCATCAGCGCCAGGCTACCGTCGGCACTTTCGGCCAGCAATAACATGCCCTGGCTTTGAATTCCTTTAATTTCGCGGGGCGCTAAATTCAACAGTACCATCGCCTGCTGGCCAATCAGCGCCTCGGGAATAAACGACTCGGCGATGCCGCTCACGATGGTGCGCTGCTCCAGGCCAACTTCGATGGTGAGCTTGAGTAATTTCTTGGTTTTGGCGATTTTTTCGGCGGCCACGATGGTTCCCACTCGCAAATCCATTTTGCCGAATTCGTCGAAGCTCACGTTCTCTTTGGCCGGCGCGACGGGGGTAGCGGCCAGCGCGTTGGCCTGCTTGGTATCGAGCAATTTCTGCACTTGCGTTTGCACCACGGCATCGTCAATTTTGGCAAATAACAGCGCGGGTTCCTGCAATTGATGGCCGGCCGGCAACTGCTCGGCGCGGGCCGCGCTCGGCCAGTCGCCGGGCTCAAAATTCAGCATTTTCGCCAGCTTTTCGGCCGATTCGGGCAGGAAGGGCGTGAGCAATGGAACCAGCGCGGCCGCCACTTGCAGCGCCACGTGCAGCACCGTGCCGGTGCGGACCGCGTCGGTTTTGATAAGGTGCCAGGGCTGCGTATCGGCGAGGTATTTATTGCCGAGGCGCGCCAGGCTCATCACCTCCGCCAGCGCGTCGCGAAAGCGGTAATTTTCGATGAGGTCGCCGACGCGCGCCGGAAATTCGGCCAGCTGCCGAAATACCTCTTCGTCCACTTCCGATAATTCGCCGCGCACCGGCACTTGGCCGTCAAAAAACTTCTGGGTGAGCACGGCAGCGCGGTTCACGAAATTACCGAGGGTAGCAACCAGCTCGTTGTTGTTGCGCGCCTGGAAGTCCTTCCAGGTGAAGTCGTTATCCTTGGTTTCGGGGGCGTTGGCGCAGAGCACGTAGCGCAGCACGTCGGCCTGGCCGGGGAAATCCTGCAAATATTCGTGCAGCCACACCGCCCAATTGCGCGAGGTGCTGATTTTGTCGCCTTCCAGGTTTAGAAATTCATTGGCCGGCACGTTATCGGGCAGAATAAATTCGCCGTGCGCCTTCAGCATTACCGGGAAAATAATGCAGTGGAAAACGATGTTATCCTTGCCAATAAAATGCACCAGCTTGGTCGCCGGGTCTTTCCAGTATTTCTCCCACTCGTCGGGGAAGCCTTCCTTGGTGGCCGAGATGTAGCCGATGGGCGCATCGAACCAGACGTACAGCACTTTACCTTCGGCGCCGGGCACCGGCACGGGTACGCCCCAGTCGAGGTCGCGGGTCACGGCGCGGGCGTGCAGGCCCTGGTCAATCCAGGATTTGCACTGGCCGTAAACGTTAGTTTTCCAGTCGTTTTTGTGGCCCTCAATTATCCATTCGCGCAGCCAGGGCTCGTACTCGTTCAGGGGCAAAAACCAGTGGCGCGTGTCGCGCAGCACCGGCGTGTTGCCGCTGAGCATGGAGCGTGGATTAATTAATTCGGTCGGGCTGAGCGAGGTGCCGCAGCGCTCGCACTGGTCGCCGTAGGCGTTCTCGTTGCCGCAGTTGGGGCAGGTGCCCACCACGTAGCGGTCAGCCAGAAACTGGCCCGCCTGCTCGTCGTAGAGCTGCTGCGTGGTTTGCTCGATGAATTTGCCGTCGGCATTTAATTTCTCAAAAAATTCGCTTGAAACCTCAGCGTGCGTTTTCGAGGAAGTGCGCGAATACACGTCGAACGACACGTTGAAATCGCGGAAAGAATCGCCGATTATCTTGTGGTATTTATCGACTATTTGCTGCGGCGTAACGCCTTCTTTCTGCGCCCGAATAGTGATGGGCACGCCGTGCTCGTCGGAGCCGCAGATAAATTTTACGTCGCGGTTTTGGGCGCGTAGGTAGCGCACGTAAATGTCGGCGGGCAAATAAACGCCCGCTAAATGGCCAATGTGCACGGGGCCGTTGGCGTAGGGCAAAGCGGCCGTAACCGTGTAGCGCTGAGGGAGTAAGGTCATTAGGAAAATGAACTGGCTGCTAATTATTTCGCTGCTGAAAACGAAGGAATTGCGAAAATTATCAGTAGCTTGGCTGAAACTTGTAGAAACCGCCGATTGAAACCCTATTTATTGGGAATTACTAGCGGTGGGAAAATGGAGATATGCTAACAAAACGGGCGCGCTACCGTTTGTGCGAAGCGTAATTAATTGCGAGCGGTGAGCGGCTTTAACTTTCACTCTTTCACCTTTTTCACACCTACTAACTTCTTTTACTCATGGCCAAGAAAAACGCTACGCCTTCGCCCGAAGCCGCCGCCTCTAAATTGAAGCGTACCCCACTGGAAAAAGAGGAGCGCAAATCTCAAAAAGCCAGCAAGCGGGCAGCGAAGGCGACCAAAGGCCTGACTGACGAGCGCGCCGAGAAAAAAGCCAGCCAGAAACAGACCCTGAAGGCGGCCGCCAAGCAGCTGCAAAAGGAGTTGGACACGCGCATGAAGGAGGTGGTCACGCGCATCCGCAAAGAAACGAAGGCCAAGCTGAAAGAAGTGGTGAAGGACGCCACCCGCCGCCTCGATGGCGATACGGAGCGCATGTTTGAGCAGGCGCTGCACAACATCGTGCGCCACTATGACGCCGCCATGCCGGAAGCCCCTACCCCCACTCCCGAAGCCAACGTCGCCACCGAGCCGGCCCCGGCCCGCAGCAGCGCCAGAAAGCCGGCGGTTAACAAAGACAGTTCGGCGCGCAAAACCAGCAAAGCCACGGCTCCTACCCCCGCCGCCGCGCCCCACAAAGGTGCCGGCCGCCCGGTTGGCTCCACCAGCAAATCGACCAGCCGCCCCGGCCCCGGCCGCCCCAAGCGCCAGTCCGCCGCCGCGCCGGAGCTCAGCACGCCGGCCGGCACGACCAATGACAGCGTAGCCGTGGACAACGTGTAGATAATCAGTAATATTCTAAAAAGCCGGCCCGTTTCCAATATTGGAAATGGGCCGGCTTTTTTAGTTGCCCGTAGCCGTCAAGTAGCGCGAACTTTCCAGTTCGTGCGCGAGCACAGCGAGCATGGTCGTTCGCGCCGCGCGGCCCCACTTGCTCGCTGTGCTCGCGCACGAACTGGAAAGTTCGCGCTACTTGACGGCTACGGGCGGCGTAGCGTATCGGGAATCGACTGGTCGATGCGCCGCATCCGGGTTTCATTGGTGGTGATGTTGGCGTCGTTGGTGTTGAGCGTTTCGGGCCGCTTGAGGCGGTTGATGTCGGACGCCTGCTCGCCGAGGCGCTGGGTATTAGGGGTAGCGTCGGGCACGGCGGCGCGGGAGGCGGCACCGGCCGGCGCGTTCGCGTTGTAGATGGCGCGGCGGTCGGCGTCGGTCACTACTTCGGTGGGCACGGAGCGGGGGGCGGCGTTTTCGGCGGTGCGCTCGGTGGCCGAGCACGCGGCCAGCAGCAGAGGGGGTAGGGCCAGGGCCACAGCGCGGCAGGTGAGGCGGAAGAGCATGAGTATCAGCAAAAAAGCGGCCCGTGGTGGGCCGCCTTGCTTAAACGGATTCCGCGCCGGGCGGTTGGCCGTCGCTATTTTTTGGGCTCAAACACCAGCGCGTTGCCGTCCATGCAGTAGCGCTCGCCGGTGGGCTGGGGGCCGTCGTCGAACACGTGGCCGAGGTGACCGCCGCACTTGTCGCACACAATCTCGTCGCGGCTCATGCCGAAGGTTTTATCCGATTTTACCTTGAGGCTGGCGTTGGTGGCCGGTGCCCAAAAGCTGGGCCAGCCGGTGCCCGAATCGAACTTGGTGTCGCTGGAAAACAATAGGCTGTGGTCGGCGGCGCAGTAGTAGGTGCCGGCCGCGTGGTTGTCGTGGTATTTGCCGGTGAAGGGCCGCTCGGTGCCCTCTTCGCGCAGGATGTAATATTGGTCGGGCGTGAGCTGTTTTTTCCACTCGGCATCGGTTTTAACCACCGGAAACTCGCCGGGCTTGCCCGTGACGGGCTGGGGCTGCGGGTATTTATCGGTGGTTACGGAAGCGCCGTGGGGGCCGGCGGGCACGGCAGCTACGGTTTTGCCCTGGTCGGCGTGGCTTTGCGAGCAGGCGGGCGACAGGGCGGCGACGCTCAGCAACAGGGAAAGCATGGAAAGGCGCATGGGGGGTAGGGATAAGCAGGTGGTTGTGTGATAGCTCAACAAACGAAAAAGCCGGGGCGTTCGGATGCTGCTGGGTTAGACGCGGCCGGGCGGTGGGCCTTACAACCGTCCTACCCCCCGCTTTCGGCGGAACGCTGAGCGGCCGCGCGGTGTTGGTTTTCAGGATAATAAAAACGCAACTCGGTTTTCTAGTTGAAAATCCGTACCTTTGCGGCCGCAAAAACTTACGTATGAGCCAGAACATTCGGAATATCGCCATCATTGCCCACGTTGACCACGGCAAGACGACTTTGGTGGATAAGATTATCCACGCCTCTAAGATTTTCGACGCGCACCAGCACTTCGACGACCTCATCCTCGACGACAACCCCCTGGAGCGCGAGCGTGGCATTACTATCGTCTCGAAGAACGTGTCAGTACGCTATAATGGCGTGAAAATCAACATCATCGACACGCCTGGTCACGCCGACTTCGGCGGCGAGGTAGAGCGCGTGTTGAAGCTGGCCGACGGCGTTTTGCTGCTCGTGGATGCCTTCGAAGGTGCCATGCCGCAGACCCGCTTCGTGTTGGGCAAAGCCATCGACCTGGGCCTGAAACCCATCGTGGTGGTGAACAAGGTGGACAAGGAAAACTGCCGCCCCGATGAGGTGCACGAGCAGGTTTTCGACCTCATGTTCAACCTAGGGGCTAGCGAAGACCAGCTTGATTTCGTGACGCTGTACGGCTCCTCGAAGCAGGGCTGGATGAGCACCGATTGGAAAGAAAGGACCGACAACCTCATTCCGCTGCTCGACGCGGTGCTGTCGTCCATTCCGCCCGCGCCGGTGCTGGAAGGCACGCCCCAGATGCAGATTACGTCGCTCGATTACTCGGCGTTCGTAGGCCGCATCGCCATTGGCCGCGTGCACCGCGGCACCCTGAAAGAAGGTGCCAACATGAGCCTGATGAAGGCTGATGGCAGCATCAGAAAGGTAAAAATCCGCGAGCTGCACGTGTTTGAAGGACTGGGCCGCGTGAAGGTGGACCAGGTGAGCAGCGGCGAAATCTGCGCCGTGTCGGGCATCGAAGGCTTCGACATCGGCGATACGCTGGCCGACTTCGAAAACCCCGAGCAGCTGGAGCGCATCAGCATCGACGAGCCGACGATGAACATGCTGTTCACCATCAACAACTCGCCGTTTTTCGGCAAGGAAGGTAAATTCGTGACCTCGCGTCACTTGCGCGACCGTTTGTTTAAGGAAACCGAGAAAAACCTCGCCCTGCGCGTGGAGGCGACCGATAAGGAGGACACCTTCCTCGTGTTTGGCCGCGGCATTCTGCACTTGTCGGTGCTGATTGAAACCATGCGCCGCGAAGGCTACGAGCTGCAGGTGGGCCAGCCCCAGGTGCTGTTCAAGGAAGATGAGAAAGGCAAGCGCCTGGAGCCCATCGAGCTGCTGGTGGTGGACGTGCCCGAGGAATCGGCCGGCAAGGTTATCGAGCTGGTGAGCATGCGCAAGGGCGAAATGACCATCATGGAGCCCAAGGGCGACTTGCAGCACCTGGAATTCAGCATTCCGAGCCGCGGCCTCATTGGCTTGCGTAACAACGTGCTGACGGCCACCGGCGGCGAGGCCATCATGAACCACCGCTTCATGGACTATGAGGAGCACAAAGGTCCGATTCCGGGCCGCATCGCGGGTTCGCTGATTTCGCTGGAAACCGGCCCCGGCACGGCTTACACCATCGACAAGATGCAGGACCGCGGCTCGTTCTTCGTGGACCCCGGTGAGGAAGTGTACGCCGGCCAGGTTATTGGCGAGCACACGCGGCCTAACGACCTGACCATCAACATTCAGAAGGGCAAGAAATTGACCAATATGCGGGCCTCGGGCACGGATGACAACGCCAAAATCGTCCCCAAGCGCCAGTTTTCGCTGGAAGAAGCGATGGAGTATATCCAGAAGGACGAATACCTGGAAGTGACGCCCAAGTCGGTGCGGATGCGCAAGATTCTGCTTGATGAGAACGAGCGGCTGCGTTACGCCAAAACGGCCGAATAAATCGCGGATTTTCGCGATTTCGCGGATTCGGACGTCAGTTTAATTTTGAGAAAGGCGCGGCTTTGGTCGCGCCTTTTTTATTTCTTTTTTACTTTGTTTTTGAGTTCTTTTTTATGGATACGTTGGCCTTAACTCAATTTATTAAGCTTTTTACGCTTGCCGATGCGGCTGCTGACCAGCGCGTTAGTGAGCGGCTGGCTTTAGCGCTTAGCGACCCGGCCGGCTACCAGACGAAGTATGCCGAAGAGTTGACCGAGCGGGGCATGGAGGCCGCCCTACCCCCCCAGGAACTGCGCGACGTGGCTCTTATCGACGCGCTGCTGAGTGAGGACCTGTTGTGGGAAAGCGACGCGCAGGACCCAATTGCTGAAACCGCTGAGGGGCTGAATGACATTCTGGCGCAGCAGGGTCGCGCCGGGTGCCTGCGCCTGGCCGCTGCCCGCACCACCAGCGGCCCCGAGCAGCTCGACGCTTTGCAGGATGCGCTGGAGCCGCTGGGCCTGGCGCTGGTGCTGCTGGCGCTGGACAGCGATGCCTACCCGCTGAGCGTGGTGGCCGATGCGCAAGCCGAAGAAGTTCGCCAACTAGCTAAAGAGCTGGGCTTTACACTGACGGTTTACTAATCCCTACCCCTCCGCTGGCGCACGGCCTCGAAGGTAAGCACGGCGGCGGCCACGCTCACGTTGAGCGAGTCGAGCACGCCGCGCATGGGGATGATGACGGTTTCGTCGCAGGCGGCGCGGGTGGCGAGCGTGAGGCCGTCGGCCTCGGTGCCGAGCACTAGCGCCGTGGGGCCGCTGAAATCGCTGGCAGTGTAGTCTTTGGCCCCGTCGGCGAGGGCGGCGGCGAAGGTGCGGATGCCTTTCTCTGCGAGAAAAGCCAGGATTTCGACCATCGGCGCGGCCACGGTGGGCACCGTGAAAATGCCGCCCAGGCTGGCCCGGATGACGTTGGGATTGTAGAGGTCGGTGCGCGGGTCGCCGACCAGCACGGCGTGGGCGGGCGCGGCGTCGGCGGTGCGCAGGATGGCGCCGAGGTTGCCGGGCTTCTCCACGGCTTCGAGCACGATGACCAGCGGCTGGGGGGGTAGAGCGAGGTCGGCCAGCGTGCGGCGCGGGGTGTGCAGCACGGCCAGCACGCCATCGGAGCGCTCGCGCACGGCCAGCCTGGCAAACACGGCGGCGCTCACGAGCAGGTATTCGTAGGGGCGCGGCACTTGCTGCGCGGGCGTGAGGAGGAGCTGCGTAATAGCGGGGCCGGCTAGCTCTTCGCACACCAGCAGCGTGGCCACGGCCCAGCCGGCCTGGCGGGCATTGGTCAGCTCGCGGTAGCCCTCCACCAGCGTGAGGCCCTGGCGGCGGCGCTCGGCCGATTTTTCCTGCAAGCGCAGCACATCCCTGATGCGCGGGTTGTGCATGCTGGTGATGCGGTCGGGGGGGGTAGGGCGGGCAGCAAACATGGCGCGAAGGTACTGGGCCAGGGTAGTGCGCCTGCCAAGAGCCGGCGCACTTGGCAGGCTGGCCGGGCCGTTGGCGTACCTTTGCCGGACTTGGCGCGTGCAATTAATTCACGTAAAATTTATCTTACTGAGGTTTGAAGTTCGTGGACAGAGTTAAAAGTGGAGAGCTAAAAGTTAAAATACCATACGCTTGACTTTTAATTCTCCACCTTTAACTCTGTTCACGAACCTGAGAATTACCGCAACTTTTCCCACCCGCATTGGCTATTCGGCTTAATACCAAGATTTTACTTGGATTTACCATTGCCCTCACGGTGCTGATGGCGACCTCCATTATTTCCTACGTGGTGATGCAGCAGCTGAGCCGCTACACGCAGCTGGTGGAGCACTCCTACCGGGTGTTGCAGCAAACCAGTGACCTGCGCATCAGCGTGCGCGACGCCCAAGGGGGCGTGCGCAACTACCTGCTGCTGGCCGACACCTCCTTCCTGAACTCCTACCGCCGCAACGCGGCCCTGATGCAGACCGAGGCCAACGTGCTGCACGACCTGGTAGCCGACGATGCCGGGCAGCACGCCCGCGCCGACACGCTGCGCCATTTTGTGGCCGGGCAGCTGCGCGAGCTGGCTATCTACCGCGATTTTGCCCCTACCCCCCCGGCCGCCCAGTCGCTGCTGCTGCGCGAGCAAAGGCCGCTGCGCACGCTCAAAGGGGTGCTGCTGCGGCTGCGGCGGCACGAAGATGAGCTGCTGCGCGCCCGCAACCGCCAGCAAACCCTGTTTCAGAAGCTGGCCCCGTCGGCCGTGGTGGTGTCGGCTATGCTAGCGGTCATTATCGTGCTGTGGCTGTTTCGCAAAATCGCGGGCGAACTACACGCCAACGACGACCTGCGCCTCCAACTCACGCGCACCAACCTCGACATGGCCCGCCGCATTCGGGCGATGGAATACCTGGCTCGGCAGGTGGTGCAGGGCGATTACCAGGTCAAAATCACGGACCCCGGCCAGCAGCACGACCGCCTGGCCTCACTGGCCACGCTGCTCAACCAGATGACCCAGGCCCTGGACACGGCCTTCGGAGCGCTCGAAAACCGCAACAAGGAGCTTGACCAGTTTGCCTACGTGGCCTCGCACGACCTCAAGGCCCCCCTGCGCGGCCTGCGCACCATCGTGCAATGGATAGAAGAAGAGCTGCCCGAGGAGCTGTCGCCGCGGCTGCGCACCTACCTCGACCAGCTCAAGGGCCGCCTCAGCCGCCTCGACGACCTCATTGACGGGCTGCTGACCTACGCCCGCGCCAGCCGCGCCGAGCGTGCGCTCGAACCCGTGGACGTGGCCCAGCTGGTGCGCGAGGTGGCCGACCTGGTGGTGCCGCCCGGCTTTGCCCTGACGCTGGCCCCCGGCCTGCCTACCTTCGTGGCCGACCGCCTGAGCTTGCAGCAGGTATTTACCAACCTGCTCAGCAATGCCGTAAAATATTACGCCGGCGAGGGCCAGGGCCAGATTACCGTTACGGGCCAGGACCTGGGGACGCACTATGAGTTTCGGATTCAGGACAATGGCCCCGGCATTGCGCCCGAGCACCACCATAAAATATTTCTGCTCTTCCAGACCCTACGTGACCGTGATACCGCCGAAAGCACCGGTATTGGTCTAAGCATCGTAAAGAAGCTGGTTGAAGACCAACAGGGCACCGTCCGCGTTGAGTCGGCGCTGGGCCAGGGCGCAACTTTTATCTTCACCTGGCTGAAAGAACCTACGGCGGCTGCCGTTCCGGAAACCGCTTTCTCCTGATTCGCCATGCTCTCCGGCCCCGCGCCTGCCGCCGCCGAAGCTGCCCACGCTCACCTTTTCCCTACCCCCCCATGCGCTCCGTATTGCTGATAGAAGATGATGTTTTTGACACGATGACGGCGCAAAAGTCCTTCGAGCGCTTCAACGTGCCGCACCAGCTGCTCACCGCTTTCAACGGCGAAGAAGCCCTGGATATGCTGCTGGGCCGCTTCGGAACCCCCGCTATCGACCCGCTGCCCGAAGTCATTTTGCTTGACCTGAACATGCCCCGCATGAACGGCGTCGAGTTTCTGGAAGTGTTGCGCGGCACGCCCCAGCTGGCGCACCTGCCGGTGTTCGTGACCACCACGTCGAGCATGGACCTCGACCGCGCCGAGGCCGAGCGCCTGGGCGTGAGCGGCTACATTCTGAAGCCCCTAGACTTTGCCTCCGGCGACGACCTGGCCGACAGCCTGAGCTTGCTCGAAAAATTATTGAAGTAAGTAGGCTCGCCAACTTAACTTACTGACCGCGTGCCCTTAACCGCGCCCAAAAGCTGGCCAGTGGCGTGGGCACTTTCGCGGGGGGTAGCGGCGTTAGCTGCGCAGTGGCCGCGATTGGCCAAAATCGCTTTTATTTGCCCGCATGAAATTCTTGTTCGTTGTGGTGCTAGGCCTGGGGCTGAGCGCCGCCTGGGCGCCGGTGCTGGCGCAGGAAGCTCCCCGGCAGCTGGGCGGCGCCCCCGTGGCGCCCGCGCCTGCCCCTCGCCAGGCAGCGCCAGCGCCCCGGCAGCTCGAACCAGTGCCGACGGCTGCGCCCGCCGCGGCCGCCACGCCTACCCCCCCCGACTCGACGCGGGCGACCCAGCCGGCTCAGATAGCCACTACCCCCGCCGCACAGCCCCAGCCCGCCCCGGCGGCCCAGCCCGCGCCCGGTGGCACTTCGCCCTTCAACCGGCCCTACATCATGGGCGGCTCGACGCAGCCGGCCCGCTACCAGGTGGGCCTCAAGAACGGGGCCGTGTACAATGTGTACGATGTGCAGGTCAAGCAGCCGCTGTTCGGGCGCAATTTCCTGCTGCTCGATGGCCAGCGCCGCGTGGAGCTGAGCGAGGTGGGCTTCTACGAAAACGAGACGGGTCACTTCGTGCGCACGACCCTGCCCGGCTCGTCGCGCGAGGCCACGCTGCGCCGCGAAAAAACCGGCCGCATCAGCCTTTATGCCACGTATAGCACCAGCTATGCGCCCGGCGGCTACGGCATGCCCGGCATGGGCTATGGCGGCATGGGCTACGGCGGCTTTGGTGGCTACCCCTACGGCAACGGCTACCGCACCACCAAAACCGAGTATTTTTCGAAAGACAACGGCCCGATTCAAAACCTGAACTCGCGCAATCTGGCCCTGGCCACCACCGACAATGCGGGCGCGCAGGAGCTGCTGTCCCAGGCCCGGCGCTACCAAACCTTCGTGGTGGGGGCATACGTGGTGGGCGGCGGCCTGCTAGTAGCCGGCCTGTTGCAATCGCTGCAACCTACCAGCCCCGGCATTTCGCCGCTGTTCTACGCGGCCATTCCGGTGCTCATCGTGCCGCTGGTGCTCCAAGGCAAGCAGTCCTCAGCCCAGCGCCAGGCCATCGCGCTCTACAACAGCACGGGCTACCGCTAGCGTTTCGATGACCGACTAAACGGATAGTTTAAGAGGGGTCGTCTGCTTCTGCGTCTTCTGCGAAAACCTCGGCGTCCTCTGCGGGCTAAAAACTATTCGACCCATATACCACTCAGCAACCAATTTTCAAGGGTACGGCCAACCTGAACCCAGGATTGGCAGTACCCTTTTTTATGCCTACCCCCGCTGCCGCGCCCGCTACCGATTTTGCTGCCCGCCAGGCGCTGGCGCTGCTGGCTCACCAGCGACTATGCGCCGAGTACGGCGCGCCCTTCCTGTTTTTCAGCGATAAAGACCCGCTGAGCGAGCTGATAAGTGCCTTGCTTTCGCACCGCACCAAGAACGCCGACTCGCACCGCGCTTACCAGCAGCTGCGCGCCACGTTCCCGACCTGGGAGGCCGTGCGCGACGCCCCTACCCTCGACGTGCAGCGCGCCCTGAGCGCCTGCACCTGGCCCGAGCAAAAGGCCCCGCGCATTCAGGCCGTGCTGCACGAAATCAGCCGCCGCTGCGGCGACGAAAACCTGCCGCCCTGCTCGCTCGATTTCCTGGCCGACCGGCCCATCCCGGAGGCCCGCGCCTGGCTCGAAAGCATTACGGGGGTAGGGCCCAAAACCAGCGCCGCCACGCTGCTCTTCAGCACCTTGCGCCTGCCAGCTATGCCCGTCGATAGCCACCACCACCGGGTGGCGCAGCGCCTGGGTCTCATCGGCCCGAAGGTGGGCGAAGGGCCGGCCCACGCCCTGCTGGCCGCCCTCCTACCCCCGGATTGGACGGCGCAGCAGGTCTATGACCACCACGAGGCGCTGATGTTTCACGGGCAGAAATGCTGCTTCTATCATCGGCCTGCCTGCGGCCGGTGCGTGATGCTGGACGTGTGCCCGGTTGGGCAGGCGGCGGTTAAGGAAGAGTAAGTTATTTATCATTTTACCTTAAATTTTACTATTTTATGCCTCCACGCAAAATTCCCATTTCGCTGCATTGCGGACTGAATTTGGTACGGGAGGTAGTGGGCGGCAAGTGGAAAATCAGCCTGCTCTACCTCATCAGCCAGGGCGTGCGGCGGCCCTACCAGCTTCAGCAGAAACTACCCGGCGCGGCCCGGCGCGTTCTCTACGCGCAGCTCAGGGAGTTGGAAGCCCATGAGCTGGTGACCAGGACGATTTTTGCCGAGCTGCCGCCCCGCGTGGAGTACCATCTCACTGCCTTCGGCGAGTCGTTCCTACCCCTGATTGCTGCCTTGGGCGAATGGGGAGAAACCCACAAAGCGCAGTTACACCGCGTATTGGGGCTGGTGCCCGAGTCAGCTCCCGCCGTTACTTAACGGTCCGGGCGGGCCAGGTTACCTGGTCAGCCCGGTTGCCGGTGAGCGCGCCGCGCTGCTGGGCCAGCAGGTCGTGCGGGTAGCCGCGGGGCACGGCCGAAGCGGCATCGAGGCGCTCGATTTGGGCCGGGCTCAGGGTGAGCGCGGTGGCGGCCAGGTAGTCGGCCAGCTGGGCGTGCGTGCGGGGGCCAGCGATGGGAAACACGCCCTTAGCGCTGACCCAGGCCGTGGCGACCTGCCCGGCCGGGGCGGCCAGCTCTTCGGCCAAGGCCAGCAGGGTATCGAGCACGGCATCGACGTGGGGCGAGGCGGCGGGCGGCCCGCCCTGGATGATGGTAGCGCGGCCGGTTTCGCCACGCTGGTACTTGCCAGTGAGCACGCCGCCCGCCAGCGTGGAGTAGCCCATCACGCCCAGGCCAAAACCTTCGGCCATTGGCAACAGCTCGCGCTCGGCCTCGCGCTGCACCAGATTGTATTCGACTTGCAGCGCCGTGAGCGGAGCCCAGCCGCGCAGCTCGGCGATGGTGGCGGCAGTGGCGACCCGCCAGGCCGGGAAGTTGGACAGGCCGCCGTAGAGGATTTTGCCGGCCCGCGTCAGGTCCTCAAAGCCGCGCACTATTTCTTCCACCGGGGTCACTTCGTCGGGCAGGTGGGCCAGGTATATGTCGAGGTAGTCGGTGCCCAGGCGCTGGAGGCTGGCCTCTACGGCTTGGCGCATGGCCTTACGGTGGTTGCCGAGCGGGGCCAGGGCGGGCGCGGCCGCCGCCGTGCGGGTGTACTTGGAAGCCAGCACGAAGTCGCCCCGGTTGGGCGCGATAAACTCGCCCAGCTGACGCTCGGCCGCGCCGTGCTGGTAGGCGTCGGAGGTGTCGAAGAAGTTGCCCCCGGCCTCGACGTAGGCGCGCAGAATATCGCGCGCCGCCTCGGGGCTGGCCCCGAGGCCGGTCGTGTTGCCAAACAGGCCGGTGCCCAATACCAATTCACTCACGCGCAGCCCGGTACGGGTGCCAAATAGTCGGTAGTTCATCGTTTTTTTTCGCTAAATATTTTGACAAATGTCCGTCGCGAACCCTACTCCGGCCAGAAGGAGCCAACCGATTCTCCTGGGGTTAATTTTGTCCCCTACCCCCGCGCCCGGCCGCGGGGGTAGGGGCGCGGGGGTAGGCCGTTCAAAAAAATGAAGTTAGTCGGGCTGATAGTGGCCAACGGCGCGGCCATTCCAGTCCGCTACCGGGGCTGAACTAGTGGCGGCCAGCCGTACTTTCACTGACCAGCTTTTGTACTTCCCCGATTTTATGTCCAACGCCACGCTGCAACCGCTGCTTACCGTTTTGCAATTTTCGCCCGACAACCTGCCGTTGCGTCAGCACCTGAGCGGACTGCTATACTAGGCCAGCCAAGCGCAAGCCGCCGAAGAATTATACCGCGAGGGCCTGCGCTACCGCCCCACCGCCCCTGCCCTATAACCGGGCCTCGCCGAGGCTTATTTTTGCGCTGGGCAAAACGTTGGCCGCCTTCGTGGTGATTGAAGAGCTGCTGAGCCAGCATGGTGGCTGACTCGGCAAGACCCCATTTTTCAGCATGAGCTGTCCGCCCAGCGCAATACGGGAACTTGATAGCTGACTGGGACCTGCTGGTAGCTTGCTTCTTCAGCTACCTAATATCTGCGGCTCGGCATACCACCACTCTTGTCGATTATCCCTATCTTCTTTATAAGCAGAACTATGCTTGCCCGCGCTAAAGCCGCGTTCATTAAAGACCAGCAAGACTAAGCTGCTCAGTAATTTGTCCCCGTGAACTACTCTACCGACTGGCTGCCCCGCGTGCAGCTGCTGATGCAGCAAAACCGCCTACCCCAGGCCGCCGATGAGCTGCGCCAACAGCTGCGCCTCGACCCGCACGAGCCGGTGGCGCACTCCCTGCTGGCCCTGTGCCTGCTGGAAGACGCGCAACGCCTACCCCAGGCCCAGGAAGAAGCCGAGCTGGCCATTCACCTGGCCCCGGAGTATGACTTTGCCTTCTACGTGCTGGCGCTGGTGCAGCACCGGCAGCACCGGCCGGCGGCGGCGCTGGCGGCCATCAACCAGGCGCTGGCCCTCGACCCCGCCGATGCCAACTACTACCACTTGCTGGGCCAATTGCGCCTGGAAAGCGGCCAGTGGCAGGCGGCCCTGCAAGCCGCCCGCACCGGCCTGGGCTTCGACAGCGAGCACGCCGACCTGCACGGCCTGGAGGCCCGCGCCCTGGCCCGCCAGGGCCGGGGCCAGGAAGCCCGCGCCGCCGCCCGCGCCGCCCTGGGCCGCGGGGCCGAAAGCAGCAGCATCCAAGCCCAGGCCGGCTGGGTAGCCCTCGAAACCAACCGCTCCGGAGAGGCCCTCGACCACTTCCGCGAAGCCCTGCGCCTCGACCCTACTTCCGACTTTGCCCGCGCCGGGCTGGTGGAGGCCCTCAAGGCCCGCCACTGGGTATATCGCACGTTTATGCGCTTCATGTATTGGGTCAATTCCTTGAGCGCGGGGCTGCGGCGCGGGCTGCTGCTGGGTGCCTACGTGGTGGCGCGCTTCGTGCCCTGGCTGCTGCCCTTCTACCTGGTTTTTGCTTATTTGAGCTGGTTCAAAGACCCCATTTTCAATTCGTTGCTGCGCCTGAACCGCTACGGGCGCTACGCCCTCAGCCCGGCCCAGACGCTGCACTCGACCCACTTCCTGGCCTTGCTGGGGGTAGGACTGGCGGCTGGATTAGGAATGTTGTTAGGAGCCCCCGTGCCGGGCCTGGGCACGCTGGCGCTGGTGGCGCTGGGGCTGTTGTTTCCGCTGGTGGGCACCGAGCGGCTGGCCGGGCACGGGCAACCCAAGCAGCACGGCTACTCGCGCTGGGCCGGCTGGGCGCTGGCCGCCGTCGGCGCGGCGGCCGTGGCGCTGGCCATGCTCGGTATTCCTAACCAGCTGACGATGATATTCTTATACGCCACGGTGGCCTACACCTGGGTGTTCGCGCTGCGGTAGTTTCATTAGTCGTTTTTGGTTGTTCGTTGGGGATAACGCGCCGCGCTGACTACCGCTTTCAAACCAGCCTGCCCTGCCAGCCGCTACGTTTGGTGGCCGCTCAGCGCAGGACGCGCAGGCCGGCTTCTTCGTAGCGGGCCAGTATGGCCGGGTCGGCCTGCGCATCGGTGATGAGGGTATGAATGGCGCTGAGCGGGGCAAATTGCAGGTACTTATCCTGCTCCAGCTTGCTGGAATCGCAGAGCAGGAACGCGCGGCGGGCTCCGGCCAGCACGGCTTGGCTGATACTGGCTTCGGGCTCGCCGTTGGCGCTCAGGCCCCGGCTCAGCGACAGGCCATCGACACCCAGAAAAGCCTGGTCGAAGGTGTAGCGGCGCAGGTGCTCCGCGGCCAGCGCGCCGTGCACGGCCTGCCGCCCGGCATCCACCTCGCCCCCGGCGATGACCACCTGCGCGGCCGAGCCGACCAGCTCAAACAGCACAGGTAGCGAATTGGTAATCACGCGGATGCGCAAATGCCGAATCAGGGCGCACAAGGGAAACGTGGTGCTGCCGCAGTCCATAAAAATGGTGTCGCCCTCGGCCACCTGCCGGGCAGCCAGCTGGCAGATGTGCGCTTTCTGCGGCAGGTTGACGGCGGCTTTGCGGGCGAAGGCGACCGGGTGCCGGGCCACGCTCGGCAGCACGGCCCCGCCGTGCGTGCGCACCACTAGCCCCTGGCTTTCCAGCTCGGCCAAATCGCGGCGCACGGTGATGGGCGTGGTGCCCAGGTGCGCGGCCACGACGGCCACGCTCAGGCTGCGCTGCTGCTCCAAAGTGGTCAGAATGTAGTGCTTACGGAGTTGGAAATTCATGCGGAAAGCCTACCTTGCGTTAAAAGAACACAAAGAAACTCATTAGAACCCAAACGAACAATTTTTCAAGCATGAACGAACGAATTCGCCTGCGGGAACAGACAGTTTTAGCCGATGACTGGTATACCCTGCGCAAAATCACTTTTGATTATCAACGCAAAAACGGCGCGTGGGAAACCCACTCCCGCGAAGCCTACGACCGGGGCAATGGGGCCACCATCCTGCTACACAACCCGGCGGCCGACACGGTTATCCTGACCCGGCAGTTTCGCCTACCCACCTTCGTCAACGGTAATCCGTCGGGAATGCTCATTGAAACCTGCGCCGGCCTGCTCGACCAGGAGCACCCCGACGCGGCCATCGTGCGCGAAACGCAGGAGGAAACCGGCTACCGTCTCACCGCCGTGCGCCGCGTGCTGGAAGCCTACATGAGCCCCGGCTCGGTAACGGAGCGGCTGTTTTTTTACCTGGCCGAGTATTCGGCCGCCACCGAGCGGCGGGCTGGCGGCGGCATTGACGAAGAGGAGATTGAGGTGCTGGAACTGCCATTAACTCAAGCTCTGGCAATGGTGGCGAGCGGCGAAATCCAGGACGGCAAAACGATTATTCTCTTGCAGCACCTGCGCTTACTGCAATTAGAAAAATAACTTATTTTCAACTACTTACGTCATTTCCCAAATGCTCATTCTGATTGCCGGACCCTACCGCAGCGGCACCCACGACGACCCCGCCCGCATGGCGGCCAACCTCGCTCGCCTCGAAGCCGCCGCCCTACCCCTGTTCCGCGCCGGCCACCTGCCCGTCATCGGCGAGTGGCTGGCCCTGCCGCTGCTGCGGCTGGCGGGCTCGGCCCGGCCCGGCGATGCAGCCTACGAGGAAATTCTCTACCCCGCCGCCCACCGGCTGCTGGCCCATTGCGAAGCCATACTGCGCCTCAAAGGGGCCTCGGCCGGAGCCGACGAAGACGTGCGCCTGGCCCTGGCGCGGGGCCTGCCCGTGTACTATCGCCTGGCGGACGTACCCGGCTACGTGGCCGCCTGACGAATCATTCCCGGCCTTACCTCCCCCGTTTCCAGCGGTAGTAGCGGCGGTACCAGGGCGCGGTTTTCTTGAACAGGCTACCCCCCGTTTCGTGCGGAAACATATTGATGCGGAAGATTTGCAGACGGTCGTCTTCCAGGTGCAGGCCGCCGCTGTCTGTGGCCACGGCGAAGCGAAAGCCGGCCTCGGCCACGAGGCGCTTGGTTTCGGGACTAAAGTCGCCGTAGGGATAGGCAAAAGACTGGATTTCAATTCCTAACCGGCGTTCCAATTCGGCTTTGCTCTGGCTGATTTCGGCGGCGGCTTCGGCGGGGGGTAGGGCGGCCAGGCGCGGGTGAGTTTGGGTGTGCGCGCCGATTTCCCAGCCAGCGGCCACGAAAGCGCGCTTCTGGGCTTCGTTCATGATATCGGCACGGGGCTCGGTGGGGTCCACGGCGAGGTCCCACTGGTTGTGGCGCACCTCAAAATCGCCGAGCAGGTAGAGCACGCCCCGGTAGCCGTACTGTTGCATGAGCGGCAGCAGGTTGGTGTAGTTATCGGTGTAGCCGTCGTCAAATGTCAGCACGATGGGCCGCTTGGGAAACTCGGCCAGCGGCCGCCGGCCGCTGGCAAAATCCTGGTAGTCGCGGAAGGTTATCGGTGTGATAGCGTGGCTTTTGAAATACGCCAGATGCTTCGCAAAATTTTCCTTCGTGACGAAAATCTGGTGCTTGGTGGCGATGGGCGCGTCGGGAATTTTGTGGTACATGAGCACCGGAATAAACTCTGGCACGGCCCGCGCCATGCGCGCCGATTCGTACACGCCTAGCACCCGCGCCGCCACGCGGGCCAGGTCGTAGTCGTGGCGCACTTGCGCCGCCAGGGCCGGCGCTACCCGGTGCGGCCGCGCCAGAAAGGCCCGCGCATCAGCCAGCACCGGCGCGGGGTCAAATTTCCCTACCCCCCCTAATCGAGCCGAGATGTCGCCGAAGTTGGAGGCAGCCGCCTCAGCGTAGTTTTCCAGCGTAACCGGCCCCACGTACAGCGCCTCGCCCAGCGCCAGCACGGCGCGGCCCGCGCCCAGGGCCTCCATCACCACCCGCCCGGCCCCAATAACGAGGTCGGTTTTCAGGAGCCAGCCCGCCACGTCATCCGTAAAGCCAATGACTTCCAACCGCTCGCCATATTGGCTTTGCAGCTGCGCGAGGGCCGTTTTACCGGCTGCGGGCAGCTGCTCCATTTCCCCCCCAATAAGGGCCACGCGCAGCTGCGAAAACTCCGCCAGCAGCGGCGGGAAAACGTGCTGGAGCAGCGCGGCGGCGCGCTCGCCTTTCGGGCCGTTGAAGCGGCCGATGAAGGCCAGGCGGCTTACCTCACGGGACTCCGCTGTAATCGTTGGCGTGAACGCCACTCCATTCGGCACCATTACAATTTTGGCCGGGTCCATCTGCACCTCTTCCCGTAGGTGCTCGGCCAGGTTTTCGCAGATGGCGATGACCTTCTGGCCATAAATATCAAACAGCGAAGTAGATGTATGCAGGTGCTGGCGGCCGTGCACGGTGCTTACCAGCGGCACCAGCAAGCCCTTGAGAGCGAAGTAGCTAACCCAGCTCGCGGCCCGCGAGTGGGCGTGCACCACGTCAATTTGGTGGGTTGTTACCAATTGGCGCAGGGCCTGAATATTGCGCAGTCGCTGGCCGTATTTGCGCTGGCTGATGGGCAGCTGCACCTGCGCCGCCACCGTGGGTAAAACTGCCGCGTCGGAGGCCAGCCACACCTGATGACCCTCACGGTGGTGGGCCTCGGCCAGGGCCACGGCGTAGGCCACCGAGCCAGCGAAAAAGTTGGCGGACAGAACGTGCAGAATGCGCATGGCGCAAAGGTCGGGGGCAATTACCCTCCCGCCCGCCCAGCCACGTTACTCATGTATTTCTGGCCATTGCCAGTGTTTAAAAGCAGGATGCGCTCGTCGGCGCGCAGCCAGCCGGCGGCCAGCAATTGGCGGGCGGCCATCCAGACGGCCGCGCCCTCAGGAGCCACGAACAGGCCCTCGTGGCGGCCCAGCTCGCGCATCCCTTCCAGCATATCTTCCTCGCTGACAGCCACTACCGTGCCGTGCGACTCGCGGAGCACTTGCAGCATCTGCGGCTCGCCCAGGGGGTGCGGCACGGCCAGGCCGTTGGCCAGCGTGGGGCGGCCCTGATAGTTGTGGCAGTTGGGCTGGCGGCCGAGGTAGGTTTCGAGCAGTGGGCAGCAGTTTTCGGCCTGCACAGCCACCATGCGCGGCAGCTGGGTTTCGGGCGCGAGCCAGCCCAGGGCTTTCATTTCCTGAAACGCCTTCCAGATACCGATGAGGCCGGTGCCGCCGCCAGCGGGGTAGAGCAGCACGTCGGGCAGCTGCCAGTTGAGCTGCTCCGCGATTTCGTAGCCCATCGTTTTCTTGCCTTCGAGGCGGTAGGGCTCCTTGAGGGTCGAGATATCGAGCAATTCGCCGCCGGCGTTGAGCTGGCGCACGCGGGCTCCGCAGTCGCTGATGAGGCCATCTACCAGCTCCACCCGCGCGCCGTACCAATAGCATTCTTCCTTGAATGCCTCCGGCGTGTGGCGCGGCATCACTACGGTGGCGGCCAGGCCGCCGCGGGCGCAGTAGGCGGCCATCGCCACCCCCGCGTTGCCGGCCGTGGGGATGATGCAGCCGGTGGTGCCCAGCTCCTTGGCCTTGGAAATAGCCATGCTCAGGCCGCGCGCCTTGAAGGAGCCGGTCGGGTTCTGGCCTTCATCCTTGAGCAGCAAGTTGTTGAGGCCGTAGTGAGCTGCCAGCCGGGGTAGGGCCAGCAGGGGCGTCATGCCCTCGCCCAGGGTTACCTTGTTGGCCTCATCGAGCAGGGGTAAGAGCGCGCCATAGCGCCACATCGAGCTGTCGGCCAGGTTGATACCAGCCTTGCGGCTCAACGGCTCATGCAGGTCGTAAGCGGCCACGAGTGGCTGCTGGCAGCAAGCCGACACAGCCTGTAGCTGGAAAGCCGAGTATTCAGCGCCGCACTGGGCGCAGTGCAAGGCTTGAATGCGCGAGAGGGGTAGGGTGGCGACGGAGTTCATGTGGCAAAGGTCCGGTGGCCAACCACCAGTTGCTATGCCTTTGCGAAATGGGATTTTCGCATAGCCTATTCCTTGCCGGAATAGTAGCGCTGGGTGAAGCGCAGAAAATCGCGGTAAGGGCCGTTGTTTTCCGTACCCCGCCGCTGAATAAAGCTGAACTGCCTTTTTAGAGGCAAATCTTTGATTATCACTTCTCTTAACTCGCCACTGGCTAGCTCTTTCACTACTGCTTGGCGAGGTAGGAAGGCCAGGCAAGTCGTCTCGACCCGCACGAAATTCTTCAGCGCCTCGGTGCCGCCCAGGCGCACCCGCACGGGTAGGGCGGCCAGCCGGATGTGGTGCCGCGCCAGCGCCTCTTCCAGCACGGCCAGCGTGCCGGAGCCCACCTCGCGCAGGGCCAGTGGCACGCTCAGCAAGTCGCTGACTACCAGCTCACGGCCGGCCAGCGGGTTGTCGGCGGCGCACACCGCCACCACGGCATCGGTGAGCAGCGGCGTGTAGGTCACGTTGCTAACTTTATGAATGCCTTCGATAATGCCCAGCTCGATTTCGTGGTCGAGCAGGGCTTTCAGAATATTATCACTATTCCGGTTTTTGAGGCTGAGTTGGTGTTGTGGGTGCTGGCGTAGGTAGGCCGCCACCACGGGCGGCAGCACGTAGAGCGAAATAGTGGTGCTGGCCCCGATGAGCAGATGCACGGCCGGCGCGAAAGCCGGGCTCAGCTCGCTCATCTCCTGCTGCAATTCCTGCTGCAACTGCTTGGCTTGCAAAAGCTTTTGATATAACTTCTGGCCGGCCGGGGTCAGCTGCACGCTGCCGCCGAGGCGCTCGAAGAGGCCGGTTTGGTAGTGCTCTTCCAGCGCCTTTATTTGCTTACTCACCGCCGACTGGCTGATAAATAGCGCCTGCCCGGCCTTGGTGAAGCTCAGGCGCTGGGCCACTTCGAGGAAGACTTCGTGGGGATGAGAAAGCATGATTTATTTGCCGACTGTAGGGCAAAAGTAACCTGCTCTGATGAGCCTAACCCCTGAGCAGACGCCAAGCTACATGGGGTAGGCCGAGCTATTCTGGGGTTGACTTAGCCGATGATTTAGAGCAGTTCCCAAGGCGGTGTACGGGACGGGCTGTCGGCTTTTCGCCGGCTATCCGCTTGTCGTTCGCGCCGCTCGTTCTTTTGAAGAGTGGACAGCCGGCGAAAAGCTGGCAGCCCGCACCAGCCAAGCTGTACGCCGACTTGGGAACCGCTCTAGGGTATAGGACTTACGCAAAAGACGTTTGTCATTGCGAGCAAAGCGAAGCAATCGCACCCGAACGAGTCGTGCGCATATCGTTCTGGGGCGATTGCCGCGCTTCGCTCGCAATGACAGACGCTTTGCGTAAGTGCCAGGTTAATCTAACACTAAAAGAGTAACTTTCTCATTATCAAAAATTTATAAAATAATTAGTAGCAGGAGTGTCTTTTTTTAATCCAAATTATTCATCTAATCTCTATCTTTAGCCGGCGGTAGTCATTCGCCTTTTATCAATATTCCCTACCTCCTTCCTTTTTGTGGAGCAGTTGCCGGCCATTTTGCGCCACATTCTCAATCAGCCTGGCTTACTGACGATTAAGCACTCGTTACGGAGCCTCCAAACCATGCTGGATTATGGCGGCTTTCAGCGTATCAAGCAATTAGCCGCTACGCTGCATCTGGAGCAACTGTTGGAGCGGCAACCGCGCTTTACACATAAGTATTTGTCGCGCTACACGGCGGCCAGCTTTTCGCGGCGCGAGCGGCTGGCCGCTATTCTCAACCATTATGATTTTCTGATGGCTACCGTCGGCACGGATTTTTTCGGGCTGGTGGCGTCTAAACCTATCCTTTGGCAAGAACAGCGCGGGGCTGACACCTTCACCATTGTGCTTTCCTACCCCGCTCTGGTGGGTTTCGAAGGTGAACTATCGCTAAGCCTGCGGGTCAATGAGGTATATACGCAAGTAGTGTCGTTTGTGATTGTTCCTGGCCAGCTGGTAGGCGCTGGCGGGGGGCAAGCCCTGCTCTTTAGCCAAGTGCAAGGCACGCACCTACCCATCCTCTATAAACACGCCACCAAAACCCTACTCGACATTACGCCGGCTGCTTTGCTCGTGCATGCCGCTTATGGGCTGGCCGCCGCGCTGGGCGTGCAGTACGCGGTGGGCGTCAGCACGGCCGAGCAACTGAGCCAGGGCGCGGGCAATTGCTTTGACTACGATGCTTTTTGGGCCCAACTTGGGGGCGAGCGAATGGCTAATCAGCTCTTTCTACTTAGCATACCGCCCCCCGAAAAGCCCCTGGGAAGTCTTAAGCCCAACCACCGGGCCCGTACCCTGCGCAAGCGCCAGTATAAGCTGGCCCTGCGCCGGGCCGTAGAGCTAGCCTGCCAAGTCTCATTTTGCCTACCAGCAATGAATGCCTGCTTGGAAATAGTGCATTAGCGTGGGCGGTGAGCTACCTTTCACGCGCCGCTCACTCTCTTCCTTCGCTATGCGCCTACGCCCCCTACCCCTGCTCTTGCTGCTGAGCTTATGCGCCGCGTTTTCCTGTTCTAAAAAAGCTGATACGGAGCAGGATACGGCCGCGCAGGCGGCCGGCGAGGAGATTGACCCGTACCAGAATTTGGTGTTCAACTTCGACGAGCCGGTGGTGCCGGCCGGCCAGGCGGGGCGCTGGGACACCACGCGCTACGTGCAGTTTGAGCCGGCCATTCGGGGCAAGTTTAAGTGGCTGAACGACGGGCGTGAGCTGGTGTTTTCGCCGCTGGAGCCGTTTCGGCCGAGCACCGCGTTTTCAGCCAGTCTGCGGCCGGCTACGCTGCCTTCGGGCAAGCAAAAATTGACCTTGAGCCGGGCGAAATTTCACACGCCGTTTTTGCAGCTAGGCGGAGCGCAGGTGTTTTACGGGCGCAGCAGCCGGGCGGCGGGCACCGCCGAAATGCGCGCCAATGTGCTGTTCAACTACCCCGTGCGGCCAGCGGACCTGCGGCCGCGCCTGCGCCTCAGCCAGGGGGGTAGGCCGGTGGCCTTCACGCTCACCGCCGCCGAGCCCGATAAAACGCTGGGCCTCACCATCAACCAGGAACTCAAGCCCGACCAGCCGCTGCAATTCGAGATAGCGGCGGGGCTGAAGGCGCTGGCCGGCAGCCAGGCCACCACCGCCCCGCTAACGGCCGAGGTCGCGGTGCCCGACCAGCAAACCCTGCAAGTGCGCGAGCTGACCGGCCAGGTGCTCGACGGCAAAGCCGTGGTAACGCTGCTCACCAACCAGCCCGTGTCGGTGGCCGACATTCAGCCCCTATTAAAGGTGACGCCCGCCGTGCCCTACGAAATCGAGGCGCTGGAAAGCGGACTGTTGCTGCGCGGCGGCTTCGAGGTGGGCAAGACCTACCAAATAACCCTGAACCCCGGCGTGCGCGGGGCGTTGGGCGGGCAATTAACCGAGAAATTTGACCAGGCCGTAAGCTTCGGCGACAGCCAACCGAGCATTGAGTTTGCCAGCGCCGACAAGGCCATGTACTTGCAGGCCAATGGTAACCGTAACCTAGCGTTGCGGCTGAACGAGGTGGAAAACGTGCAGGTGACGGTGGCGAAGGTGTACGCCAGCAATATTCAGGATTTGCTGCGCGGCGAAAAGCAGTACGGCTACGACAACGACGAAGAAGGCGGCGGGCGCGATGAAAACGGCGAGTACGTGGACCGCAGCTACCGCTACTACGACCTCGAAAACCGGGGCGACGTGCTCTTTACCCGGCGCTACGCCACGGCCGGCCTCAGTAAAGTGAATGGCCAGCGCTTGCTAAATCTCAGTCTTAAAGAGCTGGAATTCAGCGCGCCGCTCAAGGGCCTGTACGTGGTGCGGGTGCAGGACACCGAGCGCCAATGGCTGCGCCAGGACAAGCTGGTGGCGCTCACCGATTTGGGACTCATCGCCAAGCAAGGGGTAGGCGGCAACGCGGTGGTGTTTCTAAACTCGCTGCGCACGGCGCGGCCGGTGGGCGGGGCCACGGTACGCTTCATCTCGACCAATAACCAGCTCATGGGCACGGCCACCAGCAACGGCCAGGGCGTGGCGCGGCTCGACAGCGTGCTGGGTTCGCCGCTGAAACTGGGCCTAGTAACGGCCACCAGCGGCAGCGATTTTTCGTTTATCAATCTGAAAAACAGCCAGGTGGAAACCTCGCGCTTCGAGGTGGGCGGGCTCACCAGCAACGCGGCGCACTACCAGGCATTTTTGTACGGCGACCGCGATTTGTACCGGCCCGGCGACACCATTTACACGAATACCGTGGTGCGCGCCGATGATTGGGCGACGCCCCCCGCCGGCCTGCCCGTGAAGGTGCGCCTGCTGCTGCCCACCGGCCAGGAATACGCCAGCCTGGGCGAAAAGCTGAACGCGGCCGGCGCGGTCGCCTCGCGCTTTATCCTGCCGGCTACGGCCATGACGGGCCTCTACTCGCTGGAAGTATTGACCGGCAACGACGTGCTGCTCAGCTCGAAATCAATAAGTGTAGAAGAGTTTATCCCCGACCGGCTGAAGGTGACCGTGACCGCCGCGCCCGCCGTGCTGGGGCCGGGCCAGACCGTGACGGCGAATATTCTGGCCCAAAACCTGTTTGGCCCGCCGGCCGCCGGCCGCAAGTTTGAGGTCGAGTTTTCGCTGAAAGAGAAGAAGTTTTCGCCCAAGAATTACCCCGATTACAACTTCGACCTCAGCACCGGCGAGCGGCCGCAGCGCACTAATTACGGTGGCAGCACGCCGCCGACCGGCATCGCGGCGCGCTTCCAGAAGGAGGTGCGGCAGGGCGAAACCGACGCCGCCGGGCGCGGCACCGCCGCCTACGAGTTGCCCGATGCCCGCGACCTGGGCACGTTGGAGGGGGTAGCGTTCGCCACGATTTTTGACGAAACCGGCCGGCCGGTGAACCGCCTGGCCACCTTCGCGGTGCAAACGCAGGCGGCGATGTTTGGCATCCAGAACCTGCCCGAATTGGTGAGCACGCGGCAGGCGCTGCCGATAAAGCTGGCGGCGCTCACGCCGGGCGGGCGGCCCACCACGGCGGCGGCGCAGGTGCGCGTGGTGCGGCTGCTCTGGGAAACCGTGCTGGAGCGCCAGGGCGGGCGCTACGTCTATAATTCGCAGCAGCGCGAGCAGACGCTGAGCGCGCAGACGCTGAACGTGGGGGTAGGGACGGGCTTCAGCTTCACCCCTACTTACTCGGGCGAGTACGAGGTGCGGGTGAGCCGGCCGGGCGCGGCCAGCTACGTGGCGACGCACTTTTACGCCTACGGCAGCGGCGACACGGCCGGCAACGCCTTCGAGGTGAGCACCGAGGGCCAGGTGACCATTGAGGCCGACAAGCCGAAGTACGAGCCGGGCGAAACGGCGCAGCTGCTGCTCAAAACGCCCTTCGCCGGCCGGGTGCTGGTGACGGTGGAGCGCGACCACGTGTTCGACCATTTTTACGTGGATACCGACCAGAAATCGGCGCGGGTGAGCGTGCCCATCCGCGCCGGGCACGTGCCCAACGTGTACGTGACGGCCACCGCCATCCGGCCCATTACCGACAATGGCCTACCCCTTACCGTGGCGCGGGGCTTCGTGCCGCTGACCGTGGAGAAGCCCGGCACCCACCTACCCCTCACCCTGGCGGTGGCCGCGCTCAGCCGCTCCCAAACCTTCCAGACCATTGAGGTGCGCACGGCTCCGCGCGCCCAGGTGACGCTGGCGGTGGTGGACGAGGGCATTTTGCAGCGCAAAAACTACCAGACGCCCGACCCCTACGGCTACTTCTACCAGAAGCGGGCGCTCGAAGTGAGTGCCTTCGATGTCTATCCGTTCTTGCTGCCCGAGCTGGGCACCAGCAGTACGAGTAGTTCGGGCGGCGACGCGGCCGAGCTGGCCCGCCGCACCTCGCCCGTGCCGAGCCGCCGCGTGCAGCTGGTGGCGAAGTGGAGCGGTATTCTCACCGCCGATGCCGCCGGCCGGGTGCGCTACCGGGTGCGGGTGCCGCAGTTCAGCGGGGCGCTGCGCGTGATGGCCGTGGCCTATAAAGACGACGCTTTTGCCAACGCCGAGCAGACGATGAAAGTGGCCGACCCGGTGGTTATCAGCACCGCCCTACCCCGGTTTATGTCGCCAGGTGATACAGTTGACGTGCCGGTGACGCTGACGAATACGACGGGTAAGCCGCTGCAAGTAATTGTAGGCAACGAAGTCAGCGGTCCTATTTATTCTCGTGAAGCAGCTACCCCCGGCACCAAGGATGTGCTACCCGTAGTCCGCATAATTACTCTCAAACCAAATACTGAGCAAAGGATAGCATTTCATATAAATGCCTTGCAACAGATTGGTAATGGCAAAGTGACTGTTTTTGTAAAGTCCAAGGAAACGGAGAAAATCATCAATACCGAAACTACCGAAATCCCCGTCCGCCCGGCCGCGCCGCTGGCTTCGCGCACGGGCAGCGGGGAGGCCACGGCCGCCGCGCCGGCCACGCTCAATCTGCGGACCGACTTCCTACCCAGCACGTTGCGTAGCAAGCTGGTGCTAAGCCGCTCGCCGCTCACGCAGTTTGCCGGCAGCCTGAATTATCTGCTCAATTATCCCTACGGCTGCCTGGAGCAAACCGTGTCGGCGGCGTTTCCGCAGCTGTATTTCGGCGATTTAGCGGCCACGCTGCGGCAGCAAACCGGCGCGGCGGCCAAGGCCCAGCGCTACAACCCGAACTATAACGTGCAGGAGGCCATCCGCAAAACCGAGAGTATGCAGCTCTACAACGGCAGCCTCAGCTACTGGCCGGGCGGCGACTACGACAACTGGTGGGCCACTGCCTACGCCGCGCATTTTCTGCTCGAAGCCAAGCAAGCCGGCTTCGCCGTGAACCAGGGCATTTTAGATAAAACGCTGCTTTACTTGCAGTTGCGCCTCAAGAAGCGCGAGACGGAGAAGTACCAGTATTTCGACGCGAATAACCTGGCCCGCGAGCGGGTCATCGCCCCGCGCGAAATCGCCTACTCGCTCTACGTGCTGGCCCTGGCCGGCCGCCAGGATGCCGTGGCCCTGAACTACTACAAGGCCAACCGGCCGCTGCTCACGCCCGACGCGCGCTTCCTGCTGGCCTGCACCTACGCGCTGGGCGGCCAGCAGCGGGCGTTCCAGGAAACCCTACCCCGGCAATTCACCCCGGAGCGCGCGCAGCGGGAGCTGGGCGGCTCGTTCGCCTCGCCCATCCGCGATGAAGCGCTGGCCCTCAATGCCTTGCTGAGCGCCGACCCCACCAACCCGCAGGTCAACGCCCTGGCCCGGCAACTGAGCCGCCAGGTCCACGACGCGCCCTACCTCAACACCCAGGAGCGGGCCTTCTCCCTGCTGGCATTGGGCAAAATAGCCCGCCGCGCCCAGGCCAGCACGGCCGTGGCCGACCTGCTGGCTGACGGCAAGCTAATCGGCAAATTCTCAGGCAAAGACCTGACGGTGAACAACGTGGCCAACCGCACCGTGCGCGTGCAGCCGAGCGGCGCGGGGGCGCTCTACTACTTCTGGCAGGCGCAGGGCGTGAGCGTCACCGGCCGCGTGCCCGAGGAGGACCACTACCTGAAAGTGCGCCGCTACTTCGCCACCCGCGACGGTAAAACCTTGTCGCAAAGCACCTTCCAGCAAAACGACCTGGTGCTGGTCGTCATCGCGCTGCAAAGCGGCGACGCGGCCGGCGAGGTCAAGAACGTAGCCATCACCGACCTGCTGCCCGCGGGCCTGGAAATCGAAAACCCGCGCCTCGGCGTGCAGCGCGACCTGCCCGCGCTAGCCAACCTAGCCCAACCCGACTACCTCGACGTGCGCGACGACCGCCTCAACATCTTCACCACCGCCACGCCCCAGGTCAAACTCTTTGCCTACCTGGCCCGCGCCGTGAGCAAGGGCACCTTCAAGCTCGGCCCGGTCAGCGCCGAGGCCATGTATAACGGCGAGTACCGCTCGGTGAGCGGCGCGGGCGTGGTGCGGGTACGGTAACGGTTGGCTGATAGTATTCGCTCTGGAAAGAAGCGCAAAAAAGAACGTCATTCCGAGCTTGCCGAGGAATCTTGCCCGTAATCGTTCGGGCCGCGTTCAACGACGCGAGCGAGATTCCTCGGCAAGCTCGGAATGACGTTCTTTTTTGCGCTTCTTTCCAGAGCGAAAAATATATTTATCGCCAGGTACCGCATTTTCTCACGCTCCTACCCCCCTTTCGTCCGGTAAAGCGCTGCTTTGGCAGACTTTACTCAGACTCTCAGAAACTTATACTTCGGCACGTCGCTTGTATTTGTAGGTAACCTGCGGATATTCTGCTAACTTGCACGGCCTTTGCGGCTGCGCCCCCTACTTTTCCTCCCCATGCGCCTTGCTACTCGTATTTTATCACTGGCTTTAGCCGCCCTGGCCTTGCTGCCGGCGGCCGTTGGGGCCACTGCTTTTGCCGCCCAGCGCACACCGGGCAGCTCCCTCGCTTTCCTGCCACAGCGCCAGCACACCAGCGGTCATTCTGACCTGGGCTGGACTTCGGAGGCCTACCCCACTATGGGCGAGAGCGCGCATACCGCTTGGACTCTGCCTATGCTGGGCAGCTACGTGGCGATGCCGGTCGCTACTATTACTAAAACAAATATTTATGCCGCGTTGCGTGGCACCCGCGCCCTGCACTCAGTGCTGACTCCCATGCCGCTCCAGGGCTTTAACCCGACCTTGAGCCTGTTTCCGAACCCGGCTCGCGGGCAGCTCACGGTGCAGCTTTCGGCCCAGGTTGGGCCCGACTACAAGCTGCGCCTGAGCAATGTGCTGGGCCGCGAGGTGCGCCTGTTGCCGCTGCCGCTTGCCACCGCCGCCAGCGGCCTACCCCTCGATGTAACCGGCTTGCCGGCCGGGCTGTATTTCTGCTCGCTGCTGGTGAACGACAAGGCCGTGAGCACCAATCGGCTCACGCTGCTGTAAAACTTCAGTTGTCATTGCGAGCGTAACGAAGTGAAGCGCGGCAATCTTTCCTTGTTATTTGGGTTACCAGCCCAACAAGCAGGAAAGATTGCCGCGCTTCACTTCGTTACGCTCGCAATGACAGACGTTTTTATGCGTCAGCCCTACCCCCTCCACGCAACCCTCGGCGGTTGTTGCCTACTTTTGGGGGCTTCTTGCCGAATGGCAATGGTTTAGCTATAACGGAATTTCCCTCTGGTTGGCTGGCGGCTGCTTCTGGCAGTGGCGACCGGCCCTTTTTGTCCCGTATGCGTTCTTTTCAACGGTTGAATAACCTAGTCGGCTGGGTGGTATTTGCCATCGCTGCTGTCGTCTTTATGCTCACGCTGGAGCCCACGGCCTCTTTCTGGGACTGCGGCGAGTTCATTGCCTGCTCCTACAAGCTGCTGGTGCCGCACCCGCCGGGCGCGCCGACCTTCCTCATTTTGGGCCGGTTGATGTCCTTGCTTAGCTTCGGCGATGTAACCAAGGTGCCAGTGCTGGTAAATGCCTTGTCGGGGCTTAGCAGCGCGTTTACGGTGCTGTTCCTGTTCTGGATTATTACCCGCATGGGGCGCAAGTTGTTGGTGGCCCGCACCGAGTTTGAGACCGAAACGCCCGAGCCGACCAGCTACCAAACGCTGCTCATTCTGGGCGCGGGGGTAGTGGGCGCGCTCTCGTTCGCGTTTTCCGACTCGTTCTGGTTCAATGCCGAGGAAGGCGAGGTGTACGCCATGTCATCGCTGTGCACGGCCGCCGTGGTCTGGATAATGATGAAGTGGGAGGAGCACGCCCGCGACGCCGACTCCGATAAGTGGCTCATCCTCATTGCCTACGTCATCGGCCTCAGCATCGGGGTGCACTTGCTGAATTTACTGGCCGTGCCGGCGCTGGCGTTCATCTACTACTACCGCCGCTCGGCCAACCCTACGGTGGTGGGCGGTATTATTACGCTGGTAATCAGTCTCATCATTGTGAGTTCGGTGCTGGTAGGCATCATTCCGGGCCTGCCCACGCTGGCGGGCTGGTTTGAGGTGTTCTTCGTCAATACGCTGGGCCTACCCTTCGATTCGGGCCTGGTTATCTTCCTGCTACTGTTCGTGGCGCTGATTTGGCTGGGCTTTCGGCTCTCGTACCAGCGCCGCAGCCAGCTGCTGAACACGGCCATGCTGTGCTTCACCTTTATCCTCATCGGCTACTCGACTTATCTGATTGTGCCGATTCGCTCGTCGTTTCACCCCACCATCAACGAGAACGACCCCGAGGACGTGCTGAGCTTCGTGAGCTACCTCAAGCGCGAGCAGTACGGCTCGCGGCCCTTGCTCTACGGCCCGCAGTTCAACGCCCAGCCCGACCACTACGAGGAAGGCGCCCCGCGCTACAAGCGCCAGGATGGCCGCTACGTCGAAATCCTGCCCCGCGCCCAGGAGCCCGGCTACAACGACGCCGACAAGATGCTCTTACCCCGCATCTACAGCTACGAACCGGCTCATATTCAGGAGTATAAGAAGTGGGTACCTGACTTGCAGGAGGGCGTGAAGCCCACGATGGGCCAGAACCTGGGCTTCCTGTTCCAGTACCAGATTGGGCACATGTTCTGGCGCTATTTCGGCTGGAACTACATCGGGCGCGAGTCCGATGTGCAGCAGGCGGGCGTGGTGACGCCCTTCAGCCCGCCCAAGAGCACGCTGCCCGACCGCATCGGCGGCAGCTTCGCGCACAATAATTTTTACGCCATTCCCTTCATTCTGGGCCTTATTGGCTTGTTTGTGCAGATTCGGCGGCGCGGGCACGACGCGCTTATCGTGGGCCTGCTGTTCCTGTTCACGGGCATCGCTATTGTGGTGTACCTCAACCAGCCGCCGCTGGAGCCGCGCGAGCGTGACTACACCTTCTGCGGGGCCACGTTTGCGTTTGCCATCTGGATTGGCCTGGGCGTGATTGGGCTGGGCCAGGTACTGGCCTCGGTACTTCGGGCCGAGAATACCCGCGCCACCGTGGCCATCTTGCTGGGCCTGATTTCGCCGACGATTCTGGTGGCGCAGGGCTGGGACGACCACAACCGCACCGACCGCTTCAACTCGGTGGACTCGGCCCGCAACCTGCTCAATAGCTGCGCGCCGAACGCCATCCTGTTCACCAACGGCGACAACGACACTTTCCCGCTCTGGTACATTCAGGAGGTGGAAGGCGTGCGCACCGACGTGCGCGTGGCCGTGCTCTCGTACCTGAACACCGACTGGTACATTCAGCAGATGAAGCGCCGCGCCTACCTCTCGCAGCCGGTGCCCATCTCGATGAGCGACGCGACCTACGCGCAAGGCAACAACGACATGCTGCCCTTCTCGCCCAACCCGGCCGTGGACAGCCTCGACCTCAAGCAGTTCATCAGCCTCGTGGGCCAGGGTAGCCCGCTGCTGAAATACACCGAAGGCAACTACTCGACCATGACCTTCCCTACCCCCAAGTTTTATTTGAACGTGGATACGACGGCGGTGAAAGCGCTGGGTATCATCCCGAAAGACCGCCAGCACCAGCTTGTGAGCCACCTGGAATGGAGCATGGGCAAGCGCGCCATCGAGAAGAAAAACCTGGTGATTCTGGACATGATTGCCACCAACAACTGGAAGCGGCCCATTTATTTCAGCTCCACGGTGGCCCCGGCAGACTACATGAACCTGCAGCCCTACTTCCAGCTCGAAGGCATGGCCTACCGCCTGCTGCCGCTACGCGACCCGCACTACGACCGCCGCGCCGACGAGGGCTACGTGGAGAAATCCATCTGCTATGATGACCTGATGAACAAATTCCGGTACCGCGGCCTCGACAACGCCAGCGTGTTCTACGACGAAAACAACCTGCGTTTCCCGGCCAACTACCGCGATAAATTTGCCCGCCTCGCCAATGCCTACGTGGCCGCCGGCGACCTGGCCAAGGCCAAGGAAGTAGCCAACAAATGCCTGGCCGTGATGCCCGACAGCGCGGTGCCCTTCGACTACTACACGCCGCAGCTGGTGCCGGTGCTCTACGCCGTGGGCGAAAAGGACAAGGCCAACGCCATCCTGGACAAGCTCACGACCCGCAGCATCAACATCCTGAGCTACTACCAGACCCACGACGGCGCGCTGTTTGACGACTCGCAGCGCGGCTACCTGCTCACCCTGCAGAGCGTGTACCAGGCGGCGGCTCAAGTCCACGACGAGGCCCGCGCCAAGAAAGCCTACGAGGTGCTCGCGCCTTATTTGCAGGAGCGGCAGTAGGGTTTCGGATTTTATAAAAAAGCCCCGCTGGTTGACGCCAGCGGGGCTTTTTATTTTTAATAATCGGGCAAAAACAATCGGGCAAACAGAACGTCATTCCGAGCTTGCCGAGGAATCTCGCTCGCACCGTTGAACGATACCCGAACGGCGCGAGCGAGATTCCTCGGCAAGCTCGGAATGACGTTCTTCTGGCACCAGTTTACTCTTCTCAGCCCTTCAACTCGTAGCCCGCAAAGTCCTTGCGCAGCTGCGTTTTGAGCAGCTTGCCGGTGGCAGTGTGGGGTAGGGAAGCCACGAATTCCACGGCGTCGGGCCGCCACCAGGGGGCGATTTTACCGTCCAAAAAGGCCAGTAATTCTTCGCCGGTTACCTCGTGGCCGGGCTTGCGCACGGCTACCAGCAGTGGGCGCTCGCTCCACTTGGGGTGCGGCACGCCAATAACGGCGGCCTCGGCGATGCCGGGGTGGGCGATGGCCAGGTTTTCGAGGTCAATGCTCGAAATCCATTCGCCGCCCGACTTTATCACGTCCTTCGAGCGGTCGGTGATGTTGAGGAAGCCTTCGGGGTCGATGGTGCCCACATCGCCGGTGCGAAACCAGCCATCGGCGGTGAGCTGGCCGGGGGTAGGCGAGCCGAAATAGTCACTCACCACAAACGGCCCGCGCACCAGCAGGTCGCCAAAGGCCACGCCGTCGTGCGGCAGCGGCTGGCCCTCGCCGTCCACGATTTCCATGTCGATGCCAAAAATGACGCGGCCCTGCTTGATTTTATAGAAGAACCGCGCCTCCTCAGGCAGCTCCAGCTGGCTGGCCTTGAGGGTGCTAACAGTGCCCAGCGGCGAGGTTTCGGACATGCCCCAGGCGTGCCGAATCTCTACCCCCAGCTCTTCGTCGAAGGCCCGCAGCAGGGCCGGCGGGCACGACGCGCCGCCCACTATCATCTTGCGCAGCGTGGAAAACCGGCGCTGGCCCTCGCGCATGTAGGTCAGCAGCCCAAACCAGATGGTGGGCACGCCAGCCGAGAACGTAACCTTCTCGCTTTCAAATAATTCATATAAGCTGGCCGCGTCGAGCGCGGGGCCGGGCAGCACCAGCTTGCAGCCGTTGAGCGCCGCCAGGTAGGGCACGCCCCAGGCATTGACGTGGAACATGGGCACGACGGGCAAAATCACGTCGCGCGCGCCGCAATTGAAGCAGTCGGGCAGCGAGGCGGCGTAGCTGTGCAGCAGCGTGGAGCGGTGCGAGTAGAGCACGCCCTTGGGCTCGTCGGTGGTGCCGGAGGTGTAGCAGAGCGACGAAGCCGTGTTTTCATCGAAGACCGGCCACTCAAAATCAGTGCTTTCAGCAGCCAGCAGACTTTCGTAGCTGGCCAAGCCGGGCAGGGCCGAGTCGGCGGGCAGGTGTTCGGGGCCGGTCATCAGAATCCATTTCTCAACGGTAGGGCAGTGCGGCGCCAGCTTATTAACGAGGGGTAGGAAGGTGCTATCGAAGAACAGCAGCCGGTCCTGGGCGTGGTTGATAATGTACACCAACTGCTCAAAAAACAGCCGCGGATTGATGGTGTGGCACACCGCCGCGAGGCCCGAGATGCCGTAGTACAGTTCGAAATGCCGGTGCGTATTCCAAGCCAGCGTGCCCACCCGGTCGCCTTCTTTTATACCCAGGCGCCTGAGAGCATTGGCCAGCTGCTTGGCGCGCTGGTGGGCGGCGGCGTAGGTGTAGCGGTGCAGCGGGCCGCCCTCGGGCAGGCGCGACACGATTTCGGTGGTGCCGTGCCATTTGGCGGCGTGTTCAATCAGCCCCGCGATGCGCAGGGGCGTTTGCATCATTAGTCCGAGCATAAGCGGGGGGTAGGGTAGGAATTAAGATAGTGTCCGGAAGATAGGGGCCAGGGGCTGCCCGGCCCTACCCCCCACGCTTCTTTTAAAGCCAACCGAACACTTCGCGCGCGCCATTCGTTAGGCCAGCTAAAAAGCACCTGCCTGGTCCACCAGGAATACCGTTTTCATGCCCGACCAGTACGCCGCTTCCGAACACCTTGAAATAAGCTATCAGCCCGATTTTCGGGTATTGGTGGGCCGCTGGCTCCGCCCCGTTATGGAGGCCGAAGCCCTTCGTGACTACGTCGACCTGCTGGCCGCCGCCCGGCACTTCGAGGCCCACTATTGGCTGCTCGACATCCGGCGGCGTGGCCGCAGCGCGGACCCTACCCTAGCTTGGTTGCTTAATACCTACTACGACCAGGCGGTGCGCGAGCTGGGCGCACCCGTGCGCCTGGTATATTTTATGGCCCCCGGCCTGCGCCAGGAGTTTCAGCAGGATGGCCTCGTGCCCGAGCCTACTGACTATGCCCACCACGAGCCCTTCCGCATGAACCAGTGCATCACCGAAGCTGAGGCCATGAGTTGGCTGATGGCCGAGCAGGCGAGGGGGTAGGAATTTTTCGCGCAGTGTTGCAGGGTATTATACTCGTTATGAAGTAAACTGCCAGAAAGAACGTCCTTGCGAGCTTGCCGAGGAATCTCGCTCGCCTCGTTGAACGAAGCCCGAACGACTGCGCGAAAAATTCCTACCCCTATCGCAGCGCTTCAATCGCCACCTGCTGAATCTGGGTCCGCACATTCAGTTCACTCAGCTTATTGTTGCGCCGCGAGGGATTGACGCGGTTGGTGAGCACGATGACCACCAATTCCCGTTCGGGGTCAACCCAGAAATACGTGCCCGTGAAGCCCGAATGCCCGAAGCTGCCCGCCGAAGCGCCCGGCGCGGTGTTGCCGGCGGCCGGGCTGGCGGGCCGGTCAAAGGCCAGCGCGCGCCGGTTGCCGGCCGACTGCTGGCGCGTCCAGTCAGCCAGAATTTCCCGGCTGAAAAGCTGCTGGCCGCCGTAACGCCCGCCCCAGGCGTAGGCCTGCGCCAGCTGCGCCACGTCGTTGGCGGAGCCAAAAAGGCCCGCGTGGCCCGAGATGCCGCCCAGCAGCGCCGCGCCCTCGTCATCGACGAAGCCGTGCAGCAGCTGGTGCCGAAAAAGCGAGTCGTACTCCGTGGGCACGATGCGGCGCAATGGCGCGTGGTGCAGCGGCTGAAAGTGCAGCCCCGAGCCCAGCGGCCGGTACACTTCCTTCGCCAAAAACTGCTCAAAAGGCTGCCCCGTGCGCCGCCGCACCAGTTCGGGGTAGAGGTAAAAAGACAAATCCGAATACACGTAACCCGGCTTGGCGTTGAGCGGCGCGGCCCCGATTTTTTGGTAGATATACTGGGGCAGCCGACGACTTCCCCACAGCCCGCGCGCCACCGGCAGCGGAAAGCGCCGCGACGAATCGGCCCGAAACCAGCGCCGCCGCAGGCTGCCATCAGCCTTGGCAAAGGCTTTCCAGAACGGAATCCAGGCGGGCAGGCCGGCCTGGTGGGCCAGCACGTCGCGCAGCTTCAAGCTAGCCTTATTGGTCTTTTTCAGGAAGGGAAAAAACTGCCCTAGCGTGCTATTAGGGCTGAATTTGCCCTGCTCCTGCAGCTTAAGCAGCGCGGGCGTGGCGGCCAGCACTTTGGTGAGCGAGGCGAGGTCGTAGAGGTCGGTGTTTTGCACTGGCCGGGGACCGGCGGCGGGCAGCGCGCGGGGCGCGGCCGCCACGCTGGCGGCTTGCGCGCCGGGCTCGCTGGCCATGCTGCTTGCGGCTAGTAAGGCAGCTTTCCCCGCTGGCGGGGGGGTAGGGGCTGGCCCAGCCCCGGCGTATTGCTGGTAGCCGTAGCTTTTGCGTAGCACCACTACCCCGCGCCGGGCAATGAGCACCTGCCCGCCGGGCGTGGCCCCGGCCGCCAGCGCCTGCCGCATAATGCTGTCCACCCGCGCCTCCAGGCGGTTGTTCATGCCCGTATCCTCAGGGTGGGCATAGGCCAGGCGTAGGCCGGGCTGGGTTGTCAGGCCGAAGCCAGCGGGCAGGCTATTCGCCGCGGTCACGGGCAATTTACCAACGGCCCCTACCCCTCCAAAAATGAGCTGCGCCGCCAGCTGCTGCGCGTCGGGGCTTTCCTGGTAAGCCATGACCACGGCGCTGGCCCGGTCAAAGTCGCGCACCTTGGCCGCTGCATAGGCCGAGCCGAAGATGCTCAGAATCACCCGCTGGCCGGGCTTGGTCAGCTCGCGTAGCAGCACGTTGGCCTCGGGCGCGATGCCGAAGTTGGTGGCGGGCAGGCGGCCCAGGTTTTGCAGCGCCACCAGCACCACATCGTAGCCAAAAAGCCGGGCGCGCATGTCGGTCAGCTCATCGAGGGTAGGCGCGGCCGGCAGGTGAAAGTGCGCCACCTGGGCGTCGTAATCCGTCACGGCGCGCTGAAATTCCGTGGTGTCGGCCGGCTCGCCGCCCAGCACCAGGGTTGCGAGGCGCAACGTATCGAGGCGCTGCAAGGGCAGGAAATCCCGCTGGTTGCGCAGCAGCGTGAGGCTGCGCGCGGTGAGGCGGTGGGCCAGGTAGCGGGCGTGCGGCGGGTTGAGGTCGGCAAACAGGTTTTGCTCCGCGATGGGTTGGTAATGGCGCAGGCCGGCCCACTGCTTGAGCGCCAGCACGCGCCGGCAGCTTTCATCAATGCGCGCCTGCGAAATGCGCCCGCTGTCTACGGCGGCCAGCACGCTGGTGAGGGCCAGCGGCACGTTTTTGCTGAACTCCAGCACGTCGTTGCCGGCCAGCAGCGCGCGCACCTCGGCCTCGCCGGGCGGCACCAGGTTGGTGAGGCCCTTCATGTTCATGGCATCGGTAAACACTACCCCCCGAAAACCCAGCTGCTGGCGCAGCAAGCCCGTCACGATGGGCTTCGACAAGGTGCTGGGGCCGCGCACGGTATCGAGGGCCGACACGTTGAGGTGAGCCACCATTATGCCGCCTATTCCGTTGGCAATCATGCTTTTGAAGGGCGGCAGCTCCAGCGTATCGAGGCGCTGGCGGTCCACGCGCACCACCGGCAGGCCCAGGTGCGAGTCAGCATCCACGTCGCCGTGGCCGGGAAAGTGCTTGGCCACGGCCAGCACGCCCGCGTGCTGCATCCCGCGCATGTAGAGGCGGCTCAGGCGCGCCACGGCGGCCGGGTTTTCGCCCCACGAGCGGAAGCCGATTACCGGGTTATTAGGGTTGTTATTAACATCCACCACGGGCGCAAAATTGACTTGCATGCCCAGCCGCCGAAACTGCCGCGCCACCTCGCGGCCCATGTCATAAATCAGCAGCGAGTCGGCCACCGGGGCCGCGCCCAACGTCATCTGGTACGGGAATTTCAGCACGCTGTCGAGGCGCATGCCCGCGCCCCACTCGCCATCCATCGCCACCAGCAGCGGCACTCGGCTTTCGCGCTGAAAACGGTTCAGCAGCCGCGTTTGCCGCACCGGCCCACCCTGAAAATATATCAGCCCGCCAATGCCATAGTCGCGTATCAGCGTCGAAATCGAGTCCTGGTAAATAGCGGGTTTGTTGGAATATGCGGCCAGCATGAAAAGCTGCGCCACCCGCTGCCGGGGCGTGAGCACGCGCATCAGGCTATCGACCCAGCTTGAGTGCAGGTAGCGCAAAAATGCGGGTGCCTGCCCCGCTTCGGCCTTTTTAGGGGGGGTAGGGGCCGCGTGGCGCAAGTGCGGCCGAGCAGCCGGGCGGCGCTGGGCCGGGGCCAGCAGCGGGGCCGACAGCAACAGCAGCAGCCACAGGTATTTTTTAGTGAGCAAGCGAAGGAGAAATGAAAGGAAGGGCTGCAAAGTCGCCCGAAATGTAGGGTAGCAGATGTGCGGTAAGCTTTAGCTTGCCGTGAAGCAGCCCGCAAATTTGGCTTTTGCTTTTAAAAAACGGCAAGCTAAAGCTTACCGCACATTTCCCTTCACGGCAAGCTAAAGCCTACCCTACACTGCTAATAAATCCTGGTACCAGAAGGCCGGGCTATCCGCAACCGGCGCATATAAGCGGCGCACCAGTTCGCCTTTCTCAAACGGAATGGGCGCGCTGAAATACGGCGCGTCGAACACAAAGCTGTGGTATTCGCCGTTTTCGCCGCAGGGGTCCACACCGGGCGGCAGGTCGCGCAAAAAATCGGCATCGAGCAGCCGGCCGCAGAAGCTGGCGTCGAGCCAGCGCTCGTTCACGCACACGGTTATCGCTTGAAAACCCAAGTCCAGAAACTCGCGCAACAACTCGGCACCCGGCCGCTGCCACAGCGGAAACTCGCCGCGCAGCCCCGCCCGCGTCAGCTGCTGCTCGCGGTAGGCCCGCAGGTCTTCCAGAAAAATATCACCGTAAAAAGCAGCCTCCACGCCCTGCGCCCGCAGGCCGGCCAGCGTTGCTTGCTGCGCCTGGTCGTACTCCACCATCGAGGGCGTTTCGGGCAGGCGCAACTGGGTGAGGGACAGGCCAATGCGTGCCGCCTGCGCTTCGAGCAGTGCCACCCGCACGCCGTGCATCGACACGCGCTCGTAGTGGGCGTTCACGCTCGTGAGCAGATGCGCTACGTGATAGCGCGGGTCGCGCCGGGCGTGGTGCAGGGCCAGGGCCGAGTCTTTGCCGCCGCTCCAGCTCAACAGCGCTTGGGCGGGCATAATAGGGGGTAGGGGCTTGTCAGGAATACGAAACGGTTAAAAAAGAACGTCATGCTGAGCTTGTCGAAGCATCTTGCCAGCGCCGTCAGGTTAGCAACCAAACTGGGCGAGCGAGATGCTTCGACAAGCTCAGCATGACGTTCTTTATTAGTACAACTAAACTACTAACGCGCTTTATTTCAGCGTGAAAGTAGTCTTGCCCATCAACGCGCCACCTTCGTACAGCTCGACCGTGTGCTGGCCGATTTTGTAGTCGCTGCCCTTGGCATACACGAAGTTGAGCGCCTGCTTGGTGTTGTCAAACACCACGTCCTGCTTCATGGTGTAGAAAGCTTCCTGGCCATCCACGGTGAAGGTGCCGCCGCCCGTGCTCAGGTTGTAGAGGGCTGCGCCGTCGGGCTCCAGAATGCGCATGTAAATGGTTTTGGTGTCCTTGGGCGTCACGTCGTTGCGGCCCAGGCTGAACGTCACCTTCACGCGGTCCACCTTGCGGGCCTTAAACTCCTCCTTGGCGTCGTCCTTCTCCTTGTCGCGCTTGTTGAGCACGCTCACGTGAATGTTGCTGGCCTGCACGCGCGAGGCCGTCGTCACTTTATCGCTCAGGTCGCGGTTAGATTTGGCGATGGTGCTGATGGTATCGGTCAGCTTGTTTTGCCGCTCCTTCAGGGTCGTAGTCTCGGTGTACAGATTTTCGTTCGACTTTTTCAAATCGGCAATCTGCTCATCCTTTTTCTTGAGCTGACTCTCCAGATTGAGGGCGCGCTGCTTGAAAATCTGCTGTTGCGCCAGCGAAAACGAACCCGCCTTAAACGAGCGCAGCTTCAGCAAATCGGCATTGATGCCGGAAATGCGGGCATTGAGCGAGTCGTTGCTCAGGCCCAGCTTTTGCAGGTCCTGGCTCTGGCGCTCATAGCTGGATTTCAAATCTTCGTACTCCTTTATCTGCGCTTGCAGCTTGGTGTCTTTCGCTTGCACTTGCGTGGTAAGCTGCTCATTTTCAGTCTTTTTCTGCGAATTCAGGTAAAATAGCACCCCGTTGATGCCCAGCAGCACGAGCACGAGGGCGACCCACAAAAGTACGCGGCTGTTGTTTTGACGGGGTTCGGGATATTCCTGTTTAGGCTCCATAAAAAAGGGGGGCTGAGTGGATGAAGTGGCAGAATGCAAAGCTGCTAACCAGGGCCGGCCTGGTCGCTACTTACCTTTGCCGCGGGTAAAAATAGGCGAAATTTCCAATCGGCTGCGGCTCTCTTTATACTTGGCTCCTGTGCAAACGGTTTTCCCGCCCTTCGATGCGGCCTATTGGCAGGCCCGCTACGCCACCCCCGGCCGCGCCAGCTGGGACGCTGGCCGCCCTACCCCTCCCCTGCGCGCCTACTTCGACCAACTGCCTGTAGCTCAGCAGCCCCGCATCCTGATTCCGGGGGCCGGCCGGGCCTACGAGGCCGAATATTTGCACCGCCTGGGCTTCCGCAATGTGGTGGTAGCCGACCTGGCCCCCGAGCCCCTGGCGGCGCTGGCCGCCCGCGTGCCCGACTTTCCCAAAGAAAACCTCTGGCTAGCCGATTTCTTCGCCCTACCCCCCACCAAAACCTTTGACCTGCTCATCGAACAAACGTTTTTCTGCGCCCTCGACCCGAGCCTGCGCCCCGCCTACGCCCGGCAGTGCGCCGCGCTGCTGCGGCCCGGCGGCAAGCTAGTGGGCCTGCTCTTCGACACTGAGTTTCCCAACGCCGCCGAGCCGCCCTTCGGCGGCAGCCGCGAAGAATACCGGGCTTATTTCGCGCCGTATTTTGAGTTCGTGCATTTCGAAACGGCGTATAACTCGCTGACGGCCCGCGCCGGCCGCGAGCTGTTTATTTGCCTGCGAAAACCTGTTACTAATCTTTTAACTTAAAAAGAACGTCATGCTGAGCTTGCCGAAGCATCTCGCTTGCAACACTAATTTAATCGTCCAACGATGCGAGCGAGATGCTTCGACAAGCTCAGCATGACGTTCTTTTTTTAACTACTCATCTACCCATGCTCACCTCCCTCGCCCAGGCCCTACCCCACTTCCGCAACACCAACTCGGGCCAGTTTTTTTTGATGGCCGGGCCCTGCGTTATCGAGGGCGAAGACATGGCCCTGCGCATTGCCGAACGCATCAAGCACATCACCGATAAACTCCAGATTCCCTACATTTTCAAGGGCTCATACCGCAAGGCCAACCGCTCGCGGCTCGACTCGTTCACGGGCATTGGCGACGAAACGGCGCTGCGCATTCTGCAAAAAGTGGGGCGCGAAATCGGCGTGCCTACCGTCACGGATATTCACGAATCGGATGAGGCCGCGCTGGCCGCCGAGTACGTGGACGTGCTGCAAATTCCGGCCTTCCTCTGCCGCCAGACCGAGCTGCTGGTAGCCGCCGCCAAAACCGGCAAGGTGGTGAATATCAAGAAGGGCCAGTTTCTCAATGGCGAGGCCATGCGCTGGGCACTGGACAAGGTGCAGGGTGCCGGCAACCCGCACGTCATCCTTACCGACCGCGGCAACTCGTTTGGCTACAGCGACTTAGTAGTGGACTTCCGCAACCTGCCCACCATGCGCAGCTTCGGCGTGCCCGTGGTGATGGACGTGACGCACTCCTTGCAGCAGCCCAACCAGGCCAGCGGCGTGACGGGTGGCCAGCCCGCCCTCATCGAAACCATCGCCAAGGCCGCCATCGCCGTGGGCGCTGACGGCCTGTTCATCGAAACGCACCCGACCCCCGCCACCGCCCTCTCCGACGGGGCCAACATGCTGCCCCTCGACCAACTCGAAGCCCTGCTTCAACGCCTCACCCGCGTGCGCGAGGCTGTGCGCCCCAGCGGCGACATTGAGCTTAACGGGCTGGATGCGTAACACAAAGTGCTATTTCAGCTTCCACCGATGCTACCAAGCACTTGTGGTCAATACCGCAGCCAGAAATCCTGGCGGGGCTGCTTTCTGAAAAATACCAGCCCCACGTAGAATAAATCGACCGTCACCGTCACGGCCGGATGAGCCTTAATGGCGGCCCACGCCTGCTCCATCTCGGCCGACCAATGGATATCATCCAGCACGAACACGCTGTTTTCGTGGGCCTTAGCCAAGCACGCTTCGAAGTAGCGTAGCGTAGGCTCGTAGCGGTGGTTGCCGTCGAAAAACACGAAATCGAGCGGCTTATCCAAGTCGGCCAGCGTGGCGGGTAGCGTCTGGTCGAGGTTGCCTTCCACTAGGCGCACGTTCTTGATTTTCAGCTGCTCAAACGTTTCGCGGGCCACGGCGGCCGTGTTGGGACAGCCCTCGAAAGTGATGACCTGACTGCGCGAGCTGGCCAGCGCCAGGTAGGCCGTGGTGAGGCCCAGCGAGGTGCCCAGCTCTAAAATAGTGGCGGGCTGAAAGTGGTTGACCAGCCGAAACAGCAGCTGCGCCAGGCGCGGTGACTTGGCCGCGTGGCGCGCAATGTCGCGCACCGCCCGGCGGCGCCCGCCGGCCCCGGCCACCTGCGAGCCGGCCCCGAAATCAGTAACTTCCAGCACCTGGTCGCTGGCCAGCAGCTCCTGCCTTCGCTTCTCAACGAGGGGGTAGGCGCGAAATTCGCCGTCGTGGCGAATAACGGTAGTGTAGAGCCCAAACACGAAGGGCGAATGCAGCCCATGAGCATTGCCCGAGCGCAACAGCCAGTGGCGAAGGTAAGCGAGTAGTTGGTGCATAGATTTGGTGCCTGGTGCGTAGTGCCTGGTGCTTGGGATTATGGTTCGATTGAACGACCCAAGCACCAGGCACTACGCACCAGGCACCAACTCCTAGTTCATCCGAAACGGCACCATGAGAGTAAATTCGGGAATATTGACCCGAAAATGCTCGCCGTTGGCCACGCGCTCCATAAGGTAGGTGCCGCGCATTTTCCCTACCCCCGACTTTAAGTTGCAACCGCTCATATACTGGTGGGCCTCGCCGGGCTCCAGCACGGGCTGGCGGCCTACCACGCCCTCGCCCTCCACTTCGCGCTGGCCGGTATTGACATCGGAAATGTACCAGTGCCGCCGCAAAAGCTTGATGGTAAACTCGCTATCATTTCGAATATCAATGCGATAAGCAAATACGAAGTGCTCCTGAGCGGGGCTGGAGTAATCGGGCAGGTAATTGGTCGTAACCGTAACGGTTACGCCTTGCGTAGTGGTAGTTGGCATAGCGGCGGCCGGCGAAATTACGTTCGCGGGGCAACAGTGGCCCCGCGAGTTTGGTTTTGAGGCCTCAACGCGAGGCTTCGTGGTTTAGTTGTTAGCTACTTTTTTCCATTTCCTACTTTTCTTTCTCATGGTCAAAATTGCCGAAAGCTGGCGGCCGGTGCTCGCCGCCGAATTTGAAAAACCCTATTTTCAAAAGCTCACGGCCTGGGTGCGGGGCGAATATGCCACCACCACCGTGTACCCGCTGGGCTCGCAAATCTTTCATGCCTTCGACGCGTGCCCATTTGAGGAAGTGAAAGTGGTTATCCTGGGACAAGACCCTTACCACGGCAAAAATCAGGCCCACGGCTTGGCTTTTTCGGTGAATGAGGGCGTGCGCACCCCGCCGTCGCTGCAAAATATTTTTAAAGAGCTGCAAGATGACCTGCCCGGCACGCCCGCGCCCGCCAACGGCAACCTCGACCGCTGGGCTCAGCAGGGCGTTTTACTGCTGAATGCTACCCTCACGGTGCGGGCCGCTACCCCCGGCTCGCACCAGAAAAAAGGCTGGGAAGAATTCACGGATGAAGTTATCCGGCGGGTGTCGGCGGGCCGGCCGCACGTGGTTTTTATCTTGTGGGGAGCCTATGCGCAGAAGAAAGAAGAACTGATTGACGCCAGTAAGCACCTGATTTTGAAGGCCGCCCACCCTTCGCCCTACTCCGCCGACCGCGGCTTTTTCGGCTCCAAGCCTTTCAGCCAGGCCAATGCGTGGTTGGAGAAGCACGGCGAGCAGCCGGTTGGGTGGTAAGTAGCACGGACTTTCCAGTTCGTGCGCGAGCGCAGCGAACATCGTCGTTCGCCCCGCGTGGTGCCGCCTGCTCGCTGCGTTCGCGCACGAAGTGGAAACTTCGCGCTACAACAACCGCTTGATTAGGCGCAGCTTGTGGCCGTATTTCTGGCGCTCGCGGTTGAAGATGCCGTGGTGGTCGAGCGGGTCGAGGCGCACTTCGCCCGAGGCGTGCAGGATGAGGCCGTCGTCGAAAACCATGCCCACGTGGACGATGGCACCGTCGGCATTATCGAAAAAAGCCAGGTCGCCGAGCTGAGCCTGGGTCACAAAATCGACGGGCTCACCCAGCGTAATCTGCTGGCGGGCATCACGCGGCAACTGCACGCCAATGAGGCCAAACAGCGTCTGCATCAGCCCCGAGCAGTCGATGCCAAAAATATTCTTACCCCCCCACACGTAGGGCGCTTGCAGGAAATGCTGGCCCATCTTGCGCAGCAGCACCAGCTGGCGCTCGGGCAGGCACGACTGCGCCAAGTTGGTAGCCGCACCGTTGAAAAACAGCGGGTTATCATCACCCAGCCGCAACGTCATGCCGTCGAAAAAGGGTAGGCGGCAGCCCAGCGTAATGGGTTGGCGGCGGTCGGCGCTCGACACCACTTGCACTACGTCGAGCACGCGCGGGTGGTCCTGGCCGCGCCAGGCGGCGAAGTAGGCGGCGCTCACGGGCCGGTGCTGCTTGAGGTCAATCCAGCCCAGATAAGTATCGGCGGCGGCTTCGATGCGCAGCCAGTTGCCCTGGGTTTGCAGCACCGTGTAGCACTCGCCAAACAATAATTCGGTGACCAGCTCGGCGCGGTCGGTGGGCTCGGCGCGAACCGGAACGGCGCTGAGCGCGCAAATACCGTGGTTCAAAATCAGTAAGATGAAATAGACTAAACGACTATGGACTGTAAGTCCATAGGTTTGAAAGCGAATGGAATTCGGCGGTTTCGGCTAAAGCCGACTGAAAGAAGCCACTGAAAGTGGGTCGCTTTAGAATGAAATTCTGCTGGCTAAACGCTGGCGTCGGTCATTGAGCAAATAGCAGTAACTAACTGACAATCAAAAATTAAACAGCCTTGCCTGAACAAGACCGGCAAAAGTGAGTAGCAACTAAAGTCTTGCCCTAAAGGGCATAGCTTTAACTAGCGTACCTGAAAAGTAAACGTCTGTCATTGCGAGCTTGCGAAGCAATCGCATCGGCACGTTCGCGTCCGTTCGTCCATCGTTTAGGTGCGATTGCTTCGCAAGCTCGCAATGACGGACAATTTTAATTCTCCTCACCGGAAGCGCTCCATTTCGCGCTTCTGGTCTTTGGCCTTGAGGTCTTCGCGCTTATCAAAGAGCTTTTTACCCTGGGCCAGCGCGATTTCGAGTTTCGCAAAGCCGCGGTCCGTTACGAAGAGGCGCAACGGGATGATGGTGAGGCCGGTATCCATTTTGCCGGCCAGCTGCCGCAGCTCACGCTTGTTGAGCAGCAGCTTGCGGGCGCGCATGGCGTCATGGTTGTTGTAAGTACCTGGCGTGTAGGGGGCTATGCGCACGCTGTGCACCCACAGGTCGCCTTTGTGGTCGAAGGTGCAGTAGCCGTCCTGGAGGTTGACTTCGGCGGCGCGCACGCTCTTTATCTCGGTTCCTTGCAGCATCATGCCCGCGTCGTACTTGGCCAGGAAGGTGTATTCATGGCTGGCGCGGCGGTTTTTGATGTTGACGTTGGCGGGGGTCTTGTCTTTCATAAATCGCAGATTACTGCAGATTACGCGGATTTAATCGGCGCGGGCGTAAAGGTATTGCGCGTGTAGGATAAGCTTCAGCTTGCCGTTTTGGCATCTATTTGGTCAATGATACGGCAAGCTAAAGCTTATCTTACACTGTTTACGTCAGTTTCAGGCGTGGGTCAGGGCTAGTGAGCTGGCTGGCGAAGTCGCCGGCTTCGTATTGAAAAATGGCCGCCTGGCCCACCATCGCCGCGTTGTCGGTGCAGAATTCGAAGTCAGGAATAAATACTTCCCAACCTTCGGTTTCGGCCAGCGCTTGCAGGCCCTGGCGCAGGCCCGAGTTGGCCGCTACCCCCCCGGCCAGCGCCACTTGCCGCAGGCCGGTGGCCTGGGCCGCTTTTTTGAGCTGGCGCAGCAGCGTTTGCACGATGGTGTGCTGGATGCTGGCGCAGAGGTCGGCCAGGTTTTCTGCGATAAAGGGGGGGTAGGCGGCGGTTTCCTTTTTCAGAAAATAGAGCACCGATGTTTTCAAGCCGCTGAAGGAGAAATTGTAGCCATCGAGCGCGCCCAACGGAAAGTCGAAGCGGCGCGGGTTGCCGGTTTGGGCCAGCTTGTCGAGGCGCGGGCCGCCGGGGTAGGGCAGGCCGAGCAGCTTGGCCGTTTTGTCGAACGCCTCGCCGGCCGCGTCGTCGATGGTCTGGCCCAGAATTTCCATCTCGGCCGCGCCGCGCACCACCACCAGCTGCGTGTGGCCGCCGCTCACGGTGAGGCACAGAAACGGGAAAACCGGCTTGGGCTCGCGGATGAAATGCGCCAGAATGTGCGCCCGCATGTGGTTCACGGCCAGCAGCGGCTTGCCCAGCGCCAGCGCCAGGCTCTTGGCAAATAAATTTCCTACTAATAAGGAGCCAAGCAGGCCCGGCCCCTGGGTCACGGCCACGGCGTCGAGGTCATCCTTCGTGATGCCCGCCCGGCGCAGCGCGGCCGTGACGACGGGTAGCAAATGCTGCTGGTGCGCGCGCGAGGCCAGCTCGGGCACTACCCCCCCATACTGCTCGTGCACGGCCTGGCCGGCCACCACGTTGCTCAGCAGCTGGCCGTTTTGGAACACCGCCGCGCCGGTGTCGTCGCAGCTCGATTCGATGGCGAGAAGGGTCATTTTTTGAATTTAGAATTCGGAATGAGAAATCATTGGTTGTGAACCGCAAAAAAGAACGTCATTCCGAGCTTGCCGAGGAATCTTGCTTGCATCATTGGGTTACTACCGCAACGGTGCGAACGAGATTCCTCGGCAAGCTCGGAATGACGTTCTTTTTTGCGACTCATTTTGTAACAACATGAGTTAATGCAGAATATCAGGTCTGAAATTCTTTATTTTCAATTGGCGAAGCCTCCGCAAAGGTCGGGCGAACCCACGGGCCGTGGGCTACGTTGGGCCGACTGGTACGCGCGAAAAGCTGCACCTTTGCGTTAGTACCGGCTCGCCTGGGCGTTTTTTTTAACCTGCTTTCGCCCTTTTTCGTGCGTCGCGTCCTTCGTATTCTGTTCCGAATCTTGCTTGGGCTGGCCGTGGTGCTGGTGCTGGTGGTGGGCGGGGCGCTGCTGGCGCTGCGCGTGCCGAGCGTGCAAACGCGGGTGGCGCACGAGATTGCCGACGTGCTGAGCACGAAACTGGGCCAGTCCGTGACGATTGGCAGCGTCGATGTGCGGCCCTTTTCGCACGTGCTGCTGGAGGGCGTGCGGGTGCTGGACCGGCGCGGCGGCGAGCTGTTTGGGGTGGGTAGGGCCGATGCGGACATTAAGCTGTTTTCAATATTTGACCCGCGGCACCTGCACGTGGGCACGCTCACGCTCACCGAGCCGCGCTTCGTGCTGCGCACCGTGGCGGGGCAGCCCGATTCGACCACTTTGGACCAGTTTCTGGCGGCCATCAGGCGGCTGAGCGGGCCGCCCGACACGACTCGCACAACCTCCCAGCCATTTGATTTTCAGCTGCATGACGTGGCGATTCGCAACGGCAGCTTCGTGCGTGATTTGGTGGATGAGCCCCGCAAGCCGCACTACGGCCGCAGCGTCGATTACGGCCACATCCGGGCCGACAGCATCTACGCCGACATCTCCAACCTGACCACCCACGGCGACACCACGGCCGTGCAGGTGACGAACCTGCGCCTCGTGGACACGCCCTCGCACACGCGCATTCAGGAACTGACAGCGCACATTATTTTTCAGCGGCACTTCTGGGAGTTTGGGGGGCTGAAACTGCGGGTGGGGCGCTCGGTGCTGCAAAATTTCGTGCGGTTTGAATACCGGCGCTTCGACAATTTTTCGGATTTTAATGACTCGATGCGGGTAGTAGCCCGACTGCGCGGCACCCGGCTCTATAGCGACGACATTGCCAAATTTGCTCCCGATTTAGCGGCGCTGAAAGATTCCGTTTTCATCTCGGGCGATGCGAAAGGCTACGTGCGCGACTTCCAGATTAAGAACCTGGACCTGCGCTACGGCCAGCGCACGCACATTTTTGCTACCCGCGCTCACGCTGACAATCTGCCCCACTGGCGCGAAAGCTTCCTTGACCTGCGTCTGAAACCTTCGCAGGTGGATGCCGCCGATTTGCGCCGCTTCCTGGACCCTTCGGCTAATAAGATAGTGCAGCGGCTGGGGTTGATAAAGCTGGACGGGCAGTTCCTGGGTTTCTACAACGACTTCGTGGGCAAGGCCAACTTCGACACGGCGCTGGGCGCGGTTTCGACCGACGTGAACCTGAAAACCAAGAGCGACTTTGACCACGCCGTGTATGAAGGTACTATTCGCAGCACGGCCTTCAACGTGGGCAAATTCATTGGTGATGAGTCGTTTATCCGCGACGTGACGCTGAGTGGCAAGGTGCAGGGGACCGGCTTTCAGCCGCCCGTGGCCAAGGGCCACGCCGTGGTGACGGTGCCCGCCATTTGGCTGGCCGGCTACCGCTACCACAACCTGAGCCTCGACGGCGACTTTGCCGGGCAGGGCTTTAAGGGGAAAGTAACCGCCGCCGACCCGGCCGTGCGCCTCACCGCCAACGGCGATTTCAACCTCGACCCCAAGCACCAGCACATCGACGTGCTGGCCAACGTGGCCCACGCCAACCTGGGCACGCTGGGCCTGTTGAGCGTGCCGCTGACCCTGAGCACTACGGCCCGCGTGAACCTGCGCGGCACCCAGCTTGACTCGCTGCTGGGCACCGTGCAGCTGCGCGGCTCGCACTTTGCGCTGCGCGGCCAGCGCCTCGACCTCGACACGCTCGACGTGCTGAGCACCCGCAGCCGCCGCGGCCAGCGCGCGGTGAGTCTGCGCTCGGAGCTGGTGGATGTGGTGGCCAACGGTGCCTTTGAGTTTGCCACGGTCTCGCGCGACTTGCAGACGCTGTGGCACGAGTACCGGCTCAATTTTGAGAGTAACGCCGCTGCCACGGCCGACTACTACCGGCGCAAGCGCCAGGTGCATCAGCCCACCTATGCCATTGAGCTGGAGGTGAATATGAAGCACCTTAACCCCGTGCTGAACCTGTTTATGCCCGACTTGCAGTTGGCCGACCACAGCCACCTCGACGGCTCGTTCCGGCAGGGCGAAACGTCGATTTTGCAGCTTGGCGGCAAGTTTGACAGCATCTGGTACGGGCCGGTGCATACGGTGGCCACCGAGTTTGACTTCACCACTTCCAAGCTGCCTTACCAGCCCGAAGTGCTGGCGCAGGCCAGCGTAACCTCGGCGCAACAGCTGCTGCCAGGGCTGGGCCGTACCGAGAAATTCGTGGTGGAAGGCGTGTGGGACCAGCAGCGTATCAATTTTTCGACCTCGCTGGCGCAGACGGGCACCACCAACCGGGCCACCATCAACGGGGCGCTGGAGTTTTTGCCTAATGCGGTGCAAGTCATTTTCCGCAAAAGCGGCCTGCACCTGCTGGACCAGGAATACACGATTGCGGCCGATAACTCGGTGCGCATCAGCGGGGGGGGTAGGGAATTTGATATTCAGAACTTCTCGCTCACCAGCGGCAACGAACGCATTAGCGCGCAGGGAGTTATCTCGCCCGATGCGCGCAAGCCGCCGCTCAAGCTCGACGTGACCAACTTCGATTTGTCGGCGCTGACCTCCGTTATCGGGCAGCGGCTGGGCGGGCGGCTAAACATGCAGGCGGCCGTGAGCGGCGTGTATAACCAGCTGGCTATCAATAGCACGCTAGCCGTCGATTCGCTCGTGTACGAGGGCACGCCCATCGGGCAGGTGGCGGGGCGCGGCGACTGGGACAACCCCAGCGGCCAGCTGCGCGTGAACCTCGACGTGGCCCGCCAGCAGCAGCGCGTACTGACGGTGACGGGCTACCTGGCGCCTGGCTCCGCGACGCAGCAACTCAACCTGACCGGCGAGCTGAACGACGCGCCGGTGGTGCTGGCCCAGCCGTTTTTGGGGAGCATTCTGCAAAACCTGGGCGGCACCGGGCGGGGCCAGCTGCAGCTCGGCGGCATGTTCGGTGCCCCTACCCTGGCCGGCGCGGTCGATGTCACGGATGGCCGCTTCACCTTCGGCTACCTGGGCACAACGTATAAGTTTGCCGACCGCATCAGCTTCACTACTACCTCGATAAGCTTTAACAATGTGCAGCTGCGTGACCAGCAGGGCAACCTGGGCACCGTGACGGGCCTCATCCGGCACCAGGGCTTTCAGAACATGGTGCTGAGCATGAATGCCAGCTTCCGCAAGTTTCAGGTGCTGCACACCACGCGGCGCGACAATGACCTGTATTTCGGCACAGCCTACGCCACGGGCACGGCCACCGTGCGCGGCCCCGCCGACGACCTGGTGGTGGACGTGCAGGCCACTTCCGAGGCCGGCACCCGCCTAGCCCTACCCCTCGATAACGCGGCCAAGGCGGAGCAGGCCAGCTACATCAAATTTGTGAACCACAACCTGCCCGACTCGATGCTGCGCCGCCAGACGCGGCGGACGGCCGTGGTGGCGGCGCAGGACAAGGTGGACCTCTCGGGCATCCGGCTGAACATGAACCTGACGGTGACGCCCGATGCCTACCTGGAGATTTTGCTGGACGAGGCCACCGGCGACGTGATTCGGGGCACTGCCACCGGCCAGCTGCGTTTGAACATCGACACGCGGGGCGATTTTAACATGTATGGGCAGGTCGAGATTGTGCGCGGGGCGTATAATTTCACGCTGCAAGGACTGGTAAACAAGGAGTTTGTGGTGCGGCCGGGCGGCATTATTACTTGGAACGGCGACCCGCTCGATGGCCAGATGAACGTGACGGCTACTTACACCCAACGCACCTCGCTGGCCCCGATTTTGTCGAGCACCGGCGCGGGCACGAGCGGCGCGGTGGTGCCCGTCACGGCCGTAATGAACCTGACCGGGCCGTTGCTGCTGCCGGTTATCAAGCTGGCTTTGGAGTTTGACGACGCGCCCAGCTCGCTGCAAAACGACCTGGCCGCGTTCATCGCGCTGCTGCGCAACGACGAGCAGGAGCTAAACCGACAGGTATTCAGCTTGCTGGTTTTCAGAACATTGTCGCCGACCAACAACAGTAATTTCAGCGGCGTTTCGCTCACGGGGCAGGGCAACGCGGTGCAGAACAGCCTGGGCCAGATTATCTCGTCGCAGCTCGGCCTGCTGACTTCGCAGATTGACCAGAACCTCGAAATCGACTTCAATATCAACGGCCTCACCGCCGACCAGCTCCAGGCGCTGCAAGTGCGCCTCAGCTACTCGTTCCTGAACGGCCGCCTGCGCCTCACCCGCGAGGGCGGCATCAGCAACTCGGCCAACACCTCGACCATCAACCCGGCCACCGGCCTACCCTACACGCAGTCGTCGCTGATTGGCGATTTCAGCCTCGAATATTTCCTGCGGCCCGACGGCAAGTTCCGGGCAAAGCTGCGCTACGAAACCACCCCGCGCGACAACATCGTGACCACCGTGAACCAGCCGCGCGCCGGCATCTCGCTGCTGCATACCAAAGAATTCAACAACCTGAGTGAGCTTTTCGGCCGCGAAAACCCCAGCCGCCGCCAGCGCGACACCCAGCGCGCCCGCGAGGTGCTGACGGTGGACGAGGACAAAAGGACGACTTTGTAGAATTTGCAGGTCGTCGTTTGTCATTGCGAGCACAGCGAAGCAATCGCACCAGAACGATTGTAGAACGACTCGTTCGGGTATCGGGCGGGTGCGATTGCTTCGCTGTGCTCACAATGACAGGTGGTAGGCGCGTTATTCCAATTAAAGCTACGTGTACCTTTGCGCTTCTATGGCCCGGCCCCGCAAAAAGAAACTTGGCTCCTACCCTACCCTGCTGGTGGTGTTCAGCGTGACGCTGGCGCTGGTGGTGATTGGGTTGTTTGGCCTGCTGCTGCTGCACGCCCACAAGCTGGGCGAGTCGGTGCGCGAAAACCTGGAGGTGCAGGTGTACCTGGAGCGCAACCTGCCCGAAACCGAGCTGCTGCGCCTGCAGCAAGACCTGGAAAACCAACCCGATGTAGCCGTGCGCAACGGCCGCGCCCAGGTGCGCTTCGTGAGCAAGGAAGAAGGTGCCCGCCAACTACTCGAAAGCACCGGCGAGGATTATCATAACTTTTTGGATGACAATCCTTTGCGCGACGCCTACGCTATTAAGATAAACTCCACCCACACCGACACGGCCAGCCTGCGCCGGCTGGGCCGCAGCCTGGGCCAGATGCGCGGCGTGTTTGAGGTGCAGTATCCGAAGAGCCTGTTCACCAGCATTAACCAAAATCTGGCGCGGGTGAGCCTGCTGCTGCTGGGCTTCGCGGCGGTGCTGGTGCTGGTGGTGGTTATTTTGATTAACAATACCATTAAGCTAGCCATGTTTTCGCAGCGGCTGCTTATCCGGTCGATGCAACTGGTGGGCGCAACGCGGTTCTTTATCCGGCAGCCGTTTATTCGGCGCGCCACCTGGCAGGGCCTGGCCAGCGGCTTGCTGGCCGCGCTGGTGCTGCTGGGGCTGCTGCAATATGCGTATCTGGAAATCACGCAGCTGCGCCTGCTGCGCGACGACTACCTCATTGGCCTGCTGCTGCTGGGGGTGCTGGGGCTGGGCACGGCCATCGGCTTTTTCAGCTCGTATTGGGCAGTTAATAAATACTTAAACGTGTCGCTCGACGAGCTTTATTGAGTTCCTTGTTCCTGGTTTCTGGTTCCTAGTTGTCGTTCAGACTAGAAACCAGGAACCAGGAACCAAAAACTAAGAACCAGAACCTTATGCAACCAACGATTCGCTTCGCCTTTGGGCCGCGCAACTACCGCCTGATGTGGGCGGGCTTGGCCGTGCTGGCCGTGGGCTTCATCACGATGATGCTCGACAAGGCCGATTATGGCGAGGGCTTTCTGGGACTCACGCTGGGGCCGATTTTGCTTTTTTTGGGCTTTCTCATTGAGTTTGCGGCCATTATGGTGCGCAGCAATCCCGGCGAATTAGTGCCCGCCGCTGAGCCAGTGGTCGCCGCGCCCTTCGTGGCGGGCCTCAAGCCGGCCGCGCCGGCAGCCGCGCCCACGGCGGCCCCTACCCCCCCCCGCCCGGCCAAGCCGGCGTATAAGCGGCCGAGCTAGGTTTTAGTGTGTTATCCGTCATTGCGAGCCTGCGAAGCAATCGCACCAGAACGACCGGCGCTGGCTTCGTTCTGGTGCGATTGCTTCGCAGGCTCGCAATGACAAACGCTTAACAATCAACAACTAACAAGCACCAAAAATGACTTACTGGCAAGCGCTGCTGCTGGCGATTGTGGAAGGAATCACCGAATTTCTGCCCGTATCGAGCACTGGCCACATGATTATCGCCTCCAAGCTGCTGGGCATCGCGGCTACCCCTTTTGTGAAACTCTTTTTGGTGGTGATTCAGCTCGGGGCCATCCTGTCGGTGCTGGTGGTGTACTGGAAGCGATTTTTTCAGAATATTGATTTTTACCTGAAACTGCTGGTGGCTTTTCTGCCCATCGTGGTGGTGGGGCTGCTGCTCAAAAAGCACATCGACGCCCTGCTGGAGTCGGTGACGACGGTGGCCGTGATGCTGCTGCTGGGCGGTATCGTGCTGGTATTCATTGATAAGCTCTATCCGCAGGAAGACTCGCAGCACGGCGGCCACCCGGTCACGAACCCGAGCTACAAGGAGGCGTTTGTCATCGGCTGGTTTCAGTGCCTGGCCGTGGTGCCGGGCGTGAGCCGCTCGGCGGCCACCATTATCGGCGGCCTCACGCAGAAGCTGACGCGCCGGGCGGCGGCCGAGTTTGCGTTCTTCCTGGCCATGCCCACGATGGCGGCGGCGGCGGCCAAGGACTTGTACGATTATTACAAAGAAGCTCACAGTCAGGGTGTTGACCTGGGCCACTTATTCTCGGGGCAGGAGGTGAAGCTGCTGGTGCTCGGCAACGTGGTGGCCTTTGTGGTGGCGCTGCTGGCAATTCGGCTGTTTGTGGGCTTCGTGGCGAAGTACGGCTTTCGGGCGTTCGGCATCTACCGCATCATCGTGGGCGGACTGCTTTTAGTGATGATTGGGCTGGGCCTCAATCTGCAACTGGTTTAGGATGAGCGAGAAAAAACAGCTGGCAGACTTTGACTTTGAAACGGGCGAAGTGCTGCTGCTCGACAAGCCGCTGACCTGGACTTCATTTGATATCGTGCGCAAGGTGAAAAACACGTTGCGCCCGCGCAAAATCGGCCACGCCGGCACCCTCGACCCGCTGGCGACCGGCTTGCTTATTCTCTGCACCGGCAAAAAAACCAAGGACATAGACCAGATTCAGGCCCAGGAAAAAGAGTATGAAGGCACCTTCCGCCTGGGCCAGACTACCCCCAGCTTCGACCGCGAAACGGCCGTGGACGCCGAGCTGCCCTACGCGCACCTGACGGAGGCGGAAATCCGGGCCGCCGTGCTACCCTTTCTGGGTAAAATTGAGCAGATACCCCCGCTGTTTTCGGCGGTGAAAGTGGACGGCCAGCGCGCCTACGAGCTGGCGCGCAAAGGCCAGGAAGCCGAAATCAAGCCCAAAACGGTGGAGATAAAGGCGTTTGATATTACGCGCATCGAGCTGCCGGAAATTGATTTTCGGGTGGTGTGCTCGAAGGGTACCTACATCCGCAGCCTGGCCCGCGACCTGGGCGCGGCGCTGGGGGTAGGCGCGCACCTCACGCGCCTGGTGCGCACCCGCATCGGCGACTATAAACTAGCCGACGCCTGGACCGTGGCCGAGGTGCAGGCCCTGCGCCCGCCCCGCCCCGAGGCCGCCGCCGCCGATGGCGCGGCCCCTACCCCCCCCCGCCCGCGCGAGCGCCACCCGGCACCCCGCGCCGGCCTCGACTATTTCGCCGCCCAGCAGGCCGAAAATTCCAGCTTGCCCGCCACTCCAGATTCAGCACAATCAGCCGAATCCGCGTAGGCCAAGCCAGAGCCCCCCGCGCCGTCTACAAAATCCGTGAAATCCGTCTAAAATCCGCGTAATCCGTGATTTGTATTACTGACCCCGCCGACTTTCCGCGCCTGCCCAATGCCGTGGTGACGAGCGGCACCTTCGATGGGGTGCACCTGGGGCACCAGCGCATTTTGGCGCGGCTGCGGCAGGTAGCCGACGCGGTGGGCGGCCCCACGGTGGTCGTCACCTATTGGCCGCACCCGCGCCTGGTGCTGGGGCCGCCGCCCTCGCATCCCGAGCTGCTGGAGTTGCAGCTGCTCAACACCCTGGATGAGCGCGCGGCCCGGCTGGCCGAGCACGGCGTGGACTACCTGCTGGTGATGCCCTTCACCCGCGAGTTTGCGCAGTGGACCTCGGAGGAATACATTCAGGAATTGCTAGTAAAAACGGTGGGCACCAGGCACTTGGTGATTGGCTACGACCACCGCTTCGGCAAAAACCGGGAGGGTGGCTTCGACTACCTCAGCCAGCACGCGGCGCGCTACGGCTTCACGGTGGAGGAAATTTCGCGGCAGGACGTGGACGCGGTGGGCGTGAGCAGCACGCGCATTCGGCGGGCGCTGCGGGCCGGCGATGTGGCTACTGCCACGGCCTATCTGGGTTATCACTACCCCCTCACCGGGCGCGTGGTGACGGGCCAGCAGCTGGGCCGCACCATCGGCTACCCCACGGCCAACCTGGCCGTGCCCGAGCCGCTGAAGCTGGTGCCGGCCATCGGCATTTATGCGGTGTGGGCGACCACGGCGGCGGGCACCCGGCACCCCGGCATGCTGGCCATTGGGGTGCGGCCGACCATTGGCGAAGGTCTGGCGCAAACCATTGAGGTTAATCTACTTGACTTTAGCGGTGACCTATACGGGCAATTACTGACGCTGGAGTTCGTTGCCTGGCTGCGGGGCGAAGAAAAGTATGATGGCCTGCCTGCCCTCACAGCCCAGCTGGCGCTCGATGCGCAGGCCACGCGGGCGGCGCTGGGCGCTTAGGCACTTTTCTTGCCCTACCCCCTCGCTCGCCGGCGAAGGCGACCTCTTCCCTACTAACTGACTTATGCAGAAGATACTGGCGTTTTTACTTTGCTTGCTGCCGGGGCTGGCCCTGGCGCAGGGCAAGCTGACGGGCGTGGTGCAGGACTCGGCCACTCACCAGCCGCTGGCGTTTGCCAGCGTGTTTTTGGCCAATACGACGCTGGGCGCGACTACTACCGAGCAGGGCGAATTCGTATTTCCGAAGGTACCGGCGGGCAGCTACGAGCTGGTGGGCTCCTACGTAGGCTACAATTTGAGCAAGCAATCCATTACGATAGGCAAGGCGGCCGCGCCCCAGAGCCTGACGCTGCTGCTGAGCGCGGCGGGGCCGGCGCTGGGCGAGGTAATGGTGCAGGCCAGCCCCCACAGCCAGGAAGATTATGACAAATTTTCGGGCCTTTTTCTGGGGCAAACCGCGTTTTCGCAGCAGTGCCGCATCACCAATCCGAAGAACGTGGTGGTGTTCGTTAACGACTCGACGCAGGAGCTGGTGGCCTCGGCCAAAAACTTCGTAGAGGTGGAAAACGACGCCTTGGGCTACCGCCTGAAATACTACGGCATGAGCTTCCGCTTTACCCCCGACGGCAGCGCCGGCAGCTTTGACGGCCAGCCGGTGTTTGAGGAAATGACGCCGCAGGACGACCAGCAGCGGCAGCAGTGGGCCGCCAACCGCGCCAGGGCCTACGCGGGCTCATTCACGCACTTCTTGCGCAGCGTGTACCGCAACGACTTGAAGAAGCAGGGCTTTTTGGCGCAGCTCGTGCGCTTGACGCCCGACGGCAGCTCGGCCGTGGTGTATCCCGGCGCGCGGCCCATCGACAGCATTCGGCGGGTATCGGCCGACCGGCAGCACGTGTATCTGCGCTTCACGGGCGACCTGCAGGTGGCTTATTTTGGCGAAACGCCCGACCCGGCCTACAGCCAGCCGATGTCGCCGCTGGGCTACTCGCGCACGCCCTACCCCACCGAGCGCGAGGTATCGAAGGTGCGCCTGCTGGCTCCTCAGGTCGAGATTTTGCCCAACGGCTCGCTCCACGATTCCGAAGCCGTAGCGCTGGGCGAGTACTGGGGCTTCGAGAAAATCGGCGAGTTTATGCCTCTCGACTACGAGCCGCTGACTACTGCGCCGGCCGCGCCTACCCCCGCTCCGGCGCGTAGCGCGCCGGCCACGGGCCGCGCCCAACTGCGGTAGGCCACCAGTAGCGCGAACTTTCCAGTTCGTGCGCGAGCGCAGCGAGCAGCCGGGACCACGCGGTGCGCACGACGATGCTCGCTTTGCTCGCGCACGAACTGGAAAGTTCGTGCTACTAACCTAACAGGGGGTAGGGAATGCGCCTATTTTTGCGGAAAGCTCTTTTCATTCCGGGCTTTCCTACTGAAATATGCGCGCCATTTGGGCTTTCCTACTTTGGCTGCTGCCGGGGCTGGCGTTGGCGCAAGCTAGCCTCAGCGGCACGGTGCGCGACTCCGTGACGCGGCAGCCGCTGGCGTTTGCCAGCGTGTTTCTGGTGAATACCACGCTGGGCGCGACGACCAATGAGCAGGGGCATTATGTGCTGCCAGCCGTGCCGGCGGGCCGCTACGAGGTGGCCGCCACGTACCTGGGCCACCGGCTGCGGCAGCAGTCGGTGGTGGTGGGCAGCGCGCCGCTGACCGTTGACCTGGCCCTACCCCCCGCCGCGCAGGCGCTGGGCGAGGTAGTGGTGCGGCCGCGGCCGGCGCTGGCCGATGACTACCAGCGCTTTCTGGAATTATTTCTGGGCACGTCCAGCTTCGCGCGCCAGTGCCAGGTGCGCAACCCGACCGATGTGCAGGTCGATTATGACCCCACTACGCGGGCGCTCACGGCCGGCGCGGCGCGGCAGCCGCTGCTGGTCGATAACCTGGCGCTGGGCTACCGCCTCACGTTTTACAACCTGTATTTCCGGGCCGATTTTGCCGACCAGTCGGCCATGCTTACTACGCTTAGCCAGGTGGTTTTCAAGGAGCTGACTGGTACCAACAAGCAACAAAAGCGGTGGGCCGCTAACCGCCTGCGGGCCTATCAGGGGTCGTTTATGCACTTTTTGCGTAGTGCCTACGTGGGCGACGTGGTGCAGCAGGGCTTCCGGCTGCAACGCTTGCAGCGCCTGCCCAACCGCCGCTGGGCCGCCGCCGACAGCCTGGTGCGCGCCCGCCAGGCCTCGGGCGCCATCCTCAATCAGAATAGCCTACCCCCCTCGATATGGAAGCAGCTGGCTGAGCCGCACCTGGTTTCGATTCTCTACGAGCCCTACCTGCCGCCCGACAGCATGCGCCGCACCGACGCCAACGGCCGGGTGTGGCTGCGCTTTCGCGACCTGCTGGCCGTGACCTACGATGGCGAGCGGCCCGACCCTAACTTCCGGCTGCCGGGCTCGGTGTCGGGCCGGCCCCTACCCCGCTACCAGGAATCGGTGTTGCACTTGCGGCCGCCCCCGGCCGCCGAAGTGGAGCCGAATGGCGTGCCCACCGAGCCGCTGGCGCTGCTCACGGAGGGCTACTGGAGCTTCGAGAAAATCGGCGAGCTCCTGCCCCTTGACTATCTTCCGCCCGCTTTTCCCACCCACTGATTTCGCCCGCGAAATATTCACCTATGATTGATAAGACTGTTCCCGATGTCCGGGCCGCCCTCGCGGGCCTGGCCAACGGCATGACCCTGATGCTGGGCGGCTTTGGCCTCTGCGGCATCCCTGAAAACGCCATTCAAGGGATTTTACGCCTGGGCGTGAAGGACTTAACCTGCATCTCGAACAACGCGGGCGTCGATGATTTTGGCATTGGGCTGCTCTTGCAAAAGCGGCAGGTGCGCAAGATGATTTCGAGCTACGTGGGCGAGAATGCCGAGTTTGAGCGGCAATTATTAGCCGGTGAGCTGGAGGTGGAACTGATTCCGCAGGGCACGCTGGCCGAGCGCTGCCGGGCCGGCGGGGCGGGCATTCCGGCATTTTTCACCCCGGCCGGTTACGGCACGGAGGTGGGAGTAGGGAAGGAAAGCCGCGAGTTCAACGGCAAGATGTACCTGCTCGAAACCGGCCTCACCGCCGATTTTGCGTTCGTCAAAGCTTGGAAGGGCGACACGGCGGGCAACCTCATTTACAAGGGCACGGCCCGTAATTTCAACCCGATGATGGCTACGGCCGGCAAGATTACCGTGGCGGAGGTGGAGGAATTGGTTCCCGCGGGCGCGCTCGACCCCAACCAGATTCACACGCCGGGAATTTTCGTGCAGCGTATTTTTCAGGGGGAGCAGTATGAGAAGCGCATCGAGCAGCGCACGGTACTTGTCTGAACCACGGATTTTTCGGATTGGTCGGATTGGTCGGATTTAGTAGGCGAGGCTGTTTAGGAAGTCGTCAGCCCGTCATTCCGAGCTTGCCGAGGAATCTCGCTCGCGTCGTCGGACGAAACCCGAACGATTACGAGCGAGATTCCTCGGCAAGCTCGGAATGACGTTTAGTCAGTATCGCTTTTTTGAATTTCCTAAAGGATTAAAAAACAGCAATGAGAAATACTATCTTGGTTTTGGTGCTGGCGCTTGGCGCTGCTGGGCCAGCGCTGGGCCAGCCGGCTGCGGCGATGCTGCCGGCTGCGGCGCCCGCCAGCGTGGGGGTCAGTGCGGAGGGTCTCAAACAACTCGACCAGCTGCTGCAAGGCTACGTGGACGATGGCCGGCTGCCAGGCGTCATTGCCCTGGTGGCCCGCGATGGCAAGGTGGTGTACCGCAAGGCGTTGGGTTACGCCGACGCGGCGGCCAAGACGCCGTTGCGGCCCGACGCCATCGAGCGCATTGCCTCGCAAACCAAGGCCATCACGAGCGTGGGGCTGATGGAGCTGTATGACCAGGGCAAGTTTCAGCTCGATGACCCCATTGCCAAGTATTTGCCGGCGTTTGCGCACCCGAAGGTGCTGGCCAGCTTCAACCCCAAGGACTCGACGTTTACGACGGTGCCGGCGCGCGGCGAGATTACCATTCGGCAGCTGCTGACGCACACTTCGGGCATTGGCTACGCGGTGATTGGCTCGGCCGAGGCGCGGGCTATTTATGCGAAGGCGCACATTCCGTCGGGGGTAGGGTCGCCGGCGGGCACGCTGGGGCCGGCCATCGACGCGCTGGCCCGGCAGCCGCTGATGCACCAGCCCGGCGAGCGCTTCACCTACGGACTGAGCGTGGACGTGCTGGGTCGCCTGATTGAGGTGCTGAGCGGGCAGCCGCTCGACCAATATCTGCGCGCCCGCGTGTTTGAGCCGCTGGGCATGCGCGACACCTATTTCTACCTGCCCACCGACCGCCAAAGCCGCCTCGCGCCGCTTTATAGCGAAGACGCGGCCCACCACACCGTGGCCATGCCAACGACCGGTATGCTGGGGCTGCGGCCCGACTTCCCGAACCAGGCGGGCACGTACTTTTCGGGCGGCGGCGGGCTGTCGTCAACTATCGACGACTACGCCGTTTTCCTGCAAATGATGCTCAATGGCGGCACCTACGCCGGCCACCGCCTGCTGAAACCCAGCACGGTAGCCCTAATGACGCAAAACCAGATTGGCGACGTGAGCCAGGGGCTGAACAAGTTTGGCCTTGGTTTCAGCATCGTGACGCCGGCCGGCGCGGCCCAAACCGGGCAGTCGGTGGGCAGCTACGAGTGGGGCGGCGCGTTCGGCACCGACTACTGGGTTGACCCCAAAAAGCACCTGGTAGTGCTGCTTTACACCCAGAAATTTCCGCATAACAACACGCCCGACCTGGTGCCCCGCTTCCGCAAGGCCGTGTACGCGGCGCTGGCCAAGTAGCGCGAACTTTCCAGTTCGCGCTACACTGCTCACTTGCTGAGCAGCATAAGTATTCCTACCCCCTTCATTCCCACCTATGGCTCTCGACAAACACGGCATCGCCAAGCGCATCGCGCAAGAAGTAGAAAACAACTCCTACGTCAACCTCGGCATCGGCATTCCGACGCTGGTGGCCAACTATATTCCTCAAGGTATTAACGTCGAGTTGCAAAGCGAAAACGGCTTGCTCGGCATGGGGCCATTTCCGACCGAAGCGGAGGTGGACCCCGACCTCATCAACGCCGGCAAGCAGACGGTGACGACACTGCCGGGCTCCAGCCTGTTTTCGTCGGCCGACTCGTTTGGCATGATTCGCGGCGAGCACGTGGACCTGACCATTTTGGGCGCGATGGAGGTGAGCGAACGCGGCGACATCGCCAACTGGAAGATTCCCGGCAAGCTGGTGAAGGGCATGGGTGGCGCGATGGACCTCGTGGCCTCGGCCAAGAATATCATCGTGGCCATGCAGCACGTGGCCCGTGACGGCTCCAGCAAGCTGCTCCCCGACTGCACGTTGCCCATTACGGGCCTGCGCTGCGTGAAGAAAATAGTGACCGAGCTGGCCGTGCTCGACGTGACGCCCGACGGCTTTGTGCTGCGCGAGCGCGCGCCGGGCGTGTCGGTGGCCCAGATTCGGGCCGCCACGGCGGGCCGGCTGGTGGTGCACGGCACCGACGAGGAGGTGCCCGAAATGAGCGGCGTTTAGCCCCCGCAGGGGGGGTAGGGCGTTGGCCCCACGCGGGGCCGACGCATCTTTTTTAGCCTGACTGCGGTTTATATAAGTGGCTGGCCCCGTGGCCGGCCACTTATTTTTGTTTGATTTCCCTCTATTTATGGCTACTTCTGCTAGCAGCAAAACCGCATCCGGCGGCGCACATCACCCCAAGAAAAACGGCAAAATGGCCCTCGACGAGCTCCTGACACCCACTGCCGTGCCGGCCCACAAGCTGGTGCTGCGCCAGCTGCGCCGCGCCGACTTCAAAGCCATTGAGGAAATCATGGACAAGGTATATTCTAATATGGAAGGCGCGTGGAAAGCCGACGAGTTCGCGGCGCTCATCCGCAAGTTTCCCGAGGGCCAGATTGGTATTGAGGACAACGGCCGGCTGGTGGCCGCGGCGCTGGCTATCATCGTGGATTACACCAAGTTTGGCGATAAGCACACGTATGCCAAAATCACCGGCAACGGCAAGTTCGATACTCACGACGCCGACGGCGACACGCTCTACGGCGTGGACGTATTCGTGGACCCCGAATACCGCAGCCTGCGCCTGGGCCGCCGCCTCTACGACGCCCGCAAAGAGCTGTGCGAGAACCTGAACCTGCGCGCGATGGTGGCCGGCGGCCGCATCCCCGGCTACGCCGCCTATGCGGGCGAGATGACGCCCGCCAAGTACGTGGAGCTAGTGCGCAACAAGGAGCTGGTGGACCCGATTCTGACTTTTCAGCTCTCGAACGAGTTTCACGTGCGCAAAATCATCCGCGGCTACTTGCCTTATGACTCGGAGTCAAAGGCTTATGCGACGCTGCTGGAGTGGATTAACGTGTACTACGACGAGGAATTTGACAAGCTCATCGGCAACCAGAAGTCGAACGTGCGCATTGGCATCGTGCAGTGGCAGATGCGGGCTACGGCCAGCCTGGAGGACTTTTTCCAGCAAATTGAGTTTTTTGTGGACACCGTGAGCGGCTACAAGGCTGACTGCGTGCTGTTTCCAGAGTTTTTCAACGCCCCCATGATGGCCCTCACCGGCGAGAAGGCGGCTTCGGCAGCTATTCGGGGCATGGCGGCGTTTACCGAGCCCATCAAGACGCGCATGATGGAGCTGGCCGTGAGCCACAACATCAACGTAATCGCGGGCTCGATGCCAGTGTATGAGGATGGGATGCTCTACAACGTCAGCTACTTATGCCGGCGCGACGGCACCGTGGACGAGCAGTATAAGCTGCACGTGACGCCCGACGAGGCCAGCTACTGGGGCATGCGCGGCGGCGACAAAATCAAATGTTTCGACACCGATTTTGGCAAAATCGGCATCCTGGTGTGCTACGATGTGGAGTTCCCGGAGCTGGCGCGCATTTTGAGCGACGAAGGCATGAAAATCCTGTTCGTGCCCTTCTGGACCGACACCAAGAACTCCTACCAGCGCGTACGCATCTGCGCCCAGGCCCGCGCCATCGAAAACGAGTGCTACGTGGCCATTACGGGCTCGGTGGGCAACCTGCCGCGCGTCGAGAACATGGATATTCAGTACTCGCAGTCGGCCGTGTTCAGCCCCAGCGACTTCGCGTTTCCGCACGATGCCATCGTGGCCGAGGCTACCCCCAACACGGAGATGACCCTCATCGCCGACCTCGACCTGGACCTACTCAAAGACCTGAACACCAGCGGCGCGGTGCGCAACCTACGCGACCGCCGCAAGGACCTCTACAGCGTGAGCTGGATTGCCAAGAAAGCCGAGCGCGACGAAGAATTGCTGGCCCAGGGCGAGGAGCGCCAGCCCGCCACCAAGCCCAGCCGCCGCAAGGCCATCGCGGCGGGGTAGGGCCTTCGGGTACCATACATTTTTTAAGAGTTAGGAGCCGTTCCGCAAGGGGCGGCTTTTTTGTATTGGCCTGTTAGTTCGACGCGACCCAGGCGCTGGCCGGCCGCGACGTGCGGCCGGCCACCACTACACTCTGTGCGCTAGGTTATAATGCGACCGCCGCGGCGGGGGTAGCTAATGCCCACGACCCCTTGATTGCACGAAACTTCTTCGCATCTTGCGGCCTTCATTCTTACTTGGCTATACCGCATGAACTACCAGCCTTTTTTGCTGGCCCTGGCGCTGCTGGCCGCCGGCCCGGCGCTGGCTCAGCGGCCGGCCCCGGCCCCGCTTGAGCGCGGCACGCTGACGAAAGGCCAGCCCACCGGCGTGTGGGACTATTTTGACGAGGCCGGCCAGCTGGAGTTGCGCATGAATTACGATTCGAGCCGCATCAGCTACCGGCGGCCCGACCCGGCCCGCTATGAGCTGCGGGTGGGCGATGCCTGGCAGCTCGTGCGCCCCGACCGGGCACCCGGCCCCATTGGCAGCCGCGCCGGCCGGCGGCACGAGCTGCAAAAGCAGCTGCGCTACCCCGTTGCGGCGCTTCAGCAGCAGGTGCAGGGCGACGTGCTCTTGTCGTACCTCGTGGACCCCGATGGCCATACCAGCCACTACATCATCGAGCATGGCCTGTCGCCGGCCTGTGACCAGGAAGTGTGGCGCGCGTTGCAGCAGCTGCCCGACCGCTGGATTCCGGCCGTGTACCGGGGCCAGCCGACGACGGCCCGGTTTTACCTGGCCGTGCATTTTGAGATGAAGGACGCGCGGGAGTTGGCCCCGGCCCCGCCGGCACCGCCCCTACCCCCCTACTCCGACCGCGTAGTCGTGACGGCCGTCGGCGTGGAGCGCGGCGTGCGGCGTTAGCGGCCCTACCCCTGCGCCACGAGGTAGGCGTGGTCGCGCAGAATGGTTTGCAGAAAAGCCTCGTCGGCCAGGTCGGTGTGGATGCTGAGCAGCTGCTTTATTTTGGTGGCCGTTTCGTTGAGCAGCAGATAGTTGCCTTGCTGCACGGAGCGGCCCAGCAGCTGGCGCAGCAGGGTCACGTCGTGGTCGCTGAGGTCGGCGGCCTGCGGAAAAACGGCTTGGTAGCCGGCCAGTGCGGCCGGGCTGGACAGGCTGGCCAACACCTCGGGCCGGGGCCGCAGGCTGATGACGCTGGTGCCGGCCGCCATGTCGCCGAGGCGCTGCCCCTTGCCGCTGACGGCGATGGCCAACACGGCCACGATACCGCCGCCAAACCCAAAATCGACCAGCCGCAGCAGCCAGCGCAACAAGTAGTCGCCCACGCGCGGCGCGGTGCCGTCGAGGCGCACCACGCGCAGGTCGCGCGCTTTTTTGCCAATGGTCTGGCCGTTGAAGAAGATTTCGCTCAGCAAAAAATAGAGCACGTAGGGCGCGATAATAATCACCAGGATAATGATAACGGCTATGCCAACGGCGCTGCTCCAGTCGGTGGGGCGGCTCTCGTGGCTGCCCGAGGCCAGTGTGGTGACCAGCACCGCCCACAGCACGCCCCAGGCAATGAGCACGAAGTAGTCGATGAGCGTGGCCACGATGCGGTCGCCGAGGCTGGCTACCTCGTATTCGAGGGTCACGTTTTGGGTGGTGTGAATGCGAATGGTCGCCATAAAGCCGGGGCAAAGGATATCGGACCGAAAAATACACCGGCCCGGCTAAGTAGCTATGCGGCGGCGGCCTATCTTTAAGGCCTAATCTTAGTTAACTTATGCGCGAAGCCGCTTTTCTGCGTCAAAACCAGGCCCGTTGGCAGCAGTACGAGGCGCGCCCGGCCACCAATCCTGACGAGCTGGCCGCCCGCTTCGTGGCCCTCACCGACGACCTGGCCTACGCCCAGACCTTCTACCCCGCCTCGCCCACCACGGCCTACCTCAACACGCTGGCTGGCAAGCTGCACCAGTCGCTCTACCGCAACCAGGCCGAGCAGCCGCGCCGCCTGGGCCACTTCTGGGCCGTGGAGGTGCCGCTGGTGGTGGCCCGGCACCAGGCGGCGCTGGCCTGGGCGATGGGCCTGTTCGTGCTGTTCACGGCGCTGGGCGCACTCTCGGCGGCGTATGATACTGATTTTGTCCGGGTAGTGCTCGGCGACGACTACGTGAACCAGACGCTGGCCAACATCCGGCGCGGCGACCCGATGGCCGTTTATAAGTCGGGCGGCTCGGGGGTGATGTTTCTGGGCATCGCGGGCAACAACCTATACGTGGCGCTGCGCACCTTCGCCTGGGGCCTCACGCTGGGGGTAGGGACGTTGTATTCGCTCTTTTTTAACGGCCTGATGCTGGGCTCGTTCCAGTATTTTTTTTACCAGCAGCACGTGCTTTTGCCCTCGCTGCTCACCATCTGGATTCACGGCACGCTCGAAATTCCGAGCATTGTGCTAGCCGGCGGGGCGGGGTTTATTCTGGGTGGCGGGCTGCTGTTTCCGGGCACCTACGGGCGGCGCGAGTCGCTGGCCCGCGCCGCGCGCGACGCCATTAAGCTGGCGCTGGGCCTGGTGCCGATTATCGTAGTGGCCGCTTTTCTGGAAAGCTTCGTGACGCGCCACACCGAGATGCCGGTGGCCCTGAGCCTGAGTATCATCGGCGGCTCGGCGGCGTTTATCATCTGGTACTTTGGCATTTACCCGCGGCGGGTGGTGGGTAATGAGCAATGAGTAGTGAGTAATAAAACTGTCATTGCGAGCCTGCGAAGCAATCGCACCCGCACGATATTCGAACGACTCGTTCTGGTGCGATTGCTTCGCAGGCTCGCAATGACAAACGCTTAACGGGCAATAATTAACCTTTAACCACCACCTATGAAAAACACTTACACTACGCCGGCCGACTTTTGGCAGGAGCGCGACTTTGGGGCCAAAATTTCGGCAGCCTTTGACTTTATCGGGGCCCACTGGCGTTCCCTGGGTAAGTGCCTGGTATACTTTGTATTGCCGGGCGCGCTGCTGCTGGGCATTGGCCTGGGTATGTTTACCAACACCATGTTTAACCTGTCGGGCGACGCGCTGGCGGCCCAACGGGCCGGGGCCGGGCCGAAGGCAGGCAACCCTTTCGCCGCGTTTAACGCGCTGGGCCTCGGCGGGCTGGGGCTAGGAGTAGCGGTGCTGGGCGCGATACTGGCCTTTCTGCTGCTCGTAAGCACGGTGCATGCCTACGTGCGGGCGCGGCTGCGGCTGCCGGCCACTACCCCCGTCACGCCCACCGACGTGTGGGCCGAGCTGCGCGCCCGCCTGGGCCGGATGCTCAGCATGGTGGGGCTGTTCATCGGCGGCTACGTGGTGCTGGCCCTGGTCGTGGTGCTGGTGATTGGCGGCCTGGTGGGTGCTGGTAAAGTGCTGGGAAGCAGCGGTTCGAGGCTGGCGTTCGGGTTTATCCTCATCCCGATTTTTTATTGCCTGCTGATTTACGCGAGCATTGCCCTGAGCCTGCTATTCCCGGTGCTGTGGCTCGAAGACCGGGGCCTGTTTGCGAGCGTGGGCCGGTGCTTTCAGCTGATTAAGGGGCACTGGTGGGCCACGTTTGGGCTGCTGCTGGTGGCCACGTTTCTGCAATCGATGCTGGCCATTGTGTTTGCCATTCCGCAGTATGTTGTCATGTTTGGCAAGATGCTTCAGCTGCCGGGGCTGAGCTCCGACGTGCTGGGGCTGGTGGCGCAGTGCCTATATGCGGTGGGTATCATGTTCACGTATTCTCTGCCGCTGCTGGTGCTGGTCTTTCAGTATTTCAATCTCGTGGAGAAGCGGGAGGGCTATGGCACGAGCCTGCTGGTGAGCCAGTTGGGCCAGCCCGCGCCCACGGCTCAATCGGGCCATTACCAGCCCGACGAGCAGGGCGAGTACTAACCGCCGCCCCGCCCTTTCTTCCCGACTTCCGGCTTGCTTATGCGCCGCCTACCCCTGTTCTTTTTGCCCGTGCTGCTGCTGGCGGCCGGCCCCGCCCCGGCGCAAAGGCCGCCCGCGTGGCACCGCTTGGCCCAGCCGCGCGCCGACACCAGCCTGGCCGCGCCCCTACCCCCCCCCGCCGCGCCGGTCGTGGTGCGCCGCCCGGCGGCGGCCCGCCTGCGCGAGCTGCGAGGCCAGCACGACTTGCAGTACGTGGAGGTGCGCGAGGAGCCGACGACGCCCAGCTTCTGGCAGCGGCTGCTGGCCTGGCTGTGGCGGCAGCTGGCCGGCACGCAAGACACGAAGGGCGGCCGGGTGGCCTGGGACGTATTTTTCTACGGCCTGCTGGCGGCGGTGCTGGTGTTCGCGGTGCTGAAATTGTTGCAGGTGGATATTACCCGCGCGTTTGGCCGCGCGCCGCGCGGCCTACCCCTCGCCTATGAGGTGGGCCAGGAAAATATTCACGAGCTGAATTTTGGCGAGGCCATTGCCCAGGCCGAGGCCACCGGCAACCGCCGCCTGGCGCTGCGCCTGGGCTACCTGCAGCTGCTCAAGCAGCTCACCGACCGCGACTTCATCGCCTGGCAGCCCGACAAAACCAACCAGACCTACCTGCGCGAGCTGGCCGCCACCCACCCCGCCGCCCGCCCGGCTTTTGCCGAGCTCACGCGGCAGTTTGACTACAGCTGGTATGGCGAGCTGCCTCTCTCGGCCGACCTTTACCAGGAGGCGCGGGCCGCCCAGCAGCAACTGGCCGGGCAGCTCGCGCGCGCGGCACCGGGCCGCCCGCAGCCCGCCTGATTTTTCTGCCCCGCTCTGCCCGATGCCGTTGCCCCGTATTTTACTCGATTGTGAGCCGCTCAAAGACCGGAACAGCGGCTTCAGTCACTTCGTGGTGCCGCTGGCCCACGAGCTTATCCGGCAGAACCACCGCTACCGGCTCTATTGCTACGTGCCGCCGGGCGAGGTGGGCGGGCTGGGGAGCGCGGGCGTGCGCTACCTCACGCAGCGCAGCTTTCACAAGTATCTGAACCCGCCCAGCTACGGCTTTCGGCTGTGGCACGCCACCTCGCAGCTGAGCTGGTACGTGCCCACCAGCCCGTTCACGAAGGTGGTTTTAACGATTCACGACCTCAATTTTTTGCACGAAAACCCCGACGAGCGCACCTACGTGCGGCAACTGGCGATGGTGCGTCGCAATATGCAACGAGCTGACTATTTGGTAACTATCTCCGACTTCGTGCGCCAGGACGTGCTGCGCCACGCCGACCTGCTGGGCTACCGGGGCCGCCAGCCGCTGCGCTACGTGCCGCGCGGCGTGGAGGCGCTGGCACCCCTACCCCCCCGCCACGCGCCGGCCTACGCGCCGCGCCGGCCCTTTTTGTTTGGGCTGGGCACAATTAACAGCAAGAAGAACTTTCACACGCTGCTCGCGCTGCTGCCGGGCACTGACTATGAGCTGATTATTGCCGGCAGCTTTGCCGAGGCCGATTACGTGGCCGCTATGCGCGCCGCTGCCGCGCAGGCCGGCGTGGCCGACCGCCTCACGGTGCTCACCGGCATCAGTGAGGCCGACAAAACTTGGTATTATCAGCACTGCGCGGCCTATTTGCAGCCCTCGTTGGCCGAGGGTTTTGGCCTGCCGGTGGTGGAGGCCATGCAGCTGGGCAAGCCCGTTTTTCTGAGCCGCCTCACCTCGCTGCCCGAGGTGGGCGGCGACGCGGCGTATTACTTCGACGATTTTTCGGCCGAAACCATGCGCCGCGCGCTGGCCGCCGGGCTGGCCGGGCACTCGCCCGCGCGGGCCGCGGCGGCGCGGGCGCAGGCCGGGCAGTTTGGCTGGGCGCGGGCGGCGGCCGGGTATTTAGCTATTTATGATGAATTACTGGGCCGTTAATCCGCTACGCACTTGACTACTTTTCGCTGGTATCTGCTCTGTATCCTGGCCCTGTTCGGGGCCTACGTGGCGCTGGAATATTACCGCCCCAAGCCGCTTGATTGGTCGCCCACGCTCAGCAGCAAGGACAAGATTCCGTACGGCACCTACGTGCTGTATGACGTGCTGCCCGAGGTGCTGGGCACCGACTCGGTGGCCAACGTGCGCCTGCCCATCTTCAATCAGCTGCTGGGCAGCGAGGAGCCGCAGCTGCGCAAAGGCCGGCCCACCAACGTCACGTTTGACGACGACTCGACAGATACCGCCAACGACGCGGCCGCCACTACGCTCGAAGCGGAGGCCCTACCCCTGGCCACGACCCACGCGCAGTATATATTTATTAATCAAGAATTTACGGCTAGCAAACTAGAAGTGAACGCCTTGCTGCGCTTCGTGGCGCAGGGCCACGACGTGTTCATCGCGGCCGAGGATTTCCCGGCGAACGGCCGCGCGGGCTCGCTGGCCGACACGCTGGGTTTCCGCACCTACCCGGCCGACTCGACGCTGGCGCGCGTGCTGGCCCCCGGCCTGGGGCGGCATGACTCGGTGGCGCTGCACCTGCTGGGCGCGGGCGCGGCGGCCGCGCCGTTCTGGTTCAATGCCTCGGCGGCGAGCTACCGGCTGGCCCTCACCAAGCGGCGGGCGCACCGGGGCGCTACCCTCGCCGCCGATGCCCAGGGCCGGCCGGTGCTGCTGCGCCTCGACCACGGGCGCGGGCATTTTTACCTGTGCTCGGTGCCGCTGGCGTTCGGAAACTACTGGTTGCTGCGGCCCCGCACCGCCGATTTTGCGCTGGCTGCGCTCTCGGCGCTGCCAGCTGGCCGGCCGGTGTGGTGGGATGAGTACCAGAAGCAGGGCCGCGCCGGCGAGCAGTCGGTGCTACGGGTGGTGATGGGCCACCCGGCGCTGCGCACGGCTTATTACTTATTGCTGGCCACGGGCCTGCTGTTTGTGCTGGTGGAGGCGCGACGGCGGCAGCGTATCATTCCCACCCTCAAGCCTTTGCCCAATACTACGCTGCTGTTTACGCGCACCGTGGCGGGCCTCTACCAGCAGGGCCGCAACCACGCCCGCATTGCGGAGAAGAAAACCGCCCTCTTTTTAGATTTTCTGCGCACCCGCTTCCAGGAACCTACCCCCGACCTGGCTGACGACGCCTTCCGCGAGCGCCTGAGCCAGAAGGCGGGCGTGCCCCGGCCGCGGGTGGACGAGCTGGTGCGGCTCATCAACTTCGCCCGCACCGCGCCCGCCGTCACGGACCGCGAGCTGCTTATCTTGAGCCGCGCCATCCAGGATTTCAAGCGCGAAAGCCGCTGAAAAAGTACTTTTGCACTGTGCCGGGAAATGCCTTTTTCGATAAATTGTATTTTACTAATAAACTGTCTTTAAAGCTAAATTAAGGCCCTTTTTACGCGCTTTTTCGGCTGTTTCGCGCGCTTGCCGGTCCGCAAGGTAAGGCCGGGCGCGGTGGGCAGCATCTCTTATTTGCTACTTAATTCTCCCCGGCTTCGCCACGTTTTATGGAACCTGATTACCTACCCGACCCTACCAGTCCTACCCCCCCCCTCGCGGCCGAAGCCGCCGGGCCGGCCCCCGATGCGCCGGCCGAAACCTTTGCCCCGCGCACCGACCTAGCGCAACTCACGGAGCGCACCCAGGCCGTGCGCGAGCAGATTGGCCAGGTAATCGTGGGCCAGCAGGACTTGCTGGAGCTGCTGCTCACGGCCCTGCTCGCCGATGGCCACGTGCTGCTGGAGGGCGTGCCGGGCGTGGCCAAAACGCTTACCGCCAAGCTCCTGGCCCGCACCCTCGACGTACCATTCAGCCGCATCCAGTTCACGCCCGACCTGATGCCGGCCGACGTGCTGGGCACCAGCATTTTCCGGCCGGCGCAGGGCGATTTTGAGTTTCGGCCCGGCCCCATTTTTGCCAGCGTGGTCTTGATTGACGAAATCAACCGCGCCCCGGCCAAGACCCAATCGGCGCTGTTTGAGGTGATGGAGGAGCGCACCGTGACCCAGGACGGCACCACGCGCCGCATGACGACGCCCTTCGTGGTGCTGGCCACGCAAAACCCTATCGAACAGGAAGGTACCTACCGCCTGCCCGAGGCGCAGCTCGACCGTTTTCTGTTCAAGCTGAACGTGGGCTACCCCACGTTGGCCGAGGAAATCCAGATTTTGCAGGGCCACCACAGCGGCTTCGGCGGCACGCCGCTGGAGAAGGTGAAAGCGGTGCTTTCCGCCACCGACCTGGCCGAGTTGCGCCAGCAGGTGGGCCGGCAGCGCGTGGAGGCCAATGTGCTCGAATACATCGCCAAAATCGTGGGCCAGACGCGGGCGCACAAGGCGCTGTACCTGGGCGCGTCGCCCCGCGCCAGCATCGCGCTGCTCAACGGTGCGAAGGCCCTGGCGGCGTTGCGCGGCCGCGACTTCGTGACGCCCGAGGACGTGCAGTTTCTGGCCGCGCCGGTGCTGCGGCACCGCGTCCTGCTCACGCCGGAGCGCGAGATGGAAGGCGGCACGGCCGATGAGGTGGTGCGGGCCATTGTGCAGAGTGTGGAGGTGCCACGGTAGGAGTTGAATTAAAAATTAAAAATGATAAATTAAAAATTAGGCGATTTATGAAGGAGGGGAACGTTATTTTGACGAAAAGCTATGCGTTTTCCAAGCGTACCGTGCTGCTTTATAAATTCTTACTGAAGAATAAACAGCCTCGTTCTCTGGCTGACCAGTTGCTGCGTTGCGGCACTTCAGTAGGCGCGAATGTGGAAGAAGCAGTAGGTGGATTTTCACGCCGGGACTTTACGGCAAAATGCAGCATTGCCTACAAAGAAGCCCGCGAAGCGCATTACTGGCTGCGCCTGCTGCGCGATACAGACTGCGTAGAGTCTAAATTAGCCGACTCGTTGCTCAACGATGTTGAAGAGCTAAAGCGCATATTGGCAGCCATTATTATCTCCTCCCAAAACCAGTCTAAGTAACCATTTTTAATTTTTAATTTATCATTTTTAATTAAAAATTCTTGTCCTTCTTCCTCACCCGCCGCTTTTTCTACCTCTTTGCCACCCTCATCGCGGGCTTCGTGGTGGCCTTCTTCCTACCCTGGCTGCTGGGGCCGATGGAACTCCTGCTCAGCGCGGCGGGGCTGCTGACGCTGCTCGACGCGGCGCTGCTCTACGCGCCGGCCAAGGGCAGCCCTACCCCCCTCTTCGGGCGGCGGGTGCTGGGCGACAAGCTCTCGAACGGCGACGACAATGAGGTGAAGCTCTTTCTGGAAAGCCGCTATCGGTTTGGTATTCAGGCAGAAGTGATTGATGAGATTCCGCACCAGTTTCAGCGGCGCGACGTGCTGTTTGAGGCTAGCATCGCGTCGGGGCAGACGCAGGTTATCACCTACCAGCTGCGGCCCGTGAAGCGCGGCGAGTACGAGTTTGGGGCGCTGAACGTGTACGCGGCGTCGCCGCTGCGGCTGGTGCGGCGGCGGTTTCGCTTCGACCAAGCGCGGGTGGTGCCGGTGTACCCGTCGTTTTTGCAGATGCGGCAGTATGAGCTGCTGGCCATTCACAACCGGCTGACGGAGGTGGGCGTGAAGCGCATCCGGCGGGTGGGGCAAAGCATGGAGTTTGAGCAAATCCGGCCCTATGCGGCGGGCGACGACCCGCGCACCATCAACTGGAAGGCCAGCGCCCGGCGCGCCGGCGGGGGCAGCGACACGCTGGTAGTCAATCACTTCCAGGACGAGCGCGCCCAGCAAGTGTACTGCCTCATCGACAAGGGCCGGGTGATGCGGATGCCCTTTGCGGGCCTGAGCCTGCTCGACTACGCCATCAACGCCACGCTGGTCATGAGCAACATTGCCCTCATCAAGCACGACAAGGCGGGGCTGATTACGTTCTCGAATAAGCCGGGCGCGCTGGTGGCCGCCGAGCGTCGGCCGGGCCACTTGCGCACCATCATGGAAGTGCTTTATCGCCAGAAAACGCAGTACCTCGAAACCGACTACGAGCGCCTCTACGCCACGGTGCGCGCCAAGATTAAGCAGCGCAGCTTACTAATTTTGTTCACCAACTTTGAGACCTTGCAGGGAATGGAGCGGCAATTGCCCTACCTGCGCGCCCTGAGCAAGGCGCATTTGCTGCTGGTCGTTTTCTTCGAAAACACCGAGCTGCGCACCTTTCTCGACGCGCCGGCCGACACCACGGCCGACGTGTATAACCAAACCATCGCCGAGAAATTTCAGCAGGAAAAGCGCCAGATTGTGCTCGAATTGCAGCGCTACGGCATTCAGGCGCTCCTTACCCCGCCGCAATTGCTAACGGTGAACACGATAAATAAATACCTGGAATTCAAGGCCAGGGGACTAATATGATAACGCAGAGTTTCGCAAAGTTGGCAGAGTTTCGCAAAGTTTTCTCCCGTTCGCCCCTGCGAAACTCTGCCAACTTTGCGAAACTCTGCGCTCAGATTTTACTGGCTTTCTGCGGCTTCGCCGCCCACGCCCAGCGCCCGCTGCTGCCGGTGCCCGCGCAGGCTACCTGGCAGGCCGGCCACTACCGTTTTGCCACCGCGCCGCTGCTGGCCCTGCGCCGCCAGCTTACCGGCCCGGCCGGCTCACAGGACGAGAGCTACCACCTGCATATCACGGCCACTGGCGCGAGCCTCACGGCAGCCTCCCCGCTGGGGATTCAGCGCGGGCTGGCCACGTTTCGGCAGGTGCTGGAGCGCACGCCGCACGGCTGGCGGGCGCAGTTTTGCGACATCCATGACCAGCCGCGCTTTGCCTGGCGCGGGCTGCTGATTGACCCGGCGCGGCACTTTTTGCCGGTGGCCGTTATCAAGCGCAATATCGACGGCATGGCCGCCGTGAAGCTCAACGTGCTGCACTGGCACCTGAGCGACGACCAGGGCTGGCGCGTGGAGAGCAAGCTGTTTCCGCGCCTGCACACCGTGGGCGGGGCCACCGGCTACTACACTCAGGCCGAGGTGCGCGAGGTGGTGCGCTACGCCACGCAGCACGGCATTCGGGTGGTGCCCGAGTTTGATATGCCGGGCCACACCGGCGCGCTGCTGGCCGCCTACCCCCGCCTGGCCACCAACGATTCCATTAAGGCGGTGCCCATTAAATGGGGCGTGCTCAACATCGCCCTCGACCCTACCCGCGAGGGAACTTACACCATGCTCGACTCGGTGCTGACGGAGATGAGCGGATTGTTTCCCGATAAATATTTTCACATCGGCGGCGATGAGAACGATGGCCGGCAGTGGCGCCGCAACCCGCGCATTGCGGCCTTTATGAAGGAAAAAGGCTTCGTCACGGCGAAGGGGGTAGTGGATAAGCACCTGCTCCAGAACTACTTCAACCGCCGGATGCTGACCATTTTACAGCGGCTGGGCAAGACGATGGTAGGCTGGGATGAGATTCTGGGTCCCGACCTACCCGCGCCGGTCGTGATTGAGAGCTGGCGCGGCCCCAAGGGCGTGCTGGAGGCCGTGAGCCAGCGCCACCCGGCCCTGCGCGCCAACGGCTACTATATCGACCTCTATTTCACGGCTGCCAGCCACTACGCCGCCGACCCGCTGCAAGGCATCCCGGACTCGCTGCAAAGCCGGGTGCTGGGCGGCGAGGCCGAAATGTGGAGCGAATTTGCCGACAGCGTCATCTACGAGAGCCGGGTGTGGCCCCGCGCCGCCGCCGTGGCCGAGCGCCTCTGGAGCCCCGCCGCCCTGAGCCAGGACGTGCCCGATATGTACCGCCGCCTGGCCTTCGTGAGCGAGGAGCTGGAGGCGCTGGGCCTGCGCCACCGCCGCGCCCCGGCCGCGCTGCTGCGCCAGCTGGCCGCGCCCTACCCGGCCGCCCTACCCTCCCTGCAAACCCTGGCCTCGGTGATAGAACCGGTGAAAGAGTACAAGCGTCATTTCCAGGGCTTTAAATACACCACCGAAACCCCGCTGACCCGCCTCGTGGACGCCGCCCCGGCCGAGTCGGACGTGGCCCGCCGCTTCGGTGCCACCGCCGATAGCCTGATGGCCGAGCTGAGCATCGCGGTGCCCAAGTTTCCGGCCGCGCCCCCTACCCTCTCGCCGGCCGCCCGGCGCCAGCTGGCCAGCCTGCAAAGCCAGCTCACCGGCTGGCAGCGCGCCACCGAGGCCCTACCCCCCTTGTTTGTGCTGAATCCCAGCCTGGCCGAATATTCGCCGCTGGCCGCCCAGCTCAGCATCGTGGCCAACCTGCTCAGCGAGCGCCTCACGCAGCTGGGGCAGGGCCAGGCCCCGCCGCCCGGCTGGCAAGCCGCCGCCAAGCTCCAGCTCGACGCCGCCCAAAAGCCCGCCGGCCAAGCCGAGCTGGCGATTATCGGCCCGGCGCGCCGGCTGGTGGGGCTGTAGCGCGAAGTTTCCACTTCGTGCGCGAGCGCAGCGAGCATGGTCGGGCGCGCCGCGTAGTGCCGCCTGCTCGCTGCGCTCGCGCACGAAGTGGAAACTTCGCGCTACTGATTCCGCACCCGAATCAACTCCGCCGCCACGCTCACCGCGATTTCCTCCGGCAGGCGGCTGTTTATCGGCACGCCGATGGGGCCGAGCAAGCCGTCCAGGCTAAAGCCTTCTTCCAGCAGCACCCGGCGTAGCTCGGCTACTTTGGTGGCGCTGCCCATAACGCCGAGGTAAGCGAAGCTTTTTCCCAGCAGGCGGCGCAGGACTACGGCGTCAGTGCGGTAGCCCACGGTCATGACCACTACGTAGTGGTGCGGGCCGGGGGGTAGGGCCAGAGTTTCGTAGGGCACGCGGCGGCGGTGGTGGGCGTAGGGATTGGCGTCGAGGGTCGGCAGGTCGGCGCGGTTGTCGAGCACGGTTATCTCGAATTGCAGACTACTAGCAATTTGTGACAGCGCCAGGCTGACGTGCCCGCCGCCCACAATCGTGAGCTGGTCGCGGAAGCCCAACTGCTCGCGGTAGGCCCAGGCCGGGCCGGGGTGGTAGGCGTAGAAGCCAGCCGGCGCGGCTGCCAGCAGGCGCAGGCCGGTGACTTCGCTCACCTCCCACGCGCCCCCGCTGAGGCTTTGCAGCGCTGTTTCGATGGCCGCTACCACTGGCAAATCATGCGGGCGCAGGGGCCACAGCAGGATTTCCTGCTCGCCGGCGCACATCAGGCCCGAGCGGTCGGCGGGCGCCTCGCGCCGGTGAACCTGGGGGCGTAGCAGGGGGGTAGGGTCGGCCTCGCGCAGGCGCTGACGGGCCAGCTCCACCCACTTGTGCTCCATGATGCCGCCGCCGATGGAACCGGCCACGGCCTCGGCTGTTACCACCATTTTGAAGCCCTGGCGGCCGGGGCTGCTGCCCTCGCTGCGCACCACGCACAGCAGCGCGGCCGGCCGGCCGGCGCGCAGGGCGGCGGCGGCGAGGGTCCAGGCGGGGAGGTCGCGGGGAGGGGTAGGCATTTAGGAAGGCAGCGAAATAGTAGCGCGAACTTTGTAGTTCGCGGCCCAGAACGATTACAATGGCGCGGGGACACGAACTACAAAGTTCGCGCTACTACCTACCCCCGCACCAGCGTGCCGGTGATGTAGCCAAACGGCGCATCAGTGGCCACGAAAACCTCATTCGTATTCGGCTGGCCGAAGGGCTCCAGGTTGAAGGGAATGTGGTGCTTGTTGGGCATGATGAGGCTGATTTCCTTCACCTCAGCGGTTTCTTCCAGGATTTTTTCGCCGATGGCGTAGAGCGTGTGCTGCACCGAGAGGCTCTGGTGTTCGGAGAACGTGCGCAGCAGCGAGGTGCGAATTTGCCCGTACAGCGCCTCAAAATCGAGGTCGGCGCTGGTGTATTCCCACTCGGCCTCGCACTCGGTGGCCAGGATGCGGTCGGTGGTTTCGGGCAGCACCGTGTACTCGTCTTTGGGGTAGCCCACGAAGCCTGAATCGGCAGTTTTGAGCAGCAGCAGGCCTTTCAGGCCGGCCCAGACGGTGGCGGGGCCGTCGGCGGGCAGCTCCACCACGGCGCGGCGCTTCTCGTTGCTGCCGCCCACGAAGGCGTGCGGGTGGTCTTGGCCGTCAAAGCGCATGCGCTGCCAGGCGTGCTCCAGAATTTCGATGCGGGCCTGGCTCACCTGCGGATTGCGCGACACGAAATGCCGCGCCAGCACCAGCCCAAACGCCTCGATGGTGCCCGTGAAATGCTCTTTGGCAAGCGCATAGACGGTGTTTTTCTGGGTATCAGTGGGCAGAATGTGGGCGTTGTCGCCCAGGGTGTGGGCGGCGTCGAAGTCGCCGGTCAGCCGCACGCTCACCGACACCTGCCGAAACTCGTGGTGGCCAGCGTGACGAATGACGCGCGAGAGGTTGACGGCATTTTTACCGTAGGCGTTGGCGGCGAGTTTGATGGGCATTTTTTGCGTGAAAAGGGGCGATTATTTTCGAAAAAATCAGGGCTAACTATCGTCGTCTTCCTCCGGGGCCGCAGCTTCCGTCTCTTTGATGTAGCGGCCGCAACCTATAAGTAAATCGAGTAGCGTGTCGTATTCGTCGGCGGGGGAATACGACACGTTACTCGCATCGCCCACGCAAAACTTACCTGCTGACCAGCGTATTACATCCATATGAGATAAGCTCAGCCATAGCTCTTTTTGCGGCCACCACTCAAAAAGCACTACGTCGTCGCACGAAAAGAATCCCAGGCAAAACTCATAGGAAAAGGCATTGGCGACCTGGTAGAAATCTGCCAATTGCTGCGTTACCTCGGGCGGCACCCCTTGGGCAATGGCCTGCTGCTCAAACGTGGCAAGGGCTAGCTCGCTGGCTGGCTGAATGAGGTAATAGTCTGGCTGCTCAGCCACCAATTCAGTCAAAAGCGCGCTGATAGTTTGCTGAGCGGCATTCATGAGACATCGGGGTTTATTGCTGCCATTGGGCACGCTATCAACTGGGCTTAAAGCTCATCGGCGTGTAGATTGCGGGGCAAAAAAAGAGCGGCAAGATAGTCGCCAGTCGCTACCCTATGGCTCCATTATTTTTAAAGAGCACCGCCGTCGTCACGCCCGAAGGCCAGCGCCCGGCGCAACTGGTGCTGCAAAACGGCCGCATTGCCGCCGTGCTGCCCCACGACGCGCCCGTGGCCGGCCCCGTGTTCGACCTCGGCGATGCGGCCATTTTGCCCGGCGTCATCGACCCGCACGTGCACCTTAACGAGCCGGGCCGCACCGAGTGGGAAGGCTTCGACACCGGCACCCGCGCCGCGCTGGCCGGCGGCCTCACCACGCTGGTTGACATGCCGTTGAACTCGGCCCCGGTTACGACTTCGGTGGCAAATCTGCGCCTCAAACAGGCCGCTACGCAGGGTCAGCTGCACACGAACGTGGGCTTCTGGGGCGGCATTGTGCCCGGCAACGCGGCCGAAGTGGGACCGCTTATCGCGGCCGGCGTGCTGGGGTTTAAGGCATTTTTGACGCACTCAGGCATCGATGATTTTCCCAATGCTACGGAGGCCGACTTGCGCAAAGTGATGCCGCTACTGGCCAGCCACGGCCGGCCGCTGCTGGTACATTGCGAGCTGAGCGAGGATAACGATGAGTGGAAAAAAGGCGACACCCGCGCCTACCCCAACTACCTGGCCTCACGGCCCAAAAGCTGGGAGGATGAGGCCATTAACTTGATGATTCGGCTCTGCGCCGAGTACCGCTGCCCGGTCCACATCGTGCATTTGTCGTCGGCCAATTCCCTACCCCTCCTCGCCGAGGCCAAGGCCAGCGGCCTGCCCCTGACGGTGGAAACCGGCCAGCACTACCTGTTTTTCAACGCCGAAGACATTGCCGACGGCCAGACGCAGTTCAAGTGCGCGCCGCCCATCCGGGAGCGGGCCAACAACGAGCAGCTGTGGCAGGCGCTGCAAAGCGGCCTCATCGACTTCGTGGCCACCGACCACTCGCCCGCCCCGCCCGACCTCAAGCAGCTGGCCAGCGGTGACTTTGCTACCGCCTGGGGCGGCATCGCTTCGCTGCAGCTGGCCCTACCCGTACTCTGGACCGCCGCCCGCCCGCGCGGCGCTACCCTGCCCGACCTGGCCCGCTGGCTGAGCCAGAACCCCGCCCGGCTCATTGGCCAAAGCCACCGCAAAGGCCAGATTACCAGCGGCTACGACGCCGACCTGCTGGTGCTGGCCGCCGAGGAGAAATTTGTGGTGACGGAGGAGTTGCTGCACCACCGCCACAAGGTGTCGCCTTACCTGGGCCGCGAGCTGGCGGGCGTGGTCACGCATACTTTCCTGGCGGGCGAGGAAGTTTTTCGGCACCCCGATTTTTTGCATTTGAACCGGGGGCAAATGCTGACGCGGTAAGCGCGTATGTTTGCGGTTTCGCCTCACGCGTCACCTCACCCCCTAGCCCCCTCTCCTGCGGAGAGGGGGAACTAGCTCTAGCGTAGTTTTTAGACTAGAAATTAGAACTAGAAACTGGTTCCCCCTCTCCGCAGGAGAGGGGGCTAGGGGGTGAGGTGACGCGTGGAAGGCGAAGTAAATTTTGTTCTAATGCCCGACTATTCCACCCGCACCGCCCACATTCTCAGCCGTATCCACGAGCTGGCCGCCATCAGCGAAGATGCCACGGGCGCGACCTTGACGCGCCGGTTTGGCACGCCGGCTTTTCTAAAGGGCCGCGATTTGGTGCAGAGTTGGTTTGAGGCCGCCGGCCTCGAAACCCGCCTCGATGGCATCGGCAACCTGCGCGGGCGGCTGCGCAGCCAGCGGCCGGGGGCTAAGACGTTCGTGCTGGCCTCGCACATCGACACGGTGGTGAACGCCGGCAAATACGACGGGCCGCTGGGCGTGCTGATGGGATTGAATTTGGTGGAAAGCATTATTCAGCAAGGGCTTGACTTACCGTTTCATCTGGAATTAATTGCTTTCAGCGACGAGGAAGGCGTGCGTTTTCACACCACCTACCTGGGTAGCAAAGTGGTGACGGGTGCCTTTGACCCAGCGCTGTTGCAGCGCACCGATGCCGATGGCATTACCCTGGCCCAGGCCATTGCTGAGATAGGCGGCAACGCCGCTACGCTCGCTGCCGACGCTCTACCCCCCGCCGAGTGGCTCGGCTACTTCGAGCTGCACATCGAGCAGGGGCCGGTGCTGTGGGAAAGCGGCGTGCCGGTGGCGCTGGTCACGGCCATCGCTGGGCAGCAGCGCGTGGAGCTGACCTGGCTGGGCATGGCCGGCCACGCCGGCACCGTGCCGATGGCCATGCGCCAGGATGCGCTGGCCGCCGCCGCCGAGTTTGTGCTGGCCACCGAAGCCTTTGCGCTGGCCCACGGCCGGGGGCTGGTAGCCACGGTGGGCCAGCTGCGCCTGGTGCACGCGGCCAGCAATATCATCCCCGGCCAGGTCATCCACAGCCTCGACCTGCGCAGCCCCGACGCCGACCAGCTCGCGGCGGCCTACGCCGACTTGCAGGGCCAGGCCGAAGCCTTGGCCGCCCGGCGGGGGGTAGGGCTGACCTGGCAGCTGGTGCAAGCCACCGCGCCCGTGCGGTGCGACCGCGAGCTGAACCGTCTGCTGGGCCAGGCCATCGCGGCCGGCGGCCACCAAGTGGTGGGCCTGGTGAGCGGCGCGGGCCACGACGCGGTGCCCGCATCGGCCGTGGCACCGGCCACGATGGCGTTTATTCGCTGCTACAAAGGCATCAGCCACAACCCGTTGGAGAATGTGGAAGCGGCCGACGTGGCGGCGGCGCTGGCAGTGGCCGAGCGATTTTTATTGGAAGTAAAAGACGCGCATAGTTAAGCCATCTTGTCATTGCGAGCGCAACGAAGTGGAGCGCGGCAATCTTTCCTTCACGTCAGGATTACTAAACTGGTGAAACGGACGACCAAGGAAAGATTGCCGCGCTCCACTTCGTTGCGCTCGCAATGACAAACGATTTTTACCTCTTTTCCTACCCCCCTTTCTTTACCTCACCTTATGCAACTAGGCTCGACCACCCGCTCCGTTACCCGGCGCAACCACGCCATTATCGCGCCCGATGGCTACATCAATAGCAACGTGCCCGGCTGGACGGGCGGCACCGTCAACGTCCTCATTAATGAGCAGATGGGCGCGCGGCTTTGCCAGATGCTCGTGACACTCACCGAGGCCGGGCAGCTGACGGGCCGCACCGAGGCCAGCCAGCTTTTCTTCTACGTGGTGCAGGGCCAGGTGCAGGCCACCATCGGCGACGATAGCCGGATTCTGACGGTGGGCAAGTTCGTGTACGTGCCCGTGGGGCAGTCCTACGTTTTCAAAAACCCCACAGCTAACACGCAGATTCTCACCTTCCACAAAGTGTATGAGCCGCTGGCGGGCCACGCCGTGCCGGGTGTGCATTGGGGCGAAAAGGACGATAGCAAAGCGCCCATTTACATGAACGACGAGGCACTGCGCATCCAGGAATTACTGCCCAATGAGCTGGGTTTCGATATGGCCGTCAACATTTTCACTTACCAGCCCGGCGGCAACCTGCCGATGGTCGAGACGCACATCATGGAGCACGGCCTGCTCTATTTGCAGGGCCAGGCCATCTATATGCTTGACCAGCAGTGGTACCCGGTGCAGAAGGGCGACTCCATCTGGATGGCGCCGTTCTGCCAGCAGTGGGCCGCTTCGATTGGCAAGGAGCCGTCGGTGTATATCTACTATAAGAATGTGAACCGGTTTCCGACGGTGGTGTAGCGCGGACGCTGCGAGTCCGCGCATTGCACAGCCTGCACGCTGCCTTTTCATTATCGTTCTACGCGCGGACTCGCAGAGTCCGCGCTACTGCTTATGCCCCTCGCTGACCTCAACGCCCTACCCCCCCCGCCCGCGCCGAGGCGCTAGCTACCTGCTGCGGGGCCACTGCCTGGGTCGCTACCCTGAGCCAGCAGTTTCCCTTCGCCTCGGCGACGGCGCTTTACGAAGCGGCCGGGCGCACGTGGTACAACCTGGCCGAGGCCGACTGGCGCGAGGCTTTTTTGCACCATCCTAAAATCGGGGATGTGGGCGCGCTGCGCGAGAAATTTGCCAGCACGGCCACCTGGGCGGCGGGCGAGCAGGGCGCGGTGCGGCAGGCTTCGGATGAAACGCTGGCGGCGCTGGCGGCGGGCAATGCGGCTTACGAAGCAAAATTTGGCTACATCTTTATCGTGTGCGCCACGGGTAAGTCGGCGGCGGAGATGCTGGCGCTGCTGCAAGCCCGGCTGCCGAATGAGCCGGCCACTGAAATCCAAGTTGCGATGGGCGAGCAGGCCAAAATCACGCACCTTCGCCTCGAAAAACTACTTGCATGAGCCAACTTACCACCCACATTCTCGACACGACCAAGGGCCGGCCGGCGGCGGGCGTCACCATCGCGCTATTTGAGCCGGCCGGCGGCGACTGGCGCGAAATCGCGCGCGGCGCTACCAATGCCGATGGCCGCATTCCGGATTTACTGCCCAAGGCTAAAATCCTGGCTCCGGGCATGTATAAGCTCAAATTTTTCACCCAGGAATATTTTGAGCGCGACGGGCTAATCCATTTTTACCCCTTCGTGGAAATCTGCTTCACCGTGGCCGATGCGGCGCATTACCACGTGCCGCTGCTGCTTAACCCCTTCGGCTACAGCACCTACCGCGGCTCGTGAGCCGTAGCGCGAAGTTTCCCCTTCGTGCGCGAGCGCAGCGAGCATAGTTGGGCGCGCCGCCCAGTGCCGCCTGCTCGCTGCGCTCGCGCACGAAGGGGAAACTTCGCGCTACTTATCTATTCAACTCTTTTGCTACCCCATGAAACTCAGCCTTCAGGACTCCGATAAAACCGCTTTGCTCGACCAGCTCGGCGAGGCCAATCTAGCGTTCCAAAAAACCTACCCCGGCGACCGGCCCGACCGCCAGCCCGTGCACACCGTCTATGGCGGGGCCAACCTTTTTAAGGCCGATACCTGCGGGCGAATGGGCGAAATCGCGCTGCGCAACCTGCAGACCTACGCGCCCAACTTCGTGGAGTTGGCGCGGGTGCTGAGCCTGGCCGGCCACGAACACCTGCCTACCCTCTCAACCGACATCCACAACCTCACCGACTACCTCGACAAGCTGCCCGCCGACCAGCGCCGCCAGGAGCCCGCCTGGCTGGCCTACACCGTGTATAACAAGCTAGTGCAGAAGCTCAAAACCGAGGCCGTGGAAGATTTTCGCATCGATTTTGAGGATGGCTTCGGCAACCGGCCCGATGCCGAGGAAGACGCCACCGCCGTGCAGGCCGCCCAGGAAGTGGCCAAAGGCATGGCTGCTACTACCTTATCGCCCTTCATCGGCATCCGCATCAAGCCCTTCACCGAAGACCTGAAGGCGCGCGGCGTGCGCACCCTCGACATCTTCCTGAGCACCCTGCTCGAAGCCACTGGCGGTGCCCTACCCCCCAACTTCGTCATCATGCTGCCCAAGGTGACGATACCCGAGCAGATGACCACGATGGTGCGCCTGCTGGAGCTGCTGGAAAAGGCTAACAACCTGGCACCCGGCATCTTGAAAATGGAAACGATGGTGGAAGCCACCCAGATTATTATGGACGACGAGGGGCGCAACCCGCTCCTGCGCATCGTTCGGGCCAGCGAGGGGCGCTGCATCGCGGCGCACTTTGGCACGTATGACTACACGGCTTCGGCCGGCATCACGGCCCGGTACCAGACGATGGCGCACCCGGTGTGCGACTTTGCCCACCACATGACCAAGGTAGCGCTGGGCGGCACCGGCATTTGGCTGAGCGACGGGGCCACCAACGTGATGCCCATTGGTCCGCACCGAGGCGATGACCTGAGCTTTGCGCAGCTGCGCGAAAACCAGGAGGCCGTGCATAGCGGCTGGCGCCAGGCCTACCACCACACCACACACTCGCTCATCAACGGCTTTTACCAGGGCTGGGACCTGAACCCCGCGCAGCTGCCCATGCGCTACGCGGCCACCTACAATTTCTTCCTCAGCGCCTACGAAAGCGCCGTGCACCGCCTCAAAACCTTCGTGGACCGGGCCGCGATTTCGACCCTCACCGGCGACATTTTCGACGATGCCGCCACTGGTCAGGGCTTGCTCAATTTTTTCCTGCGCGCGCTGAACTGCGGGGCCATTTCGGAAGAAGACATCGTGCCCACCGGCCTCACGATTGAGGAAATCGAGACGCGCTCCTTTTACCGCATCCTGCAAGGCCGCCGTAAAGCGTAGGGGTAGGCCGGAGGTATTTAGCCGTCAATCGTACATAATTCCGGCATTTGATTGCCCTGCTTTAGCTTCCTACTACTGCCGGCTTGCCAGGCCAGAAGCTTATTTTAGTTTAAATCTTCTTGAATAACAATTATTTAAACTTCTTTTATAGTCGGGCTAATTCACAAAGTGCATTTATAATGAACACATTATGAAGCAGTTATTTACCAACGCTTAATTAGCTTAATGCGTAGGAAAGGGCCAGCTTAACAGCTTGTTTTTCACTTTCTAACTCCTTTTCCAATGACCTTCGCTGACTCATTCGTTCCGACCGCCGGGGAAGTAGGCATCATACCGATGCTTACTTATTTCTTCATGACTTTTGCGGCCTACTGCTTTCTGGGCAACGTTATTTTTAGCTTTCTTACCAACCAGAGTGTGGCACCCGAGCACCGCATTTCGCGGGCTTATGGCGGGGTCATCGCCATCGTGGCGGGCGTGTCGTATTTGCTCATCACGCGGTTTTACCACGGGATGCTGCAAGACCTCAGCCACTTGACTTCACCCGAGGCGCGGACGGCCCTCATCCGCCACAGCTACCAGGCCATTGGGCAGTATCGCTACATGGACTGGGCCGTGACTACTCCCCTGCTGCTGCTGAAAGCTTCGTCGATGCTGCGCATTCAGTACCAGGAAGCGGCTACGGCCATCCTGGTGATGCTGCTGGCCGACTTGTTTATGGTGGTGACGGGCTACATCGGGGAGCAGCAATTGACGGCGGCCGGCGAGATTATCACCAGCGGCAAGCTGCTATGGGGCGCTATCTCAACGGTGGGCTACGTGGTGGCCATCGTGGCGCTATATGGGCTATACAAGAAATTCTCGGCGCGCGCCAACGACACCGAGCGCTGGGGCTTCAAGTTTATCGGCATCACCACCGTTACGACCTGGGGCGTGTATCCGCTGGGCTACATGCTGACCATGACAAGCATCGACCTGAACTACATCCACATCGCGTTCAGCATCTTCGACGTGTTCAATAAAGTAGGTATTTCGGTAGTGGCTTACCTGGTGGGCAAACGCCTGCTCGACGAGCGCCTCAACGAGAAGAAGGTGCTCGATGGCTATGCCACGGCCTAGCTTGGCCGGTAGTCTGCGCCAGCCCACGGTGCGGCCCCAGCTCTACTCCTACGGGGTGGTGCTGGTGGCCGTGGCCGTGGGCTGGCTGCTGCCCGGCTGGGCCAGTTGGGTGCTAGGGCCGGTGCTGCTGTTGGGGCTGCTGCTGCTGGGCGTGGCCCACGGTGCCTGCGACCAGTACGTGGTGCCCGCCACCCACCCCGCGCTGGCCCGCGACCGGGTGCGCTATTGGGCGGTGTTTTTAAGCGGCTACCTGGGGCTGGCGGCGGGGGTAGGGCTGCTGTGGTGGTGGCAGCCGGCGCTGGCGGTGGCGTTTTTCTTTGGCTTGTCGGCCTGGCACTGGGGCTCGGGCGATGCGCCGGCGGCGGCGCGCTACCGGGCGCAGTGGCTGGCGCACAGCCTTTTGCGGGGTGGGCTCATCTTTGCGGTGCCGCTCTGGTTTTGGCCCGCCGAAACGCGCGCCCTCACCAACGGCCTGCTGGCCCTGGCCGGGGCCGCGCCAGTGAGCGCGGCGGCCTTGCTGGCGGTGGCGCACTGGTTGGGCGCGCTGGTGCTGGCCGGCCACGCGCTGCTGTGGGTTAGCTATTTTTTGACCAGTCAGCGCCAGCTGGCGCTGACTGATGTGCGGGAAGTGCTGCTGCTGGGCCTCTTGCTGGCGGCGCTGCCGCCGGTGTTGTCGGCGGGCGTGTACTTCGTGTTCTGGCACAGCCTGCAGCACGTGCTGCGCATGAACGCCCTGATGGGCTACCCCCTGGCCGGGCACTCGCTGTGGGCCGGGCTGAGCTTTTTTTTGAGGCGCTCGGCCCCGCTGCTGGCCATTAGCGTGGCGGCGCTGGCAGTGCTCTACGGCCTGGCATGGGCGCGGGCGGCGAGCGGGCCGGTGCTCATCAGCCTGGCGCTGCTGGTGGCTTCGGTGGTGACCCTGCCCCACGCGCTGCTCGTGACGCTGGGCCTGGATGCCGCTCGGTGGCGGCGGGGGTAAGGGCGAGCCAATAACCTCAGAATGACAACCCTTAACCGGCTAATTGCGTGTTGGGGATAGCGGGGCGGTAGCGCTCCTGCTTTACTCTTTTACTTCCCGCATGGATTTTTCAATAGCCTGGCAGCAAATCAACCACATAGGCCGCGAGTTTATGGCGCTGCTGCCCAACCTGGTTTTTGGTTTTGTTATCTTCGTGGCCTTCCTGTTCGCCGCCCGCGGGGTGCGCTCGCTGGTGGAGCGCCTGACCCAGCACCGCCAGGACAGCCAGAGCCTGCGGGTGCTGCTGAGCCGTCTGGCCTACGTGGCCACGCTCATCATGGGTATTCTGGTCACGGTTACCATCATCGTGCCCAGCTTCACGCCGGCCAGCCTGGTGAGCGCGCTCGGAATTGGCGGCGTGGCCATCGGCTTCGCGTTCAAGGATATTTTTCAGAACTTCCTGGCCGGCGTGCTGCTGCTGCTCACGGAGCCGTTCAAGATTAACGACCAGATACAGTATAAAGACTACGAAGGCACCGTGGAATCTATTCAGACCCGCGCCACGACCATCATGACCTACGATGGCCGCCGGGTAGTTATTCCGAACGCGGAGCTGTTTATCAATGCCGTAACCGTGAACACGGCCTACGAAAAGCGCCGCTTGCAGTACGATGTCGGCATCGGCTACGGCGACGATATCGCCAACGCCCGCAAGCTGATACTCGAAGCCATGCACGAGGTGAAGGGCGTGATGGCCGACCCCGCCCCGGAGGCCCTGGTGGTGGCCCTGGCCGGCAGCACAGTCAACATCCGCGCCCGCTGGTGGATAAACCCGCCGCGCCGCGCCGACTTCATGGAAGCCCAGGACCAGGTGCTCGAAGCCATCAAAAACAAGCTCGTCGCCAACGGCGTGGACCTGCCCTTCCCGACCCAGCAAATCCTGCTGCACGACCAAACCGAGGAAACCGACGGCAACCGCAAAACCCAGCGCGAAGGCTGGTCCGCCGGCAAAGGCGACGTGCCCAAGTCGCGCCAGGAGTTGCGCCGGGCCGAGGCGCAGAAAGCCCTTGAAGCGGAGAACGCCAAAGCGGAGGCCGACCACGCCGCGCCTGCCCCTGCGCCTAGCCCTGCTCCTACGCCTGCCCCCACCCAGCCCGACAAGGCCGCCGCGCCGGCCGCCTAGCCCGCGCCGCTGGCCGGGGCCGGCTTTCAGGCTTACTTTCGCCGCATGGCTAACTTACTCACCATCAAGGCAACGCTGGCCGACACCAGCCCCGCCGTGTGGCGGCGGCTGGAGCTGCCCGACACGCTCACGTTTTGGGAGCTGCATTTTGCCCTGCAAATTGCTTTTGGCTGGGAAAACTCCCACTTGTTCGAGTTCAGCACCGGGCGCGGCAGCCCCGGCCAGCTGCTGACCGGCACGCCACCCGTGCAGCCCGGCGAGGAAGACTTTATCGGTGAATGGTGGCGCGACCCGCGCCAGGTGCCGCTAAGCGAGTTTTTGCGGGAGCCGAAAAATAAAGTCAGCTATGTGTACGACATGGGCGACAACTGGGAGCACCAGCTGGTGCTGGAAAAAACCGCGCCCCTACCCCCCGGCCAGCCCCTACCCCCCGCCCGCTGCCCGGCGGGCCGCCGCGCCGGCCCGCCCGAAGACATCGGTGGCACGCCGGGCTACGAGATGCTGCTGGCCGCCCTGGCCGAAAAAGCCGCCGGCACCCGCAAGCGAATGCCTGGCCACTTCGCCGGCCTGGGTAAGTATGACCCCGACCTGCCCGAGCTGGACATCGTGAACGAGCACCTGGAATATCTCCCGGCCATCGCCGCCGAACAAAGCGCCCTGCTGGAAAGCCACCAGCGGCAGTTCGCGGCCAGGCTCCGGCCCACCCGCCAGCTTCCTACCCCCGACGACCTGTTGCGGCTTCTAAACGCCCAAGCCGCACCACCCAAAAAACCCAAGGGCTAGCAGCAAGTAGCGCGAAGTTTTCACTTCGTGCGCGAGCAAAGCGCGCATCGTCGTTCGCGCCGGGCGGTTCCATCTGCTCGCTTTGCTCGCGCACGAAGTGAAAACTTCGCGCTACTTGCTGACGGCCGGCGCTGCCACAAACGCCGGGTATAGCCCGCCGAGCACCCGCTCGGGCGTCATGGGTGCCACGAGGGGTAGGGAAAGGCTGGGGCGGAAAGCCCGCACGGCGGCGCGCAGGGCGAAGTAGGCACCAATGCCGTACATGAGCGGCGGCTCGCCCACGGCTTTGGAGCGCAGGATGGCGTTGGGGTGGCCGGGCGTGTCGAGGAAGTGCACGTCGAACACCTGCGGCACCGAATACAGGTCGGGTATCTTGTAGCTATTCAGCGAATTGCTGAGCAGGCGACCTTCGTCGTTGTAGCTCACTTCTTCCAAGGTCATCCAGCCGATGCCCTGCACCACGCCGCCCTCCACTTGGCCGCGGTCGATGGCGGGGCTGAAGCTCTGGCCAAAATCGTGGGCAATCTGCACGCCATCAATGGTGTAGGTGCCGCGCAGGCAATCGACGGTGGCGGTGGTCAGGGCCGTGCCATACACGTGGTAGGCGAAGGGGTGGCCGCTTTCGGTGCTGGCATCGAAATGCACGCCGGGGGTAGCGTAATGGGCATTTTCGGTGAGCGCCACGCGCCGCACGAAGGCGCTGCTCACCAGCTTTTCCCAGGTGGTTTCGGCCGGAATGCCGGCGGCCAGCACCTGCTCGTTTTCGATGGTAATACCTTCGTAATCAACCGTAAATTCGGTGCTGGCGTGGCGCAGCAGGCGTTCGCGCAGAGCCTGGCAGGCCAGCTCGGTGGCCTTGCCGTTGAGGTCGGCGGTGGCGCTGGCAGCGCTGGGCGAGGTGTTGGCGACGCGCGTGGTGTTGGTGGTTTCGATTTTGATGCGATGAATCGAGATGCCCAGCGTGCGGGCCGCCACCTGCGCGATTTTGGTGTTCACGCCTTGGCCCATCTCCACCGCGCCGGTGCTGATACCTACCGAGCCGTCGGTGTAGATGTGCACCAGCGCCCGCGTCTGGTTCATAAACGTCTTGGTAAACGAGATGCCGAAGCAGATGGGCATTACCGCCAGGCCTTTCTTAAAAAGCTGATTCTCTTGGTTGAATCTGACTACTGCGGCCCGCTGCCCGGCCAGGTCAAACAGCTCGGCGGCCGTGTCCCAGGCTTGCGCAGCATGGCACAGTTCGGCCGGCTGGCGGTAGGGAAACAAGTCGCCCTCGCGCAGCAAATTGCGCCGCTGAATCTCGGCCGGTGTTACCCCCAGTTCCTCAGCTGCTTTGGTAATGGCCGACTCGATGACGAACATGCCCTGCGGCCCGCCAAAGCCGCGAAAGGCCGTGTTGGGCAGCAGGTTGGTACGGCAGGAGTTGGCCGTGGCCGTCACATTCGGGATAAAATACGCGTTGGTGGTGTGGAACAGCGTGCGCTCCAGTACGGCCGGCGAGAGGTCGGCCGCCGCGCCGGCATTCTGGTAATAAGTCACCTCATAAGCGATGATTTTCAGCTCTTTGCTCAGCCCGATTTTGAAGTCGGACGAGTACGGGTGGCGCTTGCCGGTCATGCGCATGTCGGCCATGCGGTCGAGCACGAGCTTCACCGGTTTTTTGACCAGAAAAGCGCCCAGCGCGGCCAGGCAGGCCCAGGGCGTGGCCTGGTCTTCCTTACCGCCAAAGCCGCCGCCGAGGCGCGTCACGTCCACCTCAATCTGGTGCATCCCTACCCCCAGCACCACGGCGCAGTGGCGCTGCACGGCCGTCGGCCCCTGGGTCGAGGAGATGATTTTTACCCCGCCCAGCTCGGTTGGAAAAGCATAAGCGCCCTGGGTTTCAATGTACAAATGCTCCTGCCCGCCGCTCGCCGCTACCCCCTCAAACACGTGCGCGCAGCCCACGAACGCGCCGGCCGAGTCGCCGATGCGAAACGTGCGCGGCGGCACAATCAGCTCGCCCCGCGCGGCGGCCCGGCGCGGGTCAGTGAGGATGGGCAGCGGCTCAATATCGGCCCTAATGAGCTTGAGCGCCGCGTGCGCCTGGGCCTCGGTGCGGGCCAGCACCAGCGCCACCGGCTGCCCCCGAAAATGCATGTGGCCCTCGGCCAGCAGCGGCTCATCGGGCACGATGCCGCCAATCTGGTTGCGGCCGGGAATGTCGGCGGCGGTGAAGATGCGCACCACGCCGGGCGCTTTTTTAGCAGCGCTCAAATCCAGGCTATTAAGCACGCCGTGGGCCAGCGGCGACTCGTACACGGCCGCGTAGAGCGTGCCCTGCTGCGCCGGCACATCGTCGAGGTATTGCGATTCGCCGCGCACGTGGCGCTGGGGGTCAAGGTGGTTCATTGGCTTGTAAAACGGAGTGGCACTCCGTTTCCGTGAGCACCGGGCAAAGCAATAGAATAGATTTTTGCGCCCTAATGGCGCGGACGATTAACGGAGTGCCACTCCGTTTTACAGCAGCTCCGCCAGCGTCAGTTCCGGCGCGAAGCGCAGAAAATGCGCAAACAGCAACTGCCGCAGCAGCAGGCGCTTATAAGCCGCCGTGCCGCGCACGTCGCCGATGGGGCTTATTTCCGTCTGCATCACCTCATTGACCCCGGCCACCGTTTCGGCGCTCAGCGCGCGGCCCAGCAGGTAGTCGCTGGTGCGGCGCAGCAGCAGCGGCACCGGCCCTACCCCCCCGGCCGAGACGCGAGCGGCCGTTATCACGCCGTTTTCGAGGCGCAGCCAGGCGGCGGTGTTCACGCTGGCAATGTCGAGGTGCGTGCGCTTGGATACCTTCTCGAAGTTGAAAAAATCGCCGGCCCGCGGGGCGGGGAAACTGATTTCGGTTACCTGCTCGTCGGCCGCTTTCGCCAGCTTTTTGTAATCCAAGTATAGCTTAGCCAGCGGCAAAACCCGCCCTACCCCCCTGGCGTCGGCCAACGTCACATCCGCGCCCAGGGCCAGGAATAATATCGTTAAATCGCCAATGGGCGAGGCGTTTACGAAGTTGCCGGCCACCGTGCCCATGTTGCGGATGGGCGTGCTCGACACCAGCTTGAGGTAGTCGGGCAGGCGCGGCAGCAAGCCGCGCAGCAGCTCCGATTCCAGCAGCTGGCCCGCCGTGGTGGCGGCACCCAGCACCACGCGCCCGCCCTGCTGGCGCACGCCGCGCCGGCCGCTTTGGTCGAAGAGCAGGCGCACGGGCTGCTGGCGCAGCTCAGCGAGACGCTGCACCAGCAGGTCGGTGCCGCCGCTCAGAAGCGGATGGGTGAATGGCGGAATGGGCGAATGGTCGTGGCCGTTCTGGCTCTGGGCGTGGCCGCTGGGCGAGGTCGATGCGGGGTGGCCGTTGGCGGAGGGGGTAGGCGCTATTTCGGTAGTGGCCGTTTCGGCGCGCAGGGCGGCCAGCCGGGCCGGCATTTCTTCGAAATAGGCGGGCACGAACTGCTTTTCGCTCAGCCACTTTACGCTGTTGGTGGTGGGGCGCTCGGCCAGCTCGGCGGTGAGGGCGGCGGCGGCGCGCTCCAGCGACTTGTAGCCGGTGCAGCGGCAGATGTTGCCGTCGATGGCGGCGCGGGTGCTGGCTTCGGTGGCCGGCTTTTCGCCCAGGCTGTGCCCGGTTAGCGACATCACGAAGCCCACGGTGCAGAAGCCGCACTGCGCGCCGTGGTGGTCCACGATGGCGCGCTGCACCGGCGTGAGCTGGCCGCCGGCCCGGTTGATGCCCTCCACCGTGACCACGTGCTTGCCCTGGCAGTTGCCGAGGGGAGTAAGGCAGCTCGTCATGCTCTGGTAGGCAATGCGTTGGCCGCCTTCGGCCAGCTCGCCCACCAGCACGGTGCAGGCCCCGCAGTCACCCTCGCGGCAGCCGATTTTGGTGCCCATCAGGCGCTCGTGGTAGCGTACGAAATCGAGCAGGGCGCTGGCGGCCGGCTCGGCGGTGTGGAGGAGTTGGTCGTTGAGAAAGAAGGTAATCATGGCCTGCGTCGCTATTCTGAGGGAATAAACGGATGGGTAAGATAAGGGTGGAATAACATTGTGACAATTACCGCCTCGTAAGCAACCGCTTCATTTCATTTGAAGTGGCGTAAACTTGCGCTAGACTTAGTGCGTTGTTTTACTAATCAATTTATTACAGAAATATTATGAGCTTTGCACCCAACCCTATTCAGCGGATGCGCGCCGAGGGCCGCACCTCGTTGCGCCCGGAAGATATCAGGGCTTATGGGGTAAAGCGCTTTCTGGATGAGCAAGAAGCACGAGGACCTTTGCAGTTGCCAAAACTGCATTTTACCGAAGAGGAGAACCGAATAATGGACGAAATTTTGGCTAAGGCGCGTCGAATAAAGGATGCTATTGCTCAGTTAAGTTAAGGCTTTGAGCTGCACACCTCAGACAACAATTTCGACCACCTCGGCTCTATCGGCTTGCGAGTGGTTAAGCACTGAGTACTTCCACTTATGAGAAGTCTTGCTTTTTGCCTGCTACTTGTGCTGGCCGCAGCTTGCCAGCAAAAACCAGCCGAGACGGCGGGCATGGCGCAACCGGCGACGGCTGCTACTCCCCCCGACTACCGCCGTTGCGCCTGCGGCAGCGCCCACGGTGGCTCAGCGAGTCAGCCCTATTATCAGCGGGTATTGGGTGAGTGCTGATTATCTGAAAGAGGTAGCACATACCCGGTCGCCCAAAGCTTCATTTGACTAGGTTGCAAGCCCAGCTTCTTTGGCAATCAGCCCATTTACCGACCAAAGAGACAGCGTAGAAATTGGAGCCTCGTATGGCCTGCATGAAGGTGGCAGCCTGACGCTTTTGCTGCGGCCTACCACCCAGGCTGACACACTGCAAGTAAAGGTGCTTTACAGGAATGAAGCTGGTACGACCAACGAACTTACCTTTCAGATAACTACCACTGACACTACTCTTTTTTACATAACGCGCAACAGCAAAACGCATCGGATAGTCAGCAAAATAGATTATCGCCGTACTGGTATGCCAAGTAAAAATCCTGACCTTGAAGTTGGGGTTGAGCGGGGAGTAAATAATTTGCTGATGACCGGCCAGTACAACGGAATAGATTCGCTTAAGCAACCAGTTCACGCGCAATTTTCGACCAGCGGCTTGGTCAAAGGTTTATCATTCCACAAGTATTCTGTTCAAACTGACTTCACTGGGCCGAACCCCGGTAACGCCATCTACTTTGATGTGTACACCGAGCAACAACAGCAATTATCTGCCTCTTTCGGTCGGGATACGCTAAAGTTATATACCATCCATTCGGTTATTGGCGTGCCGCCTGGCGAAACCGATACCACCGAAATATTTACGCGCGGCCGCCTGCGTTATCAACTCGTGCGCGTCAAAAAGCCCTAAAACAACACCGCCACCTGCATCCGGCCCGTGTTTACGATGTTGCTGCCGCTGGCTTTGCGGCCGTCGTAGGCCACGTTGATGTTCAGGCCATTGGTGAGGCGCTGCTCCAGGTTGAGGTTCCAGGTGTAGTTGGTGCCGGGGCGCAGGGCCTGCAACACTTCGAGGGCCACCACGGAAGACTGGTCGCCGGCGAAGCTGACGCGCGTGACGTGGGTAGCGGCCGTGATGGTGCGCTTGCTCACCTGGCTCACGCGGGCTTCGAGGCCCAGGTCGTCGAAGGTGCCGTTGGTGTCGCTCACGCGGGCGGCCCAGGTGTTGGCTTTGGCGGTGTGCAGCAGCGAGCCGGTGAGGCGCAGCGCGGGGCTGGGCTGGTAGCTGATTTCGGGCTGCACGGTGTAGATGAGCAGGTCGAAATTGCGGTAGCCGGAGCTGGCCGGGTCGATGGAATACGTGGCCTGGGCCTCCCGAATGTCGCGGGCCACGGTGAAGCGGCCCGTGAACGACTGTGCCAGCGTGCGGCGCAGCAGCAGACTCTGGGTCTGGAGGTTGCGCAGGTCGAAGCCCTCGGTGAGCAACGTCTTCTGCTGGGTTTGCTGCACGGTTAACTCCGCCCCAAAAATCGGGTTGGCCCGGTTGAAATACAGCGTGTTGCGCAGCAGCTGGTTAAACGCCAGCAGCTTGTCATCGCCCTTGCCGTAGCTGAACGGGCTGAGCCGGTTGCCAAGACTCGGGCTGGTGGTGCGCCGGTCCACCGTGACGCTGCTGATGCTGCTGAGGCGCGCCACGGCGGCGCGCCAGCTGCCGGCCTCGCGCCAGCCGCGGGGCGCGTTCACGGTGAGGCGGTAGCTGAGGCGGTTCTGGTAGGCGGTGATGTAGTCGTTGGTGGGCAGATACACCTTGATGTAGGTGCGGTACTGCGCGTCGGGGGTTTGGGCTTCCAGAAACTCGTCCTTGTCCTGCACGCCGTTGTGGTTGAGGTCGCCAGCGTAGTAGTGGGTGCCCTGGCCGGCGGGCACGGCCACGAAAGAAAAGTCGCGCCGCAGCTCGCGGCCGGTTTGCACGCTGTATGTCAGCTCGGAGCGAATCTGGTTCTGGAGCAGGCTGAGCGAGTGGTCGAGCTTGCCCAGAATGTTGCGCTGGCGGGCGCTGTCGGGCTGGCTCACCAGGTTCACGTCGCGGTAGGTGGCCACGATGCGCAGGTCCTGGTTTTTGCTGAGGCGAGTGCTGAGGTTGCCCTGCAGGGTCTGCGCCTGGGTATGCACGCGCAGGTTGTTCTGCTCGGCGGTGGGCGTGCGGTCCTGCCGGAAGCCGTAGCTGAGGCCGTAGCGCGTGCGGCCGGTGTCGGGGCTTTGCAGGGCGAAGGTGTGCTCGTCGAAATAATTGGCCGACCGGATGGTGTCGCCCAGCGGCGAGACGACCCGGTTTTTATCAAACCGGTAGGTGTAGCTCGGAATAACCCTACCCCCCCCGTAGCGCACGATGGCCTCGCCCCGCGCCCAGTCGGAGTGGTAGCGCCCGGCCTGCGAATTGAGCAGGAACAACGAGCCGCGCACGTCCAGCCGGCCCACCTGCTGGGCCACGTCCAGCCACTGCTGCACGCCGCTGACCTCGCTGGGCCGGTAGCGCCGGCTCACGCGGTAGTTGATGGCGTGGGTGGCGTCGCGGCTCAGGCCCACCGCGAAGTTGAAAATATTGTCCTCGCGGGCGGCCGTGGTGGTGGCGTTGGCGGTGCTGGGGGCGCTCCAGTTGCGGTCGAATTCGATGTCGCGGTAGCGGTCAATCGGCGAAAAGCCGGCCTGCGTGTATTCGTAGTCGAGGGCCGAGCGCAGGCGGTATTTCTGCAACGCGGCCGGGGCCCAGGTGGGGAGGGCGCGGTCCTGCACGGTGTAGCCCACGCGCATGGCCCCGCCGCTTTGGGTGCGCGTGCCGGTGCTGTCGAAGCGGTTGCGCTGGAGTTGCGAGGTGGCCAGGTCCACGAACACGGCCGCGGTGGGGTCGAGCTGAAACGTGGCCCCGGCCGTGGCCATCTGCTTGAGCAAGGGGGTAGGCAGCAGGCGCACCGGCCGGTAGTCGCCCTGGTTGTGGCCCGCGTAGGCATACACCCGGCCGTTGGCGTTCACGTTGGCCGTGCTCAAAATATAGTCGCCCAGCCCCGCCCCCACCTGCGTGAAGCGCACCGTGTACACCCCACTCAGGGAATCCCGGTTTGCATACACGTACACGTACTCGCGCAGGCCGGTGGTCGGGTTGAGCTGGGCCACGCGGTGATACTGCACTATCGTGCGGTTGAAGGCCGCCGAGTCGGCCCCCGGTGCCGACACCACCGACACGTTGCCCGCCCCGCGCAGCAGCTGGCGGTCCTGGTACGAGAGCGTGAGGTTGGCCGTGGCGTCGGGGTTGTCCGACTCTTGGTAGAAGTTGCCGCGCAGGTTCAGCCGCCCGATTTGCTGGTAGTGGCTCAGCGTGTAGAGCGAGCGCGAGTAATTGAGGTCAGAATATTCAAAATCAACTTTCAGGCGCGAGTTGGCCGTGATGAGGTGGCGGGGCGAGAACGTGATTTCCGCCAGGTTATAATCCACCACGTAGTCAAAATCGAAGCCCCGCGTTTGCAGGCGGCCATCGAGGTACACGCGCTCCGAGCCGGCCAGCACGATGATAAACTGCTCACCATTTGGCCCCGTGAGGCGGTACGGCCCCTGCACGTTGTCAATCGGGGTGAGGTCGATGCTGGCGAACTTGCCCTTCGCTACCCCCCCCGCCACCAGCGTCGAGGACCGAATCTGGCCCAATTTGTTGAGCACCGTCACGCTGCCGGTGCCGGTGGGGCCGGCGGGCGGCGCGCCGGGCAGCGGCTGGCCGCCCGGCACGGCGGCCGTGGGCGGCCGCAACGGGGCCACGTAGGTGCCGGCCGGCGCGGCGCTGTTGGTGGTCACGCCGTTGGTGTAGGTCGTGAACGAGGAGGGCGGCGCGTTGCTCACGCTGTTGGTGGTGGTGCCGGCCGCCAGCGGCTGCGGGCCGGGCGCGCCCAAATTGGCCTCGATGGCCGCGCCCTGGATGTTTTTATAATACCGCAAAAAGTAGTCGGGCTTGTTGCGCAGCACCACGTCGCCGGCCGTCAGGTTCCACTGCGGGCCGGTGAGGGTGATGTATATTTTGTCGAACTGCTGAAGCGTCTGCGTATTGCCCTCGGGCTGGAACGGCACGTTCTGGTCCGAAATAGCCGCCGTGAGGCGAATATTCTCCGTCAGCTGCCCTTCCAGCTGCAAGTTGAGCGCCGAGTTCACAAACACGTTCTGCGTGTTGCCAAAGGAAATGCCCCGGCTCAGGTTGCCCGTTTTGCTGATGCCGGGCGTGCTGAGAATCTGCTCTTTCTGCGAAAAGTCTTCCACCCGCAGCATGGGCCGGTCCCGGAAATCGAGGGTGTCCATGAGGCCCCGCGGGCGGCGGTAGCGGGCGCGCAGCAGCGGCAGCGGCAGCACCCGGTAGCAAAGCAGCACCGAGTCGGCGCGCGGCGCGCCCAGGCTATCGCGCGGGGCGGGCCGCACCAGCTGGTAGCGGTCCCGCCGCGCATCGTAGGTCACTGGCTGCCCGGTGGCCGCCACCGAGGCCGGCACGATGGTGAGCGTGTCGCTGAGCGCGAAGCTCGTCGTGTCGTGGCCCAGGGCCAGGCGCACGTAGCGGCAGCGCCGGGTGCTGGGCGGCATCGGCTCGGGGGCGGGGGGTAGGGCGGGGGCAACCTTGGCGGCGGGCGGCGGGGTAGGGACGGCCTGCGCCCACGCCCGCTGCCCGCCGCCCCACGCCACCGCCAGCAGGGCCACGAGGGCAACGCAAAAACGGTAGCAGTGGGTCATCAGGCAAAGTTCGGCAAGAGTGCCGGCACAACGCGAGGGGCGGCAATTTTGGTGCCTGGCCGAAGTAGGGTGCGGGGCTTGCCCCCGCCCGTCGTTGAACGAAACAAGCGCAAGTCGTTCAACGACGGGCGAAGTAGGGTGCGGGGCTTGCCCCCGCCCGTCGTTGAACGAAACAAGCGCAAGTCGTTCAACGACGGGCGAAGTAGGGGCGGGGCTTGCCCCCGCCCGTCGTTGAACGAAACAAGCGCAAGTCGTTCAACGACGGGTGAAGTAGGGTGCGGGGCTTGCCCCCGCCCGTCGTTGAACGAAACAAGCGCAAGGCGTTCAACGACGGGCGAAGTAGGGTGCGGGGCTTGCCCCCGCCCGTCGTTGAACGAAACAGGCGCAAGTCGTTCAACGACGGGCGGGGGCAAGCCCCGCCCCTACCCCACCTTTACCTCCCCGTTCACGTGCAGGCGCACCACTTCCAGCGCGCTCAGGCCGTCATTGTCCACCACCTGCACGGCGATGACGTGCGCGCCGGGCTTGAGCTGTAGCGTTTGCACGCCGGCCTTATCGAGCAAAATGCTGGGGCGGAAGCCCTGGGCGGGGTCGTAGTGGGCATCCCAGGCGTAGAATTCGAGGCCGGCGGGGCTCTCGCCGGTGGCGGTGAGGCGCACGGCCCGCTTGGTGCCCGCGCCGGCGGCGGCCAGCGCCTCCACCTGCACCGTGAGGCGGGGCTTGTGGGCCAGCTCCACGATGGCGCTCACGGGCACCAGTTCGATGCGGATGCCTTCCTTGGTGCGCAGGCGGGCCACTTCCTCCACCGCGCCGCGGCCGAAGCTGAAGGCCAGAATGAAGCCCACCGGCTCGCCGCTGGCGCGCTGCCGCGCAAAAAGCGCCGCGTCGTGGCGCTCAGCGGCGGCCCGGAAATTATCGACCACGTTGCGGCCCACGCCCTCGCTCTGCTTCACTTGCAGGGGTAGGCCCTCGCGGCTGCTGCCGTCGAGGCCCAGGTCGCCGCGCCGCTTCACGTTGGGCGTGCCGCCAAACTGCGTCACCAGCCAGCCCTCGAAGGCGTAGGGGTTCTGCGCTTTGAGGGCCTCCACGTCGTACTTGTGCAGGCGCACCGCGAAATCCTGGCTGAACAGGTCGCTGCCCAGCTTCAGGCGCAGCTCGGTCACCTTCACGGCCTGCACGCTCTGGTCAATGCCCAGCCAGCGGCGCTTCAGCCGCTCGGCCGCGACCACCGTCGTGCCCCCGCCCACGAAGGGGTCCAGCACCACGTCGCCCTCGTTCGAGGCCATCGCAATGATGCGCTCCAGCAAGGCTAACGGCTTTTGGGTGGGGTAGCCGATGCGCTCTTTGGCCTGAGAATTAAGCGCGGGAATGTCTAGCCACATATTCCCCATTATGGTACCTTTTTGTTCATTCAGGTACCGCTTAAGACGCGGGCGGCGGCTTAAATCAAAGGTGCCATCTTTTTTGCGAGGGTAATAAATGCGGCTTTCATCGTGAAGCTGCTGCATAGTCTCACGCTTGTAACGCCAACCTAATACTGGCGGCGCGAACCCCTGCCATTCATAAGTCATATTCGGCCGGGCATTCGGACTGGTCATGTTATCCGTTTGGTAAGGCCCCCGCCCGTCGTTGTCGTCGTTTGTGTAATGACTAGCGATATACGATTCCGCATGACCACCATAAACCGGATGGTAGGTGTTTTTGCTAGACTTCGCATAATAATAAATGGCATCATTCAATACGCCCAGCTTGTTTTTAGCGTCCGAATGCGCATTGGTTCGTTGCCACACAATCTCAGCCCGAAAATTCTCCTCCCCAAAGATTTTATCCAGAATAAAAATCTTGATATAAGCATCGGCGTGCCAGTCGCAGTGCAGAAACAGCGAGCCGGTGGGCTTGAGGAGGCGGTGCAGCTCGCGCACGCGCTCGTTGAGCCAGTCGATGTACTGCATGATGCCGCCGCTCCAGCGGTCCTCAAACGAGCGGCGCTCGCCGGCATCGCCCCAGATGACTTCGTAGGTGCGGTTGGAGAAAAAGGGCGGGTCGAGGTAAATTAAATCCACCGATTCGGCGGGCAGGTGGCGCAGCACTTCCAGGTTATCCCCGAGTATTAATTCATTCATGCCCGCAAGGTAGAGCGGCGCGCCGGCTCGGCGGGAGCGGGTGGGGCGGGCTGCCGGCTTTTTGGCCGGCTGTCCGCTCGTCGGGCGCGCCGGTTGGGGTTGGCGCGGGGGCGGGCTGCCGGCTTTTTGGCCGGCTGTCCGCTCGTCGGGCGCGCCGTTCGTTCTCCCGGCGAGCGGACAGCCGGCCCAAAAGCCGGCAGCCCGCCCCAGTGCCCTCCAAGAGCACCCAGCTACCCTAAAAGTGAACCCGAGTGCCCTTTTAGCGAACCCGAGTGCCCACAAAGCGAACCCGAGTGCCCAAAAAGTGAACCCGAGTGCCAAAAAAGCGAACCCGAGTGCCTACAAAGCGAACCCGAGTGCCCAAAAAGGGGAGTGAGTTAGGGTCGGACCCCAACTCACTCCCCTTTTTAGGCACTCAACTCAGTTGTATCCGTCGCGGAGTAGGGTGCGGGGCTTGCCCCCGCCCATCGTTGAACGATTCGTATTGGTTTCGTTCAACGACGGGCGGGGGCAAGCCCCGCACCCTACTTCGCGAGGGTCGCGGGGGCGGCTTTGCGCTTGCCCTGGCTGGCGAAGCGGGGCTCCAGCTCGGCCACGGCGGCCTGCGCCCCTGGCTGGTTGAGCGAGGCGGCGATTTTGAGGGCGCTATACGCCACCAGGGCCGACGAGTAGCCCTCGGAGCCCGCTTCCATGCGGGTGCTGTCCACGTCGGTGGCGAAGCTGTTCAGCTCCAGATACAGGGGCAGCAGGTCGGCGTTCACGCCCGCGTCCACGACCAGGCCGGCCACGTCCAGATACTGCGGCATGAGGGTGGGCAGGCTCTGGGCAAACTCGGCGGCTTTGGTCACGAAGGCCACCGATTTGTCGCCCATCTTGGGCAGGCTGGCGCGCTCCTCCGGGGTGAGGGCCACCAGGTAAGGGGCCAGCGCCTGGCGCGCCTGGCGAATGGCGGCCAGCGCATCGGCCAGCGCTTTGGCCAGCACGGCTTGGGTAATAAGGTCTGCCATAGGGCAAGAAAGAGAAAGGAAAAGCCCCGCGATTGCCAGGCCCACGGGCCACGCCGCTAACACGTTGTTAGCAAGCGGAACCGGGATGCAAGTTAAGGATGATGAGCTAAGCATGAAGAATTGTGGGGCGTTGGGATAGGCGGGGCCGGCTGCCGGCTTTTTGGCCGGCTGTCCGCTCGTCGTTCGCGCCGCCGGGGCTCGTTCGGGCTGCTCGTTCTGACGACGAGCGGACAGCCGGCCAAAAAGCCGGCAGCCCGCCCCCGTGCCAACCCCGACCGGCGCGCCCGACGAGCGGACAGCCGGCCAAAAAGCCGGCAGCCCGCCCCCGCCTATCCCAACGCGCCTACCCCCCCTACCCCGCCAGCGGCAGCTCGATAAAAAACGTGGTCCCTACCCCTACTTCCGTCTCGAACCAGATGCGGCCGCCGGCGCTCTCGATGCCGCGCCGGGCCACCGCCAGGCCAATGCCCGAGCCGGTGGCTTTGGTGGTGAAGTTGGGCCGGAAGATATTTTCGCGCACTTCCTCCGGGATGCCCGCGCCGTTGTCGGTGATGGTGAGGAGCACGTGGCCGGGGCCTTCGGGGCGCAGGGCCACGCGCTGGCGGGGCGCGCGGCCGGGCGGCACGGCCTGCTTGGCATTCAGGAGCAGGTTGTTGAAGGTGCGCACCAGCAGGCTTTCGTCGGCAAAGACGACGTAGGTGCCGTCGGGGGGTAGGGCCAGGTCCAGCGCGCCGTGCTCGTCGCCATCCTGCTCCCGAAACAGCTCGGCGCACTGCCGCAGCACGGCCGTGATGTCGAGGCGCGCGGGCCGCATGGTGGGCAGGTTGGTGAAGGTGCTGAACGAGGTGGCGATGTCCGAAAGCACGTCAATCTGGGTGATGAGCGTTTGGGAAATGCGGCCAATCAGGGCCTCGGCGTTGGGGCGGCGCTCGGCAATGGCCTTTTGCAGGTATTGCAGGCTCAGCTTCATGGGCGTGAGCGGGTTCTTGATTTCATGGGCCACCTGGCGGGCCATTTCGCGCCAGGCGGCTTCTTTTTCCTGGGCGGCCAGCTCGCGCTTGCTGGCTTCGAGCTTGCCCAGCATGTCGTTGTATTCGCGCACGAGCAGACCAATTTCATCGTCGCTGCTGCGGTAGTCGAGCACCTCGTTGCGGCCGGTGAGGGTGGTGCGGCGCAGGCGCTGCGTCAGCAGCTTGAGCGGGGCCGTGAGCTGGCGCGTGGCCACGAAGGCCAGCCCCAGAAACACCAGAAACATGAGCGTGAAGATGTTGAGAATGGTCGTAAACAGCTCCGTCAGCTTGCTATCCAGCTCCTTCTGCGAGTCAAAAAACGGGATGCCCACGTAGCCCAGCACCGGCCCGGCCGGCCCATCGACGCTGGCTGCCCGCACCGGCAGGTAGAGCGAGCTGAACGAGAGCGTGCCGGCCCGCTCGGTGAGCAGCGTGCGGCTCAGGCCGCGCTCGCGCAGGTCAATCACGGCCTGCGGATTGAGCAGCGGCCCCAGCAGGCCCGCCTCAAAGATGAGCGGCTGCGAGCTGACCAGCAGCTGCCCGCGCGCGTCGTAGAGGTTGAGGTCGGTTTCGGTGAGGGCGGCCACGTTGCGGGCCAGCGCCGTGAGCACCGGCCGGGCGGTGGTGTCGCTGAGCTGGTCGCGGCGGCGCAGCAGGCTTTCGAGGGCAATGTGGCCCCGGCGCTCGTAGGTGCGGCGCAGGTCGCGGCGGTAGCCCGAAATGACCTGGCTGGCCGTGGCCACGCTCACCACCAGCAGCGGAATGAGAATGCCCAGGTTGAGCAGCAGCTGAATGCGGGCGCTGAAATTGAAGCGCACGCCCCAGCCGCCGCGCCGCCGCAGCAGGTAGGCCCCGCCCGCCAGCAGCCACACCAGCACGTTGAGCAGCAGCTGAAAGGAGAAGTTGGAAAACCAGTCGGCCAGCGAATAGGTGGCCGTCGTGACCACCACAATGCGCCGGCCGCTGGCATCGCGCATGGCCAGGTGGTGAAAATCGCTCACGACCAGGCCATCCTCGTAGATGCGCGGGTCGCGCAGCAGCGCGGGGGGCAGAAGGTTGGCGTAGTCAAAATCACCCGCGCTATACACCAGCCGGCCCTGCGCATAGCCCGCGTAGCTGAGGTCGGTAGCCAGGCCGGGCTGAAAGAACTTCTGGTCCACGAGCAGCTCGGGCAGCACGCTGTAGCTGGCCAGCTGCTTGAGGCTGAGCGTGAGCAGGATGGTGCCCGCCGGCGTGGGCCGCCCGCGGCCGCCATGCGCGGGCAGCACGATGGGCACCACCGCCACGTAGCGCCGCGAACTAAACGAGTTGTCCGATTTCAGCAAATACACGCCCGGCTGGTCGGTGGCGGTGGCCGTGCGCGAAAGCTCGGCGCGGGTTTGGTTGAAGGTCAGCGTATCGTCGGCCTCGCCGCCCACGGGCTCGCCCTCGGGGTCAAAAAGGTCCACCGATTCCTCGTACTTGTCGAAGTACGTGCGCAGGTATTGGCGCTCGATGCGGCGGCGCAGGGTTTCGGTGCGCACGGGCTTGCTCAGGAGCAGGCGGGCAATCACGGGGTCGGCCGCGAGCTGTTTCAGCCGCTGACCCAGCAGGAATTCGCCCTGCAAATCATTATCGACCAATAAATTGCCCGCCAGCCGCTGCTTATCGAGCAGCAATTGGTGCTCAAACTGCCCATACAGCGCCGTGGCCCCCAATGCCGACGCCAAGCCCAGCAGCAGCAGCAGCAGCAAATAGCGCGGCGGCCCCTGGGTCGGCCGGTAGTGCAGCTCACCCAGCCGCACCAGCGTTAAATAGGCGCAGGCCATGCCCGGCAGCAGCAGCAGCACCTGGTGCAACAGCGCCCCCAGCCCCAGCAGCGCGGCCGCCAACACCAGGCCGCCCCACAGCAGCGGCCGGCGCGGCAGGCGGCGCAGGTCGGGTGCCAGCAGGACCGTGCATAGGTAAAAGACTGTTACGAAGGCCGCCGTGTGCAGCAGCACGGCTAGCACCAGCACCAGTCGGAAGCTGCTCACCTGCATGCTCTGGGTGATGTCGAGGCTGAGCTGGGTATTGCTGAACGCGCTGGCGTAGTAACTATAAAGCCCTACCACCGTTGCTACCAGCCCCAGCAGCGCCGGGATGCCCCAGCGGCCCCCTGGCGCCTGCTGCGCCCGCAAGGGCAGCCGGTAGTGGCGGTTGACCACCACTGCGGCGCCGGCCAGCAGCAGCGCCAGCACGCCATTGAGTAGCAGGTCGCCCAGCGACGGGGCCAGGCCCGACACGGCGTACAGGCGCGGGTCGAACAGCGGCAGCTCCAGCCAGGCATAGGGCAGGCTGAGGTAGAGCAGCGCCGCGCGCAAGGCCAGCGGGGTGCCCGCCAGCGCCAGCATCGCCAGCCCTACCCGCCCCTGCTGCCACCAGCGCCAGGCCAGGCCCAGCCACCCCGCCGTGTAGAAGGCGATGCCCAGCAGCAGCAGCAGCAGCGGCAGCAGCCGCCCCGCCACCACGCTGCCCGGCAGCTGCACCACCGAAAACAGGTAGTGCCCGCGCGCATCGACCAGCGCCGCTATCAGCCCCTTGGTTTCGCCGGGCAGCACGCGCGCCGCCCGCACCTGCACCTGCAGCCCTTGCAGCAGCGCGGGCTCGGCCCCCTCCCGCAAATAGCGGTTGCTGATGCCGTAGTGCCGCGCCAGCGGCACGTACGTGAGCACCACCACCGGTCCCAGCGCCCGGCGCACCACCAAAAACTCGCCCAGCGCGGTTTGCGACAGGCGCTCGGGGGTGAGGTCGGCTAGCTCGGCGGCCGTGGGCTCGGGCCCCGACGCCGACCAGCCCACCACCTTGCCCGCTTCGGCCACGAAGGTGGGGTAGGAACACTCGGCCAGCAGGCGGCTGAACTGGGGCGCGTGGGGCGGCTGGCACTCCAGGGCCACGCGGTCGGCTTCGCGGCCGGCCGTGGCGGCGGCCTGCGTCACCAGGCTTTGCAGGCGCGCGGCGTTGGGGTAGATGGGGCTGGTGCCGCTCAGCTGCCCATACGTATAGACCACCCAGCAGGCCCCAAAGCTCACCAGGGCCAGCAACAGGCAGGCCAGGGGCCAGAAGCGAAAGAAGGAAGGGCGGGCGGGAAGTAACAAGGACAGGGCTGAAAACGAATGCAAACGCGCTCTGGAGCGGACAAAAACCAAGCCGCCCACTCCCCGCAAGCTACTACGCGGGCCGGGTTCCTACCCCCTATGCGCACGCGAAAGCCGCCGCCACTGCCCGGTGGGGCAGCAGCGGCGGCTTTCACCGCGGGCGGGGTGAGCCTACATTTTGGTGGGGCGCTTGGGGTGCGTGCGCCGGTACCAGACGAAGCCCACGGCCCCCATCAGGATGTAGGGCGCGGTCATCATGTACACAATGCCTTTGTTGAGGCCCGACACGTCGTAGTCGTCGCGCTCCTGCCGGGCGGCTTCCACCTGGCTGGCGCACATCACGCACTGCGCCTTAGCCGGCAGCAGCGTAAAGAGCAGTCCAAAGCTCAGCAGCAATCCAAAAATCAGCTTTTTCATACAAGCAAAACGGTTAGGTAGTCAGAATGTTGCGGCACTAGCCGGCCGGATAATACGGAGCAATCATCAAGTACACGATAACGCCCGTCACCGAAACGTAGAGCCACACCGGAAAGGTCCAGCGGGCAATGCGCTTATGCTTGGTGTATTGCCCGGTGAGGGCAAAGTACAGCGTAAAGAGCACCAGCGCCACCGTCACCGCCGCTAGGCTGATGTGGGTCAGCAACAGGAAAAAATAAAACGCCCGCGCCGCGCCTACCCCCCCAAAATGGGTGCTCTCGACCTGCGAGTGGTAGGCCACGTAGAAAATCAGAAACAACCCGCCCAGCGCGAACGCGGTGCCCATTGCGGCGCGGTGCGCCAGCACATTCTTGTGCCGGATGAAGTAGTAGCCCATCAGCAGCGCCACGGCCGTCAGCGAGTTTAGAACCGCGTTCACGGCCGGCAGGGCGTGCAGGTAGGGGCCGGCGCCGTCGATGCGGAAGATAGTCTTGTAATAGAAAATCACGGCCACCAGCAGCGGCACCACCGCCCCCAGCGTCCCCAGGATAATCTTGTACTTGGTGTAGTCGCCCGGCTCCAGCATGGGCGGATGCAGCTGCTCAGTGGCGGTCGTCATAGGTATAAAGCAAAACGTTAATCTCCGTAATAAGCCGCTCGACCTCATACTTGTCGGCCGCGTCGTAGTAGCCGCGCACATGCTGCGCTTCGTCCACTAACAACAGCTGACCGGGCAGCAGGTTCCCCGGCTCGGTAGCCGGGCGAAACGGATAATGCGCGGGCCGCAGTGCGGTTTGCCCAAACTCATACTGCGCCAGCCGCCGCAGCGTGTCGGCTGGGGCCGCGCCAAAAAACCACTTCCCGTTAATGGTGCCGCGCTGCTCACTTAGCTTTTCCAAGTTGGCCTCCGTGGCGGCTGCGGTTGCGCCGGAGGCAACCAGCGTGACCAGCCGCACCCGCGGCTCGGGCCGAAAGCGCTCCTGAATGCGGGCCAGCGCGCGGCTTGCCGGCTCCCCTACCCCCCCCGGCGCGTAGAACTGCACCACGTACAGGCCCTTACCCAGCTCGGCGCTCGTGAGCTGGCGGCCGGCGGCCGTCAGCAGCTGAAACGGCCGAACCCTATGAAAAACAGTATCGCGCTGCCACCCCCCGGCCGAGGTGCGGACGGAGTCCACGCGTTCGGGCAAGTAGGTTGGCAGCGCGTAATGATTGCGGCCGAAGCCGTAGAGAAACAGGAACGCCAGCACCGGCACCAGCAGAAGCAGGCCCAGCAAAATAGTCTGGCGTGGTCGCATTCTATACTTAGTTGCTGAACATGTGCGAGAGCGCTTCGCCCACGTACGAGCCTTCGGTTACGAGGGCTACTACCAGCCAGATGAGCAGCGCGGTAGGAATGAGGATGGTCCAAATGAGGCTTTTGGCCTCGTGCTTGAGGTGCATAAACTCGCCCACGATGAAGAAGGCTTTCAGAATCGTCATCACGATGAAGATGCTGTTGCGCAGCGTGCGCAGGCCGGGCGAGGTCATGGTGAAGGCAATGACGAATTCTACAGCCGTGATAATAACCAGGACCCAGAAGGTGCGCCAAATCCAGGCCACGTTTGGCTTGGCGATTTCGCCGGGGTGAAGGGAAAGTTCTTCCGCGTGGTTAGCCATGATTGGTAGGTGGGTAAGTAAATAAAGAAGTAGTGTATCGGGCAGCAAGCAGGTGAACAGACGAGCAAATTACGCCTCTACTCACCACTCATCTACTGTTGCTCACTTACCCTTAAACGAGATAGAAGAAGGTGAAAACGAATACCCACACCAAGTCAACGAAGTGCCAGTAGAGGCCGATTTTCTCAATCATCTCGTAGTGGCCGCGCTTCTCAAACGTGCCGTTTGTGGTAGCGATAAAGCACCACACCAACAGGCAGACGCCCGAGAAAACGTGCGTGCCATGAAAGCCCGTGATGAAGAAAAACAAGTCGGCAAATAGAGGCGGGCCGTATTGATTGGCCGTTAAACTGGCCCCGTGCAGCACCGTGCCGTTTGCCATAAGGGTGCCCTCTTCGTGGCCGCCGATGAAGTGACTCCACTCCCAGGCCTGACTGCTGAGGAACATAGAGCCAAACAAGATGGTCCACAAGAGCCATTTCTGCACATCGGCCTTGTCCATGCGGTGGCCGGCTTCAACGGCCAGCACCATCGTCACGGAGCTGAAGATGAGAATCATCGTCATCAACGCCACGAAAGCCAGCGGCAGGTCCAGGCCGTGCAGGCCGGGGAAAGCATTGAATACTTTCTCAGGGGTAGGCCAGTAGGCGGTGCTGAAATGGAACGCCTTGGCCGTGCCCTCATACACGCCGTGCTTGTGGCGAATGAGGCCGTAAGCCGTCAGGAAAGCCCCGAACGTAAAGGTGTCCGAGAGTAGAAAGAACCACATCATCAGCTTGCCGTAGCTCGCCTTAAAGGGTTCGTTGCCGCCGTCCCAGGTGCCGGAGCGGGGCGCATCGGCGTAGGCGGCAGGAGCAGCAGTGGGCTGCAAAGTGGTAGATTGGGCCATAACGGACAACAGATGGACAAGCGGGCTTTACGCCAGATTCCCGTTTAATGGTTCAAAAGTAGGAACAAATACAGGTACAGCCAAAGCGCACCCAGGAAGTGCCAGTATAAGGTAGCGTTGCCAATCGAGAGCGTAGCGCGCGAATGCACCTGATAGTTAAGGCTTCGCTTGAGTACCACTGCTACAAAAACGAGTCCCGTAACTAAGTGGAAAGCGTGCACACCCATGAGCACATAGACGAAAGAGCCCGACGGATTGGCATCGGCACCCCCGAAGAATGTGTGGCCCGCTACCAGCACGCTCCACGCATGCAGCTGGCCAAACAAGAACGCTACCCCCAGCCCCAGCGTCAGGAGCAGGCCCAGGTTGGCGCGCTTTATCTCGTCGTGTTTGGCCGAGTAATAGGCCCACTGCATGGCAGCGCTGCTAAGTACAATAATAATCGAATTTATGAGCAGGCTAACGGGCAGGTCAAATTCGCGCCAGTTGCCCTCGTCGCGCCGCACGATGTAGCCGCTGGTAAAAGCCGCGAACATCATCACAATACTGAAAATCAACAGGATAAGCAACACGCGCTTGGGGTGCCAGCCCAGGCCCATTTCCTTATCGGCAAACGTAGCTTCCGAGGTTTTCATAGTAAATTAATTATCTAATAGTAGTTGCTGTATTTAATGCTGGGAAGCGCAGCTACTACCCGCGCTTCCCAGCATTAAATACAACACGAAATCAACAGCTAACACTCAAACTTTGTCTAAAAGAAGCGCGATTTGTACGATGGGTAAATACAGGAACGAGGCAAACATGATGTTGAGCGCCGCCTTGCGGTCCTGCGTGCGCATGAGCCGCACGGTGAGCAGGGTAAAGAGCACGCCGCAAACCAGCGCCACCCCCGCCGACACGCGCCCTGAAATACCCAGCACCAGCGGCAGCAGCGACACCGGGATGAGCAGCACGGTGTAGGTCATTATCTGAAAAGCGGTGCGGAGGTCGCGGTTGCCGGGGGTAGGCAGCATCTTGAAGCCCGCCCGCTTGTAGTCGTCGTCGGCCACCCAGGCAATGGCCCAGAAGTGCGGAAACTGCCACATAAACTGAATGCCGAACAACACCCACGCGGCCTCGCCCACGTAGCCCGTTGCCGCTACCCAGCCAATGAGGGGGGGTAGGCCACCCGGAATGGCCCCCACAGCCACGCACACCGGCGATACCGTTTTGAGGGGCGTGTAAATAAAACCGTACAGGATGAGCGAAAACAGCGACAAGGCCGCCGTCAGCGGATTGAAGTAGTAGGCCAGCAGCCCCAGCCCCAGCACCGCCAGCACCACGCAAAATACCCAGGCTTCGCCCGGTGAGATGCGCCCAGTAGGAAGCGGCCGGTTTTCGGTGCGGCGCATCAGCTTATCCAGGTCTTTCTCGAAAACCTGATTGATGATGTTAGCGGCACCGGTCACCAGCAACCCACCGAGCAGCACCAGCAGTGCCCGGCCCCAGTTTGGCGTAGCTAGGCCCAACAAGTAGCCCAGCGCACTGGAAAATGCCACTGTGAAGGAAAGCCGAAACTTGAGCAGCTGGAAATAGGCGCGGGCCTTCGTCATTAACCTGATATAATTACTACCCCAAAGGTACGCCCGACCAAGGCTAGGCGTGGTATGAATGCGCTTGCTGCGAAGGCTGCGCAACTGGCAGCCTGTCCCCTACCCCCCGCTGCGGCCGCAAAGCCAGCAGCGTCAGAAACTGCGTGCCGAAGAGCAGGGTAGCCAGCGTCAGGTGAATGGGCTGCACAAATGCTGGCAAGGCCCGGTAGGCGAGCGTAATACCCGCGACCATCTCCAGTGCCAGCACCAGCCAGGTGGCCGCAACAAGCCGCTGCAAGCGCGGAATCGCCAGCTGCCACAGCCGATAACCCACCACCACGTTGGCCAGCACCACAATGGCTGATAGAGTCCGGTGCGCTTCAAAAATGCTCCCGAGAGCAGCCACCCAGGTGTCACGACGGCCATAATCGGCAGCAGAGGCAATGCGGTCAATCTCTTCCCGCACCTGCGTGCCCATGATAATCTGCGTGAACGTGAGCAATAATACGCCCCCTAGTAGCCAGCGCAAGCTCGCATTGGCAGTAGCAGCCTCGTGCGGCCCAATCAGGCTTAGGTTCGCTAATCGGGCATTTTCAATCTCGTCATTGGCCTTCCCCCAGCGTGCCCGTTGCACCGCGTAGAGCAGGATGGCCACGATAAGCAGCGCCAACCCCATGTGGATAGTTACCATAATGGGCAGCAGATTCGTCGAAACTACCAATGACCCCAGCCATCCCTGCACCCCGGTGAGCAGCCAGCCAGCTACTGCCAGCCAGAATACCGGCCGGTCGCGTCGCCAATAGGGCAACGCTACCAACGCATTCACAAAAACGAAAATACCAATGAGCGCCCCCAGCAATCGGTTCAGGTATTCAATCCAGGTTTTGGTCGCGTTAAAATCGGTTTCCACGTACTGCGTCGGGTGAGCAAAAATCTCCCCCGCCACCTGCCGAAATCCCAGGCTCGCCAGCGTGCGAGCCAGTTTCTGATTTTTAGCAACCCGCTGCGCCAAGTACACTTGTTTATAATCGGTAGGCAATTGGCTGACCTCAGTCGGCGGTACCCATTGCCCGAAGCACTTGGGCCAGTCAGGGCAACCCATTCCTGAACCAGTAGCTCGGACAATGCCACCCACCAAAATCAATAAGTAGATACTAACAATCGTCAGCACGCTCCAAAACCGGAAGCGCCGCACAAATCCAGGTTCGCTCATCGTATTCATCATTACCTAACGCCAAAATCGCCCACAAAATCCGTGCAATCCGTTAAAATATGTGCTAATCAGTGGTCAAAAAGAACGGGCCGCCGTGGTACGGCGGCCCGTTCAGGCAAATAGGTGGTCAGTAAACTACTCAGCCAATTCCCGCTCGTAGGGAAGGTTGGAAGAAGGTGTTTGCGAATACGGTACGTTCTGCGGAATAAAGTCAGCTTCTGCACCGGGCTTGCTGTAATCGTAGGGCCAGCGATAAACAGCTGGGATTTCACCAGGCCAGTTACCGTGACCGGGTACAATGGGGGTAGTCCACTCCAGCGTAGTCGAGTTCCACGGGTTCTGCGTAGCGCGACGGCCGCGGAAAATGCTGTAGAAGAAGTTAAAGATGAAGATGAACTGAGCCAGGAAGGCCAGAATCGCAGCAGTTGAAATGAACTTGTTCAGGTCAGCAAACTGCGAGAAGGCATCAAAGCCCGTCCAAGAGTAATAACGACGCGGAAAACCAGCAATACCTACGTAGTGCATTGGCATAAACACCAAGTAAACGCCCGTGAAGGTCAGCCAAAAGTGGATGTATCCAAGCTTCTCGTCCATCATGCGGCCAAACATTTTAGGGAACCAGTGATAAATACCAGCAAACAACCCGAAGAATGCTGCCGAGCCCATTACCAAGTGGAAGTGAGCCACCACGAAATATGTGTTGTGCATCTGAATGTCGAGCGTAGCATTACCAAGAATAATACCCGTCAAACCACCCGAAATAAACAGTGACACGAAACCAATAGCGAAGAGCATTGCCGACGTGAAGCGAATATTGCCGCGCCACAACGTAGCTAACCAGTTAAATACCTTAACCCCTGAAGGCACCGCAATAATCAGTGTCAGGAACATAAATACTGACCCCAGGAAAGGATTCATGCCCGTCACAAACATATGGTGAGCCCACACGACGAACGACAGCAAGGAAATGCCAATCAGGGAGCCAATCATAGCACGGTAGCCGAAGATTGGCTTACGAGCATTGGTAGCCAAGATTTCCGACACCATACCCATCGCAGGCATGATTACAATATATACTTCGGGGTGACCCAGGAACCAGAACAAGTGCTGGAACAGTACTGGCGAACCACCCTGATTATGCAATGCCTGGCCGGCAATATATATGTCCGAAAGAAAGAACGAGGTGCCAAACGAGCGGTCAAACACCAGCAGCAGCGCGGCCGCAAATAACACTGGGAACGCTAAAATACCCAGGATTGCGGTCAAAAAGAAAGCCCAAATAGTAAGCGGCAGCTTACTCATGCTCATTCCACGAGTGCGAAGGTTAATAACCGTCGTCACGTAGTTAACACCGCCAAGCAATTGTGAAATGATAAAGAATACCATGCTCACCAGCCACATCGTCATACCCATACCAGAGCCTGGAATGGCTTGTGGCAATGCACTCAGAGGAGGATAGATAGTCCAGCCCGCGGAGGCTGGGCCAGTTTCCAGAAACAGGGAGGAAAACATGATAATGCTCGATACGAAGAAAAACCAGTACGAGAGCATATTCATAAACCCGGAAGCCATATCGCGGGCACCAACTTGCAGCGGAATAAGGAAGTTAGAAAAAGTACCAGACAAGCCAGCAGTTAGCACAAAGAACACCATAATAGTGCCGTGCATCGTTACGAGGGCCAGGTAAAACTCTGGAGCCAGCTTCCCTCCCTCTACCCATTTGCCGAGTAAAGGCTGCAACCAACTCATTGTAGCTTGCGGCCAGCCCAATTGCAGGCGGAAGAGACTGGAAAGCAAGCCGCCTACGATAGCCCACATCATTCCTGAAATCAGAAATTGCCGGGCTATGATTTTGTGGTCTTGGCTGAAAACGTATTTCCACAGCCAATGCTGGTCGTGATGCTCGTGGTCGTGCAGGTGCTCGTCGTGCTCGGTATGAGGTCCCGCAGCGGTACCTATCCCGCCCTGAGCCTGCGTAGAAGCTGGAAGATTAGTAGCCATATTATGGTAGAATTACTTAGAAGTACAGCTTAAAGCGATGACTGAGCAGCCAGCGGCGGAGCAGGAGTTTCACCAGTTTCTTCAATAGAACTAGCCCTAGCGCCTTTGCTATTTCCTTGACCAAGCCCGGTTTGCTTACTCATTTGCTTGAAAGAAGCCATAAGGTCAGCATTTTTAGAAACAGGCGTTTGAGCGGCGTACCAAGCTACGTAATCGTCAGGTTCGTCAACTACGATATTGAACTTCATAGCGAAGTGCCCCTGACCGCAAATTTGATTACAAGCAAGCTCGTAGTTAAAATTCGGATTGCCAAGCCTGGCGCGCATCTCGTCCGTAGTTGTAGTAGGCGTAAACCAGAAGCGAGTGGGCATACCTGGCACCGCGTACATCTGCACGCGGAACTGCGGCATATACACGGCGTGCAATACGTCGCGCGAACGAATTTTTATTAGTACTGGATGCCCTTTCGGGACGTGGATTTCAGAAGCGGTAAAGTCATCAAGCGCTGCTTTATCACTCAAATCAAACCCAAAATCGTTAGATGCATCGATAAGACGATAATTCACTACCCCCAGTTTCATATCGCGACCAGGATAACGAACTAACCAGTTGAACTGTTTCCCCATCACCTCAAGCACAACGGCGTCTTTTGGTGCCGGACCAGTGATGCGAGTCCAAGCCTTCCAACCCGAGAATATCAAGGCCGCCATTACGATAGCAGGAATGATAGTCCAGATAACTTCAAGTTTATTGTTATGCGAAAAGAAATATGCGCGGCGACCCTCTTTATACTGATACCGATAAGCATAAGTAAAAAGCGCAACGTGCGTAAGCACAAAAGCAATACCTATGATAATCATCGTAGTCCAGAACATCCGCTCCATTGCGTGCCCATGCACTGAAGCAATGGGTGGGTTCATCTTCCCATAGTTTTCGGAGAATGACCAGAAAAACGCAGCCCCACCGACCACCATAAACACCAACATTAGGAAGGCATTAACCCGATTGCTGGTACCAATCTGGCGCACGTATGAGCCAGAGAAGATAGCAGTTAATATCTGGAGGCGAAATAGCAGGCCAAAAACAACCAGCAACAATGCCAGGACCAGCAGAATGGTTAGGGTAGTCATTTGATATAAGTAGAAGCCAGAACTTAGTACTCACTTGAAACCGTCGCTCAAGCGCTAAGTTCTAAAAAATCTCAGCTCTTATTAGGTAGTGTGGTGAACGCTCTCCTCAACAAAGGGGTGGTTGACGGGAATGAGCGACGCTTCACAGAGGCGGCGAGTAAGCAGAATTAGGAAAGTACCGAGAAAAATCATCGCGATACCAATCTCTATGAGAAACCCGTTGTCGCCTTTCAAAGTGCCCGGCATAAGCATTAAATAAAAGTCCGACCAGTGTCCAACTAGTATGGCTATGCAAACGATTTTCATAATAATCATTTGCCGCTTAGCGTCGCGGGTCATTAGAACCAAAAAGGGGAAAGCGAAGTTTATTACCAGGTTAAAGTAAAATATCCAGGTATAACGCCCTTCAAACCCTCCCAAACGCTGATTGAAATAAACTGCTTCTTCGGGCAGGTTTGCATACCAGATAAGCATGAATTGCGAGAACCATACATACGTCCAAAAAATGCTAAAGCCAAATATCAACTTGCCTAGGTCATGAAAGTGGTTTGCATTCATGAAACGCAAGTAACCTGCTTGCTTTAGGAAGATGGCTATCAGCGCGGTAGCAGCAATACCTGATACCCACCAGGAAGCAAATACATACCAGCCAAACATAGTACTAAACCAGTGAACGTCAACTGACATAACCCAGTCCCAAGCTGACATAGAGGATGTAACAGCATACAGCACTATGAATAGTGCTGAGGTATTGATACTGGCATGGAAGTAACGAGTGCCACCATACAGGTCCTCTTGCAAAGACAATTGACGCAGGCGCCAGGAAAAAACCGCCCAGATGGTGAGGTAAGAGACCATTCGAATCAGGTAGAACCAGAAGGAAAGGAAACCTGACTTACCAGCAATAATCTTATCGTAGACGGGTGAACCCTTGGTCATTACTCCATCGTGCGTCCACTGAAATATATCGTGGCGTCCCAAGATGAAGAGCAACACCATAATGATTCCCCCAGGAATCAGCCAGACGGCAAGCGCTTCGTTGATGCGCTTTACAACCACTGACCAGCCTGCGTATGCTACGTACTGGATGGCCATAAAAACGGTTCCAATAGCTGACACACCCACAAAAAATAGGTTGCTATGCCAAAGACTAACTACTATGCGGCGAACCAGCACTGAATGCGTTTCCCCAGGCACAAAACCCGTGTGGACTGCTACTACTTCATGGTGTTGACCAACTTGCAGCATTGCCGCTACAATACCGATTATCAACAATAGTACTCCTACTCCGATAATAGTAAAGAATGTTCGTTGAGTCCTAGGGCTCAATTCAAGCTGCTCAACGGCGGCGGGTTCGTGATGATGAATCAGAGTTGCCATAAATTACATAGAGCCGTTGCGGGCTTTGGTGCCTTGGCCGGGGGCGTTAGACATAGTGTGCGAGCCAGCCTTACCCTCAGCTTTTTGGTTGCTACCATCCGTCATAGCGGAAGCGTCACCCATCGTATCATCCGTTACCGAAGCTGGGCCAGTAACCTTCACGACCTTAGGCAGGTCGGCAGGGTCATTATTGATTTGAAGTACGTGTACGTACATCGCGATTTTCCAACGCTCTTCTGGATTAACCTGTGAGCCGTGTGGCATCATGCGGTTACGCCCCCATTCGATGACGTGATAGATGTGGCCATCATTCATCGTCTTGTATGCTCCGGCGGAATAGTTGGGAACACCCTTGAATTTCATTCCCACTGGCCCCTGACCATTACCCTTTTCACCATGACAGTGTTGGCAATAGCGTGTGAAGAGCGTTTGACCCTCTTCTATATTAGCTTTGGTATAAGCGTAGGGATTGTGAAGGACACGCGATGCCAAATCAACACTGTCCTTTGGAATGTGGTCGAAATAGGCAAGCTTACCCCTAGGCACAGTGCCAAGAGCCGGGGTACGCTCATTAATTCCAAAGGAATTAACCTTGTTGTAACTTATTTGCCGTAGTGGCTCGTAAGGAATCGACTCGTACATCTCAGGTGCGTATTCTACACCAGGGTCATTAGCTTCAGGCGAACAAGAAACCAGTCCTAGGCTAAGTGCTAAGGAGGCCACAGACAGCCCGTATTTGAGGGAAAGCGACATCATTAGAATTTGGTCATTTCCTTTTGATTGACTTCACTTGCGCCATTCTCGCGGAGCAACTGGGTCAGTTTTGGCAATTGCGAACTGTTCTCATCCAACTCAATGGCCATTACGAATTTATCGTCAGTAGAGCGGACATCCAGCATGGGCGTTTTAAAACGCGGGTAGAGCTTAGAGATGGTATAAAAGGTAATTACCATTCCGTGACAGGTAAAAAATACCGTCAACTCAAAGCTAACCGGAATCCAAGCTGGCAATGAAATAGCAGGCTTACCACCAATAATCATCGGCCAGTCAAATCCCAGCATATAAATCTGCATCCAGAGCGCGAATGACAGCCCGCACAAACCATAGAAAAAGGCTGCGATTGGCAAGCGTGAGCGTTCAATTCCTAAGGCATCATCAATCCCATGAATAGGAAAGGGCGAGAAAACCTCGTAAATTTTTACACCGGCTGCGCGCACGTTATCAACGGCATGCAACAATACTTCTTCATCTTCGAAAACTCCGAGGGCAAAGCGCTTGGTGGAAGTGGTAGGGGCCGAGACAGTGGCAACTGGCGCAGCGGTAATAGCGGGGCTAGTCATTTTGCTTGTCGTAGTTTACTGGGGCAGAAGCGGGAACACCGGGGGTAGCATATGGCGCAGGGGAAGCATGAGTGCCTGAGCGGCCACCTCCTACGTTTGCGCCACCATAAGTCGGTCCATCATTCACGGTGTATTTCAATATGGCTTTAATTTCTGCCATATTGATAACCGGGAAGAACTTGGCGAACAGCAGGAATAGCGTGAAGAACAAGCCAATGGTTCCTACATAAATACCAACATCAATGCGGGTAGGGGAGAACATTGCCCAAGAAGAGGGTAGGTAGTCACGGTGTAGAGAAGTCACGATGATTACGAAACGCTCGAACCACATCCCAATATTAACAATAATAGATAGAATGAACGTGAACGTAATGCTGTAGCGCACCCGGCGGAACCATACTACCTGTGGCGAAAGCACATTGCAACTCATCATGCAGGCGTAAGCCCACCAGTATGGTCCGGTAGCGCGATTGATGAAGGCGTATTGCTCATACTCAACCTGCGAATACCAAGCAATAAAAAACTCGGTGATATACGCTACCCCTACAATTGAGCCCGTAACCATCATGATTTTATTCATGAGGGCAATGTGCTCCAAGGTGATATAATCCTCCAGCTTAAAGACTACTCGAGTAATTAGCATCAGGGTCAACACCATCGCAAAGCCCGAGAAAATAGCACCCGCAACGAAGTAAGGAGGAAATATTGTGGTGTGCCAGCCTGGAACTATTGAAGTTGCAAAGTCCATCGATACGATAGTGTGCACCGATAGTACTAGTGGAGTTGACACACCTGCTAGAATCAGTGATACTGTTTCGTAGCGCGACCAATGTTTGGCCGAACCTGTCCAGCCCATGCTGAGCATGGAGTAGCTAAATTTTGCAATTTTCCCCTTAGCACGGTCGCGGATAGTAGCGAAGTCTGGCACCAAGCCCGTGTACCAGAAAACCAGTGATACAGTGAAATAAGTAGAAATAGCGAACACGTCCCACAACAGGGGCGAGTTAAAATTTGTCCACAGCGAACCAAGTGTATTCTGAAGCGGAAACACGTAAAAAGCCAACCAAGGACGCCCCATGTGGAGCACTGGGAACATAGCAGCGCATATTACGGCGAAAATCGTCATAGCTTCTGCGGCCCGGTTAATGGACGAGCGCCATTTCTGGCGAAACAGGAGCAACACAGCCGAGATGAGCGTACCTGCGTGGCCGATTCCTACCCACCACACGAAGTTTGTAATGTCCCAGGCCCAACCAATAGTCTTGTTCAATCCCCACTCACCGATACCATACCAAAGCGTACGGTAAACTGAATAGAAAAATACTCCAAGCAGGACCAACGCAACACCTAATGCGCCCATCCACCGGATGTTCGGCGCAGCTTCTACTTGGTAGCAGATATCCTGAGTGACGTCGTGGTACGTTTTGCCACCCGTTACGAGCGGTTCGCGTACTGGTGATACGTGCTGCATAATGATGAATATTAGTGACTTAACTTATTACTGACAAAAAACTTTTCTTACACGCTTTCCTCTGCCTTCTCGTTGGGAAAGAATTCAGCCGCACCATTCCGAATCTTGGTCAGGTACGTGATGTTGGGCTGCACATTGATAGAGTCGAGCACATGGAAGGCCCGCTCCCCATCCTCACGCCGTAGCAATTGACTCAAGCGGCTGCTGGGGTCGCGCATATCACCAAAAAGGATAGCCTCGGTGGGGCAAGACTGCGCGCAGGCGGTAACTATTTCCCCATCTTTTGGACGACGCTTTTGTTTCTTGGCTTCTAGCTTACCCAATTGAATCCGCTGCACACAAAGCGAACACTTCTCCATCACCCCGCGAGCGCGGACGGTAACGTCGGGATTGAGCACCATACGGCCGATGTCGGTGAACATATGGCCGTTTACATCTTCGAACTTCTCGTTGGAATAGTAAGAAAACCAGTTGAAGCGACGCACCTTATATGGGCAGTTGTTGGCGCAATAACGGGTACCTACGCAACGGTTATAGGTCATTTGGTTCAGACCTTCCGAGCTGTGAGTAGTAGCAAGTACCGGGCACACTGTTTCGCACGGAGCATGGTTGCAGTGCTGGCACATCATGGGCTGGAAAATTACCTGCGGATTATCAGCAGGGTCTTCCATTGCCGCGTACGTTTTCAGCTTACCATTCTTCTCGAACTCATCTTCGTGATGCGCCGAGCTATAGTAGCGGTCAATGCGCATCCAGTGCATTTCGCGGCGGTTGATAACCTGCTGCTTACCTACTACCGCGATGTTATTTTCTGCTTGACACCCAATCACGCACGAGCCGCAACCGATGCAGGAGTTAAGGTCAATAGCCATCCCCCAGTGATGGTCATTATACTGATAGTCTTGCCACAGGGAAACCTTGTTAGGCTTCTCCAATCCGTCGGGGGTAGCGATAAGCTCATATTCGGTTACCTCTTTGGGGTCCTCGCGATACTTAGCCAGCGTATTCTCCTGCACCACTTCATGGCGGTCCATGATGGTGTGATGAGTCTGAGTCTGAGCAATCGGGTTGGTAGCACCCGTCTTTTCGAGCGTAACGATAGTGCTATACACTATCCCGTTAGAAGTTGACTGAGCCAGGATAAAGGCATTTGCACCAACTGAGTCGCCTACTTTACCAGCTCTGGTACGACCATAGCCCAGCGCTATGCTCACCGTACCTTCTGCCTGGCCGGGCTGTACTAACACCGGCAATTCGATACTTTTACCGTTGGCTGTTACTTTAACAACATCACCCTGACTCCACTTCTGCTCCTCTGCCATTTTGCGAGGCACAGCAACGTAGTTACCCCAAGTGGCTTTAGAAATTGGGTCGGGCAGTTCGTGCAAGAAAGGGTTATTAGCCTCTACCCCACCCTGACCAATACCAACTTTTTCGTAGAGGACAGCTTCGATACCACTCTTAACTCCGCTACCAATGCTACCGGTAGCTTCAGATACGCTCATTGCGCGCCCCGTGAACGGAGTCGTAATGAGCGCCGAACCCATAGCTACGCCATCATGCACTGCCTTATCCCAAGCACCCTGGAATCCGGCATTGGCACCTAATATGGTGCGCCATCCATCTTTGAGAAAGTTATAGTACGACTCATTCGAGCCAGCCCAACGCAGGAAAGTTTCCTGAGCTTGGCGAGTTTTGAATAGCGGAGTAATTGCAGGCTGCGCTAAGCTTAAGGTGCCACGCTTCGGCTCATAGTCGTTCCAGGATTCCAGCCAGTGGCTATCGGGTGCCTGGTACTGACAAAGGAAACCAGTTTCATCAAGGCGGTCATTGAGCGAGATGCTAAGGGGGACTTTAGGCAATGCCGCCTCAATTTCTGCTCCGCGCGGATGGTTATAGACGGGGTTAGCATTGTAAAAAATAACTGCCCCGATAGTACCGCTTTTCAGCTCATCGATAAACTGAGCCATCCGAATATCATCGCCCTGACGAACGAACGAAGGCGCGGCCAAATCGATGGTAGTACCAACGTTACCAAGCGCTTGGTTGGTAGCCGCCACGATAGCCTGCACGGCAGGGTCATTAGAGCCAGCTACTACCAAAGAGGTACCCCGGTTAGCCTGCAGTTCTTTTGCGGCCTGAGCTATCTGCTTTTGGGCAAGAGCCGACAGGCCAGCGGTAGCACCACCGCCAGCCACCGCATTATACAGAGCCAGCGCGACAGTGCCCATCTCCGAGGGCTTCACTGCTACCCGTACGTCAGCATTCGAACCCGTTAGGGAAAGTGCGGTTTCAAACTGAAAGTGGCGCGACATCGTGCGCTTTTCAGTGCTTATTTTCCGGTTGGTGACATACTGCCGGGAATACTCAACCGGCGATATCCACGTGCCCAGAAAGTCGGCACCTAAGCTAACGATTACGTTGGCACGGCTAAAATCATACGCGGGAAGTACGCCCCCATTAGCCTGAATCAAACCAGAAGCCGAGTTCACATCATACATGATGTGCTCGACGTTGCGGTAACGTCCGGCCAAGGCTGCGATGGCGCGCTTGGTGCCAGGGCTAATAATAGTATGCGAAACAAGCGCAATCTTGCCGGTCGTCCCAGCGAGGCCTGCCCGCACTGCTTGGTCGAGTTGGTCGTAATCCGCCGCCTTGCCTTTAATAGCAAATTGCCGCAGCCTTCCACCATCGTACAGATTCAAAACTGCTGCCTGAGCACGAGCTGAAAGACCACCGCGCGTTACGGGCGACTCAGGGTTGCCTTCCAGCTTGATGGGGCGGCCGTCCCGGTTTTTAACCAAAACAGCATTGTAGTCCGAGCCCGTGAAATAAGTCGAAGCGTAAAAGTTAGAAATAGTAGGGTCTACTTCTTCCGGCTTATTGAGGTAGGGAATTGCTTTGTGAACGGGCGTTTCGCACGCGGCCAATGTAGCGGCAGCTACGCTAAAGCCCATAAGCTTGAGAAAGTCACGGCGCGGTGCCACTGATGCGTCATCAGCGCTACCCGCGCGGCCTTCCTTCACCGGCAGAAAGTCGGGAAACTCAGCAAAAGCATTTTTTACAAACTCCGGTGAGTTGTCCAGCTCTTCAATTCCCTTCCAGTATTTCATTTTATCAGTAATGAGACATTTAGGTTGAGGTAGTGTCGGGGGGTAGCAACTACTAGTGCTATCCCCCCGACAAACCGCTCATGTCTTTTATAAAGGCTTGGCTAAGAAAAATTTAGTAGTGGCACTTGGCGCACTCAGTGCCCCCGTTCGATGACACGGTGAAGGGAACTGCATTGTTTGACTTATCGTGCAGTTTCACGAGGTTGTCGTAATAGGCGTTGCCTTTCGTGTTGAGCGGCGTTTCGCGGTGGCAGTTGATGCACCAGCCCATCGTAAGAGCCGAGTATTGATACACCACTTCCATATTTTGGATGGGGCCGTGGCACGTCTGACACTGAATACCACCTACCTGCGTGTGCTGCGAGTGGTTGAAGTAAGCTAGGTCAGGCAGGTTGTGAATACGCACCCACTGAATCGGCTGCTTGCGCTCGATAGCGCGGTAGATTTTCTTGATTTCGGGCGATTCCGTCTTAATCTGCGAGTGGCAGTTCATACAGATGTTGGCCGAAGGAATGTTAGCTGACTTGCCTTTGTAAACCGAAGTATGGCAGTAAGCGCAGTTTATCTGGTTTTCACCCGCGTGAATCTTGTGCGAGAAAGCAATAGGCTGCGTGGGCTGGTAGCCCTGCGTGAGGCCAACGGCCATCACGCTTTGCACCCCAACATAGAGTAGCACCAAGGCGAATACTACCCCCACTATTCCGCGCAAAGCGGGTGATTGGTAGAGCTTGGCCCAGTCAAAACGTTGCTCCAGAACCTCAATGTCGCGGCCATCCAGGTCTTTGCGACCCTGGAGCACATCCTTCATCAGGTTGGCGATAATAGCAAGAGTTACTACTAAGACAATCAACACTACAACCAACACGATGAGTAGCATGTCGGTGTAGCCACCAGCGGCACCAGCTGTATCACCAACTTTGCCACCATCTACTGCGGCCGCGTTGCCAGCAGTTACTCCACCAGCAGTAGCGGTTGCGCCACCTTCCTGCGAAGTAACCCAGGCGATAATGCTGGTAATATCCTTGTCCGTCAACTGCGGGAAAGCAGGCATTTGCTGCTTTCCGTTGTCGTTGTAGAGTTTCACCGCGTAGTCGTCGCCGCTGGCGATAACCTTGGCCGAGTTGTGAACCCACGGAATAATCCAGGAGATGGAGCGGCGCTTAGTGATACCACCAAGGGCCGGGCCAACTACCTTTTCATTGACCGCGTGGCACTGGGCGCAGTTGTTTTTAAACAGCGCATCGCCGGCGGCAATGGCAGCGGCATCGCCGCCACCCGAACCTGGCGCAGCGGCTGCCGGTGCGGCGGCCATGCTGGGGGTAGCCCCCGCAGTGCCGCCCGGTGCCACTCCGTGTTTATCGACAGCAACTGCCTGCTGGGCCAGGGCCGGGCCCGCCACGGCTAGAAATAGTGCGAGCACCCAAGAACTGGTGCGTGATACAAAGCTATTCATCATCCAAACGAACCGGTAAAAACGGATTGCGGGCGTACCCTTTCCGGGGCACAAATGTAGTCTAGGAATCGTGGGCGACAAAGGTCAGAAAGCCATTTTAAGTGTGCTCACGCTTATTTGGAAGCAAACCAAACAGGTAACCAGGGTCTTATTTTAACGTCGATTATTACTAAGGTATTGGTTGTTTGACCAACCTGCTACCAATGGCTTTGGTTTTTTTGCCTTAAAAATAAGTTGAGATTTTTAGCGTCCTGGCAAGTGTAGAGGGGTAGTGGGTACCATCGGCACCAACGACCCTAATGATAGCACTGACACGCAAGCTTGGTAATATCACGAAAAATTAGTACCTTTGCCCCCCAATTCATTTTTTCACTTTTAAAATCAACCCCGTCAATGGACGTAAGAAATTACGAGACGGTCTTCATCCTTACCCCCGTGCTGAACGAGGGCCAGGTGCAAGAGACGGTCGAGAAGTTCTCGCAGGTGCTTAAGGAAAATAGCGCCGACCTCATTTCTACTGAAGCCTGGGGCTTGCGCAAGCTGGCTTACCCGATTCAAAAGAAATCCACTGGTTATTATTTCACGCTGACCTACAATCACAGCGGGGAAGGTAACATCGTAGATGTACTCGAGCTGGCTTTCCGCCGCGACGAGCGCATTATTCGCTTTTTGACCACGGTGCTCGATAAGCATTCCGTGACCTACAACGAGCGCCGCCGCAATGGTGAGATGAACCAGCAGAAGGCGCCCCAGGCGGCCGAAGCGGTAGCTCAGTAACCCTCTAGCAAGCAATACGATGGCTACGAAGAATAATAACCGCAACAACGACCGCAACAACGGCAACAAGCCTGTTGACACGCGCAACAAGTACTGCCGCTTCAAGAAGAACGGCATCAAGTACGTGGACTACAAGGACCCGAACTTCCTGCTGAAGTTCGTGAACGAGCAGGGCCGCTTGCTGCCCCGCCGCATCACCGGCACCAGCCTGAAATTCCAGCGCAAAGTGGCCCAGGCCGTGGCAAAAGCCCGTCACCTGGCCCTGATGCCCTACGTAACCGACGCCCTTAAATAAATTATGAATGAGGAATTATGAAGTATGAGTTATCAGAACTGCCCTTGGTGCGATTCATAATTCATACCTTATAGTTCATAATTTCACATCTGACATGGAAATCATTCTGAAAGACGACGTTAAGGGGCTGGGCTACAAGAACGACCTCGTAACAGTAAAATCCGGCTACGGCCGCAACTACCTGTTGCCCCAGGGCTTGGCAATGCTGGCTGACAAATCAGCTAAGAAAATCGTAGCGGAGAACGTACGCCAGGCAGCTCACAAGGCGGAGAAGGTGAAAGCCGACGCTCAGGCTATTGCTGACCAGGTGGGCGACCAGGTATTTGACCTGCCCGCTAAAGTGGGTGAAACCGGCAAAATCTTCGGCCGCGTAACTACCCTGCAATTGGCTGAAGCGCTGAAAAACAAGGGTATCGATGTGGACCGCAAGCGCCTGAGCTTCGACCAGGAGCCGGCTACCGCTGGCGACTATACTGCTACCCTCAACCTGCATAAGGAAGTGAAGCACACGGTTAAGTTCCGTGTGGTAGCTGCCTAGGTGCTTACTATCAGTTTGTTAGGAAGACGCCCTGCCGCGAGGTGGGGCGTCTTTTTTTGGGCCTACCTTTGCAATTCATGTTTCGGACTGAATTAACTATTGCGCCGCAGGAGCGGCAATTGGCGCGCACGGCGCGGATACTCACGGTAGGCTCGTGTTTTGCCGACAGCATCGGCGAGCGGCTACGGCTGAATAAGGTAACAACGTTGGTTAACCCGTTTGGGACCGTGTTTCAGCCCTTAGCGCTGGCACAGCTGCTACGGGCGGCGGCGGGCGAAGAGCAAGACTGGCAGCAGCACGTGGTGGAAGCGCGCGGCCGCTGGCAGAGCTACGACTTTCATAGCACTATTGGGGCTGAATCGCCGGTTGAGCTGCTGCAGCTTATTCAGGAGACGGTGCAGCGCGTGGGTGATTTCGTGCGCACCGCCGACACCGTAGTGCTGACCCTCGGTACTGCCTGGGCCTATCGCCTGCGCGAAACCGGCGAGTTGGTCAGCAACCTGCACAAGCTGCCGGCGGCACTATTTGAGAAGGAGCTGCTGACCGCCGATGAGATTGTGAACGGCTTGGCGGAGGTGCACGCACTGTTACGGCACCTCAACCCGGAGATGCGCATCGTATTGACGGTGAGCCCCGTGCGTCATATTAAGGATACCCTACCCCTCAATGCGGTGAGCAAGTCGGTGCTGCGCGTGGCTTGTCATTACCTGAGCGAGCTGTTGCCGGGGGTTAGCTATTTTCCGGCTTATGAGCTGCTGACGGATGAGCTGCGCGACTACCGCTTCTACGCCAGCGATATGCTGCACCCTTCGGAAGTGGCTGAGGACTACATCTGGGACAAATTTGCGCGGGCTTATTTCGACGCCGACTTTGGGCGCTTCCGCAAGGAATGGGCGGCAGTGCGCCAGTCGCTGGGCCACCGACCGCTGCACCTGGGTGCTCCTGAGCACCGCATCTTCCTGGACCAAACGGCCGAGCGGCTGGAGCGCCTCAACAGCCAAGGCGTGGATGTGCGCCAGGAGCTGCGCGACGTGCAGCGCCAACTGGTATCCCTACCCCCCCCCAAGGCAGCGTATGTGCCCGAAGTGGCGCTGGATGAGGAGGAGCGCATTGATATTGGTGATGACGCGGTAGCGAGTGCTGAAAAAGCAGCCACTCCTCCGGCAGACATTGCCAACAGGCAATCGGAGCGCCGCAACGGCCGCCAGGATAATCGCCGCGATGGCCGCCGGGCTGACCGCCCCAGCCAGGACCGGCGGGGTGGCCGGCCCCTACCCCCTTCGGCAGAGCCAACGGAAACGAATGCCGCTTCAACTCCAGAAATACAGCTAGTTGAAATAACGGCCGACGCTATTACCGAGCTATCAGCTGTGGTCGAAGAGCAAGCTTTGCCGGGTGAGGAGGCAACCGCTTATCCAGCCAAAAAGAAGAAGCGGCGCTCGCGGGGCGGAGCGAAGCGCACCGCCCGCAAAAACGCCGCGCGAACGGCCGCAGAGCAAACGGGTGGCTTGGCGGAAGAGGAATTGCTTCAGGAGCTGGCGCAGGAAACGGCCAGTATGCCGCTGCCTACTGAGCCGGCAGTTTCTACACCAAGCGCCACCGACCTGAGCCCGATAGCCAGTGCCGCGCTGCCTACCCCCCCCCACAAGCGCGGGGCGGGCCCGACACCCAAGCGGTCGAAAGTGATTACTAAATCGGGGTTGGTGAAGCGGGGTGAGCGCCGTGGCTTGTACCGCGCCGGCGCATCGACCGATGTTGGCAACAACCCGGCGGCTGAGGCTAACCCGGCGCAGGCACCCATCATTTCGGCGCCAATTATCCCGGAAATATTATTGGAACGGCCGGCTGTGGCCGAAGCCATACGGCCCAATCCGGTCGATATGACGAACGTGCCGCCGGTCAAACCCACAGCGCCAGCCCCGGCGCGCCGGGGCCGCGCCAAAGCGCCTACCCCCCCGCCAGCCACCAATGAGGCGGCCGCCGCTTCTGCGGCCGAGCAAACCCCGCCGGCTGCTGCCAGCGAGCCGGCCGCGCCGAAAAAGCCCGCGCCCCGCGCTAAAAAGGCAGCACCAGCTAAGGCTACAAAACCAGCTGCTAAACCGGCTGCTACGAAGAAAGCTGCGCCAAAGAAACCAGCGGCAAAAACGCCCACTCCGCGGCCGCGCCGCACGGCGGGCGGCACGCCGCCACCAGCCGGCGACTCGCCGGCCACCTGATTTTTTTCAAAACCCAGCCCGGCCGGCTGGGTTTTGTTTTACCCGTCGCTTCCGAAATTATGTCCAGCCCCTCCCCTACCCCCGCTGCCAACCGCCTGGCTCACGAAACCAGCCCTTACCTGCTCCAGCACGCCCATAATCCGGTGGACTGGTATCCGTGGGGGCCGGAGGCGCTGGCGCGTGCCCAGGCCGAGCAAAAACCCATTTTGGTGAGCATTGGCTACGCGGCGTGCCACTGGTGCCACGTGATGGAGCGCGAATCGTTTGAGAATGAGCAGGTAGCGCGAGTGATGAATGAATATTTCGTCTGCATTAAGGTGGACCGGGAGGAGCGCCCCGACGTGGACCAGATTTACATGGATGCGGTGCAGGCAATGGGCATTCAGGGCGGCTGGCCGCTGAACGTTTTGCTGACGCCCGAGGCCAAGCCGTTTTACGGCGGCACGTATTTTCCGCCCGGCAACTGGGTGAAGCTGCTCGAAAACGTGGCCCAGGCCTACGCTGGCGAGCACCGCGCCGAGTTGGAGGGCTCGGCCGAGCGCTTCGTGCAAGTGCTGCAAGCGAGCGAGTTAGAGAAGTACGGCGCGGCCGGCGAGCTGGTGGGCACGGCCGTTAATGACGAGGAATTCAAGCTAATGGCCTATAACCTGGCTCAGCGCTTCGACCGCGAACTTGGCGGCACCAACCGCGCGCCCAAGTTTCCGATGCCCAGCATCTGGCGGTTTTTGCTGCGGGCGCATCACATCTCGGGCAGCCAGCAGATGTTGAATCAAGTAAACCTCACGCTGCGTGAAATGGCCTGGGGCGGCATTTATGACCAAGTGGGCGGCGGCTGGGCGCGCTACTCGGTCGATGCGGAGTGGCTGGTGCCGCATTTTGAGAAAATGCTGTATGATAACGGCCAGCTGCTGAGCCTCTACAGCGAGGCGTTTCAGGTGACGCAGGAGCCGCTGTACCGCGAGGTGGTTTTTCAGACCGTGAACTGGGTGCGGCGCGAATTGACTAATCCGGAAGGCGGCTTCTACTCATCGCTCGATGCCGACAGCGAAGGCGAAGAAGGCAAGTTTTACGTCTGGACCCGCGAGGAATTGCAGGCCATTTTGGGCGAAGAAGAGCCGCTGGCGGCGGCTTACTACCAATGCACGGGACTCGGAAACTGGGAGCACGGCAACAACATTCTGCACCGCCGACAGTCGGATGCCAACTTCGCCACCGAGCACATGCTGGAGCCGCACGTGCTGGCCAAGCTCATTCACGGCTGGCAAAAGCAGCTGCTGGCCGCCCGCGCCCACCGCGTGCGGCCGGGCCTCGACGACAAGGTGCTGACGGGTTGGAACGCGCTCATGATCAGTGGTCTGCTGGCGGCCTACCGGGCTTTTGGTGAGCGAGAATTTCTAGACTTGGCGCTGCGCAATGCCGAGTTTTTACAGGCTAACCTGCGCAACGGGCCGCGCCTCTACCGCACCTGGAAGAACGGGCGCGCCACCATCAGCGGCTTTCTGGAAGACTACGCGCTGGTGATTGAAGCTTATATCAGCCTCTACGAAGCCACCTTCACCGAAAACTGGCTGCGCGAGGCGGAGGCGCTGACGACGTACGTGCTCGACAATTTCTTTGACCCCGCCGAGCAGCAGTTTTTTTACACCGATGCCAGCGCCGAACCACTCATCGCTCGCAAAAAAGAGCTGTTTGATAACGTGATTCCCGGCTCCAACTCGGTGATGGCCCACAACTTGTTGCGCCTGGGTCGCCACCTTGAAAATTCTGATTATCAGGCGTTAGCAGTTGCTATGCTGGGTCAGGTGCAAGCCCTGGTAGCCAAAGAGCCACAGCACCTCGCCAACTGGGCCAGCCTCTACGTGGCGCTGTTGCGGCCGGGCGCTGAGGTAGCCATTACCGGGCCTGAAACGGAAGCATTTCGAGCGCAGCTGAGCCGACATTTTTTGCCCAATGAGATACTAGCTGGCAGCCTCACAGCCAGCGCCCTACCCCTGCTCGAAGGACGCACAGGCACTGACCAAACTACGCTCTACGTGTGCCGCGACCGCGCCTGCCAACTGCCGGTGCATTCGGTAGCCGAGGCGCTGGCGCAGCTAGCTCAGTAGCACGAACTGGAAAGTTCGCGCTACTGAGCTAGCTGAGCCCTAACCAGGAAATTCGCACTACTGGCCGCTGGTCGGGGTTATCTTTACTATTCGCCTGCTGCTAGCTGTTTCCTGTGTCGCTTACCTTCGAATTCGCTTCGCCTACCCCCGCCCCGGCGGCCACGCCCGACCGCGTGACGCTGTTTGTGGACGTTATTTTGCCCCTGCCGCTACCCAAACTCTACACGTATCGGGTGCCTTTTGAGCTGAATGACAACGTGGTAGTTGGTGGGCGGGTCATCGTGCAGTTTGGGGCCAAGCGCACGCTGAGCTGCATTGTGGCGGCCGTGCACGAAACGCCGCCCAAGGAATACCAAGCGAAGTATATTCTGGAGTTTATCGACGACGCGCCCGTGGTGACGCAGCCGCAGCTCAAGCTATTTCGCTGGATAAGTGAGTATTACCTCTGCACGCTGGGCGAGGTGATAAACGCCGCGCTGCCCGCCGCGCTCAAGCTCAGCTCCGAGTCGCGCATTCAGCTGCACCCGGCTTACCTGAACGAGGGCAGTCCCTACCCCCTCGACGACAAGGAGCAGCGCATCGTGGACAACTTGCGCACTGAGGACGGCAAGGCGCTGACGTTTACCGAGGTGGGCGACCTGCTGGGCATCGCGTCATTTCACAAAGTTATTAAGTCGCTGATGCAGAAGGATATCATCTTTCTGTTTGAGCAAATGGCGGATAAGTATTCGCCCAAAGTGCTGAAGAAGGTGCGGCTGGCGCACTACTACGTGAGCACCGCCGCCGTGGAGCGCTTGTTTGAGGACCTGGCCGCCAAGCCCAAGCAGGTGGATGTGCTGCTGAAATACTTGCAGCGCGTGCCGGTGCATCACAACGAGCACCTCAACCACCAAGGCATTGAAAAAGCCTACCTCACCAGCTCGCCGCACCTATCGGCTTCAGCGGTGAACACGCTGATTAAGAATGGCATCCTGGAGCAGTTTGACCAGATTGTGTCGCGCTTTCCGCTCGATGAAAACCCGGTGGCTCAGATGCCTTATCAGCTTAACGAAGCGCAAGTGGTGGCCCGCGACGAGGTGATGGGCCTTTTTGACCAGCAAAACATCGTGCTGCTGCACGGCGTGACGGGCTCGGGCAAGACGGAGATTTACATCGACCTCATTCGCAATGCCCTGGACAGCGGCGGGCAGGTGCTGTACCTGCTACCCGAAATCGCCCTCACGGCCCAGATTGTAACCCGGCTCATGCGCGTGTTCGGCTCGCGGCTGGGCGTGTATCACTCCAAATTTTCGGATAACGAGCGAGTAGAGGTATGGAATGGCGTGCTCTCGGGCCGCTTTCAGGTGGTGGTGGGCGTGCGCTCGGCGGTTTTCCTACCCTTCGATAATCTGTCGCTCATCATCGTGGACGAGGAGCACGAAAGCTCTTATAAGCAGTACGACCCCGCCCCGCGCTACAACGCCCGCGAGGTGGCCCTGATGATGGGTAACTTCCAGGGTGCCAAGGTGCTGCTGGGCTCGGCCACGCCGGCCGTGGAAACCTATTACATGGCCCGGCAGGGCCGCTACGGGTTAGTCACGCTCAGCAAGCGCTTCGGCGAGGCCGGCATGCCCGAGATTGAGCTGATTGACACCCGCAAGCTGCGCGCCGAGAAGAAGATGCACAACCACTTCTCGTCCGACCTGCTGAGCGCGATGGCGAGCAAAATTGCGCAGAATGAGCAGGTTATCCTGTTTCAGAACCGGCGCGGCTACGCGCCTGTGACGGAGTGCAACGACTGCGGCTACATCCCGAAGTGCCAAAGCTGCGCCGTGAGCCTCAGCTACCACAAGCACGCCCACGAGCTGCGCTGCCACTACTGCGGCTACCACGAGGGCATGCCTACCCAGTGCCCGGCCTGCGGCTCGCGGGCGCTGCGCACCCAGGGCTTCGGCACCGAAAAGCTGGAGGACGACCTCAAAATCATGCTACCCCAGGCCAACGTGCAGCGCATGGACCTGGACACGACCCGCGCCAAAAACGCCTATCAGCAGATTATCGGCGACTTCGAGCAGCAGAAAACCAACGTGCTCGTGGGAACCCAGATGGTAACCAAAGGACTTGATTTTGAGAACGTCAGCCTGGTGGGCATCGTCAATGCCGACGCCATTATTCACTACCCCGACTACCGGGCCCACGAGCGCGCCTACCAGATGTTTGTGCAGGTGAGCGGCCGGGCGGGGCGCAAGGGGAAGAAGGGCAAGGTGCTGATTCAGACCGGCGACCCTACCCAGGTCATTTTTGATAAAGTCATTCGCAACGACTACCTCGAATTTTACGAGTACGAAATAACTCAGCGCCGCGAGCACGAATATCCGCCTTTCGCCCGCTTGATACGCCTGACCGTGAAGCACATGGACCAGGAGCTGGCCCAAAAGGCGGCCATTCGGCTCACGCAGGAGCTGGCCGACCGCCTCGGGCGCGGGCCGGTGCTGGGGCCGGAAGCGCCGTACATTTTCCGCATTCGCAATTTCTTTTTGCAGGAAATCGTCATCAAGCTCAGCCGCGAGCATACGGTGCTGAAGGCGGCCAAGGTAGCCATTTGCGCGGCGCTGGATGTGGTGCGCGACCAGAAGGAATACCGCCAGGCGCGGCTGGTAGTGGACGTGGACCCGATGTAAGCGTAGCAAACGCTTGCATTAGCCAGCAAAAGGCCCTGGTTGCAGCTTGCAACCAGGGCCTTTTAGTATGCTGCAAATCAGAGTGTTCTATAGATTGTCGAGCAGCCAGAACAACAAGAAGAGCAAAGCAATAATAAACAAGATGGTACCAATTGTATTCGCAAAGCCTCCCCCGATTACGAAAAAAATCAGGCCTATTGCCCCAAAAATGATGGCGTAGCGGAGTTTGCTATCTAACCCACTGCGAGCAGTCGAAGGCGTATTAGTACCCTGGTGAGCAGTAATCTTTTGCGTTTGCTTCTCCAGCTTACGCAGTACTTTGTTGACGGCCAATCGCTGCACGAAGCCCAGCTTTTGCGCGGCTGGCGCGGCAACCGTGACCGCTTCGGGCGCAACAGCGGCTTCGGCCGGCGCGGGGGGGGTAGGCGCCGCTACTTGGGCAACGGGGACAGCCGCCACTACGATTTCGGGTGCCACGGCGGACGCTTCGGGCGCTGCCGCTGCCGCAGGGGCTTGAGCTACCGAGGGGGGGTAGCAATGGGCGCGGGGGCCACGCGGGCTTTGGGGGCGGCAGTAGTCGTGCCCAGGTACGAGGCGGACTTGGGCAGGAAGGCGTATTCAGCCCGATTACAGGAGCCTAGGGCCAGCGCGCCAGTGAGAACCACGGCGAGGCGGCTCAAAGCAGAAGTCAGATTTTGCATAAGGTGAGCAAAATGGGGAATGGAAGTGAAAGAATTGTGCCCGCAGTACGTTGGAGGAAAGAATTTAGCCGGGGACGAGGACCATTTATTTTACTTTTGGCAAGCCGCTGGCCAGCCCTACCCCCAGCCAACCGCTGAACGACCAGCGGCTTTTCATTGTTGTGCGGCGGGTGCAAACCTGTTTTTGACCATATTGCTAGTTATGAAAAACGCCGTAGTGCTGTGGGTCAGTCTGGGAACGCTGGCGGGGGTAGCGGCCTGCACGCAGCTGCCCATCGAGTCGAACGTAGGTGGCCGCACTAGCTTCCGGGCCGATGCCATCACGAACGCCAGCCGCCGGCCCGACTCGCTGGGCTACCAAAGCCGCCCGGCCCGCGACCCCAATGGCATTGGCCGCTACTACCAGGGTAGGCAGATTGCCCACGTGATGGGCCACGAGGGTGCCGACTGGCTGGAGCGCGACGAGCGCAGCCAGGAAGAAGGCACCACTACCCTTATCAAGGAGCTGCACCTCAAGCCCACCGACACGGTGGCCGATATTGGCGCGGGCACGGGCTTTTTCACGTTTCGGCTGGCGCCGCTGGTGCCGCAGGGCCGGGTGCTGGCCGTTGATATTCAGCCCGAAATGATAACGGAGCTCAAGCAGCGCCAGGCCAAGAACGGCCTGCGCAACGTGGAGCCCGTGCTCGGCACCACCAGCAACCCGCACCTGCCTGATGGTGCCGTTGACGTGGTGCTCATCGTGGATGCCTACCACGAATTCGACAAGCCCCGCGAGATGGGCCTGGCCATTCGCAAGGCGCTGCGGCCCGGCACCGGCCGCCTGGCCCTGGTAGAATACCGCGCCGAGGACCCCAGCGTACCCATTAAGGAGATTCACAAAATGACGGTGGCGCAGGCCAAAAAGGAAATGGCTGCCATCGGGCTGGAGTTTGTGGAGGTGCGCGAAACCCTACCCCAGCAGCATTTGCTGCTGTTCCGCCGGCCGAAGTAGCGCGAACTTTCCAGTTCGCGCGCGAGCGCAGCGAGCATTGTCGTCCGCACGGCGCGCTTCCGCCTGCTCGCTGCGCTCGCGCGCGAACTGGAAAGTTCGCGCTACTTCATTAGCCGTTCAATGTCAGCCAGTTCCAGCGGGATATTGGCCATGAGGTCTTCGTTGCCGGTGGGCGTGAGGAGAATATCATTCTCCAGGCGAATACCCAGCTTTTCCTCCCTGATGTAGATGCCCGGCTCGTTGGTATAGACCATGCCGGCTTCAAACTTGCGGTATTTGTAGCCCACGTCGTGCACGTCGAGGCCCAGGTAGTGGCTGGTGCCGTGCGGGAAATACTGCTTGTAGAGAGGCGCGTCGGGGTCCTGGTTTTTTACGTCATCAGCTTTTAGCAGGTCGAGCTTAATCAGCTCCTGCTCCATCGCTACCCCCACAGCTTTGTGGTAGGCTTCGATTTCATTGCCGACGACCAGCTGGGTTTTGGCAAATTTGAACACCCGCAGCACGGCTTCGTACACCTGGCGCTGGCGCGGCGAGAAAGTGCCGTTGACCGGTATGCTGCGCGAGAGGTCGGCGGCGTAGTTGGCGTATTCGGCCCCGAAGTCCATTAGCAGCACGTCGCCGTCCTGGCACTGGCGGTCGTTGCTGATATAGTGCAGAATGGTGGCGCTTTCGCCGCTGCCGATGATGCTGGTGTAGGCCGGCCCGCGCGAGCCGCTTTTCACGAACTCGTGCAGAATTTCCGCTTCGATTTCGTATTCCCACACGCCGGGCTTCACAAAGCCCAGCACCCGCCGGAAGGCATTGCCGGTAATTTCGCAGGCGCGGCGCATCAGCCGGATTTCCTCGGCGCTCTTGATGGTGCGCAGCTGGTACGTGAGCCGGGCGGCGCGGCGATACTGGTGCAGGGGGTAGCGCCGCTGCAAGTCCTTGATAAAGCGCGCGTCGCGGGTTTCGACCTCCACCACGGCCCGGATGTGCTCGTTGGAGTTGAGGTACACGTACTCGGCCTCGTTCATGAGTGCCGCCAGCACGGCCGGAAACTGCTCCAGCCACATAATGGTGGGCACGCCCGACACGGCTTTAGCTTGTTCCTTGGTCAGCTTGTAGCCTTCCCAGACCAGAATGTGTTCGGAAGTTTCCTTCAGAAATAATATCTCGCGGTGCTTTTCCAGCGCCGCGTCGGGGCAAATGACCAGGATACTTTCTTCCTGGTCCACGCCGCTGAGGTAGAACAGGTCGGTATTCTGCTTGAGCGCCAGCGTGCCGTCGGCGTTGGTGGGCAGGATGTCGTTGGCATTGAAAATGGCCAGCGACTGCGGCGGCAGCAGCTCGCGAAAGCGGCGGCGATTTTCAATAAAAAGCTCGGGGGCGATGGGACCGTAGCGCATGAGGGGGGTAGGAAACGGATTGGAAGCGCAAAGTAGCGCGAACTTTGTAGTTCGCGTCCCCGCGCCGTTTAGCTGATGCGACTGGCGTGGAGACGCGAACTACAAAGTTGGCTCCGCCCTTTCCAAGTCGCGCTACTATATGCTCCGGCAAACCCGCACCTTCCTCATTCCCTACGCCGTGCTGCTGGTGGTGCTCGGCACTGTGCTGCTGTCCACGCCCCGGCACTTGGCTTTTTTCTTCGTGAATGGCCACAACGCGCCGTTTTTCGACCAGTTTTTTCGGCCCTTTACCAACGTAGGCGACGGCCTGTTCTACGTGCTCGTCACGCTGGGGCTGCTGTTCGTGCGCTTTCGCTGGGCTTTCGTGAGCCTGGTGTGCTTTGCCGTGACCTCGCTGGCCGCTCAAATTGGCAAGCAGCTCATTTTCACGGGCCACCCCCGGCCGTTCCGCTATTTCAGCGAAAATCCTGGTTTCCCGCCCTTGCACGTGGTGGAGGGGGTAGTGATGGGCACGCTCAAGAGCTTTCCGTCGGGGCACTCCACGTCGGCGTTTTCGGTGTTTCTGCTGCTCACGCTGCTCGTGAAAGATAAGCGTTGGGGCTACGCGTTCGTGGCGCTGGCGGCCCTCACGGCCTATTCACGGGTATATCTGGCCCAGCACTTCGTGGAGGATGTGTACGCCGGCTCGGTGCTGGGCACCGGCCTTACCCTGGCGACACTACACTGGCTCCTACCCTACCTCGACAGCCACCCCAAGCCCTGGCACAACTGGCGCCTGCGCCGGCCGGGAAGCAAGGGAAATAGCACGGACCCTGTGAGTCCGCTCATGGGCAAGTAGTACTGCGACACAACGCGCGGACTCGCAGAGCCCGCGCTACGCCAACTGCGGCACGAGCACCGCGCGGCTGATGCGCTGGGTACGGCTGCGCAGGAGGTCCGTCACCTGGGTTTCGGTGCGCTGCGTGCCGTCGAGCAGCACGAAGTGACGGGCCAGCAAGTCGTAGCGCTTGGCCATGAGGTAGAAGAAAATGTGCAGAAAATGGATGCCATCGAACACAATGGCCTCGTTTTCGGCATATTGTGCCAGGTTTTGGCGGAAATGGTGCGGGTGGTCGGTCCAGTGCAGGGCCGGCTTGAGGTGGTGGCTGATGTGGTAGCCATCGTTCCAGCACTTATGATTGTAGGTGGTGTTGATGCACGTCACGCTGTTGCGGTAGCAGTTTTCGGGCGTTTCGGCATCAATAAACGCGTGCTGCGCCCAGTTGCCGAGCATCATAATGACCCGCGAGAGCACGAACGGCACCACGAACACGGCCAGCGTGGCCGGCAGGTTCACGAAGGCCAGCGCCACCGTCAGGCCCACATATAGAATTTCGCCGCGCAGCAGGCGGTAGCGCAGGGTAGGCTTGTTGCGAACCTTGAAGTAGCCCGCCAGCTTGGCCACGCCCAGAAACATAAAGTCGCCGAGGTAGCGCAGAAACCCGCCCAGCGAGTCGCGCTGGTAAAACATGGTGGAGCTTTGGTCATCGGGCAGGTTGTTTTCGGGGTGGTGCATACCCATGTGGTGCACGAAGTACGACTCCGGCGTTTGGCCAAACAGCGGCCCCAGCACCCACGGAATATAGTTGTTTAGCCAGCCGTGCTTCTTCTTAAACAGCACCCGGTGGCTGGTGCAGTGCAGCATCAGACCAAACGGCCCTTTGTAGCGGGCATTGCTAAAAAAGAATAACAGCCCGAACGTGGCCCACCACCACGCCCCGCGCAACGCCGGCACAAACAGCAGCACCGCCAGCGGCAGCATGGTGGCCGTTATTTTCAGTATGAGGTGCGCAAACGGCAGGTCACGCGGGTCTTGCAAGTAGCGAATCAGCCACTTGTCCAGGCTGGAAGGGGCGGCCGGCGGGGTATAAACCGGGTCGGTAGTAGGAGTCAGAACTTTCATGGGTGGGTGGGGTAGGAGAATCGACAACTATCACAAATAGTTGCCCCTACCACGGCTGCCACTGGCAAACCGCAAACGCACGGGCAAAACAAGGTGCTAGCTCAGTAGGAGCTAAACGCAGCCCAGGCGGCGGACCTGCAACAGTCCTTGGTACTCACCTTCCAGTGGAAGATGCCCAAAGTTAGTGTTCAGGTAAGCGTATCGGGTAGGAAGAGGTTCATTTTTTATACCGGAAAACACGGAGCGCCTTTGCCTAAACTACGTAGCTTTTCGAGTGCGCATACCCGAAAATGCCGGAAAAAGCAAGCCGGCAAACCCCACCCAGGCTATCGTATCTTTACCTGACAACTGCCTTTACTGCCTGCTATGCCCACCTTCTCGCATCTTCACTCCCACACCCAATATTCGCTGCTCGATGGCCAGGCCAGCATTTCGGCGCTCATGAAAAAGGCCCAGGCCGACGGGATGCCCGCCGTGGCCCTCACCGACCACGGCAACATGTTCGGGGCCTTCAACTTCGTGGCTGAAGCCAATAAGTACAACGTGAAGCCGATTGTGGGCTGCGAGTTTTACCTGGTGGCCGACCGCCACAAGAAGAGTTTTTTGCGGGAAAAGGGCGAGAAGGACAACCGCTACCACCAGTTGCTGCTGGCCAAAGACCAGGCCGGCTACCACAACCTGAGTAAGCTCTGCTCCATGAGCTTCATTGAAGGCGTGTACTCCAAGTTCCCGCGCATTGATAAAGAGCTGCTTATGCAGTACCACGAGGGCCTGATTGCCACTTCGTGCTGCATTGGGGCCGAAGTGCCGCAGGCTATTCTTTTTGAGAGTGAGGAGCGGGCCGAGGAGCTACTGAAGTGGTGGCTCAACGTGTTTGGCGAGGATTATTATATCGAAATTCAGCGGCACGGGCTGATGAACTTCGACGGTACCGGCAAGAGCCAGGAAGACGTGAACCAGGTGCTACTGAAGCTGGCTAAGAAGTACAACGTCAAGGTTATCTGCACCAACGACTCGCACTACGTGGACCAGACCGACTACGCGGCCCACGACCTGCTGCTGTGCGTGAACACGGCCGAGGAGCGCAGCATCCCAGTCGGCGACTTTGAGACGAATTACTACACCGTGCTCACCGCCGACCAGCGCGTGCACTACGGCCCGCTCGATGACCTGAAAGCCGCCCACGGCTACGACGAAAACGCCCGCCGGATGCTCGGCCGCATTGACGAGGAGCTGCAAAAGCCGCCGAAGCAGCGCAAGCGCCGCTTCGGCTTCGCTAACGACCAGTTCTTTTTCAAGACCCAGGCGCAGATGAACGCGCTCTTCGCCGATGTGCCGGCGAGTGTGGACAACACGAACGAGATTGTGGATAAGATTACGCCGCCCAAGCTGGCGCGCGATATTCTGCTGCCCAACTTCCCCCTACCCCCCCAATTTGCCAATGCCGACGAATTCCTGCGCGATTTGACGTTTAAAGGCGCGTTTGAAGGCCCCAAGCCGCGCTACTCCGAGCGCACGACCGAGGTGGAGGAGCGCCTGAACTACGAGCTGCGCATTATCCAGACGATGGGTTTCGCGGGCTACTTTCTGATTACGCAGGACTTTATCAACAAGGGCCGGAGCATGGGCGTGGCGGTGGGGCCGGGCCGCGGCTCGGCGGCCGGCTCGGCGGTGGCCTACTGCGTGGGTATCACCAACATTGACCCCATTAAGTACTCGCTGCTGTTCGAGCGCTTTCTGAACCCGGAGCGCGTGTCGATGCCCGATATTGACATTGACTTTGACGACGTAAACCGTCAGAAAGTCATTGACTACGTGGTGCAGAAGTACGGCAAAAACCAGGTGGCGCAGATTATCACCTTCGGCACGATGGCTGCCAAAAGCAGCATCAAGGACGTGGCGCGGGCCTTGGAATTGCCCCTACCCGCCGCCAACGAGATTGCCAAACTCGTGCCCGAAAAGCCCGGCACCACCTTGGCCGGGGCCTTCCGCGATGTGCCCGAGCTGGCGGCCATCCGCGCCGACCAAAGCGACCTCAAGGGCCAGATTCTGGCCCTGGCCGAGCGCCTCGAAGGCTCGGTGCGCAACACTGGCATTCACGCGGCGGGCATCATCATCGCGCCGGATGACATCACGAAGTACATCCCCGTCTCGACTTCCAAGGACTCGGACCTGCTCATCACGCAGTTCGACGGCAAGGTAATTGAATCGGCCGGGATGCTGAAGATGGACTTTTTGGGGCTTAAAACCCTGACCATCATCGTGGACGCGGTGAATTTAATTGAGCGCAACCACGGCGTGAAGATTGACATTGACGACATTCCGCTGGATGATGAGAAGACCTACCAGCTCTACCAGCGCGGCGACACCATCGGCACCTTTCAGTTTGAAAGCGAAGGGATGCGGATGTACCTCAAGGATTTGAAACCCACCAACATTGAGGATTTGATTGCCATGAACGCGCTCTACCGGCCCGGCCCGATGCAGTTCATCCCAGACTTCATTAACCGCAAGCACGGCCGCGAGCCGGTGGAGTACCCGCACGAGCTGCTAAAGCCTATTCTGGATTATAGCCAGGGAATTATGGTGTACCAGGAGCAAATCATGCAAACGGCGCAGATTCTGGCGGGTTATTCGCTGGGCGGGGCCGACCTTTTGCGCCGGGCGATGGGCAAGAAGGACATGAAGAAAATGGCCCTGGAGCGCGAGAAATTCATCGAAGGCGCGGGCAAGCTGCACAAAATCCCGTCGAAGAAAGCGAGTGAGGTGTTCGACGTGATGGAGAAATTTGCTGAGTACGGATTCAACCGCTCCCACTCCGCCGCCTACAGCGTAGTTGCCTATCAGACAGGATATCTAAAAGCCAATTACCCCGCCGAATACATGGCCGCCGTGCTCACCAATAACATGGGCGACATTAAGAAGGTGACTTTCTTCATCGAAGAAGCCCGCAAGCAGGGGGTAGCCGTACTCGGCCCCGACGTGAACGAATCGGAACAGAAATTTAACGTGCCGCGCGCCAACCAGATTCGCTTTGGGCTGGCCGCCATAAAGGGCGCGGGCGAGGCGGCCGTGCTGGAATTGGTGGAAGAGCGCCAAAAAAGCGGCCCTTTTTCGGACGTATTCGACTTTGCCAAGCGCATCAACCTGCGCTCGGTGAACAAGAAAACCTGGGAGAGCTTGGCCCAGGCGGGCGCGTTCGATAGCTTCGAGAAGTACAACCGCCGGCAGTTTATGGACGCGCCGGCCGGCGACCAGAACCTCATCGAAAAGGCCATGAAGCTGGGCCAGCAGCACCAGGCGGCCAAAGAATCGGCGCAGCATAGCTTGTTCGGGGCCAGCGCGTTTGGGGCCGTGGCCGCGCCCCTGCCTAAGGTGCCGGACCTGGACGAGTGGAGCACCACCGAAAAGCTGCGCCGCGAAAAAGAAGTGGTCGGCTTCTACCTCTCGGGCCACCCGCTCGACATCTACCGCATGGAAATTGACGCCTACTGCACCTGCCCGCTCGACAAGTTGGAAGACCAAAAAGGCAAGGACGTGAACATCGCGGGCCTGATTTCGGGCGTCCTGTTCCGCACCACCAAGAGCGGGCAGCCGATGGTGTCGTTCAACGTGGAGGACTACGACTCCAGCATCAACCTGGCACTGTTCCGCGACGACTACTCCAAGTTTGGGCCGCTCATTAACCCCAAAAACTACCACAACGAGCAGGTGCCGCCCATGTTCATTCGGGGCAAAATGGAGCTGCGCTACGGCACCCAGGACCAGTGGGAATTAAAAATCAAGACGATGGAGCAGCTCGCCAACGTGGCCGATAAGCTTAGCAAGGGCGTGCGCGTGAAGCTGGACCTGCGCACCGTGACCGGCCCCATGATTGACCGCTTGCAGGAAGCCATTGAGCACGCCAAGGGCTCGAAGCGCCTGGAAATTCAGTTCGTGGAGCCCCACGAGCGGCTGGCGGTGGATATGTTTTCGCGCCGCTTTCAGATTGAGCCCAAGACGTTTATCGACAAGATGAAGGAGTTTGAGTTGGACGTGTGTTCGCTGCTGTAGCCCGCCCAAACACCGGCTGAACTTTCCCCTACCCCGCTTGTTTTAGCCTAACTCCGCTACCTTGCGGCCTCATCGGCCGTATACGCCGGACGATTTTTTCATTTTAACCCCTAGCGTCATGGCGCACAAAGCAATTGAAATAACCGACGCCAACTTCGAGGAGATTATCAACTCGGACAAGCCGGTACTCGTGGATTTTTGGGCGGAGTGGTGCGGCCCCTGCCGCATGGTAGGCCCCGTAGTGGAAGAGCTGGCCGGCGAATATGAAGGCAAAGTCATCGTTGGCAAAGTAGATGTGGACGCTAATCCCCAGACTTCCATGAAGTTTGGCATCCGCAGCATCCCTACTCTGCTGGTTTTCAAGAACGGCCAGATTGTGGATAAGCAAGTAGGTGCCGTGCCTAAGCACGTGCTGGCCCAAAAGCTGGAAGCCCAAGTAACCGCTTAGCTACCAACTACCTTAATTACCAAAAGCCCCGCACCTTAGTTGGTGCGGGGCTTTTGGTTGGCTAATCCGTAGCCGATTTTTTACCGGTGGCGGTTTTTGCGCGCGCGCGCCTGCGCTTGGCGATGCAGCCGGCGCATAGTCCGCTGCAAGCGGTCGGGATTGGCCCTGGTAACGGTAGCGGGCAAGCGGGAGGGAGCGGCCTGGAGCTCGGCGGTGCCGCACAGGCTCATCACAAACAGGCTTAGGAGTAGGTGTTTCTTCATGGTGCCGGAGAAAAGTTGTGCGACAAAGAAAGGGCTGACTTGCTTTTGCTCCCATGATATTCCTCATTTTTTCAGATAATAATGCTACTGATTTTACACAGCTTTTAAATGAGTTTTTCATGAAATTTTGAATGCATAATATTATACGGTATGCTATTTGTAGTGAATTAGTTAGCGCAGCCATATTACCTCGTTAAGCAGGTGCTTTTTTATCAGTAAACACCTTATATTTCGGCACATTTTCTGCCTGGTACGGCAGCGTTTTTCTCCACCCATTTTCTATTTTACTCCATGAAGCGCTTTCTCAGTTTCCTTACCGCCCTGCTGGTAGCAGGCAGTTTCGCGGCCCAGGCCCAAACGGCCCCGGCAACCAGCACTATGAGTAGCAGCTCAAGCAAGATGACGACGACTAAAATGTCGTCCGCGCCGGCTGCCCGCACGACGACGACGACCTCAACCAAAATGAAGGCCGACGGCACGCCCGACATGCGCTACAAGGCCAACAGAACGACTACCATGCATACTGCCGGCCCGATGAAAGCCGACGGCACGCCCGATATGCGCTACAAAACCAATAAGACTACGACCAAAACCGTTAAAGCCAAAATGTAGCTCACATGTAGAGCGCATTTCCAGAAACCTCCCGGCCCTGGTCGGGAGGTTTTTTTGTTACCCTGCTCGGCACTTATCTGCTGCTACGCGGTTGTCTATGCACGTGCGGCATGAAAACAAGAGGCATTTTTCAGCAAGGCGAGGATGAAAATATTACTTATACCGGATTTTTATAAATTTAATAATAATTGTTAGGACTGCAAGTTCTGTTACCGCTATCTTTGACCTCAGTGGACGCAAGCGGCGTTTAGTTAACTAACTTGTAGTGTGGTGAAACTGGCAGACACGCCCTCCTATCTCGGGGGTGAAGACACTGGGACAAATCAGTTGCTTTTCGAAGCCATTGGCTAACCACTTCGTGGAGGTTCAAGTCCTTCCGCTACAGCAAAAGCTAAGAGGCGATTTTTCTTCGGAAAAGGCGCCTCTTAGTCGTTTAAGACCCCGGCGATAGGGGCCGCGACCGGCCGCAATCTATAGTAAATAGGTAGCTATCGCCAACCCACTCTGCCGGTGTGCGTACTTTTGTAGCATGAAGGCTTCCCTGACCGGCTGTGTTGCTGGCGAGCCAAACACATGGGCTTAAAAATACTCCTTACTCTCTTCCTGGTTTTAATAAACGCCTTTTTCGTCGCGGCAGAGTTTTCCCTCATCCGGGTTCGGTTCTCGCAGCTCGAAATAAAGGCCAAAGAAGGCAGCCGACTAGCCGAGCAGGCGTTGAGCGTGGTGCGGCGACTCTACGATTACCTTTCGGCCACGCAGCTTGGGGTCACCATTGCGTCACTGCTGCTGGGTGCCGTAGGCGAAGAGCTCTTTACGGAGCTGATTCTGGATTTCCTACCCCACCTCGGTCTGGCCATCAACCCCGTCACGGCCCACAGCATTTCGGTGGCAGTGGGGTTGATTATCCTGACGTTTCTGCACGTGCTCTTCGGCGAGTTGTTCCCGAAGGCATTGGCCATTCAGCGGCCCGAGGCCGTGAGCCTGGCGCTGGTGCTGCCGTTGCGCGCCTTTTACCTGGCTACCATCCCGCTAACCTGGTTTTTATCGAAGGCCAGCAACCTGCTGCTTGGGGCGTTTGGCATCAGCAACGTGCACGGCAACGAGGCGCACACCTCCGACGAGCTGCGCCTGCTGATTGACCAAAGCAAGGAAAGCGGCGAAATTCAGGACTCGGAGCACGAGCTGATAGAGAACGTTTTTCAGTTCAACGACCGCATGGTGAAGCAGATTATGGTGCCCCGCACCAAGCTCGCCGCGCTGGAAGTGAATATGTCGGAAGAGCAACTGCTCGAAACGGTGTTCAGCGAAGGCTACTCGCGCCTGCCGGTGTATGAGGGCAACATCGATAATATCGTGGGCGTGCTCTACGTCAAGGACTTACTACCCCTCATTCGGCAGCAGCAACCGGTCGAGCTGGCCCGCATTATGCGCCCGGCCTACTTCGTGCCTGAAACCAAGAAAATCAACCGGCTGCTGCGCCAGTTTCAGCGCAAGCATTTGGTGATGGCCATTGTGAGCGACGAGTTTGGCGGCGTGTCGGGCATTGTCACCATCGAGGATATTATGGAGGAGCTGGTGGGCGAAATCCAGGATGAGTATGACAACGAGGTGCCGGTGGTGGAGAAGATATCCGAAACCGAGTACCGCGTGAATACCTCCACGGCCATTTCTGATGCCAACGAGTACCTGCCCTACCCCCTCCCCGAGGGCGATGACTACGAAACCGTGGGCGGCCTGCTCAACGTGCTCTACGGCAACATCCCGGAGGTAGGTGACGTGGCCGTGCTGGAGCCCTACGAGTTTCGGGTGCTGAGCCGCGCCCGCCGCGTGGTGGAGCTGGTGCAGCTGCGGGTGCTCACGCCCGCCACCGCCAACGCAGACCTGATACTAGGGGGGTAGGCGCTATCCTGCCCCTGCTTACAGGCATACAAAAAATGCCCTTCTGATTACAGAAGGGCATTTTTATTTTCTTTATCGAAGGCTTCTTAGAGCTTGGTACCCCAGTCACCATCCTTCGGCTTCAGGCTGCCCGTTAGCAGGCGAATAAAGTCGATGATTACGAGAATGAAACCAACAATGAGGAGTGACAGAATAATTTGCAGAATGCCTTTACCTACATAGCCCATGTAGAAGTCGTGGATACCTAGCCCACCCAAGAAAAAGCACAATATCACAGCTACTAGCTGGCTTTTTCCTTCGGCTGATATGTCTTTAGGAGCCGCGGCCAATTGGCGCTTCAACTCGTGCTTGAAAGCTTTGCGGTCAAACTTACCTGTTGCAACTGGTTGGTTGGTAACAATAGATGCAGCAGCACTAGCATGAGCTAGCGGAGCCATTGCTGCCCGGTGAGCCCGGGCAACATGAGCTACCGGAGTTGCCACAGTAGCAGGCAGTTGGGCTTCGGTTGAAATGGCAGCAACTTCCTTTTCAACAGCTTGGGGAGCAGCTGAGGTTGCTACATGCACCGACTCTGAACCTAGATAGGCTGGCGAATTTGTGTTGAAAGAGTAGCTCGAACGGCTGCACGAAGACAACGAAGTAGCCGCAACCACTAGGGCTAACAGCAAACGGTAAGTTTTTCTCATAAGGAGAAGAACTAAACGACTATGGACTGTAAGTCCATAGGTTTGAAAGCGAATGGAATTCGGCGGTTTCGGCTAAAGCCGACTGAAAGAAGCCACTGAAAGTGGGTCGCTTTAGAATGAAATTCTGCTGGCTAAACGCTGGCGTCGGTCATTGAGCAAATAGCAGTAACTAACTGACAATCAAAAATTAAACAGCCTTGCCTGAACAAGACCGGCAAAAGTGAGTAGCAACTAAAGTCTTGCCCTAAAGGGCATAGCTTTAACTAGCGTACTTGAAAAGTAAAAGAAAAGTGAAGAAAGTGAACTCGGCCGCAAAACTATTGCCAAACATTCGTTATTTCCTACCCCAGCTTCCCTTATAAAGCATTTATTTTGCTAAAAAACATTTTATAATCTAATTGTCCTATTTATTCCGTCTCAAACCAGCTGGCGTAGCGCTGGTAGTTGGCTGCCGTGCGGCGCAGACCCTCGGCCTGGGCGGCGCTCACGGGCTTAATCTTTTTGGCGGGCACACCGGCGTAGAGGTAGCCGGGCTCGCAGATGGTGTTTTCAAGAACCACGGCCCCGGCCGCGATGAGGCAGCCCGCGCCTACCACAGCGTGGTCCATCACGATGGCACCCATGCCGATGAGCACGTCGTCGTGCACGGTGCAGCCGTGCACCAGCGCGCGGTGGCCAATGCTCACGCGCGAGCCGATGGTGAGCGCGGCTTTTTCGAAGGTGCAGTGCAGCACGGCACCATCCTGCACGTTGGTCGCGTCGCCGATGCGGATGCGGTTCACGTCGCCTCGAATCACGGCCGTAAACCACACGGTGCAGGCCCTACCCAGCACCACATCGCCCACGATAGTGGCATTGTCGGCGATAAAACAATCGGGGCCAATAATAGGCGTGATACCGTGCACGGGGAGGATGAGGGCAGGCATAAAAGTGGGGGTAGGTGAATCCCCAAATGTATGGCCCACTGCTATCTTTAGCTCATGCCCAGCCTTGCCCCCCGGCACCACTACTTTTCACGGAGTGCCAGCCGCTGCTGCGGCATTGGTGGGGCCTGGCACTGCTGGCGCCGGCCATCATCTTGGGGGTAGCCCTCGGGGTCGATACCCGGCATAGCTGGCTAGAAATTGTCGGTATGCTGGTCCTGGTTACCACACTTTCGGGTCTGATGCTATGGTTTACGAAGCTACACACCCAACTGGCGACCGATGGTGTGCGAGTACGCTTTGCTCCGATGCAAAGCGAGTGGCGCTTTACACCCTGGGCCCAGGTGCGGCAGGCTTACCTACGTACCTATGCGCCCCTACGCGAATATGGCGGCTGGGGCATGCGCACGTTTGAAGGGGAAAGTGGTGCCTATACTGCCTGGGGCCACCAAGGCATGCAGCTAATCCTTGTCAGCGGCGAGCCTCTACTTATCGGCACGCAACAGCCGGAGGCTATCCAGCGGATACTGAGTAAACTGCGCATTCGTGGTTCGCAACGAGAGGTGGAGGACTAAACGCTCAGCAGGCGCTTCCAGGTGCCTTTTTCCCAGTTATATTTCAGCGTGCTGGGCAGCGCCTGCCAGAAGTATTTGCTGGTTTCGACCGCGAAGCTGGGCTGCATATAGCAATTGATGGTGCAGCCTTCGCAGGGGGGTAGGCGGCCTTCGAGGGCGGCGAGGCGCTGGGTCTCAGGGGCCTGGTAGAGGTCGAAGAGCCGGCCGTTGATGGGGAATTTTTGCTCGCCGAGGTGGTAGCAGGGCAGCACCAGCTCGTTGCTAGGCGAGATGACGAGCGTGGTGCTGGCGGCCCGGCACACGGGCGCGGCCACGTGGTTGCCGCCGTCGCGGCGCAACGCGATAAAGCCCTCGTTGAGGTACACGCCCCGGCGCTTGCCGAAGGCCGAGAGGAAGTCTAGCTCGGCCTCGGTCAGCTGCTCGCCGGTTTCGACCTCGCCGTATTCGAAAGCGGGGTTTAGGATGAGCACCAAGCCGTTGGGCTGGGTTATTTCGCGGTACACAGCCTCCAGGTCGGCCAGGTTGTGGCGAAACACGGTAAACAGGATATCGGGCCGCTCACCCAGCGCTTTGGCCACGCGAATGCTTTCGAGCACGAAGTCGTAGCACGCTACCCCCCGGCTGCGGTCGTGGGTGGCACGGTCGATGCTATCGAGCGAAAAATGCAGCATATCGACCAGCCCGCGCAGCCGTTCGGCATTTTTGGGGTAGAGCAGGCCGTTGGTAGTAACGGTGGTGATGAAGCCCAGCTGCCGGGCCAGCGCCAGAAACTCGGGTAGCTGCCGGTGCAGCAGCGGTTCGCCACCAGTGAAGTCAATGACGTTGACACCCAGCCGCTTGAGGTCGCGCAGGTTGGCTTCTACGTCGGTTAGCGTGATGTAGGGCGAGGGTTTTTCCCAGATGTCACAGAAGGAGCACTTCGCATTGCAGCGGTACGTGACGTAGTAGTTGCAGAGAACCGGGTGCTTGACAAGGCGCATACTATAAAGGTAGGGTGCGGGGCTTGCCCCCGCCCGTCGTTGAACGAACCCAGTACGAGTTGTTCAACGACGGGCGGGGGCAAGCCCCGCACCCTACCTATTTAATGCGGCAGCTTGCCCCAGACGGCGGCATCCCAGTGCGCGGGCGTTTCGGCCAAGGCGGCGGGGGTAGGCGCGCCAAAGTGCTCATCGTAATAATCGCAGAAGCTCTTGAGCGGGCAGCGTGCGCAGTTCGGCTTCTGAAAAAAGCAGATTTGCTGCCCGTGCCAGTAGTTGTGCTTGTGAAAATTGAACAGGCCTTCGGGGTCGAGCTCGGGCTTGAGCAAGTCGAGCAGCACGCTATGCGCCTTCTCCACCGACACTTTGGGGCCGAGCACGCCCAGGCGCTGCATCACGCGGTGCACGTGGGCATCGACGGGCAGCACGGGCTTGCGAAAGTTGAAGAGCAGCACCAGCGAGGCAGTTTTGAGGCCGATGCCGGGCATATCGGTGAGCCACTGCATGCCGCGCTCAGTGGGCCAGTCGGCCAGGAAATCGAGCGAAAAGCTACCCCCCGTTTCCACTTTGATGCGCCCCAGAATATCCTGGATGCGCGGGGCCTGCGTGGCTGGCCAGCGCGTGGTGCGAATGGCGTGAATAAGGCCGTCGAGCGGCGCGTGCAACATACCTTCCCAGTCGCCAAAAGCTTCGAGCATGCGGTCGTAGGCCAGCTCTTCGTCGGCGTGGGTAGTGCGGTGCGAGAGCAGGGTAGAAATCAGCTCACGCATGGGCGTGCGGCGCGGGGCCGGTGGCACCCGGCCATAAAACTCATCCAGGATAGTATGGTCGGCCAGGGCTTTGGCCAGGGGCGGAGAAGTTGTCTGAACCACGGATTCGATGAATTTTTTGAATTACTCGGATTTTGTAGGCGATTCTTCCTAACGAAAAAAGCCGCCTTTTAGGCGGCTTTTTTGCTAATTGATTTATGCGCTAAACACGACCTGGCTAAGGGCGGTCGCCTACAAAATTCGAGTAATTCAAAAAATTCATCGAATCCGTGGTTCAGCTATTACAGTTGGCCACGCTTGGCGGCTTTCTGCATCTTCTCGTTGGCGAAGATGGCTACTTCCACGCGGCGGTTGGCAGCTTTGCCGGCGGCAGTGGCATTATCGCCCACGGGCTGCGACGAGCCGTAGCCAGTAGCCTTGATGCGGCTGTTGTCCACGCCTTTAGCGGTCAGCTCGTTGGCCACGGCCTGGGCGCGGCGCTGGCTCAGGGGCTGGTTGATGGCATTGCTACCCGACGAGTCGGTGTGGCCATCAATCGTGATGTTAGTATCGGCGTATTTCTGGAGGGTAGTAGCCAACTCGTCGATGTTGCCGGCAGCGGCGGAAGTCAGGCTCGAAGAGTTGCTGCCAAACAGGATGCCCGAGGCAAACGTGATTTTGATGCCTTCGCCCACGCGCTCCACGGTGGCACCGTCGAGGTCGCGGCGCAGTTCGGCGGCCTGCTTATCCATGCGGCGGCCGATGAGCGCCCCGCCCGCGCCACCCACGGCCGCGCCAAGAATCGCCCCTTTCGCCGTGCCCGACTTGCCGCCGATAACGCGACCCAGAATGGCACCGCCCGCCGCGCCGCCCAGGCCGCCCAGGATGCCACCCTTCAGGGTTTTGCTCATGCCGGCGGGCTTGTCGGTAGTAACGGTAGTTGACTGCGCCTGCGCGAAATGGCCGAACAGGAGCAGCACGGCCAGTAGATAGGAGAACGAGAGTTTGAGGGTTTTCATGAATTGAAAAAATAAAAAAAATAAACGGCCGCGTCAGGCATTATAGCAACGTGGCGGCAAGTTCGGCATTTACAACCACCTTGCCAAACTCCGGCAGTTGCCACTCCTACCCCCCTTGGCTCGCGAAGAGCTATAAAAAAGCCCGGCGCGCGGCCGGGCTCTTCCTAATTTTCTGTTGGCAGCCAACAGCCTACTCTGACGCCGGCTACTTTTTGTGGTAGCGGTTGTAGCAGGCCGGGTCCTTCTTCTTGTCCTGATTACGGCCAATGAGGCCGCCACTTACTACGCCGGCGGCAGCGCCTATTACGGCACCCTTACCGCCACCCAGCAGGCCGCCCACTACGGCCCCGCTCCCACCGCCGATGGCAGCACCTTTGGCCTTGCGGCTCCAGCCCTTAGGCTTGTCCTGGGCCTGAGCCACGGTGCCTGCCAGCATGAATAAAGCCAGTAGTATGGCGAAAAGTTTTGGAAAGAATTTCATATAAAAGTGCTTAATAAAATGGGAAAACACGGCTGCTGGAGAGCGTCGGTTTTAACGCAAAATATTCTGGCCGGGTTATTCGCCATGCACAAAAAAAGCCCGAAGCATAATCGCTTCGGGCTTCATAGCTTGGACGCTGCTTCTGGGAATTAGAGCGTGCCGTTCTCGGCGGCCTTCTTCATCTTGTCGTTGGCGAAGATGGCGATTTCGACGCGGCGGTTGGCCTGCTTGCCGGCCTCGGTCGAGTTGTCGGCCACGGGCTGCGACGAGCCGTAGCCTTTGGTGGTAATGCGCGAGCCAGCTACCCCGTCCGTCGTGAGGGCACTGGATACCGACTGCGCGCGGTTCTCGCTCAGCGGCTGGTTGATGGCGTCGGTACCAGTGTTATCGGTGTGGCCTTCGACCAAAATGTTGGTGTCGGGATACTCTTTGAGGGTAGTGGCGAGCTTGTCAATATCAGCAGTAGAAGCCGCCCGCAGCGCGGCCGAGTTCGTATCGAACAAAATGCCCGAGTCGAAGGTGATTTTGATGCCTTCGCCCACGCGCTCCACTTTGGCACCCGCCATATTGCGCTGCAATTCAGCGGCTTGCTTGTCCATTTTGCGGCCGATGAGCGCGCCCGTGGTGCCGCCAGCGGCTGCCCCCAGGATGGCCCCAATGGCCGTGCCCTTACCCCCACCGAAGAGGCCGCCCACCAGCGCGCCGACGGCGGCACCGCCGCCGGCCCCCAGCAGTCCGCCTTTGGTGGTTTTGTTCATGCCGTCTTTGCGCACGCCGGTGCCATTATTGTCAGACAGGTTTCCGTTGGCCGGCCGCGAGGAAGCGCACGAGCTGAGCAGCATAACAAATGCCAGCAGCACGGCTAAAAAGGACTTAGTAGTAGTCATAATTTTGAGTTGTGAATGAAAGTTTGGTGATGATACCTCGGGCTTATACGCAAAAACCCGCACTGGTTATCGGTGTGGGTTCGTTTATTTTCGGGGCAATGCGCTGGCGGCAGTGGCCATTCGGGGTCAATGGCGGCCGGGCTTATCCCCTACCCCCCTCTTTTCCTACCATGCCCAGCAGGTCGGCCAGGCGCTGCTTGAGCTCGCGGCGGTCCACGATAAAGTCCAGAAAACCATGCTCTAACACAAACTCCGCGCTCTGGAAGCCCTTGGGCAAATCCTTGCCGATTGTCTCCTTAATGACGCGCGGGCCGGCGAAGCCGATGAGCGCACCCGGCTCGGCAATGTTGAAGTCGCCGAGCATGGCAAACGAGGCCGTGACGCCGCCCGTGGTGGGGTCAGTAAGCAGGCTGATATAGGGCACCTTGGCTTCGGCGAGCAGCGCCAGTCGGGCCGAGGTTTTGGCCATTTGCATGAGCGAGTAGCCGGCCTCCATCATGCGGGCACCGCCCGAGCGCGAAATCATGAGAAACGGCACCCGGTTTTGGCGGGCGTAGTCGATGGCGCGGGCAATTTTTTCGCCTACCACCGAGCCCATTGAGCCGCCAATAAAGCGAAAATCCATTGCAGCAATCACCAGCGGCTGGCCGGCGCTGAGGCCGTGGGCCGTGCGCACGGCATCCTTGAGGCCAGTGTTTTTCTCGGTTGCCTGCACCCGCTGGGGGTAGGCCTTGGTATCGACAAAGTGCAGCGGGTCGCCGGAGGTCAGGTTGGCATCCAGCTCCGTAAACTCGCCGCCGTCGAAGAGCAGCTCAAAATAGGCGCTCGCCTCGATGCGGTCGTGGTGGCCGCAGTTGGCGCACACGTAGTGCAGGCGCTTGTGCTCGGCCATCGTGGCCACGGTTTTGCACTCGGGGCACTTATACCACAGGCCGTCGGGCGTTTCTTTTTTTTGCTCGGTGGGGGTGATAATGCCCTTTTCCTGGCGCTTGAACCAAGCCATACTGGTGGGTACTAGAGAGATGACAAATAATAGGCGCGGCGAGGACTGCTAGCCAGCCAGTAAGCCGGGCTTTTGTGGAGGCGCGCCGCGGACGGGCAAAATTACGCGATAGTTACCATCGGCCCCCGACCGGGGGGTAAGGCGGCGCTGGCCTCGCCGGCCCGGCCGGCCCTACCCCCTGCTATTGGGGCTACGCCGGGCAAGGGCAGCGCGGCCGTAACTTGGGCCATTCCTCACTCAGCCGGCCGGTTACGGCTTTTTTCTGCTTGAAAAATTTTCTTTCCTACCCCCTCTTCAGCCTGGCCTTGCTGGCGGGCGGCGCGGCTTCGCTCACCAGCTGCGTCACGGCCAAGCGCTACCAGGACCTCGAAGCCCAGCAGCAGCGCGACGCCCAGAGCCTGACCGCCACCCAGGGCCAGCTGCGCCAAACCAAGGCCGACCTGCAAAAAGCCACCGACGTCCTCGCCGAGCTGCGCCTCGACCAGAAGCGCCTCGTGGCCGACTCGACCCAGACCGGCAACGCCCTGCGCCGCACCCGCACCCTCTACGCCCAGCTCACCGATACCTACGATAAGTTGCTCAAAAACAGTGACCGCGCTCTGGCCGACCGCAACGCCGACTATGGCAAGCTGGCCAAAGACCTGGCCACCCGCGAGGGCGAGCTGGGCCAGCTCGACGTGAGCCTGCAAAAAACCAAGGCCGACCTCGCCGCCCGCGAAGCCAAGCTGGCCGACCTCACCCAAAAGCTGGCCGACAAGGACAAGGCCGTGAACGACCTCAAGGCCCGCGTGAGCAGCGCGCTGCTCAGCTTCAACTCGAAGGACCTGGCCGTGAACATCAAGAATGGCAAGGTGTACGTGTCGCTGTCTGAGCAATTGCTCTTCAAATCGGGCGCGACTAAGGTGGACCCCAAAGGCCAGGAGGCGCTGAAACAGCTGGCCACCGTGCTACAAGAGCAACGCGATGTGAACGTGGTGGTGGAAGGCCACACCGACGACGTGCCCGTGCGCGGCGTGGTGAACGGGGCCAAGGACAACTGGGACCTGAGCGCCCTGCGCGCCACCGACATCGCGCGCCTGCTCACGGCAGCCGGCGTCGAGCCCAGCCGCATCACGGCCTCGGGCCGCTCGCAATACGTGCCCGTGGCCGCCAACGACACGCCCCAGGACAAGGCGCTGAACCGCCGCACCGAAATCATTCTCACGCCCAAACTAGACGAGCTGTTTCAAATATTGGACGGCAACAGTGCGGCCGGCGCGCCAACTGGCAAATAAGCCAGCCCTACCTCTTGCAACTTGGTGAATAAGTACTCGGCAGTAAATAGTTTATGTTACGTTGATTAGTTTTGCACCATGTCAAGAGTCAACACCCCCTTATTGAGTGAATCCGCTAAATCAGTATTGGAACAAGGCGCAAGAACGGGAAAAACACCCTGTTTTCGAACCAGATGCGAAGTAATTTTGCTAAAAGCGATGGGCCTTACTTCGGAGGAAGTAGGTAAGTTTACGGCGATGACTTATGTGAGTGTGAATGCATGGACAAAACGTTATAAAGAGGCAGGTATTGACGGGCTGAAAACAAAGCCTGGACGCGGGCGCAAAGCCCTCTTAGCTGTTGAGACAGATAAAGAATCTATTTTAGAAGCTATTAAAGCAAACAGACAACGTACCCAAACGGCCAAAGCGGAATGGGAACAGGAAACGAACAAGTCGGTTAGTCTACGCACATGCAAAGCTTTTTTAAAAGTCTTGGCGGACGATATAAACGCATAAGGAAACGGTGCAAAGGGGAACCCTGCCCGGAGATATACGCGCTAAAAAAAGAGCAACTGGCTGAACTAGAGAATCTTTACGAGCAAGGTTTTGTGGACTTAGTGTACGGAGATGAAAGTCATGTTTGTAGTACGGGTTATGTTCCTTACGGCTGGCAATTTCCGGGAGAAGTGGTTTCAACAGGTGTTGAGAAGGGCTATAAAATAAATAGCTGGGGACTCATCAACCGACGCAATGAAACGCAGTGGGTAATGACCGAAAAGAATATTAACGCACAGTTCATATTTACGCAATTAGAAGAGCTATCCTTTAGACTTAAAAAGCCAACGTTCATTGTATTGGATAATGCAAGTATGCACAAAGCCCAGCTTATCCAACAGCAACTACCCTTTTGGGAAGAACGAGGCTTGTACCTATTTTACTTACCTACGTATTCACCGCACTTGAATCTGGCGGAAACGCTTTGGCGCAAATTAAAAAAAGAACAGCTTGACCCAGCTGATTATCATACGAAAGATACCCTGTTCTATGCAGTTAATCGTTGCTTAGCACAAGTAGGAAATTTATGGAAGATAAATTTCTCCAAATTTAACATAATCTAATTAGCGCCGGCTACTTAGTAGCCGATATTTGGGTAATTCGGTCGGCTGATTCTCACCATTTTACTACTTGGCTATGTTCACACAACTTCGCTTCCGCTGGTTATTGGCGCTGCTGATGGGGGTAGGCGGGCTGCGGGCCGCGCACGCCACGCACATTATTGGCGGTGACATTGCCTACGCGCCGGTGGCCAGCACCACGGCCGGCGTGCCGCGCTACCACGTCACGGTGCGCTTGTTTCGGGATGCAGTGAGCGCCGTGCAGCAAGACATGATAGACCTCACATGCAACCGGGGCGGCTGCAACGCGACGGCCGCCGACTACTTCACCGTGACGATTCGCCGCGGGCAGGTGGTGCCCTATGCGGCCCCCAACTGCCCGCTACTCTCATCCTCGCGCGTCTACGATATCAACTTTTTCGAGACGGACGTGGACCTGCCCCGCGGTCAGTGGACCCTGAGCGTGCATACCGAAAACCGGTCGTCTGTTATCCGAAACATCACTAACTCTGTCAACCAGACGCTTTACCTCAGCGCGTTTCTGGATAATGCGCTGGTGGCGCAAAACAACTCGCCCCGGTTTGAGACCAACCTGCTACCCTATATCTGCGGCAATTCGGCGCAGCGTTACAGCTTCAGCACGTTTAATATCGACGGCGACTCGCTAGTGTATAGTTTCACCACGTCGCAGTCGTCGGTGCAGCCGCTCAATTTATGCGGTGTGGATGTAGGGAACTTCATACCGGGGCAGTTTCAGCTTAACGCGGCCACCGGAGCCCTCACGGCTCCGGCCGGCAACGTGCAGCAAGGGCTTTATATAATGGCAGCCCGCGTGAACGAGTATCGCCGCCTCAATGGCACCTGGCAGCCAATCGGCTATGTCATGCGCGACGTCACGTATGTGGCCTATACCTCCGTCAATAGTCCGCCGATGTTCACCGGCTTCACGCTGGGGAATGGCGCCCCGCAATCTCCCAGCCAGGTGGTGCCGGTGCAGGCGGTCAGCCTCACGCTCAGCGCCGCCGACCCCGACGCGGGCCAGTCGCTGCGCTTCAGCACCGATGCCACCGCCGTGGTGCCGGGCCTCAGCCTCATTACCCTCGGGGCGACGCAGGCGCGCCTGACCTGGCAGGTGCCGGCTACGCTGCCGCCGGGCCGCTACACCGCCACCGTGGCCGTTTTTGACAATGGCTGCCCGCTCAATGCCAGCGAGGAGCAGACGTTCTCGTTCTTAGTTTCAGCGCCGGGCACAGCGCTGGCCGACCACCCGGCCCTACCCCCCGCCAACGGGGCAGCCTTTCCGATGCCGTTTCGCGAGCAGGTGCAGTTTCAGGCGGCGGCCGGGGGCCAGGCCGTTACCATTGTGGATGAGCTGGGGCGCGTGGTGGCGCGGCTCCAGGCCGGGGCCGATGGCCGCGTGCAGTGGCAGCCTACCCCTACCCTGCCGGCCGGCCTCTACGTGGCGCGCGGTGCCGATGGCCGGCCGCTGGCCCGGCTGCTTCGCGCTGGCTATTAGTATATTGCGCACGCAAAAAAGTCCGCGCTGCCTGGGGCAGCGCGGACTTTTTTATGACCGAAAGCTAGGCTTACAGCGTGATATTCAACCGGCCGAAATAGTACGCGCCATTGAAGCCAAACTGGTTGGCGCTGTACAGGAAGCGGCCGCGGTTGGAGTTGTCGAGCGAGGAGTTGAAGCTCGTGGCGGGGTCGGTGGAGAAGTTATTAGGGTTGTTGCGCGGGTCCACGTAGATTTTGTCGGGGTACACATTGAACAAGTTATTGACCCCGAATACTAAGCCCAACTGCTTAGCCAGCTGCACGCTCACGGTGAGGTCGGTAATCCACTTGGCCGAGAACGTCTGGTCGAGGTTGGCACGGGTCGGGTCGGCATCGGCGGTTTGAATCTCGCCAAAGCGCACCGAGCGGGCCTCTATCCCAAACTTGCCTATGGTGTAGGCGGCCGCCAAGTTGATTTTGCTGCGCGGGTTGCCGTGTTCCAGGCGCGTGCGCTGCGAGCGGTCGAAGAGGCGGTTCTGCAGGTTGTTGACGCCGGGCGTCTGGTCGTTGTTGATGGTCGAAGACGAGGAGTTGAAGCTCGTTACCTCGGTGCTGTTGAAGTTGGCGGCGGCCGTGAGCAGCAGGCGGCTGTCGGGGCCCAGCGGAATGCGCTCATTGGCCACCACGTCGAGGCCGCGGGTGCGGGTATTCACCGCATTGGCAAAAAACTGCACCTGGCTCACGGGCAAAGTTCCCAGAATAGTGGCTACCAACGGATTGGCCCGCGTGAACGACGAGGAGAGCACGATACGGTCGCGGATGTCAATCTGGTAAGCATCCACGGTCAGGGTGAGCTGGCGCGCCACGGTGGCCGTGAGGCCCAGGCCATAGTTCTTCGATTTTTCCTGCCGGAGCGGCTCCACGCCAAAGCCCTGCTGGCCGGAGCCGCCAAAGCCGTTGCGCACAATGGGGCTATCGTTGTTCACGGTGAGCACTTGCTGCGGCAGCCCGCTCACAAACTGCGTGCTCGTATTGTTGAAATACCGCTGCTGAAGCGAAGGAGCCCGGAAGCCGCTACCAATGGAGCCGCGCAATGCCAGCCCCTCAATGAGGCTGTAACGAGCGCCGGCCTGGCCACTCACGTTGCCGCCAAAGTCGCTGTAGTTTTCAGCGCGGCCCGCCAAATGCACGAGCAGCTTTTCGGTAATGTCGCTTTCGAGGTCGAGGTAGCCTGCCGCGTTGGTGCGCGTCTTGTTCAGCTCGTTGCTGGGCTGGTAGCCCGGAAACACCTGCGAGCCGGCGGCGGCCGGCGAGCCGTTGCTGGCCGTGCGGCCGCCTATCGCCCCGAAGTACGAAGCATATTCTCCCTTGCTAATCAGGTAGTTATCCACCCGAAACTCGCCGCCGGCCGCCACGTTGAGCGTAGCCAGCGGCCCTACCTCCGTGTAGTGGCGCGACACGCCCAGGTTGGTCGTATTCTGCATAAAGGCCAGGCGGCCGGCGTAAAAACTGGTGGGGTTCACCAGGCCGGGCAGCTGCGGTAGCGCCGCATTGACAGTGCCATCAATGTTGAATTCCAGGTTGTTGCGGCCAAAGGTGTTGCTCAGGTCCACGGCAAAGCCGCCCACGTTTTTACGCGCGCCCAGGGTGCCCGACTGGTCAGTGATAACGGTGTTGATAAACGGCAGAAAGCCGTTCGGAAACAAGCTCAGGTCGCTTTGGGTGGGCTGGTTGGGCAAGCGGTTGAAGCCCGGCCCGCGGCCCGTGCGGTACGAAGCCCCGCCGAAAAAATACAGTTCAACACCCATGCCCACGCGATAAGCCCCGTTGAACATCCCCCCGAAGTTGCGCGAGGAGGACTGGCCCACCCGGATATCGCGCCGGTCGAAGCCGTTTTGAGCCACCAGCGCATCGTCCTGCGCCTTGAGGTCGCGGCGGCTCTGCTCGGTGGTGGCCGAAGCGGGGTAATTACCGCCATTGCCGCCCAGGTACATGAGCGGCGCAGTATCAGCAAACGAGCGGTTGGTGTAGCCGCGGTTCAGAAACTGCCCGCTCAAATCCAGAAAGCCGCGCTTGTTGAGGTTGATGCCGGTGCTGAAATCGACTTGCTCGGTTTTGCCGTCGCCCTGCGTAGTTTGGCCGTAGAGGCTGCTGGCGCTGGTGCGAGTGGTGTCGTCTTTGAGCTGAATGTTGATAACGCCCGCGATGGCATCGGAGCCGTAAAGGGCCGCCGCGCCGTCGCGCAACACCTCAATGCGCTTGATGCTGGCCGTGGGAATCGTGTTGAGGTCGGTGCCCACAGAGCCGCGCCCGATGGTGCCGTTGATGTTGACCAGCGATTGGCTGTAGCGGCGCTTACCGTTCACGAGCACCAGCACCTGGTCGGGGCCGAGGCCGCGCAGGCTGGCCGGGTCCAGAAAGTCGGTACCATCCGAAATCGACTGGCGCGACGACTGAAACGACGGCGCGGCGTAGGTCAGCACCTGGCTCACGTCGGTTTGGGCAAAGGCCCGGATTTCGCGGGCCGTAATCACGTCCACCGGCGCGGTGGTCAGCACGTTGGAGCGGCCCACGGCGGCCCGCGAGCCGGTCACCACCACGTCGCCGATGTCGGTGGCCGAAGCCGCCAGGCGCACGTCCAGGTTGGTGCGGCCATTCACGGCTACCTGCTGGGTGGCAAAGCCAATGGCCGAAATAGTGAGGGTAGCCGTGGGAGCCACCGACAGCGAAAACTCGCCGCTGGCGTTGGCCGCCGTGCCGTTGGCAGTGCCGCGCTCCAGCACGGTAGCGCCCGGCTGCGCCTCACCGGCGGCACTCAGTACGCGGCCCGTTACGGTTATTTTTTGGGCGTGAGCGGCCAGCGCGACCACGGCAAGCAGGGGAGTCAATAAGCTTTTTCTCATACAAAAAAGATGGGAAAGAATTAATTTGTCTAAGGTTTAAGGTGGGCAAATTACACACGATTTTCACCGGGGCAACATTTTATCCAAAATATTCTGCCCGCAGTTATAACTGCCTCTTCACTCTTCGGCAGCCATAAAACCGGGCCTACCCCCCTCTTCGGCAATCAACCCGCTAAGCCAGCCACCAAAATGAGCTGACTGGCCCGGCCGCCACGTCAACGCGCTGGCCGGGGGTAGGCAGCAGCAGCGGCACAGCTACATCGGCCGCCGCGATGAGGCGCTGCACCGGCTGCCGCCAGGCATGAAGCGCCAGGTTGAACGTGCCCCAGTGCAGCGGCAGCAGCGGCCCGCCGCCCAGCAGCCGGTGGGCGGCCAGCGCCTCGTCAGGGCCGAGGTGAATGTCGGCCCACTCGGGGTCGGAAGCCCCAATTTCCAGCATCACCAAATCGAACGGCCCGTAGGCTGCCCCAATCTGCCGGAATGCCTCATCAAACGGCCCCGAGTCGCCGCCAAAAAACACGCGGTGCCGCGGCCCCTTCAGCACCCACGAGGCCCAAAGCGTGCTGTCGCGGTTCAGCAGCCCGCGCCCCGAGAAGTGGCGGGCCGGCGTGGCAATCAGCTCAAAGCCAGGGGGTAGGGCGATAACATCCCACCAGGTGGCCTCCGTGATGCGGTCGGCCGCCACGCCCCAGCGGCGCAGGTGCGCCCCCACTCCCAAGGGGCAATAGAAGTGCTCGCCGCGCGGGGCCAGCGCCCGAATGGCGGCCTCGTCGAGGTGGTCGTAGTGGTCGTGCGAGAGGATGATGCCATCGAGCGGCGGCAGCTGGGCCAGCGGCAGCGGCGGCGCGAAAAACCGCTTGGGGCCCACCAGCTGCGAGGGCGAGGCGCGCTCGGCCCACACCGGGTCGGTGAGGAAGCGGCGGCCATCAATTTCGATAAGCGTCGTGCTGTGGCCCAGCCAGGTTACGCGCAGCGCATCGGCGGGCACGGGCGCGGCCAGCGCCGCCGCATCGGCCCGAAATGGCCCGAGCGGCTGGCGCGGCTCGCGCTCGTTTTTTTCGAATAAAAAGCGCCGCAGCAGGTGGCCGTAGCCCGAGGGCGGGCTCACGCTGGTGGGCAGCACGTTGAGGTATTTATGGCCGAGGTGGCGGGGCTGTAGCTGCATGATGAAAAGGGTTTGTGGCCCCGCAGACGCGGCCGGCCGCTTTTTATTGCAGCAGGCCCCGCACCACGGGCAGCGCCCGCGCGGCCCAGCGCGCCAGCTGGGGGCCAGTGTAGTGCAGGCCGTCGCTGGTGAACTGGCCAGCTTCGCCAACGGCGGCGCGGGTCAGGTCGGTGATGGGCACGAAGGCCACGCCCGCGCGCTGGCACTCGGCCTGGGCCACGGCGTTGTAGTCGTCAATCTCGCGGCCAATCTGCGCCCGGTCGCGGTCGCGGGCGAAGGGCGTCTGGCCCCAGTCGGGAATGCTGAGCACTACCACCCGGCCGCTGGCCCCGCCCGCAAAGGCAGTGGCCGTGGCCAACAACTCGCGGAATTCGGCGCGGTAGGCTTCCAGACTCTGGCCGCGGTACTGGTTATTGACGCCAATGAGCAGCGACACCAGGCCATAGTCGGGGCGGTGGTTGCCGCTGGCCGCGATGGCCTCTTGCAGCTCGGCGGTGGTCCAGCCGGTGCGGGCAATAATATCGGGGTCGGCCAGCCTACCCCCCTGCGCGCGGTCGAGTGCGGCCAACTGCACCGGCCAGCGGTCGGCGGGTTCGGCACCCTCGCCGATGGTATAGGAGTCGCCGAGGGCGAGGTAGGGAGTTAAGGACAAGTAACTCGTCATTACCCCCTACCCTATCGCCTGGGCCAAATCCTCCATCAAATCCTCGGCATCCTCCACGCCCACGCTGAGGCGGATGAGCGAGTCGCTGAGGCCGGCCTTGCGACGCTGCTCGGGCGGGATGCTGGCGTGGGTCATGGTGGCGGGATGGCCGCTCAGGCTTTCAACGCCGCCCAGGCTTTCGGCCAGGGTGAAGAGCTGGAATTTTTCGAGCACCGCGATGGCCTCTTCCTTCTTATCACCTTTTAGCACGAACGAAATCATGCCCCCGAAGTCGCGCATCTGGCGGGCGGCCACGGCGTGGTTGGGGTGGTTTTCGAAGCCCGGCCAGTACACTTTTTCCACTTTGGGGTGCTGGCGCAGATACTCGGCTATGGCGCGGCCGTTTTCGCAGTGGCGCTGCATCCGCAGGTGTAGCGTTTTGAGGCCGCGCAGCACCAGGAAGCAGTCTTGCGGGCCAGGCGTGCCGCCGCAGGCATTCTGGTAAAAGCTGAGCCGTTCCAGCAGCGCATCATCATTGAAAACCAGCGCGCCCATCACCACGTCGGAATGGCCGGCCATGTACTTGGTGAGCGAGTACACCACGATGTCGGCACCCAGCGCCAGCGGCTCCTGCAAGTAGGGGGTAGAGAACGTGTTATCGACGGCCAGCAGCGCGCCGGCCTCCTTCGCGATGGCCGCCACACCCGCAATATCAATAATATTGAGCAGCGGGTTAGTCGGCGTTTCGACCCAGATGAGCTTGGTGTTGGGCGAGATTTTGGCGCGCACCGCCGCCAGGTCGCCCATTGGCACGAAGTGGCACTTGATGCCCAGCGGCTCATACACCTTGGTCATGATGCGGTAGGAGCCGCCGTAGAGGTCGTCGGTCGAAATCACCTCGTCGCCGGGTTTCAGCAGGCGCAGCACGCAGTCGATGGCCGCCATGCCCGAGGCAAAGGCCAGGCCGTGCCGGCCGTTGTCGAGCGCCGCCAGGGCGTCTTGCAGTTGCGTGCGGGTGGGGTTGTGGGTGCGCGAATACTCGTAGCCCTTGTTGTCGCCCGGCGAGCGCTGGGCGTAGGTCGAGGTCTGGTAGATGGGCGTCATGATGGCCCCGGTGGTAGGGTCGGGGTGCACGCCGGCGTGGATGGCTTTGGTGGCAAATTTCATCGCAGATTTAACGGATTTAACGGATTTCGCGGATGCGCCCACCGGGCGGACTGGCTAGTGGGGAGGGGTAGGAAAGCGACGTAAAAATACGGCCTGGACCGTGGGCGATTGGTGGAGCCCGAGCCACCGAGTCATCCGTGCCTGCCCGGTGCCGTATGTTTACTCAGCCTATGAACTTTCTACGCGAGCTTTTTCAAAAGAATTTCTCCACCTTCCTCACGATGGGCCTGCTGCTGGCGGTGCCGCTGCTGGGCTCGGCGGCTGTGCTGGGCCTGCTCTACGAGCGCCCTACCCTGCTCCAAAGTCTGAGCCTGAGCCTGAGCCTGCTGTACTTCGCGGTGGCGGGCCTCACGATGGCGCTGGCCCTCACGCCCACCACGTTCGTGGCCATTATTTCTGGCTATTATTTTGGCTGGGTGGGGCTGCCGGGCATGGTAGCGGCCTACGCGCTGGCCGCCGCGCTGGGCTACGAGCTGGCCCGCCGCCTCGACCACGGCAAGCTGCGCGCGGTGCTGCACCACTTCCCCAAGGCCGATGCCGTGCTGGCCGAGCTGCAAACCCAGAGCTGGCCGCTCATCATTCTCACGCGCCTCTCGCCGGTGCTGCCGTTTGCCCTCATGACCTTCGTGCTGGCGATAGTGGGGGTAGCGCGCCGCCGCTTCCTGGCCGCGTCGGTGCTGGGAATGCTGCCGCGCAGCCTGTTTTTTTACTGGCTCGGCACCAAGGCGCAGGATGTGCTGGCCCTGTTGCGCGACCCCGACGAGGGCATGCTCAGCAAGCTGGTGCTGGTGGGCCTGGTCGTCGCGTCGCTGTTTGGGCTCTATATGGTGTTCAACCGGGCTTTGCAACGAGTGTTGCGGCGCGGCGCGACCAACTAAATTTTGGCCTGATTACTACCAACTTGCAACCATAACTCTCCCGCAACAGCAAAAAAAAGCGGCGGCATCTTGTGGGTTTTCAGAATATTTTTCTACCTTTGCACTCCCAACACGGAGAACTGGTTGTATAGCTCAATTGGATAGAGCATCTGACTACGAATCAGAAGGTTTAAGGTTCGACTCCTTATACGACCACAGAAAAAGCCTCTAGCGCATTGCTAGAGGCTTTTTTTATTGCTGATATTCCGCCCTGGCACTTGGCTCAGGCCTAGCTGCTGGTCAACCAGGCCACATACCTCTGCTATGAAGAGGGGCCTCACCTGGCGCTGCATTATTTACCTCCTGCCCAAGTCCGCCAGCAAGCAAAAAGCCCCGCCGGGAAATCCAGACGGGGCCCTTGCCTTATGCTTATTAACAAGTAGTAAGCCGAGACGTCAGCTTATATATCGAACTTAATGCCCTGCGCCAGCGGCAGTTCCGTGCCGTAGTTCACAGTATTGGTCTGGCGGCGCATATAGACTTTCCAGGCGTCGGAGCCGGATTCCCTACCCCCCCCGGTTTCCTTTTCGCCGCCGAAAGCCCCGCCGATTTCGGCGCCGCTCGTGCCGATGTTCACGTTGGCAATGCCACAGTCGGAGCCGGGCGCGGCCAAAAAGGCTTCCGCCTCGCGCAGGTTGAGGGTGAAAATGGCCGACGACAGGCCCTGCTTCACGCCGTTTTGCTGAGCAATGGCCTCCCCTACCCCCCCACCGTACTTCAACAAATAAAGGATGGGCGCGAAGGTTTCGGCCTGCACGGTAGGGTAGTGGTTTTCGGCCGCCACCAGGGCGGGCAGCACGTAGTGGCCGCCGTGCAGCTCGGCGCTGCTCAGCACCTGGCCGCCGGTGAGCAGGGTTGCGCCTTCGCGCTGCACGGCCTCCAGGGCGTTGGTGAAGAGCGTTACGGCATCGGCGTCGATGAGCGGGCCGACCAGCGTGCCGGCTTGCAGCGGGTGGCCCACCGGCAGCTTGGCATAGGCGGCCAGCAGGCGCTGCGTCACCTCCTCATAAATGCTGTCGTGGATGATGAGCCGGCGCGTGGTGGTGCAGCGCTGCCCGGCCGTGCCCACCGCCCCAAACACGATAGCCCGCATGGCCATGTCGAGGTCGGCCTGCGGCGTGAGGATGATGGCGTTGTTGCCACCCAGCTCCAGCAGGGCGCGGCCCAGGCGCTGGCCCACGGCCGCGCCCACGGCCCGGCCCATGCGGGTGCTGCCCGTGGCCGACACGAGGGGTAGGCGCTCGTCGGCGCTCATGGCTTGGCCCACATCGGCCCCGCCCAGCACGAGGTTGAACACGCCTTCGGGCACGTCGTTATCGGCTAACACTTGCTGAATGAGGTGATGCACGGCCACCGCCGCCAGCGGCGTTTTCTCCGAGGGCTTCCAGATGCAGACGTCGCCGCACACGGCGGCCAGCATGGCGTTCCAGGCCCACACCGCCACCGGGAAGTTGAAGGCCGAGATAATGCCCACGATGCCCAGCGGGTGGTACTGGTCATACATGCGGTGCGCGGGCCGCTCCGAGTGCATCGTGAAGCCGTGCAGTTGCCGGCTCAGGCCCACCGCAAAGTCGCAGATATCAATCATTTCCTGCACCTCGCCCAGACCTTCCTGCAATATTTTGCCCATCTCGTAGCTCACCAGCTTGCCCAGCGCTTCTTTGTGGTGGCGCAGCGCCTGGCCAATCTGGCGCACGATGTCGCCGCGCTGCGGGGCCGGCACCAGCCGCCACTTCAGAAAAGCCTGTTGCGCAGTCGTCACCACGGCCTCGTAATCAGCCACCGTGGCCACGGCTACGGTGGCGATTGGCTGCCCGTCGGCCGGCGACACGATAGACTTCTTTGCGCTGCCTACCCCCCCCCAGGTGCGCCCGGTGCAGGTGGCGGGGTTTTCATCTTTAATACCGAGCTGCCGCAGCACATCCCGGATGCCGTGGGGGTCGGCGTGGGGGTGCGGCACGGTTACGTCGGGGGTAGTGGCTTCTTCGAGGGCCTGCTTCATGGGGTGGGCTTGGGGTGGGATGAGGGCCCAAAGGTAGCAGCCCCAACTATCCCGGCCCGGCCCCGCAGGCTGGCACACCCGCTAACGCGGCCGCACTACCCTGCGCCTGCTTGTTGAAAGTAGATGGCTTGCCTTGTAGCTGCCGGGCACCTACCCCCACAAAAAAGCGCCGGCCTACCGACCAGCGCTTTTGAGTTTTAGCTGAGGCCCGGCATTGCGGCCGGGCCTCCTTCGTTTTGCTCCACCTAGCGGCGGTGCTTGTGCTTGGTGGTGGCCGCTTTGCTCTTGGTTTTGGTTTTCACCTTTTTCTCGGCCGTGTGGTGCTTGGCTTTGTGGGTGGTCGCCTGGTGGCTTTTGCTGCGGTGTGAGGTGGTTTTTTTGCTGTGGTGGCTGCTGGCTTTCTCGCTGGTGTGGTGCTTGCTCTTGCTGCTGTGCCGGGCTTCGCGGGCTTCGGCGGCGCGGCTGGCTTTAGTCGATTTCTTGCTGTGGCTCAACTTGCTGGTGTGGCGGGCGGCGCGGCGGGCTTCGGCGCGGCGCTCGGCGCGGGCGTCAGCGGCACGCTCCTCGGCCCGCTCGATGGCCCGCAGGCGGGCGTGGCGGGCGGCGCGGCGGCTAGCGGCGCTGGCCTCGGCCGTGGCAACGGCTACTTCCTCGGGGCGCGGGTCGGCGGCGGCTTCGCTGTAGTGCGAGAGGCCGTCGGTTTCGGGCGCGGCGGTGGATAGTTGCTCGGATGAGGCAGTGGGCTTCGACAGCTCGGCGGCCTTTTTTCGGCGCACCGGCATCAGGAAATCGCGTTCGGCGCGCTCGCGGGTGCTGAGTTTTTCTTCGCCGGGCAGCTTGGTAACGGCCGGTACTTTTTCGGCCTGAGCCCAGGCGGCCGTGGTGCTCAGCAAGAGCGCGAATAGAACAACTAGCTTCCTCATCAATAATTTACCTTATAGTTTAGAAAAACAAAAATAGGTTATGGGGGCCGTCCGCACAAGCTCCACCGGACGCCCAACCGGGCTTGTCGCGGCGCCTACCCCCTCCTGAAGAGCAGGCCAGCCGCCCCCAAACGTTGCCGCTTTTTTCCGCCTAAAGCCAGCTCAACCACCCGCCCTACCCCCCTCAGCGCGGCGCGATAACCAGCCGCTGCCCCGCCGAATTGGCCCCAAACTCGGGCGCATATAAACACTGCACCTGGCTCAGGCCGCCCGAAAAATTACCGGCCTGGCTCGCCCGCAGCCGATACTCAAACACGTGGGTGCCGCGCGGCACTTCGCTCAAAAAGAAGTGGGTAGCCGCGTCGCGCGGGCTCTCGTAGTAGCCCAGCCCAGCCTGATACTGGTAGCCGCTGACCTGGTTTATCGGCTCCAGGCCGGCGGCGCGCTGGTCCTTGAGATGCACGTATTCGAGGGCGCGGTCGGTGCGCAGCACCAGGCGCACTACCAGCGCGTCGCCCACGTTGAGGGGGGTAGCGGCGCTGATTTTTTCGAGCTGCGGGCCGGCGGCGGTGCGGGTTTCGCGGTAGAGCTGGCGCTCCAGGCTTAGGGGCGTGGCGGCGGGCGTCACCTGGTCGAGGTCTTCAAAATACTGCCAGTAGAGCGCGCCCCAGGCCGGGCCGGCGCTGGTTTTGGTCACGCGCACGCGGCCCTGGGCGGGCTGGATTTCGGCGGCGGGCCACGTCTGCTTGTAGTAGCCGGTGCCGGCCTGGGTGGCTTCGGACTCAATCTTTTGCCCACCGACTTCCACTTGCAGCGGGGGGGTAGGGCGTAGCCAATTGGTGCCGCGCAACAGCAGCGCGTAGCAGGCGTCGGCGGTGGCGCGGGTACTTTCCCAGCTGTGGGTTTGCTTCTGGGTGAGGAGCCAGAGCTTTAGTTCGTCCACCGATTTTTGGTCGTTTTTGATTTCGCCGAACGCCTCGATGAGCGTGGCCTGGGTTTCGGTGGGGGCCTCGCGCCAGTAGTAGCCGGGGCGCACGTCTTGCCAATACATGCCCAAATCGGGCGAGTGCAGGGCGTTTTCGGCCAGCGCCCGCATCACCGTTTGGGCGGCGGGCGCTCGCGCGTCTTCCCTGAATAAGCTGAGGGCAATCTGCGCTTGCAAATAGCGCGTGCGGCCGGGCCAGTAGCGCGCGGCCTGGCCGCGGTAGTAGGCGGCGGCCGGCCGGGCGGCGGCGGCGGCCGGCTGCTGCGGCCAGAAGCTGCGGGCGTACAGCGCCTGCACCTGGAGGTCATCGAGGTGGTCGGCGGCCAGCTTCACGTCCTTCTGGCGGCGCAGGTCGGCATAGTCGCGGGCCTGGGCGGCATCGAGGTAGCGCAGGGCCTGTTGCAGCAGGTCGCGAGCCGCGTCGTCCTGGCCCGCGTCGAAGGCCCCAAGCTTTTTGAGCTTGCCGAAGCCGGCCACGATAAGCTGCGTGATGTAGCGGTCGGCAGGCATCTTTTCGAACCACGGGAAGGCCCCGTTGGGCAGCTGCATCCGCTGCAATTTGGCCAGCGCGGCGGCGGTTTCAGTCGCCAGCCGGGCCTCGTCAAACAGCGTGCTGAGGCGGGCCAGGCGCTCGGTTTCGCCCTGGGCGTCGCGCACCCAGGGCGTTTCTTGCAGCAGGATATTCTTCAGCTCCTGGTTCTGGGCCAGCTTGCTGGCGAGGGCGTTTTGCTGGGCGGCAGTGCCGCTCTGGGCTTGGCGCGTCCACTCGGCCAGCACGGTTTTGAAGCGCGGGTTCGACCGTAGAATCTGGGCGGCCAGCAGGTTGGCGTAGAGGCGGCTGAAGGTTTGCTCGGCGCACTCGTAGGGATATTCCATCAGGTAGGGCAGGCTCTGCACGGCGTACCAGGCGGGGTTGGCGGTCATTTCCAGCGTGAGCGAGTAGTTGCGCCGGGTGGGCGAGCTGGTGCTGGTCAGCTTCGTCAACTCAAACTCGTGCGTGCCGGCCCCGGCCAGGGGTAGGGGTAGGCTCTCAGTAATCAGGATTTTATTGGGAATGACGGGCAGCGTATTATCTTCGCCGTCGGAGTAAGATATCGGGGGTCCGACCCCCGATTTAGTACCTCGGAGGTACTTATTAGACCCTCCGAGGCTCGAATTAGTACCTCCGAAGGACTTATTGGAGCCTTCGAAGGACCTATTGGACCCTCCGAGGCTCGAATTAGACCCTCCGAGGCCCGAATTAGTACCTCCGAGGTCCGAATTAGTACCTCCGAGGGACTTATTAGACCCTCTGTGCTTCAATTTAGACCCTTTTTGGTCCGAAATCGACTCATTGACCGTTTGCGCTACCACGCGGTAGGTGACGGCGGCAGGCGCGAAGTCGGCCGGCAGGTTGATTTCCCAGCCCAGCGCCTGGCTTTGGTGGGCGACGGCGCGCACGGGCTGCCGCGCCGCGCCCTTCACGAGCTGGCCCGTGATATCCTGGCCGGTGGCCGCGTCGAGCAAAAAGAGCTGCGCGGTGCCGCTCGTGGCGTGGTCGGTGAGATTGGAAAATTTGGCGGGGAAGGTGAACGCATCGCCCGGCCGCAGGAAGCGCGGGGCGTTGGGCGTAAGCTGGATTTCCTTTTGCGTGACGAGCTGGCGGGCGAGCTGGCCGCTGTGCAGCTGGCGGTCGTGGGCCAGGGCCAGCAGCTGCCAGCGCGTCACGGCCTCGGGCATCTGAAATTCGAGCACGATGTCGCCGTTTTTATCGGTGCGCAGGGCCGGCTGCCAGAAAGCCGTTTCGCGGAAATCGGAGCGGGTAGGAACAGCGCTGAGGTCGGGGGCAGGCTTTTGTTTAGGGGTACCGTAGCCGATGGTGACCATCTCGTTTAAGGCTGCTGTGTCCTCGCCTATTCTTGCCATGCCTGCTTTCATCATCGCGGGTGATGGAATTGCCACAGACATTGCGCGCATCGGCGCGTGCGGCGCAGAGCCCGGCGTACCAGAAAGATTGGACATATCCGGCGCATCCGTATTACCCTTCACCGTAACGGTAGCCACCATACGTCGGCGCATATTTCCATTCTTCTCCTTTAACTCCAGCTGGTCCGGCACCTCGTCCAGGTGCTGCTGCCAGTCATTCAATTCAGGATACTCAACGGCAGCTGGTTCCGGCCCCTCATCTGTCGTCCCGTAAGAGTCAGAGCTAACCGCCCCAAACTCCCCCTGCCAGCCAAACCGCGCCGGGTAGTAGCCGCTATTAAAAGCCAATTTCTCAAAACTATGCGGCCGGAACGCGTCCAGACTCTGGTCGTAGAGGGTGGCCAGCAGCTCGGCATCGGCGGGCTGGCCGTTGGCCTGCTGGATGGTGAGGCGCCAGGTTTCGCGCTGGCCGGGCTGGAGCCGGTCGCGGAAAGTGGCCAGGGAAAGGCGCAATGCCTGGGGCCGCTCGGCCACCCGGATGGTGGCGTCGTGGCGGTAGAGGCGGTTGGCGCGCACCTGCGTGGTGTGCACGTAGAGCGGGCCGCGCGCCCCGGCCGGGCCGCTGGCCACGAGCAGGCGGCGCTGCTCGCCGGCGCGCAGCGTCAGCCACTCGCGGCGCAGCAGCTGGCCGCCGCGCTCCACTTCGAGCAATATGCGGGCCTCGGCCTCGCTGCTGCCCAGCAGCACGGGGGCCAGCTGGCCGGGGGCCACGGTGTCGGCCGGCACCACGAACCAATCGGGCGTGGCGTAGGGCACCGTCGCGGCCTGCGAGTCGTAGAGCGTGAAATCGAGCCGCGCCCGCGCCGAGTCGGCCCCAGCGGCCAGGGCTTCGAGGCGGTAGCGGCCGGTGGGCAGCGCGGCCAGCGCGACGCGCAGGTCCAGGTCGGGGCTGTTTTTCGTGTCGAAGGCGAGCGTTTTGACCAGTTCGCCGGGGGCCTCGTTGTCGTCGGTTTCGGGGGTAGGGCCGGGCACGCCGGGCGGGTTGGGGCGGTAGCGGCGCGCCAGCAGGCGCAGCGTGCCGGCGGCGGGCAGCGGCTCGCCGGTGGCGTTGGTGCTCAGCAGCACGAAGGGGGGTAGGGCCTGCTTGTCGGCCTGGTCGGGGCCAATAAGCTGCAGGCTGAGCGGGTTGCGGCCGATGGGCAGGCTGCGGGTGCCGGTGCGGGTTTCGCCGGCCGCGTCGGTCACGTCGGCGGTTATTTCGAATAGGAAGCCGGGCTGCCAGCCACCCCCCCCCGCCCCGGCCGGAGCCAGCGGCGGCGTGAAGGTGACGGCAAAGCGCCCTTCGGCATCGGTGGTGGTGGTGCCGTGGGCGATTTCCTGGTTGCCGCCGCGCGGGCCGGGCCGGAAGCGGCCCCTACCCCCCCCTCGTAGTCGAACAGCGGCCACAGCTCGCGGCGCGTGATGTGGTAGCGCACGCCCGCGCCATCGGTGGCCTGGCCGGCGTAGGCGCGGGCGCGGCCGGTGAGGGTCAGCGGCTGGCCCAATTGCGGCCGGCCGGGCACCGAGTCGAGCGTCACCAAAAAGGTGGGCCGCTTATAATCCTCCACCGCGAAGCTGAGGCTGCCGTTGTCGGTTTGCAGCTGCATTTCGCCGTTGAGCAGGCCAGTGGGCAGCACCAGCGAACCGTTAAACGAGCCAAAATCGGAGGTCGTGAAGGGCAGCGTCTGCACGGTCTGGCCGTTCACATCGCGCAGGCGCACGCTCACCGACTGGCCGGTGAGCAAGCTGGCCTTTTCGCCCAGACTCTGGGTCAGAATCCCCTTGAAATACACCGTCTGCCCCGGTCGGTAAATGGCGCGGTCAGTGAACAGAAACGTGCGCCGCCGGGGTTGCTCAGGCTGATTATTTGTTGGGTAATTATAATTACCTACACCTTCAACAAATAATGTATCAGCACCTCGCCACAGATTAATCGCATCAAAGTCCTCTTTCTCAGACCCAGCTAATAGTGGCAATAATACTTGTCCTTGCTCATCAGTAAGCACTACTTTACCTAGTCGCTTCGTATTTCTCTTCCCTCTGCTATCATGCACACTGAGCCTAGCTTGAGCTTTTACACCCAATAAAGGCTCACCACTTTGGCGGTGTAAAACAAGCAGTCGTAACGTCCCTGTATTAAGGGCACGTTGATTCACAGTACTTAGCTCACTTGCTCCTATCACTGCAAAGGATGTTACCAGACCAGCCCGCGGCGCAGTTGGTTTTTGAGACTGATTACTGATTATGACTATGTAGTGACCAAGTGGCAATGCAGCGCCAGCCACACTAAACTTTTGCTCTTTGTAATTAACCAGCTGGCTCGGTACGGCAATCGTCCAACTTGCACTTGGTGCCTTTTTGAAAACACGAGCATACCGTTGGGCTGGCTCTTCATAGTGCTCATCATATTCGCTAACTGTAGTTTTTTCCCACTCGCGCAGCGTGATGCGGTAGGCCCAGGCGTGCAATCCGGTTACGTTGCGGGTCGTCAGGTCGAGGCGCCAGGGCTGGCCGGGCACCACCACGTCGGCGGCGGTAAAGGCCAGCTCGGGCCGCTCGATTTCGGCCCGCAGCAGCCGCGCCCGCGCCGCGCCGCGCGACTTCGGAAACCGGGCTTCGGCCGCGCGGGTGAGGGCCACGGCCGCCACGTTGTCGCCGGCCTCGCGCCGGGCCTGCGCCCGCCGGGCGATGAACTCGGTGCTGAGGGGTAGGGCCTGGTAAGTGGCGGCCATTCGGGTCAGGGCCGGCTCCACCAGCGCGGCGAGGTCGGTATTCTGCACGAGGCCGCGCAGGTAGTCGAGGCGCTGCAAGTCCACGTCGGCCAGGGCCGTAAGGTTGCCGGCGGCCAGGCGGGCGGCCGTGAGGCGCTGCAACAGCCGCAGCTCCAGCAGCGGGCCGTTGAGCGAGTCATCGGCCGGGGCGATAAGCTTGAGGGCGGCAAATTCCGGGGCGCTGCCCAGCAGTTTGGGGTCGGTGGGCTGCCACTGCTGCTCGGGCTTGGTGAGGTATAATTCCTGGTTTTGCAGGGCCGCGATGGCGCGCTGGGCCAGCAGGTCGTAGAGCGTGGGCCGCCGGGCGCGGCCTTCGGCATCGCCGCCGGTGGCCAGGTCGCCGAGCTGGGCCAGGGTGGTCGTGAGCTGGCGCTGGGGCTCATCTGCTACCGACAATTCGTAGTGGCGCACGATGGCGGCGGCCAGCCGGCCGGCATCCCAGGTGGCGAGGCCGGTGCCCGCGTCGGCCCCGGCCAAGGGGGTAGGGCCGGGGCTGGGCGCGGCCCCGTTGGTGCGGTCGTAGAGCTGGTAGCGATGCTGGCTGTAATAATCAGCATATAGCCCGCCCAGCAGCGAGTGCAGAATGGGCCGGGCCGGAAAGCCAGCCGCTTTCAGGTCTTTTTCGAGCAGGGCAATGGCCTTTTCGTCGGCGTCATTCTCCTTATTCTCCAGCAAACGGATTTTGTAGAGCAGCGCCCGCACGTAGTTCGGGGCGTTGTTCTCGCGCCGGGCCTGCTGATAAAGCTGCTCCACCAGCGGCGCGGCGGTGGCGGTTTGCTCCTTGGCCAGCAACGCGTCAATTTTCTTCCACCGCGCCGCGAAGGGAGCAGGCGGCCCCGGTGCGGCCGAATCGGCGAGGAAAGTGGTCATCAGCAAGCAGCAGACGAGGAGGAAGTAACGCATGAAAAACGGGCCGAACGGCTGGGGTTAACAGCCCAAAGATGCCGGAAGCCGGCGAAATGCACACTGCGCTTCCTGGTGGGCAGCACGAATTCTCACCCCTTATACCCCCTCTAAAAAAGCCGCTGGCTCCCGGATTTTTTCAATTCGCGTCTTCTTCAGCGAAAGGCCAGGGGGTAGGGTTTCGCCGCACGGCCTGGTGCGCTGTATTTGCACAATATACCACGCCGTACATTTACCACATAAAATTTCCTACCCCCTTGCTCCAAGCCCAACCCGCCGCCTTTATTGCTGAGTAGCAGCCGCTGGCACGGATTGCCAAAGCCTTCGCCCACCCGGCACGAATGGCCATTAGCCAACTAGCTGGCTGGCAAACAGACTTGTATTTCGGGCGACATCACTTTTTTCACCACCAGCATGACAACCCCCACCTTTCCCCGAATGCACGTTTCGCTCTACGTGGCCGACTTGGCCGCCACGGTCAGCTTCTACACGACTTTCTTTGGTCAGGAGCCGAGCAAAGTGCGCCCTGGCTACGCCAAATACACGTTGGCGCACCCCTCGCTTATTATCTCGTTCGTTGAAAATCCCGACCGGGTGCAGTCCCATTTTGGCCACCTGGGCTTTCAGGTTGAAACCGTGGCCGAGCTGGCCGAGCGCCGGGCCACCGCCGAAGCCGCCGGCCTTATCAGCCGCGAAGAAATCGGCACCAGCTGCTGCTATGCTAAGCAAGACAAGTTTTGGGTGAATGACCCCGACGGCGTAGAATGGGAAGTGTACTATTTCCACGCCGATGCCGAGTTCAACGACCCGCGCTACCAAGCCGAGTACGACGCGGCCCGCTCCGAAGTCAGTCAGTGCTGCGTCGCCGCGCAGCCAGCACTACCAATTTTGGCCGAAGCCGCGCTGAATGCAGCCGGCTATGCCAGTCCCACCTCCCGCACCCTAGAATCGAACTGCTGCTAGCCTGGCCCCGCACGCGCGGGCCAAGCTTCCGCACGGGGCCGGCGCTAGCTGCGGTTGCGGCGCACCGGAAAAAACAGCAACTGCACAATCAGCAGCGCCACGCTCGTGAACAAAATACTCACCCCTATCCTACTCAGCGTGCGCAACGGGTGCTGAAACGAGCCCAATTCCAGGAAGAAATACAGCGCGTGGTGCAGGCTCACAAGCAGCAGCAGGTACACCAGAAACCACTGCCAGCCCATCTGATGCACGTTCACGGTGTCCTGGGCGTCGTAGCCGTCGCGGGGCGTGAGCAGGCGCAGCACCCAGGGGCGCAGGTAGGCCAGCAGCACGGCCGCCGCCGCGTGCAGCCCGCCCGTGTCGTAGCTGATATCCATCGCCAGCCCCATCGCGAAGCCCAGCAGCAGCTGCACCGCGATGGGCGTGCGTAGCGGCAAAAACAGCACGAAGCCCAAATATAAAAAGCACCAGCCCAGCCCAAACAGCGACAATTGCCCCACCAGGAGCACCTGCACGCCCGCATACAGCCCGAAGCGCAGCAGCTGGCGCAGGATTTCCCCCAAGGTACTCATCGGGTGGGGCGGGTGGCTCTCGGTTTGGCCGGGGTAGGCTCGGGGGCCGTGAGCGCGGTTTCGAGCGAGTCGCGCCCGGTGCGGGGGCGGTTGTGCACTACGTACACGTAAGTGAGGCGGCTAAAATCGACGGCCAGCCGCAGCTTCACCGTCCAGAAATTCTTATCCGGCTCCTTCACGAACGACTCCACGGTGCCCACCAGCACGCCCTCCGGGAACACGGCGTTGTAGCCCGACGTCACCACCGAGTCGCCCACCGCCAGGCGGTTCTGGCGCGGAATGTAGTCGAGCAGCGCGTGGCTGTAGTCGTCGCCGGGCCATTTCACGCTGCCAAAGGTACCGTCGCGCTTTATTTTGGCGGCCACCGCCATCTTCGAGTGCAGCAGCGAAAACACCGTGGCGTAGTGCGCGCTCACCGCTTTCACCTGGCCCACCACGCCGTCGGCGCTCATCACGCCCAGGCCGGGCTGCACCCCGTCGGCCGCGCCCACGTTCAGGGTCAGGTAGTTATCCACGGCCCGCAGCGAGTTGTTGAGCACTCGGGCCGGCACCAGGGGGTAGGCGGCATCGCGGGTGGCCAGCCGCGCGCCCGCCAGCAACAGGGTGTCGGGAGTTGCTGGTTGCTGGTTTCTGGTTCCTGGTTTTGGGTTTGCCGCCAGCGTGGCCGGGTCGGGCCGCAGGTGGCGGTAAATGACGTGCCCCAGCGTATCGCGGCCCACGGGCAGCGAGTCGGCCTCGCGCCGGGTAAAATCGGGGGGGTAGAGCTGCTGGCGCAGCCGGGCGTTGTCGGCCAGCAGTTGCCGGTTCAGCTCATCAAGCTTGAAATAATCGGCCACCTGGGTGCGCCGCGCCAGCACCACGCCCGCGTAGGCATTGGCCGAGTTGAAAAACGCCGCCCGCTGATACGAGCTATTCGTAACAAACAAGAACAGGCTCACCACCTCCAGCAGCACGAAGAGCATCACCCCTTGGTAGCGCAGCAGAAACGCGATGAGATTACGCATAAATAGGTAAGAGTTAAGAGTTGAGAGTTAAGAATTAGGGGCGACGGTGAATGCACAAGGTCAACTCTTAACGCTTAACTCTCAACTCTTAACTCTACGTCAGTAGTACGCCCCGGTAGGCTTGAATGTCCTTGATGGCCTTGCCGGTGCCGCGTACCACGGCGCGCAGCGGGTCTTCGGCAATGTGGATGGGCAGCTTGGTTTTGGCGGCCAGACGCTTGTCGAGGCCGCGCAACAGCGCACCGCCGCCGGTGAGGTGAATGCCGTTTTCGTAGATGTCGGCCGACAGCTCGGGCGGACTGATTTCCAGCGCCTTGAGCACGGCTTCCTCAATTTTGGCCACCGATTTATCGAGCGCGATAGCGATTTCCGACGACGTGACTTTTATCACTTTCGGAATACCCGTCATCAAATCGCGGCCGCGCACCTCGTAGTCGGGCGGCGTCACATCGAGCTCGGTCAGGGCCGCGCCCACCTCAATTTTAATGCGCTCGGCCGAGCGCTCGCCAATCAGCAAATTGTGCTGCCGGCGCATATAATCCAGAATATCCTGGTTGAAAACGTCGCCGGCCGTCTTAATCGATTGGTCGCACACGATGCCCGACAGGGCAATGACGGCAATCTCGGTGGTGCCGCCCCCGATGTCGATTATCATCGAGCCGATGGGTTGCTCCACGTCGATTCCAATGCCGATGGCCGCCGCCATTGGCTCCTGAATCATCCAGACTTCCTTGGCCCCAGCGTGCTCGGCCGAGTCGCGCACGGCGCGCTTCTCGACCTCCGTAATGCCGCTCGGAATGCAGATAACCATGCGGTGCGAGGGCTGAAACAGCCGCTTGCGCGTGTCGATGAGCCGGATGAGGCCCTTTATCATCTCCTCCGCCGCGTGGAAATCGGCGATTACGCCGTCCTTTAGCGGCCGGATGGTCTTGATATTATCGTGCGTTTTTTCGTGCATCTGCTGGGCCTTGGTGCCCACCGCGATGACTTTGTTGGTGGTGCGGTCCTTGGCGATAATGCTCGGCTCGTCCACCACAATCTTGTCATTATGAATGATTAACGTATTGGCAGTGCCCAGGTCAATGGCAATGTCGCTGGTCAAAAAATTGAAGAACCCCATTTAGATAGCCCCGCGCGGAATAAGTAGCGTTAGCAAGAAACAAAGGTACGATAGAACGCAGTGGAGAAAAGGAGCCGCAGCAGGTAATGACTAATGACGAGTGACTATAGGACTTACGCAAATCGTCTGTCATTGCGAGCAAAGCGAAGCAATCGCCCCAGAACGACACCCGCGCCGGTCGTTCTGGGGCGATTGCCGCGACCTTGCTTAATGCGCAACATGCTCGCAAGGACAGACGATTTGCGTAAGTCCTAGACTAACAAAGTTCTTCATTAGTCACTACCATCATTGCGCCTTGTCCAGGGCCAGGCGGCCTTCCTCCAAATCGAGCTCGTTTTCGAGCTTGCGCAGGGCTTCCTCGCTGGTGTTTTGTTCGCGGCGCAGCTCGGCGAGCAAGCCGCGCTCGTAGTGAATGACTACCTCTTGCAGCTTTTGGAAGGGGGTAAGGGCTATCTCGGGCAGGGCCTCGCCGGGCGAGTTTTCGCGGCGGCGCAGGCGCTCCAGGCGCTGCTGGTAGCGGTGCTGCATGCGGGTCAGGATTTCGGGCGGGGCCTGGCCGGCGGCAGCGGGGCTGGCCAGGTAGTCGATGGTTTGGCTGGCCAGGCGCAGGCGCAGCTCCAGCACCTCGTGGTCGGCCCCGTCATCGACCTCAACTCCCAGCCAGCCGATGAGCGGCCGCAGCGTGAGGCCCTGCACCAGTATCGAAATCAGAATGACGACGAACGTGAGCAGCAAAATGGGATTGCGCTGCGGAAAGCCCGCGCCCGTGGGCATCGCCAGGGGTAGGGCCAGCGCGGCGGCCAGCGACAGCACCCCGCGCATGCCGCCCCAGCCAATGAGCGTGACCTCGCCCGCCGATAGCTGCTGCTGCTTGGAGTGGCCAATAGCCGCCAGCCGGCGCAACAGCGTGGCCGAGGGGTACACCCACAGCATCCGCGCGCCGATTACCGCCAGGCTGATGAGCGCGCCGTAGCCCAGCAGCGCCCAGCGCAGCTCGGGGGCCACGCCCGCCACAATGGTCGGCAGCTGCAAACCTATTAAAATGAATACCAGGCCATTGAGCAAAAAGGACAGCGTATCCCACACGGCGGCCGACTGCAGGCGGCCTTCGTGGGTGAAGATGCGCGCCGAATACTGGCTCATAAATAAGGCGGCCGTCACCACGGCCAGCACGCCCGAGCCGTGCGCGGTTTCGGCCAGCAGGTAGGCGGCGTAGGGCGTGAGCAGGCCCAGGCTGGTATCGACGGTGACGCTGGTGCGCGAGAGTCGGTGCACCAGGTAAAACGCGGCCCCCACCGCCAGCCCTACCCCCACGCCAATGCCCGCCACCAGCACCAGCTGCCCAGCGGCCACGCCCAGCGCAAACTGCCCCGTAACTATCGCCGCCACCGCATAGCGGTAAGCAATGAGGCCCGTAGCGTCGTTCACCAGGCTTTCGCCCTCCAGAATGGCAATGATGCGCCGCGAAATGGGCAGGCCCTTGGTGGCCACCGAAGCCGACACGGCATCGGTGGGCGCAATAATGGCGGCCAGCACAAACGCCGGCCCCCAGCCAAAGCCGGGCAGCACGTAGTGCGCCACGGCCGCCACCAGCACCAGCGAAAACAGCACGCAGCCTATCGCCAGCAGCCCAATCGGCCGAATCTCACTGCGGAAAGCCGACCACGACAGCTGCCAGGCCGACGAGTAGAGCAGCGGCGGCAGAAACACGAAAAACACCAGCTCCGGGGCCAGCGTCACCGGCGGCAGGCCCGGCAACAGGCTCAGCGCCAGGCCCGCCAGCACCAGCAGCACGGGGTACGGAATGCGCAGCCGGTTGGCCACCTCGGCCAGCGCCGTGGTCACGGCCAGGAGAATAACGAGTAGCTCGATTTCGTACATAGAACGGGGGGTAGGGTTGCAGAAGGGCGTTACGCGCGTCCGGAATAAAAGACGAACGTCATGCTGAGCCTGTCGAAGCATCTCTACCGCGTAAGTAACTCCTGACGTTAGGATTACTTACGCGGTAGAGATGCTTCGACAGGCTCAGCATGACGTTCATTTAACTCATATTTTGCTTATACAGCGCTAGTGCTTGAAATGCCGCACGCCCGTCAGCACCATCGCCAGGCCCAGGCGGTCGCAGGCGTCGATGCTGTCCTGGTCCTTAATGGAGCCGCCGGGCTGCACCACGGCGCGCACGCCCGCCGCCGCCGCGATTTCCACGCAGTCGGGAAACGGGAAAAACGCATCCGATGCCATCACCGCGCCGTGCAAATCGAAGCCGAAGCTCGCGGCCTTCTCGATGGCCTGGCGCAGGGCATCGACCCGCGAGGTCTGGCCCACGCCCGAGGCCAGCAGCTGGCCGGGCCGGGCCAGCACGATGGTGTTGCTTTTGGTGTGCTTGCAGATTTTGCCGGCAAACTCCAGGGCCGCCACTTCGAGGGGGGTAGGGGCCGATTTGGTGACGGTGCGGAAGTCCCGCGCCGTCTCGCTTTGCAAGTCGGCATCTTGCTCAATCACACCGTTGAGCAAGGTTTTGAAGAGCTTAGCCGGAAAATGCACTGGCTTCTGCTTCAAAAGAATACGGTTCTTTTTGCTCTGCAAAATGGGGAGCGCATCAGCCGCGAAGCTGGGCGCGATGAGGACTTCAAAGAACAACTTATTTAGCTCCTGCGCCGTGGCCAAGTCCACTTCCTGGTTCGCGACAATGACGCCCCCAAAAGCCGAAACCGGGTCGCAGGCCAGCGCATTGACGTAGGCCGCGTGCAGGTCGGCGGCCTGGGCCACGCCGCAGGCATTGGTGTGCTTGAGGATGGCCACGGCCGGCGGCCCGCCCGCAAACTCGCGCATGAGCTGCACGGCGGCATCCACATCGACCAGATTATTGTAGCTCAATTGCTTGCCGTGCAATTGGTCGAACAGCGCGCCCAGGTCGCCAATAAACGAGCCGGTTTGGTGCGGATTTTCGCCGTAGCGCAAAGGGGTGCGGGCAGACTTACCAGTACTGCTTTCCACATTGACCGTAACCGAAGTCGTCGTCCAGGAACCCGATTCGGTGCCTTGGCGCACGTATTTCTGAATCTCCGTATCGTAGTGGCTGGTCGTGAAGAAAGCGGCGGCAGCGTAGCGGCGGCGCTCCTCGTAGCTGGGGCTGCCGTTGGTTTCTTCCAGCAACTGCGTCACGGCTTCGTACTGGTCGCGCGAGCTGACTACCAGCACGTCGCGGTAGTTTTTGGCGGCGGCGCGCAGCAGCGCGATGCCGCCGATGTCAATTTTCTCAATCACTTCCGCTTCGGGCGCGCCGCTGGCCACGGTTTCCTCAAACGGATACAAATCGACCACCACCAAATCAATGGGTGGAATGCCGTGCTCGGCGGCCTGGGCGAGGTCGCCGGCCTCGTGGCGGCGGTGCAGAATGCCACCGAATACCTTGGGATGAAGCGTTTTCACGCGGCCCCCAAATACTTCGGGGAAGCCGGTGAGGTCCTCCACGGCAATTACCTCTGCGCCTTGCTCTTCGAGAAATTTCTGGGTGCCGCCCGTGGAGTAGAGCGTCACGCCGAGGCGGCGCAGGGTAGCTACAAGCGGGGCCAGCCGGTCTTTGTGATACACGGAAAGCAAGGCGGCGCGAATGGGGCGGGCGTCGGAGGCGTCGGACATAAACCAAGGAAAATGAGGGGTAAGAAACCGAGCGAGGGACAGCGATTGCCTCGCCCCTACCCCGCCAACCGCGGGCGGGGCCTGGTCGGGCAAAGGTAGCGTGCTTGGGTGGGCCGCCTCTTGACCCGCTTCCCCTGCTGCCGACTAGGCTACGGGCGGGCATCCCGGCCAGCAAGCCGCCGCACCAGGTAGTAGCTGAACAGATACCCCACCGCAAAAGCCAGCACGATGACGCCCGTCGGCACGTAGCCGCCCCAGAACAGGAACGGCACGGTGCCCACTGCCAGCCAGCTGAGGAGCCGCAGCCAGCGCGCCAGCGGGGTTTGCCAAAAAGGTAGCCGGACTATCGTATCCGGCCCTACCCAGCGGGCCAGCTGGGCTGCCAGCTCGTTCAGGGGCACGCTGCCCGGCGGGTCGTTGGGCAGCGCACCCGGCGGGTCGGCTAGGCGCAGCACCCGGCCGCCGGCCAGTTCCAGGCGCAGGTAGTAGCGCGTAAAAACCCGGTCCCGGTCCAGCCAGAGCTGATACGCCACGAGGCTGGTCAGCGGAATGGTTTCGGCGGCCGTGGCCGGTGCGCCGCTCAGGGGTGCCAGGCGCAGGGCCTGCGGACTCAGCGTGAGCAGCCGCCAGGCAGTATCGCGCGTGGCCGTGCGCCAGGCCAGGGGTAGGGCACCCACGGCCAGCACCAGCAGCAGCCCACTTGCCAGTTTCCAATAGCTCCACAGCGCTATCCCCAGGGGCAAGGCCAGCAGCGTGAAACCAACCAGCAGTGAGCATACCACCAGGCGGCCGAGCGGCTCGTTCGTAACCGGGCTGCTCAGGACCGGGGCGGAAGCCGGGCTTGCGGGCCGTTGGTCGGACATAGGGCGTTTGATTTAAAGCTGTTTAGGAAGACTCACGCGCTCAGCAGCCAACGGCATTTTTTACTGAGATTCGCCGGGAAGGACTGCCAAACTACCTGGGTAAGTCTTGCCCAATTACCACTTATCCAGCCAGGCTTTTTTCTTGGCCTCAAATTCCGCAGCAGTAATCACGCCCGCGTCGAGCAGCTGCTTGAGCTTTTGCAGCTGCTCGGCGGGGTCGGGGGGAGTAGGGGCCGGGCCGACCGGGGTAGCCAGCAGGCGGCCCAGCTCGGCCCCGGCCCCTAGCTGCAAGCCCGCGCCGGCCAGGCCGCCGGTGTTGCGGGCGGCTTCGCGCAGGACCTTCAGTTTTTCCAGGTCGGCGTAGCTGAGGCCGGCGGCGGTGGCGGCCTGGGTGTCGGCCGATACGTCGGCTACCCGCCCGATGCGCCGCTGCGTGGCCGCGTCGAACACGGTGCCGGTGAGGCGAAAGTCCGTTAGCTCAATGCCCAGCACGGCAAACTCAGGAGTTAGCAGTTCGCGCAGGCGCTCGGAGAGGACGGTTAGCTGGGCGTCGAGCTGCTGGTAGGAGAAGCCAGCCGCCGCTAGCTGCGTCGCCAAATCCTGCCCGATGCGGCCTTGCAGCAGCAGCTTGGCCTGCGCTACCCCGTAGGTATCACCCAGGCCGGCAACTTCCGTAAAAAACCGGCGCGCATCGGCCAGGCGAAACGAAAAGTTGCCGTGCGCGCCCAGCTCCACCGGCAGCTGGTACACCGGGTCGAGGTACTTCACGGGCGCGGCCGTGCCCCAGGGCTGGTTCACGTTTTCGGCCCGGCGATAGAAATAAATCTTCAGCTTGTGCTCGCTCTCGAAGCGGGTGCGCAGCTTGCTCAGCGTGGTGAGAAAGGGGTGGTTATCAGTCTCCAGGTTGTAGAGCCCTTCGGCGTCGAGCACGTCGGCCAGCTCGCCTTCATACACCAGCAGCACGCCCTGGCCGGGGCCGACGAGCAACTTGCTGGCGTTCTTGATTTCGTCGTGAGCCGACGAAAATTTCCACAGCAGCAGCCCCGCCTGCGGTTCGGCCCACTGAATAACTTCGGCCAACTGGCCCCGAAAGAAGTTGAATGCCATAATTACTTGACAGTAACGGCCGGGCCGAGCTGGCCGGTCGGGCTCAGGGTGTAGGTAGTGCGGCCGGAGCCGATAATAAAGTCACCAGGATAGCGCAGGGCCATATCGGGGGCGCTGGCGTCGGCGGGCAGCGGGGTGCTGAAGCGGATGGCGGCCGTGCGGGCATCCAGCGCCTGCACGAGGCGCGGGCTGTTGGGGGCCGCCGTGGGCTGAAAGGTAAGCAGCACGTAATCCGCCCCCGTATAAAGCACCGCCGGGTTGAAGTAGTGGCGGCCAGGCGTGAAGTCGCGGAGCGACAGCACCCGGTCCTGAGTCCTATCGCTGGCAGTCAGGAAGCCCTTCGTGTGCGGGTCGGCCTCGGTGAAGCTCCCGAAGCCGCCGTAATCGTCCTGCCACTGAAACCGCGGCGCATCTTTGGGGCCGCCGCCATTGTCGCGGTACTGGTAGGTAATCAGTCGAATGGGCTCCTCGGGATAATCCACCGAAGCATGGCTGAAGGCAAAGCCCGTGCGCGCGGGGCTACCCGGCCGCAGGGTGCCGAAGGTGTGGGCGGCACTCCACTGCTCCTTGTTAGTATAGGTGCGCTGGATGAGGGGGTAAAGGTTGAGGTTGTGACCGTCGTTGGTGAACACGCGCAGAGCATCGTCGTCGTCGGGGCCGGGCTCGATGGTGGCCACACCGCTGGCCAGGGCGGGCTGCCCGGCCTGCAAAGTGGCCGTGATATTGCGCACGCCGGGCGGGGCCGCGCTTAGCTGGTACACGGCGTTTTCGCAAAACCCGTACAGCGTCCCGTCCGAAAGCTGCTTGAGTTTCACCTCGACGGTGGTAGTCGGGGTTTTGTCGGGTAGGGCGATGAGCTGCCGCGCCGCCCCGGTGCGGGCATCGTAAAAGCCCACGGTGAGCTTGGGAAGCTCCTTTCTGGAAACCTGCCGCTCCCCGGCTACTACCAACATCGGCTGCCCATCGGCACCGGGCAGCAGCGCGGTGTTCGCGTTGTCCCAGCTGGGCTGCTCGGCGGGCTCCTGGTAGCTGGGCACGAGGGGAACAGTGCTAGCAGGCCGGTTGCCATCCATAAAATGCACGACAAGGAACAGCAGCACGATGCTCCCCGTTCCCAACGCAACCAGCAGCCGGATTAGGCGCATCCGGTCGGTCGGCACCGGAGCCGGCCGGGGCATCGGGTCCGGCACCTGCCGGATGTTGATATTAATGTCGTCGTTATCGAGGTAATACTCCGTGCCGCAGTTGTCGCAGCGAAAAGTATCGGGCCGAATCTCGGTTTTCTGCGTGCTGCCGCATTTGGGGCACTGAATTGCTACGATTTGCTTCGCCATACTGAATAAGCAGCCCGGCCCTGAAACCGAATAGGCTAGTAGCGCTTACGCGCGCCGATGGCCGGGGTTGGCAGTCGGCCAGCCACCGCAGCGGCAAACTAAAAAGTAATTTTACCAGGGCTTACGCAGCCAGCATTTCGCGCCAGGTTTCGCAAGTCTTATTTGTAACTAATGTTACGCAACGGGGAGTAGCGCGAACTTGGTAGTTCGCGTCCCCGCGCCGTTCTACTGGCTTTAACGGCGCGGGGACGCGAACTACCAAGTTCGCGCTACTCCCCGTTGCCATCTCGAATAAGATAGGGCGTAACAGCAGTTTGTAAGCCTTGCATTTCCTATCGCTCGCTTCAATCGTTCGAGGTGCGTGCGCGGTCGTCCGGGGTGTCGGCGCAGTCGTCCGGGGTGCGTGCGCGGTCGTTCGGGGTGTGTACGCGGTCGTCCGGGGTGCGTGCGCGGTCGTTCGGGGTGCGTGCGCGGTCGTTCGGGGTGCGTGCGCGGTCGTCCGGGGTGTGTGCGCGGTCGTTCGGGGTGTCGGCGCGGTCGTCCGGGGTGCGTGCGCGGTCGTTCGGGGTGTGTACGCGGTCGTTTCGCTAGTGAAAACGAACGGGGGGCTGACAGCAGCGGGAGCTTCCAAAAGACAGAGTCCGGCAATGGCAGCCCGGCCGGCCGGGGCGCGGGACCGCCCAGCTTAAAAAACCCAGGCTAAATTGGTTGGTAACTCCCGCGCCCGATTTGGAGTTATGCAGTCTTAACCGCCTGCTCATAGTACTCCCGCTTGATGACCGAATTCACTCCCGCCGACCTGCTTGCCTCTTTTAAGTCGCCCGAAGCGCCCGAGCCCACCGTCCTCACTCCTGCCAGCGTCGTAGCCGCTGCCGCGCAGCTGGCCCCGCGCCTGCTGGCCCAGGCAGCGGCCACCGATACCATCGGCGGCTTTCCGGCCCAGGAAATGAATTGGCTGCGCGAGGCGGGCCTGCTCACGGCCGCCCTACCCCCCCATTTGGGCGGCGCGGGCCTGGGTGAGCCAACCGCCGCGCTGGCGCTGCTGCAAGCGCTCTACCACATCGGGCGCGGCAACCTGGCGGTGGGCCGCCTTTGGGAAGGCCACGTGAATGCGTTGCTGCTAATTCGTTGTTTTGGCACGCCAGCGCAGCTGGCCCGCGCCGCCGCCGACGCCCGTGCTGGCCACGTCTTCGGCGTCTGGAACACCGAAAACCCGGCCGAGGGCGTGCATTTGGAGCCGCTGCCGGCCGCGCCGGGCCGCTATCGCCTGCGCGGGGCCAAAACGTTTGCCTCGGGCGCGGGGCACATCACCCGGCCGGTGCTGACCGGCATGCTGGCCGCGCCCGCCGTGCGCCGCGACCAGGGGCCCGGCCCGGCACCCGCGCTGGCCCCTACCCCCCCCCTGCCCGCCGGCTGGCAGCTGGTGCTGCTGCGCGCCGACGAGCACCCGCCGGTGCTGGACCGCAGCTTCTGGCGGCCCCTGGGCATGCGGGCCACGGCCAGCTTCCGGGCCGATTTTACGGGCCTCGAAATCGGGGCGGATGACCTGGTGGGCCAGCCCAACGACTATTACCGCGCCCCGTGGTTTGGGGGCGGCGCGGCGCGCTTCGCGGCCGTGCAGCTGGGCGGAGCCGCGGCCGTGCTCGACGAAACCCGCCGCTTTTTGCGCCGCCTGGGCCGCACCGACGACCCCTACCAGCGCCAGCGCCTGGGCGAAATGCTGCTGCTGCACGAAACCGGCCAGCGCTGGCTGCGCGGCGCGGCCGAGCACGCCGCCCTACCCCCTACCCCGGCCGACATGCCGCCCGCCCGCCTCGAAGCCCTCGCGGCCTACGTCAACGCCCTGCGCACCACCACCGAAGACAGTTGCCTGCAAACCCTGCGCCTGGCCGAGCGTAGTGTGGGCGCGCGCGGCCTGCTCCAGCCCGAGCCTTTCGAGCGCCTGCACCGCGACCTCACCCACTACCTGCGCCAGCCCGCCCCCGACGCCGCCCAGGCCGACATCGGCCGCCTCGCGCTGGCCTCGGACAAGCCGGCTTACCAGCTGTGGCAGGGGGGAGTTTGAATTATGAATTAAAAATTATGAATTATGAATTGGTGTTGCGCACTACCTTATTCGAGATGGTAACGGGGAGTAGCGCGAACTTTGTAGTTCGCGCTACTCCCCGTTGCGTAACATTAGTTACAAATTGGACTTGCGGGCTCGGCGGAAATATATTTTCTGCAATGCGCTGTTTGAGAGTCAGATTTTTAATTCATAATTCAGCCTCGCTCTGGGCCTGGAAATAGTTCATCCAACCGAATACCTGGCATGTCCGCTTTACCCTTCGCCTCCTACCCCCTGCGGCCGGCCAGCTACGCAGCCACGCTGGGGCGCGTCGTCATCGTCGTTCCGCATCCTGATGATGAGGCGCTGGGCTGCGGCGGCTTACTGGCTTTGCTGCGCCAGGCGGGTCAGCCCGTGGCCGCCGCGCTGGTGAGCGACGGCAGCATGTCGCACCCACACTCGCGGGAGTTTTCGCCCGCCGCCCGCCGCGAGCTGCGCTACGCGGAGCTGCGCCACGCGCTGGCCGTGCTCGATGTGGAGGAGAATAGCGTGCTGTATTTAGGTCTGCCCGATAGCCAGGTGCCCAGCGCCGGCCCGGCTTTTGAAGCTGCCGCCGCGAAGCTGGCTGATTTTATTATCCAGCAGCAAGCCGACACGGTGCTGGTGCCCTGGCGGCGCGACCCGCACCCCGACCACCGCGCCAGCAGCCTGCTGACCAGCGCCGCTTTGGCCCGGCTCCCTACCCCCCCGCGCCGCCTCGAATACGTGGTGTGGGCCTGGGAGCGCGCCGCCCCCGCCGACCTGCCCCAGCCGGGCGAGGGCACTGGTTTCCAACTCGATATCAGCAGCGTGCTGGCCCGCAAGCAGCGCGCCATCGCGGCGCACCGCTCGCAGCTGGCACCCGGCACCATCACCGACGACCCCAGCGGCTTTTTGCTGTCGGAAGCCATGCTGGCGCATTTTGCCCAACCCACCGAAGTGTTTATCGAAGCCGCCCTACCCCTATGAATTCAGACCAGCCCAATACGCTTGACCCCAACTACTTCGACGACGTGTACCGGGCCAATGAGGACCCCTGGGCCTTCGCCAGCAGCCCCTACGAGCGCACGAAATATGCCGATACGCTGGCCGCCCTGTCCCGGCCGCACTACGAGCGGGCCTTCGAGATTGGCTGCTCCATTGGCGTGCTCACGGCGCAACTGGCCCCGCGCTGCGGCCAGCTGCTGAGCGTGGACGTGAGCGAGGCTGCCCTGGCGCAGGCCCGCCAGCGGTGCGCGCGCCTGCCGCAGGTAATGCTGCGGCGGCTGCAAGTGCCAAAGGAGTTTCCCGAGGGCCAGTTTGACCTGATTATGCTGTCGGAAGTGGGCTACTACTGGTCGCCCGCCGACCTGGCCCGCGCCGCCGACCTGCTGCTGGCCGCCCTGCCCCCCGGCGCGCAGCTGCTGCTGGTGCATTGGACGCCCGTGGTGCCCGACTACCCCCAGACCGGCGACGAGGTGCACGATTTTTTCCTGCATAAAACCGACAAGCTCCAGCACCTGCACGGCCACCGCGCCGACAAATACCGGCTCGATTTATTTGAGAAAACTGCTTAATCCGATTTTAGGCCAAAGTCTATATTATTCGCGTTCGTGCGAATAATCTGCGCTACCGCCTACCCCCTCGCGCCGGCTTGAAGCCGTGTTAAGCGCCCGCAACGCCCTCGCGCAGGTAGGTGCGCAGGTCACGCAAAGCGCCGCTGAGCGGCACGGGCATAACAGCCCCGCGAGCAGCCTCAATCCATTGCCAGAGCTGGCCGAACGTAGCGGACTGGCGCGCCTGGAGCAGCAGCTCGGCCAGGGGCACTTCGACGGCGCGGGCCAGGCGGGCCAGCTCGGGGCCGGGCTGGCCCGCGCCGGCCTGCCACCAGGCGCGCAACGCGCGGCGGGCGCGCCACACCCGCACCAGCTCGTGGGGGCAGGGCACCAGGGGTTCCTGGTGCTGGGCGCTCAGGGCTTCCCATTCGCGCAGCTGCCACGACAGCCCTACCGCCACGCGCCCGCAGCGGCGGGCCGACGTGTACACTTGCACGTGCGGGCTGTGGCGCACCGGCAAGTCTTGCCGCAGCAGCAGCTGCCACAGCGCCTCATCTTCCAGAAACGGCACTACCGGCAGGCCGCCCACCCGGCGGTAGGCCCGCACGGTGAGGGCCAGGCTGGCCCCGTAGTGCTGGTGGTGACAGGGCCAGCGGTCGGCCGCGCAGGGGTCCAGCCGGTCTTCGAGCTGGCGCGAGAGCACCCGGTAAGCCGCGTCGCGGAGCTGCGTGCGCCGCACGGGGCAGCGCTCGGTGGTGGTGGCGATTTGGGTGAGGATGCGCCCCCCCACGGCTTCGGCGCCCAACTCGATTTCGCGCAGCGTGGCGGCCAGCCAGGTTGAGGCCACCAGCGTGTCGGCATCGGTGCTCAGCAACACGCCGGTGGGCCCAATGGTGCTTTCCAGGCGTTGGGCGGCTTCGTCGAGCAGCAGGCGGCGCGCCCGGCCCACGTGGGCCTGCGGGTGGGGCAGCTGCACTTCGGCCACGTGCAACACCAGGTTGGGGTGGCGGCGGGCAGCCTGGCGCACGGTGGCCGCCGTGCGGTCGAGGCAATTGTTGGCCAGCACCAGCACTTCTATCATGCCACTGGGCAGGGCCTGGCCGCAGAGGGTAGTCTGAGCGGCCAGCGCGGCCAGCGTGGCCGGCAGGTTGGCGGCCTCATCCTTGGCCGGAATAATAACGCAGGCTTGCAGCGCCGCGCTGGGCGGGGGTAGCTGGCGGTGGAGGGTCCGCTCAATCTGGCGTAGGAGCTGCTCTTCGGTGAGAGGCTGAGGCAGCAGGGCCGGCGGAGCGGTGGCCATCGCTTCACGCGTGGCGTGAAAGCGGGCTGGCGAGGCAAGTTGGTCCATAATGAAAGCTTTGTACGCCCGCACCCGCGCAAGGATGAGTAATAGCGTGACAATTTTTATTATTTCTCGATTAATCCAGAAATTATTTAAGCTTTATTTCAGCATAAACCGTTTTTTATCAATATTTTAGTCTAACTAAATGTTTAGCTAATATTGTTAGCCAAAAAGCAAAAGCCACGCTACCCAGCCAGGGTAGCGCGGCTTTTGAAAGAAGATTCAACCCGCTTAAAACGCCTCGCCGATGGCGAAATAAAAGCCAGGGTCGGTGCCGAACGCGTAGTCGAAACGCAGATTTACCCGGTCGCGGCGAATGAAGTTGAAGCGGAAGCCCGCGCCGCCGGCCGCATGAATGCCCCCCAAAGTATAGTCGTTGAGGTTGTAGCCCACTTGGCCCGCGCCCACGAAAGCTGCCCCGTCGATGCGCCAGAACAAGTGCTGGCGCAGTTCGGCCTGGGCACTCATCAGCTGCCGGTCGCGGAAGCGTTGCTCATAGATGCCGCGCATCAGGTTGGCGTTGTCGTAGAGCGTGCCGCCCAGGTTGGCCCCGATGCCGGCCAGCCCGTACCACGGCACGTTGCCCGAGTGAAACTGCCCCAGAAACTGGAGCGCCAGAATGGTTTTATCGCTAAAAATGCGCTGGTAGTGGCGCGCGTCAATCTGGTAGCGCACGAAGTTGTAGTCGGAGCCCACAAAGCCGCCGTTAAACATCACCTGCAAATCGAGCAGGTTGCCGCGCGAAGCAGCCAGGGCCACATCGCGGCTATCGAGGGTATAGACCGGGCCAATGCCGGAGAGGCTGAAATTGCGCGTCTGGCGCAGGTCAACGCGCGGGTCAACCAGCAGGTAGTTGCGCTGCGCCGCATTAGTGGGGTCCACTACCGCGATGGCATCGCCATTATCATCGACCCGGCCCTTTTCCTCGTCGATGTTAAACACGCGTGACAAGCGGTATTGCAGGCCCAGGAACTGATTATGAGCAATGCTTTTCTGGATGCGCTGGTTGATGATGAACAGCTGAAAATCTACGAACGAGCGGTTGCTGGTCTGCGTAGCCGGCGCTTCATTGCCGACCCCAAAAAAGTAGAGCCGGTTTTTATAGGAGCTGATTTCGCCGTTCAGATAATACTTTTCGCCGGGCGAGTAAATAGTATGCACGAACTGCACGAGCGACTGGCTTTTCTGGGTGGTCCAGAACTGGACGCGGGCGTTGGAAGCGCGCGTGAGCGTGTCGGTGCCCAGCCGGCCGCTCAGCAAGCCGCCCAGGCCGTAGCCAGCGCCGGTCTCCTGCTGGTAAAACAGCACGGGCACGGGCAAAATGGTAATTTTTTTGAGTGGCTTAGCAGGCTTTACCGGCACGGGCGGGTCGCCGGCCGGGGTTTGGGCCGAAGCGCCAAAGGCAATGGTAAGCAACCCAACTAATAACAGCGGAAAAATGCGCATAAAACAATAAAGTGGAGGCGTGTGGGGACCTCAACGGAAAACAGGGGTAGGCGGTTGACCGAGCAACGCCTTAGTACCCACAAACTATTATTTTTCAACAAGATACCACCTACACATGGCATTCATCTACTGGCCGGCGGCGCGGCGCAGCTCTTCATCGGCACCGGCGGCGCGCTTGCGGGCGGCGGCCACTTTGGTGTTGCCAAAGCGATAGGTGAAGGCCACGGTGCCTACCCGCGAGTCCGTGCGCGAACGAAAGTACTCGCTGAAATTGACGTAGTTAGACGTGACGCGCTGGGGCGTGGTGTAAAAAATATCGCTCACGTTCAGGCGCAGAGTGCCTTGCTTGTGCCAGAGGCTTTTCTGGAGGCCCGCCGCCACCTGGCCCTGCGCCCGCAGCAGCTGAAAGCCGCCCACCTGCCGCGACTCATACGTCCCGTTCACGTCGGCCGACCAGCCGTGGGGTAGGGCAAAACTGTTGTTGAGCGTGAGGTTGCCGGCAACCTGGCCCCGGTCGAGGAAGGTGTTTTCCAGGTTGCCCACGTAGCGGTTGTAGTAGAGTAACCCATTGGCGTACAGCGTCCACCACTTGGCTAGTTGCACCGGGGCCGTGAGGGTGAGGGTGTAAAAATGGCGGGTGGTCAGGTTCACATCCTGGTTTACCACTATCCGGTTGCCATCGGGCGAGAGCAGCACGGCGGGCACAACGGGCTGGTCGGTGCGCGAATACGCCAGGGCCGTGCTGAATTTTTGCTTGTAGGTATGCGTCAGCTCGAAATTGTAGCTGGTGCTGGCTACCAGGTTGGGGTTGCCAGAGATGTACGAGGTAGCATCGAGGTAGGTGCGCAGGGGGTTGAGCTGGTTGTAGCTGGGCCGGTCGATGCGGCGCCCCACGGCTAAGACCAGCGCGTGCTGCTCATTGATAGTATGTTGCACCAACAAGCTGGGAAACAGCTGGATGTAGTGCCGCTCGCGGCTGCTACCCCCCGGCGTTTCGGCCAGGGTGTTGGTCTGCTCGGCACGCAGGCCGGCCTGCAGCGTGGTGCCCGCCCGCGCCCCCGACACGCTGGCGTAGGCGGCGTTCACATTTTCGTGGTACTGAAACTGGCTGGAAATGTCGGGGTTAATCGTGCTCACGCCGTTGACCGTGTTCACGAACACCACGTTGTTGTCCGAGGCGATGCGCGTGGCCTTCACCCCGGCGTCAAGCCGCGCGCGGTGGGGTAGGGGCTGGCTGTAGTCGGCCTTCACCGCGCCAATATCGAGGCTGCTGCGCTGGTCGCCGCTGAGCAGAGTGGTGGGGGTAGGCGCGTCGTAATACGTGTAGAGCCCCAGCAGGCGGGTGGTGTTGTAGCGTGCGTAGTCGGCATCGAAGGCCAGCGAGCTGGCATTGGCCGAGTCGGCAAAGGCGTGGCGCAGGTTCAGGTTAAGGCTGCCATTGGGCCGCTTGATGTCCTGGTCGGCCAGCGACGTATAGTGATTGGCCGGCTGGCGGTTTTCGTCAAAAAACTGAATGTTTGAGCTGGTGGCGGTGGTGGTCTGGCTGGCCAGGCCGGTGGCCGACACGCCCAGCAGCGTGCGCTTGTTCAGCGTGAGGTCAAGGCCCACCTTGCCGCTGTGCGAGCGCAGCCAGGTGAGGCGCTCGGTGGCTATGAGGCTGCTGGCGGCGGGCAGCGGCGGCGCGGCCGCGTACTGCCGGTCGAAGTCAATGCGCAGGTAGCCCCGGCGGTCGGCGTAGGCGTAGTTGCCGTAGATATTGAGGTTTTTGCGGCGGTAGTTCAGCGCCAGGCCCCCGACGAACTTGCCGTACTGGCCCCGGCCGTAGCTGGCGTTGGCGCTGCCGTTGGTGCCCAGGCGCTGGTCTTTCTTGAGCGTGATGGCAATCACGCCGGCCCCGCCCTGGGCATCGTAGCTGGCGGGCGGGTTGGTAATGAGCTCGATGCGCTGCACCTGCTCGGCGGGCAGCGCGCGTAGGTAGTCGGCCAGCTCGGTCCCCGTCAGCGGCACGCGCTTGCCGTCAATCACCACCAACAGGCCCTGACGACCGCGCAGGGCCAGGTTGCTGGCCCCATCGGTGGTCACGCCCGGCGAGCGGCCCAGCACGTCAAAAGTAGTGGCCCCGGCCGAGAGCGGGCTGTCGGCCACGTTCACCACCGTGCGGTCGGCCCGGTGCTCAAATAGCGGCTTGCGGCCGGTCACGGTCACCTCCCGGAGCGCGGTGGCCTGGTGGGCCACCAGCTGCACCGCGCCCAGCGCCTGCCCGGCCACCGGCAGCACGAAAGCCGGGCTCCAGTAGCGCTGGTAGCCCACCTGCGCCACCGACACCAGATAGCCCTGCCCGGCCGGGGCCTCCAGCCGAAAGCCGCCGGCCGCGTCGCTGAACTCCGTTTTCACCACTACCGAGTCGGCAGCGCGGTGCAGCGTCACGGTGGCCAGTTCTACGGCCGCGCCGGCCGGCCCCGCCACGTGGCCGCTCACGGGCGCGCGCTGGGCCCGGCCGGCCAGCGGCGCGCCCAGCAGCCAGACGCTTAGCAACAACAACCAATTCACGCTCCCATTCAACCGCACCCGAACAAAACCAGGCATATAAAACAACTAGAAATCAACTTGTAGTAAGCACTGTAATCAAAGGGAGTCTATTACTTTCACCTAAGTAATTAGTATAGTCCTTTTGTTAAAGTGTAAAGGTGCGGCGTGGGTTTCAATAAACCAAACGTCAGCGAGCCCTACCCCCTGTTTTGTGCCCGATGCCAGGTCAAGCCACTAGCATTTTTCGTAGAATAGGGCCCGGCTGCCGGCGCTACACCAGCAGCATACTCAGCACCCCGGCCAGCATAATGCCCTTGCACCAGGCACTGAGCTGGCGAAAATGGCGGCGGCGGTCGGCGCGCCCCAGCAGGCGGGCCAGCCAGCCCAGCGGCAGCAGCACCAGCCCCAGCAGCCAGGCGGCCAGCGGCCAGCGGCCCCAGGCCAGCAGCTGCCCGGCCACGCCCAGCACCAGCACGCCCAGGCATATCAAAAAGAACCCGGCTACCCATTTGCTGCGCACTACCCCCCACACCAGCGGCAGCGTGCGGCAGCCGTGCTGGGCATCGCCGCGCATGTCCTCCAGGTCTTTCACTATTTCGCGCACCACCGTGAGCAAAAAAGCCGCTAAGGCGTAGAGCCACACGGCTTTGAGCCGGCCCTCTAAGGTGGCCAGCGGCAGTAAGGCGGGCAGCAGAATGAGCGCCGCCGTGAGGGTAGCAATGCTGACGTTGCCCACCAGCGGCAGGCGCTTGAAGCGCGCCGAGTAGCCCCACAGCAGCAGCGCCGCGCCCAGCGTGACGGCCCCCAGGCGCCACGACAGGGCCGCGGCCAGCCCCACCCCTACCCCACTCAGCACCACGTGGGCCAGCATGGCGTGGCGGCGGCGTAGCAGCCGCCCCACCACCAGCCGGTCGGGCCGGTTGATGGCGTCAATCTTGACGTCGTAATAGTCGTTGATGATGTAGCCGGCCGCCGCTACCAGCAGCGCCGCCAGCACCAGCAGCCCAAACCGCGGGGCCAGCAGCACCGCGCCCAGCGGCTGCCCCGGCAGCAGCAGCACTCGCACCAGCACCAGGCTCAGCAGCATAATGGCTAGGTTGGGCCAGCGCACCAGTCCCGGCAGGGCCCTGGCCAGGCGGCCGGCCTGACCAGGGCCGGCGGGCGGCAGCGCATCGGCGTCGCCGGCGGGCGGCCCGGTGGTGGGCGCAGGCAGTGGGGCAGCAGGCATGGGCAAGGGCACGAAAGGCCGAAGATACGGCGCGCCGGCCCGGCCCTACCCCAGCAAAAAGCCCCCACCGGCAACCGGCAGGGGCTTTTGACCAAAAGCAGAGTTTAGCTACTCAGTTGGCTCATACGCGCCTTACGTTCACGGCATTCACGCCCTTGCGGCCTTCCTGCGTCTCGAACTCCACGCGGTCGTTTTGCTGAATCTGGCCGCCGTTGAGGCCCGTGATGTGTACGAAGAAATCCTCTTTCGTATTGTCATCGGTAATGAAGCCAAAACCTTTGGCTTCATTGAAAAATTTTACTGTCCCAGTTTTCATGGTGGTTGGCAAAGAAAAAAAAAGAGGCTGCCACTCACGTGGCAAAAAGAACTGGTGCCTTTAATGCCAGTGAGTTGGTTGTACGCAAACTGGACAAGTGGGGTTGGCTACTGGTGGTCGCGCCACTCATATACCCACTTGGCTTGAATCTGTTCGAGGTGGCCTTCATTGGCTTGCTCGCGGGTGCCGGCAAAGTTAGGCAATTCCAGCACCCATTCAATCAATTCGGTAAACCGAATGCGGTAGATTTTAGCTTCCGTAAAATCGTCGCCAAATTTTTCGTACAGCGCGATGGCTACGTCTTCGTGGTCGGCCCACTGAATGGGCGGCTCGTAATGGGTCACTTTTTTTGAGTTAAGAGTTAAGAGTTGAGAATTAAGAGTTAAGAGTTGGCAGTCACGAAAAATGAAGGGGACAACACCCGACTCATAGCTCATAACTCTTAACTCTTAACTCCTAACTCCTTGCTAGTGGCCCAGAAAATGTTGGGGGGGTAGGGTGACCACCACCTTCAGCGCCTCGTTGGGCAGCACGCACTGGCAGGCCAGGCGCGAGCTGATGCGCGGGTTGATGGCCCGGTCAATAAAATCTTCTTCTTTTTCGGAAATCTCGGGCAGCTCGTCGCCCCCCTGGTCAATGTACACGTGGCAGGTGCTGCACCCGCACACGCCGCCGCAGTTGTGCTGCAGCTGAATGCCGTTGTTGAGCGCCACGTCAAGCACCGACTCGCCACTGGCGGCCACGTGCGTTTGGGCGGGCTGGCCGTCCTGAAACTGAAAAATAATAGTGGAGGGAGTCAAAATAGGAATGCCCGGCGGGCGTAATGCAAAGCGCAAAGTTAAGGCCCCGTTGCGGGTTCCTAGTTTCTAGTTCCTGGCTGTGAAGCCATCTATTATAAGCATATGAATGTTAGGAAACAGGAACTAAGAATCCGCCGCCTGAATGCTGGCCGTGAGCCCGGTATAGAGCGCCTGCCAGGTTGGGTGCGCCGCCAGGGCCGCCGCGTGGGCCGCCAGCGTGGGCGCATCGTGGCGCACGGCGGGCCCGGTTTGCACGCCAAAAGCCGAGGGCTGGGCGGCCAGGGCCTTGGCCACGGTTTCGTGCACCAGCGGGTGCAGCAGCTCGAAGGGCAAGCCGGCTTCGGCCAGCACGGCTTGGGAAATGCCCAGCAGGTGGTTGGTGAAGTTGCTGGCCCACACGGCCCCCAGGTGCAGCCGCAGCCGCTGGGCCGAGTCAAGCAGCGCCACGCGCCGGCTGAGACGGTGGGCCAGCACCAGCAGTGTGGCCTCGGCGGCCGGGTCGGTGGCTTCCACAAACAGCGGCACGGCGGCCCAGTCGATGGCGCGGCCGGGACTGAAGGTCTGGAGCGGGTACAGCACGCCGGCCCCGGCCCCTACCCCCTCCAGGCTGGCCAGGGGCAACGCGCCGGCCACGTGCACCACCACGGCCCCGGCCGGCCAGGCCCCGGCGGCGGCCAGGGCCGGCACCGCCGCATCGGGCACGGCCAGTAGGTAAACGTCGGCGGGGGGCGGGGCGGCCAGGGCTTGGGCGAGGGGTAGGGCCGGGCAGCTGGGCAGCGTGGCGGCCAGCGCCTGGGCCGGGCCGGGCGCGCGGCTGGCCACGAACACTACCGGGCAGCCAGCGGCCACCAGCGCCGGGGCCAGCGCGGCGGCTACCCGCCCAGCCCCAAACAAACCGACGCGCAGCGTTGAGTTACTACCTTCTTTCATAAAACGCCGTAAAGTATAAGCGGTGCCGTCAAGAGTGTCTTTCTAGCCGATAAAGTGCCGCAATGGTCGAGAAGTTGAGCCAGGCAGGCCAAAAAGACGGCATATTGTAGCATAAACCAAACTCGCCCGGTTATTTTCATAGAAAAGCCACGGCCAAGTGGTTATCATTCGCCTTTTAGCTTTCTAACTTATCTGTTTCACCTTTTCCCTCTTTGGTAATGACCAATTCTTACTCTCGGGCCCGCGCCTGGGGCCAGCGGCTGGGCCGGCTGGGCCTGGCGCTGCTGCTGGGCGGTGCTACCGTAGCGCAAGCCCAGAACCTGAACTACACGACCACCTCGGCTACCAATGTGGCGGGCACCTACACTGACCTGGGCACTTCGGGCGCGGCCATCGCTACGGCCAATACGGACGATGCCAACTCGGCGGCGCAGAATATCGGCTTTACGTTCTCGTTCAACGGCAGCAGCTTCACGCAGTTTGTCTTTAACACCAACGGCCTGATTCGCCTGGGAGGCGCGGCACCCTCGTCGGCGGCCATGTACTACGATAACGCGGGCCTGAGCGGAGTGGACCCGCTGGCGAGCACGAGCGCCGCCGATGTGAACCTGGTAATGCCCTTCAACTTCGATTTGGTGCCGGGCACCGGAGCCGTTGACTACCGGTTGCTGACCAGCGGCACCGCCCCCAACCGGGTGTGCACCATCCAATGGCGCAATGTGGCCGACAAAGCTGGCGCAGGCCAGGACGCTAAAAACCCCACGCAGTACGCCAACTTCAGCTTTCAGCTCAAGCTATACGAAACGACTAATACTATCGAGTTTATGTATGGCACGGCCACGGCAAGCAGCGGCACGGCCGGTATACGCTTCCCCAACGTGGGCCTCAAAGGCTCGGGGCTGGCCGATGGGCAACTGCTGCTGGGGCTGAAAACCTATAATGCCCCCTGGAGCACTACTACTTTTCAGAATACCAACTACACCACCAACGCCCACGACATCACTAACGGCGTGCTGCCCGATGCCGGGCGCACCTATCATTTCACGCCGGCGCTGCCTACCGATGTGGCGCTTAGCGCCCTTTACACGCTGGGCGAGATTGCTACCCCCACGGCCCTACCCCACTCGGTGCAGGCGGTGGTGACCAACAAGGGTTACCAGACGCTCACTAACGTGGCGGTGGCCCTGCGCGTGACCGGCGCTAACACTTTCAGCGACAACCAAACCGTGGCCTCGCTGGCACCGGGCGCTTCGACCACGGTGACGTTTGCGGCCTACCCCGCCACGCTGAACACGGGCACGAACAGCCTCACCGCCACGGCCACAGTGGCGGGCGATGGCAACGCGGCCAACAACACGGCCACCTACGGCCAGCTGGTGACGACCAATCTAATATCGTATATCGACCCCAGCAACAACCAGTTTTATTACTCAAGTCTGGATAGCGCCAGGGTGGGCAGCGTGCAGGCCGTTAAGTTTACGCTGCCCAAGCCCACTACGCTCACCAATGCGGTGCTGCGGCTGAATAGCCTGGCCAACAACATAACGCAGCCTGTTACCTACGAGGTGATTGTGTACGATGCCAGCGGCACGAGCGGCGCGCCCGGCAACGTGCTCTACACCTCGCCCAACCAAACGCGGCCGGCCACGCAAGGCGCCGTTTCGGTGAGCCTGGGCGGCCTGCAGATACCGGCGGGCTCCTTCTACATAGGAGTGCAGGCAACCACTGCCACTGGTGCCGGTCTGCTGCTTCAGGAAGAAGAACCCTTGCGGCCCGGCACCTATTTTTTCTCGCTCGCGGGCACCGCGCCTTGGCTAGACCTGAGCGATTATGACGTGCCCTTCCGCTACGCCATTGAGGTGCAGCTGGGGGCCGCGCCGGCCTGCGACCCGCCCACGGCCGTAATCGCCACCAGCACGGGCACCACTACGGCTACCGTCAGCTTTACGGCGGCGGCCGGCAACGGCGGCTACCAGGTAGTGTACGGGCCAGCGGGCTTCAACCCCAGCGCGGCCGGCACGACCGTGACGACGACCACTTCGCCGGTGACGCTCACGGGCCTCAGCCCGGCCACCACGTATAACGTGTATGTGCGCAGCAACTGCACTGCCGGGGGCAACAGCCTGTTTACGGCGGTGGCTACGTTCATCACGGGCTGCGATGCCACGGCGCCTGTTACGGCCTTCCCCTACAGCCAGAATTTTGATACTCTGCCCTCGGGCCAGGCGCTGCCCTGCGGCATTACTATTCTCGATGCCAATAACGATGGCGCTACCTGGGCCATCACCAAGACTACCCCCAACTCCAGCCCCAACGCCCTGCGCTACACCAGCGCCCTGGCCAACAGCCAGGCGGCCGATGACTGGTTTTTCACGCCGGCGTTGGTTACCTCGGCCAACACGCGCTACCAGGTGGCCTTCCGCTACCGGGGCGAAGGCATTGCGGGCAGTGTTTCCAGCTATACCGAAAAGCTGGAAGTGAAGGCGGGCGCCGCGGCTACCCCGGCCGGCCAGACTATTACCCTTTACACCAACAACAGCATCACCAACACGGCCTACGCGCTGGCCGACGGGGCCGCTACCCCCGCCGTGGCGGTGCTGACCGGCGGCGGCACGCAGTATGTGGGTTTCCACGCCATTAGCGCAGCTGGCCAGGGCAACCTGTATATCGACGACCTAACCATTTCGGCCACCACCGTGACGGCCACCACCTCGGCGGCGCTGCTCCAGGCCGTGACGGTCTTCCCCAACCCTTCCACCACGGGCACCTTTGACCTCGAAATTCACGGGGCCAATGCCAAAGGCGCGCTGGGCGTGCAGGTAACCAACATGCTGGGCCAGGTAGTGTACACGGGCACGGCCCGCGACAACTTCACCAACCCGCTCAACCTGAGCGGCCTGGCCCCCGGCCTCTACCACCTGCAAGTGCGCAACGGCGAAGAAACCATGACCCGCCAGCTGGCCATCATGAAGTAAGCGCCGCTGAACTGACACGAAAAAGGCCGCCCGATTGGGTGGCCTTTTTCGTAGCGCAAAGTTTCCACTTCGTGCGCGAGCAGAGCGAGCAGACGGCACCGCACGGCGCGAACGACGATGCTCGCTGCGCTCGCGCACGAAGTGGAAACTTCGCGCTACGCCACGGCCTGAGGGCGGGCAGCGCCAGCGCGGCCGGTGTTGCGGGGGGTAGGCGCGGGGGCTTCGGCGCGGGCGGCGCGGCGCTGCCGCATGCTCAGCACCAGGCCAAAGCCCATGAGCAGCGTACCGCCCCACAGCAGGTTGATGAAGGGCTTTTCGGTGGCTTTGAGGATGATATAGTCCTTGCCGGTGGTGCTGATGGCGAAAGTAAACTTGCCTTTCACGGGGTCAATCTGGTCGAGGGTAATCTTGAGGCCCAGGTCTTCGATGATTTCGGGCACATGGCCCACCTCGCGGTCGCGCAACAGAAACACGGGGTGCGCGTGGTACTGGCGGCCCTTCTCGCCGGTGATAATCATGTCGGCCTGCAAGGCAATGTCGCCGGGCAGCAGCTTGATGCCGGGCACCTCATGCGCCTGCTCAATGGCCCGGAACACGGCGAAATAGTCGTTCAAAAAAAGCGTATCGCCCACGCTCAGCTCGTGCGGAATGGCGGGCGACCACGGAATCTCTTTGCGCGGGTCGGGCACCGACGAAATGTGCGAGTAAATATCGTGGTCCCAGAAGCGCTGCAAGGCCGGCGAAGCCAGCAGGCCGCCCATCTCCTCATTGACCTGGGCGCGGGGGTAGAGCGTGAATTGCTGGCCCGTCTTTTTATCCTTGTACTCGACGCGATAATACGTGTTTTCGGGTCGGATGGTGAGCGTGTCGCCGGTGTGGTACAGGGTCTGGCCCTGGCTCTTGATGTCGGCGCGGGCCACGGCCTTGTACTCGTCGTCGGTGCGGTAGAGCAGGGTAGTGTTGATGTAGTCGGGCACGCCGGGCGCTTCGAGGTACTGGCCGGTGTAGGTCACGTCGTAGCCGTTCATATCGCCGGTTTCGTTGCGCCACAGCAGCACGTTTTCCTCGTTGTCCTTGTCGTTCATCTCGCGCGAAATGAGCTTGCCGCTGATGTTGCGCGAGATGGTGTTGGAGTAGCCCGCCGAGCCCAGGATGCCGAGCAGCATCAGCGCAATGCCCAGGTGGGCCACCGCCCCGCCCGAGAGCGTCACCTTGCGGCGCCACAGCCCAAACAAGGTGCTGGCATTGGTCATAATGCCGAACAAGCCGGCCAGCAGCAGCATCACGTAAGGCCCCGACATGGAGTGGCCAAAATAGCGCGTGAGCAGCACTACCAGCGCCGTGCCCAGCAGGGCCAGCATGGTGGGGGTAGCAAGCGCGTTGATGACGGTGTGCTTGTCGTTGCGCTGCCACCACATCACCTGCCCGATGCCCGAGAGGAAGCCGATGAGCACGCCCGTCCACAGCTGAATGCGGGTGTAGTGCTGAATCTGGTCGGCCGGCAAGGCCAGGTTCGATTTAATACCGATGAAGCCCAAAAAAGCATTATACACCGGAATGCTGGTGGTGGCTACTACCTGGAACGCTGCCAGGCACAGCACCGTAGCGCCCACGAATACCCACAATTCAGGGCTGTAGGCGGTCAGCTCTTTCTCCGAAACCGGGATGGATTTCCAGCGGTAGGCCAGCAGCGCGACGGCCCCCACGGTGAAGAACGCCAGGTAGATAATGAGCTGGCCGGACAGGCCCAGGTCGGTAAACGAATGCACCGAGGCGTTGCCCAGCACGCCGCTGCGCGTCAGGAACGTAGCGTAGAGAATGAGTACGAACGTGGCCACCACCAGGGCGTAGGCCGTGCGCAGGCCCGTGCGCCGCCGCTGCCACAGCACCATGCCGTGCAGGGCCGCGATGAGCACCAGCCAGGGAATAAATACGGCATTTTCCACGGGGTCCCAGTTCCAGAAGCCGCCGAAGTTGAGGGTTTCGTAGGCCCAGTAGGCCCCCATCATGATGCCGACGCCCAGCACCGCACCGCCGAGGGCGGTCCAGGGCAGGGCGGGCTTGACCCAAGTGGTCAGCTCTTTTTTCCAGAGGCCCGCCATAGCGAACGCGAACGGCACCAGCGTGAGGGCAAAGCCCAGGAAGAGCGTAGGCGGGTGAATCACCATCCAGTAATTCTGGAGCAGGGCGTTGAGGCCCATGCCGTCTTTGGGCACGAAATCGGGCTGGGTTTTCCACACCGGCAGGTCCACCAGGAAGTTGCGCAGCAGCATAAACGGCGACGAGCCGACCTTCACGCCGGCCACCACCACGCCCAGAATCATGCTCACCAGGAAGGTTTGCACCGTGGCAAAAATGGCCAGCACCGGCGCTTCCCACTGCTTGTTGAACCTCATAATGCCCAGGCCAATAACCACGTGCCAGAATATCCAGAGCAGAAAGCTACCCTCCTGGGCTTCCCAGAAGCAGGAAATGATGTACTGCACCGGCAGGTGGTTGCTGGAGTGCGCCCAGGCGTAGTAGTACTCGTAGCGGTGGTGGGCAATAATATTAAACAAGCAGCCCACCACGACCAGCACCGCCGCGCCGTGCGTGAAAAACGCGCCCCGCGCCAGCCGCAGCCAGCTGGCATCGGCCTGGCCCAGCGCCCGGCCCCGCGCCGCCTGAAAATAGCCGTAGGCCGCCACCGCCGCCGCCACGAAGGCCACGATGACGCTGGCCTGACCGAGGTTTCCGATAAATAAATTCACGAGCAAACTGTTTTTTTGGCAAAGGTACCGCCTGGCGGGCGGGCGGGGGCAGCCAACGGGCAACCGCTTACGACCAGGTGGCTGGCTTTTTGTTTACCTTCAAAGCCGGTTAGCTTCTACATCTTATGCCCTCTTCCGGTTCCCTACCCCTCGCTGCCACCGTGGCTCCGCTGGCCCCTGCCCCCGGCCGCCTGGCCGAGCTGGAGCAGGCGCTGCACCAGGCCCGCGCCGAGGCAGACCTGGCCCGCCAGCACCTCGCGGCCCTCACGGGCAACCTGAACGAGGGCATGATACTGGTTGGGGCCGACTACCAGGTGGTGTTGATTAACGACCAGGTTTGCCAGGTTTTTAGCCTGCCGCTGCCCGCCAGCCAGTGGGTGAGCCAGCCACTGGCCGAGATAATGGCCCGCGCCCGCGCGTGCATGGCCGACCCCGCGGCCTATGATGCCGAGACTACCCAGGCCCTGACCTGCGGCGTCGGCAAGCAGCTGCTGCGGCTGGCCGACGGCCGCCTGCTGGAACGCGACGTGCGCGCCGTGCGGCTAGGGGACGAAGCCGGCTGGCTGCTCAGTTACCGCGACCTGACGGCGCAGCACCAGGCCCTGACCCAGCGCGATGCCCAGCGCACGTTCTACGAAACGCTGCTCGACGAAGTGCCGGTGGAAATTGTGGTGCTCGATGAGCAGCGCCGCTACCTCTACGCCAACCCTCGGGCCGTGCCCGACCCGGCCCACCGCGCCTGGCTGCTGGGCCGCACCATTGACGAATATTGCGCGCGCTATGCCTTCCCGATAGCCCTGGCCGAGCAGCGCAACCGCATGTTTGAGCAGGTGGAAGCGAGCACCGAGCCCGTTTTTTGGGATGACCGCACGCCCACGGCCGATGGGCCGGTATATCACCAGCGACACTTCACCCTGCTTTCGGGGGCAGCGCCGGGCTTGCCCTACATGCTGGGCTGCGGCCTCGACGTGACGGCTCGCGTGCGGGCCGAGGAGCGCAGCCAGCGCAGCGAACTGGCCCGGCGCGAGCAGCAGGAATTTATGCGTCATATCCTCAACACTGGTCCCAACCCGGTGTATGTGCGCGATGCGGCCGGTGGCCTCATCTTTGGCAACCAGGCGCAGCTGCAGCTGGAAGAAGAAGCCGGCCACCTGCCAGCCAGCGAGGCCCTGCGGCAAGCCAGAAAGTGCGAGGCCGCCAAGCAAGCCGCCGTGAATGCGCAGGTGCTGGCCACGCACCAGGAAGTACAGGCCGAAGAATCGAGCACCCTGCTCACGGGAGAGCAGCGCTGGTTTTACAGCGTGAAGCGCCCCCTGGTGCGGCCCGGTGGCGCGGTGCAGGTGCTGAGCGTGAGCACCGACATCACGGCCCTGAAGGCGGCCCGGCTGGCGGCCGAAGAAGCCGTGCGGACCCGCGAAAACTTCCTGGCCATGATGAGCCACGAAATTCGCACCCCCATGAGTGGCGTGCTGGGCATGGCGGCCTTGCTGGCCAAAACGGCCCTGAGCACGCAGCAGCAGGATTTTTTGCGCTCCATTCGCAGCTCGGGCACCCACCTGCTGGGCGTGCTGAACGACGTGCTCGACGTGTCGAAAATTCAGGCGGGCAAGCTGGCCCTGGAGCGCACCATCTTTCACCTGCACGAAGCCGTGCGGCAGGCCGTGGCCCCGCTGGCGCTGGAGGCGCAGGCCAAGGGTCTGGCGTTCGTCATCGAGCCCTTCACCAGCCCCGCTGAGCCGTGGGTCCTCAGTGACCCGTTTCGGCTTAACCAAGTGCTGCTCAACCTGCTCAGCAATGCCATCAAGTTTACCAGCAGCGGGCGCGTGTGCCTGCGCAGCTACCTGGTAGCCAGCACTGACGACGAATTGCACGTGCGCTTTGAGATAGAAGACTCGGGGGTAGGCATCGAGGCCGAGGCGCTGGGGCGCATCTTCGAAAGCTTTACCCAGGCCCACGCCGACACCAGCCGGCGCTACGGCGGCACGGGCCTGGGCCTGAGCATCAGCCGGGCGCTGGTGGCGCAGCTGGGCGGCGAGCTGGTGGTCAGCAGCACCTTGGGGCAGGGCAGCACATTCTCGTTTATGCTGCCGCTCACCCGCACCACCGCGCCCCCGCCTACCCCCCCGCCGGCCACCAATAGCGGGCTGCTGGCGGGCTGCCGGGCATTGCTGGCCGAAGACAACCCCGTGAACCGCACCGTGGCCCGCCTGCACCTGCTGCAATGGGGCGTGCTGGTGGACGAAGCCGAGGATGGCCCCACGGCCCGGCACCTGCTGGAGCAAAATGCCTACGACATCGTGCTCATGGACATTCAGATGCCCGGTATGAGCGGCCTGGAAGTGACCCAGCACCTACGCCAGAACCCCGACTCCGGGCGGGCCGCCACGCCCATTCTGGCCCTCACGGCCAACGCGTTTCGGCAGGAAAATGAGCAGTACCTGGCCGCGGGCCTCGACGACTACCTGGCCAAGCCTTTTGCCGAAGAGCAGCTGTATGCCAAGCTGGTAGCGCTGCTGCGCCGGCCCGCCCCCCCCTACAGCCTCAGCCAGCTGCGGCAGGAGGCGCGCGGCAACCGGGCCTTCGTGGCGGGCATGGTGGAGTCGTTTTTGAAGCACACTCCCCCCAATCTGGAGCGCCTGCGGGGTGCCGCCGCCGCCCACGACTGGGCCACCGTGGCCGAGTTGGTCCACCACATCAAGCCCAACCTCATCACCCTCAACATAGCGGGAGCCCTAGCCCCGGTGCACACCCTGGAGAAAGCCCCCGTGCAACTGCCTGCCCCCGACGAGGCCCTGCGCCAAGCGGCCGTGGCCCAGCTGCTGGCCGCCGTGGAGGCTACCCTGCGTGAGCTGCCCGCCGAGCTGGCCAAGTAGCGCGCTAGATGCCCCGCAGCCGGCGAAAAAAGGATTCCTGGTAGGCTTTGGCCACCGGAATAGTGTGGCCGCCAGGCAATTGCAGCTGGTTGTCTTCCACGGCCTCAATGCACTGCGTATTCACCATGTAGGAGCGGTGTACCCGCATGAAGTGCGCGAAGGGCAGCTTCTCTTCCAGCGTTTTGAGGGTAGCGTAGAGAATGTGCTTGTGCTTGGCAGTTACCAGCACCGAGTACATCGACATGGCCTCGATATAGAGCACCTCATCGAAGTTGACGCGGGTGAGGCGGTTGTTTATCTTCAAAAACAGGCTGTTGCCCTCCGCGTTGAACATGGGCGCGGCGTTGGGGGTCGCGGGGGGGGGTAGGGCCGCCCGCTTGCTCCGAATGCGGTCAACATTGCGAATAAAGCGGGCGTAGTCGAGCGGCTTCACCAGGTAATCAGCCACTTGCAGCTCAAAGGCATCAACGGCGTAGTCGCGGTGCGATGTCACGAGCACCACCTCGGGCAGGGGCTTGGGCAAGATGCGCACCAGCTCCAGACCCGTGAGCTTGGGCATGTTGATATCGAGCAGCAGCACGTCGGCGGTGCCGCCGGTGCGGAAGTAGTTCAGGCAGGCAACCCCGTCGGCAAAGGCCCCGGCCAGCGTCAGCCCTTCGGTGATATCCACATAATGTTCCAGCATCAACCGGCTCATCTCATTGTCATCCACCACCACGCAGGCCAGCGAAGGCAGCGGGATTTCAGAGGTTGGAGAAGCAGTGTTCATAGAAGAATAGAAGAGATAAAGATGGTGAGCACTCGAAACGACTTGAAAGATAGCCGCTAGACTCGCAGTACTGCTACAGCTTGCCTAGAGCCCGCAAGCTATAACCACGCCAGCAAGTGAATTTCACTTTTCGCTCAACACCCTTATTACCAACTCCAACGGCCCAAAGTTATGGGCCAGATAAATTATGCAGGACTCCTGAAGTTCCTACCCCCTGCTCACTGCCCAGCCACCAAGGGCAGCAGCAGGTGCTCCGTGTAGGTGGCCCCGCGCGGCGGGTAGCAGGTAATGGCCACCGCTACTTGCCGCAGGCCCGCGTCAAGCCAGGGCTGGGCATACAGCCGCCCCTGGCCGGGGGTAGTCACGGTCAGCGGCAGCCGGCGCAGCACCTGCCCGGTTTCGGCATTGCTGATAATAATGGCCAGCTGCGCCCGGCGGGGGTAGCGCGCCAGCGGCAAGGTCAGAAACGCACTCCCCGCGGCCACCGCCCCCGGCATGATGGGCCGCAGCTGGCTATAGGCCAGCCACTGCTGCCGCAACAGCGTGGGCGGGCCGTCGGCGGGTTCGCCCTCGGCCACTATCTGGTAGAGGTATTGGCCGGGGCCGGGCAGGGTATCGGTGAGGGTGTAGGCGGCGCGACGCCGGCCGTAGGTATTGATAGTCAGCGGCTCGCGCCGGATTTCGCGGCTCCGGAACTCGTGCGCCTCGCGGCGCAGTACCCGGCAGTAGCGCGCCGAAGCCAGCGAGTCAGGTACCTGCCAACTCAGCGTTATTACCCGGCTCATGGGGGGTAGGCCCGGCGGCACGGCGGGCGCGGGCACCACCGGCAGCCCACGCGCCTGCCCACTCACTTGCAGCGTAAAAGTGCAGTAGTCTTTGAGGTAGCCATCGACATCGAGCAGGTAGGGCTGACCGGCTTGCAGGTTGGGCAGCGCCACGAACAGGTCGTCCTGCGTGCCGAGCGAATTGCACGACAGAATGCGGTACGTGGCTGGCTGGCACGGCGTGCCGGTGAGTACCACCAGTTGCACGCCGCGCACGTCGCGGCAGCGCTGCCCGCCAATATTCACGTAGTAAGTGCCCGAAACCAATGGCCGAAACTCAAACCACTGGTCGTTGTGGTACTCAATGCACTTGCCGGTGAGGCGCTCATCTACGCAGGCGCGCTGCACGGTGCAGCCCACGGTGCTGGAGGTGATGGTTTCCTCGGCGCGCAGCACCCGGCGGTTTTCAATGTTGTCGTTGGCCGCCTGGGCGTGGCTCTTGAACAGCAGCAAAGCAAAAAAGAACGTCATGCTGAGCTTGCCGAAGCATCTCGCTCGCACCGTTAGGTTACTAAATCCAACGATGCGAGCGAGATGCTTCGGCAAGCTCAGCATGACGTTCTTTTTTCTTTGCTGAAAAGCCAGGCGGCTAATTATTCATGGCCGTGGCGGGCGGGCCGGTTTTGCCGAGGTCTTTCTCCACGTACTTGCTGGGGCACTTGGTCAGAATCTGGTCGGCTTCAAAGACGCCGTTTTTCATGGCACCCACGATTACTACCTGCTCCGACTTGTCGAGGTCCTGGGGCTTGGGGTTGCGATATACTACGCGCTGGGCCACGTGCAGGGTATCCATCATGGTGAAGGCGAAGTAATTAGGATTCACCATCGGGTCGTATTCCAGGCCCACGGGGCGCTTGTCGGCGTCGCGGGGCAGGGTGCCTACTACGTGCACTTTGGCTGGGTTGCCGGCCGCCGCCTGCTGCCGGGCAACGGCGAAGGTCGAATACGTGCTGGCATCCGACATGGTGCTGATGATGATGCCGACCGCGGCCGCAATTATCACCAGGATAAAAATGTGTGACTTTTTCATAACGCTTCTATAAAGTTACCTACCGTTCCTGCAACTCGCGCTCCAGACGGCTCACTTTGCCGTCGAGGCGCACCAGATAAGCCAGCAACCCGCTGAGGATGATGACGATAACTAGCACTACCACATAGATTTTACCGCTGGCGCGCAGGGCGTCGGCCATTTCGGGCTGGTCGGCGGCCACGGCGTTGGTCTGGGCCAGGGCCGCGCCCGCCAGCAGCAGCAGGGGTAGCAGCAAGGCACCGGCGCGACTAAGCAAGTTGTTTTTCATCGGGCTGATTTTCATAAAGCTTTTCTTCCACAAAGGCCAGGCGGCAAGCCACTTCCGTAATCCAGACGCCGAGCAGCGTCCAGCCAATCACGGCGGGGTAGAACACCATTCGCATGGCGCTGTCAAGGTCGTATTTTGAGAAGCCAGGGTTGCCGCCCATGCCGGGGTGCAGCGACGCCGACGCCATCCGGGGCATAATAAACAAGAGCGGAATGAGCGCCGCGAACGCAAAAATATTGTAAATCGCGGAAAGCCGCGCCCGCTGCTGCTCGTCGTTCACCGCGCCGCGCAACACTAAGTAAGCCAGATAGATGAGCATGGTCACGGCCGCGCCGTTGAGCTTCACATCGGTGGTCCACCAGGTGCCCCAGGTGTAGCGCGCCCACAGGCTGCCGGTCATTAACCCCAAGACGCCCAGCAGGATACCCGTCTTGGCCGACTCGTGGGCCAGGATATCAAGGCGCGGGCTCGGATTACGCAAGTAGCGAATGGAATTGACCACCGAGGCCAGCAGAATGATGGTCATGCCGAACCACATCGGCACGTGGAAGTACAGGTTGCGCTCCGTTTCGTTGAGGATGGCCAGGCGCGGCACATGGCCCAGCAAGCCCATGACAACCGTGTAGAGTAGCAGCCCAATAGTCAGGTATTTCCACCACTTCATAGGGAGTTAAGAGTTAAGAGTGAGGAGTTGATGAGCGCAACAACTGTTTGTCGGCGCGGGCTACCACGCCGTAGAGCGGGTCGCCGTGCGTGGGGCGGTGGGCATACACTTCGGCGGGGCCGAAGCCGGCGGCCTCAAAATAATGCTTGACCAGTCCGGCGTGGCCGGCGTCGTCGAGAGCCTGCCAGGCATACACGGCCTTGTCGGGGAAGCAGCGGTTGGAAAACGTGACGACCAGCGGCGCGCCCGGCCGCAGCACTCGCGCCAATTCGGCGAAAACCTCGACTGGTCGCGTCAGGTATTGCACTGATACGCAGATGCCCGCGCCGTCAAAATTGTGGTTGCCGTAGGGCAGGGTAGGTTGCTCGTTGAGGTCCTGCACCAAGCGCTCTGTGAGGCGCGGGTTGTGGGCCAGCTCAGTCCTATTCATGCCCAGGCCGGCCACGCGACCGTAGGAAACCTCGGCGGGCAGGTGGCTAATCCAACTGCTCATTAAATCCAGAATATCGCCGCCGGCCGGCAAAAACTGCCGGTACAGCTGCGTCACGGCCGCCACGGCACCGGGGTCAATGTGCGTGACGAGGCGCTCGAAACGGTAAAACTCCCCATCGGGCGCTTCGTCGTGGCGGGCAAACGCCTGAGGCGGGAGGTCAATTATCATTTAACAGTTATCAATCATCATTTAACAATTTCTCAGTCAGCACTTAGGCAATCAATAGCTTTTGAAAAGCTGCTAATTGATAATTGCTCACTGATAACTGAAAAACTAGCTGCGCCACAGGAACGGAAACAACAGATAAGACACCGCGCCCAGGATAAAGTTCAGCGCGACCAGCGTAATCACGGCGCTTTGGCTGACGTCCCAGGGCAGACCGTCGAGGGCATTTTTGCTCACCTTCACCAGCAATAGCAGCACGGGCACCAGCACCGGCAGGCCCAGCACGGCCAGCAGTGTGCCGCCCCCGCCTTGCCCCGCCCGCGCCGCAATGCCCGCCACCAGCGTCAAGGACGAGGCCAGGCTCACGGCCCCCAGCGCAATGCTGAGCGCGTAGGTGGGCCAGTCCTGCACGGGGTTGCCGAGCAGCAGCGTGTAGAGTAGCAGCCCCGGAATGGCCAATGCCAACAGCAGCAGGGCGTTATAGATAATCTTGGCCAGCACCACGGCTTCGGGCCGCGCCACGGTGTAGTAATAAAGCCGCAGGCCAGCCGACTCCTGGGCCAGCCCGCGCCCGGCCGCGCCCAGCGCCGCAAACAGTAGAATTATCCAGAACAACGCGTTCCAGGCCGGGGCCGGCGGCGCGCCCCCGCGAAAGCTGAAGCTGAGGTAGCTCACGAACACCGTGCCGCCCATGTAGAGCAGCAGGCCGCCCAGCGCGCTGCGCTGCCGCCACTCCAGGCGCAGGTCTTTCAGCAGCAACAGCCAGATTTCAGCGGGTAGCGACACAGGGCAAAGGTACAAAGCACAGTAGGGTGCGGGGCTTGCCCCCGCCCGTCATTGAACAACTCGCGTTAGATTTGTTCAACGACGGGCGGGGGCAAGCCCCGCACCCTACCCCCCTTAAAAGTCGTGGCCCAGCGTGAAATACGGCTTGGGGCTGGAAGTGATGTAGTTTTCGCGGGCCCAGGCCAGGTCAAACTTGGTGTAGAAGCCCAGCACCGTGCTGCGTATGCCCACGCCGTAGCCCATTAGGAAGGGGTTGTTGAAGTTGGTAACCGTGCCGGAGAAGATGTTGCCATTGCCCCCAAACTTGATGGTGTTGTTGGAGTTGTCTTCGCCAAAAGGGTTGGTGCCGTTGTAGGCCGTGCCCGCGTCGAAGAAGCCGATGACCTGCAGGTTGCGCAAGAAGCCCGAGTAGATGGGCCGGTTGGCGAAATACTGCACAATCGGAACCCGCAGCTCGCTATTAAACAGCACGTAGCGCGAGCCCGTGCGCTTGCTCAGGTCGAAACCACGCAGGTTGGTCACGAATTGCTGGTAGAACATGGTGGTGGGGTCGGGCACGCTCTGGCCGGCCGGCGTCAGCAGCTGCTGGTCGGCGTAGTTCTGGTTTATCCAGTTGTCCATGCCGCCGAGGCGGAAAACCTGCGGGTTGGCACCTGACTGCGCATTGCCAAAAAACTGCCCGTAGCTGGCGCGGTTGGCCCAGATTATCTGGCGGTGCACTTTCTGGTAGTGGCGCAGGTCGATGTAAAACTTGCCGAAGCTATTGGCCTTGCTGCTCACATCGTTCATCTGGAGCACGCCAGCCTTTAGGCGCGTGCCCACCAGCATGTTCACGCCCGTCACCCGCGAGTTGTCGAATACCAGTTCAGCATTATAGCCCCCGTAGTTGCGCGTTTCGTCGTATTCCGTCGAGGCCGTGCCCGTGAGCGAGCGCGAAATGTTGTCGTAGCGTGGGCCGCCGCGCAGGCTCAGGCTGTGCGTGAGGGGGTAGGAAAGGGTGGGCGCGATGGAGTGGCGGCCGTAGCGCAGCAGCTGGCCCGTGCCGTTGGGGTCAAAAAAGTACGCCTGCTTCTGGTAAGCAATGGTCCAGTCAACACGGTGGGTCACGTTGGTGTACGACATGTTGATATTGCTGGTGCGCAGGTCGAGCTTTCCAAAAATACCCGCCTGAAAGCGATGATTCTCAAACGCATCCGACAAGTTGGCTTGCAGCGACACCCCGAAGCCCAGCAGCGGGTCGATGGCGATGCCCGTTATCAGGTTGTCGGCCATGAAGCGCGTATCGTAGCGATACGGCCCCATGATGGTGGGCGTCACGATGCGCGGGGCATTCGCAACCGTAGGCTTGGCATTGCGCCGGGGCCGCACGGGCGTTATGTCCTCATCTTCCTCAAACTGGTAATTGTTGGGGTTGAGCGGGGCGGTGCTGCTGCGCTTGGGCGCGCCGGCCGCCGTGGCGGGGGTAGTGGTCGCGGGCGTTGTTGTGGCGGGTGCCGTTCCGGCGGGCGCGGATTCGGGGGTCGTGGCCGCGATGGCCGGCGTGAGGGGGGTAGGGGCCGGCGCGGCGGGCCGCACCGGGGCGGGCGCGGGCCGCGAGCGCGACTCCAGAATCTGCTGGCGGGCAGTTTTGCCTAGCTTCAGGCTGGCGGGCAGCTCAAAATGGGGGTAGAGATAGAGCAGGTCGCGGGCCTGCACCTGCGCCACGAAGGCCAGCGTGCCCTGCGGCAGGCTGTAGTCAAAATCCTGAATGTTAATGGCAAAGCTACTCACCGGCTGGTGCTGGCCGGTTTTGCGCGAGAAGCGATACAGGCCCCGGATGCCGTTTTCCTCCCCCAGGTACAGAATCTCGTCGTCGGAAATTGGCCGGGGCCGGGTTTCGTTCGAAATAGTGCTCACCAGCGGCTCAATCGGGATGGCGCGGCCGTCGAGGTGGCAGATAAAGAGGTCGTAGTTATTCACCACGTTGGGAAACGTGGCCGGCCGGGCGCGCCCCGTCGAGTCGAGGTAGCGGTTCGAGCTGAAAACGATTTCCTGGCCGCTGGGCATGAACACCGCCTGCTGGTCGTCGAACAGGTCGTCGGTGAGCTTTTCGGGCTGGCGGCTGCCGGCGCGCAGCAGGTAGATATCATTCTGGCCATTCTTCACCGCCGTGAATACCAGCGCCTTGCCATCGATCGAATAGTTCATATCGAGCACCTGGTCGTAGGGTGCGAAAATGGTGGTCGGCTGGCGCAGCTGAATGGCCCCGCGCAGGCGGTCGAGCACGGCCAGGCCGGTGGCATTGTGCACGTGCAGGGCCATGCGGCCGTGCTTCATCTCGGCCACGGCCAGCTGCGAATTGCCGCGCCAGGCCAGCACCGGCAGGCGGGTTTCCACCTGCTGGTCGGGGGTGCGGTAGCCGCCGCTGAGGATGGTGCGGCGGTGGCCGCCGTTGCGGTCAGTCACCACCACGTGGTAGCGGCCCTGCTCATTGGCGGCGTAGGCCAGGTGCTGGCCGTCGGGGCTGAACACGGGCTGCGAGAACACGTCGAGGCCGCGCTTGTTGCGGGTGCTGAGGCGGTTGGCCTCGGTGGGCACCACCAGCGCCGACATCGTTTCGCCCCGGTTGATGTCGCGGTAATAGCCAATCCAGTTGCGCAGAAACACCTTGTACGGCACGTTCAGCGACGACGAGATGCCTACTTCCACGTCGCGGGTAATGCGGGTGAGGTTCAGCACGTTCTGCACCGTGCCATAGCCGTAGCGCTCGGCAATGTAGTTCCAGATGCTGTGGCCCGCCAGGCGCTGGTTGCGCACGAAAAACGGGGCCGTGCGGTTGCCGGTCGGGTACTGGCGCACCATGTCGCGCATGTAGGCGTCCATATCGACGCTCCAGCCCTCGGCCGCGTATGACGACGCGCCGCTGATAAACCAGTCGGGCAGTTGCAGCAGGTAGTTGCTCTGCAGCACTTCGCGCAGCGAGCCGCCGTACATCATGTCGTTGAGCAGCACCTGGGTTATCTGGTAGCTAAGCTCGCGCTTGAAGTCGGTTTGGCGGCCCGTGAAGGCAACTTCCACCTTGGTTTGGCGCGTGAGCTGGGCCTCGCCACCGTTCACGGCGTTGGCCACCGGCAGGCCGATGTTGCTCTGCCGCAGGTCGCCCACCGAATTATACACCATGAGCGTGGTTTTGCTATAAGGGAAATACCCCACCAGCGCCGTGATGCGCTGCAATTCCTGCTCGGCATACTCGGCCGTGCGGCGGGCGCTGGCCTCGCCGCCCTGGTAAAAAAAGACGTTGAAATTCTGGGTCGTAAATTCTTCCCAGTTCAGCTTTTTATACTGAATACGCACCCGGCCGAAGGGCTCCTGGGCGGTTTGGGCCTGGGCGGGCACGGCCCCTACCCCCACCAACACGAGCAACGGCACTACCACGGCCCACCGGACCTGGGCCAGGCCGGCAACACCCCGGCGGAAAAGATGGGAAAGATTCACAGCAAACGGGGTCAGAATTACGAGCGGGAAGGACGAAGCGGGGCAATCGGAAACCCAACCGGCGGGCCGGCAAGGCAGTTTTTCAGGCTAACGCCGCGCGGGGCGGGTCTGGTGCCCTGGCGGGCACCCTTTACTTACGCCGCCGGGTAAAGCGCGTAGTAGCGGGCTAAGTTAACATCGGGCCACAGCTCGCCGCTACCGTCGAAGTAATCGGCGAGCTGCGCGGCCAGGCGCGGGGCCAGGCTCACACCCTTCGAGCCAAAGCCCCCGAAGAGGCTCAGCCACGGCAGGGCGGGATGGCGGCCCAGCAGCGGGCGGCGGTCGCGCACGGCAGGCCGCACCCCGCGCCGCTCGCCCACCACCACGAAGGGCAGGTCGGTGAGCGCCGCGAGCCGGCCGGCCAGCTCGCGCTGGTCGCCATCGTCAGGCACTGCCGCAAAGGGCGGCCAGCGATACGTCGCGCCCACCCGAAACTGCCCGGCCACCATCCCCGGCACCACGTAGGCTCCCCGATTGAGAACCTGCGCCGCGCTGAGGCCGGGCACCGCCACGTCGAGCACCGCGCCCTGGTTGGGGGTGAGCGGCAGCCAGCCGAAGTGCGGGCCGGCCAGCGCGGCCGCGCCCTGGCAGCATACTACGTGCCGGGCGCGCACCTGCCCAGGGGCGTAGCGCACGCCCGTGCCGTCGCTAACGAGGTGCTCCCAACTAAAAGTTTCTTCGCGCAGCCAGCCTTCCGCCCTACCCCCCTCGGCCAGCGCGGCGAGCAGGGCTTCGACCCGCAGGTGGCCGCCGCCGCGCAGCCACGCGCCGCCGTGCGGGGCCAGCAGCCCCGGCCGCTCGATGGGCGCGGTTTCTATCTTCTCCACAAAGCCCTGCCAGGGGTCGTCGGCGGCGCGGGCCAGCAGTTGCTGCTGCTCCTGCGCCGAGCCGAAGACCTTGAGGATGGGCGCGTTCTGGAAAAATTTTTCGCCCAATTCCTGGCTCAGGGCTTGGTAGTAGGCCACGGCGGGGGGTAGGGTTTCGAGGGCGCGCCAGGTGAGGGCGAAGCGCTTGCCGGCCACCGGGTTCATAAGGCCGGCGGCCACGCGGGAGGCGGCGTCGGGCCGCGGCTCGTCATAGACGAGCACGCGGTGGCCGCGCCCGCGCAGCTCGCGGGCCAGCACCGCCCCGGCAATGCCGTGGCCAATGAGCAGGTAGTCGTATTCGGTCATTGATTTAGGACAAAAAATCGTTTGTCATTGCGAGCGCAACGAAGTGGAGCGCGGCAAACTGTCCTTTACGTAGGGGTTAGTAATCCTAACGTGAAGGAAGGATTGCCGCACTCCACTTCGTTGCGCTCGCAATGACAAACGATTTCCTTACCCCAAGCACCAAGCACCAAAACCTATCTTTGCCGGATGCTTCGAATTGTCTGCTTCACGTTCAACGCTTTCAGCGAAAATACTTACCTGCTCATTGACGAGGCCACGCGCGCCACGGCCATCGTGGACCCCGGCACCTACTCGAAGGCCGAGCAGCAGACCTTGAGCAATTATATCGGGGCTGAAAAGCTCGATGTGCAGTTTTTGCTCAATACCCACGCCCACATCGACCACGTGCTCGGCAATGCGTTTGTGCTGCGGCAGTATCCCGGCATCCCGTTTTTGCTGCACACCGACGACCTGCCCACTCTGCGCGCCGTGCAGACCTATGCCGGGCCCTACGGCTTCGAGGCCTACGAGCCGGCCGAGCCCACCGGCGAGCTGGCGGCCGGCCAGGTAGTGGAGCTGGGCGCGAGCGAGCTGCAAGTGCGCTTCGCGCCGGGCCACGCGCCCGGCCACGTGGTGCTCTATGACGCGGCGGGCGGGCAGCTCATCGGCGGCGACGTGCTGTTTAAGGGCAGCGTCGGGCGCACCGACCTGCCGGGCGGCAACCACACTACCCTGCTCCAAAGCATCGAAACCGAGCTATTGACGCTACCCGATGAGACGGTAGTGTTTCCCGGCCACGGCCCCACCACGACCATCGGCGCGGAGCGGCGCAGCAACCCGTTTCTGACGTAGCGCAGGTGTGCTCAGTTGAGAGTTAATAGTTAAGAGTTAAGAGTTAAAATATATCTTCAAATCCCATTAACTCTTAACTCTTACCTCTTACCTCTTAACTCTTAACTCTTACCTCTTACCTCTTACCTCTCAACTCTTACCTCTTACCTCTTAACTCTCCCCTACCCCCCTTCTATGACTTCAACCCGCTACCTTTTGCTGGCCGCCGCCGCACTGCTGAGCCACCTGGCTGCTGCGCAGGGCCTGGTGACGGGCAAGGTGCTGGACAAGCAAACGCGCCAGCCCGTGCCCTACGCCAGCGTGGTGGTGGCGGGCACCACCCAGGGCACGACCAGCAACGCGGAGGGAGAATTTGGGCTACGCGTGGCCCGGCTGCCGGCCAAAGTGCTGGCGTTCAGCCTGGGCTACGGGCGCGACTCGGTGACGGTGACGGCGGCCGGCCCTACCCCCCCGCTGGCGCTGGAAGCCGCGCCCGTGGCGCTGCCGGCCGTAGAGCCGGCCAGCTACGCGGCCGAGCTGCTGGCGCGGGCCTACCGCGTGCTGCAACGCACGCGGGGGCAGGCCCAATACAGCCAGGCGTTTTACCGGCAGGTAACACGCAATGGCGGCGAGCCTACCGAAGTGCAGGAGGCGATATGGGACGTCAAAACCAATAGCGCCGGCCTCGATGGTAGCCGGCTGGCGCAGGGCCGCTACGCCAGCCGGCCAACCCTGATGAATTTCACTAATTTCTCGTTGTATGCCAAGGCCGCTAGCGGGTTCTGCGCCATCGCGGCGGCCGATACAGCCGACTCGCACGCGGTGGTAAGTGCCGATGCAGGCCGGCTTTTTACCTTGCAATACAAGGGCTTAACCCAAGCCAGTGGGCGGGCGGTGGCTGAAATAGCGTTTACCAGCCGGCCGGGTATTACGGCCGTGAGCGGCAGCATCTTCATCGACCCGGCCACCTACCAGGTGCTGCACGCCCGCGCCACCCGGCCCATGCAGGTAACCATTTCCAAGAAAGGCTATAGTGCGAAAAACGACCAGCTAACCGAAGAGATTGACTTCCGGCCCCTGGCGAGCGGTGTGCTGCTCAACTACGTAAAAGTCAGCGCCGCCCTCCTTATCAGCCAGCCCCGCAAGCCCGACACGCCGTTAACGGCTGAGGCACTAACTTATTTCTACGACCAGCAACCGGTGCCCACCGGCCTGCCCTACGCCGGCCCCGTAGGGCCGCTCAGCGACCTGGCCGCCATCAAGCAAAAGCCCTATGACCCCGCCTTCTGGCGCGACAACCCGGTGGTGAAGCGCACGCCACTGGAGGAAGAAATCATTAAGGCTTTTGAGCAGAACAAGTCTTTCGGCACTATCCTTACCAAGTAATAAGCTGCTTTTCAACGTTTTGAAACGACACCTTCCCAATGCCGTTACCTGCCTCAACCTGCTGTGTGGGTGCCTGGCGCTCACGTTCATCTTCCAGGGTGAGCTGGTGCTGGGCGCTTATCTGGTGGGCGCGGGCGCGGTGGCCGACTTCTTCGATGGGCTGCTGGCGCGGGCGCTGCGCGTGTCGTCGCCCATCGGCAAAGACCTCGATTCGCTGGCTGACATGGTAACGTTTGGGGTGGTGCCGGGGGCGATAATATTCCAACTTCTGAATAAAACTGCTCATTTATGGTTCACAGATTACGCCACTCCTTCAGGCATTTGGCGTGTGCTACCATTCCTAGGCTTTACGGTCACTATTTTCTCGGCCCTGCGCCTGGCTAAATTCAACAACGACACGCGGCAGACGACCTCTTTCATCGGGCTCCCTACCCCCGCCTGCACGCTGGTAGTGGCTTCGCTGCCGCTCATTCTGGCCCGCAATGAGTTTGGGCTGGACCGCCTTATTCTGACTCCCTGGCTGCTGCTGGGGCTCACGGTAGTGCTGTCGGGCTTGCTGGTGGCCGAATTGCCACTTTTCGCCCTGAAATTCAAGAATTTGCGGTGGCTGGGAAACCGGCGGCGGTTTATTTTTGTAGGTCTGGCTTTGGTGTTAGTAGCGACGTTGCGGGCGGCAGGAATTCCGCTGGCGGTGCTGCTGTATGTACTGCTGTCGGTGCCCGGCCGGGTGCGCAGCCGCGACGCCGCCGAAACCAGTGCCGCCGGGCCGCAATAAGTTGGCGGGCTCCGCTGTTCGGCTGTTAAGAAGCAGAAAATGATGGTTTAAAGATGGCAGTTTTATCATTTTTAATTCTTAGAGCTATTTTAAGAAGCAGATAAAATTAGTAGCTCGTCATTCCGAGCTTGCCGAGGAATCTCGCCCGCATCGTTGACCGACACCCAAACGGCGCGGGCGAGATTCCTCGGCCAGCTCGGACTGACGTGCTGACAACTTCCTAGTTAGCTTTCTTAATTTCCCCAGTGCCTTAGCAGGTTTATTTATGCGAAACTTCTTCTCGATGGTGTTGCTGGGGCTGTTGGCGGGCTTGGTGCTACCGGTCCGCGCCCAGGTTGGCGGCACCGCCCTCACGGGGCCGGTTGCGCTGCGCTGGACCGTGTATGCGAGCCTGCGCAGCCCCAGCGCCAGCCCCGACACCGAGCCCCGCCGGGTGCCCAGCTTCGTGGGTGCTTACCACGGGCCCACCGACGTGGTGGGCACCTACACCCTGCGCGTGCCCGGCACCGTGAGCGCCGGCGAACTGCGCGACGCCGTGTACGAGGCCTTCCCGGCCGCCGACGTGAAGCTGCTCGGCAACATCGCCCTACCCCCCGCCCCGGCCCTGACGCTGCGCACGGGCACCGAGGCGCGCCGCCCCTACAGCTACGTGCTGCTGAAGCCGGTGCGCCGCAACCCCCAGACCGGCCAGGCCGAGCGCCTTATCTCGTTCACCTACGCTTACCAGACGGCGAATGGCGGCGCGGCCACGAGCCGCACCACGGCCACGCACAACTTTGGGCAGACCTCGGTGCTGAATAGCGGCGACTGGTATAAAATCGGGGTGCCGCGCAATGGCGTGTATAAGCTCGACCTGGCGACGTTGCAAAAGCTGGGCCTGCCCGCGTCGATTAATCCCAATAAGGTGCAGCTGTATGGCAACGCCACGGGCCTTTTGCCGCAGGCCAACGCTACCCCGCGCCCCGACGACCTGGTGGAGAACAACCTGTATTTTCAGGGCAACACCGACAACGTGTTTGGCAGCGACGAGTACTTGCTGTTTTATGCCAGGGGGCCGCACACCTGGCGGGCCAGCCAGCCGGGCCGGGCGGCGCAATTGCCGCAGCCGGGCCTGTATGGGCTGCTGGGCGAGGGCGGGCGCTTCAAGCACATCAACAACTTTTTTTCGGACACGGCCTACTACTTCATTCGGGTGGGGAGCAGCGACGGAAGGCGCATTCCGACGGTGGCGGCCCCGGCCAGAGCGCCGCAGGGCGCGGCCATCACCACGTTTCTGGACCGCCGCTACTACGAGCACGACCTGGTGAACGTGTTGCACTCGGGCCGGCGCTGGCTAGGCGAGTCGTTTAAGGCGGGCACGGCCACGGACTTCGTTTTCAGCGGCGATGGCAACCAGCCACTGGCCGACCTGGTGGCCGGCGACACGCTGCGCCTGACCGTCGCCACGGCCACCACGGCCGCGCAAAGCAGCAGCTTCGCGGTGGCGCTGGGGGGTAGCGCGCTGGGCACGTCGCAGCTGAACGGCATCCCGAACGGCTCGTTTACGACGGTGGCGACTAACGATTTTCGCACCTTCACGACACTCACGCCGGCCGGCCTCACCGACCCCAGGGTGACGCTCACCTTCAGCTCGTTTGACGCGAACGGTGCCGGCTACCTCGACTACCTGGAGCTGGTGGTGAAGCGCCAGTTGCGCCTGAGCGCTTCTTACCTGGAATTTAACTCTCTGAACTACAAGCGCGGGGCGGGCACGGTGGGCACCTTCACGGTGGCCAATGCCGGCGGCGCGCAGGTGTGGGAAGTGACCAACCCGCGCCGGCCCCAGGCCCAGGCGCTCGACGCTGGCGGCAGCTTCGCGGCCTACACCGACTCGCTGCGCGAGTTTGTGGCCGTGCAGCCCGGCGGCACGTTCGACACGCCCCGGCTGTTTGGCAAAATCGCGAACCAGAACCTGCACGCCCTCAACGCCGATGGCAAGCTGGATATGGTGATTGTGGCCTACCCCCCCTTCCGGGAGCAGGCGCAGCGGCTGGCCAACCACCGCCGCGACTACAACGGCCTGAACGTGGCGGTGGTCACGACCAAAGAAGTATTCAACGAATACAGCTCGGGCGGGCAGGATGCCACGGCCATCCGCGACCTGATGAAGCAGGTGTATGACCGCAACCCCGACCCCAGCAGCCGGCGCAATTATTTGCTCTTGTTCGGCGATGCGTCGTTCGATTACAAGTCGTCGCCTTTCAACGACAAGAGCCAGGAGCCAGCGTGGTGGACCAACCGCGCGCCCTTCACCACCACCGCCAACTTCGACGCGGCCAACCAGAACTTGGTGCCGACGTACGAATCGCGCGAGTCATTTTTGCCGGTGAGCGGCAGCCGCGCCAACGAGGAGGGCGAAAACAGCTACTCTTCCGAAGACTACTACGGCCTGCTCGACGACACGGAGGGCGACTGGATAGAATCGACGGGAGCTACGTTTGAGGCCACTGACATTGGCATTGGCCGGCTGCCGGTGCGCCCGCCGGTGGGCAAGCCCACCGATGCCACCCAGGCCCAGCAGGTGGTCGATAAGCTTATCGATTACGACACGCCCACCAGCTTTGGCAAGTGGCGCAACCGCATCACGCTCACCGCCGACGACGGCGACAACCCCGACTTCGTTAACGAGTCAGAAAATATATTCGCGCTGACCATTAGCCAAGCCGAGCCGGCCTACAACCTGCGCAAGGACTATCTCGACCTGTTTCCGCAAATCAGCACGGCGGCCGGGCAGCGCTCGCCGGCGGCGATGGCGGCCATTGATGAGTCGTTGGAGCAGGGCTCGCTGCTGATTGGCTACACCGGCCACGGCGGCCCGCAGGCGCTGGCCGATGAGAAGATTGTGACCGTCGCCTCGCTGCTGGCGCTGCAAAATCAGCACCGCCTCACCTTCTTCGTCACGGGCACCTGCGACCTGAGCACCTATGACAATCCCGACTTTATCTCGGCCGGCGAGCAGGTGCTGACCGACAACGTAACCGGCGGCGCGGTGGGCCTGTTCACGACCACGCGGGTGGTTTATTCCAATTTCAACACCCAGCTGGTGGATGGGTTTTACAACCAGATATTGAAGCGCGACGCCACCGGCACGCTGCCCTACCTGGGCTTCGCCACCGGCACGGCCAAGAACCTGGCGGTGGGCGGCGACCTCAACAACCGCAACTATACCTTGCTGGCCGACCCCACCACCCGCCTCGCCTACCCCAGCCAGCGCGTGGTGCTCGACTCCATCAACGGCCGGCACGTGCAGTCCGTCACGGTCAGCCTCGACACCTTGCAGGCGCTGGGCCAGATGCGGCTGAGCGGCCACGTGGAGAAGGGCGGCGTGCTGAACACCACCTTCGGCGGCACGGCCGACATCACGATTTTTGACAAGCCGGTGACCGTGCAAACCCTCGGCGACCAGAGCGCGCCGGAGCCGGTCCTGACCCAGGAAAACATCATTTACGGCGGGCAGGCCACGGTGAAAGCCGGCCGCTTTATGGTGCGGTTCGTGGTGCCGAAAGATATTGCCTACAACGTGGGCCAGGGCAAAATCAGCCTCTATGCCCAGGACCTGGTGAACAAGGTGGATGCCCAGGGCTACCAGCTGGCGCTGGTGGGCGGCGTCTCGCGCAAGGCCGCCATCGACACCCGGCCGCCCCTCGTGCACCTGTGGCTGAACACCACCGAAACGCCCAACGACAGCTCGTTCGTGTCGGGCGGCACCACCAGCCCTACCCCCTACCTGCTGGCGCGCCTCAAGGACGAGTCGGGCATCAACACGTCCAGCGCGGGCATTGGGCACGACATTACGGCCACGCTCGACAACGACCCCACCAAGCTGGTGGTGGTGAACAGCGCCTACACCACCGACGTTGATAACTTCCGCACCGGCCTGGTGCGCTACCTCTACAAAGACCTCGCGCCCGGCCCGCACACAATTCGCCTCAAAGCCTGGGACACGCACAATAATTCGGCCGAGGCCACGGTTGATTTCCTCGTGGCGCAGTCGGCGCAGCTGGCGCTCACGCACGTGCTCAACTACCCCAACCCGTTCAGCAACATTACCACTTTTCACTTCGACCAGACCAGCGCCGGCCAGGAGCTCGATGTGCAGGTGCAGATTTTTACTATTGCCGGCCGCCTCGTGAAAACGCTGCGCGCCAACTATCCCGCTAGTACTGCCCACATACCCAGCACCTTGCAAGACCCTGCGCTGACCTGGAACGGCCGCGACGACTACAACGACCAGCTGGCGCGGGGCGTGTACGTGTACCGCGTGAGCGTGCGCATTCCCGGCGGCCAGACCGCCACCAAGTTTGAGAAGCTAGTTTTGTTAAATTAACCGCCGCCCTACCCCCCGGCAGATAGTCCGGTTTCCATTGCAACGTTTTACCTTTCATCAGTTATCCTGGTAGCAGTTCTTTACTTCATTTTATGACCTTTTTTCGTACGCTAGGCTTCGCGCCAGCGCTGTTGCTGCTCGCCGCGCCGGCCGCGCTGGCCCAAATAGCCAGCGCCGACCTGCACACCATCACCACGGCGGTGCCCATTCTCACGTTGAGCCCCGATGCGCGGGGCGCGGCCCTCGGCGACGCGGGCGTGGCGACCTCGCCCGACGCCAACGCCGCCTTCTACAACCCCGGCAAGCTGGGCTTCGTGGATTATAAGTACGCCTTCTCGCCGTCGTATTCGCCCTGGCTGCGCCAGATTACGGACGACATGAGCCTGAGCTACCTCTCGGGCTATGGGAAGGTGGGCACGCGCGGCGCGTTCGCGGCTTCGCTGCTGTATTTTAACCTGGGCCAGATTGACTACCGCACCGGCAACAACCTGCCCAACGGCTCTTTCAACCCCAAGGAATACGCCGTTACGGTATCGTACGGCCAAAAGCTGGGCGAGAATTTCGGCGTGGGCATCTCGGCCCGCTACGTGCGCTCGGACCTTATCGGTAACTATTCGGGCAACGACGCGCAGGCGGGCAATTCCTTTGCCGCCGACCTGGGCGCTTACTACACCAAGGACGCGACCATCGGCGCGGGCATCTACAACTTTGCCTACGGCCTGGCGATTACGAACCTGGGCAACAAGATGGTGTACCAGGATATAACTACGTCGAGCTTCCTACCCACCACGCTGCGCCTGGGCACGGCCATCACCCGCGAAATTGACTCGTATAACAAGATTACGCTGGCCATCGACGCCACCAAGCTGCTGGTGCCTTCGCCCTACTACGAAGACCCGCTGCCGCCTACGGCTACGCCAGCTCAGGTGACGGCGCAGTATAACCGGGTGAAGCAAACCAACCAGGAACGCCAGCAGCAGGGTCCAATTGGAGCCATCTTCAGTTCGTTCAGCGACGCGCCGGGCGGCTTTCACGGAGAATTGCAGGAGATTAACCTGCACGCCGGGGCGGAATATTGGTACAACAATACCATCGCGGCGCGGGTGGGCTACTTCTACGAGAATCCTCACGTGGGTGCCCGCCAGTATTTGAGTTTTGGCCTGGGCGCGCGCCTGTCGGTGTTTGGCGTCGATGGCACTTACCTGGTGCCCAACTCGCAGGCTAATCCGCTGGCCCAGACCATCCGGGTGTCGCTGCACTTTAACCTGAACAAGCTGGCCGACGCCTTCGACGAGAAGGGCGCGGGCGGCACCCAAGGCACGCTGCCTAATTGAGTTAAGAGTTAAGAGTTGAGAGTTGAGGATTAAGAGTTAAAAATCAGGGCTGAAAGATAGCGGCTTAGCGGCAACTGTCTTTCAGCCCTAATTTTTGTCTTTATTCCCGGTTCCAACGTTTTCCTCTGCAAAGAAATAACTCTAGGACTTACGCAAATTGCCTTCAACGTCAGGTTTCCGTAGAGGTGCGCAGCGGAAAACGCGGAGGTGCGCAGAGCGCGACTAGTGATTTGCGTAAGCCCTAAACTCTTAACTTTTAACTCGACCCAAATGCTCAACCGTCTCCTACCCCCCCCTACCCACCCGCTCACCCAGCTTATCCTGCCTGCCCTGCAGGTGAGCACGCTGCCCAACGGCGCGCGCCTGCACCTGCTGACCAATGCGGCCCAGCCCGTGCTGCGCCTGCAAGTGGTGCTGCCCGCCGGCAAATGCCACGAGCCCCTGCCCGGCCTGGCGCAGCTCGCGGCCCGCATGCTCACCGAAGGCACGGCCACGCGCTCGGCCCGCCAAATTGCCGATGAAGTGGCTTTTTATGGGGCTTCGCTCGATTGTGAGGCCGGGCCCGACCGCACCACGCTCACGCTCTACTGCCTGGCGCGCTACCTGCCTACCCTGCTGCCGCTGGTGCAGGAGGTGCTGACCGCGCCCACCTTCCCGGCCGACGAGCTGCGCCAGCTGCAAACCCGCATTAGCCAGAATATGCGCGTGGAGCACCAAAAAACCAGCTTCCGCGCCAGCGAAGAATTTAACCGCCAGCTGTTTGGGGAAGACTCGGCCTACGGCCGACCCTTCGACGAAGCCTCTTTTAACGCACTCACCAGGGAGCAGCTGCGCGACTTTCACGCGGCGGCCTACGCGCCGGCCGGCGCCGAAATTTTCCTGTGCGGCGACATTGACGCCTACGCCGAGGAGGTGGCCACGCAGCTGGGCCAGTGGCAGCCGGCCGCCGCCGCGCCCGTGGTGCCCGCCCTACCCCCCTGCGCCATGCCCACCGCCCCCACCGGCCTGGCCGTGGTGCCGGTTGAAGGCAGCATTCAGGCGTCGCTGCGGGTGGGACGGCGCTGGCCGGCCCTCACCGAGGAGCAAACGCCCGAGCTGCTGCTGCTGGTGAAGGTGCTGGGCGGCTACTTCGGCTCGCGCCTGATGCGCAATATTCGGGAAGACAAGGGCCTTACCTACGGCATTCATGCCAGCGTGCAGGCCCGCCAGCAGGCCGCCGCGCTGGTCATCGGCACCGATGTGAACGGCGAGAGCGCCGAGGCCACCCGCGTCGAAATCGCCGCCGAGCTGACCCGCCTGCAAACCGAGCTGCTGGACGACGACGAGCTGGAAACCGTGAAAAACTACACCCTCGGCAAGCTGCTGGGCGAGTCGGCCACCGTGTTTGAGCAGGCCGACCGCCACCGCTACGTAGTGCTGCAAGGCCTGCGCCCCGATTACTACCCCCAGCTGGTGCACCAAACCCAGACCGCCACGGCCACCGAGCTGCGCGAGCTGGCTCGCACCTACCTCAGCCCCGCCGATATGCTGACAGTGGTGGCCGGCGGGGCGGGGTAAGGGGGTAGGGATAGGAGGGTAAGGGGGTAAAAAAGAACGTCATGCTGAGCTTGTCGAAGCATCTCGCTCGCGCCGTTGGATGTAGTAACCCAACGATGCGAGCGAGATGCTTCGACAAGCTCAGCATGACGTTCTTTTTTACCCTCCTACCCCTACCCCCCTCTTACCTGCTCATATTCGGGATGCGGAACTGCACGCCCAGCGACGGGATGAACGTGACGCCGCTCAGCGAAGTCGTGCTGCCGTCGAGCAGAATGTAGTTGCCGTAGTTCTGATAGTAGAGGCTGAGGGCGGGCACCACGTACACGTATTTGTAGCCCAGCTTGAGGTTCAGAAACAAGCCGTAGGACGAGAAATTGCGGCTTTGGCGGGGTAGGTCAGGCAACCGGGAGCTGCCGGCGCGGTTATATAAGTTACTGGGCGTGAAGCCGTAATTTACCCACGAGTGCGCGTACACCGCGCCGTAGCTGATGGCCCCAATGCTTTCCTCGGGCCCAAACGACTGGCTGACGGTGAGCGGAATGAGAATGTCGTGGCGCGAGGCCGAGAGGCCCAGCAGGTTATTGAGGTTGTTGAGAAACGGCAGGCTGGGCAGCGCCGCCCGCTGAATGGCGTATTGCAGCCCGATGCTGGCGTAGGTAGTGCCGCCGGCCGCACCCCGCTCAGGGTTTTCGACCGAGCCGGTGGGGCCCAGCAATTGGTACTGCGTATCAAAAACGTGCGAGCCGAAGGCGTACTTATAGCCCACGTCGAGGCGCGGCACCACGCCGTAGCGAATGCTGAGGTCGGCGGTGGTTTGCACCGGGTCGAGGAGGTAGGCGAGGGCGGCGGCCTGCACGTTGCTCACCGAGCCCGAGTAGCGCACGGTGTCGCCGCGGGCGGCCTGGCTGCCGAGCTGGCTGGCGGCATCGCGCACGGCCGTGCCGGCCTTGCTGAGCGGGGCCGAGCCCACGTTAAAGCCTTGGTTGTAAGCGAGTCGGAATTCGCCCTGGGGCGTCACCTTGCCCGAGGTGGTGATGCCGCGCGGCGCGGTGCAGGCCGAGGCTACGAGGGCCAAACCCAGCCCGACAAAAGCAGCAGAAATACGCATGTGTGCAGAAATAAAAGACGAACTATCGCCCCGCAGTACGAAAACCGGGCCAAGCCCCGGAAGCCCGCAAGTAGGGGGTAGGGGCAATATTAACAAGCTACTGGTGCAGTAAAAAATCGTTTGTCCTTGCGAGCATGTTGCGTATCAAGCAAGGACAAACGATTTTATTCAGCATACTCATGACCATTCTCTACGGGGTGCCGGGCGAGGGCCTGGGCCACGCCACGCGCAGCAAAGTCCTCATTTCCTGGCTATTGGAGCAGGGACACGACGTGCGCGTGGTGAGCAGCGCGCGGGCCTTTACCTTGCTCGACAAGACGTTTCCGGGCCGGGTGCTCGAAATCAAGGGCTTTCACATCGCGTATAAAAAACTCACGGTGTCGAAGTCGCGCACTATTGGGCTGACGCTGCGCAGCGCGCCCGAGGCGCTGCAAGTCAACTTTCGGCAGTACCGGCAACTGCTGCACGGCTTCCGGCTCGAGGTGGTGATTTCCGATTTTGAGTCGTTCAGCTACTTTTTCGCCAAGCTGCTGCGGGTGCCGGTTATCAGCATTGATAACATGCAGATTATCAGCCGCGCCCACCTCGACGTAACCATCCCGCGCGCCGAGCGCGAGCCCTATAACGTGGCGCGCTACTTGGTGCGGGCCAAGCTGCCGCGCGCCCGGCACTACCTGATTACTACGTTTTTTGAGCTGCCGCTGCGCCTGCGCTACGCCGAGCGCACTACGCTGGTGCCCAGCATTATCCGGCCCGAAATTCAGACTGCTACCCCCTCGGCGGGCAGCTACGTGCTGGTGTACCAAACGGCCACCAACCAGACCGACCTGGTGGAGATTTTGCAGCAGATGCCGGCGCAGGAATTCCGCGTCTATGGCTTCAACAAGGACGAAAACCACGGCAACGTGCTGCTGCGGCCCTTTTCCGAGGCGGGCTTTATTGCCGAGCTGGCGGGCAGCCGGGCGGTGCTCACCAACGGCGGCTTTTCGCTGATTTCGGAGGCTGTGTACCTGCACAAGCCGGTGTGCGCGGTGCCCATTCCGGGGCAGTTTGAGCAGTGGCTGAACGCGGCCGAGATTGAGAAAATGGGCTACGGCCGGCGCTTCGAAGCCATTACGGCGGCCAACGTGGCGGCGTTTCTGAGCGAGCTGCCGGCGTATGAGGCGGCGCTGAGCAGCTACCGGCAGCAGGGCAACGAGGTGCTGTTTGCGCGGCTCCGTGAGCTGCTGGAGGAAGTGTAGCGCGAACTTTCCAGTTCGTGCGCGAGCGCAGCGAGCAGGCATGGCCGGGCGGCGCGACCACCGATGCTCGCTGCGCTCGCGCACGAACTGGAAAGTTCGCGCTACACCCCGGCCGACCTACATTTGCAGCTCTCCTCTTCCTTTCCAACACATGAGCTACATCGCAGCCATTCATGCCCGCCAGATTTTTGATTCGCGCGGCAATCCGACCATTGAAGTTGACGTGACCACCGACTCGGGCACCGTGGGCCGCGCCGCTGTGCCGAGCGGTGCCAGCACCGGCGTGCACGAGGCCGTGGAGCTGCGCGACGGCGACCCCAACATGTACCAGGGCAAGGGCGTGACCAAGGCCGTGGACAACGTGAACACCAAAATAGCCGAAGAGCTGATTGGCTTCTCGGTGTATGAGCAGGCACTGATTGACAAAATCATGCGCGAGCTGGATGGCACCGCCAACAAGGGCAACCTGGGTGCCAACGCCATTCTGGGCGTGAGCCTGGCCGCCGCCCGCGCCGCTGCCCAGGAGCTGGGCCAGCCACTGTACCGCTACGTGGGGGGGGTAGGGGCCAATACCCTGCCCGTGCCGATGATGAACATCCTGAACGGCGGCTCGCATGCCGACAACAAGATTGACTTCCAAGAGTTTATGGTGATGCCGGTGGGCGCGAGCAGCTTCACCGAAGCGCTGCGCTGGGGCACCGATATCTTCCACACCCTGAAATCGGTGCTGAAGAAGAAGGGCCTGAGCACCAACGTGGGCGACGAAGGCGGCTTTGCCCCTGATATTCAGAGCAACGAGGAGGCCATTCAGCTGGTGCTGCAAGCCATTGAGCAGGCCGGCTACAAGCCCGGCGAGCAGGTAATGATTGCGCTGGACCCCGCCGCATCGGAGTTTTACGAGGATGGCCACTACCACTTCAAGAAGAGCACCGGCGAGAAGCTGACCAGTGACCAAATGGTGAGCTATTGGGCCGACTGGGCCAATAAATACCCTATCGTGAGCCTGGAAGATGGCCTGGCCGAAGACGACTGGAGCGGCTGGCAGAACCTGACCAAGCAATTGGGCCAGAAAATTCAGCTCGTGGGCGACGACCTGTTCGTAACCAACGTGGAGCGCATCCAGAAAGGCATTGACGAGCACGTGGCCAACGCCATTCTCATCAAAGTCAACCAGATAGGCACCCTCACCGAAACTATCGACGCCGTGAACCTGGGCCGCCGCAACGGCTACAAGTCCATCATGAGCCACCGCTCGGGCGAGACGGAAGACTCGACCATTGCCGACCTGGCCGTGGCCCTGAACACCGGCCAGATTAAAACCGGCTCGGCCTCGCGCTCCGACCGCATGGCCAAGTACAATCAGCTGCTCCGCATTGAGGAAGAGCTGGGCGAAACGGCGTACTTTCCCGGCAAGAAATTTTAATTTGAGTTCCTTGTTTCTGGTTCCTAGTTATTGTTCAAACTAGAAATAAGGAACCAGGAACCAGAAACCGATGAACTTCCTCGCCCCCACCCTGCGCGTGCTGCGCAACTTCTACTTCCTCACGGCCGTCGGCTTTGTGGTGTGGATGACCGTGTTCGACTCCAACGACCTGGGCAAGCAGTACGACATGTACCATAAGTGGCGCGAGCTGCAAGCCGAAAAAGGCTATTACGAAGCCAACATCAAGCTGGTGCAGCAAGACCGCGCCGAGCTGCTCAGCTCACCGGCCCTTCTCGAAAAGTTTGCCCGTGAGAAGTACCTCATGAAGCGTCCCGGCGAGGACGTATTTGTGCTGGTGCCTAAGCAGGCCGACTAAAGCCAATGCAGGCTGCGCCTGTTATTTATACAAAATGCCCACTATTTTGAAAATAGTGGGCATTTTGTATTATGACCCATTATCTTCGTTTTATAGTACCTACAACTGCTTGAAAATTAGAACTATTATATGAAAAAACTCGCTACTTCCTACAAGTTATCACACTTATTTCTGGGCGTGGTCCTATTCAGCTTCTCCGCAGCTCCTCTGCGCGCCCAGGAAAATAAGCTGCCTGCCGCCAGCAATGCCGGGCGGGGCGAAATCTTTGCTACCCAGAGCTGGCCGGAACCGCCCCCGGCACCCGACCTCGTTATCGTGGCTTCTCCGCAGCCGGCCCCTACCCTGCTAACGGTGGGCAGCCCGACCGTGGTGCCGACGACCATCCGAAATATTGGCACCCGGCGCGCGGGCTTCTCGGTGCTGGGCTACTACCTCTCGGTCGATGCCACGCTTAGCAGCGACGACGTGCTGCTGGGCGAAGCCATCACCACGGCCATATCGCCGGATAATCTATTACTCCTTCCTGCCAGCGTGGTCGTGCCCACCGGCACTGCCGCGGGCACCTATTACCTGCTGGGGGTGGCCGACTACCTCAACCTAGTGCGGGAAAGCAACGACGGCAACAACGTGTGGGTGCACCAACTGACCGTGGCGCTGCCCAGCGCCCGCGCTGCCCAGCGCAGCCAGCTGGCTAACAGCTTCACGCCCAGCCTGGAGGCTAACGAGGAGCTGCTTGGCGCTGACTTCAGCCTTGCTCCCAACCCCGTGCCCCACGCTACCCCCCTGCGCGTGCGGCTAAGCACCGCCGGCCCGCAACTGGCTGTCGCGTTAACCCTGTACACCGCTCAAGGCCAGCGCATTGCCACCCAGAGCCTGGCGCTGGTGCCCGGCCAGCCGGGTCAGGCCGAGTTTTCGACCGCGGGCCTGGCGGCCGGGGTGTACGTGCTGTACCTGAGCGGCTCCGGCTTGCACGCCGTGCGTCGGGTAGTAGTAGTAGAGTAAGCCCCCGTTTGCTGGCGGACCCAGGCGGGGCGGCTACCCTTGGGTAGCCGCCCCGCTCTATTTTTGGGTATGGGGGAAGCACAAGACTAGGAGCAGAAATTCCCGCTAAGATTATGCGCTATGTTCAATATAATGCTCGCAGGAACTTGATTGGCCAGCTAGGCTAAAAATGGACCTGACATAGGGGATAGTGGGTGTGCTAACATTTTCTAAACGGTGGTTTTAAAAGTGTTAACAGCCATCTGAACACCTGTAAGGCACCTATTGAACATAGCGCATAATCTTAGCGGGAATTTCTGCTCCTAGTCTTGTGCTTCCCCCTAAGCTAGTAAAACGCCCATTAGATGAAGTGGATGCACTTTTTAAGCTGGCATCTCAGAAAATGGGCGTTTAACAGAACGCAAGAAGGGCTCTCAAATTAGCCGTTTATAACCTTCTAAGAATGTGTTTTTTGGCCATCTCATGAATCAATGGTTTGGTTTGACCTCGGTGATTGACTTTTTGAGACGGCCTTTACTGTTTAGCGTAGGATTATGTTCGCCTACTAAAAGCACCCCATATGGGCTTGTGGGCCTGCTGGACGGAAACAAAAAAGGCCCTGCTTCACTAGCAGGGCCTTTTTATAAAGCTGGTGGCGCGAAACTAGCTGCGGGTTGGAGCTAGAGCAGCTAGCCTTCGCAGCATCCTAATGCACAATCTGAACGTGTTCCATGTGCATGTCTTTGCCCTTACCCACTCGCAGATTGTAAAGGCCAGCGGGCAAGCTGCTCACATCAAATATACCCTTTCCTTGCACGTTGGTCAGTGACTTAACTTTCTTGCCGTACATGTCATACAAGTCTGCATCGAACGGCATATCAGGTATGTGCGCTTTATCAGCGTCTTTGAGCTGATACTGAGCTGCCAAGTCCGGCGCAGTGTTCGTCACCGTGAGTTCCGAGCTTGCCGGATTTGGCGTCATCGCATAGCTGCCGTAAGGAGCTACGAATACGGACGATAAGGTAGAGCCACAAGCACTGCCAGAAGTAGCAGTGGCATTGAGTTGGACACTGGACCCCGGAAAGGTAAAATTACAAGTCTGGGGACCAGTTATATTTATATTTATATTTGTATTCGTTCCATTAGGGCCGACAAGAGAAAAAGTAAAGTTGTAGGGCTGGTCCATCCAGATATAATATGTCTGGTTAGCGGGAACGAACTGATAGGACCCGGCCAAGGGAGTGCGGGTACCATAGGGACCGTTAGAATACGTGCCAGTGGCTGTGGTAGCACCGATTTGGACAGTTTTGGTGCGGGTTAACGTTGTTCCACAGCTAGTCGTAACCGTGGCAGTGAACGTAACGCTTCCCTGTGCGACACCTGTCGCCGTTCCCGTAGATGAATTAATGGTGGCAATGCCCGTATCGGAAGAAGACCAACTAACACTTGCACCAGTCACAAGAGCAGCGCTGTAAGTTGCAGTATTATTAATGCATATCTGGGTAGGGCCGGTAATAGTTGCATACGATACCGGCGAGGTGTACACTTGATAAGTACTAGTGCCAGTGCGGTTATCAGCCCAAGTTGGATATGCTTTCCCTCCATAAGCCGTAATGCCAATGTAGTCGCCCATGTAACCGGAGGCGACGCGTTGACCGGCTGAAGTTACCGGAATATGTGAGGCGTCGCTCACTTTCAAATTACAGAAGGAGCTTCCTCCGTCACCTGAGTAAGCCACATAAGTGTTGGTGGTGAAGCTCCCCGATGGTCCATCCATGCTATAGTACGCAATACTCACATCACCGTTCGTGTCATCTACTGCTATCCACGGAAACCAATTCTGCTGACCATTTGAAATACTTACCGTAACGGGAGCGGACCACGAGCTGCCTTGGTTATCCGAATAGCGGAGTTGAATAACGGCTTTACCTGTACTTAATCCATTATTCTTTGCTGGATACACAATGTAAATACGGCCCCGGTGGGCGGTACTACTCTTATCCACCGCCATCGCAGGAAAATCATTGACTCGCGTGTTGTTGAACAAAGGGTCTGGGAATATGCTGTTTATTTCAATGCCAGTTCTAGCAAATGCAATAGATTGACTTGTAAAGTTATTGCCGCCGTCAGTCGAGCGGGTAAATCCAACACCTGTGGACGCGCCAGAACGGGTGGGATAATCAGCCCAGCACACATAAACTTCGCCATTCGGTCCGGTTTGCACATTCGTACCTGAATCGTAGCCTGCTGTAGGATTTACCAAGGTTACAGGAGCCGAAAAGTTCTGGCCTCGAACTGCTTGTAATCGGTCAGTAGAATGATTGACTTTAATCGTCGAAGCGCCATCTGCCGCAAAAATTGTCCAAGCTGTATAGAGCGTGTTGCTATATGGACTGGTGGGCACATCATCGGCCGCAATCATTTCTTTGTCAAACTCGTATTCGGCAGGGCACCCCGCTACTTGGTTGGTCCAAGTACTCCCTTTGTCCCCAGAGGATTGCACTCGGTACGCGTCACTACTAGAAGCCATATTAACTAGGTACGCCCGCCCACCGGCATCGTATGCTGTGGCTGGGTCACCAGTGGTCTGTCCACTGTTAGGAAGGTTATCGCCACCAGCCCAACTTTGCGCCCCGTTCGTGCTGTAATAATAGCCTACAGAAAAACCGCCATTACTAAGGAACACATTTGAACTGGCAATTAAATTATTGGGATTTGTCTTGTCAATGGAAATATGCACTTCCGACTGAGAGTTATTCGACGGAAATAGCTGAACGTCATCATTCTGCCCGTTAGTCAAGGAGTTGGTTGTGAATCCTTTATTAACAGAGAACTGCTTAACCATTGGCGCAGCTGGTTGAATTGGCGGTACAACCACTTGAGTCGTACCAGGGCTCTGCATAGCCTTAAATCCAAAATATGGATGGGGCGGAGCGAGTGATTGCGCGTGACTAACGGAAGCGCTGGCTAAGAAACCTAATAGCAGTTTGATTTCTCGACCAGTGCCTAGGCGGTGAACCAATGTTTGGTAGACATTTTTCATGGAAAAGGAGGGTAAAGGTGGGAAAAAACATAATAAAAGGCAGGCGAACTAGCTAGGTAGCACGAATAAAATCCTCGTGCCGCTTCGGTTACCACTAAATCATTATCTTAGAGTTTGTATGCTTAATTAGCGGCATCGGAAACAGTAATTTCGGGTAAGGAATCTGCTCCCACTGGTGTCGGGTGAGCATTACCCCATTCATAGGTAGTGCGCCACGGTGTCTGTTGCGCAAAGGGTACCAGCTGGTAGTGAAACGAAAGACTCTGCCCTGCCTGGTAAGTAGTATTCGTGGGCAGATTAAACACTTTAGCCTGTTGGTAAAGGGTTCCCTGATAGCCAGGAAGAGATAACGGGGCCAGGTCTATAATCCAGCGCTGACGCGGATTTTGTCCAGCCCCATCAATTGTGTTTTCCAGCTTCACCAGCCGTCCAGTTGTTAAACCGAGGTCAGGAGAGGCATCTTCTTTGTGGCAACTGTTACTCATGGCTAGCATACTAATGCCAGCCAGGGCAAGGATTTGGTTAGCTTTCATAAACTGAGGAGCGTTTGAGAAAAAGAAATGGGACTAGGAGCCACAGCGGCCTTGTATAAAGAGCATCGCCGCCAGATTTTGGTTGCAAGTACCTAATATACAGTGTAAAACTTCTCGTCACACGGGATAGAAATCTACATATTTATACAATAAGTACTTAATAACCCACTAAGCCAGCGTTAAGCTGTTACTGTGGCCTTTTGCAGGCCGATTCGCCAGAGATGATATTTTCGTGAACTTTCTTCGCCTAGAACAAAGACTGGCAACAAATCGCTCAAAAGAGTTGCGATAACCCTAGCAAAGTACCACGCCGGCAACTGCGACTACGTGAACCAAAACCAACCACTATTCCAAGGTCGAGGTTATAACCCTTGTTATGTTAAGGAACTTTTCCCAGAACTAAAGGGAAAGAACAGAACACTTCGGTTAGCGGAAAAGTGCTAATAGAGGCCCCGAGAACGCTCCTCGCGGCGAAGCATGGGCGAAGATGGGCACTGCCAACAAGACGGCAGGGGAAAGCTACGGAAAACGTACTGGCACGAGTCTGCTAGGGCTAGGCTAGTCGAAGTCAGACGAAACCCTACGGAGGGGTAGGGTACATGGGGCAAAACGAGGCCCGGAGGCGCGGGTAGTTAGGCGGACGTGGCAGAGAGCGGAGACGGCCCAAATATAGCAACAATTTCGGCTGGTAGTCCTTCGTAACCAAAAAATAATTTCGGGCGGAGAAATGCTAGTAGGGTAGGTCACTCTAGGGCTAAGATTAAGGGGCCTGGAAACGCCAGTAGGGCACGCTCAGCGGGCCGGCGAGGGTTTGGCTGCCACCAGGTGTTTTTTCATTTTCGGTAGTGGTAGCAGCAGAGAAATTCAACTGGCATTGCCTGGAAGTGCCCGCTTCAGGCAACCAAATAGGTACAGGAACTTAGCTAAAGCAGCGGCTAATGCTAGTTGAAGACGCTTAACCTTACTTTACCAACTGGAAAGTATTAGAAAAGCAACCATTCCCTATAATCTTAGCGGGAATTTCTGTTCCAACTCTGGTGCTTCCCCGTATGGTCAACTATTTTCCGGGCGGCAGAGTGCGTGCCTGGGGCGGCATTGCGTTGGTTCTGCTGGCCGCCGGGCTGCTGGCGGCGGCGCGGCCCTACCCCCCCGCACCGACGCAGGCGCAGGTGGCCCGGCGGTTTTTGGGCGAAGTGCTGCGGGCCGACTACCCGGCGGCCTACCGCCGCCTGGCACCCGAGGTGCGGGTGGGCGTGCCGCTGGCGGCGTTTGGGGCGGCCGCCCGGCCGCTGTGGCAGCAGGGGCAGGCGCGCGGCCCAGCCATCGAACTCTACCAGGTGGGCGTGCGGCTCGGGACCGGGCGGGTGAGCAGCCAGTGGTTTTGCCGCTTCACGTTTGCCAGCGACTCGGCGCGCCGGCCGCCGCCGGTGCTGCTGGAGGTCACGTTTCGCGACACGACGGCGCGGGCGGTGCTAGGCTTCGGGCTGCGGCGTCAGCGTTAGCCGGGCAGGGAGATTTTGCCCAGGCTCAGGCCGTTGCCCGCCAGCGCTTCATTGGCTAGCACCGCGAAAAGCACGGCTTCTTTGGCATCGGGCGGCACGCCGGCCTCGGCGGTGCTGCGCAGGCGGGTGGCCGGCAGGTGGCGGGCCAGGGCGGCCAGCAGCGTGGCGTTGTGGGCGCCGCCACCGCTCACCAGCGCGTCGGCGGCGGGCGCAGGGCCCAGGTAGTGCCGCACGCCCTGCGCCACGGCCCCGGCGCTCAGCTCGATAAGCGTGGCCAGCAGGTCGGATACCGATAAATTTTTTGTGCCCGTACAGCGCTGGTTTTCAGCCAGATAATTCGGTGAAAAAAGCTCCGGCCCAGTGGTTTTGGGGAAGGGCTCGCTGAAAAACGAATGGCTGCGCAAGGCCGCCAGCAGCCCGGCGTGCGGCTGGCCCCGCGCGGCCAGGCGGCCGCCTTCGTCGTAGGCTTGGCCGGGGTAGCGCTGGCGCACCACGGCGTCGAGCAGCGTGTTGCCGGGGCCGGTGTCGGTGGCCTGGGCGGGGCCGCCGTCGGCGGGCAAGAGCGTGAAGTTGGCGATGCCGCCCAAGTTGAGCAGCAGGCGATTAACTCCTGGCTGGCGGAATAATAATTTGTCGGCAAACGGGGCCAGCGGCGCGCCCTCGAAGCCGGCGGCCACGTGCTTTTGCCGAAAATCGGAGAGCGTGATAATGCCCGTGCCCACGGCCAGGTGGTCGCCGTCGCCGATTTGCAGCGTGGCGTGGTGCGGAAAGTCGGCCCGGCCGTGCTGGTGGCGCGGCGCGTGCCAGATGGTCTGCCCGTGGCTGGCCAACACATCGACCTCGGCCGGCCCTACCCCCCACCCGGCCAGGCAAGCCAGCACCGTGGCCGCGTGGCGGCGCGCCACCTCCGCATTGAGCAGCACCACCTCTTCCAGGTCAACCCGCGGCTGACTAACGGCCCGCAGCCGCGCCTGAAACGCCGCCTCATACGGCACCGTAACAAACTGTTCCATCGTTACTTGCAGCGCAGCGTCGTGGCCGGTGCAGCGGCACAGCGCCACGTCGAGGCCATCGAGCGAGGTGCCCGACATGAGGCCGATGATGCGGCGACTGGGCTGCTGTGCCACGGCCAGCAGGCGGCTTAGGTGCGGGTTCATGGAGTTAATTGGGAAGGAGAAATTATACTCGTTGAGCAAGTTGATTAAAAAAGAACGTCATTCCTCGACAAGCTCGGAATGACGTTCTTTTTTCGCAGCATACTCCGAAAACAATATGATTCCTCATTCTTCCTTCTTCGCCCCCAATTTTGGGTTGTCGCGGTGGCGGGTGGCGTCGCGCTGGGTTTTCTTGGCCAGGTTGCGGGCCAGCGCGTCAGTGAGGTTCACGCCGGTTTGGTTGGCCAGGCAAATGACCACGAACAACACATCGGCCAACTCGTCGCCCAACTCCCTACCCCGGTCCGAGTCCTTGAACGACTGCTCACCGTATTGCCGGGCGATGAGGCGCGCCACCTCGCCCACCTCTTCGGTGAGAATGGCCAGGTTGGTTAGCTCGCTGAAATAGCGCACGCCGGTGGTGGTTATCCACTCATCGACAGTGGCTTGGGCTTGTTCAATTGTCATAAAAATCAGCTGCTTACCAAGCCCGCCTGTTCAATGGCAACCAGCTTACTGATTGGCACTAAACGACTATGGACTGTAAGTCCATAGGTTTGAAAGCGAATGGAATTCGGCGGTTTCGGCTAAAGCCGGCTGAAAGAAGCCACTGAAAGTGGGCCGCTCTAGAATGAAATTCTGCTGGCGAAACGCTAGCGTCAGTCGTTGGGCAAAGAGCAATAACTAACTGACAATCAAAAATTGACCGTTCTTGCATAAGCAAGGCCGGCGAAAGGGAGTAGCAACTAAAGTCTTGCCCTAAAGGGCATAGCTTTAACTAGCGTGCTTGAAAAGTAAACTTAGGGCCTGCTCCCAGTGCGGCGCTAAAAAATGGTGAAGCTGCCGCAAGCTACAACTGCCGCTTCGCAGCCAAAGAACCCGCGGTGGGGGCTCCTGCTGGCGTATGAGCTGCGCGAAATCCTTATCCTTCGTGATGATAGTTAGGTTGTGGTCAGCCGCATATTTCCGGATTGATACATTTGGCCAGCGCTCGTTCAGGTCGCGCTGATGTAAAAACTCCTCACCCCGCCAATAAGCAAATCGGTAAGGCAGATTAATATCAACTAGAAATCGCACCATGCACTACGCGGCCTGTTGCGCAAACTGCTGCTGAATAATCTGCTGCGCAAATTCCAGGCACGCTGGAATGTCAGCCGGCTCCAGCGTCGGGAAGGATTCCAGAATATCGGCCAGCGTGTCACCGGCCGCCAGGTAGCCTAACACGGTATCAACTTGCAAGCGGGTACCCCGAACGGTAGGCTTGCCAAAACACCGTTCCGGGTCCACGGTGATGCGCTCGGTGAGGTAGGTAGTCATGCTGCAAAGTACGCAGAAATCAGGCGGGTGAATCCAGCACAATCGTCACCGGGCCATCGTTGAGGAGGCGCACCTGCATGTCGGCCCCGAAGATGCCGGTGGGCACCGGCTGGCCCAGCTCCCGCGCCGTGAGGGCCACGAAGCGCTCGTAGAGCGGCGCGGCCACGGCGGGCGGCGCGGCCCCGCTGTAGCTGGGGCGGTTGCCCTTGCGCGCATCGGCCAGCAGCGTAAACTGGCTCACTACCAGCACCTGGCCGCCCACGTCGCGCACGCTACGGTTCATCTGGCCGTGGTCGTCGTTGAAGATGCGCAGGCCGACGAGCTTGCGGGCCATCCAGGCCAGGGCGGCCTCGTCGTCGGTGGGCGCGCAGCCGACCAGCACCAGCAGGCCGGGGCCAATCTGGCCGGTAATGGTGTCCTCCACGGTGACGGAGGCTTCGCGGACGCGCTGAATTACGAGACGCATTTTTCAGTGATTAAAGATTAATGTCGTCTGTCATTGCGAGCGCAACGAAGTGGAGCGCGGCAATCTTTCCTTCACATCTGGGTTAGTAAATTCAATGTATGCGGCCGGCCAGGAAAGATTGCCGCGCTCCACTTCGTTGCGCTCGCAATGACAGACGACTATCGCTTGATTTTCAAGCTATCTAAATGATGCTGAAAGCGGCGGGCGAAGGCCTTGTGTTGGGCAAAGGTTTCGCTGAAATCGGAAAAGCCGCTGCCATCGGGGCGGGCGCAGAAGAAGACGAAGTTGTGGTGCGCCGGGCGCAGCACCGCGTCCAGGGCCTGGGGGTAGGGCGTGGTGATGGGGCCGGGCGGCAAGCCCTTGTGGCGGTAAGTGTTGTAGGGCGAATCAACTTTTTTATCCACGTTGAGCACGCGCTTGCGGGTGCCGAGGCCGTGCAGCGGCCAGAGCAGGGTAGGGTCGGCCTGCAGGGGCTGGCCGCGGCGCAGACGGTTGAGATACACGCCCGCGATGACGGGCCGGTCGAGGGGCTGGGCCGTTTCGCGCTGCACGATGCTGGCCAGCACCGCCACCTGCACGGGACTCAGGTGAAGGGAGTCAGCCTCGGCCAGCCGCCGGCCGTTCCAGAAGCGCCGGTGCCGCATCGCTACCGAATCGAGGAAGGCCACCGCCGGCGTGGGCCAGAACAGCCGCAGCGTGCCGGGAATGAAGAGCGTACGTATGGTGGCCGTATCGAGGCCGTAGCGGCGAGTCAAATACGCATTATCAGTCAATAACTTATGCAGCTGGGTAGTATCTATGCTAAGCTGGCGACCAGCCTGGCGCGGCAACTGCGGCAGGTAGTTAAACGGCTTGAGGGTGAAGGCCAGCGTATCCTGCCGGCCGCTTTCGAGCAGGCGCAGCAGGTCGAGGTTGCCCGCGCCCGCCGGCAGCGTGTAGCGGCCCGGCCGCACCAGATGGGCCGCCGTGCCGAAGCCCCGCCAGCGCGCCACCCGCGCAAAATCGGCGGGGCGGTCCAGCATGCCGGGCTGCCGCAGCGAGTCGAGCACCGCGTTCAGCCCTACCCCCCTCCGAATGTACAGGTACGCCGCACCGTCCACGGCGGCCGGCACGTTGGGCGCGTACAGCAGGCGGTAGGCCAGCGCGCCCGCCCCGGCCAACGCACTCAGCAGCAGCACCGCCAGGGGCCAGCCCCAGCGGCGCGGCCGGGGCTGAGTCCGTGGCAGGGGCGTAGAAAGTGGCGCGGTTGGTTCGGTCATTCGGATAAAAAACGGGCGGACCACGGGCGGGCCAGCTCAAAATTACACCGCTTGGCCGCCTACCCCCCTGCCAGCAGCTTCTAGGTCAGCACACTTTTTTGGAGTTATACTCCTCGCGAAGTAGGGTGCGGGGCTTGTCCCCGCCCGTCGTTGAACGAATCCAGCGCGAGGTGTTCAACGACGGGCGGGGACAAGCCCCGCACCCTACTTCGCGAGGAGTATAAAATTGGAGTTGATTAAAAAAGAACGTCCTTCCGAGCTTGCCGAGGAATGACGTTCAAGCGGCGTTCGACGCTTCCTCATCCACACCCTACCCCTCCCCTAGTGCCCCAGCCGGTACAGCACGCCCACGCTCGGCAGCAGGCGGCCCAGCTGCCAGGGGCCGCTGGTGGCGGGCTGGCCATTCACGAGCACCCGCGCCTCGGTGGCGGGCAGGCTGAGGTCAGCCGTGTGCTGATTGAAATTGAAAAAGCCCTTGTCTTCTTCGATTAATAGCTGCCCGCGAGTGCGCAGCGGCAGCACGTAGCCGAGGTCGGCCACGGCCTCCCAGCGGTGGTTTAGCTCCACGCCCAGCCCGAGTTTGGGCAGCAGCGCGTCGGTCACGTTTTGGAGGGAGAGCGTGAGCTGGTCGCCGGGCAAGGGGCTGCCGCCCAGGCGCAGGCCGGCGTCGGGGTTGGGCACAGTGCCCAGCTCGCGGCCCACACTCTGGCGCAAGTAGGCTATACCGGCCCGAGCCAGCAGCGGCCGGCCGCGCGGGTTCAGGTTGCGGGCGTAGGTGAGGCCAGCCTCCCAGCCCTCGCCCCGCAGCTGGCGCAGCACGTGGCGCGCGGTGGCGTAGGCGCTCAGGCCGCCCACCAAATCGAGCTGCAACCCGAAGCTGTATTGATAGGTGAGGGCCTGGGGCGTGGGGCTGGCCCGCACGTCGGCGCTGAACGCGGAGCCGCCGGGCGCCAGCGCCGCGCGCAGGTCGGCGGCGGGCAGCCGCACCGGCAGCAGGCCGCCCGCATAGGTGTAGCGCAAGTGGTTGAACAGCCGCCACTTCCTGGCGACTGGCGCGGCCGGGGTGGCCGGCACTTCGGCCGCGACCGGGGGGGTAGGGCGCCGCAGCAGCGTATCGGCCAGGCGCTGGCGGGTCTGGTCGAGCAGGGCGTCGGGGGGGAGCAGGGTGGTGTAGTGCTGCCAAAACGTGGAATCGTAGGGCACCGGGTTTTTCAGGAAAATATCGGCGTACTGGCTGCGCTCCAGGTAGGTAGGCGGTTGCGCCTGGGCCGTGTCGATGGCCGTGGTCACGTACTCGGCCAGGTGGTGGCGCACCCGCCCGGCCACCGGCCGGCCCAAGGTGTTGTACCAGATGCTTTTCAGATAATAGCGCCCCGCATAGCGCTGGTAGTCGGCCCGGTACGCCCGCTCGGTGGCCTCAAACACCAGCATATTCTCGCGCCGGATGCCGGCCGGCGTGCGGTGCCAGGCAGCTCCCAGCAGAGCATAATTGCGCTCGTCAATGTACACTTCGCCCGCAAAATTGGCCCGGTCGGTGCCCGGCCGCGGCGCGAAGGTGATAACGTACACCGCCCGCCCCTGAAACGTGGTTTGCGGACTAAACCGGTACTGGTAGTCCCGGAAATGCGCCGGATTGATGAATTCGGCCCGGTTGCGCACGAAGTCGAAGCGGTGCGGCACCAGCGCGCCCGCCATCCAGTTGAGGCCGGGCAGGGCCAGGCCGTCGGGCCGGGCGGGGCGCAGGTCCACCCGGCGCGATTCCAGCACCTGCGTCTGGCCGGCTTCGCGCGGGTGCTGATAACCAGGCTTATACACTCGTAGCTGGCCTTCCACGAGGTAGTCGTAGTGCCGGCCGGCCGCCTCCTCGTCCGACTCGCGGTAGAAACCCGTGAGCTGGGTCGGCCGCACCGGATAGTTGCGCGGAATGCGCGCCACCGCCTCCCGGATTATCCCCTCGGCCGAGGCCGTGACGCTCACCGTGCCCAGGCTGGCCGGACTGATGCGCAGCTCAATCAGCAGCTCCGGCCCCGGCAGGGGGGGTAGGGGCCGGTGGTAGTTGCGGTAGCCCAGCAGGGCCACTTCCAGCTCGCTGCTTTGGTAAGCGGCGGGCACGCGCAGCGCAAAGCGGCCATCAAGATTAGTGCTGGTACCCAGGCGGTTATTACCAATACCGACCTGCGCATTCGGAATAGGCTGGTGAGTATCAGCGTCGAGCACCCGGCCGCGTAATAGCGGGCTTTCCTGCGCCAGGGTGGGTAGGGCGGCTAGCGAGAGTAATAAGAATACAAACCAAAAAAGAACGTCATGCTGAACGCAGTGAAGCATCTCTACCACTTCGTTTGAGTATCGTTCAACGAATCGGGCGAGATGCTTCACTACGTTCAGCATGACGTTCTTTTTTAGCACGTTAGCCTTTAACTATGCTTGCAGCGGCTCTTCCAACTCACTGATAGCCAAGCCGTGTTGGCCGGCGGTTTCGCCCAGCAGCTGGCGCTGCCAGGGGCGCAGGGCGGCCAGGCTGCCCTGCTCCACCACGTCGCCGATGAGGCGGTTGCTAAGCACGGTGTTGGCCAGCACGGGGCTGAAGTCAGTGGCCAGGTGGTTTTTGAGGGCGTTGAGCAAGCCTTCGCGGGCTTCGGCCCTGGCCGCCACCGGGCCACCGAAGCGGCGGCGAAACGGCTGCGGCCGGCGCTGGTCGGGGGGTAGGGGGCCGTCGGGGGCCAGCTCGGCGGTGGCGAGGGCCACCAGCTCGTCGGCGTAAGGGGCGCGCTTGAGCTCGGGGTGCAGGCCGCCGGCGGTGCGTAGCGCGCCGTGCGAAGCAATGGGCTGGTGCGTGATTTCGGCCAGCCGGTCGTTGCTGAGCACCATGTAGCTAGGGCGGTCGAGCAGCCGTGCCACGCGGTCGCGCAGCGCGTAGAGTTCCCGAAACAGCGGCAGCTCCTGCGGGCCGATGCGAAACTTGCCGGCCAGGCGCAGGTGCGGGCGCAGCTCGCCGCGGCCGTAGCGCACGGCTTCGAGGGCCTGGTTTTCTTCGGCCGCCCACTGCGCCCTACCCTGCTCTTGCAGGCGCACGGTGAGGCGGTCGGTCAGCTCGAACAGGTAGAGCACGTCGTTGGCGGCGTACTCTTTTTGGGCTTCGGTGAGGGGGCGCTTGAGCCAGTTCGACTTCTGCTCGCCCTTATCCACCTCAAAGCCCAACTCGCTCTGAATGAGGCGGCCCAGGGAAATATTATTGTCTTCCAAAGCCAGCAGCGTGAACTGCACGCTGGTATCGACAATGGTGCGGCACGTGACGCTAAACAGCTCGTCGAGCAGCAAAATATCCGATTTGCAGGAGTGAAAGACCTTGGCCACGGCGGGGTCGCGCAGCACCGCGAACAGCGGCGCCAGGCCGGCGGCCATCTCGGGCTCCAGGGGTAGGGGGTCAATCAGGTAAACGGTAGTGCCGTCGAATACCTGAATCAGGGCCAGGTGACGACCGTAGCGGTAGCGGTTATCATCGAATTCCAGGTCGATACCGATGCGGGGCAGGGTAGCAAAATGGGCGGCGGCCTCGGCCACCTGAGCGGCCGTGGTGAGGTAGTGAATGGTTGGCTTCATGCGTGGCAGCAAAGGTACGGGGCGCGGCGGCTGTGGTGGTAAGCTGGCAGCGCAGGCATAGGGCAGCCGTTGATACGCTAAAGCAACTGTTGGCTTTTCTAGATACCCCCTTCAAAAATAGGGTCACTACCAAACTTTATTCTTAGTGAATGAGATTTACCCTTTCAAATTTTGGACTATTTTTTAGTTTTTTGCGAATTTTTTCTTACTACCCCCTTTACTTTGCAGGTGACGATTTTGTTTACCCAACGCTCATTATTGCTTAAACACCCTTTAATCAACTTACCTTATGAGGAACATTTTTACTCCTTTACTGATGATGGCGGCTTTGCCGGCGCTGGCCCAGTCGCAGGTGGTGAATGGCCGCGTGACCGGCACCGACGGCAGCCCCGTGCCGGGTGCGACCATCGTGGAGCGCGGCACCACCAACGGCGTGACCAGCAACGCGGAAGGCAGCTTTTCGCTGGCGGTGCAGCCGGGCGCTATGCTGGTCATCAGCTCGGTAGGCTTTGCGTCGCAGACTATTGCCGTGAGTGGCCGCAGCCGCTTCGACGTGGTGCTGCAAAACTCGGCCACCGACCTGGCCGAGGCCGTGGTGGTGGGCTACGGCACCCAGACCAAGGCCGACCTCACGGGCTCGGTGGTGCAGCTCACGAGCAAGGACGTGGGCGACCAGCCGGTGCAGTCGTTCGAGCAGTCGATTCAGGGCAAGGCGGCCGGCGTATTTATCGAAAATAGCAGTGGCAAGCTGGGCCAGGGCATTCGGGTGCGGGTGCGCGGCGTGTCGAGCATCAGTGGCAGCGCGCAGCCGCTGTACGTGGTGGATGGCGTGCCGGTAGTGGCTGATAACCTGTCTTCTACCACGGCGGCTACCAATCCCATTGCCGACATCAACCCTAATGACATTGAGAGCATTTCGGTGCTCAAGGATGCTTCGGCCTCGGCCATCTACGGCTCGCGGGCTACCAACGGGGTAGTACTCATTACCACTAAGCGCGGTAAGGCGGGTGCCACACGCTTCAACGTGGGCATTCAGGGCGGCTTCAGTGAGCCCACGCACAAGCGCGACTTCCTGAACAGCCAGGAATACGTGATGCTGCTGACGGAGGCGCTGGTGAACCGCGGCGGCACTTTCGCCGTGCCAGCCAACATCGCGTCCCGCCTTAGTGGCTACGCGGGTGGGGCTACCGACCCGCTCACCTACGACACCAACTGGCAGGACCAGGTATTGCAACGGGCTGCTTTCCAGCAATATGACCTGAACGCCAGCGGCGGCACCGACAAAACGCGCTTTTACTTCTCGGGGCAGTACAGCAAGCAGAAGGGCATCCTCGTCAGCAACCAGTACGAGCGCATCGCTTCGCGCTTCAACCTCGACCACCAGGCTACGGAGCGGCTCTCGTTTGGCCTGAACCTGACGGCCACGCGGTCGGTGAACAACCGCCTACCCAACGACAACGCGTTCAGCACGCCCATGCAGATTGTGGCCCTGGCCCCGATTACGCCGCTCATTGACCCGCGCTCGGGGCAGCTGAGTGGGGCGCTGGACCCCACCACGGGCCAGCCCAACACTGGTACTAATGCTTTCCCTTTTTACTATAACCCGCTGCTGAGCATTCAGGGCGGCTCCTACGTGACTACGGTGTACCGGCTGCTGGGCAACGTGTATGCCCAATTGAAGCTGACCAAAGGCTTGGTGTTCCGCTCGGAGCTGGGCACCGATGTGCTCAATCAGAGCGAAGAGCAGTACCTGGGCCGCATTACCTCGCGCAACACGGGCAACACCAACGGCTTCGGCTACAATTCCAACCAGACCGACGCCAAGGTTATCGTCAACAACTACTTCTCCTATAAGAATATTTTCGCCGAAAAACACTCGCTGGAGTTGACGCTGGGCACGAGCTACGAGAGCTCCCGCATCACGGGCAATAGCGTGACGGGCACTCAGTTTGCCTCCGACTCGTACCGCACCCTCGACAACGCCGCCCAGATTACGGCCGGCACCTCGTTTACCACGAGCTACGCGCTGGTATCGTACTTTGCCCGTGGGGCTTACGCCTTTCAGGGCAAGTATCTGGTAGGGGCCAGCGCGCGCCTCGATGGCTCGTCGCGCTTCGGCGCGGAGCGGCGCTACGGCATTTTTCCAGCGGGCTCAGTGGGCTGGCTGCTTTCGGAAGAAGACTTTTTGAAGGGCAATACTACTTTGAGCCTGCTGAAGGTGCGCGCCAGCCTGGGCAAAACGGGCAACCAGAACTTCGGCAACTTCGCCTCGCGCAGCCTCTTCGCGGGCAACGCGGGCTACGTGGGCACGCCCGGCCAGAGCCCCTACCAGCTGGGCAACGACGTGCTGGGTTGGGAATCGACGGTGCAGTACGATGCTGGGCTGGAATACGGCTTGTTCAACAACCGCATCAGCGGCGAGGTCGATATCTACCGCAAGAACACGACCGGCCTGCTACTGTCGCAGCCGGTGCCGGGCACCTCGGGCTTCTCGGTGCGCAATGCCAACGTGGGCAGCCTGCGCAACCAGGGCCTGGAGCTGACGCTGACCACGCGCAATTTCGTGGGTGACTTCACTTGGACTACCAGCGTGAATGCCTCCGTCAACCAGAACAAGATACTGGACCTGGCCGGCCCCGCCATCCTGGGCAGCTTTTTGAACCGGGCGCAGGCGGGCCAGCCGCTGGGCGAGTTCGTGGGGCCTGAATACGCGGGCGTGGACCCCGCCAACGGCAACGCGCTCTACTACCTGAACACGACCAACGCCGACGGCACACTCAACCGTGGCACCACCACCAACATCAACCTGGCGACCAACGTGCCCATCGGCAACCCCAACCCGCGCTGGACGGGCGGCATCACGAACACCTTCACCTACAAGGGCTTCGACCTGACGGCCACGCTCGTGGGCGTGTTTGGCAACCAGATTTACGACGGGGGCGCGCCTTTCTTTTCGGCCAGCTTTAACAATGGCTACGACAACCAGACCCGCGACCAGCTCAACCGCTGGCAGAAGCCCGGCGACATTACGAACGTGCCCAAAGCCATCTACAACGGCGGCAACGGCACCGGGCAGTCGTCGCGCTTCGTGCAAAACGGCGACTACGGCCGCCTGCGCTCGGTGGTGTTGGGCTACAACCTGCCCAGCGCGCTGGCCAAGCGGGGCTTTCTGCAGTCGGCCCGCCTCTTCGTGCAGGGCTACAACCTGCTGACCTTCACCAAGTACACTGGCTGGGACCCCGAAGTGAGCACCGACTACGTGACGGGCACGGGCAACACCACTGCCAACAACATCAGCCAGGGCATCAGCTTCTACACCGCGCCGCAGGCGCGCACCTACACCGTGGGCCTCAACCTGGGTTTCTAGGTGCCGGCCGCTATCCTCCTTTACCTCTAGCTTTTTATCTTATGAAGAAAATCGTACCCGGACTGCTGACGGCAGTTCTGCTCCTGGGGGGCCTGGAGAGCTGCAACAACAAGCTCAACGTGCAGCCGGTCAGCTACATCGACACGACGCAGGCTTTTAATAATTCCAGCGACGTGCAAGCCGCGCTAGTGGGCTGCTACGCGGGCCTGCAAAGCGTGAACCTGTACGGCGGCTACCTCCAGCTGATGACCGACCTGCTGGCCGACAATGGCGACGAGAGCTTCGTGGGCACTTATACCCAGCCCCAGGAGGCCCAGCGCAAGACCCTGCTCATCACCAACAGCCAGATAAGCGCTACCTGGCTGAGCGCCTACGACGTTATCAACCGCACCAATAACGTGCTGGCCAACATTGGGAAGCTCGACACGCCGGCTCAGCAGGCCAGCGGCGAGGGCGAGGCCAAGTTCATCCGCTCGCTGGTTTATTTTGACCTGGTGCGCGCCTACGGCAAAGCCTGGAACGACGGCTCGCCCGCCAGCAACCCCGGCGTGCCGCTGGTGCTGGCCCCTACCCTCACCGTGACGGCCGAAAGCAACGTGAGCCGCAACACGGTAGCCGAGGTGTACGCGCAGGTTATCACTGACCTCACCGTGGCCGAGGCCAGGCTGACAACGGGCGGTGGCCTCAACTCTTTTTCGGCTACCCGCTACGCCTGCGCGGCGCTGCTGGCGCGGGTCTATTTGCAGCAGGGCAACTACCCGGCCGCGGCCGCCGCCGCCAACCGGGCGGTGAGCGCTACGCAGTTTGCGCTGAATAGCTTTTACGGAGCAAACTTTGGCTATAACCCGGCCAACGTGGCGACGGCGACCATTCCGATAACCACCAACACCAATACCATTGAGGACATTTTTACCATCCAAATCACGGCGCAAAGTGGTATCAATCAGCTGAATACGTTCTACGCCCGCAATCGCCGCGCCGACGTGACCATTCAGCCGCAGTTTCTCAGCCTTTTTGAAGCCGGCGACTCGCGCGCCCTGCTCTACACCACGCCAACGGCCACCGCGCCGGCCTACACCCGCAAGTACGACGCGCTGTATGGCAACATCAAGGTCATGCGCGCGGACGAAATGCTGCTAACCCGCGCCGAGGCCAACTTCCGGGCCGGCACCACGACGGGCGCTACCCCCCTGGCCGACATCAACGCCATTCGGGCGCGGGCTGGGCTACCCCCCCTCCCCACCGCGACGCTGGCCGCCATCCTGAAGGAGCGGCGCATTGAACTGGCCTTCGAGGGTTTCCGCCTCGGCGACCTTAAGCGTAACATGGAATCGACGGCCGACCCGCTCACCGGCGCGGCAATTACCTGGAATGCCAACCGCCTGGTATTTCCTATCCCCTTCCGCGAAATCAACGCCAACCCTAACCTGGTACAGAACGCCGGCTACTAAACGCCAGGTTTTCCGCGCAAAAAGCCTGCGACCAGCCAGTCGTGGGCTTTTTTATTTATAATCCGATAGTTACGTGAAGCTAGTGCTGAGCTATAAATTCATTTCAACTAATTATTACTAAAATGCTCACCCAGCATTCAGAAAAATAAACTTATTTGCGCCCACAAGGTCCCTTACAATTCCTTAACAGTAGCTTGGCTACTGGTTTTATTTCTCACTTTCAAACCGTCTGTATGAACAGAAAATCGTTTACTCCCGTGCGGGTATTGCTATTGCTGCTGGGCTGGCTGATGGCTCTGCAGGTCGCGGCCCAGACGCGCGCCATTAGTGGGCACGTGGCGGGTTCCGATGCGGGCTCGCTGCCGGGCGCTACCATCGTGGAGCAGGGCACCATCAACGGCACCACCAGCGGCGCCAATGGCAACTTTCAGCTGACTGTGCAGCCCAATGCCAAGCTCATTATCAGCTCTATCGGCTACGCGACCCAGACGCTGCCGGTGGGCAGCCAGACCACCTTCAACATTATGCTGTCGGCCAGCGCTACTTCGCTTGATGAGGCGGTGGTGGTGGGCTACGGCACCCAGAGCAAGGCCGACCTGACCGGGGCGGTGACGCAGCTTTCGGGCAGCGTGGTGCAGAACCAGCCGGTGCAGTCGTTCGAGCAGTCCATTCAGGGCCGCACGCCGGGGGTAGTAATTAACCAGGGCAGCGGCAAGCTGGGCCAGGGCCTCAACATTCAGGTGCGCGGCACCTCGTCGGTGTCGGCCTCCAACCAGCCGCTGTACGTGATTGACGGCATCCCGGTGACTTCGCAGGACCAGTCGCAGGCCAGCACCGAGCCGCTGAACCCACTGGCCGACCTCAACCCCAACGACATCGAGAGCATCAGCATTCTGAAAGATGCCTCGGCCTCGGCCATCTACGGCTCGCGGGCCTCGAACGGGGTTATCATCATTACCACCCGCAAGGGTAAGCAGGGCAAAACCAAGGTAACGGCCGGCTACTACTACGGCATCAGCGCGCCCACCCGCCAGCGGCAGTTTCTGGATGCCTCGCAGTATAATGAGCTGCTGGGCGAGGCGCTCATCAATGGTGGCTACGCCAAGCAGGCTACCCTGCCCCGCGCGTTCACCAGATTTTTTGGGCTTGACTACAATTCGCCCTACAATACTAACTGGAGCGACCAGGCTTTCCGCAACCTGGGCAAATACAAGCTCTTTGGCGGGGCCAACGTGGCGCAGTATGACTTTAGCGTGAGCGGCGGCGATGCCAAAACGCGCTTCTACCTCAGCGGCACCTTTAACGACCAGAAGGGTATTATCGTGGGCAACCGCTTCCGGCGGGGTAGCCTGCGCCTGAACATCGACCACAGCATCCTGGACAACCTGAAGGTGGGATTCAATACCTCGCTGGCCCGGACCGTGAACGACCGGGTGGCGGGCGACAATGACTTCTCTAACCCCTTGCAGCTCAATGCCCTGGCCCCTACCCAGCCGGTATACGACCCGGCCACGGGCCTGCTCAACGCCCAGACCATCTACTACAACGCCCTGATTGACCAGGAGCTGGGTATGAACCGCGCCGGCACCTACCGCTCGTTCAGCTCGGCTTACCTCAACTTTACGCCGATGAAGGGCCTGACGCTGCGCACGGAAGTGGGCGGCGACTTTCTGGACCTGAACGAAGACCTGGTGCGCAGCGCCGGCACCCAGACCGGGGCCGCCACCGGCTACGCCTTCAGCGCGCAAAGCCAGGTAGTTAACTACACCAATAATAACACGGCCACCTACGCCCGCGATTTTGGCGACCACCACGTCGATGTGCTGGTGGGTGAGTCGTACCAGCGCTCCGACTCGCGCGTGACTTCGGCCGAAGGCCGGGGCTTCCCCACTAGTGACTTCACGCGCATCAACAGCGCGGCCGTGAAAACGGGCGGCTCGGGCTCGTCGGGCACCGGCTATTCCATTCTGTCGTACTTCGCCCGCGTCAACTACGCTTTTCAGAACAAGTACCTGCTCAGCGGCAGCGTGCGGGAGGATGGCTCGTCGCGCTTTGGCACGGAGCGGCGCTACGGCACCTTCGGGGCGGGCTCCATCGGCTATTTGCTGTCGGAGGAGAGCTTTTTGAAGGGCAACACCCTCATCAACTACCTCAAGGTGCGGGCCAGCTTCGGCCTCACCGGCAACGCTGAGATTGGCAACTTCTCGTCGCGCAGCCTGGTTTCGGCCCTACCCTACGCCGACCAGTCGGGTACGTTTATCGGGTCTGCCCTCGGTGACCCGACCCTGACCTGGGAAAACACCAAGCAGACCGACCTGGGCGTGGAGTTCGGCTTTCTGCAAAACCGCATCACGGGTGAAGTGGACCTGTATCAGAAGCAAACGGACAAGCTGCTGCTCAGCCGCCCGCTGCCCCTGACCAACGGCTTCAGCACCATTACGCAAAACGTGGGCGGGCTGCGCAACCGGGGCCTGGAAATTGCCCTGAACGGCCGCATCCTGGACGGCGACTTTAAGTGGAGCGTGGGCGGCAACATGTCGTTCAACCGCAACCTGATTACCTCGCTCGCTACCCCCATCATTCCGGGCGGTGCCATCATCAGCCGCGTGCAGCAGGGCGAGCCGCTGGGCGTGTTCTACACCAAGCGCTACGCGGGCGTTGACCCCGCCAACGGCGACGCGCTCTACACCCAGGCCGACGGCTCGGCCAGCAACAACTACGGCGCGGCCCCCGATATGAAAGTGGGCAACCCCAACCCCAAGTTTACGGGCGGCGTGAACACCACGGCCAGCTTCAAAGGCTTCGATTTGAGCGCGCTGGGGCAGTTCAGCTACGGCAACGACATCTACAACGCGGCCGGCGTGTACCAGTCCACGGGCTTCAACAACTACCTTGATAACCAGACCATTGACCAGCTCAACCGCTGGCAGAAGCCGGGCGACATCACCAACATCCCCAAGTCGAGCTTTGGCTCGGGCAACGGCACTGGCAACTCGTCGCGCTTTGTGCAGGATGGCTCGTTTTTCCGCGTCAAGAACGTGACGCTGGGCTACAACCTGCCCGCCGACCTGGTGAAGCGCGGCTACCTGCAAACGGTGCGCATCTACCTCACGGCCCAAAACCTGGCTACTTTTACCAAGTACACCGGCTACGACCCCGAGGTGAATACGTTCGGTCTGGGGGCCAATATCATCGCGCTGGGCCACGACTTCTACACGCCGCCACTGGCCAAAACCTTCCTCATTGGGGCCAACCTGGGATTTTAACCGCTTGTTCAGTCGCTACTTATGAAAAATATTCTTGTTAAATCAGCCTTGGCGCTGACGCTCGGCCTGAGCCTGGCGGCGTGCAAGGACGCGCTCGACATCGCGCCGCAGCAGAGCATTGACCTTTCCACCGCCTTCAACACGTCGCAGAAGGTGGGCGCGGCCGTTGTTGGCTGCTACGCGCAGCTCGACAATTCCAACCTCTACGGCACGGACCTCATTCTGGTGCCCGAGCTGATGGCCGGCGATGGCTACATCACCTGGCAGGGTTCGTTTCAGAACTACGCGCAGCTGGCCTACCATAATCAGAATTCGCGCATCAGCAACGCGCTGGAAATCTGGCGCGCGGCCTACGCCAATATCAACCAGACCAACCTGGTGCTGGCCAACCTGGCCGTGGTGAGCGACACCGCCCAGCGCCAGCAGTTCCGGGGTGAGATGCACTTTATCCGGGCGGCTATGTACTTCGAGCTGGTGCGCCTGTATGCCCAGCAGTACCAGCCGGGCGGCGGCAACAATCAGCCGGGCGTGCCCCTCAACCTGAGCGCGAACAACGACATTGCCCAGGCCAACAACACGCCGGCCCGCGCCACCGTGGAGCAGGTGTATGCGCAGGTAGTGAGCGACTTGCAGGCAGCCATAAAAGGCCTGCCCGCGCTCAACGTCACCCGCGCCTCCTCGTACTCGGCCGAGGCGCTGCTGGCGCGCGTGTATTTGCAGCAGGGCAACTTCCTGGCCGCCCGCGCCGCCGCCAACGATGTGATTACCAACAGCGGTGCGTCGCTGGCCGGCACGCTGGGGGCCGTGTTTGCCAACCGCAACAGCGCCGAAAGCCTGTTTGAGATTCAGCAAAACGACCAGAACAATGCCGGCACCGCCAACAGCGGCCTGGCCACGTTCTTCGCCGGCTATAGCCCTACCGGCGACCAGGGCATCCTGTATGGCCGTAGCGATGTGCAGGTGGACAGCAGCTTTGCGGCGCTCTATGGCCCACCGACTGGCCCCGACGTGCGCGGCACTGATTATCTCCCCATCCTGCAAACCAAGAAGCTCATTTACCTGAGCGACGGCAATAACCGGGCGGGGCAGCTGCGCACCATTAAGTGGCGCACCTACGGCCAGGATATTCCCCTCATTCGCCTGGCCGAGATGTATCTCATCCGGGCCGAATGCGATATTCGGGCTGGCAAATCGGGCGATGCGGACATTAACCTGGTGCGGCAGCGCTCGCGGGCTACCCCCATCACCGGGGCTGCGCTCAGTGATGTGCTGCTGGAACGGCAGCTGGAGCTGGCCTTCGAAGGCTTCCGGCTCTACGACCTGAAGCGGACAAATGGCATAATAGCCGCCGCCGACCCGGCCAATAACATTCCGGCCATTAACGCGAACGACCCCATTGAAATAATGCCAATTCCCTACCAGGAAATCAACACCAACACGAATCTGGTTCAAAACCCCGGCTACTAGTCAGTAGCAGCCGGGCCATCCATAAGAAGGACCCGCGCCGGTGGCGCGGGTCCTTTTTTATTTCCTGCCGAAGTAGGGTGCGGGGCTTGTCTCCGCCCGTCGTTGAACAGTTCACGCCGGGTTCGTTCAACGACGGGCGGGGGCAAGCCCCGCACCCTACTCGTTGTCGGGCCGGTCGAAGTCCAGGTCGCGGGCCAGGTCCACGGCTTCCTGCTGCACCTGGGCGAGCAGGTCAGGCGCGTCGGCGTCGAGGGTGCGGGCAAAAAGGTCGAGCAGCGCCTCGCCCTCGTCATTGACGTAGAGGTTGGTATAAATCTGCTCAAACAGCTTGTTTTCTTTGCCAATCTGCTGGTCGATATCCGGCGGCGACTGGGCCGTGTTGAGGGCGCGGTGCAGCACATCGGCGGCGCGGCGGGCCTCGTCGTGGTCGCCTAGGTCGCTAAGCAGACGCAGCAGGCTGGTCGCCACGCCCAAGCGCCACTGCTCAAACCGAAAAGGCTGCTCGCGCGGCGTTGCCTGTTCAAAGGTGGGGTAGGCGGCCAGCGTAGCCGGCGTGAGGTAGTGCGCCTGGTCGGCGGGCGTGCGGAAAGCGAGGCGCAGCAGGGTTTCGTAGGTGGTCATTAATCGCGGATTAAGCAGATGGCGCGGATTTCGCGGATTCGGGCGGCGCGGGTTTGCTGTAAGTAGTAGTGCGTTTTAGGGTTGGCAACGGGGAGTAGCGCGAACTTTGTAGTTCGCGTCCCTGCGCCGTTAAAGCCAGTATAGCGGCGCGGAGACGCGAACTACAAAGTTCGCGCTACTCCCCGTTGCGTAATATCAGTTACTAAACGTTTTACGACCCATTTTTAGCTACCCCAAACCTGCCACACAAACAGCGAGGCCACGTAGGCCAGGCCGGTCATGTACACGAGCTGACCCAGGGGCCAGCGCCAGCTTTTGGTTTCGCGATACGTCACGGCCAGCGTGCTCATGCACTGCATGGCAAACACGTAGAACACCAGCAGCGACAGCGCCCGCACCGGCGTGAAAAAAGGCCGGCCCTGCGCGTCTTTTTCAGTGGCCAGCTTCTGTTGCACCGTGCCGAGGTCAGCATCCTGGCCCACGCTGTAGATGGTGCTCATGGTGCCCACAAATACCTCGCGGGCGGCGAAGGAGGTAAGCAGCGCGATACCGATTTTCCAGTCGAAGCCCAGCGGCCGGATGGCCGGCTCGATGACGTGCCCAAAGGCCCCGGCGTAAGAGGTTTCGAGGCGGGCCGAGGCTTCGCGGCGCTCGGCTTCGGCGGCGGGCCAATGCTGGGCGGCGGCCTGCTGCTGCACCTGCGCGGCGGCCTGGTTCTGGCGCTGGCCGGGGCCATAGCTGGCCAACACCCAGAGCAGCACCGAGATGGCGATAATCACTTTGCCGGCCTGCGTCACGAAGGTCCTGACCTTTTCCACGATGGTCAGGCCCACATTTTTCCAGCGCGGCCAGCGATATACCGGAAATTCCATGATAAAATAGCTGCGCTCGCGGGCCTTGAGCACCACCTTCAGCGCCAGCGCCGAGAGCAGCGCCGAGCCCAGGCCCAGCAGATAAAGGCCCATCAGCACCAAGCCGCGCATGTTGAAAATGCCCAGCCACGACTCGTCGGGCACCACTAGCGCCACCAGCACGGTATAAACCGGGATGCGCGCCGAGCACGACATAAGCGGCGTCACGAAAATGGTCAGCATCCGGTCCTTCCAGCTCTCGATGGTGCGCGCGCCCATGATAGCTGGCACTGCACAAGCCAGCCCCGAAATGAGCGGCACCACGCTCTTGCCGCTCAGCCCGAATGGTCGCATCAGCTTGTCCATGAGGAAAGTAACGCGGGCCATATAGCCCGTTTCCTCCAGCACCGCCAGAAAGGCGAAGAGCAAGGCAATCTGCGGAATAAAAATCAGCACGCCGCCCAGGCCGGCAATCACGCCCTCGGTGAGCAGCCGCACCAGCGGCCCGTGAAACCGCGCCTGAATGGCCGCGCTCAGCGCCGTGATGCCCTGGTCAATCCAGTCCATCGGGTACTGCGCCCAGGCAAAAATGGCCTGAAACAGCAGAAATAGAATAGCCAGAAAAATAACGTAGCCAAACACGCGGTGCGTCAGCACCTTATCGATGCGATTGGAGGCCGGCTCGCGGCGCTCGGTGCGCGTCACGGTCACCACCTCCAGCAGCAGCTCGTTGATGTGGGCGTAGCGGCCCACCGTTTCGGCCGCCTGCTGGGCCGTCGAGTCAAACTCGTAGCGCTCAGTCAGCTCCTGCAAATAGTCGCGGTCGGCCTCGCCCAAAAAGTGCAGCTGCCGAAACTGGTGCGCGTAGTGCAGCGCCAAGTAGTCGTTGGGCAGGTCGAAATGCGCCCGGATTTCGGCCAGCATTGGCCGCAGCGCGGCCTCGGGCTGCCAAAAGCGGCCGGCCGGCGGCGCGGCGGCCAGGCGGTCGGCCATCAGAATGCGCAGCGCCGCCAGCCCTACCCCCTTGCGGGCGTTCATAGGCACCACGGGCACGCCCAGCTCACGCTCCAGCGTCACCACATCCAGCTGAATGCCGCGCTCGGCGGCCACGTCGGTCATGTTCAGGGCCAGAATGGCGGGTAGGCCCAAGTCGGCGAGCTGCGAAAACAGCAGCAGGCTGCGGCGCAGGTTGCTGGCATCCACCGTCACCACCACAAAATCGGGGTAGTCGGCCGAGAGCGGATTATAGAGCAAATCAGCAATCACGCGCTCATCGAGGCTCTTGGGGTAGAGCGAGTACGTGCCGGGCAGGTCCACCACCTCGGCCCGGCGCTGCCCGCCCAGCTGCGCAATGCCAGTTTTGCGGTCCACCGTCACGCCGGGGAAATTTCCCACTTTCTGGTTGAGGCCCGTGAGCTGGTTGAAAAGCGACGTTTTGCCCGAGTTGGGGTTGCCGATGAGGGCCAGGCGGGGTAGGCGCTCCGGGCTGGGGGCGACGTTTCCGGCACCGGGTTGCGGCACTACCGGCCGCGCATGCTGCGTAGCACCCGCCATAGCGTAAAAAGCTCTTAGTTAATCCTTCAGCTGAATAGTTAGCGCCTCGCTCACGCGCAGCGACAGCGTGTATTCCTCGTCGCCCAGCACCAGCATCAGCGGGTCGCCGAGGGGCGCGCGGCCCACCAGGCGCACCTGCGTGCCCGGAATGCAGCCCATTTCGAGCAGTTTCAGGGCCATTTGTGGGTCTTTGAGGCAGCACACGGTGGCAGTTTCGCCCCGCTTCAGGTCGTTGGCGGTGCGGCGAGCAGGAGCCGGCTGCGAAGCAACCACGGGAGCAGCGGAACGACGAAAGAAGGCCACGGGCGAAGGACTGAGGTTATTTAGATTTAGTTCAAACAAAGATACGAGCGTTTGGTTGGCGCGGCTATTCCCTATCCCCTCTTTTTTGCCCGAAAGCACCGGATAAGTTGTAATCAATCGGCATTTTTTGGTATGTATCTGCGATAGCTAAAACAAGCTAACTGAACATGGTTGGCACTTTAAAATTTCCACCTATTTTTGCATTAGTCAGTCTAAATTCTACCTACAAATGTTAAAACGCCTACTTTATTTTGCATTATTTTTATGCACTACTAGCGGGGTCGCACAAGCGCAAACCGCTGCCTCGCCGGCTGCCACCATGCTCGCCGGCAAAATCATCGACAAGGCCACCAAAGAGCCGTTGCCCTTCACTTCGCTCAGCCTGAAAGAAGAGCAGACCGGTGCCCTCAGCAATGAGTTTGGGGTGTTTCAACTGCCTGGGCCATCAAAAGGCGAAACCGACTCGCTCATTGTGATGGCGCTGGGTTATGAGCACCTAGCCATCGCGGTGCAGCGGGGCAAGCCAATGGCTAATATGGTGCTGGAGGTGAGCCGCCGGGCCATCGCCCTGCAAGCCGTAGTAGTGAAGGGCGGCAAGGTCAAAAACCTGGGCCTGGGTGCCACTGCCAACCGCCCCAGCGAGGGCCTGATGCAAGGCCAACCCGGTAGCCAATGCGCCTTTTTTGTGAAGAATGACAAGAATAAGCGCCTGGGCAATATCCGCTCGGTATCGTTCTACATCGGCGAAAATGGCTTCCCGCGCGAACCCTTCCGCGTGCGCCTCTACAAGGCCGACGGCAACTACAACGCGCCCAGCACGGACATTCTCACCGACAACGTGGTAGTGTCGGCCCCCCAGGGCGGCCAGTGGTACACCGTGGACCTGACGCCCTACAACGTGGTGGCGCCGGAAGAAGGCTTCTTCGTGGCGATGGAATGGATTGTGAGCGGCGATAAGTTCTTCAATACCAACTTCATGGACGAGAGCTACACGCCCTACGGCCAGATTATGCGCCCCACCTTCGAATTCAAGGAAAGCCGCACCTGGAACTTCAGCATCGGCAAGGGCTGGACGCTGCTCACGATGGCCACGTCGGCCGGCCAGCACTACAATGCCATGATTAAGGCCGAAGTTGACATGATTAAATAAGCGCGTCGCTTATCCAGAATAGCCGTGATAAGTAGCTCGTAGCGGCTGAAAAACGGGAAATTAGTAAGTGGTTTTAGAAGGTGAATTATCGCTAACAGCTATGCGCTAGCAACTTATTACTAGTGAAGATTATTACTTTCTTATTTATTTTTAATACTAACTAAGTAGTGTTGCATTCAATTGAATTAACGCGTGAATTAACCTAGTAATAATTGCCCTGCTTTGCTGGCATTAGTCGGTCGAAGCAGGGCAGCCATCATTCACAAGCTTGGCCTTAAAGTTGAGAGGCAATCTCAGTGAATGAGCCAGCTTATTGATACCAATTATTATTATAAAAATACCATTTAAATTATTTTTAGTTAGTGACGATTACTAGCGCTGTTCGTTTTTTAAAAGCTGATAGTTTTTTTTGCTTTTTATTATTATTTGCTCATTTTCAATTATTTAATGGGCTTGTTTCAAATTTGAATTAAAATTTTTATTCTTTCCGCCTTGCATACACATGCTGGCGATTAAATTTGTAAACCGGAGTTTTATCCATTTTCCTTTTCTCTATGCTTAAGCGTTTACTAGTACTTTTATTAGCCGCAAACTTGTGGCCTGCACTCAGCTGGGCGCAGCAGGAGGGCCGCATTACGGGCCGCATAGTGGATGAAAAGACGCAGGACCCTATTCCTTTCGCTTCCATTAACCTGCGGGAAGAACAGACCGGTGCTCTCACCAACGAATATGGCTATTTTCAGCTGGCCATGCCCACCAAGGTGACCGAAGACTCGATTATCGTGATGGCGCTGGGCTACAAGCGAACGGCCTTATTTGTGAAGCGCGGCACCAACATGGAGGAAGTTATTCTGCAGCTGCCCCGGCAGGCTATTGCGCTGTCCAACGTGCAGATTGAGGCCAGCAAAGTGCGTCCCCTGACGCTGGGTGCGCACTCCAACTCGCCGGGCGCGGGCATGATTCAGGGCATGCCCGGCAGTCAGTACGCGTTTATGTGCAAAAACGAGAAGTCGAAGAAGCTGGGTGCCATTCGTTCGGTGTCATTCTACATTGGCGAAAATGGCTTCCCGCGCGAGCCCTTCCGGGTGCGGATTTACAAAGCCAACGGTAACTATAATGCTCCCAACGAGGACATGCTCACGGAGAGCGTTATCGTATCGGCGGCGCGCGGCGGCGAGTGGTTTACGGTCGATTTATCGCCCTACAACCTGATGGCACCGGAAGAAGGCTTCTACGTGGCAATGGAGTGGATTGTGAGCGGCGACAAGTTCTACACCACCAACTTCATGGACAACTATACGCCCTACGGCCAGATTCTGCGCCCTACGTTCGAGTTTAAGGACAGCCGCACCTGGAGCTATGCCATCGGCCGGGGCTGGAACCTGGTAACGCTCGCCAACAATGGCTCGCGCTTCAATGCCATGATGCGCGCCGAGGTGGATGCGTACAAATAAGAATCACTGATTACGCTGATTTTAGCGGATTTCACGGATTTTGTGAACGTCCTGCTAACGTAAAAAGGCCACCCAACCGGGTGGCCTTTTTACGTTAGCTTCAACTTCATCAAGCACCAAATGGATGTAGTAGCGCGCGGCCAACGCCGTCCACAAAATCCGTGAAATCCGCGTAATCCGTGATTCTTATTTGATGCGCACGGCTATTTCGACGCGGCGGTTTTCCTGGCGACCGCTGGGGGTAGCGTTGCTGGCTACGGGCTGGGTTTCGCCAAATGCCTCGGTGCTAAGGTGGTCGGCGGCCATTTTATCGGTCGCGACGAGGTAGTTTTTGACGGCCTCGGCGCGCTGCTTACTCAGGTCACGGTTGTAGCTTTTGTCGCCGCGCGAATCGGTAAAACCAAGCACGCGCACGTCCTTGCCAGAGTAGCGTTTGTTGATGGAAGCGCTGATTTGCTTTAAAGCTTCAGCAGCGGTGGGCTTAACCACGGCTTTGCCAGTGTCGAACAGCACTTTTTCATCTACCCCATAAATCTGGTAGTTTTCGTTGCCGCGCACTGTCACCCCCGACAGGTTTACTTCCGGCAGCTTCACATCGGCCAACTTGGCCTTGGTCACGTCGAAGGCATCGCTAACGGCGCTGCCAGCTTTGCTGGCCGCGCTATCGACCGAGGTGGCGGCGTTGCTGGCAACCTCGCCCACGGTGGCCCCGGTGCGGGCTACCACGGCGGTGTCGGCGGTAGCATCGCCGAGGGTGGTTTTTTCGTCCGATTTTTTAAGGTTATTGCAGCTGGCGAGCAGCAAAACAGCTGCGAGCAGCGGGTAGGTTACTTTGGTCATGAGGGGTAAGAAGAGCATGAAGGCCAATGGTGGCCGTGAAAGAGCATATTTATACGTGCGCGGTGCGACAATGTTGGCTACTTGCCGACCTGGGCCATTATCCAGGCGCGGATAGTCTCTTCGGCAGCCGGCGAGAAATTGGGTTGCGACTGGCCGCTCACGATGGGCCACTGCTCGGGGTCGGGCTGAAACAAATGATTGACACCCGGCAGCTTGCGCGTCGTAACGGCCTTGTCAGTTTTCAGCGCTTTGGTGAGCGCGGCCAGGTTGGCATCCACGTTGAGGGTCTGGTCGGCGCTGCCGTAGAGGAGCAGCACGGGGCAGGTAACGGTCGCAATTCCCGCAGACGGTTCGAACGATAAAAGGGAGCGGTAGCTGGTCGATACCATCTCGGTGGCCCGTGCCTGGATGGTTGCCTCGTCGAGCACGGGGTTGTCTTTGCGTAGATTATTGGCCACGATAATCCGCGCCTGGCTGTTGTTAATCGTTTGCCGAATCACGTCGATTATCGCCTGCTGGCGCTTGATGGTGGCGGCCAGCTGGCCCGGCATAGTCTGCATGCTGACCAGCGTGGCTTCCTGCCGGTGCAGGGCAATTTCGGCACCCGGCAGGCCGTAGGGGGCCAGCCCAATTACGAATGCGGGCGGCTGGAGCTGCGCGGCAGCCAGCAGGGCCACGTTGCCGCCCTCGCCGTGGCCAATCAGCCCCACGTGGCTTTGGTCGAGTTCGGGGCGGGTGCGTAAAAAGTTGAGCGCCGCCTGCGCGTCGCTCACCAGCGCCGCCGTAGTGGTGGCCGCCGCGCCGGTCGATTCCCCCACGCCCCGGTCGTCGAAGCGCAGCACCGCTACCCCCCGCCGGGTGAGGTAATCGGCCAGCCAGCCCATTGGCCCAAAATCGCCCACGGTCCCGTTGCGGTCCTGCGAGCCCGCGTCGCTGAGCAGCACCACGGCCGGAAACGGCCCCGGCCCGGCCGGCACCGTGAGCATGCCCGCCAGGCGCGCGTTGGCCACCTGGTTGTCCAGCGTCACGTTTTCTTCGCGGTAGGGCGGCGTGAGGCGCACTTTGGCCCCGGCGGCCACGGTGGGCAAGGCGCTGTGCACCAAAGTAAGCGGCGCATTAAAGCCCGGCTGCTGCCAGGTGCCTTGCAGCTGGGTGCCATCGACCAGCATGCGGCCGGTGAAGCGACAGTCTGCCTCAGCCGATAAAAACACGACCGTATCGGCGCGCGTCGTCACCGTCACGGCCAGGCGGCTCACCTTTTGCATGGGCACGTCGAGGGTGGCGAAGTAGTCGCCGCTGCTGAGCTTCACCAGGCGAAAAATAACTTCGAGCTGGCCACCAGGCAGCTTCAGCGGCCCTTTCCAATAGCCGTCGAGGGGCGTTCCGGGCGGGCGGCCAGCGCCGTGGCCAGGCAAGGCAAAAGTCAATAACAGGACTAAAAACCCGTAAAAAATAGTTCGAACAGTAATCATTATAAAGGGCAAATAGGATGCTTAGCTAGGTGGGAAACGGTAATACCCATACAAATTTATTCAGGAGCCGGCTAACCGCATCCGCCTACCCCCTCTCAAGCGCGCAAGTGCCCCGCACGCAAAAAAAGTACCAGTAGCTATTCGCTCACGAACACGCGCTTCACGCGCTCGCTCACGTTGGTGAGCAGCTCGTAGGGAATGGTGCCAATGCGGGCGGCCAGCTCGGTGATGCCCAGCCCCTCGCCGAAGACGATGGCCACGTCGCCGGGCCGGGCCTCGGGCACGTCGGTCACGTCCACCATCACCATATCCATGCACACCGAGCCCACCACCGGCGCGCGGCGGCCGTGCAGCAACACGATGCCCCCGCCGCTGCTGAAGCGCCGGTCGTAGCCGTCGGCGTAGCCGATGGCCAGCGTGGCCACCCGGCGCTCGTGGGCGGTGGCCGCGCCCCGGCGGCCGTAGCCCACGGTGGTGCCGGGGGGTAGGGTTTTTATCTGGGAGATGGTGGTTTTCAAGGTGCTTACGGGCCGCAGATTGCGCGCGTCCTCGGCCCCGGCCTCCACGCCGTAGAGGCCCACGCCGAGGCGCACCATGTCGAGCTGCGCTTCCGGAAAGCGCCGGATGCCCGCCGAATTGAGCACGTGCTTGATAGCCGAATAGCCCAGCACTTCTTCAATGGCGGCGGCCATGCGCCCGAAAGTGGCGAGCTGCCCGCGGGTAAAATCGTCGTGGGCCGGGTCATCGGCGGCGGCCAGGTGGGTCATGATGCCGGCCACCGGCAGGGCGGCGCGGTGGGCCGCCAGCAGGGCCAATAATTCAGGCAATTCTTCCTCCGAAAAGCCCAGGCGGCGCATCCCGGTGTCGAGCTTGAGGTGCAGGGGGGGTAGGGAGCCGGCTTCGTCCTGGGCAGCTTCGCGGGCGGCTTGCAGATAGTCGCGCAGGCGCTCCAGGGAGTAGATTTCGGGCTCCAGGCGGTAGCGCCGCAGCTGGCCGAAGCTGTCGGGGCCGGGGTTCAACACCATGATGGGCAGGCTGATGCCGTTGTCACGCAGCTGCTGGCCTTCGTCGGCGTAGGCCACGGCCAGGTAGTCGGCCCGCTGAAATTCGAGCAGGCTGGCCACTTCATACGAGCCGCTGCCGTAGGCAAACGCCTTGACCATCACCATCAATTTAGTACCCGGCCGCAGCTGCTGGCGGTAGTACTGCAAGTTGTGCGTCAGCGCGTCGAGGTTCACCTCCAGCACTGTGCCGTGCTGCGCCTGCTGCAAGGCCGCCACCACGCGCTCAAAGCCGAAGCGCCGCGCTCCTTTAATAAGGATGGTTTCGTTCTGAAAATCACCCGGCCGCAAGTCGGCTAACAGGGCCTCGGTGGTGGGGTAGGTTTTAGTTAAGAGTTGAGAGTTGAGAGTGAAGAGTTTTTGATTGAACTCAGTCTGGCCGCTTATTTCTGCTTTATAACTTCCAACTTTTAACTCTTCACTCTTAACTCTTAACTCATAACTCAACTCCTCCCCTACCCCAATGAGCCGCGTCACGCCGTGGGCGCGCACCAGGGCCGCCACGCGGGCATACAGCTCCGCGCCGCTGAGGCCCGATTCGAGCACGTCGCTGAGGATGAGGGTGCGGCCGCCGGGGCGGGCCTGGCGGCTCAGCGCATCGAGGGCCAGCGAGAGGCCGGCGAGGTCGTTATTATAGGTGTCGTCGAGGAGGTAGCAGCCGTGGCGGCCGGCCTTCATTTCGAGGCGCATGGCCACCGGGTGCAGGCGCAGCAGGCGGCGCTGGATTTCGGCCGGGGCCAGGGCGGTGGCGGGGCTCAATTGCCGCCACAGCAGCACGGCCAGGCAGTGCAGCGCGTTCTCCACCGACGGCTCATCGGCGAAGGGCAGCGTGAAGCGCGCGGCGGCCCGGCCGGCCAGGTGCCCGGCCGGAAAGTGGGCGGTGGCGGCCGCGTCGCCGAGCCGCACGCGCACGATGGTGGTGCCGGCCGGGGTGGCTTTGAGCCGAAAGCGCAGGCTCGCGCCGGGCGCGTCGCGGCGCGTCCAGGCCAGGGCGGGCAGGGCGCGGGCCTGCACGGCGGCGGCCACGGCCGGCTGGTCGGCGCAATACACCAGCAGCTCGAAGCCGGACAATTCAAAGAGTTGCAGCTTCTCGCCCAACTTTTCATTTTCCGAAGCAAAACCCGCGTCGTGGGCCGTGCCGAGGGTCGTGAAAATGCCGTGCGTGGGCCGGATAATATCGGCCAGCCGCTGCATCTCGCCGCGCTCCGAGATGCCGGCCTCGAAGATGCCCAGCGTGTGGCGGCCGGGGGCCAGCTCCCACACGCTCAGCGGCACGCCCACCTGCGAGTTGTAGCTCTTGGGCGAGCGGCAGATGTCCTCATCGGGGGCCAGCAACTGGGCCAGCCATTCCTTTACGATGGTCTTGCCGTTGGAGCCCGTGATGGCCCACACCGGCCCCGCGAACGCCGCCCGGTGCCGCGCCGCCAGCGTCTGCAAGGCCACCAGAGTATCCGGCACCAGCACGAAGCCCGCGCCCGCGAACGCTTCCAGGCTGGCGGGGGGGTAGGCGACCACGAACAGCCGCACGCCCTTGGCATACAGCGCCGCCAAGTGGTGGTGGCCGTCGTGGTTGGGGCCGCGCAGGGCGAAGAACACGGCCCCCGCCGTGAGACCCACGCGGCGGCTGTCAAGCAGCAGCGTGGCTACCTCAGCATCCAGGGCGGGCGCGAGTAACAGCGTGCCGCCGAGCAGGGGGGGTAGGGCAGAAAAAAGAATGGGCATGGCCCGGCAAAGGTCGGGACGCGCGGCGGCGCGGGCGGCGGCCGCCGGCAACTACCAGGCAAAAGATAGCCCGTCACCCGCGGTGCGGCCAGCCGACAGCCGTTAGTGCGTTACCAAATAGAATTTGTGGGGACCCGAGTAGGATTTGTGGGGACCCGAGTATAATTTTCGGGGGACCGAGTAGGATTTGCGAAGGACCGATGAGTGATTGCGGGAACCCGAGTAGGATTTTCGAAGGGCCGACGAGGGATTGCGAAGGGTATCATTCTACCCAGCAGCCTCCGCCCCGATTTTTTAATCCCTTACTATGAGCAGGCACGAGCTACGCCGCGCTAAACTCCGCCGGCTGATGCAGGCCAATGCGCGGCCTTTCGGCCCCATTCCCGCCCCGGCGCTACCTTCGGGGTTCCTTTGCCCCATTGCTACTAAAGCCGCCCGATGGCCGTTTCCGCTTCCCTTTCCCCTACCCCCGCGCCGCTGTGGCAGCGGGCCTTGCCGCATCTGCTGGCCGTGTTGTTCTTCGTGGTGCTGGCCGTGGCCTACTTCGCGCCCATCGTGTTTGAGCACCAGACCCTGGCCCAGCACGATATCACGCAGTTTCAGGGTGGCGCGCACGAGACGCAGCAGTGGGCCGCCGAGCACGGCCACGAGCCGCTGTGGACCAACTCCATGTTCAGCGGAATGCCGACATACCTGATTTCGGTGCATTTTCCCGGCGACTTGTTCGTGTACGTGCAGAAATTCATCGCCCTGGGTTTGCCGGGGGTAGTGAGCAACCTGTTTGTGGCGCTGCTCTGCGGCTACGTGCTGCTGGTGGCGCTGGGCGTGCGGCCGCTGGTGGCGGTGGCCGGCGCGGTGGCGCTGGGCTTTTCGAGCTACAACCTCGCCATTCTGGCGGCCGGGCACAACACCAAGTCGTGGGCGCTGGCCTACGCGCCGCTGGTGCTGGGCGGGCTGATACTGGCGATGCGCCAGAACAAGTGGCTGGGCGCGGCGCTCTTCACCTTTGGCCTCACCATGAACGTGCGCGCCAACCACCCGCAGATTACCTATTACCTGGGCTTGCTGGTGGTCATTTATGGCATCGTGGAGCTGGTGGCGGCCATCCGCGCCGGGCGCTTGCCCGACTTTTTCAGCCGGGTCATTCTGCTGGGGGTAGGCGCGCTGCTGGCTATCGGCGTGAGCTTTGGCCGCCTTTACACCACGTATGAGTACAGCAAATTCAGCAACCGCGCGCCCTCGGAATTGAAATCCCTACCCGCCGCGCCGGGCCAGGCCGCGCCCAGCGCCCGGCAGCAGGACCGCGACTACGCCTTCGCCTACAGCTACGGCATCGGCGAGACGATGACCTTGCTGGTGCCCAACTTCTACGGTGGCAGCAGCGCCATGCCGCTGCCCAAAGACTCGCACATTGCCGCCGCCGGCCTGCCCGAAGAATACCTGAGCGCCATGCCCACCTACTGGGGCGACCAGGCCTACGTGGCCGGGCCGGTGTACGTGGGCGTCACGGTGTGCTTTCTGTTCGTGCTGGGCCTGTTCGTGGTGGATAAACGCACCCGCTACTGGCTGCTGGCCGGCACGCTGGTGTCGTTTATCCTGGCCTGGGGCAAGAATTTCGAGTCACTTAACAACCTGATTTTTGACTACTTGCCGGGCTACCGCAGCTTCCGCGCGGTGAGCATGGCGCTGGTGATGGCGCAGCTGGCGATGCCGCTGCTGGCGGCGTTGGCGCTGGCGCGCATCCTGCGGCCGCGGGCGGCGCTGGCCACCGGCCCTACCCCCCCTATTGCCACTGAGCCCCTGCACCCGGCGCTGGCCAAGGCGGCGCGGGCGGCAGCGGGCGCGCCGGTCGTGGTGGTCGATTCGCCCGACAACCGCTTGCGCACCAAGCAGCTGCTCTACGCCGGGGCCATCACGGCGGGCTTCCTGCTGCTGACCTGGGTCGCCAGCCTGAGCTTCGACTACGCCTCGCCGCAGGATGCGAACCTGACCCAAAGCGGCTTTACGCCGCAGCTGATGAGCGCCCTGCGCGCCGACCGCGCCGACCTGCTGCACAATGATATCTGGCGCGGGCTGCTGCTGGTGGGCCTCACGCTGGCGGCGCTGTTCTTTTATTTGAAAGGGAAAATTGATGCCCGCGTGGCCGCGCTGGCCGTGGCCGGGCTGGTGCTGCTCGACCTCTGGACGGTGGATAAGCGCTACCTCGGCGCGAAGAATTTCCAGAATGAAACCATCGTGGAGAGCTTCCAGGAAAGCCCGGCCGATAAGCAGATTTTACAGGATAAAGACCAGGATTACCGCGTGCTGAACCTCGGCAACCCATTCAACGAGGCGCGCACCTCGTATTTCCACCACAGCATCGGCGGCTACCACGGGGCCAAGCTGCGCCGCTACCAGGACCTGATTGAGCGCCAGATTTCGCAGAATAACACCGCCGTGCTCAACATGCTGAACACGCGCTACGTTATCCTACCCCCCCAAAAGCAGGGCGAAACCGAGCAGGTGCAGCGCAACCCCGGCGCGCTGGGCAACGCCTGGTTCGTGCGCGAGCTGCGCGCCGTGCAGAGCCCCGATGCGGAGATGAACGCCCTCACTGGCCTCAATGCCAAGCAGGTAGCGGTATTTGATAATCAGAAATTCCCAGCCGTGAAGCCGGCCGTGTACACCGACTCGTCGGCCACCATCGTCCTCACCGACTACGCGCCCGATGCCCTCACCTACCGCTACTCGGCAGCCCAGCCAAGCACGGTCATTTTCTCCGAAATCTACTATGCCGATGGCTGGCAGGCGTTCCTCGATGGCAAGCCGGTGCCGCATTTCCGCGCCGATTTCGTGCTGCGAGCCATGCAGGTGCCGGCCGGCGCGCACGAAATCAAGTTTGTGTTTGAGCCTAAGGAATATAAAATTGGCAACACGGTGTCGCTGCTTTCCAGCATCGGGGTGTTGCTGGCGGTCGTGGCGGCGGGCGTGTTCGGCTTCCGCCAGCGCGATTAACCTCACCCCCCGGCCCCCTCTCCTGCGGAGAGGGGGAGCCAGACGATTATCGGACGGTTCGTAGCGTTGCTATGAACCGTCTTAGCTTTTAGTAAGTAAGCGCCTGCTTTACGCCGTGGCCCCCCCCTCCGCAGGAGAGGGGGCTGGGGGGTGAGGTAAACCGCTCGCGCCGCCGTGCAAACCCTGCTCCAACCCATCCCGCACCCCGCCGCCACCCGGTGCGGCGTGCGCCTGCTGCTCTGGCGCGACGACCTGCTGAACCCCGCCCTACCCGGCAACAAAGCCCGTAAGCTGAAATATAATCTCTTGCAGGCCAAGGCCGAAGGCCATACCAAGCTGCTCACTTTTGGCGGGGCATACTCCAACCACCTGGCTGCCGTAGCCACCGCCGGCCGGCTTTGTAACCTGGCAACCATTGGCCTGGTGCGTGGCGAGGAACGCCTACCCCTCAACCCCACGCTGACCCGCTGCGCCGCCGATGGAATGCGGCTGCACTACCTCGACCGCGCCACCTACCGCCGCCGCGCCGAACCTGAGTTCTTGGCCGAAATGCAGCGGCAATTCGGCCCCGCCTATCTGCTGCCGGAAGGCGGCACCAACGCCCTGGCTTTGCGCGGCGTGGCCGAGCTGATTGGCGAGTTGCGCCAGCACACTGACTTCGACGCCGTGGCCGTGGCGGCGGGCACCGGCGGCACCCTGGCCGGCCTCACATTGGGCCTGGCCGAAGCCGCCTACCCCGCCCGCGCCGTGGGCATTGCCGCGCTGAAAGGCGCTGATTTTCTGCGCACTGAGGTAGATGCGCTGTTGGCGGCCACGGGCTGCGTAGGCGGCCGCTATGAGCTGCACACGGGCTACCACTTCGGCGGCTATGCCAAGCTACCGGCCGAACTGCGGGCGTTCATCCGGCAGTTTGAGGTAGATTTTGGGGTGCTTCTCGACCCAATTTATACCGGCAAACTACTATTCAGCGTGCTCGATTTGATTGAAAAAGGGCACTTTGTGCCCGGCAGCACCGTGGTAGCCGTGCATACCGGCGGCCTGCAAGCCTGGGCAGGGTTTAGCAATGGGTGAATGAGTGAATGAGTGAATGAGCATTGTTTTTTTAACGAAACAGTAGAACTCATTCACCCATTCACCCATTGTTAAAGCCGCCAGCGCGAACACGAAGGGCAGCACCGGGGCTAGAAACCGCACGTCGTAATCATCTACGGTGAGCATGACGATGGCAGCTTGTAGCAGCGGCACGGCAGCCAGAAACGCCCGCGCCGGCGGCCACACCGCCACGCGGCGGGCACCGCGCACCGCCAGGTAATAGAGCGGCCACAGCAGCAGCACGCTTATTAACTTATGAGCCAGCGAATAATAGGGCTTAATGCTGCTGAAAAACACCAGCAACTTGCCCAACATCAGCCGGGCCAGAAAGCCGGGATTGTGTGCGGCGAAGTAGAGCACCCGCGACATCTGCCCGATGCCCGCAGGCGGCAGCACCAGCGGCGCGCTCGGGTGAATGGCCCACACGGGGGTAGCAAACATCAGCTCACCACGAGTATATGTTTCAACAATGAAGTAGCTGACCAGCTGATGATTGAGCCACCACACGACCAGCGGCACGGCCAGCACGCCGCCACCCATCGCCACCCAGAATAACCCCCGCCGCGCCACGTATAATGCCGCCAGGCCGGCTACGCCGGCCGCAGCTGTCAGCACGAAGCCGTTGGGGCGGGCCAGCGCCGTGAGCACCAACAAAACCGCCAGCGTGAGCCCGGCTCGCCAGCCGCCGCGCACCCGCACCAGGGCCCAAAAACAAAGCACCGATAGGCTGATGAACAGCGACTCGGTAAGCAATTCGCAGTTAAATACCTGGATGTCGGGCCAGCCTAAAAACAGGGCCGTGGCCAGCGCGGCCGCGCCGCGCCTACCCCCCGCCAGCCGCCGCACGGCTGCGTAGAGCGCGGCGGCGGCCAGGCCCGAAATAACCGACTGCCCCAACACAACACCCCAGAGCCCGGCCCCCAGCCGCAGCCAGACGCTCAGGTACCAGGGGTAGAGAATGTAACGCTGATTGTGCTCATACTCAAAGTTTTGCAGCCCATTGTTCTCGATGGTGCCGGCCACCGCGCCTGGCTCGGGCTGGTAGTGGCCGTGCGCCGCCAAGTTGGTCGCGTAGTCGAGGAAGGAGTGGGTGTCGTTGAGGACTCGTGGCCCGTGAGACTTCAGCAGAAAAGCCGCCTGCACCAGCAGCCACAAACCCAGCAACAGCCAGCGGTGTTGCGGCCAGAGGCGGCGAATAGGGTCAGAAAGAACGGGCGGTAGCTTATTTATCACCCGTCAAAGCTACGGGCATTGAACCCCAGCCCCGCATTCGGGGTATGCCTGCTTAACTCAACCGTAGGCCGGCCCGCCGCCCGCTTTTTCACGCCTTATGCTGCCCCTCCTTATCCGTCGTCTCATTCCTCTTGTGATACTCGTGGCGCTGGGCGTGTTTTTGTGGCGCAAAATCGGCTCGACGCTGGATGGTCTGAATCCGCTGGCCCCGCGCGAGCCACGGGTGACGGTGACCCACAACACGGTGCTCACGCAGGTGGAGGCGCTGGGCAAGCTGGAGCTGGTGCGCTACCGTTTCAAAGACGTGGTGGAGTACAAGCGCACGGCCAAATACCCGTTTTTGCCCGATGCCAAGGCGGCGCTCATCGTGGGGGGCGAAGCCGTGGGCTGCCTCGACCTGCGCAAAATCCGGCCCCAGGACGTAACCTTTGAGGGCGACTCCGTGGTGCGCATTATCCTGCCCGACCCCGAGCTGTGCGCCTTCCAGGTCAACCATAATCAAAGCCGGGTTTTCAGCACCGAAAACGGCTTTTTTGACGATGCCAGCCTCGTGGATGAGGCCTATCGCTACGCTGAGGCGCAGGTGCGCAAGTCGGCCCTGCAATCGGGTATTCTGGCTGAAACCCAACGCAATGCGCAGCAGATTCTGGTGCCTATGCTGCACATGCTCACGGGGCGACGCGTCATTATTGGCCAGCGGCTGGTAGCGCCGGGGCCAGCGCGCAAGCAGTAAATTAATCGCTTACATAAGAACGTCATGCTGAGCCTGTCGAAGCATCTCACTCGCGCCGTTAGAATTACTAATCCTAGCGGCGCGAGCGAAATGCTTCGACAGGCTCAGCATGACGTTCTTTATCAAGTAATTTGTGAAGCCCCTACCCCCCTACGCGGCGCGGAAGCCGGTGGCCTGGCGGATGGTCCGCTCGTTGCCGGTGGCAGCGTCTGCGTAGCTGTGGTCGCTCACTTCTATCGACAAATGCTTGCCAATCAGCTGTTTGGTGTCGAGGTCCTTGCCTTCCTGGGGCTTGATGCCCACGGCCGAATACAGCGAGAGAATAATGGGGTGGCCGGCCGGCGAGTTATAGAAGCGCTGGTCAACGTAGCCATCCTCGCTTTCCATATGAGCGGCAAAAAACGGCACGTTCTGGTGTTCGCTGGTGCCTTCTTCTATGCTGGTGATGGTAACGGTGTGGCGGCCATCGGGCAGGAAGCCTTTGTCCTGGCCTTTTTCAACAGAAATTTTCATGTTAGTTCAAAATTGATTACTAATTCAATTAGTGCTAACGAAATTGACCGAACCAGGGTTGCGGCTGCCTGACTAGGCCGTGGCAGTCGCGCCGATATGCACGCTGGCCAGCGCTTTTTCGAGGGCCGTGTCCTGCACGCCGGGCATGGAAGTGCCTTCCACGCGCACTACTTCTATATCGGCAAAGCCCACGAAGCCGAATACGGCTTTCAGATAGGGCGCTACGAAATCGTAAGCAGCATACGGGCCTTCGGAGTAAACTGCGCCGCTCGCCATCGCGACGTACATTTTTTTACCCTTTATCAGGCCCTCGGGACGGCCGTCCACGTAACGGAAGGTTTGGCCGGCGCGCACGATGTGGTCAATCCAAGCCTTGAGCGTGGAGGGAATGCCGAAGTTGTAGAGCGGCGCTTCTATCACGAGCACATCGGCGGCCATCACCTCGGCAATGGCGTCGTCGGAGTGTTTGGCGGCTTCGTGCTGCTCGGGCGTGCGCTTTTCAGCGGGCGTAAACAGCGCGTTTAGCTTGGCTTCTTCGAGGTGCGGAAAGGGGTGAGTAGCCAGGTCGCGCACCTGCACGGTGCTGCCGGGGTAGGCGGCCTGAAGCTTCTCGGTGATGCCCTGACCCAGCTTTTTGCTGAACGAAGCCCCCGCGCGGGGACTGGAAATAACTTGCAGAATATGCATAATGGGTGCCCCGAAAGGCGAATGAAAAGGAGTGAAAACGCGGGCTGACGTTGCCCGACACCACTACCAATTCAGGTACCAACATGTTTTCGGTCGCTCGGTGCCCGGCCCGAGTTTATTCTGCTAAAACCCGCGGCGGCTTCGAAAAGCCACCCCCTACTCCCCTATTCTTCGGCCAGCTCGCCCAGCGCGTCCTGTATCAGGTCCGACTCATAGCCTTTTTGGGAGAGGTAGGCCATGAGTTTCATCTTGCGCTTTAGCGAGTGCGTTTCCTTTTCGCGGGCGTCGCGCTGGCCCAACAGCTGCTTGAGCTTGTCGTAGTACTCGTCGTTTTCCAGTTCTTTCATCCCGCTTTTGATGCAGTACTCGCTCAGGCCTTTGGCCTTGAGCTCCAGGCGAATACGGCGGCGGCCCCAGCCATTGGTGCGGTGCTTGCCGCGGGCGTAGGCCTGGGCATAGCGCTCCTCATCGAGCAGCTTTTCGCGGCTGAGGCGGATGATAATTTCGCCCGCGTCGTCCTCGTCGAGGCCGTAGCTTTTCAGTTTTTCTTCGACCTCTTTTTGGGTGCGCTCCTGATAGGCGCAGTAGGCCGCGATTTTGGGCAGCGCCTCGGCGGGCGTGTAGTTTTTGGGCGCTTTGGATGGGTCTTTGAACATAAGGGGGGTAGGGAGCCGCGGCAAAATACGGAAACGAAGCGGCAGCCGGCCCGTTGGATAACTATCGGCCTCCCCCAACGGCCGGCCGCGGCCAAACGTGCCGCGGCCGGCCGTTGGGGGAGGTCGATAGTTATCATTGCCTTTTATGCGCATTCCCCGCGGATTTTTCTACATGCTGGCCTCGACCGCCCTGCTGGCCGTCGTCAACGTGGCGGTGAAGAAGCTGGAAGCCGTGCCCACGGGCGAAATCATTTTTGGCCGCTGCCTTATTTCGCTCAGCCTCACGGTGTGGCAGCTGCGGCGCACGGGCGTGGCGGTGTGGGGGCCGCCGGCGGCGCGGTTCGATTTGTGGGGCCGGGGCGTCTTCGGCGCAGGTTCGCTGATACTGGGGTTTCTGGCCCTCAAGGTGCTGCCGTTGGGCGGGGCCGTCACGCTCAGCTACCTGGCCCCGGTTATCACGGCGGTGGCCGCCATCTGGCTGGTAGGCGAGCCGCTAAAGTCCTGGCAGTTTGGCTTCTACGCGCTGGCGGTGGCCGGCGTGGCGTTGGCCAAAGGCACGGAGGGGCTGCTCTCGGCGGGCGTGCTGCTGGGGGTAGGGTCGGCGGTGTCATCGGGGCTAAGCAGTGTGTTTTTGCGGCGGGTAGGCGATAGAGTGGAGCCGCTGGTGCCGGTTTTTTACTTCAATCTGGTGCCGCTGGTCATCGCTGCGGGCTGGCTGTTCTTTGCTTTTAAATGGCCGCAAGGCGCGGAGTGGGCGTGGCTGGCGCTAGCGGGCGGCTTCACGCACGTGGCGCTGTGGTTCGTCACGCGGGCCTTCCGAGCGCACGCGGCCAGCCACCTGGCGGCCCTCGACTACCTGGGTCTGCTCTACGGCCTCGCGCTGGGCTACTTCATTTTTGGGGAGAAAATCAGGCTTCAGGTCTATCCCGGCATCGCGCTGGTGCTGCTCGGGGTAGGGCTGAATGGCTGGTACGCGGCCCGCCAGGAAAAGAAAAAACTCTGATTTGGCATTGCCCTACCCCCGCCCAACGCCAACCCAATGGCGCGGCTCCCAACCTTTTGCCGACAACGGGTATCTAGCTAGCGGTGGGCCTATCTTGCCCGCTACTTTGGAATTGCTTTAGCTTATGCTGGTTACCGTGCGCGCGTCGTTTTACTACCTGGTTGTTTTATGCCTAACAGCGGCGCTGGGGGCGGCGGCCGGCACCATCAGGGGCAAGGTGAGCGGGCCGGATGGCGCGGGCCTACCCTTTGCCAACGTGGCGGTGCGCGGCTCGGCCACCAGCACCGGCTCCAATGAGCAGGGCCAGTACCAGCTGCGGCTGGCGGGCGGCACGTATCAACTTGTTTTTCAGTACGTAGGCTACCGGCCCCGCACCGAAACCGTGCGCGTGCCGGCCGGCGACTCCACGCTGACTTTCAATATCACGCTGGTGCCCGAGTCGTATAGCCTCACTGAGGTGACGGTGCGCGGCACCGACCGCGACCCGGCCTACGCCATCATTCAGCACGCGCAGCAGTGGCGCGCCTACCACCAGCGCGAAGTGGCGGCCTTCCGGGCGCGCATTTATATTAAAGCCCTGGCGCGCCTAAGCGAAACGCCGAGCAAGATTTTTGGCCTCCTAAAAGTGGGGCCGGACCTCAAGCCGGGCATTTTTTATCTTTCCGAAAGCCTGTCGGAAATAGCCTTCACGCAGCCCGACGTAGTGAAGGAGCGCATGCTGTCGAGCCGGGTCAGCGGCGACTCGCGCGGCATCAGCTTCAACCGGGCTAGCGCGGGCCGGGGCATCAATTTTTATAATAACCTGGTGAAATCGGGCTTTTCGGAGCGCGGCTTCGTGTCGCCGATTGCCGCCAACGCCCTGCTCTTTTACCAGTATGAATTGGTGGGCAGCAGCCAGCAAAACGGCGAGCTGGTGCATAAAATCCGGGTAATTCCGCGCCGGCGCTCCGACCCGGTTTTTTCGGGATTTATTTACGTTGTGGATGGGTCGTGGCGGCTGCAATCCGTGGATTTGCGCCTCAACAAAGATGCCCAGCTCGACTACATAGACGACCTGCACGTGGAGCAGCTGTTCGCGCCCGCGCCCGGCGCGCCCTGGGCCTGGATTATTCAGTCGCAGAAGCTAACGGTGAGTTTTTCGGCCCTGGGCTTCAAGGGCTCGGGTTTTATAACGGCCGTTTTTTCAGATTACAACCGCGTGGTGCCCACCTACCCCGCGCCGCCTGTTGAGTTAAAAGTGAAGAGTGAAGAGTTAAGAGTTTCTACTACCCAAGCACCAATTGCCCCAGTTACCACCAAGGAATTAACCCGCCAAATTAAGCGCGAAAAGCCTGACCTGCGCGGCCTCAACAAGCAGGTGCGCCGCCAGGTGCAGCAGGCCCAGCGCGACTCGCTGCGCAATGACCCTATCGCGCAGATGAAAAAAGGCGAGGTGCAGCTGGTGGAAAAAGGCGTGAACGAGCGCGACACCACCTACTGGGCTCAGCTGCGCCCGGTGCCACTCACCGAGGAGGAGAAAATCGACTACCACAAAAAGGATAGCAGCGAGGTAATTCGCAACTCGCGCTCCTACCAGGACTCGCTCGACCGCAAGCGCAACGAGCTGGGCGTGGACAAGCTGCTGCTCACCGGCTACACCTATAGCAACACCTTCGCCAAGCGCACCTTCGCGGTGCAGCCTGTCTTTAACGAACTGCAATACAACACGGTAGAGGGCTATTTGCTGAATGCCGAGGCCACCTACACCCAGCGCACGTACGACCGCCGCTTCGTGAGCCTGACCCCTACCCTGCGCTATGGCTTCAGCAACCACCAGCTGCAACCCAGCCTGGCCCTGAACTGGCAGCTCGACCCGCAGAAAACGCGCCAGCTGGGGCTGGTGGCGGGCCGCACCATCGAGAATTTCGACCACAACTCGCAGCTTACGCCCTTTATTAATTCGGAGTATTCGCTGCTGGAAAACCGCAACTACGCCAAGCTCTACCGCCGCGACGGTGCCGAAGTGAGCTACCTCTGGGAGCCGGTGAATGGCCTCACGGTGCGCGGCGCGGCCAGCTATTTCCAGCGCGTGGAGCTGTATAACACCGCCGACTACCTCTGGCACGACGTGCCGGGCCGGGCCTTCACCCCCAACCAGCCGGTGGCCGCGGAGGCACCCGCCGGCACGGGCTTTGGCCAGAGCAACGCCGCCGTGCTGGGCCTCAGCCTGAGCTACCGGCCGGGCCAGCGCTACATTATGCGGCCTGAGGGCAAGTACAATCTGGGCTCGAAGTGGCCGCTAGTTAATGTGCAGGGCCAACTGGCCGTGCCGCATCTGCTGGGTGCCGACGTGCGCTACTTTCTGCTGCAAGCCTCGGCGCGCTACTCGCGGCAGTTTGGATTGCTGGGCACCTCGGCGGTACACTTGGTGGTGGGTGGCTTCGCGGGCAAGCAGGAGGGGCTGACTTTCGCCGACTATCATCATTTTTCGGGCAATCGCACGCTGCTGGCGGCCGACTTCGCGCAGTTTCAGCTCCTCGATTACTACCAGTACAGCACCCGCGCCAGCTACTTTGAGGGCCACTTCAACCACCATTTCAACGGCTTTATCTTCAATAAAATACCGCTGCTGCGCGCCTTGAAATGGCAGGAAGTCATCTCCCTCAACTACCTCCACACCGCCCAGATTGGGCAATATTTAGAGCTGGGCGCGGGTGTGGAGCACATCTTCAAAGTGATGCGGGTTGACTTTTACACCGGCCTGCAAAGCGGGCAGCACACCAATAGCGGCCTGCGGGTGGGCCTGGGCTTTTAATCTGAACCACGGATTCATCCGGATTTTTCGGATTAGTCGGATTTTGTGGACGATTAGCGCTTCGCTTTTTAGTGGCGGGGCTGGTTTTTTAGGAAGCGCTTGAATTTTAGGCTTGGTTCGCCAAAATTGATGAGTAAGCCGACTTCCAGGTGGTAGGCTTCCAAGTAGTTGATGATTTGGGCATGGTGCGTGGGGGTTATCTCGTATAGTGCTTTTAGCTCGACCAATATGGTTTCTTCTACCAAAAAATCGACCCTTCGGCTCCCAACTTCTACGCCTTTGTAGAAGAGTGGCATTTCGATTTCCCGCCCAAAAACAACGCCCGCCCCATCCAACTCCACTGCTAGGCTGCGCTGGTAAATCACTTCCTGAAAGCCAGTACCCAATATGCGGTGTACCTGCATGGCACACCCAATAATGGTTTCAGTCAGCTTATTGAATCGGGTATCAATCAGCATAAAATCAAGATAATCAAGACGTTAATACGGAGAAAGCTGCCAGTTATTCGCAAACTTCCTGCTTATCCCATAAATAGCCCTTAAAATAATCGTCCACAAAATCCGACTAATCCGAAAAATCCGGATGAATCCGTGGTTCAGACATCTTCATAGTCCACATACTCGCCGCCGCGAAATTCGTGCTTGCGCTCGGCACCCGAAGTTGTGGGCGGCACGTAATCAACACGCACCTCGCCGGGCCGGGTAGGGGGCGCTTGCTGGGCTTGCTGCTGGTAGCCGCCCGTGGGCTGGCCGGCGCCGGGGGGGTAGAAGCCGCCTTGCTGCGCCTTGTGCGCCTGCTGCCGCACAAAGCCGCCGAGCACCGCCCGCAGCACCTGCGGCAGCACAAACCGTACAAGCAAGAAAAAAACGACCAGCGAAATCGTGAAGCCCATGAGTTATCAAGAAAGAAAGGCAATTTACGGCGGGCCGGGGGCTAGGTTTTGGCTCGGCGTGCTGCTGGCCGGCTTAACTGGCCTGGCGGCCGCGCCGCACCTGCTCTCTACCCCCGATTTTGCGGGGCTCTACCGCCCGGTGCCCGACCGGCTGCTGCCGGTGCTGCGCCGCGAGGGCGATAGTCTCCGCATTTTTATCAACCACAAAGCGGTCGTGCCAGGTTCCGCTGCGCCGGGGCTGAGGCTCACCGGCTGGGCCACCTACGAGGCCAAGCAGCCGCTGTGGCAGCAGGTGCGCGCCGCCCGGCCCTACCCCGGCTCCAACCCGGCGGCCCCAACGCAGGTGCTCACGGCGGCCGTGGCGGCGGCCAGCCTCCCGGCGGGCGCGGTGCTGCAAGTCAGCCTCGACACGCCGGCACTCACCAACCAGCCGCCCGCCGCCGACCAGGACCCCGCTACTACGGCCTGGCTGCGCCTCACGCCCGAGGTGCTCACCCGGCCTTTCGTGCTGCTCGACTCGGCCGGGATGGTGCTTGACCGGCCCTATCTGAACACGGGCGAAGGAGTTGCGGTAGCCATGTTTGGCCTGAGCCAGCCGGTGCGCTGGCGGCGCTACCCCACCGGCACGCCTGCCCTACCCCCCTTCACCGACCCCCGGCGGCAGGCAGCGGCTCCGCGCACGCTGGGCGTGCTCGACTCGTCGGCCGCGCCGATGGCGGCGGGCGGCCTGCTGCGCTTGCCGAAGCAGGGACTGTATGCGCTGAAAGTGGGTGGCGCGGGCGGCGAGTCGGTGCACACGGTGCCGCTGCTGGTGGTGCCGGCCAGCTTTCCAGGCCAAAGCACCGCGCCCGAAGTCATCGAGCCGCTGCTATACCTGACCACCGCCACCGAGCGCCAGGCTCTGCTGAAAGCCGCCGACCCCAAGCGGGCCATCGACCATTTTTGGCTCGATGCTTCGGGCGGCGACCAAAGCCTGGCTCGCGACAAGATTCGGCGCTACTACAGCCGCGTGACGACTGCCAATGAGCTGTTTAGCGGTCACAAGGCGGGCTGGCTCACCGACCAGGGCCTGCTCTACGTGGTGCTGGGGCCGCCCCAGAGCGTGCGCCGCCTGCCCGACGGCACCGAGCGCTGGCACTACGACCAGGCCGGCCACCAGGGCGAGGCCGTGGCCTTCACCTTCCGGCCGCGCCCTACTACCTTAGCACCTGCTAATTACGAATTGGTGCGCCGACCCGAGTACGAAATGCTCTGGTATGCCGCCGTAGAAAAATGGAGAAGAACGACGACCGCCCGCTAAACGACGGGTTCAGTGATGATTACGTGCCGCGCCGCTTCCGCGAAGGGGCCGATAGCGGCGAGCGCCGCACCGGCCGCCCTACCCCCGCCGGCGACCGCGACGACCGCCGGCCGGCCGGCAATGATGGCGCCAACAAGGCACGTCCGCAACGGCCATTTTATGATGACAAAGGCCGGCAGGTGATGCCCAGCCGGGACCGGAATGCCACGCCGTTTTACAAGGAGCACACCACCCGGCCGGCCGCCGACCGCAGCATCGACATGCTCTTTGGCCTGCGCCCCATCTTGGAAGCACTGAACGCGGGCCGCACCCTGGACAAGATTTTCCTGCTGCGCGGCACCAAAAATTCGCTCACGCAGGACATTTCCAACCTGGCGCGCGAGGCCAACGTGCCCGTGTCGCTGGTGCCGCTGGAGAAGCTGGAGAGCCTGACCCGCAAAAACCACCAGGGCGCGGTGGCCTTCGTGTCGCCCATCGACTTTGCCCCGCTCGATACGCTGCTGGCTGGTTTGTTTGAAGATGGCAAGGTGCCGTTTATCCTGCTGCTCGACCGCGTGACGGACGTGCGCAACTTCGGCGCCATTGCCCGCACGGCCGAGTGCCTGGGCGTGCAGGCGCTGGTGGTGCCCGCCCACGGCGCGGCCCAAATTAACGGCGACGCCGTGAAAACCTCGGCCGGCGCGCTCAACATCCTGCCCGTGTGCCGCGAGGCCGACCTGCGCCAGACCATCATCTTTTTGAAAGAAAGCGGCTTAACGGTCATCGCCTGCACCGAAAAATCCGACGCTGACCTCGGCCACACCGAGCCGGCCAGCTTCAGCGGTCCCATCGCCGTGGTGATGGGTTCGGAGGAAGACGGCATCGCGCCCGAGTTGCTGCGCCTCTGCGACCAGCGCCTGCGCATCCCGATGAGCGGCCAGATTCAGAGCCTCAACGTGGGCGTAGCGGCTGGCATTATGCTGTTTGAAGTAGCGAAAGCGAGGGGGTAGGAAAATCTATCATTGCGAACAAAGCGAAGCAATCGCACCAGAACGATATTCAAACGACTCGTTCTGATGCGATTGCTTCGCTTTGCTCGCAATGATAGATTTTCCTGTTTTAATTGTACCCCGCGCCCTTTTTGGCCTTCACATCGGCCACAAAATCCTTGACGCGCTGCTCTTCGCTGCGCTGGCAGATGAGCAGCACGTTATCGTATTCGGCCACGATGTAGCCTTCGAGGCCCTGCACCACCACGAGGCGCTCGTGAGGCGTTTTGATGATGCACTCGCGGGTGTCGTAGAGGATGGCGTCGCCATCCACCACGTTGTCGTGGTCGTCGCGGCGGTTGCTCACGCGGTGCAGCGAATCCCAGGTGCCGAGGTCGCTCCAGCCAATGTCGGCGGGCAGCACGTACACGTTGCCGGCCTTCTCCATAATGCCGAAGTCGATGCTGATGTTGGGGCAGCGCGAGTAGGCCTCATCGATAAACGCCTGCTCTTGCGGCGTGCCCAGGCGGCTGGCGCCCTCATCAAATACCTCGGCAACATCGCTCAGCGACTCGTGGAAAGCGCTGATAATCACATCGGCCCGCCAGATAAACAAGCCGGCATTCCACAAAAAGTCGCCGCTGTCCAGGAACATGCGCGCCAGCTCGGCGTTGGGCTTCTCGGTGAAGGTTTTGACTTTGCACAAGTCGGTGCCATCCAGGCGGTTGGCCGGGTCATCCAGGTACTGAATGTAGCCGTAGCCGGTGTCGGGGCGCGAGGGCTGGATGCCCAGCGTCACGAGCACGTCGTACTGGCGGGCGGCCACCACGGCTTCCCTGATTAAGCGCCGAAACTCCTCCTCGCGCAGCACCGCGTGGTCGGCGGGCGTCACGATGATGGTGGCCCGCGGGTCGCGCTGCGCGATGCAGTAGCTGGCGTAGGCAATGCACGGGGCCGTGTTGCGCCCAATGGGCTCACCCAAAATCTGGTGGGGTGCTAGGTCGGGCAGGTGCTGCTGCACGAGGCCTACGTAGTCGCGGTTGGTGACGACGTACACGTTTTCGGGCGGGCAAATATCGCGAAAGCGGTCAACCGTGAGCTGGAGCATCGAGCGGCCTACCCCCAGCACATCGTGAAATTGCTTGGGATGTTTGGTGCGGCTGAACGGCCAGAAGCGGCTGCCGATGCCGCCCGCCATCACGACAAGATATGTTTGGTTCATGCGAAGCTCGGTTAGATGCGGCACGAAGATAGGGGCGGGCGTAGCCGCGAGGTGGCACGGCCGCGGCCTTAGGGTTGCTGCCTGGCCCACTGGGCAGCCTCAGTCGGCTGGCGCGGCCGGGCGCGTCGCGCGCGCCAGGGCAGCGGCGTAGCGACCCTGGCGGCTATACTGGCGCAGCAGCCACAGCTCCCGAAAACCGTGCAGCCCACCCAGAAAGCTCACTTTGCTGCCCGCCACATCGTTCCAGCGCACGGGCTGCTCGCGCAGCCGCAGCCCGGCCTGATACGCCAGAAAAAGCAGCTCCACATCGAATCCAAACCGGTCGAGCACGGCCCCTTCCACGATGGGGCGGCACACACTGAGGCGGAAGGCCTTGAAGCCGCACTGCGTGTCGGCGTAGGGCATGCCGGTGGCCAGGCGCACCACTCGGTTGAAAAACCGCCCGCTCTGCTCGCGCAGCCAGGGCTGGTGCCGGCCCACGAGGTCATTGTTGAGCGCCCGCGAGCCAAATACCACGTCGCAGCTTCCTTCCAGAATAGGCGCCAGCAGCAGGGGCAGCTCGTCGATGGGCGTTGACAGGTCGGCGTCTGAAAATACAGCTATGGCCCCCTGGGCAGCAAGCAAGCCCTGGCGCACCGCGTAGCCTTTGCCCCGGTTGGGCTGGTAGCTGAGCACGCGGGTCCTGACCCGGCTGGCACTGGCCGCAAAGGCCTGGGCAGCTACTTGCGCGGTCGCGTCGGTCGAGCCATCGTCCACCACCACCACTTCGCTGGGATAGGGCTGCGCATCAAGGTAAGCTAGTACCTTTTCGAGCGATTGGCCCAGCCGGGAAGCTTCGTTGTAGGCCGGAATAACGAGCGAAATGAAAGTATTCTGCAAAGCAATAAAGGAAACAACCCGGCAAAAACGTATGTGGCAGCCCTACGGCAGCGTGTTTTGCTGAACTACTCCAAAGGGAATCAATAGTCCAGGCTAACGTAGCGCGTCGGCTCGACAAAGGTACACGGAGCTACTCACGGGCCGGCAGGGGGGTAGGGAGCTTCTAACTTGCGGCCTCATCCAGCCTGACTGCCCATTATTTTTTGCGCCGGAAAACGCGCCCGTTGCCTTGTTTAGCGCTACTCTTCTGCACGCGGTGTTGCCCGACCGCTATCGCCGCGCGATTGTGCTGGGCTTTTTTGGGCTTTTGCTGGCGGGCGGCCTGGGGCTGGTGCGCGACTACGGGGTTTCCTTCGATGAGGGCACGCAGCGCATTCTGGGCCAAATATCACTGCTCTACGTTTTCCAGCAGCTGCCTACCCCCGTGCAGCAGCGGCTACTGCCACCCGGCGCGGCGGCGGTAATTGCCCAGAAAGGAGCGGGCCGCCAGCTCAAAGACACCCGCGACCGTGATTACGGAATGGCGTTTGAGCTGCCCGTGGCGGCGGCCGAGCAGGCGCTGCGCTTGCGCGACGAGCGGCAGGTGTACTTATTTCGGCACGGCTGCAACTTTCTGGTTTGCTTCGCGGCGTTTATTGGCTTTTATCACCTTATCCGGCAGCGCTTTGGCAGCTGGCGCCTGGGCTTGCTGAGCACGCTGCTGCTGGTGCTGAGCCCAAGGCTGTTTGCCGATTATTTTTATAATGACAAGGACGCCGTTTTTATGGCTGCGTTTGTGCTGGCCATGAGCACGGCCGTTGCCTTTATCGGGCGGCCTACGGCACGGGCGGCAGCCTGGCACGCGCTGGCTTGCGCCCTGGCCATCGACGTGCGGATTATGGGCGTGTTGCTGCCGGCGGCCACCCTGGCTTTTGTGGGCCTGCGCGCCTGGCGGGGGGCCTACCGGGGGCAAGGCACCGCGCCGCTCGCGGCAGTGTGGCTATATGCGGGGCTGCTGGCGGGGCTGGTAGTGGCTTGCTGGCCATTTCTTTGGGAAGCGCCGCTGGCCAATTTTCTGTTAGCCTTTCAGAATATGAGCCACTTCCGCTGGTCTGGCGTGGTGCTTTACCAGGGGCAGGTGCTAACCGGCCGTAGCCTGCCCTGGCACTACGCGCCCGTGTGGATGGGACTTACTACCCCCCCACTTTATCTGGGGCTTTTCGGGATTGGTTTCGGGGCTATTCTGGGCCGGGCAGCGCGCCGCCGCTGGCAGCTGTTCAGCAGCGCCACTGAGTGGCAGGACCTGTTTTTTTTGGGCGTGGGCCTCGCGCCGCTGGTAGCGGTAATTGCCCTGCATTCGGTGCTGTACAATGGCTGGCGGCAACTCTATTTTACCTATCCACCGCTGTTGCTAGTGGCGCTGCGCGGCCTGGTAGCGGCCTGGTTCTGGCGGCCTGCGTGGCCCCTGTTGCGCCGCGGCTGGCGGCCCGCCGTGGGCGCGCTGACAGCGGTTTCGCTGGCAGCGACGGCCGGCAGCATGGCGCGCCTGCACCCGTTTGAAAATCTGTACTTCAATGCCTTAGCCCCCGCTAATCCTGAGCGCTACTACGATACGGATTACTGGTTTATGAGCACCCGCAGCGGCCTGGAATGGGTGCTGCAACACGACCCCCGGCCTCAGGTACGGATATATCAGCTGGGTAAAATAGAAGAGTCTCTGAACCTCAACCGATTCATTTTGCCGCCGGCCGCGCGGGCGCGCCTGGTGCTGGTGCCCACGCTGGCCGCAGCTGACTACGCGCTCTATCCCTACCCCTACACGTATCAGCGCGCCGCGCCCGGCCCTACCCCCTGCCACTCGGTGCAAGCCGGGCAGCTGCGCATGCTGGACGTTTTCTGCCTGCGGCCGGCACCTACACCAAGCCCTCGCGCAGCAGGTCGTGCAGGTGAATGAAGCCCGCGAACTGGCCGGCTTCCAGCACCACCAGCTGCGTGATGTTGCGGGCCTGCATGCGGGCAAGGGCCTCGGCGGCAAACTCGGTGATGTCGATGGTAGCCGGCTGGGGCGTGAGAATATCGCGGGCGGTGAGCTGCTCCAGGTCGGCGAGGTGGCCGCGGCCCAGCATGCGGCGCAGGTCGCCGTCGGTGATGATGCCGGCCAGCTGGCCCGCCTCGTCGAGCACGGCGGTGGCCCCGAGGCGCTTGCCCGATATTTCCAGCAGCACCTCGCGCAGGGGCGCGGCCAGGGCCACTTGCGGGCGCTGATTTTGGCGGCTGAGGTCGCCCACGGTTAGGTAGAGGCGCTTGCCGAGCGTGCCGCCGGGGTGCAGGCGGGCAAAATCCTGGGCCGTGAACTGGCGGCTTTCGAGCAGGCACACGGCCAGGGCATCGCCCAGGGCCAGCGCGGCGGTGGTGCTGGTGGTGGGGGCCAGGTCGTGGGGGCAGGCCTCGCGGCGCACGGGCGTGTGCAGCACGTAGTCGGCTTGCCGGGCCAGGTACGAGTCAGCGTTGGCGACGAGCGCGGCCAGCCCTACCCCCTTGCGGCGCAGCAACGGCACCAGCACTTTGATTTCGGGCGTGTCGCCGCTCTTGCTGATGGCAATGACGAAATCACCGGCCTGAATCATACCCAGGTCACCGTGAATAGCATCGGCGGCATGCATGAACAGGGCCGGGCTGCCCGTGCCGTTGAGCGTGGCCACGAGCTTGGCCGCAATGTGCGCGCTTTTCCCCACGCCCGTCACCACGATGCGGCCCCGCAGCGCCAGCAGCGCGGCCACGCAGGCGGCAAAGTCGGGGGTAGCACCCACGGCCTGCGCCACATCGCGCAGGGCGTCGGCCTCAGTGAGCAGCACTTGGCGGGCCACGGCCAGCACATCGACGGGCACCGGGGGGGCGGGAGGAAGGGAAGGAGGTTGCACGCCCAAAAATACGCGGGCCGGCCGGCCCCGGCCCGCTACCTGTTCAGGCTACTCTAAAGTACGGGCAGGCGCCCGCCGGGAACTTTACTAAAATGTTGCGTGTAAATGACGTTTTTTCTTCAAAAAAAGGGGTTCCTGCTTATCTTCGTTTATAACCAACACACCTGTTGCGCCTTACTCTATTTCGTTTATGCCACTGACCGCCGTCGAAGAACCAGTTGCCGCGCACCCCGAACTCAAAACCAAGCTCAAGGAAGTCTTTGGCTTTGGCCAATTCAGGGGCACTCAAGAGGCTGTTATTCAGAATATTTTAGCTGGCAATAACACGTTCGTGATTATGCCCACGGGGGCCGGCAAAAGTCTGTGCTACCAGCTGCCGGCTTTGGTGCTGCCGGGCACGGCCATCGTCATTTCGCCGCTCATCGCCCTGATGAAAAACCAGGTGGACCAGCTTTCGGCCTTCGGCGTGAACGCGCAGGTGTACAATTCGACGCTGACCAAGACGGAGATGAACCGCGTCAAAAAGGACGTAATAGCGGGCACGGTTCGCCTCTTATACGTGGCCCCGGAAAGCCTGAGCAAGGAGGATACTATTGCTTTTCTCCAAAAAACCAGCATCTCGTTCGTGGCCATCGACGAGGCGCACTGCATCTCGGAATGGGGCCACGACTTCCGGCCCGAGTACCGCAAGATTCGCGGCATCATCGACAACCTGGGGGGTAGGATTCCGCTCATCGCGCTCACGGCCACGGCCACGCCCAAGGTGCAGCTCGACATCCAGAAAAACCTGCACATGGATGATGCGAACGTGTTCAAAACCAGCTTTAACCGCACCAACCTCTACTATGAGGTGCGCGCCAAGCGCAACACCAAAAAGCAGCTCATCCAGTACGTGCAGTCGCACAAGGGCAAGGCGGGTATTATCTACTGCCTGAGCCGCAAAAAAGTGGAGGAAGTGGCTGAGCTGCTGCGCGTGAACGACGTGCGCGCCCTACCCTACCACGCCGGGCTGGACCCGCACACGCGCATGAACAACCAGGACGCGTTTCTGAGTGAGGACTGCGACGTGATTGTAGCCACCATCGCCTTCGGCATGGGCATCGACAAGCCCGATGTGCGCTTCGTGATTCACTACGACGCACCCAAGAGCATTGAGGGCTACTACCAGGAAACCGGGCGCGGCGGCCGCGATGGCATGGAGGGTAACTGCCTGATGTTCTACAGCTACGATGATATTCTGAAGCTCGAAAAATTCAGCAAGGACAAGCCCGTGACCGAGCGCGACAACGCCCGGCAGCTGCTGCTGGAAATGACGAACTACTCGGAGAGTGCCGTGTGCCGCCGCCGCCAGCTGCTGCATTATTTCGGTGAGCACATGGACCAGGACTGCGGCTTTTGCGACAATTGCCGCCACCCGAAGGAGAAATTTGAGGGCCGCGAGCACGTGGGCCTGGCCCTGCGCGCGGTGGTGCAAACCGAGGCGCGCTTTGGGCTCGACCACGTGGCGCAGGTGCTGCTGGGCCTCAGCAACCCGCACATCGAGAGCTACGGCCACACTGGCTTGCCCGTGTATGGCCAGGGCAAGGCTCTGAGCGGCGACATGCAGCTCTGGCAGTCGGTGCTGCGTCAGTGCCTGCTCAGCGGCTTGCTGGCCAAGGACATCGACTCAATTGGCCTGGTGCATATCACGCCCAAGGGCATCGATTTTATTGAGAATCCGCAGCCTTTCACGCTCATCAAGGACCACGATTTCGAGGCTGAGAAGCAGGAGGAGGAAGACGGCGAGAAGATTCAGCAGGCCGCCGGCCACGACGAGGCGCTGTTTGCGCAGCTCAAGGAGCTGCGCAAACAGCTGGCCAAGCAGAAAAACCTGCCGCCCTACGTGCTCTTCCAGGACCCGAGCCTGAAGGAAATGGCCACCACCTACCCGCAGACGCTGCACGAGCTGACGCACATCTCGGGGGTAGGCCAGGGCAAGGCGCAGAAGTTTGGCGCGCCCTTCGCGGCGGCCATCAAGCAGTATGTGGAGGACAACGACATTGAGACGGCCGCCGACGTGGTTATCAAATCGACGGTGAACCGCTCGAAGCTCAAAATCTATATTATTCAGCAGATTGACAAGAAGATGGACCTGCCCGGCATTGCCCGCAGCCAGGGCATTTCGATGACGGATTTGATGGAGGAGATTGAGCACATCTGCTACTCGGGCACCCGCCTCAACCTCAACTACTATATCCGCGAGGCGGTGGACGAGGACAAACAGTCCGAGATTTTTGACTATTTCATGACGGCTGCTACCGACAGCATCGCCACGGCCCTGGCCGAGCTGGGGACCGATGATTTCAGCGAGGAAGAAGTGCGGCTGATGCGGATTAAGTTCCTAAGTGAAGTAGCTAACTAAATCACGGATTACACGGATTTCACGGATTTTGTGGACGGCTCCTGACTGCGGTTGGGGGCCGTTTTTGCGTTTAAGCTGGTGGTTAGCGTGTTCTGTTTTGGACGAAGCGTTTGAACTGTAGGCTGGTATTTCCAAAATTGATGAGCAGGGCTACTTCCAAGCGATAAGCTTTTAAGTAATTGATTACTTGTGCGTGGTGCAGGGGCACCAGCTCACTGGTGGCTTTTAGCTCAACAAGCAGTTGCTGCTCAATCAGAAAGTCGGTGCGGCGCGCGCCAATTGAAGTTTCCTTGTAAAACACAGGAAGGTGAACTTCGCCTTGAAAATTAATTTCCTCCTGTTTCAACTCCACAGCTAGTGCTCGCTGATAAATAAGCTCCGGAAAGCCACTCCCCAATTCGGTATGAACACGCATAGCGCAACCAATCACTTTTTCCGTCAGCTTATTAAATCGCGTATCCAGCAGCATGCTACAGTAATTTTTATCGGTTGTAACAAATATGCATACTAACCACTAGCTTAAACGCAAAAACGGCCCCTAACCACCGTCAGGAGCCGTCCACAAAATCCGTGAAATCCGTCTAAAATCCGTGTAATCCGTGATTTAGCAATACTCTTCGAACGCGCCTTGCAGGTTGTTTACGATGCGCATGAGGTCGGAGCCTTCGATGTGATAGCGCTCAATCATGTGCACCAGCTCACCATCTTTGAAGAGGCCAATGCAGGGCGATGAAGGGGGGTAGGGCAGCAGGTGCTCGCGCATTTTGGCTACGGCATCGGTTTCCATGCCGGCAAAAACGGTCACGAGCTTCGTGGGTTTCTTATCGGAACTGGCGAGGGCTAGCTTGAGGGCCGGGCGGGCCTTGCCGGCGGCGCAGCCACACACCGAGTTAACAGCTACCAGCACGGTGCCTTCGGTGGCGGCCAGGGCCAAATCGACCGCTTCGGGGGTCATGAGTTGCTCGAAGCCCGCCTCCGTCAGGTCCTGGCGGATAGGGGCAACCATGTATTCGGGATAAACAGCCATCTCTTTACAAAAAATTAAAATAGAATCGCGCGAAACGCGCCGACGCGTGCAAAATTACGGCAGCCGCGACGTTAGTCAGCACAAGCCTGATGACTAATAAAAGGTTCGGACTGCCTACGCTTGAGCTGGTGGTCGGACCACCACCGGCCTTTAGTCGAGGCACACGTGTAGCCCGTCGATTGAATGTGCGGGGTGAGCTTCGCCACTGCTATCTTAGCTAAAACCCGGACGCAAGCTGCTCATTATGGGCACGATAACCGGATTTTTATTCATCTCAACCTCATGCCGATTTCTTCTCGCGTGGCAGCTGTCTTTTCTATTTCTACGCTGCGGGCCGGGCTGTGCGGCCTGGCGGCCTGGGCGGGCCTGGGCCAATCGGCAATGGCGCAGCAAGTGCCTGCTTTGTCCGGACTAGCCCGCCGGGGCGCTGGGGCGCTGCCTACCCCCCACCGCGCCCCGGCTCCCCGGCTGGCTGCCTTGCGCACCAACCCGCACTCGCGGGTGGGCAGCGAATTGCAGCGCCTGTACCAGGCCGGGCAGCTCACTACCAGCCGCACGGGCGGCAGCCCGTTGCCCGGCACCAGCTTTCCGCAGCTGCGGTTTGGCAAGGGCGGCACGGCGGTGCTGGTGCGCGTGATGGCCCAAAACGTGGCCGCGCTGCTGCCCAGTCTGCAAAGCCGGGGCTTCGCGCCCACCGCCTCCTACCCCGCGCTGCACTTCGTGGAAGGCCTGCTGCCGATAAGCCAACTGGTGCCGGGCGCCCTGGAAACGCTGGCCCCGCAGGGGCTGCTGGGGGTGGTGGCCGGCTACCAGCCCCGGCCGCACGCGGGCGTAGTGACCAGCCAGGGCGACGTGACGCTGGAAGCGGCGCGCACCCGCGCGACGCACCCCAAAAACCTCGACGGCACGGGCGTGCGCATTGGGGTGCTCAGCGACTCGTTTAATGCCCTGAACGGGGCGGCCGCCGACATTGCCGCCGGCGACCTGCCGGCGGCCGGCGTAAAGGTGCTGCTCGACGATGGCACCACCGACGAGGGCCGCGCCATGTGCCAGATTGCCCACGACCTGGCCCCCGGCTCACCCCTGTCGTTTGCCACTGCAAACAACGGTGAGGGCGATTTTGCCAACCAAATAATTCAATTGGCCAGCGCGGCGGGCGGCAGCTGCCGGGTGATAGTGGATGATATCGGGTACTTCACGGAGCCGTTTTTTCAGGATGGAATTGTCGCGCAAGCTGTTACGCAAGTGGTGAGCCAGGGTGCCACGTATTTTTCGGCGGCGTCCAACGACGCGAATAACAGCTATGAGAACACCGCCCCGGCCTTTGTAAATGATGCCCAGGGGGTAGGGCGGCTGAACTTTTCGACTACTGGCACCACGGATGTGGCGCAGCGCTTCGTGGTGGCCAACAGCCAGGACCTGACCCTGCCGCTGCAATGGTCGGACCCATTTTACACGACCACGGGCGTGAAAACGGACCTGGACATGTACCTGATTCGGGTGCGCGCCAGCGGCGTGGTGCAAAAAGGCGACACGGTGGCCAGCTCGACCATCGACAATATAAAGTATCAGTATCCGCTGGAAATTATCAGCTTCTCCAACGACACGACCCAGACGCACAGCACGGCCTTCGACCTGGTAATCGCCCGCCGGGCGGGCACGGCCAACCCCAGCCGCCTCAAGTACATCAATGAGCTGAACGGGCTGTCGCCGACGCTGGTCGGCCCCACTGAGTGGCAAACGTACAGCGGCACCATCGTGGGGCACCAAGCGGCCACGGCGGCGATGGCCGTGGCCGCCGTGCCGTACTACAACCCGCTCGTGCCCGAACCCTACACTTCGCTGGGCAAACCCACGATTTTATTTGCCCCCAACGGCTCGGCCCTGGCCACGCCCGAAGTGCGGCAAAAACCCAACTTCGCCGCTGTGGATGGCGTGAACACCTCGTTTTTCTACACCGGGGCCGATATCGAAAACGACGGCTTTCAGAACTTCTTTGGCACTTCGGCGGCGGCACCGCACGCGGCGGCGGTGGCGGCGCTGCTGCGGCAGTCGGAGCCCACGCTGACGCCGGCCCAAGTGTATGCGCGCCTGGCCTCCACGGCCCGCCTCATCGGCTCCACCGCGGCCGACCCGCTCACCGGCGCGGGCCTGCTCGACGCCTTCACGGCCATTTACGGGCCGGTGGCGGCCACCACGCCGCCGGCGGTGGAGGATATGGAAAAAGGGGCCCTACCCCGCAGCTGGACCGTGAGCAGCACGGCGGCCGGCCGGGTGCAGGTCATCACTGCGCTGAATCCGGCCTCGGGCACCCACCAGCTGCTACTCGACTCTTACCCCGGCATTCCGAGCAGCGCCCTCAACGAGGTGGTGTGGTACTTCACGGGTGTGCCGGGCAGCAACGCGCAGCTCACCTTTCGCGAGCACAAGTTCGCGGCCGAAACCGACCAGCAGATGCCCGCGCGGTTTACGGGCTCCACCAATTCGGACGGGGTAGCGCTGAGCGTGGACGGCGGCACCACCTGGTACCGGGTGTTTGACCTGACCGGCCCCAATGCCACCACCACGTACCAGACCAAGTCGGTGAGCCTGACCCAACTGGCCACCGCCAACGGCCTGACGCTGGGCAACGACGTGCGGCTCAAATTTCAGCAATACGGCACGGGCGCGGCCACGGGCACCACGGCCAGCAGCCGCGCCGGGCGCGTGTTCGACGACCTGGCCGTGACGGGCCTGAGCCCGGCCCCAGTGGCGCTCTACACCTCCACGCAGCCCACCAGCGGCTGCGCGGGCCTTCAGGTGCAGTTTGCTGATTCTTCGCTCTTTAAGCCCACGGCCTACGCCTGGACGTTTGCCGGCGGCACGCCCGCCACGGCCACCGGCCCTACCCCCCCCTCGGTGGTGTACAACGCGCCCGGCCACTTCCCGGTGGTGCTCAGCGTAAGCAACGCCGCCGGCACCGTGACGCGCACCGACACGGGCTACGTGTTCATCTACGGCCGGGCACCGCTGGCCACCGTCACGCCCACGCTGGCCAGCGTGTGCGCGGGCGGCAGCGTCACGTTTGCCAGCGCGGCGGCTTACTGCCCCGGCACCTATAGCTGGAGCTTTCCGGGCGGCTCGCCGGCCACTTCGACCGCCCAAAACCCCGGCGTGGTGACGTATGCGGCCAACGGCAACTACGTGGCCACGCTCACGGTCAGCAACAGCTACGGCAGCAGCATCACCAGCATCGCGGTGGCGGTGGGCGGGCGCGCCGCGCCGCTGGCCGAGACGTTTGACAACACGGCCAACTCGCAAACCCTACCCCCCGGCTGGAGCATTGTGAACCCCGACAAGGGCGTCACCTGGACCCTCGCCGAAAATATTATTGGCCGCAACGGGCAAACCAGCCGGGCGCTGCGGGCCCCGTTTTATTTCGACACGAACGTGGGCGAGCACGATGCTGTGTATTCGCCGGCCATTAACCTGAACAGCATCAGCGCGCCCACGCTGCTATTCGATTTGGCCTACGCGAAGGCCGATAATACCTACCTCGACTCCCTAACGGTGCAGATTGCCGACGCCTGCACGGGCACCATTCTGGGCAAGCCCTACGCCAAGGGCGCGGTCGGCACACTGCCTACCGCCGCCCCCAACGACTCCACGGCCTTTATTCCCACCTCGGCCGCCAGCTGGCGGCAGGAGCGCGTGGACCTGACGCCCTACGTGGGCCGGTCGGTGGTCATTCGCTTCGTGGGGCGCAACGGCAACGGCCAGTTTCTGTACCTCGACAACGTGCAGGTGGGCAACAGCCTGCTGGCCCTCACCAGCGCCGCCGCCGCTGTGGGCCTCGAAGCCTGGCCCAACCCTACCCCCACCGGCACCAGCCTGCACGTGCAGCTGCCCGCCTTCACGGGCACGGTGAGCCTGCGCCTGGTCGATAATCTGGGCCGCGTGGTGTGGCAGGAGCAGGTGCAACAAACCGGCGCTTCGCTGGAACGCACCTTGCAGCTAAGCCTGGCCACTGGTTTGTATAATTTGCTGTATCAGCCGGCGGGGGGCACGCCGGCAGCCCGCCGCATCGTGTTTGAGTGAGAAAAGCTGGCTAAGTACCTGCTGTTACGCAGTCAAGTAACTAATCCGAAGGCCTTCGTCGCGCATTTGGGTTGGCTGGGCGAACCCTGAACGCCGGCCGGCCAAAAGGTGGCCGGAAGCTGGCGCGGGCTGGTAACTTGCCCCGTAGCCGGCCTGCCGGCCGGCCTCGGCTCGGCCATGACGGCGCTGGCCTACGCGCCCGGCTCGGGCCTGTGGGTGGGCACGGCGGCCGAGGGCATTTACCTGCTGCCGGCTAAAATACCGGCCTGGCCGTGTGGGAGCCCGCCACCCGCCGCTTTCGCTACGAAAAGCTGACGCCCGTGGGCCTCGACGCCAGCGCCTTGGCCGAAGACGCGGCCGGCACCATCTGGGTGGGCACTATGGGCCAGGGTCTGTATTTTCAAGCCGCAGGCGGCCGCTGGCAACACCTAGCAACCGCCACCGGCACCCTGCCCGACGACTACCTCACGGCCCTGCTGCCGCTGCCCGCGCCGCTGGCCGGCTCGCTGCTGCTGGTGCATCCGCAGGGCCTGACCTTGCTCGACCCGCGCCACCGCCCTCCTCGCCACGCCCGACGACCAGCTGGTGCGCGCCCTGCTGCCCGCCGCCGCGCTGGCCGCCGGCCCGCCGCCGCTGGCCTGGCTCGGCACCCGCGCCGACGCGCTGCGCCTCGACCTCGGCCAGCTGGCGCGGACGCAGTCCAACGCCAGCCCTACCCCCGGCCTGGTGCTCAACGGGGCCGAAGTCGATGGCGAGGCCCGGCCGGCAACGGGCCTGGGCGAATTGCCGGCCAGCCGGCACCGCATCAGCTTTGCGCTGCAGGGCATTAGCCTGGCGCCGGGGGCGCGGCGGGCTGGCAGTATCGCTACCGCCTGCGCGGCCTGGCTGAGGAGTGGAGCCGCCTCAGCCAGGCCGGCGAGGTGCAGTTTGTGGGCCTCGTGCCGGGCCACTACGTGCTAGAAGCGCAGGTACGTCGCGCCGCTTCGGGCGCGGCCTGGAGCCCGGCCGCTACCAGCTCTTTCGCCATTACCACGCCCTGGTGGCGCACGCCGGCGGCGCTGCTGCTGCTGGCGCTGGCCGGGCTGCTGGCGGCCGTGGTGCGCACCCGCGAAAGCGTGTTGCGCCGCCAGAAATTCCAGTTGGAAACCATCGTGCGGGAGCGCACCAGTGAGCTTATTCAAAAAAAACACGCCATCGAGCAGATAAACGGGGAGCTGCTGGTGGCCCGCGATGCGGCGGAGGCGTCGCGCCGGGCCGAGGCGCAGTTTCTGGCCAACATGAGCCACGAAATCCGCACGCCGATGAACGCCGTTATCGGCCTCACCAACCTGCTGCAACACACGCCCACCAACCCCGAGCAAAGCGAGTACCTCACGGCCATCGGCTCGTCGTCGCAGAATTTATTGGTGATTCTCAACGACATCCTCAATTCGTCGAAGATGGAGGCCGGCAAGCTGACCCTGGAGCAGGTGGCTTTCCGGCTGCCCGAGGCGGTGCGTGGGCTGGCCACGCTTTTCCGCTACGCCGCTGATAGCAAGGGACTGAACCTGCGCGTGGAAGTGGCCGACGCGGTGCCCGCCGCCATCGTGGGCGACCCCGTGCGCTTGCAGCAGGTGTTGGTCAACCTAGTCAGCAACGCGCTGAAATTCACCCGCCAGGGCGGCGTAACGGTGCGGGCGGGCCGGGCATCCGAGCCCGCCGCGGCGGGCCACGTGGCCCTGCTCTTTGCGGTAACGGACACGGGCATCGGCATTCCGCAGGACAAGCTAGCGGCCATTTTCGAAGACTTTTCGCAGGCCAATGCCAGCACCACCCGCGAGTTTGGCAGCACCGGCCTGGGCCTGAGCATTGCCCGCAACCTGGTGTAGCTGCACGGCGGCCAGTTGGGTGTGCGCAGCGAGGAGGAGGTAGGCTCCACGTTTTATTTTGAACTGACTTACCCCGTGGCCGACCCCAGCCAGGCGCAGCCCGGTGCCGTGGCCGGCCCCCACGCGCGTGGGCCAGGCATTGGCGTTCGACGCGCTCGACTCGGTGCTGCCCGAGTGCCAGTCGGTGGTAGTAATTTGGGATTTTCGCGACGGCTTTACGCAGCAGGGCCACCGCGTGGAGCACAGCTTTCGCAAACCCGGCCGCTTTCCGGTGCGCATGAGCCTGCGCGGCTACGGCCCCGGCGCGTGCGCTGCCAGCAACTGCGTGAGCCAGGAAGTGATTGTGGAGCCCTAGCGCCGGGGTTAGCCAACGGCCTGCTACTCAGGCTCGCCAACGGCCAGAATATCCAGCACCAGCTGCCACAGGTCTTCGTAAGGAATAATCTCTATCTCCGAATCGGCTTCGCCTACTGAAGGCGCTTTTTTCAGAATGGCCACGAACGGCCTGCCCCGTTGCGCCAGCACTACGGGGTCAAAATTGGCTTCCGGCAGCAGCAAGAGCAACCGCGACAAAGTGCGGCTGCGCAGGGTAGCGGCCTCGCGCAGGTGGCGCTGCTGGTATTTGCGCAGGCGCTCCAGGCGCGACAGCACCGGCTCCAGCAGCCGCTGCTGCAGGTAGTGCATCAGCTGAAAAACCAGAATAGCCACGTTGAAACCCAGCTTGTCGCGGCTGTACTCGGGCACCGTGAGGGCGGCAAAAACGGCAATCTGGCTGCGCCGCTTCACCGACATGCGCTCGAAGGGCAGCATCAGCTCGGTGTAGGCCGCCAGCAGCTCCCAGCGCTCCAGCGCCGCCTGCCGCTGCTTGCCATACGACGGGTTTTTCTGGGCCGTGTGCAGCAGCACCAGTGCCCGCTCGTATTCGCGGGCGTGGAGGGCCAGCAGAAGATAGTGCTCGTAGAAGTAAAACCAGTTGCTGGAGGTAGGGTGAATGGTTTGCGCGAATTCCTTGGCCAGTTTCAGTCCTTCCGTAGCCCGGCGGCTGCGCAGGTGCGCATACACGTTCATAAACTGATTGAACCGCTGGTCGAAGCGCCGCTCATTGATGAGCCCCGCGCGCAGCATTTCGCTGGCCTCCTCCGTGTCGCGGATAATATCATCGTAGTGTCCCGCCAGGCCGGCACTGGTCAAGCGAACCCGGTAGCGCGCCGAGAACGTGGTAAAAGTGGGTGCCAGCTTATACAGCTCTTCCAGCCGCGCCAGGTATTCCGGTATTTTGCGCTTAACGGCCTGCCGCTTCGACACCGCCTGCTCCATGCCAATGAGCACGGCTAGGCGAATTTCCTCCGCTTCCTGCTCCAGAATAAGTACCCGCCGCAGCTCCAGCAGCTGATTAGTCATCTCATTGTATTTGGCTTGCTGGCGCTGGGAGGCGTAGATAGTCCGCAGCTTCTGTGCGGCCTGCTCTTCATAGGCCGTAAACTCGCCCTGCACAGCCAGCCGCATGCACCGGCGCAGCAGCCGCTCATTCAGGGCATACTCGCCCTCCAGGTAAAGAATAGTGCACTTATGCAGCAAATCCAGGCACTCCACTTCATAGCGTCTCGACACCAGAAAACGCGGGTCCGAATGGTCCAGAAAAAATAGATGATTCAGTAGCTTATTCTGAACCCGCGCACGTAGTTGGCGCATTGCGACTTGATTACTTGCCGAATTTGTACCATATAATAGTCTAGTGAGCTGAATATCAGTTATTTGTGGATTAGCCGCCACTTCATTCATTAGCCTTTCTTCCTTACCTATGCGCGCAGCATCCAAGTCCAGTAAAGGGCGCTGTCCGGCTCGACGTAATGTCACAATTAGCGCCAAATTTGCTATCTCCTCCATTGAAAAAGTGCGTTATAAGCTTTTGAAGGCAGTTTTTAGTTCACCAGCAGGTAAAAATGAGCCAAACAAAAATAAGCAAATTGTCCTTGCATTATCTTGCTACATCTCCAAACTTTGTATCTTGGTGTAGTAAGGATTATTTCCTCGATAAGATGTCACATTTTGGCTTTTATCCGCTCAAAAACGCCCGTACTTATGTGCGATTAATACTCGTACACAAGTAATTAAATGAGGATTTCTTTCTTTTATCTAATAAAATCCCTGTATAATTACTGTCACACACAACCAACTTCTTTCCTTTTGAGAGCCTGAAAAAGAGTGGAGATTTGTATCAACAATTCACCACAACTTTTCCCTCTCCCAATGTTTGAGCTCCTCACCCTCGCGTTCCTCCAGTTCATGACTATTACTGGCCAGCCGGCTGCTAAAGTAGGCGGTACAGGCTGGGGCGGCGACTACGCCGGCGGCACTTCTACTACTTCGGCCGTTGGCGGCACAGGCTGGGGCGGCGACTACACCGGCGGCACTTCTACTTCGTCGGCTGTTGGCGGCACGGGCTGGGGCGGCGACTACACCGGCGGCACTTCTACTTCGTCGGCTGTTGGCGGCACGGGCTGGGGCGGCGACTAAACCGCAGCCAGGTAGTAATAACCTGGTCGTGCTTAACTTGCCAACGGCATTTTTCCGCCGTTGTTGAATGAAATATTACTGGCTTGGCAGCTTGTTCGCTTTATTGACCGGTGCCTGTTCTACAGCCTCACCTAAACAAGTTCAGGAAACTGCCCCAATTCATATTCGTTGGTCTAGCGACCCAGTAACGCTTGACCCGCTGGCGGTTCCCAATCAGAATGCGTATGATGCGGCTAGCTTACTGCATCTGGGCTTGCTTCAAGTTGATTACCAGGCCAATGCTTACGCACCAGCCTTGGCCGAGCGCCTACCCGGCGTGCAGCTGATTGGCGATTCGCTCATGCGGCTTGACTACCACCTGCGGCCTGCCGCAACGTGGGACGATGGCCGGCCAGTGCTCGCCTCTGACGTAGATTTTACCCTGAAGCTCATGCAATGTCCGGGTTTGCCTAATGAGGTAGCCCGCACGCAGTTCAGCTTTATCCGGCAGCTGCTGCCTGACCCTACCAATCCGCGGCACTTTACGCTGGTGTGCCGCGGCCAGGCCCAGGAGCTGATTAATGAATCGGGCGATTTTCCCATTTTGCCGGAAGAAGCCTTGGACGCGCAACACACCCTGCGGGCTTTGCCCCTGGCAACGTTGCAGGATTGGCCCGCCAGCAAGGCACCCCACGCGGCGGTAGCGGCGCTGGTGGGCCGCTACCGGCAAGCCAATATTGCCCGCTACCCCAGTCATTTGCCAGGTTGTGGACCCTATCGGCTGGCCGAGTGGGAGCACAACCGGCATTTGCTGTTTCAGCGCAAGGCGCACTGGTGGGCCGATGGCCTGCGCCCCGCGCCCTTTGTGCTGCAAGCGCGGGCGCAGCTGCTCGACTACGTTATCGTGCCCGATGACGCGGCGGCAGCCCTGGCGCTGCGGCGGCGGGAGCTGGATGTGTTTCCGCACATGCCGGCCAGCTTGTTTCAACGTCTGAAAGCCTCGGCGGCGGCGCGTCAGGAATTGGTATTTTATGCTCAGCCGTCGTACGATTTGGTCAGTGTGGGCTTTAATACCCGGCGCGCGCTGCTGAACAATAAGCTGACGCGGCAAGCACTGGGGCGGCTTTTTGACCCGGCTGGCCTGCTCACCGCTACTCAGCTGGGGCAGGGTAGTCTTGCGGTGGGCCTGGTGCCGCCAGACAGTCAGTTTTATAATGATAGCCTGCCGGTTTTAGCCTATGCCCCGGCGCGGGCAATGGCCTTGCTGCGACAGGCCGGCTGGCAAAAGCAACCCGCGGGCGGCTGGTACAACGCCACTATCGGGCTGCCCCTGGCCCTTACCCTGCGCTATCGGTCCGATGAGTCAGCGTTTGCTACTATCGCCTTGCAGTTTCAGGCGGCGGCGGCAAAGCTTGGCATCCCCGTCAGGATACTACCGCTGGAAGCCTCATCGCTTGCTACTACGCTGAAAGCGGGGGACTTTGACGTGTATATCCGCACGATTAAGGGCAATCCTTTCGGGTTTAATTTCGCGCCGCTGCTGCATACCGCCGCCATTGGCACGGGTAACCTCACGAGTTTTGGCCGGCCGGATACCGACTGGCTGCTACAAGCGATTTCGGTAGAGGGTAATTTGCCACGCAAGCGGCGGCTGCTTCGTCGCTTTCAGACATTACTACGCGAGGAGATGCCGCTGGTGCCGTTGTTTTACCTGGCTAATCACTTGGCGGCTAGCCGGCAGCTTCGCCCGGTAGTTACTTCGGGCCTCAAGCCTGGGTATGCGGCCGGCTCACTTTCCTGGGCCGACAGCTCAGCTACCGCGACTACTCCTTAAGTATGGGGCGCTGGTTACTGGCACGGCTTGGGCGGGCGGCGCTGGCAGCCTGGGGCATTGCCTCGCTGGTGTTTCTGGTAAGCCGGCTCCTGCCCGGTGGCCCCGAGCAGCAAGCCCTGGGCGAAGCCAGCGAACTATCCTACCCCACTACCCCCGCGCAAGCGCTGGCCAGTCAGCAGGCTATCCGCCAACGGCTCGGATTGGCCGAGCCCGTCTTTTACGTCACGCGCTCGCCCGGCCCGAACGGGCAGTGGCACTGGCACGGCCTTCATAATCAGTATCAGCAGTGGGTCAGCCAGTTGCTGCGGGGCAACCTGGGCCAATCCTACGTGTCGGGGCAACCCGTGGCCACGCTGCTCGGCCAAGCCCTGGCCTATAGTGTGCCCCTGGTGGGTAGCGCGGCAGCACTGGCTTCGGCCCTGGCAGTGGGGCTGGCTTTGTATTTAGCGCGGGCCGCACGGGGACGCGGGCGCACCCTGGTGCGGGCCAGCCTCGCGTTTTTGCAGGTGATGCCGCTTTTTTTACTGGCGCTGGCGCTCCTGCTGCTGCTGGCCAACCCGGATGTCCTCAATATTCTGCCCGCTACCCGCCAAGGCCAGGCAACCAGCGGGTTAGCCAGTTTGGTATATTGGGCCGCGCGGGCCGGGCTGCCTATTCTCAGCCTGGTGCTGGCCGTGCTTCCAGAGCTGACCCTGCCCTTGGCGGCAAGCCTGCGCCACGAGCTAGCCACTGCGTATGCTACCACGGCCCGCGCCAAAGGCTTGCCCATTGGCCGGGTGTTGCGGCAGCATCTGCTGCCCAATGCGCTGCTGCCGCTCTTCACCACGCTCACCGACCTCCTACCCACCTTGGTAGCCGGCACGGTGGTGGTGGAGGTAGTTTTTGCCCTGCCCGGCAGCGGCCGCCTGCTGGCGGAGGCGGCCGCAACCCACGACTACCCGGTGGTGATAGCCGGGGTATTGCTGATTGCCGGCGTGCGCCTGTTGGGTCTAGTGCTTGCCGACATTCTCTATTTTCTGGTTGACCCCCGCCTTCGTCCTTCCGCATGAAGCTGGCCCAAAGGACCCCATATAACCCAAACCACTGGCTGGCTATCAGCTGGTTATTGTTTTTGCTAATGATTGGCCTGCTGGCACCCTGGCTGCCGCTGCCCTACCCCGCCGCCACGCCCGACCTGCTGCACATGGCTACGCCGCCCAGCCCGCCCCACTACCTCGGCACCGACCCGCTCGGCCGCGATGTAGTAGCCGGGCTGGTGGCCGGTGCCCGGCGGCTGGTACTGATAAGCCTGCCGGCCGTGGGGCTGGCTACTTTCGTGGGGGCGGTGGCAGGCAGCGCGGCAGGCTTTTGGGGCAATAAGCAGCTGCGCCTGCCGCTGGCCAGCGCGGGGTGGCTGCTGGCCGCAGGCTGGTGGCTGGCCGCCCTGCCCGCCCGCATTTTCGTGGTCGGCACGCTGGTAGTAATCGCCGGAGCGGCCAGTTGGTATTCATCGCGCCGGGCAGCCGGCAGCCGGCGCACATTGCCGCTGCCACTCGACAGCCTGGTTCTCGGGGCTACGGCGCTGCTGGGCGCGGTGCCTCGCCTCATCCTGTTGGTGGCCCTGGCGGCCGGCCCGCCGCTTGGCCCCGTGCAGCTACTTGGCCTGCTGGCGCTGGTGGCCTGGCCCGAAACCGCCCGCCTGGTACGGGCGCAAATGCTGCGGGTGCGGGTGCAGCCCTTCGTGGAAGCCGCGCACGCCAGCGGGCTACCCGCCTGGCGCGTGTGGCTGCGCCATGCCCTACCCCACGCGTGTCTGCCCTTGTTTTCATTTGCCCCGCTCACGCTGGCCGGCCTGGTTGGCCTGGAAAATGCCCTCGCTTTTCTGGGAGTAGGCCAGGCACCTGACCAGGTAAGCTGGGGTAGCCTGCTCGCTACCGTGCGCCAGGACCCCACCGCGTGGTGGGTGGCAACGGCCCCAGGAGTGGCCCTGCTGTGCACGCTGTTAGCCTTGCAGCAGTTGGCGCAGGCACTCAACCAGCGTTCTAACCCCGAATAAACCTACCGTAAAGTCTGCCGAAACGGAAGGGAAATTGTCACAAAATTAGCCAATAGCTACCAGTTCGATTTCTAGGATAAATCCTACAAATTTCTTTTAATCAAGCCTTTAAGTAATAAGTCAATAAGCAGAAAAAATAAATTTTGTCTTATTTTTAGTATTTTATTGTATTTTTTGGCCAATATTAAAAATAATCAATGTCACAAAACAAGAGCTTGTGTCCTTTTGCGAGGTTGAAAGCATCGCTAATCTTGTATCGGATTACTGCTTAACAACACCGCACTATCCTGCATTCGCAACCCTATTTCGCACATTCACGATGAAAACCGCCCGTTCATCCCGTCAGGGTTTTTCGCACTCGAGCTCGTCTCCGGCCGATTATACTTCTCTTGCGGCGGGCCGCGACTTCACCACGTTGGATGGCCGCCTGGTTCCGCGCGCCCTTGGCGAAGCTGCTTTGCGCCAGCGCACGGCGCTACTCGTAGGCGGCTTGCTCATTGGCGAGTGGCCCGACCATTTGTAGAAGAGCGGGGGCAAAATATCCTTTGAATTTCAATCTACGTAGTTAGCAGCTCACTACCAGTCAATTGCCAGCTGCCTAATCTGGCGCAAACTATTTCAAAATTAGTCCTTTTATCAGAGTCCAATTATTTCAGTAGATGTATTTTAGAAGCGGAAGGCTTATAGTTGAAAAGCCCGCTGGCATTGCCAGCGGGCTTTTTTGATGGCCGCTTAATCGCATTTTCTACGTGGCAGCGGGCTCCGTTTGCTGGGCTAGCAGGCCGATGCCTTCGGCAAAGGAACGCGGCTGGTAGCCTAGCTCGCGCTCGGCTTTAGCAATGTTGAAGCCGGTGCGGGCCGGCCGCCGGGCCAGTTGCGTAAACGTGCTGCTATCCACGCGCTCCAGCAGCGACTGGTCGAGCCGGAAAAAGCGGGCTACCTGCTGCGCCATCTGGTAGGGCGTCAGCAGTTCGCGGCCACTGAGGTGGTAGATGCCCTGGGCCGATTGCCGGGCCAGTAGCCAGCAGCCCAGCGCCAGGTCTTCGGCCAGAGTGGGCGTGCGCCACTGGTCATCTACTACTTTGATTTTCTGACCTTTGCGCAACGAATCGCGCACCCAGAGCACGATGTTGCTGCGGCTACCCGCCGTGAGCGTGCCATAGACCAGCACCGTGCGCGCAATGGCCCACCGCAAGCCGCTGGCAGCCTGCACAATGCGCTCGGCAGCTAGCTTGCTTGCCCCGTAGTGGCTGATGGGGTCGGGGGTAGCGTCTTCGGTCAGCAGGGCCTCTTCGCCGTTGAAAATAAAATCGGTGCTGAGGTGCGTGAGGTGAATGCCGAACTGCGCGCAGGCAGCTGCCACGTGCGCTACGGCCGTCACGTTCTGGACCCAGCAGGCGTCCTGGTGCTGCTCGCACTCGTCCACCTGCGTCATGGCGGCGGTGTGAATGAAGTGGGTAGGGCGCTCAGTGGCAAGCACTTGCTGCACCTGGGCCGCATCCGTCACGTCGAGCAGCACGAAGCGGAGCATCGGATAAAGCTCGGCTAGCCGGTTACCGCTGCGGGCGGTAGCCACCAGCTCCACATCGGGCATATCGTGCAGCAAGGCCACGAGCTTTTGCCCGAGCAAGCCGTTGGAGCCGGTGAGCAGAATCTTCATGGACGTTTAATACTGATGGCCATACAGTTCCGTGATTTTCTTCTTCTTCAGCTTTTCCACCGTCATCGTCATTTTGAGGTCGCTAGTGGGCCGGTCGCGGCGGTCGCGGGGTAGGGCAGCTATTTTGTCTAATACCTCCAACCCGCTGATTACCTGGCCAAAAATAGTGTATTGACCATCGAGAAAATGCGTGCCCTGGTGGTTATCTACCAGGTAGAACTGGCTGGAATTACTGGCCCGCTGCGGGTTCACGAAGTCGGCCGAGCGGGCGGCGGCCACGGCGCCGTAGTCGTGCCGGTGGCCCGCCACCAGCTCGGCCGGAATCGTGGTATCGTTGGGCGGACCCTGGCCATCGTTGGCCGGGTCGCTGTCCTTGGTGTTGGGGTCGCCGCCCTGCACCATGAAGTTGGGCACCACGCGGTGAAAGGTGGTGCCGTTGTAAAAGCCATTCTGGGCTTTTTTCAGGAAATTAGCCCGGTGCAACGGCGTATCGCTGAATAAGATAAGCCGAATGACTCCCAGACTGGTCGTAATCGTCACTACCTCATCTTTCTTGCTTTTATGAGGCTTTTCGGCAGCCTGGGCAGCTAGGCTCAGCAGCATTAGCAAACACAAAAAAACGGCGCGACGCCCGGCACATAGTGATTTCATACGAGCTAAACTTAGGAGGCAAAATCAGCTGACTTACGCAATCCCTACCCCCTATAGTTCGCCCCGCTGCTCGCGGATGCTGGCCAGAATGGCCTCGCCGCCGTGGCCCAGCACGTAGTCGGCCACGGCCATGCCGAGGCCCTCGGCCTGCGCGGCGGGGGCAGTTTGGGTAAAATCAACGTATTCCTCGCCGCTGAGGCTGATGAGGCCGCCGTGCAGGTGCAGGTCGCCGGCTGCAGTGAGGGTAGCCAGCGCAAACGACGGAATGCTGCATCCGCCTTCCATCGTGCGCAAAAAGGCGCGCTCGGCCAGCAGGCAACGGTGGGTAGCGGGGTGGTCGAGCGCGGCTTTTATCTTCGCTTTCAAGTCGTTATCCAGAAACCGTGAGCACTCGACGGCGATGCTGCCCTGGCCCACGGGCGGCACAAACTTATCGCTGGGCAGCACGTGGCGAATGAGGCTATCGTAGCCCATGCGGTGCACGCCGGCGTAGGCCAGCACGAGGGCGTCGTACTCGCCTTCCTGCAGCTTGCGCAGGCGCGTCTGAAGATTACCGCGCGCCTCAGCCGTATTGGCCTGGGGGTAGAAGCGGCGCAGCAGCGCCTTGCGGCGGGTACTGCTGGTGCCTAGCAGAATACCGGGTTTATTAATGTCAAAATCTTCCTGAAAACTGATAACCACGTCATTAACCTGCTCGCGCTCCAGAAACGCGACCAGTTCCAAATCGGGGGGTAGGGAGCTTTGCACGTCCTTGGCCGAGTGAATGGCCAGGTGGGTTTCGTTGCGGCGCAGGCTTTCTTCCAGCTCTTCGGTGAAGACGCCCTTAGCACCAATCTTGGTCAGCGAGCGGTCCAGCACCTTGTCGCCGATGGTTTGCATAGGCACGATTTCGGTGGGTAGGCCGGCTTGGTTGAGCAGGCTGGCCACGTGCTCGGTTTGCCACAGGGCGAGGCGCGAGGCGCGGGTGGCAAGGCGGATAGGGAAGTTTGGCATGTTGAATAGTTCGCACAGAGTTCACGGAGTTACGCAGAGCAGAAACAAACTCTGCGCAACTCCGTGAACTCTGTGCGAAAAAATTAGTCCTTACCCACAAATAACGGATGAAATCGTACGCCATGCAGCCCACTGTACTCGATGGAGGGGGTAGGGATTTTAAAAAACTGCCCGGCCGCCAGCAGGCGCTGACCAGTATTGTTGAGGCCGGGCAGGCGGGCCAGACTGATATCGGGCGACACATAAAACTGGCGGTAACGAGTGAATTTCACCTCCTTGCCGTCGGCGTCGAAGTAGGGCGGGTTGGCGTGGCCGCCGGTCATGCCGCTACCACTGTAGCCCACATCCAGGTTGAGCCAGCGCGGAAACGACGGCCCCACCGGCAGCACCGAAGCCATATTGAACGACAGCCAGTACTGCTGGCCATTATAATCCTTTAGCATCTGACTGCCAATGCTTTGCCCAAGCAAATTGGGACGATATTGCGGGTAGATGCTCTGGCGCCAGCCGTAGCGCAGGCTGGCTTTTTGCTCGCCAAAGCCGTACTGCTGTCCCATGAAAAGGCCAATGCCGCTGAGGTTGGCCGCCATGTCGCCCTTCGAAAAGCCCCAGCCCTCCGAGCGGCCGTCAAACAGCTCAATAGTAGTCTGGTAGAGCAGCGCGATGAGGCTACCCGTGAGCACCGAAGCGCGCTCATTGACGCCGCTCCAGCGAAACAGCTCGTACTCGCCCCGGCTGATGGCGTAGGCCGTGGTGGCGTGGCCCACCTTGTCCATTTGCAGCCACTCGCCGTTGTCGTTGAAGGTGTGAAACGGCACGCGCTTGGTGTACCAGGTTTTGCCCAAGAAATAGGAAGTCAGGGCATAAACTACCGTTGTGCCTACCACTACCCCAATGAAGCGCCCCTGGTGAATGCCGGGGTTCATGGCCGGGTCGGGGGGGGGTAGGGCCGGCCCCACCTGCGCCCGCGCCGGGTTCAATACAAGGAGCAGGAATAGGGCAAGCAGGCAGCGCATAGCACAAAGGTCGGCAGGAAGTAGCGCGAAGTTTCCACTTCGTGCGCGAGCGCAGCGCGCATCGTCGTTCGCGCGGCCCGGTGCCGCCTGCTCGCTGCGCTCGCGCACGAAGTGGAAACTTCGCGCTACGCTCAGGCGCGGCGCAGCTGCTGGCCCAGGCGCAGCGAGGCATCCACGAAAACCATGCGCGGGTTGGCGTTGCGCTCGATGTGATAGTGGGCCGTGTTCAACTCTTCGGTGAGCTGGTCGGCGTTGTTGGGGGTCACGAACTTGCTGAAACCCTGCACGAACTGCTGCTCGCCGCTGGGCAGGTGCGGCACCAGCTGCGGGTCGAGGCCGTAGAGCAGCACCTTGCGCAGCAGCCCCAGCGAGAAGCTGAGCTGCTCCTTCTGGTTTTCGCGGCCCATCTTCTGAAACTCGTCGGCGAGGGCCATTACGTCGGTCATTTTCAGCGAGAAGCACTTGCGCATCCACTTGATGAAAAAATCGGCGTAGTCGTGGTCGGCGCTCTGCTCGCGGCTAGCGATGGCCGCGCCCAGGTTGCCCTCGGCTAACTGCGCCACCTGCCGGGCTTTGGCTTCGGGCACGTGGTAATGCGCCGTTAAATAAGCGGCAATATCATCTTCCGAAAACGGCCGCACCGCCACCGGCTGCACCCGGCTGATGATGGTGGGTAGCAGCCGCTCGGGCTCGTTGCTGACCAGCAAAAACACCGTGGCGGGCGGCGGCTCCTCCAGCAGCTTGAGCACGGCGTTGGCGGCGGCCGGGTGCATCAGCTCGGGCAGCCAGATAATGACGAGCTTAAACCGCGCCTCGAAAGCCTTGAGCGACACCAGCTTGAGTAGCTGGCCGGCTTCCTCTTTCGAGATGCTACCCTGCTTGTTTTCGGCCCCGATATGCTGCATCCAGTCGTTGAAGCCCTGGTAGGGGCTCTCGGTCAGAAAGGTGCGCCACTCGGCCATAAACCGGCCACTGGTAGCATCCTTGGGCACCGCCTTGGTCGTGGTGGTGGGTAGAATAAAGTTAAGGTCGGGATGCACCAGCTTGCTGATTTTCAGGCAGGCCGGGCAGTGGCCGCAGCTGTCTTCGGCATCGTCGGCGCGGCCCTCGCAGTTGAGATACTGCGCGTAGGCCAGCGCGAGGGGTAGGACCGCCGAGCCCTCCGCCCCGCGAAACAGCTGGGCGTGCGCCACGTGCCCGCGCTGCACCGACTGGCGCAGTACGTCCTTGAGGGCCGTTTGATTGGGGATGTCCTGAAATTTCACTATTAAAATCTAAAAACCGTAGCTTTTAACATTAATAGCACTGGAAGCACCATATACCAGCCCATCACTATGGCTACGATAGCTACTACTCGCTCCCCAAGCTTCAAAAAGCGACGCACGGCCCAGTTGATAGCTAGTGCGCCAACCAGCCAATAAGCCATAAGGGCCAGCCTACCTGCTGGCTCCGCTTCGCTCATAAGCATACTGCCCAGCGGCGCTATCGAAATTGCCAGCAAGCCTACTCCCCCGAGCAGGTAGGCCATGCTGACGTTGGATTGGGAGTCTGTGGTATTCATAAAGGCACAGTACAACGGGTGAGTAGGTTAAGGTAGCACCTAATTTTTATTCGGCACTTTCTCCCAAACCCGGTCGCTTTCCGTCTGCCGAAACACCTCTTCCATAATTCCTTGCTCCACCGCGTCATAAGCCAGCCCACGCCGGCCCATTACGCGCTCGGCTACTTCAGCAAACTTGCCAAGCTTAAACGTTTCAAAGCCTGCCGGGCCGCCCCAGCTGAAGCTTGGGATGAACTGGCGCGGGAAGCCAGCGCCGAAAATATTGGCCCCTACCCCCACCACGGTGCCGGTATTGAACATGGTGTTGATGCCGGCCTTGCTGTGGTCGCCCATAAGCAGGCCGCAGAAGGTTTGGCCGGTGTCCACGAAGCGGTTAGCGGCGTGGCTCCACACCTTCACCGGGGCGTAGTTGTTTTTAAGGTTGCTCGTGTTGGTGTCGGCCCCCAGGTTGCACCACTCGCCGATGACCGAGTTGCCGAGGTAGCCGTCGTGGCCTTTGTTGCTGTAGCCCAGCAGGATGCTGTTGCCCACTTCGCCCCCAACTTTCGAGAATGGCCCAATGGTGTTGTCGCCGCGCAGCTTGGCGCCGGCGTTCACGTGGCTGCCCTCGCACAAGGCCAGCGGGCCTTTGATAATGGCACCTTCATGCACCTGCGAGTTCTTACCCAGGTAAATGGGCCCGTCCTCCGCGTTGAGAATAGCGGCGCGAATCTTCACGCCGGGCTCGATAAAGATATTTTCGGGCGCGTACACGATGGTGTGCGCGTCGCCCACCGGCTGCGACGTGCGCCCGGCCGTGAGCAGCGCGAAATCGCGCCGAATCTCGACGCCGTTGCGCAGAAATAGCTGCCACGGCCGGTCAATTACCGACACGTCTTCCTGGGCCTGCCGCACCACCAGGCCGTCCTGAATCAGCTCGACTACCTGGCTGGCATCGGCGAGGTGGGCGGCCACCAGCAGCTCGCCGCAATACAGGCCGTGGCCGGGGGGTAGGGCCAGCACCTGGCGGGCCAGCAGGTCGTCGGGGCACACGGCGCCGTTCACCACCAGCGCGGCACCCGTCACGAAACCATCGGCGCACACCGGAAACTTGGCCTGCAAATAGGGCTGCGTGAGGTAGCCCACGCTGGGCGAGGCCAGCCGGCGCTGCCACTTTTCGGCAATGGTGAGGATGCCGCAGCGCAGCGCCGCCACCGGCCGCGTGAAGGTGAGCGGCAGCAGGTGCGGCCGAATGGCCGGGTCGTCGAACAGCAATAAATGCATGGATTCTAAGCTGCTAGCTGTTAGCTGCCAGCCGTTAGCTTTTTGGATGGGGGTAGGGAAAAGACAAATTTACGGCCGCCGCCCCGGCAGCAGGCCATAAAAAAACTCCTCCCGATTTCAATCAGGAGGAGTTCTAAAAAGCCAACGGCTAACAGCTTCCTAAAAAGCTATTCTTTGCCCGCGCTGCTCTGCGCTTTGTTGGCGTAGCGGGTGCGGAATTTCTCCACGCGGCCGGCCGTGTCGATGAACATGTTTTTGCCGGTGTAGAAGGGGTGCGAAGCACTGCTTACTTCAATTTTAATTACCGGATAGGTGTTACCATCTTCCCACTGAATCGTCTCGGGCGAGGTCATCGTGGAGCGGGTGATAAACTTGAAGTCCGACGAGGTGTCTTGAAAAACTACCTGGCGGTACTCGGGGTGCGTGTCCTTTTTCATTATCGGGAGGGCCTAGTTACCTGTTAAACCCTGCCGGTTTTGCGGAAGGGACTGCAAAAGTACGGCATAGCCGCCACAAAGTCAACCCACAGCCGCAGACGCACTTGGCTGCCTCAGCCAATGAGCCGGCCAATTGGTCGATTGCCGGTCGTTTCTTCATGCGGCGCGATTATGTACTTGGGTTATATTTGACTCCCTACCCCCTCGCCCGCCATGCACTATCGTCGCCGCCTGTTTAGCACTATTGGCTTTGGGCCCCGGCTGGGCCTGGGCCTGCTGCTCGGAAGCGCGGGGCTGGCGCTGGCCACTACCCTGCTGCTCTTTCTGGCTGGCCACGCCGGCACGGCGGCACACGCAGAATGGAAGGCAACCACCAAAACTCACCCGCACGGCTTCAACCTCAGCCTTAAAACGTTCGCACATACTGATTTTCAACCGCTTGTGACACTCGCGCCCACCGGCCAGCTGCACTACGCCTTTGCCGATACCTATCTGTATCAGGGCCATTCGGGGTTGCTGCCAGGGCTGGTCGTGTATCGCCCCACGCCGCGCGGCCCCGACGCGACCTATCCGACGACCACCGCCACCGGCACGATGAGCGTGGTGCAACGCTCGTGGGGCACTGTCAAACTGATGTTTCGCTAGCCGTTCGCCGGGGTGCGGTCAGCCGCTGGCCAGGGCGGCAGCGGGGGGTAGGCGCGCCAGCCGGACGGCGAAAAGGCTCTGGCGGCAGTTACTTTATTGAAATTTTTTCGGCGACTACTCCTATTTTTTTGAACACTATGCGTCTGTGCTTCGCTTCTAATAATGCCCATAAGCTTGATGAAATCCGGCCGCTGCTGCCCGACGTGCAGGTGCTGAGCCTGGCCGACATTGGCTGCCACGAAGAGCTGCCCGAAACCCAGCCTACCCTCGCAGGCAACGCCCGCCAAAAGGCGCAGTACGTGTGGGACCACTACGGCGTGGCCTGCTTTGCCGACGACACCGGCCTCGAAGCAGAGGCCCTGGGCGGCGCGCCCGGCGTGTACTCGGCCCGCTACGCCGGCCCCGCGCGCGAAGCCACCGCCAACGTGGCCAAGCTGCTGCATGAGCTTGGCACCCAGCCCAACCGCCGGGCAAGCTTCCGCACGGTTATCTCTTTGGTGAGGGGGGTAGGCGATGCCCACGAGTTCAGCGGCGAAGTGGGGGGTAGCATCGCGGCGGCACCCATCGGGCGGGGCGGCTTTGGCTACGACCCCGTGTTTGTGCCCACCGAGGGCGACGGCCGCACTTTCGCCGAAATGACGCTTACCGAGAAAAATATGCTCAGCCACCGGGCGCGCGCCGTGGCCGGGCTGGTGGTGTTTTTGAATGGGTAATGGGTAAGTTGAGTACTACCGTTTATCAACACGAAACGACAGTATTTCTATTACTCGAATTACCCGTTACTTATTACCCATTACCCATTCCCCCTACCTTTGCCCTCCGTTATGCAGCATCCCTACCTAGTTGGTATCACGGGCGGCAGCGCATCGGGCAAAACCACGTTTTTGCGCCGTTTGCTGGCCGCTTTCCCCGAACGCGACATCTGTCTGATTTCGCAGGACAATTACTATCACCCTCGCCACGAGCAGCTGCGCGACGAGCAGGGCATCGAAAACTTCGACCTGCCCGGCAGCATCGACTCGGCCGCCTACGCCGCCGATGTGCGCCAGCTGCGCGAAGGCCGCGAGGTGCGCCGCCAGGAGTACACCTTTAATAACTCCGACGCCGTGCCGGCCGAGCTGGTGTTTCGGCCCGCGCCCATTGTGGTGGTGGAGGGCATTTTCGTGTTCTACTTCGAGGAAATCGCCAAGCTGCTCGACCTCAAGGTGTATATCGATGCCCAGGAGCACGTGAAGCTGCACCGCCGCATCGTGCGCGACCGCGACGAGCGCGGCTACGACCTGCAGGACGTGCTGTACCGCTACGCCAACCACGTGGCCCCGACCTACGAAAAATACATCCAACCCTTTAAGGCCGACGCGGATATCGTCATTCCCAACAACCGGCACTTCGAGAATGGGCTGGCCGTGCTCACGGGCTACCTGCGCGGCAAGGTGGCCGAGGGGGGGTAGGGAAGGGTTCGGTCATCCGTATCTTGGTAAGCATTCCTTGGTCCCTTAATTTTCCGCGATGCCTGCCACCTACGAATTCCCCGAGTTGCCCGTGCTACATGGCCCCGTGCTGGCCGGGCTTAGCGACGATGAATTTTTTGAGTTGTGCCAAGCCAATCCCCGGCTCAATTTTGAGCGCAACGCCCACCAGGAAATCATCATTATGCCCCCCGCCGGTTCCGAATCCAGCGAATCCTGTTCAGAAACCAACTATCAGTTGGTACATTGGAACCGCCAGCTGCGGGCGGGCCACGTCTACGAATCGTCGGCCGGCTTCAAGCTGCCCGACACGTCGGTGCGCTCGCCCGATGCGGCGTGGCTGAGCCAGGCCAGGTGGGCGCAGCTCACGCCCGAGCAGCGGCGCAGGTTTCCGCCCGTCTGCCCGGAGTTTATGCTGGAAATTAAATCCCCCTCGGATGAGCTGACGATGCTGCAAGCCAAGATGGAAAACTACCTAGCCAACGGGATGCAGCTTGGTTTTCTGCTCGATGTAGAAGCCGAAACGGCCTACGTATATCGCCCCGGCCAGCCCGCCGAAACCGTGCAGGGCTATGACCAGGAGCGGAGCGGCGAACCGGTGCTGCCGGGCTTCCGGCTCGATTTGCGGCCGTTGCGGCGGGCTGCTTAATTAAGTCATAACACCTTGTACAGCAAAGCCGAAGCTTCCCAGCTGCGCCAGGCCTTCTGGACCACCTTCGGGCAGTATATGGCCCCGGTGCTGTCGGCCGAGGGCCTGCCCGTGAGCTGGGTCAACTACAAAACGGGGCTGAAGGGCGTGCAATTCAAGCTGCACGCCGACAACCGGCGCGCCAGCATCGCCATCGAGTTGACGCAGCCCGACGCAGGCGTGCGCGAATTGTTTTTCGAGCAGTTTTTGGCCTTGAAAACCCTGCTGCACGAAACCCTGGGCGAAACCTGGACCTGGGAGCCGCACGCCACCAATGAGCACGGCCAGCCGCTGAGCCGCATCTACCAGGCGCTGGTGCCCGCCAACCTGTTCAGCCGCGACGACTGGCCGGCGCTCATTTCGTTTTTCAAGCCCCGCCTCATCGCCCTCGACGCCTTTTGGAACGACGCGCAATACGCCTTTGAGGAGCTGCGCGAATGGTAGGGGGTAGGGCCGGGTGCGGGGCTAAGTGGTGTAGCGCGTTATATTTGTAGCCCTGTCCTGGTTATGCGCTATTCCCTTTCCCAGTTTACGCGGTTGTTGCGCGTGGTGCTAGTAGCACTGCCCGTGCTGCTGTTGCTGGGCCTGAATGGCCGGACGGTGAGCGTGTTGCGCCCTACCCCCCCGGCCGGGGCGCAAGTCAGTACCGCGCCGCGCGCCACGGTTATCAAGCAGCGGGTAGTGCTCGAAGCGGCCTCGCCGCTGGGCAGCTACGTGGCCCCGGCTTTCGCGCTGGGCTGGCTGCCCCCTACCCCCTTCGCGAGCTGGCAGCCGCGCCTGCCGCGCCGCGCCGTGGCCCTGGCGCCGGTGGGCGCCCCGGCGGCTTTTGTGGCGCAGCTGTGTCGCCAGCGGCTGCTGGTGGCGGCGCTGTCGCCGCAGGCCCCGTAGCTTTTTAATGAGCAATTACTAGTGAGCAAGGGGCAGTTGGTTTTTGAACCTCTTGCTCACTGCTCGCTACTCCGTGTTACTTGCTCTTACCCACCGCCTTGCCTGGCAAGGCTAATTTCTCATTGCTTATTGCTCACTGCTAATTACTTAAGATGCGTCACAAAGGCATAATTATCACGCTCACGCTCATCGTTTCGGTGCTGTGCGCGTACTTCTTGTTCTTCACCTACATTTCCCGGCAGGTGCAGGACAAGGCCGTGGCCTACGCCACGCACAACGGCCAGCTGAACGAAACCCAGCGCCAGCACTACCTCGATTCGGTGTGGCGCGCGCCCGTATTTGGCTCCTACACTTACCGCGATGTGAAGCAGAGCGAGCTGGGCCTGGGCCTCGACCTGAAAGGCGGCATGCACGTAACGCTGGAAGTTTCGCCGGTGGAAATTGTGCGGGCGATGGCTGGCAACTCCAAAGACCCCGCCTTCAACAAAGCCTTGGCGCTGGCTCAGGAGCGCCAGAAAACCAACTCGGGCACGGCCTTTACCACCCTCTTCTACCAGGCCTACCAGGAAACAGCGCCCGGCGTGCCGCTGAACCGCATCTTCACCAATTCGGTGAATAAGGACCGCAAGATTGACCTCAACACCTCAGACAGCAAGGTGCTGTCGGCTATTAATAAGGAAGAGGAAGACGCTATTGACCGCTCGTTTGATATCCTGCGCAAGCGCGTGGATAAGTTTGGCGTGAACCAGCCCAGCATTCAGCGGGTGAAGGGCACCGGCCGCATTCAGGTAGAATTGCCGGGCGTGGACAACCCCGAGCGCGTGCGCAAGCTGCTGCAAGGCCAGGCCAAGCTGGAATTTTACGAGGTGTGGCCCCAGAACGAAGTAGCGCCCTACCTGGGCCAGATTGACCAGGTGCTGACGGCCAAGGAGAAAGCTAAGACTACTGGCCCGACGGCCGCCGTCAGCAAGGCCGACTCGACCGCCGCCGCCACCGCCGGCACCAAGGGCGACACGACTTCGCTGGCCGCCCAGCTCGCCAAGAAAACGCCGGCCGCCAAGGCCAAAACCGACTCGACGGCTACCCAGAGAGGTGGCGTGTTGGCGCGCTTGCTCACCATGCCCGGTGCGCTGGGCGTGAACCTGCGCGACACGGCGCAGTTCGACCGCGTGATGCACACGGAGGAGGCCCGCGCCATCCTACCCCCCAACATGGCGCTGCTCTACCTCAACAAGCCAATTGATGCCAACGGCCAGCAGTTTCTGCGCCTCGTGGCCGTGAAGAAGGACCGCACCGGCACCATCGCCGCGCCCATCAGCGGTGAGGTGGTGAGCGACGCCCGCCAGGACTACGACCAGACCGGCCGCCCCGAGGTGAGCATGAGCATGAACCCGACCGGCGCCCGCAAGTGGGGCAAAATGACCGGTGCCAACATTGGCAAGCAAGTAGCCGTGGTGCTCGACGACGTGGTGTATTCGGACCCCGTGGTGCAGAGCGAAATCACGGGTGGCAACACCAGCATTTCGGGCAACTTCACCATCGACGAAGCCCAGGACCTGGCGCAGGTGCTGAAAGCCGGCAAGCTGCCCGCCCCCACGCGCATCGTGGAAGAAGCCGTGGTCGGCCCCTCGCTCGGCAAGGAAGCCATCAACCAGGGCCTGTACTCGTCGCTGGCCGGCCTGCTGATTATCATGGTCTTTATGACGATGTACTACGGCCGCGCCGGCCTCGTCGCCGATGCCGCGCTGCTCTTCAACATGTTCCTGATTCTGGGCGTGCTGGCGCAGTTCAGCACCGCGCTCACCCTACCCGGCATCGCGGGCCTGATTCTGGTAATTGCTTCGTCGGTAGATGCCAACGTGTTGATTTTTGAGCGGATACGGGAAGAGCTGGACCACGGCCTTTCGCTGCACGACGCCGTGAACGCGGGCTACACGCGGGCTTTCTCGGCCATCTTCGACTCGAACGTGACGACCATGCTCATCGCCATCATCCTGGGCTTTTTTGGCACGGGCCCGGTGCAGAGCTTCGCCATTACGCTGGGCATTGGCGTGTTGACGTCGTTCCTGTCGGCGGTGTACGTGTCGCGTCTCATCATCGAGTTCCTGATTAAGGGCAAGACGACGAGCGCCATCACGTTCTCCACGTTCCTCTCGCGCAACCTGTTTCAGAACCTGAATTTCGACATCGTGGGCAAGCGCAAATATGCCTACGCTTTTTCGACCACTATCATCGTGACGGGCTTCGTGCTGATGTATCTGCAGGGTGGCCCCAACCTGGGCGTGGACTTCCGCGGCGGCCGCGCCTACGTGGTGGATTTCAACAAGCCGATGGTGGCCTCCGATGTGCGCCTCGCCCTGGAGCCCGACTTCAAAAACACCGGCCTCGAAGTGAAGCAGTACGGCAACCCCGACCGCCTGCGCATCACCACCGGCTACCTGGCCGAGGATGAGAGCCAGACCGCCGACCAGACCGTGGCCGCCGCCCTCAACCAAGGCCTGCGCAAGTACGCCGCCGACGCGCCGACCATCAAATCGACCTCCAAAGTGGGCGCGACCATCGCCGACGACATCAAGCGCACGTCGTTTCTGAGCCTGGCGCTCACGCTGGCCGGCATCTTCATCTACGTGCTCTTCCGCTTCGATAAGTGGCAGTATTCGATGGCCGCCGTTATCTCGCTCTTCCACGATGCGCTGCTGGTGATTGCCTCCTACCCCATCGCCCGCGCCTTTGGGGCCAACTATGAGATGGACCAGATTTTCGTGGCGGCCGTGCTCAGCATCATCGGCTTCTCGATGAACGACACGGTGGTTATCTACGACCGGATTCGGGAATACCTGCGCAACAACCCCGGCATGACCTTCGCCCAGGTCGTGAACCCGGCCCTGAACTCGACCTTCTCGCGCACCATGATTACGTTCACCACGGTGTTTCTGGTGGTGCTGGTGCTCTACATCTTCGGCGGCGAAACGCTGCGCTCGTTCTCGTTTGCCATGATGATTGGCATCGTTTTCGGCACGTACTCGTCGCTGTTCATCGCCACGCCCATTATCCTCGACACCTATGGCAAGAAGGAAGAGCGCGAGCGCAAAGCCGCTGGCGAAGACGTATCGAGCCTGCCCGGCAACGCGCCCAAGCTGAGCACCACAGCAGTTTAGCGCTTCGCCCTACCCCCCTCTTTTAAAAAAAATCCCGGCCTTGGCGGCCGGGATTTTTTTTTGCCGCTTACCACCAAGGCCAGGCTTTCCCTACCCCCTCGCCTGTGGTAGCCCACGCGGCCCGGCAAGCCGTGCGAGCTGCCTGGGCCAGCTACGCGGCAGCCCGCCACTAGTACCAGCCGGTCATTCGAAGAGGGAAAGTGACTGCTGGGCCAAAATTTCGAAGTAGCATGGTAGTTCAATCCTATTTTTGAGCTTTGGCGTAGGTTGCTTTCGCCTTGAGATTTCCTAGAACCATCCCCTCGATAGTCATATTTACCAGAACGCTTTAGGGCAAAGTTCAACTAAATAGCAGAAGAGTACCTTTCACGCTTAATAACCTCCTGTAACACTTTTATAATCAAGTAGCTAACCGGCCTGAATTTTGCGATTACCGACGGAGTAAACTACTAAAATTCATTTCATTACCAATCTTCGCTTCTGTGAAATTATCTACTTCTTTACCACTCAGGCCGCGCCTCTTATTGGGATTGATGCTAGCCGGCACAATGCTATTTTCAGCCTGCTCCTATACTCAGCTGGCTGAGCCCGTAGTGAACTGCGCGCCGCTGCCGACCGCGGTTTCATACCAAAACAACGTGCTGCCCATCCTGAAAGATGACTGCTACCGCTGCCATAATGCGCAATCGTACAAAACGCTGGCAATCGGCGCGCTCAACATGGAGAATTTCAACGACCTGAGCTACTGGGCTACCCCCGCCAACGGCATAAATGGCCAGAGCTGGCTCATCGGCAACATGCGCCACGACCCCGGCTTCAAGCCCATGCCCTACGACGGGGTAGGCGGACCCGACGCCTGCGAAATCGCTCTTATTAAAGCCTGGGTCGATGCGGGGGCACCCAACAATTAGTGCTGCCGGGTGCGCAGGGCCACGCGGCCCGTTCTGTTTTTCTTACTCCCCCTGCTTGCTTGGCGATGAATAAACTACTACCAGGGCGAAGGCACCTGGGAATGGTGCTGGTGTGTTTGCTGCTGGGCCTGGGCAGCTCCGGCCAGGCCCAGGCCCAGAGCAAGTTTATGACCAGGGGCGGCCACATTTCGTTTTTTTCGGCTTCCATCATGGAAGATATTGAGGCCCGCAACGATAAGGTGGCCGCGGTTTTTGACGCGCTTACCGGCCAGATTGCCTTTTCGGTGCCGGTGCACGAGTTTCAGTTCAAGCGCACCCTGATGCAGGAGCACTTCAACGAGAACTACATGGAATCGGACAAGTACCCCAGGGCCACCTTCACGGGCCAGCTTCTGAACGCGGCGCAAGTGCTTAAGCAGTTGCCCGGTGCCGGCCAGAACGTGGAGGCCGAGGGCAACCTGACCCTGCACGGCGTCACGCACAAGGTTGTCGTGACGGGCACCCTGCAGCTGCGCGATGGCCAGCTGGTGGTGTTTGCCTACTTCAACATCGCGCCGGCCGACTACTCCATTGATATTCCGCTGCTGGTCCGCGAGCACATTGCCAAATCGGTCAGCGTGCGCGTCAACCTTACCTGCGACGCGGTTAGCCCGGCGCTGGTTTCCCAGCCTTGATTTTTTTATCCCTACCCCCTCTATAGTTTTATGAAACAGTTGCTTACCCTTTTCGCGCGCACGGCGCTAGTTGGACTCGTGCTGGCCGCGTGCGCGGCCCCGGCGGCCCACGCCCAAACCGACCTGCTGGGCCAGCTGGAACAGAGCGACAAGAAGGACGCGCCTACCCAGGTGGTCGATGCCACGTTCAAGGCCACGCGCCTCATCAATGGCCACACCGTGCAAACGCCCGGCGAAGGCACGATGGTGTTTCTAATTTCGCACCGCTTCGGAGCGCTGAACAGCGGCGCGTATAATTTCTTCGGGCTCGATGCCGCTACCCTGCGCCTGGGCTTCGAATATGCCGTTACGGACCGCTTTGAAGTGGGCGTTGGCCGCTCCTCCATCGACAAGACTTTCGATGGCTTTTTGAAATACAAGGCCATTCAGCAGACCATTGGCGCGCACGCCGTGCCGGTAACGGTTACGCTGTTTACGTCGGCGGCCGTTAGCACCATTAACTACAACGATGCCATCGACCACACCCTGGGCCGGCGCACGGCCTACACCTACCAGGCTCTGATTGCCCGCAAGTTCAGCTCCGATTTGTCGCTGCAGCTCATGCCCACCCTCATTCACCGCAACCTGGTGCTGAATGAGGATGAGAAAAACGACGTGTACGCCCTGGGCGGCGGCGGGCGCTACAAGCTCACCAAACGCTTCTCGCTCAACGCCGAATACTATTACCTAATGCCCTCTTACACGGCCGACCACTTCCGCAACTCGCTGGCGCTGGGCGTGGATATTGAAACGGGCGGCCACATCTTCCAGATGCACGTCACCAACTCGCCGGGCATGATTGAGAAGCAGTTCGTGACCGAAACCTCGGGCAATTTTTTCAAGGGCAACATCTTTTTCGGCTTCAACATCAGCCGCAATTTCACCGTGAAGCAGCGGCGGCTCCGTTAAGTAAAACCGCTCGTTATTGCCCCGCCGCCTGGTCGGCTACCCCGTTTGCTCAGGCCGACGGGGTAGCCGACCAGGCGGCGGGGCTTTGCGCTAACATGGCCTAGTGGGTGGGTGGCAAGCGGAGCTGCCAACGCTCCAGCATCAATGCATAAATGGCTTTGGGATGGGCGGATTTTAACCACCCGTTTCGGCTCATTGATACTTTATTACCTTTTCTTTAAATAATAGTGCCTATTTGGAGAAATGGAGCATAGCAAACGCGGGAATAGTATTAATGAAGGATTGAGTAGAAAAGTACCTTTACTGACATCCTTTTTCCCCATCCACTTCACATACACGCACTATGAAATCCGTTTTACTCGCGGTGCTCATGTTGTTCGCTCTGCTCGCCAGGCCCCTTGGCGCGGCAGCACAAGAACAACTTATTCAAGGCACAGTAAAAGATAGCAAGGGCGAGCCCATGATTGGAGCTACCGTCCGCGTGAAGAGCGGCACAGCTGGCACGGCCGTAGATGCCAAGGGCGATTTTCAGCTGAGCGTACCGAACCCGAACGCGACGCTTATCGTCAGCTTTACGGGCATGACGACCCAGGAGATACCACTCCAGGGCAAGTCAACTCTGAACGTAGTGCTGAGCGCCAACGCCCAGAGCCTCAACGACGTAGTGGTAATTGGCTACGGCACGGTCCGCAAGAGCGACCTCACGGGCTCGGTAGCCTCCGTGACGGGCAAGCAGTTGACGCAGGTGGCTACCTCCGACCCGGTGCAGGCCCTGCAAGGGCGGGTGGCCGGCGTAACGGTGACTTCCAACAGCGGGCAGCCGGGCTCGGGCACCGTTATTCGGGTGCGGGGGGTAGGCACCATCAACAACAGCGACCCGCTGTATGTGGTGGACGGCTTCCTGACCTCCGACATCAGCTTTCTGCTGCCGGAGAACATCGAATCTACTGAGATTCTGAAAGATGCCTCGGCCACGGCCATCTACGGCTCGCGCGGGGCCAACGGGGTAGTCGTAATTACTACCAAGCACGGCAAGGCGGGTAAGCCGCAGTTTAACCTGAGCAGCTACGTAGGCTTTCAGCAAATTCGCAAAAAGCTGGACCTGACCAACGCTGCGCAGTATTCGACGCTGGTAACCGAAGCCTACACCAACGAGGGCAAGCCGCTGCCCGCTGACCTGGCCGCCCAGCTGCCCAATGCCATCGCCACCAACGCGCAGGGCACCAACTGGCAGGACCTGGTGAGCCAGCGCGGCCTGATTGAGAGCTACGACCTGTCGGTAGCGGGCGGCACCGACCAGAATCGCTACCTGATAAGCGGGGCCTACTTCCAGCAGGACGGCATCGTGAAGAACTCGGGCCTCAAGAAGTATATCGTGCGCCTCAACGATGACCTGGTGCTGACCGAACGCGTAAAGGCGGGCATTTCGGCCACTTTCACCCACTCGCAGCTGCTGGCCAACAGCCAGGGCGGCAACCAGCTCTTCAACTCCTCCATCACGGCCAGCCCCCTTTCCAGCCCTTACAATGCCGACGGGAGCTTTGCCTACGACCAGATTACGAGCTTCACGCCCAACCTGGCGCGCGTTATCCAGGAGCAGCAGTACAACAAGACGAACACCAACGACTTGTTTGCCAATGCATATATTGACGCAAAACTCCTCAAGGGGCTGTCGTTTCGCTCTAATTTCGGTATTCGCTACACTAATAACAACCCGCGGATTTACCTGCCCCAGTACTACCTGGGTGCCAATGACCAGCGCTCCCTCAGCTCGCTCCAGGACACCCGCACCGAGACGGTAGGTTACGTGTGGTCGAACTTCCTCAACTACAACCTGGACTTGGGCGACAACAGCTCGTTCTCGGCCACGCTGGGCCAGGAAGTGCAGCAGACCACCTTCAACGGCACGCAGATTACGGCCTACGACGTGCCGGCTGACCCCAACCTACAATACATTACGGCGGCCCGCAGCGCCTCGACTACGATTGGGCAGTTGCTACCCAACGACTACTCGCTGATGTCGTACTTTGCCAGGGCCAACTATACCTATAAGGACCGCTACCTGCTGACCGGCACCGTGCGCCTGGACGAAACCTCCAAGTTTCTGCCGGCCGTGCGCCGGGGCGTATTCCCGTCGGTCGGGGCCGCGTGGCGCATCTCGAACGAGGAGTTTTTGAAGAACGTGAGTGCCATCTCGCTGCTCAAGCTTCGGGCCAGTTATGGGGGGGTGGGCAACCAGAATGCCGCCCCCAGCTACGGCTTCGCGTCGGTGGCGATAAACCAGCAGAACTACGTGTTTAACAACACGCTGGCCCCCGGCATTGCCGTGGCGCAGCTCAACAATCCCAACCTGAAGTGGGAAACGGCCGTCACCAGCGACGTGGGCGTGGACCTGGACCTGCTCAACAGCAAGCTCTCGTTTACGGCCGACTATTTTGAGCGGCGCACCAAGAACATGATTGCCCTGCTGCCGGTGCCCGATTATGTGGGCCAGGGGCCGGCCCCGGCCAACGTGGCCTCGCTGCGCAACCGCGGCCTGGAGCTGGCCCTGACCTATCGCGACGCGATTGGCAAACTCGGTTACACGGCCAACATCAATTTCACCTCCATCAACAACCGCGTTACCAGCCTGGGCGGGGCCAGCCCCATTGCCAGCGGCAACGTGCTCTCGCAGATTGGCAACACCACCCTCACTGACGCGGGCCACGAAGTGGCCTATTTCTACGGCTTGCAGGCCGAGGGCGTGTTTCATAGCCAAGCCGAGGTTGATTCCTATAAGAATGCCGCCGGCACGCTCATTCAGCCCAATGCCAAGCCCGGCGACGTGAAGTACCAGGATGTTAACGGCGACGGCAAGATTGACCCCACCGACCGCACCTACCTGGGCAGCGCCACGCCAAGCTTCACGTACGGCGCGTCCCTGAACCTGACGTACAGCAACTTCGACTTCCAGATTCTATTCTACGGCGTGCAGGGCGCGAAGGCCGTGAATGGCGCGGCCTTCAACCTCTCCAAATCCAGCAACTTTTCCGGCACCTGGTCCAACTTTTATGCCTCGCGCCTCGACCGCTGGACTCCCAGCAACCCCGGCTCGAACCAGCCCCGCATGACCTCGAACGACCTGAATGGCAACTATTTGTTCAGCAGCCGCTACGTGGAGAACGACAGCTACCTGCGCGCCCGCAACGTGCAGCTGGGCTACACCCTGCCCACCAGCTTCCTCTCCAAGTACCAGGTTAGCGGCCTGCGGGTGTATGTATCGGTGGATAACTTGTTCACCGTTACCAAGTACACGGGCCTCGACCCGGAAATCTCGGCTTCCGGCTACTACAACAATCCGCTGGCCTACGGGGTGGATTACGGCAATTACCCCCAGCCGCGCACTTACCGTCTGGGTGTGAATGTAAATTTTTAATTCAATCAAGTTGCTGGTTTCTGGTTGCTAATTCCTGGCTGTCTTCTTAAATGAGCAACCAAGAACCAAGAACCAGCAACCAGCAACCAGCAACTTCTTATACCCATGAAACTTACCCACCCCGCCCGCCTGCTGGCGCTGACCGTTCTGGTCGGGCTCTCGCAAGGCTGCAAAAATTATCTGGATAAAGAACCCTTGGGCGTTACGACCCAAGCCAGCCTCTTCACGGACCCGGTGAACGCGGTGCAGGCCGTGAACGCCATCTACGATGCCGCCTCCTGGGACGAAGGCCCGCAGTGGGGCTACGGAAACTACCTCGGGCACATGTACGAGTGGATGTTTGGCGACGTGATGAGCGACGACGCCGAGAAGGGCAGCACGCCCAGCGACTTTACGCCCATTCTGGACCTGAAACAATGGAACGCTACCCCCTCCAACGGCATCATCGCCACGCTCTGGTCGCATAGCTTCACGGGTATTGGCCGGGCTAATTCGGTAATTAACAACGTGGACGGCGGCACCATTGATGCCGCTCTCAAGAGCCGGCTCAAGGGCGAGGCCCTGTTTTTCCGGGCTTATAACTACTTCTACCTGGTGCGGCTGTTCGGGGGCGTGCCGCTGTTTGAGCAGGCCGTGCTGCCCACCGATGCCGCCAACGTCAAGCGCTCCAGCATTGCCGACACCTACGCTTTCATCGAAAAAGACCTGAAGGCCGCCGCCGCCCTGCTGCCCGAAAAAAGCGCCTACGCCGCCGCCGACCTGGGCCGCGTGACCAAAGGCGCGGCCAATGCCTACCTGGCCCGCGTTATTATGTACGAGCTGGGCACCGTGAACGCCGCCAACCACACCTGGCAGGATGTGTATGACCTGACTGGCACCATCATTAGCTCCACGCAATACAGCCTCTATCCCAACTACGCGGCTATTCATCAGCTAGTGGCCGAAAACAGCAGTGAGTCGCTTTTTGAGATTCAGTTTGTCGAGTCGCCCCAGGACTATGGCCCCATCAAGACGGGCACGACCAACAACGTGTTCCAGAACGACCGCAAGACTTTCGGCTACGGCTTCAACAACCCGACCCAGGACCTCTACAACGAGTTTGAGCCCAACGACCCGCGCCGGCTCGTGACTTTTATTAAGGACCAGGACGTCGTGCTGGGCATTCTGAACAAAGTTGACCTTTCTGAGAACGACACGGGCTACCTGAGCCGCAAAGTGGCCATCATTGCCCCGCCCCAGAACAAGGCCAGCGGCCAGAATATCCGCAAGATGCGCTACGCCGACGTGCTGTTGATGAGGGCGGAGGCCGCCGCCCAGCTTGGCAAAAGCAGCGAAGCCATCGGCCTCGTGAATCAGGTGCGCGACCGCGCCCGCGCCTCTACCAAGCCGCCGGGCACCGTTTTGGGCGCCATGAGCTACGACTCGACTAACGCGCCAGCCGGCACCCTACCCCCCCTCAACGCCGGCCTCACGGGCCAGGCGCTGCTCACCGCCATCTGGCACGAGCGCCGTGTGGAGCTGGCGGAGGAAGCCCTGCGCTACTGGGACCTGGTGCGCACTGGCCGCTACCTGGGCGTGCTACCTACTACCGCGGCCAACAACGTGCGGGCACGCTGCCTCACCCACGTTACCACCGAAGCCAGCGTGAACCCCTTCCCGCTGCTGCCCATTGAGCTTAATGATGCCCAAACCTGGGGCCTGACGCAAAATCCGGGGTATTAGGCTTTGGTCCTTAGCTGATAGCTTTCATTTTAACGAAACAAAGAGGCGGCCCGCTACTTCGGTAGCGGGCCGCCTCTTTGCGTAGCTAGTTAATAGCTGGAATATAGTAGCTAAAACTCAGAATACAGGTTTTTGCGAGAACGCTAACAGCTATTATTTTGAAATCACACCGTGATGCCTTCGGCAACTACTTCCTTCACCTCGGGCACCATGCGCTTGAGCAGGTTTTCGATGCCCGACTTGAGCGTGACCGTGGCCGAGGGGCAGCCCGAGCATGAGCCTTGCAGGTTCACGGTCACGATGCCGTCGCGGTAGCTTTTGAAGGTGATGTTGCCGCCGTCTTGCTCCACGGCGGGGCGCACGTAGTTGTCGAGCAGGTCGATGATTTTTTGGCTCGTGAAGCCGTCCTGCTGGGTGGGGTCGCCGGCGCTGGCGGCCTGGGCGGCCTTCTGCTCAGCGGCGGGGTCCACGATAAACAGCTCACCACCAGCCTCTACGTAGCTCTTGATGAACTGGCGCAGCTCGGGGATGATGCTGGTCCAGCCCAGCTCGGGCTGCGTTTTGGAAACGGTGATGAAGTTTTGGGCGATGAAGACCCGGCCCACGTAGTCGAAGTTGAACAGCTCCTGGGCAATGGGCGAGTTGGCCGCCGCCTCCAGGGTAGGGTAGTCCACGCTCACGCCATCGGGCAGCAGCGTGGAATTGAGCACGAATTTCATGCTCTCAGGATTGGGCGACGCCTCGGCGTAGATGGAGATGGTTGACATATCGTTGATTTTTAAGTGTTTCGCAGCAAGTAGTTAGAAGCTAATCTAGTTTTGCATTCTGGATTCATTCTAAACTAGAAACTACAACAAGAAATTACGAACAAGGTTCTAAAGCTGGTTGGCGCGCGCCCGCAGCAGCAAATCGGCCAGCACGAGCTGGGTCATAGCCTCCACGATGGGCACGGCGCGGGGCAGCACGCAGGCATCGTGGCGGCCCACGCCGGCCAGCTCCACCGCTTCGCCGGCCTGGTTGATAGTTTGCTGGGGTTGCAGGATGGTGGCCACCGGCTTGAAGGCTACCCGGAAGTACACGTCCTGGCTGTTGCTGATGCCGCCCTGGCTGCCGCCGCTGTGGTTGGTGCGGGTGCGCACGCGGCCCGCCTCATCGGTGTAAAACTGGTCATTGTGCGCCGAGCCGGGCAGCTTGGTGCCCTCGAAACCCGAGCCAAACTCAAAGCCCTTCACGGCATTGATGCTCAGCAGCGCGTGGCCCAGCACGGCGGGCAATTTATCGAACACGGGCTCGCCGAGGCCGGGCGGCAGGCCGGTGGCCACGCCCGTCACTACCCCCCCCACCGTGTCGCGGGCGGCCTGGGCCGCGCGGATGCGGGCTTCCATGCGGGCGGCGGCTTCGGGGTCGGGGCAGCGCACGGGGTTGCTGTCGATGAGACTCAGGTCGAGCGCTTCGTAGGTTTTGCCCACTTCCACTTCGCCCACGGCCGAGACGTAGGCCTTCACCTCGATGCCAAAATGCGCCAGCAGCGCGGCGGCCACGGCCCCGGCGGCCACGCGGGCGGCCGTTTCGCGGGCCGAGCTGCGGCCGCCGCCGCGGTGGTCGCGGCGGCCATACTTGGCGTCGTAGGTGTAGTCGGCGTGGCTGGGGCGGTAGGCGCTGGCAATGTGCGAATAGTCGCCGGAACGCTGGTCGGCGTTGGGGATAAACAGGCTGATGGGCGTGCCCGTGGTCAGGCCCTCAAACGTGCCTGACTGCACCTGCACGCGGTCAGCCTCCTGGCGGGGGGTAGTGAGCGCCGACTGCCCCGGCCGCCGCCGGTCCAGCGCCGCCTGAATGGCCGCCGGGTCGAGGGCCAGCCCCGCCGGGCAGCCGTCAATGATTACCCCAATCCCTACCCCATGCGACTCGCCGAAGGTGGTGATGCGAAAAAGTGTTCCGAAAGAATTAGACAAGGCGGGTTGGTGCTTGGGTGTTGGGTGTTGGTGCTTGGGTGTTGGGTGTTGGTGCTTGGGTGTTGGTGCTTAGAAAGTTCTAATTGACCGACCCAAGCACCAACACCCAAGCACCAAAAAACAAAGTTACCCCGCCCGCCACCAGCCCACCAGGGCCACCACCAACAAAGCAGCCAGCAGCACGGCGGCGTAGCGGCCCACCTGCGCATACACATCCAGCGGTTGGAGGCGGGCATCGGCGCGGGCCAGCGCCGGGCCGTAGAACGGGTCATCGTTGGCGCTGGCGAGGGGGGTAGGACGGTCGGCACCGCTCACCACCAGCCGCAGCTGGGGGCGCAGGGTGTCGTAGCGGGCCGTTTGGGGGTTGAAAAACGGCAGCTGCCAGATGCTATCGAGCGCCAGCGGGCCGGGCCGGCGGGCCACCAGCCGGTAGCGAAAGCTCTTGCGGAAGCGCCCGTCGGGCAAGGTTTCGTCGCGAATGTCGGGGCCAAATAGTTCCAGCCCGGCGTGGGGCCGGGCGGGCGGCGGGGCCAGCGTGGCCGGGTTGCCGGCGCCCTCCACCCCAAACGTGTAGGTGAACGCCTCGCCCGTGTGAAAGCGCGTGCCACTCACGCCCTCGCGCAGTACGTAGTCGCCCACCGGCCCGCCGCCCGGCGCGGGCAGCGGGCGCACGGCCACCCGCAACGGAGCCGCCGCGTAGGTTTTGTACATGGCCAGGCGCTCAGTATCGCCGGGCTCCGGCTTTTTGAGCAGCTTAAACTTGATTAGGGTCAGGCGCAGGGCCGGAAACTGCAAGGCCTGCGGCGTGAGGGGGTAGTAGGTGCCGGCCGCCAACCGGAAGCGCAGCAGCACCTGCCCGCCCGCCTGGCGCACGGTATCGGGCAGGACCGAGGTGTCGGGAGCATGCACCTCCCAGGTAGTGGGCTGGCGCAGCTGGCGCAGCAGCTCGGTCAGCTGGTTGTTGAAATCATAAAAATTGAGCACTGCCTGGTCGGCCGGCTTCAGGTAAAAATACAGGCTCACGCGCACGCCCTGGCCCACGTACACTTGCTGGTGGTCGGCTTCCAGCGCCAGAAAAGCCGCGTCGGGCGGCTCGTAGAAATACTTGGGCTTGGGCTTGCCCAGCAGTTGGTCGAGCGAGCCCACGGACGCGCCGGGCGGCGTGCCCGTGAGGTCGAGCGGCCCCGCCCCCACCCGCACCCGGCCGCCGGGGCTGTGCAGCGCCTGCCCGTTCACGGTCAGGCTGAAGGCCGGCACCAGGTAGTCGCCCTCGGTGTAGGGCAGGTATTGCTGCGTCACCGTCAGCTCGGTGCGGCGGATGCCGCCGGGCAGCAGGCGGGTCGTTTTAGTGATGAGGAGCTTACCCTTGCGAAAGCCCTCGATTTCCGGAAACGCCGAGTGGCTGGCCAGCGGCGCGCCCTGCAGCCGGAAGGCCAGCGTGAAGGGCTCGGCCAGCGCCACGGTGGCCGGTGGCACCACCAGCGTGGCTACCCCCCCCGCCGGGGCTGGGGCCGAAACGGGCGGGCTGCCGGGCTGGCCGCGCCCCCCCAGCGGCAGGCTCAGCAGCCCGCCCACCAGCAACCAGCCCACCCCGCCTACTAGCTTCAGAAAGCGTCCCACTATCACTTTTTTACTGGGTTTGACATCTGCCTCTATCGCGTAGCGCTGTTTTCTGTTTGCGCTGGCGGGTGGTCGGGCGCGCTGGTAAGATACTGCCAAGGCCGCGTAGTCAGGCCGGTCCCTACCCCCTGCGAGGCGGTTGCCGGCCGCGGCAAGCGGCCAGCTGCGCTGGGGCAGGCTCGCGAGGCTTTTTCTAAAAAGCCAGTTCGTTGGCTCAGGCCTGGAGTCCGGCCGCGCCAGCGTTCAGGACATGGTTTGACGCACTCAGATGACGCTTTATCTAAGCTCAACGCTAACAAATACAGTCGTGCTTACTAATAATTTTTTGAGAATTATTAGCTCAGCTTTTTGCTACAAGCGGTTATTACTATTCAGCACCTTATTCACTAAAGCCTTGTCCCTCGGCATCTTGGAAGCTTTTTTTGGGCTATACCCCGCACGGTTTAGTTGCGTAGAGCGTGGGTGCAGCCGCCGGCCGCACCAGAAGCAGGCTATAGTTGATGACTTGTTTACTGGTTTTCGCCTTTGTTTTCCCTCCCTTTTCCACTTTTTCTTTTTTTATGCCTACCACTTTCTCTTCGGATGCTTCGTCGCGGCCAGCTGCTCCAGACCAGCCGCTGCTGACACCCATCAAGCGACGCTCGTTTTTCATGTATGCCGGAGCCACGGCCGGGGCTACGGCCCTGGTGCTGGCCGGGTGCAGCAAAAGCGACTCCTCACCAGGCACCATTGACGTGGGTTCGGGTGATTTTGGCGTTCTCAATTATGCTTATGCCCTAGAGCAGCTGGAGGCGGCTTTCTACGCGCAGGTGCTGGCCGGCTCCTATTTCACCGCTTTGCCCGCCGGTAGCGCCGAAAATCAAATCTTCACGGATTTGGCGCTGCACGAGAAAATTCACGCCGATTTCCTGAAAACGGCGCTGGGCACCAACGCCATCAAGGCGCTGACTCCAGACTTTTCCTCCATCACTTTCAGCGACCGCACCAGCGTGCTGAATGCCGCGCAGGCGTTCGAAGATTTGGGGGTGCAGGCTTATAACGGCGCGGGGCGCTATATCACCAGCGTCGATTATCTCACGCTGGCCGGCAAAATAGTATCGGTAGAAGCCCGCCACGCGGCGCTCATCCGCGACCTGATTTCCTACAACTCTTTCGTGGGCCCCGTAAGCGGCACGTCCGTGACCAGCAATGCCGTCATCGACCCCAGCCTGACCTCCGCCACGGCGCGCCAGGAGCAGTCCAAGGCCCCGTCGGTAGTGCTCATGACGGCCAATAATTTTCTGGCTCCTGGCTCGAAAATTTCGGCCAACAGCTTCATGTAAGTCCACTGTTTCTTTTTATAACTCAACGCTTTAGATTTTAACATGGACTTCTTTCAGATTTTATCCGACATTGAGAAAGTAGATGCCGACGTGTATGCCCGGTTCGACACGCGTCGCCGGGTGTTTAAGCACATGGGTGGCCTAGGCAAAAAGATTACGGCCGCTACCCTACCCGCTATGCTCAGCACTATGTTCACGAAGGCATACGGGCAGACTACTACTACCCTGCCCCAGATTATCATCGATACGCTGAACCTGGCGCTGAGCCTCGAATATCTGGAGCTTTACTACTACCAGCAGGGAATAAGCAGCGGCTTGTTTTCAGGTAATGACCTGAATGCCATTACTATTATCCGCGACGACGAGCAGGGCCACATTAACGCCCTGCGGATGGTATTGGGCTCGGCAGCTATTGCCGACCCCACCGCTGCTTCTTACGACTACACCGCCGGCGGCAACCTGGCCCCTTTTTCCAGCCCGGCCATGTTCCTGGCCACCTCGCAGGGGTTTGTCGATACGGGCGTGCGGGCTTATAAGGGAGGTGCGGCCAACCTCATCAGCAACAAGGACATACTGACGGCGGCGCTCAACATCCACTCGGTAGAGGCGCGGCACTCGTCGCACGTGCGCACCATGCGCCGGGGCTACAGCACTGGCGTAGCTAACACCAACGGCACTACTATTGCTGGCCTGGTCGGCGGTGGGGCCGGCGACGCGCTGCCCAAAAGCTGGCTGTCGCTGCAGGAAAGCGGCGGCCCAAAGCCGACTAAGACCGTGGCCAACAACGGCGGGCCGGCGGGTGGCCCCCTCACGGCGGCCGTATATGCGGCGGGCACCGATGCTACCAAATATCCCGCCGACGACAACGTGATGCAGGCCACCGTGAACGTGCTAACCAACACTACTCCCCCCACGGGCCTGGCTGCCACGACAGTCACGATGGCTGCGGCCACTGAAGCATTTGACGAGCCGCTCGACGCGGCCGCGGTGAAGGCCATCGCCCGTAATTTTATTACGGCACTGGGCGTATCAAAGGGTTTGTTCAGTTAATTTTAGCAAGCTCAAAATCCAGGCAAGCGCCACTTTCCGTATAGGGGAGTGGCGCTTTTGCGTACCGGGAATCCGGCTCCTATCCCCTCCAGAAATAGAAGTGGCAAAATATTTGCCATTGAAAAAATCGGTAAAACTTCAATTACAAAGTAACCTGAACGGTGCTGATAGCCGTAAGATGCCCGGTAGCTCTGCTAACAGTTCAATTTTCCTTTTTTCACTCACTTATGTCAACTAAAACCATCTCTAGTTCGCAGTCACAATTGTCTGATATAGACAAGCCGCTGTACACGCCCATCAAGCGGCGCTCGTTTTTCATGTATGCTGGTGCCACGGCTGGCGTCACGGCCCTCGTGCTGGCTGGCTGCAGCAAGAGTGATTCAACCCCCGGCATGGTAAGCGTGGGTAGCGGTGATGCGGGCGTACTTAATTACGCCTATGCCTTGGAGCAGCTCGAAGCCGGTTTCTACACGGCCCTGCGCACCGGCACCTACTACACCACTCTGAGCGCCACCAGCGCTGAGCGCCTCATCCTGGACGACCTCTACTACCACGAGGTTATTCACCGCGATTTTTTGAAGGCTGCCATTACGGCCGCTGGTGCTACCCCCATTATGGCGCTGACGCCCGATTTTACGGCCGTTAACTTCAACGACCGCACCTCGGTTCTGGGGACTGCCAAGGCATTTGAAGACCTCGGCGTATCCGCTTATAACGGTGCGGGCCAGTACATTACCTCGCCCGGCTACCTCTACATCGCCGGCAAAATTGTGTCAGTAGAAGCCCGGCACGCCGCCATCCTGCGTGACCTCGTATCGGAAGGCACTTTCGTGGGCAACGATGTGGTGACGCTGACGACCGCCGGCATGAGCGCCGTGGCCACCAACAACTCACCGGCCGGTGCCAGCCTGGAGCGCGCGATGTCACCGTCGGAAGTAGTGGCGATGGCCAATAATTTCCTGGCCGTTGGTTCGAAGCTGGACGTTTCCGGTATCAAATAGACAAGCCTATCTCGGCTTTTACTCCATTTTTTTTTCGCAATTATTATGAATTTCTTCGAAATCCTTTCCGAGATAGAGAAAGTTGACCCAGAGGTATATGGCCGTCTTGACTCACGCCGTGCCATCTTCAAAAATATGGCTGGCATGGGCCAGAAGTTAAGCGCTGCTGCGCTGCCGCTCGCCGTTGGTGCCATCTTCAACAAGGCATATGCCCAAACCAATGCCACTGCTGTCATGGCCGCAACGGATGTGCTCAACTTCGCTTTGAAGCTGGAATACCTGGAGTCGTATTTTTATAACCAGCGCCCCACTGCCATATTCAACACGAACAACGCCAACGCGCTGGCGCTGATTACGACCGACGAGTCGAACCACGTCAAGTTCCTGCGCACGACTATTGCGGCGCTGGGTGCCACCCCAATTCCCGACCCTACCCCCGCGGCTTTCGACTACACGGCCAAGGGTGCCTTCCCTACCTGGCTCACCGACCAGAACGTGTACCTCGCGCTCGCCCAGTCATTTGAAGACACCGGCGTGCGGGCCTACAAAGGTGCCGCCCCGCTGACGGCCGTTATGGCCAACAAAACGGTGCTGACCGCGGCCCTGAACATTCACTCGGTAGAAGCCCGCCATGCGTCGCAGCTACGGGCTATGCGCCGTGCGCTGGCCACCACCGGCACGCCCGCTCCTTCGCAGGGCATTCCGGTTGCTCCCTACAGCATGGCTCCCAAGAGCTGGATTTCGGGTGTTGATGGCGGCGGTGCCGCTCCCGGCAAAACCGATGCTATCTACGCCAAAGGCAATGATAGCGGCACGGCTACCTACGGTGCCAGCGCAGCCCTCGGCATGGCTGCTGGCGTAACTTTCCCGGCTGAAGATAACACCATGCAGGGTGGCGTTGCGCTGTCGGTTTCGACCAGCCCTAACTTCACCGGCTTCCCCACCAGTGCGTTCAGCGAAGCCTTTGATGAAGGCTTGGACGTGACTTCGGTAGCCAAGATTGCGAACATGTTCTCGGTTGCCGGTAACTATTTCGGCTAGTTGTTGCGAATAAGAATTCTGAAAGGGCAGCCTCACCGGGCTGCCCTTTTTTTGTTCCGGGCAGGTTGGTCTGTAAGGTGGGGGTAGGGAGCACATCGCCCATTTTCTTTGGCAAAGATGAGCTGGCCAAATGCCCACAGGTGGTTTCAGTGCCAACTTTGTAGCCAGCGCATGCCGGAAATAGGACCGTAGGCGTTGGTAGTTTTAAGTAGTAAGACAAAAGTAATAAGTAGTAAGATTGAGATTATTTGCTTGATTATCAAGCTACTACGGCCTTGCTACTTGCTACTTAATTCTGGCTAATTGTTTGATTTAATTAGTATGCTTTTTTCTCGTCCGCTCACGGCAGGCCCTGGCGGGTCACCGTTGCTGGCCCCCATCAGGCGGCGCTCCTTTCTGGCTTATGTCGGAGCTACTACCCTGGTGCTGGCGGGCTGCCACAAAAATAACGCTACCCCCGGCCCAACCGACGTTGGCAGCGGCAACATTGGGGTGCTGAATCTGGCCTACGCCCTGGAGCAAGTCGAGGCTGCTTTTTATGCCAACGTGCTGACTGGTAAGTACTATACTGACCTGGTCCCTACCTCTGCCGAATATCAGATGCTGAGCGACCTGGCCCGGCACGAGCAGATACACGTCAATTTCTTCCGCACCATCCTTTCCACCAACGCTATTAAGCAGCTGAACCTGACGCTGAGCGACAAAATCAGCTTCGACGACCGCACCACAACCACTGGCTCCGGCAAGCTGGGCGTGCTAAACGCCGCCCGCCAGCTCGAAGACCTGGGCGTGCATCTCTACAACGGCGCGGCCCCCTTCCTGCTCTCGGCCGACTACCTCACCATAGTCGGCAAAATAGTGTCGGTGGAGGCCCGGCACGCGGCTCTCATCCGCGACCTGCTGCTGGCCAACGACTTTGCAGGTCCTGATGTGGTTGATGCCACCTCGCACCAGGAAATCAGCCTTACGCCCACCGCCGCGCTCGTTGAGCTAAACACCTATCTAGCCGCCGACTCCCAGCTCACCGCCACCAAGCTAATTTAGCTCTATCCGGCTGCTTATCACTGCTTTATGAATCTCTTCAACTTATTCGCGGACCTGGAACGGGTGGACTCGGAGGTGTATGGGCGGTTCGACTCGCGGCGGCGGGTTTTTCGCCACTTCGGCACCGCTGGCAAGGCAGTTACGAGCGCCCTGTTGCCGGGCCTGCTCAGCGGCCTTTTCCAAAAAGCCTACGGCCAGACGGGCTTATCGGGCGACATCATTGCCGCCCTGAACCTGGCGCTGAGCCTGGAATACCTGGAGTATTACTACTACCAGACCTCCCTGAGCGCCAACATTTTAAGCACGGCTGACAAGCCCGCTTTTACAACCATCCTCCAGGATGAGCAGGGCCACATCGCTGCCCTCAGGGCCACGCTGGGCAGCGCCGCCATTGCCGACCCTACGCTGGCTGCCTTCGACTTCACGGCGGGCGGCGTGGTCAGCCCAGCGCCCACGGCCAGCTTGGCTAGCTTTCTGGCGATAGCACAAGCCTTCGAAGACCTGGGAGTGCGCGCTTACAAAGACAGTCTGGCCACGCTGCTACCCAGCAAGGACGTGCTAAAAATGGCGCTTAATATTCACTCGGTGGAGGCGCGGCACGCCTCGCACGTGCGCACGCTACGTCGGGGGGGGGTAGGCGTGGCCGGGGCCGACGGCGGCGGCCCCAACGACAGCCTGCCCAAAAGCTGGGTGTCGCTGCGCGAAAGCAACGGCCCGCTCCCGGCGCTCACCACCGCCATCTACGCCGCCGGCACCACCGTCAATAGCCCCGCCGAGGACAACCTGGTGCAGGTCAAGCTCAACGTGCAGACTAATTCCATCGCGCCCACCGGCAGCCCAGCTCTCCCCGCCGCTGCCAGCGAGGCTTTCGATGAGCCCCTCGATGCCGCCAGCGTTAAAGTCATTGCCCTCAACTTCGTGGCGGCTGGCAATCCCAAAATGCTTTTTTTGTAGCAGTCAGGGCGCAGGCAATCTTTGCTGCGTACAAGATTTTGGCGTCTGATACGCGCTTTTCAAGAGCACGTTGAGTTAAAACGGTGCTCTACGAACCTAGAAGCCAACATTCTCCCTTTGGCGGGCGATGGGTACGTTCCTAGACCACTCGGCCGGCAACGTTTGCGGAATTTTTAGTAGTTACTTAGCGCGCAGAAAGTCATTTGGTTACTCCCTTTAGTGGGGAGCGGGCGCAACTCAGCTAGCCGCATGGCACCACTAAAAGCCTACCCAAAATACCTTTTTCGCGTATAAGAACGTTGGTTGTTTTTTCCCTACGCTCCTTTCAATCTCCCACCCGCTATGTTAGACTACGTGAAATTAATTTTACTGAAGGTGAGCTTCAGTAAAAAGCTCTTTGAGAAAGAGTTACGCAAAGCCTTGCAGCTGATTAAGCCTGCCGAACTACCCGAATTCAAAACATGGTGCTACCAGCAGTTTGCCCGGCTATATCGCCGGGTGCTGAAACGGGTTTTTGTCCAATACAGCTCCCTACCCCGCCTGGCCGCCTGAATCGGTCTGGCGCTGCCCGGTCACGAACCGGATATTGCGCTTGAGCCTCTCATAGCCGGTGCGCTTGAGCGCCGACTGCTTGAACAACGCCTGAAAAACTTCGTGGGTAATCTCCTGCCAATCGCTGGCCGATAGCTCTTTCAGCCCCGCATGGGGCTGAAACTGTGTCTCCTGCGTGGGCTTGGAAAAGCGGTTCCAAGGGCATACGTCCTGGCAAATGTCGCAGCCAAATATCCAGCTGCCGAACTGCCCGGCCACACTTTGTGGAATCAGCTGGTCCTTCAGCTCAATGGTGAAGTAGCTGATGCACTTGCTGCCATCGACCACATAGGGCTCGGTGATGGCTTGCGTGGGGCAGGCGTCAAGGCACTTGGTGCAGGTGCCGCAGTAGTCGCGAATGGCCCCGTCGTAGTCCAGCTCCACGTCCACAATCAGCTCGGCAATGAAGTAGAACGAGCCCGCGCCCGGCGTGATGAGGTTGCTGTTTTTCCCTACCCACCCCAGGCCGCTCTTTTTGGCCCAGGCCTTGTCGAGCACCGGGGCCGAATCGACAAAGCAGCGCCCGCCCACCTCGCCGATGTGGGTCTGCATGTCGGCCAGCAGCGTTTTGAGCTTGTCTTTGATGACGAAGTGGTAGTCGCGTCCGTAGGCGTACTTGCTGATTTGCAGCGTGTCAGCGGGCTGCTGCGCCTCGGCGGGGGGGTAGTAATTGAGCAGCAGCGAAATCACCGACCTGGCGCCATCCACGAGCAAACGCGGGTCGAGGCGCTTGTCGAAGTGGTTTTCCATCCAGCTCATTTGCCCGTGCATCCCCTTCTTAAGCCAGTTTTCGAGGCGCGGCGCTTCCTCCTCCAAAAACCCGGCTCGGGAAATGCCGCAGGCCATAAAGCCCAGCTCGGCGGCGCGGCGCTTGATGTAGGGCGTCCATTCGGCGTGCGGCAGCATCAGGCGGTGGGGTAGGGCAGCAACTGGAGGCCCTCCGTTTGCAGAAATTGATAGTCACGCTGGTTCTTGCTCATTAACGGCAAAACATATTCGAGCGCGGTAGCGGCAATGAGCGCGTCCGCAACGCCCATATTATGGCTCAGGTAATAGCGCGTTACCAGCTCGTCGGCCCGGCGTGAGATGGCGGCATCCAGCGTTAGCACCTGGAAGCGGCGCAGTAGCTTCTCGGCTCGCTGCTGTATCTCTCGATTCAGGCAGCCGCGAACGGTTTCCATCCGCGACATCACGCTGATTCCCAGTGGCCCCACGCTACTCAGGCTGGTAAGCAAGGTTTCCGCTACAACATCTTTCCGCAACACGTCAATTAATACGTCCGAATCAACTAAAATCATGCTGTATTATCGAGCCGAACGCAGCCCGCGCCGCACTTCATGAATGTAGTCAGCCCCGCTGGTAATGTCCGTGCGGTCGGCCCAAGCCCCAAAAAACTCTGGGTCATTAAAAGGCTGGCCGGCCTGCTCCAGGTCGGCGGGATATAGAATAGGAGGAGTCTTACCGCTTCGCTTAAAACCCTGCGTTTTCAGCAGCAACACCAGCCGCTCTACGGCCATGCGAGCTTGCTCCGGCAAGGCTTCTATTTCTTTAACAAGCTGCAAGGTTTCCATTAGTGAAAGGTACGTTTAAAAACAAAAACGCGCCGCTGGTCGCGGCGCGTTTCTTTTCCTATTTTCTAGCTAAGCCAAAGAATAACGCTACGACGTAATCTCGCCGAACAAGTCGCCATTGTTGCCGCGTAAGTGATTGGGCAGCAGGCGGCCCAGATGTTGATAAGCCGCCTCAGTGGCTTCCCTACCCCGCGCCGTGCGCTTGATGTAGCCTTCCTGGATGAGGAAGGGCTCATAGACTTCCTCAATGGTTTCGCCCTCCTCGCCGCAGGCCGTAGCGATGGTGCTGATGCCCACCGGACCACCTTTGAACTTGTCAATAATGGTGGTGAGGATGCGCTTATCCATGTCATCGAGGCCGCGGGCGTCCACGTCGAGCGCGTTCAGGGCAAACTGCGCGATGTCCACTGTGATGGTGCCATCGCCTTTAATCTGGGCAAAGTCGCGGGTGCGGCGCAGCAGGTTGTTGGCGATGCGAGGCGTGCCCCGCGAGCGCCGCGCAATCTCGTAGGCTGCATCGTCGTGGATAGGCGTCTGTAATATCTCCGCCGAGCGCAGCACGATGGTTGTCAGCAGCTTAGAGTCATAATACTCCAGCCGGGCCGCGATGCCGAAGCGCGCCCGCAACGGTGCCGTGAGCATGCCCGAGCGCGTGGTAGCCCCGATGAGCGTGAAGGGCGATAGCGAAATCTGCACCGAGCGGGCGTTGGGACCCGAGTCGAGCATAATATCAATGCGGTAGTCCTCCATCGCGGAGTAGAGATATTCTTCCACCACCGGGTTGAGGCGGTGAATCTCGTCAATGAAGAGCACGTCGTGCGGCTCCAGGTTGGTGAGCAGGCCGGCGAGGTCGCTGGGCTTGTCGAGCACCGGGCCACTAGTCATCTTAATGCCCGCACCCAGCTCGTTGGCGATGATGTGCGAGAGCGTGGTTTTACCCAGGCCGGGGGGCCCGTGCAGCAGCACGTGGTCGAGGGCGTCGCCGCGCTGCTTGGCGGCGGCCACGAAAACCTTGAGGTTTTCCAGAATCTTATCCTGGCCCGTGAAGTCGCTGAAACTCAGCGGCCGCAGCGCCTTGTCAATGTCCTTGTCGGTGGCGTCGAACTGGTCGGTGCCGCCGGTGAGATAGGCTTCACGCATGGTAAGTGGTTGTTAATTGCTCGTTGTCAGCTGCCCGTGGGCAACGGGCTAGTGGCTAACCAATTTAGTTAGCAAAAAGCTCCCGGCCGGCCGGTTATCGGCAACTTTATTAGCGGGGCAGCAGCACTTCAATTTCGAGGTGCAGCCACTCATCTTCCCAGGCTTTGTGGGCTAGGCGGGCAGTGAGGGGGTAGCCCGCGTCGAGCAGGCGGGCCACGGTTTCGTTGCGGGTTTCGGGCAGGTAGCCGAGCCAGTAGCTGGCTTTGTCGTCGGCCGCGCCCGAGTGCACCTTCACGGCCCAGTCGTCGTATTTGCTATCGGCCTCGCGCTCCAGGCGCAGGGCCTGGCCCACTTTCAGTTTTTTCTCCTGGGCGGGCAGCTCGGGGCGGTGCGAAGTGCCTGCTACGAGGCATTCCAGTAACACGAGGGGCGGGGCGGCAGCGTCCACGGCAGCGGCGGCAGGGTTCTTCATACGGCCAAATTACGGTGTGGACGGCAGGTTCGCGCCGGCGGGGTCAGGGGCGGAGTGGGACACAGCAAAGGGAGTAAGGTAGATTTCGGCTTACACTCGCGGGGCGGGCTTATCGGCGTGAAGTTTGCTAGGCCTGAAGCTTATGGCCCGTAACGCGCTTGGCTGATGTATAGTTACCAGCTATTTTCTTCACTTAAAGAGCGCGTGTTGAAAAGTCTCTTAATTTCGCTGGCCGCCGCTTCTCTCCTGTCTTACGAGCTATTAAAACCTGGCCTAACTCCATCTGAGTCATGTCGAACAACCTACGCACCGTTCAGCACCTACTTGAGCAAAGCAGATTATTTCCCGGTGCTATTGCCATCAAAGCGGGCTCCCGCACTATTACTTATGGGGAGCTGGAGGAAAAAATAAGCCGGCTGACATCCTACCTGTTAACTCAACTTACTGATACAGAATTAATTGGCATCAGCACCACGCGCAGCGTGGAGATGATAGTCGGGGTGCTGGCTACTCTGCGGGCCGGCAAGGGCTACGTGCCCCTGGACCCCGCCTACCCCCCCGCCCGCCTAGCCCGGATGGTTGCCAACGCGGGCCTGACCAGCTGCCTGGCCCCGACCGCTGAAACTGACCTTTTTACTGGCCTGGGCCTGCAACTAGTGGCCGCCGACGAGGCTGCCGCCGGCCCCGCGGTTCCGGCCCCGGCTGAAACCGGCCCGCTGGCTTATGTGCTCTACACCTCGGGCTCGACGGGCGAGCCCAAGGGCGTGGCGATGGGCCATGCCGCGCTCACCAATCTGGTGCGCTGGCAGAACAAGCAGTCGGCGGCCGGGCCGGGCACCCGCACCCTTCAGTTTGCGACGCTGAGCTTTGACGCTTCATTTCTGGAGTTGGCGACTACTTTCAGCACGGGCGGCACGCTGGTGCTACTCACCGAGGCGCAGCGCCAGGACCTGGGCGCGCTGCTTGATTTTATTGAGCAGGAGCAGGTTAACCGCCTGTTCATCCCCTTCGTAGCCTTGCAGCACCTGGCCGAAATGGCCGTGAGCCGGGGGCGGTTTCCGAAGTGCATAACGGAAATAATGGCCGGCGGCGAGCAGTTGAAAGTAACGCCCCAACTGGTGGCTTTCTTCACGGCCCTACCCGGCTGTACGCTCTACAACCAATACGGCCCCACTGAAACGTGCGTGATGGTGAGCCAGCTGGTGCTGAGCGGCGACCCGGCCGGCTGGCCCCGGCTACCCTCCATCGGCCAGGCCATTGATAATATCGTCATTCACTTGCTCACACCTGACCAGCAGCTCGCCGCGCCCGGCGAGGTGGGCGAGTTGTGCGTTAGCGGGGTGTCGCTGGCCGAAGGCTATCTGAACCAGCCGGCCCGCACCGCCGAAAACTTTATTCGCTGGACTCCGCCCACCGGACCACCGCTGCGGCTGTATCGTAGTGGCGACCTGGCGCGCTGGCTGCCCGATGGCAACCTGGAATTTCTGGGCCGGGAAGACGGGCAGGTGAAAATCCGGGGCCACCGCGTGGAGCTGGGCGAAGTGGAAGCCCTGCTGGCTACCCTGCCCGGCGTGAGCCAGGTGGCAGTGACGGTGTGGCAGGAAGAGAACGGACTCAAAGAGCTGGTAGCTTACCTGATATCGACCAACGCGGCCCTGGCCACGCCCGCCGCGCTGCGCCGGGCGGCGGCCCAGGTGCTGCCCGATTATATGTTGCCCACCACCTTCGTGCTGCTCAGTGCGTTCCCAAAAACGAGCAGCGGCAAGATTGACCGGCTGGCGCTGCCCGCGCCGACCACGCAGGCGCGCGCGGCGCTGGGCACTCCCTACCAGGCCCCGCGCACGCCCACCGAGCGCCACCTGGCAGCGGCCTGGGCCCCGCTGCTGCGCCTGGACAAGGTAGGCGCAACCGATAATTTTTTTGAGCTAGGCGGCACCTCACTGCTGGCGCAAAAGTGCGTGGCCCAACTCCAGGCGAATTTTGGCCACCGGCTGCCCGTTACCAAGCTTTACCAGCACCCGACCGTGGCGGGCGCGGCGGCGTACCTGGACCAACAGGCCGCGCTGGTCCCTACCCCCGTGCTGGCGAAACAAGCGCCCTTAACCCAAGAACTTCCTGTTAAACAAGAAGTTATTACTAACAACGACATCGCCATTATTGGCATGGCGGGCCGCTTTCCGGGGGCTAACTCGGTGGATGAGCTGTGGGAGGTGCTGCGCGAAGGCCGCGAAACGACCCGCTTTTTCACGGACGACGAGCTAGACGCCAGCCTTCCGGCCGCCGCGCGCCGCGACCCGCTCTACGTGCGGGCGCGGGGCATCATCGACCACGCTGAGGAGTTTGACCCGGCCTTTTTTGGGCTGAACCCCAAGCTGGCGGCGGCAATGGACCCGCAGCAGCGCGTATTTTTGGAAGTGGCCTGGGAAACGCTGGAGCAGGCGGGCTACCTGCCGGCACACTTCGCGGGCCGGGTGGGCGTGTTCGCGGGCACCGGCAACAACTCCTACTTCATCCAGAATGTGCTGCCCAACCAGGCTGCCGTGAACCAGCTGGGTGATTTTCAGGCAATTACGGTAAACGAGAAGGACTACGTGGCTTCGCGCGTGGCCTACACCCTGGATTTGCGTGGCCCGGCGGTGAGCGTCTATTCGGCCTGCTCGACCTCGCTGCTGGCCGTGGCGCAGGCCGTGCAAAGCCTGCGGACCGGGCAGTGCGAGGTAGCCTTGGCGGGTGGGGTAAGCGTCACGGCCCCCGTGCGCAGCGGCTATCTGTATCAGGAGGGCTCCATGCTGAGCCCCGACGGCCACTGCCGGCCGTTTGACGCGCAGGCGCGGGGCACGGTGTTTAGCGATGGCGCGGGCGCGGTGCTGCTCAAGAGCCTGGCCGCCGCCCAGCGCGACGGCGACGTAGTTTACGGCGTTATCAAGGGGGTAGGGATTTCGAACGACGGGCGCAACAAGGGCAGCTTTTCGGCACCGAGCGCCGCGGGGCAGGCGGCCGCCATCGGCCAGGCGCTGGCCGATGGGCGGGTGGCCCCCGCCACCATCAGCTACGTGGAAGCGCACGGCACCGCTACCCCCCTCGGCGACCCCATTGAGGTCGATGGCCTGCGACTGGCCTTCGGGGCGGCGGCCGGGCGCGGCACCTGCGCGCTGGGCTCCATTAAGAGCAACCTGGGCCACCTCACGGCGGCGGCCGGCGTGGCGGGCCTTATTAAAACGGTGCTGGCTATGCAGCACCGGCAGCTGCCGCCCTCACTGCACTACACCCAGCCCAACCCGCTGCTCGACCTGGCGAACAGTCCATTTTTCGTGAATACGACGCTGCGCGACTGGCCGGCGGCTGGCGGGGCACCGCGCCGGGCGGGCATCAGCTCGTTTGGCGTGGGCGGCACCAATGTGCACGTGGTGGTGGAGGAAGCCCCTACCCCCCGCGAAAACGCCCAAGCTGGCCCGGCGCTGGGCCGCCCCGTGCAACTCGCGGCGTGGTCGGCGCGCACGGCCAGCAGCAGCGCGGCCTATGCCCAGCGCCTGGCTGGCTGGCTGGCCGATGCGCCGACCCCGGCGCTGGCCGATGTGGCTTTCACCCTGCACACGACCCGCGCCCCGCTGGCCGAGCGGCGCTTTGTGGTGGCCGCTTCGGCGCCCGAGCTGCGGGCGGCGCTGCTGCAAGCCGGGCCAACTCCGGCGGCCATTGCCGCCCGCACGGTGACGGAAGTGCCGGCTACCGTGGCCTTTCTATTTCCGGGCCAGGGCGCGCAATACGTGGGCATGGGCCGGGAGCTGCATGAGCACGAGCCGGCTTTTCGGGCGGCTGTGGCCGAGTGCGCCGAGCTGCTGGGCGAATGGCTGGATGTGGATATTCGCCAACTTATTTACCCCGATGCGACGCCGGAAGTCGCCGCGCAGGCTGCCATTCTCTTACAAAACACGCGCTACGCCCAACCGGCGCTGTTCGTGACCGAATACGCGCTGGCCCGGCTGTGGCAAAGCTGGGGCGTGCGGCCCACCGCCCTGTGCGGGCACAGCATCGGCGAGCTGGTGGCGGCCTGCCTGGCGGGCGTGTTCACCCTGCCCGATGCCCTGCGGCTGGTGGCCGCGCGCGGCCGGCTGGTGAGCGAGCTGCCCGCGGGCCAGATGCTGGCCGTGCGCGCCAGCGCTGCTCAAGTGGCCGACTTGCTACCCCCCAACCTGGACGTGGCCGCCGTGAATGGTCCCAAGGCCGTAGTGGTGGCGGGCACCGCCGCAGACATCGCCGCCTTTGCCGACGTGCTGGCGGCGCAAAATATTCCTTGCCGCGTGCTAGCCACCAGCCACGCTTTTCACTCGCGGCAGCTGGAGCCGGCGGTGGCTGCCTTTGCGGAAGTGGTGGCGCAGGTGCCGCTGGCGGCCCCGCAAGTGCCCATCGTTTCGACCGTGACGGGCACCTGGCTGACGGCCGCGCAGGCCACTGACCCGGCCTACTGGGCCGCGCAGCTGCGGCAGCCCGTGCAGTTCGCGGCGGCGCTGGCTACCCTGCTGGCCGAGCCCAGCCCGCTGCTGCTGGAGGTGGGGCCGGGCACCACGCTCACGGCGCTGGCCCGGCCGGCCGGCGGCGCGGCGCACAGCGCGCTGGCCAGCTTGCCGGTGGCCAATAGCGGGCAGACTGATTATCAAGCCATTTTAAATACCCTCGGCCAGGTCTGGCTGCGTGGCCTGGAACCCGATTGGCACGCTTTTTACGCGGGCCAGCCGCGGCAGAAGCTGCGGCTGCCGGGCTACTGCTTCGACCGCCAGCGCTGCTGGCTAGAGCCGGCGCAGCCGGCCATTACTACTCCGGTAACTACTGCCACGGCTGCCCCGGCTCCGGCTGAAATTACTCCTCCTCTGCCTCCTCCGCTTCTACCTGTCCATCCTATGCGTCAAACTTTACTGCTACAAAAAATACTGGCCGTCCTGGCTAATGCTGCTGATGTGGACGTGACGGCCGAGCAGGCCAGTCAGAGCTTCCTGGAATTGGGCCTCGATTCGCTGCTGCTTACGCAGCTGGCGCTCACGCTCAAGAAGGCGTTCAACGTGCCCATCACCTTCCGGCAGCTAAACGAAACGCTGGCCACGCCCGCCGCCCTGGCCGCCTACCTCGACGCGCAATTGCCCGCCGAGGCCGCCCCGCAACCGACGCATTCGGCCGCGCCCGCCACTGCTCCACCAGCCGCCGCCCTACCCCCCTTCGCCGAGCCGGCCGCCGACTCGGCGCTGGGCCTGCTGGCCGCGCAGCTGCAGTTGCTGACGCGGCAAGTGGCTCTATTGCAAGGCACGGGTAGCATGACCCCAAGCAGCGCGGTGCTGCCGCCCGCCGCCCCGGCCCTACCCCCCCCCGCTGCGCCGAAGCCGGCCCTGACGGCGGCCGAGGCCGTGGAGCACGCCAAGCCTTTTGGGGCCACGGCGCGCATCGAGCGGCAGGTGGCGGCCCTGCTCACGCCCCGGCAGCAGGAATTTCTCAACCAATTTACCCGGCGCTACACCCAGAAAACGGCCGCCAGCAAGGCCTACGCCCAGGAGCACCGGCCGCATATGGCCGACCCGCGCGTGGTGTCGGGCTTCACGCCGCTGCTCAAGGAGCTGACTTACCCGCTGGTGGTGGACCGCTCGGCGGGCAGCCGGCTTTGGGATTTAGATGGCAACGAGTACGTGGACGCGCTCAATGGCTTCGGCTCGTCGATGTTTGGCCACCAGCCCGAATTTATTAAAACTGCCCTGCACGCGCAGATTGAGCGCGGCTACGAAGTGGGCCCGCAGCACGCGCTGGCCGGCGAGGTGTGCCGGCTGCTTTGTGAGCTGACGGGCCACCAGCGGGCGGCCCTCTGCAACACGGGCTCGGAGGCCGTGCTGGGGGCGCTGCGCGTGGCGCGCACCGTCACGGGCCGCTCGCTGGTGGTGGCCTTCACGGGTTCGTACCACGGCATTAATGACGAGGGCATTGTGCGGGGCACCAAGCAGTTGCAGACCCGACCAGCGGCATCCGGCATTATGCCCGAGGCGGTGCAAAACATGCTCATCCTGGACTATGGCACCGACGAGAGTCTGCGCATTATCGCGGAGCGGGCCCACGAGCTGGCCGCCGTGTTGGTGGAGCCGGTGCAGAGCCGCCGACCCGATTTTCAGCCCGTCGCGTTCCTGCGTGAGCTGCGCCGCGTGACGGCCGCCGCGGGCACGGCCCTCATTTTTGACGAGATTATTACCGGCTTCCGGCTGCACCAGGGTGGCGCGCAGGCCGCGTTCGGCGTGCGCGCCGACCTGGCCACCTACGGCAAAGTCATTGGTGGCGGGCTGCCCATTGGGGCCATCACGGGCAGCAGTGCCTTTATGGATGCGCTCGACGGCGGCTTCTGGCAGTACGGCGACCGCTCGGTGCCCGAGGTGGGCGTGACGTATTTCGCGGGCACGTTTGTGCGCCACCCGCTGGCGCTGGCGGCGGCCCACGCCTCGTTGCGCCACCTGAAAACGGTGGGTCCCGCCTTGCAGGAGCAGCTGAACGCCCAGACGGCGCGCCTGGCCGCTGACTTAAACTCGGCCGCCCGGCAGCGCCAGGTGCCATTGGAAGTCGTGTACTTTGGCTCACTTTGGAAAATCAGGTTTACTGCCGAATTACCGTATAGTACCTTATTATTCACGCTGATGCGCGAGAAGGGCGTGCATATCTGGGACAATTTCCCGTGTTTTCTCACCGAAGCCCACTCGGCGGCCGACGTGCAGCTGATAGTGACGGCCTTTGCGGATAGCCTGGCCGAGCTGGCCGACGACTTCCTACCCCCCACCACCCCGCCCAAGCCCACTGAGGAATCCCCAACGGCCCTCCAGTCCTTGAACCGCCCGCCCGCGCCGGGCGCGCGGCTGGGCCGCGATGCCGCCGGCAACCCCGCCTGGTTTATGAGCGACCCCGTGCGGCCGGGGCGGTACGTGCAACTTTCTCAAGCCTGATTTAGTATGGCTGCCACTGTTCTTTCGCCGCCTGTTCAGGCGGTTGACTTTGACCCTTTTGCCCAAGCCGAAATTGCCTTGCTGGTGCCGCTCACGGCATCGCAGGCTGAAATATGGCTGGCCTGCCAGCTCGGGGGCGACGACGCCAGCCGGGCCTATAACGAATCGGTATCGCTGCGCCTGCGCGGCGCACTGGAGGTAGCGGCGCTGCGGGCGGCACTGGCGGCGCTGCCCCAGCGCCACGAGGCCCTGCGCGCCACGTGCAACGCCGATGGCGCGGTGCTGTGCGTGGCGAAAGAGCTGGCCGTGGACCTGGCACACGTGGACCTCGCGGCCACCGCCAAGCCCGGCACTGACTGGAGGGCGCGGGCGCTGAGCTACTACGCGGCCCAGCAGGCGCAGCACGTGTTTGACCTGGTGCGGGGGCCGCTGTGGCAGGCTAGCCTGCTGAAATTAGCCGATGGCGAATTTCATTTTACCCTCACGGCCCACCACATTATCTGCGATGGGTGGTCGCTGGGCGTGCTGCTGCAAGACCTGGGGCAGCTGTACTCGGCGGCGGTGGGGGGTAGGGAGCCGGGGATGCCGGCTGCCACGCCCTTCAGCCAGTATGCCGAGCAGGAAATCGATTTTCAGGCCAGCGCCGCCTACCGCCAGACCGAGCAATACTGGCAGGCGGTGTTCCGCGACGGTGCCCCGACGCTGCGCTTACCCACTGATTTTGAGCGCACTGCCGAGCGCACCTACCAAAGTCAGCGCCTCGACTACTCCCTCGACCCGGCCCTGGTGGCGGGCCTGCGCACGGTGGGCCGGCGGGCGGGCACCAGCTTCGTGACCACGCTGCTGGCGGTGTTTGAAGTGCTGCTGCACAAGCTGACCGGGCAAGACGACCTGGTGGTGGGCCTGCCGGCGGCCGGGCAGTCGGCCACCGGCCTGGGCACGGTGGTGGGCCACTGCGTGAACCTGCTGCCCCTGCGCAGCCGGCCCAGCGGCCCCAGCCACTTCGACGATTACCTGCGCACCCGCAAAACGGAGTTGTTTGATGCCCTGGAGCACCAGCAACTCACCTTTGGCCACCTGCTGACCCAGCTGCCGCTGCGGCGCGAGGCCGGGCACCTGCCGCTGGTGGCCGTGCTGTTCAACGTGGACCTGGGCTTCGATGAGGGGGTAGCGTTTGCGGGTCTCACGCACGAGCTGGTCAGCAACCCGCGGGCTTTCGAGAATTTTGAATTGTCGCTGAATGCCAGCGGAACAGGCAACCACCTGGTGCTGGAATGCTCGTACAACGTGGCCCTGTTCCGGCCCGAGCGCATCGAGCGGCTGCTGGCCGGCTTCACGCGCCTGGCCGAGCAGATTATCGCCAAGCCGGCCACGCCGCTCGCCGACCTGCGCCTGGCCGCGCCTACCCTGCCCGAAGCCTACCAGCGGCTGAACGCCACCCAAGCGCCCTACCCCGCCACGGCCACGCTGCCGGCCCTCCTCACGGCCCAGGCGCTGGCCACTCCTGCCAAAACCGCCATCAAGCTTGGGGAGGCCGAGCTGTCGTATGCCGAACTGGACCGCCAGGCTGACCAGCTGGCCGCCTATTTGCAGCCCCGGCTACAGCCCGGCGACATCGTGGCCGTGGCGCTGGAGCGCGTGCCCAGCCTGCTCGTGGCGCTGCTGGCGGTGCTCAAGTGCGGCGCGGCCTACCTGCCTCTCGACCCGGCATATCCGTCGGAGCGCCTGGAATTTATGCTAAGCGACTCGGAAGCCCGCCTGCTGCTGACTTCGGCGGGCGGCCTGCCTTCCCTGGCCGGTGGCCCGCCCCGGCTGCTGCTGGACGAGGCGCTCGCCGAAGCCGCCACGCGGGCGGGCGCGGCCCCTACCCCCCTTGCCAGCCCCGACAGCCTGTGCTACGTGCTCTACACGTCGGGCTCAACGGGCCAGCCCAAGGGCGTGGCCATCACGCACCGCAACGTGGTCAATTTCCTGACCAGCATGCAGCAAGCGCCCGGTATTACGGCAGCCGATAAGCTACTGGCCATCACGACTATTTCGTTTGATATTGCCGGGCTGGAATTATTTCTGCCGTTGGTAAGTGGCGCTACCGTGGTGCTGGCCGATGCCTACTCGGCCCGCGACGGGCGCGCCTTGCTGCACCTGCTCGAAGCCGAGCAGATTACGATGTTGCAGGCCACGCCCTCGACCTGGCAGCTGCTGCTGGCCGCCGGCTGGGAAAAGCCCCTGCCGCTGGTGGCTCTGTGCGGCGGCGAGCCCCTACCCCTCGCCCTGGCCCGCAGTCTTCAGGCCAAGTGCCTGGCGCTGTGGAACATGTATGGCCCCACGGAAACTACCATCTGGTCGGCGGTGCAGCGTATCGAGCCCGGTGCGGCGGTTATTACCGTGGGCCGGCCCATTGCCAACACGCAGCTTTACGTGCTGGATGCGCAGGGCGAGCCCGTGGCGCCCGGCACGGCCGGCGAACTCTACATCGGCGGTGTGGGCGTGGCGCGCGGCTACTGGCAGCGGCCCACTCTCACGGCCGAACGCTTTGTGGCCGACCCTTTTACCTCCGTTACCGGGGCTACCATGTACCGCACCGGCGACGCGGCCGTGCTGCTCGCCAACGGTGAAGTGCAGCTGCAAGGCCGCCTCGACGAGCAGCTGAAGCTGCGCGGCCACCGCATCGAGCCCGGCGAGATTGAGGCCCACCTCACCCGCCTCGACGGCATCCGGCAGGCGGTGGTGGTGGCGCAGGAGCGCACCGCCGGCGACGAGCGCCTGGTGGCGTACCTGGTGCTCGATGGCCCGGCTGCTTCCGAGGCGCTGGCGGCCCGGCGCGCCAGCTGGCAGCTGGCACTGCATGCGCATTTGCCTACCCACCTGGTACCGAGCGAGTTTATCGTGCTCGACGCCCTACCCCTGCTGCCCAACGGCAAGACCAACCGCCCGGCCCTGCGGCTGCGCGCCGCGCCGGCGGCCACCATTACGGCCGCCGTGGGCTTCGTGGCGCCGCGCACCACCGTGGAGCATCTGGTGGCCGACAGCTGGCGCGAGGCCTTGAAAATCAGCGAAGTCGGCGTTTTTGACGACTTTTTTGACCTCGGCGGCCATTCGCTCATTGCCGTGCAGGTGATGGCGCGCCTCGAAAAAGTGACTGGCAAGCGCCTACCCCTGGCGGCGCTTTTCACCCACCCCACCGTGGCCGCGCTGGCCCTGCTGATGCAGCGCGACAATAGCAAGGCCATTACCTGGGACTCGCTGGTGCCGATAAAGCCCAAGGGCAGCAAAACACCCCTCTACATCGTGCACGGCGCGGGCATGAACGTGCTGCTATTCAACGCGCTGGCTCGGAATATGGACACCGAGCAGCCCATCTACGGTTTGCAGGCGCGGGGCCTGAATGGCTTGGATAAGCCGCTGGACCGCATCGAGGACATGGCCGCGCACTACCTGGCGGCCATTCAGGCGCAAAACCCTGATGGGCCTTATGCATTGGCCGGCTTCTCGTTCGGCGGCCTCATTGCCTTCGAAATGGCCAGGCAGCTGCTGGCGATGGGCAAGGAAGTGCGGTTCCTGGCCATGTTCGACACCTATGCTTATCAGTCCAACTATCATTTACCACCTCTGAAGCGCTTGGCTAGTAATGGCTTAATAACGCTTAAGAAAGTTGTATATACGCTGGGGCGGCTGGCCAAACAACCCGGCCACACCATCGCCTACCAGCGCGAGCAAATGTGGTTTAAGTTGGGTGGGCTATTGGGCCGGTGGGGATTGAAGGGTAAGTGGCAGCCCAATTTTGGCTACCCCCCCCTGGTCGACTGGATGAACGAGCTGGCCTGGCGCCGCTATTCTTTAGTGCCGGCCCCCGTGGCCATTGAGCTGTTTCGGGCCAGCCACCGCACCTTCTACATGCCTGATTTTGAGTTCCTGGGCTGGCAGCCACTCGCGCTAGAGGGCATCACCATTCACGAGATGCCCGGCGAGCACAGCTACATGTTTGCCCCGCCCCACGACCAGGAATTTGCTATTGTTTTACAAGCCCGCTTAGACGCCGCCGCTCGCTAATTTGATGATACCACTACCCCCTACCCCCCTCTCTTCCAGCAGCGTGCATGCTGGCTACCTGGCCCCGCAGCTGGCTAATACCCTGGTGGTTTATCGCCTCGCGGTGGCCGATTTTGCCGAGCGTGAGGACACCCTGAATGCCCTGCTGACGCCCGCCGAGCAGCTGCACGCGGCGCGCTATGTCCGCCCCGCCGACCAACTGCGCTTCCGGGTGGGGCGCGCCTGCCTGCGCTACCTGCTGGGGCAGCGCCTGGGGCAGCCGCCGGCTACCATTGCCCTGCAAACTGGCAGCTACGGCAAGCCCCGGCTGGCCGAGCCGGCCGGCGTTCATTTCAACGTGGCGCACTCGGGCAACTGGGTGGTGGTGGCGCTGGCCGCCCGCGAAATCGGCATCGACCTGGAGCAGCTGATACCCGATTTTGACTTTGCCGACGTAGCCGCCCAGCGCTTCAGCGACCCCGAGCGGCGCCTGCTGGCCCTGAGCCGTGAACCGCAGCTAGCCTTCTACCACATCTGGACGCAGCTCGAAGCGCGGGCTAAAGCCAGCGGCCTCGGCCTCGGCGATGAGGACCTTAGGCCCGCCGCCAATGGCTACCCCGCTGCCCAGTGGACCGTGCAAAACTTTGGCCTGATTCCGGGCCACCCCGGCGCGCTGGCCTACCCTGCCGACTGGCAGCCAGTTATCCAGTTTCGCAGCCTGGACGCCCGCCTTATGGGCTGATGCAGTGCGTCTTATACGCAACGCCGCCCCGCCGACTGGTAGTTGGTGGGGCGGCGTTTTTGTTTGGGATTTGATGAAATTTGGTGAGCTTTAATGCTTTCAGGTTGCCACCTGCTGCGTTGAGCTGGGAATCGCGCTAAACAGCCATAAGTGGAGGAAAAAAAAGGGTATCTTATGCCACCCGGCAGAATCGAGCAAGGCGTTGGCGGGCTGTGAGTAATCTTTTCACGTTATATTTTTTTATTATAAATTCATTTTTACGCGCATGAAAAAAATCTTCTTATTTAGTGTCCTCAGCCTGGTTGCGGCTGGCTCCTCGGCCTTTTACCCTACTAGTGCGAACCCCGACGGCTACCTGATGGTAGTGGGCAGCGGCCAGCCAGGCACCACTTCTTCCGTCCCGAAAATTACTATTATTCAACCCGACGGCCAGCAACAGGTGCAGCACCTGCCGGCCATTAAGATTGGGGCCGAGCGCTACAGCACTGCCGCCGGCGTAGCCCTGCACCAGGCGGAATTCTGACCATCAATAAGTTCCGGGCGCATGGCTGGCGGGTAGTAAGCATGGCGCAAAGCACGGTGGGCGTGGGCACCACCACCGAAACGGTGTACCTGCTGGAGCGGTGCTAAGTGCCCGGCGGCCTTTGTATCTTGCCGTATGCTACGCACCGACCTCATCACCATCGACCCGGAAATAACGGGCGGCACACCGGTTTTTACGGGTACGCAGGTTTCTATTCAAACCTTGTTCGACTACCTGGCAAGCGGCGACTCGTTGGCCGAGTTTCTGGAGGGATTTCACAGCGTAAGTCGCGCACAGGCCGAGGGGGTTATTCAACTCGCTGCTAAAATTTTAATTCCCGACTACTTACACGTAGAGCCGGCTCAAATTGACTTCGCCGCGTTAATGGCTCGCCATGAGGCTGCTTGATGAAGACCTGGACGTGAAGCTGCGTTATCGCTTCGGGCCGCAGCATGAAGTAAGCACCGTGCGGCAGCAATATTGGCTGGGTAAGAAAAACGGCGAGCTATCGGCCTCTTTTTTGTATGTTTGAGACTATGAAAAAGCTTCTGTTTTACACAGCAACACTCATTATGACTGGGTGCAGCTCCGAGGTAGTTGATAGTAGTAAAGCACAAACTGAGCAGAATCGAGCACAAATCCAAGCTGATTCTATAGCAAAAGAAGATTTAGACAAACGTCAAGATGCTTGGTTTAAAAACACACCACACATCGATGGATTTGGAACTGTAAGAACAGATAAAAATCTAAATTATGTATATGAAGCAAATATCATAAATCCCAAAAATCGCGCTAAAATTATAGGGTTACAATTTGAGGTGTTTCCAAAAGATTATGGAAGTAGCTATGAGAATAAAATTAAAATTTCGATTTTACCAGGAAAGACAAAGGCAGTTAAATTCCCCGTACCAACCAGTAACACAGCCGTTTCAGTTAAAGAAGTTTATTATGAGGGTGGGTCAATAGAGCGACCAGAGGATTCTTTTCCTAAAATATAAAAGCCTCGCCTATCAAGGAAGAATTTTCTTATGCTTAGCCCTATGAAATACTTTATACTCTGGATAGTTTTCAATTTAGCCGCTCTCGCACTTGAAAGTACTATAGCTTTGATAATGCTTAACGTTCTTTTCTTACTATGTTTTTTTATGCTGGATAGTTTTAATAAAAAAGATTAGTAGAACCACACTGTATTATTAGGGCGTGAGGACAATAACGCCGGTTAATATATCTTTGTTGTTAATTTCTGATTTATGCGCCGTCACGAAGTTTCCGATGCCACTTGGGCCTTGGTCGCCCCTCACCTTTCCGGCAAAGCCACCGATTGTGGCGTGACGGCTACAGATAATCGCTTGTTTTTCAACGCTGTACTCTGGATTGCGCGTACCGGCTGTCCGTGGGCCGACTTGCCTGAACGCTTTGGCAAGACCAATTCCGTTTGCAAACGCTTTCGCCGATTAGCCCAAAAAGGGGTCTGGCTCCGCTTATTTGAGGCCGTCAAAACGCCGGATTTGGACTGGGTCATGCTCGATTCGACAGTCGTGCGGGCCCACCAGCATTCGGCTGGCCAAAAAAAAGCGACCCCGTTACCGAGTGCCTGGGCCGCAGCCGGGGCGGCATCGGCACCAAAATCCACGGCTGCGTCGACGCCTTAGGCAACGCCGTGCGCCTGATAGCCACTGAAGGCCAGGCCGGTGATAGCCCGCAGGCCCTGCCACTACTGGCGGACTTGGCACCGGGTAAAGTACTGGCTGACACGGCTTATGATAGCGATGAAACCCGCGCTTATTGCGCCCAACAGGGCATCGAGGCGGTCATTCCGAACCGTCCCAACCGACTGGAGCCAGCCTCGATAGACGAAGAAACCTACCGCGACCGCAACAAAATAGAGCGGTTTTTCGGTCGCCTCAAGCAATACCGACGACTGGCAACGCGCTATGAAAAAACCGTTGTTTCGTTTCTGGCTTTTTGGCATATGGCAGCAGCCATAGATTGGCTTCGATAATTGTCCTCACGCTCTAGAGCCGAAGTTGTGCGGCCAAAGGATTATTCTTCATCCGTTTCCCACCGCAAACGCGCTAGTTCGTCCCGGCCAATCGAAGCAGTTTCTGACTTGTCGTAAATTGATAGTAAGAATAGCTTCACTACCTGCGTATCACTAGCTACCACGCGGCAATACGTAATGATGCGCGCCCCGCCGCTTTTACCGCGGCCTTTGCTGGCAATGGCGATGCGAACCTTGTAGCAGTCCTGTCCTAGCGGTTCACCGTGGGTAGAATCCTCTTCTAATACCTTCACCAACCAGTCCAATTCGGGCTTGAGTGAGTGGTACTTCTTAAGCACAAGGTTTGGCTTCGCGGCGAAAGTTGGCGGTGGTAACGAGCAGGACCAACGGCATCAGTAATCAGCTAGAAAATCGGTCAACGTGATTTGGGGTTGGCGGCCGGCCATAATCTCCGGCACTTCGCGTAGCGCATCACTTAGCCCTTTGAGCACCAGCTCGCGGCCTTGCAGCTGGCGGTAGTAGTGCTTCAGCTCCAGCCAATCGGCAATGGGTAGTACCACGGCTTCGGGCTTACCGCTGGCGTCAGTGAGGTAATGCAAGGAATCGGGGGCAGACATAGCTTGACTTATTTTTCAAGAATAAAACGACTAATGCTTACTTAAACGCCTGAATACCCGTAATATCCGCGCCCGTAATGAGCAGGTGAATATCGTGCGTGCCTTCGTAGGTAATCACCGATTCCAGGTTCATCATGTGGCGCATGATGGGGTACTCGCCGGTGATGCCCATGCCGCCGTGAATCTGGCGGGCCTCGCGGGCTACGCGCAGGGCCATTTCGACCGAGTTGCGCTTGGCCATTGAAATTTGGGCGCTGGTGGCTTTACCTTCATTTTTCAAAACCCCTAAGCGCCAAGCTAATAGCTGCGCCTTGGTGATGTCGGTAATCATCTCGGCCAGCTTCTTTTGCTGGAGTTGGAAAGCGGCAATGGGCTTGCCGAACTGCTCGCGCTCCAGGCTGTACTTCAGGGCCGATTCGTAGCAGTCGATGGCCGCGCCGATGGCTCCCCACGCGATGCCGAAACGCGCCGAATCGAGGCAGCTTAGTGGGCCTTTCAAGCCTTCGATATTGGGCAGAATATTCTTTTTCGGAATGATGACGTTATCGAACACCAGCTCGCCGGTGATGCTGGCGCGCAGGCTCCATTTGTTGTGGATTTCGGGGGTAGTGAAGCCGGCCATGCCGCGCTCCACGAGCACGCCTTTGATGCGGCCCTGCTCGTTTTTGGCCCACACCACGGCCACCTGGCACTCGGGCGAATTCGATATCCAGAGCTTTGCACCGTTCAGGATATAATGGTCGCCCATATCCTTGATATTGGTGGTCATGCCGCCGGGGTTCGAGCCGTGGTCGGGCTCGGTGAGGCCGAAGCAGCCGAGCCACTCGCCGCTGGCCAGCCGGGGCAGAAACTTCTGGCGCTGCGCCTCCGAGCCGTAGGCATAAATTGGAAACATCACCAGCGAGCCCTGCACCGAGGCCGTGGAGCGCATCCCGGAGTCGCCGCGCTCAATCTCCTGCATAATCAGGCCGTAGCTGATGTAGTCCAGGCCGCCGCCGCCGTACTCGGCCGGGATGGTGGGGCCAAACGCGCCCACCTCGCCAAACTTGCGCACGATTTCGGACGGGAAATGCGCCTGCTGCGCCCACTGCTCGATATTGGGCGAAATCTCCTTCTTGACAAAATCGCGGATGCTCTGGCGCACGAGGATGTTTTCCTCGGTCAGCAGACCGTCGAGGTCAAAATAATCGGTGAAACCGTTAGCGTTGGTACTGCCTTTCTGGGCGGTGTGGGCTTTGGCTTCGGGACTGAGAACGTCGGCGATGGAGGACATGGGCGGGGGTAGGGATAGGATTCAGGCAAAGGTACTTCGCCAAAAGAAGGCACCGGAGCTACGAGCCCGCGCCCGAAATAATTCCCGCGCGCCTGGCTCCGTCGCTGACGGACTCACGACGGGCGCACTACCTCCACTGCCAGGATAATTTCCTCGCCTACCCCGGCCGCCCCACTTATCTCAATTTCCGCGCCGCCTGGCAGCCGCACCCGTAGCCGACCACCGGGCAGCATGGCCAGCACGCGGCCGGCCACCGTGGCGGGGGTAGGCGGCGCGGCGGGCGGCCCTACCCCCCGCACCTGGCCCAGGTCCAGGGTCAGCACGCGGTGGGCGAGCTGCGCGATTTCGGCCGGGTCGTGGCTGACGAGAATAGTCGTCAACTCAAAGCGCCGGTGCACCTCGGCCAGGGCGTGCCGCAGGCGCTGGCGGGTAGGCAGGTCGAGGGCCGAAAGGGGCTCATCGAGCAGCAGCAGGCGCGGGCGGCGGGCCAGGGCGCGGGCCAGCGCCACCCGCTGCTGCTGGCCGCCCGAGAGCACGGCCGGCCGCCGGTCGGCCAGCTCGGTTAATTCCAGCAATTCCAATAATTCGCTGATAATTTTCTTTTTATCAGCCTGACCTTCAGCGGCGAAAGCCAGGTTTTCGCGCACCGTCATGTTTGGGAACAGCGCGTAATCCTGAAACACGAAGCCCAGCGGGCGGCGCTGCGGCGGTAGCCACTGGCGAGCGGCGGCATCAAACCACGTTTGCTTACCAAAACGCACGAAGCCCGCGTCGGGCCGGTCGAGGCCGGCCAACAGGCGCAGCAGCGTGGTTTTGCCCGCGCCCGAGGAGCCGGTCACGGCCAGCAGCTCGCCGGGGGGTAGGGCCAGGGCCACGTCGAGGGTGCGCGGGCCGGCGGCGGTGTGCAGCGCTTTGGTCAGGTGGAAATCGAGCACGGGCGAATTACGACGGGCGGGCGTCCCGCCGGCTAAACCAGTAGAGCGCCGCCAGAATGCTGAAAGCTACCACTACCAGCGTGAGCGCATAGGCGTTGGCCTGGCCGTAGTGCTGGCTCTCGACCTCATCATAAATAGCGATGGAAGCCACGCGCGTGCGGCCTGGCAGGTTGCCGCCAATCAGCAGCACCACCCCAAATTCGCCCAGCGTGTGGGCAAAAGTGAGCACCGCGCCGCTGAGCAGCGCGGGTCGCATATTGGGCAGCAGCACCCGCCAAAGGGTCGTAAAGCGCGATTTGCCCAGCGTGGCCGCCGCCTCGGCCAGCGCGCGCGGCAGCTGCTGAAACCCCGCCTGCAACGGCTGCACCATAAAAGGCAAGCTATATACCAGTGACCCCATCAAAATGCCGGCAAACGTGAAGTTCAAACTCAGCCCCAGCCGGTTAATCAAAAACCGCCCTACCCCCGTGTCGTCGCTGAACGCCAGCAGCAAGTAAAATCCAATGACTGTGGGCGGCAGCACCAGCGGCAGGCTCACCACCGCTTCCAGCAGCGGCTTGAGGCGCGAGCGGCTGCGCGCCAGCCCGTAGGCCAGCGGCAGGCCCAGCCCCAGCAGCAGCACCGTGGTGCAGGCCGCCAGTGCCAGCGTCAGGCGCAAGGTTTGCCAGTAGTCGGAAGGCAAGGGGGTAGGGATTAGGAGTTGAGGATTAGTGCCGTCTGTCATTGCGAGCTTGCGAAGCAATCTTTCCTTCCGTTAGGGATAGCAAATTCGACGATGCGAACGACCAGGAAAGATTGCTTCGCAGGCTCGCAATGACAGACGGTTTTTTCACAGCCCAAACCCGTACTTTTTCAGCGCCTGCCGGGCCGCCGGAGTGGCCATAAACGCCGCGAACGCGGCGGCCGTGGGGTTGCCGCCGGCGCGCTTCAGCACCACGAAACTTTGCTGCAAGGGCGAATGCGCGCTGGCCGGAATGAGGTAGAACCGGCCCGCCCGGCGCAGCTCAGGGCTGAGGGCCAGCGCGTAGGCCAGCAGGCCCGCGTCGGCCGCGCCGGTGGCGGCGTATTGGGCGGCCTGGCCGATATTTTCGCCCAGCACCAGCTTAGGCTTTATTTGGTCGAAGAGTTTATAGTGGCGCAGCACTTCTTCAGCGAGGCGGCCGTAGGGCGCGTGGGCGGGGTTGGCGATGGCGACGTGTTGCACCCGCGGGTCGAGCAACGTATTCATTCCTTTTACGCTAGGGTTCAGCTTCTTGCTCCACAGCACGAGGCGGCCCAGGGCGTAGGGCCGGGGCGCGCCGGCCGTGAGCCCGGCTTGCTGCAAGCGCCGGGGGTAGTCGCTATCAGCCGAGAAGAACATATCGAACGGCGCATCGTGGCGCAGCTGCTCGTAAAATTTGCCCGACGAGCCGTACACGACCGTGACTTTAGCCGCTGGCTGCTGGCGGTTGAAAATCGTCACCAGCGAATCCAGGGCGTATTTCAAATCGGCGGCGGCAGCGATAGTAAGGCCGGGCGCGGCGGGAGGGGTAGGCGCAGACGTAGCGGGCAGCCAGCCAGCCAGCAACCAGGCAAAAAGTAAGCTCAACATCAGGCACGAAGCCGGCCGCAGCGCGCCGCCGTTATATCCGCAAAGATAGAGCGCGGCTTAGCTGGCTGGTTCGGGCCGCAAAAAGCCCGGCCGCGTTGGGCGGCCGGGCTTGGTTGGTATTGTAGTCTTATGGGAAACGGGCTTCCCTACCCCCGCCCTACGCGAATACCAGACCCAAGGGCAGTTCCAAACTCAGGATTTCGTCACGCAGCGGGTCGGCGGCGTGAAAATTACCACCGCAAATTAATCGAAGCCAGGAAATTCTGGCGGGCCTGCGGGTAGAAATAATTATAGTATTGCGCCTGCCCGCTGCTGATATATCCGTAGGTATAGCCGTTATTCACGAATGTGGCTCCCAGCACGTTGTTGAGCACGGCGGCCAGCTCGATTTCGCGGAAGCCCAGCGCCGTGGGGTGCCAGAGGTAGCGGGCGCGCACGTCCTGCACGTAGTAGGCCGGAATGCTGCGGCTATCGGTGGCCGTGTTGTCGAGGTACTGGCGGCCGGCGTAGCGGGCCAGCGTGGCCAGGCGCAGGCCGGGCAGCAGCTCGTATTCCAGGGTGTAGGCGAAGGTGAGGGCGGGCGAAAACGAAATATCGGTTTGCTTGAACGTGGTGCCACGCTCGACGTTGGTGTCGTAGTCGGTCAGGTAGTCGGTGTAATTATTGATTTTATTCCGGCTGATGGTCGCCGTGGGGCTAAAGGTGAGGCCCTTCGCCACGCGGGCGGCGGCTTGCAGCTCGATGCCGGTGCGGTACGAGTCGCGCACGTTGGTGTGGATGGGGTTGCCCACGTCGTCGAGGTGGCCGCTCAGCACGAGCTGGTCGCGGTAGAGCATCAGGTAGTAGTTGGCCGACCACTGGAACGCGCCGGTGGTGCGGCGCAGGCCCAGCTCCACGTTGTGCAGTTTTTCGGCGGTCGGGCGGCGGTTGGCGGGCGTGTCGGTGTAATCGGTGCGGGTAGGCTCGCGCTGGGCCAGGGCGTAGGAGGCGTAGGCGGCCACGGCGGGCGTCACCTGGTAAGTCAGGCCCGCCTTGGGGTTCAGGAAGTTGAAGTTGATGGTTTGCTGGCTCTTGCCGCCGTTGGGGCTGCCGTCGGGCGCGTACAGCTCGTAGCTCACGTGCCGAAACTGCACGTCGCCGAAAGCCGACAGGTTTTCGGCCAGCGTCACGGTAGCGCGGGCGTAGGAATTCACGTCGAGCTTGTGGGCGTTAGGCTCCGAATAGTAGGGCGTGCCGGTTTCGGGAATATTGTTGCCGCGCTGCGCCCAGGTCAGCTCATCGAAGTGCTGGCCGCGGTAGCCCACCACCGCGCCGCCCACGGTGAAAGTTTGCAAAAATGACTGATTGAAGGTGCCTTGCAGCGCGTAAGTCGCGCCGTAGAGGTCAGTCTTGAGCCAGCGGCGGCGGATAACATCGGTCGTCGTCAGCGTGTCGAAGCCGCCGCCCGTGCGCGGCTGATACACCGGCCCCGAAATGCCGTACATGGCAAAGTTCTGATTAGCCTTATACTCCTCGTAGTAGCCGCCGCCGCGCGTCCAGAAGGGCGTCACGCTTAGGTTAAATTTGGAGTTTAACTGCCTCGAAATCAAGAGCTGATAATAATCCTGCTGGTAATTATCCGTCTGATTTTTATACGCTGGCAGGTGCTGGCCCGCGTCGGTGCCGGCCTCGTTGTAGCGCCGGTTTTTGGTTAATAACGAGTCGGCCAGCCCGTACCACGCCTGGTAGGTTGTTTCGTAGCCGGTGATGATGAGCGCCCGCAGCAGCGTTTTTTCATCCGAATACGTGCCGGCCAAATACAGCGACCTGAGCCGCGACCAGCCCCGGTCAATGTAGCCCTCGCTCTGGATGCGCGAGGCCCGCGCATCCACCGTGAAGTGGCCGTTTATCAGGCCCGTACCGGCCGCCACGGTGCTTTTCCAGGTTCCGAACGAGCCGGCCGAGTTATTCACTTCGGCGTAGGCTTTGGACCGTAAACCCAGGGTTTCCACGTTCAGGCTGGCCCCGAACGCGCCCGCGCCGTTGGTGCTGGGCCCCGCCCCGCGCTGCACCTGAATGCTCTTAATGGACGAAGCCAAATCGGGCAAATCCACGAAAAACACGCCGTGGCTCTCGGCCTCGTTCACCGGCACCCCGTTGAGGGTCACGTTGATGCGGGTGCCGTCGGTGCCCCGGATGCGCAGGGCCGTGTACCCTACCCCCGCGCCCGCGTCGGAGGTCGTCACCACGCTCGGCGTCTGGTCGAGCAGGTAGGGCAGGTCCTGGCCAAAGTTGCGGGCTTGCAGCTGCTCGCCGCTCACGTTCTGGTAGGTGGTGGCGGTGCGCTCGTTGGCGCGGGTGGCCGTGACCACGGCCTCCGGCGTGAGGTTGTGGGCCACTTGTAGCGCCAGCGGGGAAAGCTGCTGCGCTTCCGGCTGGCCAGTAAGCGGCTGGCTGATAGCCTCGTAGCCCACGAAGCGCACGTGCAGCGTGTGCGGGCCGGCCGGCACGGCGGGCAGCCGGAAGCGGCCGGCGGCATCGGTGGTCGCGCCCAGGGTAGGGGCGTCGCTCAGCACCACGGTGGCACCGGGCAGGGCCGCGCCGGTTTGGGCATCGGAGATGAGGCCGGACACGGGGCCCTGCGCCCACGCCGGTGCGGCCGCCAGCGACAGCAGCGTCGCGCCCGCTAAAAGGGTAGTTTTCAACTAAATAAAAAACTAAAAGGTAGAACGCACCCCGGCCACAGGGGTCGCGGCCAGGGCGGAAACGTTCGCGGATTGTTTTTCCCGACGCCGGCATTATCCGGTTCCGGTTCAATGGGTGTAATCTCAGCCGGCCAGGATTATCTCCGAGCCAGCACCCCTAAACAGGTCGCAAAGATACACCTAACGGCGCGCCCGCACTTCGCCTGATTTTCATCTTTTGCCTGGTCGCCGCCCTTTGCTTTTCCCCCGGCATCCGCTAACTTAGCTTTCGGACCGGGCCGGCGCAACTCCAAGCCAACCGTTTGCGTTGGCAGTAAGCCCGCCCGGCCCGGCCGCCGCAACGCTTTTTCCCGCCCCTTAGTCGCTCTATTCTACCGTATTATGCATCAGCTATTGTTTGCGCTGGTTATGCTGGCGGTGTTTACGCTGTTTATGGTCGTGCCCAAGCGGCGGACGCTGCCTCCGCCGCCCCCTTCCTCAGGCGATGACGACGGCGGTGGCGAGCCCCACGAGCCCGGCCTGCCCGACCTCGACCTACCCCCCGGTATCTCGCGCCCCATCAACGATTGGGAGCCCGACTACAACCGCCCCCGCCGCCCGGTGGATGCGTGAGTTGAGTCAGAAATAATACCGTTTGTCATTGCGAGCGAAGCGCGACAATCGCACCCGAACGATACCCGCGCCGGTCGTTCAGGTGCGATTGCCGCGCTTCGCTCGCAATGACAACTGGCTTCTACCCTATCTCAATTGAATAGCTGGCTTCAAATTCCTGGCTGGGCTCCAGCGTCAGAATGCCTTCCTTGTCGCGCAGCTCCTGCGGCGGGCCGGCGGGGCGGGCCACGCCCTGCCAGGGTTCGATGCAGACGAAAGCCGCGCCGGGGCCTTTGGTCCAAAGGCCGAGGTAGGGAAAGCCGTTGAACTGCATCCGCACGAAGGGGCCGGTTTTGTTGGCTCTCTGCAACGTCAGGCGCGTAAAGTCGAAGTGGCTGAACACCAGCGCGTCGTCGGCAAACAGCTCATAGGTGAGGGGTAGGGCCGCGTTCGGCGCGGGCACGGGTGCCGTTTCGCCGGTGCGCAGGCCGCCGCGCAGCAGCTGCCTATCTAAGCTCACGGGGTGGTCAAAGTGAAAGGCGTAGTCCGCAAATTGCTCGCCCGCTTCGGGCCGCAGCGGGCACCGAAACGCCGGGTGCGCCCCGACGCTGAACAGCAGCGCCTGCGGCGCGGCGGCCGGGTTGCGCACGTGCCAGCCCACGGTGAGCACGCTGCCGCGCAGCTCGTAGCGCACGCGCAACTCAAATTCGAAGGGGTAGGCCGTTTTGCTGGCTTCGCTGGCCATGAGCTGAAATGTGAGGCTGTGCGCGTCCTGCAAGATGAGCTGAAACTCCTGGTCGCGAGCAAAGCCGTGCTGCGGCAGCTTATACGCTTCGTCATCAAGCAAATAGGTATCATCGGGCAGCTTGCCCACGATGGGGAACAGCAGCGGCGCGTGGCGGCCCCACTGCGCGGGGTCGGCCTGCCAGATGTATTCCAGGCCGGTGGCAAGGCTGGTGAAGCTGGTCAGCTCCGCGCCGTGCGGGGCAATTTCGACGCGGGCGGTGGCAGAAGTCAGAGTAGGCATGAGGGGGTAGGGTAAGCTTTAGCTTGCCGCGATTGGGCTGGAGTTGCTACTACGCACAAGCTAAAGCTTACGCTACATCCACGGCCGCCACGGCTTGCGCCAGGCGTTGCGCAGACGGGCCATTTATTTCTATGAAAGGCCAGCTTAGCCGCTGCAATTCAGCCTTATATAAAGCATAAAAATGCCAGCGTTGCGCCGGGTCGGGGTGCTCGCGCAGGGGGTCGGGCTGCCAGGGCAGGTCGGGGGCCAGCAGTAGGGTAAGGGCGTAGCGTGGCTTTACTAATTCGGCCAAAACCCAGGCCGGGCAGCGGCCGAAGGCATTCTCGGCCCAGATTTTAATGACCAGCAAATCGGTATCGCAGAAAAGCAGGCCGTTAGCCTGGGTGGCCGCCGCGTCTTCGGCCGCGAGCTGGCCGCGGGCGATGGCTTCGAGGTCGGGGAGGGCGTAGGCGGGACCGTTTTTTTTCAGATACGTGCGGGCAAACTCGGGCACGAACACGGTGCCGTAGTGCGCAGCCAGTTGCGCCGCCAGCGTGCTCTTGCCCGCCGATTCGGGGCCGGTGAGGGAAATGCGTTGCATACCAAAAAACTACTGGGCCGCCGCGGCCCTACCCCGCATATCGCGCCGCCATTCCCAGTAGCCGTAGGCGGCCAGGCCCAGATACAGGGCGTACAATAAGCTGGTGGGATACAGGTGTTTGGCCCAGAGAATGGGCACGTAGATAATATCTACCAGCAGCCAGAGCCACCAGTTTTCCAGGCGCTTGCGCATGAGCAGAAACTGCGCGGCAATGCTGGTGCCGGTGGTGAAGCTATCCCAATGCGGGAAGGTGGAGTCGGTGTGGTGGGCCAGGTAGTAGCCCGCGCCCAGGGTGTAGGCCAGCACGAAGGCGGCGGCCAGCGCCCACTCGGCCAGGGGCGTGTGGGTCACGGGCAGGGGCGTCTGGCCCCGGCCACCGAAGCGCCACTCATACCAGCCGTAGGCGCTCAGGGCAATGAAAATCCCCTGCAAGCCGCTGTCGGAATACAGACCCTGCCGGTAGTAAATCAGCACGTAGAGCAGGCAGCTGACGATGGCAATCGGGAAGTTCCAGAGCGACTCGCGGGCCGCCAGCCACACGCAGACGAAGCCCGTGAGCACGGCCGCCCACTCCAAGCCGGTGGTGGCGCGCACAGCGGCCAGAGTGTCGGCGGGCAGGTTGGCGAAGGCAAATAGCAGCATAGGGCACAGGCAGAAAAGCCGCGCAAGGTAGCCGGGCGCGGTACTTTTGCCCCCGATGCTACCCGACCTGACCCCCGCCGCCCTGCACGCCCGCCTCGTTGCCGGCGAGAATATTCAGCTCGTGGACGTGCGCGAGGAAATGGAATTTGACTACTGCCGCATCGCGGGCAGCGTGCTCATTCCGCTGGGCGAGGTGCCGCGCCGCGCCTCCGAAATCCGCGCCGAAGGGCCGGTAGTGCTCATCTGCCACCACGGCGTGCGCTCGGCGCAGACGCTGGGTTATTTGCAGCACCGCCTGGGCCGCGAAAATCTGCTTAACTTAAGGGGTGGTATTGATGCCTGGAGCCGCGAAGTGGATTCGACGGTGCCGGTTTATTGATATTAGTAATAAGAACGTCATGCTGAGCTTGTCGAAGCATCTCTACTGCGTAAGTAATCCTAACGTTAGAAGTTAGTGACGCGGTAGAGATGCTTCCTTCGTCAGCATGACGTTCTTTTTACTCGTCAGTGCATTAGTCACTCGTCATTAGTCATTACCCCATGCCCTCCCCTACCCTTGCCGACCGCCTGGCCCTGCGCGAGCGCCCCGCCGGCCGGCCGCTGATGCACCAGGAATGGGGCGACCTGCTCTTTATGCACTGGCCGGTGCCGGCCGAGCTGATTCAGCCCCTCCTACCCCCCCGCCTGGCAGTGGACCTGCACGACGGCATGGCCTGGCTGGCGGTGGTACCCTTTCGGATGTGGGATGTGCATAGTCGCGTGACGCCGCCCGTGCCCGGCGTGCGCGAGTTTCTGGAGTTGAACGTGCGCACCTACGTGCACCTCGATGGCGTGCCGGGCGTATGGTTTTTTTCGCTCGATGCCAGCAACCCGCTGGCCGTGTGGGCGGCGCGTACGTTTTTTCATTTGCCCTACTTCCGCGCGCATCTCAAGCTGGAGCGGCCCGCCGCCGACGAGCTGCACTACATCGGCCACCGCGTGCATAACGGCGCGCCCGAGGGCCACTTCGCCGCTACCTGGCGGGTAGGGGCCGTCCTACCCCCCGCCGAGCCCGGCTCCCTCCCGTTTTTCCTTACCGAGCGCTACTGCCTGTACGCGGCCGGTGGCATGGGGCCGGGGCGCGGCGACAAGCTCTACCGGGGCCGCATCGCGCATACTTCCTGGCCGTTGCACGAGGTCGAGCTGCTGAGCTATGAGTCTGATTTGGTGGAAGGCCACGGCCTGCCTACCCCCGTGGGCCGACCGCTGCTGCACGCGGGTGGCCACGTGAGCGTGGACTTGTGGCGCTTGCGGCGGGTGTAATTTTGGCGGGTGTCCACTGACTTTCGCCTACCCCCCCTACCCGATTTACCCGTCGTAGCTGCCCTGCCCGAGCTGCTGGCGGCCCTCGAAACCAGCCCGCGGGCGGTGCTGGAAGCGCCGCCCGGCGCGGGCAAAACCACGGTGGTACCGCTGGCGCTGCTGGCCGCCACCTGGCGGCCGGCCGACCAGAAAATTCTGGTGTTGGAGCCGCGCCAGCTGGCCGCCCGCGCCGCCGCCGCCCGCCTAGCCCAGCTGCTGGGCGAGCCCGTGGGCCGCACCGTGGGCTACCGCGTTCGCCTCGACAGTAAAGTATCGGCCGCCACGCGCATTGAAGTTATTACGGAAGGTATCTTAACCCGAATGCTACAAGACGACCCGGCGCTGGAAGACGTGGCCTGCGTGGTGTTTGATGAGTTTCACGAGCGCAGCCTGAACGCCGACCTGGGCTTGGCGCTGGCGCTCGATGCGCAGGCCGTGCTGCGGCCCGAGCTGCGCATCGTGCTGATGTCGGCCACGCTGGAGGCGCAGCGGCTGGGGCAGTGGCTGCCCGCGCCGGTGGTGAGCAGCGCCGGCTTTTTGTTTCCGATTGAAACCCTTTACCTCGACCCGCGCCGGGCCGCCGCGCTGCCCAACAAGCCCAGCGAGCGGCTGGCCGAGACCGTGCCCGGCCAGGTGCGGGCGGCGCTGGCCGCCCACGAAGGCGACGTGCTGGTGTTCCTGCCCGGCGTGGCCGATTTGCAGCGCGTGGCCCGCAAGCTCGACGGCTCCCTACCCCCCGGCACCGACCTGCACTTGCTGCACGGCGAGCTGCCTTTGGAAGCGCAAGACGCGGCTCTGAAGCCCGCCCCGGCCGGCCGGCGCAAGGTCATTCTGGCCACCAGCATCGCCGAAACCAGCCTCACCATCGAGGGCGTGCGGGTGGTGATTGACGGGGGCTTTGCGCGGGTGCCGCGCTTTGCGCCGCGTACGGGCTTCACCTCGCTCGAAACCGTGCCCGTGGCCCGCGCCGCCGCCGACCAGCGCCGGGGCCGCGCCGGCCGTCTCGCGCCCGGCACCTGCTACCGCCTCTGGACCGAGGCCGAGCATCCCCAATTACCCGCCCACCGCCCGCCCGAAATTCACACCGCCGACCTCAGCGGCCTGGTGCTGGAGCTGGCCCTGTGGGGCGCGCCGGACCCCGGCAGTTTGCGCTGGCTGGACGCGCCGCCGGCCGCCGCCGTGGCCCAGGCGCGGGAACTGCTGGTCAGGCTGGGGGCGCTGGAAGAAGAGTTAAGAGTTAAAAGTGAAGAGTTAAGAGTTAAAAATGCGGATTTGACAGGCGAGGGAGCGGCCGAGTTTTTAACTCTTAACTCTTCACTTTTAACTCTTAACTCCTTTTCAAAACCTACCGCCCACGGCCGCCAATTAGCCAAGCTCGGCCTACCCCCGCGCCTGGGCCACCTCGTGGTGCGCGGCGCGGCGCTGGGCCACGGCCCGGCCGCCGCCGCGCTGGCCGCCCTGCTGGCCGAGCGCGACCTGCTGCGCTGGGCCACGCCCCATGACCCGCGCTCCCTACCCCCCGACCTGCGCCTCAGGCTCGAAGCGCTGGCCAGCGGCCGGGCACCGATGGCCGGCCTGGCGCTGCACCACGCTACGCTCCAGCGCGTGCGCGACGTGGCCCGCCACATGCAAGCCCGCCTGGGCCACCCAAAAAGCCATTCACTCCTTCAATCCTTCGCCCATTCACCCATTGGCCTCCTCACGGCGCTGGCCTACCCCGACCGCCTGGCCCAGCGCGAAGCTCCCGACCGCCTGCGCCTCATCACCGGCCAGCGCGTGAGTCTGCGCACCGAGGACGTGGACCCGCAGGCCGAGTTTTTTGCGGTGGCGCACTTGGCCGGGCTGGCCGGCGCGCCCCGCGCCACGCTGGCCGCACCCCTCGACCGCGAAGAATTGGAAACGGCTTTTGCGGAGCAAATAACTACCACCGAGGAAGTTAGCTTCGACCCCGCCACCCAGCGCGTGACGGGCCGCCGCGTGCGCCGCCTGGGCGCGCTGCTGCTCGAAGAAAAAGTTATTGGCCAGCCTAATGCCGAGTTGGTGGCCCAGGCGCTACTCAGCTATTTGCAGGAGGCAGGGCTGGATAAGCTGAGCTGGACGCCCGCCGCCCGCCAGCTTCAGCAGCGGCTGGAGTTTCTGCGGCGGCATTTTGGGGAGGCGTCTGCCGAGTGGCTGGCTTTCGATGAAGCTACTCTGCTGGCTGATTTGCCGGCCTGGCTCGGGCCGCACTTGACTGGCCTCAAGAGCCTCGACCAGGTGCAGCGCCTCGACCTGCTGGAGCCGCTCCTGGCGCGGCTGCCCGGCGGCTGGGCCCAGCGCCAGGAGCTGGACCGCCTAGCCCCTACCCACCTCGAAGTGCCCAGCGGCTCACACGTCAGCCTCGACTACGCCGACCCCGCCGCGCCGGTGCTGGCCGTGAAGCTGCAAGAATTATTCGGCCTCACCGAGACGCCCACCGTGGCGGGGGGTAGGGTGCCGCTGCTGTTACACCTGCTGTCGCCGGGTGGGAGGCCGGCGCAAGTCACCCGCGACCTGCGCAGTTTCTGGGAAAAGGGTTATTTTGAGGTGCGCAAGGACCTGAAAGGCCGCTACCCGCGCCACCCATGGCCCGACGAGCCGATGAAGCACATCCCCACCAAACTCACCAAAAAGCGCCTTGGAACGTCCTAGAATTTGCTAAGCTAGTACAAGGAGTTCATTTAGCAGTACAAAAAAAGTTGTGACGGTATTAAATAATAGGCTTGGGCAACTGCGTAACTCACTGCCGTATAAGCAAGTATCTTTTTTTTAAAAACCCTTAATCTTGTTTATTAAAGCAGCTTTTTGAAAAACGGCTCTAGCTCTTTGGCCATCACCGCGTGGTCCAACACGTCGGGGTGGCCGCCGCAGCCGTGGGTCTGCATGGGCTCGAAGAAAAACAGCGCTACGGGCGGGGCGGTGGGGTAGGAGGCATCGGTAGCCGTCTTTATCGCGGTCAGGCAATTTTGCAGCTTTACGCGGTTGTTGCCGGTGACCATCGGGCTGTTCAGCAGCGCGATGCGCGCCTGTGGGTACTTGCTTTTTACCAAGCGCACGAACATGGCGTAGTTATTCACGAAGGAGGCGCTATCGAAGGCTAGGCGGGGCGTTTTGCCGTCGCCATTGCTCAAGTCGTTGGTACCCAGCGCAATACTTACTATAGCAGGCTTGTATTTGGTAAAATCCCAGAGCTTGGGATTATCTGCCCGGAAATCAAACTTCTCGTACACCTGCGGCATGGTGGGGCCGCTTTGGCTCCAGGTGCGGTAGGCCCCGATGCCACTCACGCTGCTCAGGATGTAGTTGACGTTGAGGGCGCGGGCCACGCGGGGGCCGTAGGCTTGGTAGGCGTTGGTTTGGTCGTGGTATTCGCCGGTGCCGCAGGGCACTAGCGAGGGGTCGGAAGCGGCCCCGCAGGTGATGCTGTTACCGATAAACTCGATGAGCGGGCCGGTGGGCGCGGGTAGGGCTTTGAGCTTCGCGCCGGTTATTTTTTCAATGTTGAGGGGGCCGGTGCTGGCCTCGGTGGCTTTATAAATCCACACCGTATGCCGGCCCGCCGTGGGGGCCGTGATGGTCAGCGGCGCGGCCGAATTGCCTTCCACCCGCAGGCGCTTCTGGTACGCGCCGTCCAGCTCGTATTGCAAGTAGCTGTGGCCCTGCCCGCCGGGTAGGGAAGCGAAAACCTGGCATTCCTTCCCCTCAAAAGTGAAGCCGAAGTGAACTGCCGAGCTTATCAGCTCCAACTGCCCCGCGCTGGTGATTTGAAAGCGGCCCACGGGCTGCAAAGCTTTTGCTGGTAATGTATCAGTCGGGGGAGCGGCTACGCGGGCGGGCGCGCAGCCCAGCGCCACGCCGCAGGCGGCCAGCAGCAGGAGAGGACGAAAGCGATTCATTTTTAACAAGCTGATTATCTTGACCATGACCAACTTATTTTGAGCTGGCTCACGCCAAATGTAGCGCCCGCACCGGTAGCCGTGGGCCGCGAAAAAGGCTAAGTGCCCGGCGGCAGCCAAACAATCGTCCCGCTGGACGCGTCTTACGGCATAGCATTTTTCGTTTTTCAATTCTCGTAATTTCATGACCAAGCATTGGTTTATTACCGGCGTTAGCACCGGTTTCGGCAAGCACCTGGCCACACTGGCCCTCGCCCAGGGCGATAAAGTAGCCGCCACCTTCCGCCACCAGCAGCAGGCTGATGCGTTTACCAGCCAGGCCGGTAAAAATGGCATCGGCCTGGTGGCCGACGTGGCCGATGAGGCCGCCGTAAAAAAGGCCGTGGCCGACGCCATCAAGGCCTTGGGCCACCTCGACGTTATTGTAAATAACGCGGGCTACGGCTCGCTAGGCCCCATCGAAGAAGTGCCCGATGAGGAAGTGCAGCGGCAGTTCGATGTAAATGTGTTTGGCCCGCTGCGGGTGCTACGGGCGGTGCTGCCACACCTGCGCGAGCGCCGGAGCGGCCACATTATCAACGTCACCAGCATTGGCGGGTTGAAAACTTTTCCGGGGGTAGGGATTTACAACGCCTCTAAGTTTGCGCTCGAAGGCATTGGCGAGAGCCTGGCGCAGCAGATAGGGCCGCTCGGAATCAAGGTGACCAACGTGGAGCCCAGCGGCTTCCGCACCGACTGGGCCGGCCGCTCGGCTACCTATATCGAGCCCAAAATCGCTGATTATAAAGCTACGGCCGGCCAGAACCTGGCCAACATTCAGAAAGCCAGCGGCCAGCAGCCCGGCGACCCCGAGCGCGCTGCTCAGGCCATGTTCGACCTCGTGCGCATGGATAATCCGCCCGTGCACCTACCCCTCGGCAAAGCGGCCGTGAAGGGCGCGCTGGATAAATTCACCCAGATAAAGCAGGAAATCGAGCAGTACGCCCACATCGGCAACGGCGCAGATTTTCCTAATTAATTAAGCAGTTGATTTTAGGATAAGTAAGAACGTCATGCTGACGATAGGAGGCATTTCGCTCACGCCATTGGGATAGTAATTCCAATGATGCGAGCGAGATGCTTCCTGTCGTCAGCATGACGTTCTTTTTAATCCGAACAGCCTAAGCCACACTACCCCCAGCCGTACCTTCACCCTATGCCCACTGCTACCCCGCCTGCCCCCAACGATTTTGAAGCCGAGAGCTGGCAGCAGCTGCAAGACCTGCTGTTTCACGAAACCTGGGATGCGCGGCTGGGGCGCTACCGCTCGCCGTTCGTGTACCGCGGGATGCGCAGCTTTGGTTACTCGCTGAGCACCAGTCTGCAACGTCTCGGCGGTAGTTATCAGGAGCTGGAACATCACCTGCTGCGCAACTTCCGCAAGTACGCCCGCGACACCACTACCCCGCCCAGCGCCACCACCTGGGACTGGCTGGCTCTGGCTCAGCACCACGGCCTGCCTACCCGCCTGCTTGACTGGACGTACTCGCCCTACGTAGCGCTGCACTTTGCCACCGACGACCTGAACGCCTATCACCAGGACGGCATTATCTGGGCCCTGAACTACGTGAAGGCGGCCGAGCACCTCCCCCCCCGCTTGCGCGAAGCCCTGGCCAGCGAGGGTTCCAACGTGTTTACCACCGAGCTACTGGCCCCTACCCTGCCCGGCCTGCGCGACTTGGCCAACCTGCAAGCCGAGCCGTTTGTATTATTCCTGGAGCCGCCGTCGCTCGATGCGCGCATCGTGCATCAGTACGCCCTTTTTTCGCTGATGAGCACGCCCGAATCCATGCTACACACCTGGCTGGCCCAGCACCCCGAATTATATTTTCGCATTCGCCTGCCTGCCCGCCTGAAGTGGGAAGTGCGCGATAAACTCGACCAAGCCAACATCACGGAGCGCGTGCTGATGCCGGGCCTCGGTGGCCTCAGCAGCTGGCTGCACCGCCACTATTCGGCGGCGCAGGGCCGCCCCGCCACCGGCGAAGGTGCCGAATTGCCGGGCTAACCCCTTACCCCTGTTCAGTTAACCGCACCTAGCGTTCAGCGAGAATAAAAGAGAACTGAGCGACTCTTAATAGGTTTTTATCCAGTCGCTGGCTTAGCTTTGTCCTATCAACTGCCAAAAAAGCGCGTGGAGCAGTTGCCCCACGCGCGCTGACAGGCCAGGCGGCGGCATCATGTTCCGCACTTCTGGCATAAGTATTGCATTGGTTAACTGGTAAACGATTTTGGTTTTCTTGTGGAAAAGGAACCTGTTGGAAAGGCTCGTCCCGCTTGGGGCGGGTCTTTTTTTTGGTCCTTTCGCTGGCTTATTTAATAGTTGTGACCTCGGTCGCGGTAGCCACGGTCGTGGTAGCCGCGGTCACGATGGCCCCGGTCATGTTCGTGCACTACGCACGCAGAAAGGGTGAGCGTGCCGAGCACGACGAGGGGCAGAATGTGCCGAAGAAGGGTCTTACCCATTGCAGAAGGTTTTTAAGGAGTGATTATTCAGCGTGAAACGCTTGCTTCTTAAACGACAGGTGAAGGAGCATAGTTAAATGCCTTATCGATAAATAATAGGCGTCCGTCGCCATAATCCGCCGTATATTTGTCTGGCAATAAGGTTTTCTGCTAAACCCCTGTTGCTATGGCCGACCACGCCACCCCCAAAATCGCCTTCGAGGCCCTCACCTACGACGACGTTCTGCTGCTGCCCGCTTACTCGGAGGTCCTACCCCGCGACTGCGACCCCGGCACCCAACTCACCCCCAGCATTCGGCTGCACCTGCCGCTCATTTCGGCCGCGATGGACACCGTGACGGAAGCCGACATGGCCATTGCGCTGGCGCAGGCCGGCGGCCTGGGCATCGTGCACAAGAATATGAGCATCCACAAACAGGCCGAACAGGTGCGGCGCGTGAAGCGCAGTGAGTCGGCCCTGATTCAGGACCCGTTCACCCTACCCCCCTCCGCCACGCTGGCCGACGCCCGCCAGCTGATGCGCAAGCACAACATCGGCGGCATTCCGGTGGTGGAAGCCGACCGCCGCCTGGTGGGCATTCTCACCAGCCGCGACCTGCGCTTCGAGAAAGATTTTGAAGCGCCCGTGACCACGGTGATGGTGCCGCTGGCCCGCCTCGTGACGGCTCCCGCCGGCATCGACCAAACGGCCGCCGAAAACATGCTGCAAGACAGCAAGGTGGACAAGCTGCCGCTGGTGGATGCCGACGGCCGCCTCACCGGCCTGATGACGTACAAGGATATTCGCAAGCGCCGCCGCTCGCCCCAGGCTAGCAAAGACGGCCAGGGTCGCCTGCGCGTGGGGGCCGCCGTGGGCGTCACGGCCGACCTGCTCCAGCGCGTGGCCGCCCTCGTGGAGGCGGGCGTCGATATTATCAGCATCGACACGGCCCACGGCCACAGCAAGGGCGTGCTCGACGCCGTGCGGATGCTCAAGCAAGAATATCCTACCCTCGATATTATGGCGGGCAATGTGGCCACGGCCGCCGGCGCCCGCGCCCTGGCCGATGCCGGCGCGGAGGTGGTGAAGGTGGGGGTAGGGCCGGGCTCCATCTGCACCACGCGCATCATTGCCGGCATTGGCGTGCCGCAGCTGTCGGCGGTGCTGGAGGCGGCGCGCGGCGTGGCCGGCACCGGCGCGACCATCGTGGCCGACGGCGGCATTAAGTTTTCGGGCGATATCGTGAAGGCGCTGGCCGGCGGGGCCGCCGCCGTGATGGTAGGCTCGCTGCTGGCCGGCACCGAGGAAGCTCCCGGCGATTTGATTATTTACGAAGGCCGCAAGTATAAGACCTACCGCGGCATGGGCTCGGTGGAGGCGATGGAAGACGGCTCGAAGGACCGCTATTTCCAGGATGCCGAAGACGACGTGAAGAAGCTGGTGCCCGAGGGCATCGTGGGCCGCGTGCCCTTCAAAGGGGGGGTAGGCGAAGTGCTGTACCAGATGGCGGGCGGCCTGCGCGCCGGCATGGGCTACGTGGGCGCGCCCGACATGGCGGCCCTGCAGGCCGCGCAGTTCGTGCGCATCACCGGGGCCGGCCTGCGCGAAAGCCACCCGCACGACGTGCAGATTACCCGCGAGGCCCCGAATTATTCGAGCCGGTAACAAGTGTAAGGCAAGCTGAAGCTTGCCCTACACTTGACGCCCGACGCGTAGTTTTGCGTTTTGCCTTCGCTGGCTAGATAACGGAGGGCATGGGGTAGGGAAGTTGTTTTGCTTTGTTCTCGCTTTGGTAGTCTATGCTAAAATTTCGCCGCCCTGCTTGGCTATTGGTAGTAGCCGCCGTGTGCTGGCTGCTGCTGCTATTCGGCACGATTAGCCAGGGGCGTCCGGTGCTGGGCCTGCCGGCCAGCTGGCCGCGCTGGCTGTTGCTGCTGGCGCAGGGCAGCTTTGCCGCCAGCATTTTTATGTATGTCCGCCTGCAGCCCGATGCGCTGCGGGGCCACGGGTTTATTGCGGTCCTGCGCCGCCTGTTCTGGCGCGGGCTGGTGCTCACGGCGGGGCTGGTGGCCGTCTGGACCCTTGAGCGGCTCACGGCGTCCCATTCCCTACCCCTGCCCGGCAGCCTGATGATGGCCGTGGGCTATACCCTCAACCTGGCGTTATTTACGCTACTCCTGGCGCAAACGTTTTATACCTGGCGCTCACTGGTGCAGTTCAGGAGTTCGGCCAAGCTCCGGCGCGAGTGGCTGGCATTTGAGCTGCTGCTGGGCGCGGCGCTGCTGCTATTCGTGTGGCAGATTCCGGCTTTCCTCTACGTGGGGACCATCCTGGGTTTGGGCCTGTTTGGCGTGTATTTGAGCGGCCATCAGCGCTGGATTGCCTATCTCAGCCAGGGGCAGAAGCTCCAGGCCATTATGCTCCAGCTGGGGATGCTGAGCTTTCTGGTGCTTTTCCTGCTCTACCTGCGCGGGGCGCAGGCCACCCCCGCGCTGCTGGCCCCGCCCACGCAACAGGCTTTTCTGGTGCTGGCGGCTTTTTTCGCGGTGTTTTATGCCGTAGCTGGGCTGCTGGTGTCATTTTTCAACCTGCCCATCGCCGATGTATATGAGCAGCGGCGAGCCGAAATTCTCAGCCTGCAGCAGCTGAGCCAGATTATCCAGCGCGGCCAGACGGCCCCGGAAATTTACCAGGCGCTGTTTACTTCGGCGGTGCAAACCATCCGGGCCGATGCGGCCTGGCTCGATGCCCAGCCGCAGCCCGCTGAGCTGGCCGGCCCTACCCCCCCTCCCCTCGCCCACGAACTAACGCCGACTGACCTCGACACGCTGCGCACTCAACTTCCTTCTTTGCTCGCCGCCGGGCAAAACGAGCTGATTGACAATGACCTAAACCGTTCGCAGCGCTTCACGGGCCTGAGCAAGCGCTACTGCTCGGCGGCCGTGCTGCCGTTGCGCAGCCCCACCCACGATTATGGCGTGCTGGTGTTGCTAAAAGAAGAGTTGAGCGGCTTCGACCCCGAAGACCTGAGTATTCTGCACACCTTCACGACGCAAACCGTTCTCAGCCTCGAAAACCTGCAGCTGGCCCAGGAAGCCCGCGTGAGCCAGCGCGCCCAGGACGAGCTGCGCATCGCGGCGCTGGTGCAGGAACGGCTGATTCCGAAGCACCTGCCCACCGACAACTGGTTTGAAATCAGCACCTACGCTCAGGCGGCAAAGGAGGTCGGCGGTGATTTTTATGATTTTCTGCACCTGCCGGGTCAGCGCCTAGCCGTGCTCATCGGCGACGTGTCGGGCAAGGGCGTGACGGCCGCCTTCCACACGGCCCAGATGAAGGGCATCTTCCACGCCCTGATGCAGCCCAACCCGCTGGCCAAAAAGGACCGCGACCGCTACCCCGACCCGCACCGCTTCATGGTGCTGGCCAACGAGGCCCTCACCCATTGCCTCGAACGCTCGTCGTTCATCACGGCCTCCTTTTACCTGATTGACTACGAGGCGGGTGGCTTTAGCTTTGCCCGCGCCGGACATTGCCACACGCTGTATTATCACTCTATCAAAGAGGAGGTTAGCTATTTTCAGAGCGAAGGCCTGGGCCTGGGGATTTTACGCGACGCCAGCTACGGCCGCCACGTCAAAACCCAATTCTGGGACTACAACCCCGGCGACGTGATGGTGATTTACACCGACGGCATTCCGGAGGCGCGCAACGGCGAGGGCGACGAGTATGGCGAGGCGCGCCTGGCTTTGATGCTGGAGCAATGCTTCTATCAATCCGCTGAAGAGATAAACCAGTATATCCGTCAGGACGTGCAGGAATTTAGCAAGGGCCTACCCCTCCACGATGACCAAACGCTGCTCGTTATCAAGTTTAAGTCGGCTCAACCCCAACCGTAGCTCCCCCGTATGGAGCCTATTATGAAAGTAACCACGCAACCCACCGACACTACCCTCACGCTTATCCTGGACGGCGAGCTGGACGCTTCTTCGGCCGTAGTGCTCGACACGGAGCTGAATAAGCCCGAGCTGCTCAAATACAAGAAAGTGCTCATTGATTGCCAGCGCCTTAGCTACATCTCGTCGGCGGGCCTGGGAGTGTTTATCTCGCACTTGCAGCGCTTGCAGGATTCCAACGTGAAGCTGGTGTTCTACAATATGCAGGAGAAAGTATTTAACGTCTTCGAAATATTAGGTCTTGATTCCCTGATGACCATCGTATCGACCGAGCAGGAGGCCAAAGCCGCCTAATCGGTGAGGTCGTGATTTAGTGAAATGGCGAGTTTATGTCTAACGACAATTCACCATCTCACTAAATCGCTCAACCACTACTTGTTATGCAAGACCGCATTCGCATTACCTGCTCACGCCACAACCTCCAGCAGGTGCGTGACTTCGTGCGCGGCTTTTTGCTGGCGACTAATCGTAGTGAGTTGATAGTGAATCAGGTAGTATTAGCGGTGGACGAGGTAGTGGCCAATTTCATCATTCACGCCAACGGCGAAGACACGACTCAGTTCTTGGATTTGCTGCTGGTGCTGGCCGACCAGCGACTCGACATCGAGATTGAGGACAACGGCACCACGCTGTTTTTGCCGCCTGGCAAAGTCCCTACCCCCGACTTGCGGGCCTACATTCAGCAAGGCCGCCGAGGGGGCATGGGCATGGCCCTGGTGTCGCGCATTATGGACCGGGTAGAGTTTTTTGAGCGCAACTCGCACACCGTCTGTCATTTAAGCAAGGAATTGCTGTAGCGTACTCACTTTTTCCGAGCCACATCCGCAGCGGGCAGCCGGCAAGTAGAGCCGGCTGCCCGTGGTGCGTCCAGAGGGGCCTCCGCACCGGCAGTTGATTGAGGGTTAAGAGTGAAGAGGTCAGGACTTACGCAACGACAAACGTCTTTTGCGCAAGTCCTGACCTCTTCACTTTTAACTTTTAACTCTTAACTCAGTACGCCCGGCGCACGGAGCGCTAATTTGTTCGTAAAATTGTACCAGCATTGTGTCCGAAGCGTTGCGTTTTACCGCCCGCTTTACCTCGGCCAGTAGTTTCCATTTGTCTATGCATTCCCGCCTTCCGTTGGCTGGGGCCGCTGCCGCCACGCTGCTCCAGCTGGCTGCCTGCCAAACCAGCAAGCCTACCACTGCCACCACTCTGCCCACCGGCGCGGCAATGGCCCTGCCGGTAGCTGCCGGGCCCGCCATCGAAACGCTGGGCACCTACCCGGTGCCGGCCCGCGAGTTTGCCTACGTCTATAAGAAGAATAATGGCACGGCCGCCGACTACGGCACCCGCCCGAGCGTGACGGACTACCTTACGCTCTATACCAACTTCCGGCTAAAAGTGCTGGATGCTGAGAAGCATGGCCTCGACACTACCCAGGCGTTTCGGCGCGAGCTCGATGGCTATAAGCAGCAGCTGGCCCAGCCCTACCTCACCGAGAAGGGCGTGACCGACCAGCTCGTGCATGAGGCCTACGACCGCATGAGCCAGGAGGTGAATGCCTCGCACATTCTCATCCGCGTGGCCCCCGACGCGACGCCGGCCGACACGCTGGCCGCTTACCAGAAAATAATGGCCCTGCGCCAGCGCGTGACGAGCGGCGAGGATTTTGGCACCGTGGCCAGCGCCAGTAGCGAAGACCCCTCGGCCAAGGAGAATGGCGGCAAGCTCGGCTATTTCACTGCCATGCAGATGGTGTATCCGTTTGAGTCGGCGGCCTACCGCACGCCGGTGGGGCAGGTGAGCCAACCCATTCGCACGCGCTTCGGCTACCATATTATTAAGGTGAATGACCGCCGCGCGGCGCAGGGCGAAATCAAAGTAGCTCACCTGATGGTGCGCGTGACGCCCCAGGCGCCCAAGGCCGACTCGGCGGCGGCCCACAAGAAAATTAATGAGCTGTATGCCCGCCTGCGCAAAGGCGAGAACTGGAACAAGCTGGTAGCGCAGTTTTCGGAAGATGCCGGCTCGGCACCTAACGGCGGCGAGCTGCCGCCTTTCGGCACGGGCCGCATGATTCCGTCGTTTGAGGAAGTCGCGTTTAAGCTGCAAAAGCCCGGCGACATTGCCCCGCCGGTGCAAACGCCCTACGGCTGGCACATCATCAAGCTCATCGAAAAGCAGCCCCTACCCCCCTTCGCTACCCTGGAGCCGACGCTTAAGAGCAAGGTAGCCAAGGACTCGCGCTCGGAGCTGAACCGGGCGGCGTTCCTCAAGCGCATCCGGCAGGAGGACCAGTTCCGGGAGATTCCGGCGGCCAAGGAGCTGGCGTTTGCCCAGGCCGACACGGCGCTGGTGAAGGGCCGCTACAAGTTCAACCCCGCTACCATGACGGCCAGCGGTGCCAAAGCCTCGAAAAAAACCGTGAAGGCGGGCGGCGACAAGCTGCCGCTGTTCACCATTATGAATAAGCCCTACCCGGTGACCGACTTCCTGGCTTTTGCGCAGCAAAACCAGCGCCCGCGCCCCACGGCCACGCCGCAGTTTGCCATGCAGCAGCTCTACGACCAGTACGTGGACCAGAGCCTGACCGACTTTGAGAAAGCCAGCCTGCCCACCAAGTATGAAGACTACCGCATGCTGGTGCAGGAATACCGCGACGGCATTCTGCTCTTTCAATTGATGGATAATAAGGTGTGGAGCAAGGCTATTGAAGACACGGCGGGCCTGAAGAAATTCTTCATGGCCAACCAAGCCAACTACCAGTTTGGGCAGCGGGCACGGGGCACGGTCGTTTCGGCCGCCTCACCGCAGCTGCTGGCCCGCGCGCAGCGCGAAATGCCGGCCGGGCGCTACGCCGTAGCTGGCAAAACCGGCTCAGCGCTGGTGCATTTCAAGCTGGGCACTGCTACCCCCGCCACCAGCAACGGCTCGACCGTACTCGATGACGTGGCCCGCCGCCTGGGCCAGGACACGGCCCTGACCGTGACCGTGGCCGGTCATATCCGCAAGGGCGAGAGCGCCACGCTGGCCCGCCAGCGCACAACGGCGGCTATCGAATACCTAGCCAAGACGGGTAAAATTGCTCGCCGCCGCCTCGCGGTCGCACCCGGCAGCCCAGCCGCCACGGCCACTGGTGATACCCGCGTGGCATTTTTCAGCAACTTACCTACCGCACTCGAAACCAACCTCAACCAACAAAATCCGCTGGCGGTGCAGATTCAGCAGCGTACCTTTCAGAAGGGCGACAATAAGGTAATGGACGACTACCTTACCCGCCCGGCCGGCACCTACACCACCCAGCACGACGGCCGCTACTACGCCATCATTGTTAACCAAAGCCTGCCGGCCGGCCCTAAAGCCCTGGGCGATGCCCGCGGCCAGGCCACGAGCGACTACCAGAATTACCTCGAAAAACAGTGGATTGAGCAGCTACGCCAGCAATATCCGGTGAAGGTGAACGAGGAAGAGGTGACGAAGCTGGTGACAAAATAGTTTTTGGGGCTTGGGTATTGCGGCTTAGTGCTTGAAGATTTTTGAACGACCCAAATACCAATATCCAAGCCCCAAGCCCCAATAAGGAACCAGGAACTGGAAAAAACCTTTTATAGCGGCGGCAACCTCTGGGCCGTTTTGTGACTCCGTATTTTATGCAACGTATTTTTCGGCGGCTTTCCGCCCTTTCTCTAATCGCCCTAACGGCCGCCCTGGCCCTGCCCCACGCCAGCTTTGCCCAGTTGGGCATGAGCCGCCCGCGCGGCCAGCAGATTCTGGACGGCATCGTGGTGAAGGTGGACAACCAGATTATTCTGCGCTCCGAGATTGAGGGCATTATGGCCCAGGAGCAGGCCCGCGCCCAGGGCAAGCCCCTACCCCCCGACCTGCGCTGCAAAATATTGCAAAGCCTGGTGCTCAATAAGTTGATGATAGCCCGCGCCGATGTGGACTCCGTAACCGTAACTGACGCGCAGGTGGGTAGCGAGCTCGACCGCCGCATGAACTACTTCGTGCAGCAGGTAGGCTCGGAGAAAAAGCTGGAGGAATTATACAACAAGCCCGTGCGAGCGCTCAAGGAAGACCTGCGCTCACAGGTGCGCGACCAGCTGGTGCAGCAAAAAATGCAGGAGCAGATTGCGGGCAAGGTAGCCGTGACGCCCCGCGAAGTAAAGGAATACTTCGACAAAGTGCCCAAAGACAGCATTCCGTACTTCTCGACGGAAGTAGAAGTGGGCCAGATTGTGATTCCGGCCCAGGTGAACGACGCGGCCAAGCAGGCGGCCATTGCCCAGCTCAACGACCTGCGGGCGCGGGTGCTGGCCGGTGAAAGCTTCGAGGATTTGGCCAAGAAATATTCGCAGGACCCCGGCTCGGGAGCGCAGGGCGGCTACCTGGGCTTCTTCAAAAAAGGCGAGCTGGTGCCTGAATACGAGGCCGCCTCGCGCAAGCTGGAGCCCGGCCAGCTGTCGCCGGTAGTGGAGTCACAGTTCGGTTTTCACCTCATTCAATTCATTGAGCGTAAGGGCGATTCGTATTCGACGCGCCACATTCTGCTCAAGCCTGCTACTGGCACGGCCGACGCCAGCGTGGCCGCCACCAAGCTCACTCGCATCCGCCGCGAGATTCTAAAGGATAGCATCACTTTTGCCAAGGCCGCCAAGGATTTCAGCACCGATAAAATAAGCGCGGCCAACGGCGGCCTGCTGGCCAACCGCCAGGACGGCGGCTCCAGGCTGCCACTTGATAAGCTTGACCCGGCCATCTTCTTCATTATCGATACGATGAAAGTTGGCCACATTACCCCGCCCCTACCCTACCGCACCGACGACGGCAAGGACGCCATGCGCATTCTGTACCTTAAGAGCAACACTCCGCCTCACCAAGCTAACCTGCTCGACGACTATCAGAAAATATCGCAGGCCGCGCTGTCGCAGAAAAAGAGCCGTGCGCTGGACGACTGGTACGAGAAGAACCGCAGCACCGTGTACCTAGAAGTAGCCCCAGAATATGCGCAGTGTAAAGTACTGACCGCCAGCACCGAGTAATAAAATCTATTGAAGCAGAACGTCATGCCGAGCTTGCCGAGGCATCTCGCCCGAATCGTTGGATTAGCATTCCAACGGCGCAAGCGAGATGCCTCGGCAAGCTCGGCATGACGTTCTTTGTTCGTGTTATTTGATTTCTAATGGCTCCATTTCAAAACGACAAAGAAGCGGCCGACTCGCTGGCCCGCGCCTACCAGCAATTGCGGCTGGAAATCGGGAAGGTCATCGTGGGGCAGGATGAGGTGGTGCGGCTGGTGCTGACGGCCGTGTTTGCGCAGGGCCACTGCCTGCTGGTGGGCGTGCCGGGCCTGGCCAAAACGCTGCTCATTCAGACCATCGCCGACTCGCTCGACCTGAGCTTCAACCGCATCCAGTTCACGCCCGACCTGATGCCCAGCGACATCGTGGGCTCGGAGACGCTGACGCAACAGCGCGAGTTTCAGTTTGTGAAGGGGCCGATTTTCGCCAATATCATCCTGGCCGACGAAATAAACCGGACGCCGCCCAAAACCCAGGCCGCGCTGCTCGAAAGCATGCAGGAATACGCCGTGACGGTGGCCGGGCAGCGCTACCCACTGGCGCGCCCGTTTTTCGTGCTGGCCACCCAAAACCCGATTGAGCAGGAAGGCACCTACCCCCTGCCCGAGGCGCAGCTCGACCGCTTCATGTTCAATATCCAGCTGGGCTACCCTAGCTACGAGGAAGAACTGAACATCGTCAAAAACACAACCTCCGACCGCAAGCCTGTGGTTAACAAGCTGCTGCATTCGTCTGATATTCAGGCTTATCAGTCGCTGGTACGCCGCGTGCCCGTGGCCGACAACGTGGTGGAATACGCCGTTAACCTCGTGCACAAAACCCGCCCCCAGGGCGAGCGCGCCGCGCCCCGCGCCAAGCAGCTGCTCGAATGGGGCGCCGGCCCCCGCGCCAGCCAGTATCTCGTGGTGGCGGCCAAGTGCAACGCGCTGCTCAACGGCAAGTATTCGCCCGATATCGAGGACGTGCGCGCCGTAGCTTTGCCCATCCTGCGCCACCGCATCGTGCGCAATTTTAAGGCCGAGGCCGAAGGCGTGACAGTGGAACAGATTGTGAAAGAACTACTTTGATTTAATTAGGAATTATGAATTAGAAAGTATGAATTGCCCAGAGCAACCTCGTTTTAATTCATAATTCTTAATTTCTAATTCATAATTGGAAAATATGGAAGCCCAAGCGTACTACCAACAATTTGAGCGCAACGTGCGCATTATTCTCGACGCGCTGGCAGCCGGCCTCGACCTGCGCACCACCTCGCTCGACACCAGCTTGCCACTGGAAGTATATGTGCTGTGCGAAGTGCTGAACCAGGGTGCCGGCGAGCACTTTACGCTCACGGCCACGGGCGTGGCGCGGCTGGCCGAGTTTCAGCAGCAGTTTATGCGCCACGAAGACCAGGTGCTGGCGGCCATGCAGCGCGTGCTGGCCGACCAAAAATCTATCATGCGCACGCCCGAAGGCCGCGTTTTCACCAAGGAAATGCTGATTCGCCGGCTCGAATTTTTCAACGAGGCGGCCCGGCAGGTGAACGTGATGCGCACCCAGCAGGCCCTGGGCAGCCCCCGCCAATACGCTGACTAGCCGCCCATTAGCTATATAAGAGGGGGTAGGGATAGTATCCCTACCCCCTCTTTTTGCTTCATAAGGTGCTGGGCAGCATGCTGGTTGGTGTTAGCGTAACTATCATTACTCCCCAAGGTTGTTTATAGTCATAGCGGCGTAGGCTGCAAAGCAGAACGTCATTCCGAGCTTGCTGAGGAATCTCGCTCGCGGTCGTTCGGGTCTCGTTCAATGATGCGAGCGCGATTCCTCAGCAAGCTCGGAATGACGCTCTAACGACTTTCTAAACGACTACATGCGTACAACGAATTCCTATCCTTTTCCCACTGCCACCGGGCAAGCGGCAGTCCGGTTGCTGTTTTCTGAGTAAGCTAGTGATGCCTGTTTCTATTCCTGTAACTACTTTACTGGCAACGCCGCGACTCCTGCTCCGGGCTTACCAGCCCACCGACGCGGAGGCATTTTTTGCATTAATCGACCGTAGCCGCGCGCGGCTGCGCGCGTCGTTTCCCGACCGCCTGCGGGCCGTGCGCAGTCTGGCCGATGCGCCGGTGCAGCTCGCCGCCTTTGCCGACGACTGGCAAACCGGCCGGTTTTACGTGCTGGGCATCTGGCACCGCGAAAGCCTTGACTATCTGGGCGATATCTGCTTGATGCCGCAACGGCACGGGCAGGCCGAGATTGGCTACTACCTGGCCGCCGAGGCCGAGGGCCAGGGCTACGCCCGCGAGGCGCTGGCGGCCATCTGCGAGTTTGGCTTTGAAGCGCTGGGCGCGCGGCAACTGCTCATTCGCTGCTTTGCCAACAACCTGCGCGGGCAGGCAGTGGCCCGCGCGCTGGGCTTTGCGGCGCAGAAGCTGCCGGGGGCTTCGGGCTGGCTGCGCCTTCATTTTCGGCGGCAGCCCGAGCCAGCTTCTACCATCCTGCATTTTATGCGCGCCGCGGCACCTACCAATGCCGCAACGCGGCCGTAGCTACGCACAACGTCTTAGTAGATAATCCGTTTAGAGTAGGAAGTTGGCCAGTTGTCAATTCCCTACCCCCCCATTCTTATGAAGCCGCTCCTAAAATTCGCTCCCGCGCTAGCCCTAGCCTGCACCATCACGCTGGCTCACGCCCAAACTCCCGTTGCGAAGGAAGAAGGCCACATGCCTACCAAAGACAAGCGCATGCTTAGCAAGGGCATGGAAGACTGCGCCATGATGACCGGCGGCCAGATGATGCGCATGCAGGACGGCAAAAAAATGGCCATGACCGAAACCATGACCATGAACAACGGCACCAAAGTGATGACCGACGGCAAAGTAGAAATGCGCGGCGGCAAGACCATGATGCTGCACAACGGCCAGTGCGTGATGATGGACGGCCAGGTGAAAGACGTGAAAATGAAAAGCAAAAAAGGCAAGATGATGAGCAGCATGTAGTTGAGTTAATGACTAATAACGAGGGACTACTGACTACTGTCGTTCTAAACGAAGAACGACAGTAGTCAGTAGCCCCTCGTTATTAGTCATTAACTTACTGCCCTACCCTCACCCGGCGGGCCAAGTTGCCGAGCAGCCAGTCTTGCCGGAAATTGAAATAGACGCCGAACGAATAGTCAAGCAGCTGCCGGTTGAAGTCATAGACCGGCTCCACGCGCACCGTCACGGCCGCCGCGTCGGAGATGCGGAAATCGCGCAGCAGGCGCACGAAAAGCAGGCGGCGCTCGCCATCCGTGAAGCCGGGCGTGCCGTAGCGCGAGGCCACTGATTCGTAATAAGACCCACCAAACGGCGCGTAGAAATCGTGCCCGCGCCAGTAGCTGAGCATCAGGTCCCCGTAGTGGGTTTCGAGCGTGCCGTTGAGATACAGCGCATTGCCGCTGCTATAAGGCAGCAGAAACAGCCCCGAGTGGTCGCTGAAAGAGACTCCGTAGGCATTGAGCCGCACGGCCTGGAAAACTGACCCGTGCAGCGGCAGCCGGGCCACTACCCCGCTGGCGTAGTTGAAGAGCGTTTGCACCGGAATGTGCAGGGTATCAATCTGCCCGCCGTGGTGCCGGGCCGTAAACTGGAAGGGAATCGAGATATCCACTGGGCTGTTGTCGCCGCTCACGCGGAAGCTGCTGCTGAGGCCGCCGGCAATCTGCTCCTGGTAATTCACGCCCGGATATTCCTGCTTGAGCCAGTCCACCCACGCATCCAGAAACACGCGCTTGGTGTTCAGCCGGTACTGCATGCCTTCCTCCAACGGCTTTAGCATCACGCGCTCAAAGTCCATTAGCGGCTCGATGTAGCCGTGGTTGAGATTGGCCTTGATGTTGCCGAAAATAAACTGGCTGCTACCGTGCGTCCAGGTGGCGCGGAAGGTGGGGCGCACCTGCTTCAGCACCGGGTTGCCGAAGTCTTTCCAGAGGAAAACGCCGGCTTCAAGCCGCAGGTCTTTGGTGGGGTAGTAAACGAGCTGCGGGTTCAGTTGCGTGCCAAATAGCGTGTAGCCTTCGACAATATCGTTGAAATATTCGTTGTCTTTGAGGAAAGTGAAGGCGTTGAGGGAAATGCGCAAGTCGCCTTGTGCGGGTGTCGCATGCGTGTCTAACTCTTCCGGGTCTTCTGTGACCGGCAAAACTTCCGTGCTGGTACGGTCCCTACCCGGCGTAGGCGACGTAAACGCCCGGTTATCCAGCTGCGCCCAGGCTGGCAAGGCCATAAATAACACAGCCCCAACGCTAACTAAAATTTTTAGAAATTTCCTCATAAATTTGCGCCCTATCCGGCACAAAACCGGCGGCGGCTGCGTTAGAAATGGCCACCTAAAACAGAACGGTAGCGGGGCCTACCCCCCTGCTGCGCTGCGTATCGGTGGTAAACTAAAATACCGTAGTTTTACAAACTTTAAGTTTATTTTCCTCCCCCCTCCTTCATGGCCTTAGCAACCAAAAAAGCCGAAAAAACAGAAACGGTCGAGAAAGCTGACAAAACTGGTCCCTCCAGCACCGCCACCGAGAAGGCCAAAGCCCTCGCGCTGACGATGGAGAAGCTGGACAAAGCCTTCGGCAAAGGTACCGTGATGAAGCTCTCGGACCAGAAGGTAAACGATGTGCCGTCCATCAGCACGGGTTCGCTCTCGCTGGATATTGCCCTGGGCATCGGCGGCCTGCCCCGCGGCCGCGTGGTCGAAATCTACGGCCCCGAGTCGAGCGGCAAGACGACCCTGACGATGCACGCCATCGCGGAGGCCCAAAAAGCCGGCGGCACCGCCGCTTTCATCGACGCCGAGCACGCCTTTGACCCGACCTACGCCAAGAAGTTGGGCATTGACGTGGACAACCTGCTCATCGCGCAGCCCGACAACGGCGAGCAAGCCCTCGAAATCGCCGACCAGCTCATTTCGTCCGGCGCGATTGACATCATTGTAATCGACTCCGTGGCGGCCCTCGTGCCGAAAGGCGAACTCGAAGGCGACATGGGCGACTCGAAAGTGGGCCTGCACGCCCGCCTCATGAGCCAGGCCCTGCGCAAGCTCACCGGCACGATTAACAAGACTAATTGCCTGTGTATCTTCATCAACCAGCTGCGCGAAAAAATCGGCGTGATGTTCGGCTCGCCCGAAACCACGACTGGCGGTAACGCCCTGAAATTCTACGCTTCGGTGCGCCTCGACATCCGCCGCATCGGCCAGATTAAGGAAGACAAGGACAACGTGACCGGCAACCGCACCAAGGTGAAAGTGGTGAAAAACAAAGTCGCGCCGCCTTTCAAAGTGGTCGAGTTTGATATCATCTATGGCCAGGGCATTTCCAAAGTCGGCGAAATCGTGGACTTGGGCGTGGATATGGGCATCATTGGCAAATCGGGCTCGTGGTTCAGCTACGACGGCAACAAAATCGGTCAGGGCCGCGAAGCCGTTAAAACGCTGTTGCTCGATAACCCCGAGCTAGCCGATACCATCGAGGCCAAAATCCGCGCGATGGCCAAGGGCGATACCGACGTAATCCCCGTGGATATGAGCGGCCCCGAAGACGGCGACGACACGTTGTAAGCCGGCTTCGGCCAGTGTGAGGGGGGTAGGGCTGACCTAGTGCCTACTGCCTAGTACTGAGTTCGAACTAATGTAAAAAGCCCCGCTGCCCACCGGCCGCGGGGCTTTTTTGTGGCTGGGCGGCAAGCCGAAGGCATGACCCGTTACGTATTTTTACGCGCTGGCACTGCGTTTGCACCCGCGCTACTGCCGTTTGCTAGTTTCCTACCCTATGCCCCGTCGCTGGCTGCTTGCTTCGTTACTCTTGCTGTGCGGCGCCTGGACCCAACCCTCCGGCTCCGCGGAGCCGGTGCGGCTCTGGCCCAACGCCAGCTTCCAGGCCGGCGAAACCATTCGCTATAAGGTGCATTATGGGGTGCTGAACGCGGCCGAGGCCACCGTCGAAACCTCCGGCTCGCTGGAGCGTGTGGCGGGGCGGCCCTGCTACAAGGCCACCGTGAGCGGCCGCACTACCGGCTCGTTCGAATTCTTTCTGCACGTGCGCGACCAGTGGCGCTCCTACATCGACACGGCCAGCATTTTGCCGCTGCGCTCCTCGCGCGATATTGAGGAAAGCTCGTATCGCAAGAAGGAAGTGGTTGATTTTGACCAGGAACACGCCATCGTGAACGTGCTCCAGACCCACACCAAAGAGCCCATTCGCTACACCTTTAAGGTGCCCAACAACGTGCAGGAGCTGGTGAGCGGTTTCTACTACCTGCGCACCCTCAGCTACGAGCGCATGAAGCCCGGCGAGATTATCCACATGGGCGGCTTCTTCGACGAATCGACGTTCAACATGGACGTTGTTTTCCGGGGTAGGGAGGTAATCGAAACCAGGGCCGGCCCCATCCACGTGCTGAAGTTGGTGCCCAAAATGCCTACCAACCGCATCTTTCGCGGCGAAGAAGCCATCAAGATATACCTCTCCGACGACCGCAACAAAATCCCGGTGCTCTTTCAGGCCGAGCTGTTCGTGGGCTCCGTGAAAGTGGATATGTATAAGTATGAAGGCCTGAAACACCGGCTGAACCTGGCTCGGTAAATTATTGATTTTCAAGCCTAATTGCTCGGCGCATTTCACGTCACACAAACGTAACATGCGTGCCGCGACGGGTTAGGTAATTTTGTGGCGCGAAAGTCCTTATCCCTCTCGCACTCCCGCCGTGGCTATCCCCGCCAATCAACGGTCAGCGCAAGCCAAAACCGCTGCCTACAAGATTCTGGTTGTCGATGACGACCCCGACATCGTGGAGCTGCTGGAGTTCAACCTCAAAAAGGAAGGTTACCTCACGGCCTCAGCCGGCGACGGCCGCCAGGCGCTGGCCGTGGCCCAGGAATTCAGTCCCGACATCATTCTGCTCGATGTGATGATGCCGCACCTCGATGGCATCGCTACCTGCCGCATCCTGCGCGAGCAGCCCAAGTTTAAGGACACCTACATTCTCTTCCTCACGGCCCGCGCCGAGGAATTTTCGGAAGTAGCTGCTTTTGAGGCTGGTGCCGACGATTTTCTAGCCAAGCCCATCAAGCCCCGCGCGTTGCTGAGCCGCTTGGCCGCCATCGTGCGCCGCGACCAGGACCCGCACGCCGGCGTGGAGGCCATCGATATTAATGGCCTGCGCATCGACCGCACTGGCTTCGCCGTGTACCAGGACGGCCGCAAAATCACACTCCCCAAGAAGGAGTTTGAGCTGCTGGCGTTCCTGGCCGCCGCCCCGCATAAGGTGTTCAGCCGCGACGAGCTGCTGCAAAATATCTGGGGCAACGACGTGTTCGTGCTGGCCCGCACCGTGGATGTGCACGTGCGCAAAGTGCGCGAAAAAGTCGGCGACCACCACATCCAGACCATCAAGGGGGTAGGGTATAAATTCAACGCCGACTAACAACCATTGCCTGCCATTCGAACGTCATGCTCATCTGGCGTCCGCTTATCTCATCTGCGCATGAATCTTTCTTCCCGCACCATTGCCGTTCTCATTGCGCTCGTGGTGGCGGGGGTCCTCACCACGTTTGCCTACGTGACTCCTGGCTTGCCCACGCACCAGGCGTTTCTGGCGGCGGGCATTACGGTGGCGGCGTGCTTTCTACTGGTGTATTTATCGTTTGAGGCCCTGATTTTTCGGGAGATAAACGGCATCTACTCGCGCCTGGAGCACATTAAGCGCAAGGAATTTAAAAAGCTGAGCAACAAGTTTTTATTTCGCCCCGAACCGCTCCAGCGCATCGGCGATGAGATAGTGCAGATGGCTGAGCGCCGCCAGCAGGAACTCGACGAGCTGAAACGCCTGCAAGCCCTGCGCCGCGAGTTTCTGGCCGACGTGTCGCACGAGCTGAAAACGCCGCTTTTTGCCGCCCAGGGCTTCGTGCACACCATCCTGGATGAGGAGGAGGACGGAGCGGAAACCGGCGGCATGGACCCGACCATCCGGCGCAAGTTTTTGCGGCGCGCGGCCGCCAGCCTCGATGCGCTCGACGCGCTGGTGAAGGACCTCGTTACCATTTCGCAGCTCGAAAAAGGCGTCATTCGGATGCGCCGCCAGCGCTTCGACCTCGTGGCGCTGGTGCAGGAGCTGTTTGAGCTGCTGGAGCAGCACGCCGAGCGGCGCGGCACGACGCTGGAGCTGTTTCCGCCGCACCTGGCCGAAAAGGAGCTGCCGGTCATTGCCGACCGCAACCGCATTCGCCAGGTATTAACCAACCTGATAGACAACGCGATAAAGTACGGCCGCGAGCACAACGGCCACGTGGTCGTATCCCTCACGCCGGGCCGCAACGGCGTGCGCGTGGCCGTGCGCGACAACGGTGCCGGCATTGCGCCCGAGCACCAGGCGCGCATCTTCGAGCGCTTCTACCGCGTCGATAAGAGCCGGTCACGCGCGGCGGGCGGCTCAGGCCTGGGCCTGGCCATCAGCAAGCACATCGTGGAGGCGCATAAATCTACCATCCACATTAAGAGCGTATTGAATGAAGGCACAACGCTGGAATTCAAGCTGCCCAAGCCAAAGGAGATAAAGGGCCACGAGAACGTGCGGTAAGCTTCAGCTTGCCGGGAGGGGGTAGGGAAGTGTAGGGTAAGATTTAGCTTGTCGTTTTGGGATACGCTGCCGCCCAGCAAGCTTACCCTACCCCCTCCCAGTAAGCTGAAGCCTACCCTACACTCCCCTACCCCCTTCGTACCTTCGTGGCTCGCATGAAGCCACCTAAGTTCAAAGACCTCATTTTGTTTGAGAACGACGATTACATTGTCGTCAACAAGCCGCCGTTTCTCTCTACCCTCGATGAGCGCATTGGCGTGGCCGCCAGCCTATTGCGACTGGCCCGCGAATACGCCGACGATGCCCAGGTGGGCCACCGCCTCGACCGCGACACCAGCGGCGCGCTGGTGCTGGCCAAGCACCCCGAGGCCTACCGCCACATCTCGATGCAGTTTGAAAACCGCGAGGTGAACAAGGTGTACCACGCCGTGACCTGGGGCGCGCCGCCGCTCGATAAGTTTATCGTGGAGCGCAACATCGAAACCACCAAGAGCGGCAAAGCCCGCCTGGCCTTCAAGGGCAAGCCCGCCGAAACGCGCTTCACGACCCTCGAAACCTTTGCCCGCCACGCCCTCGTGCAGGCCGAGCCCGTAACCGGCCGCATGCACCAGATTCGCCTGCACCTGGCCTACGTGGAGACGCCCATCGTGGGCGATACGCTCTACGGCGGCGCGGATTTCTTCCTGTCTTCACTCAAGAAGAAGTTCAACCTCAAGGACGGCGAAACTGAGCAGCCGTTCATCAAGCGCTTCGCCCTGCACGCGAAAGAGCTCGGCTTCGCGGGCTTGGATGGCACGCCCATTAAGGTAGAAGCGCCTTACCCCAAAGATTTTCGGGTATTAGTCGAAACGCTGCGGGAGTACCAGTAGAAGCAGCTTTTTCCGAGTTAAGGGGGGTAGGGAGCTACGCGGTTACCCTGCAAAACTTCGGCTCCTGGTTTGGTAATCTGCCAGAAAAATAGTACCTTTGTGTCCGTTTTTCCCTAAGCCCGTCCGGCTTGGGGCTTATTGTCAATTGTTTAGCCGGTAATTTTTTACCATCCATATGGACCACCTGAGCTTCAAGACGACCCACGTCAACAAGGCCAACGCCCAGAAAAACTGGGTTATCGTAGACGCCAGCGTGGCCCCGCTGGGCCGCGTGTGCAGCCAAATTGCCAACCTGTTGCGTGGCAAGCACAAGCCTTCCTTCACTCCGAACTCCGATTGCGGTGATAACGTTATCGTTATCAATGCTGACAAGCTGCGTGTTACGGGCAAGAAGATGGAAGAAAAACTCTATATCTCGCACTCGGGCTATCCCGGCGGCCAGAAGCAACGCACCCTGCGCGAGCAGATGAACCGCGATTCGCGCAAGGCCATCGAGCACGCTGTGAAAGGCATGTTGCAAGGCAACCGCCTGGGCGCTGCCCAGTACCGCAATATGTACGTGTACGCTGGCACCGAGCATCCCCACGAGGCTCAGCAGCCGCAGCCTTACGAGCTGAAGAATCTGTAAATCATTGTCTTTACGACCGCTTTTGGTCGCATATTTTTCCACTAAATGGCAACTACTAACACTTCTGGTAGAAGAAAAACCTCGGTGGCCCGCATTTACATGCAGGCCGGGCAAGGGAATATCACTATCAATGACCGGGACATGAAGTCCTACTTCGCCAACGAGCTGTTGGAGAACATCGTGAACCAGCCGCTGGCTACCCTTGAGCAGGTGGGCCAGTACGACATCAAGGTGAACGTGAGCGGCGGCGGCATCGCCGGCCAGGCCGAGGCTATCCGCCTCGCCATCTCGAAAGCACTGGTGAGCGACAACGCGGAAGTTAAGCCGGCCCTCCGCAAGGAAGGTTTTATGACCCGCGACCCCCGCATGGTCGAGCGGAAGAAGTTCGGCAAGCGCAAGGCTCGCCGCTCGTTCCAGTTCTCTAAGCGCTAATCGTTTAACCGTAGTAGTATCATGGCTCAGTCCACCACTTATAAAGAGCTGCTTGACGCGGGTGCCCATTTTGGCCACCTCACGCGCAAGTGGGACCCGAAAATGGCGCCGTATATCTTCATGGAGAAGAACGGCATCCATATCATTGACCTGAACAAGACGCTGGCTTCGCTGGATTACGCTGCCAATGCTATTCGCAACATCGCGAAGAGCGGCCGCAAAATCATGTTCGTGGCTACCAAAAAGCAGGCGCAGGAAATTGTGCAGACTGAGGCCGTTCGCCTCAAGATGCCCTATGTTACTGACCGCTGGCTGGGCGGGATGCTGACGAACTTCGCCACCATCCGCAAGTCGCTGAAGAAGATGAGTACCATCGACAAGATGGTAAAAGAAAACACCGCCTACGCCGCACTGGCCAAGCGCGAGAAGCTCATGATGTCGCGCGAGCGTGACAAATTAGAGCGCGTAATGGGCGGCATCGCCGAACTGAGCCGCCTACCCGCCGCCCTGTTCGTAGTGGACGTGAAGCGTGAGCATATTGCCGTGAAAGAAGCTCAGAAATTGGGCATCCCGGTTTTCGCCATCGTGGATACGAACTCGAATCCTGAGTTGGTGCAGTTCCCGATTCCGGCCAACGACGACGCCTCGAAGTCGATTCAGCTCATCATGAACGTGATTGGCAAGGCTATCGAAGATGGCCTGTCGGAGCGCAAGGTTGACAAAGAAGATGCCGACCGCAAGGAAGCCGATGAGGCAGCCATTGCCGAAAAAACCGAAGCTGATACCGAAGCCTAAGCTGCTTTTAAAGCTTGACGAAAAAGGGAACGGTCGAGGCAAGTGCTTGGCGGTTCCCTTTTTCATTTTTGCTTGTAGAACGGAGTGGCACTCCGTTCCCGATTAAACGACTTTTGTTTTATCAAACACGATTAAACGCAGTGCCACTGCGTTTTACAACTCCTCTCCAAATGGCCGCTATCACCGCCGCAGACGTAAATAAGCTCCGCACCATGACTGGCGCGGGCATGATGGATTGCAAAAAAGCCCTGACCGAAGCCGATGGCGACTTCGAAGCCGCCCGCGACATTCTGCGCAAGCAGGGTCAGAAAATCGCTGACAAGCGCGCCGACAATGCTACGTCGGAAGGCCTGGTTATGGTCAGCGTGAGCGACGATGCCAAAACCGGCCGCCTGGTGGCCCTGGCCTGCGAAACTGAGTCGGTAGCCAAAGTGGCCGACTTCCGCAACCTGGTGCAGCAGATTCTGTACGCTGCGGTGGCTACCAAAGCCGAAACCAAGGAAGACCTGCTGGCCGCCAAGGAGTCGGACGGCCGCACCGTGCAGGAGCACATCACTGAGCTTACCGGCAAAATCGGTGAGAAACTCGACCTCACCTACGCTACCCTGCACGCCGAGAAAGTGGCTTCGTACATCCACTCGGACAACAAAAAGGGCGTGCTCGTGGGCCTGAAAAACGTGGGTAGCGCCGACACGGCCGCCATTGGCCGCGACGTAGCTATGCAAATCGTGGCTATGAAGCCCGTTGCCGTTGACAAAGACGGGGTGGACGCTGGCACAGTAGAGCGCGAAATCGAAATCGGCAAAGAGCAGGCGCGCGCCGAAGGCAAGCCCGAAGCTATGCTGGAGAAAATCGCCCAGGGCAAGCTCAACAAGTTCTACAAAGACAACACTTTGCTGAACCAGGAATTCGTAAAGGACAACTCGATGACCATTGCCCAGCTACTCGACAAAACGTCGAAAGGCATGACGGTAGAAGCGTTCAAGCGCGTAGCAATCGGCGCGTAATTGCTGAGTTAATTTGCTTTAAAATGAGAAAGCCCGCTGGTATTGTGCCAGCGGGCTTTTTATTTGCGGCATGGACAACAAACGTAAAGCTGCTTATCGTACCATCGTGTACCAGTTCTTACTTGATATACGAACTGTTCCATTACCACTAACTGACGATGAGCAGGCTATAAGAATTGGACGCTTTGCGGGGCCAACAGCTTACCAATTGCACAACTTCGGCTCTAGAGCGTGAGGACAATTATCGAAGCCAATCTATGGCTGCTGCCATATGCCAAAAAGCCAGAAACGAAACAACGGTTTTTTCATAGCGCGTTGCCAGTCGTCGGTATTGCTTGAGGCGACCGAAAAACCGCTCTATTTTGTTGCGGTCGCGGTAGGTTTCTTCGTCTATCGAGGCTGGCTCCAGTCGGTTGGGACGGTTCGGAATGACCGCCTCGATGCCCTGTTGGGCGCAATAAGCGCGGGTTTCATCGCTATCATAAGCCGTGTCAGCCAGTACTTTACCCGGTGCCAAGTCCGCCAGTAGTGGCAGGGCCTGCGGGCTATCACCGGCCTGGCCTTCAGTGGCTATCAGGCGCACGGCGTTGCCTAAGGCGTCGACGCAGCCGTGGATTTTGGTGCCGATGCCGCCCCGGCTGCGGCCCAGGCACTCGGTAACGGGGTCGCTTTTTTTTGGCCAGCCGAATGCTGGTGGGCCCGCACGACTGTCGAATCGAGCATGACCCAGTCCAAATCCGGCGTTTTGACGGCCTCAAATAAGCGGAGCCAGACCCCTTTTTGGGCTAATCGGCGAAAGCGTTTGCAAACGGAATTGGTCTTGCCAAAGCGTTCAGGCAAGTCGGCCCACGGACAGCCGGTACGCGCAATCCAGAGTACAGCGTTGAAAAACAAGCGATTATCTGTAGCCGTCACGCCACAATCGGTGGCTTTGCCGGAAAGGTGAGGGGCGACCAAGGCCCAAGTGGCATCGGAAACTTCGTGACGGCGCATAAATCAGAAATTAACAACAAAGATATATTAACCGGCGTTATTGTCCTCACGCCCTAGCTTCTGCGAATAATTTCATTGATTTTGACGAAGTAACATTTTGGGTTGGTATTGACGCATTTAATCAGCGCAATCCTAATACGCAGCTTTCTCACTACCGCAACGTGTTTGAATTAAAACTATCTATGAGTTGATTGCCACGCCCGCACCCTGGCCCGCGCGTTCTCGCGCATGTTGAGGTAGAAAAAATTATAATCGACCAAGTGGTACGAGGCGCGCAACTCCGACTCGCCGGGGATGTGCAGGTGCTTGTAGCCCGCGGGGTGGGTAGGGCTGGCCCAAAGCAGGCCGTGGTGTGCCTGCGCGCCGGTCACGTGCGGGTCGATTCGGTTGAAAGTGAGTGGCACGCCGCCGCGGTTGAGGCTGGCGGGCGCGGCGGCCGAGTCGAGCGTCCAGGTGAGCGGGTTGGTGACGAGCAGGCCGCGATAAGGCGGAAACTCGGTGCCACGCGAAACAGTGTTCCAGGCGATGATGCCGCCGGTCTGGAGCGAGTCGCGCAGGGCAGGCAGGTGCTGATATTCGTTGGGTTTTATTTTACGGCCGATTAAGTAGGCTGCAATCAATTGCTTACGCAGCTGCGGGTTGTCGTCCACCAACTCGTGCAGCAGGTGCGCGAGGTGGGTAGTGCCCTGGCTATGGCCGGCCAGGATGAATGGCCGGCCGTGGTTGTAGTGCGCCAGGTAATACAAAAACGAAGCCTTCACATCGGCATACGCCAGGTCGAGGGCGGGCTTGCTATTGACGTGCTTAGGGGCAAAAAAAGCGTAGAGCGTGGCCTGCCGGTAGCGCGGCGCGTAGAGCCGGCCCGCGTCGTAGAACAGGCTGGCCTGGTTGCGCAGGCAGGTGCGAGCCGTGAAGCGCCGCAAGCGCTTCAGGCGCAACGGCGCGTTCCAATAGCCCAGCTTCCAGAAATACGTGGTCGGGTGCACGTAGAACACATCGGCCACCGTGTCGGCGGGGGTAGGCGCGGGGCGCGGCAGGCCGGGCGGACGGAGCTGCGCGGCCGTGTAGTGGCCCGGCAGCGCGGCCCAGGCAGCCGAGTCGGCGTAGTCGGGCGCGGGGCCAGCGTTCCCAACCGAAAATTTATGAATAGGTTTGAGGAGAGTGACGCAGCCGCTTAAAAAACTGACTGTCAACAGACTACTGCCCAACAGGACCCAACGCAGAAAGCACGGCCGCACGGCTACGGCGTCTTGGTGGTTGAATCATTCGGCGCGGGCGTGGCCGCGGGCTTTACAGCGGCCGGGGCTGGTGCTTTGCTTGCCGGCGCGGCGGCGGCCGGCGCTGGTGTGGCTGCCGAATCGGCGCTGAGCGGACGAGCCACCGGCACGGGCCGCACCACGGGAGCCACCCGAATGGTTTCGGGCGCGGCAACGGGAGGTAGGGTTATCTGCTCGGCCTGCGGGCCCACTTCAGGCACGGTGGCCACTGAGTCGGCGGCGGTTTGGCTGGCGCTGGTCAGGTGCTCATCGGGGGTTTTGGGGCGGTCGATAAACAGGAAAAGCACAATGCCCAGCAGCACGAGTATTCCGCCCACCACAAACACGATGTTGAGCGGATTGCGGCGCTCGGCGAGCGGCGGCAGGCCGGCTTCGTCAATGAGGGGTAGGCCCGGCGCGACGGCGGCCAGCCAGTCGGGGCTGACCGGCGGCGGGGGGGTAGGGGCGACTGGTATTTCCGGGCTCAGGTTAATGTAGCCGGCTGGGTTGGGAATCAGAACCGTAGGCACCCCTTCGGCGACCGAGGGGGGGGTAGGCGGCGCGGGCGGCTCATTGCCAAAGATGAGCTGGCGCTTCAGCGTTTCAAACTCGGCGGGCGTGATGGTGCCCGCGTCCAGCAGTTCTTGGAGCTGCCGCAGGGCAGCGAGCGACGAATGGGCATCGGACGGGCTCATGGGGCAGCGGCGACGGGGCGAATGGGTTATTTGCGTTCTACGTTGGTCAGCCGTTCGCGGCGGTGTTCGAGCTGAGCCTGGCTGACCTCGCGCAGCTGGGCGTTGCCCACGAGCTGGGTACTATCCTGGCGCAGCAGCTGGGCGTTGTTCTGGTTTTGGCGCAGCAGCTCGTCGATGCGCTTCAGGTTGGCGGTCGTGTTGTCGCGGGCCGACTGCATGGCCTTGTTCAGCTTGTCCTTTTCCTTGTCGATGGCGACCACTTTGGCCTCGGCCACCGCCACCTGCTGGCGGTAGGCATTGGCGCGGGCGGCGGGCGCGAAGCGCTCCAGCATGGCCTGCATGCGCTTAAACTCCACGGAAGTAAGGTCGGGCGAGAAGAACGTCTTTTCGCCGAAGCCGCCAAACAGCGCCACCTCCGTGGTTGAGTCGGTGAGGGACGTGAAGGCAGTATATAGGTCCACGGGCCGGCTCGCGATGGCCGTGCCCGGCACCTGCTTCACCGACAGGATGCTGTTTTTACCCAGCAAGCCGCCCAGCCCGCCCTTAAACGACATCCGGTAATTATCCTTCATAAAGGACTGAAAAAAGTTGCGCGCATCATTTACCGGGCTTTCTATCACTACGTTCACGCTCTGCTGCGTGCGGCCGGCGTAGGGTAGCTGGCCGTTTTTCACCAGGTAGAGGTCAGTTTGGGCGGCGACTAAACCCGGCAAACAAGTCAGCAGCACTAGTATACAAAATTTTAGCATGGCAAGGGAAAGAAGGTGGGGGTAGGGAATCAGCGCAGGTCGTGGCGGGCGAAGGCGGCGCGCAGGTCCTGCTGCATGAGCTGAAAGCGGGCCACAACGGCGGTCAGAAACTCCTCATCGAGCAGCTGCCGAATCTCCACGTCGGGCGGCACGATGCCGCTCAGGTCCAGCTCGGCCACTTTATAGGTCTGCTCCAGCGGGCCTTGTTCCAGCTTGAGCAGGTACTTGCCATTCCAGGCGAGCAGGGTGATTTTGACTTGCGGATACGGAATATCGGCGACGTGACGCATGCGAAAGAAGAAGGGAAACGGCCGAAGATAAGGCCCCTACCCTACCCGGCCAGCTTAACCCCACTTTAACGCGCCTCGCGGCGGCAACGTGTAAACGGTGGTCCGGCTCGTCGCGCGGGCCTGGGTTTTATCACGTTTATTCTTACTACGATGCCACGGAGATATAAACCAAAGTACACCAAGTAGGGTGCGGGGCTTGCCCCGCACCCTACTTCACGCGTTGGCCAGCGCCCGCTCGGGCGTGGGGCGGTAGCGGTGCAACGCCGCCAGCAGCGCTAGCAGCAGCCCGCCGCAGCCCAGGCCGATGATGGGCGCGGTCGTGATTTTGAGCAGCTGCCCGTTGAGGTAGCTCGCGCTCACGGTGCAGAGGTTGACCAGTGCCATGTAGGTCGTGAACTGCGAGCCCTCGATTTTGGGGCGACAGTAGGCCATGAGCAGCGGCATGGCGGCCACACTCAGCAGCGGGTCGGCCAGGTTGAGCACTACCAGGCCCGAAAAGCTGACGGTTTTATTCACCCAGAATGGCGACAGGGAACAGAACAGCAGCAGAAACCCCGCCAGCCCCACCAGCACCCAGCGCTGCAAGCGGCTGGTGCCCAGGCGGTCCACCAACACGCCGCCGCCCAGCAACACCACAAACGCGGCCAGGCTCCCCCAACTCCCTTGCAGAATAGAAACCTCCGTGTAAGCCCAGTGCAAATTACGGATGAGGTGAAATGAATACGCATTGGCGAAGAGCGAGCCAGCCAGGTAGCTGCCGAAAATAATGCCGAAAGCGCGCAGACTATGTTTCTCCAACATGCTGTGCCACAGTTCTTTGAAAAGCCAGGCCAGCGACGGGTTTTCCTCGTCGTCGGCCAGGGCGGGGCGGTCGTGGCGGCCCAGGCGCGGCAGCAGGCGGTCGGTGCGTTCCAGCTTGATGAAAAACGTGAGCGCCGTGAAGGCCAGCAGCACCAGCGACTGCGTGAGTGCCGCTCGCCCGAAGCCGCCGTGGCCCAGCACGTAGGCCAGCCCCGCCCCGCCCGCCGCCGAGCCCAGCAAAAAACCGCCCCGCATGAACGCGTTCACCCGCCCGCGCTCGGCCACCGGCACCAGCGAGATGGCAATGGCGTCCACGCTGGCATCCTGGATGGAGGCGAACACGCTGTGGGTGAAAAACACGGCCCCCAGCAGCGACAATTCCCGCACCGGGTCATGCACCAGCAGCAGCGAAAGCGAGGCCAGCATGGCCACCAATTGCGTGAGTACCACCCACTGCTTGCGGTGGCCGATAATGGAATACTGATATTTATCAATCAGCGGCCCCCACACGAACTGGAACGTCCAGGGCAGCCCCACGATGGCCGCGAACGAGCCCACCGCCGCCGCCGACAAGCCGTGGCCAACCAGGTAGTTATACATCGCCGTGAGGGCGAAGCCCGCCGGGATGCCCTGCATCACATACAGGTAAAAAAAAGTAGCGTAGCGCAGCCGGGCGCTGTCGCGGAGTACCAGGTGTTTCACGAAGCGGCGAGTGGGTTGCAGTGAGAACGCCGTTAGCGAAGGTTTGTTAAGGTGGCGCTTACCTAGCGCTGGTGTTGAAGTAAGAATTAAAAATTTGACGGCCTATTTCTAATTCATCGCCAAAGCCTCGGTCACGCGGCTCAGGTCGGCGCTCACTTTTTGTAAGAAAGCCAGCTGCTCGGCCAGCGGGCCAGCGACTTCGGGAGCTTCGGCGGACTCAACCGCATCGGGTGGCGGCGGGGGGGTAGGGGCGGGCGCGGCGGCGGTCAGGCAGGCCAGGCTGCGGCTGAGGGCGGCTTCGGCGCGCACCAGGGCACGGCGGCTGGTGGGGGGTAGGGCGGCGGCGGGGCCGGCTTCTTCCCAGCCAGTGGTGAGGGCCGAGATATTAGCCGAAAGAATGTGGTTCAGCACCACGAACTGATGGACTTCGGTGGGGCGGCGGCGGGTGCGGCGCGGCTCCGAAAGCATGCGCTGGAAGGCCGCCGCCAGGTTGGCCGAGGCCACGTACACGTCTTTGCGCAGCAGGCGGTAGGTGGTGGGCGGCACCGGCCGGCCGGCCAGGCGCTCGGCCAGCTGGCGCAGGTAGGCGAGGTTGGCGCGCAGGGTGGCGGCTAGCAGGTCGGGCAGTTGCTGGCCCTCCCAGCGCGGAAACAACAGGTAGGCCGTGGCCAGCGCGATGGCGCAGCCCAGCACCGTATCGGTCAGGCGCTCCTGCACGACCCCCAAATAACCCAGCCCCAAAAAGCTGAATAAAATCAGCAGATAAGCCGTGAGGAACACCACCGTGATGAGGTATCTGGTGCGCTGAAACGAATACGCCACCACCATAAAGCCCAGCAGCAGCCCGAAGCGCACATTGCCATTGGGCACCGCCCACAGCACCAGCACGCCCAGCGCGCCGCCCAGCAGCGTGCCCACGATGCGCTGCGTGTTGCGCTCGCGGGTGAGGCTGAAGCCGGGCTTAAGCATGAAGGTCACGGTCATCAGAATCCAGTAGTTGTGCGCGCCGTGCCAGAGCAACTCGGCCACGGCGAAGGCCACGGCGCAGGCCACCGCCATGCGCACGGCGTGCCGAAACACCGATGAGCCCAGCGTCAGGTTTTGGCCGAAAGCGCGCCACTGCAACTCCTGGCGGGCCACGAACTGCGCGTGGCTGGCCACCCGGCCGGCGTCGGGGGGTAGGGCGGCGGCCTGCGCCTCGTCGAAGTAGCGCCGGAGGCTGCCCACGCGCCGGCTCACGTCGCGCAGGTTGAGCAGGATTTTCTTCAACACCAGCGTACTCGGGCCAATATCGGGGGGTAGGGCGGCGATGCGGGCTTGCAGGCGCGCCAGCTCGGGCAGGCGGTCGGGCGGCGGGCTGCCGTGGGCGCGGTTGGCCAGGATGGCGCTGCCCAGGTAATGCAGGTCGGTGGCGAGGCGACTTAGCAGGGCCTGCATTTCGGCCAGCACGCCCGTGTGGCCGAAGGCCGCGCGCAGGGCCGCGTAGTCGTAGTAGCCCGCCGCGATATGCTCATACAGGTCCACTGTCTCGGTGAAGGTGAGCACCAGGCGGCGGCTGGTGCTGGTGCTTTCGCTCACAATCTGGCGGGTGCGAAAAAGCAGGTCGCGCACGGCTTCCTGCTTCTCGTTCACCACCACCTGCTGGGCCACCAGGCGGCGGTAGTCGTCCTCCAGGTCAGTGCCTGCGTTGTAAAACGCCGCCTTGCGCTGGAGAAACTCCGCCACGGCGTGCAGGCACTCGCCCAGCGCCTGCTGCGCCGCCCGGTAGGGTCGCACCCGGCCTTGCAGCAGCGCCAGCAGCAAATACCAGGTGCCGCCCAGCGCCAGCAGCGCGGCATGGCGCAGGCCCGTGGGGCCGTCGGCGGGCGGGTGGGCCAGCGTGAGCACCATGCCCAGCAGCGTGGCCGAGCCCACCGCCCCGGCCCGCGCGCCCCACACCAGCAGCATCGTCAGCCCAAAGCTCAGCGCCACGATGACCACCCCCAGCGCCAGCCGGTAGGGCGCCAGTATTCCCATGAGCAGCGCGCCCACGAACACCAGCCCCAGCGCCGCCAGCAGCCCGTTGCGCCGGTGCTGGAGCGGCCCCGACGTGTCGGTAATACTCAAGCAAAGCGCCCCGATGGCGGCCGTGATGCCCGCGTCCAGCTGCCCCAGCCACAGGCCGGCCAGCGCCGGCAACGCCACGGCCAGCGTGGTGCGCAACCCATCTGAGAATTGCTGGCTGAAGAAAAAATCCGTCAGGCGGCGCATGGAGATGGTCTATTGTTTTAACGACCAGCAGCTCACAGCAGCAAGCTGGCCAGCGCGTAGTCGGCCAGCAGAATGGAGATAATCGAATTGGTGACGGCTGCCGTGCTGGCTTTGCCCACTTCGAGGGCACCGCCGCGCAGCGTGTAGCCCTTATACGAGGAGATGGCCGACACCAGAAAGGCAAATACAACTGACTTAATCAGCGAAAATACCACCGTGTAGGGCTTAAACGAGTAGCGAATGCCCTCAATGTAATCGGCCCCCGGCATGGCCCCCGATAGCTGGGTGGCGATGTAGCCGCCCAGAATGCTCAGGTTCATGGCCAGAATGACGAGCAGCGGAAACACGAAGAGCGAGGCCAGCACCCGCGGCAGCACCAGGTAGGAGGCCGAGTTGATGCCCATCGCGTCGATGGCCGAAATCTGCTCCGTGATGCGCATCGTGCCCAGGCTGCCCGCGATGGCCGAACCCACTTTACCCGCCAGCACGATGGAAATAATGGTGGGGGCCAGCTCCAGAATGGTCATTTCGCGCACCATGAAGCCCACCGTGCTCATCGGGATGAGCGGATTGACCATGTTGTAGGCAATCTGCACGCAGGTGACGGCCCCGATGAAGGTGGCCACCAGCCCCACGATAAACACCGAGCCCGCTCCAATATCCACCGCCTCTTCGAGCGTGCGCTCCCAGATAACCTGCCGGCGCTCGGGTCGCGTCACCATGCTCTGCATCAAGAGCACGAAGCGGCCAAACGCGGAAATCGGCCGGGGATATTTATACTTTATTCCACCTAACATAAGACCACAAAGGTACCCTTTAAATTTAAGGACTACTGCCTAATGACGCGCAAAGCCCCGCTTTACTTGATGCGCGTCATTCGGCACTTTTCACTTGCCATTGGTCACTTGTTTAGAACCTGCGCAAAATGGTTAACGCCCCGCTGGGGCTGAAAAAACAATTCTTTGCGTAAGTCCTATCGTCATTAGTCACTAATACAGCACATCTTCCACGGGCTGCGTGGGCGGGGGCAGGTGGTCTTCGCCCAGCAGCTGGCGCAGGTCAATCTCGATGCTGCGGCAGATGGCTGTGATGGGCACGTCGTTTTCGAGGTTGTCGAAGGGGTCCTCGCTGCGGTGCCCTACCCGCTCAATGGTGTTATAAACCCAACTCACGACGGCCGCGAAAGGCACCACGAGCCAGACGTGGTGGGGGCCGAGCGCCACCCGGCGGTCGAACTCCTCGACCAGGCCCAGGGGCAGCAGGGCGGCGAAAATCCAGATGAATAAGTAGCTGAAAAAGGCGTATTGCCGCGGGAAAGGCGTATTTTTGATGCGCTCACACCCGCCCTGCGAGTTGAATAAATCCTGAATGGTGCGCATCATCTCCACGTGCCGGAACTCGGTGAGCAGGCCCTGCTCGTGCAGGCTCAGCAGCTCGCGGCTCTGGCAGCGCAGCAGGTGGGCGGGCGGGTTGGCGGTAGTGTGGAGATTAATTTCGGCCGCATCGAAGAGGAAAGGTGCTACCTCGGCATCCCAGTCTTCGGCGGTTTGGCGGCGCAGGTGCAGGCGCAGGGCGTTGCACCAGGCTAGGTGCCGGTACACCAGCCGGCGGTGGGTGGCGGGCAGCTCGGCCGTGGCGGGGGGGTAGGCCCCCGAAAAACCGCGCACGAAATCGAACGTTTGCAGGGTCCAGACCCGCGACGCATTCACGATGGCTCCCCAGAGCTGGCGGCCCTCCCAGAAGCGGTCGTAGGAACCATTATTCTTAAAACCGATGTAAAAGGCTACGGCTACCCCCAGCAACGCCACCGGCTGCCACGGAATGTCCAGCCAATGCACGTTGAGCGGCCCGTAGAGCAGGCACACCAGCGCATCGTAGGTGGCGAAGATGAGCAGGGGTTTCCAGCCGTATTGCTGCCACACAAACCGAGCCCGCAGGTTTTCACGAACATACATAAGTCAACGAGCTAAAAGAGCGTTCTACAAAGAAAAGCCCGTCATCGGGCTGGTTCGCTCCCTATCCTCCGCGTTTGGGCCGCAATTTTGTTATCGCTTCGCTTCTTCCCTTCTTCTTCTATGCTTACCTCCCGTTTCCTGGTGCTGCTGGCGCTGGCCGCCACCCCGGCCCTCGCCCAGAAGCCCGCCAAGCTCAAGTATCCCACGCCCGATGCCAACCAGATTTACGACGCCGTGGAGCAGCCGGCCGTGCCTAAGGGCGGCCCCGCCGGCTACGCCCAGTACCTGGAAACGCACCAGAAATACCCCACCGCCGCCCTGCAAGCCAAGCAGGAAGGCACGGTGAAGGTGAGCTTCGTGGTGGAAAAAAGCGGCTACGTGAGTGAGGTGAAAGTGGTGCAGCCGGTGGCCCCGCTGCTCGATGCCGAGGCGGTGCGGGTCATTAAGTCGTCGCCGCGCTGGACGCCCGCGCACCAGCACGGCGTGGCGGTTCGCCAGCGCGTGACGGCCCCGGTGAGCTTCGTGCTGGCCCCCGGCTCGGGCGAGACGGTGGAAGTGCCCGCCAACCTCACGGCTTCGACCCAGCCCCTACCCCCCGGCACCGAGGCGGCCGCGCCCGGCACCACCTCGGTCATCGGCACCACGGCCAACGGGGCGGCCATCATCCGGCCCGAAAAATCGGCGCAGCCGGTGGGCGGCAATGTGGCGTTTTTCTCCTGGATTGCGGCCAACCAGAAGTATCCCGACCTGGCCCGCAAGCGCCACATGCAGGCCAAAGTGCCGGTGGAATTCACGGTGCAGCCCGACGGCTCGCTCACCGATGTGCGGGTGCTGCAAAAGCACGGCTCGGGCATGGATGAGGAAGCCGTGCGCCTCATTAAAGCGGCTCCCAAGTGGGAGCCCGCCCTCTACCAGGGCCGGCCGATAAAGCAAAAGATGCAGTTGCCGGTTATCTTTCAGCTATAGGGCTGTCGGGCAGAAGCTGGGCCGCCTTAGTGCCCAGCTTCTGCTTTTATGCTCGACTCCCTGACTTCCGCGCCGGCTCCGCCGGCTCTTGCCCTTAATTACATCTGGCCCCACCAGCACCGCTACCGCGAGGCGGCCCAGCACATCGCCCAGGCGCTATTCGATGCCCTCGACGACGACCTGGAGCCCTACGTGCAGCTGCTGGCTCTGCCCGCCGACCCCACAGCCGGCCTGGATGTGTGCCAGGAACCGACCGCCCCCGCCACGGCGCTGCCCGCCGCCGCTTTTGCCCACGCCGTGGCCCAGGGCCTGCGTTCGCAGCAGAGCCACGAGCCCCCCGCGACCCCGTTCCTCGAACCGGGCATGAGCCCTGGCATATTGCGCCAGCGCTACCAGAACCGCAGTATTTATGATGCCGTGCAGCAGGTGCTGGATGAGCTGGACGAGACCGGAGCCGCCGCCTACCAGCACTTCGCGGGCTGGCCGGTGCGCCTCAACGGCTACTTAGTGTTTACGGTGCTGCGGGTGCGGCGCAAGCCCCTGCGCTCCTACCCCGCCTTGCAGCCCCATCGCTTTTACACCAACGGCCGGCCGCTGGCCAACTCGCTGCTGGTGGCCGCGCTCTTCCGCTTCAACGAGGAATGCGTGAAGTCGCTGAATGAGCCCGAGCCGGGGGCGGGCTTCCTCTTTCGGCCCCGCGAAACCGACGAATTATTACGCGCCTCGGGCCGCAGCCTGCTCGATACGCCGGCCCACGCCCTGGGGGCCGACCCTGGGGTAGCGCAACTTTTTATGACTCTCAACACCATCTCCAGCCTGCGCTACGAGGGGGCCGAGGGGGTAGGGCGGCTGCTGCTGGCCCAGCGCGGCCACCCCAACGTGGAGGAGGTATTTGCCCTCACCTGCCCCACCGAGCTGAGCGACTACCGCGCCGTGCGCAAGCTGCTGGAAATGACCAGCCAGGACGTGCATCTGCTCGCCGATGGCGAAAAAGTGTACGCCCTGGGCCGGCAAGTGGGCCAGTACGAGGCCAGCCGCGAGGATTTATTTGACATTCATTTCGTGACGCACTACGCCTGGGAGTTTGCCCACGCCGGGCAGGTGCTGCTGCGCTCGCGCTACGGCCTGCCCACGCTGCCCCGCCCGCGCCTCAATCGCGCCCGCTTCAAGCGCGACCTCAAGCGAACTTTTCCCGAGATGCGGCCCGAAAAGGCCCTGCTGCTCTGGGAGGTAGTGCTCGAAGCCAGCCGCCAGCCCAAGGGCACGCTGCTCGTCGTCACGACCGAAGCGCTGGCCGAGGCCGACCGCCTCAAGCTGCAATGCACGCTCATTGAGCCGGTGCCCCTCACGCCGCTCATCACCCAGCTCATCACCAGCATTGATGGCGCGGTGCTGCTCGACCCCGAGGGTTACTGCTACTCCATCGGCGTCATTCTGGATGGCAAGGCCAGCGGCCACGGCACCAGCACCCGCGGCGCGCGCTTCAACTCGGCGGTGCGCTACGTCGAAAGCTCGCCCTACCCCTGCCTGGTGGTGGTGGTGAGCGAAGACGGCATGGTGGACGTGCTCACCAAGGAAAACCTGGCCGAAACCCGGCAGTAGGTATTCCTTGGTGAATGGTCCCGTAGTGGGCGCGAGGGAGGGCGCCTCCCCAAGCTCCGCTGGGCCTTACCACGGGCAGGTGGCCGGGGCGGGGAAGTATTCTTCGCTGAAATACTTGCCGGTTGGCCCATCCGGGTCAAGCAGCGCGTACTTCACGATGCGCTGCCCGGCCTCCTCCACCGTGCTGGTGCCCTGGTGGCCCGTGAAGTCGGTTTTGGTGTAGCCGGGGCACACCGCGTTGACCTTGAAAGGGGTGTCGCGCAGCGCGTAGGCCAGGTTGACGGTGTACATGTTCAGGGCCGTTTTCGATGCCTGGTACACCGGAAACCGGTAAGCGAAATTGTCGTTGTCGAAATCGGCGTACAGCGTCAGGGACGCCATTGCGCTGCTGACGTTAACGATACGCGGCTGCGGCGACTTGCGCAGCAGGTCCACAAACGCCTGCGTGACCCCGGCCACGCCGAACACGTTGGTTTCAAACACGGCCCGGAATTGCTCCAGCGTAGCTTCCAGGGCCGGTTGGGACATGCCGCCGGAAATGCCGGCATTATTGACCAGCACGTCCAGAACCGGCGTTTTTTCGCCAATCGCCGCCCGAGCTGCCCGAATGGATTCGGGATTGGTGACGTCTAATTGAACGGCGGCGAGGTTATCGAGCCCGGCGGCTTTGAGCTGCTGAACGGCGGCTTCCCCGCTTTCCAGCTTACGGCTGCCAATGTACACGAAGAATCCGTGCTGGGCGAGGAGTTTGGCGACTTCCAGGCCAATGCCCTTGTTAGCGCCGGTTATTAAGGCTGATTTCATGGGCGGAACTAGTTGAATTTAAAACGAAAAACGAACCGGCGGAATCTTTTCAGCCGGGCAAACCAGTGAGTATGTTAGGGCTGTTGCCGCGCCGGCCTAGCCGGCTGGTGGCCCGCTCCCGGCCCGACCAGGGCGGTTGGGGGGTAGCCAAATTGCTTTTTGAAAGCCACCGAAAAATGCGCGAGATTCTCAAAGCCTACTTCCAGGTACAGCTCCACGGGCTTGCGCTTTTTCTCCGCGAGCTGGTAGTGGGCCAGCGTTAGCCTTTTCTGCGTGAGCCAGCGCTGGGGGCTCAGCGCAAAGGCTTTTTTGAAGTCCCGCTTGAAGGTGGTGAGGCTGCGGCCGGTCAGGTAGCTAAACTTGGCCAGGGGAATATTGAACCGATAGTTGGCTTCCATAAACTCGACCAGGTTGATTTTTCCAGGATCGGCGAAGTCGGCCAGCACCCCGTCACTGCGCGGGTCGAGGCAGCGCAGTATCTCGATAGCCTCCGTTATTTTCACGGCGAGGACCTGCGCTGGCAGGCGGTGTTCCAGCTCCAGGTAGGGCAGCAGGGAGGCGAAAAGGCTCCGTAAGAGCGGGCTTTTGGGGAAAACCAGCGCGTCGGTGGCCGCCGGCCGGCCGGGCTCCGGGGCGTGCTGCGCGTAATAGGCCCGCACGAGGGCCGTGGGCAGCTTCACCAGCACGGCCTGATACGCCACGCCATCTTTCGGATATTTTAGCAGAGTTGCCGGCTGGTGGCGGGGTAGCAACAGCGTGTCGCCCGCGCCGCAGTAACGGGTGCGGTCGGCCTGCACCACTTTCAGCTCGCCGGCCAGCACCCCCACCAGGACATTATCCTCGAAGGTCGTCTCCCGCCCGTAGCGCCGGTCACCGCGGCACACGACGACCATTTCCGCGTAGCGGTTCAGCTGCTTGACGTTCATCGGGGAGTGCGATTAGTTGCTCGCCAGGCAGCCTGCTTCGGCGAGAAACGCTGCTTGACCAGGCAAAATTAGTAAGCCCGGAACTGGAGCGCTTTGTTCAAAAGGCCGAAGTTGCTTTGCTCAGCGGGCCGCCCGCGCCGACGGTTACGCGCTGGCCCGCGGCCGGGCGCTACGTCGAAAGCTCGCCCTACCCCTGCCTGGTCGTGGTGGTAAGCGAAGACGGCATGGTGGACGTGCTCACCAAGGAAAACCTAGTCGAAACCCGCCAGTAAGCGTCTAGTCAGGTCACTAAAAGAGGCCGCCCCGATACTCGGAGCGGCCTCTTTTAAGCAGGAGTTTTACAGCCAACTAGGCCGGCAGCGCGTCGTGCCGGGCTTTGACGGCGGTAATGGCCCCGCTCAGCACTGTTACTTGGGCATCAATCTGGTCGGAGTCCACGTCGGCCAGGAAGCCGGCAGCGCCGCCCGCGTCGGCCGTGCGGCTGGTGAGGCGCGCCTGCTGGTAGGTAGCGGTCAACAGCTGGTCTTCAAAGCGACGGCGGTCGGCGGGGGCCAGGTTGGGGCCGGCCAGCTGCTGGGTCAGGTAGTTCACCTTGTCGGTGGCGGCGGCCAGGCGCGTAGTGGCCGAAGCATCCGACCGGTCATTGCGCCGGTCCTGAAACGCCAGGTTCTGGTCGCGGTTCTGGTAGCCGTCCAGTTCGGCTTCCAGGGAGGTTTGGGCTTCCAGGCACTGCGCCCGGTCTTTAAGAGTGTTTACGTTGTAGGTCATGCGGATTCGTAAAAATGAAAATTTGGTGAATACTTGAACGCCCAAAAGTAACCACCAACTTCATTTTCGCAAGTAGTCGGCTATAAATAGACTGCGGCTATGCGGCGGTCAAGCCTAGCAGCGCTGCTGCTTCCGCTTCCAGCGCTTCGGCTTGCAGACGCAGCAGGTGGTAGTGGGCGCTCAGGTCGGGCGGCAGGGTAGTAGGCCGCTGGTCGAGCCAGCGGTGGCGGTGCCAGGCTTGCCACGCCGGCCAGTCGGCGGCCGGGTCGGGGGCGGCGGTGGGGCCGGGGTCGGGGGGTAGGGCCGCCCGCAGCGCGGGCAGGGCGGCGGCCCACCGGGCGGCCGTGGCCGCCTGCGCTTCGAGCGGAACCAGCGCCCGGCGCAGACGGCGGGCGTGGTGCTGACAGTAGTCGAGCCGGGCTAGCAGCGGCGCAATGTCGGGCGGAGCCGTTGCCAGCGCGGGCGGCGTAGCGGCCGAGGCCAGCCGCAACGCCCCAGTGGCCGGCCCGCCGGGCGGGGGTAGCAGCGCCACCAGCGGAGCCAGGGCTTCAGCGGCGGCGGGGCTGAGGGCGCGCCGGCCGGTTTCGAGGTGGCTCACGGTGGCGGTGCTCAAGCCCAGCCACTGGGCCAGCTCGGGCTGCCCCAGGTTGAAATGCTGCCGCAAGGCGGCCACCACGGAATCGAGCGAAGCAGGGCGGCGGGGCATACGTGTAGAGTTAGCGAGGTTAGCAGCAAAAATACGCTACAAATTGTGTAGCGTTAATTATGTTATCAAAAAAATAACTCTACAAGTTACAGAATAGCACCCGGCGTAAACAGTCAGTCGAAGCCCTCTCCCTTTTAGGGTATTCTCACCCCATGAACCAAGTGTGACCTATGAGTTACAAATTCATATTACGGAACCCACTTCTTAAATTATCAAAAGGGCCAAGCCCAGCAACAAATTGCTAGGCTGGCCCTATCGCTCAGAAAGGCGCACCTTAATGAGCTAGGCCCCTTTGGCTTGGGCGCAGGGCTATAGTTGCCGAGCTAGGGTCAGGCTTTGCCCGGGTAAGTTGGTAATGCCGCGGCTCCAGTTAGTAAGGCTAGCCTACTGCCCTTGCTGACGGGTGGCCTTGAGACCCAGCAGCCAAACGCGCTGCTTGCCCAAGGCAACTTCTACATTCAGCGAACCCAGATAACCCGTGGCCGCGCCCTGACGCGTCGCCAGCTCATAGGTCTGCACCTGGTTGTCGATAATAGTCGCCGAGTTGAAGGTGTTGAGTTTATAGCGGCCCGTAAAGCCGCCGAAGCCAAGGGCAAAGCGCACGCGCCGGGTAATACCGAAGGGATAATACAACCCCTCGACTTCGACAAAGCTAGCGCGGTAGTTCTGATTTGGAATCGACTCAATCCAGGGGCCCTCCGTCGCCGCGGTGGGATGTCCAGCCACGCCGACCAGGCGCCCGACCACCTCAGTTTGACTAGACGAGGCCTCTGAGAGGCATACCTTTCAGAGGCCCACGCTTACTATCAAATCGTGAGAATAGCTACTTGCGCACATGAGCATTTTCCTAAGTTCGGTCCTCGACGACGCGTTATGTTATTGACTTCTGCCAATGACGTGCGCGGGCAGAGCAGTTGTCACTGTTTGTAGTCCTTCGTCTAGAAAATGTGACAAGCTATTAGGGCAGCCTGTCACACAAGACAATCCCTCGTTTAAGAAATGACTTACCATCGATGGTAGTGAGAGCGAATTAAGGTCTGGTATCGGGTACTTACTTGCGCTAAATTTCTAGCAAAAAAGCTCTGCATGGTGCTCTATCTTTCTCCATTAGAACTAGTTGCACGAGTTCACTTAGGTAAAGAAGTCGAACAGTGGTTAGGCCACTCTGAGACAGCTGACTACGCAGTGATAAAATGGTTATACATTGCCAAAAAGATTCAGAACCAATATACTGTCTCTTACATGGAGTCATTTGATGAAGGCGATGAAGAATGGCATAACGTCGCTGAGTTCTCGCTGCTAGACCCAGATGAGGAGGTTACCAACTCCTTTACTTCGGTTGAAGAAGCTGTTGCCTTTGCTGTTCAAACTTATGGGGCTTCGGCAGAACGGTTTGTTCCTGGGGGGATGCTACCAACTGAATACGCCAGCTATTGGCACAGTAAAAATCAATAAGCTCGCTGCGAATAGCATTCTGGGGATAGTAAGGAGACTATTATTCTCCCGTTGGTTCCCGGAAAAGTCGGATAACATAAAACATCTTATAAGCGTCTTCTGGGAAAAGTGTTGGTTTTGGCCTGCTCCTACGGCGCGGCCGGCGTGGTACTTTATACTGCCGGGCTCTCACTTACCCGCCGGATGGGAATAACCTCCAGTGGGCTGGCCAGGAGCGGCTTCAGCCGCTCGACCACCTGGGACTGGGCTGGGGTCGAGTGGGCGGCTACGGCCTCGTCGTTGGCCCAGGCAGCGGTTAACAGAAACACCTCCGCGTCTTCGGTTTGCTGGAAGAGGTTGTAGTACAGACAGCCAGGTTCGAGGCGCACCAGGTCTACGAGTTCAAGTAGGAGTTGCTGCGCGTGCGTGCGGTGCGCCGGCTGACTCCGAACAGTTATGAAGAGGTGACGCTCGGCATCTTTAGCAGAAGTAGGCATGGGACTAGGGATTGAGTTGAGAAAGGCACTGGGTTGCCACCCCCGCGGGTGAGTTTTTCGCGTCGCGAGGGGGCAGTCCATCCGTCAGGCAGTTGGGCTTATGCGACCGTGAGCACAATTTTGCCCTGGAGGTTCCCCTGGGCGGCCCGTTCGTGTGCCTGGCGTGCATCCGCCAACGGAAACGTGCTGTCGATGGCGACGCGAACCGTCCCGGCTTCGAGCAAGCGGCCGAGTTCGGCCAGCTGTGGGCCATTCGAGCGCACCTGGGTCGCCGAGACCGTGAAGCCCTGCTGCGCGGCCTCTTCGGCACCGGAGAAGCCCAAGGGGAAGATGGGGAACAACGCACCGCCCGGTTTGAGCGTGCGCAGGAATCGACCGGTGGTCGGGCCGCCAAGGGTATCTACGACGAGGTTAACGTCGTGCGCGATGTCCTCAGGGTTGGTCTTGGTGTAGTCGATAAACTCGTCGGCCCCAAGTGCATGCACGAATGCCTCCTGCGTGCCCGCTGCTACGGCGATAACGTGCGCCCCCTGCCATTTGGCTAGCTGCACCGCCAAGTGCCCCACGCCGCCCGCGGCCCCGTTCACGAGCACTGTCTGGCCCTGAAGCGGCACTGGACGATGCAATTCCGGTTGCAGCGGATTCGGTTCCGTGTGCCCCAGTTCAATCAGGAACTGCCACGCAGTGAGCCCGGACATAGCGGCCCCGGCGGCGTGCGCGTGCGTAATACTCGCCGGCTTGTGGGCTAGGTCCGACGCTGGTGCGGCGACGTATTGGGCATACGCCCGGCTGTCTCCAAAGCTGGGAAAACGAACCATCCCGAACACTTCCTCGCCCACGGCGAAGCCCGACACATCCGGGGCAACAGCCGTTACAACCCCCGACACGTCCGTACCCAGAACAATGGGGAAGGGCACCGCCGGCCGCCACTCGGGCGGCAGCATTTTATAGCCGTCGCGCAGGTACCAGTCGGGGGGATTGAGGCCAATGGCGTGCACGCGCACGAGCACTTCCCCCGGCTGTAGCGCAGGAATTGGGGCCTCTTCGTAGCGCAGCACCTCCGGCCCACCGAACTCGTGCTGCCGAATTGCCTGCATCGTATTGGTTGGCGTTGCCGCTCTCTCCTGGGGGGTAGGGCCTGCCTCTGCTGTTGTCATGCTAGTTTAGGTTATTTTAAAGATAAAAAAGAGGGTAGTCCAACCGGTAAACCGTCGTCGTTTGACGGAGCTAGCAGCCCCGCTAGCCGTTGCGGACGGGCTGCTAACCGGCTTGCGGCCCCGCGTTTGCGAGGCTCCGCGCTTACTGGCTGTTAAGCGAAGCCAAAATTACCCGCTACCTGGTATACATTTACAACCAGTATCACCAAGTATACCAGTTAGCATGAAAAATTGTCCCCCGCTTCACGACCAGCCCCAGCAACTGCGGGCGCTTCAGGATGCGCTTTATGTTATCGGGGGCAAATGGAAACTCCCCATTGTCCAATCCATCTGCAACGGCAATAGCCGGTTTCGGGAGATAGCGCGCAGCATTCCAGGCATTACCACCCGGATGCTGTCCAAGGAGCTAAAGGAGCTGGAAATGAACGGAATTATTTCCCGCACCGTCCACGCCGACATCCCGGTCACCGTCCTCTATGAGCCGACGGACTACAGCCAAGTGTACGGCCCCATCATCTTGTCCATGATTGAGTTTGGTATCATGCACCAGCAAAAGATGAAAGAGCGGTAATGGGTAGTCTACTCCCAGCAACCCGGATATAAGGTGACCGCCAGCCAGACTCAGGCATTGCCATCGGGCAACAGGGTAGCTCTAAAACGCCTGTAAAAAGGGCAATTATAGGGGTAGGGCAAGAGTAAGAACGGAAATCCCCGTTAGGCACTCCTGGCGTCAGAACTTAGCACGTAGCAGGTGCTTTTGTCTCAATAAGTCACGTTCTATGGGTGGTATGAGCCGCTGATTAGCGAGATAACCAAACGAGCCGCATTGGTGGGGCAGAAACGGCTTGTCATTCAAAAATGCCTTAGCAGCGTTAAAACGCCCGTATTCTGAGACACCCCAACTCCACCGAAATCCGCCGCTACGGCCCTAACGGGAATTTCTGTTCTTACCCTTGCGCTACCCCCACTTCAACAACTTTTTCAAGAAACAAACCGGCATTTCCCCTTCCTTCTTCCAGGCCGGGCCAAAACCAGCTGGCCCCTCCGCTGCCGCCGATGGGTTGAATTTCTTACCCTTTCGTTTGAATTCCATTAGGCTCCCGTTTCGGGCCGGGCGACCTTTGTGCGGTTCACGTTCTTCACGCTCACGACTCCACCTCTTCCATGTCCTCTTTCCTCACTATTGCGCCCCAGTCGGCCCAGCCACTCACCGTCAATCGCCTCGGCTACGGCGTTATGCGCCTCACAGGCCCCGGCAACTGGGGCGAGCCGGCGGACCGGCCGCAGGCGCTCGAAATCCTGCAAACAGCCGTGGCCAGCGGGGTCAATTTCCTCGACACCGCCGATTTTTACGGGCTGGATGTGACCAACCGGCTGATTGCCGAGGCCCTCTACCCCTATCCAAACGACCTGGTTATCTGCACGAAAGTAGGCGGCATCCGTAAGCCAGACAGAAGCATCGCGCTGTTTGCCCGGCCCGAGGAACTGCGCACCAGCATCGAAAATAATCTGCGCACGCTCCGGCAGCAGCAGATTCAACTGGTGCATTTCCGGGTGATGCCCCACAGCGAAGTACCCTTCGCCGAGTCGATGGGGGCCCTGTACGAATTGCAACAGGAGGGTAAAATTCAGCACGTGGGCGTGAGCAACGTCAGCCCCGACGAGCTAGCCGCCGCGAGGCAACTAGGCGAGGTGGCCAGCGTGGAAAATATGTACGGCTACGCCCAGCGCACCACCTTGGGCGAGGGCCACCGGGAAACCCGGAGCGGCGAAGTATTACCCCTGTGCGAGCAGCACGGCATTCCGTTCATTCCGTTCTCTTCGCTAGTGCATGGCCTGCCCAATGCCGATGATAAACTGGCCGAGTTGGCGCGGCAGCGGGGCGTGACGAAAGCCCAGCTCAATATCGCCTGGCTGCTGCACAAGTCGCCGCTGCTGTTGCCTATACCCGGCACCTCGTCGCTGGCCCACCTGCGCGAAAACCTGGCGGCAGCCGATATCCACTTAAGCGCGGAAGACATGGCCTATTTGGAGTAGTGATGAGGCGTAGCTTTCGACCAAATGGGGCTATCTCAAGGGCACGCTGGCGCTTTGACTAACGCAAATGAGGAAATAGCCTTCTACATTTATAGGACTTACGCAAAAGATGGTTGTCATTGCGAGCAAAGCGAAGCAATCGCACCAGAACGAAATCGTTCGGGCATCGTTCGGGTGCGATTGCCGCGCTTCGCCCGCAATGACAACCGTCTTTTGCGTAAGTTCTAATTTAGTAAATGGTCGTTCACAATCTGTAACCTGGGCCTCGCTCAGCAGTTGAACCGCTAGAAAATCAGTTAGCTGCCGAAGCGCTGAAAAATCGCTTCTCTGTAGGCGAATAATTCGGTTGGGGACATTTACCTCCGCTTAATCAATTGCGTGTAGGGTTTTGAGGTTGAGCAATAAAAAAAGCCTACACTGACTGTAGGCTTTTTTCATTGCTCAACCTCAAAACCCTACACCGCCGCTCCTGCTGCTTCCGTAGCGACCACGTAACGCGAAACACGGCTACCGCGTCGCCGGCTTCTTCATCCAGCCTGGTGCTAGGGCAGATTACCGAGCGGCCCTCGCTGGTGGCGCGGCTCTCGGCCACGGCCTGGGCAATAGGGCCCACCGCCTTCTTGCTGAACGCGGCCGGGCACTACGTCGAAAGTTTGCCCTACCCCTGCCTGGTCGTGGTGGTGAGCGAGGACGGCATGGTGGACGTGCTAACAAGGAAAACCTGGCCGAGACCCGGCAGTAGAAGGCTAGCTAAGCCACTAATTCTTCGCTCGCTTCGTCCATTATTTGTACTGCGGGCATAGCTGCTTTTCTAAGTAGTCGTTCAAAAATAAATGGGTTGTCTGTTGTTGATATTCGGTTGTTAGTCAAGGTGCTAGTTAAAACTAGCAACGGACACCTAATGCCTAACAGCTTAAATGAAGCTTCTGCTACCTAAGCGGCTAATGGACAATAATCCACTGCCCATTGACCTGGGACAAGTAAAGCTCAAAAGCAGTTATATCGCCGCTTGGCGTCGGCAGCGTTGTCAGCACCTGGGTATCCTTCCCATAGTCCGCCAGCACCACGCGCTTATCCGCAAGCAAGTGGAACTGCAAGCGGTCGTCGTGGACCGGGGCCATTCGCCAGTGTGGGTCAGCCAGCATTTGCTGGTAATCTTTGCGGGCTGCCGCCGTATTTTGCTCCGGCGACTCGCCGTGCGAAAGAGCGTCTTCGCGGTCCCGCACGGCAAACAGCTGGACCATGCCGTTCAGGTCTTTGGTCTCCAGCAGGTCATGGAGGCGGTGAATCTGAGCGCGAATGGCCGCCTTCGTGGCCTCATCGAGCGTGATGGGCGCGGCCGTCTGCCAGACGCGCGGCCCGAAGTGCGTGCCGGACTGGAACGTAGCGGCTTGGTGCAACGGCAGCGGCGGCGGCGGGGTCGTCCTCGCTTTCCACTGGACGCTCAGCACGTTTTTAGCCCCGTTCTGGATAAGGACCGTGGCGATGTCCACGGAGCCGGGCTTGCCGCCGGGCGGGGGCGCAATGGTCACCGCCAGGTAATTGGGGCCGTCAACGAGGGCGTAGTTGATTAGCCCGGCATGCTGCCCGCCCTGCATGTCAGCGATGGGCCAACCGTTGAGCAGCACGGTCACGGCCTCGCCGTCGGACCGGACATCCTCCGTGTAATCGGGAGCCGCCGCGCGTTTTTCAGGGTGCGACGCGGTTACCGATTTTGGCAAAATGGCGGGTGTTTTTTTGGTGGCTGCCTGCCCGTGAGCGTGCAATGCAAGAAGGACCAAAAGGGCGGCCAGTGTTGCTGACCCAAAAAGGCCCTGGCAATGGGTATTATTAAACATTAGCGGATTAGGGTCCACTGACCGTGGATGAGGCTGAAGTAGAGGTCGTAGCTGCCCCCTGCCCCGTCCAAGGACGAAGTTGTTCGTAGTACATCGCTGCCATTGGCCCGCAGCACCAGCACGGCACGGCCGTCTGCCTCCAATGTGTAGTGCAGCTTGGAGTAATCAATCAGGTCCAGGTGCCAACCCGGAACCGCGAACATCCGCAGCCAATCAGCACGGGAGGCGGCATCTGACTCAGCGGCAGAAGTACCGTCTATCGCTGAATCCTCCCGGTTTCTGGGTGCGAACAGGGCAACGGCCGCCTCCACGTTCTTGGTGTCGAGGGCGTTGAACAGGCGCTTGATGTGGGCATTAATGGCGGCCTTGGTCGGGGCGTCCAGCGTAATCCTGGGGGCCGTTTGCCAGGCCCAGGGTCCCAATGGCAAACGCGGCACCTCAAACTGCGCGTTGGCCCGCACGGGCAAGGAGGCATGAGGCTTGGCGGGGTCCCAGTGATACGCGGCGACGGTGCCGGCGGCCGTGCGGACCCGCACGGCGAACTGGTATCCCGGCGGCACGCCCTTTGGCGGCGGCCCAATGTCGATGGTAACCGTGTTTTGCCCCTGAACAAGGTACCAGCCGAGGCGGGTGGAACTAAAATGGGTGTTGGCCTCACCGGGGCTGCTGGAAAGCAGCCAGCCGTTCACGCGGACGGTGTAGGCATACGGGTTGGGGTCAACGTCGAGAATGTAGTTGTAGTAGGTTCCAATCACAGGTTTACCAGGGTGCGCAACGGCGGCCGATTTCGGCGGAATGGCGGGTGTCTTTTTGGTGGCTGTTTGTCCGTGACCGGGCAGGGGCAGGTAGGCCGGGAAAAAGACCAGCGCCGCCCACAGAAAGGGGGCCGAGGACGAGCCGCGCGGCACTCTGAAACCTAATTTCATAGCGGTTATTTTTACAATTAGCTACCCCACCAGTGCGTGCCAGGTGTAGGAGATTTCCGCCCAGTGCTGCCAGCAGTACAGGCCATTAACCAGCAGCCCGCCCAGCGGGATGAGAAGCACCGGCAGCCACCTCAGTAGTCGCGGCGCGTGCAGCTGGCCTTCCCGGATGCCCAGCCATTTGTCCGCGGGCGGGCTGATGGGTAAGCTCAGCAGCTGACCCGCTGGGTCATCGAGGTTGGCGTGGGCGGCATCTTCTACCCCCGACCGCAGCAGGAACTGGATGCGGCGGTAGTTCTTCGCGGCCGGCCGCAGCAGCACCACGCCGATAACGGCGAAGACGAGAACGCCCAGCGTGAACAGGGGATACACGTTGGAGTGCATTCCCCGGATGCGCGAGACCGCGGGCAAAAAGCCCACGTACTCGACCCAGACTTTGGAGCCACTCTTGACCAGCTCGTAGCCTCCGGTTGTGTCCGCTGAAGCGCCCTCAATCAACAGGCCGTCGCGGAGGTCTTCCCCTGCATCGCTGGGATTATAATGTCCTACGTAAGAGGTTCCCCGTCTCAGCTGGCCGCCGGGCAAGGCGTAAGTGTACTGAAATGCGAATATCGGCCGGATGCCATAGTCACGATGCAAGCCGCCGGCGGAGGAACTTGAGCCGGTGCTTTCCAGAATTGGCGTTACTTTCAAGCTCGTCACCGTGCCTAGAGCGTGCTGCGGGGCCAGAAACAGCAGAGACTTGACATCTGCTCCGAAAGCGCAGTTGAACCAGAACAGCAGCATACCGAAGTTCAGAAAAAACCAACCGGGCTGACTCGCCAGCAGCAGCAGGTAGAGCACTACCCCCGCCGGCACGGGGCGCGGCGGCGGGGCGAGTAGGCGCGGGGTGGGGCGCGGTGAGGCGTGGGGGTTTTGCTGGCTCATTTCACGATTACCCAGTGGCCGTTGAGTAAAGAAAGGTAAACGTCGAAGATGATAGTCCCGCCGTCTTCGTCTGGCGTGGACGTAAAAGCCGGGCGGCCGTTCGGGGCGTGCGCGCGGACTGCGCGCCCGCCACCATAGATAGTGTACCCCAAAGCCTCGTAGTGAATTGGGCTGAGCCCCCAGTTCGGCCGGCGGAACTGCTCCTCGTAAATTTTGCGCCAGCCGCCATCCGGGTTTCCCGGCGGCAGGCCAAAACCAACATTCAGGTCGTGAGTTGCGGAGGCGAGCAAGGCCGTGGTTTCCGCCGCATTTTTATCTATAAGCGCCTCATAAAGCCGTTTAATCTGGGCGTTGATGCCGGCCTTGTCCAGCGTCGCCAAGCTCAGCTTGGTGGCGTTTTGCCAGCTCAGCGGCTCCGCGGGCGGGGTGGTCTGGAACTGGCCGCGGACGCTCGGCAGGGGCAGCTGCGTGTCTTTCATCTTCCAGTCAAAGCTATACAACGCCTTTACCTTATCGTTGTCGCCACCCAGACCAGAAATGGTGATGACACTAACTTGGATGGTGGCATTTGCGAGGGCGTGGGTTTGGCCCTGGGGCGGTTTTGCCACCACGGTAATGGTGTTTTCCGCGCTGGTGAGCAAATTATTGATAACGTATGACCCCGTGCCGTCCCTCCCATCGTCCAGAATAACGGGCATGTCGTTGACCCGCACCTCCAGCAAGACGCCCTCATAATCGGCCGTCAGATGGTAGCGCTCTCGGGCTTTCCTCGGCGGCGAGTTATCGGGACGGGGCGCGGAGACTGGCGTAGCTGCTTTCGCCGCTGCGATTTGGGTTGCGGGCTCGGCCTGGCGGGCACCCAGTAATGCTACTCCCAAAATCACCAATAAAGCGTAGCCAAGAGTATCCATATTTTTCTCGTTCCTTTCTCAGGAGATTAAATTGACAGCAGTGACAGGCAGGAAAGTACCCCTCCCGAAAGCTATGGAGTAATTACGTTTACCCCAAACGTAAACAAGCAAGAAGCGGCTGCCAAGCAGCTTTACCCCCATCCCCGAGACGGCTCGCGGCCGGGTCCTCTTTAGGCTCGAAGCCAACCCCACCGGCCCTACCCGGTGAGTGCGTGCCAGGTGTAGCGGATTGCCGCCCAGTGATGCAAGAGGTAGGAGAGGCTGGCAAGAAGCCCGCCGAGAGGAATAATCAGCACTACAAGCCACCGCGCCAGCCCTGGTGCATGAAGCCGACCCTCCCGGATGCCCAGCCAGCGGTCCGCGGGCTGGCTGATTGGAAACTCCGGCAGGCGGCCCGCTGGGTCGGTCAGGTTTTCCCCGGCCTGGTCTTCCACCCCGGCGGCGAGCAGCGTGCCAATGCGCTTGTAGTTCCGCAGGCCGGGAATAATCCAGACCAGGCCCAGCGCGGTAAACGCCAATACCAGGAGACGGTAGGCAGGGAAGACGTTGGACCTCATTTGCGCCACCCTAGACAGAGCCGGCAGCCCCCGCACTATCTCCACCGGAACGGCCATCCCGACCGCCAGCGGCGTATCGGCCAGGTCCCCGAACCGGCGTGAATAGGTGTTGGGGTCGTGCATCCACAGGGAAGGCCCCGTTTCTGCGTCTCCGACGGCGTAGGAAACGCCCGAAAGCCGCCGCCCGCCGCGCCGGTACGTGTACTGGACGGCGTAGATGGGACTGGTGTACTGAACCGAAATCTTGCCAGCACCGGGCGAGGACCCGGTGCCTTCTTCAAACGGGGTCAGGGTGATGCGCGTCACGGTTCCCGACCCGGTTTGTTTTGGGGCCAGGAATAAGACGCTCTTAACATCCGCCCCAAAGGCGCACCAGACCCAGAAAGAAAACTGGCCGACGCCCAGCGCGAGCCAGCCCAGCTGGGTCGTCAGCAGGGTCAGGTACAGCGGGAGCAGGCGCGGCACCGGCCGCGGCGGCGCGGCCAGGCGGGGAGCTTCGGTGCCCGCCTGGGGTAGGAACTCATCCGCTGGGGGTCGGTTTTTCAAAGCACCAGGGTCCACTGGCCGTGGAGCAGGGCAACGCGGACGGTAAATTCGGAGGTGCTCCCATTGGCGTCCGGGGCGGAGACGAGCGGGGCGCTGCCGTTAGGGTTCACCACGGCAACAATTCGATTATCCGCACAAAGATGGTACTGCAGATGGGCGTAATCCACGGGCTTGACGCGCCAGTGCGAATCAGCAAAATCTTGTTGATACCGCCGCTTTTGGCTGGCCTCGATGTCGGCCAGCGGGCGTCCCAGGGCAATGGACGCATCCCGTGACGAATTGTTCAGCAACTCGCTGAGCTGGCCCGCGTCCTTGGCCGCCAAGGCAGCGTAGTAGCGCTTGACGAGCGCGTTGATAGCCGCCTCCGATTGGGCATTCAACGTGACTTTCGGTGCGGCTTGCCAGCTCAAAGGCCCGGCGCGCACTACCGGCGGCAGGACGGCGTGAATCGTGGCGGGCAGCGGCTTGGCCGGATTAGTCTGCCGCCACTCGTAGTGGTAGACCAGCTCCGGCTTGCTGGTTCGCTCGCGCCCGAAAGCATTGATGTTGAAGATGACAAACGCGCCAGCGGGCGGCCGCGCAGCCCCTTTGGGGGGGTGCAGCGTAATGGTGAGGTGGTTTGGCTCGCCCAGCAGAAACGTGTTCAGGAGCTGCCCGCCGCTACCGCCCTCGTCGGACTCGACGGAGATGCCATTAATCTCAACGTCGAGGCCGAGTTCGTCCGAATGCACCTCGGACTGATAGAATTTCATCCCCTCGCCTGCGGTACTTGAAGCAGGTTTTCGGGTCTGGGCGCGAACGAGGCCACCCGCCACCGGAGCTGTCAGCACCGCTACGCCGGTGAACAGGGCAACGCCAACGAGCTTGGTGGCAATGCCGATACTTTTTGACTTGATGATGCGCCTTGTCATGATAATCATTTTATGGTATTGTCCTGGTTCAAGCTTCTGCCTTGTGTGAGTTGCAGTCGGGTAAGAACAACAGTAAGTAGCTCCTGTGTCCGGTATCGGTCTTCGGCAAGGAGCGCATTTTCCGCCTGAACCGGGCTTCAGGTGGTTGGGTAGAAATGGACGTGGATAAGGCAACTTTTCTTTGTCCTGGAAGCAGAAAACCAGCCGCCAGCCCCCCCTTCTACCCTCACCTTGAAACCGCTCTACTAGATAGGGGCGCGTTTCTGCACGTTATCTCCCCAACCCGAGAACCGCCAACGCTGCCGAGCCCGAAGCGCCGCCAGACCCGCCTTCATCGCGGACAAACATGGAGGTTGACTTGTAGTGTTTTTATCCTCGCCAAGTAAAAATCCCTACAAAGACTGTAGAGATTTTTACTTGGCGAGGATAAAAACATTACAAGCCGGTTAACTGGCTGCCACTACTGCTTCGCCCGAAACGACCACGTGACCCGGAACACCGCCACCACGTCGCCGGCCTCATCCCGCCCCGTGCTGGTGCACACTACCACGCGCCCCTCGCCGGTGGCGCGGCTCTCAGCCACGGCCTGCGCGATGGCCGCGCCGTCGGGGCAGGTGAAGGCAATGGTGCCCACCGCCTTCTTGCTAAACTCGGCCGTGAGGCCCACCACCAGCATCGACACCGCCTTACCCCCCTGCACCTGCATCATGGCCTGAATGCCGGAAGCCAGCTCGGCCGCCATCGCCAGGCAGGCAAAATAGATGCTCCGAAACGGGTTTTGGGTCAAATACTTATACCGCACCGTCACGGTGGCCGCTTCGGGCGATAGGGCCACCAAGCGCAGCCCCGCCAGCCAGGCCATCGGCAGCTTACGCAGCATAAAAAGCCGCAGCTTGGCCGGGCTCAGCACCTGCCGGCGAAAGGCAGCGGCGGCCAGCGAGTCGGCGGGCGGGGCGGGGGGTAGGGCGGTGGAATCGGGCATGGGACGGGGCGAAAGGCGGGAAATAGGTCGGCGTAAAGCTACCGTTTTTTGGGAACGCGCGTCGGCGCAGACTTCACTACTAATTCCTGGTACCCAAAAGTGGGGTCCGTTTCGCGAGTAAAAACCAGGCCTGGCAGCGCGGCCAGTACGATTTCGGCGGTCGTGTACACCCGGCAGCCGTCGAGCAGGTGGCCGCCCAGCGTGCGCCCGGTGCTGTCGGCCACGCTCAGGTGCAGGTGCCCGCCGCCGCTCGCCGCGAGCGTGCCCACCAGCGATACTATCTCGAAATGCCCCCGGTACAGCGTGGCTTCCTCCTGGTTGGCCAGGCGCAGGCGCACGTCGGTGAGGCTGCCCACGCAGGTCAGCACCGCGCCCGCCTCGATGCGGTGCGCCGCCACAAAGGCCAGCAGCTGCTGGCGCAGGTCGTCGCCGGGCCGCAGGCGCAGCGCGTAGGCTTGCAGGCTGGAGGAGGGGGTAGGAGGCATGGCCGGGGGCGCTGCCTGCCCCAGCGCCGGGCCGGCCAGGTAGCTAAGAAAGAGAAAGAGCCGGGGGCGCATCACCCCGCAAAGCTATTTGCTGAAGCGCACCGTGCCATAACGCACCTTGATGTTGACGTTGCCCGCGCCGCGCGCCGGCAGGCGGCCGCCATACACGCCCATCACGTCGGCAATGCCGTCCGCTTTGCCCCCCGTTGAGAGCACACGCACCTGGTTTTTATCAACCAGCAGCTGGCCTTGCTCGGTGCTCACATCGAAGCGAAAGCTGGGGGTAGCCTCCGCAAAACCCAGCCGAATGGTGCTGTAGCCGCCATCCAGCGTCACCTGCCGGAAGTTAGCGCCCAGGTCGCGCACCTCAAAATCGGGGCAGTAGCGCACGGCCATATCCAGGCCCTCGCTCAGCTTATCGACGCTGAAATGCGAGTAGCCCGACGAGCCGCGCAGGGTGCGCACGCTGCCCAGCGCCACGTCGCCGTATTTGCTATGCACCAGCAGGTCACGCACCGTGCCCATGTCCACATCTGAATAATTAGTCAGCAGCTCAATCTGCTCGCCCGCGTCGAGGCGCAGCTTGGCGTAGTCGGCTTGCAAGGTGGCTTGTTGGGCATAGGGCAGGGTAGCGTCGCCGTTGGCGATGCGCACCACGTTACCCGTGCCGTTGAGGCGCGCCGTGCGCAGGGTGCCGTAGTTCACGTCGAGTTGCGCCGGCCCCTGCCAGTCGCCGGCCACCGCTACATCAGCAAACTTGGTCTTGATGTGCAGGGCCGTAGTATTGGGCAGCCACACGGTATAGCTGATTTCGTAGCGGCAGCCTGCCCCACTGCATTTACCCTTCAGCTCCGGCCCAAACTGGGAGGTCACGGCGACGCCGCCCGTGCGGGCATCGTAGTCGAGCCACTGCACGCTCAGGCCATCCAGCAGCTGAGTAGCGGCCGCCGGGGTTTCGGCGCGGGCTATTAGCTCCGCTTCCACCTTCATTTCCGGCTTGTCCCAGGCGCTCACCCGCACCCGCCCATAGCGGGTGTCGAGCGAGAAGGCCTGCCCCACCTTCGTTACCTTGATGCTGCGGCTAAAGTGGCGGCGCTGCTCAATGGGTGGGATAGTTTCTTGCTGGTCCGGCACCTGGGCTGCTGGCGCTTCCTGCGCGCTGCCAGCTATCGGCGCCACGTAGTTGGCCTGCGTGCGCTCGGCCGCCGGGTCGGTGCCCGCCTGGGCCTGGGCCCCGCGGCCTGGCAGCATCAGGCCCAGGGCAGCCAGCACTAGGTAGCAAAATCTAACGCCCATGACGGCGCACTACTACGTTGTCGGCCACTACCCGGCTATCGGCCAGCACATATTCGCCGGAGTTGCCTGCGGCGAGCGCGGTATGGTCGCCGCCGTGCAGCTCCAGCTGCCGGTCCAAAATATCGAGTCTGATTTGTAGGTTGCGGTTCATGGCCGTCAGCACCACTTCTGGCTGCGGGTGCTGGGGCAGCTCGCGCTTGAGCTGCTGATAGCTCGAATCGAGCCCTACTAATTCGTGCGCCCACTCAGCCGTAGCCGATGGTGCCAGCTGGCCCAGCTGCGTTTTGCGGTCGTTCAGCTGCGCGATATAGTAGCGCTCCATCCCATGCACCGCCGTGTCGAGGCGCGCGTCCACGTCGGCTCCCTCCCGGTGGCTGGCCGTTACTAAACCAGTCGCAGGCGCCACATAGAGGCCGGCATCCATAGCGGGGGTAGCGACTGCTACCGGCGCATGATTGACTTTCCAGCGCTCCCCTACCCCTGCCGCGATTACCAACGCCGCCAGCGCAGCCGCCAGGCCGTAGTGCTGCCAGCGCCTGGCAGCCTGCATCCGCACCACAGGCAGCTCGGCCGCCACGTGGATATCTTTCACTATCCCCATCACGGGGCGCTTATCGCTCGGGGTTTCGCCATGCAGCTGTTTTTCCAGCGCGGCCCAAAGCTCCGGGCGCGGCTCGTGCAAGTCGAAGTCGGCCCGGTGCCGCTCCGCGTATTTTTCTAGTAAATCAGAATTGATAGGTTCCATAATAAATAAGCACCCCGTTGCTGTTCAGGTTACTACTATGCCATGAGCTAATACGGTTGCCCGGCAGTAAAATCCAGCAGAAACGGATAGGAAAGGATGAGAAAGAGTGCGTAATGCGCTAAGTATCCAAGCAGGCAGGGTTGTTAGCTTAAGCCGCGCTCGGCGGCCAGCTCCCGCAAGCGCTGCCGGGCCCGGCTATATTGCGACTTGGAAGTTGATTCAGTAATGCCCAGGATGCCAGCGATTTCCAGGTGGTCGTAGCCCTCCAGCAAATACAGTGACAATACTATCCGGTAGCCATCCGGCAGCTCCTGAATGCAGCGCCGCAGCACATCGGCGCGGTATTGCTGCTCCTCCGCATCTTCCTTCGCATGCGGCGAAACGCTTTCGGCCGGCGAGCTATCGTGGTGAAAATCTTCAAGCGGCACCAGCTGCAAGCGGCGCTGCCGCAGGCAATTAATGCTCTTATTTACGACTATCCGCTTGAGCCAGGCCCCAAACGACGAGTCGCCCTTGTAGCCGCTCAGCTCTCTGAACGCACTCAGGAAAGACTCCTGCAGCACGTCCTCCGCCTCGGCATAGTCACCCGTGATACGGAGCGCAGCATTGAACATTGCCTTGGAGTAGCGCCGATACAACTCGGCTTGCGCCTGCCGGTCATTTACCCGGCAGCGCTCCACCAGCGGCGCATTAATGTCGATATACGCAACGGCTTCCATAAATAAACTAAGCTGGGGTAGGCGAAAAAGTTGGCAGCTTTTCGAACTATATGCAACACAGACAAACGCTAGCGCGGTCAGGTTGCACAAAGCCCGCAAAACGTCACTAGCCTATGTAAATGTATTCTACTGGCAGTGTAACGCGTGTTCTGCACAAGGCTGCCCGGCACGGAGGGGGTAGGGCCCTACCCCCTCCGTGCCGGGCATAGGCTACTATAAAGGCACAAAAAAAGGACCTGCTTCTCAGCAGGTCCTTTTCAATTCGTTTGCTAAGATTACTCAGCCGTAGCTTCCTCGCGGGTTTCGCCGTTGGTAAGCGTATCGGTAGCCGTATCAGCCGGTGCCGACTGCGTAGTAGCCGCTGCCGGAGCATCAGCCTTCACTTCGGCAGCCGAAGTACCGGTTTCGTTGCCCGCAACTTCGGTCTTGCCACCACGACGACGCGAACGACGGGTAGTAGTCGACTTGGCTTCGGAAGCATTCTTGGCTTCCAGCATGGTTTCGTTGAAATCCACTAGTTCAATGATGCACATATCCGCGTTATCACCGGAACGGGTTGCGCTCAGCTTGAGAATGCGGGTGTAGCCCCCCGGACGGTTGGCAATACGGCCAGCGATTTCGCCATATAATTCCTTGAGGCTCTCTTTGTTTTGCAGGGTAGCAAACACGGTCCGGCGCGAGTGCGTCGTGTCGTCTTTGGCCTTGGTCAGCAGCGGCTCCACAAACTGGCGCAGGGCCTTAGCCTTGGCTACCGTCGTGGTGATGCGCTTCGAGATAATCAGCGACGAAGCCATGTTCGACAGCATCGCGTTGCGGTGGGCGGCAGTACGGCCCAGGTGATTGATTTTTTTACCGTGTCTCATCGGACAAGTTGGTTAAATGCTACGCTTGCGGACCAAGACCACGGCGGACCCAAAAGCCTCATTAGAACCCCAGCCCCGAGGGCGTAGCGGGTGAAATAAAAAAGTTTCTGGCCCCTACCCCCTCTCAAATGAGTGAAGGGTAACGGCCAGAAACCAGTAATTAATCTTCGTCTAAGCGATACTTGCTCAGGTCCATACCGAAGTGCAGACCCTTTTCTTCTACCAAATTTTCCAGTTCGGTCAGGCTCTTCTTACCGAAGTTGCGGAACTTCATCATATCGGCCATGTCGAGTTGTACTAACTCGCCCAGGGTCTTGATGTCAGCCGCCTTCAAGCAATTGTAAGCCCGCACCGAAAGGTCCATTTCGCCCAGCGACGTTTTTAGCACCTTGCGCATGGCGAGGGTTTCCTCGTCAATCGGCTCAGCAGCCACCGGGCGGTTGCCGCTCAGCTGCATCGTGCTGTCCGAGAACAGCATAAAATGCTGAATCAGGATGTTGGCCGCGCCTTTTAGCGCCTCCTCCGGATGGATGGAACCGTCCGTCTGGATTTCAATCAAAAGGCGCTCATAGTCAGTTTTCTGCTCTACCCGCGTGTTCTCAATACTGTATTTCACGTTTTTGATAGGCGTGTAAATAGCATCAATCGCAATCTGACCAAAAACCTGGTCGGTCGGCTTATTTTCATCGGCCGGCACGTAGCCGCGGCCACGCGCAATCGTCAACTCAAACTCCAATTCCTTGGCTGAATCAAGATTACAGATAACCATCTTCGGATTCAGAATCTGGAAGCCAACAGCAAATTTGCCGATATCGCCCGCCGTGAAGGTATCCTGACCGCTAATGCGCACCGTAATCTTGTCCTCAATAGCGTCGCTGATTTTCTTGAAGCGCACTTGTTTGAGGTTAAGAATGATTTCGGACATATCCTCAATCACTCCCACAATCGTCGAAAACTCGTGCAGCACCGAAGTCGTGCGCACCGACGTAATGGCGAAACCCTCCAGCGACGAAAGCAGAATGCGCCGCAGGGCGTTCCCAATTGTAACGCCGTAGCCCTTCTCCAGAGGCTTGAATTCAAACGTCCCAGTGAAGTCGTCGGATTTCTCCATCACCACTTTCTCCGGCATTTGAAAAGCTAAGATTGACATATGTGAGGCAATTAGTTATGTATGAAGAAAGCAAGCCGAAACTTGCCTTGAAATTGGTAGCCAACCAAAACTCTGAAAGAGTGTTTTTAGTGCCTTCTAACGTCTATTTCAAGATGTTAACTCCAGCGACGGCTTAGCACAAATGCGGCCCGAACCAAAGTCGAGCCGCATTTGATACCATTATTACTTCGAATACAGTTCGACGATGAGCTGCTCCGTAATTTTCTCCGGAATCAGGTCACGCGACGGCATGTTGGTGAACTTACCAACCATGTCTTTGCCGTCCCACTCCAACCACGAGAACTGACGAGCATTACGCACGGTCAGGCTGGTAGTAATAGCTTCGAGCGACTTCGACTTTTCACGCACCCCAACCAAATCGCCGGGACGCAGCTTGTAGGAAGGAATGTTCACTACTTCGCCGTTCACCGTAATGTGCTTATGCGACACCAGCTGGCGGGCAGCCCGGCGGGTAGTGGCAATGCCAAGACGATAAACCACGTTATCGAGGCGCGACTCCAGCAGGCCCAACAGGTTCTCACCCGTGATGCCCGGCAGTACAGCGGCCTTGTGAAACAGGTTCTCAAAGTATTTTTCCAGTACACCGTACAGATACTTTACTTTCTGCTTCTCCATCAGCTGAACAGCGTATTCCGACTGCTTCTTGCGACGGCCACGGCCGTGCTGGCCGGGGGGGTAGTTCTTTTTATTGAGCGCTTTGCTCGGCCCGAAAATCGGCTCCGAAAAGCGGCGGGCGATTTTGGCGGTAGGGCCAGTATAACGTGCCATGAGATGTTACTAACAGAATGGAAAAATCAAACGCGACGACGCTTAGGAGGGCGGCAGCCGTTGTGCGGCAACGGCGTCACATCGCGAATGGTCGTCACCTCAATGCCCACGTTACCCAGTGCGCGAATAGCCGACTCGCGGCCCGCACCTGGACCTTTCACGAATATCTCTGCTTTACGCATACCCAAATCATGGGCTACCTTACCGCAGTCAGTAGCTGCCATCTGGGCAGCATAAGGAGTATTTTTCTTCGACCCCCGGAAGCCCATCTTACCAGCAGAGGCCCAGGAAATAACCTGACCGTTGGAGTTGGTAACCGAGATGATGATGTTGTTGAAGGAAGCACGGATATGGACTTGGCCCACCTGCTCCACCACGACAAGCCGCTTTTTGGCTTTGTCTTTTCTTTTTTGTGCCATTTGGTTATCGCTAAAAACGCGGCAGGTGTTAGAATTGAATTAAGGAGTAAGAGTTGTCTCTCGACTAGCCCCTACCCCCTTACTCAACTCTGATTGCCACTACAGTTTATTTCGTTGCTTTCTTCTTACCAGCTACCGTCTTACGCTTACCCTTGCGAGTACGGGAGTTGTTCTTAGTGCGCTGACCACGAACTGGCAGGCCTTTGCGGTGGCGCAGGCCACGGTAGCAGCCGATGTCCATCAGGCGCTTGATGTTGAGTTGCACTTCCGAACGAAGCGCACCCTCGGTTTTGTGCTCAGAAGCGATGATGCTACGCACCTCGCCAGCTTCAGCTTCGGTCCAGTCCTTCACCTTTTTGTTGACATCAATGCCAGCTTTGGTGAGGATTTTAACCGAGTTACTCCGGCCAATGCCGAAAATATAAGTCAGGGCGATTTCGCCGCGCTTGTTGTCCGGGATGTCTACCCCTGCGATACGAGCCATAGTGGTTGTGAGATGTTTGCGGACCAGAAAGCCCGGCAACAGCTTGGAAGGCGACTAAGCAACGTGAGCTTAGCCAGTACCCAAGGCTCCGGATTTCTGAAAATTGATTTAGCCCTGACGCTGCTTGAAGCGGGGGTTCTTCTTGTTGATAACGTAGAGCTTACCGTTGCGACGGATGATTTTGCAATCAACGCTACGTTTCTTTACCGAGGTTTTTACTTTCATGACCTTGAAAAGAACGAAAAAAAAATTACTTGTAACGATACTTGATGCGGCCCTTCGACAAATCATAAGGCGACATTTCTAACTTTACCTTGTCGCCGGGCAGAATCTTGATATAGTGCATTCGCATCTTACCCGAGATATGGGCAATCAACTGATGCCCATTTTCCAATTCCACGCGGAACATGGCGTTGGACAGGGCTTCGAGGATGGTACCGTCCTGCTCGATGGAGGCTTGTTTTGCCATAAGGGCTACTGCAATGCTTTTTCTATGTATGAAAACGAAGTCAGAATTTCCGCCTTGTCTTTCCTAACAACAACCGTGTGCTCAAAGTGCGCAGCTGGTTTTTTATCGCGGGTTCGGATGGTCCAGCCATCTTTCTCCTGCACCACGTCCTTCTTACCAAGGGTAACCATCGGCTCGATGGCGAGCGTCATACCAGTTTGTAGTAGCGGCCCTGAACCCCGCTTACCATAATTCGGAACATCAGGCTTCTCATGTAGCTTTGCCCCTACCCCGTGGCCTACCAGTTCACGCACCACGCCGTATCCTTTCGAGGACACGTAGTTTTGAATGGCGTAGCTAATATCACCGATGCGGTTACCAATTACGGCCTGCTCGATGCCCTTATACAACGAGGCTTCTGTTTCCTTCAATAATTGCCTTACCTCAGGCGTCACCTCCCCTATTGGGTAAGTATAGGCACTGTCTGCGTGGTAGCCATTGAGGAAGACTCCGCAATCTACCGATAAAATATCGCCACTTTTTAGTGGTTCATCAGTAGCAAAACCATGAACTACTATTGAGTTTGGACTCAGACACAGACTGTATGGGAAGTTATTGTAGCCTTTGAACGAAGGAGTAGCTCCATTATCGCGGATGAATTCTTCAGCCCGGCGGTCAAGTTGCCGGGTTGTAGCTCCCTCACGAACTAATGCGGCTACTTCACCGTGGGCGCGCGCCAATAGTTGCCCAGCAGCGCGCATTAACTCTATTTCTTCTTCAGTTTTAAACTGAATAACACCAGTTGCCATAGCTAACTCATGAGGCCAACGCTACCTGCTCGGTAGTCCGACCACGTAGCTTACCCGATTTCATCATGCCATCGTAATGACGCATCAGCAGATAACTTTCTATTTGGTTTAGGGTATCTAACACTACACCTACCATAATAATAAGTGAAGTCCCCCCATAAAATAGCGACAATGGGCGAGTTACTCCTAGCAGCAGAGCCAGAGTCGGGAATATGGCAATGAGCGCTAAGGCTACCGCACCCGGCAGAGTAACGCGAGTCAGAATCTCATCAATAAATTCCGATGTATCTCGCCCTGGCTTCACACCAGGAACAAAACCACCACTACGCTTCAGGTCGTCCGCAATCTGATTAGGATTAACACTGATAGCGGTGTAAAAATAGGTGAAAACAACAATCAATATCGCGAAAACTGTATTATATACCCAATGCTCTGGCGAAAAGTAAGCGGCGATAGTCGCAGCCATATCACTATTCTTATCCCAAGCCGAAGCTGCAATACTTGGTACAAACATCAATGACTGGGCGAAAATAATGGGCATTACTCCAGCAGCATTAACTTTTAGCGGGATAAATTGCCGTTGAGCATCCAGTTGCGTAGTACCACCTACCTGCTTGGCATACTGCACCGGTATGCGACGCACAGCCTGCGTGAGAATAATAACCGCCATTACTACTAGAAAAAGAACAACTAGCTCCAGTAAGAAAATCAGCGATTTATTAATGCCCTTTGCAGCTGCTTCTCCGATGAGAGCACCAGGTAGGCGCGACACAATACCAATCATGATAAGCATCGATATACCATTACCGATACCTTTATCAGTGATTTTTTCACCTAGCCACATACAGAACAGCGTGCCAGCTGTAATAATGAGCATAGTTGAAATAGTGAAGAATGTGCTGGGATTTACAATGGCTTCAGCATTTATGGTAGCAAGAAAACCAACGGATTGTGCCATCACAATCGGAATTGTGAGTAAGCGGGTGTATTGATTAATTTTTTTACGGCCAGATTCGCCTTCTTTCTGTAGCTTCTGAAAATAAGGTACAGCAATTGTTAGTAGCTGTAACACAATAGAAGCAGAGATATAGGGCATAATGCCCAATGCAAAAATGGAAGCATGGCTAAATGCTCCACCAAGTAGCGTATCAAGAATACCAAATACACCACCACTGCCTGCCTTAAGGCGGGTAGGGTCAACACCAGGCAGAACTACATAGCAACCTAGCCGGTATATGGCAATGAAGAATAACGTATTGAGGATTCGCGTACGCAAATCCTCAATCTTGAAAATATTCTTTATCGTTTCGATAAATTTATTCATCGCCAATTAATAACAGTACACGTTACAGCGTAACTACTTTGCCACCAGCCTTTTCGATAGCATCAACAGCCGATTTCGAAAAAGCGTGAGCATGTACTTCTAGTGCCGTGGTAATTTCACCGCGACCCAAAATTTTAATTTTGGTATTCTTAGATACTAATCCGGCTTCTACGAAGTAGTTCTGGTCCATCGAAGTAACTGTGCTCTTTTCAAGCAAACCTTGAATTACATCCAGGTTTATGCCCTTGAACTCAACGCGGTTGATGTTTGTGAAGCCAAACTTAGGCACACGACGCTGCAATGGCATCTGGCCACCTTCGAAGCCTGACTTGCGCGAGTAGCCTGAGCGCGACTTAGCACCTTTGTGACCGCGGGTAGCAGTACCACCGCCGCCGGAACCCTCACCCCGACCAAGACGCTTGTTATTGCGCGTAGAGCCGGCGGCGGGTTTTAGATTGGAAAGATTCATGACTGGGATAAACACTTACAGTTCAGTTACTTCCAGCAGGTGCTGTATCGACTTCACCATACCCAGGATGCTGGGGTTGGTTTCGTGGGTAGCAGTGCTGTTCATTTTATTCAGGCCGAGGGCCTGCACGGTGCGCTTCTGACGCTCGGGGCGGTCAATGGCGCTGCGCACGAGCTTTACTTGAATCTGTGGCATAGTCAAATTAACCGTTAAAAACGCGAGCGAGAGAGATACCACGCGCCTGAGCTATTTGCATCGGGTCGCGCATCTTGGCAAGGGCGGCAAAGGTAGCCTTTACCACGTTGTGTGGGTTCGACGAGCCTTTCGACTTGGCAAGCACGTCTTTGATACCAGCCGACTCAAACACAGCGCGCATGGCACCGCCGGCGATTACGCCCGTACCAGCAGCCGCGGGCTGTACCAGCACGAAGCCTCCGCCATAGCGACCTTCCATCACATGGGGTACGGTGTGCTTATAAAGCGGCACTTTCACCACATTCTTGCGAGCATCGTCAATGCCCTTGGCAATGGCATCGGTTACTTCGTTGGCTTTGCCTAGGCCGTAGCCTACGTTGCCTTTGCCATCACCTACCACTACGATAGCCGAGAAGCTGAAGCGACGGCCACCTTTCACCACTTTGGCGACGCGGTTGATAGCTACTACTTTCTCTTTGAAGTCAGAATCGCCCTGAACGGAATCGTTACCGCCCCGGCCACCCCGGTCATTACCGCGGCGGTCGTTACCGCCCCGGTTGTTGCCACCGCGGTCGTTTCCACCAGGAGCGCCACCACGGTTGTTGTTGTTATACTCTGCCATGATGCCTTAGAAATTGAGGCCGCCTTCGCGGGCTCCTTCTGCCAATGATTTAATACGACCGTGATAGAGGTAGCCCGAGCGGTCGAACACCACTTTCGTGATGCCAGCTTCCTGCGCTTTTGCGGCGATTTCACGGCCTACGGCGGCGGCCAGGGCCACGCCGTTGCCGCCCTCGGCGGTTACCTTTTTCGACGAAGCGGCGGCCAGTGTGCGGCCAGCCGAGTCGTCAATAATCTGGGCGTAGATGCCCGTGTTGGAGCGGAACACCGACAGGCGCGGGCGCTCCGACGTACCGGACACTTTCGTGCGGATGATGCGCTGAATGCGCTTCCGGCGAGATGCTTTATCGAAAGCCATAATACTGAATTACTTTTTAGCGGCAGTCTTGCCGGCTTTACGACGAACAATCTCACCTACAAAGCGCACACCCTTGCCTTTGTAGGGCTCTACTTTCCGCAGTGAGCGGATTTTAGCGGCTACCTGACCGACAAGCTGCTTGTCGATGCTGGTCAGGGTTACAATGGGATTTTTACCTTTCTCAGTCACAGCCGTAGCCGATACTTCGGGAGGCATGGCTAAGTACACGTTATGTGAATAGCCAAGCGACAACTCCAACGATTGACCCGACAGGGCGGCCTTGTAGCCTACCCCCACCAGTTCCAGCTTGTGCTCGAAACCGGTATTTACGCCGGTAATCATATTATTGATAAGCGAGCGGTAAAGGCCGTGCATGGCCTTGTGGCGCTTCTGCTCCGTGGGACGCGATACGACTACGTGACCGTCCTCCGTAGCTACCGCGATGTCGCGGTCTACAGCCTGAGTCAAGGTGCCTTTCGGGCCTTTCACCGTTACGGTGTTGTCTTTGTCAACCGATACCTGCACGCCGGTGGGCAGGTTAATCGGCAGTTTACCAATGCGGGACATATAGATACTAGGGCTTAGCGGTTAGTACACGTAGCACAGCACCTCGCCGCCCACGTTCTCGTTTTTAGCCTCCTTCTCCGTCATTACCCCCTTTGAGGTTGACAGAATGGCTACGCCCAAGCCACTCAGTACGCGGGGCAGATTATCAGCCGCACGGTACTGACGCAGACCAGGCGTGCTAACGCGCTGCAAGCTGGTGATAGCCGGCGCTTTAGTGGTAGGGTTGTACTTCAGGGCGATTTTAATCACACCCTGGGCCGACGTATCGTCAAAACGATAGCTCTGAATGTAGCCATTGTGATAGAGCACTTTCGTGATTTCCTTTTTGATGTTGCTGGCCGGGATTTCCACTACCCGGTGGTTCGCCTTGAGGGCGTTGCGCAACCGGGTGAGGTAATCGGCAATCGGGTCAGTATTCATTTAGTTTAAATAGGCCCTGGTTTTGGGACCGCAAAGATAAGAAAATTTCGACGCACGAGCTACTTGCCGCACAACGAAATTTCGGTTAAGACTACTCAGCTCAGCTGTCGGGGCTGGCTAATGGTTTCTTTCGGCAACCTGCCAAATGCGCGGGCGAACCCGCCGGGTATGCTGTTTCGGGGTGCAAAGGTAGCAGGCAGCGTGGCACTTATGCAAGAGAACCCACGACTTAATTTCTAATTCGCTACGAGAATGCGTTCTTCTGCTCCTAGTTTCGCTGCCCTACCCCCACCCGCAGCAGCAAGCACGGTTTAGGACGCTAGGATTTTGTGTTAAAGCGTCAGAATTTAATTACTATCCTTTGCAAAAAGAAGGGTTTTACCGGAAATTTCGTTGAATAGCTTTCTTACCTCCTGCACCGGGTCAGAACCAGAATCACCGTAGTTACTATTTGCTGATGTTCTAATATAAGAAGGTGGCATAGAACCTTTGAACTCCCTCTTAACAGTTACTACTTTTTTATTCAAATCAACTAACTCAATTCTATATACTATCTGAGTTGCTAAGCCACCGTTGCTGTACCTACCCACTTCAACTTCATCACGACTAATACGGAAGACGTGCTTTACATCTGACACTTTTCTTGGCTTAACCATCTTATTCATTGAATAAAACATAGTATCAATTTTAGGTAGCTCGGACTCACTGTTTGGCAAATCTACAGGCAGTACTAGGCCACTTATAATTATTTTTTTACTAAGGTGCTCAGGATAATATTTTGCATAGTTTAGTATATTGCTTTCAAAATCCTTCACCTCATTTTCCTTTGCTAGTCTAGTAACTTCACGCTTACCATCATTGTCATTAATTATAAACAGGGTTGAGCCGCTCGCATATAAAATCATAAAAATTAGTAGAAATATAAAGGGCTTTTTATTATAACCACCCACTAAGAATAACCAAAAGCGCTCATAATCTTTGACTACTTTTCTGTAATAAAAACCTGATACTAATACAAAAATTATAGATATTCCTCCCCATATAGGAGAAAACGAAAATGTAATAAACGGCAAACCTATTGCCAGCGCAAATATTGAGGAAAACTCTATAATATTCGCAATAATTGAAAGTATGTAGAGTACTATGCCAAAAATAATAGTTAATACTCCTTCACCTACTGCCGAAGCGACCTTTGCTGTTGATTTTAAAATATCTCTGAAAAAAGTGTTATAACTCTTACTTGCATAGTATGATGCTTTATTCTGAGCATCACGTTGCCAAGACTGGTATGCATAACTACTCGTCTGATTTGCTTGTGAGTAAGTGCTGCTCTGACCGCGTGATGTATCAGCCTTTTGTTGCGAGACTATTTCCGCTTCTAGAAGAGCATCATATGCTAAACGCTTCTGGTCATCTTTAAGAATCTCATACGCTTCATACACCTCACGAAATATCCGAGGAGCTTGAGCACTTTTGTTAATATCAGGATGCCACTTCTTTGCAAGGGGCCGGAAAGCACTTACTATTTCGCTTCTAGATGCCTTAGATGTTAAGCCAAGTACTTTATAATAGTCTTTCATTTAATTGGACTTATTGTACTTCCAAAATCGATTAATAGCAAATATATGGGGCACTTCAGTAGCAAAGCACAAAAAAGGCTGGTTGCAAGAATGCAACCAGCCTTTTTTACAGACGAACTTACGAAGCAGTAATACTACCAGCTTGATTTCGTTACGCCGGGAATCTTACCAGCCAGCGCCATTTCGCGGAAGCGAACGCGGCTGATGCCAAACTTGCGCATATAGCCACGGGGGCGGCCGTCAATCATGTCGCGGTTGTGCAGGCGCACGGGCGACGAGTTGCGGGGTAGCTTATCAAGGCCAACGTAGTCGCCGGCCGCTTTCAGAGCCTTACGCTTCTCGGCGTAGCGGGCTACCATAGCCACGCGCTTGCGTGCCCTTGCTTTGATGGATTCTTTAGCCATTATTCAGCTTCCTTTTTAGCGTTAGCGAAGGGCATCCCGAAGGCGCGGAGCAACTCATAGCTCTGCTCATCGTTTTCGGCAGTCGTCACGAAGGTGATATCCATGCCGGAGATGCCTTTGATTTTGTCAATCGAAATCTCGGGGAAGATAATCTGCTCCTTCACGCCGAGGGTATAGTTGCCCCGGCCGTCGAAGCCCTTATCGTTGATGCCCTTGAAGTCCCGCACGCGGGGTAGGGCTACCGTCAGCAGACGGTCCAGGAATTCATACATCTTCTCGCCGCGCAGCGTCACGCGCGCACCGATGGGCATACCTTCCCGGAGTTTGAAGTTCGAAACCGAGCGCTTAGCGATGGTAGGAACAGCTTTCTGACCAGTGATGGTCGTTAACTCTTCTACCCCATTGTCCACCAACTTCTTATCCGCAACGGCGGCACCGATGCCGCGGTTGATGCAGATTTTGGTGATGCGCGGCACCTGCATGATGCTCTTGAACTGGAATTTCTCCTGGAGCGCGGGTACTACTTCTTTCTGATATTTATCTTTCAGTCGAGCCATTGTCGTAACGAATTAAGCGTTGGCCGAATCAACCTTCTTCACGTTCGAGACGTGCATGGGGCTTTCGATTTTGGTGATGCCACCCTGGGGGTTCTTCGCACTCGGCTTGTTGTGCTTCGTTACCAGGTTGAGGCCTTCGATGATAACGCGCTGGGTAGAGCGATTCACCGATTTGATGGTGCCGGTTTTGCCGCGCTCGTCGCCGGCAATAACCTTCACGAGGTCGCCGGATTTCACGTGCAGCTGCACGACCGGGGCTTTTGCTTTGGTTGCCATAGCTTAGATTACTTCAGGGGCCAGCGATACGATTTTCATGAACTGCTTCTCGCGCAGCTCGCGGGCCACCGGCCCGAAAATGCGCGTGCCACGGGGCTCGTCGTTGTTATTGAGCAGTACGGCGGCGTTGTCATCGAAGCGGATGTAGGAACCGTCCTTGCGGCGGATTTCTTTCTTCACGCGCACAATAACGGCTTTGCTAACCGTACCCTTCTTGGCATTGCCCGAAGGAATGGCCGACTTGATAGCGACGACGATTTTATCGCCAACTGTCGCATATTTCTTGCCCGTGCCACCCAAAACGCGGATGCAGAGCACTTCCTTGGCACCACTATTGTCGGCTACCGTGAGGCGGGATTCTTGCTGTATCATCGTCCAGGATTATTTAGCACGTTCAACAATTTCAACCAGACGCCAGCGCTTGGTCTTGCTCAGGGGACGGGTGCTCATGATGCGCACTAAATCGCCTTCGCCGCACTCGTTTTTCTCGTCGTGGGCGTGGAACTTGGTGGTCTTGCTCACGAACTTGCCGTAAATCGGGTGCTGGTGTTTCGCAACTACCGCAACCGTGATGGACTTGTCCATCTTGCTGCTGGTCACCTTACCCACAATCTCCTTGCGCATGTTGCGGTCGGAAGCATTGTCGTGGGCCGGCAACAGTTTTTCTTGAGTCGGTTCCATTATTGAGCGGGGTTAGAAGCCTGCTCATTGTTCCGACGCGAAATTTCCGTTTGCAGGCGAGCAACGGCTTTGCGGTTGGTCTTCAGGCGGCCGGGATTTTCGAGCGGGCTGATAGCGTGCGCAAAGCGCATCTGCTGGCCGTTGGTTTGCTCGGTTTTAAGCTGAGTGCGCAGGTCGTCGGGCGACAGGGCGCGGATTTCTTCGTTTTTCATCGGATTAAGCAGCGTTCTCTACGTAGTCGCGGCGAACTACAAAGGAGGTACGAACCGGCAGCTTCTGAGCCGCCAGACGCAACGACTCTTTTGCGGTTTCGAGGCTTACGCCATCCGATTCAAACATAATTTGGCCAGGCTTCACGCAGGCTACCCAATACTCGGGCGAACCTTTACCCTTACCCATCCGCACTTCAGCAGGCTTCTTGGTAATTGGCTTATCCGGGAAAATGCGAATCCATACTTGCCCTTCGCGTTTCATGGCACGGGTCATGGCAATGCGGGCCGCCTCAATCTGGCGAGCCGTAATCCAGGAAATTTCCAGTGACTTAAGCGCGAACGAACCGAAGTCTATGGAGCTGCCGCGGTAGGCTAGGCCTGTTACGCGACCCTTTTGCATCTTGCGATACTTGGTCCTTTTCGGTTGTAACATTTGAGTAAAAAAAGAAAACTTGAAAAATAGTAGCAGTGAACCGTACCCTGAACGAAATGATTCGGGATACGGCTCAGACTAGTTTAATTGCTTAGCGACGAGGACCGCCACCTTGGCCGCCGCGGTTGCCACCGCCAGCGGGGCCACCGCCTTGGCCGCCACGGTTACCACCGCCAGCAGGACCACCACCTTGGCCGCCACGGTTGCCGCCACCAGCGGGACCGTCACGACGCGGGCCACGGTCACCACTACGGTCGCCATCACGACGCGGGCCGCGGTCGTTGCGGTCACCATCACGGCGCGGGCCACGGTCGCCGCCTCGGCCACCACGGTCATCACCTTGGTTACCAGCGGGAACCTGGTTCGGCGAGAGGTCGGGCTTGCCGAACACCTCACCGCGCATTACCCACACTTTAATGCCGATTTTGCCGTACACCGTTTGGGCTTCCGACAAGGCATAATCAATGTCAGCGCGCAGCGTGTGCAGCGGAGTACGACCTTCTTTGTATTGCTCCGAGCGGGCAATTTCTGCGCCACCCAATCGGCCACCGCACTGAATCTTGATGCCTTCAGCACCAGCCCGCATCGCAGCTTGGATAGACATCTTCATCGCACGACGGAACGAGATACGAGCAGCTAACTGCTGAGCGATGCTCTCACCTACTAGGCGAGCGTCCAGCTCAGGGCGCTTAATCTCGAAGATGTTGATTTGAACGTCCTTTTTGGTAATTTCCTTGAGTTCGTCCTTAATCTTATCAACCTCCTGGCCGCCTTTACCAATTACCACACCCGGACGAGCCGTGTTGATGGTAATGGTAATCCGCTTCAGGGTGCGCTCTATAACGATGCGCGAGATGCCGCCCTTCTGGATACGGGCGTTGATGTACTTGCGGATTTTCTCGTCCTCAACGAGCTTGTCGGCAAAATCTTTGCCGCCGTACCAGTTTGAGTCCCAGCCTTTAATAACGCCGAGTCGGAAACCGACGGGATTTACTTTCTGTCCCATGATAGATTAAGCGTTGGCGGGGGTTGCGGTGGGGGTTGCGGCATCGAGAGTCGAGAGCGCATGACGCATCGCGTTCAACTCTTTCTTCGACATCTGCGACTCACGCTGCGGCCCAACTGTGAGCGTGATGTGGTTCGAGCGCTTGCGAATGCGGTGACCACGGCCCTGAGGGGCGGGGCGCAAACGCTTCAACTGCCGGCCTTCATCCACCATGATTTCGGTGACACAGAGGTTAGCATCTTCGATGCGCTCCTCGGGGTTCTTCTGCTGCCAGTTGGCCAAAGCCGACAGGAGCAGCTTCTCAACACGCTCAGCGCCCGAGTTAGCCTCGAAGCGGAGCAGACCGAGGGCCTGGGTTACGCGCTTACCGCGAACCAGATTGGCTACCAGGCGCATCTTGCGCGGCGAGGTAGGCACGTTACGGAGTTTGGCTACTGCTTCCATCTTAACGCTTGCCTTTATCTTTTTTGGCGACGTGACCCCGGAAGTTGCGCGTTGGTGCGAACTCGCCGAGCTTGTGGCCGACCATGTTTTCAGTTACATAGACCGGGATGAACTTGTTCCCGTTGTGGACGGCGAAGGTGTGGCCTACGAAGTCGGGCGAAATCATCGAGCGCCGCGACCAAGTTTTAACCACCGACTTCTTGCCAGCGCTTTCCAGCGCTTCTACCTTTTTCTCGAGCCGGAAGTCAATGTACGGCCCTTTTTTGAGTGAACGTGCCATATATTACTTCTTGCCTTTGCGGCTGACAATCAGGTTTTCGGAGTACTTATTCTTGTTGCGGGTCTTCTGACCCTTAGCGAAGATACCATTACGGCTACGCGGGTGACCACCTGACGATTTACCTTCACCACCACCCATTGGGTGGTCAACGGGGTTCATGGCGACACCACGAACGCGGGGGCGACGACCAGCCCAACGATTGCGACCGGCTTTACCCATCACTACGTTCATGTGGTCACCGTTCGATACCGTACCAACCGTGGCGGTGCAGGTAACGAGTACCATGCGCATCTCGCCGGAAGGCAGCTTGAGGGTAGCGTAACGCTCTTCGCGGGCTACGAGCTGGGCATACGTGCCAGCCGAGCGAGCAATAGCGGCACCCTGACCGGGCTGCAACTCGATATTGTGGACGATGGTACCAAGGGGCATCTCGCGGAGCGGCAACGCATTGCCAACTTCGGGAGCTACACCGGGACCCGATACGATAACGGTATCCACATTCAGACCAGCAGGGGCGATGATGTAGCGCTTCTCGCCGTCGGCGTAATGCAGCAAAGCAATACGAGCGGTGCGGTTGGGGTCGTACTCGATGGTCTTCACCGTGGCCGGCACGCCGGCTTTGTCACGCTTGAAGTCCACGATACGGTACTGGGTCTTGTGTCCACCGCCGATGTAGCGGTTCGACATTTTACCCGAGTGGTTGCGGCCGCCACTCTTTTTGAGCGAGGTCAGCAACGACTTCTCCGGCGTCGCCGAGGTAATCTCGTCGAAGGCCGGGGCCACGCGGAAGCGTTGGCCTGGCGTGGTTGGTCTGAGTTTTTTAAGTGCCATTACTAGCTATTGGGCTTTTGCGGCGAAGGCAATTAGATATTGCCATAGAAATCGATGATATCACCGTCTTTCAGGGTCACGACGGCTTTTTTGCCGTGGGCGCGACGACCCGAAACCTGGCCACCTTTGGTAGCCTTCGACTTGATTTTGCCAATCGTGCGCATCGTATTGATGCCGGTCACGGTGACGCCATAAAGTTGCTCGATGTCTTTTTTAATCTGCACCTTGTTGGCCGTGCGTTCCACTTCGAATACGTAGCGGCCGGTTTCGGTGAGGCTGGTAGCCTTCTCGGTGATAATGGGGCGTTTCAGCGTGCTCATTATTCGGCGGAGTTAGAGGTGTACAATTGCTCCAGCGAACGCAGGCCGTCTTCGCTGATGAGCAGCGTGTCGGTGTTCAACAGGTCGTGGGTGTTGAGACCTACGGCGGTTGAAATCTTCACTTTCTGCACGTTGCGGGCGCTGAGAAGCAGGTTCTTATCGGTAGCTTCGCCGGTCACGTACAAGGTCTTGCGACCGTTGTTGAGCTTCAGGCCATCCAAAACGGCCACGAAGTCTTTCGTGCGGGGAGCGCTGAACGCCAGGTTTTCAACCAAAGCCACTTTGCCATCGCGGGCCAGCACCGAAAGGGCCGACAGACGCGCAACGCGCTTGGTTTTCTTGTTCAGCTTGAAGCTATAGTCGCGCGGACGTGGACCGAACATGCGGCCACCACCTACGAACACACCCGACTTCATCGAACCAGCACGGGCACCACCGGTGCCTTTCTGCTTCTTCAGTTTCTTGGTGGTGCGGGCGATTTCGGCGCGCTCCTTCGATTTGTGCGTACCCTGGCGCTGGTTGGCCAGGTACTGCTTCACGTCGAGGTACATGACGTGCTCGTTCAGCTCGTGGCCGAACACGGCGTCGGACAGCGTAACCTTGCGGCCGGTGTCTTCGCCTTTGCTATTGAATACGGACAGTTCCATCTCTAGTAAGCTTAGCAGGTTATTTCTCCAGGAACACGTAGCCGTTCTTGGCACCGGGCACTGAGCCGCTTACCAAAATCAGGTTCTTATCGGCCACAATGCGCATCACCTTCAGGTTCTGAATCTTGACGCGGTCGGTACCCATGCGGCCACCCATGCGCATTCCCTTGAATACGCGCGAAGGCCACGAGCACGCCCCGATAGAACCGGGGTGACGCAGACGGTTGTGCTGACCGTGGGTTTGACCACCCACACCTTGGAAGTTGTAGCGTTTTACAACACCCTGGAAACCTTTACCTTTTGAGGTGCCTACAACATCAACAAACTCACCCTCTTCGAACAGCGAGGTTTCAACCGTACTGCCGAGAGTATAAGCTGCGAGGTCTTCCGTACGGAATTCAACGAGGCGTTTCTTGGGGGTAGTGCTGGCTTTGGCGAAGTGGCCAGCCAGGGCCTTAGTGGTACGTTTAGCCTTCTTCTCGCCATAGGCAAGCTGAACAGCGTTATAGCCGTCGTTTTCGACAGTTTTAACCTGCGTCACTACGCACGGACCCGCTTCGATGAGCGTGCAAGGGATGTTTTTCCCGTCCGGAGTGAAGAGGCTTGTCATACCGATTTTTTTACCGATGATGCCAGGCATTCTAGTGGATATTAAATGACACAAAAAGAAAAGGCCCGAGTGGCCTTTTCGCTAAGGGAGTGCAAAGGTAGGAATTTTTGCTGAGAAAAACCAAGATAAGCGGGAAAATAATTTTCTCTCAAGCTGTTAGGTGTTCGTAATTCTCCACAGGCATCAGCAAAGCAAAGCTTGCGGTCCCAGCAATTCACTTTCTTCGCTACCTTCTGTAACACAAGTGGGAACCAAAGATAATAAAAAACATAAATGTATTTAAATAATTAAAAATATTAACCTGTCCTGAAAAATAAGCTTTTCTAAATTTCTAACTTCGGCTTAAGTAGCAATCGGGAGGAAAAGATTACTCTTGGAAAGCTGAAAACAATTTTTTTATTGAATTGTATTAATTTTTAGGTAATTTTATAATTAAACAATCATATATTATAATTCTATATATTTTAAATCGAATGGAATTCGGCGGTTTCGGCTGAAGCCAGCTGAAAGACAGCCACTGAAAGTGGGTTGCGCCAGAATGAAATTTTGCTGGCTAAACGCTAACGTCGGTCGTTGGGTAAAAAACAATAATTAATTGACAATCAAAAACTTATCATTCTTTTATGACTAATACTGGCGAAAGTGAGTAGCAACTAAAGTCTTGCCCAAAGGGCATAGCTTTAACTAGCGTGCTTGAAAAGTAAATAATGTCCTACCCCTGCTAAAGCCTGTTACTCCAAATCGTAGCGGCTACTTTTACTTATGGCTACCCTCAAATCATCCATTATTATTTCTGTATATAATAGATTTGATTTTCTAAAGCTAGTTTTAGCTGGCTTAGAAGCGCAAACCGAACAAGATTTTGAAATCATTATCTCAGATGATGGCTCCAATGAGCAATTTGTCGCGCAGTTGAAGCACGTCTGCCAAGTATCACCCTTGCAGATTCGACACAACTGGCATCCTGATGATGGCTTCCGTAAGAACCAGATTCTGAATAGCTCCATTCGCTTGGCACTGGGAGCACAGCTTATCTTTCTAGATGGCGACTGCATCCCTCACCCAGCATTCGTAGCTGAGCATTTGGCACTTGGTGGTATAGGCCGTTGCTTAGCAGGACGCCGCATCGATATTTCCGACCGCCTCACCCGTCAGCTTACGCCAGCCAAAGTGAGGCAAGGCATCCTACAAAACCCATTCACCATAGCGGGGCAGTTGGCAGGCTTTCTCACGCGCCGCACCTTCCATTTCATGAATGGCTTTTACGTTACTACCCCCCTATTGCGTGGCTACTTCAACCGAAAGGAGCGTGGGTTATTAGGCGCTAACTTTTCGGTTATGAAAGCTGACTTAGTAGCTATCAATGGCTTCGATGAGCGTTATACGGCACCCACTTTTGGGGAGGATTCCGATGTAGAGTTTCGTCTTCGGCTACAAGGAGTCAACATAATTCCGGTACTCAATATTGCCGTTGCATATCACTGCTTTCATAAGCTCCTACCCCGCCCTGAAGTGAGCAAGGCGCTGTATGAGCAAGTGGTTCACGATAAGATTGCCTTCACACCTTATGGGTTAACGAAACAGGTATAGAGGAAATATTTGACCAACAGAAAGCCCCTCCAGCGAATGCTGGAGGGGCTTTCTGTTGGTCAAATCTCAGGTTCAGACTTTGATTTCAACGTCAACGCCGCTGGGCAATTCCAGCTTCATCAGCGCGTCAACCGTCTTGCTGCTGGTCGAGAAAATGTCAACCAAACGCTTGTACGTGCAAAGCTGGAATTGCTCCCGGCTCTTCTTGTTCACGTGGGGCGAGCGCAGTACGGTGTACTTCTCCTTTTCCGTGGGCAACGGAATAGGACCACTTACAATAGCACCGGTCGCTTTAACCGCTTTCACGATTTTCTCGGCCGATTTATCGACCAAATTGTGGTCGTAGCTTTTCAGCTTGATTCTGATTTTCTGGTTCATGGTTTTTAGAGGCCGATTGCCTCAGGGTGTGACAAGCTGAAAGGAAACTATTTACCGCCTTTAATTTTAGCAATGATGGCATCTGCCATGTTTTGCGGGACAACCTCGTAGTGCGAGAAAGTAAGCGAAGCCGAGGCACGGCCCGACGACAGCGTGCGCAGGTCGGTTACGTAGCCGAACAACTCCGACAGAGGCACGTCGGCTTTGATAATCTGAGCACCACCCTTGGTATCCATGCCCTTCATCAGGCCACGGCGGCGGTTCAGGTCACCCGTTACCGGGCCGGTGTACTCGTCGGGGCAAACTACTTCAACAGCCATTATAGGCTCAAGCAACTTTGGGCCGGCTTTGCGAGCTGCTTCGCGGAAACCACCACGGGCGGCGAGTTCGAACGACAGAGCGTCCGAGTCAACGTCGTGGAAAGAGCCGTGATACAGCTTCACCTTCATGCCTTCAATCGGGAAGCCAGCCAGCGGGCCCTGCTTCATCGCTTCCTCAAAGCCTTTTTGGATAGGGGCAATAAATTCACGCGGAATTACACCACCTACAATGGCATTGTCGAATTCGAAGCCGGGCTTTTCGGGCTCGGTCTCTTTCGGGCCAAGTTCAAACTCGATATCGCCAAATTTACCACGGCCACCGGTTTGCTTCTTGTAGGTTTCACGGTGGTCAACTTTCTTGGTCAAAATCTCCTTGTAGGCTACCTGTGGGGCACCCTGGTTGATTTCAACCTTGAATTCACGACGCATGCGGTCAATAATGATTTCCAAGTGCAACTCACCCATACCACGGAGGATGGTCTGGCCAGTCTCGGTGTCGGTATTAACGCGCAGGGTCGGGTCTTCCTCGATGAGCTTGGCGATTGCCATGCCCATTTTGTCAACGTCGGCCTGCGTTTTTGGCTCAATAGCGTAGCCGATTACCGGCTCAGGAAACGACATCGACTCTAACACGAGCGGCGATTTCTCGTCGGTCAGCGTGTCACCAGTTTTGATGTCTTTGAAACCCACACCAGCCGCAATATCGCCAGCCTGGATGCTGTCGATTTGGTTCTGCTTGTTGGAGTGCATCTGCATAAGGCGCGAGATGCGCTCCTTCTTGCCGGTGCGGTTGTTCAGCACATACGAACCGCCGTTCAGCACGCCCGAGTAGCAACGGAAGAAGCATAGACGGCCCACGTAAGGGTCGGTAGCAATCTTGAACGCCAAGGCAGTGAACGGCTCCGAGTTGTCGGGGTGACGCTCTACTTCCGCACCATTATCGGGATTGGTACCGATGACGGCGGGCATGTCGAGTGGCGATGGGAGGTAGGCCATTACGGCGTCCAACATCGTCTGCACACCCTTGTTCTTGAAGGCCGAGCCGCACAGTACGGGCGAGAACTTCATGTCGATTACCGCTTTGCGGATAACGACCATCATCTCCTCGCGGGTAATGCTTTCCGGGTCCTCGAAGAATTTTTCCATCAAAGTATCATCGTATTCGGCAACGCTCTCAATGAGCTTTTCGCGCCACTCAGCTACCGTGTCCACGAGGTCTTCGGGCACCGGAACTTCGTTGTACGACTTGCCTTCGGTGGCGTCGTCCCACACAATGGCTTTGCCAGTGAGCAGGTCAACTACACCTTTGAACGTGTCTTCAGCACCAATGGGAATTTGCAGCGGCACGGGATTAGCGCCTAGTTTCTCCTTAATTTCGGCTACAGCCTTGAAGAAGTCAGCGCCGGCACGGTCCATCTTGTTGACGAAGCAAATGCGCGGAACGCTATACTTATCAGCCTGACGCCATACAGTCTCCGACTGCGGCTCTACCCCCGATACGGCGCAGAACAAGGCCACGGCACCGTCCAACACGCGCAACGAGCGCTCCACTTCTACTGTAAAGTCAACGTGACCGGGGGTATCAATGAGGTTGATTTTGTACTGGTGAGTGTCGGGAATCGAATTGCCTTGCGCATCAGTGGGGTAGTTCCAGAAAGTGGTCGTAGCGGCCGAGGTGATAGTGATACCACGCTCCTGCTCCTGCTCCATCCAGTCCATCGTAGCAGCTCCGTCGTGCACCTCCCCAATTTTATGAGTTTTGCCGGTGTAGTACAGAATGCGCTCCGAAGTGGTCGTCTTGCCCGCGTCAATGTGGGCCATGATGCCAATATTGCGCAGGTATTGTAGCTCTTTGTTGACTGCCATTACGGTGGGTTAATTAGCGCGTTAGCGGGTTGATGAGTTTAGGAGAGAAGACAACCAAAACTGGCTAAACATTCAATCTAAACTCATCAACCCGCTAAACGCCCGATGTATTAGAAACGGAAGTGCGAGAAAGCTTTGTTGGCTTCGGCCATGCGATGGGTGTCATCCTTTTTCTTAACGGCAGCACCTTCACCTTTAGCAGCAGCAATGATTTCGCCAGCTAGCTTATCTTTCATGGTTTTTTCCCCACGGCGACGAGCGTACTGAATCAGCCACTTCGAACCAACCGCAATGCGGCGGTCGGCGCGCACTTCAATCGGCACTTGGAAGGTAGCGCCACCCACACGACGGCTCTTTACCTCTACGGTAGGCATCACGTTGTTCAACGCTTTGCGCCACATTTCGAGGCCGCTTTCCTTGGTGCGGCTTTCCACCTGCTCTACGGCATCGTAGAAAATGGTGTAGGCCAGGTTTTTCTTCCCGTCATACATCATATAATTGACGAAGCGGGTTACGAGCGTCTCCTTGAACTTGGGGTCCGGCAGGAGAATACGCTTTTTGGGTTTTGACTTGCGCATGGTTTATTTAGTTGTCAGTTGTTAGCTGCTAGTCGGGAGGGAAGTAGGGATGCTGAGCCTCCCTACCCCCTTCTCATCTAGCAACTGACAACTAATAAATTACTTCTTCTTAGCGGGTGCGCCTTTGCCACCTTTGCCGGCCGCTGCGGCGGGCTGGCCTGGCTTCGGACGCTTAGCACCGTACTTCGAGCGACGCTGCAAGCGGCCGCTTACGCCTGCCGTGTCTAGCGCACCACGAATGATGTGGTAACGAACACCTGGCAAGTCTTTTACCCGGCCTCCGCGAATAAGCACGATGCTGTGCTCCTGGAGGTTGTGGCCTTCACCGGGAATGTACGCGTTTACTTCCTTACCATTGGTAAGGCGCACACGGGCCACTTTGCGCATAGCCGAGTTCGGCTTCTTAGGCGTGGTGGTATACACGCGAGTGCATACGCCCCGACGCTGCGGGCACGAATCAAGAGCGGGCGACTTTGACTTGGTAGTCAGAGCCTCACGACCTTTCCGTACTAGTTGGTTGATGGTTGGCATTTAGCGATTGGTTGAACGAGAGCCGTTTGCTCCCAAATTTTCAGGCCTGCAAAGGTAAGAAAATAGTTTGGCAATAGCAAACTCGCTGAAAAACTTAATTGTCTGGCTGGTAGTGCACCTTACGCGCCTGGCCTACGCCTCCCCTACCGCTCCCCCAAAATTCATGGGGTAGGCCGGGGTTTCTTGGTGCAGTTTGATGGAGCCGTAGCTCTGCTCATAGCGCTGGATATTCTCCTCTAGCGCCGACAGCAGGCGTTTAGCATGTTCAGGCGTAAGGATAACCCGCGCCTTTACTTTAGCCTTTGGAGCACCAGGCATCATACGAATAAAGTCCACTACGAATTCGCTGGAGCTGTGCGCAATCAGGGCCAAGTTAGCGTATTCGCCTTCGGCAATGGCTTCGCTCAACTCTATATTGAGGGCGGTGGGGTCGGGGTTTTGGGGTTGGGTAGGTTGCATTTTATTCGATGGCTTTCAATTTGGTAACGCTGCCTACTTTATTAAAGACAAGCTCATCGTACTGTGTCCAATGTTTTTTGTCCTCAGTCGGAATATAGAAGGCAACCTTGTAAAGCAACTTTTCTTTAATATTAAATGAAGTAATTTCTAAGTTAATTTTTTGAAAATTTTGCTCTGGTTTTTTAACTCTTTTACCAATTGCGTCCTGCACTTCAATCGGTACTTTTGCCAACTCAACCTTTAAGATGAATGCAACAGGTTGAGAATTTTCATTAAATGTTATACTCCCTTGCTCATCACTTTGGTAGAATTCAGCTTGATAGTAACTATATGTTCCATCCTTAGGACATTTAGTACAAAAAAGATGTCCCCAAGAAATATCTTTTGCATTCGACACTAATTTGTGTAGCGATGCAACTATATGTTGAGGAACATCAACAGAATCTACTGATTCATTATAAGTCTTTCCTATTTTAAACTGTGCCTTTTGAGCACTAACTGCTGAGATTCTAGATAACAGCAAAAATTATAAGTATAAAATTTTCATTAAATTTTCAATTTAGTGTGCTGTTAAAACAAAAACCCCCGGCCAGCTCCACGCTAACCGGGGGTTTTGCTTTTACAAACTTACATCAATCCTTATTCCTGCACGGTCGTCTCACGCTTGGCGCGCGAGGGACGCTTGGCAGGGACCACGGCCTGCTCGGCAGCCTGAGCGGCCTGGCGGGTAGCATGGTCCTCTTTCGAAGATACCTCGATACCTTGATACTCGCGCAAGCCAGTACCGGCGGGGATGAGGTGACCAACGATTACGTTCTCCTTCAAGCCCAACAGCTCGTCGGCTTTGCCACGGATGGCGGCCTCGCTCAGCACCTTGGTCGTTTCCTGGAAGGAAGCGGCCGAGATGAACGAAGCCGTACCCAACGAAGCCTGCGTGATACCCTGGAGGGTAGGACGCGATACGGCGGGCTGAGCGTCACGCACTTCCGCGAGTTTAAGGTCGCGACGGCGGAGCGACGAGTTTTCGTCGCGCAGCTTACGAGAGGAGATAATCTGACCCGGACGGAATTCCGAAGAATCACCAGCATCAGTCACGACTTTCATGTCGATAACGATGTCGTTCTCTTCCATCAGCAGCACCTTATCTACGAGCTGATTTTCGAGGAAGCTGGTGTCGCCGGCGTCCATCACAAGCACTTTCTGCATCATCTGGCGGACGATAACTTCAATGTGCTTGTCGTTGATTTTCACACCCTGCAAGCGGTACACCTCCTGAATCTCGTTCACGAGGTACTGCTGCACCGAGCTGGGACCCTGAATATTCAGGATATCGCTCGGGGTGATGGCACCGTCAGAGAGCGGCGAACCGGCCCGTACGAAGTCGTTGTCCTGCACGAGGATGAACTTCGAAAGTGGCACCATGTACTTCCGCTTCACGCCGTCTTTCGACTCCACGAAGATTTCGCGGTTGCCACGTTTTACCGAACCGTAGGTTACTACCCCATCGATTTCCGACACAACGGCCGGGTTCGACGGGTTACGCGCTTCGAAGAGCTCCACAACGCGGGGTAGGCCGCCCGTGATGTCACGGGTTTTGCCCACGGCCCGCGGAATCTTCGCCAGAATGTGGCCGGCTTTCACCTTCACGCCGTTCTCGACGTTCAAGTGAGCGCCTACCGGCATACTATAAGACCTAGCCGAATCGGCATCGGCACCTTTTGCCGGGTGCAGCAATACTGACGGGTTCTGCGCTTTATCTTTCGATTCAACGATTACTTTCTCGCGAAAGCCCGTCTGTTCGTCAGTTTCCTCACGATACGTAATGCCTTCCGTGAGGGCGTCGTACTGAATAGTGCCATCGAACTCGGCCAGGATTACCGCGTTGTACGGGTCCCAGTTTACGAGTTCCTGACCTTTCTCCACTTCCTGGCCTTCTTTAGCAAGCAGGAACGAGCCATACGGAACGTGATTGGAGATGAACACTTTACCAGTGCCTTTCTCCACAATCCTAACTTCGCCCGAACGGCCCATTGCCACGTTGGTTTTTGCTCCTTCGAAGTTGACGCCAGCTACGGTACGGATGTCTTCAAACTCGACAATACCCGCAAACTTGGCGCGGATGTTAGCTTCCACGGCAATGTTTGAAGCCGTACCACCTACGTGGAACGTGCGGAGCGTTAGCTGCGTGCCGGGCTCACCAATCGACTGGGCCGCGATGACGCCAACGGCCTCTCCTTTCTGCACCATCCGACCCGTTGCCAGGTTACGGCCATAGCACTTGCCGCAGATACCACGCTTGCTTTCGCAAGTCAGTACGGAGCGAATCTCTACCGACTCAATGCTGGTAGCATCGATGCGGCGCGTGATTTCCTCCGTGATTTGCTCACCGGAAGCCAGAATCAGCTCGTCGGTCAGCGGGTCAATGATATCATGCACGGCCGTGCGACCGAGGATACGCTCAGCCAGCGGCTCCACGATGTCTTCGTTGTCTTTTAGAGCGAAGGTTTCGGTACCGCGCAACGTGCCGCAGTCCGGCTCATTCACGATAACGTCCTGCGATACGTCAACCAGACGACGCGTCAGGTAGCCGGCGTCGGCCGTTTTCATGGCCGTGTCAGCCAGACCTTTACGTGCACCGTGAGTCGAGATAAAGTACTCGATTACGTCGAGACCTTCTTTGAAGTTCGACAGAATCGGGTTCTCGATAATCTCGCCTACCGAGCCTTGCAGCGACTTCTGGGGCTTGGCCATCAGGCCGCGCATGCCGCCGAGCTGGCGAATCTGCTCCCGCGAGCCACGAGCGCCCGAGTGCATCATCATGTAGATAGAGTTGAAGCCTTGGTTCTCCTTTTCCAGGCGGCCCATCAGCGTCTCCGTAATCTGCGAGTTGATACGCGTCCAGATATCAATTACCTGGTTATATCGCTCATTGTTCGTAATCAGACCCATCTGGTAGTTCTGCATTACGGCAGCTACATCGGCTTGCGCCTGCTTGATGAGAATGTCTTTCTCCTTTGGAATCTGGATATCACCCAGACCCATGCTCAGACCGCCTTTGTAGGCCGACTGGAAGCCAAGGGTCTTGATGTCGTCCAGGAACTGCGCGGTGCGGGCCATACCCGTGCGCTTGAACACCATCGAGATGATTTGCTGAAGCTTTTTCTTGGTCAGCAACTCATCTACGAAACCTACTTCGGCGGGCACGAGCTGGTTGAAGAGCACGCGGCCAGCAACGGTTTCGATAGTTTTCTGAACGAGGTCGTCATTCTCATCGCGAATCATTGTGCGCACCTTGATATAGGCGTGCTTCGACAGCTGCTTTTCGTTGAGGGCGATAACTACCTCTTCGTCAGAGTAGAACGCCCGGCCTTCGCCCTGAATGCTTTCGCCTTCCGTGGAGCGTTTGCCTTTGGTAACGTAGTATAGACCCAGAACCATGTCCTGCGACGGCACCGCGATGGGCGCGCCGTTGGCGGGGTTCAGGATGTTGTGCGACGCCAGCATGAGCATCGAGGCTTCCAGGATAGCAGCTGGTCCAAGGGGCACGTGCACAGCCATCTGGTCACCGTCAAAGTCAGCGTTGAAAGCCGTACAAACGAGCGGGTGCAACTGAATAGCCTTGCCCTCGATGAGGCGCGGCTGGAAAGCCTGAATGCCCAAACGGTGGAGGGTAGGGGCACGGTTGAGGAGCACTGGGTGGCCTTTCAGCACGTTCTCCAGAATGTCCCAAACCACGGCATCCTTGCGGTCCACGATTTTCTTGGCCGACTTCACCGTCTTCACGATACCGCGCTCAATGAGCTTGCGGATGATGAACGGCTTGAACAGTTCGGCCGCCATATTCTTGGGTAGGCCGCACTCATGCAGCTTCAACTCAGGACCAACAACGATTACCGAACGACCCGAATAGTCAACCCGCTTACCGAGCAGGTTCTGACGGAAGCGGCCCTGCTTGCCTTTCAGCATATCGGACAGCGACTTTAGCGCGCGGTTACCTTCGGCGCGCACGGCGTTCACCTTACGCGAGTTGTCGAAGAGCGAATCGACGGCCTCTTGCAGCATGCGCTTCTCGTTCCGCAGAATCACTTCCGGCGCCTTGATTTCAATCAGGCGCTTGAGGCGGTTATTGCGGATGATAACGCGACGGTACAGGTCGTTCAAGTCAGAAGTGGCGAAACGGCCACCATCCAACGGCACGAGCGGACGCAGTTCGGGCGGGATAACCGGCACCATGCGGATTACCATCCACTCGGGGCGGTTCTCCACGCGGGTAGCGGCATCACGAAAAGCTTCTACCACGCGCAAACGCTTCAACGCCTCAGCCTTACGCTGCTGCGAAGTTTCGTGCGCGGCCGAGTCGCGGAGCGAGTAGCTCAGTTCGTCGAGGTTGATGCGTTCGAGCAGCATTTGCAGCGCGTCGGCACCCATCTTGGCGATGAACTTCTGCGGGTCCTCGTTGGGCAGCATCTGGTTCTCGCGGGGCAGCTTATCGATGATGTCCAGGTACTCGTCTTCAGTGAGGAAGTCGAGCTGCTGCACACCTTCTTCGGCTTGCACGCCGGGCTGCACCACTACGTAGCGCTCGTAGTATATAATCTGGTCGAGCTTCTTGGTGGGCAAGCCCAACAGGTAGCCGATTTTGTTCGGCAGGCTCTTGAAGTACCAGATATGGGCTACAGGCACCACCAGTTCGATGTGGCCCATGCGCTCCCGACGCACCTTCTTCTCGGTCACCTCCACGCCGCAACGGTCGCAGATAATGCCCTTGTAGCGAATGCGCTTGTATTTGCCGCAATGGCACTCCCAGTCCTTCACCGGGCCGAAAATCCGTTCGCAGAATAGGCCGCCCATTTCGGGCTTATATGTGCGGTAGTTAATCGTCTCAGGCTTAACTACTTCGCCTGTGCTGCGCTCCAGAATTCCTTCGGGAGAAGCAAGCGAGATAGTAACCTTAGAGAAGTCTTGGACTAATTTCTTATTTTTTGCGAAAGCCATTAGGTATTTGTTAAGCTTTTAGCTGTTTGGCTTTGAACTGCCAGAATATTCTCTAACAGTTTGACGCTACGAAAAGTGCTCTACGGGTCAGACAGATACGCCGCGTAGTAGATTCTCGTCAGGTCTTTTCTACTTATCTATAAACTATAAGCGGCCGGTTCCTTCACTGCCCTGACCTGTCTCGGGACAGCTGTTTCGTACCAACTGCTTTTCAACTGAACTTTATAAAGCTCACTGAGAGTTGGCCGCTAATGCGACCAACTCTCAATAAGAAACTCGGTTACTCTAGCGTGATTTCCAAGGCCAGACCGCGCAGCTCGTGAATCAACACGTTGAACGACTCGGGGATGTTCGGCTTGGGCAATACGTCGCCTTTTACAATGGCTTCGTACGCTTTGGCCCGGCCTACCACGTCATCCGACTTCACAGTCAGAATTTCCTGGAGCACATTGGAAGCACCGAAGGCCTCCAGCGCCCACACTTCCATCTCGCCGAAGCGCTGGCCACCAAACTGCGCCTTACCACCCAGCGGCTGCTGCGTGATGAGCGAGTACGGCCCGATGGAACGCGCGTGCATCTTGTCGTCAACCAAGTGACCGAGTTTGAGCATATAAATTACGCCCACGGTTACTGGCTGGTCGAAGCGGTCGCCGCTCAAGCCATCGTATAGGTAAGCCCTACCCCAGTCGGGCAGGCCAGCCTCCGTTAGCTCATGCGCTACTTCGTCCTCCGTAGCACCGTCGAAAATGGGGGTAGCATACGTGCGACCCATCTTCAGACCAGCCCAACCGAGTACTGTTTCGTAAATCTGGCCGATGTTCATCCGGCTAGGTACACCGAGCGGGTTAAGCACGATATCCATCGGGGTGCCATCGGGTAGGAAAGGCATGTCCTCATCGCGCACGATGCGGGCTACTACCCCTTTGTTACCGTGGCGACCAGCCATTTTATCACCCACCTTCAGCTTACGCTTTTTGGCGATGTACACTTTGGCTAGCTGCACGATGCCGGCGGGCAACTCGTCGCCAACCTCCAACGTGAAGCGCTCGCGCTTAAAGCGGGCCGTGATGGTATTGCGACGCTTAGCATAGTTTTTCACCAAGCGAAGCAACAGCTCATTCACGCGGGCATCGGCAGTCCAATGGTCGAGTTGCAAGTCCTTGAACAGGTTCACCTCTTCCGGTACGGCGTAGTTGCTCTCGTCGCGGTAGGCATTCTTATTGGGGAACAGTGCTTCACTGATGTTCTTCCGGTTGAATTTCACACCTTTCGTTAGCACGTCGTCACCAAAGCGGTGCTTAATTCCTTGGCTAGTCTTGCCTTCCAGCAAGCCCACCAGCTTATCAATCATCACCGCTTTTACGCCGCGCAATTCACGAGCATAGCCTTCCTTGAGGTCCTCAACTTCCTTCTTGGACTTGGCCCGCAGGTTCTTGTCTTTCTTTGGACGCGAAAACAGCTTGGTACCAATTACTACCCCGTTCAAGGAGGGCGGCGCCTTGAGTGAAGCATCCTTCACGTCGCCAGCCTTGTCGCCGAAGATAGCGCGGAGCAGCTTCTCTTCCGGAGTCGGGTCAGTTTCGCCCTTCGGCGTAATCTTACCGATAAGGATGTCACCTTCGCGAACCTCAGCGCCCAGACGAATAATACCGTTGTCATCGAGGTTGCGCACGGCTTCTTCGCTCACGTTCGGAATTTCCGAAGTCAGTTCTTCTTCGCCACGCTTGGTCTCGCGCACTTCCAACTCAAATTCCTCGATGTGAATCGAGGTAAAGATGTCGTCGCGCACTACCCGCTCCGAGATGACAATGGCATCCTCAAAGTTGTAACCCTGCCAAGGCATGAAGGCTACCTGCATGTTGCGGCCCAGCGCCAACTCACCGCGGTTAGTACCATAACCTTCGCAAAGTACCTGGCCTTTAGTAACACGCTCACCGTTTTTAACCAACGGCGTGAGGTTTAGACAAGTATCCTGGTTGGTACGGCGGAACTTAATGAGGCTGTAAGTCTTGCGCTCCGCATCAAAGCTTACTGACACGTCATCTTCCGATAAGTCGTACCTGATGATGATGCGGTTGGCATCTACTGAGTCAACGTATCCTTCACCTTCAGCAATGATGAGCGAACGCGAGTCGATAGCCGTGCGGCCTTCCAGGCCCGTGCCCACAATTGGAGCCTCGGGGCGCAGAAGCGGCACTGCCTGACGCTGCATGTTCGAGCCCATCAGCGCACGGTTGGCGTCATCGTGCTCCAGAAAAGGAATCAGCGAAGCCGCTACCGATACAATCTGGTTAGGTGCTACGTCCATATAGGTATACTCATCCGGTGCTACTACTGGGAAGTCACCTTCAAAACGACCTTTTACCAATTGCTGCGTCATTTTACCCTCGTTGCTAAGCAGCGAGTTGGCCTGCGCGATGTGGTGCGTATCTTCCTCCTCAGCAGTTAGAAACTTTACGTTCTCGCTCATATCTACTTTGCCACTTACCACGGTGCGGTAAGGCGTTTCGATAAAGCCCATTGAGTTTACGCGAGCATGCACGCACAGAGAGGAAATCAGGCCGATGTTCGGGCCTTCTGGCGTTTCAATCGTGCAAAGACGACCATAATGCGTATAGTGCACGTCACGTACTTCGAAGCCAGCACGCTCGCGGCTTAGACCTCCCGGCCCGAGTGCCGATACGCGACGCTTGTGCGTCACCTCAGCCAGCGGATTGGTTTGGTCCATGAACTGAGACAGCTGGTTGGTACCGAAGAACGAGTTAATTACGCTGGACAGCGTACGGGCGTTAATCAGGTCAACCGGCTTGAAGTCCTCGTTGTCGCGTACGTTCATGCGCTCCTTGATGGTGCGCGCCATACGGGCTAGTCCTACCCCAAACTGGGCGTACAACTGCTCCCCTACCGTGCGCACGCGGCGGTTGCTCAAGTGGTCGATATCGTCCACGATGGCCTTAGAGTTAATCAGACCAATCAGGTATTTCACGATGAGCACGATGTCCTCGTTCGTCAGTACCCGTGACTGCTGCTCCATACCAATCTGAAGCTTCTTATTAATCCGGTAGCGGCCTACCTCACCGAGGTCATAGCGCTTATCGGAGAAGAAAAGCTTCTGGATAATGTCGCGGGCAGTTTCTTCGTCAGGTGCCTCAGTGTTACGGAGTTGACGATAAATCTGCTCAACGGCCTCTTTTTCTGAGTTGGAGTTGTCCTTCTGCAACGTATTGTAAATAATTGCAAAATCCGCAATATTCACGTTCTCCTTATGCAAAATAACCGACTTAGCGCCGGCCTCCACGATAGTATCAATATCAGCTTCCTCAATAGTTGAGTCACGCTCCAACAATACCTCATTCCGGTCGATAGAAACTACCTCCCCGGTATCCTCATCCACAAAATCCTCCGTCCACGTCCGAAGCACACGCGCGGCCAACTTACGGCCCACCGCTTTTTTCAGGTTCTTCTTATCAGCCTTAACCTCTTCGCTCAAGCCAAACAAGTCCAGAATATCTTTATCAGTGCCGTAGCCAATAGCGCGGAGCAGCGTTGTAACCGGGAATTTCTTCTTCCGGTCGATGTACGCATACATCACGTTGTTTACGTCCGTAGCAAATTCAATCCAAGAACCCTTGAATGGAATAATGCGCGCCGAATACAGCTTAGTACCGTTTGTGTGCTTGCTCTGGGCGAAGAAAACACCCGGCGAGCGGTGCAACTGCGATACGATAACGCGTTCAGCGCCGTTAATTACAAACGAGCCTTTTTCCGTCATGTACGGAATGTTGCCCAAGAAAACCTCCTGCTCTATTGTCTGGAAGTCCTCGTTATCCTTGTCGTTGCAAATGAGCTGTAGCTTCGCTTTCAGCGGCACTGCGTAGGTCAGGCCGCGGTCGATACACTCATCCACCGTGTATTTCGGTGGGTCAACATGGTAATCAATAAAGTTGAGCACGAAATTCTCGCGCGAGTCCGAAATCGGGAAGTTCTCGGCAAATACCTTGAACAAACCTTCATTCGTACGGCTTGCAGCAGCCGTCTCGAGTTGGAAAAACTCTTGGAACGACTGTACCTGTACGTCCAGAAAGTCCGGATACTCGATAACTTTCTTAATCTTGGCGAAGTTGATTCGCTCACTGGCGCCGGTCAAATGTTTGACCTCGGCCGCCTCTAGTGCTTTCGGTGTAGCCAATTGGAAAGATTTTAAAAAATGTACGCGTAAGCTGCTTTAATTACACGAGTTAGCTTGCTGTCAAATTGAGACTATAAAACAACTTTTTACACCTGCACCTACGGTAAAAAGTTACTATATAAACTCAGTCATTATGAGCGCAGGAAAGGACCTTACCACGTCGCTTGTCAAATGAGTCCGAAACTCTGACGACTTTTAACGTGATAAGGTCCTTCATTTTGCTTTGCTCCATTCGGGATGACAGAAGAAGAAAACTGCTAGCGTAAGATAACCACAAATAACAGCTTCTGGTTGCAAAACTCGACTTATTCTCTACAAACAGGAAAAGACCTGGCTAAGTGCCAGGCCTCATCCGATTCGGGAGCAAGCCCGTAGGCGAACCTACTTAACTTCTACCTCGGCACCAGCTTCTTCAAGCTGCTTCTTCAGGCCTTCCGCTTCGTCCTTGGTAACACCTTCTTTCAAAGCCTTAGGGGCACCGTCAACCAGTTCCTTAGCCTCTTTCAGGCCGAGGCCCGTCAGGTCTTTTACCAATTTCACCACCTGCAGCTTAGCGCCGCCGGCCGACTTCAGGATTACGTCGAACGAGGTCTTCTCCTCGGGAGCCTCAGCAGCAGGGCCAGCATTGCTAGGACCAGCTACGGCCGCAGCAGCAGCCGGCTCGATGCCGTACTCGTCTTTCAGGATACCTGCGAGTTCGTTTACTTCTTTAACGGTGAGGCTAACAAGCTGCTCAGCGAAGGCTTTCAAATCTGCCATTTCTGTAGATTGGTAAAAAGGGGTTGTTAAAAATTAATTGAAAGTTGAAAAAGATGAGCAGCGGTTAGCCTGCAACCTCTTCTTTTTCGGAAAGCGTTTTGAGAAGGCCAGCCAGGATATTGCCACCGCTCGACAGAGCAGAGATAACGTTTTTGGCAGGCGATTGCAACAAGCCGATAACCTCACCAATGAGTTCGTTCTTGCCTTTGATAGTGCTCAGCGTGTCAAGCTGGTCGGCACCAATGTAGATGCTGGCATCTACGTAGGCACCTTTCAGCACGGGCTTGGGCGTTACGCCGCGGCCATAAGCCTGAGCTTTGTAAAAGTCTTTCAGCAGCTTGGCGGGCGTCGAGCCGCTCTCTTTCGAGAACAATACACCTGACTGACCTTTCAGCGCCTCACTCATCTCACTAGTATCGCTAGCGAGAGTGTCGAGAGCTTTGCGGATGAAAGAGTTTTTGTAGACTTTGAACTCCAAGCCCCGATTGAAGCAGAGGCGACGGAAATCGTTGATTTTCGCTACCGACATCCCGGAGGCATCGGCGATATAGAATGCGTTGTGCGACTGAAACTTCTCGCTCAACTCATCCACGAGGGTTTGTTTTTCTTCCCGATTCATGGTTGGTTGATGTTATTAGTTAGCGGAAGAAACCGTGCTGTCAACCGGCACGGCCGGCGACATAGTACTGCTAAGCGTGATGCTACGGATATAGGTGCCTTTCGACGAAGAAGGCTTCAAACGACCAAGCGTCTGAATCACTTCCAAGGCGTTCTCAGCTAGCTTAGTGGGGTCAAACGATACCTTACCTACTGAGCAGTGAATAATACCGGTTTTGTCAACTTTAAAGTCGATTTTACCAGCTTTCACTTCCTGCACCGCCTTAGCTACGTCAGTCGTTACCGTACCTGACTTCGGGTTTGGCATCAGACCACGCGGGCCGAGTACGCGACCCAGACGACCAACCTTAGCCATTACCGAAGGCATGGTGATGATTACATCGATATCGGTCCAGCCTTTCTCGATTTTGGCGATATAATCGTCCAGACCAACGAAATCGGCACCAGCTGCGATAGCTTCTGCTTCTTTGTCGGCGGGCACGAGGGCCAAAACGCGAACGGTTTTGCCAGTGCCGTGGGGCAGGGTAGCAACACCGCGCACCATCTGGTCGGCTTTGCGGGGGTCCACACCAAGGCGAACGTCGATATCAACCGAGGCGTCAAACTTAGTGTAAGTGATATCTTTCACCACTTGCGCAGCTTCGAGCAGGCTGCGTACCTGCGTCAGGTCGTGTTTGGCAAGGGCTTCCTTGCGCTTTTTGCTGATTGCTGCCATTGTGTATGTCCTCCGGTTAGTTATTCAGCAAAAGGCGAGTCGCCCTTCACGGTGATACCCATGCTACGAGCCGTACCGGCCACTTGCTTCATGGCCGACTCCACTTTGAAAGCGTTCAAGTCGGGCATTTTGGTTTCGGCGATGGTGCGAACCTGGTCCCATGTTACGGAACCCACTTTATTACGGTTAGGCTCTTTCGAGCCGTTCTGCAACTTGGCGGCGTCCATAAGGAGAACCGGTACCGGGGGAGTCTTGATGACGAAGTCAAAAGACTTATCGGTGTACATCGTAATCAGGACGGGGCAGATTTGGCCAGCTTTATCCTGGGTGCGCGCATTGAACTGCTTGCAAAACTCCATGATATTCAAGCCTTTACTACCAAGCGCAGGTCCAATCGGCGGCGCGGGATTCGCGGAGCCTCCCTTTACCTGAAGTTTCAGGTAACCTCTAATTTCTTTGGCCATTTGGTTGATAAAGCTGCGATTGGCGTGACGTAACTCGCGTCAACCTCAGTTCAAGTAATACTCCTAAGTGGAAGCCCCGCCTGACCGGAGTGGATATCAGGCGACGTATAACAGTCACTATTCTTTCTCTACCTGGGTGTAACTCAACTCTACTGGCTGAGCACGTCCAAAAATCTTGACAATAACATTGAGCTTCTTACGCTCTTCAAATACTTCGTTTACATTACCGCTGAAGCCATTGAATGGGCCATCGATAACTTTCACCAGTTCGCCCACCGTGAAAGGCGTTTCGAGCTGGGCGGTTTGTTCTTCGGCCTCATCTACTACCCCTAGCAACCGGTTCACTTCGGTGAGTGACAACGGAACTGGCTTAGCATTAGTCGTTTTGGTTTCTTTGTCGCCCAGAAAACCAATTACGCCTGGAGTAGAGGTAATGATATTCTGCACCTCGCCGTGGGTCAAATCCGAATGGATAATGATGTAGCCAGGATACAGATTCCGCTCACGAACGCGCTTCTTACCATTGCGCATCTCAAAAACCTTCTCGACCGGAATCAAAACCTGTGGCAACAATTCCTGCAGATTATGGCGACCTATTTCAGTCTCCATATACGTCTTAGCTTTCTTTTCCTGGCCGCTCACGGAGCGTACCACGTACCATTTCAAGTCACCCATTTCTTATAACCTAGCGGGCGAAAGATTGATAAAAAGCTTGCAGCGCGTTATTGAAGCTTACATCCATCAGACCAACTACGGCGGCGAAAACGAGAGAGCCAATCAACACTAGGCCGGCACTCTTTTGCAGTTCGGCAGTCGAGGGCCACGTTACGTTATAACGCATCTCCTCGACGGTATCGCGGAAATAGTTGTTCAGCTTAGCCATGATTGCAAAAAGCCAGTGAAGGTGTGAAATACCGCCGCTACCGCGACTAAAAGTGGCACGAGTGGAGAGATTCGAACTCCCATCAAAGGTTTTGGAGACCTCTATTCTACCCTTGAACTACACTCGTAAGTAACAAAACCAGTAGCACTATTTGCCAAAGGGAGTGCAAAGGTAAGCAACTTTTCGGACAAAACAAATCCGCCCCTGAGGTTTCAGGGGCGGATTGTCTTAATTATTAGTCAAAAGACTAAAACTAGTCGAGAATTTCGGTTACCTGACCGGCACCTACCGTACGACCACCCTCGCGGATAGCGAAACGCAGGCCCTTCTCCATTGCCACTTTGTTGATAAGCTCAACCGTGATGGTGATGTTGTCGCCGGGCATTACCATTTCAACGCCCTCGGGGAGGGTGATGATGCCGGTAACATCGGTGGTACGCAGGTAGAACTGCGGACGGTAGTTGTTGAAGAACGGGGTGTGGCGGCCGCCCTCCTCTTTCGAGAGAACGTACACCTCGGCCTTGAACTTCTGGTGGGGAGTTACCGAGCCGGGCTTGCAGATAACCATGCCGCGACGGATGGCTTCTTTTTCAATGCCACGGAGCAACAGACCTACGTTGTCACCAGCTTCGCCACGGTCCAGGATTTTGCGGAACATTTCCACACCCGTTACCGTCGATTTCAGGCCTTCGGCACCCATGCCGAGGATGTCAACTTGCTCACCCGAGTTGATGATACCGCGCTCGATACGACCGGTAGCAACAGTGCCACGGCCAGTAATCGAGAACACATCCTCAACAGGCATCAGGAAGGGCAGGTCGGTCAGACGAGCAGGAATCGGAATGAACGAGTCAACCGCGTCCATCAATTCTTCGATTTTGGGTACCCAGTTGGCGTCGCCGTTCAGGCCACCGAGGGCCGAACCCTGGATAACCGGAATGTTGTCGCCATCGAAGTTGTAGAACGAGAGGAGTTCACGGATTTCCATTTCCACGAGTTCAAGCAGCTCAGGGTCATCCACCATGTCCACTTTGTTCATGAACACCACCAGTTGGGGAACACCTACCTGACGGGCAAGCAGGATATGCTCGCGGGTCTGGGGCATCGGGCCGTCGGTAGCAGCCACCACCAGGATAGCACCGTCCATCTGAGCAGCACCGGTTACCATGTTCTTCACATAGTCAGCGTGACCAGGGCAGTCAACGTGTGCGTAGTGACGGTTAACCGTCGAGTACTCTACGTGCGAAGTGTTGATGGTTATACCACGCTCTTTTTCCTCGGGGGCGTTATCAATCGAACCGAAATCGCGCTTTTCGGCCAAGCCTTTGCCAGCCAGCACCTGCGTGATAGCAGCAGTTAGGGTAGTCTTGCCGTGGTCGACGTGACCGATGGTGCCGATGTTTACGTGCGGCTTCGACCGGTCGAAATTTTCTTTAGCCATTGTAAAGAGGTAGAAAAAGAGGGGAAGTAAAAATTAAAAGCAAGTGGCCTTATATGGCAAGGAAGCGAAACCCAGCCAGGGCCAATTCAGGCTTGTGTGCTGTGTATCGCTTCTTTTGCTGACCCGGCCTTAACCCGACCCGAAGGTAGGGAGTTCCGTAAAATGCTGAGCCATTTATGGGATTTGAACCCATGACCTCTTCCTTACCAAGGAAGTGCTCTACCACTGAGCTAAAACGGCTTAAAAGGTACTTTCGAATTTTAGACCGTGAGCGGGAGACGAGGTTCGAACTCGCGACCTGCAGCTTGGAAGGCTGCCGCTCTACCAGCTGAGCTACTCCCGCAGTTGGTCTAAACTTCTAAAATGTGGGGGTAACAGGACTCGAACCTATGAACCCGAAGGAGGTGAGTTACAGTCACCCGCAATTGCCACTATGCGATACCCCCATTTATAAACAAATCCGGCCGTTTACCGGAATTGAGACGCAAAAGTACGGATTTTTCGGCAGAATGCAAGAGTACATTCAGAAAAAAGTGATTCCCTACCCCCTCTTTTTTACTGAGCCATGTGGAAATCAAGCTTGAACGGAGGTCTTTATTGCTAGCCTTTTTACTGGCTTACATTAAGTTATAAGCCGCTTTGAGGCGCTCATCGGTTTCCTTTGTTTTTATGTCGAACAACACATTTTTTAAAGCGGGCTGGCTGGGCACCAGGTTAAGCAGGCCCCGATACGCACCTAGCCTTACAAAATACTGCGGGTGCGTGCGGGCGATACTTTCCAGCTTTTGCACGCCTTTTTCACGCTCCACCACGGGTACCTGGGTCATAAAGCTTCCGAATGCCTGCAAATAAGTGTAGAGGTCAATGTCGGTGAGGTCGGGCAGGCGGCGCAGGTACCAGCCATACTGGTCGATGGTGCCCCGCTGGGCGTAGTAGCTGGCCAGCGCCACCAGCAGCGTCGAGTTGGAGGTGTTTTCGAGGGCGGCAATTTGAGCGCGGGCTAGCAGGCTGGGCACTTTGGCCAGCGCATCGACAGCGCCGGCTTCAACCAGATACGAGCTGTCGCGCAGGGCGGCCTGATAGGTGGCGGCGTAGTTATCGTTGGGGAAGGAGGCGAGCGTGAGCAGGGCCTGGGCCCGCACGGCGCTGTTAGGGTCGGTGGTGGCGAGGCGCTGAATTTCGGCTTTTACCGCGTTGGCGCTGGGGCCGCGGTAGCCGCGCAGGTGGTCGAGTGCCGAACGGCGGACGGCGAAAAAATTATCCGTTAAAGCATTGCGCATCATACCGCTCACAGCAAAATCGGTAGTCTTATTCTGGAGCTGGTCGAGCGACTCATACTTCTGCAAGTAGTTCTGGGCGTGATAGAACTGAAAAATCAGCTCGTCCTGAGTACGCCCTTCATCAAGCTGTGCCAAGAGCTGGCCTTCGCTGTCGAACTTCACCATCGTTGGCTTATCGGCGGCCAGGAAGGAGAACGTTTGGTCAGCTTTGGTGATGGTGATATGGTGGTCGGTGGGCTTTTCCTTTTGCCAGATGGTTATCGTGACCGGGAGGCGAAAAACAGGCTGGAACAACGTGTCCTGGGTTTGCTGCACGTGCAGCAGCACTTGGCCATTGCTGTAGCTGTGCGAGATTTTCAGCTCGGGGTGGCCGCGCTCCATAAACCACTGGTCGAAAAACCACATCAGGTCTTCGCCTGTGGTTTCTTCAAAAGTGGTGCGCAACTTGCTGATTTCGACGGCGGTGTACTTGTTCTTGGTCAGGTAGTTATTGAGGCCCGCGAAGAAGGCATCATCGCCGAGGTACTTGCGCAGCATGTGCAAAACCCTACCCCCCTTTTCGTAGGAGTGCCGGTCGAACATGTCCTCCCGGTTGGTATAGTGGTAGCGGATAAGTGGCTCGCGCTTGGAATCGGCTTCTTCGAGGTAGTGCGTCAGGTCTTGCTGCTGCACCAGCGCGGCGGCATCAGCCCCATATTTATGCTCGGCCCACAGGTATTGGGAATAGTTGGCGAAGCTTTCGTTGAGTGGTAGGTTGCTCCACGACTCGCAGGTAACGTAGTCGCCAAACCAGTGGTGGAACAGCTCGTGGGCAATAATCGACTCCGAGGTTTCGTAGCTGGCATCAAGCAACTCGCGGGAGGTGGCCTGGATGGCCGCGCCATGCACGGTGGCGGTGGTGTTCTCCATCGCGCCGCTCACGTAGTCGCGCACGGCTATCTGGGCGTATTTCTCCCACGGAAACTCTACCCCCAGCCTTTTGGAGTAAAAGTCCATCATCTCCGGCGTGCGGCCGAAGACGGCTTTGGCCGTGTTTTTATACTTGGGCTCCACGTAGTAATCCACTGCTTTGCCGTGCCAGGTATCGGACACTACCGCAAAATCGCCCACGGCCAGCATGGTGAGGTAGGGCGCGGCGGGCAGGCTCTGGCGCCAAGTATCGGTGCGCGAGCCGTCGGGGTTTTTTTTCGACGCTATCAGCAAGCCATTCGACAAGGTTTTGAACTGGTCCTCTACCGTCATCGTGATTTCCTGGGTCATCCGCTGGTTGGGATGGTCGATGGTTGGAAACCAGCACGAGCTGCTTTGCGTCTCGCCCTGCGTCCAGATTTGGCGGGGCTTCCCCGCTTCCTTACCCAAGGGGTTGATGAAATACAAACCTTTATCCGAGGTAATAGCCTCACTACCCCCCGAAGGCAGCTCGTTGGGTTTGGCCACGTAGCCGATACGCACTTGATAGGTTTGCTCGCGGGTGTAGGCGTGGTCGAGGGTGATGGTCAGCTGCCGGCCATCGTACTTATAGGTCAGCGTTTTGGGCGACTTGGCACCTAGCAGCTGCACGCTTTTGATATCGAAGCCGCGGGCATCGAGCACTAGCGTACTCTGCGGGTAGAAGTGCGGGTGCAGCGTGAGCACGGCCGTGCCCAGCAAATACTGGTGCGCATAGTCGAACCGCACATCGAGTTTGGTATCAACTATATCGGTTATCTGCGGGGCCGCGGGGTGAACCGGCGCGGCGGGGGGCAGCCACGAAGGCACTGTGATGCCCGAAGACACCGCCGGCGCCGAAACCAGTGCCGAAGCAGCTTCGGCAGGCTTCTTACGAGCCGACTCAGCCGATTTCTTGTGAGACGCTTTGCCCTGACTACCGGCCGACTGGCTCAGCGCCGGCAAAACGGTGAGCGCACAAAAAATAAAACTGCTAAAAAAAGAGTAGCGCATGCGAAGGGCAGACTGCGAGTAGAACTGGCAAGTTCCGACGAAATTAAGATTCACCTTACCTTTATCCCCGCTTCGGCCAGCAGGGCCAGCCTCTCTATGGTGCATATTAGCCTTGGCCCAGCGCACAGCTGGGAGGTGGACTTTCGGGCCACCGATTCTGTCACGCTCAACAATCAGCCGTTTGCCTGGGACCTTGTGGCCCTTGGCGATGGGCGCTTTCACGTGCTGCACGGTGGGCGCTCTTATTCGGCTGAAGTGCTGAGCGCCGACTACGCGACCAAAACCTTCGCGCTGAAAGTCAACGGCCAGCGCCTGGAGTTGCAGGCCAAAGACCGGTTCGATCAGCTGCTTGACCGCCTGGGTTTCAGCGCGGCCAACGTGGCCAAAATCAATGAGCTAAAGGCCCCCATGCCCGGCCTGATTATCGACATCCGGGTGCAGCCTGGCCAGGCCGTGCAGAAGGGCGACCCGCTGCTGGTGCTGGAGGCGATGAAGATGGAAAATATTTTGAAAGCGCCCACCGACTGCGTTATCGGCAGCATCAAAGTGGACCTGCGCGCCAACGTTACCAAAGGCCAGGTGCTCGTGCAGTTCGCGTAGCCCCGCCCCTACCCCCCTCACTTTTTCTACTCCCACATTTTGACCTACCAGCGAATACTTCTCAAACTCAGCGGCGAAGCCCTGATGGGGCAGCAGCAATATGGCATCGATGCTGACCGCCTGATGCAGTACGCTACCGAAATTAAGGCCGTGGCCGCGCAAGGCATTCAGGTGGCGGTAGTGATTGGGGGCGGCAATATTTTCCGCGGGGTGCAGGCCGAACAATTTGGCCTCGACCGCGTGCAGGGCGACTACATGGGCATGCTGGCCACGGTCATCAACTCGATGGCCTTGCAGAGCGCCCTGGAAAAAATGGACGTGCCTACCCGCCTGCTGTCGGGCCTCACCATTCAGCGGGTGTGCGAGCCCTACATCCGCCGCCGGGCGGTGCGCCACTTGGAGAAGGGCCGCGTCGTGATTTTTGGTGCCGGCATTGGCTCGCCCTATTTTACTACCGACTCGGCTGCCTCGCTGCGGGCTATCGAGATTGAGGCCGACGTGGTGCTGAAAGGCACCCGCGTGAACGGCATTTATACCGCCGACCCGGAAAAGGACCCGACCGCTACCCGCTACGCCGAAATCACGTTTGACGAGGTAATGGCTAAAAACCTGAACGTGATGGATATGACGGCTTTCACGCTCTGCAAGGAGAATAACCTGCCCATCATCGTGTTCGATATGAACACGCCCGGCAACCTGGAGCGGCTCATTGCCGGCGAAAGCCTCGGCACCCTCGTGACGATGGGCGGCGCAAGCCAGGCCGCCCACGCGGGCAGCCCTACCCCCCTGCTCGACGCCAAGCACAGTGGCTTGCGCCCTTTGGTGGGCAATCAGCCGGAACAAGCCTGATTCAGTTAAGGGTTAGGAGTTAAAAGGTTGCGCGCCGGATTTTGCAACGCTTGGCCCAACTTTAGCTCCTGGCCACAACTCTTAACTTTTACCTCTCAACTCTTAACTTTTTTCAAGAAGTGGACGAAGAAATTCAATTTTACCTCAGCGACGCGGAGGAATCGATGGGCAAGGCCATTGCCCACGTGGGCGTAGAAATGGGCCGCATCCGGGCCGGCAAGGCCTCGCCGGCCATGCTTGATGGCTTGCGCGTGGACTACTACGGCACGCCTACCCCCGTAGCGCAGATTGCCAACATCTCGGCACCCGACCCGCGCTCGCTGCTCATCAAGCCCTGGGAAAAAAACATGGTGAGCGAGGTAGCCAAGGCCATCAAAAACAGCGACCTGGGCCTGAATCCCATTGCCGATGCTGATGGCGTGCGCCTCAACATTCCGCCCATGACGGAAGAGCGCCGCCGCGACCTCGTGAAGCAGGCCAAGAACGAAGCCGAAAGTGGCAAGGTGCGCGTGCGCGGCATCCGCAAGGATGTGAACGAGGCCCTGCGCAAGCTGCAAAAAGACGGCGCTCCCGAGGATGCCGTGAAAGATGCCGAAGCCAAGGTGCAGAAATACACCGACATGCACATCGCCGAGGTTGACAAACTCTTCACCAAGAAGGAATCGGAGATTATGACTATCTGAGGTCCCTACCCTCCCTCACCGAGCCGGCCCCGCCGCTTCCACTGCGGGAAGTGGCGGGGCCGGCTTAATTAGTAGGTTTGCTTAGCGGTAATAGCCTTGGGCCGTAATTTCCTGCTCGACGGCCGTTGGCACCAAGTAGCGGATGCTTTTTTCCTCCCGAATGCTTTGGCGGATGAACGTGGCGGAAATATCGAGTAGCGGCGCGGCTACTACGCGGGCGCGGGGGTAGGGAGCCAAATCAGGCAGCGCCGGGCCGGACCGGGGGTACACGTAGAGGTCCAGCTCCTGGGTGAGGCGGTCGGCCGCGCGCCAGCGCGGCAGGCCCGCGAGGTTATCGGCACCCATAAGGAGCACAAAATCGTGGCTGGGGTGGCGCGCGCGCAGGGCGTCCAGGGTCACGATGGTGTAGCTGGGACGGGGTAGGGACAGTTCGATGGCTTCGGCGCGCAGGTGCGGATTGTCGGCCACGGCCAGTTCGAGGAGCGCCAGCCGCTGGGCTTCGGGCAGCAGTTCATCGCCCACCTTGAAAGGGCTTTGCGGCGATATTACCAGCCAGACTTCGGCCAAATCGGTATGCGTAGCGAAGTGCTCGGCTAGGATGAGGTGGCCGGTGTGCACCGGGTTAAAGGAGCCGAATAGCAGGCCTACGCGGCGGGCTTCGGAGCCAGCGGGCTTCATACTGCCTCGGGGGCGGCGTCTTTCACGATGAAGTCACGCACCAGCTGCTCGGCATGGGCCACGGCCTCTTCGAGGTTGTCGTTGACAACCGTCACGTCGAACTTGTCCTCAAAGGCAAGCTCAAACGTGGCTTTGTACACCCGCGAAGAAATGCTAGAAGTAGAGTCGGTGGCCCGCGCGGTGAGGCGTTGCGCCAGCGCCTCAATGGATGGTGGCCGCACGAACACGGCAAGCGCCCGGTCTTTATAAAACTCCTTGATGCTTAGGCCGCCTTTCACATCAACATCGAGAATAGCGTGCCGGCCAGTGGACCAGATGCGCTCAATCTCCGATTTTAGCGTGCCATAGAAGGCACCTTCGTACACTTCTTCCCACTCCACAAACTCGTCGTGGCGGATTTTATCCTGAAAATCCGCCACGGAGATGAAGTGGTAGTCTTTGCCATTGACCTCGGCACGCCCCCGGCGGTCGCGGGTGCAAGCAGAGATGGAAAAGCTCAGCTCGGGGATTAACCCCATGAGCCGATGCACGATAGTCGTTTTGCCCGCACCCGAAGGAGCTGAGAATACAATGATTTTGCCCTGCATAGGGCTGCAAAGCTAGGCCATTTCGGCGTGCAAGCGCGCCATGATGGCGTGCGGCAGGGCCGAAGGCACGGCCCGGCGGCCTACTTTCTCATTGAGAAAGCCAATAAAAAACTGCTGCTTCTTGATATCATCGAAGCAAGGCGAGCAGTCTTCACCGTGGTGAATGAGGTAACCCTCTTCTTCTTCCGTCAGGACCCGTCCTTCGAGAAGTTGGTCAAGTACATTGTTCACGCGGTCGCAGTCGGGGGCGTTGGCCAGCGGGGAGGCTGAGGCAAGGGGGGCCGACAGATTGGTTGTAGTAGCGGTAGCTTCCATGAGCGAGTCGGGAACAGGGTCTTAGCCTGGGGTTAAATGATGAGGGAGGAATTAAGTATTTTCGTCGTCGTGTTCGGCGTCATCAACTGCGTCCTGCGCGTCATCGTTCCCATAACCCATCGAGGAAGCATATTTTTCCAGCTTCTCTTTAAGGAAATTACGGGCCCGGTGCAGGCGCGAACGCACCGTGCCGATAGGAATATCGAGCACTTTGGCCATCTCCTCATAGGTGAAGCCTTCGAGGTCGCACAGGATTATAACAGTCCGAAAATCAACGGGTAGTGAGTTCAACGCACTCGCTACCTCGTCGCCAATCAGGTCGCGGGTCGATTGCTGCCGCATATCTGAGGAGGAGGCGCCGGTGTCAGCATCGCCTTCTACCTCATCGGGGTTATAATATCCTTCAATTTCGCTGTAATCGACCTTAGCGGGCTGCTTGCTTTTCTTCCGAAAATCGTTAATAAACGAGTTTTTCAGGATGCGGAAAAGCCAGGCCTTGGCATTGGTGCCGGGCTCGAAGTACTCGAAAAAGCGGTACGCCTTGAGGTAAGTTTCCTGCACCAGGTCATTGGCGTCGTCTTCGTCGAGCGTGAGGCGGTAGGCGAAGTTATAGAGCGGGTCGAGCACGGGCATCAACTCGGCCTGGAAACGCCGGTCTTTTTCCTCTTTGCTCAGCTTCACCCGTTCGGGAGAGTCACTCATAATAGTAGATAAGGCGGATATAAAGTCAGCAGTTGGGCAAAAGTAAGACCACACAGCAGCGATTTAGTTACCCGATTGGCCGAAAAGCCTAAGGTAACTGAACCAATTTCGTGTTAATGAGCCTACCGTGAAACCACTTACGACAGGAGGCAGGTGCTAGTTTGCCGGCAACGGCTGCCACTGAGCAACCTGGGCGGCTACCATAGCAGGCTCAATGGCTTTTATGCAGGTGCAGGCGGTGGGTTGCGTGCGGCAATCCTGGCAATCGGGGCGGTCAAAAACCAGGTAGCCGGCGTGCGGCCCGAGCGGCCCCCAGCGGCCAGGATGCATGGGTTTTGTGGGCGGATATAGTCCCAGCGCGTGGCGGCCCAGCGCCGCGGCCAGGTGCAGCGGCCCGGTGCTACCCGCCACCAGTCCATCGGCCGCCGCGATAAAGGCAATGAATTCGGGCAGGTCGAGCTGCCCGGTGAGGTTGGCCGCTAAAAAGGCCGCGTTTTCGCGCAGCCAGTCGGCCAGCTCTTCGCCTTCGGCGGCCGTGCCGCTGATAAAAACCCGGTGCCCGGCCGCGTGTAGCAGCCGAGCCAGCTGGCCAAAATGCGGCAAGCCCCACTCGCGGGCGCTACCCCGGCTGCGCGGATGCAGAATGATATTGAGCTGGCCCGGCTGGCGGGCAGCCAATAATTCCCGAAACTGAAGCGACAGCGGCACGGCGGGCACCAGGCGCACCAGGGCAGCGGCTTCGGCCAGCGGAAGGGGGGTAGGGAGGCCCAGCGGGGCCAGCAGCGCCAGGTTCAGCTGGGCCTCGTGCAGGGGCGAGTGGCGGCGGCTGAGGGCCACCAGCCGGTTGCAGGTGAGCCAGTGAAACAGCCGGTTGCGCGTGCCGATGCGCACCGGAATACCTGCCTGCCGGGCCAGCCGGGCCAATAATTTATTAGGAAAGACGTGAATAATGGCTTGAGCTTGGTATTCCTGGATTCCTGCCACCTGCGCATCTTCCATCGCCCGCGCTTCAAGAGAGGAGACGGCGGCGGGCTCACCTAGTTCTTCCAGCTCATCCAGACTCAGGAAATCATCCACCCACGGGCAGGCCGCCGCCACGGCCGCCGTGTAGGCGCGCCCGATGAGCACCACCCGGCAACCGGGGTAGTGCTGCTTGAGCCAGCCGGCTACGGGCAGGGTCAGCACCACATCGCCGATGGCGTCGGTGCGCGAGACGAGGAAGGTCTGGCTCACGCGGTGGGAGCGTTTTGGGTGCCGGTTTTCAGCTTCGCGAACTTCAAAAACACGCCCCAGGCCGAGATGACCGCGATACTCAGCCCCGCGAAGCCATCCAAAAAGCCCAGTCGAAACACGTAGCCGTGCACGAATTTCCAGAGCGGCTTGCCTAGCAGATGAAACAGCGTGACCCGCGTCTTGCCCCGCAGCGCCAGCTCCTGCGCCGTGATGCTGGTGAATTTATTGAGCTGGCTAACGTGCTGCGCGATAGAATTATAGGAGTAGTGGAGCGCATCGCCGGCGAGCTGGCCGGTCGTTTGGCCGGGCTGCACCTCGTAGCGCTCGTGCAGCAGCAGGCCCTGCCAGCGGCCCAGGCGGCGGTCGTAGAGGCGCAGCTTGCGGTCGGGGTACCAGCCGCCGTGGCGCACCCAGGTGCCGCAGTAGTTGGTGAGGCGGGCCAGCGAATACGCCGCGTGCTGCCAGTTCGCCTTCGCTACCCCAATGCTTTGCCGCAACTCGTTGGTGAGCACTTCGTCGGCATCAAGCTGCAAGATGTGGTCAAATTTGGCTTGGTCGGTAGCAAAGTTTTTCTGCTCGACGTAGCCCGCAAAGGCGTGCTGCACCACCCGCGCGCCGTGCTGACGGCAGATTTCCACGGTGCGGTCAGTTGAAAAAGAATCCACGACCAGCACTTCATCGGCCACATTGACCAGCGCCTGCAGGCAGCGGGCAATGTTAGCCTCTTCGTTGAAGGTGATGATGACGATGGAAAGCGCTGGCACGGGCACACTAAAAAGCACCGGCAAAGGTAGGCGGCGCGGCCAAGCTGCAAATTTGCTTATGAGCGCCTACCCCCCCTTCTCTTTCATCAACCCCTCTGAGGCCTTTCAGCAACTGCCCAAACCTGCGCGGTACGCTGCCCAAGCCCGCCACCAAGGCCCGGCGCTAGCGCGGAATTTGGCGTTGGCTTACCCTTAGCTGGCTGCTCACGTATAGCCGGGCCACTTCATTAACGAAAATCATGGCTGACTTACAAGACAAAATCATCCTCGTCACGGGGGCTACCTCGGGCATTGGCGAAATTACGGCGCGCGAGCTGGCGCGGCAGGGCGCGCACGTTATTATGCTGGCCCGCAACCGCGGCAAGGCCGAGCGCACGCAGCGCGAAATTATCGCGGCCACGGGCAATGAGCGGGTTGATATCGTGCTGGCCGACCTGTCGGTGCTGCAACAAGTGCGCGACGTGGCAGCTCAGTTGCACGATAAGTATCCGCGCCTCGACGTGTTGGTGAACAATGCCGGCCTCATGTTTGGGACCGAGCGCGAATTATCAGCCGATGGCTACGAGATGACGCTGGCAACCAATCACTTGGGGCCATTTTTGCTCACCAGCCTGCTCTTCGACCTGCTGCAAAAAAGCCCGGCCGCCCGCATCGTCAACGTAGCCTCGATGGCCTACCGCTTTTCCAAGCCCACGCTCGATGACATTCAGTCGGAGCGCTCATACAGCGCGATGTGGGAGTATGGCACCACCAAGCTTTGGAATATTATGTTTACCCAGGAGTTGGCCCAGCGCCTGCGCGCGCACGGCATCACGAACGTGACCACTAATTCGCTGCACCCCGGCGCAGTGGCTACGGGCTACGGCAAGCAGTCGGGCGGCTGGCTGTCGGCCGTGCTGGCCTTGGGCCGGCCCTTCATGCTTTCGCCCGAGAAGGGCGCGGAAACCAGCATCTTCCTGACCTCGGATGAGGAGGTAGGGAATACCAGCGGTGGCTTTTTTAGCAAGAAAAAGCCGGAGCCAGTGAAAAGCAGCTTCAACACGGCGGCTAACAACCAACGGCTATGGCAGATAAGCGAAACACTGACGGGCACTAAGTTTTTGGATTAGGCTGCCGCCTGCCAATACGAGCGCTACCTCACAAAAAAAGGTCTCGCCAGCGCAATGCTGGCGAGACCTTTTTTTGTATTTATTTCGAATTTTCCTACCCCCTAGTAGCGGTACAGGTCCGATTTGAACGGGCCTTCCACCGGCACCTTGATGTAGTCGGCTTGCTTGGGCGTGAGCTCGTCCAGCTCGACACCGATTTTGGTGAGGTGCAGGCGGGCTACTTTCTCGTCGAGGTGCTTGGGTAGGGTGTACACCTGGTGCTCGTACTGGTCGGCGTTCTTCCACAGCTCTAGCTGGGCCAGCGTCTGGTTGGTGAATGAGTTCGACATCACGAACGAGGGGTGACCAGTGGCGCAGCCCAGGTTCACCAAACGACCTTCGGCCAAGATGATAACCTCTTTGCCGTCAATATTATAGATATCAACCTGCGGCTTCACCGTGTCTTTGGTGTGGCCGTAGTTCTTGTTCAGCCAGGCCATGTCGATTTCATCGTCGAAGTGGCCGATGTTGCAGACAATCGCCTTGTCCTTGAGGGCGCGGAAATGCTCCTCGCGGATGATGTCACAGTTGCCGGTGGTCGTGATAACGATGTCGGCGCGCGGAATGGCGTTCTCCATCTTCTTCACTTCGAAGCCGTCCATCGCAGCCTGCAGGGCGCAGATGGGGTCAATCTCGGTTACGATGACGCGGGCACCAGCGCCGCTGAGCGAAGCGGCAGTACCTTTTCCTACGTCGCCGTAGCCAGCTACTACGGCCACTTTGCCGGCCATCATTACATCGGTAGCGCGGCGGATAGCGTCCACGGCCGACTCTTTGCAGCCGTATTTATTGTCAAATTTTGACTTCGTTACCGAGTCGTTCACGTTGAACGCGGGGAAGGGCAGCGAGCCATCTTTCACGCGCTCGATGAGGCGCAACACGCCGGTCGTGGTTTCCTCGCTCACGCCTTTGATGCCGGCCGCCAGCTCGGGGAACTGGTTGAGCACCATGTTGGTGAGGTCGCCGCCATCATCCAGAATCATGTTCAGCGGCTGGCGCTCCTCGCCAAACCACATTGTTTGCTCGATGCACCAGTCGAACTCTTCTTCGTTCATGCTCTTCCAGGCATATACCGGAATGCCGGCGGCGGCGATGGCCGCGGCGGCATGGTCCTGGGTCGAAAATATGTTGCACGACGACCACGTGACGTCGGCCCCGAGCGCGATGAGCGTCTCAATGAGCACGGCCGTTTGAATGGTCATGTGCAGGCAACCAGCGATGCGGGCGCCTTTAAGCGGCTGGCTGGGGCCAAACTCTTCGCGCAGGGACATGAGGCCGGGCATTTCGGCTTCGGCCAAGCGAATTTCCTTGCGGCCCCACTCGGCCAGGCTCAGGTCTTTTACTTTATAGGGAACGTAGGTTGTGGGCTTGGTCGCTACCATAATAAATCGGCAAATGAAAGGTCTGGCGTTTCAACCACGAAGATAACGCTTTGTTTGGGCGTTGGGTCGATGCGCACAGCGCATACCTTTGCCGGCCGTTACAATACCTTTTATTCATATGGGACGCACAATTCACTGGCTGGCAACATCTTTTTTAGCAGTCAGCCTGGCAGTTGGCGCTCAGGCGGCCCAGGCGCAACAAGTCGCGCCGGCTACTATCCGGCTTTCGCCCGAAGACCAGGAGCGCGGCCAGTACGGCCCGCAACATAATTTTTATTTCCTACCCCCCGGCAAAACGGGGGAGGACTACCAAAATGCTGGCTTCTTCGGCGGCAAGCTGCGGCCTTACCTCGCGGGCAATGCGTCGGCGCTCGGCGAGCTGGACAATTACAAGCGGCAAAAATCGCTGTACCTGGCCGATAAGGCGCTGCTGGTAGGGTCGCTCGGGTTCTACGGGTCGCAGGTATTCAGCCACGGCGACCCGGTTTATTTCAACGGCGCGCAGCAGGCGGCCGCCGGCATCGCGGTAGTGAGCTTGCTGGCAACACTTTTCATCAACCGCCACACCAATGAGTATTTGAAGCAGGCGGTTGATAACTATAATTCGGACTTGCCCGCCGGGCACGGTAGCATATGGCCCAAGCTGCGCCCGGCCAGCGTGGGCATGGCGGCGCTCAATGGCCGGCCGGCCTTCGCCCTGCGCTGGCAGCTCTGAGGCGACTAGGGCCCCCAGGCCCTACCCCCCCGGTTTGGCACGGTGTTCAATTGTGGGCGGCAAATGCACCAGCGCCCCGTTTTTTTCGTTAGTAGCTGCACAATGGAGTTTCCTTTACCCGAGGCGGCCCGGCGCTACGTGGCTGCCCACCTGCACGACGACCCGGCGCACCTGGCGCTGCAAGCCCGCCGCCACCCTCACCTGCCAGTGCCCGAGCTGGTGCGCCAGATTCAGGCCCGCCAAAAAGCCCGCGGCAAGCTGCCCACCTGGGCCGACAACCAGGAGCTGATTTTTCCGCCCGCGCTTTCAGTCGAGCAAGCTTCGTCGGAGCGCACGGCCACCTACAAGGCGGCGCTGGTGGCCGGCGCAACCAGCTTGGCCGACCTAACCGGCGGTTTTGGAGCCGATGCGGCGCATTTTGCCGCCGTGGTTGACCAGGTGGCTTATGTGGAGCGCGATGCGCACCTGGCCGCCGTGGTGGCGTACAATCTTGACCAGCTGGGCATCAGTAATATAGCGACCCACACGGGCGATGCGGCGGCGTTTCTCAAGCAAAGCGGCCAGCAATTCGACTGGTTATACCTTGACCCGGCCCGGCGCGATAAAAAAGGTGGCAAGGCTTTTAAGCTGGCCGACTGTGAGCCCGACGTGCCGCGCCTCCTACCCCTGCTGCTGCGCCACGCGCCGCGCATTTTGCTCAAAACATCGCCGATACTCGATATCGAGCTGGCTATTCGAGAGCTGAAGCACGTGCGCCGGCTCTGGGTAGTGGCCGTGGAAAATGAGGTAAAAGAAGTTTTGTACGAGCTGGGCGAAGAGCCCGCCGTGGACCCCGAGCGCCTGGCCGTGAACCTGCGCCGCGATGGCAGCCAGCAGGAGTTTCGCCTCAACCGGGCCCGCGAGGCCCGCGCCGTGCCGCGCTACGCCGAGGCGCAACAATACCTCTACGAGCCTAATGCCGCCATTCTCAAGGCCGGTGCCTTCAAGAGTGTTGGCTCGGCCTTTGAGCTGCTAAAGCTGCAACAGCACAGCCACCTTTATACCAGCCAGGACTTACGGGCCGATTTTCCGGGCCGGATTTTCAAGATTCTGGCCACCGAAAAGGCCGATGGCCCCACCCTCAAAACTTACCTCGGCCCCGAGGGCCGGGCGCACGTCACGACCCGTAATTTTCCCGAGTCGGTGGCCGATTTTCGGCGGCACACGGGTATCCGGGAGGGTGGCGACATTTATTTATTCGCGACCACCGACTTGCGCGGACGTTTCGTGGTGCTGGTGTGCGAGAAGCTGCCTACCCCTGCTTAGCGGTCCAAGGCACGCTTGGTCAGGATTTAATGAGTAGTTTTGCGGCCCGCCCGCCCGCGCCCCTGACCGGCCCGACGGGCGGGTTTTTGTTTGTCTAGCCCCTTGCCATGCCCTATCTGTTCACTTCCGAATCGGTTTCGGAAGGCCATCCCGATAAAGTTGCCGACCAGATTTCTGACGCCATCCTCGACGACTTTTTGCGCCAGGACCCCGCCGCCAAAGTTGCCTGCGAAACGCTCGTTACCACCGGCCTCGTCGTTATTGCCGGTGAAGTAAAGTCTTCCGCTTACGTTGATGTGCAGCACATTGCCCGCGACGTTATCCGCCGCATCGGCTACACCAAGGCCGAGTATAAGTTTGAGGCCGAAAGCTGCGGCATCCTGTCGGCGCTGCACGAGCAGTCGCCCGATATCAACCAGGGGGTAGTGCGCCAGGCTCCCGAGGAGCAGGGTGCCGGCGACCAGGGCATGATGTTCGGCTACGCCACCAACGAGACGGCCAACTACATGCCGCTGGCCCTGGATTTGTCGCACAGCCTGCTTCAGGAGTTGGCCACCATCCGCAAGGGGGGTAGGGAAATGACCTACCTGCGCCCCGATGCCAAGAGCCAGGTCACGATTCGCTACTCCGACGACCACCGGCCCGAAGCGATTGAGGCCATCGTTATCAGCACCCAGCACGACGACTTCGACCCGTCGGAGGAAGTGATGCTGTCCCACATCAAGCAAGACGTCATCAATCTGCTTATTCCGCGCGTGAAGGCCAGCCTCAGCCCCGAGATGCAGGCCCTGTTCACGGGCGATATAAAGCACCATATCAACCCCACGGGCAAGTTCGTTATCGGCGGCCCGCACGGCGATTCAGGCCTGACGGGCCGCAAAATCATCGTGGATACCTACGGCGGCAAGGGCGCGCACGGCGGCGGCGCTTTCTCGGGCAAAGACTCCAGCAAAGTGGACCGGTCGGCGGCCTACGCCACCCGGCACATCGCCAAAAACCTCGTGGCGGCCGGCGTGGCCGACCAGGTTTTGGTGCAGGTGGCCTACGCCATCGGCGTGGCCAGGCCAGTAGGTCTCTACGTGACTACCTATGGCACCACGAAAGCCAAGAACGCGGCTGGTCAGCCCCTGACCGACGGCGAAATTGCAGATAAGGTGAACGAGCTGTTCGACCTGCGCCCCTACGCCATCGTGGAGCGCCTGGGCCTGCGCAACCCCATTTTTGGCCAAACCGCCGCCTATGGCCACATGGGCCGCCAGCCCGGCACCATCACGGTGAAAATGAAAGACGGCGAGGAGAAGACCTTCGAAACCTTCACCTGGGAGAAACTTGACTACGTGGACCAGATTAAAGCTGCTTTTAAGCTGTAATTTATTCACAGCACAAAAGAAGCCCCGGCCGCTCGCGCAGCCTTGTCCTTACCCAAAACTCAGAAAAGCGTTGTCCTCGTGGTCGGCGCTTTTTTTGTGGGCTGGCAGTAGCTTGCGGGCATGTCTATTTCGACGCATTTTGGCGACCCACAGCAGTGGGCGCAGACGCATTTTGGCGAGGTACGGCTGGGTGATGTGCGCCGCCGCCAGCGCGTGTGTACGCTGGCAGCCGGTTGGGCGCGGCAGCCGGGGGCTAGCATTCCGCAGTTGAGCCGGGGGCAGCCCTACGCCAGCAAAGCCGCTTATCAGTTGCTAAGCCACTCGCAGACCACGCCTGATGCGTTGCAAGCGCCACACCGGCAGCTGGTTAGTCAGCAATTGCACGTACCCGGCACGTACCTGCTGGTCGAGGATACGACCGAGCTGAGCTGGCCCGAGGCCGCCGAGCGCCGGGCGGGCCTCGGGCCGGTGGGGCCGGGCAAGGCCCGCAGTCAGGGCGTACTGCTGCACTCGCTAGTGGCCGCCGCCTGGCCCGCCGTCGACCCCGACCCGGCCGCCAAACGGCCCGCCCTGCCGCTGCTGGGCCTACTCGACCAGCAGTTTCACGTGCGCCAGCCCGTGCCCGAAGCCGAGAAAGCGGCCCCCCACGGCGGTTCCCGCCCCCGCCAGGGCCGGCCCCGCGAGTCGGCCCTGTGGGCGCAGAGTCTGCGGGCGGTAGGGAGTCCCCCGGTCGGCACGCGCTGGGTAGTAGTGGCCGACCGCGGGGCCGACATTTACGAGCACTTGCAGCAGTGCCACACCCAGGGGCTGGGCTTCGTGGTGCGGGCCGCCCAGGACCGGGCCCTGGTGGCGGGGCCGGCCAAAACGCCCGCCGGCCGCCTCTTTGAGCTGGCCCGCGCCCAGCCCAGCGTCGGCACCTTTTCCCTGGCCCTGCGCGGGCGGCCCCGCCAGCCGGCGCGCGAGCTAGTCTTGCAGGTAAGTTTCAGTCCGGCAGTAGCTTTACGAGCCCCGCAGCGGCCGGGCGGGGCCACGGGCAAGGGCGAGCCGGTGCCCGCCAGCCTGGTGCGGGTCTGGGAAGAAACGGCCCTTGAGGCGGCCCCCGGCCTGGAGTGGCTGCGGCTTTGCGACCAGCCTGTCACCGACTTCGCCCAGGCCCTGACCTGCGCCCGCCAGTACACGAGCCGCTGGCTGATAGAAGATTTCCACAAGGCCTTAAAGACAGGACTCGGGGCCGAAAAGCTCCAGCTGCAAACCGCCGCCCGGCTCTTCGCGGCCGTGGCCCTGCTGAGCGTAGTGGCGCTGGCCCTGGTGGACTTGCGCGAAAAAAGCCGCCTGGAGCCGGACGCCCCTGCCGAGGTGGCTGGCCTGACGACCAGGGAATTACGGGTACTGCGCCACCAGAGCCGCCGCCCGCTGGACACCGTGCGCGCTGTATTCCTGGCCCTGGCCGCACTGGGCGGCCACCTGGGCCGCAAAGGCGACGGCCCACCCGGCTGGCAAACCCTCTGGCTCGGCCGCCGCAGCCTGCGTCTACTCGTCGAAGGAGTGAACATGGCCGCCCACCTGGCCAGCCAACTACTTGACGACTAACCTCAAAAAAAGCGCCGACCTATCGGCCGGCGCTTTTTGAATTTTGGGTAAGGACAAGGCCGCGCGATGCGACCAGGGCTTTTTTACTGCTATCGCAGCGGCTAGTGGCTCAGTGCCTTCTCTTTATGTTTGGTAATCTGCCGCTTCAAAGCCTCTACCGCAGCGTCAGTAGCGGCTTCGAAGGAAGTAGCATCTTCCTGGCTGAAAAGGGTGCTGCCGGGTACTATTAGCTTGATTTCAACGGTTTTGTTGGCTACCCCGTCCTTGTTGTTGAGGCGGAGGATGACCTCGCCATCCGTGACGCGGTCATAAAAATGTTCCAACTTGTTGAGGCGTTGCTGAATAAAATCGAGTAGAGTTTGGTCGGCATCGAAATGGACCGACTGCATTTGCACTTTCATGGGCAAAAAGGGAATGGTGGTGGGAAGTAAAAACTGGTAGCTACGCTTCCTACGTTTTGAACCAGCGCAAGCCTGTTGAAGGAAGAACTATCCCAACAGCCTAAACGCCAACTAAAAACCTGGTAGCCGCAGCTCACAAGACAATCAGGCCCGAGGGTGGGCTTGTTCAAATACGGATTTCAGGCGGTCAACGGACAAGTGCGTGTACACTTGCGTGGCTGCCAGGCTGGCGTGGCCCAGCAATTCCTTGATGGCGTTCAGGTCGGCACCCTTGCCCAGCAGGTGGGTAGCAAACGCGTGGCGCAGCGCGTGCGGATGCTGGTGCGCCGCAGAGGTCGATACCTGGCTCAGGTATTTCTTCACGGTGCGATACACCAGCTTTTCGTAGAGCGGTTCGCCTTTATCAGTTAGGAAGAAGGGCTTATTAGCGGCCGCTGGCCCAAACTCCGCGGCGCGCCAAGTCCGGTATTTTTCCAGCACCAGCAGCAGCGAAGGGTTTAGCGGCACGATGCGCTGCTTGTTGCCCTTGCCCGTCACGCGCACCGTGCGCGCGCTGATATCTAACTCATTATCCGTAATACCCAGCAACTCGGAAAGACGGATGCCCGTGCCATATAGCATTTCGAGCACCAGTTGGTCGCGGGCTCCGGTAAAGCTGTCCTCGAACTCAAACGAATTCAACATGCGGTTCAAGGACTCTTCGGGCACGAATTCGGGCAGCTTTTTGGCCATCTTGGGTGCCTTGATGCGCAGCATCGGGTTGGCCTCAATCTGGTGGGTCCGCAGCAGAAACTTGTAGAAGGAGCGCAGGCAGGCCACCTTGCGGTTCACCGTGCGCGGGTCCAGGTCCTGGCTCATCAGGCTCACTACCCACCCCCGGATGAGCGGATGCGTGGCCTGCGCCGGCGCAGCCAACTCGTACTCTGACCGCAAGTACGTAGCAAGCTGCGTCAAATCTGTCTGATATGAAGTGACAGTGTGGGGGCTAAAACGCTTCTCGTAGCGCAGAAAATCCAGGAATTCGTCCATGTGGCAACGCTACCGCTGGTTGAGGGGGTAGGGTATAGTGCAAAGTAGCGAAAAACTATTTTCTAACCTAGCTTTAGCCAACGCGAAAAGCCCGTCCAGATGCTATGCAGCATTCGGACGGGCTTTTTAAGAACTTTGTGCCCTTAGCAATAAGCCGATGGCTTATGCCTCGCTTTCTGGGCCGTAGGTAGCCAGTTTGTAAACTGCCTTCTGCTTCAGCTTACGCTTGGTAATGCTCGGCTTTTGGAAGAACGTGCGGCGACGCAATTCTTTCAATACGCCAGTGCGCTCGAACTTCTTCTTGAAGCGCTTCAGCGCACGGTCAACGGTTTCGTTGTCTTTGATTTGAACGATAATCATATCGGGGAGTGAGGAGTCTCTTTCAGGGCAAACGGGCCGCAAAGATACGCAGGGTCTTGACAGATTGTCAAGCAGAACCTTACTTATTTTAACAACGCCCGCGCGATTACCAGTTTCTGAATCTCGCTGGTGCCTTCGCCAATGGTGCAAAGCTTGGCATCGCGGTAGTATTTTTCGGCGGGGTAGTCCTTGGTATAGCCGTAGCCCCCAAAAATCTGCACGCCTTCATTAGCCGTGCGCACGGCCACTTCGGAGGCATATAACTTGGCCATCGCCGATTCCAGGTTCACGTTCTGGCCCCGGTCTTTCATCTCGGCGGCGCGGTAGGTGAGCAGGCTGGCGGCTTCAATCTCGGTTGCCATGTCGGCCAGCTTGAACGCGATGCCCTGGAAATTACTGATGGGCTGGTTGAACTGTTGCCGCTCCTTGCTGTACTGCAACGCTGCTTCGTAGGCTCCCTGGGCAATGCCCAGGCTCAGGGCCGCAATGCTGATGCGCCCACCGTCGAGCACCTTCAGGCTCTGCACGAAACCGTCGCCTACCTTGCCGATAACGTTGGCTTTAGGTATCCGGCAGTCGGTAAAAATCATTTCCGTCGTTTCGGAGGCGCGCATTCCGAGCTTGTCCTCTTTCCTACCCCCCTCAAAGCCCGGCGTGCCGCGCTCCACGATAAAGGCCGTCATGCCGTGCGAGTCGCCCACTTCGCCAGTCCGGGCAATGACTACCGCCACCTCCCCGCTCTTGCCGTGGGTAATAAAATTTTTGGCTCCGTTGAGGATATAGTGCTCGCCATCGGCATCGAGCACGGCGGTCGTGCGCATGTTGCCGGCATCCGAACCCGTGTTGGGCTCCGTGAGGCCCCAGGCCCCCAGCCACTCGCCCGTGGCCAGGCGGGGCAGGTACTGCTGTTTTTGCGCTTCTGAGGCATGCTGAAGAATGTGACCGGTGCAGAGCGAGTTGTGCGCGGCCATGCTCAGCCCGATGCTGCCATCAATCTTGGACAGCTCAACGATAGCCGTCACGTACTCCTGGTAGCCAAAGCCGGAGCCGCCATACTGCTGAGGCACAAGCACGCCCATCAGTCCAAGCTCGCCCAGCTGGCGAAACACGTCGCGCGGAAATTCCTGGGTTTCATCCCAGCGCATCATCTGCGGCTTGATGTTCTGAAGCCCAAAATCGCGCACCATCTGCGCAATCATGGCTTGGTTTTCGGTAGCTACGGTAGCTTCCATATAGTAATTAAAAAGGGGTGGGTAGGGAGAGAAGAAGAATGGAATGCGTCACCACAAAGAGCTGGCCACGCCGCAAAAATACGGCTTTATCAGCCGCCGCCGTTATAAATGGCTTGGCATTGCGGCAGCTCATTTTTGAAAGCCGCAGAGAAATGGGTTACTTTTGAGACATTTTTTACCTTTCAAAGGTGTCCGTTAGCTCCCTCCCGGCCAACGCGCTTTTGCTGAATTAACATTCTCTTGTTTATTCTTACTGGGCTTTCGTCTCCGCCGCTACGCCGGTTTTTGCTCCTGGTCGTGCCAGTACTTTGCATGCTTTCGTCGTGCGCTACCAGCAAATATTATCGCCAACGCACTATGTTTCAGCTCACTAAGGGGGCTGATGGCGTAATTGACACGGCCAAGCTGCGGCGGGCAGTCAACCGCACGGACCGCAACTACCGCATACGTCCCAATGACGTCTTAAATGTTCAGGTTTACACCAACAAAGGCGAACGGCTTATTGACCCCAACGGCGAGCTTCAGTTCGGCACGCCCAGTGTTGGCAGCACCTCGGCCACGCCTAGTTCAGTAAATACGGGGCAGCGAAATGTAGGACAAGGGGCTGGTGCTATCCGCAGCAGCACGCAGTTTGTGGTGCAGGCTGATGGTACTGCCCGCCTACCCCTCGTTGACCGGGTGAAGGTTCAGGGCTTAACCCTTATTCAGGCCGACAGCGTTTTACAGCTTCAGTACAATATTTACTATAAGGAAACCTTCGTCAAGACAGCGGTGACGAATAACCGCGTCATTATACTTGGTGCACCAGGGGGACAGGTCATCTTTCTTAATAATGACAATATGAACCTGCTGGAAGTATTGGCATTAGCCGGGGGTGCCGACGGCAGTGGGGGTAGTGGTGGTATAGCCCGTTATGGCGGGCGTATTAACAATATTCGTATTATTCGTGGTGATTTAAAGAATCCACAAGTTCAGTTCATTGACCTCAGTACCCTGGAGGGAATGCGCAAAGGTAATTTACAGGTTGAGCCAAATGATATTATTTATATCCAGCCCGTAAGGCGCCCATTAATTGAAGCAGTCACTGACATTTCCCCGGTGCTCAGTGTATTTACGCTGCTATTGACTACCTCGGGTTTTATTTATAGCATAACCAGGTAATATAAATTTATTTTGACGGGAATTACCTGCATTTTATCGATTTAACCTATGGCATCTACAGAAAACGCGGAACTGGAAGAGCTAATCCGGCGGGCTAGCACTGGCGGCGAGGCCGCGCCACCAACGGGCGCCAGTTTTGCCGAAGAAGATACTGAAGATGGGGATAACTTCGACCTGAGCACCTTAGTGCTGGTTGCCCGTCGCAGCTTGCCGTGGGTTATTTTTCTCCTTACGCTAGGCATTACCTCCTCCTGGCTGTATATGCGGTATACTAAACCCATTTACGAAGCAACGTCTATTCTCAAAATAGATGACCATAGCGACGCGAGTGCATTGGGGTTAGGAATGGCTATGGGGGGCGCGGAGAACAACCAAGCTTCACAGCTGGCTGGAGAAGTAGAGTTGATAAAGTCGGGGTTGACTTACAAAAGGCTCAAGCAAACAGTGCCATTAGATATAAATTATTATACGCAAGGAACCGTTCTGGAAACCGAGCTCTTCGGTAATTGTCCCTATCGGGTTACCTACGTTATAAGCGACCCTGCCTATTATAACCACAAATTTGACGTTGAGTACATCGACGCAAAACATTACCGACTCAACGTAACGGTAGGTAACGCAAAACTAGGCGGCAATTATGAATTTGGCCAATTAGTCAAATTACCAGGAATTAGTTTAAGATTATTGTCAGCGTCATCTCCCGCAGAGCTTGATGCCATTTATCATTTTGTGATTGTAGACGACAACACTATTAATTCTTATCTCGACCATAATCTAAAAGCGGAAGTATTAAACCCAATTGCTAATACCATCCAGATTTCTTTTCTGGATAATAACCGATTTAAAGCGCAGCGAATTGTTAATGCACTTGATACAGTGTATCGGGATGTCAAGCTTGCTTATAAGCAAGAAACAACTGAAAATTCTCTTGCTTATCTAGATAAGCAGCTAGAAGAGAATGGGCAGAATCTTGCTAAAGCTGAAGATAATTTAAAAATCTTCGTGCAACAAAATGGCACATACGACGCCAAAGGCGAACTTGGAACTATAACTAATAAACTAGAGAAGATTGAGGAAGATAGATTCAAACTAGAGCAAAAGCTCACTCTTTTAGCTGATGTAAGTCAACGCGCCGCCGCAGAGCGTTTAACTCCCAGTGACGAGGTAACGGTTGACCAGACTATCCCAGGCCTGGCATTACTTGAAGACCCGGCATTATCGCAACAGTTGAATAATTTGAATGCGCTACAGCAGAATCTGCGGCGCATCAGGCGCTCTTACCAGGACCGGCTGGAAGCGGTGCAAGGTCCTCTCGCACAATTAAAATTCGCACAGGCAACTTTACAACATCAGTTGGTCCAAGCACAAAAGCAGTTGCGCGGTCAAATCGCGCTACTTGACACTCAACAGGGCAAGTTGAGCAATGAGCTACAATTAATTCCGGGTAAGGAAACAGAGTTGGAGCGACTTAAACGTCCACTGGGTCTTTATGGCAATAGCTATCAGATGCTATTGGAGAAAAAGGTAGAATACAATATCAAAAATGCGGGCACTACTGCTGATTTTCAGATACTTTCGCCAGCCTTTGCTCCCGAAGAGCCTATATCACCTAAAAAACTACTTGTGTATGCCATTGGCTTAGCAGGTGGGCTGATTTTGGGATTAGGTTTGATTGGAACGCGTTATCTGATGCATAACACTATCACCAGTGTCAATGAGCTGGAGCGCAACACTAAAGCTTCTGTACTAGGTGTGATTCCTACGTATGATAAAGAGCAGCTAAACATATCACGTCTAATAGTAGATAAAAATCCGAAGTCTTCGGTATCAGAGGCCATTCGCTCTATTCGGACTAATTTAGATTTTATTAGCCCATCCAACAAAAAACGCTTGATTTCGGTGACTTCCACTATATCAGGCGAAGGCAAGACATTTGTTACCGTAAATCTTGGCGGCATTATCGCTTTATCTGGTCAGCGAGTAGTCATTTTGGATTTGGATATGCGCAAGCCAAAAGTAAACCTGGCTTTTGATGCGGAAAACGTACGTGGCATAAGTACTATTCTTATTGACCGGCACACGGTTGCTGAGTGCATTCAGCACACCAGCATCGAGTCGTTGGACTTCATATCGGCGGGCCCTACCCCCCCTAATCCATCGGAGCTGATTCTAAACCCACGATTCGACTTGATGATTCAGGAATTATATCGCACTTATGATGTTATCTTGATTGATACACCGCCGGTAGGCTTGGTAACGGATGGCATTCTGATTATGCGTAAAGCTGATGTGCCGATATACATCGTGCGGGCTAACTACTCGCGCAAAACCTTCCTCAAAAACATGAATCGGCTGATGCGCAATAATCAGTTTACGCGTATGACAACTATTCTTAATGACGCGAAGGCACAAGGCTCTTATGGCTACGGCTACGGGTATGGCTACGGGTATGGCTACGGTTACGGCACTAAAGGCATGGGCTACTATGATGAAACCGAGCAAAAACCAACCCTTGGCAAGCGCATAAAAAGCCTCTTTAGTTAGTCTTTCCATGACAAACTTCTGGAAGCAGTTTTTTGGTGGCCAAGTCCCTGCTACCAGCGATGGGCTTTCAGCATTGCCACCGCTCGGGGCTTTGGGAGCGGATATGCATTCGCATTTGCTACCTGGCCTTGACGACGGGGCCGAAACCCTCGCGCATAGCCTAGACTTATTGCGGGAGTTGCGGAGCATGGGATTCCGCAAACTGGTAATGACGCCCCACGTTATGGGCGATTTTTATAAGAATACGCCGGAGGGAATTAGGTCGGCGCTGGCTACGCTTCAGGCTGCCGCGGCAGAAGCCGGCCTAGCCGATGTCGTGTTGGAGTGCGCGGCGGAGTATTACTTGGATGAGTGGCTGGGTCACAAGCTGGCGAGTGGCACCGAGCTGCTCAGCTTTGGCGGCGATAAGCGCTATTTACTCTTCGAAACTTCGTATCTCAACGAACCCTTTAATTTGCAGCCGACCATTTTTGAGCTGCAAGCGGCGGGCTACCGCCCCGTATTGGCTCACCCGGAGCGCTACGTGTACCTCTACGGCCGCTTTGCCGAACTGGAGAAGCTGCGGCAGGAAAATGGCGTTTTGCTTCAGCTCAATCTTAATTCACTGGCTGGCTATTACTCCCCGGCGGCGCGCAAGGTGGCCGAAAAGCTTATCGACGGCGGCTTGGTAGATTTTGTGGGCACCGATACGCACCACCTCCGCCACACGGCTACGCTGGCTAAAAAGACGCAACATTTGCCTTATTTCCGCAAGCTGCTGGCTTTGCCCTTGCTTAATACTACTTTGTAAAGCCACTGGCTAACCGGGCATAAACGTGTACGGTAGCGTAGGGTAATTTCGGCACTATGATTTTTGTGACGGGCGGCACTGGACTTATTGGCTCTTTCGTGTTACGGGAGCTGCGCGGGCGTGGGTTGGCGGTGCGGGCGCTATATCGCGGCTCATTGCCTGGCAATGGCCCTGCCGGAGTGGAGTGGGTGCAAGGTGATTTAGCTGACACCTATTTGCTCACCAGCGTCATCACGGCGGAGATAACGCACGTCGTGCACTGTGCGGGCCTTGTTTCGTATGCTCCGCAGGATGAGGACGCGCTGCTGCAAGTGAACGTGGAGGGCACCGCGGCCATAGTGGATGCCTGCCTGCGCCACCCCGCCATCCGGCTGGGCTATGTATCGTCGGTGGCAGCCCTGGGACAAACGGCCACGGCCGGCGGGGCCGATGCGCCGGCGGCCCCTACCCCCCGCCTCCTCGATGAAGCCGCTACCTGGGACCTGGGCGCCAGCCACTCGGCTTACGCTACCAGCAAGTACTTGGCGGAGCTGGAAGTGTGGCGAGGGGTAGCCGAAGGATTATCAGCCGTTATCGTTAATCCTTCCATCGTACTCGGGGCCGGCAACTGGCACCGCAGCAGCACGCAGCTCCTGCGCTACGCCTACGACGAGCACCGATTCTACACGCCCAATCAAATCAACTTCGTAGATGTGCGGGATGTAGTGGCGCACCTGCTACGGCTCACGCTGGACCTGCCCGACCTGCCCCCCGCCCGCTACATTCTGAACGCGGGCATGCAGCCGCTGGGGGAGGTGCTGGCTATGCTGGCGCAGGCATTTGGCCGGCGGCCGCCCAGCGTGGCCGTGCCGCCTTGGGCGGCCGAGGTCATCTGGCGGCTGGAGCATGCCCGGTCGCTGCTCACCGGGGCGCGGCCGCTCATCACCCGTGACACGGCCCGCGCGGGCCGGCAGCCCCTAGCGTACGATGCCAGCAAAGCGCGGCGCACCACGGGGCTCGGCTTTCGCCCGCTGGCCGAAACCGTGGCCTGGCTGGCTACTACCCTCGAAACGAACCGGACGTCTCGGCCGCCGGTTGTAACTTAGCGAAGCTTGGCTGGCCTCCTTGCATTGTTTTGAGTAGGGCTGGCAGCTTCCTAAGTTGACTTTCCAGACACCTTTACTTTAGTTGCTCGGGTTGGCATTCTATTAGTAGAGGGGGGTAGGGAGAGCTACTTGTTATAATTCGTGATTATTATGCGCATGAACGAACCATTTGACGACCCGCGAGCAGCCCAGGATACCGTGCGGCGCTACGAACGTATGCTGGCGGATGACGCCGCCACATTTTTTGACTTAGAAGAGTTTGAAGTAATTATTGACCACTACGTGACCTCGGCTGCCTTCGACAAGGCGCAGCAAGCCTGCGAAGCCGCGCTTAGCCAATATCCTTTTTCGACCGAGCTGCTGATTGACCGCGCCCAGATTGCCGCGATGATGGGCGACTATGCCGAAGCCGAGCGCCAGATTGCCAGCGTAGCTACGCTCGACCCTGACAATGCCGACGTGGCCGTGACCCGCGGCATTATCTCCACCCAGCGCGGCGATTTTGAAGAAGCAGTGCGCTTCTTTCAGTCGGCCTTGGAGCGCAATCCTGACCGCGAAGACATTCATTTTAATCTGGGATTGGCTTACCAAAGCTGGCATAAGTTCAAGAGCGCGGCGCGGCACTACAAGCACAGTCTGCGCTTGCAGCCCGATAACGAAACTACCGTTCAGGAGCTGTTGAACTGCCTGGAAACGACTGACCGGCTCGTGGAGCACGAGGAATTCTTCCAACGCTTCACCGACGATGACCCGTATTCGGCCACGGCCTGGTACAACCTGGGGCAGTATTACTACCGGCTCGAAAAGTATGAGCAGGCGGCGGCGGCCTTTGACTACGCCATTGTTATTGAAGCTGATTTTCACGATGCCCACCACTGGCTGGCCGACACATTCGTGTGCCAGCAGGAGTATCAGAAGGCCATCGGGGAATTTGAGCTGAGCTACCCAACCGATGAGCCGACAGACGAAGCCTTGTGCAACATCGGCGAGTGCTATGAAAAGCTACGCGACTGGGAGCATGCGCGCCAGTACTACCGCAAAGCCCTGGAACTCAACCCTGAGATGGACGAGGCCTGGTTTGGGCAGGGAGTGCTGATGCAGGAGCAGGACCGGCCATTCGAAGCTCTGCACTTCTTCCGCAAAGCCGTGGAACTGTATGGCGATAGCGGGGAGTATTGGGCTGCCCTTGGGGCCGCTGAAAACCAGGTTGGTAATATCGTGAGTGCTCTCGAAGCCTATGAAAAGGCCACGGAAGTAGCACCGGAAGACGCTACCGGCTGGGTCAGCTGGAGCGCCATTCTCTACGAGCAGGGCCACTACGATGAGGCCATCGACTTGCTGCGCCACGCGGTGGAGCTGCACCCGCACGAAGCGCATTTTCATTATATGCTGTGCGCTTACCTACTGGCCGATGGCCGGCTGCGCGAAGCCTACCAGGAACTGGAAACGGCCCTGACGCTCAATTACGACCAGCATTCGCTGCTGTTCGACTACTTTCCCGAGCTGCAGAAGCAGCCCGCGCTGCAACGCCTGATTGACCAGTTTCGCAAGTAAGAAGCCAGCCAAACGCGGTGACTGCTTTCTGAATTAATTTTGTGCCTGCTCTCCTCACCGGGGGCAGGCACTTTTGTTAGGCATTTACTTTTTTTGGCGGGAATCACTCTCCTCCTCTTTTTGCATGAACTACTCGCTTTCGCAGCTCCCCGAGCGCACCCAAAAACCACGCGAACAAGGCTTCACCATGATGATGGATAAGGGCCTTAGCATGCGCGAAGTAGAAGACTTTCTGGAGGTGGCGGCGCCCTACACGGACATCGTGAAGCTGGGCTGGGCCACCTCCTACATTGTGCCTAACCTGAAGCGGAAGCTGGAAATCTACCACGCTGCGGGGGTGCCGGTCTATCTGGGCGGCACCTTGTTCGAAGCCTTTATCATCCGCAATCAGTTTGATGACTACCGCCGCCTGCTCGACAGCTTCGGCCTGGAATACGCGGAAGTATCAGATGGCAGCATCGACCTGCCCCACGACCGCAAGTGCGAGTTTATCCGCGAGCTGAGCAAGTCGGTCAAGGTGTTGAGTGAAGTGGGCTCGAAGGACGCGGAGAAAATCATTCCGCCCTACAAGTGGATTGCGCAGATGCAGACCGAGTTGGAGGCCGGTGCCATCAAGGTAATTGGCGAGGCCCGCGAAGGTGGCAATGTGGGTCTTTTCCGCAGCACGGGCGAAGTACGCTCGGGCCTGGTAGAAGAGATTCTGACCAAAATCCCGTCCGAGCGCATCATTTGGGAGGCCCCGCAGAAGGCGCAGCAGGTTTGGTTTATCAAGCTCCTCGGTGCCAACGTGAACCTCGGCAACATCGCTCCCAACGAAATGGTGAGCCTCGAAACCATCCGCCTCGGGCTGCGTGGCGATACGTTCTCGCACTTCCTCGACATGGACGCCGTGGACCCCATGTTTCAGCCAGCCGCCAAGTCGGGCAAGCCAGGCACGTCCATGCCACGCGGGTAGCTTCCTACCCCCGTTAAGGCATTGAAGCCGGCCATACAATGTATGGCCGGCTTCAATGCCTTAACAGCGTTTTTTGCTGATTACTGCTTCTGAATACGCACGGTCTGAGCACTGCCATCAGGCAGCGTTATGCGCGCCACATACAACCCAGTGCGTAGGTCACTCAGGCTCTCCAACGTGATAGAGGCATTCTGCACGCTTATGTTCTGCTCACGCACTACACGACCTGTCATGTCCAATAACTGTACACGGGCGACACCGTTGCCGACTGTAGCTGCATTAATACTGAAGTCAATTTTATCAGTGAAAGGACTAGGATAAGCAGTTAATGCCGTCGAATTAGCAGTACCATCAAAATTGACGGCTCGTACTGGCGAATAAGAGTCTTTACCGTCCAAATCAATTTGGTGCAGACGGTAATAGCGGGTTCCAAACTTACCACTCTCCGTGTCCACATACTTGTAGCTTCTGGCTTGCAAGCTGTTGGGCGTCTCGCTGCTTATAAAGCCTAGCGTGCGGAAAGTCGTGCCATCGGTAGATACCTGCACCTCAAAGCCTTTGCTACCCGTTTCCATAGCCGTAGCCCAAGTTACCAAAGCGTTGTCACCACTGCGTACGGCATTAAAAGCGGTTAGTACAACAGGCAAAGGGTTATTTGTATCGCCGAGAGTGAAAGTAGCGAAAGTTGTTACCCCCGTGCGGGTTACCGTATTGTTTACCGTATCAGGAACGGCATCACGTCCAACCAATTGGAAAGTATTACCAGAGTTGGTTGACACAAAAATAGTCAGACGTTCTTCCGGAATAATACCGGTGCCATATGTGCGCGTATCAGGTCCAGCCAAGCGCTTGGTCTCGGAGTTGCGGTAGTGGAATATCATATTAGCCATGAGACCGCCATTATTAGTGGTCTGGTTAGACGGTCGCACGCCGAATATACGTCGGATACCAAATCTATTTGAAACAGGGGAGTATGCCTCAACGGTATTACGAGTCAAGTCTACGTTGTTCGGGTCATTTACACCCGTAAAAGTTAGCGTCAAACCGATGTTGCCGTAAGTGCGAGTTTCACCTACCGCAACTCCCGCTCTACTCGTGCGCACAAAACCATATAAATAAGATTTATCGGTCTCCCCGTTGAGTTGAGCACCATTATTCCCATTGCTGGCAATACGGTCAGACAGGACTACAACACTGATAGTTGGTTGAGTGATATCGGTAGTCAACACACCTGCATTATCCAATAGAGTAGCGTATGGATTAGTAACTGGCACTGGCACGTCAGCATTAGCGTAAACATTTGGAGTCAAGAAATTGAGTGACTCAGCAATGCTCATTACACCTTGCAGATTCTTAATACCCCCACCCGATATATCTACCCTGACAAACGTACCACCTGTGATATTTTGATTACCACCTGCAAATTCCATAATGGTATTATCGCGTTGGATAAAGCTGTCGTAGGTATTATCAAAGGTGCCAAATACACGGAGCTGACCAATCACTAGACGAGCGATAGAACGGGATGCCTGCGAACTACCAGCCATAGTAAAGTTAAGGGTTTCAGCCGGACCAGAATTCGTATTATCATAAAGCAGTGCTCCCCCCGCCGTAGTATAACGATAGTCGGAACGGACATTAGGATAAGACACTGTATTACCAGCACCCAAATCGCGAACCAATGCATTAGTGGTTCTAGTAGGTACTCCGTTAGTCCAATTACTGGGGTCAAACCAGTTATCATTAACAGAACCTGTCCAAATAGTAACTGCGATTGGTGTTCCACCAACGGTGAAAGTAGCAGTAGAAAAACCAGTGGGTGGGTACGTAAGGGTAAAAGGTGTGCCTGTTGAGCTATTCACCCCACTGGCTTGATAATATACGTCAATTGAGTAATTACCAGTGGCACTTACTGCCGCCGCTGCAACCAAGTTAGGCTGTGGGTTGGAGTTGCTGGAATTGCTGGGGTCAATAATGAAAGTTCGGGTACCATTAGAGACATTTCCCGACTGTGATAGGGTAATAGCCTGAAATGCTCCACCACCCGTCGAGGTTGAGCGAACGCGGTAGTAAAGTACTACGCTGCTAACTGTGTTAGGGCCTGCCTCAGTAGTAGTTAATGTACTATTAATGAGACGCAACTGACCATTATTGATGTCAAAGGCACCACTTACACCACCTGCATTTTGCGACGAAGTGAATTGGTAGCCCGGAAACTGCGGATTAGTGCCCGTATTGGGATAGTAGTAGCTGGTAGGAGTAGAAGCCCCATCAGCCGCAAGCTGAATATTGCTCGGGTTCACAGTAGGAGCCTGTGTGCGAGTACCCACTACATCAAAGGAGGCAGTGTAACCAAGCCCTCCATTGTCATCAACAGCTTTAGGGTTCTTATTACCGTCACGATACTGGGCGCGAAAACCAACAGAAATGGAATAGCCGTTACCCGCATTCTGTATGAGAGGCACTAAGTTGATAGCCGCATTTGAAAGGGAAAAAGTCCGTACCCCTGCATTTACGCTAGTCTGAGTAAGTTGAATGGACCCGGAACCGAGATTTATTGGATTGCCAATAGCGTCAAACAAAGTGTAATCAATAAATGCCCCATTCACTACACTTGAACCTGTTTCAGTAGTAGTTAGCGTACCACCGTTAAGTGTGAGTGTACCAGTATTAATATCAAACGCCGGAGTAGTAGTAGAGCCAGAACTCTGGTCAACTAATGTGAACCCGTCAAAAGCCGTTTCACCGTAGGTATTATTACCGTTACCTTGATTTACTATAACGTTTTGATTCGATAGACCAACGGCTGCATTTGCGCTTTGCGTGCCGATGCTGAAAAAGAGGGCTAACAGCGGCAGGATAGCCCGCCAGGAAAGCCGGCCTAGACCACTCTGGCAAAAAAGAGTAAGATTTTGCATGATGAAAAAAAGGTGGTTGAAAGTTCGAATTGGCTAGATTTAAAATGTGAGTCGGGCCTTGTACGCAAGAGGTTAACCGCAGTTAGCAATTTTATAAGAAAAATCCCACAAACTGACAAAAGCCTAACTCAGCTACAAATAATGCAAGTGGGCGCAAGATACGTGCCAATACCGGAAGTGGTTTTACCTCCCTGGCAAAAAATAGAGCATATGGCTAGTGGACAACGCTGTACGGCACGGCGGCCAGAGCCTTTTTCTGCTCAGAAAGCTCCACTCGTAGAATGTCATGCACGCTCACCCGAATTCGATTAGACAACTGCGTGAGAGGCAGGTCGTTGGAGTCCATGCCAAAGGGGTTTTCTATTTCTTCCCCAATCATTTCCAGGCCGAGTAGGGCATAAGCACCAAACATGGTGATGGGAATCATGAAATAGCCAGAAGTAGATAATAGTACAAAAGGCATCACGCTGATGAACGTGAGGATGTAGGCTTTTATGAAGAACGTGTAGGAAAAGGGGATAGGAGTAGCCTTAATGCGCTCACACACGCCGCTTACCGACATCATGCCCAAGAAGTGCGGCTTGAAAGTAAGCAGGTGCGTATCGCGGATTATTTCAACCTGCCGCAGCTGTTCCACACTTTCCTGAAGCACCGCCAGGATAGTTGCCGCCACATTTTCGGCTGAGCGCAGGCGCTCTAGAATGTCCGGGGTAGCCTCCATTTGCTCAAATTTCATGTCGCCGCGCAACGAGCCTTTGAGCGCGAAGGGAAAGTTGGAGATAAGCGCGGCGAAATAACGCCGGCTGGCAATGGCCTCGCGGGGTAGCACCGCATTGAACTCAATAGCCAGGCCCCGGCACTGCGAGATAAGCTGCCCCCACACTTTACGGCCTTCGTAGTAGCGGTCGTAAGCGCTGTTGGTGCGAAACACCAGCAGCAGGCTCAGCAAAATACCCAGGAAGGAGAAGTATTCCCGGCTGATATTGAGCATGTGGTGGTGGTACTGAAGGCCCCAGATGGCAATCAGGACGTTGTACACGCCAACCAAGCTAACCCGCACCAGCAAATGGCGAATAACCGTGGAAGTGTGGAAGTGACGAAGCGCCTGCCACCAGTCACCCCCTTTATATACAATCATGGTAGTAGGATTTTGGGCACCCCCTCACTGCTAGGCATCGGGCTGAGTTAAAGGCCGGCCTCACAATGTTCATACCAGCCCTGCTTTCTTTGCGGGTTCAACCCTTACACCTTATGGAGTTACTCAAACATTTTATCGACCTGATTCTGCACCTGGATAAAACCCTTGTGAACGTCGTGCATGACTACGGCAACCTGACGTACTTGATACTCTTTTTAATCATCTTCACTGAAACGGGCGTCATCGTGCTGCCTTTTCTACCGGGTGATTCTTTGCTTTTTGTGGCGGGCACGCTGGCGGCGCTACCCAACCCAGACAGTGGCCAGCCGCTGCTCAACATAGCTTACCTGATTCCGCTGCTGATAGCAGCTGCCTTTATTGGCGACAACCTCAACTATACCATTGGTGACTACTTGGGGCCGAGGGTTTTTCGGGAAGACTTTCGTTTTTTGAAACGCAAGTACCTGGAGCAGACCCAGGCATTTTATGCGAAGCACGGGGGCAAGACCATTATTATGGCGCGGTTCGTCCCGATTGTGCGCACTTTCGCGCCCTTCGTAGCGGGGGTAGGGACCATGACTTACCGCCATTTCGCTTCTTACAGCATTGCCGGCGCGGTCTTGTGGGTCGTATCGCTCACGCTGGCGGGCTACCTGTTCGGGAATATCCCGCTTGTGAAAAACAACTTCACGCTGGTTATTTATACCATCATTCTGTTGTCCGTTTTGCCACCGCTGTGGCAATTTGTTCGTGGAAAGATGCGAGGTAATCCGGCCGGGTAGTAGCTGGTGACGGATTTTTGCCCTTTTTTGCTACCCTGCTGTCCTTTTCATGCGCACATTTGGCCTGTTGGGGCGTTCGCTTACCCACTCTTTCTCCAAGCGCTATTTCAGCCAGAAATTTGCCCGGCTCGGGCTGGCCGACTGCCGCTATGAACTGTTTGAATTGGCGGAGGCTGAGGAGCTGCCCGCGCTGCTGGCGCGCTACCCCGACCTGGCCGGGTTGAACGTGACTATTCCGTATAAAGAGCAGCTAGGGCCCTACCTTACCCAGGTGGCGCCTTCGGCCAGGCTGGTGGGGGCGGTGAACGTGATTGAGCTGCGCGCCGATGGCAGCCTGGTGGGGCATAACACTGACTACGTGGGATTTCGGGAGTCGCTGCGCCATTTTTACCCCCACCGGGGCGAGGCGGCGCGAGCGCTGGTGCTGGGAACCGGCGGCGCGGCTAAAGCCGTGAGCGTGGCCCTGCAGGAGCTGGGCATCGCGTACCAGGCAGTATCGCGGCAGCCGGGCGCGGGCCAGCTTGCTTATGAGGAAGTAACGCCAACCATCCTCGCCGAACATTCGCTCCTTATCAACACTACGCCTTTGGGCACATACCCCAACGTGGCCGAAAGCCCGCCCCTCCCCTACGCGGCGCTCACGGACCGGCACTACCTGTTCGACCTAGTGTATAACCCGAGCGAGACGCTGTTTTTGCAGCGCGGCCGCGCGGCCGGGGCGCAGACCAAAAACGGGCTCGAAATGCTGGAGCTGCAAGCCGAAGCCGCCTGGGCCATCTGGAACAAACCGTAGCAGGCGCTGACGCGCGACAGGGGGGTAGGGACGCGCTGTGGCCGTTCCTACCCCCCCCTATTTTTTAATAGAACTTACGCAAAATGGTTAACAGCCAGCCCCAGCGCACGGGCTGGCTAGCGCGGTGGTGCAGCGGAGTTGAAAGCAGCCTGCAAAGTGATTTTTGGAGGAGCTTATTTTATGAATACACCCGTATTAAATGTACGCACATTATTTATCCGTATGGTGGTTATTCTTCCAATTTGTTGATTTACAGTTTCTTAGTTTATCGCTACGAAAAAAGTTCGTCCTACTTGCAACGAGTATCACACGTCCGGCTTCTTAGGGGTGTGCGAGGAGCAACCAAGTAGCAACATATCTTTCGTAGGCAGTAAGCAGCGCGTATGTTGAACGTCTTTCATTCCGGCGCTGGCCGGCCCCGTTTATGAGTGCCGCTGCCTGGCCCGCAATGGCCGCCGGGGAACCTGCTCCTGCCAGTAACAACCTTACCGTGAGCCGCTCAGGCCCCCCTACCCCCCCGAGCGAGGCCGAACTGATAGATGGCTGCCTGCTGGGCCGGCAATTGCCTCAAAAGCAGCTCTATGAGCGGTACTCGGCCCGCATGATGGCCGTGTGCCTGCGCTACGCCCAAACGACTTTTGAGGCCGAAGACATCTTGCAGGAAGGCTTCCTGACGGTATTTCGGACGCTGGGCAGCTTCCGGCGCGAGTGCCCGCTGGAGTTCTGGATTCGGCGCATTATGATAAACGCGGCCCTGCGCCAGCACCGCCGCAACGCGCCGCTGGTGGCCGTGAGCGACGGCGACTACCCCGAAACGCTGGCCAGTGAAGAATTTACGTTTAGTAGCTACGCCTACGGCGAGCTGCTGAACGTAGTGCAGGAATTGGCCCCCCGCTACCGACTGGTTTTTAACCTATACGCTATCGAGGGCTACACGCATAAAGAGATTGGCGAGATGCTGGAAATTTCGGAAGGCACCAGTAAATCGCAATATTCTCGCGCCCGCGTGGTACTTCAAACCAAGCTGGCCCGCCTTCAACCGCCTCTTAAATAATTAGCTACTACGCCTTATGAACCCATTGACCCCGCCCAAGGGTAGTCTGGAAGACCTGTTTCGCCACCACTTGCTGGAGAGTGAGGCGGCCGCGGTGACCCCGCGCCCGCAGGTGTGGGAGCAGCTGGACAACAGCCTGCTTCTGGCTCAGAATGAACAATATCGGCGGCGCCTGCGGGTGCATCGCTGGGCCATCGCGGCCAGCTTGCTGCTGGCATCGCTGGCGGGCGGCGGCTGGTGGCACAGCCAGCAGTCGCCCACGGCTTCGCTCGCCACGGCCACCCCGGCCGAATTGCCGGGCGTGGCCGCGGCCCGCCGTGCAGTTGCCACGCCGGGGCTGGCTACCGCGCCTACGGCCGTGGCTGCCAGCCGTGCCAATTACTCTTCCACACTTACTCCCTCAGCTATCGACCAACCTACTACTCTTCGGGCGGAGGCCCAATCAACTGGTTCTTCTGCCGCAGCTACGGGCCGGGCGGCTACCCTCCCCTACCTGGCCCAGGCAACCACCCGGCAGCGGGCAGGCGCACGGCCGACGCGTGAAATGGCCATCTGGCAATCGCCGAAGCCGGGCACCGATGCGGGCGCGCACCGCAGCCAGGTGGGTTTGACGGAAGACAACTCTTCTCGCACGGTGATGGCAGCAACGGCCGCTTCGGCTAAGCGGACTGCTGCCACTGCGAGCGAAGCACGACACGGCGCCCTACCCCCCGCCAGCGGCGCGGAGTCGGGAGCGCTGGCGCTGGCTACCGGGTTGCCGGCTGCCGCACCAGCTGCTACGAATGAGCAGCGCCTGACTGCTGCTTTTGCCGATGCTAACACGGCTGACCCGGCATCGCAAGGGCTGGCAATGAATAGCTTGTCTGCCCACGCGGCCAGTCTGGATGCGCTTGGCGCGGCGACACTGCCGGCTAGCCTAAGCCCCCTGGAGGTGACCATGCCACCCGTGGAGCTGGCGCGGCACTGGCAGTATGGGGTTTCTTATGCGGCCAGCTCTTTTCAGCCTAATATAGATTTTTCGAAAGCCCCCACCAGCTACAACCCCTCTTTTGGGTTGAATTCGGCCACCATTACCAATAATGCGGCGGCGGAGTACCGCAACAACCTGCGGGCCGGCCTGGGCCAACGGCTGGGCGTGTGGGCCAGCCGCCGCCTGGGTGGCAGCCGCTGGCACCTGCGCACGGGCCTGGAGCTGGCTCAGAACACTGCTAACTCGGCTACCTCCGTGTCGTTCGTGGGCGAGCAGGTGGCCGACCTCACTTACGCGCAGGCTATGCGGGCTCACTTGCAGCGCACCTCGTATCGCTACCGCTCGGCCAGCGCGGCGGCAGAAATGCGCTACGCTAGTCCGCTCAAAACAGGCTTCTCGCTCTACGGCCGGGTAGGGGCGCTGTTAACTTCCCTGCTCAACGTGCGCAGCGACGTGGAGGGCACGCCCGAAGCCACTCGCATTTACACCCCCATGTCTTCCAGCTCGCCCTACCGGCACTTCAATAGCTCGCTGCGTGGCGGCGGCGGCATTCAGTACCGGCCGGTGGGCCATCAGTGGGCCCTTAGCCTGGGGCCGGTGGCCGAATTTGGCATTTTGAGCCTCAACGCGGACCCGAACCAGGATTTCTGGCATCAGCAACGGCCCTACAGCTTTGGGCTGGAAGCGGGGCTGGAGCTGGGCCGGCCGTTTAAAATACAGTAGCTACCAACTGCTAACCCGACGATTACGCTGCTCTCCACTCTTTCCACAACAAGCTTATGTCCTTCTTTTTACGCGTCTTATTGGTGGCGGTGGCCGGCCTTTGCCTGGCAGGAACCCGCCTGGTTATGCAACGCCACCTGCGCGCGGAAACAACTGGGCTGCCGCCGGTAAATGCCGTGGTGGGCGATGCGAGCTACCTGGCCCGGTTTGGCGAGGCACGCACGGCGGCTACCCCCGATTTTGTGCGCACGCAGGCGCATTTGGCCTATGCTGAGCAGCAATTGCGCCGAGCGCGGCTCCTCGATTTGCCGCATACCTACTGGCAGGCGGGCGGGTTTCCAGGCAATGAGGTGCCCAGCGCCGATGGACCGCTGGCCAGCGGCACCAGCTTTTTTGTGACCCGACGCTTTTAGCGGCTCACTGTGAAAGCTATTCCGTTTGTGCTAGCACTCAGCGGGTTGCTGGCTTGCAAGAAGAATGATGCCAGCCCGGCCCAAAGCTTCGACCTGGTATATCAGCAGCCTACCACCATCACGGCCAGCGGGCCGGTGCAGGCAACGCTTACGACCATCAACGAGTCGCGCTGCCCCAGCGATGTCGTCTGCATTACGGGCGGCACGGTGGCCGTGACGGTGACGTTCACCGGCGCGGGGCCGGACCAGACCGCGCGCCTGGGCTACGACCGCAGCTACGCGCGCGACTCGGTGCTGGTGACGCTGAATCGGCAGGCCTATTGGCTCCGGCTGCTGGCAGTCACTCCCTACCCCTCTACTAAGAACGCAAGCCAGCCCAGAACGGCCACGCTGCAGCTGCGCCCGCAGTAGCCCGCGCGGCCACAGCGGGCCCTACCCCCTCGTTTTATTCGGAAGCGCAGAAACCTCGGCGGCGGGTTTGGGGTTAGAAAGATTGGCCTTCTTCCGGCCGCTTTCGCATGTCCACGTACCAGCTTACTTCTGACTTCCAACCCACCGGCGACCAGCCGCGCGCCATTGCCGAGCTGGTGAAAGGCGTGAACGGCGGCGAGCCGGCCCAGGTGCTGCTCGGGGCCACCGGCACCGGCAAAACCTTCACGATGGCCAACGTGATTGCCCAAACCGGCAAGCCCGCCCTGGTGATGTGCCACAACAAGACGCTGGCTGCCCAGCTCTACGGCGAGTTCAAGGCGTTTTTCCCGCAAAATGCCGTCGAGTACTACATCAGCTACTACGACTACTACCAGCCCGAGGCCTACATTGCCAGCTCCGACGTCTTCATTGAGAAGGACTTAGCTATCAACGAGGAGATTGAGAAGCTGCGGCTGCACTGCACCAGCACGCTGCTAAGCGGGCGGCGCGACGTGGTGGTTATTGCCTCCGTGTCGTGCATCTACGGCATCGGCAACCCCGAGGAGTTCAGCAAAAACGTCATTTTTCTGGCACCCGGCCACCGCTACTCGCGCAATAACCTGCTCTACCAGTTCGTGCAGATTCTGTATTCGCGCACCGAGGTGGAGTTTAAGCGCGGCTCGTTTCGGGTGAAGGGCGACACGGTGGACGTGTATCCGGCCTACGCCGACTACGCGTATCGCATTTTCTTCTTTGGCGATGAGATTGAAGCCATCCAGAAGATTGACCCGGTGAGCGGGCGCAAGCTTTCGGACGAGAAGAATATGACGCTCTACCCCGCCAACCTTTTTGTGACGGGCAAGGAGACGCTGAACACCGCCATCCACGAGATTCAGGATGATATGGTGCAGCAGCACAAGTACTTCGAGAAGGAAGGCCGCGACGTGGAGGCCCGCCGCATTCAGGAGCGCACCGAGTTTGACCTCGAAATGATACGCGAGCTGGGCTACTGCTCGGGCATTGAGAACTACTCGCGCTACTTCGACCGGCGCTCGCCGGGCTCGCGGCCGTTTTGTCTGCTCGACTACTTTCCCGATGACTATTTATTGGTGGTCGATGAGAGCCACGCCACGATTCCGCAAATCCGGGCCATGTGGGGCGGCGACCGCTCACGCAAAACGGCGCTCATCGAGTACGGCTTCCGCCTACCCTCCGCTTTTGACAACAGGCCGCTGACGTTCAACGAGTTCGAGAGCATGTATCGGCAGGCCGTGTTTGTGAGCGCCACGCCGGCCGACTACGAGCTGACCCAGGCCAACGGCGTGGTGGTGGAGCAGATTATTCGCCCCACCGGCCTGCTCGACCCCGTGATTGACCTGCGGCCCAGCATCAACCAGGTCGATGACTTGCTGGATGAGGTGGACGAGCGCGTGAAGGCCGGCGACCGCGTGCTGGTGACGACCCTCACCAAGCGCATGGCCGAGGAGCTGAGCAAATACATGGACCGCCTGGGTATCAAGGTCGAATATATTCACTCGGATGTGAAGACGCTGGACCGGGTGGAGATTTTGCGGCGGCTGCGGCTGGGCGAGGTCGATGTGCTCATCGGCGTGAACCTGCTGCGCGAAGGCCTTGACCTGCCGGAAGTTAGTCTGGTAGCCATTCTGGATGCCGATAAGGAAGGCTTCCTGCGCGACCAGCGCTCCCTTATCCAGACGATGGGTAGGGCGGCGCGGAACGAGAACGGCAAGGTCATTCTCTATGCTGACCGCATGACGGGCTCCATGCAGCGCGCCATTGACGAAACCAACCGCCGCCGCGCCACGCAGCAGGCTTATAACGAAGAGCATAACATCACGCCGCGCACCGTGCGCAAGAGCCACGCCCAGATTCTGGGCCAGACCGACCTGGCCGACTACCGCACCGTGGAAGCGCAAGCCCCGGCCGGTGCCTACGCCGAAGGCGGCGCAACGCTCGCGATGGCCGCCGAGCCAGTCATCGCTATGATGAACCGCGCCGAGCTCGAAAAACTCATCAAAGCCACCGAGAAACAGATGGAAGCCGCCGCCAAGGAACTCGACTTTTTGCAGGCCGCCAAGCTGCGCGATGAGTTGGGCGGCCTCAAGCAGGCGCTGAAGGGCAAGCGGGAATAGGCATACCAACCTTGGTTCAGCTCAAAAAGCGCTGCTGCAGCTCGGGCGTAGGCAGCATGCAGCTCGCCTGCCGCCCAAACCAGCGGTAGCGGTGCCGCGCCACGTAGCGGTACAGCGCGTCGCGCCAGGTGGGCGGCAGCAGGCCTCCTACCAATGCCAGCCGCCAGGGCCAGCCTAGCTCACGGGTGATGCGCAGCACCGCCGCCGAGTGCGCGTAAACCCGCCCGCCACTTACCAGCATCACCGAATCGGGGTCGTGGCCGGCGGCGAGGGGGGGTAGGCCGTGGGCTGCCAGCAGCGCTTGGCCCGCCGCGCTCTGCAACGCCGCGAACCGGAAGCGCCCGGCCCGGTCGTGGCGGACGATAAACTGCACCAGCCAGTGGCAGAGGTTGCACACACCGTCGAACAACACGACGGCGGGCGGGGGGGTAGGCGCGGAATCGGGCACGTTAGCTTTCCTTTTTCACGACGCTGACGGTGCCGTCGTGTTCCAGGCGCACGGTTTTGACCTCCGCCAGGTCATCGATATTGGCCGCGCCACGCACGGCAGCGCGCATGGCCTGCTCAGACACGCTGGCGAAGCGCAGCTCATTGTAATGAATGTGGTTGCCTTCGGCCAGAATAGACGGCTCACCCTTGATTAAGCGGCCCAGGGGCGGGATGAAATACGTGGCATAAGCAATGGCGCGGTGCACCGCCACCAGCGTAGCCGCCGCCGCGATGGTGGGCAAGAACGGCCCGGCCGCCGCGATGGCGCGGCTCAGCAGCCCGCCCAGCATAAACTTGACAATGGTTTCGAGGGCGCTGCTGCTGGCAAACGTGCGGCGGCCCGACAGGCGCAGCAGCACGATGGCCACGAGAGAAACAACGACGGTGCGCCAGCAAATCTGGCTGGTGGTAATGTCGCTGGCCGTGGCGTGCAGGCCAAGCAAGTCAGTCAGAAAATCAATCATTGGCGCGGGCTAAGGGGGCTTAGTGAGCTCCGCTATACGATAGTCTGCCCAAAGTGGCTACCCAGCCCTACCCCCCTTGCGAGCCGCAACGATTGCTCAACTGCCGCAATCAACCACCTCTGGCTGAGACAGATAAAAAGCACGGGCAGCCGCGTTTGTCGCCGGTTGCTGTCAAAATTAAGTGGTCTGCTCGCGCGTAGTCTTAGCGAGGCCGTGCGCGGCCGGCTGAGAGCTGGTATTCTTCTTACCACTAATGGCCTTTTGGGCGGTAGCGCCGGGGTGGGTAAGAGCGGCTGCGGGGCGAGCGGGTTTGGCAGCTGCGGTTTTCACATCCGGCCCGGCTTCTTTTCGTGGGGTTTTTTGCTTGGAATTGGGGTGGCGCTGGATATAGCCACCGCCGGCTTTCTGATAGGCCAGGGTGAGCAGCTGCGACTTGCGGGCGCTCCAGGTGCCGGGCTCGCCGCCCTTCGCGGCACTGCGGATTTCGGTTTTGAGGCGCTCGCGCAGCGCGGGGTCGGAATACGTATTCTCGACGGTGCGGCGCCGGGCAGCGGGTCGGGTTTTAGTCCGTTTGCGAGCCGGGTTGCTACTAGCTGCGGCATCAGGGGCAGGGGTTTTCATCAGGGGGCCAGAAAAGTAGAACGAGTAAACTACGTGCGAAAAGCGCGGATGTTGCATAGAATAAGCAGGTTTTATATTTTCTGCTTAATGTTCATCCTCAGAATATTAAACAAAAAATGACGTCCCGCTTTGGGACGTTTCACTGCCCGGCAGCAGGTGCCTGCCTGCCACCGGCAACCACCAAAACGCCCGTAGCGTAAGGCGCACGTAACTTGCCGGAATACTTTTATTTTTTATGTTCAAATCGTTATTCCGCTACTTATCAGTTAGTCTGTTCGTTTTTAGCACCGTTATGACCGCGTCGGCCCAGCGGGTGGGATTGGTGCTGAGCGGCGGCGGTGCCAAGGGCCTGGCCCACGTGGGCGTGCTCAAAGAGCTGGAAGCCAATGGCATTCCTATCGACTACATCGTGGGCAACAGCATGGGTGCCGTGGTGGGGGCTATGTACGCCGCGGGCTATTCGCCGCGTGAAATCGAGCACATTGTGCTCTCCGACAATTTTCAGCGCTGGGCCACCGGCAAGGTTTTGCCTGACAAGACGTTCAATTTCCTGACCGCCGAGCCTTCGCCGGCGTCCCTGAACCTGGGCTTGTCCATCGACTCCACGTTTCAGGCCACCATCACGCCTACCCTCGTCAACGACCTCAACCTCAATTTTGCCCTGGCGCGGCTGCTGGCCCCGGCGGCGGCCGAGGCCAATTATAACTTCGACAATCTTTTCGTGCCGTACCGCTGCCTGGCCACGGAGGTGTTTACGCGTGAGAAAGTGGTGCAGAAATCGGGCTTGCTGGCCGACGCCGTGCGCAACTCGCTGGCCTACCCCCTGGCCTTCCGGCCCATCCGCAACCTCGATGGACGCTACCTCTTCGACGGGGCCGTGCTGGATAATTTTCCGACCGATGTGATGCGCCAGGAGTTCAAGCCCGATGTTATTATTGGGGTGAACGTGGGCGACGTGGCGCTTAAAAAATATCCCTTTAAAAAAGATAATGAGCTGCTAAACACTACGTTGATTTTTCTGGGCACCAGCGTGGCCGACACTAATAGCGTGGGCAAGAACGGCATCTATATTCAACCCAACCTAGGCAACCTGGGCGCGGCCGATTTCGACAAAGTGCGCACGCTCATTGCGGCGGGCGACACGGCTACCCAGCTCAAGCTGGCTGAAATCCGGCAGCGCATCAGCCGCCGCGTCGATACGGTGGCCTTGCAGCGGCGCCGCCTGGCTTTTCAGCAAAACGTGCCTACCCCCCGCTTCGTGAAGGTAGAAGTGAAGGGCCTGCGCCCCGACCAGAACGAGTACGCGCGAAGTTTTTTCCCGCGCGATGGCTCGACCTACACCCTAGAAGGGCTGGAGGAAGGCTACTACCGCCTGGCTTCGGATAGCTACTTCCGTAATATTTATCCACGCCTGCGCTACGATGAAGCGCTCAAAGGCTACGTATTCAGCGTGGATGCGCAGCGCAACAACAACGTATCGGCCGATGTAGGCTTTGCGCTTAGCACGCGGCCCATCGAGAGCCTATACCTGGGCGTGGAGTTTCGCTACCTGCGCCGGCTCCTGTATTCGGTGGCGGCCAATGTGAGCGTGGGGCGCTTCTACAACGGGGCGCAGGCGTCGTTTCGGCTGAACTCGCCGGGTCGGCTGCCGTTTTACATCGCGCCCATCGTGACCTACAACCAGTGGGATTACCAACAGACGGGCGGCCTGCTGGGCCGCGACGTGCTGAACACGCAGGTGGAGCAGAAAGACACCAAGATAGGCGCGCAGTTTGGCGTGTCGCCGCGCTACCGCTCGCGCGTGGTGCTCGACGTGGGCGCGTTCTACAACGTGGATAACTACGCCAACACGCGCGAGTTGCAATCGTCGGACCAGCTCGACCGCACTTCGTTCAAGGGCGGCACGGCGGCGCTGCGCTTCAACCGCAACTCGCTCAACCGCAAGCAGTACGCTACGCTGGGCTGGCGGGCGGTGGTGACGCTGCGGGGCGTCACGGGCACCGAAGTATATACGCCCGGCACCACCTCCAACGCTCAGGACCTGGGCGAGCGCTCGCGCAACCACCAGTGGCTGCAATTTCGGGGCACCTACGAACGCTACCATGCCCTGCAAAAAGACAAATCGAGTTGGGGCTATTTTGGGGAAGTCACATTCAGCGGCCAGGGCACGTTTTTCAACTACCGCTCCACACTCACCAGCGCGCCCGTTTTTGCGCCGCTGGTCGATTCGCGCACGCTCTTTATGGAGCACTACCGCTCGCCGCGCTTCGTGGCGGGCGGGCTGCGCTACTCGCAGGTGGTGCTGGGCAAAATAGAATGGCGCTCGGAAGTGTTCGCGCACACTAACATTACGCCTCTCACCGACAACCAGCAGGATGCTAACCGGGGCAAAGGCATCAGCCGGCCCTACCTGACGGCCGTGACGGGCCTCATCCTGAATACGCCCGTGGGCCCGCTGGCCGTGCACGCCGAATACTACGATGACCCCGACCACCGCTTCGGGGTGTATGGGCACCTGGGCTACATCCTGTTTAGGGGCCGTTCGCTGGAATAAAATATCCGGCTACACCACCGGCCCCGGCTGCGGCTCAATGGATGGCGTGCCAACCGAGGGCCAGCCGTCGGCATCGTAGCTGACTTTATCCAGCAGCAGCACGCGGCGCGAGTGGCCCTGCTCGTCGTTGATGGCATCGAAGGTGGGCTGACGGCGGTCGATGGCGTGGTAGAGCAGCCAGTCCTGGCCCGCCGCGTCGGTCACGAGGCAGTTGTGGCCAGGTGCCAGCCAGCGGTCATTTTCGGTGAGGATAGTGCCGTTGTTGCCCCTCGCCTGGGCCAGCGTTTCGTAGGGGCCGGCCGGGTGGCGCGCCCGCGCCGCCAGCACGGCGTAGCTGGCAACGGGTCCGCAACAGTTGTCGCCCGAGTAAAACAGGTAGTACCAGCCGGCGCGGTAATGCACCCAGCTGCCCTCGATGAGGTGGCCGTAGGCGGCCTGGCCGGCGGGCCGCGGCGGCACCATTATCTCAGCCACGCTGCCCGGCGCGAAGCCCAGGCCATCGGCGGCCAGCTCGCGCACCCGCAGCGGCCCAAACCCCGAGCCCCAGAATAGCAGCTGCCGCCCGGTAGCCTCCACAAACCGCATGGGGTCGATATCCTGAAACCCTACCCCCCCCGCCAGCAGCGGCTGGCCGCTATCTACGAAGGGGCCGGCCGGATGCTCGGCCACGGCCACGCCCAGGCACATGGCGGCGGCCGGGTCATTGGGCTGCGCCGAGTAGTAGAGCAAGTAGCGGCCATCGGTGCGGCGGCTCACGTCGGGCGCCCAAAAGCGCTGGCTGGTGGCGGCCCAGGCTGGCTTGTCAGGCAGCGCTTCGCCGAGGTATTCCCACGCTGTCAAATCCTGCGAGCGCGCTACTTGTATATTGATTATTAGCGCGTTGCGCTTGGTCTGCGTGCCGTAGGCGTAGTAGTAGCCATCGGGCGCCAGCACAATGCTAGGGTCTGGAAAATCCGCATCCAGCACGGGGTTTTGGTAGGTAGCCATAAAAGTATAGGGTAAGCTTTAGCTTGCTGGAAAAGGGATGTACGGTAAGCTTTAGCTTGCCGTAATGTGAGTGATTGGTATAGAACGCACAGCATTTTTTACGGCAAGCTAAAGCTTACCCTACAAGCTTTGCCAGCTCTTCGGTCACAAATTCTGGGGCTTCCAGCGGCAGCAGGTGGCCGGTCCCAGGCACCACCACCAGCGGCGAGCCGGGGGGCAGCAGCGGCAGCGTCTGGCGGCGCTGGGCGGCCAGCGGGATGGCGCGGTCATCTTCGCCCACCAGCAGGCGGCAGGGCACTTGCACCTGGGGCATCAGGGCCGAGATATCCTCGCGCGAGCCGCTTTGCAGCCAGGCGTCCCAGGCGGCCTGGGTAGTGCGGAGGTTGTCGGCCACCACGCGCTCGTGCCACTCGGCGGGCAGCGGCCGGTTGGTGATAACATGAAACGTCTTTTCAGCCTCTTCGGGCTTGCCATAGGCGGCCAAGCTGGCGGCCCGGTCGGCGTCACTGATGGGTTCGGGAGTAGGCGGCGAGGGCGAGAGCAGCAGCAGCCCGCGCAGGCCCGCCGGCTGGCGCGCGGCCAGGGCCAGCGCAAATTTACCGCTCATACTATGGCCGATAATATGATAATCAACTACCTGCTGCTCAGCCAGGTAGTGCGCCACCCAATCGGCGTAGCTGGCCACCGAATAGTCGAACCCCGCTGGGGCGGCCTGCGCCCCAAAGCCGGGCAGGTCGGGGGCCAGCAGGCGGCTGCCTGCGGGCAAGTGGGGTAGCAGCAACTCAAATTCGCGGCCGGAGCCGGCCCAGTAATGGAGGGCGAGGTAAGTAGGCATAATAATCAAGGGGTAGGGCCAACGTAGCACTCGGTACTACGCGGCCGCTCGGCGGTAGTTGGTTACCTTCGCGATTCAAGGTTGCCGAAATGCGCGAAATGGCGAAAAAATAATTTTCGCCAACTCACCAGCTACTTGTAAAATCCGGGCCTTGCCTGCTACATTTGGCTCGATTATCGTGGGCCTCATCTTTCGCTCACTCCACCTTTTTTAACTGCTGCACACTATCGACCGAAAGCTCTACGTTACCCCATCATCCGTAGTTCTTTATGGAACCCATGCAGCCGAGCGACTCCGCGCTCATCGACCTCTACCTGGCCGGCCGCGAAGCGGCATTTGCCCAGCTGCTCCAGCGCCACCAGGCGCGGGTCTTTACGACCATTCACCTCGTGGTGCGCGACGAGGATATGGCCGAAGACCTCACCCAGGATACCTTTATTAAGGCCATCCACACCCTCAAAAGCGGGCGTTACCAAGACGAAGGCAAATTTGGCTCTTGGCTGTGCCGTATTGCGCACAACCTGGCCATCGACGCCTTCCGCCGCGCAAAAAGAGCGCCCCAAACGAGCCTCGATGACAACATGGGGCTGGCTAATTCGTTACACCTTTCGGAAGAGTCGGCTGACGACGCGCTGGGGCGCGAAGAAAGCCACGCGCACCTGCGCCAGCTCATCCAGGAACTACCCGCTGCCCAGAAAGAAGTGCTGCTGATGCGCCATTACGGCGACATGAGCTTTCAGGAAATTGCTGACGCAACCGGCGTGAGCATTAATACTGCGCTGGGCCGCATGCGCTATGCTCTCATTAACCTGCGGAAAAAAATGGCCGCTCATTCGCTCCTGTATGATTCAAACCTTACCCCACCCGACGTTGCTTCGCTACGTGTACAACGAATTGCCAGCTGACGAGCAGCACGACGTCGAGGACGCGCTGCTGCACGACTCCACGCTCGCCGTGGATTGCGCCGACCTGCTGCTAGCCCAGCGCACCCTCGACCACTTAGCGCGCCGCCCGCGCCCGGCCACTACGGCGGCCATTTTGCAGTATGCGCGCACGTTTATGCGCTGAACGCGGCTGTTTTATCCTATAGAGAACGTCATGCTGAGCTTGCCGAAGCATCTCGCTCGCACCGCTGGATTAGTAACCCAGCGGTGCGAGCGAGATGCTTCGGCAAGCTCAGCATGACGTTCTTTTTTGGCTAGCTTTGGCTTCTTGCCAACTGATTATGACGCGCCCCGAACGGTTTCGCCGCTTTCTCGACTACTTCACCCTGAATTTCCCGGAGCCCAAAACCGAGCTGGCCTATGGCAACCCGTATGAACTGATTGTGGCCGTGGTGCTGAGCGCGCAGTGCACCGACAAGCGCGTGAACCAGGTGATGCCCGCGCTGTTGGCGCGGTTCCCTACCCCCCTCGCATTGGGCGAAGCGGCGGCCGAGGACATTTTTCCGTTTATTCGCAGCGTGTCGTATCCGAATAATAAGGCCAGGCACCTGGCGGGCCTGGGCCGGCTGCTCACCAGCGACTTTGGCGGCGAGGTGCCGAGCACCATCGAGGAACTGCAGCGGCTGCCGGGCGTGGGGCGCAAGACGGCCAACGTGGTGGTTTCGGTGATTTATAACCAGCCCGCGATGGCGGTTGATACGCACGTATTTCGGGTGTCGCACCGGCTGGGGCTGGTGCCCAAAACGGCCACTACCCCCCTGGCTGTGGAGAAAGGGTTGGTGAAATATATTCCGCAAGCAGTCATTCCGAAGGCCCACCACTGGCTGATTTTGCACGGACGCTACGTGTGCGTGGCCCGCTCGCCCAAGTGCAACGTGTGTCCCCTCAGCGACTTCTGCGCGTATTATGGGAAGTTTGCAGTTTCTGGTTGAGGCATTTGTCATTGCGAGCGCAGCGCAGTGGAGCGCAGTGGAGCGCAGTGGAGCGCAGTGGAGCGCGGCAATCTTTCCTTCCCAGCAGAATTACTAACTCAATGAAGCGAACGACCAAGGAAAGATTGCCGCGCTCCACTGCGTTGCGCTCGCAATGACAAACGGCCCGATTACGAACCAGAAATCAGGAACTCGTAAGCCCCGGCAAACTCGCGTTGCCAGAACCATTCGGCGTGCACGCCATCAGACAAGACGTTGAAATTCAGATTAGTATCAGGTACGCCGGCACCGTGCAGGGCGTCGCGCACGGTGGTCATCAGCGGTACCATTGAGGGGCCTTCCTGGGCACCGCACACGAAATACCAGCGCGTGTCGGGGCGTGGGGCATGCTGGGCGATGTAGGCCAGCAGGCTCGGCCCGGCAAACCAGTAGGCCGGCGAAAAGGCCCCTACCCCCCCAAAAACCGCCGGGTGGCGCAGGGCCGCGTAGGTGGCGATGAGCGCGCCCATGCTGGAGCCCGCCACGTAGGTAGCCGCCCGCTCGGGCCGGGTGCGGTAGTGGTGGTCGATGTAGGGTTTGAGGGTATTGACCAGAAAATCAACGTACTGCTCGCCTTCGCCGCCGCGCCGGATGCGAGGGTTGCGCCAGGGCGAGTACTCGTCGAGGCGGTGCTGGTCCGCGTTATCGACGGCGATTACCAGGCAGCCGCCCAGGTCCTGGCCGCTGGCCGCTAACTGGTCGAGGGTTTCATCGACGCCCCACTCGCCGGCGAAGGACGTGTACTGGTCGAACACGTTCTGGCCATCCTGCAGGTAGAGCACGGGGTAGCGGCGCTCGCCGGTGCCGTAGTCGGGCGGCAGATATACCCACACCCGGCGCGTGCGTCGCAGCTGCGGCATCGGGAAATCAGGACTGAGAATGTGCACGTTAGGCGACGCCGAATGCTGCCGCAGCGGCGCGATGCCGCCCTGGTCCTCCCAGTTCAGCACGTGCAGGCGCAGCTCGCGCGGACCCTGGCCGTAGAGGTGGCGGCGGTTGGGCACGGCCAGATTGTTGGCGTCGGTTTCGATGGTGGCCCAGCTGCCGCGGCACACTTTGTAGTCCAGGGTGCCCCGGCCGGGGGGTAGGGCCAGGTAGTAGCCGCCGCTGGCGGGGTCGAAGGTGAAGGCAAACGCCGGGTCGTCGGTGGTCCAGCCATTGCACGAGCCGGTGAGGTAGAGCGTGGCCGCGGCGGGCGTGCTGGCCGGCACGCTGGCGAGCCAAATGGTGACCGGCGCGCGAGTGGCCCGGCGCTTAATCTTACCCAGCAGGCGGGAAAATATTTTCTTCATGAAGTGGCGCAACAGCCGGCGAGCTGCAAAGGTCCGTTACCGGGCTCAATAGCCGCCGGGTGCCCTACCCCTCCCCACGGGAAGAACGCCGGGCAGGGCAGGCGCTTTAGGTGAAGAGTTTGTAAGCCAGCAGCTACTTTTGGGTTTCTATGCTTCTTCATGAAAACCTTAGTTTACTACCCTCTTTTACTGCTCCTATCAATTCGCATTCATACAGCTAAGGCTCAAGTAGTTGCCAGAGTTGATTCGAGTGAGCAAGCGGCGGTGACCGTGGCCGCCCAGCGCTACTACGCGGCCACCCAGGCCGATTCGCATTTGCTCAATGGGACGGAGTACGTGAGCCGCCCCAAGCCGTACGTGCAGGGTAGTCCGTTTTTTTTACTGCCCAGCCCGCAGCCGGGCAGCCTGCGCTACGATGGCTTCGACTTCGTGGCGGTGCCCATGCTCTACGACTGCCACCTCGACCGCGTGGTAGTGCTGCCGCCGAGCCGGGCCATTGCCTTGCAGCTGGTGCCCGAGAAAGTGGCGAGCTTCACGCTGGGCGGCCACCACTTCGTGCGCCTCACCACCGACTCGGTGGCCAACCCGCAGGTGCGCACCGGCTTCTACGACCTGCTGGTGGATGGCCCCGCCCGCCTGCTGGCCCGGCGCACCCGCAAGCTATCAGAGCGCCCTACGCAGTTCGGCATGGAAGGCTACTACGACGAGACTATCCGCTACGTGCTGCAGCGCGACACAGACTACTACGTGGTGAGCCGGCTCAGGGACATTACAGCTATTTTCCCAACTAAAAAAGCTGACTTGCAGCGGTTTGCCCGCAGCCGACACCTCTCCTTCCGGGAGGAAGGACGGGCGGCCTCGCTGACCGCGCTGGTAGCTTACTACAACACGTTGGTCAGGTAGGCATTATTTAAGAAAATAGACTTTTATTAGCCAATTATTATTTTGATTAACAGGTATTTATGCTGAATTTTTACCGTTTTATGCTGCTCGCGTTTTTGCTGAGCGGGGTGGCGTTGCAGGGTTATGGGCAGCAGGGCGGGCCGCCCATTAGCGGGCGCTTCGAGCACCTGCCTTTCGTGGAGTTTGCGCGGCGCGTGGAGGCCACTACCCCCTACCGTTTCTTCTATAACGCGGCTGATGTGGACAGCCTCACCGTGAACCTGACTGCCACCGGGCAGCCGCTGGCCCAGGTGCTGGCCCAGGCGCTGGCGGGCAGCAAGCTGCAAGCGTCCGTCGATGCGGCGGGGCACGTGTTTATCGCGGCCGCGCCGGGCATTCAGACCACGCTGCCGCCCGGCTACTTCACCGCCCCCGCGCCCGACGTGGCCGCCGACAACCCCGCCGACCCGGCCATCAGCGCGGGGCGGCCGGCCGGCGCCGGGGCCACCCGGCTCTACGAGGTGGGCAAGGGCCAGCCCGCGCCGGCCGGCAGCCGGGCCACCCTCACTGGCCGCGTACGCGACGCCCGGGCTGGCGAGCCGGTGGTGGGCGCGGCGGTGTTCGTGGAAGGCCCGGTCATTGGCACCGCTACCGACCAGTTTGGCTCCTACACCCTGACCTTGCCGGTGGGCCGCTACGTGCTGAACGTGCGCGGCATTGGCCTACGCAACACGCGCCGCCAGGTGATGCTGTACGCTAATGGCCAGCTCGATATCGAGGCTGAGCAGGACATTACGCCCCTCAAGGAAGTGGTGGTGATAGGCGGCCAGGACCAGAATGTGAGCAGCACCCGCATGGGCGTGGAGAAGCTGGACATCAAGCAGATAAAGCAGCTGCCTTCGGTGTTTGGCGAGGCCGATGTGCTGCGGGCGGTGCTGCTGCTGCCGGGCGTGAAGTCCATCGGGGAGGGTAGCACGGGCTTTAGTGTGCGCGGCGGCAACACCGACCAGAACCTGGTCCTTTTCAACGACGCGACCATTTACAACCCGGCGCACTTGTTCGGCTTTTTCTCGGCTTTTAACCCCGACGTGGTGAAGTCGGTGGAGCTGTATAAGAGCGCCATCCCGGCCAAGTATGGGGGTAGGCTGGCCTCGGTGCTGGATATTGAAACCCGCGAGGGCAACCGCAAAAAGATTAGTGGCGCGGCCGGCATCGGGCCGCTCACCAGCCGCCTCACCCTGGAAGGGCCGCTGGTGAAGGACAAGGGCTCGTTTCTCCTCGGCGGGCGCACCTCGTATTCCGACTGGCTGCTGCACCTCGTGCCCGATGCCAGCCTGAAGAAGAGCGCAGCCTCGTTCTACGACCTGAACGCGCACCTGAGCTACGACCTCGACGCGCACAACTCGCTGTACGCCACCGGCTATTTCAGCCGCGACCGGTTTCGGCTGGCCAGCGATACCACGTTTGAGTATAGCAACACGGCCGCCAGCCTCAAGTGGCAGCACGGCTTTAGCAGCCAGTTGTCGGGGGTACTCACGGGCACGTACAGCCGCTACGCGTTCAGCAATTCGAGCGAGTTGAACCCGACCAGCGCCTCCACCTTTTCGTATGCGCTGAACCAGAGCGGGCTGCGCGCCGACCTCACCTATTTCCGCGATGCGCGGCACACCGTCACCTTCGGGGGCAGCAGCACGCTCTACCACGTGGCGCCCGGCGCGCGCACGCCGATTGGCGAAATGTCGCTGACTACCAGCGACGTACTTGACCGCGAGCAGGGCCTGGAAAGCGCCCTCTACGCCGCCGACCACTGGGACGTGTCGCCGCGCCTGGCCCTCGACCTGGGCTTGCGCTACTCGCTTTACAATGCGCTCGGGCCGGGCGTGTCGAATGAGTATCTGCCCGGCGTGTCGCGCTCGGAAGGCACGATTTCGGGCACTACCAGCTACAGCAGCGGGCAAGTTATTCAGACTTACCAGGGGCCGGAATACCGGCTGGCGGCGCGCTTTGCCCTTACCCCCACCTCGGCGCTCAAGGCCAGCGCGGGCCGCACGCGCCAGTATATTCACCAGCTTTCCAACACGGCCGCCATGTCGCCGACCGATACCTGGAAGCTGAGCGACCGCTACATCCGGCCGCAGGTGGGCGACCAGTTCGCGCTGGGCTACTACCACAATTTTCGGGAGAATACCATTGAGACGTCGGTGGAGGGCTACTTCAAAACCACCCGCGACTTTGTGGACTACAAGAGCGGCGCGGTGCTCATCCTCAACCACCACCTCGAAACCGACGTGCTGAACGCCCAGGGCCGCGCCTACGGCGTCGAGTTTTTGGTGCGCAAGTCCACGGGCCGCGTCAATGGCTGGCTGAGCTACACCTACTCGCGCACGCTGGTGCGGGTGAACACCGCCACCGACCAGGTGAACGGCGGCAACTACTACCCCGGCAACTACGACAAGCCCCACGAGGCCACGCTGGTGGGCAACTACCGCTTCTCGCGCCGCTTCAGCACCTCCGTGAACGTGAACTACAGCACCGGCCGGCCCATCACGCTGCCGCTGGCCAAGTACTACCTCAACAACACGCTGCGCCTGCTCTACTCAGACCGCAACGCCTACCGGGTGCCCGACTACTTCCGCGTCGATTTGGCCCTCAATATTGAAGGCAACCACAAGGTGCACAAGCCTTTCCACAGCTCCTGGACGGTGGGCGTGTACAACCTCACCGGCCGCCAGAATCCTTACTCCGTCTATTACAAATCGCAAAACGGCACTATCAATGGCTATCAGCTTTCAATTTTCGGCACCCCCATTCCGACGGTTACCTACAATGTGCGCTTTTAGCCTAAGCCGGCTGGGGGGGGTAGGGCTGGCCCTGCTGCTGCTCGGCGGCTGCGTGAAGCCCTACAACGCGCCGGTGCCCGACGCTGCCAAAAGCTATTTGGTGGTCGATGGCTTCGTGAATCTGAATGGGCCAAGCACCTTCCGGTTGTCGCGCACGCTGGGGCTGGCGGCCAGCACGCCCGTGTCGGAGAGCAAGGCCACCGTCTCTATTAAAGACGAGGCCGGCAATTCCTATCCCCTCAGCGAGCGGCCGGCCGGCACCTACACCTACGCCCCGCGCACGGCCCTGGACTCGACCCGGCGCTACCAGCTGCACGTGGTGACGAGTGGTAATAAAGAGTACCAGTCGGACCTGGTGGAGTCGCAGCGGACGCCGCCCATCGACACTATTTCGTGGAAATACACCGGCGATGGCGTGCAGATAGCTGTGTCGGCCCACGGCGCGCCGGGCCGCCCCACCACCTACTACCGCTGGGACTACCGCGAAACCTGGCGCTATACGTCGGCCTTCTACTCGCACTTGTTTTATGACAAGACCATGCAGGAGCTGGTGCAGCGCAACGATGACATCTACAACTGCTGGGGCACCGTCAATTCGAGCACCATCAACCTGGGCAACACTGCCGCGCTGGCCCAGGATGTGCTTACCAATCAGCCGCTGCTTTTCATCCCGAATAAGTCGGTGCGGCTGCGCATTCGCTACAGCATTTTGGTGATGCAATATGGCCAGACTGCCGACGAATACCGCTATTGGGAAGCGCTGAAGAAGAACACCGAGAGCATCGGCTCGCTCTACGACGCGCTGCCGACCCAGCTCACCGGCAACATCCACGCCCTGGCCGACCCCGCCGAGCCGGTGCTGGGCTACGTGGGCGCACACTCGGTGCGTGCCCACCGCATCTACATTGACCGCAATGAATTGCCCCTACCCTTTGCCTGGCCCTTCGAAACCGGCTACGAAAGCTGCAGCCGGATACCCATTGAGTTCAGCCCCTTTGATGCCAAGGCAGAATTCAGCACGCCCAATTACCTGCCGATTGACCCAATTTACGCCGCCGACGGGGTAACTATCAAGGGCTACCTAGGGGCGCCGACCAGTTGCGTGGACTGCCGCAGCCAGGGCGGCGACAACCTGCGGCCCAGCTTCTGGTACTAGCCGCCAGCCTGGGCTTTAACTTCTTTTGTTTGAACGCGATGCGCACGAGCTTTTTTCCTAACTTCTCGCGTCTGGTGCTGGCGACCCTGCTGGCGCTGGCGGCCCTACCCCCCGCCCAGGCTCAAAGCCCGGCGGCACCCGACTCGCTGCCGGGCATCAGCCGGCCGTTTGCGCGCTACACGCGCCAGGCGCTGGTCGAGCAGCTGTTTGTGCACCTCGACCGGCCGGCCTACGCGGCGGGCGAAACGATGTGGCTGAAAATCTACGCTGTGGATGGCACGCGCCACCAGCCGCTGGCCCTGAGCAAAATCGCCTACGTGGAGGTCCTCAACGCCCAGCAGCAGCCCGTGCTGCAAGCCAAGCTGGCCCTGAGCCGCGCCACCGGCCACGGCTCGCTCAACCTGCCCGCCGACCTGCCCACCGGCAGCTACGTGGTGCGCGCCTACACCAGCTGGATGCGCAATTTCAGCCCCGACTACTACTTCCACTGCCCGGTCACGATTATCAATACCGCCCGGCCAGCCGGACTCGCCGCCCACCCCGCCGCGGCCAGCTACGACGTGCAGTTTTTCCCCGAAGGCGGCCAGCTGGTGCGGGGCCTGCGCAGCCGCGTGGGCCTGCGCGTGGTGAACCCGGCCGGCCGGGGCGTGGCCGCCACCGGCACCGTGCACGACGCGCAAGGCCAGCCCGTCGCCACGTTCGAAACGTTGAAATTTGGCCTGAGTAACTTCGACTTTACGCCGCTGGCGGACGCGAGCTACACCGCCACGGTGCAGCTCGCCACGGGCCAGGTGGTGAAAATACCGCTGCCCGCCGCCCGCGAATCCGGCTACGTGCTGCACCTGGCCGACGCCGATGCCGGCCACCTGCGCCTGACGGTGCAGGCCCAGGGCAGCACCCTACCCCCCGGCCAAGTGGCGGTGCTGGCCCACGCTGGCCAGCGCATCGTGGCCTCGGCCCACAGCGCACTAAGTGGGGGGGTAGGCGAGTTTGTTTTCGACAAAAATGACCTGCCCGACGGTATCACGCACTTCACGCTGTTTGATGGCGCGGCGCGGCCCAGCGCCGAGCGGCTGTACTTCCAGCGGCCCCGGCGCCCACTGGCGCTGACGGTGCGCGCGGCCCCGGCCAGCTACGCGCCCCGCGCCCGCGTGGCGGTGCAGCTAGTCGCCGACGCGCCCGCCCAGGCCTCGCTGGCCGTGTACCAGCTCGATTCACTGGCCGCCAGCTCGCCGGCCGATATCACTACCTACCTGGCACTTACCTCGGAGCTGAAAGGGACTATTGAGGAGCCGAACTACTACCTGCGCGACACCAGCGCCACCGGCCGCGCCGCCCTCGACAACCTCCTGCTCACCCAGGGCTGGAGCCGCTTTCGGTGGAATGACGTGCTGGACGGCCGCGCGCCCGCCCTACCCTCCCTGCCCGAGCTGAACGGCCACTTCGTGCGCGGCCGCATCACGGACCGCGTCACGGGCGCGCCGGCCGATGGCATCACCACTTACCTGGCCTCGCCGAGCCGGGCCATCCGGTTTTACAACGCCACCAGCCAGTATAATGGCGTGGTGCAGTTTGAGCTGCACAATTTTTACGGGCCTACGCAACTGGTTTTTCAAACTGATTACCTGCGCGATAGCACTTATCACCTGGAAATCTTTAGTCCCTTTTCGACGCAGTTTGCGCTTGGCTACACGCAGCCGCTGGCATTGAGCCCGGCGCTGGCGGCGGCCCTTACGCAGCGCCACGTGCAGGTGCAGACGCAGCGCACTTTTTTGGGCCGCTTCGAAAATCCCTACACCCAGCCGGCGCACGATACGCTGGCCTTCTACGGCCGGCCCGACGAGCAATATCTGCTCGATGACTACACCCGCTTTCCGGTGCTGGAGGAAGTGATGCGCGAATACGTGCCCGGCGTGCTGGTGCGCAAGCGCAAAGACGGCTTCCACTTTCTGGTGGTGGATAAGCGCAATGGGCTCACGTTTCGCAACAACCCGATGGTGCTGCTCGACGGCGTGCCGGTGTTTGATATCAATAAAATAATGGCCTTCAACCCGCTAAAAATCCGCAAGCTGGATGTGGTGGACGGCCATTATTTCCACGGCCCGCTCACCTACGATGGGATAGTAAGCTACACCACCTACAAGGGCGACCTGGGCGGCTTCCCCCTACCCCCCCAGGCATTGCTCGAAGAGTACGAAGGCGTGCAGGGCGAGCGCGAGTTCTTTGCCCCGCGCTACGAAACCGCCGCGCAGCAGCAAAGCCGCCTGCCCGATTTTCGCAACCTACTCTACTGGCAGCCCGATATAGCGCTGGCCGCCGGCCAGCCCCGCACGCTCAGCTTCTACACTTCCGACCAGCTGGGCCGCTACCTGGTGGTGGCCCAGGGCCTGGCCCCCGATGGCCGCGCCGGCAGCACCAGCGTGGTACTGGAAGTGAAGCCGGCGCTGTGAGGAATCATAATTTCTAATTCATGATTCCTCACAGCGCGGCCAGCACTTCGGGGTCGTTGTGGGCGGGCGAGTTGACGCGGGTCGTGATGACGTATTCCTTCATTAGCGCCGTATCGTAGGGCACGAGCAGCTGCTGATGGGCGGCGGGCGCTAGGTCATCGGCGAGCCAGGCACGCTCGGCGTCGGGGCCGGGCAGGATGACAGGCATCCGGTTGTGGATCCTGGCCATCAGCTCATTGGGCTCGGTGGTGATGATGGTGAACGTGGGTTGCAACTCGCCGGTATCGCGGTCCAGCCACTCGTCCCAGAGGCCGGCGAAGGCGAAGGGCTCCTCGCTCTTCAGCAAAATGCGGTGTGGAATTTTGCCCCGCTCGGTGGCCTGCCACTCGTAGAACGAGTCGGCCAGCACCAGGCAGCGCCGCCGCGCCAGCAGCTGCCGGAAGCTGGGCTTCTCGGCCAGCGTCTCGGCGCGGGCATTGATGGGCTTCGGGCCGCTGGCCGGGTCGCGGCTCCAGCTCGGCACCAGCCCCCAGCGCACCAGCTGAATCTGGCCCGGCGCGGCGTTGGTAATAATGGGCAGCGCCTGCGACGGCGCGGCGTTGAAGTTGGGCGGGGGGGTAGGGACTTCCCTAGCGGAGAAGCGCTCGGCCAGCGCCGGCGCGGGAGCGATAACAGTATAACGACCACACATTTGTCTGAACCACGGATTCCTCCGGATTTTTCGGATTAGTCGGATTTTGTGGACGATTACCTTAACCGCCCTCCTCATTTTTTACTTTTAATACGAACAAGCCTCTACGAAAAAAGCCGCCCAGAAGGCGGCTTTTTTAACGTCCACAAAATCCGACTAATCCGAAAAATCCGGAGGAATCCGTGGTTCAGACTTATTTATACAGTTGCTCGTAGTATTCCTTGGCCATGCGGGTACTTTCGAACTCGGGCTCCACGTCCTTCATGGCAGCTTTCACCACTTTCAGGAATTGCTTGGGCTGGTCGTAGTACATGGGCACTACGGTGCTTTCGAGCACGGTGAGCAGGTTATCGGCCTCGTGGTCATCCTTTTGCGCGTCGGGCAGGGTCACGTTGGCGTGGGCGATGAGGAAACAGTTCTCCCCATCCTGGGCAAACTCCGGAATCCAGCCGTCGGCGATGCTTACGCTCACGCTGGCGTTCATGGCGGCGGTCATGCCGCTGGTGCCGCTGGCCTCGCGGGGGTAGCGCGGGGTGTTCAGCCACAGGTCGGAGCCCTTCTTCATTTCAGCGCTCAGGGCTAGCTCGTAGCCCGTGAGCACGGCGCAGCGCTTGAGGTCCTTGGTCTTGCGAATAATGCTGTTGAAGATGTCGATAGCGCCATAATCCTTGGGGTAGGGCTTGCCAGCCCAAATGACCTGCACCGGGCGCGAATCGTCGCTCACGAGCTTCACAAAGCGCTCAAAATCACGCAGAATGAGGTCGGCGCGCTTGTAGGCAGCAAAGCGGCGGGCCCACACGATGGTCAGCGCGTCGGGGTCGAGCAGCGTACCGGTCTGGTCGGCCACGATTTTGAAAAACGCCACTTTCATCTCGCGCTTGCGGGCCAGCAGGGCTTTGTCGTCCTTGGCCTTGAGGGCGGCAGCCAGCGCGGGGTCGCGCCAGTAAGTGCCGTTCTGGGCGTTGGTGATGGAGATGATGGGGCAAATGCCTTCATAGTGGCCCCACATTTCGCGGGCTACTTCGCCATGCACCTTGCTCACGGCGTTGGCCCGGCGGGCGAAGCGCAGCGCGGTGAGCGTGTAGTTGAGCGTGTCGCCCTCAATGCGGGCCTCGCGGCGCACGTCCTCCTCGGGCACGCCGGCGAAAAAACTCATGTCGGTGAGCAGCTTCATGGGGCGCTCCTCGTTGCCGGCCAGCTCGGGCGTGTGGGTCGTGAAAACCAAGTGCTTTTGCACCTCGGCCAGGTTGCGGTCGTACTTTTCGTAGAGAAAAAACGCCAGCGGCAGGCCGTGGCCCTCGTTGAGGTGGTAGATGTCGGTCTGGCGCTCCAGGATGTCGAGCAGCTTGCCGCCGCCTACCCCCAGCACGATGCTCTGAGCCACGCGGGTGGCGGCGTCCGGGTCGTAGAGGTGGTGCGAAATGGTGCGCGAGAGGTAGTCATTCTCCTCAATATCAGTGGTGAGGAAAAACATCGGCGCGGTGCCGAACGTCTCGGGGGCCAGGTACAGCGCCTTCACGTGTACCTCGGCATCGTGGATGGTCACCGGGAATACAATCCCCGTGTCTTCCAGAAATGAGTATTGCTTGTGCAGAAACTCGGCCTTCATGGTCTGGTCGGGGTTGCGCACCTGGTCGTAGTAGCCGTAGGTCCACAGCATCCCGATGCCGACGAGGTTTTGCTTGAGCTCGTAGGCCGAGCGCATGTGCGAGCCCGCCAGGAAACCCAGGCCACCGGAATAAATTTTCAGGCTCTGGTCGAGGGCAAACTCCATCGAGAAGTATGCCGCCGCCGCCTTGTATTTGGCCGCCGGAGCCGCCATTTTGAATTGAAATGCCATGTAAAAAAGTTGGTAGCGAGTTGTTACTAAGTGAGTTCGCGGCCACAAAGGAAGCGCCCGCGGCCCAAAGCTAGCGGCGCGGCCGGGCAAGTCGGCGTACTTTGGAGGCTAAGCAGGGGCGATAGCTCCGCAATGGTTTGCGGGCCAGAATGGCCGTTTTCCGGCTCGCCCGCGCCTTTCTTACGCCCCGCAGCTTTTCAGTCTTTCTCCCACCTTTCTCTCTCATTATCTGCCCTATGCACGTTTTTAGCGCGTTGCTGGCCCCGTTGTCGGCCATTTTGCTGCTGGCGGCCAGTCCGGCCGCAGCCGTTTCGCTGCCTCCGCTGGCCCGCCCGGCGGCCCGCCCTACCCCCCCGGTTCGCATCGACCCCACGTACTGGTTTGTGGGCATGAAAAACCCCAAATTGCAGCTGCTGGTCAAAGCCCCCGGCATTGCCACCGACCAGGTAACGCTGGCCACCTACCCCGGCGTGACGCTCGACGGCTTCGAGAAGCTGGAAAGCGCCAACTACCTGATTGTGAACCTCACGGTGAGCCCGCAGGCGCAGCCCGGCCAGCTCAAATTGCAGTTTAAAGGCAGCAAAAGCTTCACGCACAGCTACGAGCTGCGGCCCCGCAACCAGGACCCGGCGCGCACGCAGGGCCTCACGCAGGCCGACTTTATCTACATGCTAATGCCGGACCGCTTCTCGAACGGCGACTCAAAAAACGACGTGGTGAAGGGCACCCGCGTGAACCATGTGGCCCGCGACTCGATGTACGCCCGCCACGGCGGCGATTTGAAGGGCATCGAAAACCACTTTGCTTATTTTAAGCAGCTAGGTGCCACGGCCATCTGGCCTACACCCGTCATTGAGAATGATATGCCCAAGGCCAGCTACCACGGCTATGCCGTTACGGACTGCTACAAAATCGACCCGCGCTATGGGACCAATGCCGAGTACGGGCAGTTTGTGAAAAACGCGCACGGCCAGGGCCTGAAAGTGGTGCAGGACATTGTGCTAAACCACTGGGGCAGCTACAATTACCTGTTTCTGGACAAGCCGGCGGCCGACTGGTTTCACGCGTGGCCCAGCTTCACGCGCTCCAACTACAACGCCTACGCCCTCAACGACCCACACGGCTCGCAGTATGACCGCAAGCGCTACAACGACGGCTGGTTTGACACCACCATGCCCGACGTGAACCAGGGCAACCCGTACGTCGCTACCTACCTCATTCAGAACTTCTTGTGGTGGGTAGAAAGCACCGGCCTCGATGGCTACCGCATCGATACTTATCCCTACTCGGAGCCGCAGTTTCTGATGGCCTGGGGCAAGGCCATCATGGACGAGTATCCCAAGCTCACGCTCTATGGCGAGGCCTGGGAGGGTAGCACCGCCGAGCAGGCTTTCTACGCTCAGAATATTATGCAGCCGGTTGATGGCTTCAAGTCGAACCTGCCGGGCGTACTCGACTTCATTACCACCTTCGCCATTCAGGACGCGCTGAAGGATGGCAACCTGGAGCATCTCTACCAAAGTATGCAAAGCGACTGGCTGTACGTGGATGCCACGCGCAACGTGACTTTCCTCGATAACCACGACATGAGTCGATTCTATTCGGTTATCGGCGAAGACTTTGCGAAGTACAAGATGGGCCTGGCTTGGCTGCTGACCTTGCGCGGCATTCCGCAATTGTATTACGGCACCGAGGTCCTGATGAAGAACTTCTCGAACCCTGATGGCAAGGTGCGCGAGGACTTTCCGGGCGGCTGGGCCGGCGACAAGGTGGACTACTTCACGGCGCGGCCGGGGCCGGCGGGCGAGGCATTTGACTACGTGAGCAAGCTGGCCAACTACCGGAAATCACACCCGGTTTTGTCGAGCGGCAAGCTGATGCAGTTCATTCCGCAGGACGGGGTTTATACGTATTTCCGCTATACTGCTACGGAGTGCGTGATGGTTATCGCCAACGTGGGCAAGGAGGCGAAGAAGGTCGATGGAACGCGGTTTGCGGAGCGCACGGGTGGGTTTGCCTCGGGGGTGGAGGTGGTGAGTGGGGTAGGGATTTCGGATTTGAAGTTGCTAACCGTGCCGGCGCATACGGCTTGGGTGGTGGAGTTGCGGAAGTAGTTTTTTTCACCGCGGAAGACGCGGAAGTACTCGCGGAAGACGCGGAAGCTTATGCACGAAAACGATATCACGTATTTGATTAGGCAATCGGCTTATAATGTGCATACTGCGCTGGGGCCTGGGCTATTGGAGTCGGCTTATGAAGCGGCGCTGATGTACGAATTACAAAGAGTTGGCCTGACTGTCAAAAGCCAGGTTGGCTTGCCCATGAGCTATGGCGAGGCTAGATTGGATGTCGGCTACCGCATCGACCTGCTGGTGGAAGGCAAAGTGATAGTCGAGCTAAAAGCTTTGGAAAATATTCTGGAGGTACACCACATGCAGCTGGTAACTTACCTCAATCTATCGGGATGCCGGGCGGGGTTATTGATTAATTTCAACGTAGCGCGCATCAGAGACGGCATTTTCCGGAAAGTCAACGGCATGACGGAGACGTTACCTCCGCGCCCTTCCGCGAATACTTCCGCGTCTTCCGCGGTGAAAACATCGCCTACCCCATGAAAAACCTCCTGCTAGCTCTCACCTTGCTCTTTCCCCTCGTGACCCTCGCCCAAAACCCCAACACCACCGACGAAATACCCCAGGATAACAAGCTGGTTATCTACCAGCTGCTACCCCGCCTCTTCGGCAACAAGGTGGCCCTGAACAAGCCCTACGGCACGGTGCTGGAAAACGGCTGCGGCAAGTTCAACGACATCAACGACCTGGCCCTGACCAAGATAAAGGAGATGGGTGCCTCGCACGTGTGGTACACCGGCGTGCTCGAACACGCCACCATGACCAGCTACCCCCAATCGGGCCTACTCGCCGACGATGCCGACGTGGTGAAGGGCCGCGCTGGCTCGCCCTACGCCATAAAGGACTACTACGACGTGGACCCCGACCTGGCCGTGGACAAAAAAAACCGCCTGGCGGAGTACGAAGCCCTCATCCAGCGCACCCACGCCCACGGGCTGAAGGTTATTATGGACTTCATTCCCAACCACGTGGCGCGCTCGTACCACTCCGACGCCAAGCCGGCCGGCGTGGTGGACCTGGGCGCGCAGGATGACAAGACCAAGACTTTCGCGCCGAATAACAACTTCTATTACCTGCCCGGCCAGCACTTTGTGGTGCCCGCCGGCTACAACCCGCTGGGAGCGTTGCACGGGCCGGGCGAGGATGGCAAGTACAATGAATTCCCGGCCAAGGCCACTGGCAACGACGTGTTTTCGGCCGCGCCCAGCGTCAACGACTGGTTCGAAACTATCAAGCTCAACTACGGCGTCGATTATCAGAACGGGCGCAAAACGCACTTCGAGCCAGTGCCCGACACCTGGCTGAAGATGCGCGATATCCTGGTTTTTTGGGCCAACAAGGACGTGGACGGCTTCCGTTGCGACATGGCCGAGATGGTGCCCGTCGAGTTCTGGGCCTACGTCATCCCGGAGTTAAAGAAGCTAAAGCCCGGCCTCGTTTTCATCGGCGAAGCCTATAACGCCCAGGAATACAGCACCTACCTTACCAAAGGTCACTTCGATTTTCTGTATGACAAAGTGGGCCTCTACGACGGCCTGCGCCGGCTGATGCGCCAAGAAGGCACCACCGACGACATCACCCACGCGTGGAAAACCGAAAGCCGCGGCTTCGGCTCGCACATGCTGCGCTTCCTGGAAAACCACGACGAGCAACGCATTGCCTCTCAGGAGTTTGCGAGCAACCCGCGCCGCGCCATTCCGGCCATGACGGTATCGGCCACGCTGGGCAGCGGCCCCGTAATGCTCTATATGGGCCAGGAAGTGGCCGAGCCGGCCGTGGGCAGCGAGGGCTTTTCGGGGGCCGATGGCCGCACCACTATTTTCGACTACTGGGGTGTGCCCGAGCACCAGAAGTGGCTGAACCAGGGAAAGATGGACGGCGGCCGGCTGAGCGCCGAGCAGAAGCAGTTGCGCGATTTCTACAGCCGCCTGCTCAACCTGGCCGGCAGCAGCGAGGCCATCCGCAAGGGCCAGTTCTACGAGCTGCAGGATGCCAATAATCTCAGCAAAGAGTACGACCAGCACAAGGTGTACGCCTTTTTGCGCTACACTAAGGGCCAGCAGGTGCTGGTAGTGGTCAACTTCAGCGATACCAAAACCTACCGCCCTACCCTCCTCATTCCGGCCGAAGTGCTCCAACGCATGGGGCTCGACCCGCAGCGTGTGTACACTTACCAGGACTTGCTGAATGGCGGTGACCCCAAGCCCAGCCTCAGCCTAACGCTGGTGCCGCTGGCAGCTATGGTGCTGGAGATTAAGCCTCGATAATACGGTCATCAAGCCCTGTATTAGAGCGGAAACGTTTGCGGTCAGACAGACACTTCCGGCACCGCTGGCCTTGCCAAGCATGCTGAAATACCAACAGCACACCGTAACTTTCAACACCCCTCTTCTCCCACCAACATTCGCTTCGCTGTTATGGCTAATACTGCCATCATCGACAACCCTGCCATGCAGGCTAAGCCCCGCCTTAGCTTCTGGCAAATCTGGAACATGAGCTTCGGCTTTCTGGGTATCCAGTTTGGCTTTGCCCTGCAAAACGCCAACATGAGCCGCATTTTTTCCACAATGGGAGCTGATGCGGATAATCTGGCTTTTCTATGGTTGGCTGCGCCACTCACTGGCCTGATAGTACAGCCCATTATTGGCTACCTTTCTGACCGCACCTGGAGCCCGCGCTGGGGGCGGCGGCGGCCGTTTTTCTTCGTTGGGGCTGTGCTGGCTTCTCTGGCGCTACTGGTGATGCCGCACGTTTCGGCCCTGTGGATGGCGGCCGGCATGCTCTGGATACTTGACTCCAGTATCAATATTTCAATGGAGCCGTTTCGGGCGCTGGTCGGCGACCTGCTTCCGTCCAACCAGCGCACCGTGGGTTTTGCGACTCAGACGTTTTTTATCGGTGTTGGCGCAGTAGTGGGCTCTTCACTGCCCTGGATTTTCACCAATTGGTTTGGCATGGCCAACACCGCTGCGCCTGGCCACATCGCCCCATCGCTGACGTATGCTTTCTATGCGGGTGGCCTCATTCTATTTGCTGCCGTGCTGTGGACTATCCTGCGCACCCGTGAATATCCACCTTACAATTTAGCAGAATTTGAGGCCGAGAAGCACCGCACCGCGGGCTTTATGAACGGCATCAAAGAATCTTTCGCGGGCATTGCCAATATGCCGCGCACAATGCGGCAACTCGCCGTGGTGCAGTTTTTCTCGTGGTTCCCATTATTTTCCATGTGGGTTTACACGACTGGGGCCGTTACAAGCCATATATTTCACACTACTGATACTCACTCTATTCTGTACAATAAAGGGGGTGATTGGGTAGGGGTATGCTTCTCGGTGTATAATGGATTGTCGGCGCTTGTAGCCATACTACTGCCCACCATAGCCAGGGCTACCAGCCGGCGCTTTACCCACATGCTGTGCCTGATAGCCGGCGGCATTGGCATGATTTCCATCTATTTTATCCAGGACTACCACTACTTATTACTATCAATGGTAGGTGTTGGCATTGCGTGGGCCAGTATTTTATCGATGCCGTATGCTATGCTGGCCGGCGCGCTGCCCGCGCACAAAATGGGTTATTACATGGGGGTTTTTAATTTCTTCATTGTGATTCCGCAAGGAGTTGTTGGCATAGTACAGGGTCCCCTTATCAAATATGCTTTTCATGGCCAGCCCATCTATGTCTTGGTAATGGGGGGCATTTCAATGATACTAGCCGGTTTTCTCACCCTCCGTGTTCACGACGCCGACGATATCCGCTTACCCAACGACATGACCCCGGCCGAAAACCTGACTTATGAAGCCTCATTAGCCGGCGCCAATCCCGAAGTATAGGGTTTTAATAACAAATGACCAGGGACCCATGCCTAATGTCGTTCAAGCTAAATGAACGACATTAGTCATGGGTCCCTGGTCATTTGTTATTAGTCTTCGTGGCCCGGTAGAGGGGTAGGGGGCGCTGCCGATGCCGCCTTGGCTTCCTGCGTGGCTTGCAGCTGCGCGGCAGCTGAGGGCTGCTGGTCGAGGCCCGTGAGGTCGGGCTGGCCGGCATCGACCCAGCAGGTGTACCAGAAGGCCCCGATGAGCCGGGAAGCGTAGCGGAGCTGGCGCTCCACCTGGCCGTTCAAACGCCGGTGGTAAGCCAGGCTGAACTCGCGCGAATAGACCCGGATGGTCTGGTTGCCGCGCTGCTCGTAGCTGAATTTGCGGTCTTCGGCCAGCTCTGCCGAAACCAGCTTTTCCATCCGAAATACGGAATCGACGGCGGCGTGGGCGCGGGCCACGGCGGCCCAGGCGGCTTCGGTGGGTTGTTCGAGGTAGGGCGCGGGGCCGGTGAGCAGGTCGTAGTCAGCCGCTTGCAGCTCGGGCAGGCGCGACTCCCAGAGCGCGTGGATGCCGCGCTGGCCGGTGAATTGGCCATTATAGTTGCGGGTGGTGTGCAGCGGCACGCAGGCATCGGCCACATAGTGGCCCAGGTCGGCGGCCAGGTACAGGATGCGGTCGGTGTCCTGGTTGCGGAAGGCGGCGGTGAGTTGGTTTTTCATCAGCGCCACCTGCCAGGGCACGATGCCGTGGCGCAGCAGCGAGTCTTCGCCGCCGGCCAGGGCCACGGCATCGGCGTAGGCGCGGGGCAGGCCGTGGCGCGTCAGGGCGCTGTCGCCGTACACGTCCACATCCATAAAGTGGCGCGGGGCCTCGGTGGGCACCACCGTGCGCCGCGAGTCGGGCCGGGTGGCGTTGTTGGTGAGGTAGTCGATATTAGCCTTGAAAAGCGGCAGCATCTCGGGCGGCAACGTGTACACGGCCAGCCGGTTGAGTAGCCGGTGGCCGAAGAAGCCCCAGGCCTGAGCCGGCGCAGGCAGCGCCAATAGTACTACTAATAGTAGAAATCGCTTTTTTCTCATAAGCCAAAAAACAGGCAGCTAAAATTAGGCTCGGCTGAGCAAAGCTATCAATTGTTGATTGCTATACAAGTGGTATTTGCCTAGCTCGCTATCTTCCAAAAGCCCCAGGTCAGCTAGTTGGTTAAGGTACTTAGTAGCAGTACTATAATGCACGTCAAGCAGGCGGGCAACTTGGGTAGGTGTCACAATGGGTTGTACAAATACCGCTTCAATCAATTCCTGTGGAATCTTGCGCTTATTTTGTTTCACTACCTCCCGAAACTGTTGAAGCAATCCTACACTTTCAACCAGAGTTTGCTTGGTTTCGCGGGCCTGCTGGTAAAAACCTTCGAGCATAAATAGGATAAAAGGCTCCCATTCGCCTGCCGCTGACACCTGAGCCAGCAGCCGATAATACTGCGGGCGATTTCGATTTATATAACCGCTAATGTAAAGGGTAGGCAGCGCCAGCAGTTCATGATAAACCAGATGCAATACCATCAGTATCCGGCCCGTGCGACCATTACCATCACCAAATGGATGAATAGCTTCAAATTGATAGTGCGCAATGGCACAGGCAATGAGCGGGTCAATATGCTCTTCGGGCAGATGCACGAAATTTTCCCAATTTCCCAATAGTCGATTAATGTCGTAAGCAGGTGGCGGCGTATAAACCGGCTGTCCAGTGGCTGAATTGATAATCTGATTTGGCGTGGTGCGGTAGCCCGCGTACCCGTCAGGTAATAGTTGCCGCTGAATACCGACGATTAGACGCGACGACAACGAGAGGGTAGCCAGCTGCTCGAAGCCCCAACGCATAGCTTGTCCATAACGCAATACTTCCTTATCGGCCGGCCGCTGCTCGGCTTCCGGAAAAAGTTGTTGCTGCAAAGCTTTTTCCACCGTTGTATTTACATTTTCAATGTCCGAACTTGCGATAGATTCCCGCAGGATAGCTGGCGAAAGGAGCAACATGGGATTAGGCAGCGCTGCTGAATAACCTTTCAGTTCTCCTAGCTCTGTGCGCGCCTTGGCAATTAAACGACTGAATTGAATATTACCAAAATCAATAATTGGCGGCAAATCAGGTAACGCAAACGGCCGGGCAGGGGCAAAGAACATGACGAAGGGAATGCTTGATATGACAAATAAAACGAGAAAAACTGGCATATCACGCAGGATATGCCAGTTTTTTTGTCCTACTACTTATCAGTTATATCCTACCCTCCTACCGACGCGTGCTGGTCGGGAATTTCATCCGGTACTCGTGCTTCACATCACCCTTGCTGATACGGGCGAGCCGGCCTTTCAACAGCTGCTTTTTAAAGGCGGAGAGCTTATCGGTGAACAAGATACCTTCGAGGTGGTCGTACTCGTGCTGGATGATGCGGGCGGCCATGCCGCTGAAAGCCTCCTCATGCACCTGCCGGTTTTCGTCCTCGTAGCGTAGCACGATATTAGGGCAGCGCTGCACCATTTCACGCACGCCGGGGATGCTCAGGCAGCCTTCCTCGAAGCCCCAGGCCTCGCCGGTTTCGCTCAGCATTTGGGGGTTGATGAAGGCGCGCTTGAGGGGCGTTTCAGCGATTTCGTCGGGGGCGGCCACTTCCACGGGCTCGTCGTCGTCCTCGTCGTCGTCAGGGCCCACCATCGGACCCGAGTCCATCACGAACAGGCGCACGCTGCGGCCAATCTGGGGCGCGGCCAGGCCCACGCCGTGGGCCGAATACATGGTTTCGAACATATCCTGGACCAGCTTCGTGAGGTCGGCAGCGGGCAGGTCGGCGGGCAGCTCTTTGGCGAGGGTTTTGAGAACGGGGTCGCCGATGGCAACAATCGGGAGAATCATGGATGCAGAGTGGATTCTAGAAAAGACTGGAGAATAAGCGCCGCGCTCACCTTATCGACGGTGGCTTTATCCTGGCGGGCTTTGCGGCCCAGGCCGCCGGCCAGCATGGCCTGCTTGGCCAGGCGCGAGGTAAAGCGCTCGTCGATTTCGTGGATGGGCACGGCCGGCAGCTCGCGGCGCAGGCGGCGCAGCAGGCCCACCACGGCGCTGGTCGAGTCGGTGGGCTCATTGAGCAGCGTGCGCGGCATGCCCACCACCACGGCCGCCAGCGGCTCACGCAGGTGGTAGTCGAGCACGAACTTCACTAAGCCCTGGCTATGAATGGTATCCAGGGGCGAAGCGATGAGTTGGAGCGGGTCGGTGATGGCCAAGCCCACGCGCTTGTGGCCGTAATCGATAGCCAGAATACGGCCAGGAACGGTGGGGGACATGAGGTAATGGGGAAAGCCACAAAGATACGGCCCCGCCGCAGGGGTAGGGTTGTGGCGGTTTTCAAGCCAGCCCTTTTCTGTAGAACGCATTAAAAATGACAAGCAATTAATCAAAAACCTGGCTGTCAAATTTTTAATTCAGCATGCAGCGTTTTTGCCTACTTCCAAACCTGTTTTAGAAAGGCCGCTGCTACTGGGCTAGGCCAGCCAGCGCCGGCTCCCTACCCCCTCCCCAAGCGCCAACGCGCGGGCAAGCCGGGCTTTTGAATTTTAACAACAAAATGTAGGGGCCAACTTCGAAAACGGCCTAACTAGCTAGTCGGCAGCACCAAGGCCGGCCAGAATACAATAAATTTGCCGGGCAGCTGCCAGTTCTCGCGGTTAGATTAAATTTCTGCCCGCCGCTATCTTCTCCATGTTCCTACCCCCCAAGCCAGCGGCTGACGCCTCCAAGGCGGCACTTAATCGGGTGCCGGGCCGGGTTAGGGGCACTATAGGGGGCTGGCGGTGGTGCCTGACGGTGGTGCCGCTGCTCACGCTGGGGATTGGTATTATCCTGGGCACGAACCCCTTTCGGCCGCAGACGGAGAACCCTGAAGCCACGGCCCGCGGCTACCTGCGCTACAAGGAAATTCTGAGCTACATCGACCGCGACTACGTGGATTCAGTCGATGCCGATGGGCTCACCAACTACGCCGTGGCGCAGCTGCTGGGCAAGCTCGACCCGCACTCGGCCTATATTCGGGCGCAGGACCGGGAGCAGACCGACGCCTTTTTGCAAAGCAGCTTTGACGGGGTAGGGCTGGAATTCAACCTCTTCCGTGATACCGCTACGGTGGTGACGATGCAGCAGGCCGGCCCGGCCGCCACGGCCGGCTTGCTGCCCGGCGACCAGCTGCTGCGCGTGGGGCCTACCCCCGTGGCCGGCTACCACCTGAGCCAAGCCCACTTGGGGCAGCTGCTGCGCGGCCCGCGGGGCAGCAGCGTAAGCCTGACGGTGGCCCGGCCGCACCAGCCGCAGCCGTTGCGTTTTCAGTTCAACCGCGGGCGGCTGCCCAATGCGTCGGTCGAGCCGAGCGCGCTGCTGGACGATGGGCAGACGGGCTACATTAAGGTTAATCGCTTCGCGGCCACCACTTATGAAGAATTTAAGGCCCAGCTGGCCGACTTGCAGCGCCAGGGCCTGAAGCGCCTGGTGCTGGACCTGCGCGGCAACCCCGGCGGCTACCTCGACCGCGCCACCCGCCTGGCCGACGAGTTCATTGCCGGCTCGCGCAAAATCGTGTCCACGGTGGGCAAAGACGAGCAATACGCCTCCCAAACCTACGCCCACGTGGCCGGCGACTGGGAGCAGCCGCCACTGGTGGTGCTGGTGGATGAGAACAGCGCCTCGGCCGCCGAGGTGCTGGCCGGCGCGCTGCAAGACCACGACCGCGCGCTGCTGGTGGGCCGCCGCACCTTCGGCAAGGGCCTGGTGCAACAGCCTATTATGCTGCAAGATGGCGGTGAGCTGCGCCTCACGGTGGCGCGCTACTACACCCCGGCCGGCCGCTGCATTCAGAAGCCCTACGGCCCCGACCGCGCCGCCTACGACCACGAGCTGGCCGCGCGCCAGCAGCGCGGCGAGTTTGCCGCGGCCGACAGCGCGCAGTTTGCCGCGGGGCCGCGCTTTCACACCGACCACGGCCGGGTGGTGTACGGCGGCGGTGGCATTATGCCCGATGTGTTCGTGGCCCGCGATACGCTGCGCCAGGCGGCCTACTACCAGCGCCTGCAACGGGCCGGCGTGCCGCAAGCCTACGCGCTGGCCTTTTATCAGCAGCATAAAGTGGAACTGACGGGCCTGCGCTTCGCGCAGTACCAGGCCGTTTTTCGCGTCACCGATACCGAGCTGGATGGCCTGGCCCGGCTGGCCGCCCTGGCGGGACTGCGTCCCGACCTGGCCGCCCTGCGCCGTTGCGCGCCGGCCCTGCGCACGAGCCTCAAGGCCAGCATCGCGCACATTACCTACGGCCCCGAGGCAGCCAGCGCCATCTGGCGCGACGATGACCCGGAGCTGCAACAGGCGCTGCGCGTGGTGCGGGACAGCACCGCGCAGCTCGCGCTGCTGGGCGGGCATTAGGCCGGGCCGTCCGAGGCGGACTTGCTCAGGTCGGCCGGGTCGGGTCGGTGCTCCAGCAGGTCGGCGGGCTGGCAGTCCAGCGCCTGGCAAATGGCCGCTAAGGTGCTGAAGCGCACCGCTTTGGCTTTGCCGCTTTTGAGGATGGACAGATTGGCCAGCGTAATGTCCACGGTTTCGGCCAGGGCGCTCAGCGACATTTTGCGCCGGGCCAGCATCACGTCGAGGTTCACAATAATGGGCATCAGATGACAAGTTCGGCTTCCCGGCTTAGCTCGACGCCCCGCTGGTACACGGCCGCGATAATGAGCAGCATAAACCCCACGGCAACACTAGGAACCAAATCGTCAGTGTTGAGGCGCACGTAGTGACTGAGCGGTGCCGCTAGGCTGGCCACGCGGTAGGGTGGCACGAGCAGCCACACCAGGGCATAGGCCAGATAGCTCCACAGATGGAGCCCGAACACCAGCAGCGCCAACTGGCGCAGCCGCCGCGCGTTGGCCAGGGTGAAGGGGGTAGCGGGCGTCACGTCTTGCAGTAGCTTGAGCAGCAGCCAACTGCCTACGGCCAGTAGTAACAGCTCCGCCACCGACATGCTATCGTCCAACGCTCCCAGCGCTAGTAAGCCGACCCGCTTCCAGGCGCTGGGTTCGCGGTAGCGCAGTAGGGGCGCGCGAAGGTCAGTGGCCAGCTCAAAGTTTGCGGCGGCCGGGCGCGGGCTGGCCAGCGGCCCCCATGCGTCGCACGCCCGGCTCAGACAAACACCTCTAAATCCAGCGTCCATCTCGTACCAAAAACCACCCAGGTTGGGCCGGCTGGTATCGAGCTTTAGCCGGACTTCCGACGCGTTGGCTACATCATACGCCCGCCCGCACAGCGTCAAGGCTATAAAGCCCGAGCCAACCAGCGCAAACCACATCAGCGCCTTTGTGAAACGTAAAATGGAAGACAAGTAAGGGTAAGACATAAGGTGCAGCGCCTGAAAATACGCGCTGCAAAGAAAGTCATCTTTCATTGATAAACAGTAAATATTTTCCGATAAGCAAAAAATATTTATCGTTTATCTCCTATCCTATCGGTTGCGGCCGTACTGCTCGTGGCTGCTCACCCAGTCGCTGCTGCTGATGGCCGCGCCCAGGCTCAGCTCGCCGGCCAGCACCACCCCGGCCACGATTTCGGCAAACTTATAGACCGTGCCTGGCCCCACGCAGCCCAGCATCCGCAGGCATTCGTTTTGGGTGGCCAGGCCGGTGCCGCCGCCGTGGGTGGCCACGATGAGCGACGGAATGGTGATGTTAACGTACAGGTCGCCCTCTTTGGTCACTTCCGAGTAGAGCACGCCGGCGCTCGATTCGCTCACGTTGGCCACATCCTGGCCGGTGGCGATAAAGAGCGCCGTAATGCCGTTGGCCGAGTGCGCGCCATTGTTGTTGGCCCCGCTCAAAAAGGCACCCACGTTGCTCACCTGCCCGTGATAGGCGAGCTGCTCGGGCGTCACGCGCATGCGCTGTTGCAGCACGTCGCGCCGGACAACGGCTTCGGCCACCACGCGCTTGCCGCGGGTGCGCATCACGTTTATCTGGCTGGCTTTCTTGTCAGTAGCGAAGTTTGATTCGAGGTAAAAATTCCGAACCGGCGCGCCTTTATAATTCTCCAAAATCCAGGAGCAGGCCGCGAAAGTGGCCCTACCCACCATATTCTGGCCGGCCGCGTCGCCGGTCGAAAAGTTGAAGCGCAGGAACGCAAATTTATTGCTCAGGTAAGTATCGATGTATTGCATTCTGGCCACGCGCGAAGTGCTTTCGGCTTCGGGCCGAATCAGTTCCAGGCTCTCGGCCACCCAGCGGCCAAAGTCGCGGGCACCCCGCGCGTCATCAAACACGAACACCGGCGCGCGCTGCATCGCGTCGCCGATGACGGTGCATTTCACGCCGCCACACAGGTTAAGTACCTGGATGCCACGGTTGTAGCTAGCAACCAGCGTGCCTTCGGTGGTAGCCATTGGGATTAGAAACTCGCCCTGCGCGTGCTCGCCGTTCACGTGCAGCGGGCCGGCCAGGCCCACCGGCACCTGCGCTACCCCCATAAACTGCTCGCAGTTACCCTTTAGCTCGTGCGGGTCGAAGGAATAGTTTTTCAAGTGCTTGAATTCCTGCTCCGTAAACTGCTCGGCAAACCGCTGCCGGGCCTGAATGGCCGCTTCAGAATAGTCGTCTTCCTCCGAGCGCGGAATGCGCACCCGGCCGTCCTGGCTCACGATGGCATCTTCTACCTCCACGCTCAGCTCGCCAAAGGCATCGGTGCTGAACTCGGCCCGGAGCTGGTGAATGCCTTCGGCCAGCGCGGGCGTAGCCAGCACGAAAGTAATGGTGCGGCCCACCGGCAGCTCAATCGCCTGGCTGTCAGCGTCCAGGCTGGCACCCGGCCGCCGCTCGCTACCCCCCAGGTCAAGCTGAATGTGGGTGGCTGGCACTATCACCTCCCCGATTCTCACCTGCCTGAGGCCCGTCAGCCGCGCCGTGTCGAGGCGGTTTTTGATGCTGAACGCTACCCCCTGCCCCTCGGGCAAGTTGCGGAGGCTGCCCCGGTTGTAGAGCAGTTTGAGGAGCATGGGGCTGGGGGTGAACATCATGGGTAGGGCGGGCTGAGGGAGTGAGAGAAGGTGCCGAATAAAGCGCGACAGCTAGCGTACGTTGGCCGGCCCGGCGGGGGTAGGCGCGCTGATTTAATTTTAATAGGACTACCGCCATCTTATGCGGCGGCTAAGAGGAGAATAAATGTCTGTGCCCATCAATACGAGTCAATGCTACTACTAAATTGACTTATTAAGACCAAAGCTGCGCCCGTTGGCCCAAAAAGGCACCCGGTTTTGCCCAAAAATTGGGCTTCCTCCCAAACCTCTACCGAGCACAGTGGTTATAGGCCGCGCGGCACCTCCCAAGAACGCTACGTTTCATGCCCTTGCCACGTAGTGCTACCGTATCTTTGCCCTTTCATTCGAATCCCAGGGCAGCCGGGAGTTCTTTCCGCCAGCTTTTCCCTCTATGGCATCCTTATCCGATTATCCGCGCTTCACTCTCGGCCAGGAACTGACGGCCGAACAGCGGGCTTTCTTTTCTAAATACGGGTTTCTGCATTTCCGGCCCTTTGCTTCCCCCGAGCAAGTGCAGATGTACCTGAAAGCCACGCAGCAGGTGCAAGCCAACTGGCTGGCTCACAAGGTAGATAAGGTAAATGGCGTTCCCATTAAATATGGGAAGGACGTTGATGGCTCGCCCATCGTGCAGCGCTTTGCCTTTGCCTCGCAGCACAGCCCCGTGCTGCACGAGCTGCTGCAGGACCCCCGCTTCGAGGCGCTGTTTCCGCTGCTCGAAACGTCCAAAGGGCGCGTGGGCGAAAACGAGCGCGATGGCCTGGTGGTGAACCACTACGTGAACGTCGAAGGCTCCGAATTCAGCCAGATGGGCTGGCACACCGACTCGCTGCGCGATGTTTTTTACGGCAAGCGCATCCGGCCCATGCTCAACGTGGGCCTGCACCTCGACGGCACCAAAGCCACCAACGGCGGCCTGCGCGTGATTCCCGGCACCCATCGCCAGGGCCTGGGCAAGATGCTGTTTCGTAAAAAATACTACAAGGACGTTTTCTACGACCCCAACGAAGTGGCCGTGGAAACCGAGCCCGGCGACCTCACCGTGCACGACGGCCGCATGTGGCACCGCGTGGCGCAGTCGCCGCTGGTGGGGGCCGAGTCACGCCGCCGCGTCATGTATTTGCCCATCATCGGGGGCAAGTATCAGCCCAAAAGCGAAGAGAGCCCTACCCCCTTCTACCTGCGCTTCCTGCACTTGGTAAAATAGCTACGCGCAACCCGGCAATGCTGGCCGGTATCGTTTATGCCCTACTCCTTGCAAAGGGGGTAGGGTTTTTTGTTTGGTAATGAGCATGTTGCAAAACCCGAAGCAGTAGACTTCGAGCACTTGCCCAGCAATAAGCAAAAACGCGCTTTTAGACCACTAAATCGGGTTGAAAGCGCAGCGGCAAAACAAATGATACGATTCCTACAAATGACATAATTTTGCACGTCAGCTTATTTCACTGATTAACAACATTTTATTTTCAAAAAGCGAAAAGTAAGTGGCTACTTACCCAAAAAGGTGAGCTAACACTCACCACGTTTTATTATTTTGTCGTAATATTGCTCCCGCTACCAGCTAACGAGTCCCACCCGGTTGCCTGGTAGCAGCCTACTCCATACACTACCAGCCAGCTGTCGTCCCACCCCGGCTGGTTTGCTACACAACACTAGCCAGCTGTTGTCCCACCCCAGTTGGCTTCACTCTCACACTCTGACAACCGGCCGTTGTCCCACCCCGGCTGGTTTCATCTCACACTCTGCTTACCCAGTCGTCGTCCCACCCCGCCTGGTTTACGTATCCCTACCCCGCCCCGGCCTGGTAGAGTCCGAAGTTTTTCAGCCGGCCGATTTGGTAATTCCAAATCGGCCGGTTTCTTTTTGGCAGTGAAGACGTTAGGCCGCCTTACGTGCGTTAAAGCGGCCTAACGCACGGCTGACCGGCATTTATGCCCGAACTTTGCCCTCATCCATTGCCTACGGCTGGCCCGCCGCCCTACCCCCCTTTGCTCCGCGTATGATTACCCGCCGCCAACACATTGCCAATGTGGCGCTGCAACTCTTTGGGGATAAAGGATTTGAGAATACTTCCACCCAACAGATTGCCAAGGCTGCCGCCGTTTCGGAAGCCCTTATCTTCAAGCATTTCGGCTCAAAGGACCAATTGCTCGATTTCGTAGTTAAGAGTGGTTATCAGCGCATTATCGAGCATAACCGGGGCGGCTTGACCGAAACTGACCCGCTGACGTTCATTCACAGCGTCATCGACCTGCCCTACAAGCTGGTGCTGGAGGAGCCCGCTTTCTGGAAGCTTCAGTACCGCCTGGCCGACCACGACACCGCCCAGCAGCAGCACGAGCGCTTTATGCGGCCCGTGCCCACGCGCCTGCAAGCGGCCTTTGAGCAGCTCGGCTACCCCGAGCCCGACAAAGAAACGCGCCTGCTACTGCTGCTAATTGAGGCCCTGTGGAAGATTGAGGCCAACAAAACCGACGAGCACGTGCGCGAAATGCTCGACTTTATCAAACGTAAGTACGAAGTGCAGCGCTAGGCGCGGCACATGGTGGCGATTGACCCGCGCATAAGTCGTGGTAAGCCCCGGCGCGCCCGTGTCGGGCACAACCAGGGGGTAGGGAGCTGAATGGTCCCGGCGGGACGCGGCGCTCCCCTGCTTGTACGGCCGCCCGGCCGGCGCGGTCGGGCTACCCTCCAAAAACAAGCCGCCGCTCCGGGGGCGGAGCGGCGGCTTGGGGCGCGGATACGGGGCGGTTGCGGGGGGGTAGGGAGCGGGCAGGTCAGCGCCCACCCGGCCCTACGGCTGCACCTTGGCTTGCTCGTCCTCGGTGGGCTGGTGCTTTTTGCCGGTCGTCACGGCTTTGGCGTAGGCGAAGGCGCGCACGAGGAAGTTGCCGGGCGAGTCCCAGTACTCGCCGCCCTCAATCTCGACCTTAATAAGGGCAATGTTGGGGTCGTCGCTGCCCTTGGGGAAGAAGCCGCGGAAGTCCTCGCGCCACAGGTCTTTAATCTTGTTCTTGTCCTCGACCACCTCGCCGGTGCCGGCGATGGTGACGTAGGTCGCCTTGTCGAGGTCGGCGTAGCCGAGGCCCACCTGCGGGTTGGCGCGCAGCTCGGTCACCTTCTGCGCGTCCTTCTCGGTGAAGAACCAGAGGGCCTGGTCCTTGCCTGGCTCGCAGGTGTACATGGGGCGGCCGTGCAGGCGGCCGTTGGCCTCCAGGGTGGTCATGGTGGCGTACTTGACCTCCTTGATTTTCTCAAGGAGCTTGCTGATGTCGTGGATGACGGGGACTTGCTCGGCCATTGGAAAAGGAACGCTAAAGGGTGAGGGGAAAGCGGCTATAGGGGCGTTGCCCGGCGCTTTGTTGCCGTGGTTCGCGCCGGGGCGCGCCTTTTTCCTACCCCCCCCACCGGCCCAAGCGCCAGCGTAAGCCCCCTCCTTGCCCTTCAAGTTCAGGAGGGTAGCGGCCAGCCCACCCAACACCGCCGCCACCGGGTCTTTCCCCAAAAGCCAGCCCCCGGCAGCCGCATCCTGGCCCCGGCCGTATGCAGGGCCTATGCCGCCCCCTACCCCCCGCGCCCGCCCCAACCTGACCAAGGGACCCATCCTGCCGACCCTGCTCAAGCTGGCGGGTCCCATCGTCTTTGGCAACTTCCTCCAGACCGGCTACCAGCTGGTGGATGCCTATTGGGTGGGCCGCCTGGGGGCCAATGCCGTGGCGGCCGTGGCCGTCAGCTTCCCCGTCAACTTCCTGCTCATTGCCCTGGGCTCGGGCTTCTCGGTGGCGGGCTCGGTGCTGGTGGCCCAGAACGCGGGCGCGCGCAACCAGGGCATGGTCAACCACGTGGCGGTGCAGGGGCTGATTTTGGCCGTGTCATTCGCGGCGCTGCTGAGCGTGGGGGCGTATGTCGGCTCGCCGCTCATTCTGCGGCTGATGGGGGTAGGGCCCGACATATTCACCCTCGCCAACGCCTTCCAGCGGGTGCTGTTCCTGGGGCTGGCCTTCAACTTCGGCTTCCTCATGTTCCAGTCGCTCATGCGGGGGGTAGGCGAAGTCAAGATTCCGCTCTACATCAACCTGGCCACGCTGGCGCTCAACTTCGGGTTGGACCCGCTCTTTATCTACGGCTGGGGGCCGCTGCCGGCGCTGGGCGTGGAGGGCACGGCCACGGCCACCGTCTGCACGCAGGTGCTGAGCGTGTTGGTAGGCTTATACATCCTAATGCGGGGCCGGGCGGGCATCCGGCTCAGCTTTGCCGGCTACCGGCCCGACTGGACCCTGCTGCGCCAGATGCTGCGCCTGGGCGGCCCTTCGTCCATTGACCTCTCGGCGCGGGCGCTCGGCATTTCCATGCTCACGACCCTGGCGGCCGGCTTCGGCACCGAAGTCCTGGCCACCTATGGCATCGGCTCGCGCATCGTGGCGCTGGCTATCATCCCGGCGCTCGGCATCTCGCTGGCCTGCTCCACGCTGGTGGCCCAGAACGTGGGGGCGCGCAACCTGCCCCGCGCCCTGCGCACGGCCAACTACGCGCTGGGCGTGAGCTTCGTCACGCTGCTGGCCCTGGGCGGCACCATCTGGCTGGTGGCTAAGCCGCTGGTAGGCTTCTTTATCAGGGGCGATGCGCGCGTGGCCGCCGAGGCGGTGGGCTTTGTGCGCATCGCGGCGGGCAGCCTCTGCTTCGCGGGGGTGCAGCAAACGGTGTCGGGGGCCTTTCGGGGGGTAGGGAACACCTTTTCGGCCATGCTGCTGACCATTACCGGCAGCTGGGTCATCCAGTTTCCGGTGGCCTGGTACTTGTCGCACCACACGGCGCTGGGCTTTCGGGGCATCTGGTGGTCGTTCGTGGTGGCCAACGTCTGCATCTCGCTGGTGGCGGGCATCTGGTACCTGCGGGGCGGCTGGTATGGCCAGGACCTGGCCACGGCGGTGGCCTCGCCGGTGGCCGCCGCCGTGGTCCAGGAAGAAGAGCCGGGGTAGCCCACCCGCTACGCCAACAGCCCAGCCACCTCGCGGCGGCCGGGCTATCTGGTCTTTGGCTTCTTCGCTGTGGGCACTTACTCCACCGTGAGGCGCACGGCGCGGGTGCCGCTGCGCACCACGTACACGCCGGCGGGCGGCCAGCCCGCACGGGCCGCCCGCCCGGTGGCGGTAGTGGTTCTTTTCATAGCGAACAACAGAGGGAATAAGGACGGCACTCCGGGCCAGCCCCATCGACCGATGAGAAACAGCCACGATATCCTTAGAAGAAAGGTGCTTATGAGCGCCAGATGCAGGGTACTTTTCTCACTTTCCCTATAGCCTAAACAAGCCAAAACGATTCCAAGCAGGCTCTAGCACTGCCCCAGGCCGACCCCAACGGCCCCACCCGGCCGCCCACCAAAACGCCCGGCCGCCGCGAGGCAACCGGGCGCTGGCCGGACGGACAGACGAGCCACCACCTACCCCTACTGCACGATGCGGAACGCGGCCGTGCTCCACTGCAAGGGGCCGGTGTTGTTCCAGGCGGCGCACTCCACACCGTAGGCCGTGCCGCTGTCGAGGGCATCGAGGAGGACCTTGGGCTCGCGGGTGAGGCAGAAGCGGTAGCAGTAGCCAGCGGCCAGGTCTTCGGGGGCCGTGTCTTTGGGGAAGACGCGCCAGGCGTAGGCATACATGCCGGCCTGGATATCGACGCTGGCCGTGAGGGTGCGGGGGCTGGGGCCGTCGAGCAGGGCCAGGCCCGTGATGGGCAGGCTGGTTTGGCGCGGCGTGGTTTCGGCCTTGGTGAGCGGGAAGTTAGCGGCGGCCCACAGGTCGGGGCGGGCGGGGGTAGCGCCGGTGGCGTAGGCACTCAGGGCCTTGAAGGCAGCCTCGGCCTGGGCGCGCAGGTAGTCGCGCTGCTGGGTGGCGGCCTTGAGGCCGGTCTTCATGGCCTTGGCGGCTTCGGCCAGCTGGCCGAGCAGGCCCTTCAACTCGGCCAGGGGTTGCGGGGGCTTGTCGTAGCTGGCGTTGGCAGCCACGCCGGCCAGAATGTTTTCGCCTAGGTCAATAAAGTCCTGGTCGATGTAGCCGCTGTAATTGGTAGCAATAGTCTGGGGTCGCGTCATTTGGTGGGTTGATAGAAGAAAAGGAATAACCTGGCACCCCGCCAGCTAGGAGCGGGCTTGCACCTGAAAGCCCCGCAGGGCGAAAGGTAAAGTAAGCTCCGGCATAAATCCCTTCATCAACTCGTCATTATTCTATCATTCCAGCATTTTCCTGGCTTTCTCCTATTCAGCCGGCTGGTTGTCAGCCGGCCGGCCGTTTGCCTGCCCGGCCGGCTGACCTTTGTCCGCGGCGAGGACGAGGTTATTGGTAACGCGAACAGCCTTACCCCCGTCGGGAGTAAGGCTGTTGGCAGCGGGGATAAGGTTGTTCGCGCCGGGAGCGAGGTTGTTTGCGCCGGAAGCGAGGTTGTTCGCGCCAGGGGTAAGGTTGTTCGCGCCGCCAACAGCTTTACCCCTGCTGCCAACAGAGGCGAGCAGCAGGATGCGGGGCCTACCCCCGCCCGGCAGGGCTGCGTGGGTGTGGCGGCCGGATGCCAGGGGCCAACAGGATGCGGAGGGCGGCTTACCGCAGCCGGCGACCCGCAGCTAGGCCGGCCCGTTGGTGGCGCGCCGCGTCAGGAAGGCCGCCACCCAGTAGGCCAGCCAGGCAAAAAGCGGGGCGGCCAGCACGTCGTAGGTATAATGCACGCGCTGCACCAGCACCAGCACGCCCACCAGCACCATCAGCACGGCCAGGCCGCGCCGCCACCAGCCGCGCGCCGCCAGGGCCAGCAGGGCCACCGTGGAGGTGTGGCCCGAAAAAAACAGGTCCTTGGTAATGGCCTCGCTGGGGCTGGTGTGAAAGAGCCGGGCCAGCAGCGGGTCGGACAGGGGCAGAATGTCCAGGGGCGGCACCAGCGGCACCAGCCAGATGGTGAGCATCCGCATGAGCAGCAGCAGCAACAGCGCCCAGAGGCCGCGCAAAAACAGCCGGGGGTGGACCAGCAGCCAGCCCACGCCCACCACCACCGCCCCGTACATGAGCACGAAAATGAGGGTGCCCACGTCGTGGTGGGGCAGCAGGCGCAGCAGCGGGTCGGGCAGCAGCAGCCCACCGGACCGCTGCTGAATGTGTTGAAAGAAGCCTGGCACCAGCGGCACCAGCCCCCCAAACAGCAGCACCAGCAGCAGCAGCCAGCTCCGGCGGTTGGCCGGCATTGCCAGCTCTTCGGCCCAGCGCGCGCGCAGGGAGGGGCGAGCGGCCACCACCGAAGAAGCGACGGCGGGCGGCGCGGAAGAAGCGGAAACGTGCATGGCGCTACGGAGTTAAAACGGGCCGGGGGTAAGAAGGCAAAAGTACGCCCCGCCGCGCCAGCCGGCCAAGGCCAGCGGGGCGGCGGGCGCGTTGAAGCCGGGGCCGCGGCCGGCCGGGGCGGCAAAGCGGGGCCGGGCAGTACCTTGGAGGCCATGAAAAACGCTACCCCCCTCTTGCTGGCCGGCCTTGGGCTGGCCCTGGCCGCCCCCGCCGCCCACGCCCAAAACGCCGCCCTCGATGCCCGCATCGCGCAGCTCGCCGCCACCGAGCAGCTCAAAGTGGTGGCCTGGCGGCGCGACATTCACGAGCACCCCGAGCTGGGCAACGAGGAAACCCGCACCGCCGCCCTCATCGCCACCGAGCTGAAGCGCCTGGGCCTGGAGGTGCAAACCGGCGTGGCCCGCACCGGCGTGGTGGGCATTCTGAAGGGGGGCAAGCCCGGCCGCGTCGTGGCCTTGCGCGCCGACATGGACGCCCTACCCCTCACCGAAACCAGCGGCCTGGCCTTTGCCAGCACCGTCAAGACCGTGTACCTGGGCCAGCCCGTGGGAGTGATGCACGCCTGCGGCCACGACACCCACGTGGCCATGCTGCTGGGCGCGGCCGAGGTGCTGAGCCAGGTGAAGAAGGACCTGCCCGGCACCGTCAAGTTTATCTTTCAGCCCGCCGAAGAAGGGTCGCTGCCCGGCGTGGTGGGCGGGGCCAAGCTCATGGTGGAGGATGGCGTGCTCGATAAGCCCAAGGTGGATGCCGTGTTTGGGCTGCACATCAATGCCTTGACTCCGGTGGGCACTTTGAAATACCGCCCCGGTGGCGAAATGGCCAGCTCCGACCGCTTCACGGTGAAAGTGCTGGGTAGGGGCGCGCACGGGGCCAAGCCCTGGGCCAGCGTGGACCCGGTGGTGACGCTGGCCGAGATTGTCACGGCCCTGCAAACCATCGTGAGCCGGCAGATTGACCTGACCCAGGACGCCGCCGTGGTGACGGTGGGCACCTTGCAGGCCGGCGTGCGCTACAACATCATTCCGCCCGATGCCACGCTCAGCGGCACCATCCGGGCGTTCAGCCCCAAAACGCAGGAGCAAATCTGGGCGGCCATCAAGCGCACGGCCACCGGCATCGCGGCCGCCAACGGCGCGACGGCCGAAGTCACCATCGAGCCCTACGTGCCCGTTACCTATAACGACCCCGCCCTCACGGCCCGCATGCTCCCTACCCTCCAGCGCACGGCCGGCGTTGCCAACGTGACCGAGATAAAAGCCGTGACCGGGGCCGAGGACTTCGCCTGCTACCAGGAGAAAGTGCCCGGCCTGTTCTTCTTCCTGGGCGGCATGACGCCCGGCACCGACCCCGCCACCGTGGCCGACCACCACACCGCCGGCTTCAGGATAGATGAAAACGCCTTTCCGCTGGGCGTGAAAACGCTGGCCACTATGGCCGCCGACTACCTCACGGGCAAGTAGCGCGGGTGGGGTAAGCTTGAGCTGGCCGGGTGAGAGGTGCGGTAAGCTTGAGCTGGCCGCCGCGGCACCCACGCGCCTTTACGCCCGGCAGGCCAAGGCCTACCTTCCACTTCCACGGCCAGCTCAAGCTTACCGCACACGCTTTTAGTCATTGTGGATGAGCAGTTTCCCTTTGGCTTTGCTCAGGCTGTACTCCACTTTGAGCGTGAGGGTAGCGAAATTGTCGGTCGAGCCGGGGTTGCCGCGCTGGCTCACGTCATCGAGCAGGTCGGTGGTGGTGAAGAAGTAGAGCGCCTCGGCCGTGAACGCCAGGCGCGGGCTGGCCCGCAGCGTGACGCCGCCGCCCACGGGCAGCACGGCCGCCAGGCCAGGATAAGTATTGTTCCCTTCGGGAAGCAGCGCAATGCCATACCGGCTCGCGCTGGGGTTGAACAGCGTGGCCCCGACCCCCGCGCTGAGAAACACCAGCACCGGCACTTCCTTGTGCTTGGGGCCGATGAGCATGCTCTTATCGGCAAATAAGTTGTAGCGCAGGAGCGTGGTCAGCAGCGCGTTGTTGCTGCTAAACGCGTAGCCCCGCTGGGGGTAGATATCCTTGGCCGCCAGGTGCAGGTAGCTCAGGTCGAGCGCGAAGGTGAGGTGCGGGCTCAGCGTTTTGGCCAGGCCCACGTTGAGGCCCACTTTGAAGCTGTTGTCGGTGAGGCGGTTGGTGAGGTCGCCGTTATAATAAGCCAGGTTGACGCCCGCGTTCAGGCGCAGCGGCAGGCGGTGGTAGGGCTGGTTATCGGGGGTAAGGAAGCGGCGCGGGGCGTGGTAGCCGGGAGGCCCGGCCACGGCGGCCAGGTTGGCACTCAGTAAGGCACTCAGTAGAAGAAAACGCATGGGGTGAAAGCTAGTGGCCAGCGGCTGGCGCGGGAAGTGTGGCAAGATAGCTGGCGCATACGGCGGATGCCGCCCGGCCGTTGGCCCGGCGGCGGCCCGGCGGCCGGGGCAGTATCTTGCGGCCAGTATTTTGGCTCTCCTCATGACTATTCGTTTTTCCCTGCCCTACCGCACCACCTACGGCCAGCGCCTGGTGCTGTGCGGTTCGCTACCTGCCCTGGGCAACTGGCAGCTGGCCGACGCCCTGCCCCTGCACTACGACGAGGCCACCACCCGTTGGAGCGCCGAAATAGACGTGCCCGCCGGTGCCGGCCCCGCCATTTTGTATAAGTACGTGCTGCTGTTTGAGGGCGGCGGCGTGGTGTGGGAGTGGGGCGACAACCGCGCCCTACCCCTGCCCACCGGCCCGGCCTACGCCCACCAGGAAGTGCGCGACTTCTGGCGCGCCCCGGCCGAGGCTGATAACGAGCTGTTCACGGCGGCCTTCACCAAGGCGCTGTTTCGCCGGCCCGGCCACGCGCCCGGCAGCGGCAGCGCTACCCCCGCGCCGGCCGGCAAGGGCAAAAAAGCCGCGCCGGCTACCGTGCGCTTTGGGCTGGCCGCCCCGCGCGTGGACCCGCACCACCAGGTGTGCGTGCTGGGCTCGGACCCGGCCCTGGGCGGCTGGGACAATACTCACCCATTCATTCTGTCGGATGCCGCCTACCCCACCTGGCAGGCCGAGCTGACGCTGAAAAACCCGGCCGCCGAGCTGCGCTACAAATACGGCTTCTGGGACCCCAGCCGGCACGCGGTGGTGCAGCTCGAAACCGGCGACGACCGGGTGCTGCCCGCCGGCACGGCCGCGCCCGGCACGCTCACGGCCCTGCACGACGAGGGCTTTCGCTACGCGGCCCGGCCCTGGCGCGGGGCCGGCGTGGCCATGCCCGTGTTCTCGCTGCGCAGCGAGAAAGGCCTGGGCGTGGGCGAGTTTTCGGACCTGAAGCTGCTCATCGACTGGGCCGAAAAGACGGGCCTCAACCTGGTGCAGATTCTGCCCATCAACGACACTACGGCTACCCACACCTGGGTCGATTCCTACCCCTACGCCGCCATCTCGGTGTTTGCGCTGCACCCGCAGTACCTGCACCTCAACGGCATTGCCGAGCTGAAGGATAAGGTCGCCCGCGCCGAGCTGGCCAGGCTGCGCGAGGAGCTGAACGCCAAGGACTTCGTGGACTACGAGCCCGTGATGAACGCCAAGTGGAAGTTTCTCAAGCTCTTGTATCAGCAGGAGAAGAAGAAATTCCTGGCCGACCCCGAGTTCCAGAAATTCCGCGCCGAGCAGGCCGCTTGGCTGATTCCCTACGCGGCGTTTTCGGCCCTGCGCGAACGTTTCGGCACCGCCGACTACCACCAGTGGCCCACGGAGTTCCGCACGCCGCGCGACCTTGACCAGCTGACGGCCGAAAGCGCGCCCGACTTCGACGAGTTTGGCCTGCACTTCTTCACCCAGTTTCACCTCGACCACCAGCTGCGCGCCGCCGTGGACTACGGCCGCCGCCGGGGGGTAGTGCTCAAGGGCGACCTGCCCATCGGCATCTACCGCCACTCGGTGGACGCCTGGACCCGGCCCGAGCTGTTTCACCTCGACCAGCAGGCCGGCGCGCCGCCCGACGACTTCTCGACCACCGGCCAGAACTGGCGCTTCCCGACCTACGACTGGGCGCGCATGGCCCAGGACGACTACCAGTGGTGGCGCGAGCGCCTGAGCCACCTGGCCCGCTACTTCGACGCGCTGCGCATCGACCACATTCTGGGCTTCTTCCGCATCTGGGAAATGCCCGAAAACTCGGTGCAGGGCCTGCTGGGTCACTTTTCGCCGGCCCTACCCCTGCACCGCGACGAGGTGCAGCGCCGCCTGGGCTGGTTCGACTACGGCCGGTTGTGCGAGCCCTACATTCGCTGGCACCTGCTGGAGCAAACCTTCGGCGACGACGCCCAGGCCGTGTTCGACGAGTTTATGGTGGCCGACCAGTACGGCGCCATTCAGCTCCGGCCCGCGGTGGCCAGCCAGCGCCAAATCGAGTCATATACCGCTGCGCAAATTGCCGCTCAGCCCGCGCGCGCCGACTTCCTGCGGCGCGTGCAGCCCGGCTTGTATCACTTTGTGAATGAAGTACTTTTCCTGCCTGCTGGCAACGACTTCTACCATCCGCGCATCACGCTCAACAAGACGGCCAGCTTCGCCGAGCTGGCCGATGATGAGAGCCGGCGCCGGCTCTACGACGACATCTACGTGGACTTCTTTTTCCGCCGCAACGACGAGTTCTGGCGCGAGCAGGGGCTCATCAAGCTGCCCGCCGTGCGCTACGCCACCGACATGCTCATCTGCGGCGAGGACCTGGGCATGGTGCCCGCTTCGGTGCCCGGCGTCATGCACCAGCTCGGCATTCTGGGCCTGAATATCCAGCGGATGCCCTCGAACCCCGCCACCGAGTTTGGCCACCCCAACGACGCGCCCTACCTCTCGGTGGTGACCACCGGCAGCCACGACATGAGCACCCTACGCGGCTGGTGGGAAGAGGACCACGTGCGCACCCAGCGCTACTACGAAACCATGCTGGGCCACTGGCGCCAGCTCGCGCCCTACTACTGCGAGCCCTGGGTGGTGCGCGAAGTGCTCAACCAGCACCTCCATTCCCCGGCCATGTGGGCCATTTTCCCGCTCCAGGACTTCCTGGGTATGGACACGCAGCTGCGCCGCCCCAACCCGCACGACGAGCAAATCAACGTGCCCAGCAACCCCCAGCACTTCTGGAAGTACCGCCTGCACCTGACCCTCGAAGAGCTCAGCGATGCCGCAGGGCTCAACGAGCCCATCCGGGCAATGGTGGAGGCCAGCGGCCGGGGAGTAGTGAGTTGAGAGTTGAGAATTAAGAGTTAAGAATTAAAAAGGGGGCTTGCCGACGGTTGAGAACGTCGGCAAGCCCCCTTTTTAATTCTTAACTCTTAATTCTCAACTCTTAACTTAATCACTCGCCCAGCGACATCTGGCGCAGGTAGGCGCGCACCTTGGAGGTAGCCTCCAGCTCGCGGAACTGCCGCAGTTGCTCGGGCGAGAGCAGGTGGCTGGCTACCAGCTGAAACTGCGTGCGCTCAGCGGGCAGCTCGGCGGCTACTTCGGCGGCCGGGTGATTGGCGGCCTGCACCGCCAGGTAGTTGATTTCCTGGTCCAGGTAAGCGGTGAGGGAAGTGCGTTGCTCGGCCGTGAGGTCGAGGCGGGCGCGGCACACCTGCACGAACTGCCCGGCGGCGGCGGCCGGGCTCAGCACGGTGGTGGGGGGGGTAGCAGCCAGGGCGGGCGCGGCGGCAGCTAGCAAGCCGCTCAGCAGCCAGGTGGAAAAGGGAGAGCGCATAGGGCAGGCAGGAGGGGAAAGTGTGAAGAAACGCGGCGGTTACATAGCACGGCTTATGCCCGGACGTGCCTGGCACAGGCCAACACCAGGAAAAGCCGTCGGGACACCTAAGCATCGGCGCTTATCCTGCTACGTGCTTTTTACGCCCCGCAGTGGTAAAGCTAAACACGAGAACGCGGATAAATTCTATTTTTTCTTGAAAAATAAATTTATTCAATTTGGCCCTCACCTAATGTGCGAAAATTTCTTCTAAAATTTTACATTCATTTTTTGTTTAGTTTTATAGTTTTTCCATTATGAAAAATTAATTAAAATAATTCTTGTAAGGTGATTTTATCTTTTATCAAGCCAGTAGAATTAAAAAATGTGGCTCAAAGCCATTTGAAGGGCGTTTTATCCCTTTCAACTAGAAATAAGCCTCGCTCATAGAAGGACAGGGCGTTTTTGTGCTACACCGAGAATCCGTAAATTATATTTGTTGCGTTTAGTCGGAGGAATAAGATTGTCAGTTCATTTTCACTTTCTTGTTTTTACCCTCTTTACGCTGCTTCTCAATTTGTTTTTTGCCTGCCCCTAGTACTACCCCTACTCATTGGCCGCCCGCACAGGGCAGCGGCCGTCTCCGAAAATCACTCGGACGGAGCGCCTTGGGCATGCCATCTCCCTTTCGCCACTTTTTCTTTATTCATTTAATTAGTTTCCTATGAAACCATTCTTACGTTCCATCGGCTTGCTGCTGGCCTGGGCCGCGCTGCTATGGCCGGGTAATGCGTTGGCGCAAGGCACATCCTTTTCCTGCGACGGCACTTTCTATCAGATTCGGCAAGTAGGTACTACCTCATCGCTGTTCAAAGTCGACCGCTCTAACCCGGCTTCTTACACTACCACGCCCTTGAACATAGTAGGCGGCACTTCCAACGACCTGGGCGTGCTGCTCAATGGCTTGGCGTATAACCCGGCCGATGGGTATATGTACGCCATTACCACCCCTGGTGCCGCTGGCGCTAACAATAATGCCGCTATTTACCTATACAAAATCGGGCTGGGCGGCATTGTGCAGGTTAGCCCTACCGCCATTAAAGTGAGCGGCGCTGCTACCAACCTCGGGATTACGGTGGCCAGCGGCAGCTTCGACAAGCTCGGTAACTATTACTTCAGCGCGCAGAATACGGCCGGCACGGCCGACTACAATTTGTATAAGCTGGTAGTAGGCGGTGCGACCCCAACCGTCGCAACGTCGGTGCCGCTGTCGGGCAACCCTACTTTCTACGACTTTGCCCTCAATCCCATTGACGGACTATTGTACGCGGCCAACTTCAACGGGTCGCTTTATCGAGTTGACCCCGGTACGGGCAACGTTACGCTTATCGTTGCTTCCCCCGCCGCCAATGCAAATCCGGCCAACGCCGTGGGCACGGTATTTTTCGACATTGCCGGCAACTTGTTTACCTACATCAACGGCACGGTAGGTACGGCCAGCTCAGCCAACTTCTACCAGGTAAACACGACGACGGGCGTTTACACGCTCATCAGCTCAATTGACCCCGCCAGCGTGAGCGACGGGGCCAGCTGCATCAACCCCGGCCAGCGCATCGATGTGACCAAGGAGGCCGTCAACGTGGTGGCTATCAGCACTACCTCCTTTGACGTAACGTATAATATCCGCGTTCGCAACACTTACACTACCACCGATGCCAACGTGCAGGTGAGCGATTTTGTCGGGCAGGCCTTTCCCACGGCCAGCAGCATCACGATTACTACCCCCCCGACGGTGACGAACGTTGCCAACGGCAGCGCGGCAGCCCCGACGCTGGCACCCAACCCCGCCTTTAACGGCAGCAGCAACGCCAGCTTACTTACGGGCACGCAGGCTTTAACGCCCGACCAGGAGGCCGTTGTCACTTTCACGGCGCGCGTAACATATTCGGCCGCGGGCAACGTACCTACTACTGCCCAGAATAATACGGCGTATGCTACCAGCACCTCGGCCAGCCCTAACAGCGGCTACCGGCTGGCCAGCAACGGCACAACCCTGCTTTCGCCCAACGATTTGGTGGCGAATGACCAGTCTACTAATTCCACTGACTACCCGGCCTCCCGCATTTCTTCCGGCGGCAACGCCGTCGATGCTATGTCTCCCACGCCGGTTACCTTCCAGCCCAGCATCTCGGGGGTAGTATTTGAGGATGTGAACTACGGCGGCGGGGCTGGCCGAAGCCGCGCTACCAGCAGCGGCGTAGGCCGACCCGGCGCGCGCGTAGAGCTGTACAACGGCTCGGGCGCAACCGCGACCTTCAACCAGGCCACGCTTACCGCCAGCGACGGCAGCTACAACTTTTTGAGCCTGACCCCCGGCAACTCGTACACCGTGCGGGTAGTGAACAGCTCGGTAACTTCCAGCCGTAGCGGAGCTATATCTACGGGCAACGCCTCTATGCAGCCCGGCTTCACCAGCGGCCAGGTTGCGGTGCAAACGTTCCGCACCACTGTTAATGCAACGCCGACCAGTGGCACGGTAGCCGACCCCAACCGGGTAGGTGGCGAAAATCCCACAGGCACGGATGCGGCGGCTAACATTAGCGGCTTGACCCTGGGCACGTTCAGCCCGACCACTGCCGTGGAAAGTATTTCGAGCGTTACCCTCTCCGCTGCGAAAGCTCCAGCACTGGGCGTGGATTTTGGCTACAACTTCGACTTGGTGGTAAATGCCAATGATGCGGGCCAGGGCTCGTTACGGCAGTTTATCCTCAACAGCAACGCGCTGGGCAGTGAGGCCGCGCTGGCGCAGGTGTACACCAGTAGCACGGGCACCGCCAGGGCCCTGGCGACGGGTGTAGAGACCAGCATTTTCATGATTCCGAACGGCCAGGCCGTGGCCGGGCAGGTGGCCAACCTAACCAGCGGCTTTGCTACTACTCCTGGCGGCACGGCGGCCAGCATTACCCTGGCATCGGCACTACCCACCATTAGCGGCCCCTTAACGGCCATTGATGGCAGCACGCAAACCAACTCGACGGGTAGCACCAATGCCCCCTCCACGGCAGCGGGGGCCGAATCGACCGGGCCGGAGGTAATCGTTACTCTTAACAACTTCACCGGCCTGGCTTTTTCGGGCACCAACGAATCCCTGCTGAACCTGGGCGTAACCGGCTCGGCCGCCGCCAGCAGCGGTGTGCTGGTCAATGGCACGGCTACCGGCCTCACGGTGGCCGGCAATACGCTTTATGGCAACGGGGCCAACGTGAGTATCCTCAGCGGCGCTACCGGCAATAGTATCAAAACCAACGTTATCCGCAGTTCGACGCGCGCCAGCGCCGGGGGCATTGTGGCGCAGAGCGGCACTAGCAACAACGTTTTCAGCCAGAATAGCTTCGATAGCAACACCGGCCTGGGCATTGATTTGACGAATGGCACCACGACCAACGGCGACGGCGTGACGCTGAACGCGGCCGGCACCCGCACCGGGGCTAATAATCTACTCAACTTTCCGGTGCTGAACACGGCCACCGTGAGCGGCACCAACCTGGTTGTAACCGGCTACGCCCGCCCCAGCGCACTGGTAGAGCTCTACCTGGCCGCCGCTGACCCAACAAATTTTGGGGAAGGCACCAGCTACCTGGCCAGCTTCACCCAGGGCACGGCTGTGGGCACCACGGGCAACGTGGTGACTGGGGCCGCCACCACTTACGGACCCGGCAACATCAACGGCCTGAGCCAGGGAACTGATAACACCAACACTTTCACGGCAACCATTCCGCTGAGCAGCCTGACGGCCGCCCAGGTAGCGGCGCTGCAAAGCAACTCGGCCATTCTGACCAGCACGGCGACCCTGGGCGGCACGGGCACTTCGGAATTCTCGGGTAACCTCGCCCTGATGGTAGCCGACGTGACGGTGAGCCTGACCGGCCCGACTACCCTTAACGCGGGCCAGAGCACGGGCACCTACGTGGCTACGTTCACCAACGAAGGCCCCGCCTCCGCTTCGGACATAGCCCGGTCGGTGACCCTACCCACCGGTGCCAGCCTGAGCCTGACCCAGCGCAACGACTTGATAGCCCGCTATGCTGCCAGCTTCACCACGACGGGCAGCGGGGCCACCGCCATTACGACCATTAACTTCGGCACTGTGGCGCTGGATAACAAGGCGAGCAGCCTGGTCAGCTTTGCCTTCACGGCTCCGACTACGTTGAGCACTACCCTGGCCCTGACGGCCAATACCCTCTCGGCTTCGCAGGGCACCAACATCGCGCCCGACCAGGCAATCCTGACCCTGAGCACCGTGACCACGGCCGACGTGGCCGCGACTATCACGGCGGCCGCCACGACGACGACGCAGACCTTCACCGTGAATTTCAGAAATAACGGTCCGCAGGATGCCGCTGGCATCGTGCGCTCGGTGCAGCTGCCGGCCGGCCTGACCGCCACCAGCCTCACCTACGGCGGCGATGCCGTGGGGGCCAGCTACAACGCTACTACGGGCCTAGTTACGTATCCGGCTCCGCCCGCGACCCTGACGTCGGGGACCACGCTGACCTCAACCATCAGCTACCCGGTAACGGGTGCGCCCGTGGCCCCGCTGACGGCTACGGCCAGCATCAGCACCACGACCAGCGAGGCCGGCCTGACGGCTAACAACTCGGCGTCGGCCACTATGCCAACGCAGTTTGACCTGACGACCACGCTCAGCGGCCCGCCCGCGGCGGTGAATGGCTCGCCCGTTGTGCTCTACGTGACGACGACCAACAACGGCCCCAACACGGCTGGCAACGCCACGCAAACAGTTAGCATCCCCTCAGCAGCTACGCTGGCGGGCAGCATCTACATGACCAACGGCGGCATGTACTCGTTCAGCGGCGGCGTTGGAACGGTCAGCTTCCCCGCGCTGGCTAACGTGCCCAGCGGCCAGACTATCACTAATAGCATCAGCTTCCTGGCTCCGGCGGCCGCTTTCGCGCCCACGGCTACGGTGACAACTGCTTCGGGGACGGAGACGAACACGGCGAATAACACGGCTCACCTCAACGCTGGGGCCACTGGCACCAGCATCGCGGTGAGCACGGTTGCGGCGCTGTCGAATGAAGCCACGACCATCCAGGCGACCGTGGGGGCGACAACTACTCCGGCAACGATGGTGGATGCGGCCTCGACGATTACCTACACGGTGAAATCGTTTAATAGGGGCTATAAAGCTGCCACGGCCTCGGCCACGGTAGTGGAGCAGGTGCAGCTGTTGCCGGGCCTGACCGCCGCCACCTTGAATGTGGGTAGCGCTACTCCCACGATAGTAAATGGCAACCTCAGCTATGCCAACACGGCGGGCACCACAATCTACAACCCTGCTTCGGGCCTGCTGACCTATTACAGCGTGACCCAGGCGGCCGGCGATGTCACTACCTACGATGCCATTGCCGTGACGGTCCCGGCGGCGGTGGGCAACGGCGGCCAGCTGCTGGCCACGGCCTCGGTGCAAACCACCAACTTCACGGACCCCGTGCCGGCCGATAACGTGGCCTCGGTGGCCGTGCGCGTGCGCACCAAGCCCGACCTGACCACCAGCGTCAGCGGCCCGAGCAGCACGGTAGCGGGCCTGGCGGCTACCTACGTGGTGCGCTTCACTAACAGCGGCACCAACGACGCGGCGACCGTGACCGAAACGGCCCAGCTGCCGGCCGGCCTCAGCGGCGTAACTATCGCTGATGCCAGCGGCAATGCGGTAGGGAGCGCGACCTATGACAGCGGCAGCGGCCTGCTTACTTTCCCCGGCCTGCTCGCCGACGCGGTGGGCACTACCCAGACCTATACCATCGGGCTGACGGCTCCGGCCCAGAATTTCCTGGTGACGAGCACCATCGCCGGCCTGACCAGCGACGGGGTAGCCACCAACAATTCGGCTACCCAGCTGACAACCGTAACGCCCAACGCCGACCTGGCCGTGAGCGTGACTGGTCCGGCCACGACGGTCATCGGCAACCCGATTACCTACATCCTGACAACGACCAACAACGGTCCGACCACGGCTACCGGCGTCGCGCCCACGCTGCAACTGCCCAGGGGCCTGGCTAATGTGGACCTTGGCACCGGCGGCTCGGCTACCTACAACAGTTCGACCGGTCTGGTCACATTCGCGACGAAGGGCACCCTCACGCCCGGCGGCAGCACCGTCAACTTCGTGACCTTTACCATGCCCAGCGCCACTGCCATCGGCGATGCCGCCGTCAGCAACGGGCTGATACTAGCTACTGCCGCGGTAACGAGCACCAGCACCGACCAGGTAGCCGCCAACAACACGGCCGCCCTGACAACCAGCGTCATCCCGATTACTTCGGATGTGGCCGACCTGGTTACGAGCCTTTCGCTTAATCCAAGCAACTCGCCGACCACGGTACCGGCCGGCACGCAGCTCAACTATACCGCAGCGTACCGTAACGCGGGTAGTAGCCCGGCCGTGAGCGTGGTGGGCACCGTGAACCTGCCCACCGGCCTGTCAGTCAACGACCTCGTGCTCAACGGCACGGGCAGCGGAGGTGGCACCGGCGTGAAGGGTACCCAGGCGGGCAATATCATTACCTTCGGCGGCACCAGCAACGGCCTGCCGGCCGGAGCTACGTATAACCAGACGACGGGCCTGCTGACTTTTGCCCCCTTTGCTACCCTGCCGGCCAGCCTTAATAGCAATTCCTACTCGATTTCCTTCCCGGCCCCGGCCAACGACGTGCAGGCTATCTCGGAAATCACTTCGGCCACTACCGACAATGGGCCGCGCGCAAACCGCTCCAACTCCTTCGTAACCATTACCTCGAACGTGGACGTAGTGGCGGCCCTGAACGGTCCGGCCACGGCCCAGCCCGGCACGACCGTTACCTACGCGGCCACGACGGTCAACAACGGCCCCTCGCAGAATCCGAACTCGACCGTCCAAACGGTGACGCTGCCGGCCGGGGTAGCACCGGTATCGGGCAGCTTCGTAGGTGGCTCGTATGCTAGCGCTAACAATACCATCACCTGGAATATTCCTTTTGGCCAGGCACCGGGCGCGGCCAACGCGGTCGTGAATACCTTCTCAGTCGTGATGCCGACCACGGGAAACCTAGCCCTCAGCACCAACATCACCTCGGCGGGAGAAACCGCGACTAACCCGGTTAGTGGAGCTGATAATACCAAAAATAATACAACCTCGCTGACCACCGCCCCAGCCAACCAGGCTCCGGTAGCGGAGAATATCTGGAACACCCTGCGCGGGGCCCGCGCTAACAACGCGCTGTCCCTACCCCTCTCGCCGCTCCTGGCCACGGACGTGGATGGCAAAATTGATTCCTATACCGTGACCATAGCGCCTACCCAGGGCGGCACACTGTACTACAACGGCTCGGCCGTGACGAACAACACGACGGTGACGGCCAGCGGCCTGAGCTTCGTGCCTACCCCCGGCTTCGTAGGCAACGCGACGTTCTCCTATGTCGCCACCGACGACGGCGGGGCGGCTTCGCCGCCGGCCCTATATACCATCCCAATGGCGCAGGACCAGGCCGCTGCTTACGCCACCTATAACTCGGCGAAGGGCGGAGCCAATAAGTATATGGTCAATGACGTGCTGGCCGCGGTAGTGGACCCCAATACGGCCACCTACACCGCCGCCGGCCTCGTGTACGATGCTACGGGCAACCTGCTGGCCAAGGCCTCCAACGGCCTGCTCCTGGGCGGCACCAACGCGGTGCTCGCCAGCACCGGCCCCAGCGGCAACGCGGGCAATACGCTGCCGGCCGGCGTCTCGCTAAACCCGATTACCGGCCAGATTTACGTGAGCGACGTGAGCGCTACCGGCCTGGTGAATAACCCGACGGCCCGCACCTACAGCGTCAACGTCACGACCACCGACAGCAACGGCGGCATCAGCACCCAGCCGGTGACGTTCACCATCGGGGCCAACCCGCTGCCGGTAGTGCTGACGGCCTTCACGGCCCAGGCCGTGCAGAACCGCGACGCGCTGCTGAGCTGGAACACGGCCTCGGAAGTGAACAGCGCCTCGTTTGACATCGAGCGCAGCGTTGACGGAGTGGCCTTCGCTAAAATCGGCGGGGTAGCGGCCCAGGGCACCAGCGTTTCGGCTACCGCTTACACCTTCACCGACGCGGGAGTTGGTGCTCGGGCGCAAGGCCCGGTGTACTACCGCCTGCGGCAGCTCGACCTCAACGGTGCGGCCGCCTACTCGCCGGTGCGCGCCGTGAGCTTCACCAAGCCAGCTGCCGTAGCGCTGAGTATTTATCCCAACCCGGCTACTAGCAGCACCTCGCTCGACTTGAGTGCTCTGCCAGCCTCGGCCTCCTACCAGGTAGTGGTGCTCGATGCCATCGGCCGCCAGGTACTGACCACGACCCAGGCCGGGGGCCTACCCCAGCTGCTGGACCTGACGTCCCTGGCCAGCGGCACTTACCAAGTGCTCGTTGCCGGTAAGCTGGCCGATGGCTCCGCCCTGCGCCAGGTGCTGCGCCTGATTAAGGAGTAGGCCCATCCCTACCCCCCTCTTTCCAAGCAAACCCCTACTGGCTTCCGGTAGGGGTTTCTTTTTGAAAAGCCTTGGAGCCAGTCAGTACCCAACCGCTGGCCAGCATTGGGTAAGGGTAGTAGCTCCCGAAAATTTTGCCGGGTGGCCAGCTCGCCACGCACTGGCTACGTGCCCGGCTCGTGGGCGGCCTCTGCTGTCAGAACTTTGGGTTCAAAAATTTTATCTTGTTAAAATACTAATTAAATTCTACTTGTTTTTCCACTGTTTATTGCACTTTGTGAAGCAATATTTTTTCTAATAGAAGATAATTGCGCTATAAGCATCGACACGCGGGAAACGGCTTTTTATACTGAATTAATTGTGCAAACTTCGCAGAGGAGAAATTTTGCCCGTTATCAGTAAAGTCAACTAAAATATTTCCTGAGTCCTTTTTCATTAGAACTACCCTCCATGAAAGCATTATTACTTGGATTATTAGCGTTTTTATGCGGCAACTTGGCCGTGGGCCAAACCTTGTATACGTTCAATGGCGGCGGCACTACCGGCAACTGGAACAGCGCCAGTTCCTGGACTACTGACCCGACCGGCTCCACTGCTATTAATCAGCAGGTGCCGACAACTGGCTATAGCGTAGTCGTCACTAATAGCTTCGTGGTCACGGTAACCACCGCCATAACCACCACCGGGCTCAACGTGACAGTGCAAAAGGGCGGGGTGCTCGATTTGACCTCTTCCAGCGCTACGTTCGCTACCCTGAATAGCCTAGCTGGCCAGGGCACGCTCCGCATCGGGTACCCTTATTTCCCAACAGTTACGAACAACAATTTTGACGACGCCAACACGGGCACCGTCGAATTCTACAACTGGCCCGCGGGACCCACGGCCCTGCCTATCCCGACTACCGGCTCTTACAACAACCTGCGCCTGCTCAATACCACGGCCACGGCCTACGTGGCCCAACTCGATAACGACCTGACGCTGAACGGCAGCCTGACGCTGATTCGCACGAACACCACGGTTACTACCCCGCTGGTCAGCTTCACTTTGGGCAAAGCAGCTGTTGCCCGGACGCTCAACGTGCTCAGCGATATCACTATTGGAGCTGGTACATTTCTGGGGGTTTCAGCGGTGACCCTACCCGTGACTCCTGCGACTGCTAATACTCCGGCTACGCAAACATTCCATACGATAAATGCGTCGGGCAGCTTCGTCAACAACGGCACGGTGAACCTGCATAACGGCACCACTAACGACGCGCAAACGGCTCTCCTCAACTTCACCGGTAATACGAACAACAATTTTGCCTGTAATGGCCCGACCGACCTCGACATTCTACAAGTCAACAAAGGAACTGACAGCCAGGTACAATTGAATGTAACTTCCGCAGTAAACAATTCCGCTATCGGCAACAAGGCACAAGGCCATTTGCGCTTAAATGACTTGACCGTTGATAACGACCTGCTGAGCTTAATAAATGGGGTAGTAAAGCTGGGGAACAATATTGTACTACCCAAAATTCACAATGGTAATACCGCAGGCATTGGGTTTAATATCGGTTCTTCAGCTACCAACCCTACTCTTTGGATAGCGGGTGCCACCGTCATTAACGATAATGCGACGGGGGTAGTAGTCTATGGTACGTACCACATCAGCGGTGGCAGCTTCTCGAGCATAACCCCAGACGCTATGGTTATCCGTGAAGATGGCCAGATGCTGATTGAAGGTGGCACGACCCTGGTTGATAAATTTCGTCCTTCGAGCACGTCTTCTACTCACCGGGGGTCTTTTACTATGACGGGCGGTGTATTCGAGGCAAATGGTACCTACGCCGGGACCTCTACGGTAACCACTTTTGCGCGCTTTGCCATCCCATACCTTACCCAGGCCTTTCGCATGTCGGGAGGTACCCTGCGGGTCATGAACCCGGCAAACTGCACCGGCCTACTACATATTGGTATCAATAGTAACAATGCCACTGTGACGGGCGGTACTATCGAAGTTAGTTTACCTAATACTAATACTAACGCTTCTATTCTAACTACGGCTCCTCTCTGGAACCTTACTATCAAAAAGCCCACCCTTTCGGGCGGCACTACCAGCAAGGCTATACTTGCTGGCATTAATTCGCAATTCACTACCGGTGCCACAAATAATTCGCAGCCGATAACCGTCCTCAACAACTTCACACTCGACAATACCAACCCGACAACCTTCGACGCAGCCGGCCTGAACGTCACCATTCAAGGCACCCTGACCATTGGCGCGAGCTGCACTTACCTGACAGGAGCGAACACGACGACATTCAGCGGGGGACAAGACCAGCAATTATTTAATAACGGCACTATCAGCAACAGCACGGCCGCTACGCTGCCCACGTCGGGGGTAGGCGCGACCGGCACCGGCACGTTCAATAACTGGACGATTAACAAATCGGCGGGCACGCTCACGCTCGGAGGTGCGGTAACGACCTACTACTCACCACCTTCCCCCGTTACTTTGTCGTTGCTCAATGGTGTATTAAACGACGGCGGCAAAACCATCAATGTGCTGGGCAACCTTATTAATTCGGCCTCGCACTCGAGTGGAGGCGGCTCGGGCAGTATTGTGCTGGCCGGCGCTGGCGGTCAAACTATCAGCGGCAATGGTATGGGCGTATTTGGTAATCTGAAACTAAACAGCACGGCGGCCACCGGAACCGTTGCGGCCACGCTCACTGCCAACATGAGCGTCGCCAACACGCTAACGATGTCGAGCACTAATATCCTGGCCATCGGCGCTAACCGCCTGTCACTTACTAATGTTATAGGCGACGGCTCTAATAAGAGTGCATTATTTCTAGGCCCAGGCAATAGCTTCTCAACCTCGTGTTTTATTCAGACCGCTGGTAACCAGAGCGATTTGGGTTTACAAAAAACCTATGGTCAGGGCAATTCCTTTACCTTCCCTGTAGGCACTGGAATAGGCAGTACGGCAAGATATGCACCCGCTACTATCGGCCTTCAACTAGCCTCGTCGGCACCGCTTGATAAGTTTGGTCAGGTAAGTGTAAGCCCTACCAACAAACGTAATCCTTTTATAACGGGCACTACTAACTCGCTGGCTTATTATTGGAAAGTTCGTAGTGTAGGCTTCGGTCCTATTCCTAGCGGCTCGGTCAACGAATCCTTTACGATGACCAACGCCGATGCGACCGGCACGCTGGCTAACTACGTGCCGGGTCGCTACCAGCCCGTGGCGTGGACGCCTTACCCAAATAGCGGGATGTCGATAGGCGGTTCACTTTCTTTTATCGGCATTAATGCTATTGATGCTTTCGACGGCGAGTTTACCGCCGGCGAGCCAGCGGCTTTCGGACCGATTACCTCTTTCTACAGCCGGACGAACGGCAACTGGACTGCCAACACCACCTGGAGCACGGCCAGCAACACCGGGGCCGCAGTACCTGCCGGCTCTACTGCCGGAACCAATTTTCCTGGTCCTGGCAACCCCGTTTTCGTTGGCTCAGCCAGTGGTAAAATTTATCACACGGTAAACGTAATCGCTAATACCGCTAATTCCGGCTCACTGGTCATTGACCGCGGCTCGACCCTGGACGTGGCCTCTACCACCGGCCACAACTTCGGGGCCTTGCCGGATTCCAAAGTTGGCGGCTCGGGCCGCCTGCGGGTGAGTTCGTCAAGCACCAATACCACGGCCGTTTTTCCCGGCGGCGACTTTGGCTCGTTTATTCAATACGGCGGGGGCACGGTGGAATACTACACCAGTGGCACCAGCTTCACGGTGCCCACCGTTGCGGGCTCGCTGACGCTGAACCAGTACCGCAACCTGTGGCTGAACGCCGCCAGCGGCCAGACCGTCACCCTACCCAACCAGGACCTGCGCGTTTATGCCCAGCTCAAAACGGGCGTCGCGAACGGGGCGACGACCTTTCCCGGCACCGTATTGGTGAGCAGCGCCACCGCAGGCAACCTGCGGGCCGACTCGCTGCTGGCCGTACAGGCCGGCACCTTCCGCTATCAAAACACAACCGCCCGCGCTCTGACCGTCGATACTGACGTGCGGGTAGATAATGGTGCCACGTTTGATGTAAACACGACTGGTACTGTGGTAGCAAACTCGCTGACCGTTGGGGGCTCACTCCTCAATAATGGCACTTTAGACTTTAAAAAAGTTAATACGGCTACCACCCCCGCTATAATTGGCTCTGTTGACCTGACCTTCCTGGGCAGCCAAAATACCAACCTGACCAGCGCGGGCGCTGTCACTGACCTCTACACGCTCACGGTAAACAAAGGTCTGGGCCGGGCGGCGCTGCTGACCCTCGACGGCAGCGGCTCACTCACCACGCCCGCCAATAGCTGGCTGACGCTGACTAATGGCACGCTGAACTACACCAAACCGGTCGCGGCTCCGCTGGTCATTCACGATGCCTCCTCGACGCCCTACCTCATTACCGACAATGCCGGCCTGACGGTGAACGCCACCGGCGGAACCGTGACGATAGCCACCGCCAACAACGCGGCGGCCGACCTCAAACTCGCCGGCCAGCTCCAGGTGCTGCAAGGCACGCTGAAAGTGGGCGCGGCCGGCAATGCCGGCAACGACCTGGAGTATGCCAGCGCCGGGGCTCCCGGCATCCAGGTAACTGGCGGCAACCTCTACGTGAACGGCCAGATTCGGCGCACCGTAGCCAACCTCGATGGCGCGCTGCGCTTCGACCAGAGCGGCGGCACCATCGACATCGACGGCCAGGGCGCTACGGCGGCCCAGAACAACGAGCGCGGTCTGTTTGAGGTGCAGGGCACGGGCAGCATTTTCCGCATGAGCGGCGGCACCCTGAACCTGCACCGCTCAAACCAGAAGAACCCCATCCTCACGGCCGACCTGTACCTGGCTCCCGACTCGACGGTCGTAACGGCCGGCACGGTGGTGCTGGGCAACGCGGCGGCTGGCGTGGGCAACGTAACCATCAGCGTGAGCTCGACGGTACCGCTGTATGACCTGCAAGTTGCCCCTGGTGCCACTAATAACCAAAACGCCGGCCTGCTGACGGGCGTGATTCCGTTGAGCCTGAAGGGCTCGCTGACCATTGGCAACGACAACTCATTCTTCAACGCCAACGGCCTGGGGCTGAACATTGACCAGCAGCTAAACAACAACAACTCCTCGACTAATACCGGCCTGACCGGCCTTGGCACCGGCAGCGGATTCTGGCCGGGCACGACCACCCAAACGACCACCTTCACCGGCAAAGGCCCGGTGGTGCAGCAGCTCACCAGCACGGCGGCCAACCTCACCGTGTTTGGCAGCCTCGTGCTGAACAATGCCCAGCCGAGCGGCACGCTGCAGCTGGGTGCCAACGCCCGCGTGGCCGGCACGCTGACCCTGACCAAGGGCACGCTCGACGACAACGGCAAAACCATCACCGTGCTGGGCGACGTGCTGAACTACTCGACCCACCTGAGCGGGGGCACCGGCACGGGCAGCCTGATTCTGGCCGGCGCTGCCAACCAGAACATCGGGGGCAACGGCACGGGCCGCTTCGGCAACCTGACGCTGAACAACAGCGTGGGCGCGACCACTACGACGAACCAGGAAATCACGAAAGTGCTGACGCTGACCAGCGGCGTGCTCACCATCGGCTCTAACCTGCTCTGGATGAGCAGCCCGGCCGCCGCTACTATCGTAGGGTTTGATGCCAGCCACTTCATCCGCACCAACGGCATCGTGGCTGACCTGGGCCTGCGCAAGAACTACCCCAGCGGGGCGCTCAACTTCACCTTCCCGGTGGGCGCGGCGGCCAAGTACACGCCCGTGGTAATGAACGTAACGGCTAACTCGGCCGCCGGTATCGTCACGGTGCAGCCCATCGACCTGGCGCACCCTTCCACTACCGACCCCGTAACCGGCACGCCCAACAAAATCTCTTTCTACTGGAAAGTGAGCAGCACGCTCGGCTCGCCCACGGTAAACCAGAACTTCACCTACGGCAGCAACGACGTTATCGGTACGGAAAGCACCTACAAGCTGGGCCGCTTCTACAACGGGGCCTGGACGCCGATTGGCGGCATCCCCGCCAGCTCGGTAACGACGGCTACCCACACGCTCAACAATCCTGGCTATTCCGGCGCGGCGGGCACCATCGACGGCGACTACACGGGCGGCGACGCAACCGAGTTTGGCCAGGTGCCTACCTTCTACAGCCGCACCAGCACGGCGGGGCAGCCGGGGGGCTCACCCTGGACCAGCGCCGCTAGCTGGACCAACAATGCCAATGGCAGCGACCCCCTGCCCACGTTCAACTCCTACCCCACCCTGGCCAACCCGGTATTTATCCTAAGCGGCCACCTGATTACGACTACCGTCGGAAGCCTGGGTGCCGCCAACCTCTCGCTACAAGGCACGCTGGACCTGGGTCCCTACGCGGCCAACAACTTCAACACCGTAACCGGCACCGGCACCGTGCGCATTGGCTCGGCCTTGTTTCCGGCCGGCAAGTATTCGGCGTTCGTGGCGACCAACGGCGGCACCGTGGATTACAGCGGGGCCGTGCAGCTGCCCGCCCGCGACACGTATAACAACCTGACTTTCTCGGGCGGCAACACCAAGCAGCTGAGCAACCTGGACCTGACCATCAACGGCGCGTTGGTGGTCAACCCGAGCACCACTGTCAATAACTCCACCAACCAGAACATCACCCTGACCTCGGCCACGAGCGGGGCCACGGTGAGCGGCACGCTCAACCAGGGCGATGGGGCGCTGACCACGGGGGCCTTCCTGGCTACTACCAGCACCGGCACGCTCAACCTGGGTGCGGGGCTCACCAGCATCGGCACCACGCTCACCAACGCCGGCACCTTGAACAACGGCAGCGGCGACGTAGCCGTGGGCACGGCCTTCAGCAACAGCGGCACTTACAACGCCAGCGTGGGCAGCGGCAACCTCACGGTGAACACCACCTTCGCCAACAGCGGCACCTACAACGCGGGGGCAGGTAATCTACTGGTGGGCAGCAACTTCACGAACGCGAGCACCGGCAACTTTATAGCGGCGAGCGGCGACGTGGCAACCACGGGCAGCTTCGCGAACGCTGGCTCGTACGGGGTCACCGATGGCGTTACGGGCAATTACCTGCGCATAACCGGCGATTTCAGCAACCTCGCTGGTGGCGTGTTCTCGGCCAAAGCGAGCACAATGGTGTTGCAGGGTAACTTCACCAACAGCAATGGCCTCAACTTCGACGCCGGCACCAGCCTGGTGCAGCTCGTCACCGATGCCGACCGCACGCTGACCGGCACCACTACCTTCTTCGACTTGCAGAAGGTAAGCACCGCCAATCTTTTCCTGCGCCCGAACACCAACGTGACCGTGGGCGACGTGCTGACCATGCGTGGGGGCCTTATCGTAACCGGCACCAGCAACATCCTCTCGCTCACCAACACTGGTGTTCAGCCCATCGTGGGGGCGAGCACGACTTCCTACGTGGCCGGGCGCCTGGCCATGAGCCTGCCCAACGCCGCAGCCAGCATCCGGGTGTTCCCGGTGGGCCTGGGCGGGCGCTACCGGCCGGTAACGATTACGCCGCAGGGTACTTCCACAAGCCCGGTAGTGTTGGTGGAAATCATCAACGGAGCACCCGCCGGCATCGTCGCTTCTACACTGTCCAACATGTCGGCCAACCGCTACTATCGTATTCAGCTGCTGTCGGGCACCATCGCCCAGCCCACGGTGCAGTTGAGCTTCAATACGGATGTGGTGGATGAGGAAGTACACGTGCCTGGCAACCTGCGCGTGGCCCTCAATGTGGTCCCGGCCGGCACGCTTCCCAGCAGCAGCAGCACCTGGAACACCGCTGGCGGCTCCGGCGTGTTCTCGCCCGCCGACCCCCGCGGCTACACCACGTCGGCCGCCACTACTATTAGCCTCAGCAGCAGCGGCAGCGACTCGTTCTTCGCTTTGGCGTCCACCAACAAAGTGGACAACCCGCTGACCGGCACGCCGCCGGTGCCGCTGCCCGTTAAGCTCGTGCAGTTCACGGCCGTGCGCCAGGGCTCGGCGGTGCGCGTAGCCTGGGCTACGGCGTCGGAGCAGAACAGCGCCTACTTCGTGGTGCAGCGCTCGGCCGATGGCCGCACGTTTGCCGACCAGCAGCGCGTGGCGGCCCAGGGCACTACCACCAGCCGCCACGACTACGCCACCCTCGATGCCCTGCCCCTGGCGGGCCTCAGCTACTACCGCCTGCGCCAGGTCGATACCGACGGCACGGAAGACTACTCGCCCGTGGTGGCCGTGCGCTTCGATGGCGCGCCGGCTACCCCTACCCTGGTGGCGTATCCCAACCCCGCTACCAAGCAGGGCTTCCAGCTGCTCACCACCAACCTGAGCACTACGGGCGGCACGGTGCAGGTATTCGACAACGTGGGCCGCCTGGTGCTGACCCACGTGGCCGCCGCGGCCGAAGCTACCATCCAGCCTACCCAGCCGCTGGCTAGTGGCCTGTACTTCGTGACGTGGCAGACGGCCGATGGCCTGAAGCTAAACACGAAGGTGGTGGTGGAATAAGCCCCAGCCTACCCCCCTGGAAAAGCCCCGGCCGCACTCGCGCGGTTGGGGCTTTTTTGTGGGGGTAGGGATTGCGTCAGAGCAGTTTTCAGGTTGGTAAGTGACGTTGCGCAAAGGTTGTCGCCCTCCGCGTGACCCCACCCCTAGCCCCCACTCCTGCGGAGAGGGAGGACTAATTTCTAGCTCTAATTTAGCTAACTTAGAGCGGTTCCCAAGTCGGCGTACAGCTTGACTGGTGCGGGCTGCCGGCTTTTCGCCGGCTGTCCGCTCTCTAAAAGAACGAGCGGCGCGAACGACAAGCGGACAGCCGGCGAAAAGCCGGCAGCCCGCCCCGTACACCAACTTGGGAATTGTTCTAGGACTTACGCAAAATCGTCTGTCATTGCGAGCGAAACGCGGCAATCGCATCAGAATGATACCCCCGCCGGTCGTTCGGGTGCGATTGCTTCGCTTTGCTCGCAATGACAGACGATTTTGCCTAAGTCCTAAGTTGGTTATAAGCTAAAGTTTAGCTAGACATACGGCCCGCCATATACGCAACGCAAAAGGCCCCGCCCGAAAATTCGGGCGGGGCCTTTTCTTCTAAAACGGCTAGCTCCCTTGGCCTGAACCAGGGGGGGTAGGGTTATTCTTTTACGATACGGCGCACGGCCGTTTCTATGCCTTGATGCACTTCGAGCAGGTACACCCCGGCGGCCAGGCTAGCCGGCAGGCGCAGGGACTGCTGGGGCACCAGGGCTACCGGCGCCATCACCAGCCGCCCCGTGAGGTCGCGGAGGGCTACCGTGGCGGCCCCGGCCTTGGGCAGCTCGATATTGATGAAATCGGTGGCCGGGTTCGGGAATACCGTCAAACCAGGCAGCGCCTGACTGGCCAGCGCGGCCAGCACCAGGTTGAAGGTAGTGGTGCTGGTGGCCGTGCCGCCGGGGGTTACCACCGTGAGCGGGCCGCTCACGTTGCCGGTGTTGCTGGGCACCACCAGGGTAATAGTAGTGGCCGACACCACCGTGTAAGTTGGGATGCTTAAGCTACCAATGCTCACGGCCGTGGCCCCCATCAGGTTGGTACCCGTGATAGTAACCGTAGTAGCGGACCCGCCCGTGGTCGGCGTGAAGCTCGCAATGGTGGGAGCCGGCACGGGTACCGTGACTGTGAAGGCGCTGGCGCTCGTGGCTGTGCCTCCCTGCGTAGTTACGGCGATGAGGCCGGAGGTAGCGCCCGCAGGCACCGCAAACGTGATGGTGGCGGCATCTGCCACGGTGAAAGTTGGCACCGCTACCCCATTCATAGTCAGCGCAGTGGCGTTGGTGAAGTCAGTGCCCGTGACCGTGACCGTGGTGCCCACCGGCCCGCTACCGGGCGTGAAGCTGGCAATGGCGGGCGCGGGGGCTACTGGCGCAAAAGCCATTCCCCGGAAAGCCGTATTAGCGCCCGCCGTCACAATGGCCGCCGGCAGGGCCGTCAGCACCGGTGCGGTGTTGTAGCCGGTGTTGTCACTGAGAAAAAACAGGCCGTTGCTGCTGGTCGCTGCCAGCGCTACCATCGTGCCATTGGTTGAGCCGTTGAGGCCGCGCACCGCCGAAGCGGCGGTGCCCGCAATGGTGCCGTTCTGCACCCAGCTGCCATCCACCAGGCTCCATTTCTGGATGCCACCGGCCGCGCTGCGGTCGTCGGCTACGTACACCACGTCCACACCAGGCACGGCCGCGCTCAGGTCGGCGAAGTAAAAGCCGTAGGGGCTGGAGCCGGCCGTGGCGCCCGGAAAGCCCGGCAGCGCCGTCACGGTTTGGCCATCCGCGGTGGGTAGCCCCGCACCTAGCTGGCTAATACCGTAGTAAGGGCCGGAGGCCGACGAGATATACACGTTGCCATTGGCCACGTTGATGCTGCGAATGTTTGTCGGCGCGGTGTTGAGTTGGGTGGTCGCGAAGCTGCCAAATGCTTGGTAGCGCACCCCCGAATTGCCACCTACGCTGTAAAAGCTGGTGCCATCGATGGTGGCCGCTGCCCGAATGCTGACCCCGTTGAACGCATCGCCCGTGCTGGTGCTGGTATCGAGGGTACCATCGGCCGCGATGAGGCCAATTACTCGGGCCACGTCCGTCGTCTGCGAAGTTACCACCGGGGTAGTGCCTGGCGAAGCACCGTAACCCGTCAGCACCAGGTAGCGGCCATCGGCCGAGCGGGTCATGTTCAGTTCGGAAGTAGCCGTGCCGCTGGCCGTCAGAATGCGGTTGTTGCCGCTCACGGAGGTTGGCAAAGCAATAGTCTGCACCAGCGTACCACTGGTGGTATACTCGTCCAGGAAAACCTCGGTCGCGGCCGCCGTTAGCGTAGCTGAGCCGTCGCCCACGCGCGCCACTATCAGGTTGCCAGGTGTGAAGGGAGCCGCTGAGGCCAGCGCCGGCCACAGCGACAAGGCTGCTCCTACGAGACGAAGCACGCGTGCTGAGTAAAAACTTTTCATAAAATAAGAAAAAGAAAGAAAATAACAGGAAAAGGTCATATTATTACCTCACCAGTTCCAAAGATATAGCTCTTGCCCTCAAAAATTCACAATTTTTATTTTATCATAAATTACGAATTTATACACGCGTTTTTCGAATAACAGCTGAGCAATAATTTATAGAGCTATAATGCAAAAAAGCCGCCGTAGCTGTGCGTAATAACAATCCAATAAGAGGTGTTTCCGTGTTCTACGGTTGGGCTTTATGCCACCTCTCCGGCTAGCAACCCGTACTTCGTGGTTTCGATAGTCCCCGCAGTATGTCCGATTCCGCACCCAAGCTCACCCACCTCAACGACGCCGGCCAACCAGCGATGGTCAACGTCGGCGCTAAAGCCGTAACGGCCCGCGTGGCCCGCGCCCGCGCCCGCGTGCGCCTCGGGGCCGATATCCTGGCGCTGGTGACGGCCGGCGACCTGCCCACGCGCAAGGGTCCGGTGTTTCAAACCGCTATTATCGCGGGCGTGATGGCAGCCAAGAAAACGGCCGACCTCATCCCCCTCTGCCACCCGCTGGGGCTCGATGACTGCCAGGTGCATATCGAAGTCCTACCCCCCGATTCGCTACTGATTGAGTGCACGGCCCGTGTCACGGGCAAAACCGGCATCGAGATGGAGGCTCTCACCGGCGCCTCAGTGGCGGCCCTCACGGTGTACGATATGTGCAAGGCGATGTCGCACCACATCGTGATTGAGGAAATCCGGCTGCTGGAAAAAACGGGCGGCAAGTCCGACTTTTTAGTGAACGGGTGAATGGTCATGCTGAGCTTGTCGAAGTATCTCGCTCGCATCGTTGGACGAACCCAAACGATGCGAGCGAGATGCTTCGACAAGCTCAGCATGACCATTCACTCATTCACTCACCTCACGGGTGCGCCGATACCCAGACTGTGCCGTCCTCGTACTCCTCTTTTTTCCAGATGGGCACGACCTCTTTCAGCGTGTCGATAATATACTGGCAGGCGGCGAACGAGTCGGCGCGGTGGGGTGTGGACACGGCCACGACCACCGCCACGTCGCCGATGTCGAGGGTGCCGTGGCGATGCGTCACGGCTACGCGGCGCAGCATGGGCCACTTTTGCTGGGCCATTTCGGCCACGCGGGAGAGCTGGTGCAGGGCCATCGGGGGGTAGGCTTCGTAGTGCAGGCGCACCACGCGGCGGCCCTCACTGCGGTTGCGCACCGTGCCAATAAAGGCATTCACGGCCCCGGCTTCTTCCGACTCGGCGGCGTGCAGCACAGCCGCTACGTCAATGGCTTGGTCGGTGAGGTCAATGCAATGATTTAGAGTCATATAATAGCTAAGCTGGCAATTCCCTACCCCCCGCTTACGGGCGGAATCAGGGCAATCTCGTCGCGCTCGTGCAGGACCACGTCTTCGGCGGCATACTCATTATTGACGGCCACGGCCAGGCTGCGCAGGCCAGCCAGCGGGGGGTAGGCGGCGCGCAGCTCGGCCAGCAGGCCGGCGGCCGACTGCCCGGCCGGCACGCTCAGCTCCAGCGACGACTGCCCCACGATTTCGCGGGCAATGCCAAAAAGGGCAACGGTTAGTTTCATGCAATAATCATCAAAGTAACATTTATATTCTTCGCAGGCTACTTCGCGAAGAAGAACGTCATTCCGGGCTTGCTGAGGAATCTTGCCCGTGTCGTTGCAAGAAGCCCAAACGACTACAAGCAAGATTCCTCGGCAAGCTCGGAATGACGTTCTTCTTCGCAACTCATTTCGTGACTAGTATAGCCAAAAAATCACCCCCCAATCGTCGCCATGCTTTCAAAGTTGAGCTGATGCGTGGGACGCAGGCGCTCGGCCTCGAAGCCATTGGCGGCGCGGTGATAAAAAGCCTGAGAGAGAGCGGTTGCGATGTCGGCATCGGTGGCGCCGCCGCGCAGCAGAGCGCGCAAATCGAGCACGCCCTGGTCGTAGAGGCAGGTTTTGATGCCGCCCTCGGCGGTGAGGCGCAGGCGGTTGCAGGTGCCGCAGAAGGTGCGCGAGTAGGCCGCAATAATCCCTACCCTCCCCTGGTGCCCGGCCAGGGTGTACTCGTCGGCGGTGGCGCCGGTGGCGGTGTGGGCGGGCATCAGCGCGCCGAGGTGCGCCTCCAGGTGCTGCCGGATGCGGCGGTGGTGCCAGGGCAGCGACTCGGGCGTGGCCACGTGGCTGCCGCCGTTGAAGGGCATTTCTTCAATAAAGCGCACTTCCACGGGCAGGTCGCGGGTCAGCTCGGCCAGCGGCACCAAGTCCTGAATGTTGCGGCCATCCATCACTACAGCGTTGATTTTCACCTGAATACCAGCGTCGAGCAGCGCGTGAAACGTGGCCAGCACCTGGGGCAGCTCGTCGCGCCGGGTTATCTCGAAGAAGCGCTGGCGGTCCAGCGTGTCGAGGCTGAGGTTCACGGCCTTTATGCCCAGCCGGGCCAGGGTCGGCACGTGGGGCGCGGTGAGCACCCCGTTGGTAGTCAGGCTGATGTCATCGAGGCCCGGCAGGGCGGCCAGGCGCTCCATGAAGGGCACCAGGTCGCGCCGCACGAAGGGCTCACCGCCCGTCAGGCGCACCTTGCGCACGCCCAGGCCAGTCATAATCTCCACCAGACGCAGCATTTCTTCATAGCTAAGCAGCTCGTGCTTAGGCAGGTACTTAATGCCTTCTTCGGGCATGCAGTAGAAGCAGCGCAGGTTGCAGCGGTCCGTAACGGCCAGGCGCAGGTATTCGAGCGGCCGGCCGTGAGCGTCGTGCAGCACGGTGGGGGGTAGGGAAGACATCAATTCAAATTTACGGCAGCGGCGGGAGGCAATGTAGTTAGCTCTGTGCCCACACTAATGAGCCAACACACTTTTTGTTTCTTTCATGCGACTAAAGGCAATCTGCCACGAAATTTCTGTGAGTATGACCATACCTCAAAAAATAAGGTCTAGCTACGCGTGTAGCCAGACCTTTTACCCCTAAAAATGTGAACTTAACGTAATTTATTCAGATACTTTCACTACGGAGCTACTACTAACTTTCGAACTACCTTCCCATTAGTAGTTTGCATCGTGCAGTAGTAGATGCCGGGCAATAAGTCAGCTATTGAAACTGACGTTTCGAAGCTGCCGGCCGCAGCCTGATTATTTTCTAATACTTGCTTGACTTCGCGACCCATCGCGTTACTCAAGAACACTCGCACGTAGCCGGGTTCAGTGGTAGTCAAAGTAAAGCGCGTGCTGCCCGTAGCTGGGTTAGGATAAACTAAGAAGGCCTTTTCGGGTAGCCCGACTGCGCTTACTACCGCAGGGTCATTTTTCTTGAGCAGCGTGACGGCCGTTACGTATTGGGAGCTGCTGCACGTAGCCTGCACGGCGTTGTCGGAGGCTTGCCCCAATACCCCGCAAGTAGCCGTCGGAATACTGCTAAACGTCGTCCCGCCCTTAAGGGTAACCGGGTAGCGAGCCACTAGCAAGACGTTTTGCCGGTTAGTCGTTGGCATTCCGGCCACGGGATTTGGCTTCAGGTTAAGCATCAGCTTGACGTACATAGTCGTGACGGCGGCCGTAAGGGGCGTAGCCGGATTGTCTGACTGATAGGTGCTGGTGTAGGTAAACACGGAGTTCTTCACGCACGCCGCATCCACGTACTGATTGCGGTATAGTTGCCGTAGCGTGCTACCCCCGGTGTTCGGGTCTACGTGCACCGTGTTGCCTTCAAAGGTGGTAAAATCTCCGCTGCCCGCAGTCGTCGTTTCGTCACCTTCCGCCACCAATGCTACTTGAAAATCCTGCACGGTCATGCCCGCCGCCGGGTTGATGACGTAGGCAATATCCTGCGTCAGCCTGAACTTTTGAACAATCTGCCGCGCAATGTTGCCCCGCATACCCGATGAAATATTTTGGGACGTAACGTCTACTACCGGGCGGTGCAATACGCTGAGTACTCCTAGCGCTTCGTTGTAACTGGGCACATCAGAAGGGCGCGTGCTGGCCAGCCGGTTACCGGGGAGGGTGTAGAATACAAATTAGTATCCTGAATGGTACCCGTGGTTTTGGTACTCATCTGAATTGCTAATGGCTGTAGTGCTATCGGCTGAGGCGTGCTATCTTCCCCACCGCCGGTAAAGAAATCTAACAAGCCAAGGGCTGCACCAACGTAAGGTAATGCAGCCAATCCTTTTTGCAGAAAATCGCTGGCCTTTGCAGCAGTATTGAATTGGTCAATTGCTGTCTTTACCGAGGTATCCTTCGCATCATTTTTGAGTTTACTTGTAAGCTTATCAACGCTGTCAAAAGACGTACCCGCCGCATTGATAGCCTTATTAGCGACACCAAAAAAAGAAGGACCATTCGCAGTACCTGCCGTAGCGTCTTGTGAGGTAACAATACTACCGGTAGAAGTTGCTTGAAGGTTGACCGAGGCTTTTTTAATAAGATTAACTTCGATTTGCAAGCGCGAATCAAACTGACAGACACATGGGTCGTAGTCCATTGGGAAATCCGCAACCAGCCACTTTCGGCCGTCATTCAGGTAGCGTGAAATAACAGAAGGCTGATTAGTTAGGCCCTTCTGTGTTTCATCTAGCGGTACCCCAAGGGACGACATTCTATTGAGTGTGGCAGCTTTGTAATTAGCACTAGAGCTGAAGTTTATTTTCACTTCAGAAAACTGATAAGATTCGAGCGGTTTTTGAATAGTGACGAAAACCCTCAATACTCCCAGATATTTGTTATAAATTATAACGAAAGGATTAGAGGTTTTTACTGGATAACCCGCATCGGCATACCCTAAGTCACGTTTAATTAATTCCCAGCCATTAATACCAATATCGTTTTTCCCCTGAAATCTAACCACATTTATATTATCAGCCTGCTGCCATGGCAATTCGATATAAGGCGTAGAGTCGACAGCGCTATTAAGTTGATATTGCGTGCCATTGTTGACACTGGGCTGATAATCGCCCGAATACCAATAAAAAGTATTAGGAGTACTTCCAGGACTTGTCGCCCGTGGTGGGTCAGTTTCGATGCCCGCTTGTGGGCACACCTGGGCGGCAGCACGATGCACTAGGCACGTAGCTGTCAGCCCCACTGCGAACAGTAGAGAAAAACGCATATAAGATGGAAAAGGGGGTAAAAAATGGCTAGCGGACTCGCTTGCCTAAAAAGACTTTGTTCGTACGGGCTGTATTGCCCTGCACGTAATAGCTAATTCGAATACTATCACGGCTAGTTAAGTATCCAACGCCATCATCATCTGTACAATAATTCGGGTCCATATGAATACTTCGCCAAGCTAAATAATTATTAAAGTTGGCGCGCGTACAACCCTTAGGTAGATTACCGATATAATCGGTAGGTGGAGCTGTTGGGTCTTTCGGATAGAAATAATTCGTTCCTTGGTATATGCGCACCGTGAAGGTGTCGCGCGGCGCATCGGTAGTAGCGCCCTGAAACTTACCGTAGATGGGTGCGCGGGGGTCGCGAATGGGAGCCCGTGAATCCTTGAAGGGCACCAGCGTCAGCACCTTGGTCAGGGTGTCCACTCCGTCGTCGTGCGGGAAGCAGGCCGTGTTGGGCGGGCGGTGCGCAATCAGGCGCACACTAATGGGTCCGGTCGTGACGTCGTCGAAGCGCAGCGCAAACTGCTGCACGTTGCGCGTGTTCAGCGCCGACCCGACCTGCCAATCCCAGGCCGTGTAAGGTGCTCCCGGCCCGGCAAAGGTGACGACCTGATTGTTGTAAGTAGTGTCGGGAGTAGGCGTGCCAGGATATTCTAAAAACTGGAAGCTCAAGGGTTTGAGCTTCATTCCCTGGCAAGGATTGGGCGGGTCGTCGTGGTGCCGGCAGCTACTAACCGCCAGCAGGCAGCCGCTACCTATCAGCAGCTTGGTGAGTAAGTTTGACATATTTGATTGAGAAAAGAATATAAGAGTACGTACCAAGGATAGCTTAATTCAGGCTGCCCAGCTAGCAGTTTATACAAAATACCAGTACCGAGTGCCTTAAGTATTTCAAATATTATCCCCCCCCATGAATTTATAATGAATTACTTTGTTCCCAACAAAAAAATATTTTCCGGCGGCTTTCAAACGCTTCATCTCGTCTTTCGCACCACTTTATTAGCTAGCGCGGGCATAAGTCTCTCCTGGTAAAGTTCAACAATGGAAGCACGAAGTACCCTGCTACTCAAAATAGCTTCAATAGAATACCAACCCGCTAATTGCGCTAACGCGGGTACTCCTCCAGCCCGCCGCTCAGCGTCAGCACGTTGTCGAAGCCCAGCGCGCCGCGCAGCAGGGCCACGGCTTGCGCGCTGCGCGCGCCGCTTTGGCAATACACCACCACGGGGCGGGTGCGCGGCACCTCGGCGGCACGGGCAGCCAGCTCGGGCAGGGGCAGCAGCACGGCCCCCGGCAGGTGGCGGCGCTGAAACTCCAGCGGCCCGCGCACATCGAGCAGCAGCGGGGGGGTAGGCGAGGCCAATTGCTGCCGCAACTCGCTGGCGCTCATGCTGGTGGCCGCCGTTGCAGGCGCACAGCTCGCGTCGAAATAATCGGCCGGGTCCGCCGTGTCGAGGTTGATGGCACTCTGCACCGGGTCGCGGTGAAAGCGCAGGGTGCGGCTCTGAAAGCTCAGCGTGTCGAGCACCCAGAGGCGGCCGCTGAGCACGTTGCCCAGGCCCAGCAGCACCTTCAGGGTTTCGGTGGCCTGCACCGTGCCGATGAGACCGGGCAGCACGTTGAGCACGCCGGTGGTGTTGCAGTCGGGCGCTTCGGCCGCGCCGGGGGGGGTAGGGAACAGGCAGCGGTACGTCGGCCCGCCCGCGTAATTAAACACCGATACCTGTCCCTCAAATTTATAAATGGCCCCCGACACCAGCGGCCGGCCCAGGCTCACGCAGGCATCGTTAAGCAGGTAGCGGGTCGGGAAATTATCGGAGCCATCCACCACCACGTCGTAGGCGGCCACCAGCTCGCGCACGTTCGCGGGGCTCACTCTAACCTGGTGCAACTCGTACGTATTCAGCTCATTGAGGCGACGCAGGGCGCGAGCGGCGGCCTCCACTTTGGGCTGGCCCACGTCGGCGGGGCCGTAGAGAATCTGGCGGGGCAGGTTAGTAAGCTCCACCTGGTCGGCATCGGCCAGGCCCAGGGTCCCTACCCCCGCCGCGGCCAGGTATTGCAGAATGGGGCAGCCCAGGCCGCCCGCGCCCACCACCAGCACGCGCGCCTGGCGCAGGCGCTGCTGGCCGGCCTCGCCGATTTCGGCCAGTTGGAGGTGGCGGCGGTAGCGCTGGCGCTCGGCGGCGGAAAAGGAGTAGGACATGGCGTTTTTTCGGGTATAAAGCTGCCTGGCGGATGAAAGTTGCCGCGCCGCGTCGGCCCTGGCCGTCAGGGCCGGCATAACTCCGCCCCAGGCCGGCAAAAACACTGATTCCGGGGATTACACTGCTGACGCCGAAACCAGCGGCTACCCAACTTTTTAGGGTAGCTCACGTTCCTTTTCAACCATGCTTACTCTTGCGTTATGAGCGATTCTAACCAGCCTGCGGCTACTACTATAGGAGCGGCCGCAAATTTCAACGGCACGGCCTGGGTAACCCTGCTCACCCAGGCCGGCAACTCCACCGACTGCGTAATAGGCAGCGTTACCTTCGAGCCAGGCGCACGCAACAGCTGGCACTCGCACCCCGCCGGCCAAGTGTTAATAGCTACCGCTGGTGAAGGATTCTGCCAGTTTAAGGGCCAGCCCGCTCAGCTGCTGCACCCCGGCGATGCGGTAATCATCGCCCCTGGCGCAGTACACTGGCACGGCGCTACTGCCACCAGCCTGTTTACCCACCTGGCCGTGGGGCCCAATAGCAGCCAGGGAGTAGCCAACTGGCTCGACCCCGTTACGGATGCCGAGTATCAGGCCGCAGGCCGGGAGACAATGTAAAAGCGGCTGTCCGCCGCTACCAAATAACATCTTGATTTTATGAAAGTTAACTGCGCCGGTCCTTTGCCCTACTCGTTGCCCGGGATACTTGGCGGGGCACCTCCCATGCCAGCGGTGGCCCGCCGCTGGCCACTCTTGCTGCTGAGCACCGGGCTCCTGGCGTTGGTGGCGTGTAACCGTGCTACAGCCCAGACACCGGCCAGCAGCCAGGTAGTGCGGCTGGCCCGGCTCGAAATATATCCGGCACAACTAGAAAGCTATAAAGCCGCGCTTAAGGAGGGCATCGAGACGGCCGTGCGGGTAGAGCCGGGCGTGCTCACGCTGTATGCGGTGCAGGAGCAAGCCAACCCCACCCATCTCACGCTGCTAGAGATATATGCCAGCCCGGCGGCCTACCAGGCTCATCTGAAAACCCCCCACTTTCTCAAGTACAAAACCAGCACCCAATCGATGGTTAAGTCGCTCGAACTTATCAACGCGATGCCGTTGGTGCCGGGCATGAAAATAAAGTAGGGCCGCAAAAGATATACTTTTCTGTTGCGCGATTATTTTCCAGCTCGTAAGTGAACAGGCTTACAACCCGTACGCTACCGTGAGGTAGTAGAGCCCACCCACGCTGGGCCCGCCCAGATACGTCACGTAGTACTTATTGAGCACGTTGCTGGCCCCCAGCTTCAGGCGCACCTGCGCCTCAGGTATGTAGTAGCTCAGCTGCGCGTCGAGGCTGCTGAAGGCCGGCACGCTGCCATTCACCAGAAAAGTCTGGGAATAGTAGCTGACCTGGTGCCGGAAATTCAGGCCAAAGCCGACGTTTTTGTAGGCGTTTTCGTTGGCAAAGCTCAGGTTATATAGCCACTGCGGGGTGTTGAAGCCGTCTTCGAGGCCGTCGCCGTTTTCGGTGCGGTCGAGGCGGGTGTAGGTGGCGTTGGCGCCGGCCAGGTAGCCGCCGGCCAGGTTGTAGCGTACACCGGCCGAGCCGCCGTAATTGTACACCTGGCTTTGCGAGTTGGTCCAGAGGCGGTAGCGGGCCTGCCCCGTAGTGGTGCCGCCAGTCGGCACGGAGGTGGTATTGAGCGCGGTAGCTATCGTGTTCAGGTCGGTGCCAGTGGCCAGCACCGCGCCGTTGGTGGTTTGGGGCACGTAGGCTTCTACCTGGGCGATGAAATCGCGGTAGGAATTATAGTAGAAATCGACATCGACCAGCAGCCGGCCCTGCGGCCCTACCGCCGCTTTGTAGCCCATTTCGAGCGAGCGAATGTATTCGGGCCGCAGGTAGGTGTACGGGTTTTTTACCAGCAGACTCTGGTTGGCGGCCACGGCCTGGGCCCGCGTTTGGGCGGGCGTGCCGTTGAGGCCGGCCGTCACGGCCGCGTTGAAGCGGTCGATGCTGCTGCGCAGGTAGCTGTTCTCAAACACGCCGTTCGACATCACGCGCAGCCCGCCCACGCGCTTCACCTGGCCGCTGTTCACGTTGGAAAAACCTTCGAACAAGCTCGGAAACCGGTAGCCGCTCTGGTAGCTGAGGCGGAAGTTCTGGCGCTGGGTAGGGGAATAAACAGCCGTGAAGCGCGGGTTGAATTTCACGTTGAAGTAGTCGTTTTTATCCACCCGCAGCGTCGCCGTGAGGCGCAGCCGCTCTTGCAGCAGCCGCCCGCCCGCCTGCGCAAAGCCCCCGGTTTTGGAGTACAGCAGGTCGTCGTGGAGCGGGTCTTTGCCGGGGTTGGGATTGATGAAATAGTTGCCATCGGGCACCACGATGTAGGTGCGGTGGTCGGCCCCGGCCCGCAGGTCGAGGTTGGCGGGTAGCGCCCTACCCCCCCGCCGCAGGGCCTCGGCCACGTTCACCTGCGCTTCGGCGTGGGCCAGGTTGGCCCGCACGCGCAGGGCGGCCCCCACGTCCCAATTGTTGATATCTTGCAGCTGGCTTAGGCGCTGGTTGAAGGCCTCGGTGCCTGGTTGCAGGCGGCCGGCGTCGGCAGCACCGCGGGCCGTGCGCAGGGCGTCGGCCACGCCCGCGCCGCCTCGGGTGGCGGCGTTCCAGGCAGTGGTGTAGTCGCTATACCACTGGGTATCGGGCTTGTAGCTACGGTCGATGTTCTCGCCCATCGAGCGCAGGTTGTAGCTTTTGCCGGTGTTTTCCTGGGTGAGGTAGGCGCGGGCCTGCACCACCGGCGACGTAAACGTGAGGGCGTGCTGCTGCAACAGGTAGTCTTGCAGCCGGAAGCGGTTCGAGCGCTGATACACATTATCGAAGCTCGCCACGCGGTAAGTATAGGCCAGCTCCGTGCCCGGCCGAAAACGGTAGTGCAGCGCCATATCGGCCTTGAGCGTCCGCACATTGTAGTCCACCAAATCGCGCTCGTCGTAGCCGGTGCGGGCCACTGAGTAGCTCTTGCCGCCCAGCGTAATATTCTTGCGGTCCGACGACTCGTTGCCGTAGCGGCTCACCTGGTCCTGGGCCGGGTTGTCGGCCCCAAACAGGCCCGTCGTGGCGTTGCCGTTGGGGTTGATATCGGTCTGGTCATTAGCTATCCAGTCATAAGCGCGCAGATAGGTGCCGTTGATTTTGAAAGCTAACTTGTCGGCCACCAGCACTTTCGCGTAGCGCACGCTGGTTTCCGAATAGGTATGCACCGGCGAACCGCCCTCGCCAAACGTCTTCACGCTGGGGTCGTTGAGGTGGTTGACGCCCGTTTGCTGGCGCAGGCTCAGCCCTTCCGAATTAAACGGGTTTTTGGTCGTGAAATTGGCCAGCCCGTTGATGGCGTTCAGGCCATAGAGCGCGGCGGCGGTGCCGGGTACCAGCTCCACATTGTTGATGTCCAGGTCGCTCGGCCCCAGCACGTTGCCAATCGGCCCGCCAATGTGCGGCGCCTGGTTGTCCACGCCATCCACGAGCTGCGCGAAGCGCACGTTGGTGGTGTTGGTGAAGCCCCGCGCGTTTATCACCTTAAAGCCGATGCTGGGCGTAATCACCTGCACGCCCTTCAAGTGCTCAATAGCGTCGAAAAACGACGGGGCCGGCGACAACCGAATGGCGCGGGCATTGAGCTTTTCTACCGTCACCGGCGACTGCAAAAAGCTCTCCTCCACCCGCGAAGCCGACACTACCACCTCATTCAGGTCGGTGCGCAACGTGTCAAGGGGGGTAGGGCGGCGGGGCAGCTTCGGGGTTTGGGCGGCCAGCGGCTGAGCCAGCGCCAGCGCCGACGCCCACGCCACTGAGCCGCGCAGAATGCGTAGCTTTTTCTTCATAAAAAAATTTATATGGCCTAACCAGAACGTCATGCTCATCTAGCGTCCGCTTGTCGAAGCATCTCGCTCGCAGCAGTAATTCCAATCGTTCAGCGATGCGAGCGAGATGCTTCGACAGGCTCAGCATGACGTTCTTCCCAGTTTAAGATGCCTTGCTTACTGCACCTTCACCACCTTCAGGCTGGTGAGCTGGCGCACCCAGCGGGCGGGCTTTTTTTCCAGGGGCACAATGAGCTGGTAAGGCCCGTCGTGGGGGGGTAGGGGCTGGCCGTCGCGGCTGCTGGCCAGCAGAATGGTCTGGGGCGAGAAATCGGCGTCGATTTCGGGCAGCGCGAACACGGCCTGGTAGCCGTCGGCGGCGGCGGCGAGCACGGCCTCGGCCAGCACCGGGCCGTGGATGGCCTTGCCGGCCGGCGCGCCGGCCAGGTGCAGCACATCGGCCAGGGCCACGCCGCGGTACACGTGCTTTTTGCCGTCTTTGTCGGTGGTGGTCTGCTCGCGGGAGGGTAGGGCAGCCAGGTCAGCGGCGGTGAGGGTGCGGGGCGTGGCCACCAGCCCCTCCAGGCGCAGAGTGGCGGGCGCCGCTGCCTGCCCATAAGCTGCTGATGAGTTGAGGCTTACGCCGGCAAGTAGCCCGAGCGCGGCAAGCAAAGGCCGGCGGCCGGCAGTGAAAAGTAGCATTTGGGGAATAAAGACGAGCGTTATGTTTGGAAGAATATAACGCTAGCCGCTTCCAAATGTTCAGCCAATTTTCCTACCCCCCATTTATCTTTCACTGATACAACCGGGCCGTCTCATCGGCCAGGAACTGCGCGAAGCGCGCCTGCATGGCCCGAAACCCGGCCACGGCCGCCGCGCCGGCTTCGGTGAGCGTGGCGCCGCCGCCGTGCGCGCCGCCCGCGTGCGCCCCCACCAGCGGCCGCCGCGCCTGAGCATTCATGGAACTCACTAAATCCCAGGCCTTTTTATACGACATCCCCATTTCCTTAGCCGCCTTCGAGATGGAGCCAGTGGCCTGGATGTGCTCCAAAAGCTCCAGCCGGCCAATGCCCAGAAAGCGGTCGGCGGGGCCTTCTATCCAGAGGCGGCCATTGGCGCGGAAGGCTTGATTTTCAGTGAAAAGCTCGTGCATGGCAAACGGGGAAAACCAGCGCTATGTACCAAGGCGCTTCTTCTCAAAAGTAAGGCCCGCGCTAAAAACGGGTCCCTACCCCCCTGCGGGCGAGTTAAGCCCGACCTTAACTTTTGCGGCGTCAGTTGCTTTAGCAAGGCAGCCGACGCGCCAACGATTGTCTGCCTTTGATTCAGTGAACTATGGACTACGACGTCCTCATAATTGGGGCGGGCAGCGCTGGCCTGAGCGCGGCCCTGACTCTGGGGCGCTGCCGCCGCCGCGTGCTGCTGGCCGATGGCGGCGCGCCGCGCAACGCGCCCTCGGGTGCGGTGCACGGCTTTTTGACCCGCGACGGCGTGCGCCCCGCCAAGCTGCTGGAGCTGGGCCGGGCGCAGCTCGCTCCCTACCCCACTGTCGCCATTCAAGAGCTAAAAATCAGCGAATTAAAAAAACTGGCGAACGGCTTTCGGGCCACGGGCACCACCGGCCAGGGGCACGCCTGGTCGGGCACGGCCAGCCGCGTGCTGCTCGCCACGGGCGTCGAGGACGTGCTGCCGCCCCTGCCCGGCTTTCGCGAGCTGTGGGGCACGGGCGTGTTGCACTGCCCCTACTGCCACGCCTACGAGGTGCGCGACCAGCCGCTGGCCGTGTTTGGCCGGGGCAAGGCCGCCGTGGGCCTGGCGCTGCTGCTCACCAACTGGAGCCGCGACATTGTGGTGGTGACCGACGGCCCCGGCCACCTCACCGCCTACGGCCGCCAGCGGCTGCGCCAGCACCACATTGGCCTACGCCAGGAGCCAGTGGCGCGCTTGGTGGGCGGCCCCGACGGCCTGCTGCGCTGCGTCGAATTCACGGATGGCACTTATTTGGAGCGCAAGGCCCTATTTCTGCACGCGCCGCAGGAGCAGCGCAGTTCGCTGGCCGCCAGCCTGGGTGCCCGGCTCAACAGCAAGGGCGCGGTGTGGGTCGATAAGAATTCGCAAACCAGCGTGCGGGGCCTCTACGCGGCCGGCGACACCACGCCCGGCCAGCAGCAGGCGCTGATTGCCGCCGCCAAAGGCAACCAAGCCGCCATTTGCCTGAATGAGGCGCTCACCAAAGCGCAGGTGAGCAGCAACATAGAGTAAGCTTCAGCCTGCCGTGGGGAGAATGTGCGGTAAGCTTTAGCTTGCCGTGGAAGAATTAGCAATGCGAAGCAAGCCATTCAGGACTGGAAACGGCAAGCTAAATCTTACCGCACATCCCTACCCCCCAGCAGGCTAAAGCCTACACTGCTTCTGTTCAGCCAGGCGTAGGCGGTGGCTTCCTCGGTGAAAGTGGCGATTTCGCAATCGGTTGTAGTGGCCGATACGATGGCCGTTACGGTTTGCTGGGCCCGCAGCGGTGAGATGAGAAAGGCCAGCCGCACGGCCTCGGGGTAGCGGCCGCGGAGCAGGGGCGCGAACACGCTGCCAAACCAGGCGTTGACGGTGGGCTCGGTGAGGTCTTCGCGGCGGCGCAGGTCGAGCAGCCAGCGGCCACAGGCGGCGGCATCGGCGGCGGCCAGCACCGCTTCGTAGCCGGCGCGCAGCTCGGCGGGCGTGACGGCCCGCTGCCAGCGCGCGATAACGGCGGGCAGGTCGGGGCGATAGAGCAGGTCGAGGCCGACGGAAGTCATGGGCGCAATAAGCTCGACAAAACGGGCCTGCGTGCAAGATAGGCTACTTTTCCTCTCCCCCCAAGCCTACCTTTGCCCACCTTGGCGGTTATTGTTTTTCGCGTCATTTAGTTGTTTATGCCTCCTAGTGTGCCTCCCGCCACCAAACACGACCCCTACGCGGCCCTGCGCGTGCCCGATTTTCGGCGCTACGTCACGGCCCGCGCCCTCTTCTCGGTAGCCACGCAAATTCAGGGGGTAGTAGTGAGCTGGCAGATTTTCAAGCTCACCAACGACCCGCTGGCGCTGGGCCTCATCGGGCTGGCCGAGGCCATTCCGAGCATCACCGTCTCGCTCTACGCCGGGCACGTGGCCGACTCGGTGCGCCGCAAGCGCATCGTGGTGCCGGCCGTGGTGGTGCTGGTGCTGTGCGCCATCACGCTGTGGTGGCTGGCGCACCCTTTGCAGCAGGCGCTGCTGGCGCAGGGCCGCGTGCACCTCGACGCCGTGAACGCCACCATCGTGTGGCCGCTGTACCTAGTTATTTTCGTGAGCGGCATCGCGCGGGGCTTCATGGGGCCGGCGCTGTTCTCCTTCATGCCGCAGCTGCTGCCCGAGCGCGGCCTGCTGCCCAACGCCGTCACCTGGAGCTCCACCACCTGGCAGGCGTCGGCGGTAGTCGGGCCGGCCATCGGCGGCTTGCTGCTGCACCGCAGCATCGAGTTTGCCTACGGCGTCGATACCGTCATGGAAGGGTTGGCGCTGCTCTTTTTCATCAGCATCGCGGGCCGTGAGCTGCCGCCCATCGAAGGCCAGCGCTTAAAGCTGAGCGAGAGCATTTTAAGCGGCGTGAAATTTATTTTCAGCAACCAGCTGGTGCTGGCCGCACTGTCTTTGGATATGTTCGCGGTGCTCTTTGGGGGCGCGGTGGCGCTGCTACCCTTTTTTGCCAGCAACATTCTGCACGGCGGCCCCGATGCCTTCGGCTACCTGCGCGCCGCGCCGGCGGTGGGCTCGGTCATTATGGCGGTTTGGCTCACGTTTTCGCCCCTCAAAAAGGGCGCGGGCCGCAAGCTGCTGTGGGCCGTGGCGGGCTTCGGCGCGGCCACCATCGCCTTCGCGCTCTCGACCAATCTGTATCTCTCCTTATTCCTGCTCTTCCTCACCGGCGTGTTCGATTCGGTATCCGTTATCGTGCGCTCGACACTGGTGCATACCCACACGCCCGAGTATATGAAGGGTAGGGTGTCGGCGGTGAATAACATTTTCATCGGCTCCAGCAATGAAATCGGCAGCTTCGAGAGTGGTGCCACGGCTAAGCTCATGGGCACCGTGCCCAGCGTAGTCTTCGGCGGAATAATGACGCTGGTAGTAGTGGGCTTCACGGCCTGGCGCGCCGACCAGCTGCGCAACCTGCAAGAAGGCGCGGAAAAGTAGGGTGCGGGGCTTGCTCCCGCCCGTCGTTGCACGAATCGCGCTGGTTTCGTGCAACGCCAGGCGGGCATCATGCGAACGCTGGGCGGGGGCAAGCCCCGCACCCTACCCCACCACCGCCACCCGGCCTTGCTTGCGCCGCGCCTTGCGGGTGCGACGCAGCCACATCAGCACGCCCGTGACCGGGAACGTGAGGCTGCACAGCGTCACCACCAGGGCCAGAATTTTGGTCCAGATGCCGCCGATTTCGCCGGTGTGCAGCGGCTTGGTGAGGCGGCGCAGCTGCGCGCCCGCCGTTTGCCGGCTGTATGGGTGCTGGCCCAGCACCGCGCCGGTGGCGCGGTCCACGAACAGCGTGTCGAGGCCCAGGCTGCGCAGCGGCAGCGTGCTGGGCGCGCTCACGGGGATGGCCGCCGTTGGGTCTTTGGGCGCGCCAATGCGCCAGAAGTCGGCCGTGGGGTGCGTGGCCTGCCCGGCGCGCAGGGCTGCATCATAAGCGATGGCCGGGCCGCCTTCGGCCGCCGAGCGGAGGGTAGGGAGGCCCACCGTCGGCCGCGAATTGGTGAGCCAAAACAGGCCGTTGGTGGCCCAGCGGTACGACATAATGACGCCCGTAAATGCCAACCCAAACAGGAACAGCGAGCAGTAAAAGCCGAGCACGATGTGCAGGTCGTGGGTGATGCGCTTGCCGCTGCTGCCCCACTTAATGCGCAGGCGACCCGTGAGCATCGCGCGCGTTTTGGGCCACCACAGCACGATGCCCGTCGCCGTAATGACGAGGATAAACAGTGCCGAAATCCCCGTCAGCGCCTTGCCAACTTCGCCGGCCAGCAAGCGGCGGTGCAGGTCCTCAGCAAATTTGAATACGCGCAGCTGCTTCTCCTTTTGCAGACCAACTACCTGGGCGGTGTAGGGATTGACGAAGGCGGTGCTGCCGCGCTCGGGCCGGCCTTTTTGCGGGCCTCGGCCACCTTCGCCCCGGCCTTCGCCGCCTTCCTGCCCGCGCGGCGGCGGCTCCCTACCCCCCCTTTCGCTGCGAAGTGGGCCAGCGGGGCGGGCCTTGTCCTCGCGAAAGCTCAGCTCCACGGTGCGAGCCGGGTCGGCGTACACTTTGAAGCCCAGCACTTTCGCTTCGGGGTTGGCTTGCTGAAACTGGCTGGCCAGCTGCGCCAGCGCCAGTCGGGGCTGGCCAGCCGGCAGCACCACGCCGTAGTGCGCCGGGTAGAGCGCGTGGGTAATTTCTTCCTCAAAAACCAGCACCGTGCCCGTCAGGCATTGCACGAAGAAAACCAGGCCCGCCGCCAGGGCCAGGTACAGGTGAAGGCGGCGAAAAATCACGTTCATAAAAGCAAGCCGATTGAATAGGCTCGCAATTTAGAACGATTTTAAATAACAATCGCCTCTTTATTCGACCACCGCCTACTCACAGCGCACGTAGGGCCGCAATTTGACGAAATCTTCCTCCTTCAGAATCTTGATTTGCCGCAGGTCGTCGGGCATTTTGAAGGGTCCGTGCTGCTTACGAAAAGCCACGATGAGCCGGGCCAGCGGCTTGCGCACCAGCGGATGCGGCCACAGCTCATCAAACGTGGCCGAGTTGACGAGCACCGGCCGGGGCGCGAAACTACCCGCCACGAACGTGTATTTGCGCAAGCTGTCCACGAGGTCGGGCGCGTCGCGCAACATGAAAAAATCGGTGAGCTGACCCTCACTCACGTAGCCACCCAGCTCGGCGCGGTACTTCACCAGCCCCTTGGCGCGGCCCCGGCCAATGCCCTTTATCTGCATCAATTGGGTAGTGTCGGCCAGGTTGAGGTCGAAGGGTTGCAAGTGCGCCGGCTTGCGGGCGGCTTTCTCAAAGGCCCTACCCCCCTCGCCCGCGCCGAAGCGGCCCGCTGCCGCGTAGCCCGCGCCGCCGCGCCCCGGCGGCACCTCGGGCAGCTGCATAAACGGCGCGAGCCGCTGAAACACCGAGTCGGGCAGGCCATAAATGCGCTGCACCTGGCTTTTAGCCCGAAAGCCGCCGGCCTTCTGCCCATAATTAACGATACGGCCAGCCACGAAGTGCGGCACGCCGCGCGCCTCCCAGTCCTCGGCCGTGAGGGCGTTGGGGTCAAACGGCACCAGGCGCACCTGCGGCACCGCGGGGTAGCGGCTGCCGCTGGCGCGCGACCGCGCCGGGTAGCGCTCGGCAAAGGCGCGCGCACTGGCGGCGCGGCCCGAGTCGAGGCGGGTGCTGAGGTCCTGGCCCCAGGCGTCGAGCTGGTGCTGGTCGGCGGCGGGCAGGTAAACGGGGTCGGCGGGGCGCAACAGGGGGGGTAGGGCGGCGATAGCCAGCGCGCTCAGCAGCAGCAGCACGAACCCGCTGGTTTCGGCCCGCGAAAAGCCGAAATAGCGCCGCAGCCAGCGCCAGGCGGGCCAGCGGCTTCCGGGTGGGCGAGGTGGGGGCGGCGAAACAGGCATAGCAGAGCTGCCGGATTACAACAAGCCTATCCGGCAACTTGCAAGTATAGCCCAGGCAATTCACTTTTACCTCATCCGCCGCGCCGGAGCACCTTCCCTAAGCCGGTGTCGCCACCGATTGGTAGAGCTTAACCAGCTGTGCGGCAGCGTAGTCCACCTCCTCCTCCGTGTTGAGCTTGCTCATCGAGAAGCGCACGGTGGGCCGGGCCGGGTCGGCACCTAGGGCTTCGAGCACGTGCGAGCCCAGCTGCGCGCCGCTGGTGCAGGCCGAGCCGCCCGAAGCCGCTACTTTATTGATATCCAGGCTAAAGAGCAGCATCTCGCTGATGCTGGAGGGGGGTAGGCTCACGCTGAGCACCGTGTAGAGGCTCTGGTCGGCTTCGGTCGAAAGGCCGTTAAACCGCACATCGGCAATGCCGGCCCGCAGCTGGCCGATAAAGCGGTCCTTGAGCGCCTGCACGTGCCGCTGGTGCCCGGCCATGTCGTGGCAGGCAATTTCCAGCGCTTTGGCCAGGCCCACGATGCCGTACACGTTCTCGGTGCCCGAGCGCACGTTGCGCTCCTGCGAGCCGCCGTGGATAAGCGGTGCCACCTCCACGCCACCTCGCCGATACAGAAACCCTACCCCTTTCGGCCCGTGAAACTTGTGCGCCGAGCCCACCAGAAAGTGGTTTGAAAGCTGCTGCACGTCGTGGGGGTAGTGGCCCATCGTCTGCACCGTATCGGTGTGGAAAATGGCGTCGTGCCGGGCGCAAATTTCACCGATAGCCTTGATATCGTTGAGGTTGCCTAGCTCGTTGTTGGCGTGCATCAGGCTCACGAACGTGCGCGGGTGCGTGGCCAGCAGCTCTTCCAGATGCGCCAGGTCGAGGCGTCCCTGGGCATCATGGCGCAGGTAGCTCAACTCGGTTTCGCCGCTTTTGGCCAGGGCTTGCAGCGGGTGCAGCACGGCATGGTGCTCCAGCGGCGACGTGATGGCGTGCTTCAGTCCCAGCGTACGCACGCTGCCAAAAATGGCGTAATTATCAGCTTCCGTGCCGCCCGAGGTGAAGGTGATTTCGCTCGGCGCGGCATTGATAAGCTGCGCCACCGACTTGCGCGCCTGCTCGATGGCCGCCCGCACCTGCCGGCCCGGCCCGTGCAGCGAGCTCGGGTTGCCATAATGCTGCGCCAAATAAGGCAGCATGGCATCGAGCACGGCGGGGTCGAGGGGGGTAGTAGCGGCGTTGTCGAAGTAAGCGTGCATAGGGTAGGGTAAGCTTTAGCTTACTGCCTGAACGACTGTGTAGTAAGCTTTAGCTTGCCGTCCAGGTTGAGTAAGATAGGATATGAAAAGAATAACCCGCAAAATCCTGCAAAGATTAACGTTTTGCTAAGTTATTGCTTGCGAAGTACGCTGAGCTTTAACGCCTGGCAAACTAAATCCGGCAAGCTAAAGCTTACCCAACCTCGCTAATTCGCCGAAATAATTTCTTTTATATCGGTAATAATTTTCTGGGCCAGATGCTCGGCCGTCGCGTTCGAGTCCGACTCGGCGTAGATGCGGATAATGGGCTCGGTGTTAGACTTGCGCAGGTGTACCCACTCCTTGTCAAACTCGATTTTCACGCCGTCAATCGTATTCACCGGCTGCTTGGCGTAGCGTTGCTCCATCTGCGTTAGCACATGGTCGGTGTCGATTTCGGGCGTTAGCTCAATCTTATTCTTCGAGATAAAATAGCTGGGGTAGGAGTTGCGCAAGCGGCTCATAGTGAGGCCTGACTTGGCCAAATGCGTCAAAAACAGCGCGATACCCACCAGCGCATCGCGGCCGTAGTGCAGCTCGGGAAAGATGATGCCGCCGTTGCCCTCGCCGCCGATAATGGCCTGAGTTTCTTTCATCTTGGTCACCACGTTTACCTCGCCCACCGCCGCGGCGGTGTAGGTGCCGCCGTGCTTCTCGGTCACGTCGCGCAGGGCGCGGGTGCTGCTGAGGTTGCTCACGGTGTTGCCGCCGCCGTGGTAGCCCAGCACGTAGTCGGCCACGGCCACCAGCGTATATTCTTCGCCAAACATCTCGCCGTTTTCGCTCACCAGGGCCAGGCGGTCCACGTCGGGGTCCACCACGATGCCGAGGTCGAAGCCGCCGTTGTAGAGCACTTTGGCAATGTCGCGCAGGTTTTCGGGCAGCGGCTCGGGGTTGTGGGCAAAGTCGCCGGTCGGCTCGCAGTGAATTTTCTCGATGGTCTCCACGCCCAGCGCGGCCAGCAACTGCGGCACCGCAATGCCCCCGCTGCTATTCACGGCATCGACTACCACCCGAAATTTCTTGGCCTTGATGGCGTCCACGTCAACCAGCGGCGAAGCCAGAATGGCGGTAATGTGCTCGGCCAGAAAAGTGTCGTCGGTGTTGTACTTGCCCAGCTTGTTCACGGGCGCGTACTCAATGCTGTCGCCTTCGGCCAGCGCCAAAACCTGCTCGCCCGCGGCAGCCGACAAGAATTCGCCGTGCGCGTCGAGCAGCTTCAGCGCGTTCCACTGCTTGGGGTTGTGCGAGGCCGTGAGGATAATGCCGCCGGCGGCCTGCCGGGCAGGTACGGCCATCTCCACGGTAGGCGTGGTGCTCAAGCCCAGGTCGAGCACATCGAAGCCCAAGCCTTGCAGGGTAGCGGCCACGAGGCGGTTCACCATCTCGCCCGACAGGCGGGCGTCGCGGCCAATCACGATGAGCTTGCTGCCCGACTGCTGCGTAGCGGCCCAGCTACCATAGGCCGCCGTATATTTCACCACGTCGAGGGGGGTAAGCCCCTGGCCGGCCGGCCCACCAATGGTGCCGCGAATGCCGGAAATAGATTTTATGAGGGTCACTTTTTGTCTTTTAAGCTGTACAAAAGTAGGCAATTTGGCCTTTCTGGCCATTCCTTTTTAGCTTCGTGGCCGGTTAGCCACCTTGGTGAGATAACGTAAGCTGAGCCGCACAATCGGCGGATAAGGGCTCGGCTTCGACCAGCGAGAACAATTGGCCCACGCTTTTTTTATGGAAAATTCTTTACTTACCGCCAGCCGCCGCCCCGCTCAGCTCGAAGCCTTCGGCCGCCTGCTCGATGTGCTTGACCGCCTGCGCCAGGAATGCCCCTGGGACAAGAAGCAAACGCTCGAAAGCCTGCGCCACCTCACCATTGAGGAAACCTACGAAATCAGCGACGCCATCCTGCGCCACGACCTGCCCGACCTCAAAAAAGAGCTGGGCGACGTGATGCTGCACCTCGTGTTCTACGCCCGCATTACCGCCGAGCAAGGTGCCTTCGACATTGCCGACGTGTTGAACGCGCAGTGCGAGAAGCTCATTTATCGCCACCCGCACATCTACGGCGACGTGCGCGCCGACGACGAGGACGCCGTGAAGCGCAACTGGGAGCAGCTTAAACTCAAGGAAAAGGGTAATACGGGCGGCGTGCTGGGCGGCGTGCCCACCTCCCTACCCGCCCTCGTGAAGGCCATGCGCATTCAGGAAAAGGCGCGCGGCGCGGGCTTCGATTGGGAAGACCCGGCCCAAGTATGGCTCAAGGTGCAGGAAGAGCTGGCCGAGTTTGGGGCCGAATACGGCCATGGCCAGCCCCCCGCCGATGAGGCCCAGGCCACCCGCGCCACCCAGGAGTTTGGTGACCTGTTATTCTCGCTGGTCAACTTCGCACGCTTTGCCGGCATCAACCCAGAAGAAGCTTTGGAGCGAACTAATCGAAAATTTATTCGGCGCTTCCAGTATTTAGAAACAGCGGCCAAGCAAGCCGGCCAATCCCTGCCCGACCTCACGCTGGCCCAAATGGATAAGTACTGGAATGAGGCCAAACAAAGCGAAACGGCGACTACCTAATTACCTGAATTATCGACAACTGCTTGTAAAAGTTCCATTCCCTACCCCCTGGTGCAGCCCGAAGCTGCTAACCCCCGCTCCGCCCCCCCCGCTCACCGCTCACCCATAATTCAGCTAGGCATTTGGCCCCGAAAAATTGTCCCGCAATCAGACTAGTGAGTGGTAGCTCACTCAAAAAAAATTCTACTAAGTCTGGATTTTACTGGCTTCGGCGTAGATTCGGCCCCGAAACCTCTGCTTGCGAGGGCGACACCAGGTAACATGCCCTCCCCCACTGCTTCGTATTACTTTCTTTTTTTCCCTCAACCAACCCCCACCTCCTACACTTACTGGACTCATGGAACAGAAAAATGCTGTAAACCCAGGCGCTCGGCCTATTGCCCCGGTCGCTCCCAAGGCCGCACCCGCCAAGAGCAGCGGTGGTGCCTCCCTCTTTTCGGTCATCGTTATCATTCTCGCTTTCGTTGTCAGTATCATTATCTTCATGTTCGTGCTGGGCGCCCCCAGCCACTACTTAGGTGGCAACCCTGAGCTCGCTGCAAAACCTGGCGACTACCTCGGCATTGTACACAAGGGCGGACCCATCGTACCAGTGCTGATGACCATGTTGCTTTGCGTAATCGTATTCTCTATCGAACGCGCCCTCACCATCAGTAGGGCTAAAGGCACCAAGAGCATTGAAGAGTTCGTGCGCGGCGTGCGTCAGAAGTTGAACTCCAATGACATTAGCGGTGCTATCGCCATCTGCGACCAGCAGCAGGGCTCAGTAGCCAACGTAGTGCGCGCCGGCCTGAAGAAATACCAGGAAATGGGCCACGAAACCAAGATGAATACTGACCAGCGCGTACTGGCTATCCAGAAGGAAATCGAGGAAAGCACCGCATTGGAGCTGCCCATGCTGGAAAAGAACCTAGTTATCATCTCTACGCTGGCTTCTATCGCCACGCTGGTAGGTCTGCTCGGCACGGTATTCGGTATGATTAAGGCCTTCTCGGCCCTGGCTCAGGCCGGCAACCCCGACGCGACGGCCCTGGCATCGGGTATCTCGGAGGCCCTCATCAACACGGCCCTCGGTATCGGCACCTCAGCCCTGGCCATTGTGGCCTACAACTACTTCACCAGCAAGATTGACGAGCTAACTTACAGCATCGATGAGGCTGGGTTCAGCATCATCCAGACCTTCGCTGCGCAGCACGGCAACGCGAACCAGGTGTCGTAGAGCGCAAGCGACTGGCTTGAAAAATGGGGCGGAGGCGTTTTGCCGTCCCCGCCCCAACTTTTTTTGGCTGGTGCGTGTGCAATCGGTAGCTGGTCGGCATCAGACTTAGTGAGCGGCTCCCAATGCCGGGCTTTCGGGTCCGTGGCCCGCTGAGTTTTCATCCCTCCCTACCCCCTCGCCCGTGACCAGCCCAGTCATTTTAACTCCCCCCGGCAATGCCTAAAGTAAAACCGCACCGCACCTCGCCGTCGCTCGACATGACGCCGATGGTGGACCTGGCGTTCCTGCTGGTAACATTCTTTATGTTGACCACGCAGTTTCGCCCCGATGAAGCGGTAGTCGTGGACCCCCCGTCTTCGACTTCCGACCTGCACGCCCCCGATAGCGACATTCTGACGCTGACGATTGATGCCAAGAAGCGCGTTTTCTTCGGCTACGACAAGGCTCCCGTGTTGCAAGAGGCCCTGAAAGCCGTTGGAGCCAAATACGGTGTGACCTTCACGCCGGCGCAGACCAAGCAGTTTTCGCTGCTCCCCAACTTCGGGGTGCCGATTCAACAGCTTGGCAGCTACCTCGACAAGGATACGGAGCAGCGTAAGGCGCTGAACCCTACCCTGGGCGGCATCCCCTACGACTCGCTCAACAACCAGATGATGGATTGGGTGCTGGAAGCCCGCAAAGCCAACGCCAAGCTGTTCCAGAAGCCTACCTTTCTGGTTATCAAAGGCGATGGCGACGCGGATGTGAAGACGGTGCAAACCGTTATCAAGGACTTGCAGGAAAAGGATATTAACCGCTTCAACCTGCTCACGAGCCTGGAAATGAAGCCTTCCTACATCGAAAAATAGTCTGAACTCATGGCTGAAATCCAACAAAAAGGCGACTCCGGAAAGGGAGGCAAGAAACGGGCGAAAAAAATGTCAACTAAGATTGACATGACGCCGATGGTTGACTTGGCCTTCCTGCTCCTGACGTTCTTCATGCTCACGACCACCTTCGCCAAGCCCAACGTGATGCAGCTCACGATGCCGGTGAAGGAAAAGAACCCGATTCCCGACGAACAAACCAAAATCAAGGCCTCGCAGGCCATGACGGTTATTCTGGCTCCTGACAACAAAGTATTCTACTTTTTTGGCCTGAACGAGCCCAGTGACAAGAGTGTGTCCGTGCCCGAAATCAAGGTAACGGACTTCTCGGCCAACGGTATCCGCAAGGTGTTGCTGGCGCGCCAGCGCCAGCAGCCCGAACCCATTATTCTGATTGAGCCTTACTCCGTGGACGGTAAGGATGCCAAATACAAGAATATGGTAGATATCCTGGACGAGATGAACATCACCAATCAGAAGAAGTACGCGCTGATTGACATCCCGAAGAAAGACGTGGAACTCATTAAAAAACAGAACCTGCTATGATGGACAACGCGCAGCTGGCTAATGCCAGCCTGAATGACATCGTATTTGAGGGGCGGAACAAGGAGTACGGCGCGTTTCAATTGCGCCGCATCTACGGACGCAACGTGTCGCGGGCCCTGGTTATCGGCACGATACTGCTGACAATTCTGGTCTTCCTTCCGGCCGTGGCAAAGTTCTTCGAGGACCGCAGGCCCAAAGAGGTGCTGAACCTAAAGGAGAACGTGCTGATGGACGCGCCGCCCCTGGACGATACCAAGCCCCCGCCCCCGCCCCCGCCTCCCGAGGCGCCCCCACCCCCACCTCCTAAGCTAACGACGGTGAAATTCACGCCGCCGGTAATCAAGAAGGACGAGGAAGTGAAGAAGGAGGAAGTGCCCGACCAAGACGAGCTGAAGGATAAAACGGTAGCTACCGTGACCGTGAAAGGCAATACGGATGCCCCCGACCTCAGCGCCCTAAGCGGCGAAGGCAACAAGGTGGTAGCCGAGGTCGTCGAGAACAAGGTGTACACCTACGTGGAGCAAATGCCCTCCCTACCCGGTGGCGGTGGCATGAGTGCCATCGTAGCGGCCATCCAGAAAAGCTTCCGCTACCCCGCGGTTGACCTGCGCAACCAGGTAGAAGGCCGGGTGTTCGCCAGCTTTACGGTCGATGAAAATGGTGATATTTCGGACGTGAAGATTGTAAAAGGCCTGACCGGCACGGTTGATGCCGAAACCATTCGCTCCATCAAAGCGCTGCCAAAGTTTATCCCAGGCAAGCAGAATGGCCGGGCGGTGAAAGTATCGTTTACGGTACCGGTAACGCTGAAAATTCAGTAGTCTGAAATTACTTCAAACTGAAGGCCCTGGCTGCGATGCAGCCAGGGCCTTTTTGCGTTCGTGACAAAAACTATTACTACAAAAAGTGCGGTGGTGATGTGGAAAAAAGTGTGGGGTAGCATCAGTCTGGTAGCTGGCTGCTCCCAGTGTTACCCCTCACTTTTTCTCCTTACCCACTATGCCACTTCTGCCCGCATTTTTGCTCGACAGCCTCGACGAGGTTGTGTTTGAAGGCCGCAACCAAGCCTATGGCGCGTATCAGCTGCGCCATGACTACCAGCGCAACCTGGCCTCGGCCGGGGGCATCACGCTGCTGCTGTTTGCCTTTTTGCTGCTTAGCTGGGCGGCCTGGCGGCAGCTGGTCCCTACAGCCGCGCCGATAGTTGCGCTTACCCATACGATAGAGCCACTGCTGCTACAGCCACAGGTTGTAATAGAGCACCCAAAGGTGGCCGAGCCGCAGCAGCCCCACGCCCGGCCCGTTGCGACGCACCCGGTGCCAACTATTCCTCATGAAGTGGTTAAAGATGCTATCATCCAGCCGCGCCCTACCCCCACGCCGCTGGCCGAAGTGCTAGATGGACCCGTGGGACCGGCTACGCCGAATGCGGGCAATATGCTTACTGATGAGGGCGAAGTTGGTGGCCGAATGGGGGGTAGCGAAACGGGCACGGCCACTCCTGCCACGTCCAATGAGCCTTTTATAGCCGTTGAGAAAATGCCGGAGTTCGCGGGTGGGCAGCAGGCGCTGTTGCGCTACCTGCGCAGCCACTTGCACTACCCTGGCGCGGCGCTGGCCGAAGGCATTGGGGGGCGCGTGTTTTTGAGTTTTGTGGTGCAGGCCGATGGCTCTATCTCCGAGGTGACGGTGCTTAAAGGCCTGGGTTACGGCCTCGATGAAGAAGCGCAACGCGTAGTGCGCCAGATGCCTAACTGGACGCCGGGCTACCAGAGCAAGCATGCCGTAGCCGTTCGCTTTACCCTGCCCATCACGTTTCAATATCAGTAAAGTAAGTGCGGATAGTAGGAAACTGGGATTTTGTGCCCTTTTTTGCAGACTGATTGCCCACCCGCCCTGCTTATCGAACAAACCAGGTATTTACGCGGGTTACGGTATAGTATCACACTTGCTATCCCATACCCATGCCCACCACCGAAGAGCGCTTAGGCTCGCCCCAGCGCATAGTACGCTACTTTACCCTGATTATGTCGCTGGTTTATGTCGCGCTGGGCATTTGGCTGTGGGTCACCGCCAAGCACCAGTCGGCCGCTGGTGCCTTGCTGCCCCTGGGTCCCAAAACCCGGATGTTGCTGGGTACCGTATTCATCCTCTACGGCGCTATCCGCTTAGTGCGTACCATCCGCAGTCAATTTCGCAACCCCACGCGCAATGAGTTTAACTAGTCTGTTTTCGCGGCCGGGCCGCCCGGTGCTGGCGGCGGCGCTCGTGACTTCCAGCCTCCTCCCCAGCTGTCACCCCGACCGGGGCGCTGGCACCAGCGAGGAGTTTACTGACACGCCCACGAGCGGCCACGTGGGCATTAGCGTGGATGCTACGTTCGCGCCAGTGCTAGAATCGCAGGTAGATACGTTTCAGAAGCTCTACGTCGATGCGCACCTGAAAGTGAGCTACCAGCCGGAAGACAACGTTTTTCTGGACTTGCTCAATGACAAGGTAAAGGCCATCGTCGTTTCCCGAGAGTTAAATGCTGACGAAAAAAAGGAGATGGATAAGCAAACCATGCTGCCGCGCACCACGAAAGTGGGCATCGACGGCCTGGCCATTATCCTGCACCCATCCAACCCCGATACGCTGCTGACTATCACGCAGCTGCGCGGCATTTTTGGTGGCCAGACCACGCAATGGAACCAGGTGAGTGGCCAGAAGAAGCTCGGCGCCGTTAATGTGGTCTTCGATGCGAACCGCAGCAGCACTAGCCGCTTCGTGCGCGACACGCTGCTGCATGGCGGCGCGCTCACCCCCAAGGCGTTCGCGGCGCAGTCTAACCCCAAGCTGCTCGACTACGTGGCCGCCCACCCCGATGCCATTGGCATTGTGGGCGTAAACTGGATTTCGGATTTTGACGACCCTAAAGTGCGCGGATTTCTGAAACGGGTGCGGGTAGCCAGCATCACGGCCCGGCCCAATCCCAAAAAAGACGACTACATTCAACCCTACCAAGTATACTTGGCCCCTAAATCGGCGGAGCTGCTGCGGGAACATCCCGAACTGCAGAACTACCCGTTGCGCCGCGACATCTACATTATCAGCCGGGAAGCGCGGGCTGGGCTGGCCTCCGGGTTTATATCGTTCGTGGCCGGCCAAAAGGGCCAGCTTATTTTTCAGAAGTCTGGCCTGATGCCTGCCAACGTGCAGGCGCGCATCATAACGACCAATAAGCGCCAGTGAACTACCTTCCTGCCGGCTGCGTAGTATAACCACGCATCTTTCACCAAAAATTTACCCTTTTCTTTCCTACCCTATGTCTTTTAAGCCCTGGAAACCGCTGCTGCTGACCGCCCTCACCGTAGGAGCCGGCGCTACGGCCGCCACCGCACAGAGCGTAGCTTCTGCTCAGAAAGCTATCGAGCTAGGCCGCTATAAGGAGGCCCGCGCCGCTTTACGCGGCAATAGCAGCCCCGAAGCCAGTTTCGAGCTAGGTCGCATCTACCAGATGCGCGATTTGCCCGATTCAGCTTCTTATTACTTCAACCGCGCCGCCGGCCCTACCCCATTCGGGATGGTGGCCGAAGGCCGGGCTTTGCTAGCCAAAGGCCGCGCCGGCGAGGCCGATGCTAAGTTCGAAGCCGCTGCCAAAGCTACTAAGAACAAGGACGCTAAGGTGCTAACCATGATTGCGCAGGCCTACGGCGAATCGGATGTGAAGGACATTACCCGCGCCCTGACCTACGAAAAAACTGCCGAGGCCCTCGGCAAAGGCAAGGATAACCCCGAGCTGATGATTGCCCGCGGTGAAATCTACCTGCACTCTGACCAGGGTGGCGGCGAGGCCATGAGCAGCTTCGACCGGGCCACGGCCGCCAACCCCAACAGTGCTGAAGGCTTTTATAAGAAGGGCGTGCTGAACGTGCGCAGCCGCAACGGGGCCGCCGCTAAGGAAAACCTGGACAAGGCCATCGCGCTTGACCCCAACTACGCCCCGGCTTATAAGGAGCTGGCGGAGATGTATTACTCGGCCGGCCAGTACCCGAAGGCGCTGGAGACGTTCCAGACCTACCAGTCCAAAGCGGAAGTGTCGGCCGATACGGATGCGGAATACGCGTCATTCTTGTACCTAACCAAAAAGTATCCCGAGTCGCTGGTGGAAGTCAACAAGGTATTGGCCGTGGAGCCCAATAACCTGACGATGAACCGCCTCAAAGCCTATAACCTGTACGAAACCAGCGATTATGCCGGTGCTGCTACGGCAATGGACCAGTACATGAAGGTGGCCCCGGCCGAGAAAATCATTCCGGAAGACTATTCCTACCAAGCCAAAATTTTGCTTAAGTCGGGCCGGAGTGAAGAGGCGATTTCGGTGTTGCAAAAGGCAATTTCACTGATTACTGACCCAGACAAGAAAGCCGATTTGCAGAATGACCTCGCGGCGGCTTACATAGCGCAGAAAAACTATCCGGCGGCCATCAGCATCTACAAGGCCAAGCTCAAAACCCCGCAGGGTGACCTTACCGACCAGTTCCGCCTGGCTACTGCCTTCAGCAATAGCAAGCAGTATGTGCAGGCCGATAGTGTATATGGTATCATCACGGCGGCTAAACCTACCTACGCGCCCGCCTGGCAGGCCCGTGCTCAAGCCAACTTCTACCAGGACCAGGATTCCAAGCAGGGTCTGGCCAAGCCTTACTATGAGAAGTATATTGAGGTAGCCGGCACTGACCCCGACAAGTACAAGAGCGGCCTGATTGAGGCGAACAACTACTTGGGCTATTACAACTTGCAGAAGGGTGATAAGCCGACCGCTACTACCTATTACGAGAAGGTATTGGCCATCGACCCAACCAACAAGGATGCTATCAACGCAATGAAAATCATTAAGGCTCCGGTTCGCACGGCTACGACGCGAAAGACAACGACTGTTGTAAAGAAGAAGAAGTAGCCGGCCCTACCCCCTAAACACAAAGAAGCCCCGCGCAGCTTGCGCGGGGCTTCTTTGTGTTTAGGGGGTAGGGCCGGCTACTGCGTGGCCGCCCAGGCTTTCCACTTAGCCAGCGCATCCGCGAAATCAGCGGGCAGTTCGGCTTCAAAATACAGCTTTTCGCCGGTGGCAGGGTGCACGAAGCCCAGTGAGCGCGCGTGCAGCGCCTGCCGGGGCAACGTGGCAAAGCAACTTTCTACGAAGGCCTTGTAGGCACCCGTAGCCTGCCCAAAACGAATTTTATCGCCGCCGTAGGTGGCATCGCTGAACAGCGGGTGCCCGATATGCTGCATATGAGCCCGAATCTGGTGGGTGCGGCCGGTTTCGAGGCGGCACTCCAGCAGCGTAACCGGGCCGTAGCGCTGGCGCACTTGGTAGTGCGTCACGGCGGCTTTGCCCTGCTCGCCGCCGGGATACACGGCCTGCACCTTGCGGTCGCGCAGGCTGCGCCCCACGTGGCCGCGCACCGTGCCCGCGTCTTCCTCAAAACTGCCCCACACCAGCGCCAGGTAGCTACGCTCGATGGTGTGGTGGAAGAACTGCTGCGAGAGGTGCGTCATGGCCCACTCGGTTTTGCCAATCACCAGCAGCCCCGACGTGTCTTTGTCGATGCGATGCACCAAGCCGGGCCGAATCTCGCCGTTGCGGCCCGTGGGCAGGTTGGCCAGGTGGTAGGCGAGGCCGTTCACTAGCGTGCCCTCCCAGTGGCCATAGGCCGGGTGCACGACCAGGCCGGCGGGCTTATTCACGAGTAGCAGCTCGTCATCCTCGTAGCGAATGTCGAGGTCCATAGCCTCGGGCACTATCTTGCCCGTGCGCGGCGGCTCGGGCAGCGTGATGGTGATGACATCGGCCGGCCGCACCCGGTAGTTGGGCTTGGTTAGGTGGCCATTTACCCGCACCGCCTCGGCCCGGATGGCATCCTGAATCTTGGTGCGCGAGGCGTTGGCCAGGCGGTTGAGCAGAAATTTATCGAGGCGCAACAGCTCCTGGCCGCGGTCAACTACGATGCGGTGGTGCTCATACAATTCATCCTCCTCACCGGCTTCGTCGGGCTCCAGGTCGGGGTCGGGGGGTAGGGACATCGGGCAGCAGAGGGGGTAGGGAACACGAAAAAAGCCGGAGCCACTGGGCTCCGGCTTGCTAGCCGCTGGTGGGCAGCTACTACTTTCTGGTCTTGGTGCGGGTCGGCGCGGCAGGAATGCCGGTCGAAGGAGCCCTTGGTGCCTGGGTCGAAGGCACCGGCGCGTTGGCGGTCGGCGTGATGCCCATCTTCTTCAGGATGATGTCCGACACGTCGCCGTCCTTAGGGCCGTGCAGCAGCACCGGGTTGCTGCCCGAGTCCGAGTTCAGCACGTAGGTGTAGCCGCTTTCTTCAGCTACGGCATCGATGGTCTTCTGAATCTTGTCGAGCACCGGGCGCAGCAGCGCCTGCTGCTTCTGCTGCATCGACTGCTGGGCGCTCTGGCCAAACTCCTGAATGCTTTGGCCCAGCGTGGTCAGCTCTTTCTCCTTGTCAGCCTTGATAACGGGGGTCATCGTTGCCTGAGCTTTCTGGTAAGCTTCTAGCTTGGTCTGATACTCGGTCTGCTTGCTCTTAATCTGCGCTTCGAGCTGGGTGCCGTAGGCTTTCAGGTCCGATTCAATCTGCTTGCTTTCGGGCATCTGGCTCAGCACGTATTCCACGCTGGTGTAGCCAATTTTAAGGGGGGCCTGGGCCTGGGCGCTCGGAGCGAAGAACGAACCGGCAATAAGCAGCGCGGCGGCGAAGGTCAGGTGAAGGTTTTTCACGCGTTTTACGAAGGAAATCAAGGTTCTAAAAAAAGTCTGTTTGCAAAGTTAGCAATTTTAGGGCTTACCGCCCGCGTTGGCTTTAGCAGCCTTGGTAGTCGGGGTTTTAGTCGTTTCGGCGGGGTCGGGCGTGCTTGAATCCGACTCAAAGTTAGGGTCAGTGCTGGCCGTAGGCGTTTTAGGCGGCTTCACGGTCTTCACGGGGCCTTTGGGGCCGGGCTGGTTGCGGGTAGGGCTACCCAGGCCCAGCTCCTCCAGCACAAACTCGGTGTAGTCGTGCGTAGGGTTGGCGTAGAGCATGGTCAGGTCGCCGTTGCGGTCAAACATAAAGTCCAGCTTCCGCACCTTCACTACTTTTTCCACCGCGTCAAAAATCTTGTCCTGCGCCGGCTTGTTCAGCTCCACGCGCTTTTTGAAAAGCTGCCCTTCGTAGCCAAACTGCTTGGCTTCGTAGGCTTTTATCTCTAGTTCCTTTTTCTGAATCTCATCCTGGCGCTTCTTTTTCATGGCTTCCGTCAGCACCACTTCCTCATTTTGGTAGGTGTGGTACATCTGGTCCAGGTCCTTTTTCTGTGTCTCTATCTCCTTCTGCCAGGTATCGGTCATTTTAGCCAGTTCCACCTGCGCCTGGGCATACTCCGGCATCTTGCTCATAATGAACTCGGTGTCGATGTAGCCAAACTTCTGACCCCAGGCCGGGACAAAAGCGCCCAGCAACAGCAACGCCAGCAGGTAACGAGCAACGTGAGTCATGCGAAAAAAAGGAGGGGGTAGGGCCGACCAGATGGCGATAGCATTAAGCGCCTAACGAACAAGCCGAGCCGTTTAGTTTACGAGGTTTGGCACTAAGTCCCAGTATTTTCACAAACTGCGGGCGCTTCCCTAAACGTTCAGCCTGCCGGCAAACCTAACGAATCTGCTGGCCGATGATGAAGTGGAAGTGATTGAAATCCTGCGCCGTAGTGGTGCCGGGCGGCGGAATTACCGTGTCAAACGCCCGGCCATAGTCGAAGCCCAACAGGCCAAAAGCCGACATGAAAATACGAGCGCCTACCCCCGCCGAGCGGTACAGCTTGTAGGGATTGTACTGGCTGGAAGTGTCGAAGGCATTGCCGGCTTCGGCAAAACCCAGGATGTACACCGTCGCGGCCGGGTTGAGGCTGACGGGGTAGCGCAGCTCCGCAACGTACTTGTTGTAGGCTACCCCCCCATTTTTGCCCGATTGAGCAGTCGGAATGGCATAGGCCCCGTTGGGGTCGTCGTAGCCGCGCAGGCCAATGTAGTCCGTGCCCACCAGGAACGAGCCGCCGCCGCCGTAGCCCAGGCCCGCGCCACCCATCTTGAAGCGCTCGAACGGCCCCGGCGTGCGGTCGGGCGTGTAAGTGCCGATGAAGCCAAAGTGAGCGCGGGTATTCAGCACCAGCTTGCCCACGATGGGCGTAAACCACGAGGCGTCGAACATCCACTTGTGAAACTCTACCCACTCATACGTGTTCGGGTGCGCGCCCTTAAAGGCGGAATAAGGCGGCGTCAGGCTCACGCTCAGGCTAATGGACGAGCCGCGGCGCGTGTAGGTCGGGTTGTCAATACTGTTGCGCGAGAGCGTAGTATTGAACGTGAAGTTGTTGGCCTTACCCGTATTAAAGTCCGAGAAAATCGAGTAGTTCTGGAGCGTGTACTGGCTATACGAAATCGAGTTGCTCAGCGAGAAGTAGTCATCCGGCACGCGCAGCTGGCGGCCCAGGCCAATCGTGGCGCTGTTCACCTTGATAAAGCTGCCCGTGGTCGGGTTGAAATTGACGCCCAGGCGCGAAATGCTGCGGTTCAGGCTGAACGAGAACGAGTTGGGCTTGCGGCCACCCAGCCAGGGCTCCGTGAAGCTAAAGGAGTAGGCCTGATACTGCAAGCCGTTGGCCTGCACGTTCAGAGCCAGGCGCTGGCCATCGCCGGCCGGCACGGGCGTCCAGTTATGAAAATCCTTGGCCTTGCGCAACGAGAAGTTGTTGAACACCAGGCCCACCGTGCCGATAAAGCCGGCGTAGCCACCCCAGCCGCCCGAAAGCGTAATCTGGTCCGAAGGCTTTTCCACCACCGTGTAGTTGATGTCCACGGTCCCGTCGGCCTGGTTGGGCACCGGATTAATGCCAATCTTCTCGGGGTCGAAATACCCTAGGGTAGCGATTTCGCGCTGCGAGCGAATGAGCAGTTCGCGGTTGAATTTATCGCCGGGCAGCGTGCGTAGCGTGCGGCGCAGCACGTGGTCCGACGTTTTCGTGTTGCCAGCGATGTTGATATCCTTCACCCGCGCCTGGACGCCCTCGCTGATACGCATCTCAATGTCGATGGAATCGCCTTCAACTTTGGTTTCAACGGGGTCGATGGAGAAAAACAGGTAACCGTCGTTCATGTAGAGCGAGGTAATATCCTGGCCGGTCGGGTTGTAGCTCAGTCGCTTATCGAGTATTTCTTTGCTATACGTGCTACCCCGCTTGATGCCCAGCACCGACGCCAGGGTCTTATTGTCGTAGAGGTAGTTACCGCTCCAGGTGATGTTACGGAAGTAGTACTTCGGCCCCTCATCCACTTTCACCTTCACAATCAGGCCCTTCTCATCGCGCTCAATCGTATCCGACACGATGGTGGCGTCGCGGTAGCCTTGGTCGTTGTAGAAATCAACCAGCTTTTTCTTATCATCTTCAAATTCTGAGCGCTGGAACTTGCCCGGCGTCAAGAATTTATAGGGCTTGCGCGCCTTGGTTTTCTTGAACTGACTAGCCAGCTTGCTATCCTTGAACGCTTTATTACCTTCGAATTCAATATCGTGAATCCGCACTTTGTTGCCTTTGTCCACGTCAATCTTCAGCGCTACGCTGTTGGAAAGCGCGGAGTCGGCCACCTGGCGAATCACGACTTTGGTATCCAGATAGCCCTTGTTAGTGTAGAACTTACGCACCTGCGTCCGGGTATTAGACAATAGCGCATCAGTAACTACTTTGCCCCGGATGAGCTTGATTTTCTTGTCAATCTCATCAGCCTGACCCTTGCTGATGCCCTCAAACGTGAACTTGGAGAGACGGGGCCGCTCACGCACGTTAAAATCGAGGAAAATCTTATTGCCTTCAATCCGGGCGATGCCTACCGAAATATCGGCCAAAATACCCTGCGACCATATCTTGCGGATGGCTTTGCCCACGTCTTCGCCCGGCACCGTGATGGCGTCGCCAATGCGTAAACCCGACAGGCCAATCAACGTATTAGGGTCCAGGTAGCGGGCACCGCTCACCGTAATGCCCCCGAGCTGGTACTTGTGCGGCTCGTCGGCACCCGCCGCGGGGGTAGGCGCTCCCTCTTGAGCATGAGCCGATTGCGCAGCTACTATTCCGGCCAGCAGCAGGAAACTCAACAGGCCACTACGCAAGTAGGTACGCATTATTAACATAAAAAACATCAGGATATCGTCAGCTGCTCGCTGGTTTTGCCGAATCGTCGCTCGCGGCCCTGGTAGGCCTTGAGAGCGTCGCGGAAGTGGCTGCGCCGAAAATCGGGCCACAGCACTGAGGTAATATAAAGCTCCGTGTAAGCCAGCTGCCACAGCAGAAAGTTGCTAATGCGCTGCTCGCCACTGGTGCGAATAAGTAGTTCAGGGTCTGGCATGCCGGCGGTTGCCAGGTAGCCCGTAATCGTAGCTTCCGTTACGGCGGCGGGCTGCACGTGTCCGGCCGCCACATCGGCGGCCAGTCGCTGGGCGGCCTGCGTCAGGTCCCAGCGGCCGCTGTAGCTCAGGGCCAGCACCAGTGTCATGCGAGTGCCGCCTTTGGTCAGTTCCATCGATTCGGCTAGCTCGCGCTGGCAGCTAGCGGGTAGGCTTGGCAAGTCGCCAATGGCCTGCAGGCGCACGCTATTTTTAAGTAACGTATTGGTTTCGTTGCGAATAGTATGAACAAGCAGCTGCATCAGCGCAGTTACTTCAAAGGCCGGGCGGTTCCAGTTTTCCGTAGAAAAAGCATACAGCGTCAGAAATTTTACTCCCAACTCGGCAGCTTCCTCCACCGTGTCGCGCACCGCCGTGATGGCGCTCTGGTGCCCAAACACGCGCAGGCCTCCCCGCTGTTTGGCCCAGCGCCCATTACCATCCATGATAACAGCGACATGGACAGGAATATTAGAGAGGTCGATTTCGGACCGTTCGGCCATTGTTGCGGTTTGCGTATAAGAGTGCGCAAGTTACGCAAAGGGTTGCAGTCCTACCCCGCCACCTCAGCGCCAGGCTTTGCCAGCAGCCTTTCCCAAACCCGCGAATTGCTTACTATCCAATATTTTACCCGCAAATTACCATTGTAAATCGGCTACTTCAACAGCCTTTTATTGTGCTTATAAGTTGGCGGGCACAGAATTTTATAGAAGGTGTAGGACAGGCTGACGCCGGTATAATAGTACCAATCCTGGTCGTGGCTGTTCACTAACAGCGGGTTTTGGTCCCCGGTATGGTCCAGCTGGTCCGTGAATGTCTTGCGCGCCCCTATCTCCGCACCCAGGTTGAAGTGTTCGGTTAGCGCGACTTTCAGCCCTACCCCCACCGGAACGGCCACCCCTACTTTGCTACCCTGCCGATTGAAGTCGGCCTGCAAGGCCACGTTGGCACTGCGGACGGTAGCATTAACACTATAGAGCGCCAGGCCCCCGAACAAATAAGGGGAAAAGTGCATCCGATGCTGGTCCTGCCGGCGGTGATAATCCAGAAAATTATATTCCACCACGCCGGACGCTTCTACTACCCCCCCGCTTAGGCTCAGCTGGCGGTAGTCCTGCAAAGGGGCTACCCCCCCGTTTACACCCGTTACGTTGGCATCGGTAGCGCGCAGAAAACCAGCCGTGATGCTGCCCCGCAACGTGATGGGCACCGAGATATCGCGCCGATAAAATACGGTGAAAGCAGGGCGACTGTTCTGCCACTGAAACTGCGGCGAAATATCTCCCTTATAATTAGTAGTGCCAACGCCGATGCCTAACTCGCTGGTATGCTGAGCGAAAGCGCAAGTGGGTAAAAAAAACGCACTCCCCGCTAGCAGGAGGCCAACGGGGAGTGCGGAAGAAACTCGGAAAACAACCATGCGGCAGACTGATAAAAGGAGCGTTCAGCCAGCCAGCACGGGCTTAGCGGAACTTGGGGTTCTTGATTTTTGGGTTCAGGATGTAGTTGAGCGAAAAGCCGGTAACGGTGTACCAGTCAGTTTTGCCCTGGCCACGCTTGGCACCGGGTAGGAAACCACCCGCTACCCCGGTTGAGGTATTGGTGATGCCACCTGGCGAAGTACCATTGTTGTAACCGCCAAAATATTGCGCGGGAGCCGTGGCACCTGCCAAATTAGCGTAATTACCACTCACATCATCCAAGTAACCCGTAAAGGTTTTGCGGAAGCCAATCTCAAAAGAGGCATCTAGCTGACGGTTGATGCGGTAGCGCACACCCGCGCCAAAAGGCAGCGAGAACTGAAACTTGCTGTAATCAACGCCTTCAGTTTTGAGCGGCTGCAAATCGACGTAGTTACCGTTCTGGTCTTTGCCCTGCGGGCTGTGGTGATAGCCTGCTACCCCGCCAAAGATATACGGCACGAAGTCCGGGCGCTTGAGGTAATTGTTACGGTTCTCAATCAGGTCAACAACTACTACGGCCGAAGCCTCATAGATATCGTTGCGGAAACTCGCGTTACGGGTATAGCGATAGCGGGCATTGGCATCGTCCTTGTTCGCGTTGGTGTTATCATCGGCCGTGATGCGGCCGTAGGCAACGGCAAAGCGACCCGAAACCCGCGGAAAGAACCGGTGCGTGATATTCAGGCCAATATTAGGCCGGGTATCACCCAAATGAAACGAAGCAAAGTTGGTGAGCGGATTGAGGTCACCAAAGTAGTTCATGGCATTCAGGCTAACCCCGATGGAGGTATACTGCTTACGCTTGCTGAACTGCTGAGCATCGGCCTGCCGCGTCGAGCCCAGCAGCGCGAGCCCCGCGAGCAGGGCAGTTGAATACGAGAAAATATTAGTCATAAGGCGCAGGGTAGAAGATTAGCTAAGCTAGTGAGCCACAAACCTTATAAGACGTGGTTGGCAGCGAATACAAAAGTAAGTACTAAAAGGAACTAAAAAAATTAATGCTGTTTTTTAAGAAAACTTTTTGCGTTATTTTAATTGTGCCGCAGTGGCCGGATTGCGGCGGTCGAGCCCCCAATTAAGCTTATTGCGCAGCGTACTTAAAAAGTTAACGTGGTTGAGTTTAACCAGGCGGGCATTGAAATTTTCGCGGCGAACGGCTATTTGAACGGTAGCATCGACCGGCATGGAGCGTGAATCCAGGGCGAGCAGGTAGCTGGTAGCGCGGCCTTCGATTTCAAAAGAAATTATACTTTGGTCAGAAACGATAAGTGGGCGAACGTTCAAATTGTGGGGGCATACGGGCGCGATGATAAAATTGTTCGTTTGCGGGAGCATTACTGGCCCCCCGCAGCTCAGCGAATAGCCCGTAGAGCCCGTGGGGGTCGAAACTACGAGCCCATCGGCCCAATAAGAATTCAGGTATTCGCCGTTTATGTAGGTATGCACGGTAATCATGGAAGAGGTATCGCGCTTTAGAATGCTGAATTCATTCAGGCCAAAATTTAGCTGCCCAAACACATCGGGGTCGGTGTCAGCGCGCAACAGGCTGCGGTCTTCGAGGGTGAAATGGCCTTTGAAGAGCGCATCAATGGCTTGCGGAATGTAGTCGGGATTGACTGTGGCCAGGAAACCCAGCCGCCCCGTATTGATGCCTAAAATAGGAATTTGCAGGGCCCCAACGTACGTAACGGTATCTAGCAATGTTCCGTCACCACCAACACTAAGTACAAACTGCGTTCCCCGCAGCGAGTCGCCACGGCGAAAAGTACCTACGCCGGGGGGTAGGCGCAGGCGGGCATCCATATAGTCGCGAAACTCTTCAACTACGCTGATAGCCGCCCCACGGGTGTGTAGCCCATCAAGCAGCAGCTGCAAGTGTGGGGCAGCTGTTTCGTCGAAAGGCTTACCTAAAATCGCGATTTTCATAACAGAAAGATACTATATTCCCGGTAGACTAAATAGGAAATCCGGTGCCTAACAGGAATACATATTTGGGATACCCGCTCAACAGGCGCGACAACTCGAAGCGAAATACTTTGTCGTAATACGTCACCAAATGTAGCCCGAGACCCACCGATGCCAGCAACTTGCCCGGCAGTTGGTCGGAGGGCGGCGTGGGCCGGCCCACGCTGCCGCCCGCCAGGCCGGCATCGGCGAAAGCGTTGAGGTACACGGCGAGGGGTAGGGTATTTATTTTGGGGTCCCTAACGAAAGGAATGCGCAGCGGAGGCGGGGCCCAGGCGCGCCAGCTCAGGCCCTGCTGCACCAGGCCGTAGGAGCGGCCATCGATGAGGTAGCCGTCGTAGCCGCGCACCAGCGCGTCGTAGCCCAGGCTGCGCGAGTCGGCATACGCGATGCGGTCGGCCAGCAGGCGCGTTTGGGCGGCCAGCCCCACGGCGTAGTAAAAGTGGTGCCCCAGGCTGAGGTAGCGGGCGTAGCGCAGCCGCGCCAGCGCGTAGGCCGGGGCCGCGTCGGGGCCCACGAACTGCCGCAGCGTGAGGGAGCTTTGGAAGAACTGCCCGGTGAGGGGGTAGGCGAAGGTGTTGCGCTGATTGTTGGTTGTTATCAAACTGGCTTCCAGGTACTGACGCTGCTGCTGGCCCAGCAGGTAGTTGTAGTTGAGCAGGTAGATGAGGTTGCTGATTGATTCGCGGTGGTACGAGATATCGAACGCGGAGCTGAGCTGCACGGTGTGGCGCAGGCGCAGCCCACCCGACACGTAGAAGCGCTGAATCGGGAAGGCATTGTCCTGCGGCTCAGCCAGGCCTTGGGGGCGGTCGTTCTGGGTGGTGTAGTCGAGGTTGCGGCTCTGGTAGTACGAGATGCCGAAGCCCAGCCCTACCCGGCGACGGCGCCCAAAGCCGGGCGCTTCGTAAAAAAGCTCATACTTGCGGTTGAAACCCAGCTGGAGATTCACGGTAAGCTGCTCGGCGCGGCCCCGGAAATTGGTGTCCGTGAGGTGCAGGCCGTAATCAAGGCGTCGCCAGTGGTCGGGGCGCGACAGCCAGGCGTTGAACGTGGGCGCGGCCAGCGAAAAAATGGGGGTAGGCAAAATATACCACCGCTCCTGCACGCTGAACAGAACGACCACCTCGCCGGTGCCGCCGCAGCTGGCCTGCACCAGCACCGCGTGAAAGAGCTGCAAATTGTAGAGGCGGCGGCGGTTGGCTTCGAGATGGGCCGGCAAGTCGGCCACGGTCAGCGAGTCGCCCTCGTGAAAGTCCAGCTCGGCGCGCAGCGTGCGCTCGCGGGTGCGGTTGTTGCCCGCAAACAGAATGGCCCCCACCCGCACGCGCGGGCCGGGGCACACGCCCACGCGCACCAGCGTGTCGGTAGGGGCCACCACGGGCGCCAGGGCCGGCGGGCGGCGCTCCCGGCTCAGCTCGCGGAGGCTGTCGGGCGAGGCGGGGGGTAGGGCCGTTTGGGCTTGGGCCAAAAAGCCAGCGCCAAGCCACAAACCAAGCCCGCACAAGCACTGAATCGCCCTCAAAAAAAATAGCTGGCCGCCGTGCTTCACCCAGTAAAGTTAGACGCTGAGGTAGCGCAGCAGCGCGTCGAAGCGCTCCTGCTCGTCTTCGCTGGCCACGGGTGTGCCGCTAAACTGCGCCGATACTACGTAGCCAAACCGCTCCAGGGTGGCCGTGATACGGGCCAGGTTATCGGTGTTGAGGCGTAGGGTAAGGCGAATGCGGTACGGGTCGTGCTCGTCGGCAATGACGTGGGCCGAGAGAATCTTGGCGTTGTTTTCCTCCACGTAGCGACTGATTTGCGAAAGCGAATAGTCGCGCTCCTCCATCGTGAGCACCAGGATGCTACCCTGCCCGGCCTCGCCGGGCACCGGCCCAAAAGCGGCCAGCGCATCGCTCACCGTTACTACCCCCGCGTATTCCTGCTGCTCATCGAGCACGGGCACGAGCTGAATTTTATTTTCAATGGCCAGCTCCATCACGCGATAAAAGTGCTGGTCGTGCTGCACGTGCGCATTGGCATAGCCCAGCGGAAGCTCGGCCAGCTGGGTATCGGGGTTGTCGTAGTCGGCCAGGTCGTGCTCCGTGACGAGGCCCCGGTAGCGCCGCCCGGCCAGCACGGGTAGCTGGCCCACGTGAAATTCCTCCAGCCACCGCGCGGCCTTGGCCGTGGTGTCAGTGCCTTTGAGGGGCGGAATCATTTGGTTGAGTAGGTCTTCGGCGAGTAAAGCAGGCATAAGGGCACAAGCTAAGTAGCAGGCGACAAACAAGTAACTACCGATGAGCTACAACAGGCAGCACCAGCGAAATATCGGGTTGGCTGGTGATTTTCCGTTGAAAGCTGCGACTAACTTTCCGAAGCAGGCCAAGCAGGACTAGGACTACGAACGGGCACTAAAGGTTGCTATTATCCGGCAAAAACCACGCCGCGCCTCGTCAGGCAGCCGGATCAGTGCGCCGGGGCCGCCGCGCCCGGCGAAAGCGCGGGCGCGGTGCGCCGCAAAAATTGCCCCAGGTAGCGATTAAAGCCAGCGGGGCGCTCCATCATGGGCGCGTGGCCGCAGTGGTCGAGAAAGCACAGCTGGGCGTGGGGCAGCAGGCGCTCGAAATCGTGGGCTACCGGCGGCGGCGTAATGGTATCGTTCAGTCCCCACACCAGCAGCACGGGCACCGTGATGCGGTGCAGGTCGCCGGCCAGATTGTGGTGCTGGGCCGAGCGGGCAATGCTAATCATGCGCAGGCACTTGGCGTTGGAATTAGTAACGGCAAATACCTCATCGACCAGCTCCTTGGTGGCGACCTGCGGGTCGTAGAAGGTGTAGCCGACCCGCTCGCGCACGAAGTCGTAGTTGCCGCGCTTCGGAAATGAGCCGCCCATACCATCCTCAAACAAGCCGCTGCTGCCCGTGAGCACCAGCCGGTTTACGCGGTCGGGATTGCGCAGCGTATAGACCAGAGCAATATGGCCACCCAGCGAATTGCCGAGCAGCGCAAACGAGGGGGGTAGGCGCAACTTTTCCACAAATGTGGCCACATATTCGACCAGCCCCGGCACCGTGGCTTGCAGCAGCGGCATCTCATAGACGGGAAGCACCGGAATAATGACGCGGTGAGTAGGCGAAAACTCAGCTATCACATCCTCCCAGTTGCTGAGCGCCCCAAACAGCCCATGCAGCAGCAGCAACACCGGCCCCTGACCCTCGTCAACATAGTCAAACCCGTGCTGTTGCTGGCGGCGAAGCTCCATAGTTTCTCGTTTCTGGTTAATTATTTTTCGTTTCTCGCTTTTAATCGCTGATTCCAGGTTGTTGACCAGCCAGAAACAAGCCGCCAAAAACTTAAAAACCGACCTATGCAATGTTACAACAGCGCACCCAATTGGCCAGCCACTGCAAGCCATACGTGGTGAGCAGCGCCTCGGGGTGAAATTGCACGCCGTAGAGCGGCAGCGTGGCGTGGCGCAGCGCCATTAGCTCACGGTCGGCGTCGGCGGTCACGGCCAGCGGGCGCAGGCAGGCTGGCAACGTGCTGGCTTCCAGCACCAGCGAGTGGTAGCGCGTTACGGGCTGGCGGGGGGGTAGGCCGGCCAGCCAGGGGTCATCACCTAACAGCTCGATGTCGGTAACCTTGCCGTGCACGGGGCGCGCGGCGCGGCGCAGGGTGGCCCCAAAAAATTCGCCCAGCGCCTGCTGGCCCAGGCACACGCCCAGCATGGGCAGGCGCTGGTGGTAGGCCGCAATCACGGCCAGCAGGTGGCCGGCCGTGGCGGGCGTGCCCGGCCCCGGCGACAGCACTACCCCCCCAAATTTCAGCAAAGCCAGCTCGGCCAGGGGCGTGTCGTTGCGGCGCACCAGCACCTCGGCCCCCAGCTGCCGCAGGTAGTCGGCCAGCATGTGGGTGAAGGAGTCGAAGCTATCGAGCAGGAGAAGAGTCAAAATTGGATTGGGAATGAGTAGGGGGCGGGGCTTGCCCCCGCCCATCATTGAACGAGCCCAGCACGAGTTGTTCAACGGTGGGCGGGGGCAAGCCCCGCACCCTACCAACTTACTAATCACATGGCTGCTTTTACCTTGGCCATCAAGCCTTTGGCGAAGGGCAGCACATACGCGGTGAGCTGCAAGGCCAGCGGAGTTGCCTTCACTACCCAGGGCAGCACTACCGAGCCTTTGGTGAGGCTGGGTGCCAGCAGCGGCAGGCCCGCCAGGGCGGTGCCGTGCAGCAGCAGGCTCAGGCCCAGCAGCCACTTGAGGGCGCCGGCGGCGGCCCCCAGCAGGTTGTCGAGCACGCCGAGGGGGGTAAGGTGCACGGCCGTTTTGACGAGACCGCCCAACAGGTGCACGCCCCACATAATGCCCACCAGCACCAGCAAAAACGCCACCAGCGGCAGCATGCCAAACAGCTCGCCCAGGTACGAGCGCACCACCGGAATGGCCGCGCTCAGCAGGCTCAGCCCGCCCACTACCCCCAGCACGAAGGCCAGCAGCGACACCACCTCCAGCACCAGCCCGCGCCGGTAGCCCTTCACGGTGCCCACGGCCAGCGGCAGCAGCAAGAGCAAGTCGAGCGCTGTCATGAGGAAAATGTAGGGCAAGCTAAAGCTTACCCTACATTCTTAGAAGTCCGTGTTATTGAGCAACATGCTGACGGCGGCGGAAATGCGCTTGCCATCGGCTTGGCCGCTCAGCTCGCGGGCAGCTACCCCCATCACCTTGCCCAGGTCCGACGGGCCGGTGGCACCGGTGCGCTGAATAATGTCCACGAGCTTTTGGACCAACTCACCTTCATCGAGCTGCTGGGGCAAGAATTCTTCAATAATAGCCAGCTCTGACAGCTCAGTTTCTTCAAGGTCGGAGCGGAACTGCTCCTTGTAGGTGGCGGCCGAATCGCGGCGCTGCTTGGCGGCCTTGATGAGGAGTTTCTGCTCCTGGTCGGCACTGAGGCCGGTGGTGCTGGCACCTTCGGCGGTTTCGGCCAGTAAAATCTGCGATTTGATGCTGCGCAGGGCGGTGAGGCGCACTTTGTCTTTGGCCAGCATGGCTTGCTTGATGCCGGCGTCGATGGTGTCTTTAAGAGCCATTTTCAGGATGGGGTTAGGAAAGAAGCGTGAAAAACCAGGAGTGCCGGAGCACCCGAAAAATCAGTGAATTAGGTGATTGCCGGCCAGCTGCGGCAGCAGCGCGGCCGGCTCATCTACGTAAATGGCGAGGCGGCGCACGGTGCGGCGCAGGCCGTAGAGGCCGCGCACGAGCTGCGGCTCAGCAAAAGTGAGTAGTAGATTGGGCGGCGTGAGCAGCAGCCGGGCCGCGTTGAGCAGGCCCGGCGCGGGGGTAGGTACGTCCGTTATTTTCTCGATAGAAAGAAGCTGCGCGCGCGGAATAGCCGCCCGCCACACGAAGCCGGCGCGCACCACCAGGGTAGTAGCCGTGAGCAGCACCGGCCGCCGCCGCACCGCCTGCCCGTGGGCCAGCAGCCACAGCAAGGAGTAAGCACTCAGCCCCGTGAGCACCCAGGCCGCGCGCGGGTGCCAGTAGCCGATGACCAGGTGCGCGGCTGCCATCTCCACCACGCTCAGCCCCGCGAACGCCGCCAGCAGCGCCCCAAAACCCGACGCGCGGTGCGTGCTGAATGGCTGCTCGCCGGGGCCGGCTTCGAGCGGTGTCCAAATGCCCAGCAGGGCATAGCGGGCCACCGCCACTTCCGTCATAAGGGCTTCGGTGAGGCGGCCCAGCACCGGCCGGCCGGCGGTAAGCAGGTTTTCCATAAAATCGGCCGATTGCGCTTGCGCCAGCCGGTAGCCGCGCACCACGCGCCGCAGCCGCACGGCGGTGTAGGCTAGCATTGCCACCTCTGCTACCCCCGCCAGCCGGCCGGCCCACACCAGCAAAGACACGCCGCCGCCCGGCAACAGCCAGTGGCTCAGGGCCAACCCACCGCCCAAAGCTACTCCCAACGTGCTAAGCGGCAGCCGATACGGCCGCACCAGGCACAGGTAGAACACCACCGGCAGCGTCACCAGCAGGTCGAGGGCCACGGCGGGGGATAGGGCCGGGTGCCGGCCAAAGTCGGCCCAATGCACCACGCCATATTCGGCGGCCACGATGCCGGCCGCCAGCAGCCCAAACAACAGCAGTGGCCCCGGCCGAACGGGCGAGCGAAGCGAACCAGTCATGCAAAAGTTGGTTAAAGGAAAAAGCGCGCCGCCCAGGCTACCTCGTGGCAAAGGTACCTTGCGCGCCGTAGCGAGGCGGCGAGCCGCTTGCGCCGACTACAAAATCCGTGAAATCCGTTTTAAATCTGCGTAATCCGTGGTCAAGCTAAGCGTCAACATCAACAAAATCGCTACCCTGCGCAACGCGCGTGGCCTGCACGCGCGGCCCGATTTGCTGCAAGCTGCCCGCGACATCGAGCGCTTTGGGGCCGAGGGCATCACGGTGCATCCGCGGCCCGACGAGCGCCACATTCGCTACGACGACGTGCGCAATTTGAAGAGCGTCGTCACCACCGAGCTCAACGTGGAGGGCAACCCTACCCCCGATTTTCTGGCCCTGTGCCGCGAAGTGCGCCCCGAGCAGGTGACGCTGGTGCCCGACGCGCCCGACGCCATCACCTCCAACGCTGGCTGGCAGGTCGTTAAGTACCAAGGCTTTCTGCGCGACGTGGTGGCCGAGCTGAAGAGCTACGGTGCCCGCGTCAGCATTTTCCTCGACCCCGACCCGGCCCTGATTGATGCCGCCGCCCACACCGGCACCGACCGCATCGAGCTCTACACCGAGGCCTACGCCCGCTACTACCCCACCGACCGCGCGGCGGCCGTGCTGCCCTACCGCGACACCGCCCGCGCCGCCGTGGCCGCCGGTCTGGGCCTCAACGCCGGCCACGATTTGGACCTCGAAAACCTGGCCTACCTGGCCCAGGAGCTGCCCGGCTTGCAGGAAGTCAGCATTGGCCACGCGCTGGTAGCTGATGCGCTGTATCTGGGCCTGGAAAATGTGGTGCAGCTTTATAAGCGGCAGCTCAAGTAGCGCAGACTCTGGGAGTCCGCGCTACTTGAGCTGCCCTGACTGCCCCGCCGGCCGGCCAAAACTTGCCCACCCCCGACCGGGCTGTAACTTGCGCCGTATTTTACTTATCTCAACTGTAGTGCGTTTACGTTTTAATTCGGCTTGGCGCGGCGCGCTGGGCCTGGGCCTGCTAGCCGGCCTAAGCCTCACCGCTTGCAACCGTTCGGGCCAGGGCGAAGCCTCCGCCGGCAAGGCCGACACCCTCGCCGCCGCCAACAAGCCGGCTCCCGTCGATACCATCAAGCTCAAGCGAATAGCCTTGCAGCGCGACTCGCTCAAGGCCGACAGCATTGCCCGCAAAACGGGGCAGCTGCCGGGCGCTATCCTGCCGGGCCACCGCATTGTGGCGTTTTATGGCAACATTCGCTCGAAGGGCATGGGCATTCTGGGCCGCGAGCCCAAGGCTCAGATGATGCGCAAATTTGACAAGGTGCTGGCCGAATGGCAGGCCGCCGACCCCAGCATTCCGGTGATGCCGGCGCTGCACAGCGTGACCATCACGGCGCAGGGCGCGGCGGGCTCCGACGGCAAATACCGCCTCATGAACTCGAAAGCGACGATTGAGGAAACCCGCGCCTGGGCCAAGGAGAAAAACGCGCTGCTGTTTATGGACGTGCAGGTGGGCTTGAGCGACCTGGCTCACGAGCTGCCCAAGCTCACGGAATATCTGAAGGACCCGACTATTCACCTGGGCATCGACCCCGAGTTCGCGATGGCGACCAAGAACGCGCGCCCCGGCAAGAAAATCGGCACCTACGATGCCAAGGATGTGAATTTCGCCATCAATTTCCTGGCCCGCATCGTGAGCGAAAACCACCTACCCCCCAAGATTCTGATGGTGCATCGCTTTACGGAGAAGATGGTGACCAACTACAAAAATATCAAGCTCGACCCGCGCGTGCAGGTGGTGATGGACATGGACGGCTGGGGCGACCCGACCCTCAAAAAGGATTCCTACAAGGCTTACGTGGAGAAGCAACCCGTGCAGTACACCGGCTTCAAGCTGTTCTACGAGTACGACATCAAGCCCAAAGGCTCGCACCTGATGACGCCCAAGGAGGTGCTGGCCGATTTAAACCCGAAGCCGCTCTATATCCAGTATCAGTAGCCGGTCCGAAAAAAATCTGGCAGAAAACAAGAGGGGTTTCCGGCTTAATGCCGGAAACCCCTTCTTTGTGTAGTATAATATAAACTAACGCCTAACAATCATCACATTATCTGTAATTTCACCTACATAATTCACGCCTTGGTAATTTGCAAAACGCGGGCCAAATCCCTTAGTGGGCTGCATTCATGTCTATTTTGCCGCCGACTTTGGTGCGTTTCACGAAGAGGATGAGCGGCACGCAGACCAGAAAGAAAAGACCCAGTGCGTTGAAAATCTGCGAATAGGTAATCAGTGACACCTGCTTCATGAGGGTGCCTTCGAGAGCGGCGTAGGCTTGCTGCCGGGCTTGCTCGGCGGGGAAACCCTTAGCCATGAAATTCTGGGTAAACGCCTGGATGCGCTGCACAGTCTCGGTGTTGTAGAGCGAGATGTTGGGCAGCAGGGCCACGCGGTTGTAGGCAATGCTACGCTCCAGGTAGGTGCCCACGATGGCCACCCCAAACGAGCCGCCGAGCTGGCGAATCATGCCGGTGAGGCCGGCGGCCTGGCCAGCATCCTTGCCCTGCAAGCCCGCCAGGCTCATAACCGTGATGGGCAGAAAGATGAGACCCAGCCCGATGCCGCGCACGATGAGTGGCCAAAAAAAGTCGCCCTCGCCGGCCGTGGGCGAAATGCGCGCCCCCATCCAGAAGGTGAAGAAGAAGAAGATGATAAAACCCAACGGCAGCATCACCTTAATCGGCACGCCCGCGCCCATCAGCCGCCCGATGACCGGCATCATGAAGCCGGACATCAGCGCACCCGGTAGCAGAATCAGGCCCGTTTGCTCGGCCGTGAAGCCCAGAATGCGCTGCGTAAAAATCGGGAAGATGAACACCGAAGCAAACAGCCCGAAACCCAGCACGAACGAGAGGAACGCGCCCACCGCCAGGTTGCGGCTCTTGGTGATAACGCGCAAATCCACGATGGGCTGACGGGCCGTCAGCTCGCGGACGATGAACCCGATGATGCCGACCACTGCCAGTGTGGTGAACAGAACAATGATTTTGTCGTCAAACCAGTCGTTGGTTTGGCCCTGCTCCAGCACGTATTGCAGTGAGCCCACGCCCATTATCAGCAGGCCAATACCCGTCCAGTCAATCTGGCCCAACGGCCGCTTCACGGCATTTTTGATGCGCTCGGGGTCGCGAATAAACAGGATGGTGAAGATGGAGGCCATTATGCCCACCGGCACGTTGACGTAAAAAATCCAGGGCCAGTCGTAGTTATCCACAATAAAGCCGCCCAGCGTAGGCCCGATAGTGGGCCCGATAATCACGCCCATGCCAAACAACGCCTGCCCCAGCGCCAGCTGCCGCGGCGGAAAAGTATCCACCAGAATAGCCTGCGAAGTGGCCATCAGGGCTCCGCCCCCTACCCCCTGAATGAAGCGGAACGCGACCAGCTCCCAGAGGTTAGTGCTTTGCCCGCAGGCCATCGAGGCGAGGGTGAAGAGAATGACCGAAAACAGGAAGTAATTCTTGCGCCCGAATTGCTCGCCCAAAAAGCCGGTCATCGGAATCACAATCACGTTGGCGATGGCGTAGGAGGCCACTACCCAGCTCACTTCCTGCTGCGTGGCAGAGAGGTTGCCCATCATCTGGGTCAGGGCCACGTTCACGATGCTGGTATCAATTAGCTCCAGCAAACAGCACAGGACCACCGTGATAACGATAATCCATTTTCTAAATCCGGTTTCCATCGGTAAGTGAGTAGGTGAGCAAGTGAGTGAAGTAGCTTAGGGCCGACTCACGCACACTCTTTTATAAGTTTAAGAATGAAACCGCCGCCCGCAAAACCTATAAGGACAGAAAGGCAAATGAGTAGCTGAGTAGCTGAGTAGTTTTCACTACTCAGCTACTCAGCTACTACTTCACCGAAACGATGGCATTGACGCTCATGCCAGCGCGCAGGGGGTGCTCGGGGTCTTCCTTATTAAGCACGATTTTGACGGGTATGCGTTGGGTCACTTTCACGAAGTTGCCGGTCGAGTTATCGGGGGGTAGTAGCGCGAAGCGCGCGCCGGTTGCGGCCGACAGCGACTCGATGTGGCCCTCAAAATCTTCGTTGGGGTAGGAATCTATTTCCAGCTTGGCCGTTTGGCCCACTTTCATGTTTTCGAGCTGGGTTTCCTTGAAGTTGGCGATAACCCAGGTTTTGCCGCTGCTCACCAGGCCCATCAGCTGCTGGCCGGGCGATACTACTTGGCCAGGCTGCACGTTTTTCTTGCTCACGTAGCCATTGGCCGGGGCCAGCATGGTCGTGTAGCTGAGCTGGAGATTGGTGTTGTCGAGGTCAGCCTGGCGCTGTTTTACCACGGCCTGGGCCACTACTACCTGCTGCTGAGCGGCGGTTACCTGCTCGCGGGCCACCGTTACCATGTCGTTGGCGGTACTACGCTGGGCGTTGGTGGCGCTCAGGTTAGCCTGCACGGCATCGTAGTCGCTCTGCGGAATGATGTCGTCCTTGCGCAGCTTCACGCTACGGGCCAAGTCCTGCCGGAGCTTGACGCGGTTGGCCTCGCTCACGCCGATGGTGGTTTGGGCGGTGCGCACATTGGCCTGGGCCGTGCCCACCTGAGCGCGGGCGGCCGTTACCTGGGCCTGGGCAGCCAGCAGGGCGGCGTGGGCGGCGTTGACGCGCTGCTGGTAGTCCGACTTGTCGATGGTAACAAGCGTGTCACCCTTCTTCACGGTCTGGTTGTCCGCAACAAATACCTTCAGCACCGGGCCCGACACGCGGGGAATGATGGGGTACACGTCGCCTTCGACCGAAGCGTCGTCGGTGCTTTCGTGGACTTTGGAAAACTGGTAGCGCGTCCAGCCGAAGTAGCCGCCAACCAGCAGCACGAGCGCCACGATGATAAGCACGAGCGGATTACGCTTTTTTTCGGGTTCCATCGGCTCGGCCACGGCGGTCGGAGGCACGTCTTGGAGTTCGGTTTGAGTAGCCATGAGGTAGTGTTGGAAAGTTAATTGCTGATTATTGGGAGTTGATTGCTTGCTTAACAGGCAACTAGTGATTTATTCTCTGACGAGCAGCGTGGGGCAGGGCGCGGTGCGCACCACCCGCTCGGCGGTGTTGCCCATCAGGAAGCGGCTGAGGCAGGTTTGGCCGTGCGCCCCAATGATAATGAGGTCGGCGCGCTGGCGCTCCGCTTCGGCCAGAATAGACTCGGCCGCCTCGCCGTGCACGGTGGTGGCGCTCACTCTGTTGGCGCCGGCCGCCACCGCGGCAGCGCGGTGCGCATGCAGCTCGGCCTCTATTCCGGCCGGGGTAGGCACGGCCAGCTCCTGCACGTAGAGCAGGTGCAGCTCGGCCCCGGTGCCCACGGCCAGCGCGGCAGCATACGCCACCAGCGCCACCGAGGCAGCCGAAAAGTCAAGCGGACACAAGATGGTCGAGAGAGTCATTTTAGTAAGGGTAGGAGGGTAGAAGGGTTGGAGTTTAGGAGGGAAGCAGCGCAGCTTTAGTAATCCAAAGACCGCTTAACTCCTACCCTCTTACCCCCACACCTTCCTGGCCTAATCAAGCTACTGCCAAATTTGCTCGCCGGTGGCGCGGCGCAACTGGTACTGGCCGAGCGTGTAATTATACATGGCCTGAGCGCGAGCCAGGCGGGCCTGAGCCAGCTGGGTTTCGGCATCGAGCACATCCAGGTTCTGGCCCACGCCGTAGCGGTAGCGGCCTTCGGCGCGGGTGAGGGCATCGGTGGCCTGCGTCACTTGCTGCACGGCATTGTCGTAGCGGGCCTGGCTAAACTCCATGTTATTAGCCGCTTGGCGCACATCAGCCCGAATCTGGTCCTGCGTGTCGGCGGTGCGGGCCAGGGCCCCGCGGTAGCTGGCAGCGGCTTCTACGCGCTGCTTGCGGTTCTTATTGCCGTCGTAGATAGGCACCGAGAGTTGGGCCGTGGCTACCGTGTTGAAGCGGATGTCGTTGATGGTGGCGTTGGGCAGAATGTAGCCGTTTTTGCCACCCGCCTGCACCCCTACCCCCAGGCTAGGCATGTTGCTGTGGTCCAGAAGCTTGGCTTGCAGGTCGGCGGTGGCTTCGGCGTCTTTGGCCAGCTTGGCTTCGGGGCGGTTGGTAGCGGCTTTGGCCAGCTCGGCTTCCAGGTTCACGGGCTGCGGGTCGTAGCTGAGGCTGCCGCGCACCGGAATATCGGCCTGCTGGGGCTTGTGCAGCAGCCGGGCCAGCATCACCTGCTGGTTGCGCAGCTGGTTTTGAAGGTCGAGCTTGCTGTTCTGGGCCTGCGTGATGCGCACGTCGGTTGTGGTGACGTCGAACTTGGTGCTTACGCCGGCATCCACGCGCTTCTGCATATCGTTGCGATGTACCACCAACGAAGCAATCTGCTGGTCCTGCACCCGAATGCTTTCGCGCATAAACAGGATATTATAGTACGTCTGCGCCGCATTGAAAGCCAGGTCGCGCCGGGCCACAATAATGTTGTCCTGGGCCGTCTGTACCTGCGAGCGCGACAAGTCGGTAGTAGCGCTCCGCTTACCAAAATCCAGCAGCTCGTATTGCGCCGTAATGTGAGCATCAAAGAGGTTGCTAGGCGCAAATTTTAGTTCCGGCCCGCCTCCAAGGGCCAAATGCGAAACTGGCGTAAGGTTCGTGTAGTTGGCCGTACCCGTAACTAGGGGTAGGAAGCCGGCCTGGGTCTGGTTCAGGCGGCTGGAAGCAGCGTTAGCCAGCTCAGTGAGGTTGGCCAAGCCCGGATTAGCGTCGAGCACCGCCTGCACCGTGCCACCGAGGCTAAGCGAATCGCTGAGCATCCCGGTGGGCTGGTTGGCGGCAGGTAGGCCAGGCAGGGTCTGGGCCAGCGCAGGCCGAGCCAGCATGCTGCCCGCGAGCGACAGCCCCGCAAAGCCAGCAAGTTGATATCTAGAAAACATAAGCCAGGTGGCGTAGTAGTGTGCCTACCCCTTACCGAATGACGTGCCAATTGGCTATGGCTGGATTTACTAGCTGGAACCCCCTAAGTATCTGCAAGATAAAAACATTGCTTCTATAAACTGGACCATAAAAAACCTTGTCTCCTTTTTAGGGTTTCCTTACATATCAGGAATTTCTCAAAGCTCTCATGCCGCTTACTACCAACCAGGACGAGACACTCTTGCTTCATCTCAACGAAGCCATTGCCACGATTCGCGACAAGGAGACGCTGTTTCAGGCCATCACCAACAAGTTGCGGCTCATCTTTTCGTTTGACTTGATTGGCATCAATGTCTTCGATAAAGGCTTGGTAAACAAGCGCTTATTCCTACGCAGCTACGTAGGAAGCACGGCGGCCAGCCTGCCCATCGATGCCTCCGCCACAGTCTTTACGCCCATCGCGGGCTCGCCCGTTGAGCAGCTCGTGGCTGACCCGCGCGTCTGGCACATTACGCTGCAAGAATATACGCACCATTACGCTGACTACGAGCCGTTTAATCAGCTGCGACAGCGAGGCATCGAGTACATGACCGCCGTGCCGCTGCGGCTGGGCGGCCGGCTCACGGGCTTCCTGATTCTGGCCGCCGCCCGGCGCCCTACCCCCACCGCCGACGATGACCGGCTCCTCGAAAAGATTGGCTCCCTGGTGGCCGTGGCCGTGGGTAATACGCTGGCCTTCGAGAGTATAGCCTGGCGCGAGCGTGAGCGCACTATGCAGTTGGCCATCAACAACGCGCTGCTCAGTATCAAGCAGCGCGAGCCGCTGTTTCGGGCCGTGGCCGAGGAGTTGGGCCGGGTGATGCCCTTCGAGTATTTTGGCATTCGCATCCAGCGCGTGGGGCCTACCAATTCTTTTGAAGCGTTCGCGGAGTTTTCACGAGTTGACGGTGATAAGTTTATGGCCCTTGACCCTGGCCGCCCGCAGCAAGAGGACGACGTTGACGCGGCTGGGCTTTACCAGCAGTTCAGTGACTTGCTGCAACGGCCCGGTGTATACGCAGGGGTCGATTTTTACGCGCTGGCCGTGCGCTACCCCCGCCTGCGCTACGCATACGAGCACTACGACACCCGCGCGATGCTGGTGGCACCCATCTGGCAGCGGCCCGACAGCCAGGTAGTGCTTACTCTTTCCGCCGCTGACCCAGAGGCGTTTACGTCCGATAGCCAGGCTACGGTGCAGGCCCTGCTGCCCCAGATTGCCTTGGTGCTGGACAACTTGTTTGCCTTCGAGCAGATTGAGGAACTGAAGGCGCAGGTGGAGCAGGAGCGCACCTATTTGATTGACGAAATCAACACCGACCGGCCCGCCGACGGCCTCATTGGGGTGAGCCCAGCCTTGCAGCAGGTGCGCCAGCGCATCGCGCAGGTGGCTGACACCGACGCCACGGTGCTTATCACCGGCGAAACCGGCACCGGCAAGGAAGTGGTGGCGCGGGCGCTGCACCAGGCCTCGCCCCGCCACGGCCGCGCGCTGGTCAAAATAAATTGCGCCGCCCTACCCGCCCAACTTATTGAAAGTGAGCTGTTTGGGCACGAAAAAGGCGCGTTTACCGGGGCCGTGGAGCGGCGCATCGGCAAGTTCGAGCTGGCCAATGGCGGCTCTATCTTCCTGGATGAAGTGGGTGAGCTACCCCTCGATTTGCAGGCCAAGCTGCTGCGCGTGCTGCAAGAAAAGGAGTTTGAGCGCCTGGGCGGCAACCGCGTGCTGCAAACCGACGCCCGTGTGCTGGCCGCCACCAACCGCGTGCTCGAAGAGGAGGTGCGCGCCGGGCGCTTCCGGGCCGACCTCTATTACCGGCTCAACGTGTTCCCGATTCAGTTAGCCCCGCTGCGCGAACGCCCCCAGGACATCGTGCCGCTGGTGCAGCACTACTTAGGCACGCTGAGCAAGCGCCTGGCGCGGCCGCCCCGCGCCATTCGGCCCGCCGACCTGGCGGCGCTGCTGGCCTATTCGTGGCCCGGCAACATCCGGGAGCTGGAGCACGTGCTGGAGCAGGCCATCATCGTGAGCCAGGGCACTTGGCTGGAGTTTGGTGGCTTTGCGGCCGGGCCTACGTTGCGGGCGCTGCCGCCCGGCCCCGCGCCCCTTGCCGAGCCGCTTTTCCCTACCCCCCCCGAAACCGACGAAGCGCCCCTCAAAACGCTGCGCGAGCAGGAGCGCGACCATATCCTAACGGCGCTGCACCGCACCGGCGGCCGCGTAAGCGGCATCCAGGGCGCAGCGGCCATCCTCGATATCAACCCCAAAACCCTGGAAGCCCGCATGAAAAAGCTGGGCATCCGCCGCACGGTAGCAGCGCAGTGAAATGGTGAGGTGGTGAAATGGTGAGCGGGAAACTAGTCTAGGGCTTATGCAAAACGTCTGTCATTGCGAGCAACGCGCGGCAATCGCACCAGAACGATACCCAAACGGCTCGTTCTGGTGCGATTGCTTCGCGTTGCTCGCAATGACAGACGCTTTCTGCATAACGTTCTTTTAATCACCACTTCACAATCTCACTAACCACCATTTCATTACTCCCTACCCTCCTACCAGCTCCGCAACGGCGGCTTCGTAAGCGACCTGCTCGGCGGCGCGCTGCACCTGCACCGGGGGCGCGGCGCGCTCCTGGCAGTCGGTTAGCGGGCAGCGCTCGCAGGTTTCGTTCACGATGCGCAATGGCAGCGCGGGGTCGGCCAGGAGCTTGAATTGCTGGCGCAGGTTGTCGTCGCAGCGCAGGCCCACGGTCACGCTCATGGCGGGCGCGTCGAGCGCGCCGGCGCGGGCCAGCGTCAGGCACAGGTATTCGTCGTCGGTGCCGAGGTAGCGCGAGCGCTGCGCGTCAACCAGCGTGACGAGGCCCGCGGGCGGGGCGGCGGCGCGGGCTTCGGCTATCAGGCGCAAGCTCACCCAGCGGCGGCAGTAGTGCTCGTGCAAGTCGTTGGCGTGCGGGTTGTGCAGGCGCGAAAGGTGCAGCTCCTTGGTCAGCACGTAGTCGGCGCCGGCCTGCGCCTGGTCAAACCGCAGGAAGAACAGGCTAGTCAACCCAAAATGCTTGGGCAGGAGCGTGGCCAGGCGCTGCATCAGCATCTCCGAGCTCACGTCGTAGCGCTCCAAAAGGGCCAGCAGGGCGTCGGGCTGCCACTTTTTGGCCCCCAGCACCTTGCGCAGGTCGCGCACCAGGCTGTCTTCCTCCATCAGCAGCGCGCTGGCGAAATACGAAGCCCGGAAGTTGTTCAGCACCTCTTCAAATGAGCGCAGGGGCAGCGAATTGGGGCTGGCGTAGTGGCGCTCTTTTAATTTCAAATAATTGAACCCCAGCTCTCTACCCAGCACGAAGGCCTGTTGCCCGCGGCTCAGGGTAGGCAGCAGCAGCAGGGTTTTGGTCGTGGGCCGAAACACCGAGCGCAGCCGCCCCGCCACCGCCACCGGGTGCCCGGCCAGCGTGATGCGGTCGATGGTGTAGCCATACTGTTGCGTCAGCACGGCTTCGAGCAGCTCCAAGTCAGCGGGGGGGGTAGGGCCGAGGTGGTGGGTGGCCACGAAAGCGCGGGCGGCTTCCTCCAAGTCCTCAAAATAGTTGTCGTGCATTTCCTGGTACGAGCGCCGCGCGGCCAGAAAAAAGTGCTCCTGCCGCAGCTCGTAGTTGCGGGCAATCTCAAAAACGGTGCTGATAAACGCGTTCATTTTGGCCGGCGCGTTGGCGATGAGCTCAAACAGCTGCATGGGCTCGATGCCATACATGGCCAGCGGAAATTCCTGGAGCACGTTCGAATTCAGCAAATCCGAAATCGGCTCCAACCGGCGCGGCAAGATGGTGGACGTGAGCTGGTCGTAGCGCACGTCCAAAAACTTGCTGAAACTCAGTATTTTATCGGCCTTGGGATATTTTTTACCCTTCTCAATCTCGTTGAGGTAGCTCACACTCACCTCGCAGCTGCGCGCCAGCTCGGCCGGGCTCAGGCCCCGCTCCTGCCGCAGCTCGCGCAGCTTCAGGCCAAAAATGAGGCGAACGACTTGGCTATGACTAAGCATGGGGGTAGTAAACGAGTAAAAAAAGAAACCGTGGGGTCCTCATCACCACAAATCAAAACCTGCTGCATTCACCGCAAACAAGGATTTTGCCTACGCAAAGCTACTGGGAATCAGCAAATTTATATTTTTTAGCGAATTTTCGCTAAAAATTGTGATTCGCCTGCGTAAATTTGCGGCTGAGCAATTCCGGCATTCGTGCATACGGTTGGTCTGTGGGTCGGCTCTCGGCCACAGCCGCTTTGCCTCAGCCGCGGGGGTAGCAAACTGACAATCGCACGCGGCCGAATTTCGAAACAACGCGAATAGCATTTCCACTTTCCTGATTTCTGGCACCAATTCTGTTCCCACCCAGCGCAAATTCCATTAAGTCCATTTGGAAAGCCTCGGTCGTTTCGGCTGAGGCTTTTTTGTGCTCGATTGCCAGGCTGGTTTGTGGCCTTCGCTGCAACCTTTTTAGTTTCCCAGGCCTTATTCTTGCGAATTATTTTAGCAAAGATGGCCAAGGCAAGAACGGTTTTTTTCTGTCAGAACTGCGGGGCGCAGTCGGCAAAGTGGATTGGGCGCTGCCCCTCGTGCGGCGAGTGGAACACCTACGTGGAGGAAGTGGTGCAGAAGGAAACCGCCGCTACCACCACCGGCCAGTGGAAGCCCGCCAGCACCGTGCCCGGTGGCAACGTGAGCAAAGCCGCCAAGTCGCGCCCGCTCGCCGACATCCGCCACGAGGAAGAGCCGCGCATCATCACCCCCGACGGTGAGCTGAACCGCGTGCTGGGCGGCGGCCTGGTGCCGGGCTCCATCGTGCTCATCGGCGGTGAGCCGGGCATTGGCAAGAGCACGCTCATGCTCCAGATTGCCTTGATGATGAAGAAGTTGCGCATTCTCTACGTGAGCGGCGAAGAAAGCGAAGCGCAGATAAAGATGCGCGCCGAGCGCCTGGCCGACGGCCAGCACCCCGGCTGCTTCATCCTAACCGAAACGAATACCCAGAATATTTTCCGCCAAATAGACCAGGTGGAGCCCAACCTGCTCGTCATCGACTCCATCCAGACCATGCACTCGACGCTGGTGGAGAGCGGCGCGGGCTCGGTGAGCCAGGTGCGCGAATGCACCGCTGAGTTTCTAAAATTCGCCAAGGAAACCGGCACGCCGGTGCTGCTCATCGGCCATATCACGAAGGACGGCAGCATCGCCGGCCCTAAAATATTGGAGCACATGGTGGACACGGTGTTGCAGTTTGAGGGCGACCGCCACCTGAGCTACCGTATTCTGCGCACCACCAAAAACCGCTTCGGCAGCACCTCCGAGCTGGGCATTTACGAGATGCAGGGCAGCGGGCTGCGCCAGGTCAGCAATCCGTCGGAGATATTGCTGTCGCAGCGCGCCGAGAGCTTGAGCGGCATGGCCATCGGGGCCACGCTGGAGGGCAACCGGCCCTTATTAGTAGAGGTGCAGGCGCTGGTGACGCCCGCCACCTACGGCACGCCGCAGCGTAGCAGCACCGGCTTCGACGCCAAGCGCCTGCAAATGCTGCTGGCCGTGCTCGAAAAGCGCGCTGGCCTGCGGCTGGGCCAGCACGACGTGTTTCTGAACATTGCGGGCGGCCTACGCCTCGACGACCCGGCCCTCGACGCGGCGGTGTGTGCCGCCGTAGTGTCGTCGCTGAACGACCTGCCTATTCCCGGCGATGTGTGCCTGGCAGCCGAGGTTGGCCTCAGCGGCGAAATGCGCGCCGTGCCGCGCCTCGACCAGCGCCTGGCCGAAGCCGAGAAATTGGGCTTCCGGGAGATGTACGTGTCGCAGTTCAACGGCAAGAACCTGGCCGACCAGGGCCGGGCCGGGCTGCGCGTGCAGGCCGTGAGCCGCCTGGATGAGGTTTTGCAGGGCCTGTTTGGATGAGCGACGGATGAGGGGGTAGGGACGGGATAAGCATGCCGAAAAACTGTCTTATTCCGAGGTAGAATTTGGCAAAAACCATATTTTTCAGGACTATTTATTTTTGCTAAGTCAACGTGCGAAACGAGTGCGCGGCGTGCCTTATCTTCGGGGCAATAATTGACTTTTACCGATAAAATAAATACGTACACGAATTAGGTTTTAGGGTTCATCCGCATTGGTTGTGCTTCGCTGTCTATTGTCCTACCTTCTATGAAATTAACATTTACTTGTTTACTCACTTGCTGGCTGAGCGCTGCCTGGGTGTTGGGTGCGCAAGCGCAAGCAACTGGCACCCGGCTAGCTGAAACAGCTGGCAAAGCGATACTTACGGGCCGGGTTTCCAACCCAACCACCGATACCGTTGCTGTCTCAATTCATGACAGTCCCTTCGATAGCAATGAGCGCATTAGCTACGCCAAGCTCAACGGAAAGGGCGAATTCCGGCTCATCGTACAGCTTACAGGCTCTACCAAGGCCGATTTGGTGTATGGTGACGCGGTGGCGGACCTGTTTCTGGACCCCGGCACGGACCTCGACGTACGCTTCAAAGGAGACGATTTGCCCGGCACGGTTAAATTCAAGGCTAACGATGTTCCGAACGGCTTCGCAACCCGGTTTCGCAATAGTGGCAACCTGACCGACGAGCAACGCCACCGTCAGCAGATGGCCAACGCCAATTCTTACCTGGCGGAGTTCGATGAGCAGTTCGTGTCAAACGATGGTTTTCAAGTACTTCCGGATAATATTCAACTTTACGAAGCCCCCTTTGTATCGTTTCTGGACTACCGAATTAAGCACGAGCGCAACTTTTTAGAAGACCGCGCCGCGAGGCAGTCTTTTACCATTGATTTTTATAACTATGCCAAGGCGGAGATTACGTACTCCAATGCCAATGACCGCCTAACTTTTCCTGACTTGCGCGAGCAGGTGGTGAGCAGCGAAGGCCGCATGACGATGACGCCCGGCTACTTCGAATTTCTGCGCGACCCCAACCTGCTCAACGACCAGACGGCGGTTGCCAACGAGCAGTTTCAGGAGTTTTTGCTCAACTATGTGCACCACATGGCCGCGCAGCAGAAGCACCTGCGCACCGACCCCGATTTTTATCCTTTCTGCTACGCCTTAGCCACCAAGCGCCTCAACAGCACCATGCGCCTGCTCACGCTGGGCCGCATCCTGCAGGAATCGTTTCGCTTTGGCCACGTGCGCCAGTCGGCCGCTATGCTCAGCGATTTTCGGGCGCTGGATACTCACAAGTACTACCTGACCGCCCTGGAATCCGACTTTAGCAAGCACAAGGCATTGGCTATCGGCTCGCAGGCGCCTGACTTCCGGCTGGTTTCGGCTACCGGCGATTCGGTGAGGCTCAGCAGCTTTCAGGGCAAGCTGGTGTATCTCAACTTTTGGAAAACCACTAATGGCCTGTGCCTGCGCGACTTATCCTACGCGCAGGACCTGGCCAAGCGGTTTGAGGGCAAAAATATCGTCTTCGTAAACGTGGCGCTCGATGAGTTGGAAATGCCTTGGCGCCAGCTTGTTACCATTAAGAAGCTGCCGGGCGTGCACGTGCGGGCCATCGGCGGGATGCACTCAGAACTGGCCAAAGCCTATAACCTGAGCGAGGTGCCCACCTATATTTTGCTGGGCGAAGACGGCACCATCCTCAACCCCAAGCCCAAGCGCCTGAGCAGCCGCGCCGCCGTGGACGAGATAAACCAGTCGTTTGGCAAAGCCGGCGTGTATAGTGCGGCCGTGGCGCAGCTCCCTAGCCCCGCCAGCGCGGCCAAGTAAACGAGTTAGGAATTAAGAGTTAAGAGTTAAGAGTTAAGGTGCCGATTAAAAGTATCTTAACTCTTACCTCTTACCTCTTAACTTTCCCCTTGTGAGGGCCGCTGCCTACCTTCATGCTATGCGCTCAACCCTCCGCGACGGTCTTTCCCTATTGCGCAAAGCCACGCCCGGCCGTATTCTTAATGCCTGCCAAGTAGTTAGCTCTTATATTATCAGCCGCGCCACGGGCCGGGCCCGCACCTGGGGCCTGCCCGTGGCGCTGGCATTTGAGCCCACCACGAGCTGCAACCTGCGCTGCCCCGAGTGCCCCAGCGGCCTGCGCTCCTTCACGCGGCCGACTGGCATGCTGCCCGCCGACCTGTTTAAAAACACCATTGATGAGGTAGCCAGCCGGCTCTGGTACCTCATTTTTTACTTCCAGGGCGAGCCTTACCTGCACCCGCAGTTTCTGGATTTGGTGGAGTATGCCAGCCGAAAGGGCCTCTACACGGCCACCAGCACCAACGCCCACTTTCTCACCGATGAGAATGCCCGCCGCACGGTGGAAAGCGGCCTCGACCGGCTCATCATTTCGCTTGACGGCACTACGCAGGAGGTCTATCAGCAGTACCGCATTGGCGGCAAGCTGGAAAAGGTACTGGCGGGCACCCGCAACGTGGTGAAGTGGCGCAAACAGCTCAACAGCAACACGCCGCGCATTATCTTTCAATTTCTGGTAGTGCGGCCCAACGAGCACCAGATTGCCGATGCCAAAGCGTTGGCCCAGGCGATGGGGGTAGATGACGTGTGGTTCAAAACGGCCCAGATTTACGACTATCAACAGGGTTCGCCGCTCATCCCAACCATCGACTACTACTCGCGCTACGCCAACAATGGCAACGGCACTTTTAGCCTGAAAAACAAGCTCGTGAACGGCTGCTGGAAGATGTGGCACTCCTGCGTCATCACCTGGGATGGCAAAGTGGTGCCCTGCTGCTTCGATAAAGACGCCGAGTACCGCCTCGGCGACCGCCAGCACGAAAGCTTCCGCGCCCTCTGGCACGGCCCCAAATACCACGGCTTCCGCCAAGCCCTGTTAAGAGGCCGCGACCAGATTGAGATGTGCCGCAACTGCACCGAGGGCACCAAAGTGTGGGGCTAAATCACGGATTACGCGGATTTTAACGGATTTCACGGATTTTGTGGACGGCGCTTGCCGTACCAAAAGAAAAGGCCACCCCAACGGGTAGCCCTTCTTGCGTCCACAAAATCCGTGAAATCCGCTAAAATCTGCGTAATCCGTGATTTATTTTTTTCCTTTCATCAGGTTTTTACCCAGCGATTCTACTTGGAGAATGAACTGGTCCACATCTCCATTGGCATAAACTCCGTAGGCCGACGAGATGGTACCCTTGGCACCATCGGCCGTTTCGATTGCGTAGAGAATGGAAGCATCGTCGGGGCTGCTCTCGCCTTCGAAGCGAAAATAATCGACGACCGTGACATCTTCGGGCAGATAAGTGCGGGCGCTGTCGTTGTCCATCGTAGTCAGGCGGCCATCCTTCACGACAAAGTCGTGGGTGTAGCCCTCGCCGTTGAGCTTTTTCTCGACGGTGACGAGCGAGGTCATTTCTTCTTTGTCCTGCATGGCAATAGGTGCTAATTGGTGGGGTAGGGCCTGAAGCAGGCCGCCCCGGCTATACGGAGCCGGGGCGGTCAGGGGTTAATCAAAACTACAGTTTTTAAGCGCCGCCGTTAGTGGCTGGCCGCACGCGCCTCAATAGTACGCTGCAAAGCATCTACATCGAAGGCCGCGCCGCAGGCCCCGCCGCAGCCTTTGGCGCAGCCCGCCTGGCCCTTGGCGGCGAAAGTTTGCCACACGCGCCGGCCCAGGTAAAAGAGCGCGGCGGCGAACAAGGCAATGATAATGAGCAGTTGCGTATCCATGACGCTAGCAAAACGGCGCGGGTAGGCGGAAAGTTTGCCTAGCGGCTCTGGGCAGCTTTATAAGCTGCCCAGAGCCGCTAACTTTTGGGTAATTTCATCTACGTCATTACTGCGTGCTACCAACTTACCCTGGGGGTCGAGTAGCAGATAGGTAGGATAGGCATTGATATTGAAACTGGTAATAACGGGACCGTTATCGCTCTGTAACTCGGACAGCTGCAAGCCCGGTACTTGGTGCTGGCGGATGGCCTTTTTCCATAGTGGCGCACTGTTGGGTCCCTCCATCGCAACACCTATGATAGTTAGCTTGTCGGCGTATTGCTGATGCAAGGCGTTGACCTTCGGCATGGCTTCCAGGCACGGATGGCACCAATGCCCCCAAAAGTCGAGCAGCACATACTTGCCGCGGTAGGTAGCCAGCGAATGCTGGACGCCCGCCGTATCGGCTACGCTGAAATTGGCCACCGCCTTGCCTATGGTAGGCTGGTTTCGGAGAATGACGAGGCGCTTGGCAGCCTCCTGCCCGTACCAGCTTTGGCGCACAGTAGGCTTGAGGTTCTGCAGTAGCTGTTCATACGCTGCCACCGGGTAAGTAGGCTGCCTTCGTGTTTGCTCATAGAGTTGGAGTGCGCTGGTGCGAGCCGCCGGGTGCGCCTTAATAAACTGGCGGGTGGCCTGCGCTTGTTGAGCTTGTAGAGCCTGATAATCAGCTTCCGACTTAGTAGGTTTGCCGTAGTCCTTCCACTGCACGGTGTGATTAAAAGCACTCAGCACGTTGTTTTCGGGCGTGCCAGTGGCATCGAGCTTGTTAAGCTGCTGCAGCGCGCCTTGAAAATGCACCGTACCTGGCTCAACCCAGAACTGCTGAGATTCAAAGAACCCTGACGCATTACGAAATACAATAGTGCCCATGCCGTCGTCGGTCGCTGGGATGGACTGTGCAAAATGTCCATTCACCACCCGAAGGGTATCGGTATAATCTTTACCCTGGCGCGTGTAGTGGTACTCGGCCGTGCGGGTGCCCATGCCAGCGATGTCGCCGACGAGTTGAGTTTGGGCCGCGGCGGGGCCGGCCAGCAGCGCGGCCAGCCCTAGGGTCAGTATAGTTTTCATGAAGCGCAGGATAAGTGCGCCCTAAGCTACAGCTGAAACCCCGGCTGCCAGTGCTGCCGCATCACGGCCTGCATCTCCTCGTGTACCAGCCCGTTGGTGGCCAGGGTTTCGCGGTTGAATACGGGGTCGCCGGCTTCGAGCCACTGCGTGACCCTACCCCCCGCCTCGCGCACGAGTAGGATGCCGGCGGCCACGTCGTAGGAATTGATGTTGAACTCGAAATAGCTGTCGAAGCGGCCGCAGGCCACGTAGGCCAGGTCGGTGGCCGCCGAACCCCAGCGGCGCAGCCCGCGCGAGTGCTGCATATACTCGGTGAGGATGCCCAGGTAGGCGTCGAGGTGCGTGAACTTGTAGAACGGCAAGCCAGTGGCAATGAGCGAATCATCCAGACGGGCGGCCGTGCTTACCCGAATGGGCTGCTCGTTCAGAAACGCGCCGTGGCCCTGGGCGGCGCGGAAGCACTCGTCGCGGCTCACCTCATACACCACGCCCAGCACCGGCTCATTGCCACGAGCCAGGGCTACGCTCACCGCGAAGCAGGGTAGGCCGTGGATGAAGTTGGTGGTGCCGTCGAGCGGGTCAATTATCCAACGGTATTCGGTCTGGTTGGCCTCGGTGTTAGCTACGGTGCCTTCCTCAGTCACGAAGCCGGCTTCGGGAAATAGCTTTTGGAGGCCCGCTACCAGCATTTTTTCCGATTCCTTATCTACGTAGGAAACCATATCGTGCAGGCCCTTGCTTTCGATTTTGGAGGAATCAAAATCCGTGATTTGCTGGCGAATGAAAGCGCCCGCCTGACGGCAGAGTGCGGCCACGGAATGTGAGAGGGGTAGGAGGTCGGGAGTCATAAAATAGTAGCGTGGACTTTGTATTCCACGCTTGGATTAAGGCATTAACGATTCGAGACGCGCGCGCGCAGCATCCCTACTACTACGGCCGCTATCCCCAGCACGGCCAGCAGCTGCGCGGCGCGCCCGATAAGCTCGCCGAAGCGCGCGTAAAACGTCACCTCGTCGTTCAGATGCACGGTGCCGTGGCTGGCGGTGGCAATCCAGGCGGGCACCTGCTGGTAGATTTCGCCCTTCTGATTGATGAAGCCAGTGAAGCCGGTGTTGGCCGCGCGGGCCAGGTCGCGGCGGGTTTCGATGCAGCGCAGGCCGCCGTAGCGCAGTAGCTGCCGGTAGCCGGGCGAGTCGTGCCACCAGGCATCGTTGGTGAAGAGGGCCAGCAGCGTGGCCCCGTTGGGGATATATTGGCTCACGAAATCACCGTAAATAGACTCGTAGCAAATGATGGGCGCGGGGCGCAAGGCCGGCGCGTCAGCCGGCGCGGCAAACACGGTGCGCTCGGCCTGGCTGCCGTAGGAGCCCACATAGCCGCCCAGGTCGATGTGCGAAACCAGGGCCGTGAGCACGGGGGGCACGTTCTCGACCCCCGGCACCAGCCGCGACTTGTGGTAAAAGGCGATGGGAGCCGTGGCGGAGACGAAGTAGGCCCCCGCGTTGAAGGTGTCGTAGTAGCCCAGGTCGTCGCGATAGCGGGCCGTGGCGCTGGCCGCCTCCTTGCTCGGGTACGAGCCGATGGTCGTGATGCCCGTGAGCAGCGCCACGCCGGGGTGCTGCCCCAGCCACGCCCGGATGCGCTGGATTCTGGGGTCCCGCTCCACCATTTTTTCCCATATGGCCTCTTCCAGGGCGGTTTCGGGCCAGATTATCAGCCGGGTGGCAGGCGTCAGGTGTTGCTCCGACAGTTGGAGAAGACGGGTGAGTTGGTCGTTAGGGGAAACGAAGTTGGCCCCGCCCTCAAATTTCTCCACGTAGGGGTCCAGGTTGGGCTGCACCACCACTACCTCAGTAGTAGGGCCTTTTTCCTGATAAGTAGCTCCGATGAGGTAAGAAAGTCCAATGGGGAGGATGATAGCTAGGAGGGGAATTAAAAATCGGGAATTAAAAATCAAAAATGAGGGCCTTACAGCGGCTTCATTCCACAGCTGGTCTGTTTCATTTCTAAGTTTTAATTTAGAATTTCTAATTAAAGCATTAAATATCAGCAAATTCACTACCCATACCCACACCGAGCCACCTAAAAAGCCGGTGTACTCATACCATTGCACCCACTGCGGGGCGGCCGCGAAGCCGTTGCCCAGCGTGAGCCAGGGCCAGGTGAGGTCCCAGTGCAGGTGCAGCTGCTCGAAGGCAATCCAGTAGATGGGCAGCGAGAGGTAGCCCAGGCGGTCGCCAAAACGCTTCTTGGTCTGCCGAAAGGCCATGAGGGGCAGGCACATGAGCAGGGCGTTGAGCACCACGGCCGCAATGCCGCCGCCCAGCGTGCTGAAGCTTACCCACCAGGTAGTGAGCGCGTTCCAGACCAGCAGCAGCCAGTAGGTGCAGGCAAACACGCGGCCCTTGCGCGCCCCGGTCAGCGTAAGCTGCCGCTCCATCAGCAGGTAGGGCACCCAGCCGATGAAGAGCAGCAGCGCCGGCGCGGCCGACGGGTAGGGCGGCCAGCCGCCGCACAGCAGCAGGGCGCTGAGGCTACCCAGCACCAGCGGGCGCTGCCAGAAGCTAGGCGGTGGGGTCATCGTCGGCATCGCCGTCGTCGTCGTCGGCTTCCTCGTCGTCGTCGCGGGCGGCGTATTTGCTGCGTTCAATTCGCTCATATTCAGCACCTTTTACTACCAGTACAATTTCGCCCTTGATGACCGGGCGGGCGGCCAACGTGGCGGCCAGCTCGCCGAGCGGGGCAGTGAGAGTTTCTTCAAACAGCTTGGTCAGCTCGCGGCTGACGCTGGCCAGCCGCTCGGGGCCAAATACCTCGGCCAACTGCGTAAGCGTCTTCACGATGCGGTGCGGCGACTCGTAGAAGATGAGCGTGCGCGTTTCGCGGGCCAGCTCCAGCAAGCGGGTCTGGCGGCCTTTTTTCACCGGCAAAAACCCTTCGAAGGCAAACCGCTCGGCCCCGAAGCCCGACTTGAGCAGGGCCGGTATCAGGGCCGTGGGGCCGGGCAGGCATTCGACCAGCAAGCCGGCGGCCAGGCACTCGCGCACCAGCAAAAAGCCGGGGTCGGAGATGCCGGGCGTGCCGGCGTCGCTCACCAGGGCCATGCGCTCGCCCTTGGCCAGGCGCTCCAGCAGGTGCGGCACTTGCTTGTGCTCGTTGTGCAAGTGGTAGGCCAGCAGCGGCTTTTTGAGCTGCAAATGCTGCATGAGCCGGCCGCTGGTGCGGGTGTCTTCGCAGAGCACCACATCGACCTCGCCCAGCACCCGAATGGCCCGCAAGGTAATGTCTTCGAGGTTGCCGATGGGGGTAGGCACGAGGGTGAGGGCGGCGGCTTCGGGCATGGCGCAAAGGTAGGGCCGCCTACCCCCTCACTTCCTCGCCTTTATAGGCCGCCGCCAGCTGGTCGATGGCGGCGGCCAGCTGGTGGTCTTTTTGCGTCACGACGCGGCCGGCCGAGTGGGTGCACAGCCGGAAGCTCACGGTGGCGTAGTCGTTGCTCCACCAGGGATGGTGGTTCTGATGCTCAGCTTCTTCGGCCACGTCGGTCATGAAGCAGAAGGCTATTTTGAAGTCTTTGAAGCGGAAGGTGCGCGTCAGGGCGTTGTCGTGTTCAGTCCACATGAGGGGGTAGGGAATTGCTACGGAGGCTGGCCGGCTAAAAGCTGACAACCAGACAACTTGAGCCGCCGGCCGCCGGCGAAGCTAAACCCAAAGCCGCAAACCACAGTACAACTTACCGGGCGCTTCGCCTTTTCACTAGCTGCCTCCCCTACCCATGCCAGTTGACCCTAATAACCGCCCCATCCGCGTCATCAACGACGATACGACTGAAGAAGAATTTGCCGCCGGCTTGCGCATTCCGAATGCCGACCCGCCCAAAAACGGCGATGCCCGCGGTGGTTTCGGCAACCGGGATGGCAAGGAGGGCTTCGGCACGGCCAATGGCGAGGGCGAAACCGCGCTGGCCATGAACTCCAATGACAGCAGCCCGCACCAGCCCGGCGACAACATGCGCACCGTCGAGCAAGGCGCTGACCAACGCCGCGACCAGGACCTGCCCAGCCCCGACGCCGAGCGCGACGAAAACGGCCGCCGCCCCCAGCGCGGCCCCGTCGATGAGCTTGACGCCGACGACCGGCGTAAGGGACCCGACGAGATGGAAGATGCCGATTCGCACGTGGGCATGGGCCAGATGGCTCCCAGACCTATTAAACCCATCACCGGCACCGACACCAACGCCGAAATCACCGACCCCGGTGCCAAAGACTCGGCCATTGACCAAGGATTTTAATATAATGGGCGGTGAATGATGAGTCGTAGGTAGTTGCCTGTTTGCTTATTATTCACCGCTTATTATTTTTTCTCACTATTAATTCCTTTTCCCATGTCTACCCACCACACTGAGCAGAACAAGCAGTCGCAGACCAGCAAGAACGAGCCCGGCATGCCCGAGCACACCAAAGCCGACGCCCTACCTGTCGATGACCTCGACGAGGCCACCGAAACCCGCCTCGAAGACGAGGCCCAGGACACCGGGATGCAACACCCTAACCGCAGTCACAACAAGCCAGACAACGGTAAAGGCAGCTACGCTTAGACTGCGTTTAATTCAACCAAAAGGGAGAGCCGATAAGTATCGGCTCTCCCTTTTGGTTTCAGTTTAATACCAGCTTTTGGGTGAGCAGACCCGCGCCCAGGGTTTGCAGGCGTAGCAGGTATATGCCGGGCGGCAGGCCGGTGAGGTCCAGCGGATGCTCAGTAGCGGCGGGGGGTAGGGCGGCGGTGCGCACCGGGCGGCCCAGCGCGTCCAGCACATCGAGGTGGGTGGGCCGGGCGCCGGCCGGCCAGGCCACGCGGACCGGCCCGGCACTGGGATTAGGGTAGACTTGTAGCGCGGTGGCGGCATTCGTAGCGGGCCGGGCGGCCAATGGCAGCTCCTGGTCGTCGAGGGCAGCGATGAAGGGATACTCTACACTGCCGGTGGTGCCGCTGGCGTAGATACCGCCAAAGTAGGCATCACTTTGGAAAGCCCCGCAGATATATACCCGCCCTACCCCATCGGTAGTCAGGCCCAGGCCCGAGCGGAAACTACTGGCCGCCAGCGAGTAGCGGCCCGAGCCGCCGTAGCTCTGGAGCCAGCGCAGCTCGCCGGCTCCGCTGTATTTAGCTACGTAACCCTGATAGCCCACCGTAGTGCCCTGCAAGGACGTGTTGGTCCCGAAGAGTACGCCCGCGTAGGCCGCGCCGCCCACGTACACCTCCCCGCGCTTATTGACGGCTACCGAGCGCACCGCCTCGTACTCGCCGCCCCGAATGGCCTGCACCCACTGGCAGGTGCCCTGCGCGTCGTATTTGGCCACGAAGCCATCGGGGGCGCCGAAGCCGTAAGGATAAGAGGGAAAGCCGGTGGAAGTGAGCTGAAATGGGCCGAATGTGGCCGTGGCCGTACCCAAGGCCACGGCATTAGAGCCAAACTCCCCGCACACGAACACCGCCCCGCTGGCATCGGCGGCCACGCCTTCGGCAAAGTTATTGGCCTCGCCGCCAATTTTTTGCACCCACCGCAACGCGCCCTGGGCCGTGTATTTGGCTACGAAGCCATCCGCAAGCTGACTGGTGAGCGTTACGCCGGGCGCGAAGGTGGCCGTGGCCGTGGTGTTGCCAGTGGGAATATTGGCCGCGCTTATCCACCCGCTCACGCTCACTTCGCCGGTGGCATCCAGGGCCACGCTCGTTACGCGCGCCAGCGGGGCAGAAACCTGCCGCACCCACCGGCAGGTGCCCTCCGCGTCGAACTGCGCCAGCAAGCCCGACGTGTCATCGTAGGCGGCCGGCTGGTTGCTGGTGAGCGGCGGCTGGCCGGCCAGCGCCAGCGTGCCGGCGTACCGGCCGCCCAGCGTGCAGGTGCCGTCCGCCGCTACGGCCAGGCTGGCTATCTCTACCCGGCGGCCCGCGTCGAGCTTGCGCAGCCACGCTACCCGGCCGGCCGGCGTGTATTTGACCAGAGCCGTGACAGAATAATAATAGTCTGCTGGCGACTGTATCGTCTCCATATCAAACGTAGCATCTCCCTTAATGGTATAGCTTACGTAGCTGTTGCCGGCTGCATCCATCCCGATGGCCGTACCCGTCACGTTTTTTCCTAGTCCTGCTTGCAGCCAGGAATCGGTCCCAGTGGCCGGGCCGGCAAGAGTAAACGCCCCTTGTTCGTAAGGTGCTACGCCAACTGTTTTACCGGCCAAGGTAAGCGAACTAACAAAGTAGCCCGTTGCGACCACCTGCCCGTTTGCCTGGGCAATGCTGGTCGCGGCGCTCTGTTGGCTACTATCGGCATTGGTTATTTCCCCAACTTTGGCCCACCGGAAAACCTGGGCCTGCGCCAGCGAAGCCATTAATAAGCCGCCGCTTAACAGCACGAATTTTAGATTTTTCATCGCGTTCCGCCGTTTTATTGGATTACCAGTTTTTCCGCGTAGCTCCCGCCGGCAGTCGTTACCCGCACCAGGTAGAGGCCGGTGGTTAAGCCCCGCAGGGGTATTTTCATCGTTAGCGTAGTAGGGCCAGGGGCTATTGCCTGCCACACCACCTGCCCGCTTAGGTTCAGCACCTCCACCCGGCTAATACCAGCCGGCTCGACTTCCGTGCTCACCAAGCTGACAACGGTGCTTTGCATAGCCGGGTTAGGGGCTAGCTGAATAGCCACTGCTAGCCTGGCAGCAGGTGAATCCTTCCGCGCAACACTGGTGGTAGGCGGAGCCTGCACGGTAGTGGTAGCCCAGGAATTATACGGATTACAACTACCCACTGCCTGCGCTACCAGGCCCGGATTGGAACAGGCTCGGTTCAGAAATGGGTCGGTAGTCATGTACACGTCCATGCCTGCCGGGATGCTCAACTCGCCCTCAAAGCTGATAGTATTGCCCGCGTGAAAGCCGCCGCTACCCCCGCCGTAGCCAGCGGTGCCGCCATTACGCACTACGTCCATTTGCAAGGAGGAGTTGTAGTCGAATACCAGATTGTTTGGGGCCGCAAAGAACTGTCCATATTGCTGAAACACCTTGCCCGTAAACGTAGCGTCTGCTGGATTGAAGAGCACCGTGAAACCGCTATTATAGGGTAGGTAATCGTTGATGTCCAGGTAGGTGCTGCCGGACCCACCCGACGAATTTCCTGAGGGCTGCGTTAGCGCGTCGAAGGCATAGTCCTGCGCGAAAAAACAGGGTGCGTCGGTAACCGAAGCGTTAGTCCGGCGCAGCGTGGCGATGATGCGGATGAAAGCCGGAGACCGGGCCAGGCTATCAGTAGGAGCAGTGAAGGCCATGTCTTTAAAGCAGCCTATATCCACGAACGGCGTTTGCACCAGATAAGTATCGTCGTTCGGGCTGCTGGTGGGGCTAGCGTCGAAAGGAACCGCTTCCAGGTTGCCGGCCTCCACTTGTGCGTAGAGCAGGTTATAACGAGTGGGCGAAGCCGGGTTATCGACAATACTCGCTAAGGAAGAGTAGCCGACCTTTTGCACGATGGCCGCCTTCACCGACACCACCTGCATCCCGGAGGTTTGGTTGAATACCGGCTCCAGGTCCTGGGTCACGGAGTAGGACGTGTAAAGTTCTTCCGGCACCTGGCCCCGGTAGCCGCTATACATCTTGGCCCGCGGGTAGACCCGCTGTGCCAGTTGCGGCGTCCGGCGCAAATTAAACAGACCCATTGGGCAGTCGTAGTAAGGTTGCGAAGCCCGCCTGAAGCCATTGGTGTTACCATCAAAATTATGCGGTGTGCCAGGTTCTTCCGTAGAAGTAGAACCAATCAAGGTAGTAGTCTCAATGGTGCCTTTCAGGCTGATGGAGCCGCTGGAAACCGTGGGAGCCGGCGTAACGGTAGTTGGCTTGTCGTCACTGGGCCACAACAAGCCGGCGATGGAACCAGCTACTCCGAATACCCCACCTAATGAGCCAGCCACGCCCAGAATCCCTTTAAGCGCACCGCTACTTTTGGTATTTTGCTCGATAAAATTTGAGGCTTGCTTGACCTTGGCTAATGGGCCAGTTTTAAATTTAGCTAAGCCCTTGGCAGCCAATGAATTTTAAAAGTAAGTGCTTTTTCATATAGAAAAGAAAATGATGAGAAAATGATGGTTTTTCAGACTCTTGCACTCTACTACGACCGTATTCAATAAGCTGATACCTGCTGACCAAAACACTGAGATAGCTAAACACTTGTTTAATAAATAACTTTCACAATATTATTCATAATTTCTTCATTAAAAAAGGACAGAAATTATTTTTTTGTGACATATAAATAATTCTGATGTTTGTCAGAAAATACAATAAATTATCAGAATAAGCTAAATAATGAACTCAGCTAAATAAGGCTAATAAACTGTTTATCAATTTTATATTGCAAGTGATAGCATATAGATTCATTGTGCAAAAAATGACTTTTTTGTGACATTGCCTCATGGCAAGTTTATTCACTAATGTTTCATTTATGCGTCGCTTCGTCGCCACCGACCTGCATGGCTGCCTGCGCACTTTTCGCCACTTGGTAGAGGAGAAACTGCGCCTGCGCCCCGCCGACCACCTGTATCTGCTTAGGTGATTACGTGAACAAAGGCCCCGATAGTGCCGGCGTGCTCGACTACCTCATGCAGCTGCAAGCCGCTGGCTACCAGGTGCGTTGCCTGCGCGGCAACCACGAGCACGAGTTGCTGGCCACCATCCACGGCGAACCCAACGCCAACGGCATGTGGAAGCTGGCAGCCGAGAAGCAGCTGACGCTGGCCAGCTTCGGCGTAGCGCGGGTCGCCGACATTCCGGTTCGCTACGTGCAGTGGATGAGCGCCCTACCCCTCCAGCTGGAGCTGAACGACTTTGTGCTGATGCACGCCGGCTTCAACTTCGCCCTACCCCCCACCGAGATGCGCAACGATGCGCACAGCATGCTTTATAGCAAAGAATTTACCTATGACCCCTCGCGGCTGGCGGGCAAGCGCCTGCTGCACGGCCACGTGCCTACCCCCGTGGCTGAGGTTGAAGCCATCGTAGCCGCCAGGGCCGGGGCCATCGGCCTCGATACCGGCTGTGCGTTTCGGCTCAACCCCAAGTTGCGCCACCTGGCCGCGCTTGATTTGGATAGCTGGGAGCTGCACTTGGTGGAGAATTGCGAGGAACCCTACCCCATCGCTGTGCGGTAAGCTTTCGCTTGCCGTTGCCAGTGAAAGTGCGCATTTTCAAAAAAGGCAAGCTGAAGCTTACCGCACATCCTTACCCGGCAAGCTAAAGCTTACCCTACACTCCGTCGTACTTTTGAACCTATGCAAGCCACTGCCCCTACCGCCGCCCCCGTTGCCGTGTACGATACGGCCGTTTTCGACCTCATTGCGCAGGAGCGCCAGCGCCAGACCCACGGCCTGGAGCTGATTGCCTCCGAAAATTACGTGTCTGACCAGGTGATGGCGGCGCAGGGCTCGGTGCTCACCAATAAGTACGCCGAGGGCTTGCCTGGCAAGCGCTATTACGGTGGTTGTGAGATAGTTGACCAGGTAGAGCAGCTGGCTATCGACCGCGCGAAGGAGTTGTTTGGCGTGGCCTGGGCCAACGTGCAGCCCCACTCGGGCGCGCAGGCCAACGCGGCCGTGATGCTGGCCTGCCTCAACCCCGGCGACAAAATTCTGGGCTTCGACCTCAGCCACGGCGGCCACCTCACGCACGGCTCGGCAGTCAATTTTTCGGGCAAGCTTTATAAGCCTTCTTTTTACGGAGTAGAAAAGGCGACTGGTCTTATCGACTGGGACAAAGTGATTGACACCGCCCGCCGCGAGCGCCCCAAAATGATTATCTGCGGGGCCTCGGCCTACTCGCGCGACTGGAACTACGCCGCTCTGCGCCGCGCCGCCGACGAGGTAGGGGCGCTGTTGCTGGCTGATATTTCGCACCCCAGCGGCCTCATTGCCAAGGGTTTGCTCAATAATCCGTTTGAGCACTGCCACATCGTAACCACCACTACGCACAAGACATTGCGCGGCCCGCGCGGCGGCCTCATCATGCTGGGTCAGGATTTCGACAACCCGTTTGGCCTGAAAACGCCGAAGGGCGACATCCGCCCCATGTCGGCGCTGCTCGACTCGGGGGTGTTTCCCGGCACGCAGGGCGGGCCCTTGGAGCACGTTATCGCCGCCAAAGCCATAGCCTTCGGCGAGGCGCTGGGCGAGGGCTATACCAACTACGTGCATCAGGTGCAGAAAAATGCGCAGGCCTTGGCCAAAGAGCTGACCAATCGGGGCTACGACATCATCTCGGGCGGCACTGACAACCACCTGATGCTCATTGACCTGCGCTCGAAGGGCCTCACCGGCAAGCTGGCGGAGAACACCCTGGTGCAGGCCGACATCACCATCAACAAGAATATGGTGCCCTTCGATGACAAGTCGCCTTTCGTGACGAGTGGCATCCGTATTGGCTCAGCCGCCGTAACTACCCGCGGCCTGGTCGAGGCCGACATGGTGCGCATCATCGAACTCATTGACGAGGCGCTGACGCACCACGCCGACGCCGGCCGCATTGCCGGCGTGCGCCACCAGGTAAACGAGTGGATGCAGGCCTACCCATTGTTTCAATGAGTGAATGGGTGAATGGGTGAATGAGTAAATGGCGGACGCTGTCTGCCGCACTCATTCGCCCACTCCCTCAACATTCACTCATTCACTCATTCACCCATTCACCCCTTGGCTTCCCCCACTCAAAAATTTCAACAGAACCGCGCCGCCGCCGAAGGCGAAGCGGAGATGTCCTTTATTGACCACCTGGAGGCATTGCGCTGGCACATCATCCGGGCGGCGATTGCCGTGGTGGTCTTTTCGCTGTGCGCGTTTTTTGCCAAAACCTTCCTGTTTCATGACCTGATTCTGGGGCCGTCGCGCTCTGATTTCTGGACCTACCAGACGTTCTGCAAAATCGGGCATTATTTCGGCTCTACCGACCCGTGCGAGAACCAAGTCAACTTCATTATTCAGAACCGGGAGATGAGCGGGCAGCTGACCATGCACATCAGCACCTCGTTTATCGTGGGCATCTGCCTGGCATTTCCCTATTTGTTTTGGGAGATTTGGCGCTTCGTGAAGCCCGGCCTCTACCCCCACGAGCGGGCCAACTCGAAGGGCGCGGTATTTTTTGTGTCGGTTCTGTTTATCCTGGGTCTGCTGTTTGGCTACTACATCGCCGCGCCGCTGAGTATCAACTTCCTGGCCTCGTACACGGTTGACCCTACCATCCAGAACCAGATTGACTTGCAGAGCTACTTGAGCACGCTCACGACCATGACGCTCTCGTGCGCCTTCGTCTTTGAGCTGCCCATGATAGTGTTTTTCCTGGCCAAAGCCGGCCTCGTGACGCCCGAGCTAATGGTGCTCTACCGCAAGCACGCCATCGTGGTCATCCTCATTATCGCGGCCATCATCACGCCGCCTGATATCTCGGCCCAGATTATCGTAACCATTCCGATTCTGATTCTTTACGAACTCAGCATTCACATTGCCCGCGTGGTGCGCCGCAACAGCGCCGCCAAGCTCAACGCCGAGCTGCTGCTACCCGGCGCGGAATAGAACAAGTGTGCGATAAGCTTCAGCTTGCCGGACTTAAATCTATAAAAAGCCGCTTTCTACAGCAGGAAGCGGCTTTTTTACGTTCACCCGGCAAGCTGAAGCTTACCGCACATACTGATATACTCCCGGCACGCCGGGCACCGGCTCGTAGCGGCCAAACACATCGGGCAATAAGTAGCGCAGGCGGGGTAGCAAGCCGGCCTGGTCGAGCAGGTAGGCCGGCGGCTGCGGGCCGAGGCTGCGGGCCACGCGCACCACGGCTCCGTACTCGGTGAGGTGGCCAAAATCAGCCTGTGCGAGGGGCCAGTCGAGGTAGGGCCGGGCGGCCGGATGGTCGAGGTAGATGCGCCGGCCCGGCCCCAGCACCAGCACCGGCCGGCCGGCCACGAGGCGGCGGTAAGTGGGGTTGGGCTGCGGGGCGAAGGCGCTTTCGGGGGGTAGGCGCAGCAGCGCGGGCAGGCCGGGCACCCAGTCGCGGTAGCGCAACCCCACCGTGAGGCCCAGCACCGCCACAAACAGCAGCTCGGGCACCCAGGCCAGCTGGCCCGGCACCCGCTGCCACAAATACAAGCTGAAATAGGCCAGCGGCGGTAGCAGCAGCAACAGGGAGCCCGGCGCCAGCCCCCGCCCAATGACCAGCACGGCCAGCGCCACCAGCAGCCACACCAGCATCAATTGCCGGAATTTCGTTTGAAAAACCAGGCCCAGCGCCGTGCCCGTCGCGCGCAGCAGGGCTAGCGCCAGCAACGTCCCTACCCCCCCCAGCAGCGGCCAGGCCACGGCGGGCGGCAGGCCATCGGCGGCGGCCACGGCCGGAATGAGGCCGCGCTCCAGGTGCATCCAACTGAAATTGGGCAACGCCCCGACGTACAGGAATACCGTGGCTATCAACGCGTAGGGCGATAAAAAACCGCACATCAGCAGCAGGGAACTGCGAAACGAATTGGCTGCGAAAATGAGCACCGCAAACAGCCCCAACACCACAAACAGCGCCAGCGGCAGGTAGCAGAGCGCCGCCAGCCCCACCAAAAAGCCTGCCCGAAACAGCCGCCGGTTGTCGTAGCCCTCGCGCGAGGTGGGCAGCAGCGTGCTGAGGGCAAACACGATGAACGTGTGCCCAATGAGCAGCGGCGACAGCGTGTCGAGGTCGGTGCTCACGCTGCCCACCACCAGGTAGGTGAGCGCCGCCAGGTAGCCGCGCTCGGGATGCACGTCGGCCTGGTTGAGCACCGTGTTGAAGCGCAGCGCCTGCACCACCAGCAGGCCCAGCGCGGTGGCGCGGTACAGCAGCAGCGGGCGGCTCCAGGCCAGCTCGAGCAGGCCGGCGGCGGCGGCGGCCAGCGGCGCGGTGCCGTCGTAGAGGTCGCGGTAGGGCCAGGCCCCGGCCCCTACCCCCTCGCCCAGCAGCAGTAGGCGCAGCTCGGCGGCCGTGGTGGGCAGGCCCCACCACAGCAGCGGCACCCGCAGGGCCAGCACCAGCGCCAGCAGCACCAGCACCTGGGCCGGCAGAGAGCTTTTGAAAAAACGCAGCAAATTTTCTGGTTCCTGGTTTCTGGTTCCTGGTTTCTAGTTGGCAAAGGTCGGACACTTGATTCAAGAATCTGCAACTCGAAACCAGGAACCAGAAACCAGGAACTGTGAACTCGAAACCAGGAACTAGAAACCCGAAACTACCTTTGCTATTTACTATGGAAAGCAAACGACAGCAAAAAATGGCCAGCCTGCTCCAGCAGGAGCTGGCCCAGGTGCTCCAGCGCGACCTGCCGCACTTGTTTGGCAGCGGGCTGGTGCCCAGCATCAGCACCGTGAAGGTGACGCCCGACTTGGGCGTGGCCCGCATCTACCTGAGCCTGCTCATCGGCAACGACGCGCCCGAGCGCCTCGAAGCCATCAAGGAGCACACCAAGGAAATTCGATTTGCCCTGGGCAAGCGCATTCGCAGCCAGGTGCGCGTGGTGCCCGAGCTCACATTCTTCCACGACGACAGCGCCGCCTACGCCGCCCACATGGACCAGGTGCTCAGCCAGCTCGACATTCCGGCCGCCGAGCCTGAGGCCGACGACGCGCCCGCCCTACCCCGCCCCCGGCTCTTCAACCCCAAGGATGATGAATAGACTTGCTCTTAGCAATTCATACTTCATACTTCATAATTCATAATTTCTTTTGTACTACGACCCGATTAAGCGCAGCCTGGGCAACGTCTTCAACCGTTCGCCGTGGCTGCGGCGCTTGTTTTATAACCTGCTCGACCTCTTGCTGTTGCGCACCTGGCACGTGCACCGCGAGTTGCGCCAGTGGGCCAAGGGCCGCACCCGCCAGCCGCTGGATATTTTGGACGCCGGCGCGGGCTACGGCCAGTATAGCTACTGGCTCAGCGGCATCAGCAACCTTTGGCGCATCCTGGCCGTGGATGTGAAGGAGGAGCAGGTGGCCGATTCCAACAACTTTTTCCGGGCCATCGGGCGGCCGCAGGTGCAATTTGCGGTGCAGGATTTGGTGCTGTATCAGGAGCCCAACTCGTTTGACCTGGCGCTGGCCGTGGACGTGATGGAGCACATTCTGGAAGATGTGGAGGTGTTTCGCAACATCCACACCTCGCTCAAGGATGGCGGCATGCTGCTCATCTCTACCCCCTCCGACCAGGGCGGCTCCGACGTGCACGCCGACTCCGAGACGAGCTTTATTGAGGAGCACGTGCGCGACGGCTACAACATCCACGAGATTCAGCAGAAGCTGCGCACTGCCGGCTTCGAGCGCATCGAGGCCAAGTACAGCTACGGCGAGCCGGGCCAGATTTCGTGGCGCTTCAGCATGAAGTACCCGATTTTGATGCTGGGCAAATCGCGCTGGTTTTTCCTGCTCCTACCCCTCTATTATGCCGTGGTGTTCCCGTGGTGCCTGCTCCTCAACTGGCTCGACGCCCGCACCACCCACGATTCGGGCACGGGTTTGATTGTAAAGGCGTGGAAGTAAATCACGGATTACGCGGATTTAAACGGATTTCACGGATTTTGTGGACGTGAAATCCGTAGGAGTAGGCTTCAGACCCGCCAGTATATTTCTTTGCTTTCTGAATTGAAGCTATCCACAAAATCCGTGAAATCCGTTTAAATCCGCGTAATCCGTGATTTTGTGAACGTACCTCTCCTCATTGCACGGCGCTATTTTCTCTCCAAGAAGAAGCGCAACATTATTACCATCATTTCCAACATCTCGATGGTGGGCGTGGCGGTGGGCACGGCAGCGCTCATCATCGTGCTCTCGGTGTTCAATGGGTTGGAAGACCTGGTGCGCTCGCTCTACGGCAAGTCGGACCCCAGCCTGGTTATCGCGGCCCGCGAGGGCAAGTCCTTCTCGGCTGATACCCTGCTGCTTACCAAGGTGCAGAACACGCCGGGGGTAGCCCTGGTAACCGAAGTAATTGAGGACAATGCCCTGCTGCAATACCACGACCGGCAGATGGTGGTGAAGATGCGCGGGCTGTCGGAAAATTACTTTGGGCAAATTCCCATCGACTCCAACCTCGTGGCCGGCGACCACCGCCTGCGCCGCGGCAACCTCGAATACGCGCTCATCGGCGAGGGCGTGCAGAACGAGTTGGGCATCACCCTCGACAACCGCCTCGCGCCCCTGCGCCTGCTCTACCCCCGCCAGGAACCCGGCCGCAAAACCCTCAATATCAACCCCGAAAAGGCGTTCAACGAGGAAACTATCCTGGCCGGCGGCGTCTTCCAGATTGAGCAGCATCTCGACGACAGCTACCTGTTCGTGCCCCTCAGCTTTGCCCAGCGCCTGCTGGGCTACGGCGCGCGCCGCACGGCCCTCTACGTGCGGGTAGGCGCCAGCTTCAAGCCCGACAAGGTGAAGGCAGAGCTGCGCGAGCGCCTCGGTAACAGCTTCACGGTGCTCGACTCCGACGAGCAGCACGTGAGCCTGCTCAAAGCCATCAAGATTGAGAAGCTGTTCGTGTTCATCACGTTCGCGTTTATCCTGCTCATCGCCTCGCTCAATATCTTTTTTTCGCTTTCGATGCTGGTTATTGATAAGCGCAAAGACATTGCGGTGCTCCAGGCGATGGGAGCCACCGAGCAGCTGGTGCGGCGCACGTTTTTGCTGGTGGGGGCCATTGTGGCGCTCGTGGGGGCCGTGGCGGGGCTGATACTGGGGGTAGGGATTTGCTGGATACAGGAAACTTTCCACGTCGTGAGCATGGGCATGGCCACGAGCGTGGTCGATTTCTATCCGGTTAAAATGCAAGCCTCGGATATATTTTTTATCTCCCTGGCCATCATTTCCATCACCTTGGCCGTATCCATTCGACCAGCGCTGAACGCTGGCCGAATGCTCATCCGCGAAAATTTATAAACCGGCGCGCTGCCAGGCAATTAATCGAACACGTCGGTTTTCGTTTGGCCTGAACAGATGGCAAATAGCAGCATTCGGGACTAACTTGCGCGTTCTCGTGCTCGGCTATGAATGTTTCTACTGCGCTACCCTTTCAACTTGTGTACTCGTTGTTTGCCCACGAGTACCTGGGTCATCTCTTCACGGCGCACGTGGTGCAGCTCGGCCCGCGCGGGCAGCTCACCTTGCAGCACCAAACGGTTTCGGCCAAGAACGCGTCCGAGTTTGCCGACGGGCTGGAGCGCGACGATTATGAGCTAATCAAGCTCTGCGACGAGCTGCAGCAGGACGCGGTTATCAAGGAATTCTGGCCCCGCAAAATCACGCCGGCCGAGTTTTTCCTCAAAATTTATAATCCCGAAAAGGGCGACAAGCCCATGCAGGAGGCCGTGGCGCGCTACGTGCAGCAGCGCTTGGGGCGGCTGCTGGCGGGCCTGCAAGGCAAGCACGTTTTCATCATGGGGCGCGATGGCGAGCCCACCTGGCGCGAGTTGAAGCTGGCCCCTACCCCCGCCTCGGTGTTGTTTCACTTCCGGCGCAACGAGGAGGGCACGCACTACTTCCCCACCATCCAGTACCAGCAGCAGCGGCTGGATTTTCAGTTCAAAAACGCCGTACTGGTGTGCCAGCAACCCGCCTGGCTGCTGGTGGAGGACGTGCTCTACTGCTTCCGCCACGACGTGGACGGGCGCAAGCTGCAACCCTTTCTGAATAAGAAGTTTATCGTGGTGCCGCGGGCCGTGGAGAAGAGCTATTTCCAGAAGTTCGTAGCCCCGCTCATGGAGTCGTTCGATGTCCACGCGCGCGGCTTCGACATTCGCACTGAGCGCTATCTGGCCCGGCCGCAACTCACGTTTTCGGACGTGCCGCCCGGCCCGGCGGCGGGCGCGCCGGTGGTGCCCGTGCGCCCGCCCGGCCCGCCCCGGCGCGGCCGCGTGCCGCTGCCCAAGCCAGTCGTTATCCCCGGCGCAGGCACCGACGAAGCGCCGCTTTTTTTCACGCTTACCTTCCGCTACGGAGCCTACGACCTACCCCTTACCCCCCCGCGCCCCATGAGCGTGCAGCTGGAGGAAGATGCTGACTCCTACGTCTTTCGCCGCCTGCTGCGCTCAGCCAAGGAAGAAAACGAGCGCGCCGACGAGTTGCGCCAGCACGGCCTTCCCCTTGACACTGATGGCCACGCCACGCTGCCCAAGGCGGAGGCGTTTCGCTGGCTGCACGACCACGCGCCGGCCTTGGCTGCGCACGGCTTTCAGGTGCAAGGCGCGGCCTCGGCCAGCCAGGATTACTTCATCGGGCCGGTGCGGGTGGATGTGGGCATTGAGGAGCGCGGCGACTGGTTCGACGTGCGCGGCACGGTCTGGTTTGGCGAGTACGCGGTGCCGTTTATCCGGCTGCGGCCCTACATCTTGCAGCGCCGCCGCGAATACCGCCTCCCCAACGGTCAGGTCGCCTTCATCCCCGATGAGTGGTTTACGGACTATCTGGAGCTTTTTGCTTTTGCCGAAGAAACCGACGGCCAGCCGCTATCGCTGCGACGCCACCACTTGTCGTTAGTCACTGATTTAGAGAATGATAACCTGGCGACCGTGACCCTCACGCGCCGCCTCGAAAAGCTGCGCGACTTCGCCGCCGTGGAGGAGCGGCCCCTACCCGTTGGCTTCCGCGGCACGCTGCGGCCCTACCAACACGCGGGCTACAACTGGCTGCGCTTCGTGCAGGACTACCACCTCGGCGGTTGCCTGGCCGACGACATGGGTTTGGGCAAAAGTGTTCAAACGCTGGTCATGCTGCTGGAGCGCAAAGAGAGTGGTGGGGCGAAAGGCGCGGCCTCGCTCTTAGTACTGCCTACTTCCTTGGTACACAACTGGATAAACGAGTCCCGCAAGTTCACGCCCGGCCTGCGACTGCTGGCCTATACCGGCACCTACCGCGACAAGAACGTGGCGCAATTTGCTGACTACGACATCGTGCTGACCAGCTACGGCATCGTGCGCCTGGATACTGATTTGCTGGCAAGTTATCAGTTTGATTACGTAATACTTGACGAGTCGCAGGCCATCAAAAATCCCAGCTCGACCACGGCGCAGGCGGTACGGCAGCTGCGGGCGCGGCACCGGCTCATCCTGACTGGCACGCCGGTTGAGAATTCCACAATGGACTTGTGGTCGCAGATGTCGTTTATTAATCCCGGCTTGCTGGGCACGCAGGCGTTTTTTCGGAAGGAATTCGTCAAGCCCATCGAGAAAAACCAGGACGAGAGCCGCACCCGCAAGCTGCACGCGCTCATCAAGCCCTTCGTGCTTCGCCGCCACAAAGCTCAGGTAGCCAGCGAGCTACCCGAAAAAACCGTGCATCTCAGCTACTGCCCGCTCACCGACGAGCAGCAGCAGTTTTACGAGGAAACCAAGAGTTTCTACCGCAATAAAATCATGGAGACGCTGGACGGGCACGCCCCCACCCCCGCCGGCGGCACGCAGCTGATGCTGTTGCAGGGCCTCACGCGCCTGCGCCAGATTGCCAACCACCCGCGCTTGGCCGATGCCACCTACGCGGGCGAGTCGGGCAAGCTACGCGAGGTGCTGCGGATGCTGCGCAGCGTAGTGGCCGAGGGCCACAAGGTGCTTGTGTTCAGTCAGTTTGTGCAGCACCTGAGCCTGGTGCGCGCCGGTCTCGACGAGCGCCAGCTCGCCTACGCCTACCTCGACGGCCACACCCGCGACCGCCAGGCCGAGGTGGACCGCTTCCAGCAGGACCCCGATTTACAGATTTTCCTCATCAGCCTCAAGGCGGGGGGGGTAGGGCTTAACCTCACCGCCGCCGACTACGTGTTCATCCTCGACCCCTGGTGGAACCCCGCCGTGGAGGCCCAGGCCATCGACCGCGCCCACCGCATCGGCCAGCAGCGCCCGGTGTTCGTCTATAAGTTCATCAGCCAGGGCACGGTGGAGGAGAAAATCCTGGCCCTGCAAAAGCGTAAATTACAGTTAGTGAATGACTTGATAACCACCGACGAGGCCGTGATAAAGTCGCTCACGCGGGCCGATATCGAGGAATTGCTAGGGTAGGGCGCGGGGTGCGTGCGGAGATTAGGCTGTATATTCCCCGCAAAACCTGCGGAGAATGAACGAGTACATCTATCAACAACCCGACTGGCCCGCTTTCATCTGGCAGGCCGAACGGCTTCAGGAGCTACTGGCGCATGTCCGGCATCATCAGGGACGGTTGCTGGGGCGAATGGAAGGCTTGGGTTTTGCCTTACGAGAGGAAGCCACACTGCAAACGCTGATGCTGGACGTGCTGAAATCCAGCGAGATAGAGGGCGAATTACTGCCGCCGGAGCAGGTGCGCTCCTCAGTAGCGCGTGGGCTGGGGTTGGAAGTAGCGGGGCTGGTAGCGTCGGGGCCACAAGTGGAAGGGGTAGTGGCCATGCTGCTAAATGCCACGCAACAGTTCGACCAAGACCTGACGACCGAACGGCTTTTCGGCTGGCAAGCCGCGCTTTTTCCGACCGGGCGCAGCGGCTTGGTGCGCATTCGCACCAGGGCTTGGCGGCTTGATAGCACCGGCCCGATGCAGGTAGTATCGGGCACGGCAAACCGGGAAATCGTGCATTTTGAAGCCCCCGGCGCGACGCGGCTTCCCGCCGAAATGACCCAATTCCTGGCCTGGTTTAATGGCCCGGCTACTTTAGACCCGGTGCTAAAAGCAGCCCTGGCGCATTTGTGGTTCATTACCCTGCATCCATTTGAGGATGGCAATGGCCGGCTGGCGCGGGCGCTTACCGACTTGCAACTGGCGCGGGCCAATGGCAGCGCGCAGCGCTTTTACAGCATGTCGGCGCAGATTCAACGGGAGAGCCAGGCTTATTACACCATCCTGGAGCGCACGCAGCGCGGCTCGCTCGACGTCACAGCTTGGTTAACGTGGTTTTTGGAATGCCTGGGCCGCGCCCTGGCCGCCAGCGAGCAAACCATAGCGCAGGTGCTGCGCCGCGCCCGCTTTTGGGAGCGCCACGCGGCAGCCGCTCTCAATGAGCGGCAGAGGTTGTTGCTAGGGCGACTACTCGCCGGCTTCGAGGGAAAACTTACCTCTTCCAAGTGGGCCAAAATCGCTAAGTGCTCACAGGATACCGCCACACGCGATATTCAGGCGCTGATGGCGCTGGGCATCCTGGCCAGGGATGAGGCGGGTGGACGAAGCACCAGCTACTACTTACCGGAGGGGCAGCAAATCTGACCAGTCAATTGCGCTCGAATCCACTCAGTTTTTGACTTGCCTGCCTCGCTTACCCCACATCAAAAGCCATCACTTGCGTTTTTTACACGTTCACCAACAAACGGCGTTTCTAGCTGCGGTAAGCTGCGTTGCGAAAGTCTTAGCTTTTTGGAATGGCCCGCACCCGCACCAATTGGCCCGGACTACGACGTAGGCCCTAGCTTTGCTTGTTGCTCATTTATCACTTTTGCTGCCCAGCGCCTATGCTGCCCCGTTTAAGAATCGGCCTCTTGTTATTGCTCACCGTTTGCCTGGCCGCGTGCGGGGGAGAGGGCGGCAAGAAAGGCAAGCACGAACGCGCCACTCCCCACGTCGCTGGGCCTGATTTTCAATATACCTCGGCCGACATTATTGGCCCGGTGGCCCCTGCGGCGGCCAAGCTGCCGGTGGATATCTACCTGGATGCCACGCTGTCGATGAAAGGCTTTTCGCGCCCGCAAACGACCAATTTTTCGCGCTTGCTGGAAGGCATTGAGGCCACCGTGCAAGATGCCGCCAAAAGCTCCGACCTGCGCTTCTTTAAGTATGGGCGCTCGGTAGCGCCGCTGCCGCGGGCCGATTTTGTGGCGGCCCGCCACAGCCAGGCGCTGTGGGAAGACAAAGGCTTTCGGTCGGACACCGACTTTGCGCAGGCCGTGGACAGCACCGACCCCGGCCGGGTGTCCATCTTCATTACCGACCTGTTTTATAGCAACGCCGACGCCAACAAGGTGGTGGCCGCCATCAAAGACAAGTGCTTCAAGCAAGGGGTTGAAATGGGCATGATGGGCCTCAAGAGCGACTACGATGGCTACGTGGCCGACGTGCAGCCGCCCGTGAAGGTGACCGGCGCGCGGGCGCTATACCTGGTGGTCTTTGGCTCGAAAGCCAATATCAACCTGATTTTTTCGGCCTTCAAAAACCAGCCCTACGTGCAGGCCGACCAGCTGCTGCTGCTCACGCGCTACCCCGTGAAAAGCTTTAAGGCCGAGGCCACGAAGGCCCGCGACAGCAAGGCCATCAACGTTTCCTCGGCTCGCAATGCGTACAAAGACCTGGGTAACGTGTTCGCTTTCAACTGGAACCCTGGCAAAGGCGAGCAGGGCACCGTGGACTATACTATCACCTATGAGGCCGAGCCTTATACGCTGCCCGTGAGCGCCGCCAACCTGCGGGCGCACGTCTTCCGCAAGGATAAAGCCGCCCGCGACTCAGTGGCCGACGACCAAAGCCTCACGTTGCGGCCGGGTGCGGTGGGCAACGGCAAAATCGCGGGCCAGGCCACGGCCAGCCTCAAGCTACCCGCCAACAACGACTACGTAGCCTATCAGCTTACCTGGCAATACGATAACCTGGGCCGGGTAGAGCTGCCCGCTTGGATTACGGCCAACTCAACCGCCGATTTCAACCAGGCCAGCTCGGCCGCCGCCAAGCTCAAAACCCTGGGCCTTGATGATTTCGTGCGCAGCCTGGCCGTGAGTTCGGCTACGCAATTTGAGCCGAAATACGGGCGTTTGTACCTGATTTTTATTCGCAAATAGCGTTCTTGCTGAAGGCAAATCACCGAGCCTTTCCTCTTTCTCACCCTACCCCCGTTCACTTTCGCGTATGAAAAGCGCACCTATCAACTACTTAGCTACCCTCGTGCTAGGCGGCCTGCTATGGGCAGTATTCGCTATTTTTATGGCCGACCCGCTCACTGAGGGGCCCAGCCTGGCTACCCTGGCTCCCGAAGACCTGGCCAGCCAGCTACGGGCCGTGTTTGGGGTAGGGGCGCTGCTCGGGAGCGGCCTGGCTTGCTACTGGTACTTTTATGGCAGCCAGCCGGCTACTGCTACTCAGCTGGGGGCGGCCAAGAGCAAATACAGCAGCTTGTTTCTGAGCCTGATACTCATTTCCGTAGTGCTGACGGCGATATTGTGGTATTTGAACCGCGCCGAAGGCATGGAGCCGAAATGGTTTGCCATCTACTTTGGCATTAACCTCCTCTTGACGGCCGTGCTGTATTGGCTGGCCACGTTTCTCTTCTCGCCGCGGGCAGTCGAGAACGTGCCTTACGCCAAATAACTGGCCCTCAGCTGCTGGCAGCGATAGCCGGGGGCGTTTTAATTGCTTAATGACCAGTAGCAACTTACTGCTGGCCAATTGCTTGTAACCATGCAGGAAAATTTTTTGATTGGCATTGGCGGCACGGGGTCGCGAGTGCTGGAGGCATTTGTTCACTGCTGCGCGGCGGGCTTCGGCCCGAAGGGCAAGGTCTATTTGCTGCTCATTGACCCGGATGCGGGCAACGGCAACCTCACGCGCACCAAAACGCTGATTGAGGAATATCGCCGCCTGCGGGCGGCCTTCAAGCGGGAGGAAACCAACGCGGCTTTCCAAACGGAAATCGTGATTCCGGACGGCGACGCGCCGTTCGTGTGGTCCATTTTTGATGAGGCCGACCAGACGCTGAAAAAGTACATTGGCTACACCAACCTGCGCTCGCAGGATGGCCCGCTGGCCGACGTGGCCGACCTGCTCTTTACGCAGTCAGAGCTGGATACGAAGCTGAACGAGGGCTTCCGGGGGCACCCGTCCATCGGGGCCGTCGTGATGGCCGACCCGCCCATGAACGAGTATCCGTTCAAGATGCTGAAGGACAATATGCCGTCGGAGGCCGGGGCGGGGCGGGTGTTTCTGGTGGGCTCCATTTTTGGGGGCACCGGGGCGGCCGGCTTTCCTACCCTCGGGGCCGATAAGGTGCTGAAATACAACGCCGACCTGCAAACCAGCCTGGGCGGCAACCGCAGCAAGGTGCTGCTGGGCGGCGCGCTGGTGCTGCCCTACTTTGATTTCGCAGTGGACAATACTAAGGGCGAAACGATGTTCGTGACGCCCCAGGACTTTCCGATGGCGACCAAGGCGGCCCTGCATTATTACAATGACAAGCAGCTGGCGTTTGACCAGTACTATTTTATTGGTGATTCGCTGGCCCAGAAGGTCGGCAACTTCTCGACGGGCACCTCGACCCAGGAAAACCGCCCGCACTACGTGGAATTGGCCTCGGCACTGGCCGCATTCGATTTCTTTCGGCAGGAGCAGCCCAAGGAAGGGGCCGACAAGAGCTACTTCATCGCGAGCCGCGAAACGCCGACCGTGACCTGGGACCAGCTGCCGCTCTCGCGCTACGGCGACCAGCTGGCCGGGCTGCGCAGCGATTTTCGGCGGGACATCGGGGATTTTACGCTCTTCTGCTACACCTATCTCACGGTGGGCCACCGGCATCTGGACCCCGCCAACCGCAGCGAAACCAAGCTGGCCTCGTGGTACAAGGATAGCTTTAAGGGTGGCGACAGCGCCAAGGACGACCCCACCCACGGCGACAACCGCGCGCTGTTTGGGCTGATGACCTCCTACGCCCGGCGCTACCTGCGCTGGATAACCGACCTCGACGACCGCGCTCACGTGCAGCTCATCGACAGCGATAAGCTGCTGGCCAGCCAGGGAGCCGACAGCAAAGCCGTGCTACCCCTCAAGCTGCCGCAGGAATGGAAGCAGAACATCGGGCTGCTGTACCGGGGCCAGCCGGGCGGCCGCGACTTCGATTACTACACCGCTTCGGTGCTGAATAACAGCGAGATAAAAGACTACAGCCAGCACGCAGCCGACCGCTACCTGAATATCTTTTTTCGGGCGGCCAAGAAATTCAACCAAGACAACGCGGCTACTCGCTAGCGTGGTGGCGGCGGAGTTATCTACCTCAACGGCGCGGACGAGCGCCTCCCCCCCCTACCTCCTCTCCGGAAAACAATTAAAAGTTAAAATTCAATACAGCTTCAACTCTTAATTATTAACTTTTAACTCAATCGTCCGGTGTCCCCTCTCCTTTTCGGAGAGGGGGTCAGGGGGTGAGGTGACCCGGCCGCGCCGCCTAGTCCGTTATTTATAGCAGAGTACTTAATCAGAATAGAAGCTACTAGCCAACTACTTACAATGGCTCAAAAACACCTTTTTCTACCCAAGCTGCTGGCCGAGGCCAACGTGGCTGAGCCCAAGCAACACGGCCACTGGGAGGCGCAGGACAAGCGCATTATCCGGGCTATTTCCGATGGCATTGAGGTGGCCAGCGAGGCGCAGGACCGGGGCGTGTCGTCGGTGCCCGACGCCTACGCCCGGCCCCTGACGTTTCAGAGCGCCCTCGATAGCACCAACCACCCGCTGCGCGCCCGCGTGACGCAGGAGTGGCGCGGCTTGCTGAGTTTGCTGGCCCTGCACCGCATCAAGCCCGATTTGCAGCAGCTTACGTTTACGCCGGTGCGCCTCAACCAGGGCCGTTTTGCGCGGGCACTGCTCAACTTAGCTCCGCGGCCGGTGCGCCTGCAACGGGGCATTGAGTACAACTGGACGGACTTTCTGCTCATCAAGTTCGACGGGGTAACGCTGGGCGCTTTTTCGCCTTCCACCCTGGTTTTTACGTCGGCCGATTATAATAAAAAGCTGCGCGACAAGCCCTTTCCGCTCAAAGATGCCGAGGGCTACCTGTGCCCGCCGCCCGCCAGCAACCGCGAGGATTTGGAGAGCGTGGGCGAGTGGGTGTCGTGGTTGAAGCGCGAATTTGCGGACCTGGCCAACAACGACGAGGACGCGGCCGGCGAAGATGCCGTGCGCGTGCTCAACGGGCAGCTCGATGCCTGGCAGCGCGACATCCGGCGCGAGCTGGGCCTGGCCGACTACGCCCCGCTGGACGCGCCCGAATTCGAGATTGCGCCCCTGCCGCTGAGCATCAACGACGCGGATTTCCTGGGGCCGCGCAGCATTTACCAGCTGCTGCTGCGCCCCTTGCAGCGCGACAAAAACGCGACGACGGGCAACATCTCCGACTACGCGCTGGAAGTAGACGCCAAGCGGATGCCCGCGGGCCTGGAGCACGTCATCGTCATTGAGGCTAACCTGCTGAGCCAGAACCTCAAGCTCTGGCAGGGCATTAAGCCGGCGGAGCTGGGGCCCGACCCCATTCGGACCCTGTTTCGGGAGGCTTCGGGCACCCGCATCAACAACTCCGACATCAGCAAGGACAAGGGGCTGTGGATACGGCCGGAGCTGTATTTTCTGACTTCCACGCTCACAAAAGCGGCCGGCACGGGTGGCTTCCTGCCGGGGGCCGAGGCCCGTACCAACGGCGGGTCGAGCCGCTATTTACTACCCCTGCGCAAAGAGGTGCTGCAATATTTCTCGGTGGAGGAAATCGTGGACAAGCTAAAACCCAGCTACCACGAAGAAAACGACCGGGTTATTTTCTCCATGTGGCTACCCCTGCGCAACGGCCGCAGCGTGGAAGTGCGCAAAACCTACCTCACGCGGGGCGGCATGCAGGCCGTGGGCGAGGGCGTGATGGTGGAGCGCGAAGTGCCCGTGCTGGAGCTGTTCCCGAACTACATGGGCGAGTTCTGGGCGCGCTATTACTTATTATTCTCCGACACGGAGCGGCTGGCGGCCCGGCCGGTGCACTACGGCACCGCCCACTTCTACCTCACCGAGCGCATCCAGCGCCTCGACACCGCCACCGAGCGCCTGCGGGCCGAGCTGACGCGCATCAGCGGCGTAGATTGCTTTCCGGAGGGCATTGAGCTGACCGAGCGCGGCAGCCAGCAGCCCATCGGCTTGGTGCTGGTGGAGAAGGACCGCGACATTATCAGCCGCACGTTCCGGGGCTCGGCCATCGTGGGGGTTGATTTTGGCACGTCTAACACCAACGTGTTTACGCTGATAGAGGAGCAGGCCGAGCCAATGACGCTGCGCTTCAACTCCGACTACCTGCGCTCTTTGCTGGCGGCGGAGACTGGGACCCGCCAGAGCTTCGCCCAGGCTTTTTTCGTGCCCACCACCGACGTGCCGCTGCCCACACCCACGGCGCTGCGCGAGTACAACCCCGGCATGCGCAAGGACCTGCTGCTCGATTATTTCCTGTACTTCCCCGACAAGCCGCGCTACCCCGACAACGTGCTGGTGGACCTGAAATGGGAGGAGGAGGACACCAGCAACCTCAACGACTACTTGGAGGCGCTGGTGTTCGTGATAATGGTGGAGTTGGTGCGCCGGCGCGTGGGCCGCATCGAGTTTCGCTGCACCTACCCCAAGTCGTTCAACAAGGCCCGCGAGCAGGACTACCGCAGCAAGTGGACCAGCACCATCCAGGGCCTGTTTAGCAGCGACCCGGACGAGTTGAAAGACGGCCAAAAGCTGCTCTACGGGCCGGAAACCAACTGGGTGGAGGAGCCCGGCAACATTCTGACCCTGAACACGCGCTCGGGCAAGCTGGCCATCGGACGCGAGCCTAAGTTCGTGACCGAAGGCATTGCGGCGGGCGAGTTTTTCTCCAGCGAGAAGACCGTGAAGCTGTCCACGGACCGGGCCAACAAGATTGACGGCTCCATTTGCATCGACGTGGGCGGCGGCACCACCGACTTCAGCATTTGGGTGGATAACGAAATCAAGTACGACGCCTCGGTGCTGCTGGCCGGCCGGCAAATCGCCGAAGTGATGGCCCGCAACCCGCGCATTGGCGACCAGCTGCTGAGCGCCGAGGCCAATGCGGCCCTGCGCGAGGCGCGCACCAATAGCAAGTTTGCTTCGCGCATGAACTTCATTTTGCGCCGCGAACACAAGGAGATTTCGGCCGCGCTGGCCAAGGTATCCAACATCCGCGATATTATGCATTTGCGGCGGGTGCTGGTGGTCGAGTTTGGGGCGCTGGCTTTTTACGCCGGGCACTTGGCGCTGGCGCTCAACCAGTTCATGCGCGGCTCCTTCGCTACCAAGGTGGGTAGGGCGGGCCTGAGCCTGCACTGGGGCGGCAACGCCAGCAAGATGCTGGACTGGATAGACCACGGCAAGTTCCGGGCCGATGGCCTGGCGGCCAAGTTCCTCAACAACCTGTTTGCCTGCGTGGTAATGGGCGAGGTAGCCCCGGAAGCCGACCGAATGCTGCTCGACTACGACCACCTGCACCAGAAGCAGTCGGCAGGCCAGAAGAACGAGGCGGCCGGCGGCGTAGTCGTCATCGACAACATGGAGCGAGCCGGCGGCACCAACGCCACGGCCAAGCCTGCGGGCGGCTTCGTGTTTGGCCAGCAAAAAGCCAAAACCACCCTCGAAGGCATCGTGATGGGCGAAACCATTACCCTGACCGAAGACGTGCCGCCCTACCAGCCCGTACAGGCCGACATGCTATTTGAAGGCCACACCACGCTGTTGCAAGATGCCAAGCAAACCCAGCTTGACTACTTCCTGCAAATTCTGAACAGCGTGGGCCAGGAAAACGGCTTTCTGCCGGCCGGCGAGCAAATTACCCTGAGCCAGCAGGAGCGCATGGCCATCCGCAACAACCTGCGCAACGACTTTGCCCGGCTGGCCTCGCAGGAGCCCAGCCAGCGGGTAGTGGAGCCGGTGTTCATTATGGAGGTGCGCTACCTGCTTAATATCATGTTGGAGAAGATGTTATGATTCCGATTTTGGGCATTGACCTGGGTACCACGTTTTGCTGCGTGAGCTACATCGGGGCCGATGGGCAGCCGGTGGTGGTGCCCGACCTGGAAGGCGGCCAAACCACGCCTTCCATCGTGTACTTCACCGGGGCGCGGGCCAGCTTTGGGCGCAAAGCCGCCGCCCGCCGCCACGACGTGGCCAACCCGGTGTACCAATTTTTCAAGCGTGACCTGGGCAAGCCGGCCGATAAGCTCAACGGCAAGTATCGCCTGGCCGGCTACGACTACCAGGCGGCCGGCCTGCAAGCCCTGCTGCTGCGCTACCTCCGGCTGGGCGCGGCCACCCACTTCGCCCAAGTGGGCCTGCTCGCGGCCGACCAGGTAGCCACGGCCGAGCTGGAGGCCGTTATCACCGTGCCGGCGTATTTCCGGGAAGGCCAGCGCCGCGAAACGCGCCTGGCCGGCCTGGCGGCGGGCCTGCGGGTAGCGGGCATTATCAACGAGCCCACGGCGGCGGCCCTCACCTTCGGGGCCAACCTCGATAAGGAGCAAACCGTGCTGGTATTCGACCTGGGCGGCGGCACTTTCGACGTGACCATTATGCGCACCGGCCCCGGCCGCGCCGACGTGGTAGCCAGCAACGGGGCCTTCGAGCTGGGGGGTAGGGACTGGGACGAGCTGATTGAGCAGTACGCCAAGCAGGCCCACCGCGAGCGCTTCGGCCGGCCCATCCCCGACGAGCTGCTGTGGCAGGTGCAGGAGGAAGCCCTCAAGGCCAAAATCGCGCTTTCCGACGCGCCCAAGGCCACCATGCGGCTCGAATTGCCGCCCGAAGTATTGGAATTGACGCTGGACCGCGAGGCCAGCGCCCGGTTCTCGTTTGGCAAAAGTGCCACCGCGCCCGACTTCGTATTTGAGACCCGCAGCCAGGACCTGCTCACCAAATGCCGCGCCACCTTGCAGCAGGTATTGCAGGAGAAAAACCTGAGCTGGCACGACATTGATGAGATTGTGCTGGCGGGCGGGGCCAGCCGGATGCCCATGATTGCCAAGATGTTAGCCCAGGAAGCCGGCCGGCCGCTCACGCTGGTGCGCCCCGGTTTCAGCTACGACACGGCCATCAGCATTGGCGCGGCGCTCTACGCCAGCCGCCAAGCGGCCGTGACCGACGTGGTATCCCATAGCATCGGTATTGAGCTGCTTGACGACCGGGGCCAGGCTTACGTGGAGCTGCTGCTTCATAGAAACACCCCCATTCCGCAGGCCGTGTTTGAGGACAGCTTTGAGGCCGATGCCAACGCCACGCTCAAGGTGTACGAGGGCGAATCGGCGCAGGTGCGCGACTACCCGCGGGGGCCGCTGGGGACATTGCAGCTCGGCAACCCGGCCGGCCCGGTGCAGGTGCGGCTGGCCCAGGATACCGGCGGCATCATCGAAGCCAGCGTGCGCTACGATGGTAAGACAGTGCAAAAAACCATTGAGCCGCCCGGCATAAGCCTGAATTTGGAGGAGCTGAAAGCTCGCATCCAGGTGGTGCAGCTGGAACTGCCGTGATTCGTTGACGAACTGAATTTTATATTGAGATTATATAAAATTTTAAAAACGAAAAAGACCGTCATGCTGAGCTTGTCGAAGCATCTCTACCGCTTCAGCCGCGCCGTTCAACAATGCGGCTGAAGCGGTAGAGATGCTTCGACAAGCTCAGCATGACGGTCCAACAAAACTTTAACTACCCCTATCCTTATAATCAGCTATGGCCAAAATTGGGTCTTCTCAGCCACCACCCTCGCCCCTGGGCGGGCGGCGCATTGCGGGCGCGGGCGCGGCTTCCCCTACCCCCCTGCCCGAGCCGGTTCCGCAGTTTAACCCTAGCGAGTTGGCTCAGCGGCTGGAAAACGCGACCCTGACCGGGCCGCTGCTGGCCGTGCCCGCCGCCTACGAGCACGGGTCCGACTGGGAAACCTTGCTGGCTGACAACGTTTTCACCCAACTCTATCTAACGGCGGCGCTGCACGCGCAGGTGAGCGACGCCCAGGTAGCGGCCAACCAGCGGGTACTCGCGGCCTTTTGGGAGCAAAAGCTGCGCCTGCTGAACGCGGGCAACCAGGATTTGGAGGACGTGTACCGGCCGGGCACGGTGACCAAAGCCCAGGGCCGCCTGCAAGCCGCCGCCGCCGCCCTAGCCGATGCCGCCGGCCGGGCCGCCTGCTTCGCGGAGCTGAGCCGCCGCCGCCACGAAGCCGCCGCCCAAAAAACCGACGGCTACCTGCGCCTGCTGCTGCAAAGCCCGGTGCTGACCCCCACCATGCTGCGCCTGGCCGCCACCGAAGGGGTAGCCTCCGGCTTTACGCTATCGGAAGCCGAAACTTACCTGCTCCAAAAAATGCGGGCCGCCGCCTACGCGCCGGTCAAAACCCTCAACCAGAGCCCCAACCTACTGCTGGCCGACTGGACGCCCGGCGGGGTGCCCCTCACCAACCGCCCCCACACCAAGGTGCTGGGCCAGGACGTGTACAGCCTGGCCGAAGCGGGCCAGCTGCTGTACGAAGCCTTCACGGCTGACGATGAGCGCGTGAAGCGCGACCTGCTGAGTGCCAATTTCTTAGGCGGAATTGCCGACGACCTCAAAGAGCGCAGTACCGGCCAGGACCTGCGCGAAATCACGCAGGACCTGCGGCTCAACCAGGACCAGAAGCGGCTGAGCGCGCTGTATCTGCTCGGTCCCAGCCTGCCGTTTTACTTGGGCAAAACGGTGCCGGCCTTCACCAGCCCAGCGCAGCTGCTGACCCGCGCCGCCGACTCGGCCCGCGATTTTGCCGCCGCCGAGGAGGCGTTTAAGCAGAAGCTCCTACCCCTCTGGCTGCGGGCGGCGGCTACCGCCGAGGTGAAGGCGGCGCTGCCCGGCCCCGGCCAGGCGCAGGCCCTGGACTTCCGGCGCTTTCTGCACGCGGCCAACCCGCGGTTTCCGCTCTGGATTGGCGAACAGTCGTTTACGAGCCTAGCGCAGCTGGCCTACTATATCCGGCGCGACGAGTTCACCTGGAAAATGGTGTACGGCAGCCTGACGGCCGGCAACTTCGGCCCGTGGCTGGCCACACTCAACCAAAGCGGCGTTTTGGAGCGGCAGGCGCAGCTGGCCAGCACGTTGCGCGGCCCCGGCCTGGAGCCGGACTCGGAGCGGGGCCGCCAGCTGGCGGTGCAGGCGCTGCTCGAAACCATTGAGCCGCAAGCCGCCCCGCCGACCCTCGCCGCCGACTTATCCAGCCTCGACCTGACCGGCCTCAGCGGGGAGGCCCTGGCCGAGCGCCCGCTCACGCTGACCAACACGACGGGCGGCCCGGTGCGGGTATTTTTGAGCCTGGTGCCGGCCCTGGAGGGCGTGCAGCTCTCGGCCACGGAGCTATATTTTGACCAGCGCGCGCCCGGCCAGCAGCTGAGCGTGCGGCTGACCGGCAACCCGACCCAGATGCCGCGCGATGGCCGCCACCAGGCTCAGCTAAAGATTACTACTGTCTATACCAAAAGCCAGCTGCCAGTAGTGGCCGAGGCCGTTTTTCCGGTCAGGGAGTTTTTGCTGTTCGTGGGCGGCGCGGCCCTGGCGCTGGGCGCGGCGCTGGGCAGCATTCGCTTTCTGCTGGGCGAACTGCTGGGGGAGGAAAACTACCAGCATTTTCTGGCGCGGGGCACCCTGCTCCCGTTCGACCGCGCCGAGGCGGCGGTTAGCGGAACGGGGGGCGTGTTTCTGCTGGCGCTGGCGCTGCTGGGGGGGGTAGGGTATTTGTTTGTCAGCGCATTGCGCCGGCTGGCTAAAACCCCGGCGGCCCGATGAGCGCGGCGGGCAAGAAAAACAATACCTTCCTGTACTTCCTGCTGCTAGTGTTGGCTATCTGGTTGGGCTGGAAGGTGTTGCTGATAACTTACTACGCGCTCAGCTACGCGGGCCTGAACACGATGCTCGCCCTCGACCTGTCGGCCTTCGGCCGGCTGTCGGCCAGCCACTGGCCCGGCTACGCGGGGCTGGGTGCGGGGTTGGGCGCGGCTGGCGGGGCCATTGCCGCGCGGCGGCGCTTCGGGCTAGGCCGGCCAGTGGAGGTGTTGGGGTGGATAGCTATTGTGCTGCTGCTAGGGTTAATATATGCCACTACTGAGGTAGAAACTGCTGCCGAAAATACGACCACGGTAGTTGAGGGGCCAACCGCGCCGGCTACTACGGTTTCGCCTACCCCCCCCGCCCCGGCGGAGGTCCGTGAGCAACCCATTGTTAAGTATGCCCCGGCACCCGACACCAGCAGCACCGCGGCCGAGGGCTGGCAGCAGATTGTGGTGCGCGTGGCCCCTTTGCGCGCCAGCTGGGTTGATTCCTCCGCCAAGCCTTTCGCTTACCTGCACGCGGGCGACACGGTGCAGCTGGTGCGGCGCGCCCATGCTTGGGCGCAGGTAGCTAACAGCCTGGCCGGCAGCGGCTGGGTGCGCCGGGCCAGCCTGGGCCCGTTGGCGGAGGAAGACGAGCCAGCTCCTGCGGAGGAGCAAGCGCTTACCCCCCCTGCTCAGCCGAGAGCTACCCTTGCCAAAGCATCTACGCAGGCGAAGCCCGCCGTGCGGCCCGATACTGCCGCCCCGGCAATTACTGCTGCCAGGCCAGTTGGCCACCAGCAGTGCAGCGGCACGGTTGACAACCTGGCCGTAAAATACTCGCTTGATTTCCAGAAAACCGGCGTCTTAAGCGGCTACTATTACTATCAACAGCAGCCCGGCAAAGTCTATCGCCTGACCGGGAGCCTGGCTCCCTCGGGCGAGTTGCAATTGCTGGAATTTACGCGGGGCCGCCAGTCGGCCCGGTGCGTGCTACAGCGGCAGGGCAACGACTATGCGGGCACGAAGTATGCCATCGTCGGCGGGCAGGTCCCCATGACCCTAACCCTTGACTAACGATTAGCTGGCTTTTTTATCATCCCCGCGCACTAGCTATGACCTCTGCTACCTCCCCCGGCAGCAACAAAACCGGGCGTTACGTTTTTTTGGCACTCCTAGCCATTCCGGTGCTGGGGCTGCTCTACTATTTGTTCAGCTACCTGGCCGTCAACCTTTTTCTGGGGCTGGACCTTTCGGCGTATGGGCGGGTAGGCGAGGGCGGCTGGCCCGGCTACGCGCTGCTGGGGCTGGGGCTGGGGGCCGCCGGCGGGGCGCTGGCCGCTCGGCGCCGCTACCGCTTGCACCAGGGGTTGGTATGGGGGGCGGCGGCCGGGGCCGTGGGGCTGGCAGGGCTGGCCATCGCCACCTTCTCCGGCGCCCCCGCTGCCGACCAGCCGGCCGCTACCGAAGCCAAGCCATACAAACCCCTTAATCGCCGCGTGACCTGCGGAACCTGCACGGCCATCATGGCCACGACTACCCGCCCCGCGCAAAACGATAACAGCTACGAAGTCAGCAATTTGCTCCAGCGCGACACGCTGAAAGCCTGGATTAGCGGCACGGCGACGGATGCCGCCAACCCGCTCCTGCCCGAAACCCGGCTTTCCTTAACCATCGGGCCGCTCGCCGGGCACCGCCTCGTAGGCTTGCGCCTACGCAATGGCTACTGCAAAAACAGCGGCGTGTACCAGGGCTTCAGCCGGGCAAAAACCTGCCAGTTGCGCTCAGCCGACGGCACGCAGTCAACCATTTGGGCGCTGCCCGACACCGAGCACCGCGAATTTTTCTTACCCCTGGCCAGCCCCGCGGTCGGCCCCGACTCGGCCCGGCTAACGCTGAGCATCACCGAAACCTATCCGGGAGCTACGCATTCGGAGGTAGCGCTGGCTTGGTTAGTGCCACTCTTTGAGCCCCTTACCCAAGGAGTTTCGCCAAAGCCGGCCCGGTAAAAAGCTTGCAGTGGTGTTTCGCTCACGCCAGCCGTATAAGCGGCCATGCATCTGCTCCTCCGCTTTCCCGTGGCCCAGCCGCCGGCCAAGGTTCTGGCGGGCTTCACCCGCGAACTATTCGTGGCCCTGGCCCCGCCGTTTCCAAAATTTCACCTCATCCGCTACGACGGCAACAACACCGGCGACACGGTTATTATTGAGCTGCAAGTCGGCCCTAAGCGCTGGCGCTGGACTTCGCTCATTACCGACAACGGCGCGCTGCCCGACGGCACCCACTACTTCGTGGATGAGGGCCAAATCCTGCCCGCGCCGCTGCGGCAGTGGCGGCATCGCCACCTCATCGAGCCCGCGCCGGGGGGTAGGGGTAGCATTATCGTGGAAGATATCCAGTTCAGCACTGGCCGCCGCTGGCTCGACTTCCTGATTTACCCCGCCATGTGGGCGCAGTTCCGGCTGCGCGGACCGGTATATCAGCGGGCTTTTGGTGTTTAGGGGCTGGTGCCTGATGTTTGGGCAGAAGAAATAAGCCAGGGGAAAGGTGCGACCTTTGCGCCCAAGCACCAAGCACCAAGCACCAACCCCCAAGCATCAAAAAATGCCCGCCACTATCGTCCTCAAAAACGGAAAAGACCACTCCCTGCGCCGCCGCCACCCCTGGGTATTTTCGGGGGCCATTGCCCGCGCGGTGGGCGAGCCGCGGGAGGGCGCGGCGGTGCGCGTCGAAACCCAATCGGGCGAAGTGCTGGGGGTAGGGCACTACTCGGGCAGCGGCTCCATCGCGGTGCGCATGCTGGATTTTGGGCCGGAAGCCGCGCTCCCTACCCCCGACTTTTGGGTGAAGCGGCTGACCAATGCCTACGCCCTGCGCCAGCGCCTGGCCCTCACGGGCACGGCCGATACCAATGTTTTTCGCCTCGTCCACGCCGAAGGCGACGGCCTGCCGGGCCTCATCATCGACGTGTATGGCGACGTGGCCGTGGTGCAGGCGCACAGCGTGGGCATGTACCGCGCCCGCCCCGAAATCGCTGATGCCCTGCGAGTTGTGTTTGGTGACAAGCTGCGCGCCATTTATGACAAGAGTGCCGAAACCACGCCCGGCCATGCCGTGGGCGACGGCAAAAACGGCTACCTCTTCGGCGCGAGCACCGGCCAGGAGCACTTGGTGCACGAAAACGGCCACCAGTTTGCCGTGGACTGGGAAACGGGCCAGAAAACCGGCTTCTTCATCGACCAGCGCGACAACCGCGCCCTGCTGGCCCGCTACTCGGCCGGCCGCCGCGTGCTCAACACGTTTTGCTACACCGGCGGCTTCTCAGTGTATGCTCTGGAAGCCGGCGCCGAGCTGGTGCATTCCGTCGATAGTAGCAAGAAAGCCATTGCCTTAACCGAGCGCAACGCCGAGCTTTCACACCACGCCGACCGCCACGCCGCCTACCCCGACGACGTGCTCACGTTCCTCAAAAGCCACTCGGCCGAGTACGACCTGCTGGTGCTCGACCCGCCCGCTTTCGCCAAGCACCAGAGCGCCCGCCACGCCGCCCTCATGGGCTACAAGCGCCTGAACGCGGCCGGCATCCAACACCTCGCGCCGGGCGGGTTGCTCTTTACCTTTTCGTGTTCGCAAGTCGTTAGTCCCGAGCTGTTTGAGGGCGCGGTGCTGGCCGCCGCCATCGAGGCCGGGCGGCCGGCGCGCATCCTGCACCGCCTCACGCAGCCCGCCGACCACCCGGTGAGCCTGTTTCACCCGGAGGGCGCGTATTTGAAGGGCCTCGTGCTGGCCGTGGAGTAGTAGCGCGCGGCCCGCTAAACTTCTACCCCGGCCCCATTGGTTAGAGGCTTAGTGTTTACGAAAAAGAAAACTTTCTCCCCGCGCCAGCCCGTGGCCATCATTGGGGCGGGCGTGGCCGGGCTGGCCGCCGCGGCGCGGCTGGCGGTGGCCGGGCACCCAGTCACGGTGTTTGAGGCCGGCGGCTCGTTTGGGGGCAAAATGCACCAGTTCAGCCTGCCCGGCGGCTACCGCTTCGATGCTGGGCCGTCGCTCTTCACGCTGCCGCAGCTGGTGGACGACGTGTTTCGGCTGGCCCACCGCGACCCGGCCGACTACTTCCGCTACGAGCGCCTCGACCCGATTACCAACTACTTTTTTGCCGACGGCACGCGCCTCACGGCCTGGGCCGACGCGCCAAAATTCGCCGCCGAAGTGGAGCAGAAGCTGGGCGTGCCGGCCGGGCAAGTTGAAGCATTCTTGCAGCGCAGCGGCCGGGCCTACGACGCCACGGCGGGCACCTTTTTGCACAAATCTTTGCACAAAGCCAGCACCTATTTCAGCGCCGAAACGCTGAAAGCGGTGGCCGCCCTACCCTCCCTCGGCCTCACGGGCACCATGCACGCCCGCCACTCAACAGCCTTTGGGCAGGATGCGCGGCTGGTGCAACTCTTTGACCGCTACGCCACTTACAACGGCTCCGACCCGTACCAGGCACCGGCCACGCTCTCGCTCATTCCGCATTTGGAGCACGGCATCGGCGCGTTTTATCCCGAGGGCGGCATCTACGCCATTGCTAGCAGCCTGCACCGGCTGGCCGCGGAGTTTGGGGTGAAATTTCGATTTAATGAGCCGGTGCGCGAGATTCTGACGGCCGGCGACCTCATCACGGGCCTGCGCACCGACCAGGATGTGTACGACTTCGGCTTGGTAGTGAGCAACATGGACGTGGTGCCGACCTACCGCCGCCTCCTACCCCACCAGCCCGCGCCCGAGCGCACCTTGGGCCAGCCGCGCTCGTCGTCGGCGTTGATTTTTTATTGGGGGGTAGGGCGCGAATTTCCCGAGCTGGATTTGCACAACATCTTTTTTTCGGCCGATTACAAAGCGGAGTTCGACGCCATTTTTCAGCAGAAAACCGTGGCTGACGACGTGACCATCTACGTCAACATCACCTCCAAAAAAACGCTCGGCGACGCCCCGGCCGGCCACGAAAACTGGTTTGTGATGGTGAACGTGCCCCACGACGAGGGCCAGGATTGGGACGCCCTCACCGCCAAAACGCGGCGCGTGGTGCTGGCCAAGCTCAGCCAAGCGCTGAATATTGATTTAGAGCCACTTATCAGGGCCGAAAAGGTGTGGACGCCACCCGGTATCGCGGCCGATACGTCGTCGTTTGGGGGCGCTTTGTACGGCAGCTCCAGCAACAACGCGCTGGCGGCTTTTTTGCGGCATCCTAATTTTTCGGGCCGGCTGGCGGGGCTGTACTTTTGCGGCGGCTCGGTGCATCCGGGCGGCGGCATTCCGCTGTGTTTACTTTCGGCCAAAATTGTCGCCGAGCTAATTACTAAATAAGTTAAGAGTTAAGAGTTGAGAGTTAAGAGTTACTAATGGTCGTTCCTGGTATCAGCCATTAGTAACTCTTAACTCTTAACTCTCAACTCTTAACTCCTCAAAATGGAGTTATCGAACGTATCCGCGCCGGCGGCTTCTTCTGCCCGGCTGCGCCTGGCGCAAGGCTTGATATTGCTGTTTCACATCACGGGCTTTCTGGGGTTGGCGTTCAGCCACGACAAGGCCTTCTATTTGAAATACACGCCCCTCACGCTGCTGCTATCGGCGGGGCTGCTGGCGGCGTTTCAGCCAGAGCGCGGCCTGTTGTTTTGGCTGTTTGTGATGCAGGCGTTCCTGCTGGGCATGGTGGCCGAGATAGTGGGCACCAACACGGGCCTGCTGTTTGGGCACTACACCTACGGGGCCACGCTGGGGCCGCAGTATATGGGCGCGCCCTGGCTTATTGGGCTCAACTGGGTGATAACCACCTACCTGGCGGGCATGCTGGCGGCCTACCTGCCGATACCCTGGTGGGTGCGGGTGCTGGTGGGCACTGCCCTGATGGTGGGCTTCGACCTGTGCGTGGAGCCGGTGGCCGGGCGCTACGACTTCTGGCACTGGACCGGCGACCTGGTGCCGCTGCGCAATTTTCGCGACTGGTTTTTGCTCGCGCTGCTCATGCAATTGCTGTTTGTGCGCACGCCCTTCCCCAAGCGCAACCCGCTGGCGCCGCTGGTGTACCTGGTGCAGCTGCTCTTCTTCTTCGGCCTGACCCTACTGGCACCGTAAGGGCACTTTTGCCGCGCAGGCAAGGTTCTTATTGAGCCCCTTGGCAACCCCGTTTGGGGGTCGCCAAGGGGCCATTTTTTGACTATGAACAACCTGATTTTCTTCGGCGACAGCCTCACGGCGGGCTACGGCCTGCCGGCAGCCGCCAGCTTTCCGGCGCTTATGCAGCCCAAGCTCGACGCGGCCAGCCTACCCTACCAAGCGCTGAACTACGGCGTGAGCGGCGAAACCTCGGCGGGCGGCCGCCAGCGCCTACCCACCGTGCTGGCGCGCCACGCCCCCGCCGCCTTCGTGCTGGCGCTGGGCGCCAACGATGGCCTGCGCGGCATTCCGGTGCGCGAAACCACGGCCAACCTGCGCTACATCCTGCACGAGGTGCGGCGGCAGTTTCCGGCCGCGCCGCTGGTGCTGGCCGGCCTGGAGGTGCCCTTCGACCTGGGGCCGCTGGCCGTGCCCGGCCTCAGCCGCTACGCGCAGGAATTCGGGGCCTTGTTCGCCACGTTGGCGCAGCAGGAGGGGGTAGGGCTGGTGCCGTCGCTGCTGGCGGGCGTGGCGGGCCGCCCCGCCCTCAACCTGCCCGACCGCGTGCACCCCAACGCCGCCGGCCAGCACGTGCTGGCCGCCAATGTATGGGCCGTGCTGGAGCCTATGCTGCGGGCGGGCATCAGCCAGCAGTAGCTCGCAAATCCATTCAACCCTCTGTCAGCGAGGGCATTTCACTGAAAAGCACTCAGCCAGCGTTACCCCTCGGCAGCTATGCTGTCAGTGAGTAGCGCTGGCTGCGTGCTTTGTATTAGGCCTGATTCGCTGCTCAGCAGCTTGCCGCCAGCAGTCAGGCGGGTTAGTTGATAACCGTTTCGTTTGCCACGGTTGCCTGCATTTCGTAGCCTGCGGGAATGCTGGCTTCCTTGCCTTTATGCAGCAAAAAAAGCGGGCTTACCACCACTGCCAGGCCGATAGCGGCCCCGGCCGTGCCACTGCCCGCCGCACTTGTGCTGGCTCCCACCACGGGTATCATCTGCCCATCTACCGCTTGCACTACGCTGGGCCTAATGGCCAGGCTACCCTCTTTTCCCAGGCCTTTGTGATGCTCGGCCGCCGTTACCTGGCCGCTACCCGGCGCGCCCGCCCTGATAGCCGTCTTGCCGTTGACGACCACATCGTACTTAACCCGCATGGTTACCGACTGCCCCATCTGCGCATTTTTTGAGGACAAAGGCATCGTAGTTTCCAGCACTACCAGGCTGCCTGCTTTGAGGACGGCGGCATTCTGCCCCTGCGCGGCGGCAGTCGTGGCCGTTGCCACCTGGTTTGTTTCGGCAGGTGCCGCGGGCTGAGTTTGGGCCTGAGCCGCGAAGCTGGTGCCAGCCAGCAGAATAAGCGGCAAAAGTTGTTTCATGGGGAAGGCAGAGAAGATGAAGGAAGGGAGAAAACGTTCATAATCCGCTCATTATCAGCCTATCAGCACACAAGTATAGCATCCTCATTCCATACTACAAGGCCAGACTAAACGCATTCGGAAAAGCTCGACCAGTAAATTAGCCTGATAACCTAGTTTTTCTGAATTTCTGGCTGCGGCTGAAGCAACATTCAAAAATAAAAGGCTGCTTTCGAGAAGAATAGGACGGTTAAGCCTATCCCAATGGGTTTAGTCTGCTGCCCTGGGCGGCGTTTTTGCGTCAGCAATTAAGTTAGCCATTTATTCCGGCGCTGCTGTAACAGGCTGTGTTATTGCTAATTTTGCGTAAGTCCTGATTGGGTAACTTTGCCGGATGCTCAAGTCCGAGTCGCTCCCCCTTTTTTACCAGCACTACTTCCAAGGGCTGCCCCAACCAGAGGTGGAGCAGGTCAACGTTTTTCGGCTGGAGGAAGTGCGGGTCCCCAGCGCCAAGCTGATTTCTTACGGTCGCCGGGACTTTTACAAAATTGCCCTCAACCGCGACCCCCACGCCTACCACTTCGCCGACAAAAGCCTGGAGATGCTGGAGCCTACCCTGGTGTTTTTCAACCCGCGGGTGCCGTATAGCTGCCAGCCGATTTCTGCCCCTTCCACCGGTTTTTACTGCCTTTTCCGCGAGGAGTTCTTCCGGGGGCAGGGCAGCCCCAGCCTGCTGGACCAGCCGCTGTTTCAGCCTGGCGGCCACCCGGTTTATGCCCTCACGGCCGACCAGCAAACAGCCGTGAGCGCCTTGTTTGAGAAGATGCTCGCCGAAATCAATTCCGACTACCCCCTCAAGTACGACCTGCTGCGCAACTACGTGGCGGAGCTGATTCACTATGCGCTGAAGCTGCGGCCCGCCGACACCCTCTACCAGCAGCCCGATGCCAAGGTGCGGCTGACGAGCGCTTTCCTGGAGCTGCTGGAGCGGCAGTTTCCCATCGAATCCCTGACCCGTCGGTTTGCCCTGCGTTCGGCCGGCGACTTTGCCCGGCAGCTGAGCGTGCACGTCAACTACCTCAACCGCTGCGTGCGCGAGACGACCGGCACCACGACGACCGCCCACATCGCCGAGCGCCTGGCCGGCGAAGCCCGCGCCCTGCTCCGGCACACCGACTGGAACGTGGCCGAAATCGGCTACAGCCTGGGTTTCGACGAGCCGGCTCATTTCAACCACTTTTTTAAAAAGCAGACCGGCCTGGCTCCCTCGGCCGTGCGCCAGGTTTGAATTGAGCAAGCATCCGTTTGAATGCAGCAAGTTTCCCTGAGCAGGGTAGCGGACCTTTGTGGCCATTGAGCGGGTACACCGTTTCAACGCAACCAAACGTTCACTAACCGACAAACTGCCATGAAAATTTTGATGGTCATCACCTCGCACGACCAACTGGGGAACACCGGCGAGAAGACCGGCTACTGGCTCGAAGAGGTAGCCGCCGCCTACAATCGATTTAAGGATGCCGGCATCGACCTGGTGCTGGCCTCTCCCAAAGGGGGGGGGCCGCCGTGCGACCCGATGAGTACCACGCCCAAGTATCTGAGCGACGACACCCGGCGTTTTGCGGCGGACGCGGCGGCCCAGGCGCAGCTTGCCACCACGGTGCGCCTCGACAGCGTGCAACAGGACGACTTCGCCACGGTATTCTACCCCGGCGGCCACGGCCCGTTGTGGGATTTGGCCGAGGACCTGCACTCCATCCGGCTGATTGAGGCATTTTTGGCGGCCGGCAAACCGGTGGCCCTCGTCTGCCACGCGCCCGGTGCCCTGCGCCACGTGAAGAAAGCCGACGGCTCGCCGCTGGTCGCGGGCAAACAGTTCACCGGTTTCAGCAACACCGAAGAAGCAGGCGTGAAACGGGTCGCGGCAGTGCCGTTTCTGCTCGAAGACGAATTGAAAGCCGAAGGCGGCCTCTACTCGCGGGCGGCCGACTGGGCCGTTCATTTAGTCACCGATGGCCTGCTGCTCACCGGGCAAAACCCGGCTTCGTCGGGCCCTTTGGCCGAGGCGCTCCTCAAGCGGCTACCGAAGGTTTCGGTATAACTAGTTTTTCCAGCGCCACCCCCGCGGTCCTTCCTACTGGTGCGCTTAGCTGGAAGTAACTAGGTCACAACTGCCAGGGGGCCGCAACCTATTGCGGCCCCCTGGTTAGTTAAACGAGGCCGTTGGCCTGGGGAAGCTGGGCCCACGCCTGGGTTGGCCATTTTGGCGCTGGTTTTAGAAATCCTTCCGTGGAGGCGTACGACTGTTACGCTTCCGCTTTTCATTGTTCTTATGCCCCACTTTCTCCAAGCCCCGCTGGGGCCACCCGCCCCGGCTATCGTACCCGCCCAGGCGGTGACCCTGCACGTGAACGGCCAGGACCGCACCATTCACATCGCGCCCTGGACCAGCCTGCTCGACGCCCTGCGCGAGCACGTGGGCCTGACCGGCACCAAGAAAGGCTGCGACCACGGCCAATGCGGAGCCTGCACCGTGCTCGTTGATGGCCAACGCATTAACTCCTGCCTGGCACTGGCTACGGTGTACCAGGGCAAGCAAATCGAAACCATTGAGGGCCTGGGCAGCGCCGACAACCTCTCGCCCTTGCAACAGGCTTTCATTGACCATGATGCCTTTCAGTGCGGCTACTGCACCCCCGGCCAGATTTGCTCGGCGCAGGGCCTGCTTAACGAGGGCCGTGCCAAAACCGCCGACGAGGTGCGCGAGCTGATGAGCGGCAACCTCTGCCGCTGCGGCGCTTACCCCAACATCCTCTCGGCCGTGATGGAGGTGCTGCACGACGGCCAGGCCGTGGTGGACAACGGCACTTTGGTTATTATTCCTATATCTTAAGCTGTTAGCTGCTAACCTAGAACCCATGAACAGCTTTACCCTGACGCAAGCCGAAGCCGTGGATGCGGCCGTGGCCGACAAGACCAGCCACGAACACTCGGCCTACCTGGGCGGCGGCACCAACCTCGTGGACTTGATGAAGTACAACGTGGCGCGCCCTACCCACCTCACCAGTCTGGGCCGGCTGCCCTTGCAGCGCATCGAGGAGCTGCCCGGTGGAGGCCTGCGCCTGGGCGCGCTCGTGACCAATTCGGCCACCGCCTACCACCCCGAAGTGCAGGCGCGCTACCCCCTGCTGAGCCAGACCATTTTGGCCGGGGCCACGCCGCAGCTGCGCAACGCGGCTACCAACGGCGGCAACCTCAATCAGCGCACCCGCTGCCTGTACTTCTACGACCTCGCTACCCCCTGCAACAAGCGCGAGCCGGGCACGGGCTGCTCGGCCCTGGCCGGCTACAACCGGGTGTGCGGCGTGCTGGGCACCAGCGAGAGCTGCATTGCTACCCACCCTTCTGATATGTGCGTGGCCCTGGCCGCGCTGGAAGCCGTGGTGCGCGTGCAGGGGCCAGCGGGCGAGCGGACCATCCGGTTTGAGGACTACCACCGCCTGCCGGGCGATACGCCGCAGTATGACAACACCCTGAAACCGGGCGAGTTGGTGACGGCCATCGACCTGCCGGCGCAGGGCTACCGGCAGCACTTTACCTACCTCAAGCTGCGCGACCGCACCAGCTACGCCTTCGCCACGGTGAGTGTGGCGGTGGGGCTGGAAATGGCCGGCGACACCATCAAAACGGCCCGCTTCGCGCTGGGCGGGGTGGCCCACAAGCCCTGGCGCGACCAGGCAGCCGAACAACTGCTGGAAGGCCAAACTGCCTCGCCCGACTTGTTCCGGCGGGTAGCCGCCCAGGTGTTCGAGTCGGCGCAGGGCTACGGCGCGAACACGTTTAAGATAGAGCTGGGCCGCCGCGCCATCGTGCGGGCCCTGAAGCAGGCCGTGGAGATGGACTACCAGCTCGACCCCAACGCATTCCTGAATTCTAATCCGTAACCCGTTATGAGTCAGACTATCGCCACTCCGCCCACCATCCAGCTGGGCACCGATTACGTGGGCAAGCCCACGAGCCGCGTGGACGGCCCGGCCAAGGTGACGGGCGCGGCCAACTACGCGGCCGACTACGACGTGCCCGACCTCTGGTACGGCTACCTCGTGAACAGCCCCATCGCGAAGGGTAAAATCACCAAAATTGACGCGGCCCCGGTGCTGGCCCTGCCCGGCGTAAAGCGGGTGTTCACGCACGAAAATATGCCCTCACTAGCCTGGCTAGATAGCAGTTATCAGGATGAAATTGCCCCCGGCGGCTCGCCCTTCCGGGCGCTGCAATCGCCCGGAATTCTGTTCAGTATGCAGCCGGTGGCGCTGGTGGTGGCCGAGACCTTCGAGCTGGCCCGCTACGCGGCTTCTATCCTGCACATTGAGTACGAGGCGGCGGCGTTTGTCACCGACCTGGAGCAGGTGCGCCACGAGGGCCACGCGCCGAAGGCTAAGAAGCTGTTTGAGTTAAATTTGAGGTAAAACCCTCTTATTTTCTTTATGCGTCAAAAATCTTATACTTCGGATTTATCTGAGCGGGATTGGCAGCGAATTTTACCGTTGATTGTGGTGCGGCGCACCAGTAAATGGCCCCTGCTGGACGTGTTCAATGGTATCTTATACGTGCTGAAAAACGGGTGCGGCTGGCGCGATATACCCGGCGATTTTCCACCTTGGCAAACTGTTTATTTCTACTTTGGCAAGTGGGAGAAAGAAGGCTTGTTTGAAAGTATAAACGCTTGTTTAAACGTTGATTACCGCGAGAGTGTAAAAAAAATGCTTGTCCAAGCGCCGTGATTATCGACTCCCAAAGCGTGAAAAATTCGGCCACCAGCACCACGCATATCGGCTTTGATGGGGGCAAACTTATCAAAGGCCGTAAGCGCTTCGTCGTCGCCGATACGCTCGGCAATGTGCTGGCCAGCAAAGTGACGGCCGCCAATGCCCATGATGGGCAGACGGCCATCCAGTTCTGGGACGACTTACTCGCCCATAACGTCCTGCTGCAGGAAGTCAAAATCATTTATATCGATGGCGGCTTTCGCGGCGAATTTGTGGACCACATGGCTAACAAGTACGGAATTCGGGTGGAGGTGCCCACGCAGATAGTGCGCCAGCGGAAGGGCTTTTGCATCCATGCCAAGCGCTGGATTGTTGAGCGCACACTAGCCTGGGTTACGAATAACCGCAGATTAGCAAGATGTTACGAAAGAAAAATAGCCAGTGAAAATGCTTTTATCTTACTAAGTAATAGTAGAAGAATAGTCAAGAAAATTTAACCCAAACAGCTTCTAAGGGCAGCTATTCGCCCCCGCCCAAACCCTACGGCCACGCGGAGGCAGCCTTCGCGGCGGCCGTGCATCAGCACGCCGGCACGTACACGCACCAGGCGCAGCACCAGAACCCGATGGAGATGTACGCCACGACCATCGAGTGGCTGGGCGATGGTAAGAAGATGAAAATCTACGACAAAACCCAGGGCGTTTTCAATGTGCAGGCGTATTTGTGCGGGGTTTTTGGGCTGGCCAAAGATGATACCCAGGTTATTACCAAGTACATGGGCGGCGGGTTCGGCTCGGGGCTGCGGCCGCAGCACCAGATGTTTTTTGCAACCTTAGCGGCGCTGGAGCTTCAGCACTCCATTCGCCTGACCCTGACGCGAGACCAGATGTTCAGCATCGGCAACCGGCCCGCCACCATTCAGAACCTGAAACTGGGTACCGATGAGTGGGGCCACCTGACGTCGCTGCAACACCACGCGGTGGCCGAAACCTCGCGGTTCGAGGACTACGCCGAAAATGTGGTGGCCAACTCGGGCGTCCTCTACAATTGCGACAACGTGACGCTGGCGCACGAAATCGTCGCGCTTGATATCTACACGCCGCAGTCCATGCGGGCACCGGGGGCCGCCACGGGCGAATTTGCCCTCGAAATCGCCATTGACGAGATGGCCTATCAAGCGGGCCGCGACCCGCTGGAATTTCGCCTGCTGAACTACTCGGAAACGGATAAAAGCACTGACAAGCCCTTCAGCAGCAAGCGCCTGCGCGATTGCTTCCACGAAGGAGCGGCCAGGTTCGGCTGGGCGGCCCGCACCCCGGAGCCGCGCTCCATGCGCGACGGCCGCCTGCTGGTGGGTTGGGGGGTGGGCACCGGCATCTGGGATGCGCAGCAAAAGCCCACTAAAGCCAAGGCCAGCCTCGCCGCCAATGGCCACCTCACGGTGAGCAGCGGGAGCAACGACATTGGCACGGGCACCTACACGGTCATGACTCAACTGGCCGCCCAGACAATGGGCCTGCCCATTGAAGACGTGACCTTCGTGCTAGGCGACACAACCCTACCCCAATCCCCCATTCAGGGCGGCTCCTGGACGGCTGCCTCGGTCGGCTCGGCCGTGCAAGACACCTGCCAGGCGCTCGGCAAAAAAGTGCTGCAACTGGCCCAGCAGCTGGACAACTCGCCCCTCGCCGACCTCGCTTATGAGGACGTGCAATTCGTGAACGGGGTAATCGGCGCCAACCAGGACATCAGCCGGCAAGTAGCGATTCGGGACGTGCTGGCGGCCAGCGACGAGCCAACCGTGGAAGCCGAGGGCGGGGGTAAGCCTGACACGGCTAAACAGTCGAAGTATTCCATGCACTCGCACAACGCCGTTTTCGTGGAGGTGAAAGTAGATGAGGACCTGGGTATCGTGCGCGTAACGCGCGTGGTGAACGCCGTGGCCGCCGGCCGTATCCTGAATCCCAAAACCGCACGCAGCCAGGTACTGGGTTCCACCGTGTGGGGCATCGGCATGGCGCTGATGGAGGAAACGGTCGCCGACCACCACTTCGGGCGCTTTATGAACCACAACTACGCCGAATACCACATTCCGGTGAACGCCGACATTCACAAAATTGACGTGATTTTCGTGGAGGAAAGCGACGATATTGTGAACCCCATCGGAGTAAAGGGCCTGGGCGAAATAGGGCTGCTGGGCGTGGTCGCCGCCATCTCCAATGCCATCTACCACGCCACGGGCAAGCGTCTGCGCGACCTGCCGATTACGCTGGATAAGCTCCTCTAAACGGGCTTGTTTACAAAGGCAATGCCCCGTGGCGGTTCGCTGCGGGGCACTTGTTTTATTCGCCTTGGCCGAGGTTGGCTCGTTTCCTACCCCCCCGCCGCACCCTCGTACCCTAGCCTTTTCCGCCTGCCATGACCGAACTGCAACGCCTCTTCCTGGCCTACTGTAAGCTCCCCGTCAGAGTAGGCCAATCAAAAGCAGAGGTCAGGCAGCTTAACGAAACTCGATGGGCGTTAAGAAGTTAAGGGCCTCATGCGGTCGCAGGTGGTTGTAATCGTGTTGCCAAAGTTGGCAGTGTTCATGCACCTGGCGCAGGCTGGTGAAGAAGTGGGCATTGAGCAGCTCGCGGCGAAAGGAGCCGTTAAAGCGTTCAACATAGGCGTTTTGCGTTGGACTCGTTGGCTGAATCCAACGCAGGTCAATTCCCTGACGCTGGCACCAGGTCTGTAACACCTGGCTGATAAGCTCGGGGCCGTTATCCACCCGCAGCCGTACTGGCTGACTACCTGCGTGAGCAGGGCCACAACCCGCATAGGGGGTAGCGAAAAATCCACTTCGATACCGAGCACTTCCCGGTTCCAGTCATCACTGACATTCAGGGTGCGGAAACGTTGGCCGTCGGTCAAGGCATCGCTCCTAAAGCCCTGCGACCAGCAGATATTGGGCTGCAACGGCACCTCCAGGGGCCGCTTTTTTGGCACTATGCCTGGCCTCCCAACTCTACTCCCTACCCCCCCCGCCGAGCGGGGCACCGCCGCCTACCGCCGCCTTACCTACGCCATGTTTCTGGCCGGGCTGTGCCTGTTTGCCCAGCTCTATTTTTTGCAGCCCCTGCTGCCCGTGCTGGGCCGCTACTTTCACTTGACGCCGGCGCACAGCAGCCTGGTTATTTCGACGGCTACGCTGGCCCTGGCGGCGGGGCTGCTACTGGGCACATTTCTGGCCAATCGATTTTCGCGCAAGAAACTGATGGTGAGCGCCCTGGTGAGTTCTTCGGCCCTGACTGCGGCCTCCGCCCTGGTGCCCAGCTTTGCCTGGCTGCTGGTGGTGAGCGCGCTCAAGGGCTTTTTGCTGGCGGGCGTGGCGGCCACCGCGATGGCCTACATTGGCGAAGAAGTGGCCCCCGCGGCCCTCGGCCGCTCGATGGGCTTCTACATCAGCGGCACCATTCTGGGCGGGATGCTGGGCCGGGTGGCGGCCACGCTGCTCGCGGGGTGGTATTCGTGGCGGGTCGTGGCGGCCCTTATCGGCCTGGGGTGCCTGGGGCTGGCGCTGGAATTTGGCCGCCGCCTGCCGCCTTCCCGCCACTTCACGCCCCACCGGCTGCGGGGCGGGGCGCTCCTGGCCAGCATCCGCCGCACGGCGCAGGATGCTCGCCTACTTGGGCTCTGTCTGCTGGCGGCGCTGGCGATGGGCAGCTTTGTGAGCCTGTATAACTACCTGGGTTTCCGGCTGGAAGCGCCGCCGTTCAGCCTGGCCCCGCAAGTCGTGGCCGGCGTCTTCCTGTTGTATGCCGTGGGCCTGGGCGGCTCCTTTGCCGCCGGGCCACTGGCCGAGAAGTGGGGCCTACCCCCCACGCTGGCCGCCTTTACGCTGCTGATGCTGAGCGGGCTGCTGCTGACGTGGTTCGACCAGCTTGGGCTCGTGGTGACGGGGGTAGGGATGCTGACGCTGGGCTTCTTCGGGGCGCACACGCTGGCCAGCAGCTGGGCCGGGCGGCGCGCGCCGGACAACCGGGCGGCGGCCGCCTCCCTCTATCTTTTGTTTTACTACCTGGGGTCCAGCCTGGTGGGCACGTTCAGCGGGGTGGTCCTCCAGCACCACGCCTGGCACGGGCTGGTGCTGCTGCTGGGGTTGCTGCTCAGCGCGGCCCTGGGGCTGGCCCTGCTCCTGTGGCGCGCCAGCCCGCCCCGCCGCTGGGGGCAGCCAATAGAATGCTCCCCTAACCAGAAGATTGGTACTGGCCAGCCGAAAGTTTGATTCGTATAACTTTGCGCAATGGCCGATACGCTTACACTAGAAGAATTCTACCGCACCAAGGTGCCGGGGCTGCCGCCGGACCTGCGGCAGGGCTTAGGGCACTTCAACGTATTTGACCAGCCGGACTACGCGGGTCCTGCTGCCCGGCCGGTGCAGTACAGCCGCAAGGATTTCTATAAAATCAGCCTGGTAACGGGCCACAACCGCTATCACTACGCCGATAAAGTAGTGACGGTAGCTGGCAGCGCCCTGCTGTTTGCGAATCCGCAGGTGCCCTACCTCTGGGAACCCCTGGGCGGCCCGCAGAGCCGGATATTCTGCATTTTTACGGCGGCATTTTTAGCGGAAGCCAGTGCCCTGGCGCAGGCTGGCTTCCCCGTGTTTGCGCCGGGCGGGCAGCCGGTTTACGCCCTTACCGCTGCGCAGCGCCTGCCGGTGCAGACTATTTTTGAGAAGATGCTGGCCGAGATTAATTCGACTTACGTCTATAAGTATGACCTGTTGCGGGCTTATGTGCTGGAGCTTATCCACGGGGCGCAGAAGCTGGCTCCGGCCCTAGTGCTGGACCGGCCGGCCCGCGCCGCCACGCGCATCACCCTGCTGTTCACCGAACTACTGGCCCGACAGTTTCCGATTGAGTCGCCGCAGCAGCGCGTGCGCCTCCGCACGGCCCAGGCGTTTGCCGACCAGCTGGCCGTGCATAGCAACTACCTGAACCGGATGCTGAAGGCCGCCACGGGCAAAACCACTACCCAGCTGCTGGCCGAACGCCTGGTGCAGGAGGCGCAGGCCCTGCTGCTGCACACCAACTGGCCGGTAGCGCACATTGGCTACTGCCTGGGTTTTGAGGAGCCTGCCCACTTCACCGCTTTTTTTCGGCGGCACACGGGCCAGGCCCCCACGGCGGCGCGGGTGTGCTGATTTTCGTAAGCATTGGTTTGAATCGGGTAAAACGGCCGGGCCGCCGGGGTCGGAACTTTGCAGGGCATTTTCCTCCCTGCTCTGGACTCCTCCACAACCTGGTTTGCCGGGGCAGCTTTGCAGCAACCGCTTTCCAATCGCTCCTCAACAGTAGAAACCATGCAACCAGCCAATCAGCCCAGCCCGGCCCAGCCACTTCCATTTTGGGCCGAAGTGCCCGTCCGCGCGTCGCGCCGCGGCTGTTTTTGGGTGCCCGGTGAGCGGGTCAGCCGCCACGGGCAGACGTACCAGCGCGGGCCGCTGTTCGTGGAATGGGAAGCCCCCGAGCGCGTGACGCAGCCCTACCCCGTGGTGCTCGTGCATGGCGGCACCTTGCAGGGCACCGAGTGGGGCGATACGCCCGACGGCCGGCCCGGCTGGGCGCAGCGCCTGGTGGAAGCCGGCTACGCCGTGCTGGTCGTGGACCGGCCCGGCCACGGCCGCTCGCCCTACCACGCCGAGATTATGGGGTCCATGAGCTCGCCCTTTTCCTACGAGCGGGCCAAGGAAGTTTACTTCCCGGATGCGGCGGCCGACCGGCAGACGCAGTGGCCCTTCGACCCGCAGGATGCGGCGGCGTTTGATGACTTCATGGCCGCCTACGGCCCCATTCCCGCCGACCTGGCTGCCTCGCAGGAGATGGATGCCGACCGGCTGGCCCGCCTGCTCGACCGCATCGGACCCGCGATTATTATTACGCACTCGGCCTCCGGCCCGGCCGGCTGGCTGGTGGCCGACCGCCGGCCGGGCCTGGTCCGCGCCATCGTCAGCCTGGAGCCGATGGGACCGCCATTTGCCACTACGCCCGGCATCGGGACCCTTGATTGGGGGCTGACGGCCGCGCTCGTGGCCTACCACCCGCCCCGCGCCACGGCGGCCGAAGCGCGGGCCGCCAACCCGGCCACGCTGCAACTGCCGGCCCTGGCTGGGCTGCCGGTGGCCGTGGTTACCGGCGAAGCCTCGACTTTCGCCGCGTTTGGCCCCGCCATCGTGGACTTTTTACGGGTGGCCGGCGCGGCGGCCGAGCACTTGCACTTGCCCGACCACGGCGTGCGGGGCAACGGCCACGGCCTGCTCTACGAGAAGAATTCCGACCAGGCCCTCGCCCCGGTGCTCCGCTGGCTGGCCGCCCACACCGCGGCGGCCCGCCCGGAACCCGAAACCCCCCAATTGGAAGTCGGCTTTATTGGCCTGGGCAAAATGGGCCGCGCAATTGCCCACAACCTGGTGCAGGCCGGCTACCAAGTGCGGGCCTGGAACCGCTCGCCGGAAGTGCTGCCGGGGGCAGAAATGGTGGCGAGCCCCCAAGAGGCTTTTCAGGCGGCAGTTATCTTTACAATGCTCGCCGACGACGCCGCCATTCGGGCAGTGCTGCTCGACGCGGGGGTGCTGCCCACGGCGCGGGCGGGGGCCGTGCATGTGGTGACGGCCACCATCTCCGTCGATTTTGCCGATGAGCTGCGGGCAGCGCACGCGGCGGCGGGGGTCGGCTACTTATCGGCTCCCGTGTTTGGCCGGCCCGACGTGGCGGCGGCGGGCCAGCTCACGTTTATGGTAGCCGGTGAGCCGGCCCTCGTGGCCACCGTGCAGCCTCTGCTCGACGTGCTGGGCAAGAAGACGTGGGTGCTGGGCGAAGACCCCAAGCAGGCCAACGCGGCCAAAATTGCCGGTAATATGATGCTGGCGCTCGTCATTGAGACGCTGGCGGAAGCTGCCGTGCTGACCAGCAGCCACGGCCTGGCCCCGGAAACCTTCTTCGACCTGATGCTGCAAACGCAATTCAACGGCAGCCGCGCCTACGAAAAATACAGCCAGAAAATAGTACGGGGCGACTTCGAGGCCGGCTTTCGGATGAAGCTGGGCCTCAAGGACCTGGGCCTCGCCACGGCCGCCGCCGCCAAAACGGGCCAGCAACTCCCGCTGCTGGCCGCCGTGCATGCCCGCATGGCCGCGGCCGTGGCGGCGGGCCTGGGCGAAAAAGACTGGTCGGGCATGGCCGACTACACGCTGCACCAGCCGGGAGAAGCTACCAGCGCGGCCCCGGTTCCTACTCCTAACTAACTAATTATCAAATGGAATTTTTGCTCAATATCACCATTCACTTTACGCCCGACGTGGCGGAGACCACCCGCCAGCACCTCATTCAAGAGGAGCACACCCAGGCGTACCTGCTTCAGGAGCAGGGGCATCTGGTTCGCATCTGGCGCATCCCGGCGCAGTTCGGCAACTGGGGCCTGTGGCGGGCCGAGGACGCGACGCAGCTGCACGCGCTCATCACGGGCCTGCCGCTCTACCCGTGGATGCAGGTGGCCGTGCATCCGCTGGCCCGGCACCCGCTCGACCCGCCCGGCGCAGACGGCCGCCCCCTGGCCTAGCGGCCGTTAATCGGCTGTTTCACTTGAACTTAGGTCTGCTTACTTTGCTTAATTCCCTGATTTTATCGGTGGCCGACGGTACCCAGATGTCGGCCTGTTCCGCCCGCCCGGCTGAGCTAAACGCGCCGGCCCCGGCTATCCTGCTCTTGCAGGAAGTTTTTGGGGTGAACTCCTACCCTGCGGAGCGTAACCGACCGGCTGGCGCGGGCGGGCTACGTGGTAGTGGCCCCGGAGCCGTTTCATCGCACGGCCGCGCCGGGCCTGGAAATCCCGTATAGCGACCTTGCCAGCGACCTGGCGCACGCCCAATCGCTCACCCCCGCCGGGCTCACGGCCGACTTGCACGCCGCCTACGCCTGGCTCGCCGCGTAGCCCCAGGTGGCCACCGACCAGATTGGCAGCCTGAGCTTTTGCCTGGGCGGGCGCGTGTCGTTTCTGGCCAATGCGGAACTACCGTTGATGGCGGCCGTCTCGTTTTACGGCGGCGGCCTACCCACCCTCCTGGACCGCGCCGCCGACCTGCACGCTCCACACCTGTTCGTGTGGGGCGGACTGGACCAGCATATTCCCCCAACCCACGTAGCGGAGGTAGTGCAGGCCCTGCAAGCCGCCCGCAAGCCCTACCTCAACGCGGTCATCTCTTACGCTGACCACGGCTTTTTCTGTCACCAGCGCCCCAGCTACCACCCCAAAGCCTGGGCCCTGACGCTGGCTTTTTTCGAGGCCAAATGACGGTCAATGACGCTACTGCCCCAGCAACCAGCTACTCAGCCGCCAGCCGCCGGAGCAGTAGCGTGGGGGGGATAAGCTAGCGGGCGCGGCCCCTGGGGTCAGGATAGGGCAACAAACCACTTGTGATTTGGCGTGTAAGGCGGCAGCCCCGCGCGCCGTGGTGGTGGTCGGTGTGCAAGTGGGCCGGAAGATGGTGAGTATGGGCAGGGGTAGCACCCGACTGGGAGAACTTGCGAAGGCCTGCCACGGGGTACTACTTAGTGGGCCTGATAGGCGACGGCAAACTCTTTGGCAAAATCTGCCAACTTCACTTTGCCCAGCGTGGGGTTTGCCCGGTGAAAATTGGCCAACGCCGTGCCGTTGTGCATGGTCGCCTCCATTTCCACAAAACTTTTCGCGAGCGCATCCGGTAGCCCCATCCCTTTATAGGCCGCCAGCAGCTGCTCCTCGGCTATCGTCGTCCAGTGGAGTGAGGGGTTGCCGATAGCGGTGCCAATAATGCGGGCCGCTTCGTTACAGGTCAGCTCTTCGCTGCCCACGTAGCGCACCTGACTCGGGGCTGAGGTCACCAGCTCCTCGGCGGCCGCGGCCGCAATGTCCTTCGGCGAGACGAAGACGATTCGGTCTTCACCGCCACAAACTGCCGTGAGGCGGCCGGTCTGCTTAATGGCCGCTGAGGACTGGTAAAAGTTACTATAATAGGACTTACGCAAATCGTCTGTCATTGCGAGCAAAGCGAAGCAATCGCACCAGAACGACACCCGCGCCAGTCGTTCTGGTGCGATTGCCGCGCTTCGCTCGCAATGACAGACGTCTTTTGCGTAAGTCCTATGTAAAAATAAGCCGGGCGCAGGAACGTGACGGCGACACCTGCCAGCGGCGCAAATACGTCTTCCACACTCACCGACGGCACTAAATCGGCCGCCCAGCCACTGAGCACCACCGCCCTTTTGAGGCCATTGTGCCGAATGGCTTGCACGTAGTTCGTTGCGATTTCGCGCAAATAAGCCGATTGGTCAAGGGCGGTAAAGCTGAAGGGAGTCATCGCGTAAAGGGCATCAGCCCCCGTGAGCGTTTGCCGGATGAAGTCCCCATCGGCTAAGGACCCAATCGCGGCGGTGGCACCCAGGGCATCGATTTGCGCCGCTTTTCCGGGGTCGCTGCTGATGACCGTGACGCGGTGCCCGTTGCGGACCAGCGTTTCTGCGAGCGGTCCGCTGACATTTCCCAGGGAGCCAGTGACGATTATTTTCATAGCATTTACGTGAGTCGGGCGTTGTTAAAAAGTAGGCAAACAGGGCGCTAGTCCGTCTTTCGGTCAATTAAAAGAAGCTCTAAATTCCAAAGGTGACAGGCTCGTTTTGGTCTTGAATAGCTTACTGAACGAAGGCAAATGCTCAAACCCCAGCTCGTAAGCAATTTCGCTTACTGTCAGGGTCGTAGTTGATAATTTTTCTTTGGCTTTGGCTATCAGCTTCGCATGAATGTGCTGCTGGGTGTTTTGCCCGGTTGCTACGCGCAATAAAGCACTTAAATACCTGGGTGAAATATGCAACTGTTCGGCTACGTATCGCACGGTTGGCAAGCCTCGTGCTGCTAAATCAGTGCTGTTGAAATAATTATGCAGTACTTTTTCCAATTGTTCCAGTGCCTGGTGGTTGGCTTTTTCTCGGGTAAGGAACTGGCGATGATAAAACCGGTCGGCGTAATTCAGCAAACCCTCCACCTGCGAGATGATAATTTGCTTGCTAAACCGGTCAATATTAGCACTATACTCTTGCTCAATCGCCAGAATGATATGCAGGATGGTCGCTTCTTCCTTGGCCGAAAGAAATAAGGCTTCGTGGAGCGCGTAATCCCAAAAATCGTACTGCTTGATGGTGGTGGCCAGCGGCGTATTCCAAAGAAAATCAGGGTGGATGAATATCACCCACCCTGACTGTTCTACTGCTTCGTCTTTGTTATCAACCGCCAGGCTAAACACCTGGTTGGGTGCCATAAAGGACAGGATGCCCTCCTTAAAGTCAAACGGATGCTGCCCGTATTTTACGTGGACGTTGCGTATTCTTTTGACCGAAATAGTGTAAAAATCCAGTAGCAAACTACTCGGCTCGTCCTCACCCGGCGGCGGAACCGTGCCTACATCTACTACGCTGATGAGCGGATGCTGGGGTTTAGGCAACTGCCTGAACTCGTGAAATTCGCTTATCGTTTGAAAACGCCTCATGCTGGCTCGCTTTCTTTTCTGACTTCCAGCACGAGCTTGCCCCGGACCCGCAAGGTGGCGCTTTCGCGGTGGGCTTCCGCCACCTGCGCCAGCGGAAACACCTGGCTGATGAGCACCTTCACCTTGCCGGCATCAATCAGCTCCGCCATTTCGGCGAGCCATTCCTGCCGGGGTTGGTTGGCCGATAGCTCGCCGGTGGCGTTTTTCTGGGCCAGGGCGGCGGTGACTTCCTCGTTGAACGGAAAATCCAGGTTAACCGTCACGAAGATTCCCCCGTCTTTCAGGACGGCTACCGTTTTCAGGCGCTCCGCGTTATCGCGCAGGGGCGACGCTTCCAACACTACGTCCACGTCATGCACCAGCTCTTCTACCCGCTGGCTCCGGTAATCAAGGACCTCATCGGCCCCCAGTTGCTTGACGTACTCCAGGTTGCTGACCGAAGTGGTACCGATTACATACGCCCCCTTCGCTTTGGCAAACTGCACTGCAAAGCCGCCTACCCCCCCCGAGGCCCCTTGAATTAAGATGCGTTGGCCGGGCTGAAGCTTACCTTGCTCAAAGAGGGCCGTCCAGGCCGTGAGACCAGCCAGCGGTACTCCCGCCGCTTCGTTAAAGCTGATGGTCTTCGGTTTGAGGGCAAATTGACTGGCTTTGGCCGCGCAGTATTCGGCATAGCTGCCATCACCGGGAAAATTAGGCTCCCCATACACGGCATCGCCTTTTTGAAAGGTGGTTACCTCGCTGCCTATTTCTTCCACAATGCCGGCCGCATCCCAGCCCAGGGTCAGCGGCAAAGTCAAAAACGACTTCATGACCTCGCTGCTGCCATCTCGAATAACCCAGTCCACCGGGTTTACGCCGCAGGCATACACCTTGATTAAAATTTCATCCGCCGCTGGCACCGGTCGGGCGATGTCTTCTAGTTGCAGGACCTCCGGTCCGCCAAAAGCATGAATTCTTATCGCTTTCATAAGGAGTTATTTTCGGTTTGTTGACGGTACAAAGGTCGCTGCTGCCTGAAAAATCGGCTTAACCAAAATGCCCTTTGTTTTAGTCAAAATGACGATAGGGGTGGCCTTGGTTAAAAGGTCGTTTGACTACGCGGCGCTGCGCGTACTCGCCCTGGCCGAGCAGGCCAATATATCGCCCACCAACTTCAGCGAGTACTTCCGCGCCCACGCTGGCGAGTCGCTGCAAACCTACCTTACTACCTCGCGCCTGAAGCTGGCCGAAGCCTGCCTGCTGCATTCCGACAGCTCGACCAAGGAAATTGCCGCCGAGCGGGGCTTCACCGACACGCGTCACTTTTCGCGCACCTCCAAGAAAATGTACGGCTGCACCATTCAGGCTTTTCGCCAGCGGGGGCCTTCCACCTGCTGCGAAGCGAAGACGACGCGGCCTAGCCCCGGCTGCCTGGCCCGTCAACGGCTGGTTTCGGACTCGAGAAGTGCCTTACGGAGGTTCATTTTTCAGACAGGCGGATTTACTTGTTAGGCACTTAATCAGTTGATTTTCTGATTATTGACAAAGACGGGCGTCCGGCTTGTCGCGGAAGAAATTTTTTTAGCTAACATATTGTAAAACAACATACTAACTGAAATAAATGTAAAAACCCTCCGCGAAAATATTGGTTTTAGCGGAGGGCTTTTACTATCCTTGAGGGCCGGATTCGTTAATCCACCGGCTGGCTGGCGAACTTCTCGATAGCCTCCGGGGTGGCGGGTGTGAAGAAGTTGAGTAAGTTGCCATCGGGGTCGCGGAAGAGCAGCGAACGATTACCCCAAGGCATGGTAGTGGGGGCTTGTACCACCGCTTCGCCTAGCAGGTGGGCGAGGCGCTGGTACTCGGCATCGACATCGGCCACCCGGAATTCCAGGATGGCCGTGCGGTTGGTGGCGGGGCTGGCCACTTGCTCCCCGCCAAAGGGGGCCAGGGTGCTGGTGTCGCCGATGGCCAGCGTAGCCCCGCTAGTGTGCAACTCGCCAAAGCTGGGCGTGTAGCGCGTAAATGGCTGACTGCTAATTTTCTCGTAGAAGCTAAACAGGCGTTCAAAATCAGCGGTGATAAGACGAACAGAAGTGAAATTCATGGGATAGGGGTGAAAAAGGGAGTGGATACCACAAAGAGCGGTACGCGCACTGACAACCCTATGGCAGTCCTCGGTAACCCGGCGAAAAAATTAGCCTGCGTGGGGTAGATTCAGACGGGCCAGGTACTCGGCCAGGGAGAGCGGGGCTTGGTTAGTGAACGGCTGGGTTGTCGCCGTCAGCCGGTGGATGCGGGCCACCCGGAACTCGCGGTAGCCCCCCCGCAGCTGGCACCAGCCTACCAGTTGCCAGGCGAAGTTGTAGAACACTAGGCCGATGGGTTCGATTCGGCGTTGGGTACGCTCGCCTGCTTTGTCCTGGTACGCTAGTTCCAGCACGTAGTGACTGGCGATAGCGGCTTGAATAGTAGACAGATAGTTCGTATTACCCTCCCGGTATTCCGGCACCCGCAACCGAATACTGTCCGCTAGTTGCCCCAGTCGGTCCTGGTCGGGGCCACGGAGGACGGCTTTTACTTTTTGCAGGGCAGTTATCACGTGCGGCTGAATGGACTGGTCGGCCAGGGCCGTACCCAGGGTTCCGAGCAGGATTAAGGCATTGGCTTCGTCGGCGGTAAAGCCTACCGGGGGTAAAAAATACCCCGCCACCAGGAAATAGCCCCGCCCCACCTCGAAACTGACGGGGATTCCCTGCTCAGCCAGCGCTTTGATATCGCGATACACCGTGCGGACGCTGATATGGAACTGCTCAGCTATCCGCTCCGCGGGCACGTATTTGCGGGCTTGCAGCAGGATAATGATGCCAAACAGGCGGTCAACACGGTTCATGATACTTCCTGCCGAACACGGGTACTAGCTAGCATCCTAATCGAGCCTCTGCTTCGGGTTAGCTAAAGAAAGCAAAGTAACGTGGATTAAGCGAGTAATCTACTTAGCGTACCATACCGGCAGACTAACCGCATTTGGCAATCTGGGCCAAGAGGGCCTCTAAATGGGTATCACTCCAGCCCAAGCGCTTGCGCTTGACTTTCAGACTGCCGGACGAGGGATCGGCGCGCAGCAGATTTAGGGCCATTTTGCGCACCAGGGCCAGATTTTCGGCGGCTCGCTCGTCGCGTAGGCGGTGGGCGTCCTGCCGCAGGGTCACATCCAAGTGCCAGTGCAGTTGGTTTTCTACGGCCCAGTGTCCCCGCACGGCCGTCAGGGCCTGGGCCGCCGTTAGCTCAGGCTGGCTGCTGAGGTAGTAGCGCGGGGGCTGGGCCTGGGGCGGGCTACCGGCCGGATAGCGCACCGTTTCCACCCGCACCAGGGCCGCCAGCTGCGGCCAGCGCCCATCCTCGTTGACCCAGCGCAGGTCGGTCTGCACGGCCACTTGCCAGCGCACGGGTGTGTTGTGGCTGGCCCAGCCAGTGGCCTCAGCCTGGGGCCGAACGCCGGCCAACGCTCGCTCGGCCTCGGCGCACAGAGTGGGCTGGTTCTGCTTGAGGGCCAGCAGGTAATGGCCACCCTGGTTGCCAATCTGGGCGGCGATGGCGGGCTGGCAGCCCAGCGCATCGAGGCTGACGAGCGCCCCGCCCGACAAGTCCAGCAGGGCCAGCACGTCGGGAATAGCGGCCAATTCCTGCCCCTTGCCCCTGGTCGCCACCTGCGCCAGGCAGAGGCCCTCGGCGCGGGCCAGGGCCGAGACTACGTGCAGCGCCTGCGGGCCGCTGCCGCGCAACGTCTGCCCGTCCACGCAGACCTGGGCGGCGACCGGGGCGGGCAGCAACTGGCGTACCCAGTTCAAAAAGGCGGCGTTGAAAGCCGCCGCGTCCAGGTGCTGAAAGACGCGGCGGAACGTGTCGGCGGCGGGCACGCCGTGGGGCAGGGCCAGGTGGCGGGCTAGGGGAACCTGTTTTTGCTGGCCGAAGTCGGCTATATCTTCGAAATCGTCGGCCCCGCACAAGACGGCTAATACACTGATAACGAGAATGGAAAGCAGGGGGTGACGAAAATTGCGGCCAGGCTGGCGAAAATCGGGTACCTCGGCCAAGTGCGTGAGCAGGGACATGCCCGCAAAGGTCTGCTGATAGCACGCTAGCCAAATGCGTTTAGTCTGCCCGTCGGGCCGGCGCGGTTGGAAGGGCCAAAAGCCACGTTTATTCATCCGGTTACTCATCTGATGTTACGCACTACCTTATTCGAGATGGTAACGGGGAGTAGCGCGAACGTTGTAGTTCGCGTCCCCGCGCCGTTCTACTGGCTTTAACGGCGCGGGGACGCGAACTACAAAGTTCGCGCTACTCCCCGTGGCGTAACATCAGTGATTAAAGAGGCAACCAACTTATTTTAAGGTTATACTGGAAGCAAAAAACCCATTTCACCTCGTTGCTGGCGCTGGCGGGTTTCCTGCATTTGTTGCTGAGTAGTCATCAGACTTGCTAACAACTGATTAGCAAGTTTTTACGTACATAACTAATAAATTCTACTTACAACAAGCATTTTCTATGCCATCCAGCATTTATCACAACGCTATCAATGATAGGCAGTACAAAGCAGCAACTGGTCTTTCGCTAGTAGAGTTTTCGGCACTTTATGAGCATTTCGCTCCTTTATATATTCCCAAGGAATCCCCACGTTATGCCCGGCAGGTGCAGCCTGTTTTAACGGACAAAAGAGAGGCACTTTTTTTGTTTTGCACTATCATAAAGCGTATCCCACTCTTCAAAATATGGGCATGTATTTTGGTATTTCAGACGCGAACGCCAGCATGTATCTGGAACTCCTTAAGCCTCACTTACAAGCGGCTTTACAACAGCAAAAAGTACAAAATACTTTTATGGAAAGGAATCAGGAGGCCGTTAATGAGCAATTTGCAGGCATAACTGACCTGGTGATTGATGTAACCGAAGTGCCAATCGAACGCGCTGTTAATCAGCAAGTTCAAAAATAGCATTGCAGTGGTAAAAAAATTTCACACCCTAAAATGGCTAATTATTTGCACCCTTGATAAGCGAATTTTATTCATTAGCAAGGCCTACCCTAGGCATGTACATGATTTTACTATTTTTAAAGATATTTTTGGCGGAATTGATTTGAGTGCGTATCGGCTGCATGTCGATTCTGGCTTTACAGGCATAACAAAAGCAGTCAAATGCAAAGACGTTTGGATTCCGTATAAAGCGAGCAAATATCATCCCTTAACTAAGCTACAAAAAGCAATTAATTCGCTCTTTTCACAGGTAAGAATAGCTGTTGAAAATGCCATTGCTAAGGTGAAATCATTCTTTATATTACGCATCGAAAACCGAATGAGACAAAAGGCTAAGTTTACCGATGCCATACGAATTTGCACCGCATTAGCAAATTACAAAATGACAGGTTTATAAGTTAAGTGATTGATAATAAGTAGTTAGTAACTCTATCACAAAAGGTCCTCCGTAGATAATAGGCTCATGGTGCGGGGTGCCGGAAGCAAACATAAAATTTGCTTTCTCTCCGCTTGTTGTTATCTGTATGCTATCGCCTTCATTTTCAAATTTAACCAGACTGGGGCCGGCTATTTCTTTGCCATCCACCACAATCTTGCCCGAAATCAAGTAGATAAAGGCCATTTCCCTGGCTGCTAATTCAAGGGTAGCATTTGGTTGCATCGTGACATCGAAAAGCAACGTTTCGGTTACCAATTTCATCGGCGATTGTAAATCCTGGTAGTTGTCCTGAATTACCCGCAGCAGAACCTTCTCGGTTTTGAACTCGGGTACCTCTTTTGCAGGCAGATGAAGGGCTTTCGGCTCAACCAACCGGTCCTTGGCAGCATGATTTATCCAAATCTGAAAAGCATGGCAATTGGTGCCAGGGATTTCCGGTAATTCATCATGATAAATGCCACTTCCCGTTTGCGTTACCTGAACACCGCCGGGACCAATGATACTGTGGTCGCCCAGACTAAGTACCCGTTGGTAAATAGTTTATCCTATGTTCAGGTACGCCCTCTAATTTGGGCCAATGAAAGGAAAGGAGCGGAATAAGATTCTAATCTTATGGGGCGTTGGAGCCCGTTTAACATGACAATCCCCGCTCTTTTTTAGGGTCACTTTGGACAGTTCCAGTAGGCCACCGAGCCTGTATCAGGATAGTAAAAGACACCCTAGAAGTCCTTTTTTACTACTTTTTCTCCACTCTTTTACTGCTGTACTTAATGGTTATCGCCTCTTCGTTACCCGTTGTCGGCCTGGACGTGAGCAAAGCCACGCTGGCCGTCTGTTATCAAGTAAATGACCAGATTAAGCACCTGGAAGTCAGCAATACCAAAGCGGGCTTTCAGCAGCTAGTGAAGGCGTGCGGCGGGCAGTGCCAGTTTGTGATGGAAGCCACGGGCACCTATAATCTGGCCCTGGCTTACTACCTGCATGAACAGGGCGGACAGGTGGCCGTGCTCAATCCGCTGGTAATTAGACGCTTCATTCAACTGCACTTAGGTAAGGGCAAAAGCGAGCGCAAAGATGCGCAGTGGTTGTTGCGCTATGGTCAGCAACAGCCGTTGAAAGTCTGGCAGCCGGACGAAGCGGTCCTGGTCGAGTGCCGGCACCTAGAACAGGTCAATGAGCAGTTACTCAAGCAAAAAGTGATGATTAGCAACTCGTTGGAAGCCTTACAGCACCAACCTATTGTGAGCAAACTCGCTTTGAAACGGCTTCAGCAGCTGCTCAAGACCTTAACGCAGCAAGTGGAAGCGGTAGAGGCCGAACTACTGGCCCTGTTAGAACGGCGCTTTGCGCAGGAAATGACGCTGTTGTGCTCCATTCCTGGCATTGGGCGCAAAACAGCGGGCATGCTACTGCTCTTTGTCGGCGGCTTCACTCACTTCGATAACTACCGGCAAGTCATTGCCTTAGCCGGTCTCTCCCCCCGCGAGCATACCTCGGGCACGAGTATCCGCGGGAAGGTGCGCATCACCAAAATGGGTGGGGGGCTGATTCGCGGCAAGCTCTTTATGTGCAGCTTTTCGGCCAAGAAAACGAACGTGGCTTGTGCGGCCCTTTTTGACCGCCTAGTGGCCAAAGGCAAGAACAAGAAACTAGCCCTGATTGCCGTCTGCAACAAACTCCTCAAGCAGGCCTTTGCTATTATCAAATCGGGTGTGCCCTACCAAGCTGATTTTTGCTCGAAACTGGCCCAGGCCTCTTAAATTCTAACACAGTTCATGGTAAAGTAGACGGTCATGCTGAGCTTGTCGAAGCATCTCTACTGCGTAACTCACTCTAAACGTTGAGATTACTCTCGTGGTAGAGATGCTTCGACAAGCTCAGCATGACGTTCTTTTATAGCAAACTAATTAGCAACGGGTACTTAGACTGGAAAAGGAAATAGCTATTCCCACCAACTTGTAGCAGCCTCCTAAACAAAGGCTCGTGCTACCCACCCCAGTGAAACCAACGGCGGGTATGGGAACGCCGCAAAAATTATGGGGCAGTTGGGCCGTATCCATATTAGCGGGGGAGACGTGGCTATTTAGCTTATCATTTTCATCAATAAGCACGACGCGCCAAGCTAACCGGCGAAGCTGTTAACTACTACTACCCCAGCGTTTTTGCTGTGCTCCTGGCATAGGACAGCGGCCCGCCGCGCCGCGCGTTCCGGGCACCTAAACCGGGGTCGCCGAGGCCGCCAGCGAAGCTGCTACGCGCTGGCGGGCTTCGGCAATGGCGGGCGCATGGTCTTTGGCCCAGTTGCCCAGTTCGATGACCGCGCCCAGCAAGCTTTGGCCGAGGGGAGTGAGGCGGTATTCAACGCGGGGCGGCACCTCAGCATATATGGTGCGGCGCACGAAGCCGTCGTTTTCCAGCGAGCGCAGCGTGACGGTGAGCATCCGCTGCGAAATGCCCGCGATGCGGTGGCGCAGCTCGTTGAAGCGCAGCCGCTCGGTGCTGCCCAGGTAGAGAATGCAGAGCAGCGACCATTTGTCACCCACGCGGTCCAGAATGTCGCGCACGGGGCAGAGCGCGAAGCCATCGGCCGGCACGGCAAGGATTTTTTGGGCGGCGATGCCGTTTTCAAGGGTCTGATTATCAACAGCGGTTACCTGCATGTGCCTAAGGAAGAATTGCGTACCCTCTTGCGCCAGGTTAGGGGCTGCGAATACCTTTGAGTTATCAAAAGTAACCAACACCCTTTTAAGAACCAACCCATGCTAGCCATCACCGGCGCTACGGGCCAACTCGGCCACGCCACCATTCAGGCCCTGCTACCCCAGGTAGCCGCCCAGGAAATCGTCGCCGTCGTGCGCGACCCGCAAAAAGCCACCGCCCTACCCCCCCTTGGCGTGCAGGTGCGCCAGGGCGACTACAACGACCCGGCCTCGCTCGTCGCGGCTTTTCAGGGCGTGGACACAGTATTGCTCGTTTCCACCAGCGAGACAGAAACTGAACTGCGCATCCGCCAGCACCGGCAGGCCATCGACGCGGCCCAGCAGGCCGGTGTGCGGCGCCTGGTGTACACTAGCATCGTCAATCCGTCGTCGGCTTCTAAGTTTGAAGCCTCGCCAGGCCACTTAGCTACTGAAGAACACTTGCGGGCTTCGGGCCTGAACTACACCATCTTCCGCAATACGCTCTACTTCGACATCCTGCCGATGCTCGTGGGCCAGGAGGCGGTACCGAGCGGTCGTTTCTACTTCGCCGCCGGCGAGGGCCGGGTGAGTTACGCGCTACGCGACGAAATCGGGCAGGCCCTGGCCAACGTGCTGACCACTACCGGCCACGACAACCAAACTTACGACATTGCCCCCGGCCCCGCCTACTCCTTCCAGGACGTGGCCCGCACGCTGAGCGAGACCGGCGGGCAGCCCGTGGAGTACGTCGCTATTTCGGGCGCAGACATGGCCGCCGGGATGCGCCAGCACCAGGTGCCCGAGCCCCTGATTGAGTTGCTAGGGGGCATGGCCGGCGCGATGAAGGACGGGGAGTTTGACCTTGCTAGCCCCACCTTCGAGCGGCTGCTCGGCCGCCGGCCCACCGACCTGAAAGCCTACCTGACAACCGTTTACGGTAAGTAGGCCACGCCCAGGCCCTGGCCGGCCGCCGGCCGCCAGGGCCTGGTGAGCATGACGTTCAGTAGTGGTTTTTTAGACTTCCTAAACAGCTTTATTGCAACTCAGGGTAAGCCTCAGGCTGCGCTTTCTTGCCGTTCGGGTCGCTGATTCACCCTTCGGCGGTGCTGGATGCCCCAGGTAGCCAGTTGGTCGATGATGGGCTTGAGCGAATGCCCGTATTCGGTCAGCTCATATTCTACCGTGATGGGCTTCGTATTGAGCACGGTTCGTTTAACGAGTCCGTTTAGCTCCAGGTGCTGCAATTCGCTGGAAAGCATCTTGGCGGCGATGCCCTGTACGTGGCTGATGAGTTCCATGAAGCGCTTTTTGCCGAAGATGAGGGAGCCGATGATGCGCATTTTCCATTTGCCGGAAAGAAGGTCCATTGAGTCGCGCAGCCCCGTTAAATAGACCGGGCAATAGGCAGCATCACTAGCTTCATTTTCTTCCATTGTTTCAACGGGCTATTAGAAAAAATAGGTTTCTTCCAGTAAGTTCCTTACGAAAGCAAAGCTAAGGTCCTTAGGTTTACGCTGACTCATCAAGCCAGGTGCTTGCTAAGGCGTAGGCTGCTGGGTAAGCCAGTTTGCAGCCAGTCAGGCACTTGTCAAGATAGAGCACGCGCCAGTAGGTAGCGGCGCGTGCTCTATTCTAATTCAACCAGGGCTACCCCAACTGGCCAGTTTTACCACGGGCTGATGCCCGTATCCGGCGCGTTTTCGTCGCTGAAGAACTGGCCGGTCAGGCCGTCCGGGCCAGCCGTAGCGGCTTTTACCAGGCGGGCAGCGGCATCGGGGATGGTGCTGGTGCCCTGGTGATTGTTGAAATCGCTCGCGGTGAAACCAGGGTCCACGGCGTTTACTTTGAAAGGGGTATCGCGCAGCTCGTAGGCCAGCATGACGGTATAGGCATTCAGCGCCGTTTTGGACGGGTGGTACACCGCCCCCTTATTGGGGTAAAAGCGCCAGGTAGGGTCGCTGTGCAGCGTGAGGGAGCCCATGCCGGACGTGACGTTCACGATGCGGGGCGCGGGCGACTGCCGCAGCAGGTCGATAAACGCCTGGGTTACGTCAATCACCCCAAACACATTAGTATCAAACACTTGCTTGTACCCGCTGGTGGGCGTGCCGAGGGCCGTTTGGGGCCGCCCGCCGTTGATGCCCGCGTTGTTAATCAGCACGTCGAGCACGTCGGTCTTTTGGCCGACCGCCACGCGAGCCGCCTCTATGGAGGCAATATCAGTCACATCGATGGCGACCGGCTCTACCTGCGTTAATCCTTCCGCGTGTAGTTGCGCCACGGCCTGCTGGCCTTTTGGCAGGTCGCGGCTGCCGAGGTACACGTAATAGCCGGCGCGCAGCAACTGCCAGGCGGCTTCCAGGCCACTGCTTCTATTGGCTCCGGTAATGAGGGCTTGTTTTATCCTACAAAGCTACCGGCCCCGGTTGGCGGGCCAGCAGCACATTCTTCGGCATCACCGGTACATTTCCCGGCTGCCGGCGCGGTACCCGGCCGGCGTAACGCCGGTTTCGCGGTTGAAAAAGCGCGTGAAGTAGGAAGCATCGGCAAAGCCCAGGTCGAAGGCAATTTCCTTCACCGAGCTGGGGGTGTGAAACAGCAGGCGGCGGGCTTCCAGCACCAGGCGCTCCTGAATGTGGGTGATGGCCGGCTTGCCACTTTGCGCTTTCACTACCTCACTCAAATACCCGGCGGAAATATGCAGCAAAGCGGCATACGCACCCACTTCGTGCTGCTCGCGGAAATTCTCTTCAATCTTCGCCCGGTAGTTTTTCAGCAACTGGTCGGCCACGGCCGCGGCAGCAAACTGCTGCGTATAGAGCCGGCTCAGGTGAATGAGCAACACTTCCAGGTAGGCGGCCAGCATCCGGTGCTGCCACTGGCCGGGGGGGCGGTCGTACTCGGCCGCCAGCTTGTCCAGGAGGTCCTCGACGAAGGCCGCGTCCGCCGCCGTTAGCCGCAGTTCATGGGCGTCGTGCAGGTTTTGCAGCAGCGGCAGCTTCGCCAGGGCCGTGTGCTGCTGCAAAGCGAGGAACTCCCCGCCGAACGCCAGGGTAGTGGCCCACAGGGGCTGCGGCTCCTCTTTGACCATCAGCTGGCCGGGCACCGTAAAGTAAAAGGTGTTGTCTTGCAGCACGTAGGGCCGCATATCCACCTAGTGCCGGCTGCCGCCGCGCCGCACGAAAACCAGCTGGTAGTAGTCCTTGCGGTGCGGCAACAGCACGTCGGCCGCGTAGGCCAACGTGCCTTCCACGCGGGCCAGCTGAAACAAGCGGCTGCCGACGGCCGGTTGGGCTAGCGAATAAACCGGTAGTGGCTGTTCAAGAGAAAGCGCTGCCATTACCTAAAATTACTGCTTTTTACCAGCACCACTACGGCGCGGTTTCCATCCCGACCGGCGGCGCGCCTGCTTAAAAAGGCAGCTTCGGTTAAAAGTTTGGCCCACCTGTTACGTAGCCTTTGCCTGGCATAGCTTCGCCCCTCCTAATCGAGTACGAAGACTGATTTCCACTGCCAGAGTTGACAACGACATTGCCCTGTTGCTTGCGCCGCCCGCTGCGTGAGCAGGTAAAACGCCACTCCGGAGCGCCCCCGGAGGCAGCCAGCTCAACGCCCGCCAGCGTGGGGGACCAGTAAGGAGCCACAAAAAGGGTCCCGAATTCAGCGGCTAATTTGTGCCGTAGGCTAGCACGGGCAGTCGCTAGCACGGCGCGGCGGCTTTCGTTCGTCGGCCCCATAGGCTGGGTTTTCTGCCGGCCCAATTCAGCCAGCTCCGCCCAGAGCGCCCACTGGGCCGGCGTGAGCGGCGGATGGGGCGGCTTACCCATCACGCAGGACCAGACGGCTTGGTTGACCTGAAAATACTGGTGGTAATAGGGGGTAGCGCGGGCGTAGCAACAATAATCTCCACTAAGGAGATTTGAGAAGGGCCAGAGCCTCAAAAAAGTGGCTGTGTTCTGAGACATCCGCCCGCCTGGATTTTCCCTGCCGATAGTCTCTGTTCCTGCTCTGATGCGACTTCAAGGTGGAGAAAAAACACCAGCATCCGTAGCGGCATCCTGCGCCTGACGGACTGGCATTCCTCCATACCCGAGCACAAAACGGCTTTGTATCTGGTGCTGCCCGACGCGCGCGCGCGGCACAAGCGCAGCCGTCAAGGCCCGCTATACTGCCATACGGGCGGCGGGAGCTACCATCCACTATAACTGCACCAGCACTGCGAAGCGCTGTGCAAACCTGGGGACTGGCTGGCCGCCATGATGAAACTTGCGCGTGCTATTAAGCTAAAAAAAGGCTAACTACTTTGAAGAGCAGATGTCCATCGCAGGTAATGCCCCAGATTGTACCCCCAAATAATAAAAACCCCGTTTCTAGCGTAGAAACGGGGTTTTTCGTACCAGAGACGGGACTCGAACCCGTACTTCCGTAAGGAAACAGCAGTTTAAGTGCTGCGTGGCTACCGGTTACACCACTCTGGCTCAGGTAGTTAGGTTTTGTTTCGACGCTGATTCTTACCCCGATAATTGTTGGTCAGCGCGTGGCAATTGGGGCAAAGCAACTGCAAGTTAGGGAGGCGATGGTCATTGTTAATGCCGTTGACGTGGTGCAGCTCCAATGGAATGGGCTGGTTGCGCCACTCGCGCAAGCCGCATTGCGCACACGTTGCTTCTTTCAAGCCGTGTTGAATCAGAAGGTTGCGCAGGTGGCAGGTTGAAGACTAGCTGGAATTCTCGGTTAAGATACCATGCCACGAAAAAGGCTGGCTCAACATTCGGTGCCGTGCGCCCTGGTTCCACCCCTGCCCCGTAAAATGGCTCGTATCCAGTCCTAGCTTAGCGATGCGGCTATGCACCGTTTTGTCATTGCCGCCGGCCGGCACCAGCCCGATGTGGCTCAGCACCTGCCGCACCGGCAAGCTGCCGGCCACTGCCTGGCAAAACTCTTCGTCGGTGCTCAGGCATTTTCGATTGGCGGCCATAAAGGGGATAAACCAAAAACGCCACCCGAGGGTAGCGTTTTTTTTGGAGCGGGAGACGAGGTTCGAACTCGCGACCTCGACCTTGGCAAGGTCGCGCTCTACCAACTGAGCTACTCTCGCTTGAGGTTTGTCCGCCTTGGTGGCGGTTGGTGGTGCAAAGGTAGGCAAGAGGCGGGTGCAGGCAAGGGTGGGGCGCTGTTTTTTTGCTTTCCGAGAGCTTGTGCCTTCATTTTCAAGCAAAAAAATTCTGGACAACCAAATAAAATTGTTTGTATAACTCGCATAAGCTGGAGTATTGGGCCGTGTTTAGGGATGCGCCGGCCTGCCCCCGACTCAGCCGCGAGGCACCGCAGCTTTCGAATACTTGCTGCAACTCCTACAGGATATTTTTTGGCTCACCCAAAATCTACTTGGTAAGGTTGGGCCGTAGGTGGGGCAGGCTGCAACCTTAAATTATTTTTTCTTTTACCTTTTTTTTACCCATGAAATTCTCATTTGCAACCCTCGCCATTGTGGCACTGCTTGGCACGGCCGGCGTTCAGACGGCCTCGGCTCAGAAAGCTAAACCGGTGATGGTAGGCGGTGCCGAGATGTATCCCACGAAGAACATCATCGAAAACGCCGTTAACTCGAAAGACCACACTACGCTGGTGGCCGCCGTGAAAGCTGCTGGCCTGGTGGAAACGCTGTCGGGCCCCGGTCCTTTCACCGTATTCGCCCCTACCAATGAGGCCTTCAACGCCCTGCCCGCCGGCACGGTAGAGACCCTGCTGAAGCCCGAAAACAAGGCGACGCTCACCAAAATCCTGACCTACCATGTGGTAGCCGGCCGCATGACTGCCGCTGACCTCATGAAAGCCATTAAGGCTGGCGGTGGCAAGGCCATGCTCAAAACCGTGCAGGGCGAAGACCTGACGGCCATGATGAAAGGCAAGAACATCGAGCTGAAAGACGAGAAAGGCGGCATCGCGACGGTGACCATTGCCAACGTAATGCAGAGTAACGGCGTAATTCACGTCATCAACAAAGTGCTGATGCCCTAAGTGCGCTAGTGGCCCGCTTGGCGGCGCTACTGCAAGCACCGACTACCCTCGCGGGTGGTCGGTGCTTTTTTTTGGCCGGCCCTACCCCCTTTGGCAAGTTCGAAGGGAACGTGTATATTCGGCGTTCTAAGTTTGTGTTTTTCTACTTTTCCCACCCATTCTATGATTCTTTCTACTCGTTATTTATTAGGTGCATTTTCAGTGCTAATAAGCTGTTTGCTAAGTGCTCAGCCTGGACAGGCCCAGCGTCTGCGGGACACAAAATTTGAAAAAGGCTTTTTAGAAAAAGGCAAGAAAATTGGTGCCTGGGAATATTATGGCTACACGCATTCGGGCGAGAAAGTAGTGGTGCAGCGCTACGACTACGACCACGGCAAGCTGCTTTATTTCCGGCCGGGAGCCGACGTGACGTGCCACGCCGAAGTGAGCCCCGGCCAGTGGAGCTACGTGCGCCCCGACCAGCCGCCGCTGTTCATCGGCAGCGACGTGGCCCTGGCCGAATACACAACCAGGCTGGTGTACCCGGCGGCGGCGATAAGCCGCAACGTGCAGGGCAAAGTGGTGGTGGCCTTCGTAATTGACACGCTGGGGCGCGTGAGCAACTACCACCTGGTGCAGCGCATTGGGGCGGGCTGCGACGAGGAAGCGTTGCGCGTGGCGCGCACCGTGCCCGAGCAGTGGGTGCCGGCCCGGCTGGGCAGCCACGCCGTGGCCGTGGAATATGAGCTACCTCTCAATTTTCGGCTGGCGCAACCCTAAGCCCCGCCCCGGCCGTAGCTTGGCGGTATGAAAGCTGCCTACTGGGGGCTGGCCACTGGCCTGCTCGGACTATTTGGGTTGACGAGCTGCGACTCGACCCCGCGCGAACGCCAGGAAATAGTGCGCCAGGAGGCAAGTAAGCTGGATACGGCTGCCAGCAAGGCGGGCCACACCCTGCGCCGGCTGGGCCGCCAAACGGCCAGCTTCGACTCGGCCAACCACGCCCGCCGGGCGGTGCCGCTCGATGCCCGCAAGCAAAAAATAATGGACCAGCAGCTGCTGGGCAGCTACGCCGAACGTATTCCTACCCTCACCGTGCAAACCATCGCGGAGGCCTACGGCGAGCTGCTGCGCGCTACCCGCGTGCGCCGCACTGGCTGGGATGCCCGCGACTGGGACTACGCGCAGGACACCTACCGCCGCCTCAATACGCAGCTGGCCCGCGTGCGCCTCGACCTGCCGGCCCGCGACGAGGTGCGCATTCGGGCGTGGCAGGCCGAGTTCACGACCCTGCGCGCCCAGCGCACGGCCAAGGACCTGCAAGCGGCTACTAAAAAATGATTATGGGCGGCGGCTTGTTGTATAAAAACGAGCGCCTTACTAGTTTCACCCAGCCAGCCGCTCCTGTTTCATGACTACTAATTTTACCGGGCCTAAATCAGAGAATATTATCGTGCTCGACTCGTACTACGAGCCGCTGGCGGCGCACCTGGCCCGCACCCGCCTGGAGGCGGCGGGTATTCCATGCTTTCTGACCAACGAAAATATGGTGTCGCTCAACCGCATGTATAGCCCGGTGGCGGGCGGCGTGCGGCTACACGTGTATGAGCGCGACGCGGCCCGCGCCGCCGAGGCCCTGCGCGAGCCCACCGTGATGCAGGCCTCGCGCGGTGGCCTGGCCGAGCCTACTGAAGAAACCGCTGACGGCCAGGCGTGTCCGCGCTGCAGTTCGCATGACGTGAGCTACGACGCGGCGGCCGCGCCGGGGGCGGCGCACTGGTTTGTGGCGCTGCTGTCGCGGCTGCGGCGCTACCCCCTGCAAGGGCGGGCGCACCACTGCTTTCACTGCGGCCTGAATTTTTGAGTTATACTCGTCACGAAAAAAGAACGTCATTCCGAGCTTGTCGAGGAATCTCGCTCGCGCCGTTCGGGCTTCGGTCAACGACGCGGGCGAGATTCCTCGGCAAGCTCGGAATGACGTTCCATTGAGCACCTCCCTTCACAAAGACCATAACTGCGGGGCCAACTTTTTGCGGGCCGGCCGGCTTTAAAGGGGCATGGAAAAGCACGCTTCAAAAGTTGCCCTCATCACGGGGGCCAATAAGGGCCTGGGCCTGGAAATAGCCCGTCAGCTCGGTCAGCAGGGCATTATAGTGGTGCTGGGAGCCCGCCAGGGCAAGGCCGACGCGCCGGCCGCGCAGCTGCGCGCCGAGGGCCTCGCGGCCCACGCCGTGGAGCTGGACGTGACCAGCGCCGCCGACATCGCGGCCCTACCCCCCTACTTTGACCGGACCTTCGGCCGGCTCGATATTCTGGTGAACAATGCCGGGGTGCAGCTCGACGATGGCCCCGACGTGAGCCCCGACACGCTGCGCCAAACCTACGAGGCCAATGTCATTGGGCCTTACGCCATTACGCAGGCCTTGCTGCCGTTGCTGCGGCAGGCCCCGGCGGGGCGCATCGTGAATCAGAGCAGTATTCTGGGGTCGCTCACGGCTATCAGCCAGGGGCAGGGGGGTAGCTGGGCCACGCCGGGCTACACTTCGTCGAAGGCCGCGCTGAATATGCTGACGGTGGTGCTGGCCCAGCAGTTGGCGGGCACGGCCATCAAGGTAAATGCCGCGCACCCTGGCTGGGTCAAGACGGCCCTGGGCGGCGACAATGCCCCGCTCGAAGTGGCCGAGGGTGCCAAAACTGCCGTGCGCCTGGCCCTGCTGCCCACCGACGGCCCCACCGGCGGCTACTTCCACGACGCCGAGCACCTGCCTTGGTAGCTGCTTGCTGACAACCATTTACAGAAAAAGGTCATCTTTACCACATGAAGCGGTTTGGATGGCCTTTTTGTTGGTGGCTGCTGGGGTTGCTACCCCTGGGTGCGGGGGCGCAAGCGCGCCAGGCCGGCAATGGCTTGGTGGGGACTTATTACGATGGGCACAACTTTGAGCGCAAAGTGCTGACCCGGCGCGACGCGACTATCAACTTCGACTGGCACGGGCAGAGCCCGGCAGCGGGCCTGGAAGCTGAGGATTTTTCGGTGCGCTGGACGGGCTGGCTGGTGCCGCCCACCACGGGCCACTACGTGCTGCACCTCAGCGTGGATGATGGCATCCGGCTGTGGCTCAATGGCCGCGAGCTGCTGAATGAGTGGCGCGGGCAGTCCCTGAGCTACTACCAGTTGGCCGTGGACCTGAAAGCCGGCGAGCCCTATTCACTGCGAATAGACTACTGCCAGTATTCTTTCTCCACGCGGATGCGGCTGGCCTGGGAAGCGCCCGCCGTGGGCCCTACCCCCGGCAACTGGCGCAACCTCTGGGGCGTGGCCGAGGAAAAAGCCGGGCCCGTTGTTATTCCGACGCGCTACTTATTTAGCCAGCAGCCGGCCGTGGTGGCAGCCCCGCCGCCCGCGCCTCCTGCCCGGCCCACACCACCAGTTCAACTCCAGGCAGTGAAGGTGAACGCCCCGCGCCAGGATGCTCCTGCCAAGGCAGCGCTGCTGCCAAAGCCGCCGGTTGCTACGCTAAAAGTGCGACCCCGGAGCTACCTGGCAATGGTCGCCGCGCCCGCGCCGCCCATTACGCGGCCCCTACCCCCTGCCGCGCCACTTGACTCAGGCCGCGTCAATAGGATGGCCGCCCGCCTGGCCGCTGGGCAAGCCGTGACGCTGCGGGATTTGTATTTTGAGCAAGGCCACGCCGACTTGCTGCCAGCCGTGCGGGCCAGCCTCGACACGCTGGCGGTGGCCCTGGCCCAGCGCCCTACCCTCCGCCTCGAGGTGCAAGGCCACACCGACAACCAGGGCGACCCCAGCATCAACCAGCGGCTCTCGCGGCAGCGGGCCGAAGTGGTGTGCCAATACCTGGCTATGCAGGGCGTGGCGCCCGCGCGGCTGCGGGCCGTGGGCTACGGCGGCAGCCGCCCGGTGGCCGACAACCGCCAGCCCGACCAGCGCCCGCGCAACCGCCGGGTGGTGCTGCGGCCCCTACCCTAGCGCCACCCGCGCCCTACCGCGCGGCAGCCACGCCCCGGCGACTAGAATTGTGCGGCGGCGTGAGGGTTTTGGGGTGCGGAGCGGGGCGGCGCACCGTTACGGGCACCGGCGCTTTGGCCTGTTTTACATAGGGTAGTAGCCAGTCACGCAAGTAGTTGAAGGCTTCCTGGGAAAAGGCCGGCTGCTGTTCGCCAGCCACGATGGGCCACTGCGCACGGTCGGGCTGAAACAGGTGGTTGACGCCCGCCAGGCGGTGCGCCTGCACGGGCTGGTGCGCCTGGCGCAGCCCGCGCTGCAGCACCGCCAGGTTGCGGCTGGCCGCCACCTGCAAGTCGGCCGTGCCGTTGAGCAGCAACGCCGGGCAGCGCACCAGCGGCAGGCGGGCAGCGGGGTCAAAATCGAGAAAAAAGCGGGCCCAGGGCGAGGTGAGCTGCGTGGCGCGGGCGCGGGCCATCGCCTCATCGACGCCCGTGTTGCTACCGCGCAGCAGGGCAATGATTTTGGTGCGGGCCGCCGCTTGGTTGGGCGTTTGGCGCACGATTTCCACTAGCTGGTCGTAGAGGCCCTGGGCGGCTTTTATTTGCCCGCCATCGGCCCCAATGAGGCGCATAATCTCGCCCTGCTGGCGGCGCAGCACGTCGCGCCCCGACTGCCCATAGCCCGCTAATGATACCACGAAGGCCGGCGCCTCGTCGGGCGCGGGGGCGGCGGCGGCCAGCAGCGCCACGTTGGCCCCTTCGCCGTGGCCCAGCAGGCCCACTTGCGAGGAGGCCACGTTGGGGCGGCTGCGCAAAAACTCCAGCGCGGCCTGCGCGTCGCCAACCAGGTCGGCGGTAGTGGAACGGGCGTAGTCGCCACCCGATTTGCCTACCCCCCGGTCGTCGAAGCGCAGCACGGCCAAGCCGTGGCGGGTGAGGTAATCGGCCAGAATACCGAATAGCCGGTAGCCTTGCAGCTCCGAGTCGCGGTCTTGCGGGCCTGAGTCGGAGAGGAGCGCCACGGCCGCGAAGGGCCCTTCGCCATTGGGCGTGGTGAGCGTGCCGCGCAGCTTTATTTTGTCGTCAGAGTTATAGAATGTCACTTCCGACTCGCGATAGGGCGGCGTGAGGCGCAGCTTTTTGGTGGCCTGGGCGGCGGCCGGGGCGGTGCCGCGGCTCAGCGTCAGCTCCGTTTTGAGGCCGGGCTGCTGCCAAGTGCCGCTCAGCTGGCTACCCCCGGCCAGCACTTTGCCCTCGAAGCGACTACCCGCCTGCTCGACGCGCAGCGTCAGGTTATCGTCTTTCAGCACCACTTCCACTGGCATGCGGCTGATGTGCTGCTGCGGCACGTCGAGCGCCGCGTAGTAGGTGCCGTTGCTGAGCGGCACAATGGTAATCAGCAGCGTGAGCGAGCCGCCGGGCACTTTCAACGGCCCTTGCCACTGCCCGCTCAGGCGCGGGGGCTCAACGGGCTCGCGCGGCGCGGCTGCAACAGTTCCGAACCAGCTTAAGCAGCATAAAAAAAGTAATAATCTCAGCATTAATTTTAACTCTGACGGGGAATAAAAAATAGCGGCATAATAGCCCGTGCGAAATACCAAATTCATGCCGTTTTGGATTGCGTCGGGAGAATCCATAAGGGGTGAATCTTCACTTGCAATCTGTCTCATAAAAAATACCTTGACTTGCTACAGTCCTATTCTATCGCTAATCAGGAAGTTGGTTTACAAATACTATTCTTGTTCGATTGTTTGGGGCCGACCGACGAAAAATTGCCAGCCTGCTAGTGCGCAGGCTGGCCGCGCGGGCGGTTTTTACGTAAGTTAAAGTCTTCGCCAGCCTTTTCCACCATGCCTACTTCCAAGCCCGCCAAGCCCACGACGACGCCCAAGCGCCCCACCGCCAAAGACATGAAAGGGCACGCTCAAAAGCTGCCCTACCCCGCCAAACAGGCCGATATGAAGCTGCAACCCCAGAGCAGCCTGGCTGCCTACCGCGCCGCCGGCAAGCTCGAAGGCAAGGTGGCGCTCATCACCGGGGGCGACTCGGGCATTGGGCGCGCCGTGGCCATTGCCTTTGCCAAAGAAGGGGCCAACGTGGCCATCTTATTCAATGAAAACCAGGAGGATGCGCAAGAAACCCAGCGCCTCGTGGAACAGGAAAACCGCAAGTGCCAGCTTTTGCAGCTCGATGTGCGCGACCGTGAGCAGGCTTTCCAGGCCGTGCGGCTGGTGCGGGCCGAGCTGGGTGGGTTGAATATTCTGGTCAACAACGCGGCCTTTCAGATGGCGCAGGAGAAGTTTGAAGACATCCCAGAGGCCCAGATTCGGCGCACGTTCGACACCAATATTTTGGGCTATATGTGGATGGCGCAGGCCGTGATTCCGCACCTGAAAAGTGGCGACTGCATCATCAATACGGGTAGCATCGTGGGTATCGTGGGCATTCCGCTGCTGGTGGATTATGCGTGCACGAAGGCTGGTATTCACGCCCTTACCAAGTCGCTGGCTTTGTATTTGGGTGAGCGCAACATTCGGGTAAACTGCGTGGTGCCCGGCCCGGTCTGGACGCCCAACATCCCCGGCACCATGCCGCTGGATGAAATCGCGAAGTTTGGCCACGAAGTGGCGCTCAAGCGGCCCGGCCAACCCGAGGAGCTGGCCCCGGCCTACGTGCTGTTGGCCTCGCAAGACGGCTCGTTTATGACTGGCGCGCTGGTGCACGTGACGGGCGGCAAGCTCAGCAGCGACGAGTAAACATCTGGCCCATTTAGCCGTTGAGATTGAAGCAAATCTGCTGAGCCAGTGGCCGGCAGGCTTGCGCCAAATTGCCTTTATTTTATGACTTCTCAGGATTTGCTACCCTCGCCGCACGTGTCGGCGGCGACCCGCGCGGCCCTCAGCCAGCGCCTGGCCGAAACCGGGGCCGCGTATGAGCCCCGGTTTCTGGCACCCGAAACGTTTCGGCTGCTCGAAGCCGTGGCGGCCCAGCTGTTTCCGCAGCCCGAGCGGCCGGTGCCCATCCCGCTCGCGCCGTCCGTGGACCAGCGCCTGGCTGAAGGCCGCGCCGATGGCTGGCGCTACGACGCCCTACCCCCCGACCGCGAGGCGCACCGCATGGGTCTGGGCGGCATTCAGGAAATTTCGCGGAGCTTGTTTCAGGCTGACTTTGAAGCGCTTACGCCTACTCAGAAGGATGAGGTAATTGGTGCGCTGGCGGGCGAAAACCCACCCGGCACCGTTTGGCAGACGCTGCCGGCCGGCCGTTTCTTTGAAGAGTTGTTGGCCGAGCTGACCGAAACCTACTACGCCCACCCGTGGGCGCAGGATGAGATTGGCTACGTGGGCTACGCCGACCTGCCCGCCTGGACTAAAATCGGCCTCAACGAAAAGGAGCCTAGAGAAGCGTAGGGTAAGCTTTAGCTTGCCGGGCTGAGGCTTGTCTATTAGTTGATTGATTCTGAATTTATTACGGCCCTGCGGTGCCAGCTAAAGCTTACCCTACACTATATTTATGCCTGACGAAGAAATTGCCGAAGAAGGCTTGCTGACGCCTACCGAGCCGGCTATTCAGGACCCGCTGCTGCGCGAATTGCTGGCCGAAAATGAGCTGGCTCCGGCTGAGATTACCCAGGAAAAAGCGCAGCCCCTACCCCCCGCCACGGAGGAAGTCGATTGCATCGTGATTGGCCTGGGGGCGGGCGGCGCGCCGCTGCTGGCCCGCCTGGCGCAGGCCGGGCTGCGGGTGGTGGCCCTGGAAGCCGGCCCCTGGCACAACCCCGAGAAGGACTTTGCCACCGACGAGCGTGCCCAGGATTTTCTGTTCTGGAACGATGAGCGGCTGGCAGCCGGCGGCGACCCGCTGGCGATGGGCAAGAACAACTCGGGCACCGGCGTGGGCGGCTCGACGCTACACTACACGGCCTACACGCCCCGCCCGCTGCCCGACGACCTGCACATCAGGCGCGACTTTAGCGTGGGCGAGGACTGGCCCCTGACCTATGACGACCTGGTGCCTTATTATGCAGAGGTTGAGCGCTTTATTGGCGTATCCGGCCCTACTCCCTACCCCTGGGGGCCAGCCCGAAGCGCTGGCTACCCGCTGGCCCCGCTGCCTCTCAACAGCGCTGCGCAGTTGATGATGCGGGGGGCCGAAAAGGTTGGCATTCAGACCTCGCCGGCACCCAACGCGGCGCTGTCGGCGCGCTACTTTCAGGAGGGGGTAGGCTGGCGCGCGGCCTGCACCAACCGCGGCTTTTGCCAGGCGGGCTGCTCCAACGGGGCCAAGTCGAGTATGGACGTGACGTTTATTCCGCTGGCGGTGAAGCACGGCGCGGATATTCGGCCCAATAGCTTCGTGACGGAGATTGAGCGCAACGAGCGGGGTCACGTGTCGGCGGTGGTGTACGTGCAGAACGGCCAAAACCATCGCCTCGCCTGCAAAAACCTGTTTCTCTGCGGCGGCTCGGTCGAAACGCCGCGTTTGCTGCTGCTCAATGAGTTGGCCCTCACCAGCGGGCAGGTGGGCCGCAACCTGATGGCCCACCCCGGCGTGCAGGTGTGGGGCACTTTCCCCGACGAGGTGCGGCCCAACAAAGGCATTCCGGGCGGCCTCATCTCGCAGGATACACACCGGCCTAAGGATGCCGACTTTGTAGGCGGCTATTTGCTGCAAAGCATTGGCGTGATGCCGGTTACGTTTTCGGGCCAGGTGGCGCGGGGCCGCAAGCTGTGGGGCCAGCCACTGCGCGACTACATGCGGCAGTTCAATCACATCGCGGGCATCAATATTCTGGGTGATTGCCTACCCCATGCCAGCAACTACCTGGAGCTGAGCGATGAGCAGGACGCCCGCCAGCTTCCCAAGCCGCGCCTGCACTTCACGGCTCAGGAAAACGAGCACCGCATGAATGCCCACGCCGAAAAGATGATGCGCGACATTTGGGCCGCCGCCGGGGCCACCGATATCTGGTCGTTTCAGCGCTATGCGCACGTTATTGGCACAGCCCGCATGGGCCTGAGCGGCGACGATGCCGTGGTGGACCGCGACGGCCGCGCCTTCGACGTGCCGAACCTCTACATCTGCGACAACTCGGTGTTCCCGAGCGCGTTGAGTGTCAATCCGGCGCTGACTATCATGGCACTTAGCCTGCGCACGGCGGATAAGTTTCTGGAGCAGCAGCGCGTGGCGGGTTAAGTGCGGTAAGCTTTGGGTTGCCAGGTAAAGCGTAGGGTAAGCTTTAGCTTGCCGTTACTAAAAACAGGTAGTTTATAAGCAGCAAATCAATAAGTTGGCTCAACGGAAAGCTTAAGCTTACCGCAAATTCTCGGGCCTGGTAGGCTAAAGCCTACCCTACATTTCTACCTGGCAGGCTAACGCCTACCCTACTTTCCATGAAATCTTTTCTCACAGAAATTAAGGACCACTTCGGCAGCGGCAACTACGAGGGCGATGAGTTTGGGGGCGCGCGCGGGCACAATGGCAACGGCTTGCCCACGGGCTTGCCCAACAACTTCATGTTTGCCACCGGCATTGAGTGCAGCTACCCTACTATCAACCAAGGCAAAACCCGTCGCGACCAACTGGCCGAGTGCGACCACTATAACCGCTACAAGGAAGACCTGGGCTTGGTAAAAGAGCTGGGCCTGAAAGTGTTGCGCTACGGCCTGCCGTACTACAATATTCAGCAAAGCCCCGACAAGTACGACTGGGAATTTGCGGACTTGGCAATGGCGGAGATGCAGCGGCTGGAAATTACGCCTATTCTGGATTTGATGCATTTTGGCGTGCCCGACTGGCTGGGCAATTTCCAGAATCCCGAGCTGCCGGTGCATTTCGCGGCCTACTGCGAGGAAGTGGCCAAGCGCTACCCCTGGGTGCGCTACTACACGCCGGTGAACGAGATTTACGTCACGGCCAAGTCGAGCGCCAAGGACGGTGTTTGGAACGAGCAGCTCAAGTCGGACAAAGGCTTCGTGACGGCCCTCAAGCACACGGTGGCGGCCAGCATTATGGGCACCCAGCGCATTGCCAAGCACCGGCCCGACTGCGTGATTGTGCAGAGCGAATCGGCAGAGTTTACGCACGAGCTGCACGCCGAGCACACCCCCGTCGTGCAGCTGGCGAACAAGCTGCGCTTCGCCTCGCTGGACCTGCTCTACGCGCATCAGCCCGATGGCGACGTGCTTAACTACCTATATGACAACGGCATGACCCGGCGCGAATACGACTGGTTCATGGCCGGCGAACCGCCCGGCTACCAGGTGATGGGCAACGACTACTACGGCCGCAACGAGAAAATAATGCTGCCCGACGGCAGCATCCAGACCAGCATGGACGTGCTGGGCTGGTACACCATTACCCACGACTACTACCAGCGTTACAAGAAGCCGGTGATGCACACCGAAACCAACGTGTTTGACGCGGAGCAGGCCCCGCTGTGGCTCTGGAAACAGTGGGTCAACATCCTGCGGATGCGCAAGGAAGGCGTGCCGGTGCTGGGCTTTACGTGGTATTCACTCATCGACCAGATTGACTGGGAAACCGGCCTAGCCGAGCAAAAGGGCACCGTGAATGCCTGCGGCCTCTACGACCTCGACCGTAAGCCGCGCCCCGTGGCCGATGCCTACAAGATGCTTTTGCAGGAATACGGGCAGATTACCATCGTGCCCCACGGCGAGCTGTTTGAGGTGACGGACCGCCCGGCCACGCTCAAAGTGGAGGTATAAGAAGGCTCAGACTGCCTGTCTTTAAGGTTTATAGGTGCCCTATCCCCTCGCCCTCGGTTAGCCGGGGACACAGGGGGTAGGGCATTTGGGCTAAATAGCGTGGTAACCGAATGCTTAGGTTATGTTTTTCCGCGGCTGCCGGCAGTGGAATTTGTTGCTACGCCGTGGTGATTTGCGTAAATTGCGGACGCAACTTTCTACTTGCCCACTCCGCGCCTATTGCCCTAATTATATGAGATTTATCGTTTCGCTACTGTTGCTAAGCCTGCTGTTGACAGGGCGGCTGGCAGTGGCCCAACGCATGACACTTAGCGGGCAGGTGGTGGAGGCGGCTTCGGGCGAGCCCGTGCCGTTCGCGTCCATCTTCGTGCCCCACACCAGCACCGGCATCACGGCCGACATAGAAGGCCGATTTAAGCTGACCGTGGCGGACACGCCCGACTCGCTGGCGGCCTCGTCGTTGGGGTTTCTGACGCTGCGCAAGAAGCTGACGGATGCCCCGCAGCAAACCATTTTATTTCGCCTCAGGAAAGGCGGGGGGGTAGCGCTGGGCGAAGTATTCATCAGCTCGCGCCAGCCCGAAAACCCGGCGTTTCGCATTCTGCGCGAAGTGCAAAAGCATAAGCCCGAGAATGAGCGCACGGCTCTGCGGTCGGCCGAGTACACTTCCTACAACCGCATTGAGGTAAGCCTGACCGACCTGCCTAAATCGATGGCCAACCGCAAGGTGGTGAAGGACATCCGGGCGCTGGCCGTGCGCCAGGGGGCCACCGCCGCCGCCGACCCCGACGCGCCCCTGCCCCTCTTTGCCTCGGAAGTGGGCTCGAAGGTGTACGTGAAATATGGGCCGCCCATGCACCACCGCGAGGATATTCAGCACAAGCAGATGCGCGGCGCTGGCCCCCGCGAGGGCTCGGTGCTGAGTCAGATGCTGGGCTCTAACTTCCAGAATTTTGACTTTTATCCCAACTGGCAAAATATTCTGGGTAAGGATTTTATCTCGCCCATTTCGGCGGGCGGACGCCTCACCTACGACTACGATTTGCTGGATTCGCTGCTGGTGGGCCAGGACATGTGCTACAAAATCAGGGTGACGCCCCGGCGCTCGCACGATTTGGCGTTCTCAGGCACCATCTGGATTACGAAGCAGGGCTACGCGCTGCGCCGCATCGACGTGATAGCCAGCGAGCACGCCAACCTCAACTTCGTGACCGACCTGCGCATTTTTCAGGAGCTGACGCCGCCCGCCCAGGGGCCGGGCCTGGCCGCCCGCACCCGCCTGGTAGTGGCCATTCAGCCCGGCGAGAAGCAGGCGGCTTTGCGCGTGCGCTTCACCACGGTAAATTCTGATTTTCAGCGCAATGTGTCCCACGATGGCTCGTTCTACGACCAGCCCATTGTGTCAACGGTGATGGAGCCGGGCACCGACAGCGAAACCAGCGGCCTGATGAGCGGGCTACTGCCGAAAGGCGAGGCCGAGGGCTATTTCGATAAAAACCGGCCCGACACCCTGAGCCTAAGCGAGCGCCAGACCTTTGCCGTGCTCGACTCGGCCCGCGAGCTGCCGTCGGTGCGCAACACCCTGGACTGGATTGACCTGTTTATCAACGGCTACAAGCGGGTGGGCGGCACCAATAGTCAGATTGAGCTAGGGCCCATCATCAACACCTTTGCTTACAATAACTTCGAGGGTGCTCGCTTCCGGTTTGGGTTTCGCACTACCCCGGCTTTCAGCCGCAACCTGGTGCTGCAACCCTACGTGGCCTACGGCACCAGGGACGGGCGCATGAAGTACGGGCTGCGGGCCAACTACATTGCCGAGCGACGACACTGGACGGTGTTTGGCGGCGAGTTTCGGCACGATGTGGAGCAGGTGGCCCTGCTCGACAACGACTTTTTGCCCGAGAATAATCTTTTCGTGGCGGCGGCGCGCTGGGGGCGCTTCACGGAGGGGCGGGTTATTCTGCGCAACCTGGCGGTGGCCAGCGTGCAGCGCGACCTGTTTCATGGCTTCACCCAAATGCTGAGCCTGCGCTACCAGGGCATTGCGCCGCTGCACCCGTTTTCGTACTACGACACGCCCAACCAAGGCACCAACGCGCCCCTGGGCCGCAACCTGAGCCTGTCGGAAGTGGTGGTGGAATCGCGCTACGCGCCCGACGAAAACCTGGTGCAGGCCGAAAACCGTCGCCGCGCCGTGGGGCTCAAAAAGTGGCCGGTGTTCACCTTTCGCTACACGCTGGGCTCGCGCAACCTCTTCGATGACAGCAACCATCCGATTTACCAGAAATTCAACCTCCTGGTAACGCACAGCGTATCGGCCGGGCACTTCGGCCGCCTGGCCTACCGGGTGGAGGGCAGCTACATTCCCAATACCGTCCCGTACATCATCCTGAAAACGCCGCTGGGCAACGAAACGCCGTTCTTCAACGTCAACTCGTTCAACCTGATGCGTTATTTCGAGTTTGTGACCGACCGCTCGGTATCGCTGCGCCTCGACCATCATTTCGAAGGGGTAATTCTGAATGCCATTCCGGTTATCAAGCGCTTCAACTGGCGGCTCGTTGCCACGGCCAACGGCCTGTATGGTGGGCTTACGCAGGCCAACCAGAACCTGCTGCCCCCATTCGACATGAACGGCAACCCCCTGGTGCGCCTGCATTCCCTGAACAGCGCCGTTCCTTACCTGGAGGCGGGCTATGGTATCGAGAACATTTTCAAGTTCTTACGCGTCGATTTCATTCACCGCCTCACCTATCGCGACCTGCCCAACGCCCACAACTTTGGCGTGAAGCTGGGCGCGCAGTTCCGGCTCTGAGCAGGGGGTAGGGCGCGGCCCTACCCCCCTACGGCAGCTCGGTGAACTCGGTGGCGGGCCGGGCAGCCTGGCCCGGCCGCAGCACCCGCGCCTGCCCATCCTGGATGATAACGGCCGCCCGCGCCAGGCCCAGAAACAGGCCGTGCTCGACAATGCCGGGAATGGTTTTGAGTTGCGCGGCCAAGTGCTCAGCATCAGCGATTTGCCCGAAGTGGCAATCCACCAGCAGGTTTTTCTGGTCGGAATATACGGGGGCGCTGGGGTCGTCTTTGGCCATGCGCAGGGCGGGCGCGCCGCCGAGCTTTTCGACCGCATCGAGCACCCAGGGCAGAGCGAAGGGCACCACTTCCAGCGGCAGTGGAAACCGGCCCAGGCGCGGCACCAGCTTGCTCGAATCGACAATGACGAGCAGGTAGCGCGTGGCCGTTTCGAGCACTTTTTCGCGCAGCAGCGCCCCGCCGCCGCCCTTGATAAGGCGCAGCTCGGGGTCGAGCTCATCGGCCCCATCCACGGTCAGGTCGAAGGTGAGGCCGCGCCGGGGCTCCAGCAGCGGAATGCCCACCTGCCGCGCCAGCGCCTCGCTGGCCAGCGAGGTGGCGAGGCCCTGCACCTTGAGGCCCTGGCGCACCCGCTCGCCGAGCTGGGTGATGAAGTGGGCCGATGTGGTGCCGGTGCCCAGGCCCAGCACCATGCCATCGCGCACCCAGCGCACGGCGGCGGCGGCGGCCTGGGCTTTTTCCTGGTCCTGGGGCGAGAGGGCGGGGGCGTTGGGCGAAGTCATGGGGGGTAGGGGCTACGAGTAAGCTGTTAATATTCCTTAACGGAGTAGGGAACAAAAAAGAACGTCATTCCGAGCTTGCCGAGGAATCTCGCTCGCATCGTTGCACGAAGCCCGAACGATGCGAGCGAGATTCCTCGGCAAGCTCGGAATGACGTTCTATTGAGTAACTCACTGCGTGACGGGTACAAAATCTGCGGCAATGTTACGGCAGCGCCGCTGGTGCCGCCAGCGGCGGACCGGCCAGGCGCGGCTACCGGCCGTAATTTTGCCCCATGCCTGCCTCCGCCCTACCCCCCCTCGCCCCCACCACGCCCGCCGAGCTGACGCCCCCCGCCGTATCGGCCGCGCCCGAGGTGGGGCCGGCGGCGGGCCCAGCGCCCTCGGCGGCGGCCTGGGGGCTGCTGCTGGTGCTGTCGCTCATCTGGGGCACGTCGTTTATCCTGATCAAGAAGGGCTTAGTGGTGTTTTCGGCGGTGGAGCTGGGGGCCACGCGGGTGAGCGTAGCGGCGCTGCTGCTGCTGCCGTTTGCGCTGCGCGAAATCGGGCGCGTCGAGCGCAGCCGGCTCAAGTGGCTGGCCCTCGGCGGCACGGTGGGCACGCTGATTCCGGCATTTTTGTTTGCCTACGCCGAAACGCGGCTGGCCTCGGGGCTGGCGGGCGTGCTCAATGCGCTCACGGCGGTGTTTGCGCTGCTGATGGGTGCGCTGTTTTTTGGGCAGCGCCTCACCGGGGCGCGGGTGCTGGGCATCGGGCTGGGCCTGGCGGGCACGCTGGTGCTGATGCTGCTGGGCGGCAGCGCCGCCGATGGCCCTGCCCCCGGCGGCGCGGGCAACGCCTGGTACGGCGGCTACATCGTGCTGGCCACCATCGGCTACGGCCTGAGCGTGAACGTGATAAAATACCGGCTGCACGCGCTCACGCCGGTGGCCGTGACGTCGCTGCTGCTGCTTATTATCGGGGGGCCGGCGCTGGCGTATTTGCTGCTGGGCACGGGCTTCGCGCACAAGCTGGCCACGGTGCCGGGCGCGTGGGCGGCGTTTGGCTACATCGCGCTGCTGGCCACGCTGAGCACGGCCGTGGCTACGCTGCTGTTTAACATGCTGTTGCAGCGCTCCACTACGCTTTTTGCCTCGTCGAGCACCTACCTCATTCCCATCGTGGCGCTGGCCTGGGGCGCGCTCGATGGCGAGGCCTTCAACCTGTGGCACGCGGCGGGCATGGTGGTTATTTTGGCCGGCGTGTTCGTCATTCACCGGGCGCGGTAGCTTTTCAGTTAACAGGTATCAATTAACATTTAACAGCTGATTACGCGGTCAGCGTCGCCCTCCGCGTCAACCTCATCCCCTAGCCCCCTCTCCTGCGGAGAGGAGGAACTATCTTTTAGCTTTATATTTAATTTATCTAATTGATTTGCATTATAAAACTAAGCTAGAGCTAGTTCCCCCTCTCCGCAGGAGAGGGGGCTAGGGGGTGAGGTTGACGCGGAGGGCGGTACCACCGCGTAACAGCAGCTGTTAACTGAATCAAAAATCCCGCCCTACCCCCACCACACCCCAGCGGTGCGTGCGGCCGCCCGCAAACTCAGCCCCCACGTACACGGCCGTGGCCGTGAAGCTGAGGCCGCCGTGCGCCAGCACTACGCCGCCGGTGCTGTGCAGCACCGTGTGGCTTAGTTGGCTGAAAGCCAATATATACGGGCTGCTTCGATTAAACAATCCGCCTTGCAGCGTGGCATCGTAGCCCACCAGCCGGCCGCTGAGCGTGGCCTCGGCGTAGCACTGCCAGCGGGGCGGGCGAGAGGCGTTCGCATTGGCAAAAAAGGGCGTGAAGTTGCCGACTCGCAGGCGGCCGCCTACCCCCGCGTAGGTGTAGAGCGTGCCCAGCGAGGCCTCGGCGCGGCCAATGAGCTCGGCGGCGCGGCCCAGGGCCAGGAGCTGCTTGTCGAGGCTGGCGCGGTAGCCCAGCACGGCGTCGGAGCGCACCTGGTGGTCCCAGCCGCGGGGGGTAGGGTTGTGGGTGAGCTCGTGCAGCTTGGTCTGGATGAGCTTGCCGCCGGCCGCCGGGCCGAGGTAGCCGATTTCGACGGCCGTAGTCAGGCGCTGCTTTTTGCCTTCTTGATTGTTGATGCGGTACAGCGAAGCGTAGAGATACGCCGCGTAGGGCCGGTCGCCCACCCGAATGCGCGCATCGGTGATGCTGAGCGGCGTGAAGCCATCGTAGCGCAGCGCCACGCCGTGGGTGCGCAGGCTGCCGGCGGGGCCGCGCGGCAGCAGGCGGTTGATGGGCGAGCGGGCCAGCGCCGGGCTCGCCCAGTCAAAGGTCATTCCCTGGGTAAAATAATAATCGGTGCCGAAGAAAAAATCGTTGGCGTAGGTGTAGGCCAGGTGCCGCACCGGGCTGGTGGGGCGCAGGCTATCGGCCGGGGCCAGCGGCAGGCAGGCAAGCAGGAGCAGCAGTGGAGCCATTGGCATAACCTACGGGTTTTTAACCGCTTCGGAACAGCCCGCCGGCTCAGCGGCTGAATACATACGGCCACTCCTGGTAGCGCTGGGCCAGGCCGGCCTGCCAGGGCTGGCCGCCCACGTAGGCCAGGATGCGCGTTAGCTCGGCGGCGTCGGCCACGGGGTAGTCGTGCCAGCCGGGCTGCCAAAATGGAGCTTCGGGCGGCAGCTTGGGGCGCACGAGGCGGCGGCAGGCGGCGGCCGTGCGCTGGTGCAGCAGGTCGAGGGCTTTGGCGAGGGCCAGGCCGCTGCGGGCGGGCAGGTGCAGCACGAGGTGCGCGTGGTTGGGCAAGATGGCGAAGCCATGCACCACGAAGCCGGTTTCTTCGAGCATCATGATTTCGCCGGCCAAGGCTTCGGCTAGTGGTTCGTTTTCGAAGTAGCACGGGCCGGGGCTGGCGCGGTCGAGGGCCGCGTCGAACTTGACGAAAAACGCTTTCTGGGCGCGGCGGTGGTCGAGGCCGGCCGCCTGGGCCTGGCGCAGGTCGGCTTGCAGCGCGCGGGTGGTGGCGGCGGTGAGCGTGCCGGGCAGGCGCAGCGTGAGCAAAACGGTTTCGCCGAGGGGCATAACTTGAATAGGTTCTTCGCAGAGCGAGGATGAAAAAGAACGTCCTTCCGAGCTTGCCGAGGAATCTCGCCCGCATCGTGGAACGACACCCGAACGGCACGGGCGAGATTCCTCGGCAAGCTCGGAAGGACGTTCTTTTAGGGCAACGCCTGCTCGGAAGGACGTTCGGATTCGCAACGACTTTGGTGACGAAGATAAGTAATCCCTTACCTGGCCGGGCGGCTGCTGAAAACCAGCTCTTGAGCGTTATCCCGGCGCGCTGGTTTGCGTACGAAGCTGGTAGTACTTCTTCCTTTATACCCACCCTACCCCATGCCCCAGTCCCAAAACCGGGTAGTTGTTCGCGGCAGCGAGCGGCAGCCCATGCCCAAGGCCCATTCGCAGCACGCCCTACCCCCCACCGAGCGCCTGGAAGTGACGGTGCGCCTGCGCCCCAAAGCCGCGCTGGCCAGCGCGGCCGCCAGCAGCCACGCGATGGCCGACGTGCCGCCCTCCCAGCGCACCTACCTCAGCCGCGAGGAGCTGGCCGCCCAGTGCGGTGCCAGCGAGGACGATGCCCAGGCCGTGGCCGACTTTGCCCACGCCCACGGCCTGGTGGTGATTCACACCGACCTGGCCCGCCGCAGCGTGCTGCTGGCCGGCACCGCCGCCGATTTTGGGGCGGCCTTCGGCACGCAGCTACACCAATATAGCTCCCCCGAAGGCACCTACCGGGGCCGCACCGGGACCGTGACGGTGCCCGCGCCGCTGGCCGACATCGTGCAGGGCGTGTTTGGGCTCGATGACCGGCGGCAGGCCGAGCCGCACTTTCAGGTGCGGCCGGGTCCTACCCCCGCGCCGGGTGCCATCGTGGCGCGGGCGGCGGGCCAGTCGTTTACGCCGCCGCAGCTGGCGCAGCTGTATGATTTTCCGGGCGGGCTCGATGGCACGGGGCAGACCATCGCTGTTATTGAGCTGGGCGGGGGCTTCAAGCCCGCCGATTTGAAAGCGTATTTCACTGGCCTCAACTTGCCCGTGCCTACCGTGAAAGTGGTGAGCGTGAACGGCGGCCGCAACCAGCCCACCAACGCCAACAGCGCCGACGGCGAGGTGCTGCTCGACATTGAGGTGGCCGCCGCCGTGGCCCCGCGGGCGCACCTCGTGGTGTATTTCGCGCCCAATACCTCGCAGGGTTTTCTGAACGCGATAACTACGGCCGTGCACGATAAGGTGAACAACCCCGGCATTATCTCCATCAGCTGGGGCGGCCCCGAATCGACGTGGACGGGCCAGGCGATGGACCAGTTTGACCAGGCTTTTCAGGAGGCGGCCATGCTGGGCGTGACGGTGTGCGTGGCGGCCGGCGACAATGGCTCGGCCGATGGCGTGGCCGACGGCCAGCCCCACGCCGACTTCCCGGCCAGCAGCCCCTTCGCCCTGGCCTGCGGCGGCACCAAGCTGACGGCCAGCGGCCCCACCATCAGCAGCGAAGTGGTTTGGAACGAAGGCCCCAACAGCGCCACCGGCGGCGGCCTCAGCGCCCACTTCCCGGTGCCCGCCTACCAGCAGCAGCTCAAGTTCCCTACCCCCCCCGCCGGGGCCAAAGCCGGCCGGGGCCTGCCCGACGTGGCCGGCGACGCCGACCCCAACACCGGCTACCAGGTGCGCGTGGATGGCCAGAACCTGGTGATAGGCGGCACCAGCGCCGTGGCCCCTCTCTGGGCCGGCCTGCTGGCGCTGCTCAACCAAAAGCTGCCGAAGCCAGTGGGCTTCCTGAATCCGCTGCTCTACGGCTCGCTGGCGGGCCAGGGCGTGACGCGCGACATTACCAGCGGGAACAACGGGGCCTTCGCGGCCGGGCCGGGCTGGGATGCCTGCACCGGGTGGGGCAGCCCGGTGGGCGGTAAGCTGCTGGCGGCGTTGCAAGGGGGGGCGGCCGTGGCGTAGGGTAGTATCTGGCAACGGTGGGAAAGGTAACTTTACAACATAAGCTCACCACCATGATTTATCTCGATAACAACGCCACTACCCGCCTCGACCCGCGCGTGCTGGCAGCCATGATGCCCTTCCTCACCGACGAGTACGCCAACGCCGCCAGCACCCACCCTTTCGGCCTGCGAGCGCATGAAGCCGTGAAGCTGGCGCGGCAGCAGGTAGCGCAGTTGTTAAGCTGCGAACCAACGGAACTGATTTTTACATCGGGCGCGACGGAGGCCATTAACCTGGCCATCAAAGGGGTGGCCGATAGCTACGCCAGCCGGGGCCGCCACATCGTGACGGTGCAAACCGAGCATACCGCCGTGCTGGACGTGTGCCGCTACCTCGAAACCCAGGGCTGCGAAGTATCCTACCTGCCGGTGCAGCCCGATGGCCGGCTCGACCTAGCCGTAGTGCAGGCCGCCATCCGGCCCGATACCATCCTGGTATCGGTGATGCTGGTCAATAACGAAACCGGCGTTATCCAGCCCATCCGCGAAATTGCGGCGCTGGCCCACGCCGCCGGGGCGCTCTTCCTGACCGATGCCACCCAGGCCGTGGGCAAGCTGCCGATTGACGTAGAGGCGCTCGGCATCGACCTGCTCACCTGCTCCGGCCATAAGCTCTACGGCCCCAAAGGCATCGGGGCCCTCTACGTGCGCCAGCGCAAGCCGCGCCGCGTGAAGCTGGCCGCCTTGCTGCACGGCGGTGGTCACGAACGGGGCTGGCGCAGCGGCACCCTCAACGTGCCCGGCATCGTGGGGCTGGGCCACGCCGCCGAGCTGTGCCGCCAAACCATGACCGAAGAAGCCGCCCGCCTCGGGGCGTTGCGCGACGAGTTGGAAGCGGGCTTGCTCACCATCCCCGGCACGCACGTAAATGGCAACCAACAGCACCGCCTTTACAACACCACCAATATCCTGTTCGAGGGCTGCGATTCCGATGCCCTGATTATGGGCCTGACCGGCATTGCCGTTTCAAATGGCTCGGCCTGCACAGCGGCTTCGGTAGACCCGTCGCACGTGCTGCTGGCAATGGGGCTGGACGAAACGGCGGCGTTTTCGTGCCTGCGGTTTAGCTTGGGGCGGTTTAGTGGGGTAGCGGAGCTGCCAGAGGTGCGGCAGACATTGGCCGGAGTGGTGCAGCAGCTGCGGGCGTATGCGGCGGTGTAGGAATGCGGGCGCTATCCCCGTTGGCTTTTGTTTCTTTGTAGTGCATGACACTTGATGAACTACAGGAACTGCGGGAGCAATTTGATTTTGAAGCTAAAACGGCTGCCGGACGCGACGGCAAGGGCACGCAGCCCCAGAGTTTTGGGAAACGTATAGCGCGTTTGCTAATACCGAAGGCGGCCTTATTGCGCTTGGCGTAAAAGAATCATTGGGCAAGCCGCTGGACGTGCGCGGCGTACCGGAGCCGGAGCGGCTACAAATAGAACTGTGGAATGGGCTGAACAACCGAAAAATCATCAACCACAACCTGTTGACGAATAGCGATGTATCGCTGCTGATACTGGAAAATCAACCCACTGTGGTACTGGTGCGGGTGCCCCGCGCCCGTCGTCAGGACCGGCCGGTATACGTGGGTACCAACCCGCTGACGGGCACCTACCGCCGCCAGCACGAGGGTGATTATCTCTGCCCCGAAGCCGTGGTGAAGCGGATGTTGAGCGAGGCCCAAAATGATACGCTCGACGACCGGCCCCTGCCAGGTTATGGGCTGGCAGACCTGGCCCCGGACACCCTGCGGGCGTACCGCACCGAATTTGCGGTGCGCCGCCCAGGCCACTTGTGGAATGGCTACGCCGACGATGAGTTTCTGGAATGCATTGGCGGCTGGTACCGCGACCGGGCTACCGGGGAGAGTTGCCTCACGCTGGCCGGGCTGTTGATGTTTGGTCAACAGCATATAATTGTGCAGCAAGTGCCTTATTACGGCCCCGACTACCAAGAGCAAGCGCCCGGCAACACCCGTTGGGTTGACCGCGTAACTCCGGATGCCGGATGGTCGGGCAACATCTACGATTTCTACCGCCGGGTCTATCCAAAGCTGACGGCCGACCTGAAAGTCCCTTTCCAATTGGTTGGCGACCGCCGGGTGGATGAAACCGACGTACACAAAGCCCTCCGCGAAGCATTGGTCAACACGCTGGTTCACGCCGACTACAGTGGCAGTATCCCGATTCGCATCATCAAGTCACCGGGCAGCTTCGACTTCCGAAATCCCGGCCTGCTCCGTATTCCGGCCGACGAAATATACCGGGGCGGTACCAGTGACTGCCGTAATCGCCGCTTGCAAACCATGTTCCAGCACGTGGGAGCGGCCGAAAAAGCTGGCACCGGCTTTTCAGCCATTCTCCAGGCATGGGCCGAGCAATCGTGGCTTCAACCTCGCCTAACCGACCATGAGACGCTGGAAGCGGTAGAATTGAAACTGCGTGTTACCAGCTTTATTCCGCCGCAAGCAATGCAAGAGCTACAAAAGCGGTACGGCGAAAAATTCTTGCAACTCGATGCTAACGAGCGTTGGGCCGTAGTGTGCGCCTGGCACTACGAAACCGTTACGAACGATTTTTTAAGCAAGCAGATAGACCTGCATTCCGCCGACTTAACCAAAATACTTGGGCGCTTGGTGAAAGCAGGTTTGCTAGAGCAAAAGCTGGCCGGCCGTTGGACGAGCTATCGCTTGGGCAAAGGCGAAGCGACAGTAACAGAAGTTATTAATCAAGTCAGTCTAACCCAGTTAGGGCTATTTTCTTCTGCTAATTCTAACATACCACAAGTCGGCGCTGACATATCACAACCTGGCCTGGACATACCACAAGTCGGCGCTGACATATCACAACCTGGCCTGGACATACCACAAGTCGGCGCTGACATATCACAACCTGGCCTGGACATACCACAAGTCGGCGCTGACGTAGCGCGGGTCGATACCAGCATATCACAAGATGAGTGGTATACGCTGATGCAAGTTGCCCAACCTATGCATAGTGGTCAGCCTCGTCAAGCAACCGTTGATGCCATCATCTTAACCCTTTGCACGGGACGCTACTTAACTGCTCGCCAGTTGGCCGAACTGCTTAACCGTCAGGCCAACTCTCTGCGCAATAGCTATTTGCCCCGCTTAGTAAAAGACGGCTTCTTGGAGTTGCGCTACCCGAACAAACTACGTAGCACCAGGCAAGCTTACCAAACCAAGTAGTACCTACCCACCTATTTCCAATACTGCTCCAATTCAAACAACTCGCCGCGCTTAAACTCCTTCACGTTCGCTACGGCTTGCCTCTGCTGAACCTTGCCCTTGTTAGGAGGCCCTTCGAAGGCTGCAACTCTGACGCAATGATTATGGGCCTGACTGGCATTGCCGTTTCCAATGGTTCGGCGGGTACGGCAGCTTCGGTAGACCCGTCGCACGTGCTGCTGGCAATGGGGTTGGACGAGACAACGGCGTTTTCGTGCCTGCGGTTTAGTTTGGAGCGGTTTAATAGCGAAGATATAGCGAATTCGCAAACGCTTAAACCGCTTTTTGGGCAGGTTTGGTGTGGTAGCCACAATGGTCAAACCAGTTTTGGGCGTCCTGACTACTAATCCAGTCGATGGCCTCACGTACGGCTTCTTTTAGGGCCTCGTAGGAACGGGCGGCGCAGGTGCGCAGCTTGGTTTTGAGCTTGCTCCAGGCCTGCTCGATGGGGGAAAAATCGGGGGAGTACGGGGGCAGAAAGACCACGTCCACGCCCCGCTTGGCCAGCCACTCGCGCAGGCCCGCGAGGTGGTGCACGGGCAGGTTGTCGAGCACTAGCACATCGCCCCGGCGCAGGGTGGGGGCCAGGCACCGGCCTACGTAGAGGGCGAAACTGTGCTTGTTGAGGGGCTGATGGAGCAATTGCAGGGCTCCAAGCCCGCGCACGGACAGCGTACCAATAAGGGTGTAGGAGCGGCCCCGACGCAGCGGCACGGCCCCCCGGACGCGTTGCCCACCCACCGCCCGGCCGTGGGTGCGGGCGTAATCCAGCCGCAAGCCCGTCTCATCCAGAAAATGGAACCGGGCAACATCGGGGCGGGTGCAGACCTGTTCGACATGGTCCTGACGGGCCTGGCGTACGCGCTCGGTGTCGCGTTCAGCCGCGTGGGGGCTTTTTTTTCGCCGCAGCTCGTGTTCGTCCAGCACTTGCCAGAGGCAGGTTTGGCCCACGGGGCGGCCCCCGCTGGCCTGCCAGGCCTGGTTTAGCTCGGCCAGCGTAGCATCGGGGTGTTGCGCCACGTAGGCCACGAGCCAGGCTTGGGCGGCGGCATCGAGGTAGCGGGCCCGGCCGCCACTGGCCGGTTTGGGGGCCAGTGAGCCGGTTTGTTGCTGCTGGCGAACCAGGCTTTTGACAAAGGAGCGGCTCACATCGAAGCGCCGGGCAACGGCGGCTTTTTTGGCCCCCGGCTCCTGGCAGGCCGCCGCCACCCGGGTACGTAAATCAAGCGAGTACGGGTTCATAAACGCTAATACGACAAGTAACTGATAGTGGCTTAACTGTTTGCGAATACGCTATAACATCTTCTGCACTAGAAAAAGAGTCGAAGAAGGTGTGAATTTCTTACGAATTCTTGCTAATTAAATTTAGCGAAGGACCTACTCTAAGCTTAATATCTCCCGCATTCTTGGCATAGTTTGCATTCATCCCTGCCAACACAGTCTTAGACTGATGCAGACCAAAGTGGTAAAAAAGATACGCCCTAGCTAAAGACTCATTTTGCAGGACGGTTTCTTTTGTAGGATTCCATAAAATAAAACGCCAAAACTCGTCTTTTATATCAACCGGTACTTCGGCAATAAACTGCATGAAGTGCAGTTGGTTACTTTCATCAAGAGCTTGGTATAAATCCGCCACAATTTTTTGACCAATTGGTCGCAAGTAAAAAGGGCCTCCGTCATTTCTAGCCAAGCCTACAGCCTTGCTTCCTTTTAGGAATTTTACAGCGGACGGGAATAATTCAAAAAATTTATCCCAGAACGCGAAAATCCTAGCCGTTTCAGATTCGATTACCTGGTCTGTCGGCCGAATTCTGACTTTGGGATTTTCGTAAATACTTTCTGCTTTTAGTAGCACTTCATTAATACTATATATAGCCAAAACAGTGGTCAATGCAACATCGTACTGGTTCTGGTAAAGGTTAGCCGTCTTATTTTGTGCTATGGCCTGCCTACCTTTAAAAATCGGATATTCCTCAATTAAACTTCGGGTAATAATTGCTGACAAATCGTCTTCGTCAAGCAACACGTTTTCGCCCTTGGAAACTGGCTTTGCGTGGCGGTTAATAGTAGAAAACAAACGTCTGGTTCGTTTGCGGCCCTCTTCAGTGCTAGAGCGTGAGGACAATTATCGAAGCCAATCTATGGCTGCTGCCATATGCCAAAAAGCCAGAAACGAAACAACGGTTTTTTCATAGCGCGTTGCCAGTCGTCGGTATTGCTTGAGGCGACCGAAAAACCGCTCTATTTTGTTGCGGTCGCGGTAGGTTTCTTCGTCTATCGAGGCTGGCTCCAGTCGGTTGGGACGGTTCGGAATGACCGCCTCGATGCCCTGTTGGGCGCAATAAGCGCGGGTTTCATCGCTATCATAAGCCGTGTCAGCCAGTACTTTACCCGGTGCCAAGTCCGCCAGTAGTGGCAGGGCCTGCGGGCTATCACCGGCCTGGCCTTCAGTGGCTATCAGGCGCACGGCGTTGCCTAAGGCGTCGACGCAGCCGTGGATTTTGGTGCCGATGCCGCCCCGGCTGCGGCCCAGGCACTCGGTAACGGGGTCGCTTTTTTTTGGCCAGCCGAATGCTGGTGGGCCCGCACGACTGTCGAATCGAGCATGACCCAGTCCAAATCCGGCGTTTTGACGGCCTCAAATAAGCGGAGCCAGACCCCTTTTTGGGCTAATCGGCGAAAGCGTTTGCAAACGGAATTGGTCTTGCCAAAGCGTTCAGGCAAGTCGGCCCACGGACAGCCGGTACGCGCAATCCAGAGTACAGCGTTGAAAAACAAGCGATTATCTGTAGCCGTCACGCCACAATCGGTGGCTTTGCCGGAAAGGTGAGGGGCGACCAAGGCCCAAGTGGCATCGGAAACTTCGTGACGGCGCATAAATCAGAAATTAACAACAAAGATATATTAACCGGCGTTATTGTCCTCACGCCCTAGCGTGAATAATTAAAGTGATAGCTATCTGCTCCTGACCTATTTCCGGTTTGTCCAATATCGCTTCACGGAGTCCCTTTAACCGATGCTGACCGTCGAGAATAAATAGAGTTTCGTATCCTGTAAGCCGGATAGCACCGAAAGAGTCTTGAAACGCTTGAGCAGTTTCTTCATCAGCTTTCATTGCTGCTAAAGCTGGCTCTACATCAATAGGTTGCCAATCTGGATTGCCGCCAAAAATTGCGACAGTGAGATTATTAAGGTACTTATCAGGTTGTGAGACGATGTACGTCTTAATTGGCCCTAACCTCTTGATATCAAACTCACGCTGTAGTAAGTAGCTTACGCCTTTTCGAGAATAGATTTCTTCTACCTCCTCTACCGTTTTGATGCGGTAATTCGGCTGCATAAAATTGCCAAAATCCTCGACAATATCACTCACCCGCATAATAACTTGGTAGTAGCGCCAGTGGCCAAATTCACCGGTAAGAGCTGGAAGCAGTAATGGTTTCATTAGCGAGCGGCGTAAAGGCTGATGTACTGTTTTAATACTTCTGCTCTAAAGAGCTTATTCATTGGAGGCACAATCTTATCAATCAGGTCAAATTCTACACTTGTTAGGTCTGCTCTTGAGAATCCATCAGTTGGAAAGTAATTAAAATACAGTTTATCTTCCCAAACCACCGTCATTACCCGCTTAAGTTGGTCCGATGGTTTACTTGAGTTAGCGTAGTGGAAGTATTCACCGAAACGCTTACGCAAATTCACTGCTTGACCAACATATAAAATATAACGATGCTGATAATTAAGCAAAGCTTCTGGCAGCGATTTTACGATGAACATATAAACACCCATTTCAGAAGGAATGCTGCTAGCGCTTGTTCGGTCAAACTTGACTTCGGACCAGATTGGGATAAACGGGTTGTCCAGCACCAAACCATCGGCCTCCCAAATGGTATAGTCGGCGCAAAATGTCAACCAACGTCTTTCTCTTTCACGCAAGATATCAGCATTAGTAATCACTGGTAAGTAAAGGCTTGGCATAAAGACTTGTATTATTTCGACCAATACTGTTCTACTTCAAACAACTCTCCCCGCTTAAACTCCTTCACGTTTGACACAGCCTGCCCCTTCTGAATCTTGCCCATGCTTTGACTTAGCAAGCGGGTTTCAACGTCGCTGAAGCCGAGGAAGCGGGACATTGGTTTCAGGTTCAGGCGGTCGTTTATTTCCAGCAGCACGGCGTTGGCGCACATACTGGAGAAGTCGAAGGTGGGCTGGTTGAACTCTTCGATGCCTTGGGACAGTAGCACCACGGCTACGCCTTTGGAGCGGATTTCGCGCAATATGCTTTCTAAGAGTCCTTGCGCTTTTTTATCCTTGAATAATACGTGGGCTTCGTCAATCAGCAGCACGTAGCGCAGGGCCTGCACCCCGTTCACGACGGGCGCGTTGTCCATGCCCATGAACGTGGTGTAGATGTAGTTAATCGCCAGGAAAGTGGCCGTGAAGCGGATAGTCTTGTCCAGGTCGCCGGACAGGCTGAAGTAGTAGTTTTTACTGAGGAAGTCGGTTTTGGCGCTGGTCTGGTTGGAAAACAGCTCGTAGTCGCTCAGGCTGCTCATGATTTGCGTGAGCGTATCGGCCTTGCCGCCAGTCACTTCAAACAGGCAGTCGCTGATGTCGCGCAGCGTGGGGTAGGCCCCGCCTTTGGTGCGGGCGAAGGCTTCTTTGGTGGCATCCTTAAGCTGCTGCGTTTGGGTGGCTCCCATGCGCGGCGCGTAGGTGGCAATAATGTCCACGAACTTACTGATGCCCATGAGGCGGCTCTTCTCGTTCACGTTGTCGATAAACGTGAGCGGGTTGAGCGGAAACGGCTTGTCCGGCGCGTCGATGAAGGTGGTGCGGGTGCGCTCAAAAACGGCTTCATTGCCTGCACGTCGTCCTTTTTCAAGCCCTTGAAATCGAGGTAGAGGAAGTTGACGCTCCCGTTGGAATTCTCCACAAACTGGCGCAGCAGGTCGAGCGCGAACTGCGTTTTGCCGGTGCCCGAATTGCCCGCTACCGCCAGGTGCGCGTTGTTGCGCTTGGTGGTGTCGTTCAGCACTACCCGGATGGGGGCACGGGCTTCGTCCAGGGCGTGGCCAAACTGCAAGGTAAGCGGCCCGCTAAAGTAGTCTTTGGTTACCGTCTGGTTTTTGTTCACCACGGCCTCCACCGTTACCTCTTCTAACGATTCGGAGCCGCGCTCAATGTGCTCAATCAGAAAGTCGAGGCCCGAATAGCTGCGGTTATCGGCAAAAATCTTGTTGAGCCGCGTCAAGCCGTCGTCAATGTGCATTTTCAGGTAGCGCGGCAGGTCGAGGCTTTCCTTGTGGATGCCATAGTGCTGGCAGATGAGCACCACGTAGTACGGCTTGTTGCTCCCAAACAAGGTTTCTTCCTTGTATTCTTTGCCCCTGGTATCGAGTATTTTGGCCAGGTCCAGCCGCTCGCCCCGCGAAATGGAGTAGGCCAGCGCAATGCGGGAAATAATATTTTCGGACTGGCCCTGCGGAAACATCCGGCGCGTCAGTTCCGACACGATAGTTTTGTTGGCCTCCGAAGTTCTGATATGAAGCAGCACAGTAAATAAGGTCGCTTAATTCGAGGAGTGGTAGAGAGCGGCGTAGCGCGGAAACAGGTGGTCCGGCGCTACTTCCTCAAAGCTAGACTGGTCGGCATCCTGGTTCACGATGAGGTAGGAGCGGGCCACGTTGGGTAGCAGCATCTCGTATTCGCGGGCCGATAACTCCTTGTTGATGAGCGGAAACAGGATTACTTGGTCGGCAATGTGGGGGTAGAAGTGGCGCACGATATTTTCGGCGTGCTGGTCGTCGAACTTCTGCATTGGCGAGTCGATGAAAACCGGAAAATTGAATTCCGATTCCTCCACCAGCCCATACAGCAGCGCCGTGGCGTACAGTTGCTGCTCCCCCTTCGACAAGCCCTCCTTTAAAATAATATCGCCGCGCTTGTTGTACAGCTCAATTTCAATGTCGCCGCCAATAATATGCACTTTCACGTCGTGTACGAAGCCTTTTTTGTGCATCAGCATTTTCAGGCCCTTGTGAATCTGCTTGGCCAGCGAGTGCCGTTTGCGGTCCTTGTAGAGGATAATAAAGTCGCGCAAGCGCCGCGACAGCACCTCCGTCAGCGCATCCTTTTGCATATCCTGCGCCGAAGCCCTGAGCTTTTTGCGCAAGTCGTCCAACTGCTTTTCTTTATTGACGATAGCCGTGTGGTGCGTGGTGTTGGCGTGTTCCAGGCCGCCCACCAACTCCCCCAACCGCTCCAGGTCATCGTCCACGTGCTTTTTGCGCTGCCGGTCGGCCTTCACCACCGCGTCTTCCGACAGCGACTCCGCGTCGGCAATGCGGCGCTTAATCTGCCCCAGGTCATTGCGCGTTTGGTTGTACTCGAAGTGCAGCCGCTTGAATTGCTCCCGAAACGACAGCCGCAGGTTATCAATCACGGCCTGTAGCTGCGCCCGTTCCGATTCGGTCAGGTCGTGCAGCAACCGAAAATCATCGGGAAATGACGGGCCATCAATGGCCAAGTGCTTCCGAATGAGTAGCTACTATTTCTGAAACACATTCGCCCGGTGCCACGCAAACGCCTCCAATGAGGGCGCATGATGCCCCGGAAGCATCAGTTCGAGCCCTTCAACCTGCCGCAAGCTGAAAGGGCTACTCGCATTCTCCGTAAATGCCGGGGAGAAAACCACCCGGTAGTTTTCATCCACCGCCAGCAAGCCCCGGTCAAAGGCGCGGTGTAGGTTCGGGCACAGCGCAATACCGTTGGTCAGCGTATTGTCGAAGCCCACGGCGAACGGCTTGATGTGGCAGGCATCAACCATTGTAATGCTGAATTTAGCGCTCACGCGCAGCCCCGAAATGCAGCAGGTTTCGTGGTAGAGCTTGATGATTTCGCGCCGAAATACATTGCCCCGGTTGTACACTTCGATTTCGTATTTCTCCGGGTCCAGCTTGGTCTTGGTGCTTTTTGCTTCGGCTTTCAGCCCGTCAATTACCGCTTTGTATTCGGCTTGGCTTTCGTTCACGACTTCGTTTTCCAGGCCCTGCACGTAGCCCGCGCTGTCGTCGTCAATGCGCGGCGCGGTTTGGCCGGGAAAACAGGTAGCCAGCAGTTCCTGGCGCAGCGCCTGCCGACTCTCCGGCTGCATGAGCAGCGCTGCCAAACTAGCATCTAGTTCTGCGCAGACTACGGCCGCCGACAGGTTGGCAAACGTGCGCATCGAACCCGCATTTTGCAGCCAGATTTCACAGCCCGCCACGGGTCGTAGCCGCCACCAATCACCCTTTTCGTTGGCAAGGTGGTAGAAAGGGAGCGCAAACCGCTTTTCATGGCCGGTAATTACCAGTGCGTTCCAGTAATTAGAAAACGTGCGGGTTAATTCCGGCGTAATAAAAACCTGATTTCCGTCGATGCGCCCAGCGGCGTATTCGTGCAGTACGCTCAACAGCAGTACCGGCTTATGCGGCGCGGCACCCTTACTTTTATCGCGCTTCAGGTGGGCGAAAGCGTAGCGATAATAGTCAAGGATTTTGGCGCTGTCCATGCGGCAAAACTAAACGATTGCTCCCTCCAGCAGGTAGTTATCGAGCACCTGCTCAATGTCGTTGTGCAAGCCGCGTTTGCGCACTAGCAACGATTTAGCTTTAACGACTTTTAGCGTTTGCTGAATCAAATCAAAATGACCAGGATTATCCTGACATACTTCACGCAGCAAGGTTTCTTCCTCCCGAATTTTAGCGGTGCGCCGGTCTAATCCCAAGTCAAGCTTGGTGTCGAAAACCGAATTATAAATCTGAGCTACGTCGTAGTCAAAAATCCCGTCCCGATACCACGTCACCTGCACCGCCACCAGTTCCTGGTGCGTGATAAAGGTCATGGTTTCATCGTATTCCTGCCGGATTTCCTTTTGGGCCTGCAATAAACGACGCAAAATTTCGGCCCGTACCTCCGGCTTATAAGGCCCCCAGGCATCTTCCCGGATAGTACCGTTGCGCAGCCGCTTTTGGCGGTATTGCTCGGGGTTATCGCGGGTCAGTATCAGGTAGTCGCGCAGTTCCGAGAGCGGCTCCATCCAGGTTTCGCCGTTCATAATGAGGCCGTCCATCGACTTGTCTTTCACCACCACCGTGCAGACCCAGCAGCCGAAGCGGCTTTTGCCGCAGGAAGGCGTTTCGTCGTCAATCACCAGCGGGCAATCGGCCTCGGTGCTGGCGTTGCGATACAGCGTTATCAGCTCCTTGTGGGTGCCGCCCCACGGTGGCGGCACCTGGCTCAGGTATTGCCACAGCTCATTCGTCTCAATGTCCTTGATGGGCGCGTACACGTAGGCGTTCGGCAACACGTGCTTGCGCAGGCGCTGCCCATGCACCGCGTGCTTAGCCATTGAGCGCGAGCGGCGCGAGCTTTCCGCCGAGCGGGTGCCCAGCAGAATAATAACCTCGCCCGCGTCGCTGATTTTGGTTTTGATGAAGTGGGTGGTCGGGTTGATTTTCAACCGCTCGGTGCACCAGCGGAACGTGCTGGACGGGGCCGGGTAACCTTTGCCGAGCAGGTTGGTCCAAAAAGAATCTTCCAGCCGGGGCGTCGTGCGATGCACGAAAAACGGCATACTCTGCTTGGTAGCCGCCGCTTCAATCCGGTGCAGCGTATCTTCAATAAACCGCACGATGCGCGGGTTTTCCACCATCGTGTCGTTGCACACCACGTGGACTGGCCGCCACCGCAGCTGTTCGGGCAGCTTCTGCACGGCCTTCCACACCAGTTGCAGCAGCATCGTCGAGTCTTTGCCGCCGCTGAAACCCACAATCCACGGCCGGCTGTTGTCCTCGGCCTGGTATTGGTCCTGGATTTCGGATTCGATAAAGGGGAGAATAAGCGCCATTGAACGAAGGTAGCTAGTGGCCAGCCGCGCCGACGCGACGGGCGTTTTTTGCGTGGCCTACCCGGCTTACCAGCAGGGTACTGCCAGGAAATGATTTTAAAATCCGGGAGCGGACAGCCAGCCCAAAAACCGGCTGCCCGCCCGGCTCCGCGTTAAGCAGCCCCTACCCCCCTATTCAGCCGCGAGTGCTTGTAGCCATACGTGAACTAAACGACTATGGACTGTAAGTCCATAGGTTTGAAAGCGAATGGAATTCGGCGGTTTCGGCTAAAGCCGGCTGAAAGAAGCCACTGAAAGTGGGCCGCTCTAGAATGAAATTCTGCTGGCGAAACGCTAGCGTCAGTCGTTGGGCAAAGAGCAATAACTAACTGACAATCAAAAATTGACCGTTCTTGCATAAGCAAGGCCGGCGAAAGGGAGTAGCAACTAAAGTCTTGCCCTAGAGCGGTTTCCAAGTCAGTGTACAGAATCTCACGTACCTTTTGTGCATGAAAGCGTATTCGATTGATTTGCGAGAACGGGTAGCGGCGGCGTGTGCCGTGCCGCAGGCCCGAATTTATCAAGTGGCGGCGCAATTCAGCGTTTCCATCTCCTTCGTGGACAAGCTTTTGCGCCGCCAGCGCACGAGCGGTTCACTGGCGGCCCTGCCCGCGAGCGGCGGCGCGGCACCGCGCCTGGACCCGACGGGCCGGGACCTATTGCAGGCCTGCCTGGTGGCGCAGCCCGACGCGACACTGGCCGAACTGGGCACCGCCCTGCTCGCCGCCAACGGCCCCGTCCTGAGCCGTACGAGCACATGGCGGGCAGTGGAAAGCCTAGGCTGGGGCCGCAAAAAAAAAGCATCCACGCTGCCGAGCGCGACACCGAACGCGTCGTAGCCTTGCGTCGCTTATTTTTGGAAGATATTCAGCAAGAGGATGTTACCCGTTTCGTGTTCGTGGACGAGACGAGCACCAACCTTACTTATTGCCGCCGCTACGGCCGGGCCCCGGCCGGCCAGCGCCTGGACCAAGCTGTGCCGTTGCACAACGGCCCGAACGTGACACTCCTCGCCGCCCTGACCCCGGACGGGCTCGGGGCGTTGCTCAGCGTCAACGGGGCCGTTAACGGCGACGTGTTTGCCGCCTACCTCGACCAGGTGCTCGGCCCCAGCCTGCGGCCGGGCGACGTGGTGGTGCTCGATAATTTGTCGGTGCATAAGGTGGAAGGCTTGGATGAAATCGTGAAAAGCTACGGGGCGCGGCTACGCTACCTGCCGCCTTATTCGCCGGACTTTAACCCCATTGAACTAGCTTTTAGCAAACTCAAGACGTGGCTGCGCACCGCCCAGGCCCGCACCCGCGACCTGCTGGAGGAAGCTATCCGGGCCGCCGCCGAGTGGGTAACCGAACAGGATGCCAAAAACTGGTTTGACCATTGTGGCTATCATGTACAGTGATTTGGAAACCGCTCTAAAGGGCATAGCTTTAACTAGCGTGCTTGAAAACTAAAAGACTATGGACTGTAAGTCCATAGGTTTAAGGGCGAATGAAATTCGGCGGTTTCGGCTAAAGCCGACTGAAAGCCAGCTACTAAAGTAGGTTATTCCAGAATGAAATTCTCGTCCCCGTTGGGCTGGTCTTTGTGATGGTTTAAATACGCCTCCAAGATGTCATCCGTGATATTTCCTACGCTCCACGCTCCGTAGCCAATACCCCAAAAATGCCCGCCCCAATACCGACGCTTGAGTTCGGGAAATTCCTGCAACAGGAGCTTGGCGCTTCGTCCTTTTAGCCGGCGCATGAGGTCACTCACACTCAAGAAAGGCGGATACGACACATGTAGATGAATATGGTCTTTGCTCACCACCCCTTTGAGAATCTGCACATCCAACGTATTACAGGTTTGCCGCAACAAGTCCCGACAACGCAGTTGCACCTCCCCCACCAAGACTTTGTAGCGGTACTTCGTGCTCCAGACCAAATGCACATCTAGCTTATGAACCGAGTGACTACCTGTGCGCTGCTTCATGCCGCAAAGCTACCCAACTGCCAAAAGGGAGTAGCAACTAAAGTCTTGCCCTAAAGGGCATAGCTTTAACTAGCGTGCTTGAAAAGTAAATCGCCAGCCCAATGAGCAGCCAAATCAGGAACATCGTCCAGTTGTTAGTGCTGAGCTGCGTCATTAAGTACCTATTGGTAAGCAGGCCCAGCACCGGCAGCAGCGAGCGCTTCTTCTGGAACGTGACGACCATGATGGCCAGCGAGGCCAGGATGAACACCAGGTAGGGAATCTGGTGGCGGAAGGCATTCACAGTCAATGCCAAGCCAACGTATCAGGATTATCAGGATTATCCGCTTCTAATAGGCTAATCAAGAAGTAGGCTACGTGAGGGGCTGCCCCGCCCCTTTTAGTAGTGCGCCTAACTATGTGCGCACTATAGCGGGTACCAGCCTGAAGAAACTCACCTTTATCGACCTGATTCCGATACTCCAGACTGAAGGTAGGAGCTAGCTTGCCAGAAAAGGCAGTCTGGTTAGTTGATAAAAAGTTAAAAGTGCCATCAAGGGGGGTTAGGCCCAATAATACGCCGGTAATTCGTCGCTCGTCCTCCTCAACTTGCGTTGTCTCTGTTCTAACAAAAGCCTTTTCGAGGCTATGCGCATCAAACTTTCTGGAATCATGCCGGCCTACAATCTTCAGTTGGGCCGCCGCCTCATGCAATAATTTGAAAAACCCTTTAAAAGAAGCGAACAGCCTCTTGTCTATCTCTCGTATAAACGTATCGTATTCCTCATCGGTAGTATCGCAGAAATTGCTCATTTTGCTCGAGACGTCCGCGACAACTTCTTTTAGGGTGGAGTCAAAGAAAGTGGTTCCTTTTCCCGTGTTTTCTTCTAGTGTAAACCCGAAAGAACCTCTAGCTACCCCAGTAAGGAAAAAACGTGAGCTTTCGGTAGCCGTCCCCGCAATTACTCCCCGGCTGCCTAGCCCACCTTTTGCCACAGCGGTTGCTTTGGCAATAATGTCCTGATAGCGTTGCAACGCCTCAGCTGCGAAGGAGACATCAATAGCCCGAGAGTCCAGGACCGGAGCACCCGTGAATAGCAGCTCCACAAAAACTGCCGTTTCGGGTTGCTCAGCCAATAACGTGAGCCTGCTTTCGAGGACCTTTTTTCTATTTTGCAAGGTGCGCTTAGACGTAATAGCTCCCGGACTAAGCTCCTCCATCATCCGGTCGACTTCGGCAAGCTCGGCGGCTAAAAGCGGAAAGTTATCGCTGGTGAACATATTCAAGAAGTTTCTGAGGTGGCTGCCAGGAATAGAATAGTCCTGGCCTCTTCGTCTTGTTGCGAATCTAGCGCTACGACTACCATTCCTTTCCAAACCGACGTGACTCGCTGATGTGAGAAGAGGCCAAACCAGTAACGCGTGAGATTAACAATGTCAATTCCTGGCTCGTTCATATCAATAGCATAGGCATCGCATTGATAAGCTTTTTTCATAGCTTCCGCATCTGTGAGCAGCGTACCGTGCTCACCATCAAGAAACTCAACCCATTTTTCATCTGCTATAAAGTCTAAGGGTCGGTTTATCACTGAAACTACGTCTATATCTTTAGGAGGACGTCCCCGAATAGACTCAACATCTTCCACAAAGCTCCCGCTAAGCCATTGGAAACCTGTTAGGCCGGCTTTCAGCAACGCTGCCCGGTAGTCAAGCAGCCCCCTAATAATGGCTAGTCTTTCTGGCGAACTTCCAAATCGCTGAACAAACGACTGCATAGTCGTTCGATAAGGAGACATGTTATCAGGGAAGGTTGGGTCACCTCCTATAAAAGGCGGCAGAATTCCTTGCAGTGTTGATTGTGGTATCATGAACTATTTAGCTAGCTTCGCAAAGCAGGCTGCAATATAACAACCCTAATACTCAAGACGAACATTAGTTGCCATCTTGGCTAGCAACGAAAATTGCTTCTTCACACAATTTAGACCCCTACCCCCCGGTTCAGCCGCGAGTGCTTGTAGCCATACGTGAAGTAAATCGCCAGTCCAATCAGCAGCCAAATCAGGAACATCGTCCAGTTATTAATCCCCAGCTGCGTCATTAAATAGAGATTGGTGAGCAGGCCCAGCACCGGCAGCAGCGAGAGCTTCTTTTGGAACGTGACGACCATGATGGCCAGCGAGGCGAGGATGAACACCAGGTAGGGAATCTGGTGGCGGAAGATGCCGTAGTAGCCCGCGCCGGTGCGGCGGGCGGTGGTGCCATCCACGTCGCTGATGAGCGTGGTGATGGTGTCGTGGTCGTAGCGCCACAGCAGCCAGCCGGCCCCCAGCAGCAGCGCCGGTATCAGCCAGCGCCCGCTGATGTAGGGCACCGTGAAGCGGGCGTCGGACTTGCCGTAGGGGTCGATGATGAGGATGCCGCCGCACACCAGGGCGAAGGCGAACAGCGTGCCGATGCTGGTCAAATCGACCACCAAATCCATGTTCAGAAACAAGGCCGGCACGCCCACGAAAATCCCCGTGACGATGGTGCTGAACGAGGGCGTGTGGAACTTGGGGTGGATGCGGGCGAAGACGGGGGGTAGGAGACCGTCGCGGCTCATGGTGAGCCAGATGCGCGGCTGGCCCAACTGGAACACCAGCAGCACCGAGGCCATCGCAAAGACCGCGCTCACCGCCACCAGGCCCGAGAACCGGGGCAGGCCCACCTTGGCAAACACGAAGGAAAGCGGGTCGCCTACCCCCAGCTCTTTATAGGAGACCATGCCGGTGAGCACCAGCGTGATAATAACGTAGAGCACGGTGCAAATAATGAGCGCCCACATCATGGCCCTGGGCAGGTCGCGCTGTGGATTTTTGCACTCCTCGGCGGTGGTCGAGATGGCATCGAAGCCGATGTAGGCGAAGAAAACGGCCGACACGCCCTTGAGCACGCCGCCCATGCCGTTGGGGGCGAAGGGGTGCCAGTTTTCGGGCTTCACGTAGAACACGCCCACCGCGATAACCACCGCCACCACGGTCAGCTTCAGCAATACCAGGAAGTTAGACGCGTTTTTGCTCTCCTTGATGCCTACATAGACGAGCGCCGTGATGGCGACCGTGATGCCGAAGGCCGGCAAATCGACGGCCAGCCGCAGGCCGTCGAACAGCTCCGGGGCGTTGGTCCAGGCATAGTAGGCATCGAGCTGGGCGGGCGTGGCGGCGGCCAGCGGCTTGCCGGCTTGCATGAGGGCCAGCACGGCCTCGTAGCCGGCGTGGGCGCTTTGGGTGCCCATCGTGAGCCAGCGCGGAATGTGCAGGCCCACGCTGTCGAGCAGGCCGGTGAAGTAGTCACTCCACGAAATGGCCACCACGATGTTGCCCACCGCATATTCCATGATGAGCGCCCAGCCGATAATCCAGGCCGCCAGCTCGCCAAACGAGGTGTAGGCGTAAGTATAGGCCGAGCCGCTGACCGGAATGGTGGCCGCGAACTGCGCGTAGCACAAGGCCGAGAACGCGCAGGCAATGGCCGTGAACACGAACAGCAGCGACACGGCCGGCCCACCATTCAGACTGGCCTGGCCGATGGTGGAAAAGATGCCGGCCCCGATGATGGCCGCGATGCCGAGGCCAGTGAGGTCGCGCACGGTGAGGTGGCGGGCCAGGCCGCCGCCGGTGCCGCCGTGGCCCTCGGCATCGGCGGGTGGGTTGGCCAGGATAGACGCAATGGTTTTGCGGCGAAAGAGCGAGTTTGTGGTGGGGGGCATTCGGCCAGGGAAAGATTGGGCGCGCAAACTAGTAAACGGCCAAGATACGGCCGGGCCGTGTGCAATTGAGCGCGGTGCGGCATCGGCAGGGACAGCAGCTCTTAACTTTCGCTTTATGAATCAGCGCCCCACCGTCGTTCACCTCCCTACCCCCTGCCCGGCGAGCTGGGAAGCCATGATGCCTACCAGCGCTGGCCGCCACTGCGCCCAGTGCCAGACGGAAGTAGTGGACTTCACCCAGCAATCGCCGGCCGAAATCCTGGCCTATCTGCACCAGGCAAACGGCCGGGCCATTTGCGGCCGCTTGCGAACGGCGCAGCTCGCCCCAGCCCTACCCCCGGCCGCTGCCCGCCCCCGCTGGCGGGGCTGGCTAAGCGCCCTGCTAACGGCCAGCAGCCTAAGCGCCCTGCTGCTTCCGAAAGCGGCGGCGCGGGTGCCGGTGGCTTCGGCTACGACGCATGCTAAGCTGCCAGGTTCGTTGGATAAACTGCGCTTCCAAACGGCTGCGGGGTCAGCCGGCCCGCTGGCGAAACGCCCGGCGGCCGACTCCATTCGGATACGCGGCGTGGCAGTAGATACCGAAACTCATCAGCCAGTGCCCTATGTTATGGTGACGATAAAGGGCACGCAGCTAGGGGCCTTTTCTGATAAAGACGGGAAGTTTGAGCTAACGGTATTGCCTAACGGTCAACGCCTGGAGCTGATAGCGGTTTACGTCGGGTACGAAACCGTGATTAAGATTATTGGGGGTAAGAGGAAAAGTGAAAAGGTGAAATTCCTGCTTAGACCTAGCCACACTACGCTTGGCCGAATAATCGTCCCGGCCAAGCCCTACGGCGGCTTCTTCCCAAAACTGCGGGCTTTGCGCTGGTTTGGCTAGTAGCGGCGTTTTCACCAAACTTTTCGCGCCCCAAAACCCTTGTGCCGGGGTATGACGCGACTACCCCTGGCCCTGCTGCTGACGCTGCTCGTTTCGGCCTGCTCCACCTTCAAGCCGGTTCCGACTACCCGCTTCAACCCCACCGCCACCCGCGCCGAATTGCCCCGCGACGAGGCCGTGCACCCCAAGAACTCGCTGGAATGGTGGTACCTCACCGGCCACCTGCGCGACCAGACCACGGGCGAGGAATTCGGCATCGAGTACGTCTTTTTTCACTTCAACCTGAAGGATGGTAAGAGCGACTACCAGATGGTGAACGTGGCCATTACCGACCCCAAGGGCCAGAAATTCAACTACGACTACAAGCTCGGCAAGCTGCCGCGCCTGCTCACCGACTCGCTGCCCGTGCGCCTGCGCGAGCGCAAAGATGGGCAGGTCTGGAAGTTTGGCGGGCAGGAGGGCACCTACCAGCTGCAAGCCGCTTTCACCGGCAAAAAGAACGCCGGCTACGCCCTCAACCTGCGCACCACGCCCACCAAGCCGGTGCTGCTGCACGGCGGCACGGGCTACGAAAACTACGGCCAGGGCATCTCGGCGGGCTATTATTCCTACCCCCGCCTGGCCACCACGGGCACCCTCATGGTGGCCGGCCAGACCCACCAGGTAACGGGCGAGCTGTGGTATGACCGCCAGTGGAACTGCACCAGCATCGTGAGCAAGGGCGTGGGCTGGGACTGGCTCAGCATCCAGCTCAACGAGCCGCGCGCCGAGCTGATGCTCAACACGCTGCGCAATTCCGAAACCGACCAGCGGCTCAACAACGGTTCCTACTTCTCGGCCGATAATCAGAACACCCACCTCAGCGGCAACGACTTCACGCTGACGCCCCTCACGTACTGGACCAGCCCGAAATCCAGGAAGAAATACCCCGCCAAGTGGCGCGTGCAGGTGCCCGCCCAGGGCTACGACCTCGTGGTAGAGCCCCTGGTACCGCAGCAAGAATTGGCCCTGCGCTTCTTCCACGCCTTTACTATGTACTATTGGGAAGGCATGTGCAAGGTGACCGGCACGCACAATGGCCAGCCCGTGACGGGCAATGCGTATGTGGAGATTACGAATCGGTGAGTAATGGTTAGGAGTTTCTAATCAACCATCTTGACAAACTCGTGGGTTTTATCGAAGCGCAGCTTTTTCAAGCAATTCGCTTTGGTTATCAGGCTAACGCCTGAATCCTTTTCATTAGGCAGGTCTGCCAAGTCAACGATGGCTCTCGGGACTACGCTGTAGCCCACGCAGGTCTGGTTTTTCAGGAAGAGGAGCGTGCAGTTAGCATCATCAACACCTTGGTTGCTGACGAAATCTTTGGTATTCGCGTAGTTTTTCACGCCAAATTTCTTTATCTCTCCGGCCGGGCAGTAGGGTTTTACAACCAGAATACTATCCCAAACCAGCGGTACGTCATTGCAAAAGCTAAAGCTGGCCAATTGCTTATTAGCGCTTAATTTATGAGCCAAGACAGTTGCCATGTCTACCTTATCTGGCCGCTTTCCGCAGGCACCAACTCCTACTGCCAGGAGAATAAGGCTGATTGACTTAAACATAAGTTGAACAGCAGGAAAGGTTAAATCGTGGCGGGGCTCCTTTTCATCAACTCGTTCCGTTCCCGCGCCTACCGCACCAATGCCCCCGCCAGCAGCGCCGCCCCCACTATCGCCACGCCCGGCACCCTCTCCCAGAGCAGCAGCAGAAACGTGGCACCCACCAGTAGCGGATTCAGCGGCAGATGCCAGGCGGCCAGTGCGCCGGGCAGGGGTAGGAGACGGTCGGGCAGCGGGTGGTAGAGCAGCAGTGCGGCGGCGCAAACCAGGCCGGCGCTCACGGCATTCACGCCTTCCAGGGAGGCTTTCACCACGCGGTATTGCCGCAGGCCGTCCCAGAAGCGGATGACGAAAAATATCAGCAGCACGCCCGGCAGGAAGATGCCCACCGCGCCCACCAGCGCGCCCAGCAGCTGCGGCCCTACCCCCCCCGCCGGCCGCATGGCCAGCGCGCCGATGTAGGAAGCGAACGAAAAATTAGGCCCCGGCAACGCCTGCACCAAGCCCAGGCCAGAGAGGAATTCGGGACCCGTGAGGTAGTGCTTGTACTCCACGAACTCGGCGAAAAGCAGCGGAGCCAGCACCTGCCCGCCGCCGAAAACCAGCGAGCCGTTGCGGTAAAAATTCTCGAACAACCGCACCGGCAGCAGGTGCGTGTAGTGCCCCAGCAGCGCCGCCAGCAGGAAAATACCCAGCCACAGCGCGCCGTTGGCCCACTCCACCCGGATGGGCTTTTTGTTTTGCACCACGGCGTGCTTGCGGTAGCGCAGCGTGGTGACGGCCCCGCCGGCCAGCAGCAGCAGCGGCAGCACGCCCGGCAATTGGAAGAAATAGGCCACCATCGCGGCGGCCACCAGCAGGGCCACCGCCGTTTTGGTATGGATGACTTTCTCCGCGATGCGATAAGCCGAAAACGCCACGAAGCCCACTGCCACCGGCTGCACGAACTGCACCAGCCGCCCCGTAAAAGCCGTGTCGAAGTGCGTGAGCAGCAGCCCCGCTAAAGTCATGAGCGCGACCGACGGGAAGCACCAGACCAGCAGCGTGAGGTAGGCCAGATTAGGCCCGCCCAGCCGAAAGCCGATGGCCGTCATGGTTTGGGTCGAAGTGGGGCCGGGCAGCAACGCGCAGAGGGCCTGCAATTCCAGCAATTCCTCGGCCGTGAGGTATTGGCGCTTGCGCACCAGCAGCCGCAGCATCATGGCCAGGTGCGCCTGCGGCCCGCCGAAAGCCGTGCATGCTAGCCCCGCCACGTCTTTGAGAAACACGAAGTTGCGCGTCCGGCGCATCCGCCTACCCGCCCGCCGCAACGGGGCCAGCAGGGCTGGGAAGTCGGGGTAGGACGAGGACTGGTCAGGCACGGCGCGGGGGGTAGGCGCACCGAAGATAAAGCGAGGAGTACTACTACGAGTTGCTTTTAACAGCTCGCTCCGCTCAATCCTGCGCCGTGGGCCGCACCACGATATCGCCCACCTCCACGTCGGCGGGCTGCTCGATGGCGAAGGCAATGGCGCGGGCAATGGCCTCGGGGCCGATGGCCAGCTGGTCGCGCTTAGCCAGGATGGCGGCTCGCTGCTCGGGATTGGGGGTAGCTTCGGCAAAGTCGGTGCGCACGAAACCCGGTGACACGTTGGTGACGCGCAACGTAGGGCCGGCCTCCTGGCGCAGCGCCTCGGCAATGGTGCGCACGGCATTCTTGGTGCCGGCATACACGCCTTGCTGCGGCACAATGCGCAGCCCGGCCGTAGATATTACGTTGACGAAGTGACCCGTGCCCTGCTGCCGAAATACCGGCAGCGCGGCCGCGATACCATAGAGCATCCCTTTCAGGTTCACGTCAATCATCTGCTCCCAATCTGCCACCCGCAGCTCGTCAAACCGCGAAATCAGGCCCACCCCGGCGTTGCTAACCAACACGTCGAGCCGGCCAAACCGCTCGCGGGCCAGGGCTACCAGCTTTTCCAGGTCGGCGCGCTGGCGCACGTCGGTGGGCAGGCAGGCCGCTTCGCCGCCCGCCGCCGCGATGCGCGCCACTAAGGCTTCGAGCCGCTCCTGGCGGCGGGCTCCCAGGATTACCTTGGCCCCGCGCCCGGCCAGCAGCAGGGCCGTGGCCTCGCCAATGCCGCTGCTGGCCCCCGTAATGACAATTACTTTTCCCGTGATAGCATCCATGTTTTTAAGGGTTATTGAACGGCGCAAAGGTCCGCTACCCCCGCCCCGCGCGCCGAATGCCAATCAAGCAATTGCTGCTGCCAATACGCGCCCCTGCCGCCGGTACGCCAGCGGGGGCTGGCCGGTCTGCTTTTTGAAAAAAGCGGCAAAATTGGTCGGGTGCTCGAAGCCCAGGCAATAGCCGATTTCGGCCAGCGTCCAGTCGCTGTGGTGCAGCAGCGCCCGCGCCTCATCGGCCAGCCGGGCGGCCAGGTAGTCAGTAGTAATTTGGCCGGTTGTCTGCTTCAGGGCTTTATTCAGGTGGTTGGCGTGTACCCCGAGCTGCCGGGCGTACTCCCCGGCCTGGCGCAGCGCCAGCGTCTGGTGGGGCGAGGCCAGCGGAAACTGCCGCTCCAGCAGCTCCGCGAAGCGGGCACTGAGGCGGGCGGCGGCCGTGCCAGGCGGCGGCGCGGGGGTAGGCAGCCGCTTCAGCGGCTCGTGCAAAATTACGTGCAGGTAGCTGCTAGCCAGCTCGTAGCGGCCCACGTACTCCGAATCTAGCTCGGCCAGCAATTGCTCAAACAGCCGGCCGAGGCGGTCGGCTTCTTCCGGTAGCAGCGGCAGCACCGGCACCGCGCCGGCCCGGAACAGCGGCGCGTGCGCCACGCCGGCCGTTTTGAGGTGCGGCGTAATAAACTGCTCGGTAAACAAACAAACGTAGCCCACGTAGGGCGGGCCGACCGGCTCCCAGGAATACGGTAGCCGCGGGTTCACCAGCAGCAGCGCGTCGCCTCGCACCGCCACCTGCTGGTCGCCGTAGCGCAGCACACCACTCGCCCCGCGCACCAGTTTCACTTTATAGAAATCGCGCCGGATGTGCGGAAACGCCGCCGCCCGGCTGGTGCCCGGCTCCAGGCGGTAGGCGGCTATCGGGCTGGCGGCGGGCCAGGGGCGGCCAGCCAATCGGCAATAGTCGGCGAGGCTTTCCTTGGTATTCATGGCTCGCAAGTTATGCCATTCAAGCCAGCCAGGACAAAAAAACACCCGGCCGCACGGGGCAGCCGGGTAGTCCTTACTCAGGAAAGCAGCAAGCTACTTCTTCAGCCCCAGCTCAATCAGCCGCTCGTTCAAAAACTCGCCGGCCGTGATGTCGGCTTCCTTCTTGGGGTTGTCGGCCGTCACGAGGTGGGGTAGGGCGGCCAGGCTCATCTCAGAGCGCGGGTGCATGAAGAACGGAATGCTGTAGCGCGAGGTGTTCATCTTTTCGCGGGCGGGGTTCACCACGCGGTGAATGGTGCTGCGGAGCACGCCGTTGGTGAGGCGCTGGAGCATGTCGCCCACGTTCACCACAATCTGGTCGGGGAGGGCCGTGATGGCAATCCACTCGCCGTCGCGGCGCTTCACTTGCAGGCCGTCGGCGCTGGCCCCCATCAGCAGGGTAATGAGGTTGATATCGCCGTGCTCGGCGGCGCGCACGGCATCGGCGGGCACCGCGTCGGGGTCTTCGATGGGAAAATAATGGATAGGTCGCAGGATGGAGTTGCCATTCTTCACCTTGTCATCGAAATAATTTTCGGGCAATTTCAAATACAGCGCGATGGCGCGCAGCACGTCCTGGCCGGCGGCCTCCAGGGTGCGGTAGGCGCGCATGGTGCTGGCCTCGAAGCGGGGCACTTCGGCGGGCCAGATGTTGGCGGGGTAGTCGTGGCGCACGGGGTCAGTTTCATCCCGCACTTCCTGGCCCACGTGGTAAAATTCCTTCAGGTCGCCGGTGTTGCGGCCCTTGGCGTGCTCCTTACCCTTGCTGATGTAGCCGCGCTGACCGGCCAGGGCGGGGTTCTCGTAGGTTTGCTTGGCCGCGTCGGGCAGCTGGAAAAACTGCTGCACGTCGGCATACAGTTCCTTGGTTTGCACCTCGTTCAGGCCGTGGTTTTTGAGGGCGATGAAGCCAATGCTCTGGTAGGCTTCGCCCAGTTCCTGCACAAACTTGGCTTTGCGAGCGGGGTCGCCCGAGCGGAAGTCGGCCAGGTCGAGCGAGGGAATGTGGTCAGGCAGGTTATCAGCCATACGAAGTAGGGGTTGGTTACTTGCTGATTATGGAGGGTTAACCACTGGTAGCGGGTCGGGCCGGCGGCTGGTGGCGCAAGGCCCCAGCGCCGGCCTGGCCAGCCAGCAGCAACCAGTAGTTACCTACCGCGAAGTTAGTACAAAACCCAAAAGCCGCCTACATTCGTACTCAGCACTTACCCTTGCCCTTTCATTCTCTTTCACATGAAGCTCCCTATTGTTTCGCTTACTGGCCCGCTGGCATTCAGCGCCCTGGCTCTGCTGGCCAGCTGCAGCACCTCGCAGCCAGCCGAAAGCACCAAGGCCCCGGCCAACCGCACCTCCTCGCTAGGGGCTCAAACCAACTCGACTACCCCCGCCGGCCAAGTGCAGTCGAAGGGCGGCATCACGCTCACGCCCTTCGATGACTCGCCCAAGTTTCCGACGGCTCAATTGCAGCTCAACAGCCCCGTGGCTGGCTCCACGGTGCCCAGCCCGGTCGCGTTTTCCTATAGCCTCACCAACTTCCAGCTGACCAACATGACGGCCAGCGACCACGCCATGCAAATGGCTAACTCGATGAAGGGCCAGCACATTCACCTCATCGTGGACGACCAGCCCTACACGGCGCACTACGACACCAAGTTTACCGAGCCCATTGCCGATGGCCAGCACGTTATCCTGTCGTTCCTGTCGCGCTCGTATCACGAGAGCCTGAAACACAAAGGGGCGTATGACCTGCGCACCATCACGGTGGGCACGCCCGCCGCCGGCACCGCCCCGATGGCTTTTGATACCAAAGCCCCGGCTCTCTTCTACAGCCGCCCCAAGGACACGTATTCTGGGAAGGACGCGCAGAAGATTATGCTCGATTTTTACCTCGTAAACACCACGCTGGCCCCCGATGGCAACAAGGTGCGCGCCACTATCAACGGCACCGAGTTCATGCTCGATCAGTGGCTGCCCTACATGATGGAAGGCCTCCCCGCCGGCCAGGCCACCATCAAGCTGGAACTGGTTGACAGCAGCGGCACCATGATTCCGGGGCCGTACAACTCGGTGACGCGCACGATTACGGTTGCGCCGTAAGCAGGGGGTAGGCGCAGGCGCAGTTTGTCATTGCGAGCGTAACGAAGTGAAGCGCGGCAATCTTTCCTTGGCGTTAGGGCTACTACCCCGACGATTAGGAAAGATTGCCGCGCTTCACTTCGTTACGCTCGCAATGACAGGCATTTTATTTACGCCGTCATGGCCTGCCGCACCAGTTCCTGCGTCTCCGGCTTGTCGTAGTCAGCCTCCGTCTCAATAAGCGGCATGAGGCGCGCCATGATGGCTTCCTGGCGCTGGCCGGCGGCCCAGGCGTCGGCATACGAGGTGTCGGGTGAGAACGTGACGCGCGAGTACAGCGGCACCCACTGGCCGGGATATTGGGCGGCAATTTTGCTTTCGAGGCGCTTTTGCAACAAAAAGCGCGGGTCGGCCACGCGGTCGCGCATCTCCACGAAGTTGTAGAGGGCCAGGTCGGCCATCGCGTCGGTGTTGGGTTTGCGCTGGTGCTCAAACTCATCCATCACTTTATCCCAGTTAGCCTCGCCGTGCTGCTCCAGGAGCTGGTTGAGCACGGTGCAGTCCTCAAAGCCCGCGTTCATGCCCTGGCCATAGAAGGGCAGAATGGCGTGCGCCGCGTCGCCGAGCAGCAGCACCGTATCGTGATAGGCCCACGGAAAGCAGCGAATAGTAACGAGCGAGCCCGTGGGGTGGTCAAAAAACTCGTCCGTGAGCTGCGGCATCAGCGGCATCGCATCGGGAAAGGTAACCTGAAAGAAATCAGCCACTTCGGCCGGCGTTTGCAGCGCTGCGAAGGACTTATCGCCCTCATAAGGAAAGAACAGCGTGGCGTTGAATGAGCCGTCGAGGTTGGGCAGGGCAATCATCAGAAAATTACCGCGCGGCCAGATGTGCAGCGCGTTTTTCTCCAGCTTCCAGCTACCCCCCTCGCCCGCCGCGATGGTCAATTCCTTGTAGCCGTATTCTAAGTACTGCTGCGAATAGTCGGTGCGGTCGGTGCGCTGCAAGGCCCCGCGCACTGCCGAGAAAGCTCCATCGGCCCCAAACAGGCGCTCGTAGGCTACCTCGTACTCGCGGTGGTTGGCTACATCCTGCAGGTGCAGGCGGCGGCCGGGCAGGTCAAGCTGCGTCAGCTTCTGGCCAAAGGTGACCTGCACGCGCGGCTCCTGCTCCACCAGGTCGAGCAGGGTGCAGTTGAGGCTGCCGCGGTTGATGGAGTAAATGGCCTGGTTTTCCTGGCCGTAGGGCTGAAAAGTGAGCGCGCCCGCCCCGTCGTGCATCACGCGCCGGTACATCGGAATCCCCACCTGCCGGATGTCCTCCACCACCCCTACCCCCGCCAGGCCGCGCCACCCGCGGTCCGACAGCGCCAGGTTGATGGAGCGCCCGCCCGCCAGGCCTTGCCGGCGCGGGTCGGGCAGGCGCTCGAACACCTGCACCGGGTGCCCGCGCCGCGCCAGGTACAGTGTAAGCAGCGAGCCCACCAGGCCGCCACCCATCACTACCAGCGGCTCGGCTTGGGACTCCTGAGGGGGGGTAGGGATTACTAAATCAGTGCTTTCCATTATCTTTTGGTTATGCTTAGTTTACTACTTCCCTACCCCCCTCCTACCGCGGCAAGGCGTTAAAACCACGCGGCGGCCAGCTGCATCAGGCGCTCCAAGCCAGCCTGGTCGGCGGCGTCGAAGTCGTCCAGCTGGTCGCTATCCACGTCCAGCACGGCCACTACCGCGCCATTTTTGAGCACCGGCACGACTAGTTCCGATTTTGAGTCGGAGCTGCAGGCAATGTGGCCCGGAAAGGCCTCCACGTCGGGCACCAGCACCGTGCGGGCCTCGGCCCAGCTGGTGCCGCACACCCCGCGCCCCCGCCGGATGCGGGTGCAGGCAATCGGCCCCTGAAACGGCCCGAGCACTAGCTCATCGCCTTTCACCACATAAAAGCCGACCCAAAAAAAACCGAACGCCTGCCGTAGCGCGGCGGCGGTGTTGGCCAGGTTGGCCGTTTGGTCGGGCTCAGCGTTCGTCAGGGCTGCGAGCTGGGGGTAGAGCTCGGCGTAGTGGGCGGCCCGGTTCAGGCCGGGCGTCAGGAAAAGCGTTTCAGACATTGGTAGGTAACAGCTAAGGGCGGCAAAAGTACCCGCCGGCCGCCGTCTGGGCTTGCGGGTCCAGGCTACGCCGCGGGCACCGCCGGCGAAATATTGGCGGTGGCAAAAAGGCCGCCCTGGTGCTCGGTGGCCTGCACCAGGCAATAATTAAGCTCCTCCTTGGTGTCGAGGTATTCGTCATAGCTCGTGGTTTCTACGAAGTACTGCACCGTCACTTCCTTGCCATTGGGCGTGATGCTGCTAAACTTCATCTGCACGTCTTTGGTCACCAGCGGGTGCGCCGCTATCGCCGCCACCGACTCCTGAATAATGGCCTGGAGCTGGTCACTGGTCGTCTTGTGGTCAAAGAGCAGCGTGAAGCCGACGCGCCGGGCCGTGCGCAGGCTCAGGTTATCCAACGGCTTGTCAATCATGCTTTTATTAGGCACCGTGAGGTAGCTTTTCTCGGCCGTGCGCAGGCGCGTGCTGCGAAAGCCAATTTTTTCCACCGTGCCGCTCACGCTGCCCGCCGTCACGAGGTCGCCCACTCCAAAGGGCTGGTCGAGGAAGATGGTGAACGAAGCCAGCAGGTTTTCCAGGCTTTCCTTAGCCGCGAACGCCACCGCCAGGCCGCCAATGCCCAGGCCGCCAATCAGGGCCGTCACATTTACCCCAAATACCTGCCCCAGCGCTATCAGCAGCCCGATAACAACGATAAATACTTTCAGCAAGTCTTTGGCGAAGGGCAGAAACTGGCTGTCGAGCCGGCGCACGCCGCTGGCGGCCATCAGCTCGGCCCGACGCTGCACCACCAGCAGCGCAAAATCGACGAGCCGCAAAATCACCCACACGATGGTACCAATGACGCCCAGGTGAAACAGGCCCAGCAGCAGCACCTTGGGCCAGGGTTCTACCCCCACTACCGCCAGCGGCGGCAGCGGATAGCGCAACACGCTAAAAGCCAGGTAAAAAGAAGCCATAGCAAGGAGTGCGCCCAGCGGCTGAATCAGCAGGTCGTGCAGCTCGTCTTCGGTTACGCCGGCCGTGTAGCGCTTGGTCAGCCGGAATATTCCTTTACTCAGCAACCGCGACAGCACCCGGTTCAAAAAGGCACCCAGCAGCAGAATAATGGCGGCAATAACGTACTCATACAGCTCATTGCCAAGCACCTGACGATGCAGAAAAGGGGGGAATTCCATTCGCTAAGGAGCCAGTAGTAGGGCAGGTTTCAAATCAGCAGGGGGGGGTAGGGAACCCAGCTTGCTCAAGGCTTGCGCCAGGGCCAGGGTTTGTGGGCCGGCTTCTCCACCAGCTTCAAAAAAGGACAACAATACCCAGTTTGCCTACACTTACGAAAAGCGCTTCCCCCTGTTGGTGGTGCTACAGGTCATGAATTCTACCGTTCAGCCTAATCTGAAGTGAATTCGGAGTGAATTAGAAGCTCTTCAATAGGAGATTTGCTTTCACTATTCATTCATAAGCAGTTACCGTGGAATATTTTTCAAAAAATTTTTCGCCTCAAAAGGGTTCTGAAAAAAATGAAAAAAGTGCCAAACAGCGCTGTAGCGCAATAAATTGCACTTCCACAAGGGTTTTAACGATTTTACGGTGCCGTTATTTTATGTCCCTCAAATAGTGTACAATGGTATTCTATAGTTTACTTTGCGACACCAATTCTCTAGGAATAGAGAGGCGGCTTCACTCTTCTATCTCTTCTTCTACCATTTCTCAACTAAGAGTTATCATGAAACCATTGCATTCCCGCGTTGACGCGGACCAGTTGGAACGTGCCGCCGCCATGCTTAAGGTGCTTTCGCATCCCAAGCGCCTCGCCATTGTTGACTTGCTCGGCAAGACCAAAGGCAAAGAGCACCAGATGTCGGTGACTGAAATCTACCAGGCCCTTGATATTCCTCAGGCCATTGCCTCCCAGCACCTCATCACACTGAAGGACCGTGGCGTGCTGAAATCGAGCAAAGTAGGTACCAAGATTTATTACGCGCTCGCGGTTCCGCAGCTCATGAAAATCATTGATACCCTGGAGGATTACTCCACCCACATCTAAAACCAACCGGGACAGCCCCTGGCCGCTTTAGTGGCCGAGGGCTGTTGCCTTCATGAAAATTGCTTGGCTTGCCATATAATCTTTTTTCCTTACTTACACTACCCCGGCTTTAGCCTGGGAGGTGGGGGTAGGGAATAGAAAACGCTGCCCCATTAAAAAATGCCCCCCTAGTGCCTTCGGGCTGTAGAGGGGCATTTTTAATGGGGGTAGGCCGCGGTGCTAAGCCGTTACGGACTGGTGCTCCAGGTCAAAAATATCGGTCAGCAGCGGCAGTAGCTGCTCGGCCTCGTCGCGGCGGCAAGCGGCTTTCAGACTCAGCACGTGCTGCTTCAGCACTTTCTGCATAAAGGCGCGGGTGGCATCATCCAGCAGCTTCACTTCGGAGGGGGTAGCCTTTTTCTGGAAGCGCTCCAGCTCTTGCTGGCGCAGCTGCTCCAGGCCCGCCTTCATGCGCTGAATGAGCGGCGACACCAGCATCTCGCGGCTCCAGTCGCTGAAGTCGTGCAGGCTCTCGACGATGATGGCCTGCACCAGAGGCACGGCCGCCAAGCGCTGCTCCAGCGCGGCCGAGGCCTTGCTCTGGATAGCATCGACATTATAGACCAGCACGCCGGGCACCTGCTCCACATCGGCGGCCACGGAGCGCGGCACAGCCAGGTCGATGAAGAACTTGTAGCTCAGCACGTCCAGGTTGGCCACCAGGTCGCGGGTGAAGAAGGGTATTTCGAGGTTGATGGATGAGATAACCACGTCAGCGTCGCGCAAGGCCAAGCGCAGCTGCTCGAAGTCGGCGATGCGCAGGCAGCCGGGGGCAAACTCGGCGGCCAGCTCTTCGGCGCGGGCGCGGGTGCGGTTGCAGAGCGTGACGCTGGCAAACGACTTGCTATCGGCCAAATGGCGGCACACGTCGCTCCCGATTTCGCCCAGGCCCACTACCAGCACGCGCGGGCTGGCCACGTCGGCCGTGAGCTCCTCTACCAGCTCCAGGGCCGCGTAGCTCATCGACGCCGCCCCATCGCGGAAGCTGGTTTCCTGCTGCACGCGCTTATTGGCGAAGAAGATAGTGTGCAGCAAACGGTGCAGGAACGGGCCAGCCGCGTCGGCATCGGCCGTCCACTGGTAGGCGTGCTTTACCTGGTTGATAATCTGCCTGTCGCCCACTACCTGCGCATCGAGGCCCAGCGCTACTTCAAACAGATGGCGCATGGCAGCCTCCGCTTCGGCAAACAGGTCGAAATAAGGCGCGAAGTTCAGCGCATCGGCCCGGCCCTTGAGCTCGCCCAACGCCCGAATAATGGCGGCCGAATAGTCGTCGTCGTGCGCGTAGTAAATTTCGGTTCGGTTGCAGGTGCTCAGCACCAGCACATCGCTCAGGTGCAGCTCGGTGCGCAGCTGCTGCAAAAAACGGCGGCAGGCGGTTTCATCCAGGGCCAACAGCTCGCGAATGGCAAGCGGGGCATTACGATAGGATAAACTAACTGCCTTAAAAGGATGGGACATAACACGGGCCGGCTCAGGGTCGGCCAGTAAAATTACTTCACAAATAATGGTCCTTAAAAAACAGGCGAAGCCTCAATTGGGTTCGGCCGGCCCGGCTAGTATATGAAGTGTCTCTTTTACTCGTTAAAGATGGGTGATTACTCTCCGGGCGCCGGGGCCGACCTTTGTGTTCTCTATGCTTCCTCCCCTCTACGACCAAAAATCCCGTATCAAGCTGCTGGTGCTGCTGTTTGCGCTGCTTATTGCCGGGGCTACCGTCGTGTACACCAACATCCTCGTGCAGCGCCTCTCCGAGCGCGAGCAGCACCAGATTGATTTGTACGCCAAAACGCTGCGCTATCTTATCAATACGGAGGACACAAAAAATCTGCAATTTTTGCAGGAGCAGATTATTGAGGCCAACACTACCATTCCGGTTATTCTGACGGATGGCGAAAAAAATATTATTGACGCCCGTAACCTGGGGCTGGGCACAAACCTCCCGGAGGCCGACTCGGTTCGCAAGATGAACGCCGTGCTGCTGGAGATGCAGCGGCGCCACCCGCCCATCGTGATTGAGCTGGCCGGGGGCAGTCGCAACTACGTTTTTTACCAGGATTCGCTGCTGCTGCGGCAGCTGCGCACCTACCCCTTGGTGCAGCTTGGGGTTATCGCCTCGCTGGCCGTGATGGCTTATATCTCGTTCAGCTACTCGCGGCGGGCTGAGCAAAACCGCGTGTGGGTGGGCTTGGCCAAGGAAACCGCGCACCAGCTGGGCACGCCCCTCAGCTCACTGGTGGGCTGGCAGAGCTACCTGCGCGAGAGTGAGCGCTTTCACGACGAGCCCATCGTGGAGGAGTTGGGCAAGGATATCAAGCGCCTGGAAATTATCACGGAGCGCTTCAGCAACATTGGCTCGGTGCCGGTGCTCAAGGCCGAGAACTTCTACCTCACCACCCGCAACGCCATCGCCTACCTCGAAGCCCGCGTGTCGCGCAAGGTCAAGTTCAGCATCGAAACCGAGCTGCCGCTCGACACGCCGGCCTGCATCAACGTGCCGCTGTTTGACTGGGTAGTGGAAAATATCTGTAAAAACGCCGTGGACGCGATGGACGGGCGCGGGTCCATCACGCTGCGGCTGCGCCGCGTGAAGCCGCGCCGCCGCTGGTGGACGCGCCGCGTATCGCCCCCGCAAGTAGCCATCGACATCACCGACACGGGCAAGGGCATTCCCAAAAACAAGCTCGAAAGCGTGTTCCTACCCGGCTACACCACCAAGAAGCGTGGCTGGGGGCTGGGTCTGGCGCTGGCCCGCCGCATCATCGAAAACTACCACCAGGGTCGCCTCTACGTGAAGAGTAGCGAGGTGGGTAAGGGCACGACGTTTCGGCTAATCCTGAACCAATAGGGACACTGATTGGCGCGGATTTTACGGATTTTGTGGACGAAGATTGTTTGACTGGTATGATTCACGCACAGACCCTGGCAGATTTTTATACGCCGACTAAAGTAGGGCTGCGGCCACCGGGCAGCCTGCATAGTGGCGGGCACTTCACGGTGTACCGGCTGGAGGACTTCTGCGCTGATGCGGTGCCGTCGGCGGTTTTCAGCCGCAAGGATTTTTACAAAATAACTTTGGCCGCAGCCACCGGGCCGGCTACTTATCACTACGCTGACCAGCAGCGGCACCTGGCGGCCGGGCAGTTTGCCCTGGTTTTTACCGACACGCACCAGCCCTACAGCTGGGAGCTGAATGGCGCCACGACCTACGGTTACTGCTGCCTCTTTACCGCCGATTTTCTGCCTACGCACACCCGCCTGCACCCCGGCGACCTGCCGGTTTTTGCTCCGCACGAGCCCGCGTTCTTTTATCTGACCGCAGCGCAAAAGGTTGATTTTGAGCCTTTCTTCACCAAAATGCTGGCCGAACAGGATTCGCCCTACCCCCACAAATACGAGCTGCTCTTTCACTACCTGATGACCTGCGTGTATGAAGCGCAGAAGCTGATGCCCGCCGCCGCGGTACGCGGCACTACGGCCAGCGCCCGGCTGGCTACCGCCTTTCAGGACTTACTGTCCCGGCAGTTTCCCATTTTTACATCGGCTCAGCGGGTGGAGCTGCGCACGGCCCAGGCGTTTGCCGACCGGCTGGCGGTGCACGTCAACTACCTGAGCCGCGCGCTGAAAGCGGAAACCGGCAGTTCGACCACCCAGCTGCTGGCCGAGCGCCTGGTGCAGGAAGCGCGCGCCCTGCTGCTGCACACTGACTGGCCCATCGCCGACATCAGCTACTGCCTAGGCTTCGAGGAGCCGACGCACTTCACGCAGTTTTTTCGCCGCCACACCCAGCACACGCCCTCGCAGCTGCGCCAGGTTTGATTCGGGTCAGTATTGGTTGGAAAATCGTCAGTGAGCCCGCTGCGTGGGCTCGGACCTTTGCGGAGTACTTTTTTAAAGCAACTCCGCATGAAAACGTGGTTTATTACCGGCACCTCAGCGGGCCTCGGCCGGGGGCTGACAGAACAACTTTTGCGGCGCGGCGACCGCGTGGCGGCCACCCTGCGCCAGCCCGAAGCACTCGCTGAATTACAGGCGCAGTACGGCGAGCGACTCTGGGTAGCCCGGCTCAACGTGACCGATGCGGCGGCCGTGCAACGGGTAGTGGACAGCGCCTTCGCTGAGTTGGGCCGCGTGGATGTTATCGTCAACAACGCGGGGTACGCGCTGTACTGCGCGAGCGAAGAAGCCAGCGACGAGCAGATTCGCCAGCAGCTGGATACCAACCTGCTGGGTTCCATCCGGGTTATTCGGGCGGCGCTACCCCACCTGCGGGCGCAGGGCGGCGGCCGGATTTTGCAGCTTTCCTCGGCCGGCGGCCAGACGACCTACCCCAACTTCAGCTACTACCACGCCACCAAGTGGGGCATCGAAGGCTTCGCCGATACGCTCGCTCAGGAAGTTGCGCCGTTCCACATCGGCGTGACTATCGTGGAACCGGGAGCCACCAAAACCAGCTTCGCCAGCGGCATGGTCAGCGCGCCCGTGATGGACGAGTACGAGCCCACGCCCGCCGGCGACGTGCGCCGGGCCATAGCCTCCGGGGCGTTTCCCATCAAGGGCGATGCCGCTAAAGTGGTGCAGGCCATGATAGCCTCAGTGGACCAGAACCCCGCCCCGCGCCGGCTGGCCCTGGGCCGCGATGCCTACACCGATATGCGCGCGGCGCTAACTGCCCGCCTGGCCGAGCTGGACGCCCAAAAAGACCTGGCGCTCTCCACCGAAGGGGAATAGGCAGGAGGCAGAAATCAACGCCATGAGGCCCAACAGTCCGCTCCTGCACGCAGGAGCGGACTGTTGGGCCTCATGGTGTTAACTATAAAATAGCAGGCCCTACCCCCCCATTACCAGTTGGTCGGGCAGGTTCAGCAAGTAGTCGCCGTAGCCGCTCTTGCGCAGGGGTGCGGCAATGGTGCGAAGCTGGTCGGCGTCGATAAAGCCCTGGCGGAAAGCGGCTTCCTCAATGGAGCCGACCTTGAGGCCCTGGCGCTGCTCCAGCACCCGCACGAATTCGCCGGCCTGCATCAGGCTCTCGAAGGTGCCGGTGTCGAGCCAGGCCGTGCCGCGGCCCAGGATGCCTACTTTCAGCTTGCCGCGGCGCAGGTACTCGCGGTTTACGTCCGTGATTTCGTACTCGCCGCGCGGGCTGGGCTCCAGGTTTTTAGCGATTTCAACCACGTCATTATCATAGAAATACAGCCCCGGCACGGCGTAGTTGCTCTTGGGGCTCGTGGGCTTTTCTTCAATGCTGAGGGCCACCTTGTTCTCGTCGAACTCGACTACGCCGTAGCGCTCGGGGTCGTGGACGTGGTAGGCGTACACTACCCCCCCCTCGGGGTCGTTATTGGCCTTAAGCAGCTCTTCCATGCCTTCGCCGTGGAAGATGTTGTCGCCCAATACCAAGGCTACTTTATCCTGGCCGATGAAGTCGGCACCCAGCACGAAGGCTTGGGCCAGGCCGTTGGGCAATTCCTGCACCACGTACTGGAAGTTGCAGCCCAGGTTTTTGCCATCGCCGAGCAGCTTTTTGAATTGCTCCTGGTCGTGGGGGGTAGTGATGATGAGAATTTCCCGAATGCCCGCCATCATCAAAATCGACAGGGGGTAGTAAATCATCGGCTTGTCGTAAACGGGCATCAACTGCTTCGAGACAGCGAGCGTGAGCGGGTGCAAACGGGTGCCGGAGCCGCCGGCGAGAATAATACCTTTCATAGGATAGTTAATTGTTGGTGAAAGAACGTCATGCTTATCTGGCGTCCGCCTGCCGAAGCATCTCTACCGCGTAAGTAATTCAATCGTTAAAAATTACTTACGCGGTAGAGATGCTTCACTGCGTTCAGCACGACGTTCTTTTTAATTTCTCTCTTTAATAAACGCCTGATTATCTTTAAACCAGCTCAGCGTTTGCTGCAAGCCGTCGCGGATGCGCACTTGCGGCGTGTAGCCCAGCCGGGATTCGGCTTTGGTGATGTCGGCCAGCGAGTCGCGGATGTCGCCCGCGCGGTCGGGGCCGAATTTGGGTTCCAGGGTCGAGTGAGCTTCTTCGCGCAGGATGTCGTATAGCTGCACCAGCGAGGTGCGGTCGCCAACGGCGATATTATAGACCTGGCCCAGCGCTTCGGGGTTGGTGGTGAGGGCCGCCCGAATGTTGGCCTGCACGCAGTTGGCCACAAAAGTGAAGTCGCGGGTCTGGCCGCCGTCGCCGTTGAGGATAGGCGCGTTATCTTCCAGAATAGCGTCGATAAACAGCGGAATCACGGCCGCGTAGGCCCCGCCGGGGTCCTGGCGCGGACCGAAGATGTTGAAGTAGCGCAGGCCGATAATCTCCATGCCGTAGGTGCGGGCAAACACGTCGGCGTATAGCTCGTTGGCGTATTTCGTCACGGCGTAGGGCGAGAGCGGCTTGCCAATGCGGTCCTCTACCTTGGGCAGGCCGGGGTGGTCGCCGTAGGTCGAGCTGCTGGCCGCGTACACGAAGCGCTTCACGCCCGCTTCCTTGGCCGCAAATAGCATTTTTACGAAGCCGCCCACGTTCACCTCGTCGGTCGTCACGGGGTCGTTGATGGAGCGCGGCACCGAGCCCAGCGCCGCCTGATGCAGCACAATGTCGATGCCCTCGCAGGCGCGGGAGCAGGCCTCACGGTCGCGGATGTCGCCTTCCATCACTTCCAGCGCGGAATTATCAGCAAACAAACGCAGGTTTTTGCGGAAGCCGTTGGAGAAATTATCCAGCACCCGCACCTTCCCTACCCCCTGCTTAAGCAGGTATTCGACGAGATTAGAGCCGATGAATCCCGCCCCGCCGGTGACAAGAAAGTTAAGGTTAGTGAGCGGCTGGTCGGTGAAGGGTTGGTCGTACACTTTTTGAATGCGTGTTAAGAGATTTATAACGCAACTGTATTTAAAGAAAAAGCACGGGGTTTTACGGAGCGGCTGCGTAAGGATGCGCTGAAATACGCATTGGCGGCTCCGCCAGCAGGTTTAGGATTTCATCCCGAAGCTCATCTGCGAGGGGGCCATTCTCGTACCCCACCTTCGCTGCCGCTGAGGTAAACACTTCTATATTCCACAGCACGTCCGGGTCTTCGTCTTCCCGCAGTATAATGAATCGGTTAGAAGCCCCTGACTTATACATACCGCTTGTGGCTAATTCAAGCAGCCGGTCGCCAGCGCCGGGCTTAGCCCGCATCTTAATAATGTAGGCCGGCTGCTGTTGCAGTAGCGTTATTTCTTCTGTGGTCATTACAAAGGAAATTTATGGTGTTGACTGACAGCTATTGGCCACATTGTTTTTGCCTGGCTGCGCTCGCAAGGACAAGTAACTTTACCGGCCCGCGTACTGCTTGGTATTATAGTCCTGGTACGCGCCGCTGGTCACGCTGTCCAGCCACTCCTGGTTGGCAAGGTACCAGTCCACGGTCTGGCTCAGGCCCTGCTCGAAGGTGACGCTGGGCTCCCAGCCCAACTCGCGCATGATTTTGCTGCTGTCGATGGCGTAGCGCATATCGTGGCCAGCGCGGTCCGTGACGAAGGTGATGAGCTGGCGTGAGGTGCCGGCGGGCTGGCCGGTTTTTTCGTCCACCACGTCGCAGAGCAGCTCGATGAGCTTGAGGTTCTGCCACTCGTTCACGCCGCCGATGTTATAGGTATCGCCCAGCTTGCCCTGGTGGAAAACCGCGTCGATGGCCGTGGCGTGGTCCTTCACGAAAAGCCAGTCGCGCACGTTCTCACCTTTGCCATACACGGGTACTTTCTGGCCAGTGCGCAGGCGGTGAATAGCCAGCGGAATCAACTTTTCGGGGAAGTGGTTCGGGCCGTAGTTGTTCGAGCAATTGCTGAGCTTAATGGGCAGGCCGTAGGTGTGGTGCCAGGCCCGCACAAAGTGGTCCGACGCGGCCTTGGAGGCCGAGTAGGGCGAGCGCGGGTCGTAGGCCGTTTCCTCGGTAAACATTTCGGGGCCGAAATCCAGTGAGCCATATACCTCATCCGTGCTGACGTGGTAGAACAGGTGATTCTCAAAGCCTTTGGGCTTCCACAGGTTCTTAGCCGCGTTCAGCAGATTAACGGTGCCAATCACGTTGGTTTTCACAAACGCCATTGGGTCGGTGATGCTGCGGTCCACGTGGCTTTCGGCGGCGAGGTGAATCACAGCATCGGGCTCCTCGTGGGCAAAAAGCTGGTCCACGAACGCCTGGTCGGCAATGTCGCCCTTTATAAACCGGTAGTTCGGCGCTTTTTCGATGTCGCGCAGGTTCTCCAGGTTGCCGGCGTAGGTGAGGGCGTCGAGGTTCAGAATCTGGTAGTCGGGGTACTTGGTCACGAACAGGCGCACCACGTGCGAGCCGATGAAGCCGGCCCCGCCGGTGATAAGGAGTTTCATATTAGCAATGGGTGAATGAGTGAATGGGCGAATGGGTGAATGAACGACTGGGCGCGGGCGAAGCGATAGCTCATTCACCCAACCACCCATTCACTCATTTACCTATTGTCCAGCGCAACCTGCCATTTCCAGGCGCTGGCCAGCGAGTCGCGCAGGGAAGTAGTGGTTTTGAAGCCCAGCACCTCGGCGGCCTTGGTGGCGTCGGCATAGATGGCGGGCACGTCGCCGGGGCGGCGCGGGCCGATGCTGTAGTTCAGCTTCTGGCCGCTGGCTTCCTCGAAGGTTTTCACGACTTCGAGCACCGAGTTGCCGTGGCCGGTGCCCACGTTGAAGGTTTCTACCACGTCGCTGGCTTTGCGGTCGAGCAAGCGCTTCACGGCCGCGATGTGCGCTTTGGCCAAATCCACGACGTGGATGTAGTCGCGGACGTTGGTGCCATCGGGCGTGTCGTAGTCGTTGCCGAAAATGGTGAGCTTCTCGCGGATGCCGGCCGCCGTTTGGGTGATGAACGGCACCAGGTTGTTGGGCGTGCCCAGCGGCAGCTCCCCGATTTTGGCCGACTCGTGCGCCCCGATGGGGTTGAAGTAGCGCAACAGAATAGTATGCAGCTGATTATCAGCCGCGGCCGACACGTCGTGCACGATATCCTCGCACATCTGCTTGGTGCGGCCGTAGGGCGAGCTGGCCGGCTTGGTGGGGGTAGCCTCCGTCACGGGTAGCGCGTCGGGGATGCCATACACGGTGCACGACGACGAGAACACCAGGTTTGCTACCCCCTCGTCCTTCATCACTTCCAGCAAGGTCAGCAGCGAGCCCACATTATTCTCAAAATACGCCAGCGGCTTCTGCACCGACTCGCCCACCGCCTTGAAAGCCGCGAAGTGAATGACGGCCTGAATGTTACCTTCCGCTTTGAAGACCTGATGCAGCGCCTCGGCGTTGCCGCAGTCGATGCGGTGGCAAGGCACATCGTGCCCCAAAATGGCCCGCAACCCGTCGAGCACCGACGTTTCCGAGTTGCTGAAATTATCCACAATCACGGGCTCGTAGCCCGCCTGGACCAGCTCCACCACGGTGTGGGAGCCAATGTAGCCGGCTCCGCCGGTAACGAGAATCTTCATAATCAATGGGTGAATGGGTGAATAATTGAATGGGCGCGGGCGAAGGGGTAGCTTATTCATCCATTTCCTTACTCACCCATTGATTACAAGCTCCAATAGTGCAAGTCCTCCATCGGCTTGGCGCGGTACAGGCCTTTGATATCGACCAGTACGGCGTTGCTGGCCGTGATGGACTGAAAGTACGCTTCGTCTTTGTTGAGATAAGGCTTGTGGCTCACGGCCACGATAACGGCATCATAGTCGTCGCGAATCTTGTCCGCGTCGGTGAGGCGGAAGCCGTATTCGTGGTGCAGCTCGTCGGAGCTGGCGTGCGGGTCCACGATGTCCACGTTCACGGAGAAGTTTTTCAGCTCCTGAATCACGTCCGCCACTTTAGAATTGCGGATGTCCTCCACGTTTTCCTTGAAGGTAGCGCCCATCACCAGCACGCGGCTTTTGGCCACGTCCTTGCCGCGCTTAATCATCATCTGCACCGTTTTGCGGGCGATATAGGCCCCCATGTTATCGTTGGTGGTGCGGCCCGAGAGAATGACTTTCGCGTCGTAGCCCAGCTCTTTGGCCTTGTAAGTCAGGTAGTACGGGTCCACGCCGATGCAGTGGCCGCCCACCAGGCCGGGCGAGAATTTCAGGAAATTCCACTTGGTGCCGGCCGCTTCCAGCACCTCGTAGGTGTTGATATTCATGCGGTCGAAAATCATCGACAGCTCGTTCATGAGCGCGATGTTGACGTCGCGCTGCGTGTTCTCGATAATCTTGGCGGCCTCGGCCACCCGGATGCTGCTGGCGCGATGCACGCCGGCATCCACCACCAGCTCATAGACTTTGGCCACGGTGTCGAGGCTTTCGGCGTCGCAGCCGCTCACCACCTTCACGATGCGGCGCAGGGTGTGCTCCTTGTCGCCGGGGTTGATGCGCTCGGGCGAGTAGCCGACCTTGAAATCGCCGTGGGCGAAGCTCAGGCCCGACTGTTTCTCCATCACCGGGATGCAGTCTTCCTCGGTGCAGCCGGGATACACGGTGCTCTCAAACACCACGTAATCCCCTTTTTTCAAGACCTTACCCACCGACATCGACGCGCTGAGCAGCGGCTTGAGGTCGGGCTGGGCGTGCTCGTCGATGGGGGTAGGGACGGCCACGATGAAGAAGCGCGCCTCGCGCAGCACATCGAGCGAGTCGGTGAAGGCGATGTCGCAGCCATCGAAGGCGGCGCTGTCCAGCTCGCCGCTGGGGTCCTGGTGGTTGCGCATCATCTCCACGCGGCCCGCGTTGATATCGAAGCCGATAACCGAGAGTTGCTTGGCAAATTCGAGGGCGATGGGCAGGCCCACGTAGCCGAGGCCAATCACGGCCAGCTTGGCTTCTTTGCGGAGGAGTTCGTCGTACACTTCGTTTAATTATGAATTGATAATTATGAATTATGAATTGATAACGAGTGACTTATGCAACGCTCGTTTCAGCATTCATAACCGCTACTGATTTTTTATTGGCACTTAATTGATACACTTCCTGGCTGGCGGGGCAGGTGGCGCGGCCGGCCGCGTCGAAGCGCAGGTGCTCGCCGTGGGCGCTGAGCCAGCCGTGCGGCCGGGCAGGATTGCCATATACCAGCGCAAAATCCGGCACGTCTTTGGTGACCACGCTGCCCGCGCCCACGAAGGCGTAGCGCCCCAGGCGCACCCCGCACACCAGCGTGGCATTGGCCCCGATGCTGACGCCGCGCTCCAGGTAGGTAGGCTGGTAGTGGCCTTCGCCGCGCCGCGGCACGGCGCTGCGCGGGTTGCGCACGTTGGTAAAGACCACGGAAGGACCCAGGAACACGTCGTCTTCGCACGTCACCCCTTCGTAGAGGCTCACGTTGTTCTGCACCTTCACGTTGCGGCCCAGCGTCACGCCGTCGGCCACGAACACGTTTTGGCCCAGCGAGCAGTTTTCGCCCAGCACCGCGCCCGCCGCCAGGTGGCAAAAGTGCCAGATGCGGCTGCCGGCCCCCACGCGGCAGCCCGCGTCGAGCACGGCGGTGGGGTGGGCGTAGAAATCGGCAGCGGGTTCGGCCACGAGAGCAAACTAGATAGGCAGCCGCAAAGGTAAGGCTCTGAACGGGGTTGGGGGGTAGGGCGTACTTTTGAATAACTTGCATTCTTCGCTCTTAGCCCGCCTGCTTTTATGGGACTGCCCGCTTTCCAACCCCCATCTGACGCGCCCGCCCGCGTGTCGCCCGCCGACTACCTGCGCCTGGAGCGCGAGGCGGAGTACAAGCACGAGTATTTCGACGGCGAAATCCGGGCGATGGCCGGGGCCGAGCCTGTGCATAATGAAATTAATTACAACTTCAATCAGGTACTAGGGCCGCACTTGCGCCGCCGCGGCTGCAAAGGCTACATGGGTGACCAGCGGGTACAAACCAAAAGCCAAGCTGGCTACCTATATCCCGATACAGTAGTAGCTTGTGGTCCGGAATTTTCCGACAAGGGTCGGCCGCAATCGCTGCTCAATCCGGTATTCATCGCCGAAGTACTTTCGGCTTCTACCCAGGACAAGGACCGGGGCGAGAAATTCATGCTCTATCGGCAAATTCCCAGCCTGCGGCACTACCTGCTACTCAGCTCCCAGGCCGTACACGCCGAGCTGTACTCACTGGACGAGCGCGGCCGCTGGGTGCTGACCGAAACCCGCGAGCTGAGCGCCGTGCTCGACCTGGAGGCGCTGGACTGCCAGCTGCCGCTGGCCACCGTGTACGAGGGCGTGGCGCTGGTTTCCAGCGAGCCGGAGCTGCCGCTGGCTTAGCGCGGCGGGAGTAGCGTGGGGGCCACGCTGCTGCTGGCGCACTTCTACCAAGGCCTCGGGCTGGGGGGGTAGGGCCGGCGCTAGGGCCGCCACACTTCGGCCGAATCGGCGGGCGGGGCGGGGCGGGCCAGCAGCACCAGCTGGGCATCTTCGTAGAGCACGCGATAGCTGGGGCGGGCGCGCAGCGCGGCCACGGCCTGCCGGGCCTGGGCCTGCGAGAGCGGCCAGGCGGCGTGCTCGTCGGGCTCGCGCAGCAGGGCCACCAGCCGGGCCGTGCGCAACACAGGAAACAAAAACACGTCGCGCCGGTCGAGCAGGTGCGGCACCAAGCTGGAAGACGCGCTCAGCGGCACGCCGGCGGGCACCCGCGCCAGGGCCGCGTATAGGCCAGCGCGGTTGGGGTAGGGACTGCGGTAGTGGCTGCCGATGAGGAAGTTGCCGGTGGCCCGGTCGTACCACTGGCTGCGGCGGGTGTAGAGCGTGACCACCGTGAAGACGGCCGCGCCCGCCAGCGCCGCCACCCACGCCCGGCGCCGGAAGCCGGCCCCGGCGGCCCTACCCCCCCGCAGCGCATCGACCACGGCCAGCGTGAGCACGGGCGCGAACTCGATGGAATACTGCCCATTAATGCCCCAAAAGCCGTAGTCGTTGGCCAAGAGCTTCTGGGCCAGAATGGGCAGCAGCATGAGCACGTACCAGGGCCGGCGCCACAGCGCCCAGCCGCCCGACACCAGCACGGCACCCCAGGTTTCCAGCTTGATGTAGTCGTAGCTGGCATCGGGCAGGGTGTTTTGAAACAACACCGCCCACAGCCGCGCCGGGTGCGTGAGCACGTTGGCCAGCACCGCCGGCAGCGACGGCCCCAACCAGGCATAGCGCACCAGCTGGGTAAAGGGCCGGTGCGTGGTATCAAGAGCCGGCATCACGTAGCGCGTAATAACCTGGTAGTAAGCCAGTGATGCCACCGCGCCCAGGACCAGCCAGCCCACCCGCGCCCGGTGCGCCCGGTGCTGCCAGGCCAGGCCCAGCAGCACGCACACCAGCCACAGCGCCAGGTTTTCTTTGCTCACCAGGATGAACAGCGCAGCCAGCGCCGCCCTACCCCCCCTGCCCTGCGCCACCCACAGCGCCAGCCAGGGCAGGGCCATCGCGCCCAGCACATTGTCGTGATAATCAAAGCTAAACGCGGAATACACGCCCCATTGGCAGCCTAGCAGCGCCAGGGCCCAGTTGGCGGCGCGGGGGCTACCCCCCTGGGCGCGGGCGTAGTGCCAGGTGCCCAGCAGCCCCAGTAGCACCGCCCCAATTTGCAGCAGCAGCAGCGCCCAGGCCCCACCCACCAGGTAGTAGAGCGGCGCGGCCAGCGCGGGCGTGAGGCTGAAGTGGTTGGCCAGGAAGCTGGTGGGCGGGGCATCGAGCAGCAGCGTCACGCGCGGAGCCCGCAGGTGGGCAAAATCGGCCACGGCCTGCGCCGTGAAGCCCAGGTCGAGGGCCGCCGTGCGGAAGTTCCACTGATTGACCAGCGAAATCAGGCTGTAAATCAAGCCGAAAACGAGCAGCAGCGCCGAGCGCCAGTATTTTGCTGGCCAGGTGGAAAGCACGAGTAGCATCTAAAACCTACGCTCTTACGACTTACGCAAAAGACGGTTGTCATTGCGCGCATGTTGCGTAATATCAGTTACTACTTTTGTCTTAACGAAGCTGTTTAGGAAGTGCAGGTATGCAGCATTCGCGGCGGGCTGCTGGCTTTTTTTTGCCGGCTGTCCGCTCGCTGAAAGAACGAATGGCGCACACGACGAGCGGACAGCCGGCAAAAAAAGCCGGCAGCCCGCCGCAAGGCCGACTTCCTAAACAGCTTCAACTACTTGAACCGCTTTTCTGCTACGAATGCGCATCGATTTTTGTCGTAGTTGGCTGCTGATTTTCAGCTTGCTAGCCACTGCGGGGCCGGCCGCCGCCCAAACGCCGGCGCTACCGCCCGCCGCGGCCCCTACTCCCCCCCACGACTCGGCCCGCACCCAAAGCCTGACCACCGACACGCGCTACCTGCGCCGGCTCGACTCGCTGCGCCTGCGCAACACCGACCGCCTGGCCCAATTGCAACAGGAGCTGCTGACGCTGCGCGACCAGGACCAGGACCACCCGCGCCGCCGCCAGCTGGAGCAGGAGCTGGCCGCCCTGCGCGCCGCCGACTCGCTGCGCCTGGCCCACGCCCGCCGCCACATCGACTCGCTCAAGGTGCACGCCCGCGGCTACCCCGTGAGCCCCCACGGCGACACGCTGTTCTACGTTTATACCAAGCTGGGGCCGTTTTTGCCCCGCGAGCGCGCCAACCTCACCGCCGATAAGATAAAGCGGCTGGAAGACGATGTGCTGTTCGCGCCCGACTCGCTGCGCGTCTATCCTTCGGAGCAAACCGTGGATATTATGTACGGCGCCACGGTGCTCCAGAGCATTTCGGACAACGACGCGCTGTGGATGAACGTGCCCCGCGACTCGCTGGCCCGGCAGTACCGGCGGCGCATCGTGGCGGCCGTGGCTCAGTATAAGCAGGCGCACGGCTTCTATAATATTCTCAAGGAAGCCGGGCTGGTGCTGCTGGTGCTGGTGGCCTTCTACTTCGTAATACGCTTTGTCAATCAGCTGTTTGGCTGGCTGAGCCGGCGCTTCACCGGCAAGGAGCAAACCTGGTTTCGGGGCGTGAAGCTGGGCAACTACGAGCTGCTGACGCCCCGCCGCGGCCTCGACGCCGCCCTGCTGCTACTAAACGTGCTGCGCTGGGTCACCATCTTTCTCATCATCTCGCTGGTGCTGCCGCTGCTGTTCAGCATCTTCCCCGGCACCCAGGGCATGGCCGATACGCTGCTCGGCTACGTCATCACGCCGCTGCGCCAGATGCTGCTGGCCCTGTGGCACTACCTGCCCAGCCTGATAACTATCGTGGTCATTGTCACGGTGTTCCGCTACGTGCTGCGCGGCATGTACTTTCTCAAGGAGGAAATCCGGCAGGGCCACCTCACCCTCAACGGCTTCTACCCCGACTGGGCCAACCCGACCTATCAGATAGCGCGGATACTGGTGTTCGCGTTTCTGCTGGTGGTCATTTTCCCGTATTTGCCGGGCTCCGAATCGCCCATTTTCAAGGGCGTGTCGGTGTTTCTGGGCTTCTTGTTCACGTTTGGGTCGGCGGGCTCTTTGTCGAATATCGTGGCCGGCCTGGTGCTCACCTACATGCGCTCGTACAAGCTGGGCGACCGCGTAAAAATCGGCGACGTGACGGGCGACATTATCGAGAAAAACCTGCTCGTGACCCGCATCCGCACCATCAAAAACGAGGAAATTACGATTCCGAATTCCTCCATAATGAGCAGCTACACCGTCAATTACAGCAACGCGGCCCCTACCCTTGGTTTAATTCTGCACACCACCGTCACCATCGGCTACGACGTGCCCTGGCCGCAGGTGCATCAGCTGCTGCTGGCCGCTGCCGCCCAGGCCGAAGGCGTGCTGGCCGAGCCCAAGCCCTTCGTGCTGCAAACCAGCCTCGACGACTTCTACGTCTCCTACCAGCTCAATGCCTACACCCGCGAGGCCAGCCGGCAGGCCGCCATCTACTCGCGCATGCACCAGCTCATTCAGGACCAGTTCAACGCGGCGGGCGTCGAGATTATGTCGCCGCACTACCACGCCGCCCGCGACGGCAACCAGACCGCTATTCCGCCCCAGTACCTGCCCCCCGGCTACGTAGCGCCCCGCTTTGGGGTCGATAGCCGGGGGTAGGCGGGGCCGGCTAGCCGCCCGAAAGCGCGAATTCGTCGGCGTCGAGCAGGAAGGGCATCCGCTCGCGCAGCTGGAGCAGCGGCGCGGCGCGCAGCGTGTGCGTGAGCACCGTTTGCAGGTTGCCGGCCTGCGCCACGTAGTCGCCCTGCATGTCGAGCAGCGCCGACTGCCCCTCGTAGCTCACGCCCAGCCCATCGCTGCCCAGGCGGTTGACGCCGACCGTATAGGCCTGATTTTCAATGGCGCGCGCCTGCAGCAGGGCCTTCCAGATTTCGGTGCGGGCCTGGGGCCAGCTGGCCACGTACAGCAGCAGGTCGTAGGGCGCGGCGCGGGTGTTGCGGCTCCAGACCGGGAAGCGCAAATCGTAGCAGATGAGCGGCCGGATGCGCCAGCCGCGCCACTCTTCCAGCAGCAGGCAGGTGCCGGGCGTGTACACCTCGTGCTCGCCGGCCAGCCGAAACAGGTGGCGCTTGTCGTAGCTGCTGTGCGTGCCGTCGGGCCGCACCCACAGCAGGCGGTTATAGTAGCTGTCGCCGGCTTTGGTGAGCACGCTGCCCGTCACCACGGCGTCGTAGTAGGCAGCCTGGGAGCGCATCCAGTCGAGGGTAGGGCCGGGGTAAGGCTCGGCCTGGGCAGCGGCTTCCATGCTAAAGCCGGTCGTAAACATCTCGGGCAGCACAATCAGGTCCGTCAGGCCGGGGCCATTCAGGGCCGAGGCCAGCAGGTCGGTGAGCAGGTCGCGGTTGCCAACCGGGTCGTGCCACTGAATAGGAGTTTGCACCAAGGACACCGTTAAGTCATTCATCACAAGCTTTCTAAAGGATAAACAGGTTATATATTAAATATATATACTATAAATACGTAATGTTGAAGCTGTTCGCGCAATAGAAAAGTCGGTAGAACGTCATTCCGAGCTTGCCGAGGAATCTCGCCCGCAATCGTTCGGGCGTCGTTTTACGATGCGAGCGAGATTCCTCGGCAAGCTCGGAATGACGGGCTGCCGACTTTCTAAACGGCTCCACTACTTTTCAGGCTGATTTCGGGGGCGGCTGCGCCAGCCGCCCAGCCGCCGCCCGCAGCGTAGCCGACTCCTTGGCGAAGCAAAAGCGCACCAGCCCCGCATCGTAGCCATCGTGGTAAAACGCTGATACCGGCACCACCGCTACCCCCCACCGGCGGGCCAGCTCCCCGGCAAAAGCCAGGTCATTTTTCTGCGAAAATGCCACGTAGCCAGCCAGCTGAAAGTAGCCGCCCGGCACCGGCAGCAACTCCCAATCAGTGCCCGCCAACAGGCCCGCGAACTCGTCGCGCTTGGCCTGGTAAAAGGCGGCCAGCCCGCGGGCGTGGGCATCGGTGGGGTCGGCTTCGAGCACGTCGGCCAGCGCGTGCTGGGTAGGCGTGCTCACGGCAAAAGTCACGAACTGATGCACCCGGCGCAACTCGGCGCTGAGGGCCGGCGGGGCCAGGCAGTAGCCCACCTTCCAGCCAGTGGCGTGGTAGGTTTTGCCAAACGACGAGAGCACGAAGCTGCGCGCCCGCAGCGCCGGGTGCTGGCGCGCGCTCCGCGGCGGCACGCCGTCAAACACCAGGTGCTCATACACTTCATCGGATAGGACCAGGATGTCGGTGCCCTCCGTGAGGGCCGCCAGCTCATCCCAGTCGGCCGCGCTGAACACCGCCCCGCTGGGGTTGTGCGGCGAGTTGACGAGGATGAGCCGGGTGCGCGCGCTCACGGCCGCCCGCACCGCCGCCCAGTCGGGCCGGAAGTGGGGGGTAGGGAGGCGCACGTAGCGCGGCACGCCGCCCTGCAGCCGCACGGCCGGCCCGTATAAATCATAAGCCGGCTCCAGAATGATGACCTCATCGCCGGGCCGCACCACGGCCGCCAGCACGCCATACAGCGCCTCCGTAGCCCCGGCCGTGATGGTCACTTCCAGGTCCGCATCGGGGGTAGGCGCATCGGGCTGCAAGCGGCCCACCTGCGCCGCGATGGCCTGGCGCAGGCGCGGCAAGCCCGGCATGGGCGCATATTGGTGGCTGCCGGCCGCCAGCGCGTGCCGGGCCAGCGCCTCGCGCAGGGCCAGCGGCGGGTCGTAGTCCGGGAAGCCCTGGGCCAGGTTGAGCGCACCCGTTTGCTGGGCCAGCAGCGTCATCTGGCTGAAAATACTCACGCCCACATCGGGCAGCTTGGAGGAAAGCATGGGGGGTAGGCGGGCCGTTGCGTTTTTTTCGGGGGGACGAAAATACGCCGCCGCCCCGCACTCCGGCTGCCGGCCGCCAAAAAAGCCCCGCCGGCGCGGGGCCGGCGGGGCTTCAGTCAAAAGCGGGGGGGTAGGGACCGGCCTACATAGCCGGCAGGTTGGTCTTCAAATCCTGCGGAAACAGCTTGCGCACGTGGGCCACCTTGTGCTCCGACACGTTAATAATGTAGGGGCTATCGGGGTTGAGGCGGTAGTAGCCCTGGTGATAGGCCTCGGCGGGCCAGAACTCTTTGAGCGGTGCCACCTGAGTCACAATTTTGCCGTCGTACTCCTTCGAAGCATTGACTTTAGCAATGGTTTCGTCCAGAATTTTCTTCTCCTCCGGCGTGCGGTAGAAGGCGGCCGAGCGGTATTCGGGGCCGGAATCGGGACCCTGGCGGTTGAGCTGCGTGGGGTCGTGGCTGGCGGTGAAAAAGATGTCAGCCAGCGTTTTATAGCTCACCACCTTGGGGTCGTAGTAGATGTTCACCGTTTCGGTGTGGCCGGTTTGCTGGCCGCACACGTCCTCGTAGCTGGGGTGCGGCACGGTGCCGCCGGCGTAGCCGCTCACCACCTGCTTCACGCCCTTTATCTCCTCAAACGCCTCTTCCTGCGCCCAAAAGCAGCCGCCCGCAAAAGTGGCCTGCGCCAGGCCGCTGAGGTCTTTGGGCGCGAAGCCCGCCGTGGAAGGAGCCGCGCCGCCCGCGCCGGGGGTCTGGGCCTGCGCCTGGGCAGGCTGCTGCGGGCCGCAGGCCGCGAGAGCCAGCAGGCCAAGGCCGGAAACGGCCGACAAAATCTTGGTCATGAGTTGCAAAAGAATGGGTCTGATGGGTTTTTATACGCCAGACGCACCGCCATCGGATTCCTTACCAACACCAACTGCCAGCGGGTGGTTCGTGCGGCCCTACCCCGCCGCCAGACTGGCCGGGCGAGAGTGGTCATTGATTGCCGGCTGCCTAAAATTACTTTTCGCGCTTTTTTCTGAACAATCATTCAGGATGGATGCTTTTGATGACTAAAGAAACTGAACGGTCGTTCAGTTATTATTAAAAGCCTTGTTTATGAATCGTTTGCATAATAAAGTGGCCGTGGTTACCGGCGCCAACAGTGGCATTGGCTACGCCACGGCCCAGGAGTTTATCGCCGAGGGCGCGCAGGTCGTCATCACCGGCCGCAACGAAGCCGCCGTGCAGGCAGCCGTTGCTGCCCTGGGCGACCAGGCCCGCGGCGTCGTGTCGGACGCCGGCCAGATGGCCGACGTGCGCCGGCTTGCCGACCAGGTGCGCGCCCTGCACCCGCGCATCGACGTGCTGTTCGTGAATGCCGGGGTGGGGGTTTTCATGCCCATTGGGCAGGTAGATGAGGCCCAATTCGACCAGCAGTTCAATATCAACGTGAAGGGCCTCTATTTCACCATTCAGGCACTGCTGCCGCTGCTCAACGACGGCGGCTCGATTATTCTGACTTCCTCGACCGCCGCCAGCAGCGGCCTAGCCAGTGCGTCGGTTTACTCGGCCACCAAGGCCGCCGTGGTGTCGCTGGCCCGCACGCTTTCGGCCGACCTGCTGGAGCGCCGCATCCGGGTCAATGCCATTAGCCCCGGCCCGATTGATACGCCCATTTTCGGCAAGATTGGGCTGCCGCCCGAAGCCATTGATTCGTTTGCCAATTCGGTGCCGCTGAAGCGCCTGGGCCAGCCGGAGGAAATCGCCAAAGTCGCGACATTCTTCGCCTCCGACGACTCGTCATTCGTGCTCGGCGAAGAGTTAATTGCCGGCGGCGGCGTGGGCCGGCTCTAAGCCAAAATTGAGGTAGCGGGGCCGGTAGTGGCCGCGCGGTAGCCCTTCCCGAACGACTTGCCCCCGCGAGCCGTTTCGGGAACAGCCGCCGCGCGGTTGCTGCCGGCCCCTTTCTTTTTTATTCCCTACCCCCCGCTTATGGCTCGTCCGAAAGCCTTTGACGAAGAAGCCGCGCTGCAAAAGGCTCTCGATACGTTCTGGCTCCGGGGCTACGCCGCCACGTCCATGCAGGAACTGGTCGAGCGCATGGGCATCAACCGGTTCAGCCTCTACGCCGCGTTTGGCGACAAGCACCAGCTGTACGTGCGGGCCCTGGACCACTACCAGCAGCAGAGCCAGCAGCGCCTGCTGGCTCTGGCGGCGGCCAGCGCCGGCCTGCGCGCCCCAGCGCGCATCCGGCAGGTGCTGGAGCTGCTGCTCCCCCCCGACGACCCGGCCGCCGCGCCCCGCGGCTGTTTTCTGGTGAACGCCACCACCGAGCGCCTGCCCCACGATGCCGACACCGCCGCCCTGGTGAGCCAGAACCAGCAGTTTCTGGAAACGCTGCTGACGGAAATCCTCACTCAGGGCCAGGCCCGCGGCGAAACCAGCCATGCGGCTACCCCCCCCGCCCAGGCCCAGCTGCTCATCAGCGTCCTGAACGGGATGCGGGTAATGGCCCAGGCCAACTCCGACCCCCAAATGCTGCGCAACGTGGTGGAAACCACTCTGCTGGCGCTGACTTAGCGTAATTTCACGCCGCCCTACCCCCCCGCCAGCCCTTTAAGCTCCTGCAACTTCAGCAGCGCCTCGATAGGCGTGAGCGTATTGATATCCAGCCCGGCCAGCAGCTCGCGCAGGCGCTCCAACGCCGGGTCGCTGGGCTCAAACATGCTGAGCTGAATCTTGGGCGCGGTGGCCACGGCCGTGGTGGCGCGGGGCTTGGGCGTTCCTGGTTCCTGGTGCCTGGTTTCTGGTTGTTGGTTGGCCGCATCGAGGCCGGCGAGCACGTCGTCAAATTCGGTGGGGGTAAGCACATCCGCATCCACCAGGCCGGCGCTGGCGCGCTCCTGCTCCAGGTGGTGCATGATTTCGTTGGCCCGCCGCACCACGGCGGGCGGCATGCCGGCCATGCGCGCCACGTGGATGCCGAAGCTGTGCTCGGAGCCGCCGGGGCGCAGCTTGCGCAGGAATAGCACCCGGCCGTCGGCCTCCTGCACGGCCACGTGGTAGTTGCGCACGCGGGGGCAGTCGTCGGCGAGCTGATTCAACTCGTGGTAGTGGGTGGCAAACAGCGTCTTAGCCCTGGCTTTGGGGTTGTTATGCAGATGCTCCACAATGGCCCAGGCAATGCTGATGCCGTCGTAGGTGCTGGTGCCGCGCCCGATTTCATCCATCAAAACCAGGCTGCGTTCCGAAAGATTATTCAGGATGGAGGCCGTTTCGGTCATCTCCACCATGAAGGTGCTTTCGCCCTTGCTGAGATTATCCGAAGCCCCCACGCGGGTAAAAATCTTGTCGATAATGCCGATGGTGGCCGCCTCGGCTGGCACGAACGAGCCGATTTGCGCCAGCAAAACTATCAGCGCCGTTTGGCGCAGCAGGGCCGACTTGCCGGCCATGTTGGGGCCGGTTATCACCACAATTTGCTGGTCGTCCTGGCTCAGGCACAGGTCGTTGGGGATATAGCTTTCGCCGGGCGGCAGCTGGCGCTCAATCACCGGGTGGCGCCCGCCCTTGATGTCGAGGGTAGGGCCGTCGTTCACGATGGGCCGCACGTAGCGATGCTGCCGCGCCGTGGCCGCAAACGAGCCCAGGCAGTCGAGCACGCCAATGGCACGGGCGTTTTGCTGCACCTGGCTCACGAAGTCGAGCGCCGCCAGCATCACCTCTTGGTAAATGCGGCTTTCGATGACAAATAATTGCTCCTCGGCGTTGAGAATTTTCTCCTCGTAGGTCTTCAGCTCCTCCGTCACGTAGCGCTCAGCATTCACCAGCGTCTGCTTGCGAATCCACTGGGGCGGCACCTTGTTTTTGTGGGCGTTGCTGACTTCGAGATAATAGCCAAACACCTTGTTATAAGCCACTTTCAACGAAGAAATGCCGGTGGCGGCCTGCTCGCGCTGCTGCATCTTGAGCAGGAAATCCTTGCCCGAAAATGCCAGGCCGCGCAGCTCGTCCAGCTCGGCATCAATGCCATCCTGAATGACGTGGCCCTGGTTGGTGAGCAGCGGCGCGTCGGGCCGGATTTTGGCCTGAATCTCGGTGCGCAGCGTGGTGCAGGGGTTGAGTTGGTCGGCCAGCTTTTCGAGGGCACGCACGCCCGAAGCGGCCAGCTTTTCGCGCAGCGGCGCAATGCTTTCCAGCGCCCGCGCCAGCTGCAAGAGCTCGCGCGGGTTCACGCGGCGCACTGCCACTTTGGAGATAAGTCGCTCTAAATCATTGATGGCGCGCAGGTGGCTCTGCACCTCTTCCAGCAGCTCGGGGTCGGCCACGAGGGCGGCCACGGTGTCGAGGCGGCGCTGAATCTGGCTCACTTCCTTGAGGGGCAGCACCACCCATTTGCGTAGCAGGCGCGCGCCCATCGGCGTCAGGGTCTGGTCCAGGATGTCAATCAGCGGCACGCCGCCGGGGTGCTGGGCCTGCACCAGCTCCAGGTTGCGCACCGTGAAGCGGTCGAGCCACACGTACTTGTCTTCTTCGAGCCGGCCGATGCTGGCAACGTGCTGAATATTCGAGTGTTTGGTTTCGGCCAGGTAATGCAGGATGCAGCCGGCCGCAATCACGCCTTCCTTCAGATTATCGACCCCAAAACCCTTGAGCGAGGTGGTGCGGAAGTGCCGCGTGAGGGTGTCGTGGGCGTAGTCGGCCCCAAAAACCCACTCGTCTAGGGCGTAAGTGCAGAAATCGGGGCCAAACTCGCCCTCAAACTCGGCCCGGTTGCGCTTGCAGAACAGCACCTCGGCGGGCCGGAAGTTTTGCAGCAGCTTGCCCAGATAGTCGAGCGTGCCCTGCGCGGCCAGAAACTCGCCGGTGCTGATGTCGAGAAACGAGATGCCGGCTTCCGTTTTGCCGAAGTGCACGGCGGCGAGGTAGTTGTTCTGGCGGCGCTCCAGGGTGTTGTCGTGCATGCTCACGCCGGGCGTCACCAGCTCGGTTATCCCTCTCTTCACCAAGCCTTTGGCTTGCTTTGGGTCTTCGAGCTGGTCGCAGATGGCCACGCGCTGGCCGGCGCGCACCAGCTTGGGCAAGTACGTGTCGAGGGCGTGGTGCGGAAAGCCGGCCAGCGCCACCTCGCTCACGGTGCCCGCCCCGCGCTTGGTGAGCGTGATGTCGAGGATGCGCGCCGCCGTCACGGCATCTTCGCCGAATGTTTCGTAGAAATCGCCCACCCGAAACAGCAATACCGCGCCGGGGTGCTGCTGCTTGAGCTGGTAATACTGCTTCATCAGCGGCGTGTCGTAGGCCGGAACTGGCGCGATGTGGTCGGGTCCCAGGGCTTTGATGGCGAACTGCTTTTTGGGTTCGGAAGTCAAGAGTGTAGGGTAAGCTTTAGCTTGCCGGATAATTAAATAAAGTCAACTCCAAACGCCCCGGCCGGCGCATTGCGTTCCGGGCATCCCTACCCCCCTCAGCGGGCGGCAAGCTAAAGCTACCCCTACATTCATGCGCAAACTCACGATGCCGGAGCTAAACCGCTTGCCGGTGGCCGATTTCAAAGCTACTCCCAAAAGTCCGGTGGTGCTGGTGCTCGACAATGTGCGCTCGCTGCACAACGTGGGGGCCGTGTTTCGGACCGCCGACGCCTTTGCGCTCGAAAAGATTTACCTCTGCGGCGTCACGGGCCAGCCGCCACACCGCGAAATCACCAAAACGGCCCTCGGCAGCACCGAATCGGTGGCCTGGGCGCACGTAGCCACCACCTTGGCCGCAGCGGCCGAACTAAAAGCGGCGGGCTACCAGCTGGTGGCCGTGGAGCAAACCACGGGCTCGATACCGCTGCCGCAGTTTCGGCCCGCGTCGGGCCGGCCGCTGGCCCTGGTGCTTGGCAATGAAGTATTTGGCGTGGATGACGACGTGCTGACGCTCTGCGAGGCGGCGGTCGAGATTCCGCAGCTCGGCACCAAGCACTCGCTCAACGTGAGCGTGGCGGCGGGGGTAGTGCTGTGGGACGTGCTCAGCAAGCTGGCCGTTTTTGGGCCGTAGAGCAGTTTCCAAATTCGCGCATGGCTTGTTGGGTAGCGGTATTACCCCAATTGTTTCTCGTAGCAAAAGAACCGCAGCCCCGGCCGAAACGCCAGCTTTATTTCGCCCGCAAAGCGGTAGCCCAGCCTCGGAAACAGCCGCTGGGTGGCCGCGTTCTCCGAGTTGGTATCCACGCGCAACGTGCGCAGGCCCTGCACCACGGCTTCGTGCTCGGCTTGGCGCAGCAGGGCGGCGGCCACGCCCCGGCCCTGGGCGGCGGGGGCCACGGCGAGGCGGTGCGTCACGAGGGCCGGCGCGGCGGCATCCCAATCGGCATCGGCGTATTCGGGGTCCTGGTCCTGAGTCAGGGCGGCTACCCCCTCGATTTCGCCCAGGCGCTCGGCCACCCAGAGGTGCTGCTTTTCGATGTCCTGGCGGAAAATTTCTTCGTTCGGGTACTCGCTGGTCCACTGGTAGTTGCCGCTGGCATTCATCAGTGGCACCACGGCGCGCACCAGCGCCCAGACGGCCGGCAGGTCGGCCGCCGTGGCGCAGCGAATAGTCAGGTCATGCGTCATATATTCAGTCGGCCGGCATCTTGGGCGGCAGCAAAAAATGCCAGGCACTTGATTTCGCTGGCCGTTACCTCATACACGATGTTGTAGTGCCGCCGAAAAACCGCCCGGCGCAACGACAGTTTCGGGTATTGTGGCAACACATAGGCCGGAAATGCCAGCGGAAATGGCTGGACGGTATCGTACAAAAAATCGAACAGCGCCGCCACAAAATTCCGCCCGCGGGCAGCATTGCTCCGGCCAATATATTGCTCGGTGTCGGCTACCCGGTCCATAAATTTGGCAGTAACAACCAGCGTTAGCGCAGCCACGCTCATACCTTGAAGCGAGCCCGTGCTTCACCCAATGAAATACCGGGTTGCTGACGAGCAAGCAGAATATCCTGCTCAATGTCGGCGGCCCCAAGCAGCGCTGGATTGCCAACCGTCGGACTTTCGATAACCTCAATAAGGTGCTGCTTTTGCAAAGCCGCCAGAATATCAGCCACCAGGCCTTCATTAACTGTTTCCAGTACTTCCAACGTGTATATTTTCATACGTCTAAGATACCGCTAAAAGTCCCGCCGCAACACCGCCGCCGCGTCTTTGGCGAAATAGGTCAGGATGGCGTCGGCACCGGCGCGCTTGATGCTCAGCAGCACCTCCATCATGGTTTTTTCGCCATCGACCCAACCGTTTTGGGCGGCGGCTTTCACCATTGCGTACTCGCCGCTCACGTTGTAGGCCGTCACGGGCAGGTTGGTGTTGTTTTTGACTTCCCGAATGATGTCGAGGTAGCTCAGCGCGGGCTTAACCATCACCATGTCAGCGCCTTCGGCCTCATCGAGCTGCAGTTCGCGCAGGGCTTCGAGGCGGTTGGCGGGGTTCATCTGGTAGCTTTTCTTGTCGCCTCTTTTAGGGGCCGAATCCAGAGCGTCACGGAACGGGCCGTAGAAGGCCGACGCGTACTTGGCCGTGTAGCTCATGATGCTGACGTGCGAGAACGCGTTGCGGTCGAGCACATCCCGAATCCAGGCTACGCGGCCATCCATCATGTCGCTCGGCCCGATAATATCGGCCCCGGCGCGGGCCTGGGCCAAGGCCATCTGGCCCAGTATTTCGAGCGAGGCATCGTTGAGAATTTCGCCGGTTTCCTGGTTTACTACCCCGTCGTGGCCGTCCGAAGAATACGGGTCCATTGCTACGTCAGTCATAATGACCACGTCGGAAAACTGGCGCTTGATGTCGGCCACCGTTTTCAGGTAAAGGCCATCCATATTGGTCGATTCGCGGGCCAGCGGGTCTTTCAGCGCGTCATTCAGCCCCGGAAATGGGGCGAAGGCACTGATACCCAATTCCACGGCCGCGCCGATTTCGTCGATAATGCGGTCGGCCGAGTAGCGGAACACGCCAGGCATTGACTTCACTTCGAGGCGCTGGTTCTGGCCTTCAATAATAAAAACCGGGCAGATAAAATCGTGGGCGGTGAGGCGCGTTTCCTGCACCATATCGCGGATTACCTGCGACTTACGGTTGCGGCGGGGGCGGTGAGTTGGAATCATAGCCCAAAGAACAGCCGGCCGCGCCATTTGTGCGCCTCGCCGCCCGCAAAAAGTGCGTGTAGGGTAAGCTTTAGCTTGCCGCGTATAGTGCCCTACCCCCGCCCGGCAAGCCAAAGCTTACCCTGCACTCAGGCTTTTTTCTTCTTGCCGCCGCTTGCCAGGCTATACAGCAGAAAGAGCACGACCAGCGCGGCCGCGGCCAGCCCTACCCCCCCCAAAAGCTCACACCCGGAATGAGGGCAAACAGCGCCGCCAGCCCGGCCACCACGGCCAGCGCCACGCCAATAAAGAACAGCGCCACGCGGCCCAGTCCATTTTCGGCCGCGCCGTGGGTGGCGCGCTGCCGCAACAGGCGGGGTAAGTGGCGCGCCTGTTGCGCCTGCTGCGGCAGCATCGTTGTCGTGGCCACAGTCGGGTCGGCTGGGGCGGCGGCCCGGCGCGGGAGCCCCGCCGCCAGCCGCGCCAGGCGTTGGGTGCCGGGGCGGGGGGTAGGGGCTTGGCCGACCACAACGATTTCCGGCGCTGCGGCCGGAGCCGCCGGGCCAACCAGCGTGGCACCTACCCCAGGCGTTACAGCCGTAGCAGCTTGGTAAGGCGCGGGCTGAAAGGAGAAGCCGGCCCGGCTGCTCTGGCAGCTGCTAGCCATAAAGCCAGCCAGCAGCGGCAGCAAACCAAGAAAAAACAAGCGAAAGCGCGTAGCAAAGTGCATAGAGAAAAGCCAGATAGGAAGCCTAAGGTGGACTGTACGGATATTCCGTAGTTTCCGCTAATTGGTGGCCGCCCACCCCACTCCCTACCCCCCTCGCGCGCCGAAGTCCTGCCTTAGCTGTCTGCCTGTAGTAGCGGTTCGGTACACTTCGCGCAACCTCTTTTACCCTTGCGAAACCTTGCGCTTAAAAGGCCATAATCACCTGCTCAATGACATCACAGGCCGCGTGCAGCTGCTCTTCAGTGATGACCAGCGGCGGGGCAAAGCGGATGATGTCGCCGTGGGTGGGCTTGGCGAGCAGGCCGTGTTCCATCAGGCTCACGCACACGTCCCAGGCGGTGCGGCCGTCGGCGGCGGGCTTGATAACCACCGCGTTGAGCAGGCCGCGGCCGCGCACCAGCGCCACTACCTCAGGGCGGCGGGCCTGCACCTGGCGCATCCGGTCGCGGAAAATCTCGCCCAGGAGGAAGGCGTTTTCGGCCAGCTTTTCCTCCAGCAGCACATCCAGCGCGGCCTGCATCACGGCGCAGGCCAGCGGGTTGCCGCCAAACGTGGAGCCGTGCTGGCCGGGCTTGATGGTGAGCATAATGGCATCATCGGCCAGCACCGCCGACACGGGCAGCACGCCGCCGCTCAGCGCCTTGCCCAGAATAAGAATATCACCCCGAACTTCTTCGTAATCAGTGGCCAGCAGCTTGCCAGTGCGGCCCAGTCCGGTCTGAATCTCATCGGTAATGAGCAGCACGTTGTGCGCCCGGCACAGCTCGGCGGCCCGCGTCAGGTAGCCTTCGCGGGGCACCACCACGCCCGCCTCGCCCTGGATGGGCTCGATGAGGAAGCCGCACACGTGCGGGTCGGCCAGGGCTTCGGCCAGGGCCTCGGCATCGTCGTAGGGCACCACCTGGTAGCCCGGCGCGTAGGGTCCGAAGCCACCGGTGCTGTCGGGGTCGGTGCTGAAGGAGATAATGCCCGTGGTGCGGCCGTGAAAATTGTGCTCGGCCACCACGATGCGCGCCCTATTCGGCGCAATGCCCTTCTCCTCGTAGCCCCACTTGCGGGCCAGCTTGAGGGCCGTTTCCACGGCCTCAGCGCCCGAGTTCATCAGCAGCGCCTTGTCGTAGCCAAATAGCTCGCACAGCTGCTGCTCGGCCGCGCCCAGCCGGTCGTTGAAAAACGCCCGCGAAGTGAGCGTCAGCCGCTGCGCCTGCTCAGTGAGTGCCCCGATAATGCGCGGGTGGCAATGGCCCTGATTCACCGCCGAATAGGCCGAGAGAAAGTCGAAATACTGCCGGCCGGCCACGTCCCACAGGTGCACGCCCTGGCCCCGGCTCAGCACCACGGGCAGCGGGTGGTAGTTGTGGGCTCCGTACTGGTCTTCGAGCTGCATCAGCTCTTCGGCGTGCGAGGTGGGGGTAGGGGCTAGCATCGGGTGGGGGGGGGGGAGATAAGATTTTGACGGGCTTAAAATTACGAACAAAGCAGCGGCCAATTCGGCTGCCCGGCCGGCCGCCGCTACCTTTGTGGTCGTTATGGAAATCGTACATCACCCCGAGGCCCCACAGGCAGTTGGTCCTTATAGCCAGGCTATTGTGGCGGGCGGCCTCGTCTTCTGCTCTGGCCAGACGCCCCTTGTGCCGGCCACCATGCGCATTGAGGCCACCACTATCGAAGCGCAAACGCGGCAGGCGCTCCACAACCTGCGCACGGTGCTCGCGGCCCGCCAGCTCACCCTGGCCGACGTCGTAAAAACCACCGTTTTTCTAAAAAACTTCGCCGATTTTGGGCGCATGAACGCGGTGTATGCCGAGGTTTTTGGCGCGCACCAGCCCGCCCGCAGCACCGTAGAAGTATCGCGCCTGCCCCTAGATGCGCTGGTCGAAATCGAGTGCATCGCCGCCTTGCCCGATGGCCGATGACCCCCGCCTCGCTGCTTTTGCCGCCCTACCCCTGCGCGCCGGCGACTACTACCACACCCCCGAAGGCTACCTCGTTTTTACGGCGCAATATCACCAGCGCCGGGGTTTCTGCTGCGGCAGCGGCTGCCGCCATTGCCCCTGGAAAAAAGAAAAGCAGGCCTAAGTAACGAGGGAAAGCGGCTGCCAATGCCGCCGCCAGACGCGGTTCCAAATGGCGCACTCCGCCTGCTCAATTGCTTTACGATTTGGTATTTGGCTGAAAATTTCCGATATTTGCGGCCCGTTTCGGAATAGCATCATCTAACCCTTCGATATCATGGCCCGAGTTTGTGATTTGACCGGCAAGCGTACCCGCGTAGGCAACAACGTATCGCACGCCAACAACAAGACTAAGCGTAAGTTCTACCCCAACTTGCAGAAAAAGCGCTTTTACATCCCCGAGCAAGACGCCTGGGTAACGCTGAAAGTAGCCGCCTCTACCATCCGCACCATCAACAAGAATGGCATCATGGCCACCTTGAAGAAGGCCAAGGAGCAGGGCTTCATCGTTTATTAGTCCGCCTCTGCCGCGGCAATTTCGCAGGTTTTTTCGGGCCTGTTAAGTACGAATGCCGGTGCCGCCGCTTCAGCCCTTTTTTAGGGGGTAGGGGGCGGGCACCGGCTTTGTTTTGCTGCGGTTTTTACTAAAAAATACCTGGCGAGCCGGTTGCTAACGCAGTATCTGGCTGGCCACTTGCGAAGTTGCGAAAAAAACCCGTACCTTTGCAGTCCTAAAATTAAAAACTAACCCCCCTCCCGTCGCGATGGCCAAGAAAGGAAACCGGGTGCAGGTTATCATGGAGTGCACCGAGCACAAAACCTCGGGTATGCCGGGCACCTCGCGCTACATCACCACCAAGAACCGCAAGAACACCCCCGAGCGTATCGAGCTGAAGAAATTCAACCCGATTCTGCGTAAAATGACTGTTCACAAGGAAATTAAGTAACCTGAGTCATGGCTAAGAAAGTAGTAGCAACGCTGAAAACCGCCACCGGCAAAGACTGGGCGAAAATCATTCGCGCCGTCCGTTCGGAAAAGACCGGGGCCTATACCTTCAAGGAGGAAATGGTGCCCGTGGATAAAGTACAGGATGCGCTGGCGGGCAAATAAGCCTCCCAGACTGCTGATGTAGTGAAAAAGTCCCACCTTCGTGGGACTTTTTTCGTGTTTACCACTCCTGTCATGCTGAGCTTGCCAAAGCATCTCACGGGCAGTAGTGCTCAATGACTCTCCTAACAACGCGAGCGAGATGCTTCGGCAGGCTCAGCATGACGTTCTTTTTGCCGGTATTATGGGCCTCTTCGACTTTTTTAAGAAAGACAAGGAAAGCAAAGCGCAGCAGCAAGCCCTCGACGAAGGCTTGCAGAAGACGAAAACCAACTTCTTCGACCAGCTGAGCAAGGCCGTGGTGGGCAAAAGCACCGTGGACGAGGCCGTGCTCGACGACCTCGAAACGCTGCTCGTGCACGCCGATGTGGGCATCGACACCACCGTGAAGGTCATTGAGCGCATTGAAAAGCGCGTGGCCCGCGACAAGTACGTGAGCACCAATGAGCTTGACCGCATCCTGCGCGAAGAGATTGTGGCCCTGCTTGATGCGCACGGCGACAGCACCGGCTCGCGCGCCATTCTGGACCGGCCCGACAGCCCCGGCCACCCGTTCGTCATCATGGTGGTGGGCGTGAATGGGGTAGGCAAGACCACGACTATCGGTAAGCTGGCCCACCGCTTTCACAGCGCCGGCAAAAAAGTGGTGCTCGGCGCGGCCGATACCTTCCGGGCCGCCGCCGTGGACCAGCTCATCGTGTGGGGCCAGCGCGTGGGCGTGCCCGTGGTGAGCCACGGCATGAACACCGACCCCGCCGCCGTGGCCTACGACGCCGTGAAGCAGGGCGTGGAGCTGGGCGCCGATGTGGTCATTATCGACACCGCTGGCCGCCTCCACAACAAGGTAAATCTGATGAACGAGCTGAGCAAAATCAAGCGCGTGATGCAGAAGGTCATTCCCGAGGCGCCGCACGAAGTGCTGCTCGTGCTCGACGGCAGCACCGGCCAGAATGCCTTTTTGCAGGCCAAGGAATTCACCCGCGCCACCGAGGTCACGGCCCTGGCCATCACCAAGCTCGATGGCACGGCCAAGGGGGGGGTAGTGATTGGTATTTCGGACCAGTTCAGCATCCCGGTGCGCTACATTGGGGTAGGGGAAAAGATGACGGACTTGCAGCTTTTCGACCGTCATACCTTCGTGAATTCGCTGTTTAAAAAGTAGGCGCTGGCCGTAAAAGCCGCAAAAGTGATTTTTCGCAAGCGTTCGGTAAACTACCGGGCGCTTGCGTGCGTTTGGGAAGCCCCTACTCGTTGACCCGATGCGTTACCTTCTTCCTGTCCTGCTGGCTAGCGGCCTGCTCGCCGCCTGCAATTCCAATACCGGCGGTACCACCACGACCATCCCCAACGTGCCGGTAAACGTGCAGTTAGACCTGCTGGACCAGCAAAACAAGGCCTTGCGCTTCGACAACGGGGTAGTAGCCATTCCACCCGGCAGCGCCAACGGCCAGGGTGGCGTGAAGGGCATCTACGTGGTGCGCCAGAACGCCACTACCTACTCGGCCTTCGAGCGCAACTGCCCCTACCAGCCCCTCAGCAACTGCGCCACCGTGACCCTCGACCGCAGTTCGCGCCTGTTTTTTCGCGATAGCTGCTGCACCTCCCAATTCAGCCTCCAGGGCCAGGTAACGGGCGGCCCCGCCGCCCGCTCGCTCCGCCAATACAGCACCAGCTTAAGCGGCAGCCTGCTGACAATCACCAATTAAGCCGGATTTTGCGAACAAAAGTGGTTTTTTATGACCCAAAGCTTGGTTTTTCTAAAAGACCTTTTCTATCTTTGCAGCCCGAAAGCGCCGGTTTCGGGATAAATTAGCTTCCTTAGCTCAGCCGGTTAGAGCATCTGACTGTTAATCAGAGGGTCCCTGGTTCGAGCCCAGGAGGGAGCGCTAAAGCCTGGAAACGAAGAATGCCTGCCCTTACCGGCGGGCATTCTTCGTTTCCAGGCTGCGTGATGTCTCGTCCGGCTAAATATTGACAGGACTAAGGCAAGAGTCCCTTTCGAATTTTCCGGCGGGGCTTTCTCCTTGCTGGCGGCCTTGATTACGCATTAAATAGCCTCAGGTTCAGGCATTGCCTCTCTTCGCTGCACAGGTAACCAGCCTGCTTGCTTAAAAGGCAAATTGTAATCGCGCTGACTACGCCGCACCTGCGGCTCAGGAGGGTTTTTCATGATAACTTCGGGAAAGCTGTCAGTATCTTTCCGAACGGGACATCCTCGCGGGGGCCGGCGGGTGGGGCGCTTACGCCGGGGCTGGTGAGCGCACGCTACTGCTTGACTGGCTTGGGCGCAGTGGCCAAACGCTCCTGAATATCCTCTCGTAGTACCCGGAGGATGTCTTCCCTGGTCAGGAGATACTTGTTGTCGCTCGGGTTCTCCGTATACTGATACCAGTACCAGTTTTCGGCGAGCAGGAGCAGATTGACGGGCAGCTTCCGTATCTTGATGAGTTCCGACTTATTGCCTTGGGTACTAACAAACTGCACGTAGTCATACTTGCCCTCGCCCATCAACTGGTGGCCCGGCTGCCGGTCGGTGGCGCTTGGAAAAGCTGCATGACCTTCGGCGTAGAGGAATCCCACATTGGGGGCGCGCATAGATAAAGCCGCTAGCATCACGTATTGCGCCGAGTCAATGCGGAACAGCTTGTTGGTGTACACGTTATCATAGCCCGCCTTTTGCATTTCATCCACCAGGATAGGCGTTATCTCATTCCAGCGCAGCCAATTGGTACCCAGGTTTCGATTCTTCAGCTTATCAACCGGCCCCACCAGGCCGCCCTTCATCGACGTGGGGCCCACGTAGTAGTCGTAGTAATTGTGGTTGTTAATAGCAGTCCGTTGCGCCAGGGCGGGGGAAGCCAGGGTAAGCAGGATGGCTAGGAGTAGGTGCATTTTCATACTAGGACAAATATAAAAATACTTAACAAAAAAACTATCCTTTCCAGAATTCAAAAAGTGCTGGGTAGCCGGTCCTCACCCAACTCTTGTATTTGATTTGCCGCCGACAAGGCAAGCTGCATTTTGGGCCGGTTGTTGTCGCTTGAAAAGCGGCGAATCAGTTGGGTCGCCGCTCAAAAAAAGCCCTTCCGGCTACGTAGTCGGAAGGGCTTTCGAATTTTGGGCAGCGGCAAAAGCCGGGAGTGCAGGCCTTTTGCCGCAGAGCCACTGCTTACTGCTTAGCGGCAGCTTTCATGTTCGCTTTGGTTTCGCGGGCCGACTGGGCGGCGGCGGCGCCCATCGCGTTCATCTTGTTGCCGGCGGCATCCATTTTGGCATTCATGTTCGCTTTGGCTTCGGCGGCGTTGGCCTGCATTTTATCGCCTGCGGCGTTCATCTTGTCGCCGGCGGCGTCCATTTTAGCATCCATCTTGTCGCCGGCAGCGTCCATTTTGGCACCCATTTTATCGCCTGCGGCGTTCATCTTGTCGCCAGCGGCGTCCATTTTGGTGTTCATCTTGTCGCCAGCGGCATCCATTTTGTCACCGGCGGCGTTCATTTTGGCATCCATCTTGGTGCCTACTGAGTCCGTGCCAGGGGTAGTTACCTCGGTGGTCGTGGTGGTTGAGCCATCGGCGTTGGCGGTTTTCGAAGTGTCGGTCGAGCAAGCCGTGAAGCTCAGGGCAATGGCAGCGGCCAACAGGGTTTTCAGCGCAGTATTCATGATGAGGTAAAAATGAGGGGGTAGGAGAAATTTACTGCTTAATGCGAATTCATCTTGAAAAGTAACCCACCCATTCCCAAGCCTTCCTTTGCCTGATTTAACCCGAGGGGCGGGGTGTCCGGGACATAAAAAAGTGTGCCTGGCAGCGCGAACCCGGCCGTGTTTGCCGGGGACACGGGCGGGCACGGCGTTTACCAACTGCCCATTAAACGGGCAAAAAACCGGCGTGAATCGTAGCTTCGCAGGCAGTTGCGGGCGGGCGTGAGCAGAAGCTTGCCCCTAGGAGGGAGCTGGGTTTCTCGTTTCTGGTTACTACTTCCTGGCTTTTCGCGCAGGCGCTTACTAATTCGTACTTACTCAACCAACGTGCTCGACCAGCTCCTTGCCCGCGCCGTTCAACTGGGCAGCCTGCCCCGGCTGGCGCGGGTGCGGCACGAGCCGCTGGCGGCCCAGGCCGCCGTGCTGCGCTACTTGCTGGGCCGGGCGCGGGGCACGGCCTGGGGCCGGCGCCACGGCTACGCGCCCGGCCTGAGCGCCCAGGAATTTGCCAGCCGCGTGCCGGTGAGCACGTATGAGCAGCTTTTTCCTGAGCTGGAAAAAGTGCTGCGCGGCCAGCCCGACGTGCTGTGGCCCGGCCCCGCCCCGCGCTGGCAGGCGCGCAGCAGCGGCACCACCAACGCCCGCAGCAAGTACCTGCCCCTCACCCCCGAGGCCCTGCATGACAACCACTACCGCGCCGGCCGCGACATGCTGGCCCTGGCCACCCACCTCTACCCCAGCCACCGGCTCTTGCAGGGCAAAACGCTGAGCCTGGGCGGCAGCCTCAGCCCCAGCCCGTTTGGGGGGGTAGGGCAGGCCGGCGACGTGTCGGCCCTGGTAATGAAGAGCCTGCCCGACTGGGCCCAGACGCTGCGCACCCCTCCCCTACCCCTCGCGCTGCTCGATGAGTGGGAAGAGAAAATTGAGCGCATTGCCCACCACGTGCTGCGCCAGGATGTGCGCGTGCTGGCCGGCGTGCCCACCTGGATGCTCGTGCTGCTGCGCCGCGTGCTGGCCCTGGCCGGGGCCGACGACCTGCGCCAGGTGTGGCCCCGGCTGGGCTTGTTTCTGCACGGCGCGGTGGCATTTGGGCCCTACCGCGAGCTGTTTGAGCAGCTGATGCCCGGCGAACAGCTACGCTATTTGGAGATTTACAACGCCTCGGAGGGCTACTTTGCCCTGCAGGACGAGCCCGGCGCGCCCGACTTGCTGCTGCTGCTGGAACACGGCATCTACTACGAGTTTTTACCCGCCGGGCAGTTCGACCAGCCCGACCCGTGCCCGGTGCCACTGGAGGACGTGACCATCGGCCCCAGCTACGCGCTCGTCATCAGCAGCAGCGCGGGGCTGTGGCGCTACCTGGTGGGCGACACCGTGCGCTTCACCTCGCTGCGGCCCTACCGGGTGCGCATCACGGGCCGTACTAAGCACTTCCTCAATGCGTTTGGCGAAGAAGTGGTGGTGGAAAATGCCGAGGCCGCCATTGCGGCGGCGGCACTGGCCACGGGCTGCGCGGTGCGCGATTTCACGGCCGCGCCGGTGTATTTTGAGGCGGGGCACGGCACTTCGCGCGGCGGCCACGAGTGGGCCGTGGAGCTGGCCGGCGCCCTACCCCCCCCCGATGAGGCGGCCTTCGCGGCGCGGCTCGACCAGGCGCTACGCGCCCTCAACTCGGACTACGATGCCAAGCGCCACCGCGACCTGGCCCTGGCCCCGCCGCGCGTACATTTCGTGCCGCCCGGCACCTTCGAAACCTGGCTGCGGCACCGCGGTCGCCTGGGTGGCCAGCGCAAGGTGCCCCGCCTGGCCAACTCGCGCCAGGTGCTGGAAGAAGTGCTGGCCCTGGTTTATTGAAAACGGCTGGCCTGGCCGGCGGGCCATACTCGTCACAAAGTGAGTAGAGATACACTATTTATTTCCTACCCCTACCCCCTTATTCGCTCACGTAAAAGCTCCGGCGCTGAAGGTGGCCCGCAGCACGCTGCCATCGGGCAGAGTGCCCGACACGACCAGGAGCCGCACGGAGTCGTAGCGCGCCGCTTCTATTTTGCCCGTTCCCAGGGGGTAGGGCAGTAGGCCCGGCTGCTGCCCGGTCAGCCTCACGGGCTGGGTCGGGGGCGCGCTTGCCCTACCGCCACGGGACCAAGGCTATTAGCCCTGCCACTATCAGTAACAGGCCCAGTGCGCCCGCGCCCACTTGCTTGAGCACGCGCGGCACGTGATTGCTGCGAAAAAAAAGCACCAGCAACCCCAGCGGCAGCCCTACATATACCAGCAGCAGGTACAGTAGCATCAATATCCCCAACAACTCAGCTTGCAGCAGCAGTGGGGCACCAGCGGTAAGCATAGCGGGGGATACATTGGTAATTAGCCCCCAAATTTGCAGCGCCGGCCGGCTTCATCCCACCGCGCTGGTGGCAGGCGGGCGCACCAGCTACCCCATTAATTGAAACATGAAAAAAGCTATTCTGCTCCTGCTGCTCGCCAGCGGGTGTGCCCCGCACAACCCAAACCACAAGGCCCAGGACGCGATTTCCGCCTACGTGCGCAAAACTGCGCAAGACCCTGGCAGCTACGCGGCTATCTCCTTCGGCCCGCCGCGCGCCACGGCCCCCAAGGCCGATACCGTGCTGATAAGCCACGTTTACCAGGTCAAAAACAAAGAGGGTGCCTCAGTCATCTATTCCAATGTGTTTAAGGTAGATAGCACGTCGGGCTACGTGCTGAAAGTGGGGGCACGCTAGGAAGGCGCTTCTGCGCGGCCACCTTCCTTTTGCCGCTTATTTTTTCGCCAGCGAGCCGTCGGCGTGGAAGAGCACGTCCTGGGCTTTGCCGCCGCGCGCTACCTCCGCCTCGTACACGGTCGAACCATCGGCCCGCACGATGGTGGCGGCCTCCTTAATCTGGTAGGCTTTGTAGGCGCTGGCCAGCTTGGTGCGCACGGCCGGGGGCAGCTGGGCCGGCAGCATATCCGTCTCGGTTTCCAGCAGCTCCCCGGCCAGGGTTAGCAGGGCCGACATCGTTTTGCCATTCAGCTTGAAGCCGGCTTCGTACTTGTCGCCTTCCTTCTCCCAGGTGTTGGTGGTCACGGTGGGGAACCTGGCTTTGAACGTGGCGCGGGCGGCGGCGGGCACCTGGGCGAGCTTCAGCATTTGAGCGTAGGCGGGGGCAGTCAGGGCCAGCGCGCAGGCGGCCAGTAGCAGCACTTTTTTCATGGCTGAAAAGAGGTTAGGTTGAACTTCTAACCAAAGCTAGTGCCTGATGCTGAGGGATTTCTGTAGTTAACGGTGAGGTAAAATATTAATTATGGAATTACGCAAATTGCCTTCAACGTCAGGTTCCCACAGAGGTGCGCTGAGGAAGACGCGGAGGTTCGCAGAGCGCTACTGGTGATTTGCGTAAGTCCTGAGTTTTATAAAAAATGCGCGCGAACCATGCTGGCGGGTGGGAAAGCGGGTAGGGAAAACCAGCGGGCGGGGCCAAGCTCAGCCTTCGCCTTCGGCCAGCGGCGGCACCTCCTCCGCCTTTTGGGGCAGCACGAGAATAGCGCCGATGATAAAAATGGCCAGCACCGCCGAGGCCGTGTAGCGGCTCAGAGCCAGGCCGCCGTGCGCCACGGGTTTATCCAGAAAGTCGCCCACGGTGGCCCCGAGCGGGCGCGTGAGGATGAACGCCGCCCAGAACAAGACGGTGCGAGAGATGCTGGTCCAGTAATACGCGGCCGCCACCACGGCCAGCGCGGCGGCAAACACCAGCGCCCCGCCGCCGTAGCCCAGGCCCAGGCCGCCGTCGTCGTCGGCCATCCAGTCGCCGGCGGCCGTGCCCAGGGTTTGGGAGAGCATCACGGTGGCCCAGTAAAAAATCTCGGCCGGGCGCGAGGTCAAGCGGCTCACCGAAACCGTGCCCAGCGTGCGATACCACAAGCCCAGGCAGGCCAGCAGCAGCGTCAGCAGCACCGACGTGCCGCCCACGTACCCAATTCCCAGCGAGCGGTCAAAGAAGTCGGCCAGCGTGGTGCCGAAGGTGGTCGTCGCCACGATAACGCCCCAAAACAGAAACGGATGGAAGCGCTTGGCCGCAATCTGCGCGCTCACGGCCACCACGAAAATGGTGGCAAAGATGACCGAGCCCGTGAGGTAGCCCAGGTTCATGGACATCGTAACCGCGTCGCCGGCCGTTTCGCCCAGCGTCGTGGCCGCGATTTTAATAATCCAGAACCCGAGGGTAACGGCCGGCACTTTGCCGAGGGTGGCTTTCAGCGAAGGGGTCATAAGAAAAGGAAGGGGGTAGGGAAAAAGGACTGGCGAACCCGGCAAACCTGAACCGCGCCGGAACTGCCGGCGAAGGTCGGCTCCAATCCTGAAGAGTTTCGGGAGTTGCCGCAGCTGCCCGGCTGCCCGGTTCTTTACGGCCGAGGCATAGTCGGCTCCGGAAGGGCGACTCACGTACTTGGCAGCAACGAACGATTTTCGCGGAGCTAGGTTGGTAATAACTCGCGAGCGTATTGGTCGAAATTTAACTGTAAATTACTGATTTTCCGATTTTTACCTACTTTCTATCAATCCTCCATGATGCCAGCCGTAGCCATTTGGATTATCGTGGTGCTGGCTATCGGGCTGGTTATCAGCCGGCCGTTTCGGGTGCCGGAGTTCGTGTGGGCAGTCGGCGGGGCGGGGCTGCTGGTGGGGCTGGGGCTGCTGCCGGGTCGGCAGGCGCTGGCCGGCGTGGCGAAGGGTCTGAACGTGTATCTGTTTCTGACGGGCATGATGCTGCTGGCCGAAACGGCCCGTGCCGAAAAGGTGTTCGACTGGCTGGCGGCCCACGCCACCCGGCTGGCCAAGGGGTCGGGCCGCCGCCTGTTTCTGCTCATCTACCTGGTGGGGGTAGTCGTGACCACTTTCCTCTCCAACGACGCGACAGCGGTGGTGCTCACGCCGGCCGTGGCCTACGCCGTGAAGGCCGCCAAAGTGAAAGACCCGCTGCCCTACCTCCTTATCTGCGCGTTTGTGGCCAACGCGGCTTCCTTCGTCCTACCCCTCTCCAACCCGGCCAACCTGGTTATCTACGGCGCGCACCTGCCGCCGCTGCTGACCTGGCTGCCGCGCTACCTGCTGCCGTCGGCAATAGCCGTGGGGGCGACGTACTTCCTGCTGCTCTACACGCAAAAAGACAAGCTCACCGGCCAGCTGGCGACCAGCGGGGCGCTGCCCACGCTGGCGCGCAGCGGCTGGGTGGCGCTGGCCGGCATCGGGGCCACGGCCGTGGTGCTGCTGGTTGCTTCGGCCCTGAGCGTGCAGCTGGGGCTGCCCACGGCCCTGACGGGGGTAGCCACGGCGGCCGTGGTGCTGGTCAGCGCCCGCAAAAGCCCGCTGCACATCCTGAAAAATGTATCCTGGTCGGTGCTGCTGCTGGTGGCCGGCCTGTTTGTGCTGGTCGAAGGGCTTATCACCACCGGAATTACCCGCTGGCTGGCGGGCTTGCTCAGCAGCGGCGCGGGGCCGGGGGCTGCCAAAACCACCTGGCTGAGCGGCGTGGGCGCGGCCCTGCTCTGCAACGTGCTCAACAACCTGCCCGTGGGCCTGCTGGCCGGCAACGTGCTGCACGCGGCCCCGGTGCCGGAAACGCTCAGAAGCGCGGTGCTCATCGGCATTGACCTGGGACCTAACCTGTCCGTCACCGGCTCGCTGGCTACCATTCTGTGGCTGATAGCGCTGCGGCGCGAAAATATAAAGGTCAGCGGCTGGCAGTTTTTGCGGCTCGGGGCTATTGTGATGACCGTGCCGCTGTTGCTGGCTTTCGCCGCGCTGTACGTGTAGCCTGGCGGCCCGCACGCCGACGCTGGCCGCCTACCCCCCGTGCTCGGCCAGCTCCCGCGTCCCCCCGCGGCGGTAGTAAATCAAGCGCATTCCGGTGGGCAGCACGAACAGCAGCATGGGCAGCGCCACCACGAAGCCACCAATCACGGCCACGGCCAGCGGCTGCTGCATTTGCGCGCCCAGCCCGATGCCGAGGGCTAAAGGCGACAACGCCAGAATGGCCCCGATAGCCGTCATCAGCTTGGGCCGGATGCGCAGGGCAATGGCGTAGCGAATGGCCGTGTCCACGTCGCCCGTCTCGCGCAAGGACTCATAGAACTGATGCACCGTGAAAATGGCGTTTTCTGCGATGATGCCCACAATCATAATAATGCCCGTGTAGCTGCTCACGTTCAGCGGAATGCCCGCGAAATATAGCCCCAGCACGCAGCCCGAAATGCCCATCACGGAGATGAAGATGACCAGCAGCGACACCAGCCACTCGCGAAACAAAAACAGTAGTACCGAGAAAACCAACATGCTGGCCATGAGTAGGATAAGCTCCAACTCGCGGAACGAGGACTGCTGCTCGGCATAAGCTCCGGCGTACTGCACGGTGTAGCCGGGAGGTAGGGCCAGCTGCCGCCCCACGTGCCGGCGAATGTCCTGGATGGCCGAGCCCAAATCGCGCCCATCCAGGCGGGCCGTGACTACGGCCACCGACTTCAAATCCTCGCGCCGCAGCTCCACGTCGCCCGGCTCCACGCTAAGCGTGGCGAAGAACGGCAGCGGGCGCACGGTGCCATTAGGCAGAGCAATAACCTGCTTTTTGAGTTGGGCCAGCGAGTTCTGGCGGAAGTCCACGTAGCGCAGCAGCACCTGGCGCAGCTGCTCGCCGTCCTGCACCTGGCCCACCTGAATGCCGCCGAGCGAGCCGGCCTGGGCCGGCGAGACGCTGGCCTGGGTCGCGCCGCTGGTGCTCAACACCTGCCCGCCCACAAGGTCGGCGAGCTGGGCCTGAAAATCGAGGGGCGTGAGGCCGTAGCGGGCCAGCTTGGCCGCGTCGGGCCGAAACACGATGCTGGGGCCGGCCGCCACCAGCCCGTCGTTCACGTCGGCCACGCCGGGCACCGTTGAAAGCGCCTGGCCGAGCTGGGCCGAGAGCTTTTCGAGGGTTTTCTGGTCATCGCCATAAATTTTAACTTCGATGGGCTTGGCGCTGCTCATCAAATCGCCCAGCAAATCGGCAATGCGCTGGCCGAAGTCAATGTCCAGCGCCGGCTCGGTGGCGTGGATGCGCTCGCGCAGATGGGCGATGACCTCGGGGGTCGTCAGCTTGTGGTCGCGCCGCAGCTGGATGGAGTAGTCGCCGTAGTTGGGCTCGGTGGTGAAAAAGCCCATCTGCGTGCCTGTGCGCCGCGAATAACTCTGGATTTCGGGGTTTTTGGTGATGATATTTTTCTCCACCCGCCGCAGCACCAGGTCGGTTTCGGCCTGGCTGGTGCCAGGCGGCATGAAGTAATCGAGCACGATGGTGCCCTCGTCGAGGTCGGGTAGGAAACCGGTTTCGAGCTGGCCCGCCGCCAGCCACGCCCCGAGTCCCAGCCCCAGCAGCAGCGCCAGCGCCAGCAGCGGCCGGGCGAATAAATTGGTGAGCCAGCGCAGCTTGCCGGCCTGCTCGGCGGCGGCGCTGTGGGCGTGCGAATTTTTGCCCGGCCGGTAGCCAATGAGCAGGTGCAGCACCGGCAGCAAAAGCCAGGTGACCAGAAACGAGCAGACCATCGTAATCTGCATCGTGTCCGACAACTCCCGGAAGAAGCTGCCCGCCAGCCCACTCATCAGCCGGAAGGGAAAATGAATGACGATGGTGCTCAAGGACGAGGCCACCATCGCCGGAAACAGCCCGCTGATGGCCACCCGCACCACCCGCACGTTGCTGGCGCTCGGGTCTTCCTCGTGCCCCCGGTATATCTGCTCAATGATGACGATGGCATCGTCAATTATCAGCCCCACCGAGGCCGCGATGGCCCCCAAGGACATAATATCAATGGTAATCCCGAACAGGTACAGCACCAGCAGCGTGAAGCAAACCGTGACCGGAATCGTCAGCAGCACGGCCAAACTGGCCCGCCACGAGCGCAGAAACACGACCATCACCAGGATGGCCAGCGCCAATCCTTCCACGATGCTATGTATCACGCTGTCAATGCTATCGCTCACGAACACCGACTGGTCGTAGTAGGGCTTGAGCGTCATACCGGGGGGTAGGAGGCGGCGCAGCTCGGCGGCTTTGGCGCGGGCATCGGCGGCGAAGGTGGTGAGGTCCACGCCCTGCTGCTTCACCAGGTCGATGAGCACCGCGTCGTGACCGTTGGCATTGATGATGACGAACTCCTGCTGCTCCTGAATGTCCACCGTGGCCACGTCGCGCACCCGCACCACGCGGCCCGAGTCGGCACGCACCACCACCTGGCGCAGGTCTTCCAGGGTGCCCAGGCGGGTATCAGTAAGGGTAAGGTAGAGGCGGCGAAAACTAGCCAGATTGCCGGCCGCCAGCACGAAGTTGGTGTTGGCAAACGCGGCTTGCAATTGGGCCGGCGTGAGGCGCTGGCCGGCCAGCCGTGCCGCGTCGGGAATGACCACGAACTCCTTGGCCTTGCCGCCGCGCACCACCACGTTGGACGCGCCCGGCACCTGCGAAAACAGCGGCCGGGCCAGCAGATTCCCGGCATCGCGCAGGGCAATGGGCGAGCGCGAATTGCTCTCCAATGAGTAGCCCAACACCGGAAACAGCGACTGGTTCATGGCCTCGGTGGTGATGGTGACGCCCGCCGGCAGCAGCCCCTTTATCTCGTTCACCCGACTCTCCAACTGCGCTTTGGTGGCGTACACGTCCACGTGCCAGTCCAGAAAAACCTGAATCACGCACGAGCCGCGGCTGGTGCTGCTTTTCACCACCGTTACGCCCTTCACGCGCTTCACGGCCGCTTCCAGGGGCTTGGTCACGGTTATCATCATGCGGTCAATCGGCTGCTGCCCGGCGTCCGCAATGAGCGTAATCTTGGGAAACGTCACCTCCGGAAACAGCGCCGTCTGCATCCGCGAATAAGCAAACAACCCCGCCGCCAGCAGCAACATCCCGATGAGCAGAATCGGCTTGCGGTAGGTTTGAAAATACGAGCGCTCGGCCGGGTCGGGCAGCAGCGGGGGGGTAGGGCCGGCGGGCTGGCGCGGGGCCGGCGGCGGGGCTAACATAGTCGGCTCGCTCATCGCGTCAGCGTCACTTTGGCGGTGTCGGCCAGCCCGTAGTTACCCGCACTCAGAATCCGGTCATTCGGGCCGAAAACCGGGCTTTTGATTTCGATTTCGGTGGGGTTCTGCACGCCCAGCGTCACCGGGACTTTCACGGCCGTGGAGTCATTCACCAACTTCATGACCCAGAAATCGTGCAGCGTTTCATCGGCCAGCACGCAGCCGGCGGGCAGCACCTGGGCGTTGGGCTGCTTGGTCTGCGTAAGGCGTATCTGCACAATCAGGTTTTCAGGAATCACGCCGGGCGGCTTATCGGGCTTCACCAGGTAGATTTCCGACTGGCCGGGGCTGACGCTGGCCAGCGGGGCCTGCACGGTGCCGGCCAGCCGGGTGCTGTCGGGCAAAATAATGGTGCAGGCCGGCCGGCCCTGCCCCAGCGCGTGGTACTCATAGGGCAAATTCAGCTGGAACACCAGTTGGCTGCTTTCGGCTACCGTGCAGAGCGGCGCGCCTTCCAGCAGGTAGTCGCCGGGCTGCTGAATGGTGAGCACGCTGATAATGCCCGGCGAAGGGGCCGTGACCGTCACCAGCCCGAAGCCCTTGAGCGTGGGGTCGATGCGCGTGATGGCGTTGCCCAGCGCCCGGCGCTCCTTGGTTTCGAGGGTAAAAAGCACCTGCCCGGCCGTCACGCGGTCGCCCAGGCGCACGTTGACGCCCGTTACGTAGCCGGCTACCGGGGCCGTCACGGTACTTTTGCGGGGGTAGGTGGACGTGGCCGGGAAGGTGCGGTACTGCGTCAGGCTCTGGGTGGCTACCGTCACGGCTTGCACCTGGGCGCGGGGGGTAGGGCCGGCCGCCTCGTCGGCGGGCGGGGCCGGGTGGCAGGCGGCGAGCAGGAGCAGGGGTAGGAAGTATTTCATTAAGCTGTTCTGGCGTTCGCCCTCCGCGGCACCTCACCCCCTAGCCCCCTCTCCCGTGGAGAGGGGGGACTAGTTTTTAGTCTTAGTTTCCAGAAATCAGCTTAATAAAAAACAGCTTACTAGAGCTAAATCTAAAGCTAGTCCCCCCTCTCCACGGGAGAGGGGGCTAGGGGGTGAGGTGAACGCGGAGGGCCTTACCACGTCCAATAATTATAAGCATTAATCAGCAGCAGCCGGTTATTCTCCAGCAGCACCAAATCGCGGGCGGCGGCAGAGAAGTTCTTGAGTACCTGCACGTAAAATATCACTGAGAGCTGGCCGGCAATGGTTTCACGCTTGTAAGAGTCGAGCACCTGGCGGTAGCTGGCGAGCTGCTCACGGGCCAGGCGCTGGCGCTCCGTGAGCTGGCGCAGCTCGTATAGTAATTGCTGCTGGCGCACGGGGTTCACGGTGGCGAAATTGCGCTGGTAGGCGCGGGTGGTTTCGAGCAGCACGCTGGTGCGGTCGCGGCTGATTTGGCGTTGGTGGCCGTCGAACAAATACAGGCTCAAATTCAAGCCCGCGCTCACGCCAAAGCGGCGCGGGATGTCGCTCAGGGCGATGGCATTCAGGCCGCCGTTGGCGTAGGCGTTCACCAGCGGCTGGTAGCGCGTCTCGAACACGCGCTGGTTGGCATCCAGCACCAGGCTGTCGAGGCGGTAGCGCTGGGTGAAGCCCGAGAGGCCCACCGGCGGCCCCTGGCGGCGCAGGGGCAGGTCGGTGGGAGCCAGCGCCACCTCGCTGGTGTCGCCGATGCCGCACAAGACGTTCAGGTTCAGCAAATCGCGGTGGTAGGCGGTGCGGTAGGTGTTGAGGAAAATCTGCTGGGTTTCGACTTCAATGTTCAGCAGCAAATAATCCGAGCGCTTGAGCAGGCTGGCATCCACGAGCTTCTGCACCAGCAGGCGCTGGCGGCCCAGAATATCGAGCAATTCGCGCACGTAGCTGAGCTGGTCCTGGTCCTGGCGGCAGAGAATATATTGGTCGCCCACGAAGCGCTCCACATCGTGCAGGGCCAGGCGCGAGAGGTTTTGCTGGCTGCGGGCCAGGCCCTGGGCCTGCTGGGCGTAGGTGGCGAAGCGCTTTTGGTTGAAGAGCGGCTGCGTCACCTGGGCGTAGCCCTGGTAGAGCGAGCCGTTGGTCACGGCCAGGTCGTAGCCCACGTATTTGTTGCTGTTGGCATCGGCCGAGTAGTTAAGCTGGGTGCGGCCGTTGTCCTGGTTAAGGATGGGCACGAACTCGTAATTGGCCACCAGCGTGCCCGTAGCCTTGGTATAAAACGCCCGCAGGCGCTCGGTTTCGAGCTGCGCAGCCTGGCCCTGGTTGCAGATGTCGTGGCTCAGCGGACTGTTGTCGCGGGCCTGGGCCAGGTAAAAGGTCAGGTCGCGCACCGGGGGGGTAGGCGCGGCCGGCTGGGCCAGCCCCGTTCGCCACAGGCCCGCGCTCAGTAAATAAATAACTAGTAGCGTGCGCATAAACACGAGTAGCGAAGGGTAGCTTGCGCTCAATAAAGCAGCAAGCTACTCGCCGATTCGGGGGACTTTCTGAAGCTGGGCTAATTTGGCCTGTCCCTTCGCAGCGCCTATGGCGGTTTCACAGTCAGTATATCGGGGGTAGAGACACTCCTCTTCGCGTCTGCTTCTCACTCCGCGGAGGAAGCTGCTAACGGATAGCCGCGAAGGGTCGCGCCTCTACCCCTAGCAGCTGTAACAGTGAGTTGACTTTATATGAGCAGTAAAGCAACGCCCCGCTGGAAAGCGAGGCGTTGCTTTACATATTGTTAAATGCTTTCAGATAGGGCTCGAATAAGAAAAGCCTATTGCGACTTTGACCAGTCATCTCTTTCAAATAACCATGCTCTTGCATCTGTGCTACAAGCATATTAGCACCTTTATAGCTAAGGTCGCAAGCAGCCGCAGCTTGTTCAACCGTAATGGCAGGATGAACAAAAAGATGCTGAAGCAGCCGCAGTGCAGATGGAGAGCGCCTGCCAAAAGCGCTATGAATAGTATTTTCCATGTCGGCCTTCAAGGCCAAAATGTTGGATAAGGTCTGCACAGCTTGTGTGGCCGTCTGCTCAATACCAACCAGGAAATATTTGAGCCACTGCACTAAATCGCTTTTTTGACGCACTAACGTCAAGTTATCATAATAGAGGTTTTTGTCTTTTTCGAAGTAAGCTGACAGATACAGTAGGGGTTGGTCTAGGATTCCCTCACTAACCAAGTATAGCGTAATGAGTAGCCGGCCAATTCGGCCATTGCCATCCAGGAAGGGATGAATGGTTTCAAATTGATAGTGTGCCATCCCAATGCGGATAAGCGCAGGTACATTGATATCGTCGTTATGCAGAAAGTTCTCCAAGTCACCCATCAGGCTCTGCACCAGCTTATCATGAGGAGGAATGAAGCTCGCATCAGCCAAGCTGTTGCCTCCAATCCAGTTTTGACTTCTTCTGAACTCCCCAGGCTGCTTATGTTCGCCTCGCCCACTGCTAAGTAGCATCAAGTGGGTCTGGCGTAACAACCTCGATGAGATAGGTAACGTTTTCAGTTCCACAATCGCCTCGTTCATCGCCCGGATGTAATTATTCACCTCCTGCCAGTCATTTCGGCGTTCCGGTTGAATCTCCTCTTTAGGCAGAATTGCTTCGTCAAGATTAGTTTGAGTACCCTCAATCCGACTTGATACCACTGCTTCCTTTGTGACGTGCAATTGAATAAATAAATCAATATTTGGCACAAGCCGGGCGAATGAATTTAATTCGCCCAGCTTCACGGCAGCCTTTTCTAAAAGCGCGTTTAACTGCGCTGTCTGCCACGTCCACTCTTCATTAATAGTGGAGGGCACAAAGTAGCGGTAAGCGTTGCCTCTTTCGTAATGGCCAGCTTTGAAATCTTCTAGTTTCATTTTACTCCCATAAGGTTCACGAAAGGTAAACAAGGTTTGCGTTATTTACCTTTAGCCGGCTAAAGGTAAATAACGCAAACCTTGTTTACCTTTTCCGCTATCTTATTGCACTACAAAGGCGTGACAATTAATAGCGGTAGTCTTACTAGCCGGCCCAAATCAAAGACCCCAAACAAAAACCCTCTCCACGGCGCGCAGAGAGGGTTTTAGTGGGCAATATCGGACTCGAACCGATGACCTCTACCATGTCAAGGTAGCGCTCTAACCAGCTGAGCTAATTCCCCAGGGCCGGGCGGCGCGACTGGCGCGCCGGGCGCAAAAGTACATCGGCCGGCCGATTGATGGGCACGGGCGCGGCCCGGAAGCGGCGGGGCGGCCCGGCGCGCGGGGCGGGCGGTGCCCTACCCCCCGGCTGGCGGCCGAAGCCAACGCCGCGGGCGGCCAGCTTATTAGTGCGGGGCCACGCAACCCTGGGCGGGGCGGGGCTGTCGTTGGGATGTGCCGGCCGGCCGCGTGTAGTATCTCCCAACTTACCACCTCTCACCTACTTACTCGCATCATGCCGTCGTTTACCAAGCTCAACACCTGGGTAGGGTGGGCCGTGTTTGCCGGGGCCCTGGCTACCTACCTGCTCACGCTGGAACCCACCGCTTCGTTATGGGATTGCGGCGAATTTATTGCCTGTTCCTACAAGCTGCTGGTGCCGCATCCGCCGGGCGCGCCCACTTTTTTGCTGCTGGGGCGGCTGGTGTCGCTGCTCAGCTTTGGCCACGCGCCGGCGGTGCCGGTGCTCATCAACGCACTTTCGGGGCTGAGCAGCGCCTTCACGGTGCTGTTTCTGTTCTGGATAATTACCCGGCTGGGGGGCCGGCTGCTGCTGGGCGGCAGCGCCCCTACCCCCTCCCAAACCGCCGAGCCCACCGCCGGGCAGGCCGCGCTGCTGCTGGGCGCGGGCGTGGTGGGCGCGCTGTCGTTTGCCTTTTCTGACTCGTTTTGGTTTAATGCGGTAGAGGGCGAGGTCTATGCCATGTCGAGCCTGTGCACGGCGGCCGTGGTGTGGCTCATGCTAAAATGGGAGGCCCGCGCCGACCAGGCCGATTCGGATAAGTGGCTCATCCTCATTGCCTACGTCATTGGCCTCAGCATCGGGATGCACTTGCTGAACCTGCTGGCGCTGCCGGCGCTGGCGCTGGTGTACTACTACCGGCGCGCGGCGCGGCCCACGCCGCTGGGCGGCGTGAGCACGCTGCTGGTCAGCCTGGTTATCGTGGGCTCGGTGCTGGTGGGCATCATTCCGGGCCTGCCCACGCTGGCGGGCTGGTTTGAGGTGTTCTTTATCAATGCGTTGGGCTTGCCGTTTAACTCGGGGGTAGCGATTTTTCTGGCGGTGTTTCCGGGCTTGATTTACGCGGGCTTCCGGCTCTCGTACCGCCGCCGCAGCCAGCTGCTGAACACGGCCATGCTGTGCTTCGTGTTCATTCTGATTGGCTACACGAGCTATTTAATCGTGCCGATTCGGGCCTCGTTTCACCCCACAATCAATGAGAATAATCCCTCGGACGTGCTCTCGTTCGTGAGCTACCTCAAGCGCGAGCAATACGGCTCGCGGCCCCTGCTTTTTGGCCCGCAGCTCGATGCCCGGCCCGACCACTACGAGGAGGGCGCGCCGCGCTACCTGCGCCAGAATGGCCGCTACGTGGAGGCCCTGCCCCGCGCCCAGGAGGCCAGCTACGCCGAAGCCGATAAGATGCTGCTGCCGCGCGTTTACAGCACCTTGCTGGGGCATTTGCAGGAATACCAGAAGTGGCTGCCCGACCTGCAGCCGGGCCAGAAACCCACGATGGGCCAGAACCTGAGCTTCTTGTTTCGCTACCAGATGGGGCACATGTTCTGGCGCTACTTCGGGTGGAACTACGTGGGGCGCGAGTCCGACATGCAGCAGGCGGGCGTGGTGACGCCTTTTAGCGCCGCCCGGAGCACCCTACCCCCTCGTTTTGGGCAGAGCTTCGCGCACAATAATTTCTTCGCCATTCCGCTGATTATGGGGCTGATTGGGCTGTTTTTTCAGGCGTATCGGCGGGGGCACGACGCGCTCATCGTGGGGCTGCTGTTCGGGTTTACGGGCCTGGCCATCGTGGTGTATCTCAACCAGCCGCCCGTGGAGCCGCGCGAGCGCGACTACACCTTCACGGGGGCCACGTTCGCGTTTGCCATCTGGATTGGGCTCGGCGTGCTGGGCCTAGCGCAAGCACTGCATACCGTGCTGCAAAACAGCCAGTTGCGCACGACGACGGCGGTGCTGCTGGGGCTGGCTTCGCCGGCCATTCTCATTGCCCAGGGCTGGAACGACCACGACCGCTCGGGCCGCTACGCTTCGGTGGACGCGGCTAAGAACCTGCTGAATTCCTGCGCCCAAAACGCCATTTTATTCACCAACGGCGACAACGACACGTTTCCGCTCTGGTACGCGCAGGAGGTGGAGGGCATCCGCACCGACGTGCGCGTGGCCGTGCTGCCTTATTTGAATACTGATTGGTATATTCAGCAGATGAAGCGCGTGGCGTATCAGTCGCCGCCGGTGCCCATTTCGATGGGCGACACGTCGTACGCGGCGGGCACCAACGACATGATGCCATTCATGCCCAACCCGGCCGTGGACAGCCTGGACGTGAGGCAGTTCATCGGTCTGGTGGGGCAGGACAGCCCGCTGCTGAAATACACGGATGGCACGTATTCGACCGCCACGTTCCCTACCCCCCGGTTTTTCCTGAAGGTCGATACAGCGGCGGTGAAGCGCCTGGGCATTATTCCGAAAAGCCGCCAGGGCCAGCTCGTGAGCGAGCTGCACTGGAGCATGGGCAAGGGTGCTATTGAGAAGAAAAACCTGGCTATTCTGGATATTATCGCCACCAACAACTGGCGGCGGCCCATCTACTTCAGCTCCACGGTGTCGCCGGCCGACTACATGGGCCTGGAGCCGTATTTCCAGCTCGAAGGGCTGGCCTACCGGCTGCTGCCGCTACGCGACCCCGGCTACGTGCGCAACGGCGACGAGGGCTACGTGGAGCCCGAGCTCAACTACCAGAAGCTGTTGCACACCTTCGCCTACCGCGGCCTCCAGAACAAGAAGATTTATTACGACGAAAACAGCCTGCGCTACCCATCTTACTACCGCGATAAATTCGTGCGCCTGGCCAATTCGTACCTCGCCGCCGGCAACCCGGCCAAGGCCAGCGAAGTCGCCGATTTTTGCTTGCAGGTGATGCCAATGGATACCGTGCCCTACGACACGTTTTCGCCGCTGCTGGCCCCGGCGCTGGTGGCCGGCGGCCAGCGCGCCCGCGCCAACGAGCTGCTGGACACCACCTTCCAGAGCGCCACGCAGTCGCTCTCCTACCTGGCCACCCGGCCCGATGCCGCCCTGTTCGACTTCTACCAGCACCTCGACCTGATTCAGCTTCAGAACGTGTACCGGGCCGCCGCCCAAACCGGCGACACCGGGCGCGCCCAGCGCGCGCTGGCCGTGCTGGAGCCCTACCTGCGGGCGCAGCGCTAGCTTTGCGGGGGCTCTTTTCGGCCCTACCCCCCCTTACTCCCGAACGCTTTTTCACTATGCCCCACCTGCTTATCAACGACCTGGCCGTGGAGATAGTGCGCAAGCCGGTGCGCCAGCTGCGGCTATCGGTGCGGGCGCCGCTGGGCCAGCTGCGCGTCACGGTGCCGCTGGGCACGCCGGAGGCCACCATTCGGGAAGTGGTGCTGCGTAAGCAGGTCTGGATTCGGCGGCACCAGGCGGCTTTTCAGCAGCGCGCGCCCCGGCCCGAGCTGCGCTACGAGTCGGGCGAGACGCACTACTACCAGGGCCAGGCCCTGCGCCTGCTGGTGCATGAGCAGGCCGGCGGCCGCGCCCAGGTGCGGCTTTTGGCCGCTGAGCTACATCTGCACGTGTCCGCTGGCGCTACCCCGACGCAGCGGGCGCAAGTGCTGGCCCGCTGGCGGCGCGCCCAGCTGCAGGCGCACCTGGCGGTGCTCCTTGCTCACTGGGAGCCGGTGGTGGGCGTGCGGGTGGCCGACTGGGGCATCAAGCAGATGAAAACGCGCTGGGGCACGTGCAGCATCCGGGCCCGGCGCATCTGGCTCAACCTGGAGCTGAGCCAGTGGCCCGTGGCCTGCCTCGAATACGTGGTGGTGCACGAACTGACGCACTTGCACGAGCGCCTGCACAACGCGCGTTTCTGGCAGCTGCTGGGCCAGGCCATGCCCGGCTGGCAAGCGCCGCACCAAGCGCTCAAGCAAGGTGCCTTGGGCGGGTAATGGGGGGATAGGGAGGCGCGCCGCGCCAGCCGCCTCTACCCCCACGTACCTCCGGGCTAGGCGCTGCGGCTAGCTGGGGTAGGGGCGGCCGCGTTAACTTTGTTTGCATCGCTTGCCTGGCAGCGCAATTTAAACTCTACTACTATGCCCACCTTTTATGAGTTTTTTGCTGGCGGCGGTATGGCCCGCGCTGGATTAGGGAAGCAGTGGCAATGCCTATTGGCCAATGATTTCAGCCCTAAAAAGGCAGCCGCTTATCGGACAAACTGGGGCAATGATGATTTGGTAGTGGCCGACGTGGCGGCGCTCACGGCGCGGCAGCTTCCCGAGGAGGCCGACTTAGCCTGGGCTTCCTCTCCCTGCCAGGACGTATCGCTGGCCGGCAAAAACCAAGGATTAGGAGCCGCCGAGGCGGAAGTATTTACGCGCTCGGGGGCATTCTGGCACTTCTGGCGGCTGATGCAGGGCCTGCGCCAGGAGCAGCGCGCCCCTAAAATAATTGTTCTGGAGAATGTGTGCGGCATTATCACCTCCAATCGGGGAGCCGATTTTGCCGCTATTGTGGCCGCCTTCATGCGAGAGGACTACAGGGTAGGCGCGGTAGTGATTGACGCGGCCTTGTTTGTGCCTCAATCGCGCAAGCGGGTTTTTATCATCGGGGTGCAGGCTGATTTGGTACTCCCAGCCGGGCTGCACTGGTTACATCCGCTGCCGGCTTGGCACCCCGCTGCCCTCCAACAGGCTTACGCAGGCTTAAACCCTATCCTTCAACAGGCTTGGATTTGGTGGAACCTGCCGTTGCCACCACTCCGTTCGCAAAACTTCCTGGATATAGTAGAAGCCGAGCCAACCGGCGTGCTCTGGCATACGCCGGCTGAAACGGCCCGACTGCTGGATTTAATGAGCGCGGACCATAGGCAGAAAGTGGCCCAGGTAGCGCAAACCGGCCGGCCGGCTGTTGGCGGTATTTACCGGCGGATGCGCCTAAACGCGCAGGGCCAGAAGGTGCAGCGGGCCGAAGTACGTTTTGATGATATAGCGGGCTGCCTGCGAACCGGGTCGGGCGGGTCGTCCAAGCAGTCGTTGCTATTTGTGCATGGCAATTCCATTCGCTCCCGGCTCTTGTCGCCGCGCGAAGCGGTGCGCCTCATGGGCCTGCCCGACGCCTATGTGCTCCCCTCCACCTATGGGGATGCCTACCATCTGGCGGGCGATGGGGTAGCGGTTCCCGTGGTGCGGCACTTGGCGCATCATGTATTCGAGGCAATAGTGGCCGCCCAATTAGTGCCTCAGCTGGCTTAGTTTTTTCAGTGCCTACCATGCAAGAGCAGCTACAAGCATTCGCCGCCAGCGGCAACTACGCGGGTAAGGGCCCCCTATGCGTATTTCTGGTAATGACCGAACAGGTAAAAAACCGTCCGTGGCCTTTGGCCGCCGATGATTTCCTGACCGAACAAGGTGGGCAGGTGCTGGGGCTAGGCAAAAGCGCGGTGCAGGCCATCCTGCGGCGACATGGTATCACGCAGGTACTGGCCCAGGAAGGTGGGCGAACCAGCCGGGGCAGTATTGCTACTATGCGCGACTACCTGAGCTTTCTGAATGAGCTGCATCAAACGGAGGCGGTTATTGATTGGCCGCTGATTGAGGCATTTTGGATAGCTAAAGTCCGAGATTTCTTCACGGCCAAGCCACTGCGCTTATCAATGGACGCTTCGCAGAGCGTTCGGACAATGATTCGGCAGCTCATTCAACAGGCAGTTACGCGCCAACGTGAACAGCCGGGCGCAACGCTGGTCGGTACCCTGATGCAGCATCTGGTAGGGGCCAAGTTAACCGTCATCAATATTGCCGACTTGCAGCATCATAGTGCTAATCAAAATGACCAGGACGCAAGCCGAACGGGCGACTTTGATATAGGCGACGTTAGCCTGCACGTCACGAGCAGCCCCACCGAAAGCCTGCTTCTAAAGTGCCAGGCCAACCTAGCCGCCAACCGACGGCCCCTCATCGTTACCTTAAGCAGTGGCGTAATAGCTGCCCAATTACTGGCCGAGAATATTGGCATTGCCGACCGGCTTGATATCATCGACTTCGAGCAGTTTATGGCCGCCAACATTCACGAACATAGCCGCTTTGATTTAGCCAGTCGGCGCACTGTTATGCAGCAGCTGGTTGCACACTACAATAGCCTAATCGAAACGTTTGAAGGTGGTGATGGGCGGCTTAAAATTGCGCTGGCCTAACTGCGAGCGTACCCGGCAGCGGGCTGGCGGATGCCCGTGAGCAGCGGCCCGCCCAGGTCGGGGTTTTGCCCCGCGCTCAGCAGCTCATAGGCCATGAGCTTGCTAAACACCGAGAGGTAGGTATGCACCACGAACACGTCGGGCGAATCATCAAACGAGCCGTAGGCCAGCGACATAAACGTGCGCCACTCGCGGTAGGCCACCTTCAGTTCGGGCCGCGCCGCCGCCTCGTGGTAGGCCAGCTTGAGGGCCTGAAACGTGGTGCCGAAGAGCGCCGACGAGTCGCCGAAATCAAACAGAATATTATCGAGCGTGGGCTGCTGCGGCTGGGTCCGAAACAAGTGCCGGTCAATAAATCCAAACAGCCCGCCCGCCGAGTCGGGGCTCAGGTCGAAGCTCTCGGTGGGGCACAGCGCCACTTCCTCGGCCGTGAGGGCAGCTTTGCCCAGGTAACTCTCGGCGGCCACCCCGTACACGCGCCAGCGCACGCCGTCGGTGGCCAGCAGGCGAAAGTCGTCGCGCCGCCCGGCGTTGTAATTGGCCGCGAAGTAGTCCTGGAGCTGCTTCTCGGCGTGGCGCAGCTTGGCCGGGGCCTTGATGTCGCGCTCAAACTCAATAATCACGTCGCGGTACTGCGTATCGGCGCGCCCTGCCGCCGAGCCGCCCCGCTCGGGCCGCGGGATGCGCAGCTGGTGCTCGGCCCCGCGGTTGAATTCCTGAATGAGCTTCAGGTTCTCGTCATCGGTGCCGAATACCTGGTTGAGGTAGGTGATAAACTGCTCCTTACGGGCGGCTTCGGAGTTAGCGGTTTCGAGGTGGCGCAGAAAGTCGCGGGCGTGGTCGAGGGGGGTAGGCGCGGGCATGGTGGCGAAGGTACTGGCCGGGTGGCGGCCCCGGCCCGGCCAGGGGCCGGCCGCGGCCTCCCGAAGACTACACCAATCATTCATGTAACTGACTGTTTACGTGCCCCGTACAAGCCCAACATTTCTCACCCAAACCCCTACGACTATGTCGAAGAAAGCAGCAGACAGCCACAAGAAGGCCGCCGAACACCACACCGAAGCCGCTAAGCACCACACCGAGGCTGCCAAGCACCACGAAGCCGGCAGCCACGAGAAGGCCGCCCATCACGCGCACACCGCCGCCGCCCATAAGGACCACGCCACGGAGCACGCAACTACTGCCCGCAAGGCTCACGCCGAAGAGCACGGCAAAAAGTAGGCCCGTCAGCCACTAGTTTAAGCCGGCCCGCTTTCCCACCAGGGAGGGCGGGCCGGCTTTTTTGCTACACCACCCGAATGCCCGTGCGCAGGATTTCGGCCACGAAGGGGTTCCAGTCGGTGAAGTCTTCGGGCCGGAACGGGTGGGGCTCAATATCGGCGTGCTTCCACAGGGCCGGCGACATGCGGGCCGAATTATCGGGCCGAAAATTACCAAACTCCTCGGCCACAATAGCCAGGTCAATGTCCGACCATTCGTGCTGCTCGTTGCGGGCAAACGAGCCGAACAGAATAACCTGCTGCGGATGGATGCCCAGCGTGTGCAGGTCGGTGACGAAGGCGTGGGCTTCGGTTAAGGCAAACTGCTGAGTAGCCATGTGCGGAGGGCGGTGATATGCTTGTAGGGTGCGGGGCTTGCCCCCGCCCGTCGTTGAACAATTCGGACGGGTTTCGTTCAACGACGGGCGGGGGCAAGCCCCGCACCCTACGAAGGCCGCAAGGTAAGGCAGCGCCTTAAATTACCTTTGCCCGGCACTCTGCCTCCCCGCCCTACCCCCCGCCATGACCTTTGACCGCAAAGACTACCCCAACGACCTGCTGCTGCACCTCTACCGCGAGCTGCTGAAGCCACGCCTGATTGAGGAAAAAATGTTGATTCTGCTGCGCCAGGGCAAGGTCAGCAAGTGGTTTTCGGGCATCGGGCAGGAAGCCATCTCGGTGGGCAGCACGCTAGCGCTGAACGCCGACGAGTATATCCTACCCCTGCACCGCAACCTGGGCGTGTTCACGGGGCGCGGGGTGCCGCTGGGGCGGCTGTTTGCGCAGTGGCAGGGCAAGGCCACGGGCTACACCCAGGGGCGCGACCGCTCGTTTCACTTCGGCACCAACGAGCACCACATCGTGGGCATGATTTCGCACCTCGGCCCGCAGCTGGCCGTGGCCGACGGCATCGCGCTGGCCGATTTGCTGGACGAGAAGCCCCGCGTAACGCTCACCTATTCCGGCGACGGCGGGGCCAGCGAGGGCGACTTCCACGAGGCGCTGAACGTGGCGGCGGTGTGGCAGCTGCCGGTTATTTTCTTAGTAGAAAACAACGGCTATGGCCTCAGCACGCCCAGCAACGAGCAGTTTCATTTCAAGTCCTTCGTGGATAAAGGCCCCGCCTATGGCATGGAGGCCGTGCAGATTGACGGCAACAACGTGCTCGAAGTCTATGATAAAATCAAAACCCTGGCCGAAGACCTGCGCCAAAACCCGCGCCCAGTGCTGGTGGAGGCCCTGACCTTCCGGATGCGCGGCCACGAAGAGGCCAGCGGCACCAAGTACGTGCCCGCCGAGCTGCTGCAAGAGTGGGCGCAGAAAGACCCCGTGGGAACCTATGAAAAGTGGCTGCTGGCTGAGGGCATTCTCAGCGAAACCAGCCGCGTGCAGGTCCGCGAAAGCATCAAGCAGGAGATAGAAACCGGCTGGCAGGAGAGCGAGGCCGCCCCGGCCCCTACCCCCGACAACACCCGCGAGCTGGCCGATATGTACGCGCCGTCGGGAGTGAAGAGTGAAGAGTTAAGAGTTAAGAGTTTGCCGGATGATGCTGATAAAATGAAGGGGGGAGGGTCAGAAAGTGAGAATTTGACGGATAATGAACAACTCTTAACTCTCAACTCTCAACTCTTAACTAAAGAAATCCGCTTCATCGATGCCATCCAGCAGGGGCTGCGGCAGAGCATGGAGCGCTTTCCCGAACTGGTGCTCATGGGCCAGGACATTGCTGAATACGGCGGCGTGTTTAAGATTACCGATGGTTTCGTGGCCGAGTTTGGGAAGGGTCGGGTGCGCAACACGCCGCTGTGCGAGTCGGCCATCGTGGGGGCGGGGCTGGGGCTGAGCATCCGGGGCAAAAAGGCGATGGTGGAGATGCAGTTTGCCGACTTCGTGACCTGCGGCTTCAATCAGATTGTCAATAACTTAGCCAAGAGCTACTACCGCTGGGGCCAAAATGCCGACGTGGTAGTGCGCATGCCCACCGGCGCGGGCTCGGCGGCCGGGCCCTTCCACAGCCAGAGCAACGAGGCGTGGTTCACGCACGTGCCGGGCCTGAAAGTGGTGTATCCTAGCAACCCGCACGACGCCAAGGGCCTGCTCTGCGCCGCGTTTGAAGACCCCAACCCGGTCATGTATTTTGAGCACAAGCTGCTCTACCGCTCGCTGAGCGGGCCGGTGCCGGAGGCGTACTACACCACGCCCATCGGCCAGGCGGCCTTGGCGCAGGAGGGTAATGACTTGAGCATCATTACCTACGGCATGGGCGTGCACTGGGCACTGGCCGCGTGCAAAGAGCTGGAAATTCAGGCCGACATCCTCGACTTGCGCACGCTGCTGCCCTGGGATGCGGAGGCCGTGGGCCGCTCGGTGCGCAAAACCGGCCGCGTGCTCATCCTGCACGAAGACACGCTGACGGGCGGCCTGGGCGGCGAAATCGCGGCCTGGATTGCCGAAAACTGCTTTAGCAGCCTCGACGCGCCGGTGCGCCGCGTGGCCTCGCTCGATACGGCCGTGCCCTTCGCGCCGCCGCTTGAGGCAGGGTTTTTGCCGCAGCAGCGGCTGCGCGAGCAGCTGCGGGCGCTGCGCGACTATTAGCGCGGCCCGAAGTGGCTTTAGCTTAATTACTTACCATTCTATCTAGTACTTGTTGTGAAGGCTTTACCAACGCCGTGGTTGCGGGTGCTGCTGCTGCCCGTGCTGCTGGGGCTGCTCGGCGGCTGCGCGGTGTACGACCGCGTGTTTCATCCGCGTCGGCTGCCTACCCCCCCTATGAACGCCACCGCCAAGGCGAAGGCGAAAGCTGCTGAAAAAGCGCGCCACAAGGGCACCTCCCTCAAGGCAATGGAGGCAATTTCGGCTGCCGATGCTGGCGCGGGGGCCGATGCCGGCGCGGCCGATGAGAAGAAGAAAACGATGTCGTACAGCGACTTGCCCGAGGGCACCAAGCTCAAATATGACAAGCAGGGCCTCGTGAAAAAAAGCACCCTGAACCGCCTGCAGGACAACCGCCGCAAGCTGCACCACTACGACAACCGCCCCCTGACCCCGCGCGAGGCGAGCCGCGAAAACCGTAAGCTGCGCAAAAAAGGCCACCACAACCACGGGAAAGACGCCAAGGACCCGGCCCCAACGCGCACCAAAGACCAGCCCGCCGAGCCCACGCCCGACCCCCCGCCGCCCGCCGACCCTACCCTCGCCCCGGCCCCCAAGGCAAAGCAGAAGCAGGCCAAAGACAAAAAAGTCCCCATTCCGAAGCCCGACCCCACGCAGCCCGCGCCCGACGGCAACCGCCCCTAGCTTTCCTACCCCCTCGCCCGCCACCCATGCTTCGCCTTTTACTCGGTAGCCTGCTGCTGCTGGCCACGGCCGCCCAGGCGCAGATTGCGCCCACCAGCCCGGCCCGCCAGCGCACCGACAATCGCCGCGCCCTGCGCGAAGCCCGCCGCACCGACCTGCCCTACCAGGACAGCCACCTCGACGTGACGCGCCGGCAGCTGCGCCGCGGCAGCACCGCGCCCGGCCCCCGCGGGGCCGGCGAGCCGCGCGTTGACCGGCGCGGCCGGCCGCGCGGCCGCGAAGCTGGGTTTTTGGGTCTGCGCCGCCGGGCCAGAAACGAACCCAAGCCCTAGCTGCGTAGTTAAAGAGCCTGACGTGCGGAGCTAGCACTCCGCCAACTGCCTATAAACCTGATTTTCAGCTACTAATTTTTATGGCTACTCCCTGGCTTCCGCTCACCGACGCTGCTCAGCTGCAATCCATCGTGCAAGAGTCGCACGAACACCCGGTGCTCATTTTCAAGCACAGCACTACCTGCGCCATCAGCGCGGCGGCCAAGGCCAAGCTGGAGCGCCAGTGGCCCGACACCTCGCTGCCCGCCGATGCCACCATCTATTACCTCGATTTGCTGCGCTATCGCCCCATCTCGGGCCAGCTTGCCAGCGAGTTCAGCATCGAGCACCAGTCGCCGCAGCTGCTCCTGATTCAGGATGGCCAAGTGCGCTACCACGCCTCGCACATGAGCATTCGCCTCAGCGAAGCCGGCGCGGCCGTAGCAAAGTAGGGTGCGGCCCTACCCCCCCCTCACCAACGAAAGCCCCCATGCCGGTCTGGTATGGGGGCTTTCGTTGGTGAGGGGGGGGTAGGGCCACTACACCGAGGCGCGTACTGGTCCTGGCTCCGGGGCTAGCTCGGCAGGCTGCCGCAACGCCAGATGGGTGCGCGGTAGGCGCATGTGCCGCCGCCGATGCAGCCACATGAAGAGTAGCGTAAGGAGGGGAGTAAACGGAATGAGCAGGGAAAGCAGCCCGTGACTGGGCAGCAACAGCACTACCAGCAGCTCGCCCATGCCCCGCCAGATGTCGGCATTGCTGGGCGAGTGCTTGAACTCTGGAAAGCGAATTTCAATGGCCAGCAGCGTGATGGCAATCGCAAACACGGCGTCGGTGAACAGAATGAGCCGCTCCAGCTGAAACTCAGTGCGGTCGTGATGGTCGAGGGCGGTATCGGGCCGGCTCATGGCGTGGGTGGTGGGTGAGCTAAATGTAGCCGCCGCGCCCAAAAAAAGCCGCTTCGGATTTTCCGAAACGGCTTTTTTACTTCCCGAAACAACAGGCGCGGCGGGCGCGCCGCCGGGCTACTTCTGCTCGCTGGCATCGGCCTTGGCCATGCCCAAATGTTGCGTCACCACGGGCAGCGTCTGGGTTATCCAAGCGCTGAGGGCCGGGTTTTTGGTCATCTGCTGGTGCGCGGCCAGGGTGTTGGCCGTCATCTGGTGGTCCACTTCCATCTGTTGCAGATACCGGTCCTTAAAGTCCTGGCCCGACAGCCCTTGCAGGGTTTTGGCGGTTTCCTTGTGCTGGTCGTCCATGTCGGTGGGCAGCGTCACGCCGGCTTTGGCGGCGATGGGCTGGAGGGCGGCCGTGCTCTTGGTGTGGTCAGCTATCATCTTCTCGGCAAAGGCTTTGGTATCGCCCGTCACGCCTTTGGCTAGCGCCATTTTACTGAGCTGCATCTCGTTTTGGTCCGAGTGCGCGGCCGACTGCATAAACTGCGCATCGTTGGCATGCGGGGCCGTGGGGCCGAAGGGGTCAGGCTGGCCCTTAGTGGGAGACGAGCCGACGGCGGCGGGCATGTCGGTGGGCTTTTCAGCGCCGTCGGGCATGGTGGCGGCGGGGGTTTCGGTGCCGGTGCCGGGCTTCGTGACTTCGGAAAAACCCTGGCCTTTGGTATCGCTTTTCGAATTACAGGCCGGCAGAGCTAAGAGGGCGGCCCCCAGCAGGGGTAACAGGAAACGGCTCATGGAAAAGGGGAAAAAGTATGGATTTGGATTAGCAAGTTGTATGATTACGAGCGGATTAATTAAAGGTTTGGGGTGATAGAACAACTGCTTGATTGCCCCGGTTACTTTGCCGCACTTCGGTTCAGGCAGCGGGGCATTTTTTGGTAGTTCACTAAATCCCATCCCGCCACGCGGTTCTCACCGGTGTCAAAATCCTGTTTCTGCTTCTTCGCAACCACTGCCTGCGCCACTTTCCTACCCCCCCTCTCCCACTCATGCCGCGCGGGCCAGTGGCCTGCTCCTCACTGCCAGCGGCCACCGTGCGGGCGCAGTGGCCGACGGCGTTACTGCGGCCGAAAACCTGGGCCAGAGCAACGAGAAAAACGCCGCTATCGGGATAATTGCCTTAGGACTTACGCAAAAGACGTTTGTCATTGCGTAAGCCCTATAATTAAAACGGGTTTTCCAGCTCGGCCAGCGTGGGCAGAATAGCGTCTTTGGGCGACACCAGCGCCTCCCCCTCGAAGCCCCAGGCTATGCCCAGGGCGGGGTCGTTCCAGCGCAGGCCACCCTCGGCGGGCGGGGCGTAGTAGTCCGAGCATTTGTAGAGAAACAGCGTGTCGTCTTCGAGCGCCACGAAGCCGTGGGCAAAGCCCTCGGGCACGTAGAACACGTTGCCGAGCGCGGCCGACAGCTCCACTGTGGCGTGCTGGCCAAAGGTGGGCGAGCGGTGGCGCAGGTCCACCACCACGTCGAGGGCGCGGCCCTGGGCCACGCGCACCAGCTTGGCCTGGGCGTGGGGCGGGCGCTGAAAGTGCAGGCCGCGCAGCGTGCCGGCCTTCGAGCTGCTCTGGTTGTCCTGCACCCAATGGTGGCGGGGTAGGCCCAGGTTTTCCATCGTGCGGGCGCTGAACGACTCGAAAAACGCGCCGCGCGGGTCGCCAAAAATGCGGGGCCGGAACTCCAGCAAGCCTGGCAGGGGGTAGGTAATGACTTCCATATTTTCTTTAACTACTGGTTTTCTGATTTTTATACAGGCATTTGTCATGGCGAGCTTGCGAAGCAATCTCGCCATGACAATGAACGAACGAGCGGCGCGGGCGTCGCTCAGGTGCGATTGCTTCGCAAGCTCGCAATGACAGAGGTTTTCGACCAAAAACCCAAACCAGAAACTAGGAACCCGCCTCGGCCACGGCGGCCAAGTACTGGCGCAGCACCAGCTGCTCGTCAAATTTCTCTTCGGCCAGCTGGCGGCTGGCCTGGCCCATTGCGGCGAGGCGGGCGGCGGGCAGCTGGGCCACCGTGAGGAGCTTATCGGCCAGGTCGGCGGCCGAGCGCACTGCGCAGAGATAGCCGTTGCGGCCGTTTTGCACGGTTTCGCGGCAGCCGGGCACGTCGGTGGTTACCAGGGGTTTGCCGCAGGCCGCCGCTTCGAGCAGGGTTTTGGGCGTGCCTTCGCGGTAGCTGGGCAGCACCACGCAATCAGCGCGGTGCAGGTGCTCAGCCACGTGGTCGGAAGTGCCCAGGTACTCCACGTTGCCTTCCTTCAGCCACTGCTCGAAGGTGGCGCGGGGCATCCCTACCCCCCCCGCTTCGTCGAGGCCACCCAGCAATTGCAGGCGCACCCGGTCGGCCCCCAGCGCGGCCCGCACCTGCCGCGCGGCCTCAAAATATTCCACGATGCCTTTCTCATACAGCACGCGCGCCACCATGAGGAACGTGAACGGCGCGGCCGGCGCGGGCCCTACCCCCTCCTGCGGCCGGAAGCGCGCCAAATCGACGCCCGAGCCGGGCACCAGGCCCGTGCGCGCCGGCTTGATGAGCCCGTAGCGAATGAATAATTCGCGGTCGTCATTGTTCTGAAAAAAGACCTTGTGCGGAAACTGAAACGCCAGCCGATACAGCCCGCGCGCCACTTTGCTCACCAGATTTTCCACGATGAAGACCGTGCCCAGGCCGCTTACGTTGTTGATGCTGGGCACGCCCGCCAGCCGCGCCGCCAGCGTGCCGTAGATGTTGGGCTTGATGGTGAAATGCAGCACCACATCGGGCCGCTCGCGCTTATAAACACCTAAAAACCGGCGCGTTAGCTGCGCGTCTTTGAGCGGGTTGGTGCCCTTGTTTTCCATCAGGATGGGCACGTAGCGGCAGCCCAGCCCACTTTCGAGGCGCGCCGAGTAGTCGTCGGGCGGCGCGATGGCCAGCACCTCGTGGCCGGCGGCTTGCAGGGCTTTCACCAGCCCGCGCCGGAAATTCCAGATGTTCCAGGACGTATTAATAACGATAGCAACCCGCACAAATATAATGACTAATGACCAGAGACTAATGACTACTAGCTGTCAGGGCGATTGCTTCGCAGGCTCGCGCTGACAGACTTCGGGCAAAGGTCGGGCGCGGCGGTTACTTTTGGGGCAGGTTTTGCGTTAGGTGCTCGTGATAAAGCTATTTCTTCTGGCGGCCGTGCTGCTGCCCAGCGCGGTGCGTGCCGCCCCGCCCACCTCCGGCCAGCTTATTTTTCAAAAAAACTGCGTGCGCTGCCACGGCCCAAACGGCCGGCTGGGCCTCAACGGCGCGCACGACCTGACCAAGAGTAACCTCAACGCTTTTGGGCGCACCTACTTGGTTACCAATGGAATAGGTAAAATGCCCGCGTTCAACCAGACGCTTACGCCCGCCCAAATTGAGCAGGTAGTGACGTATTCGCTGACGCTGAGGTAGGTCGGGCGCGGTGCAACGCTGGCCGCGGGGCGCGCATCTGGAGGGGGTAGGGGATGGAGTAAGCACAGAATGCTATTACTTCGCGCTATATTACTACCCCTTACCCTTTTAGCCGTATGAAACACACTTTCCTGCTGGGCGTGCTCGCCCTGAGCTGGGCGGCCCGGCCGCTGCTGGCCCAAAGCCCTACCCCCCCCTTGCCCGCCGGCCTCACGCGGGTGACTGCCGTGGAGGGCATCACCGAATACCGGCTGGCCAACGGCCTGCGGGTGCTGCTCTTCCCGGACCAGAGCAAGCCCACGGCCACCGTCAACATCACCTATCTGGTGGGCTCGCGGCTGGAGGGCTACGGCGAAAGCGGCATGGCTCACCTGCTGGAGCACATGGTGTTCAAGGGTTCTACCAAGCACACCAATATCCCGCAGGAGCTGACCGAGCACGGGGCCAGCCCCAACGGCAGCACCTGGTATGACCGCACCAATTACTTCGAGACGTTTTCGGCCACCGATACGAATCTGAAGTGGGCGCTCGACCTGGAAGCCGACCGCATGGTGAACTCCTTCATCGCCAAAAAAGACCTCGACACCGAGTTTACGGTGGTGCGCAATGAGTTTGAGAGCGGCGAAAACTCGCCCAGCCGGGTGCTTATGGAGCGCGTGCTGAGTAGCGCCTACCTCTGGCACAACTACGGCAAGAGCACCATTGGCTCGAAGGAAGACATTGAGCGCGTGCCGATTGACAACCTCAAGGCGTTTTACCAGAAATACTACCAGCCCGACAACGCCGTGCTGCTGGTGGCCGGCAAGTTTGACCCCGCCTCGACGCTGGCCCTCATCAGCCAGGATTTTGGGGCCATCCCGACGCCCACGCGGGTGCTGCCCACGGCCTACACCACCGAGCCCGTGCAGGACGGCGAGCGAGCGGTGACGCTGCGCCGCCCCGGCGACACCCAGGGCCTGGCGATGGCCTACCACGTGCCCGCCGGTTCCAGCCCCGACTACGCGGCCGTGGACGCGCTGGTGGAAGTGCTCACCAACCGCCCCTCGGGCCGCTTGTATAAGGCGCTGATTGATAGCAAGAAAGCCGCCAGCACCTGGGGCTTCGCGCCCACGCTGCACGACCCCGGCTTTGCTTATTTCTACGCCGATGTGCGCCAGGGCCGCTCCCTCGATTCGGCCCGCACGGCCATGACGGGCGCGCTCGATGCCGTGGCCACCACCCAGCCGCCCACCGCCGAGGAAGTGACCCGCGCCCAAACCAAACTGCTGAAAGACGTGGAGTTGCTTTTTCAGAAAAGCGACGAGCTGGGCCTGACCCTGAGCGAGTACATTGCTACCGGCGACTGGCGGCTGGTGTACCTCTACCGCGACAACCTGCGCAAGCTCACCGCCGCCGACGTGCAGCGCGTGGCCGCCGCCTACCTCAAGCCCAGCAACCGCACCGTGGGCGAGTTTATCCCGGATAATAAGCCCGACCGCAGCACCATTCCGGCCCCGCCCGACGTGGCGGCGCTGGTGCGGGGCTACAAGGGCGACGCGCCCATCGCGCTGGGCGAGGCTTTCGACGCCTCGCCCGCCAACATTGACGCCCGCACCAAGCACGGCCAGCTGAAAAACGGCCTCCGGTACGCCCTGCTCGAAAAGCAGAACCGCGCCAACGCCGTGAACGCCGAGCTGAAGCTGCGCTACGGCTCAGAGGCTACCCTGATGAACAAATCGAGCCTGAGTTCACTCACGGCCAGCATGTTGCAGCGCGGCACCAAAACCCGCAGCTACGCCCAGATTCGGGATGCTTTTGATAAAGCCAAAGCCCAGGTTTATTTCTACGGCGGGGGGCAGACGGCCACCGTGGCTATTCAGACCGATAAAACGCACTTGCCCAGCGTGCTGGATATTGCCCTCGACTGCCTGCGCAATCCCACTTTTCCGGCCGGCGAGTTCGACAAGCTCAAGCAGGAAACCCTGGCGAGCCTCGAAACCCGCAAGCAAGACCCCCAGGCGCTGGCCTTCAACCTGGCTACCCGCACGGCCGAGCCCTGGCCCCAGGGCCACATCATGGCTACCCTGCCGTATGACGAGCAGATTGCGGCCCTCAAGGCCCTGACCGTGGAGGACGTGCGGGCCTTCTACAAGCAGTTTTACGGGGGCCAGAGCGCTACCCTGGCCGTGGTGGGCACCTTCGACGAGCCGGCCCTGCGCCAGCGCCTGGCCAAGCAGCTCGGCTCCTGGCAGGCCGCCACGCCCTACGTGCGGATTCCGCTGCAAATTTTTCCGGTGGCGGCCAGTACGCAGGCCCTGCAAACTAACGACAAGGCCAACGCTATGTTTGTGACCATGCTGAAATATCCGCTGCGCGACGACTCGCCCGACTACCCGGCCGTGTACATGGCCAACTACATTCTGGGCGATGGCTTCCTGAACTCGCGCCTGGCCACCCGCATCCGGCAGAAGGAGGGCGTGAGCTACGGCGTGGGCTCATTCGTGAGTGCCGACGACAACGACGAGGTGGGGAGCTTCACGACCTACGCCATCTACAACCCCGACAACTCGGCCCGCCTCGAAGCGGCCTACCGCGAAGAAATGGAGCGCCTGGCCAAAGACGGCGTGACGGCCGACGAGTTGAAAGCCGCCAAATCGGCGGCCCTGCAAGCCTTTCAGGTGCAGCGCGCCGACGACCGTAACGTGGCCAGCACCTGGGCGCAGTACCTGACCAAGGCTGAGGGCCGCACTTTCGCCTACGATGCGCAGCTGGAGCAGCGCATTGCCGCCCTCACGCCCGAGCAGGTGAGCGCCGCCGCCCGCAAGTACCTCGATTACAGCAAGCTGACCATCGTGAAGGCTGGTGACTTCGCGCGGGCATCTAAGTCGGCCGCCAAGCCGCAGCCGTAGCCCTACCCCCCTTTGCAAACGGTGCCTGCTCACCCCCCAGGGCGGGCGCTTTGCGTAAAGGGGGGTAGGCGGCGGTGGCGCGAGCCAGACCAGCCAATTCCCAACGATTAGCCCGTACTTGATGTTCTTATCTGGTGCGGCTTTCCCGCGTTCTATTTAATGGCCAAACAATCCGAAAATTCCCATAGCAGCACCCGGCACGTCGGCGCTACCGACCACACGCCCGCCCGCCGCGACACCAAGCTCGACCGGCTGCTCAAAACCAAGACCCACGAAACGGCCAAGGAAGTCGAAACCGCCGTGCTCGTGAGCGTGCCCCCACGCCGCCAAACCGACGCCCAGACCACCGAGTACCTAGACGAGCTGGCGTTCCTCATCGAAACGGCCGGCGCGCAGGCCACCAAGCGCTTCGTGCAGAAGCTCGACAAGCCCGACTTGCGCAGCTACGTGGGCGAGGGTAAGCTGGCCGAAATCAAGGCCTGGGTGAAGCACGAAAAGACCAGCATGGTCGTCTTCGACGATGAGCTGCTGCCCTCGCAGCTGCGCAACCTGGAGGCCGAGCTGGGAGTCAAAATCGTGGATAGGTCGCTGCTCATTCTGGATATTTTTGCGCTGCGGGCCAAGTCGGCCACCTCGCGCACGCAGGTCGAGCTGGCCCAATATCAGTACTTGCTACCCCGCCTCACCGGCCTCTGGACTCACCTGGACAAGCAGCGTGGCGGCGTGGGCATGAAGGGTCCCGGCGAAACGGAGATTGAAACCGACCGCCGCATCGTGCGCGACCGCATCGCGTTCCTCAAAGAAAAGCTCGAAGACCTGGACAAGCAGGCCCACACCCAGCGCAAGACGCGCACTAACAGCATCCGGGTGGCGCTGGTGGGCTACACCAACGTGGGCAAAAGCACGATTATGAACCTGCTGGGCAAGGCCGAAGTCTTCGCCGAAAACAAGCTGTTTGCCACCGTGGACGCCACCACGCGCAAGGTGGTGCTCGACAACCACGTGCCGTTCCTGCTCTCCGATACGGTCGGGTTTATCCGCAAATTGCCCACCAAGCTGATTGAGAGCTTTAAGAGCACGCTGGACGAAATTCGGGAGGCCGACTTGCTGGTGCACGTCGTGGACATCTCGCACCCGGCCTTCGAGGAGCAAATCGAGGTGGTAAACGAGACGCTGCGCGAAATCGGGGCGGCCGACAAGCCGATGCTACTGGTATTCAACAAGATAGACCAATATAAATCAGAAGAAAGCCCCGCCCCCGTCTTCGAAGCAGACGATGACGCCGAAGCCGAATGGCCCACCGACCAGGCCGCGCCCGCCCCGCGCCCGCCGCTGGAGCAACTCCAAGAAACCTACATGGCCCGCCTGCACGACCCGGTGGTGTTCATCTCGGCCCAAAACAAGGAGAACATCGAAGCCCTGCGTGAGCTGCTGGCCCGCCGCGTGGGCGAGCTGGCGGCCAAGCGCTTCCCGCACTTTCAGGCCGGTTACGGGGGGTAGAGGGCTACCCCTCGTAGCCGGCCTGGCATACGTCATTTTTACGAGTAGCTAGCTGATTTTCAACTAGCTACCTACGAAAATGACGTACTATTTTCAGGTCTCACAAAAAGCTGGTGATGGACGCATTAATTACTGCTGTTACGCAAGGGGGAGTAGCGCGAACTTGGTAGTTCGCGTCCCCGCGCCGTTAAAGCCAGTAGAACGGCGCGGGGACGCGAACTACCAAGTTCGCGCTACTCCCCCTTGCCATCTCGAATAAGATAGTGCGTAACAGCAGTTAATTAATCGGCTTGGTGCTGGCGCTGTCCATGCGCACACCGGACCGGTCCATGCGCATGCTGGCGTGGGCCCCGGCGGTGTCGGCAGCGGCGGCGTCGCTACCAGCGGGCGAGTCGGCCGTGCCGGAATTGGGAGTGCAGGCGGCCGCGCCGCAGGCCAGGCCGGCGGCCAGCAATAAAAACAGGGGGCGTTTCATTGAAATGAAGTTTTGAGAGGAAAAGATGCCGCTTACTCAGGCACTTACCCTAAAGGTAGCCCGTGGCCCCTGGGTTACCGCTGCCCGCGCCACTAACTTTTTTGAGCCGCGCCAAGTATAGCCAGTTAATCTTAACTCTCCCCATTCATGGACTCCACCGCCGCTACTCCCCACGCCAACCCTACCCCCGAAGTGCCGCTCCACGTCAGTGACGAGCAAAGCTCGGCCGTGCTCACCGATACCATTACCCTGCTGGAGCAGGGCCTGCCTAATGCCAACGGGGCTACCGGCCTGCACGAACTGGAGCGCTGGGAAACCGTGCTGGCCGCCAGCACCCGCCCCGGCCTGGCCAAGATAAAGCAGGAAATCAGCCTGTTGCACGAAATGCTGAAGTCGCCCGACACCCAGGGCCACGAGGTGGCCGAGGTGCTCGCCAGCCTGGGCGCCGAAGCCGCCAAGGTGGGCGAGGAAGCCACCAACGGCTACTCCGACGCCCTGCACAACCTGAGCCGCCTGCTGATTAAGGCGAGCAATCTGCTCTCGCGTTAGCGGCCGCGCCCGGCCCCGCGCCCCATTTGCCAGCCAATGCCCAGCCGGGCCCTACCCCCCTATGGCGGGCGCGTAGGGCCCGGCTACGTTTTTGGCCTGGCCTGGCCGACCTTTGCGGGCGTTAGTTACCCCGTCATGATTACGCTTTACGACCCTTTGGAGGGAATGCAGTTTGGCCCCGGCCACTGCTTTCTCACCGGCCAGCCCGTCGGCCCCCACGATACCATTCCGGTGTTTGCCCACTGGCTGCAAGCCGCTTACGGCCTCGCCGAGCGCCCCATCTACCTGCTCGACCAGAGCCACACCACCTACGCCGCCCTGCGCCTGCCGCTGGCCCCCGAGTTGCGCGCCCGCCTGGCCGCCCTGGAAGCCGAAGTGGAAGCCGCCGCCCTGGCCGGCCCCGCCGCGCTACGCGCCCTACCCCCCGCCCGGCTGTGGCAGTGGCTGGCCAAAATGTTCTACGGCATCTTCGCCGCCGAGCTGGTGCAGCAGCAGCAGCCGCTCATCAAGCCGCAGTATCCGCTGGTCGAAAACGTACAGCTGCTCCAGCGGTTTCGGGCGTTTTTTCAGCTGTTGCAAGGCCTGCGCGTGCCCACCGACTACGCCGATTTTGTGCCCGGCTCGGTGTTCGTGCTCGAAGTGGATACGCAGTTTGAAGCGCCGGCATTTGAATACGACGACGACCTCAATACGCTGGTTTTCAGCATTAAAATGGGCAATGCCGTGGTGGTGGGCACGCTGGTCGATATCGGCTTCATCGGCCAGGCTATGCGCCAGGTGGCCCTCGATGCCCAGCGGCCGTTGCACCCGGCGCAGGTGGCCGAGTTCAAGGCCCGCGCCTACTACGCGGCCTACCTGCTGGCGGCGGTGCCCGACGTGTACCCACGCCGTCCTACCCCCCTCGACGCGCCCGAAGCCGAGCTGGTGCTCGATGCGCTGGTCGATGACGTGACGGCCATCATCTTCAACCCCTGGGACAACCTGGCCTACGCCCACACCCTCACCGGCCTGTGGGCGCGCTGGAGCATCAGCGAGGCCCGCATTCTGGCCAACCCCTTCCAGCCGCTGAGCCTGCTCTACGCCGCCGACGGCCAGGCCCAAACCGCCGCCGAAGCCGCCGTGTGGCTGTAGTAGTGGTTCATGCTGTTTGGCTTCGGGCTGGGGCGGGGGGTAGGGACTCCCCATTATGCCGCGCCGCGCGCCGGATTTGCCCAACGCCCCGCCCAGTCTGCCCGTATGCGAAACCCTGGCCCATACTGGTGTCGGGGTTTTTTAGGTGCTAATTCTTTCCTTTTACATGTCTGTTTCTCTCCTCCAATCGGGTGCGGCGCTGGCGGCGGCGGGCCTGCTGCTGGCCAGCTGCGGCAACGACGCGGCCACCAACCAGGCCCGCGGCACCATGCCCGCCGACTCGACCGCCGCCCACGTGCCCGCCCCCGCGCCGGCCAATTCGCCGCTCACCATCGTGGGCGAGTTCAACGCCCCGCAGGTGACCGGCGTGGCCGTGGCGCCCGGCGGCAAAGTGTTCGCCTTTTCGCCGCGCTGGGACTACAACCCGACCTTCCCCGTGGCCTTGGTCGGGGCCAATAATACGCTCTCGGCCTATCCCGACGCCGGCTGGTGCACCTGGAACGACTCGGTGAAAGCGGAGCCCCAAAAGCATTGGATTTGCCCGCAGGCTGGCTACGTCGATAAGCAGGGTATACTGTGGGTGATTGACCCCGCCGCGCCCGGCCTCAAGTTCACGGTGCCCGGTGGTGTGAAGCTGGTCAAAATCGACCCCAAAACGAGCCAGGTAGTCCAGACCATTCTCTACCCTGAGAGCGTGGCCCCGCGCCATTCGTACCTCAACGACGTGCGCATCGACCTCCAGAACAACTACGCCTACCTTACCGATTCGGGCACCGGCGCGCTGGTCGTGACCGACCTCAAGACCACCAAGTCGCGCCAGCTGCTGGCTAAACAGCCTTCTACGCTACCCGATAAAGGCTTCATTACCAAGGCCCAGGGCCACGCGCTATATGACCCCGCCGGCAAGCCTGGGGCCTTCAAGGCTGACGGCATCGCCCTGAGCACCGACAACCAGTATCTGTATTATCGCGCGCTGTCGGGCCATTCGCTCTACCGCATCAAAACGGCCGTGCTCCGCAACGCCGCCCTGAGCGCGGCGCAGGTGGAAGCCGCCGTGGAAAAGCTGGCCGATGCGCCCGCCTGCGACGGCATGGAAATCGACAGCAAGAATAACCTCTACCTCACGGGCTTCGAAAACGGCGAAATTCTGCGCCGCACGCCCGCCGGCAAACTCGAAACCGTGGTCAAAGAAGCCCGCCTGGAATGGCCCGATACCTTTAGCTGGGACCCCGACGGCAACAATATTTACTTCACTACGTCGGCCATCCACAAGACGCCGCACTGGAACAAGGGGGTAGGGCAGCCGCGCGAGCCGTTCCGCATCTACAAGATGGCGCTCGCGAAATAAATCTCCCGTTTGGGACGGCGAATAAAGTGTGGGCGAGGCCCGGCTGGTAGCGTACCGCGCGCCGGCCGGGCCTTTGCGATGGCGGCCTGGGTGCGCAAACGGCTGCGGGCTGGTGGCGGCGGTAGCGTGGCAATGGGGGGGGTAGGGGCCGTATGCACGGCCGCCAGCACCAGCTGAATTTTCACGTCGGGCGTGAAAATGTCAAATTTCTCGCTCGGATGCGTCAAAATATCAATGCAGTGGTGGTGGCGCTTATTCATGGTATCGTGCACCGTATATACGCCGTCGAGTTGCGGCGAAATGCCCCGCACCCGCACCTTGTCGCCGTAGCCAAACTTGCCGCCCCAGTGGGCCAGCAGGTCGTTCGAGAGTGCCATCCAGCGCGTTTTGCTGCTATAATGTGGCTTAATGCGGGAGTTATCGGCCGTCACAAACGGCTCATCGTCGGTTTGGCCCGCCACGGCCTGGTAAGCTGTAGCCGTTACGGTATAAGTGAGGGACGGCACTACCCGCTTGCGTTTCACGGTACGCATCGCGAACCGTTGGCTACCTTCTGTTGAAAGAAAGGTGAGCAAAGCCGTAGAGCGGATGCCGGAAGTCGCTTTGTGGTGCGCGGCCCCCAGGGCCACGGTAGCCAGCAGGACGTGCGCGACTATTTTAGCATTTATCATTAGTAAAGGGTGATTTTGCCGCCATTTCGGCCCGGCGTCTTGGGCATAACTCGCTACTTTTGTTAAAGCAGGAAAGTGTCTAACAATGAACGAGATAGATTGGTTGTCGCGAAAGCTTATTATCCAATCTGTTCACAGGCTCCTGCCTGATAGTACATGTTAGTAGTGGAAAAATGCAGTGCCCGCGCCGTAGTGGTCACATACTAGGTAGGGTAGGAGCGCGCGTCAAGTTGGTAGAATAGTAGCGGCATGTCCTAGCGGAAAACCAAAAAAATAACTCGTAGCATCTTGCGGATTTCCAGTAAATTAGCCCTGCCGCATGGATTACCCATTCTGGTATGGCATTAGAAACGTGGTAATCAAGTTTATTTGTACAACCGCATGTAGGTTATGCGCTTGCATCCAAGCCTTTTACTTTTGCGTTACGCTTAGTTGACCCCTTCAGATTCCCGCAATGGATACGTACTCTTATATCGCCAACGCTGACGCGGCGGCCATCGAAACGCTGTACCAGGCGTACCGAAACAACCCCGAATCCGTCGATTTTGGCTGGCGTAAGTTCTTTGAGGGGTTCGACTTCTCGCAGCAGTTTCCGGAAGGCGCGCCCGTGGTGCCCGGCACCAACGGCGAGGGCACTACCAACGGCAGCACGCCTAAAACCAGCCCTACCCCCGCGCCCGGCCCGCGGCCGCAACCCGACGACTACGGCGTATTAAATACCAACGCCTCAACCAACAACGCCCCCGGCCTGGCCCAGGGCACGCCCGCCGACGATAAGGAGACGGCCGTGCGCAACCTCATTCACGCCTTCCGCAGCCGGGGCCACCTGCGCGCCAAAACCAACCCGGTGCGCGAGCGCAAGGACCGCCAGGCCCGCCTCAACCTCGCCGATTTTGGCCTGAGCGACGGTGACCTCGACACCAAATTCCGGCAGGGCGAAGACCTGGGCCTGGGCCAGGGCGCTACGCTGCGCGAAATCGTGGCGGCGCTCACCAGCATCTACGCGGGCACCGTGGGCTTCGAGTACACCTACATTCGCGACCCGCAGGTGCTGGAGTGGTTCCAGCAAAAGACGGAGCACGACGCGCTGGCTTTCAACCCCGATGGCGAATACAAGAAGCGCATTCTGAAGAAGCTGAACGAGGCAGTGGTTTTTGAGAACTTTCTGCATACCAAGTTCTTAGGGCAGAAGCGCTTCTCGCTGGAAGGCGGCGAAACGACCATTCCGGCGCTCGATGCCATCATTAACCGGGGTGCCGAACTGGGCGTGAAGGAAGTGATGATTGGCATGGCGCACCGCGGCCGCCTCAACGTGCTGGCCAACATCATGGGCAAGACCTATGAGCAGATTTTCAGCGAGTTTGAGGGCACCGCTACCCCCGACCTCACGATGGGCGACGGCGACGTGAAGTACCACATGGGCTACTCGTCGGAAGTGGAAGCTATTAATGGTCAGAAAGTTAATCTGAAACTAGCGCCTAACCCTTCGCACCTGGAGGCGGTGAACCCAGTGGTGGAAGGCTTCGTGCGGGCCAAGATTGAGCACCAGTACGGCGGCGATTACCACCAGATTCTGCCCATTCTTATTCACGGCGACGCGGCGCTGGCGGGCCAGGGCATCGGCTACGAGGTGACGCAGATGTCGCAGCTCGAAGGCTACAAGACGGGCGGCACGATTCACTTCGTGATTAACAACCAGGTCGGCTTTACCACTGACTTTGAGGACGCGCGCTCTTCTATTTATAGCACCGATTTAGCGAAGATTATCGACGCACCGGTGATTCACGTCAACGGCGACGACCCTGAGGCGGTGGTGTTTGCCGTGCGCCTGGCCACCGAGTATCGCCAGCAGTTTCATGCCGATATTTTCATCGATATGGTGTGCTACCGCCGCCACGGCCACAACGAGTCGGACGAGCCCAAGTTTACGCAGCCCACGCTCTACAACGTCATCTCGAAGCACCCCAACCCGCGCGAAGTATATAACGCTACCCTCGTGAAACGCGGCGACGTGGACGCTGAGCTGGCGAACCAGATGGACCGGGAGTTTCGCGACACGCTGCAAGCCCGCCTCGACCAGGTGAAGCAGCAGCCGCTGCCGTATAAATATCAGGCGCTCGAAAACGAGTGGCGCACGCTGCGCCGCTCCAAGAGTGAGGACTTTGACCAGTCGCCCGAAACCGGCATCAACGAAGAAACGGTGCAGCGCGTGGCGGAGGCGCTGACCACGATTCCCGAGAATTTCCGGCCTATTAAGCAGATTGACAATCTGTTGAAGGAGCGCCGCAAGATGTTCTACGAAACGCGCGTGCTCAACTGGGCGGCCGGCGAACTGCTGGCTTACGGCTCGCTGCTGACCGAAAAGCACATGGTGCGCGTGAGCGGGCAGGATGTGCAGCGCGGCACGTTTTCGCACCGCCACGCGGTGCTGCACGACGCCGAAACGTCGGCCCCCTACAACTCGCTGGACCACCTGACCGGTGAGCACGAGCAGCTGAACATCTACAACTCGCTGCTGAGCGAATACGCGGTGCTGGGCTTTGAATTTGGCTACGGCATGGCCAATCCGACCGCGTTGGTGGTGTGGGAAGCGCAATTTGGCGACTTCGCCAACGGCGCGCAAACCATGATTGACCAGTTTGTGGTGAGCAGCGAAAGCAAGTGGCAGCGCATGAACGGCCTCGTGATGCTGCTGCCCCACGGCTACGAGGGCCAGGGCCCCGAGCACTCCAACGCCCGCCCCGAGCGCTTTTTGCAGCTCGCGGCCGAGGATAACATCGTGGTGGCCAACATTACTACCCCCGCCAATTTCTTCCATGCCCTGCGCCGGCAGCTGGCGTGGAGCTTCCGCAAGCCGCTGGTGGTGATGGCGCCCAAGTCGATGCTGCGCAACCCGCAGTGCGTGTCGCCCATCGAGGATTTCACGAGCGGCCGCTTCCGGGAAGTGCTGGGCGATAATTTTGCCGAAGCTAAAAAGGTGAAGAAAGTGCTGCTCTGCTCGGGCAAAATCTATTACGATTTGCTCGACGAGCAGCAGAAATCCGACCGCAAGGACGTGGCCATCGTGCGCCTGGAGCAGCTGCACCCTTTCCCCAAAAAGCAGCTCGCCGCCGAACTGGCCAAATACCCGAAAGCCAAGCTCACCTGGGTGCAGGAAGAGCCCGAAAACATGGGCTACTGGAACTATCTGCTGCGCTTTATGCGCCGCGAGCTGGAAGATGTGGTGGCCCGCAAGCCTTCGGCCTCGCCTGCTACCGGCTACAATAAAGTGCACGTAAAGGAGCAAAAGGAAATTGTGGCCCGCGCCTTCGACAAGCCCAAAGAAGCCGTGGCCGACGCGCAAATCAAGGAAACGACCGAAGTAGCCAAAAAGCAGGACTAACTACCGTGCGGTAAGCTCGAGCTGGCCGTATGTATACTGAGGAAGACTTGCCTACGTCACGGCAAGCTAAAGCTTACCGCACCCGCATGATAACCGAAGAGCAAATCCAAGCTGTGGTGCGCCGCATCGTCGAAGGCTACGCGCCGGACCGGATTATCCTGTTTGGCTCGTATGCCTACGGCGAGCCGACGGAGCACAGCGACCTGGATTTGCTGGTGGTGAAAAGCGGCCTGGGGCCTACCCGGCAGGAACGCGCGCTGGCCGTGCGGCGGCTGGTGCGCGGCGCGGGTATTCCAATGGATATTCTGGTGCGCACGCCAACCGAGGTAACTGCCGCTACCGAAGTAAGATTTAGCATTGAAGCCCAGGCTTCTGCCAAAGGCCGCCTGCTTTATGCCGCTTAACAACGCTGAAAAGCTCTTCTTGCAGGAATGGCTGGAAGTAGCTGACCTAGACCTGCAAGCGGCCCGGCGAATGCTGGCCGACAGTCCGGCCGCGTATGGCTATCATATTCCCTTCGCGTTTCAGCAAGCCATTGAAAAATACTGCAAAGGCGTGTTGCTGGCGCAGAGTTTGCCCTTTTCTAAAACGCACGATTTGCCCGATTTGCTCAGCAAGCTAGCGCCTGCCTTCACCTTTACGCCCGCTGAGCAGGATGATGCCGACCAGCTGGCCGACTACGCGGTGAGCGCGCGCTACCCGCCCAACACGCGCGTCACGGTGGCCGAAATGCACGAGGCCGCCCGTATCGCAGGTTACTTTCAGGGGCGACTGCGCCCATTTATTTTGGCGGCGCTCGTATAATCTAACTGCCTTTCTTCCGCTACTCATTCGATTCTCTACCACCCGTTGCCCATGCCCACCGAAATCAAAATCCCCGCCGTCGGCGAATCCATCACCGAAGTCACCATTGCCAAGTGGCTCAAAAAAGACGGCGAGGCCGTGAAGCGCGACGAAGTAATCGCCGAGCTGGAGTCGGACAAAGCCACGTTTGAGCTGCCCGCCGAGGCCGATGGCATCTTGAAGATTCTGGTGGCCGAAGGCGAAACCATCGGCATCGGCACGGCCATCGCGCAGCTCGACGGCACGGGCGCGGGCAGTGGGCTGGCGGCTCCGGCTCCTACCCCCCCCGCCGCGGCCGACCCGCTGAACAAGGGCGAAGAGAATGCCCAGGCCAGCGACCAGGCCGGCTACGGCGGCACCCCCGCCGACCGCCCCGACAGCAGCCCCGCCACCCCCGGCGCGGCCGATGCGGCCCCAATTGCCAGCAGCGGCGGCAGCACGGTCGAGATGAAAATTCCGGCCGTGGGCGAGTCCATCACCGAAGTGACGGTGGCCAAGTGGCTGAAGCCCGACGGCGCGCAAGTGAGCCGCGACGAAGTAATCGCCGAGCTGGAATCGGACAAAGCCACGTTTGAGCTGCCCGCCGAGGGCAGCGGCACGCTGCGCCACGCTGTGAAGGAAGGCGAAACCATTGGTATTGGGGCGCTTATCGCCCGCATTGAGGGGGGTAGCGGCGAGCCCGCTACGGCTCCGGCGGCCAGTGCGCCCGCCGCGACTGCGACTGCCCCGGCGGCGGCTCCGCTGGCCAGCAGTGGTAATGCCACCTATGCCACTGGCGTGCCTTCGCCGGCCGCTGGCAAGATGCTGGGCGAGAAAGGCATTAGCCCGGCCGATGTGGCCGGCACCGGCCGCGACGGCCGCATCACGAAGGAGGACGCCCAGAATGCCCAGGCCCGGCCCGCCGCGCCGGCGCCGGCCCCTACCCCCCCCGCCGCAGCCCAACCCGAAACCAGAGACCAGGAACCAGGAACTAGGAATCAGCGCCGCGAGCGCATGAGTAACCTGCGCAAGACCATTGCCCGCCGCCTGGTGTCGGTGAAGAATGAGACGGCCATGCTCACCACCTTCAACGAGCTGAACATGCAGCCCATCATGGACCTGCGCACCAAGTTCAAGGACAAGTTTAAGGAAAAGAATGGGGTAGGGCTGGGCTTTATGTCCTTCTTTATCAAGGCCGTGTGCGTGGCCTTGCAGGAATGGCCCGCCGTGAATGCCTACATCGACGGCGGCGACATCGTGTACTCCGATTTCTGCGACATCAGCATTGCCGTGTCGGCCCCCAAGGGCCTGGTGGTGCCGGTGATTCGCAACGCGGAGAAGCTGAGCTTCGAGGGCATTGAGAAAGAGGTGGTGCGCCTCGCCGGCCTGGCCCGCGACAACAAGCTCACCATCGAGCAGATGACGGGCGGCACGTTCACCATCACCAACGGCGGCATTTTCGGCTCCATGATGAGCACGCCGATTATCAACGCACCGCAGTCGGCCATTCTGGGGATGCACAACATTATTCAGCGGCCGGTGGCCGAGAATGGGCAGGTCGTGATTCGGCCCATGATGTACCTGGCGCTCAGCTACGACCACCGCGTGATTGACGGCCGCGAGTCGGTGTCGTTTCTGGTGCGGGTGAAGGAATTGCTGGAAGACCCGACGCGCCTGCTGCTGGGCGTGTAAACAGCGCGCGGCAAACCGTGACGAGCAACGACTTCCTGGCCGGAAGTCGTTGCTTTTTTATGCGCCGCCGCCAGCCGTTTCGGCAGGCTTCCCGTTAAACCACCAATCTTTTCCCCAATTCCCTCCGCCATGAAATCCCAGAAATCCAAGCCCGCCCCTACCCCCCCCCGCACCGCCAGGTTCTGGCCCGCGCTGGGCTTTGCCGCCATCACGGGGGCCCGCGCCACCAGCGGCCCCATGTTTTTGAGCGACTACCTCTCGCGCCGCGCGCTGGCGCCCGGCATGGCGGGCTCGCCGCTGCGCTTTCTGGCCAAGCCCGGCGTGGCCACCACGCTCAAGCTGCTGACGGCCGGCGAGCTGGTGGGCGACAAGCTGCCCCAAACCGGCGACCGCATCGAGCCGCAGCAGATAGGCGCGCGCGCGGCTTCGGGCGCGCTGGTGGGCGCTGCCTGGTACAAAAGCCAGGGCGGCAGCGCCTTCAAAGGAGCCTTAGTGGGCAGCCTGGGCGCAGTAGCGGCCACGTTTCTAACTTTTTACCTGCGTAAAAGCCTCAGCGAAAAGACGGGCATCGACACCTCCACCATCGGGGCCGGCGAAGACGCGCTGGTGCTGGCCGGGGGGGTAGCCCTCAGCCCCCGGCCGAAACGGTAGTTGGCTTTCTAGTTAAACGTCTGTCAGTGCGAGCGCTGCGCTCGCACTGACAGACGTTCTTATCAGGAACCAGGCACTTGAAATTATTACCTTTGTGAAGCTGGCCGCACGCCGGCCTTACCCTTGTTTTTGCGATTATGAATCAGTATGATGTGACCGTGGTGGGCTCCGGCCCCGGCGGATATGTGGCCGCCATTCGCTGCGCCCAGCTGGGCCTGAAAACGGCGCTTATTGAAAAGTATCCGACCCTGGGCGGCACTTGCCTCAACGTGGGCTGCATTCCGAGCAAGGCGCTGCTCGACTCTTCGGAGCACTACCACAACGCCCACTCGGTGTTTGCTGAGCACGGCATTGGCCTCGACAACCTGACGGTGGACATGAACCGCATGATGGACCGCAAGGGGGGGGTAGTGAAAGCCAACGTGGACGGCATCGCCTACCTCATGAAAAAGAACAAAATTGACGTGCTGCAAGGCGTCGGCGCGTTCGTCGATAAGAACCACCTGAGCATCACGCCCCTGGCCGGCGGCGAGGCCCAGCAGATTGAGACTAAGAACGTTATCATCGCCACCGGCTCCAAGCCTACGGTGCTGCCGTTCATCAAGCAGGACAAGCAGCGCATCATCACCAGCACCGAGGCCCTCAACATTCGCGAAGTGCCCAAGCACCTGATGGTGATTGGCGGCGGCGTCATCGGCCTCGAAATGGCCTCCGTTTATGCCCGCCTCGGCACCAAAGTCTCGGTCATTGAGTACCTGGATTCGCTTATCCCAACTATGGACCGCGGCCTGGGCAAGGAGCTCAAGCGCGTGCTGGGCAAAATCGGCATCGAGTTTTTCCTGAGCCACAAGGTGACCGGGGCCACCCGCGCGGGCGACACCGTGACCGTGACCGCCCTCAACCCGAAAGGCGAGGAAGTGAAATTCGAAGGCGACTACTGCCTCGTGGCCGTGGGCCGCGCGCCCTACACGGCCGGCCTCCACCTCGAAGCCGCCGGCGTGCAGCTGGAAGAGCGCGGCCGCATCAAGGTCGATGAGCATTTGCAAACCAACGTGCCCGGCATCTACGCCATCGGCGACGTCATTCGGGGGGCCATGCTAGCCCATAAGGCCGAGGAAGAAGGCGTGTTCGTGGCCGAAACCATCGTGGGCCAAAAGCCGCACATCAACTACCTGCTCATCCCCGGCGTGGTCTATACCTGGCCCGAAGTGGCGGGGGTAGGCTACACCGAAGAGCAGCTAAAAGAGCAGGGCAAGGCCTACAAAGTGGGCTCGTTTCCCTTTAAAGCCAGCGGCCGCGCCCGCGCCAGCGGCGACACCGACGGCTTTGTGAAAGTGCTGGCCGACAAGATCACCGATGAAATCCTGGGCGTGCACATGATTGGCCCGCGCATCGCCGACCTCATCGCCGAAGCCGTGACGGCAATGGAGTTCCGTGCCTCTGCCGAGGACGTGGCCCGCATGAGCCACGCGCACCCCACCTACGCCGAGGCCATGAAAGAAGCCTGCCTGGCCGCTACCGAGAACCGGGCGATTCACATGTGATGCTTGCTTTGGCTCTTGGTGATAACTGAATTAGCCCGTGGGTCCGGCTTATTCTGCTGGCTGGCGCGCTGCGGCCGCGCCTCGGCGGCTGGGTAGCGCGCGCCAGCCCGTGCCCACCGCGAAACTTCTGCGAATGCCCCCGGCTTACTAAGCTGTCCCCTACCTTTTTCCCGTAGCTAGCCAAATCGCAGTATGGAAACCTATTACAACCCCGCCGACCTCAAGAAATTCGGCAACATCGGCGAGTTTCAGAAGGAGTTTGCCGATAAATTCTTCGCCTACTACGGGGCGGTGTTTGCCGAAGGCGCTCTCACCGCCCGCGAGAAATCGCTCATTGCCCTGGCCGTGGCCCACGCCGTGCAGTGCCCCTACTGCATCGACGCCTACTCGGCCGACACGCTGGAAAAAGGCTGCACCGAGCCCGAAATGATGGAGGCCGTGCACGTGGCCGCGGCCATTCGCGGCGGCGCTACCCTGGTGCACGGCGTGCAGATGATGAACAAGGTCAAAGAGTTATCGATGTAAAGCAGTAGCGCGGACTTTTTAGTCCGCGTTTGAATGTTCCTGGCGCGGACTACAAAGTCCGCGCTACAAGTCCATGATAAAATCCCTCAAAGCCACCGGCAACCGGCTCGCCGATTCGGCTTTCCAGCTCACCGTGTTGCGCCAGGAAGTAGTGGACGTGCTGCACCTGCCCACGTTTTCACAAAAAATGCGGGAAGCCGGGCTGTTCCCGCTGCGGCCGGTGACGCCGGCAGTGCTGCAAGTCAACGTGGGCAAGATGTGCAACCAGGTGTGCCGGCACTGCCACGTGGATGCCGGCCCCGACCGCCGGGAAATAATGACCCGCGAGACGATGCAACTCTGCCTCAACGCGCTGGCCCAGACCGACATTCCGACGGTGGACCTCACCGGCGGCGCGCCCGAGATGAACCCCGACTTTCGGTGGTTTGTGGAGGAGATTCACAAGCTGGGCCGCAAAATATTGGTGCGCTGCAATTTGACTATCATCGTGGCCAACAAGAAATACCACGACCTGCCCGAGTTTTTCAAGCAGCACGGCGTGGAAGTGGTCAGTTCGCTACCCTTCTACTCGGCTGATAAAACCGACCGCCAGCGCGGCGACGGCGTTTTCGATGACTCCATCAAAGCCCTGAAGATGCTGAACGCCGTGGGCTACGGCCAGCCGAATAGCGACCTGACTTTGAACCTGGTATATAACCCGGCCGGTGCCTTCATGCCCGGCCCGCAGGCGGCGCTGGAGCGACAGTTCAAGCAAGCCTTGCTCAAGGACCACGGCATCGTGTTCAACAGCCTGTTCGCCATTACGAACCTGCCGGTGAGCCGCTTCCTGGACTACCTCGTGGAGTCGGGCAACTACGCGGGCTACATGGAAAAGCTGGTGAACGCCTTCAACCCCACGGCGGCGGCCGGCGTGATGTGCCGCGATACCATTTCGGTGGGCTGGGACGGCGGCCTCTACGACTGCGACTTCAACCAGATGCTCGACCTGCACGTGGCCAGCACCAGCCAGCACATCCGCGACTTCGACGCCGCCGCCTTGGCCCGGCGCCCCATCGTGCTCAACCAGCACTGCTATGGCTGCACGGCGGGTTCCGGCTCCAGTTGCGGCGGCACGGTGGCGTAGGTAGGTGTTGCCTTGTCAAGTAAGGTGCGGGGCTTGCCCCCGCCCGTCATTGAACAAATCCGGCACGAGATGTTCAACGACGGGCGGGGGCAAGCCCTGCACCCTACTTCGTGATAACAGTTACTTACTACTCACTTGCAGCAGCACCTCATAATAAGGCCGCTTCAGCACCCGCGCCCGCAGCCAGGCATAGAAGCTAATCACTTGTAAATCTTCGCGTTCTTCCGATAGAAATGCCGGCATGGTGGCCACGCGGTTAGCAAAATCGGGGGTAGGGGCCACGGCCGGGTCGTCGATGATTTCGCGCACCAGGGCCAGGTAGCACACCACCGCGTGGTAGGGCCCGCCGAGGGGGGTAGGGGGCGCGTCGGGCGCGTCGGCGGTGGCCGGAAACTGCTCGTGCAGTCGCCGCTCAATGGCCCGCAGGCGCACCAGCGCCTGCTCGGGATTATCGAGCTCCAACTGAATGAGCACCTCGCCGATGTTGTGGTTCAGCAGCCATTCCAGGCCCATATTCTGCTCCAGCCAGTGGTCGGTGCGGTCGAGGCTGGTGAGGGTTTGGCTGGCTTTGGCAAACTGACCTTCGGCGAAATAATGGAACGTGAGCTGCAAGCGCGCCGTGAGCTGGTCGGCGGGCAGCAGCGCCGGCTTGGCCTTTAGCGCCTCACTCAACAGGCTGATGCTTTCGCGGTTACGATTCAAAAACGCATAATTGGCGGCCAGCAGAAATGCGAAGCGCGGCCCCACTTCGGTAAACTGCCGGGCCGGCGCGGCGGCCAGCACCGCCCGGCCCTGCTCCAGGTAGGCCACCGACTCGGCAAAGCGCCGCGCCCGGTACAGCGCGTGGGCCAGCATGTAGAGCAGCCGCAGCTGGTAGCCGCGGTGGGCCGGCGCGAAGCCGTGGCGGCGTTCCATCAGCCCGTAGCAGCGCTCGATGAAGGGCGCAAACGTGGCGAAGTCGCCGCGCACCAGCATGGCATGCCGCGCAATGCTCAGCAGCCGGCACAGCAGCAAGGGCGAGCGGGCAAAAGCCTCCTGCAAGTCGTACTCCGTCAGCACACTACGCACCAGCTCATCTACCGGCACGGCGCCGCGGCCATGCACGCGGGCCTGGCGCAGGCGCTGGCGCAGCAGCGCATCGGCAATGCCGGCGCGCTCCTCTTCGTCGGCGGCCTTTTTGTTGCGGTGGCGGCGCTCGATGATGGCGGCCAGCGGCTCGGCGTGGGGCGAGTGGGCGTGCTCAATCTGCACGTTATACACCGCGTTCAGGGGCTCGTACTGCTCGTTGTCGAGGCCCAGCTTTTCGGCTTTGCGCAGCACGGTCCAGGCCAGACGCGGCACGCCGGCCCCAAACAGGTACTGCGCCAGCGTGAGCTGCCCGCGCACCGAGGTGGCGGCCGTGGCATCGTGCTGGCGCTGGCGCAGCAGCAAAAACTCGGTGAGGTGCTTGAAGAGCCGCTTGCGCAAGGCGTAGTACGCCGCGGGGTTGGGCTCGTCGGGGTAGAGCTTTTTTATCAGGTCTTCGGCCTTGTGTTCCTTGGGATGGAGCAGCAAATCGAGCAGGCGCAGGTCCTGGCGGCCGGTGGCGCGGCGGCGCTGCCACTGAATGAACTGGGCCAGGTCGCGGCGGTCGTCGGGGGGTAGGGTTTGCAGCGTCAGGCGCAGGTCGTCCATGTGGAGGGGGGTAAGCACAAGGGCCGTTTTTCAGCCGCGCCGTCCGCCCAAAGATACTTCCGAAAACATTTTATTAAAATCGGATGAAGCTTACCTTAATCTTCTTTCTATCAATTACTTATTTTAGCAAAGGCTCTTAAAGTAAAGTCCCACGCGGGGCAAAGTCGCCTGGCGCGGGGCGGGGGCAGCCCGCTAGCTTCGGCTTACACTTCATCCCTACCCCCTTGCTTATGAAACGCTTGCTACTTATCCCCTTCCTGCTGCTGGCGGCGCTGCTGGCCCGCCCGGCCGCCGCCCAGGACCTGCTTACGCGCCGCGACGGCACCGAAGTGCTGGTGAAAGTGCTGGAAATCACGCCGGAGCTGGTGAAATATCACCGCTTCGACAACCCCGACGGCCCGCTCATCAGCGTGCGCAAAACCGACGTTTTCCGCATCAAATACGCCAACGGCACGCAGGAAATTCTGACGCCGCTGCCGCCCGGCGCGGCCCCGCCCCTGCCCGGCCAGGTGGGCACCGCGCCGGCCCCTACCCCCCCGCTGCCGGCCGATGGCCGCCTCGTGCCGGGCGACGAGCTGAGCCAGGAGCCCGTGCATCTGAGCGGGCCGCGCCTGGGCTTCACGGTGCTCACCGATGGCGTGCTGAACCGCGCCCGCGACCACGTGCATGACCTCAACCCGTTTCTGACGCAGTTTGGCTGGCAGTTTGAGTCGCGGCTGTTTCGGCTGCCCAACGGCGTGAGTGGCCTCGTGGAGCTGGTGCCGCTGGTGGGCGGGCTGGAGCAGGGCCAGTTTATTCCGAGCGTGAGCGGGCTGCTGGGTATTCGCGGGCCCAAGGGTTTCGAGTTTGGGCTGGGGCCCAATGTGACGCCGCTGGGGGCCGATATCGTGCTGGCGCTGGGTACCTCGTTTCGCTCCAACGGCATCAATTTTCCGGTGAACCTGGCCGTGGTGCCCGGCCACGGCGGGGCGCGCATCAGCCTGCTCATTGGGTTCAATAGCCGGCATAATTAATTAATAGCAACTTACTAGCCATGAACTTACGCGCTACTTTTCTCCAACTGGCCTGCCTGGCCGGGCTGCTGGGCACCGGCCCGGCGGCCCAGGCCCAGCAGCCGGCCGCCCCCGCCGCTCCTGTCGCCACCGACGTGCTGCTGCTCACCACCGGCCAGGAAGTGAGCGGCCGGGTGCTCACCATCACGCCCAGCGAGCTCACCTACCTGCCCGCCACCCCTACCCCCCCCGACACGCTGCGGCTGCCCATAGCCAGCGTCTTTTTGGTGCGCTACGCCAACGGCACCCGCGAGGTGCTGAACGCCCCCGCCCCCGTGGCCGACGATGACCCTACCCCCCCCGCCCTGCGCGGCCTGAGCACGCCGCAGCGCCAGCAGCTGGGCCAGCGCGATGCCCTGCGCTGCTACCGCGCCAGTGGCCCCTACTGGGGGGCGCTGGGCTCGACGCTGTACCTGGGGCCGCTGCTGGGCCTGGCCCCGACGGCCGTCATCAGTAGCCAGTGGGTGCGCGACTACAACCTCAAGGCCCCTACCCCCGCCCTACTGAAGGATGCCAGCTATGCCCAGGGCTACCGGCAGCAGGCCAACCGCACCAAGCACCGCCGCACCTGGGGCGGCTACGGCGTGGCTACGGCCGTGTATGTGGTGCTCATCGCGGCGCTCGTGGCGGGTGCCAACTGAGCCCGCTTGATGGCACGGCTCGCCCTACCCCCCAACCCGCCGGCCGCCTCGTCCGTACAACCGGCATCACCCACCCTTTCACGTTTTCACACATGGATATCAACGACAACAAGGTCAACGACCAAACCGAGCTGCGCGCTCGCGGCGACTGGAACCAAATAAAAGGCGCGGCCAAGCAGAAGTGGGGCAACCTGACTGACGATGACATGACCTACGCCGAAGGCAAGCAGGATGAATGGTTCGGCCAGCTTCAGCAGAAAACCGGCCACGCCATTGATGACATCAAGAGCTGGTTCCACAATACGTTCAGCTCCGATGCTGACACGACTACCAACCGCACCAACTACTAACTCCGCTGCTGGCTTATAGCCGTTTCTTTTCTAAAAGCCCCGCTCCTATTCTGGAGCGGGGCTTTTTTGTGAGTTACCCTTCTCGCGAAGTAAGGTGCGGGGCTTGCTCCCGCCCGTTGTTGAACGAATCGTACGCCAATCGGGCAACGAGGGGCGGGGGCAAGTCCCGCACCCTACTTCTTTTTTGCCAATCACTTCGCGACGAGCATAGGGAGGCAGTGAGTTAGTGAATGAGCGAGTTGCTGGCTGGACGACATATTTATCATCTCACCCAATCATCACTTCACTAACTCGCTCAATCCCAGAGGCTGGCGGCCACGCGGTAGGTGTTGGCGTGGGCTTCCACGATGTCGGCTATTTTCTCGGAATAGCCACCGCCCATGCACACCACCACGGGCAGGCCGCGCCGGTGGCAGGCGGTGAGCACCAGCTCGTCGCGGCGGCGGCAGCCGGCGCGGCTCAGGGCTAGGTGGCCGAGCTTGTCGGTGGCCAGCACATCAACGCCGCTGAGGTAAAACACGAAATCGGGCTGGCACAGGTCGCCATCGAGCAGGCGTGGCAGCACGTCGGCCAGCTGCGCCAGGTACTCGGCGTCGCCGAGGCCGTCGGGCAGCGCCAGGTCGAGGTCCGACGCTTCCTTGCGGCCAGGAAAATTGCGCGCGCCGTGCATCGAAAACGTGAACACCCGCGGCTCGTGCCGGAAAATGGCCGCCGTGCCGTTGCCCTGATGCACATCAAGGTCGATAATCAACATCTGGCGCACCCGCGCCGGCTCGTGAGTCAGCAGCCAGTTGGCCGCCACCGCCTGGTCGTTGAGCAGGCAAAAGCCTTCGGGCCGATTGGCAAACGCGTGGTGCGTGCCGCCCGCGATGTTGAGCGCTACCCCGCCGCCGGCCAGCACCCGCCGCGCGCAGCCGATGGTGCCGCCCAGCAGCGTCATTTCGCGCGCGGCCATCGCCGGGCTCCACGGAAAGCCGCTGGCCCGCTCCTCCTGCCGCGTAAGCTGGCCATGCAGCAGGCGGTGCAGGTAGTCGGCCTCGTGGGTCAGCAGCACATCGGTCAGCGGCGGGGGGGTAGGCACAAAAAAATCACTGGCCGTGGCCGTGCCTTCGTGCAGCAATTGTTCGGGCAGCAGCTCATATTTGAGCATCGGAAAGCGATGGCCCGGCGGCAGCGGCAGCACATAGTTGGGGGCAAAAGCAATATCCATACGCACAGACCAAAACCAGGAATACGACTAAAAGGTGAACGACAAAGATTAATCAGCAGCAAAATCCAGCATTTGCTCTGGTATATTAACAAGGGGTAGTGAGCGAGTGGTTAAGGGATTACAGCGATAAATCAATCCGCTTTCCCGGCCAGCACGTACCTTCGGCTCCCAATTTAGAAAATTTATACTTTTACCTACGCTCCTTATCCTTCCTTCGCCTCGATGGCTTCTCCCCCCCTCAACTCTTCGTCGGGTTCCCGTCAGTATCGTCGTTCCTCCTTCAATGGGGCCAAGCAATTGAAAGCTGCGGCCGCGCCAACGCGCCGGGTGCTGGTAGTAGTAGGATTATTAGTAGCGGCGCTGGTCGTAACGCTGGGCGTGGTAGCCTATAACCTACTCAACAGCAATTAAGTAGCTGGCCAGCGGGCAACTATTCATCGAGCAGGCTGCCGAAGATGCTGCCCAGCGCGGTGCCGCTTTCCTTGCGCGCATTGCCGCCCGAGGGTGCCAGCGCCTGAATAAGCTTTTTGACGGGCATCGACTGAAGCCAGACGCGGCCGGTGCCGCGCAGCGTGGCCAGAATCAGCCCTTCGCCCCCGAATATCATCGACCTGAGGCCCCCGGCCCGCGCCACGCTGAAGTCAATTCCCGGCTCAAAAGCCACCACGCAGCCCGTGTCCACGCGCAGCAGCTCGTTGCGCAGCTGCTTTTCGATGATGGTGCCGCCGGCGTGCACGAAGGCTTTGCCGTCGCCGGTCAGCTTTTGCAGGATAAAGCCCTCCCCACCAACTAATCCCGCGCCAAATTTCTGGTTGAAATGCACGCTGATTTGGGTGCCCCGCGCGGCGGCCAGGAAGCCGTCTTTCTGCACAATCAGACCTTGAGGCAGCGTGCCCAGGTCCACCGGGATAATGGTGCCGGGGTAGGGTGCCGAAAAGGCCACCCGGCTCTTGCCAGCGCTGCCGCGGTTGGTGAAGTGCGTCAGAAACAAGCTCTCGCCCGTGATAAGCCGCGTGCCCGCCGAAAACAGCTTGCTCAGCATGCCCTGGTCGGCCGCTGAGCCGTCGCCCATCTTGGTTTCAAACGCAATATTCTCCTCCATATACACCATCGCCCCGGCTTCGGCAATCACGGTTTCCTGGGGGTCCAACTCTACTTCCAGCACCTGAATATCGGAGCCGATAATGCGGTAATCAACGTCGTGGGAGCGCATGCGCGGGGGAGAATGGGTAAGCCGCAAAGGTAGGCCGCAACCCAAAACCGGCGTCTCGCGCTATACTAGCGCTCGCGGCTGGCGCGTTGTTCAGCAGGCAGTTACGCCTCTTCTTCCGGTCTTTATGCGCGTCTTGCTGTTTATCTTATTGGGTGGGCTGGCCACGGCCTGCACCCCGCGCCTCACCAGCGGCCCACGGGCCTTTTGGCACCCCAACCGCGTTGACCGGCACGGCGACCCGCAGGGCCGCTGGAAAGTATATTCGGACGATGCTAACGCGCAGCTCTCGACGCGGGGCCGCTACCGGCACGGCCGGCCGGTGGGCCACTGGCGCTACTACGCGCCAGTGGGCGGCGCCTTGATGCGCGAGGAGCGCTACCATCGCCACGGGCTCAGCGATATTACTTACTACCACTCCAATGGCCAGGTGGCCCGGCGCGGCCACGCCCGCTTGGTGGACGAGCCCGGCGGCATGCACTTCTACTGGTACGGCGAGTGGCGAAGCTACTCCGACGCCGGCGCGCTGCAAAAAATAGAGACGTATGAAGACGGTAAGCTGGTCACTACCAATCTGGTAAAGACTATGTAGCGCCTACCCCCGGCAGCGGGGGCAGGGCACCCTGCGGACGCATCCTATTCTTCCCTACCCCCTTCTTTTAGTCTGGTAGTTCGCGCCGGGTTTCGGCGGCTTCGTCTTCATCCTCACCGGAGGAGGCGGCTTTTTTGCGTTTGGCCTCGCGGCTGGTACGCTGCATGAAGTCTTCGTCGGTTTCTTCGGGCTCATCGGCGCGGCCCTCGGCCTCGTCGAAGGCTTCGGATTCCTGGCGGACGGCTTCGGCGGCAGTTTTGGCCTTGGCCTCTTCGCCAAACTGGCCCTCGCGATGCACGATTTTCTTATCGCGCACGTGGCGACCCAAAAACTGGTTTATCTGCTCAATGGAGTAGTTGGAAGTTATTTCGCCCAGCGGATTAACGCCGATTTCGAAGCCTTCCAGCTCTTTATGCACGCGGGCCTTCTTCTCGGGCTCGGGGGCTTTTTGCTTGGGTTTGGTGGGTTTTTTGGCCATCTCTATGCAGTAAGCGGGAATGAAGGGACACTGAGCCCGAGGCCGTGCCCCCATGCATACGGCGCGGGTGGGGGCCAGGGTTTGGTTGAAGCGGGGCAGCGCTTTGGCGGCCTTTAGTTGCGGGCCCACTCCAGCGCGTTTTATTGAGAGCCGACGGAAACACTAGGACTTCTAAGTGAAATTTTTAAGCTTTTTTTGTAAAAAGTAAATCATGTTGATAAACAAATGATTTTTATGAGAAAAATTATATTTAAAAAAACATTAAATAGTCAATTAATGCGCGGCAAGCAATATCTTTACAGCAATCAAATATTTATTATGCAATCCATAATCCTCGATTATCTATTACGCCTATCTCATTTCCTTTCTATTGCTACTCATGAAAAAAATCATACCTATCACGCTGGCAGCCCGGCCGTTACCGGCCCGTGGACGAAGCATTAAGGAAGCACGGGGCTTTTTAACGACTTTGCTGGCCACGGGCTGCCTCCTGGCGAGCAGCCTGGCTGCCCAGGCACAGTTTCCTATTAATGAAGGGTTTACGGACGCGGCTACCCCTAATTTTACCCTGGGAGGCAGCGCCACGCTCACTGGCACCACCGCAGCGCCGGGCTACCTGCGCCTCACCTCGGCCACCAACAACCAGGCGGGCTACGCCGTGCTCAACGGCACGTTTCCATCGTCCAAAGGCTTCAGCATCTCCTTCGAGTTTTTCTCGTATGGGGGCACCCCGACCGGGGCCGATGGCCTCAGCGTGTTCATGGTAGATGCCAATGGCACTGACCCAACCAGTGGTCAGTTCAGCATCGGGGCCTACGGCGGCTCGCTAGGCTATGCCCAGATAGCCAAGAATTCCGGCTCATTGCCCGGCGTGTCGAGAGGCTACCTGGGTATTGGCCTCGATGAGTTTGGTAATTACTCGCAGGCCAATGAGGGCCGGGTGGGAGGCCCCGGCTACCGGCCCCAGGCGGTGGCCCTGCGAGGCGCTGCCACAGATGACTATACGTACCTGACTGGCAGCAACTCCTTGCCTTTTTCGCTCAATGTGCCCACCGTGCGGGCTCAGCCCGGCAGCGACGACTACCGCAAGGCCTACCTCTACGTTATTCCGGCCAATGGAGGCTACACGATTACCATTCGCCTGCAACACGGCCGTAGCGTAACGACTACCACGGATACTTATACGGTAACGGCGCCCCCCGCCAACCTGCGGGTGGGCTTCGCCGGCTCGACGGGCGACTACACCAATATCCACGAAATCCGCAACCTGGCCATTCTGGATAACCCTTACGCCGTGGACGACGCGGCGCAAACCCCTTATAACCACTCGGTAATCCTCAATGTCGTGACCAACGACCACGGCATCGGGGCAGAGTTGAAACCCGAATCGGTAGACCTGGACCCGGACACGCCGGGCATCCAGCAGACGTACACGGTGGCTGGGCAGGGCACGTTTACGGTTGATAGCCAGGGGGTAGTGACGTTCACGCCCATCGGCACGTTTGCCGGGGAGGTAACGCTGCCCTACGTTATCAGCGATATCGTGGATAAGGTGTCGAACCCGGCGCTAATAACCATAACCGTGACGGGGGCCGATGTAGCCAGCGCCATTGATGGCCCGATTTCGGCTAACGTCGGCACTCCGCTCACTTACACCATTTCGACGCGGAATAATGGCATCGAGATGGCTAATAACGTGTCGCCTACCCTCCAGTTGCCGTTGGGGCTCAACTTGCCTCTTTCTAGCAGCTACACCTACGATGCGACGAGTGGCCAGGTAAAATTCGCGCCCGTCACTCTGGCGGTTGGGGGAAATGTTTACAGCTCACTGACCTTCCTCGCGCCGGCGCTTAGCACTATCGGCCTGGACCTGACTTCCGGCTACGCCTACCCTACCAACTCGACCATTCCAGACCCGGTGGCCAGCAATAATAAGGCGACCCTTTCGCTGGCCTTAACATCGCCGTTGCCCGTTGAGCTGACGCGCTTCGACGTAGCGGCCGCGCCGCAGGGGACGCTCCTGACGTGGCACACGGCCACGGAGCAGCACAACGACCATTTCACGGTGGAGCGCTCGGTTACGGGTGATGCTTTTCGGGCGATTGGGACCGTGCGCAGCCAGGGCAATGGCTTGAGCCCGCACGACTACACCTTCACCGACAGCGGTGCCGGCCAGCTAGGAGCCACCACGCTCTACTACCGGTTGCAGCAGGTAGATGTGGATGGCACCACTACCTACAGCCCCGTGCGCAACGTCCGTTTCGCGGCTCCGAAAGCCACCGCCACGCTCTACCCCAACCCCAGCCAGGGCCAGACGCTGCTCGACCTGAGCAGCCTGGCGGCCGGCCCCTACCTCGTGCAGGTGCTGGACCTCACCGGCCGGGTGCTGCGCACGCAGCAAGCCGCCGCCGAACTAGCCCCGCTCGACCTTGCCGGGCTTCCCCAGGGCGCTTACCTGGTGCTGGTGCAGGGCGCGGGCATGCGGCAGGCGCTGCCGCTGCTGCGCAACTAGCCGGGCCCTATCCCCTCGTTGCGGAGGCAAGGTTCTTTTAGCACATCAATCTCATTTTCAGATAGTTTTAACAGAAAGCCCCGCTGGTTTTGCAACCAGTGGGGCTTTCTAGTTGAGCCGCGAATATTATCCCAGGCGCTCCACGGCGGCGCGCAGGCGCTGGGCTACTTCGCCGGTGCCCAGAATGGCCAGCGTCTCGAAAAGGTCGGGGCCGGCGGCGGCACCCGTCACGGCCACGCGCAGGGCTTGCAGCACCTGGCCGGGCTTGAGGCCCTGGGCTTCCATGCTCTGGTTAAAGATGGCTTTGAGCACCTCCGCGTTGGCGCTGGGCTCGGAACTGGCGGGTAGGGCGTCGGCATAGGCGGCCAGCGCGGCGCTCACCGGCGCGTTCCACTTTTTGCTGATAACCGTTTGGTCGTATTCGGTCGGGGCTTCGAAGAAGTACTTGGCCTCCTGCCAGAAATCCTGCGGAAAGCTCACGCGCTCTTTCATCACGCCCACTACCTGCTCGGCCTTGTCCTGAGAGCACTCGATGCCGTGCTCGGCCAGGGCCGTGAGCAGGTAAGGTGCCAGCTCGGCATCGGGCTTGGCGCGCAGGTAGTGCTCGTTGTACCACTTGGCCTTGGCCACGTCGAACTTGGCGGGCGACTTGCTAACGCGGTCAATCTCAAAGGCCTGAATCAGCTCGTCCATCGAGAAAATCTCCTGCGCCGTGCCGGGGTTCCAGCCCAGGAAGGCCAGGAAGTTGACTAGTGCCTCGGGCAGGTAGCCGTCTTCGCGGTAGCCACGGCTCACGGTGGGTTCGCCGGTTTCGGCGTCGGTGCCGTGCCACTCCAGGGCAAAGACCGGGAAGCCCAGCCGGTCGCCGTCGCGCTTGCTGAGCTTGCCAGTGCCGTCGGGCTTCAGCAGCAGGGGTAGGTGGGCAAACTGCGGCATGGTCTTCTCCCAGCCCAGATAGCGGTAGAGTAGCACGTGCAGCGGCGCGCTCGGCAGCCACTCTTCCCCCCGAATAACATGGGAGATATCCATTAAATGGTCATCCACGATATTGGCCAGGTGGTAAGTTGGCATCCCGTCCGACTTCATCAGCACTTTGTCGTCAATGGCGCTCGAATGCACCACCACCCAGCCCCGAATCATATCCTGAAAGCGCACTTCCTCCTTGCGCGGCACCTTGAGGCGGATAACGTAGGGCGTGCCACTGTCCAGCAGCTGCTGCACTTCGTCTTCGGGCAGGGTCAGCGAGTTGCGCATCTGGGCGCGGGTGATGCTGTTGTACTGCGGGTTCGGCACCTTGGCGGCTTGCAGGCGCTCGCGCATCACGTCCAGCTCCTCGGGCGTGTCGAAGGCGTAGTAGGCGTAGCCGTCGCGGATAAGCTGGTCGGCGTATTCGCGGTACATGGGCTTGCGCTCGCTCTGGCGGTAGGGCGCGTGCGGGCCGCCTTTCCAGGGGCTTTCGTCCAGCTCAATGCCGACCCATTCGAGGCTCTGCCGAATGTAATCCTCCGCGCCCGGCACAAACCGATTCTGGTCGGTATCCTCGATGCGCAATATCATGGTGCCGCCCAACTTGCGGGCCAGCAGGTAGTTGTATAGCGCCGTGCGCACGCCGCCAATGTGCAGCGGCCCGGTGGGCGAAGGTGCAAAGCGCACCCGGACAGGTCTTTCAGTCATAATGCAAAAACAAAAGCGCGTTCCGTACCAGCCGAAACGCGCCGTAAAGGTAAGCCTGGCCCGGCGCGGCTAGTCGCGCCGGGCCTACCAAGGGGCTGGCTACCAGCTAAGCGAGGCAGCGCGTCCCCTTTCTTTGCACTGATGAAAAATAAAGGCTGGTGGCGGACGGGCTTGGTATTTCTGGTGGTGGGCGGCTTGGCCTGGCCCTGGGCTCGGGCCTGGTGGCCAACCCCGCCAGCGCTGCTTTATGGCCAAGCTTACGGCAGCGCTCATCGCACGCCCACGCCCGTGTTGGTCGTTATCCTGCACGGCGATGCGCCGTTTCACCGACCGGACTATCATTACCGGCTGGCCCAGCAGGTGGCCCAGGCCGCGCCCGACGTGGTGGCGGTGGGCCTGCTGCGGCCCGGCTATACCGACTCTGCCGGACACCACTCGCCCGGCACCCGCGGCCTGACCGTCGGTGACAACTATACACCCGCCGCCGTAGATGCCGTGGCGGCGACCGTTCAGGCACTGCGGCGACGCTACCACGCCCGCCGGATAATCCTGGCCGGGCATTCGGGCGGAGCCGTGCTGGTCGGGGCGGTGCTGGGCCGCTACCCCCTGCTAGCCGATGGGGCCGTGCTGGCGGCTTGTCCCTGCAACGTGCCAGCTTTTCGGCGGCACATGTCCTGGCAGCAGCTCAATCCGCTGTGGTGGCTGCCAGTGCCCCTGCTCTCCCCCCAGGATATGGCGGGCCAAGTGCGGGCCGGCTTGCCCGTGCGGGTCATTACGGGGCTGGCCGACCTAGTGGCTCTGCCCGCATACAGCCAGCAATACGTGGCCGCGCTTCGAAAGCACCACGTGGCGGCCCAGCTTCTAGAGCTGCCAGGGCAAGGCCACGAAATTTTTCTCACCCCGGCAGTAGTCACGCAACTAGTAGACTTGGCTACTGCTCAGTTAACCGCACCCCTGCCGGATGCGCCGGCCGCACACGCGCCATAACAGCAAGCCTACCAGCGGAATGCCGCCCCAGATGGCCCATCCACTACGACCCCCTTGTCAATTCAGGTCAGGAAAAATAGGGGAGAGTAGGATTGATAGATGGCAACGCCAGCAACACTGAGCCTGTGAGCAACATAGCGAGGCCAAGCTCTCTCAGCCGAAAAGAGGGAAATCTAATTGGCAATTTTCCGGCATATTCTATACCTTCTCTGGGAGGCTCGCAAAACAGCAGCATTTCGGCTTTAGCAAAACTTGTAAGTACTTACACAATTCACTTACTTTTGCGACATGGATATTTTTGAGGAACTAGGTCCGGCCGCGCTAGGCAGCCGCCTCCGCCGCCTGACTGATACGATGACCGGGCAGGCCGCCGAGGTATATCGGCTCTATCAGGTTCCGTTCGAGCCGCGCTGGTTCGCGGTATTTTATGCGGTGGCCACTACCCCAGGTCGCCACGTGGGAGACATTGCCGAGCGAATCGGCCAGACCCACGCCGCCGTGAGCCAGGTAGTAAAGGAGCTGGCCCGCCACGAATTAGTGCAGGTGCAGCGGGGCGAAGCCGACCAGCGCCGCAGCCTGGTAAGCCTCAGCGAGAAAGGCCGCGCCCTGTGGCCGCAGCTGCAGCTGCAGACCGCCGATGTGCGCCAGGCTACCGAAGCGCTGCTGGCTGAAACCCGCCATAACCTCTGGCTGGCCATCGGCGAACTGGAATACGCGCTGGCCCACCAGCCACTGGCTAGCCGCGTAAAGGCCGTGCGCACGCAGCGGCTGGCCGGCGAAGTGCAGCTGCTCGACTACACGCCCGCCCACCAGGCCGATTTCAAGCGCCTCAACGTGGAGTGGATTGAGCGCTATTTCCAACTGGAAGCCGCCGACCTCAAGGCCCTCGACCACCCCGACGAGTACATTTTGCAGCCCGGCGGTCACATTATGCTGGCAGTTTACCAAGGGCAGGCCGTGGGAACCTGCGCCCTGCTAGCCCTTCCCAACCACTGCTACGAGCTGGCGAAAATGGCCGTAGCGCCGGCCGCGCAGGGGCTGGGCATTGGCTACCAGCTGGGGCAGGCCGCTATTGCCTGGGCCAAGGCGCGCGGGGCTACCCACCTCTACCTCGAAAGCAACACCCGGCTCAAGCCCGCGCTAACCCTGTATCATAAGCTGGGCTTTCAGAAAACCATAGCCGGCCAGCCCTCGCCTTATGAGCGCTGCAACATTCAAACAGGGCAAAAGCACCAAACGGTTAGTTAGCGTCTGGGGGCTGTGGAGCTAGCTGGCGGAGCAATTGTCGGAGGTAGTCATCATCGCGAGCCGCTTTCTTGCGCTTGCGTGGCAGACTCATCTTCGTTGGCTCACGTCGTAAGAGGGTGAGAGCCAGCTTGCGTAGGGTAGAGAGGTTGCGCGGGGCGTGGCCCTGGCGCACCCGGCAGGCATCCTCGGCAAAGGTGACATCCAGGTGCCAGTGCAGGTCGTTTTCGATGCCCCAGTGCCCGCGCACATAGCCCGCCAACTCGCCCGCACTCGCTTGCGCCAGCGAGCTCAGGTAGTAGCGCGTACTGTGCTGCTCCCGCCCCTGTTGCCAGCGCCGGGTCTGCACGCAGACCACCGCCGCCAGGCCCGCCCACTCGGCAGCTTCCTCCACCAGATTCAGGTTCCGGCTCACCCATACCCGGCGTTCCTCGCCGCGGCCGTGGTCTTTTTCGCGGCTCACAAAGGCCGGCTCCTGCCGCAGTAGCGGGGCAAGGTGGGCCTGCACTTGCTCGAAGAGGGTCCGCTGGTTCTGCTTGAGGGCCAGCACATAATCAGCCCGGCGCTCGACCAGCGTCGTGGCAATGGCGCGCTGACAGCCGATGGCATCGATGCTCACCACGCTGCCGGCTACCTCCACCAGGTCGAGCACTTGGGGGATGGCCACGAGTTCGTTGGCTTTGCTGGCCACTTGGGTCTGGGCCAGGCATAGGCGCTGTTCGGTCGCCCAGACGCTGACCAGCTGCACGCTGGCCTGGCGCTGGCCGGGCAGGCAGGTGCCGCGCACCTGCTTGCCATCGATGGCCAGCTGCTGCCCAGCCAGGACCCGCATAATGTCCTGCCCCCAGTGGGTGAGGCTGGCTTCAAGTTCGACGGGATTCAGGCGGCTGAACACGCGCTGCAACGTATAAGACGAGGGGATGCCGGCGGGCAAGCTCAGAAACTGAGCGAGCACGGCCTGTTTGTCGCAGGCGTAATCATAAATCTGCTCAAAATCTTCGCAATCAGCCAGTAAGCCGCACAGCACCAGCCAAATAATATCGCTTAGCTCGTGTAGACAGCGCCCCTCCACCCGATAGTCCGTTACCTGCCAAAAGAAATCCGCTACTTCTTCTTCCATCCCCAAAGGTCGCTAACTTACCTTTTGGTGCTTTTGCCCTGAACATTCAAATGGAATTGTTATTAACCACTTAATTTACTGCTATGTACGACCACAAAATTGCTTTGGTGCTTAGCGCCGACTTGCTCGATTGGCAGAAGCTGAACGTAACGGCTTTCCTGGCCAGCGCGGTAGCCATCCGGTTTCCCGAAACGCACGGCCAACCACTGGTGTCGGCCTCGGGCACCACGCTGCTGCCTTTTCTGAAGCAGCCCATCCTGGTATATCGGGCCGATGGGCCGGCCGAGGTACACAAGGTTTTTGAGCGGGCCAGGGAGCGCGGCGTATCTATCGGGGCATACCCGCGCCAGTTGTTCGCTACCAAAAATGAGGCAGAAAACCTGGCCGTGATGGCCCAGCTCGCCGACCAGGAGCTGGACCTGGCCGGCGTCATTCTCTATGGCGAAAACAAGCAGGTAGATAAGGCCTTGAAGGGATTGAAATTCCACCCGTAAGCAACTTTCGGAAAGGCCTGGAGCAGGCGGGTTCGCACCGTGCAACACGCCCCTACCCCACCGCGACGCAGGAAATCTCCACTTCCACGTCGCGCGGCAGACGGGCTACTTCCACCGTTTCGCGGGCCGGGGCGGTGGCCTCGTCGAAGTACGTGCCATATATCTGATTGATAGTGGCGAAGTTACCCAGGTCTTTCACGAAGATGGAGCACTTCACCACGTTGGTCAGCTGCAAGCCGGCGGCGGCCAGCACGGCCGTGAGGTTTTTCAGCACCTGGTGCGTCTGGGCGGCCACGTCGCCTTCGCCGACCAGCTGGCCAGCGGCGCTCAGCGGTATCTGGCCCGAAACGTACACAGTGTTACCCGCCTTCACGGCTTGCGAATAAGGGCCAATGGGCGCGGGAGCCTGGTCGGTGAGGATGATTTGGTGGGACATGGGAAGGAGGCGAATGATGGATTTGCAGCTAAAGAAGAACGTCATGCTGAGCTTGCCGAAGCATCTCGCTCGCGTCGCTGGATTACTATCTCAACGATTCGAGCGAGATGCTTCGGCAAGCTCAGCATGACGTTCTATAAATTATAAATATCAGAAAATCAATAATTTACTCCACCGTCACCGACTTGGCGAGGTTGCGCGGCTGGTCCACGTTGCAGCCGCGCAGCACGGCAATGTGGTAGCTCAGCAGCTGCAACGGAATGACTGACACCAGCGGCATCAGCACTTCGGAGGTCGCGGGCACTTCGATTACGAACTCGGCCATTGCCGGGATAGTCGTGTCGCCTTCCGTCACTACGGCGATGATGCGGCCTTTGCGGGCTTTCACTTCCTGAATATTGCTCACCACTTTCTCGTACGAGCTGTCCTTGGTCGCAATCACGACCACTGGCATGTTCTCGTCGATGAGGGCGATGGGGCCGTGCTTCATCTCGGCGGCGGGGTAGCCCTCGGCGTGGATGTAGCTGATTTCCTTGAGCTTGAGCGCGCCTTCCAGCGCCACCGGAAAATTGTATCCCCGGCCCAGATACAGGAAGTTGGGCACGTCCTTAAACGTTTCGGCAATCTGCTGAATCTCAGCGTCCAGCTTTAGCGCCTTCTCTACCTTGGCGGGGATGTTGTGCAGTTCGGTGGTCAGTTCGCGCAGGCGCGTATCCGACAGGGTGCCTTTGCGCTGGCCGATGCACATGGCCAGCAGCGTCAGCACGGTTACCTGGGCGGTGAAGGCTTTGGTCGAAGCCACGCCGATTTCGGGGCCGGCGTGGGTGTAGGCCCCGGCGTCGGTGGCGCGGGCAATGCTGCTGCCCACCACGTTGCAAATGCCAAAGATGGTCGCGCCTTTGCCTTTGGCCAGCTCCAGGGCGGCCAGGGTATCGGCCGTTTCGCCGCTTTGCGAGATGGCAATCACGATATCGCGCTCCGAGATAACCGGGTTGCGGTAGCGGAATTCCGACGCGTACTCTACCTCGACCGGAATGCGAGCCAGGTCCTCAATCAGGTATTCGGCCACCAGGCCGGCGTGCCAGCTCGTGCCGCACGCCACGATGATGATGCGCTGGGCATTGATAAACTTCTGCTCGTAGGCCCGGAAGCCGGCCATGTTCAGGTGGCTACCCCCCAACTCCAGGCGTCCGCGCATCGAATCGAGAATGGAGCGCGGCTGCTCAAAAATCTCTTTGAGCATAAAGTGCTCATAGCCACCCTTTTCAATGCTATCAAGCTCCAACTCCAGACGCTGAATGTAGGGCGTTTGCACCACATCCTCGCGCGAGCGGATGGCCATTTGCCCATCCTTGATAACGACCAATTCGTAGTCGTTTACATACACCACTTCGTTGGTGTACTCGATGATGGGGGTAGCGTCGGAGGCCACGAAAAACTCGCCTTCCCCGATGCCAATAACCAGCGGCGAGCCTTTGCGGGCCGCGATGAGCTGGTCGGGGGCATCCTTGCTGAGCACCACAATGGCGTAGGCACCAACTACTTCGTGCAGCGCCAGGCGCACGGCCTCTTCCAGCGAGCAGCTGTTGTTGGTTTGGATATCCTCGATGAGATTAACGAAAACCTCCGTGTCGGTATCGGAATGGAAAACGTGGCCCTGCTTTTCCAGGTGCGTTTTCAGCGAGGCGTAATTCTCAATAATGCCATTGTGAATGATGGCGATGCGCTCCGAGGTCGAGAAGTGCGGGTGAGCGTTCACGTCGTTGGGCTCGCCGTGGGTGGCCCAGCGGGTGTGGCCCATGCCCACCTTGGCGTGAGTATCCTTGGTGGCCAGGAAGTTTTCGAGCTCCGCCACTTTGCCCTTCTTCTTATATACGTTGAGGGTGCCGTTGAGCAGGGCCACGCCGGCCGAGTCATAGCCCCGGTATTCGAGACGGTGCAACCCTTTGAGGATAATGGGGCAGGCCTCACGATGGCCCAGATACGCTACGATGCCGCACATGGCAATTAGGATAATTAAGGAGAAGAGATAGGGTTATTAGCTTAGCAGCAGGCGCAGCTAGCAATTTCCCAGCCAGTGAAGCGGCTGGGCTATAGAAAAACCGGGCATCAGCCCGCTTAACGCGTGGCCAACGGCCGGCTAATGAACTGCGAAGTTACGCCTTTTATTAGCACAACGCAGGAGAGCAGCCGGGCCTACCCCCTACGCAAATGGCCAACCCATCGGGGTTGGCCATTTGCGTAGGGGGTAGGCAGTGGCTTAGTTGGCCAGCTCGTCGTAGAGCGCCTGATAGGACGAGAGTAGGTTTTCATCGGTTGCTACCTGGCTCAGCCGATTGTTCAAGGCGTACTCTTTGAACAGCCCGTTGAGGTTGTCCGAAAAATCTTCGTCCTGCCGTACTACCGTGTCGGCGTATTCCATGCCCAGCTTCACGAAGCCCGAGAAGTCGGCCGACTTGAGCGAGGTCAGCATGCTATCGTCGATGTCGAGCATCTTGGCCTTTTCGACCAGGTTGCCCTCAAATTTATCCAAAAACTCGTTGTTATAGACCGTGAATACCGACTTGGCATCTTTGAAAACCGGGTCTTTCTTGTAAGTCGTTTTGAGGTAGAGCGGGATGAGCGAGGTCATCCAATCGTTGCAGTGCACGATATCGGGCGACCAGCCGAGCTTCTTCACTGTTTCGAGCACACCCTTGCAAAAGAAGATGGCGCGCTCGTCGTTGTCGAGGTAAAACTTGTCGTTTTTATCAACCAGGGCCGACTTACGGTGGAAGTAATCCTCGTTGTCGATAAAATAAACCTGTAGCTTCGCGGTCGGAATGGAGGCTACCTTGATAACCAGCGGCTTCTCGTCGTCGCCCACGGCAATGTTGATGCCTGAGAGCCGGACTACTTCGTGCAGCCGATTCTTGCGCTCATTAATAATGCCAAAACGAGGTACGAAAATCCGAATCTCGGCTCCCGACTCCTGCATTCCGGCCGGCAGGCGGCGCAGCAGCTCCGCTACTTTCGTAGTCTGGAGGAAAGGGTCTATTTCGGTGGCCGCGTATAGGATGCGCAACTTCGACATATGGAGAGAGCTAAAGGATTTGGGAACGGGCCATAGATTGGCTCCTCAAAATTACGCATTTTTTCTCGAATTTGCAATAAAATTCGTTCAGTCCTATTAATTTTCGCTCAACTTAATGCATATTTTTACTAAGGCCGCCGAGCTGCGCGCTTATACCGAAACCCAGCGCGCGGCCGGCCGCCGCCTGGGCCTGGTGCCCACGATGGGCGCTCTGCACGAAGGGCACCTGCAGCTGGTGCAGGCCGCCGCCGCGCAGTGTGACGAGGTTATCGCCAGCGTATTCGTTAACCCTACCCAGTTCAATAATCCCGACGACCTGCGCCTCTACCCCCGCGTGCCCGAGCAAGATGCTGCCCTGCTGGCGCCGGCCGGCTGCACGGCGCTTTTCCTACCCCCCGTGGCCGAGGTGTATCCGCAGCCTACGGTGCTGCGCTTCGATTTTGGGCCGCTGGAGCAGGTGATGGAGGGCGCGCACCGGCCGGGTCATTTTAATGGGGTAGCCACGGTGGTGAGCAAGCTCTTTCACCTGGCGCGGCCGCACGTGGCGTACTTCGGGCAGAAAGATTTTCAGCAGGTGGCCGTGGTGCGGCAGCTGGTGGCCGACCTCTCCTTTGACCTGGAGCTGGTGGTGTATCCCACGGTGCGCGAGGCCGACGGCCTGGCGATGTCGTCGCGCAACCGCCGCCTACCCCCCCCGGCGCGGGCGGTGGCACCCCTCCTCTACCAAGTGCTGACCGAGGCAGCCGCGCAGGTGCGGCAGGGCGTGGTCCCGGCCCAGATGCAGGCGCGGGCCCTGGCCGCCCTGGCCGAGGAGCCCCAGCTTACTCCCGAATATTTCGAATTGGTGGATGCCCACACCTTGCAGCCCGTGCAGCACTACGCGCCCGGCCAGCCGCTGGCGCTGTGCGTGGCCGCCCATCTGGCCGGCGTGCGGCTGATTGATAATGTGTTGGTGTAGGGTGCGGGGTAGCGACCCGGTAGGGCTTGCCCCCGCCCGTCGTTGCACGACTTACAGCCGTTTCGTGCAACGATGGGCGGGGGCAAGCCCTACCGGGTCGCTACCCCGCACCCTACCCCCTGGCGTGGCCGTAGTCAATCTCCGTGTTGTCGCCCAGGTTCAGGCTGTGGTTCAAGCCTTTGAAGGAGGCGTCGGAGCCCACGATACAGTCGCTCATCACGGCCGAGCTGAGCTCGGAATACGAGCCGATGATACTGTCGCTAACGATGGTGTGGCGGATGATGGTGCGGTCGCCGATGGCCACGTTGGGGCCGATGATGGCGTGCTCGATGCGGCAGCCCGTGCCAATGCTGACCGGCGGGATAATCACCGTGTTCGGAAACTCGGGGTAGTCGCGCTCCTCCCGAAACTCGGGGCGGTCGAGCAGGCGGGCGTTGGCTTCGAGCAGAGTTTCCTTGCGGCCGCAGTCAAACCAATTATCCACGGTGGTGGTGAGCATGGGTTCACCCTCGTCGATGAGGTGCATGAGCGCATCGGTGAGCTGGTATTCCTCGTGGGTGCGGCGGCCGGTGCTGATGAGCCACTCCAGCGACTCGGCCAGCTTCTCGGCGTTAGCGATTTTGTAGAGGCCTACCAGAGCGTAGTTCGACTTCGGAATACGCGGCTTCTCCACCACGCGGCTGACCTGGCCATTGTCGTTGGTTTCGACGAGGCCGAAGAGGCTGGGCGTCTTCACTTCCTTCACGGCCAGCACCGAGCCGGGGTAGCGTAGCATGGCGGGCAGGTCCACATCCACAATGGTATCGCCGAGCATGATGAGCACGCCCTCGGGGTCGTGCCGAAACGTGTCGCGGGCTACCCACAGGGCGTGGCCCAGGCCCTCGCGCGGCTCCTGCACCACGAAGGTGGCGTCGAGGTCGGGGTAGTGGCGGCGCACGTACTGCTCAATCTTTTCGCCCAGATAGCCGATGATGAAAACAAACTCGGTGAGCCCGGCCCCGAGCAGCCGGTCGATGATGTGGCCCAGAATGGTATTGCCAGCCACCGGCACCAGGCTTTTGGGCTGGGTATGGGTGTGCGGGCGCAGGCGTGAGCCGATGCCGGCAACAGGAATAATAGCTTTCATGGTCGAAGGAGGCGAAGGCGGAAGAGCAGAACCGTACAACCGTTACCGGGCGGCTGCGTACTTTGCGCCGGTCGGGCACCATAACCGCCACCGCCCGGTGGTAGTTGTGGCTGCTACGTTCTTTTCTTTATCACCGCTAGGCCTCAAAGCTAGAGCCCAGCACTTAGAAAACCCTCATTCTAATGAAACGCCTTCTTCTCTATTTCGCCGCGATGGTGACGTTGCTTTCGCAATCATCGTGCGGCTACAACGGCATGGTGCAGCGCGACCAAGCCGTTAAAAGCCAGTGGGCCAACGTACAAAGCGCCTACCAGCGCCGCTCCGACCTCATTCCGAACCTGGTGAACACGGTGAAAGGTGCCGCCAATTTTGAAAAATCGACCCTCGAAGGGGTGATAGAAGCCCGCGCCAAAGCCACCAGCGTGCAGCTTAATGCCGACCAGCTGACGCCCGAAAATCTGCAGAAATTTCAGGCCGCGCAGAGCCAGCTTTCGGCTGGCCTGGGCCGCTTGCTGGCCGTGAGCGAGAATTATCCCGAACTGAAAGCCAACGCTAACTTTCAGGAATTGCAGGCTCAGATTGAAGGCACCGAAAATCGCATCAATGTAGAGCGCAACAAGTTCAACGAAAGCGTGAACGACTATAACACCTTCACGCGCTCGTTCCCGAACAACCTGTTCGCGGGCATGTTCGGCTTCCCGGCTAAAGGCTATTTCGAGGCCGATGCCGGCGCCAAGGAAGCGCCCAAGGTTGACTTTGGCGACATGGGCGGGGGCAACACGCCGGCCGGTAGTAAGTAGAGTTAAGAAGTAAGAGTTAAAAATTAAGAGTTAAAAAGGTGGCTGAGGAGTAGAATGAGCTGGGTTTTTCTCGCTCATTCTACTCCTCAGCCACTCATTAACTCTTAATTTTTAACTCTTAACTTTTAACCCTTAACTCTTAACTAAAAAATGACCCACCCTCTCACACCCGCCCAGGAAGCTACGCTCGTGGCCGCCATCAAGGCGGCCGAACTCCAGACTTCGGGTGAAATCCGGCTGCACCTGGAGGACAAGTGCCCTACCCCCGAGCCGCTCGACCGGGCCGCGCAGGTGTTCGCGGAGCTGAAAATGCACCACACCAAGCTGCGCAATGGCGTGTTGTTTTACCTGGCCTGGCAGACCCGGCAGTTCGCGGTGGTCGGCGACGTGAGCATCAACTCGGCCGTGCCCGACGATTTTTGGGAGGACGTGAAGGAGGAAGTGGTGGGCCACTTTCGGCAGGAAAAATACGTGAATGGCCTGGAGCGCGGCATCCGGCTGGTGGGCGAGCAGCTGCGGCAGTTTTTTCCCTACGACGCGGCTACCGACATCAACGAGCTGCCCGACGATATTTCTTACGGCGACGACGCCCCTACCCCCCCCTCCGGCCGATGAACCACTTCACGCTTATTCCGGGGGGTAAGGCCGCGCGCCCGGTGGCCTGGGCCGGCCTCTTGCTGCTGTGCCTGAGCCTGATGCTGGGCCTGGCCGCCCGCGCCCAAACGGTGCCCGCGCGCCCCGACCCGCCGCGCTTGGTCAACGACTTGGCCGGCTTGATGCAGCCGCAGCAAGTGGCCGCGCTGGAGCAAAAACTGGTGGCATATAACGACAGCACGTCGTCGCAAATCGCGGTGGTGACGGTGCCCAGCCTCGACGGCAATGACATGGCCGACTACGCCCAGAAGCTGTACGAGGCGTGGGGCATCGGCCGCAAGGGCAAGGACAACGGCATCCTGGTGCTGGTGGCGGCCAAGGAGCACGATGCCCGCATCCAGACCGGCTACGGCATGGAAGGGGCCGTGCCCGACGCCCTGGCCAAGCGCATCATCAGCAATACGTTGGTGCCCGCCTTCAAGCAAAACGACTATTACGCGGGCCTCGACCGGGCCACCGACCAGCTTATTTCCTTAGCCAAGGGCGAATATAAAGCCGACCCCAACGACGCGCAGAGTCAGGGGGACTCATCGGGTTCAGGTGTTGGCTTCTGGATTATTATCGGCGTGCTCGTGCTGGTTTTCCTCTTTCGCTCGCGCGGTGGGGGCGGCGGGCGCGGCGGCATCGGCGGCGGCCTCATGGGTCCCATCATCTTCGGCGATTTCGCGGGGGGTAGGGGCGTATTTGGCGGCGGCGGCGGCTTCGGCGGCGGTGGGGGCGGTGGCGGCTTCGGCGGCTTTGGGGGGGGTAGCAGCGGCGGCGGCGGCGCCAGCGGCAGCTGGTAGCGTTGAGGTATAACGGGCTTTAGCCAAAGGCAAGATGGTTTCCCAAGTCCTGATATAGTCAGCTTCTGCTTCCTGGTTTATGAGCAAAAAGCCCCGCAACACTCCCATTCCGACTGCCCTTCCGGCCGATGGGCCTAAGATATCGGTGGTGGGCAAAATCTTCCGGAGCCTGGGCTACCTAGTTTCGGTGGTGGGCAAAATCCTTAAAAGCCTGGGCTGCCTGGGGCTGCTGCTGTTTATCAGCATTATTATTGCGGCATTAGGTACGACTCTTTGGAACTGGGCTGGTACCGAACTGGGACGTCTGGGTGCCCCGCACCCGGCCGTTGCCAGCAGCGGGATGCCCGTGCGGCCCGCCGCCTACACGCCCGTGGTGGATGCGGCGGGCATCCTGACCACGAGCGAACAGCGCGCGCTTAGCACAAAACTGCGGGATTTTGAGCACGCCACCACTACCCAACTAGTGGTGGTGACGGTGCCCAGCCTCAACGGTGCCGAGTTGGAAGACTACGCCCAGCAGCTCTACCACAGCTGGGGCATTGGGCAGCGCCGCAGCAATAATGGTCTGCTGGTGCTGGTGGCCATGCAGGAGCACGGCTTGCGCATCCAGACCGGCTACGGCCTCGAAGGCGCGATTCCCGACGCTACTTGCGAGCAGCTCATCACCAATGTTCTGAAGCCCGCGTTCAGGGACCAGCAGTATTACGCCGGGCTGGATGCCGTCACCACCCAACTCATCCAACTGGCGCAGGGCGAAACCGCTTCCTTCAAGCCCCCGGCCGCCCCCGGCTTCCCCTGGAGCCTTTGGAGCCTTGCGCTGCTCATTATGGGCCTGTTGCTGACGCTGCTATTTCGCACGTTAGGCATCGAAACACTCTGGCGCTGGACGGAGCTTGCCGGTACGCGCATTAGCATTGGTTCGTCCGGGTCGTCCGGGTCATCATTCGACGACGATAGTGGCTCCTCATCCTCGTCTGGCGACTCGTGGGGCGGGGGCGACAGCGGCGGCGGCGGCGCTAGCGGCAGCTGGTAAAATAAGTAACCTAACTACCTATCTGTGAAATTTTAACTTAGTTTGTTAATAAACTTGTTAGCTAAGTACCCGTTAGTAAATAGTTTATGTTAAAAAAGGCGGTCATGCTGAGCATGTCGAAGCATCTCTACCGCGTAACTAACTCTTACCGTTGAGATTACTTTCGCGGTAGAAATGCTTCCTTCGTCAGCATGACGTTCTTTAACATAAGTTAATTAGCAACGGGTACTTACATAAAAAAAGATTATATTTGACGAATCAGTAATGTAAAGAGGCCACGCTAGTGATGCCAACAACCAATTGATACGGAGTCTGCTGAGCGTAGCAAATAGTGGTGAATTTTGTCATTTGCCATTATTCCCTTTTCTACAAACCCATCTTCTTAATATTGCAGCATGACTAAATTTTCCAAGTTCAAACAGCCCAACTTTAAAGCCTTTTCAGCATTAGTACTTGTGTTGCTCACCCTGTACGGCTGCTCAGATAAGCTTAAAGGAATAACACAAGGGCCATCACTAAAGGAGCAACAGCTTGAGGTAGATGCGCTTAACGCATGATGCGGTAGCTTAGACTTTGTAAAAAACGCAAATAATCAAAGTAGCAGTCTGGTGGCAGGTGCAAGCCAGTCAATCCATTTACTTAAGCTGGACTGGGCCAAAGCTATCAAACGTGAAAGACCAAACGGGTTAGGAGAGACATGGCTTGTGCCTGTTAAAAAAACTGGCACAACGCAGGCTTCTAACGGAATTGAAATTGGTGAACGGTTCGTGCTTTTTTATAAAAACACTGCTATAAGCGCGCAAATAGTAGAAGTCATTACCAAGCCTTCTTCTACTATAGCAGCACAGGTAGCGGCTCTGTCGGAAGATATTTTAACTGCTACTCCTCAGACCAATGCCTCTTTCGAAGGTGTAGTTATTATCTATAATCTTCAGTACAAGTATTTATACGGGATGAAATACATTCCGGGGCAGCCAACACTCACCGGTGTCCGCATAAAAAGGGTTACGGCAAATGTCACCTCTACCGCAAATCCAAAAGCTCCTCAAGCATTAGATGTGCAGCTACCCGATGGGGATGGTAATTGTGGTTCTGGCTGCTCTATGTTTCAGGTATCTACTACTCTTTCTAGTAACACTTATTGTGACTGTCCGGAACCATCAGATGGTGGCGGAAGTGGTAGCGACAGTGGCGGTTACAGTGGTGGGTATGGAGATGGTAGCGGTTACGGAGGAGGTAGCGGGCACGGAGGTGGAGATGGTAGTGGGTACGGAGGCGGTGGTACAGGAGGTCCTGCTGGCCCAGATACAGCAGGGCCTCCTGTCCCTGACCCAGGATGGGGTGGTACTCCCGCTCCAATAGCTAGTGCTGTCGGAGATTTTGTTATGAGCACCCAGGACCAAACCGATTTCCCCCGCCTTACTTCCTTAGTGCAAAATATTCCAATGTGGGTCAACAGCACTCCAGCAATGATGTCATTACTGTTCAAATACACTGGCCTGACTGAGCAACAGATTACAGATAAGCTTGCGTTCGGAAATGGTCCTTTAATCGTTATCAAGAATCTTGATAAAGGCTATGGCTCGTTTAATCACATACAGCCTAATATTGTTAATATTGATTTTCAAATAGCTGTTCAGTATGAAAACGCGCCGATATATAATACGTCGGCTAATCAAAGTCTAAATCTGTTATTGGCTGTTACAGCGCTACATGAATTTATTCATTACGCAGATTTTCAAACAGGTACTCACTTTACCCGAGTTATTGATATAGGTTTTGCTTGGGAAAAAGCTCAATTTGGTGTGGAGGTTGATATTAATAATTCATATTATGTTTATTTAGGTTTATTAAATCCATAGAATGACACTTCTAACTCTAATTTTTGCTATTTCACTTCAGGTCCTTACTAAGAACCCTGAGCCAAAATCTGATATACAGTCAATACTGAGTCATGTTTTCACTTACAAGTACATGTCTTATTATCTTGACCGTCCACCAGCTAATGAAATGCCGTTTCTTTTTAGATTCGAGAAATCCCCTGATTATAATGGGGCCACTTTGTTAAAATCAGTATTCGATATTCCATATCGCCAAGGGCAATTGGTAAGGTATGATGCTAAGCCAGGAAATGATAAGAATAGAGTTGTTATAATAGTGGAGGCTATTAAGGTCGAAAAAAATGTTGCGACCGTCAAATTATGGATTCCTTATAATGGGGTTATTGGCAATTTTTTCCTGCGCAAGTCAAAAAAGTCTTGGGTCGTATCGAACGCTGTAGTTGAGCAGATATAAAATACTAGCTAACCCACGTTACGGCGTAGCTAACAACCAGCTTGGTCAAGAGTGTGAACGAAAATAAATAAAGCAATTTTCAAGGCGAAGCCAGCGGCAGTGATTGCGTGAATTTACGGTAAACCGACTGAAAGTTGTTTCAATTTCCTTTCTAAAGTGCTGAATCAGAAATTTTTGCGCCGCTGAGTGAGGCAGCTTAGGTTGACTAGTGCTGTCGGAGGTTTTGTTATGAGCACCCAAGACCAAACCGATTTCCCCCGCCTTACTTCCTTAGTGCAAAATATTCCAATGTGGGTCAACAGCACTCCAGCAATGATGTCATTACTGGTCAAATACACTGGCCTGACTGAGCAACAGATTACAGATAAGCTCGCATTTGGAAGTGGGCCTTTAATCGTTATCAAGAATCTTGATAAAGGATATGGCTTGTTTAATCCCACCCAGCCTAATATTGTTAATATTGATTTAGCAAATGCTCTTGAGTTCGAAACAACTCCGGTATATAACACGTCGGCCTACGAAAGTCTAAATCTTCTTTTAGCTGTGACAGTTCTACATGAGTTTGTCCACTATGCAGATTTTCAAACTATCACCTATTTTGGCAAAGGCTTAGAAATGGGTTTTTCATGGGAAAAAGCTCAGTTTGGTGTAGTAGTTGACCCAAACAACTCATATTATGTTTATTTAGGCCTACTACATCCTTAGCTATGATATTCCTAACTTGGATGCTTACGCTTTTATTTCAAAGCGCTATCGTAAAGCCCGACCTTGCTTCTGAATTAAAGGTAATACTAACAAAATGTATTGAATATAAGTATATGTCTTATTATTTAGAAATTCCTCAAGCCAAGACAATGCCTCTGTCTTTTAGGTTTGATAAGTCACCCATCTATAATGGATGCGTTTTACCAAAACCTGTTTTTAATATTCCATATCGGCAAGGACGACCAGTAAGATATGACACCAAGTTAAGTGATAAAGAAAACAGAATTGTTATAATAGTCGAAGCTATTAAAGTTACAAATAGCTCTGCGACGGTAAAATTTTGGGTTCCTGTTAATGGAGTTATTGGTAATTTTTCTCTTCGCAAATCAGGAAACTCTTGGGTTATATTGAAAGCGGAAGTTGGACAAACTTAAAACCGTGGCAAATTCTATTTGCCAAAGCAAAATGCGATAACCTATTATCTAGTATTTTTTGCTTTAACAGATAAGACTTACTACTCATTATCCATTTTATAAACCGAGTGCTTTAAAACAGGCGCAACAGGCGCGCAACTTCTTGGGCATCAGCTAGGGCTTGGTGGGCTACGTAGGATTCAGTATCGTCGGCGCGGGTGTGGCAGATGAGCATAGTAGGCAAGCGACTGCCTTTGCGTCAGTTGAGGTAGAAGGCAAACGGTGCCAGCGTGGCAGCTCCTCAAAAAAGCAGCACTACTTTTCCCTGGGTTTGGCGCGCTTCCAGGTCACGCTGCGCGGCTTGAACTTCGGCGATGGGGTAGGTCTGGACGGGCAGTTGCAGCTTACCGGCCCGGAAGTAGCCCAGCAGCTCCCCGATGTAGCCGCTGATTTTGGCCATTTCGCCGAAGAGCGTGTAGCCCCGCACCGCCTGCATTTGCCCGTTTACTTGGACTCGATTCGTCCCAGTGGCTGGGGGCTCTCCCGCAACGCGGTCCGGGCGGCCTCCCAGGCCGGGTCTTCGGGGTAGAGGGCGCTGCGCAGGTAGGCCCAGGTGAGCTGCTGGACCACGGCGACGCGCGCCGGGTTCTCGTCCGTGGTTTCCGTCACCCCGTACCCGGAAATGCCGCCCAGCAGGTGTTCGCCTCCAAACAAGGTCAGCAGCCACCGGCCGCCGGGGCTCAGGGTGTACGCATCGGTGAACCAGTCGGGTCCGCGGGAGCTGAGCAGTGATTGGTCCTGGTCGCCCGCCACCACCAGGGTCGGGGTGGTCAGCTCAGCAAAGCTGGGGTGCATGAACAAAAAGTGCGCGGCGGCGAACGGGCTTAGTTCTGGGCCGCCCCGGCCGGCGGCGCTCAGCAGCACGCCCGCCTTGATGCGGGGGTCGGCCATATCCTCGCCCAGGCTGCCATCCGGTGCCAGCACGCGGGCCCCCAGGAGCATCCCGGCCGTCTGGCCCCCATACGAATGCCCAACCGCGGCAATGCGGCGGCGGTCGAGGCGGCCCGCCAGCCCCGGCACGGCGGCTTCGAGTACGTCCAGCTGGTCGAGGATGCGCTTCATGTCGGCCACGCGAAACCGCCAAATATCCGGGGTCCGGGGGTCGTCCGGGGGCAGGCCCAGCGTTCGGGAATCGAGAAAGGTGGGCTGGATGACCACGAAGCCGCGCGCTGCCCAGTACTGCACGAGCGGGGCGTAGCTGTTGAGGGAAGCGCCGAAGCCGTGCGCGAAGACGATAATCGGGAGCTGCTCGCCGGTGGCGGGCGCGGAAACCCGCACCTGCAACGCCGTGCCCCGGTCCGGGGCCGCGAGCCCAATCGGGCTGACCGAGACGACGGGCGAAAAAATTGGTTCAGACACGACGGGGTCCATGAAGGAAGCAGAAAAAGTGGGGAGTCGCCCCTATCGCCGGGCAGGGCAGCCGCCGCGTCGGGCTAAATTCAGCGTAAGCGGCAGTCTACCAGGGGATTTCGCCCGTTACGGGGTTGTATTCTTCACTAAAAAACCTGGCGGTTGGGCCATCGGGACCAATCAGGGCGTATTTAGCTATCCGGGCCCCGGCCTCTTCCACGGTGCCGGTGCCGCGGTGGTGGTTGAAATCAGTGGCAACAAAGCCCGGGTCCACGGCATTTACTTTGAACGGCGTGTCGCGCAGCTCGTAGGCCAAATCGATGGTGTACATGTTGAGGGCCGATTTGGAGGGGTGGTACACGGCTCCTTTGTGCGCGTAATACTTGTAGCTGGGGTCGCTGTGCAGGGTAAGCGAGGCCTGACTGGAACTGACGTTCACGATTCTCGGCTCCGGTGACTGCCGCAATAGGTCGATGAAGGCTTGCGTGACGGCAATCACGCCGAAGTAGTTGGTGTCGAACACCCGCTTGAAGGCGCTGAGGTCCGCTTCGAGCGCCGACTGCGGCATCCCGCCGTTGATGCCGGCGTTGTTGATGAGCACATCGAGCACGTGGGTCTGCCGGCCGACTGCTTCGCGGGCGGCTTTTACCGAGGCCAGGTCCGTCACGTCGAGCTGGACCGGCTCGACCTGGGTGAGGCCTTCGGCGTGCAGCTGGGCCACCGCCCGCTGGCCGTTGGCCAGGTCGCGGCTGCCGAGGTACACGTAATAACCGGCCCGCAGGAGCTGCCGGGCGGTTTCCAAGCCAATGCTTTTGTTGGCACCGGTTATCAGGGCTTTTTTCATGGGTAGTGCGGTTGGTTTACCCCGCAAAGGTCCGCCGCCGGGAAATCCCGCCCGTTGTCATTTGGTAAAAAGCGCGTCAGCGGCCCTTTTTGTGGAGTAATGAGACTAAAGCGCTTATTTACTTGCTACTAGGCCCTGTGGAGCAGGGCTTTCCTGCAACGCGGCACACGCTACAGGCCAGGCGGAGTCTTCGGGGTAGAGGGCGGTGCGCAGGTAGGCCCAGGTGAGCTGCTGCACCAGGGCGACGCGCGCGGGGTTCTCATCGGTTGTTTCGCCCGCGTCGTAGCCCGAAATGCCGCCGAGCATGTGTTCTCCCCCGAAGATGGTGAGCAAGGACTTGGGACCAGGGCTCAAGAAATAGGCTTCGGACCGCCAGTCGTCCCGCTCAGAGAAAGTGGGATTTTTGTCTTTATCGCCGGCCACCACCAGCGTTGGCGTTTTCATCTCCGTAAAATCGGTGCCTTTGAAAAACGGGTACAGCTGCGCCACCTTTGGGGCCAGCCCCTCACTGCCGCCCGGCGCGCCCAGCAGCACGGCCGCCTTAATCCGGGGCTCATACATATTTATTTCCTTGCTATTATTGGGGTCCATCACCCGCATCCCGGCGAGCATGCCAACCGTATGGCCGCCCAAGGAGTGCCCCACGGCGGCAATCCGGCTGCGGTCCAGGCGGCCCTGGAGCATCGGCACGGCCGCCTCGATAAGGTCTAGCCCGTCCAGAATGCGCTTCATGTCTTCGGCGCGGGAGCGCCAGAACAACGGGGCCTCGGGGCTTTTGGCATCCACGACGCCCGCTAGCGACTTGGACGACAGGTGGGTGGGCTGGATGACGACGAAGCCGTGGGCCGCGTAAAAATTGGCCAGCGGGGCATACCCATTCAACGAAGAAAGATGGTTGGAGCCGCCGTGGCCGTGCGACAGCAGAATAATTGGTAATTCGCCACCCGTCAGGGGGGCCGAAATTCGCATTTGCAGGTCCACGATGCGGCCCGGAGCCGGCAACACGACCGGACTAATGGAAAGGACCGGCGTTGGCGCGGTGGCCACAAAAGCAGATTCAGCGTGAAATGCCACGAGGATAAGGGGTTATGAAATGGTGAAGTTAATTACTGCTGTTACGCGGTAGGGCGGCTGGCGCGGGGTTGATTACCACGGGAGCGTTCCGAGCGTGGCGTGGGTGAAAGTACCGGTGGGGCCATCTGGGCCGAGCAGGGCCATGCGGACTGCCTCGGCCGCGCCTTGCTCCACGGTCTCCGTGCCCTCGTAGCCGTTGAGCGCCGTTTTGGTGAAACCGGGCGAAACGGCATTGACCTTAATAGTAGTTGATTCCAGCTCGATGGCCATAGCGAGCGTCATGGCGTTGAGCGCGGTCTTGGACGCCGGGTAGACGGGGCCAAAAAACCCGCGGTAGGGAAAGGCCGGGTCCGCGTTGCTCGCCAGCGACCCGGCCCCGCTCGACACGTTGACGATGCGACCGGCCGGGGCCTCGCGCAGCAGCGGCAGCATCGCCTGGTACACGGCCAGGACGCCAAACACGTTGGTTTCCCACACGGCGCGCACCTCCTCCAGAGAGGCGTTGCTTGGGAGGCTTATCTGGGCGTATTCCTGAAGGGACAGGTCCCCCTTTCTGGTATTGGAGATGGCGGCGTTCTGGACGAGCACGTCGAGGCGGCCTAGCTCCCGGCGGATGCGGGCGGCGGCGGCGGCAATGGATGCCCCGTCCGTCACGTCGAGCTGGAGCGCGATGGCCGCTGCCCCAATCTCCTGGGCCGCCGCTTCGCCGCGCTCGAAATTGCGCGACCCCACCAGCACCGTGAAGCCGTGGCCCACGAGTTCTTTGGCGATTTGCAAGCCAATGCCTTGATTAGCCCCGGTAACCAGCGCGACGGGCTTGTTGGAGCGGGTTATTTCCGGCGAGCCGCTCGCAAGGCCGGGTAGCGGCGCAGGGCCAGCCCCGGAAGTTTCATTTTGTGCCATGAGCGCAAGGGTTTTTTTGGGTTAATTTACTCCCCAAAGGTCCCCCGCCTAAAAAGGCCAGCGGTTGCCATTTGGCAAAAAGCGCGTCAGCGGATATTCTTACGGATGCGGCTCAGCGAGGACTGCGTGATGCCCAGAAACGAGGCCAGGTGCGACAGGGGAATCCGGTTGGCCAGCCGCGGGTAGTTCTCGATAAACTCCAGGTAGCGGGTGGTGGCGTCCTGGGCCACCATCGGGCTGATGCGCGCCAGCTTTTCGCGCAGGTGCTGGGCCGTTATCCGGTTCATGCTGTCGTTCCAGCCCACTATCGTGTGGGCCAGCTCGTCCCAATCGCGCTTGGCAAACACGAGGAGCCGGCAATCAGTCGCGGCCTGCAGGTATTCGGCAGAAACTAGCCCGTATTCCAGCCCGCGCAGGTCGGTAGCCAGGCGGTGTTCCTCGATAAAATTGCGGGTGATTTCGTGGCCCTTGTTGTCGTAGTAGCAGATGCGGATAACCCCTTCCAGCACGAATGCTACTTGCCGGGCCACCTGCCCGGCCTCCAGCAAATAGCCATCTTTGGGCAGCGCCAGGGTAGTGGCTTTGCTGGCAATCAGGTCCTGCTGCCGCTGGTTCAGCGACCCGAATTGTAAGAGGTAGGCAAGAAACTCATCCATTGCGGCAAGTTACGGGGGGTAGGGCGGGGCGCTAGTTGCCATTTGGCAAATAAAGGCAGCCCAGCTATTCCGCGCAGCGGCTCAGGCGGGGCGCATCGCCGCGCCCTACCCCCCTGGTAAATGTTAAATGCTAATTGACTTATAAACCGGGTGCTCATAAAACGGGCGTAGCAGGCGCACGACTTCCAGGGCATCGGCCAGGGCCTGGTGGGCCACGTGGGGCTCGGCGTCGCCGGCGCGGGCCTGGCAGATGAGCATGGTGGGCAAGCGGCTGTCCTTGTGCCAGTTGAGGTAGAAGGCGGCCGGGTCCAGCGTCGCCGGCTCGGCCTTGACGAGCGTGCCCCAGCCGGGCAGTTCCCGCAGGAAGAGCAAGTCGAAGGTGGCCACGTTCTTGCCGGCCAGCGTGATGGGCACGCGGTCTTTTTTATCGAGCCGAAAGCCATTGGCCAGCAAAAATTCACGCAGCTGCGGCAGCACCTCCTCGGGCCGGCAGATGTCGGGCGCGTCGGCGTTGGTTTTGTCGGCCAGCTCGCGCAGCAGGCCCGCGTTGAGGGCCAGCGCCCCGGCCGTGCCGCAGATTTCGGGGTGGCGCAGCGCCCGCCGAAAGGCCGGTAGCTCGGCCAGCGGGGTAGTGGCGGCGCGGCGGGTATCTTCTACCACGGCGGCCAGCTCCAGCACCTGGTGCCGCAGCGGGTCAGGGCCGCTCATTTCGAGGTCAAGGGAAACGTAGCGCATTCAGTAAGAGGATGAGTGGTGAGCTGGTATTACATACGCAATTGCCTCTTTTCTCACTCACCATTTCACTACTCATCCTCTCACCTCATTCCCAGCGCAAATCCAGCAGCCGCAGCTGCAAGCTGCGCTGGCCTCGGAACTCGTTCATTTCGAGTACGTAGCACGCGCTCAGGGCGGCGTCGGGCGCTTCGAGCAGGCGCGGCAAATAGTGTCCCAGCCCAAAGCCGATGCCTTCGAGCACCAGGCCCGGCGACTGCGCGGGCTGCATCAGCCTGATTTTGAGGTGGCCGGCCTGGCCCACGGGCCGCACCGAGCCGGGCACCGCGCGCAGGCCCCGGCTGGCAAAAACCGGTGCCGGGTTGCCCGGCCCATACGGCTCCAGCAGCACCAAATGGCCCAAAAACTCCTCGGTTAGCTGCGTGAAGTCGAGCACCGCGTCGATGTCCACCGGGCGCACTGGGTGCTGGCCGGCGGGCAGGCGGGCCGCCACCTCGCGCATAAACTGCTCGCGGAAAGCCGGCACGTTTTCGATGGGTAGGGCCAGCCCCGCTGCCGCCTTGTGGCCGCCAAACTGGCGCAGCAGCGGCGCACAGGCCTCCAATACTTCGTGCACATCGAAGCCCGCCACCGAGCGCGCCGAGCCCGTGGCCAGGCCATCGCGCTCGGTGAGGATGACGGTGGGGCGGTAGTATTGGTCGAGGCAGCGCGAGGCCACGATACCCAGCACGCCCTGCGGCCAGTGCGCCTGGTAGAGCACGGTGGCCGGCAACGTGGCACCCTCGGGGTCTTCGGCAATGAGCGCCAGCGCCTCCTGGGTGGTGCGCGCGTCGGAGAGGCGGCGCTCCTGGTTCATGTGGTCCACCACCTCGGCGGTGTAGCGGGCTTCCTGCTGAGTGGCGGCCAGCAGCATATTCACGGCGCGGTGGGCGTCGCCCATGCGGCCGGCCGCGTTGATGCGCGGCGCAAAACCAAACACTAATGAGCTGAGCGTGAGCGGCCCCTGACGGGGGGTAGCAAGCTCGTGCAGCGCCGCCAGGCCGGGACGCAGGCCATCGGCAGGCGTGGGGGGTAGGGGCGCGGGGCCATCAAGCGTATCGGCTGAGGCCAGGGCCGAAGGCAGGGGCACGGCAAAGGCCGCCGCCTGCGTCACGTTGAAGCGGCGCAGGCCGTGGGCGGCCAGAATGCGGTTTTCGCCGGTCACGGGCACCACGTCGGCCGCGATGCTCACCGTCACGAGGTCGAGCTGCGCGTAGAGCGGGGCCAGGGGCAGGTTAAGCTGCTCCGTAAGGGCTTGCAAAAGCTTGAAGCCGACGCCGCAGCCCGACAAGTCGGGGTAGGGATACGTACAATCCAGGCGCTTGGGGTCGAGCACGGCCACGGCCGGCGGCAGCACTTCGCCGGGCAGGTGGTGGTCGCATATCACGAAGTCCACTCCCTGCGTGTTGGCATACGCTACCTGCTCCACGGCCTTCACGCCGCAGTCGAGGGCGATAATCAGGCTGAGGCCGTTTTCCTTGGCAAAGTCCACGGCCTGCATCGAGATGCCGTAGCCCTCGCGTTGGCGGTCGGGGATGTAGGGCTGGAAGCGGCTTGCTTCGTCAACAGTATCGGCGCTTTCAATTAAAGAACGCAAAAAGCTGACTACCAGCGCTACCGACGTAATACCGTCCACGTCATAGTCGCCCAGCACCAGGATGCGCTCGCCCCCGTCGAGGGCCTTGCGCACGCGGGCCACGGCCCGGTCCATGTCGCACATCAGCCAGGGCGAAGCCAGCTTGGCCAGGTCGGGCTCAAAAAAATCGTGGGCGGCGGCGGGCGTGTCGATGCCGCGCTGCACCAGCAGCTGGGCTAGCAAGGGGCTGATACCCAGCGCCTGCACCAGGCCGGCCACCGTCGCGGGGTCGGGTTCGGGCGCAATAATCCAGCGCTTGAGAGGTATAACAGCCATTAATAGTTAGAACATGAATAGCCCCAAAAGTACACAAAAATTAACGGGCGTACCTTCGTCTGGCCTCCTCCCTACCCCCATGCGCCGTCTTCAAGAGTTTTACCAGCGCTACCGCCAGTACATTCTGTCCGATGGCCTGATGTACGTGGTGTTCATCCTGGCCCTGGCTCTGATGTTTATCTTCTTTCGGTAAGTTAGAGGAGCAGGCAGGCATAGCTGCGTAACATAACAAGCGTTACCGGACACTTCTTGAACTAATGACGCTTTTACGCGCTCCCCTCGCCGCTATTCGCCTTGCTGATGCCCACTATCGCCCCGCTTTGTTGCTTCCTACCTGCCTCCTTCTTCTGGGTGATACTGCTGGGTAGTTCTACCAGTATTACCTCGGTTTCCACTCGCCACAATCCCGCCTTACCCGCTACCCAGCTAGCCGGTAGCCGGTCGCTACCGCCTGATTCTGTCCAAGCTCGTCCGCTACGCCAGGGCGTGGCGCGGCGCAAGCCCGGCGAGGCAGCGGAAGCCTTTTTACAGCGGCTGTTTCCTGTTGCCCTTCAGTATCCGGATGCTCAGCCTAAACCCATTGAGTATGCGTGGCGACCCAGCGCCTTCGGCAAACAGCTCATTTTTAGCGCGAACGGATACGCGTCCATTTCCTATCTGGATGTGTTTGTGCTGGACCCCTACCAAGCCGATACGTATGCGATAAAGCGGTTCGAAGTGCCAGCAATTGGTTCACAGATACCTAGTATAGTGGCCATCTTCTTTGCCGATGCCAACCACGACGGGCGGAAAGACCTGCTGGTGCTCGCCTACTCGCTGCCTTACGCGCCCGACTCCCCGGACGGAGAAGCAGGCCGCTACTACACGACTGTTTTCGGCTACGTGCCGCCCCTGGCCGGGCAACGCCCCCGCTACGTGAGCTATCCCCGTCGCCCAGACCTCGATGACCTGGAAACGGCCGCCCAGGTGCGCCAGTTTCTCGCCTTCCAAGCGAAACAGCATGCGCGCAAAGCGCGCACGCCTAAATAAAGGCTATAGAGGTAGGGTATATCGCCTGCTAGTACCGATACCTATCACCTATGAAGTAGGAAAAGAGCTTTGTCACGTTTCTTAAACGAACGGTTAGAAAAGGTGACAAGCGGCCGCTAAAACGGATTCTTAGGCTGAGTGGCCCTACCCCCCTCCTACTGCACGGCGTCGCCGCGCAGCCGCCGGAAGCGCTTGCGGGCTTCGGCCACGTAGATGCTGCCGGGGTACTTGGTCAGCACTTCCTGGTACAGCGCCTGGGCTTTGGCTTTATCCTTGAGGTTTTCGTCCTGAATCTCAGCGGTTAAGAAAAGCGCATCGTCGCTCAGCACGTCGTATTTGGGGTTGCCGGTAATCAGGCCCAGGGTGCCCACGGCGGCGGCGTAGTCGCCGGTACGGCGTTGCAGCTTGGCCTTTAGGAACAGCGCATCATCGGTGAGGGCGTGGCCGGGGTACTTGCGCAGCAGCGCGTCGAGGCCCGCCTCGGCCTGCGGAATCTTATTCTGAAACGCCAGCTCCTCCACGGCGGCGTAGTCTTTCAGGGCCAGGCCCAGGGTATCTTCCACCGTATTTTCCTGGATGAGCAGCGAGAGCTGCATGGCATCGTTGGCAATTTCGCGGGTGGTAGCTTCTTTGAGAATATCTAAGTGGCTCTGGGCCAGCTTAAAGTCGCCGGCAAAGTAGCTGAGGCGGGCGTTGCGCAGCTTGGCCTCGTAGCCCAGCGTGGCCTCGGGGTGCGCCTTCTCCACCTGCGAGTACAGGAGGGTGGCCTCCCAGGGCTCGCCCTTTAGCAAGTAAAGGTCACCGAGGGTGGTTTTGGCCTCGTCCACCACGTCGGCTTCGGCGCGGGGCATAGTAATTATTTGCTGCAACAGGCTCATGGCCTTGGCTTTATTGTCCAGCTGAAAGGCGTAGAGCGTGGCCAGGTCGCGCATGACGGGGGCGGCGTCGGGACTCGGGCCTAGCTCGGCGATGAGCTTTTCGTAGTCGGCGGCCAGGGCCTGCACCTGGGCCGGGTCCACGGGGTAGGTGTCGCGCACCTGGGCCTCGCGGGCTTCCAGCAGCAGCTGGCGGGCCAGCCCGTAGTTGGGGCCGGTGTGGTACTCGCGCACCACGTAGTCGCAGGCCGCGATGGCAGTGGCGTAGTCGCGGTTGCGCTGCGCGATGCCGGCCAGCAGCAGCACGCGGCTGCCCTGGGCGTTGGCGCGGCGGTCGAGGGCGCGGGCCTGCACCAGCGCGCCCGCAAAGTCGTGGCGCTGCACCTGCAGCCACAGCAGCAGCTCGGCGTAGGCCTGCTGGTCAGGCTGGTTTTGCACCTTGGTCAGCAGAATTTTCTCCAGCGCGTCGAAGTCTTTTTCCTCACGTAACGCGTTTTGCAGCATGTTGCGCACGAAGGGTAGCTGCTGCGGGTCGCGCTCCACGAGATGCAGCGTTTCAGTCAGCAGCTTGTCCTGCTCCTGCGTTTGGGTATAAAGCTGAATGAGTTCCGGGGCGTATTCGGTGTTGTTTTTGGCCAGCTCGCGGCCGCGCAGGTACGTGCGCTCGACCCACACCGGCAGCTCGCGCCGGCCAAATTCGGCCGCTACCCCCCCTATTTGTGCCGAAGTCAACTGACTGATAACGCGCTGGTACTGCTTGTCGGCGGCCGCCGGGTCGCCGGCCGCCGCGTAGAGCGCGCCCAGCAGCACGCCGTAGCCGCCCTCCTCGGGGTGCTGCTTGAGGGCTCGTTTCACCAGCTTCTCGGCGTCTTTGTAGCGCTTGAGGGCTTGCAGCGCGGCCACGTAGTCGGGCAGCACCGCAGCGCTGGTCTGCTCCTCGCTCGTCAGCTTTCCGAAGAGAAAGGCAGCTTTTTCGTACTCGCCCCGACGGGCGTATTCGCGGGCCAGCGTGGGCCCGTCGATGGGCGCCCAATTGCCGGCCCGCGGCGGGCCACCCTGGCCGGGCATAGTCTGGGCGTGCAGCGGGGCAGCCAGGGCCAGCCAGCCAACGGGCAGGAAGAGAAGAGCGACACGCATATTTTTCACAACTGATACGCACTAGTATTCTGCGCTAACGCCATTTTGCGCTCACTTTGTTCAGGCTCATCTGGCCAAGCACCCGCCAGGTGGTGCAGTGAGCTTCCCAATTTCAGCGCTTAGCAACCAGCAGTATCGCTACCATGAGCGCCGAACTAATCAGCTGCGTTTTCATGCTGCTCAGTGGGCGCTGCCGCACATAGCTGCCAAAGAGGGTGGTGCCCCCTACCCCTAGCACCAAGGCTAAGGCGTACATCAGCAGCTTGGTTTCGGCGGGCCACGCGCTGGATTTTTTGAAGACTATGCTCAGCGCGATGCCAGCTGCTATGAGCAGCAGGGCCGGCAAGCCGCGCCGAACAAATGAGATAGAAAAGCCAGGCTGCATACAGATAAAATGGGTGGTTAAAATGCGCTTAGAGTGCTTATTCGATTGATATGGCGCATAAACATAGTAGATAAACGGAGGTGAGGCGGGCCACCCGCAGCCTGCAACGGCGGCAAGGTAGCAACCTGTTTACCCAGCCGACGCGGCAATTCCCTGCTCCTGCAAGTACTGCCCGATGTTGAACTGCTGCCCGTCGAGCAGCTCCAGGTCGCGGTGCCAGTCCATCGTGAGCCAGGCATCGGCTCCGCGCTCGGCCAGCAGCACCTGCCGCGAATCGGTGAAGACCCAGATAACGCGCTCGGTGCCAAAATCCAGCAGCTTGCGAACCTTGCGGTTCACGTAGTTGCTGTCGGCCGGGTCCTGCATATCGATGCGCACGTCGATTTCGACCACCACTTTAGCCGGCACCGTCACGTAGCGGGTGTTTATCTGCTCGGGCGGCAGGGCGGCTTTTTCGTAGATAGCCACGTCGTGCGATAACTTATCGCGGTGGTCGAGGTGCACGCCGGCTTCATTGGTAGCAAACCAGTACTTTTTGCGGTCGAGATTCAGAATCATAAATTCCATAAAATACCCAACCAACACCCACTGCAACGAGCTTGAACCCATAATTTCCTCAGCCGTTTTACGGCCGGCCAGCACGGCTTGGTAACCTGCGTAGTAAAGGGGTCGCCCATCGAGCATTTCGCGCACCAGGCGCTCGCGCAACAGGGCGCGGCGGGCGGCGGTGGCAGCGGCGCGGCGCGGCGGGCGCACGGTGGGTTCAAGAGTGGGCATAAGCGCTGGTTTTTAAGTTGTCTAAGATACGCGGCCGGCTCAGAAGTAGTGCCCTGCCGGCGGCGAGGGCGGGCACAAGCCAGACAATCCGCTTGGTTGCCCTCCCGGCAACAGTTCCCTACCCCCCACAAAAAACCCAGTCGGCTAAGCAGCCGACCGGGTTTTTCAAAAGCTAACAACTCCTAAAAACTCCTATTCTACTACCACGCGCCGGGTGTAGCGCTGGCCATCGGCCGTTTCGCAGAGCACGGTGTAGAGGCCGGCCGCCAGCGGGGCGCTAAGGGTACGGTTAGTCGCGGCCCCCGAGCTTAGGGCTACCGTGGCCTGCCAGGTAGTGCGGCCTATGGCGTCGATGAGGCGCACCGAGGCTGCTCCCGCCACGCTGGGCAGCGATAAGGTGAGGCCTTGGCCGCCCGCCACGGGGCTGGGGTAAGCTTGCAGCAGCGGCGAATCGACCTGGGCGCGGGTGGCCAGCAGCGTATTGTTGTCTATTCGCACGTTGCTCAGGTAGAGGTTGTTGCCATACCGGTTGTAGGCTACGAAGCGCAGGTACACTTGCTGGCCCGCGTAGGCGCTCAGGTCCACGTTTTCCTGCCGCCACTGGCTGGGCGAGGAAGGCGTGAAGATGGTGCTGGCACGGGGCAGCGTGGTGCCCAGACCGTTTTTAGCCGACTTCAGGTACACCTGGCCCAGCCGGGTGTTGGAGCAGGCCGTGTACACGAGCACCGCCAATGAGTCGTTGTCCGAGCCCAGCAGGTCGATGGGTGCGTAGGCTACGTCAAACCGCAGCGTGGCCTGGGGCTGCCCGGCGGCCAGGTTAAAGGCGGGCGATTGCAGGGAGTCGCGCTGCCCCACGGCGGCGTAGGGAGCGAAAGGCATTACCACGGCCGTGCCGCGGGTGCCATCCTTGAGGAGCGTGTTGGCGGCCGTCGTCCAGGTCAGGCCGCCATCGGGGTTGAGTACGCCCCAGGCGGCCGGAATGCCCGAAGCAAACGATTCGGCGTAGGGAATGGCCAGGGCCGCGCCCTGTACTATCACGGTGAAGGTCTTGGCCGTGCTGGCACCGTTGCTGTTGCTGGCTACCAGGCTCACCACGTAGGTGCCCGCCGCGGCAAAGGTCACGGTCGGGTTGGCGTCGGTGCTGGTCGCCGGCGTGCCGCCGGGGAAGGTCCAGGCGTAGGTGCTGGCGCAGTTGGTCGAGCGGTTGGTGAACTTCACCTGGCCACCGGGGCAAATGGGCGCCTGGCGGGCCGTGAAGTTGGCCGTAGGCTTCACGTTGGAGATGGTGACCACGGCGGACAGCGTGCGGGTCGAGTTGCCGCTGGCGTTGGTCACGGTAAGGGTAGCGTCGTAGGTGCCAGCCGCGTTGTAGGTAACCACTGGGTTAGCCACGGTGCTGGTGGCCGGGGTGCCCCCCGGAAACGACCAGGCGTAGCTGGTGGGCGTAAACAGCGAGGCATCGGTGAACTGCACCGTGCTGCCGGGGCACAAGGCTACCGTAGTGGCCGAGGCGTTAAACTGCGCCACCGGCACCTGGGTCACGTTGGCACCGGTCACGAGCACGTCGTCGAAGGCCCGGCCGCCGCTGAAGGCGGGAATGGTCGTATCAACCTCCCCGGTATTGATGCTCTGGAACCGAATGCGCACGTTGGCGCCCAGCGTCAGCGAGTTGGCTGTCGCGAAGTCATTCAGGTTGACGCTCACCGTCTTGTACGTAGTGGCGGCGTTGGTACCCGTGATATCGGCCAGGCGAAACCAGTTGGTACCATCCACGCTCAGCGCCACGCCGTCGCTATTGGAATAGGCGCTGTTCGTGAACGTGGCGGGCATAACCTGGTCGGTTTCCCCGGCAAATTTCTTGTGCTTGAAGGTTAGCACCCAGCCGCCGGGGGTAGTAGTGCTCAGGTCGAGGCGCAGCGTGGCAATGTTGCGGCGGTTGGTAACGCCAACGGCCGCCAGAATACCGTCCATCACCAGGTGGCCCGGCGTGGAGGCGGGGCCGTAGTCGGAGCGCACCAGAATGCGGCCGTAGGAGCTGCCTTGCAGCTCCCAGGCCCGCGACAGGTTCTGGCTGTCAAACGTTTCGACAAACGGAGCCGCGGCCGCGATTTGGGGACCAAAAATGGCGTCGTAGGCATTAATCAAACCCGTCCCCGTGAGGGCGTCGGGGCCAGGCGCATTGATATCGAGAGCCGTGGCCATGAGCCGGGTAGTGACCTGGGCCGGGGTAAAGTTGGGGTTGGCCTGCAAGAGCAGGGCCGCTACGGCCGCCGCGTTGGGAGCCGCCGCCGAGGTGCCGAAGAACAAGAAGCCGTCCTTGGGGTCCTGGCCAGTATATTTCTGCCCGAAGAACGATGTGCTGCACCCGTCAATGGAGGCGAAGTCGGGCTTGGCGCGCACTACGGGCGCGGCCAGCGGGCTGCCGTCGGGGTTGAAGAGATACGTAACGTTGCCTTTAGAGGTATAAGGCTCGGCATTTAGACGAACGTAGGAGTACGCGGCGGCCACCGAGTTGACACTAGCGGCGGCGTGGTGGCCCGAGATGGTGCTGCTCCGGGTGAAGTAGTTCAGCCGAATCGTCCCGGTCGCCGTAGTGACATCCGTGAGGGCATCGCCATAGGAAATGTACTTCACCCGCGTCGGGTCGGCGGTGCCCTTGCGACGGCTGATTACCAGGTCGAATTCAGTATCCGTGTCGTTGTTATTCGTGTAGGATATGGCTTCAACCGGACTCTGGCTCAGGATGCTGTTGCTGGTGCCGCGGGCAATGGTGTCGCCTTTCATCACCGCGCCACCGGCGCGGGTCTTAACCAGGTACATATCCAGGTCCGTTTTCACGCCGTTGGTGGTATAAAACGGGTCGCTCCACTGCAAAAACAAGAACAGCCGCTTGGCTTTAGGAATGCTGAAGTGTTGGCGCGTGTCGCCTTTGGCATCGGGCGTAAAATCCAGGTCGGCGTTGCCGCTACCCCCCGCTACGGGCAAGAAGGGGTGATTGGCATACTCGCACGAGGCGTCGGCGTAGTTGCCGGCCGAGCTAAAAAACGCTACCCCCAGCCGCGAGCTAACCTCGTTCACGGCCTGCGCGATAACGCCTTCCTGAAACATGGGCTCGGCTAAGTAGCTGATGTCATCGACCAGAATCCGGCAGTTGCCCACCGTGGGGTCAGCCAGGCGCAGGGCCTGGTCGGCGAAGTCGGCCTCGCCCTGCTGCACCGCGCTAAATGCCTTGCCCGCTCCGGGCGCAATGTCGTGAATCAGCTCAATCATGGCGCGGCCCTCGTCGGTGCCCGCGCCGGGGGCCAGGTCTTGCAGCACCTGCACGTTGGCGGGCAGGTCGCCGGAAGCCACGCCCGCGGCGGCCCCGCCCAGCGAGTTATACGAGTCGCTCATCACGCCCACGCGCCAGCCGGTGCCGTCGTAGCCGGTGGGCTTGGCCGCCCGCACGCGGTTGGCCTGCAGGCCGTAGTCGGCCTGGCTCGAATAGCGACCGGTGCTGCCCACGGGCCGCCACACGGGCAACACGCCCAGCAGGCCCCGTGCACTCAGGCTTTCCACGCCCGCCGCGCCGGGAGCCAGCTGGCTCACCGGCAGCCGGCCCTCTATGAAATGCAGCTGCGGCCGGGCCGAAACCGTGACGAAGCCTCGCGCTTCCAGCAACGGCCGCAGGGCGGCCACGTCGCGGGCCGTCACGCGCACCAGCACCGAGGCCGGGCCCTGCTCACCGCTCAGCAGCAGCTGCGGAAAGGCTTCGCCTACGGCCGCCGTAGCTAGCGGCCCCGCGCTGCGGCCGGTCGGCCCTACCCCCCCCGCGTAGCTATAAAGCTGCTGAAGCTCGTGGCTGAGGTGCGAATTGGGATTAGTGGGCAGCTTGGCCGCCATTTCCACCGCCTGGCTGGCAGCCGCGGAGATGGCACTGGTCCGGTGTAAATCGGGACGTAGCAGCGGCCCCTCTTGCGCCAATAAGGGCACCGGAGCCAGACAAATCCCTAATAGAGTCAACAGGTGCTTCATAAAAAATGAATTAGGCGTGAAATTGTCTTGGCAATATATAACCTAAATCGCTATGCTACCGGAATGGCAGCCAGCTTTTGCGCAACTTTTTCTTCTACGAATACTTTTTATCCCATAAAGAAAACTCCCTGTTGGACAAGCAATTGCTTGTCCAACAGGGAGTTTTCTTTATTCCAGTGGCAGTGCTGGATTGTATAAGTACTATACGGCCGGGGAGAAAATTTCTATATCAGCCAAAAACCAGGTCCTAGAAGAACTTCGAGCGGTTGTCCTGCACCTTGGCCTGGGCCTTAATGGCTTCGTAGATGAGGCCGTCCTGGCGCTGCTGGCGCTGCTGCGTCAGCTGCTGGCGCACCAGTTTCATATCATTGGGGGTAGAGGGCAATACGCTGGTGGCTTCTACTACCAGCACGCCCTGTTCGCCCTGGATGGGGGCCGACTTCTGGCCGGGTTTCAGGGCGAAGGCGCGGCCCACGGCTTCGGGCTCGAAGCCCACGCCGGGAATAGTGCCCTGGGCCTGGGCTACGCCCGTGGCGGTTTGCACCACCGCGCCGTTGCCGGCTGTTTTGGCCAAGTCTTCGAGCGAGCCGGTTTTGCCTTGCAGCTTCTCCATGAGCTGCTTGGCCTTTAGCTCGTTGCGCACGGCGGCGGTCAGCTCGGGGCGCACGTTTTCGATAGTGGCCGTGCCTTTGGTGCGGGCATCGGTCACGGCCGCGAGCACGTGCAGGTCGCCGATATCAAACTTATGCACGTCGCCCACTTTCGTCTCGGAGCCGCCATCGGGGTTGAAGCCAAAAGCCCAGCGCACGATATCGCGCGAGCCGGGCAGGTTGTTGAGCGTCTGCGCGTCGCGGGTCACAAACTTGGCTTCCTGCTTTTGCAGCGTCTTGTCCTTGGTGGGTAGGGCGCGGAAATCGGCGAGGGTCGTGGCGCTGGCTTGCAGCTGCTCGGCCTTGGCGTAGGCGGCTTCGCGGGTGGCGTCGCTGGGCTGCACGTTTTTCACCACGGTGGCTACCTGGTAGGTCTGGTTGGTTTTGGGCGCCGTCACCTTAATGATGTGGTAGCCAAAGCTGGTTTCCACGAGGTTGGGTAGCAGGCCAGGCGCGCTGACCGCGAACACGGCCTTGCTGAACTCCGGCACCATGCGGCCTTCTTCAAACCAGCCCAGGTCGCCGCCCTGGTCCTTGGTGCCATCGGTGCCAAACTGCCGGGCCATCGCCGCGAAGTCGGCCCCGCCTTTGATTTTATTCAGAATATCCTGGGCCTGCTTTTTGGCGGCAGCCTTTGCTTCGGGCGTGTTGCCGGCGGGCTTGATGAGGATGTGGCTGGCGCGGGCGGCGGGCTTGGTACCGGCCTTGGCCCCCGTTACCTTGTAGATAGCCAGCGAGTTATTATCCACATACGGGCCGTACACCTCGCCTACTTTCAGGGGCAGCTGCTGGCGCAGCTTCTCGGGCAGCTCGGCCGGCGAGAGGTAGGCGTGGTTATAGGGCTGGTCCGAGTTGGAGCGCACGAAGAGCGAGTCGTTGGGCGCGGTGCGGAACTGCTGGGCCAGGCCGGCCACGCTCTGGCGCAGGGCGGCGCTGTCTTCTTTGGTCGCCACCTCGGGCACCACGATGTACTCGATGCTGCGGCCATCTTCCACCTTGTAGCGGCTTTTGTGGCGGTCGAGGTAGTCCTGCAGCTGCGCGTCGGTGGGCTTGAAAGCCGAGTCCGACACGCTGGTGTAGGGCACGAACAGGTAGCGGAAGCTCGCCTTCGCGTTCTGGGCCTGGTCGTAGTACTTGGCTTCGGCGGTGGTCACGTACACCGAGTTCTTCAGCAGGGCGTTGAACTTGTTCACCGGCCGGTCGAAGTCGCGCAGGCTCGTCTCAAAGTTGTGGAACGCGGCCTGGGCCTCGGGCGGCAGCTTGTCGAGGTTCTTGAGGTAATCGATGAGGCGGGCGCGGTCAAACTGCCCCGTCTTGGGGTCGGTGAAGGCCTGCTTGATGGCGGGATTGGGATTATCACCCTGCACCATGTCCACAGCCTCGTCATCGCCCACGCTCAGGCCCAGCTTGTCGATTTCGGGCTGGAAGGCGCGGCGGTACAGCAGCTGGTTCCAGGTTTGGTCGCGCAGGTAGCCCAGCGCCTGCTCATCGGGCGGGCGGCCCTGCTGGTTGGCAAAGTTCTGCTTGGCTTGTTCCAGGGCGGCGTTGAATTCGGGTAATTCAATCTTTTCGCCGTTCACCACCCCCACCACGTTGCCGTCGCGGCCAAAGAGGTGATTCTTCCCCCCAACCAGGTCGCCGCCCACTATAAAAAGGAGCATCCCGACGGCGACGGCGCCCACGGCTACCCCCGATTTTTCCCGTATTGTGTTAATTAAAGCCATTTACGTTGCTTGTTTCTGGTTCCTGGTTCGTAGTTCCTGGTTCATTGTTTCTAGTTGCTGGTTAACATCCAAACCAGCAACTAGAAACAATGAACCAGGAACTACGAACCAGGAACAAATTTTCCTAATCTCAAAAAGAGGCGCAAAATAACCATAAACCCGCCGAACTATCAAGCGCCTACCCCCCTACGCAGGTCCGAAGTGGGCTCAGGGATACTAGCGGCGCTTCTTATTTTTTTTTGGGGCGGGCTTGTTTAGCTCGGCCACTTGCTTGGCTACTTCAATCTCCTTGGCCCGGCGGGCTTCCTGCTGCCGCCAATAATGTAAAGGCATCCAGCAAGCCAGCGAAATCATGAATATCCAATAGTTGCCCACCAGGTCTTTCTGCAAGATGGTCTGGTACACGCCGATAACGAACGCTACCACGCCAAAGGCAAAAAGCACGGTGCGCACCAGGGATTTATCGAATTTCATGGGTTAATGACATTGATAATAAGTTGAACAAGGAACATCATGCTTCGCTGTGTGCAGCATGATGTTCCTTTTCACTCCTGGCTATTTTCCCAGCCGCTGGGCTTCGGCCAGGGTGAAAACTCCTTTGGGCCGGTGAATGCCGTAGCGCGAGAAATTCTGGTTGGCGGTGAGGCCGTAGCCGGTGAGCACTTCGGTGGGCGTTTGCACGCGCACGAACATATCGCTGTCCGTATATATTTTCTGCTGGCTGACGTTATAAAACAGCTCTTCGGTATTGAGCTGCTGCTTCTCGGGCACGTTGGCTACCTTCACCGCGCCGCGCAGAATATAGAGCTGCTTGGCATTATCAAACTTCGCCCACCTGGCCTTAATAGTATTCACGACGATTTTACCCGGCTTGTCATACACCGTGACGATGGCACCCTTGGGATATAGTCGGTCGCTGTTCTCAAAAACCTGTTCCAGCGGCGCGGTCAGCCGAATGTGCAGCCGCGCCGAGTCGCTGAGCAGCGTCACCACGTTTTCCGTTTCGAGTTGCGGGCCATTGTAGATAATGCGCTTCACCACATCATCTTTCTGGTGGCAGCCCGCGGTCAGCAGGCCCGCCAGCAGCAGGCCGGCCACGCCCCTACCCCCCCACCTGGCACCCAAGCGGCTCACTATTGCAGGCGCCGCTTAATAAACCAGCGGTTGCTGAGGGTGGCACCCACTTGCACACGCAAGTAATTTTCGCGCACGTTGCTCGTGCCGTTGTCGCCATAGAGATAGCTTGTATTGCCCCGGATGCCGTAAACGAAGGCCAGGTTAATAACCGTCGATTCGAGGGGGGTAGCCGTGGGCAGCGGAAACGCGAAGCCCCAGTGCACGGCCCGGTCGTAGAGGCGCTGGCCAAGCGGCGCATACGGCATCTGGGCCACGCTGAGGCCCACGCGGTACGTCACGCGCTGGAAGTAGTGCTCCACCGAGCCAGGGTCGGGCGTTAATTCGCCGCCGCCCGCCACGCGCCAGGTATTGCTGAGGCCCGCCGTCGAGAGCAGGCTAAAGGAGTTGAACTTGGACCACTGCTGATACGACCCATCGAGGCTGCCCGACCAGTTGCTGCCGTTGTCCAGGGTCAGGCCCACCTGCGAGAGCGCGGGCACGATGGTGTTGCCCGAGTCGTCTGAGAGCTGCGTGACAGGGCCGATAACCGCGCCATTCTTGGGGTCGCGCTGCTCCGTAATGCGCTGCCGCGAAGCCTTCAGGTTGGCCTGGAACGTATGAACGCCGCCCACGTTCAGATTCATGGTTTTGCCCACTTTGTGGCGGTAGTGCGCCGATGCCCGAAACAGGAAGTCGGAGTAGCGCAGCAACTCTTCATCCGCCACCAACTGCTGGACGGCGATGGTGGGAGTAGCAATGGCCGTAGCCGTCGTTTGGTCGATGGTGCCAAACACATACGAGGCGCTCGCGCCAATATTTAAGTCGCGCAGCACATGAACGCCGTGGGCAAAGTAAGCTTCCGAAAGGCCGCCCGTACCCGTGTACTGCCGGTAGGCCAGGGCGCCGGGGTCGCCGTTGACCACGCCGGTGTTGGTGGCCTGGTAATCGACGGCGCTGTAGGGCTTGAGGCCGATAGCGGCACCCCAGCGCTTGTTGAGCGGCACCGCCAGGGCCAGATAGCCCAGCGTACCCGAATTAGCATGGTTCGAGGTAGCCGCGTTACTCACCGTTTTCACCTGGGCGCTGAAAGCTGCCTCCCAGGTAGTGCGGGGCGTGTAAGCCAGCAGCGCGGGATTCAACTCGTTGACGTTACCTGTGTTAGGCGCGGCCAGGCCGACGCCGCCCATACCTAGCTGGCGCACGCCGCCGTAGTTGCCCGCGTAGTCGCCCAGGCCTAGGCGCGAGTAAGGCGAGTTGCCGAGCCCCTGCCCCAGCGCCGAGCCGGCGCACAGGGTAGCAACGGCCGTCAGCAGGGCCCCGGATAGTTTTTTAGTCTTCAACATTATAGCGTAAAATCTTATCCAGACCCAGCAGCACCAGTTCTGGCATGGCAAAGATACGGCCGGCCAGCGGCGTGAGGGCCGCCGCCAGGTACGCAGCATCGCCGCCGGTCAGGATTACTGTCAAATCGGGGTAGTGCTGCTGGTACTCGGCCACCCGGCCGCGCACCTCGGCGGCGGTGCCGCCCACTACCCCACTCAGCAGCGAAGAGGCCGTGGAGCGGCCAATTAGTTGCACCGGCTCGGCGGCCGGCGGCAACTCTATCAGCGGCAGCCGGCCCGTGAACGTGTGCAGGGCCTGCAAGCGCATGCGCAAGCCCGGCGCGATACTGCCGCCGTGGTAGGTGCCATCGGCCGTCACGAGGTCTAGCTTCAGGGCCGTGCCCGCATCGATAACAAGCAGATTTTGGTCGGGATAGTGGCTGGCAGCTCCCACGGCCCCGGCCAGCCGGTCGGGTCCCAGCGTGTGGGGGGTAGCGTAGGCATTGCGCAACGGCACCGGCGTGAAGCCCGACCGAAAAGGCAGCACCCGCGCCAAGCCATTAAGCGCTGCCAGCTCAGCCAGCCAGGGCTGGGTAGCAGCCTCCTCAGCCACCGACGACAGGATGGCCTGCCGCGGCTGCGTCCGCTGCCATAGCGCCGCCAGCTGCGCCGGCGTGGTCAGCACGCCGCTTTCGCGGGCACCTTCCGGCCCAAACAGCCCATATTTTAGTGCGGTATTGCCAAGGTCGAGGGCAAGCGTCGTCATTCTTTGGTTCCTGGTTTTTAGGTTCCTGGTTCCTGGTCTGAACAATAACTAGAAACCAGGAACTAAGAACCAGGAACTTACATGAAATACTTCAAGCGGATAACCTCCTGCTCACTCAGGAAGCGCCATTTGCCGCGCGACAGCTCTTTCTTGGTGAGGCCCGCGTATTGCACGCGGTCCAGGGCAACTACATCGTAGCCCAGGTGCTCAAAAATGCGGCGCACGATGCGGTTGCGACCCACGTGCAGCTCAATACCCACGAAGTGCGGGTTGCCGGCCACTACGGCCACGTCATCGACTTCAGCCTTGCCGTCTTCCAGCTCCAGCCCGGCGGCAATCTGGCCCAGGTGCTCGGCCGTGAGCGGCTTGTCCAGCTCCGCCTGGTAGATTTTCTTATTCTTGTGTGAAGGGTGCGACAGCTTTTGAGCCACCTCGCCATCGTTGGTGAAGAGCAGCAGGCCCGTGGTGTTGCGGTCGAGCCGGCCCACCGGAAAAATGCGCTCCTTCGACGCCGTAGCTATCAGCGACATCACCGTTTTGCGGCCCTCGGGGTCGTCGGTAGTCGTGATAAAATCCTTGGGCTTATTCAGCAGCACGTACACCAGCTTCTCGCGGTTGAGGTTGGTTTTGCCATACTGCACCGTGTCGGTGGTCTGCACTTTGTAGCCCATTTCGGTAATCACCTCGCCATTGACCCGGATTTCGCCGGAAGCGATAAGCGCATCAGCTTCGCGGCGCGAGCAAATGCCCGCGTTGGCGATGTAGCGGTTCAGGCGCAGCTCTTCATTGCCAAAATCTTCCTCACTGGCCCGGCGCTTGTTGCCGCGCGTTTTGTCTTTGTCGTAGTGCGTGAGGTTTTTATAATCGGGTGCCTGACCCACGGTGTCGCCCGTGCGGCTCTTATCGGTGCTGCCGTAGGAAGTGCCGCGGCGTGGGCCGCTCTGGGCTTCGCGCATGGCCTCGCGACGCTCGCGGAACGTGCCACTGCTCGTGTTGGCTGGGCGCTCGCCGTAGCTGCGCGGCTTGCCAAAGGCACCTTCGGTATGTTCGCGAGCTGGGCCCCGGTCGTTGCCATAGCTGCGGCGGTCGTCACGGCCGCCTGCCTCGGGGCGGGCGTCGCGGCTGCCGTAGCTATCACGGCGGTCGCTACCCCCCCGCTCGCCGCCGAAGCTGCGGCGCTCGTTGCCTTCGCCGGTTGCGGGCCGGCGGTCGCCGTAGCTGCTGCGGCGGTCGTCGCCACCGGGCCGGCCGCCGGTTTCGCGGCGGGGCGCGCGGTCGTCGCGGCGGTCCGAGCCACCTTCGGGGCGCGGGCGCGGGGTCGTATCGCGTTCCTCAAACGAGCGGCGCTCGTCGCGCCCCGTGTACACGGGGCGGTCGCTGGCCGGCGTTACGGGCGTGCCGTCGGGATTGGTTTTGATAAACTTGCGGTTGCGCTCGCCCTGACCACCGCGCGGCACGGTCGGCTTGCCTTCGTAGCGCACCGGCTGGCCCTGCCAGATGGGTTTGGGGGGGTAGGCGGGGCGCTCGCTGCGCTCTTCGCGGTTGTCGCGGCGCTCGCCGCCTTCGCTGCTCTGCTCGGGACGACGAGGCCGGGCATCGCGGTCGCCACCAAAGCTGCGCTTCTCGCCGGGACCGCCGCGCTCAGACTGGTCGCCGCCAAAGCTGCGAGCCGGACGGTCGCTACCGCCACTGGGCCGGGCGCCACCAAAGGTGCGGGCCGGGCGGTCGGGACGGTCGCCACCGAAACTACGCTTTTCGCCATAGCCACCGCGCTCGGGCCGGTCGCCACCAAAGGTGCGGGCTGGTCGGTCACTACCGCCACTGGGCCGGTCGCCACCAAAGCTGCGCTTCTCCCCGTAGCCGCCGCGCTCGGGCCGGTCGCCGCCGAAGCTACGCTTCTCGCCAAAGTTGGGCTTGTTGAAGCCGCCGCCGCCACTGGGCCGGGAGCCGAACTTGCCGCCGCCTTGCCCAAACGTAGGCCGGGAGGGCGAGTAGCCTTCGCCGCGGCCGTCGGGCCGGCTGCCTTTATAGTTGCTGCTGTTGCCGCGGGGCGCGTTGCCACCGCGGGCATCGCCGCTTGGCCGACCGGTGCCACCAGCCGCGCCGCGCCGGCCTGGTTTATCCTCCGAAGAATGTTGCTTGCCCATGTTAATTTATAGGGTTATCTAATGCTGGCTTATAGTCCCGCGCCGCCGGCGCTGGTAAGTGCTACCCCTGCCCAATGGGCAAGCGGTAAAAAAAGGGCCGGACCCGCCGACCGCCGCCGAAGCGCCGGGTGCGGGTCCGGACCAATATACGTAGTGGTGCCTAGTCGCGACGGGCCAGCTTGGCCTCAATCGAGTGCTGGGTGTGCGGCACTGCGCGCAGGCGCTCCTTGGGGATGAGCTTGCCCGTGCCAATGCACACGCCGTAGGTGCCATTTTTAATGCGCGTCTGCGCATTCTCTAGCTGCTGAATGAACTTCATCTGGCGCGAAGCCAACTGGTTTAGGCTCTCCTTCTCGGCAGTTTCTGCACCGTCTTCGAGCACCTTCAGCGAGGCCGCCGTGGTGTCGGTGCCCGACTCGTTGTTACGGGTCAGCGTCTCCTTGATGAAGGACAGCTCCTTGCGAGCTGCCGTTAGCTTATCCTGAATAATGTGGTCAAACTCAGCTAAGTCTTCCCGCGAATAGCGGAGGTTTTCTTCGGACATCGAAAAGCAGGTAATAAAGTAATAAATTAAGAGCAGCAGGCAAATAGCCTGGCAAAACCAACGCCCTGCTAACCCAAAAAGTTTAGCAGCACCGGTAGAGCTTACTTCGCCAGGAAGCGCGCCGAACTGATTTCGCGGGGGCAAAGGTAATTAGTTTCAGCGGCTTTGCTTCGCCAGCTACACCGTGGCCTCAGAATCCGAGCATTTGAATGGCCGCTACCGCAGCATCCACGCCCTTGTTGCCGTGCCGCCCGCCGGCCCGGTCCCAGGCCTGCTCCAGCGTGTTGGTAGTTACCAGGCCAAATATCACCGGCTTATTATACTTTAGCCCGACCGTAGTCAGGCCCTGCGCCACGGCGTGGCAGATGTAGTCGTCGTGCTTGGTGTCGCCCTTGATTACTACCCCCAGGCAGATAACCGCATCCATCTCGTCGTGCTGCGCCAGCAATTGCGCCCCTAGCGTCAGCTCGAAGCTGCCGGGCACGGTATTGCGGAAGATATTTTCCGGCTGGGCTCCGTGTTTCAGCAGCGTCTCGTAGGCACCGTTGCTGAGCGTATCGGTCAGTTCGCGGTTCCACTCGGCCACGACCAGGCCAAAGCGCTTTTCACTAATGTCGATGAAGCCAGCGCTGTCGTAAGTGCTCAGGTTTTGGAGGGCAGTAGCCATAAAATCGCGGATTTTGCGGATGAAGCGGATTTCGCGGATGCGACCGGCGCGAGCGGGGCCCCGCCTTTTCGCTATTCTCCGGGTTGGGTATAAAAGGGGGGGGTAGGGTTCGCTAAATAGCAACGGCGCTTCCCACGATAGGAAAGCGCCGTTGCGGTTTCGAGCGTTCTATAACGTGTGCTTACTGGCTCAGGCCGGCTTTGCGCTGACGCGCTTCGCCGGCTTCTTGGGCCGCCGGGTAGTCGTTCAGAATGCGGTCGTACGCCTTGATGGCGCCGGCATTATCCTTGGCTGCTTCCAGCGCGATGCCCTGCTTGAGCACATAGCCCGGCGAGAAATACTCGTTGGCATTGTGGTCGGCCGCCTTGGCATAGAGGTCGGCGGCGTCCTTGGGTTGGTTAAGCTCGAGTTTGGCATCGCCCATCAGCGCGTAAGCCCGCGACTGCACCAAGTAATCACCCGAGCTGAACTTGTTCAGATAGTTGTAGGCATCCTGAAATTTATTTTGCTTGAGCGCGGCTACACCGGCGTAGAAGTCGGCGAGGTTGCCGGCTTTCGTGCCGCTATACTCAGTCGCTACCTTGTCGAGGCCGGGGTGCTTGCCGTCGCCCTTCGTAGCCTTGCCAAGCGAGTCAGCCTCCCAGTAGTCCACCGCTTTGAACATGGCGTTTTGCGCCTGCGCATTTTGCTCCGTGCGCCAGTAGTTGTAGCCAAACGCGCCCGCGATGGCCGCCACTACCACCACCAGAATACCCAGCAGCACGTTCCGGTTGCGCCGCACAAAATCTTCCGATTCCACCAGGCGCGCCGCCAGGGCATCGGGGTCTTCAAGCAACGGATTTTCGGTCACGTAGCTTTCTTCGGCCGGAGCCAGCGGGTCGGCCGAAACCGGACGAATGGGCTGACGGGCTCCCGGCGTTTTGCCGGTAAATGGAATTTTAGACATGGGGGTAGGTAGCGCCGCGCCGCGTGGCTTTTGCAAGCCTGGCCGCACAGGAGGCCACCCGGCTACGCAAGCAAGGGGCCGGGTTGATAAAAATTAATCGTGGATATACGGATAATCACTCTGCACGTACACATCGTGGTACAGCTCAGCCGCATCGGGGTAGGGCGAATTCTCCGCGAATTCAACCGACTCCTGCACCCGGCCTTTAATGCGCTCATCAATGGCCGTCAGTTCTTCCTCCGTCGCCATGTGGTGCGTGAGAATAGTGTGGCGAACTGATTCGATAGAATCGCGGTGGCGGTATTCTTCTACCTCCTCCTTGGTGCGGTACTTGGCGGGGTCACTCATCGAGTGGCCTTTGTAGCGGTAAGTTTTGAATTCCAGGAACGTCGGGCCTTCGCCGCCACGGGCGCGCTCGGCGGCGCGGGCCACCGCGTTGTGCACGTCCTCCACGTTCATGGCATTCACGGGCTCGTTCGGCATCTGGTAGCCTTCGGCGATGATGTGCAGGTCGGTCACGTTGGAGGTCCGCTGCACCGAAGTGCCCATCGCGTACCCGTTGTTCTCCACCACAAAAATCACGGGCAGCTTCCACAGCATGGCCATGTTGAAGGCCTCATGCAAGGCACCCTGGCGCACCGCGCCATCGCCCATGTAGCAGATGCACAGCTTGCCGGTCTTGTTATACTTCTCGGCAAATGCGATGCCGGCCCCCATCGGAATCTGGCCGCCCACGATGCCGTGGCCGCCCATAAACCCAACCTCCTTGTCGAACATGTGCATCGAGCCGCCTTTGCCTTTCGAGCAGCCCGTGGCTTTGGCAAACAGCTCGGCCATGATGGCATTGGGCGATGTGCCGAGGGCCAGCGGGTGCGCGTGGTCGCGGTAGGCGGTGATGTACTTATCACCTTTCTCCAACGCCGACACGGCCCCGGCAACGCAGGCTTCCTGGCCAATATATAGATGGCAGAATCCTTTAATTTTTTGCTGACCATAAAGTTGGCCGGCCTTCTCCTCAAACTTGCGCATGAGCTGCATCTGCTCATACCACGCCAGGTAAACTTCTTTCGAAAACTCCGGTTGGTCGGGTGAGGTAGCAAGGGGCTCCTTGTTAGTATTGTCACCAGCGTGCGCGTCGGGCAATACTTCGACCGCCGGTTGCGTCGCGGTTTCAACGCCGGTTCTGGCGTCAACTACCTTCGAGGGCTGGCCTTTGGCACTTTTACTACCGTTGGCACCAGCCTTCGGCGCATCCTTTACTTTTGACTCCGCCATAATTCGGGGTATATAATTTCGCGTTGGGAGGGCGAAATTACGTAATTCTGCCCGTACTCCCACCCCATCGCCTCGAATGACGCTCGACCAGCTCCACCTGCTTTTTTTCAAGAATTACGAAGAAGCCAGCCTGGCCTTCGGCCCCGGCATCAATTGCTTTATCGGGGATAATGGCAGCGGCAAAACCAACCTGCTCGACGCCATTTACTACCTGGCACTTACTAAGAGCGCTTTTGCCAGCGCCGATGCGCAGGCCATTAAGCAGGGTGCCGATTTTTTCGTGGTTAAAGGCAGCTTTTCTACGCCGCCAGCCGAGCGGACCGCAACCATCCAGGTTAGCCTGCGCGTGGGGCAGAAGAAGACTATTACGCACGATAAGCAGCCCTATGAGCGCCTGGCCGACCACATTGGCCGCTACCCTGCCGTGCTCATATCACCCTACGATACCGACCTCATCAGGCAGGGCAGCGAGGAGCGCCGACGTTATTTCGACAGCCTCCAGTCGCAGTTAGACCACGAGTTCCTGGAGCTTCTTATCCAATACAACGGCCTGCTGCGCCAGCGCAACGCCACCCTCAAGCTAAGTGGCAGCAGCCAGGGTTTTGATGCTCTTTACCTACAGTCGCTCGACGACCAGCTTGCGCCGTTGGGTGAGCGGCTGGCCGCGCTGCGGGCTGAGTTCGCTACGCAGTTCGTCCCCGTTTTTCAGCGGCACTATTTGCAGCTGGCCGATGGGCGCGAGGAAGTTTCGCTGGATTACAAGAGCCAGTTGACCGGCCAGAACTTTCGCCATCTGCTGCTGGCCAACGAGCGCCGCGACCTGGCTTTGCAGCGCAGCACTACCGGCCCTCACCGCGACGACTTCGTTTTTCTGATGGATGGACTGCCGGTGAAGAGCTACGCCTCGCAAGGCCAGCAGAAGTCGTTTGCCATTGCCCTCAAGCTTGCGCAATTTGAGCTGCTGGCCCAGCGCCCCCAGAACGCGGGTTCAGCACAGACCAAGCCACTGCTGCTGTTAGACGACATCTTTGACCGCCTCGATGACAAGCGCATCGCGCGGCTCCTAGAGCTGGTAGCCGACCACACGTTTGGGCAAGTCTTCCTCACCGACACCAACCTGGAGCGCACCAACCGCGCCCTAGCGGGGGTGAGTAGCGCCATTCGGCAGTTCGAGGTGCGGGCCGGAAACGTACGGGCAATTTGACTTTCGGGCACCCGCTTCGCCGGTGCCAAGCCGTAATTTTGGAGTACGCAATACCGCTTTGCCACGCACTTTTTCTGAGGGCTGGCGGCGGATATTTGCAGCCATAAGCCGTGAAAAAACCCAGCCTCTCCCCTACCGCTCGCCGGGCCGACACTATCCCGCTGAAGGAAGGCCTGGAGGCTCTCGTGCGGGCCTACCGATTAGGCGGCAAGCTCAACGAAGTAACCGTAGTTGCCAGCTGGGAGCGCGTGATGGGAAAAGCGGTGGCCCTCAAAACGCAGGAGGTATACGTGGCCAAAGGCAAGCTGTTTGTACGGCTCTCGTCAGCCCCGCTCAAGCATGAACTGGTGATGGCAAAGACGCGCGTGCTGGAAATGCTGAACAAGGAAGTAGGTGCTCAAGTAGTAAGCGAGGTAGTTTTCCTCTAGCTCTCCGATAACCCCACCGCGAGCCATTTCCTGCCTCTGATTTTCTGGCGGCTGTTACCTCCTCACTCTGTTTCCTACCCACTTTAATAAGGTTAAGGCTTCCCGTAGTCTTTTCCTTGTCAACAATCGCGCGCACATTGTCAGCCAACTGCGAAGCCATTTCGCAACCCCACCCAACTGTCATTTCTGGCTAGCGCTCGCTTGCAAAGAGCCTTGTCGTATTTGGGTTTGTAACCCGGCTATCTGAACAGGATGGTTCTGGACAGAACAAAAATGTTTCACGTGGAACATTTTTGTTACTTCGGGCCATACACTGTCAGCAACAGCTCATTGTAGGCTTCCAGCAGGGCAATGTATTTCGTTTGCAGGGCTAAAAGCTGCTTTGAGGGGTCTGAATCGGAGGAAACAGCGGCTGTTACACGTGGTGTTACAGTATTTGTAACATTAGAACGGACAGATTGTGTTACAAAAGACAGAACTGATTGTTCGTTAATTGTAAAATCTTGAGAAAAATCGTGTCCGATAATAAGACCAACGTTTTTTACAAAATTAGCGCCAAGTGTATCATCCTTGAATTTACGGTAGATAGTCGGACGTGTAATACCGAGCTCCTCCACGATGCGCGTGATGGAAATACCGCTGTTTTTGATAGCTTCTTGCAGTATTTCGCCTTGATGCGGCATAGTTGGGGTAGCAGTTTATGATGATGCTACAAAGATGACGCAGACGATAGTGTAAACCAAATGGTTTTACAAATAAGAAGCGTTACTAATGCCCATAAAGAATGTGACATGCAAGCCCTTTGCAATTAACAGTGTAACAATCTGCATTGTTACACTGTTAATTGTAAAGGGCTTAATGCATTACACCTCTTTGGATAGCAACGCGAGTAGCTGGTCGGGATAATCGGTGGTGATGCCGGTTATTCCCCATTCCAGGGCCAGGGCAAAATCTACCGAGCTGTTCAGCGTCCAGGGCACGAGCCGTAGGCCAGGATAAGCGCCTTGTAGCGCTTGTACTGTCTCAGTGGACAGTAGCTCGAAGTCGGGGCCGTAGGTGTCCGGCACAAAGCCCAGCTCTTCAAACAAGATGGCCGCTGGGGTGAGGCTCTCATTGAGCAGGCACAGCGCCTGGTGGGGGGCCTGCGCCCGCGCCGCTTGGAGAATCCGCGGGTCGAAACTCAGCAAAGTGGTGCGCTCGGCCACGCCGGCAGCTTGCAACTCGGCCAGCACCAGCTCGACGAAAGGCAGGGGGGTAGGGTGGAAAATATTGTCGCCGGCGGGGCTGCTTTTTACCTCAACGGCGTAGCCTACGCTGGGGCGACCAGCCAGACGGCAGGCGCTTTCAACGGCCTGCAATACGTCGCGCAGCAGGGGGCGGTAGGTGGCTACGGGTAGCTGCTTGGGGAAAGCCGCCAGCGGTAGCTCGCCGACCACGCACCGGCGGATAGTGGCGTAAGGCATCTGGTAAAGATTATAGGCGCGCTCTTGCTGCGGGCTAATAGGCTCCCCGCTGGGGCCAGTGCCCAGGCGGGCCGATAGCCAAGGCTCGTGAGCTACTACTACCTGCCGGTCGCCGGATATTACTACGTCCAGCTCCAGCACATCAACGCCCAGTTCCAACGCGTGCAGGAAGGCGGGCAACGTGTTTTCGGGGCGCAAGCCGCGGCAGCCGCGATGGCCGTGTACTTCGGGCCGATGGCCTTGCGAAGGGGGGGTAGGAAGGAATGCTGGCATAGGCCATTGTACGCGGGCAAGGGCGCGGGCAGACGGCTGGCCAGTAGCTTTGTGGCTGATTCTAAGTCGCCCTACCCCCCTTTTTCTGTTCAATCCTTTTCGATGAAGCGAATACTTTTACTCCTCCTGGTGCTGGTGGTCGTAGCTGGTGGCTACTACTATTTCAACAGCCGCAAAACAGGGCCAGACTACGCGCTGCTGCAAGCGGTAGCGGCCACGCAAACCCACGACCTGGCCACATTTGAGCGCTACGTAGATATCAATAGCGTGACGAGCCACCTGGTGGATGATGTAGCCGGCCAAAGCTCCATCCTGACGGCGCTGGTACCTGGTGGTGGCCTGGCGCTGCGCGGCGGCCTGAGCCTGTTGAAGCCTCAGTTGGCCAGGGCGGCCCACAACGAGGTGCAGCGCTACGTGGAAACGGGCTCGCTGGAAGAGGCGCAGGCGGCCGCGCCAAAGCGCTTAGTCAATATCTCTTTCCTGGGCCTGGCGGGGCGGGTGGTGGGGCCGGACAGCAAGTTCAAAGGCATCAAATACACGACTGACAAGGGTAACGAGGCGCTGGTAGGGCTGGAGTTTTCGCAGCCGCGCTACGATACCACAATGGTGGTGGAGGTGCAGCTATTGAAGCAAGCGGATGGCCACTGGCAGGCCAAACAGATTACGAATACTGGTGAGCTGGTTAAGGGCGTGGCTCGCCTGGAAAAGCAACGGTTGGTGAAGTAGTAGCGCATCCCAGCTAGCCATTAAAAAACCCTTAGCTCGATAAGCTAAGGGTTTTTTAATGGCTAGCTGGGGTTACAACCAGCTAGTTGCTACGGCCGGAGAACAGCAGGTAGATGATGGAACCGACAATGGGGAAGAACCAAATGATGGCGCCCCAAAGGAGCTTTTTGCCCAGCGACCAGTCTTGCTTGAGCAGGCTGACAACCGCGTAGATAGCCAGAACCAGGTAAACAATGCCCGCGATGCTGAGCGAGCCGCTATTGTTGTAGCGGCTGCAGCTGGTGGCAAAAATCAGCAAAAGCGGCAGCAAGGAAGCTGGCGATAAGCGGCGGGCGATGGTGGAGAAGCGTTGCATAAGCAGGAGCGAAAGAGTGAGGTGTTCACGCCTTTACGCAGATAAACGAAGGATGGTCGTTAATTATAGTTAAAAACCTGATTAACAAGAGCTTAGAATCTAAAACTTCCTACTTGTTGGACAAACTCCGGGACTACCCCCGGAATGAGGGCAATAATGAGCAGCACGCCGAAAAGCGCGCCGTAGAAGTGGGCATCGTGGTTAACGTTGTCGCCTCGGCGGCGGCCCATGTACCAGGAATACGCCAGGTAGAGGAAGCCGAAAATGAAGGGCTGAATGGGGAAGGGAATGGGGAAGATGATGATGCCGCCGCCATTCCTATTGACGGGAAATAGCAGAATGCTGGCGAACAGCACCGACGCTACCCCCCCCGACGCACCCAGGCTGCGGTAGCCGGGGTCGTCGCGGTGCTGGAAGTAGGTAGGCAAATCGGATAGGATAATGCCGCCCAGATAGAGCAGCAAAAACAGCCCTACCCCCGCCCCCGGCCCGTAGCCCTGGGCCAGCGTGGACAGGACCACCGGGCTGAAGGAGTAAAAGGCAAACATGTTGAAGAGCAGGTGCGCCCAGTCGGCGTGTAGGAAGCCGGAGGTGAGCAGGCGGTACCACTGGCCGCCGGAGCGGGCCATGACGTAGGGCTCCATTATCCAGGCGCGCACGAGCTCGGGCTTGGACCAGGCGTAGGCGGAGATGGCGACCGTGAGGCCGATGAGAATCAGAATGGGATTAATTTGCATAAGTAGGCGGATGTGCGGTAAGCTTTAGCTTGCTGGGGGTAGCATAGGGCAAGCTTTAGCTTGCTGGAATTAAGAAGTGGAAGTAGGCGAGTCGCGGCAAGCTTAAGCTTACCGCACATTTCTCACGACTCGCGCTCCAGCAGCTGCAAAGCCAGCTGATGCAGGGGCTGCTTGCGGGCTACGAGCGCTCCTACCCGCTCCAAATGCTGCAAGGCAGCCTGGAAGTAATCGTTGATGAGCGCCTCGGTCTGGGGGCGAATTTCCAGCTCATCGTAGAGGGCGCGCACGGCCTGCACCTTGGCCTCAGCATCGGGCACGGGCTGGCCGATATGGCGGGCCAGAGCGGCGCGCTGGGTGGCGTTGGCCTGGGCCTGGGCGGTGAGCAGGAGGAAGGTTTTCTTGTCGGAAATGATGTCGCCGCCGACCCGCTTGCCGAAGGTGGCCGCGTCGCCATACACGTCGAGTAGGTCGTCGCGCAGCTGGAAGGCCAGGCCGATGTCGGTGCCGAACTGCCGCAAGTGCTCGGCATCGGCGGCGCTGGCGCCGGCCAGCACGGCCCCCAGCTCCAGGGCAAAGCCGAGCAGCACGGCCGTTTTCAGCCGAATCATGTCCAGGTATTGGGCGATGGTGACGCTGGTCTCGGTTTCAAAATTCATGTCCCACTGCTGGCCCTCGCACACCTCGGCGGCGGTTTGGGAGAAGCGGCGCAACACCGGCGGCAGCAGGGATAGGGCCACGTTTTCGACCAGCAGCTCGTAGGCGCGCACCAGCATCACATCGCCCGAAAGAATGGCCGTACTGGCGTTCCAGCGCTCATGCACCGTGGGCTGGCCACGCCGCAATGGGGCCTGGTCCATGAGGTCGTCGTGCACCAGGGTGAAGTTGTGGAAGACCTCGGTGGCCAGCGCGGGCTTCACCAGAGGCGCGAGGTCATCGGTAAAGAGCTGGCCGCCGAGCAGCGTGAGCAGCGGCCGCAGGCGCTTGCCACCCAGGCCCATAATGTAGCGAATGGGGTCGTAGAGGGTGGCGGGCTGCTGGCCGTAATCAAGCGCTGTCAGGGCTTGCTGGAGGAGGGCGGAGAGGTCGGTTTGCACGGGGGCAAAGGTACCAGTAGCGCGAAGTTTCCACTTCGCGCGTGAGCGCAGCGAGCATCTCGCGGACGGGGTAGCCCGGTTCCGCCTGCTCGCTACGCTCACGCACGAAGTGGAAACTTCGCGCTACTTTTTACCGGCGCTTTTTGCCGCCGTCCCTACCCCCCCGGCCGCCGCCGGAGCCGCCCTTGTGGCCGCCGCCGCTCTTGCTGCTGTTGCCGTCGCGGTTGCGGGCGGGGCGGCCACCACGGCCAGCTTCGCGCTCGGCGCGCTCGCGCTGCTTCACGCCTTCGGGGCGATTATCGACCAACTCCATGTCGATGGTGCGGTCGAGCAGGTTGGCGGAGGTGACGATGACTTGCAGCTCGTCGCCAAACTGAATGATGCGCTTCGAGCCGCGGCCCACGATGCGGTAGTTCTCCTTGTCCAGCTCGAAGGTGTCGCCCGGAATGTCGGAAATGCGCACCATGCCTTCGCACTTGTTGGCCTCAATCTCGACGTAGATGCCGCGCTCGGTGAGGCCCGACACGACGCCGGTAAACTCTTCGCCGATATGCGCGCCGATGTACTCGACCTGCTTGTATTTGATGCTGGCGCGCTCGGCATTGGCCGCCAGCTTCTCGCGGGCCGACGAATGCTTGCACGCCTCTTCCACGGGCTCGACGGCCGCGTTCTTACCCCCTTCAAGATAGTACTCCAGCAGGCGGTGGGCCATCATGTCGGGGTAGCGGCGGATGGGTGAGGTGAAGTGCGAGTAGTGCGCGAAGGCCAGGCCGAAGTGCCCCAGCGGCTCGGTAGTGTAAATGGCCTTCGACATGGACCGGATGGCCAGGCCCTGAATCACGTTCTGCTCGGGCTTGCCCACGACATCCTCGCTGAGCTTATTCAGCTCAGTGCTGATTTTTTTCGGGTTGCTCAGGTTTAGCTTGTGGCCGAATTTCTGGGCAAACAGGGCGAAGTTTTCCAGGCGGTCGGGGTCGGGCGCGTCGTGGGTGCGGTACACCATCGTGAAGCGCGGCTTGGTCTTTTTGAGGCCAAACACGAACTCGGCCACCCGCTTATTAGCGAGCAGCATGAACTCCTCAATAAGCTTATGCGCGTCCTTGCGCTCCTTCACGTACACGCCCAGCGGCTTGCCATCCTCCCCCAGTTTGAATTTCACCTCCTGCGTTTCAAACGAAATGGCACCCTTGCGGAAGCGCTCGGCCGAGAGCTTTTTGGCCAGGCTGTTCAGCAGGTTCACCTCCGCGGCCAGGTCGCCCTCGCCAGTTTCGATGCGGTCCTGCGCGTCCTCGTAGCTGAAGCGGCGGTCGGAGTGAATGACGGTTTTGCCAAACCACGAGTCCACCAGCTTACCCTTTTCATCGAGCTCAAACACGGCCGAGAAGGTCAGCTTATCCTCATTGGGCCGCAGCGAGCAGAGGCCGTTGGAGAGGTTTTCGGGCAGCATCGGAATCACGCGGTCCACGAGGTAAACGGACGTGGCGCGGCTCTTACCCTCCCGTTCCAGCTCGGTGCCGAGGCGCACGTAGTGCGTCACGTCGGCAATGTGCACGCCGACTTCGTAGTTGCCATTTTCCAGCGTGCGCAGGCTCAGCGCATCGTCAAAGTCCTTGGCGTCGGCCGGGTCGATGGTGAAGGTGAGCACGTCGCGGAAGTCGCGCCGCTTGGCAATTTCTTCCTTCGAAATTTTGGTTGAGATGGCCTCGGCCTCTTCTTCCACCGCGCTCGGAAATTCGAAGGGCAGGCCAAATTCGGCCATGATGGCATTTATCTCGGCCTCATTTTCGCCGGCCGCCCCGAAATTGCGCACGATGGTGCCCACCGGGTTTTTGCCCTGCCCTTCGTGGTCCGGGAATTCGGTGATGCGCACCAGCACTTTGTCGCCGTTGCGCGAGTCGGCCAGCCCGTCGGGCGGCACCATCACATCGAAGTACGACTTGCGGTTGTCGGGCTTCACGAAGCCAATAGAGCCGTGCAGCTGCAGGCGGCCCACCACCTCCACGCGCTGCCGCTTGATAACCTCCACCACATCGCCGGTGAGGCGGCCGTCGCGGATGCCGCGCAGGCGCACCCGCACCAGGTCGCCGTCGAGGGCGTAGCGCAGCTGGTCGGTAAAGACGCGGATATCATCGCCCTCGCCGTCCTCGCGCACTACGAACGCAAAGCGGGGGGTAGCGAGCGACACCGTGCCAATCACGGTATTACTGTCGCGGTGTGGCCGGCGCTCCGGCCCGTCGCCGGGGTGGTCGAAACCCGCCGAGCGGCGACGATGCACGATAGGGTCCTGGCCAAATTCCTCTTCCAGCACCGGCTCGGGCGCAGCGGCCGCCGGGGCTTTTTTAGCTGGTTTCCGGCTCTTGGCGGCGCTGGCCGCCACTTGCAGGTCGGTGGGGTTGGCCAGGCGGTATTCGTCGTTCTGAACCAGCTCCAGGCGGCCGGTTTGCTTGAGCTCCTTGAGGTAAGCAAACAGGTCCTCACGCTGGGCTTTGGTGGTGATGCCGAGGCGGCGCGAGAGCTGGCGATAGCCAAGCACCTTGCCGGGGTTATCGGCAAACTGCCGGTACACGAGGTCCTGGCTGAGGCCGGCCGGCGCGGGGGGGGTAGGGACTGTAGCAGTCTTGGTGGTGGGGGCTGCCTTCGCGCGAGCGGCGCGGGGGGCGGCGGGGTCTTGGGGGTTTTTCATTGAGTGGGTAAGACGGCCGCCGGACAGCTTGAGGTAAGATTGACGAAGGCGACCAAGTAGGGTGCGGGGCTTGTCCCCGCCCGCCGTTGGGTGGTATTGTTGTTGAACGATGATAACTAAATGAGGTTCAGCCCACCCGCAAGGATGAGATTACCAAAGCAAATTCGACTGCCCGGCCGCAGCTGCCAAGCCCAGCTCCTACCCCACCCGCGCCCGGATGCGGGCCGGGTCGTCGCTCGGGATGGCGGCCAGCAGCTGCTGCGTGTACGGGTGCTGCGGATGGGCATATACGTCAGCGGCCGGGCCACTTTCCACGATTTTGCCCTGGCTCATCACCAGCAGGCGGTCGCTCATAAACCGGGCCACCGACAAGTCGTGGGTAATGAAGAGGTAAGTAATGCCCAGCTCGCGCTTGAGGTCGTTGAGCAGGTTGAGCACCTGCGCCTGCACGCTCACGTCGAGCGCCGACACCGACTCGTCGCACACGATGAGCTTGGGCCGCAGCGCCAGTGCCCGCGCAATGCAGATGCGCTGCCGCTGCCCGCCGCTGAACTCGTGCGGGTAGCGCTGCTCCGCGTCGTCGCTCATGCCCACGGTGCGCAACAGCTCCCGCACCCGAGCCTTTTGCTCGGCGCGGCTGCCGCCTACCCCATGCACCCGCAGCGGCTCCAGAATAGCTTCGCCCACCGTCAGCATCGGGTTCAGGGCCGCGTACGGGTCCTGAAACACCAGCTGAAACTCGCGCCGCCGGTGGCGCAATTCCCCAGTCAGCAGGCGGGCCAAGTCAGTGCCTTCAAACAGGATGCGGCCGGCCGTTGGTTCCGTGAGGCGCAGCAGTGCCCGGCCCAGCGTGGTCTTGCCGCAGCCCGATTCGCCCACCAGCCCCACCGTTTCGCCGGGGTAAATGGTAAAGCTCACCTCGTCCACGGCCCGCACAAACTCGGTGGTGCGCGCAAAAAAGCCCTTGCGAATGGGGAAATACACCCGCAGGTCTTCGACCTGGAGCAGGGGGGTAGGAGCCGGCACCAAACCCGTTTTTTGTTCCACGGGGAACGCTTTGGCAGTGTCAGAATTGCTTCGTAACTGGGCCGCGTCGATTTGCAGTGCCTCTGCTCCTACCCCCGCCACCCGCGCCACGAGGTTGCCGGCCGCGTCAACCTGCATAAAATCAGCCACCACCGGCAGGCGGGTTTTGCCAATGGACAGCTGCGGCCGGCAGGCCAGCAGCCCCTTGGTATAAGGGTGCTGCGGGTTGGTAAAGATGTCGAGTACCGTGCCCTGCTCCACCACCCTACCCCGATACATGACCAGGATGCGGTCGGCAATCTCGGCCACCACGCCTAGGTCGTGCGTGATAAAAAGCACCGCCGTGCCATAGTCGCGCCGCAGGTCGCGGATGAGGTCCAGAATGCGCGCCTGCACCGTCACGTCGAGGGCCGTGGTGGGCTCGTCGGCGATGAGCAGGGCCGGGCGGCAGGCCATCGCCATCGCAATCATCACCCGCTGCTTCTGACCCCCGCTGATTTCGTGGGGGTAGGACTTGAAAATACCGGCCGGGCGCGGCAGCTGCGCTTCGGTAAATAGCTCGATGGTGCGGGCCTCGGCTTCAGTTTTGCTGAGTGAAGTGTGCAGCCGCAATGCCTCCACCACTTGGTAGCCGCAGGTCAGCACGGGGTTCAGGGAAGTCATGGGCTCCTGAAAAATCATGCTGATGTCGTTGCCCCGCACCTGTTGCAGCTGCGCTTCGCTGAGCTGGAGCAGGTCCACCTCCCCTAGCTTTTCAGAAACAAACGTGGCTGTGCCGCGCTCGACGTGCGCGGCGGGCTTTTGCAGCAAGCCCAGCAGTGCCAGCGACGTCACCGACTTGCCCGAGCCCGACTCGCCCACAATCGCCACCACCTCGCCCCTACCCACCGCAAACGACACGTCGGCCACGGCGCGGGTAGTGCCGCGCTGCGCGTGAAAATCGACGGTCAGGTTTTCGACGGTGAGTAAAGGCATTTATTGAAAGATGCAAGTGGTTATTGAGTGAGCTTTAGTCTAGCTTTCTTTCAGTTGACGCAAGCGGTCAGGCATGGTATTACCAGCGGCATAAAGCACATCATGGTGTGTGATACAAAGCAGCCATTCATACTTTTTTGATACAATGTATTGTTCCTGAACATACATATTTTCTTCCAGAACTTTTACTATCGCCTCAATCTTTCCCTCGTAAAACCAGAACTTGTTGTTTTCACCTTCCAAGAAAAGCCAAACTGTTTCTGCTGGCTCAACCAACTTCAGCAGAAGCTGAAAACCATCCGGGTAGTCAACTAGCACTGCGTAATGAGGCTGTTTAAAATGAGCCCAAAGCCAAGTAGGCCGCGCAATTGGGTCATGCAGTTGACAAAAGGAATGGTAAATTTTTTCCTCTATCGCCTTCCAGTCCTCGTGAATACCTAGCGGACGAAACTCAGATGGAAGAAGATTTTCCTCTCGAATAACGCGCTCAATATCGGCTCTTACATCTTCCCACTCACGCCGCAGAATGTGCCGGTCACTTCGCATAAATTGACAAAATCGAGAAGGTCAAAAATAGCAAGAAGCATCTCAGCTTGGCAATTCTGCTTTTGCTAAGATGCTTCTTGTTGAATAAACAATAGTACTATCCTACGGATGCCTCCGCCGCGTCAGATTCCTGCGTCGCCGCCGTATTTTCTTCCGTTTGCTTAAAAAAACGCCCTTGCAGCAGCAGAATCAGCGCCACGCCGATGAAGATGGACGAGTCAGCCAGGTTGAAAATTGGCCACAACGACACGTATTTCCCACCCAAAATAGGCCAGGCACTGGGCAAAAAACCTTCGTAAATATCCACGTAAATCATATCAATGACTTGCCCGAAAAACCAGGGGGTAGGCGAGCCAAACGGCGCGTTGTGGTACACGACGCCGTAGAAAACCGAGTCTATCACGTTGCCCACGGCCCCGCCCAGGATGAGCGCCATGCAGGCAATGAAGCCCGCCGCCGCCCGCTGCCGCCACAGCCGCACGATGTAGTAGCTGATGCCGCCCGCCGCCAGCAGCCGAAAGCCGGTCAGCAACAGCTTGCCATAGGGCGGTGGCAGCAGTTCCACGCCGAAAGCCATGCCGGGGTTCACGGTGTAATGCAGCTTCAACCAGTGGCCAATGAGCAGAATCTCCCCATTTAGCCCCGGCTGCATGTGCTTATTTACCAGATATTTAGAGAGCTGGTCGATAAGAATAACGAACAGCGCCAGCAGAAAAAAAGGCAGTACACTGCCGCGCCGCGCCGGCGGGCGTAGGGGCTGAGAATAGGTATCGGTGGGCAAATCGGTAGGCACAGGTGAAATAGGTGCTGCGTAAGCTATTGGTAAGGCAATTAATCTGTTAAAAATCAGACAGTCTCGGCAGCTTGCCCGGCAGGAGCGGCTGCTTCCTCTGGCTGGAAAAACCGGCCTTGCAGCAGCAGAATTAAGGCTACCCCGATAAAAATGGACGAATCAGCTAGGTTGAAAATTGGAAAACCGCTCGTGTATTGCCCACCCACGAAAGGTACCCAATGCGGGTAAAACCCCTGGTAGATAGGCACATTAATCATGTCGATGACTTGGCCATAAAACCAGGGGGTAGGCGAGCCAGCCGGGGCGTTGTGGTAAACGACGCCGTAGAAAACCGAGTCGAGCAGGTTGCCCAGCGCCCCGCCCAGGATGAGCGCGATGCAGGCAATCAGGCCGTTAGGCGCTCGCTGCCGCCACAACCGCACGATATAGTAGCTGATGCCGCCCACGGCCAGCACCCGAAAAGCCGTGAGCAGCAGCTTGCCAAACGGTGCTGGCAGCTCGACGCCAAAGGCCATGCCGGGGTTTTCAGTGTACAGCAGCTTCAGAGCATTGCCGAGCAGCGGCACCTCCTCCCCTATCCGCATGTGGCTATGCACCAGATATTTAGAGAGCTGGTCAAGCGCAATAACGAAGAGGGCCAACAGGAAAAAAAGCAGCACACTACCCCGACGCGCCGGGCGGGGCGGCAAGGAAGCAGAAGCGGTATCGGATGAATCTGGCTGCACTGGTGAAACTCTGGTTACTTTGTACTGTTTTATACCGAATTACGAGGTTTCAGAACCTTTAAAAACAGCGGAGAAAAGGCGTTGTGCGCGGGAAAACCCGGCCGCGTTTTCGGGCGCGGCCGGGCCTCTCACAATCAGGCAGTTACTACCTCTATTTTGGCGAGCACCGAGAAGTCGTCAAATTCCAGCACGGCACCGCTGGCTATTTCGGGCACGAAGTCGAGGCGCAGGGCTTGCACTTCTTCGCGGATGTAGTCGCCGAAAACCGCCACGGCGGCGTGCAGCTCGGCCGGCGCGCTGGCAGCTAATGCAACCCGGATGCGGTCCTGCACGTCCAGGCCCGAGTCTTTGCGCAGATTCTGGAGGCGGTTGACCAGCTCGCGGGCCAGGCCCTCCTGGCGCAGCTCGTCGGTGAGCGTCACGTCGAGCGCCACGGTCAGCGGGCCGTCGGTGGCCACCAGCCAGCCGGGCAGGTCCTGGGTGCGGATTTCAACTTCGTCGAGGTGTAGGGTGAGAGTTTCGCCCTCCACTTCCACGGCCAGCTCGCCTTGCTTTTCGAGCTGGCTTAGCTCGTCGGGGCTCAGGGTTTGGATGCGGGCACCCACGGCCTTGAGACGCGGACCATAAACCTGGCCGAGGCGCTTGAAATTGGGTTTCACCGACTTCACCAGCACGCCGCTAGTGTCGTCCAGAAACTCGATGTGCTTCACGTTTACCTCAGCGCAAATCAGGTCTTCTACTAGGCCAACCTGCTCCTTGGTAGAGTCATTGAGCACCGGCACCAGGATGCGCTGCAAAGGCTGGCGCACCTTCAGCACCGACTTCTTGCGCAGCGAGTGCGTGAGCGAGCTGATACGCTGCGCCAGCTCCATGCGCTCCTCCAACGCCTTGTCAATGAGCGCGGTATCAGCTTCGGCCAGGTAGGTGAGGTGAACGGATTCGGGTTGAGTTAAGAGTTGAGAGTTAAGAGTTAAGAATTGCGGGTCGTTGTCATTCTTAACTCTTAACTCTAAACTCTTAACTCCCATAAGGTTGCCATACAGCCAGTCGGCGAAAAACGGCGCAATCGGGGCCATGAGTTGCGCTACGGTGCTCAGGCACTCGTGCAGCGTTTCGTAAGCGGCTTGCTTATCGGTGGTTAGCTCGCCTTTCCAGAAGCGGCGGCGCGAGAGGCGCACGTACCAGTTGGAGAGCTGGTCGGTCACGAAATCCTGGATGGCGCGGGCGGCTTTCGTGGGGTCGTAGCTGTCGTAGTGGCCGCGCGTTTCGGCCAGCAGACTTTGCAGCTTGCTCAGAATCCAGCGGTCCAGCTCAGTGCGCTCGGCCACCGGCAGGGGACGCGGGCTGACCTGGAAACCGTCCAGATTCGCGTAAAGCGCGAAGAACGAGTACGTGTTGAAGAGCGTGCCGAAGAAGCGGCGCTGCACCTCCGTGATGCCGGCTGGGTCAAACTTGAGGTTGTCCCACGGCGGCGCGTTGGCAATCATGTACCAGCGGGTAGCATCGGGGCCGTACTGCGCGATGGTCGCAAACGGGTCCACGGCGTTGCCGAGGCGCTTGCTCATCTTGTTGCCGTTCTTATCCAACACCAAGCCGTTGGCAATCACGTTCTTAAAGGCCACCGAATCTTCCAGCATCACGGCCAGCGCGTGCAGCGTGAAGAACCAGCCGCGGGTCTGGTCCACGCCTTCGGCGATGAAATCAGCCGGGAAATTCTTGCGGAAAAGCTCTTGGTTTTCAAAGGGGTAGTGCCACTGCGCGTAGGGCACCGCGCCGCTGTCGAACCACACGTCAATCAAATCCGGCTCGCGGTACATGGGCTGCCCGGTGGGGCTCACCAGAAAGATGTCGTCCACATACGGCCGGTGCAGGTCGATTTTTTCGCCGTTGGCGTAGGGATTATGCGTCATCACCTCGGCCGCTACGGCCTTGTCAATTTCCGCCGTTAGCTCGGCAATGCTGCCGATGCAGATTTCCTCGGTGCGGTCCTGCGTACGCCAGATGGGCAGCGGCGTGCCCCAGTAGCGCGAGCGGCTGAGGTTCCAGTCCACCAGGTTTTCGAGCCAGTTGCCGAAGCGGCCGGTGCCGGTGCTTTCGGGCTTCCAGTTGATGGTTTTGTTCAGCTCGATGAGGCGGTCTTTCACGGCCGTGGTCTTGATAAACCACGAGTCGAGGGGGTAGTAGAGTATCGGCTTGTCGGTGCGCCAGCAATGCGGGTAGGTGTGCTCGTACTTCTCGGTTTTGAAGGCCGTGCCGTTGGTGCGCATCCGAATGGCGATGCTCTCATCCAGCGTTTTATAGTCAGCCCCGCTCTGGTCGTGGCCGTCGTAGTTCTTCACCCAGCGCCCGCCAAATTCGCCCATTTCGGCCACGTAACGGCCCGTGCGGTCCACAATAGGGCCGGGCTTGCCCTCGGCATCCGGCACCATGAGCGCGGGAATGCCGTTGAGCTGCGCCACCCGGAAGTCGTCCGCGCCAAACGTGGGCGAAATATGCACGATGCCGGTGCCGTCTTCGGTCGTCACGAAGTCGCCGGGGATGACGCGGAAAGCGTTTTCTTCGCCGTCGAAATGAGGGAAACCGGCTTCAGTATTGAATAGGCGTTCGTAGTGAATACCTACTAGGTCGGCACCGGTAAATTCGGCTTCGACCATCCAAGGAATCAGTTTATCGCCAAGTTTATAATTCTCAAAAGATGCCTGGTCAATAAAAGCCGAGGAGAAATACTTACCTACTAATGCTTTAGCTAGCACTACACGGATAGGTTTGCCAGTATAGGGGTTGAATGTCGAAACTAACATATAGGGAATATTTTTCCCTACTGCCAACCCCGTATTAGCAGGTAATGTCCAAGGCGTAGTCGTCCAAGCTAGGATATAGATTTCCCCTACCCCCTCCGTAGCAAACAGCTTCTCCGAAACCGCATCGCGCACCACCTTAAACTGCGCCACCACCGTCGTATCCTTCACGTCCTTGTACGTGCCCGGCTGGTTCAGCTCGTGCGACGAAAGGCCGGTGCCGGCGGCCGGCGAGTAGGGCTGAATGGTGTAGCCTTTGTAGAGCAAACCCTTGTCGTAGAGCTTCTTGAGCAGCGCCCAGCAGCTCTCGATGTACTCCGGCTCGAAGGTGATGTAGGGGTCGTCGAGGTCCACCCAGTAGCCCATTTGCTGGGTCAGCTCGTCCCACTGCGCCTTGAAGCGCATCACGGTTTCGCGGCAGCGCTGGTTGTACTCCTCCACGCTGATTTTGTGGCCGATATCCTCCTTCGTGATGCCCAGCTCCTTCTCCACTTGCAGCTCGATGGGTAGGCCGTGGGTGTCCCAGCCGCCTTTGCGGGGCACCTGCTTGCCCAGCTGCGTCTGGTAGCGGCAGAAAATATCCTTCACCGCCCGCGCCATCACGTGGTGAATGCCGGGCTGGCCGTTGGCCGAAGGCGGGCCTTCGTAAAACACGAACGTGGGCTGGCCTTCGCGGCTGCGCACGCTCTGCTCAAAAATGCCGTTGGCCTCCCAGTAGGCCCGCACATCGGTGGCGAGCTTGGCGTAGTCGAGCGGCTGCTTGTATTCGGGGTAGTTCATTGGTTTTTTAGCTGTTAGCTAATGGCTATTAGCTGTTAGCTTTTTTCGTTTTTTCCGTCCGTTCCGTCCGTCATGCTGAGCTTGTCGAAGCATCTCTACCGCTTCAGCCGAACCGTTTAACGAGGCGGCAGAGATGCTTCGGCAAGCTCAGCATGACGTTCTTATTTAATTCAAACCGAGGTTCATTAGCTAACAGCCTTTTTAGTCCGTTCCACGCTCAGGCGTTGCAGGTTCTGGTCCATGTCATCGTCTTCCTCGTGGTAGTCCTCGTCGTAGTGATGCACCAGGGCCGCTTTGGGCGTGTGCCAGCTGCCGCCGCGCTCGAAAGTGACCAACAGCGCCGGCAGGAAAACCAGGTTCGAGAAGTTAGTAATGAGCAGCGAGGCCCCCATAAGCACGCCCAATGCCTTGGTGCCGCCAAACTCGCTGAAACTGTAGATGCTGAACCCGATAAAGAGCACGATGCTGGTGTAGAACATACTCGACCCGGCCTCGCTCAGCGTGTTGGTAATAGCCTCGCTCACGTTCTTACCGGGCATGGCCATTTCCTGCCTAAACTTGGCCAGCAGGTGAATCGAATTGTCGCCGTCGATGCCCAGGGCAATCACGTAAATAAGAGCCGTGCTGGGCTTGAGCGCAATGCCGAAGTAGCCCATCACGCCGGCCGTTAGGGTCAGGGTTAAGATATTGGGGGTGAGGGCGTAGAAGATGGTGCGCACCGAGTGAAACAGCAGCAGCACCACCACGGCCACCAGCCCGAAGGCCCACATCAGGCTCTCGCCCAGCGTACCAATCACGTACTCATTACCCTTAGTAAAAATGACCGTCGTGCCCGTGCGGCGCACCACCATATCGGTGCCGGCGAAGATGCGCTTGATGGCCGGCTCAATCCGCTTATTCACCAGCGTATCCAGCTTATGTGAGCCAATATCAGCAATTTTTACGCTGATGCGGGCGCGCTGCTGGGTGCTGTCCATGAAGGTTTTGAGTAGCTTGCCAGTCGAGTTTTTACCCTGCCCCTGGGAATTGGCCAGGTAACTCAGGATGAAGTTTTTGTCGTCGTTATCCGGCAATTTATAAAACTGCGGGTCACCGTTGTAGAACGCCTGCTTGGCGGCCTTCAAAAACGTAACCATGCTGATGGGCGTGGACAGCTCCGGCTGGGCTTGCAGGAATTTGTCGAACTGGTCGATTTTCTGTAAGTTAGCCAGCTTCAGCAGGCCCTTGGGCTGCCTGGTATCCACCACAAACTCCAGCGGCATCACCCCACCAAAGCGGGCCTCGAAGAAGCTCAGGTCTTCGTTCACAGAGCTTTGCTTGGGCAGGTCATCTACCATAAAAGACACGGCCTCGATGCGCGAAATGCCAATGGAGGCCAGCCCCACCAGCACCGCCGCCGTGAGGTAGATGGTGCGCCGCCGCCGCAGCACAATGAAATCGAGGAAGTGAATGATGCCCACCAGCGGCTTCGAGTCAAGGTGCTCCAGTTGCTTGGCGGTGGGGCCGGGCAGGTAGGTAAACACCGCCGGAATCATAATAAAGCTGATGATGAAGGCCACGAAAATGTTAATCGTGGCCACCAGCCCAAACTGGAACAGAATGGCAATATCAGTGAAGGTGAACACGAAAAAGCCGATGGCCGTGGTCGTGTTATTCACCAGCGTAATGAGGCCGATTTTGCGGATAACCCGCGTCATGGCCAGTATCTGATTGCCCGATTTGCGGTAGTCGTAGTGGTAGCGTGAGAGCAGGTACGTGCAGTTGGGCACGCTGATAACCACCAGGATAGACGGAATCAGGCCCGTGAGCAGGTTGATTTTAAACCCGAGCAGCACGATGCTGGCAATGCACCAAATCATGACGATAATGACGACCAGCAGCGGCACCACCACCGCCGACCACGTGCGGAAGAAGATGTAGAGGATAATGGCCATCACCACCACCATCAGCCCGGCGAAGAACTTCATCTCGGCCGATACCTTGCTCGTCATCGTGGAGCGCACGTAGGGCAGGCCCGCGTAGTGCAGCTTGATGCCCGATTCCTTCTCAAACTTCGCGCTCAGGTTCAGGATGTTAGCCATCACCTCCTTGCGCTTGTCCGAGTTCAGCCACTTGGGGTCGAGCGTCACGGCCAGCAGCGTGGCCCCGGTGCGCGGCGCAATCACCTGGCCCTGGTAAAACTCAATGTTATTCACCACCCGCATCAGCGAGTCGAGCTGGGCTTGGCTGGTGGGCGGCTTCGCAAAAACGGGCGCGGTCACGAAACTGTTGTTCACCGTATCCTTCTCAATCTGAATCAGTTTGGGCAGGCCCAGCACGCCGGCTACGCCGGGCACCTTCACCAGCTCATTGGCGAGCTGGTCATACAGCCGAAAGTTCTTGAGCCGATAAACGGAGCTGTCCTGCATCCCAAGCACCAGAATATTTCCATCCTCGCCGAAGGTTTTTTTGAACTGCTGGAAATAGACCATGTCCGGGTCCTTCGGGCTTACCACCTGGGCAAAGTCGTAAGTCATTTGCACGTCTTTCGCCACCCAGGCCATACCCAGGGTCGAAACGGCAATAAGTATCAACAAAATTCGGCGGAACTTGATGATAAAGAGGGCGATATGTCCCCACATAGAATTTGTTTTTTAGCTTAATTAACTATCAGACCACCTCTACGCAATCGGGAAAGATTCGCACGAGCCGGCAGCCCGGCTGTTGGCTGGCCTCGCGGGCGGTGGGCCACCATTGCGCCAGCAGTTCCCACAGCTCCTTGCGCGACCGCTTGCCGGCGCGCAGGTGAATGACTACGGGCGGCCCCACAGTAAGGGCCAGCTTCTCAAAATCAGCGTCCTTCGTTATGATAATCAGCTGTCTTTCTTTGGCATACTGCCAAATAACGTGGTCGGGCCACTGCGTATCTGGCACAAATTCGCAATCATCTTCTTGCCAGAATTTCAAGCGGCGGGGCAGGTTGGCATCAATCAAAAATTTGCTCATGCGTCAAAGAGACAACGCTGCTCGGCGGAGCCGGAAACTAGTGTAGCGACGATAAGCATAATCTTTACACATTATGCTGCTTCTGGCAAATACACCCGATTACTGAGCGTTTCTAAGGCCGTTTTCAGGGCAAATTGCTGGCAGGCTTTGATATCAGCAAGCTCCAGAAAATCATAGTCCTCCAGAATTTCCTCCGGCTCATCACCAGCGGCCAAAAACTCCAATATCGTCTGCACGGTAATCCGATGGCCGCGAATAGTCGGCCGGCCGTTGCACAGGTCCGGGTCAACGGTGATGCGGTCGTGGATGTAGCGGAGCATGGTAGAATTAAACAGAATGTTGAGAAACTGAACGGCTAACCAGGCGCAAAAGTGCGCCCCTACAACTTGGCCAGCACGTTCTTGAAGCTCACGGCCTCGCCGATGTAGCCGCGCAACGCGCTGATGGGTAGGCGCACCTGCTGGCGGGTGTCGCGGTCGCGCACCGTCACGGTATCGTCTTCCAAGGTCTGGCCATCCACCACAATGCAGAAAGGCGTGCCAATGAGGTCCTGGCGGGTGTAGCGCTTGCCGATGGCGTCCTTATCCTCGATAACCAAGCGGAAATCAAAGCGTAGGTCGTCGAAAATCTGCTGGGCTTTTTCGGGCATTCCGTCCTTGCGCACCAGCGGGAAAATGGCGGCCTTGATGGGCGCGAGGGCCGGATGCAGCTTTAGGAACGTGCGGGTTTTGGTGGTTTGCGCGTCGCCGTCGCCTTCGGTAATCTCTTCTTCCTGAAAGGCTTGGCAGAGCGTAGCGAGAAACAGCCGGTCGGCCCCCACCGAGGTTTCGACCACGTAGGGCACGTAGTTGCCGTAAGGCTTGCCGGTGGTTTCGTCAATGTCGTTGTCGAAATACTGCTGCTTCTTGCGGCTCAGGTTCTGGTGCTGGGTCAGGTCGAAGTCGCCGCGCGAGTGGATGCCCTCCATCTCTTTAAAGCCGAAGGGAAACTCATACTCGATATCCACGGCCGCCTTGGCGTAGTGGGCCAGCTTGTCGTGGTCGTGGAAGCGCAGCTTTTCGGGGGGTAGGCCGATGGCCTCGTGGAAGCGGCGGCGGGCGGCCTTCCAAGTGTCGTACCACTCGCCCTCGGTGCCGGGGCGCACGAAGAACTGCATCTCCATCTGCTCAAACTCGCGCATCCGAAAGATGAATTGCCGGGCCACAATCTCGTTGCGGAACGCCTTGCCAATCTGCGCGATACCAAACGGAATCTTCAGGCGCGCCGACTTCTGCACGTTCAGAAAATTGACGAAAATACCCTGCGCCGTTTCGGGCCGCAGGTACACCGGCGGCGCGTCCGAGTCCACGGCCGAGCCTTGCGTGGAGAACATCAGGTTGAACTGGCGCACGTCGGTCCACTTGCCGGAGCCGGAGAGCGGGTCCGTGATTTTCTCGTCCAGAATGAGCTGTTTCACGCCGGCCAGGTCGCCGGCCGTCAGCAATCGGCCCATTTCGGCGGTGAGCGCCGCGCCGCGGGCTGGGTCGCCGGCTTTCTCGTATTCGGCGGCTCGGTCCTCGATGAGCACATCAGCGCGGTAGCGTTTCTTGCTGTCGAGGTTATCGATGAGCGGGTCATTGAAGCCGGCCACGTGGCCGCTGGCCTCCCAGGTGCGGGGGTCCATGAAAATGGCCGCGTCGATGCCCACCACGTTGCCGTGGAGCTGGGTCATGGCTTCCCACCAGAGGCGCTTGAGGTTGTTTTTCAGCTCCACGCCGTTGGGGCCGTAGTCGTACACGGCGGCCAGGCCGCCGTAGATGTCGGAGGACTGAAATACGAAACCGTATTCCTGGGCGTGGGCGACAATATCTTTTAATTGCGGGTTTTCAGCGGGGGTAGCGGGCTTGCTCATAAGCAACAAAGTTAGACCGCAGATTATAACGAATTAAACGGATTTCGCAGATACGCCCGCTGCGCGGGCTAGCTGGGTGATGGAGAGGGTAGGACACACAACCTATTTGGTAGGCTGCGGCTCATTAGAAGTACACACTAGCAAGTTCTACCCCTATTTTATTAATAAATACTTAAATATTAATATTTTTTACTGTGAAACAACGCTATTGCTTGCTGCTGCTGAGCGGCGGGCTGCGCCTGGCGCAGGCGCAGGCCCCTACCCCCCCCGCCGCCGGCCCACGTCACGCTTAGCGGCTACGTGCGCGACCTGGCCACGGGCGAAAATCTCATTGGCGTGGCCGTGGTGCAGGCCGGCACCGGGCTGGGCACTGCCACCAATACTTACGGTTTCTACTCGCTCACGGTGCCCACGGCGGGCCTCGACTCAGTGCGGCTAGAGGCGCGCTACCTGGGCTACGAGCGCGGGCGCTGGGCCGCGCCGGCCACCGGCAGCGCGCAGCATACCTTCCGGCTGCCTGCCGCCACCAACGAGCTGGCCGGCGTGGAGGTGGTGGGCGACCGCCAGGCCGCCGACGAACGCGGCCCGCGCAGCACCCGCATGGGCACCATCAACGTGCCCATCGCCCAAATCAAGAGCCTGCCCAAATTCATGGGCGAAACCGACGTGCTGAAGGTGCTGCAACTGCTGCCCGGCGTGCAGAGCGGCGGCGAAGGCAGCAGCGGCCTGTATGTGCGCGGCGGCTCGCCGGACCAAAACCTGATTCTGCTCGATGGCACGCCGGTGTATAACGCGGCGCATTTATTTGGCTTCTTCTCGGTGTTTAATGCCGATGCTTTGAACAACGTGGAGCTGATAAAGGGCGGCTTTCCGGCGCGGTATGGGGGTAGGCTGTCGTCGGTGCTCGATATTTCGATGAAGGAGGGCAACATGCAGGCGCTGCATGGCGAAGGTGCCATTAGCCTGGTGGCCTCGCGCTTGACGCTGGAAGGGCCGATTAAGAAAGACGTGGCCTCGTTCATCGTCTCGGCCCGGCGCACTTATATCGACGTGCTGGCCCGGCCGCTCATTCAGGCGCAGCTCAAGAATGAAAATCAGGCCGGCTCGCTGGGCTATTATTTCTACGACCTCAACGCCAAGCTCAACTGGAAGGTGAGCCCGCGCGACTGGCTCTACCTGAGCGCCTACCGGGGTTACGATAATTTTGCCCCAACCCGCCCCATGAAAACTGCTTTACTCCTGCTCGCCCTGGCGGCCCTGGCCGGCTGCGAAAGCGTGGTGACCGTGACGCCGCCGGCCTACACGCCGCGCCTGGCGCTCACCTACACGCTCAGCAACCAGGCGCCCACGGCCGGCTACCAGCAGTATTTCAGCGAGCGCAGCGCGTTTGCCAGCACCAGCCAGGCTATTCTGGTCAACAAAAACTTTGCGGGCCGCACCGACGCTACCATCGAGCTGCGTGATGCCGACGGGCAGATAGTGGAAGAGTTTCGGCCCGATACCAGCCGCTTCGCCCGCCAGCCCACCTACGACCGCTACGGCTCTTACATCCCGGTGCGCAACTACGTGGGCGTGCCGGGCCAAGCGTACTTGCTGCGCGCCAGCGCGCCCGGCGTGGAGGCCGTGGAAGCGACTATGACCCTACCCTCTCTGCCGGCCGTGGAGGCGGTCAGCTACGTGCCGCTGCCCCCACCCGCCAATAATAACTTCTTCTCTACCCCTTACTACGGCCAGTTATCGTTCGCCATTCCCGACCCGGCGGCCACTACCGATTACTACGTGGCCTACGCCAGGACCCTCGACGCGGCCGGCCGGCCCTGGGGTTATGCTTTTGAGGATGAAAGCCTGCGCAGCAAGGATGGCCCCACCATCAACCTCAACCGCTTCGCGCTTTCCTCGACCAGTAACACCAACGCCGTTATGCCCGTGAGCGACGCGGGCCGCCAGGGCCAGCGTCTGCTGTATAGCAGTGCCATCTGGCTGTACTACGGCGGTGGCTATGCCTCCAACCAGCCCGCCCCGCCCCCACCGGCCTACCTCGAACTCACGGTGAGCAGCGTCCCGGCCAGCACCTACGATTTCTACCAGTCGGTGTAGCGCTACCGCGAGGCCAACGACAACCCCTTTGCCGAGCCCGCGCCGCTGCGCTCCAACGTGCAGGGCGGCTACGGCTTGTTCGGCGGGGCCACCGACGTAGTAGTGCGCATCAAGATATAAAAACAGCGAAGACGCGAGCCAGCCCGCGCAGTGGGCGTATCCACGAACCGAAGGACAGCGAAGCTAAATCCGGTAAATCTGCGGTAATGATTCGGTAACACGCCGCTAGCTTCACACGGAGCTAATTTTGCGGGCCGGCTACCCACTCTGGCTCCTCTTTATGTTCGGACTTGAACCCCACGTGTTGCTGCTGCTAGCTGCTTGTTTGCTGGCAGCCTGCGCGTTTGAATTCGTGAATGGCTTTCACGACACGGCCAACGCCGTGGCCACCGTTATTTATACCAACACGCTGCGGCCCTGGGTGGCGGTGGTGTGGTCGGCGTTCTGGAACTTCATCGGGGTCTTTTCGGGCGGCATTGGCGTGGCGATGGGCATCGTGTATTTGCTGCCCGTGGAGAGCCTCGTGGACCAGAACGTGTACCACGGCATTGCGATGGTGGGCGCGCTCATCGTGGCGGCCATCATCTGGAACGTGGGCACCTGGTACTACGGCATTCCGTCGTCGTCGTCGCACGCGCTTATCGGCTCCATTCTGGGGGTAGGGATTGCGTTTTCGCTGCTGCCCGGCGGCCAGGGCGCGGCCGTGAACTGGGGCAAGGCCGGCGAAAGCGGCCTGGCGCTGCTGCTGAGCCCCATCCTGGGCTTCACCTTCACCATTCTGATGATGTTTTTGCTCAAGCGGTTTTTCCCGAGCAAAGCGCTGTTCAAGGAGCCCCACAAGCGCAAGCCGCCGCCCTTGTTCATCCGCCTCACGCTCATCACCACCTGCACGCTGGTGAGCTTCTTCCACGGCTCCAATGACGGCCAGAAGGGGGTAGGGCTAATTATGCTGATTCTCATCGGCATCGTGCCCATTCACTTTGCCCTCGATGTCAACAAAAACCCGCTCGACCTGCGCGCCTCGCTCACCAAGGTCGAGTACGTGGTTAATCGCTTGGATGCCAATAGCCTCAGCGCCAAAGACCAGGCGATGCTGGCCGCCGTGCGCACCCAAACCGCCGACCTCGACCGCGTATTCGCCGGCAAAAACCAGGTATCGGACCTGCCCAAACAGGCCCGCTTCGAGATTCGGCGCGACATTCTGCTGCTCGCCAACCGCGGCAAGCAGTTGCTCGGCTCCGACCAGCTAAGCATCAGCACCGCCGACCGCGAAGCCTACAACAAGGCCATCGAGGAGATGAAAACCTTCACCGACTACGCGCCCTGGCAGGTGCTGCTCATGGTGTCGCTGTCGCTGGCTGCCGGCACCACCATCGGCTGGCAGCGCATCGTGAAAACCATTGGCGAGCGCATCGGCAAGGAGCACCTCACCTACGCCCAAGGCGCCAGCTCGGAGCTGGTGGCGGCCGCCATGATTGGCCTTAGCACGCAGTCGGGCCTGCCCACTTCCACCACGCACGTGCTCACCTCGTCCATCGCGGGCAGCATGGTGGCCAGCCGCGGCGTCAAGAACATCAACCCCGAAATGGTGCGCAGCATTGCCCTGGCCTGGGTGCTCACGCTGCCCGTCACGATGGTGCTCTCGGGGCTGTTGTTTCTGCTGTTCCGCTCGTTCGCGGGGTAGCCCCTACCCCCCTCCCCCAGCCATAAGCAGACACGAAAAAGCCAACCCGGTTAGGGTTGGCTTTTTTGCTAGGCTCCTTGGCCAGGTGAAGCGGTGATAACGGGTGAATAATCCCTGCTTCACCGAGTTATCCACTTATCCACAGCCAAAAACGGCCTTTTTGTGGATAACTTTTGACCCTCGTGGATAATCCGGGGAACTTTCAGGCTAATGCCAAGACGGCCTACTTGGGCCACTGCACCTCCAGGTCGTCGTTGATGAAGACGCCGAAGTTCACGAATTGCAGCAAACCTTCTTCGAAGTACATGTCAATCATCGACTTCTCGTAGGAGAGGCGTACCTCGCCGCCTTCCATCGTTTCCACTTCGGGGGCGGCCTGGTGGTGGCGCTTCATCAGGTCCTTTATTTTATCCAGCGGCTGGCCGTAAATAACCTCGCCGAAGAGACGCAGTCCGGGGTTATCGGTTTCGATGCAGCTGAGACGGAAGTCATCTTCGCGGTCGAAGTAGAGCGAAAGCAGGTGGTCGTCCTCGTAGTAGTTCCAGGCCTGGTGCTCAAACTCGTCCTCGTCTTCCGACTCGTCGATTTCCTCGGGCTCACCCACCAGGGTGCGCACCTCGTCCATCGTGGTGCCGAAGCGCAGCGGGCCCATGCCGGTGCCCAGGATAATTTCGTTTTCCTCGATGCTGCTGGGGGTCGTCGTCGGGGTGCTCATGGGGGATAGGGAGTTTAAAGTTGGTGCAAAGGTAGCCGGGCCACACCCGTCTGTCATTGCGAGCGCAGCGCGGCAATCGCACCAAAACGACACCCGAACGATTTCGTTCTGGTGCGATTGCCGCGCTGCGCTCGCAATGACAGACGGATTTTTTACTTTTCAGGTACGCTAGTTAAAACTATGCCCTTTAGGGCAAGACTTTAGTTGCTACTCCCTTTTGGCAGTTGGGTAGCTTTGCGGCATGAAGCAGCGCACAGGTAGTCACTCGGTTCATAAGCTAGATGTGCATTTGGTCTGGAGCACGAAGTACCGCTACAAAGTCTTGGTGGGGGAGGTGCAACTGCGTTGTCGGGACTTGTTGCGGCAAACCTGTAATACGTTGGATGTGCAGATTCTCAAAGCAGGGCAAAAGCACCAAACGGTTAGTTAGCGTCTGGGGGCTGTGGAGCTAGCTGGCGGAGCAATTGTCGGAGGTAGTCATCATCGCGAGCCGCTTTCTTGCGCTTGCGTGGCAGACTCATCTTCGTTGGCTCACGTCGTAAGAGGGTGAGAGCCAGCTTGCGTAGGGTAGAGAGGTTGCGCGGGGCGTGGCCCTGGCGCACCCGGCAGGCATCCTCGGCAAAGGTGACATCCAGGTGCCAGTGCAGGTCGTTTTCGATGCCCCAGTGCCCGCGCACATAGCCCGCCAACTCGCCCGCACTCGCTTGCGCCAGCGAGCTCAGGTAGTAGCGCGTACTGTGCTGCTCCCGCCCCTGTTGCCAGCGCCGGGTCTGCACGCAGACCACCGCCGCCAGGCCCGCCCACTCGGCAGCTTCCTCCACCAGATTCAGGTTCCGGCTCACCCATACCCGGCGTTCCTCGCCGCGGCCGTGGTCTTTTTCGCGGCTCACAAAGGCCGGCTCCTGCCGCAGTAGCGGGGCAAGGTGGGCCTGCACTTGCTCGAAGAGGGTCCGCTGGTTCTGCTTGAGGGCCAGCACATAATCAGCCCGGCGCTCGACCAGCGTCGTGGCAATGGCGCGCTGACAGCCGATGGCATCGATGCTCACCACGCTGCCGGCTACCTCCACCAGGTCGAGCACTTGGGGGATGGCCACGAGTTCGTTGGCTTTGCTGGCCACTTGGGTCTGGGCCAGGCATAGGCGCTGTTCGGTCGCCCAGACGCTGACCAGCTGCACGCTGGCCTGGCGCTGGCCGGGCAGGCAGGTGCCGCGCACCTGCTTGCCATCGATGGCCAGCTGCTGCCCAGCCAGGACCCGCATAATGTCCTGCCCCCAGTGGGTGAGGCTGGCTTCAAGTTCGACGGGATTCAGGCGGCTGAACACGCGCTGCAACGTATAAGACGAGGGGATGCCGGCGGGCAAGCTCAGAAACTGAGCGAGCACGGCCTGTTTGTCGCAGGCGTAATCATAAATCTGCTCAAAATCTTCGCAATCAGCCAGTAAGCCGCATAGCACCAGCCAAATAATATCGCTTAGCTCGTGTAGACAGCGCCCCTCCACCCGATAGTCCGTTACCTGCCAAAAGAAATCCGCTACTTCTTCTTCCATCCCCAAAGGTCGCTAACTTACCTTTTGGTGCTTTTGCCCTGATTCTCAAAGGGGTGGTGAGCAAAGACCATATTCATCTACATGTGTCGTATCCGCCTTTCTTGAGTGTGAGTGACCTCATGCGCCGGCTAAAAGGACGAAGCGCCAAGCTCCTGTTGCAGGAATTTCCCGAACTCAAGCGTCGGTATTGGGGCGGGCATTTTTGGGGTATTGGCTACGGAGCGTGGAGCGTAGGAAATATCACGGATGACATCTTGGAGGCGTATTTAAACCATCACAAAGACCAGCCCAACGGGGACGAGAATTTCATTCTGGAATAACCTACTTTAGTAGCTGGCTTTCAGTCGGCTTTAGCCGAAACCGCCGAATTTCATTCGCCCTTAAACCTATGGACTTACAGTCCATAGTCTTTTAGTTTCCATATTTTTCCTCAAATAAGGCTTTCTGGCGCTGGTAGTCGGGCAGGGCTTTGGCCTCGTCCCACTTGGCTTTGAAAATGGCGGCGGCTTCCACTTTATCCACATCGGGGTGGGGATTACGGGGCAATTCGGCGCGGCCGTGGGCACCGCTCTGGCCTTTTTTGTCGGCGGGCACGGGGCCGGCGTACTTCTTGCCGCCGGCGTGGTTGGCGTAGCGCCGGGCGCGGGTGAAGCCCATCTGCAAAAACTTGCGCGCCATGTCGGCCCCCACAAAGTCCCCGGCCTGCAAATAAGCCTCGAAGAGCGCCCAGATGGCCGCCGACGACTCGCGGGCCGCCGCCGCATCCTTGAAGCGCCAGTGAGGCAGAATTTCGCCCTTGTAGGGCTGCACCAGCAGCACGCCCTGCTCGCCCTTGCCCACGCGGTATAGCTCGGGGTGCGCCCGAAAGTCGGTGGCGGCAAAATCCAGGTCGTAATCGAAGGGCATTAGGTGGGGCGGGGGCGAGCGGGCCGCGAGCAGCCGCGGGCACTTTTCAACGGCCGGCCGCCGCCCAGGGTTGGCCTGGCCCGAGGGGGGTAGGGAATCGGCCAGCCCGAAGTTTTCCACAAACTTAAATTGTGAATTAATTTCTTTTTTAAAAATCCCTTTTCTATTTCCATCCATCAGGGCAGTGGATAAGTGGATAACATTGGCGAGTTGTCCACAGCGTGGATAAGAGGTGCACAACTACGGGCTTATGCACCGGCTTTCCACAGGCAATGTGCATATCATTGGCCTGTTGATTAAGAACTTAACTGAGTTTTCCACTATTCACAGGGGTTATCCACGTTTCCACAATCCACAGGGGGTAGGCAGTGTGAATAGTGTTCGTAGGCGGGCCGAGTTATCCACGGTTATCCACAGCGCCGGCGAACTGCTTGCCGAGCCACATTACCAAAAAAACTTGTCCGCATTTTATCCACCGTTCGGCAGTGGCTTTCCCCAAGGTTATCCACAAAAAAGCCGGCCCGATGAGCCGGCTGTGGGAAACCTGGTGGATAACTAGTGGATAAAGGGTAAAAACCGGCCTCAGTAACTGGAAATGCAGGTGAGTTATCCACCATTCCCAATGCGAAACGGCCTCAACCGGAAAGTTGAGGCCGTTTATGCACGTAATTCCCCGAAATCACCCAAAATTGCTTCGTAGTAAGCCGCGGTTAGGTAGTAGTTATACAATTTGGGCCAGTTGTGGGCTGCTACTCAGGGGATAAAGTGCTTTTAGAGCAGTCGCCAAGTCGGTGTACAGGGCGGGCTGCCGGCTTTTCGCCGGCTGTCCGCTCTTCGCCAGAACGAGCGGCGCGCACGGCGAGCGGACAGCCGGTGAAAAACCGGCAGCCCGCCCCGTGCATCAACCCGGAAACTACTTTGCATCCCTACCCCCCGCAGAACCTGGAAGGCACTGCGAATTGCCTAAAAGCTCAGGTTTTCCTCGTCTTCCCAGCCGGCGCGCACCTCCAGGGTTTTGGGGTAGAGGTAAATGGGCTCGGCGGGCAGGCGCAGGTTGGGGTCGCCGCCGCGCCAGTGGCCGTCGCCATCCTGGTCGAGGAGGGCGCGCAGGCGGTATTTGCCGGGCGCAAGGTGGTCGAAGCGGTAGGTGCCGCGCGGCGAGCGCAGCTGCGCTATCACCTGAAACTGGTCGTTGAGCAGCTGCAGGTCGAATTGCGGCGTCTTGCTCGTGATAGTGCCCAGAATAATACCGCTCGGGTCCTGGTCGGTCACGGCCAGGCGCACCGGCCGGCGCAGCAGCAGGCTCTGGCCCGTCACGGCCACGATGGCCGTGGTGTCGAGGCGGATTTCGACCGTTTTCAGCGCCTTGGTATCGATGCTCACCGTCAGCACGGTGCGGTCGGGGCTGAGGCTGGCTTCGGCCGGCACGCGCAGGGCGTGGGTCTTGATGGAGTCTTCGGTAAGCGTGCCGGGGCTCTTGCCCGACACCAGCAGCACCGGCACCGGAAACCGGAATTTCACCTGCCCCTCGCGGTACACCGAGCGCGCGCCGCCCACCAGAATAGTGCCGGCCGGCGGCGTTTTCTTGCCCGCCGCCGTGGGCACCGGGAAGCGCAGGTTGAGCGTGTCGCTCCGCGCGTTGCCCACGCTGTCGCTCACGGCCAGCAAATAGCGGCCATCGCCGAGGGCCGGCGTTTTATAGATAAGCAGTGAGTGGGCCTGGTTGGTGAGCTCGGTGGCGGCCTGCACGGCGGCCTGGGCCTGGGCATCGGCGGCGGGTGCCAGGGAGGAAAGCGTGGCGGTGCGCAGGCCTTCGTTGAAGGACAGGCGGGCCTGGAGGGCGGTGGTTTCGAGGCTGGTGCGGCGGGGGGGTAGGCGGTCGGGCCGCACCAGCACCAGGGTGCGCGGCGCGGTGGTGTCGCTGACCAGCAGCGGCGCGGGCAGGTAGGCGATTTTCTCGCCGTCGTCGAAGCGGCCGTTGTTGTTCTTATCGACCCAGGCGTAGATATCGTAGGGCGCGGTGCGCACGAAATTGAGCTTAAACTGGCCCTTGTCGTCGGTGCGGGTGAGGTAGTAGGGCTGGCCCCGGCGCACGCCCACCGTGTCGGTGGTGCGGTAGAGGCCCACCACGGCGTCTTTGGCGGGGCGGCTCGTGAGCAGGTCCACCACGCTGCCGCGCACCACGCCCGAGTCGAGGGTGGCGCCGGTGCTGAAACTCAGGGCCTCATACTTGGCCGGCAGGCTCTCGTTGGCATCCACGATAGCCTTGCGGAAGTTGAACGAGTAGGTCGTGTTCGGCTCCAGTGGTTTTTTGAAGAGCAGCGTCACCGCGTCGCGGTCCGGGCGCACCGAATACGGGTTGTCGGGCGGCAGCTGCGGGGTAATGAGCAGGTTTTTAGGCAGCTCTTTCACTTGAATAGCCTCCGAAAACGTGAGCTTGATAAACTGCTGCTTCACGTTGCGGGCGGCGCTGTCGGGCGAGGTAGCAATGAGGTGCGGCGGCGTTTTATCGCGCGGGCCGCCCTGCGGCGAGCTGATGGCCGCGCAGCTGCCCAGCGCCAGCAGCGCCGCCAGCGCGCCCGCGCTTAGCCCGGAGGCCCTACCCCCCCCCTTACTCCACAACGAACGAAAAGCAGCGTGAAAACTCATCAGCAAAAAAGCGGCGGAAAAACTGGGCAAAAATAACCGCTGCCGTTGCGGCGGCCCAAGCTAGCCGGCGGCCCGTTCCGCTACGTAGAGCACGCTCGAATAGTGCCCGCCATTTTGAGCGGCGTGCTGGTTCGAGCGCCAGCCGGCCCGCAGCATGGCCAGCGGCGCGGTGCCTTGGGCGGGCGCGCGCAGCTGCTCGCTCAGCATGCTCACGTAGTAGGCATCGAGCGGCAGGGGTAGGGACTCAGCGATGCGCAGGCCGTGGCGGGCCAGCAGCCGTCGCATGGTGTCGGGCACGAAATGGTAGAGGTGGCGCGGCACGTCATAGGCAGCCCAGTCGTGGCGGTAGTGCTGGGCGTCGAGGCTGTCGGGGTTGGGCACCGCGATGAGCAGCCGGCCGGCTGGCTTTAGCGCCGCCACCAGCTGGGCCAGGGTTTCGTTGAGAGTATGCACATGCTCCAGCACGTGCCACAGCGTCACGATGTCGAAGCTGGCGGGGGGTAGGGCGGCCAGCGCGTTCGCCTCCAGCATGGGCTGGCCCACGCGGGCGGCGGCGGCCTGGCGCGCGCCGGGGTTGGGCTCCAGGCCCGTTACCTGCCAGCTTGCGCGTTTGGCCCGCGCCAAAAAGTGGCCCGTGCCGCAGCCGTAGTCGAGCAAGTTCCCCGCCCTACCCCCATTCAGCTTCGTGATGAGGGCCACCTTGCGCCGCATGGTGAAGAAGCGCGCCATCCGGTACACGCGGTTCACCAGGCCCCGCGCCCCTGAGTTGTGCGATACGTAAGCCGCTGACTCATAGTATTGCCCAATGCTAGCTGCGTCGGGCCGGGGGTTGGTGAACTGCAAGCCGCAGCCCGCGCACTGCTGAATGGTAAACGTCTCCTGGCTCACCGACTTGTCCTGCACTTGCAGCCTGGCGGGCAAATCGGTGCCGCCGCATACCGGGCAACTTTCTAGTAACTCGTTCACTCGGTTGAATTATAAACTGCTGTTACGCACTATCTTATTCGAGATGGTAACGGGGAGTAGCGCGAACTTTGTAGTTCGCGTCCCTGCGCCGTTACAATGGCTTTAACGGCGCGGGAACGCGAACTACAACGTTCGCGCTACTCCCCGTTGCGTAACAGCAGTTATAAATTATGAAGTAGAAATTATGAATTAAAAACCGGGCTGCGGCGGATATTAAAACGCTCTTACCCAATTCATAATTCATAATTTACAATTCATAATTATCTATTGAGGTACACCATCAGCACCGATACGTCGGCCGGGCTCACGCCGCTGATGCGGCTGGCCTGGCCCAGGGTTTCGGGCTGAATCTTGAGCAGCTTTTCGCGGGCCTCGTGGCTGAGCGCGGGCATGGCCCCGTAGTTGAGGCGGCCCTGAATGCGGAAGTCTTCCAGCTCACGCATGCGCTGGGCCTGCTGCTGCTCCTTCTGCAAATACGTCTCGTACTTGGTCTGAATAATAGCTTGCTCCTGGGCATCGGCGCTGAACGCGGCCAGCTTCGCGGCCAGCGCGGGCAGCGCGGCGGCCAGCTCGGGCAGCTCGATATTGGGCCGGCGCAGCAGGTTGAGGGCGCGGGTTTTCTCGTGAATCTCGGCCGAGCCTTTTTCAGTTAAAAAGCCATTAATCGTGGCTGGCTCGATGCCGAAATTGGCCAGCACGGCCAGCGCGGCGGCGGTGTCGGCTTCCTTCTGGCGCACCCGCGCCAGGCGCTCGTCGCTGGCCAGGCCCAAGGCGTGGCCCAGCGGCGTGAGGCGCAGGTCGGCGTTGTCCTGGCGCAGCATAATGCGGTGCTCGGCGCGGCTCGTGAACATGCGGTAGGGCTCGTCGGTGCCTTTGTTGATAAGGTCGTCGATGAGCACGCCGATGTAGGCCTCGTCGCGCCGTAGCGTGAAGGCAGGCTTGTCGTGGGCGCGCTGGTGGGCGTTGATGCCGGCCATCAGGCCCTGGCAGGCAGCCTCCTCGTAGCCAGTGGTGCCGTTTATCTGGCCCGCCAGCCAGAGGTTGCGCACCGGCTTGGTTTCGAGCGTATTAGTGAGCTGCGTCGGCGGGAAGAAGTCGTACTCAATGGCGTAGCCGGGCCGGAACATCTTGGCCTTCTCAAAGCCCGCGATTTCGCGCAGAGCGCGGTACTGCACATCTTCGGGCAAGCTGCTCGAAAAGCCGTTCACGTAGCATTCCACGGTGCTCCAGCCTTCGGGCTCCACAAAAATCTGGTGGCGGTCCTTGTCGGCGAAGCGGTTGATTTTGTCCTCCACGCTCGGGCAGTAGCGCGGCCCCAGCCCCTTAATGCGCCCCTGAAACATGGGCGATTTCTCAAAGCCTTCGCGCAGGATGTTGTGTACCCGCTCGTTGGTGTAGGTGATGTAGCACGGGCGCTGCCCGGTGAGCGGCGGCGTGTCGAGGTACGAGAAGCGGCTCGGGTTGGCGTCGCCGTCCTGCACTTCCATCTTGGAGTAGTCGAGCGAGCGGCCGTCCACGCGGGGCGGCGTGCCGGTTTTCATGCGCCCGGCCTCGAAGCCCAGCTCCACGAGCTGCTCCGTGAGGCCGCGGCTGTTCTTCTCCGCGGCCCTACCCCCCCCAAAGTTCTTCTCGCCAATGTGAATGAGGCCGTTGAGAAAGGTACCATTCGTCAGCACCACCGTTTTGCTCCGAAACTCGATGCCCAGCGCGGTGGTAATGCCCACGCAGGCACCGTTTTCAACGAGCAAACCAGTCACGGCTTCCTGCCAGAAATCGACGTTCGGAATCTGCTCCAGCGTCATGCGCCAGTCTTCGGCGAAGCGCATGCGGTCGCTTTGGGCGCGTGGGCTCCACATGGCGGGGCCTTTGGAGCGGTTCAGCATCCGAAACTGAATCATGGTGCGGTCGGTGATGAGGCCCGACTGGCCGCCGAGCGCGTCGATTTCGCGCACAATCTGGCCTTTCGCTACCCCCCCCATCGCGGGGTTGCACGACATCTGGGCGATGGTATTCATGTTCATCGTCACCAGCAGCACTTTCGAGCCCAGGTTGGCGGCGGCGGCGGCGGCTTCGCAGCCGGCGTGGCCCGCGCCCACCACAATCAGGTCGTATTCAGTATCGGAGAACATAGCGCAAGGTTTCGCAAGGTTAAAACCAGGTTCCGCAAAGATACGCCCGCCTGGAAGGAGCTGCCCGCGGCCTAAGTCCGTAGCAACGCAGGCGGCCGCAACATAATTCTCAGGGCCTCACGAAACCTTCCCTACCCCCGCTCTTCCAACTGGCTCAGCAACTTACGGAAGCCCCCGCAGGCGAGTCGTTCTGGCGGGCACCTCACCCCCTGACCCCCTCTCCGAAGAGGAGAGGAGACACCGGTTTAGAAAAGGCGGCATTGGGTTCTGCTCTAATGCTTTGAATAGAAGTGAATTAAGCCCAAATTTTAACCTCTTTTGCATTTCCGGTGTCCCCTCTCCTTTTCGGAGAGGGGGTCAGGGGGTGAGGCACCCGCCAGAACGTAACAACTCTGGGCGACAAGGCACCCCGAAGAGCAAGATAAAACAGCCTTTTATTATCCTACTCCGCCTCTTCCGCTAAATCCCGCGCCTGCCGCTCGGCCAGCAGGTCGGCGGCCTGCCGGTTGACCTCATCCCAGCTAAAAGGCCGCCACTGGTGAGTGCGGGCATTGAAAACCTCCGTCGCGGCCGGGCAGGCAAAAAGCTTGTAGTCGAACTTGGGATAGTTATGCACCAGGTAGCCGGGGTAGTAATACGCCAGCTGGTGGCGGCGGGCGTGCTCCAATTTGAGCAGCATCAGGTACTTGCCCAGGCTGTGCTTGTGGTAGCTGGGGTCGTAAAAATTGACGATGCCCGCAATGGTGTCGGTGCCGCTGTCGAAAACGCCGGCCGCAATGAGCCGCTCGCCGTCGCGCACTTCCAGCACGCTGGTATCGAACACGTTGTGCGTGCCGCCATCCAACAGCAGGTCGGCTAGCGAGGGGTTGGTGTCGAAGTCAATCGACCCGTAGTAGCGCGCGTACAGCGCCTCGTATTCGGGCGTGAGCTGGAAAGGCCGGGCGGCCACCCCAAACCGCTCGTTGAGCCGAAACAGGCGGCGCTGCTTGGGGCCGTAGGCCACGTGGGCCACCGCCAGGCGCAGCCAATGCGTGGTATATAGGCCCGTATCGAGGGGTAGGAACTCGCAGGTGAACAGGTTCTGCCCCATGCGGTAATAGCCCTGCCCGAGGTAATAATCCAGAAAATCGCCGGGCAGGCGGGAAAGCGCGATACTCATACCAGTACTATGCGCCCTACCCCCTAAAAAGTGCGCAGCGACAGGCAGTAGTCCTCCTTGCGGCGCATGGCCGTCTGGCTCAGCAAGTCCTTGTCGTGGTAACCCAGCAGGTGCAGCACGCCGTGAATCATGACGCGGTGCAGCTCATCGCGAAAGCTGATAGTCAGGTCTTTGGCATTGTCGGCCACGCGCTCCACGCTGATGAAGATGTCGCCCTCCAGCACCTCCGCGTCGTCGGCGTTGTCAAAAGTGATGACGTCGGTGAGCGTGTCGTGGTCCAGGTATTCCACGTTCAGCTTGTGCAGGTAGTCATCCGAGCAAAAAATGAAGGTGAGCTGCGCGATGCGGTAGTCATGCACCACCGCGATGCGCTCGACCCAGGCCACGAGGTCCTCGGCGTCGTGCAGGCCAAACTCGGGCACGTCTTCCACGACAAACTCGATGCCCGGCGCTTCAAAATAGCGCACGCCGGCGGTGGTAGCTACGCTCATGCGGCGGCTTGCTCGGGGATTTCGGTGCTGGGGTGCAGGGCAAAGGTCAGCTCCAGGCGGCGGCCTTCCTTGCTAAATTCGACCTCATCGGCCAGGTGGCGAATGAGAAAAATACCGCGTCCGCCGGGGTTCTCCAGGTTTTCGGGAGCCGTGGGGTCTTCGAGATTATTGAAGTCAAAACCCGCGCCTTCGTCCTCAATCTCAAATTTGAGCTGATTGAGGTTCACGTAGAGCGAGAGGTACACGTTCTTGTCTTTGTCGAACTTATTGCCGTGGCGAATAGCATTATTTACCGCTTCCGTCACCGCCACCATGATGTTGCCATAGATGTCATCCTCAATCTGAAACGTGTCTTTGGAGTTGTCAATGAAGCTCTCCACGACGCGAATATTTTCCACGAGCGATGGAATCTGAATTTTAACTTGCTTCATACAGGAAGGGCGAGTAAATAATGGAGCGGGGCAGCAAGCAGAGCGGCAGAAATATAGAACGAGGGGTAAAAACGCGGGTAATCGCGTAGGCCAGTGGTTTTCGGCCACTTGGCCCCACCTTGCCCGCGCACCGGGGGGTAGCAACCCGCCTCTACGTACGGGTATAGGTAAGGTTACGGTTTACTTACTGGTTTTTTTGGAAATATTCACTTACTTTCTGCTGATAGTAAGGCGTCAACGTGGGTTGCTGCCGACGCAAGATTTCGGTTTGCTGCTCCTGGCCGGCGGGCTTGTATTTGTTGAATGCGGGCGGAAAAACGGGCGGGTGGTTTTGGGCGGCCTGGGCCTCGCGCTTGGTGTCCTGGTCGCGCTCGCGGGCCGATTTTTCGGCTTCGAGCATCCGCGTCAGTATCTGGCGCTGGCGCTGAATGGTTTCTTCGGTGAGGCGCTTATTCACGAGGTCGGTTTCGGTCTGCTCCATCATTTTCTTCATCTCGGCGGCGTTGCCGCTGCCGCCCTGGCCGTCCTTCTCGCCGTTTTTGCCATCCTTGCCGCCCTGGCCGTCCTTACCCCCCGGCTTGCCGCCGGGCTGGCCGCGGTCCATCTGTTGCATGGCCTGGCGCAGCATCTGCTGCTGGCCGGCCAGGCGGGCCAGCTCCTGCGAGAGGGCGCGCCCGGTTTTGCCGCTCTGTTGCAGCTGCTGAATCTGGTCGTTGAGCTGCTGCTGCATCTTGCCCAGGCTGCCGGGGCCGGGCGAGCTGCCCTTGCCTTTTTTCTTGCCTTTGCCGCTGCCGGGCTGGGGTGGCCCCTGGCCCTTGCCCTGCATCTGCTGCAAGTCCTGCTGCATCTGCTTGAGCGCATCAGAAAGCATGAGGGCCAGGTTGTTGATGCTGGTCATGGCCTGCTGCTCGGTGGCGGTGGCGCGGGGCACGTCGCGCTGCTTGATGTGGGTCAATGACTCGTCCATGCGGCCGTTCATCTCGCCCACCTCGCGGGTCACGAAGCTCTGAATGCGCGGCTCGCGCTTGGCCAGCGCATACAAGGAGTCCTGAATGATTTTGGCGTCGTCGCGCAGCTTGCGCTGCGTCTGGCCGAGCTGCACGAAGCGCGGGTCGCTCTGGTCCACGGCCCGGAAGTCTTTCATCAGTTTCTCCTGGTCGAAGCTGAGCGTCACCAGGTTATCCAAGATGTCGCGCAGGTCATCGATGTTTTGCTGGGCCTTCTGCTGCTCGTCGTCGCTCATCTGGTCCTTCATCTTCTTGGCCATCTTCTTCATCCGCTCGGCGGCAGCTTTCTGGCTCTGGCTGGCTTTTTTGTTCTGGTTTTTGCTCAGCTGCTGCTCGCCGTCCTGCAGGTCCTGGTCGGTTTGCTGCTGGTCGGGCTTCTGCTCGTCCAAGTCGTTCTGGTCGCCCATTTCCTTGTCCTGCTGCTTGAGGTCGGCGAGGTCTTTTTTCAACTCCTCAAACTCCTGGCGCTTCTGGGCCTGCTCTTTTTGGAGTCCCTGGTTCTTGGTTCCTTGCTCCTTGTTGTTGAGCTGGTTGGCGGGGTTTTCCTTGTCATTCTCGGCGGTTTTTTCGGCTAATTTCTCTTCCTCTTTCGCCAGCTGCTCCAGGCGGTCAGCGGTTTGCTCGGCCTTTTGCTCAAATTGCATCTGCTTAAACATTTCCAGCGCGCGGTCCAGCTCTTTTTGCAAGGTATTTTCCTTGTTTTCGAGCTGTTGCAGCAGCTTTTGCATCTCGGCGTCGGGCTGCTTTTGCTGGTCCAGCAGCTTTTGCAGCTTGTCGTAGAGCTTCTTGGTTTCGGGGTCGAGCAGGTCGTTCATGAGCTTTTTCAGCTCCTCAGCCTTCTTGGCCATTTCCTCGCTTTTGGGGCTCTGCTGGTCCTGCTGCTTTTGCAATTGCTCGAATTTCTGCTGCATCTGCTGCATCTGCTGGTCGAGCTGCTGCTTCTGGTCGAGCATGTCTTCGAGCTGCTTGCGGTCCTGAAAGCTCAGGTCGCGCTTGGTCTTGAGCTTGTCCTGGCTCTGGGCCAGCTCGCGCTCCAACTGCTTGCTCTGCTTGGCCGCCGAGCTAAGCTGGCTGGCCACCGACGTAGCCTGCGAAGCCAGCTGCTTATCCAGCTCGCGGCGGCTGGGCAGGCGGTATTCCAGGGGCCGCGAGCGCGTGCTCTTCGGCCCATGAATGCCGTCATTATCAGTAGCTTCCACAAAATATTCCAGCCGGTCGCCGGGCTGCAAGTTCAGCGCGGCCAGGTTCCAAGTGTAGGCGTAGGTGCCGCCCGCGCCCGTGGGGAGAGGTAAGAGTTTAGAGTTAAAAGTTAAGAGTTTGGCGTTCTGGTTGGTGCCGGCGCGCTGCACGGCGTAGTGCAGGCGCAGGGCCGTGAGGCCGTAGTCGTCGGTGGCGGTGCCGCCCACGGCCAGGTAGCGCTGGGCGGTGGTGTCGGCGAAGGCTTCCACCGTGAGGGTGGGGTAGGCGTCGGGCACCACCGTGAGCTGGTAGCTGATGGGGTTGGCATTAGCGCTGGCCGCGTTGCGCAGCTGCACCAGATAGGGCTGCGAGCGCAGCGCCCGGCGCTCGGCCACGAAGCTGTCGCCCTGGTGGCTGGCCTGCACTAGTTCGGCGGGGTTGTCGAAGCGTAGCGCCAGCGCCTCGGTGGCGGCCGTGCTGAACTCCCAGCGCAGTTGGCTGCCCTCGGGCACGGTCAGGTTGCCGCCGTTGCGGATGGTTTCGGCGGGCCGGCCGGTGTAGGGGGGGTAGGAAACCCGCATTGTGAAGTCGCGCAAATCGGGCCGCTCCAGCACCGTCAGGTGATACTCATCCGACACGAAGCCCGCGCCGCTGAGCTGAAACGTGACGTCGCCGGCGGGCTGCTCGAAGGTGTAGCGAAACTCGCCGGCCCGGCCCGGCACTTTGGCCAGCGGCCGGTCGGGGCCGCCCGCCGCCAGCAGGCTCAGGCTGGCGGGCACGGCCTTGCCCGCCACGGCCACCTCCAGCGTAAAGCTCTCGCCTTTAAAGACCGTCAGGCTCTTATTCTTGATGACAAAATCGAACGGCGCGGGCCGCGAGTAGTGGCGCTGGTAGTGCCAGATGCGGCTGGTGGGCTGCGTAATAAAGCTCGGGAAAAACGCCAGCGCCAGCAGCAGCACCGCCAGGGGGGGGAGCACGTACTTCCACAGCGGCCGGCTCTGCTGCTGAATGTCAATGCCTTGCGCAAACGACACGCCTTGCAGCTGCGCGGCGCGCTGCTCCAGGCTGGCCAGCAGCAGCTCGTTGCCGCGCGCCTGGCCTTGCAGCTGCAAGGCGTTGAGGAGGCGGTCCTGCACCTGCGGAAACAAGTCGCCCACCTGTCGGGCCGCCTGCTCGTCGCTGAGCAGGCGGCGCAGGTTGGCCAGCGCGGCCAGCGGCTGCCACAGCCAGCGCCCCACCGCGTACACCACCAGGGCCAGAAAGCCAAACAGCAGCCCCGCCCGCACCACGGGGGGTAGGTACAGAAAATACTCCAACGTGTTGAACACCACGAACAAGCTCAGCAGCAGGGCCGCCGCCACCAGGCCGCCGCGCACCAGCAGGCTCAGATAAAACTTGCGCTTGTAGGCTTCCAGTTCGGCCCGCACCTGGGCCAGGGCCGGAAAGTCAGTCGAAGAAACCCCGGCTGCCGGCCGGTCCGCTACCATCGTCATAGGCTAAGAAAAAAGCGGACGCCGCTGCGGCCCGCGCCGAGACAAGTTACGTCCGCTTGGGCCAACGCCGGGGGTAGGCCGGTAGTTCGGCCGGGACGGCGGGCGTTAGGGTTGGCGGCGGCTCAGCCGTTTCAGCCGGCGGTTGAAGGCGCGCACGGCGCGCGTGTGCTGGCCGGCTTTGGTAGTGATAAATAGTACCCCGCGCCGGCCCTCCTCGGGCCCCAATAGGCGGGCGTCAAAATCCTTTAAAACTGAAATGCTCTTCACATCAGCAGGAGTGACTTTGGTAACGGCCGCTGAGTCGAGACGCTGCCCGTCCACGTAAAAGACTGGGAACGGGCCTTTCTGTGGAGGACCATCCAGAAAAATGTGGGTTGAGATAGTGCCCGGCGCCGGCGCGTCTTCAATATGAACCCCTACCCCTGGTGCCTGGGCGCGGGCCCCAGCCGGGGCCACTAGTGCTTAGTCAGCGAAGTTGACTAACAGAATGCAGGCAGTTTAGGTTAGCCTAGTATGGCCCGACCAATCACTTCTTTCGCCTTACCGGCCGCCGACCAGGCCGCCCTGGAAAACTTCACCCGCACGGGCTGCCGCTCAGTGCGGGCCGTGCGCCGCGCCCAGGCCCTGCTGGCCTTAGCTACTGGCATCGGCCAACAGGCGGCGGGTAAGGCCGTCGGCCTGAGCCGGCAGACCATCAGTGAACTGCGCCGCCGCTACGAAGCGGGCGGCTGGCAATTTGCGCTGGCCGAGGCCCCGCGTAGCGGTACGCCCCCGCGCTTCGACGGGTCCCAGCGGGCCGCCCTCACCGCCTTGGCCTGCACGCCGGCCCCGGTGGGCCACAGCCGCTGGACCCTGCGTCTGCTGGCTGATAAAGCCGTGGAATTGTGCCTGGTGGAAGCCATTTCGCACGAGACGGTGAGCCAGGTGCTCAAAAAAACGAATTGCAGCCCCACCGCCAGCAGCACTGGTGCCTGGGGGCGATGAACGCGGCCTTCGTGGCGCGCATGGAAGACGTGCTGGCCGTGTATGAGCGGGCCTATGACCCGCGTTTTCCCGTCGTCTGCTTCGATGAGCGGCCCTGCGTGCTCCACGCCCAGCCCGTCGAACCGCTGCCGGCGGTGCCCGCCCAGCCCGCCGTAGACGAGCAACCGGCCAAAGCCGGGCGGCCCCGGCGGGAAAGCAGCACCTACGTGCGCCAGGGCACGGCCTGCCTGCTGGCCGCCTTTGAGCCGGGCACCGGTCAGCGCCTGGTCGAGGTCTCGGCCCGCCGCACCGGGGCCGACTACTGCCGCTTCATGCAGCAACTGGCCGCCTACTACCCGCAGGCCGAGAAAATTATCTTGGTGCAAGACAATCTCAACACGCATACCGACGCCGTTTTTTACCAACACTTGCCCGCGGTGCAGGCCCGTGCCCTGGCCGCCCGCTTCGAAGGGCATTACACCCCGAAAAACGCCTCCTGGCTCAACATGGTCGAACTTGAACTCTCGGCCATCGCCCGCCAGTGCCTGCACCAGCGCATCCCCACCCAGGACGAACTCACCGCCCATATTGCCGTTTGCGTGGCCGAGCGTAATGCGGCGCGGGCCACCGTAAAATGGCAATTCACCCTGGAAAAAGCGCGCGTCAAACTCGACCGACACTATCAGAAAATTAGGGCAACTTATTTGCCTGACTAAGCACTAGGCCTAATGTTACCAACAGTGCCAGCCAGCTCCCTGCTACTCTGCTCACGGAGATAAATCGGCGAAGTGACATGAGTAACTGGTCATCGAAAAAGCAGTAGGGTGTGGGGCTTGCCTCCGCCCTTCATTGAACGAAACAGGTGCGAATTGTTCAGCGATGGGCGGGGGCAAGCCCCGCACCTTACTGCTCAAATATAATAACCCAAACCGCCTTGACTACGGGCTCAGCAGCCACTCAATGGCCGCGCCCTCATCCCCAAAAAAACCCACCGCGAAAGGCCGGCCCGCGTAGGCTTCGAGCGGCACGAAGGTGGGCTCGGCATAGATGTGGGCCTGCAAGGCCGGGCTCACCAGGTAGGCCACGCGCAGCTGCCCGCCCAGCCGCCGGGCCATATCCGGGAAAAACTCGGTCAGCAGCCAGCGCGAGGTTTTGGGGTAGTTGAGCGAGCGGCGGCGGATGTCCTGAAGCCAGTGCCGCGCCCCGTGCGCCAGGGCGGTGGCCTCCAGGCGGGCATACTCGGCGGGCAGCTCGGCCTCGGCGGCCTGGTAGCCCCAGCGGCCAATGAGCACCGCCAAATCGGGGCGGTAGGTGAGGTGAAGCAGCTCGGGCAGCGCGGAATCGGTGGGCATGGAGGGGGGTAGGGCGGTAGCAGCCAGCAAATTTAACGCCGGACGAATGGGTGGGCCGCTCTCCGCCCCTACCCGTCCGCCCGGCGCTAAGCCGGCCACCCGGCCGCCTACTCCTTCACCGGCTGGCCCTGCCCGTCGAACAGCAGCTGCAGCCGCTGACCGTTTTGCTTGAAAATGGCGCGGTAGCGGCCAGCCTGGCCCTCCACCGGCCCCACTATTTCGAGCTTGGCGGCGGGGTAGGCTTTCGTCATGTAGGCCATGATGGCGGCCACGGCGCTGTTTTGCGCGGGCGTGGCGGGCGTCAGCGGCGCCACGTCGTTGATGCGCTTGTTGAAGGCCAGCACGGCGGGCGAGCCGGCATTGGCCTTGGTCGTAATCACGGCCACGCCGTCGGTTGTGGTATTGCCAAACAGCTTCCGCTGCTTATCCCCCTTGATAATCTGTATGTAGCTGATAGCATCAGGCTCGATTTTAGTCAGCTCAGTTGCGTCAGACAGCTTACTATCAATGTAGTACGTGGGGTTGCTCGGTGCCGATTTCATGGGCGGCGCGGGGCTAGGCACCACCTGGGCGCGGGCCGGCGCGGTGCCGAATAGCAGCAGGGCGGCCAGGGGCGTGGCCAGCAGGTAGCGCCCCAGCGAGGGGGTAGGCGAAGTGGGTTGGGTGAACATAAAAAACGAAGGTTGTGAAGGGTGAGAGGAGCAAAAGCTACTTGGTTTCAACCACTATGGCTGTTTGCACTTTGGCGTCGTGCGCTAACCGGGCGGCCGGCGCGCCCTGTAGCACATCGACTTTGCGGATGGCTGTCGAATCAAGCCGGGCAACCGCTTCGCGGGTAGAAACCTGGCCATTCAAGTAGTAAGAAGCGTTGGCGGGCAGCTGCGCCAGCCGGGCTATGGCTTTCAGGGCCACCGCCTCAATGCTATTCGCGCTTCCCAGCTGCTGTTTCTTATTAAAAGCAACCACGTCGGCCCGGTCCTGATTTTGCTTGGTAGTTATGAAAATAGCTCCGTACTTATCAGCAGCTGGAACATACGCACGGGCAGCTTCCCCTTTCAACACGTTGATACTCACAATATCATCAGGGTTAATCTTGCGTAGGGCAGTGGAATCCTGGTGCTGGCCATCAATGTAGATAATGGCCGGCGGCATTTTTTTACCTAAACTATCCGCGACCGTGGCGGTGGGCACGGGGGCCACTACTTTCTGCGCGCAGGAATAGCCCAGCGCCAGCAGCACCACGAGCGGCGCGGCCACCAAATAACGCCCGAGCTGGGCGGTGGTAGAAGCAGACTGGTTGAGCATGGTAATGCGGTTTTTGAGGGTGAGAAAGGAGAAATGAAAGGCTAATGCCGGGGCCGGCACGCCACCCGGCTGCTGGTGCAGCAGGCTATACTGGTAGGCGCGGCGGTCGAGGCCAGTGCGCAGGGCGGCCTGGTCGGCCAGGTATTCGAGGTTGTCGAGCACGGCGCGACGCAGCAGCCAGGCGGCCGGGTTGGCCCAGGTCAGGGCGGTGGCCAGCTGGGTCAATAGCACATCCAGGGTGTGCCACTGGCGCACGTGGGCCTGCTCGTGGCGCAGGGCGGGGGATAGGGCGGCCGTGTCGGCCAGGCTGCTCTCGCTCAGGTAGATGGTGCGGCCGAAGGAGAACGGCCCGCCCGCGCCCGCCCGCACCCGCACCGGCTGGCCCAGCACCCACGTGGGCCGCGCCCGCGCCCGCACCCACGCCAGGCTCAGCAGCTGGCCCAGCAGGCGCAGCAGCAGCAGGCCCGCGCCCGCCGCATACAGCCAAAGCGCGGCGGCTTGCCAGTCGAAACCGGGGGTAGGGACCGCCGCGCCGCCCGCCGTTTGGCCGGCCGTCAGCGTCAACGAAACCGGCAGCAGCAGCGCTTTGGCCGGCAGCAGTGCCGGCACCGGCAGGGCCGGGTACACCGCCGCAAACACGAGCGCGCCTAGCAGATAAGCCCGGTTCAGGGTGAAGAACGTGAGCCGGCGCAGCAGCCCATAATAGGCCGCCGCGAAGAGCAGCAGCACGGTATTGGCCTGGAGCAAATACAGGAGGGTAGGGGCCATGACTATTTGGGCTTCTGGGTTTCGATGAGCCGGATAATCTCCTGCAAGTCGGCGGCGCTCACCTTTTCTTCCTTGGCGAAAAAGGAAACCAACTCCTTATAAGAGTCGCGGAAATGCTCGCGCACCAGCGCGCCCAGCGAGCGGCGCTGGTAGTCCTCGGCGCTGAGCAGCGGCGCATAGCGGAAGGAATTGCCGAGCTTTTCGGCGCTCAGGTACTGCTTGCGCTCCAGGTTGCGCAGGGTGCTGGCCAGGGTCGTGTAGGGCGGGCGCGGGGCGGGCAGCCGTGCCAGCACGTCCTTCACGAAGGCCGGGCCGGTGTGCCAGAGGGCGCGCAGGGCGTCTTCTTCGGGTTGGGTGAGGCGTTCCATTTTGAGTATTACGAATTTTTCGTAATACTACGAATTTTTCGTAAATGTTGGTTGTGCCCTACCCCTATCCTGCTTGGTATTACGCATTGAAAAGGCCCTTCTGACTTTCAGAAGGGCCTTTCTTGGAATGAAATATTTTGTAAAAAGTCTTGCTCGTTTACCCGCGAACGGCTTTTACCGCGGAAGCCGCGGAGGTGCGTGGAGTCGTTCAGTTAAATCTCCGCGGCTTCCGCGCTTTACTTCCGCGGCTTCCGCGGTAAAAGCCGTTCGCGGGTAAGTGAACTCTACCCGCCGTGCGCCTCCGCGATGGTCGGCACCACGCCTACCCGCGGCAGCCGGCGCAGCGGCCCAACCGCCACCAGCAGCGCCGCCAGCGTGAGCACGGCCCCCGCCAGAAACGGCACGCCCGGAAAGTAAACCGGGCCGGCGGGCCGCGTAAACCAGGCGAAGAGGCTGGTCATCAGCAGCGGGCCCACTACCCCCGTGGCGCTGATGAGCGAGGTGAGCGCGCCCTGCAACTCGCCCTGCTCGGTGGGCGGCACCTGGCCCGAAATGCTGCCCTGCAAGGCCGGCCCCGCCAGCCCGCCCAGCGCGTACACGGCCGTAAAGGCGAACATCATCCAACCCTTGCTGGCAAACGCAAACAGCACGAAACCAATAATATAGAACACGATGCCCAGCGCCACGCACCGCGCCGCGCCCAGCTTCGGGATGGCCACCCGCACCAGCCCGCCCTGCACGATGAGCGCCCCTACCCCCACCGCGCCCAGCGAGTAGCCAATGAGCTTTTCAGTCCAGCCAAATTTCAGAATGGTGTAAAATGTCCAGACCGATTGCGTGGCCGAGCCGGCCAGATACAGCAGCACCAGCGCCACCACCAGCCCAATAATTTTGGGGTACTTGCCCAGGCGCAGTAGCGAGGCCACGGCGTTGGCCCGCGCCCACTCGAAGGGCCGCCGGCGCTCGACGGGCAGCGACTCGGGCACCACGAAGAAGCCATAGAGGAAATTGCACAAGCTCAGCCCGGCCGCCACCACGAAGGGCACCCGCGCCCCGAAGTGCGCGAACAGCCCCCCCAGCACCGGCCCGATAATGAAGCCCAGCCCAAACGCCGCGCCCACCAGCCCAAAGTTCTGGGCGCGCTTTTCGGGCGGGCTCACGTCGGCGATGTAGGCCGTGGCCGTGGTGAAGCTGGCCCCCGTAATGCCCGCGATAACGCGCCCCACGAACAGCCACGCAATAGTGGGGGCCAGGGCCAGAAACACATAGTCGCAGCCCAGCCCCAGCAGCGAAGCCAGCAGCACCGGCCGCCGGCCAAAGCGGTCAGACAGCCCGCCCACCACCGGCGCGAAGGCAAACTGCGCCGCCGCGTAGGCAAACGACAGCCAGCCCGCGTACTGCGAAGCCCGGCTCACGCCCTCGCCCGTGAGCTGCTCAATGAGCGCCGGCAGCACCGGAATGATAATGCCCAGCCCGATAACGTCGATAAGAATCGTGACAAAGATGAAAGCCAGGGCGGCGGGGCGTTTGGGCGACATACGGGGGGTAGGCAGGAATAAGTTCGCAAGCTACGGCCCCGCGCCGGGGGCTGGCTGCCAGCCCCCGGCCGCCTGCGTTTTCGCGAAGCGCCCGTGTAGGAAAAGCAGGCACCTGCGGTAACTTACCAAATATTTGGGCCTGACTATCAGTCACTCAGCCCCAGGCAGGCCATTTTTAGTTGAATATTCTTGCGCCGACAACTTTTTTTCGTACCTTTGCACTCCCAAACAATGCGGGGTGGAGCAGTTGGTAGCTCGTTGGGCTCATAACCCAAAGGTCACTGGTTCGAGTCCAGTCCCCGCTACTAAAAAGGCCGTTTTCCTAGTGAAAACGGCCTTTTCTCGTTTCTGAGAGTTTGCAACTGGGGCCTGGGCGGCTAGCAGGCCACCGGATTTTGGCTGAGGCCCGGCGATTTGTCCAGCCAGGTACAAGCGGCCTCCGTATCGGCGAAGGTGCTGACGGCGGGGCGCGTAACGGCCGTTACTACTTTGTTCACATCGGTGAGGGCGCGCAAATTGCGTGGCATCACCCAGGCCACGGCCACCACGCCCGCGTCGGCCAGCAGGTCGAAAAAATCCTGCCCTATCCAGGCCACAACGTCGCCCCAGCCATCGAGGTCCAGGCTGCCATCGTTGAGAATTTTATGGCTTTGGGTAGCGCGCACCTGCTCCAGTATCGCTTCGCAGCAGGCTTGCGACGACTGGCCGCTACGCTTGCCCTGCCACGTCACGTACAGCCAGCAATGGTCGGTGTCGTGCAGAATGGCGAAGCCGGGTTGCTCGAACAAGGTTTGCATAATCGTTAATAAATAAGAATTTGACCAAATATAGACGCCCGCGTCGAACATGGGCCTGGTAAGAAAGCCGCTAAAAGTATAGGAACTCCGAACTGCCACCCCGCGCCGCTAGGTGGCGGGCGCCGCCGCCAGGGTGCCGTTTGCCTCGCTGGTGAGCAGAAACTCGCGCAGGCGGTTGATGTGACGCTTGATTTCTTCCACGCGCTCCAGCTGCGGCCGGTGCCATTGCGCGTCGCCTTGGCTAGCCATGCTGCTGAGCAGGTTTTTGCGCTCTTCCATCATGCGCAGGGCCACCCACAGGGTTTCTTCGAGGGTTTGGCGCGAGCGTTCGGCCAGGGCCTCGGCGGTGTAGGCGTGGCCGGTGTGGCAGCGGTAGCGCAGCACGTGGCCCGCGTTCACCTCCCAGAGCGTGCCGCCGCAGCCGGGGCAGGAAAGGGGCACCAGGTGGCCCAGCTGCTCGATTTGCTCGGAGGCACCCACCACGCGCTCCGCAATGGCTGCCTCCAGCTTCAAATCGGCGGGAATTTCCATGACCTCGGCAGTGGAAGGGGGGGTAGGGCTGACCAGGCTCACCAGCAGCGGCCCCATTGCGTCGAGCGCCACCACGTGGTCGATTTCTACGTGGCGCAGGGCGCTCTCGGGCATGCTGGCAAACTCGGCTTCGGCGGGGTCCTGCACCACGGCCACGCCCCCGCAGCGCTTGATAAAGTCGAGGCCGGCGGTGCCGTCGTGCAGCATGCCGGTGAGCACCACGCCTATCACGTGCGAATCGAAGGCCACGGCAGCCGACCGGAACAGGGTGTCGGCGGCGGGGCGGAAGCTGTTTTCGTGCGGGCCCTGGGTCACGCGCAGGTGGTCGTCTTTCACGAGCAGGTGGTGGTTGGGTGGGGCCAGGTAGAGGTGGCCGGCTTGCAGGGGCACGTGGTCGGTGGCCAGCTGGCAGCGCAGGGCCGTGTGGCTGGCCAGCCGCGCCACCAGGGGCTCGCCGGTCGAGTCGGGTGCCAGGTGCTGCACCACCAGCACGGCGGCGGGCAGCGTAGCTGGCAGCTGGGCCACCAGGCGGGTGAGCGCGGGCATGCCACCGGCCGAGGTGCCAATAACGATAAGGGAAGAAGGAAGAGGCATGGGATATAAAATAAACCCGGAGGGGAGCGGCGGGCTGCTACGGTGCCCGCCGGTAACTTTGGGTTTACGCGCCGGCCTCAAAATGGATGAGCGTTCCGCGGTAGTAACTGACTGCTGTTACGCAACGGGGAGTAGCGCGAACTTTGTAGTTCGCGTCCCCGCGCCGTTATGATGGCTTTAACGGCGCGGGGACGCGAACCACAAAGTTCGCACTACTCCCCGTTGCCATCTCGAATAAGGTAGTGCGTAACAGCAGTAACTTAGTTTTAAAGATGGCGCAAGCCAAATGTGCCCCAGCCGCCGGTCTTACCCCCCGCGACTGCATAGAGTTAAGAGTTTCAAGCATATATTTTAACTCTTAACTTAAATACGCCCATATGGGAACCGCTCTAAAAACGATAAATCAAAGAGCTGACTTTCAGACTTATAATTCTAGGACTTACGCAAAGAGTTGTTTTTTCAGCCCCAGCGGGGCGTTAACCATTTTGCGTAAGTCCTAAATTCATAATTACTCCTAAAAGGGCGACAGGGGCGGCAACGGCCGTTTTTTGCCCCCTACCCCCCATGACAACCTCATCTGAGCCGGGCCATGCGCCGGCCCCTCTCACCAGAGCTGACACCCCCATCGCGTCGGAGTCGGTGACGCCCCGGCCGGCCCGCGGCGCCAGGGCGGGGCGCATCAAAATGGGCCGGGCCGAGGTGGCCGAGCGGTTTCCGGTGGTGGCGCTGTGCGGCTCGGCGGGCGCGCTGGAGGCGATGGAGCATTTTTTTGCCGCCCTACCCCCCGGCAGCGGGCTGGCCTTCGTGGTGGTGCTGCACCGGCTGCCCGACCCCGAGGATGGCACCCAGCTCACGCAGGTTATTCAGCGCTTCACGGCCCTGCCGGTGGTGGAGGCCCAGGATGGCCTGCGCGTGCGGCCCAACCACGTGTACGTGATTCCGCCCGACTTCGACCTGAGCCTGCTGCACGGCAGCTTGTTTTTGCTGCCGCCCACGCAGCCCGCCAGCCGCCGCCAGCCCATCGACTTTTTCCTGCAAACCCTGGCCAAGGACGTGGGCGAACGGGCGGTGTGCGTCCTCTTTTCGGGCATGGGCAGCGACGGCACCGTGGGCCTGAAGCTGGTGATGGAAAGCTTTGGAATGGTGATGGTGCAGGACCCCGCCACGGCCACCTACGCCGCCCTGCCGCGCGCGGCGCTGGCTACCGAGTTTGTGGACTTTGTGCTACCCCCCGCCCAGATGCCGGCCCAGCTGCTTGATTACGTGGAGCGCCCCCTGGACATGCGCCCCCCGCGCGACCCCGCGGCCAGCTCGCCGAGCCAGCCCAGCCACGCGCTCCAGAAAATATTTCTGCTCATCAGGACCCAAACGGGCCACGACTTCAGCTTTTACAAGCGCAACACGGTGTTTCGGCGCATTGAGCGGCGCATGAACGCGCACCAAATCCTGGAGTTTCCGCACTACGTGCGCTACTTGCAGGAAAACCCCCAGGAGGTGGAGCAGCTGTTTCACGAGCTGCTGATTGGGGTTACCAAGTTTTTCCGCGATGCCGAGGCGTTTGCCAGCCTCAAGGACCACCTGCGCCCGCTGCTGGCCGCCAAGCCCACCGACGGCACCGTGCGGGTGTGGGCGCCCGGCTGCTCGACCGGCGAGGAGGCCTACTCGCTGGCCATGACCCTGTTTGAGTGCCTCGACGAGCTGGAGCCCAACCGCCACCACCTCCAGGTGCAGATTTTTGCCACCGATATTTCGGTCGAGGGCATTGCCGTGGCCCGCACCGGGCTGTATGCCGAGAACATCGTGGCCGACGTGAGCCCCGAGCGGCTGGCGCGCTTTTTTCAGCAAACCGACGGCCACTACCAGATTCGCAAGGAAATCCGCGACGTGGTGGTGTTTGCCCTGCATAATATTAACAAGGACGCGCCCTTCATCAAGCTCGACCTGCTGGTGTGCCGCAACCTGCTCATCTATCTCAACGGCGAGCTGCAAAAAAGCCTGCTGCCGGTGTTTCACTACGCCCTGAACCCGAACGGCTTGCTGTTTTTGGGGCCGAGCGAAAACATTACCGGCTACCAGGACTTGTTTCAGCCGTTGGATGTGAAGTGGAAGATTTCGCGGCGCACGGCCGGCGCGGCGTCGCTGCCGCACCTCATCAAGTTTCCGTTTGCAATGGCGCGGCACCCTGCGGCCGCGCCCCCGACCACCGCCCTCATGTCGCCTTCTGGTATCAACCACCGCCAAAGCAGCTCGTTTGCCGCGCTGGTGCAAAAAAACCTGCTGCTCGCCTACGCCCCGCCCGCCTTGGTCATCGACCCCAAGGGCGAAATACTGTTCGTGAACGGGCGCACCGGCAAGTACCTGGAGCCCGCCCCCGGCCTCAGCGGCATGAACCTGTTTGAGATGGCCTACGAGGGGCTGAAATTTGAAATCAGCGGGGCCGTGCTGCGCGCCACCCAGACCCAGGGGCCGGTAGTGGTGGACGACGTGCGGGTGCGCGGCGAGGCCGGCGAGCAGCAGCTGCGCCTCACGGTGCGGCCCCTCACCGAGCCCGACGCGCTGGCCGGCCTGCTGCTGGTGGTGTTTGAGGACCAGCCTACCCCCCGCCGGGTGCGCCAGGCCAAGCGCGACCCCGCCGCCGACGGCCGCCACCGCGACGCCGTGGTGGAGGCCCTCGACAAAGAGCTGCGCTACACCAAGCACCGCCTCCAAAGCACCGTGGAGGAGATGGAGAGCAGCCTCGAAGAGCTGAAAAGCACCAACGAAGAGCTGCAGAGCGCTAACGAGGAGCTGCAAAGCACCAACGAGGAGGCCATGACCAACAAGGAGGAGATGCAAAGCCTGAACGAGGAGCTGATGACCCTCAACATGCAGTACCTGGCCAAGACGGACGAGCTGGGCCAGAGTGCCAACGACATGAAAAACCTGCTCGATGCCACCGAAATAGCCATTATTTTTCTGGATAATGACTTAAACATCAAGCGGTTTACGCCGCCCGTGGGGCGCATCATCAGCCTGCTGCCCGGCGACGTGGGCCGGCCGCTAGCGCACTTCACCTCCAGCCTGCGCCACGAACATTTGCTGCGCGACGTGCGCCAGGTGCTGGACCGCCTCACCAGCCTCGAACTCAGCATTCAGACCCTGAAGGGCGATTGGTTTACGATGCGCGTGCTGCCCTACCGCTCGCTCGACAACTACATCAACGGCGTGGTCATCACCTTCACCGACATCACCCGGCTCAAGCAGCTGGAGGGCCGCTTGCAGCAGGCCGCCCGCTTCAGCGAGAGCATTGCCGACATGGTGAGCGAGCCCCTGCTGGCCCTCGACGCCGACCTGCGGGTGCATTCCGCCAACCGCTCTTTCGCGGAGGCTTTCCAGGAGACCCCGGCCGAGCTGGTGGGCCAGCCGCTAGTCGAGCTGGCCGGCGGGGCCTGGAGCCAGCCCGCCCTGCTCGCGGCCCTGCGCCAGCTGCTGGACCCCGCCGCCGCCCCCGAGTTTGAGGGCTTGCCCTTCGAGGCCGACTTCCCGCGCCTGGGCCGCCGCCGCGCCAGCCTCTACGGCCGCCGCCTGCTGCACCAGGGCCAGCCCACCGGCCAGGTGCTGCTGGGCGTGCGCGACGTGGGCGACTAAAGGGGGGGTAGGATAATCGCCTGTCCTTGCGAGCGCAACGAAGTGGCGCGCGGCAATCTTTCCTTCCCGCTAGGGGTAGTAAATCCAACGACGCGAACAATAAGGAAAGATTGCCGCGCGCCACTTCGTTGCGCTCGCAAGGACAGGCAATTATCCTATTATCCACTAGTATCATTGCGCTATTATGAAAACTCCCGACCCGCACGCGGCCCAGCACAGCCTGCGCCAGCGCGCCGAGCGGCGGCGGCTGGTGTCAGAGAGCCTACCCCCCGATGCCGCGCCCGAGGTGCAGCGCCTGGTGCAGGAACTGCAGGTGCACCAGATAGAGCTGGAAATGCAGAACGAGGAGCTGATGCTGGCCCAGGCCGAGGCCGAGGCCAGCCGCTTGCAGTACGTTGACCTCTACGATTTTGCGCCGGTGGGCTACTGCACGCTCTCGCTGGCGGGCACCATCAGCCAGCTCAACTTGCGCACCGGGCAGCTGCTGGGGCAGGCGCGCCAGCAGCTGCGGGGCCGCCGCCTGGCCTTGTTCGTGGTGCCCGCCGAGCGCGACCGGTTTGCCGAGTTCATGGCCCGGCTGTGGGCCCGCCCCGGCCAGCGCCAGAGCTGCGAGCTGAGCATGCGCCGCGCCGACGAAACGCCTTTCTTTGCCCAACTCGAAGGCGTGGCCGCCCCCGAGGGCCCCGACGAAAGCCTACCCCCCACCGGCTGCCGCCTGGTGCTGCTGGACGTGACGGCCCGCCGCCGGGCCACCGACGCGCTGAGTGCCAGCGAGGCCCGCCTCCGGGCCACCTTCGAGCAGGCTCGCGATGGCATGGTGCTGCTTGATGGCCAACAGTTTGTGGACCTCAACACGGCCGCGCTGCACCTGCTGGGCCACCCCGATAAAACCCGCGTGCTGGGCTGCTCCCTCACCGAGTTCTGGCCCGAGCAGCAGCCCAATGGCCGCCGCACGCTCGACATGCTGACCCAATGCCTGCACACGGCCGAGGGGCAGGGCTGGGGCCGCCTGGAGTGGCTGCGCCACAGCCCGGCCGGCGCGGAAATCTGGGACGAGCTTTCGTTTAACCCGGTGCAGGTGAATGGCCGGGCGCTGCTGCACATGGCCTGGCGCGACATCACGGCCCGCCGCGTGGCCGAGGAAGAGCTGCACTACAAAAATCGCCTGCTGCGTGATATTCTTCAGAATATGCCCGTGCTGCTCACCCGCATTGGCTCCGATGGCCGCTACCGTGAGCACGTGGGCCGCGCCCTGCGCCGCATGGGCCTGGCCGACAACGAGCTGGTAGGCCAGCTGGTAACGGAGGTGTTTCCGGCCACTACCCCCCATCTGGAGCGGCTGCGGGCCGGCCACGGCGACAACTACCAGGTGTCGCTGCTACTGCGCGACGGCCAGCAGGCGGCGATGCAGTGCTTCGGTTTTTTTGATGCCGAACGGCAGGAAGTCGTAGTGTTTGCCCTCGACATCACCGACTCGGAGCGCCTCAAGGAGGAGGCCACCCGCTCGCAGCTGCGCCAGCAGCAGGAGCTGCTCTCGGCCATTCTCAACACCCAGGAAGAGGAGCGCCGCCGCATTGCCGAAGCCCTGCACAACGGCGTGGGCCAGCTGCTCTACGGCACCCGCCTGCACCTCGACGGCCTACCCCCCTCTGAGGCCGTGCGCGCCAGCCAGGACCTGCTCAACGAGGCCATTGGGGCCACGCGCACTATTTCCTTCGAACTGACACCCAGCATTTTAGAAGACTTTGGCTTGGCCGTGGCGCTGCAAGAGCTGGTGAGCCGCATTCCGGGCAGCCTGGCCGTGGACCTGAGCTTGCGCGGCCTGGAGCAGCCCCTACCCCCCCTGCTGGCCACGGCCGTGTACCGCATTGTGCAGGAGCTGCTCAACAACGTGATGAAGCACGCCCAGGCCAGGGAAGTATTCGTGCAGGTGGCGCGGGAAGAGGACCAGGTGCATCTGAGCGTGGAAGACGACGGCGTGGGCTTCGACACGGATGGGCTGGCTTCGCGGGCGGGCATCGGGCTGGCGGGCATTCGCACGCGGGTGGGGCTGCTGGGCGGCACCTTCAGCAGCCAGTCTCGGCCGGGCCGGGGCACGAGCTTCTTTCTGCAGGTGCCGGTGCCGGCGGGGGGGTAGGGAACCTGGGAAATAATTACCGGTATTTATTTGAGAAAAAATAAGGGTTTTTCGCGTTGGCTCTGGTTGGGTAGGGTCGTAGTTTTGCCTAGATATGTCAGCGTGCTGATTTACCTACGCCTCTATGAGCAAACGCGCCACTTCTTCCGTCCCGGCCGGGTTCACCGCTCACGTTGGCAACCTGAAAACCACGGTTGGCCTCAGCCTGCGGGGCCAGTGCGACACGCCGGTGGCGGCCCAGCAGCTGGAGCAGGCCATTAGGGAGGTAATCGGCTACGGCCAGCCGATGGTGTGGGTCGATTGCCAGCGCCTGCTCTCCCTGAGCTGGCACGGCCAGCGGGCCATCTACAACGGCCACCAGCAGGCGCGCCTGGAGGGTGCCGGGCTCTATTGGTGCGGCCTTACGCCCGCCGTGCAGCACCAGCTGGCCGACACGGGCCTGCACCTGCTGCTGGACCTGCTGCCCGCCGCCGGCTACCGCGGCCCCGCCGCGCTGCTCCAGGACGTGGTGCCCCAGGCGCTGTACACCCGCAGGTTTGCCTCCTAGCCAGCTGACTCAGAGGCGCTTGAGGCCGGCCGGTATATTGTCTGGCTAACTGTTGACAAATAAGGCGAGCGCCCTACTCGGATTTTTTCGACAGGGCGCTTGCCTTCGTGAGCGTAGCTAGCCTGGTCGTGCGTGCCGGGCGGCCCCGCCTGCTCGCTGGCGCTCACTCGCAAGCTAAAGCCTACGCTACTTCTTCTTGTAATGCACGGCGGGTAGCGTGCGCAGGCGCTCGGCGGCCTGCTCGGCGGTGATGTCGCGCTGGGCGTTGGCCAGCAGCTCGTAGCCCACCATGAACTTCTTGACCGTGGCCGAGCGCAACAGGGGGGGTAGGAAGTGCATGTGCAGGTGCCACTCGGGGTAGTCCGCGCCATCGGTGGGGCGCTGGTGGAAGCCGGCCGAGTACGGGAAGCTGATTTCGAACAGGTTATCGTACTTGATGGTGAGCTGGCGCAGGATGTCGGCCAAGCCGTCGCGCTCGGCCTCGGTGAGCTGGGTGAGGTCCTGCACGGCGCGGCGCGGCAGCACCATCGTTTCGAAGGGCCACACCGCCCAGAAGGGCACGAGCACCACCCAGGTGTCGTTTTCGACCACGAAGCGGGTTTTGGTCTTCTCCTCAATGGCGAGGTAATCGCTGAGCAGCGTGCGGCCGTTTTTGTCGAAATGCGCTTTTTGGGCGCGGCTTTCCTTGGCGGGCAGGTCGGGAATGCTGCGTTCGCTCCAGATTTGGCCGTGGGGGTGCGGGTTCGAGCAGCCCATCATAAAGCCCTTGTTCTCAAATATCTGCACGTAGTTAATGGCCGGGTCGGCGCCCAGCTCGCGGTACTGCTCGGTCCAGAGGTCCACCACGCGGCGGATTTCCGCGATTTCCATTTCCGGCAGCGTCAGGTCGTGGCGCGGCGAGAAGCAGAGGACGCGGCAGCGGCCGGTTTCGGCTTCGGCGCGCAGCAGGCCGCCTTCCTCGTAGGTGCCGGTTTCGCCATCGGGCAGCAGGGCCGAGAAGTCGTTTTGGAACACGAACTGGTGTTCGTATTTCGGGTTCACGTCGCCGCTGGTGCGGGTGTTGCCGGGGCACAGGTAGCAGGTGGGGTCGTAGGCGGGGCGCTCGTCGGGCTGGGGCTTTTCCTGCTGGCCCTGCCAGGGCCGCTTGGCGCGGTGCGGCGATACCAGCACCCACTCCTCCTGCAAGGGGTTGAAGCGGCGGTGCGGCTGTTCGGTGAAGTCAAACATGGGGGTAGGGAGTTAATGGGAAGGGAGTTATGCAACGTCGTCTGTCATTGCGAACCTGCGAAGCAATCGCACCAGAACGTCGTTGTTCGGGTGTACTACGGGTGCGATTGCTTCGTAGGCTCGCAATGACAGACGACGTTGGAAAATGGAAAAGTACCCAGCAGCTACTCCTCGTTCAGCAGCTCGCCCACGCCGTCGGCCAGGGTAGTTACGTAGGTTTCCAGCTTGAGGCCCAGCTGGTCGTGGTAGCCCTGCTTCATGTAGGTCAGGAATTCCTTTACCTGGTCGGTGGCCACCAGGTTGAGGGTGCAGCCGCCAAAGCCGCCGCCCATCATGCGGGCGCCGTAGCAGCCAGGCGCGTCGTGGGCCAGGCGTTCGAGCACGTCCAGCTCGGCGCAGCTCACCTGGTAGAGGTCGCGCAGGCCGGCGTGGCTGGCGTAGAGCAGCTTGCCCACTTCGGCCAGCGGCCGGCCCTGCGCGAGGCAGGCCGTGAGGTCGCGCACGCGCTGGTTTTCCTCCACCACGTAGCGGCAGCGCTTGGTCACTACCTCGCCCATTTCAGCCTGCGCGGCGTCGATGTCGGCCAGCGTGGCGTCGCGCAAAGACGTAATGGCCGGGTCGTGCTTTTGCAAAATCGCTACCCCCTCGGCGCACTCCTCACGGCGCTTGTTATACTCCGAGTCGGCGAGTGCATGCTTCACGCCCGAGTTGCAGAGCACCAGGCGGCTAGCGCTGGTGTCGAACGGAAAATACGCGTATTCCAGCGAGCGGCAGTCGAGCTCCACCACGTGCCCGGCCCGGCCAAAAAGGCTGGCAAACTGGTCCATGAGGCCGCACATCACCTTGGCATACTCGTGCTCGGCCATCTGCGAAAGCTTGGCCAGCGTCAGGGTATCAAGCTTCAGGTTCAGCAAATTGTTGAGGCCCCAGGCCACGCCGCACTCCACGGCCGCCGACGACGACAGGCCCGCCCCGCTCGGAATATTGCCCCCAAAGGCACAGTCGAAACCCGGCACCTGGGCCCCGCGCTTCAGCAGGCCCGCCACCACGCCCAACTGGTAGTTGGCCCAGTGCCCACCGGGTAGGGGCGCGATATCGGCCACGGCCACCTCGTAGGTCGCGTCGAAGTCGAGGGCGGCCAGCCGGATGCGGTCGGTGCCATTCAGGCGCATCGCGAAGCGGATTTCCTTATCGATGGCCGCTGGCAGCACCAGGCCGTCATTATAGTCGGTGTGCTCACCGATGAGGTTGATGCGGCCGGGGGCGCGTAACACCAGAGCCGGGGCCGCGCCAAAGTGCCGCACAAAGGCAGCGGAGAGGGTGGAGTAGTCCATAGGGATGCAAAAGTGGCAGATATTCTTGGATAAGGCGTGAGAAGAATCACCAAAAAGCGGGGGGTAATTCGCTAAGCCAACCTTTTTACGTCGATTACAGTAAGCCAAGGCTATAGAATCTGCCACGCGGCAGACACTCATAATTACTTCACCTCCTGACTATTCCCCATGACTACTTCGCGCTTTTCTCTGTTGTTCCTATTTGCCGTGCTGGCCTCCACGCTCGCGGGTTGTTCGGTGGCGGGCGATATTTTTAAGGGTGGCCTTTGGGTGGGCGTCATTGGCGTGTTTCTGGTGGTGCTCGTTATCTGGTGGCTCGTTTCCAAAATGGGCGGTGGCAGCGGCGGCGGCGGCACCTCCGCCTAGGTCAATTGCATAAAAAAGCCGGCGCTTCCAGAGGGAAGCGCCGGCTTTTTTGTGGGTCAATGGCGGGCAAACGCTACGATTGCTCGCGCTTGGTGGGCATGGTGCCGATAACGTGGTCCCAGAGCGTGCTGCTCACGCCGAAGGCCACCTCGTCCTGGCGATAGTGGTGCTGGGCGTGGTGCGTCCACCACACTTTCAAAAAGTTTTTCGGGGGTGCGTACACGTGAATGGCGTAGTGCACAAACAGGTACATGGCGTAGCCGAAGGTGAAGCCCGCCAGAATGCCAAAGGCCCAATTGCCGAACGCAAACCGGAAAATAAAGAACAGCAGCGAAGCCACGAACACCGTCAGGATGGGCGGCATGGCCAGGCGGGTTTCGTCCTTGGGATACTCGTGGTGCACACCGTGCATGGTGTACTGGAACTTAATCCGGCCCGGCGACGTGGCCGGAATGTGGTACACGTAGCGGTGTACCAGGTATTCTACGAACGTGAACAGCAGCAGCCCGCCCAAAAACAAGCCTAGCCCCGCCAGGCCCACCACGAAGCCATTCGTGATGCCGTAGTACAGGCTCACGAGCGCCGTGGCAACGAAAATGCCGACCGGCAGCGCGATGTGCGTGTGCGAAAGCCGCTCCAGCACGGGGTTTTTGAATAGCTGGGCCGAGCCTTTATGCTTGGGTCGCGGGGCGGCCGTGGGCGTGGCCGGCCGGGCCGTGATAGTGTCCATCTCCATACGAAAGCGAATAAAACCAGGTAGTTTAGTACGAATTTACGCCAGCCCCGGCTTTTAGGTTGGGACAGGCGCAAAGCCGGCCGCGGCCAGCGCCGAAATAAGGGCCGCCACGGTGGCAACTCCGGAGTGGCGCAGGTGAGCCTGGCCGTAGAACCGCTCGCGGGCGGCCAAGGTTCGGCTGAGGTGCGCGGAAAGGGCTTGCGCGGGCGTTTCGCCGGGGCCGATGGCCGCCGCCAGCAGCGGGCGGCTGGTGCGGCTGCGGCCCAGACGGCGCACCAGCTCGGGCAGCGGCACATCGAGCCACAGCACGAAGCCGCTGGCGCGCAGCGCCGCCGCGTTGTCGTGGAAGCAGGGCGCGCCGCCACCCGTGGCCACCACCAGCGGCGGGCCGGGCCGGGCGGCCACCGCGCGCAGCGCCGCCGCCTCGCGCGCCCGGAAGCCCGCCTCGCCCTCGGCCGCGAAAATGGCCGGAATCGACTGGCCCGCCTCGGCCACAATCACGGCGTCGAGGTCCAGAAACGCGCGGCCGTAGTGCGCCGCCAGCTGCCGGCCCAGCGTGGTTTTGCCCGAGCCCGGCAGGCCCACCAAATACAAGTGGCCAGCTCTCCCGATGGGCGGAGAACTGGCCAGCGGAACAGGATTGGCCGACGATAAGTCGGTCATGATAAGTAGTTTATCAGCAAGGCCACCATGCTGCCGCCAAACAGCAGGCCCAGCACCATAAAGATAGCCACGATGAGGAGCGTGGCCTTGGCCCAGTTGGCTTTGCTGAGGGGCGTGCTGCTGTTAAAGGCCCACACAAACAGCATGATGAAGCCGACCAGCGGCACCGAAGTGATGAGGATGGTTATCAGCCAGTCGCCTACCGTCATGGTTTGCGACTGGGTGGCACCGGCATTGCCAGCAGGGTAGGTAGGGGTAGCGTATGGGTCCATCGAATGAGAAGATTGGGAAGAGGGTGAAACCCTGCGGCTAGCTTGGCCCATCCGGGCTCGCCGCTGGCGGGAGGGTCAAATGTATTGAGTTGCCACCAAACCCCGGCGTTAACTAATTCTTACCCGCGGGTCGAGCAGGGCATACAGCATATCGACGCCGATATTGACCAGCACGAAGATGGCCGCCACGAAGAGGGTAGCGCCCATCACGACCGGAAAATCGAGATTTTGCACGGCCTGCAACGTAGTAGTGCCCAAGCCTTTCCAGTTGAAAATATATTCGATAAAAAACGCGCCCGCCATGAGCGAAGCCAGCCAGCCCGACACGGCCGTGACCACCGGGTTCAGGGCGTTGCGCAGGGCGTGGCGCCACACCGTGCGGCCGGGGCTCAGGCCCTTGGCCCGCGCCGTGCGGATGTAGTCCTGGCTCAAAACGTCGAGCATACTGGAACGCGTGAGCTGCATGATGATGGCCAGCGGGCGCACGCCCAGCGCCACGGCCGGCATCAGCAGGTTGCGTAGCACCAGGTGGCGCTGGGCCGTGAAGGGGTCGGTTTCGTAGAGCTGGCCGGTCAGGCTCAGGCCCGTCCAGTGGCTCCAGTAAAAGCCAAAGCTGACCGCGATGAGAATGGCCGCCACGAACGACGGCACCGAAATACCCAGCACCGAAGTCGTCACCAGCGTGCGGTCGAGCCACGACTGCGGGCGCAGCGCGGCGGCCACGCCCAGCCCTACCCCCCCCACGGCGGCCAGCAGCATGGCGGCCAGCGCCAGCCACAGCGTGCCCGGAAACCGGTCGAGCAAGATGCTAAGCACGTCCTGGTTGCTCTGAAACGAGCGGCGCAGATAGGGCCATTTCAGCAACAGCGCGCGCCCCTGGCCCAGCGGCAGCAGCGCAATCCCCCCGTAGCGCGCCCGGCCCGCCGAGTCGCGCGGATGCACGCCCAGCGGCGAGGCATCGTTGAGGTAGCCCAGCAGGCGGGCGGGCAGCGGCTGGTCGAGGCCCAGGTCGGCGGCGATGGCGGCGCGGGTGGCCACGTCCGAGCGCTGGCCGGCCAGCAGGGCCGCCGGGTCGCCGGGCAGCACATTGAACAGGAAAAAAACCGTGCAGGCCACGCCCACCAGCACAAGCAGGCCCTGGCCCAGGCGGCGGAGAAGGAAGAGGAGCATACGCGAAGACGGCTGTTAAGCGGCGCAAAGATGAGCTTGGCGGCGCTTGGGCGCGCGCGGCGGCGCAACTATGCAGAAAAAGAGTTGAAAAGTCAGTGCCAGCACTGATGCAGTTGCCGTGCCTAGCCCCGACTTTTACTTTCCTTCTATTTTACCTCTTTCCGCACCTGCTCATGAAAACCTTGGACCCTGCCGACTTAAAAGGCTTATTCATTAGGCCTGCTTCGCTAGTCATCAGGTTTGGTGATGAGGGGTTGTACAAAAGCGCCATTAGAAGCTACGCTAACTTACTTGATACAGACCCTAGTGCGCCTGATGCAATTGGCAATTACCAATATTGTAGCTTCCAGGTGGGGAATCCGCTTAATTTAATAGACAGAGACATCGAGTTGCGTCTTGAGTATCGCCCAAAAGATGCTTTGGCCGGTTGCACAATTTTATTTTGGCGAACCAAGAAAGGAGTTAACGTAGACACCGTTATCCAGCAATTAGAGAAGGCCAATTATGGCCGTAAAAGAAAGGACAGCGATAGTTCAACTCATCACCTGCGAGGCGACGACCGCTGCCTCCTCGACAGCCCCGATGGAGAATTTGTGGGCGGGCATACTAACCCGCCATTTCCTCCGGGGGGCGGACGAGACTCCTTGACGCGCAAGCATCGCTTTGCCTTCCCTAGTAGTTTACTGTTTGGGCTGCTGGGTGGTTTAGCGCTAGCCTCGCTGCTACCGGGAGCCCTGGGGCTGCGCCGCACGGGTGAGTAGCCTGCGGCCGTGAGAGCTACCGCCGCCTAGCAAGAGTAGTAAGCGTTACATACATTGTTTTGCCTTGCGCTTTTTACTATGAGGTGCTGGTTGGCTTTTGTACTACTGCTGGGCTTCTTGTCCTATGCTAGGTTAGCTTCCCAGCCCTTCCAGCCCACCGTTAGCTTACAAATGCTGCCGAAGCAGGCCGTACGCCCCGATACGACTAGCGTGCAGCAACTACAGTCTCAGGCAGATACACTACTGGCCCGCAATCCGGCTCAAGCTGCGGCGTTGGCCCGGCAAGCCCTGGCTTTGAGCCAGCGACTACCTTACCCCAAGGGAGAAGGCCACGCGCTGACCAGCTTGGCCACGGCGGCGCGCTTGCAAACCAACTACGCGCTGGCCCGGCGCTATACCCGGCAGGCCCAGGTCGTGGCTGCCCGCCGCCACGACCTAGGCGGGCTCGCTACGGCCTACTTGCAACTCAGCCTGCTCGATGAGGTGCCGGGGGCAAACTTGGTGACCGCCCTACGCGAGGCGCTGCAAGGGATGACGTACGCCGAGCAGGCCCACAAGCCCGTTACCAAGCTGTATTTGCACTACACGCTGGGCGATATCTACATTCAGTTGGGCGATTACGCCACTGCGCTTGCCGTACTGCAAACGACCCTGCGCGACGGTCAGCAGCTAGACAACGAACCGGTAGTGGCCGCGACGCTCAACTTACTGGGCAACACGCACAAAACCTTGCGGCACTGGCCGCAGGCGCTGGCCTATTTTCGGCGCGCGGCCCAGCTGTACCGCCGGCTAGGCGACCTGAAAAGCGCCGCGACCAATGAGATTAATCTGGCCGAACTATACGCCCAGCAGGGCGCTAATGCCCAGGCACTACAACACGGCGAGCAAGCACTTGCTCTAGTGCGAGCCAACCACGATGCCTACAACCTGCCCGGTGCCGAGTTGGCCTTAGCTAGGGCGCAATTAAACCTGGGGCAGTTGGATAGCGCCTTGGTGCTGGCACAACATAGCTTTGCCCTGAACCAGCAGGTACACGACAATATGGGCTTGGCAAATGCCAGCGACATCCTGGCGCAGGCCTACGCCCGGCGCGGCGACTTTGCCCAGGCCTACCACTACCAAAGTCTGTGGGTGAGCTACCAGGACTCGCTGGCGGGCGCGGAGACGCAGCGCAAAACCAGCGCCCTGCGCTACGGCTACGAGCTGGACCGGAAGCAGGACCAGATAACGCTGCTCACGCAGGCGCGCCTGCTGCAGCGCCAGCAGCTGTGGAGCCTGCTGGCGGGCCTCGTGGCCACGGTGCTGGTAGTGGGGCTGCTGGTGCGCAACATCTACCTCAAGCAGCGCGCCAACCGGGCGCTGGGCGAGAAAAACGCCTACATCGCCCACCAGCGCGACAACCTCGACCGCACCCTGGTGGAGCTGCGCGCCACCCAAAGCCAGCTGGTGCAAACCGAAAAAATGGTGGCGCTGGCCGCCCTCACGGCCGGCGTGGCCCACGAGATGCAAAACCCGCTCAACTTCATCAACAACTTCTCGGAAACGGGCCTGGAGCTGGCCGCCGAGCTGGAAGTGGAAACCCAAAAGCCCACCCGCGACGCGGCCCTGGAAGCCGACCTGCTGGCCGATATCAAACAAAACCTGCTCATTATCAACCAGCACGGCACGCGGGCGGGCGACATCGTGAAGGGCATGCTGGAACACGCCCACGCCGACAAAGGCCAGCGCCAGCCCCTGGACCTGAACAAAACGGCCGAAGAATACCTGCGCCTGGCCTACCAAAACTTCCAGCTTAAAAACCAGAATTTTACCCTCACCCGCACCCTCGACCTGGACCCGCGCCTGGGCCTGCTGCCGCTGGTGCCGCAGGAGATAGGGCGGGTGCTGCTCAACCTGTTTGCCAACGCCGTGTATGCGGTGCGGCAAAAAGCGGCGCGGCTGGGCGCGGCCTACGTGCCCGAGGTGCGCGTGAGCACCGCCCGCCAGAGTGGGCAGGTACTATTGCGCGTGCGCGACAACGGCACGGGCATTCCGGCGGCCGTTATCAGCAAGATATTTGACCCGTTCTTCACCACTAAGCCGCCCGGCGAAGGCACCGGCCTGGGGCTGTGGTTTAGCTACGACATCATCACCAAAAGCTACGGCGGCACCCTCACCGTGGCCACGCGGGAGGGCGAATACACCGAGTTCACGCTGACGCTGCCCGCGGGCCCTACCCCCCCGCTGGCCGCCCAAGCCCCGGCCGTGGGCCGGCTGGCCGCCGCCCGGCAGGACTAGAGCGTGAGGACAATTATCGAAGCCAATCTATGGCTGCTGCCATATGCCAAAAAGCCAGAAACGAAACAACGGTTTTTTCATAGCGCGTTGCCAGTCGTCGGTATTGCTTGAGGCGACCGAAAAACCGCTCTATTTTGTTGCGGTCGCGGTAGGTTTCTTCGTCTATCGAGGCTGGCTCCAGTCGGTTGGGACGGTTCGGAATGACCGCCTCGATGCCCTGTTGGGCGCAATAAGCGCGGGTTTCATCGCTATCATAAGCCGTGTCAGCCAGTACTTTACCCGGTGCCAAGTCCGCCAGTAGTGGCAGGGCCTGCGGGCTATCACCGGCCTGGCCTTCAGTGGCTATCAGGCGCACGGCGTTGCCTAAGGCGTCGACGCAGCCGTGGATTTTGGTGCCGATGCCGCCCCGGCTGCGGCCCAGGCACTCGGTAACGGGGTCGCTTTTTTTTGGCCAGCCGAATGCTGGTGGGCCCGCACGACTGTCGAATCGAGCATGACCCAGTCCAAATCCGGCGTTTTGACGGCCTCAAATAAGCGGAGCCAGACCCCTTTTTGGGCTAATCGGCGAAAGCGTTTGCAAACGGAATTGGTCTTGCCAAAGCGTTCAGGCAAGTCGGCCCACGGACAGCCGGTACGCGCAATCCAGAGTACAGCGTTGAAAAACAAGCGATTATCTGTAGCCGTCACGCCACAATCGGTGGCTTTGCCGGAAAGGTGAGGGGCGACCAAGGCCCAAGTGGCATCGGAAACTTCGTGACGGCGCATAAATCAGAAATTAACAACAAAGATATATTAACCGGCGTTATTGTCCTCACGCCCTAGCAACGAGCGCTACTGAATGGCTTTTTCGACCTGGTACAGGGCCGGAATGTCGTGGTAGGGGTACTTGGCCATCACGGTGCCGTCGTGCAGCACCAGCAGGCCGGGGTTGGAGCGGATGACGGACTTGAGCACCGTGGCATCGGCAAAATAATAGGGGGTAGCGAGGTTCACGTCGTGCCGAAACGAGTCGAACTTGCCGGCCGCCGTGCTCGTGATGGTCAGCACGTCGATGTGCTTGCGCGACTTGGCGGCCTCGGCAAAGAGCTTGTTGAACTCCTCGAAGCGGTCGCGGTCGGCCTTGTTGGTGTTTTGAACGATGAGAATCAGCTTGTTGCCGGTGAGAATCTGCTTGGTCACGTCGTTGCCGTCGGGGTCGGTGATGACGAAATCGGTGATGAGCGGCTTCGACTTCTCAGGATTAAGCACCGTCATCGACTGGTATTTCCAGGTCGAATCGGTTGGGAACTCGTTGGCCTTCAAGGTCTGGCCGTTGCGCGTGAAGGTATACTGGTAGCGCGGCGCCTCGGCCGGCTTCATCAGGGCCGGAATGTTGTTGCCCACTTTATAGGGCAAAAAATCAAAATAAGGCAGGTGGCCCAGCGCCCGCACCCCAATGCCAATGGCCAGCGCGCTGGCAAACGTCATGGCCATGAGCCCCGACATGCCCCGCACGAAGGTGCGCCGCAGGTGCTTCAGATTAAAAAACACTACCCCCCACAAAGCCAGCAAGAACAGGTCTTTGCCAAACGACGTCCAGGGCGTGAGCTTCACGAAATCGCCGAAGCAGCCGCAGTCCGTGACCTTGTTGAAGGCGGCCGAGTAGAAGGTGAGAAACGTGAAAAACACGAGCAGCGCCAGCAGCGCGTACAGCGTTTGGCGCAGGTACCAGCGCAGTAGCAGCGCCACGCCCAGTATCACTTCGAGCGAGCTCAGGGCCACGCTCAGGAAGCGGCTGGCGTCTTTGAGGGTATCAAAAAGCCAGCTCAAAGAGGGCACGTCGGCGGCAAATACCTCGAAGTATTCTTCGAGCTTATAGGCCGTGCCCACCGGGTCGTTGAGCTTGATGAGGCCCGAAAAAATGAACAGAATACCCAGCATCGCCCAGCACAGGCGGGTGATTTGGCGCATCGGGTGGGGCAGGGAAATCTTCATAAGCAGGTATAAGGCGTTCCTGGTGGAAAACGTTTGTCATTGCGAGCGCAGCAAAGCGGAGCGCGGCAATCTTTCCTTGTCGTTGAATTAGTAATCAGGATGAGGCGAACGGCAAGGAAAGATTGCTTCGCTTTGCTCGCAATGACAACCGTCCACGAACCAGTAACTACGAACCAGGAACTACGAACTCCAGAAGAATGAGGGCAAACACGGCATAGTTCAGCATATCGCGGTAGCCGCCTTCCACGCTCTCGCTCACCAGGGCCGCGCCGCCCAGGTTTTCGAGCTGCTTGATGCGGTGTAATTTCATGAGAATGAGGTCGGTAATGCTGCTCACGCGCATCTGCCGCCAGGCCTCGCCGTAGTCGTGGTTTTTGGCCAGCAGCAGTTCGCGGTTTCGGGCGTTTTCGTGGTCGTAGGCGGCGGCCACCTCGTCGGTGGGCAGGTCGAGGGGCGCGGCGGGGGGTAGGCGCAGCTGCATCAGGGCAATGAGGCAGTAGTTGATGATGGCCACAAACTCCTCGTCGATGCCGTCGGCAATGCGTTGCGTGCCCGTTTCCTGAATGGTCCGAATGCGGCTGGCCTTGATAAAAATCTGGTCCGTGACCGAGGGCAGGCGCAGGATGCGCCAAGCCGTGCCGTAGTCGTGGGTTTTGGCCAGAAACAGCGCGCGGCAGCGGCTCAGAATCAGGTCGTAGTGTTCGGCGGTAGTCAAGTAATGATGGAGTAAGTAAGCGAATTAGAGTCCGTCGCGCTCTGCGGACCTCTGCGTAAACCTCTGCGCCCTCTGCGGGAAATGACGCCCGCGCCATGAGAGCTGAAACCCCGCGCAAGTTCGCCCGCAATGCCGGATATTTAACCGCCATTCGCCCTACCCCTCCCCCCGTGCCTCCCCCCACTTCACTAAGTCACTCACTCACCAACTCACTGCGCAGCCCCCACGGCCGGCTGCTCGACCTGCGCCGGCCCCAGGTAATGGGCATTCTCAACGTCACGCCCGACTCGTTTTACCCCGGCTCGCGCCTGAGTTCCGCCGATGAAACCGCCCTGCTGCACCGCGCCGAAGCCATGCTGGCCGCCGGGGCCGCCGCCCTCGACGTGGGCGGCTACAGCTCGCGCCCCGGCGCCGACGACATCAGCCCCGCCGACGAGAAAAGCCGCCTGCTGCCCGCCCTGGCCGCCCTGCGCCGGGAGTTTCCCGAGGCATTTATCTCGGCCGATACCTTCCGGGCCAGCGTGGCCGCCGATGCCGTGGCCGTCGGCGCCGACCTCATCAACGACATCGGCGGCGGCACCCTCGACGCCGCCATGCTGCCCACCGTGGCCCGCCTGCGCGTGCCCTACTGCCTCATGCACCTCAAAGGCACGCCCCAAACCATGCGCGGCCTGGCCCACTACGACGAGGATATCGTGCTCACGCTGCTGCGCTTCTTCCGCGACCAGCTCGAAACGCTGCGCCAGGCCAATGCCGGCCAGCCCCGGCCCGACGTGCTGCTCGACCCCGGCTTTGGCTTCGCCAAAACCCCGGCCCACAACCACGAGCTGCTGCGCCGCCTGCCCGAGCTGCAGCCGCTGGGCCACGGCCTGCTGGTGGGCCTTTCGCGCAAGGCAATGGTGTATAAGCCGCTCGGCCTGGGCCCCGAAGCCGCCCTCAACGGCACCACGGCCCTGCACGTGCTGGCCCTGCAGGGCGGCGCGCGGCTGCTGCGCGCGCACGACGTGGCCGAGGCGCGCCAGACTATAAGTCTAGTAAATTATTTATGAAGTTTTTGGCATAAATAATTATTTGCTAGAGCGTCGAAATGCTCACGACGTCAAAAAATACATTGTCTGCACTTGTGCTTTCCAGACCGAAATAGCTAGGGTACTTGCCGCTTATGAGCCCTGTTTTAGGCTTGAATCGGAATTCTTCCACGCCAAATTCAGCTACCCCGCCGTGTATAATGACAGGTGGCATAGACCAGAAGGTGTACGTATTATCCGTTGTTTTCCATAAAAGTAATTTGCCCGTAAGCTCTCCCCGCAAAAAGGGGAAAGGTTGGGCTTTTAATTCGGAAGTTGTTACGGCAGTTTGTTGTTCTGCATAATCGAGCGGCGTAAAAGGATGCGCCAGGCAATTAATAAGCGCATTGTCGCCGCTGGTAGGATACCAGGTCGGGTAGTCGCGTAACACAAAATACTCGGTCAGCACTTGGTAGCGCGGCGTGAAGTACTGGTTGCCTCGCTTGATTACCGGGTAAAAATCCGTGCGCCGGTGCGCATACATATCCTGTGTATGACGAGCGGCCTCGTAATTAAATAGCCGCGTGTAACAATCATCAGCCACGCGCTGCCAGGGTAATTGCCGGGTGGCGACACTGTCCAGGTCGATAGGTACCCACGTTACCAGGCCCGAGCGCGGGTCTGGCAACAGGACCTGGGTTATTAGCAACTCGTCGTGCGTGTATAAGCCAGTAATAAGCGTTATGTCTTGCGTATCAAGCAGCTTTTGTCGTACGAAAGAGTTGGGTAGCACTACATTAATAATGTCAAGATATTCTGTTTTATTTGCCCGTAAGCGCTTGGTTTTGACAAGCGTAGTAAGTTCGGTAGCCGGGACAATAACGTAGTAACGGCTAGCGGTAAACGGTAATGGCTGCGTGCTTGATTGGGCTTTACACTGCGCAAAGTTTTGTGGGGTAGCGAGAACTATCCAAAGCAAAGCTACAAGGAAAAAAGAAGACGTTTTCATTGCTAATTACAGGCTTTGAGTAATCGTGTAGAAGTGAACGGGTATAAAAAGAACGTCATTCCGAGCTTGCTGAGGAATCTCGCTCGGGCCGTTCGGGCTTCGTGCAGCGACGCGCGCGAGATTCCTCGGCAAGCTCGGAATGACGTTCTTTTTACCCAATTACTTTTGATTGGCTACTTGGTGCTCTTGGCGGCCATTTTGCTACTGCATTACTTGGCTGATAAAGGAATTAGCTTAAGGACCTCAAAAAAGGTATTGGCGGTGGCTATATCATTTAGTTGAAAGTAGGTCGGGAATTTGCCGGATACCATGCCAATGCCCGGCCGAAACTGCAGCTCAGTTACCCCGAAGTAAACTAGCTCTGGTTCCAGGTCGAACACACCCGGCCGCGTGGACCAGAAAGAGTACGTCAGCCCGTCTTGCCGCTCCAGCAGCAGCTTAGTTTCCAGCTCTCCCGCCACAAGGGGGCGGTCGGCTTCGGTGGGAAAAGCCACTGCCAGCCGCCGTTGCAGGGCGGCCAGGTCGGCGCGCGAAAACACGCGGGTCTGGTAGTTGAGCGTCACGTTGTCGCTGCTTTCAATAAACCATTGAGGCTGGCGGCGCACCAGAAAATATTCGGTCAGCACTACGTTGCGGGTGGTCCAGCGGCGGCCATCGCGCCAGATAACGGGCCGTAAATCGAGGCGGCGCGTCAGGGCATTGGCATAGGGCTGCGCTGCTTTGTAGGCAACAAGTTGCGTAAAGCAGTCGTGCAACACGGCCGTTAGCGACGCGGTATGCCGGGCAGCCAGGCTATCAGGGGCCAGCGGCACCCACGTCACCTGCCCGGTAGCCAGGTCAGGCAACACGGCCATCGTCACCAGCAACTGGTCGGTGTCGCGGGGGGCACTCAAAGAACTACCCGCGAAGGTGGGTTCCTGGCGAAGGAAGAAGTCGTTGCCAGCCAGCACGTTGATGATGTCCACAAACTCACTCTTACCCTGGCGCACGCGCTTGGTCTGCACGTGTGTAGCCGAGAGGCCGACGTTGGTGATTTCCACATACTGATAGTAGGGGCCGCCGGGCAGGCTGCCCGCCAGTTGCTGACCAAGTGCCTGGTAAGGCTGGGTGAGCAGCGTTACCAGGGCTCCGCCCACTAGAAAAATTTTAAGGACGGCAGTCATCTTTTCGGAGCAAAAGTGGGTGTGAACTGCTTAACAGGCCTTTTTCCCTTGAGGGGTAATAGCAACGCCATTGGGAATCGGGCTTGGCACGTTCACATTCTGTTGTTCGGCAGAATTCTCCCTGGAAATCATATCCTGCCGCGCCGGAGAGAGCAATCCATAAGCGGGTGTTTTGGTCAAGCCACTCCAAAAGAGGTCTTCGGCGCGTTCATGAAACAGAATGATACCGTTTTGATTGCAATAAGCCTGTAGGGCATCAGCCATTTGACTTACAATGCCCGACATTAATGCATGTTGGTCGGCCTAGCTGAAGTCTGTGCCTTTCATATAGCCATTCAATAGCTCGTCTAAAGTAGCATTTAATGGCATACTATTGAGCTTTCCCCAACGTCCCAAGTAAGTATGTAGCGATTCATGAATCAGCGTTCTGGCCACTGCAACATTTGTTGCCTGTGATACATAAGTGCTTTGCAGAGTTGTAGTAACTTCAAAAGGAGTATTTCCTGAAGTTTCAGTAATCGCGTTAGGTGGTTGGGTACTGTTAGAAGAAGGGGGGATAGCGCCGGTTTTTACTGTCCAAGTGACAGTAGTGCTATTGCCAAGGAGTGCAAATATTCCACCCACATCAGTGCCATTTATATTTTGTAAGGAAGCAAGAATACTCTTTGTACAAGGGGGGAGATTGTCCTTGATAATAGTTGAAGCAGGGCTACTACTACTCGGCGGCGTGCCGCCGTAGCCGTTGCCACTGTCGTCATTATACTGCTCCCCAACGAGCGGGCCACCCCCACCCCCGCCGCCCGAGCCCCCGCCCGAGCCCCCGCCATAGCTACCGCCGGGGTTATCGGTGCCCGTGTTGCCACCGCCCGTGTTGCCGCCGGTGCCGCCAGCGGGTGGGGGGCTGCCCCCGCCGCCACCGCTCACGGTACACGTCCAGATAACGATTTCTTTTGCCTCTAAGGAAGTAGAAACATCAATGACGGCACTGACGCAGGTGATATTCACCTCATTGGTGTGGGCCATGCCGGGCTTGCGGGCATCGGGGCTGGCGGCTGGTGCTGGCCTGAACGAGAGCCAGGCCCGACCGGCCGACGCTACCCCCTGCCGGTAAGCGCGGCCGGTGAGGTAGTAGTTTTCGCGGGTGTAGCAGGCCGCAAACCCCGTGAAGCCCGGCAGCTGCGCTACCTGACCCTGCTGCTGAGCCGTGTAGAGCGCCCGAAACACTTGGTTGAGCTGCGCCGGGGCCAGAGTCTCGCCCTTATGCAGCACCTCCAGGATGAAGCCAGTGGGTGAGCTGCCGGCCCGCTGGCCCACCACGATGCGGCGGTAGCCCTGGTAGCCCGTCGCAATGCCCGCCGGGCCGCCCTCAATAGGCAGAAACGCCAGCGGCTCGGCCCCGTTGCTAATCGTATCGAGCCGCTGCCACTGAATGGCCAGCCAGCCCAGCGAGTCGGTCCCGGCTGTGCGGGTGGCGCTGGCCGTGGTGCCCGTGGGCCGGCTGTAGCGGGCGTTGGTGCGGCCAGCATACCAGGTTTTGAGTTGAGCCAGGGTGGGTGGGGTAGCGGGGCTGGCCGCGCCAGGAGCGGGCCGCAGCGTGTCGGCGTCCTTCTTGCAGGCCACGAGTGCCGCGCCGGCCAGGGTGAGTAGTAGGCTTACCTGAGTAAAGAGTTTTCGCATCTGAAAAGTGGGGGAAACTTGCGGAGTAGAAATGTCTGGTAATTTGCGATGGCAAACTACTATAATACATGGATAAAAAAGCAACTTAGCTAGTATTTATTTTTTAACAAAGATTAAAAAAAAGAAAATATGGCCTCATTAGCAGTAATCAATCTTGTTGCGCTGGCGGCTAGCTGAAAGCTGAGGTAAACCCCGGCTAACCTTGCTAGCTGCGGGGCGGCGGCCGTTCTTTGTGGCTCCAACCGTAGCTGTTTTGTCCCTTCCCTATCCCTTCCATTTCCTGCACCTCGGGCTGGCCGACGTGGCCGACGTGCTGCTCGTGACCGGGCTGCTGTATCAGCTCTACAAGCTGCTGCGCGGCTCGGTGGCCCTCAATGTCGCGCTTGGCCTGCTGAGCGTGTACTTGCTGTATCTGGTGGTGGAGGCGCTGGGGCTGGGGCTGCTCACGGCCATTCTGGGGCAGTTTATGAGCGTGGGCGTGCTGGCCAGCATCATTCTGTTTCAGCAGGAAATCCGGCGGTTTTTGCTGAATGTGGGCAAGGTGGCGCTGGAGGGCGGCGGCCCGCTGGGCTGGTGGCGGCGGCCGCGCCACGCCGGCGGCGCGCCCAGCCTTGCGCCCTTCGTGGAGGCCGCCAAGAGCCTGGCGGGCAAGGAAACTGGTGCCCTCATCTGCTTCACGCTCACCTCCGACCTCAGCGCCTACGCCGAATCGGGCGACCGCCTCGATGCCGAGCCCAGCAAGCGCCTGCTGCTGGCCATTTTCCACAAAACCTCGCCCCTGCACGACGGGGCCGTGATAGTGGCCCAGGGCCGCCTCGTGGCCGCCCGCTGCATCCTGCCGGTGAGCCAGAACCCCGAGGTGCCCGCCGCTCTGGGCCTGCGCCACCGCGCCGCGCTGGGCCTCACCGAAGCCACCGATGCCGTGGTGCTGGTGGTGAGCGAAGAAACCGGCCAGATGAGCCTGGTGCGCCACGGCGAAATTCACCGCGGCCTGGCCGCCCCCGAGCTCAAAGCCCGCTTGCAGGAATGGCTGCTCAGCGGCCCCGGTGCCCCGGCGGGCAGCTAGGCCGCCAGCAGGCCGGGCCCCTGGCTCCGCCGCTCGGGCAGCAAAAAATCGGGGCCTTGGTAGGCGCTGGCGGGCAGCAGGTGCAGGTCGGTATCGGCGTGGGGCCGCAACTCCCGCGCCAGCTCGGGCAGCAGGCCGCACCAGTACACCGTGGAGCCCAGGCGCCGGGCGTAGGCTGTGGCGCGCAGCAGCGTTTGCTGCCCCAGGTGCGTGAGCGCCTGCAGCTGCTGGCAGTCAATCCAGGCCTGCACGGGGCGGTTTTCGAGCAGCTTCTGCACGGCTTGCAGCAGATGCACGGCATCGGCGGGGGTAGTGCAACTGCCCCGCACGCTCATGCCCACGCTGCGCTGATAGCTGCCCAAATGAATGGTCAGCGCGCCCATCGGCAAAATCAGCAGGAAAAAAGCGTTGTTCATGAGTGGAGGCTGGAGGCCACGCCGCAAAGGTAAAACTTAGCAGAGATAAGTTGGGTAAACAAACTGCTGGTTTTCAGCAGGTACTTATACCTATTTTCCGGTAGAAACGCTGGCAAAGCAGAATGTTACGGTAGGTATAGTTCAGCTACGTATTTCCCGCAGCTGCCCGCAAAAAACCCGTAGAGGTGCTCCGTATTAATTGGTAATTAAGCTGAAAATAAAGGATTTATGTGAAAAAAAGTAATCAAATGATGCTACTTAGCCGTTGCAAAGCCACAAGTAGTCTTATTCGGCAACCATCATTTCGTTCCTATTCCTCATGAAGCAGGCCCTCGCTCCCAATTCCTTCTCCACAAGTGCTACCGTAGCCAGTACGTTCAAAACCCGGCCCGCCGCCCGCATCGGCGATGGCAGCCGCACCAGCCGGCGCGGCTTTGCCAGCATGGACCCCACCGAGCAGCGCCGCATTGCCAGCGAAGGCGGCAAAGCCTCGCACGCCAGCGGCCAGGGCCACAAGTGGACGGCCGACGAAGCTCGCGCCGCCGGTCGCAAGGGTGGCCTCACCAGCCGCCGCGGCCCCAGCCGCCCCACCACCACGCCCAAAGCGGCCACCAAATAGCGCGCCCTACCCCCCCCGCACAGCAGCACAAAGCCCGGCCCCCGCAACGAGCGGAAGCCGGGCTTTGTGCTGCTGTGCGGGGGGGGGGTAGGGCGCTAGTCGAGCAGGCCCTGCGTCACGGCCAGGTGAATGAGGGCGGCCGTGTTCTTGGTCTGGGTCTTTTCCAGGATATTCTGGCGGTGAGTTTCGACGGTGCGCCTGCTGGTGAAGAGCTTTTCGGCAATCTCGTTGGTGGTGAGGCCCTCGGCCAGCAGCTGGAGTATCTCGGTTTCGCGGCGCGACAGCTTGTGAGCCTTCGTGACTTCCTCAGCCTCCTCCTCTTTGGCCAGTATTTTGCGCAAAATGCTGAGGCCCAGCTCGCTACACAAAAATTGCCGACCCGCGCTGACTATCTTGATAGCTACCAGAATTTCGGCCTTCTCGGCACTTTTGAGCACGTAGCCGGCAGCCCCGGCGTCGAAGAGCTGGCCGATGTAGCGCTCGTGGGCCAGCATGCTCAGTATCAGAATGCGCACCTCGGGGTGCTCGGCGCGCAGGCGCAGGGTAGTGGCCAGCCCATCGAGCACGGGCATGTTGGCATCGAGCAGCACCACGTCGGTGGGCGTGCCGGGCAGGCGGTCGAGCAGCTCCTGGCCGTTGCTGGCCTCCCCAACTATTTCGATGCTGGGCTCAGTGGCCAGCATCGCCCGAATGCCATCGCGCACCACGGTGTGGTCGTCGACTAAAAATATTCGGCTCATAGCTAATGATGGAAAGGCAACGGCTACTAGTCTGATTTATACGGAGAAATAGCCTTGCGGACTAAAAAAACCACCGCATAAGCGGGCCGCGCCCGCTCCGCCGCGCCAAGGTAAGCCGGGCGGGCTGCTACGGAGCTACGGCGGCCGCAACCCTTACTTCAGCACGCCCAGCTCGTGGCCCACCTTGGTAAAGGCGGCAATCGCCTGGTCTAGTTGCGCGCGGGTGTGGGCGGCGCTCAGCTGCACCCGAATGCGGGCCTTGCCCTGCGGCACCACGGGGTAGTAAAAACCCACCACGTAGATGCCTTCATCGAGCATCCGGGCCGCAAATTCCTGGGCCAGCTTGGCGTCATAAAGCATGACGGGCACGATGGGGTGCTCGCCGGCGGGGATGTCGAAGCCGGCGGTCGTCATCTGCTGGCGAAAATACGTCGTGTTCTCTTCCAGCTGGTCGCGTAGCGCGGTGCTTTCGGTGAGTAGCTCCAACACGCGTAGCGAGGCGCCCACGATGGCCGGGGCCAGCGTGTTGCTGAACAGATACGGCCGCGAGCGCTGGCGCAGCAGCTCGATTATCTCCTTGCGGCCGCTGGTGAAGCCGCCCATCGCGCCGCCCAGCGCCTTGCCCAGCGTGCCGGTGATGATGTCCACGCGGCCCATCACGTGGCGGTATTCGTGGGTGCCGCGCCCGGTTTTGCCCAAAAAGCCCGTCGAGTGGCACTCGTCCACCATCACCAGCGCCTGGTACTTGTCGGCGAGGTCGCAGATTTTATCTAATTGAGCGATAGTGCCATCCATCGAAAACGAGCCATCCGTGACGATGATGCGGTGGCGCGTGCCCTTGGCCACGGCGTCTTGCAGCTGCTTTTCGAGGTCAGCCATGTCGTTGTGGGCATAGCGGTAGCGCTGGGCCTTGCACAGGCGCACGCCGTCGATGATGCTGGCGTGGTTGAGCGCGTCCGAAATAATGGCGTCCTGCTCATTAAACAACGGCTCAAACACGCCGCCGTTGGCATCGAAAGCCGCCGCGTAGAGAATGGTGTCCTCGGTGCCCAGAAACTCGGCCAGCTTGGCTTCCAGCTGTTTGTGAATATCCTGGGTGCCGCAGATGAAGCGCACCGACGACATGCCGTAGCCGTGCGAGTCGATGGTGGCCTTGGCAGCCTTAATCACCTCGGGGTGCGAGCTGAGACCCAGGTAGTTATTGGCGCAGAAGTTGAGCACGTCGCCCGCCTCCTGAGTGTCAATTTCCGCGCCCTGGGGCGAGGTAATTACGCGCTCTTTCTTATAGAGGCCAGCGTCTTTTATCTCTTGCAACGTCTGCTGAAGGTCGGCTTGGAGGGTACCGTACATGGGGTGGGGGTAGGGATAGCTGATTAGAATTTATTGCCCCAAATATACTGGCTGCTTGGGTGCATCTTTGAAGCAACTCTCACGTGGCCATTCTTCTCCGCTGTGTCTTCCACTATTTCCGACTTGCTACTGAAAGCCCACGAGCCCCGTTGGCTAGATTACGTCTTTGGCCGCCACGGCCACGGGGTGCTGGCGAACTGGGTGCGGCGCCTGCGTTATTTCCGGTTCAATAAAGCTCAAGGCGGCCATGCCAACGACGGCGACCAGTTGTTGCTTGCCCTGCGCTACACCGATGAAGCCGACCTGCACTCGCTGCTTCAGCAACTGGGGCTGCGGGCGACAACCGCAGTGCCTGAAGCGTTGCCGGCGGGCTGGGTTGAGCTGGCCGGCAACCAGGTGCGGGCATATGTGCGCCGCGTGCCCGAACGCCGGCTTGAAATCAGCTTATCGGCTGTTGATAACCCGTATGAAGTGACTGCGCAAACCGTGGCTATCACCGAAGCGTTGGAAGCGCAGCTTGAGCTTGCTGCGCACGAAAGCCGAATTATCGACCCGCTAAACGAATCCATTCACTGCGTTTGTCCACAATATTACCCCGAATTGTGGGTTGAGCCAGCCTTGAAAGGGTCCACCAAGCGGCGCAAACTACCTGCCGTGCCCCCGGCCGCTGACTAAAAAACGCCTGCCCGCCCGCCCGGCTGCTGGCCATAAGCTGCGCCTTCTGGGAGGCCGAAATGCGCCGCACCTTAGGCCCGAAGGCACGCGGCGCTACCTCCTGCCCCTACCCCTGGCCGTATCTTTGCAGGCCGCCCTTCCTACCCCCTCCCTACCCCCTCAGTTTTTGGTTATGACTACCTCACCCAGCGAACCCGCTACCCCCCGAACCCCCGGCAACGTGCTCGTTATTGGTGCCTGCGGCCAGCTGGGGCTGGAGCTCACCGCTGCCCTGCGCCAGCGCTACGCCCCCGAGGCGGTGATTGCCGCCGACGTGCGCCCGCCCAAAAACCCCGATGCCCTGGCCGGCGGCCCCTTCGAGCTGCTCGACGTGCTCGATAAGCCGCGCCTCGAAGCCCTGGTGCAGCAGTATCGCCCGGTGCAGATATACCACCTCGCCGCCCTGCTCTCGGCCACCGCCGAAAAGGACCCGATGTTTGCCTGGAAGCTCAATATGGACGGCCTGCTGAACGTGCTGAACCTGGCCGTGCAGTACCAGGTGCCGCAGGTGTACTGGCCCAGCTCCATCGCCGTGTTTGGGCCCGATACGCCCCGCGAGCACACGCCCCAGACCACCATCATGAACCCTAATACGGTGTACGGCATCAGCAAGCTGGCCGGCGAGCAGTGGTGCGAGTGGTACCACCGCCACCACGGCCTCGACGTGCGCAGCCTGCGCTACCCCGGCCTCATCGGCTACAAGAGCCTGCCCGGCGGCGGCACCACCGACTACGCCGTGGACATCTACCACCGGGCCGTGGCCGGCGAGGATTTCGAGTGCTTCCTCAAGCCCGCTACCTACCTGCCCATGATGTACATGCCCGACGCCCTCCGGGCCACGCTCGACCTCATGCACGCCCCGGCCGAGCGCGTCAAGGTGCGCACCAGCTACAACCTGGGCGCCATGAGCTTCTCACCCCAGGAAATTACGGCCGCCATTCAGCAGGAAATACCCGATTTCCACGTCACCTATCGGCCCGACGGCCGCCAGGCCATCGCCGACTCGTGGCCCGCCAGCATCGACGACACCGCCGCCCGCCAGGACTGGGGCTGGGCACCGGAATATGACTTGGCGAAGATGACGCGCGACATGCTGGCGCATTTGCGCGAGCCCGTGGAGGCGTAGGTAGCGGTTACTTTTACGTCGCTTTTTATTCCAGTATGGCTAAGACTGCTAAACTCGACGCTCCCACCGCCCGGCCGTACCTCAAGCAGGTACGGATTCGGAACCATGCGCCACTACGCGACGCGCAAGTGAGCTTTGAGCCGGGGTTGAATATTATCATTGGCCCTAATGGGTCGGGGAAGACGCGGTTTTTAGAACTGACGAGCCAGTTGATGAATTTGTATATAACCCAAAAAGCCGGGGTAGAGTGCGAGTTAATTTTGAATTACGGTCAAGATATAAAAATTTCTTTTCAAAAGGAGTTATGGGCTGAGGACGAGGAACCAAACTTTCAGCTTGCCGACGTAGATGCAATCAAAGTTTTCGTTGCTTGGGGCGGGGAGATTAGTAATGGCACGACTCTTTTAGACGCACTTCTACGATTTGAAGATGAAACTTCTTTTTCACAGTACGATGTCGTCCTGGCCCAACACGGAACACCGCTACAGCGGTGTCCTGTCGTTGATGTACCCGCTACACTAATTTTTGGTGAGCTACTTGGAATGCGAGTAGAGCCAGAGCTAGTTGCGCACCCTGCTGTTGTCCCACCCCTATTACCAAACGCTCTATTTAACGCCTTTATCCAAGCCTTCTTTTGGCTACAGCGTCACCAGCGGGCAAACCGACTAGCTGAAAATTTGCTTGACAGTGTTTGTGAGGAAATAAAACGCATAACTACAGCTTATCTTGATTTTCTCAATAGCACGTTAGCAATTTGTTCGCCTATTAAGCAAGTAAGACTTGGTGAAGCCTTTCAACTATACGACAATCAGACTCAGAAAGAGCTAATCGTGAAAGGTTTAGTTTTAGAGTATTATATAGCTGAAAACTGGCTTCCATTTGAGGCTTTATCAGACGGAACCAAGAGGATTTTGTATTTGATTTCTCAATTAATAATGCCGTTTGCTAAATTCTATAATCAGAGTGAGTATCCTACGCCATTTTCTCTTCGCACTTTACCCCGCATTATCCTCCTCGAAGAGCCCGAACTCGGCATTCACCCTGACCAACTTCAAATGCTACTCAGCCTAATCCGCGAAGTGTCTAAAGAGCATCAGGTAATTATAACCACGCACTCGCCGCAGGTATTAAATATGCTGACGAAACAGGAACTGGACCGTATTACCATCTGCGAGCTGGACCCTAAAAAAGGTACGCAATTTCGGAAGCTGAGCCGAGCTAAGCAGGCGAAGGCCCGCGCCTACATGCGTGACGATAGTTACTTGAGCGACTTTTGGCTTTACTCTAATCTGGAGGCCAAATAGCGGTGGCGAAGAAACGCAAACCCCTATTTCGAGTGGGGCTGCTGGGCGAATCACCCAACGATACGCGGGCGATTGAAGCACTTTTGACACCGCGCTATGGAGAGCGAGTGGAGTTTTTTACGTTGCTGAATAAAATCAACGGCGATATGCTGGAGGATGCCGAAACCTTCCGCAACCTGCGCAAGGAGTACGAATGGGAAAAGCCCAACTTAGTTATTGTAATCCGGGATTTGGATAGCCTACAAACCAAAGGCGCTAAGTGGCAGCAGCGGCAAAAATATTTCCGGAAGGTAGCTACCGTGGTAGAGCAAAAAAGCCTGCCCTTGCTCAGTATCTATGAAATCGAAGCGCTGATTTGCGCGGATATTGCTGCGTTCAATAGTCGGTTTGGCTGCGCCTGCGCCCAGCCTGCCGACCCAATGGCTATACCTGAACCCAAAGAATGGTTAAAGGCAGCCATACCCCGTGGTCAACCTACTTACTCCGTAGGCCACTGTGCTTCCCTACTAGCCGCCGTCGATTACGACACCGTAGTAACTAACTGCCGCTACTTCGCCGCTTTTGATGCCCAATTCAGGCAGCGTATCTCTGCTTAAGAAAATAGCCGGGCAGCCCGAACAGGAGTTGATGCTAGTCGCCACCCGGTGGCTAGCCTACCTGGCCGGCCGCCAGCTTGAGCCCGTCGCTGAGCTGAAAAAGCTTGCTTTGGGCGTCGGGAGTGGCCGTGATGGCTGCGCCCTTGGTTTGCTCGCTGAGCTTGCTGAGGCTGTCGGCAATGGCGCCGCGGTGGTTGGCGGTGATGGCATTTTGCAACACCTGGAGTTCCTGGGCAATGGCCGAGAGCGCCGCGTTGCCGTGCAGGGTTTTAATCCAGCCGGCCAGGGCGTCGCCGGCCGCGTCGGTTATTTTAATCAAGCCGCCCTGCAAAGAGTCGAGGGTAGCGTCGAGTTGGTTAAGGGGGGTAGGGGCAGCCATAGGAGTAGAAATACGAAAGAAAGTGGGTAGATAGTCTGCTAACGGCTGCTGGCGAGCGAGGTTATTTCGAGCCCCAGCGCCAGGGCTTTTACAAGCAATGCCCTACCCCCCTGCGCTGGCGCGAGCCACGGCGGCCGGGGCAAACTGCACCAGTCGCGCCCCGCGCCCCAGCGCCAGCACCACCAGCAGGCCGGCCGCGCCTTGCAGCAGCAGCGTGTGGGGCGCGCCCAGGTGCCGGGCCAGCCAGCCCACCAGCAGGCTGCCCAGCGGCTGCATTCCCTGAAAAGCCATCACGTAGTAGCTCAGCACCCGGCCGCGCAGGTGGTCGGGCACGTGGGTTTGCACGAAGGTGTTGGTGCCCGCGATAAACAGCATCATGCCGACCCCGCCCAGGCCGATAAACCCCAGCCCTACCCCCAGCCGCGGGCTCAGGGCAAAGCCCAGCAGGCTGACGCAAAACCCCAGTCCCGCCCAGCTGATGAGCCGGCGCTGATTGCCGCCCGCCGGCCGCGAAGCCAGGTACAGTGCCCCCGCCAGCGAGCCCGCGCCCGACACGCTGTTGAGCAGCCCGAAGGTGCCCGCCGCGCCGTGAAACACGTCTTTGGCAAACACTGGCAGCAGCGTGCCGAAGGGCAGAACGCAGAAGCTCAGGCCCGCCATCAGCAAAATCTGGCGGCGCAGGGGCGGGGCCTGGCGCAGGTAGGCCCAGCCCTCGCGCAGGCCCTCCCAGGCACCGGGGCGGTTGGGGCGGGGCGGGCGCGGCACCAGGCGCATGAGCAGCAGCGAGCCGATTACCGCCACAAAGCTCAGGGCATTCACCGCGAAGCACGGCCCCGCGCCCAGCACCGCGAGCAGCGCGCCCGCGATGGCCGGCCCCAGCAGCCGGGCCAGGTTCACCATCGTCGAGTTCAGGGCAATGGCGTTGGAGAGGTGGGTAGGGTCATCGACCAGCTCGACCAGCAGCGACTGCCGGGCCGGAATATCGAAGGCATTGATGGTGCCCAGCAGCAGGCTCAAGCCGGCCACCACCCAGGTGTTGTAATAGCCGCTCAGCACCAGTCCGGCCAGCAGGCTGGCCTGCACCAGCGCCGCCACCTGCGTCACGAGCAGGATGCGGTAGCGGCTGTAGCGGTCGGCCACGGTGCCGCCGTAGGGCGCCAGCAGCAGCATCGGAATCTGGCTCGCGAACAGTATTACCCCCAGCAGCAGGCTCGAATGCGTGGCCGAATACACGAGCCAGCTCACGGCCAGCCGCTGCATCCAGGTGCCCACCAGGGACACCGACTGCCCGGCAAAGAAGAGGCGAAAATTGCGGTGCTCTAAAGAGCGAAAGGCGGCGAGCAAGGGGGGTAGGGAGAAAAGTAACTATGGAAACAAGAACGTCATTGTGGAAAAAAGAACGTCATTCCGAGCTTGCCGAGGAATCTCGCCCGCAGTCGTTCGGGTGTCGTTCAACGAGGCGGGCGAGATTCCTCGGCAAGCTCGGAATGACGTTCTTTCTGCTCACCACCTCACCGCATTCCGCCCAGGCGGCGGGGCCAGCCCAGCAGGCGCGAGGTGAGCAGCGGCACGCCAAACGTGGCAATGGTGAGGACGGTGAGGCCCACGCTGGCGGCTTCGCTGGCGAGAAAGCCGCTGACGGGGTGGCCGGGCGCGAAGTGCTCCAGCAGCGAGAGCAGCAGCTTCAAGCCCAGAATGCCGATGACCACGAAGGCCGCCGTTTCGAGAAACGGGTACTTGCCCATTAGCCCCACGAAGGCCTGCGCCACCAGCCGCATGGCCAGAATGCCAATAAACACGCCCACCGTGATGAGAATCAGGTTGTTGCTGAACGCCACCACCGCAAACACGTTGTCGATGGAAAAGGCCACGTCCATTAGCTCAATCACGGCCACGGTGGCCCAGAAGGGACCCAGCAGGCCCAGCGTGCGGCGGTAGAGCCAGCTCTTTTGCTTGTCGGGCGCGTCTTCTTGCTCGGGTTTTGAGCTGCGGAAATAGCTGAACGTCAAATACAACAGATAGAGCCCGCCCAGCGGCTTCAAAAACCAGAAGCCTACCAGGTACGACGCGAACACCAGGCACAGGCCCCGAAACAGATAGGCCCCAAAAATGCCGTAGCGCAGGGCCTGGGTGCGGCGCGCGCGGGGCAGGTCGCTCACGAGGGTGGCCAGCACGGCGGCATTGTCCACGGAGAGCAGGCTTTCGATAATAATGAGGTTGCCGACCACCGCCAGCGAGGGCAGCGGATGGTCCAGAATATCTTGCAGTTGCGCGAGCATAAGGGGGGTAGGAGCAATAGAAGCCAGGACTTATGTAAAAGACGTTTGTCCTTGCGAGCGCAGCGCGGCAATCGCACCTGAACGAGATGCGCACGACTCGTCCGGGTGCGATTGCTTCGCGCTGCTCGCAAGGACAGGTTAGCTATTTCGCCGTATAAACCCCAAAATTGCAAGAAAATCCCGGCATCGGCCCATGATTGTGAATCCTACCCCCACCGGCTGGCAGATAATCTACCAGCAGGCCCACGCGCTGCTGGCCGCCCAGCTGGCCTGGGCCTGGCCGCCTTCCCTACCCCCCGACCGCTGGGTGGGCCTGCTGGCGGCCATCGCGCAGCACGACGACGAGCAGGCCCCCTGGCACGGGCGCGGCGGCCACCACGGCCTCACGCCCGCCGGTGCGCCGGCCAACTTCACGCAGGTGGCGTTTTCGCCCGAGCAGGCGCTGGGCGTGCTGCACGCGGCGCGCTTCCAGGGGCGCTGGCGCAGCCTGCTTACCAGCCTGCACCTGAGCACGTTGTATGAGCCAATGCGCGGCGGGCCGGCGCACCTCGACGCGTTTTTGGAAGAGCTGCGGGCCGGCCAGGCTCGCTGGACCAAGGAGCTGCGCCTCACCAAAACCCAGGCTCGCCAGGCCTACGACCTGCTGCACTGGGCCGACCGGCTCTCGCTCATCCTGTGCCGCCAGGAGCTGCCCGAGATGGGCCGCGAGGTCGAAATCAGCGCCCTACCCCCCGCCCACCAGCCGCACGCCAGCTACGTGAGCCAGCCCGCCGGGCCGGGCACGCCGGTGGTGGTGCGGCCCTGGCCCTTCGCAGTCAAAGAGCTGGAGGTGAGCGTCGAAACGCAGGAGCTGCACCAGCTGCAGTTTCGGGATGACGCCGGCCTGGCCCTGGCGCTGCGCCAGGCACCCATCGCCACGCTGCGCTGGACGCTGCGGGCGGGGTAGGTTATCTTTCGGGCGGTTTTTGGGCAAAAATCTGCGCTGGCCGTATGGTAAGCCAGCGGCCGGCCGTGGGGCATTACGCCCGTGCCCGCTGCTACCACCTGAGAATGAGGCCTTGGGCCAACTCGCTCCTCCGGCATTTTTCCACTTTACGCTATGACGCGCTATAAATTCTCCGATATCCTCAATATCGTCAAAGCTTCGGCTACCGAGTTTGCCAACAATAACTCGTTTCGGCACGCGGCGGCGCTGTCGTACTACACCATTTTTTCGTTGCCGCCGCTGCTGCTCATCGTTATCACGCTGGCCAGCTCGGTGTATGGCGGCGATGCGCTGACCGGGCAGATTTACGGGCAGCTGCGCGGCCTGGTGGGCGCCGAGTCGGCTAAGTTCCTGCAAGACAGCATCGCGCAGTTCACCTTGCAGAGGAAGTCGGGCCTGGCCACGGTTATCGGCCTGGGCACGCTGATATTCGCGGCCACCACGTTTTTCGTCACGCTGCAAGAGAGCATCAACGATATCTGGAACCTGAAAGTCAAGACCGAAGGCATCGGCATCTGGGATTTTGTGCGGCAGCGTCTGCTCTCGTTCGGGCTTATTCTGAGCGTGGCCTTGCTGTTGCTTATCTCGTTTGTAATCAGTGCGATGCTGGGAATTTTTACGGGTTATTTGCAGCGGCTGCTGCCCGAAATCGGCCTCATCACCATTAAGCTAGTGGACATGGTGCTGTCGCTGGGCGTCACCACGCTGCTATTTGGGCTCATCTACCGGTTCCTGCCCGACGCCATCATTCGCTGGCGCGACGTGGGTATTGGGGCCTTCATCACGGCTTTGTTGTTTATTCTTGGTAAGTACCTGATTTCCTTTTATATATCGAAGGCCAATCCGGGTTCCGCGTTTGGGGCGGCGGGCTCGGCTATCGTGTTGCTGGTCTGGATTAACTACTCCTCGCTCATCATCTTTTTTGGGGCCGAATTCACCCAGGAGTTTGCCGATGCCTTTGGGCAGCGCATCCAGCCCAAGGCCTACGCCGTGCGCGTCGAAACCAAGGAAATTCCACCAGGCGAGTCGGAAAGTGAGAAGGCCAGCGGCCGCCCGCCAAGCACCGGCAGCTGGCGGGGGTAGGGAAAAATGGCCGCCCAAAAGGCGGTTTTTTTCTTTGGTAACGAAGGGCAAATTACTACTTAATCTATTCTTCATCAATCAGTTGCAAGGTAAATTTTGTTAAATAATCAGCGCAAAAATACCTGAATTAACACCTGTCAATCAAGTGGTTAGGGTTGCAACTAATTAGTAGCGTATGTGCATCTTTACGGCGTCAGCAAGCTATTTTTCCTGCTGCCCCGTCTATGCGCCTACCCCTACTACAACTGGGTTTATTGAGTTTGCTGGCTGGCCCGGCGCTGGCCCAGCAGCCGGTGTTGCCCGGTGCTCCGCAGCCCCCAGCCCAGCCGGTTGGGCCGCCTACCCCCCCCAGTCAGCCGGTACCCGGCCGGCAGCCCACCGCGCTGCCCTCGGCCGAGGTCATTGGCCATCCCGAAGTTATCGGGCAGATATACAGCGTAGAAACCATCGGGGGCACGCAGTTTAGCGGCACGCTCCAGGCCGCTACCGACCTCACGCTGACCTTCGAAACCAAAGAGCTGGGCCTGATTACCGTGCAACGGGCCAACCTGCGGCAACTGATGTCGCAGACGCCCGAGCAGGCCCGGCGCGGCTTCGACTACGTGGGCAACGGCACGCGCATGTTCATTGCCCCCACCGCCCGCAACCTGTACCAGGGTGAAGGCTACGTGCAGGCTATCAACGTGTTCCTGCTGGGCGTCAACTACGGCCTGACCGACAATATCTCGGTGGGCCTGCTGGTGCCCGTCATCCCTTTTCTGGGCGTGCCGGCCCTGGCCATCACGCCCAAGCTGAGCGTGCCGGTGAGCGACAACCTTCACCTGGGGGTAGGGGTGCTGTACGGCTTCGCCACGGGCCTGGCCGGTGGCAGCGGCAGTGCCGGCGTGGGCTACGGCCTGGCCACCTACGGCTCGGCCGATACCAACGTGACTTTTGGCCTGGGCTACGGCTTTAGCGGCGGCGACATTGGCCGCTCGCCGGTGGCGGTTATCGGGGCCAATGCGCGGTTGTCGCGCCTGTTTTCGCTGGTCAACGAGACGTATATCGCCAATTTCGATACCAGTGGCGGCTTTGCCGGCCTGGCGGGCTTTCGCTACGCCTCGCCCCGCTTCAGCGGCAGCCTGGGGGCGCTCTACTACACCTCGCGCGACAACGGCGGCGTGTATCCGGCTTATCTGGACGTGGCGTATCGCTTTGGCAAAATCAAGCTGCGGTAGGCCGACACTAGCTTAGCAATATGAAGCAACTTATCTTGTTGGGTAGCCTGTGGCTACTCGCTGGCAACCAGCTGGTTTGGGCCGCGCCGCCAGTGCTGGCTGATACGATAGCTGGCCAAACCCAGCTTGCCCGGGTTTTGGCCGCCGAGGCTTGCCAGCAATTAGCAGCCGGGCCAGGCCAGGCGCTCACCGAGCTGAGCCCTACGCAAGCTCAGGAAGCCTTTGAGCAAGCCCTTTCCCAAACCATCGAAAAGCGGGTGGCTGCCATTAGGCAGGTGGCCAAACAGGCCAATACCGCGGGGGCTTACGAAAAGCTACGCGCCGACCTGCCCACTGTCGTGGCAGTACACCTCATCAGGACCTGCCCAACGGCCACCCAACTTTACGGCCGGTTTATTAATTCGGCCGCCGCCGAAGATGCCTTTATCAAGTCGTGGGGTGAGGAGCTTTGTCAGCGGCTGGCTACTTTGCAAGCAACCGGATTGTTGAAAAACAAGTCGTCGGCCGAGCGCGTGGAGCTTTTTCACCAGGAATTCAACGCCTCTCTCACCCGGCGCGGCCCGCAGATAATGCAGCTATATGGGGCGGCTGGCAATAGCCAGCCGGTAGTGGCGCGGCTAGCTAGCCGCGTTATGGAAGACCTGCAACAGCAGTGCCTGCCGACGCTTATGTTGTTAAAGGACAGTAAGTAACAATACACAAAAAGCCCCGTTGCCGGGGTGGCTACGGGGCTTCACGCAACTAGAGAGGGGTAGGGACTACGCCGCCTCGGCCTTCTCCTTATTGGCCAGCTGCCCGCAGGCGGCATCGATGTCCTTGCCGCGGCTGCGCCGGATATTGGTTTGCACGCCGCGGTCAGCCAGGTACTTGTGGAAGGCCGTGATTTTGTCGGCCTCCGCGTTCTGGTAAGCGGCGTTTTCGATGGGATTATACTCGATGAGGTTAATCTTGCAGGGCAGCCATTTGCTGATGACGTACAGCTCGGCGGCGTCTTGCAGCGAATCGTTAAAGTTCTCGAACACAATGTATTCGTAGGTCACTTTGCGGCCCGTCTTCTGGTGGTAATATTGCAGCGCCTCCTTCAAAGCGGCCAGCGAGTTGGCCTCGTTGATGGGCATAATCTCGTTGCGCTTAGTGTCGTTCGGCGCGTGCAGACTCAGGGCGAGATTGGCCTTGATGTCGTCGTCGGCCAGCTTTTTTATCATCTTCGCGATGCCGGCCGTGCTGATGGTGATGCGGCGCGGGGCCATGTTGAGGCCGTCGGGCGCGGTGATGCGGCGCACGCTTTCCACCACGTTGGCGTAGTTGAGCAGCGGCTCGCCCATGCCCATGTACACGATGTTGGTAAGCGGCGTACCATACTGAGCCTCACACTGTTCGCGAATGCGCACCACCTGGTCGTATATCTCGGCCGCGTCGAGGTTGCGCTTGCGGTCCATGTAGCCGGTAGCGCAAAACTTGCAGGTGAGCGAGCAGCCAACCTGACTCGAAATGCAGGCCGTCATGCGCGTATCGTGCGGAATGAGCACGCCCTCCACGATGTTACCGTCGTGCAGCCGAAAGGCCGACTTGATGGTGCCGTCGTTGCTGAGCTGCTGATTCTGCACCGCCACGCCGTTTATCACGAAGTGCGCGGCCAGCAACTCGCGGGTGCTCAGCGAGATGTTGTTCATTTCCTCGAACGAGCCGGCCGTGTTTTTCCACAGCCATTCGCTCACCTGCTTGACGCGAAACGGCTTTTCGCCATGCGCCACCATAAACGCCTTGAGGTCGTCGGGCGAGGTTTTGCGGATGTCGCGTTTGGCGGGGGCGAGTTCGAGTTCCAGTAACATAGGGCAAAAATACAACGGGTCAGGGCTTTGGGTTCCCGGCATTTTGGAGAACTTTCGTTGGGAATAACGTATTTTGCAGAGGTAACCTCTCCCTTATTCCCCATGCGCAACGAAATGCTGATTGCCGAAACCGGCCGTTTGCTGGCCGCTTTATCGGAAGAGCAAGCGCGAACCGTTCGCGACTTCGCGGCTTTTCTGGCCCAGCAATCATGGAATAATTTGCCGTTGGTAAATGACGAATTGTTGGCTGATGAAACGGAAGAAGAGTTTGCGGCTGATATACGAGCAATTCAGCAGCATAGCCGCGCGTACGATTTTTTGCATAATGAGTAGCTAGTACTTACATTTTAGGGCGAGCTAGGTTTTTTCAACAACCAAGCACCGCCTCAAAATGAAGAAAGGTGACATTCTCCAGGTTCAATTTCCGTTTACCAATCAGCAAGGGAGCAAGCGCCGGCCAGCGCTGGTGCTAGCCGTGGAAGCACCTGATGTGACAGTGGCCTTACATAACCGGCAACCTGGCCCTCGCGCGGCCGCATGATGTAGTGTTGCAACCAACCGCGCTCAATCGGCTAAGTAAGCCTTCACTGGTGCGCGTGCTAAAAATGGCTACCCTCGACCCGAGCCAGCTAAGTGGCCGCATCGGCGAACTCACCACGGCCGAGCTTCAGCAAGTGGATACCGGCCTGCGCCTGGGGTTAGGCTTGTAACGAGTGTTCGCGGAAGCAAATTTTTGCTGGCCTCCGCCGCCTGATAGCAGAGCATTCTTGCCTAATTTACTCCTTTTCGCGAAAGTTCTATTTGGAGAACTTTCGCGGAGCCAGGCGTATTTTGCAGAGTTAACCCTTTGGATTTGTGATGAGCCACCAGCAAATTATTGACGAAACGAGTCAGCTTCTTGCCGAACTACCCGAAGAGCAGGCGGCCGAAGTGCTGGACTTCGCGGCCTTTCTGCGCCAGCGTCAGCAGGCGCGGGTAACGGCCGATGAAGCGCTACTCATGCAGCAAATTCAGCAGCAGATAGAAACCTCCGAAGCATTTGCCTTCCTGCACGATGAAGCCGAAGATATTTATTCGCTGGCCGATGTAAAGTTTCACTACGCCGCCCCGCCCGACGATGCAGCCGAGTAAAGGAGACATTGTGCTGCTCAATTTCCCATTTTCGGACTTGAGCGGGCAGAAAATGCGCCCGGCGCTAGTGTTGGTAGTGCGCCGCGCCGAAGTCACGGTGGCCTTCATTTCCTCGCAGGTTGCTAAAGCAGAGGCGGATGACTTGCTCCTGCCACCCGCCGCTCATACCGGGCTTACCAAGCCATCCTTCCTTCGCCTATCCAAAGTAGCAACCCTCGACCGGCACCAGATTAAGCACGGCCTGGGCAGGCTAGTCGCTGCCGAGCTTACCCAGGTGAACACCCGGATGCGACAGATTTACCAGCTCTAGGCCACCGTTCCGCTTAATGACGGCCTGCTACAAGCGGCCCTACCCCTTAACCACCGCCCGGCGGTGCCAGTGCAGGGTGCCGTCGTCGCTGAGCAGGTTGCCGGCCATGCGCTCGCCCAGCTCGTGGGTGAGCATGGTGAGGCCGGGGCTCCAGCTCACGGCCAGGTCGGGCTCGCCCAGGGCTTCAAACTTGGCCCACCAGAGCTGGGGCGGATGGCAGTCGGGGCGGAGCAGGTTGCCGGTTTCGGCCACCACCACTTGCTGGGCGGGGAAGAGGCGGCGGGCGGCGGCCAGCATTCCCGCGATATCATGTTCAAAATAGATGTTCAGGCCCACGATGTCGAGCAGGCCGGTGTGGCCCTGCTGCCAGGTGAAGCAGTCGTTTGCCACCGCCACCTCGTCGGGCTGGCCCAGGATGGTAGCAAACGGCCGGGCCTGGTCGGCCCAGGGCACGGCGGGATTCCAGCCCCAAGGCTCGCTCATGGCCGTGCGGCAGATGGGGTCGCCGGCCTTGAGGCCCTGCGCGATGGCGATGGTGATGGCGCTGGTTTGGCGATAGACCGCCCACCACGAGCGGTTGCCGAAGGGCCACTGCCGGTTGTTGGGAGCCGCAATCCAGTCGGTCCAGATGCCCAGCTCGGCCCCCAGGTTGTAGCTGCGAAACGCGCCGCCGTAGCGCCGGGCAATCTGATAGCTCAGCTCACGCATGGCCGCGGCCGCCTCATCGCCCCAAAACATGGCCTCGCCCAGCCACTCGGGCAGGCCGTAGTGGTTGAGCACCAGCTCTATCTGGCCCTGGCTGAGGGCGGCCAGCCGGTCGAGCCAGGCGTAGTCGGGGCAGCGGCGCGCCTCGTCCCACAGCACCGTGTCGCGGAAAAGCGTCAGGCCCATCTGGCGCGCGCGCTCGTAGTCGAGCTCGGCCCGCCCGACGTGGCCCGTGGCGCGGGTGTTGGAGAAGTGCAGCGGGCGGCCATCGTCGCCCCGGCCGCGCACCACGCTGCCATCGAAGCACATGCCGTATCGCATAAAAGGGGGGGGTAGGGAAGTTTGGGCTGGGGAGAAGAACCGCGAAGCGGGGGCGCTCAGCCGACCTTGGCGGCCAGCGGGGAGGGTAGGGAGCGCAATTTGCGGGTGTTGTAGTTGAAGCAGAGCATCCCGGTTTTGGCGCGGGCGATTTCCTTACCCGTTTGGTTTTTAACGTGATACACGATGTCGAAGCCGTACTTGTTCGGGTCGTTGGCGGCTAGCTCAATGGTGAGCACGTCGCCATAAAATGCCTCCGCTTTATACTCAATGGCCACATCAACCAAGATGAAGCCGAGCTGAGAGGCGGGGTCAAACTCGGCCGCGCCGAGGTGGGCCAGGAACTGCACCCGCGCCTCGTGCAGCAGGCTCAGCAGGGCATCGTTGCCGAGGTGCGCGCCGTAGTTAAGGTCGGTGATGCGGACAGGAATCGTGACGGCGAAGCCAAAGCTGGCGGGCAAACTTACTTTTACGCGGGGCATTTTTTCAAGGAGCAAGTACTAATGAGCAGGGAGCGAGTGGAAGGCGGGTCAAAAATAGAGGTGCGCACCACCGCCGACGGCTCGCCCACGCTCTACGTGCCCGCGCTCGACGAGCACTACCACAGTACGCACGGCGCGCGGCAGGAGTCGCGCCACGTGTTTATTGAGGCGGGGCTGCGGCCGTTGCTGGCGGCGGGGTTGGGTCAGGCTACCGAAGGCCCACTGCATCTGCTGGAAGTGGGCCTGGGCACGGGCCTCAACGCGCTGCTGACGCTGGAAGCAGCACAGGTAGCTGATGCGCTCATCTTTTATGATGGTTACGAAACCTACCCGCTGCCGCCGGATGCCCTCGCTTCCCTGCGCTCACAATGGCAAAGCCAGCTTGAATTGAGCAGTGCTTTCGCGGCCTTGCATAGTGCTCCCTGGAATGAAGTGTTTGCGTTAGATGAGCAGTTAATACTGACTAAAATCCAGCAAACAATTCAGACCGCCGACCTGCCAGCCAGCCATTACGACTTAATTTACTTCGACGCCTTCGCCCCCGAAAAGCAGCCCGAGCTGTGGACGGAGGCCATATTTGCGAAGCTCTACGCGGCCGCCGCGCCCGGTGCGGTGCTGGTGAGCTACTGCGCCCAGGGCCAGTTTCGGCGCAACCTGCGGGCCGCCGGCTGGCTCACCGAAAAGCTGCCCGGCCCGCCTGGCAAGCGCGAAATGACGCGAGCCCGCAAGCCGGCGTAATTGTCTTATCTACTTCTTTATCTGCTATGGCAACCGACTCATCAATAGAAATTTGCTGCCCTGCCTGCCAGTGGGAGCCCGATGGCGGCGCGCATTGGCAGTGCCGCTGCGGGCACGTCTGGGACACGTTTGAAACGGGCGGCACCTGCCCGCGGTGCCACTACCGCTGGGCCGTGACCACGTGCCCGCCCCGGCCGGGTGGCTGCGGCGTCACTTCGCCCCACCTCGACTGGTACCACGGCCTTGACGCGCTGGTGGAAGAGCTGGTGGAGGCGGCGCTGACCATGCCGGCCAGCGGATTACTGCCCATCGAATGAGTCGCAAATTTTTGGAAACCGAAAGCCCGGCCTGGGTGGCCGAGGGCCTCATTACGGAGGCGCAGCGCGCGCGCCTGCTGGCGCGCTACCCCCCCGATGCCGTGCAGGCCGTAGGCCTGCTGCCGCTGCTGGGCAGCATCCTGGTGGGTCTGAGCGCGTTGAGCGTGGTGGCCGCCAACTGGCAAAGCCTACCCCCCCCGGTGCGGCTGGGGCTGCTGCTGGGCAGCCTACTGGCCGCCTACGCGGGCGGCGAGTATTTTTTGCACCGGGGCAACCGCCGGGTGGGCCACGGCCTGCTGGGGCTGGGGCTGGTGATTTTCGGGGCCAGTATTATTCTCACTAGTCAGCTTTACCAGCTGGTGGGCTACGACGTGAGCGGCCTGCTGGCCTGGGTGGTGGCGGGCGTGCTACTGAGCTATTTGTATGACAGCCAGACGCTCACGCTGCTGCCGATTGTCATCGGCGTGGCCGTGCAAACGTATTGCACGCAGGCGCTGGGCGTGTTCAGCTACGCCACGCTGGGGCTGGTGGCACTGGGCAGCGGCTGGCGCTGGTGGCGGCCGGCCGCCGGCCGCGAGCCCGACACGCTGGTTGCCAGCCTGCTGGCGCTGAGCCTCTTGTGGCAGGCGGCGCTGTGGGTGGCCCTCACCCATGCCAAAATCACCTGGTTTTTTATTCCGGCCATGCTCGTGTACGCGGCCGGCGACTGGCACCCCCACCGCGCGGCCGGCCGCGCCCTGCAAGGCCCGCCGCTGGTGGCGGCCTACCTGTTTGCCCTCGGCCTGGCCCTGTTTGGCGAAACCGACCAGTACGCCGGGCTGCTGCGACCGCCGGTGCTGGCTTATTTGGGCGCGCTGGGGGCCGTGCTGGCGCTGTCGGTGGCCGGCAAGCGGGCGCGGGGCCGCCTGGCCAGCCTGCCCGATTGGCTGCTGCTGCTGCCGGGCTTCTACCTGCCGGGCGGGCTGCCGCTGGCCGTGGCCACGCTGGTGGTGCTGTATGCCCACGCCGGCTCGGTGCTGGCCCGCGCCCACCGCGCGGGCGAGGCCGAGCAGCTCACGCTGGGCACTGTGCTCTTCGTAGTGGCCACGATGGTGGCGTATTTCAAGCTCACCTGGGCCTTCCTGGATAAGTCGCTGTTTTTCCTGATTGGCGGCGTGCTGCTGCTGAGCCTGAGCTGGTATCTGCGCCGGCGCAACGCCCACCGCCTGGCCGCCGGCGTGGCGGCCGTCATCGCTTTGCCCAACCAGGAACCCGAAACCAACAGCTGATGCGCCGCCCTACCCCCTCTCATCGCCTCTTGCTGCGGCTGCTCGTGGCGGCGCAGGTGCTCTACGTGCTGGGTGTGGCCGGCGCGGGCTACGCCACCACGGCCTACGGCCAACACATCTGGCTGGCCACCGCGCCCGTTGATTTGCACGGCCTGCAATACGAGAGTTTCGTGCGCCTGCGCTACACCGTCGCCGAGGTGCCCCTGGCGGCCTGGCGCGGCCCTACCCCCCCGCAGCGCCGCCAAGCCGTGTACGTGCTGCTGGCCACCGCGCCCGGCCCCGACAGCCTCGCCACCCCCACCGGCATTTACGACCATGAGCTGAAGCCCGCCGCCGGCCAGGCCGTGCTACGCGGCTGGGTCACGGAGGTGTATAACCACACCCTGAGCCTGCGCTACAACCTGGAGCGCTACTACGTGCCCGGCGACAGCCCCCTGCGCCTCGGCAAAACCAGCCCCGCCGTGCGCGTGCGCGTCAGCATCGCGCCCTGGGGCCAGGCCCGTATTGAGGAGGTGCGGCTGCTGAGGCGCTGAGGGCACCTCACCCCCTGAGCCTCTCTCCAAAAAAGAGGGGCACCGGCTCGCAGCAAACGGCATTAGTAAGAAATGCAAAATGCTGTTTGACAAAACTTTGTGTTTTAATAAATTTCTCTAAGGCAATTCCGGTGCCCCCTCTTTTTTGGGGAGGGGGTCAGGGGGTGAGGTGCTCGCTAGGCGGCTATTCCCGCTCGCCGGCCGGCAGCAGCTGGCGGTCGGCGGCGCTCAGCGCCGTGATGGCGTAGTTCTTCTGGTCGGTGATGTTCAGCTCGTCCAGCGCGTTCACCATGTCCTGGTACTTGGCTTTGGGCGCGGTTTTTATAAGAATAACCGGCGCGGGCTGCCGCCGGCCCCGCGCCAACAGCGCCTGTCGCAGGCCCCGCGGCCCAAAGTCGGTGCGGTGCAGCGTGGGCACCGGCACGCCGGGGTCGGCGGGCGCATTCAGCCCAAAATAATAATAAGCTTGATGCCCGCTGCCCAGGATAATCGTCATGGCCTTAGACGCTTGCAGCGGCGTTTCCTCAACCGACTTTACCGGCATGGTCAACTGCATTACGCGGGGCTTGGCGAAGGTGGTGGTGAGCATGAAAAACGTGAGCAGCAAAAACGCCAGGTCCACCATCGGCGTCATGTCGAGGTGGAAGCTGTGCTTGCGAGCGCGCGGCTTTTTGCCGGCTTTCGGGGCGGGTTGGTTGAGGGCGGACGTCGGAGAAAAAGGAGGGGGTAGGGAAGGGCCGCCGCCCGCGCCCCACCTCCCGGCCGGGCGCTACCAAAGGCAGCCGCTACCCAGCCGATGCCGCTCCGCTAAAATTTCCACACCCCGCCCGGCGTGAGGCAGGCGTGCAGCGGCACGTCGGTGGGCAGCACGTCGGCCAGCGCGGGCACGGGCGCATCATCCAAAATAGTGAGCCCAATAAAAAGCGCATCGGGTCGGCACCGCGCCAAAAACTGGTCGTAGAAGCCGCCGCCGTAGCCCACGCGCTGGCCCTGCGCATCGCAAGCCAGCAGCGGCACCAGCACCGCATCGAGCCGCGCCGGAGCCACTTCCGTGGCGGGCGTGGCCGCCGGCTCGGGAATGCCCCAGCGGTTGGCGGCCAGCGGCGTGGCGGGCGTCAACTCGTAGTGTTTCAGCGAAATGCCATCGCCCTGCACCACGGGCGCGGCCAGCCGCAAAGCCGACATCTCAGCCCAGATGCGGCGGATTATGAGCCAGGTATCGGGCTCATTCTTACTAGCCAACGGCAAAAAAACGTGCAGCCAGCGCCACCCAGCAATCGGAAAATGCGCGAACAATTGCTCGCTCAGCAGCGCGCTGCGGTGAGCCACTTCGGCCGGCGTCAGGGCCAGGCGGGGGGGTAGGGCGGCGCGGCGCAGGGCCGCTTTGGTAAATTTATTAATAGTCACAGGCCGCCAATAACTGTGAAAGTTTTGGTAAGACTACTTACGTAAGTTGTGGGACAATTTGCTTAGGTGCTCAGTAACCGCTTGCACGCGTTGTTGCCAATAAGCGATTGCGACGGCGGGCTCAACGTAGCCTCGCTTGCTCATAGGTAAACCTCGGTTATGCGACAGGTTTTCCTGGCGTTCAGTATCTGTAGTAGGTGCCGGACGATTGAACCAAAACTGTAGCTCCCGCACGTAATCAGCTTGCCGTGTCGCCAGATAGTTGGCTAACGCATCAGTTGTGGCTGGTACATAACCGTGGCCCCCACAGCCGCATGAATGAAATGTTATACCAACGGAGTATAGCATGCTTAGATTCTGCCAAGCCTTACGGTCAATTTTAAGGGGTGCCTTAAAATCCAGGCCCATATCAGCCATCAATTCGCCGCAATCGGGGCAGGTAGCAGCAATTTGCTCCACAGTTCCCCAACCTTGCGCCACCTTACCAGCTTGCTCGGCATACCAGCGACCATTCACCGATTGATGGCGTCCAGCATCGCTTATTAATGGGCGCTTGAATGCTTTACGACAGCTGAAGCACGCATAGTGCGGCTTATATAAGTGGTAAGAATAGCGACACATGACTAATTGACGAATTGTGGTAAAGATAGGTCTTGCCTTATTTGAATCTCATTTACCCTTCCTGCACCACCGCAAACTCCAGCGCCAGCGGCTCGAAACCCGCCAGCAGCTGCTCAATAAAGCCGGGGTTATTAATCAGAATGCTGAGCACGTTGTCGGTGCGCTCCTGCAAGCCGCCGTCGGGGAAGAGCTTGTCTTTGAGGGTGGTGAGTTGGGCGTAGGCAGTTTCGTGCTTGGCCTCGGCGGCTTTGCCCAGGCGCTTTTCGAGGCCGGCGAGGCTGCCGGCGGCCTTTTGGGCTTCGGCGGCCACGGTCTTCACCAGCGTGGGGTCGAGGCGCTGGGCCAAGGCCTGCACCTGCCCGAAGGCGTCGGCCAGCGCCTGCTGCTGCGCGGCCAGGCTGATTTCCTCCTGCCCCAGCTGCGCGCCCACTTGCTTTTTCAGCTCCGCCAGCGGCTTGAAGATGTCGAGGACCGAGAGGCCCAGCTTGGCGAGCTTGCTGGCGTTGGCGCGGCTCAGGTACAGGGCCGAGTTGCGGGGCAGCACGAGGGGGTAGGGCACCCTCAGCGCCGCAAACACGTCTTTCAGCTGAAACCAATAGGCCACCTCGGCCCCGCCGCCGATGTAGGCCAGGTTGGGCATGATGATTTCCTGGTACACCGGGCGCAGCACCACGTTGGGGCTGAAGCGCTCGGGCTCAGCTTCGGCCAGGGCCAGCAGCTCGGCCAGCGGCTGGGCGTCGGGTTCCAGGCGCTCGCGCTTGCCTTCGTCGGTGAGCAAAAACAGGTTGAGCGGCCGCGAATACACCTGCGGCTTGTAGCCGGCGGCCGTGAGGCGGGCATCGGTGGCCTGCACCGCGTGGTTGGAAAATTGCTCCTGTATCTCCTTTATCAGCAGCGGCTTGAGCGCTTGTTTCAGCGCCGGCCGGTCAGCGTCAATGCACACCAAGCCGTACTCGCCAAAGAGGCTGGTGGCCAGCCGGCGCGTGGCCTCGCTCAGGTTCTGGCTGCTGGTGTAGGCGTCGCGGAAGGCGGCGGGCACCTCGGGCGGCAGCTGGCTCAGCAGCTCCTCGTCCAGCCCTTGCAAGCCCAGGCGGCCCACCGGGCCACCCAGGCCAGCCGCGCCGCTGGGGCCGGCCCAGCTGTAGGTTTTACCAAAGAGCGGGAAGCTATTGATTTCGGCAAAATCGTGGTCCTCAGTGGCCAGCCAATACACCGGCACGAAGTCGTACTGCGGGTAGGCGGCCTTCAAATCCCGGCTCAGCTTAATAGCCGTAACTAGTTTATAAACAACGTATAGCGGCCCGGTGAGCAGGTTGAGCTGGTGCCCCGTGGTGATGGTGAACGTGGTGTCGCGGGCCAGCAAATCGAGGTTGGCGGCCACGGCGGGCGGCATCGCATCCGCGCCGTTTGGGCCGCCCAGCTCGGCGTACTGCGCCCACAGGTCGGCCACCAGGCGTTGGCGCATTTCGAGGGGGTAGGCGGCTTTTTTCTCCTCGATTTGGGCCGGAAACGCGGCCAGCTCGGGCCGGCGATTATAAAAAGGAGCCAGGGCCGGCGCGCCGGCGATATAGTCGGTAAGCAGGCTGGAAAACGCGCCGGTGGCGGCGTAGGAAAGTGTCTGAACCACGGATTCGGCGGATTTTGCGGATTAGTCGGATTTTGTAGGTGGCGCGTTGCCGCCCGGTCCTTTCGCTGGGCGAAGGTCGGGAATAAACAAAAAAGGCAGCCAATTGGCTGCCTTTTATCTGAACCACGGATTCATGCGGATTAATCGGATTTTATGGGCGATTGCTCGGACACCGACAATGCGCCGTCCACAAAATCCGACTAATCCGATAAATCCGTGGTTCAGATAACCTCGCCGTACAAATCGAAGTCCGATGCCCCCGTAATGTGCACGTTGGCAAAGCTGCCCTGCGGGATGTGCAAGTCATTCGTAGCCAGCACTAATACCTCATTATCCACCTCGGGCGAGTCGAACTCGGTGCGGCCCACGTAGTAGCCGCCTTCGAGCCGGTCGAAAAGCACCTTATACGTCTGGCCCACGCGCGACTCGTTGTAATCCAGCGATATCTGCTGCTGAATTTCCATGATGCGGTCGGCGCGCTCCTGCTTCACCTCGGCCGGCACGTCGTCGGCCAGGGTGTGCGAATGCGTGTTTTCCTCGTGTGAATAGGTGAAAATGCCCAGCCGCTCAAACTTCGATTCCTGCACGAATTCGCACAGCTCTTCAAAGTCGGCTTCCGTTTCGCCGGGGTGGCCCGCGATGAGCGTGGTGCGCAGTGCAATGCCCGGCACGCGGTCGCGAATCTCGCGCACCAGCTCCTTGGTGCGGCGGCCCGTGATGCCCCGGCGCATGGTTTTCAGCATGTTATCCGAAATGTGCTGCAAGGGCATATCGAGGTAGCGGCACACGTTGGGGCGCTCGCGCATCACGTCCAGCGCCGCCAGCGGAAATTGCGAGGGGTAGGCGTATTGCAGCCGAATCCAGTCCACGCCCGCCACGTCGCTCAGGCGCTCCAGCAACTCGGGCAATTTGCGCTCGCCGTAGGCTTGCAAGCCGTAGTAGGTCAGGTCCTGGGCAATGAGAATCAGCTCTTTAGTGCCCATGTTCACCAGGCGCTTGGCCTCGGTCACGAGGTCCTCCATCGGCCGGTCCACGTGCTGGCCGCGCATCAGCGGGATGGCGCAGAACGAGCACGGCCGGTTGCAGCCCTCCGCGATTTTGAAGTAGGCGTAGTGCTTGGGCGTGGTGAGCAGGCGCTCGCCCACCAGCTCCTTTTTGTAGTCGGCTTCCAGCACTTTCAGCATCTGGGGCAGCTCCAGGGTGCCGAAATAGGCATCGACCTGCGGAATCTCCGCCTCCAGCTCGTCTTTGTAGCGCTGTGAGAGGCAGCCCGTTACGTACAGCTTCTCCAGCTTGCCATTCTCCTTCTCCTCCGCGTAGCGCAGGATAGTGTCGATGCTCTCCTGCTTGGCATTGTCGATAAAGCCGCAGGTATTGATAATGACGATGTTAGCATCCGACTTCTTGGCCTCGTGCGTCACCTGGAAGTCGTTGGCCAGCAGCTGGCCCATGAGCACCTCGCTATCGACGAGGTTCTTGGAGCAGCCCAGCGTTATAACGTTGACTTTGTTTTGTTTAAGGGTTCTGACACGCATAATTATTGGTACTTGTCATGCTGAGTAAAGCGAAGCATCTCCACTGCACCGCTCGCCCATTGTACAGGGAGGCGGCAGAGATGCTTCGCTTTGCTCAGCATGACGTTCTATTTGGTTTAGTTGGCGGCTATTAGCGCAATAGACTCAGGACGAAGCTGAAGCCTGGCAACACGTCCTCGCCGCTCAGGGTTTCGTCGAAGCTTTTGGTTACGCTCACCGAGCCGTCGGCGCGGTAGGCGCGGGCGGTTTCGGTTTTGGGGTCGAGCAGCCAAGCTAAGTGGCAGCCATTGGTCACATATTCCTGCATTTTGAGTGCCATTTCCTCCACTGAGTCGGAGGCCGATAGTAGCTCGACCACAAACTCGGGGGCCAGCGGGGGAAACTTGCTGCGCTGGGTCTCCGTGAGGGCCTGCCAGGCCGCCGTGCTCACCCAGGCCGCATCAGGCGAGCGCACCGCGCCGCTGGGCAGCCGAAAGCCGGTGGACGAATCGAACACTAAGCCCAGGCCGGTGTCTTCGGCCCAGCGGTCGAGCCGGGAAATGAGTTTGGTGTTGCGGCGACCTGTGTCGCCTCCGGTAAGGGCCATATAAATGATAGTGCCGTCGGCGAGGCGCTCAAATTTGAGTTGCGAATTGGCTTGGCAGAAGGCGAAAAACTCGTCTTCCGTCATGCGTTGCAGGCGCTCGGCCATGCCCATGTGCGCACTGGGCTCCAATTCCTGGTCGGGGGCAAAAGGCAGAATGATTGGCATGGCAGGCTAAACAAAAAGTGAGTGCGGGCGGGTTCACCCGCCTAAAGCGCCTCGAACTGACGCAGGAAGCGCACGTCGTTTTCGGTGAACAGGCGCAAATCCTTCACCTGGTATTTGAGCATGGCGATGCGCTCGATGCCCATGCCCCAGGCATAGCCCGAGTACTTCTCCGAGTCGATGCCGCAGTTTTCGAGCACGGCGGGGTCCACCATGCCGCTGCCACCGATTTCGACCCAGCCGGTACCTTTGCAGATGTTGCAGCCCGCGCCCTTGCAAATGAGGCAGGTGATGTCAATCTCGGCGCTGGGCTCGGTGAAGGGGAAGTAGCTGGGCCGGAACCGGATGTTGATATCCTCGCCAAACAGCTCACGCACAAAGTAATAGATGGTCTGCTTGAGGTCGGCAAAGCTCACGCCCTCGTCAATATACAAGCCCTCAACCTGGTGAAACAGCATGTGCGCCCGCGCCGAAATGGCCTCGTTGCGATACACCCGGCCGGGCATGACGCGGCGGATGGGCAGCGGCTCGTTTTCCATCACCCGCACCTGCACCGTGCTGGTGTGGGTTCTTAACAGCATGGGTGAATGGGTGGATGAGTGAATGGGTGAGTGCTCCGGGCTCTCGCCAGCTGGACCCTCGTTTGCCTCTTCACCCATTTGCCCATTCACCCCTTCACCCATTACAAAAAACGTGTCCTGCATGTCGCGTGCCGGGTGGTTTTCGGGAAAGTTGAGGGCCGTGAAATTGTGCCAGTCGTCCTCAATTTCAGGCCCTTCGGCCACCGCGAAGCCGATGCGCGAGAAAATGCGCAGCATTTGTTCGCGCACCAGGCTCAGCGGGTGGCGCGTGCCCAGCGCGTGCGGCACGGGGGGTAGGGTGTAGTCGAAAGTGGCGTTGGCGGGCTGGTTGGCGCTCGCTGCTTCCAGCGCGGCCTGCGCCTCGTCGAAGCGGGCCTGGGCCTGCTGCTTGAGGCCGTTGAGCTGCTGGCCAATGGCGCGGCGCTCGTCGGCGGGCACGGTTTTGAGCTGGTCGAAGAGGTCGGCCAGGCGGCCCTTGCGGCCGAGGTAGAGAAGGCGAAACTGGTCGAGGGCGGCGGCGCTGCTCACGTCGGCGGCGGCCACCTCAGCGGCCAGGCCCGAAATAGATTCCTGCATGATACCCCCAAAGGTACGGCGGCTCATGCGCCGGCTTGCGCCCTGGGCAAGGGGGTAGGCATACTAAACCGCCAAACGCAGAGTTACTACCCCTGCCCCGCTCCCCAACAAATGCGCGGGAGCGCGGGCCGCCCGCAAAACTTGGCACCGCCTTTGCAAAAGCCTCTTTAACCTTGAAATACTTTCACTCCTTTTCCCCCCCTCTCCCCATGCTACGCCGCCTGTTACTCCCGCTGCTGGGCCTCGCCCTTCTCTCCACTGAGGCTGCCTCGGCTCAGGTTGCCTCAGTGGCCAGCTCCAAGCCCGGCTCCTACCCCCGCGCCGAGCGCCGCGCCGGCCGCACCCTCACCGCCCGCGAGAAGCGCGCCGCCGAGGCCGCTGCCAAAGCCGCTGCCGTGGCGGCCGCGATTCCAGCGCAGCCGCCGGTTGCTGCGGCCAGCACCTGGAGCGGCTGGAGCAACGAGCCCGCGCCGGCAATTATTGAGGTGGGCAACGGCCAGCACCGCCCGGTTACCAACGTGTCGGTGGCGCCGGGCATGCCCATCAACCAGGTGGGCCACGGCGTGAGCACCGACTACAACGGCCGCCCCCTGTACCGCACCACCACGGCCGGCACCACGCTGGCCCCCGGCCGCTAAGCCCCGCTTTTCTCCCTTTTTTCTGCCCTCACGGTTGCGGCCACGGAAGCTAGCCTTTCGTGGCCGTTCTGCGTAAAGTACCGCAGCCGCCCGCCGCGTGGTGGCTTTTCCCTGGTTTTCTTAATTTCCCTGCTAATGACTATTTTCCGCACTTTTGGCCTGCCCGCCGCCGGCCTGCTGCTGGCCCTGGCCGCCGCCGCCCAAACGCCCACCACCCACTTGCCAACCCACCGCGTGAAGCGCATGCCCGCCACCGCGCCGCGCACAGTGCCCAACACTTCGCCCGCCGCCCGCGCCGCCGACCCGCTGCACGGCACCAACCACAACGGCGAGGGCAACAACGTGTACGCCGCCCCCGGCGAGCCCGTAGATGTTCGGGAGAATGGCAAGAACACGCCGCCTTACGACGGCCCCGCTGCCGGCCACGCCGCCAAAGCCGCCGAGGCCGCCAAGGCCAATCAATCCACCTCCATTCCGCGCAAACAATAGCCCGCCTGCCCGAAGCAGCCGCAGCCGTAGGCGCATCCTCAGGGCGGTGCGCCTACGGCTGCGGCTTTTTAGAGACGTAGAGAATGCCGTTCTCAGCTCCGCAAAAGGTGAATTTTTCGCGCGTCCCACACAGGGCCGCCGAGCCCGCCACGTAGCGCCGCAATTGCTTATCAAAATATAGGCTCTTGATTTGATGGTCGTGCGGCCGCGTCAGGCGGCGGCCGGTCTGGCTTTTAATGCCGATGGTTTCGCTGTAGTAGCTGCTGGAGCCGCTGACCGGCGTTTTGCGCACGATAACGCTGTATTCGGTGCTGGCCGGGTTCTTCACCCGGTCCAGGGGCATCAGTAAGAGAAAGTGGCCATAGTCAGGGTCGGGCTGCCAGGTGGTGCCCTGGTCGAAACTGAAAAAGCTGCCGCCGGAAGCGTATTTCGTGTCGGTCGAGTCGAGGTGATTGTTGCGGCCGGCCGACAAGGCCAGCAGCGAGTCGCCGCGCTGCGCAAAGCCCAGCGCCACTGTGTTCGTCCTGCTGAAGTTAATTGGCTACCAGCTTCTGCCCCGGTCGGTGGTGCGGTAGCTGTGAAAGGTCGTCGAAATAATCAGCGCGCCGTCTATATCCCCGGTCACGGCCTGGATGGCCCGGTCGTCGGGCGCACGCAACGCGTACCAGTCAGGGTGGTCGGGTGCGACGAGTGTATCCGTGGTCTGGTGGCAGGCTCCCAGCAACAGCAGGGGTAGGGCAGCGGCAAGGAAGCGCCTCAGACGATAGATGAAGGATGGATGTGCAAATATATGCCCCACAAAGACACTAATGGCTACTAACCGCATCAGAGCGTCATGCTTCCTTCGTCAGCATGACGCTCTGATGCGGTCACTAAACACCAATCCCTACCCCTCCGCCTGATAATATAAAGTGCTGCAATTTTCGGGGCGGAGCACCAGCCCGGCGGCGGCGCGCAGGTCGGCGGGCGTCACGGCTTGGAGCTGGGCGGGCTCCTCGTTCACGAGGTTAGCATTGCCCAGAAGCTGGCCAATGGCCAGGGCCAGCGCCCGGTTCAGCAATTCGATTTCGCCGAAAACCAGGCCCGCCTCGGCCTGATTTTTTACTTTTTGCAATTCGTCGGCGGGCACCTCGTCGCTCAGCAGCTCGGCCACCACGGTTTCCACGGCGCGGTCGGCTTCTTCGAGGGCCACGCCGGCGTTTAGCTTGCCGCTGACCACCAGCAAGCCGGGGTCGAGGGAGCCCGTAACGGAGGCGGAGATATTGTTAAACAGCTGCAAGTCTTTGACTAAGCGCTGGTGCAGGCGCGAGCTTTTGCCCCGGCCCAGCACGTCGCTGAGCAGGTCCACGGCGTGGTAGCGGGGGTCGAGGCGGGCGGGCATGTGCCAGGCTTTGTAGAGGGCGCTCAGCGGCACCGGGGCGGTGGCCGTGGCGCGGCGGGCTTCGGTTTGCACGGGCTCCTGGGGCAGCTGGCGCGGCTGGCGCACCCCGCCCGAAATGGGCCCGAACCACTTTTCGGCCAGCCGCCGCACCTCGGCCACCGAGGCCGCGCCGGCCACTACCAAAATGGCGTTCTGCGGGGCGTAGTGGGCGCGGAAAAAGGCCCGCACGTCGCTCATTTCGGCATCTTCGATGTGGCTGATTTCCTTGCCGATGGTGTTCCACTGGTAAGGATGCGTGGTGTAGGCCAGGGGCTTGAGCTTCAGCCACACGTCGCCGTAGGGCTGGTTGAGATAGCTCTGCTTGAACTCTTCCACCACCACTTTGCGCTGCACGTCGAGGCCGTTTTCGGAGAAAGCCAGGTCCAGCATGCGGTCGCTTTCGAGCCAGAAGCCGGTTTCGAGGTTGGCGGCGGGTAGGGAGAGGTAGTAGTTGGTGATGTCCTGCGAGGTGAAGGCGTTGTTTTCGCCGCCCACCTTCTGCAGGGGCTCGTCGTAGGTCGGAATGTTGACCGAGCCGCTGAACATGAGGTGCTCAAAGAGGTGCGCGAAGCCCGTCTGGTCGGGGCTTTCATCGCGCGAGCCCACGTCATACAAAATATTGAGCACGGCCAGGGGCGTCGTAAAATCCTCGTGTACCAGGCAGCGCAGGCCGTTGGGCAGGGTAAATTCCTCGTAGTGAATCATGGAGCGGGCGGGGGGGTAGGGGCCGTTACTAATTAACGCAAACTTAACCCGGCCGCTCCCGAAATAGTGTGCGTGCCGACTACTTTGGAGCCAGCCGGCCGCGCGGGGGTAGGCCGCCAAACGAGGATTGTCGGGATAAGTGCATCTCTACGGTTCTGGTTATCAGCGCATTGCGGCACAGCGGGCCACGCAGGCCTTCGCGCGTGCGCTGGTTGAGCGACACCAAACAGCCACGAATGTGGCTACTTGCCTAACCTGCTGCCCTAGCCGAAGCAAAACAATTTGCAGAAGCATTGCGTCAAATGGGTATTGAGCTGCGGCAGGTCATGCTAGTTGGCTCGTTCGCCCGCAATGAGCCGCGCCAAACGTCTGCTATGGACGTAGCCCTGGTAGCAGATTCATTCACCGGTTTTCGCGCCGAAGGCGTCCGACTATTCGTGCGCTCGCTGGTCAAGCCTGTCGCCATCGAACCTCACGCGTTCTCCCCCAAGCAGTTCACCGCCTGGAATCCCTTCGTGCAGAAAATCACGCGCACGGGCCTCGTCAGTGGCGAATGGGAGCCGGCCGCGATTACTTTCTGAACCACCCCACCTGCTTGGGCTGAAGGAGCCGGTCGTGAGCCGCTGCCACGCACTAAAGCCCTGGCCGGGCAGCTAAAGCGCCGGCCCTACTCCCCTTACAAACCAACAGCGGCGGCTACTCAGAAGAGTAGCCGCCGCTGTTGGTTTGGGGCGCAACGATGCGCTAGGCACTCATTCTGACGCGTACGGCGGTCGGGCCTTTCATGCCCGGCTCAATCTCAAACGTGACCCGGTTGCCTTCGAGCAGCGTGAGGCTGCCCAGGGCATTCACGTGCACGAAGATGCTTTCCTGGCTGGCGGCATCCTTGATGAAGCCGTAGCCTTTCGACGAGTTGAAGAACGTGACCGTGCCGGTGCGCGTCACCTCCTCGGGCTCGCGGTCTTCCTGCTTGGGCACGCCCAAAACGATGTCTTCGGCGTTGATTTCCTTCTTCTTACGCGTCGGGTCGGGCGGCGTCGAGGTGATGTTGCCGTTCTCGTCCACGTAGGCGAGCATTTCTTCCAGGCTCGAATCTTTCTTGTTGGCCTGGCGCTCTTCGCGGCGCTCGGCTTTTTCCTGCTGCTTCTTCAGCCGCTTTTTCTCGTTTTCTTTCTTGCTGAAACTTTCTTGCGCTCTGGCCATAGGGGGGAGTAGGGTATTCGGTTGCTGGGCGGTAAAAGACTGCCACCGGGCGGCAACCGCTTAGGTTATAACCACCTCGCACCGAAATAAGTCCCGAATTTACTCCTTATTTCTCGAAAAAGCTACTTACCTCGCGGCTGGCCCCGGCGGGCAGGCCCTGCAGCCGCACCTCGCCCACCCGCACGCGCACCAGCCGCAGGGTTGGGAAACCCACGGCGGCCGTCATCTTGCGCACCTGCCGGAACTTGCCCTCCGTCACGGTGAGGGCGACCCAGCTGGTGGGGCCGTGGCGCTCGTCGCGGATGCGCCGGCCGCGGGGGGGTAGGGCGGGTGCTTCGGCCAGCAGGCGCGCCTGGCAGGGCAAGGTGTGGTAGGCCACGCCGTGAATACTGATGGCCACGCCGCTTTGCAGCTGCGCCAGCGCCGCGGGCGTGAGCAGGCCATCGACCTGGGCGTAGTATTCCTTTTCCACGTGGCGGCCGCGCACCTGCTCGCTCACCCGGCCGTCGGTGGTGAGCAACAGCAGGCCCTCGCTGTCTTCGTCGAGCCGGCCAATGGCCATCGTGCCGGCCGGAAAATCGCCTAATTCGCCCAGAAAGCGCTTCTTTTTCACCTCTTTAGCAAACGTGCTGGTGAACTGGCTGAGGTAGCCCCAGGGCTTGTGCAGCACGAAGTGGCGGTGCGGCGGGGGGGTAGGGAGCAACGCGGGAGCCGGTAGTTCGGACACGGGCAAGGGGGTAAGGAAGCCGCAAAGAACCAGATTTTTTACCCAAAAAGCCGGGCCGCCGGTAACCCCCGCCGTCGCCGGCCGTTAAGCCAAGTCCTTTCCACAAACCCAAGCTCATTAGCAAGCAAATGGCTGACCAACCCACCATTTTTCCGCCCCAGCACCAGGACGCGGGCGCCGGCAAGCCCGGCCTCGAATACAAGATGACCCCCGAGCCCGAGCACATCCGGCCCGACTACAAGGGGGCCGACAAGCTCAAAGACAAGGTGGCCCTCATCACGGGCGGCGACTCGGGCATTGGCCGGGCCGTGGCCGTGCATTTTGCCGCCGAAGGGGCCGACGTGGCCATCTGCTACTTTCCTACCGAGCAGCAGGACGCCGAAAAGACCCAGGAGCTGGTGCAGGGCCGCGGCCGGCGCTGCCTGCTGCTGCCCGGCGACCTCAAGCAGCGCGCCTTCTGCCAGCAAATTGTGGAGCGCACCGTAGCTGAGTATGGCAAGCTCGATATTCTGGTAAATAACGCCGCCGAGCAGAACTGGCACGACTCGCTGGAAGACATCACGGACGATGAGCTGGACAGCATCTTCAACCTCAACATTATCGCCATGTTCCGCGTCACGCGGGCGGCGCTTCAGCACCTCAAGGAAGGCGCGGCGATTATCAATACCACGTCGGTGAACGCCTATAAGGGCAATGAGCAACTGCTCGACTACACCTCGACCAAGGGCGCGATTGAGGCCTTCACGCGGGCTTTGTCGCTGCAGCTCATCAAGAAAGGCATTCGCGTGAACTCGGTTGCGCCGGGTCCCATCTGGACGCCGTTCATCGTGGGGGTAGGGCTGCTCAAGCTGCCACTCTTCGGCCACGACACGCCGATGGGCCGCGCCGGCCAGCCCTCCGAAGTGGCCCCGGCCTACGTGTTTCTGGCTTCGGAAGACGCTTCGTACTTCTCGGGCCAGACGCTGCACCCCAACGGCGGCTCGGTGGTGAACGCCTAGCTTATTCTTTGCTTAACGCATTTGTTGCCAGTCTTTTACCCAAAGGCTGGCAACATCGCTTTCCGCCCCTGCGTAAGAAGCCAAATTCGCGGGCAAAACCCCTCCTTACGCTTCTTAAGCTCATGACTACCAAATTTATCCTGCTGGCTGCGGCCGCCGCTTTCACGTTCGCCTCCTGCTCGCAGGACGCTAAAACTACTGAAACTACCACCACTACTACCCTGCCGGCCGGCACCGATACCACGCGAATAGCGGCCGTTGATACGCTGGCCTACCGCAACGCCGCCAACACCCTGGCTACCCGCGTTGCCGGCGAGCTTAACGCCGCCGACACGGCCCTACCCACCAAGCTGCGGCCCATCTACTACACCCGCGGCCGGGCCATGCGCGCCATCGATGCGCGCTACGCCACCGACACCACCGGCCGCTACGCCGCCCTGAAGGCGGCTAACGACCAGGCTTCCAACGCGGTAAAAACTACCGTCACGGCACCCGAATACAAAACCTACACCGGCAACGCCGGCAACTACTACGCTGGCCCGTACACGGCCACTACGCTGGCCGTTGCCAAAGCCACCGAAACCAAGCCTAGCCTGGGCAAGCGGGTTGGCAAAGGCTCGGGCATTAAGAAGCTGGAAAATAGCGAAGACGCGGGCAAGGTGAAGTACAACAACGGCGCTAAAATTAAGCGCAGCGACGACGGCTCCCTGAAAATCAAGCGTGCCGACGGCACCAAGGTTAAAATCGACGAAAACGGGCACCGCACCGTGAAAAAAGGCCTGTTCTAGCCCCGGCTAACTGCTTCGTATTCAAGGCCCGCTTCCTCTGGAGGCGGGCCTTTTTGGTGGGGGTAGGGAAGCGTGATTGGCAGTGAGATGCTGGGCTGTATCTTTCAGCACCTCAACTACCTACGGCCGACTTCCGGCCAGCCCTGATTCCTATTCCACCCGTTGCTTATGCCTGCTTTTACCGCTCAGCCGCCCGCGCCGCCCGCTACTGCCGCGCCGCCCGCTGCTAACCTCTTCGCCGCCGAGTTTGCCGCCCTGCGGGCCAATGCCCCGGCGCTGCGGGCCGAAGACGTGGCCGCCCGCCGCCGCCGCCTGGCCCAGCTGGCCGACTGGATTATGGCCAACCGCGCCGCCATTCAGCAGGCACTGTTTCAGGACTTTAAGAAGCCGCCCGAGGAAACCGACCTCACTGAAATCTGGCCCTCGCTCACCGAGATAAAGCACAGCAGCCGGGAGCTAAAAAAATGGCTGGCCCCGCGCGCCGTGGGCACGCCGCTGGCCCTGCTGGGCACCAAAGGCTGGGTGCAGGTCGAGCCCAAGGGGGTAGTGCTCATCATCGCGCCCTGGAACTACCCGTTTTACCTGGCCATCGACCCGCTGGCTTCGGCCCTGGCGGCCGGCAACGCGGTGGTTATCAAGCCCGCCGAGCAAACGCCCGCCACCTCGGCCCTGCTGCGCCAGATGGCCGAAGCCCTGTTTCAACCGGACGAAGTGCTGGTGCTGGAGGGGGGTAGGGAAGTAGCCAGCGAACTGCTGCGCCTGCCCTGGGACCATATTTTTTTCACTGGCTCGCCCCAGATTGGTAAAATCGTGATGCGCGCCGCCGCCGAGCACCTCAGCGGCCTCACGCTGGAGCTGGGCGGCAAAAGCCCGGCCATCGTGGACGAAACCGCCAACCTGCGCGACGCGGCCGAGAAAATCGTGTGGGGCAAATTCGTGAACGCCGGCCAAACCTGCGTGGCCCCCGACTACCTGCTGGTGCAAGCCAGCGTGCGCGATGCGCTGCTGGCCGAAATGCGCCAGGCCATCGGCCGGTATTATGGAGTTGATAACGAGAAGATTAAAGCCTCCAAGTCCTTCGCCCGCGTCGTCAATTCCCACCACTTTGCGCGCCTGGCCGCCCTGCTCGAAGATGCCCAGACCCGCGGGGCCACCGTGGCCCAGGGCGGCAGCTTCGACGAGCGCCAGTGCTACATCGAGCCCACCATCCTCACCGACGTGCCCGCCGGCGCCGCCATTCTCGAAGAGGAAATATTCGGCCCGCTGCTGCCCGTGCTCACGTTTCAGGAGCTGGCCGAAACGGCGGCCTACGTCAACGCCCGCCTCAAGCCGCTGGCGCAGTACGTGTTCACCACCAGCCCGGCCAACCGCCGCTACCTGCTCCATACCATCGCGGCCGGTGGCGCGGCCGTGAACGAGACGCTCATCCAGCTCGCGCACCCCGATTTGCCGTTTGGCGGCGTCGGCAACAGCGGCCTGGGCAAGGCCCACGGCCACGCGGGCTTCCTGGCCTTCAGCAACGAAAAAGCCGTGCTCAAGCAGCGCGTGGGCCTCACCGGCATCAAGCCCTTCTACCCCCCCTACACCGGCCGGGTGCGCCGCCTGCTGGGCCTGCTATTGAAGTATTTGTAGGGGTATCTTTGAGTAAAAACAAACCAATGGGACAAGCAGAAACAGCCACGCGCCACTACACGCCGGAAGAATATTTTGAGCTGGAAGCGACCAGCGAAGTACGGCATGAGTACTTTGAGGGTGAAGTGTTTGCGATGGCGGGCGCTAGCAAGTCACACAATGTCTTGGCCCAAAATCTGGCTGCGGGCCTACGTACTGCCCTGCGCGGCAAGGGCTGCCAGACTTTTATAGAAGATGTACGACTCGTCCTAAAGGAAAACATGTATTACGTGTACCCCGACGTGCTAGTGACCTGCGACCCGGCCGACCGGCGCGATGCCTACCTGGTGCGCCACCCGGTCCTGATTGCCGAAATCCTATCGCCTTCCACGGCCGAATATGACCGCACCGAAAAATTTGCCAACTACCAGAAAATACCCAGCCTGCGCCATTATTTGCTGGTTTCGCAGACGGCCTGGGTAGTGGAGTGGTTTCGGCGCGACGAGGCCGGGCAATGGATTTATACCCTGCTGCACGAGCCGACCGGCGTGCTGGAAATTCCCGACCTGGGCCTCGTGCTACCCTTGCGCGAGTTGTATGAGGATACCGACGTGGCCCCGCTGCGGGCGCAGCCCGCGGCCGGGAAAGATAAGGCTATATGAAGGGAAAATTAATATTGGCTGCCGCAGAAAAAAGTAATTTACTGTGGGTTTGCTAGTTGACGAGTGCTACGGTCGGGGTAATGCCTGAGTCCGGCAACGTGCTGACTATGTACGCGTAAGACCAGACAGCACGAGCAACTATTTCGCTCGTCCGGCTGCTATCATGAACCCTGCTACCCCTTCTTCACCTCCACGGCTAACCTCCGAAGCGGCTGACGAAAACCGGGTGCTGCCCATCATCGAGGAGCACGTCACCATTCGGCGCGAAGTGGTAGAAACCGGCCGGGTAGTGATTACCAAACGCGTGCACGCGGCCGACGAACAAGTTGTCGTGCCCGTGCAACACGACGAAGTGCATTACGAGCGGGTGCCGCTCAACCAAACCCTGCCGGCCGGCGCGGTGGCCCCCGGCCCGCGCCAGGAAGGCGACACGCTCATCATTCCAGTGTTGCGCGAGGTGGCCGTGGTTGAAAAGCGTCTGTTGCTAGTCGAAGAATTGCGCATCACCAAGCGCCAAATCACGACCGAACACACCGAGCCGATGCACCTGCAGCGCGAGGAGGTGCTGGTCGAGCGCCTACCCCCCCGCAAACCTTCAGTGTCTTGATTTTCCTTTTTTCACCCCTTTCCCCTTTTTCCCATGAGTGCTCAAACCGTAGTCGGAATTTTCAATACCGCCGCTGAGGCGCAGCAGGCCGTTCAAAAATTAGAACAAGCTGGCTTCAAGCTGGACTTCGTAGATGTGGCTCACCGCGAGGCCGCCAACCAAGGCATGGGCCGCACCAGCGACGACAGCATCGGCGGCTTTTTTAGCTCCCTGTTTGGGGGCGATGACACTAGCGATGCCCGCAATTACACCGAAGCCGCCAAAAAGGGCTCGTCGGTAGTAACCGTGCATGTCGATTCGACCGACCAAAGCCAGCGCGCCGCCCGCATTCTTGATGATGCCGGAGCCGTGGACGTGGATGGCGGCATGAAGGATAATAAGTCCGGTAACTACCGGGCTGGCCAAACTGCCCAGACTGCCCAGGCTGGCCAGAACTACCAGGCTGGCCAAACTGCCCAGACTAATCAGACTGGCCAAACTGCCCAGACTAATCAGACTGGTGACAACATGAAAGCAGAAGTTATTGAAGAAAACCTGCAGGTAGGCAAGCGCGTGGAGCAAACCGGTGGCGTGCGCCTGCGCTCGCGCATCGTTGAAAAGCCCGTGGAGGCTAGCGTGCGCCTGCGTGAGGAACACGTAACGGTGCAGCGTACTCCCGTGGACCGTCCCGCTTCGGATGCCGATTTCAAGGCTTTCAAGGAAGGTGAGATGGAAGTGACCGAAAGCGCCGAGCGCGCCGTGGTGGCCAAAGAAGCCCGCGTGGTGGAAGAAGTATCGCTGGGCAAGCAAGTAACCGAGCGCGAAGAAACCATCCGCGAAACCGTGCGCAACACGGAAGTGGACGTGGAGCAAATCCCCGGCAAAACGACCACGACCAACACGACCAATACTACCAACACGAACTACCAGGATAAGACCAACAAATAAGGTCCGCTGGAATCGACTAAAAAGTGGCCTACCGATATCGGTAGGCCACTTTTTTTGTGGAAAATATACTCGTTATAAAGTAGGGCGCGGAGCTTGCTCCCGCCCGCCGTTGAACGGCTCGGGCTGGCTTCGTTCAACGGCGGGCGGGGGCAAGCCCCGCGCCCTACTGCTTCCGCATTTCGGCTTGAAGCTGGGCCTGCTTGACTTGCATTTCGTGGTAAGCGGCGGGACCCAGCACCTGGCGCAGCTCCTTATCGGAGGCGAGGTTAATGCGCTTGAGGGCGACATTGAGCTGCGGCGAGGGAGCCGGGTACTGCTGGCGGGCGGCATTAGCCTGCGTCACGGTTGAGTTGAGGACTTGGCGGGCTTTCACCGTTTGCTCGGGGGTGAGGTGCAGCACGGTCGTCATGGCATCGGCTAGGTCGCGGGCGGCGGTGGGGGGGGTAGGCGAATCGGCGGTGCGCACGGTTTCGACCACCGCCGGGACAGCATCGCGGTGGCGGTGAAAGATGGAGCAGCTGGAAGCGGCCAGGCTCAGTGTCAGCGCCGAAAGAGCAAGTCGAGTGGGAATCATAATCCGCGGAAAGAGCGAAAGCAAGTGTCTATGCGGTAGGATTACGGAGAAACCTACGGTTGGGTAAAAACATCGGCCTAAAAAGGAGTTTCGCGGTTTAGCAAAAGCTGGAATGCTGGCTGCGTGACGGGCGCATAAGTTGGGCGCACCGCTCAATCATGCGCTATAAAAAACAGGTTCGGCTTATTACGAAATAATTCGTAGTATATACGAAACACTTCGTAATAAGACAAGTTTGTTAGAGATTATCCCGCTAAATTCTTCATTCTGGCGCAATCAGCACGCAACAGAAGCGCCGGCCAACTGTAAAAAGCCACTTCCGGCGCTTGAGCAGCCAAGCGCTGGAAGTGGCCAAGATACCAGGCCGGCGCCCATGCGCCCTGCCTACGCGGCCAGCACGCGGCTCATTACGCGCTCTTGTTGCAAGTCCAGCGCAATCTGGGCCAGCACTTCTTCCAGCAGCTGCGCTACCTGGTCCACGAGCTCCAACAGCGGGGCCAGCACAAAGTGCCCGTCCCACTTATCGAGCTTCTCGACGGGGGGTAGTACCTGCCAGGCATTGAGGTGCTGCAAGCTAGGTTTGAGGGTGTGCACCGTGGTTTTGAGCAGCTCCAGGCTGGCTTCGTCGAGGCCGCGGCGCAGGTCGAGCAAGGCTTCCTCGCAGCTTTCCACGAACGTGTGCAGCATCGACACCACAAATTCGGCGTCGCCCTGCCCGGCTTTCAGCAGGTCGTCGATGCTGTAGAGGCTCAGCGGCGGGCGGGCAGTTTCGGCTGGCTCCGGGGCAACATCGGCCAGCGCGAGCGGCATGGGCGCGCCAGTGGGGGGTAGCACCCAGTCGGCGAGCAGCTGGAGCAGCTGCATTTCCTGAAACGGCTTGGCCAGAAAGCCGTTCATGCCGGCCAGCAAGCATTTTTCGCGCTCGCCGTTGATGGCGTTGGCCGTGAGGGCGATGATGGGCGTTTTGAGGGCCAGTTGCTGGCGCAGCACCGCCGTGGCGGCGTAGCCATCCATCACGGGCATTTGCACGTCCATCAAAATGAGGTCGAAACGCTGGCGCTGGGCCAGCTCCACGGCTTGGGCACCGTGCTCGGCCTCGGTCACCTGCACCTCGGCCTGGGTAAGGAACGACTTGGCAATCTGACGGTTGAACAAGTTATCCTCCACCAGCAGCACCTGAATGCCGCGCAGCAGCTGCCGGTGGTCGTCGGTGAGCACGGGCAGTTTGCGCCGCACCACGGCCTGAGGCTCGCCCACGGGCAGGTGCAGCACGAAGCGGGTGGTGGTGCCCTTGTTCTTCTGGCTGGCAACGTGAATTTCGCTGTGCATGAGCCGCACCAGGTCGCGGCAAATGCTAAGGCCCAGCCCTGTGCCGCCAAACTTGCGCGTCACCGACGAGTCGGCCTGGGTAAACTCATTGAACATCGTATCCAGGTACTCGGGGTCGATGCCGATGCCCGTATCCGTGACCCGAAATTCGATGGCGGCCATGCCCGCCGGCACGTCGGGCGCGTCGGTCAGCAGCGCGCACTCCACCGTGACGAGGCCTTTACTGGTGAATTTCAGCGCATTATCGGCCAGGTTGAGCAGCACTTGCCGAATGCGGTAGGGGTCGCCGAGCAGCACGGCCGGCACCTGCGGGCTGAGTACCGTGATGAGTCCCAGGCCCTTTTCGGCCGCCTTGAAGCGCAGCGTCTGCTCGACCTGGGCCAGCAGGTGCGTGGGCGCGAAGCCGATTATTTCGAGCGTCAGCTTGCCGGCTTCGAGCTTCGAGAGGTCCAGCACATCGTTAATAATAACGAGCAGATTTTCGGCCGACGTGGCAATGGCCTGCTGGTAGCCAAACTGGTCCGACGAGAGCGGCGTTTTGGCCAGCAGCTGGCTCATGCCCAGAATGGCGTTCATGGGCGTGCGGATTTCGTGGCTCATATTGGCCAGAAATGCCTCCTTGACCCGCGCCGATTCCTCGGCCGCCAGCTTGGCGTGGGTCAGGGTTTGCTCGGCCAGCACCCGCTCCGTGATGTCGAGGCCGTAGCCAATCAGCAAATGCAGCCCGCCATCGGGGTGAAAAACTGGTTGCACGCAGCGCATCATGTGCCGCGTGCCATCGGGCCGCTCGAAGCTTTCCTCCCGCATGACCAGCCGGCGCTCGCGCTCCGCTTCCTGAAAAAAGGCGTGGCGCCGCTCGGCCATCGCCCGAGGCCGCCCGGTGCGGGCAAAATATTCAAAATTGTCCCGGCCAATGACCCACTGCCTGGTTTCCGGGTCCGAAATGCCGCGCTCGTTCACAAACAAGTAGCGGTACTGCGCGTCAAAAATGCCGATATCGGAGGGCAAGTGGTTGAGCACAAACTCGCAGAAGGCCTGCTGCTCAACTAGCTTTTGCTCAGCCTCGTAGCGCTTGGTGATGTCAATGCCCGTGGCCACGACGAGCTGCAGCGCCCCGTCGGGCCCAAACAGCGGCTGGAAGCGCCGCAAGTGCCGCTGCGGGCCGCGGGCGGTGGTCAGGGATTCTTCCCAGCACACTTCGGTGCGCGTGCGGCAAACCTCCTCGTAGTAGCTCCGGTACTGGGCGGCCAGGCTACCCGGCAGTTGGCGATGAGCGCAGTATTCCTCATTGGTCTTACCAATAATCCATTCCCGCATGGCCGGGTCATGAATAGCCGCCGAGTTGACGAAGCGAAAGCGCAGGGCGGCATCATACACGCCCACGTTCACGGCCAGGGCGTGCAGAATACCTTCATAGTAAGCGCGCTGCTCGGCCAGCTGCTGCTCGGTGGCGTGCAGGGCGTTGCTATCGGTGAGGTAGAGGGTAGCGCAGGTGTCGCCGGGCACCGGCACCACGTGCAGCGAATACCAGCTATCAGCCAGAAACAGTTCCTGTTGCAGCGTGATGCCGCGGCGCAGGGCGGTGCGCACCAGCGGCAGCAGGTAGCCGTTGGGCTGCAGGGCCAGGGGCAGCACCGGGCCCAGGGCCTGGGCCGCCCGGTTGGCGTAGCGCAGCTCGCCGGCGGCCGTGAGGCGCAGCACCGGGTTGGGGTTTTGGGCCAGCAGCTGGGTCAGCAGCATCTCCTGCGAGCCGGCGGCCGGCAGCGTGCGGCCGGCGGCGGCCGGGCCGCGGGCGGGCGCTTCGCCCGCGCCGTTTTTTTTGGGGCTGCCGGGCAGGCGCTCCAGCAGCGCCAGCAAGCGATTGCTCTGAAACTCGACCTGCGCCTGCGCCTGGGCCAGGGCCTGCCGCAGCTCCGTTAGCTGGGCTTCAGCATGCGTGCGCCAGTTTTGGTCATCAGGAGATAGTGCGGTAGCAGAAACAGTAGAAGTAATATAGATACCGGACATAGAAAGAAATAGCGCGGGCGGATAAGTAGCAAATATACAGGGAAAGTCCCTGGCTAATTAGCTTGTTAGCTTATGATTACAAAAATTAATAATTGTACTATAAAGGGTATTTTTTTAATTTTTAATCTACTGTTTTACCCCGCTTTTAGCGTCGATGGCGCGCCAGTCTCAGATTATCAGGCATAACTAGACTTTATGGTTGGGGCTGGGAGCTTCGCCAGCCTCCCTACCCCCCCTACTTCAGCCCCTGGGCCGTGTAGTGGGCCAAGGCCATAATAGTAAGCATGGGGTTGACGCCGCTGCACGCCGGAAAGGCCGAGCCGTCGGCCACGTATAGGCCCTGCACCTCCACGGTTTCGCCGCTGGGGCGCAGCGGGTGGGTGGCGCGCCGGCCGCCGAGGCGGCAGGTGCTCATCTGGTGAGCGCTGTAGAGGCCGTAGCGGTTGGGCTGCCAGGGCAGGTGCGGCAGGGCGGCTAGCAGCGCGGGGTTTTGCACTACCCCCTCATGGGCGCGCAGCACGGGCAGCGTGCCGTGGGGCAGGTACACGGTGTGCGCCCCGGCCGCCACGTGAATATCAACGGCCGCCCGAATGCCAGTGAGCAGATTCTTTTTATCGAATTTAGCTAACTGATAATCAACGAGTGGCGCGCCCTGCTTGTCAATGTGCACCCTACCCCCGTCGCGGTCGCGGGTGAGCACGATGAACGAGCCCAGGTGGTCGGCGGCTTGCAGCAGCTCGCGGTGCTGCGCGCCCGAGCGCCAGGGCAGCACCATCGCCAGCAGGCCGGGGTGGGTGGGCGGCGTTTCGAGCTTCGCCCCGAAGTTGGTGCCCCCGAGCCGGGTAAAGGTGTCATTGACCACGCTCATGCTGGGGCCGTGCCACGAGTGCATGGGCCAGGGGTAGTGCGCGGCCACCGGCACGGTGGGGTGCAGGTGCAGGTGGCGGCCCAGGTGCGGATGCCGCAGGCCCGAGCGCAGCAGCAGCGCCGGCGTCTGGATGGCCCCGCCCGCCACCACCACCGTTTCAGTGCGCACGATTATGCGCACCCGGCGGCCGTCGGCGGTGGTGTGCACGGCCTCGGCCCCGGTGGCCCGGCCGCCCACGATGGTCACGCGCTCGACCCGCGTATCGGGCAGCAGGCGCGCGCCGTGGTCGGCGGCCGTGCGCAGATACGTGTTCAGGGTGCCCTGCTTGATGCCGTGGGCGTCGCCCAGCGAGGAGTAACCCAGGCCCCGAAAGTGCAAGTCGGAATCGGTCAGCCCCCGCTCATTGCGCGGGATGAGGCGCGTTTCCTGGCCCAGCCGGGCCGAGCCGTCGCGCAGGGCCTGGTTCTGGCCGTTGTGGCGGGGGTAGGCGATGTTCACGCCCAGGGCCAGGGCCACGGCGTCGAGGCTTTTGGTGAATTCGGGGCTGATAAATTGCGGCGCGGCGTGCTCGCGGGCCCATTCCTCCAGCACGTAGTCGGGGGTGCGAAACGCGCCGGCCCAGTTCACGGTGGTGCCGCCGCCCAGGCAGGCCCCGGCCAGGATGCCAATGCTGCCATCGCGGGTGCTGAGCGCGCCGCGCGCGTCGTAGAGGCGTCCCATCATGTCCACCTCGCGCTGGGTAAAGTCCGCCCCGTGCAGGTAGGGGCCGGCCTCCAGCACCAGCACATCGTGGCCGGCCTGGGCCAGCTCGCCGGCCACCACGCCGCCGCCCGCGCCCGAGCCAATCACCAGTACGTCACACGTATAGGTAGTATCAGTCAGGGGCGCCAGGGGCCGGAGCGGGCGCTCGGTGGTGCCGGGCGCGTCGCCGTCAGTGGGGGGGGTAGGGCCGGGGTAGCCCAGCGCCGCCCAGGCCGGGTTGGGGCGGCCATCGGCCGGCGCATCGCCATAATAAAGAAAGAGGCACAGCTTGCGCAGCGCGTGAAAGCCCTTGCGCAGCGGGGCCAGCCGCGAACCCGCCCAGCTCTGGAGTAGGCGCTCGCGCTGGACCGGCGTCAGGGCCTCAAACGGCTTGAGCGGCCCCCACCAGGTGAGGCCCGCCAGGGGCTTGGCCAGCAAATCGAGCAGCTGCCCGAACTCGGCCTGCGCGCCCAGCGGCTGTGCCTGAATGGCGGCGGCCAGCTTAGCAAGGTCCACCTGCGCCGAGCCGGGGGGTAGGGCCACCGGCCCGGCGCTGGCCGGAATAAACGTGTCGGCCAAAGCGCGGAGGGTAGCGGCGCGGGCGGGCGTGAGAGCAAACATAGAGCGAGCTAACGGGCAGGAATTGAGCCTGAAAAGATAAGCAGCGTTTGTTAAAGTAGTAGGCATGCCGAGTAGTTTGCGTAGGCTAAGGGTTGGCTTGTCCCGCCTCGCGCCGCCCCGAATCAGCCTTTCCTACCCCCCCGGCACAAGCTAAAGCTTATGCTACGCTTGCTGCACTTTTACCTTTGCGCCATGCCTACCCCCCTGCGCACCCCCGAAACCCAGCACCGCGTTCACTTCCAGGACTGCGACATGCTGGGCCACCTCAACAACGCTCGCTACCTCGACTATTTTCTGAATGCCCGCGAGGACCAGGTGGCCGAGCACTACGCCCTCAATCTGGGCGAGCTGGCCCACGAGCAGCGCGCGGCCTGGGTCATTACCAAGCACCAGCTCAGCTACCTCAGGCCGGCGCGGCAGGGCGTGCTGGTCCGCGTTCGCACCCAGATTATTCATTTCGATAACTCTAACTTGGTGGTAGAGATGCAGATGCGCTCCCACGACGGCCAGCGGCTGCTGGCGCTGCTGTGGGCCGAAATGGCCTTCGTGCAGCTGCCCGCCGGCACCCGCACCGACCACGCCGACGCCCTCATGGACCTGCTCGACGAGCTCGACGAGCCCAGCGCCGACTACGAGCCCGATGGCTTCGACCAACGCGTGAAGGCCGTGCGCCAGGAGCTGAAAAAGGCCCGGCACTCGGGTTCCTAGTTTTTTGAGTTCCTGGTTCCTGATTTCTGGTTCTCTATTTGAACGACAACTAGGAACCAGGAACTTGAAAAACCAGAAACCAGGAACTTAGAAAGGGCGTACAGGAAGTCATCATTGGCGGCGCTCTTGCCGCCCTTTTCCTTTTCCACCTTCCCCATGTCACTTTTCAGCAGCGATAAGCTTAAAGGCAAGCGCATTGCCATTCTGGCCACCGACGGCTTCGAGCAGTCCGAACTTACGAAGCCCCAGAAATTTCTCAAGGACGAAGGTGCCACCGTCGATGTGATTTCTCTCAAATCGGGTTCCATCAAAGGCTGGGACCAAACCAATTGGGGCGACAAAGTTGACGTTGACAAAACGCTATCCGAAGTAAACGTAGCCGACTACGACGCCCTGGTACTGCCCGGCGGCCAGATGAACCCCGACAAGCTGCGCATCGAGCCCACGGCCGTAAAATTTGTGCGCGATTTCGCGCAGTCGGGCAAACTGGTGGCCGCCATTTGCCACGGCTCCTGGACGCTCATCGAGGCCGACGTGGTGCGCGGCAAGCACATGACCAGCTGGCCCAGCGTGAAAACCGACCTGCGCAACGCCGGTGCCGAATGGCAGGACTCGGAAGTGGTGGTCGATGGCAACTTCATCACCAGCCGCAAGCCCGAAGACCTGGACGCATTCAACAAGAAAATCGAAGAAAAGCTGCTCGGTACCGCTAAGTAGTTCTGGCTCTTTTTGACATTGCGCTCACAACGAAGTGAAGCGCGGCAATCTTTCCTAATCGTCGGGGTAGTAGCCCTAACGCCAGAGAAAGATTGCCGCGCTTCACTTCGTTGTGAGCGCAATGACGGGCGATTTTATGCCACGTATCGCCTTAAAAACCACCACATAGCCGCATCAAAAACCAGCAAAAATGCGCCTTGCAGCTGCACCGAGCGGCCGAAGCCATAGAGGCGCTCGGGGCGATTGGCATCGGCCGCAGCGGCGCGGGCTAGCAGCCACAGCGCCACGAGCAGGTAGCCCACGTCGAGGCCGGCGTTGAGTAGAAAAACCTGGCCCGTGAGGTGCATATCGGCCAGCGCGTTGGCGGGCGAGAAGCTGGGTAGCGGCCGGCCGGGATGCGTGCGCAGAATGCCCACCGCCGCCAGCACGGCATTGATGAATGCCCAGGCGCAGTTCATGAAGTGAAAATGATGGAGCCACTCGCGGCTGTTGGTGCGCGGCAGCTCATAACCACTGACCGCCAGGTTGAGGAGCGCCCAGGCCCCGAGCACACCCAGGCCCCGGCCCAGGGCCAGCTCGTGGTGCTGGTAGGCGGCCAGCCAGGCCGGCGCGGCCGGCAGCGTCGAAATAACTAGCATGGCTACAAAGTAACGGCCTTACCTCCCTATGACAGGGCTGTAGCGCTGTCGCCCGGCGCGGGGCACCTCACCCCCTGGGCCTCTCCAAAAGAAAGGGGGCTTATACAGCTGGCTTGCCAGACGCAGAAAGGCGGGGTTAGCTTTAAGTCACTGGCAAGCTAAAGCTTGCCCTACAGTTCCTTACGCAGGCGCGCCACCGGAATGTTGAGCTGCTCGCGGTACTTGGCCACAGTGCGGCGGGCGATGTTGTAGCCGCGGGCGTTCAGCATTTTTTCCAGCTTGTCGTCGCTGAGGGGGTGGTCTTTTTTCTCGCCGCCGATGAGGTCGCGCAGAATGCTTTTCACCTCGCGGCTGCTGGCGTCCTCCCCCGAATCGGTGGCGATGCCCTCCGAGAAGAAGAATTTGAGGGGGTAGATGCCGTGCTCGGTCTGCACTGATTTGGAGTTGGCGACCCGGCTCACGGTCGAGATATCCATTCTAATCTGCTGCGCGATGTCCTTGAGAATCATGGGCCGCAGCTTTGAGTCGTCGCCGGTGAGGAAGAACTCGCGCTGCAGGTCCACGATGGACGACATGGTGCGCAACAGCGTGTTCTGGCGCTGCCGGATGGCGTCGATAAACCACTTGGCCGAGTCGAGCTTTTGCTTCACGAAGCTCACGGCCTCCTTCATTTTCTGGTCCTTTTTGGAGGCCTTGTCGTAGGTCTGGAGCATCTCGCGGTAGTCGCGGCTCACGCGCAGCTCGGGGGCGTTGCGGGCGTTCAGGGTCAGGTTCAGCTCGCCATTGTCGTTGGTGAGGATGAAGTCGGGCATGAGGTACTGCGCCCCGCCGCCGCTGCCGCGGCCGGCGTTCACGGGGCCGTTGCCGCCCGGCTTGGGGTTCAGCTTGAGAATGACGGCCACCGCGTCTTTCAGCTCATCGTCTTCTAAATCAAGCTTTTGCTGAATGCGCTGGTAGTGTTTTTTGGTGAATTCTTCGAAAGTTTCGGTCAGGATGCGCTCGGCGTTCAATGTGTCCTCGTCTTGGCTGCGGCGCTCCAGCTGCAGGAGCAGACACTCGGGCAGGTCGCGGGCTGCGATGCCCGGCGGGTCAAATTGTTGGATAACGCGCAGCACGGACTCAATCTCGGGCTCGGCTACCTCGATGTTCTGGCTGAATGCCAGGTCGTTGGCAATGGCCGCCAGGTCGCGCCGGATGTAGCCGTCGCCATCAATCGAGCCAATGAGCTGCTCCCCGATGAGCTGCTGCTGCTCGCTGAGCCGGGCAAAGTGCAGTTGGTCGAGCAGCGAATCGTGCAGGGAGCTGCTGTTGTCGGCCAGCGGCATTTCGCGCTCTTCCTCGTCGCCGGGGCCGTCGCCCTGCATCTTGTAGCCCGCGATTTCGTCGTCATTAACGTAGTCGCTGATGTCAATGTCGTGGTTATCGTTGTCGATGCCCAGCGCCTCGGGCTCGGCGGCGGGCTCGGGGCGCTCGTCGGCGTAGTCGTCGGGAATCATGCTGTCGTCGGACGGCTCGCTGGGGCTAAAGTCCTCATCCAGCGTATTATCGTCGTTGTCGAGCGAGTCGTTAGGGTCGTCGGCCTCGGCCGGGTCGTCGGCACTGTCGTCGCGCTCGTCGGCCTCGTCGTTGTCGCCTTCCTCCAGGGCCGGGTTCACTTCCATCTCCTCCTTGATGCGGGTTTCCAGCTCGGCCGTCGGAATTTGCAGCAGCTTGATAAACTGAATTTGCTGGGGCGACAGGCGTTGTGATAGAAGCTGCTTTAAATCAAGGCGTTGCATAAAAATAGGACGAAAATAGAAAAATGATTTGGCAATACATTTAAGATAGAATTGCGCAAGTACGCCATAATTGGTCGTAAGGTACTACCGCCGATTTCTGACCGGCGTAGCATGGGGGCATAAAGCCGGGCTTTACCTTTGCGGGCATAGTACTTTTCGTTTTTCGTACGTTGTTTTTCGCTGCTAGTCTCTGCGCAAAGCCCTTATGCCAAACGAAAATCGAAAAAATAATCAACGAAAAACCCCCGCCATGCCCGCCGACCAGCCGCGCCGCACCCGCATCCAAGACCTGCTTACGAGCCCCGACCTCAACCGCGAAGTGCTGGTGAAAGGCTGGGTGCGCACCCGCCGGGGCAACAAATACGTGCAGTTTATCGCCCTCAACGACGGTTCGGGCCTCGCTACCCTCCAAATAGTGGCCGATGCCGAAAAATTTCCCGAAGAAAGCCTGAAGGAAGTCACCACCGGCTCGTGCATCGCGGTGCGCGGCCAGCTCGTGGCCAGCCAGGGCAAGGGCCAGTCGTCGGAGATTCAGGCCACCGAAATAACCGTGCTCGGCACCGCCGACCCCGAGGCCTACCCCCTCCAAAAAAAGGCAACCTCGCTGGAGCACCTGCGCGAAATCGCGCACCTGCGGCCGCGCACCAACACCTTCGGGGCGGTGCTGCGCATCCGGCACGCGCTGGCGTTCGCCATTCACCAGTATTTCAACGACCACGGGTTTTTCTACGTCCACACGCCCATCATCACGGGCTCCGATGCCGAGGGCGCGGGCCAGATGTTTCGGGTGACGACCCTACCCCCCGAGCACCCGCCGCGCACCGACGATGGTGCCGTGGATTACGGCCAGGATTTCTTCGGCAAGCCGACCAACCTCACCGTGAGCGGGCAGCTGGAAGGCGAGCTGGCGGCGATGGCGCTGGGCAGCGTGTACACGTTTGGGCCGACTTTTCGGGCTGAAAACTCGAACACTGCCCGCCACCTGGCCGAGTTCTGGATGATTGAGCCCGAGGTGGCTTTCAACGACTTACAGGACAACATGGACCTGGCCGAGGACTTCCTCCAGAGCCTGGTGCGCTACGCGCTGGCCCACTGCGCCGCCGACCTGCAATTCCTGAACGACACCTACGACCAGGAGCTGCTGGGCCGCCTGGCCTCCGTGACCGAGCACGCCTTCCAGCGCCTCACCTACACTGAGGCGGTGGAAATATTGAAGGCGGCGAAGCAGAAATTCGAGTTTCCCGTGGATTGGGGCACCGACCTGCAGAGCGAGCACGAGCGGTATTTAGTAGAAAAGCACTTCAAAAAGCCGGTTATCCTGACCAATTATCCCAAGGAAATCAAGGCTTTTTATATGAAGCTGGACGAGGACGGCCGCACCGTGCGGGCGATGGACGTGCTATTTCCCGGCATCGGCGAAATCATTGGCGGCTCGCAGCGCGAGGAGGATTTGGCCAAGCTCGAAGCCCGCATGGCCGCGATGCACGTGCCCACCGACGAGCTGTGGTGGTACCTCGATACGCGCCGCTTCGGCACCGCGCCGCACGCCGGCTTCGGCCTGGGCTTCGAGCGCCTCGTGCTGTTCGTGACGGGCATGACCAACATCCGCGACGTTATTCCGTTTCCGCGCTTCCCCAAAAACGCGGAGTTTTAAGCCGGATTATCAAAATGCTGCTTGCCTCCGTGGTAAGACGACGGGCCAGGTAGTTTAGGCTACGTTTGGATTCTCACCAATGTCAGGGGCTTGCGTCCAGTCCTCCAGCGCTGGCAGCGGCAGGCGCTGGAAGTGCCGGGTGTTGTTGGTGACCATTGTGAGGCCGTTGACGATGGCGGTGGCCCCGATGAGCAGGTCGAAATTGTCAATGAGCTGCCCGGTAGTCTGCAAGCGGGCGCATTCACGAGCATAGATTCTGATGGCCGGGGCAACAGAAAGTATGGTGAATGCTTCAATAAGTTGGTCAATAAGAGCGTGTTGATAAACCGGGCGCTGGCTGGTTTCAGCTCCGACGCGCAACTCAGCTTCGGTAATTTCAGAAATAGCGCAGGCCGTAACCCCAACCTGGGCCAAGCGGGCTACAACGGTAGCCGAATTAGCACGCAGCAGATTGACGCAAACGTTGGTATCGAGTAAGTACATTAAGGCCATTGCTGCAACTCGGGTTTTTCGTTGAAATAGCGGCCAGTCCGAATAGCAGCCTCCATCTGGTCGGCCTCTAAGTCGCTGGCCCAAGCACCGACGAAGCTCGGCAACGTGGCTGTTGTCGCAGTCGTGTCCACCTCAGTTCTTGCTGCTTGCAGTGACTGCGCCAGCCGGGCGATAACCTCCAGCCGGTCGGCCGGACTGAGCTTTAACACGGAAGACAAGGCCTCTTCCAGCGTGGGCGTTTTGGCCGGCACCGCAGTGGGCAGCGCGGGCACGGATGATTCAATGGCGGCATTCATGGCAACAAGGTAGCGTGCAGTCCCCTAACGGCGCGGCCCCGCCCGAAGGTTCGGGCCACCCAACCCGGCCGGCTGGCTTAGCGTGGAGCCAGCACCTCCTTTCTCCACCGCTCATGCCCACCGAAATTGACCTTACTGCCATCGCCAACCGGCCCCAAGGCCGGTTCCAAGCCTTCCCTACCCCCCCGACGGCGGCCCCCAGGTGCTGACCCGGCAGCCGGCCTCGTGCTGTTCGTGGCGGGCATGACCGATATCCGCGACGTCATTCCATTCCCGTGCTTCCCAAAAAACGCGGAAATTTAGGCGCGCCCTAGCTGCCTAGTGCGGGGTCGTCGGCCCTTTTGCTGCCTATTATAGTCTCGTAGTGCAGGTAGCCCCAGTCGCTCATGGCCTGCACCACGCGCAGCAGCGATTGGCTGTGCGGGGTGCTCGCGTACTCGACCGTGATGGGCCGGGTGTTGCAGACGGTGCGCTTCACGAGTTGGTGCGCCTCCAGCTCCTGCAACTCTTTGGACAGCACGCGGGGCGAGATGCCGATTTCGCGGCTCAGCTCCTTGAAGCGGTACGGGCGGGCCAGCAGCGCGGCCAAAATAACGAGCTTCCACTTGCCGCTGATAACCTCCAGCGTGTCGCGCACGGCTTGGGGTTGGCTTTTGGCCGCGGAGCCGGGGCAGACGAACATACGAGTATTGTTTTGGTAACCGGTATCCTTTCGGTAATTGATACCAAAGCTACCAACTGGCTGAGGCAATTTTGTCTTCGTAGTCGGCAGTCCAAAGGCCGGCTGGTTAACCGAATCATCCTCAAGTTTTATGAAACGTATTCTGCTTTATGGGGCCACGGGCCGCACGGGCGAGCTGCTGGTTGCCTACGCCCTGCAACAAGGCTATGCCGTGACGGCCCTGGTCCGCAGCCCGGAGAAGCTGACTCAAAAATCTGACCACCTGACCGTTATCCGGGGCCTACCCACGAACCTGGCCGACGTGCGCCAGGCGATGCAGGGCTGCGACGCGGTTATCAGCGCGCTCAGCGCCCTGAGCGATTCCGAGGCTGTCTCATTCAAGAAAATCACGCCGCGCCACACCCTGGAAACGACGATGCGCAACACCATCACAGCGATGGGAGAACAGGGTATCAGGCGCATCGTGACGCTATCCTCCATCGGGGTCGGTGACTCGTGGCCGTATGCGCCGTGGTACATGCGCCTGGCAATCAGGCTGACCAACTTCAAGCTGACCTTTGCCGACCACGATGCCCAGGAAGCCCTGCTCCGGCAGTCCGACCTGGACTGGACCATTGCCCGCCCCGTGGCCCTCAACAACCACAAAACCACGGGCCAGCTGGTCGTGAAATACGATAAAACGCCTTCGCCCTTCGCCATCAGTCGCCAGCGGCTCGCCCAATTTATGGTGGATTGCCTGGAAGGTGATGAGTTTCTGCGCAAGGCCCCGCTGCTGGCGGAGAAAAAATAGTCGGACCAGCTTTTGAGTTAGCCAACTCAATGGAAGCCAGTATCTTTTATGCCCTTGGTATGCGCTCGGTCCCGTTGCCGAGACGCCGGCTTCGGCCTAGGCTTCGAGCGTCTGGTGCTGTTCGTGACGGGCATGACCAACATCCGCGACGTGATTCCATTTCCACGCTTTCCCAAAACGCGGAGTTTTAACCTGCCTGATGAATATTGAATTAAAAAAGCGACCGGGCTGGTCGCTTTTTTAAGGTCTAATGCCCAACTCCGTTTGCTTGCCCTCGTTGCAGTAAGTACTTCATTCTTAATCGTCCGCCATGCCCTCCGAACTCGACCTCACGGATGCCGCCAGCCTGCCCGAAGGCGCGCTGAAGGCTTTTCCTACCCCCCACGACGGCCCCCAGGTGCTGCTGACCCGGCAGCAGGGCCAGGTGCACGCATTTGCCGCGCACTGCCCGCACTATGGTGCCCCGCTGGAAAAAGGCAAAGTGCTGAATGGTAAGCTCATCTGCCCCTGGCACCACGCCTGCTTCAAAGTGGACAGCGGCTACCTCTGCGAGCCGCCCGCCCTCGACGACCTGCCGACATTTCCGGTGCGCGAGGCCGGGGGGCGCATCCTGGTGCAGGTGCCGCCTACCCCCCCCGCCAGCGCCGATAAGCCCGAGGCCACGCCTACGGCCGAGGTGGGCGGCACGCCCCCACCGGCCGCCGCGGCCCCGGCCGATGCGCGCACGTTTGTGCTTGTGGGCGGCGGCGCGGCCGGCGAATTCGCGGCCCAGACGCTGCGGCGCGAGGGCTTCGCGGGCCGCGTAGTGGTGGTGTCGGCTGATGAAAAAGCGCCCTACGACCGCACCAAGCTCAGCAAAGCTTACCTGGCCGGCAAGGCCCAGCCGGCGGCATTGCCCCTGCGCGCGGCCGATTTTTATGCCGCGCAAAAGATGGAGCTGCTGACCGCTACCCGCGCCACGGGCCTCGACCTGAAGAAGCAGGAAATCAGCCTCGAAGGCCAGCCGCCGCTGCATTATGACCAGCTGCTGCTGGCACCCGGCACTACCCCCCACCTGCTGCCCAAGCTGCCCGGCTACGACCTGCTGGGCGTGCTGCCCCTGCGCACGCAAGCCGACGCCGACGCGCTGCTGGCGGCCACGGCGGGCGCGGCCCACGTGGTCATTATCGGGGCCAGCTTTATTGGGATGGAAGCCGCCAGCAGCCTCGTGGCCGAGGGCCGGCAAGTGACGGTAGTGGCCCAGGAAAAAGTGCCTTTCGAGCGCGTGCTGGGTCCCGAAATCGGGGCGATGTTTCGCAATATGCACGAAGAAAAGGGCGTCCGGTTTGAGGTAGAAGCCGAGGCGACGGCCCTGCTCGGCGAGGGCGGCCACGTGGCGCGGGTGCAACTCAAAGCCGGCAAAAGCCTGCCCGCCAACGTAGTAGTGCTGGGCGTGGGCGTGCGCCCGGCCACCGATTTCCTGCGGGACGCTTTTTCCCTGGAAAAAGACGGCAGCGTGCTGGTCGATGCCTGTTTGCAGGCCGCGCCTGGCGTGTACGTGGCCGGCGACAGCGCCCGCTTTCCGCTGGCGGCCAGCGGCCAGCCCACGCGCATCGAGCACTGGCGGGTGGCGCAGCAGCACGGCCAGACGGCCGCCCGCAATATGCTGGGCCAGCAGAAAAAATACACGGCCGCGCCTTTTTTCTGGACGCAGCAATACGGCAAGAGCCTGCGCTACGCCGGCCACGCCGAGCGCTGGGATGACATCATCTACCACGGCGAGGTGGCCAAACAGGATTTCCTGGCGTTCTATGTGCTGGAGGGGCGCGTGGTGGCCGCCGCCAGCATGGGTCGCGATGCCGACATGATTTACATCGCCGAACTGCTAGGTCAAGGCCGCCTACCCTCCCCCGCCGAGCTAAGCCCCGATAGGAAGTGGGCTGAGCTGAACGGAGCTATTATCAGCTAAAGCAGCTTAGCAAAAAGCCCTGCGTTATCAAGGATGATAACGCAGGGCTTTTTCAGGAATAAACCGGGCTACTTAGTGACCCCGGCGGCCGCCGTCATCGCCACCGCGCTGCCCGCCGCCATCACCACCGCGCTGCCCGCCGCCACCGGGGTTGCTCTGGCCAGGGCTGCGGCCCTGGCCCCCGTAGCTGGGCTGGCCGCCTGGCTGGGGCTGACGGCCGGGTTGACCCTGACCACCGAAGTTGGGCTGGCGGCTGGGCTGGCCCTGGCCACCATAGTTGGGTTGGCCGCCCCGGTTGCCATCTACGCGGCTCTGCGGTGTGGCGTAGTTGCCGCGCTGGCCCCGGTCGTTGTCAAAGCCACCCCGGTCGCCGCCTCGGTCATTATCGAAGCCGGCCCGGTTGCCGCCATAGCTGCCGCCGCGGTTATCATAGCCGCCCCGGTTGCCGCCGTAGCCACCCCGGTCGTAGCCATATACCCGGCCCGCGCCGTATTCGTGGCCGTTGTAGCGGCCGGCACCGCCATAGCCGCCGCCCCGGTACACGGTCACGTATTGGGGGTAGCGCTGGCGATAGGTGCCGATGTTGAGCCAGGGCTGAGCGCCTCGGTAGCTCACCGGCACCGGGTGAAAGTAGTAGGGGTCGTAGCCGTCGAGGTAAGGCACCTGCGTCCACTGCTGACCATCGAACACGATGTACACCCCGTTGTAGATGTCATAATATCCGTCAATCTCCGGGATGTAGTAGTACTGCGTGCCCTGCTGCACGGGCGGGCCCCACGGCGGGATGCCGATATTAACGCCCAGGCTCACTTGCGCCTGCGCGGCAGTGGGGGCGGCAAACGCCAGGCCGGTGCCAAGCGCGAAAGCAAGAAAACGAAGGCGGAGTTTCATGGTTGACAAGAAAATGGCAAGTGAGCTTCTGAATAGGATAAGTGCAAGTAGGGTGCCGGATTCTGGTTAGGGGCAGCGCTACCCCCACTTTACGGCTGAATCAACTAAATGTGCCGACCAACGCCGGCAAGCAGCTCCTACTTGATAAAAAAGCCTCGCCCACTAAGCGGGGCCTGAGCCGGCGGTGGGGGGTAGGCGGCGCTATCACGCGGCCCCGGCGCCAACTTAGAAAAAGGTTAACAAGCAAAAGAAGCGCCCTTTAGGACGCTTCTTTTGCTTGTTAACCGCTTAGTAGTACCGGCTTAATGCTGGTCATCGTGCCCACGGTTGTCACGTCCGCGGTCATCATGTCCGCGGTCATCGCGTCCGCGGTCATCGCGTCCGCGGTTGTCGCGTCCGCGGTTGTCGCGTCCGCGGTCACCGCGACCTGGGCCGCCATTGCCGGGCCTCCCATAGTAGCGGGCGTGGTGGTCTTTATATTGCTCCCAGGGCTGGCGGCCCCGGTAGTCCACTACCACCGGGTGGAAATTGGCCGTGTTGTAGCCGGGCACGCTGTTCAGGCGGTTCCAACGGCCATTGTGCTGCACGATATAGTTGTGAGCCTGCAAGTCGTAATATCCGTCGATTTCGGGCACGTAGTAGTATTGCGACCCTACCGGGGCGGCGGGTCCCCAGGCCGGGTGGCCGAGCTGGATATTAACGCCAATCTGGGCGTGGGCGGCGGTAGGGGCGGCGGCTCCGGCGAAGGCCAGGCCAGCGGCCAGCAGTAGCGCTTTGGGTTGGAAGTTCATGAGTGAAAAGGAAGGAATTGGTGTGGGTAATACTCCCAACATGGCAAGCCGGGTGCCGTTTTCCGCCTGAACTTTATCAACTCTGGCAGTTTGCGGACGAAGAGGCCGGTTGTGCCGACCAAGCGCCTGCTGAGTTACGGCCGGGCTTTGCGGAAGAGGTAGCGGGTGGTGGGTGCAAAAATTGTTACTGTATGAGCTTCTACCAGCTCCCAGCCTGCGACAGTTAAGTCACTCAGCTGTTGATTGATTTTTAAAGTATTACGCTGAATAGTAGCCAGGTTCTTTTCTATGGAAAAACTAGAATTGCCCAAATCCTCAAGTTGTATCTCCGTTTTCTCCTGAAATGCGGGCGTGATAAGTATTTTGGAGATATTTTTAGTATAGCCATCTATTGTCGTAACCGTCAGAAAATCATCCCCGTGCGGCGCTACCGGCCCGACCTGCGCCCACGACGAGCGAGTAGTCAGCAAGAGCAAAAAGCCGACAAAAAAAGCGCGCAGCAAAGCGGGATGAATACGCGTTGACATGGGTCGTAAAAATGAAGTGAAAGAGGGAGTGCCGGGCAAAAGAGGCCGCCAATGCGTCTTGCCTCAAAAGAACGAAACGGGCCTGTGTAAAAGATGAATGCGAATGCGCCGCACCAAACACCGCCTAAGCTTGTTAGCTACAATCGGCCCGCTGGCAGGGGGTAGGGGCAAAAAACGTAGTTTGCTGCCACGCCCGCCGGCCCGTGCCTATACCTTTGCTTGTTCTTCTGATTTGCCCGCATGGCTAAAAAAACGGCTACCGCTCCTGTCGCTCCCGCGCCTACCAAAACCAAAGCAGCTCCTAAAAAAGCCGCCAGGCCAGCCGCCCACGCGGCCGAAATCCTAACCGCCGCTACCGAGTCTGAGCTAGTGGAAGTCGCTGAAAGGCAAGGCCCTGACTTACTGCATGACCTGCCCGTGGGCCGCCAGCCCGCGCCCGCCGGCCTGGCCGTGGCTGAGGCGCACCAAACGCCCGATTCCCTACCCCCCCCCCAGCCCCAAGCACCAAGCACCAAGCACCAGACACGCCCTACATCGAGGTGTATGGCGCGCGCGAGCACAATCTGAAGAACGTGAGCGTGCGGATTCCGCGCGGCAAGCTGGTGGTGTTCACGGGCATTTCGGGCTCGGGCAAGTCGAGCCTGGCCTTCGATACGATTTATGCTGAGGGGCAGCGGCGCTACATGGAGACGTTTTCGGCCTACGCGCGCTCCTTCATGGGCGGGCTGGAGCGGCCCAATGTCGATAAAATCGAGGGCTTGTCGCCGGTTATCAGCATCGAGCAGAAGACGACCTCGCGCAACCCGCGCTCCACGGTCGGCACCATAACTGAGATATATGACTTCCTGCGCCTACTCTACGCCCGCACCGCCGAGGCCTACAGCTACGCCACGGGCAAGAAGATGATTCGGCAGAGCGACGACCAGATTATCAACTACATCCTGCGGCACTACGATGGCAAAAAGCTCGTCGTGCTGGCCCCCGTGGTGAAGGGTAGGAAAGGCCACTACCGCGAAGATTTCCAGAAAATTGCCAAGCTCGGCTTCGCCAAAGTGCGCGTCGATGGCGAAATCCTGGACATCACGCCCAAAATGCAGGTGGACCGCTACAAGATTCACGACATCGAAATCGTGATTGACCGGCTGGTGGTGAAGGAAGAGGACCGGTTTCGCCTCTCGGGCTCGGTGCAAAATGCGCTGACCCACGGCAAGGGCACCATGCTGGTGCTCGACCCCGACGGCAAGGGCACCAAGGCCGTGCCCCAGTTCTTCTCGCGCTTCCTCATGGACCCCGAAACGGGCATCGCCTACGACGACCCGGCACCTAACACATTCAGCTTCAACTCGCCCTACGGCGCGTGCCCGCACTGCGCGGGCCTCGGCGAGGTGCAGCAAATCACGGAGGAAACCGTAATTCCTGACCCCAAGCTGACCATCAGCCGCGGGGCCATCGCGCCGCTGGGCGAGTACCGCGACATCTGGATTTTCCAGCAATTGCAGCTCATCCTCAAAAAGCACAAGGCCAGCCTCAATACCAGCATTGAAAAGATGGACCCCGAGCTGCTCAAGCGTCTGCTCCACGGCATCACGCAGGACGAGGCCGACGATGCGAAAGCCCTTTATACGGAGCCGTTTGAGGGCATCATTCCCTTCCTGCGCCGCCAGATGGAGTCCGATTCCGACAGCATCCGGGAGTGGATTCAGCAGTACACCCAGGCCCAAACCTGCCCCGTGTGCGACGGTTACCGCCTCAAAAAGGAAAGCCTGCACTTCAAGCTGGCCAACCACCACATCGGCCAGTTGTCGGTGATGGATATCAACGAGTTATCGGCCTGGTTCGTGGGTCTGGAGGACCGCCTGAGCGACCGCCAGAACCTCATTGCCCGCGAGCTGCTGAAGGAAATTCGCAAGCGCATCGGCTTTTTGCTCGAAGTGGGCCTGGACTACCTCAGCCTGCACCGCTCAGTGCGCACGCTCAGCGGCGGCGAGAGCCAGCGCATTCGCCTCGCCACCCAGATTGGCACCCAGCTCGTGGGCGTGCTCTACATTATGGACGAGCCCAGCATTGGCCTGCACCAGCGCGACAACGAGCGCCTAATCAAGGCCTTGCAGCACCTGCGCGACATTGGCAACTCGGTGATTGTGGTGGAGCACGACAAGGACATGATTATGCACGCCGACCACGTGCTCGACATTGGCCCCGGCGCGGGCATTCACGGCGGCCACATCGTGGCCGAGGGCACGCCCGAGCAGATTTTCAATTCCGGCTCGCTCACTTCCGACTATCTCAGCGGCAAGCGCCACATCGAGTTGCGCAAAAAGAAGCGGGTAGGGGAGGGTAAGGAATTGATTTTGAAGGGAGCTAAGGGACACAATCTCAAAAACGTAACCGCTAAATTCCCGCTCGGCAAGCTCATCGCCGTCACGGGGGTAAGCGGCTCGGGCAAGTCGTCGCTCATTCACGACACGCTCTATCCGATTCTGAATCAGCACTTTTTCAACGCTCACCGCGAGCCGCTGGCCTACGGCAGCCTCGAAGGCCTGGAGCTGATTGACAAGGTGATTGAGGTGGACCAGTCGCCCATTGGTCGCACACCGCGCTCGAATCCAGCGACTTACACCGGCGTGTTTACCGAAATACGCCAGCTTTTTGCCGAGATGGCGGAGGCCAAAATCCGCGGCTATGGCCCCGGCCGCTTCTCGTTCAACGTGCGCGGCGGGCGCTGCGAAACCTGCGAGGGCGCCGGCATCCGCACCATCGAGATGAATTTCCTGCCCGACGTGCACGTGCCCTGCGAAACCTGCAAGGGCCGGCGCTACAACCGCGAAACGCTGGAAGTGCGCTTCAAAGGCAAAAGCATCACCGATATTCTGGATATGACGGTGGAAAAGGCAGTGGAGTTCTTCGAATTTCAGCCGCGCATTCTGCGCAAAATCAAGACCTTGGCTGATGTGGGCCTGGGCTACCTCACGCTCGGCCAGCAGGCGACTACCCTCAGCGGCGGCGAGGCCCAGCGCGTGAAACTCGCCACGGAACTCAGCAAAAAGGATACCGGCAAGACGTTCTATATCCTCGACGAGCCCACCACCGGCCTGCACTTCGAGGACATCCGCCACCTGGCCGACGTGCTCCACAAACTCGCCGACAAGGGCAACACCGTGCTCATCATCGAACACAACCTCGACCTGATAAAAGTGGCCGACCACGTAATTGACATTGGCCCCGAGGGCGGCGCGGGCGGCGGCGGCATCGTGGCCCAAGGCACCCCCGAGCAGGTAGCGAAGAGCGGCAAGGGGCATACCTCGCGCTTTTTGGCCGAGGAGCTGAAGACGAGCGTGTATGCGTAGCGCGCAGTTGTTTTCGTCGTAAATTCACTTCTCTAACCCCTTGCACGATGACCACCGCCCAGGTTTTGTTTGAGCAGTACAAAGTGCTGCCCAAACGTATTCAGCAGCAATTCAAACAGCTTATCGTGCAGGACAGCCCGCCCGCCGCCCGCCCGCCTACCCCCACGGCTGACGAGGACGACGATGGAGATACGGATACTCACATCAGTATTTCGATGGAGGCGCTACATGTTAGTATTGAGCAGGTTAAGCTGTTAAAAGCCGGCAAAGCAAGATTATCTACGCTGGAAGAATTATTTGCCGAACTCGAAGCTGATGAGTAGGCTAGTCATTCCACTTGTAGAGTTTAACCGCCGAGCAAAGCGGTTATACAAAAAGTACCGTTCGCTGTTCGCCGAACTGCAACAGTTTGCCACTAGCCTGGAAGCAAATCCTACCCAAGGCGAAAGCCTCGGTGCGGGCCTCTACAAAATCCGCTTGGCCAGTGCCAGCAAGGGCGGGGGCAAAAGCGGTGGCTTCCGAGTCATTACTTACTACGTGGAGCAAACCGTCGAAGGCGAAACCGTTTATCTGGTAACGATTTATGACAAATCGGAAGCCGCCAGCATTGCCAAAGAAGAGCTATTGAAGCTGCTGCAACAAGAACTGCCACCGGCTTGAAGAAAAGCGCGCCCGCTTACCCGGTGCAAGGCCGGGACGAGGGTGCACGCGTAGGTCAGGGCTAAGAACAAGGAGCCGGCCGCCTAGCTTCCGGCAAAGCAGTTAGTGTGAAGCTCCCTACCCCTACCTATTGGGATGAAGCGCTTTCCGCTTATCAGCAAACTTTTACTTTTCAAGTACGCTAGTTAAAGCTATGCCCTTTAGGGCAAGACTTTAGTTGCTACTCACTTTTGCCGGTCTTGTTCAGGCAAGGCTGTTTAATTTTTGATTGTCAGTTAGTTATTGCTATTTGCTCAATGACCGACGCCAGCGTTTAGCCAGCAGAATTTTATTCTAAAGCGACCCACTTTCAGTGGCTTCTTTCAGTCGGCTTTAGCCGAAACCGCCGAATTCCATTCGCTTTCAAACCTATGGACTTACAGTCCATAGTCGTTTAGTTGGTAAAGTCAAAAAAATCGAATAGCTTAGCCGCCAGTATTTTTATTTCCGGCTCATGCTCAAAACGCTACTCTTCCCCGCGCTGCTCAGTATTGCCATTTTCACGGCGCCACCCAAAGGAACTCGTTGGGTGGGGGTGGTGAGCAACGGCTCGGAAAAAGACAAAATCAGCTTCGTCGTGTCGCCCGATGGCCGGCAGCTATCATCCCTGACCTTCAACGGATTCTGGCAGGGTAGGGGCCAGCTGGGGCCGATGGCTGGCCTGGCCAAAGATGCCCTGCGCATTGCCAACGGCAAAGTGAGCGGCGTGCTACTGAGCTCATCCACTGACCACCCCCGGCGCTTCGAGCTGCAGGGCGACTTTGCACGGGTTGCAAAGGCCGCCGCCACGTTTCGCATGAACCTCACCGAGCCCGGCGGCACCACCCGCCAGCTGTGCTGGACGGCTGCTCCTCTGCGCTAGTCGACTGTTGTTCAAGCTGGTGCGCGGGGCCGGCTTGGCTGCTGCGCCGGGTAATTCCCTACCCCCTCCCTGCCGCATCAAGCCCAAAAAGCCGCTCCCGAAAGCTCGGAAGCGGCTTGGTTTGAAGCAGGGGCCAACTACTCATACACAAACCGAACCTCTTGCCGGATTTCCGGGTTCAGGCTCAGAGCCACGGGGCAGGTGTGCGCCGTTCGTTCCATCAGGGCCCGGTCGGCGGGGCTGAGGGCGGCGGGCAGGTGCAGCTCCACGGTCAGCTGCGCGATGCGGCGGGGCGGTTCCTGGCTCATGATTTTTTCCATCCTGAACGAGCTGCCCACCAGGTCCACCTGGTGGCGCTCGGCCACGATGGCCATCGTGGTAAGAATGCAGGTGCCCAGGGCGGTACCCACGAGGTCGGTCGGCGAAAACGCTTCGCCGCGCCCGTGGTTATCAACGGGGGCATCGGTCTGAATAACAGTACCCGAAGCCGTATGCGTAGCTTCGGTGCGCAGGTGGCCCTCGTAGCGGGCGGTGGCGGTGGTGTGGGGCGTGCTCATACCACAAAGCTACCCCGGCAACGTTAGCATTGCGCACGGTGGTAAAAGCCGCTTTAGCAGGTATTTTTGACTTCTCTATGAACAAGACGCACGTCATTGCTGCTGCCTGGCTGATGCTGGGCCTGGCTGGCACCAGCCAGGCTTGGGCCCAAACGCCCGCCACCGCTACCCCCCCGCCTACGACGCGCCCGGTGCGCCCGTCCGCGCCGCTGGCCATGCCTTCGGATGAGCAGTCGTATCGCCGCGAAACAGTGTACGGCATCAACTTCAACACCCAGGGCGGCCTCATCGGGGGTGTCAGCGTGCGGGTGGCAACGGTGCTCGACGAGCGCTGGCTGCGCTTCTGGAGCCTGGAGGGCGTTTCGTTCAAAAACCCCAAGGAGGAGAGCGTGACCAATCCGTACACCGGCGGCACCTTCAAGCTCTACAAGGCCAATTACGCCTTCGCGTTGCGGCCATCCATCGGTATTCAGCGCGTTCTGTTTCGCAAAGCGGCCGATGCCGGCGTGCAGGTCAATGGCTTGCTGAGCGCGGGGCCAACCATCGGCCTGCTTATGCCTTATTACATCAGCTACGACTACACGGCGGCGCAAAACAACGCGTTTGGCCCCAACGACAATATAGTGGACGAAGCCTACGACCCAATCAAGCACGCGCAACAGATTTATATCTACGACCGGGCACCGATTTTCAGCGGCATTGCCCAAACCAAGGTGGTGCCGGGTGCCCACGTGCGCGGGGCGCTCAGCTTCGAGTATGGCCGCTACCGCGATGCCGTGGCTGGGGTCGAAGTTGGCTTCTTGCTGGAAGTATACACCAAAGAGCTGCTGGTGCTGAACCCGCCTGCCCCGGCCGACGTGAGCAGCCTCAACCACCAGTTTTTTCCCTCGGTGTACCTCACGCTCTACCTGGGTCACCGAAACTAACTTTGAGTTGAAAATTATGAGTTAAAAACAAAGGAGCCGTCCAGGATTGTCCTTTCGTGTGCTCCTTCTCAAAACTCTTAACTTATAACTCTTAACTTTTAACTTATTCCACGTGGATACTTTGCTGCTCACGCTTCCCATTATTCAGGCCGAGCCGCTGGCACCGCCTACCCCCGCCCGCCCGCGCAAGCCCGATTGGCTGCGCGTGAAGCTGCCCATCGGCCCCGATTACGCGGCCGTGCGCAAGCTGGTTGATGAGCACAAGCTGCATACTATCTGCGAGAGCGGCAACTGCCCCAACATGGGCGAGTGCTGGGGCGCGGGCACGGCCACGTTCATGATTCTGGGGAACGTGTGTACGCGCTCGTGCTCGTTTTGCGCCGTGGCCACCGGCCGCCCCACCGAGCTGGACCTCGACGAGCCGCGCCGCGTGGCCGAGGCCATCAGCCTCATGAAGGTGAAGCACGCCGTGCTCACCAGCGTGAACCGCGACGAGCTCAAAGACCGCGGGGCCAGCGTGTGGCGCGATACGGTGGTTTTCACCAAAGAATTAAGCCCCGAAACGACCATCGAAACGCTCATCCCCGACGTGAAAGCCAACTGGGCGGCGCTCGACGTGATGATTTCGGGCGGCCAGGAAGTGATTTCGCACAACATGGAAACCGTGGGCAGCCTCTACCGCCTCGTGCGCCCGCAGGGCAAGTACGACCGCAGCCTGGAGCAAATCCGGCGCACCAAGCTGCAAGGGCACCGCACCAAGTCGGGCATTATGCTGGGCCTGGGCGAAAAGACCGATGAAGTGCATCAGGCGATGGACGACCTCGTGGCCAACGGCCTCGACATTCTGACCCTCGGCCAGTACCTCCAGCCCACCAAGCGGCACCTCGAAGTGGCCGAGTTCATCCATCCCGACACCTTCGCTGCTTACAAGGAAGAAGGCCTGCGCCGTGGCCTGAAGTACGTGGAAAGCGGCCCGCTGGTGCGCAGCAGCTACCACGCCGAGCGCCACGTGAACGTGCCGATTTAGTTACTTAACCCGCAACTACTATGTCTCCCAAAATTAAAGCACTCGCCCATCAAACTATTGATGAGCTGCCGGAGGGAGCAACTCTGGAGGATTTGCAGCAAGAGTTGTACGAATTGCAAATCTTGGAAAAGGCGTTGGCCTCGCGCGAGGCAGGCCGCTTGGTGCCACATGATGAAGCGCGCGAACAAGTTTTGGCTCGCTTGCGAAAGGCGTGATTATTTACTGGACCAGCGATGCACTCGACCACGTTACGGCGATTGGTGAGTATTTACGGTTGACCTCTCCAAGTCACGCTAATGCGGTAGTCAATCGTTTTTTTGACCGCGCCCGGCAGTTGGAGAATAACCCGCAGTTAGGGCCGGTTTATCCCAAAACTGGCCTACCGCAAATACGCCAGTTATTGGTTGACAGCTATCGCATGGTTTACTATGTTGGCGCAGTCAGCTGGATATCCTGGCCGTTATGCATCAGCGACAGCTACAAAATGAAAAAGCCCCGTCAACCTGACGGGGCTCTTTGCATAAAAACAGGGGGGTAGGGCCGCCGCTTAACGGGTGGCCTGGCGGCGCTGGTTGGGATTATCCATCGGCGGATAGTTGCTGAGCACGCTATTGACGATGCGGTAGGTTTCGGCTTCCGAAATGCTGTTCTGGTCGAGCTGGGCCTGACCGGTGCCGCGCCAGGCAAGCTCCTTGCGGCGGGCATCCACGATGTCGATAACGACCGTGCCGGCCTTGTAGTTGTAGGACCGGCCCCCGTAGGGGTAGCCGCCAAAGCCGCCGTATCCGTAGCCGCCATACCCGTAGCCGTAGGGGCTATACGGATAGCCGCCCCCCGATTGCTGCTTGTTTTCCACGCGCACGCTGTAGGCCACATAGACGTCGGGTTCGCCGGTGGCGGGCATCAGGCCTTTGGTAGCCAGGTCTTTAGACACGGCGTCGCGGATGCGCTGGTCCGTAAACGACTCGTAGCCGTGAGCCGGGCCGCCCTCGGTGTCATTGGCTTGCTTGGGATACCAGGCCCAGGTGTGGTAGTTGCGGAAGTTGACGGCGTGGTCAAAATCGCTGGACACGCCCACGTTGGCTGATGTGGCGCAGGAAACTACGCCGAAGGTCAGCGCAAGACCCGTGACCGCCAAAGCGGCCGGACGGGCCAGAAGATGAGTGATGCGGTTCATAAGGCTAAAAATTAAGGAGATAGTCCACGGATGCGGAGGTGCTGACTTAACGCTGGCGGCTGAGGCAATGTTCCAAAAGAAGTAGGCAAGCCGACTAGTTTGCTTAGCCAGTCGCCCAGCACGCCAAAACGCCCGGCCGAGTCGCTTTCGCGTGCTCAACCGGGCGTTTTTGGTGTAGCGCGGACGCTGCGAATCCACGCGTAGGTACAGTTCAGGTATCGTGCCACGCGCGGGCTCGCAGCGTCCGTGCTACAGCCTAATAAGAAGGCCCTTTATCGGCCGAAACCAGCTGCTCCTGCTCGTCGGCGTATTCCTGCATTGGGGTGCATGAGCAAATGAGGTTGCGGTCGCCGTAGGCCGAGTCGATGCGGCTCACGGCGGGCCAGAACTTGGCGTTGCGCACGTAGGGTAGGGGATATACGGCCTGCTCGCGCGAGTAGGGGCGCGTCCAGTCGTGCACGAGCACCGTGGCGGCAGTGTGCGGCGCGTGCTTCAGCACGTTGTCTTTGGCGTCGGCGCGGCCTTCTTCCACTTCCGTGATTTCCTTACGAATGGCAATCATGGCCTCGCAGAAGCGGTCCAGCTCCTTCTGGCTCTCGCTCTCCGTCGGCTCAATCATGAGCGTGCCGGCCACCGGGAAGCTCACCGTAGGCGCGTGGAAACCGTAGTCCATCAAGCGCTTAGCAATGTCTTCCACCTCAATGCCAGCCTTTTTGAAGTGGCGGCAATCGAGAATCATCTCGTGGGCGCAGCGGCCGTGCGCGCCGGTGTAGAGCACCGGGTAGTGCGCCTCCAGCCGGGCCTTGATGTAGTTGGCGTTCAGAATGGCAATCTCCGTGGCGCGGGTGATGCCGTCGCCGCCCATCATCGAAATGTAGGCGTAGCTGATGGGCAAAATGCTGGCCGAGCCCCACGGCGCGGCCGATACGGCGCCGCTCGTGCGGCCTTCTACCGGCACTACCACGTGGCCGGGCAGGTAGGGCTCCAGGTCGGCTACCACGCCGATGGGGCCTACCCCCGGTCCGCCGCCGCCATGCGGAATGCAGAAGGTTTTGTGCAGGTTGAGGTGGCACACGTCGGCGCCAATGGCGGCCGGCGAGGTAAGGCCCACCTGGGCATTCATGTTGGCACCATCCATGTACACCCGGCCGCCGGCCTGGTGAATGAGGTCGCAGATTTCAATAATCGTTTCCTCATACACGCCGTGCGTGCTGGGGTAGGTGACCATGAGGCAGCTCAGGTGGTCAGCGTACTGCGCGATTTTGGCGCGCAGGTCGTCCATATCCACGTTGCCGTCGTCGGTGCTTTTAACCACCACTACCTGCATGCCGGCCATCACGGCCGAAGCGGGGTTGGTGCCGTGGGCCGAGGCCGGAATGAGCGCCACCGTGCGGTGCTGCTCGCCCCTACCCTCGTGGTAGCCCCGGATGGCCAGCAGGCCGGCGTACTCGCCCTGCGCGCCCGAGTTGGGCTGCAGGCTCACGGCCGCGAAGCCGGTTACCTCGCACAGCCAGGCTTGCAGGTCCTTGATAATCTGCTGGTAGCCCAGCGTTTGGTCGGCCGGGGCGAAGGGGTGCAGCTGGCCGATTTCGGGCCAGGTCACGGGTATCATCTCGGCGGTGGCATTCAGCTTCATGGTGCACGAGCCCAGCGGGATCATGCTGTGGGCGAGGCTCAAGTCCTTGTTTTCGAGCTGCTTCATGTAGCGCAGCAACTCGTGCTCGGCATGGTGCGAGTTGAAGACGGGGTGCGTGAGGTACTCGCTGGTGCGCTGGAGGTGGTCGGGCCAGGTCAGCGTCAGGTCGGCTTCGGCGGTGGGGGCGGCGGTCGTCGCCACTTCCTTACCCAGCACTTTGGCGAAGATGTCCACGATGTCGCGCACGTCCTCTATTTCCACGTTCTGGTGCAGGCTGATGCCCACCAGGTTTTCCTCGTAGTAGCGGAAGTTGATGCCGGCGGCCTCCGCTTCTTTCTTGATGGCCTGCTGCATTTCATGGCTCTCCAGGCGCAGGCTCAGCGTGTCGAAGTAGTGGCTGTTGAGTTGCTCCACGCCCAGCGCTTTCAGTTCGGCTTCCAGGATTTGGGCAAATAAATGCGTGTTTACCGCAAACTGCCGGATGCCTTTCGGCCCGTGGTACACGGCAAACATGCCGGCCAGCACGCTCAACAGCACCTGCGCGGTGCAGATGTTCGAGGTTGCTTTTTCGCGGCGAATGTGCTGCTCGCGGGTTTGCAGCGCCATGCGGTAGGCCTTGTTGCCAGCCGCGTCGATGCTCTGCCCGATAATGCGGCCCGGAATGACGCGCTTAAACTGGTCCTTGCACGAGAAAAAGCCCGCGTGCGGCCCGCCAAAGCCCATCGGCACGCCAAAGCGCTGCGACGACCCCACGCAGATATCCGCGCCCAGCTCGCCCGGCGACGTCAGCAGCGTGAGGGCCAGCAGGTCGGCGGCCATCACCACAAACAGGCTGTTGGCCTGGGCTTTAGCGATGAATTCTTGGTAGTCGAAAATCGTCCCGTTGGCACCGGGATACTGCACCATCACGCCGAAAAGCGCCTCATCGGAGAGGTCGGCCGTGCGGTGGTCGCCGATTACCAGCTCAATGCCCAGCGGCGTGGCGCGGGTGCGCAGCACGTCGATGGTTTGGGGCAACACCTGCTCCGACACGAAGAACTTGGTGGCGTTTTTCTTTTTGGTTTGCGAGTGCAGCAGGTGCAGCGCCTCGGCGGCGGCGGTGGCCTCGTCGAGCAGGCTGGCGTTGGCGATGGGCAGGCCGGTGAGGTCAATTATCAGGGTCTGATAATTGATGAGCGCCTCCAGGCGGCCCTGGGCAATTTCGGCCTGGTAGGGCGTGTAGGCGGTGTACCAGCCGGGGTTTTCCAGGATGTTGCGCTGGATAACGGGGGGTAGGGTAGTATCGTGGTAGCCGAGGCCGATGTAGCTCTTATACACCTTGTTCTGGCCGGCAATCTGCTTGAAGCGCTTCAGGAACTGGCGCTCGCTGAGGGCGGGCGGCAGGGCCAGCGCCCGCGGCAGGCGAATGGCGGCGGGCACCGTTTCGGCGATAAGCTGGGCCATATTCTCGGCCCCGACGGCGTGCAGCATGGCTTGCTGGCTGGCGCTATTGGGGGCGTTGTGGCGGGTTTCAAACACGTCGGCGGGCTTGAATTTAAACGACATACACGTGGGCTGGGGGAGGAGAGAAGGAGGCGACTTTTTCCTTAACAAAGGTAAGCCCGGTTTGGTCGGGGGTAGGGCGTAGTTTTGGGGTCAAAGCCCTACTGTCATTGCGAGCAAAGCAAAGCAATCGCACCAAAACGACGCCCGAACGACTTCGTTCAGGTGCGATTGCTTCGCTTTGCTCGCAATGACAAACGATTTTATGCCCCTACCCTCCCTCCTCGGCCTGCTACGCGAAGGCCGCACCCCGCCCGACCGCCGCGTGGCCCTCACCCCCAAAAAATGCGTGGAGCTGCAAGATGCCTATCCCGGCCTGCGCGTGCGGGTGCAGCCCAGCCCCACCCGTGCCTTCAGCGACCAGGAATACCGCGACCTGGGCATTGAAGTAAATGAGGAAATGGCCGCCTGCGATGTGCTGCTCGGCGTGAAGGAAGTGCCCGCGGAGTGGCTGCTGGCGGGCAAAACGTATCTGTTTTTCTCGCATACCATCAAGCAGCAGCCTGCTAATAAGAGGTTGCTGCAAAGTGTTTTACAAAAAAATATCACGCTCATCGATTACGAGCTGCTGACCAACGCGGCCGGCCAGCGCGTGGTGGCTTTCGGGCACTGGGCGGGCATCGTGGGCGCTTATAATGGCCTGCTCACCTACGGCCGCAAGCACGGGCTTTTTACCCTGAAACCAGCCTGGCAGTGCGTCGATATGGAGGACATGGAGGAGGAGTTTTTCAAGGTGAAGCGCCTACCCCCCATCAAAATTGCTATCACTGGCACCGGCCGCGTGGCGCAGGGCGCGCAGGAAGTGCTGGGCCGCATGGGCATCCGGCGGGTGAGCGTGTACGACTACCTCTACCTCGATTTCAGCGAGCCGGTATATACTCAACTATGCAGCTCGGACTACAACCGCCGCCGCGACGGCCGGGTGTGGGACACGGCCAACTTCCACCACGAGCCGGCGGCCTACGAATCGACCTTCGGCAAGTACCTGCCCGTAACCGACCTGCTCATTGCCTGCGCCTACTGGCACCCGGCCGCGCCGCGCCTATTCACGGAAAACGACACGCAGCGCGTTGATTTCAAAGTAGATACCATTGCCGACGTGACCTGCGACGTGAACGGCTCCGTTCCGCTCACCCAGCGCAGCACCACCATCGAGGAGCCGGCTTTTGACTACGACCCCGCCACCGGCGCGCTGCAAGCGGCCTATTCGCAACCCAAAACCATCACCGTGATGGCCGTGGACAACCTGCCCTGCGAGCTGCCGCGCAATGCCAGCCGCGACTTCAGTCGGCAGTTGCTCGACCAGGTGCTACCCCCCCTCGTGGCCGGCGACCCGGCCGGTGTGCTGGCGCGGGCTACCATCGCGGCGGGCGGACAGCTGCGGCCCCGGTTTGCCTACCTCGCCGACTACGTGGCATGAGCTGCTCAGTGCGGGTGGATGGTGCCGACCAGCTCGGGCAGCAGCATGACCACGCCCGTGGGGTTGATTTTTTTGAGCATCCCGTTGCCCGTGTCGGTCACATAGACCACGCCGGCGCGGTCCACGGCAATGCCCGAAGGATAATTGAAGCCGCTGGCCACCGTCGTCACGTTGCCCGCCGAGTCGATGCGCTGCACCCGGTTGTTATAGGTATCGGCCACGTACACCGCGCCGTGCGCTCCCACCGCCAGGCCGCGGGGCTTGTTGAACTCCCCGCCGGCCACCGACGACACTTCGCCCAGGGAGTTGATTTTAAGGAGGCTATTGCTCTCGTTTTCAGTTATGTACACGGTGCCGTCGGTGGCCAGGGCCACGCTGCTGGGCCTGCGCAGGCCCGTGGCCAGCGACTGCAACCGACCCGTGAGGCTCAGCTTAAAGACGGCGCCGCTGCCCGGCTCGCGGCCCGCGTCGGCGATGTAGAGCGCGCCATCGGCCCCCATTGCCAGGCCCGCCGGATACACGAGGCCCCGGCTGGCCACCTGCGACACCTCGCCGCCCAGCCCAATCCGCACGATGCTATGGCTGCCGGCATCGGCCACGTAGGCCGTGCCATCGGGAGCCAGGGCTACCCCGGTAGGATACACCAGGCGGCCCGCGCCCAGTCGGGTTACCTGGCCGGTCGGGCTTATTTTTTTCAGGATGGTGCTGTCCGTATCCACCACGTACACCGTGCCGTCGGGCGCCACGGCCACGCCGTCGGGGTAGCCAAACTTCTCGCCCGGCAGCGTGCAATGCGCCGCCCGTGAGGCCAACGGGCGGGTAGGCCCGTGGGGTAGGCCCAAGGACAACCAGGCAGCAGCTAGTAACGTGTTGGCAAGAAGCATAGGAGCGTGGCAGAGCGCGCAAGGTACAGAGCTTAGACGTTCTTTGGTTTCTATTGGTTATTAGTTTTGTTATAAAATTTTTGTCAATGTAGCTTCATTTGATAACTAAGTCAGGTTTTTACTGGATTTAACGAATATTTTCTGCGTCTCCTACCCACCTTTGTTCCTATGAACCTGAGCGCCCGCGCCACTACCCCCGAGCTGATGGACGACCTGTCGCTCGCCACCGACGAGCTGCGGCAAAACCTCGATGAGCTGGAAACCATTAATACCTGGCTTGGCGGCTACCGGCCGGTGCTGGCCGCCCTGGCCCGGCTGCGCCCGCGCTTCCCGGCCGGCCGGCCCCTGCGCCTGGCCGACCTCGGCAGCGGCGGCGGCGACACCCTGCGCCACGTGGCGCGTTGGGCCCGGCGACAGGGGGTAGGGGCCGAACTGGTGGGCATCGACGCCAACGCCTTCATGCTCGATTATGCCCGCGCCAAAAGCCAGCTCTACCCCGAAATCAGCTACGAGCAGCTCGATATCTTCAGCCCCGAGTTTGCGGCCCAGCCCTACGATGTGCTTACGGCCAGCCTCTTCTGCCACCACTTCACTGATGCCGAGCTGGTGGACCTGCTACGCCGCTGGCACCGGCAGGCAGGCGTGGCCGTCGTCATCAACGACCTGCACCGCCACCCGCTGGCCTACCACAGTATCAAGTACCTGACGAAGCTATTCGGCGGCTCGCGCCTGGTGCAAAACGACGCGCCGCTCTCCGTCGCCCGCGCCTTTTCGCGCCAAGACTGGCGGCGGCTGCTGGCGAAGGCCGGCATCACGCGCTACGCGCTGCGCTGGCGCTGGGCGTTTCGGTGGCAGGTGATTGTTTTTGCGGAGGGATATTGACCAACTTTGATAGGACTTTTACCGCCTCAACTTTCCGGTTGATATAGCAGTTGAGTTTCAGCGGAGCTATCGAAAGGCAACTCCTCGTTCAGCCAAGTGGGTAACACATGGTTTTCAATGAGCAGCTTCACCACATCGGTGCGATGAATGCCGCAAGTCATCTTTTGTAGGACTTACGCACTCGTCGGTATTAGCGCTGGAATGAGGGGTTTGGCTAGCAACTGGCGCAGATAAGGAGCCCACTGCTGCTGATGGGCTTGGTACAGGGTTTGGGCGGTTTGGCGGGCAAACTGGCGCAAGGACACCCAGGCCAGGTAGCAACAAGCCAAGTGGTTGCGCTGGGCCTGGGCACGGCGGCACTGGCATTTTTCAGCCCCGGTGAGCTGCTTGAAGCTGCGGTGAAACTCTTCCACCTGCCAGCGCGTGCGGGTCGTGACTTCGACGAGTTGCTGGGTCAGGGTGAAGGCGAAGTTATTGGTCACGACCCATTCAATGTCGCCGTTGGCGGCGACCAGCTTGAACAAACGCACCGCAAACGGCACCTGCTTTAAGCGCACTTCCAACCCCGTGCTCCACCCGCCCGGCGGCGGGTCCACTGCGTCCAGGGCTTGATAGCCCGTCTCCTTGTTCGCACTCACCAACCGGTTGCTTTTCAGGGTCGTGAAAAACGTCCAACCGGCGCGGTGAATGCGCTTCAGGTTCTCGCTGCCGCTGTACCAGGCATCGAACAAGAGGGTGCGGGCCTGGATTTTGTCTTCGGCCACCACGTGGGCGAACATGGCCTGGAAATGCTCGTTCTTGCTCAGCGCATCCTGCTGCGGGGCGTACACGCGGTAGTCCAGGGGCAGAAAATCACCGGCCTCCCCACTGCTGTGCACCAGGTTGACCAAGCAGATGCCGGTCACCAAGCCGTGGGCGGCGCCGGAGTACTGGCGCTTGGCCACCTCGATAAAACGGCTGTAGCGCTTGTCCTGCACACTGTCGTCGACGAACAAAAAGGCCTCGGGCGAGTCACTCAACAAGGGTAGCACCAACTCCCGCAACTGCGTGGGTGAGAACGAGCTGCGGCGCAAAAACCGGTTCACTTGGTCGTGGCTCACCTGCGGCAAGTGCTCGGCAAGGTGCGTGCACGTATAATTGCGGGGCGTACTGAGCAGGTACTCGATGTAGGTTGCTTGCGTCACCATTGGGCTAGGCTTTTTCTCAAGTTACCACCAAGTGCGTAAGTCCTATTTTGATAAAGGGCTAGCAGCGGTAGGGCGCACTCAGCCGTTTTATTGGCAGCGTAAATTTCCACGTAGCTGCAAGCCAGTTGCTCAATCGAATGCTCGTTATGAAAACGATTAGCAAGGCTGGTCAATAGCACAGCATCACCTTCTTGGTAGTTGCTAATTAACAAGGCGGTAAATTGACTGGGGCGCGTAGTGGTTGCCAGTTTTTGCAGCGCGAACTCTCGGATTTCCCTAGCCTGGAGATGGTGCAAAGCATCAATAGCGTATTCCTGTATGCGATGAGAACCACTGGTTTTCTGCTGGGCCAATGCCAGGATGGGCTGGTAGGCCAACGGAAATTTGTGGTGCCCAAAAATAAACAGCATGTTTTCCAGCACCACGTTGTTGCGCTCAATCAATACTCTTTCAGCCAGCCAATTAAGCTCGTCTGGCTGAAGATTGCATCTCCGCCACAAGAATGGGAAAGCGCGCTGCTGCGGCACCCGAATCATTTGCTTCAGGTCAATTTCCTGGCGGGCGGGGCGTGGGTGAGCGGCTTGACTAGCTAGCGTGGCCTCTACATTTTGCAGGTAGCGGCGCACCTCGTCATCCTGTTGCGCGAGCTGCCGTAGCTGAGCCCAGGCATCGAGGGCAGGATACTGCTCTTGAAAAGTCTGGATAAGCTGGTCATCCTGCCAGTCATCGGGATTTTTAGCTAACGCCCGCCCGAATTTTTGGGCGATGTACCGCAGCCCTGCCAGGCCATCCAGCGTTATAATTTCTTCTGCCCCAAGCCAATCAGCGCTAGCAGCCGGCTTGTTTAGGAACTGGCGGTACAGGGCTTTACGGGCTTGCGCGTCGCCGTGCTGAGCAAAAAGTAGGGCCAGCCCAAATAGCTGGGTCAGTGTCCAGGTATCCTCCCGCTCGGTTGCCAAACCCCGAATCACCGCCCGTCGAATCCGGGCCGGCTGCTTTAATAAGTTATAAAGGGCAAAGAGATACGCTGCTCGGCTACTCTCAGCTTGCCCGTCATACGCAAAGTTTTTGAGCGCGGCCTCGATGATATACGTCGAAAAATCAACCTCCGGGTTATCCCGCGCCAGTAGATAAGCCTGACCAGTACCAAGCTTAACGGAATGGCGAAAGCTGCTCTTAATCTCACGTATATTAGGCATGGGACGGCAGATATTTGTTGCGCTAGGATGCTGTTAGCAAGTTTGTTAAAACTGCTGCAAACTAGCAGCGTCCTACCCCCCTACGGCGTGGCCTGCGCCTGCTTCTTGAGCCCTTCCAGGTTTTGCTGCGAGCCTTCCAGCTGCTGTTGCAGGGCGGTTAGCTTGTCTTGCTCGGCCTTGATGCGGGCCTTCTGCTGGTCCATTTCAGTGACCAGGCTCTGCACCTTACGGGCCTGCTCAGCAATGGCGGGATTGCTGGAATTGAGGTCGCTGGCCAGCGGTGCGTTGTCGGCACCCGACTGGCAGCTGCTGAAAGCCAGGGTGCTAAGCAGCAGCAGGGCCGCGGCGCAGGGTAGAATACGCATAGTAGAAGGAATAGGTGAACAGGAGAGCGCGCGCAAAGCGAGGCCGGGCCGGCGCGCGTTGGGCAGGCCCGGCGGCTTCTTCTTCCAACTTAACGGAAGGGGTAGTAATCGGTTGCCGGGCCGCCTTGCCAAGCGTGGGCAGTATAGCCGCCGCTACGCGCAGATTTTCAGCAGCATGGCCTCCATCGTGAGGCCTGGTCCGAAGGCGCAGCTGAGCACCGGCGCGCCGTTGTCGGCGGGGGTAGTGGCGGCCAGCAGCTCGCGCAGCACGAAGAGTACCGTGGCCGACGACATATTGCCGTAGTCGCGCAGTACCTGGTAGGCGTAGCGGTTGTCGTCGCGGCTCAGGCCCAGCGCTTTCTCAATGGCTTCCAGTATTTTGCGCCCGCCGGGGTGCAGCGCAAAGTGCCGGATGTCCTCGCGCCGCACCGGCAAGTCCTTGAGCAAGTCGGCCGTGAGCTGCCCGATGCCGCGCTCAATCAGGGCCGGCACGTAGCCCGAAAGCGTCATCTCGAAGCCAAAGTCGCCGATGTGCCAAGCCATATCCTGCACGCCCTCGGGTGCCAGGCCGCAGTGAAAGGCTTCGAGCGCCAGGCAGGGGACAGCGCCGGGCAGCGGCTGCCCCAGCACCAGGCAGGCCGCCGCCCCGTCGCTAAACAGCGCGTTGCTTATCAGGTGGTCGGGGTCGTGGCTTTTCTGAAAGTGCAGCGTACACAGTTCCACGCTCACCACCAGCACCCGCGCGGCGGGGTTGGCCAGGCAAATATCGTTGGCCAGGCGCAGCGCATTCACCGCCGCATAGCAGCCCATGAAGTTGACGCACGTGCGCCGCACCGAGGGGGGTAGGGCCAGGGCCGCCACCAGCTCAATATCGAGCCCCGGCGCGTACATGCCCGTGCAGCTCACCGTGATGAGATGGGTAAGGCTAGCAGCCTCAATGCCAGGAGCCTGACCTAGCGAGTCGCGCACCGCCGCCAGGGCTAAAGGTAGGGCTTCGCGCCGGTAGGCGGCCATACGCTGGCCCACGCTCGGGAAAGGCTCCAGGCCCGGCGTGTTCGGGAAAAACTCGTAGTCGCCGTTGTCGCGGCCGTAATCGGCCAGCACCGAGTGGCGGTGCCCGATGCCCGAAACCCGGTAGAGCGCCCGCAGCTTGCGCGTCCCGTTCGCGTCCAGCTCCAGGGCCTCCGCCATGAAGCCGGCAATGGTGGGCTGAGCAAGTCGATGCGAGGGGGTAGCGGTGCCAATGGCACCCAGGTAACTGGGCATTGAGGGGAAATTAGAAGCGCAAGTTTACGCACTGCCGCCGTGCCGGGCGGGGCATATCAAAAAAAGAGCCAACCAGCCGGGAGGAGCTGGTCGGCCTCTACATACGAAGGCGCGGCCCGGTTGGCGGGCGTTGCCTTCTAGTACGGCGGGGTAGGCAGCGGGTTTTAATCAAACTCCGCGCCGTGCGTCTGCCGCATCAGCGTGCGCACGGCGGCCGGCCAGTGGCGCAGGCCGCCTACCACCAGCTCGCTCAGCACCGGCTCGCCAAAGAGCCGCTGCACGGCCCGCCCCACCCGCAGCCTCGCCCCAAACTGCCGCTGCCAGGCACGCGCGTAGGCCGCTTCCAGGGCCGGCCGCGGCAGCTCGCCGCGTAGAAAGCGGTCGGCCAGCGGGGCAGCCAGCGCCGCGCCATGAATGGCCATCGCCATGCCATTGCCACACAGCGGCGTGATGAGCCCGGCCGCGTCGCCCACCATCAGCAGGTGCTGCTCCACGGGCTGTTTGGGGGCAAAGGAAATCTCGTTAATAACCTCGGGCTGGGTGTATAGGCGTTCGCTATTATTCATAATATCGGCCAGCAAAGGGTTGCGGGCCAGCACCGTGCTCTCCAGCGCGGCAATGCTGCCGCCCGCGGCCTTCAGGTTGGCGCGCGTGGTGAGGTAGCAAAAGCACAGCTTATCGTCTTCAATGGCCGAAATGCCCGCGTAGCCATCCCGAAAGTTGTGCAGCTCAATCACATCGCGCGCAAAGCCGGGCAGGCGCAGGTGGTGCTTCACGCCGAGGTAGGGCGAGCGCTGGCCGAAAAATGGCCGCGCCAGCTGCCGGTCCAGGGCGCTGCGCTTGCCGTAGGTACCCAGCACCAGCGGGGCCAGCAGCTGGCGGCCGTCGGCCAGGGTTACGCAATGCTGGTCGGCGGCTTCCTCAAAAGCCACATCGGCCACGGTCGCAAAAATAAATTCGACGCCTTTATGCAGCGCTTTTTGGTACAAAAACTCGTCGAGCTGGTAGCGGCTCACCCCAAAACCGCCCATATCCAGCGGGCTGGCCAGCGTGCGCCCGGCCGGCGACGACAGCCCGAACCGCCGGATGGCCGCCGGGGCCAGCGCCGCCGGGTCGGCCCCCAGCCGGCGCAGGTAGGGCAGCACCTCGTTGCTCACATACTCGCCGCAAACGCGGTGGAAGGGGTAGTGCCGCCGCTCCACCACCACTACTCGGTGCCCGCGCCCGGCCAGGTCGAGGGCCGCCGCCAGCCCCGCCAGTCCGCCGCCCAGCACTAAAACGCGGGCGCTTGGGGGGGTAAGAAAATGATTATCGGGTAAAATCACAAAGTAACCGGTAAAAATCCCGGTATTAGACTAATCAAAGGTAGTGTGACCCAACAGCGGCCGTACTTTTGCGAAACCAAAACACAAGTTAGTCGTTAACTTTCATCACACCCAGCTACAGTGTTCTGGTTGACAGGATTATGAAACAACCCTTACTAGTTACTATTCTTTGGCTGGCCAGCCTCAATCTGGCATTTGCGAGCGTGCCGCCGGGGCCCCCAGCGGCCGCCAGCGGCCTGCACCAGATTATCGTTCGCCCTACGTTGGATGAGCACACGCTGGTCGTGTATCCCAACCCCAGCACGGGTATCGTGCACCTCACCATCAGCGGCCTCGAAGGCCGCAAAGTAGAGGTCACGGTTATCAACGTGATTGGTACCGTGATGTACCGCGAATCACTCACGGAGCTAAATGAGCGCTTCACCAAAACGCTTGATTTGAGCCGTTTCGCCAATGGCCTGTACTACGTTAAGATAGAAGCCGATAACGCCAGCCAGCTCTGCAAGCTCGTAATTAGGTAGTGAACAGTCTGATACCGCAGAGTCAACCCAACAAAAAAGCAGCCGTGAGGCTGCTTTTTTGTTAGCAACTAAGTTATTAGTGCAGGCTTATCTAGCGGGCCGGCACGAGCTCGGGGCTCACCATGTTGCGCACTTTACGAGCGGTATCAAGAGCAAGCAGGGCCGTAGCCAGAACCAAGGCAAAAAATACGTACCACATAAAAAGTTAAGGACAAATGAAAATGAGAATGGTCAGCTATCCGGCCATCATGCTGCTTTTAACCGCGGGGAGGGGGGTAGGGTTACAGTAAAATTCGGGCATTTTATTGAGTGATGTTACGCAAGGCGTATCGCCCTCCGCATCAACCTCAGTTACCTAACTCAATCCAGCACCGATTTCCAGCCACGCCGGGCAGTGGTCCGAGTGCACGGCGTCGGGCCAGAGGCCGGCCCCGCGCAGCCGGGGCAGCAGCGCCTGGTCGAGCAGCAGGTGGTCGAGGCGCCAGCCCACGTTGCGCGCCCGCGAGCCGGCCCGGTAGCTCCACCATGAGTAGTGGTGCGGCGCGTCGGGGTGCAGGTGCCGAAACGAGTCGAGGTAGCCATCGGCCAGCAGGTCGCCAAACCACTGGCGCTCCTCGGGCGTGTAGCCGGGGCTGTGCTGGTTGGCTTTGGGGTTGTGCAGGTCAATGGCCGTCTGGCAGCAGTTGAAGTCGCCCCCGATAACGAGCGGCGGCACCGCCGCATCGAGTCGCAAGCCCGCCACGTAGGCCCGAAACCAGTGCAGCCACGCCACCTTGAACGCCTGCCGCGCTGGCCCGCTGGTGCCCGAAGGCATATAGGTGTTAAGCACCGATACGTGCTCAAAATCGAGCCGCAGCACGCGGCCTTCGTCATCATACAGCGGCTCGCCGCAGCCCATTACCACGGCCTTGGGCTCGGTCAGGCTGAAGGTGGCCACGCCGCTGTAGCCCGGCTTGCGGGCGGGGTGCAGGTAGGCGTGGTAGCCCAGCGCAGCCAGGCCACTCACGTCGAGGGGGGTAGTGCCGGCTTTTATCTCCTGCACGCACAGCACGTCGGGCCGGGTGGCCGCCACCCAGTCGAGCAGCCCCTTGCTCAAGGCCGAGCGCAGGCCGTTAAGGTTATAAGAAATTATTTTCATGTGGCTGATTACTGACTGTCTATCATTGCGAGGCTGCGAAGCAATCGCACCGGAACGATACCCGAACGGCTTCGTTCTGGTGCGATTGCTTCGCAGCCTCGCAATGACGACCGTTTAACAATCAATCCAACTCGTCAAAATATTCCAGGATGTGCCATTTCAGCATCCGCTCCTGCTCCTTGAGATTGGCGAAGGGCACGGGTGCCACGAGCTGGTAGTGGGGCCAGCCTTCCTCATCCACGCGCTCCAGCGCGTAGTGGCCGCTCTGGCTAAAGAGCTTGCAGGTAGCGATGTGCATCAGGTCCTGCTTCTGCTCTTTGGTGAAAGCCGCCACGCCCTGCCCCAGCTCCTGCACCCCAATGAGCAGCAGCAGCGCGTTGAGGTCGGGCCGCCGGCCAAAGCGCTCCTCCATAGCGACCAGCAGCGTCTCCCAGCGCTGGTTGAACTCGGCCTCGCTTTCGCCGGCGGGGGGGGTAGGGCCGTTAGTGCTCATGCGGCGGGTGAGTAGCGGCCGGGTGCGCGCCGGGTGCGCCGGAGGCAGCTTCGGCGCGCAGCACTTCCCAGTATTCCACGGCCCGGCGGAAATGCGGAATCACGATGCTACCCCCAATGAGGTTGGCAATGGAAAACACCTCGAAAATCTCGTCGTCGGAGAGGCCTTCCTCGTGGCATTTGCCGAGGTGATACTTCACGCAGTCGTCGCAGCGCAGCACCAGCGAGCAGGCCAGGCCTAGCATTTCCTTCACCTTCACGGGCACCGCGCCGGCTTGGTAGGCATTGGTGTCGAGGTTAAAAAAGCGCTTGATAACCTTGTTGTCGTAGGCCAGCACGCGCTCATTCATGCGCTGGCGGTAGTCGTCAAAATCGGTGGTGAGAGACACGGATAAATTATAAGAATGAATAAATGAAGCAAAGTCTGCCCGAGCTGCGGCCCGGCAGTATCTTGGGCAGCCGCGGGGCTCGCGTCACCACAAAGGACGGGGGTAGGCGCGCTTCGGCCCGCTGGCCCGGCCTGCCCTACTCAACCACTAACTGCCCTAACTGATGCTGCGCCCCCTCCTGGCCGACTTGCTGGCCCTGTTCTTCCCTCGCCCCTGCCTGGCCTGCCGCGAGCCGCTGGTGGCCGGCGAGGCGCACCTCTGCACGCGCTGCCGCGCCGAGCTGCCCTACACCGGCTACCACTTGCTGCCGCCCGCCCACAACCCGCTGCCCCGGCGCTTCTGGGGCAAGCTGCCCGTGCGGCACACCTTCAGCTACCTGCGCTTCCAGCGCCACGGGCGGGTGCAGCTGCTGCTGCATCAGCTTAAGTATCAGGGCCAGGCGGGGGTAGGGCGGGCGCTGGGCCAGCTCTACGGCGCCGAGCTGGCCGCCGCCGGCCTGGGTCCCGAATTTGAGCTTATCGTGCCGGTGCCGCTGCACCGCCGCAAGCTGGCCCGCCGGGGCTATAACCAGGCCGAGGCCTTTGCCACCGGCCTAGCGGCCGCCCTACCCTGCCCCAGCGCTCCAAACGCGTTGCGTCGCACCGAACACACTGCCTCCCAAACGCGCAAGGGCCGCGCCGAGCGCTGGCAAAACGTGGCCACGGTATTTGAGGTGGCCGACCCGGCCGCCATAATTGGCCGCCACATCCTGCTGGTCGATGACGTGCTGACCACCGGCGCTACCCTTGAAGCCTGCGGCGCGGCCCTGCTCGCCGCCGGAGCCCGCACCATAAGCATTGCCACCATCGCGGCCACTGAACAATAACTAATCACGGATTACGCGGATTTTAGCGGATTTCACGGATTTTGTGGACGGCGCTACTCTTGCAACAGGTAGCAGATACTGAAATAGTTAGACAAGAAGTAAGTGGAAGAAACATAAAAAAGAGGCTGCCCATCTGAGCAGCCTCTTTGTCGTCCACAAAATCCGTGAAATCCGCTAAAATCCGCGTAATCCGTGATTATTATTTGTTCGAGCCGGCGTTAATCATCGCGCAGCGGAAACCAATGGTCGAGGTAGCCGAATCTTCCGCCATGAAGCGGCGCGTACCGGGCGAGAGGTAGTAGGCCACATCGCGCCACGAACCGCCTTTGTACACGCGCACATGGTCGTCAATCAGACTCTGGTAGCCTTTCTTGTCGTAGCCTGACGCGGCATCACCCACGCCATTGCGGCGGAACGGGTTGAGGTCTTCCACATCTTGGAACGAGAGCGGGCGATACACGTCCTGCACCCACTCGTTCACGTTGCCAGCCATGTTGTAGAGGCCGTAGTCGTTGGGGGGGTAGGCATAGATATACTCCGTAATCATAGCGCCATCGTTCAGGCTGCCCGCGATGCCGGCGTAGTCGCCCCGGCCCCGCTTGAAGTTAGCCAGAAACTGACCCTGGCCTTTGCCATACGGGTTGCGGGTCGAGCGGCCATCCCAAGGATAGATGCGCTTCTCTTCCTGGTTTTCGTTGCCCACTTCCTGGGTGCCTATCAGCGCCTGCGCGGCGTACTCCCACTCAGCCTCGGTAGGCAGGCGGTAGTTGGGCAGCGAGTTGCCTTTCTCGATAGAAGCAGCGTTTTTGCCATTGGCTAGCGCGCCGGCCCCGCCGCCTTCGGCCGCGCCGCTGGCGGCGGCATCACCTTTCTTGTTCTTTTTGCTAAACAGGCCGCCTTTCTTGGTTTCGCCGCCGCCACCTTTGGCGAGGTTCTCGTTCACCTTGGCCGTGCGCCACGCGCAGTAGCTGTCGGCCTGCAGCCAGTTCACGCCCACTACCGGGAAGTAGCGGAAGCCGGGGTAGCGCAGGTAGTAAGTTACGTACGGGTCGTTGAACGACAGGTCGCGCGCCCACACCGTAGTGTCGGGCAGGGCCGCCTTGTATTTTTCTTCCGACGAGTCTTTGCGCAGAAAGTGCAGGTATTCGAGCCAGTGAATGTTGGCCACTTCCGCTTCGTCCATATAGAACGAGGCGATAGTCACCGTGCGCTCTATGTTGTCGTGGTTGTTGGTCACGTCTTCTTCCTGCGAGCCCAGCACCGTGCGGCCGCCCTCGATGTACACGAGGCCCGGCCCGGTCGGGATTTTCTTGAAGTTCGACACCTTCATGCCCTCGTCGGTATTATAGGCAATGCCCGTCGTGGAGGATGCCTTGCCGGGGTTGGTAGCGGTAGGGGCCCCCTTGTGGCAGCTGGCCAGGGCCAGGCTACTGGCAGCAAGCAAGCTCAAATAATTAGTGAATCGCATAACGAAAAAGAGATGGGTCTAAAGGGCTAATAAATTAAGAGGGGTATTTGGTTGCAATATTACGCACAATCAGAAGTCGGGACAAGAGGCTTTTGGATAATTCCGCCTTTTCAGGCGGCGAAAGGCGCTTTCCAGCTTGTCAAACGCACGAAGGGTCAAAGTTATTTCGTGGGCCCCGCCCAAATCGCTGGCTAATTGGCTCACGCCCACGTCGTAGCTGTAGCCAATCCGCAGGTCGCCCACCGCCACGCCCGCCACCACGGCCACCACGTGCTGGGTGCCCAGGTCGGGGCTGGCCAGGTTGCGGTAAATGGCACCCACCGTCACGGGGTCGAGCAGAAAATACGCACCCGCCTCTGAGCGCTGCGAGCCGCCTTGCCGGGTGTAGCCAAGGGTAGGCACGAAGCTGATTTCGTGCACTTCACCCTTGCCCGCGCCGGCCGGCCGCTGCAAAAAAAGCTTATAGCCCGCGCTCACGGCCACCCGCAGGGGTAGGCCCGCCTGCGTGCTGAATCCCAAATCGGGCCGGTTCAGATTATGACCCGACACGCTCAGCCAAGCCTGCTCAGCATACAGCACGCCGCCTACCCCCACCGTGAGGTAGTTGACGGGCGGAAAGCCCGCCAGGCTCTCGGCCGTAGCCCCCAAATAGCTGCCGTCGGCGCTGTATTGGTCGCCAAATGTGAGGTTGTCGTAGCCCACGCGCTGGCGGCCGTAGCCCACCTGCGCCCCGCCGCTCAGGGCCAGCGTGCGCGTGAGGCGCGTGTGGTACGCATACTGCGCCGTGACCCCCAGGCGGGTGTAGCCCACGGTGCCCGTTCGGTCCTGATTAATAAGAATGCCGATGGCGTGGTGCAAACCCGGCTGCGGTAGCCGCCAGCCGGCCGCCAGCTGCACCGTCTGAAACGAGCCCGCCAGCTGCGGAAACTGGTCGCGGTAGCTGAGCGTAGCGCTGTAGTCGTCCACCAGGCCGGTCCAGGCGGGGTTGTCGGCCTGGCGGTTGGCGAAGGCTTGCGAAAAGTACACGTCCTGCCCCCGCGCCGCGTTGGCGGCCAGCAAACCAAGCCCCGCCAGCCAGGGCCGGGCACTCAGCGAAAAGCGAGGGGGTAGGGGCATTGAGCGAGTTAAGACAAAGTGCGCAGTATTCGTTCCCAGACCCGCTGGCAACGAATACCGCGCCCCTGGCACTCAAATTTACTTCTTCGTAATCGTAAATTCTACCCGGCGGTTGAAGCGGCGGGTCTCCTCCTGTTCGTTGTTGGAGATGGGCTGGGTGCCGCCAAAGCCCTGCGTGCTCAGGCGCTTGGGGTCTATCCCCTTGCTAACCAAGTACTTCTTCACCTCGTTTACCCGGTCTTCGCTTAGTTTCAGGTTGAGGGCCGGGTCGCCCTGGTTGTCGGTGTGGCCGCCGATAAGAATTTCCACCGTGGGGTAGTCGCGCAGGATGCGCACCAGGCGCAGCAGCTCGGGAAACGAGCTGGGTTGCAGCACGTACTTGCTCTGCGGGAAGAAAATATTGTTGAGCCGCACCTTCTGGCCCACCTTGAAGGGCACCAGAAACAGGTCCTGCTGCTTCTCCGAGTACTTATCGGCGGCCGTCACGTCGAGGCTGGCGTTCTCGGCGATGTAGTCCGGCGACTCGGCGCGGTAGCCGTACTGCACGCCGGCCGGCAGCACAATCGTGTACGAGCCATCGATGGGCGAGCTTTCCGTGACGCCGATTTCCTCGCCCGTAATCAGGTTTTCATAGTGAATAATGGCCCGAATGGGCTTTTTCGTCACCGCGTCCAGCACCTTGCCCTGCACCAGCGTCACCACTTCGGGCTTGAAAGCCGGGGCCAGCGCAATGCGAAAAATATCTTTCGAGCCGCCGATGCCGTTGCGCGCCGACACTAGATAAGCATTATCGCCCGCCGCCGAAAGCGTGTAATACGCGTCAAAATCAGGCGAATTCACCACCGGACCCAGGTTGCGCGGGGCGCTCCACTTGGTCCAGCTGTCATCCAGACGCTTCGAATAAAAAATATCACTTTTCCCATAGCCACCGTGCCCATCGGAAGCGAAATACAGCGTTTTGTCATCGGCCGCCAGGAAGGGCGCGAAGTCGGCGCCGGGCGTGTTGATAGTAGGCCCGAGGCTAATAGGTTTAGCCCATTGCGTGGGGCGCTTGGGGTCGGGCTGCTCGCCCACCGGAATAGGCTTGGGGAAGCTCACGAAGATGTCCTGGCCGCCCTGGCCATCGGGGCGGTCCACGGCCATTAGCAGGGCTTTACCCGAGGTAGCAAGGTAGCCGTCCACGTGCTCGGGGTCGCGGTTGATGAAGTTATCAATCTGCACTTTCTGCGGCACGCTCCAGCCGCCCGGCGAGCGCCGGCTCGTGCTAAAGCCCTTGGGCTCCATGAATCCATCCACGTACACGCCGATGAGCAGCGCCACCTGGCCATTGGCCGACACCGAGGCCAGGCCGTTGGGGTCCTCGGGGCCGTTGGGCGGCGAGCCCAGGTTTTTGGCCATGCTCCAAGTCTGGTTTTTGCCGCTGGTCAGCTTCGAATACCAGATGTCCTGCGGGTCGCGAGTGCCGCCCACGTTGCTAGGGTGAAACTGGCGGGCAAAAAACATGGTGCGGCCGTCGGGCGAAATCACCGGGTGGGTGTCCACGTACTTGCTGTTGATGTTGGGACCCAGGTTTTTAAGGGTCGAGTCCATCTGCACCGTCTCCACGTCGGTCTTGGCCGGATTCTTAAAATCCTGCTTCACAATCTGCACCACCACGTTGGCAATGCCGATGGCGTCAAGCTGGTTCGGGCCGTCCACTTTGGCCGCGTTCATCGTCACGCGGGCGCCGATGGTGCGGTATTTCTCGGGCTTGAACTTCACTTGCAGCGTGCGGAAACCCACCGGCAGCGGCCCCGGATTGGGGTTGGTGTACACCTGATGCCGCTCGCCCTTGATGTCAATCAGCTCGATTTTAGTGACAGCGCCGGGATTAACGTTCTCAATGACAGTGACTTGCTGCGCGATAAGCGACTTGGCAAAGCGCACCTCAATAAACTCGTTCGCGCCATCCTTGCCCGGCGTCCAGGCTTCTTTGTTGACTTCGCCCAGTGGCTGCGAGTTGGGCTCGCCCAGCACTTTCTCGGGCGAAAAAGCCTCCTTGCCCTTGGCTTTGGCGGAAGAAACGTCTTCCACTTTGCTGGCCCAAAGCACCGTTTGGGCCTGGGCGGCCGGTGCGGCTAACATAACCGCTGCCGCGGCCGGCATAAAAAATAGCGCCGTGTATAAATTCATAGAGTGGAACTAGATAAGTCGGGGTAAAGCACCCAGGAATAACAAAAAAATACCAAGCCTATAATAATCCGCGTCTTCCAACTACGAACCTAACACAAAATTGCCAAAACGCCGGCCGGCCGCATCTTTGTGCCATGCCCTACCCCCCCGATTTAGCCGCATCCTACGACTACCTGCTGGTGGGTGGTGGGGCGGCGGGCCTCAGCCTGGCGTATTATCTGGCCCAGGAGCCCCGCCTGGCCGATAAGCGGGTGCTGCTCATCGAGCCCGAGCCCAAAGACCAGAACGACCGCACCTGGTCGTACTGGGCCGACGAGCCCTCGCCGTTCGACGCGCTGGCCGCCGGCGAATGGCAGAACATCGCCTTCCGTAGTCCGGGTTTCACGCGGGTGCTCAACTTGGGAAAGTACCGCTACCGCACGGTGCGCGGCCTCGATTTTTACCAGTTCGTGCATCAAGCGCTGGCGGCGCGGCCGGCGCAGTTCACGTTGCTGCGAGCTACCGTGACCAATTTGCGTAACACGCGGCGATGGGGCGTTCGAGCCATTACAGATAAAGGTGAATTCACCGCGCGGTTTGCCTTCGACAGCCGGCCGCCGGCCATCACGCCCAACCCGGCCAAGTACCGCTACCTGCTCCAGCATTTTCTGGGTTGGGAAATCGAGACGACCCGCGACGTGTTTGACCCGGCCGTGGTCGAGTTCATGGATTTCCGCGGCGAGCAGCAGCACGAGGCGCGCTTTATGTACGTGCTGCCCTTCGGCCCGCGCCGGGCGCTGGTCGAGTACACGCTTTTTTCAGCTAAGATGCTGGATAAAAGCGAATACGAAGCGCACTTGCTTGATTACTTGCAAAATACGCTCCAGCTCACCGCCGCCGACTACCGCATCACGGATACCGAAGTCGGCGCCATTCCCATGACCGACCACCCGCTGCCGACGGGGGTAGGGGCGCACATTATCAACCTGGGCACGCGCGCGGGGCGGGCCAAGCCCAGCACCGGCTACGCGTTTCGGCGCATTCAGGCGCAGTCGGTGCGGCTGGTAGCGGCGCTGGCGGCCACCGGCCTACCCCCTCGCGACCCGACCGGCGACCGCTGGCAATTTCGCCTTTTCGACACGCTGCTGCTCGACATTATGCAGCGCCGGGGCGAAACGACCCGCGACATTTTCCGGCAATTATTTGAGCGAAACCCCGTCGAGCGCATCTTCCGCTTTCTGGACGAAACGACCAGCTGGGCCGACAACCTGCGCGTGATGAACTCGGTGGCACCGGGGCCTTTTATGCGCTCCATCGGGCACGCGCTGCGCGGCCGGCCGGGGCAGCGCAAGGGTTCGCAAGGTTAAAAGAGGTTTCGCCAGGTTTGCTTTGCTATACATCTAGCAAAAACAAACCTAGCGAAACCTCTTTTAACCTTGCGAACCTTTGCGCTCCAGAAACTCCCGCTCGGCCCGTACGGACTCGGCGCTAATGGGTAGCAATTGCGGCCGGGGCCGCGATAAATTCAGCAGAAAACCTGTCATTTCGGGCAAGCTATCCAGGTCGTGCGTGCTGCACAGAATAGTGCGCCTTTCATCGGTTACCCAAGTACTCAGCAAAGAAAAAATACGCCGCCGATGATACACATCGAGTTGTTGCGTGGGCTCATCGAGCAAGTACAGCGGCGCGTCTTGCAGGCTGAGCTGAGCCAGCCACACCAATTGCTGCTCGCCGCCCGAAAGCTGCCGAAAATCCTGGTCGGCCAGGTGCGTAGCGCCCACCGCTGCTAGGGCCGCGTCGGCGCGGGCGTAGTCGGCGGCGCCATAGGTGCTGAACAACCCGTGGTGGCGGTAGCGGCCCATCACCACCAGCTCGCGGGTGGGGAGGGCAAAATCGAGGCTGCCGCGCTGCGGCAGGTAGCCCAGCCGGCGCGCCAGCGCCGGGCCGCGCAGCGTGCGCAGTTCCTCGGGCCCGCCCAGCCGCACCGAGCCCTGGTAGGGCAGCTGCCCCGTCAGCACCCGAAACAGCGTGGTCTTGCCCGCCCCATTATGCCCCAGCACCGCCACGAAGGCCGGGGTGGGGGATAAGGCCAACGAAAAGTCGCGGAGCAACACCCGATTGGGGTACCCCGCGACCATGTTTTCAATTATCATGTAGCAATTAACATTTAACAGTAGTTCTACTACCAAGCCAAGCGGAAGACGGGCTTAGCTGGCCATTCACGCGGCTGTTAAATGTTGATTGATACCTGTTAAACGCCCGTTAGTATTCGTCCTCGTTGAACATGAAGTCCTCCTTGGTGGGGTAGTCGGGCCACACTTCCTCGATGTTTTCGTAGGGCTGGCCGTCGTCTTCCAGGCCTTGCAGGTTTTCGACTACCTCCATAGGAGCACCCGAGCGAATGGAAAAGTCAATGAGTTCGTCCTTGGTGGCGGGCCAGGGCGCATCTTCCAGATAGGAGGCTAGTTCGAGGGTCCAGTACATGGTAAGGAGGGGGTAGGCGTTGATGAAAGAATGTTAAAAGTAAGCTGCACGGACGCTACGTGAAACGGCCCGGCGGGGTTAGCTATCGGCCGGCAACTGAAATAGCGCAATTAATTCCGTTTTAGTTTGAATTTTGCGCTCAAAGGTGCGAATTTTTCCTTGCAGCAGCTGCCGAAACTGGTCGTTGGCCGCCGAGCTGTTGAGCTTACCCAGGTTTTCCTGGAGCGTAGCCAGCTCCTGGCGGTCGCTCTCGATAAACTTGCGCAGGGCCACCGTGGCCTGCTGCGCCCGCTCGGCGGGCGAGAGTGCCGGGCTGCCTTCGGCCTGCCGCTTGCGCAGGTAGTAGTCCAGGGCGCTCATTTCGAACACCTTATCGCAGGCCAGCATAAAGCGCTGCCACAGCTGGTCCGACTCGGGGCCGCGCACGGCCCCGCTCTGCTTCCACTCGGCCTGCAGGTTTTTGGCCTGCGTCACGCCCTGGTTGGGGGGTAGGGCAATGAGGGCCTCGGCGCGGCGGGCCAGCTCGCGCTTGCGCAGCAGGCTTTCCTCGGGCGAGCCGGGGGTGGCACCGGGCTGCGCTTCGGCCGGGCGCTGCGTTTCGATATGCTTTTTGAGGCGCTCAAAAAAGTAATTGTTGGCCGCCCGAAACCTGGTCCACATCTCGGCCGCCTGCTTCTTGGGCAGGTTGCCATTGACCTCGCGCCAGGCGGTTTGCAACTGCTTGAGCTGGCGCGAAGTAGCCTCGAACTGGTCGGAGTTTTTCAGAATTTCGGCCTGGTTCACCAGGTCGCGGTAGCGCTCCACGGTGCGGCGCGCCAAGGCCTTGCGGTCGCTCTGGAAAACCTTGCGCCGGTCAAAAAATTCCTGCACCGCGCCGTGAAAGCGCGTTTCCAGCTCCTCGGTCAGGGCCTTGTCAACGGGCCCAGTCTTGAGCCAGGCCTGGCGCAGCTCCTTCACGGTTTCGCTGGCCGTAAGCCACTCCACGGTATCGGCCAGGGCGACGGCCTGCTCGATGAGGCTGGCTTTGGTGGCCAGGTTTTTCTCGCGGTTGCGGGCCACCGACACGTTGAGCGCCTGCTCAGCTTCCTGCAGGCGGCCGTGCAGGCGCTCGTAGTCGCCGAGGCCGTCGTGCTGCTTGGTTTGCTCCTGCAGGTGCAGCAGCTTCATCAGGTAAGAACCCTGGTTGTCAGCCGATTGCAGCCGGTCGAGCAGCTCGTCGATTTTAGCCCGGAAGGCTTCGTAGCGTTGGGCGAAATAGCGCAGCGCGTCGTCGGCGGTGTCCTTAACCTGGCCGATGCGACGGGCCGGCTGGCCCAGCACGGGGCGTAGCCACACGCCCCCGTCTTCCACGTAGCCATACCGGCGGGCTTCCGTGAGCGGGTGGTCGGGGAGTTCCATTGGGAAATGGGAAAGATAGAGTGAGGTAAAAACGTCGGCAAGCGCAGCAGTCGGCTTCGAACGTGGAAGAGCAATGAACTACAAGTTTACGCGGAAAATTGGTAGTTGCGGAGTTCCTGGTTTCTGGTTCCTGGTTTCTGGTTTGGATTTGCTGGTTTTTGACCATAAAAAAGGCCGGGCTTCTATTTTGGCCGAAGTCCGCCGACCTTTGATTATTCGGAGGCTGGAACCAGAGACGCAAAACCAGGAATCAGCAACCAGGAACTCCAAAACAGGAACCCCAAAAATATGTCCGACCAGCCCACCATTATCTTCAGCATGGCCGGGGTAAGCAAGATTTACCCGCCCCAGAAGCAAGTTCTCAAAAATATCTACCTCTCGTTTTTCTACGGTGCCAAAATCGGCGTGCTCGGCCTCAACGGCTCGGGCAAGTCGAGCCTGTTGAAAATTATCGCCGGCGTCGATAAGCAGTTTCAGGGCGAAGTCGTGTTTTCGCCCGGCTACTCGGTGGGCTACCTGGAGCAGGAGCCCCAGCTCGGCCCCGCCAAAACCGTGCGCGACGTGGTGGAGGAAGGCGTGGCCGAAACCGTGGCCCTGCTCAAGGAATTTGACGAAATAAACGAGGCTTTCGGGGCCGAAGACGCCGACTTCGACAAGCTGCTCGAACGCCAGGGAACGGTGCAGGAACGCCTCGACCAGCTCGACGCCTGGAACCTCGACAGCAAGCTGGAGCGCGCGATGGATGCCCTGCGCACCCCGCCGCAGGAGGCCATTATCGGCACGCTCTCGGGCGGTGAGAAGCGCCGCGTGGCGCTGTGCCGCCTGCTGCTGCAAGAGCCTGACGTGCTGCTGCTTGACGAGCCCACCAACCACCTCGACGCCGAAAGCGTGCTGTGGCTGGAGCAGCACTTGCAGCAGTATAAAGGCACCGTAATTGCCGTGACCCACGACCGCTACTTCCTCGACAACGTGGCCGGCTGGATTCTGGAGCTGGACCGCGGCACCGGCATTCCGTGGAAGGGCAACTACAGCAGCTGGCTGGAGCAGAAAACCGAGCGCATGGCCAAGGAGGAAAACACCGAAAGCAAGCGCGCCAAAACCTTGCAGCGCGAGCTGGAATGGGTGCGGATGTCGCCCAAAGCTCGCCAGAGCAAAGGCAAAGCCCGCCTCGCCAACTACGACAAGCTGGCCAGCGAAGAAGCCAAGGACAAGGAGCAGAAACTTGAGCTGTTTATTCCCGATGGCCCGCGCCTGGGTGCGCAAGTCATTGAGGCTGAGAACCTGCGCAAGGCTTTTGGCGACAAGCTGCTGTTTGAGAACCTGAGCTTTTCCCTACCCCAGGGCGGCATCGTGGGCATCATCGGGCCCAACGGCGCGGGTAAAACCACGCTTTTCCGCCTGATAACCGACCAGATGCAGCCCGACGCCGGCACCTTCGAGGTCGGCCCCACGGTGCAAACGGCCTACATCGACCAGCAGCACGACTCGCTCGACCCCAGCAAGTCGGTGTTCGACACCATCACGGGCGGCACCGAAACGATGCTGCTCGCCGGCCGGCCGGTGAATTCGCGGGCCTACGTGAGCAAGTTCAACTTCGGCGGCGGCGACCAGGAGAAGAAAGTCGGCACGCTCTCGGGCGGCGAGAAAAACCGCGTTCACCTGGCCATGACTCTTAAGCAGGGCGCCAACCTGCTGCTGCTCGACGAGCCCACCAACGACCTGGACGTGAACGCCATCCGGGCGCTGGAAGACGCGCTGGAAAACTTCGCCGGCTGCGCCGTTATCATCAGCCACGACCGCTGGTTTCTCGACCGGCTCGCTACCCACATTCTGGCCTTCGAAGGCGACTCGGAAGTGGTGTGGTTTGAAGGCAATTTCTCGGATTACGAAGAAGCCAAGCGCAAGCGCCTCGGCGACGTGGAGCCCAAGCGCGTTCGGTATAAAAAGCTGGGGTAGGGAGAATTTAATGACCCGCGCAGGGCCCGGTACTACGCAGCTAGTGCCGGGCCTTTTTTGCGACGTACTCGCGGCGGTTGCCACGCGCCGGCTGCCGGCGCTACTTGCCCGGTAGTTTTTTGGAAGCGGCGGGGCGCGCCCTGGCCGGTTTAGCCGCGCTGGGGGGGGTAGGGTAGCTAGCCAGAAAACTGATGAGGGCTTGTTGCAGGCTGGTCAAATGCGCCCGCAGCGGTTGGCCGGCAGCAGGGTGCTTGGCATGGTGCTTCACCAGGGGCAGCAGCCACGACGATGCCTCCTGCAGGGCATGCCGCGGGTCTGGTTGCGGGCCTAGCGGCGCAGCTCGGTAGCTGGCCAGGGTGAAAGAGCCATGCAGCTGGCCTGCCAGCTGCTGCTGCAACAGCGCCAGCTCGCGCAGGCTCGCCCCGATATCGCTCAGCAGCAAGGCATCGATTGCCTTTTTGGCGAGCTCATTCAGGTCGGCCCCGTAGCCCGGCACGCGCTCCCGAAACTGCGTCAGCGTCTGCTCGGCGGCAGTGCGCGCCTCGGCATCGGGGGCCGCCTTTGCCTGCTCAAGTAAGAGGGCTAGCTGTTGCGCCCATTCGTCGTAGCCGTGAATGGTAGTCCAGTCGATAGGGTCCATAATCTGGCAAAGGAAAAAAGTTAGGGATTTGCTAGCCGCTAGAGCTTGAGCGCGCGGATGTTATCAGTTGCTTTCTTAATGTCCTGGGCCTGGTCGAACAGCTCCTGGGTCATCAGGTGGTGCCGGGCCTGGTTGAGGCTGATGTGCAGGGCGCGGTGGCTTTGCGCCCAGCTGCCGATGAGGCCGGCGCACTTGCTGAGGAGTTGCTGGTTGCGCTCCTGCTCGGTATAGTAGGCCGCCAGGTGCTGCTCCGCATCCTGGTACAGCGCCAGCGTCTGCGGGTCGATAAGGCGAGTCTTGTAGTACGCCGCGCGGGTATCTAGAACCTGGTAGTACGCCTGGGCTGCCCTGGTTTCCCTGGCCGTAAGGGGCGGCTGCTTGCGGTATGCGCGCGCCAGCTCGGGGTCGAGCCTGGCCAACTCTTTGGCCGACGAAGCAATGTCTTTTTCGGCGCCGCCCGCCCTGTCGGGCGTCGCCAGCAGGGAGCGCGCCGCGTTTAGCTCCGCCATATTTTCGAGCACGTTAATGGCTTGGTTCTGAATGACTAAGGCGGCGGCGTAATATTTTTTGACCGGGTAGTACTGCCTGGTCAGGCTGTTTTCATAGAGCCCAACCGCTTTCGCATCAATGACCCCGAACAGGCGGATGCCCTTAGCTAGGTACCGGGCAATGCGCTGAATGGCCGAGTCCTGCGCCGCAACCTTGGCCGTCAGGGTATGGAGCGTCCTAATTCCCCCCAGGTCCTTGAGAATAGCCGCCACGGGCTCAGCCCCGAGCCCCACTGCCTGGCCCCACGGGCCGGCCGCCACCGCCAGCTTGCCGATGGCGCTCGTCACGGCCTCAATCCGCTTATCCCCCTTCACCCGCGCGTCAGTGATGGCCACCAGCGACGCCGCGTACGCATCGAGCGCCGGGGGCACCGCGCCAAAGGCCTTGGTAGCGGTGGCCAGTCGCTTTTGGAATTTGACCAAGGTATCGTGCTCGGTAGTGGTCAACTGTTGGGGCGTCAATAAGTCCAGGCGCTTAAAATCGGACGAAACCTGCTGGAGACTGGTGTTAATGGCCTGGCCCATGCTGCTGGTGGCATCGGCAAAAGGCTGCACGTCAGGTACCTCGCAGCCCGCCAACAGCACCAAAAACAGCGGCAGCCAGTAGTAAGCTTTCATAGGCGTTGCGGGGAAGAGGGAAAAAGCGCGGGGGCCTGGCTGCCGCAGGTGGCTACCAGCCGGGCGGCACGCCGGGCAAGTCGGCCAGGTTGTAGCCCAGCAGCGTGTCGCCATCGTCGGCCATCGCCACCAGCGTAAACGACCCGCGGGCCGCGAAGCTGTAGGTTGCCCTACCCCCCGCCGGGCGCTGGTCCACCAGCACTTCCACCGCCCGCTCGCTAAAAGTGGGGTGAAGCAGCAAGACAACTTTCACTTGCAGCGGCCTGGCGGCCGTGCCCGTTACCTGCGCCTGAATGACGTAAACGCCGTGCTCCAGAGGGCTCGGAGTCAGCAGCGTTACACTCAGCTTGCGGTCGGGCAGTTGAGCGGGCAGCTTCCCAAAGATGGTGGCTGTCGGGTCGGCGTTTTCGTCAACGGGCGCTTCCAGAAACGCCTTGAGCTTAGCCTGCCACTCGGTGCGGGCCGGGGGGGCGTCGGCTAGGGGAACGGCCAGGAATTTGGCGTGTAAACCAAGAGAAGCCAGGAGGGACACCGGGCTGCTGGCGTTCTTACTTGTTATCACGGCCGCCACGGCGGTTAGCGCGGTTTTTTGCTCACCAAGCTCCGTGTGCTGCTGCTGCTGCGCTTGCCCCAGGGCGGCCAGGTAGCGGCGCAGGTCAAAATCGAGGGTCATCTGAAGCGAGCCATAGTAGAGGCGCGTCCAGATGTAGCCGCAGGCAAGGCCCAGCGTACCAAACGTGACAACGACCAGCTGCGGCACCACCACCGAGCCGCCGGCCTCCTCTCGCACCAGCTTACCTACGCTGCCCAGCGCGCGCACCAGGCGATTCGCTTCGACCAGACCAACCCCAATAATTATTTTCGTGAGCCAGTCCGACACCTGCTCCAGGTTCGTACTGGGCTGGTCGGTGGCCAGGGAGCCGGTATTTGGGCCCTTCAGCGTCAGGTCGCGCTTGGGCTGGTCAGTATTGGGAATGCCGAATAAAAAGCCGATAATACCTCCCACGCACAGGCAGCCCAGCGCCAGGGCCAGGTACACCAGCCGTTGCGACGCCAGCGGCGGGTTGGCTACCGGGGCAGGCGGCAGCACCAGCAAAAGCAGCAAGCTGACAGCCAGCAAGGCGCTCATAGCCAGCCAGAAAGGCCGGGCTTGCCTGAGCAAGGCTGCCCGCCGTTGTTCGTCGGTAGAAGTGGGCGTCATGGGCGGGCGATGAACAAAGAAGGGGCGGGCTATAAAAAAAGAGGAGGTAGGGCTTCGCCGGGCGCTGCTGCCAGCGCTGAGCGCGCCACTTTTCAGGCCACCCAGCCCTCGCGCACGGCGCGGGCAGCCAGGCCCACCAGCGTGCGGGTGCCGGCTTTGTGCAGCAGGTTGCGGCGGTGGCTTTCCACGGTGCGCACGTTGATAAACAGGCGGTTAGCGATTTCCTCGTTGCAGTGGTCTTCTACCACCAGGCGCAGCACCTGCAGCTCGCGGGCGCTGAAGTGGCTGTCGGGCAGGGGGGTAGGGAGCTTGGGTAGCGGCTTGGTTTCGAGCAGCGCGTCGAGCCACGGGGCCAGGGCGATGGCCAGCGCCTGGGGCGCCACCTGGCTGGGCACCAGCAGCCGGGTGCCCGGCCACGCCAGCGGCGCGTTGCGCCGGCTCAGGGTATGCGGGTCGGCCAGCACCACCAGGCGCTGCGTAGGGCGCGCCTGGTGCAGCTGGGTCAGCAGCTCGGCCATGTGCAGGCCGGGCAGCGCGCCATCGAGCACCAGCAGGGCAAAGGCGTGATGCGCCACCAGGTCAGGCACTTGCGTGGCATCGGCGGTGAGGCTGAGCAGCAGCTGGGGCCAGCGTTCGCATAGCAGGGCTAGTAGTCCCTGCCGAAACAGGGTGGGGGCGGCCGCAATGAGGGCCGTCGCGGCAAGCGCGGTCATTGGACCCGCGCAAAGCGCTGGTTGCCGGCCAATGTCCCCTGGCCAATGCCTTGGCCCGACTCACGCAAACCCGAAAACCGGCAGAAAACCAGGAAATTACGCTGCCTGGCAGGCGTGGAAAAAGTCGTTTTCATAATAAAAAAGAAGAGTGGGTAAGGAAAATGTGCGGTAGCCTGGCTAAGCCGCTGCACCGGCCAGCGGGCCGCGACATGGCCAAGGCAGGAACTCATCTTATCAAAAGAGAGCCCGGAGCCAGCGAAATACTACCCGAAGCCGCCGCCCAAGAAAGCGGGTCAGCCGCCCAGGTCGGAGCGCGAATAGGCAAGGTGGTGTCGCCGGGTAGCCGGCCGGCAAAGCGCCGATGGGCGCGGCCTCGCAGAGCAAGGCGCGGGAGCAAAAACCGCTGGCGCGGTGGGCACGGAAAGCCCAGCCGCCAGCCTAAACAACAAGTATCCAGCCCGGCATCGGTAATCACCGGTGTAGCTGGCCCAATCGATTGAGATAGAGTGGTAAAGCGCTGCCAATGTACACGCTTTACTCCGTTAAAGCAATTGTTGGGGCTGAATAATTTCCAGCGCTAGCCACGCGCCCGCGGGCAGGGGGCCGGCGGGGTCGGCATCGAGCAGCAGGGCGCGCACCGGGGGCTCATTGCCGTAGGCCACTTCCTCCAGGGTGGCGGGCAGAGGTAGGGGCGGCTGGCCGGGCCGGTGCAGCCGCAAGGCCAGGGCCGTGTGCAGGGCCAGCGTGGTCAGCCAGGCCGGGGCCGGCGCGGCCGGCAGCACCAGCAGCCCCAGCCCCGGCACCCGCAGGCTGCGCGCAATAACAAAGGCGTGGGGAGGGGTAGGCACTGGCTGACGGCGCGCTACCACCAGCGCGCGGATAAAATAAAAAATGCCGCCGCCGGTGGGCGGCGGCTACGTATTCGTTTAAAAACAAACGAATAGTATGCTGCTGATAAAATGCTGCTAATCAGACAAAAATCTAATAGCCCGCGCTCATAATAAAGCCCTTGCGCTTGCCGTGCTTTTTGATGCGCGTGCCGGGCAATATCTGCATCTCCACCACCACGGGTATGCACGAAGTCAGCTTTACCTCCTGCGGGGCGTAGCCGGCGGCGCTCACCGAGAGGGTAGGCAGCTGGGTAACCTTGGGCGGGAGCGCAAAAAAGCCTTCCTGATTGGTAATGAGGATGATGTTGGTGCCTTTAACGGCCACGCTCACGCCGGCCAGGGGTTTTTCGTTGGCGGCCACGCGGCCGGTGTAGGCGGCGCAGGGCGGGGCGGGCGCGCCGCTGCCGGGGGCAGTTTGGGCAAGGACGGTGCTCGTGCCCGCCACCAGCCAACTCATTAAAAGAAAGGGAATAAGCTGTTTCATATCACTAAAAATGGCGGTTTGCCCACGGGCGTTGAGCCGAATAAAATCAAGAGTGGGAAGGAAGATACGGCCGGCCAGGGCAGTGCCGCCCCCGGCGGGTGCTCCGCTCAGAAAGCGTGCCGGGCTTGCGTTGGCGGCGGCGGCGGGGGTAGGGCGGCGCGGTGATACTTTCGTGCATGCGCTTTTTCTCAACCCTGCGGCGGGGGCTGCTGCCGCTGCTGCTGGCTGCGAGCCTGGGCCGGCTGGCCGCCCAGCCCGCGCCCCTGCCCTGCCTGCTGCTGCCCCTGCTCCCCGCCGAGCGCGTGCAAGCCGCCCAGCTCATTGTGGAAGCCGAAGTGCTTGATGCGCAAGGCGAATGGGACGCCACGCACCAGCATATTTTCACGCGGCAGCGGCTGCGCGTGTTTCGGGTGCTGAAGGGCGCGCTGCCCGACTCCGCCGCCCTACCCCTGCTGGTGGAGGGCGGCCAGGTGGGCCTGGCCCGGCAGGAGCTGACCAGCACCCTGCGCCCGCTGCCGGTGGGCCAGCAGGGAATCTTTTTTCTGGTACCCGCGCCGTGGCCGGGGGTAGGGCCGGCCTACGCAGCCTACGCGTCCAGCCAGGGCGTCATTACCTACAACCTGGCCCAGGGCACCGCTGCCGAGCCCGCCCGCGCCTACCCCACCTGGGCCGCCGCCCAGCGGCAGACCGAGGCGCTCAGCGGCCAGGTGCCGCAGCTGCTGCGGGCCAACCCGCGCCTGGCCGCCGCCGCCAGCCCTACCCCCCCCGCCACGACCCAACGCACGCTGGCACCCAGCATCACCGCCTTTAGCCCGGCCCAGACCACGGCCGGCACGGGCATGGTACTCACCCTGCGGGGCAGTGGCTTTGGGAGCAGCCAGGGCAGCGGAGGCGTCGATTTTCGCAATGCCGACGATGGGGGTGCCACCACCACCCGCGCCCTGGCCCGCGATTACCTGAGCTGGACCGACACCCAGATTCAGGTGCGGGTGCCGTCGCTGGCCAGCAATGCCCACCCCGCCGGCACGGGGCCTGTTACGGTCACGACCAGCGACGGCACCGCCACTACCACGGCCGCGCCGCTCACCATTGTCTATGCTCTTGCCAACGTCGATAACACGGCCAGCACCTTCGTGGACCGCCCCAGCCACGTGGCTACCAATGCCACGGGCGGCCTCACGTTTCATTTCAGCCCCAACTTTCGGAGCAATGCGGCGGCGGGCGCGGCCTGGCAGCGGGCGCTGGCGCAGTGGCGCTGCACCTCGGGCATCAACTGGGAGCTGGGAGCCGATGCCCCGGCCAACACCATCGCCTCAGACAATAGCAACGTCATCGCCTTCGATGATGGCACGCTGCCGGCGCGGGTGCTGGGGCGCACTACTTCTTATTACCAAGGCTGTTATAATGCGCAGGGCGAGGTCGTGTTCTATGTCTCCGAAATCGACCAGCAGTTTACCAACAGCCTGCCTTTTCAGTTTGGGCCGGCGCGGGCGGGGCCGGGGCAGTACGATTTTGAGTCGGTGGCCGTGCACGAGCTGGGCCACGCGCAGCAGCTGTCGCACCTCATCCGGCCGGGCGCTATTATGCACTACGGCATCGCGGCGGGAGCCAACCTGCGCACCCTCGACCCGGTATCGGACGTGGCCGGCGGGCGGCTGGTGCTGCGCACCCGCAGCTTTCGTAACCGGGGCTGCGGGGGGGTAGGGCTGCTGCCCGCGCCGCTCACGGCGCTGGCGGCAGCCCCCGCGCCCGGCCTGGTTTTCAGCACCCGCGCCGAGTGCTTCGTCACGGGCTTCGTGCTGGAGCGCAGCGCGGGCCTCGACACCACGGCGGCAGCGGCCGGCTGGCAAGTGGTGGCCGCCGCCGCCGCCGGGCAGACCAGCGGCCAATACACCCTCATCGACCCGCAGCCGCTGGCGGGCGGGCATTACTACCGCCTGGGCCTGCGCCGGCCCGATGGCAGCACCGACTACGCGGCACCCATTCCGCTCGGCACCGACGCCACCGCCGACGCGCAGATATTTCCCAATCCGCTCACCGGCAACGAATTGCAGCTCAGCTACTCCGCCGCCGCCAGCGGCGACCTGGTGCTGCGCTTCTACGACGATTTGGGCCGCTATTACCGGGGCCAGCGCGTGGCCGTGCAGGCCGGCCCCAACATCCTCACCCTCGACGCCACCGGCCTGCGCCCCGGCTTCTACCTGCTGCGCCTCACCAGCGACCAGGGCAGCCGCACTGTTAAGTTTATTCGGCTGTGAGTGAGGGGGTAGGGAATAATGGTGAGGGGTGAGCTGATGAGTAAAAGAACGTCATGCTGAGCTTGTCGAAGCATCTCGCTCGCCTCGTTGAACGGATTGAGGTTAGTGCAGCACGCGAGATGCTTCGACAAGCTCAGCATGACGTTCTTTTACTTTTCAAGCACGCTAGTTAAAGCTATGCCCTTTAGGGCAAGACTTTAGTTGCTACTCACATCTGGCGGTCGGGTAGCTTTGCACGATGAAGCAGCGGACAGGTAGTCATTCGGTTCATCGGTTAGAAGTGCATCTGGTCTGGAGCACCAAGTATCGTTATAAAGTACTGGTTGGCGAGGTGCAACTGCGTTGTCGGGACTTATTGCGGCAGACATGCAATACGCTGGACGTGCAGATTCTCAAAGGGGTGGTGAGTAAAGACCACATTCATTTGCACGTATCATATCCGGCTTCGTTGGGGGTGAGCGACTTAATGCGGCGGTTGAAAGGTCGGAGCGCCAAGCTCTTATTACAAGAATTCCCCGAACTCAAGCGCCGGTACTGGGGCGGTCATTTCTGGGGGATTGGGTACGGGGCGTGGAGCGTAGGTAACATCACGGACGAATTGCTAGAAGCCTATTTGAACCATCACAAAGACCAGCCGAATGGGGACGAGAATTTTATTCTGGAATAACCCACTTCCAGTGGAGGCTTTCAGTCGGCTTTAGCCGAAACTACCGAATTTCATTCGGCTTCAAACCTATGGACTTACAGTCCATAGTCGTTTAGTCACCACTTCACCCCCCACTACCTCACTATTTTACCACCTCCTTGCTCCCCGCAAACCGATAATCGCGCAGCTCCTCGGCGCTAAGGTTGCCGTTGAGCCACTCGCTTTCGATGGTGGCACCGAGCTTTTTGTAGAAGGCGATGGCGGGCTCGTTCCAGTCGAGTACCTGCCACTTCATGCGCTGGGCGCCCGTGCGCTGGGCTTCGGCCACCACGGCGTCGAAGAGCTGGCGGCCGTAGCCCCCGCGCCGGGCGGCCTCGGTCACCACCAGGTCTTCTAAGAAGAGCATGCGGCCCTTCCAGGTCGAGTAGGCGGTGTAAAATAACGCCAGCCCCACGAGGTCGTCGCCGTTTTCAAGCACGAAAAAGCCAAAAATCGGCGCGGGACCGAAGCCGTCGCGGCGCATCATGTCGAGGGTATTGGTCACGGCCTCGGGGGCGCGCTCAAACACGGCCAGCTCCTGAATGAGGGCCAGCACGCGGGGCAGGTCGGCTTCCTGGCCGCGGCGGAGGGTAGGGGAGGTTGTCATAAAAAATGCTAAAAGTCAACTACGCAAAAGCCTGGGTTAATAAGCTGCCCAGCAACTCACTAACCCAGGCCACTACCTGCTAAAAAACTCGTCTGAATCTGTAAAATCTGCTCAAACGCAGTTCAGCGCAGCTAATCAGCATAAATCCGCGATTCACATCTGCGGCTGCATCTTCTTGATATCTTCCACGGCGTTGGGCGCGCTCAGCTCGCGCATGGGGCTGTTGGCGGCGGGCGCGGGGGCTTTTTTGCCGCCGGTGGTGTCCACGGCCGCGGGCAGGGGGGGTAGGGGAGCGGTGGCTACGTCGTCGGGCGAAGAGCCCGTATTAGCCCCTTCGGGCGATTCATCATTGCAGGCCGCCAGAGACAGCGTCAGGACTGCCGACGCCAGCAGCGCGGGCAGGAAGCGTTTCATCATCATACAAGAAAGCCGGATTTAAGGCCGCAAGTTACGGCGGGAAAGTGTAGGGTAGGCCTTAGCCCGCCAGAGTAAATAAGGAGTGTGCGGTAAGCTTCAGCTTGCCGTTAAGGAGTGGGTACGGTCCCCTACCCCCCCAGCCAGCGCCGAAAACGGCCAGCTAAATCCCTCCCTGCCCCCGGCTCAGCAGCCAGCCGAGCCAGGCCGCCCGCGCCGTCCAGGCCAGCGTGCGCAGCCAGTTGGTGCGGGTGAGGCCGTCAATAGCCACGTAGTCGTAGCCGCTGGCCGCCAGCCGGTTGTGAAACGGCACCGCGATAAAAAACGTGGCGGCCCACACCGCCAGTACCAGCGCCAGCTGCCCCAGCGCCGGCCCCGCGCCCCAGGTGGGGTAGGCGGCCCAGGCCAGCCAGCTGGCCTGGGCCAGCTCCAGCACCATCGGCGCGCCCACCACCCAGCCCATGCCCTGGGTGTGGGCGGCGTGGTAGCGGCCAAATTCGGGCTTGCCCACCAGCGCCAGCGCCGGGTACGTCACGAGCTGCACCACCCAGATAACGCCGGTGAGGTAGGTGGCCAGCGTAAAATTGAGGAAAAGTAGGCGGGTAAGAGGCATAAGGCAGGGGGTATGGCGCGCGCGATTAGCATACGCGCCGGGCCGCTGGTTGGGTCGGGCCTGCGCAAAAACGGGGGTAGGCGACTCGGTCTTCAGGAGCCGTTCATCTGGGTGAGCTGCGGGAGCTTGCGCGGTGGCCGGGGCGGCGCTACTATTGTGGCCGTAAGGGCTTGCCCATCTTTTTGCTTATGAAAAATTACCTGTATCTGCCGTTGCTCGCCGCCCTGGCCACGGCCTGTAATTCGTCGTCCACGTCGTCGTCGGCCAGTGCGGGCAAGCAGCCCGACTTGCTGCGCGCCGCCCTCGACACGACGGTGGCGCCAGGCGACGATTTTTTCAGCTACGCCAACGGCACCTGGATTAAAAACCATCCCATTCCGGCCTCCGAAAGCAACGCCGGCATCGGCATTGAGGTGCAGAAGGAAGTGTATGCCCGCTTGCGCGCGACCAGCATCGAAGCCGCCAAAGCCAGCGCCGCCGCCGGCAGCAACCAGCAGAAAATCGGCGATTTCTGGGCCGTGGGCATTGATTCGGTGAAGGCCGATAAGCTGGGCTCCACGCCCATTAAGCCCGAGCTGGACCGCATCGCGGCCATCAAAACGGCGGCCGACGTGCCGGGCGTCATCGCCCACGAAATCCGGCTGGGCGTGCGCGCCCTCATCGGCCCGCGCGTGAACCAGGACGAGAAGAACAGCGACAAGATGGCGCTCTACCTCTACCAAAGCGGCCTGGGCCTGCCCAACCGCGACTATTATTTCAACACCGACAACCGCACCAAGGGCATCCGCCGCGCCTACGTGCGCCACGTGGCCAGCATGTTTAAGCTGCTGGGCCAGGACTCGACCACGGCCAATGCCAGCGCCGCCAAGGTGATGGCGCTGGAAACCACGCTGGCCAAGTCGTCGCGCAAGCTCGCCGACTTGCGCGACCCGTATAAAAACTACCACAAGATGACCCTGGCCCAGCTCGACAAGCTGACGCCCGGCATCAGCTGGAAATCCTGGCTGGGCCAGCTGGGCGTCACCAGTGTCGATAGCGTCATCGTGGGCCAGCCCGAGTTTTACCAGACCGTGGGTCAACTCCTGAAAACCAAGTCGGTAGATGACTGGAAGGCCTACCTCAGCTGGCAATTGGCCCGCGAGTACGCGCCTACCCTTAGTCAGCCTTTCGTAGAGGAGAACTTCCGATTCTACGGCACGCAGCTGCGCGGGGCCAAGGCCATGCGCCCCCGCTGGAAGCGCGTGCTCGACATGGAAGAAGATGCCCTGGGCGATGCGCTGGGCCAATTATTCGTGAAAGAATACTTCAAGCCCGAGGCCAAAGCCCGCTACGATACGCTGGTAAAAAACGTGATGTCGTCGTTTGCCCAGCACATTCAAAACGTGGACTGGATGAGCGCGCCCACCAAAGTAGTGGCCCTCAACAAGCTCCACGCCATTATGCCCAAAGTGGGCTACCCCACTAAGTGGAAGGATTATTCGAACCTGAAAATAGACCGCAGCTCGCTGGCCGCCAACGTGATGCGAGCCAACGAGTGGCAGTATAACTACCAGCTCAACAAGCTGGGCAAGCCCGTGGACCGCACCGAATGGGGCATGACGCCCCAGACATACAACGCCTACTACAACCCCAGCAACAACGAGATTGTGCTGCCCGCCGCCGCCTTCGCCATCCCTACCCTGCTCGACGCCGACGCCGACGACGCGCTCGTGTACGGCTACGCCGGGGCCAGCACCATCGGCCACGAGCTGACCCACGGCTTCGATGACCAGGGCAGCCAGTACGACGCCCACGGCAACCTTCACGAGTGGTGGAGCAAGGCCGACCGCCAGCACTTCAACCAACGGGTTAATGTGATTGTCAAGCAGTTCAATCACTACACGCTGCTCGATTCGATGCACATCAACGGCAAGGCCACGGCCGGCGAAAACATCGCCGACCTCGGCGGCATTGTCATCGGCCTCGATGCCTTTAAGAAGACCAAGGAATATAAGGAGGGTAAGAAAGTGGCCGGCCTCACGCCGGTGCAGCGCTATTTCCTGGGCTACGCCCTCGGCTGGCAAATGCACGTGCGCGACGAAGCCCTGGCTTCGCAGCTGCTCACCGACGTGCACTCGCCCGCCCAGTACCGCGTGAACGGTCCGATGGCCGACGTGCCCGCCTTTTACGATGCCTTCGGCGTGAAGCCTGGTCAGAAGCTGTACATTCCTGACTCGGCGCGGGTGAAAATCTGGTAGGGGGTAAGGTAAGCTTTAGCTTACCGTTTTAGCAGTTGCGGGCTACTGACGGCAAGCTAAAGCTTACCCTACACTCTTCCCTAAGGCCGGATAATGGTGTAGCGAAACGGGCCGCCGTGCGCGGCGGCGTGCGCCACCGCTTCGTTGGCCTGGGCCAGCGGGAAGTCGGTTATCTCTAAATCAGCCAGCGAGAGCAGACCGGCGCGGACGAGCGCCGCCAGCCGGGCCGGGGCTTCGCGGGGATACATGTAGTGGCCGCGCACGGTGATGCAGTGGCGCATGAGGTGGGCGTAGGGCAGGCTCAGGTCCACGCGCACGCCGCCCATGAGCACCACCGTGCCGTGGGGGCGCACCGCCAGGGCGGCGGCCCGCACCGGCGTCGCGTCGGGCAGGGGGGGTAGGAGGTCGAGCACCTTATCAATAGGGCCGGGAGCGGCCCGGCGCATCGCTTCGGTGTCGGCGGCTTCGTCGCCACTAAGCTGCACCGTTACCACGCGGGGGCCGAAGCGGCGCGTGAGGTCGGCCAGCACGGCCGCGTTGCGGCCGGGGGCCACCACGCAGGCCGCGCCCATTGCCAGCGCCACGGCCACGGCCGCGCTGCCGAAGTGGCCCGTCGCGCCGCTGATGAGCACCGTTTCGCCGGCGCGCAACTCGGCGGCCAGCAGGCCGCCGTAGGGCACGAGGCTGGTGCCCAGGGCGCACCAGCGGCCCGCGTCGGCGGGGTCCATATTTCCCAGCGGGGTAGCGTTTTCCAGCGGCAATAATTGCTGCTCGGCGAAGGTGCCGTGACGGAAGTGCGCTTGCAGCTTCAGGGCGGCGGGGCTGGGCGCAATCAGGCCCTGGAGCATAATGTCGGGCGCGGTGGCCTGGTCGCGGGCGCGCACGGTGGGGTCGCAGAATACCCAGTCGCCGGGCGCGAGGCGGGTGGCGTCCGGCCCCACGGCCCGCACCCGCCCGATGCCACCACAGCCCACGGCCAGCGGTAGCAGCATCGGGTATTGCCGCTGGCCGCCGTACACGTCGGCGGCGTAGGCGAGCACCGGCGCGGCTACTATATCCACTACCAGCTCGCCCGCGCCGGGCTGCGGGTCGGGTAACTCTTGAATTGTCAGGGGTTTGCCAAATTCTATCAGGACGGCCGCTTTCATTGCTTTGCGTGGGTTGGTTCGGCGCAAAGGTCCGGGCGGGCCGACTTACCAAATGGTAAAAAAGCCCCCTACCCCATGATTTTGCGCAGGCGGCTGAGCGACTGCGGCGTGATGCCCAGGTAGGAGGCAATCATGCGCTGGGGCACGTGCCGGGCAATTTCGGGCTGGCACCGCAAAAAGGTTTCGTAGCGAGCCGCCGCGTCCTGCCCCAGATAGCTCCGTTGCAGGTGCAGCTTTGCCAGCAGCTCGTGCTGAATGAGCTGCGCGAACAGGCCCGGCAGGTACGGGAGCTGTTGGCAGAGTGCTTCCAGCCGCACCTTGCTGATAACCAGCACGTGGGCCGGGCAAGCCGCCTGAATGCGCAGGGGTGTCGGCACCTGCTGCTCGAAGCTGGCCAGCACGGTGCAGAGCTGGCCAGCCTGCCGAAACGAATGCGTTACCTCTTTGCGCTGCGCCGGGTGCGCCACCAGGCGCAGCACGCCCTGCTCAATAAAAAACAGCTCCTGGCAACTGGCCCCGGCCTCCGATAACGCTTCGCCTTCGGCCACCGGCCGGCTGGCCCAGGCTAGCAGAAACTGCGCCTGGTCGGCCGCCGGGATGGCACCGAACGGCTGGAAAGCAGCGAGCAAAGAAGAAGCCATAGTAGCAGACAAAGTAGGCTGGCGCATACGCTGCTACCTCAACCAGGCCGGCCGCTCGCAGGTTGGGCCGTCCGGCCATATATGCTACCGTAACAAATTCCAATGAGTGAGTTTTTGATGAGAAAAAGGTTGACTATCTGCACGGTGTGACATTTCGTGACGAGCTACGTAAGAGCGGACAAACCCCGTTTTCTGCCCGCGCTTATGGCCCTCGCTGCTACCCTTACACCTACTGAAAACGTGCGCGCGCTCCTCGCTCAGCACGATTTTCGCGCCCTCAAAGCCGCCCTGGCCGACTGGCCCGCGCCCGACCTGGCCCGCTTCGTGGCCCAGCAGCCCGAAGCGCAGCTGCTTATCCTGTTCCGGCTGCTGCCGCTACATCAGGCGGCGGCCGTGTTTGGCTACCTGGCCCCGGTGGTGCAAAACCAGCTGCTCGGCCACCTGGCACCCGAGCAGGTAACGGCCATTCTCAACGACATGGCCCCCGACGACCGCACGGGCCTGTTTCAGCGCCTGCCGGCAGCCTTCGTCAAAACGCAGGTTGAGCGCCTGGCCCCCGAAGAGCGCCGCGTGACGCTGGAGCTGCTGGGCTTCCCGCACGACAGCGTGGGCCGCCTGATGACGCCCGACTACATCGCCATCAGCGACGACTGGACCATGACGCAGGTCTTCGACTATATTCGGCGGCACGGGGCTAGCGCCGAAACCGTGACGATGCTCTACGTGGTGGATGAGCATGGCAAACTGCTTGACGACGTGCACATTCGGGAGTTTCTGGTGGCCGAGCCCACGGCCCGCGTGCAGCAGGTGCGCAACAATATTTTCGTGTGCCTCGATGCCCTGCAAAGCCAGGATGCGGCCCTGGCCGACTTCCGCCGCTACCAGCGCGTGGCCCTACCCGTCACCAACGCGGCGGGCGTGCTGCTGGGCATCGTCACCCTCGACGACATCCTGACCCTGCGCGAGCGCGAAGACACCCGCGACATGCAAAAGCTCGGCGGCTCCGAATCGCTGGACGAGCCTTACCTGGAAATTCCGCTGGCTAAAATGGTGAAAAAGCGCGCCGGCTGGCTGGTCGTGCTCTTTCTGGGCGAGATGTTTACGGCCACCGCAATGGGCTTTTTTGAGGGCGAAATCGAGAAGGCCGTGGTGCTGGCCCTGTTCGTGCCGCTGGTCATCAGCAGCGGTGGCAATGCCGGCTCGCAGGCCACCTCGCTCATCATCCGGGCCATGAGCCTGGGCGAAGTAACCGTGGGCCGCTGGTGGCAGGTGATGCGCCGCGAGCTGCTGGCCGGCCTCGCGCTGGGCGTGATTCTGGGCATCGTGGGCACCATTCGCATTGCGCTCTGGCAGGGCCTGCACCTGCGCGACTACGGCCCGCACTGGGTGCCGCTGGCCCTGGCCGTGGGCTTCGCGCTGGTGGGCATCGTGCTGTGGGGCTCGCTGGCCGGCTCCATGCTGCCGCTGCTGCTGCGCAAGGTCGGCTTCGACCCGGCCACCTCCTCGGCCCCGTTCGTGGCGACTCTGGTGGACGTGACGGGGCTGGTTATCTACTTCACCGTGGCGTATCTCTTTCTGCACGGCACCTTGCTGTAGGGGCTTTGCCAGCGTTGCTCGCGCGGCGGGGGGTAGGGAGGCCGGCGACTTCTCCTTAAAACGTGCCGGCTTGTGGAGGTTGAGTTACCCGGCTTGTCTTCTTCTAAAATACATGAATTATTAATGAAATTCTAATTTGGCTTATGTAGGGAGCGTACTTTTGCGGAGCGTGGATTGTCCGTATGGCTCACCTTTTTGATTGAATGACTTTTTATTATGCGCGGGCGCTGACCGTGGCCGCTCTGGGCCTGCTGGCGCAGGCCGCTTTTGGGCAGGGCCAGGTGACGCCGCCCGCTTCCACGTTGCCCGCCCAAACACCCGCCGCTGCCTCGGCCCCCGATGCCGTGCACCGCGACGATGATGGCTGGAGCCTGCACTTCCAGCAGACGCTTATTCAGCAGTGGCACCAGGATTTGAGCCCGCGCTACGCGGGCGACCACAGCTTGCTGGCCCGCGAAAACGCCAAGCTCTCGTTCACCAGCACGCTCTTCATCGGGCGGCGGCTGTGGAAAAACGCGGCCGTGTATTTCAACCCCGAGGTGGCCGGCGGCAGCGGCCTGAGCGGGGCCACCGGCATCGGCGGCGCGCCCAACGGCGAAACCTTCCGCATCGGCGACCCCTCCCCGCAGCTTTATTTGGCCCGGCTCTACGTGCGCCAAATCTGGGCGCTGAATTCAGAAACGGAAGATTTTCCCGACGACCTCAACGAGGTGGCCGGCCGACGCCCGACCCACTACCTGGCCCTGAACGTGGGCAAGTTCAGCGTGGCCGACTACTTCGACCAAAATAGCTACGCGCACGACCCACGCACGCAGTTTTTCAACTGGAGCCTGATGAGCGCCGGCTCCTGGGACTACCCCGCCAACGTGCGCGGCTACACCGTGGGCGCGGTGCTGGAGTACATTACGCCCGCCCTGGCCCTGCGCGCCGGGGTAGGGGCCATGCCCGCTGATGCCAACGGCCCTACCCTCGACTACAACTACGCCAAGGCCCAGGCCCTGACCGCCGAGCTGACTAAGCCCTTCATCCTGAATGGCCACCCAGGGGCGGTGCGGCTACTGGGCTTCCGCAACCAGGCCGCGATGGGCAGCTACCGGCTGGCCGTGCAGGAAGCCGGCCCCGATGGTCCCGACGTGACGGCCGTGCGCGCCGACCGCCGCACCAAATACGGCTTCATCATCAATGCGGAACAAGAATTAAGCAAGGAAGTCGGCGCATTCGGCCGCTTCAGCTACAACGACGGCCACAACGAAACCTGGGCCTTCACCGAAATTGACCGCAGCCTGAGCCTGGGCCTCACCAGCACCGGCACGCGCTGGCACCGGCCCACCGACCGCCTCGGCGCGGCGGTCGTGGCGAATGGCCTCTCGGCGGCGCACCGCGCCTACCTGGCCGCCGGCGGCTCGGGCTTCATCCTCGGCGATGGCCAGCTCGCCTACGGCCTCGAATACATCGGCGAAATCTATTATAGTTTCGATTTTCCGCGCTACCACGCCGCCATCAGCCCCGACTATCAGATTGTGATTAACCCCGGCTACAACACCAACCGCCTGCCGGGGCCGGTGCATATCGTGGCCGTGCGCCTGCACGTGGAATTTTAAGGGGGGTAGGGATATCTTTACGCTAGCACTAGCCGGCTTCAATTATGGAACCCATCACGCAATTTTCGCAGCTTGACCTAAGCAAAAGCTATACTTACGCCGATTATCTGACCTGGAAATTTGACGAGTTCGTGGAGCTTATCAAAGGTCGTTTAATGCAGCCTATGGCAGGACCAAGCCGTTTGCATCAGGTGTACGCGCTCAATATGGCTGCCAATATCCGTCAGTTTTTGAAGGGTAAGAAGTGCCAAGTCTATATCGCGCCATTTGATGTGCGCCTGACTACGGGCGGTGTAAATGGCGACCAGCAGATTACCACCGTCGTGCAGCCTGATATCTGCGTGGTTTGCGACCTGACTAAGCTGGACGACCGGGGGTGCCTGGGCGCGCCCGATTGGATTATCGAAATCGTGTCGCCCGGCAATACGGCCCGCGATACCAAAACCAAGTTTGACCTCTACGAGGAAAGTGGCGTGCGCGAGTACTGGATGGTGTATCCGGGCATGAAAACTATAACGGCCTACGTGCTTGATAACGACCAGTATAAGCTGGCTGGGGAATATATCGAACCGGGGCTTATTTCGGTCGCCACCGTGCCCGGACTGGCCCTGGAATGGACCGAGATTTTTGCTGAAGACTAATCGGCTTCCCGCAACCGTAACCGGCGGGCTGCAACTGCGGGGCCGGTGGCGGTGTTCTTGCGCTTTGCTACCCTTGCTTTACTGATGAAAAAACTGTTGTTTGCGCTGGCTTTGTGGGCAGCGCTGCCGTTGGCCGGCCGGGCCTGGGGCGTGGAAGGCCACCGCGCCATCGGCATTATCGCCGAAAACCACCTCACTGAAAAGGCGCGCCGCCAGGTGGCCGCCTTGCTCGGCACGCAGTCGCTGGCGATGGTCAGCACCCTGCCCGACGAGATGCGCTACCTGCCCGAGTACAAGGATACCGCGCCCTGGCACTACGTGAACACGGCGATGGGCCTGGGCCACGACCAGTATCTGCAAGTCGTGAAAGCGCAGACTACGCCCAATGCATATAATGTCTTATTGATGAAAATAAAGGAGATGAAAGACCCGGCGCTGAACAAGGCGCAACGGGCCGAGGCGCTCACCTTCGTGGTGCATATCGTGGGCGACATGCACCAGCCCATGCACACCGGGCGGGCCGAAGACAAGGGCGGTAACGACATCAAAATGACTTATCGGGGCAAGGATACCAACCTGCACAGCCTCTGGGACAGCGGTCTGCTTGATTACCAGGGCCTCACCTACACCGAGCTGGGCCAGCAGGACAGCGCCGTGCCTACCCCCCTTATCAAGACCTGGCAGGCCACGGCCGACCCCGCCGACTGGCTCTTCGAGTCGTACACCATCGCCGGCCAGCTCTACGCCGAGGCGGCCCAGAATCCGAATCCCGACTTTCGCTACTACCCCGCCCACGCCGACGAGCTGAAGCAGCGCATTCAGCAGGCCGGCATCCGGCTGGCGGGCGTGCTGAATGAGGCGTTTAAATAGGCTCGTCGCGCTGTTTTGGTCAATAAAAAAGGCCGCCGCTCCCAGCAGGAGCGGCGGCCTTTTTCGTTCGTAATGCACTTAGGCTGAAATAGTCAGCGCGGGCGACATTACCGAAGTAAAGAGCCAAAGTTACGCTAGCCTCCCTGACAGACGCAAACGACGGACTAGCCGCAACTTTTTTTTAACCTGCCAGCGATGCCCTAAAAGGGCCTAAAATCCTGGTCTGCCGCAGAAAATATTTTTTTGCTCAAGACTGGCAAAAGGTTTTTTGTAAATGATAACATGGCCGCTAAAAAGGAGCGCGTAATTTTGCATCGTGAACGCACTCAACCACCAGTGGATGAAGCGTGGGACGGCCGAACAAGCCGTTCTGCGAGAAGACCGGAAGGCCGTTGGCCCCGTTTTTCAGTCGTTCTGTGATTCGCTTTTCGTTTCGTTTTTTTGATTCACCGCTTCATTCGTTTGAAGCGGTTTTTTTGTGCCCGGCCGGCGCGTGAAGGTTTTAAGGTTTCAGGTTTTTTTTAGTTTTTCTCAACTACAAATTCCCCTCATCAACTCCATTATGGATACCAACACGCTTTCCCCGAAAGTAGCCGCCGCTACCGTTTCCTCTACCGCCGCCCACGCCGGCAACCGCAACCTGAGCACCGACCCCAAGCGCATGGCCGTGATAAAGGTGTGGGACTCGATGATGCGCGGCGCGCGCAAATACTGTGAGGAGCAGGGCTTTGTGACGGTTCACAACATGCCCCACATCGTGGGCGTAACCGGCGCTTGCGAAAATACCGACACCCTGTTTACCCTGGACTGGTACGACGGCAAGAAGATGTTCCTGCCGCAGAGCAATCAGCTCTACATCGAGATGCTGACCCAGGCCGTGGAAGGCGGCCGCGTGTGCGGCGAAATCCAGAGCTTCCGCAAGGAGCTGAACGCCGACAACCGCCGCCTGGCGCAGTTCACCCTGTTTGAGATTGAGCATATCGGCGACCTCGACGAGCTGCTGGGCCACCTGGCCGGCATCGTGCACAGCGCCGCCCGCGAGGTAGCCATCAAGTGCGCTAAGGAGCTGGCCCTGTTCGGCCGCGACCCGCTGGATATTATCGACCTGACTTTCAAGCGTAAAACCTACGCCGAGGCGATTGAGCTGCTGAAGCCGAACGGCTTCCCCGACTTGCAGTGGGGCGACGACCTGGGCGCGGCCGAGGAGAACCGCCTGACTGAGCTGGAGGGCCCAATTTTCATCACCCACTACCCGGCCGACATCAAGTTCTTCAACATGCGCAACAACGACGACGACCCCCGCGTGGTGAACAGCAGCGACTTGCTGCTACCCCTCGCCGGCGAGTCGGCTGGTTCGGCCGAGCGGGAGTTTGACGGGGCCAAGCTGCGCCACAAGCTGGAAACCAGCTCGATGCTGGCCGGCCTCATTCGCCAGGGCATGAAGCTCGAAGATTTCGAGTGGTACCTGAGCTTCCACGAGGAGCACGACGTGAAGCTGCACAGCGGCGCGGGGGTAGGGATGGCGCGCGTTGCGCAGTTCATCCTGGCCCAGACGGACATCCGCGAGTGCGTGCCCTTCCTGATTAACCGCGACAACGTTATTTAAGCAACTGACTACAAAGCGCCCGGCCCAGCCGGGCGCTCTTGTTTTTACCCGGTTTGGAGCGCGGACGCTGCGAGCCCGCGCACAGTATCACCCGAACGTTGCCACGCGCGAATTCACAGAGTCCACGTTACATCTTGCTACTATGCAAAAGCTCCTCCACCGCGTTGCCCAGGCCAATACGCTGCTCTGCGTGGGCCTCGACCCCACCGGCTCGGACGAAGACGTGACGCGCCGCCTACCCCAGGTCATCGCCGAAACCGCGCCCTACGCTGCCGCTTTCAAGCCTAACCTGGCCTTTTTCCTGAGCCGGGGCAATGGCACGCAGCTCTTGCGCCAAGTGGTGGCCGCCGTGCCCGAGGGCATCCCGATTATTCTGGACGGTAAGTTTGGCGACATCGCCAACACGGCCATGCACTACGCGCAGTTTGCCTACGACGTGGTAGGAGCCGATGCCGTGACCGTGAACCCCTACATGGGGGCCGATGCGGTGGTGCCCTTCGCTCGGCCCGGCAAGTTTGTGTTTGCCCTGGCGAAAACCTCGAATAAGTCGGCCGTGCAGGACGCCGTGCTGCAATCTGGTGAGCCGGTGAGCGACTTCACCGCCAAAATGCTGGCCGGTTTGGATTCCACGCACGGCAACATCGGCCTAGTAGCTGGCGCAACCGACGCGGCGGCGCTGGGCCGGCTGCGGCAGCTGTGCCCGGCGCAGTGGTTTCTGGTGCCCGGCATCGGCGCGCAGGGCGGCGATTTAGCCGCCGTGCTGGCGGCCGGCTTATTTGCTGATGGTACTGGGCTGCTGATTAACGCCTCGCGCAGCATTTGGCAGGCGGAAGATGCGGGCGATGCGGCGCGGGAGTTGATGAACGAGATAAATGCGCACCGGCCGGTGATAGCATAAAAATAAACTAAAAGAACGTCATGCTGAACGCAGTGAAGCATCTTGTCAGAATTGTCGGCTGACGTGGCTGAAGCGCCCAAGATGCTTCAGCCACGTTTAACATGACGTTCTTCTTTCCTCTTTGAATGGATAATACCCAACAACTCACCCCCGGCCTACCCCCCGCCGAAGTCGCCAGCATTATCGAAGCGCAGCTGCGCGCCGAAGGCGCGCTGCTAAGCGGGCATTTCAAGCTCTCGTCGGGGCTGCATTCTGATACTTACGTGCAATGCGCCCGCTTTTTGCGCAAGCCTGATTTGGCCGCGCCCGCGATGGCGGTGCTCGCCAAGCGCCTGCGCGACGCTGGTATTATGCCCGATGTGGTGGTAGGCCCAGCGATGGGCGGCGTAGTGGTGAGCTACGAACTGGCGCGCCAACTCGGCGTGCCATCACTTTTTACGGAGCGCGATGCGAATGGCGAAATGATTTTGCGGCGTGGCTTCACGCTGGCCCCCGGCGATAGGGTAGTTATTGCCGAAGACGTAGTTACGACGGGCAAAAGCACCCTCGAAGTAGCCCGCGTTTTGGGCGAAATGGGGGTCGAAGTACTGGCAGTGGCCTCCTTAATTGACCGGACGAATGGTGCGGCGCAGCTTCCGTTCCCGAACTTTGCGCTGTTGCCGGTGCGGGCGGCCGTGTTTGCGGCCGATGCGGTGCCGCAACACCTGGCCGGGATTCCGGCCGTGAAGCCCGGCAGTCGGCCGGACTCGAAGTAGCGCGGGCGTTCAGTCCGCGAAGCAGGAAATAGAAGGGGTCGCGGATTGAAAATCCGGGCTACATAACGTTTAACGGGCGGCCCCAGGCTCGTCCTTCCCGTTTGGAAACCAACCAGCATTCCATCCTCCTTACCCTCCAACCCGGCCGGCACGACGGCGACAGCCAGCGCGTGGCCGCCGACGCGGCCCGCCACCTCGGCCTGACAACCGGGCAGGTGCGCAGCGCGGCGCTCTACGCCGTGCGCTACCCCGGCCTCAGCGCCGCGCAAGTCACGGCCTTCGCCGCCGCCTGCCTGCAAGACCCCGTGCTGCACACCGTCGCCATCGACCAGGTAGCCGCGCCGGCCGGTTTTAAAAGCTATATCCTGGTGGCCAAAGGCCCCGGCGTGACGGACGACGAAGGCACCTCGGCCCAGAACGCGCTCGGCGATTTCCTGAACGAGCCGATTGATATCCGTACGCAGCATATTTTCTCGAAGCGAATCTATTTCCTGGAGAATGCCCTACCCCCCGCCGACCTGCGCAAGCTGGCCGAAGAACTGCTGGGCAACAAGTTGATTAACAGGTTTGAAACGGGCGCGGTGGCTGACGGCATTCGTGACTACACCCCGCGCCCCGGCGGCGGGGCCGATGCCCGCACCGAAACCATCGTGCTCGGCGGCCTGAGCGACGAGCAGCTTTTGCAGCTGTCGAAAGACAATGTGTACGCCCTCAACCTGCCCGAAATGCAGGCCATCCGCGACCATTTTGCCCAGGCTTCGCTGCGCGAGGAGCGGGTAGGGCTGGGCCTGCCCGCCGACCCTACTGATTGCGAGCTGGAAATTCTGGCCCAAACCTGGTCGGAGCATTGCAAGCACAAGGAATTCAGCGCCCTTATCAAATATAAAAACCTGGAAACGGGCGCGGAGGAAGAGATTGACGGGCTATTCAAAACCTTCATCAAAGGCGCTACCAGTGAGGTAGATAGGCAGCTGCGCGCCAACGGCAACGACTGGCTCATCAAGGTGTTTTCGGACAATGCCGGCGCGGTGCGCATCAACCCCGAGTCGCTGTTCGTGTGGAAGGTCGAAACGCATAACTCGCCCTCGGCCATCGACCCCTACGGCGGGGCCATCACGGGCATTTTGGGCAACAACCGCGACCCGCTGGCGACTGGCATAGGCGGCGCGCGCTTGTTGTTCAATACCAACGTGTTGTGCTTTGGTAACCCTGATTACGACGGGCCGCTACTGACCGGCCAGCTGCACCCGCGCCGCATTTTTGAGGGCGTGCGCAAGGGCATTGAGGACGGCGGCAATAAGTCGGGCGTGCCGACCGTTAACGGCGCTATCATTTTCGATGACCGTTACCGGGGCAAGCCGCTCGTGTACTGCGGCACCGGCGCGGTAATGCCCATGCAGCTGGACGGCAAAGACAGCTGGGAAAAGGTGATTTTGCCCGGCGACCGCATCATCATGGCGGGCGGCCGGGTGGGCAAGGACGGCATCCACGGCGCGACGTTCAGCAGCATTGAGCTGGACGAGGCTGCGCCCGCCACGGCCGTGCAAATCGGCTCGCCCATCACCCAAAAGCTGGCGATGGATTTCCTGATTATCGCCACCCGGCGCGGCCTCATCCGGTGCAGCACCGACAACGGCGCGGGCGGCCTTTCGTCGAGCATCGGCGAGCTGGCGCTCATCCCCGGTGGCGCAGTGGTGGAACTGGAAAAAGTGCCCCTCAAATACCCTGGCCTCAAGCCCTGGGAGATTTTCCTGAGCGAGTCGCAGGAGCGCTTCACGCTCGCCGTGGAGCCCGCCAAGCTGGACGAGCTGCTGGCGCTGGGCCGCGAAATGGAAGTCGAATTGACCGACATTGGCTTCTTCAACGCCGAGGGTTCGCTCGATGTGCTGTTTGATGGCAAGCCCATTGCCGGCATTTCGCTGGAGTTTCTGCACGAGGGCGTACCGCGCAAAACCCTGCTGGCCGAGCACGTGAAACCCGCCGCGCAGGAGCCGGTTCTGCCCGCCGCGCTGGATTATAACGACGTGCTGCTGAAGCTGTTGGGTTCGCTCAATATCTGCTCGCGCGAGTCGGTTATCCGGCAGTACGATCACGAGGTGAAGGGCCGCACCATTGTGAAGCCTCTCATGGGGGCCACTGGTCAGGCCCCGCAGGATGCCGCAGTGGTGCGCTTCAATTTCGAGAGCTGGGAGGGCGTGGCCGTGAGCAACGGCATCCTACCCCGCCTGGGCGATTTGGATGCGTATCAAATGTCGGCCGGCTCGTTTGACGAGGCCGTGCGGCAGATTATCTCGGTGGGCGGCAAGCTGCCCAACCTCACGCCGGGCGACAATATCTTCTGGTCGGTGAACGACAATTTCTGCGTGCCCGACTCGGTGTACGACCCCATCGTAAACCCCGATGGCAAGCAGAAGCTCGCTAAGCTGGTGCAGATGTGCCAGGCCCTGCGCGATGCCTGCGCCGCCTACTGCATCCCGCTCACCAGCGGCAAGGATTCGATGAAGAACGACTTCAAGGCCGACGGAGTGAAAATCTCAGTGCCGCCCACGGTCCTCTACTCGATGACGGCCAAGGTAGCCGATGTGCGCCAGGTAGTTACCTCTGATTTCAAGCAGGCCGACGACGTGGTGTACCTCCTCGGTGAAACTTACGACGAGTTGGGCGGCTCGGAATTCTACCAGCTCTATAACGAGCTGGGGGCCAACGTACCCCAGGTTGATTTTGCCAAAGCCAAGGCGCTCTACACCCTCGTAGGCGAGGCCAACGACCAGCAGCTCATCCAAAGCAGCCACGACCTCAGCGACGGCGGCCTCGCCGTGACGCTGGCCGAATGCACCTTCGGCCGCGAGGGGGTAGGGGCGGAGCTGGACCTGAGCGGCCTACCCCCCGAGCTATCGGTGAACGCGCTGTTATTCAGCGAGTCGCCCTCGCGCTTCGTGGTAAGTATAGCGCCCGAGGACGTGGTAGCCTTCGAAAGTATTCTGGAGGAACGCGCTACCCGCCTGGGCCGCGTCACGGCCGATGGCCAGCTGCGCGTGCGCCACCAGGCCACGGAGCTACTGAGCCTGAATACCACCTACCTGCGCGCCGCCTGGACTAATGGGCCGGTTAACCAGACAATTGGTTTGGAGCCAGCCACGGCAATCAGTTAACAAGTATCATTTAGCAATTAACAAGTGGGAGTAGCTGAGATGATAAACGAAGCAGCCAGCCAAGGAACAGGCACCGAGCAAGCAACGCCCAAGGCGTTGATTTTAACCGGCTTCGGAATAAATTGCGAAGAGGAAATGGCGGCGGCCTACCGCCTGGCGGGCGGCGTGCCCACCATCGTGCACCTCAACGAGGTGCTGCACGGCCGGGTGAGCATCCACGATTTTGATATTCTGAATTTTCCGGGCGGCTTTTCGTTTGGCGACGACCTGGGCTCGGGTGTGGTGCTGGCCAACAAGCTGCGCTACCGCCAGACCGGGGCCGCGGGCCGCACGCTGCTCAGCGACATCCGTGAGTTTGTGGCCGCCGGCAAGTTTGTGCTGGGCATCTGCAACGGCTTTCAGGTGCTGGTGAAGCTGGGCCTGCTGCCCAACCTGGGCGGTAACTTCGAGCCCGAGGTGACGCTGACGCATAACGCCAGCGGCCGCTACGAGGACCGCTGGGTGCGCCTCGCGGTGAACCCGCTGGCCAAAACGCCCTTCCTGAAGGAGCTTACTTCGTTTGAAGTGCCCGTGCGCCACGGCGAAGGCCGCCTGGTAGTGCCCGATGCGGCCACCCGCGAACGTATTGTGGCTCAAGGCTTAAACTGCCTGACTTATGCCGGCCACGACGACCTCGAAACTGGCACCTACCCCCTGAATCCCAACGGAGCCGACCTCAACTGCGCCGGCCTCACCGACCCCACGGGCCACATTTTTGGCCTCATGCCGCACCCCGAAGCCTATCTGGCCGGCTGCAACCACCCCGATTGGGGGATGAAAAAGCGCCGTGGCGAGCTGAAGGATGAGGGGGAGGGCCTGGCCATTTTCAAAAACATAGTTACTCATCTCACCCACCGGGCGCAGGAGGTTAGCGCGCCTGCTACCCACGTCTAATTTATTCGGTATGAACACGCTCCCGCACTTCGCTACCCCCCAGCTCCAACTCCTGCACCGCGGCAAAGTCCGCGACAGCTACCGCATCGACGACCAAACCCGTCTCATCGTGGTTTCCGACCGCCTCTCGGCCTTCGACTCGGTGCTTGAAACCGCCATTCCCCACAAGGGCGCGGTGCTCAACGGGCTGGCCAACTTCTGGTTTGAGAAAACGGCCCACATCATCCCCAACCACGTGAAGGCGCTGATTGATGCCAATGCCATGCTGGTGAAGGAAGCACAACCGATTAAGGTCGAGATGATTGTACGCAACTACATCACCGGCTCCATGCTGCGCGGCTACCAGAAGGGCCAGCGCACGTTTTCGGGTGTAACCGTGCCCGACGGCCTCACCAAGCATCAGCAGTTCCCTACCCCCATCGTGACGCCGACCACCAAGGAGGAGTCGGACCGCGAAATCACCCCCGAAAACCTCGTGAGCGAGGGCTGGGTGAACCAGGAGCTGTACGATAAGATGGCTGAAAAGGCACTGGAGCTGTTCAAAGTCGGCTCCGATTTGCTGGCCTCGCAGGGCATCATTTTGGTGGATACCAAGTATGAGTTCGGCCTGCTGAACGGCGAGCTGATTCTGATTGACGAAATCCACACGCCCGACTCGTCGCGCTTCTGGAGCGCCGAGGATTACGCCAAGAATCCCGAAGGTGCCGAGCAGATGGACAAGGAGTACGTGCGCCAGTGGCTGATTGCCAATAAGAAAGACGGTAAATACCCCCGAGCCCTCACCCCCGAAGTAGCCCAGGAAGCCACCAACCGCTACCTCGACATCTTCCAGCGCATCGTAGGCCATCCCCTGGCCACGGCCGACGAAACCGCCACCGGCGGCAACGTCGCCAACCGCCTGGTTAGCAACCTGGTAAAAGCCGGCATTATGAAGGATGCCTGGGTGAACATCGTGATGGGCTCGCCCGCCGACAAGGAGCACTGCCAGAAAATCCGCTCGTTCTTCGAGGGCTACGAGGTATTCACCCAGCTGCGGGTGTGTTCGGCCCACAAAAACGGCGAGGAAATCGGCCCGATGGCCGAAGTCTGGAACCGCTCCATTGAGCCGGGCGTGCTTATCGCCGTGGCCGGCCTCAGCAACGGTCTTGGCGGCGCGCTGGCGGCTAATGTGAACGTGCCCGTTATCAGCTGCCCGCCGTGGAAGGATTACGCCGAGCTGGCCATGAACCTGAATTCGTCAGTCATCATGCCCAGCGGCACGCCTAACCTGACGGTGGTGCGCCCCGATAACGCGGCCCAGGCGGCGTTGCGCGCCCTAAACACGCCGCGCCTGCGCGAGCGGTTGCGCCACGATATTCTGGCCACGAAAGCCAAGCTGAAAGCGGCTGACACTGAGTTGAAAGGGTTGTAATTTTTTAGTGTAAAGCTTCGCAAAGCTGGCAGCGTCTTGCTGAGTACTTAACCACCTTTGCGAAACTTTGCTTACTCTGCGAAACTCTGCGCTAAATGACTTCTATGAATCTCGTCCTCCTTGGCTCCGGTGCCCGTGAGCACGCCTTGGCTATCAAGCTCCGCCAGGACGGCGCGACCGTGCACGTGCTGCCCGGCAACGCCGGCATCCCCGGCAGCGTGCCGGACATCAGCGCGCTCGACTTTCCGGCCATCAAAAGCTTCTGCAACGAACAGCAGGTCAAGCTGCTAGTGGTAGGGCCGGAAGCGCCGCTCGCCGCCGGCGTGGCCGATTATTTTCTCGATACCGATATCCGCGTATTCGGCCCGCGGCGGCAGGCGGCTACCCTCGAAAGCTCGAAGGTGTGGAGTAAGGACTTCATGCGCCGCCACGGCATTGCCACGGCCCGCGCCTGGAGCTACCGCAGTGACCAGTTTGCCGAAGCGCAAGTCAAAGCCGAAGAATTGCAAGGCCAAGTAGTGGTAAAATTCGATGGGCTGGCCGCCGGCAAGGGCGTGTACGTGTGCAGCTCGGTGGCTGAGGCTACGGCCGCTCTTACGGAGCTGCGGGCGCTGTACGAGGGCTGGTTTAGCTTCCTGCTCGAAGAAAAGCTCACCGGCCCCGAGGTTAGCCTCATTGGCCTCACTGATGGCAACCGCATCCGGCTGCTGGCCCCGGCCCAGGACCATAAGCAGCTGCTAGCCAACGATGAAGGTCCCAATACCGGCGGCATGGGCGCGTATTGCCCAGTGCCGTTTCTGGATGATAACTGGCTGGCCGCCATTCGCCGAGATATTATTGACCCTACCCTGCGCGGCCTGCAAAGCGAGCCGTTTGACTTCGTGGGCTTTCTGTATTTCGGCGTGATGCTCACGCCCGGCGGCCCCAAGCTGCTCGAATACAACGTGCGCCTCGGCGACCCGGAGGCCGAAGTGATTCTGCCCGCCTTGGAAAGCAGTTTGCTGGAATTGATTGTGGCGACGCTCGATGGCAGCCTGGCCCAGACCGTGACGCGGCAGCGCCCCGGCGCGTTCGTGGGCTTGGTGCTGGTTTCGGGCGGCTACCCGGCGGCGGGATTTCCGACGGGCTTCCCAATTCATGGCATTGGCAACCAGGGGCAGGGTACGCAGCTGTACCTGGGCGGCGTGAAGCCGGGCGAAACGGACGGCGAGCTGCTGACCAATGGCGGCCGGGTTGCGGTGCTGGTGTCGCACGGCCCCGACCTGCCCACCGCCGTGCAACTGGCCTACGCCGAAGCCGAGCTAGTGTATTTTCAGGATAAATACGTGCGCCCCGACATCGGCCAGCGGCCTACCCCCCTGCTCGAAACGAGCGCCTACTAAGGTGATAAACAGCGCGCCCGAAGCAGCCCAGCCACCCAATGCCTTGCCGCCGCCAGCGGGGGGTAGGGTGGCGCGCCTGGCCATCCTGCTCTCGGGGCGCGGCTCCAATATGCTGGCGCTGGCCGAAGCCGTGCGCGCAGGCGCGCTGCGGGGCCTGGCAGAGGTAGCCGTGGTATTCAGCAACGACCCGGCCGCGCCCGGCCTCGCTGCCGCCGCTGGTCTGGGCCTGCCCACCGCCAGCCTGCCTTCGAAAGGCCGTAAGCGCGAGGAATTTGACCTGGAAGTGGTTGATATTCTGCGGGATTATCGGCCCGATTACGTGGTGCTGGCGGGCTATATGCGGGTGCTGTCGCCGGCTTTCGTGCGGGCCTTCGCGAGCCGCATCGTCAACATTCACCCCGCCGATACGCACCAGCACCAGGGCTTGCACGCTTATGAATGGGCCTTTGATAATCGCCTGACAGAAACTAAGATAACGGTTCACTTCGTGGACGAAGGCCTGGACACCGGACCCATTCTGGCCCAGCGCGTTGTAAATTTGGTAGGAGCCACTACCCTGGCCGAGGTACAGCGCCGCGGCCTGGCCGTGGAGCACGTTTTATACGCCGAAACGTTAGCTGGTTTACTAAATAAGAAATGAGTTGCCATCTGTCATTGCGAGCCTGCGAAGCAATCTTTCCTTCACGCCCCGCTGATGTTAGTAGCCGACAAGGAAAGATTGCTTCGCAGGCTCGCAATGACAGTTCCTACCCCCCTCGCCCTTCCCAACCAATTTATAATTCATAATTAAATTATGTGCGGCATCGTAGGTTTTCACGGCCCTGAACGCGTGGTGGGCGATATGATTATCGGCCTCACCGCCCTTCAGCATCGGGGGCAGGATGCCGCCGGCATTGCCACGTTTGACGGCGACGCTTTTCACCTGCACAAGGGGCAGGGACTGGTCAACGACGTATTTAAACCCAAGCATACCAAGAAGTTGACCGGCAACACCGGTATCGGGCACGTGCGCTACACCACGCAGGGCGCCAACGATTCGGACCTGGCGCAGCCCTTCACCACGAGCTACCCTTTTGGGCTGGCGATGGTGCATAATGGCAACGTTATCAACTTCCGCGACGTGGCCAAGCTGCTGCACGAGAAGTACCACGTGCTGCCCAAGACGACTAACGACCTGGAACTCATCATGTACACCTTCGCCTCGGAGCTGCGCGTGAAGAACCTGGACAGCCTCTCGGTAGTCGATATTTTCGACGCCGTGGAGACGACCCAGGAGCTGGTGAAGGGCGCTTACGCCACTGTCACCATCATTGCCGGGCATGGCCTGCTGGCGTTTACTGACCCGCTGGGCATCCGGCCGCTGGTGATGGGTAGGCGCGACACGCCCGACGGCCCGGTGTACGCCTTTGCCTCGGAAAGTACCTGCTTCGACTACCTCGACTTTGAGTTTGTGAAGGATGTCGGCCCCGGCCAGGCCGTGTTTATTGACAATAACTTTCAGGTTCATTTCAAAAATCCCTATGCGCTGCCCAAGGCGTTTTGCGCGTTCGAGCAGATTTATTTTGCCCGCGAAGACTCGACCATTCACGGCCGCCTGGTGGCACGTGAGCGCGTGCGGCTAGGTAAAGTGCTGGCCCGCAAGGTAGTAGATGCTGGCTTGAAACCCGATATGGTGATTGACGTGCCCAGCAGCGGCTACTTCGCCGCCTCCGGGCTGGCCGAAGCCATCGGCGTGCCCTACCGCCGGGCGATGGTGAAAAACAACCACATGGGCCGCTCGTTCATCGTGCCGACCCAGGCCGGGCGCGAAGACGTGGTGAAGAAGAAGCTCAACCCCATCAAGGCGTTTGTGGAGGGTAAGAAAGTGGCCGTGGTGGACGACAGCATCGTGCGCGGCACCACCTCGCGGCGCATCGTGCGCCTGCTGCGCGAGGCGGGCGCGGCCGAGGTGTACTTCATTTCGAGCGCGCCGCCCATCGTGTCGCCCTGCATCTACGGCATCGACATGGCCATGAGCACGGAGCTGATTGCCGCCAACTACACGGAGGACGAAATCTGCCGCTACATCGAGGCCGATAAGGTTATCTACCAGGATTTAAGCGACTTGCAGGATTTGTTTTCCGAGGAGAAAGGCCACGGCGGCTCGTGCTTCGCCTGCTTCACCGGCAAGTACCCCACCGGCGACGTGACCAAGTATCTGCGCCACATCCAGGAAGAGCGCCAGAGCCACCGCATCGTGGATAAAGTACCCTCGGTGAGCGCTAAAGCCCCGCTGCCGACCGAGCATTGAAGAGCCATGAAATGCTTGTTGCTACTGGCTGGCTTAGGATTGTCGAATCGGTGAAGGGGCAGCAACTCGCGCCGAAAAAAGTGGTGCCAGCAAAGCCGGTTGCTATAGCCGAAGTGCTGCAAAATTCAGCTAATCCTCGTTTCAAAGTACTGGAAAATCCTACGCCCGTTTACCGGAAGCCAGCTGATACGCTGAGCCAGCGCTACGTTTTTAAATTAGGTCCGGGCACGAGGGTTTATATCAGAAAGGCTCTTCCACAGGGCTATACGATAACGCTTTTTTTCGGTGCCGCAGAAGAATATTATCTACCCTACAAGCTCGTAGCTGGGCTGCCCACACAAATAGAGATTTAAATTATTACCCGAATTGGTCGCTCTCCCTGGTGCACCCTACCCCTCTCCTGCGGAAAAAGGCAGGCCAAAGGACTACATTTTGTTTCTGTCAGTAGTACTTAATTATCAATCCTAATTTAACTACGCTCGCGCCGCCTTGGCTCCCTCTCTCCCCCGGAGAGGGGGGCCGCGGGGTGAGGCGACCCGCATGAACAACCCGCAAACCCCCGACGCCGGCTACTCCATTGACCTCGGCAACGCCGCCTCGAAAAACGCCTACAACTGGTCGAAAAAAACCTTCGCTACCCGCGCTGGCCTACCTGGCGAGCCCGCGCGCGGCCTCGACGGCGGCTTCTCGAACGAAATCCGCTTCGGTCAGGAGCGCCTGGGCATCAGCTCCGATGGCATCGGGACCAAGATTGAATTGGCCGAGCGCCTCGACAAATACGATACGCTGGGCTACGACCTGGTAGCCATGACGGCCGACGACCTCATCGCCGCCGGCTTCGTGCCTACTAACCTGTCGAATATTATCGATGTTAATACGCTTGACTATGATGTAGTTGACGAGATGATGCGCGGCCTGCACGATGCCTGCATGTTCTCGAAAATAGCCATTACCGGCGGCGAAATCGCGGAGCTGGGCTCACGCATCGGCGGCTTCCCCGGTGCCCGCATGAACTTCAACTGGTGCTCCACGGCCATCGGCGTGCTGCACCCCAGCCTGGCGCAGCCGCTGAGCGGGGCCACGGCGCAGGCCGGCGATGCGGTGGTGGCCCTGCGCTCGCCCTCCTTCCGCTCCAACGGCTACTCGCTGGCCCGCAAGACGTTGCAGCGCCTCTTCGGCGACCAGTGGCACGCTACCCCCTACGATGGCCCCGATGCCGACCAGCACCCCACCTGGGGCGCGGCCCTGCTCGCGCCCTCGCTCATCTACGCGCCCGCCCTCACGGCAGTGCTCGATGCCGGCCTACCCCTGCGCGGCGCGGCGCACATCACGGGCGGCGGCGTGGCCGACAACTTCAAGCGAGTGCTCAAAAACGGCCTCGGCGCGGTGCTCGACAACCTGTTTCCGCCCCTACCCGCCATGCAGCGCCTCTGCGAAATCGGCGGCATTTCGGCGGAAACCGCCTACCTCTACTGGAACATGGGCAACGGGATGCTGCTCCTTACCCCCCCCGAATCGGCCGAAGCCCTGGTGCAGCAGCTCGCGCAGAGCGGCTACGCGGCCCAGGTAGCCGGCTACCTCACCGCCAAGCCGGGTGTGACGCTGCGCGTGGCGGCGGGGGAGCTGCGGTATTAGCGCGTAAGTACTATCTGATAACATCTCTTTTGCCGATAGTTACCAACGTAGTATATTTGAGTAAGCCACGCAAACCGAAATATTTTGCAAGACTTGCTTTGTTGAATTATTTGTCATACCTTTTTACTCATAATAATATGAATAGTTCTGATAAAGACATTGCGAAGGCCCTCAGTGAAGCTCGGCGTAAAAACGCTGCCGCTGCTGCAAAGGCCCGATATGCTGAACTTGACCGCCTGACAGGAATGAGTGCAGCTGAGCGCATTGCAGAGTTGAACAATAATAAATATGATAGAAAATGATAGAATAATAACGTGTACTTGGAGTGTTGACGGAGGAGTTTTGGAATACGACCTCAGTTATTTACACTCCGATTTAGGGGTTTTGGTACAAGACTATTGGATTAGCTCGATAAGTAATGAGGGACGAATATTTCAGAGTAGCTTTTCTTTAATTGGGAAGGATGCGGCAGTAGAGAGCAATTTCTCTTACCTACCGAAAGAAGTGAAGAAACAAATTTGGGACGTGGTATTTGAGATTAAACGTAAATTCTTTGAGGATTATAAACCTGATATTGTAGAGCACTTTATAGACCAAGCACATTCCGTGGAAAAGCGCTTCGAGTTGTATAAAAGCAGGTTGCCGCTACCACAGTATGAGATTGAAAAAACAAAACATACCATCGTCTATCAAAAGAGAAGAACCCCCATCGTTGCCGGTGGGGGTTCTTCTCTTTTGGTACGCTAAATCTCACGCCGGCCGTACCGGCCGCTTCGCCAGCATAAGTTGCGTGCGGAACTCGTGGAGCGACTGCTCCAGGCCCACCGGATACACGTGCGGATTGAGGTAGCGGCGGATGCTGGGGTCCAGGCTGTTGACTTGCTGGCGGGCGTGGGCGCGGCTTTCGGTCAGGGTCGGGAGCGGCTGCACCAGGTGGCCCTGGCGCAGCACGGGAGCCAGCAGGTCCACGTAGGGCGCGTTGGGGTGCACGGGGCGGCGCCGGGTAGCATCGGCCGGGTCGATGATGGTCGGGGAGGGGGGTAGGGCCTCGGGGGCGGCGATGTTGTAAATCATGTCGGCGCGGGGCTGGCCGCCGTCGCCCAGGTAGCGGCGCACTTGCAGGATGCCGGGGATGCTGGTTTTGGCCTGCTGCTCGGAGAGCTTGATGGTGAAATCCCAGCCCTGGCCGTCGGCGGTGCGCAGGGCGGCGAGCTTGTACACGCCCCCAAGGGCCGCCTGGTTGTAGGCCGTCACGAGCTGCGTCCCTACCCCCCAGGTGTCGATGCGGGCGCCCTGCTGCTTGAGGTTGAGGATGAGGTTTTCCTCCAAATCATTGCTGGCCACGATGCGCACGGCGGGTAGGCCGGCCGCGTCGAGCAGCTTGCGGGCTTCTTTCGACAGGTAGGCCAGGTCGCCCGAGTCGAGGCGGATGCCGCCTAGCTCGTGGCCATGCTGACGCATTTCGAGGGCTACTTCGATGGCGTGGCGCACGCCGTCGAGCGTGTCGTAGGTATCGACCAGGAACACCGAGTCGTCGGGAAAAGCGTTGGCATAGGCGCGGAAGGCGGCTTTTTCGTCGGCAAAGGTCATCACCCAGCTGTGAGCGTGGGTGCCGCGCACCGGGATGCCGTAGCGCTGGCCGGCCAGCACGTTGCTGGTGGCATCAGCCCCGCCGAGGTAGGCCGCGCGGCTGGCCCCGAGGCCGCCATCGGGTCCTTGAGCGCGGCGCAGGCCAAACTCCAGCACGGAGTCGGCAGGGCCGGCGGCGTCGCGCACGCGGGCCGCTTTGGTGGCAATGAGGGTCTGGAAATTGACGAGCGTGAGCAGGGCCGTTTCGACCAGTTGCGCTTGCAGCAACGGCCCCTGCACGCGCACCAGCGGCTCATTACCAAACACTACCGTGCCTTCGGCGATGGCATCGACATCGCAGGTAAATTTCAAGCCCTTTAAGTAGGTCAGAAACTCATCGGGGAAAAGCCGGGTGCCCTTGCTGCCCGTGAGGCTGGCCAGGTAGGTAATATCATCAAAAGCGCAGCGTTTCGAGGTAGTCCACGGCCAGGGCCAGGCCCGCCGCCACGGCGTAGCCGCCCTCGAATGGCGCTTTGCGGAAATAGAGGTGAAACACCGCCTCGCGCTCGTGGAGGTTGTTTTTCCAATAGCCGTAGGCCATCGTGAGCTGGTAGAGGTCGGTGAGCAGGGCCAGCGAGGGGCGGTAGAGGCCGGAGAGGGGCGCGTTGTTCATGGGGCAAAGCACGGAATAAATAGCGAAACTGCCGGGTGCGTTGGTCGGCACCGAACGGCCGAGCGCGGCCGCGGGCGTTACTTTGAGGCGTGGAAAAAAATACTGTTTCGCCCTCGCTGTGGCATCGCGTGGGTCATTTGCCGGCCACGTTGCGCTTAGCAGCCGGGGTAGTGGTCGGGGTAGGAGCCTGGGCGCTGAGTCCGGCCCACTATTCGGTGCTCATTCGCCTCATTATCGGCTGGGATGCGTTTACCACTACCTCGCTAACGCTCATTTGGATAGGCATGAATACGGCCGATGCCAACCGCATCCGGGTCATCGCGGCCAAAGAGGATTTGAGTCGGCTGCTGAGCTTCGTGTTTGTGCTGGTGGCGGCGGCGGCCAGCCTGCTGGCCGTGGTATTGCTGCTCAGCACCACGCACGACCTGAGCCCGGCTATGCTCACCCGGCACATTGCCCTGAGCGGCGTAGCGGTAGCGGGCTCCTGGCTGCTGGTGCATACGGTGTTCACGCTACGCTACGCCCACATGTATTACGACGCCGGCCCCGATGGCAACGACGTGGGTGGCCTCGACTTCCCCGGCAAAGTAGCAGAACCCGATTATCTCGACATGGCCTACTTCTCCTTCGTGGTCGGGATGACGGCTCAAACCGCTGACGTTAGTATCAGTGGGCGCAATATCCGCCGGCTGGCGCTGCTGCACGGCCTCATCTCTTTCGTCTTCAATACGGCCCTGGTGGCGCTGGTTATTAACGGCGTAGCCGGTATTCTGTAAGGCAGTGACCCGTTAGCTATGAACAGTTAAATCGGAATTGCTCACTGTTTATAGCCAACTGGGCATTGCTCTCAAAACAGGCTGCCTTGCACCTGCTGGGGAATCAGTTTTGGTGGCACCACCACGATGCCCGTCAGCTCGCGCATACGGGCCAGGAAATGCTGGGCCCAGACGGGGGCGTGGCGCACATCTTTCTGATGGATAAACACATACGCCGTGTGCAGGCCCTGGGCGTACCACGCGGCCAGGCGCTCGGCCCAGGCATCGGCGCGGGCGTAGTCGCTCGGGATGAGGCCGTGCCCGTTGAGGCGAAGGAAGGCGGTGGGGGTAGTGAGGCGCTGGACCAGCACGTCGCGCCGGCCGGCCACGTCGGTGATAACCAGCGTTTTATTCAGCGCTTCGAGCGTAGCGAAAATCGTATCGGCCAGGGCTTTATCCGCGAACCAGCGCGGGTGGCGCAGCTCCACGGCCAGGGGTACCTCTGGGGGCCAGTCGAGCAGGAAGCGCTCCAGGCGGGGTAGGTTTTCGGGGCCGAAGTGAGGTGGCAGCTGCAGAAAGCAGGTGCCCAGGTTATCGCCCAGCTCCTGCACAGCGCGGGTAAAGCTCAACGTAAGGGCATCGGTATTATACAGCTCGCGCTCGTGGCTGATGCTGCGCGGCAGCTTGGGGCAGAACTTGAAATTTGGCCCCACGGCCTCGCGCCAGCGCCGGCCGGTAGGCGCGTCGGGGATGCGGTAATGCGTGGTATTCAGCTCGATGGAGTTGAATTGCTGGGCGTAGTACTTCAGAAAATCAGGCTCTTTCGCGCCCTGCGGAAAGTAGGTGCCCAACCATTCCTTATTGGTCCAGATGGGGCAGCCTACGTACAGCGCGGGGGGGGTAGGGGCCGGGGCGCGGGCCAGCACCCGCGCGGTGTCGGGGTGGTCGGGGGGCAGGCGAAAGTCAACGTAGCGCAGGTCGGGCAGGCGGCCAAAATCCATGCGGCGAAGGTACGGCGGCGGACGAACTTGCGGGCGCAGTAATGTACAACGGATTTAGCATTGCTGCAAGCACTCCTTTAGCTTAAACCAAAGCTTTAAGCCCAAATTTTACACCCGTCGGATAATCGTATTTTCCCACTTGTATTGAGAAAGTACAAAATCTAGGCGTAAAGTGCCTTCACTAAACACAATTAGGGTTTGGGTCTGCTCGACGTAACCAAATCAAATGCAAATTTTATTCAAAAAGTACAATTAAAAAATAATGTTAAGCTACTTAGCAAGGGGTGGGTAGCTGTTTTATGGAGGCGCGCCCTACATTCGGTTAGCTCACTATCCATCAAGGCGCATGACGCTTACGCGACCAACCTTTCTTTCTGCTGCTTTTCTACTCCATTGCTTTTGCTGGCTGCTGCTAGGAGCTGGGCTAGTATCACCGGCTGCCGCCCGCACCCACGCGCTGCGCCACAAGCATTTGCGTCGGCACATCCACCTTGCCCGGATGCTGCCCACAATTATTCCAATGGCCCGCGAGGGCTACGCTACCGTGTTGCGGGGCCGCGCCTCGTGGTATGGCAAGCGTTTTCAGGGTATGAAAACGACTAGCGGCGAACGCTTCAACCGCTTCAAATACACGTGCGCTCACAAAACGCTGCCCTTCGGCACCCGGTTGCGCGTGACGAACCTCAACACTGGCGCTACCGTGGTGGTGCGCGTGACGGACCGCGGACCTTTCCGCCACGACCGCATTATTGACTTGGCCGAAGTGGCCGCCCGCCCGCTGGGCATTGTCGATTCGGGGGCCGCTACCGTGGTGGCCGAAGTAGTGGACGCTGCTACCCCCCTCGGCCTCACCGATACGCCCGATAACCTGGCGGTGCTGCGCAAAGGCGACCCCAACCCAGCCGCTCCCTTCACCGCCTACCTGTTGCCCGAAACTACTACCACGGCCCCCGCCCTAGCCGTGGCCAACGACCAGCCCGCTACTCCGGATGCTACCCCCGCCGCGCCGCACTTCGAAGTGCAAGCCGGCACCTTTGCCACTCCCGAGGCCGCCCGCATCATGCTGGCCCGCATCCTCACCATCGACCAAGCCCTGCCCGCCGATGTAGTGGCCGTTACACTAGCTGGTCGCCAGCTCAACCAGGTAGTAATAAGTCAGTTGGACAATTGGCTGGCCGCCGAAACCGTGCGTCGCCACCTCCAGCTCTGGGGCATTACGGGACTGGTGAGGCCCGTGCCAGCCCACGAGGCCGAAGCCAGCAATCTGGCTCGCTCGGCGGCCGCACCTGCCGAAATGGCCAACCTACGGCGCTGATACGGCGGCCGCCGAAAATAGCACTTGCGGGTTGCTTTTAACCACAACAAGCCTTCCCCGCCAAGGGAAGGCTTGTTGTGGTTAAAAGCAACCCGCAAAGCTCACTTAGTCTTCGGAAGCGCGGTTAATGACCACGATAGCTACCACGGCCAGGGCCGCTACGCTGAGAATCAGCTGGGTAGGGGTGAAGTTCTTGGACGCCTTGCGCAGCAGGGTGCCGCCGTTTTTCAGCAGGTCATCCATGTGCTCGGTTTTACCCTGAAATACGTTTAAGGCCGCTTCGAAAGTGCGGGCAATGTCTTCGGGCAGAATATTTTCGATTTGTTGCAGCTGGTCAGCCATGAGGAAAGCAAGTAGGGGTGAATTGGCAGGAAAGGCTGGCAGGATGCCGCCTCTCCGCTCTTACGCAAAAAAACGCCGGGCGTTCCTGTGCAGCTTTCCGCCAGGCCTTCTACTCGGCCACCACCAGCATCAGCGAGCTGCTGCGCTCGCCCTCACTCACCACGCAGTGGTAGGCGCCGGGGGCCAGTCCGCGCACGTTTAGCGGCACTCGCTGCGGGCCCTGGCCCAGCACCTGGCCATCGAGCAGCCGACGCACCTCGCGCCCCAGGCCATCGAGCAGCACCAACTGCACTACCCCCCCCTGGCTCTCGAAGAGGGCCGTGGCCTGGTCGGCCACGGGGTTGGGGTAAAGCGTGAAACCCGCCACCGGGGTAGCGCCGGCCACCGTGGCCAGGGCCGTTTGCTTGATAACCGGCACGTAGGGAAACGGCTGGCCAAAGAGCTGATTGAGGGTGCCTTGCGGCACCTGAAACCAGTCTTTGAGAATACTGGTGTACACGCTCCGAAAGTCAATCTGCATAGCAATGTTGTCGTTCACGCCCGCGCTGGCCGGCAGCTGCGGGTTGGGGCCGTGCACGATGGGGTTGGCCTGCGCGCCAAACACCAGCAGCGGGGCCGCCGCGCCGTGGTCGGTGCCGTAGCCCGAATTGGCCCGAATGCGCCGGCCAAACTCCGAAAACGTCATCCCCACCACCCGGTCCTGCACGCCCAAGCGCTTAAGGTCATCCTGGAAGGCGTTGATGCCGTCGGCAATCTTGCCCAGCAGCGTGGCGTGCGCGCCGGTAGTGGTGCTGCCGGTGGTCGGCACCTGGTTGGAGTGCAGGTCGAAGCCGCCGAGCTGGCACACGTAAATGCGCGTGCTAAGGCCACCGGCCACCAGTTGGGCCACTATTTTGAGCTGGTCGGCCAGCGCGTTCTGGCCGGCGGCCGGGTAGAGCGGCGACAGGTTTTTGGCCTTGGCCGCCGCCGCCTGAATGGTGGTCGTGTACACCTGCGTCTGGCTCACCACCTGCCGGATAAACGCCAGCTCGTGGCCCGCCTGGGTGGCTGGGGCCGCATCGGTGCCGCCGCTCAGCAGCTGGTAAAAGCTGGTGGTGCTGGCAATGGCCATGCCCATGTTCACGGTGGGGCCTTGCACGCAGTTGCTCACCACCGAGCCAATGCTGATGGCCAGCGGGTCGGGGTTCTGGGCGCTGGGGTAGCCCGTCGGGAAGCCCGGAAACTCACCGTCGAGGTAGCGCCCGCCCCAGCCGGTGGTCCACACCACGTCCGAGCTGGAGCCCGAAGTCCAGATATCGGTGGCCCGAAAGTGTGAAAAATTGGGGGTCGGGTAGCCCACGCTCTGCACCACGCCCAGCTGGCCGTTCTTATACAGCTGCTGGGCCGTGGCCATTGCCGGGTGAATGCCCGTGGCCGCCGTGAGGGGCAGCACCTGGCTCTGGGGCAGCATAATGTTGGGCCGCGCCGCCGCCAGGGCCGCATACTGGTCCACCGGGATAATCATGTTCAGGCCGTCGTTGCCGCCTTGCAGCTGCACGATTACCAGCACTTTATCGGTGGCGGTGGTGGCATTGGTGAGCGCCGCCAGCTCAGGCGAGTAGCCGTAAGCCCCAATGGGAAAGCCGTGCAGCATCGCCGCGCCCGTCACCGTGGCCCCCGTGCTTTGTAAAAATTTGCGCCGTTTCATAAGTAGCTGGTTGCCAGTAATTAATTTCGATAGTTAATCGCCCGTCATTGCGAGCTTGCGAAGCAATCGCACCCGAACGTCGTCATTTGGGCATCGTTCGGGTGCGATTGCTTCGCAGGCTCGCAATGACAAACGACTGCTAATCAGCAATTAGCTCAGCTGATACTCAGCCAGGCCAGCCAACGCCTTCACCATTGCCACCAGCTTGGTCGTCACCGCGTTGCGGCGGGCCGGGTTGGTGGACGCGGCCAGGTACTGGTTCCACTCGTTGGTCCACTCAAAGTCGGGCAAGCCGGGAATGAGCGCGTTTTTCAAAAAATCCAGCTGGCTGGCCGTGAGCACGATAGGCACCATCAGGCGCACGAATTCGGCGATGACCAGGTTGGGGTCCTGGGCCGTGGCGGGGGGTAGGGCCTGCACCCAGGCCACGAGGTCGGCCTTGAAGGTGAAGCTGTTTCTGGTGAAGCCCGTGCCGATGAACAGGTCGGTGGTCTGGTTGCGGCGCGGCAGCGTCACTGAGTTTATCCACAGCTCGTGAAACTGCGGCGTCTGGTAATAAGCCGCCCAGCCGGCCACGTTGGGCGGGTCGCCCAGCCACTGCTGTTGCACGTAGGTGAGGCTGTTGAGGTAGTCCCACACGCCATACAGCGCCACCGGGCTGCCGGCGGGGGGTAGGGCCAGCTCCAATTGTCGGCATAAGCCCACCGTGAAATCGAGCGGGTTTTTGATAAGGCAGCCCACGTTGGCCGCGTCGAAGAAATGCTGCGAGCTGAAAAGCGTGCGCAATACCGGCACCACGTCGTAGTTGCTCTGCACCAGCAGCGTGGCCAAGGGCTGAATAATGTCGCTTTCTACCTGCGAATCAATCACATAGTATACAAACCAACGGTAGAGCTTGCGCACCAGAAACGCCGCCGTGGAAGCCTGATTGAAAATCAGGTCAATCAAATCCTGGTACTCATTGGCGCCGTTGGGCGCAATCTTGGCGTTATTAAAAGCGGCGCTGAACTGCTTGGTGGTGGCGTCGTGGCGGCTGGCCGTGAAGTAGCCGCTCACGGTGCTGGCATTATCGCGCCAACCGGTGAGCACGCGGGCGGCAGCCTGCACGTCGGCCTCGGTATAAGTAGTGTAATTACCGGCCCCGATGAGCGGCCCCTTGCCCAGCGTAAACAGCTCCATCAGCTCGCGGCCGTAGTTCTCATTAGGAGCGCCCACCACGCTCTGGTTGCCGTTGAGGTAGCGCAGCATGGCCGGGTTAATGGTCACGTCCTTAGCTAGTTGCCGAATATTGCCCAACGCGTACTGGCGCAACAGCCGCACGTACTCGTAGCCGTAGCCCGCGCTGTTGATAGTGCCAAACTCCACCACGAAGTGGTTGTGCCAGAACAGCGTCATCTGCTCACTCAGCGACGGGCCCTGGCCCAGCTGCTGGCCCAGCCACCAGTCGCGCAGCGACGCCCGGCGCACGCCCTCCAGCGTCTGGTCAAACGGCTGGCCCACCCACGTCTGCCCAATGGGCACCGTCGTGTCGGTGGCGCTCACGTTGAGCGGCGGGGCGGGGGTAGGGGGCGCGGTCAGCAGCCCGTTGAGCACGGTGGTGAGCGACGAGCCGGCCGCTGCCGCTAGCTCGCCGCGCGTGGGCCCAAACAGGCAGCGCCGCAGCAAATGCGTGGCCTGGTCGGCGCCCCAGGGGCCGGTGTAGGCGGCCAGCATGGTAGCCAGGGGGCCAACTCGCTGAGGCAACGCCTTGTTGGCGTAGGGGCTGATAGTTTCGGGCGGGTCGCTGCCCAGCGGGGCGGCAGCTTGCGCCGGCGCGGCGGGCGCGCGCCGCCCGGCAGGCGGGGGCTGGAGGAAAGCTCGGCGGTTCATAGGCAACGAGGCAAGTGTACCCTAAAGATGCGGCCCGCTGACGAAAGTTTAATGCCTGATTAACAAATTTTTATTATCGTAAAACCCAGCGACATTTTTTCGCCTGCCAACCGCCGCGCCGCGTGCCCTACTCCCCTGTTTCCGGTCCAAGGTCGGGTAGCCTAAAGATGCGGCCCGCTGACGAAAGTTTAATGCCTGATTAACAAATTTTTATTATCGTAAAACCCAGCGACATTTTTTCGCCTGCCAACCGCCGCGCCGCGTGCCCTACTCCCCTGTTTCCGGTCCAAGGTCGGGTAGCTGCCAGCCGCGGCCCAGCCAGCGCCGCAGTGCCCGCCGCCACCCCGGCAGCGCCCGGAACCGGGCCTTGTCCTCGGCCAGGGCGGGCACGTCGAGGCGGGCGGCGCGGGCCTGCCACTCGTTCAGGCCGCGGGGGGTGGGTAGGGCAAAAAGCGCCGCCAGTACCGGCCGGATTTCCTTTAAATTCCAGTAGTGATACACCCACGGCGCGGCCTCGCGCACCGGCCCGGCCTGCGCCCACACCACGCTGAAAGCCAGCTGCTCCATCACGTGCTTGGGGTAGCGGCGATACAGCTGCTCGGTGAGGGCCAGCACCGTGGCCAGCCGGGGCGCATCGGCGCTGCGCAGGCCCAGCACGCCGGCGTTATACATCTGCGTTTCGGGGCTAATGGCCACGCCGCCCGCCAGCGCCTCTTGGCCCGGCGCCAGCCGCAGGGCGCGGTTTATCTTGCGATTCAGCGGGTTGCCGTCGCCCAGCCGGCCTTCGGCCACGTGCATAAAGTGCTCGCCCCGGCCCAGCGCCGCGAAGATTTCGGCCGGCGACCGCACCCAAATGGTATCCGTATCGGCGTATAATAAATTGCCTGCGTGGTGCGCCGCCGCGTGCTGCAACACCTTGATTTTGACCCGGTGCACGAAGTCAATTTCCCCGCGCCACGCCTGCCACTGCGCCGGCTCGATGGGCACGTATTCCACGGCCGCTACCTCGCCCAGCACCGCCCGAAAGTGCGCCGGCTTATCAGTATATACCAGCACGGTGGCGCCGGTCGGCTGCCGCAGGTAAGACAGGATGCTCAGCAGCGCCTCGTGCCGAATGTCGGGGCTGCCGTAGGCCTGGTAAAGGAGGTAGTCGCCCATGCGGGGCAAAGGTACGGGCGGCTTTTCGCGCCGGGTTTCGCCACGTGAAGCCACTGAATTTCGCAGGGGTAGGAAGCCAAAAAAGCCTCGCCGAATGAGGCGAGGCTTTCAAGTATTAGCAGAAAAAAGAGAGAAAAGCTTATTCGTACACCTTCACCACGAAGACGAAGTCTTGCAGGCGCTTGATTTGCTGCGGGCGGCCCGCGCCAAGCAGCTGATTGAAGCGCGGCAGGTGGTAAGCCGACTCCGGCTGGTGATTTTTGAGCGAATCGACCAGGTGCACCAGGTACGACGACTTGGTGGCGAAGGCGGCACCCAGCACGTCGTCCTGCCGGCTGCTCACCACCCCAATCAGGTTGCCCTGGGCATCGAGCAACGGTCCGCCTGAGTTGCCGGGGTTCAGCGGAATGCTCACCTGGTAGAAGGCCGAGTCGCCATCGTAGCCCGAGCGGGCGCTCAGCGCGCCCTCGCCATACACTACGTCTTCGCGGGGGTAGCCCAGCGTGAATACACGCTCGCCCAGGTCGGCCTGCCCGGCCTTAAAGGTGTAGGGCAGCCGGCCAAAGGTCTTGAAGCTCTGGTCTTTGATGCGCAAAATGGCCAGGTCGTGCTTCTTATCAGTAAACACCGTTTCAGCGCGGTAGCGCTGGTGGTCGCGGCCTTCCACCAGCAGCGAGTCGGCCCCCTTAATCACGTGGGCGCTCGTCACGAGGTAGCCATCCGAAGTGAGCGCGAAGCCCGTGCCGCTGAAGCGGTTGGTGCGCACGGGCGTCGCCGTGGCGTCGCTCATTTGGTTGGCAACCTTCTGCGAGAGAACGCGCTGGCTGCGCACTATCTGGGCCACTTCGCGCCGCAGCTCCCGCACGCCGCTGGCCGTCGGCGCATTGGCCGAGTGCCACAGGCTCAAGCCGGTCAGCGTGCTGAACACGGCCAGCACGGCCACCGAGGCGGCCACGCCCACCGTGGCGCGGTGCCCGCTCCAAAATTCGCGCAGCTTTTGCTCGGTGCGCGAGAGGCTCAGGCGCGGATTCACGGCGTAGGTGAGGCCACCGGCCGCTCGCTCCTCAAACACCGGGGTAGCCTCGGCGGCCAGCATGGCCTCGTGCAGGTTGCTGATAGTCTGGCGGGTGCGGCGGCGCTCGCCGTAGGCGGTCAGCGTGCCCGTCAGGTCCAGGTACTCGGCGTAGAGCTGGCCCAGCCGGGGCTCGGCCCCGAGCCGGGCTTCCAGGCTGGCCCGCGCGCCAGCCGCCAGCTCCCCGCGCTGGTAAGCCTCAAAAAGGGCGTAGTAATCGGCTTCGGTTTGCATCTTTTTGGGTGAGACCTATTCGCGTTTGTCACTGCGAGCGAAGCGCGGCAATCGCCTCAGCGCGACACCCAAACGATTTCGTTCTGGTGCGATTGCCGTGCTTCGCTCGCAATGACAAATGGATTAAGCTTCTTTATAACTAGCGAAAAACAACTTCTTCAGGCGCGTTAAGCACTTGTATTTCTGGGTTTTGGCGGTGTCGGCGTTGGTGTAGCCGTGCTCCGCCGTGAGGTCCAGCATCGATTTATCGAGCAGGTAAAAGCCTTCGAGCAGCGAGCGGCAGGGCTCGCCCAGGTGGGTCAGCGCCTCGCTCATTGTCGCGAAGCGCCGGTCGTGCTCCTCGGCTTCCTGCACATCGTCCTCGGCCCCGGTGTTGAGGTAAGGGCCGTATTCTTCCTCGTCGAGCAGGCGCACGCCGTGCAGCCGGCTTTTGGAGGTGAGGCGCTTGAGCCACAGGCGGCGGCACACGGCGTAGAGGTAGGTTTTAATCTGGCAGCTCAGCTCCAGAGAGCCTTCGCGTACCTTCTCATAAAATACCATTACGCCTTCCTGGTACACGTCGCGGGCATCGTCTTCCGAACCGCTGTTTTGCAGCACGAAATGCGAAACCATCGGCCAGTGCAGGCGATAAAGCTGGCTGAGCGCCCGCTCATCGCCACCCTGAATGGCTTTGATGAGTTGAGCGTCGGCGGCCAGCGCCGTGGTGCTATCCATGTTCATTCGCTTCGGGGCTTAATGCAGGCTAACGGGCATTAGTAACCCATGAGAATTTTTTAAATATTTTTTTACAACCACCGGGTTACCTCTTCATAGCGGCGGCATTAAGGGCAGATTTCTGTTAATCCCCCTTCAAATTTACCCCAAGATGAACAACGTTCTGAAAGTATCTGCCCTGTTCCTGGCCGTTGGCCTGGCTTCGTGCGAGTCGAAAACCGCCACGACCGAAACCACCACGCCCGCTGCTACCGAGTCGACCATGAGCACCACTACGGACTCGACTTCGACCATGTCGGCCGCTCCCGCTGCTGGCGCTGATGGCGCTATGGCTCCCGCTGCTGGTGCTACCACCACCGATGGCGCTATGGCTCCCGCTGCTGGCACCACGACGGCTCCCGCCGCTGGCACCACCCCCGCCCCCAAGTAATGGCAGCCGGGCCTGGCCCGGTATAGCTTTTATATCTAAAAAAGGGTTCGCACTGCATTGTGCGAGCCCTTTTTTATGCGCAGTCGGTTTTAGATGCAAGGTGTTGTTGGGTAAATAGTCAGGCAATCAGCGCCAGCAAATCGGCGGCAATGCCGGGCCAGGGCTGCTGCAAATCGAGCGTCGCGATGTGCACCGGGTGGCCGCCCAGCGTGTAGCGCACGTCCACGGCCGCCGTGGCCGCCGGATACAGCAAAATGCCTTCGAGCGCCTGGCCGGGGGTAGGGCGCAGGTTTTGGAGGTAGGCAAAAAGCTGGTAGAGGTGCGGCGCAATGAGGCGCACTTGGTCGTAGCGCGGGCGCAGGGCAGCGGCGTAGTACTTGGTATCGAGCACAATCTTGCGGGCCGGGCTGTCGAGCGTCGTGTCGGTGAGCATGGTGGGCAGCAGCGCCAGGTCGGCGGCGTGGGCGGCCTCAGCCTGCCAGGCAATGGTTTCGGCAAACACGCGGTACTGGCGCTGCTCGCGGCGGTAAAAATTGCGCACCGCCTGCTCAAACAGCCGCGCCATCAGCCGCTCATCGCGCCGAAAATCGGGGAAGCGGCTCCGGCTGCCTGCGGCCGGCGCGGGCAGCGACGTATCAAAAATCAACTCGCACAGGTGCAGCAAAAATGCCTCGGCCGCCGCCAGCCGCTGTCGCCGCAGCGCCCCAAACACCGGCGCGGCCGGCACCAGTGGCACCACGCCGGCGGGCAGGCGGCGGCGCGCCTCGCTCACCTCGCGGCGCAGCGCCAGGGGTAGGCCGGGGTGAGGGGCCAGGGCGGCCAGCGTGCCGGCCAGCAGCCGGTGCAGCGGCTGGTTGGGGCTCAGCTCATCGAAGCGGCACACGGCGCGGCCCTGGGGCAGCAGCGCCCGGCCCAGCGTGGGTGCCAATTCAATGCGCCCTCGCAACTCTCTGGCTTCCTGCTCTATGCTGCTAAACGATAGGGGCAGGCCGCGGCGCAGCAGCTGGCGTGTGGCGTGCAACAGCATCTGGGTCAGCAGCTCCAGCGGGCGCTGAAAGGGTGCGGCCTCAGTGGCTTGCAGCACCGCCAGCTCGGGCAGGCGCTGCCAGGCATAGCACAACAAATAATAAAGGGTAGCCAGCGGAATCACGAAAATGTGCGGTAAGCTTTAGCTTGCCGTAAAATGTTGTTTTAATAGCTGCTGTTACGTAGCGGGGAGTAGCGCGAACTTTGTAGTTCGCGTCCCCGCGCCGTTAAAATGGCTTGAACGGCGCGGGGACGCGAACTACAAAGTTCGCGCTACTCCCCGCTGCCATCTCGAATAAGGTAGGGCGTAACAGCAGTTAATAGAGTGCTAAAAGTGAAAGAACGCTGCTTCACCACGACAAGCTAAAGCTTACCGCACGGCCCTACACGTCAGCCAGCAGCCGGCGCAGCTGGGCGGCGGCTTTGTCGGGCTGTTCGCGCCAGTAGTCGGCCAGCAGCGGGCCGATTTCCTGCTCAAAAATCAAGCGCAGCCAGGCGCTGGCCTCGGCCGCGCCAAGGGGGGTAGGGGGCGCGCAGAAGTAGCTGTGGCCGATTTCAAAATCGGGTCCCAGCTCGGGGTCGGCGGCAATCACGTGGTTGAGGGCCGCCATCCGCTCGGTCAGCAAGGCGATGAGCGGTGCGGGTACTTGCTTATCCAGTAGGAGTTTACGCAATGATTCGCCAAACTGCGGCCGCATGGCCACGAAGGCAAAACGCCGCCGCAGGGCGTAGTCGAGCGGGGCCAATGAGCGGTCGGCCAGGTTGAGCGTGCCGATGACGTACAGGTTATCGGGCACGAAAAACCGCAGTGCCTCGGGTGGGGCGTAGGGCAGGCGCAGGGCGTGGGCCGGCCCACGCTTGTCGGGTTCTAATAGCAGCAAAAACTCGCCAAAAATGCGGGCCACGTTGCCGCGGTTCAACTCGTCAATCAGCAAGAAATAGGGCCGCTCGGGGTGCTGGGCGGCGCGCTGGCACAGCAACGGCAGCACCCCCGGCACCAGCCCAAACTGCCCCTTCGGCCCCGGCCGGAAGCCTAGCATAAAATCCTCGTAGCCGTAGCTGGGGTGAAACTGCACCAGCTCGATGCGGCCCTCGTCCCGCGCGCCCAGCAGCAGCCAGGCCAGGCGGCGCGCCAGGTAGGTTTTGCCGGTGCCGGGCGGCCCTTGCAGCAGCAGCGCCCGGCGGCGGAGCAGGCCAGATAAGCTGTCAGCCAGCTCATTAGCAGTGATAAAAAGCTCGGCCAGCGCGTCGGCCTCGGTGTAGGGGGGGATGGAATAAGTTGCGCCGGGCTCGGCCACGGCCGCGCCGCGCAGGGAGGTTTCGGAGCCCACGTACAGGTTTTCGGCCTGCTGCTCGGCGGCCTGCTCGTGGTCGTGGGCCGAGCCGGCGGCCAGCATGGGGCGCTTGGCCGCGATGGTGAAGTCGAGGGCTTCGAGCTGGGCATTGGTGGGCTGGCCGGCGGCGTGGGGCCAGCGCGCCTGCGGGTTGGCCAGGGCCAGGCGGTAGGCCAGCTCGGCCACGGCGCGGGGCGGGTAGCGGCGCCCCCGATACAGCAGCTCATACACGGTACTGGGGGGTAGGCGACGGCCCTCGCGCTCTGCCAGGCGCAGGGCGCGCAGCACCTGTTCGCGGGTGAGCAGCGCGGGCGGCGGGGTGGGGGTAGGGACGGTGGGCACGGTGCAAAAGAACACCGGCCGGCCGGCAACGGCACGGGTTGCCCCCGGTTTCGGGCGCGGCTTGTCTGCTGGCGCGGTCCCCAACTTCGCCGTGGCGGGCCGGTTACTAGCCGTATGGCTCAGCAATTTTCCCCCGACCCCGCCGCGCTTACGGGCATCACGGCTTTCCAAAACCTGCCCGCCGAAGTGCTGGCCTGGCTGCTGCAAGCCGGCGAGCTGCGCCAATATGCCGATGGCGAGGTCATCGTGCACGCCGGCGACCCCGCCGATACGATGATGGGCGTAGTGCGCGGCGGCATGCAGTACTTCCGTGATAGCAACGGAGCTTCGGAGCTGGTGTTTCGGGTGGCGGCCGGCAATATTAGTGGGGTGCTGCCTTATTCGCGGCTGCAAGTAATTAGAGGAGAAGGCATTGCTGTTGGTGAAACTCTGCTATATCTGCTGCCCCGCACCGAGTTTCCGGCCCTGGAGCAGGTGAGCCCCGAGCTGGTGCAGCGGCTGGTGGGCATCATGAGCGACCGCGCCCGCGACGAGGTGCGCGGCCAGGAGCGCGACGACAAGCTGCGCGCCCTGGGCAAGCTCTCGGCGGGCCTGGCCCACGAGCTCAACAACCCCGCCGCCGCCATTGCCCGCGCCGCCGATGCCCTGGGCAATATGTTGAAAAACAAGCCGATACTGCTCAAAAACCTGCTGCTGGCCTGCCCGCCCGCCGAGGCCGTAGCGGCGCTGCTCAGCGTGGGTGGGCCTGTCGGGGCCCTACCCCCCCGCTCGGCCCTGGCCCGCGCCGACGCCGAAGATGAGCTGGCCGACTGGCTCGATGCCCAGGGCTGCCCCGATGGCTTCGCGCTGGCCCCCAACCTCTTGGATGCCGGCCACTCGGCCACCACGCTGGGGCCGCTGGTCACCCCGCTGTCGGCGGCGGCCCGGCCGGCCGCGTTGGCCTGGCTCGAAAGCCACGTGTCGGTGCTGCGCCTCACCCACGATATTCGCGAGGCTAGCCAGCGCATCAGCACGCTGGTCGGCAACGTCAAAACCTACTCGCACATGGACCGCGCCGGCGGCCGCGAGCTGCTCGACGTAGCCGCCAGCCTCGACAGCACGCTTAATATTTTCGACTATGCCCTGCGTCAAAAAAACGTCAAGCTCACCCGTGTTTACGCCCCCGACGTACCGCGCGTGAGCGCCGAAATAGGTCAGCTCAACCAGGTGTGGACCAACTTGATAGATAACGCCATCGACGCCCTACCCCCCTCCGGCGGCTGCTTGGCGGTGCACACCGCCAAGCAGCCGGGCGGCGTCTGCGTCAGCATTATCGACAACGGCAGCGGCATTACGGCCGAAGTACTGGCCCACCTGTTTGAGCCTTTTTACACCACCAAGGCCGCCGGCGAGGGCAGCGGCCTGGGCCTCGATATTGCCCGGCGCATCGTGCGGGAGCACGGCGGCCGGCTGGAAGCCACGTCGGTGTCTGGCCGCACCGAGTTTTCGGTCTGGCTCCCGGTGGGGTAACCGACTGTGCGGTAAGCTTTAGCTTGCCGTAAGTAAAAATCTGTAAACCGATGGCAAGCTGAAGCTTACCGCACATTTTTTATGAAAAAGCCGATTATCCTCACCGTTGATGACGACGCCCAGGTGCTGGCGGCCATTACGCGCGACCTGCGCCAGGAATTTCGGCAGGACTACCGCATCCTGAGCGTCAATTCTGGGCCCGAGGCCCTCGCGACCCTCACCGAGCTGCGCGCCCGCGCCGAGCCGCTGGCCCTGGTGCTGGCCGACCAGCGCATGCCCGAAGTGGAGGGGGTAGCGGTGCTGACCCGCGCCCGCGAGCTGTTCCCGGAAGCCAAGCGCGTGCTGCTCACCGCCTACGCCGACACTACGGCGGCCATCAAGGCCATCAATTCGGCGCAACTCGACTACTATTTACTCAAGCCCTGGGACCCGCCCGAGCAGCTGCTCTACCCCACTTTGCACGACTTGCTGGCCAGCTGGCAGGCCACGTACCGGCCGGCGTTTGCGGGCGTGCGGCTCATTGGTTTTCAGTGGTCGCCGCTCTCGCACGAGCTCAAGGATTTTCTCAGCGGCTACATGGTGGGCTACCAATGGCTTGATTTTGAGAAAGATGCCGAGGCCAAGGCGCTGATGGAAGCTAACGGCTTCACGCCCGAAGACCTGCCGTTCGTCATTTGCCCCGATGGGCAGGCCCTAGCCAAGCCCAATAAGCTCGACCTGGCCCGGCACCTGGGCCTGTTAGTTGAGGCCAAGCAGGAGCTGTATGATGTGGTAGTAATTGGCGCGGGGCCAGCCGGACTGGCCGCCGCTGTTTACGGCGCTTCCGAAGGGCTGAAAACGCTCATCATCGAGCGGCAAACGCCCGGCGGGCAGGCCGGCTCGTCGTCGCGCATCGAAAACTACCTGGGCTTCCCGACCGGCCTCAGCGGGGCCGAGCTGGCCCACCGCGCCTGGAGCCAAGCCACCCGCCTGGGAGCCGAGTTTATGGCCCCGCAGGAGGTCGTTGACATCTGCATTCAGGATGGCTATAAGGTATTGACGCTAAGCGATAAGACGGAGATAAAGACCCGCGCCGTGGTGCTCACTACCGGCGTCAGCTACCGCGTGCTGGAGGCACCGGGGCTGGCGCGCCTTAGTGGCGCGGGCGTGTATTATGGGGCCGCCCGCACCGAGGCGCGCAGTTGCAGCAACCAGCCGGTATATATCATTGGCGGGGGAAATTCGGCGGGGCAGGCGGCCATGTACCTGGCTACTTTCGCCTCGCGGGTGTTCATTATGATTCGGGGTAAAAGCCTGGCCGCCAGCATGTCGGCCTACCTCATCGAGCAGATTGCCCAAACGCCCAACATCGAAATCCTGCCCCACACCCAGGTGCGCGAAGCCTGCGGCGAGCACTCGCTCGAAGCTGTGGTTATTCAGCAGGAGGGCCACGAGCCCGAGAAGCGGCCCGCGCGCGCGCTGTTCATCTTCATCGGGGCCAAGCCTAGCACCGAGTGGGTATGCCACCTGGCCCTCTGCGACCCCAAAGGCTACCTGCTCACCGGCCGCGACCTCGTGGCCGACCCACGCTACCAAGCCTCCTGGAAGAAAGACCGTGAGCCCTATCTATTAGAGACTTGCGTGCCCGGTATGTTTGCCGCCGGCGATGGCCGCGCCGGGGCGATGGCCCGCGTTGCCTCGGCCGTGGGCGAGGGAAGCATGGCCATCAAGTTCGTGCATCAGTATTTAGATGAGTAAAGTAGCGCGAACTTTCCAGTTCGCGCGCGAGCGGAGCGAGCACATCCATTCGCGCCGCGTGGTGCCGCCTGCTCGCTGGCGCTGGCGCACGAACTGGAAAGTTCGCGCTACTGGCGGGTGTAGGCCGCTTGCGCCTCATCGAGCAGGCGCAGCACCGTGGCGCGCTGGCCTTGCAGGGCAGCCAGCGTAGTGCCTGGCAGCCGGCGTACGCGCAGGCGCTTGAGGCGGGCGCTCAGCGTTTGCCAATAGCCCAGAGCGTAGAAGCCGGTTAGTGGTAAAGTGATGACAAACAGTAGGGTAAGCCGCCAGTCGTGCGTGAGCCAGTGCTGCACGGCGGCCGCTTCCAGGGCGTAGGCCAGCGGAAACGTGACTATCCCTACCCCCAGCATAATGGCCGCAATGAACTCCGTTTCCCTGGTGGCACGGTGGGCCACTTCGGCGGGCAGCTTGTAGGGTAAGTAGTTGGTAAGGAGGCCGTAGAGCCACACCGGGAAGCCCAGCAGCAGGTTGAGGTAGTCAGCCAGGCGGGTGCCGGGGCGCTGGCTCTGGTCGAGGGCGTCGTCGTCGAGCTTATTGCTTTCTAAATCACTCAGATAAGCCCCCAGGGCTTCGCGCAACGCCGCCAGGCGGCCGGGGTCGTGCTGCTCAAACCAGGCCACGGCATCGAGCAGCGTGCGGCTGAGCTGGAAGTTGTCGTAGAGGGTAGTGGGGTCGTCGTCGGGGTTGAGGTGGTTGCCGAAGGTGCGCTCAACCTGCTGGGCCAACTGGTCGTCTTCGGCATCGCGGCTGATGACGAGGCGGCGCGTGAGGCGCTGGCGGATTTCCTCCGTCAGCTCGTCGGCCGCCGCGTCGGGGTCCTGGTGGTAGCGGGCGGCGTAGTCGGCCACCCGAATGGGCGGGGCCACGTTGAGCAGCACGTCGGAGCGAAAGTGGCTGGGGTCGAAGTAGTTGGTGCCCACGCACACCAGCTGCAAACCCAGCCGAAAATCGTGCCGCGCCTCGGTGCCCAGCGCAATGCGCGCCGCGCCGGTCTTGAGCGGCCGCAGCCGGCGTTCGCTCACGCTGGTACCCTCCGGAAAAATCATGACCGTGCCGCCGCGCTCTAGATAATCGTAGCAGCGCCCAAAGCTGGCCTCGTTGCTGGCGGCCAGCTGGGCGGGGGTAGGCGCATCGGCGCTACCTTCCGCATCCTGCCGCCGGTAGATGGGAATGCAGTTGCCCGAGCGCATGATGGCCCCCAGAATAGGGTTTTTGAAAAATGTGCTTTTGGCCAGAAACGCGATGGGCTGGTGGCGCTGCACGGCCGTCACGAGCGGGTCCATAAGGGTGTTGGGGTGGTTGCCGCACAGCATGAGCGGCCCCAGCAGGCGCAGGCGTTCGCGGTGGCGCACTTCAAGGCGGCGAAAAAACACGCGCAACCCCAGGCGCACCACGGGCTTCATGACGGTATAAAAGAGCATAGGTGCGGCAAGTTTACGCCAAAAGGGCCGGCTGCGCTAGCAGTCGGCCCTTTGCCTTAATTATTAGTCGCAAAGTGGTTCCGGCCGGCATATTACCGGCTCTGCCAATCGCTACCCCCCCTAAAACGCGCTGTTGAGTTGGTCGAGGTTATTGGGGTTCTGGCCGCCCGACGTATGCACGTCGTAGTGGCTGCCCGAAGCCGGGCCCTGGTCGCGGCGTTGGCCGGCGGCAGGGGGGTAGGGCGCTGGCCGTGGTCGCGCTGGTGGTCGGGGTGCTCCTGCTTGGGGCCGGGCTTGGGGCCGCTGCCGGCCATCACGCGACCTTTGCCCGCGCTGGCCGGGGCCGACGACGAGCCGTAGCGGCTGCTGCCCCAGGGGCGCTGCTGCGCGCGCGGGCCGCGGTCTTGGTCGCTCTCCTTCGACTTTTTGGCAAACGGCGAGTGGCGGTCCTTGAGGCGGTATTCGCCTTTGTCCTTGTGCTTTTTGCCGCGGGTGGCCAAGAAGGCGATGCCCGCCGTGAGCAGGCCCACGCCCACTATTTTTTGGGTGGTAGTCAGGTCATTGAATTTCGACAGGGCCTGGCTGCCCAGGTCTTTGGCTTTGCCGCTCATGTCGCTGCTGGCCAGCCACTCGCGGCCTTCTTGCCAGCCTTGCTTGCCGCTGTCCAGAATGGACTGAATGCCGTCGTTGTCTTTTTGCTTATAGTCTTTGTACGACGAGCCGGCGGGGCCCGAAGTAGGCTCGTTGCTGGACAGGGAGGCGTCGAGTTTGAGGTTGCCAGGAGCGGAGGCATTGCCGTGCGAGCCGCTCGGCGCGTTGCTTGTGGGGTTCATAGGAAAAAGAAGCTAAGTGAGTGGGGGCAGCGTGCCCGTAAGCCGTTGCTTGAATAGGTATTCGTAAGGAATGGCCGCCGGGTTGCGCGCTCGTGCCCGGCGGGGGGTAGGGCCGGCCCGCCGCTTGCCCTATGCGGCTAGGAATGGGGCACCAGGCCAGGATGCAGGTCTTGGTCAGGCCGCCTCAGAGGGCGCGGCGTCTTCATTCGCTGGCCACCTATTCGCCGGTGCCCGGCTTCGTCATGCCCTGCTTAAACAACTACCCGCGCCGGCCGTTTCCCTTGCGCAACCTGCTCTTTATCGTATTGCTTTATGTTTCGCTTTCAGAATAAAATTTGCTTAGTTACCGGCGCTACTTCCGGCATTGGCCGGGCCACGGCCGTGCGCCTGGGCCGCGAGGGTGCCACCGTTATCTGCCTAGGCCGCGAGGTGAAAGCCGGCCACGCCGTGGAGGCTGAAATAAAAGCGGGGGGTAGCGACGCGCTCTTTATTAAAACCGACGTGGGCAAGGACAACGATTTGGTGCACGCCGTGAACCAGGTGCTGGCCCGCTACCAGCGCATCGACGTGCTCATCAGCAACGCGGCCATGATGACCTTCACCCCTATTCTGGACCTCAAGCCCGCCGACTGGGACCGCGTGCTGAACGTGAACCTGCGGGCCACGTTCCGGCTCTGCCAGCTCTGCGTGCCGCAAATGCAGGGCGGAGCCGTGGTGGCCGTTAGCTCGGTGCACGCCTTCCAGAGCACGCCCAACGTGGCGCCCTACGCCACCAGCAAGAGCGGCCTCGAAGCCTTCGTGCGCGGCCTCAGCCTGGAAGTGCCCTACACCCAGGCCCGCATTAACGCCGTGGCCCCCGGCGCGGTCGAAACCGCCATGCTCCGCAGCAACCCCAACATCATGGATGGCACCGAAGTCATTACGGGCCAGGTCGGTACGCCCGACGAGCTGGCCGCCGCCATCTGCTTCCTGGCCTCCGATGAGGCCACGTTCATCAACGGCTCCACCCTGACCGTGGACGGCGGCCGGCTGGCGCAGCTGTAACATAAAAAACGCCCTAACCGGTAGTCAGGGCGTTTTTAGAGGGAAGCAGTTTAGTGCAGCCGTTGTAAAGGGTAGATGGGTAGCTGGTCCTGGTCAATGGCTACCGGCTTGCCGTTGAATTTGACCGAGACGATGTCGTACTTGTCGAGTGGGTCGTTGGGCCTGGTTTTTTGCACGTCCCAGAAAAGCGTGTCAGTTTTGCCGCCAAGTTCCAAGTAAAAAATCTTATAACCATCGGCACTTGCCAAAGACATTGCTAGAGACCCATAATAAAATGGGTATTTAAGCGGTTTGTTTTGATAATTGTGGCCTTCGCGCACCATTGTACAGCCGCCGCCAGCACACTCCTGACCTAAATATTCTTGCTGGCTATCGTGAATAAACCACACTTTGATAGGAGTCGAGGTGCTGGTGAGCAAGCTATTACCTTGTTTATCTAGCAAAGCTAAATTAGCATCTGGCGGCATGATATTGCCGTTAGGAATAGGCTGCTTTTTGCAACTGCTTAAAAGCGCGTAGCATCCTAAAGTGATAAGTAAAGTTCTCATCTAGATTACGGATGGATGTTAAGGGTATAGGCTTTGGCATAATTGAAATTGTCTACTTTGCCATTATATTCTGTTACTTGCCAGTTATTATAAGCAAACCAGCCATTGTAGTAACCTTTCCATCCCCAGTTCATAGAGTACTGCAGGTATCCACTACCCTGATAATAGCTTTGGATATACCCATCGCAAACCCAGCAGTGCCCATTAGAATCATAAGTTGGGTAGCCAAACCAATTCGTGGCGGAGAAGCCACTTAAAATGACCGGCATTCTGTTATTCAGATTGCTAATAACAGTTTAGTAAAGTCCAGGGTCTTCGCTGCTATTGTATTCAGCAGAACTATAACCGTAATTGCCTTTGAGCGCATCATCAATATAGTCAGTGTCAGCTCCCGAGCCACCTTTAGGGCTAGTTGTAGGATTATAGTCCATGTGCAGCTTGCCGCCTAAGTCGTCCATTAGATGAGCAGTTGCGGGGGTGCCATAGCTAAGCGCCATATTTGCCCAATCAAAATAAGCCGGATACTTCCAGTAATACATTACTTGGGCCTGCGCTGTGGCAACGCAGCCGGTGGGACAATGATAACAATAATCACCTCCCTCATTGCTGCTAGTAACATAGTCATTGTACCCGCAACCCTGTCCCCATGTCGTTTGCATCAATGGCCCCACCTGCACGGGTGGCGGGTCGGCGGGTGGGGTGTTGTCGGCGGGCACCCGGTAGGCTGGGCCGGAAAGGGTGAAAAATGTAGCGGCTATATCCCCCGGTTTGTCAACCAAGGCGGCCCAGGCAGCGGTAGCGCCTGGCGCGGTATTTTTCTCGCTGGGGTTCTGGCGTAGAGCCGCCGCTATCTGGCGGGTGGTTTCCAGCCACGAAGCCAGGCCCTCCGGTACGGCCCGAGTGCCCTCCAACGAAGTAGTGGGCAACGCGCCACGCTCCGCAAAGGCCAGAACCGGCTGCATGTGGCGGTCGGCCGCGATAATGGCAAAGCCGCCTTGCGCATAGTTGCACAGATATAAGCCGGGCTTACCATCAGCCGCTGGCACGGGCGTCAGATTCAGCACGCGCTGAAGGCCCTGAAATACGCGCTGCGTATCGTTCTTCTGCTAGCTATGGCGGCGCTGGGCCGCAACTCCCGCCCTGAGCGCGATATTCTCGGCCGCGGTGGTAGCTTGGGCTACTGTCATGGCATAAGCGGTGGCATCAGCAGGTGGTAATACTGCTTCGTCTTCTTTCTTACACGAAAAAGCAGCTAGGCCGCCTAAGCTAATAAGCACAAGCTGGCGAAGCAGTCGTACGGGGGGGGGTAGCTGGTTGAGCATAAGGAGGAAAGGGGGTTAAGAGTACGCCCCAAATATATACTGCCTCTTCGCTACTTTATTCACTACCGCACAAATATATTTTACAAGCGCTCTAACCCAACGTGGCAAACGGCACCGAAGTCCTTACCGGCCAAATCGGTACGCCCGACGAGCTGGCCGCCGCCATCTGCTTTCTGGCTTCCGACGAAGCCACCTTCATCAACGGCTCCACCCTGACCGTGGACGGCGGCCGGCTGGCGCAGCTGTGAAAAGCCCTACCCCGGTCGGTTGATTGGGGTAGGGCGTAGGCGGCAAGCAGTTGCTAAGCAACGGGCTGACGCTGAAATACATAATTATTTAGTCAGGTTGCGCTTTGTTCCAGCCAGGCGAAAAAAGAGGGGTTCAACGCGCGGTAGGCAGGTAACAGAACAAGTACTGACAGCTGGTGGTACAGTTCATTCAGGTGCGCGACAGCCGCTTTGTCCGCGTCCGGCACTGGCCCGGCGGCGAGGGCCAGGTCCAATACAGAATCCAGCGTCGTAAACAAATCGGACCTAAACGTTTGCATCGTACCAGCTGGCACCAGGCCGCCTATCCGCGAATCGCCGAGCGGTGTGGCGGGCGCGGCCCCTAAGCGCGTGTCGTCCGGCTGGATTGGCAGGAACGTAATGTCGTCGAGCTGGTTCAGGCTGGCGGTGACCCGGAATGTTGGTGCCCCGGCGATTCGTTTGTTGGCAGGCCCGCCGGCAATGTACCAAAAGAACGTAAGCTGTTCCTGGCCAGGACTGCCCAGCGGCACCGGCAGCGAGAGGGCAGACTCGCGCGTGACTTTCTGCCACCGCTCGGGGTGCTTGTTCACGGCCTCAACAACCTCGGCGGTAGTATAACGTGTTGCCATCAGCTATTCTTCTGGTATTGCCTGAAACTTGTTTTGATGAATTGAAGGTAGTACGCAAAACCTGCGTTGGCGTCAGAAACTTCTTCGGTAGTGCTTGGAATTGCTTATCATTTCAAGCAAACCCTGTTTCCGCAGGGCAAACTGCTTTACGGGGCAAGGTCTACCTCTTCCACCTGGCCGCCAATCCAGGCACCCATCAGTCCTCAGAAGTTCATGTTTAGCATCGGTGCCAGCGGCTCTTCATGCCACCAGGCAAGCGCGTGGCTCTCGGAGGCCCGCACCCCGTGTGTGATATCCAGGCCCAGAAGGTCTCCACCGCCATTGCCGAACACCGTGACCACATCGCTCAACCGGAATGGCAGCTGGGCCTCCTCGTCCGGCTCAAGCTCCTAGTCTTGGTCCGACAAATACCCGATATCCTTGACCGGTAGCGGCCCCATCGCGTCGGAAGAAAGTTGCGTCCAGCCGTCGTGCAGTTTGCGGTAGAACTGCTGCAAGCCCGGCAGCAGGCAGGCCCAAATCTCCTCTTTGCCCTTGGGCACCCGGTCACCAAGCGGCGGCCAGCCCCGAAAAAAGTAAAGGTCTTTTCCCCGACTGTAGACGTAAAGCAGTGAGGGCGGCTGCTGCTCTTTCAGTAGCAGGCAGATGCCGGGCACTTTATGCTGCAAGAAATCATCCACCTCCGGCAGCAGGTGCTGGAAGGGCTTCCACAGCTCGGTCCAGCTTTTGTCTCCGGCACTCTGCCGGCGCAGCATGTCCACCCACGCTTCCGGCACACCCATTTCATCCCTAACTTCGTCGGCGGAGGTTACCAAAACCGCGTTGCGTTCAAACTTCCGCACTTTGGCAAGCATGTCTTCTGTCGGCGGCAATCTCATCATGGTTAGTAAAGAATGGGCTTTCCTCACCGCGCCACCGGCACCCGCAGCTCCACCGCGAACTCGTCGCCCACGCTGAAACCCAGGAAGTTGCCCTCGATGCCGTAATCGTGGCGATTGACGGTAAACTGCCCGGTGAACACGCCCTGGCCGGCCGCCCCTGGCGCGAAGTGAAACGGGATAACGACCAGCCGCGTCACGCCGTGCAGCGTGAGACGGCCATTGGCCACGTAGGCGTCGCCGCGCCGGGCAATGGCCGACGATGCGAAGCGGATGGTGGGATATTTCTGCACGTCGAACCAGCTGTCGCCGCGGGCGTGCTTGTCCTTCAGCTGGTTGCCCGTGCTGATGGTAGCGGCCTCCACGCGCACGTCCAGCACGGCCTGGGCCGGGTCGGCGGAGTCAAAATTGACGGTGCCCGCGAGGCCCGAAAACGTGCCTTCGGCCTTGCCGCCGCTAAAATGAATGGTGTAGCCGGGGCTGATGGCCCAGCTGCTGGGCCGCACCGCGAAGGCAGAAGCAACCAGCAGCAACGTCAGAAAAGTGAGCAAGCGGCGGCCGTAGCGCATAGCAAGGGGGGTAGGGACCGTGGGAAGATACGGCCCCGCCGCCCGGCTAAACGCGCCGCGCGCCAGTTTCCTTGCTCTGGGCCAGGACTGCCATCGCCAGCCGGGCACCCTCGCGGGCCTCCACCTCAAACCGATTCTGGTAGTAGCCCACCCGCGCCGACTCGACGAGGTATTGCCACAAAAAGCGGGGTAGGCCCAGGTCGCGCACCTGGCGCAGATGCACTTCTTCGTGCGCCACCCACTCGGGGTCGGCCAGAAACTCGGCGCGGGTAGCGCCGCTCAGGTGCACGGTCTGGCCCAGCACCATCGCCACGCGGGCGTTGCCGCCCAGCACCAACCGGGCCACTCGCGCGAGCGGGGAATTAACGAAAGTCTTGGGTGATGTCATGGTGTATAATTCGGGCTTGCTACGCGGGCTCTTTGCCAATGGTTGCAACATAGTTTGGTTGTTTTCGCCCATTATTCGGTACTATTCTAAGAAGTACATGTTTTTTCTAAGAAAAAGACTAGGAGTTTGAAAATTTACTGCTTAGCTTTGGCCAGTCACTACTCCCCTGCATTTTAGTCGAAAAGGTAGTTGACAGCCTTCATTTACTCTTAATCCCCGCTGCTCACGCAGTCCTGCCTAGCGCAATAGATTACCCCTTTTTTTGCTACCCGGCGGCCAGCTTTAGGGCGCTGCCGGTGCTCCTCCCAACGACGGACAATGAAGAACATCCTGCTATCTTGCCTCGCCGCTGCTTCCCTGGCGCTTTCCTTTTGCTTTGATAAAATGCCCGATGCCCCGGCTTCGGTTGGCGCTTCGGCCCCGGCCCTCGCCGAGGCATCTTTGCTGGCGGGCCTGCTGGGTCCCAAGGCCCCTACCCCCCCCACCGTCGGCGATGAGCCGGCTACCATAACGGCCTCGCGCGACTCGCTGGCTTACGGCTACTACGCCCAGACGCTGGGCGTGCGCCTGGCCCACACCGAAAACCAGAGCCTGCTCCAAACCATTACCAACTGGCTGGGCACGCCCTACAGCTACGGTGCCAATTCGCGCCGCGGCACCGACTGCTCGGGCTTCGTGTCGCAGGTGTTCAAGAAAGTGTACGGCATCACGCTCAAGCGCAGCTCGCGCTCGATGTTCTCGACCGTGCAGCGCGTGGCCAAGACGGATATGAAGGCCGGCGACCTGGTGTTCTTCCGCCACGGCAAGGGCGCTATCTACCACGTAGGTATCTATTTGAAGGACGGCAAGTTTGCCCACGCGGCCTGCAACGGCGGCGTGATGGTGAGCTCGCTGCACCAGGCCTACTACCAGCATAATTTTTACGCGGCGGGCCGCGTGGCGGGTGCCGAGCCGCTCTCGCCCGACGCTACCCCCACCGAAGCGGCCGAGCTGCTATCGGCGGCGGCCAGTGCCCGGCCCGAGTAGCTTTTGGTATCGTGGTGGCTTGCTAGCCAAGCGTTTAGTGCGGCTCCTGGCGTTCGCGTCGGGAGCCTTTTTTTGCGCCGGCATAACTTGCGGGCCGTGAATGCAGTAAACGGCTACTACCAAACATTTGCGGCCGCGCCGCGCTATTTTCGCCCCTTTTTCCGCATGGCTACTACTAAAACCTCTGCCCATTCTGGCCGCGACATCGCGGCCTCGGCCCTTTTTAAGAAATTTCTGGCCTCAGCCGAAGGCTATATCAAGCAGCCTCACCGCCTCAAAACCTTGCTGCTGAATGCTTTCAACAAGGCCCGCGAAAAGAAGGAAATCGGGGCGCTGGCCCACGAGGCCTGGGAAACCATGCAAAGCCTGTTTCGCCTCATCAAGCTCAGTGCTTCGGGCGAATACACGGGCGTGCCGACCTCAACGGTGGTGGCGGCTGTGGCGGTGCTAATGTATTTTTTGTCGCCGATTGACCTGATTCCCGACTTTATCCCGGTCGTGGGCTTGCTCGATGACATGGCCCTGGTGGCATGGTTTTCGACATCCATCAAGCACGAGCTGGATAAATTTCACGAATGGGAAACGACCAGGGCCGCTACCGTGGTGGCGGATGATGAGCTGTGGCAGACCCGCTCGGCCAGCACTACTAACCAGTCGGCCAAGAGCGCCGGCACCACCGCCCTACCCCTCGCCCCGAGCGGCACCGGCCAGTCGGCCACCGACGCCGGCCTGGGCTCGCCCAGCAGCTCCACCACCCGCCCCGTGCACGAGGCTGGTGCCGACAGGGGCCGCGACACAAGCTATCGCGGCGACGTGCCCGGCAACACCACCGAGGGCTCGCGCCACCCCAACAATGGCCCGACCACTACCGGCGGCAACATCCACTAAATCACGGATTACGCGGATTTTAGCGGATTTTCACGGATTTCGTGGACGATTCTCTTCCGCCACCTTTTCAAGTTAGACACGAAATTCACAGAAATAAGAAAGGCTGCTCTGAAGAGCAGCCTTTCTTATTTGCAAGTTGGCAGGATTTAATCGTCCACAAAATCCGTGAAATCCGTCTAAAATCCGCGTAATCCGTGATTTAGGCGTGGGCCGTGACGTAGCGCACGAAGTCGCCAACGGTGTAGAAGGGCACTTCGTCGGGCACGGTGATGTGGAAGTTGCGCTCCAGCTCCAGGATAATATCAACCAGGTCAACGGTATCGAAGCGCAGGTCGCGGCTGAGGCTGGCGGTGCGGCGCAGGCGCACGGCCTTGATGGCCTTGCGCTTGCTGATAATGCGCAGCACTTGCTGCTCAATTGCCCTGGCGGGAGCGTTAGTAGAGATGGCGGTAAACATACGATTTGCAAAAAAGAGCGTGGGTAGATTGGGTGCGAAGAACGTGGCACCTTGTCGGTTTCTTGCGGCTGCTAGCCCAATGGCCGCAAGAAACCGACGAATGCACCGCGGGGCTAGACCAAGACGGCGGGGGTAGCAGCTTCTAATTCTTCCTCCGTCACGGCGTGCGCCTCTTCGCTGGGCGAATTGTAGTCGCGGCCGGTGATTTTGGCTTGCAGCTTCTCATTGAGGAGATACATGACCGGGACTACCAACAGGGTGATAAGGGTTGCAAACGTCAACCCGAAAATTATCGTCCAGGCCAGCGGGCCCCAGAACACCACCGATTCGCCGCCCAGGAAAAAGTGCGGGTGGCCCGAGTTGAAGAGTTCGTAGAAGTCGATGTTCAGGCCCACGGCCAGCGGAATGAGGCCCAGCGTGGCGGCCGTGGCCGTGAGGATAACCGGGTTGAGGCGGGTGCGGCCGGCCGTCACGAGGGCGTCGTGCAGGTTCATGCCCTGGGCGCGCAGCATGTCGGTGAATTCGACCAGCAGAATACCGTTTTTCACCACGATGCCAGCCAGCGCAATCACGCCTACCCCCGTCATCACGATGCTGATGTTCTGCCCCGTGATGGCCAGGCCCAGCATCACCCCAATAATCGAGAAGATGATTTCGGAGAGGATGATGAGCGGCTTGCTCACCGAGTTGAACTGCGTAACGAGGATGATAAAGATGAGACCGAGCGCCGCGAAGGCCGCCACGCCGAGGAAGTTGCTGGTTTCCTTCTGGTCTTCCTGCGCGCCGCCCATGCGCAGGGTGTAGCCGGGGGGGGTAGGGAAGGATTTGAGCGCCCGTTCGACGCTGGCAATCACGTCGTTCTGGCCGTAGCCGTTCAGCACGTTCGATGAGATGGTGATGAGCCGATGGGTGTCCTTGCGCTTGATGCCGCCGTAGGTAGAGCCGTACGTCACGTCGGCCACGGCCGAAAGCGGCACCTGCCGGATGGCGCCATTAGTGATGTCGCGAAACGTGAGGGGCGCGTTCACGATGGCGTTCACGTTGTCGCGGTAGGGCTTGGCGTAGCGCACCTGAATGGGATACTCGTCATCCGGGGTTTTGAATTTGCTGGCCTCAAAGCCGTAGATGGCCGTGCGCACTTCCTGCCCAATCTGGCCGGTGCTGATGCCCTCGCGGTTGGCGCGGGTGCGGTTGATAACCACCCCAATTTCGGGGTTGCGGTCTTCCAGGTCAGAGCGCAGCTCCTCGATGCCGCCAATCTTGAGCGAGTCCACGTAGCGCTTCACTTTTTTGGAGAGCGCGGCCAGCTTGGGGTAATCGTCGCCGCTCACCTCAATGGCGATGGGCTTGGCCTGGGGCGGCCCGCTGCTTTCCTGGTCCACCGTCACCGACGCGCCCGGAATGCCCTTCACGACTTCCCGGATTTTATCCATGTAGATGTGCGTGGCCGGGCCTGTGCGGTCCGACAGCTCCTTGAAGGCCACGGCTACCTTGCCCAGGTTCGACTGCGAGGTGCCCGCGCCGGTAGCCACCTGCGGGTCGCCAGCCCCAATGGCCACGTTGGTAATCACCGATTCCACGTCGTGGTTGTGGCGGCCAATAATCTTATACACCCGATTTTCGAGAATGCGGGTGACGGAATCCGTCACTTCCACGCGGGTGCCTACTGGCATCTGCAGGTAGGTGTAGATAAACTTGGGGTCGCCCTTGGGAAAGAAATCGACTTTGGGCTTGCGTGCGCCCACGGCCACGATGCTGAGCACGCCCAGCACCAGCACGCCGCCCACAATGGCGAGCTGCCGCCACACCCGGCCGCCCACGGCCAGCTCAATCAGGCGGGCGTAGCCGTTTTGCAGGCGCGGCAGCACGCTGCGCTGGAAGCCGGCAATCATAAAGACGAATACGTACTTATCCAGGAAGCAAAGCACGATGAGGGTTATCATCAGGTTGCCCAGAAACTTCGAACCGGCCACGTAGCCCACCAGCGCAATCAGCAGCAGTCCGCCCATTGCCAGCAAAAAGCCCCGCGTGAGCACCGGCTTGGGAGCCCGGTCGAGGTGCTCGTCGCGCTGCATGAAGCTCACCGCGAACACCGGATTCATGATAAAGGCCACCAGCAGCGACGCGCCCAGCGTGATGATGAGCGTGACCGGCAGGTAGAACATGAACGAGCCGATGAGGCCCGGCCAGAACATGAGCGGCACGAACGGCGCGACCGTCGTGAGCGTGCCGGCCAACACCGGCACGAACACCTCGCCGGCCGCGTATTTGGCGGCTCGGGCGGTGCCCAGTTCCGGGTGCTCGTGCAGCAGGCGGTGGGTGTTTTCGATAACCACGATGGCGTCGTCCACCACGATGCCCAGCGCCAGCAAAAAGGCGAAGAGCACCACGATGTTGAGCGAAAAGCCGATAATGGGCAGCACAATAAACGCCAGAAACATGGAGAGCGGCACCGACAAGCCCACGAACAGCGCGTTGGTGGTGCCCATGAAGAACATCAGAATCAGCGTGACCAGCAAAAAGCCGATGATAATGGTGTTAATCAGGTCGGTAAGCGTGTTGCGGGTATCGTTGGAAGTGTCGCCGGTGATGGTGATTTTCAGGCCTTGCGGGGTGCTGGAGCTAACCCGCGCCTCTTCTACCAGCTTATGAATTTTATCGGAGGCGTCGAGCAGGTTTTCGCCCTGGCGCTTCACCACGTTCAGCGTCACGGCGGGCTGGCCGTCGAGGCTGGCGTAGCTCTCGCGGTCCTTGAAGCCGTCGGTGACGGTGGCAATGTCGCCCAGCCGCACCGGCGCGCCACGCAGGTTCTTGAGCTGAATGTCGGCGATGTCGGCGGCGTTCACGTACTGGCCCGCCACCCGCACGGCCCGCTTTTGCGCGCCCACGTCGATGCTGCCGCCCGATACGGTCACGTTTTCGCGGGCAATGGCTCCCTCGATATCGGCGAAGCTGAGCTGCGAGGCTTGCAGCTTGTAGAGGTCCACGTCCACGTTCACCTGCTGTTCCAGGGCGCCCACAATATCCACGCGGGTGATTTCGGGCAGCGCCTCAATCTTGTCCTGGAAGTCGTCGGCGAGCTTTTTGAGCTGCGCGGCGGGCAGGTTGCCACTCAGGTTGACGAACATAATCGGCTGCTCCGAGATGTTGACTTCGTTCACCGTGGGGGGGTAGGCAGGTCGTTGGGCAGCTCCGAGCGCGCCTTGTCCACGGCGTCTTTGATGAGCTGCTTGGCGTACTGCACGTTCACGCCGGAGTTAAACTCCACGTCCACGATGCAGTAGTCCTGGTTGGAGGTCGAGTTGATTTTCTTCACCCCGTTCACGCCCTTAATCTCCTTTTCGAGGTGGCGCGTCACCAGGTTCTCGATGTCGGTGGGCGAAGTGCCCGGATACACTGTGGCCACGATAATGCGCGGAATCACGATGTCCGGAAATTTCTCCTTGCCCAGCTTCACGTAGGCAAACAAGCCTATCAGCGTCAGAATGAAGACGATGACGTAAATGCTGGTTTTGTTGTCAATGGACCAGCTGGTGGGCCCAAATTCCTTCTCAACGTCTTGCATAAGGGTAAGCTTTATAGTAGAGTAGTAGCGCGAGGCCTGGCCTCGCGAGTCTGTGGAACAAGTCGTACCGGCGCGCCGCGAAGCGGAGCCTGGCGCTACTAGCTGACTTTTACTAGTTGTCCGGCGTTAAGCGTTTGGTAGCCGGCCGAGATAACTTCATCGCCGTCTTTCAGCCCGCTGGTAACTTCCTGCTTGCCGGCGTAGGTCTGGCCGGTTTTGATGACGCGCTTCTCAGCCACGGGCTTGCCGCCGGCCTGGCCCACTACCAGCACGTAGGCGTTTTGCTCGTCGTGCTGAATCAAATCCACGGGCAGCACGGTCGCGTTCTGCTTGCCATAGTTCTGGATGCGCACGGTGGCCACCATGTTGGGGCGCAGCCGGGCGGCCGGGTTGTCGGGCAGGCGCAGCTCCACGGTAAACGTGCGGCTGGTGGCCGAAATGGTGCGGCTCACGGTGCGCACGGTGCTCGGGATTTCCTCATTGCTCAGGTCGGGCAGCGTCACCAGAGCCTTGTCGCCGGCCTTGATGCTGCCCGCGTAGGCTTCCGACACGTCGGCCAGAATTTTGCCGCCCTTGCCGCTGTTGAGCTGCACCACCGGCGCGCCGGGTGCCACGGTTTCGCCCAGCTTAGGCAGCACGTTATCGACTACCCCCGCGTAGGGCGCCACTACATTATACAAAGCCCGCTGCTGATTGAGGGTCACGAGATTGCGCTGCAAGCCTTCGTAAGCATTCTTAGCTTGCAGATACTGAATTTCGGTGCCAATCTGCTGCTTCCAGAGGCCGGCCTGCTTTTCATACACGATGCGGGCCAGGTCCAGGCGCGTGCGCAGCTCGGCAATGCTGGCATCCAGGATGCTGGCATCTACGGTGGCCAGCACCTGGCCTTTGCGCACGTGGTCGCCGCGCTGCACCCGCATGCTGGTAAGCGTGCCGGCGGCGCGGGCGCTCACGGTCGCGTTCTGGTCAAAATCGACGCGGCCCTGCACTTCGAGGTAACCGTTAAAGTTCTGGGGGGCCACCTTCAGCACCGACACGGGCACGGCGGCGTTGGCGGCCGCCGTTTTGTCGGCCCCGGTTTTGGCTTCGAGGTCCGTGATTTTGGCCTGGGTAGCGGCCTGGTCAGCCTTGAGCTTGGCCAGCTCGGCGTTGGGGTCTTTCGTGCCGCCGCAGGAAAATAAGCTGATAGCCAGTAGCGGAAAGCTGATAGCTTTTGTGAGAGTGCGCGTCATATAAAAGAAAGTCTTTTCAGGAAAAAGCCAACAGTTACTACTTGTCAGCTAAGAGCTTAGGTAAGTTATTTGGACTGCGTGTACAGCTCGCCAGTGGCCTTGTCGCGGTCAACCTTGGCCACCAGCACATCGTAGATGGCGGCGTAGTAGTTGGTTTGCGACTCACGCAGCGAGGTTTCGGCCGTGATGACTTCGATGTTGGAGCCTACCCCCGCGTTGAACTTGATGCGCGTGACGCGGGCCACGTCGGCGGCCAGGTCGAGGTTAGCCTTCTGGTTGTCGAGCACGTCGAGGGCGTTGATGAGCGTGGTGCGGCTCTGCGCGTCCTGTAGGTCAATGCTTTGGCGCAGCGTCTCGAAGCCGCGCTCCAGCGTTTGCTGCGCAATGCGGGCCTGTTGCACCTGGTACTTGCGCCGAAAGCCATCAAACACCGGAATGTTCAGGGCCAGACCCACGTTGCCAAAGCCAAACCAGTTCTGATTAATCTGCCCCGCCGAGTTGGTGGAGTTAGGTCCGCGAAACGCCAGAAAGTCCTTCGCCGTGAGTCCCGAGCCGCTGAAGCCGTAGGCGGCCGTAAAGTTGAGGGAGGGGTAGGCCCCGGCGAGGCGGTTGCGCAAATCCAGCCCGGCTAGCGCCTGCTGGGTTTGCAGGGTCGAAAACTCGATGCGGTTGTTGTAATTAAACAGCGCCTGGGCCTGAATCGGCTGGCCAGTGTTGAGGCCGGGGGTAGGCGGCGCGTTGTTGTCGGCGGGAGTAGCGGCGGGCTGGGCGGGCAGCGGGCTGGCCCCGTCCACGCCCCCGCCGGTGTTGAAGCTAGCCACGCCCAGGCGCTGGCGCAGCGCGGCGGCATCCACCACAGCCGCGCCCAGCGAATCAGTCAGCTGAATGGGCTGCGCCTGGGGCAGGCCCATCTGAAACTTGAGCAGCGCCACGCTCAGCTCGGTGAGGCGCTGGGCTTTCTGCTGCTCCACCACCAAGTTGTTGCGCTGCACGCGCAGGCGGTCCACGTCGAGCTTCTCGGCGAAGCCTGCTTTGAAGGTCTGGTTGGTTTGGTAGAGCACTGTGTCGAGGCGCTGCACGTTGCGGGCCAGCAGCGCCAGCCGCGAGCGGGCCACCAGGGTGCTGTAATAGGCCTTGCTCACCTGCTCCACCACGTCAATCTCGGCCTGCTGCGTCTGCTTCTTGGCCAGGTCAGTATATACCTTAGCTGCCTTCAAACCAATGAGATAACCGCCATTGAAAAGCTGCTGCGTGAGCGAGGCCGAGGTGTTGCCCGCGTATTGCAGGCCGAAGGCCACGGGGGTAGGGGCCGTAACGGGTGCCGCGCCGTAGGCCGGTGTCAGCGTCACGTTTTGCCCGGCCTGGGCACTGGCAATGTCGGCCGGCGTGAGGGTAGTACCATTGAGTAGCGGCCCGGCAAAGCTTCCAAAGTTCACCAGGCTCTTTTGCAGCTTGAAGTTGTCGGCCACGTTGGCTCCCAGGTTGAGTTGCGGCAGGCCTTGGGCCTTTACCTCGCCCACTTTAGCCGCGGCCGTTTGCTCGGCCAGCCGCGTGGCCAGCAGGCTCGACTTGTTCTGCACGGCATAATGCACGGCCTGCGTGAGGCTCAGGGCCATCGGGCCGCTAATGGGCTGGGCGTGCAGGGCCGCCGGGACTTGGGCCAGGGCCGGGGTGCCCGGCCCGAGCGCCAGCGCCGCAGCGGCCAGCAAAGCCCCCAGAGTAAGGTTTTTCATGGTTTTTTAAAAGAAGAATGCTACTAAAAAGGCCTGCTAAACAGCCTATTCTTCCTCCGTAATGTGTTGATACTTATTGAAAAGCCGGTGCCCTTTGAGCGTGGCAACGCCGAGTAGAAAATGTTCGTCAAACACCTTGTTCACCCGCACGGGCGCAAACTGGGCGGGTGGGTACAGGTCGGGGTCGAAGGCCAGCTCAATCTGAGCCAGGTTGAGGCGGGCCAGCACCTCCACGTCGAGGTCGGGCCGAAAGAGGCCTTCGGCGATGCCCCGGCGCAGGTTGCGGGTTATCTGGTCAAGAATGAACGTGGTTTTGTGGGCCGAAAACAGGGCCCAGGCCGAGGGGTAGTACTTGCGCAAGTCGTGGAAAATGCTGGGGTGGATGTTGCTGAACTGCTGGTCGGCCCAGGCCGAAATAGTCAGCATCTCCTGCACCGCGTCGCCCGCGCTGCTCGCGAACCGGGCGCATTCGCCCTGCGCCTGGCAGAGGTGGTTAGTCATCACGCCCAGCACTATTTCGTCCTTGTTGGTGAAGGTTTTGTAAAGGGTTTTCTTTGACATGCCCAGGTCGGCGGCCACGTCGTCCATGCTCACGCTCTTGATGCCGTTGCGCAGGAAGAGTGCGGCGGCGCGGGTAATGATGCGGTCTTTATTTTCCATGATTGGCCCGGCAAAGATACGACGGAAACTTCTGGTGATTCCAAAGTTTCCAAAGTTTCTTTTGCCTTTTTCCAATCGGCTGGGCTGCGGTTACCGTGACGGGTTCAGGCCGCGTTTACTTTAAGCGCGGCTAAAAAAAATACGTGCAGCGGCTGGCGGCTGGGGCTGAGTTGCTTACGCGCACAAAGCTAATTAAATTGGCAATAACATCCAAGAGATAATTGCTAATATTTTTGGCTTATCTGAGATGGCCACTAATGCGTGAGCGCAGGCAATACCTTTGCGGCCATCTCCGCATTTACTCAATCCGTATGAAAATCCGCGTTGGCTTCGGCTACGACGTTCACCAATTGCAGCCCGGCCTACCCTTCTGGCTCGGCGGCATTGAGGTGCCGCACACCCACGGCGCGCTCGGCCACTCCGATGCCGACGTGCTCATCCACGTCCTTTGCGATGCGCTGCTGGGTGCCGCCAACCTGCGCGACATTGGCTTCCACTTCCCCGACACCGACCCGCAATACAAGGGCATCGACAGCAAAAAACTGTTGGCCCACACCATGCGCCTGCTGCGCGAACAGGGCTACGAGCTGGGCAATATCGACTCGACCATCTGCCTCGAAAAGCCCAAGGTGAACCCGCACATCCCGGCCATGCGCACGGCGTTGGCCCAGGTGATGGGGGTAGGCGAAGATGCTATTTCCATCAAGGCCACCACCACCGAAAAGCTGGGCTTCGTGGGCCGGCAGGAGGGGGTAGCGGCCTATGCTACGGTGCTCATCCACCGCGTAGGGTAAGCTTTAGCTTGCCGCATATTTCTCATTCCTGGCAGGCTGAAGCCTACCCTAGATTCTTATGAAGTACACGCTGTTAGTACTAGCTGCCCTGGCCCTGCCCGGCGCCGCGCTGGCCCAAACCGACAAGGTGAAGGTTAAAGTCAAGACGAAAGCCCAGCCCGTGGGGCAATACCCGGACGGCATCGCGCCGCACGGCTCCGTGCCCGTGCCCTACCCGCTGACCGACCCAAAAGACGTGGGCATCCGGCCGCATGGCCCGGTGCCGGCACCACCCACCGACTACGCCGTGCCCTACGCCGACCGCTACATCACGCAGGAACACCTGCGGCGCGACCTTTCGGTGCTGGCTTCGGATGAGTACGAAGGCCGCGAAACCGGCACCAAAGGCCAGAAAATGGCGGCTGCCTACATCAGCAAGCAGTTTGCCGCCGACAGCCTGGTAGCACCCGTGACGGCCAACCCGGCCAATCCCTACCTCCAGACCTTCGGCCTGGAGCGCAGCGCCTGGCAGCCGGGCGGCACGCTCACGGCGGGCGGCAAGGCCTACGAGTGGCTCAAGGATTTTTACGCCTTTGGCCGCTCGCCCTTCGAACAGGCCACGGCGGTGCAGCCCATTTTCCTGGGCTACGGCATTGAGCAGGGCGTGTATTCTGACTACGCCGGGCGCGACGTGACCGGGAAAGACATCATTGTGCTGCTCGGCGAGCCCCGCACGGCCGACGGCAAGTCGGTGCTCAGCCCCGACGGCAGCCCCACCAAGTGGAGCGTCGATTTCCGGGCCAAGGCCGCGCTGGCCGCCCAAAAAGGTGCGCGCAGCATTTTCTTCGTGAGCCAGGAAACGGCTGATAAATTTGAGAAAACTACGGCCCGCCTCGCCCCGCGCGTGATGCAGCCCACCATTGCCTTTGCCGACCAGCCGGGGGGTAGGGCACCGGCTTTTTTCCTGTCGCCGGCGCTGGGCCTCAAGCTGTTGGGTGCCAGTGAAGCCGCCGTGCAGCAATACGCCACTGCTACGGCCGCCGCGCAAAAGCCGGTGGCCAGCAAGTTTCGGCCCGTCAAGTTCAGCCTCAGCGCGCCGCAGCAGCGCAGCATCGTGACTACCGAAAACGTGCTGGGCTTCTTGCCGGGCACCGATTTAAAAGACGAGATTCTGGTCGTGTCGGCGCACTACGACCATCTCGGCATCATTGGCGGCGAGGTGTATAACGGGGCCGACGACGACGGCTCGGGCACGGTGGGCATGCTCAGCATTGCGCAGGCCTTCGCCAAGGCTTCCCGCAGCGGGCACGCGCCGCGCCGCAGCATTCTGTTTTTGGCCAACACGGGCGAGGAAAAGGGCCTGCTGGGCTCCGAGTATTACACCGACCACCCGGTGTTTCCGCTGGCCAACACCGTCACGGACCTCAACATCGACATGATTGGCCGCACCGACGCGGCGCACGCCGGCAAGCCCGACTACGTGTACGTGATTGGCAGCGACAAATTATCGTCGCAGCTGCACGCAGCCTTACAGGAGGCCAACCGCGCCCACGGCAACATCGACCTCGACTTCCGCTTCAACGACCCCGCCGACCCCAACCGGTTTTACTACCGCTCGGACCACTACAACTTCGCCAAAAAGGGCATTCCGGTGGCGTTCTTTTTCAACGGCGTGCATCCCGATTACCACCAGGCCAGCGACGAGATTTCCAAAATCGAGTTCAACAAGCTGGAGGCGCGGGCGCGGCTGGTATTCTTCCTGGCCTGGGATTTGGCGAATCGGGATGCCCGGCCGGTGGTGGATTCGAATAAGCAGTAGGGGAGTTTTCGCACAGAGTTCACGGAGTTACACAGAGTTTTTATGGAATTAAATAAGCTAACGGAGAGTATCTTATCGGCAGCTTTTCGGGTGCATACTGTGCTGGGTCCGGGCTTACTGGAGTCTGTTTATGCTGCGGCCTTGGCCTATGAGTTGAATAAGAGAGGATTGCTGGTAGCTACTGAAGTAACTATTCCGGTGCTGTATGAAGGAGTTGATTTGGGGCTCTCTTTTAGAGCCGATATAATTGTGAATGAGCGAGTGATTCTGGAATTAAAATCTGTGCAGGCATTAGCCCCCATTCATTCCAAACAACTCCTAAACTACTTAAAACTAACCGGGCTGCCAGCTGGCTTGTTACTCAACTTCAATACGATATCTCTGCGCGACCAAATTGTGCGCCTCGTAAACTAAACTCTATGTAACTCCGTGAACTCCGTGCGAAAATGAAGTCCGAACAATTTCTCAAAGACGCGGATAAAAAGGCCTTCGACCTCGAGCACCGCCGCAAAATCCGCTTCAACATCGGCAAGTACGATGCGGCCGTGAGCGCCGGCCTGCTCCACTACCAGGACCACGAGCTGGCCCGCGCCCGCGCCGCCTACCGCAAGGCCCAGGTGCTCGAAAAGCTCGATGAGTACCTGCTCCAGTTCGAGGCCGCCTTCACTGCCAGGGGGGGTAGGGTGGTGTGGGCCAACGACGCCCAGGAAGCCCTGGCCGAAATCGGCCGCTTCACCGAGGCGCGCGGGGCGCACACCGTGGTGAAGGCCAAGAGCATGACCACCGAGGAAATCCACGTCAACCACTATCTGAAGGGTAGGGGCATCGAGTCGGTCGAAACGGACCTGGGCGAGTACATCGTGCAGCTCAACGGCGAGCGGCCCTACCACATCGTGACGCCCGCCATGCACCTGAGCAAGGCCGACATCGCCGATATCTTCGTCAAGCACCTCGGCATCGCGCACACCGACGACGCCCAGCAGCTCGTGCTCACCGCCCGCCACCTGCTGCGCGACAAGTACACGGCGGCCGAAGTCGGCATCACGGGCGGTAACTTCTTATTGGCCAAAGAAGGGGGGGTAGCGGTGACCGAAAACGAAGGCAACGCCCGCCTCTCGGCCACCTTTCCCGGCCTGCACATTGCGGTGGTGGGCATCGAAAAAATCATCCCGCAGCTCACCGACCTCGACCTGTTTTGGCCGCTGCTCAGCACCAGCGGCACCGGCCAGCAAGTCACGGTTTATAACACCGTGTACTTCGGCCCGCGCCAGCCTGGCGAACCCGACGGGCCGGAGGAGATGGTCGTTATTCTGCTCGACAATGGCCGTACCAACCTACTCGCTAAGCCCGACCGCCGCGAGGCGCTGCGTTGCATTCGCTGCGGGGCCTGCCTCAACGTGTGCCCGGTGTATAAAAACATCGGCGGCCACACCTACGAAACCACCTATTCCGGCCCCATCGGCTCGGTCATCAGCCCGCACCTGAGCGGCCTCAAAGAACACCAGCACCTGAGCTTTGCCAGCAGCCTGTGCGGGGCCTGCACCAGCGTGTGCCCGGTGCGCATCAACCTGCACAACCTCTTGCTGCTCAACCGCCAGCAAAGCGTGGCCGAGGGCTACAACGCGCCGATGGAGAAGCTGGCCATCAGCCTGTGGCGCTGGAGCATGCGCCACCGCTGGGCCCTCGACGTGCTGCCCGGCCGCCTCAAAGATTTCAGCCTCGGCTACCTGCTCGACCAGGCCGGCTGGCGCAAGCGCCGCGAAAGCCTGCAAGTGGCTGAGAAGTCGTTTCGGGAATTGTGGCGTGCCAGCCACTAAAATTTGATTTAAAAACCGGAAGTATTTTGCCTAATTTGTGAATTGATTCATAAATTAGCCCAATCAATTACTATTTAAGGCAAAATAATGCCGGATGTTTTTCAGGTGTTGCGTGAGCAAAGATTTCATCTTGACCTGACTCAGCAGGAAGTAGCGGAGTTGAGTGGAGTTTCAGTGCGCTTACTACGTGAGCTGGAAGCCGGCCGCGCCAACCCCGGCTTGCGCCAACTGGAGAAAATCGCGGCGGTGCTGAATCTGACGCTCACGCTCACGCCTAAAGCTAATGAAACCGCAAGCCGCTGAGGTACTGTTTAATGGCCGGTTGGCGGGCATATTGCGGCGCACGGGCGCGCAATATTCTTTTCGCTACCACGAGGCGTACTTGCAGGCCGGCCTACCCCCTATCAGCCTCACGCTACCCAAGCGCCCCGAGGCATTTGTGTCGCCCGTTCTGTTCAGTTTTTTCTACGGCTTGCTGGCTGAAGGGATAGCCAAGCAAATTCAATGTCGGGAATTGAAAATTGATGAGCGTGACCACTTTACGCGGCTGCTCCGCACGGCGCATACCGAAACCATAGGGGCAGTTACGATACGCGAGATTTTACCTGATTTATGAACACCTGTGCCGGCTGCCTGCGCCGCCTTAAGAAGGCAGAAATAGATTTCTGTGCTGCTTGCTGCCAAGAGCTTTTCGACGGGTCCGCGATACTGGCAGAATTGTCTTTTACCCCGCCCGCTAAGGCGACTTATGAAGAACAGCAGCAGCTACGTGAGTTGACGCGCCAGATTTCGGTATCAGGGGTGCAGGAAAAATTTTCGCTCCGGCTGGTGAGGGAACCGGATGCACCGCACTTAGCCCTAACGGCGCGGGGCGGCCAATATATTTTGAAACCAGTGCCGCCCAGCCCCTTTCGCGATGTGAAGGAATTGCCAGCTAATGAGCATTTTACCATGCAGCTGGCCCGGCAGGTATTTAAGCTGCCTACTGCTGCTTGCGCAGTAATGCACTTTGCCGATGGTAGCCCGGCCTACCTCACTCGGCGCTTCGATGTGCAGCCCGATGGCCTGCGGCTGGCCCAGGAAGACTTTGCGCAGCTAGGTGGGCGCACTGAGCAGGAGCACGGCGATAATTATAAGTACGATTTCAGCCACGAGCAAATGGCTCATCTTATTCGCCAGCATTTGCCAACTAATTACGTCGCAGAATTAACTCTTTTTTTTCGTCTCATCCTCTTCAACTACCTGGTCAGCAACGGCGACGCGCACCTCAAAAACTTCTCGCTCTACCGCCAGCCCGATGGCGAATACGGCCTCACGCCCGGCTACGACCTGCTCAACACCAGCCTGCACGTGAACGATGGCAACGGCCTGGCCCTCGACCTGTTTGCCGACGATTATGAGACGCCCAGCTTTGTGGCCAATGCCTTTCTAGCCTGCGATGACTTCCTGGAATTTGGCCGGCGCATAGGGCTGCCGCCCAGCCGTGTGCGCCGGGTGCTGGCCGACATGGCCGGCCACGAAGACGCTACCGACAAGCTGCTGCGCCGCTCCTTTCTGACGCCCGCCATGCAGGATGCCTACGCCGCCAGCCTGGCCGCGCGCCGCCAGCGCCTGCGCTATTCGCTGGCGGGTAGCAGCTAAGCGCGGCATTGGTCCGTACAACGGCCCATGTTTTTATTTTTTGAACAAGGACTGCGCGGGCTGGCCGGGCTGGCGGGCGGCGTGCTGATTATTACTACCGTGTCGGCGGCTATTCGCTCGTTTGTGCTGCCGCGCAATGAGTCGGTGCGGCTCAATGTCTTCGTGTTTGGCGGGTTGCGGGCCCTGTTCAACTTCGCGGCGCGCCATGCGCGCAACTATGCCCGGCGCGACCGCATTCTGGCGCACTACGCGCCAGTGGGGCTGGTGGCGCTGCCCATTGGCTGGCTAGCGCTGGTAGGCCTGGGCTACACGGGCATCTACTGGTCGCTGGGCGTAGCCGACTTCACCAAGAGCTATGAGCTGAGCGGCAGCTCGCTACTTACATTGGGTACGGCCAAGCAAAACGGCTTCTTGGTCAACGTGTTCAGCTACTCCGAAGCCACGCTGGGACTGTTGCTGCTCACGCTGCTTATCTCGTATCTGCCCACCATTTACCAAGCATTTTCGCGCCGCGAAGTCGTAGTGGCCCAGCTGGAATTGCGGGCCGGCGTGCCCGCCTCGGCGGCGGGCCTGGTGCTGTGGCTGGGGCACGACCAGGATTTTTTGAACGACGACGCCCAGTGGCTGCACTGGGAGCAGTGGCTGGTCGAGATTGACGAAAGCCATACCTCGCTGCCGGTGCTGGCCTTTTTTCGCTCGCCGCAGGCAGGCCGCTCGTGGGTGCTGGCCGCCGGCCTCATCCTAGACGCAGCCAACCTGCTGTTTTCGGCCCTCGACGTGCCCCGCTCGCGGCAGGTCGAGCTCACGTTCGCGGCCGGCGTGCTGGCTCTGAATCGGGTGCATCGCTTCTTCGACCGCAAGTCGGGCACCGCGCCCGCCGAGCTGCGCACGCCCGAAGAAATGGCCGCCACTACCCCCGGCCGCGCCGAATTTGCCGATGCCTGGCAGGCCCTGCGCACGGCCGGCCTACCCCTACGCACCAGCGAAGAAGCCGCCTGGCAACACTACCAGGAGCGCCGGATGCGCTACGAGCCATCCCTCAAGTTTCTGGGCGCGCTGCTGATGACGCCGCCTACGCTGGAGTAGCGCGAATTGAGTAGCGCGAACCGGAAAGTTCGCGCTACTACCGGCCTACTCGTCGGGCAGAATGTTCACGTCCTGCACCAGCACCAGCTTCTCAATTTCCCTACCCCTCTTCGTGTTGGCCAGGCCGCCGAGAGCGGTTTCCTTGTAGCGGGTTTCCATGCTCTGGCCCACTTCGCCGAGGGCGGCCACGCATTGGTCAACGGGAATAACCGGGTCAACGCCCGCGATGGCAATCTGCGCCGACGAAAACGCGATGGCCGCCGCCGAGGCGTTGCGCACCACGCAGGGCACCTCCACGAGGCCCGCCACCGGGTCGCACACCAGCCCCAGCATGCACTGGATGGTGATGGCCACGGCGGCGAACGTTTCGTCCACGCTACCCCCCAGGCAATACACGATGGCACCCGCGCCCATCGCGGCCGCCGAGCCGGTTTCGGCCTGGCAGCCGCCCACGGCCCCGGCCAGCGAGGCATTTTGCTCAATAATGAGCGCGATGCCGGCCGCCACCAGCAGGCCTTCTAAAATCTTGTGGTCGGTCAGCCCATGAATGCGCTGGATGGTGGTGAGCACGCCCGGCAAAATGCCCGACGCGCCGGCCGTGGGCGCGGCCACCACGCGGCCCATGCACGAGTTCACTTCTTTGGCTCCCAATGCGCTTATTATCAACTGCTTAAATTCTGGCGAAAGCACCGTGATGGGCGAAGCGGCAATTTTCTTGGCCCCGTTATTTATCATGCCCGAGCGCGAAGTCATGTTGCCGGTCTGGCCCTCGTGCACGGCCTCGCGCATCACGTCGTAGGCCCGTTGCAAAGTAGGCCAAATGGCCTCCTCGGTAGCGCCCTTCTGCTCAATCTCGTAGGCCAGCACGGGCTGGTAAAGCGGCTCGCCGGTAGCCGCGCAGTGCGCCTGCCACGAGGCAAAATCAGTGAATAAGAGCGACATGACGGGGTGGGAGGGGGTAGGAAAAGGTTAGCGGGATGAAAGATAAACGAGATGAAAGATAAAAAAGAATGGCTGGTTCGTTAAACGCAGAACGTCATGCTGAGCCTGCCGAAGCATCTCGCTCGCATCGTTGAACTAGTACTCCAACGACGCGAGCGAGATGCTTCGACAAGCTCAGCATGACGTTCTTTCAGCAGGACGTTCTTAATTAAAAAGTGCGCTTGCTACGCGGCTGGCTCCTTGGTCGTTACCAGCTTGATGCTGGCCGAATTGATGCACAGACGCAGGCCGCTGGGCGCCGGGCCGTCGGGAAACGCGTGGCCCTGGTGCGCGTCACACACGTTGCAAAGCACCTCCACGCGGGTCATGCCGTAGCTGGTGTCTTTTTTGTATTTGATGGCATCTTCCTCCACGGGCTGCGTGAAGCTGGGCCAGCCGGTGCCGCTCTCAAACTTGGTGCGCGAGTCGTAGAGCGGCGTGCCGCAGCACACGCAGGCGTAGAGGCCGGCCTCGTGGGCTTCGCAATATTCGCCGGTGAAGGCGCGCTCGGTGCCGTGCTCGCGGGTTACGTGGTACTGCTCGGGGGTGAGCTGGGCTTTCCATTCGGCCGGGGTCTTTTCGACGCGGCGGGGGGGGGTAGGGGCGTGGTTGGCCAGGCGGATAACGTCGTTCCAGGTTTGCATAAAATTACGTGCTAGGGTGTGTTAAGGGTAAAACGTATGCGGTAGCGCAGGGTTCATTTCCGGTGGTCAGGCCCATTTTTCAGCCAGCGCCAACCCCGCCGGCCAGTCACCGAAGCCGCTGGCGGCGTTGATGTGGCCGGCCGGGCCAATGTTCACCAGCTCACTGCCCCAGGCCTCGGCAAACTGCCGGGTGCGCGCCAGGCTCGCCCACTCGTCGGTGGTGCTGGCCACCACGATGCTCGGAAAAGGCAGCCGCTGCAACGGCATCGGCCCAAAGCCGGTGGTAGGAAAGGTGGCGTAGCGCGCCGTATCTACGTCGCTGGGTGCCACCAGCAGCGCGCCCTTGATGCGGTGCCCATGCGCGGCCGCCCAATGCGCCACCGTGGCGCAGCCCAGGCTGTGGGCCACGAGCACCACGTTGGCCAGGTCCTCGCCGGCCAGCGCCTGCTCCAGGGTAGCTACCCATTCGGTGCGGTCCGGGGCGTCCCATTCGCGCTGCTGAATGCGGGTGAAAGCCGGGTTTTCCCGCTCGAAGTACGTCTGCCAATGCGCCGGCCCCGAACTGCCCAGGCCCGGCACGATAAAAAAGCGTGTTGTTCTTTGCATCGCTAAAAGTAGCCTGCCGAGGCTGTTTTGCGTAAAATTCTGCTTATGAAACTCCTCTCCGCCGCCCAAATCCGGGAACTCGACCAGGCCACCATCCGCGAGCAGCGCACCACCTCCACGGCCCTGATGGAGCGCGCGGCCATTGCCCTGGCCGGCTGGCTCTCCCAGCACTTCACCCCCGCCGAGGCCGGCAAAATCCTGTTGCTGTGCGGCCCCGGCAACAACGGTGGCGACGGCCTGGCCCTAGCCCGCCTGCTCCACGGGGCCGGCTACGCCGTGCGCCTGGGCCTGCTGCCCGCCCCGAAATACTCCGACGACTACGAGTACAACCACCACGTGCTGCCCAAAGTCATCCCCATCATCGAGCTGAGCGCCGAAGCCCTACCCCCCATCCAGCCCGGCACGCTGGTCGTGGATGCGCTGTTTGGCACCGGCCTCAGCCGCCCGCTCGCTGGCGTGGCCGCCGCCGTGGTCAAGCACCTGAACGACAGCCAGGCCCGCGTGGTGGCCGTGGATTTGCCCAGCGGTCTGCTGGCCGACGCGCCGCAGCCCGACCCGGCCGCACCCGTGGTGCGGGCCGCGCACACCATCAGCTTCGGGCTGCCCAAGCTGGCGTTTCTGCTGCCGCAAAATGCGGAGTTCGTGGGCGAGTGGCACGTGGTGGATATTGGCCTGAGCCCCGATTTTATTGCGCAAGCCGATACGCCCTGGCACCTCACCCGCATGCCGGGGGTAGGCGGCTTCGACGCCGCGCTGGCCGCGCCCGCGCCCGATGTGACGCTGCCCAAGCGCGGCAAGTTTGCTTACAAAAATACCTTTGGCCACGCGCTGCTGCTGGCCGGCAGCCGGGGCAAAGTGGGTGCGGCCGTGTTGGCGGCGGGCTCGTGCCTGCGCGGGGGGGTAGGGCTGCTGACGGTGGCCGTGCCCGGCTGCGGCTACGACATCATCCAGACCACCCGGCCCGAGGCCATGTGCCTGCCCGACCCCCAGGCTGACTTCATCAGCGAATTACCAGAAATAAAAGATTACCAGGCCATTGGCATCGGCCCCGGCCTGGGCCAGGAAGATGCCAGCCGCACCGTGCTGGAGAAGATTCTGCGCACGGCTACCGTGCCGCTCGTCATCGATGCCGACGCGCTCAACCTGCTCGGGGCGCACCGCGAGCTGCTCGATTTGCTACCCCCCGGCACCGTGCTCACGCCCCACATCGGCGAGTTTGCGCGCCTCACCGAGAAGACCCAGGACGACTACCACCGCCTCGATTTGCTGCGTGAATTCGTGCGAAAGCACCAGTGCGTGGTCATTCTGAAAGGCGCCTACACGGCCGTGGCCGCGCCCGATGGCCAGGTGTATTTCAACACCACCGGCAACCCTGGCATGGGCACCGGCGGCAGCGGCGACGTGCTCACCGGCCTCACGCTGGCCCTGCGCGCCGACCAGCGCCTCGACGCCCTCACCGCCGCCCGCCTCGCCGTGCTGGCCCACGGCCACGCCGGCGACCTCGCCGTGGCCCACACCGGCGAAGCCGGCATGATAGCCGAAGACCTGGTAACGTACCTCGGCCCGGCTTTGCAGGCCCTCACGCGCTAGCCGCCTAGTGCCAGGGCAGTAGGTAGCTGGCCTGCACCTGCCCGCTCAGGCTGTAGGCATCGCGGTAGCCGTAGGTGCTATATAAATTGTCGTGCGACTGGTTGAAAAGGGTGTCGGCGTAGCGCAGCTCGATGCCCGCGCCGCAGTGCCAGCGGTAGCCTACGGCCGCCACTGCCGAAAACTCCCAGCGCTGGTAGAAGCGCAGGTCGGTATTCACGTTTTCGGTAATATCCGGCGAGAACCCGGTGGTGTTGGAATAATCATGAAAGCGAAACACATTGCGCGCGTGCACCAGGTAGCCCACCTGCGGCCCTACCACCGCAAAAAAGCCGCCGTGCGTGAAGCCCAGCAGCAGCGGCAGCTTAATAAAGTCGGAGCGGAGGGAAGACTTGTAATCAGTAGCGGAGTGATTGAACCGGTAGCCCTGCTGGCTATAGAGCAGCTCGGGCTGGAAAAACCAGCGCTGCGCGGTGCCCAGCGGCACCGTGGCAAACACCCCGCCTACCCCCCCTACCAGGGGCGAAACGGGGTAGTCGCTGGTGCCGGGGCCCGTGATGGTGGAGAGGGTGGCCCCGGCCTTGAGGCCAAACCGCACGGACGACCCCGCCTGGGCGTGGCCGAGCAGGGGAATAGCCAGCGCCCCGAGCGCGAGAGGAATAAGAAGCTTCATTTGTTTATCAAAATAGAAGGAAGATTAACAGAAAGAGCGGCCCGGTTCTCCGATGGTTGCAAATGCTCCAATGCATTGCGACCGCGCCGGGGGTAGGGCACCGCGGAAGTAGTCGCCGCGGGCCGGAAAAGTGGGCGTGCGTGACGAAGAAATTAGTTTGAATACAGCTATTTATGACTCAAAAAGTGTTCGCAAAAGGGTGCTGAACCTGCTCAGTATTTCTTGCTGACTCGCACGTACACGCGGCGGCTTTGCGGGTGGCCGGCCGGGGGCGCGGTGCGGGTCGGGGCCTGGCCGTAGCCCTCGGCGGCCACGCGACCCGGCGCGACCCCCAGTTTTAGCAGCTCCCGGCGGGCGGCATTGGCACAATCGGCACTGACTAACAGGTTTTTATCAGCGCTGCTTTGGTCGTCGGTATAGCCGCCGAGCTTGAGAGCGGCGTGAGGAAAAGTCTTCAGAATAGCCGCCAGGTTTTGAAGCTGCACCTCCGACTCGCGCGTGAGCGTGGCCGCGCCGGGGGTAAAATGCACCTGGCCGAGCAGCAGCCAGCCCTGGGTTTTATCAAGGCTCACCGTTTGAGCGGGGTCTTTGAGAAAATGATACAGCCGGGCCTCGGCCGAGTTGTTGCTCACGCGCAGCCCGGCACCGCCCGCGAGCGGCAGGGTAGCGCGCCCCGCGATGTACACCACGGGGTCGTTGCCGGCCGCTTCGGGGCGGGCGGGCGTGGCCGGGGGTGTTGGCGCGGGGCGCGCCGGCGGGGGCGTGCCGGGGCTCCGCAGCAGATACAGCTGCGTGGCGGCAATCCCGAGCACCAGGGCGAGCAGCGCCAGCAGCCACGGCCCGCGAGGGGCAGCAATGAGGGTAGGCGGCCCCGGCCGCGGCTTGGGGCGTGGCGGGGGGGTAGGGCTTTGTGGGCTGCCGGACGTTGGGGCGGGCGGCGGGGCAGGGGCCGCCGCGGGCGCTTGGGCGGGGCGATGAAGGGGAACCGCCGCGCCCGCCGCCCGGCCGGCCAGGTCCTGGCCCATGCCCTCGGGCAGGTTACTCAGCGCGCCCACAATGGGCGGGGCCTGGCTAGCCAAGCAGCTGGCCAGGCCGGGTGCATCCAGGGTGTGCTGCACCGCGTAGCGGCCCAGCAAGCCCAGGCCCACCGGCACCGCCAGGCCCAGGAGCTTGGGCACGGTGGCGAGCCGCACCCCGGCCTGCTGGCTGATGTGCGCCACCATCGCGTCGTAGTTCGGCCCCAGCACCGTGCGCAGCAGGCCAGGGCCGGGGCCAGGCAGGCTACCCTCGCTGCTGGCAGGAGCGCCCGCCGGGTCATTCACTTCCCCAAGCAGGTCGCTAAAGTTGGCCAGCGGGTCGCGGCGATGCACCCGATACACGCGGGCAAACAAGTCGGCCGCCCCGCCGGGCTGGCGCGTGCGTGCCAGCAGGGCACCCAGGGCCACCGGCACCACCCGGTGCAGCGCCGTGCTCACGCTGCTCTCGCTCTCGCCCAGGGCCGTGCTAATCTGCCGCAAGGTGCTGCCAATAAAATAGTTGTGCGTAAGCTCAAGCAAATCTGGGCTCATGGAACAGGCAAAAGAAATGAGGCGCAGGCAGATTACGTAGCCGGCTGGCTACCAGCTGAATTTGCCAGGTTTTTAGCGTTTCCCGCAAAATGCTACATAATCGTGCCTGAATGCAACTTGGTAAGGGTGCAGGGTGCTTTCCAGGCCCGTCGGCCCGCCAGCAGCTTCGGCCGTGCGGGCAGGGGTAGGGCTGCGTGCCAAGATACTCCCAGCTACGCGAAAAATGCCTTCCCGAGGCTCAGGAAGGCACTTTTGCGTAGCTAGACCCAAGGCGGCGGGCTACTTCTTGGTTACCCGCACATCGACGCGGCGGTTTTGGGCGCGGCCGGCGGGCGTGTCGTTGCTCGTGAGCGGGTGCTCCTGGCCGTAGCCTTCGGCCATGACGCGGCCCGGCGCGATGCCGTGGGCAACTACGGTCATGCGGGCGGCGTTGGCGCGGTCGGCACTCAGCAGCACGTTCTTGTCAGCCACGCCGGTGTTATCGGTGTAGCCACCCAGCTTAATGGCGGCGTTGGGGAAGGCCTTGAGGATGGCCGCCAGGTTCTGGAGCTGCACCAGCGACTCGTTGGTGAGCGTGGCCTTGCCCGTGTTGAAGTACACCCGGTCGAGGCTAATCCAGCCCTGGGTTTTGTCGGTGCTCACCGTCTGGCCGTTGTCGTTGAGGAAGTTAAACAGGCGCGCCTCGGTCGAGCTGCCACCCACGTTCAGCACCGTGCCATCGGGCAGCTTCACGGTAGTAGCGGCGCCGGTGTCGTAAACGTAGTTGCCGGTTTTCTCATCGTAGCGGCCAGTGGGCGCGGCTGCCGGGGCGGCGGCCACGGTCCGGGCCGTGTCGGCGGGCATGGTGGTGGCTGCCGGGGCCTCGGGCGTTTGGTTGCGGCTGCGCACAAAGTACAGCACCGCCGCCAGCGCCGCCAGCGCCAGCAAAATCCAGGGCCAGCGGTTGGGGCTGGCCACGGCGGTTTCCACGTCGCGGGTTGTGTTGCGCACGGCGTCGCCGGTGCGGTTGGCTGCGGCGGCTACCGTGCTACCCACCTGGCCGGCGGTATTAGTAGCGGCCGTGCCCAGGCCCAGGCCCGATAGCATCGGGCTTAGGCCACCCGGCAAGTTGCCGAGCGCGCTCGTAATACTGCCGCGCTGCTCGCCCAGGTAGCTGCCCAGGCCGTTGGCATCCAGGTTGTTCTGGCTGGCGTGGCGGCCCAGCAGGCCCAGCACCACCGGCACTGCCATGCTCAGCAAGCTGCTCACGGTAGAGGAGCCAACCCCGGCCTGCTGGCCCACGGCCGCCACGGCGGGCGTGTAGCCACTGCCCATCACCGAGCGCAGCAGGTCGCCGCCCCGGCTCAGCAGCCCGCCATCGGCGGTGGGGGTAGTGGCGGGGGTGTTGCCCAGCCCGCCCAGCAAGCCGCTCAGGTTGCCGAGCAGGCCGCTGCTGTGCGCTTGCTGGGCCATGCCCAGGAGGTTGGCGGCCCCGCCGGGCTGCTGCGCGTGGGCCAGCAGCCCACCCAGCGCCAGCGGCACCACACTGCGCAGCGCGGTGCCAACCGAGCTTTCGCTCTCGCCCAGGGCGGCGCTCGTCTGGCGCACGGTATCGCTGGTAAAGTAGTTCTGAACGAGGTCTAACAGGTTCTGACTCATAGGTAAACAAGGGTGAAAGTGAGGTGTGCCCTGGCTTACGTAGATAGGCAGAACAGTGGCGAAGCCGTATGCTGTTTTTTTTGAGCGCCTTATCTTTAAGCATGGCTAGCTTGTTAAAATTGCTTGGGCGAATACTCCGCCCGGCAGAGGCACCAGCTTGCCCACCCTACCCCCGCCCACCGGCGCTAAAGCACAAAGTAGGCCACTGCCTGCACCACCAGCACGCCATCAGTGAGCAGGGCAAAAAAGTAGTCGCCCCGCGCCTCTCGCGCGGCCAGGATAACGGCCGCCGCCAGCGCGGTCGGCAGCAGCACCGCCAGCGGCGCGGCCCCGCGCGCCAGGCCCAGCGCCGCGGCACCGGCCAAAAAGCCCAAGGCCACGACCTTGGACCCGCCTACCCCCAGCTGGGTAGGGAAGGTGCGCAGGCCCGCCAGCTGGTCGCGGCTGTAGTCCCGAATGTCAAACACGATGGCCAGGGCCGTTACCAAGCAAAACCGCTGGGCCAGCAAGCCCTGCACGTCGGCCAGCGGCTGGTGCAGGGCCAGCGCGGGCAGGCCGCCGGTCACGGCCGTCCACACGCCCGCAATCAGAAACACCTTCAGCAGCGGCACCTCCCGGATGGCGCGCCAGCGGCCCCGCCACGGCAGCAGCGGCCACGAGTAGCCCACGGCCAGCGCCGTGAGCGGCACCAGCAGGGGTAGGAAACGCAGCCAGCCGTCGGTGAGCAGCAGGTAGGCATCGACCAGGGCGGCCGCGCCGGCCAGCACCAGCATGGCCGGGCGGTGGTGCTGCTGCCAGGCCTTGCGTCCCGAGGTGCCCGGCGGCTGCCGATGCTTGAAAGGCAGCGCCGCGTCGAGATTATAGGTGAGCAGCGTGGCCGCGAACACCAGCACCACCACGTGCGGGCCGGCCGGGCCGCCCAGGCCCGGCCACTGGCGCAGCGTAGTCGCCGTTTGGGCGGCGGCGGCGGCCGCCAGCCAGGCACTGCTGTAAAGCAGGGCGTCGAGCAGGCGCAGGGGTAGGGCGCGGCGGGCGGCGGGCATTCGGCGGGAAAAAATGAGGGTAGCAACCCGAAAAAACGTCATGCCGGACAAAGCGCGGCAGCTCTACTGGTCCATCCAACGATGCGGTAGAGCTGCTGCACCTTGCTCAGCATGACGTTCGGGGGTAGGCCAACTGGCGAGCCAGCCGGGCCGGCAACGGGACCTTACTTTTTGGCGCGGTCGCCAAACGTTTCCTCATACAGCGTAATGCTGGCGTCGATGATGCGGTAAGCATCTTCGCGTCCCAAGAACTGCTTCACCACTACCTGCTTGTTTTCCAGGGCTTTGTAGTCTTCAAAAAAGCGCTGCATTTCCAGCATCATGTAGGGCGGCAGGTCGGCCAGCTCGTTGTAGTGGTTCACCGACACATCGTGGGCGGCCACGGCGATGATTTTGTCATCCTCCTCGTCCTGGTCCAGCATCTGCATCACGCCGATAACCTTGGCCTCGACCAAGCACATATGCGGAATATCGACCGAGCACAGCACCAGAATATCGAGCGGGTCGTGGTCGTCGCAGTACGTCTGCGGAATAAAGCCGTAGGCGGCGGGGTAGTGCACGGCCGAAAACAGCACGCGGTCAAGCTTGAGCAGGCCGCTTTCTTTATCGAGCTCGTATTTGCCCTTGCTGCCTTTGGGAATTTCGATGACGCCGGTGACGGTAGTAGGGAGGTTTTCGCCGCGCGAAACGTCGTGCCAGGGGTTGAATTGGGACACTTGGAAGGAGGAGGGAAGAGTAAACTAAAAAAAACTACGTTACGAAAGAACGCGACTAATCGCCGAACTGCCTAGCGAAGCACCTCCAGCAACGGCGTGCCGCTGGTGCCGCTGGGCTCCTGAATGTGCAGGTAGCGGGCCACGGTGGGCGCGATATCCACGATTTTGACCTCCTCGGCCGACTCGCCGTGGCGCACGTGCCAGCCCCACCACAGCAGCGGCACGTGGGTATCGTAGGCCCAGGACGCGCCGTGCGTCGTGCCCTTGATGACGGGGTAGGAGTAGGCTTCGAGCCAGCCCGGCGACAGCACAAACAGCACGTCGCCCGAGCGCGGGGCGTAGAAGCCGTTGGCCTGATACATGCCCAGGCCCACCGGCCAGGAATTGCGCTGCAAGTCGATGGCCGAAATGGCCTGCGCGATGTGCAGCTGCTGGCGCAGCACTTCGGCTACCTCGTTCTGCACCTTGGCCAGCTCCAGCTTTTTCTCCGCCAGCAAGGGCCGGTTGAGGTACACCTGCTGGTTTTCCAGGTCCACTACCCATTTGCCGGGGCCGTGGGCGCGCACCAGGGCGCGCTGCACCGAGTCGCGCAGCGGGGCCACGCCCACGCCGCCGCCCGGCAGCTGGTGCGCCTCCAAAAAGCCGGCGGCTTGGTCGGCCCCGTGGTCGGCAGTCAGGAACACCAGCGCCTCGCTCTTACCCACCTGTTTGTCAATAACATCGAGCAGGCGGGCCAGGTCGCGGTCGAGGCGCAGGTAGGTGTCTTCGGTTTCGATGGCCGTGGTGCCAAACTGGTGCCCCACGTAGTCGGTGCTGCTGAAGCTGAGGGCCAGAAAATCGGTCTGGCCGCGCTGGCCCATCTGCTCCTGGCGCAGGGTTTCGATGGCAAAGTCGGCGGTGAGCGAGTTGCCGAAGGGCGTGGAGCGGATGAGGTCGAGGTTGCGGGTGGGGGCGGTGGAGGCGGGCCGGTTTTCACCCGAAGCCTTTTCGGCAGCCTTCACGGCGGCGGGCGTCACGGCGCTCAGCGCGGGCAGGTCGTGCGGAAAAACCGGCCGGGTTTCGCCCTTGAAAGCCGCCTCCCAGGGCACGTCGTCGGGCGTGCTTTCGGTGTAGTCCGCAATGGGCAGCAGCGTGTTCCAGGGCTTGCTGAGGTACTCGGCCGCGTGGCCGGCGCCGTTGAACTTGTTCACCCAGTCGGGCAACGCCTGGGTGTAAAACGTGCTGCTGATAAAAGCGCCGTTGCTGCCATCGTACCAGTAGGCGGCGTTGGCGGCGTGGCCGGCGGGCAGAATGCTACCCCGGTCCTTGATGCAGACGCCAATGACCTTGCTCTGAAAATTGGTGGCCAGCCGCAGCTCGTCGGTGATGGTGGTGGCCAGGTTGTGGCGCGGCGACATCTGCCCCGCCGCCGCCGTGCCGCCCACGGCCTGCACGGTTTTGTCGTCGGTCACATAGACGGTGTGGCCCGTTTCGCGCTCATACCAGTTGTTGCCCACGATGCCGTGGGTCGAGGGGGTAGTGCCCGTGTAGATGCTGGTGTGGCCCGGCCCGGTGTAGGTGGGCACGTAGTTGTAGTGGCAGCTCTCGTAGCTAAAGCCCTCGCCCAGAAGTCGTTTGAAGCCGCCGCTGCCAAACTTATCCCAGTAGCGGTAGAGGTAGTCGTAGCGCATCTGGTCGATTACGATGCCCACCACCAGCTTGGGGCGGGGTAGGGCCGGGCCTTTTTTCTGCGCCAGCGCGGGCAGGGCCGGCAGGGCCAGCAATAGCAGCAATCCGAGTTTTTTCATGCGAAAGCCAATAAAATGCGGCTCGCAAAGATACCCGCCGGCCGCCGGGCCGTACAGCGGCGCACGTTTCCCTTTCGTTACCCGACTATGCCTGACTTACAAGCGCTCATTTTTGACATGGATGGCGTGCTCATCCACAACACGCCCGTGCAGGCCCGCGCCTTTCAACTGCTGTTCCGCGACCTGGGCCTTACCACCAACGCCCGCCGCCTGCTGCGCTGTCTCAACGGCATGCCCGCCACCGAAATTCTGCAAAGCGTTTTCCGCCACGAAGTGCCCAAAAAGCAGTTAGAAGAATACGCTGCCCAGCGCGAATTTCTCTACCGCACCCTCTACTGGAGCCAGCGCCAGCCGCTGGCCGGCCTGGTCGAATTTCTGACCGCCGCCCGAGCCGCCGGCCTCAAAATCGGCCTCGGCACCGGCTCGGGCGGCCCTACCCTCGCCTACATCCTCGACCACCTCGACCTGCGCCGCCACTTCGACGTGGTGGTGGGCAAAGACGACGTGCGCCAGGGCAAGCCCCACGCCGACACCTACGCCGTAGTGGCCCGCAAGCTGGGGGTAGGGCCCGCCCACTGCCTGGTTTTCGAAGACGCCACCTTGGGCGAACAAGCCGCCTACCGCGCCAAAATGGCCTGCGTAGGCGTACTTACTACGCTGAAAGCGAAGGACTTTCAGGCCCCGCTCACCGTCATTAACGACTATACCGGGCTGACGACTGAGCGGCTGCGCGAGCTATTTGCGCAAGCCGGGTCAGTGCCCAAGCCACGCAAGGCGCTGGCGTAGCGGCGGCGCCTGCTTTTTACATCTTGTAAACGACCGTTTGCATCATGTAAAAGAGCTTACGACTTTACAGATTACACTAGCTGATGTCTAGAAGTTTCGATGTGTAAGCCCTACTATAGCCTTATTTTCTATTAAAATGATTTAAACGAATCAATAGCCTTAGTAATAGGAAAGCTATACCTAGGCTGATTAGTAACACCAATGTGTAACCAAAAGAACTAACCCAATAGGAGGTTGAAAATAGGAAAACCATAGTTCGGTAGGGAAGATTAATTAAGGGATAGTTAAGGTTCCTACGCCATGACTAGGAGATAGGGTACCTGTCAAAGTTACTTGGCTACTCCATATGTCTCCTACGACTTTTTGATAAGTCACAGTGAAGTAATAAGTGTCTGAGTTTGCATCATATCCTGTTAGTGTCCCATCGCCTATTTGGGTTAACTTAGTGAGCCATACTACTCCATTTAGAGTCACTTGAACCTCATTGAGTTGATGAGTATTTGTATCAACGTCCACATACACGTTTACAACTTGGTATAAACTTGGTTTAATAGCAAGAACAGCCGCGTAAGTACCTATTTTAGGTGTCTGAGGCGTAACCGAGGCAGACATAGTAGCAATACCTGTAGGGAAGCTCGTGTTTCCGCCAGCGCTACCGCCATAACTCCCCCCGCCACTCCCTCCGCCAGTTCCACCACCTCCTTGACCCCCTCCACTTCCTCCACCTCCGTCATCTCCACTAGGAGGGGGAACCTTAGTTTCTATTGGCCGGTGACCGATGACAATTACTGGGCCTAAAGCAACATCATTGGTGCTGTGAGTAGTAGTAGGGGAAGGTGAAGATAAAACGGGTGCTGGTAACTCCTGTCGTTGGCAACTACCCAGAATAGTAAGTAACGCTGCATTAGCTAGCACTTTAAAACCTGCATTGGAAATCTTTCTCATGTTTGGAATAAAAAAATGTTGAACGGTCATACTTAAATAGGCCTTCTTATAGCAGCAAGGAGTCAAACTTACTCTAAGGACATATCATATATAATATGTCGCTGAATTTTAAGCAGATGTCATTTTCATGCGGCCCAAAAAGCTAGGTTTAATAAACCAACTGGCTGTTTCTTTTTGGACTGTCTTTCTGAACCCTGTTTGCTGGACTAATTAGCTAAGTGGGCTGCAAGACTTACAGGGTCAATAAGTTACGGCTTTCCGGACCTGTTTCGAAACAGCTTACAGTAATTTTACCCCCTCGCTACTATAAGAAGGCCAAATAGGAAAGGTCTTGCTATTTACTTTTCAAGTACGCTAGTTAAAGCTATGCCCTTTAGGGCAAGACTTTAGTTGCTACTCACTTTTGCCGGTCTTGTTCAGGCAAGGCTGTTTAATTTTTGATTGTCAGTTAGTTATTGCTATTTGCTCAATGACCGACGCCAGCGTTTAGCCAGCAGAATTTTATTCTAAAGCGACCCACTTTCAGTGGCTTCTTTCAGTCGGCTTTAGCCGAAACCGCCGAATTCCATTCGCTTTCAAACCTATGGACTTACAGTCCATAGTCGTTTAGTACTATAATGATGAATGTACTGTGAAAAGAAATCTAATGACTTTACCTCGCTAAGATATTAGTTAACAAGCGTTATTGGGGAAGCTAATCTGTGCAAAGTACCATGTTGGGCGCAGCGACCGGAAGGGATAAAAACCGCCGCTTTTCCAAGGTGTCGCTTATAACACTTGTTATGTAAAAGGACTTTTTTCGGAACCAAAGGAAAAAAGAACTGCCCCCAACTTTACCCGAAATTATATTTTGCCCGATGAGGAAGAACAGTTTGGAAGGAATCCCTACCCCCTCCTGCCTCGACTACAGGCCCCAAAATCCGATGCCGGTTTCGTCGGGTAGCAGCAAGGCAATTGGCAGCACTAAAATGGAGCATGTGTCCCAAAAATAAGGCCTTATGCACACCCAGCAGCAGCGCCTAGCTAACCGGACGAAACAGCCGATTCCAGCGAACTTTATGGAAGAAATCGGCATTTGGGTCGAGCGAGAGCCAGACCAGCACGGCTTTGCCCACAAGGTGGTCTTCGGGCACGAAGCCCCAGAACCGGGAGTCTTCCGAGTTGTGCCGGTTGTCCCCCATCATGAAGTAATAGTTCTGCTTAACCGTGTACTGCGTGAGTGGCCGGCCGTGCTGCTGTATCAGGCCATCCTTCCAGGTAATGCCTTGGTTGTGTTCGTATTGGGCTACTATTTTATAGTATATCGCCGCGTTGGCCGGCGTCAGCTGAATAGTTTGACCCTTTTTGGGCACCGCCAGCGGGCCGTAATTATCGAGCTGCCAGTGGCGCGGCACGGCGCTCACGGCGCCCGAAACGTGGAAGTCGGCCGCGTCTGGAAACAACGTGTTGGCCGGCAGGATGCCGCCCGTCAAGGTGAGGGCCTGCACGTAGGGCTGGCGGCGGAAAAAAGCGGCCACGCTGGCCGGGCAGCTGATAACGTAGCCCGCTTTGCCCGTTTCGGGGTCGGTGGTGGCCGCCGGCAGGCCGTCGGGCTGGTTATAATCAACTATTTGCTGGTCGTGCAGAGCCTGGCGCACCTCGTCGTTGGGGCTGGCCACCGCCATGAAGTAGGTCATCTGGGGCTGCCCGCCGATGCTGCCGGGCCGGCCGTTCAGAAACACCTGGCCCTGGCGCAGCTCCAGCGTGTCACCAGCCACCGCGATGCAGCGCTTGATGAGGAAGGTCCGCAGGTCGGCCGGGCGCTGCTGCTCGTGCGGTACGTGAAAGACTATCACGTCATTACGCTGAATGGAGCTGAAGCCCGGAAACCGGTAGGTAGGCAGCCGAATGAGGTCCGAATAGCTCTTAATGCCCAGCACCGGCACCGTTTGGTGCGTGAGCGGCAGTTGCAGCGGCGTCTGGGGCGTGATGGGCCCGTAGTGCAGCTTGCTCACAAACAGGTAGTCGCCCACCAGCAGCGTATGCTCCATGCTCTCGGACGGAATAACGTACGCCTCCACCGCCGACCAGCGAATGAGCGTGGCCACCACCACCGCAAACAGCAGCGAATTGGCCCATTCCCGCGACTGGGATTTGGACTTGGGGGGCAGCTGGTCGGCCGCCGGGCGCTTGAACTGGGGTAGGGGCATGGGGGTAGGGAAAAGGTTAAGCTAAAAGTAAGAAAGGAAGTTACTTATGCGCGTCACGAAAGGGAACGTCCTTCCGAGCTTGCCGAGGAGTCTCGCCCGCATCGTTCGGGTTTCGCCCCCACAACGCACGCGAGATTCCTCGGCAAGCTCGGAAGGACGTTCCTTCTTATAACTTACTTGCAAGCAAGGCTTTGCGCTTGCGTCAGGCTGCTGGCACCTTGGCCGGGGCTTCCATATAAGTGCCGCAAACTTTGCAGGTGCGCAGGGCGTCGTTGGCCCAGAAGCGGTCCATGATGGGGGGGAGCTGGGCCACGATGTCGGTAATCTCGGCAAACTCCTCGTAGAGCTTGTGGCCGCAGTTTTCGCAGTACCACTGGAAGCCGTCCAGCTCGCCGGGCTGGCGGTAGCGCTCCAGCACCAGGCCGATGGTGCCGGCCGGGCGGCGCGGCGAGTGCGGCACGCCGGCGGGCAGCAAGAACATCTCACCGGCCTTGATTTCGATGTCCACCGGCTGGCCGTCTTCGATGATTTTGACGGTCATCGTGCCTTCCTGCTGGAAGAATAATTCCTCGCCCGCGTCCACGTGGTAGTCTTTGCGGGCGTTGGGGCCGCCCACCACCATCACGATAAAGTCTTTGTTGTCTTTATATACCTGCTGATTGCCCACGGGCGGCTTGAGCAGGTGGCGGTGGTCGGCAATCCACTGCTGAAAATGGAAGGGGCGGGCAATGGGCATGACGAAGCGCAAAAAAGTGAAGCGGTAAAGCTAGCTACTGCGGCCGGGCTACTTTTGTTGGGGCCGGGCGGCAAGCGCGCGGCCCGTTGCCGCATGTTCCCTACCCCCCCTTTGCCGCCAATGCCCTGGGTTGGCGCGGCTTGCTGCTGGCCGCCCTGGCCTACGCGGGACTGTCCGTCTGGTACTCGTGGCCGCTGAGCCAGGCGTGGAGTACGGCCTCCGTGGGCACCCCGCACGGCGACGCCAACCAGTACATCTGGAACGCCTGGAATTTTCAGCGCCAGGTGGCAGCCGGGCACAACCCGTTTTTCACGCCCCTGCTGCTCTACCCCCAGGGCACGGGCCTGTGGCTGCACACCTACACGCCGGTGCTGGGCCTGCTGAACGTGGCGCTGCGCCAGGAATTCTGGGCCGTAAACCTGGGCCTGCTGCTGAGCTTTGTGTTGAGTGGGGCAGGGGCGGCGCGGCTGGCGGGGCGCTGGGTGCGGCGGCCGCTGCTGGCCGCGCTGGTGGGCTTCGTGTTCGCGTTTTCGCCCTGCAAGCTGGCGCACTGGCCCGAGCACTACCACCTGCTGCTCACGGCCACGGTGCCGTTTTATATCCTGGCTTTTCTGGATGGCCTGGCCTTTGCGCCGGGCCGCTGGCGGCCGCTGGTGCGCAGCCGGCGGCAGGTGGCCTGGGCCGCTTTGCTTTTGCTAATCACTTTGCTCAGTGATTATTACACGCTGGCGGGACTGGTGTATTTCTCGGTGGGCTACGCGGCGTGGTGGGGCCTGCGGCTGGGAGAAATTAACTGGCGCACGTGGCGGCCGTGGGGGGGGGTAGGGATTATTCTCGCGCTGTCGCACTTCCTTTCGCGCGGCCTGGCGCTGCTGGGGCTCGACGACAAGGCGGGCCTGTGGTGGGGCGGCGACCTGGCCGGCTACCTCGTGCCGCCCCTCGGCAACCGCTGGCTGGCCACCGCCGCCACCGAGGCGCTCTGGCGCAGCCCGCACTTCCACAATCCGGGCTCGGTCGAGAACGTCACGTTTCTGGGCTACCTGCTGCCGCTGCTGGCGCTGGGGCTGGGCATTGGCGCGTGGCGGCGCCGGCCGGCCGGTGCGCCCGGCCCCGCCGTGCCCGCCGAAACGCGGCCCTTCGCGGCGCTGGCGCTGCTGTTTGCCCTGCTCACCATGCCCGAGCTGCGCTGGCTGGGCCGCGACCTGCTGCGCCTGCCCACCAGCCTGGTGCATTTTGTGCCGTTTCTGAACAACATTCGCTGCCCCACGCGGCTGGTGCTGCTGCTGTCGCTGCTGCTGCCGCTGGTGGTTTTCATCCGGCTCGATGGCTGGCTGCGGCGCATGCCCGCCGGGCGGGGCTGGCTCGTGGCCGGGGGGGTAGGGCTGGTTTTATTCTTCGAATTTCAGCCCACCGCCTACCCCCTCATTCGGGCAGCCGATGTGCCGCTGGCCTACCGGGTGGCCGCCGCCCGGCCCGGCCCGGTGCTGTTCCCCATTCCCTTCGGCCTGCTCGACGGCTACCGCGAAATCGGCCGCATGGACCCCGCCGAATTGTTCTACCAAACCCAGCACCACAAGGCGCTGCCGGGTGCCTACATCTCGCGGGTGCCGGCCGCCACTTTTGCCGCCTTCGCCCGCGAGCCAGTGCTGCGCGCGCTGCTGCTGGCCCAGCAGCACCCCGATTCGCTGGCCCGCCTACCCCCCCTGCGGCCCGCGCAGGTGCGGGCGTTTTGGGCGCGCTACCGGGGAGCGGTGTTTGTGGTGCATCCGCCGTTTCGGGGGCAGCCGGCGGGCAGCAGCTGCTGCGCACGCTGCTGCCCGCCGGCTACCGCGAGCAGGTGGTGCGGGGCTACGTGGTGCTGCAACCGGCCGAGTAGGCGGCGCGCCGGCGTGCCTGGGTAGGTAGTGCTGGCGGGCGGCGGGCGGCAACGCGCGGGCCTTTCAATCCTGTGGGCTTGAAAATATAATATATTATAAAAAATAATTTTAATGAATAGCGAAAACTGTTCACCGGCTATTTCGTGCTGTTAAGCGAGCAAAAGCAATCATTCAGAAGGTGACCAACATAAAATGTAATTTATGCTTACCTTTATTGGTGTAAATGTCAAACAAGCGGCATGATTATGGTACTTTGCTAATGTAAATTGACAATTAAAATTACTTTTTTATCGGCTGGCCAGCGCCAAAAACGTGGGTTTTCACCGCCCCAATTCTGGTGGCCTAATCTGGTGATAGCTACTACTTAATTCGTTACCCTGGCGAATGCTCCAGGTCATTATATCCTAAAAAATGTCGCACTTAGCTTATATAATCGAGAACGACCACATCACGGCTGTCGTCACAGAGCTGGTGCTGCGCAAAAACCTGCGGCGGGGGGAAGTGCAGCACTTTGTCAACGGCAAACTAGCATTTAATCACTTGCTGCTGAAGGCAAAAGAAAATGTGGACATCCCTGATTTGATTTTGCTGGACCTGAATATGCCCGTCATGGACGGCTGGGAATTTCTGGATGCGTTTATGAAACTTCCCATCGGCAAGCAGGTGTGCGTGTTTGTGTTGACCTCCTCCATTCACCCCGACGACCGCGAGAAAGCCAAGGGCTACAACATCGTGAAAGGCTTCTTTCCCAAGCCCTTAGATAGCAACAGCGTGGCCTGGATGCAGCAGTTCGTGCAGCTGGCCGGGGCCAGCACCAGGGCAAAGCGACTTTACGCGACCCAACAATCCTAGCAGCGCGCGTCTTAATTAAGGTAAGGACTTTATTCAGCCATTATTCGTGTCAACTCTTCTTGAACAGCATCCCGAGCTAGCCGCGTCAATCGCCTACAACCCCGTAGTGTATGACTTTCTGCAAAACTCCCTGACGGATGGCCTCTGGTACTGGAATTTACAAGTGCCCACCGAAGGCTGGGTGAATGCGACGTTCTGGCAAACGCTGGGCTATGCGGCAGACCAGGTGCCGGCCGACCCCGCCGCCTGGCGCGCCCACATGGACCCCGCCGATTTGGCCACCGCCTGGCAGCGCGCCGAAGCCTGCGTGCAAGACCCCGCCCAGGCGTTCGACCTGGTGCTGCTATGCACGTGCCGCGAGGGCTCGCCCGCGTGGCTGCGCTGCCGGGGGGTGGTGCTGCGCGGCGACGGGGGCAAGCCCTCCTGGCTGGTAGGGGCGCTGTTCGACGTGACGAAGGAAAAGCACCGGGAAGCGTATGCCCAGGAAGTGGCGACCCACTACAGCTCCATTCTGAGCAATCAGTCGGTTTACATTCTGAAAACTGACCCGCAGGGCAACTATACTTACGTTAACGACTTTTTCTACGAGCGCTTTGGCCTGGAGCACGACCTAATCGGCACCTCGTCGCTGCTCAGCATCGTGGAAGAAGACCGGCCCAAGTGCCTGGAAGTGGTGATGCAGTGCTTTCAGGCGCCGGAAGTGCCGCACCAGGTGATTTTGCGCAAGCCCTACCGCGACGGCTCCATCAAGTCCAACCACTGGGAGTTTAAAGGTATCGCGGGGGAAGGCGGGGAGCTGACGGAAATTCTGTGCGTTGGCTACGACGTGACGCTGCTGCTGGAAAACCTCCACCAGGCGCAGCACCTGCTCGACGTGACGAGCCAGCAGAACCTGCGGCTGCAAAACTTCGCCTACATTATCTCGCACAACATTCGCTCGCATTCCGCCAACCTGACGTCGCTCGTGCAGCTGCTGTCCGAAGCCAAGGGCAAAGAGCAGAAAACCATGTTTTTGCAGATGCTGGCCACCAGCACCGAGCAGCTGGCCGAAACCATCGTGAACCTCAACGATATTGTCACCATCAACAACAATGTCAGCAAGCCCAAAGCGTCGCGCGCGCTCAAAGCAGAGATTGACAAAACCCTGGAAGCGCTGAGCGTGCTCATCCGGCAGCACCACATTGCGGTGGAAGTGGCGGTGCCCCCGGCCCTGACCGTGACCGTAGTGCCGGCGTACTTAGACAGCATTTTGCTCAACCTGATTAGTAACGCGGTCAAATACCGGGCCCTGGACCGGCCCGCCTTCATTCGGCTTCAGGCGCAGGCCAACCCAGGGGGGGTAGTGCTGACGGTGCAGGACAACGGCCTGGGAATTGATACAGTTAGGTACCGTTCGAAGCTCTTTGGGATGTACAAAACGTTTCACGACAACGAAGACGCGCGCGGGGTAGGCCTGTTCATCACAAAAAACCAGGTGGAAGCCATGCAAGGCACTATTACGGTCGATAGCGAAGTCGGCGTGGGCTCCACCTTTACCATCCAGTTCCATGAAAGTTCCTAGCCTGGCCTACGTGGTCGAGGACGACCGGATTACGGCCGTTATCACGGAATTTATCGTCAAAAAGGACCTGCACTATCGCGCGGTCCAAACGTTTGGCAACGGGCAACTGGCCTTCAACCAGCTGCGGGAAGTGGTGCGCACGGGGGGTAGCATTCCCGACCTGATTTTGCTGGACCTGAACATGCCGCAGATGGATGGCTGGGAGTTTTTGGACGCGTTCGGCACCCTACCCCTGGCTCAGGAAGGCGTGCGCGTGTTTATCCTCACGTCGTCCATCCAACCCGAAGACATAGAAAAATCTACGCACTACAAAGAAGTAAAAGGCTACTTCTCAAAGCCGTTGGGCAAGGTGAACGTGCAGCGGATGAAGTCCTTGCTTCGGGATGCGGGCGAGTAGCTCCAGCAAGCCTTTTATGGATAAAGCGCGTCCTTTTTGGTTGTTTCCCCAAGGCGGGGTGCCTGGGCGGGCGGGCGCTGTTTTTTCTCCCGCTGCTATGTCTGCTTCGTCAGTCGCGAACACGTTTCCGCCCTATTTTTCTTATTTGGCCGTGGCTGGTGCCAGCGGGTTGGGGCTGGCTTTTCCGGGGGTAGCGCCCGCCGTGCTGGGGCCGATACTGGTGGTGGGCCTGGTGGTGCTGGGCCTGGCGCACGGCGCTTGCGACCAGCTCGTGCTGCCGGCCACGGGCCAAATACGCCGCGGCCAGCGGGCCTATCTGGGCCGGTTCGTGCTGGGCTACCTGGGTTTGGCGGCGGCGGCGGGGCTGGGCTGGTGGCACTGGCCGGGGGTAGCGGTGGGCTTGTTTTTTCTGCTCACCGCCTGGCACTGGGGCTCGGCCGACGCGCCGGCGCAGCCCGGCCAGCCGCTGCTATGGCTGGCGCACAGCTTGTTGCGCGGGGCGCTCTTGTTTGCCGTTCCGGCCCGGTGGTGGCCCGCCGAGACGCAGCACAGCGTCAACGGCCTGCTGGCGTTTGCCGGGGCCGCGCCGCTTGGCCCGGCCTGGTCGGCCGGCGCGGTGCCGGGGCTCTGGCTGCTGGTAGGCGCTGGGCACCTGGCACTGTGGGCCTGCTATGCCAAGCGCCGGGAAATCAGGCGCTTGCGCACCGACGCTGGAGAAGTGCTGCTGCTAACCGTTCTGTTTCTGGCCGTGCCGCCGCTGCTGGCGCTGGGGGTTTATTTTGTGTTCTGGCACAGCTTGCGGCACATGCTGCGCCTCAATCGGGTGTTTGGCTACGAAGCCCTGGGCGGCCACCGTAGGGCCTGGGCCACGCTGGGCCGGGAGGTCGCTTTTTTTATTCGGCGGGCCTTCCCCCTGTTGCTGGTCAGCCTGGCCGTGCCCGCAGGCTTGTATCTGCTCGTGCCAGCCAGGCTGGCCGCGCGCGACACGCTGTTGGGAATCGCGGTGCTCACGGCCGCTATCCTGACCCTGCCGCACGCGCTGCTGGTGAGCGTGGCCCTGGACGCGGGCAACTGGCGCGCCGGCAAGAACAAACCGAAAATAGGTGGGGGAAACAGCGCCGCGCAACTCTTACGGGAGACTTCCTGACTTATCCCTTCCCTGCATTATTCAATTTTAGAGGGCTGGTGTGCTAAGTAGTAAAATAGAAGTGATAAAATTAGTCCTAATTTTCTGATTATCAGTTTTCTATGGTCTTGCTACTTGCTACTTAATTCCGGCTACTTACTTGCTGCTGTTACGCGGTTCCTTCGCTAGAGCGCCGCTGGGGGGTAGCGCGATTTTTGTAAATCGCGTCCCCGCGCCGTTAAAGCCATTCCAACGGCGCGGGGACGCGATTTACAAAAATCGCGCTACTGTTCACTGCGCAACGTCAGTTACTTAGCTGCTATTCATCTGCGTTACCCAATTAATTAACCTTTTATCAAGCCAGGTTCCCGGTTGGCTGCCTGCCAGCCTGGCCGAACCAGCGCTTACTAGTCCCAGGTATGAGTAAATTCGACTTGAAGCTTATCTATGTGATTGAGGATGACCTCATCACGGCTACTACCACGAAGATGTTGGTAGAAAAAAACCTGCGGGAAGCTCAGGTGCAGCTTTATTCCAATGGCCAGCGGGCGCTGAGCCAGCTCACGGCGGCGCTGCGAGCGGGGAATGCCCTGCCGGACCTCATTCTGCTGGACCTGAACATGCCGCTGATGGATGGCTGGGAGTTTTTAGACGCCTTCGCCTGCCTACCCCTCACGCACCCGGTATGCGTGCTGCTGCTGACTTCCTCGATTAATTTGGAAGACCGCGCGAGAGCGGCCCGGCACCAGGCCGTGGCGGGCTATTTTACGAAGCCCTTGGATATGAGCGTGGTATCCCGAATGCTGCGCCTGCACCGGGAAGTTAATGGGCCCGGCCACGCGGAGGCTATCCTGCCGGGCGGCCTCCATTATCTGGTGTATCAGAGCTACGCCACGGTGCCGTTTGGCGACGTGCAGCTGGCGAAGCTGCTCACCCAATCCCGCGCCTTCAACGCGGCGCATGGCCTGACGGGGGTGCTGCTCTATAGCCACGGCACCATCGTGCAGCTGCTGGAAGGCAGCGAAGCCAACGTGCGCGCGGTTTTTGGCCGCATCGTGCACGACCCGCGCCACACCAACATTATAAAACTGGCCGATGGCCCGGCCGCTCACCGCTTATTTACGCAGTGGTCGATGGGGTTCCGCGCCAGCAATTCGGCCGATGTGAAGAAACTGACCGGCTACATCAACCCCAACGATAAGAATTACCTCGGGGAAAGTGCCAGCCTGGCAGATGAGGAGCTGCGAGCGCTCCTGACCAGCTTTGTCAGCGACGGCGACCTGATGGAGATGGTCTGACTCATTGCAAATCCCTACCCCCTACTTCACCGGCTCCAGCACGGAGGCTTCCACGTCGTCAATAAAGCAGGCGGCCCCGCCTTCGCTGAGCACGTAAACCTTGAGCACGTCGGTGGGGCGGGCGTCGGCGGGCACGCGGGCTTCGAAGTGAGCCTGGTTCCAGCTGCGGGGCACGCTGCCGGGGTTTTGGAGGCGCACGCCGTACCAGGCCAGGGCCTTGCCGTCGCGCTCGATGCTCAGCACCAGCTTATCGCCCCAGGCGCCGTAGTCGGAAAACACGCGGCACGAGGCCCGCACGTAGTCGTCGGGCCACACGCCGGCCGCCCCCAGCGCCACGGTCAGGGCCGGGCCGTAGGGATGGTCGGGGGTAGCGTGGTACGACTGCCGGCTGAAGTAGCCCTGCTCGGCGCTGATGTTGTCGGGGCCGGCCGGGGCCTGGTCAAAGTCGAGCTTGCCCAAGGAGCGGGCGTGGTAGTAGCGCTCGGCGCGGGGCAGGCCGGTGTGCGGCTCGTCGAGCTTGGCGTAGTCGGCCTGGGTAGGCATGGTTTTGTTGAAGACCGCGAAGTAGTAGGCGCGGTTCATCTCCTCGGGGTGAATGATGGAGCGCTGGTATTGCCAGTGCTGAAACAAGCTCAGGTCGATGAGCAGCACCGCGGCCGCCGCCGCCCCAATGGCCCAGCGCCGCCGCCGGCCGGGCACCAGCAGCCACGCCACGCCCGCGCCCCAGGGCAGCGCCAGCGCGGCGTAGCTGGGCACCAGCGCCCGGCACCCGATGCTGCCGCCATACCACCAGATGTCCCAGGCCGACACCACCCACAGGTTCAGGATAACGTATGCCAGCACCGGCACGGCCAGCCCGCGGTGCCGCCGCCACAGCGGCCCAAAGCCCAGCAGCACCAGCACCAAGATGGGCGAATAAATGAGCCAGCCCTTGCGAAAGCTGAATAAAATGGCCCACACGTGCGGCCGCAAAAAGCTGAAATGCTGGTCGCCGTAGCTGTAAAACAGCCAGTGCCCGGTGGCCCATTCCCAATATAAGCCCTGCGGCAACACGCCCAGCACGCCGCCCAGCACCAGCAGCGCCACATCGGGCCAGCGGGTGCGCAGCAGCGCCAGCCTGGCGCGGGCGGCGGCCAGGCTCCCTACCCCCCACAAGACCGGCAACGTCGCCGCCACCGCCTCCGAGGGCCGGATGAGCACCAGCAGCCCCAGCACCAGCCCAATGGCAAACGCTACCCCCCGCGTGGGCCGCCGGTGCCAGCGCCGCGTCAGCAGCAGCAGCGCGGCGTAGCCAGTGAAGAGGTAGTTGTGCGGCATGGCCGTGTCGTACACCGCGTACTGGAAGTAGTTGGTGCCCAGCACCAGCGTCACCAGCACCAGCGTCGCCACGGCGTCGGTGAAGTAGTGCAGCAGCAGGCGGCGCAGCAGCCCCAGGCCCAGCAGCGCGTAGAGCAGGCCGCCGAAGGCAATGGCAAGCTGATAGGGGGCCGAAAAGCCATCCTGCGGGTAGCCCCACCAGCCGGCGGCCCAGTGCCCAAGCCAGAAAAAGGGCGTCCAGAGCAGCGCCAGGCCAATCGGGTACTTCATCACGAGCTGCCCCGTCGCCGCGCCCGGCACCTGAAACGCCTGGTAGAACGAGCCCGTGGGCGAGTATTCGCGCAGAATGTCGGGGACAAACTCCAGCCGGCCCAGGTCGTGGTAGATAAACCGGGCCGGCAGGTAGAGGTAGTAGCCCATCACGTCCCAGGTCAGGATGGCCTGCACGTTGTGCGTGTCCCAGTACGGCGCCCACAGGCGGGCCTGCAGCAGCAGCACGAACAGCACCAGCACCGCCGCCAGCGAAATAGGTCCGCGCGCCGAGGGCGGCGCGCCCAGCGAAGTAGCGTCTTGCATAGCGAATAAGAAGGTCAAAAAAAGCCGCCGCGAATAACGCCGCGCTACTCGGCCCCGCGCCGCAGCACCACGTCGTCGAGGTAGGCGGGCGAGGTACCCTGGTCGTTCCAGAGATATACCTTGAGCAGGTTGGTGCCGGTGGCCGTGGCCGGCAGCTCCACGGGTAGCTTCACGGCCACCCACTCGCCAAACCTGGGCGTGGCCGAGGCCAGCGGCAGCGCGGCGTAGGCCACGCCTGTGTCGTCGGTGCGGCTGGCCACTACTTGCACCACCAGCCGGGCCGTGCTGCCGGCCGCCGTGCGCAGCACCCAGCCCGTCAGCTCCAGGCGGTGGGGTAGGGCGCCGGGGCACAGCTCGCCCAGCGGGCGGGCAAACGTGTAGCTGAACGGCTGCTGCGGGCTGGCCAGCACGGCCGCCCGCCCGCTGTGGGCCCGCGCCGTGGTCAGCGAGGGCTGCTCGCCGCCCCAGCCCAGGCTGTGCTCAAAGTCGTTGCTCATCAAGGTGTTGGCATCAGAAGCGGCGGGGGCAGGGGCGGCCTGGTGGCACGCAGTAGCCAGCCCCAGCAGGGCAATAAGCAAGCGAGAAGGATGCGGGGGGAAGAAGGACATAAGAGGGGGGTAGGGCTACGCCGGCCCCCGCGCGACTGCCACGCGGGCGCAAGCCGGGGAGCCAGTGGCCTATTGTACTTCCGATATTTTTAAATCATCCACGTAAGCCGGGCTGCCCGCCACCGACCGCCACAGGAATACCCGTATTTGCTGGTTGCCGGCAACATCAGCCGGCAGGGTAATGTCCTTGCTGATTTTCACCCACTTACCCGGAGTTTTAATGGCGTCGGCATATTCGATGCCATCGCTAAAGAGCACCTTGTCCTGCGCCGCGTTAAATAGCTGAAAGCCTATTTTGGCCGTTGCGTTGGCGTCCGTCATGAAGCCCCAGGCTTCTACGCGCAGCTTGCGGGGGCGGTGGTCAATAATTTTTTCCAGCACCATCGCGTAGCCCATCCCAAACTCGTCCTGCGGGCCCACCTTCACGCAGTAGTGGCCGGAATGCGCGCGCTCACTCGTAACCGACGGGGAGGGATTGGGCACCCAGCCCACCACCGCCTCGTAGTCGTTGAATGCCAGCAGCGTGCTGGTGCCGTCAGTGGTTGAATCCTGCTTGCAGCTGGTGGCAGCCAGTAAGCTGAGCCCCGCGAGGGGAGCCAGCCAGAAACGAAAGGTAGGGGTAGGCATATACGAAAAAGAAAAGGCGGAAAAAATCGCGCTAAGCTAGAAACAAACCTCCCTAGTCGGGGCGGGCGGGCGGAGCGGGGGCGGGCAACCCGGCGCGGCGCGGCAGGCGCGTTCGCACCCAGGCGGCCAGCACGGGCCCTTGCTCGGCCAGCAGCAGCACCGCGCCGAAGGGGAGCAGCCAGGCCACGCGGCCCTGCAGGCGGTCCAGCACGTTGGCCAGGGCTCCGGCGGCAAACGCATTGGCCACCAGCCCCAGCCCCCACAGCGCGAGTAGCAGGAGCACGGGCGCGCGCCCGGCCGCCCATTGGCCCCGGCGCTTGGCGGCTACCCCCCCCAGCACGACCAGCAGCGCCAGCAGCTGCGCGGCGTAAGCGCGCGCGTTGAGGTCCTCAAAATGAAGCGCGTTGTGGTTTTGCAGCGACGAAAGGTAGGGCTTCATCTCGTAGGCGGCCAGGTCGGGAATGCGCCAGTAGGGACTGCTGTTTTCGCGGTAAGCCCACAGGCCATCGCCGTGGGCGATGTGGGTGAGCTGGCGCAGCGTGCTCTGCACGGCCATCGCGGCCAGCCGGGGGTAGTAGCGCGGGGAGGTCAGAATGGCGCGCACGATGCGGCGATAGCCGGCCAGGTTGGCCTCCAGGCCGCCCGTGATTTGATACGGACTGTCCTGGCCCCACAAAAAGCCAACGGCGTCGTTGGGCAGCCGGTCGCGGTAGGCGCACAGCCAGGTTGCGTCGGGGTCGCCGCAGTGGTCGGCCAGGTAGGCATCCAGGATGCCCGCCTCCACCAGCCGGCCCATTAAAAATATCGGGGCGGCCCGCGTGATGGTAAACCCGCCCCCAAAAGCCGCGTGCAGGGTGGGCAGCACCACCCAGCCCGCCAGCACCACGGCCGTGGCGGCCAGCCAGTGCGCCCGCCGCAGCAGCCGGCGGGCAAAGAGCCGCTGCTGCCAGGCGGCCACGCCAAAGCCCAGCGCGGTAATGCTAAAAGACAACAAGTTGGAGGAGTGCATAATCGCGCTCAGCAGCAGCAGCGCCAGCAGCAGCCCCTGCTCCAGGCCCGACCGGAACCGCCCCAGCACCAGCAAGCCCAGCGCCAGCAGGCCGATGGCCGTAAAAATATCGGGCATCAGCTGGCTGCAATACCACGAAAAGCCCGTGGCCCAGGCCACTACCCCCACCAGGGCCAGCCGGAGCGGCCAGCTCCGCAGCCAGGGCACGAACTCCACCACGCAGCGCAGCAGCAGGGCGGCCAGCAGCAAGCTTTGCGCCCAGATAATAAACCAGTACGAAAACCGCAGGCTCGTCACCAGCATGAACAGGCCGTAGGTGATGGGCCGGTCGGAGGGGACTTCCTGGTGAATGGCCGAATTGATGTAGGCCCCCGAGTCGGAGGTGACCAGCGGAAACCCGTTGTAGAGGGCCGCCGAGAGGCAAATCAGGCTGCATAGCAGCAACCAGCCGAGTTGGGGTAGCCAGGCGGCCCAACGGGAAGAATTAGTCATGCGGAAAGGCAGGTGGTGCGCGAAGCAAAAAAGCGGCTCACCATTTAAGCCGAAAAATAGACAAGACCACCTCATTGCCCGCCCGAATAGTCCCCGTTTCGTGGGGCAGGTCGTAGGGGGCGGGGTGGCAGCGGTAGTTGGCTAAAAAGTAGTCGGCTTCCTCCGGCTTATATACTACCTGGATGCGCTCCTTGCTGCCAGGGGGTAGCATCTGGCTGTTGTCGCGCAGGGGCGGCGACATGCCGGGGTCGGTGCAGACCCGAATAACGGGCCGGTCATCGTGCGCGAGCACCCATTCCAGGCCCCGCAGGTAGCTGATGCCCCAGTAGTCCTGCTCGAAGCGGGCCTTGGGGTTTGGGCCGGCCAGCACGTTAAAGTAGAGGCTTTCGAGCGGGTACATCCAGACTATCTGAACCGCGGAGCTGAGCGCGCCTATTGCCAGCGCCCCCGCCACCAGCCGCTGCTGCCACCAGGCGCGGCCGGGCAGCCAGCGCCACAGCGCCACCAGCCCCCGCAGCGCCACCAGCAGCAGGGGGGGGTAGATAAAATACGTTTGCCGCCAGCCGTCGTACAGCACCGAATGCAGCACGATAACGGCTAGCAACGGGCTCAGGCCCAGGCCCAAAAACAGCAGGTCCTGCCACTCGCGGGTGCCGGCCCCGTACAGGAGCCAGCCCCGGCGCACGGCCTGCCGGACAACGACCCCCAGCCCCAGCCCCAGCAGGGCCAGCTGCGCCAGGGGGGTAGTGATGAGTATCCATTGCGGCACATAGTGCCAGGGCAGGTCGAAGGCGTAGATAACTTTGCCCCGGTACAGGATGGGCCCATCCCAGCGAAAGTGCTGCATATTATGAAACGCCTGCACGAAGTTGGTCCAGGGGGCAGCCCAGAGAAAGGGCCAGCAGGCCACCACCAGCAGCGGCAGCAACAGCGCGTAGCTGAGCAGCCCGCCCACCCGCTGCCGGGCGCTGACGACCGCCCGGTACTCGCCCCGCGCCGACTGCCACGCCACCAGCACCAGCGTAGCCAGGGGCCAGAGCACGGCCATCAGCCGCACGTCGATGGCCAGCGCGCAGGCCAGCGCGTGGAGGCAGGCCCAGCGCCAGGTGGGCCGCTCCACGAAGCGCACGGTGGTGTAAGTAGCTACCGTGCTCACGGCCAGAAAAACGGCATCCTTGTCATTATAAAAAAACTCCCCGAATAGCCGGGGACTCAGCACCAGCAAGGCCGCCGCCGCCAGGCCCGCCCGCCAGTCGCCGCCGTAGCGCCGCCGGCCTAGCCCATACAGCGCCAGCACGCCCACCCAGCTAACCAGAAAAGTGCATAAGTGCCGGAAAATGAAAACCGAGCGCGTATCCGGCAGCTCCAACAGGCGTTCGGCCAGCGTCACGGGCAGCTCATACGCCACACCGTAGTCGCGGTCCTTGAACTGCGCCAGCGGCACGTTGAAATAAGCAAAATTGCCCCACTGGCTGGGCTGAGTCACGAAGCCAGGGTTCACCTTGTCAGCCACGTAGCGCAGGCTGGTCATGCCGATTTCCCGGCTGGGCTGGGCGTCATACGATATGCCGTAGTCGCGCACGGTGGCCAGGCCCAGCACCAGCAGTCCGCCCAGGCAAAGGCCGACCAGCCAGTGCCGCCAGCGGCTGTCGCGGGCCAGCAATCGGGGTAGTGTCATAGCAAGCTGCGGAATGTATTTTTAAATTTACCGTTGAATAGTAGCGCGAACTTACTCTCCCGCGCCCGCGTCTGCGCCGTACAGGGGGCGGGGTAGGGCCACATCTCCTGGCTGCTAAATTCAAAAGCTGCCTTTTTAATGTCGAAGCTACGACGTGCTGCTTGGCGGCTAGTGCTGCTGCTACTATGGAGCCTGGGGCTAGCCAGCCCGCCGGCGCGGGCACAATCAGCCGCGCCCCTACCCGACTCCATTCGCGTGGGCCTCACCGAAGCCCGGCTTCGCTACTACCTGAGCCGGGCCCTCACCTTGCAGGGCATCGTGGGGATTCCCAGCTCCGCCCGGCAGCCGCTGCTGCCCTGGGCCGCCCAGCTGGGCACTCGTTTCGCCGGCCGGGTGGGTGGCTTCTGGCTGACGCCCAGCTCGGATGCCGCCGAGCAGGCCTGGTACGACTCGACCCGGCAAACCGTGGCGCGCCTGCGGGCGGGCCAGCCCGACATGATAGTGCAGGGGGCGGTGTTTGAGATAGTATATCCGGGCGTGAACAACCTGATGGTGCCCAACCGCCTCCGGGCCGAGTTTGGCGAAGATACCGTGCGGCTCGCCCGGCGGCATTTTTGCCTGGACAGCATGATGTACCCCGCGTATTTTGCTGGCCCCGACCCGGCGCACTATCGCCTCGAAAACCGCCCGCCCGGCCAGGCCGCCGGCGTGCCCGACATGAGCCGGCCCGAAACGCGGCTGTGGTTCTGTTTTTGTGCTTTCCGCCAGCTCGATGCGGGGTGCGAAGCGCTGCACTTTGGCCAGGTGCGCCTCATGGACAACCGCGACCCCGGCCACCACGCCTGGTGGCAAATGCTGGCGCGGGTGCGCCGCTATGCCCGCACCCGCAACCGGGGCTTCGTGCTCTGCGATGCCCACACGCACGGCGAATTCTACGACCCCGACCCCGCCCACCCGCTGCCCGATTCGGTGCGCCAGCTGCTGTTCGATTTTCACGCTACCCCCCTGCGGCCCACCGAAACCGACACGCTGCGCCACGGTACCCACGGGGCCCGGCTCGACTATGCCGTCTGGGTGCAGCCCGATGCGGCGCTCTACGGCCTGAGCGCCGGGGGCCGCACGCCCAGCGGCTGGTATTGCCGGCACCTGCCGGGGCTAGTAGAATTTGATAATTGCGGAGGCGCGGTGCCCGGCCGGCCCGGCCAGCCGCCCTTCGTGTGGGGCATGGATGAAATATCGTGGTTTGCCAACCAGTCGCCGGCTTATCGTAGCAAATGGCTGGTGTACGCGGCGGCCCGCGTGCGGCAGCTCGACCCGAATGTGTATCTGCAGATGCCGGGCTTTCGAGTAGTGGCCGTGCCGGGCCAGCCCGTGCGCGACTACCGGGCTGACCTCGACGACCAAGGGGCTACTATCCGCGGCATTTGGGAGGGCAGCACCGCCGCCGAGGCGCGGCAGCTGCTGCTTGTTGGGCCGCCCGCCCCCGGAAGCTAGGCGATAGACGCTGATTTTGGGGAGCTTAAGTAGCTGCTGGCACGCAGTCGCTTGTCCGAAAGCACTGCGTGCCAGCAGCAAAGTAATTATCTGCATGGTCACGCGCAGGGCGAGACGCTGGCGCTCAGCGGCTCTCCCTACCCCCCCCGGCCGCGCCAAAGGGAGCCGGAACCCCGTTTGCCCGCGCTACTGGCCCACGGCCAGGCGCTGGCTGGTGGCGGTGCCGTCGGCGGCGGTGGCGCGCACCACGTAGAGGCCGGGGGCCAGGCCGCGCAGGTCGAGGGTGTGGGTGCGGGAAAGGGTGGCGTCGGCGCGCACCTGGCGGCCGGCTAGGTCGAACAATACCAGGCGGGTAGGCTGGGCGGTTTCGGCGGTGGCGGCCTGGCTGGCGGGGTTGGGGTAGAGGCTGAGGCCCAGCGTGGCGGCGGCCCCGGCGCGGGTGGCCAGCACGCTGGGGCTGCGCACCAGGAAGCTCACGACGCCGCCGGTTTCGGTGCCGATATACAGCTCGGGGTGGCCATCGTGGTTCAGGTCGGCGGCGGCGGCGGCAAAGCGCAGCACGTAGCCGTGGCCCAGCCGCGCCGGCTCATACAGCCCGCTAAAGGTGTCGTAAAACAGCTCGGTGCGGCCAATAAAATTGCTGCCCTGGCCCCGGAAATTGCTGTATAGACTCATCGTGCCGATGCCGTCCAGCGTCAGCAGGTCGGGCGCGCCGTCGCCGTCGAAGTCGGCCACGGCCGGGCTCAGGTAGGGCGGGCGGCTCCCCCCGTCCAGCAGCTTGCCATAGTCGTTGTTGGCCAGCACGAAGAGATTATCCACGTTGCCGCCGGCCGCCGGGCCCTGGTTGCGGAAGTAGCGTAGGCTGCCGCCCGCCTCATTTATATCGTTGGTGCCCAGCAGCATATCCACGTAGCCATCGCCATCCACGTCGAAAAAGCACGGCGTGTCGCCCTGCTTGGCGGGCAGCACGCCAGTGCCCGCCGCGCCCTGCGGCCGAAAGTAGCTGACTTTGCTGATATCAAAGCGCACGGCCTGGCCGGCCGGCGCGGCGTTCAGCAGGTAGTTGATGTGGTTGGTCGTGCCATCATACACCGAGTACACCAAGTCGAGGGCGCCGTCGCGGTTAAGGTCGGCCAGCGCCAGGCGCAAGGACTCGAACTTGACAGTGGGGGTAAGGGCGGCTTTGGCGGCCAGGCCCAGGTAGTCTTCCGTCACGAGCCGGAACACCGGGCGGCGGGCGGTGCCCACGTTGCGGTAGTAGTAGATGCTGGCGCGGTAGTAGCCGTTCACCAGGTCGGCCTGGTTGCCCACCAGCATATCGGTCAGCCCGTCGCCGTCGATGTCGCCGAAGGCCGGCACGCTCCCTTCGCTGGCATCGAGCATGTCATTTTGCAAAAAACCGTCATTCACCAGGCTGAAGCTGGGCACGGCCGCAGCGCTGGCCGCCCCGTTCTGATACTGCCGGATGCTGTGGCGCATGCTCACGCGGTCGAGCGAGTTGTCGGTCATGTCGGGTGCCACCACCAAATCAGGCACGCCGTCGAAGTTGGCATCAAAGTAATACGGGGCCGGAAAAACCGGCAGATTCACCGGCGCGGCGGCCGACGGAAACGCGCTGCTCACGCCCGCCGGGGCCAGCAGCGCATCAATGGTTGAAGGCCCCGAGTTGAGCAGGCGCGTGAGCAGCGCGCAGTTGTCGCGGCCATCGAGCAGGTCGAGCTTGCCGTCGCCGTTGAGGTCAATCAGCAGCACGTTGTGGCCGGTGCTGTGCTGGGTGCGAAAGCTGACGCAGGCCGGCGCGCTCTGCAGCTGGTAGCTGGCGCAATCGACGCAGGCCACGAGCTGGCCCCAGTAGTTGCTGCTTTGGGTGAAGGAGCTGATGCCGCCGCAGGCATCCGTGCTGGTGTTCAGGTACAGCTCCAGCACGGTGGAGGCCACGAAATCATAGGTCAGAATATCGAGCCGCCCGTCGCCGTTCACGTCCTGAATGCAGGGTAGGTTATAGGAGCCAATGTTGAGGTTGCTGGTGTAGCCGTTGCCAATCGGAAAAGTCAACTGATTATTAATCAGCACGAAAGTAGCGTGCCCGCTGGCGTCGGCCACGTTGCGAAACACCCGGATGTCGCCGCCGCTGGCAAAGGTGAACAAGTCGGGCCGGCCGTCGCAATCATAGTCGCGCAGCAGCGCCCAGCCGCTGAGGTCCCTCGGAAACGCCCACTCATAGTCGGGCGCGTACTGCCAGCTGCGGCCCGCGCCGCCTACCCCTGCCACGCTCAGAAAGGTATAGCAGCGCGAAGTCTGGCGGTCGAAGGCGAACAGGTCAGGCTGCCCGTCGCCATTGAGGTCGATGCTGCTGAACTGCGGCGTGTTGAGGCCACCCGTCCACGCCTGGCGCAGCGTGTCGGTGCCCTGCACGATTTTGGCCACGCTCCCGAAGGCAAAGCCAAACTGCGTACCGGGCGTTTGGGCCCAAAGCCGGCCGGGCAGCAGCCCCGCCAACAGCGCCAGCAGCAGCGCGCCGCGCGATAAAAGATTCAGCATAAAAGATGAGCAGACGGGAAATATACTAACAGCGCAGGCCGCGCCCATAGTTTACGGCGCGGCGTAAAAATTGCCCGTTACTTTGTGGCTGTCAGCTTAGCCCCGCTACGGGGCACCTCACCCCCTAGCCCCCTCTCCTGCGGAGAGGAGGAACTAGCTCTAGTTTTAGTCTTCTAAAAACCAATTGATTGAAGCTATAGTTAGAAATTAGTCCCCCCTCTCCACCGGAGAGGGGGCTAGGGGGTGAGGTGCCCCGGAGGGCGAGCCGCCAGAACGTAACCCTACCCCCTCGGCCACCCGTCATGACCCTCTACGACCACTACCGCGCCGCCAAAGGCCAGGTCAGTACCGACTCGCGCCAGCCCCAGCCGGGCACTCTGTTTTTCGCCCTCAACGGCCCCACTTTTCGCGGGGTCGATTTTGCCGCCCTCGCCCTCGAGAAAGGCGCTCGCCACGCCGTGGTCGATGATGAAGTGCTAGCTGCCTGCGACCCCGCGCACTACACCTACGCCCCCGACCCGCTGGCCGCCCTGCAAGCGCTGGCGCAGGAGCACCGCCGCCGCTTCGTGGGCCCCGTGCTGGCCGTGACCGGCTCCAACGGCAAAACCACCACCAAGGAATTGCTGGCCGCCGTGCTGGGGCAGAAGTATAAGGTGCTGGCTACCAGCGGCAATCTCAACAACCACATCGGCGTGCCGCTCACGCTGCTGCGCCTGCGCCTGGCCGAGCACAACTTTGCCATCATCGAGATGGGGGCCAACCACCAGGGGGAAATTGCCAGCTACTGCCAGTGGGCCGCCCCGACCCACGGCCTCATCACCAACATCGGCAAGGCCCACCTCGAAGGCTTTGGCGGCGTGGAAGGCATTGCCAAGGGCAAGGGTGAGCTGTTCGATTACCTGGCCCAAAACGGGGGGGTAGCGTTTGTGAACACCCTCGATGCCCGGCTGCCCGGCCTGGCCGCCGCCGTGCCGCAGCGCGCCACCTTTCCCGGCCCCGCCGACGCCTACCCCGCCACGCTGCTGGAAGCCGCGCCGGCGCTGCACCTGCGCCTGGGCGATGGCCCCGAGGTGATGGCCCAACTCACGGGCAGCTACAATTTTCCGAATATGGCCGCCGCCGCCGCCGTAGGGGCGTTTTTTCGGGTGCCGGCCGAGCGCATCGCCGCCGCCCTGGCCGCCTACAACCCGCAAAATAACCGCTCGCAGCTCGTGCGCACGGCCCGCGGCAACGACCTCATCCTCGACGCCTACAACGCCAACCCCAGCAGCATGGCCGCCGCGCTGCGCAGCTTCGCGCAGCGGCCCGTGGCCGCCGGGCAGGGCAGGGTAGCCATCCTAGGCGACATGCTGGAGCTGGGCAGCAGCGCCACCGCCGAGCACTGGGCGCTGGGCGAATTATTAGCCACGCTCCAACTAACGCAGGTGCTGCTGGTAGGCCCGCTCATGCAGGCCGCCGCCGCCGCCTACCCCCTCGCCCAGCACGTGCCCACCAAAGCGGATGCCGTAGAATGGCTGACCCAGCACCCGCTCGCCGGCCAGCTCGTGCTGCTCAAAGGCAGCCGCGGCATGGGCCTCGAAACGCTGGTGGAGGTTATTTGATAAGTAACTGCTGTTACGTAGCGGGGAGTAGCGCGAACTTTGTAGTTCGCGTCCCCGCGCCGTTAAAGCCATTGCAACGGCGCGGGGACGCGAACTACCAAGTTCGCGCTACTCCCCGTTGCCATCTCGAACAAGGGAGTGCGTAACAGCAGGTAGTAAATAGCCAGTAACAAGTAATCAGGGCTTAGAAAACTGGCAATCAATAAGATAAGCTCAATCCTGCTGCTTATTACTTTTGTCTTACTACATAGGACTCACGCAAAATGGTTAACAGCCAGCCCCAGCGGGGCGTTATGTCCGGGCTTCGCGGCGGGGGTAGCCCGCCGGGGTGGTGGGCCAAGAACAACAGGTGAGAACTTACGCCCCCGCCGGCAACTGGCATTTCGCGCAAAGCTCGCGCAGGTTCGCAGCACCTTTTGACCGAATTGCGCGGAACTTCCACTGTAACAGCCTTACCATTAAACGCAGGGGTAGGGAGTTGGCTAAGCCATTCACAACCGAAGAGCAACGAAGTTGAAATCCGCGCCAATCAGGGGGCCAGCAGGGCCTCAGCCAGCAGCAAATCCTCGGGCGTGGTGATTTTCAGATTGCGGTAGTCGCCCTCCACCAGCTGCACGGGGTGCAGGTCATCGACCACGCTGGCGTCGTCGGTGAAAGTGGGCAGCTCGGGCAGGCGGTAGGCGCGGCGCAGCAGCGCCAGGTCGAAGGTTTGGGGCGTTTGCATGAGGCGCAGGCGGCGGCGGTCGAGCGGCGACGAGCCAGCCGCGCCCAGCAGCCGCACCGAGTCTTTGGGCGGCACTGCCACGGCCACCGCCCCGTGAATAGCCGCCGCCTGGTAAGCAGCCTCAATCACGGCCGGCGTGATGAGCGGGCGCACGCCATCGTGCACCGCCACCAGCGCGCCCGCCGGCGCATCGGGGGGTAGGGCAGCCAGCCCCGCCTTCACCGATGCCCAGCGCGTCGCGCCGCCCGCCACTAGCTGGTGCGGAATAACAACGTGGTATTCCTCAAGGAGTTGCTGCCAGTAAGCAAGCTGGTCAAACGGCAGCACTACCACCAGCTGCGCCACGCCCAGCGCCGGCCCGGCAAAGCGTCGCAGCGTGTGCAGCAGCACCGGCTCGCCCCGCAGCAGCAGAAACTGCTTGGGCCGGTCGGCACCCATGCGCAGCCCGCTGCCCCCGGCCACCACAATGGCGTAGCGGGGGGGGGTAGGGCTCGTAGAAGGAAGCATAAAATCGTCTGTCATGGCGAGCGTAACACTCTGCGCATCAAGCAGAGATGAAGCGCGGCAATCTTTCCTTCCCGCTAGGGTTAGTAATCCAATGACATGGACGACAAGGAAAGATTGCCGCGCTCCACTTCGTTACGCTCGCAATGACAGACGTTTTACAGCTTTGCCTAGGTGTCTTATAGAATCAGCATCGCGTCGCCATAGGCGAAGAAGCGGTACTTTTCCTTGATGGCTTCCTGGTAGGCTTCCATCAGCAGCTTGTAGCCGGCGAAGGCCGAGGCCATCATCACCAGCGTGCTTTCGGGCAGGTGGAAGTTAGTTAGCAGCGAGTTAGCGATTTTGAAATCGTAGGGCGGGTAGATAAACTTGTCGTTCCAGCCCGAGGTCACCTTGATGCGGCTGTTGGCCGACACCGAGGCGTCGAGGGCCCGCATGGTGGTGGTACCAATGGCGCAAATCTGCTTTTTGGTGTCCATCGCCTTGTTGACGACCTGCACGGCTTCGGCATTCACGAAGAACTGCTCCGAGTCCATCTTGTGCTTGGTGAGGTCCTCCACGTCCACGTTGCGGTAGGTGCCCAGGCCCACGTGCAGCGTGATGTAGGCTTTCTCTACCCCCTTGATTTCCATGCGCTTCATCACCTCGCGCGAGAAGTGCAGGCCGGCGCTCGGCGCGGCCACGGCCCCGATGTTTTCGGCAAAAATGGTCTGGTAGCGCTCCTTATCGGCAGGCTCGGTTTCGCGCTTCAGCACGTCTTTCGGCACGGGCGTTTCGCCCAGCTCGTGCAGCGCCTTGCGGAACTCCTCGTCGGTGCCATCAAACAAAAACTTGATGGTGCGCCCGCGCGAAGTGGTGTTGTCAATTACCTCGGCCACGATATCCGACTCGCCAAAATAAAGCTTGTTGCCCACCCGGATTTTGCGGGCCGGGTCCACGAGCACGTCCCACAGACGGCCTTCCTTGTTGAGCTCACGCAGCAGAAAAACCTCAATCTGAGCGCCGGTGCGCTCTTTTTGGCCGTACATGCGGGCCGGAAATACTTTGGTATCGTTGAAAACGAAGACGTCGCCCTCCACAAAATAATCCAGCACGTCCTTGAACATCTTGTGTTCAAACTGGCCGGTGGCGCGGTTTACCACCATCAGGCGCGATTCGTCGCGGTGGCGGGCAGGGTGACTGGCAATCAGCTCTTCGGGGAGTTCGAACTTGAACTCATGCAGTTTCATCGCCATGATGGGCAGTACTAGGGGGAAGTTACCGAAAATTCGGGGGGCAAAGGTACGCGTTTTTTTTGAGGGTGTGCTTTTATGTGCGGTAAGCTTTAGCTGGCACCGCAGGGCCAGGTGAAGGACTGGTAATTTTCCACCACCTTCGTAGTATTAATGACGAAGTGGGGGCGTTCGCTTGTTGTATTCTTTCGGCAGCAGGCTAAAGCTTACTCTACATTATCCGGCCCTGCGGTGCCAGCTGAAGCTTACCGCACATTATCCGGTAAGCTGAAGCTTACCGCACAGGTAACTCATTATGTTTCTTACTATTCGCCTGGTTCTCGAGAGCTTTGCCTTTGCCTGGCAGGCGCTGCGGGCCAACCTGCTCCGCACCATTCTGTCGCTGCTGGGCGTCACGGTGGGCATCTTTTCGATTATCGCCGTTTTTATGGTAGTCGATTCGCTCGAAAGCAACGTGCGCAGCAGCATGAACTTCCTGGGCGACAAGGTAGTGTACGTGGGCAAGTGGCCCTGGGTCTTCGACTCCGACCGCCCCTGGTGGAAGTATTTCAACCGCCCCGTGCCCACGCTGCGCGAGTTTAGGCAGCTCCAGCGCATGCTGCCCGCCAACAGCCAAAAGGGCGTCGCCATCTTCGTGCCCAAGGGCGGCAACACGCTCAAGGCGGGCGTCAACTCGGTGAGCGACTGCACCTTGCAAGGCGTAAGCTACGACTACCGCGCCATCTCCAGCGTGCCCATCGAGCAGGGCCGCTACTTCACGGTGCAGGAAATGGATGGGGGTAGGCCGGTGGCCATCATCGGGGCCACCATTGCCGAAAATCTCTACCCCCAGGGCGAGCCGGTGGGCCGCCAGTTCAAGACCCAGGGCCGTTACTTTACGGTCATTGGGGTAATGAAAAAGGAAGGCAAAAACCTGCTCGGCACGCCCAGCAACGACGCTAACTGCCTGATTCCTTTCGGTTCCTTCGCCAGTATCTTTGCCATGAGCAGCACGGGCATGAGCGGCCCCTCGCCGCAGCTCGGTGTGAAGGGCCGCGACGACGACCCCGGCCTGCTCAACCTCGAAGCCGAGATGCAGGGCGACATGCGCATTATCCGCGGCCTCAAGCCCCGCGAGGAAGACAACTTTGCCCTGAACCGCCCCGAAATGCTGGCCGATATGATTGGCAAGCTCTTCAGCGTCATCGGGATAGCCGGCGGCATCATCGGCTCTTTCGCCATGTTGGTGGGTGGCTTCGGCATTGCCAATATCATGTTTGTGTCGGTGCGCGAGCGCACCAACATCATCGGAATTCAGAAGTCGCTGGGGGCTAAAAATTACTTTATCCTGTTCCAGTTTCTGTTTGAGGCCGTGTTTTTGTGCCTGCTAGGCGGGGCGGCGGGCATTTTTCTGGTCTGGCTCATCACCCTTATCCCACAAGATTCGCTGACCCTGACGCTGAGCGCGGGCAATATTTCGCTGGGCCTGCTGGTATCGGTGGGCATCGGCATTCTGGCCGGCATCATTCCGGCGGTGATGGCGGCCAATCTGGACCCCGTTATCGCGATAAGGGCCAAGTGAATTGGTGCTTGGGTGTTGGTGCGTAGTGCTTGGGTTGTTCAAAACTTCCTAAACACCCAAGCACCAAGCACCAATTTTCCCTATCTTCGCGCCCCTACTTTTGGCCGCCCCGCTTTTTGGAGCCGGGGCGGTTTCGTTTTTTCCCCACCCTGGCTAGATATGTCCAAACTCAAAAAAACCAGCAAGACCAAGTCTTCCGACGATAACCTGAACGCAGGCTCCGGCAAGACCATCGTGCAGCCCAACGTGAACGATAACAAGCTGACCAGCATCACGGAGCTGCGCCAGCAAACCGGCGGCGTGGCCAAAACCGGCCAGGACCCCGACGAGCAGCGCATCCGCAAAGCCTTCGTTGACAAAGACTGGAACGAGATTAAAATTGCCGATAGCTGGCAGATTTTCAAGGTGATGGCCGAGTTTGTGGAGGGCTTCGAGAAGATGTCCAAAATCGGCCCTTGCGTCAGCATCTTCGGCTCGGCCCGCACCAAGCCCGACAACCCCTACTACCAACAAGCCGAGGAGCTGGCTTCCAAGCTGGTGCGCCACGGCTACGGCGTCATCACGGGCGGCGGCCCCGGCATCATGGAAGCCGGCAACAAGGGTGCCCGCGCCGAGGGCGGCAAGTCGGTGGGCCTCAACATTGAGCTGCCCTTCGAGCAGACCCACAACATCTACATCGACCAGGATAAGTGCATCAACTTCGATTACTTTTTTGTGCGCAAAGTGATGTTTGTGAAGTATGCGCAGGCTTTCGTGGGCATGCCCGGCGGCTTCGGCACCATCGATGAACTGTTTGAGGCGCTGACCCTGATTCAGACCAAGAAAATCGGGCGCTTCCCCATCGTGCTGGTGGGCGTGGCCTACTGGGGCGGCCTCTTTGAGTGGATTAAAAACGTGATGCTGGGCGACGAGCACAACATCTCGGCCGAAGACCTGGACCTCGTGCAAATCGTGGACGACGCCAGCGAGGCGGTAAAAATCATCGATGATTTTTACCACAAGTACTCATTGTCGCCAAATTTCTAGGCCCTACCCCCCTACTTACAAACAAAGAAGCCGGACGGAAACGTCCGGCTTCTTTGTTTGCGGGTTATTTCCTGAAACTGTTGCCATGCCAAACGGTTTGCGTGAGCTCTATCCGACAAGCTCAGTCTAACCGTTTCTTCTTCGTAAAATATTGACTCACAGCTTGCAACGCTTCTATTTCTTGGCCTGAACAGCCGGCTGACCGTGGCATTGCTGATGGCCTGGTTGAAGCGCAGGCCGCCGTCTTTGAACGTAGTAGGCGAGCTAGCGCTCAGCGTGGGATTCACGGTGTTGCTGCCGTCGTGGCGCAGGTAGTCCGTGCCGAAGCTCTGGCTCAGGTCCAGGTTCCAGTCGCCGAGCTTCACCATAGCCCCCAGCACGCCCGAGGTGTCCTGCAAATGGGTATTGATGTTTGGCTGGTAGCCCAGGCTGAAACCGGGCTTGGTGGTGAGGTCGAGGAGATTGGTGCTGGGCAGCACCCAGGGGGCCACGGCCTGCCCGCGCCGGTAGTTGTAGGTGCCAAACGAGTACAGCCGTACCCGCTTGGAAAGCGGCAGGCCGGCGTTGAACACCGCCCGCACGTTCAGGATGCGGGCGTCGCCGTTGTACTGACGGTAGTCCTTATATGTCTTGCGGTTGGCCAGCAGAAACGAGTCTTCCGAGACTTGGTTGCTGCTGAATACCGGCCATGAGTTCAGGTCGCGCTGGTAGTTTTTAGTGGTGGTGCGGTCGCGGTAGTCCACCTCGCCGGTCAGGTTCAGGAAGCCCTGCTGGTTGGTGATAATGGTGCGCCGGATGCCCGACGGCAGGTGCAGCGCCACCAGTGTGGCCCCCGCCAGCGGTGCGCCCTGCTCGGTATGCACGGTGCCGCCCAACGCCGCTATGCGAGTAGTCTGGCTGGTAGTTTCCGGAACCTGGGCCAGCGCGGGCACGGCTGGCAGCGCCAAAGCCAGCAGAGTAAAGGTAGAATAGCGTTTTTCATACGAGGGTGAATAGCATAATTTAGAGAAAAACAGGGCTTTTAGAGCCTGTAAAAGTCGCGGCTTACCTAATCGTCACCAGCTTTTTTCGCCCAATATCACTTCCAACTATTATAATATATAAATAAGATATTAAAACTCATGCTAACAAGCGATAAATCAGTTGTTTCTCGTCTTGTCTGTGGAGCCCTAAATAGGGTGGACCGGCGCTCTTGCCAAAAGTCAGGGAGCGAGTACTTTGCGGCAGCGCCTGCCTTAACGCAATCAGTCTCGGCAGTAAGCTCAGTCAAGAAGCGATTATAATAATTCTCAGCCATTATATGCTGCTGCCGCTTCGTGACCACCTCCCGGCGTTGCCGGAAACCCGCGCGCGCCGCGCACCCTACCCCGCTGTTTTCAGCCTTATGGCGTAAGTCGGTTATCATTGAGCGACGCCGGGCAGGCTGCGCCGAACTAATGGGTCAGGGCGGCGCTTAGGGGAAACTGCCCGTACTTTGCCCTACCATGTCTGAACCCACCGCCGCGCCCGCCAAAAAGCTGTTTCTGCTCGACGCTTTTGCCCTGATTTACCGCTCGCACTTCGCCTTTGCCAAGAACCCGCGCATCAACTCGAAGGGAATGAACACCGGGGCCGTGCTGGGCTTCACGAACACGCTGGTGGAGGTGCTGCTCAAGGAAAAACCCACCCACATCGGCGTGTGCTTCGACGCCGGCAAGACCTTCCGGCACGAGAAGGATGAGAACTACAAGGCCAACCGCCAGGCCATGCCCGAGGATATCGGCATTGCCATTCCTTATATCAAGCAGGTGGTGGATGCATTCCGCATCCCGATTCTGCTGCAAGCCGGCTTTGAGGCCGACGACGTAATCGGCACGCTGGCGCAGCGGGCGGAGGCAGCTGGTTTCGAGGTGTTTATGATGACACCCGACAAGGACTATTGCCAGTTGGTGACGGAAAACATCAAAATCTACAAGCCAGCCTTCATGGGCAACGCCGCCGAGGTGCTCGACGTGGCGCACGTGCTGGCCCGCTTCGAGATTGAGCGCGTGGAGCAAGTCATTGATATTCTGGGCTTGCAGGGCGACGCGAGCGACAACATTCCCGGCATTCCGGGCATCGGCGAGAAGACGGCCAAGACGCTAATTCAGAAGTACGGCTCGGTCGAAAACCTGATTGCTAATGTGGACGAACTCAAGGGTAAGCAGCAGGAAAACGTGCGCAACTTCGCCGAGCAAGGCCTTTTGAGTAAGGAGCTGGCGACGATTCACGTCAACGTGCCGATTGATTTTGAGCCGGATAAGCTCCTGCTGGAAGCACCCGATGCCCCGCGCCTGCGGGCGCTGTTCGAGGAGTTGGAATTCCGGCAATTGGCCGTGCGGGTGCTGGGCACCGACGCCGTGGCGGGGGGTAGCCGCCCGCCGGCCGGGCCGGTGGGGCGCGGGGCGCGGCGGCCGAAAGTAGCGGCCCCGGCGGGCCAGGGCTCGTTGTTTGGTGAGGGTAGCGCGGGCGTCATCATCGCGGCCGAAAACGGCGAGTTCCTACCCGGCGAGGCGGGCGCGGAGTACCACGGCACGACCAAAACGCTGGCCGACGTGCCGCACCAGTACCACCTGGTAAATACGCCGGAATTGCGCAAGTCGCTGCTGGCGTTCCTGTTGCAGCAGATGGAAGTGAGCTTCGACACCGAAACTACCGGCCTGAACACTATGACGGCGCGGCTGGTGGGGCTGAGTTTCAGCTGGCTCGCGGGCGAGGCGTACTACGTGCCCGTGCCGCAGAACGACACCGCCCAGGCACTGATAGAGGAATTCTGTCCATTTTTCGAGAGCGGGATTCTGAAAATCGGGCAGAACATTAAGTATGATTTGCTGATGCTCAAGAACTACCGGGTGCGGGTGAACGGGCCGTTCTTCGACACGATGCTGGCCCACTACCTCATCGAGCCCGACATGCGCCACAACATGGACGTGCTGGCTGAAACCTACCTGCACTACTCGCCAGTGCCCATCACGGACCTCATCGGCCCCAAGGGCAAGAACCAGAAAACGATGGCCGACCTCGACCCTGCCGCCGTCAGCGACTACGCCTGCGAAGATGCCGATGTGACCTTGCAGCTGCGCCACGTCTTCGAGCCGATGCTCAAGGATTTGGGCTTGCTGGAATTGCTGAACGAGGTAGAAAACCCGCTGGTGCCGGTGCTGGCCGCTGTGGAATTTGCCGGCGTGAAGATTGACTCGGCGGCCATGACCGAGTACTCGGCTGAGCTGCAAGGCTACGTACAGGAGCTGGAAACGCAGATTTATAAGGAGGCCGGGCAGGAGTTCAACATCGGCTCGCCCAAGCAGCTCGGCGAGGTGCTGTTCGATAAAATGGACATCGGCCGGGGCAAAATCAAGAAAACCAAAACCGGCCAGTACGCCACCGGCGAGGAAATCCTGAGCCAGCTCGCGGCCGACAATCCCATCGCGGGCCTCATCCTGGAATACCGCCAGCTCAGCAAGCTGCGCAGCACCTACGTGGAGGCCCTACCCCAACTCGTGAGCCCCGTGGATGGCCGCGTGCACACCAGCTTCAACCAGGCCGTGACGGCCACCGGGCGCTTATCCAGCACCAACCCGAACCTGCAAAACATCCCCATCCGCACCGAGAAGGGCCGCGAAATCCGCAAAGCCTTCGTGCCCAGGGATGCCGGCCATCTGCTATTAGCTGCCGACTACTCGCAGGTGGAGCTGCGCATCATGGCCGATTTTTCGGGTGATAAAACCATGATTGAAGCCTTCCGGCTGGGCCAGGACGTGCACGCCAGCACCGCCAGCAAGGTTTTTCACGTGCCTATTAATGAAGTAGATGGCGAGATGCGCCGCAAGGCCAAGACCGTGAACTTCGGTATCATCTACGGCATCTCGGCCTTTGGCCTGGCGCAGCGCATCGGCATCAGCCGCAAGGAGGCCACGGATATTATTGACACCTATTTCCAGGAATTCCCGAGCGTGAAGCAGTTCATGGACGACAGCATCAACCGCGCCCGCGAGCTGGAATACGCCGAAACCCTGCTCAAGCGCCGCCGCTACTTGCGCGACATCAACTCGCGCAACGCCACCCTGCGCGGCTATACCGAGCGCAACGCCATCAACGCCCCCATCCAGGGCACGGCCGCCGACATCATCAAAAAGGCGATGATAAACATCCACGCCTGGCTGGAACAGGAGCGCCTGGGCACCAAGATGATACTGCAAGTCCACGACGAACTCGTGTTCGATGCCGTGCAGGAGGAAGTGGAATTTATTACGCCCAAAATCCGCGAGCTGATGACCCAGGCGCTACTGCTACCCCGCGGCGTGCCGCTGGAAGTGGAGGTGGGGGTAGGGGATAACTGGCTGAAGGCGCATTAGGCACTGGGTTGCCCCCTATAGTCGCGCTCTTCCGGTAAGCGGCATAGGTGGTAAGACAACTTCAGGATGAACAAGTAATAGCCCCAAATACTAAGCGAAGCCAGTCGGTCAGTACGAAGGGCCTCGCCTACTTGCTTCAACTCGGAAGCAGGAAACCAGAATGGCCGGTCGAGCAAGGCTACTTGCTCGGAAAGGCCACCCGGCACGGCCGGTAAATAAAATACATTAGTAATTAGCTGGTTACGCAATTCACTTTCCAGACTGCGCATCTTGCTTTGGACGGTTTGTTGAGAGAATTCCTGCGCAAGACGATACGTGAGTTGCTCCCGATATAAGTCGAAAGGAATCAACTGTACAAAACCAACCTCTTTGGAAATGTTCCGCACGTTACCAGTAACATCTACATCGCACGTATTCGCAATTAACAGCGCGTTAGAGTAACCTTTGGTAAATATGCCTTCCTTGGCTTGCCAGACGGGTAAGCGCACCGAAGGCAGTAAGTCGCCTTGCAATAAATACCCCAGTCCCTGGGGCATGTAAAAATCGGTATAAAGCCGGGGAGAAGTAGCTAGTGGATTGTCAAATTGATTTAATCCCTGCGTAATGCGCTCCTTCTCGGTATCAGTCAGAAAAGCCGGAAAAAGCCGAGCTATTTCCGTTGCCTCAAATGCCATAGGATGCCTATCTCAACGACGTAATGAAGAAAAGCTAGCGCATACCAGCTACGGAAGACTGGGTGCGCGCTAATGCTAATTCATCGGCTAACTCGCTCAGTACATCGTATTCAATGCCCGTGAGCGGCCGAGAACCAACGAACAATGTAGTGGCTACACCAGCCACTACAGGACTATCGGCCGTGAGTTGGAATATTTCAGCCAAAGCATGAGATACGGCAATGGGTTCAACTACCGCCTGCGGGGCACGGCGTACTGATAGATAAGGCAGGCTATCCATCTCAATATAGCAGGAGCCAGTCGGGCAGTCGCGCAACTTATCACCTAGCCACTGAGGACCGGGACCAGCTACCGCTAGTTCTTCGTTGCGGCTCTTATACAAGCTGCTCACGACGGGGGAAGCGGTGAGAGGTAGTTCGGTGGGTGGAAAGAAGAACATAGAATTTATGCAATGCTGTCTTTGAACTTCTGCGTGGCGACGCTCATAAAAGCGGCACGCGCGGCCGTATGAGCGGTATTGACCAGCGTCAGCGCGTCGAAGGCGGCGGATTCGGCTTGCGTAGTGGCGTTGCATTCTAATACTACGCGGGTAGCTGTGCCGGGTTGGCTAACTGTTACTTGCGTCTGGATGGCTACGGTAGTAGCCGGAGGCACTTTGAATTGGTCCTGAGAAACGTGACCGGCTTCCCGAGCGCCTGCTACCCCGGTAAGCTGAGGCAAATGAGCTAGATATTCTGGAGCAGCTTCATCAGCGGCAAGCGAAAAATCGTTGATGTAAGCCATCTGCGCGGCCTGAAGTTTCTGCTGAATGCCCAAGGCATTATAAACAGGAAAGTAGCGGGTAACATGCTCCCGTAGGAACACCTGCCAGCCAGGGTAGGGTTTCAGACAGTTGAATGAAATCAGACCCACCCCAATAATAATGGCGTAGCCGGTGGCTTCGTTCTGCAATACCAAGGAATGGTGGCCGATATTTAATTCGGGCCGGATGGCATGAGGGTCGTTACCATCGCCAATTTTGATTGTCAACTCATAAGGCTGCTTTTGGTGCGGGACAAAACCATCCTCTTTAAGCTGAACGTAAAAGCGGTGGAAGTACTCCACAGCTGGTTCAGATTGCTCTGGAGAAACTTCAAACCTAAAGACACATAGGGCTTCACGCAAGAAGTGATGTGAGAACTCCATAGCTGCCGAGTTGGAAACGGGTAATACTGGCAAAACTGCGAACTGATGAAGATAATTACCGCAAAATTTGTTACAGACGCTGGTTATTGCGGTAGTTCCGGTCCAAAGGTAGGGTCGAAACTTAAATAAATAGAATGGAGTTAACCAACTTGGTTAGGCCATATACTTATAATTTAGCTATTTGCGGTTCGTTAATTGGTCAATCAACTGGTTAACTGCCTTAGCGTGTCAGAGTAGTGCAGAAGACAGCGGGCCGTAGTTTTAGCCTATGAAAAGGCTCTTTCTACTCCTACTAATTATTAGACTTGTTCCTAAATAGATTCTTTTCGTTTCCTGAGATGCCAATTCCAGATGCCACATGCCACGGCCAAGAGCCGGTCATTGAAGGCATTGGACTTGTTGCGGCAGGTCTGCGCTACGCAACCCAATCGTTTGGCTCCGCTGATGGCGTGTTCGACCTTGACGCGGCGGCGAGCGTGGGCCGCGTTTTCGGCCCGTTGCGCGTCGCTCAGGGCTGCGTCGGGGCGCTTTTTACTGCGGCGCGGCTTGCGGTGGGGCAGGCTTTGCGGCGGCAGGTCGTAGTCAGTGACCAAGCCCAGGTAGCCCAAATCGGCCAGCAACTCGAACAGGTCCAGCAACCCTAGGTTGGTATCGAATTCGTTTTTAAGCAGTTGATAGTCATGAACAGACCCGCAGGTCGTTGGACCCAGGTAGTGAATGTAGCGACTGGAGTCGGCGATAAGCGTGTTTTTACGCGTCAGCCTTTTTTTTACCCGACTAATCGGCCGCCCGGTCCACCACGGCCCGCGGCCGGTGCTGGGGGCGTTCGGTGGCATCGAGCAGTAGCACGGGTACGTCGGCGAAGACCTGCTGCATCTGGGCCAGCGAGTCGATGGCGCGGGCCGGCAGCACCCCTTGCGTACGTAGAGTGCGTTCCAGGGCCTTGGCCAGGCGATGGGCGTGTTCGCAGGCTTTGGAGCGGGGCAGGCCAAACGTGGCGGCCAGTACGTCAAAGGTCGGGTACGTTTTGAGGTAGTAGAGAATGAACAATAATTTCTGCTGCGAACTGACCAGCACGCCTTTACGTCCGCCGCCCGCTTTGCGTTTGCGCGGGCGCTGGTCGGTAAAGCGGGCGTCCGCTTCTTGTTGGCAGCCGACCGAAAACGGCTCGGCTAAGTCGCAAAACGTCGCCAGGTCCAGCCCCGTCAAGGCCCGCATCTGGCGGTCATCAGTTATCGTGTTCACGTCAAGCATTCCCAAAAATACTATTTGGGAACAAGTCTATTCTATCAACCCTATCAGCCCACGCCCAGCACGCCGCCACCCTCACCGCCCTCATGCACCACCACCAGGTGCCGGGGATGCAGCTCGTGTACACCAAGGGAAAAACCACCCAAACCTACAGCCTGGGCGTGCGCGAGGCCGGCACCAGCCAGCCCGTCACGGACACGACCATCTTCGAGGCGGCTTCGTTAGGCAAGGAAATGCTGGCCTACGTGGCGCTACGCTTGCATGACCGGGGCGTGCTGTGCTCGACCTGGATAAGCCGCTGCTGCACTACGGTCCCTACCCCCGGCTGCAAGGCCAGGCGCGGGCCGCCTGCATCACGGCGCGCATGGTGCTGGCGCACACGGCCGGCCTGCCCAACTGGGCCGAAAACCCGACGAGCCCCGGTTGGAAAACCTCGGCCCTGGTGCTGAAATATGCCCCCGACAGCTGCTGGAATTACTCGGGCGAGGGCTACACGTTTTTGCAAAAAACCCTGGAGCATGTCACCGGCAAGCCGTGGGAGACGCTGGCTACGGAAGAGATATTCAAGCCGTTGGAGTTGAAAAACAGCAGCTTCCAGTGGCGCGAGTCGTTTGCCACCGCAGCCAGTGCCGGCCACGATGACGCGGGTAAGTCCTCGCCCATTGACCATTTTACCGAGCCCAACGCCGGGTTCAGCCTCTACTCCACTGCCGCTGATTATGGCCGGTTTCTGCGGGCGCTGCACACGGGCGAGGGCTTGCGGCCGGCCACGGCCCGGCTGCTGCGCACGCCCGCCACGCCCGCCAACCGTTGTGGGCAGCCGGCTTCGGCCACCGACCCCTACATTGACTGGGCCTGCGGGGTAGGGCTGGCCACCACCAGTAAAGGATTGGCGCAGTGGCAATGGGGCGATAACGGCAATTTCAAGGGCTTTTTTATGACTTTGCCCGGCCAAAAAGAAAGCCTGCTACTGCTCACCAACAGTGCCAACGGCCCCCAACTGGTGGATGAAGTGCTGACGCTGTTCTTCGGGCCGGGCGAGTACCGGGCCTCGCAGTGGCTGCGGGAGGAGTAGGCGGCCGGCGCGATTGGCGGTTGGCGGCGTACTTTGCCCTACCCTACCTTCTCCCGCCCATGCTTACCCGCTCCCTGCTACTACTAGCCGCTTGGCTGTTGACTACCAGTGCCTTTGCCCAAAAAACGCTCACGCTCCGCTCGCCCGACGGGCAGCTGACGTACCGCCTGCGCCTCACGCCGCAAGCGCCGGTATATGATGTCGTTTTCCACGGCAAGCCGATGGTGGAGGCATCGCCGTTGGGGCTGGTGTTTGAGGCCGGCGGGGCCTGGGGCGCGGGCTTGATGCTGCTAAGCGCCCGCCAAACTGCGGTGGATGAGTACTATAACCTACCGATGGGCAAGGCCAGCCGGGTGCGCAACCATTACCACCAGCTAACCGTGGCCTTGCGCGAAAAGGGGGGGGTAGGGCGGCCGGTGAACTTGGTGGTGCGGGCCTACGACGACGGGCTGGCCTTCCGCTACGAGTTTCCCAAGCCGGAAAAACGAGCGGAATACGTGCTCACCGAGGAAAACTCGACCTTCCGGCTGGCCGGCAACCCCACGGTGCTGACGCTGTTTCGGGAAGGCTACCTGACCTCGCACGAGGGCTTCTACAGCCGGCTGCCGCTGGCGCAAGTCAAGGCCGATACGCTGCTGGATTTGCCGACGCTGTTTGAGTATTCCGGCGGGCCTTTCCTGGCCATTACCGAGGCGGCCTTGCGCGACTATGCCAGTATGTATCTGGCTAAGCAAGAGGGGGTTTTGACCAGTCGGCTCTCGCCGCTGCCCGGCCAGACTGAAGTAAAAGTGCGGGCCGCGCGGCCCGGCCGCTCGCCCTGGCGGGTGTTGCTGCTGGGCCAGCGGGTAGGGGCGCTGCTCGAATCCAATATTATTACCAGCCTCAACGACCCGCCCACCCAGGATTTTGGCTGGCTGAAGCCGGGAATGAGCGATTTTCACTGGTGGAACGGAGATATCTCGCCCGATACCACGTTCGCGCCGGGCCGCAATTTTGATTTCAATAAATACTACATTGACTTTTGCGCCCGGCACGGCATCGCCTACCACACGGTTATCGGCTACGGCAACGCGGCCTGGTACCAGAACGACGGCGAGGGCTACGCGCCCGGCCCGAACACGGACGTGACTAAGCCCGTGGCGGGCCTGGATATGCAGCGCATCGGCGACTACGCCAAAAGCCAGGGGGTAGGGCTGCGGGTGTGGGTGCATTGGCAGCCGTTTTACGCGCAGCTGGACCAGGCGCTGGCGCAGTTTCAGGCGTGGGGCGTGCAGGGCATGATGGTGGATTTTATGGACCGCGACGACCAGCAGATGATTCAAATGCAGGAAGAAATGCTGCGCAAAGCCGCCGACCACCACATCCACATCCAGTTTCACGGCGCGGCCAAGCCCACCGGCCTCGCCCGCACCTACCCGAATGAACTGACCCGCGAGGGCACGTTTAACTACGAAAACAACAAGTGGGGACCGGCCATTACGCCCGACCACGATATCAACATGCCCTTCACGCGGCTGCTGGCCGGGCCGACTGACTACCACCTGGGCGGCTTCCGGGCGGTGCCGCCCGCGCAGTTCCAGGTGCAGTACACCCGGCCGCTGATGATTGGGACGCGCGCCCACATGCTGGCCATGTATGTGGTGCTGGAAAGCTACCTGGGCATGGTCTGCGACTACCCCGCCGCCTACGAGGGCCAGCCGGGCTTCGAGTTTATTCGCGCCCTACCCACCGTGTGGGACGAAACCCGCGTGCCGCTGGCCGAGGTGGCGCAGTACGTGTGCATCGCCCGCCGCAAGGGGGCCGACTGGTTCGTGGGCGCGCTCAACAACAGCCAGGCCCGCTCGCTCTCTTTGAAACTCGATTTCCTACCCCCCGGCCAGTACGAAGCCACGCTGTGGGCCGACGCGCCCGACGTAGCTACGGAGCCCAATCATTTGCGGAAGCAAACGCTGACCGTGAACCGCCAAACCACGCTGCCACTGGCGCTGGCGGCGGGTGGCGGGCAGGTGTTGCGGCTGCACCGGCTGCCGTAAGCCTGGCGTTTCGTTCGGGCGTTCACCTCACCCCCTAGCCCCCTCTCCCGTGGAGAGGGGGGAACTAGTTCTAGCATTAGCTCTAATCAATCGATTTTTAAAAACTAAGACTAAAACTAGTCCCCCCTCTCCACAGGAGAGGGGGCTAGGGGGTGAGGTGAACGCCAGAACGAGTCCCCCTATCGCCGGCCCACCGCCACCGCGCTACCCTGGTACGGCACCACGCGCGCGGTCTTCGCGGCCGGGCCGTCGCCTGCGCCCTGGCCCTTGCTCACGAACACGACCCGGAAGCTGCGCGCCGCCGCCATACCGGGGTAGCGACCGGCGCGGCGGCCGATGGTCAGCTGCTGCGTCTTTTCATTCCAATGCAGCGGGATGGTGGCGTAAGCCCCTTTCTCGTAGTTGTAGGTGTCGTTTTCATCCTCGTAGAGTGTGAAATCCGCGTCGGCACCGGGGTAGATGCGCAACTCTACGGGGGCGGTGGTTTTTTGGGCGGCGTACTGCACCACCGGGCCGAGGGGCAGGATGGAGCCGGCCCGCACGTAGAGCGGCAGCACGTCGATGGGCGTGGGGCGCGTCACGGTTTGGCCGCCGGCCAGGCGCTCGCCGGTCCAGAAATCGTACCAGCCGGTGCCGGCGGGCAGGTATTGGCTTTGGGTTTTGATGGTGCTGAAATCGAGCGCGCCCGGCTGTTTGCCATCCGGGGAGCGCTGGCTGTACTGCGCTTCCGTCACCGGGTTCACGAGCAGCGCGGGGCCGAACATGTACTGGTTATCAATGCCGTACACTTTCGGGTCGCGGGGGAAATCCATTGCCAGGCCGCGCATCAGGGTGTAGCCCTGGTTGGTGACGCGCCACGACAGCGAGTAGAGGTAGGGCAGCATTCGGTAGCGCAGGTTCACGTAGCGGGCCTGCGCGTCGTAGGCCCAATCGCCTTTATTACCAAACTGATATATCTCGCGGGGCGTGTCGGTGCCGTGCGAGCGGAACAGCGGCGAGAACGCCCCGAACTGAAACCAGCGCACGTACAGCTCCCGAAACGCCGGGTCGGCCACGCCCAGGGGGTAGGTTTTGCCCGTGAAAAAACCCCCGATGTCGGTGGTCCAGTATGGGATGCCGGCCAGGCAGAAGTTCAGGCCGCCCGAAATCTGCTTGCGCAATACTGCCCAGCTGCCCTGAATATCGCCCGACCAGGTGGCGGCCGCGTAGCGCTGCTGCCCGGCAAAGGCCGAGCGCGTCAGGATAAACACGCGCTTATCGGAAGTGGCGGCCCGCTGGTGCGTGTACACGCCCTTGATGTGCTCCAGCGGAAAAGCGTTGCGCACGCTCTTGAAGCTGCCCAGCGCGGTTTGGGTCGAGTCCATGCGGCCCTCACGGTCAAACTGCTCTGGCTCCGAGGCGTCGAGCCACCAGGCATCTACGCCTTTGGAAAACAGGTTTTTATTCAAATAACTCCAGTAAATGTCGCGGGCCTTGGGGTTGAAAGCATCATACACCCGCACCCCACCATCGGGCGGCCAGTTCTTGAAATCGAACAGCAGATTTTCCTGCTTCAATTGCTGGAAAATGGCCGTTTTATCGCCGAACGACGGCCACACCGATAGCATAAAATGGGCGTTCAGGGCGTGTACCTGGTCCACCATTGCCTGCGGCTTGGGGAAATTGGTGTTGCCGAATTCGGTGGAGTTCCAGTAGTGGTTGTCGGTGCCCCAATACTGCCAGTCCTGCACGATGTTATCGAGCGGCACGTGGCGGCGGCGGTATTCCCGCACCACGTCCACCAGTTCCTGCTGGCTTTTGTAGCGCTCGCGGCTCTGCCAAAAGCCCAGCGCCCACTTGCCGAAGAGCGGGGCCGGCCCGGTCAGGTCGCGGTAGCCCGCCACCACGGCGTCCAGGGCCGGGCCGTACACGAAGTAATAATCAATGTAATCGCCCACCTCGGAGGCAAACGACGCGCCCGCCGCGTTGTCGCGGAACGTGGTAGTCGAGTAATTATCCCACAGCACCCCGTAGCCGGCCGTGGACACCAAGAAGGGGTTGGCCACGAACTGGTTGTTCTGCCGCAGCTTCACCTGGTGGCCGCGCCAGTTCATCACCCCGTCCTGAAACTGACCCAGCCCGTACAGCCCCTCGCCCGCACTCAGCGCGAAGCGCTGCCGCACCACGAAGGCCGGCTTGCCCACGTCCAGCGTCGGCGTGAAGAGCGAGTCAACCAGCTCGGCCTCGCGCAGCAGCGCCGCGCCCGCCAGGGTAGCAAAGCGCACGGCCCCGCTGCGTACATCCAGCACCACGCGCAGGCGGCTGGTTTTAATGGTTAGCTCGGTCGGGCTTTCGGCCACCTCAAATTTGGCCGTTGCCTCCGGCGCTTTGATAACCGAGAGGCTGGTTTTCTGGAACTTCGCGCCCATTGGGGCGCGCCACACGCGCACCGTGCCGGGCGCGTACACCTGAATTTCCAGGTTAATCGTGCTGGTATGCACACTCACGGCTTGCCCCCGCACCTGGTAAATGGGGTCGGCGGCCAGGGCCGGCCGCGCCGCGCCGTCGCTCACGGCCAGCAAAGTGCATATTATGAAAACATTACGCATAAAAAAACCGCACGCCGACGACGAAGGTGAGCCGACTACCGCAAAGGCTAAAATAGGCCTGGGTTTTTGGTGAAAGCGATTCAGGCCGGTTTTGGTCTATTTTATGCTGGAAAAATACCGATTTTATGGGGTATTGACCGGGGCGGGCTGCCGGCTTTTTGGCTGGCTGTCCGCTCGTCGGGCGCCGCATACTTTTGCCTGATGCTACCTCCCAAACCCGCCTGCCACGCCGCCTGCCTCGCCTACGTACACGCCCGCCTCGACGCGGCCCGCGCCGGCATGGCCGCCGCCCAGGAATCCAGCAATTCCGAAACCAAGAGCAGCGCCGGCGACAAGTATGAAACCGGCCGCGCGATGGCCCAGCAGGAGCGCGACCGCCACGCCGCCCAACTCCACGAAGCGCAGCAGCTGCTGGCCGCGCTGCAAAAACTAAACCCCGAGCTACCCAGCGATACCGTGCGCACCGGGGCGCTGGCCAGCACCAGCCTCGGGCTATTCTACATCAGCATCGGCGCGGGCAAGCTGACGACTGCCGAGGGCCGGGAGTTTCTGGCCGTGTCGCCCGCCGCGCCGGCAGCAGCAGCCCTGAACGGCAAAAAGGCCGGGGAAGAAGTGGTTTTTAATGGCAAAAAAATTCAAGTAGAAGCCGTGAGCTGACCACGGGTAGGCGCACCCTGGCCGCTGGCTGGCCGTATGCGTAAGCTCAACTTCAAACCCTACCCCCAAGCCATGCTACGTAAAACTCAACCCACTACCCTGCAAAATGTGGCCCGCGGGCTGCTGGGTACTTTCATGGTGGCGGCTGGCACGGGCCACCTCACCTTCGTGCGGAAAGATTTTCAAGCCCAGGTGCCCGACTGGGTGCCGCTGGATAAAGACACGGTCGTGCTGCTCTCGGGAGTGATAGAAATTGGGTTAGGAGTGGCCCTGCTTGCCTTAAAGGGGAAAAACAGGGTGCGGATGGGGGTAGGGCTAGCTGTGTTTTACGCGCTGATTTTTCCGGGCAATTGGTCGCAATACAGCCACCACCGCTCGGCCTTTGGCCTCGACACCGACGCCAAGCGCCTGGCGCGGCTGTTTTTTCAGCCCGTATTGATGGGGGTAGCCCTGTGGTCAACCGGAGCCTGGCACGCGCTGCGAAAAGGTAAATAACAGCCCGCGAAATAGTTTTACCTGGCAAACGGCCACTTGGCCTCGCGGCGGCTCCAGAGCAGAAACGCGACCGTACCCAAGGCCATCATGCCCAGGGCGGCGAGCTGAAAATACAGCCGGAAATGCACGCCACCCCAGTTCACCTCCAGCGGCGCGATGCCCGCGAACACGGCCAGCCACACGATAACCGCCACGATGACGGGCAGCGGGTAGAGGGGCATTTTGAAGGGCAGCGACGCCGTGCCGCGCCGGCGGCGCAGCAGCATCAGCCCCACCGCCTGCCCCACGAACTGCACCAGAATGCGCATCGCCAGGATGGCCGAAATCACCTCGCCCAGCCGAAACAGCAGGCTGAACACGAACCCTACCCCCCCAGCAGCAGCAGCGACACGTAGGGGAAGTGCTTGGTAGGATGGAGCTTACCAAAAATGGGCAGAAATTCGCCATCGGCCGCCGCCGCGTAGGGAATGCGCGAGTAGCCGAGCAGCACCGCAAACAGCGACGCGAACGCCACCAGCAGCACCATGCCGGTGGCCACGGTGGCCGCCGCGTGCCCGTAGAGCCGCTCCATAAACACGCTGATAATGAACTGCGACTTGTCGCTCGCGCCGGCCTGCCAGCTCTGCACTTCCTCCCACGGAATGACGGTGCCCACGCTCCAGTTCAGCGATAAATAAAGCACCGCGATGCCCAGGATGCTTAGAAAAATGCTGCGCGGAATGACCTTCTCGGGCCGCACGATTTCGGCCCCCAGGTGGCACACATTATAGTAGCCGAGGTAGGAATAAATGGTTTTGACGGCCGCCTGGCCCATCGCCACCGAAAGGAGCAGGCCGGGTAATTTCCCTACCCCCCCCACCGGCAGCCAGGCCACCGGGTGGTTGGCGTGGGTGAGGCCCCCGAAAATCAGCCAGCCCATGAGGCTCAGCACGCCCACCCACAGCGCCACGCCCAGCTTGCCAATGTCCTCGATGCGGCGGTAGAGCAGCGCCACCAGCAGCAAAACGACCGAGCCGGCCACCACTTTGGGCTGCCACCACTCGGTCATGGGCACGAGGTAGCCGAAGTATTGGGCGAAGCCGATGGCCCCCGATGCCAGCACCAGCGGCGATTGAATGAGCGTTTGCCAGACGTAGAGAAACGACATGAACCGCCCCCACTTCTGCTCGCCATAGGCCAGCTTGAGGAAGCGGTATGAGCCGCCTGCCTCGGGGTAGGCCGCCCCCAGCTCGCTCCAGATGAGGCCGTCCACGGCGGCCAGCGCCGCGCCCACCATCCAGGCCAACAGGAAGTTAGGCCCCATAAACCCCATCACCAGCGGCAGCGTGACAAAGGGGCCGATGCCCACCATGTCAATCATGTTGAGGGCAGTGGCTTGCACCAGGCCCAAACGGCGCTGTAGAGATGGTTGCGACATAGGCGACGAAGGTACTGGTAGCGCGGACTCTGCCGGGTCCGCGCGTAGCACAATTGCCGAACGGCACCACGCGCGGACTCGTAGAGCCCGCGCTACAAACCCTACCGCAGGCCGACGGTTTGGTCGGTCGGCGTCATTCCTTCGGCCAATCCTACCAGCCGCACCAGCTCGGCGCGGTAGCCTTCGGCGTCGGGGCCGCGGCCGGCCTGGGCCAGTCGGGCGGCGCTGGCGTAGGTGGCGGTGCCGCGCTGCTCGCTCTGGCGCAGCAGCATTCCAAACTCGGCCACGGCGGCGGCAAACTGCTGGTCGGCTGAGGCCTGGGCGAGGGGTAGGGCTGCCCCGGCCAGGGGCTGGGCCAGCAGCCGGCTGGTGTTGCCCTGCGGCTCCTTGTAGCGCAGCTTCACGGTGAGCAGCTCGGTGGTGAGGCCCGCCGACCGGGCCAGCACATCCTGGCCGGGCTGGTAGGTGGCGGGCTGATATTTCAGCTTATCAATCAGTGGGTTGCTGGAATTGACGGGCACGATTTCGTAGAGGGCCGTCACGGTGTGGCCCGCGCCCAGCTCGCCGGCGTCTTTGCGGTCGTTGTTGAAATCCTCGTTGGCCAGCAGGCGGTTTTCGTAGCCAATGAGGCGGTAGCCGGCCACGCGGGCGGGGTTGAACTCGACTTGCAGCTTCACGTCTTTGGCCACCGTGAAGAGCGTGCCGCCAAACTGCGCCACCAGCGTGCGGCGGGCCTCGTCGAGGTTGTCGAGGTAGGCGTAGTTGCCGTTGCCTTTGTCGGCCAGCAGCTCCATGCGGCTGTCGCGCAGGTTGCCGCGCCCCACGCCCAGCACGGTCAAAAACACGCCCGTTTCGCGCTGATTGACAATTAGTTGCTTCATCGCTGCGTCCGAGCTTTCGCCCACATTGAAGTCACCATCAGTAGCCAGAATAACGCGGTTGTTAGCTTCCTTCTTGAAATATTGCTGCGCAGTGGAATATGCCAGGCGCAGGCCCGCGCCGCCGGCCGTGGAGCCGCCCGCTTCGAGCCGGTCAATGGCTTCCAGAATGGCATTTTGCTGCGAGCCGGGGGTAGGCGGCAGCACCAGGCCGGCCGCGCCGGCGTAGGCCACCAGCGCCACGTGGTCCTGGGGCCGCAGCTGGCGCACCAGCAGCCGCAGGCCGGCCTGCACCAGCGGCAGGCGGTCGTCGCCCATCATCGAGCCCGACACATCGACCAGAAACACCAGGTTGGCGGGGGGCAGGCTAGCCGTTTCAATCTTTTTGGCCTGAATACCGATGCGGGCCAGCTGGTGACCGGCGTCCCAGGGGCAGTCGCTCAGCTCGGCGCTGATGCGCACCGGGTCGGGGCTGCTGGCGGCGGGCGCGGGCAACGCGTAGTGGAAGTAATTGAGCATTTCCTCCACCCGCACGGCATCGCGCGGGGGCAGCTGGCCTTCGTTGAGAAAGCGCCGCACGTTAGTGTAGCTGGCGTTGTCCACGTCGAGCGAAAACGTGCTCAGCGGCTCTTTGCTGACGGGATGAAAGGCGTTTTCCTGAATAGTGGCGTAGGTATCGCCTGCGCCGGCCTCGGCGCGGGCAGGGTAGGGCGCGAGGGTAGGCGCGAGGTAACCGGCCCCGGCCATATCATAGGCAGCTGATTTATCACGCATTGCCGCAGCGGGCAACGGTCTGGTAAGCCGCGAATTACGGCTGGCCCGGCTCATTTGCACGCCGGCCGCCCGGCCGTCCAAGCCCGTAGTCACTACTTCGTTCAGGCTTCTGGTGTCGGCGCGCAGCACCACGTTCAGCGGGGCGGAGCCGGCGGGCACGGCGACTTCCTGGGTGATAAAACCCACAAAGCTGAATAGCAGCCGCGCGCCCCGCGCCGGCCGGCCGGCCGGCCAGCACGTAGTAGCCGCTGGCATCGGTGCTGACACCCGTGCGGGTGCCCTTGAGCAGCACCGTAACACCGGGTAGGCCCTGGCCTGTGGTGTCAGTAACGCGACCACTCAGGGTGCGGGTAGCGGCGCTGGCGGGGGCAACCGGCTTCGGCTTTTGCGCAGCAGCGGGCGGGCAAACGGCCAGCAGCCCAAAAGGCAGGAGCAGCGCGGGAAGAAGCTTTTTCATGGCAACGGCGAGGGGTAAGTGAGAGACTTATCCTGCTGATGCCGGAGCGCCCGCAATTGCACAAGGTGTTGCCTCGGGAAGTTACCGCTGAGGTGCGCTGAGGTGCGCTGAGTGTCCGCTGAGCGCGCCTACTTCCCCACCCGCCACACCGCCCACATCAGCAGCGGCTGTAGGGGTAGGCGCGCCCACAGCACCCACGCCGGAATGTGCAGCGCAGCCGCTAGCCCCACCATATACACATTGGCCGGAAACACCGCCACCAGCAGCGCCAGCAGGCCCCAGGCGGCCCAGCGCCGGGTGGCGGGCCGCAGCAGGCCCAGCCCGCCGGCCACCTCGGCCGCGCCGCTCAGCAGCACCAGCAGCCGGGGCGCGGGCAGGGCCGGCGGCACAATGCGCTCGAAGGTTTCGGGGTGAATAAAATGCAGCGCGCCCGCGCCCACAAACAGCAACGCCAGCCCGATGCGCAGCCAGCGGCGGCCGGCCGGCGCGGCGGGGGTAGGCACGGCTAGCGGCGGCCGGCGCGCATCGCCGCCAGGCCGCTATCGAGGAAGCGTACGAAGTTGTCGGGGTCGTAGTTCGCGCCCTGGGGGGTAGCGAGCACCTTTTCGGTGGCCGGGTCGAGCTGCACGTAGAAGGGCTGCGAGTTGGCGTTGTAGCGCGTGGCCTGGAAATCGCTCCACTTGTTGCCGATGGTTTTCAGCTTCTTGCCGCTGAATTTCGACACGGTTTGCTCGGTTTCGGGCAGCTCGGTTTTGTCGTCCACGTAGAGCTGCACCAGCACGAAATCGTTGCGCAGGCGTTGCAGCACGCGCGGGTCGGGCCACACGGTGGCTTCCATTTTGCGGCAGTTCACGCAGGCATTGCCGGTGAAGTCGATGAGAATCGGCTTGTTTACTTTTTGGGCGTAGGCGCGGGCCTCGTCGTAATCGAAATACGCATCGAGCCCCAGCGGCGCGTGGAAAATATCGCCATACTTGTGCTGCTCGTGGGGCGTGGCGGCCGCGCTGCCCCCGCCGCCCAGCGTGGGGGTGTAGAGGTCGAAGTCCTGGGTGTGCTGGGGGGGTAGGAAACCCGCCACGGCTTGCAGCGGCGCGCCCCACAAGCCGGGCACCAGGTAGGTAGTAAAGGCCAGCACGATGATGGCCATAAACAGCCGGGGCAGCGACACGTAGTCCACCGGACTGTCGTGCGAGAACCGGATTTTGCCCAGCAGGTAAAAGCCCAGCAGCGCGAAAATAATAATCCAGAGCGAGAGAAATACCTCGCGGTCAAACCATTGCCAGTGGTAGGCCAGGTCCACGTTCGACAAAAATTTCAGCGCTAGCGCCAGCTCCAGAAAGCCCAGCACCACCTTCACCGAGTTCAGCCAGCCGCCCGACTTGGGCAAGGATTTCAGCAGCGCCGGAAACGCCGCGAACACCGTGAACGGCAGCGCCAACGCCAGCGAGAAGCCAAACATGCCCAGCGCCGGCGACAGCAAGTGCCCCGTGCTGGCCGCCTGCACCAACAAGGTGCCGATGATAGGTCCGGTGCATGAAAACGACACCAGCGACAGCGTGGCCGCCATAAAAAAGATGCCCAGTAGCCCGCCCTTGTCGGCCTGGGTGTCGGTTTTGGCAATCCAGGAGTTGGGCAGCGTCAGCTCGAACGCACCCAGAAACGAGGCCGCGAACACCACCAGCAGGACAAAAAACACGAGGTTAAATATGCCGTTGGTAGCCAGATTATTGAGCGCATCGGCCCCGAAAGCGACAGTCACGAGCAGGCCCAGCGCCACGTATATCACAATGATACTCAGGCCATAAAACGCTGCCCGGCCCACCGAGCCGGCCTTCGAATACTCGCCTTTGGTAAAATAGCTGACCGTGAACGGCAGCAGCGGGAAAATGCACGGCATGAGCAAAGCCGCCAGCCCGCCCACAAAGCCCGCCAGAAAAATGGCCCACAGCGACTGCGTGGCGGCCGGCGCGGCCACCGCTGCGGCCGTAGCCGCCGGCACCGCCGGCGCATCGGCCGCCACTACCGAGTCCGACGCGGCGGCCGGTGCCAGCATCGGCGCAGCGCCGGCCTCGGGCCGGAAGACGGCCGTATCGGGGGCGGTCGGCGCGGCGGCGGTCGGCGCGGCGGCGGTCGGCGCGGGAGCAGTGACTACGGCAGCAGCGGCCGCCACCGGCGCGGCTTTGGTCGGCGTGGGGGGGGGAGGCGTGGTTTTAGCGGCCGGGGCGGCGGTGCCTTTCACGTCGAGGCTGAAGTCCAGGTCGTCGGGCGGCAGGCACTTCTCGTCGTTGCAGACCATGAAGGTGAGCGTGCCTTTCACGGTGGCTTGCGGGGCCTTGAGGCGGATTTTCTGGCTGAACACCGCCCGCTTGGGGAAATAGGCGATGTTCATGTTGAAGGCTTTTTCGAAAGCTTTCACCGGCTCGGGGCTCTCCGTGACCTTGCCCACCAGCTCGTAGTCGGGCGAGGGCACGAACTTGAAGCTCGTGGGCTCGGGCCCGCCTTCCTCAATAAACTGCGAGTAGATGTGCCAGTTGCCCGCGATGGTGGCGGAAAACGTAAGCGTGGATTCGCCAGATTTATCGGCCGGTGAAGCAGCAAATTTCCAGGTCACGGGCCGCTCAATCTGGGCCGCCGCGGGGGCAGCCAGGCCGAGCAGTAAGCTCAGCAAGGGCAAAAAAAACAGCCAGTTACGGCCGGGCAGGCCAACGAAAACACTTCTCATACACGCGAAAAAAAGACGACCCGCCAGAAAACGGCGGTGCCACCGGCCACAAAGTTGCGACGGCTTATCCGTAAGAGCCGCAACCCGTCTCCTACCCCCACGGCCCACCATAGAAAAGCGGGGTAGGCCGCCCGGTCAGACGCCCTACCCCGCCCCGCCTTACACAGCCCGGCTTAGCGGCCGAAATCGTCCTGCACGCGCACGATGTCATCCTCGTCCGAGGGCTGGCTGGCGTCGGTGTGCTGCCAGATTTCGGCAATGACGCCCCAGCCGGCCAGGCCCACCAGGCGGTGGCGCTCGCCCTGCTTGAGCACGATGCGCTCGCCGGGCTGGTACGATTTCACCTCCGTTTGCTCGTCGGTGTCGCTGATGGCCACGCCCACCGGGCCTTCCACCACCTGCCATATTTCGGCGCGCCGGAAGTGGTACTGCCAGCTCAGACGCTGGTGCGGCGCCACCAGCAGCACCTTGGGGCTCAGCTGGCCCGAAATGCGCAGCTTGCTCACATCGAGGCCGTTGAAATAGACATCAGCAAACTGCTGGGCCTGGCTTTCATCAAGCACAAAAAAGCCGCCCCAGGGCCGGGTAGGGTCCTGCCGCTCCACGCGAAAGCCCTGCTCGTGCAGGCGCTGGGCAATGTCTCGAAAAAGCTGCTGTTTGGGGAGGTCGGCAGGGTGCATCGGAGAAAGGGGCTAGGGAGAAAGCCGTGAGTACGGCCGGCCGCAAAGCTAGCCCCCCGGCCGGGTAAACGGCCAGCCCGCTTTATAGCGGGTGCGCCCCCCGGATTTTCCGGCGCTCACGCCGGCCCAGGGGCTGGAGGGTCACATCAACCACTGTTTCCTGGCCAGTCTGAGTGAGTTCGTCCTGATAGCCCGCGTAGCCAACTTCCAGCACTGCTCCCAGGGGCACGGTTAGCTCATAAACACCCGTAGCGTTGGTGACCGCCGCCTGGGTAGTTCCTTTTATCAGTATGGTAGCGCCGGCCAGGGGCTTACCCAGGGGGTCATATACATAGCCCCGCACCACGCGGGCCACTGGGCTGGCACTCTTGCTAGCCGCCGATGGCACGCCGCTTGGACTCAGCGAATCAGGGGCGGCGGCGGGGGGAGTCGGCACAGGAATGGTGGCAATGGGCTGAACCGCCTGTCCGCGAGCGCGCAAGCGCTGGGAGGGGCTGCTGGGCCGCGGCGCGTTGGCGGGCCGGGCCGGCGCGGCCGGTGCCGGCTGTTCGGGAGCCAGGGTAGCCGCTATTTCGGTAGAAGTATATACCACGGGCTGGCCTAGGCCCTGGGCCGCCGAGTTGACGGTGCGCTCGAAAGCTACCACCACCGGCACCGGCACCAGGGGCTGGTTGCGCATCCACCGCACGGCGCTGAAGCCCCCCAGCAGCAGCAGCAGGGCCAGCGCCAACTGCACCACGGGCCGCCGCAGCGGCCCCCAGGCCGAAACGCTGGGTTGCCGCAGCAACTGCTGGCGCACCCATTCCGGGGGGCTGGCCACGCGCGCCGTCTGGTGCAGCTCGTGGTAGCGGGCCAAGGTCACGCCGCGCTCCACGCGGTCATTTTCCAATAGACGCTCTACCGCCTGGGCTTCGGCCGGAAGCAGGTTACTTTGCAGATACGCGTCGCGGGTGGCGGGCAACAACTCCCGCGTGCCAGGCTTAAATAATTGGTTATCAAAAGAATTCATCAAAAAGAGCGCGGCTAGCTGACCGCTAAGCTTGGTAGGGGGTAGTGGGTGAGAACGTGTGAGCCCAGGAGCCGGCCGGGGCCTACCCCAGCACAGCTTCGGGCCGACGCGCGTGCCGGGCAGCGGCCTTGCGGGCCGCCGACTTGCGGGCCATCACGTACACGACCAGCCCAAACCCTACCTTATTGATGACATCGCCGAAATTGTAGATTAGGTTGCGGTCCAGACGCAGGACGGCAAACAGGTTGAAAGGCAGCGTCATGTAGCCCATCGGGTACACGGCCCAACCAATGAGCACGAAGTAGGAGAGGTAAGTAAAAGCCCGCACCACGTCGCGGTCGGTTGAGCGGTCCACGGCCTTGGCCAGCGGCCCAAACCATACTTCGTAGAGCACTAGCAGGTAGCCCAGCGTTGAAATCGCACCCCAGATAATCGTCTTATTGAGGGCCGCGTTTTCGCCAAAATATCCGCAGCCAATCATCCATATCCCGCCCAGCAGCAGCCGCCACAGCGAGCCGGTGGGGGCACCGGCCGGGCGCACCAGTAGGTAGAACTGCGTGCACATCAGCGGCACCGTGAAGAACCATTCGGAGTAGCGAAAGCGCGTGAGCGCCTTCTCCTGCCCCACATATATGGCCTGCATATAGCAGTAGCTAATGGCCGCAATCAGACAAATAAGCCCCGCCACCGTCAGGTTCACGCGCCAGCGCTTGGGCACGTTGTTGCGCTCCAACAAAAAGAATAGCGCCGCGCCCAGCAAGGCAAACGTGCTGTAGAAAAATGTGTAACCAGTCAAATCGTTCTCGGAAAAATGCAAGTCAGGAGACAGCATTCCAGCGGCTAGTAATAGAGTATGCATAGAGGTAAAATGGGCGAAAAAATAAGTGTTAGGAGGTGTTAATGAGTAAGTAGCGAGAGGTTCATTCGTTTGTTAGCTGCAACCCCATTCATGCTGAACTGTTTTGCCTATTTTGTCCAATTTCTAATTAATACGTGTTTATCGCGACACGCACTACGTATTTACGGCATAGCCAGAGGTGGGCGGCCCGGCTGGCCGCCTACCTCTGTTTCCTGCTTCACCGTTACCCCTGCTTCTGGCTGTCCGCACCGGGCACCTCGTTGAGCCTAAAAAAACCTGCTTGGAAGAGCAGACTTTCTTAGACTTTCGATATTTCTGCAACCTGGGGTAGCTACTTCTCATTCCGGGCCACCACGAACATGCGGTCGCCGAAGCGACCGGTGAGCTGGTTCAGCCAGTAGGTGGGGTAGTGCGTGCTGAGTTTGGCGGCTTGCTCCACCACGTTGCCACCCAGGCGAATGTGGGCCGGAGCCTTCACCGGGTTTTGCAAATCGACGACGGAGAAGCCGTTCTTTGCCAGCATCTTGCGGATGGTAGCTGGCGTAAATTCATAGAGGTGGTAGGGCGGAATATCCATGCGACGCTGGCGGCCCAGCAGGCGGTAGGCGGCAAAGCCCAGGCGCATGCTGGGCAGGTTGGTCACGCTGGGCAGGGCGAGCACCAACAGGCCGCCAGGACTCAGAATGCGGCCAAACTTGCGGATGGCCGCCGCCGGGGAGAGCAGATGCTCCAGCACGTCGCCCAGATAGGCGAGGTCGAATTGGCTCTCGTGAAAATCCTCGGTGGTTTCGATGTTGCCGGTTACCACGGGCAGGTGCAGCTCGCGGCGGGCATAGTCGGCCGCGTGCTCGGATATTTCGAGGCCGTGGGTTTCCCAGCCCAGGCTTTGCAGGCTTTTGAGGGTGTAGCCGGGGCCGCAGCCCACTTCTAAGTACCGAAAGCGGCGGCCGGGGTAGTGCCGCTGCATGTAAGTAGTGAATTTGTCGGGCCGCACCTGGCTGAGGTCCAGCGATTTGCCTTCTTCAATAAAGGCCTTGTCTTTCTCGGTGCGGTCGTAGTTGGGGCGGTCGGTGAAATACTCTTTGCCGTAGAGCTTTTCTAATTGCGCGGGCGTGGGCTGCGGGTCCAGAAAGGCCAAGTCGCAGCGGGTGCAGCGGGTGCCTTGCAGGCGCTGGCCATCGAAGATATAATAAAAAGGCAGGGGTAGGAAGCTGGTAGCTCCGCACAGGTCGCAGTGGCGCATCTTTTTTCAATTATCAGCTAACATTTATCAAGTATCAGTTGAGCGACTGGCCGACAAATGCTGCTGATTCTACCCGTAAAGGTCCGCAACAGAACACAACCAGCAGCGTCCGCGTTGGTTGATAGAGCATTCTGACCGATACTTGCTACATGATACTTGAAAAATTAGATGCCGTTGTCATTGGCGCCGGGCCCGTGGGCCTGGCCTGCGCCCTCGAAATTCAGCGGCAGGGCCTCACCGTGGCGGTGATAGACAAAGGGGCGCTCGTGAACTCGCTGGTGGGTTATCCTACCCAAATGGAGTTTTTTTCGACGCCCGAGCTGCTCGAAATCGGTGGTTATCCCTTCCCGATGGCCTCTTATAAGCCCCACCGCGAGGATGCGCTGGACTACTACCAGCGCGTGGCCGTGGCCGAAAAGCTCGACCTGCGTCTCTACGAGCGAGTAACCGGCCTGCGCGGCCAGGCGGGTGATTTTGTGGTTGAAACCAGCAAGGGCGAGCTGGCAACCCGCGCTGTGGTGGTGGCCACGGGCTTTTTCGACGTGCCCAATCTAATGAACATTCCGGGCGAGGAATTGCCCCACGTCAACCATTACTACAAGGAGCCCTACGCCCACGCCGACCGCGACGTAGTGGTTATTGGGGCCAAAAACTCGTCGGCCAAGGCGGCGCTGGCGCTTACCCGCGCCGGCGCGCGCGTGACTATGGTGGTGCGGGGCTCGGAGGTGGCTGAAACGGTCAAGTACTGGATTCGCCCCGACTTGCTCAATCGCATCAAGGAAGGGCGCATCCAGGCGTATTTCAACACCACTATCGACGCCATTACGCCGCACTCGGTGGAGGTTACTACCCCCGCTGGCCCGCACAGCATTCCGGCCGACTACGTGTATGCGCTCACGGGCTACCGGCCCGATTATTCGCTGCTGGTCGATATGCTGGCGCTGCCACTCAATGAAAAAGACCCAGCTTTACCCCCCATTTTTGACGTGACGACCCACGAAACGGCCCGCCCCGGCGTGTACGTGGCCGGCACCGTCTGCGGCGGTTTGGCTACCAGCCGCTGGTTTATTGAGAATGGCCGCCACCACGCGCAGCTCATCGCGGCCGCGCTGGCGGAAACCTTCGTAAAATCATAATTTTCAATAACTTACTTAGCGGCAGCCTGCCGCCGCCGCTTGCGCATACGAATAGCCGACGGCGGCACCCCGGCGAAAAAACTCGCAGCCACTGGCCGAGTCGCCCGTCTGCTGGGCCAGGCGGCCCAATAAAAACAGCGTGCGGCCGTCTTTGGGCGCGTTGCGCAGGGCCTGGAAGTAAACGAGGCGCGCATCGTCGAAACGGGCCAGGCGGGTGAGGGCGGCACCTTCGGCCTGCAGGTAGGGTAGGGGCACGGGGCGGCCGATGCGCTGAAGCTGGTGGCGGCCCTGGCGCAGGTCGGCCAAGCCAGGGTGGAGCTGGTGCAGGTCGAGCAGGCGGTTTTCGCCGCGGGCCAGGCGGGCTTCGGCCAGTGTACTATCGAACCCGATGGCGCGGGTATAGCTCAGCTCGGCGGCGGCGGGCTGGTGCAGGCCCGCCTGGCAGCGGCCCAGGCGATAGAACAGGCTGGCGGCTTCGGGGGGGGGTAGGGGCTCTTCGGCAGTGGCCAAAAGCGCCGCCTCATAGTCGGTGCGGGCGGCCAATAAATCGTGGTTGATGTCCTGGCGCAGCTGGCCCCGCAGCCGCAACGCGGCAATGTGGTTGTCGCGAAAATCCAGGGCCTGGTCGAGCTGGCGCTCGGCCTCGCGCCACTGGCCCTGCGCGAAAGCAGTGCGCGCATCCTGGTAATAAAGCTTCGCCTCCACGCGGTCCATCACGACTTTGGCCGAAATGCCGAAGAGAAAAATTAAAAAGACCAAGCCGCCCACGAGCCAAGAATCCTGGCGGTTGAAGCGGGCCTGCTGCCGGGGCACGCGCTGCTGGTAGTGGCGCTCGCGCCGGCCCGCCGGGGGGCGCGTGCGCAGCGGGGGGGTAGGGACCGCGCCCGGCATCTTATATGCTGACGGGCCGCTCGCGGCAGCATCGGCCGCAGTGCGGTGCAGCTCGGCGGCCTGGCGCGCTTCGAGCCGCAGCCTGTAGTCGTACTGGGCCCGGCGGTCGGGGCTGGATAGCACGCCGTAGGCCACGGCTACGGCCTTAAACTGCTCCTCAAACTGGCGGTCGCCCCCGTGCTTGTCGGGGTGCAGCTCGGTCGCCAGGCGGCGGTAGGCGCGTTTTATGTCGGCAGCGGGGGCCGTGGCCGGCACCCCCAGCACCTGGTAATGATTTTGACTCACGCCACAAAAATTTAACCTAAAGCGGGGAACGGAGGCAGCCTTCGTGCCAGATTTTGCGTAAAGAACGCCTTGGGCAGGCAGGGTGTTACCGCCGGCCGCACTTTTAACCGAATTTCTTCGCTAAATATTTCCGCTCGCATGGCTACCCTTACTGACGACAAAACGCCGCGCAACGACAGTCTTATCGGCAACCTGACTGGCTATATCGATACGCGCATTGACCTGGTACGCCTGGAAGCACAGGAAAAAGCCAAAACCGTCTTTGTCAGCACTGTGCATGCGGTGGCGCTGGGCTTGCTGGGCTTCCTGTTTGTCCTGTTCGGCTCCATTTACCTGGGCTTCCTGCTCAATGATGTGCTGAATAGCCCCTCGGCCGGTTTTGGCCTGGTAGCCGCGCTGTATCTGGTGCTGGCCGTCCTGTTTTTTGTGGGCGTCGATAAAAAGGTATTCCAGGGCGTGGCCGATAAGCTGCTCAACAATACCATCTACAAATCCGATAAGCGTTCGTAGGCTGCCACTTACTATTTTCTGAGATTACCTCGCAACCCGCACCGACCATGACCGAGCCTACTAACCCCCTGTTTGAGGACGAAAAAGATTTCCTACTGCGCAAAAAGCTGGAGTATGAGCGAGCGTTGCGGGGCGACGTGCAGGAAATAAAGGAGAATACCGTGCAGGCCGGCAAAGTGGCGCTCATTGGCGCGGGCGTGGTGAGCGGCGTGTGGCTGCTGGTGAAAGCTTTTAGCGGCCGCAAGCCCAAGAAAAAGTCTAAAAAGAACCGGCGGTCTTCTTTCGAAGACTACGCGGGCTTCGATGGCTTTGACAAAAACGACCAGGATTCGAATGAATTTGGCACTGATTCTCAGGCCACTGACTACACCTACGACGAGGACGGCAACTACGTGCCCGTGGGCGGCGACGATGGTTTCTACTACCACAGCACGTCGGATAGCGGGGAAGAGCTAGACGACAATGGCTTGGGCCAGGAGCCGGATTTTCCGGCGCATTCCAGTGCCACGCACGGCTTCGACTCCGACGCTACCGAAGATGCTTACCACGTGGGCGAGGACCACGGCCAGGACGAAGGTCCCGAAGATGATGCTACTTCGCCCAGCTCGTTTGAGGCTCATCCTTACGACGATAGCCGCCGCCTGTCCCACTCCGAGCAGTTTGACGAGCCCGCCGCCGAGCAGCAGGCAGCTGCTCCCAAGCCAGGCAAGGCGGGCAAGAAGTCCAGCTCCGCGCTCAGCTTCGTGGGTCCGACCGTGCTGGCATTCGCCAAGAGCGAAACTGGCCGGGTGATAGTGGCGCAGGCCGCCGCCGTGGCCCTGGCAATGGTGACCAAGGCCGTGCAGGATATTATGCCCAAGCATGCGGACGAAACCGGCAAAAATGCCGACCTTGCGGCTTCATCGGCTACCAAGGGCGCTCAGCCCATTGCGTGGCCCGCTACTTCTGCCGCTCAGGATGCCACTGCCGCCGCTCACCACGACGACACCCTTACCCCTCGCGAACCGCTTGCTTGACACGCTGGCCGGCCTACGGCTGCGTGGGCGCAAGGCCCTGGCCGTGCTGCTCGACCCCGATGACTTCGAGCCCGGCCGCCTGCGCCATTTGCTGCGCCTGACGCGGCAGCATCCCGTTGATTTTTTCCTAGTTGGGGGCAGTCTGGTGCTTACGGAGCACCAGGCTGCCCTCATCGCGTTGCTCAAGGCCGAAGCGCCGCAGGTGCCGGTGCTGCTTTTTCCAAGCCACGCGCTGCACGTAGATGCCGCCGCCGATGGTATTTTATTGCTCTCGCTGATTTCGGGCCGAAACCCGGATTTCCTGATTGGGCAGCACGTGGTGGCGGCCCCGCGCCTGCGCCAGAGCGGCTTGCAGCTACTGCCCACCGGCTATATGCTGGTGGATAGCGGGCGACCAACTACGGCGTCCTATATCAGCGGCACGGCCCCCCTACCCCACAATAAACCCAGCATCGCGGCGGCCACGGCGATGGCCGGTGAGCAGCTCGGCCTGCGCCTCATGTACCTCGATGGCGGCAGCGGCGCGCAGCATCCCGTGTCGGCGGCCATGATTCGGGCCGTGCGCGAAGTAGTGGATACACCGCTTCTGGTAGGCGGTGGCCTCAATACCGGCGAGAAAATACACGCCGCGCTGGCCGCCGGGGCCGATGTGGTAGTAGTGGGCAACCACATCGAGCGCGACCCGCTGTTCTTGGCCGAGGCGGTGGCGGCCGTACGCGGGGCCAGTATTGGCGCGCCAGTAAAATAGCAAAAGCTCCAAGCTTAACCTTGGCTACAGGTGATGGTGAGTACTATTGCTCATGCGCACCTTAGCCAATCGCTTGATGATAAGTCGCCTGCTGCCAATTGGAATACTACTGGCTAGCTTGGTGGTGGCACCAGTAAGGGCGCAGTCCTTCACTACTGAGCAAACAGTGGATGCGTTGCGAGTGCAATACCACTTGCCTGCCTTGGTAGCAGCTGTTATTGAGCCGGACCAAATTCGATACTTCGGCGGGGGGGTAAAGCGCAACGACCAGCCAGCCTTGATTGAGCCGGATGATTATTTTCACCTTGGCTCCGAAACCAAGGGAATAACCAGCCTGCTGGCGGGTAAACTGGTGGAGCAAGGCAAAATCAGTTGGAAAAGTAAGCTGGTAGATGTGGTTCCTGCCCTGAAAGACAATATTCGGCCTGAGTACGCCGCTATTACCCTGGATAAGCTGTTGTCACACCGGGCTGGTATTCAGCCTTATACCGATGGGCGCGACCATAAGCAGCTGCCGCCTCTCACGGGCACAGTCTCGGAGAAGCGGTTGCAGTTTGCGCAGTTTGTGCTCAACCAGCCGCCGGTGGCTCCGCTTCCTGGTCACCACTTTGCCTACTCTAATGCCGGCTATGTTTTGGCAGCCCTTATGCTGGAGCAGGCTAGCCACAGCTCGTGGGAACAACTAGTGTCGAGCACCTTCGGCGAATTGAAGTTGCGCTACCTGATTGGCTTTCCCAACCGCTACGAATCTACTCAACCTTGGGGACACCGCCTAAAGGCTATCAGTAGTGGTAGCCCCGATAGCGTGTTTGTCCCGCTTGGACCCACCAATACCTACCAGGGATACGATTATATGGCTCCCGCTATGGAGCTTTCGATGCCGCTCCCAGACTTTGCCCGCTTAGTGCAGCTACACTTGCGAGGCTTGCTTGGCCAGGATAACTACCTCAAAAGCAGTACCTACCAGACACTGCACTTTGGGCGGACAGCGTATGCGTACGGCTGGGGAGTGAGTGGCGAGGCTAACCAAGGGACATTAACCAGCTCACATGATGGCACAACCCGGACTTTCTTCTGCCACACCGTGCTGTACCCTGGCCAGCGGGTAGCCTTTGTAGTGCTGACGAATGCTGGGGGTAGCAATGCGGTGCGCCGAGCTTGCCACGAACTGGCGCAACAGCTACGGGTGCGCTACTTACTCGGAGCCTTATAGCAAAAAGCCTCGCTGACAGTTGTCAGCGAGGCTTTGATGCAGCTAAGCAGGCGGTAATTAATCATGCCATATAAAGGCAGTGATTAACTGTTCATGGCGGTTCTGCGGCGGCGCATCTTACTGATTGGAATGCCGAGCATATCTTGAAGCGGCGGTAGCCGGGTTGTTCTTTTTAACTGCTTTCCTCGCTGCTAATGCGCTTTCGGTTTCTACTAATCTGCTGCTTGCTAAGTAATTGTCTGCTGTGGCGCGGCGCTTCGGCGCAGTCGCTGGCCGGGCAGCGGGCGCTGGATAGCATCCGCACCCGGTACAAGTTGCCGGCGCTGCTGGCGGCCATTATCGAGCCGGGCCGCATTCGGTACGTGTATGGTGGCGTGCGGCGCAACGACCGGCCCGAGCTGGTGACGCTGAACGACTATTTTCACCTCGGCTCCGATACCAAAGGCGTGACCAGTCTACTCGCCGGCAAGCTGGTGGAGCAGGGTAAAATCAGCTGGGACAGCAAGCTGCTCGACGTAGTGCCCGAACTGCGCGCCGCCGCCCTACCCCCCTACGCCAACGTGACGCTGGCCGATTTGCTGTCGCACCGGGCAGGCATCCAGCCCTATACTGCCGGAGCCGAGTACAAAAACCTGCCCCAGTTCAGCGGCACGCTGACGGAGAAGCGGCAGCAATTTGCCGCCGTGGTGCTGCGGCAGGCACCTGCCCTACCCCCCGCCGGCGAGTCCTACGTGTACTCCAACGCGGGCTACGCCCTGGCGGCGCTCATGCTGGAGCGGGCCAGCCATAAATCGTGGGAAGCGTTGGTAGCCAGGGCTTTTCGTAAACTGAAGCTGCATTATACGCTGGGCTTTCCTAACCGGACTGATGCCCGCCAACCCTGGGGCCACTGGCAGCAACTGCCTACCGATAGCGTGTTTACGCCGCTCGGCCCTACCCATACGTACAAGCTGCGCGACTATGTGGCGCCGGCCGGTGACATAGCTATGCCGCTCCCCGATTTTGCCCGGCTGGTGCAGCTGCACTTACGAGGCCTACTAGGAAAAGTCAACTATTTATCGGCTGCAACATATCAAACTATTCACTTTGGCAAGCCAGACTACGCCTTTGGTTGGGGCGTTGAAAAGCTGCCTGCTACGGGCGCACTTGTCAGCTCTCACAACGGAAGCGCAGGGACGTTTTACTGTCATACCAGCTTATTTCCCAGCCAAAAGGTGGCCTTCGTAGTGTTGACCAACCAAGGCGGCGATGCCGCCGAAAAAGCCTGCAATGAGTTGCGCAACAGTCTGCAAAAACTCTACCTGGCCGGCAAGCTATAAGCAGCCCCTACCCCCTCTAAAACAAAGAAAGGCTGCCCAAACTGGCAGCCTTTCTCCCGTCCACAAAATCCGTGAAATCCGCTAAAATCCGCGTAATCCGTGATTAAATGTTCATGGCGGTTTCGCGGCGGCGCATCTTGCCGGCCGGGATGCCAAACATCATTTTGAAGCGGCGGCAGAAATAGGCGGTGTCTTTATAGCCCACTTCCTTGCCGATGTCGCGGATGCTCTTTTTGGTGGTGCGCAACAGCGAAACTGCGCGCTCCATGCGCTGATACTCAATGTAATCCTGCGGGTTGATGTTGGTCAGCATCTTGAAATACTGCCCCACGTAGTCCTCGCTCACGTTGGCCACCGTGGCCAGCACTTTGTTCGAGAGGTCGCCGCTGAGGTTCTCCTTGATGAAGTTGAACAGGTCAATGAGGCGCGGGTCCTTGAAGTAGGTGCTGTTGGTGGCTAACTGCTCCACAAACAGGTTGTTACGCAGGATGTAGCGCACCACTTCTACCACCAGGTTCTCGGTGTAGATGTTGATGAGGCGCTCGCGGCCGGGCAGGTCCTGCATCGACTCCTCAATTATCTTGATGACCAGGTTGGCCAGCTTCGTGTTGCCCCGGATAACGAAGGCCGGCACGTCGAGCGAGGCGAAGAAATTGACCGAATCGAACACCTTGGCTTCGAAGGCTACGAAGCTGTGGCTTTCCTCCGCGTCGCCGATATAGTCGAGCTTGTCGTTGGAGGTGAAGAACCGGTCCTTATTTGTAATTAAATCGTCATTGGAAATGATGCGACCGTTCGCACCCTGACCATAACCGACGCGGGCGGGCCGGCCACCGGGCAAAAAGAGCAGCTCGCCTTCTTCCACTGGCGAGTCATCCTCCCCAAACACTACTTTGCCCCGGTGCAGCAGGATAAGATTGTTGCCAACATCATAGGCATTGCGAACGGTGAAAGCTTGGCGTAGCACCAGGTTTTTGGCCTTTATGTAGCGGACGCCCAGCGATTCGATGACTTTATTGTAGTCTTCCATTATGTACGTGTTGTTTTCAAAAAATAGGCACTAAATCCTTGTAAAAGTGCCTAAAGTTACAACTAATTACTGCAATGAATTCTAAAAAAAATTCATTAAATAAAAAAACCCAGGCCAATTAGACCTGGGTTCTGTGCAAAATCGAAAAAACCGGGTTTCGAAAGTGTGCTATTTCAAAATTTCGCGGGATATGACGATTTTTTGAATCTCCGAGGTACCCTCGTAAATCTGGGTGATTTTGGCGTCGCGCATGAAACGCTCCACGTGGTATTCTTTCACAAAACCATAGCCGCCGTGAATCTGGACAGCCTCCACGGCCGAGTCCATTGCCACTTTGGAGGCAAAAAGCTTGGCCATCGCGCCGCTTTTGGCATAATCCACGTGGTTGTCTTTGTCGGCGGCGGCTTGCAGGCACAGCAGGCGGGCGGCGTCGATGTTGGTAGCCATGTCGGCCAGCTTGAACTGAATGGCCTGGTGCTTAGCGATTTCAACGCCAAACGCTTTGCGTTCCTTAGCATATTTGATGCTCAGTTCCAGCGAGCCGGAGGCGATGCCCAGCGCCTGCGCCGCGATGCCGATGCGCCCCCCCGCCAGCACCTGCATCGCAAATTTGAACCCGAAGCCGTCGGCGCCGATGCGGTTTTCCTTGGGCACATGCACGTCGGTAAACATGAGCGAGCAGGTGTCGGAGCCCCGGATGCCGAGCTTGTTCTCTTTCGGACCCTGAATGAAGCCAGGCATATCCTTGTCCACAATCAGCACGTTGATGCCGCGCGATTTCAAATCGGGATGCGTCTGAGCAATAACCAGATACACCGAAGCCGTGGTGCCGTTGGTAATCCAGTTTTTGGTGCCGTTCAGCAGGTAGTAGTCGCCTTTGTCTTCGGCGGTGGTGCGCTGACTGGTGGCGTCGGAGCCGGCTTCGGGCTCGGAGAGCGCAAACGCACCAATGATTTCGCCGCTGGTGAGGCCGGGCAGATACTTGCGCTTCTGCTCCTCGCTGCCGTATTTCTCCAAGCCCCAGCACACCAGCGAGTTATTCACCGACATGATAACCGAGCACGAGGCATCAACCTTGGAAATCTCTTCCATCGCCAGCACGTAGCTGATGGTGTCAAGGCCCGAGCCGCCGTATTCGGGGCTCACCATCATACCCATAAAGCCCAGCTCGCCCATGCGCTTGATTTGCTCGGTGGGAAATTTCTGGTGCTCGTCGCGCTCGATAACGCCCTGCCACAGCTCGCTCTGGGCAAAGTCGCGGGCAGCGGCCTGCACGGCCAGCTGCTCTTCGGTAAGCTGAAAGGGGGAGGCGGTGGCCGTTGAAGTCATCATGTCAGAAACAGGGGGTAGGGAGGGGTGGGAGAGGGGATAAGTAGTCTGGTGCCGCAAAAATACGGCGAAGCCGACAAGCAGCCCGAAAAAAGGCGTTATGCCAACCGGTTTCGGCCGGGCTACACTACTCCGTTGTTCCTTAAACAGTTTGGCGAAGCGCTAGTTGCGGCGGCCGCCAAACAGCATCATGCCGTAGTAGAGCAGCGTGGCCAGCGAGCTAACGGCCGCGACTACGTAGGTCATGGCGGCCCACCACAGGGCATCTTTGGCCACAGCGTGCTCATCGGTGGTTACTACCCCGCTGCGGTCCATCCAGGCCAGGGCGCGGCGCGAGGCGTCGAACTCGACCGGCAGCGTGATAAACGCGAACAGCGTGGCCAGCGCGAACAGGGCCACGGCCAGCCCCAGCGGAATAAGGCTGACGCGCAGCAGCACCACGCCGGCCAGCAGCAGCAGCGGCATCACGCGCGAAACGGACGAAAGCGCGGGCACCAACGCCGAGCGCAGCCGCAAAAAGCTGTAGGCCTGCGCGTGCTGCACGGCGTGGCCGCACTCGTGGGCCGCCACGGCGGCGGCCGTGGCCGAGCGCCCGGCGTACACGTCGGCGCTGAGGTTCACGGTTTTATCGGTTGGGTTGTAGTTATCGGTCAGCTGGCCGTCGGTGCTGATAATCTGCACGTCGCGGATGCCGTGGTCGGCCAGCATCTTGGCGGCGATTTCGCGGCCGCTCAGGCCCGAGCGCAGCCCGATTTGAGCATATTGGCGAAACTTGCTCCGCAATCGCTGCTGAATGCCCCAGCTAACGACCATGAGCAGAATGAGAATGATGAACATGGCTTTTTTTAGTTTCTGGTTCCTGGTTCATAGTTTGGATGTCAACCAGGAACTTACGACAAACGGGCTTTGGCCACAATGCCCGACGTGCTGTAGCCCGACACGAGCGGCACCGTGAGCACCTGCCCGCCGTTGTTCAACACCAGTTCGTGGCCCACAATTCCGTCAATCGTGTAGTCGTCGCCCTTTACCAATACGTCGGGCTGCACGGCTTCGATGAGTTGCAGGGGGGTAGGCTCGCCAAACAGCACCACGGCATCCACGAAAGCCAGTGCGGCCAGCACGCGGGCCCGCGAGGTTTCGTCCTGCAAAGGCCGGCCGGGCTTGAGCACGCGCACCGAGGCATCGGTATTGAGGCCCACCACCAGGCGGTCGCCGAGGGCGCGGGCCTTTTCGAGGTAATCGACGTGGCCCAGGTGCAGCAAATCGAAGCAGCCGTTGCTGAACACGATGCGCTCGCCGGCGGCGCGCCAGGCGGCCAGCGTAGCGGGCAACTGCGCGGGAGTCAGGATTTTATCGGCCGTCATGAGGGGGTAGGAGGGTAGGAGGAATATGCAGTATTTTTGAGCTTGTTGTAATAGAGCAAGAAAATGACTGTCAGGTAGTAAGACAAGAAAAAAATTTGTTATACAGCCCCCTTACCCTCCTACCCTATCTCCCTACTCGCTTACCAGCGGCTCGTTGCTCAACGTTTCGGCTTCGCTGACCAGGTTACCTTTGTCGATGCCGGCCACGGCCACGAAGCTGATGCCGCCCAGCAGCACTACTAGCAGCGTTTGGGCGCCGTGCACCACCAGCGCGTAGGCAATGCCCGCCTCCTTGCTCACCCCGTAGGCCAGCAAAATGCCCTGCACCAGCACGTGAAACGGCCCAATGCCGCCCGCCACCGGCGCGGCCATGCCGAACGCCCCAAAGGTGAGCACGGCCAGCGCGGCCTTCGCCCCGAGGTCGTAGGTTTCGGGAAAGCAGAAAAAAGCCAGGTAATCGAGCAGGTAATACACGAACCAGGTGAAGAAGGTGTGGAGCAGAAACAGCCCCTTGTTTTCGAGGCGCATCACGCTGAACACGCCCGCCAGCAAGCCCTTCAAAAACAAGGTCAACTTATTAAACAAGGCATTCTGGCGCAGGCGCTCCAGGTTGCGCACCAGCGTGTAGCCGGCCAGCACCAGCAGCACCAACGCGCCGATGGCCGCCAGCAGCAGGGGCGTGCGGTTGCGGGCAATGCTGTCGTATTGGCCACCCAGCAGCTTATCCGTAACGAAGGCCCAGAAGGTCTTGAAATCGAGCAGCAGCGTGGCGCCCAGCAGCCCCAGCAGCACCAACACATCGATAACGCGCTCCGTCACCACGGTGCCCAGGGCCACCTGCACCGGCACGCCGCTGGTGCGCCGCAGCACCGAGCAGCGAATGACCTCGCCCGCGCGCGGCAGCACCAGGTTAGCGAGGTAGCCCACCATCATGGCGTGGTACACGTGCCAATAAGGGGCTGGCGTGCGCGAGGCCGTGAGCTGCATTTGCCAGCGGTAGGCTCGGCTGAAGTAGCCCAGCGTGGCTAAAAAACAGCTGATTATCAGCCAAATATAATTAGCTGTGCGAATGTAGTGCCCAATGCGCGACAGGTCTTGCCCCCGCACGGCGTACCACATCAGCGCCCCGGAGATACCCAGCAGCAGGGCATATTTTAAGAAGGTAAGCAGGTGCTTCACAGAACAAAGAGGCTGACAAAGAAGAAAGGGCGATATACTCAGGGGTAGGCTGCTTTTTAGGCTAAAAACCAAACCGCGTGACCAAGGCCCCGGCCGATGAATAGCGCCAAAAAACCTGGAGCGTATGCGTTGCGGGCAGTTTGCTACCCTGCCACGCGGCCGGTAAAGATAGCCTGCCGCCTGCCGGTGGCTAGGATTTAGCGCCGGCCGGGTTGTACTTTCCGGCCTCAATTAACCCTGCGCCTACCCCCCCTCGCTATGCGAAATCTACTCCTTAGCCCTTGGCGGCTGGCCTTGCTGGCCGGCTGGCTGCTAGCCGCCGGCGCCGCCCGCGCCCAGACGCCCCTGGGCCAGCCGTCGCTCGACGAGGCCAAGGTGCAAATCTGGTGCGCCACGGCCCGCTACGTGTATGCCGACGCCGGCCGGCCGCAGCTGCAGTTCACCCTGCGCTGCCAGGGCGGCAACCTGGCGGCCCTGGCGGCCAGCCTGCGCCCCGACAGCCTGCGCATCTACTCGGTGCTGTATGCGCCCATTGAGGAGAAAGGCCGGATTTATAAAGGACTGAGAGATAACCCCGCGCGGCTGGCGGCGCTCGCCAAGGCCATTATCAGCAAGCTGAAAGCCTCGCCGGCCCGGCAGCACGACCCCGCCCGCCTGGCCAACCTGCAAGTGCTGGAAAAAAAGCTGACCGACTACGTGCAAACCGGCCTACCCCCCACCGAAGCCGCGCCCGCCCCCGAAGCCGCCGATACCAACCCCGGCCCCGGCCCCGCCGAAACCGCCGAAACCGGCTCCGGCCAAGCACCCCGCGCCGCCTTGGCCGCCGCCGCTGAGCCGCTGCTGAATCGCTTTTTTGCACCCTTAGCGCTGATTCTCAGTATCTTGAGCCTGGTGCTGTATGTGTTGCTGCGCCTGGGCCTGGGCCGCACCCTACGCGAGTTGCGCCGGGCCGCTACCCCCCCCGCCAGCCGCGAGCTGACCGCCACCCAGCGCCAGCAAATCGAGGAGCTGGTGGCCCAGCGCGTCGCCGAGGCCCTGCGCGAAGCCAACCCCGGTGCTTGAGCTCCTGATTTTTACGAGACTAATCGGGCCGGCAGCGGTTAACTAGTGATGCGTGCTTTTTTACGTTTGCTAGGGTGCATCGCGCTGGCGCTGGCCGGCTGCCAGGTAGCGCCGCGCTCTACTGAGCGCAAAGCAGCCGTGCGGGTCAACGCGATTTCTAACAAGCACACCGTCACCGAATCGCCGACGCTGGAGCGGCCGGGGCCTACCGTGAAGCAGCGCTGATTCAAAGTGAAAAAAGCAAAGAAGAACGGTCATGCTCACCTAGCGTACCGAAGGAAGCATTTTTCTGCGCAGGTAACTTCAACGTTTAGGGTTAGTTACGCGGTAGAGATGCTTCCTTCGGTACGCTAGGGGAGCATGACCGTTCTTCATAATTAGTACTTATGCAAATCGTCTGTCATTGCGAGCAACGCGAAGCAATCGCACCAGAACGAAATAGTTCGAGTGTCGTTCTGGTGCGATTGCTTCGCGTTGCTCGCAATGACAAACGTCTTTTGCGTAAGTCCTAATAATTCTAAATTCATAATTAACCTTGCCCTACCCCGCTGCCCGCCGCGACCCGCGGCCCGATACCTACTTTGGCACCGAAGTGCCCGACCCCTACCGCTGGCTGGAAGATGCCGACTCGGCCGAAACCACGGCCTGGGTGCGGGCTGAGAATGAGGTGACGTTCGCGTATCTCGACCAGATTCCCTTCCGCGAAGAATTGCGCGAGCGGCTGACCCAGCTCTGGAACTACGCGCGCTACGGCGTGCCGAGCCAGGAGGGCGAGCTGCTGATTTTCAGTAAGAATGATGGGCTGCAAAACCAGGCAGTGGTGCATGCCCTACCCCCCGGCCAACCGCTGAGCGCGGCCACGGTGCTGCTCGACCCGAACCAGTTTTCAGCGGCTGGCACTACGGCGCTGATGGGCCTGCACTTCAGCCCCGACCACCGCTACCTGGCCTACACGACCAGCGGCGGCGGCTCGGACTGGCAGCAAATCCGGCTGCTTGACATGGCCAGCCGCCTACCCCTCTCCGACGAGCTGGACTGGGTGAAGGTGTCGGGCGTAGCCTGGGCGGGCGACGGTTTTTACTACAGCGCCTACGACGCACCCCGGCCCGGCGAGGCCGCGCTGGCCGGCAAAAACGAGTTTCACAAGGTGTATTACCACCGCTTGGGCACGCCGCAAAGTGCCGACGAGTTGGTGTACGAAAACCCGGACATGGCGCTGGGCTTCCGCATCGCCGACGTGACGGAGGATGAGCGCTGGCTGTGCCTGAGCCTCACTGACGGGCTCAGCGACGGCAACCGCCTGCTGGTGCGCGACCTGCGCGACCCCGCGCAGGCCACGACTTGGACGACTGTTCAGCCGGATTACGAGTTTGAGACGAGCGTAATCGGTAGCCTTGGCGACGAGCTTTTAGTGTATACGAATGCCCACGCGCCCAACTTTCGGGTGATGCGCGTGGACCCGCGCCGGCCCACCGAGTGGCAGGAGGTGCTGCCCGAAACCAGCGAAAAGCTCGAAGGCATCAGCTTGGCGGCGGGCTGCCTGTTGGCTACTTACCTGCACGATGCCAGCTCGCGGGTGCGGGTGTATTCGGAGGCGGGCGCGTGGCGGCACGATGTGGCACTGCCGGCTATTGGCACGGCGGGCGGCTTCGGCGGGCGGCGCGCCGATGAGGTGCTGTACTACGCTTTCACGTCGTTTACCTACCCCACTACTATCTACCAATACGACCCGGTTACGAACGAGAGCACCGTGTTCAGCGCGCCGACGGTGGACGTGCAACCGGCTGACTACGAGACGACGCAGGTTTTTTACGAGAGCAAGGACGGGACGAAGATTCCGATGTTCATCACCCACAAAAAAGGGCTGGAATTGAATGGGCAGAACCCGACCTACCTCTACGCCTATGGCGGTTTCAACGTGTCGGTGACGCCGGGTTTTTCGGTGGCGCGGCTGCTGTGGCTGGAGCGCGGCGGCGTGCTGGCTATTCCGAACCTGCGCGGCGGCGGCGAATACGGCGAAGCCTGGCACCGCGCCGGCATGACGCCGCACAAGCAAAACGTGTTCGACGACTTCACGGCGGCGGCCGAAACGCTGTTTGCCCACGGCTACACCAGTCCGGCGAAGCTGGCCATCGCAGGCGGCTCGAACGGCGGGCTGCTGGTCGGGGCCATCCTAACGCAGCGGCCCGACCTGTGCCGGGTGGCCTTGCCCGCCGTGGGTGTCATGGACATGCTCAAGTACCAGCAATTCACCATCGGCTGGAACTGGGCTCCTGAATACGGCACCTCCGACGACGAGGCGCAGTTTCGTAACCTGCTGGCTTACTCGCCTTTGCATAAGCTAAAAGCCGGCACTGCCTACCCCGCCACGCTCATCACAACCGCCGACCACGACGACCGCGTGGTGCCGGCGCACTCCTTCAAATTTGCCGCCGAGCTGCAAGCCTGCCAGGCCGGCCCTACCCCCGTCCTCATCCGCATCGACGTGAACGCCGGCCACGGCGCGGGTAAAAGCACGCAGCTCCAGATTGCCGAATGGGCCGACGTGTGGAGCTTCACGCTTTTTGAGATGGGGAAGTAGTAGAGTAATAGCGCCGTTTGTCATTGCTTCGCTTTGCTCGCAATGACAAACGGCGCTATTACTCTACTACTTCCAGCACGGTGCGGAAGGAGTGGTATTTGCCGGCAAATTTCTCGTCCATTTCCTGGCGCAGGGCGGGGGCAAAGTGCTGTTGATAAGCCTCTAACTGTTCCAGACTCACGCTGAAATACTGCGCGGCGTAGGTCACGCCGTCGTCCTCCTCGTTGAGCAGGCGCAGCAGCACGCTGCGAATAAAGCAGCCGGTGCTCACTACCTCGGCCATATGGTGTTCGCGCATGTAGGCTACCCATTCGTCGGCGATGCCGGGCTCCAGGCTGGTGGTGACGTTGTATAGAATCATAAACGGTAAATGAGTAATTGCGTGAGTGAGTAAATGAGTTAAAAATCAGGCAGATAGCTAACTTACTCAGCCGCCAGCTCGCTCATTTGCCGGCCATCACACACGCATGGTATCAAATTGGAAGTCGGTGATGCGGGCCAATATGTCCTTAGAAGACAGCTTTTCGCGGGCGGCGGCCTGAGCCAGGGCGGGTAGTTCCTGGTCGCCGGCGAGGCGCAAAGTTAGAATTTGCTTGAGCGAAAGCTCCTTTTCGAGCGGGGCGAAGCGCTGACCGCTCACCTCAAAATAGCGCTGGCGCACTTCGAGGCGCGCCACCCGGTCTTGCAGCAGCAGGGCGTAGTGCTGGCGCAGCATCACGAGCGTGATGAAAAACAGCAGCGTAACGGCCGCCAGCGAAAACCACAGGCGCGAAATTTCGGAGTCGTCGCCGGCCACGCCCACGTAGCGCCGAATGGTGTAGCCCACCATCAGCAGCGTGAGCGGCAGCAGAATATAGTGATGCAGGGGGTAGTAACGGGCGGGGTTTTTGGCGGCCATTCAGCAGAGGATGATGGGTAAGGGATAAAAACCGGCATGCGGGCAAAATAAAAAAAGCTCCGGCTGAAACCGAAGCTTTCTTAAAAAGAAGGATGCCTGACCTAAGCCAAATGCACGGTTTATTGAGCCTTGCGGGCGGCCTTTTCAGAGGCTTTTTCAGCCTTCATCTGCATTTTGGATGCCTTTTCCTCTTGCTTAGCCGCTCTCGACTGTTGCTTGGCCATTTTAAGCTGCTCGTTTTGCTGCTTGGCCTGCTGGCGCTGCTGCTTCATCTGGCTCTTCAGGTCGCGCGTCTGGCTTTTTTGGGATTTAAGCATCCGGCGATTATCGGTCACCGACTGGTCGGCTACTTTGCGCTGGTCGCGCTGCTGGTCGTAGGTCGAGCGGGCGTCCTGCACCGTTTGGGGGGTAGCGGGCGCGGGGTCGGGGGTAGTAGTTTGGGCGTGAGCAGTGGTAGCGCCTACTGCACCAAGAGCGAAGACAGCTCCGATAAATAGCTTTTTCATAAGTAATGGTTGAAGTTCCTTAAAAGAACCTCATCTTAAACGTACAGGCGGTGAGATAGTTCGTTCCTACGTTGGCTCGCTGTAATCGAGGTCTTTGCCAAAGCTTTCGGGCAAAGTACTTACGGCCCAAAAAGCCACCACCAGCGTGAGGCCGCCCAGCGCCGCCGCGCCCGTGATGCGCCCGCCCAGGTGCGCCTCGGCCCAGCGGAAGGCCGGCACCAGCGCCACCACCGCGCCCCGCGCAAAGTTGGGGGCCGTGGTGGCCACCGTGGCCCGCAGGTTGGTGCCAAACTGCTCGGCCGCCACCGTCACAAACAAGGCCCAGAAGCCCACCGAAATGCCCAGCACGAAGCACACGACGTAGAAAAAAGTGGGGGTAGCGCCCCGCAATCCAAACAAATAAAACCCCACCAGCAGCGTGCAGAAAACCAGAAAAATTTGCAAGGCCCGGTTGCGGCTTTTTAATAATTGGCTGAGGCCGCCGCTGAAAAAATCGCCAAACACCAGCCCGAAGTAGCACCAGAATACCGCCAGGCCAGCCGTCACCGGTGCCTCGCCGGCCGGCACCCGCACGCCCAGCGCGTCGGCAAATTCGGGCGAGAAAGTGATGAGAATGCCCACCACAAACCACAGCGGCACGCCAATGAGCAGGCAGCGTAGGTAGCGCCCCAGTAGCGCGGCATTGGTGAAGAGGGCTAGGAAGTTGCCGCGCGAAGTACCACTCGCCTTGGTCTTTTGAAACATGCCCGACTCAAACACGCTCACGCGCAGCGCCAGCAGGGCCAAGCCTAACACCCCGCCCACCAGGTAGGCAGTGCGCCAGCCCAGGCGGCTGCCCACCCAGTAGCCCAGCATGGCCCCGCTCACGCCCACGGTGGCTACTATCATGGTGCCCAGGCCACGCTTTTCCTTGGGCAGGCTCTCGCTCACGAGCGTGATGCCCGCGCCCAGCTCGCCGGCCAGCCCTACCCCCGCAATCAGCCGCAACCAGGCGTATTGGTCCAGGGTGTGCACGTAGGCGTTGGCCAGGTTGGCCAGCGAATACATCAGAATGGAGCCGAACAGCACCGAAAGCCGGCCTTTCTTATCGCCCAGAATGCCCCACAGAATTCCGCCCAGCAGCATGCCGCCCATCTGCATCGAGAGCAGGTATTCGCCCTGGGTTTTGACCGCGACTTTATCCACGATGCCCAGCTCGGCCAGGCTTTTGACCCGCACGATGCTGAACAAAATCAGGTCGTAAATATCTACGAAATAGCCCAGCGAAGCCACCACGACCACCGCCGAAAGCAGGCGGCTTGTCTGGACCACGGATTCGACGGATTTTGCGGATTGGTCGGATTTTGTAGGCGACTCTGGACGAGTGGGAGTTTGCATGGCGAAAAATAGCGCGTAGCGCGGACTTTTCGGCCAGTTGCCCGCTGCTTCTGCCCGCTGCCAACGCACTCCGCGCCCTACCCTCTGAAACCGCGCCGGAGCAGCCCACCGAAAAGAATCGTCCACAAAATCCGTGAAATCCGCTAAAATCCGTGCTAATTAGTAGTCGCAGTTGGTTTGGCAGCCGTGCTCCAATTCCGCGTCCTCGACCTGCACGGTGCTGTGGTGAATGTGAAACTCGCGTAGCAGGCCGGCCGAGAGGTTGGCGAGCCAGGCGGCATCGGCCCCGCCGGGGCGCACGAGGTGCGTCATTAGGGCGGCGTCGTGGCCGTCGCTGCTCAGGTTCCAGATGTGCAGGTCGTGCAGACTTTGCACGCCGGGCTGGGCGAGAATAAATTGCTTAACCTTCACTAAATCAATGCCTTCGGGCACGCCTTGCAGACCCAGGCGCACGGTGTCGCGCAGCAGGCCCCACGAGCCCACGGCAATCACGGCCAGCAGCAGCAGGCTCACCACGGGGTCGAGCCAGGTCCAGTGCGTGAAGTAGGTGATGGCCCCGCTCACCACCACGCCCAGGCTCACCAGCGCGTCGGTGAGCATGTGCAGGTAAGCGCCGCGCACGTTCACGTCGCCTTTTTGTCCGGCCCGGAACAGCCAGGCCGTGAAACCGTTAACCAGAATGCCCGCCCCGGCTATTCCCATTACCACTACCCCGTTAACGGGCGCGGGGTGGCGCAGGTGCTCAATGGTTTCCCAGAGAATAAAGCCCAGTGCGCCGTAGAGCAGCGCCGCGTTCAGCAACGCCGCCTGAATAGTGGCGCCCCGGTAGCCAAACGTGTAGCGCGCGGTGGCCGGCCGGGTCGCCAGCCAGGCCGCGCCCCAGGCCAGGGCCAGGGCCAGCACGTCGCTCAGGTTGTGGCCTGCATCGGAGAGCAGCGCCGCCGAATTGGCCCACAGCCCGCCGATAATCTCGGCTACTACGAAGGCCAGGTTCAGGCCAATGCCCCAGGCAAAGGCAGCGCTGAACTGCCCGCCGGGCGGCGGCGCGGCGTGCGCGTGGCCGGCGTGGGAGTGGTCGTGGTGGTCGTGGGGGGGCATGGCAAAACAGAGTTGGTTGCTCCAATAACGTAGCGGCTACGTATTTGGGTGCCTACCCCTGCGGGTGGGTTCGAGCCCCTAAGCCGGCTGGCGAACCAGCACTTCGTCAATCAGACCGTATTCTTTGGCTTCATCGGCGCGCATCCAGCGGTCGCGGTCCGAGTCGTCATGAATTTGCTGGTAGGTTTTGCCGGTGCGCTCGGCGTAGATAGTATACAGTTCGTGGCGGAGCTTCACCACCTCGCGGGCCGTAATCTCAATATCGGCCGAAGGCCCCTGCACGCCCCCGCTGGGCTGGTGAATCATCACGCGGGCGTGGGGTAGGGCCGAGCGCTTGCCCAAGGCCCCGCCCGCCAATAAAAAAGCCCCCATTGAAGCGGCCAGGCCCGTGCAAATGGTGGCTACGTCGGGCCGCACGTGCTGCATCGTGTCATAAATACCCAGCCCGGCATAGACCGAGCCGCCCGGCGAGTTAACGTACAGCAAGATGTCTTTCTGGGCGTCGGCCGATTCCAGAAACAACAACTGCGCCGTGATGATATTGCCGATGGTTTCCTCCACGGCCGTGCCCAGAAAGATAATCCGGTCCATGATGAGGCGCGAAAACACGTCAATTTCGCGAAAATTCTGCGGGCGCTCCTCAATAACCGAGCGGGTCATGTTGGTAACCAGTGGCCGGGCCACTCCAGCCAGCTGCTGCACGTATTGGTCCACGGCCAGGCCGTTAAGACCCTGGTGCTTAACGGCAAATTTGCGGAACTCCTGGTGAGTAAGCATGGGAATAAGGGAAAAAAGGTAGTAAGCAAAAGACATGACTTCGCCCGTTCGCCCGTTCAGGCGGCAGCGACACAATTCCTAAAACCAGGAAAATCAGGGGGTAGTAATGCCCAGGTGAGCGGCCAGCCGCCGAACCCAGGCCAGCCAGCGGGGCTGGCCATAGAGCTGCGCGTGCAGGGCAGTCAGCTCGCGCCGCAACTGGTGTCGGCCGGCCAGCCGCAGGCCCTGGTACAGCTGCTGCTGCGCGGCTACGTCGGCATCAAGGTCCGGGTCGAGCAGGCGGCGCAGCTGCCACTCAGCGGCGGGCAGCGCGGCCGGGCCATTGCGCAGCTGCTCTTCAAGCAGCGCTAAGCGTTCGAGGGCGGGGCGCATGGCGGGGCTAGTCGGCTTCGGCAGGGATGAGGGTGAGGGCCTGCCGCACCGAGTGGCGCAGGCGCTCCAGGCACTTGAATTTCTGCACCGTAGCCGAGCGCACGCTGCGGTAGTGGTGGGTTTCGGCGATTTGGGCCAACGGCTGCTGGAAGTAGTAGAAAGCCAACAAGATGCTTTTGCATTTCTCGCCAAGCTGCTCCACGTAGTCGAGCACGGCTACCGTTGGTTCGGCGGGGGTAGGCGGCTCGGTAGCGAGGTGCGCCAGGGTATCGGGCAGGGCCTCATGCGGGTGCCGCGCGCGGCGGCGCTGCTCGTGGTGCCACAGGTGGCGGCCAATGCCCAGCAAGTAGGTGCTGGCCGACGCCGTGAGCACCAGCGTGCCGCCCACGGCCTGCTCGTAGAGCACCACCAGCGCGTCCTGAAACACATCCTGCGCATCCTGGGCCGTGCCGCCTTGGTGGCACACGTGGCGGCGCACCAGCGGAAAAGCGCGCCGGTACAGCTGCGCCAGGGCCCGCTCGCGGTTGGCCAGCAGGTCCTGACCCAGCGTAGCCGCCGGCGAGAGTGAGGGAGAAGAAGCAAAAGCAACCATCATACTAAGTAATCCAGTTTGGGCCGAAGTATCACCCGCCTTAGACCAAAATAAAAGCCGCCGACCCTACTTCGGGCCGGCGGCTTTTCTTCGTGAGCTGAGCGCACTTACTTGAATACCAGCGGCACCACCACTTTCACGCTCAGCGTGCGGCCCAGGTTATACACGCCGCGCCGGCCGGTGGCATTGTTGGTTTCCTCGTACTTGAGGCGGCTGAGGTGACTCTGGTAGGCCACGTCGAACAGGTTATTGGCCGCGAGGTAGAGCGAGAACATGGTCCGGCCCTTGGCGTCGGCCACGTCGGTGCCTGCCCCCGCGTTAAACAAGGTATAGGCGGGGTAGCGGGCGTGGTGATGCAAGTGGGCCAGGCGGTAGGCGTGGCCGCTGCGCAGGGCCAGCAGCTCAACTCCAGATAGGACTGCCCGCACTTTTGATGCGCCCCACTAGCTAATACTTGCCCCCTGCGCCCCCGCCCCCCGATTCGCCCCCGCCCCCGGCTACCCCCTCCGAATCGGGCTGGTCGTCGTCATCACTGGAAGAGGAGGTTGAGCTGCCGGAGGACACCCCTATCCACGACCAGTCCACCGGGGTGTGGTCGCCCCGCACGAAGCGGTAGGCGCGGTGCAAAAAGTAGAGTAAAGCACTTAGCACCACCGATAAGAGGATATTAAACAGTACGCCTGCTACGTGGGTGCCAAACCAGCCGTAGGGGTACTCCTCGTGGTAGTCGCTCGCCTGCTGCGCCACTGCGGGGGCCTGCCAGCGCGCGTACTCCTGGTGGTTGAACGTGATGGTGTCCCCGGCAGCCCGGACGGCGAGCGGAGCCGGCCGCAACGGGGGTAGGGCCGGCAAAAGCCCAGTGGGCGGGGCGGGGTGGGCGGCCCGCAACAGTGGCGCGCACTCGGGGTGCCGGGCCACGGCCAGGTCGAGCGCCGTTTCGCCGGTTTTCAGGCGTAGCGTGCGGTCGGGGTGGCCGGCTAGCAGCACCGACAGCAGGTCACACTGGCCGTTGGTGGCGGCCAGCATCAGGGGCGTGTACGAGTTGTCGCGCACGTCGAGCTGAGCCCCGGCGGCCACCAGGGCGGCCACTATCTGGCGGCGGGCCTCGGCGCGGCGGGGGCTGATGGGGATAGAATCCTCGCTGGGGGCCGGATAAACCGCATCGAAGATGGGCAGGTTGTCCGCTGCCAGCGACGGATTGGCCCCGGCGGCCAGCAGCAGGCGCACGTCGGCCACGTCGAAATTATCAATGGCTTGGAGCAGCGGCGTGTACTGGCCGGGGCCGTGCGCATCGGGGGCGGCCCCCGCCGCCAAGAGCGTGCGCACGGTGTCGGGGCGGTGGGCTTCTACCAGGCTCGCCAGCATCGTGCCGTTGCCCAGGTCCTCGTTCAGCCCCACCGCCCCGGCCCGCACGTAGCTCAGATATAGGCCGGGCGACATCGCCAGCGAGTCGTTGCCCAGGTGGCGGCGCAGGTCTTCGCATTGCTGCTGGATGGCTTCCTGCTGCACCTTCGGCCGGATGTAGATGAGCGGCATCCAGACGAAATAGCCCCCCACCAGCACGCCCAGCACGCCCTGCAAAATCGAATAGCGAGGGGGAGTGGCCGGTTTGGTTACCGAAAGGCCACCTGCCCGCTGGCGGCGGCTGGAAGTCGGGGCAGGAGCCGGGGCCGCCACCACGGGCGGCTGGTGGCCCCAGAGCACGATGTAGAGATTCGCGAGCCCGCCCAACACGGCGGCCATGCCCAGCGCGGCCCCCAGCCACAAGCCATAGCGCTCCCCCGTTTCAAGGTGCGGCTGCATAATTTGGTCGGGGGGCAACACTACCTGCGCCACCGCGACCGTGGCGTGGGCGGCTAATGCGACGGTAGCCGCCAGGCAAAAGAAAACCTTGTTCATGAAAAAGCCGGTGGGGAATGGGTTCGGCAGGAGGAACGGAAGCGAGCCGTTGCCCGCAGCGGGGTAGCAGCGGCGCAGAAACAGAAATGTCCGCTAAATTTATAACGAATGCTTGGTTGGCTATGCCTCCGCACTGCTTGAAGCTCGCCTACTTAAACACCAGCGGCACCACCACTTTCACGCTCAGTGTGCGGCCCAGATTATACACGCCGCGCCGGCCGGTGGCATTGTTGGTTTCCTCGTACTTGAGGCGGCTGAGGTGACTCTGGTAGGCCACGTCGAACAGGTTATTGGCCGCGAGGTAGAGCGAGAACATGGTTCGGCCCTTGGCGTCGGCCACGTCGGTCCCTACCCCCGCGTTGAACAAGGTGTAGGCCGGGGTAGCGGTTTCGGTGTTGAAGGCGGCGAAGAAGCGGTTTTGGGCGAAGGTCTGCTCCAGCTGAAAGCGGGCATATACGTTGGTGAGGCGCTTGCCCTGGCGGCGGAAATTGCCGCGCAGCTCGCTTTGCAGGCGGTCGGCCGGGATGAAGGGCAGAAACTGCTGGCCTTCGGGCGCGTCCAGCTGGCGGGCGCGCACCATCGAAAATGAGTTTTCGAAGTGCAGCCAGTCGAGCGGGTGCGGATGAAAATCGAGCGTCACCTCGCCGCCCATCAGCCGCGCCTGGCCCTGCACGTAGTTGAACAAGCCAATGGCGGGCGGCCCCGTCGCCACCAGCGAGTCGGTGCCCGCCCGGTTCAGCACGCGCTGCTCAAAGATGTAATTGCTGATGCTGTTCTCAAACGCATCGACCGAAAAGCGCACGTGGTCCGTCACGTAGCTCACGCCGGCATCTACCTGCAGGCTGGTTTCGGCCTTTAGATTGGTGTTACCCACTTCATAGCGGATGGTGCCCTCGTGCACGCCGTTGGCCCCCAGCTCGGCAATGTTGGGTGCCCGAAAGCCCCGCGAAATATTGCCCTTCACCGTGAGGCGCTCATTGACGGCATACGACGCGCCCAGGCTGCCGCTGTAGTTATCAAACGTGCTCAGGAAGCCCGGAAACTTGGTCGCGGCACCGGGCGCGGTGGGGGGGGTAGGGCGCTCGTTGGCGTCCAGGTACAGGCTTTGGGCCGCGATGCGGCGCACGTCGTAGCGCAGCCCGCCGCTGAGGTCGAGCCCGCCAAACGACCGCCTCACCACCCCAAACACGCCGCCCTCGGTCATGTTGTAAGCCGGAATCAGGAATTCGGTGGCCAGGTTGCGGTTTTGCTGGCGCAGGCCGGTGGTGCCCACGGCCAGGTTCCAGCCCTTTAGCTCGGGCAGGTAGTAGCGCACGGCGTAGTCCACGGTGCGCAGCTGGAAATACAGCTGTGGCGTGTCGGGCGCGAGCACGTCGCCAAACTCGCGGCGCAGGTTCTGCTGGTAGTTCACTTGCAGCGTGAGCCGCCCGCCCTGGTCGCCGATAATAAAGTTATTATCGGTGCCAAAGCGCAGGTGATTGATGCGCTGGCGCGGCACGAACAGCGTGTAGCCGCCCAGCTCGCTATCGGTCACGATGCGCGATTCCACTTGGCCGCCCACCGCCACGTCGCGCACGAAGCGGCCGCTCAGGCTGTCGCGCCCGCCCTCAATCAAGCCCAGGTTTTGGTTGAAGGTGCTGAACGTGAGGTGCGAGTAGCCCCAGCTTTTGTTCAGCCCCAGGTAGCCGTTGGCATCCCACTCATTGAAGCCCGAGTTGAAAACCCGGCCGTCGTAGCGGTTTTGGTAGTCGCCGGCCACCTTGCGGGTGCCGCGCGCCAGCCAGTTCAGGCCGTTGATGTTGCCCGCGTTCTCAAAAGAATAGCCCTGCTGGTGGTTGTTGGTCTGGTAGTTGGCCGTGGCCGTGCCAATGATGCGGCCGTCGGCCACCGGGTCGGGGGCTAGGAAATTGATGACGCCCGCCATCGCGTCGGAGCCATATAACAAAGAGCCCGGCCCCTTGATAATCTCGGCCCGGTCGATGCTGAACTCGTCAATCTCGATGCCGTGCTCGTCGCCCCACTGCTGGCCCTCCTGCTTGGCCCCGTTGTTGAGAGTCACCACGCGGTTGTAGCCCAGCCCCCGCACGACGGGCTTGCTGATGGCCGCGCCGGTCGTAATCTGGCTGATGCCCGGCGTGTGGGCAATGGCGTCAATGACGTTGGTGGAAGAAGTCTGGTTGAGGCGCGTGCGGTCCACCACGGTCGTGGGCACCGGCGAGCGGCGCAGCTGCGTGGCCTGGCTCACGCCCGTGACCACCACCTGCCCGATTTCGGTGGCCGCCGGCTTCAGCGCCACGTTCAGCGGCTGGCCGTTGCCCGTGTCAATCGTCTGGCTCACGGTGTTATACCCCAGCGAAGTTATCAGCACCGTAAACCGCCCGCGCGGTAGGTTGCTGAAGCTAAAGCGGCCATCGGCGTCGGTGGCCGTGCCCTGCTTGAGGTCCGGGAACACCACATTGGCCCCCGGCAGCGGCTCGTTGGTGGTGGCATCGGTGAGACGCCCGCCAAACGCCGCCGCTTGGGCGCGGCGCGGCGGCGCCTGCGCCACCGCCGAAATGGGAAAACCCACGGTGCTGCCCAGCAGCAGCAGCAAAAAGGTACGGAACATACTACAACACAAAGAGATGGGGATGGGCAGGAGCCGCCCGGCCACGGTGGCCCAAGGGCGCGCCGCCCCGCGCCGCAGCTGCATCCGGGCCAGCGGCCAGGGCAGTTTGCATTTTCTCTAAAACCAAATCAGAGAAAAAAACGGAGCGGCCAGGCCCGCAGGCCCGTTAGCAAGCAATTGCCAATCAGTAAGTAAGCTGATAAAGCGGCGGCTATCCTGAAAAAAATAATGCGAAGCACCCGAGGGTCCTACCCCCTTGGTGGCCCGCGTAGTGCCGTGCGCCGCAGCAGCGCCGCCGGGCAGGCACGGGGCGGAGCCACGGCCAGCGCCTGGTAGCAGGGCTGCCGCCAGGGCGCGGGCACCATCACCCGCGCCGCCGCCGCGTAGGCCACGTTATAAAACTGCTCGGTGCGGCAGTGGGTGTGGCGGGGGCTGGTCAGCGCCTTACCCTGGCGACGGGCCGTGGCCACCTCGGCCGTGTGCTGGTGGGCATGCAGCGTTAGTACCCATGCCTCCGGCAGCAGCGTCCGCACCAGGCAGAGCAGCAGCAGCGTAGCGAGGTAGGGGCGAAGAACGGGCCGCAAGTCAGTAACGTGAAGTGAATCAGGGATAAAGAATACCCGCTGGTGCCGATGGTTGCATCAATTCGGCAAAGCCAGAGGCTGGTCGAGTCGAAGAAATGTCTTTTCTACTAGTGTTTCAGAAAGCAACACGTGGTTAGCGGTAAGCGCTAAAGAGCGGGCTACCCGATAGTGACTTCGCCCACCATGTCTTCGGGTTTCAGCCACTCGTCGAACTGTTCGGGCGTGACGTAGCCAAGTCGCACGGCGGTTTCCTTGAGGGTCGAGTTGTTTTTGTGAGCCGTTTGGGCAATTTCGGCGGCTTTGTAGTAGCCGATGTGCGGGTTGAGGGCCGTCACGAGCATCAGGCTGCTATCGACGTGCTTCTTGATATTGGGCAAAATGGGCGTGATGCCCACGGCGCACTTGTCGTTGAAGGCCAGGCACACGTCGCCGAGGAGGCGGGCCGAGTGCAGGAAATTGTAAATCATCATCGGCTTGAACACGTTCAGCTCGAAGTGGCCCAGCGAGCCGCCCACCGTGATGGCCACGTCGTTGCCCATCACCTGCGCCGACACCATCGTCATGGCCTCGCACTGCGTGGGGTTCACCTTGCCGGGCATGATGCTGCTCCCCGGCTCATTATCAGGAATCGAGATTTCGCCGATGCCCGCGCGCGGGCCGCTGCTGAGCATCCGCACGTCGTTGGCGATTTTCATCAGGCTCACGGCCACGGTTTTGAGCGCGCCGTGGGCCTCCACAATGGCGTCGTGGGCGGCCAGGGCCTCAAACTTGTTTTCGGCCGTGATGAAGGGCAGGCCGGTCAGCTCCGCGATGTGCCGGGCCACGTTCACGGCGTAGCCGGGCGGCGTGTTGATGCCCGTGCCCACGGCCGTGCCGCCCAGCGCCAGCTCGCTGAGGTGGGGTAGGGAATTATGGATGGCGCGCAGGCCGTGGTCGAGCTGCGAGGCATAGCCCGAAAACTCCTGGCCCAGCGTGAGCGGCGTGGCATCCATGAAGTGGGTGCGGCCAATTTTAACGATATCCTTAAACTCTACGGCTTTGGCCCGCAGCGTGTCGCGCAGCTTGGTGATGCCCGGAATCGTCAGCTCCACCAGAATCTTGTAGGCCGCGATGTGCATGGCCGTCGGGAAGGTGTCGTTGCTAGACTGCGACTTGTTCACGTCGTCGTTCGGGGCCAGAAACTTCTTCTCATAGCTCAGCAGGCCGCCGTGCAGCACGTGGCCGCGGTAGGCAATCACCTCGTTCATATTCATGTTCGACTGCGTGCCCGAGCCGGTTTGCCACACCACCAGCGGAAACTGGTCGGCCAGCTTGCCGGCCAGAATCTCGTCGGCTACCTGGCCAATGAGGGCGGCTTTGTCGGCGTCGAGCACGCCCGCGTCGCGGTTGGTGAGGGCGGCGGCTTTCTTGAGGTAGGCGAAGGCTTTGATGATTTCCTTCGGCATCTTGTTGATATCCTGCGCAATCGGAAAATTCTCGATGCTGCGCTGGGTTTGGGCGCCCCAATAGGCGTCGGCGGGCACTTGCACCTGGCCCATCGTGTCTTTTTCGGTGCGGAACTGGCTCATTTGGGTGAGATAGTGAGGTGGTGAATTGGGGAGAAGGCCGGGCGGCAAGGCCCGGCGGCACGCGCAAAAGTACAGCGCCTACCCCTGCTCCGGCAGCCATTGCTATCCCAGCTGCGTAAGCACAGCTCACTAGTTCACCACTTCACTATCTCACCTCCTAATGAGCCAGCCTACCCCCGACCCCCACACCGAACCGCCCGTGCCCGTGCAGGGCGACGGCGTGCCCGACTACGAAAACGTCGAAATCAAGACCGAAACCGACCTGCCTACCCCCACTAAGCCCGGCGGCAGCGCCACCGAGCCCGAGAGCGGCGGCGGCTATAGCGGCTAAGTTTTCACCGCGGAAGCCGCGGAGGGCTTTCGCGGAAGTCGCGGAGGTCGTTCTTCCGCGGCTTCCGCGAAAGCCCTCCGCGGCTTCCGCGGTGAAAACCCCGATTAGTGCGTTTCTTTAGCAGAAAAATAATACTCATGCTGAAACGCTACCCCTTGCTGTTGGCCGCTAGCCTGCTAGCCCGCACTGCCACCGCCCAACCAAGCCCGCAGCCGCTGCTGGGCTTCGCGCCCGCCACGGCCGCCACCGAGTACCAGCTCGAAACCAGGTTCGACGCCCAGCTCAGGGCCGACGAGCTGCGGCAGTGGATGAAGCGCCTTTCGGCCCACCCGCACCATGTGGGCTCGCCCTATGACAAGGACAACGCGGAATTCATGGCCGGCCTGTTCAAAAGCTGGGGCTACGCCACGCGCATCGACGTGTCGTACGTGCTTTTCCCCACGCCCAAGCTGCGCAAGCTGGAGCTGGTGGCACCTACCTCCTTCACCGCCGGCCTCACCGAAAAGCCGGTGGCTGAGGACGCTACCTCGGGCCAGACCAGCGAGCAGCTGCCCACCTACAACGCCTACTCGAAGGACGGCGACGTGACGGCCGAGCTGGTGTTCGTGAACTACGGCATCCCGAAAGACTACGAGGAATTGGCCCGCCGGGGCATCGACGTGACGGGTAAAATCGTGATTGCCAAGTACGGCGGCTCGTGGCGCGGCATCAAGCCCAAGGTGGCCGCCGAGATGGGGGCCATCGGCTGCCTCATCTATTCTGACCCCAAAGACGACGGCTACGCCCAGGGCGACGTGTATCCCAAAGGCCCTTTCAAGCCCGAAACCGGCGCTCAGCGCGGCTCGGTGCTCGACATGCCCACCTACCCCGGCGACCCGCTCACGCCGGGCTACGGCTCGACCAAAAACGCCAAGCGCCTCGACTACCACCACGCGCCCACTATCACGCAGATACCGGTGCTGCCCATCTCGTACGGCGACGCCCTACCCCTGCTCGCGGCACTGGCCGGGCCGATGGCCCCCGAAGCCTGGCGCGGGGCGCTGCCCATCCCGTACCACCTCGGGCCGGGGCCGGCCAAAGTGCATTTGCAGCTGGAATTTAACTGGAAAACCGAGCCCGTGTACAACGTCATCGCCACGCTGCGGGGTAGGGAGCTGCCCGACGAGTGGGTGTTGCGCGGCAACCACCACGACGCCTGGGTGAACGGGGCCAACGACCCGCTCAGCGGCCTGGTGGCCGAGCTGGCCGAGGCCCGCGCCATCGGCGAGCTGGTGAAAACCGGCTGGCGGCCCCGCCGCACGCTCATGTTCTGCGCCTGGGACGGCGAGGAGCCCGGCCTGCTGGGCTCCACGGAGTGGGCCGAAACCAACGCCCAGGCCATCCAGCAGCACGTGGTGGCGTATTTGAACACCGACAACAGCGACCGGGGCTTTCTGCACGTGGCGGGTTCGCACACGCTCGAAAAGTTCTTCAACCAGGTGGCCCGCGACGTGCCCGACCCCGAAAAGCCGCTGTCCATCCTGGAGCGGCGGCGGGCGTTTGATTTGGTGATGGGCACGCCCGAGGTGCAGAAAGATGCCCGCGAGCGGCCCGACCTGCGCATTGGCGCGCTGGGCGCGGGCTCCGACTACTCGCCCTACCTCCAGCATTTAGGTATTCCGTCGATGAACGTGGGCTTCGGCGGCGAAGGCGAGGGCGGCGAGTACCATTCGATTTACGACTCGTTTGATGATTTCACGCGCTTCAAGGACCCCACGTTTGCCTACGGCGTGGCCCTGGCCCAGACGATGGGCCGCTGCGAATTGCGCCTGGTCGATGCCGACGTGCTGCCCTTCGAGTTTCAGGATTTCTCCAACACCGTGGCCAAATACGGCACCGAGGTGAAGAAGCTGGCCGATGACATGCGCACCGAAACCGCCCGGCAAACCACGCTGCTGGCCGAAAACCGCTACGAGGCCGTGTCGAATCCCAGCCAGCCCACCCTACCCCCCAAAGCCCAGGCGGCGGTGCCCCAGCTCAACTTCGCGCCCCTCGATGCCGCCTTGCAAAAGCTGGCCCAGAGCGCCCAGGCCTACGAGCAGGCCCGCCAAAACCCCTTGCCCGCCGACCGCCAAAAAGCCCTCGACCAGCTCCTGTATCAGGCTGAGCAGCAATTATTAAGCAAAGAAGGCCTGCCGCGCCGGCCCTGGTACCGGCACCAGCTCTACGCGCCCGGCTTCTACACCGGCTACGGCGTGAAAACGATGCCCGGCATCCGCGAGGCAGTGGAGGAGCGCAAATGGGCCGAGGCCGACGAGCAGATACAGCGCACCGCCGCCGCCATCGACCGCTTTGCCGGGCAGGTGAAACAGGCGGCGGCGGTGGCTACGCCCAAGGCGCTGTGAGCCGGGCGTTTTTTTGTAATTCCCTACCCCCTCGTTTTTTCGTGAACTGTCTGATGACCAATTTTTTCTCTCTGCGCCAGTTGGCGCTCACGCTGCTCGGCGGCGCGCTGCTGGCCGGCTGCGGCCAAACGCAAACCCCCGCTACCGCCGAAGCCCCGGCCTCGCCCACGAGTATGCCGGCCAACTACTTTCCGGCCGTGGAAAGCGGGGTGAAAACCGGCGGCGTGCAGGTCATTCCCATCACCACCCCCAAGGGGAAATTCAACGTCTGGACCAAGAAGTTCGGCAACAACCCCAAGATTAAAGTGCTGCTGCTCAACGGTGGGCCGGGGGCCACGCACGAGTATTTTGAGTGCATGGAGAGCTTTTTGCCGCAGCAGGGCATCGAGTTTATCTACTACGACCAGCTTGGCTGCGGCAACTCCGACAACCCCCACGACACCAGCATGTGGAGCCTGCCGCGCTACGTGGAGGAGGTGGAGCAGGTGCGCCAGGCCTTGCATCTGAACAAGGATAACTTTTACCTGCTGGGCCACAGCTGGGGCGGCATCCTGGCGGCCGAGTACGCGTTCAAATACCAGAAAAACCTCAAGGGCCTCATCATCAGCAATATGATGATGAGCTGCCCCGCCTACGGCAAATACGCCGACGAGGTGCTGGCTAAGCAGCTGAAGCCCGAAGTGCTCAAGGAAATCCGGCAGATTGAGGCCAAAAAGGACTTCAGCAACCCGCGCTACATGGGCCTGCTGGAACCCAATTTCTACGCCCAGCACCTGTGCCGCATCGTGCCCAATCCCGAGCCCGTGACCCGCGCCATGAGCAAGATTAACCAGTCGCTCTACGTGACTATGCAGGGCCCCAGCGAGTTCGGTATTTCGGGCAAGCTCACCCATTGGGACCGCACCAAAGACCTGCCCAAGCTCACGATTCCCTTCCTCAGCATCGGCGGCAAATACGACACGATGGACCCGGCGCACATGGCCTGGATTGCCACCCAGGTCAAGCAGGGCGCTTCGCTCATCTGCCCCCAGGGCAGCCACATGGCCATGTACGACGACCAGCCGACCTACATGGCCGGCCTCACCAAGTTCCTGAAAACGGTGAATGACGGCTCCTTCAAAGCCGGCATGAAGATGTGAAAATCCAGTAGCCCGTCATTCCGCCAGAACGTCATTCCGAGCTTGCCGAGGAATCTCGCTCGCATCGTTGAGCGATACCCGAACGATGCGCGCGAGATTCCTCGGCAAGCTCGGAATGACGTTCTGGCGGGATGACGGGCTAGCGGAATGACGTGCTAAGCTCCTTTCTACTCAAACTCTACCGGCACGTCAATCGTCTGGGCCGCGCGCCGGCCGCCGCTGATGCCGGGCATCCAGGCCGGCCCTTCCCGCAGCAGGCGGATGGCCTCGGCGTCGTAGTCGGCGCGCAGCTTGCGCACGGCTTCGGCCTGCTCCACTTTGCCATCGGCCCCGATGCGCAGGCGCACCAGCACGCGGCCGGTGCGGCGCGGCCCGTCCTGGGTGTCGGGCTCAAACTCGGCCGCCTCTTTCTTCAAATACTCGCGCAGGGCCACGTAGCCCCCCGTGGGCGCGGCCGCCAGCGCCGGGGGGGGCGGCATGGCCGCCCGCATCCGCGCGGTAGCTTCACTGGCCGGGCTAGGGGGGGTAGGGACTACCGCTACTTCCGAAAGCGACTTTGTTGCTGAGTCGGCAGTAGCGACTGCTGGTGCGGCAGCAGTTGCAACCGCTTGGCTAGCAGCGGGCAAAGAGGCATTCGGATGGCCCGTGGCCACCCGGCCCGCCGCCACGGGCGCGGCAGTCGCGTGCCGCTTCGGGAGCGTGGTGGCGGCTATCGTGGCGGGGCGCGCCATAGCGACTGGCGGCACCGAGGCCACTTCGGCGGCGGGGATGGGGGCGTTGGCCGGGGCCGGGGGGGTAGGGGCCGGCGCGGGGCGGGGTGCCACGCGGGCCACGGGTGGCGCGGGGTGCTGCCGCTGCTGCCACGCCCACCAGCCCGCCGCCAGCATGGCCAGCAGCAGGGCCGCCGCCGTGGCTAACTGCGGCGCCAGCCAGTGGTGCCGCCGGGGCCGCTGGGCCAGCCGCGCCGGGGCCGCCTGCTGCTGCACGCGCTGCCGCAGCCGCTGCTGCAACTGGGCCAGGGCCTGGTCGGTGGTGGTGGGCGGCGTTTGCAACAGTCCCTCCAGAATGTCGGCGCAGCGGGCGCAGGCCAGCGTGTGAGCTTCCACGCGGTGCTGGGCAGCCGGGGCCAGCGTGCCCGCCGCATACTGGCGCAGCAGCGCCACCGGCAGGTGCGGGCCGGCCGGGGCAGTGGCGTTCAGCAGCGGGTTGGTGGGCAGCATGTTATAGAATTAAAGATTGGGAGCTGATGGGTGGCAAAAGGGGTAGGAAGACAGGAAAGCTGTTCGGGAAATAAAAAAAGTCACTCGCCCGTCATTCCGAGCTTGCCGAGGAATCTCGCCCGCACTGTTGAACGATATCCGAACGATGCGCGCGAGATTCCTCGGCAAGCTCGGAATGACGAACGGGTGATTTCCCAAATAGCTTCCTTAACCATGATTCCTCATTCTTCATTCTTCATTCTCAGTTCCTTGCCCAAGCCGCGCTTGAGCGTGCGGCGGCCGTTCTGGAGGTGGCTTTTCACGAGGTTGAGGGGCAGGCCGGTGGCGGCCACTATTTCCTGATACGATTTTTCTTCCTGATAAAACAGCTCCAGGCAGCGGCGCTGCTCGGGCGGCAGCTGCATCATGGCCGACTCCAAAGCTTGCAGGTCGGCCTCGTGCTGCTGAGCTGCTTCGGCCTCGGTGCCGGCATCGGGCAGATGCCGCGCGGCCGCGTTTTCCACATCGATTGCCTCGGGCATGAGCACCAGCGGGCCGCCGCTGGCCGTGCCGCGCTGCCGCGCCCGCAGCTCCATGAGGCAAAAATTGCGGGCCGTGGTGTAGAGCCAGGCCGGAAAATTGTCGGGCGCGTGGCTGCGCAGCTTCCCCACCAATTGCTCAAAGAGCTGCATGGCAGCATCTTGCGCGTCTTCGTCGGGCGGGGCCAGGTAGCGGCGGCACACGGCAAACACCTCCGGCAGGTGCCGCTCATAGAGCACGCCCAGCGCGGCCACGTCGCCGCCCTGGCGGTAGCGCGCCAGCACTTCCTGGTCGGAGAGCACGGCGGCAGGAACGGCGGAAGCATGGCGGCGAAATAACACGGCAGCAAAATACGCCCGCCCCGCCCGAACCTGGTTTCGCCCGGCTGCATGTTGACAGGAAAAAGGCAAGCGCCCCGTTCGGGTTTTCCGGCGGGGCTTTCTCCTTGCTGATGGCCTTGATGGGTGTATCTGCTGTTACGTACGGCGTATCGCCCTCCGCGTAACAGCAGGCACTTACTGCGCTACTTAGCGTTAGAATACGTCTTGTGCTGCGGCCCTACTCCCGTTATTCTGACCGATTGCCAGCCGGTGGGCAACGCAGTTTTGCGCTGCGTGATGCCGGTGGGCGTGATGTCGAGGCCGCCAAAACCCATAAGCACGGCCTGCAGCACGCCGCCCGCGCCCGTGGCGAAGTAGGGGTTGGTGCCGCCCTTGGTCTCGGCGATGACGCGGAAGGGGGGCAGGAGATTGGGCAGGTAGGCATCCTGGAAAAAATGCTGGGCCTTGGCCCCGTCGCCGAGGCGCGCGTAGAGCAGCGCGAAGATGGCCTGCGTCATGGCCGGCGTGCCCTCATTGGGCACGCGCGCCGAGTAATATTCCAGGTCTTTGCGGATTTGGGCGGGGGTAGTGATAACGTTGAGCGGGAAGGCCAGCAGGTTCACGTCGCCCTGCTTGATGCCCTCGCCGTGGTAGGTGGCGTGCTCCTGGGTTACGCCGTCGGGCATCTTTAGAAGCGGGATGTTGCGGGCCACGAGCAGCCAGTCGGGGTTGGCGGGCAGGCCCAGGAGCCGGGCGGCAGCGGTGGCATTTTGCAAATTAACCTGGGCGGCGGCGTTGGTAAAAGCGTCATTGTCTACGTTTTCGGCCCACTCGTCGGCGGCTACCACATTCTTGATGTCGTAGTGGCCGGGGCCGTTGCGCTCGACGCGGCTGGTCCAGAAGTCGGCGGTGGCCGAGAGGATGGGCCAGCCCTTCTCGCGCAGCCAGGCCTTGTCCTGCGTCACGGAGTAGTACTGCCAGGCGGCCAGCGCCACATCGGCCGTGATGTGGTGCTCGAACGGCCCGCTGAGCGCCCACACCGGCGTTTCCTCCACGCCCGAATCGGCGCTTTCCCAGGGATACATGGCCCCCTGGTAGCCGTGGGCAAAGGCATTGCGCCGGGCCAGGTCGAGGCGGCGGAAGCGGTATTCGACCAGTGATTTCGCGATTTCGGGGTGCATCACCAGCAGGGCCGGGAACATCCACAGGTCGGCATCCCAGAACACGTGGCCGTTGTAGCCCAGGCCCGAGAGGCCCATCGGCGAGGGCGAATAGTCGGTGCCGGCCCGCGAAAAGCTGTAGAGATGATACAGCATGGAATGGATATCCTGCTGGGCCTGCGCATCGCCGGTCACCTCAATGTCGCTCTGCCACAGCTCTTTCCAGGCTTTGGCGTGGAAATCGAGCAGGCGCTGGCGGCCTTCGAGGCGGGCGAAGATGGTGAGGCGCTCGGCCTCGTTGAGCGGGTCGGGGTGCTGGGCCGACGTGATGCTGGAGCCCACCACGGCGTAGGCGTAGGTCTGGCCGGCCTTCAGCGCCTTGCTGAATTTCATCAGGTGCATATTGTTGTCCCACATCTCATGAATGATGCGGGGTTCCTGGCCGTGCGGCTCCTCAAATAAAAAGCTGGTGCTGGCGCACAGCAGCAACTTGCCGGTGGGGCTTTTGGCCGACGACGTGAGCAGGCTAAGCGTGGCGTGCGGCCGGTCGATTTCGTTGTAGTAGTTCTGCACGTCGCGCAGGGCGTCGGGGGCATCCATGACGCTGGCGGCGGTGAGGGCCACGTCCTTTTTGGCCACGATGCGCACGTCGAGCAGCACCGAGAACGGCAGCTGGCGCAGGGCGTAGTACGTGTAGCTGATGGTGGCCTTGTCCTGGTAGTCGAAAGTGGTGGTGAAGGCCGCGCGCCGCATGTCCAGCTCCTGGCGGAAGTTGCTGGCATCCTGCGCATTGAGGCGATGGCCGTCCACCTCCAGGTACATATCGAGCAGGTTGAAGCTATTGAGAAAATTGCTGACCCTACCCCGCCCGTACTGGTCGTAGGCCCCGGCCAGCACCACGTTCTTCAATTGAAAAGGCACCGGCGACGACACCAGGCCAATCATGCCATTGGCCACGGTCACGCCGTAGTAGTTGGCGGGGTCAATTTTGTCGGCGCTGATGTGCCAGGGGTCGGGCGCGGTTTGGGCGGCGAGGGGCAGCCGGGCGGCCAGCAGCAACAGGCCGCAGAGGCCCGCGAGCAAGCGGGAGCAGGTGGGAAAGGACATGCGAGAATAAGGTAAAGCGCGGCGTGGGCCGGCTGCTGACCAGCGGGCGCTCCCGGCTAGCTGGCGAGGACTAAACAGGCCAAAAGTAAGCGCGCGAAGGCACCCGGTTTACTTGCCCGCCCGTCGGGCCGGCGCGGCTAGCGTATCACTCAACATCCTTAGTGTGTAAGTGGTTACTGACTAATGAAAGGCCAAGTAAATTCCGGTCAATTTATTTCTATAGTATCTTACGAGCCGTCAACTGTCAGCAAATAGTCTGAGTTGACCATCTGGCTAGCTGATATTTGGCTGGTTATCAGCTCGTAATCAGCTGCTTATTCTTTTCGCCCGCATCCCTTGTCTTTTACCATCCCCTTGCACACCCGTTTTCTACCCATTTGGCGCTGTTGGCGGCTATTCTGCTTGTTGGGGCTGGGGCTGACCGGTTGCGCCCCGGTGCCGCAAGAGCCTACGTACCGCATTGGCTTTTCGCAGTGCACCACCGGCGATGCCTGGCGCCGGGCCATGCTGGCGGGCATGCAAAAGGAGCTGAGCTTTTACCCAAACGTGCGGTTTCAGATGCTGGACGCGCGCAATAGCAGCGACTTGCAGCGCCGCCAGGTGCAGGAGCTGATTCGGCAGCGAGTGGACTTGCTCATTATCTCCCCCAACCAGTCGGGGCCGCTCACGGCGCTGGCCGAAGCAGCTTATAACCAGGGTATTCCGGTGGTGATACTCGACCGGCGCACCACCTCGCAGCTCTACACGGCCTACGTGGGCGGCAACAACCTGGAGGTGGGCCGCACGGCCGGCCACTACGCCGCGCAGCTGCTGCGCGAGCGCGGCCGGGTGCTCGAAATTCTGGGCACGCCGGGCTCGTCGCCGGCCGCCGACCGCCACCTGGGCTTTATGGAGGCGCTGGCCGCCTACCCCCCCTGCAGCTCGTGGCCCGGCTCGATGGCAACTGGCGGCCCGAGCTGGTGCGGCAGCGCCTGCCCGCCCTGCTGCGCGCCCACCCCGACGTGGACCTGATTTTTGCCCATAACGACCCAATGGCGCGGGCCGCCCACGAGGTGGCTCAGCAGCTGGGAATGAAGAGCTTGCGCATTATTGGGGTCGATGGCTTGCCGGGACCTGGCAACGGCCTGCGGCTGGTGGAAGACGGCGCGCTGAAGGCCACGCTGCTCTACCCCCCCGGCGGCGAGCAAGCCATTCGCACGGCCCTGCGCATTTTGCGCCGCCAGCCCTACGAGAAGGAAACGCTGCTGGGCACGATGGTCATTGACTCGGCCAACGTGCGGGCCGTGCGCACGCAGGCCGAGCAGCTGGCCACCCAGCGCCAGGATATTCGGCAGCAGCAGCAGCAATTGCAGCTGGAGCTGCACCGCTACGCCACCCAGAAAACGACGGTGTATCTGCTGCTGGCCAGCCTGTTGGGGGCCGTGCTGCTGGGCGCGCTGGCCTGGCGCTCGTCGCGTCTCAACCGGCGCATCCGGCGCACGCTGGAGGGGCAGAATGCCGAAATCAGCGCCCAGCGCAACCAGATTGCGGAACTGGCCGAGGAAGGCCGCCGCTCGTCGGAGGCCAAGCTGCGGTTTTTTACCAACTTCTCGCACGAGCTGCGCACGCCGCTCACCCTCATTCTGGGGCCGGTGGAGGAGCTGCTGACCAGCCCGGCCGACCTCTCGCCCGCCCAGCGCCACGACCTGAAACTGGTGCGCCGCAACACCCAGCGCCTGCTGCAACTGGTGAATCAGCTCTTGGATTTTCGCAAAATCGACGTGGGCAAGATGGCCGTGCGCGCCAGCGAGGGCAACCTCGTGAGCTTCGTGCGCGAAATCATGGACGTGTTTGAGAAGCCTGCCCGGCAGCGCGGCATCACGTTCCGGTTTTTGCCCGCCGAGCCGGTTATCAGTCTCTGGTTTGATAGCGACATTCTGGATAAAGTGCTGTTCAACCTGCTTTCCAACGCCTTCAAATACACCGCCGACGGCGGCCGGATTACGGTGAGCATGCAGCCCGTGCTAGCCGCCGACGCCGTGCGCATCAGCGTGGAAGACAACGGCCGGGGCATTGCCGAGGCCGACCAGGCGCACGTGCTGGAGTGGTTTTACCAGGGCCGCCAGCCGTCGGCCAATGGCTCGGGACTGGGCCTGGCGCTGGCCGAGGGCCTCACGCGGCTGCACCAGGGCACGCTCTCGTTTCGGAGCCAGCCGGGCCAGGGCAGCACCTTTGACATAACGCTGCCCCTGACCCGCCCGGCGGGCTGGCAGGAAGCCAGCGCGGCCCCTACCCCCCACGTAGGCCTTGAGCTGGAAGAGGACGCCGCCGAGCCCGGCGTTCCGGTGGCCCCTACCCCCGCCACGGCCACCGTGCTCGTCATTGAGGACAACGACGAGGTGCGCAACTTCCTGGTGGAGAGGCTGCAAGGATATTTTCAGGTGAGCACCGCGGCCGATGGGGCCACCGGCCTGCGCCTGGCCACGGAGGCGATTCCCGACGTGATTGTGTGCGACGTGGCGCTGCCCGAGCTCAGCGGCCTGCAGGTGGCCACTGCGCTCAAGGGCGACTGGCGCACCTCGCACATTCCGCTGGTGCTGCTCACGGCCCACGGCGCGCCCGAGCAGCAGGTGGCCGGCGTGCAGGCCGGGGCCGACCTCTACCTCACCAAGCCCTTCAACCCGACCTTTTTGCTCGAAAGCCTGCGCACGCTGCTGCGCAACCGCGACCAGCAGCGCGAGCACTTCCGGCGCGAGCTGAGCGTGGACACCGCCACCGTGGCCCCGCAGCGCGTGGACCAGAAGTTTCTGGCCGACCTCACCGCCATTATCGAGGCCAACCTCGACCAGCCGGGCCTGAGCGTGGACGACATTGCCCGCAGCCTTGGCGTGTCGCAGATGCAGCTCTACCGCAAGGTGAAGGCCCTGCTCGGCACCGGTGTCACGGACTACCTGCAGACCATTCGGCTCACCAAAGCCCGGCTGCTGCTGCTGCAGGAAGGCGGCACCATTGCCGAAGTGGCCTACCAAACGGGCTTCTCGTCACCCTCCTACTTCTCCACCGCCTTCAAGGCCAAGTACCAGGTGTCGCCCTCCGAGTTTCGCGCCCTGCACCTCACGTCACGCACCTGATGAAATTCTGCAAGTGTCGCAGGATTAGTGGAAGTCAGTCGCTGGCGAGGGGGTAGGAGTTATTAGGTAGTATGCTAACTATCAAACGATTGACGATAAATAAATGACTTGTAAGATTCCTGCAAGTATTTGAAACAAACCAGCAAGCCTGGGCGCGGGGTAGAGCCGACTTTTGGGGCAGCATTTTTTGGCTCCTACCCCCATGCTTAAGCGCAAAGTTCTTTTCTGGTCCATTGTCACGGCGCTCGGGGGCTTCCTGTTTGGCTTCGACACGGCCGTGATTTCGGGGGCTGAAAAGGCCATTCAGCAGCTCTGGCACCTGAGCGCCGTGGAGCACGGCTTCACCATTTCCATTGCCCTCATCGGCACGGTGCTGGGTGCCATGTTTGGCGGCCTGCCAAGCGACCGGCTGGGCCGCCGCCAAACGCTGCGCTGGATTGCGGTGCTCTACCTGGTGTCGGCGGTGGGCGCGGCGCTGGCCCCGGCCTGGGTGGCGTTTCTGGTGTTTCGCTTCCTGGGCGGGCTGGGGGTAGGGGCCTCGTCGGTGACGGCCCCGCTCTACATCTCCGAGATTTCGCCCGCCGACTCGCGGGGCCGGCTGGTGGGCTTGTTTCAGTTTAATATCGTGTTTGGCATTCTGGCCGCCTACCTCTCCAACTACCTGCTGGCCCGGTTCGTGGGCGACCACTCGTGGCGCCTGATGCTGGGCGTGCAGGCCGCGCCGGCGGTGGCGTTTCTGCTGTTCCTGTTTCGGGTGCCCGAAAGCCCGCGCTGGCTGCTGCTGCACGGCCGTGTGGAGGAGGGTAGGGACGTGCTGCAAATTATCAACCCCACCAACGTGGACGCCACGGTGGCCGCCATTCTCACCAGCCAGGCCCACGATGCCGGGCAAAGCGAGTCGCTCTGGAGCCCGCAGTACCGCACGCCGGTGCTGCTGGCGATGGCCTTCGCGTTTTTCAATCAAGTGTCTGGCATCAACGCCATTATCTACTACGCCCCGCGCATTTTTGAGATGACCGGGCGCGGCCAGGACGCGGCGCTGTTGTCGTCGGCGGGCATTGGGCTGGTTAATTTTATCTTCACCTTATTGGGCGTCAATTTGATTGACCGGTTTGGGCGGCGCACGCTGATGCTGGTGGGCTCGGTGGGCCTCATTGCCACGCTGGGGCTGGTGGCGCGGGCCTTCTACACGCAGCAGTTTGGCAGCGTGCCGGTGCTGCTGTTCCTGTACATCGCCTTTTTTGCCTTCTCGCAGGGCGCGGTTATCTGGGTCTTCATCTCCGAGATTTTTCCTAATGCCGTGCGGGCCAGCGGCCAGGCGCTGGGCAGCTCCACCCACTGGGTCATGGCCACGGTCGTCGCCTTCACCTTCCCCTGGTTTTCGGAACACCTGGGCGGCGGCAGCACCTTCGCCTTCTTCGCGGCCATGATGGTTTTGCAGCTGGTATTCGTGCTGCGCTTCATGCCCGAAACCAAAGGCACCAGTTTGGAGGGCGTAGAAAGAGCGTTGGTTATGCACTAGGAACTGCCAGGTAATCTTGTCATTGCTTTGCAGGCTCGCAATGACAGACGGTTTTCCTGCTCATTTATTTACCACACCTCTACTTACCTACCCCATGCCAGTCGTCTGCTTTGGAGAAATGCTTTGGGACGTGCTGCCCACCGGCAAGCAGCCCGGCGGCGCGCCGCTCAACGTGGCGGTGCATCTGCGCAACTTCGGCCTGGAAGCCCAGCTTATCAGCCGCGTGGGCCACGACGACCTGGGCACCGAGCTGCTGGCTTTCATGTCGGGCAAGGGATTGACTATCAGTTATATTCAGCAGGGTGAAGCCCACTTGACGGGAGTAGTGAAAGCCAACGTGAGCGACAGCCAGGAGGTGACCTACAAGATAGTGCAGCCCGTGGCCTGGGACTATATTCAGTACCACGACGACCTGCGCGCGCTGGTCGAAACGGCCGAAGCCTTTGTGTTTGGCAGCCTGGCCGCCCGCAGCCCCGTCACCCGCGAAACGCTGTACCGCCTGCTTCAGCAGGCCCCGCTCAGGGTGTTCGACGTGAACCTGCGCGCGCCCCACTACTCGCGCGACGTGGTGACCTACCTGCTGCGGCAGGCCGACGTGGTGAAGCTCAACCACCACGAGCTGGCCGAGCTGCTGGGTTGGTTTGGCGTGAGCCCGGCCGAAGAAACGGCCCTGGAATGGCTGGCCGCCCGCTTTCAGCTGCAAGCCGTGTGCGTAACCAAGGGTGCCGACGGCGCGGCGCTGTGGGTGGGCGGGCAGCTCTACCGCAGCCCCGGCCTGGTGGTGCGGGTGCGGGACACCATTGGCAGCGGCGATGCCTTTCTGGCGGCGCTGCTCAAAGGCTGGCTGGCCGGCCAGCCGCCCGCCGACTACCTGGCCTTTGCCTGCGCGGCGGGCTCGCTGGTGGCCAGCCACCAGGGCGCTACGCCGGCCATCTCGGCGGCGCAGGTGCTGGCTCTGGCTAATTCAGTGGTCTGATAATCTGTATTTTAAATAATCTGCCAGTTCTCTTTCCTACCCCCTTTCGTACGCCGCATGTCACCTCTTTTCTTACCCAGTAGGGTTACCGCTCTTAGCCGGTTTGTGCGCCGTGCCTGGCAGCTGCCAGTGGCGGGCGGTGCCCTGCTGCTGGGCCTGGCTGGCTGTGGCCAGGCAAGCCAAAAGACGGAAACGGCCGCGACCACAACCACAACCGCCGCCCCGGCCGCCGCCACCGACTCGACCGGGCACCCCGGCCCGGCCCAGACCTGGTGGAAGGAAGCGGTGGTGTACCAGATATACCCGCGCAGCTACCAAGATAGCAATGGCGACGGCGTGGGCGACCTCAAGGGCATTATGCAGCACCTCGACTACATCAAGAGTTTGGGAGTGAGCGTTATCTGGTTGAACCCAAGCTATGCCTCGCCCAACGCCGACAACGGCTACGACATCTCGGACTACCGCCAGATTCAGCCCGAATACGGCACGATGGCCGACTTCGATACCCTGCTGGCGGGGCTGCATCAGCGCGGCGTTAAGCTGGTGATGGACCTGGTGGTGAACCACAGCTCCGACGAGCACGCGTGGTTCAAGCAGGCCCGCACCTCGCGCACCAACCCTTATTACACCTACTACCACTGGTGGCCGGCTGAAAAGGGCAAGCCGCCGAAGCGCTACAGTGCCTTCGACGTGAACGACGACGCCTGGGCCTACAACAAGGCCACCAACAGCTACTACCTGCACTACTTCGCCGCCAAGCAGCCCGACCTGAACTGGGAAAACCCCAAGCTGCGCCAGGAGATTTACAGCATGATGCGCTTTTGGTTTGACAAGGGCATTGATGGGTTTCGGATGGACGTGATTCCGTTTATTTCCAAGGATACGACCTTCCCCCCGCTGCCCGCCAAGTACCACGGCGACTATTTCACCTACTACGCCAACGGCCCGCAGCTGCACAACTACTTGCAGGAAATGAACCGCGAGGTGCTCAGCAAGTACGACGTGATGAGCGTGGCCGAGGGCGCGGGCGTGACCAGCGACCAGGCCCTCAACTTCGTGGACCCCGCCCGCAAGGAGCTGAACATGCTCTACCACTTCGAGGGCACGGGCGTGAAGTACGTGCCCAACCCTACCCCCCCCACCTATAGCCTACTCGATTTCAAGCAGGTATATTCGAAGTGGGAGCGGGTGTTTGCCAATAAGGGCTGGGGCACCATCTACCTCGGCAACCACGACCAGCCCCGGATGCTCTCGCGCTGGGGCGACGACCGGCCGCAGTTCCGGGCTGCCTCGTCGAAGCTGCTGAGCACGTTTTTGCTCACCATGCACGACACGCCTTATACGTATGAGGGCGACGAAATTGGCATGTCGAACATCAAGTTTGACAACATCGCCGACTACCGCGACATTGAAACCAAGACCCGCTACCAGCAGGTGAAAAACCAGGGCGGCAACGTGGCGGCCTTTATGGAGGACCAGAAGCGCCGCGCCCGCGACAACGCCCGCACGCCCATGCAGTGGAACGCCACTGCCAACGCCGGCTTCACCACCGGCACGCCCTGGATTAAGGTGAACCCCAACTACCCGCAGGTGAACGTGGCCGTGGAGGACAAGGACCCGGCCTCGGTGCTCAACTACTTCCGGCGGGCCGTGGCCGTGCGCCACGCCCACAAGGTGCTGGTGTATGGCAAGTATGAGCTGCTCGATGCCGCCAACCCGCACATCTACGCCTACACCCGCGCGCTGGGCCGCGAAAAAGTGCTGGTGGTGCTCAACTTCTCTTCCGAGAAGCGCGCCTGGCCCCTACCCCCTGGCCTGAAACCCAACGGCCCGCCCCTGCTCAACAACTACCCCACGCTGACCGCCGGCCCTACCCTCGCGCTGGAGCCCTGGCAGGCCGTGGTCATGCAACTTTGAAAAGTCACCTTATTTATTATTCAATGAACTCATTTGCTGCTTGATACCCCTTGTAAGCCGTCCGGATGAACGTGCTTTCCAGCGTGCTGAGCCGAGTAACAGGAGAGCATACAAATAATACGAGTAAGAAAATAATATTCTTTTGTCATAAAACGATAAAAAAACCAGTTCGGAGCGACGCGATTTACTATCTTTACCGCAGCCCTACCAAGCTGGTAACTCCTTGACTGTCTATTTTTAAGATTTTCGCAATCGTTCCCGGAAATCGACTTCGATAGAGGCAAGTAAGCTTCAGTTAGCATTCCCACACTTTAACCTTTTTCACTCATGCGTAACACTAGTTACTCAACTCACCAGGCCTATGAGCAACCAGCGGCCCGCTCCTCCTTGGGCCGCAAAGCACTGCTGCTAACCCTGTTTTTGCCCCTGATGGGCCATGCGCAGACGGCGCGGGAAGTATCGGGCAAAGTAGTGGATGGCACCGGTGCCGGCCTGCCGGGCGTAACGGTGCTCGTGACGGGCACCTCCATTGGGGGCAGCACGGGGGCCGATGGCGGCTTCTCGCTGCAAGTGCCGGCCACGGCTACCTCGCTCACGGTATCGTTTATCGGCTACGCCAAGCAGACGGTCGACATCACGGGCAAATCGACGGTGACGGTGGCGCTCAAGGACGATGCCCAGGCCCTGGGCGACGTGGTGGTAGTGGGCTACGGCACGGTGCGCAAGCAGGACCTGACCGGTTCTGTGAGCGCACTGGGAACCAAGGACTTTAATAAGGGTACCTTCACCTCGCCCGACCAGCTTTTGCAGGGCCGGGCCTCGGGCGTGCAGGTGACGCAGAACAGCGGGCAGCCCGGCGGGGCCGCTACCATCAAGATTCGTGGCAACTCGGCCGTGACCGGCACCGGCCAGCCGCTGTACGTGGTGGACGGCGTGCCGCTCGACGGCCGCTCGGCCCGGCCAGGCTTCACTACCGGCTCGCTCGGCGACTCGCCCGACAGCAACCCGCTCAACTTTATCAATCCCAACGATATCGAGAGCATTGATGTCTTGAAAGATGCTTCGGCCACGGCCATCTACGGCTCACGGGCGGCCTACGGGGTCGTTATCATCACGACCAAGAAGGGCAAGCTGGGCGTGGCCCGGCTCGACGTGAATGCCTCGGGTGGCTTTTCGCACATTCTACGCCGCATTAAGGTGTTGGATGCCAGCCAGTACCGAGACGCGCTGACCTACTATGGGGCCAGCCCCAACAACGACAAGGGTGGCGACGTGGATGCGCTCGGGGCCATCCTGCGTACCTCGCCGCTTCAAAACTACTCGGCGGCCGTGAGCGGCGGCAATGAGGGCGGGCGCTACCGCCTCTCGCTGGGCTACCTCGACCAGCAGGGCATCGTGAAGAAAACCGGCTTCAAGAAGTACAGCGCCAATTTCTCGACTAATCTGACTTTCTTAGAGAACAAGCGCCTGGGCCTGGATGTGAACATCATTGCCACGCAGACGCAGGAGCAGCTGGCTCCTATTACCAACAACGCCGGCTTCCAGGGCAGCCTCATTGGGCAGGCGTTGCAGTGGAACCCTACCAACCCGCTCTACAACGCTGATGGCACCCCCAATAGCGTGCAGGGCAGTACCGTTAACCCGGTGGCGCAGTTGCAATACTACGACGACAACTCGCGGGTTACTACGGCGCTGGCTTCTATCTCGCCTTACTACAAGTTTACTGACTGGCTGACCTACCGCCTGCTGGTGAGCGCCAACTACAGCACCGGTATCCGCCGCACGTCCATTGGCTCGCAGCTGCCTTTCCCGGATTACCAGGGCTTTGGCTACGCCTCCATCGCCACCAATGAACTGCTGACCCAGCAGTTGACCCAGACGCTGAATTTCAACCGGAACGTAACTTCCGACCTGAGCGTGAACGCGCTGCTGGGCTATGAGTATCAGCAGTTCAACTTTTCGACCACTCAACTGGCCGGGCTGGGACCGGCGGGTGGTTTCCCCGCCGGCCTTGACCCTACCAACGTTATTCAGTACTCCAACGCGGCGGGCCGGAACATCAACTCCTACGCTGACCCCAACAGCAAGTTGCAATCGGTGTTTGGGCGCGCCGTGCTCAACTATAAGCAGCGCTACCTGCTCACGGGAACGCTCCGGGCCGATGGCAGCACCAAGTTTGGGGCGAACAATCGCTACGGTTACTTTCCCTCAGTGTCGGCGGCCTGGGACATCAGCCAGGAGAGCTTCTTTAAGTTTGAGGCTGTTAACCAACTCAAGGCGCGCGTGGGCTACGGCCGCACCGGCAACCAGGAGTTTCCGGCCGGCTCGTCGCAAACGCAGTATACGTTTGGCAATAACGGCACCATCAGCCAGTCCAACAACGCGAACGCGAACCTGAAGTGGCAGTCGGACCAGCAATACGACGTGGGTGTGGACGCAGCCTTTTTCAACAATCGCCTGACGCTTACGGCCGATTACTTCTACAAGCAGACCACCAATCTGCTATTTCCTACCGTACCGATTCAGCCAGCGGCCGGCGCTTCTACTGTAACCTGGCAAAACCTGCCTGGGCAGGTAGTAAACAAGGGGGTAGAGATACTGGTGGGCGTGACGGCGGTAAACAATCAGCGCTTTGGGTTGAATATCAACGCCAACGCTACGTTCATTCACAATAACGTGTCGGGGCTGTCGTCGCCTATCCTCACTGGCGCGCTCAATGGCCAGGGATTATCGGGGGTAACGGTAGAAAGAATCCAGAATGGCTACCCCATCAACGGGTTTTTTACCCAGAAATTTTTGGGCATCGACCCTAATACCGGTCAGGCATCCTATGCCGATGGCGGTGCCCCGCAGTATGTAGGCAACCCCAACCCCACGGCGCTGGCGGGCCTGAGCACTGCGTTTCGCTTCGATAAACTGTCGCTGACGGCTAACTTCAACGGGGTGTTTGGCAGCAGCATCTACAACAACACGCTCAATAGCGTACTGAACGTAGGGCAGATTGGAGCCTCGAAGAACATTGCGTTGCTCAACTACCAGTCGGCGGTGAAGGAAGCTCTCAGCAACCACGTGGCCCCTTCGTCGCGCTTCATTGAGAACGGCAACTACGTGCGGCTGGCCAACCTGACGCTTTCCTACGCGCTCGGCGACTTGGGCAAGACTTTCAAAGGGGCTAGCATCTACGCCATCGGCCAGAACCTGTTCCTGCTCACGAACTACACGGGCTTCGACCCCCAGGTAAACACGAATAAAGCCGTGGGCTCCGTGCCTTCAGTGGCCATTGATTATGCCGGCTACCCCACCGCCCGCGTCTTCACGTTTGGCGTGAATTTCTCTCTCTAACCCACCCCCCTATACTTTATATGAAAAAGATAGTAAGCGCGGCCCTGCTACTAGCCCTGACGCAACTGGCCGATAGTTGCAAACTGAATGAAGACCTGCAAAGCGCCGTAACAAAGGCTAGCACGGGCGGCAACATCAACGTTTCGGCACTGCTCGACGGGGTGTACGTCATCGCCCGCGTTCCCTTTCAGGGAGCCACCAATGCCTTTGCCCTGTCGGAGGTTACTACCGACGAGCGCATTATGCCCACCCGCGGGCCGGACTGGGACGACAACGGCGTGTGGCGGCAACTGCACCTCCAAAATTGGGATGCGAACAACACCCAGATTCTGGGCACGTTCAACGCGGTGAACGGCACCATCTACGCGGCTACTGACATGCTGCAGTACAGCCCTACCCCCTCGCAGGCGGCGCAGGCCCGGATGCTTCGCGCCTGGGCCATGTATTGGGAACTGGATATGTTTGACCAGGTGCCCTACCGCGACCCCGGCGAGCCCGTGACGCAACTGGCCAGGGTGCGCAAGGGCCCGGAGGCGCTGACCTTCGTCATGAGCGAAGTAACCGCCATCCTCAATGACCTACCCGACGGCCCGGTAGGCTTGGCTACTAAGGATGCTGCCCGCGGGCTGCTCATGAAGTGCTATATCAACAAAGGCGTGTACGCTGACCGGTCGGCCCCCACGTTCGACGCGGCCGATATGAACCAGGTTATTACGCTGGCCGACCAAATAATCAGCAGCAATAAGTACAAGTTCGCGGCTAATTATTTTGATAACTTCGCGCCTAATAACTCAGCCATTGGCACGGAAAATATCTTCACGCAGGTCAATATCGGAGGCGTGAGCAGTGGACCTATGCGTGACCTTTGGCGTTTCGTGTCGCACTACAATATGAACCCCAGCGGCTACAATGGGCCGTGCGTAGGTTCTGATTTCTATGATAAGTTTGAGGCCACCGACCTGCGCCGGGGCCAAAACTACGTATATCCCGGCCGCCTACCCAACCCCGGCCAGCACGTCAACGTAGGCTTCCTCATTGGCCAGCAGTATGACCTAACCACCGGTACTGCGCTTACTGACCGCTCAGGCAACCCGCTGGCATTCACCAGGGCCGTGAGCATTATCGAAACCGGTACTAACCTGGAGGTGACCGGTATCCGGCCCTATAAGTACGCCCCCGATATTCCGAACGACCCGACCGCGCTAACCGACAATGACCTGGCAATGCTGCGCCTGCCCGACGTACTGCTGATGAAGGCGGAGGCCATCCTGCGGGGTGGCACCGGCACCAGCGCGGGTACTTATGGCAGTACCCCCCTGGCCCTGGTCAACGCCATTCGCACCGACCCTTCGCGCGCGGCCAGCGCCCTGGCGTCCGTAGACCTGAATGCCCTGCTCGACGAGCGCGGTCGGGAACTGTATCTGGAAATGTGGCGCCGGCAGGACTTAGTGCGCTTTGGTAAATTCTTGCTGCCCGTGCAGGAGCGAACCCAGACCAGCCCGGCGACCTATCTCATCTTCCCCATTCCAAACCAACAGTTAGGCGCGAATACCAACCTAACCCAGAATCCCGGCTACTAGAGTCACGCTGGCCTCGGCCCTACCCCCTCCCCAGGGGCCAACGCCCGGCCGTGGCGGAGGCGTGAAAGCGCCGAGTATAAATGTTTCAAATGCCCAGGAGCCCGTCGATAATCGACGGGCTCCTTTGCGTTGGCGGCCTAGGGATTTTTTGCTGCCAACCGGCGAGCACCGATAGCCTGGAGCAGTAGCACGATATAATTTTGTGCCACAATTCCTAGTGGCCAGAAACTCAGGCTGAGGCCAGCCGCCGGCTCTTGGCGGGCAGGCGGTGGCGATGTCGCCTTCGCCCGGCGTCCCGAGGGGGGTAGGGCCGGAGAAGGAAAAAGTGTTTTAATCAGTCGGCTGGATTTTTGGTTGTGGGGGTGCTTGTCGTATTATTCTGCTTCAACCGCGCTGCTTTTCTGCTTCATGCCCGCCGCTTCCCCGACTAACCTCGCTCCCCTGCTGCCCGTTTTCAACGCCTTGCCCGCGCCCTGCCTGCTGCTCACGCCAGGCCTGCGTATCGAGGCCGTGAGTGATGCCTACCTGGCCGCTACCCTCACGCGGCGCGCGGACCTGCTGGGTCGCGACGTGTTCGACGTCTTTCCCGACAACCCCGCCCCGCCCGAGGCCCAGGGCGTGCGCACCCTGCGCGCCTCGCTGGCGCAGGTGCTGGCCACCGGGCTGCCGCACGAGATGGCCCGCCAGCACTACGAAGTGCCCGACCCCGAGCGTCCCGGCCACTTCGTGAAGCGCCACTGGCTGCCCCTCAACACGCCCGTGCTCGACGCCCAGGGCCGGGTGAGTCATCTTATTCACACCCTTACGAACGTGACGGAGCAGGTGCGGGCCGAGGTAGAGCCGCGCGACAGCCAGACCCGTGAGCAGGCCACTGCCGCCGCCGAGGCCCAGGGCCTGCAGCTCTACCAAACGTTTCAGGAAGCGCCGGCCATGATTTGCGTGTTTGACGGGCCGCACCACGTGTTCCAGTTCGTGAACCCGCCCTGCCAGGCCCTGGTGGGCACCCGCCCTCTGGTGGGCAAGCCCATTGCCGAGGCAATGCCCGAGCTGGCCGGCCAGCCCATCTTCGGGCTGCTCGACCAAGTGTATCGCACCGGCGAAACGTTTCGGGCCAATGAGATGCCGGTGCGGCTCGACCACGACAACTCGGGCGCGCCGGAGCTGGAAGCGCGCTACTATAACTTTATCTACCAGGCCCGCCACGACCTGGGCGGCACCGTCAATGGCATCTTCGTGTTTGCCTACGAGGTGACGACCCAGGTGCTGGCCCGCCAGCAGGTGCAGGAGCTGAACGAGGAGCTGGCCGCCATCAACGAGGAGCTGCACGCCAGCAACGAAGAATTTTTGCATGCCAACGCGGAGCTGACGCACGCGCAGCTCCAACTTCAGCAGTTCAACCAGGAGCTGGAAACGCGCGTGACGGCTCGCACCCAGGACGCGCGCGCGGCGCGGGCCGACACGGAGCGCCAGCGGCACCAGTTCGAAGACCTGTTTATGAGCGCGCCGGCAGCCATTTGCATTTTTGGCGGCCCTGAGTTGCTATACGAGCTGGTGAACCCCGGCTACCAGCAGCTGTTTCCGGGCCGGCGGCTGCTGGGCCTACCCCTGCTTCAGGTTCTGCCCGAGCTGGAGGCCCAACCAATAATAGACATCCTGCGCGGCGTGTATGGCACGGGAACTCCGTTTGAAGGCAAGGAAGTGCTGGTGCCGCTGGCCCGCAGGGAGGGCGGCCCCGTCGAAGATAGCTATTTCGACCTGACCTACCAGGCGCGCTTTGATGAAAAGGGCCAGATTGATGGCCTGGTGACCTATGCCAACGACGTGACCGAGCAGGTGCTGGCCCGGCAAGCGCGCGCCGCGCCGCAGCAGCGTCTGCACGAATTATTTGAGCAGGCACCGGTGGCGATTGCCGTGTTTCGGGGGGCTGACTATCTGCTCGATGTGGTTAATCCTTCGATGAGTGATATGCTGGGCTACCCCTCGGCGCACCTGGCCGGCCAGCCCTTTTTCACGGCCTTGCCCGAGATGCAAGGCCAGGGCCTGCGGGAGCTGCTCGACGAAGTGCGCCAATCTGACCAACCCTACGCCACTCAGGAGCGACCCGTGCGGCTGGCCCGCCACGAGCCGGGCGAAGTGGGCTACTTCAACTTCGTGTACCAGCCGCTGCACGCCGCCGATGGCCGGCAAACGGGCATTGCCTGCGTGGCCACCGACGTGACGGCCCAGGTGCTGGCCCGCCGGCAGGTGCAGAACCTGAATGAGGAGCTGGCGGCCATCAACGAAGAAATGCAGGCCACCAACGAGGAGCTGGCCGATACCAATCGCCAGCTCACGCGCACCAACGTGGACCTGGATAATTTCATCTATACCGCCTCGCACGACCTCAAGCAGCCCATCGCCAACATCGAGGGCCTGCTCCACGCCCTCACCCACGAGCTGCCCGCCGAAGCCCGCCGGGCGGCGCTGGTGCAGCCCATTCTGGCGCGCATGCACGCGGCGGTGGAGCGCTTTCAAAAAACCATTGGCGACCTCACCGAGGTGAGCAAGCTGCAGCAGGCACACGCCCAGCCGGCCCAGGAAGTGCTGCTGCGCCAGGTGATTGAAGAAGTCGTGCTCGACCTGGACCCCGTGCTGGCCGCGCACGGCCGGCTGGAGGTGGCCGTGCCGCCCGGCCAGGTTATGACTTTCTCCGAAAAAAACCTGCGCTCGGTGGTCTATAACCTGCTGAGCAACGCCTTCAAATACCGCGCTCCCGACCGCCCGTTACGGGTGCGTATTACCAGCGAGTTGAAGGATAATAGCGTTGAGCTACGCGTGCAGGACAGTGGCCTGGGCCTCGACGCGGCGCAGCAGGCCCGGCTGTTCGGGCTGTTTCAGCGGCTGCACACGCACGTGGAAGGCACGGGCATTGGGCTGTATATGGTCAAAAAAATAGTGGAGAATGCCGGGGGTACCATCGCGGTGCAAAGCGAGCCGGGGGTAGGCTCCAGCTTTATCGTTTCGCTGCCCAACTGATTTTGTAACCCATCCCCGCGGCGCGGGACTTTATGCGAGGTATGAAAAAATTCTCCAGCGTGCTGCTAATCGACGACGACTCGACGACTAACTTTCTAAACAACTTGTTGTTCAAGCGCCTGGGTGTCTCCGATACCTTGCTCGTGGCCGAAAACGGCGCGTTAGGGCTCGCCGTTCTGCAGGCAGCGTGCGGCGAGGCCACGCCCAAGTGCCCGGCCCTGGTTTTGCTGGACGTGAACATGCCCGTGATGAACGGCATCGAGTTTTTGGAGGCCTACCAGCACCTGCCCCTGGCCCAGCGCCAGGCAACCATCGTGGTGCTGCTCACCACCTCGGTGCACCCGCGCGACCTGGAGCGCGTGCGGCAATTGCCCATCGCGGGCACGCTCAGCAAGCCGCTCACCGAGGAGAAGATATGGGGCGTTTTGCAGCAATACTTCCCGCAATAAAGCGCCCGCCTTCGGCCGCCGCGAGGGGGGTAGGGGCCGGTGCCTACCGCACCACCACGCTGCCGCGCAGCATGTGCATGCCGCAGGTAAACTCGAACTTGCCGACTTCTTTCGGCAGAAACTCCACGGCCGTGGTCTGGAAGGCTGGCAGGTCGCGCCGGATGTGAAAGTCGGGCATCAGCAGCTCTTCCGAGCACGAGCTTTCTTCGTCGCGGTAGAAGTTGAGCCGCACCGGCTCGCCCCTTTTCACCTCAATCACGTTGGGCGAGTAGCCGCCCTTCACCGTGATATCGACCTGCTGCACGCCCGCCGCCGACGACACCGCCGCCGCCCGCTGGTGCGGGGCCAAGAAGAAAAACCAGCCCACGAAGACCATGATAATCAGGCCGATAGCGGTGACGAGGAGTTGGGTAGTATCCATAATAAATTAAGGTTAAAAGAACGTCATCCTCAATTTTTAACCGAAAAGCTGCGCAGCCGCAGCGAGTTGGTGAGCACCGACACCGAGCTGAGGGCCATTGCGCCGGCCGCAATCATGGGCGAGAGCGTCCAGCCGGTGAAGGGGTAGAGCAGGCCGGCCGCGATGGGAATACCCAACGTGTTGTAAACGAACGCGAAGAATAGGTTTTGCTTAATCGTGCGCATGGTGTGGCGCGAGAGCGCGATGGCGGTTACTACCCCCTGCAAGTCGGCGCGCATGAGGGTGATGGGCGCGGCTTCCATCGCCACGTCGGTGCCGGTGCTCATGGCCAGGCCCACGTCGGCGCGGGCCAGGGCGGGCGCGTCGTTGATGCCATCGCCCACCATCGCCACCACGCGGCCCTCGGCTTGCAGTTCCTGCACCTTGCCGGCCTTATCGGCAGGCAGCACCTCGGCAAAATACCGCGTGATGCCCACTTGCGCGGCCACGGCGGCGGCCGTTTGGGGGTTGTCGCCGGTCATCATCACCACTTCCAGGCCCTGCGCTTGCAGCTGCTTAATGGCGGCAATGGAAGTATCGCGCAGCGTATCGGCCACGCCGATAACGGCGGCCGACTGGCCATCGAGGGCCACGTAGAGCACGGTTTTGGCCTCGGCCAGCAGGCCGGCAGCGGCCTGCTCCAGCGCGGGGGTAATAACCACGCCGGCCTCGCGCAACAGGCGCTGGTTGCCGATGAGCACCTTTTTACCGCCCACCGTGGCCGCCGCGCCCTGGCCCTCGATGGCGCGAAAGTCGCTGGTGGCGAGGGGGGTAGGGGCGGGGCCAGGCTGGTGGGCGGGCAGCTCGGCGTAGCGCACGACGGCGGCGGCCAGCGGGTGCTCGCTCCGGTGCTCCACGGCCGCGAGCAGGGGTAGGAGGTCGGTGGCTTGGTGGCCGGCCAGGGGCAGCAGGTCGGTCACGGCGGGCTCGCCTTTGGTGATGGTGCCGGTTTTGTCGAGCAGCACGGTATCGACCTGGTAGGCTTTTTCGAGCGCCTCGGCGTTGCGGATGAGCACGCCATACTCAGCCCCTTTGCCGGTGCCCACCATGATGGCTGTGGGCGTGGCCAACCCCAGCGCGCAGGGGCAGGCAATGATGAGCACCGATACGAAATTGACCAGCGCCAGCGGCAGCCGGGTGGCTTCGGGCGCAAAGTCAAACCAGATGACGAACGTGGCTAACGCAATGATAATGACCGTGGGCACGAACACCGCGCTCACGCGGTCGGCCAGCCGCTGAATGGGCGCGCGGCTGCCCTGGGCGTCGCTCACGAGCTTCACAATCTGGGCCAGCATGGTCGCGGCCCCCACTTTCGTCACCTCAAAGCGAAAGGAGCCCGTCTTATTAATGGTGGCGCCAAACACCGCGTCGCCGGCCTTCTTTTCGACCGGCAGGCTCTCGCCAGTCAGCATCGACTCATCGAGCGCAGAGTAGCCTTCCTGAATAATACCGTCGGTGGCGACCTTCTCGCCGGGGCGCACCACCACCACGTCGCCGAGCTGCACCTGCTCGATGGGCACGTCCACTTCCTGGCTGCCGCGCACCACGCGGGCCGTGCGGGCCTGCAAGCCCAGCAGCGCCCGAATGGCGGCCGAAGTCTGGACCTTGGCCCGCGCCTCCAGCACCTTGCCCAGCAAAATGAGGGCGATAATAGTGGCCGTGGTGTCGTAATAAACGTGCGGCTGGATGCCGCGGCCGGTGAGCACGCCCGGCAGCAGCGTGGCCACCAGACTAAACGCGAACGCCGCGCCGGTGCCCACCGCAATGAGCGTGTCCATGCTGGCGGTGCGGTGCAGCAGCCCGTTCCAGGCCGACACGTAGAACTCGCGCCCGCAGTACAGCACTACCGGCAGGGTAAGGAACAGCTGCAAGTAGTTGAGCATCGGCATATTAACGCGCGCTGCCAGGGCGGGCCACAGCATGGTCATGCTCAGCAGCATCACGACGGCGGCCAGCGCCACCGCCACCCCAAAGCGGCGGCGCAGCTTGGCGTAGGCGGCGGCTTTGCGGGCGGTCAGCTCGTCGTCGGTGGCCAGGGGGCTGGCGGGCTGGCCGGCGGCGGCCGTGGTTGTGGCCGTTTCGGCCACGCCGTAGCCAGCTTCTTCCACGGCGGCTCGGAGGCCGGCGCGGTCAATTTGGGTGGGTAGGAAATCGACGGTGGCCTTTTCGGTGGCCAGGTTCACCACGGCGCGCTGCACGCCGGGCGTGCGGCTGAGGGCCCGCTCCACGAAGTTAGAGCAGGAAGCGCAGGTCATGCCCTCAATGTCGAGGGTGGCCGTTTCGGTGCCGGCAGCGGCGGCCGGGGCCAGGGTGGTAGGGTCCATATTGCGGGGCGGCGCGGTGGCCGGCAGAAGTTCTGTTTACTTAACCGCAAAGGGACGATGCGCGTGCGAAAATAGCGGCATTCAATTAGTCCTGTCGCGTACAGAATTCGGGCAACATCGTCGCGGGTAACCTACTTGGTGGGTACCACAGGTGTGGGATGAAACTCTTGGTGAAAAAAGAGCGCTGGCGGGCAAGCAAGGGGTAGGGCCCACTCCCGAATGTTATATAATTCCGGCGCAATCTTATGCCTCCTGGCGGGCACCCGTCGCCGCTGGCTTACGTTAAAGCGGTATAGGAAATAGCGCGGACTTTCCAGTTCGGGCGCGGGCAAAGTGAGCATCGCCGGGCGGGCGCGCCGTTCGGTGCCGCCTGTTCGCTTTGCCCGCGCCCGAATTGGAAAGTCCGCGCTACTGCGCACGTAGCTTCCTTGTCAACAAGCCACTACTTGCTGGTGGCTGCTAACTCCATTCGTCATGCAAACCCTGAAATTTAAGACCAACATCAACTGCGGCGGCTGCATCAAGGCCGTGACGCCTACTCTCAACCGCGAGGCCGGTGCCGGCAACTGGCAGGTTGATACGGCCAACCCCGATAAGATTCTAACCATCAATTCCGAAAAGCTCACCGCTGCCCAGGTAGTGCACGCCGTTGAGGAGGCCGGCTTCCACATTCAGGCCGCGTAGGGGGGGTAGGGATTGCCAGACCTCAGACCTGCTTAGTATTTGCGTACGATACGCGAAACCCTGCGTAAGCCCCGCTGCTTTTCGCACTGCATTTTATCGTTCTGACTTTGGCTGAGCGCGCCCACTCGGAAGCTTCCCTAGCTGCTGACTACGGGCTGCCGCCGGGGCGGCACCAGCCGCCGCACCACCAGCGTGAGCCAGGAGGCCAGCACGAACGGAAAGGTCAGGGAAATGACGCTCCACCTCACCATCAGCGCGTTGATGCCCATCGCCAGGGTCGAAGCCAGCAGCACGAAAAGGCCGTCGCGAGGCTTGGGGCCGGCAAAGGCGATGGCGCACAGCACGCCATTGAAGCTGAACAGACCGAAGTTGATTTCAGCCTGCGGCTCGTTGATGAAGTGCAAGGCGGAAGCCCCCACCATAGCCCCCACTAGACCATAGAGCGCGCAGATGGGCGAGTTGATGAAAATGGCAATAAAGAAAATCAGGCCCGTAATCCCTCCGCCCTGAAAAATGACCTCGCCAAAGCCGTGGCTCGTCATAGACGTGGCATCGCTATAGTCTTCGTGCATGGCCGGATGCACGACGTAAGGCACACCACACACGTGCAGCAGCAGGTAAATGACTATCCACGTCAGCACAATAGAAGGGAAGGTTTAGGCTGGCAGGCCCCGGCGCAGGAATACGTGCATCAACACTGTTGACAAGGCCGAAGCCACGACGATAAACACCCATATCAGCGCGCTCGTCCCGGAATAAAAGTTGAGCGCCGCCCCCACCAGTGCCGCGTTGAAACCATATAAGCCGCTGTAAATCTCGGCTTTATCGTATTTCAAAAGCAAAGCGGTGGCCGTGCCGACGACCACGCTCAGCGTAACGGCGACTCCCATTATCGGGTCGCCGTACCAGATGCCTATCAGGAAGAGCAGGCCCGTCCACTTGTTTTCCTGAAGCATAGCCTACCCCATGCCGATGAGGTTGGCAATCAGGAAGTTCTCTGATTTAGTTTCCATGAAAGGGGTTGTTTGAGGTGCCTACCATTGCAGAAAGACCATGCCTATTCCGCAGATTAAAATCGTGCCGCCCCCCAGGGCGTGGACGTAGCGCTCCAGCTTGTCAGTTTTCAAGAAAGCGTAGCCGTAATACCCCAGCATCACCATGACGACCATCGTGACCAGGGTGAAAAAGGTGAACACCGACACCAGGATGACGACGCCGGCCGTGGAGCCTTTGGCAGCCGGGAAGGTGAGCATGGGAATCAGCGGCTCGCAGGGGCCGAGCAGGAAGATGACGAACAGCACCCAGGGCGTTACCTTGCGGCGGTCCTGCGGCAGCACTACGTCACCGTACTTGTGCTCAAATACATACACCGAGCCGTCGTCGTAGGCATCGAAGTGCTTGTGCGGGTTGTTGAGCTGCGCCTGCCGCAGGCCCCACGCGGTGTAGGCCAGGCCGAAAATCAGCATGGCCCAGCCCGCGGCCCCGCCCCGTACCGCTTCCAGGCCGCCGATTTTCGACAGCGACCAGCCCAGCCCTACCCCCAGCATCCCGAGCAGGACCGAACTGCCCACGTGCCCGATGCCGCACACGATGGTAACGAACACGGTTTTGAGCGCCGACCAGTGCCGCGTGCGCGACAAGGCGATGAAGGGCACGTAGTGGTCGGGACCCGTGAACGTGTGCAGGCAGCTCACCGTGATGGCCACCACTACGAGCATCGCAATTTCCTTGCTCATAGAGGGTTATATTAGGACGGGTAGCGAGGCGGCGGGCACGGGCGCGGCCAGTCGCGCCTGCACCAGATTGCCCACCTGGTTCAGGCAGCGCAACAGCTGTTCGCCGCCGTGGCCCAGCAGGCGCACCAGCAGGCCGTGGTGGGCGGTGAGGCTGACGCCGAAGGCCAGCTTTTTTTCCTGGCTCAGCAGCTCGTGTACCTGGTCGGCCAGGGCGGGGGTAGCGGGCTGCTCGCCGAGGCAAAACAGCGTGGCCTGGTGCGTGAAGCCTTCAAACTGGCCCAGGGCCGCCATCGCCGCGTCATCGGGCCGCAGCAGCAGGTGGTCTTTGAACACCAGCCGGCCGGCGCGGTACACCTCCGTCAGATTCTGGAAGTGCGTGAATTTGAACACTTCGCCCGAGTGCTTGCGGCCGCAGGTCACGATTTCGCCCCACACCAGGCTGCTGTCGGCCGCCAGGTGCAGCACGTTGTGGCCCCGGAAGATGGAATTCTCGTGCGGCACCGACGGGTGCGGGATGTAGTAAAAGTGGCTGCCCGGTGCCATATGCACTTCCAGGTGCTGGCTGGCACCCTGCTTCATGTGAAACAGGCGCTGGTAGGCTTGGGTCTGCAAGTGCAGGCGGGTGTTGGCGGTCAGGTTCAGGGTCAGCTCGTATTGGTCGCCGTCGAGGATGCCCGGCGACGAGCTCATCAGCATCAGGCGCAGCCACGGGTCGTGGCGGTCCTCACCCACCGGCAACAGCTTGAAGGGCGAGGTGCAGTAAGCATCCTTCAGGTAGGTGATGCCGGCCCGGCAGGCCGTAGTTAAATTCAGTTTATTAATCATTCGCTTGGTTACTTACCGCACCAAAGCCGGCTCGGCCACGTCCTCCAGCAGGGCATATTTGCGAATCCACTCAATGACGGAATCCAACCCTTCCAGCGTCATCAGATTGGTGAACACGAAGGGCTTGCCGTTGCGCATCCGGCGTGCATCGCGCTCCATCACCTCCAGGCTCGCGCCCACGTAGGGAGCCAGGTCTATCTTATTGATAATGAGCAGGTCGGACCGCGTGATGCCGGGGCCGCCTTTGCGCGGGATTTTCTCGCCTTCGGCCACGTCAATCACGAAAATGGTCACGTCGGCCAGCTCGGGGCTGAACGTGGCGGAGAGGTTATCGCCGCCACTCTCGATAAACACGATATCCACCTGCGGGAAGCGGCGCACCATCTCGTCCACGGCTTCCAGGTTCATGCTGGCATCTTCGCGGATGGCCGTGTGCGGGCAGCCGCCCGTTTCGACCCCAATGATGCGCTCCGGCGACAGGGCGCTGTTCTGGGCCAGAAACTCCGCGTCCTCTTTGGTGTAGATGTCATTAGTGATGACGGCCAAGCTGTAATCATGCAGCATTCGGCGCGACAGGCGCTCAATCAGGGCGGTTTTGCCCGCTCCTACCGGGCCGGCTACCCCTACTTTAATATATGTGCGGTCACTCATTGGACGAAGGAATTTGGGAATGGAAAAAGTAGTGGAAACTGGCTTTTGGTTTCGTTCAACGGCGCGCCTCACCCCCTGACCCCCTCTCCGAAAAGGAGAGGGGACACCGGCTTTGCGCAGTTAAGATTTAATAAATAAATATTATATTTTTAACTCTTAACTCAATCATCAGGCTCCCCCTCTCCTTTTCGGAGAGGGGGCCGGGGGGTGAGGCGCGCCGTTGAACGAGGCCAGACCACTTAAGACATATACAACCGCGAATACAGCCGCTCGTGCTCCATGCAGCGGATATCGAAACCGATGTTACAAATGCCCACCAGCGCCCGGTCCAGGGTCAGGGTCTGGCGCACCAGCTCGGCCAGCCGCTCATGCAGGCCGAAGAGGATGGTCTGGCCGTCCTGCTGGCCCAGCGGCACCAGCTTCACGGCATTGGTAACCAGGCCGGCGGCGGCGTTGTAGTAGAACGCCGTGAGGGCTTCGGGCAGCGGAATGGCCAGCTGCTGCGCCAGCAGCCCAAACGCCAGGCAGTAATGCCCCCGCGCCCTACCCCCCTGAATGGCCGCAGTGTAGGCCGTGGCCAGCGGGAAATCCGTGAGCGGGCGGAATATTTTTAGCAGCCGCAGCCCCAGCTTCTCGCTGGCTTCCCGGATTTCGCGGGGGCCTTTCAGAGCCGTGCATTCCTCGTCCAGGGCCAGCAGGGGGGGTAGGGCCTCGTCGGTCGCGGCGTGGTAGGCCAGCCGCACGTAGGAGGCATCGTTATAGAGCAGGTTGGCGGCCAGCATCCGCTGCACGAAATCGGCGGCCGAGTGGGCATCATGCACCAAACCCTGCTGCACGTAGGTTTCCAGCCCGTTGGAGTGGGCGTAGCTCCCGATGGGCAGCATGGGGTCGGCCAGCTGGAGCAGCCCCAGCAGATAAGCGGCAGCCATCCGGCTCAGGGTTTAGTGGTCAGATTGAGGATTTTGGTAAACAGGCTCTCGCCGCCCGACGACGAGCCGCCGCCGTGGCCGTGGGGCTCTACGTTGGCTTTCAGCATGTGGAGCAGCTGGCGGGTTTCGCGCCGGGGCTGGTAGCCGGTGGCTTCCAGCAACCGGAACAGGGGCGCTTCGTAGGGCACCAGCACCTGGTCGTCCTGGATGAACAGGGTCAGGTGCTTGTTGCCGATTTCGTAGCAGATGGTGCCCATTTGCAGCAGCGAAGTGGGCGTGACCACGATGGCCTCGGCCGGCAGAATATCCACCACCACGGCCGTGTACTCGTCCTGCCACACGATGTCGCCCTCGTGCAGGCGCTGGCCCTCACGCACCAGCCGGATGGCCATTTCGCGCCCGCCGGCCGAGTGCTTACGCAGAATGCGCTTGGTGGGCTCAAACCATTCGAGGGACAGCGGGTCGCACTGCCGCCCGTTCAGGGGGGTAGTCGCCACGTTGCCCAGTACTTCGGTAATTATCATCATGTGAGACTGTTAAGTAGCGGCCTCAATTCCTGCGCCCGGCCCTGGAGCAGTTTTGAAAGCAATTAAACATACTAAATAGAACGTCATGCTGAGCTTGTCGAAGCGTTTCTGCCGCTTCGTTGAACGACGCGCGAACGGCGTGGCAGAGATGCTTCGACAAGCTCAGCATGACTGTCTGACAACTTTTTAAACAGCTTCTTTAAGTAGTTCCGAGGGCGTATACTTTAAAACAGGAAGTAGCGCTGGCCCAGGGCCACCTCCGTCAGCGGCTCGCCGGTGATGTGCTCGCCGTCCACGCGCACCTCGTAGTTCTCGGGATTCACCTGGATGTCGGGCGTTTTGTCGTTATGCACCATGTCGCGCTTGGAGATGTTGCGGCAGTTGCTCACCGGCAGCACCATTTTTTCCAGGCCATACTCAGCCACGATGCCCTTGTCGATGGAAATCTGCGACACGAACGTGGCGCAGGTGCGCAGCCGCGCCTTGCCGTGCGCGCCAAACATGTGGCGGTACATCACCGGCTGGGGGGTAGGGATGGACGCGCCAGGGTCGCCCATCTGACTGGCGATAATCATTCCGCCCTTGATAATCATCTCGGGCTTCGCGCCGAACATAGCCGGCTTCCAGAGCACGATATCGGCCAGCTTGCCCACTTTCAGCGAGCCTACGTGATGCGCAATGCCGTGCGAAATGGCCGGGTTTATCGTGTACTTGGCCACGTAGCGCTTCACCCGGAAGTTGTCGTTGCCGCTGTCCTTGTCCTCGGGCAGGGGGCCGCGCTGCTTCTTCATGTGGTCGGCCGTCTGCCAGGTGCGGGTAATCACCTCGGCCACCCGGCCCATCGCCTGCGAGTCGGAACTCATCATGCTGAACACGCCCATGTCCTGCAAAATACCTTCGGCGGCAATGGTTTCGGCGCGAATGCGCGAGTCGGCAAAGGACACGTCCTCCGGGATATTCTTGCTCAGGTGGTGGCACACCATGAGCATATCCAGGGCCTCGTCGATGGTGTTGACGGTGTAGGGGCGGGTAGGGTTAGTGGAAGAAGGCAGCACGTTCAGAAACGACGCGGCCCGAATGATGTCCGGGGCGTGGCCGCCGCCCGCGCCTTCCGTGTGGAAGGTGTGGATGGTGCGCCCGTTGATGGCCCGGATGGTGTCTTCCAGGAAGCCCGCTTCGTTGAGTGTATCGGTGTGAATGGCCACCTGCACGTCGAGCTTATCGGCCACGCGTAGCGCGGCATCAATCACGGCCGGGGTCGAGCCCCAGTCCTCGTGAATCTTCAGGCCCAGCGCGCCGGCCTCAATCTGCTCCGTCAGCGGGGCCTCGGTGGCGCAGTTGCCCTTGCCAAAAAAGCCCAGGTTCATGGGAAAGTCTTCGGCGGCTTCCAGCATTTTCTGGATGTTCCACTTGCCGGGCGTCACGGTGGTGGCGTTGGTGCCATCGGCCGGGCCGGTGCCGCCGCCAATCATCGTCGTGATGCCGCTAAAGAGCGCGTAATCAATCTGTTGGGGAGAAATAAAGTGAATGTGCGCGTCGATGCCGCCGGCCGTGGCAATCAGGCCCGCGCCGTTATGCACCTCCGTCGAGGCCCCGATAATCATGTTCGGCGACACGCCATCGGCCGTGTCGGGGTTGCCGGCCTTGCCAATGCCCACAATCCGGCCGTCCTTAATGCCAATATCGGCCTTCACAATGCCCCAGTGGTCAATAATAATCAGGTTGATAAGCACGAAGTCCATCACGCCCTCGTGCCGGGTGGCAGTGGCCGACTGCGCCATGCCATCGCGCACGGTTTTGCCGCCGCCAAACTTGTTCTCGTCGCCGTAGGTGCCGAAGTCCTTCTCAATTTCGATGATAAGCTCGGTGTCGCCCAGGCGCACCTTATCGCCCACGGTTGGGCCGAACATATTCGCGTACTTTACGCGGTTGATTTTCAGGCTCATAACGCTTGCGAATTAGGGGTGTTTTTGAAATTCTCCTCGTTGGCCCGCTTGAGGCCGGCCTCGCGGCTGCCTTCCCACGACATGTCGCCATCCACCAGGTTATTGAAGCCGAAAACGCGCTGCGCGCCGCCGTACTGCACTAGAGTGATTTCCTTTTCCTCGCCCGGCTCGAAGCGCACGGCCGTGCCGGCGGCAATGTTGAGGCGCATCCCAAAGGCCAGGGCGCGGTCGAAATCCATCTCGCGGTTCACCTCAAAGAAGTGGAAGTGCGAGCCTATCTGCACGGGCCGGTCGCCGGTGTTGGTGGCCGTAAGCGTGACCTCACGCCGGCCCACGTTGCAGGCAATGTCGCCGGGGGCCACAAAATATTCTCCAGGAATCATAACGCAAAGGGCTAAGGGTTAGCGAATTGGCTGATGCACGGTTACCAGCTTGGTGCCGTCGGGGAAGGTGGCTTCAATCTGCACCTCTTGTATCATTTCCGGAATGCCCTCCATCACGTCGTCGCGCGTGAGAAAAGTGGCCCCGTCCTGCATCAGCTCGGCCACCGTTTTGCCGTCGCGGGCAGCTTCCTGCAAGCGACTGCTGATTAAGGCAATAGCCTCCGGGTAGTTCAGCTTCAGGCCCCTGGCCTTGCGCTTTTCGGCCAGCTCGCCGGCCAAAAACAGCAGCAGCTTCTCAGATTCTCGTGGGGTAAGGTGCATAGAAAGAAGGGGGGTAGGGGCAACGGAAGAAACGGGCAAGTGACAGGTAGCCAGCAGTTCGGCGCTTCCCACCGGGCCGGGGTTGCAGCGCGGCGGCCGTTACCATGCTCCACGGAAAGGCCAGCCAAAACCGGCTGGTGATGGCTTTTTCAATTCCCCTAATGTAGGAGCAAGTTTAGGGACCGGCCCCGGCAAACGCTGCCGCGCCGGCCGGCCCGCCGCTACCCCACCAACCCACCAAAGGCTGCCCCAAGGAGCAGCCTTTGTGGTGCGAGACCAAAAAAAGGAACGCGGACTTTCTGCTGCTCGCCTACCAGAATACCGAGTACAGCGCCACCACCACGCCCAGAATGAGCACCGCGCCGGCCGTGAACGTCTTGTTGGGTCGGAACATGGACGAGTCGATTTCGAGGCCGTTGGTTTTCACGCCGCGGGCGTGCTCGATGAGGCTGATAATGACCATGCCGATGATGCAGAAGACGAATACGAAGCCCATGCGGTCCAGAAACGGAATCTCGTACACACCATTGACGGGCACCGAAAAGCCGTAGGGAGCCAGCCAGGAAAGGTTGGCCATGCCGGGCAAAAACTTGAGCAGCACCGACAGCAAAAAGCCGCCGATGGTGGCAAATAGCGCGGCGCTCGACGTAGCTTTTTTCCAGAAGAAGCCCAGGATGAACATCGCGAAAATACCCGGCGACACGAAGCCCGTGTACTCCTGAATATAGGTGAAGCCGCCCTTCTTGTCAATGCCCAGGTGCGGGGCAATCACCACGCCCAGCAGCATGGCCACCACTACCGCGATTTTACCGGTCGAAACCAGGGTTTTCTCCGAGGCGTTGGGATTAATGGCTTTCTTGTAAATATCGAGGGTGAAAATGGTCGCAATCGAGTTGGCCTTGCCGGCCAGCGAGGCCACTACGGCCGCCGTGAGCGCCGCGAACGACAAGCCCTTGAGGCCCACCGGTAAGATGTTGAGCAGCACGGGGTAGGCGCGGTCGGGGTTCAGCTCGCCATTTTGCATAAACTCGCCGCTGCCGAACACGTCTTGCTTGTACAGAATGTAGGCCGCGATGCCCGGCAGCACCACAATCACCGGCATGAGCAGCTTCAAAAAGGCCGCGAACAGCAGGCCGCCGCGGGCGGTAGGCAGGTCGGCCCCCAGGGCGCGCTGCGTAATGTACTGATTACAACCCCAGTAATTGAGGTTCACAATCCAGAGGCCGCCGAGCAGCACCGTGAGGCCCGGCAGGTCAATGTAATTCGGGTTGTCGCGGTGCAGAATCATGTGGAAGTGGTCGTTGGCCTGGCTGTACATCAGGTGCAGGCCGTTGAACACGCCCGTGGTGCCGTAGTGGGTCGATACCAGATTTACGGCTAAGTACGTGGTAGCCAGGCCGCCCATAATCAGGAAAAACACCTGAATCACGTCCGTGAAACCAATTACCTTCATGCCGCCCAGCGTGATGATAATGGCGAAAAACGCCATCGCGTACATGCAGAAATTGAGGTTGAGGCCCGATATCGTACTGGCCGCGATGGCCCCGAGGTAGAGAATCGAGGTCAGGTTAACAATGATGTAGAGCAGCAGCCAGAACACGGCCATAATCATGGCCACCGTGCCGTTGTAGCGCTGGTGCAGGAACTGCGGCATCGTGAAGATGCGGTTCTTCAAATACACCGGAATGAAGAACACAGCCACGATAACGAGCGTCACGGCGGCCATCCACTCATAAGCCGCAATAGCCAGGCCCATCTTAAAGCCCGAGCCCGACATGGCCACGAACTGCTCGGCCGAGATGTTGCTGGCAATCAGCGATGAGCCGATGGCCCACCACGTCAGAGAACCTTCGGCCAGGAAATAATCCTTGGAATCGCCCTCAATGGTTCCGTCGTGGCCCGTTTTGCGGTTATAAATCCAGAGTCCGTAGCCGGCGACTATCAGAAAGTAAACGAAAAAGACGATGTAGTCTAAGGTAGCCAGCTTATGCATGGGGCGGGAAAAAACGAATGGAAAACGAAAGTAGGGCAAATATCCGCTAGCCGGGCTATGCAATCGATTGTGTAAAGAAAATTTGGAACTTTTAAGGTGCCACACGCCACCAGTCCACGTGCAGCTGGCCGGCCCCTACCCCCCCCGCCCGCGCTCAGGCAGAACAGGCCCATTTTAGCGCCCACCCACCGGCCCTCGCGGGCCGTGAACTCGGGGCCCAGCGCCGTAAACTGCTGCCCATTGTCGCTGTAGCTGAACTAGCAGCGCGCCCCGGCCCGCACCGCCACGCGCAGGTACAGCGGCTGGCCGGGGGGTAGGGCCACCGTGGCGGCGGTGGTTTCGGCGGTGCCCTTGTCGGCTTGCAGGCAGGTGGTCTGGCTGAGCAGCAGGCCGCTGGCCTGCCGGGTGAGCATGAGCGCGGCGTAGTCCAGGCCCAGCACCACGAGGCCGGCTTTTTCGCCCTCGGCCTGGGGCGTAAACAGCAGCTTGGCGGTGGCCGTAAAGTGCTCGGCGGGAATCTTTTGCAGCAGCAGGCTGGGCACCAGGCACAGGTTTTTGGCTTCGGCGGGCACGGGCGCGGCGGCCAGCGCCAGCTGGCCGCCAGCCGGGGGGGTAGGGGCCAGCCACTGCGGCTGCGGGTTGGCCCGCCACTGCCATTGCCGGCCGGGCCGGCCGTGGTCAAACTCATCCGAAGTGGCGGGCACGGCCACGGCTACGCTGCCGGGCACCCTGGGCTTGCGGTGGGTGAGCACGGGTTGGCCGGTGCCGTCGCCGTCGGGGTCGAGGCCGATAACGGGCCAATCATTTTGCCAGCGCATGGGCTCCAGGTGTACCACCCGGCCGTAGGCGCCCTGGGCCTGGAAGTGCAGAAACCAGTCCTGCTTGCCACAGGTCCTGGGAATGCAGAATGGGCAGGCCCGGCGCCGAGTTAAAGCTCGACGAGGTGAGGTAATAATCCTGGCCCACGCGCACCACGTCGGGGTCGGCGTAGTCGGCGTAGAGCACCGGATTTTTGTACTGGCCATTGCCCAGGTCGGGCACTCAGGGGGGGGTAGGGGCGGGCGTTTGAGCAGCGGCGGCCCGCACTGATAAGGCTGCCACAAGCGTTAAAAACGAAAAAACAAGCGCATACCAAGGCAAAGTTGGACGGGAACGAGGCCGAAAGTAAAAACAAGCCACCCGGCGTACCCGTTTTCCTACCCCCGCCCAACCGTCCGTCATTCGGCTGCCGTTGTATTTTTGTAGGCCTACCTACCTTTTGCGAGTGAAAAAAGCGCTATACCTTATTGGCTCGCCCAACCAGACTACCCAGATGCACCGGGTGGCGCAGTTGCTCGAAGAGGAGTATGAACCCTACTTCAGCCAGCTCTATTACGATGGCTGGATGCGCGGCTTCTACGAGTGGCTGCTACGCAACAACATCCTGGACAAGACCATTGTGCAGGGCCTGGTGAAGGAAAAAGCCGACCGCTACGTGGCCCAGCACCAGCTGCGCCGCGATTTTGAAAACCGCGAGCTGCGTCACCAATACGACCTCATCGTGTGCTGCTCCGACATCGTGGTGCCCTGGAACCTGCTGAAAACCAGCAAGTCAGTTTTCGTGCAGGAGGGCATGACCGACCCGCTTCACCTATGGGCGCGCCTCGTGAAGCGATTCACCCGCTTCCCCATCCTGGCCATCGGCACCTCGCTCAATGGCATGAATAATTGCTGCGACGTGTACTGCGTGGCTTCGCCCGGCTACGCCGAGCACTTCGCCAAAATCGGGGTTAATAAGGATAAAATCGTGGTCACGGGCATTCCCAATTTCGATGACATAGAAAAGCTGCGGCAGAATACTTTTCCGCATCGCGGCTACGTGCTCGTCGCCACCACCGACATGCGCGAAACCTTCCGGCGCGACAACCGCAAGAAGTTCATTCGCCACGCCACGCGCATCGCCGCCGGCCGGCCCATGATTTTCAAGTTTCATCCCAACGAGGACATGGCTCGCGCCACGGCCGAGGTCAAAAAATATGCCCCGCCCAGCGCCCTCATCTACACCGAAGGCAACACCGAGGAGATGATTGCCAACTCGGTAGAATTAATAACCCAGTACAGCACAGTGGCTTACGTGGGTCTGGCGCTGGGCATTCCGGTGCATTCGTACTTCGACATGGCTGACCTCCAGCGCAAGCTGCCCATCCAGAACGGCGGCACCAGCGCCGAGCACATCGCCGACATTTGCCGGCAGTTTGGCCGTTTCAAAGGCTCGGGGCCGCAGTTTTTACGGCAGTATCAGCCGGTTGAAATCAAAAATGAACGTCATGCTGAGCCTCGCGAAGCATCTCGCGTGGGGTAATAATTCAATTAGGCGAACGAAGCGGCAGAGATGCTTCTTCGTGAGCATGACAACGATTCCAAAAAGTATGCTCACCCTCATTCAGGCCCGGCGCGGCTCCTCGCGCCTCCCCGATAAAGTCAGCCTCGACCTCGTGGGCCGGCCGCTGCTGGTGCGCCAGGTCGAGCGCGTGCGGCAGGCGCGGCTAGCGGGCCGCGTGGCCGTCATCACCACCGACGAGCCCAGCGACGACCCGCTGGCCGAGCTGTGCCAACAGCATGGCATTGAGGTATTTCGGGGCAGCGCCCTCGACCTGCTCGACCGCCACTACCAGGCCGCGCTGCACTTTGGCGAAACGGAGGGGGTAGTAAAAATCCCCAGCGACTGCCCGCTCATCGACCCGGCCATTATTGATAAAGTCCTCGGCTTTTTTGAGGCGACGAAGGGCCAGTATGACTTCGTGAGCAACCTGCACCCCGCCACCTACCCCGACGGCAACGACGTGGAAGTGATGACCCTCGCGGCCCTCGAAACGGCCTGGCGCGAAGCCCGCCGCCCGCTGGAGCGCGAGCACACTACCCCCTTCTTCTGGGAGAACCCCGACCGCTTCCGCCTGGCCAGCGTAGTTTGGGAAACGGGCCTGGACTACTCGATGTCGCACCGTTTCACCATCGACTATCCGGCTGATTATGAGTTCATTAAAGTCGTGTACGAAGCGCTTTATCCAGTCAATCCGCGTTTTGGGCTGGCTGATATCCTGACTTTATTAAAACAAAGGCCAGACATTTACGCCTTAAATGCTGACCTAGCCGGCGTGAACTGGTACCGCAATCACTTGGACGAGTTGCGGACGGTGGACGCGGGTAATACAAAGCAATTGTAAATTAATAAGAACGTCATGCTTCGGCAAGCTCAGCATGACAACGATTCAAACGTTTACTATGACCCTCGAAAAACAAGACGAACTAAAAGCCCTAGCTCTGCGCGTGCGCGAGCACATCGTGCGCCTGAGCACCGATGGCGGCTGCTTCACCGGGGCCTCGCTGAGCTGCGCCGACCTGCTGGTGTACCTCTACGCCGATTTCCTCAACGTGCACCCCGGCAACCTCACCGACCCCGCGCGCGACTACCTTTTCCTGAGCAAGGGCCACGACGTGCCGGCCCTTTACGGCACCTTCGCCGAGCTAGGTTTCATGCCCAAGGAGCGCCTGGCCAACCACCTGAAAGCCAATGACTCCATCTACTGGCACCCCAACCGCAGCGTGCCGGGCGTGGAGTTTCATTCGGGCTCACTGGGCCACCTGCCGAGCGTGGCGCTGGGCGTGGCCCTCGATGCGCGGATGCGCGGCCAGAATCAGCACGTTATCGTCATCACCGGCGACGGCGAACTGAACGAGGGTACTTGCTGGGAAGCCCTGCTGGTGGCCAGTGCCCATCAGGTCAATAACTTAACCATCGTAGTAGACCGCAATCATTTCCAGGCCAACATCGCTACCGAAGACCTCATTCCGCTGGAGCCGCTGGCTCCCAAGTTCGAGGCCTTCGGCGCGGTAGTAAAGCGAATCGACGGCCACGATTTCGCGGCCTTAGAAGAAGCCTTCACGGCCCTACCCTTCAGCGATACCAAGCCTTCCGTTATCATCTGCGACACGGTGCGCGGCCGCGGCCTACCCAGCATCGAGCGCCGCGCCGACCGCTGGTTCTGCAACTTCAGCAGCGACGAGGTGGTCGAGCTGCTCAAAGAGTTGCACAGCCAGGAGGCCACCACGCTCACCAGCGAAACCCTCACCGTCCGCTAATTAATTCGTCTGTCATTGCGAGCGCAACGAAGTGGAGCGCGGCAATCTTTCCTTCACGTTGGGTTTACTAGCTCAATGCCAAGGACGACCAGGAAAGATTGCCGCGCTCCACTTCGTTGCGCTCGCAATGACAAACAGCTCTTACGTCATTAAGAAATGAATTACGAACAGCTTATCCACGAAACTGCCCTGGCCGACGAGCGCCTGCTGGTGATGACGGCCGAAAACCGCGCCCTTATTCGCAACCTGCCCGGCCCGCTGGGTCCGCGTTTCATCGACACCGGCATCACGGAGCAAACTATGATTGGGGCGGCGGCCGGCCTGGCCTTGCGCGGGCGCGTGCCGGTGGTCCACGCGCTGGCTACTTTCCTCACGCTGCGGGCGTTTGAGTTTATCCGCACCGATGTGGGCATTCCGCACTTGCCGGTGAAAATCAGCGCTTTCGTGCCCGGCTTTTTGTCGGATGGCAACGGCCCTACCCACCAGGCCATCGAGGACGTTTCGCTGATGCGCGGCATTCCGGGCATGACGGTTTTCGCGCCCGCCGACGAGGATGATATGCTGGCCATGCTGCCCGCCATCTGGGCCTCACCCGACCCCGCCTACCTGCGCGTGAACACCCGCCCCGCCACTTACGAGCACGCGCCGTATGAAATGGGCAAGGCCGAAATCGTGGCCGAAGGCACTGACGTTACTATCCTCACTTATGGGATGCTCTTCGAGCAAACCTTGATTGCCAGGGACTTGCTCACCGAAGCCGGCTACTCGGTGGGCCTCGTGAACCTGCGCAGCCTCAAGCCCTTGGACGAAGCCGCCGTGCTTAACGTCGTGAAGGGGGGTAGCCTCGTCGTGACCGTGGAGGACCACTTCCAGACCGGCGGCCTCTACTCCATTTTGGCCGAGCTTTTATTAGCAAATGAGCTGACCGCCAAAGTGCTGCCGCTGGCCCTGAAAGAGCGCTGGTACAAGCCCGGCCTGCTGAGTGAAGTGCTCGAATACGAAGGCTTTACCGGCCAGCACATTGCCCGCCGCATCGGCGAGCGTTTGGGCGACGGAGAGCATACCTTCGGCGCGAAGACCAAAGTGGTCGAAAACGAATTTGCCGAGTAACGGCCATAAGCCTAATAGAACGTCATGCTGACGAAGGAAGCATCTCTACCGCTTCACCCGAGTCGTTCAACGAAGCGGTAGAGATGCTTCCTTCGTCAGCATGACGTTCTACTTTTACAAAGAATAATCAAGCCCATCCTATGAATTTCCAGAAATCCGACGACCTCTACGCTCGCGCGCAGAAAATCATGACGCCCGTTACCCAGACCCTCGCCAAGGGGCCGGGCCAGTACACCAAAGGTGCCGCGCCCAAGTACGTGAAGCGCGGCAAGGGCTCGCACGTGTGGGACGTTGATGGTAACGAATACATTGATTATCAGATGGGTATCGGCCCGCTGAGCCTGGGCTACGCCTACCCCCGCGTGGACGACGCCATTCGGGCGCAACTCGAAGATGGCATCACGTTTTCAATGATGCACGAGCTGGAAGTGCAGGTGGCGGAGTTGATTCACGAGATTATCCCGAACGCCGAGAGCATCCGCATCAGCAAGACCGGGGCCGACGTGTGCTCGGCGGCGGTGCGAGTGGCGCGCGCCTTCACGGGCCGCAAGGATGTGCTGTGCTGCGGCTACCACGGCTGGCACGACTGGTACATCGGCACTACGAGCCGCGACAAGGGTATTCCGCAGGAAAGCAAGGACTTAGTGAGCGCTTTCGAGTACAACAACCTCGACTCGTTCAAGGAAATGCTGACGCCCGATGTGGCCTGCGTCATCCTGGAGCCGTTCATTTTTGATGCGCCCAAGGACAATTTCCTGCACGAAGTGGCCCGCCTCTGTAAGGAAAACGGCACGCTGCTGATTTTTGACGAGATGTGGACCGGCTTCCGCATCGCCATCGGCGGCGCGCAGGAGTATTTTGGCATCAAGCCCGACTTGGCGGTGTACTCCAAAGCCTGCGCCAACGGGATGCCCATCGCGCTGCTGACGGGCCGCAAGGACGTGATGCAGCTGTTTGAGCACGACGTGTTTTTCTTCACCACTTTCGGCGGCGAGGCGCTGAGCCTGGCGGCGACCATCGCCACCATCAGCGAGATGCGCGAGAAAAACGTGCCCGCGTTCCTGGCCAGCCAGGGCAACAAGCTGAAAGAAGGCTACAACAAAATCGCCGCTGACCTCGGCCTGAGCAGCTACACCAAGTGCTACGGCTACGACTGCCGCAGCATCGTGACCTTCGATGCCAGCGCTGGCAACCCCCTGGAAACCAAGGCATACGTGCAGCAGGAGCTGTTCAAGCGCGGTATCCTGTGGGGCGGTTTCCACAACATGAGCTTCTCGCACACTGACGAGGACGTGGCCAAAACCCTGGCCGCCTACGGCGAGGTCCTACCCCTGCTCAAAGACGCCATCGAGAAGGGCGACGTGAGTACCCGCCTGGAAGGCGAGCCGCTGGAAGCCGTGTTTCGCAAAGTGACCAATGCCGCGCCGGTGAAGGCGAAGTAGTTAGTTCGCACGGTTCACCTCACGTCAACCTCACCCCCTAACCCCCTTTCCAAAAGAGAGGGGAAACTAGCTTTTAGTTTTAGCTCTAGCTGCTTTAACGCCCTGCAAACCGTCTTACCCTTGTCGTTTCTAGAAACTAAAACTAGAAGCTAGTCCCCCCTCTCCGCAGGAGAGGGGGCTAGGGGGTGAGGTTAACGTGGGGCGGCGATAATACTTCCATGAATTTCTTCGACCTAACCAACAAAACGGCCATCGTCACCGGCGCGTGCGGCCTCATTGGCCAGAAGCATTGCGAGGCCCTGGCCCTCGCCGGTGCCAACGTGGTAGTAGCCGACCTGCACCTCGACAAGGCCCGCGAGGTGGCCGCCGGCCTGCCCGGTGCCGTGCACCTACCCCTCGCCGTGGACGTTACCTCGCCCGAGTCGCTGGCCGCCGCGCGTGATACCATTATCAGGCAATTCGGGCACATCGACATTTTGGTGAATAATGCGGCCATTAACGACATGTTTGAGAACCCGGCGATGGCCGCCGACCTCAGCAAGTTTGAGAATTTCCCGGTGGCCACGTTTCGGCAGGTGTTGGAGGTGAACGTGACGGGCGTCTTTCTGGCGGCGCAGGTGTTCGGCACGCCGATGGCCGAGCAGGGCCACGGCTCCATTATTAACGTGGCCAGTACCTACGGCCTCGTGGGGCCGGACCAGAGCATTTACCGCAACGAGGCCGGGGAGCAAACCTTCTATAAATCACCGTCCTACCCCACCACGAAGGGCGCAGTCGTGAATTTCACCCGCTACCTGGCGGCCTACTGGGGCACGCGGGGCGTGCGGGTGAATACGCTCTCGCCGGGGGGGGTAGAGAATAGCCAGGACGCTTTTTTTGTGAAGCAGTATAGCGCTAAAACACCGCTCGGCCGCATGGCCGCGCCCACCGACTACCAGGGCGCGGTGGTGTTCCTGGCCTCCGACGCCTCGGCCTACATGACGGGCGCTAACCTCGTGGTGGATGGCGGCTGGACGGCCATTTAAGTAGCGTGGACGCTGCGAGTCCGCGCGTGGGAAAGCTGTTTAGTAATATCGTTCAACGATACCACGGGCGGACTCGCAGTGTCCGCGCTACTGCCGATTGTGTATTAATTTCGGATAGAATTTCACCAAACCTTTACATGAAGCACGCCGAACTAGCCGCTAAAGCCCGCCGCATCAAGCTCGTCCTCACCGATTGCGATGGCGTGCTGACCGACGGTGGCGTGTATTACGGCGAAAGCGGCGAGGTGCTCAAGCGCTTCAACATCCGCGATGGCATGGGTGTGGAGCGCCTGCGCGCCGTGGGCGTGGAGACGGGCATTGTCACCGGTGAGCGCTCACCTTCGGTGCAGAAGCGTGCCGATAAGCTCAAAATCACGGAGTTACACTTGGGTATCAAGGATAAGGCCCCGCTGCTGGCGGAGATTTTAACGCGCCTGAATCTCACGGCCGAGCAGGTCGCCTTCATCGGCGACGATACCAACGATGTGCCCATTCTGGGGCTGGTGGGGCTGGCCGCCTGCCCCGGCGATGCTACCGTTTTTGCCCGCGAGGCGGCCGACTACCGCTGCCGGGCGCGGGGCGGCCACGGTGCTTTTCGCGAGCTGGCCGAGCTGATTATTAGCTGCCAGGGGGGTAGGACCCCTGTGGATAAGGGCTCGGAGTAGTTTTTTACTAATGTGAAAATGTGAGAAATGTGAAAATATGCTTTTTGTGAAAGCAGGAAAAGAGAAAATATTTCTTCTTTCAATCCGTCACCTTTCTTACCTCACCCGCTAGCTTCATCCAAGCCCCGCGCGTTTTCACACCTTTTACATTCTCACATTTTTTCAGTACCAGAGATGTCGATAGTTCAAATCAAAAAGAGCCGCGCCATTGGCCCCGGCCAACCGTGCTATATCATTGCCGAAATCGGCATCAACCACAACGGCTCGCTCGACCTAGCCAAGCAGCTCATCGACGCGGCCGTGACGGCCGGCGCCGACGCCGTGAAGTTTCAGAAGCGCACCCCCGAGCTGTGCGTGCCCAAGGACCAGTGGGAGAAAATGCGCGACACGCCCTGGGGCCGCATGAGCTACATTGACTACAAGCGCAAAACGGAGTTTGGCCTTGAAGAATACACGGCCATCGACGACTATTGCAAGGCCCGCGGCATCGACTGGTTTGCCTCGTGTTGGGACGAGCCGTCGGTCGATTTCATGGAGCAGTTCAACCCGGTGATGTACAAGATGGCCTCGGCCTCGCTCACCGACAAGCCGCTGCTCGACCGCGTGCGCGCCACCGGCCGCCCGCTCATGCTGAGCACCGGCATGAGCACCCAGCAGGAAATTACCGACGCCGTGAAGCATGTTGGCCTTGACAAGCTGATGATTGCGCACAGCACCTCGGCCTACCCCTGCCCCCCGCAGGAGCTGAACCTGCGCATGATTTCGACCCTGCAAGCGCAGTTTCCGGGCACGCCCATCGGCTACTCGGGCCACGAGACCGGCCTGAGCACCACCGTAACGGCCGTGGCTCTGGGCGCCACCTTCGTGGAGCGCCACTTTACCCTCGACCGCGCCATGTGGGGTAGCGACCACGCGGCCAGCGTGGAGCCCGGCGGCCTGGCCAAGATGGTGCGCGACATCCGCGACACCGAAGCCGGCCTCGGCGACGGCGTGAAGGTGGTATATGAGAGCGAGAAAGAGCCCCTGCGCCGCCTGCGCCGCGAGGTAACGGCCGCGTAAATCTTTTTTCTGACGTTTTTAGCCCGCAGAGGATGCGGGCTAAAAACGTCAGAACATTCGTTCGCCAGAAAGGGTTAGGGAAGCCAACTAGTCAGTACTCGTTATGCTAGAGACGATAAGCCATTTCTACCACGGCCTGAATCCCGTGGCCCGCACCACGCTGATTACCACGCCGATACTATTGCTAGCGGTGGTAGTTTTGCTGGTGCTGGAGCGCAAGTTTCCGTACCGCAAGGGCTTGCCGTTCTTCCGTGAAGGGCTGTTCGTGGACCTTTTCTGGTACACGCTGGTGCAGAGCTACTTCCTGCAAATTCTGATTTTCGGGTTCATCATCGCGCCGCTGGCGGCACATTTTGGGGCGCGGTTCCACTTAGTGAGCAGTTGGCCGGTGGCCACGCAGGTGGGCTTTTTCGTGCTGACCCACGACTTTTACATCTACTGGTTTCACCGCTTTCAGCACAACAGCGCCTTCTTCTGGCGCACCCACGAGGCGCACCACTCGGGCAAGCAGGTGGACTGGCTGGCCGGCTCGCGCTCGCACATCGTGGAGATTATTATCAACCAGACTATCGAGTTTGCGCCCATTATTCTGCTGGGGGCCAACCCGATTGTGGTGCCGATAAAGGCGCTGATTGATGCGGTGTGGGGCATGTACATTCACGCCAACATCAACGTGAAATCGGGTAAGCTGCAATATGTTATCAACGGCCCCGAGATGCACCTCTGGCACCACGCCGACCACGAGGAAGTGTATTTCGCCAACTTCTCGACCAAGTTCGCGGTCTGGGACTGGCTCTTCGGCACCGCCTACCTGCCCGAAAACCGCAAGCCCGAGCGCTGGGGCCTGCCCTACGCTTTTCCGAAAGATTACTTCGCGCAACACGCGTTTTCGGTGTATCGCTTCGATGAAAAGGAGCTGGCCGAGCGCTCGACGCTGTTCCGGTTTTACCACGGTGCCCGCTGGCGCGTGCTGACCTGGCTGGGTGAGCGCCTACCCCTCGCCAAAGTGTTGCAAGGCTGGGAAGTGCCCGAGAGTTCCGCCGAAACCATTATGGCCCTGCGCCCCGGCGGCCACCCCACTGGCCCTACCCCCCCCGACCAGCCCAACGCCGCCCCGGCCGATTCTTCCCGCCCTGTTGCCACCGCCCTATCTTGACGCTCAGCTTCAACCCCGCCTGGCTGTACCTGCTGCTCGCTTCCATTATGGAAGTGTGCTGGAACTACAGCCTCAAATACACGAGCGTCGCCAAGATTAAGGCGATTGACTGGTCGCACTTTTTCGCGGGTTCAGTGGGCATCGTGACCCTGGTGCCGGCCATTTGCTACGTCGCGTTTGGCGTGGGCAACGTGTTCTTCTTCTCAAAGGCGCTCAACGTCATTCCGGCCTCCACGGCCTTCGCCATCTGGATGGGCATGGCCCTGGTCGGCATCAAAATAGTGGACACACTGGTGCTGAAGGAGCCTTTTCAATGGGTGCACGTCTTCTACATCGGCTGCATTCTGGTGGGCATTATTGGGCTGAAACGCACGGCGTGAAAAGAGTTAAGGGTTAGGAGTTAGGAGTTAAGAGTTGACTGATTCGGCCAACTCCTAACTCTTAACTCCTAACTCCTAACTCTTAACTCTTTTCATGCAGCTACCTGCTTGATAAACTGCACGTTGATGCTCAGCTTCACGTCGTCGCCGAGCACGATGGCACCGGCTTCGGTGATGCCGCCCCAGGAGAGGCCGTATTCTTTGCGATTAATTTTGCCGGTTGCTTCAAAACCCGCCTTGGTGTTGCCGTAGAAGTCAGCGGCCGTGCCGCCGTACTCCACGTCGAGGGTCACGGGCTTAGTGATGTCTTTGATGGTGAGGTCGCCCACCAGTTTATAGTTGCTGCCGCTGGTCTTGGTGAACGACGTCGATTGAAATTTAATCTGGGCGAAAGCGGCGGCATTGAAGAAATCATCGCCTTTGAGGTGGCCGTCGCGCTGCTCGTTGTTGGTGTCGATGCTATTTACGTCGAGCGTAAACTCAACTTGAGCATTCTCGAAGTCGTCGCCTTCGCTCTGAGCCGTGCCCTGGAACGTCTTGAACGAGCCCGAAACGGTGGAAATAACTAAGTGCTTGATTTTGAACTGCACTTCGGAGTGCGTGGGGTCGAGGGCCCACTTGGTGGCGGTGGCGGTGGCGGTGGCAGACATGATGAAAGGGGAAAAGGGGTGAAACGTGGGGTGAAGGTACACCTTTTTTGTTTAAGTAATGTACCAACATCATTGGTCTTCGCCGAGGCTGTTAGCCGTAACTTGCTCCATGCGAAAAGTACTGCTGGCGTTGGTTCTGGGGGTTATGGCGGGCGAACGGGCTTGGGCCCAAAGCCTGCCCATTATTAGCCAGAACCCGCCCGCGCTGCGCTGGCAGGAGCTGCGCAGTCCGCATTTTCGGGTGCTGTTTCCGGCGGGGCTCGACTCGGCGGCGCAGCGCACGGCCGGGCGGCTGGAAGCCGTGCATGGCCCCGAGGGCCGCACGCTGGGCGTGCAGGCCGCGCCCATCGCGGTGGTCATGCAGAACCAGACAACCGTGAGCAACGCGTTCGTTACCTTTCTGCCGCGGCACGCCGAGTTTTTCACGACCCCCGACCAGGGGCAGGGCCTGGGCACCGTGGACTGGCTCGACGGGCTGGTGGTCCACGAGTTTCGGCATGTTAATCAGTTTGACAAGGCGCGGCAGGGGGTAGGGCGGGCCGTGGTGCCGCTGCTCGGCGATGGCGGGCTGGGCGTGGCGGCGGTGGGCGTGCCGCAGTGGTTTTTTGAGGGCGACGCGGTGGGCACCGAAACGGCCCTCACGCGTAGCGGGCGCGGGCGCATCCCATATTTCGGCCTGGGCCTGCGCGCTAATTTGCTGAGCGGCCGGCTTTATAGCTATCAGAAAGCAGTGAGCGGCTCGCTGCGCGATAACGTGCCCGACTGGTACGTGCTGGGCTACTACCTAACCTCTTATGCCAAAGCGCACTACGGCCCCGAGGTGTGGGGCCGGGTGCTGGACCAGTACTACCGCTTTCCGTTCTATCCCTTCTCGTTTTCGAACAGCCTGCGGCGCACCACCGGCCTGCGCGTGGAGGACCTCTACGCCCGCACCATGCGCGAGCTGGACTCGACCTGGCGCGCGCAGCAGGCGGCGCGTCCTACCCCCACCGCTGTGCGCGAGCTGGCTGGGCAGGCCGACCCGCGGGTATTTACGCAGTACCAGTTTCCGCAATATGTGAACGACAGCACCGTGGTGGCCCTGAAAAGCGGCCTCGGCGACATCGCGCAATTGGTGCTGCTGGGCCTCCACGGCCGCGAAAAGCGCCTGTTTACGCTGGGCCTGCAGAATATTCCGCAGCTGCTGTCGGTGGGCGGCGGCAAGGTGGTGTGGCCCGAGTTTCGGCAGGACCCGCGCTGGGGCCAGCGCATCTACTCCGAGCTGAAGGTGCTGGACCTGGCCACCGGCCGCCTCACGCGGGTGGGCAAAAAACAGCGCTACGCCGCCGCCGCGCTCTCGCCCGATGGCCGCCAACTGGTGGCCGTGCGCACCGACGAGGCCTACCACCACGCGCTGGTAATTCTCAACGCCACTACGGGCGACGTTATCCGCACGCTGCCCAACCCGCGCAACGACTTTTACCAGCAGCCGCGCTGGTCGCCCAGCGGTCAGGCCATCGTGACGGTAGCGCTGAGCGCGGCCGGCAAAACCCTGCAGCTCATCGACCCTAACAGTGGGTTGGAAGTCAATATTTTGCCGGTGGCGAATGTCAACCTGGCTAACCCGCAGCTATGGGGCGAATACGTGCTGTATAACTCGCCGCAGTCGGGCGTGGATAACATTTATGCCGTCAACTACAGCACCGGGCAGACTTACCAGGTGACGAACCGACCCTTCGGGGCCTACCACGCGGCCGTGAGCCCCGACGGGCAGCGTCTGGCCCTGCACGACTACCGCGCCACCGGTGCCCGCGTGGTGGAAATGCCCCTCGACCCCGCTGCCTGGACCGCCCTACCCACCCCCGCGCGCACCGACACGCCCGAGCCCTTCGTGGCGGCGCTGGCGGCTGGCGAGCCGGGGGCGGCGCGCATCACGGCGCTGCTGGCCTCGCCCGACTCGGCGGGGCCGCGCTACGGGGTGCGGCGCTACCGGCCGCTGGCCCACGCGTTCCGCGTGTTCAGCTACGGCGTGGTGCAGAGCCCCGACGGCGGCAGCGTGACCGTGGGCGCGCGCTCGCAGGATTTTTTGAGCACGACCCAGCTTTTCGCGGGCCTGAACTACGACCAGACCGAGCGCACGCTGGCCGCCACCGCCGCGCTCAGCTACCAGGGCCGCTACCCCGTGCTGGACGTGGAAGCCACCTACGGCGGGCGCAACGCGGCGCGCTACTTCGACCGCGCCGCGCCGCTCGATAGCCTGCGCGGCACGCAGTGGCAATACGCGCGCCTGCTGGCCGGCGTGCGCCTGCCGCTGGTGCTCACGCGCTCCAGGTACTTGCAGGCGCTCACGGTGGGCGCGTATTACCTGCACGAGCGGGTTTTCAACTACACCCCGACCTTCCGCAGCAAAAATGAAACGGGAATTACTACCCCCCTCCACGCCATCCAAACCTCGCTGAGCTACGCCAGCCAGCTCAAGCAGAGCGCCCGCGACGTGGCCCCGCGCGGCGGGACCACGCTGCTGGCTACTTATCGCACCACGCCGTTTGGCACCAGCCTGCAAGCCAGTCAGGTGGGCGTGCAGTCGTCGGTGTATTTGCCGGGGCTAGGCAAGCACCACGCCGTGCGGCTGCGCGGCGGCTTTCAATATCAGCAGCAGAATCAGTACAATTTCGCGGCGGCCATTTCCTTTCCGCGGGCCGAAACGAGCTACGTCAGCTTCGACCGGCTGGCGGTGGGTAGTGTTGATTACAGCCTGCCGCTGGCCTTCGTGCATTGGTCAGTGGGGCGGGTGCTCTACGTGCAGCGCCTGCGGGCCACCGCGTTTTTCGACCTCGCCCAGGGCAGCAGCGTGGTGCCGCTGCGCGCCGCGGCCGGCGGCCCGCCCGTGCCCACCCGCCTCCTCCAGAACTACCGCGATACCGGCGTCGATTTCATGGCCCTGTTCAACGTTTTTCACCTGCGCACGCCCGTCGAGGCGGGCGTGCGGGTGGCGTATAGCAACTACGTGGGCGGGCTGGTGGTGCAGCCGCTGGCCTTCAATGTGCGTTTGTGAAGTAAGTGATAGGTAATGGAGGACCGGTTATCACATTGCGAGCGCCACGAAATAATAGCATCAGAACAAAATGAGGACGAGTCGTTTGGGTATTATTCTGGGGCTATTGCTTCGTCCTTGCTTGATGCGCACCATGCTCGTAATGACTGCCGACTGCCTACTACCCATTACTCACCAGTTGGTTAATAGCCTGCTGCTTTAGGCGCTCGCCCCAGTGGCGCAGCCCTTCCAGCACGCCTAGCAGGGTTTCGGCTTCGGGAAGTAAGGCGTATTCGACGCGGGGAGGCATTTCGGGGTAGATGGTACGGCTTAGCAGGCCGTCGGCTTCCAGCTCGCGCAACTGCTGACTCAGCATTTTGGTCGTGACGGGGTGCAGCGCCTTGCGCAGCAGCCCGAAGCGGGCGGTGCCTTGGTGAATGTGCCAGAGCAGCGCCACTTTGTAGCGGCCGCTCAGTCGCTGCATTCCATACAGCATAGGGCAGGTGAAAAGCAAAGATTCCAGGTTCAGGGCGTTGCTGGAAGTGGGTTTATTCATGGTTAGCGTCAATAGTTTCGTTTTGGATACTAGGCTACAATTTAGTAGCTACTTGCCAAAGCTACTACTTAGGTGGGAGATTTGTGTCATCATTTAGTTAACGCGGGGCATCATCTACCCTTTCCATTCCCTCATTCCCGGCCTTTGGGCCGCCTTCCTTTCGTCAGGGACATTCTTCCTGTCATTTTTCGGAAGTGCCACTGACTCAGCAGCACCAGCTGTTGTTCCAGCAGTTTCAGCCGGCCTGCGCTGCCTTCCTGCGCGAGTTGAAGCAAGCGTAGCAGACTCGCTTAGCTTATTATTTTCTCTATATACCCAATCAACATTTTATGACAACTGAAACTATCCCGCTCATCTCGCTTTCCGAGGCCGAGCGGCATTCGATTCATCAACTTTACCGGTCTTTCAGCGCCGGCAACGCTCACTTGCTGAACGAGGTCGTGGTGGCCGACTGGCAGGATATTCCGCTCGGGCCGGGCCAGGGTCCGGGGCCGGAGGGCATCAAACCCATAATTGAGGCCTTAACCCAAGCTTTTCCCGACCTGGAAATCGTCATTCATGAAATCATGGGTTCGGCGGGTCGAGCAGCCGTGCGGGCTGAAATCCGGGGCACGCACCAGGGCGAATGGTTCGGTATTCCGGCTACCAATCAGCCCGTGCGCATCGCGCTACACGAGTTTCACCACCTCCAAAACGGGCGCATTACCCACACCTGGCACCTCGAAGACTGGTTTGGAATGTTTCACCAGGTAGGAGCTTTGCCGCCGGCCCTCTAGCCGTGGGGTCATAGCTCTGTCTCTTTCAGCCCCTATTTTTTAGGAAAGCTGCTCCTGGTCGGCCTGGGTAAACTGGGTGAGGTAGGCCGTTTCCTCGGCCACGTCGGAGCGGGCCAGACTCGATTCCTGAATGAGTAATACGCTGCCATAGAGCAGCATAACGGCACCCGCCACGCTCAGGGCCGCGATAATCCAGGTTCGCGAGATATCAGTCAGCTCAAACACGCCGATGGCCAAGATGCTGCTGATAAAAATGCTCAGCGTGAGGTGCAGGCTGGTCATGGCCCGTTGCAGCAGCCGCGCCCGCCTGATGGCAAACAGCAGCTGTTGCGTGAGGTGCCCGCGCTCGGCCGGGTCGGGGGTAGAGGTGGCGGCCTGCTGCTGATTCTGGCGCAGCCGCTGGGCCACCTCGCGCTGCCGGTCGAGGCTGCGGCTCAGCCGCTGCGAGGTGGTCATAATGAGCGAGCCGCACGCCGACACCAGTATCGCCGGCGTGAACATGGCCGAGAGAATGGTGAGCGTGCCGGAGAGCGTGGACATTAAGAATTGGTAATGAGGAATTTAGAATTGTTCTCGTCCCGAAGCGAATAACGAAAGAGAACGTCATTCCGAGCTTGCCGAGGAATGACGTTCTCTTTTGTGTGCTGCTCCATAAAGAGCATGAAAATCTGAGTATAAATTTCTCGTTCTCAATTCCTACACAATAGCCTTTACATCGACCTCTTTTTCCTTAATCGGCGCTTTGGCCTTGCCGATGATGTAGCGCATGCCTTTGTCCTGGGTGAGATAGTTCCAGCCCCAGGCCAGGAACACGGCCAGGCGGTTGCGGAAGCTCACCAGGGCCAGCACGTGCACGAAGCTCCAGGCCAGCCAGCCCAGCCAGCCCGTGATATGGTATTGCTTGCCAAAGAGTTGAATATCACCCACTGCGCGGTGCCGGCCGATGGTCGCCATCGTGCCCTTATCGTCGTAGCGAAAGGGCTTCATGGGCTGCTTGTTAAGCAGCCGCTTGAGGTTGCCGCCCAGCTGCTCGCCCTCCTGAATGGCCGGTTGCGCCACCTGCGGGTGGCCTTCGGGGTAAGCGGGCGTGGCCATCTGGGCAATGTCGCCGATGGCAAATACGTGGTTGTAGCCCGCCACCTGGTTGAACTCGTTGACCTGGTAGCGGTTCGACTTGAGTAGCGCGGCCGGGTCGAGGCCGGCGATGGGCGCGCCCGTGACGCCCGCCGCCCAAATGAGCGTGCGCGTAATAAGCTGCTCGCCGCTTTTCAGCTTCACAGTGTAGCCGTCATACGACGTCACGCGGTTGTCGAGCCACACCCGTACGCCTAACTCCTCTAAATACTTGAGCGCGTGCGCCGAAGCCTCGGCCGACATGCCCTTGAGCAGCACCGGCCCGCTCTGGATGAGGTGAATATCCATCTGCTTGAGGTCCAGCTCGCGGTAGTCGCGCGGAAACACGTGGTCCCGCAGCTCGCTCAGCGCGCCGGCCATTTCGACGCCGGTCGGGCCGCCGCCCACGATTACGAAGTCGAGCAGGCTGTTGAGCTGCTCCACGTCGCCGATTTGCAGGGCCTGCTCAAAGTTGGAAAGCAGCGTGTTGCGCAGCTCAATGGCATCGGTCACGCTCTTGAGGCTGATGGAATTTTTCTCCATCTGCTTGTCGCCAAAGTAGTTGGAGGTGGTGCCGGTGGCCAGCACCAGGTAGTCGAAGCGCAACAGGCCAATGGACGTTTCCACCACCTGCGCCGTGGCGTCGATGGACCTCACCTCGGCCATGCGGAAGTAAAAATTATCTTGCTCGTTCAAGATTTTGCGAAATGGCGACACGATGCTATCGGCATTGAGCCCCGCCGTAGCTACCTGGTAGAGTAGGGGTTGGAAGGCGTGATAGTTCACCTTATCAATGAGCACTACCTGCACCGGTGCGTCGGCCAGCGACTTGGCCAGGGCCAGCCCGCCAAAGCCACCGCCAACGATGACGACGCGGGGCTTGCCCAGGTCCGCAATTTTCGTGAGTCCTTCCATAGGGTAAAGATGCGTCCGCCCGCTCGTTTCGGGCGCTTTTGCCAGTCAATACGGCCGCGCCGCGCCGCGCGTTCGGCAAAGCGCAACCATAAAGCCAGCTTGCTGGAAGCGGTATGTAAGAACTTCTAATCTTCCATACTTTCCTTTTCCATGAAAAAAATACTGTTAGGCCTTGCTCTTGCATTAAGCGGGGCATCAAGCGCCTGTACACTAGGCCTAAATGTGGAGCAGCGCGATAACGTTAATTTCAGCAAGTACCGCACCTTCGACTTTGCTGATACCCAGGTGAAAACCAATGGCAACCAAAACCCGCTGTTGCATAGCTCTATTGCCCAAGACCATATCAAGCAGTCCATTCCTGGCGAGTTGGCCAAGCGTAGCCTGCGGCAGGTAGGCAGCAGCCCCGACCTGCTCATCACCACGCACACTTACGTCGATGAGGCTGAGCGCACGGTATATAGCTCTTACCCCAGCGCTGGCTTTGCCTACCCCTGTCCTGTAGGTTACCGGGGAGCTTTCCTGCCCATTAGCTACGGCTACTACTACTCACCCACCCACTACCAGACGCCGCACACCGAGCGGTACACCGAGGGCACGCTCATCATTGACTTCATTGACTGCCGTACCAACAACCTCGTGTGGCGCGGCTCTATGGCCGACCCGGTTGATGACCCCGGCCGCCTGGGTCGTGAGTTCAGCGTCTCGCCTAAAAGCATTCTGGACAAATTCCCAATTGAGAAAAAATAGTCGCTCGCACCAATAAAGAAGGCCCGCAACCAACGTTGCGGGCCTTCTTTATTGGTTGTTATTCAACCTCTTTGCTAGTAGGGCCGAGGTGACTAATGTACCCCCGCATGCTGGGCGGGAGCGATGAGGTAGAATGGATATGGCGAAGTCTTTGCCGCGCCTCAGGCGGAGTAGCTCATCAAGGTTGGGCACCGAATCGTTGTGCGGAAATAGGCCTGCTACCTGCTGCCTTTCAAAGCTTTATATGAAATAAATTAAAAAAGAATGCTATATTAAGTTTGTCGAAGTATCTCTGCCGCGTCATCGGATTACCGATTCAACGAAGCGGAATAGATGCTTCGACAAGCTCAGCATAACGGTTTGTTTTTGTAGGTTCCTGGTTAACAGAAGCCAGTAAATCAATTGAACACTAAGTAATGGGAGCGGCTGATACAGGCAAGGTGATAGTAAATGCAGTATATATTTCTGGTATTGTCTCAACCGTTATATTGCCTTTATGCGCCTTCACAATATCCTGGCTGATGAATAGCCCTAAACCTGTTCCTTTAGAGGTAGGCTTGGTGGTGAAAAAAGGAGAAAATAGTTGACTCCTTTCGACTGCTGAGATTCCGGTGCCGTTGTCCCGCACACATATTTCTACATGTTCCTCATAGAAAGAGGTTTCGACCGTAAGCCAAGGCTTAAAATCTCTGTTTTTTGAGGATTTTTCAAGCAAAGCATACATTGAATTATTAATTATATTAAAAAGAACGAAACTCATTTCGGTAGGTAATATTTTTACGGAATAATTATTTATGTTGCTGCCCTTTTTTAACTCTAGTGGCGTGCCTTTATAACTTGCATCCACTTCATTTTGGTAGATACCTAATTGGGCTTCAATAAAAGCATTGATATCACTTTTGACAAAAACCGAATTTTTGCCTTGTAATAGCTTATCCATGCTCCTGACTATCCTAGTTAAGCTGGAGCCGTGTTCTTTAATTTTCTCAATATTATTTTCAATAATAGTAAGTAATGGTATCAATTCAGTTTGTATGTGTTCGTCAGATGAATATTTATCAAAGGCCAATGCTTCTTTACTTTCTCCTAAAAGCTCGTTTGATAAAGCAGAAAAATTAGTTATGTAGCTTAAGGGATTCAGTAGCCGGTCAACCAGACCTTTGGTCAGTTGACCAATAGAGGCAAATTTTTCCTGCCTGATTAGTTGTTCCTGCGTATTTTTTAAGTCTGCAAGGGTTTTATGTAATCCTTCCAGAAGCTCGTCCGTTTTTTTCTTTTCTAATATTAATTCAGTAGTCCGGTTTTCCAAGTCCTTGCGAGCCATCGCTAAGTCAGCAACCATCATATTAAAGACAATACCGAGCTCTCCAATCTCATCTCGTGATTTGCTGAATACCCGCTGTGTAAGGTCACCTCGGCCTACTCTGGTAGCAGCATCTCTTAGTTTTAGTATCGGAACGGATATATTTCTAGCTAAATCAAAGCAAGTTAATATACCTATACTAAAGAATAAAAAACTGAAAAATAATGAAGTACCCCTGATTTGTCTTTTGCTCTGGATGATTTCTTTAGTTGAGAATGCCAGTAATACCTTGCCTCTCATCATAGGAGTACTAAAGTCCGCACGCTTTACGACAGTAGAATCGTTAGATAAGTAATTAATATTTATTTTTTCTCTCTCTGGGTAAGTTTTGAAAATGGTTTCTACTATTTGATATTTAGTGCGCTTATTATTCCAAATAGTATCAGTTTGAATCAAGCTCACGAATTTTAATAACGGGTCTTTCTTAACAAAATCCATAGCAGTTTGGACTCCTTGGAAATTTTGCTCGGTCATAGCAATTTTTACCCCTAGTGCAACCGTATTGGCATAGTTCTGTACTTCTTTATTAAAATTGGCTAGAAGATTCCGTTCTTGAATAGCTGGCACATAGAATAATACAAAGAAAGAAAATAATAAAACTATCGTAGTTATAGTCATCCATATTTTGGTCTTTACCGTTAGGCGTATATGCCACAGGCGTGAAAGAATAAATGAATTACGCGACTTGAGTTGCATAGAAAATATTTTTTAAAATATTATATTTATTATTTTTATTAATTGGTAATTTACAAAAAAAAGAGCAGAATGCTGAGCTTATCGAAGCAGCTCTACTGCTTCAGTCGGCCTGTTCAACGAAGCAGTAGAGCTGCTTCGACAAACTAGCATTACGTTTTGCTTTAGTTAAGTTTATAAAAATCATTAAAGGGTAGCGGCTAGCAACTCAATTGCTTATAAAGATTTTTGTCCGTCGATAAATACTATTTTATTATTTGCAGAAGGGTGATTAACGACACCAATAGCACCACTCGTTTGGGAAACAAAATCTTCTAATTCAGCCTCGGAATTGAAGAAATTAGGAGCATCCGCTTTACCCTGAAATACAAGTGCTAACCAATATTTATTTAATTCATTTAAAATCATATTATATATTTTTTTACTGGTATTTATTCCTATGGGAGTAGTGCTCTTTAGTAGTGCTATCACTACTTTACTGCCATCTGGCCAGCGTAGCTTTTCGCCTCTCATGGTTGACTTAAGCTGAGTTAGCTTCATTTCCGACGGAGTACCTTTGCCATTAGCAATTACGGCCAAGCTCATATCCTGTGAATGCGCTGGTAAGTGAAAGTAGATACCGATTAGGAATACTTTGAGAGCAAAGCGATAAATATATTTCATGGATATGTTGCTTTAAAACCCGACCGCAATCTGGAAGATAATATTGTCCGAGTTATTATGTAGCTGACTTTTTGTGTGCTGGTACTCGAGTTTAAGCACGGCCAAATAATTTATTTCATACCGCACTCCGGTAACGTAAGCGCGAGTGTTATTATTTAGATAGTATACTTCTCTGTTACTGTATTGAATATCATCAATTCTGACATAAGGTATTACTTTGTCAGTAATGCGCAAGCCAGCGTAAACGTAAGAAGCTATCGCTCGCTGCATGCCGAGACTATCTGACCTATTCGTAGCTAGGCTACTCTCTGCTAGCAACTCAAATTTTCTGGAAAATATAGAATCATTGTATAAAATTGACCCAGTAACTATATCCTGGTTTATCCTATTAGGAGCAAAAGCAATAGTGCCCCCATAATGGCTGTGAATAGTACTGCCTTTTGAAACAACATCGTGGTAAAAGGACGCTCCAAGACGTAAGCCATCGGTAGGCTTCACATGCACAGCCAAAGTAAGTGATTTGAAAGCGTTATTATCTTCTACATCACTCGAGCCTAATCCATTGCCAAGCATCGCATCGTAGCCAAATCGAAGTCGGCCAAGATTTTGACCCTGCAAACTGATGCCGGTAGTATGGAGTGGAATGAAGTCCTGTGAAAATAGTAAGGGTCGGTCAACTGTTGGAAAGAATACCCTTCCGTGGTGGTAGGTGTCGTTCCAGTAATTAATAGGCGTATGGTGTTTGCCAATTAATATACTATGGTTGCCTGCGTAATTATATTTTAAGATTATGCGCTCAACGCCATAGCGAATTCGCAAACGCTTAAACCGCTTTTTGGGCAGGTTTGGTGTGGTAGCCACAATGGTCAAACCAGTTTTGGGCGTCCTGACTACTAATCCAGTCGATGGCCTCACGTACGGCTTCTTTTAGGGCCTCGTAGGAACGGGCGGCGCAGGTGCGCAGCTTGGTTTTGAGCTTGCTCCAGGCCTGCTCGATGGGGGAAAAATCGGGGGAGTACGGGGGCAGAAAGACCACGTCCACGCCCCGCTTGGCCAGCCACTCGCGCAGGCCCGCGAGGTGGTGCACGGGCAGGTTGTCGAGCACTAGCACATCGCCCCGGCGCAGGGTGGGGGCCAGGCACCGGCCTACGTAGAGGGCGAAACTGTGCTTGTTGAGGGGCTGATGGAGCAATTGCAGGGCTCCAAGCCCGCGCACGGACAGCGTACCAATAAGGGTGTAGGAGCGGCCCCGACGCAGCGGCACGGCCCCCCGGACGCGTTGCCCACCCACCGCCCGGCCGTGGGTGCGGGCGTAATCCAGCCGCAAGCCCGTCTCATCCAGAAAATGGAACCGGGCAACATCGGGGCGGGTGCAGACCTGTTCGACATGGTCCTGACGGGCCTGGCGTACGCGCTCGGTGTCGCGTTCAGCCGCGTGGGGGCTTTTTTTTTCGCCGCAGCTCGTGTTCGTCCAGCACTTGCCAGAGGCAGGTTTGGCCCACGGGGCGGCCCCCGCTGGCCTGCCAGGCCTGGTTTAGCTCGGCCAGCGTAGCATCGGGGTGTTGCGCCACGTAGGCCACGAGCCAGGCTTGGGCGGCGGCATCGAGGTAGCGGGCCCGGCCGCCACTGGCCGGTTTGGGGGCCAGTGAGCCGGTTTGTTGCTGCTGGCGAACCAGGCTTTTGACAAAGGAGCGGCTCACATCGAAGCGCCGGGCAACGGCGGCTTTTTTGGCCCCCGGCTCCTGGCAGGCCGCCGCCACCCGGGTACGTAAATCAAGCGAGTACGGGTTCATAAACGCTAATACGACAAGTAACTGATAGTGGCTTAACTGTTTGCGAATACGCTATAATATCAAAGCTGGTAGGGGATTCAAAAGAATACTTAAAAACCGTTTCTCCTAAAAATGATAAGCGCTGACTTATCTCTGAGGTGATAAATAAGTCTTGTTCGCCCAGGCCAAAATTTAGTTTGCCATTTTGGTAATAGGAAGAGACGTCCACAAAGCCCCTGATTTGAGTTCTTTGCGCCACTGACTGTTGTATTGCGCACAGTAGCAAGCCAACAATGATTAGAAAAATAAGTGCGTAATTATTTCTTTTCATAGTAGACAGGTCGTTTTTTAACTAGTAATGATTCAAAAGCGCTCGACATTAGTTAACCGCTGGCATTCATTAGCTTAATCAGGTAAAATTGCTCTTAAGTGACTCCAGAACGGGCGCGCTCTATTTGCGAAATAGCCTAGCAAGTGCTAAGGCATGCTGGGCCGCTGCTGCCAGAGGCTAACCTACTTAAAAGGGCCATGAGAATGTGAGCGTTTTTGGCCGAAAAAAGGGCACAAGCGTGAGCTAACCAATTGCTGAAGCAGTGGGTAGAATATGATGAGCATTCGGGTTGGAGAAATAGTGTGGCGTTCGATTTCTGCCTGCACAAGCCCGTTGTAAGTAAGTGATAATGAAAGCCTGGAGGTCTTTCGGCCCAAAGGTAAGAGAAAAGAGCCGGCTCCGGTAAGGTATATGCCGACTCAACAAAATTATATTTTATCTTTTTATCTTAGTATGTGGCTAGCCCCTGTTTTCCTAGTATAGAGCTTGGTAGCCATCTTCCCTTTAGTAGCTTTTTTGCAAGGCGGCAAAGCGGCTTGGGTACTATTTTAGAAATGGGGGTTGGCGGTAACAAGCCTTGCTATTTCTCGTAGAAAAACTCGTCCCTACCCCCCTCCTCGCCGCTGGGGCGGGCGCGCAACTCCACCCGCCGGATTTTGCCGCTGATGGTTTTGGGCAGCTCGGGCACGAACTCCAGCACGCGGGGCATTTTGTAGGGTGCCAGGCGGGCGCGGCCGTAGGCAAACAGCTCGCGCGCCAGCGAGGGGGTAGGGGCCGTGCCGGGCGTGAGAATCACGAACGCCTTGATTTCGTGGCCCTTGATGGGGTGCGGCACGCCCACCACGGCGGCTTCCACCACGGCCGGGTGCTCCACGAGCACGCTCTCGACCTCGAACGGCCCCACGCGGTAGTCGCTCGATTTTATCACGTCGTCGTCGCGGCCCACGAACCAGAGGTAGCCGTCGGGGTCGCGGTAAGCCTTGTCGCCGGTGTAGTACAGGCCGTGCCGAAACACGCTGGCCGCCCGCGCCGGCTCGCCAAAATATTCCGTGAACAAGCCGTTGGGCCGGCCCGTGTCGGTGCGCACCGCGATGTGGCCCTCGGCCAGGTCGGGCAGCAGGGTGCCTTGCTCGTCGGCGATCACGATGTCGTACATAAACGACGGCCGGCCCATGCTGCCCAGGCGCACGGCGCTGCCGGGCAGGTTGTAAATCATGGCCGTGCTCTCGGTCTGGCCGTAGCCATCGCGCAGCAAAACGCCCGTGCCGCGCTGCCACGCCTCAATTACCTCCGGGTTCAGCGGCTCGCCGGCGCTCACGCATTCGCGAAAAGTGAAGGGGTAGGGCGCCAGGTTTTCGAGCACTAGCAGGCGCAGCACGGTGGGCGGCGCGCAAAACGTGGTGACGCGTTCGCGCACCAGCGCCGCCAGCAGCGGCCCCGCCGCGAAGCGCCCGCTGCCCTGGTAGGCCACCAGCGTAGCCCCCACGCTCAGCGGTGCGAAAAAGCTGCTCCAGGCAAACTTGGCCCAGCCCGACTGCGAGATGTTGCAGTGCCGGTCGCCGGGCCGCAGCCCAATCCAGGCGGCGGTGCTGAGGTGGCCCACGGGGTAGGAAAAGTGCGTGTGCGTCACCACTTTGGGCAGGCCGGTGGTGCCCGAGGTGAAGAATAGGAACAGTGGGTCGTCGGGCCGCGTGGGGGCGGCTTCGGCGGTGGCGGGCAGCCCGGCCAGCCCCGCGAAGCCCACCCAGCCCGGCCGCTCGGCGCTGCCCACCAGCATCTTAAGGCCAATGCGCTGGCCCAAAGCCTGCTCGGCGGCGTCGATTTTGGCGGCGTTCTCGGCGTCAGCAATCACCACGGCGGGCAGCAGCCGGTCGAAGCGGTATTCCAGGTCGCTCACCGTGAGGATGCTGGCCGCCGGTATCAGCAACTGCCCGCCCTTGATGCCCGCCACATAAGTATCCCAAAGCTCGGCGCACACGGGCACCATCAGCAGCACGGCCTGGCCCGGCCGCACGCCCGCGCCGCGCCAGAAATTGAGCAGCCGGTTGGCGCACGCAGCCAGCTCGGCGTAGCTAATCGTCTGGCTGCCAGCGTCGTCGGCCAGCACCAGGGCCGGCTGGTCGGGGCGCTCAGCCACGTGCAGGCCCTCCAGAATGTCAGTCGTCCAGTTAAAGAATGCGGGTTTCGGAAGGGGTAGCCCGGTCAGCTCGGAATAGGTGCCCGCCTCGGCCAGGCGCTGAAAATGACGGAAGTAGGCTTGCATACGTAGCAGGGGGGTAGGGTGGGAGCCGCGAAGGTAAACCGCCCCCCGCCGCCCGCCCGACCGGCCCACCGGCCCGGAACGATTTAGGCTCCTTCGTAAGTTTGCGCCAGTACTCCGCCGCCTGTTTAGTTTCCCTAGTATGAATGCTTTGCCCCTGACCGCGCTGCTACTAAGCAGCTCCATCCTGAGCGCGGGAACGGCCCCGCGGCCCGCCCCGGCCACCCAGCTCGTCACGATAGTGGTGTCGGACCTGGCCTCCACGCAGGCCCTGATAAAGCTTAATTTCTATAATGCGCCGGAAAAATTTCTGAAAGACGGCCAGATGGCCATCCGGCTGTTTGTGAAGCCCGAGGGCAAAACGGAGATTACGGTTCCCGTGGAGCTGACGCCCGGCGAATGGGCCGTGGCCCTGACCCAGGACCTCAACAACAATAACAAGCTCGATAAGAACTTTTTAGGTATTCCCACCGAGCCGTTCGCATTCTCCAACAACGTGAAGCCGCGCTTCTCGGCCCCCACTTTTCAGCAGTGTAAGTTCCTGGTCGATGGCCCCGGCCAGGTGGTGACCATCACCTCCTGGAACGACTTTTAGGCCCGAAACGGGTGCGCGCCGCGCGCCAGCCGCTCGGCCAGCTCCACGGCGTAGCGAGCGCGGGTTTCGGAGCGTTTGGCGTCGGCCACCTGGCGAGCCATTGCCCGGCGCATAGCGCCGGGGTGGGCCAGAAAGGCCGTTTCGGCCTCGGGCCAGGCGGCCAGGGCTTCGGCCAATTCATTGGGTAAGTCCACGTAATCAGGGTTGGGGTCGGGCGCGAGCGTCACCTCCACTGCCTGGCCGATTGCCAGCCCTAAGTGCTCGCACAGTGTTTTGCGCAGCAGCAGGTAGCGCCCGCCGCCCGCCAGCGGCAGCAGGCCCAGCCGCTCGGCGTGGCCGTTGAGGGTAGCAATAACGCGCTTGGTGGCCCGGCCGCCCACTGCCAGCCACGTCGCCTCGGGCACGTTTACAATCTGGGTTGGCATGAAGCTGGGGCCGCCGGCTTCGAGCACGGCCCGAAAGGTAGCAGCGGGCGGAGTAGGGAGCATAATCGAATTGGCCTTATTATTCGCAAAAAAGACGCCCAACAGAACGTCATTCCGAGCTTGCCGAGGAATCTCGCTCGCCTCGTTGAACGAGGCTCGAACAATGCGAGCGAGATTCCTCGGCAAGCTCGGAATGACGTTCTTTATTGGTGGATTAGGTAATGAGTATAGGTGTGATAATCAGTCGCGTACCTGGCCGGTGCCGCGCACCAGCCATTTGTAGCTGGTCAGCTCTTCCAGGCCCATCGGGCCGCGGGCGTGCAGCTTTTGGGTGCTGATACCGATTTCGGCCCCCAGCCCAAACTGCCCGCCGTCGGTGAAGGCCGTGGAGGCGTTGGCATAGACGGCCGCCGCATCCACGACCTGCAAAAAAGTATCGATATTCGCTTGATTTTCAGAGATAATAGCCTCGCTGTGCCGCGAGCCGTGGCGGGCAATGTGGTCGAGGGCCGCATCGAAGTCGGGCACGGTCCTGATGGCCAGTTTATAATCCAGAAACTCGGTGCCAAAATGCGCTTCCGTGGCGCTTGCCAGCAAGTCAGGGGGGTAGGCACCGGCCAGCGCCGCCAGGGCCGGCGCATCGGCAAAAAGCTGCACTCGCGCGGTGGCCAGCGGGGCCACCAGCGCGGGCAGGTCGGGCAGCCGGCTCGCGTGCATTAGCAAGCAATCCAGGGAGTTGCACACGCTCACGCGGCGCGTTTTGGCATTGGCAATAATGGCCGCGCCGGTGGTCAGGTCGCCGGCCACGTCGAAATACGTGTGTACCACGCCGGCCCCGGTTTCGATAACGGGCACGCGGGCGTTTTCCCGCACGTAGTTTATTAGCCCCTGGCTGCCCCTTGGAATCACGACATCGACCAGGCCCACGGCCCGCAGCAGGGCCTCGGTGGCGGCGCGCTCGGGGGGTAGGAGGGTGGCGGCGGCCAGCGGCAGACCGTGGCGCAGCAGCACCGGCCCGGCCACCTCCATAAGCGCCGCATTGGATGCCGCCGCGTCGGAGCCGCCCTTGAGCAGGCAGGCGTTGCCGGTTTTCAGGCACAGCGCCAGGCTGTCGATGGTCACGTTGGGCCGCGCCTCGTAGATGATGCCCACCACGCCCAGCGGCACGCGCACTTTACTCAGCTGCAAGCCATTGGGTAAGATTTTTTCGCTCAGCTTCGCGCCCAGCGGGGAGGGTAGGGCGGCCACGGCGCGCAGGTCCTGAGCCATGCCGGCCAGCCGCTCAGGCGTGAGGCGCAGGCGGTCGTGGCGCGGGTCGGTGGCGGGCAGGCGGGCCAGGTCCTGGGCGTTTTCTTGGAGAATAAAATCGGTGTGGCTCACCAGGGCATCGGCTAGGTCGCGCAGCAGCGCGTCGATGGTGGCGGCGGGCACCGTGGCCAGCGCGCGACTGGCGCGCTGGGCCGCCGTGAAGAAAGCGGAGTAATTGGACATAAGTGTGTAGGGTAAGCTTTAGCTTGCCACGGGATTGTGCGGTAAGCTTTAGCTTGCCGGAAGTGAGCCGGTTCGTGCTAAAACGGCAAGCTAAAGCTTACCCTACATTATCGGCCGTCAAAAATAAATAGTCATAATGCACTAGCGGGCGCTGGCCGTGCTGGCCCAGCCGCTCACGGGCCTTGTCCGAACCATATTCAGCCAGGCCCAGGCCCAGCGCGTGGCTGGCCTCGTCCACGAGGCGCACCAAGTCGCCTTTCTGGAAATCGCCTTCGATTTTTACTACCCCCACCGGCAGCAGGCTCGTGGCCTGGCCGGCGGCCAGTAGCGCCGCCCGCGCCCCGGCATTCACGTGCACGGTGGCCTGAGCGGCCTGCGCGTGGGCCAGCCATTTTTTAGTGCGCGAGGCCCGCTTGCTGGGCTCAAACCAAGTGCTGATGGCTTTCTCATTCAGAATATTAGGTAGAATGTCGGGCGTCTTGCCGTTGGCAATATGCACGCTGATGCCCAGCCCCGCCACCTTGTGGGCAATGGAGCATTTGGTGAGCATTCCGCCGCGCCCGAATTGCGAGCGCGTGGCCGTCACGAACTCAGCAAAGCCAGTGTCATGCGGCGCGATGTGCCGGATTACCTGCGCGCCCGGCCGCGCCGGGTCGCCGTCAAAAATGCCGTCCACGTTGCTCAGAATCAGCAGCGCGTCGGCGTCGAGCATGCTGGCCACCAGGCCCGCCAGCTCGTCGTTGTCGGTAAACATCAATTCGGTTACCGAAATCACATCGTTCTCATTCACAATGGGAATAACGTTTTGCTGGAGCAATTCCTGAAAGCAGTTGCGCATGTTCAGGTAGTGCTGGCGGTCGCGAAAATCCTCTTTGGTCACCAGCACCTGCGCGCCCAGCAGGCCGTGCGGGGCCAGCAGCGCGGCATACAGGCTCAGTAGTTTCACCTGGCCCACGGCGGCCAGCAGCTGGCGGCTGCGCACCGCGTCGGCGCGGGGGGGTAGGGTGATGAGGCTGCGCCCCGCCGCCACCGCCCCCGACGACACGAGGATAACCTCGCAGCCCTGGTTTTTGAGGCCCACTAGCTGGCTCACCAGCTGGGCCATGCGGTCCTCATCGGGCAGGCCGTTGGCCTGGGTAAGCACGTTGGAGCCTATTTTGACGACCAGGCGGCGGTAGGGTAGGGGCATAGTAGCGCGAACTTTGTAGTTCGCGGCCCAGAACGACCATTATGGCGCGGGGACGCGAACTACAAAGTTCGCGCTACTGGCTACAACTGCGCCTGCGCCAGCTGCTTGTTGATGAAATCAACCTCCTCAAAGCTGAGTTTCACGTCCATCGCCCTGGCGTTTTGGGTAGCTTGCTCGGGGTTGCGGGCGCCCACCAGCGCCACCGTGATGCCGGGCTGCGCCAGCGTCCAGGCTAGCACGAGCTGGCCGAGGCTGGCGTTTTTGATTTCGGCCAGCGGCCGGATTTTGTGCAAAAAGGCGTTGACTTTGGTCACCGCCTCGGGCTTGAAAAGCCGGTTGGTGCTGCGCAAATCACTCGCGTCGAAGTGCTGGCCGGGCTTGATTTTGCCGGTTAATAAACCCAGCTGCAAAGGGCTGTAAACCAGAATGCCCAGACCGTGCTGCTGCGCGTAGAGCACCACGTCTTTCTCAATATCGCGGCGCAACAGGCTGAAAGGCACCTGGTTGGAGGCCAACTTAAGCGTTTTTTCGGCCTCGGTCATTTGCGCCACCGAGTAGTTGCTGACGCCGACGGCCCGCACCTTTCCTTGCTCGATGAGGCGCTGCACGGCCTCCATCGTTTCGCTTATGGGCGTCGTCACGTCGGGCCAGTGCTGCTGGTAGAGGTCGATGTAGTCGGTGCCCAGGCGCTGGAGGCTCTCCTCGCATTCCTGGATAATGCTGGCGCGGCTGGCGTACTTATACACGTCGAGGTCGCGGTTCTGGTTGTCTTTGGTCTTCATGGCAAAATCGCCCTTGGGCTGGTCCCAGCGCATCCCGAACTTGGTCAGAATCTGCACCTTGTCGCGCGGCAGGCTCCTGATGGCCTCGCCCACAATCTGCTCGCTCAGGCCCATGCCATAGACCGGCGCGGTGTCGATGCTGGTCACGCCGAGGTCGTAGGCGGCGTGAATGGCACCCACGGCGTCGTTCTGCTCGGTGCCGCCCCACATCCAGCCGCCGGCCGCCCAGCTGCCAAACGTGATGCGCGAAACGCGGACGTCGGACGAGCCTAATTTCTGATATTCCATGAGTTAAGGTAGATACGGGCCAAAAAATACGTCCTCCCTTAACCCGCCCGGCCGGCCCAAGGTTGCGCCCTACCCCCCGCCGTCAGCCTGAACGCGCGCCGCCGGCCGGGTGTTAGCCAGGCCCTGAACCACAAACAATTCACCGCGCTCGCGGCTTCGTGCTGTTCTGGTAATCACTAGCTTTTTTGTCTTATGAAAGTTGAAATCTGGTCCGACGTGGTATGCCCATTCTGCTACATCGGCAAGCGTAAGTTTGAACAAGCGCTCGGCGGGTTTGCCCACCGCGCCGACGTGCAGGTGGAGTGGAAAAGCTTCCAGCTCACGCCCGACTTTGTCCCTACCCCCGGCGAAAGCATCCATGCCTCGCTGGCCAAAAAGAAAGGTATGCCGGAGGCGGAAGGCCGCCGCATGAGCGACCATATGACTCTGATAGCCAAAGAGGTAGGTTTGGAATACGATTTCGATAAAGCCATTCCGGCCAATACCTTTCTGGCCCACCAGCTCATCCATTTCGGCGCGCACCACGGCCGGCAGGATGCCACCAAGGAGCGCCTCATGGCCGCCTACTACCTCGAAGGCCGCGACCTCAACCAGCTCGACACGCTCACCAACCTGGCCGCCGAAATCGGCCTCGACGCCGCCGCCGCCCGCCAGGCGCTGCTGGCCGGCACCTACGCCAACGAGGTGCGCCGCGACGAGTATGAGGCCCAGCAAATAGGCGTGCAGGGCGTGCCGTTTTTTGTCTTCGATGACAAGTACGCCGTGTCGGGCGCGCAGCCCAGCGAGGTCTTTGCCGAAGTGCTGGGCAAGACCTGGGAAGAAGGACATTCTAAAAACCAACCCGTTATGTTGGCCGACGGCCCCGCCTGCGGCCCCGACGGCTGCGACTAAAGAGGAAGGCGGCAAGTAGCGCGAACTGGAAAGTTCGCGCTACTTGCCGCCGCTCAGTTAGCCGGCAAGCTTTGCTACCCTTCCTGTTCATACTTTCGCCATCCGGCTCGGCGTAGGCTTGTAGGCAGGCGAGCGTTATTCGGTTTTTCTATGACAGGTAATTTGAGAGGGATGCGCCCGAAAATCGCGGCGTTTGGAGTGGCGGCGGCGGGCTTGCTGGGGCTGTTGGCGTTTCGCTACCCCACCGATGGCAATCCCATTCAGGCTATTGCCGAAAAGCTGGGGGCCCACTACGCCCTCGTGCGCCCCGAAAAGGCCTACCTGCACCTCGACCGCCCGGCCTACGGCACTGGCGAAACCATGTGGTTCAGCGCCTACGTGGTCGATGCCCTGCGCCACCAGCCCGATACGCTGAGCAAGGTGCTGCACGTGGAGTTGCTTTCGCCCCAGCGCCAGGTGGTGGCCCGGCGCACGCTGCGCCTGTCGGGCGGCCGCGCCTACGGCGACATTGAGCTGGGCGACACCCTCAAAGCGGGCACCTATCTGCTACGCGCCTTCACCACCTGGATGCGCAACGTGAACCCGGCCTATATTTTTCAGCGGGAGCTGCAAGTGTGGCCCGCCGCCCCCAACCAGCCCGACGATTTTGGCAGCGCTACCTCCCACATACCGGCCAAAGCCGTTGCCAGGGCAGCCATCGCGGCGGGCAAGGTCGATGTGCAGTTTTTCCCCGAAGGCGGCAACCTCGTGGCGGGGCTGCCGGCCACGGTGGGCTTCAAGGCGGTGGCGGCCAGCGGGCGCGGCGCGGCCATCAGCGGGCAAGTGCTTGATGAGCAGAACAAGCCCGTGGGGACGGCCTTCAGCGCGGCGCACGCGGGCATGGGCCGGCTGAGCTTTACGCCCGCCGCCGGCCAGCGCTACCACGCCCGCGTGAAGCTGCCCGACGGCGGCAGCGCCGACTTTCCCCTGCCCGCCGTGCAGGCCACCGGCTACGGGCTGCACGTGCTCGACGCCGGCGACAGCTACACCGTGGAAGTGCGCTACAAAGGCGCGCCCGGCGCGCCGGTGCCCGGCCCGGCCATGTTGCTGAGCGAAGTGCGCGGCTACATCGTGGGCCTAGTGCCGCGGCCCCTCACCGACAACGGCGCGCCCGTGACCTGGAAGCTAAGCAAGGCGCGCTATCCCAGTGGCATTCTGCATATTACGCTGTTTGATGCCCAAAGCGTGCCGCAGGCCGAGCGCCTGGCTTTCGTGCTAAACGGCCCGCCCGCCCTGCACGTGACCCTCACGCCCGACAGGGCCGCCTACGCCCCCCACGACCCCGTGCACGTGAAAGTGCAGGTGACCGATGCTGCCGGCCAGCCCGCCGCCGCCCACCTCTCGGTGAGCGTGGCCGAGGCCGGTGCCGCCAGCCTCGACCCCAACGGCGGCAACGTGGCCACCAGCCTGCTGCTGACTTCCGACCTGGCGGGCTACGTCGAAAACCCCGGTTATTATTTCCAAACGCCCACGCCCGAGGTCACGCAGGCGCTTGATAATCTGCTGCTTACCCAGGGCTGGCGCCGCTACGTGTGGAAAGAAGTGCTGGCCCCTACCCCCCCTTGCTGGTCTATGGTGCCGAGCAGGGCATAACCCTGGGCGGGCAGGTAACCGGCATGGGCCAGAACGGCATCGCCAATAGCCAGCTCACTTTTATTCAGAGCAAGCCCAATCGCAGCGTGCTCACGGCCAGCACCGACGCCCAGGGGCGGTTCCGTTTCACCGGCTTTCCGGGTAAGGATACGGCCGTGGTGACCTTGCAGGCCCGACGCACGTCGGGCGGCAGCAATGTCATTATTCGGCCCGACCTGGGGCCGCCCACGTTTGGCGCGCCCCTACCCCCCCTGCCGGCTGCCGCGCCCGCCGTGGCCGACTACCTGCGCCGCAGCCGCCAGCAGCAGGTGCAGGAGCGCCAGAACAACCCCGACGGCGAGGCCCTGCGCAACGTGCAGCTGGGCAACGTGGCCGTGACCGGCAAAAAAGTGCTGATACCGCCCGATGACCCCCGCCGCCTCTACCCCGGCGTAGTGGCCAACACGATGGTGGACTTCGCCAACAACCCGTCGGCGCAGTCGGGGCTGTCCATCTTCCAGGTGCTGCAAGGCCGGGTGGCGGGCCTCACCATCACGGGCACGCCGCCCAACATGAGCGTGCAGATAAGGGGTAGCGGCACGCCCTTGTTTATTCTTGATGGTCAGCGCATTGACATTGATTTTGTCAGTAGCATTCAGGCCAATCAAGTCGAGGCTGTGGAGGTATTCAAAGGTCCTGAGGCAGCCATTTTTGGCAGTGGGGCCGATGGGGGCGTCATTGCCATCTATACCAAGCGCGGCGACAAAAACTATAAGGGCACCGACCAGCTAACGCCCAGCCCCGGCATTCTCACGATGAAGGTTCCGGGCTACTACGCCGCCCAGGAGTTTTACCAGCCGCGCTACGGCGCGCCCGTTATGAACGCGCCCACGATGGACCCGCGCCGCCTCACCCTCTTTTGGGACCCGCAGCTGACCACCGGCCCCAATGGCCAGACCGAATTCCTCTTTTACACCGCCGACGGCAGCGGCAACTTCCAGATTTCTACCGAAGGCATCACCCTCGAAGGCCAGCCCAGCCGCGGCACCAGCATCATTTACGTGGCGCCCAAGTCGCGGTAAGTACTTGTCTTACAACGAAAAAGCCCGACGTGTCGCCTTGCGGCACGTCGGGCTTTTTAGGGGGGGGTAGAGCGGCTAGCCAGCCGGGCGCAGAAACTCGTCTTCCAAGCGCTTGAGGCGCGGCTCGTGGTCTTCGAGCTTCTCGGCGTCTCGGCGCATTAGCTGGAGCATTTGCAACTCGGTTTGCACGAGTTCGTCGAGGCGGGTGTCGGTGGTTTGCTGGCGCTTGAACAGTACTTTCAACGCATCTACGGCAACATCCTGGCGCTTACCCTGCTGTTGAATCTCTGCCATCATGGCGTCCTGCCGCTGCTCAGTCTCGGTGTGGCGGGCCTCCGAGATTTTTAGAATAGTGATAATATCGCCAATCTGGTCGCTAATATTATCCAGCCGCACTTCCTGCCGCTGCAAAATCCCGGTGTGGCTGTTCAGCACTTCGGTGTGGCTGTTCAGCAGTTCGGTGTGGCTGTTCAGCAGTTCGGTGTGGCTGTTCAGCAGTTCGCCCAAGCTGTTAATGGCTTCCCCATGACCATTGAGTATCTGTATGATGCGAGCAATCTGCTCGGCTTGCTGGTCCTGCTTGCGGGCCAGGTCCACCAGCAGGCTTTCCAGCTGGTCGAAGCGTTTGTTGATATCCATCGGCTTTTTTATTGACAAGATAAGGCTGAGCGGTTAGGCCAGCACCATTTCGGCAGCACCCAGCTTAGCGAGCAGCTGCTGGGCCATCCCTACCCCCCTGATGCCGTCGAAGGTCACTTGCAGCTTGTCCTTCTGGTCTTTCATGCGGGCGGTGCGCGGGTGGGTCTGTACGAAGTTGAGAATCAACCCAAACTGCTCGCCCTGGAAATACGCCTCGTGCCCCGGCCCGGCGGGCAGGTAGGCGCGCAGCGTTTCGCGCTTGAGTGTCAGCTTCTCCAGGCCCAGCCGAGCGGCTTGCCAGCGCAGCTTCACAATGTCCACGAGCTGCTGCACCTGCTCGGGCAGCGGCCCGAAACGGTCGGTCATGCTGGCCACCAGCTTGGCCAGCTCCTCCGGTTTTTGGGCGCGGTCGAGCTTGGCGTAGAGCTGCAGGCGCTCCGACACGTTGTTCACGTAGGTGTCAGGAATGAGCACCGGCAAGTCGGTTTCAATCTGCGTTTCCTTGGGCGAGTTGAGCGCCCCGGCCGCCATTTGCAGGCGCTGCTGGCTGGTGCCGCCCGTGCCTTCGCCCAAAAACAAGTCCCGAAACTCGGTTTCTTTCAATTCCTGCACGGCCTCGTCAAGCACCTGGTGATAAGCCTCATAGCCCAGGTCATTAATAAAGCCCGACTGCTCGCCGCCCAGCAAATTGCCCGCGCCCCGAATGTCGAGGTCGCGCATGGCCACGTTGAAGCCCGCCCCGAGGTCCGAAAACTCCTCCAGCGTGTGCAGGCGCTTGCGGGCGTCGGCGGGCAGGTTGGCCACCGGTGGCGTCAGCAGGTAGCAATACGCCTTGCGGTTCGAGCGGCCCACGCGGCCGCGCATCTGGTGCAGGTCGCTGAGGCCGGTGAGGTGCGCCCGGTTGATGATGATGGTGTTAGCGTTTGGAATGTCGAGCCCGCTCTCGATAATATTGGTCGAAACCAGCACGTCGTACTCGCCCTCCACGAACTTCATCATGCGCTTTTCGAGCGAGTCGCCGTCCATCTGGCCGTGGGCGAAGGTCACGCGGGCGTTGGGCACGAGGCGCAGTATCATGGCCGCCATCTCCTCGATGTCGCTCACCCGGTTGTGCACGAAAAACACCTGCCCGCCGCGCTTCAATTCCCGCGCAATCGCATCGCGGATGATGATTTCGTCAAATACCTGCAACTCCGTTTGCACCGGTTGGCGGTTGGGCGGGGGGGTAGCAATCACGCTCAAATCGCGCGCGCCCATCAAGGAAAAGTGCAGCGTGCGCGGTATCGGCGTGGCCGAGAGCGTGAGCGTGTCCACGTTCACCTTTATTTCCTTGAGCTTGTCCTTGGTCTTGACGCCGAATTTCTGCTCCTCGTCAATAATAAGCAGGCCCAAGTCCTTGAATTGCAGCTTCTTATTGGTGAGCGCGTGCGTGCCGATGAGAATATCGGTCCGGCCCGCCGCCACGCGCTCCATCGTCTCCTTTATCTGCTTGGCCGTTTTGAAGCGGTTGATGTACTCCACCGTTACCGGCAGGTTGGCCAGCCGGTCCCGAAACGTCTTGTAGTGCTGCATCGCCAGAATCGTAGTCGGCACTAACACAGCCACTTGCTTGCCATTGGCCGCCGCCTTGAAGGCCGCCCGAATGGCCACTTCCGTCTTGCCAAAGCCCACGTCGCCGCACACGAGCCGGTCCATCGGGTGGGGCTGCTGCATGTCGTTTTTTACGTCCTCGGTAGCTTTGGCCTGGTCGGGCGTGTCCTCCCAAATGAAGCTTGATTCCAGCTCGGCCTGCATAAAATCGTCCTTCGCGAACGCGAAGCCCGGTGCCGTCTTCCGCTTGGCATACAGCCGGATAAGGTCGGCCGCGATATCCTTGACCTTTTTCTTGACCGACTTTTTCTTGTTCTCCCACTCCGGCGAACCGAGCTTGCTCATGGTGGGCGGCGAGCCCTCCGCGCCGCTATATTTCGCAATCTTGTGCAAGGAGTGAATGCTCACCGTGAGCACGTCATCATCCCGATAAACCAGCCGAATAGCCTCCTGGACGTGGCCGTTCAGCTCCACCTGCGTCAGCCCCGCGAAGCGCGCGATGCCGTAGTCTTGGTGCGTCACGTAGTCGCCGGGCTGCAAGGTCTTCAGTTCGCGCAGCGTCAGGGCTTTTTTCTTGGAAAATTTCCGCGTTTCCTGCGCTCGGTAGTAGCGCTCAAACAGCTGGTGGTCCGTATAAACTGCCAGGCCCAACTGCTCATCCACGTAGCCTTCGCGCAGGGCAATGAGCAGGTGCTGAAACTGCACGTTCGGGTCAAGCTCGTCAAAAATCGTGCGCAGCCGGTCGGCCTGCCGCACCGAGTCGGCCGCAATAATGGTGGTGAAATCCCGGACTTTATTCTCCCGGATATTCTTCATCAGCCGGTCGAAGTCCTTATTAAAGCTCGGCTGCGGCTTGGCCGTAAACTGGAATTCCTGCGAGTTCTTGAAGTAAAATCGCTTGCCAAACTCCACGATGGCAAACTCCTCCAGACATTTTTTCAGACCCCTACCCCCCTCAAATAGGTCGGCGGGCTTCGACACGATTTGCACGCCGCCAACCTCTTCCACCAGCCGCTTGAAGTTGCTCTCGGCCTTGTCGAATAGCTCCGTCACCACGTCCAGCGTCTGGCGCATGTCCTTCACCCACAGGCAGCTGGTGCGGGGCAAAAACTCCAGAAACGACTCGCGGCGCTCCTGCAAGAGCTTGGTCTGCACGTTGGGAATAATGCTCACCGAGGGGCGCGGCTCCACCGAAAGCTGGGTTTCGGGATTGAACGTACGGATACTCTCAATCTCATCGCCAAATAATTCCAGTCGGTACGGCAGCTCATTCGCGTAGCTGAACACGTCCACGATGCCGCCGCGCACTGCGTATTGCCCCGCCTCGTACACGAAATCCGACTTCTCAAAGTCGTATTGCGCCAGCAATTCACCCAGAAAATTCACGTCCAGCTTGTCGCCCACCTTGGCCGAAAACGTGTTCTGCACCAGGCTTTGCCGGTTGATGACCTTCTCGCTCAGCGCCTCGGGGTAGGTCACGATGAGCGGGGCCTTGCCCAGCGCTGCTGCTTCGGGGTTACGGCTGGCATTGAGCTGGTTAAGCACCTCGGCGCGCATCAGCACGTTAGCGTTTTCCGTCTCGTCAAACTCGTAGGGCCGCTTGTAGGAGCTGGGGAAAAGCAGCGCCTCCGGCCCGTCGGGCAGCAGGTGGCGCAGGTCGGCCATGAAGAGCGCCGCCTCGTCCTTGTCGTGCAGGATGAACAGGTTGGGGTGCGCGTGGTGGGCGCTGGCCGCCGCCACCACGGCATCCTGCGAGCCCACCAGGCCGCGCAGTTGCACGCGCAGCTCGCCGCCGTGCGCCGCCTCGTCGGCCGATTGCCCGGCGTGGGCGGGCTGAACCGCGGCCAACAGGCGGGCGCTCAGGGTTTGCAGTTCGGCGTCGAGGCGGTAAAGGCGAAGAAAATCAGCTACTTGCACGGAATATTTTTATCGGTCAGCTAAAAAACGGCCAGCCCGGCCGGGGATGATTCCGGTCGGGCCAAGCGCGCAGACAATACCGCCGCCAAGCTCCGAAAGTTTCCTGGTGTAGCTTGGGGCAAGTAATTAGTATCCCTACCCCCCCGCCAACTCCCGTGCCGCTGCCCGCGCCCTGAAATGCTACCTTAGCGGCACGGAATTAGTTGTTCCTTGCTTATGAACCCCCGCGACCTGCCCGAAGTAGTATCCGAACTAATTATTGAGATGCACGAAGTGCGCTCGGAACTGAAAGCCATCAACGGCCGCCTCGACCGGCTGGAACACCGCATGGAAGGAGTTGAAACAGAACTCAAGCTAATGCGGGAGGAAAACCGCCAGAATACTGACCGTTTGATTGATGCTTTTGCAAAAAGCATGGCCCCGCTCATCGACCGGGTACTGAGCCACGAAAGCCGCCTGAATACGCTCGAAAACCCCACAACCTAAGCTACTTGCGCGGTTCTGCTCACCTGGCCATCGGCCTCATCACGGGCGTGGCAGTTGCCGGCCTGGTGCCCGGCATTCCATTTTCGCTGGCGGGCATTGCGCTGGCCGGCTTTTCGGCCCTCGCCCCCGACCTCGACCATCCCGAGAGCAAGCTCAGCCACCGGCTGGGCTTCACTTATGGCTACGTGCGCTGGGCCTTTGGAGCGGCGGCGCTGGGCTTGGCGGCTTACGCGTATTTTCAGTTGCGGCCGGGGGCCGACCAGCGCCTGAGCTACGTGGCCGCGCTGGCGTTTGGGCTGCTGGGCGTGGCTTTGCAGGGCGGTTCGGCGCGCCGGCTGGCGCTGCTGTTCACGGGGCTGGGCACGGTGTTGGCGGGTCTCTATGCGCATTATCTGTGGCTCAGTCTATTAGGGTCGTTCATCGCGCTGGCACCCTTCACCGCGCACCGCTCCTGGACGCACACCATCTGGGCCACCGCGCTGTGGACCTACATCGGCTACCTGGCCAACCATAGTCTGGGCTGGCGCGGCATCGCGCACTATGCCGGGGCCGGCTACGCCTCGCACCTGCTGGCCGACACGCTCACCAAGTCGGGCGTGCGCTGGCTGCTACCCCTCACCGATTTCAGCTTTAAGATTCCGCTGCTCAGCACCGGCTCCAAGGCGGGCAACGTGCTGGAGGCAACTATTTGCCTGGGTTATGGCCTCCTGGTGCTCGGGCTGGTAATCGGTAAGATAGGGTTTTAGCAGGAATTAGTTGTGGATGCCGCCGTCCTTTCTTAGCTTCGCATCGGAGCGAGTGGCGGAGCGGCGATAAAGTATCCTAACGTGAATTATACTACTAACTCCGGTTTGCTGCCTTGCGCCGTGCCATTCGCTGATTTTTAATGTGTTAGCTCGCTAAACTATTCGCCGGCGGGCGCTATTCCAACTGCTACCCAATTCCCAATTTTCTACCCCACTAACGTTCCTGTTTTATTATGAACCAGATGAATAGTCCGCTCATCCGGGTCGGCGTGTTTTACGACGGCAATTATTTCCTTAAAATTAGTGATTATTACTATTTCCAGCATGAGCGCAAAGCCCGCATCAGCCTCGAAGGCTTGCACGAGTTTATTCGCCATCAAGTAGCTGAGGAGGAAGATGTCGATGTTCGCCTAGCCCAGATTACTACCTCCCATTTCTTTCGGGGCCGGCTATCGGCCACCGAAGCCCGCGACAAGGACCGGCTCTTTCACGACCGCCTGCTCGACGATATCCTGATGAACCTGGGGGTTTGCACGCACTACATGCCCCTGAAAACCCGCGACGGCCGCCTCCAAGAAAAAGGTATCGACGTGTGGCTCAGCCTCGAAGCCCTGGAAATGGCCTTGCACAAAGCCCTCGACGTGGTGGTGCTCATCGCGGGCGATTCGGACTACGTGCCGCTCATCCGCAAGCTCAACACGGTGGGCACCCGCGTGATGCTCCTCAACTGGGACTTCAAATATGAGGATTTCAAGGGCGAAACCCGCGTGACGCGCGCTTCGCAGCACCTGCTGGAGCAGGCCACCTACCCCGTGGCTATGCACTCCGTTATCGACCGCGGCTTGCAGGAGCAGGACGAGGTAGTGGAAAACATGTTTGTGACCCAGAGCGAGCCGGCGGCTTTTGCCACCCTGCCCACCCCGGCCGCTGCCAATGGCCACGGCACCGCGCAGAGCTACCCCACTGCTTCGCCAGCCGCCCTGGCGGCTAACGCTGCTAGGGCAGCCGCCGCGGTGCGGCCCAGCGGCCCCACCGCCGCCGGCCCGGTTGGCACCGTGGGCATCAGCACCATCAAGAACCTGAAGAATGGTTTTGGCTTCGTAGTAATGCCGCCTAATAACCTGTTTTTCAGCTACGCCGATTTGACGGAGGGCGATTTCAACGACCTGCGTGAGGGCGATTGGGTCGAGTTCACAGTGGGCCGCAACCACCGCGACGAAGACTGCGCCCGCAACGTGCGCAAAGTAGCCGCGCCCAACCTGAGCGGCGACGAAGACGGCGACTTCGAGCCCAGCACCGTAGCGGCGCAGTCCATCGGCGCCGTGCTGTAGGTAGCTGGGTTCAGGTAAAAAAGGAGGGGTAGGGAGGCCGCGCTATTGGGTAGTAGCGCGGCCTCCCTACCCCCCTTTTTTTACAGCTGCCGCTTGGAGGCCGGGTAGCGGTTGAACGTGCCCAGGCCCTGCGCCACGGCTTGTTCGGGGCCGGCGGCGGCGGCGCGGTAGATAGTGCCGCTCACCACCACGATGGACTTGCCCGCGTGCTCGACCTGCGCCACGGCCCGCAGCTCATCGCCGAGCAACACGGGGCGCAGGTAGTTGATTTTGAATTCGATAGTCGATACCAACTCGCCCACCGTGAAGGCCTGGGTGAGGGCCGCCGCGCCCAGCACAGCATCGAGCAGGCCGGCCAGCACGCCGCCGTGGGCCGTGCCCGGCGACGAGAGGTGTTCCTCGCCAATGGTCATGCGGTATTCGGCCTGGCCGGGGGCGGGCACGGTCAGCACCATGCCATTGGCCTGGCCATAGCGGTTGATTTCATTATAGCGCGCTACCAGGGCGGGCCAGTCGGGAGGATGGGGGGACATGGGGGGGGTAGGGCAAACGACAAAGGCAAGGGCGGCCGCGCGGCCGCGCCGGCGAAGATGCAACGCAAAGCTGCCAGGGCCCAGCCCCTACCTTTGTCTTCATCAGACTATCAGCCGCCGCCCAATGCCGGTGTTTTAGGGCAGCGGCCTCACCCTTTCCCTGCTTCGTCCTATGCCCTCCTTCGATATCGTCAGCAAAGTTGACCCCCAAACGCTGGAAAACGCCATCAATACCGCCAAAAAAGAGCTGGCCACCCGCTACGACCTGCGCGATACCAAAGGCGGTATCGAACTGGACAAGAAGGGTAATGCGGTGCTGCTCAGCTCCGAAAACTCTATGCGTATCAAGGCCCTGGAAGATATTCTGCTCACCCGCATCGTAAAGCAGGGCATCGACGGCACGGCCCTCGACTTCACGGCCGAGGAACAGGCCAGCGGCGCGCTCATAAAGAAAACCGTGAAGGTGCGCGCCGGCGTGGACAAAGACGCGGGCCGTAAAATTATCAAAGCCATCAAAGACAGCAAAATCAAGGTCGAAGCCCAGATGCAGGACGACCAGATTCGGGTAACGGCCAAAAAAATTGATGACTTGCAGGCCGTCATCGCGCTGCTGCGCCACACCGACAATGGCCAGCCGCTTCAGTTCGTGAATATGAAAAGCTAGCTTTAAAAGAACGTCATTCCGAACTTGCCGAGGAATCTCGCCCGCATTGTTCGGATGTCGTTTCACGATGCGGGCGAGATTCCTCGACAAGCTCGGAAGGACGTTCTTTTAGGCTCGGAATGATGTTCCAGTGACTTCTTTTGCTTCTTAAACAGCCGCCTTATTTCTGATTCTTCCTTCTTAAATTAAAAAGATTTGTCGCCATTCGCTGCTTTTTCTGCTGAGCACTTCGCTGCCTTTTCGCAGGTTCAGACCTGGGTTAGTCTGCTCACCCTCACGGTGATGGAAATCGTGCTGGGCATTGATAACATCATTTTTATCTCCATCATCGTCAACCGGCTGGCACCCGGCGAACAGGCGCGCGGCCGCACCATCGGTCTGCTGCTGGCGCTGCTGTTTCGCGTGGGGCTGCTGATGAGCATTTCCTGGATTGTGAGCCTGCGCACGGCGCTGTTCACGCTCAACGTGCCGCCGCTGGTCGAAAATTTCGGCGTGAGCGGCCGCGACCTGATTTTGCTGGCCGGCGGGCTGTTCCTGATTTACAAGAGCACCACCGAGATTCATACCAAGCTGCAAAGCGAGGAGGAAGAGGAAAGCATTGATACAACGCACGCTAAGCTGCCGGCCATCATCATGCAGATTATCGTGATTGACATCGTGTTCAGCTTCGATTCCATTCTGACGGCGGTGGGCCTGGTTGACAACGTATTGGTGATGATAGCGGCCGTTATCGTCGCGATGGGCATCATGCTGGCCTTCAGCGGTGCCGTGGCCGACTTCGTAAACCGCAACCCCACCATCAAGATGCTAGCCCTGTCGTTTCTCATCATGATTGGCTTCATGCTGGTGATGGAGGCCGCCCACAAAGAGGTCGAAAAAGGCTACCTCTACTTCGCGATGGCCTTCTCGCTGGTGGTGGAGCTGCTGAATATGCGCCTGCGCCGCAAAGCCAAAGCGCCCGTGCACCTGCGCGACTCCCAGTCTGATTAGGGGGTAATAGGGAAATTAAGGGCTCGTGTAGAAGTAGGTACTAAAAGAACGTCCTTCCGAGCTTGCCGAGGAATCTCGCTCGGAATCGTTCGGGTCCCGTTCCACGACGCGAGCGAGATTCTTCGGCAAGCTCGGAATGACGTTCTTAAGTACTTCAGCTACTCACCACGCGCTGCTCGGCCAGGTCGAGCAGGCGGCGGTTTAGCTCCGCGCGATTTTCGCGGTAGAAAGCCAGCTCCTCCGTAGTGAACATGCCCACTACCAGGCCCGTAATGGTGGCGCGCAGGCGGGCATTGCGGGCCAGCAGCTCGCCCAGCAGGCGCTGCCGCTCGGTGGGCGCGGCCCCGGCCAGCGGCAGGTGGTAGTCGGCCGCGAAGTCGGCTACGGTGGCCAGCAGCACGTCGTGTTGCAGCTTGAGGGCCGGGCGCAGCACCTGGTGCTGAAAGTCAGCCACTGTGGTGGGGGTAGGGATGGCGGCGGGCTGGCCGGCAATGGCCGGGCGCAGCGCCAGCAGGGCGGCGTCGGGCCGGAGAGGGGGGGTAGGAGCAGGCATAGACCCGCGTAGTACGCACCCAAAAAAAGCCCGGCCGAAGCCGGGCTTTTTTTGCCGGATATTTCAGGCAGCTTAGTGCTGAATGGTCACCTTGGTGGTGTAAGTGCCGGCCGTGGTGGTCACGCGCACCACGTAGAGGCCGGTGGCCAGGCGGCTGGTATTCAGCTCGATGCCGGCTTGCTGCATTTGGGCGGCGGGCGCGGCGGCTTGCAGCACGGTCCTGCCCAGCAGGTCGAGGATGGCTACCTGCATGGGTGCCGCGCTGCTGAGCTGGGTGCGCACGGTGAGCAGGTCCTGGGCCGGGTTGGGGAAGGCTTCGAGGGCGCTGCTCGCAGTGGCACCGTTCTTGGCGGCCAGGGCCACGGCCGTCACGTTGGGCGGCAGGTCAAACGCCTCCTTGATGCCCGTGAGGCGGGGCGTGCCGTTCACGCGGTCGCCCTGCACGGCGCTGTAGCCCATGCCGCGGCGGGCAAACACGTTCCAGATAAGGGCGGCGTTGGCGGCGCGGTTGGTGAGCGTGTCGGCGCGCAGAATGGCATCGCGGCCATCCAGAAAGCCGGGGTTACATACTTGGAGCTTGCAGGCGTCGAGCACCAGCTTCAGCATCTTGTTGTTGCCGCCGGTGGTGGTAGCAAACATATCGGCACTGTAGCCATACTGGTAGATAAACTGCCAGTTCAAATCCCAGAGCACTGCGGTCCAGACTTCGCCCAGGGCATGGGTCTCACTGTAGTTGGCAGTGCCTACTTTGCCGTAGGTCAAGGGGTTCACACTATTATTGGTAGAGTAGGGGTAGGTGCGAATGCCGGGTCCCGCCACTGAGGTGCCGCCCACCACGTAGCTACCCAGGTAGCGGGGCGTGCTCCCGATATCGGTGGGCTGGGTGGTCATCCAGAGGCCAAAAAAGTCGCTCCAGCCTTCGCCCATGCTCTGGGTGGTGATGGTAGTGGCACTGCTGCCGGTGCCGGCCGTCACGGTCTGAATAACACAGCTGGTATTAGCTGGCCCGCCGGTGAGGCGGTTGCTGATGCCGTGACCATACTCGTGGCTCACTATCGCGTTGTCAAATGCGCCGTCGAAGTCGGCGCCCGGCGTGGCCGACGCCACCGTGAGGCTACCCCCGCCCAGGATGGCCGCGCGCAGTTTGAAGCCATCGGCCCCGCTGATGAAAACGGCCGGGATGCGAATGCCAACCGTGTCGGTGCCGATGAAGGAAACCAAATTGGTCGTGGCCAGCGAATCGAATACGATTACACCCGTGGCCCCATTGGCCTGCGCCCGCTTCACCTTAGTAGCGAAGGCGTTGGTTGAGCGGGGGTTGAGGGTAGTGAGCTGCGGGCAGCCGCCGCGCTGAATGAAGGCGATGTTGCCGCTCACCGCGGCCGCGTTCGTAAATGGCGACGCGCAGCCGTGGTCGCCGCCATCGGCCGACACGCCATCATTTACCAGCACCAGCTGGCCGGCCAGGGTTTTCTTCGTAATGCTGGGGCCAAAGGCCACCGAGGCAAACTGGTAGGTGCCCGCCCCAGCGGCCGCGCCCGTGATAACCAGCTTGTTGCTGGGAAGATTATCCCACAAATACATCTGCATCACGCCGCTGCTGCCGTCGGGGGGGGTAGCAAAGTTGGCATTGTCGCGGCCACTGCCGTCCTGCGCCTCGGCCCTAATGGGGTCGGTGCCCGCGCCCGCGCCGGTAGCGTTTTTATACTGAAAATTGCCCGATACTTCACTAAAGCCGTGCGCCATCATGACGTCGTGCACCATATTATTCCAGTAGAATAAGTTGGTGATGGAAGCGTTCAGGTTGGCGCGCGGCCCATTGACCTGCACGAACGGAAAGTCGAAGTTCAGCGTCGGGCCGCCATTGGGCGAGCTGGTCGGAGAGCTATAGTTGGCGTTGCCAGGGCCGCTCACGGTGTTGCTGTTGTCGTCGTAGGCAGCCACGTTGTTGCCGCGCGTCAGAAAATTACCGCTCGATGCCAGCGAATAGGTATCCGGAAACGTGCCGCTCGGGGCTAGGCTGGCCTGCCAGCCGTAGGGCGAGTAGGTAGGGTTGGCGCTGCTCAGCGGTACCATCTGCCGGCTGCCTGAGTTGGGCGATTCCAGCGGCACCGGGTACACGGTGAGGCTGCCAGCAGCGTTAGGGCTCAGCACCTGGCGCACGGCGGCCGGGGCCGCTACGGCCCCAAAAGACGCCTGCTGCTGGCTATGCTGCCGCTGCACCATTTCGCTGAAAGTGGTCGCCTCGCTCACCACATAGTCGTTTTGCTCTACTATGCGGCCGGTTTGGGCATCCACGCGGGCATTCCAGTGGTGTTGCTGGTCGAGCTGCGCAATAGTCACGTTCCACACCAGCACCAGCTGGCCGTCCTGGCGGGTATACATCAGGCGCACCGGAATATTCTCCTGCGAGATACCGCCGTTGTTAAAAATTACGCCGTCGGCCACGCGGGCATCTACTACGGTGCGCAGGGCCACAGGGCGGGGCAGGCCCAGGCCCACGGCGGCGGCCGTTACGGCCTGTTCGGGCGTGAGGGCGGGACTCGGGCTACCGGCTTTGGCCGCGGCACCCAACACGAAATCCTGGGTAGCAAACACCACCTTACCCGCGGCGTCGGTGTGCACGGCCCCGGTGGCGTTGAACACGGCCAGCCCATTCACCTGCTGCTGCAAGTAGGTATGGGTGAGGCCTGTGCTGGCATCGAAATACGAGCTGGTAATGAATGGAGCCGCTACGTCAGCCGCACTGAGCCCTTGGGCTTTGGCCTTGGCAGTAAAAGTTGCCAGGGCCGCGGCCGGCGAGGTCTGCTGGGCCAGCGCCAGCCCTGGCAGGGCCAGTGCGGCGGCCAGAGCCAGCGCACGGCATTCCACAAGCGGAAAGTGTAACTTCATGAGCAGCGATAAAACAGGGGAAAAGGAATAAAAAACGGTCTTGCTTCAAAGATAACCACATAAGTCAGAGCGCCAAATGAAGAAACGGAAAGCCCCAAATGTTGCTTAAACTAACTGATTAAGTGGTCTCTAATTACATGGGCCTACTAGTGAGAAGGGCGAACTCATGCATATCAAGCTTTACTTGCAGCCCCATGCGGTCCCTGCGAGCGCCTCTTGCCAGATATAAAGCTGATAGCGCGAAAGTTTGAGCAGGACGGAGTTAGTGAAGCGAATGGTCAAGAATTGTTTCGGGCCATAAATAGCGCCGGACGGTAGCCAGCGCTTCATTATAAGGTTGGGACCCGCCTTCGGTACCAAGCGCAGGCCTGTGCGCGTAACAAGCCCCAAGTGTGGCGGCGGTGGGCCAGGTCGCATCACTGGCATCGGGTTTTCACCCTAAAGTGGGCGCATACTTAGGCTAAGGTAACTTCCAGCGCCGGGCATAATATAGTTGTACTCGTGGCTGCTTCCAGCGCTAAGGCTGCGCTCAAAAAGTCCTTTAGTGTTCCCCCAGTAGCTCCTCGAACGGCTGCACCAGCACTCAGTGGATGAGCACGGTCGTGCTGGCCGATTATTACAGGGCCGTATCCGTGAACAGTTCCACTGGGTAGGCGGGTTCACGAGTGTCCGCTGCTACACAGGGCATCGCGGTAGATGCTGCGGGCAACAACGCGCGGCCCCAACGATTCTTCAAGGTTTCACTTAAGCCCAGCATCAGCGGGCTAGGGGGCAAAGAAGTGGCCACGAGCTGGCCCAGCAAGAAGCAGTTGGCGGTGCGGGCGCTCCAGCGAGCTTGGTTCAGCACCCGGTGGTACTTGTGCCAGACCCGTGCTGGCCTAGACTCACGATGCGCGAGGCAGCAATTACTGTATATCCCCCTACCCAGGATAGCCCCGAGCCGCGATAGTTGAACGTAGATGAAGACGCGGCTGCAAAATAAGTTACTGGAGGGGGCTATTACGACCTTAAACTTACCTGGGAGGTAGGTATGCCTGTCCGGGGTGACTACCCAAGGCTAAGCCTACCCCACCCTGCGGGTTTCTTTTTTGCCCCCTACCCACCCTAAGTCGGTTAAGGTCAAGCTTAACAGCTGCTTCAGCCTATGGTCACTGTGCTAGACGATGCATTCATGCATCTCGCCATCGCTTTTCAGGTTCATCTCCCCGATTAAGAAGCCAGCTTGAAACCAATGCTATGCCATTTTACTTACTGCTGTTACGCAGTAGCGGGTAGCGCGGACTTTGTAGTCCGCGCTACCCGCGCCACTGGATGGTTTTAATGGCACCGGAACGCGGACTACAAAGTCCGCGCTACACCCCTGACAGCGCTTATTCAAAGGCACCGCGTAACAGCAGTTACGTACTACATACAGCTTACGTGTAATTATTTATCGTTATCCTTATGCTGTAAACCCTTGTAAATGAACATTATATTTTCTGCAAGGCAAGTGATTGCATTCTTTTTTTACGCATTTTCAAAATATTTTCTTGCTTCGTAAGAAAAAGCAAGTACTTTTGCACTCCCAATCCGAAAGGGACTGAGCCAGTAGCCGCCTAACAGAGAAACGGCACTGAAATTTTTAAAAAAAAGATTTGCGAGTTCAAAAAATACTTGTACCTTTGCACTCCCAATCAAAACAGGGTGTTGTAAGACACAGCAAACGGGCCGCTTAGGCAGCCTACCATGCCACTTCAACTGGAAGTAGCAATCGTTCTTTGAATGTTGGAAATAGACAAAAACGTGAGGTGTTTTGTCAGCCGGGCGCAAGCTTGAGTTGGCAAAGCAAATGAGCGATTCGAATTAACGAGCCGTCAGCTAAGAGCGAGGCTAGCATCTCGACATCAGCCATAGTTTGCTATGGTGCAGGAATTTTTACAATGGAGAGTTTGATCCTGGCTCAGGATGAACGCTAGCGGCAGGCCTAATACATGCAAGTCGAACGGTGGCAGCAATGTCACAGTGGCGCACGGGTGCGTAACACGTAACTAACCTACCTATACCTGGGGGATAGCCCGCCGAAAGGCGGATTAATACCGCATAAGCTATTAACCTGGCATCAGGTGATTAGTAAAGATTTATTGGGTATAGATGGGGTTGCGGGTCATTAGCTAGTTGGGTGGGTAACGGCTGCCCAAGGCGACGATGACTAGGGGAGCTGAGAGGCTGGTCCCCCACACGGGCACTGAGATACGGGCCCGACTCCTACGGGAGGCAGCAGTAGGGAATATTGGGCAATGGGCGAGAGCCTGACCCAGCCATGCCGCGTGCAGGAAGAAGGCTTTCTGAGTCGTAAACTGCTTTTGACAGGGAAGAATAAGCTTCACGTGTGGAGTGATGACGGTACCTGCAGAATAAGCACCGGCTAACTCCGTGCCAGCAGCCGCGGTAATACGGAGGGTGCGAGCGTTGTCCGGATTTATTGGGTTTAAAGGGTGCGTAGGCGGTCGATTAAGTCTGGGGTGAAAGCCCGCTGCTCAACAGCGGAACTGCCCTGGATACTGGTTGACTTGAGTACAGACGAGGTTGGCGGAATGGACGGAGTAGCGGTGAAATGCATAGATACCGTCCAGAACCCCGATTGCGAAGGCAGCTGACTAGGCTGATACTGACGCTGAGGCACGAAAGCGTGGGGAGCGAACAGGATTAGATACCCTGGTAGTCCACGCCGTAAACGATGGATACTCGCTGCGAGCTAAAGATTGTTCGTGGCTTAGGGAAACCGATAAGTATCCCACCTGGGGAGTACGCTCGCAAGAGTGAAACTCAAAGGAATTGACGGGGGCCCGCACAAGTGGTGGAGCATGTGGTTTAATTCGATGATACGCGAGGAACCTTACCTAGGCTAGAATGCGCGTGACCGGTTCAGAGATGGACTTTTCCTTCGGGACACAAAGCAAGGTGCTGCATGGCCGTCGTCAGCTCGTGCCGTGAGGTGTTGGGTTAAGTCCCGCAACGAGCGCAACCCCTATAGTTAGTTGCCAGCACGTAATGGTGGGGACTCTAGCTAGACTGCCTGCGCAAGCAGTGAGGAAGGCGGGGACGACGTCAGGTCATCATGGCCCTTACGCCTAGGGCGACACACGTGCTACAATGGACGGTACAGCGGGTAGCTACTGGGCGACCAGATGCCAATCTCGAAAAGCCGTTCTCAGTTCGGATCGGAGTCTGCAACTCGACTCCGTGAAGCTGGAATCACTAGTAATCGCGCATCAGCCATGGCGCGGTGAATACGTTCCCGGGCCTTGTACACACCGCCCGTCAAGCCATGGAAGTTTGGTAGACCTGAAGCTGGTGCTCCGCAACGAAGCCAGTTAGGGTAGAACAGGTAACTAGGGCTAAGTCGTAACAAGGTAGCCGTACCGGAAGGTGCGGCTGGATCACCTCCTTTCTGGAGCAGCCCCGCTCTTGACTACTTAAGATTTGGGTCGCTTGACCACACATTTGTCTATTTCCTCCATTCAACGATTTTAGAACTTCAGATTTTGCTGTAGTTCACATTTATCATCGACAGGATGATAAACGTTCTTTGACGTAAGGGAAAATAAGAGAGAGAAGTAAAAAGCGGGCTTATATCCACAAGATATAAGCAGTTCATTCTACCCCGTGTAGGGTGAATCGCAAGCGAGAAGTAAGTAAGAGCACACGGGGGATGCCTAGGGTCTCAGAGGCGAAGAAGGACGCGATAAGCTGCGATAAGCTGGGGGGAGGGGCACATACCCGTTATATCCCTGGATTTCCGAATGGGGCAACCCCACTGGTTGAAGACCAGTGACTTATTCTTCAGTGAATAAGGGCAAACGCAGGGAACTGAAACATCTCAGTACCTGCAGGAAAAGAAAATAACCATGATTCCCCAAGTAGTGGCGAGCGAACGGGGAGGAGCCCAAACCACGGCGGTTACGGCCGCTGTGGGGTTGTAGGGTCGCGACATCTGATTGAATCGAGATAACTGAAGCAGGTGGGAAACTGCGCCAGAGACGGTGAGAGCCCGGTAAGTGACATTTCTGATTCACGGTAGCGATACCCTGAGTAGGGCGGGGCCGGAGAAACCCCGTCTGAAGCGAGCGGCACCATCCGCTAAGGCTACATACTCCTGAGACACCGATAGTGAACCAGTACCGTGAGGGAAAGGTGAAAAGAACCCCGAATAGGGGAGTGAAAAGAACCTGAAACCGTGTGCTTACAAGCAGTTAGAGGACTTTTGTAGTCTGATAGCGTGCCTTTTGCATAATGAGCCTACGAGTTACTCCTCCCTGGCAAGGTTAAGCGCTTGAAGGCGCGTAGCCGCAGCGAAAGCGAGTCTGAATAGGGCGCGTAGTCAGGGGGGGTAGACGCGAAACCTAGTGAGCTACCCTTGAGCAGGATGAAGGAGCGGTAACACGCTGTGGAGGTCCGAACCAGTTTCCGTTGAAAAGGATTTGGATGACTTGAGGGTAGGGGTGAAAGGCCAATCAAACTAGGAAATAGCTCGTACTCCCCGAAATGTATTGAGGTACAGCGTCGTGGTTAGGTTTGTTGGAGGTAGAGCTACCAATAGGACTAGGGGGTGTCAGAGCCTACCGAATCCTGATGAACTCCGAATGCCAGCAAATTCATACACGGCAGTGAGGCCTGGGGTGCTAAGGTCCCCGGCCGAGAGGGAAAGAACCCAGACCCGCCGCTAAGGTCCCTAAGTTCTAGCTAAGTTGAACAAAGGAGGTCCAGTTGCTTTGACAGCCAGGAGGTTGGCTTGGAAGCAGCCATTCCTTTAAAGAGTGCGTAACAGCTCACTGGTCGAGCGACCGGGCATCGATAATACGCGGGCATCAAGCTAGGCACCGAAGCGCGGGATTTGACATACTCCTCGGAGATAGTCAAGTGGTAGGGGAGCATTCTGGTTGCGGAGAAGCCGTCCTGTCAGGGCACGGTGGAGCGTCCAGAAAAGCACATGTAGGCATGAGTAACGATAAAATGGGTGCGAAACCCATTCGCCGATAGACTAAGGTTTCCAATTCAACGCTAATCGGAATTGGGTTAGGCGGGACCTAAGGGAGAGCCGAGAGGTGTACCCGATGGCAAGCCAGTTGATATTCTGGCCCCCGGATGTAGAAGTGATGCAGGGACGCAGGAATGAAAGTACCGCGAGCGGACGGAAGTGCTCGTTAAAGCCCGTACCTATTGGTTGAGTAGTTAAGTACGCTCGATTAGGGGAAAGGTGATAGTACCACACGGGCTTCGGCTCACGTGGATAGTGTACCTAAGGACTGCCAAGAAAAGCTGCTAAACGTTGTATCTACAATCGGCCCGTACCGCAAACCGACACAGGTAGTCAAGGAGAGAATCCTGAGGCGCTCGAGTGAATCACGGCCAAGGAACTCGGCAAAATGGTCCTGTAACTTCGGGAGAAGGGACGCTTCCTCTGTGCAAGCAGAGAAGCCGCAGTGAAAAGACCCAAGCGACTGTTTAACAAAAACACATGGCTTTGCTAACGCGTAAGCGGACGTATAAGGCCTGACACCTGCCCGGTGCTGGAAGGTTAAGAGGGGATGTTAGTCGCAAGGCGAAGCGTTGAATCGAAGCCCCAGTAAACGGCGGCCGTAACTATAACGGTCCTAAGGTAGCGAAATTCCTTGTCGGGTAAGTTCCGACCTGCACGAATGGTGTAACGATTTGGGTGCTGTCTCAGCCGTGAGCTCGGTGAAATTGTAGTCTCGGTGAAGATGCCGAGTACCCGCCACGGGACGGAAAGACCCCGTGCACCTTTACTATAGGTTGCCATTGGTGTTGGGTTCAGTATGTGTAGCATAGGCGGGAGGCGTCGAAGCGGGGCCGCTAGGTCTGGTGGAGCCAACGTTGAAATACCGCCCTTACTGTGCCTGATGCCTAACTCTGAGTATCTCAGAGAACAGTGGCTGCTGGGTAGTTTGACTGGGGTGGTCGCCTCCAAAAGAGTATCGGAGGCTTTCAAAGGTCCACTCAATCCGCTTGGTAACCGGATGTAGAGCGCAATAGTAGAAGTGGGCTTGACTGTGAGACTGACTAGTCGAGCAGGGTCGAAAGACGGATATAGTGATCCGGTGGTTCCGCATGGAAGGGCCATCGCTCAAAGGATAAAAGGTACGCCGGGGATAACAGGCTGATCTCCCCCAAGAGCTCATATCGACGGGGAGGTTTGGCACCTCGATGTCGGCTCGTCACGTCCTGGGGCTGGAGAAGGTCCCAAGGGTTCGGCTGTTCGCCGATTAAAGTGGCACGCGAGCTGGGTTCAGAACGTCGTGAGACAGTTCGGTCCCTATCTGTGGTGGGCGTTGGAGGCTTGAGAGGACCTGACTTTAGTACGAGAGGACCGAGTTGGACCAGCCGCTGGTGCGCCGGTTGTCCCGCCAGGGGCAGCGCCGGGTAGCTACGCTGGGAGCAGATAAGCGCTGAAAGCATCTAAGTGCGAAACTCACCTCAAGATGAGGCCTCCCAAAAGAAGGTTCGTGGTAGACGACCACGTAAATAGGCGGCAGGTGTACAGTCAGAAATGACATAGCTGAGCCGTACTAAGGAACCGAGGGCTTCCGCTGGCCCAGGAGCTTTTACTTCTTTCTCTTTTCCCTTATGTCAACGGTTTTGCTGACTGTCACTGAACCCGACATGTCAACGCCAGCAATGGTGGCTTTAGCCCGGGTGTTCACCTCTTCCCATTCCGAACAGAGTCGTTAAGCCCCGGTGCGCCTATGGTACTGCCTTCACCGGTGGGAGAGTCGGTCGCCGCCAACTTTTTGCTGCTGAGCCCCCGGCCAAGCGCTTTCATCAGCGCCTGGCCGGGGGCTCTTCGCGTTTAGTACATATTCAGGCACTCGTCTTGGAAGTTGCCGTTAAGCGCTTTAATATACGCTTTACCTGTCAGTTTGCCTGGTCCGGAGAAGTCCAGCATCACGTGCTAGTCATAGGTTCAGCGGTCGAGGGCCTTACTACTAAACACGCTTCCGTTATCAACTTAGATACGCTCGGGTATTAAGCTCAACTCTTAATGGGAGTGTTGCATTACCGCTATCATGTCTTCGCCTTTAAGCTACGGCCCCATGTGAATGGTTAAGCACTGGCTACTACAGTTATTGGCTAACGTTAAAGCGCGGATTTTGCGGCCATTGAAGAGGTTGTACTACTCCCCAAAAACTGGACAGTTTAGCGGGACTTGTTAAGTAATAGGGTTATTCTTGGGTAAAGGAAGGTTGCGCGAAGACCTGAGCCGGGGTTTGGCCACTCAGACTTTGGTGCGGTCGGCGGTGGTTGTAGTAAGCAAAGTACGCCTGTAATTGGTGGTGCAGATGGTGGCCGTCGTCGGCCGGATTGAGATAGATATGCTCCCACTTGACGGTGAGCCAGAGGCGCTCGATGAAGGCGTTGTCGGTGGCGCGGCCCCGGCCGTCGCGGCTGATACGGCAGCCAGCGGCCAGCAAGGCCTGCTCATAGGCCAGGCTCGTAAACTGGCTGCCCTGGTCGGAATTGAAGATATGCGGGGCCGGGGCCACGCGCAAAGCAGCGGCTAAGGCTTGCAGGCAAAAGCCCACGTCGAGCGTGTTGGAGAGCTGCCAGCTCAGCACATAGCGGGAGTGCCAGTCGAGCACGGCGGCCAGGTAGAGGAAGCCCTTGGCCATCGGCACTTAGGTAATATCGGTGCTCCACACCTCATTCGGGGCCGTGGCCGGGCGCTCGCGCAGCAGTTACGGATAGGGCGTAACGCCCTGGCCAGGTATACTCAGGCGCGGTTTGGGGTAGACCGGCTCGTGACCCATCAGGCGCACGAGCCGGCGCACCCGCTTCGCGTTGACAACGTGACCCGCCAGGCGCAGGTGGTCGCGTAGGCCCAGCACGCCCTTGAAATTATGCTGCGTGAACTCCTCGTCCAGCAGGCGCATAAGGTCGAGGTTGTAGGCACTCTCCCCGCAGGGCTGGTAGTAAAAACTACTGCGCGCCAGGCCCAGGGCCTGGCAGCGGGCCTGCACGGAGTTACCGGGGTCGGGCTGGGCGACTAGGGCGCGTTGCTGGGCTACTGACATAGCCCCAGCGTTTTTTTTAGCAGCGCGTTCTCCATTTGCAGCCGGCCGATGGCCGCGTACAGGGGCTCTATGTCCGGCACCGCCGCGACGGGCGTCGGCGTGTCGGCAAAGACCTGCGCTGCCTGCTGGCGCAATTGCAGCTTCCAGCGCGTGATTTGGGTCACGGCCAGTTGGTCGTGGGCGGCCAACTCGGCCAGGGGCTGGCGCTCGGTGAGGGCGGCCAGCGCTACCTCAGCTTTGAACTCGGCCGTGTAGCGACGGCGGGTACGTTTCGGGGTCATAAGCGAGCTAAGCTAGCCCGTCTTCACTGTCCAACTTTTGGGGAGTACTACAGGTTTCCGGCCACAACAGCTAGGCTCCAGCATTGTTGGGGCGGCCTAGTAGTACTTGTTCCAGGCGGTGCGCCGCAGTCCGGCTGCGCTTGGGACTCTCACTGCGTAAGTACTAGTCTTCCAGACAGTAAAGGCGATGGTATCCGCTTGTGATTATTCAGCCAGCCTGCGCGATATAGTAGCCTATGGAGTCGCTGGCAACGATAGCGAATACGCACCTGAACTAACTCGCTCAGGCGTTGGCGCAATACGGTTTCGTCCTGGCCACGGGCTTTCTAGGACCAACTGTTCGCTGCCAGCCAATAATCCGGCAGGCCCGAACCTTGGTCTTTTCAAGGCATTGTCTGAATTTTTAAGGTAAGACAAGTGCCCGATTTTTCTGCTTTAGAGTGGTCTGGTTTTGTGAGGGAAGGACATGACCTTAAATTTCATGTCCTCAATTCGCAAGCTAAGTAATCACGCAAATTTAGTTCAGAGTACGTATCTTTGGTTATGCATCCTAACGAGAAACACATCGCGCTAACAGAAAGTGAGCGCATCACGCTTCAAGAAGGTGCCAACCATTATCCCAAATCCGAATTTAGAAAGAAATGTCATGGGTTGTTACTAAATCATGCAGGATTAAGTTACAAAGCGGTTATCGACTACCTAGTCATCAGCAGTACGACGATGACTACTTGGGTGAAAGCATGGGAGACTAACGGCATTACTGGATTATATCGACGTAGTGGACAAGGGCGGCAACCCATTCTAAAAATGACGACTACGACCCATATCAACTCCCTAGATAAGGCGGTAGAAAAGCATTGTCAAAATGTAAAAGCTATTCAGGCCGAATTAATCCATGAATTGCAACTACCCATGAGTTCGGATACGGTTAAGCGCTTTCTAAAAAAAACGATTATTCCTGGCGTCGCGTCCGCCGGTGTACCCATCAAGGGCAAGACCCGGCGGCGTATGAAGCGGGATACGAGCGCTGGAAGCTCTTACTAACGCTTTGGTTATTAGGGTACATTGACCTTTATTTTGGCGATGAAGCCGGCTTCACAATGCAACCCTATGTGCCGTATGCCTGGCAAAAAAAGGGGGTGACACAACGGCGATTTGCGCGCCGAAACAACAAAAGGTTAAATGTATTCGGCTTACTAAGTTTAGCTGGTCAGCTAACGGTTTACCACCAGGAAAAACCACTGGATAGTCTTTTTATCCGCGAGGCGTTAGCTGATTTTGCTAGCCGGCCGCATCCCAAACCCTATGTGATTATCCTCGACAATGGCTCTATTCACCACGCGCAAGTTATCAAAGAGGAGTTGGAAAAATGGGAAGAGGCGGATTTTTTTATCTTTTATTTGCCCACGTATAGTCCCCATTTGAATCCGATTGAAATTCTATGGCGATTTTGTAAATACACCTGGTTGACAAAAGTTAATTACAAAACTTGGGGAACGTTAAAAAAAGCCATTCTCTCCATTTTTAAACAGTATGGGGGAGTTTACAACATTAATTTTAGTGAGCTAATCATTAAAAACACGAACAACTTACTCTTACTTAATTCTGCGTGATTACTTAAGTACCCGTTGCTAATTATTTTGCTATAAAGCACATCACATCATGCTGAGCTTGTCGAAGTGTAAGCTTCCCCCCAAAGTAGGCCAGTCAAAAGTAGAGGTTAGGCAGCTTGACGAAACTCAATGGGAGTTAGGAAGTTAAGGGCCTCGTGAGGCCGCAGGTGATTATAATCGTACTGCCAACTCTGGCACTGCTCGCGCACCTGGCTTAGGTTGGTGAAGAGATAGGCGTTGAGCAGCTCGCGGCGAAACGAGCCGTTAAAACGTTCAATATAGGCGCTTTGTGTCGGGCTCGTCGGCTGAATCCAGTGCAGCCCGATGTGCTAGTCCTGGCACCAGGTCTGTAGCACCTGGCTGATAAGCTCGGGGCCGTTGTCCACCAGAATCCGGGCGGGTGGGCCGTAACGGCTAACTAGGCGGGTGAGCAAGGCCACCATACGCGTGGCCGGCAGGGAGAAAGCCACTTCGATGCCGAGCACTTCCCGGTTCCACTCGTTGACCACGTTCAGCGTGCGGAAACGCCGGCCGTTGGTTAAGGCATCGCTCCTAAAGTCCAGCGACCAGCACACATTAGGTTGTAGCGGCACTTCCAAGGGACGCTTGAGGCGCTCGGGCAGCCGTTTCTTCTTCCGACGCTTACCCAGTTGTAAGCTCAGCAGCTGATAGATACGCCATAAGCGCTTGTGGTTAACCAGCACGCCCAGTTTGCGTAACCGGTAGTAGTATTTCCAGAAGCCCTACCCCCGATGCCGCTGGACCTGCGCCTGGAGCTGAGCGACCAGCTCCGTGTCGCTCGGCTGAAGTCCCCCACAGCCCCCGCTCGGGGGCGGGGCGTAGCTGCCGCGGTCCAAGCCCACAAGCGTACAGGCCCTGCGTTGGCTCAGCCCCCGCTCACAGGCGTAATGGGCTACTTGCCGCCGGGCCGTGGGGGTGACTACTTTTTTCGCAAGACTTCCTTGATTACCTGGTTTTCCAGACTCAGCTCGGCATAGAGCTGTTTGAGGCGGCGGTTTTCGTCCTCCAAGTGCTTGAGGCGCTGCAACTCGCTCACGCTCATGCCGCCGAACTTATTTTTCCACTGGTAAAACGTGGCGTCGCTGATGCCGTGCTCCCGGCAAATCTGGGCTACCGTCTGGCCCTGGTCCTGTTGACGCAAAATACCCAGAATCTGGGCTTCGCTGAAACGACTCTTTTTCATGACGAGCTAAAAATAGAGAAAGTGAAAAGTTACTACTTCTCTCTACTTTTCACTGGCCTACTTACCAGGGGAGCTTACAGAAGCATCTCTGCCACGAGAGTAATCTCAACGTTTAGAGTTAGTTACGCAGTAAAGATGCTTCGACAAGCGGACGCCAGATGAGCATGACCGTCTGTTTTAACATAAACTATTTACTAACGGGTACTTATTTCGTGACGAGTACAACTAAGCAAATAGTATGTTGTAGCTTTCACTTTTTCAGTTTCCCCGTAATAGCTTACGGATTTATAATAAGTATCCGTGCTGTTATTCCGCACTGGGCATTTTATTGTTATGCGCTCCCCTTGCTGATTACCCCTACCCCCAACTCTATCTTTGTCCCGCATATGATTCTTCGCGCCGAGCACCTCGTCAAGCAATATAAGGCCCGTACCGTTGTTAACGATATGTCGCTCAGCGTGGCGCAGGGTGAGATAGTGGGGCTACTAGGACCCAATGGTGCTGGAAAAACAACCTGCTTCTATATGATGGTAGGCATGGTGAAGCCCAATGGTGGGCGCATTTTCCTTGACGATGAGGAGGTGACGCGTCTGCCTATCTACCAGCGGGCGCGACGTGGCATGGGCTACCTCGCCCAGGAAGCCAGTGTGTTTCGTGACCTGAGTGTAGAGGAAAATATCTTGGCCGTGCTCGAAATGACGGATATGTCCAGGCAGGCCCAACTTGATAAAGTGGAGGAGCTGCTCGATGAATTTAGTTTAAGTCACGTGCGCAAGAACATGGGCAAGGTGCTGAGCGGCGGCGAACGCCGACGTACTGAGATAGCCCGCGCCTTAGCCGTAAACCCCAAATTTGTGCTGCTCGACGAGCCCTTTGCGGGCGTCGACCCCATCGCGACCGAGGAAATTCAGGGTATAGTAGCCAAGCTCAAAAACCGCAACATCGGTATCCTCATCACCGACCATGATGTGAATTCGACGCTCAGCATCGTGGACCGCGCCTACCTCTTGTTTGAGGGCAAACTCCTGAAAGCTGGTACCGCTGAGGAACTAGCCGCAGACGAAACCGTGCGCCGTGTGTACTTGGGCCGCAATTTCGAGTTCAAGCGCAAAGTATTTGATTAGCAGGCAATGGGGCGTATTAATCGGCTATCATTGCAAGCCTCCGTCACAGCTCACCTGCCCGCCCCAGTGGTATTCCTCTCAGCCTAAAGCAAGCACAACATCGAGACGCTGCGCGAACTGCTGGTCCGCCGCGTGGGCTAGTTTGGCTGCCAGGCATTCTCAGGCTGGCAGGGAGGGTAGAGGGGCCTACCCCCTGCCAGCACCCGAAGCAATTGCGCACCTACGTAAATAGCCAGCCCCGGTGGGGCTGGCTATTTACGTAGGCGATGGGTCTGCAGGCCAGCTTATTGCGAAGCGGCGGGCAACCGGGCGGCCAGGGTTTTGCCCAACTCTTCGCCACGCACGTTTTTGGCTACGATGCGGCCGTCGGGGCCGATGAGCAGGTTTTGGGGCACGGCCTGAATACCGTAGAGTATGGCCACGTCGTTTTTCCAGAACTTGAGGTCCGACACGTGGGTCCAGGTTAGGTGGTCGTTTTCGATAGCTTTCAGCCAGGCGGCGCGGCCGGTGGGCCGGTCGAGCGACACGCCCAGCACCGTGAAGTTGTGGGTTTTATATTGGTTGTAATTGGCTACCACATTGGGGTTTTCACGGCGGCAGGGGCCGCACCAGCTAGCCCAGAAATCGACCAGCACGTACTTACCCCGGAAATCGCTGAGCTTCACTGGCTTGCCATTCACATCGTTCTGGGTGAAGTTGGGCGCTAGCGCGCCTATTGCGGTGACTTTGGCGACAGCAAGCTTAGCGGCAAACACTTGGCCACCTTTACTGTTGCGCACGGCTGGCGCCAGCAGGTTATATACCGGCTCAACCTCAACAGGGTCAAGTTGGTAGCCGCCCAGGTCGTTGAGGGCCGCCAGGCTCACCAAGCTCTGGGGATTTGCCTGAATAAATTGTTTGAGCAGGGGTTTTCGCTCAGCCTCGATGGCATCGGACTGCTGGTCGATGCGGGCCTCCAATGCTTTGTCCTGGCGCTGCGCCGGCGTGGCGGCGTGGTAGTCCGCCATCAGTTTTCGCATCTGCTCATCCGGTACTTTGGTGGCGGCTATCAGCCGGGCATTGGCCTCGTTGAGCGGGGTGCCGCCAGTAGTGGCGTGTAGCAGTGAATCGGGGCTGCTAATACGGATGTTGCCCGGCTCCAGGTACAGCACCAAGCCTCTGGTGGTACTTTTTCTAAAATCCTTGTGCAGCTTGGCCGTAAATAAGTAGGCAGTGGTTGGCTCATTTACCACGCCTTTCCAGGAAAAACGACCGTTTTTCACTGTTGCCGAATCCACTTTGGTGGTAGCGCCGGTGATGGAACGAAGGTAAACCTTGACAATGTCCTTGCTGCCAAATTTGCCTTGCAGCGTATAGGCCCCGCCCTGCGCCCAGGCCAGGGCGGGGCTGAGAAGCAGGACCAGCGCGGCACTGGGGAAAAGGGAGGAGGTTTTCATGCCAACAATGTACAACGAGGGCGGTAGTTTTCGGCGGGCCAGTTTACGCCCTCTTCCCTAGCTTCGTACCATGAGAACTTTATACCTAATGCGCCACGCTAAGTCGAGCTGGAGTTTTGATGAACTCAGTGACCAGGAGCGCCCACTCAACGACCGGGGCCGCGACGATGCCCCGCGCATGGGCAAGGCCCTGGCCGGGCGCCGCATCGTGCCCGACCTCATCGTGAGCTCGCCGGCCGTGCGGGCCATGAGCACCGCCGTCCTGGTAGCCCGCGAGCTGAAGTATTCGTCGGCCAATATCGTGGTGGAGCCAGATATCTACCAGGCCGATGTCGATACCCTGCTGGCCGTTATCCGGGGTCTGCCCGACACCGCCCCGGCCGTGCTGCTGACCGGCCACAACCCTACCCTCACCGACGTGGCCAACCACCTCTCGCCCTCGCCCCTAAGCGGTGAGATGCCTACGGCCGCCGTCATCTGCCTGCGCTTTCAGACTGAAAAATGGGTCGATATCGTGCCCCAAAACGCCGAGTTTTACTTCTACGATAGCCCCAAAAGCTGATAGCCTGCCGCCACGGCAGATAAGTTTATTGGTAGGAATGTGGAGGTAGGGTAGGGGTAGTAGTAGCCCGGCCCAGGAATTGCGTACAACGCCCTACCCCCGCCGGGCGGGCATTTGTTACGTTTTTGTCTAATCTGCCGAAGCCTTTGAAAACCCTACCCCGCGACCTGAGTTGGTTGCGCTTCAATGCCCGCGTGCTGCAGGAAGCGCAGTGCCCCACGGTGCCGCTGCTGGAGCGCCTCAAGTTTCTGGCCATTTTCTCGGCCAATCTGGACGAGTTTTTTAAGGTGCGCGTGGCTACCCTGCGGCGGCTGGTCAAGCTCAAGAAGAAGACCCGCGCCCAGCTGCCCCAGGAGCGGCCCAAGCGCCTGCTGGCCGAGGTGCTGGCCGAAGTGCAACGCCAGCAAGAGGCGTTTGGCCACACCTTCCGCGAAGTGCTGCAGCCCGAGCTGCGCGCGGCGGGCATCCGGCTGCTGACCGCAGAAGAGCTAACCGAGGCGCAGGGCGAGTGGGTGAAGGCATATTTTCAGGACAAGGTGCGCGACCTGCTCTCGCCCGTGGTGCTGGATGATACGCTGCACCAGCTTTTTTTGAAAGACCAGGCCACCTACCTCACGTTCTTTCTCAGCCAGCCGCACGGTGTGGTGGGTAAAAAAAAGCAGGCTGCCAGCGAGCGCGTGGTGGTGATGGAGCTGCCCACGAAGCGCCACGGCGGCCGCTTTGTGGCGCTGCCCGGCGGCGCGGGCACCGCGGCCGACCCGCACCTGGTGCTGTTTCTGGACGATGTGGTGCGCGCCGGTGCGGCCGGGCTGTTTCCGGCCTACGCGCAGGTGCAGGTCAACTCCGTGAAGCTCAGCCGCGACGCGGAGCTGGACATTGAAGAGGAAGTATCGGGCGACCTGATGGCCAAAATCAAGAACAGCCTGGCCAAGCGCGCCACCGGCTACCCCGCCCGCTTGCTCTACGACCCCGCCACGCCCAAAGAGGTGCTGCGGGCCATCAAGCAAAAAACCGGCATCGCGGACGAGGAGCTGGTGGAGGGTAGCCGCTACCATAATTTCCGCGACTTTTTTGGCTTTCCCGACTTCGGGCGCAAGGACCTGCTGAACCCCGCCTGGCCCGAGCTGCCGCACCCTACCCTGCCGCGCACCGGGCCGCTGCTCCCTACCCTCGCCCAGCGCGACCACCTGCTACACCCGCCCTACCAGAGCTTCGACGTGGTGCCGCGCCTGTTGCGCGAAGCCGCCCACGACCCGCGCGTGAGCGCCATCAGTATCACGCTCTACCGGGTGGCGCCCAAGAGCGCGGTGGCCAAGGCCCTGCTCAAAGCTCTGAAAAACGGCAAGCAGGTGACGGCCGTAGTGGAGCTGAAAGCGCGCTTCGACGAGGAAAGTAATATTCACTGGGCCGAGCGGCTGCGGCGCGCCGGCGCACACGTTATCCTCACGCCGCCCGAGCTCAAGTGCCACGCCAAGCTGCTGCTCATCACGCGCCGCGCCGAGGCCGACGACCAGCCCCAGCGCTACGCTTACCTCAGCTCGGGCAACTTCAACGAGGCCACCGCCCACCTCTACGCCGACCACGGGTTGTTCACGGTCAACTCTGAAATCGTGGCGGAGGTGGACCAAGTATTTCGCTACTTCGTCACGGGCGATGAGCCCAGCCACCTGCACCACCTGCTGGTGGCACCCTTCACGCTGCGCAAGCAGCTGCTCAAGCTCATTGCCGCCGAGGCTGCCCGCGCCAAGCATGGCGAAGAGGCGTATATTCTCTTGAAAGTGAATTCTTTGGAAGACCCCGGCATGATTGCCGCGCTCTACGCGGCCAGCCAGGCCGGGGTGCGCATTGAGCTGCTCGTTCGGGGCATTGGCTGCCTGCTGCCCGGCGAGGCGGGCCTGAGCGACACCATCAGCCAGCGCGGTCTGGTTGACCGCTACCTGGAGCACGCCCGCATCTACGTGTTTGGCCACGGGGGCGAGGAAAAAGTGTACGTGTCGTCGGCCGACTGGATGGGCCGCAACCTCGACCGCCGCGTGGAAGTGGCCTTTCCCATTCTTGACGAAAGCCTGCGCGCCCAAATCCGCCACCTGCTCGACCTGGAGCGCCAGGACAACATGAAGGCCCGCGACTTTGCCAACGAGCTCCCTACCCCCCCCGCCGCGGGTGAACCCGTGGTGCGCGCCCAGGAGGCACAATATCAGTACCTGAAAAAACTAGGGGGTAGGCGACGGGCGAAATAGCTAATGCGTTAAGCGGCTTAGTCCTATATTGCCGCGATGAAACCAACTCCGCCCGACTACCACCAACTGCTCACCGCCGTGAAGCAGCGCGTGCGCGCCGCCCAGTACCGCGCCCTCCAGCAAGTAAACCAGCAGCAGATGCAGCTGTACTGGGACCTGGGCCAGCTCATTGCCGAGCGCCAGCAGGCGCACGGCTGGGGCAAAAGCGTGGTCGCTACCCTGGCCCACGACCTGCAAACGGAGTTCGTAGGCATGAGTGGTTTTTCTGAGTCTAATCTCTGGCGAATGCGCAGTTTTTTCCTGGAATATCAAGGCGATGAATTTCTCGCACCATTGGTGCGAGAAATTAGCTGGACCCATAATGTGCTGATTTTCGAGAAGTGTAAGACTCCTGCGGAGCGGCTTTATTATCTCACCCAAACCAAGCAATATCACTGGACTAAAGTGGTATTAGCCCAGCAAATCAGGGCCCGCGCCTACGACAGCACGGTGCGGGCGCAACACAATTTTCCCGACACCCTACCCCCTGCCCAGCTGCCCGCCGCCACGCTGGCGCTGAAGGATGAGTACACGTTCGGCTTCTTGGCCCTCACGCCCGAGCACTCCGAATATGAGCTGGAGCAGGCGCTGATTGGCAACGTGCGCCGCTTCTTGGTGGAGATGGGCGGCGACTTCGCCTTCATCGGCAACCAGTACCGGCTGGCGCTCGAAGACCAGGAGTATTTTATCGACCTGCTGCTTTTTCACCGTGAGCTGCAATGCCTAGTGGCCGTGGAGCTGAAGATTACCGAGTTTCGGCCCGAATACGCGGGCAAGATGAACTTCTACCTCTCGCTACTGAATGAGCAGCTGAAAAAGCCGCATGAACAGCCCAGCATCGGCATTATCATTTGCCAGAGCAAGCAGCGCACGGTGGTAGAGTTTGCGTTGCGCGACATGCAGAAGCCCATCGGCGTAGCCACTTATACTCTCACCGACACCCTGCCTGCCGAGCTGCGCCCCTTCTTCCCCAGCAACGAGGAGTTGGTGCGCCGACTCGATGCCGTGGCAGCGGCGTTGCGGGGGTAGGGCCGCCTCCGAAACCGCGCTAACAAGTATCGTACATTGGCCAGCCGTATGAAGAAGCTATTGTTCGTTCTGCTGCTTGGCTTTGCGCTGCCGGGCTTCGCGCAGCAAAAAGAAATCCTTCCGCTGTGGCCCGCCCGCCCCGGCGGCCCGCCGCAGCAAACCCTCGACACCCTGCATAAGGTGCTGAAACTAACGAATATCACGGTGCCGCTGCTGGAAGTGCACCGGCCCAAACGCAAGGCCAACGGCGCGGCCGTCATCATCAGTCCCGGCGGGGGCAACCGCTTTTTGGCCTGGAACCTGGAAGGCACCGAAATCGCAGACTGGCTGAACAGCCTGGGCTACACCGCCTTCGTGCTGCAATACAGCGTGCCCAACCAGCAAAAAGCCGCCCTCCAGGACCTGCAACGCGCCCTGCGGCTGGTGCGGGCCAGGGCCGGCGAGTTCAAGCTGAACCCGGCCAGGATTGGGGTCATGGGCTTTTCGGCCGGCGGCAACCTGTCGGCCCGCGGGGCCACCGACTTTGCCCACCGCACCTACGCGCCCACCGATGCCGCCGACTCCACGTCGGCCCGGCCCGATTTTGCGCTGCTCATCTACCCCGGCTCCCTATCCACGGGCGAGGACCGGCACCTGATTCCCGAGATTCCGGTGAGTGCCGCCACGCCCCCGGTGTTCGTGTTCGTGGCCAGCGACGACCCCTACAACATCCCGTTTAGCCTAGGTATGGCGCTACGGGCCAATAAAATCCCCTTCGAGTTTCACGTAGCGCCCAAAGGCGGCCACGGCTACGGCCTGCGCAAAGGCAACCCGGCCGCTGAAGCTTGGCCCAGTTTGGCTCAGAGTTGGCTGAAGGGCGTTTTGTAGGGGGGTAGGGACTTCCTGTAAAGAAGAAGCCGGTTTGCTTTATACGTGTTGCAAGTTATGGAAAGCAAAGTGGCCTTTTCTTTACACGTTATTCCTGCTATCGCTGCATCGAGTTTGTGCAGCAGAAGCTGAAAGTGAGCCGCCTCACCGCCGCCAACTACCTCAGTCAGCTAGCCGAACCCGGTGGCCTGCTGCAAAAACACAAGCGGGGCAAAAGCAATTACTCCCTACCCCAGCCGCTGCTGGCGCGGCTGGGGTAGGGAGTAGTTGAAGAGTTAGCAGATTCCAACGGGCCGTACCGGGAGGTGCGGCCCGTGGCGCTAGTATCTTGCTGACCCAATTTATATAGCTCGTGGCAAAGAAATACCAGGTTTTCATCAGTTCCACTTACGAAGACCTTAAAACGCAGCGCGACGAAGTGGTGAAAACTATATTGCGTATTGGTCATTTGCCCGTAGGCATGGAGATGTTCAACGCGGGCAATGATACCCAGGGGAAATTATTAAGCGATACATTGATAATTGCGATTACTACGTCGTAATACTGGCGCACCGCTACGGCTCGGAAGCGCCTGACGGCGTAGGCTATACGGAAAAAGAATACGAATACGCGCAAGCGCAAGGCGTACCATGCTTAGGAGTCATTATTCATGATGATGCCGATTGGTTGCCTAAACTAATCGCTAAAGGTGAGCAAGCCGTAAAGCTGGAGGCATTCAAAAGCAAAAACAAAAACCGAATGGTTAGCTTCTGGCGTTCGACCGACAATTTAGCTTTGCTGGTTTCAAATGGATTAATTGAAACCTTTATTACCCATCCACGCACTGGCTGGGTGAGGGCTACGGAAGCGGCCAGCCCGCAGGTAGTGGAAGAACTCGCGGGATTAATTAGGGAAAATAGAGCTTTAACAGACCAGTTAGCTAAACTTCAAATAAATAGTAAAAAGGATTTGCTACAGGACGTTCTAGATAAGACTGTCATATATTCTAAAAAGGATGAAAACATTAAAATTAGTTTGAAGACTATTTTTGTGTCAGTGTGCCATTTACAACCTAACCCTACTACTGGGGCCGTAAGAGACAGCCTTAATAAAGAGCAAGCGGATAACAAGGCATTTTATTCAACTGTTGAGGACGGCTTGCAAGAATTATATCGGTTAGGATTAATTATCACAAGAGATTTAAAGCCAAGAGAAGACATAGGTGGGTCATTATCGAGAATTCTTACTCGCGTAGTTTGGGATTTGACAGATAGAGGGTCGCAGTTGTATACCTTGATACAATACTCCGTTGATGAAGAAGTTAAAATGCCGGGTATAGATAATCGCATTGAAAATTAATTTCAAATTACCCCTTACATGCTTCCCCCTCTTCCCCGCCGACGCGCCCCTACCCCCCTCACCGCTTACAACCCCGAAGTAGCCTTGTCCAACTTTGCGGCCCACGTGGAGAAACTGTAACTCTGGCAGCAATCTATTGCCAGCGGCTACGTGGGCAGTCAGAAAGTGAAAGCCTTGCAGTTCGACTATTTTACATCTACGGCCTCACGGCGGCTAAATCGCGCTGATGAAAGGAGCTTAATTCAGAACGGCGCTACTACCGGCTGAGCCCTGCGCGAGGCGGCCGAGGCGGGCTGGGCCGCCGCCAAAGCTGCCTTTGAGGCGTGGCGGTTGGGCCGCTAAGGCTGGCGGGTTTTTTAAGTACTATGCAACCTATTGACCGGCTTGATTTCACTACCCCAAAACTTGCCCAAGCCTTGCGGGCCGTGCAGCAAGGCGGTTATGCCGCTGCCCTGCCGGAGTTGAGCCTTCCGGAAAAAGCCCTGCTCTATTACTATACCCGTGACGGCTCCGAAGCCATAAAGGACCCGCTTCGCCAAGCCGCCGGCAGCAACGAGGAGCCGCTAGGCCAAGCGCTGGCGGCGGCGCTGGCCAAGCTACCGCCCTATCGTGGCCCGGTGTATAGCGCTGAGTGGTGGAATGAAGACGACCTGAAAGCTATGCGACTACTGGCAGCCATTGGGCTTACTTCTGCGCCAGCCGCCATCACGTGGCCAACGTTCCTATCGGCTAGCACTTCGCGGCGGGTGGCGCTAGAGCACCTGACAAGTTTCGTAACCCGTCCCAAAAATTGCCTGCTGTATATCCTTTCCAAATCGAGCCGCTACGTGGATGCGGTATCGCATCGGGGAGAAAACAGCCGGGACCCGGCAATGGCCGAGCGCGAAGTGTTATTTTTACCCAACACTCGCTTTCGGCTAGTGAACATCAGGCAGGCAACTACTTACACCGAAATAGAGTTACTCGAACTATAACCTTGCGCACCGCTATGGCTCACCTATCAAGTTCAACCGTTCGGGTTCCGGTGTCGGCGCTACCAACCGTGCCTGCGGCTGCTCCGGCCTGGCCCGGCCTTCAGTTGCTGGCCGATATGCTAACGACTGCCGAAACGCCGATGCTCACGCCCCTGATTGACCTGCTGACTGCCCGGTTGCACCAGCAAGCCGCCACGCTCTCCAACGAGCAAGTGTCCGCCATTATGCGCCTCATCGGCCGCTTGGACGAGCAGCGCGAAGAGGCTGAATTGGTGGCTAACCCGGACCGCCGCGCCGGCCTAGACCGACTTAGCAAGCACCAAGCTCACTAAGGTCGAAAATTATCTGCCACCGCACCCTTACCCAGCAAAAAAAACCCTAGCCAGATGGCAAGGGTCTTTTTTAGTTTGCGCTATTACTACTTTCCGCCCTTCTTCGGCTTATTGGGTGCTTGCGTCAGGGCCGACCCAGCCACGCTTTTGCCAGCGGCAGAAGTTTTCTCGCTGCTCAGCTGCTTCGAAGCTTTCGAGGCAACTTTGGCAGAGGTTTGTTCGGAGGCTGCTTTTTTGGCCATAAAACTGGGTGATTAGAAGGTAAAAATCACTACTTGAACGAGAATAAACCAATGAAGTCTAGCTTAATCGTTCGGGAGTAGCAAAGCCCTAACGTACTCTGTGCGTGAATGCTTTGCTAACGAAAAGTGCCGCTCCCAAACGCTCAGCCAAGAAGTAGTCTATTCTGCTAATCACAGAAAAAGCCCCGGCCGCCACGCTGGCAGCCGGGGCTTTCTACTACGGCTTCCTTACGCGGCGGCCGCGCTGGCTTTCGCCTTGTGCCCGTGGCCGGCATTCACGATGACGCGGGCTTTTTCGTAGGCCGCCACCAGGTCGGGGAGGGTGGCGCGCAGGTTGGGCACGCGCACGTCGAGGCGGGTGAGGGCCTGGCGGGCTTCGGCCAGGTGGCGCACGGCGGCTTCGCGCAGGGCGCTGCCGGTGGTGGCTTGCTGGCGCGGGGTGCCCAGCAGCGGCTTGTAGGCCAGGATGCAATCGTGCAGGGCTTGCAGCTGGGCGGCGGTCACCAGCTCCTCGGCCAGGGCCGGGGCCAGGGGTAGGGCCGTGGTGTAGAGGTCTTCGAAGGCGGCCACCTGCGTGGTGCCGCGCAGGTCGTCGAGGCCCGAGCGCGAGTAGGCCGTTACCCTGGTCAGGTGGGGGTAGCCGCCTTCCAGGTACAGGGCTTTGAGGCCCTGCACCACGGGCATGGCCGCGTCGAGGGTGGCCAGCTCGGCCAGGTCCTTGGCCTCGGTGTAGCCCTTGGTGCTGCTGCCGCTGCGCTGCTGAGCCTTGGTGTCGAGGTCGGCCAGGGCCGCTTGCAGGGCCTGGTAGTCGGGTAGCATTTTTTGGTAGGCGGGCTCCCAGGCGGGGCGCTGCGCGGTGAGCAGGGTCAGCACCTGGGTAGCCATGTTTTGAAAATTGATTTCCGCGTCGGTCATGCAGTTGAAAAAAAGAGATGGGGTAGGACTTTCCCAGCCAGTCACGGCTAAGCCGGGGCTAATGTACTTCATGAATGTAAGATGAACCGGGTATTTTTCCGCTACTCGGTCACCCATCGCCTACCCCCTGGCAGCAATCTGACGCGGCAAGTAGAATACTTTTTGGCCCGAGTAGGATATCTGCTACACCGAGCAGCGTGTCGGCCACTCCAAGTAGGATATATTTTAGCCAAAGTAGGATATCGGCGGCATCAAGCAGCGTGTCGGCGGCCCTGAGCAGCGGGTCGGAATTCCGAAGTAGGGAGCGGGGCTTGCCCCCGCCCGTCGTTGAACGAAACCACTGCGAGTCGTTCAACGACGGGCGGGGGCAAGCCCCGCACCCTCCTCAAAATAGGAAGTCAAACCCTAAAAACACCAGCTTTTCCTCGCCCACGGTGTAGGTAACGTTAATGATGGCCTGCGTGAGGATGCTCACGAAAGCGCCGCCGCCGAAGCCGGTGTGCAGGGCATTGAGGCCCGCGCGCGTGTCGTTGTCGGAATACACGCGGCCGGCGTCGGCCAGGCCCAGCACGCCAAACTCGCCGGGGAAGAGGTAGGCGTTGAACTTGAACAGGTGCAGGCGGGCCTCGAAGTTGCCATAAACGGTGCTGCGGCCCGCGAAGCGCGTGCGGCGGTAGCCGCGCAGGTTGGTGGTGCCGCCCAGCGTGTTGGCCTGATAAAAGCGGTAGTCGCCCACGTTGTGCGCCACCCCCAGCCGGCCGGCGTAGGTGAGGCGAAACGGGAAGTTGGGCGTGAGGTAGGCGCTCAGCTCCGACGTGAGGCGGCCGTAGCGCAGCTTCTCGCCGTTGAGCTGCCAGTTATACTGCGCCTCGTTGTGCCACCGAATGCCGATGCGCGGGTCTTTGGGCGAGGAAAGCGCGTCGATATTGGCGTAGAGCAGCCCGCCGAGGTACTGGTTAGCCTGAAAATCGCTGGCGCGGATGCCAAACGAGCGGTTTTCCCTATCCGGCCCGATGGCCTTCTGAATCTCGCTGCCGATGGGGCCGGTTTCGACCCGAAACCGCTCGTATTGCGGCCCAAAGCCGATTTTGCCGAAGCCAAATAGGTTGCGCTCCAGCGTCGGGGCCACGTAGAAGCGGCTGAAGCGCACCCGGTACAGGTCGTTGATGGCGCTCACGCTGGCGTTGTCGTCCTTGACCGCGATGTTCTGGGTATTGTTGCCGAGGCCGAAAAAGTTGTAGAGCAGCTGCGGGCCGTAGTACCGCGAAGCCACGTGCAGGTCGGTCTTACCCCCGAATACGCTCGTGAATTGCCCCACGTAGCGCAGGTTATAGGCCTGGCGGGTCGGGGCGAAGTTGGCCGTCAGGGTCTGCTCCGAGGCAAAAGGCTCGCGCCGGAAGGCGTAGCGCCGGTGCGTGACGCCGCCCCCGATGAGGAAGCCGTCGTCAATATTATACCCAAAAAACAGCGCCGGGCCGGTGTAATTGAGGCGATAGTCCTTGAGGTCGAAGCGCTTGGGGTGGTCGTAGCGGCTCACGTCGGCGCCCGGCTCCAGGCGCAGGCGGGCTTCGCCCCGGCGATTAAGGATGACGTTGCCGGTGTCGGCGTCGTAAATCTGGGTGCGGTGCCGCATGCCCGCCACCCGTGAGTCGTCCACAATGCTGTCGCGGCCGGTGCCGCCAATGATGCGGATTTTATGGCCCTGGCGCTCGTCGCCGCGCAGCTCATACACGTCATTGCCGGCAATGCCATAGAGGCGAATCTCGTCTGTCACGCGGTCAAACGTGCGGTCGTAGAGCACCTTGGTCAGCTGGCCCTTCTTGCTGATTTTCTGCATCACCACGCGCGTCTGGTGGTCGGGCAGGCGCGTCACGGTAAATTTCTCGCGCTTTTGCGAGCCGCGCACCTCCACCTTGTCGCTCATCAGGTTGGAATACTTGGCGGCCACGTCGGGCAGCAGGTCGCGGCGGCTCTTGAGCTTGGCCACGATTTCGGCCCCGTGCTCGGCATAAATCTGCGCCGGCCACTTGTCGCGGAAGGCTTTTTCAATCACCTCATCGGTGAGCTGGGCCTTCATAATGTTGGCCTGTTTCACCCACTCTTCGCGGCTCACGCCGCTCAAATACAGCCGGTCGTTGCTCAGGCCCGTCTGGTTGAGGCCCTTGTAGTCGCCGTAGTTGTAGCCGAAGTTCTGGAAATTGCGCACCGCGAACTTGCGCGAAATCAGCCAGGGTAGGACCCCGTCGCCCTTAAAAAAAGCGATGTCGCGGTCTTCCGGCACGGCCGTATAAATCTTGCTGCCGTCGGTGGTTTTGCGCTGCGCCCAGCGCCACTGGTCTTCGTGCCGGTCCCAGTCGCCAATCCACATATCGAACAGGCGCGAGCGCGCGAAGGCCGGCTGGTCCACCTGGTTGTCGTTGTCTTCGAGCAGGTTTTCGAGCATCTTGTCGGTGCTCACCAGCTTCTTGGCGTAGTCCAGGCTGGCATCCTGGTCCTGGCTGCCCTTGGCGTCTTCCTCCAGCGCGGCGGGCGTGTTAGCAAATTTCGGCTGGTACTGGCCCAGCGCCGGGTCGTTGGGAATATAGACGTAGTGCGGGTTGGTGTGTAAAATGCCGGCCGCCGTGGCCAGGGGGGGTAGCACGAAGGACGCGTAGGGATGCTGGGCCGAAACCTGGTCTTGCAGCACGGCCTTGGCCAGGCCGGTGCGCAGCTGCTCGGGCAGCACGGCGGCGGGGTCTTTGTCGATGCCGCGCACGGTGTAGTAATAGCCGTCTTCGTTGCGCACCTTCAGCGAGGCCGTTTGCTTGCCGCCGCCCGTTTTGTAAGGAATCAAGCCGCCCTCGGCCGTCTTAATGTCGAGCACCGGAAACTTAACGGGGGTAGCCCACTCCTCCCGGTAGTGCTTGCCTAGCAGCCAGTTGTGAAACTTGCCGTGCTGGTTGTAGCTCGGGTTCACGGCCACGGTCACGGTGCTGTCCTTGAAATCGGGCCGGCGGGCCGTGGACGTTACCACGGGCGCGCCTTCCGGCTTTTTAGCGGCCGTCGAGGCGCGGTCGTCCTTGCGCTGGTTGCCCTTGCGGACCTGGCCCGAATTGGCCGGCGCGGGGCCGTTAGGGCTGGCGGTGGCTTTGCCGCGGCCCAGCGCGGCATACACCTGCTTGCGGAACACGCGCCGGGCGGTCTGGCCGTGGTCCGCATCATTTGGAATGAAGTACTCGACCCACACCTCGCCGTCGTCGTAATAGTTGAGCCGGGCCAGCCCTTTTTCCTTGTCCGAAAACAGCGCCTCGCCGCCCTTGCCGGGCTTCACGTGCTGGGTTTTGCAGCCCGAGCCGCTGGTGATGAAGTGCGATTTGGTCGCCACATCGTCGTAATACTGCAAGTTATGCTCGTGGCCGTTGGCGTAAATAACGTTCGGATATTTCGCGAACAGCGCCAGCAGATTCTTTTTATAGTCCTGGTAGGCGGGGTAGGAAATATCCTGCGCGATGCCGCCGTACTCGCGGGCCAGCGGGTAGATGGAGCCGATAATGGGCAGCGGCAAAAAGGCATATTTAGCCACGATGCTCAGCGGAAATATATGGTCGGCCAGCGTGAAATAGCCGCCGTGAATGCCGTCCGAAAACAGCGGGTGGTGGGTCACAATCAGGATGTGCTTGTCCTGGTTGCGCTTCAGCACCTCATCAAGCTGCGCGTACACTTCCTCCGCATTGTTGGCTCCGCAGGCCGCGCCGAAGGGCCGGTTGGCCTGGTCGGTGATAAACCACTGCGAATTAATGGCAATCATCACCAGGTCGTCGCGCAGCCGGATTTCGTAGGGGCCGGGGCAGCCGTCGCGCGGCACCAGAAAGTCGCCGGTGTAGGCAAATTCGGCCGAATCCTTAGCCAAATATTGCTCAGCATACACCTGCTCCCGAATCACCTGCGCCAGCCCGCCCTTGTAGCCCTGAATCCAGTCGTGGTTGCCAGGCACCATGTATTTCTCGCCCTTGTAGCCCTTCAGCACGTCGAGCTGCGCGTTGAGGCGGCCCTCGGCCGTTTTGCGGTCATACCTGCCCTCGGGCGGCATGCCCTGGTTGTAAATATTATCACCCAGATACACCACCGCACTTTTGCTGCCGGCCTGCAGCATTTGCTGGCGCATAAAGTTGAGCGACGGCTCGCCCCCTTTCTCGGGCAGAATGGGGTTGCCCACGTCGCCAATCAGGAACACCGAGTAGCGGATGCGGCTCGAATCGGGGGGTAGGGATTTTTCCCAGCCCACGGCCGAGCGCCGGTAGTTCGGCTTGGGGTTCACCGGGTTGAAATCCGACTCACCAGCCTCGCCCAGCTCTTCCAGCTGAGCGGCGGCGGTAAGCGGTAAAGCAGCCAGTAAACCCAGGAAGCAGATAAGGCGGAAAAATAGCGTCATAAGGACAAAATTACGAAGAGTAGGCAGGCGCTGCCGGTGCAGGGGGCCGCCAAGCCCTGCCCTGGCCGCCAGGGCCTGGGTAAGTCACTACCCCTTATCAGATAAGTACTACTATCAGCACCAGCGCGGCCGGTCCGCGAAAAGCTGCAAGAAGCGTACCCGATGTTTGGCGCGAAAGCTGCTACGTAAAGTCCAATTGTGCGGTTGAGCCCGTTTTTCAACCCGTGCCAAGGGCTTCGCGTTGAAAGCCCACGGCCGGGCCGAACCCAACGCCGCCCGCGTGTTGTTTCTTGCGTTGATTATGGCTACTACTACCCTCCCCGCCGCTGCTGAAGTGCCGGTCGAAGCCACGGCTGCCAAGCCCGCCAAGCCGCCCAGGTCGGAGGTGTCGGCGCTGGTGCGGCAGGCGCGGGCGCACGTTGAGGCACTGCTCGCGGCGGGCCTCGACCCGCGCCTCACCTACCATACGCTGGCCCACACGGCCTACGTGGTGAAGCAGGCGCACGCCCTGGCCGATGCGGCCGCCCTACCCCCCCCCCAGGCCGAGGAGCTGCTGCTGGCCGCCTGGTTTCACGACCTCGGCTACCTCGATACCTACGACGGCCACGAATACCGGAGCATGGCCCGCGCCGAGGCGTGGCTGCGCGAGCAGGGGGTAGGGGCCGCCCGCATCGAGCTGATAAAGAATCTTATCCGGGCCACGCACCGCAACGAGCCGGCCAACACGGAGCTGGAAAAAATGCTCGTCGATGCCGATATGAGCAACCTGGCGGCCAACGATTTTCGGGCCCGCGCCGAGCTCATCCGCACCGAATGGGAGCTGTTGCTCGACAAGTCGTACACCAACACGGAATGGGCCGAATTGCAATTAGCGTTCATGACGAGCCACAAATACCACTCGGAGGCCGGCAAGGAGCGTTTTAAGAAGGATTTCGAAAAAAATACCGAAGAGCAGAGCGACATTCTCAAAAAGGCGCATAAAAAGACCAAGAAGAAGGAAAAAAAGGCCAACGACACGTTTGCCGAGCCCAAGCGGGGCATCGAAACTATGTTCCGCACCATGTATTCCAACCACATGAAGCTTTCGGACATGGCCGACAAGAAAGCGGGCATGATGATTCAGCTCAACGCCGTTATTCTTTCGGTGATAATCACGTACTTAGGGGCCAAGTCGTCGCACCTGGTTACGGGCGATGCCAACTTCGCCCGCAACCCCATTCTGGCCGTGCCGATGGGCGTGCTGCTCATCACGGCGCTGGGCTCGGTAACCTCGGCCATCCTCTCGGCGCAGCCCGACGTCACGAGCTTCAAGTGGCTGAAGAAGAACCCCGCCATTGCCACCAACCGGCGCGTTAATCTCCTGTTTTTCGGGCAGTTCACCAAGCTCAGCCTCCAGCATTTCCAGGAAGGCATGCGCGAGCTGATGCGCCAGAAAGACACCCTCTACACCAACATGGTCACCGACGTGTACTACCTCGGCGAGGTGCTCGACCGCAAATACAAGCTGCTGCGCGTGAGCTATTCCATTTTTATGGTCGGGCTCATCCTCACGGCGCTCTCCTTCGGCATTGTCCTCGCCTATAAGATGTAGGTAAGCTTGTAAGCGTAACTTTGGGGCTTGGCTGCGTAGTTCAAGGGATAGAATAGGCGTTTCCTAAACGCTTGATAGCAGTTCGAATCTGCTCGTGGCTACATATATAACTAAGAAAATACTCTTGCCCTTCGAAGGCAAGCGTATTTTTTTGAGGCCTCTTTTCAGACCGCGCTACCGCTGGCGTAGCTTTTGCGCCGCAGCCTCGTCCAGAAACCAGTCGGTGGGGCCGCTGGCGGGCTCTATAAGCTGAGCCGGGTACTGCTCCACGTCGCGCGGAAATTCTAGAATTTGTTGCACGGCTTCGGCCTTGCCCGCGCCATAGACCAGGAAGGCCACCGCCCGCGCCTGATTGATGAGCGGAGCCGTGAAGGTGATGCGAAATACCTGCTCCACGGGCAGCCATACTTCCTTCACGCCCACCGCTTTATCGTGCAGCACGGGCGTGTGCGGAAACAGCGAGGCCGTGTGCGCGTTATCGCCCAGGCCCAGCAGCACGAGGTCAAACTCGGCCTTTTCTTCCCCAAAAAACTCCTCCACGGCCACGCCGTACTGCGCCGCCGCCTCGGCGGGGGGTAGGCGCGTATCGACGGCAAATACCTGCGCCGGCCGAATGCCCAGCGGGTCGAGCAGCGTAGTTTTGGCCATCAGGTAGTTGCTGTCGGGCGAGTTCTGGGGCACGTTGCGCTCATCGCCAAAAAAGAAATATACCTGCTCCCAGGCCACCTGCTCGTGGTAGGCGGGCGAGGCCAGCAGCTCATACAGCTTTTTGGGTGAGCTACCGCCCGACAGCGCCACCGCAAAGCGCCCGCGCGCGGCTACGGCCCGCCCGGCGGCGGCTACGAAATACTCGGCCAGGGCGCGCAGCACCTCGTCGGGGGTAGCGAAAACTTGCAGGGACGGGCTATTTTTTGCCATTGAGGGGAAAAGTAAACCAGTGGTAACCGTCTTTGGCGACCAAGGCCTCGGCGGCTTCGGGGCCCCAGGAGTCGGCCGAGTAGTTGGGGAAATCCTGGCTGATGCGGGTTTGCCACGAGGTTTGAATGGGCATCACCAAATCCCAGGCTTCCTCCACCTGGTCGCCGCGCATAAAGAGCGTCTGGTCGCCCAGCATCACGTCGAGCAGCAGCGTTTCGTAGGCCTCGGGCGCTTCGCTCACGTAGGTTCCTTTGTAGTCAAATACCATGTCCACGGTATTCAGCATCATGTCCACCCCTGGGCGCTTGGCCTGCACTTGCAAGCGAATGCTCATTTCGGGCTGAATGCTGATAATGAGCCGATTCTGGCGCATCGTTTCGGCCGTTTCGGGCGAGAAAATGAAGTGCGGCACGTCCTTGAACTGAATGGTAATAACCGAGGCTGAGCGGTGCAGGCGCTTGCCGGTGCGCAGGTAAAACGGCACGCCTTGCCAACGCCAGTTGTCGATGAAAAACTTCACCGCCGCGAACGTTTCGGTGTTCGACCGCGGGTTGGCACCGGGCTCCTCGCGGTAGCCAGGCACCTTGTTGCCCTCCAGCCAGCCGGGGCCATACTGCCCGCGCACGGCCTGCTCGCGCACGGTTTCGGGCGTGAAGCGGCGCATGGCGCGCAGCACGTCCACCTTGCGGTCGCGCACTTCCTCGGCCGAAAAGCTCACCGGCGGCTCCATCGCCACGATGCAGAGCAGCTGCAAGAGGTGGTTCTGAATCATGTCGCGCAGCGCGCCCGAGCCGTCGTAATAGCCCAGCCGGTCGCCTACGCCCAGGCTTTCAGTCACCGAAATCTGCACGTGCTCGATGCTGTTGCGGTTCCAGAGCGGCTCCATAATGGCGTTCGCGAAGCGAAAAGCCATAATATTCTGCACCGTTTCCTTGCCCAGGTAATGGTCGATGCGGTAAATCTGCTTTTCGCGAAAAATGCGGCTCAGCAGCGCGTTCAATTCCTTGGCCGATTCCAAATCGTGGCCGAAGGGCTTCTCAATCACGATGCGCGTGTGCTCGGCATCTTCCGTCAGCCCGGCTTTGGCCAGGTTTTCGGCGATGATGGGGAAGAAATTGGGTGCCACCGCCAGGTAGTAAATCACGTTGGCCGGCGCTTTCCAATCGCCTTCCAGCACCTTGATTTTTTTGCCAAATTCCCTGTAGGTTTTCGCGTCCTGCACATCGGCCGGTTGGTAGTAGATGTGGGGCGCGAAGCCCTGCCATTGCTCATCGGTCACCTTGCCGCTGCGCGAAAACTCGTTGATATCGTGGAGTATCCGGGCCCGAAACTCGTCGTCAGTGAGTTTGGTGCGGCCCGTGCCAATGAAGGCAAACTGCGTGGGCAGCCAGCCTTCGAGGTACAGATTATACAAGGCCGGGGCCAGCTTGCGGGCGTTCAGGTCGCCGGTGCCGCCGAAGATGACGAATACCGTCGGCTGCGATTTCAGGGTCTCGTTCATCTACAGCTTTGGTTTAGCGTCTTCCGACCGCTTGGTATTGGGCACGGGCGGCGTGTTGGGCTTCAGATTGGCGGCCTGCCCGGCGGGCGCGTCGGGGTGGCTACGCTTGCCCGTCCATTGGGTGTGAAACACGCCTTCTTTGCCAATCAGCTCGTAGGTGTGCGCCCCAAAATAGTCGCGTTGCGCCTGAATCAGATTCGAGGGTAGGCGCGCTGTGCGGAAAGCATCGAAATAACCCAGCGTCGAAGTATAAGCCGGCAGTGCCTGCCCGGCCGCCACGGCCGCTGCCACCACGGCCCGCATTCCCGGCACCGCCGCCAGCGTCAACTCCCGCACCTTATCATCCAAGAGCAAGTGCGCCAGGTTATTATCTTTCTCAAAAGCGTTGTAGATATCATTCAAAAACGCCGAGCGGATAATGCAGCCCCCGCGCCAGATTTTGGCAATGGTGGCCATCTGCAAGTCGTATTTATACTCCTCCGAAGCCTGCGCCAGCAGCTGCATTCCCTGGGCATAGCTCATTATCATGCTGAAATAAAACGCCTGCTCCAACTGCTTGAGCAGCTCGTTTTTATCGCCTTTCAGGTGGCCGGCTTCGGGGCCGTAAATTTTGGCGAGCTGCACGCGCAGGTCCTTGTATTTGGACAAGTCACGCATGGACACGGCCGTGTCCACGGTCGGAATCGGCACCTGCAAGTCCATCGAAATTTGCGAAGTCCACTTGCCGGTGCCCTTGGCGCGGGCCTCGTCTTTGATGTCGTTGAGCAACAGCGTGCCGTCGCCATCCGGGTTTTTGAAGGCGAAAATATCCTTCGTAATGTCGAGCAAAAACGACTGCAAGCGCCCATCGTTCCACTTCGCGAACTCCTGCCCAATAGCCTCATCGGCCATACCCAGGCCGTTTTTCATTAGCCCGTAAGTCTCGGCAATCAGCTCCATCAGGGCGTATTCAATGCCGTTGTGGACCATTTTCACGAAGTGGCCCGCCGCGCCCGGCCCCAGCCAGGCCACGCAAGGCGCGTCATCCACGTGCGCTGCGATGGCCTCGAATACCGGCTTCATGGTCTGGTAGGCTTCTTTGTCGCCGCCCGGCATCATGCTCGGGCCGAAGCGCGCGCCTTCCTCGCCACCGCTTACGCCCATGCCGAAGAAGTGGTAGCCCTTGTCTTTCAATTCTTTGTCGCGGCGCTCGGTGTCGGTGAAGTGCGAGTTGCCGCCGTCAATCAGGATGTCGCCGGGCGCGAGCAGGGGTAGCATTTCGGCAATTACGCTGTCCACGATGGGGCCGGCGGGCACCAGCATCATAATGGCGCGGGGCGTTTTGATGCTCTGCACGAAGGTTTTGGGGTCAGTGAAACCCTTCACGGGCTTGTCCTGGCCTTCCTGGCCCAGCAGGTCCACCTGCTTCTGGTTTTTATCGTAGCCGGCTACGGCAAAGCCGTGGTCGGCCATGTTCAGCAACATGTTGCGGCCCATCGTGCCGAGGCCAATCATGCCGAATGCGTAGTCCGTGGGAGTGTCGCTCATAGTGCGGGGGGGTAGGGATGAAAGCGTAAAGGAACAGTTATACGCTGAAAAGCTGATTAGGCTGTTCCTTAACGAGTGGGGTAGAAAAAAATAAGCTGGCCGCCACCGCGCCGCGGAGGCGGTCGCTTAAACCTTTACGCCGACGTCTGCTCCAAGGCTTTGACTATCCTTTTCGCGCCCACCGCTGGCACCACGGCTACTCGCCGGGCCGTCTCACCTTGCTTTTTCTGTTATGTCTTTTTCCTTTCGTTGGGCGGTGCTGGGGCTATTGCTGCTGGCCGCCGGCCGGCCGGCCCAGGCGCAGGACCCCGCGCCACCCGACGGCGGCCCGGTCACGTACCAGATGTTTTACGATGCCCTGAGCCCCTACGGGCAGTGGGTGAACGACCCCGATTATGGCTACGTGTGGTTGCCGGCGGTCGGGCCTGATTTCCAGCCCTACGGCAGCGACGGCCACTGGGTGTACACTGATTATGGCTGGACCTGGGTATCGGACTACGCCTGGGGCTGGGCGCCGTTTCACTACGGCCGCTGGCACTTTAGCGACCCCTATGGCTGGGTGTGGGTGCCGGGCTACCGCTGGGGGCCGGCCTGGGTAGCGTGGCGGCAAAGCGCCGGCTACTACGGCTGGGCTCCGCTGGGACCGCCGCCCATCCAGCCGGGCGTGCGGGTAAACGTTGGCTTTTCGTTCTCTTTTGGCAACGCGCCCGTGGTGCCGGCCCGCTGGTACTTCGTGCCGGCCGCCTACGTCGCCAGCCCCCGCATTGCCACCTACTACGTGCCCCCGGCCCGCACCACGGTGCTCTATAATCAGACCACCATTATCAACAATACCTATGTGAATAAGACGGTGAACAACACCACCGTTATCAACAACCAGCGCGAAAGAGGCGGCTACCCCGCCGGCCCCGCCCGCGCCGACGTGGAGAAAGCCACCGGCCAGACCCTGCAACAAGTGGCCGTCACCAGCCGCAACACCCCCGGCGTGGGGGTTCAGGGCAACTCCCTGGCCTTCTACCGCCCCAATGTGAAAGCGCCCAGTGCCGTCGCCAACGCCGCCAGCGCCCCGGCTCCCCGCCGTATCGTGCCCCTGGCCGAGGCCGCCCGGCAGGCCCGCGCCGCCCGGCCCGGCACCGGCTTGCTGCCCGACAAAGCCGCGCAGCAGCTCAGCAGCACCGATGCCCAGCCCTTCCAGGCCGCCCGCCAGCGGGCGGCCCAGCCGCCCGTTGCCGCGCCGCCTACCCCCCGGCCTAGCACCCAGCCGGCTACTATTGCGCCGCCTACCCCCCGTCCCAACAACCAGCCGGCCCGCGCCGCGCTACCTACCCCGGCCGCGCCGCCCGTCGCCCCCGCCATTATTGCTGACCCGACCCCGCACCAGGAGCGTCAACAAGCCCGCCAGGCCCGCCAGCAGGCGCAAGCCGGGCAGCCGAAGCCCGCCCCTACCCCCGCCCAGCAGCAGCAACGCGCGCAGCGGCAAGCCCCGCGTCAGCAGCCTCTGCCAGCCCCTACCCCCCTGCCACGACCCCAGGCCCCGCGTCAGCCACGGCCCCAAAACCCGGCTCCCCAGCGGCCGCGGCCGGCACCCCAGCCGCCGCGCCCGCAACCTCAGCCGCACCCCGCGCACGAGGAGCAGCGACGCTAAGAACGCCCGTACAACGAGGACGAATTTTTGATAATCCTCAGTGGAGATGGTAGCAAGCTGGCCCGCTCCCTACCCCCGCCCGCCTCTTCGCAACGGTGGATAAAGTGCCTATGCGCCGCCGGGAAATGAGGCAGAAGTAACTGATGGTTGCAAATTTGCCCCATCTAGCAACAGCTTCTGTTTCCTATGCCCGCACTTTTTCGCGCTTATCTACTGGCTGGTGCCAGCCTGCTTCTGGTTCTTTCCGGTTGCCAGCGAGCCAGCTATTCGTTTCAGCCACTGACACTTACTGCTGCCGAATCTCAACTCGATAGTACCCGCTTGGTAGCTACAGTGGCAACGCCGGTTTTAGCCTCGGCCCAGGCTGGTGCTAGGTCACTCTCGCGCCGCCACTTGTTGCCAAGGGCGGCAACTCATCGGTGGGCTGGGATGGTCCGGCCAGTGGGCAAGACCTTTATTCCTCCTGCCTATTCCTTGCCTATGTCTGTCAAGCCCCAGCGTACTGCTGGTTTTTTTCGTCGCACGTTCATTACTATAGGTGATGCTCTCCGAGGGAATGTAGGCGCAATTATCTTCTATTTAGGCATCGGATTAGTACTGTTGGTTGGAGGGATTGTACTGGTAGCTGGCGTGGGCGGTTGGCTTGGAATTATTGGTGGGTTATTGGCAGTCGGATTAGGTATAGGTTTTATGCTAATTTGGCTGCTCGGCCAAGGCCAAGGCATGGGCCGATGAATTAGCGACATGGGTCTGGAATGGATGTTCTACCCTACCAGCACCGCCTCGCTGGCCGCTATTTCCTCTAAAATACTGTAAATCTGCTCGCCGTGCTCGGCATCGACCAGCTTGGTGCGCCACTGCTTGGCCCCTTCCAGGCCGCGGAAATAGTGGGCATAGTGCCGGCGCATCTCGAAGATGCCGGCTTTGGGGCCTTTCCACTCCAGGCTTTTGTCGAAGTGCATCCGGCACATGGCCAGGCGCTCGTCGAGGGTGGGGGGGGGTAGGAGCTGGCCGGTGGCCGCGTAGTGCTTCACCTCCCGGAAAATCCAGGGGTAGCCGATGGCGGCGCGGCCAATCATGACGCCATCCACGCCGTAGCGGTTTTTGTAGGTCACCGCCTTTTCGGGCGAGTCGATGTCGCCGTTGCCGAAAATGGGGATTTTGATGCGCGGGTTTTCCTTGATTTTGGCGATGAGTCGCCAATCTGCTTCACCCTTGTAGAGCTGCACGCGGGTGCGGCCATGCACGGTGAGCGCCGCGATGCCCACGTCTTGCAGGCGCTCGGCCACTTCCTCCACGTTCAGGGTGTCGAGGTCCCAGCCGAGGCGGGTTTTCACGGTCACGGGCAGGTGCGTATTTCGAACCACGGCGGCGGTCATGGCTACCATCTTGGGCACGTCGCGCAGCAGGGCCGCGCCCGCGCCGCGCATGGCCACCTGCTTCACCGGGCAGCCGTAGTTGATATCAATTAAATCCGGCCCCGCCTCCGTGCTGATGGCCGCGCACTCGCCCATCGTATCCACGTCGGAACCAAAGAGCTGGATGCCGATAGGCCGCTCGTAATCAAATACATCGAGCTTCTGCCGGCTCTTGGCCGCCGCCCGGATGAGACCCTCCGAGGAAATAAACTCGGTGTACATCAGGTCGGCCCCGTTGGCCTTGCACACGGCCCGGAAGGGCGGGTCGCTCACGTCCTCCATCGGGGCGAGGAGCAGCGGGAAGTCGGGGAGTTGAATATTACTTATCTGGACCACTGATTAGCACTGATTTAAGTGGATTTTGTGGACGGCGCGGAGTTGGCACCTGTCTTTGCGAGCATGTTGCGCATCAAGCAAGGGCGAAGTGGAGCGCAGCAATCTTTCCTTCACGCCTGGGTTAGTAACCCCCTATAAAGCGAACGACCAGGAAAGATTGCCGCGCTCCGCGTTGCTTCGTTCGCAAGGACAAATGCTGAGCGTTGCGCGCCACCGAGAATTTATTGCGCAAATTTACACCCCCTTGAACATTACCCCCTCTATGAAAGGTTTGCTGCCCCGCCCCGTGCACCCCGCCGTGCAGCTCCTGATGCTGCTGGGGCTGGCCATATTGGGGCTGTGCCTGGCCAGCCTGCTGGCCGTGGGGTTAGTCAAGCTGCTTTATGGCGTATCACTGGCGCAGTCTGGGCAGTTGGCCGTGGCTCCCGAGCGGGTGCCCCACGGCTGGGCAGTGTTAATGCTTACGCAGGGGTTGTCGCTGGCAGGCGCAGGCGCGGGCGCAGCCCTGCTGCCGCGCCTGCTGGGGCAGTCGGTGGCTAGCTATTTTGCGCCGCGCCGGCTGGGAGCGGCGTGGTGGCCGGCGGCAGCCGGGCTGGTAATTATTTGCTCGGTGCCGTTTTTGTCGGCGCTGGTGGCCTGGAATGCCGGCGTGCATTTCCCTACCCCCCTGCACGACTTTGAGCTGTGGGCCCGCGCCGAGGAAGACCAGAAAACCGGCCTCACCAAGTTTCTGACCGATTTTCACTCGCCTGGCCGGTTGCTAGTGGGGCTCATCGTCATTGCCATCGTGCCGGCGGTGGCCGAGGAGCTAGTGTTTCGGGGCGGCGTGCAGCGCAATTTGGTGGCGTGGTTTGGCTCGCGGCACGTGGGCGTGTGGCTGGCGGCGGCCATTTTTTCGGCCATTCACGTGCAGTTTTTCGGGTTCGTGCCGCGCTTCGTGTTGGGGCTGGTGCTAGGGTATTTATACGAGTGGAGCGGGAATATTCTGGTGTCGATGGCCGCGCACTTCACCCAGAATGCCCTTCAGCTGGTATTGCTTTATTTGTTTCAGAATAAAATGCTGCCCGCCATCTTTGACCCCGATACCAACCAGGCCGTGCCGTGGCCGGCCGTTTTGCTATCGGCGGCGCTCACGGCGGGGCTGCTCTACTGGCTGCATCAGCGCTGGACGGCCGGCCGCCCTACCCCCTCGCCCGCCTTCGATGTTGCGCCGCCCAGCGAACAGCGCCTTCCCTAAGTTTTTCCACCTTGGGCGCCCGCGCCCCAGCCCCAGCCCGATTTGAACCCCGACGCTACCCCTACCCCCCCCGACGATACGCAGCCTAAAAAGGGCCCTAGCAACCTGCGCCTGCGCGCCATTTGGGGCGCGCTCGCGGCGGCGCTGCTCATCAGCTGCACCTTCGGCGGGCCTATCTCGTTCGGGCTGTTTTTTGCCGCCGTGCAGGCCGTGATATTAAAAGAATTTTACCGGATAATGCGGGCCGGTGGCTACCGGCCAGCGAGCTGGGCAGGAGGAGTAGTGGGGGTAGTGATTTTTTGTGTTATCAGCTTTATTACTGGCTATACCGTCTATGCCGGCATATTTCATTTGGCAACAGGCTTTACTATCTATCCGCCTCTATCTCTTACTCAGCCTGCCCCAGTACAAATTGGCCTTCCTCAATTAGTGGAGCTTCTAGCAAGCGTGCCCATCTGGATTGGTGGGGCTATTCTACTATTAGTGGTGCTAGTAGTAAGGGAAATTGTTTTGTGGCCAAATCACGGTCAACCTTTTATCAATATTGGCGCTACGCTAACGGGCTTATTGTATGTGAGCCTGCCCATGTCGCTTCTCAGCTTAATTGCCTTTGGCTCGGGCCACTTCGAGCCCGGCCGTGTTTTCCTGCTCATTCTCTTCATCTGGGCGGCTGATACCGGGGCCTATTTCGCCGGTAAAAACTTTGGCAAGCACAAGCTGGCGCCCAGCATTTCGCCCGGCAAAACCTGGGAGGGCTGGGCCGGCGGAGCAGCGCTCACGCTGGCCACGGGCTGGGCGGCCGGCCACTTTCTGCCCGACATTCCCCTGAGCCACCGGCTGGTAGCGGCGGGGGTAGTGGCCGTGTTCGGCCCGCTCGGCGACCTGGCCGAGTCGATGCTCAAGCGCAGCGCGGGCGTGAAAGACTCGGGCACTTTCCTGCCTGGCCACGGCGGCCTGCTCGACCGCTTCGACGCCTTTTTGCTGGTGCTGCCGGTGCTGGCCCTGCTGCAAGCGCTGGTGGAGTAAGGAGATAGAACGGAGTGGCACTCCGTTTCCGCACGAACGATAAACGGAGTGCCACTCCGTTCTACAGCTACCTTTGCGGCGCTTTTTCGTAAGCACACGCATCTTCTTAATCCCACCCACCCTCCACCATTTTCCCCCTCACATGGCAGCCACCACTGTGTATAAAGAGCCCGCCCCGCAGGTCGGCAATACCGAGAATCCCCTGGAATCCATGATGTCGCGCTTCGATAGCGCGGCTGAGATTCTGGGCCTCGATGATACTTCTTACGAAGTATTGAAAGCGCCCGACAAGCAAGTTATCGTGCATTTGCCCGTGATGATGGACGATGGCAAGGTGCACGTTTTTGAGGGCTACCGCGTGGTGCACAACACCATTTTGGGCCCCAGCAAAGGCGGCATTCGCTATGACAAGAACGTGAACCTGGACGAGGTGAAAGCCCTGGCCGCCTGGATGACCTGGAAGTGCGCCGTGGTGGACATCCCCTACGGCGGGGCCAAGGGCGGTATCATCTGCGAGCCCACCACCATGAGCGTGGGCGAGCTGGAGCGCCTCACCCGCGCCTACACCGTGTCGATGAAGGACGTGTTTGGCCCCGACCGCGATATTCCGGCTCCCGACATGGGTACCGGCCCGCGCGAAATGGCCTGGATTATGGACGAATTCTCGAAGGCCGTGGGCCAGACTGCTTCGGCCGTGGTAACTGGCAAACCCTTGGTAATGGGCGGCTCGCTGGGTCGCACCGAGGCCACCGGCCGCGGCGTCATGGTGTCGTGCCTGGCCGCGCTGGCCAAGCTCGGCATGAAGCCCGAAGAAACGTCGGTGGCCGTGCAGGGCTTCGGCAACGTGGGCTCGTGGGCTTCCAAGCTGTTGTTTGATAAAGGACTGAAAGTGAAAGGAGTGTCCGATATTTCGGGCGCTTACTGGAACGAAAACGGCATCAATATCGACGAGGCCATTGCCTATAAAAATGCCCACAGTGGCCGCCTCGAAGGCTTTGAAGGTGCCGACCCGATGGACCCCACCAAGCTGCTGATTTCGGCGGTGGACGTGATTGTGCCCGCCGCCGTGGAGGACGTGATTACGGAGCACAATGCTCCCTTTATTCAGGCCAAGCTGATTGTGGAAGGGGCCAACGGCCCCACATCGGCTTCGGCCGACCCCATTATCAATGAGAAAGGCATTCTGGTAGTGCCCGACATCCTGGCCAACTCGGGCGGCGTCACGGTGAGCTACTTTGAATGGGTGCAGAACAAGCAGGGCTTCAAGTGGAGCCTCGACATGGTGACCGACCGCGCCGACCGCATCATGACGGAGGCTTTTGAGAAGGTGTACGCTACCAGCCAGAAGTATAATATCCCGATGCGCATCGCGGCCTACGTCGTGGCCATCGACAAGGTAGCCCAGACGTATAAGTACCGCGGCGGCTACTAGAATCACGGATTACGCGGATTTCACGGATTTTGTGGACGACAACCTGGCAGGCGCTGTTGCTGGCGCTTGCCCTGGTTGTCGTCCACATTTTTGTGGAATCATTAGCCGGAATACCGTTATTTTGTACATCCGTCGCACTTAGGCTCCGTGCCGTGCGTGTTTCTCCACACAAGACCCCTAGTGCCCTCGTTTACCCAGCCCCAGCCCTTATGTGGCCACACACGCAGAGTAGTTAGCATCAGCGCCAGCTACAAAATCCGTGAAATCCGTTAAAATCCGCGTAATCCGTGATTAAGATACATAAAGAAGGCCGCCGCATCCTGTTCGTGACGCTGCTCGTGCTGCTGGCCCTCAACCTGCTGCTGAACCGCTACAATGCGTCCAACGTGGTGTTCAACCGCATTTTTGCCGGTGCCTCGGTGGTGGCGTTTCTGATGCTGTTGCAGTTTTTTCGCTCGCCCTTCCGGCGCTTGCTCACCCACGAAGACCTGCTGCTGGCCCCGGCCGATGGCAAGGTGGTCGTGATTGAGGAAGTATTTGAGCCCGAGTACTTTGAGGACGCCCGCCGGCAGATTAGCGTGTTTATGTCGCCCATCAACGTGCACATTACCCGCAACCCGGTGTCGGGCATCGTCAAGTATTTTAAGTATCACCCCGGCCAGTATCTGGTGGCCTGGCACCCCAAAAGCAGCACCCAAAACGAGCGCACGACGGTGGTAGTCGAGAGCGATGCCGGCCCGCTGGTGCTCTTCCGCCAAATTGCCGGGGCAATGGCCCGCCGCATCGTGTGGTACGTGAACGAGGGCGACGAAGTGAGTCAGGGCGAGGAGTTTGGCTTTATTAAATTCGGCTCGCGGGTCGATATTTTCGTGCCCCTTAGTGCCCAGATTAAAGTGGAATTGGGCCAGAAAGTGAAGGGCGGCGAAACCGTGCTTTGCCAATTGATAGACTAACGCCTACCCCCTCGCCTGAAGCCAAAGCGAAGAGCCCGGCCGCATCATGCGGCCGGACTCTTCCTGTTGGTGTAGTGCACTTATTTGCCTTGCTGCTTCATGAATTGCGCCGCGCCGGGCAGGTGGGGTAGCAACAAGCCCAGCCCTATCACAATGACGAAGCAGACCAGCAGCGGCACCAGCCAACTGCGCGGTTGAAAGTCGTGCGTGCCCACGTAGCGCGGCCAAAACCACAGGATATACGCCAGAATCGCCGGCAGATTGAGCAGCGACACGAACAGCGGGCTCAGGCTATACGACTTTATGAACTGGTTGACTACCAGTGCTTCACCAATTAGATAAGCCAGCACAAACGCCACCAGCACCCAGATGGCCTTCGTGTTTTTCAGCCGGCGCATGTTAATGGCCAGCAGTATCGCCCCCGTGATGATGGTGTTGAACAACACCGAAAAAAGCACGATGACGCCCGGCGTATACAGCACCGGCTGCTCATCGGGGGGTAGGGCCGCCGCCTCGGTGAGCGCGGGCTGGCTGGGCTGCGCGGTCGCGGCCGCCTGCACCGCCGCTTCGAGCTGCGGGCGCAGGGCCTCCTCCTCGGGGGCAGGCTGGCCGCGCTGCCGCAGCTCGGTCAGCGCGGCCAGCACGGCCTCTTCGCGGTACTGCCCGTAGCCCGTCACGTAGGCGCGCAGCTCAGCAGCAGGTTTGAGCGCCATTTTGGCCGCGTAATCTTCCATAATAAACTCAGTAAGCAGCGCGTACTAAACGGTAAGCAGGTAGCAGGTAGTTGCCAACTGCTTGGGGTTCACTGCGCGCTGTAAAATTGCAAAAGCGCCGCGCCCACCCGATATACGTCCTCAAACGAATTATACAGCGGCACGGGTGCCAGCCGGATGACATTCGGCTCGCGCCAGTCGGCCACTACCCCCCGCGCGGCCAGGTAGTCGAACAGCGCCCGCCCGCGCTCGTGCACCAGCAGCGAAAGCTGGCAGCCGCGCTCGGCCGGGTTGGGGGGGGTAATAATTTCGAGCCGGCTGGTGGGCAGGCCGAGCTGGTTGATGAGAAATTCGAGGTAGCCGGTCAGCTTTTCGCTCTTGGCGCGCAGGGCGCCTACCCCCCCCGCCCGGTCGAAGAGCTCAAGGTTGACGCGGTGCACGGCCATCGGCAGCACCTGCCCGCACGAGAGCTGCCAGCCCGCCGCGCCCGCCGCCGGCCGAAAGCCTTTTTGCATCTGAAAGCGCTCGGCGGGGTCATTGCCCCACCAGCCGGCCAGCCGCAGCAAATCGGGCTGGTGCGCAAAGCGCTCGTGAATAAACACGCCCGACGTGCCGCCCGGCCCCGAATTGAGGTATTTATAGGTGCACCAGCAGGCAAAGTCCACGTCCCAGTCGTGCAGGTGCAGCACCACGTTGCCGGCCGCATGGGCCAGGTCGAAACCCACTTTCGCGCCCACCGCGTGCCCCGCCCGCGTGATGGCCGCCATGTCAAACACCTGCCCCGTGTAGTAGTTAATACCCCCAAAAATGACCGTGGCCAGCGAGCTGCCCAGCTCCGCGATTTTGGCCTCGATGTCCTCCGTGCGCAGGGTGTGCTCGCCGGGCCGGGGCTGCATCTCCACAATGGCTTCGGCCGGGTCGAAGCCGTGCAGGCGGGCCTGGCTTTCGAGCGCGTATTGGTCCGAAGGGAACGCGCCGCCTTCCATCAGCACCTTGTAGCGGGTGGGGGTAGGCTGGTAAAAGGAGATGAGCAACAGGTGCAGGTTCACCGTTAGCGTGTTCATTATCACCACTTCCAGCGGCTGGGCGCCCACCACGCGGGCCGCCGACTCAGCCAGGTTATCCTGGTAATACATCCAGGGCGACTCGCCGTGAAAGTGGCCCTCCACCGCCTTGGTTTCCCAGGCCTGAAACTCGGCCTCCACGGCGGCGCGGGCGGCGCGGGGCAGCAGCCCCAGCGAGTTGCCGCAGAAATACGCTACCGGCTGCCCATCCGGTCCCGGCGGAAAATGAAACTCGTGGCGGAACGCTTTCAGCGGGTCGGCCGCATCCTGGGCGGTGGCAAAAGCGGGCGAAGCGTCGTAGGTCATACGGGGTGGGGTAGGGAAGAGCATTCCACAAAAATCGGCAGAAATAACCGGCTCAGCGCGCACTATCGGCCGGCGGGGGGGGTAGGCGGCCAGCGGATGCGGCAGAAGCGGGGTAAATAATGCAAAAGCACGTCCTGCCAAAGTGCCCAAAATCTTCCAGCCTCGCCAAGTAAATTGCTTGGCGAGGCAGTAAAAAATGTGGGTGTGCTTTAGCAGAACGTGCTAATAATATTCGAGTAATCGCGACGCTGACGCCAGCCCTCACCAGCGCGGTGCGAGTCCGGTTACACCTTTTCCACCACCATCGCCACGCCTTGGCCCACGCCTACGCACATGGCTACCAGGCCGTAGCGCACACCCTCGCGGCGCTGCATCTCATGCACCAGCGTGGCCACGATGCGCGCGCCGCTGGAGCCCAGCGGGTGGCCCATCGCGATGGAGCCGCCGTTCACGTTCAGCTTGGCCACGTCAACGCCCAGTTCGCGCACCACGGCCACGCTCTGCGAGGCAAAGGCTTCGTTGATTTCGAGCAGGTCCATATCCTCCAGCGTGAGGTTGGCGCGCTCCAGCACCTTGCGGATGGCCGGCACCGGGCCCATGCCCATAATGGACGGGTCAACGCCCGCCACGGCCGATGAGATAATGCGCGCCATCGGCTTGAGATTGTAGCGCGCCAGGGCATCGTCGCTCACCAGCAGGGCAGCGGCGGCACCGTCGTTGATGCCCGCCGAGTTGCCGGCCGTCACGGTGCCGCCGTCGGGCTGGAAGGCCGGCTTGAGGGTTGCCAGCTTTTCGAGGGTCGAAACGCGGGGCTGCTCGTCGGTGTCAAACAGCGCCGTGTCGCCCTTGGGCTGGGGCAGGAACACCGGCACCAGCTCCTTGCGGAAACGGCCTTTTTCGGCGGCGCGGTGGTACTTGCGCTGGCTTTCGAAGGCAAAGAAATCCTGGTCCTCGCGGCTGATATTATACTGCTTGGCCACGTTCTCGGCCGTGTCGCCCATCGTGTAGGGGTAGTGGTCGCGGGCCAGGCGCTGGTTCACGAAGCGCCAGCCCAGCGTGGTGTCGTGGGCCATAAAGTCGCGGGCAAAGGCCGTCGAGGACTTGGCCATCACGAAGGGCGCGCGGGTCATGCTTTCGGCCCCGCCGGCCAGATACACGTCGCCCTCGCCGCACTTAATAGCGTGAAACGCATCGATAATACTTTGCAAGCCGCTAGCGCACAGGCGGTTGACGGTGTTGCCGGGAACCGTCACGGGCAGGCCGGCCAGCAGGGCAGCCATGCGGGCCACGTTGCGGTTGTCCTCGCCGCTCTGGTTGGCGGCACCCATAATGACGTCTTCCACCGCGTTTTTGTCCAGGCTGGGGTTGCGGCGCAACAGCTCGCGAAGCACGAGCGCGGCCAGGTCGTCGGGGCGAACGCTGCTGAGCGCGCCGCCAAATTTTCCAATCGGGGTGCGCACGGCATCCACGATATACGCATTGGGCATTCTACTGTATCGTTGGGGCGAAGCGAGTCCGCCGGTTGAGGGCTAATTTTGGCCTGGCCGCGCGCGTTGGCGCGGGCCTTTTTCACAACCGCAAAGATGATACAAAGAATTCAAAGCGTTTTCCTTTTACTATTGGCCTTGTGCATGCTCAGCATGCTGGCCCTTCCCCTGTGGCACAAAGTCGATGGCCTCACCCATCAGGAGCTCACGCTCACCGCCTTCGGCTTCAGCGCCGCCAACCTGGCCAAGCCCGCCGCGGCGGGTCCGGTGTGGGTAATCGCGGTGCTGGCCCTGGCGTCGGCGGCCCTGGCGGCCTACGAGATTTTTCAGTTTAACAACCGTTTCAAGCAGCTCAAGCTGGGCGCGGCCAACATTCTGCTCATCATTGCCACGTTTGGGGCGGCTTTCTATTTCGCTAACCAAGGCGAAACCTTCCTCAATCTCAAGCTCGAAGGCAAGTTCGAGCCCGCTTTCTACCTCCCGACCCTGGCCCTGATGCTCAACCTGCTGGCCACCCGCTTCATCCGTCGCGATGAGCAGTTCGTGCGCCGCAACTACGACCGCCTGCGGTAAATCATTGCTGGTTAATTATTTATGAAATAGTTAGAACGTCATTCCGAGCTTGCCGAGGAATCTCGCGCGCATCGTCCAGGCCTCGTTCAACAATGCGAGCGAGATTCCTCGGCAAGCTCGGAATGACGTTCTGACGACTTGCTCTATTTCCTAACCAGCCCACAACAAAAAGCCCCGGCTGCTCCTGGCGGCCGGGGTTTTCCATGAGGTGTGAAAGAGGTAGTTTGGTTAATTCTGAGGCTGCCCAACAAACTGGCGCAGCGTGCGCACGCTGGAAGGAAATTGCAGCGCTTCATACACGCGCTCAAAGTTTTGCGGGTCGCTGACGTGGGCGTAGCCAAAGCGACCCAGCTCGATGCGCGACTCGTCGTGGGTGAAGGTTTTGACCAGCTCGGCCAGTTCGTCGGCGCGCAGGCTGCTTTCGGCGAGCGCGTCGGTGGCGGTGCGCAGCCGCTCAGCATCGGTGGGGCGCTGGCGCAGGTCCTGGGCCAGCTCGGCCACGTCGGCCGGGGCGAGGGGGGGTAGGGCGGCGGCACTAGCCGGGGCCGGTTCGCTGCCATCGTTGGGATAGGCACCGGGGGCATTATTGTTACCGCCCTGGGTGTTGTTCTGGTCGTAGCCGCCCGGCTGCGCAGGAGCTGCGTAGCCACCCTGCTGATTAGGCGCAGGTACTGGGGCCGCGTAGCCACCCGGCTGGTTGGGCACTGGCGCGGGGTAGCTGCCGGGCTGATTGCCACCGGGATAGGTAGCGCGCGGGTCGTAGCCACCCTGGCCGGGTGCCGGAGCCTGGCCCTGGCCATAGTAGCCGCCCTGATTTGGCGCAGGAGCCTGGTTCTGACCATAATAGCCACCACCTGGCTGGCCTGGGCCGTAGTAGCCACCGGGCTGGCCCTGACCATAATAGCCACCCTGGCCCTGTCCGTAGTAGCCACCCTGGTTGCCATAGCCCGGCTGGCCAATGGGCCCTACCCCCACCTGGCGCAGCTGCGGGCCATAGGGCCTCAGCAACAGCACGTAGCTCGTTTCCGCGCCCGGTTGCAGCCACAGGGTAGTGCGCATGCGCAAAGCAGGGCCGTATCCGGTGGGCACGCTAATCTCGGCCCAGTGCCGGCCGGGCAGCAGCAGTCCCACCCTGATTTGGCGGGCCACCGGGTTGGTCAGCAGCCGCCCATCTAGCACCAGGCTGAAGGGCTGGCCCTGCTCGGCCGTGATGCTGAGGTTGGCGGGCGGCGCGGCCACCGCAGGAGCGGCTATCACCCAGGCCAACAGTGCCGTAGCAGCCAACTTAAGAAAGTTTTTCATGACGGAAAAATGAAGCATCAACCAGGAATTCTACCAGCGTACCTAGCCCATAATCCAAAGGCGTGCCAATAAAGAAGGCCTCCCACGCGGGAAGCCTTCTTCAACCTAAAACAGGGGGGTAGGGGCCGCGCTACTTATCAATGCGCGTCACCTTAAACTCGGTGCGGCGGTTGCGCTGGTAGTCCGCCTCCGACTTGGGGTTCTTCACAATGGGGCGGGTTTCGCCGTAGCCCTTGGCCGTGATGCGGCGCTTATCGATGCCCTTGCTCACGATGTAAGCCACGGCCGCCTCGGCGCGCTGCTGGCTGAGTTTCAGGTTGTAAGCGTCCTTGCCGCGCTGGTCGGTGTGCGAGCTCAGCTCAATATTAATTTTCGGATTATCCTGCAAGGTCTGCACCAGCGTATCGAGGCGAATGGCCGCGTCGGGGCGAATGTTATACTTATCGTAGTCGTAGAAAATGTCCTTGACCTCAATCGCCCGGTTCACCACTATTTTAGTGAGAATGAGCGTCACGGGCAGCCGGATATCGTTCTGGGCCAAGGGCAGCTGCTCCTGAGTGGGGTAGCGGCCCACGGTGCTCAAGCTGGCGCGAGCCGTGAAGTCGCCCGTGCGGTCGGTAAGCAGCGCGTAGGTCTGGGCCGAGTCGAGCCGGCTCGTAAACTTGCCGTCAGCATTGGTCAGCACGTCCTGCTTTTGGCCGTTGCCGCTCGTGATGGTCACCGTTTCGTTGGGCACCGCCGTGTTAGTGCCGGCTTTGGGGTCGCGCTCCAGCACCGTGCCATCCACGTAGAACGTCACCATTTTACGGTTCTTTTTCTTGAACGTATACAGGTCGTCCGAGCCCTTGCCGCCCTCGCGGTTGGAGGAAAAAACGCCCGTGCCCGGCCCCGTGAAGAAGGGCGCGAAGTCATCGGCCGGGCCGTTTATGCCCGGCCCCAGGTTTACCGGCTTGCCGTCCTTCACCTCAAAAATATCGAGCTTGCCGTAGCCCGGCCAGCCATCCGAAGAGAAGTATAGCGCGCCATCGGGCGCTACCCCCGGAAAATTGTCGTTGCCCACCGAATTGATGGTTTCGCCCAGGTTCTCAGCCGGTGAGAAGCGCCCATTTGCCCCCAGCGTGGCCTTGTATAAGTCGTTGCCGCCCTGCCCGCCCTTGCGCCCCGAGGCGAAGTAAAGCGTCGTGCCATCGGGCGCGAAAACGGGCGCGAAATCGTCGGCCGTGCGGTCGTTGATATTGGCCAGCACCGGCTCGGTCCAGACGCCATTACGGTAGTATGAAATCCACAAATCGACGCTCTTGTATCCTTGCTTCGAGCCATCGTTCGAGCGGGCAAACACCATCGTCTTGCCGTCGGGGGTATAAGTAGCGCTGGCCTGCAGCTCTTTATCGTTGTTGAAAAGCGCCTCCAGCTTGCGCGGGGTGCCGCCGGTCATGGCCGCCGGGTCGTCAAACTTCTGGGCGTAGAGCGCCGTGTAGCGCTCGCCGTTGCCGGGGTAGGGCTTGCCGTCGCGCCCCGAGGCAAATACCAATTCGCCACTGTTCGGCATCCGCGCCGCCGAAAAGTCGGAATTGGGCGAGTTCACCGCGTCGAGCGGGGCCACCGTGTAGCTGGCATTGGCGCTGGCCAGGGCTTTGCTGGCGGTGGCGTTGCGGGCCTCGGCCTCGGCGTGGGCGGCCAGGGTGCGGTTGGTGCCGCTTTGGGCGTAGGCGGTGAAGCGCGTGGCGGCTTCGTCAAACTTGCCGCTGGCGCGCAGGGCCTCGGCGTAGCGGTAGCCCAGGTCGGCATTGCGGGCGTTGCCATCTAAGGCAGCCTTGTAGTAGGGCTCGGCCTGGTCGAGGCGGTTGGACAGGCGGTAGGACTCGCCCAGCCGAAAGTTGGCCAGCGCCGCGCCCGCGCCCTTGGTCGCATCAGCTTTGTAGAGCGGAATGGCTGTCTCATATTCGCCGCGCAAAAAGTGCTTGTCGGCCTTGCTAAGCTTACCCGACGAGGCGCAGCCGCCCAGCGCAATAACTGGGGCAGCGGCCCCGATAAGCACATATTTTCTAAGCGACGAGTAAGGAATATAGAGAGCCATGCAGCCGGAGAAGAGCAGATTTCGAGGATTTACTAGCAATAATACAACGGTTTGCGCCGGGGCATTAGTGCCGGCCCTCAGTCCTGCTTCGCAAAATAGCTCGCCAGCCAGGTTTGGGCGGCCGGCGCGGGCCAGTGGTCGTCCAGTTCACCCTTCGTAGTCAGCGTGTTATCGAAGTATAAGGTATCGGGGCCTACCTGCCCGGCCGCGATGGCCGCGCGCAACTCACGGCGCGTCAGCAGCCGCAGCTCGCCCTTATCGAGAAAGGCCATTTGCGATTTTTCGAGCAGCCCTGCCCCCAGCGTTTGCTCCAGCTCGCGCACGAAGCGCACCGACGCATCAATGGAGCAGCCGCTGGCCCCAGCCGCCGCCTCATCGAGTCCAATCACCAAAAACTGCCGGTGCAGAAATTGCGCCGACGCCACTAATTGCTGCCCGTGGCTCGTCCATTCGTGGGCAAACGTGGTCAGGCGCGGCAGCAAACCCACGAGCTCGGCCTCCGTCAGCGGGCGGCTAGCCTGGTAAACCCACACGCGGGCGCGGTCGGGCAAGTTATCAAAAGCAACATTCATAAATCACGGATTACGCGGATTTTAGCGGATTTCACGGATTTTGTGGACGGCAAGTTTCCGCAAACGTGACGACTTTTCTTCCTGGCAAACCGCTTTTTAATACCCCAACAACAAAGATGGCGCAAAAGCCCGCAGTATTATTTATCTCTTATATGTCAGCACCAGGCGCGCCCCCTCAGGCGTCCACAAAATCCGTGAAATCCGCTAAAATCCGCGTAATCCGTGATTTTAGGCGTTAATGCCTTCGGCGCTGGCTACCAGCTCGGCCAGGTCAAATACTTGAACGTTAGCCTCTTGCTCCTTGTTTTTCACGCCGTCGCTCATCATGGTCATGCAGAAGGGGCAGCTCACCGCGATGATGCTGCCTTGCAGGCTGTGCGGGGCCGGCGCGGCGCGCTCGGTCTCTACCCCCCGCAGATTATCCAACGCCGCGGCCTGGCCGCTGAGCGTGGCCAGGGCCTCCTCGGTGCGCTCGATGTTGATGTCCTTTTTGCCGGGCTCGGGCTCCTTCCACATCTGCGCGCCGCCCGCGCCGCAGCACAGGCCGTTGGCGCGGCTGCGCTTCATTTCTACCAGGTCGGCGTCGAGAGCCGCGAGCACGTCGCGCGGGGCTTCGTAAATGTTGTTGGCGCGGCCCAGGTAGCAGCTGTCGTGAAACGTGATGCGGCGGCCCTGAAAGCTCTCGCCGCCTTTCACGGCCACTTTGCCCTCATTGATAAGCTGTTGCAAATACGTGCTGTGGTGAATTACCTCGTAGTCGCCACCCAGCGCCGGGTATTCGTTTTTGATGGTGTTGAAGCAGTGCGGGCAGGCCGTCACGATTTTCTTGATGCCGTAGCCGTTCATCATGGTGATATTCTGCATGGCCTGCATCTGAAACAAAAACTCGTTGCCGGCGCGCTTAGCGGGGTCGCCGGTGCAGCTTTCCTCCAGGCCCAGCACCGCGTAGTCGGTGCCCACGTGCTCCAGAATGCGCGCAAACGCCCGCGTCACGCGCTTGTAGCGGTCGTCGAACGCGCCAGCGCAGCCCACCCAAAACAGGATTTCGGGCACTTTGCCCTGCGCCGCGAGGTCGGCCACGGTCGGCACGGTGAGTTGGCGCTTGGCGGGGGGGGTAGGGATAGTCGGCGTCATACTAAATAAAATCTATTGCTTATTATTCGTTGTCAACTAGTTACGCCGTCACCCTTCCCGCCACATACAGCTCATCCGCCCAATTAAGCCGGTCGGAAGGCGAAAAGGCCCACGGCGCGCCGTTGTTTTCGATGTTGGAGAACATGACGTTCAGCGAGTTAGGCGCGGCCGACTCTTCCAGCACCAGGAAGCGGCGCATCTCAATAATGCTTTCCAGCGGGTTGATATTCACCGGGCAGCTCTCCACGCAAGCGTTGCAGGTGGTGCAGGCCCACAACTCCTCGGGCGTCACTTTGCCGCGCAGCAGCGTGGCCGCCATTAGGTCCGTAACGGGCTCGTGCTTAGCTTCTTCACCGTAAATATTAGGCTGAAAGATGAGCGGCGAATTGTATTTTTCCTCCACCCGGTCGCGGGTGTCCATGATGATTTTGCGGGGCGATAGCAGCTTGCCCGTCAGGTTGGCCGGGCACACCGAGGTGCAGCGTCCGCATTCGGTGCATGAATACGCGTTCATAATAGCCGTCCAGGGCAGGTCCTCCACGTCCTTCGCGCCGAAGGGGGTAGGGGCCAGCGCCGCGCCGTCGGGTCCCACGGGGGGGGCAGGCACCTCGTAAGTCGGGTCCATCATCGCCTTCACCTCGTGGGTGATGCTCTCCACATTCGAAAACTGCCCCTGCGGTATCAGCCGCGAGTACCACACATTCGGAAAAGCCAGAATAATGTGGAAGTGCTTGGAGCTGGGCAAGTAGTTGAGAAATAATAAGATACCCGTAATGTGCGCCCACCAGCCCACGCGCTCCAGCATGTGCAGCGTGCTCAGATTGGTCGGCAGCAGGCCCGTGAGGAAGTGGCTGACGGGGTAGGCCCCCGGCAAAAATTTCCCTTCCACCTGGTGCAGCTTGAGGTCGGCCGAGTTCATCAAAAACAGCGCTGCCATCAGCACCACTTCCACGTAGAGAATGATATTTGCGTCGAGTTTGGGCCAGGCGCGCAGCTCTATGCCGGTGAAGCGCCGCACCGGCGGCTGGTGATTGCGCCGCCACCAAAACGCTGCTACCGCAATGATTACCAGTGCCCCCAGCGTTTCGTTCACGGCCACCAGGCCGTCGTACAGCGGCCCCAGCAGTCCCAGAAAGCGGTGCGTGCCAAACAGGCCATCCACTACAATCTCAATTACTTCAATATTGATAACAAGAAAGCCCACGTACACGATGAGGTGCAAGAAAGCGGGCGTGAGGCGCTTGAACATTTTCTGCTGGCCAAAGGCCACGAGTAGCGTTTTGCGGAAGCGCTCGGCGGCGTGGCCGCTCATGTCGCGCTCGCGCCCGACGAGGATATTAGCCCGGATTTTTCGGACCTGCCAGGCAAACAGGCCGAAGGCTGCCAGCAAAAGCAGCGCGAAAAGAATGGGTTGCAGCATGTGGGTAAAGGTAAGGCCGGACAGCGGGTGGGATGAGGCTGCAATTTAGTAGGCATGACGACTACTTTGGCAAAAATGGCTGGCCAGGAGATTTTTTTTGCCCGAGTTCTTGCGGCATTACGGGTTTTTCGTACCTTTGCGCTCCCAAGCCTCTAACCGGGCCTGGGAAAACCTCGGCAACATAGCTCAGTTGGTAGAGCACAGCACTGAAAATGCTGGTGTCGTTGGTTCGATTCCAACTGTTGCCACTTCTCAAAAGCCCCGTTTTCACGCTGAAAACGGGGCTTTTTTGTGGATATTTTTTTGATAAAGAGTGGCTTGCGTGGTTGGGGAGGGGGTAGGGCCGCCCTGCGTTTTGTGTAGCAGAAACATGAGTTTGTGTAGCTCCGACGTACGGCCGGGCCCGGACCTTTGAGGCAGCTAGCTGTTGAGAATAGACCAACCAGTTTCCCTTATTTCGCGCTTCGATATGAGCCTCACCGATTTTCGCACCCTGGGCCGCTCCGGCCTGGTAGTCAGCCCGCTTGCGCTGGGCACCATGACGTTTGGCACTGCCCGCTGGGGCTCGGCCGACGACGTTTCGCGCGCCGTATTCGATGCCTACGTCGAGGCTGGCGGCAACTTTATTGATACTGCTGATGTGTACGCCGGGGGCCGCAGCGAAGAAATGGTGGGCCAGTACGTGGCCGAGCGCGGCCTGCGCGACCAGCTGGTGCTGGCCACTAAGTTTGGCTTTGGGGCGCAGGCCGGCAACCCGCACGCCAGCGGCAACGGCCGCAAGCACATCTACCAGGCGCTGGAAGGCTCCCTGCGCCGCCTCAAAACCGACTACGTGGACCTGTATTGGCTGCACGTCTGGGATACGGTAACGCCCGCCGAAGAGGTGCTGCAAACGCTGGGCGACCTCGTGCGGGCCGGTAAAATCCGCTATTTTGGCTTTTCCGACATGCCCGCTTGGTTTGCTACCAAGGCCGCCACGCTGGCCGCCGCTCACGGCGTGCCGGGGCCCATTGCCATGCAGCTGGAATATTCATTGGTAGCGCGCCGCATCGAGAGCGAGCACATCCCAGCGGCCCGCGACCTGGGCCTGGGCCTCACGCCCTGGAGCCCGCTGGCGGCCGGCTTTCTGGCCGGCAAGTACGAGCGCCCCGCCGACGGCGGCAAGCCCAGCGGCGAAGGCCGGCTCAGCGGCCCCAACCCGTTTGGCGACATGAAATTTACGGACCATAACTGGCGGGTGCTCGATGCCCTGCGGCCGGTGGCCGCGCAGCTGGGCTGTTCGCCAGCGCAGGCGGCCCTGGCCTGGGTGGCGGCCCAGCCCGGCGTCACGGCCCCCATCATCGGAGCCAGCCAAGTGGCGCAGCTGCACGCTAACCTGGCCGCGCTCGACGTGCGCTTCAGCCCCGAGCAGCTGCGCGCGCTCGACGACGCCAGCATTCAGGACCCTTTCCACGACCGCATGTGGGCGCTGATGAAAGGTGCCGTGTTTGGCAAAAACTCCGTGCGGGGCTGGGAGTAGTCGGGGGGGTAGGGCGGCGTTTTGTGTAGCAGAAGCGCGGGTTTGTATAGGCCGGGGCGCGGGCGGCGGCCAGACCTTTGTGAGGTCAACTACGATTACTAAATTCTCCTGTAAAATTCAACCAATGAGCACTATCAAACAAGTAGCCCTGGGCACTCAGGGCCTGCACGTATCGGTCGAGGGGCTGGGCTGCATGGGCATGACGGGCGGCATCAACGGCATGAGCGTGTATGGCGAAGCCGACGAGGCCGAGAGCCTCGCTACCCTGCACCGCGCCCTGGAGCTGGGCGTGACCATGCTCGACACGGCCGACCTCTACGGCCCCATGCTCAACGAGAGGCTGGTGGCCAAAGTCCTGGCTGGCCAGCGCGACAAGTTCACCGTGGCCACCAAATTCGGCTTCGAGGTGGATGACAACGAGCAGTGGACCGGCGGCTACAACGGCCGGCCCGAGTACGTGCGCAAGTCCATCGAGCGCTCGCTCCGTAACCTGGGCACCGATTATGTGGACCTCTATTACCTGCATCGCCTCGACCCCGCTACCCCCATCGAAGACACGGTAGGCGCCATGAGCCGCCTCGTGGAAGAAGGCAAGGTGCGCTACCTGGGCCTGAGCGAAGTGCCGGCCAACATGCTGCGCCGGGCGCACGCGGTGCATCCCATTTCGGCCCTCGAAAGCGAGTACTCGCTCTTCGACCGCCGCGTGGAGGACGAGGGAATCATCGCGGCGGCGCGCGAGCTGGGCATTGGCTTCGTGGCATATTCGCCGCTGGGCCGGGGCTTTTTATCGGGCGATATCAAAACGCCCGACGACTTCGAGGCCAACGACTCGCGCCGCTTTTTCCCACGTTACCAGGGCGAGAATTTCTACAAAAATCTGGAACTGGTCGAAAAGCTCCAGGCCCTGGCTGAAGCCAAAAACGTAACCGCCGCGCAGTTGGCCCTGGCCTGGGTGCTGGCCCAGGACGTAGTAGTAATACCCGGCACCAAGCGCCGCAAGTACCTGGAAGCCAACGTGGCCGCCGCCAGCATCACCCTTACCCCCGCCGAGCTGGCTGACCTCGACGCCATCATGCCCGTGGGCAGCGCGAGTGGCGCGGCTTACCCGGCCGGGTTCTGAAGAGTGAGTTTGTCATGGCGAGCAAGGCGAGGCAATTGCCCCAAAGCGAGTAGTTCGAGCATCGTTCTGGGGCGATTGCCGCGACCTTGCTTGATGCGCAACATGCTCGCAATGACAGACGTTTTTGTGTATGTCCTAAAACAGTAGAAGCATTTTTATGAAAGCTCCCGCCAAAGAATTCAAGCTGCTCACCTCGGTATCGGACTTCACACAGCATTTCAGCTTTCCGACCCCGGTGCACCCGCTGCTAACGGTTATCGACCTGGCCAACCACCGCTACGCGCCGCCGACTACCGGCCCGGCCTGGCGCGAGCTGTACATTATCGCGCTCAAAAAGAACCTGAAAGGCCAGGTGCAATACGGTCGCCAGCCCTACGATTTTGGTGAGGGCGTGCTAGCGTTCTACGCGCCCGGCCAGCTTTGCGAGAGCAGCGGGTCAGTTGATATCTCGGAGCTAAGCGGCTGGATGCTGGTCTTCCACCCCGACCTGCTGCACAAATACCCACTGGGCAAAAAAATCGCCGGCTACGGCTTTTTTTCCTACCAAACGCACGAGGCACTGCACCTGTCGGGCAAGGAGGAAGGCATGCTGGACGAGCTGGTGGCCGCCATTGGGCGCGAGCACGCGCAGCCCGTCGATGCCTTTAGCCAGGACGTGCTGGTGGCGCAGCTCGACGTGCTACTGAGCTACGCCAACCGCTTCTACCACCGGCAGTTTCTCACGCGCCGGCCGGCCGAGCACGACTTGCTCAGCCGCTTCGAGGCGCTGCTGACCGGCTACTTTGCCCAGCCCGCCGAACAGGCCCTACCCACCGTGCAGCACTTCGCCGACGCGCTGCACGTGTCGCCGGCCTACCTCAGCGACATGCTGCGCACGCTCACTGGCCAGAGCACCCAGCAGCACATTCATTTTGCCTTGATTGAAAAAGCCAAGCGGCTGCTGCTCAGTACCTCGCTCACCATTAATGAGACGGCTTTTCAGCTGGGCTTCGAGTATCCGCAATACTTCACGCGGCTTTTCAAAAGCAAGACGGGGCAAACGCCGGCGGCCTTTCGGTTTTCGGCTCAGTAAGCAGCGGGCGGCTTATTGGGGCGCGCCAGGGGGGTAGGGGCGGGGCGCAGCAGCTTGTCGGCCCCCACGGCCAGCAGCGCGCCGGCCACCGGGCCCACCACATAGACCCAGGCCGCCGCCAGGTGGCCGCTCACCAGGGCCGGGGCCAGCGAACGAATGGGGTTCATGGACGCGCCCGAGAGCGGGCCGCCCACCAGCGCCGCCAGCCCCACCGTGGCCCCGATGGTGATGCCCGCCAGCAAGCCCTGCTCGTGCGAGCCGTAGGCCACTTGCAAAATCACCAGCATCAGCCAGAAAGTGAGGCCGATTTCGACGCCCAGCGCCACGCCCACGCCGTGGCTGGGCAGCGTGGCCCCCAGCGCCGAGCCGGCCGGGGCTAGTGGCAGCAGCAGGGCGCTGCCCGCCAGCCCGCCCAGCCCCTGCGCCGCCAGGTAGGGCAGCACTTGGCGGCCCTCAAACCGGCCCGCTGCCCAAAAAGCCACCGTCACGGCCGGGTTGAGGTGGGCACCGCTCACCGGGCCGAAGGCCTGAATTAAAATCAAGACTATCAGCCCGAAAGCCAGCGCCACGCCGCCGTGGCCGATAGCGCTGGTCAGGTCATTCACCACAATGGCACCGGTGCCAAACAGCAGCAGGCCGGCCGTGCCGAGGGCCTCGGCAAATAACGCGCGCGTCGTAAAAGCACTCATGCGCCGGAGCTGGGAAAAGGAATAAGCTGGGTCCAAAGCTACGTAAGTGCTCGGCCCGGCAGATTTTCCTACCCCCCCCCCGCGGCGGCCAACGTCGTTAGCGGCCCCGGATTCTATCAAACAAGCTGATTTTGCGCTTGATGAACACGTAGCGAATCGAGAAGGCCGTGGGGAAGCGGGCGTAGTCGTCGCCGCCAAATTCCAGGCTGGGCTTGAAATCGAAACTGAGCGCAAGGGGCAGAAACGCCACCTTGTACTCGACGCCCACGATGCCGTCGAGGCCCCTGAAAGCGCCCGTGTCCTTGTTGTGGCCCAGGTGCCCGCCCGCGCCGAAGTAGTAGTTCAGGCTCGGCCCCAGAATGCCGAAGTGATACTCGCCCAGCACCGTGCCGCTATACTCGCGCGTGCTCAGCCCGGCAATGCCTTCCAGGGTGACGCGCGGCGCCACCAGCTGCTGCACGGTGAGGCCGTAGCTGCCGCTGCCCAGGCGCACCCCGGCGGCCGTGATGTATTTCTGCGCGGCGGCGGGCCGGCTCAGGGCCAGCAATAAACCCAGAATGAATAGTGTAAAACGAACTGACATACGGAGCGCTAACGCAACGACCCTGCCAAAGGCCGGCTTTGACCAGGCTAACGCGTGGCGGCCAGGGGCTGGTATGTGCGGGAAAACTGAACGGCAACGCGTGCAAGATTCCGGCTTTTACGACCTTTTTACGGCTGCTAACGTCTGTTAGCCGGAACTTTGTTCGTAATTTCTATACTTCCCCTACCCCCTACCCCTCCGTGTACCTGCACCACGTGGCCGCTTATCTACCGGCAGCCGTCGTTACGAACGAACATTTTACCCGGCTCAACGGCCTGGCGTCGGACTGGATAATTGAGCGAACCGGCATTCGGGAGCGCCGCAAGGCGGCCAGCGACGAGAATGCCAACACGATGGCCATTTCGGCCACGCGGGCGCTCCTGGCGGAATTGCCGGCCTTCGACGCCGCCAGCATCGACCTCATCGTGGTGGGCACCTACACGCCCCACGACACCATCTATACCGCCGCCCACGCCGTGCAGCGTATGCTGAATATCAACGAGATACCGGTGGTAAGCATCTCGTCGGCCTGCTCGTCGCTGCTCAACGCCGTGGAGATTGTGGAGGGCTACTTTGCTATGGGCAAAGCCAGCCGCGCGCTGGTAATCGTGACCGAGCACAACACGGCCTACAACAACGAGGAAGACACGATGGCCGGCCACCTCTGGGGCGACGGCGCGGCGGCGCTGCTCTTCACCAAGCAGTCCCTCGCCCCCGCCGACCTGCGCGTGGTGCAGGTGCTGACGGGCGGCGCGGCCCCAATGGGCAAGGCCGACGAGGCCGTGACCCTCAAGCCCGTCGATAAGGGCATCGTGATGCCCTACGGCCGCGACGTGTTTCAGCAGGCCTGCACCTACATGGCGCGCATCACGCAGCAGCTGCTCGATGCCCACCAGCTGCCCGTGGCCGAGCTGAGCTACCTCATCCCGCACCAGGCCAACCTGCGCATCTCGGCTAACGTGGTGAAGCAGCTGGGCCTCGACCCGGCCCGCGCCGTCAACAACATCGACCGCCTCGGCAACACTGGCTGCGCGGGTGCCGCCATTGGCCTGGCCGAAATCTGGCCCCAAATCAAGGCGGGCGATAAAATCATTATCACCGTGTTCGGCGGCGGCTACTCCTACGGGGCTATGCTGCTGGAGAAAAAATTATGAATTATAAATTATGAATGATGAATTGAAAAAAGGTGCCGACTACTCACGGCTATCTGCGCGAAAAAACAATTCATAATTCATAATTAAACTAAATGCTGCCGCCTGCCGCCGCTTTTCTACCCGAAATCACGTTTCAGACCAGCCGGGCCAGCGGGCCGGGCGGGCAGAACGTGAACAAGGTGGAAAGCCGCGTGGAGCTGCGCTGGCACCTGCTGGCCTCGCAGGTGCTGACGGACGCGCAAAAAGCGCTCATCCTCGAAAAGCTGGCCCCGCGCCTCACCGCCGAAGGCTACTTGCTGCTGATGGCCCAGGACGACCGCAGCCAGCTGCGCAACAAGGACCTCGTGCTCACGCGCTTTCACCAGCTGCTCGACAAGAGCCTGCGCCGCCCCAAGCCCCGCCGCGCCACCCGGCCCAGCGCCGGGGCCGTGCGCAAGCGCCTGGAGGGCAAAAAAATTCAGAGCGATAAGAAAGCCCGCCGCCGCCGGCCCGACTAGCCCCGACGCCACGCGGCCCATGCGGCGCGGGGCAGCATGGGCCGGTTTGGGCAGGGAAGGAGGGGGTAGGGCAGCCGCAGGAATAGCCTGGCAGCTGGCAAGCAGGAGCGAAGAAGCGTGTTTTCGTAGCTAGAAAGGATGAAGAAAATAACCCGGTGGCAGTGGGCAGGCAGCCTGCTGGCGGGTGCTTGCTACCACCTGATTTTCTACTGCAAAGGACCGGCCCGGCCGCCGGGGCTGCTAGCGCAGAACTACGTGATTTTCAAAACAGGTAGTTATACCCGTCCCACCGGGCCGTCGAGCAGGCCGTGGCGCACGGCAAACACGACCAGGCCGGCCGCGTTGGGGGCGTGGGTTTTTTCAAGCAGCTTCTGGCGGTGGCCCTCGGCGGTGCGCTTGCTGATGAAGAGCTTCCCGGCAATGTCGGAAGCGGTGCAGCCCTGGCAGATGAGGTTGAGCACCTCGCGCTCGCGGGTGGTGAGCTGCACCAGGTCGGGCTGGGCGGGGGTAGGGGTGCGCTCGGGGTGCTGCACGCCCCGGATGAGGGCCCGCGAAATGCGCGGCGTGAAGGAATAGCCCGTGGCCAGCACCTCCTCAATGGTGGCGCGCAACTGGTCCTGGTCCGCGTCTTTGGGCAGGTAGCTGCGCGCGCCCAGCTTCATCATCTGGGAGATATACTTATCGGCCGAAAACATGGAGAGTACGATGATGCGCAGGTCGGGAAACTCCAGCAAGAGCTGGCGCGCCGCCTCCGTGCCGTCGATGTTGGGCATTTGCAGGTCGAGCAGCAAAATGTCGGGCACGCGCTGGCGGCAGAGCGTCAGCAGCTCGTCAAACTCGCTGGCCTCCACCACTTCCTCCACGAAGGGCAGCGCCTGCAAAATGTAGCGCAGCCCCTGCCGAAACAGCTGGTGGTCGTCGAGCAGCGCGATTTGGATGGAGGTGGTTAAAGTTGCCATAGCGGAAGGGGGGTAGGGTTAGGTAGCGAGCGAAGTTTCCAGCTCAATAAGCGTGCGGGTGCCCTGGCCGGGGGCCGACTGCTGGCTGAAGCGGGCGCGCAACATGCGCACGCGCACCTCGATGCCGCGCAGGCCCACGCCGCCCGAAGCCGGCCGGGCCAGCGCCAGCGCCGCGGGGTCGAAGCCGATGCCGTCGTCGGCCACGGTCAGGGTGAGGCGCGGGCCGGCCTGGTGCAGCCCCACGGCGAGGTGCGTAGCGCCGTGCGCGTGCTTCTGGGCATTATGAATCAGCTCCTGGCATATGCGATACAAGGCCAGCTCCTGGGGCAGGGGTAGGGGGTAAGGATACTCAATTTCCAGGTCCACGGGCAGCGCGCCGGCGTCGGTGCTCACGTCGGCGAGGTGCTGCAAGGCTTCGGCCAGGCCAAAGCGGTCGAGCACGGCCGGGTAGAGGCTGTGCGAGAGGCCGCGCACGTCCTGCACGGCATTACCCAGAATATCCTTGACCCGGCCCGTGAGGCTGGCGGCTTCGGCCGGCGCGGCCAGGCTGCCCAGCCGGCCCACCAGCAGCTTGGCCGTGGCCAGCGTCGAGCCGATACCGTCGTGCAGGTCGCGCCCGATGCGCTCGCGCTCGTGTTCCTGCGCGTCGATAACGGCGGCCAGCAGCTGCTGCTGGTACTCGGCCTCGACGGCGTGCAGCCGCAGCTGCTGTTGCAGCAGCCGCTTTTGGTACGTGACGACGAACACCACCAGCGCCCCCGCCGACAGCAGCATAAAGCTGATGCCGCCCAGCAGCAACTGGCTAAACGCTAGTTCCGGGGGCGAATCCATAGGGCCACGAGGTAGCAGCTATATAACACCACCAAAAGTAGCGCGTGAATGGCCCAAATGTTCAGGTTCAGTTGCCGGGAATAATGGCTCAGGGAGAAATTGCTGAACAAGGCAATCTGTAAATTGCCCAGGTGGATGATAATCAGACCTATCGACACCCAAAACATGGGTTCCTGGCTCAGATTATTCACGCGCAGCTCATTGAGTAGCTTGCGGAAATAGAGCGCTACCAGCCCCAGTATCAGTAGGCTTTCCAGCACCAGCAACGTTGGCTTGAAGCGGGCCACTTCGGGGGCCAGCAGGCTATCGAGCGCGCAATATGCCACGAAGCCGCCCGCCAGCCACGGCCGCAGCCGCGAAAAGGCGGGCCAGTTCAGGGTTTTATCGTATACCAGCGCCAGCAGCCAAATATCGCCCGCCAAGTATATAGAAATAATGAATAGGTTGGGCTGACGATAGTGGGTTAATACGTTGCCAACAATCTCCGTAGCGACCTCCAGGCCCAGTAGGGCGACCAAATAGCGCAGATTAGCCGGCAAGCGACGGTATTTTATCAAGCCCAAGGTGAAAGCTATCGCTAATATTAGCTGCGCTATCTTGCCTACGCCGTTAACCGCTTGAATAGTGCTGACTGTCAAGTTAGTATGTTAAGTAATGTTGGTAAGAATAAAGAATTACATCAGCACATGGATGTTAGCAATCAATAAGGGGGGGTAGGACTAGAATAGTCGTAGAACGGCTGCCCAATCGGGTCGTCATTTTCAGCCAGCCACAGTTTGACGGCTTTTAGCAGCTCCGCGTGAGAGGTAGTGTTCTCGCTGGCTTTGAGGAAGTTCGTGTGCTCAGTGGGGAAATCAGCGATGGGTTTTGCCGAGTCATCCGCCAGTTGATTGATGCGCAGAACCAGCCCGAACGTTTGCTTCAGGGCGTAGCAGTCGGGGAAAGCGGGGTAGTGCTGGTGCAAGCCAAAAAGCACAAACAACTCCTTGGTTTTGGCTGGACTGGCGTAAAAGAAAGAATCCAGAAAGTCGCCCATGTCGAAGGTGTAGCCCGTGAGTGGGCCATAGTTGCTGCTGAACATGTCGGCCGTTACCGGGGAAGCGGCCTTCCAGTTGTTGAGCCAGGTGTGAACCAGCGCGTTGGGAATCTGGGCGCTCAGGCTATCGGTTCCGAGGAAGTCGGTTTTACCTAGCTTATCGGGGTCTTGGTCGGTAGGCACCGGGGCCAGGTACTGCGCCAGGTAATAGGCCGAAATGCGCCCGTCGCTGGCATCGGTGGCGTAGAGCGCCAGCGTGAAGCGCTTTTCCCCCGATTTGTCATCTTCCTTCAGCAGAAACTGAGCCTTGACGCGCCGCGCCCCTACCGTGGACAGCAGATATTCCAGGGTTTCGAACGAAAACCGCACGGCCCGCAGCTGGCTGCCGTCGGCCTGCTGAAATATGGACGTTAAATCCTGGTGGTGGCTCACGTGGCGGCTCCACGCCGCCGCGTATTTGTCAAATTGATGCTGGTCGATGATGGTTGTCATTGGGTGGGAAAAAGGGTTGAGGAAGAAGTTGCTGCGGCAAGGTAAAGCCGGCAGCCGGCTTACCCATTCAGCTGCGAAGCCGGCACGCAACGTAAAGCTGCGCAAGGAGATAGGCGATTTACCAGCGCAGGCATAAAAAAGCCCCCGTGCGCTGGCAAAGGGGCTTTTCAGCCAGGTCTTTTACCAACTCTGAAGCCACGGTTGTAGCTGCAAAGGGACGACCCAGCGAGTAGTAGTGCTAGCGTAGAAGTACGCGGTTTAAAAAACCCGTAGTTCTACCTGCTTTTCGCGGGCTAGAGCAGCGTGCCGCGCAGCATCACCAGGGCCACGGTGAAGTAGATAATGAGCCCCGTCACGTCCACGAGGGTAGCCACGAAGGGGGCCGACGAGGTGGCCGGGTCCAGGCCCAGCCGCCGCAAAATCAGGGGCAGCATGGAGCCCGCGATGCTGCCCCACAGCACGATGCCCACCAGCGCCACGCCCACCGTGGAGGCCACCGCCAGCCAATGCGGCCCGTAAATGGGCGTGATGCTCTGCCAGATGGCGATGCGCGCAAAGCCCACGCAGCCCAGAATCAGGCCCAGCATGATGCCGCCCAGCAGTTCGCGCCGCAGCACCCGCCACCACTCGCCCAAGGTAAATTCGCCCAGCGCCATCGCCCGGATGATGAGCGAGGTGGCTTGCGACCCCGAATTGCCCCCCGAGCTGATAATGAGCGGAATAAACTGCACCAGCACGATGGCTTTCTGCAATTCGCCCTCAAAAAACTGCATGGCCGAGGCCGTCAGCAATTCACCCAGAAAGAGCACCACCAGCCAGCCGGCGCGCTTCTGCACCAGCCGAAACAGGGGGGTAGCGAGGTAGGGCTCGTCGAACGCTTCGGAGCCGCCGAACTTCTGAATGTCCTCGGTGTCTTCCTCCTCCCGAATGCTGAGAATATCGTCTAGGGTCACGATGCCGAGCAAAATGCCCTGGTCGGGGCTCACCACGGGTAGCGCCACGCGGTCGTTGCGCCGGAAAATATCGATGGCCTCCTCCTGGTCCTGGGCAGCCGTGAGCGACACGAAGCGCTGGTCCATGATGTCGCGGACCCGCGTGGTGGGCGCGGCCAGCAAAAATTCCCGGATGCGGATGTCATCGATGAGCTTGCCGCGCGCGTCCGTGACGTAAAGCATGTTCAGGGTTTCGGACTGCCCGCCGTGCTGGCGCACGAAGTCGAGCACCTGCTGCACGGTCCAGTTCTCGCGAATGGCGATGTAGTCGGGCGTCATCAGGCGGCCCACCGAATACTCGGGGTAGCCCAGCAGCTGCAGCGTGACGCGGCGCTCGGGCTCGGAGAGGTTCTGCACCAGCTCGGCCACGAAGTTGGCGGGCAGAAACTCCAGCAGGGCCGTGCGGTCGTCGGGCGACATCTCATTGAGAATGTCAGTCATCTTGTCCTGCGCCAGGTTTTCGAGAAAGTGGCGCTGCACCTCCAGGTCGAGGTACTCAAAAACCTGGGTGGCCAGCTCCAGCGGCAGCAGCCGGAAAATGATGAGCTGCTCGCGCTCGTCCTCATTCTCAATCAGCTCCACCAATTCGCTGGCCTGAAATGAGCGCAGCAGCTTCTTTAACTTAAAAAACTCGCCCTCCTGAATCAGTGTCGTAATTTGGTCCAAGGTTTCGGGCGCGGTCATAGGCAGGAGGAAAACCGGGTGAAGGGCTTCGAAAAAAGGGATTGTTTCGCTAGGCAGGGGGTAGGGACGGGGCAAAATTACGCCCGAACCCGGCGCTTATTGGCGGCCTGCCCGGCATTTTTGGCGTACTTCGTGGCTGTATCCGCTTCCGCCCGTTGTTTTGACTCCCGCCACCCCTGCGCTCGTCGCTACCCCCTCGCCCCAGGGCACCATCGTGGTGCTGGGGGGCGGCCACGATGCCCCGCTGCTGGCCCAGCTGGCCCGGCTGCTGCCTACCCCCCCCGCCCCCCTCGAAGTGCTGACCACGGCCACCGCCCACGACCCGGCCCGCACCCACGCCGCCTACGCCGCCGAGCTGGGCGCGCTGGGCTATTCCCACGTCGGCCACCTCGTGGTGGACGAAGCGCACCCCGCCGACGACCCCGCCACGCTGGCCCGTCTGCGCGACGCCGCGCTGCTGCTGCTCACGGGCGGCGACCAGGAGCGCCTCACCGAATGCCTGCTGGGCACCGAGTTTCTGGCGGTGCTGCGCCAGCGCTGCCAGCACGACGCGGGCTTCGTGCTGGCCGGCACCAGCGCCGGCGCGGCCGCCCTCGGCACCCAAATGCTGGTGGGGGGTAGGGGCTGGCGCAGCCTGCTGGCCGGCGGCATCAGCCTGCTGCCCGGCCTCGACGTGCTGCCCGGCCTGCTCATCGACCAGCACTTCGTGGAGCGGGCGCGCTTTCCGCGCTTGCTCCACGCCGTGCTGGCCTACCCCCACCTGCTGGGTCTGGGCCTGAACGAAGAAACGGGCCTGGTCTTCCGGCCCGGCCGTCCTCCCGAAGTATTTGGCGATGAAACGGTGGTGCTCGTGGATGGCCGCCAGCTCAGCGCCCGCCACTGCGAGGGCCTACCCCCCGGCCAGCCCGTGGGCGGCCAGGGCTTTCGGGTAAGCCTGCTGGTGGCTGGCGACACGGTTGACGTAGCGCGAACTTTCTAGTTCGTGCGCGAGCGCATCTGGCAAATGGTGCGGTGCCGCCTACTCGCTGCGCTCGCGCACGAACTGGAAAGTTCGCGCTACTGCCAAGGCACCAAAATAGCTTAAATTCGCGTTGGGCTGGCGACTAAAATTCCGTACATATTCTATGTTTCTGCTCCGTTCTCGCTTTTGGCTGATGGGTTGGCTCGCACTGCTGGCCGTGGGCTGCACCCGCAAAACGGTGTCGTTCAACTCGCGGCCCGGTGACCTGGCCGTGGCCGGCCTCGGGGCACCCGGCGATACCCTGACGACCACCGCCCGCAAAGGCGCACCCAAGCTTAGCATCGCGGGCCGCAAGGCGGTGCTCACCAAGGCCGAGGAGCGCGCCGCCAAAGATGCCGAAAAGAACGCCCAGCGCAAAAAGCGCATCAAGAAAAACGTCTTCCTGGGTGACCGCATCAAGAGGGGCGTCGTGAAGTCGGGGCCTAAGGGGCGTAACCAGACAATTGAGGTGTTTTACTACCTCAAGACGTTCAGGCAGCCCAACCCGATGTCGCCGGCCGTATATTATTTCAGCCCCAAAAAGCACAAGATTTTCAAGGCCGTGGGTGAGTTAGATGCCGCTACCGATAAAGTGCTGCATGGCCCTTATAAGCGGATGCAGAACAACCAGGTGCTCGAAACCGGCTACTTCGCCAACGGCACCCGCCACCTGCGCTGGGAGAAATTCGACAAAAAAGGCGTGCTGCTCACCAAAATCCACTACGAGATGGGTTTCCCGCGCGATGCCAACATCAGCTACTACGACGCGGGCCAAACCATGCTCAAAGAAGTGGTGCCCTACGTAAACGGCAAGCTGGAAGGCGATTACGCGCTGTTTCGCAACGACGGCCGCCGCCTCTGGACCGGCCACTTCGAGAACGGCCGCCGGGTAGGGGAGTGGACCAACTTCGGCGACTACAAGAAGTACCCGCACTACGTGTTTCAATACGGCGAGAGCGGCTACGAGCCCGAAGTAGAGGAGCCCGAGCTGATTCGGGAGTACAGCCACGGCGGCTCCATTATCTTCGACAAGGAGAAGAACATCGACAAGCGCGGCGACGCCGACCCCGACGCCGCGCCCGTGAGAGACGCCCGCCGCCCCGGCAGCCACGGCGTCCCTACCCCCCGCCCGCCCGTGCGCAAGGCCCAAAGCCGCCGCCCCGGCTACCACCCGCCCGTCGCCACGCCGCCGGCCGTGTCGCCTACCCCTCCTGGCACGCCCACGCCCACGCCGGCTCAGTAAAAGGCATCTTCAAAGACCTCGACCCGGAAGCCTTCGCGCAGCTGCGTGAGGGCCGCGATGTCGAAGCGGATGTCGCCGCGCCAGTCCAGCTCTTCCTGCAAGTGCGTGGCTGCCAGGCGAAATAGCTCTTTTTTGCGGTTCGAAACAAACGTTTCGGGCGGGCCAAACTGGCCGCCCGAGCGGGTTTTTACCTCCGCGAAAACCAGCAGCGCCGTGCCCTGGCGCAGCACCAGGTCTATCTCGGCGCGGCCGTGGCGGTAGCCCTGGGCCAGCAATTCGTAGCCCGCCCGCTGGTAATGAGCGGCGGCGGCGGCCTCGCCGGCCCAGCCCAGCGCGTGCGCGTCGGTTGGCATAAAGGGGGTAGGAATAAGGGGAAAGCTTCCGGCAATCCGGTGGTTTTGGCGGGCCTCGCGCCCGGCCCGCAAGCTAAAGCCTGCGGTGCGAAGTAACTTTGTATAGCTGGCCAACCAAGTGGCTCCTGCTTTTTCCTACCCCCTCTATGGACTTGTACTCGGCTTGTGTGGCACCCGTTGTGCCAGCGGCTCCGGTGCCGTCGGCGGCAGTAGCCACTGCCCAGCGGGCCATAGCGGTGCAGCGGCTGGGCCTCGTGCCCTACGTGCCTACCTGGGATTTGCAGGAGGAGTTATTGACCAGCACGCTGGCCATCAAGGCGCAAAACCGGCAGGCCGGGGCGGCCGGCCTACCCCCCCAGCCCACGCCCAACCACCTGCTGTTTTGCCAGCACCCGCCCACCTACACGCTGGGCAAAAGCGGTAAGCCCGAGCACCTGCTGCTCGATGAAGCGGCCCTGGCGGCGCACGGGGCCACGTTTCACCGCATCAACCGCGGGGGCGACATCACTTTTCACGGCCCCGGCCAGCTGGTGGCCTACCCCCTGCTCGACCTCGAAAATTTCCGGCCCGATATCCATTGGTACCTGCGGGCGCTGGAGGAAGCCGTTATTCAAACCCTGGCTACCTACGGGCTGCGGGCGGGCCGCATCGCGGGCCTCACCGGCGTGTGGCTGGGCTGGGAAACCGGCGCTGCCAACCCGCGCAAAATCTGCGCGATGGGCGTGCGGTGCAGCCGCTGGGTAACGCTGCACGGCCTGGCCCTCAACGTGAACACCGACCTGCACTATTTTGGGTACATCGTGCCCTGCGGCATTACCGACAAGGCCGTTACGTCGCTGGCCGCCGAGCTGGGCCATTCTGTGCCAGTCGAGGAGGTGCAGGAGCGCCTGCTGGCCGCCTTGCTCACCCAATTTGACGCGCACTTGGCCCAATAGCTGCATAGGTGCTGTGCCGGCTATTAGTTTTTTAGGTATGAAACAAGATATTTCTTTTGATTCGGTAGAAGGTATAACCATCGCCATCGTGCCCGACGAAGAAGCCGCAACTGGCACCGCCGGCGTGCCAACCTGGACGGTATATTTGCTTAATCACAACGATTTCAGCCTCGAAACCGTCCTCATCAGCTCCGAGGGCTACGGCACCCAGCCCACCGGCGAGGCCGTGCGCACCACCACGCTGCGCTACCATTTTCCGGAGGTAGGGCCGCACTCGGCTACCCCGGTCGAGCTCATTGACCCGGCCGTTTTTCACCTCACCAACCAGTATTGGGTGAGCTATTACCGCGATAGCAAGATTTTTGATAAGAAATTTGTCTTCGTGCCTGACTCCATCATAGTGGCCAATCTGAGCCGGCTCGACTTGCTGGCGGGCCGGGCGGGCGTGCTCCACGGCTAGCTTTTCGGGGCGCTGGTGCTATCTTACGTGGCCTGTGCCGCACTGTTTGTTTCATGAATCACTTTAGTATTTACCTGGGCCTGGCCGCTTTGTGGGCACTTTTAGTGGCTATGTTCGCGGTGCCCTCCATCGTGCAGATTGCCCACCTCAAAAACCTGCTCGACACGCCCAATGGCCGCACGGTGCACCAGTCGCTAACGCCCCGCCTGGGGGGGGTAGCGATTTTTGCGGGCTTCATGTCGGCGCTCACCATTTTTGCTCCGCTCAGCAACGGGGTGAAGGAGCTGCTGGCCGGCTGCATTATCCTGTTTTTTGTGGGCCTGAAAGACGATTTGGTCACCATCTCGGTTGCCAAAAAATTCGTGGGCCAGCTGCTGGCCACGGGTGTCGTCATGATAATGGCCGATGTGCGCGTAACCAGCTTCCAGGGCATTTTGGGCATCTATACGCTGCCGGTGGGCGTGAGCTACGGCTTCACGTTTGTGATGATTGTGGGGATTACGAACGCCATCAACCTCATCGACGGCCTCGACGGCCTGGCCGGCACCATCGTGCTGATTCTGGCGGGCACTTTCGGCTATTATTTCTACCGCTACGGTGGCCCCGAGTTCAGCAACTACGCCTTCGTTTCGGTATGTCTCATTGGCGGAATATTAGGTTTTTTACGTTATAACTTCCACCGGGCCAGTATTTTCATGGGCGACACGGGTTCGCTCGTCTGTGGCTTCATCGTGTCGATACTAGCCATTCAGTTTATTGAGCTGGGGAGCCGCACGGGCCAGCCCTTCGGCAGCGAGTCGCCGGCCGTGACGCTGGGCGTGCTCTTCGTGCCCTTGTTCGATACGTTGCGCGTGTTTATTCTACGCATGGCGGCCGGCCGCTCGCCCTTCTCGCCCGATAAAAACCACGTGCACCACCGCATTATGGCGATGGGCTTCTCCCAAATCAGCGCCGTGCTGCTGCTTGGGCTGCTGAATATTGTGGTTATTCTCTTCGTTATCAACTTCTTCTTCCTTGGCAATCTCGTGTTGATAGGAATTCTGGTAATTTTTTCGGTGTTGCTGAGCGTGTTTTTGGGCGTTTACCAAAGCCGGGCCGCCCGGCGGCAGGTGGCCTCCTCGTCCTGACCAAAGCCGTTGCTGCCATGACTGCGGGCCGTCTGTCTTTTCTGCGGGGCTGTCTGGGCCTGCTACTTAGCGCGTGGTTGGTGAGCAGCGCGCTGGTGCCCCGTGCCTTCGCCGCCGAATATTATCCCCTACCCCCCGCCGCCGCCCCCGGCCTGGACCCCGACAACTGGCTGCTGCACGACGTGGCCGGCAACCGCCTTATCCTGTATTTGCCAGGCTACCACGCGCCGGCCCACACCTATTACCAGTGGGTGCGGCTGCTGCCCCAGCAGCCCTTCCGGCTGTCGTTCGCGGCGGCTCGCGGGCTGAGCATTTTTCTGGATAATCAACTCATATTCACCGCTAAGGCCAGCGGACGCTACGTAATAGGCCTCGCGCGTACTGTTCCGGCCGCTCAGGCCGGGCGGCCGCACCTGCTGGCAGTGTGGCAGCGCGAAGGCTACCCGGCGCTCAGCTCTTTCAGTGCCGAAGCGCAGGCCCCCGTGCGGGCCGCTAGCTTGGCTGCCCCCGCCGCTACTCCGGCGCTGGTTATGCTGCGGGTGCCGCCTCTGCAGGGCGAAAGTGCGTTGCTGGTGCTGTTGCTGTTGGTGGGGCTGCTCTATGGGGTGGTGCGGGCAACTAATCCGGTTGGCCTGGCGCGCATTCTGCAAGTAAATGAGCTGTTTGGCAACTCTACCGAGCCCCAGGCCTTTTTGGCGCGCCCGGCTTTTACCTGGCTTAACTTGGTGTTGGTGCTGCTTTTTGCCCTGTCGTTGTCGCTGCTGCTCACGGCCCTGCACACCGACCTGAGTAGCCTGCCCCTGTTGCAGCAGGTGCTCAAAGTGCGTGAGTCGGCCATAGTAGCCCGCGTATCGCTGTATACTGCCCTTATTCTGACCTTCGTGCTGAGCAAATACCTGCTCGTGGAGTTGCTTAGCTATATTTTCGACCTGCGCGCGCTGGTCAATGTGCACTACCGCGAGTTTTTGCGCACCACTCTGCTGCTGGGCCTGCTGCTGCCCCTGGTACTCCTGCTGTATCTGGGGCTGAATGCGCGCTGGCCCCAGGTTGTTGAACTGGCCAATGGATGTGTGCTATTGTTGCTCACGGCCACGGTGTTGCGGGTGGCCCGAACTTTGCACCAGCGCACATCGCTGCTTAATCTTCACTTGTTCGCGTACCTTTGTGCTACCGAAGTACTGCCCCTGGCTGTTTTATTGAAGCTCATCGTATTTACGTATGCTATCTGAACAGGAACGAAGGCAATAAGTAAGAAATGTCACACGGTCTATAGTTCTATTATTACCTTTTCTTTTTTCTATGGCCGAGAGCGCAGTACAGCCGGGTCTGGACCGGCACGCCCAGCCCATTCGTAGCATTCTGGTTACCCAGCCCACGCCCACCAACGACGTTTCACCCTACTTCTCACTGGCTGAGAAATACGGTATTCGCATAGATTTTCGGGAGTTTATCGATGTGCAGGGAGTCCCTTACAAAGAATTTCGGAAGGATAAGGTAGCTATTCTGGAGCATACGGCGGTAATTTTTACCAGCCGTAATGCCGTTGACCATTTCTTTCGCATTTGCCAGGAAGCCAAGTTGGAAATGCCCGCCGAGATGAAGTATTTCTGCATTTCGGAACAAACGGCCAATTATCTCCAGAAGTATATCGTGCTGCGCAAACGTAAGCTCTTCGTGGGGGTACGCACGGCCGCCGACCTGTTTGATGTCATCAAGAAGCACAAGGGGGAGAAATTTCTCTACCCCTGCTCCGACATTCGCAAGGACGACCTACCCGAATTCATGCGGGCCAACAACCTGAAATTCACGGAGGCCGTCATTTATCGCACCGTAGCCAGCGATTTGTCTGATTTGGCGGAAGTTAAGTACGACTGCCTGGCTTTTTTCAGCCCCTCCGGCATCAGCTCGCTATTCGTCAATTTTCCCGACTTCCTGCAGGATGGAACCCGCATCGCCGCCTTTGGCCCTACCACCGCCAAGGCCGTTCGTGATGCCAACCTTATCCTTGATATTGAAGCTCCTATGCCCAACGCCCCGTCCATGACGGGCGCCATTGAGGCCTACATTAGGCAGCATGCCGCTTAGCAGCAACGCGTGGCTATGATGAGCAGGCTGGCTGGTAAACACGGAACGTCAGGTTTGTGCCGGGCGATTAAATCGGCGCGCCCGTCGTTTCTCCCGAACGACTAGCGCTTTCGGACGGTTAATTAGTAGTTACATTTGAACGTAGGTTGTTGATATCAGCTACTGTTTTCCGTCATTTTATTCGCCCCCTTTCTTCGCCGCCCTTATGAAAGGAATAGTACTCGCCGCGCTGCTACTGTCAGTCGCCGCCGCGCCTGCCCTGGCGCAGCAACAGCCGCAGTTCACGCATTATGGCCTCAACAGCATGTACCTCAACCCAGCTTACGCCGGGATTACGGGGCAAACGGAGGTTAACGTTATTGGTCGTTATCAATACCTGAATTTGGGCAACTCACTCGGCGACGATAATGGCTCGCCCCGCACGGGGATGGTATCGGCTTCCATCCCCATCTTACCCCTTAGCGGGGGGGTAGGGCTGGCGGTGTACTACGACCAGGCGGGCGTGACGAAGATGACCAACGCAGCGCTTTCTTACTCGCAGCACATCAAGCTGGGTAGTGGTAAGCTGGGCATAGGCATCCAGGGCATTTACACCTACATCGGTAAAGGCACGTATCGCGCCATCGACCCCAACGACATTAATATCCCGGCCAACTCTTCCGACCATAAGTTTGACGCGGGTGCGGGAATCTGGTACGAGGCACCCAAATTTTACGCTGGGCTAAGCCTTAATAACCTGCTGCGTTCCGAGTATACCTTCAAAAGCAATGGTACGGCCGGGGTAGGCAGCCAGTATTTGGGCGAAAACCACGCCTACCTGACAACGGGCTACAATATCGAGGCCTCATCCAGCGTTACGGTCACGCCGATGCTATTGGTAAAGGCTGTATTACCAGGCAACTACGATACGAAGAGCAAATACGACAATCAGCACAACTACTCCTTCGAAGTTGGTGCGCGGGCCACTTACAATGACCAATTTTCGGCTGGCCTCAACTACCGCTACGACGAATCAGTATCTGGCCTGCTCGGCTATGCCTTCGGGGCCGATAACCGCTACCGCATTGGCTACGCCTTCGACTTCATTGCCTTCAACCAAGCCGCACGTGCCTTCAGCTCCCACGAAATTCTTTTCTCTCTCCGACTTCCTAAAGCAGTGCTGCTTACCCGCCCGGCTATTCGTACACCACGCTATAGCTTCTAGTCGGTTTTAAAGCAGCGTTTGCTGTTACGACAAAATTAATTACGCAGATAAGTTGTGGTTAAATAGGACTTTGAATGGATTTTTAGGGTTGTCCAGCAGGTTTTTTGCCCGGTTGAACCAATAAGCGTGTGTGTATGTCAGAAGCGTGTTGCGCAGCCATTTGGTGCAACGTAGATTTGCCAATACTTACACAATTTACCTCAATCGCTGCCTGATTATAAATTAGTTCTTTCTCTTTATTATGAAAAAATTTCTGGTATTACCTCTATTAGCCTTATCGGGGGTACTTCTGGGTGGCTGTTTTACTAAAAACTTCCAAGGCGACCTAGTAGGGACCGACGACCGGCCCATATTCAATCCGCAGGAAGTACCCTTCGGAATGGTGCCCTGCCCCGGTGGAACGTTCCACATGGGCCAGACCGACCAGGACATCGCGGCCTCGATGGTGAACATGAATAAGCAGGTAACTATTGCCGGCTTTTATATGGACGAAACCGAGATTACCAATAACGAGTACCGGCAGTTTGTCAACGCAATCATGCAGGACTCGGTAGAGGCTTTGGGCGAAGACTACATTAAAACGGAGCTCTACCCGGACACGACGGTGTGGGTGCGCGACTTCACCTACCACATGGGTGACCCGTTGCTGGAGTACTATTACTCACACCCGGCTTTCGACGACTATCCGGTAGTAGGGGTGGACTGGTTCGCTGCCCGCTACTTCTGCACGTGGCGCACGAAGCTCAAGAACAACACCAACGAAGAGCTGGGCGAAGCTCCCTACCCCAACTTCCGCCTGCCATCGGAAGCCGAGTGGGAATACGCCGCTCGCGGTGGTCGCGAAGGCGCTACCTTCCCTTGGGGCGGTCCTTATGTTCGCAATACGAGAGGCTGCATGCTGGCCAACTTTAAGCCGGGCCGGGGCGACTACGCTTCCGACGGCTATGCTTATACTTCCGAAGTGGGCTCTTATTTCCCCAATGACTTTGGGCTCTACGACATGGCCGGCAACGTAAGCGAGTGGTGCGATGATGCCTACATGGAAGCTTCCGTGCCGATAGTGTGGGACCTGAACCCCACTAACTCGGATGATAACGAACCTCGCAAAGTAGTGCGCGGCGGTTCATGGAAGGATATTCAGTATTACCTGGAAACCGGCACGCGCAACTTCGAATACCAGGATTCGGCCCGCTCTTATATTGGCTTCCGCTGCTCCATGATTCAAATCGGCATGGGTACCAACCGTCGCCTGAACTAACAATCCATCATAGTCTTCCAATTCATCCTTTTTCTCTTTCTTAACTTTTTTAACATAGCTAGTTAGCTTAATTCAATATGGCTCGCAAGAAAAATTTCCTCTATGACGACGTAATGCCGAAAGTATATGGCATTGGCGCAGCAGTTGTTATTATCGGTGCTCTATTCAAAATCCTGCACTGGAAAGGTGCTGATACTATGCTAATGGTAGGTCTCGGAACCGAGGCCGTTATCTTCTTCCTCAGTGCTTTCCAGCCTCACCAGTCCGACCACGACTGGGCACTGGTTTACCCGGAGTTGAGCGAGGGCTACGACCCTTCAACCAACGACAATCGCTTCCGCGACAGCGCTCCCCAGCCCAATGGCCTGACCGGCAAGCTGGACGACATGCTGAAAAACGCTAACGTTACCCCCGAAGCCCTCACCAACCTGGGCCAGGGCCTGAACCGCCTCAGTGCCACCACCGCGCAGCTCGGTCAGCTTGGCGATGCTACCAACGCCACGGACGAATACACGCAGAAAGTGCGCACGGCCGCCAACTCACTTGACGGCATCAACAAGGCTTACTCTAACACGGTAGAGGCGGTTACGTCGCTCTCGGGGGCTACCAACGATGCCAAGGAATACCACATGCAGGTGCAGACCGTGACCAAGAACCTGGGCGCGCTGAACGCGGTGTACGAGATGGAGCTGCAAGACGCCAATACCCACCTCAAGTCCATGAACCAGTTTTCGGGCATGATGGCCAAGGCGATGGAGAATATGGTGCAGACCGGCAAAGACACCGAAAGCCTGCAAGGCCAGGTATCCGACCTCACCGGCAACCTCACTTCGCTCAATCGGGTGTACGGCAACATGCTGAACGCCATGCGGGCCGGTGCTGCCAGCTAGTCCCTACTAGACTATTCTCTCTATTCCTCGTAGCTAATTAGGATAATTATCGATGGCAGCAGCTAATGAAACCCCGCGGCAGAAGATGATTGGCATGATGTATCTCGTGCTGACCGCTCTGCTCGCGCTCCAAGTTAACTCAGCTATCTTGCTGAAATTTAAGTTTATTGACGATAGCCTAACGGATGTCAATGGCAAAACCGAAACGGCGGCTGATAATACGGTAAAAGGTATTGAAGCAGCCGTGGCCAAGAATCGCAATCAAGCTAGTGACGTGGCCGTGCTCAAAAAGAGCCAGGAAATTCGGGATGAGACCAAGAAAGTTATTGACTACCTCAACGGGGTGCGTGATAACCTCTATAAGGCTACCGAAAACACCAAGGGTGGCAACGATTATAAGAATATGAGTGCCGAGGACAAGGTGGCTATCACCATGCTCGGCGGCAAGCAGAACGGCTTGGCCTACCCCCTGCAAAAGCAGTTGAACGGCTACTCGGACTACATCAAGCAGTTTGTGCCTGATGCGCGGCCATTGGCTCTCGATGCAAAGGATGATACGCGTATCGCGCCCAACTCGGAGCAGAAGCACAAAAACTTCGCGGAGCTAAATTTTGAGAATACCCCCGTGGTAGCCGCGCTGGCTGTACTGAGTCAGAAAGAGACGGAGGTACTGAAATACCAAGCCGACGCTCTGCAAAAGCAGGCTGAAAAGGTCGGTGCTAAGACCATCGTATTCGATAAGCTGGGTGCTTTCGCCTCTGCCGAATCAAACACGGTAGCCGCCGGCACCAAGTACAAGGCTGACCTGTTCCTGACGGCCAGCGCTTCCAACCTGAAGCCGAGCATGACTTACAACGGCTCGTCGCTGGCAGTTGGCCCCGACGGCCACGGTAAAGTTGAATTCACGGCTCGTCCCGGCAACTTCGACCAAGCTGGTAATGCCAAGTCCTCGTGGACGGGCACTATCCGTCTCAACCAGGCCGGCCGCGATACTACGTTCAAAGTGCTGGTTCCCTATACTATAACCAAGCCCGTCATGCAGATTCAGTCGGCTTCGGTGCAGGCGCTGTATTTTGAGTGTGGCAATAAACTGAGCGTGCAAGTACCTGCTCTTGGTGCTCAGTATCAGCCTAGTTTCTCAGCCTCGGGTGCTCAGGTTATCACCGGTCAAAAAGGTGATGTGACGCTCGTGCCTAACGCTCGTGAAGTAACACTAAACGTGAGCAGCGGTGGCAATGCAATTGGGTCACAGGTCTTTAAAGTACGCCCAATTCCGAACCCGACTATTAAGTGCTATGTTGGGGGTAGCGAAGCAAATGAGAAGCAGGGTACCCCTGGTACTTCCATTCGTACAGTGACATTGAAAGCTATTCCAGACCCTGGCTTTTTCACGTTCCTGCCGGAAGATGCGCGTTATCGCGTTTCGCGCTTCCAGGCGGTGCTGGCCCGTGGTAAGCGCCCGGTAATCGGCCCTAAGACTGTCAACGGTCCGCAGGGTGATTTCAGTGACATGGTGAACGCTTATAAAGAAGGTGACCGCTTGTATATCGAAGTACAGAGCGTTCAGCGCATGAACTTCCAAAACCAAGTAAAGGATGTGAATATGACCCGCGCGTTCAATATCCCGCTGCAATAAGGTAATTAGTAATTCGTTAGCTTTAAAAATCTATTATGACCCGCTATTTCAAAGCACTGCCTATTACCGCCGTGGCCCTGCTGGCCGCGTTGGCGGGCCGGGCGCAGGAGCAGGCTACCTCGACCGCTTCGACGGGGGCCATCCGGCAGATTCCGGTTTCCGACCAAATGTTCCGCAAAACTATTTGGCGGGCCATTGACCTGCGTGAAAAGCAAAACCGCCCGATGTTTTCGGACGGTCACGAAATCAGCCGGGTTATTATTGATGCCGTAAGGCGCGGCGAGTTACAGCCTTACAAAAACGACTCGCTTACTTCGACGTTCTCGCCTAAAGAAATGTCGTCGAACATGTCGTACGCGGTAGAAGCGCCCGTTAGCCCCGATGCCGACGGTGGCGACTGGGGCAGCACCCCGGCTCCCAAGGGCACCAAGAAAGCAGCTCCGGCCAATGACGGCTGGGGTGCCCCCGTCGCGTCAACACCATCGGCAACCAAGCGCGTAGCTAAGAAGGATGCTAGCGGCCGCATTATGAAAGACCGCCGGGGTAAAACCATTTATACCACGGTGAGCACGGTAGCCGCCGCCCCGCCGCCCCCGCCGCCCGCTACTTCGGCCGAATATCGCCCCAAGGACATCTACCAGATGGAGTTGACCGAAGAGATGATATTTGATAAGAAACGTTCGCGGATGTATCACCAGATTAAAACCATCTCGCTGAAGCTGCCTTCTACGTTGGGTACGAATACTTCGGGCCTGGAGAAGAACATTGCCACGTTCAAATATTCGGACCTGGTAAAAGTGTTCCGCAACAATCCGCAGCAAGCCATCTGGTTTAACGCGCAGAACGATGCCCAGCACAAGAATCTGGCTGACGCGTTTGAACTGTGGCTGTTCAACTCGTACATCGTAAAAGTGTCAAATCCTTCGGGCGACGACCTGGCTACGCAGTACGGCAGTGAGCGTGAGGGCCTGCTGGCTGCTCAGCAAACGGCCGCTGACTTGGTTGAGTACGAGTACAGCCTGTGGTCTTTCTAAATCACGGATTACGCGAATTTTAGCGAATTTCACGGATTTTGTAGTCGATTAAAAAGGGGTCCCGTGCTGGTTAGCGCGGGACCCCTTTTTCTTTTGGCTTCACTTATTTAGTGGGGGGTAGTGATTTCTTGTTGGGTGAAGTAGGTGAGCAGAATTTTGGCTTTGGCTTTGCCGACTTCGGCAACTAGCTCCGCTTCGGTTAGCTCTTTGATTTTTTTGACGGACTTGAACTTGCTCAGGAGCTTATCGGCGGTGACGGGGCCGAGGCCTTTGACGTCGGTCAGCTCGGTTTTGAGGGTGCCCGCGTCGCGGAGCGAGCGGTGGAAGGTGATGCCGAAACGGTGCACCTCATCGCGCATTCGTTGGAAGAGGCGCAGGCTTTCGCTCTTCTTGTCGATGTAGAGGGGTAGGGGGTCGTTGGGCACGTAGATTTCTTCGAGGCGCTTGGCGATGCCGATAACGGCTAGCTGGCCCCAGAGATTCAGGTCCTTAATCGCCTTCACGGCCATGCTCAGCTGGCCCTTGCCGCCGTCCACGATGATGAGCTGGGGGAGGCTCGCGCCCTCGTCGGTGAGGCGGCGGTAGCGGCGATGCACCACCTCGTACATGCTGTCGAAGTCGTTGGGGCCGATGACCGTTTTGATGTGGTAATGCCGATAGTCCTTCTTGCTCGGGCGGGCGTTGCGGAAGCACACCATTGCCGCCACCGGATTGTCGCCCTGAAAGTTAGAGTTGTCGAAGCATTCGATGTGCTTGGGTAGCTCGGTCAGGCGCAGGTCCTTTTTGATTTGCTCCATGATGCGCACCTCGTTCACGTCCTTACTCTTTTCGTTCATGCTTTCCTTCTCCTTGCGGGCATAGAGCACGTTTTTGATGCTCAGTTCCAGCAGCTTGCGCTTGTCGCCAATCTGGGGCTGGGCCACCGCCACGCCGGGGAGGGGTAGGGGCTCGATGGGCACGTTGGTAAGAATTTCCCTGGCCTCGCTCGCGTATTCCTGGCGCAGCTGCATGATGAGGGGCGCCAGCACTTCGCCATCCGACTCATCCAGCTTCTTGGTCAGCTCCAGATTTTGCGTCAGAATGATGCTGCCGTTCATCACCTTGAGGTAGTTAACGAACGCCGCCTTTTCGTTGGAAGCGATGCTGAACACGTCGATGTTGGTGAGCGTGGCGCTCACGATGGTGCTCTTGGCCTGGAAGTCGTCCAGCTTGTCCAGCTTTTGCTTGAACTGGTGGGCCAGCTCGTACTGCATTTCCTGGGCGGCGGCCGTCATCTTGTCCCGGAAATACTGCTTGGGCAAGCGCAGGTCGCCGTTCAGAATCTGCCGAATCTGCTGAATGTACTGGCCGTAAACAGCCTCGTCCTCGTGGCCCACGCACGGGCCTTTGCAGTTGCCGATGTGGTATTCCAGGCACACCTTAAACTTGCCGGCCGCCACGTTTTCGGGGCTCAGATTATAGGTGCAGGTGCGCAGCGGATACAAGGCCCGAATCAGCTCCAGCAGCACGTTGAGGCCGCCCTGGTTGGCGTAGGGGCCAAAGTACTGGCCGTCGCCGGGCTGCTTGTTGCGGGTCGGGATGAGGCGCGGAAACCGCTCCTTGGTCAGCAGCAGGTAGGGGTAAGTTTTGCCATCCTTGAGCAGAATATTGTACTTGGGCTGGTGCTGCTTTATAAGGTTATTTTCGAGCAGAAACGCATCCGACTCCGAATCCACAATGGTGAATTCGATGCGCTTGATGTTCTTGACCAGCTGCTGGGTCTTCTTGTTGTGGTCCTGCTTGGTGAAGTAGCTGCTCACGCGCTTGCGCAGGTCCACGGCCTTGCCTACGTAGATAATGCCCTCGTCGTCATAGTACTTATACACGCCGGGGCGGTGGGGCAGGTGGTTGATTTGTTCCTGAAGAAGAGCACTGGCAGCCATAAATCGCAGATTGAGCAGATTGCGCGGATTCGACCGGCGCGGGTGGGGTAGGGTCGGTTGCGTTAAACGCGCGAAGGAGTGGTATTTGTTCGGTGACAGTCAGTTTAGCAAAAAGAGCAACCAGTTGCCCTTTTTGGGCACTCAGTTCGGGTCTGACCTAAACCAGTTGCCCAAAAAGGGCAGCTGACTACTCTTTTTAGGCAATTAGTTGCTGAAAAAGGGCACTCAGTTTGGGTCAGACCCAAACTGAGTGCCCAAAAAGAGTAGTCAGTTCGCCTCCGAGCTAAACCAGTTACCAAAAAAGGTCAGTCAGTTCGGGTCTGACCCAAACTGAGTACTCGTGCAGAAGTAAACAGGTAGCAACAGAACGTCATTCCGAGCTTGCTGAGGAATCTCGCTCGCGTCGTTGAACGAGGCCCGAATGAGGCGAGCGAGATTCCTCGGCAAGCTCGGAATAACGTTCTTTTTACCCTATTACTTTTGACTGACCCAAACTAACTACCCCCAAAGGCCAACCAGCCCTACCCCCTCCGCGGCGTCCGAATCCGCGAAATCTGCGCCATCTGCTAAATCCGCGATTACTAAATATCCTTGTCATCCAGCTCATCCAGCTTGGGCTGCACCATTTTCTGGTTGTTGGGGATGGTATCCTGCTGGCCCGCGCCGTAGTATTTCGAGCAATCCAGCTCGATGGTGAGCGGCGCGGCGGGCAGGGGGAAAGGCCCGGTGTCCACGTCGAGCGACTTATCGGCGTACACTTTCTTCATGAAGATGCCGTAGAGGGGTAGGGCCAAGCGCGCGCCCTGCCCGTAGGCCCCGGTGCGGAAGTGAATGCTACGGTCCTCACCGCCCACCCACATGCCGCACACCAGGTTGGGCGTGATGCCCATAAACCAGGCGTCGGAGTAGTTGGAGGTGGTGCCGGTTTTGGCCCCGATAGTGGTGTTGAACTTGAAGCCCGTGTGCAGAATGGTGCTGGTGCCGCCTGGCTCGGTGGTGCTGGCTTGCAGCATATTGGTCATCACGTAGGCCGTTTCCTCGCTGAGGGCCTCCCTGGTCTGGGCCACGAAGCGGCGCAGCTCGTTGCCATTCTTGTCCTCAATGCGCGTCACCATAATCGGGCTGGTCCACACGCCTTTATTTACAAAAGTGCCATAAGCCCCGCACAGCTCGTAGATGCTGCAATCGGAAGCGCCGAAGCCCACTGCCGGCACCGCATCGATGGGCGACGTGATGCCCAGGCGCTTGGCGTAGGCCACCACCGTTTCCGGCCCCAGCTTGAACACCAGCCACGCCGTGATAGAATTCATGGAGCGCGCCAGCGCCTGCCGCAGCGTGAAGGTGCGCCCCGAAAAAGCACCCTCGAAATTGTGGGGCGTGTAGGGCGGCCGGCCGGCCACGCCGGGGAAGGTCGTGGCCACGTCGGGCCGCGGAAAGCACGGTGAGTAGCCCTGGTCAATGGCCGCCGTATAGACGATGGGCTTGAACGTGGAGCCCGGCTGGCGCTTGCCTTGCCGCACGTGGTCAAATTTGAAAAACTTGTAGTTCGGCCCCCCCACCCAGGCCTTCACGTAGCCATTGAGCGGGTTCACGGCCAGGAAGCCGGCCCGCAAATAGCGCTTGTAATAGGCCAGCGAATCCATCGGCGACATCATCACCTGCTGCTCGCCCTGCCACGAAAACACCGTCATCGGGTACTTGTGGTTGAGGTAGTAGCGCACCGAATCCTTGTTGCCCTCGAAGCGCTCAACCAGCGACTTGTAGCGCTGGGTGCGGCGCATCGACGCCTCCAGAAAGCCGGGAATGACCCGGCCGTTCTCGTCGCGCCAGGGCAGCTGCCCCTTCCACTGCGCCGAAAACCACTTTTGCTGCAAGGTCAGGTGCTCGGCCACGGCCTTCTCGGCGTAGGCCTGCATCCGCGAATCGAGGGTCGTGTAGATTTTCAGGCCGTCGGCATACAGGTCGTGGTCCGTGTCGCGCGCCCAGGTTTGCAGGTATTTGGCCACCTCGGTGCGGAAGTACGGCGCCAGGCCCTGCACGGAGCTTTCGACGCTATAGTGCAGCACGATGGCCTTGGCCGTGTCGCGGCGCATCTCGTCGGCCGGCAGGTAATTGGCCCGCACCATCTGCTGCAACACCCAGTTGCGGCGGCGCTTCGAGCGCGCCGGGTGCATGGCCGGGCTAAACCGCGACGGCGCGTTCACGATGCCCACCAGCGTCGCCGCCTCGGGGGTAGTAAGCTGCTTGGGGCTCTTGTTGAAAAACGTCTTCGCCGCCGTGTTAATGCCGAAGGCATTGGAGCCGTAATCGACGGTATTCAGGTACATGCGCAGGATTTCGCGCTTCGTATAGTTGCGTTCCAGCTTGATAGCTAGCAGCCACTCCTTGGTTTTGGTGATAAGCAGGCCCAGCTTGCCAGTGCCGTTGAGCGTGCCGTTGTTGAGGCCGTCGGCGCGGGTCTTAAACAGCACCTTGGCCACCTGCTGCGTGAGCGTGGAGCCGCCGCCGGCGCGGCCCAGGCTGCCCACCACGCGCATAATGCTCTTGAAGTCAATGCCCGAGTGCTCCTCAAAGCGCACGTCCTCGGTGGCGATAAGCGCGTCAATCACGTTCTGCGGCAGGTCTTTATACTCCACCGGCGTCCGGTTTTCGCGGAAGTACTTGCCCAGCAGCACGCCATCGGCCGAGTAAATTTCGGAGGCCAACTCGCTCTTGGGGTTTTCCAGCGCGTGCAGGTTCGGCATTCGCCCAAACAGATTCATAAAGTTGACGCTTACCGCCCCCAAATAGAGCAGCGCCACCACCAGCCCGCCCCCAAACAGCACCCACATCGTGCGCGTGAACGCCCGGAAGCGCCCCCGGCGCACCGGCGGCGGCCCACGGCGCACGGGGGGGTAGGGCGGGGCGGGGAAGAAGCGGACTTAGGCATTTGGGTAGGGTGCGGGGCTTGTCCCCGCCCGTCGTTGAACAGGTTGAAGAATGGGGTAGGGTGCGGGGCTTGTCCTCGCCCGTCGTTGAACAATTCGCGGTTGGATTATCAGGCTGATTTCTCGGGCGGAATGCTGGTGCTGGACGCTTCGGGTGGCTTCGGGCAACGACGGGCGGGGGCAAGCCCCGCACCCTACGGGTAAACCTTCTGGTAAAATTGTTGGTAGCCGGCCAGGTCGCCGCCCGTCGCTTGCAGCAGCGCCAGGTTGGCCAGGCTAATGATGAGCGTTTGGTAGCCCTGGCCGCGCAGCCGCGCCAGCGGCGACTGCGGCCCGCGCAGCTTGGTGGCGTAGCTCTGGGCCACTTTCGCGCCTTGCAGCGCCCGCACCACCACCACTTCCTGGTCGGTGCCCAGCGCCTGGGCCGGCTGCACGGTCAGGTTATTCGCCCGAAAAAACTTGCCATTATACGTAGTCAGCTGCGCGGCGAGGTCGGCCGTGGGAGCCGTGCCCTTCGGATACACCAACACCACGGCGTGAGCCGCGCTGAGCTGGGTAGCGTAGGCCACAGCCGGCGCGGCCGGCGGGGTAGCAGGCTCCGCTGGCGCGGGCAAAGCCGCCGCCGGCTGGCCCGGCGTGGTAGCTGGTGGCGTGGTAGTAGGGGCTGTGCCGGCTGGCGTAGTTCCAGCGGCGGCTGAGGCAGTGCCCGTGGGCACCGGGGTAGCGGCAGCTGGTACGGCTAAATCCAATGCTTTAGCCGGGGCATTTTTTCGCGTGCGTGCCGCTTTAGGAGCGGCCTTCAGCGTGGGGGCGGCCGCTGGCGCGGGTTGCGCGGCGGCGGGGGGGGTAGGGGCAGGCGTCGGCGGGGGCGGCGCGTTGTCTTCGTAGAGAATGCGCAGCCGGTTATCAATCTCCCCCGGCCGGAACTGCGAAATCACCGGCTTGTCGGTCGAGGCCAGCGCCCCGGCGAGCTGCCCGGCTTCGGCCTTTTGCAGCGCGCCGGCCAATCCCTGCGCCTGCGGCACCAGCGGGCTATCGGGGTAGTCTTTAACAAACTGCGTCACCGAGGCCCGCACCGCCCCCGGCGGCTGCGTCCGAATGGCCAGCAGCAGCTTCAAGTACGCCACCCGGTCAGTGAGGTCGCTCTTCGGATAGGCCTGCTCAATGCGCGCCACGGCCGCTTTGGCCTTCGTAAAATACTGGTCCTTATAGAGTACAAAGGCCGAGTCGAGGCGCGCGGCCACGGCGTTGTGCAGCGCCCGCTCGTGCTCGCGATACAGCGGGTCGGCGATGAGCTTGGCGTAGGTCGAGGTCGGAAACTCGCGCTGCAACGCGGCGGCATACTGCGCGGCCTTGGCCGGGTCGGGCAGGTCCTTGTAGTAGAGGTAGAGCAGGTAGTCGGCGTCGGGCGCGTGCTCGCCGCGGGGGTAGCGCGCCACCTCGCCGGCGTAGGTTTCGTAGCCGCGCAGCTTTTCCTTGAGTTGCTCTTTATAGATGCCGCCCAGCTCATACATCGCCGCTTCTATCTGCTGGTTAGAGGCTTGCAGCTTGGGGGGCGAGTCCGGGATGTCCCGCCGATACTTGGCGGCCAGCGCGTTTTGCTCAGCCAGGGGGTCGGCGGCCACAGGCGGGGCCACGGGCCGGGCCCCGCCAGCCCCGCCGTTCACCTGCGTCTGGTCGTTGCCCGTCACGCTCACCGGCGCGCCGCCGTTTTGCGGGGCGTTGGGCGAACTGCTGGGGGTAAGGGTCGTGCGCCAGTTGTCTTGCAGCTTGCGGTCGCCCCACACCCGAATAAACTCGGTCCGCGCCGTGCTCAGCGAGGCCGGATTATCAAAATACCACTGCGCGCCCGAGGCCACCGCCGTCGTCGCGTCAAAGGCATTCGGGTTGCTGATGTCGCGCTGGTTGACGCCGAGCGCGCTCGGCGACGACGAAATGCGGCTGGCGTCGGACTGCTGCTTGCGGGCCAGGGCCTGCTGGGCAGCGGCGGCCTTGGCGGCGGCCAGGCGCTTGGCCTCCAGCTCGGCGGCGGCGTAGGTGCTCAGGCGCTTATCTAGCTCAGCGGCGGGCAGCCGGGCCAGCGTTTGCAGGCTGTCCTGCGTTTCGATAATGGTATATTGCTTGGCAAATTCTTTGAGAATACCCGCCCGCTCCAGCGTGGCCGCATACAGCGGGTTTTCCTTGGGCATGGCCTGCGTGGTGCTGTCGTAATAAGCCGCAGCCAGCTGGTATTTGTGCAGGTTTTCGTAATAGATGCGGCCGGCCAGCAGATAGGTGTAACCCTTCTGCGACTTGCTGACCGTGGGCACTTTAGCAGCCGTGCGCAGCAGGCCCAGCGCGTCGGCGTACTTCTGCTGGCGGTAGGCCACGCGCGCCATTTCGTAGTAGATTTTGTCGCGGTATTCCTTGTTTTTCGGGTCTTTCAACAGCGCCGCGAAGTACTTATCGAGCCGCTCCTTGCTCTGCTGGTCGAGGTCCGTTACCTGCCCCAGCAGCAGCTTGGTCTGAAAATCAAGCTCATAGGGCGGGTTGTGCTTGAGAATAGCGTTGAGCTGCGCGGTAGCTTCCTTGTTCTGGCCCTGCTGCTGATAAAGCTGCGCCAAGATAAAGCGCGAGCGCGAGCGCTCGTTCTTCACCGGCGTCAGGGGCACGGCTTTTTCCAACTGCTCAATAGCCTTCACCGGCTCCTCGGTCTGGAGATAATAGTCGGTGCGGGCCATGAACAGCTCGCGCGCATCCTTGGGCAGCCCCACTTCCTTGTCGAGCAGGTCCGACACCGCTTTGGCGTTGTCGAGCTGCTTGGTTATCAGGAAAGTGCGCATCAGCCCAATCAGGGCCTCCTGCTTGGCAAACGGGTCGCGGCTGGTGCTGTTCACGTACTTAAACGTGAGAATGGCGTCGTCAAACTCCATCTTGTAGAACCGCGACCAGCCCACCAGCAGGTAGGCGTCGTCGGTCCAGTCGGAGCCCGCGCGGTGCTGAATGGGCAGCGAAGCCTTCTTGATAATATCGTTGAGGTCGGCGCGGGTGGCGCGCACGGTGCCGCTATCGAGCACCGGGTAGAGGGGCAGCACGCGGTTGTAGTCGTCGTTGCGGCCTTTGTAGAGGGTAGCCTCGGTGGCCCGCAGCTTTTCGCGGGCCAGAAAAAAGCCGTTGTCGCGGGCCGCCACGTTGTTGATAGCATGGCTCACCAGCGACTTGTCCGAGGCGCAGGCAACCACGCCCAGCCCCAGCCCGGCCAGCAGCCAAAACCGAAGATTACGCAGGAGAAAAGCGATTTTCAAGGCAGAAAGCAAAGAGTGTAGGGCAAGCTTTAGCTTGCCGTAAGTAGCTCACAAGGATAAAAACGGCAAGCGGAAGCTTACCCTACGCGCACAACGCGCCCGCAACCCGTAAAATTACGCCGCGCCCGCCCGAAACCTTCATCCGCCGTTTAGCTTTACCGCTCTTCCCTTTTTCGCCCGCCCATGCCTACCCCCCCGCTCCCGCCCGAAGCCGACGACGAAGCCCGTAACAACTCGGCGCTGGCCCGGTATTCCGGCATCGCCGCCCAGATGTTTGCCATCATCGGCTTTAGCACCTGGGCCGGCGTGTGGCTCGATGGCCACTTCCACACCACTACCCCCTGGTACACCATCAGCCTCACGCTGTTCGGCATTTTTGGGGCGCTGTACCAGGTTATTCGCAGCGTCACGAGCAAGTAGCCAGCAGGAAAAATGCTCCGGTATCTGTTCCTTCGGCCCGTCGTGGTTTTGTGCGTTTGGTGGGGTGCGTTGGGCTGGCTGAACCCGTTGGCAAGCGGCATTTTTGGGGCGCTGTACCAGGTTATTCGCAGCGTCACGAGCAAGTAGCCAGCAGGAAAAATGCTCCGGTATCTGTTCCTTCGGCCCGTCGTGGTTTTGTGCGTTTGGTGGGGTGCGTTGGGCTGGCTGAACCCGTTGGCAAGTCAGGGCCAGCCACGGCAAACCCCGTCCCTACCCCCTCTCACCACGGCCAACGTGGTGTTGCTGCGCAACGAAGGCGACTTGCTACCCCTGCAACGGCTCGACACGCTGCGGCTGGCCACCATAAAAATGCCGCCGGCCACGGGCCGCGAGGTCATCGATTTCAGCGCGCACCTCCAGCAGGCCGTGGCCGATTACGCGGCGGCTGATTTTGTGAACGGGCTGCCCGCGCCGCCCGCCGCCCGGCTGCGCTCCCGCAACCTGCTGCTGCTCGTGCTGCCCGCTGCTGGCTCCCAGGACCGCCTGGCGCTGCAACAGGCCCTGAAACTGCGCAAAAAGCTGGTGGTGCTTTTATTCGACAGCACGGCGCTGGCCCGGCTGCCCGAGCTGCCGCAGGCCACGGCCGTGGTGCTGGCCCGGCAACGCACTGCCCAGGTGTGCGGTCAGGCCATTCAGGTCATTTTTGGAGGGGTAGGGGCGGCGGGACGACTGGCCCTGCCGGTTCCAGTCGGCTTGACGGCGGGCTTGCCTACGCGCGGCGGCCTGCGCCTGGCCTATGGCACGCCCGCTGCGGCGGGCCTGCGGCCTACCCTGCCTTTTTTGGTCGATTCGCTCATGCGCAAAGCCTTGGCTGGCAAGGCCTTTCCGGGAGGCGAAGTAATCGTGGTGCGGCACGGGGTGGTGGCGCTGCGCCGCAGCTACGGCGTGCTCCAGGCCGCCGACCCGGCGGCCCCGGTGCTCACTACGACGCTCTACGACTTTGCCTCGCTCACCAAAGTCACGGCCGCCCTGCCGGCCCTCATGCTGCTGCAAGACCGCGGCCTGTTTGGCCCCGACTACACGCTGGGCGCGCTGTTCGATTTCCTGAAAGGCAGCAACAAGCAGGACCTGCGCCTGCGCGACGTGCTCACGCACCAGGCGCGGCTGCGGGCGTTCATTCCCTTCTGGCAGCAGTACGTGAACGCCGATGGCCGCCCGAACCCGCGGTTTTTGCGGCCCGACTCGTCGGCCGCGTTTCCGCTGCCGGTGGCGGCGGGCCTGTGGGCGCGGCGCGACATGCCGGCGCTGCTCTACCAGGGCATTGCCGCCTCGCCGCTCAATGCCAAGCCCGGCTACGTGTACTCCGACCTGTCGTTTATGCTCTATCCGTCCTACGTGCGAAAAGCGACGGGTAGGCCCTTTGACCAGTTTATTACCGAGGAGATTTACCAGCCGCTGGGTGCTACTACGCTGGGCTTCAACCCCGAGCACCGCTTCCCCGGCCGGCGCATCGCGCCCACCGAGTACGACTCGGTATTTCGGCACCAGCTGGTGCGCGGCACCGTGCATGATGAGAGCGCCGCGCTGCTGGGCGGCGTGAGCGGCCACGCCGGCCTCTTCGGCTCGGCCAATGACCTGGCCAAGCTCGTCCAACTGTATCTGTGGCAGGGCCGCTACGGCGGTCAGCAGCTCATCAAGGCCGCGACGATGGATGAGTACACGCGCTGCCAGTTTTGCCCCGCCAACCGCCGGGCGCTGGGCTTCGACAAGCCCAACCCTAAAAACCCCGCCCTGAACGCGGCGCGCGGCGCCAGCCCGCGCAGCTACGGCCACACGGGCTTCACGGGCACCTATTTCTGGGTCGAGCCCGACCTCGATTTGTTCGTCATTCTGCTCACCAACCGCGTGAACCCCACGCGCCACAACAACCGGCTCGGCGAGCTGGGCGTGCGCTCGGCGCTGCTGCAGCTGGCCATCGAAAGCGCTCAGCCTTAAAGAGGGGGTAGGGATGATACGTGCTGGCGGGTCGCCCTCCGCGGCAACCTCACCCCCTAGCCCCCTCTCCTGCGGAGAGGGGGAACTAGCTCTAATCTAATATAATATAAAGGCGAGTTGATTAGAGCTAAAACTAAAAACTAGTTCCCCCTCTCCGCAGGAGAGGGGGCTAGGGGGTGAGGTTAATCGCGGAGGGCGACCTGCTAGAACGCACCAACTCTGAGTGTAGGGTAGCACTTAAAAATTAAGCGGGGCAAGACAGTGAGTATTTGCTGAATTTTTTGCACCTTTGGCGCTTTCAAATCGCGCGTTGATTTTAGAGCTTTTGCTAACGAGCTGTTGGTTGACCCAATAAAGAAGGTCGGAATAAAAGAATAGTTACGGGTGGCTTAGGTGCTTGCTGCAACCGCCTTTGTCTTTTCCATTTTAGTATTACCTATGAAAAAACGCTACTTTCTGCCTTTTGCGCTGCTGCCCGGCGTGCTGCTCGCGCCGCCCGGCCACGCCCAAACGACCCCGGCCACGGCGGCCGCCACCGGTACTGTCAGTGGCGTGGTGCATCAGGCCGCCGACAACACCGCCCTGCCCGGCGTGAACGTCATCGTGAAGGGCACCAGCAACGGCACCGCCACCAACGCCGACGGCCGCTTCACCCTCAGCGGCGTGCCGGCCGGGGCCACGCTCGTGTTCAGCTTCGTGGGCTACGAGCCGATGGAGCGCCGCGCCGATGGCAGCAACCTGACCGTGACGCTGACGGCCAGCAAACGCGACCTCGACGAGGTGGTAGTGCTGGCCTACGGCATCAAGCAGGACCGGCGCGACATCGTGACGTCGGTGCAAGAGGTTAGCAGTAAAGATATTATCGACTCGCGCCAGACCAACATCGTGAACGCCTTGCAGGGCAAGGTGGCGGGCGTTAACATCACGTCGTCGGGTGGCGGGGCGGGTGAGGGGGCCAGCATCGTGATTCGGGGCGGCACCTCGCTCGACGGCGACAACCAGCCGCTATTTGTCATCGACGGGATGATAATGGACAACTCGTCGTTTCAGGAAAGCACCGCGCCGGGCGGCGGCTCGGCTTTCAACGGCCTGCTGGGCCGCTCGGTGGGGGCCGCCAACCGCGCCGGCGACCTCAATCCCGAGGACATTGCCTCCATGACGGTGCTAAAAGGCCCGGCCGCCGCCGCCCTCTACGGCCTGCGCGCCGCCAACGGCGCGGTGGTCATCACCACCAAAAAAGGCGGGGCCGGCCGCACCCAGCTCAACTTCCGCACGCAATACTCGGTGGACCAGGTGAACCGCCTGCCCCAGGTGCAGGACCAGTACGGCCAGGGCTCGGGCGGCGTGTTTGACCCTAGCACGCGCTCGTCGTTCGGGGCGCGCTTCCAGCCCGGCCAGCCGGTGTACGATAACCTGGGCAATTTCTTCCAGAAAGGCCAGATGTACCAGAACTTCGTCAACATGTCGGGCGGTTCGGACAAAGCGAGCTTTTTCGCTTCGGCCTCCAACTTGCAGCAGACCGGCGTGACGCCCGAAAGCAAGTACGACAAGACGACGGTGCGCCTCTCGGGCTCGGCTCAGATTTCGCCCAAGCTCAGCGTCACCGGCTCGGCGCAGTACCTGACTTCGGGCGCAGTGCGGCCCTTGCAGGGGCCGGGCCTGTACGGCAGCTCGGGCGGCTTTTTGCTGAGCCTGCTCAACTGGCCGCGCAACGACGACGCCCGCAACTACCTCAACCCCGATGGCTCGCGCCGCCGCCTCCTACCCCTGGGCGCGGGCACCGACTCCGACGCCGACAACCCGTACTGGACGGTGAACAAAAACCCGCAGAGCGACCGCACCAACCGCTTCGTGGGCAACGTGCAGGTGTCGTTTTCACCCGTGAAGTGGCTGACGCTGAGCCACAACATCGGCACCGACTTGTCCACCACCCGCAGCCAGTCGGTGCGGGCCGTGGGCACCTCGCAGGTCGGCAATCAGTTTGGCGGCCTGGCCCAAACCGTGGACCAGGCGCGCCTGCTCACGGCCACGACGCTGGCCACGTTCAACCACAGCTTCTTCAACGAAAAGCTGCGCGGCTCCTTTTTGCTGGGCAACACGATTGAGGAAAACAAGGACGAGGCGGTGGACTACATAGGCCTGATTTTCCAGAATCCCGATTTCATCGGCCTCAATAACACGGTGAACCGCAATGCCCTGGAGCGCGACCAGACGCGCCATCTCATCGGCAACTTCGCCCGGCTCTCGACCACCATTTTCGACCAGCTGATTGTGGAATTGCAAGCGCGCTACGACCAGTCTTCGACCCTACCCCGCCCCGACCAAGACAAGATATTCGGCAAGGGCTTCCTCTACGGCTCGGCCGCGGCGGGCTACGAGTTCACTAAAATTCTGGGCCTGGACCAGAACCCGGTGCTGAACTACGGCAAGATACGCGCCTCGGTGGCCGAAGTGGGCAAGGATACCGGCCCCTACCGGGTGCTCGCGCCGCTCACCACCAACACCTACATCGGCGGCGGCTTTCGCAACGACTTCTTTGGCTCGAACCCCAACCTCAAGCCCGAGCGCACCCGCACCTACGAGGCCGGCATCAATCTGCAATTCTTCAAAAACCGCCTCAGCTTCGACTTCAATTACTACCGCTCGCGCACCCGCGACCAGCTCATTGCCCCGCGCGTGAGCCAGGCCACGGGCTTCACCTTCCAGTATATTAATGGGGGGGTAGTAACGAATGAGGGCCAGGAAATCAGCCTCAACGGCACGCTCGTGCGCACCGCCGCCGGCTTCACCTGGGACATCGGGGCTAATTTTTACCACAACACCAACAACGTGGAGAGCCTACCCTCGCCGCTGACGGTGGTGTACCAGTCCGACACCTTTATTACCAACGTGCAAGAGGGCGGGGCCTTCCCCGGCCACCCCATTTCGGGCATCGCGGCCACCGATTTTGCCCGCGTCACGGACCCCAGTTCGCCCTACTACGGGCAGGCTATCGTGAACGCCACCACCGGCTACCCCACCACCAGCGCCACGTTCGTGTACGCGGGCAACCGCGCGCCGCGCTTCACCACGCAGTTCACCAACACGTTCACCTACAAAGGCTTGTCGCTGACTTCGCTGCTCGATTTCCGGGTCGGCGGCGTAGTGGTGAACGGCAACGACTGGTACGAAACCGGCGTGGGCACCTCCCCGCGCACCCTCGACCGCTACAAAACGGTGGTTTTTGACGGGGTAGTGGCCCAGAAAGACGCCAGCGGCAACACCACCTACGTGCCCAACGCCCGCCCCGCCGAGCTGAACCAGACGTATTATACCAACATTCTGAGCAACGTGGGCAAGGCCTTTATTGAGGATGGCTCGTGGGTGCGCCTGCGCTACGTGGCCCTGAGCTACGCCCTGCCCCAGCGCTGGCTCGGCGGCGCCAGCTCCTTCCTCAAAGGCATTGAGCTGAACGTGACCGGCCGCAATCTCTGGCTGCTGACCAAGTACAGCGGGGCCGACCCCGAAACGGCCACCGCCGGCGCGGGCGTGCGCGGCGGCGGCTCGGGCGGCATCGACTACGGCAACATCCCCGCCACCCGCGGCGTGGACATGGGCCTGCGGGTCAATTTTTAACTTGTAAAAGTCAGGGCAGAACCGGCCGTCTGTCATTGCGAGCCTGCGAAGCAATCGCCCCAGAACGGCTCGTTCTGGAATCGTTCTGGGGCGATTGCTTCGCAGGCTCGCAATGACAGCCTATTTTCCAGCAACGCCAGGTGGCCGGCTCTTCCTTCCAAAAGTATCCTACCCGATGAAAAAATATCTCCTGTTCCTAAGCCTGCTCGGGGCCTCGGCGGCGCTGACCTCGTGCGAGAAGTACCTTGACGTGAACAGCAACCCGAACAATCCGGTCGTGTCAACGCCTAACTTCCTGCTGCCCAACGTCATCTCCAATGGCATTCAAACGCAGATGTTCACGGCCCTGCGCACGCCCTACATCACGCAGTATGTGGTGAGCCGCACCGCCAACAGCGGCGGCAACGACCAGTATTACTTCACCAATGCGCAGAGCACCAACACGTTCAACTACTCGTATTTCTACTCGGGCGGCAACATTCCGCAAATGATTCAGGTGGCCCAGGCTGAGGGGTCGGTGTACTACGTGGGCGCGGGCAAGATTATGCAGGCGCTCATCCTGGCGCACGTCACCGATATGCTCGGCGACGTGCCCTACACCGAGGCCTACCAGGGCGGTGCCAACTACACGCCCAAATACGATTCGCAGCAGTCCATCTACGATGTCATCAACCAGCTCTGCGACGAGGGGGTAGTAGAATTATCGAAGCCCGCGAGCGCCAATTTCCGCGCCTTCTACGCCACCTCGCCCAGCGAGAGCGGCGACATTCTCTACAAGGGCGACCCTGCCAAATGGGTGCGCCTGGCCTACTCCCTCAAGGCGCGCCAGGCTCAGCACCTCACCAAAAAGGCCAGCTACAGCCCCGCCGCCGTGCTCGCCCTCTGCGACAAAGGCTTTACCTCGACTGCCGACGACGCGCAAATCAACTTTCAGGTGGCCGTGGCCCCGCTCGTGAACACAACCAACATCTTTGGCACCACGCGCTCGAACTTCGGCACCGCCGTGTTCTCTAGCAACGTGGTGAAATACCTGAACGGCACCACATTTCCGGGCGTCACCGACCCGCGCTTCGGCATTCTGGTGCCCACCACCAGCACCGGCGTGGACCCCGGCGCGGGCACGGCCGCCGGCACCAACATCACGCCCGGCTCCACCTACACCGACTTTTATGGCAGCTGGTACGCCCGCGACCTGGGCTATTTTGAGGCCATCACCTACCACGAGCTGAAGTTCATTCAGGCCGAGGCCGCCTTTCGGGCGGGCAACAAGACGCTGGCGCTGGCTTCGCTCAAAGAAGGCATTCGGGCGCACATGGCCAAGGTGGGGCAGGGGGGTAGCAACGCCGTGCCGGCCGTGACGTTCCCGGTCATTTCCGCCACCCAAATCAGCGCCTACCTCGCCTCCGCCGCCGTGCCCCAGACGGAGGCCGACCTCACCACGCTGCGCCCCATCATGGAGCAGAAATACATTGCCATGTTTCTGAATCCCGACTCGTGGTCGGACCTGCGCCGGCTCGATTTTGACCCCGCCATCTACGTCAATTTCGTGTACCCGACCCGCACCGTGAACCCCGTGGTGGCGGGCCAGACCGACCCCAAGCTGCGCTACCCCCGCCGCCTGCTGCCGGGTGCCACCGAGTTGCTCTACAACCCCAACGCCGTGGCCAAGCTCTTCAGCGACGCCGGCGCTACTACCAACGACGACTACGTGACCAAGCCCCTGTGGTTTGACATGCCGTAGGTTTTCACCCCTTGCATTTGCTTGTCTATGAAAATTTTAAATAAAAATCTACTGCCTTTGCTGGCGGGCCTGGCCTTGCTGGCGGGCTGTAAAAAAGATATCCCGACCTTTTACCAGCCCGTGGCCGCGCCGGGCTTTTTCAACCTGGGTATTCTGGGGCCTGCTACCCTCAACCCAACGTTTAACGCCAAGTACGCGCCCGGCGAAACCATCCCGGTAACGGCCCTCTTCAACGCGCCCGACAACCTGACGACCATCACGGTTTTCCAGGCCACCAAAACCGACTCGGCGCAGGCGGGCAGCTACCCGGCCGGCGGCACCTTCAACCCGACGCTGCAATCGACGGCCCAAACCGTGCCCTACGTGGTGCCCGCCGCCTACCCCATCGGCACGATGGTGCGCGTCGATGTCACGCTCACCTTCGCCGGCGGCACGCGGTTGCGGCGCTTCACCTACCAGGTGGCCAACCCGCCCACGCTGATTTTCGGCAGCCCCGCCGCCACCTACCGCAACGGCCTCAGTGCCACCGCGCAGAGCGAAGGCGACCTCATTGGCTACGCCGTGACCCTGAACGCGGGCGGCGTCTCGACCGCTACCGGGCTGGCTCCTAATCTGTTCAAGAACGTGGACAGCCTCGTGTACTACGCCCGCGTGGGCACTGCCGGACCGCTGCTGCGGCAGGGCGTTATCAAAACGCCCACCGCCGGCGTCGAAAACAAGCGTACCATCGACCTGCGCGTGCCCCCCGGCGCGGCGGGCGGCGGGGCCACGTTCATATTCATGGCGTTTGCCCAGAGCACTTCTACCACGCTCACGACCCCCCCGCTGTCCGTGGGCGCGCCTACCCCCCTCAAAACCACCCGCCAGGGCCGGGTGAGCTTTGGCGGCGGCCTATCGACCGATTCATTGGCTTTCAACTTGGTAACCAGTCTCAACGAGCCCGCTGCCAATGCCGTGACGGCCAAAGACTTGCAGGTGAATGGCCTGTCGAGCACCGGCACCCTCACGCTCAACACGTCCAACCCGACCCGCTACTATAAGCTCACCACCGCCCAGCTGGCCGCTACCCCCTACGCCACGGCCAGCGCCAACGCCATCGGCACGCTGCTTTACCAAAACACGGCCAGCGCCGACCTGGGCACGCCCGCCGTGGGCGACGTGTATGCCGTGCGCCTGCGCGGCACCCCGGAGGTCATGCTCCTGCGCATTCTGGCCCTCAAGCCGAGCACCACCGGGGGGGTAGGACGCGTCCGGTTCGAGTACCGCTCGTTGTAGCTTTGTGATTCTTCATCCAGGCTTCATGTGGCCCCGCTGGCGTTGGCTGGCGGGGCTTTTGCGTGGCGGGGCACCGATTCGTGCCGACCTTTGTCTTTCGGCCCGAGATTTTCCGCGTATGAACAGTCGTTTTTTAACCCATTTTCTAGCCTTCGCACTGGCTTGTTTCGCGGTGCTGTTTGGACTGCGGGCGGGCTTTGGCAGGGTAGTAATAAACCCGCTGGCCCCGGCCATCTTAGGCGTACTGCTGGGGCTCACCCTACTCGCTTATTGGTTCACGGCGTGGTACACCCGGCGCTCGCCCGATAACTTCCTGGCGGCCTATTTTGGGGGGGTAGGGCTGCGGCTGGCGGTGGGTGTTGGGATGGTATTACTTTATTTTTTTCGGAGCGGCTTGACCGGAAATCACGACTTACTCACCTTCCTTGGTGCATTCTTCCTAGCCTATTTTCTGTGTGCTGGGTTTGAAATATGGGCTATTTTTAGTAACTTGCGCCCGTTTTCAGCCAAGTCCCTCCCGGAAAGTGAATAATTTATGGTCGAGCTTGGATTTTACTCCATATTAATGAAGCGGTTACTTACTCTCTTTCTCTGCTTGTGTACGTTCGGCGGTTTTGCGGCCGAACCGGGTGAAACGGGCAAAAAGGAGGCAGCTTTCAATCCCAGCGAAGTTATTTTGCATCACGTGGCCGACTCGCACGAGTGGCACTGGTTCAGCACCGACAACGGTAACTTTGTTAGCTATTTTCCTATAATAGCATACCAGCCTAGTAAAGGTCTCTCGGTTTTCTCCTCTGAAAAAGTAGCCGAAGGCAAAACTAACGGCAACTTCAAGCTCGAAGACGAGAAGCTGGTTAGCCTCGACGGCAGCAAGGTTTACGACTTCTCCATTACCAAAAACGTCGCCGCCCTGGCCATGAGCAGCCTCATGCTGCTTATTGTATTTGTCTCGGTTGCCCGGACATATAAGCACCGCGTTGGCCAGGCCCCTTCCGGCCTGCAAGGCTTTCTGGAGCCCTTCGTCATTTTTATCCGCGACGAAATAGCCAAGAAGAGCATCGGCCCCAAGTACGAGCGCTACATGCCGTATTTACTCACTGTTTTCTTCTTTATCTGGTTTAATAATCTGCTGGGCCTCACACCCGGCGCGGCCAACCTCACCGGCAACGTAGCGGTAACGGCCATGCTGGCGGTTTTGACGCTGATTGTGACACTTTTTAGTAGCAACAAAAACTACTGGACGCACATTTTTTGGACGCCCGGCGTGCCCCTACCCCTAAGAATCATCATGATTCCGGTCGAGTTGGTTGGCGTAATTGTGAAGCCTTTCTCGCTGGCCGTCCGGCTGTTTGCTAACATCACGGCCGGCCACATCATTATCCTGAGCTTTATCAGCCTCATATTCATCTTCCGCTCGGCAGTTACGGGTTTGTTTTCTGTGCCGTTCGGCTTGTTTATCAGTGTATTGGAGCTGTTGGTAGCTATTTTGCAGGCTTACATCTTTACGCTGCTGACTGCCATGTATATTGGCGGCGCCCTCGAAGAGCACCACGACGAAGCGCACGGCCCCGGCCATGAGCACGACGACTACGGCTTTGCCGAAGAGCGGCAGGGCGGCTCCAACTTCGCTAACCTCACCAAGCCCGACATCGCGGCTCACTAACCTAGCCCGGCTGCCCACTCGCTGGTAGGATAGCCAGGTTATATCTCCCCTCAAATTTTTCCCTACACACATTTTCTTTTTTACCATGCTTCTTTCGTTGTTGCTGCAAGTTGTTAATTCGGTTGGTCTGGCTGTAATGGGTGCCGGCATTGGGGCCGGTCTGGCTATCATAGGTGCCGGCCTGGGTATTGGCCGCATCGGCGGTAGCGCTATGGAAGCCATCGGCCGTCAGCCAGAAGCTTCGGGCAAAATTCAGACTGCCATGCTCATCGTGGCCGCTCTGATTGAAGGAGCAGCCTTGTTCGCAGTTGTAGTCTGCCTGCTCATCGCGCTGAATCTGAAGTAGTCGCGTCGGTATAACCCGGCCGGCTGGCTCCTTCTTCGTAATTAAACGAGAAGAGGTCAGCCGCGCCGGGTTTTCGTTCGGCTAAAGTTTTGGTTGATTCTATGAAGTAGAAACCGACTAATTACTTTGGCAACTTACCTGCCGCCGGATGTTTATTGGTGCCGCTTTGCGGTGGCATCATCACCCCGATAATTGCCACGCTTATGTCGCTTATCACTCCCGAATTCGGTTTGCTCTTTTGGCAAACCCTTATTTTCCTTATCCTGCTGCTGCTGCTGGCCAGGTTTGCCTGGAAGCCTATCCTGAGCTCGCTCAAGGAGCGCGAGGACAGCATCGACGAGGCCCTGAAAATGGCCCAAAACGCCAAGCTGGAGATGCAAAGCCTGAAGGCCGGCAATGAGAAGCTGCTGGCTGACGCTCGCCATGAGCGCGACCAAATGCTGAAGGAAGGCCAGACTATCGCCAACCAACTCATTGAGCAGGCCAAAACTACCGCCGTAGAAGAAGCAAACCGCATCGCCCAGCAAGCCCGCGAAGCCATTCAGCAGGAAAAAAACCAGGCCCTGGCCGAGGTGAAAAATACTGCCGCCCAGCTCAGCGTGGACATTGCCGAGCGCGTGCTCCGCCGCGAGCTGGCCGAGCCAGCTGCCCAGCAAAAACTGGTGGACGACTATCTGAAAGATGTTAAACTCAATTAGCCTTTTCGTTTTTCATTGGTTGCTTTTCGCTATTTGTGCCTCTAAGTAAGGTGGTGGTAAACGACGAAAAACAAACGACGAAAAACGAAAAACGAACCTAAAATGGCCGACCAACGAGTAGCCGCCCGCTATGCTAAGTCCTTGTTGGACTTGGCGCAGGAAATGGGCACCTTGCCAATAATCAAGCAGGATATGGACCTGCTGGCCGCTACGATGGCCGGCAGCCGCGACCTGCGTTTGTTGTTGCGCAACCCGATTGTGAAGCACGACAAAAAGCTTAGCATCCTGACCGCCATTTTCCAAGGCAAAGTGTCGGAGACACTGATGCGCTTTTTTCAGATTCTGACCAGCAAAAACCGCGAGGATGCGCTGGAATTCATCGGCAGCGAATTCCTGATTCAGTATAATTCTCTAATGGGCGTGCAGGTGGCGGAGGTAACTTCAGCTACCCCCCTCACCCCCGCCACTCGGGCCGAAATCGAGAAGATGGTGAAGCAGCAAACGGGTCTGAAAGACGTTTCGCTCATCGAAGAAGTGGATGCCTCGCTGATTGGCGGCTTCGTGCTGCGCGTGGGCGACCAGCAGATTGACGACTCGGTTAAAGGCAACCTGCGCCGCCTGCGCACGGCCCTGGCCGACAATACTTACCAACCTAGCTTAAACTAATCCTTATTATGGCAGAAGTACGCCCGGACGAAGTATCCGCCATCCTGCGGCAGCAGCTGTCCAATTTCAAATCGGCCGCCGAGCTCGAAGAGGTCGGCACGGTGCTCCAGGTCGGCGACGGCGTGGCCCGCATCTACGGCTTGTCGCACGCGCAGTCGGGCGAGCTGATTGAGTTCGAAAACGGCCTGCAAGCGCTGGTGCTGAACTTGGAAGAAGATAACGTAGGTGCCGTAATGCTCGGCGAATACGGCGATATTAAAGAAGGCGCTACCGTGCGCCGGACCAAGAAGATTGCCTCCATCCAGGTGGGCGAGGGCATTGTGGGCCGCGTGGTAAACACGCTGGGCCAGCCCATCGACGGCCGTGGTCCCATCCAGGGCCAGACCTACGAGATGCCTCTGGAGCGCAAAGCGCCCGGCGTAATCTTCCGTCAGCCCGTAACCGAGCCGCTGCAAACGGGTATTAAGGCTATCGACGCCATGATTCCGATTGGCCGCGGCCAGCGCGAGCTGATTATTGGCGACCGCCAGACCGGCAAATCGACGGTAGCGCTCGACGCTATCCTGAACCAGCGCGAGTTTTATGACCGCGGCGAGCCGGTTTTCTGCATCTACGTAGCCATTGGCCAGAAGGCTTCGACGGTAGCCCAGGTGGTGCAGTCTTTGACTAAAGGTGGGGCGATGGACTACACGGTGGTCGTGTCGGCTTCGGCCTCTGACCCCGCGCCGATGCAGTTCTACGCGCCTTTCACGGGAGCCGCCATCGGTGAGTACTTCCGCGACACGGGCCGCCCGGCGCTGGTAGTATATGACGACTTGTCGAAGCAGGCCGTGGCCTACCGCGAGGTTTCGTTGCTGCTGCGTCGTCCTCCGGGACGCGAAGCCTACCCCGGCGACGTGTTTTACCTGCACAGCCGCCTGTTGGAGCGCGCCGCTAAAATCAACGCTTCGGATGAGATTGCGCGCAACATGAATGACCTGCCCGATAGCCTGAAGCCACTGGTGAAAGGCGGTGGCTCGCTCACGGCCCTCCCCATCATCGAGACGCAGGCGGGCGACGTATCGGCCTATATTCCGACCAACGTCATCTCGATTACGGACGGGCAGATTTTCCTCGAAACCAACCTCTTCAACTCCGGCGTGCGCCCCGCTATCAACGTGGGTATCTCGGTAAGCCGGGTGGGTGGCAATGCCCAGATTAAGTCGATGAAGAAGGTCGCGGGCACGCTGAAGCTCGACCAGGCGCAGTTCCGCGAGCTGGAAGCTTTTGCCAAGTTCGGCTCGGACCTCGATGCTTCGACCAAGCTCACCATTGAGCGCGGCCGCCGCAACCTCGAGATTCTGAAGCAGCCCCAGTTTTCGCCCGTGAAGGTGGAAGACCAGGTAGCCATTATCTACGCCTCTACCAACGGCCTGCTCGACACCGTGCCCGTGAACCGGGTGCGGGAGTTCGAAACGGAGTTTCGCCAGGTAATGAACGCCCGCAACCCCGAGGTGCTCAAAGCGCTGAAAGCCGGCAAGCTGGATGACTCGGTGACGGGGGCTATTCGCCAAACGGCCAAGGACGTGGCCGCCGGCTACGCGGCTAAGTAACGAAAAGTTAAGAGTTAAAAGTTGAGAAGTAAGAGTTAGGTTCCGGCAGTAAGCCCCTCCCTACTCCTTATTTCCTAACTCTTAACTCTTAATTTTTAACTCTTAACTCACTTAAATGGCCTCTCTTAAAGAAGTTCGCTCGCGCATCCAATCGGTTTCGAGCACGCAGCAGATTACCAAAGCCATGAAAATGGTGGCGGCGGCCAAGCTGCGCCGGGCCCAGGATAACATTATTCGGATGCGCCCCTATGCCCAGCGACTGACCAGCATTTTGGCCAACCTGACCCGCACTACCACCGACGAGGTAGTGAGCGAGTATGGTCAGGTGCGGGAGGTGCGCCGGGTGCTCATCGTTGCCATCACCTCAGACCGCGGCCTGGCCGGGGCCTTCAATGCCAACGTGTTTAAGGGCGTGAATGCGGCGATTGCTGAGCGCTACGCCAATCTGCCGAAGGAGAATATCACGATGTTGGCCATTGGCAAAAAGGCGCACGACTACTACGCCCGGCGCGGCACCAAGCAAGTGGGCGACTACACGCACGTCTTCGCGAAGCTGTCGTTCGATACGGTGCGCGTAGCGGCTGAGGAAGCCATGCGTGGCTTTGTGGAAGGCAGCTACGACCAGGTGGTGATAGTGTACAACGAGTTTAAGAACGTGGCCACCCAGGTTATTCAGGTGGAGCAGCTGCTGCCGCTGGTGCCCACGGAGGTGCCGGCCGGCACGCCCAGCGCCACCGCCCCGGACGCTAGCATCGACTACATTTTCGAGCCCAGCAAGGAGGAGATTATTCAGACGCTCATCCCGCAGAGCCTGAAAATTCAGCTTTACAAAGCCGTGTTGGAAAGCAATGCTTCGGAGCACGGTGCCCGCATGACGGCAATGGACAAAGCGACCGACAACGCCGGCGAGCTCCTGAAAGCGCTCAAGCTAACGTATAACCGGACGCGTCAGGCCGCTATCACGACGGAGATTCTTGAAATCGTGGGTGGTGCCGAAGCCCTGGCGGCAACCCGGTAACAAGCAATTTCGCTTAGAATTTAGATAAGCCCGGCAACTAACAGTTGCCGGGTTTCTTTTTTTTGCCTTACTATTGCAGGGTTTTGCGTATATACTAGCAAATAAGCGTTCATTTGATTTGTTTGGCTCATTCGGGTTGGTGGTATGAACTATTTGCCCTTGGGGGCTGCCAGTCTTGGCGTGTTGCGCCGAATTAGTTGGCTGGTAAGTCTCAGTTGGCTGATTATCTGGCGGCAAGCTGCTGGCCAGGCCCTACCCCCATCCAAGGAGCTGACCGCGTTGCGGGATGAAATGCAGCAGCTGCTGGCAGCGGATACGAAACAGGATTCGGCTCGGGTAAACCACCTCAATAAGCTGGCTTTAGCCTTACGCATCGAGAGTCCGGTCAAAACATGGCAGCTCTCCGTGCAGGCCTTGCGGCTGGCGCAGCACCTGCACTATGAGCAGGGTAAGCTTAGCTCGTATATTGACTTAAGTTATTCTTACCGGGGTAGGAATCAATATGATTCGGCGCTTTATTGTGCCAAGCAAGCAATAGACCTGGCAGATAAGCTGCAAAACAAGCAGAATATGCTCAGAATATTGTATAATATAGTAAGAATTTATATTTACAAGGGTGATTACAGCCAGGCTTATGCCGCGAATGCCAAAGGCCTGGAGCTGGCAGGGATTTTAAATGAGAAACGATTTAAGGTATTGCATACTATTCAGTTTGGTTTAATAGAGACTGAATTAGGTAATTACGAGCAAGCGCGCAAGTATTTTGACCAGGCATCGGCGCTCGCGCAAGGCAATAGAGACTATGTTAGCCAGGCGCAGGCCTACGGCGGCCTCGGTGACCTCAATCGCCAGCAAGCCCGCTGGAGCCTGGCCGGTTACTATTATACCAAAGCGGCCGCCAGTTATCGCCACGTATATGGGGCAGATGGTTTGCTTGATAATGAGGTCAACATCGCGGAAATGATTGACCGCCAAGGCGACCACCAGACAGCGCTGGCACTGGCAAGAAAGCTGTTTCGGCGAGCTACCGCCCTGCGTATTGACGGAGAAATAGCGCGGACGCAACTGTTGCTGGCGCGCACGTTTTTGGCCACTGACCAGCCAGACAGCGCTCGTTTTTACGGGGCCTCGTGCTTTGTGAAAACCCAGCACGATGGCCTGCGCCCGGAAGGGCACGAAGCCGCTCAGCTACTGGCCCAGGCCAATGCCAAACTGAAAAGCTGGGGCGCGGCCTATCACTATCAACTCATAACCACCGCGCTGGCTGATACCTTAACCGGGGAAGCTACCCGCCGCCGCATAGCGGGCTTGCAGGGCGAGGAAGCTCAAAAACGCCAGCAAATTCGACTACAGCTGCTGCAGCAGCGCGCCGATTTGCAAGCGCAGCAGCAGGAGTTGACGCGCCTGCGCTATCGCCAGCAGCTAACGGCGCTGGCGGGCCTGGGCGCGCTGCTGCTGGCCATGAGCGGAGGAATACTATGGCGCTACCGCCGCCGCGAGCGCCGCCGCCAGGAAGCCCTGCGCACGCGCATCGCGGCCGACCTGCACGATGAAGTGGGCAGCATGCTCACCCAGATTTCCATGCAGAGCACGCTGCTGCGCGAGGGCCACTATGCCCCCGCGCAGCAGCAGGCGTATCTGGAGCAGATGTCGGAGGCCAGCCGCCGGGCCGCCCGCCAGATGAGCGATGCGGTCTGGAGCATCGATGCGCGCTACGACTCAGCGGCCAGCCTGCTCGACCGCCTGCGCGACCATGCCCACGAAGTGCTACCCCCCGCGGGCCTGGAGCTGGACTTCCGGGCCGATACTGCCCTGGCGACGGCTACCGTGCCGCTGGCGACGCGCCAGGCCCTGTACTACATCTACAAAGAAGCGCTGCACAACATCGTGAAGCACGCGCAGGCCCAGCAAGTGTGGGTGCGCCTGCGGCTGCGGGGCCGCCAGCTGGAGCTGGAAGTGCGGGACGACGGCCGGGGCCTGCCCAGCGCCGGCCGGCCCGGTGGCCAGGGCCTCCCCAACATGCGCATGCGCACGGCAGCGGTGGGCGGGACCATCACGTTTGACACCACGGGGCCGGGCACCAGGCTGCTGGTGCGCTTGCCGCTCCGCTAGGGGGGTAGGGGGCGAACGGCTTCTCCTAAAATTCACATCTTCATGCTATAGCGCTGAAAGGCGGGGCCGCCGACCTTTGTACCCGTGATTATCCTCGGCATCATCGAAGACCAGACTGCCATTCGGGAGGCGCTCAGCGAGTACCTCGCCGCGCAGCCCGAGTTTGCGTGTGTGCTAAGTACCGCTTCGCACGAGGAGTTTATGACGCGACTGCCCGATTTGGTCGAGCCACCGACATTGGTTTTGTCAGATATTGGCCTGCCGGGGCGCTCGGGCATCGAAGGGCTAGCCATCCTGCGGCAGGCCTTGCCAACGGTTGAGGTGCTGATGCTCAGCGTTTATACCGATGCCGAGCGCGTGTTCGAAGCGTTGCGGCAGGGTGCCGTGGGCTACCTCGAAAAGACGACGCCCCTACCCCTGCTTAAAGAGCACCTGCTGCAAGTAGCGGCCGGCGGCTCGCCCATGAGCCCCAGCGTGGCCCGGCACGTTACCCGGTATTTTCGGCCGCTGCCATCTCCCGCGGAGGGCCTCACGCCCCGCGAGCAGGACATCGTGCGCGGCATCGAAGACGGCCTGAGCTACAAGCTGATTGCCGACCGCCTCCACGTTAGTCTCGACACGGTGCGCAGCCACATTCGGCAAGTGTACCGCAAGCTGCAAGTCAATTCCAAAGCCGAAATAATGGCCCGGCGGCAGCGCCCGCTCTTGTCCTGGTAGCCCGCCGTTCGCTGCCCTTGCCCGTTGTTTTTACTCGCTCTTCTGCTTTTTTAATCTTCCGCCTTTACTCAATCTTTTGCTTTTCTGAGTTATGAAAACCCCCCTTTTCAGCCCCGCCCCTCCGGTTAGTTCGACCACCACGCCCACTGCCCGGCAGCGGGAAGTTGAGACGGCGTTGCTGGTGCAGGCGCTGTGCGGGCAGTCGCCTGGCCCTGCCGTGCAAGCGCAGCTACAGCGCTACGTGTCCGGGGAGCTGAGCCGGGAGCAGGCTTTTGCCAGCCTCTACGCGGGGCTGCAATAAGCTTGGGGCCTACCCCCTCCACAGCCTGCGAAGCAAGCTGGCTAGTACTGAAACACCCCTGCTACCTCGTGGCAAGGGTGTTTTGTTTGAGACGGGGCCGCCGGGGCCGGGGCGTGGTATTTTTGCGCTTCCATGCGCTACTTCATTCATTTTGCCTACGATGGCACGGCCTACTGCGGCTGGCAGGTGCAGCCCGGCGTGGCCACCGTGCAGGCCACGCTCGACAAAGCCCTAAGCCAGGTACTGCGCCAGCCAGTGCATTCGCTGGGCAGCGGGCGCACCGATTCGGGCGTGCACGCCAGCCATCAGGTAGCGCATTTCGAGGCCGATTTTCCGGCCGAAATGACGTTCGACCTGCTGCGTTATCGCCTCAACCGCGCCCTACCCCCCGATGTGCAGGTGATGCGCATTCACCCGGTGGGCGATAAGGACCACGCCCGCTTTTCGGCCGAGGTGCGCACTTATGAGTACTTTGTGAGCCTGCGGCCCGACCCGTTTCGGCGCGACCAGGCGCTGTACCTCGACTGCGCGCCCGACGTGGCGGCCATGAACGAGGCCGCGGCCTACCTGGTGGGTCAGTTCGATTTCACGGCGTTTTCGAAGGTGAAGGGTAGCGAGAGCCACTACGTATGCTACCTCTACGAGGCGAACTGGCGCGAGGTGCCTAATGGGCTGGTATTCCGTATTCGGGCCAACCGCTTTGTGCGGGGCATGGTGCGGCTGGTAGTGGGCACCTTGCTCGACGTGGGCCGCGGCAAGCTCACGCCGCCGGAGTTTCAGCAGGTGCTGCATCGGCAGCAGCGCGTGGCGGCCAGCGGGGCCGCGCCAGCTAAAGGTTTGTATTTGAGCGAGGTAACGTACGCGTCGGGAATTGTGCCGGATTTGCCCCAACCGCTTTGAGCGCTGCATTCAGTACAAAAAAGCCTGTTTAGTTTCCAGGTCCTTGACTTGTCGGTACAAAACAGTCTATTCGGAGGGGGTAGGGGCGTATCGCGGCAGCAACGAAACCTGCCGACCTTTGTTAGGATACCACTGCTTATGAACCCAACTTCTGCTACCAAAACCGGCCAGGTATTCGACTGGCTGGTGCTTCGCCGCCTGCTGACTTACGTGACGCCTTACCGCGCCACGTTCATTGGGCTCATCGTGCTCACCGTGGCCACGGCGGTGCTGGGCACGGTGCGGCCCGCGCTTATTCAGCGCATGGTGGACGTGGACATCAGCAACAACGACTGGGCCGGCCTCAACCGCTCGACGCTGTGGCTGCTGGGCCTGCTGCTGGTGCACACGCTGGTGAGCTACCTGCAAACCTATTATGGCGGCTGGCTGGGCCAATATATCGTGCGCGATATCCGCACCGACCTGTTTCGGCACCTGCTTAGTCTCAAGCTCAGCTTTTTTGACCGCACGCCCATCGGCGTGCTCGTGACGCGCAACATTTCGGACGTGGAGACGCTGGCCGACGTGTTTAGCGAGGGCCTGGCGGCGATGGTCGGCGACTTGCTGCAAATCGTCTTCCTCATGATTTTTATGTTCTGGACCAACTGGCAGCTGGCGCTCATCAGCCTGTGCGTTATTCCGCCGCTGCTTTTCAGCACCTACGTCTTCAAGGAAAAAGTGAAGGGCAGCTTCCAGGAGGTGCGCAACGCGGTGGCCAAGCTCAATTCCTTCGTGCAGGAGCACCTGACGGGCATGAACGTGGTGCAGATTTTCAATAACGAGGCGCGCGAATACAAGAAATTCAAGGACATCAACCAAGAGCATACCCGCGCCAATATTAAGTCGGTGCTGTATTACAGCATTTACTTTCCGGTGGCCGAGGTGCTGGGCGCGATAGGGGTAGGGCTGCTGGTGTGGTACGCCGCGCAGGGCCAGATTGACGGCAGCATCTCGAAAGGTGAGCTGATTGCCTTTATCATGTATAACGCGCTGTTCTTCCGGCCTATCCGCCAGATTGCCGACCGTTTCAACACCTTGCAGCTGGGCCTGGTGAGCACCGAGCGCCTGCTCAAATTGCTGGATAGCAAGGAGCTGGTTTCCAGCTCGGGCACCCTGGCCGTGCCGCAGCTGCAAGGCGAGGTAGAGTTCGACCACGTGTGGTTTGCTTATAATCAGCAGGATGGCCCGACCGACGACCCCGAGTGGGTGCTGCGCGACATCAGCTTTCACGTGCAGCCGGGCCAGACGGTAGCGTTCGTGGGGGCCACCGGCGCGGGCAAAACCAGCATTATCAATCTGTTGAGCCGCTTCTACGACATTCAACAAGGCCACATTAAGGTCGATGGGCACGACCTGCGCGACTACGACCTGGGCCAGCTGCGCCGCCAGATAGGGGTAGTGCTGCAAGACGTGTTCCTGTTTGCCGGCTCCATCCGCGACAACATCACGCTCGGCAACCGCGACATCAGCGACGCCAAAATCTGGGAAGCCGCGGCCCTGGTGGGTGCCCAGCGCTTTATGGAGCGCCTGCCGGGCAGCCTCGATTACCCGGTGATGGAGCGCGGTGCCACGCTTTCGGTGGGCCAGCGCCAGCTCATCAGCTTTGTGCGGGCGCTGGTGTACGAGCCGCGCGTGATTGTGCTCGACGAGGCCACGTCGTCCGTCGATTCGGAGACGGAGGAGATGATTCAGGGCGCTATCGACAAGCTCATGGAAGGCCGCACGGCACTCGTTATCGCCCACCGCCTCAGCACAATTCAGAAGGCTGACCGCATCATCGTGCTCGACCGCGGCGAAATCAAGGAAACCGGCACCCACGACGAGCTGCTGCGCCTCGGCGGCTACTACGCCCAGCTCTACCGCATGCAATACGCCAGCAGTGAGCAGCTGGCAATGAGTAAGGAGCAGTCGCTCATTGAGGGAAAAACTGACAAGTAGCCCGAAAACTGCTCATCACTCACCCATAATTGCTCTTTATTTCCCGTGCGTTTTTTCCTGCCCCTCGTTTTACTGCTTACTGCCCTGGGCCTGGGCATCTACGCCTACCTGGGCGGACTGCGCACGCCCACGGTGGCCTTCGAAACCACGGCTACCCCCGTGCTGCTGGCCGGCCAGCCCTTCCACGGCAAGGTGAGTGATGCGCGCTTCGGCGAACTGTTTCGGGCGGCCAAGGTCCGGCAGGATGCCAGCCCTACCCCCCCGCCGCTGGCCAACCTCTACTACAACAACCCCGAGTCGGCGCACGACTCCATTCGCGCCTTCGTGGGTATGCTGGTGCCCGACACGGCCGCCGCGCTGCCCGCTAGCTGGCGCTACCGGGTGGTGCCGGCCGGCCGGCGAGCGGTGGTGGCGCGGCTAAGTGGCGTGAGCTTTATGCTGGCTCCTGGCAAGCTCTACGGCGCGGCCGAGCAAGATATTAAGGACCGGAAGCTGATTAAAGAGCCATTCTATCTGGAGCAGTTCGGGCCGAATGAGGCGGACGAGCTATGGGTAGGGGTTAAGTAGCAAGGCGCTGTTGCTGATGTAATTACCAGCCATTGGGCAGGCTGACGCCGATAGTTCCTATCCAGTGCGAGAACCCGTTGGGTCCTCCAAACTCCGAGCTACCCATAAACTGCCGCCGACTAAACTGCGTCGTAAGCCACGGCCCACGCCAGAGCTTAAAAGTCAGGCTCAGACCGGCTTCCAGCAACAGGTGTTCACTCAGGGCAACGCGCAGGGGCTGGGAGTTGGTGATAGTGCCGCCGGTGCTCGTGCGGGTTGTCGTTTGCACCGTGCGGTCGCGGTCAAAGAGACAGGCCGCCCCGTAGCCAATGCCATTGAGCAGTTCGAGGCGGCAAAAGGCTGCGTCGGCCAGCATCAGGCGGGTGCTGGCCTGCAAGCTGTAGAGGCCCACTTCGGGAGCCGTAGCCTGGTAGCCATAATTAGTGGCTATGTTGCGCCGCCCGCTGATGCTGAGCGTGCCGCCAATAGCCAGCCGACGGCTAACCAGCCCACCTACCCCAAAATCGACTCCGAAATAAGTGCGGCCGTCGTCGGCAAAAAGCACGGTTGGGCCCAGCAGGCAATAGGCATGGCGGGCCGGGGTAGGGGGCGGCACTGCCTCAGCCGTTTGCGCCCAGCTAGCGCGCCCGGCCAGCAGAAAAGTCCACAGGAGAAAGACGCGCCGCATAAACCAAACGTAATTCAGTCAACGTGTTAACCGCGTGAATTAAGGGGGGCAGGGCCACTGCCGGCTCCTACTATTCAACGGCGCGGCCGGGCAAGGCACTGAAGACCAAAGGGACATGCCGCCGGGAGCAGTTCGGGCCGAAAAAGGCGGCCGAGCTGCGGGTAAGCGGGAAGTAATTTTTTATCAAAAAGAAAGCCCGGCAGACTGCCGGGCTTTCTTTTTGACAAAAACTACTTACGACCGAAATAGTAAGTGCCGCTAAAAAGCAATTGGCTTAGGCCAAATCCCGCGCCGAACGAAGAGATGGTATCATCATAATCACCGCTAGCGTTATCAGGCTTCACTTTAAGGTGCGTGTAGGCAAGACTACCAATTGATGCTCCTATGCTGAGTTTAGGAATTGGGAGAAATACGATTCCTGGAGTGAGGCCCATGTACGAGCCATCAGTGGTGACATTAATGCCCTGCGCGCCAATACCTGGCTGATAGTCACGCTCATAGCCGCCGCCCAGCGTGCCCACAAAGCCAAATTGCTCCGTTACCATCTTATAGTATTGCACATACGGGCCAACCCGCAGCCTAGTAGTAGGCGTTTGCGTTGTCGTCACGCCCGAATTAGCGTAGCTATTAGCCGCAGTGTAGCTAAAATTCACCCCGAGGGCTAGGTTATTAGCCACGAATAGACCTACGGAAGGAGTTAGTGTTAAGCTATTAACGGTGTATTTATTCGTGTTGCTGATACTGCCGATTTTGGTAGTAATATCTTCGTTGCTCGTAGTATAATTAATGCCACCGCCCACTTGGAGGGTACCGGCATTAATAGCAGTTTGGGCGTAGCTGGTTTGAGCAAGCGCACAGAGGGAAACAAGGGAGAGTAGTTTTTTCATGCAAGTGAAAAGGGAAGAGCTTATGCCTTTACGCGCAAAGGTATATTCTTAGTATGCTGACTGCATAACAAAGCAAAAAAGGCCTTTGCCGCTCGTAAGAGAAGCAAAGGCCTTTTTTGTAGTCGGGGTGGCAGGATTCGAACCTACGACCTCTGCGTTCCGAACACAGCGCGCTACCGGGCTGCGCTACACCCCGAGTACTGGCGGGACCGATGGGGCGGCTCCGCAGCAAAAATCCAAATTCAGCAAAATTGCCTAAAAAAGCCCCGACCCGAAAGTCGGGGGCTTTTTTGTGGGGCAAACTTGCTCCTCGGTCGGAGTGGCAGGATTCGAACCTACGACCTCCAGCACCCCATGCTGGCGCGATACCAGGCTACGCTACACCCCGAGGGCATTTGGAGGTGCAAAGGTAGTGGTAGGGCCGGTATTTTCGCAAGCAAAGCTGGCTTTTTTATGGAGTGGAGGCGAAAAAAAGGATATTCGTGAGTCAAGCCCTTCACTTCTAGCCAGTAAAAAAAATAGGTTAGGGTATTTTGCCAGCGGTAGTATCTTTACCCAACTAAGTCGGTGTCCCATTTTAGTCCAATAACCTTTATGAAACCAATCGTTATACTTGTCAGTGCGCTGCTGCTGGCTCCGCTGGGCCTGCTGGCGCAAAAAGCCCCGGCTGCCAAGCCCAAACTAGCCGCTGCCAAGCCGGCCGCTGCCAAGCCGGCCGCTGCCAGACCTGCTGCCAAGCCCGCCGCTACGGCGGCCAAAGCAGCTGCCACGGCCACGGCCAGCGCTACCAACGCGGTGGCCGACGCGCCGCCCGCCCCCGTGCCGCTGGCACCGGTAACGCCCGCCCCCGACCCCAACGCCTTAAAAATCAGGGCTGAGCAAAATCCTATTGCGCATACTCTCACGGTGCGCTGTGACGCGCCCGGCCCTACTCGCTTCGAAATCAACGACAAGGAAGGCCACCCGGTGCTCACCAAGAACGTGATGGTTGGCACCTCGCCAGTGGTGTTGAGCGTGTCGTCGCTCCCCTCCGGGCCCTACGTGGTGCGCTGCACCGCCGGCGAGAAAAAAGGCATGCGCCTGGTGCAGTTGAGCAACTAGGGTAGTAGCGCGAACTTTTCAGTTCGTGCGCGAGCGCAGCGAGCATCATCGTTCACGCGTCGGGCAGGTTCGCCTGCTCGCTACGCTCACGCACAAACTGGAAAGCTCGTGCTACTCCCATTATCCTAATTACTCATTTACAGCCTCTTCCGTCTGGAGCTGGCGCTCGTAGAGGGCGCGGTAGAGGCCGTCGGCCTCGGCCATGAGCGTGGCGTGGGGACCGTGCTGCACAATCTGACCGTCGTCGATGACCAGGATTTCGTCGGCCAGCTTCACCGAGCTTACGCGGTGTGAGATGATGAGGCTGGTGCGGTTTTTCATCACCCGCTGCAAGCTGTCGAGGATGGCATTCTCGGTTTTGGTATCGACAGCCGAGAGTGAGTCGTCGAGAATCAGGATTTTGGGCTCCTTCACCAAGGCGCGGGCCATGCTCACGCGCTGCTTCTGGCCGCCCGAAAGGGTGATGCCACGCTCGCCCACTTTGGTGTCGAAGCCTTCGGGGAAGTGGATAATATTGTCGTACACGTCGGCGTCGCGGGCGGCCTGGGCCATGCGCGCCTCATCGGGCTGGTTGAGGCCGAAGTTGATGTTGTTGCGAATGCTGTCCGAAAACAGGAACACGTCCTGCGGCACGTAGCCGATTTGCTCGCGCAGCGAGGTCAGCGCGTAGTCGCGCACGTCCACGCCATCGACGCGGATGGTGCCGCTGCTCACGTCGTAGAGCCGGCACAGCAGCGCCGCAATGGTGCTCTTGCCCGAGCCCGTGTTGCCAATAACGGCCAGCGTCTGGCCCGGCCGGATGCGGAAGCTCACGTCGCGCAGCGCCTTAATGCCGGTGTCGGGGTAGGTGAACGTAACGTGGTCAAAGACAATGTCGCCGATGATTTCCCGCTCCACGTTTTGGCGCGAAACGATGTCCGTTTTCTCGTCCAGAAACTCGTTGATGCGGGCCTGCGACGCCTCGGCGCGCTGCACCAGCGAGGAGGTCCAACCCAAGGCCGTCACGGGCCAGGTTAGCAGGTTTACATAGATAATAAACTCAGCGATGCTGCCCGTGGTGATGGTGCCGCGGATGACTTCCTGGCCGCCAATCCAGACCGTGACGATGGTGCTGATGCCCACCAGAAATAGAATGAGCGGAAAGAACAGCGAGTTCACGAAGTTCAGGCTCAAGGACTTGTCTTTGTACTCGTTGGTCGAAACCTGAAACTGCTCGGCTGAATCTTCCTGGCGCACGAACGACTTGAGCACCCGAATGCCCGAAAATGCCTCCTGCGTGAAGGTCGTCATAGCCGCCAGCGCCCGCTGAATATCATCCGACTTCTTCTCAATCAGGTTGTTAACGTAGAAAATAGCGACCGACAGCACTGGCAGGGGTAGGAGCGTGAGCACCGTCAGCTTCACATTGACCAGCAGCATGAGCGGCACCACCAGCACGAACAGCACGACGAGCTGCAAAAAATACATAATGCCCGGCCCCAGATACATGCGCACGCGGCCCACGTCTTCAGAGATACGCGACATGAGGTCGCCGGTGCTGTGGCGGCGGTAGAAGCTGAGCGGCAGCGACTGGTAGTGCTGGTAAATCTGGTTTTTCTGGTCGTTTTCGATGAGCCGCGACATCACGATGAGCGTCTGGCGCATAAAAAACAAGAAAATGCCCCGCAGCAGCGCCAGCGCGATAATGACCATGCCATAAAAGAGCACGTTGCGCCCAAACAGCTGGTACACCCCCGCCTGCGCCTGCGTGCCGGCATACAAGTGGTAGAGGTCAACGCCCTCGTTGACCAAATCGAAGGAGTAGCGCACCAGCTGGGCCGGAAAAATGGTCAGCAGCGTGCTCAGAACCACGAATAGCACCCCGCCGAGGAAACGCCATTTATAGTGAAAAATATGCGGATTGACGGCAGCGAGCGAGCGGGTTGGCATGGGCAGGAGGGGGGTAGGGGCCGGAAAACCGGGCCGCAACCGGAAAAAATCGGGTACTTTTGTAGCCGTAACGGCGTTCGGGCCGGCCACCGGCACCTTAACAAAGTTACACCCCACTCTTCCCACCCATTCCCACCCATTTTTCCTTTTTAACCCTATGGTACTCGACGCGCCAACCCAGGCCCCTGCCTCTATTTTTGAGCAGGTAGCCGAATTTCAGCACGAGCAAGTGGTGTACTGCCACGACCACGAAACTGGCCTCAAGGCCATTATCGGCATCCACAATACCGTCCTCGGGCCGGCATTGGGGGGCACCCGCATGTGGCATTATGCCACCGAGGCCGAGGCCCTGCACGACGTGCTGCGCCTGAGCCGCGGCATGACCTACAAGGCCGCCATCTCGGGCCTGAACCTGGGCGGCGGCAAGGCCGTGATTATCGGCGACGTGAAGAAGCTCAAGAACGAGGCGCTGCTGCGCAAGTTCGGCCGCTTCGTTAACAACCTGAATGGCAAGTACATCACTGCCGAAGATGTGAACATGACCACCAAGGACATGGAGTACATCCGCATGGAAACCAAGCACGTGGCCGGCTTGCCCGAAAGCATGGGGGGTAGCGGCGACCCGTCGCCGGTGACCGCCTACGGCACCTACATGGGCATGAAGGCCGCCGCCAAAAAAGCCTTCGGCTCGGACAGCCTCGCCGGCAAGCGCATTGCCGTGCAGGGGGTAGGGTACGTGGGTACTTATCTGCTCGAATATTTGCAGAAAGAAGGTGCCCAGCTGGTGCTCACCGACTACTATGAGGAGCGCGCCTACGAGGCGGCCAGCCGCTTTGGCGCGCAGGCCGTGGGCATGGACGAAATCTATGACCAGGACGTGGACATCTACTCGCCCTGCGCGCTGGGCGCCACTATCAACGACGACACCATTGGCCGGCTCAAGTGCCGCGTCATCGCGGGCTGCGCCAACAATCAGCTGGAACGCGAGAACGAGCACGGCCCCGAGCTGGTGCGCCGCGGCATCGTGTACGCGCCTGATTTTCTGATAAATGCCGGCGGCCTCATCAACGTGTACTCCGAAATAGTGGGGAGCAGCCGCCAGGGCGCGCTGGCCCAAACCGAAAGAATCTACGACTACACCCTGCAAGTGCTCGACAAAGCTGAGCAGGAAAACAGCCACCCCCAGGCGGCTGCCATTCGCCAGGCCCAGGAGCGCATCGAAGCCGTGGGCCGGGTAAAATCTACTTCTTAAGTAAGAACGTCATGCTGAGCTTGTCGAAGCATCTCGCGTGCAGCAGTAATTCAAATCGCTAGCGGTTACTGCTCAACGAGGCGAGCGAGATGCTTCGGCAAGCTCAGCATGACGTTCTTTATTGACTACTGAAACCTACCCAACAACATGCTAAACCGCCGTCTTCTTCGCATCAAAGTCATGCAGGCCCTTTATGCCTACCAGCAAGCGGTAGCCGCCGATTTGCTGCTGGCCCAGGACCGCATCGCGGCGGCTTTTGAGCCCAACCTCGCGGCCGACAAGGTTCCCGACCGCCGCCTGCTCGAAGGCCAGCGCAAGCTGGGCGAAGCGCAGCTGCGCGAGTGGCACCGCACCGGCGAAATGCCCGAGTCGGGCTCTGATGATAAGGAGGTTGCCGCCGCCGTGCAGGGCGCCGTGGAGTATTACCAAAAGCAGGTGCAGAAGGAAGGCACCTTCTACGGCGGGCAGCTGCTGCACGGTGCCGAGAGCATTCACGACCAGTATTTGCACCTGCTGAACCTGCCGCAAGCGCTGCTTCAGCTGATTACGGAGGACAATGAGCGCGAGGCCCGGCGCTTTACCGGCCCGCGCTTCGAGGCTGAGGGCACGGCCCGGTTGTTTGGGAACGCGGCTTTCGGGAAGCTGCGCGAAAACGAGCAGCTGCTGCAAACCACCATCAAGCGCAAGCTGCAATGGACCGATGCCGAGGAGCTGGACGCCCTGCGCGAGGCCTGGCAGAAAGAGATGAAGCCCGACGAAACCGTGCAAGCCTACCTGGCCGGCAAAAACACGGGCCTGGTCGAAACCGACTACGAAACCGATATGGAGCTGGTGCGCCACCTCTACAAAGACTTCGTATTCAGGGGCGAAGCCCTACCCCGCTACCTGGAGGGCGACGACCTGAACTGGGAAGAAAACCGCCCCATTGTGCGCAACCTGGTACTGAAGACGCTGAAAATGCTGCCCTACCCCGCCGACTCAACGCAGGAGCTGATGAACCTGAGCGCCAACTGGCAGGACGACCGCGACTTTGCCGAAACGCTCTATAAGCAGACCCTGGCCGACGATGCGAAGTCGGAAAAGCTCATCGCCGACTCGACGCCCAATTGGGATGTGGAGCGGGTAGCTTTGCTGGATAAAATCATTCTGAAGATGGCGCTTTGTGAGATGCAGCTTTTTCGGGGCATCCCGGTGAAGGTGACCATCAACGAGTACATCGAAATCAGCAAACTATACAGCACCCCCAAGAGCAAACAATTCGTAAACGGCGTGCTGGATAAGCTGGCCCAGGACCTGGCGGCGAGCGGCGACATCCGCAAGTCGGGCCGGGGCCTGCTTGATAACCAGTAAGTAATGGTCGGTGCGCACGGATTGCCGGCGCGCCGCGTTACCCGGTAACTCCTGTTTACCTGGTAATCACGGACCATTTATCTTTCATTCTCCATCTTTAATTCTTAAAAAGAATGGCTAGCAAAACCACCACCGGCCTGCTGTGCTTCACGGGTGGCGCCCTTGCCGGGGCCGCCATCAGCCTGCTCTACGCGCCCGAAACCGGCCGCGAAACTCGTTCCTGGCTCAGCTACCAGCTGGAGAAGTACCGCTCGGTGCTCGCCGACCTCACCGAAAGCCTGGTTACGAGCCGCGACAACACCCCGTCGTCGGCCAAGAGCGAGGGCCAGCGCGTGATTCAGGATGCCAAGAGCAAGGCCGAGCAGCTGCTCGGCGACGTTGACCAGCTCATCAGCCAGATTAACTCGCGCCGCGCGCTGTAAGTCCCTGGGTCCTGGTTTCTGGTTGTTGTTTAAGCTAGTAATCGGGAACCAGGAACCAGAAACTTTCAAACCTTAGAAAAGAATGCATCTTGTAACCCTTATTCCCGGCGACGGTATTGGCCCGGAAATCACCCGCGCCGTCGTGGATATTTTCACGGCGGCCCAAGTGCCCGTGCAGTGGGACTCGCACAACGCCGGCGAAACGGCCCTGGCCGAAAGCGGCCAGCTGCTGCCCCAGGCGCTGTTCGACTCGCTGGAGCGCACCCGCGTGGGCCTGAAAGGACCCGTGACGACGCCGATTGGCAAGGGGTTTCGGAGCGTGAATATTACGCTGCGCCAGAAGTACGACCTCTACCAGAACGTGCGCCCGGCCAAAACCACCGCAGGTGTTACTACCCCCTTCAACGGCATTGACCTGGTGCTGTTTCGCGAAAATACTGAGGGGCTATACGCGGGCCTCGAAATCTGGGATGAGCGCCTGGGTATCGCTGATTCCATCAGCCGCATCACGGTGGTGGGCTGCCGCAAAATCTGCCGCGCGGCCTTTGCCTACGCCGCCAAGCACGGGCGCAAGCATGTGACGATGGCCCACAAGGGCAACATTTTGAAGAATGCCGGCAAGCTGATGCTCGATGCCTGCCTGGAAGCCGCCGCCGAGTTTCCGGAGGTCACGTTCTACGACGACCGCATCATCGATAACATGTGTATGCAGCTGGTTAGCAAGCCGCAGCAGTTCGACGTGATTGTGACGACCAACCTGTTTGGCGACATCCTGTCGGACCTGTGCGCTGGCCTGGTGGGCGGCCTGGGGGTAGTGAGCGGTGCGAATATCGGCGACGACATGGCCATTTTTGAGGCCGTGCACGGCTCGGCCCCCGACATCGCGGGCCAGGGCAAAGCCAACCCCACCGCCCTGTTGCGCTCGGCCCTGATGATGCTGGAGCACCTGGGCGAGAAGGACTACGCCACCCGCATCGAAACCGCGCTCAACGCGACGCTGCTGCACAAAGAGCAGTGCACCGGCGACCTGGGCGGCAAAGCCTCGACCACCGAGTTTGCCCAGCACATTATCGACAAGCTGAAATAAAGATTTTAACCAAACCCCGCGCGGCGGCCCCTTCGGGGCGCGGCGCGGGCCGAGTATATGCTGCGTTCTACTCTCTCCTCTTTGGCCGTGGCCGCCCTGCTGCTGGGCGGTTGCAGCTATGATAAACCCACCGATGCCGGCACCAAGGGCATGAATGCCGCCGCCGATGACGCGGCCGCCGATGCCAAAGCCAACCCGACCATCGACAACCCCAACGTGGCCAGCGACACGGAGGCACCCAACCCCAACGCGCCGGTGATGACTTTTGCCGAAAGCCAATTCGACTTCGGTGATATTCAGCCCGATGGCAAGGTGCATCACACCTTCAAGTTTACCAACACGGGCAAGTCGCCGCTGCTCATTGCCGATGCCACGGCCAGCTGCGGCTGCACTACCCCCAGCTGGACCAAGGACGCTATTGCGCCTGGTGCCGCCGGCGAGCTGGAAGTGCAGTTTGACAGCCGCGGCAAGCAGGGCCTCATCAGCAAGCAGGTGAACGTGCGGGCCAACACGCAGCCCAGCACAACCACGATTTATATCAAAGGCAACGTGCTGACGAAATAAGCCGGGAGCCATACATTTACCGGATTCCCGCTTTCAGCGCATCTCCTTATTTTTTATCCATGACCTTTTTGACCCTTTTGCTGCAAGCCCCAGTCGGTGGCAATATCATGCAGTTTGTCTTTCCGGTGGCCATTGGCCTGGTGCTGTATTTCTTCATGATTCGGCCGCAGCAGCGCAAAACGGCTGATGCCAAGACGTTCCGCGAGTCGCTGGTGAAAGGCACCCGCGTGGTTACTATCGGCGGCCTGCACGGCCTGCTGGTGGAGGTAGGCCCCGAAACCGTGCTGCTCGAAGTAGAGCGCGGCCAGCGTATGCGCTTCGACCGCAGCGCCGTGGCCCGCATCGCCGGCTCGCCTACCCCCGCCACCACCGACAGCCCCGCCACCAACGCCTAGCATGAAGCCCGCGCCGCCCCCGGCCGGCAGCGGCCACGGCCCGCTGGTGCAGGTGCTGCGCCGGCTGCTGCGCCCGCTGGCCGAGAAAGAACCGCATTTCTACCGCGTGGTTTTTGCCTGTTTCCTGATTGCTAGCACGTTGTGGATGCTGCGCTCGCTCAACAAAAGCTACGTGGCGCCCCTCAACTACCCGGTGAGCTGGCACTACAACGCCCGGCGCTACCACCCCAGCCGCGCCCTACCCCCCACCGTAGCCGTGGAAGTAGGTGGCAACGGCTGGCGCTTGTTGAGTCGCGCCCTGGGCATGCACCTGCCGCCCGCCGAGGTGCGCCTGCGGCTGCCCGGCACGCCGCCCTTTCGCTCGCCGCTGCGGCCCCCGCTGCGCCGCGCCCTGGGCACTGTGCGCCTGGTGACCCTGCCCGCCGACTCGGCCAGCTACTACCTGGTGCCGGGCGGCGATTCGGTGGGGGGAGTTATGAATTAAAAATTATGAATTATGAATTAAAAATTATGAATGGAAATTGCTCAAGGGCATTCTTCGAACGAGTAATTTGCCGGACGTAATTCATAATTTTTAATTCATAATTAGAAATCCCATGAAACGCATCGGCATCACCGGCGGAATTGGCTCGGGCAAGAGCGTGGTGGCGCGGGTGTTTGCTGCGTTGGGCGTGCCGGTGTATGACTCCGATAGCCGCGCCAAGTGGGTGATGGCCCACGACCCGGTGCTGCGCGAGCAGCTGCAAGCCGCCTTCGGGGCCGAAACCTACGATGCCGCCGGGCAGCTCAACCGGCCCTATCTGGCGCAGGTCGCTTTTAATGATGCTGCCCAGCTGGCGCGGCTCAATGGCCTGGTGCATCCGCGCGTGGGGGCCGACTACGCGGCCTGGGCCACGGCGCAGGCCGCGGCGGGCTACCCCTACTGCCTCAAGGAAGCCGCGCTGCTCTACGAATCGGGCGCATATCGGGGGCTCGATGCCATTATTACCGTTTTCGCGCCGGCCGCCGTGCGCACGGCGCGGGTGCTGCGCCGCGACGCCCACCGCTCGGCCGCTGAGGTGCAGGCCATTATGGGCAAGCAGCTGAGCGAGGAGGAAAAGCTGGCGCGCGCTGAATACGTGGTGTATAACGACGACTCGCAGCTGGTGCTACCCCAGGTGCTGACGCTGGATTTGGAGTTTAGAATTGAAGTGCGCGGGCAACAGTAACTAGTTATCAAAAGAACGTCATTCCGAGCTTGCCGAGAAATCTCGCTCGCATCGTTGGCTATCGTTCAATGACGCGAGTGAGATTCCTCAGCAAGCTCGGAATGACGTTCTTTTTATTCGGTTACTTTTAATGGACTACTCAGATTCAGAGCAAGGAACGACGAACTACTGCTCAGCTGACTCTTCAAGCCAAATTCTCTACCCCCTCTTTCACCGAATGATGGGGTAGCGCTCGAAGGGGCGGTCCACAAACAGCTTGCGGTAGGTGGCGTGGGTTTTCACGATTTTGGCCCCGATGCTGCGCGTGGTTACCAGCATGCGGGGGTTGAAATCGCCAATCCAGTTCATCTCAATGTCCTGGTAGCCAACCTTTATAAACCTATCCTGGGTCCAGGTAATGAGGGCGAGGTCAACGCCGGTGCCCTGAAACTCAGGCACGACGCCGTAAATAATGCCCAGCAGCTTTTTGTCGGTTCGCCGCATGTAGCGCCAACGTGCCCACACAAAGCGCAGCTTGCCGATGAGGTTGAGGCGGTGGCCAATGTGCTTGAAAATCTGGTTGAGCTCGGGCAGGTTGAGGAAAAATGCCACCGGCTCGTCGTCGTGGTAGGCAAAGGCCAGGATGTTTTCATCGAGCACCGGCATCATCTCCCGCACCAAGTGGCGGGCCTGGTCGAGGGTCATAGGCTTCACGCCCGCGTGGCGGCCCCAGGCCAGGTTATAGATGTGGTGAAAATCAAGAGCCATCTTCTCCGGCTCGGCCTTGCGCGCGTGGGCGAAGCGAAAGTGGCTGTCGGCCGAAAAATTGGCCAGCTTTTTATGAAAGCTGGGGTGCAGCAGCATATTCACCGGCCGGTAGCAAGTATACTGCTTGAAGTAGAGCTGAAAGCCGTAGTTTTCAAATAAATGCTGGTAATAAGCTGGATGCCAGAACATCCCGTAGTTGGGTTCGCGGTCGAAGCCATCGATGAGCACGCCCCAGAACCGGTCGCGGTCGCCGAAATTGATGGGGCCATCCACGGCCAGCATGCCGCGGGCTTTCAGCCATTTGCAGGCCACGTCAAACAGCTCGTTGGCCGCCGCCTGGTCGTTAGTGCCCTCAAAAAAGCCCAGGCCGCCGGTGGGCAGCGTGGGGTCGGTGGCGGTGGCGGTGAGCGGGTTGACGAAGGCCGCGATGCGGCCGGTTACTACCCCCTGCGCATCGGTGAGCAGCCAGCGCCGGGCCTCGCCGCCGGCCGCGAACAGCTGGTTTTTGGCGGGGTCAAACACGGCATCTACCTCATTATCGAGCGGGCCGATGTAGGCGGGCTCGTGGCGATGCAGGCGGTGGGGTAGGGCGCAAAATTGCCGCTGCTGGCGGCGGGTAACTACTTCGAGCAAGGGCATGGGGCAAAGGTACGGGCCGCCCGGCGGGCCATGCTCCCTTGCCCGAAGCCCCCGGCAGGTGCCCCGCAACCTCCCCGCGTGGCCTGCGTTAAGGACCCGGCTCCAACGGCCTACCCCCATGAAACGCTTCGACATCATCGCGCGCCAGGAGCGTATCGTGCATATCCTGCTGGTGGTGAGCGCTGCCATTGGCCTCACCTGGGTAATATGGCGCCACCAATACCTGGCGGCCCACGACCCGATGGCCGCCCCCACCCACGCCGTGCCGGCTCGCTAAAGCTGAGTAGTCGTTGGGCGCGCGCTGCCGCGAAAGCGGGGGGTAGGCACGTTTTTTTTGCGAAAAAACCTCTATATTTAGCCAGCTCCAACGACCTGCTCCACGACCGGCTTGCCCCCGCTCACGTGCGTTATCGTGGACGATAATGAGCTGGATATGACCCGCCTGGCTTATTATGTTGACCTCACGCCCACCCTCTGTCGGTTGGCATCGTTCACGAGCGCGCCGGCGGCGCTGGCTGTTTGTGAAGGTGAACAACCGGCTGGTGCGGCTCAATTTCGACGAGGTGCTCTACATCGAAGCCATGTCAACCTACTCGGTGTTCGTGACGGCGCATTGCAAGCACATCGTGCACCTGACGTTGAAAAGCATCGCGGAATGGCTGCCTTTCGCGCATTTTCGACGCGTGCACCGCTCCTATATTGTTAACCCCGAGCTGATTGACAGCGTGGAAGGTGGCACCCTGCTGCTGGCTGGCCACGAAGTGCCGCTAGCCAAGCCCTACCAGGACGAGCTGCTGCAAGCCCTGCGCAGCTCGTAGTTTTTAAGCTTAACTATAAGCCAGGTATAAATACCTGGATTGGGCATGTGCAAATTTTTCTTTAGATAGCGCAAAATAGTTTTCAGCTATGCAAAAGCGAAATTCAGCTAGTATAAAGCGCCACTCAAAACTAAATCGGTAGTTTTACTCACTGTTTTTTCACCAAGCAAACTGCCTGTTAGCTACTTGCTTCTTAGCGGTTAAACAAGCTGTTTCCCTGGTCAGTAGCCGGGTGCCCGCCAGGACGCGGCAAAATAGTTTTATCTCTTGCCGGCTATTCATGCGTGCTATGGTGGCTTGGTGGGGGTAGCGTAGCGGGGGTTGTAGCCATTAACGCTGAGCCAGGCAGGCGCGAACCACTCGGAGTTTCTGCTCTCTTTTTACTATGAAAAACTTAGCCAGGCCCGCGGGATGCCCCTTCCGCCAGCATACCAGCTATCCGCCCTAACGCCCGCGCCCCGGCGCTGCCCGCTCGATGCGGGCGCGGCATTTCTACCCTACGCCGGACCTTTCTGCCGCTGCTGCCTGCCCGCGGGCCAGCTTCCTTCGACCGCTCTTCTTATCTCCTTCTCTCTGAAAACATGGCACTTACCTACTTAACTCCAGGCCTGCAATTTGATTTCGCCACCGCCACGGTGCAGTCGCCCGAAGACCAGCTTGCCTACGCTACCCGCCTGCGCGAAGTCGAAAACGCGCTGCTCTGCCAGGCCTTTGGCGGGCAGGTGCCGCAGCCTGGCAGCCAGCACCGCCTGCAGCGCTACCTCAATGGCGAAATCAGCCGGGCCGAGGCTTTCCAGCCGCTCTATGGCCCTGGCCCGCATCGCGCCAACTAGCCCGCCTGCGCCCCGCGCGTTCGTGGGGTTGACTACTCTGCTCTTCCCTACCCTCTCTCTCTATGAACCGCTTAGCTACTCCCACCTGTCAAAACTGTTCAAGCTGCCGCCACAATCTGCTCAACTGCTGCACCACTGCCGACATCACGGCCATCTCCCAGGCCAAAACCAGCCAGCACTACGCGGCGGGCCAGATGATTTTTGCGGAAGGCACCCGCGCGGCCGGCCTCTATTGCGTGCATCAGGGCAAGATTAAAATCACGAAATCGGGCGGCGATGGCAAGGAGCAGATTATTCGCCTGGGCAAAGCGGGCGACGTGCTGGGCTACCGCGCCCTGGTGGCCGGCACCCCGCACACAACCTCGGCCGTGGCCCTGAGCGACTGCACGGTGTGCCTCATTCCGAAGCCCGTGCTGAGCGTGCGAATGGGTAATAATCAGCAGTTTAATAGCGGGTTGCTGCACCTGCTGGCCGACGCCCTCAGCACCAACGCCGCCCGCATGCTGCACCTGGCCTACAAGCCCGTGCGCGAGCGCCTGGCCGAGGCCCTGCTGCTGCTGCAAAGCACCTACCGGGCCGAGGGCGACGCCCAGCCTTTCACCATCGCCATCTCGCGCGAGGACCTAGGCGCGCTCATGGGTACCACCAAGGAAACCACCACGCGCATGCTCTCCGAGTTTAAGCACGAGGGCATGGTCACCACGCGGGGCAGCGCCATTACCATTCTGGCACCCCAGCAGCTGGTGGCCATCGCCACCCAGTTTGACTAAAGCGGCGGCGTAAAAAGCTGACCAAGGTCAGTTTGGGTAATGACGCTCGTCAATGCCACAGGCGGAGGGTAGGGGCACCTTTGCCCTTCCCCTTCCCGCCCCCATGCTTTTGCCTTTTGATGCGCCGGTGCCCGCCCCGCCGGCCCTACCCCCCCTGCGCCGGGCAGCGTGCGGCAGGCCGCCGAGCAGCTGACTGGTCGGCTGTTTGCCAGTCAGTTCCTGGTGGTTTTTGAAGTTTGGCAGCAGCAGTGCTGCTACAGCAGCCCCGGCACGAGCCGCCTGCTGGGCTACGCCCCCGAGCAGCTCAGCCTGACGCAGCTTTACGAGGCCACGCACCCCGACGACCGCCCGGCCGTGGGGCAGGCCTCGGCGCTGGCCAGCGAGTTTTTGCAGCAGTGCGGCCCCGCGCTGGCCCTACCCCCCCCGTGTTTCAGCATCGACTACCGGCTGCGCTGCCAGGCGGGGCACTACCTGCACGTGCTGCGCCAAAACTTTATTCTGGCCCAGGATGCGCAGGGCCGCCCGCTGGCTACGGCCAGTCTCTTCACCGACATCACGGCCCACAAAACTACCGCCGACGTGCGCTTCAGCCTCGACCACCCCGACTTTGCGGCCTGGCTGGCCGCCCGCAAGGGCAAGCGCGCCGACGACGAGCTGAGCGACCGCGAACAGGAAATCCTGGCCCTCATCCTGGCTGGCGCGACCAACGCGGCCATCGCCGAAAAGCTGTTTATCAGCTACTTCACCGTGAAGACGCACCGCCGCAACATCCAGCGCAAAATCAAGTCCAACGACATCAGCCAGCGCCTGGCGCACCTGGGCCTGGGCATGGTATAGAGGAAGAATGACTAGTGACTAATGATATTTAGATGGTCATTAGTAATTAGTAGTCCGTCATTAGTAACTGCTGTTACGCATTATCTTATTCGAGATGGCAGCGGGCAGTAGCGCGAACTTTGTAGTTCGCGTCCCCGCGCCGTTAAAGCCAGTAGAACGGCGCGGGGACGCGAACTACAAAGTTCGCGCTACTGCCCGTCGCGTAACAGCAGTTAGTTATTAGTCATTTCCAGTCGGGTAGGGCGGCGTTGGCGAACTGTTTGGTGCGGGACGTGCCGCTGGCATCGACGGTCCAGATTTCGCCGGGCGTGAGGTTATCGTTGACCTGGTTGACGAAGATGATGGAGTAGCCATCGGGCGAGTAGCGCGGGTTCAGGTCATTGGTGCCCGTCGCTTTGGGAGTGCCGCTGCTGCCGCCGCCGTTGCTGCTGGTGGCCGTCACGTCGAGCAGGGTGCTGCCGTCGAGGCGCTGGGTGAAGATATGCGCGTCGAGCTGCCGCCCGGTGGGGCTGTCGAAGCCCGCGGCGTCGCGGGTGTACATCACCCGGCTGCCATCCACGCTGAAGCTCGGCGAGTCGAGCCGGCCCGGCAGGTTGCCCACCAGCAGGACGGCACCGCTGCCATCGGTGTTGAGCAGGTATAATTCAGCGTCGTAGGCATTTACGCCAATGGTTTGCACCACCAGCCGGCCGCCGTTCTGGGCCGTCCAGTCGCACTCGCGGAAGTGGCGGTCGGCGGGCGCGGTGGCCAGCAGCTGCAGGCCCGTGCCATCGCGGTTCACGCGGTAGAGCTGATTGTAGTGCGCGTAAATAAGCTGCGCGCCGTCGGGCGACCAGCGGTAGCCCAGGCCGGCGTTGTTGTAGCCCTCCACAGCGAGTGTGGTGATGCGCCGCCGGTTTGAGCCGTCGCGGTTCATGGTATAGAGCTGAAACTGGCCCGTTTCGTTGGAAGTGTAGGCAATCAGGTCGCGGTTGGGGCTGAGCTGGGGGGCGGTTTCGGTGGTGGCCTCGCTGGTGAGGCGCACCAGGTCGCCGCCGGTTTTATTCGACGAATAAATGTCCGAGTTGAGGCCCGTCAGGCGCACAAACAGGAAGCGGTTGTCGGGCAGGGCCGCCGTCTGAAAGGTCCACACCGGCGAACGCACACTGCTGCCGGTGCCCGACATATTCGTGGCCGTGACCTGCCAGAAATAGGTAGTGTTGTAGCGCAAATTCACCTGCACGGTCGAGTCGCGGGCATTGGTGAGCAGGTTTTGCTGGTTGAGGTTGTTGCTTTCATAGAGCACCACCGAGTAGCGCAGCGAGTCGCTCTTGGCCGTGCCCACCGAGTGCCAGGCCAGGGTAAGCTGAATGGGCTGGCCGGTGGCGCCGTTGGCCGGGCTGGGCTGGGCGGGGGAGTTGGGGGTAGTGGTGCTGGTGGCAGTTTTGGCCAGTATCAAAGCCACGTTCTGATTCTGACCTTCCGTAACCGTGACGCTGGTCGTCTGGTCCGTATAGTCGGCCTTGTGGGCCGTTACGTTGACGGCCCCGGTGGGCACCTGTCCAATGCTAAACTGCCCCTTTGCATCCGTAATATAGCTGCTCGTGGCCGGGTTGGTCGTGATGACGACATTGGCCAGCGGCTGGCTGTTGCGGGCATCGAGCACCGTGCCCGTGAGCGTGCCGTAGCGCGTAGGCTCCACGGTGGTTTCGGTGCAGCCGGCCAGCATTAACCAGCTGATTATCAGAAAAAAGTATTTGGTTGCATTCATAGAAAGAAGGAGTGGGGAGGGTGGGAGAAGCGCGAGGGGGTAGGGCAAAAAAGCCCGGCCGGTATAAACTCAAAAAGACTCAGGCACTGCTGCCTGAGTCGGAGGGAGGGGGGGAGGGAATCATCGGCTGGCCGAGTCCTGGGCCACGGCGTGGCCAGTGGCATCGTACACCAGCAGGTGCAGGTGATAGTGCGCATCGGCTCCAGCATTAAGGCTCACTTGCGAAAGCGTCACCTCCTGGCCCGCTGGCAGCTCAAAGCGCCCGCCCTGGGTAGTAGTGGATTGGCCCGCCCGCCCCGCGCGCTGCGTGCGCAGCTCATAGCGGTACTGCGCCGCCTGCGCCAACTGGCTGCGGCAGCTACCCGTGATGTGCAGCAGGCCATCCTGCTCGTGCAGCGCCAGGTGGGCCAGGCACGGCGGGCTGGCTTGCAAAGCCGCCAGGGCCGGCCACGCCACCAGGGCCAGTAGCAAAGTAAGTTTCATAGTAAGAGGTAGATAGGGCGTAGAAAAAAGCAAAGCGGCACCGCGCGGCCCGCTACGGAAATACCTTGCCCTGCTCAATGGTCAGGTGCATCCCGCTGCCCTGCTGCTGCACGCTATAGCCGGGCAGGGGGGTAGTAGTGGAGGTTTCGCGCTGCGTCAGGCTGTTGCCACTGCCAATTTGCTCGATGGTGTAGCGGCCGCGGTTGCCCGTGAGCTGCGTCGAGTAGCGGTTGCCTTGGCCCTGCTGCTGCACGTCCAGCGCGTTGTCGTCGCCCGTCACCTGGCCATCAATGGTGTTGCTGCTGCCCGACTGGCGCAGCGTGGCCTGGTTGGCGTTGCCGGTCTGGCCAAAGGTCGCCTGGTTGCCGAGGCCCGCCTGATTCAGCGTCAGGCCATTGCCGACGCCGGCCTGCACCACGGCGGCCTGGTTGGCCGGCGTGCCTAGGCTGGTCTGGTCGATAGTGGCGGTGTTGGCCGTGCCGGTTTGCAGCAAGGAAGTGGTGTTGCGCGCGTCGGAAGCGGGCAGGAGCAGCGCGTTGCGCAGGCGGTCCACCCCCAGGTCTTCGGCCAGGCGCTGCTCGGCCGTGGCGGCCTGGCTTGTGCCGGGGGCTTGCGCCCAGGCCACATGCCCGAGGCCCAAACAAAGTAGCAGTAGTAACCAGCAGGTTTTCATACTAGTAGAGGTTTAGGAAAAAAACGGTTGTACTCAAAGCCAGGGTTAAGCAGCCATCAAGCCGGGCTCCAAGCTGGCAAGCTGCCAGCCCGGAGCCCGGCTGTAGTCAGGCCGGCCCGAACGGCCGGGTAGGAAGCGACTAGCGCTGGCTTACGATAGCCGTGTTCATGTTGCCAGTCTGGGCAATGGTGCTGGAGCTGGCGTAGTTCTGCTGCTGCGTGGTAGCGTAGTTGTTGTTGCCTTGCTGCGTCTGCTTGGCGTAGTTATCGCCGCTGTTCTGCGTGATGCCGGCCCGGTTGTTGTCGCCAATCTGCGACTGCGTGGCGTAGTTGAAGTCCTCGTCATCCTGGTACACGTTGCCCGTGTTGCCACCACCCTGCTGGTACTGGATAGACACGCTGCGGTCGCCATCCTGGCGGGCAAATGCCTTGTTGCGGCCGGCTGTGCCGCTGTGAATCTGGGTCTGAGTAGCGTCCATGCCGAAGTCAGACGGGTCGTTGGCCAGATTCTGAATGATGTCGGCCGAGTTGCCGGCACCGCCGCCGCTCTGGTCCACCTTGGCATACTGGCTGGGGCCGTTCTGCAGCACGTAGGAGTCGTTGGTGAACGACACGCCGCGCGCAGAAGTCGAGCGGCTGGTAGAAGCACCCACGCCATTATTAGGGCCGGGAGCCGTGCCAAGGTCGTAGGGGGTAGTGCGCGGGGTTTGGGCAAACGCGGCGGAGCAAGCGAACAGGGAAGCGGCGAGCAGTTTGAGTTTAAGCGTATTCATGAGGTTGGGTAGTTGAAGTGGTAGGGGATGAGAGAGACATTCTCCGGCCGGAAGAATAAGTCAAAGGTATTGGGGGTAGTAACCTAGAATCAATACCCCAAAGGGAGTAATTTTAAAAACTTTCTCTCTAAAATGATATCGTACCAGGTATAAATACGTACGCCGGAGGTTTTGCCGGCTAGCGGGGCCGCCCCGCCGGCCCGCCCAGCCGGCCCAGGTAAAACACCGCGCCCACGCGGGCACCCCAGTAGTAGTCGTTGTAGCTGCCTCGCGCCAGCAGGTCGAGCTGGTCGTTGAAGTAGAGGTGATTATCGAGCTGCGCGCTCACGCCCAGGCGGTTGGTCACCAGGTATTCGAGCCCTACCCCCACCACGGCGTGGGGCAGCGTGTTATACGGCGTGTCGGTGCGCCGCTCGCGCCGCGTAACGCCGCCGCCGGCCAGCAGGTAGGGCGTGAGGCGGTCCCGCGGGAGCAGGCGCAGCAGCGCGCCCGCCTCCGCGTATAGAAAGGTCTGGTCGAAGGAGCTGCCGCCTACCCCCGCCGCCAGCCCTCCCCGGCCCCCGGTGGCAAACAGGCTCCAGGCCGGGTTCACCTGCACGTGCAGGCTGGCTTCAATGGCGGGCCGCAGCTGCGGGTTGCTGTAGTCGCCCGAGTAGCGCTGCGCGGCGCCGGCCAGGCGCAGGCCCACGGCGGCGCGGCGCGGCTGCTGCACCCGGCCCAGCTCGTCGATGTTCAGGTTCTCGGTTTTTTCGCGCAGATAGGTCCGCATGGCCGGGCCGTGGGCTTCGGCCGTGTCGCGCGGGGCCCAGAATCGGTCCTGCACGCCTTCCATAATAAGGGCCTGCACCGACTTCTCGATAGCCTCCTTCACGGCCATCTCGCTGGGCTCGTTGTAGGTAAAGCCCGTTTCGGTTTCGAGCAGGTGCTTGAAATCCACGAACTGAAACACGCCCGCGCTCACCTGCTGCGACAGGATGGTTTTGGACGTGTACACCGTTTTCATGATGCGCCCCGTGTTGGTGCTGATGGCCCGCAGGTACACCGTCACCCTATCCTGCCGGTACTGGCCCGAGGCACCGGACCCGAAGTAGCGCAGCCCGCCGCCGCCCGTAATGATGTTGGAATCATAGGAGATAATGCCGCCCTCCAGAATAATGCTGGCGAAGAGCATCGAGGCCAGCGGCAACGCCTGCTTGCCGGTCTGGGCCGCGAACTCGGACTGCGCCGAGCGAATTATCTTGCGCTCATTCAGCAGGTTGCCGATGTTTTCGCGCTCAATCGATTCAAACCAGCGCGACTCTTCCAGGGCCCGCAGCAAAATGCTGGTAGCGCCCTGCGTGACGACGGTGGAGAAACTGGTGCCGTTGTCCTGGAGGCGGTACTGGCCCGTCTGGTCCCGAAACTTGTACACCGCCACCACCGTCTTGCCGGCGGGGGCGGGCAGTTGGTGCCACGGCTCGTTGCCGGCCACCTCGGCCCCCAGGCGGGCGGGTTGCGGCGCCAGCAGGTGCTGGTGCAGGTAGGGCACGCAGCTGCTGGCCGTGAGCAGCGCGGCGGCCAGCAGGCCGCGCGCGGCCCAGGGCCAGCGGCGGGGGGTAGGCTGGGGTAGGCAGGTGGCAAGCATATGACCTACAAGCCGTTAGGAATGGTGATGGTCGTCTGGTTGCCGGTGCCGGAGTCCACCACCGTCACCACTACCCCGTTGCCGCCGGGCGTTACCTGAATCTGGTAAGTGCCCACCGTGTAGGACCCGGCCTTGATGGCGCCCTGGCCAAACTGCGAGGTCAGCAGCCGGTTGGTGAGCTGCGAAAGCACCTGCTGGTTGAGGTTGGCGCTGAACTGGGTGAGCGGGTTGGCGGTGGCGTTCTGGCCAGCGGAAGCCGGGTCCACGGTGGTGTTCTGGGCCGTGGCCGAGGCTTGCAGCCAGCTGTAGTTGAAGGTGTTGCCGCCAAAAGCCGGGTTCACCGGCGTATATACAAAGCGTTGGGCCTGGGCCGGGCGGGCCGCGCTGCCCAGCACGAGCAGCAGCAGTACGAGAAAATGTTTGTTCATAGCAGGTAGTGAAGAGAGGTGGGGGTAGGGTAGGTTGGGGTGGGGCCGCGGCCGGCTAGTGCTTGGGCGGCGGGGCGGGGGTAGGCGAAGCGGCGGAGGTCGGATGCACGGTTTCCATCTGGGTGCTGAGGGTCTGCTGCTCGGTGAGGTAGTCGCCGGCCGTTTCGACGGCGGCGGCCACGGCCTCTTCAATTTGCTCGATGCGGGTGGGCAGGGGTATTTCGAGCAGCTCGGTATCGTTCACGTTCATCGAAATGAGCGACGACGTGCCCCGAATGGGCCGCTCGCTCAGCGTGATGGTATAGTCGCCCAGGCCCGTAACGGCCTGCAACGAGCTGTAGAACAGCTCGTAGAAATCATGGCCCGGCTTGGTAATAGTCTGGTCCAGCACGAAGCCCTCAGCATCGGCTTCCAGGCCCGGCTGCACCCGGCTGGCCTGTTGCAGCGAATCGGCCCGCAAGAATAGGCGCAGGGCTTCATCCACCTGCTTGGGCGAGAGCTCTTTTTTGTCGGTGCCGGCCGGCAGCGCAATTTTGCGCGAGGGCTGGGGGCGCTGGCTCCAGCTGGCCTGGCTGCTCAGCAGCGCCAGCAGCAGCAGCCCAACCCCCCTGCCCGCGCCGCGATAGCCAGGACAGGAAGCGAAAACGCGCGAAAGCATGGGCGGGAAGGGAAAAGGGCGGGGTGGCCGGTGCCGCCTCAGCTCTGCCAAGGGGGTAGGGCTGCTGGGCAAAGACGGGGAGAACAAGGCATCAAAATTCGCCGTGGGGCGGGCCCGGCCAAATGCCACGCGTCACTTTCGAAAGTGAGCTTGCTCATTTTCTGCCGCCGCTAGTCCGGCCAATTTTGCTGCTGCTTTGCCGCCGGCGTATTCTTGTAGCGTGGTGAAACTGGCAGACACGCCCTCCTCTCTCGGGGGTGAAGGCTCGGGATAAAGCGCCGCCCGCGCCGCCTAACCACTTCCTGAAGGTTCGAGTCCTTCCGCTACAGCGCCGCCGCCCTCGTTGCCATTGGCCACCCCGCCGCCCTGGCCCGGCCATTTTGGGGCGGCGCGCGTGTTCGCTGAGCAGCGTAGTTGACGCTCTGGTGGAGCTGTTCAGGCAGGCATCATCCTGTCATGCTGAGCTTGCCGAAAAATTGCGCGCGGGCCGTTCGGGCAGTGTCCGACAACGCGGGCGAGATTCCTTGGCAAGCCCGGAATGCCGGACTGATACTGGCTATATGATGCCTATGACAGCAAATTTCAGGTTCGTGCACACGGACTTGTGAACTGCGCTAGTTTGATAGTCAGCCTAATCAGTGCAACGCGTTGGGCCGGGTAAAATAAATTGCGGGAGGGCGTGGGGGTAGGCGGAGTTTGGTGGCTCTTACTACCAAAGCTGCCCGCCAGGCTGGGCAGGCAAGCTTTTACCAGCTACGCTAGTGATATTTCTTTTACGCTTCACCCTTTTTCCCGTGCTTTAGCGATGGCAAATACTTCGGAAATGAACCGTAAAGATTTCATGCAGCTCTTCGGGCTCGGGGCGGCTTCGCTGCTGGCCTCGGCCTGCCTGGGCGGCTGCGGCAACAGCGCGGGCAGCAACCCCACGCCCGTGGCCGCCGCCACCGGCGTCAACCTCACGGTGGACCTGACGGCCACCACCAGCGCGCCGCTCAACGACGCTACCTTGGGCTACATCTACGTTGATAGCCGCGCCATTATCGTGGCCAAAACCACGGCCGGCACCTACCTCGCCTTCCAGGCATCGTGCCCGCACCAGGGCACCAGCGTATATTTCAACCCGTCGCAGAACCGCTTTATCTGCCCCAATCACAACGCCATTTTCAACCTGAGCGGCGGCGTGGTCAGCGGCCCCTCGCCGGGCGGGCTGCGCCAATACACCGTGGCGCAGAGCGGCAACATCCTCACCATCACGAGTTAGGCCGCACCGGGCCGCTCCTACCCCCCTCTTTTCGCGCCGCTATTCTATGAAGCCTTTTCCCTTCCGCCCGGCCTTGCTGGGCCTGCTGCTGGCTGCCAGCGCCCTGCTCCCGAGCTGCGTGTCGGTGGCCGCCTACCAGAAAGCCTACCTCAACGACGAGGATATGAAGCTGGCCACCCGCAAAGTCGAAACCTCCGAAGTCAACTTCGAGAGCTACCGCGAGGGTGGGGGCGGCGCCAACGGCGGCAAAGTAGGCGGCGGCTGCGGCTGCAACTGATTCTAATAATGAATTCAGCATACCGGCGGCGTCAAGTGCTGCCGCAGGGCGCAGTCCTGAATTTTTAATTCATTTATAAGTAGTAAGCAAAAAGTAATAAAATTTGCGTTTTTTACTTGATTATCAGGCTAATACGGCCTTTCTGCCTGCTGTTTAATTCCGGCTACTTACCTAATTTACGCGTTAGTGAAAAATATACTTTTCGGTCTTCTCCTTTTTGCCCCGCTGGCCACCCTGGCCCAGGGCGTCCCCAATCCCAACCGCCTCGACGGCTCGGGCATTCCAGCCTCGGCCTCGGTGGCCAACCACGAGCGGGTGTCGGTGGGGGAAACCGACGTGGACTTCATCACCAGCTACTACCAGCAAAATGGCAACCACGGGGCCGTGGAGGGCGGCATTGGCACGCAGCACCTTACCGACGTGGCGCCCACTATTATCCTGAACTTGCCGCTCGATTCGGTGGCTCGCTTCACGGCCAATGTAGGCTTCGACCACTACGCCTCGGCTTCGACCGACCGCATCGACCAGGTAATATCCTCGCCCTCGTCCAACGACACGCGCTACCACATCGACCTGGGCTATAACCGCACCCTGAAGGACAAGCGCACCATTGTGGGCGTGGGCGGCGGGGCTTCCAAAGAATATGACTACCAGTCGTTTAACCTGGCCGGCTCCTGGACTCACGGCTCGCGCAACGGCAACCGCGAGCTGAGCGTGGCCGGGCAGGTGTACCTGGACCAGGTGACGCTGATTTTGCCCGTAGAGCTGCGCACCGGCACCACCGGCAAGGGCAACCAGGCCCACGGCTCGGGCTTCGATAACCGCCAGAGCTACAACCTGACTATCGTGTATTCGCAGGTTATCAACCAGCGCCTGCAGCTGGCCGTGAGCACCGAACTCGTGAGCCAGCGCGGACTGCTGAGCACGCCGTTTCACCGGGTTTATTTCTATGATAGCAGCCCCACGCTGGGCACGCCCGGCACCCTGGGCACCGCCAAAACCGAGCTGCTGCCCCGCCTGCGCAACAAGTATCCCGTGGGCCTGCGCCTGAACTACTACGCCACCGACCTGGTGCAAATCCGGGGTTTTTACCGCTTCTACAACGATAATTTCGGCATCCGGGCGCACACCTTCGAGCTGGAAGCGCCGGTGAAAGTGTCGCCGTTTTTCGCGCTCTATCCCTTCTACCGCTACCATACCCAGACGGCCGCGACCTACTTCGCGCCCTACCTGGCCCACTCGGTTACGGATGAATATTATACCTCCGACTACGACCTGTCGGCCTTCACGGCCCAAAAGGTGGGCCTGGGTTTCCGCTACGCCCCGCTCTACGGCCTGGGGCGCTTCAAAACGCCCTTTGGGGGTAGGGTTGCCAAGTTCAAATCACTGGATTTACGCTACGGCCACTACTGGCAAACCACCGGCCTCGCGGCCAACATCGTGACTGTGGACCTGGGCTTCGTCATGCCCTAAGTCTGAAATTATAGTTTCTAGGGAGCCAGGGGCGAAAACGAACGTCATTCCGAGCTTGCTGAGGAATCTCGCCCGCGTCGTGGAACGAGGCACGAACGGCTACGGGCGAGATTCCTCGGCAAGCTCGGAATGACGTTCGTTTTCATTCTTTGCTACGTGATGGGTAGGGTAGTTTATTGCTGATAGTCAATTAATTAAAAATTATAGGTCAGGTGCGTAGGGGTAGGCGGCGGCGGCCGCCTCTTACTACTGCTACCGCCCGTGCGGTGCCCCGCCCTACCCCCCCCCGCTCAAGCAACCCACGGTTATGGCTACCCCTTATTCCTCCGACTACCGCCCGCTGGGCAGCCCGGTGTCCCGGTTCCTGGTCCTGCCCGACCTTGACCAATTATCGGCCCGCAAGCGCCGCCTATCCGAGCCGCAGCTAATGCTGGCGGGCCTCGAAGCCAGCCTGTCGGCCACTACGCTGGAGGAGCTCATCCGCGACCTGGCCGGCTGGAGCGTGCCCCCGACCGGGTCCGTCGCCGCGGGCCGCGCGGGGGCGCAGTGGCTTTGGTAAGTAGCTCCATGCTAGTTTTTTACAGCTCATCTCCTGCTCTTCCAATCCGTTGTTTAGGGCTGGCAGCAGCCTAACCGGGCGGCACTATCAAAAGCGCAGGCCGACCTGCACGCCGGGCCAGAGCCGGGTGATGGTCTGGTCATCCGTATCACTCGCCCACAGCCACTGGTCCTGGCCGAAGCTCCAGCGGCGGCTGCCGTTGTGGCGGGCCGTGGCCAGGTTGAGCGTGGGGCCGCCAAACAGCTGTATTGGCCCGCCCTGGCGCAGCTGCCAGGCCAGGGCCGGCCGCAGCTGCGCCAGGGCGGCGTGGGATACGTCGTCGTCGTCGCGGTCGCCGGCCAAAAACCAGTAAATGACATCGAGGCTGGGCGTGAAGCGGCCCCGCGCCGCGCCGGCCGTGCCCAGGCCTACCCCCCCCACCAGCCCGCCCCGCCCAAACGGCCCGGTGGCCGCCCCCAGCATCAGATAAATCCGCTGCGTGCCCAGCTTCGCGGCCGCGCTGAGGGGTAGGCTTTCGCTGCCCCACACCTCGCCGTGCAAATAAGCCCGACGCAGAAAATAGCCCGCCGTGCGCGGCGGCTTGTTTCCCGCGGGCCTGCCTGCGGCAGCTGGCGCGGGCCCGGCCGACAAGAGAGTGGGAGCGCCAACCAGCGCCAGCGTCGCGAGCGGCACCGGGCGCATCGGCAGCCGGGCCAGCGACGCGGCCGGGCTCACCGTGGCCGCCGCCCCCGCCGCAGTGCGGCGGCCGGCGGGGCTCGGGGCAAGGCGCGGGCCCTGGCCTCGGCTGGCAAGCGCGGACGATGCCGGCCGCGCGCGCCCCGCCGTAGCCAACGACTCAGCACCAGTCGTCCCGGCCCGCGTGGGTAGGTGGCCAGCTTTGCCGTGCGCAGCTTTGGCTAGCAGCTCCGTGGTTGCCTGCGGGGCAGCGCGAGCGGTGCCGGGCCGACCGGCCAGTCGGCCGCTCGGGTTGGTGCCGGTGGCGGGGGGTAGGGCGCGCGCCGCCAGGGCTTTTTTAGGGCCTGAGGCTAAGTAGCGCGAATTGCCAGCCGGCCGGGCCGCGCTGGCCGCAACGCCAGCGCGCGCGGCCGCCGCCAGGGGCCGCAAAAGAGGAGCAGCAGTGCGGGAAACTGCCGCTGAAGCAGAAGCCTCGGGAACCAGCGGGCTGCCGGCAGGCTGGCCCGGCGGCGTGGCATAGCCATTCACGGCCAATGCGTTAGGAGGTGCGGCTACGTGGTCGGGCCAGAGCACCAGTTGGCCGTCGAGCAGGCCGTAGGTGAGATGCCGGGCCCCCAGCACTTCGCGCAGCACCTCGCCCAACGGCCGGGCCGGGCCGGGCCGCAGCGCGCAGCGCGCCGCCGTGGGCACGAGCGAACTGCTGTAGCTGAAAGGCAGCCCGCTTTGGCGCGACAGCTCGGCCAGCACCGCGCCCAGCGGCCGGTTGCCGGGCGTGGGGGCCACCGTGCGCCGCAGCACCGGGGGTAGGGCCTGGCCCGCCGCCCACTGGCCCCCGGCCAACAAGCTGGCCAGCAGCAGCACGCCGGCCCAGCGGCGCGCCAGCCGGTTTTTCGGCCGCCGGCTCACAAGGCAGCTTTCATAGTGACGGAATCGGCTGGCGCGGCGCAGCCCGGCCCGGTCAGCACGTAGCCGCCGCCATCGGCGCTGAGGCGGCTGGCGGTGGCCGCCGCCAGCACGGCCAGCACCTGTGCCGGCTGCGGCCGCGCAAACGTGCCCGTGAAGCGGCAGCGCGCCAGCCCGGCGCTGGCTATGCGCACGGTGGTGCCAAAAGTGGCCTGCAAGGCCCGCGCCACCCGCGCCACCGCCACATCCTGAAAGCGCAGCGTATCGGTTTGCCAGGCCCGGAAATTATAGTCGGTGAGGGGGGCGCAGCGCAGCGCGGTGGCCACGCGGCCGGGGGCATCGGCCGCGTGCAGGGCGGCGCGGGTGCCAGCGGCCAGCAGCACGCTGTCGGCCGCCGCAGGGTGCAGCAGCCACACCTGGCCGCGCGTCACGCTCACCACCACCGAGTCTTCGGCGGCGAAGGCCCGCACGTTGAAGGCCGTGCCCGTGACCCGCATCCGCGCCGTGGCGGTGCTCACCAGAAACGGCCGGTCAAGGTTAGGCACTACCTCAAAAAATGCCTCGCCCGTGAGCGACACGGCGCGCGTGCCGTGGCTGGCCCCGGCCCCCAGGCCGGTGTAGCGCAGCCGCGAGCGGGCATTGAGCCACACCGTGCTGCCATCGGGCAGGTGCACCACGCGGCGGCCGGGTCCGCTCACGTAGGCCACCGTGGGCACGGGGTGCCGCACCACAAAGCGCTCCGTGAGGGCATACGCCGCGCCCACCAGCAGCGCCAGCCCGGCCGCCAGCTGCCAGCGCACCGCCGCCCGCACCGGCCACAGTGGGCGCACTACCGGCGCGGGCGCGGGGGTAGGGGCCGGGGCAGCCACCGGCACCGGCCCAGCCAGCAGCGGCCGAAACCGTTGCCAGGCCGCCTCCACCTCGGCGGGCGTGAAGAGTACGGACCCTGCCTGCGCCTCGCCCGCCCGCTCCCAGGCGCGGGTCACGGTGGTCAGGATTTGCAGGTGGGTAGGGTCGGCCCGCACCCACTCGCGCAGCGCCCGCCGCTCGTCGGCCGTGGCCTGGGTGGCCAGGTGGCGCGCAAGCAGGGCCCAGGGGGCGTCGGCAGGGTCAGGGTAAAATGGCATCATCGAAGCGGACGGCACAAAGTGGTGGCAGGGCTACTCATAGGATACCGAGCGGGCGCGCTACCCCTACGCAAAGTCCAAAAATAGTTGCTGGGCGCGTGGCCGGCCGCCACCGGCGCGCCGCCGGGGGGTAGCGGCCCCAGCAGCCGCCACGCCGCCAGCCACAGCAGCAGCCCATACAGGTTTTTGAGCACGCCGGCGAGCTCGCGGCGCATAATGCGCAGCGCCTTGCCCATCTGGTTCTCCACGGTTTTGGGCGAGATGTCCAGCGACTCCGCTATCTGCTGGTAGCTCAGCTCCTCGTAGCGGCTCAGCTCAAACACTAGGCGGCACTGCGGGGGTAAGTGGTTGAGGGCGGCGGCTATAGCTGCGGCCGTTTCGCTGGCGTGCAGCTCGGCCAGCGCGTCGGGGGCCTGCGGGGCGGTATTGGGGGGCGCATCGTCCCAGGCTACCTGGCGCTGGGCGCGCTGCTGGTAGCGCAGGGCCGCATTGAGGGCCATGCGCGTGAGGTAAGCGCGGTGCGAGTCGATGGCCGGCAGCGTGGCCAGCCCCTGCCACACCCGCAAAAACACGTCCTGCACAATGTCCTCCACCGCCGCTCGGTCGGGCACCACGCGGTACACCAGGCCGCCCAGGGGCGCATAAAAGGTCTTGAATAGCTGTTCGATAAACGCCGCCGCATCGGTCTGGCGCAGTTGCGTCAGGCGCGCGTCAAGGGCCGCATCATCGAATTTAGCCATAGAAAAAAGGTCCCCGGTGGCCCATAACGCGCGGCCGACCCACAACTGGTATTCCAGCCGTCCTAACCGGGGCCAAAGATGCGAAGTTTCGGACGTTTGCCGCCGTTCGTCTGGCGCGTCGGCAAGCCGGCCGATTGCCAGGACCAGCGGCGGCTCTGCGCGCTAGCTTCAACCTATCAAGCCGCCAAAACCCCGGTGGAACCTCCTGAAAAACGGTGGTAAATAGGGGTAGCTATGCAGAGCCGGTTATCGTGGCGGGTGAGGTTTTCAGCTTCCTTGCCCACGGTGCGGCCCAGCCAGGCCAGCAGGCGCGGGTCGTTCACGTTGTCGTTGTAGGCCCACTGCTCGTTGCCGGTATTGTAGGGCGGGTCAATATAGAGGCACTTCATGCGGCCCTTAAATTCGGGCAGCAGACTTTTGAGCGCGTCCAGCTTGTCGCCGCGCATGATGCGGTGCCAGGGCGAATCGGCGGCCGTGCCGGGGTCTCAAAGATGGCCGTAGGCACGAAGGGCCGGTAAGGCACCTCCAGGTGGTGGTGACGAATGGCCTCTTCGCCAAGCCAGATTAGTTCGGGCATAAAAGGTAGCGCAAGCAGATTCCGACGTGAGCCCCGGCCAAAAGTACTAGGGCGGCCCGCTGGCCCGGAACGCGCCTACCCCTGGGTAATTCGTCGGGTAATTGAAAAGCAAAACAGCCACTTCGCCGTGAAGCGAAGTGGCTGTTTTAAGTGGTGGGAGGTAAAGGATTCGAACCTTCGACCTCTTGCGTGTGAAGCAAGCGCTCTAAACCAACTGAGCTAACCTCCCAAAATTTATCGCCTCGGTGAGTACAAGCAAGGCACTTGTTTAAATCAATGTTTAAGCCAAAAGCAAAACACCCAATTAGCTTCGTAGCTAAGTGGGTGTTACTCAACGTGGGAGATACTGGGTTCGAACCAGTGACCCTCTGCTTGTAAGGCCGAGGACCTATCCTTATCGATAATTGCTAATAGCCCTTAACGGTAGAAAAAAGGCCGTTTTCAGCACTCTAAGCCTATTGCGGCTTATTGTCGTTACCGCACTTTCTATTACATTTGTTTAAACCAGCGTTTAAACCAGCATTAGGGCGAGCAAATGGCAACTACGGAACACAAAGAGGGTAAGGCAACGGTCAAGGTCGTTTACTACATCCACAAAACCCTGGCCGATGGGTCGCATCCGTTCATGGTGCGGATTACGAAAGACCGTAAGCTAAAGTATTTGTCTACCGGCCTGAGCTTGCAGCCGAAATACTGGAACGCAGACAAGAAAGAGGTTCGCAAAAGCTACCCCGAACCAGACCGCGACAAGCTACTGAAAAAGTTAATCGAGTGGGAGGTCAAGTATAGCGGCGCGGCCGACGCGCTGGCCGAAGCCGACGAACAGCACGACGCGCCCGCCGTGGCTGCCAAAGCCATTGAGGGCCGCAAAGCCCAGCGCCGGGTGAAGCTCATTGCTTACTGCGACGAGCTAAGTGCGGGCTACACTAAAACCGGGCAGTCAGGCAATGCAATTGTGTACCGCGACTTAGGCAACCAGTTGGCGAAGTTCCTGGCGGCCGAGGCCGGCGCGCCTACACCGCCTAGCGGCCGGGGCACTCAGCAGGCCCGCGCCGCCTGGCTCATTAGCTACGACGTGCCTCTTGACCGAGTAACGGGGCCTTTCTGCCAAGAATGGGAGCAAACGCTACGCGCCACTGGGGCCAGCGACAACACGCTATCCAATCGGTTCCGTACCCTACGGGCCGTGCTCAATCAAGCTATCGCGGGCGGCCTGTTGCGGGCCAACGCCTACCCCTTCGCCCGCACCGTGGCCGAGAAGTACAAGTTTCAGGTGGGCAAATTTGACGTGAGTACTGCTAAGCGCGCCGTGGGCCGCGACGAGCTGCGGCGGCTGGAAGCGTTAGAGCCAGCCAGCGACCGGCTACGGCTGGCGAAGGCCGTGTTTCTGTTCTCGTTCTACGGCGGCGGTATCAATTTCGTGGACTTGGCTCAGCTGCGTTGGCGCGACCTGAGCGGCGAAGCACCCGACACCGGCCACCCCGAACGCCTGCACTACGTGCGCCAAAAGACGGGCGGCAAGTTCTCGTTACGGCTGCTGGCCCCGGCCGCCGCTATCCTGGCCGCCTACCGGCCCCTGACCTACGCCACGGCCAGCAGCTACGTGTTTCCGATGCTCGATGAGGCCCGCCACGGCACCCCGCACAAGGTGCAAAACCGCCTGCACAAGATGCTGGGGCAAGTCAACAAGGACTTGAAAGAGCTGGGCGAGCTGGCTGGCATTGCTACCCCCCTCACTACCTACGTGGCCCGTCACACCTTCGCCACCACGCTGAAACAGGCCGGCACCCAAACGGCAATTATCGCGCAAGCGATGGGCCACAAGTCGGAAGCCGTTACGGCCGTGTACCTGGATTCCTTCGCTTCGGAGTTGGTTGATTCGGCCTTTGAGGGATTGTTGTAGCCCAAACCTGACTGGTTATGAAAACCGCTGATTATTACAATGCAATAGCTGACTACACGGGCGTTGTACGGGAGATTGCCAACGAAATAAACGGGCTTACTCTCGATAGCTTCAGGCGTTGGTATTATAGTAGTTGTGAGGATTTCTACTATAAACGGGCCATTGAAATATCTCGACCTGACCGGGTTCAGAGGCTGAATCTAAGAACGAAAGGGAAGTTTTTACCACGTTTTGATGGAGAAAAATCTGTGCGGGCAGACCGCTTGGCTCAACGTTTGGTAAGCAGGCTTTATGTACTGCGGAGGCTTCGTATGGTGCGAAATACGTTCACCCTATTTTTTGAGAACGAAACGGCAGTGCTTGCCCAACGACACGCACGGCACCTTGACCGCGCCTCAGACAAAAGGCTATATTTAGCGGAGCGCTTATCCGAATTGTCGCAAGAACTTCATCCTTTCGTGCGTATGCTGCGCGACGCACGAGCCGGTAATACTTGGCTGTCCAAGCTGTTATTTGAGTTCGACCCCCGCCCCCTAGCAAACGCGCCCCGTACTACTAGCCAAAGTTTAGCGCGGGCCTTGCATTTTCGCGTTTTGCTGGATGAGTATGAGGGGTATAAAATGCCAGTAGTCACTGATAAGCTCAGCTTACGCCAGGTAGCCTTATTACACATCTACGAGGGCCGGGTCCTCGATAGTACCGAAGCAGTTAAGGCCGCCGCTAAGGCTGGCTATTCCAGCCGAACAAGTGGCCAGAAACTAATGCAATATTACAATGCGCTAGCCCACCATACCACTAACCGTATTAGATTAGAGGGTAAGGCTCTGTCGGATATGATTAAAGATATAGCAAGGGTTGTTGCGCTTCTTAGTGGCACAGCCCGAGAGCAAGCAGAAAGTGAACTGAAAACATTACAAGCTAGAAAATAGTAACCGGGTTAAACCGGTTTAGGCCACCTAGCGGTTGAAAAATTTGCCCATCAAACTAACTGATGGAGCAATGAACAACCCTTTTGAAACTATCAATGCCCGGTTGAGCAACCTGGAAGCATTGATGTTGGATACCTTAAACTGCCTTCGCACCACGGCCGCCGCGCCCGCCCCCGAGGTGGGCGGCATTGAACTGGCGCAGCAGATAACCCGCCTGAGCAAGCCGCGCTTGTACGCCTTGGTATCGGCGCGGGGCATTCCGCACAGCAAGCGCGGTAATAAGCTCTACTTCAACCGAGCTGAGTTGCTGGCGTGGGTAGCAGCCGGGCAGCGGGGTGAAGCAACAGCCACCAAGTAGCGGGCCGATGATTGACTTTGTGAAGGTGGAAGTGCCCCCGGAAGTGGGCCGGGGCTGGACGACGCACCCAGACCTGACCTTCTACACGCCGGTTAACCTGAAAACAGGCGAGTGCGCGCCACGGAGCGAGGCCACCTTCCGCAACCTGTTGTTTACCATCTACCCCAGCGGGCGGGCCACTTTCGAGGGTAGTCTGCATAAGCTCCGGCACGGGCAGCACAATGGCGGCCCGTTTCCGGCGTGGGCCGTGGCCGCTACCATTGCCGAACTAGCCTACTCGTTCAAGTTTCGCCCTGAGCAAGCCCGGCTGCGGGCACTGGAGTTTGGGCTGAACGTGCCGCTACCCGCGCCGGCCACCCAACTACTGCGCCGGGCCGTGCTCTACAAAACGCTGCCCTTCGACCTGAGCCACTTCGGCGGCCAAGGCTATTTCCTGGAGGCCACCGCCCAGCAGTACCACTTGAAGCTATACGACAAGCAGCGCCACCTAGCGGCCTACCACCATCCCGCCACCGCGCCCCTGTTGCGCGTGGAGTTGAAAACCCGGCGCACCGAATGGCTGAGCGGGGCCGGAGTAGCCACGCTGGCTGACCTGACTGACCCCGCTAAGTTGGCCGCCCTGGGCGCGATGCTCATCGAGGCACTAGACCAGGTACTATTCGCGGCGGCCTCCATACCGGCCGGCTTATCCAAGCCCGTGCGGCAGTTGCTCACGGCGGGCAGCCATCCTAACTACTGGCAGGCACTACGCAAAGAGCACCCGGAGAGCCTACGCAAGCAGCGCCAACGCTACCGTGAGCTACTCACTCAGTATGCGCCCGACTTACTGGCCCCAGCCGCCGCCGCTGGCCTGGCCGCCGGATGGGAGCACCTACGCACGGCCGCTCCTTGCCTGCCGCACCTGCTCAAAGCCCACCCGCAAACCATCCCGGTTTTAACTAACTGCCCGCCCGCCCCCGCCCGGCCAAACCGTCCCGGTTTTAACAGCTTGTCTATAGGGGTAGAACCGGCTACCCCGCCCGTGCCCGATGTGCGCCGCTGCCAGACATGCGGGCGCGACATCTCAGGGCAGGCAGCGGGGGCGCAGTATTGCAGCGAAGCGCGGTATGGGCGGGCGGCTAAAAAATGCCGGAATGCGGCCAGCAACCCGCGCCACAACACGCGCCGAGCCGTACAAAAGACCGTGCGCGAGTGCTCCCTGTTCGACCCTTTGCCCTACGTGCGGGTGCGGCCTGAACTGCGAGCCTTTGTGCTGGCTGGGGCCGTTCCCACTGCTTCGCCATCTAAAAAGAGTTGAGCGGCCCGGCAAATGTGAGCAGCACACTGGCTAGCCAATACGTGGCCAGGAGTCGTGAGGCCCAACAGCCGGGGGCCGCGCCGGAAAAAGGATTCGCGCCGCACGTAGCCGCCTGCTTCTAACTGCCGAATGTAGCCCCGAAGCAGAGGTAGGCTCAGGAGGTGAAGTTCGCTTAGCTGGGGGGTAGTAAGTATATTATTTGGCTGACTACAACGAAAAAGATAAATACTCAATAATACTTGCAGCAGAGCAGCAGGCACATGGGACCTTTGGGCGAGCTGACGTAGGGCGGCCGGAGCTACTACGGCGCTGGCGAGGCCGGTTAAGTCGGCGGGCGGGCGCATTGAGAGACTGGTTTAAGAGAGGAGATTGGTAGTGAAAACAGTTAGGTTCTTACTCCTTGTTCCAAGGCGTGACAGCCATAGAAACCAAGTGCGGCAGTCCAGCCACGCTGTTAGAAATTTCGTCCCGGCCGGGGTAGGTCAAATAGACCCCACCCGGTTTGGCCTGAATCAGCATGGGAAGCCCATTGGGTGGGGGGCTATTTGGTGAGTAGGTACGGGCGTGTACCAGGAGACGACTTTTTTCTGCTGCCAGGTGGCGGGCTAATGCGGGCGCGGGGGACATCTGAATTTCGGCCAGTCAGTAGGTAGCTAGGTCGAGCAAGCAAAGGGCATGAAGTGGATACTGCGGGCACCCTATTTTGAATTGGCCAGGCCATCCTAGCCGCAAATGGTGGCGGGCAATTGTGCGGGCGTGGTTACTCCCCACTCGTGAAACAAGTAATCCACCAGGGGATTCATGACAATGACAAACGGCTATCAATGAATTTTTCAGCAATAATCGGTTTCTATTTCAATTCGGGCAGGTCTAAATCATTCAACAACAGCGGTAGGTAGCGGGCATCAAATTCGTGTCTACTACGCAGAAGCTGCTGGAAGCCTACTTGCCGGAGGGCGGTATCCAGAACGGTGCGCAACGGCCCGTAGGCGCTGGTGAGCAGACAATAGAAGCCGGTATGCAAGTCGGTAGCATCAAATATCATTTCCAGGAGTAGGCTACCCGCCCGTCGCACGCTGGCAACCCAAACGTACTTTGGTAGCAGGCGCGACGCGATACGTTGAGCTTGGGCCAGGCTACCGGGTAGGCTTCGTAGCTGGTCGGCCTTGTATTCGTTGCTGTATGATAAATAAATATCCCACACCAGCGGCAACTGCTCGTCGGGAAATATGCCTTGACAGAGCACGATTAACAGTTGATTGAATACGGCGGCTTGCTCGTAAACCTGCTCGTACTGAATGCGAACGTCAGGTACTATTGGAACGGCTACGGCAGTCAGGGCCGCCGGCTCGCGCTGGTTCCAATCACCGTTTAGCGGCCAGGAGGTTTCCAAGTGCCCTTCGCCATCGTTGAATCCTAAGCGCGAGTACGGGCCGATACCGTCATCATGCACGTACATTCGCTCAATGCCATCCGAGAGCAGGGCTGTACTACCGGCGTATAGGTGGTCGGGCTGCGGCTCGCGGTAGCCGGTGGCGGTTATCAGGTGTCCGCCGCCCACAAATTCAATAAAGAGCAGCACGGGTAGACCCATGCGTAAGTAGGCGTAAATGAACGCCTTTGCTTGTTGAAGCTGCCGGGTAGCTTCGCCTGATGCAACCGCTTCGGTGGTTGGCACGGTGTAGTTGCGGTATTCCGATACCAAGCCCACCGATTCAATGGCGTTCAGAATCTGGTAAGTGTCGAGGCCCCGGTTAGGGAAGTTGCGGCCGTTGTTATGAAACAGGTTGCCCGCCGATTCGGTGATGTGGTACGGCGACGGCAGCCTGGTTTGAAACAGGAAGGCCGTTTTGTGGAAGGCCATCCACAGGGCGGTGGTGGCGCAGGCGCTCACGTTGGTATCCTGCTGCTGGAAAATAAGCGTTTCGATTGTCAGCTTACGTCCCAGTAGATTAACGGGGTAGGGCCGCCGCACCGGGTAGCGCCGCTGGTTTTGGTTACCAGCCGTATAGGGGCGGAGCAAGGTAGCCCCAATGGGTGCGGGCAGCGGCTTCACCACGACATAGCCCAGGTAAGCCGCCCAAATAGCGTGGCCTTCGTTAGGCAGGGCCGCCAGCAGTTCATCTTGCGTGAAAGACAGGGCGAAGAAGTGGACCCGCTTGCAATACCGCTCATAGGGCGCGAAGCAGTGCGCGTAGTAGTTGGCGTAATCAGTCAGGTACGATTGGCTGACGTAGGGAGATTCGACCAGGATAGTTTGCGCGTTTAGCCCGTCGCGGCTTGGTCCCAGGTACTCTTTCAGAAAGATAAACTGCTGGCGTTGGGAGATGGTAGCGGCATCTACCCACTTGTTTTCCAGCACTTCGGCTAAGGCAGCTTCGGAGTAGGGTAGCAACCTGGGTTCAATGGCAATGGGCGGGTCGGTGGGCAGGGGCATAAGAAAAAACAAAAACGGCGCTCCAAAATAGGAACGCCGTTGGAAATATAGAGCAAAGAGCCGCTAGAACGATACCGGAACGTTGAGGCGGCTGCGGTCAATGATTGCCTTGTCTTGCAACGATTTTACGTCGCGCTTGGCCTCAGCAACTCGCTTCTGGTAGGCAGAGCTTTGTAGTTCAGCCTTCACCCGATTCAGGTCGAAGGCGGCTTGAGGGGAAGGGTTGTGTACCATGTAAAAAAGGGAGAGAGCGTTGAAAAGAGGGGGCCAGGAACGGGTGTGTATACGTGAATCGGGCCGCAAAGTACGGCGATTCTTGCCAAAAAGAGTTAACTTTTGTCAATACAAACGCGAATTACTATTAAAAAATGCCATCATTAATTCCTACGTAGCCAGCAAGTTATCCTCTATGTGTATTTTCAGCTTCCACTTAGCGGTAGTATGGGAGGCGCATTCAAGGTCAATGAAGCGCTCGGCGGGGGACTAGTGGCTGAACTGCTGCACGGCGGCATTTTTCGCTGCGTAATGTCGGGCGGATTTAGGTAGTGCGTAATGCTGGATAGAGAAGGACGCGAGCAGGGACGGTGCCGGGCATTAGGACATAAGCGTTAGCAGGTGTTTTACAATTCGGCTAACAGTTGAGCAAACGTACCCCGGCGTTGCGCACCTGCTACCGTCTGCTGGTCAAATACCATGTAATACTTGTAGCCGGGGCCGGCGGCACTAGCCCAGGCGGCCCCTAGCCGGCGCTTATAGGCGCTATCCGAGTTGTCGCGGTCGTCACCTTTCGTTTCGATAAGCAGAATTTTACCGCTGGCCGTTTGGGCTATGAAGTCGGGGTAGTGGTTGGCAATGGGGCCGTTGAGGCGAAACCCAGCCGGTGCGGTGGAGGGGTTGCGGGTCCAGAATACCACATTATCGGCATCATCCAGCAGTTGCATCATGGCGCGTTCCAGACCGTTGCCATCTTCTTCGCGCTCATAGAGCGAGCGAGTGAGCGGCAGGGCCGGATGCAGTGCCACGCGGCGGGTGGGCAGGGCATAGCTGGCCGCCGTGCGTAAGGTGCCGGTATCTAGTTGGCGGTTAAAAGTTGCTACGGCGTATTCTTCGGTGAAGCCCTCAATAGCCGCCCGCACTACGGCGGCGTAGCGGCCTGGCTGGTCGAAGGCATCGCGAAGCTGTTCGGGGTCGAACGGGGCCAGCAGGCGGTCGAGGTAAATACGCAGGTCGCCTTCGGCAATAGGGCGCAGGGGGCGGCTCAGCAGCTTCGTTAGCTCCGATACCACGGCCTGGCGCTGGCTGGCGGGCGAGGTGCCACGGAAGTAGGCCAGTAGCGGCTCCCGCAGTTGTGCATCAGCCTTGCGCACGGTAGGCGTGTAGGAGTGGTCGGCCCGTTCTTCCAAGTCCACTACCCGCAGGGCTTCGGGCAGTTGGGCAAAGTTGAGGTCGGTGCGCTGCTGGTCGAGGCGGAAACCTTTAAGCAGGTGCTCTTTGCTGAGCGGCATTTCTTGCCTAAACAGGCCACCGGGGCCGGGCACTACAAATTCGGGCAGGCGCAGGCTGGCAGCAGCCATGCGCACGGTGTCCCGCATTGGGTGGGTATGAGCTTGGGAGGCCACGGGGCTAGGGTCGGTGCTAGGGTCTGAAATGGCGGTAGCGGCAATGGCTTCGGCAGCCAGCGCCGCCGCTGTTGCTGTGGCCTCCATAGCAGCTACGGTTTGGGCGGCCGCCGTGGTTTCGGGAGTTTCTACCGGGGTAGCGGCCGGGCCGGGGGGTAGGGGCGTTGCCTCGTCGGGCAAGTCTGATACCGGCACCAGGCGTAGCAAGTCAAAATCATCGGCAGTGGTAGGCGCGGGGGCGGGCGTGGGAAAATCAAGCCGGCCTTGTTCGCCCTTGCTTGCCGGGGTGGCGGGCGCGTCGTCCAGGTCGGGGGCCGCTACCGCCCGGCAGTCGGCAGCGGTGTAGCCGGCTAGTTCCAGGCCCTGCACGATGTTATCGAGCGTCTTGCTGAACTGGTCGGAGGCCGTGAGTACGTAGCTGCAATTCAGCAGGCGCTCAGGGTGCGGGGTGGCGTGGGGCTGGCGCAACACCCGGCCCAGCAGCTGCTCTACCTGCACCGCGCTGTTGCGGTTGGCCAGCGAAGCCAGGATGTAGGCGAAGGAACAGTCCCAGCCCTCGGCCAGCGCGTTCACCGTGATAATGTAGCGCACCGGGCAGGCGGCGGCCAGTAGGTCTATGCCTTTCAGCTCGTCGCGGTCGGCAGTCTTTATTTTAATCTGGGCTTCGGGCACGCCCATCTTCAGCAGGGCGGCCTTCACCTTGTCGAAGTTCTCGCTGCTGGCGTTGGTGCGCGATTCGGCTTGCAGCAGCACGATGGGCCGCACCGGGTACGTGCCCTGGGTGCGGGCCGCCGCCCGCGCCAGCTTCTCTAGTCGGGCTTGCCAGAGTACGGCGGCGTTCAGCACGTCCTCTTTGCGGTGCAGGTTTTGCACCACTACCGGCAGCTTCACCATATGCTCCAGTTTCAGGGCCTGGGCGCTTACCAGGCTTAGCAGGTTGGAAGCCGGGCGGGGGGTAGCCGTGAGTTCCAGCACGAAGCGGGGGGCCAGGGCCACCAGCATCTTTTCGCTGAGCGTGGTTTTGGCGTGGTGGCTTTCGTCGGCCACTACTACGGGGGCCAGGGCGCGCAGCACGTTCATGGTGGCCGTGGGGTCGGTGGGAGTGCCATCGGGGCGGGCAATGGGCGCGGGCAGGTGGCCCGCGAAGGCCGCTACGAACGGCAGGTGCGCCGAATTTTCGTCGTAGGCTTTGCGGTTGTCGGGGTCGGTGGTGCGCAGGGTGTTCAGGCTGAGCACGGCCACGGTCAGCTGCTCGCCGCGGGCGGCGGCCAGCAGGCCCCGGCCCTGGGCCAGCTCGTCCTTGTCAATCACCTCCACCCGGCCGCCGAAGGCTGCGTTTAGCGCCTGCCGGTAGGGGTGGGCCGGGTTGCGCAGGTCGCGCAGGGTTTGGGCCAGGATAACCAGCGAAGGCACCAGCCACACCACCAGCCGGGGCGTACCGGCCGGGGCATCGGCCAGCAGGGTGCCCAGCGCGTGGCAGGCCAGGTAGGTTTTGCCGCCCCCGGTGGGCACCTTCACCGTGATTTGGGGGGTGCGGGCCAGCGCGGCGCTGGTTTGGTAGGGCCGCACCGGCTGGGCGTTGGTGGCGGCGGCCACATCGAGGGGCCAGACGGGGTGCGTTTGCCAGAAGGCGGCGAAGGCGGCCGCCGGGGTTTGCTGGCCCCCGTCGAGCAGGGCCACGTAGCGGGCTACGTCGGCTAGCACCGCTTGTTGGTAGGGTTTGAGCTGCATAGCGTTAAAGGCGGGCCAAGTCGCGGGGAATTTTCTTATACACCACGTTATGCCGCGCCAGCCAGTCGGCATTGACTTCGCAGCTATCGGCGTACACCACGAAGCGCGGGGCGGGCACGGTGAGGCCGCCCAGCCAGTCGGTGGTGAGGGCACTGGACCGGGCCGGGTGGTAGTCGAAGTAAATGCGTGCCCCATCGGCGGCGGTGCCGAGGTAGGCGGGGTGGTCGGGCGGCGCGGCCGGGGCCGGGGGTAGCTGGGTGCCGGTTTCCTGCCACCACACGTACTGGCGCAGGGCCGGCAGCGGGGCGGCCGGGTCGAGCAGGCCGGTGGTCGCGTCGAACAGCGGCCCGCCCAACTCGCCAAACTCGAAGCGCCCGCCCAGGCCGGGCACCGCGCCGTAGCCGGCCAGCACCCGCCGCGCCCGTTCGGCGGTCAGCGTGTCGGCGTAGTCTTCTACCTCTATCAGCAGGCAGCGGCGGCGGCCCCCGTCGCGGGCGTTGAGCTTGGCCACGGCGTGCAGCGTGGTGCCGGAACCGGCGAAGCTATCGAGAATGATGCTATCGAAGTCGGTGGCGAGTTCTAAAATTCGCTCAATTAGAGTGCTGGGTTTAGGTGTGGCAAAGGTTTCAACATCATGCAGAATTTTATTGACTTCCTTTTTAGCGTCCTGTGTGTGCCCAACTTCGCCGTAAGTCCATAAGGTTTGGGGCACTACTCCCTGTTGCACTTCTGATAAAAAACGCTTAACAGAAGGCGCGGCGGTGCCATCCTTTCCCCACCAAATACGCTTGTCGGCATGTAAGTCCCAGAACTTTTCTTCTGCATAACGCCAGTAGTTGCCTTTAGGTGGTCCATCTACGAAGCGCCCACTAGGAGTTGTTATAGAGTAAGTACCTAAGCTATAAAAGTTACGGGCTGATAAATCTCCAGCTTTCCAAGGGCCTCGCGGGTCTTTGTCAGGGTTCTTGTAACGGTTGAGTTGTTCGGCTTTGCGGGGCATCATATTGGGCCGCCACACTTCACCGTTGCGGGCATACACAAGGATATACTCGTGGTCGCCGCTGAAATGCTTTGCTGAGTTCTTAGGCGCGTAGTTTTTCTGCCAGACAACGGTATCTACGAAGTTAGTCGTCCCAAAAATCTCGTCCATCACGCAGCGCAGATTCCCCACCTCATTATCATCGATGGAGATAAAAATGGCCCCGTCCTCGCTGAGCAGCTTGTGTAGCAATTGCAGCCGGGGGTACATCATGCAGAGCCATTTATCGTGGCGGGTGAGGTCTTCGGCTTCCTTGCCCACGGTGCGGCCCAGCCAGGCTAGTAGGCGCGGGTCGTTCACGTTGTCGTTGTAGGCCCACTGCTCATTGCCGGTGTTGTAGGGCGGGTCGATGTAGATGCACTTCACGCGGCCCTCAAACTCGGGCAGCAGGCTTTTGAGCGCGTCCAGGTTGTCGCCGTGAATAATGCGGTGCCAGGGCGCATCGGGGGCCGTGCCGGGGGCCGTGAAAGAGGCCGTGGGCACGAAGGGCCGGTAGGGCACTTCCAGGTGGTGGTGGCGAATGGCATCTTTGCCAAGCCAGGTTAGTTCGGGCATAAAAGGTAGCGCAAGCAGGTTCCGACGCGAGCCCTGGTCAAAGGTACTAGGGCGGCCCGCTGGCACGGAACGCGCCTACCCCTAGGTAATTCGCCGGGTAATTGAAAATTAAAACAGCCACTCCGCCGTGAAGCGAAGTGGCTGTTTTGCGTGGTGGGAAGTAAAGGATTCGAACCTTCGACCTCTTGCGTGTGAAGCAAGCGCTCTAAACCAACTGAGCTAACCTCCCGGAATCTATCGCCTCGGTGAGTACGAGCAAGGTACTTGTTTAAACCAACGTTTAAACCAAAAGCAAAACAGCCAATTAGCTTCGTAGCTAAGTGGCTGTTAATCAACGTGGGAGATACTGGGTTCGAACCAGTGACCCTCTGCTTGTAAGGCAGATGCTCTGAACCAGCTGAGCTAATCTCCCGTGGGGCTGTTCCCGTTTGGGATTGCAAAGATGGGAGGACTTTTTGGAATAGCCAAATGTTTCGGCTGGAAAAAGCGGCTGGCCGGGCGCAAAACCCCCAAGCGCCGGAGTAACGTTTTAGGAATCAGGGGTAAAATTTTCGAGAAAAAGTGCCGGCTGCCGGAGGCAACGTAAACCAGAAGTTCCCGTTAAGACGGGATAATCGGGCCGACCACTGGCTACGCCCCAAACCTTTCCCAATCTTTACCCACTCATGGACAACCAACTCCTTCAAAACTATTCGGAAGCCGAAAAAACGGCTTACTTAAGTGCTATGGCTTCGCTAGGCACGGCTGACCGCCAGGCTTCAGCGACTGAGATGGAATTTTTGCAGCATTTGACGCAGCAGGCGGGCCTTTCGGCCAGCGATACGCAGCAGGTGTTGGCGGCCGCCAGCGATTCTACCAACCAAAGCATTCAGCAAAACCTAGACCAGCTGAAAAGTAGCGACTTACGGTTTTCGCTTATTACTGACCTCATTAGCTTCGCCCGTGCCGACGGCTCGTACTCTAACAACGAAGAGGCGATGATAGATAAAATGGCGGCTTACCTGGGTGTTAATCCCGAGCAAAAGCAAACCCTGGAAACCGTGGTGGACCAGGCGGCCAGCGTGCCGCACGACCCCCAGGACCCTAACAAGCAGGGTTTTTTGAGCGGCATCGGCGACAAGCTCAGCAACGTAGGCATTCCCAAAGGTGCCCTGATGGCCGGCTTGCTGGGCGTGGTGGCCCCGATGGTGATTTCTAAAGTTATGGGCGGGGGTAGCAACAACAGTGGCCAGCCCCAGAGCCAGAGCGGCTCGCTGGGCGGCCTGCTGAGCGGAGCTATGGGCAGCCTCGGCGGCGGCGGCTCGCTGGGCGGCATGCTGGGTGGCCTGCTCGGCGGTGGCTTGTTGAGCGGCGTGCTCGGCGGCGGCGGCCAAAGCAACGTCAATACCAGCCAGTATCCGCAACAGGGTTCGATGGGCGGTAGCGGTCTGGGCTCCATTATGTCGGTGCTGGGCGGCCTGGGTGGCCAATCCAACTCGCAGCCGGCCAGCGCCGGTGGCGGCGGCATCATGGGCAGCGGCCTGGGCGGCTTGCTCGGCGGCCTGTTCGGCGGGCGCTAGGCTTAATTGGTAATGGGTAATAGGCAAGGGGTAATGTCGCTCAGAATTCTGAACGACATTACCCCTTGCCTATTATCCATTACTCATTCAAATAGGTAAACAGGTCGTCGGGGCCCACCTTTTCGCGGCTGTGCCAGCCGCGCAGGCCCAGGCGCGGGGCCGCGATGCCGCGCTCCAGTCGTCTGGGGCAGCGGAAAATCCGAATTTCATCCCACATATTACTGTTAATCAATGCGGTGAGGACCGTGGGTCCGCCTTCAATCAGCACCGATTCGATGCCGCGCGCCTGCAAGTCGGCCAGTACGGCGGGCATCAGGTCGGGCGCGGGCGGCGCGCCGGGCGGGGCAAAGGGCAGCGTAACGTAGGTAAGATTGAGCTGGCTGGCCCGCTCGCGGTGGGTGTAGATGATGGTGGGCTGCGAGCCGTCGAGCACGTGGTGGCTGGGGGGTAGGGCCAGGTTTTTGTCGATAACCAGGCGGGTGGGCTGGGGGCCGGGCCACTCGCGGGCGTTGAGGCGAGGGTTGTCGTGCAGGGCTGTGCGCGTGCCCACCAGAATGGCCGCCTCCTCGGTGCGCCACTGGTGCGTAAGCAGCTGCGCCTGCGGCCCGCTCAGCTGCACCTGCTGAAAGTGCGGCCCGGCCAGAAACCCATCGGCCGACTCGGCCCATTTCAGCACTAGGTAGGGCCGCTTTTTTTCCTGGGCCGTGAAGAAGCGCTTGTTCAGCTGGCGGCCCTCGGCGGCGAGCAGGCCGGTGCTTACTCCGATGCCCGCCGCCCGCAGGCGGGCCAGGCCCTGGCCCGCCACCAGCGGGTTGGGGTCGTCGTTGCACACTATCACTTCGGGCACGCCCTTGGCGATGAGCAGGTCGGCGCAGGGCGGCGTTTTGCCGTGGTGGGCGCAAGGCTCCAGAGTCACGAATACGCGGCTGTGGCGCAGCAACTCCGGGTCGGCCACGCTGGCCAGGGCGTTTACTTCGGCATGCGGGCCGCCGTACTGCTGGTGGTACCCCTCGCCGATGATGGTGCCCTCGGGGCCGACCACTACGCAGCCTACCAAGGGGTTAGGGCGTGTGTAGCCCCGACCCAGGGCCGCCAGGTCGAGGGCGCGGCGCATAAAAAGCGAATCGTCGGGCGCGGGCATAGGAGGGGGTAGCAAGGCGGGTTAGGAGCGTAAAGCTATTCGCCAAATGGAAGTTTCCCTACCCCCCGCGTCCCCATCTTTGCCCGCCCATGACCACCCAGCAACTTACCGCCGAGCTTACTGCCGCCCTGCAAGCCCTCTATCCCGCGCCCGAAGCCCAGGCCATTGCCGCCCTGGTGACCGAGCACCTGCTGAGCCTCTCGCCCTTGCAGCGTCGCATGCAGGCCGCCGCGCCCGTGCCCGCCGCCTTGGCCGCCGCCCTACCCCCCCTGCAAGCCCGCTTACTGGCCCACGAGCCGGTGCAGTACGTGCTGGGCACCGCCCACTTTGCCGGCCTGGAGTTGGAAGTGACGCCCGCTACCCTCATCCCGCGGCCCGAAACCGAGGAGCTGGTGCAGCTCATTGCCCGCGCCCACGCCGGGCAGCCGGGCCTGCGCCTGCTCGACGTGGGCACGGGCAGCGGCTGCCTGGCCATTGCGCTGGCGCGGGAATTGGCCAAGCCAGCGCGGGTGGTGGCGGTCGATATTTCGGCCGAAGCGCTGGCCGTGGCCGGGCGAAATGCGGCCCGCTACGCGCCGCTGGTGGAGCTGCAACGGGTTGATATTCTGCAAGAAATGCCGACCGGCCTACCCCCCGGCAGCCTCGACATCCTGGTGAGCAATCCGCCCTACGTGCGCGAAAGTGAGCGCCCGCTGATGCGCGAAAACGTGCTGGCCTGGGAGCCGGCCACCGCCCTTTTCGTGCTCGACGACGACCCGCTGCTTTTCTACCGCCGGCTGGGCGAGGTGGGGCAACTGCTGCTGCGGCCGGGCGGCGGGCTATACCTGGAAATCAACGAGGCGCTCTCGGGCGAGACGCAGGCGCTGCTGCGTGGCCAGGGCTACGCGGCCGTGCGGGGCGTGGCCGATATGTTTGGTCGGCCGCGTATGGTGGTGGCAACTCGCTCGTAGCGAGGGGGGTAGGGAAAATATGGGCGCAATGGCATAAACAAAACGTGTACCTACAGGCTTTGTAGCAGCTTCCCGATTGGCAGCCTTCGTCTTCGACTTTTTCTTTCCTTATAATGGCTGAGCAACCGCTCCTGACTGCTTTTCACTCCGATAAGCTCAACTTAAAAAACCGCGTCGTGATGGCCCCCATGACGCGCAGCCGCGCCGACAACGCCGCCCACGCGCCCACTGACCTCATGGTCGAGTATTATTCGCAGCGCGCTACGGCGGGCCTTATCATCACGGAAGGCGTGTATGTGAGCCGCGCGGCCGTGGGCTACATCAACGTGCCCGGCATCTACACGCCCGAGCAAGTGGCTGGATGGCAAAAGGTTACCAGCGCCGTGCACGCGCTGGATGGCAAGATTTTCGTGCAGCTCTGGCACGTGGGCCGCATATCGCACCCCGACCTGCTCGATGGCAACCTGCCGCTATCGGCCTCGGCCCTCAACCCGCATGCCCAGGTGTACACGCCCACCGGCATGAAGGACACGGTGGCGCCGGTCGCCATGACGACGGCCCAAATCAAACAAACGGTGGCCGACTTCGCGCAGGCCGCCAAAAATGCGCTCGCAGCCGGCTTCGATGGCATGGAAATCCACTCGTCGAACGGCTACCTGTTTCACCAGTTTTTCAACGGTACCAGCAACCATCGCACCGATGAGTACGGCGGCTCTATCGAGAACCGCGCGCGGCTTTTCTTCGAAGTGCTGGATGCCATTAAGGCGGCCGGCGTGGACCTGGGCAAGGTGGGCGCGCGCCTCAACCCCTCGCTCGACGGCCTGTTTGGCATGACGCTCGACGCCGAAACCATCCCCACGTTCGACTACATCGTGCAGCGCCTCAACGACTACGGCCTGGCGTATCTGCATCTGTCCGAGCCGTTTACTGATGTGAGCCAGAACAAGTTTGCCGAGCCGCACATCGCCAAGCACTACCGCCCCATGTATAAAGGCACGCTTATCATCAACGCCGGCTTTGACCAGGAAAAGGGCAATAAGGTAATCGCCGACGGCGACGCCGACCTCGTGGCCTACGGCACGCTCTACATCGCCAACCCCGACCTGGTAGCGCGCTTTGCCCAGCACGTGCCGCTGGCCGAGAGCGACAAGAATACCTACTACGTGCCGGGCGCGCACGGCTACACCGACTACCCGATGGTAAGTGCGTAAATAGTGCAGACCGAAACGGTCATGCTGAGCTTGTCAAAGCATCTCTACCGCGCAAGTAATTCCAACGTTGGGATTACTTGCGCGGTAGAGATGCTTCGACAAGCTCAGCATGACCGTTCTAATTTTCACCTACTCATTTACCGTTGGCGCAGCAGCCACGCCGTGGCCTCGGCCTCGTCGTCGAATGAGCGGTAGCGGACGGGCAGGCCCCGCACGTTGGTGGTGACGAAGGCCGTGGCCAGGCGCGCGTAGAGGTTGGCGGCCAGGATGATAGCGCCCACGTGGTAGCCGGCGTCGTGCACGGCGTGCGGCAGCCATTCCTGGGTTATCCAGGCCTGCTCCTCGGTTGAGAAGGGCGGCATCTGCATTTGGTTGCTTAATGCTTTGGTCCAGCCAAAGTGCTTCAGGCCCTGGCTCAGGTGCAGCAGCAGGGCCTGCGTTTCGGCAAGCGTGCGCGGGTTAGCGCTCCAGCTCGAGCATAAATAGCCCGCTGGCTGCACCAGTATCTGGCCGGCGACATTCTCAAAAAAAACGGTGGGGGTAGGGGCCAGCGCCATAACGCGCTAAAGATAAAAGCACCTGTATGAGAACTGGCTGAACAAAAAGCTCCTCCGGGTAAAAGCCAAATAGTCGATTTTTTTGCCAACTTGCTTTCAGGCAGGTTGTTGGCCGGCCGCGGGCAGCGCGGCCGGCCTTCGCGCGCGAAAGCGCCGAAGTGCCTAGGGGCGTGGAATAACTTGGCGTAGTTGCGCGTTAGGCGGTGGGGTAGGGGCGCGTCCGCGCCGGCCTGCCGACCTTTGCTGCTGCCTATGCTTTTTCGCCTGTGTATCCGTCCGCTGCTTGTTGCCTTGCCTTTGTCGCTGCTGCTGGCAGCCTGCACCAAAGTCAACAGCCCGCTCAAGCTGTATTACATCAGCTCGTCCCGCTTCACATCGGGTAGTAAAACGGTGAACGCCGGCGACACGCTCTCGACCCGCCTCTACGCCGCTACCAGCACCGATACCGCGAGTGCCAACCGGCTCAACCATTTCCGCGTTACGGTCACCTACTCGCCCCTGGCCGCGCCTTTCGCCTACCCCACCAACCTGGCCACGTTCAGCTACATCAGCCTGCCAACCCACCAGGAGGTAGTTTACCTCGATTCGGCGCTCACGACCTCGCCCCGCAACTTTCTGTACACGTCCACTTTTGGCGCGCGCACCACCTCGGGCACCGAAACGTGGCTCTTCACGGCTACCGATACCGACGGCAATAGCTCGGCGCGCTCCTTCACGCTCGCGGTGCGCCGCCCCGATTCCACGCAAGTATTCCACGACTACACCCTGCGCCTACCCTCCTCCAACAACACCTACGGCTCGGGAGGCCGGCGCTTCATCGACCTCAAATCGGGCCTCGTGTACCCTGCTTACGCGCTCACCGGCACGGTGCCCAACCCCGTGCTGCAAGAGCAGACCGATTTGATTCTGCTGACCGATGCCGCTCGCCTGGCCACTCCCAAGGACCCTAGCGTCATCCTGAACAAAAGATGGACGGCACCGCGTCAGAACGCCCTCTTCAACCTGACGTCCCTTACCCCTGCCACCTTTGCTAACATCAAGGACACGCTGAGTATCCAGCAGCAGTTCGTGGCCAACAACTCGGTGACGCTGCTCAACAAGCTGGTGGCCGGCCAGGTGTATGCCTTTCATACGTACGATGCCACGGCCATCCGTCTCAATACCAATCCCAAGCTCAAGCCTATTTATGGGCTTATGCTGGTGCAGGCCCTGCCCGCGGGCAGCACCGCCGGCCTGCAGCTGCTGGTGCGTCTGGCCAAACAGCCCCGGCTTTAGAGCCGGGGCTGCACTTGGGGTTAAATTTGGGGTATGACCTTTACGCGAAGTTACCCCAGTGATGTTTCGGATGAGGAATGGGCTTCTGTGGTCCCTTACCTGTGCCTGATGTGCGAAGACGCGCCCAGCGCGAACATCCGCTGCGGGCCTTGTTCAACGGCTTGCGCTACTTAGGCCACACCGGCTGTCAGTGGCGCTACCTGCCCCACGACCTGCCGCCCTGGTCGGCGGTGTACCAGTAGTGGACCCGCTGGCGCGATGCCCGCGTGTTTGAATCTATTGTACATGATTTGAATGAATTGCAACGGGTGCTGCTGGGCCGGGCGGCCACGCCCACGGCGGTCATCTTCGACGGGCGCACGCTGCAAAGCACCCCCGAAAGCGGGCACCGGGCGGGCTATGACGGGGCGAAGCGGCGCAAGGGTAGCAAGGCCCACCTTGCCGTCGATACGCTGGGCTATCTGCTGCGCGTGGGCATCACCCCGGCCAACGAACAGGAGCGGGCACAGGTGGGCGAACGCTGCCAGCAGGTACAGGAAATCACGGGCCAAACGGTGGAGGTTGGCTTTGGCGACCAGGGCTACACGGGTGAAGACCCAGAGTATGAGGCGGCCGTACACGACATTGATTTACAGGTAATAACCAAGCCTGAAGAGCAAACCGGCTTCGTGCTGCTGCCCCGCCGCTGGGTGGTCAAACGCAGCTTTGCCTGGTGCAGTCGTTTTCGACGGCTGGCCCGCGATTACGAGCGGTTGAGCAACACCTTACAGCAACTCTATTTTGTCGTCTTCGCCTGTATCATGCTCGCCAGACATGCCAATAGTGCATGTACTCGTCACGAAGTGAGGTGCGAAGGTAGTCGTTAAAAAGTGCTAAACTTGCCGCATGAAGCTCAGCCTGACAGACGTAGAACGGCGCGAACTGCGGCAGTTGCAAAAATAACGGCGCGACGAGGGCTATGTGAAAGTGACAGTCATTCTGCTGGTGGATAAGAGCCGTCCGTTGTCCGATATTGCCGACGACTTGGGCTTGGACAAGGCCACAGTCTATCGCTACGTGCGCGCCTTCACCGACCTGGGCCTAGTCAAATATCTGGCCCACGAGCGCCCGGCTACTGGGGCCTGCTGCGCAGCGCCCAACTCGCGGGCCTCTGCCACGAGGTCAATACGCGGCTCTACACGGAGGTAAAGGCGTTTCAGGCCTGGGTGGCCGCCACATACGGGGTCGCCTATTCGGTTTCTGGTCTGACGGAGCTCTTGCACCGGCTGGGCTTTACCTACAAGCTTACCACGCCCGTGCCCTGCCAGGCCAATGCGGGGGCGCAGGAAGACTTTTTGCAGAAACTGGCCGTGCTCGAGCCCACCTCGCGCGAGGTGAGGCTGTCCTCTACTATGCCGACGCGGCCCATCCCACCTACCACACGCGCTGCACCCGCGCCTGGTGCGCCGTGGGCGAAGAACGACCCTTGCTCACCGTCAGCGGCCGCGAGCGGGGGAACCTGAACGCGGCCCTGAATGCCTACGGCCCGACCCAGGTGCTGCTGGATGAAACGGCCCGCGTAAATGCGCAGAGCACGAAATGTTTATACGAGCTGCTGCTGGCGGCTCACCCCGATAAAGCGCGGATTTACGTGGTCTGTGACAACGCCCGCTACTACAAAAACCAGGAATTGCGGGCCTGGCTAGTCGATAAACCGATTGTGCAAGTCTTTTTACCGCCCTACTCGCCCAATCTGAATCTGATTGAGCGCTTCTGGAAGTATCTGCGCCAGAAGATTATCAACACCACTTTTTACCGCACCAAAGGCGAATTTCGCTAAGCTGTACACAGCTTTTTTACCCGGCTCCCCGAGTTTGGGCAAGACCTCGCGTCCCTACTAACCCGCAGCTATCATATTCTCGACGCGCAACTCACTTCGTGACGAGTATAACAGGCTTTAGCGGCGCGCCCTACCCTCCAATCGGGCACTCAAGGCCCTGGCGCTATTTTTTCCATTAGAAAATACGCTCTGCGCTTGAAATCCAGCCAAGTATAGCTAAGTGCGACGCTTAACAGCATTTATCTGCTATAAAAATGTAATACTTAGAGATTTAAGTATTTTTGCTTGAGTCGCTAGGTATTATGCTTTTATTGCCTTTTGTACGTGTTGATGTGCTAAAAAAATTTTAATTTCTATAAAAATAAAATAGTAATAATCATGAATAAATTCGATATCAACCAATATTCTTGGTTTTTTTATTGTCTCTAATTATGATAAAAATAATAATTTACGAAATATTATTACGGTAAGAAAATGCACTTTAGAAAAAAATATGAGCAAAATTTGGTAATTTGAAACGTAAAAATTGGATTTTATAAATTATTTAACTTGTTCATGTTTGGTGAAGTTATTGGACGACATATATTTGCTAGGGGTGTCTTTGGCTACTCATTATTTATAAAAGACACTTGAGTATTGAGGTTGAGTTTTTGCATTTAATCAAAAGCGTTATGTTTAATATAATTAGTAAATACTTTGTTTTAAGATTTATAACTATTATTTTCCTAGTAGTAGTATTGGCTTTTGGTGGAATGGGGCAGATGGCAGCATTAGCCAAAAACGCCGCTCCAGTTGCTGCCACGCGGACACTCAACAGTTCCAATGCAGCTACCAGAACGGGCAGCTTTGGTAATGCGCCAGCTATTAGTGGCTTTGCACCCGCCAGTGGTAGCCCCGGTGGCACGGTGGTCATTACGGGTAGTGGCTTCGCGGGCACCACGGCAGTGAGTATTCAGGGTAGTCCGGTGGCGGCCTTCACCGTCAATTCGGATACCCAGCTCACGGCCACGCTGAGTAGCAGCCAGGCCACGGGCCAGGTGCTGGTGACAACGCCTAATGGCATTGGCACCAGCAGCGGCAGTTTTAGGGTGGGGCCGGTGCTGATAGTAGTACGTGGCAACTCGCAGGCCAACGGGGCCACTACCACGGGCAACGCCAGCACCATCGGCAGCTCCACTACCGGCGCGTGGCCCGACCAGGCCGCTGCCCTGCTAGGCAGCGGATACGTGTGGCAAAACCGTAGCAAAAACGGCGCGACCATCGACTACCTGCGCCTGAGCGACGACACGGAGGTAGCACCGCTCTTTGGTACCGGCAACTACGGCGAAGAGTGGATTGTGTTGCAGGAAACCACGAACCAGATTTTTCAGGCCAATCCGGCACAGCAGGTATATGGCAAGATGGTGGCTTGGGCACAGTACTGGAAATCGAAGGGCGTCAAGGTGGCCGTCGTAACCTGCTACGCTACTCAGGACCCGCAGTACAACGCCGAAATCGACGCTATCAACGACCTGTACCGGGCCAACTGGGCATCGTTCTGCGATATGCTGCTTGATGTAAAAAGCAGCCCCTACGTTACGCAAACTGGCATGGACCCGCAGTATGGCTACTGCTCCGATGGCCTGCATCTCAACACTCCGGGCAACCAGATACCGGCCCACTGCGCAGTTGATGGCTTCAACTCCCGTCCCCGTACGGGCCTCATTCCGGCTACGTTTATGTTGCCAGGCATCGCGGTGCCCGGTAGCGGGCAGCCGGCACCCGCGCCAGCTCCCGAACCTATCCCCACACCTGCGGGCCCGGCAGTGCTGCGTGTGCGCTACGGCACCACCGCCGCCGACTACGTGACGGGCAGCAGCGGCGAGATTGTGCGCCGACTTGACCAAAGCGGAGCCTCGCGCAATGCAGTGGTAACCGCTGGCCACGCCGGCCCCCGCCTTGTAGCCGACGATGGCCAGCAGGTAGCCCAGTACAACGCAGGCACGCCCAGCCCCAGCCAAAGCATGACCGTAACGGATGCTTTGGCCGCTAACTCAGATGCCTCTATAGTGGTGGACATACGGCTGCTGGCTAATGGCTTCAATTCAGTAATTTCAGTGGGCGGCGACCTGAGTATCTGGTTTCAGAACACTACCAAGCTACAGGTTTTCGACAAGGGTAGCAACTTCGTAACCTCGCTCGACTTGGGCACGGCGCCCCTGACGCGGTGCATTCTCACCTTCAACGCAACCACTAACGAGTTGATAGTCTACGCCCACGATACGGAAACTTACCGCACTACCCTGCCCGGCTTACCCTGGGTAGGGAGCACACCGGTAGTGGATATGGAGTTGGGGGGCTACCTGAATGGCACGAATCCGCTGGCTGGCGAAATGGGTGCCATAGCCGTATATAGTGGCCTGCTGAGTGCCGCGGAGCGTTCCGACTGGTTTGCCGTGACGCCCACGCTGGTGCCAGCTATCAGTAGCTTTTCGCAGTCGCCCGCCGGGCGCGGGCAGGTCGTAACCGTTACGGGGGCTAACCTGGCCAATACCACTTCCTTGGTGGTCAATGGCGTAGATGCCACCGCCACCATCACAGCCAACACCGCGACCAGCCTCACCTTTAAGGTCCCAACAGCCGCGCCCGACGCGGGTACTACTATCTTGACCACGGCCACCGGCATGGCGAGCAGCATAGCCCTGTTCGTGCGCGCCGCGCCGGGTAGCGCCCTGGCTTTTGATGGGGTAGATGACTACGTGGGATTTGCTAACCCTACCCCTGCCGTAAGTAACCTAGGTGCTTCGGCCTTTACGCTCGAAGCCTGGGTATATTACGACGGCACGGTCGCCGTAAACTCGCTGATTCGCAAAAGCGGCGACTATAACCTGTATCTCAATAGTGGTAAGCTGACTGCTGAAGTGTGGACCGGTGGCCTGGGCACCATAGCTGCGCGCAGCGTGGCCAGCACCAGCACCGTGCCCACCAATCGCTGGACGCACGTGGCGGCTGTGTGGGACAAGGCAGCCAATCGATTCGACCTGTACGAGAATGGAGTGGCTGATGTGGTCAGCAGCAGTTCCTTTACGGCGGCCAGTTCGGAGAGTCTGACTATCGGGGCCACCGTGGCCTATGGCGGCAACTACCTGCGGGGCCGGCTCGACGAGCTGCGTATCTGGAGCACGGCTCGCAGCATCACCCAGATTATGGCCGACCTGCAAACGCTGCCGACCCTACCCCAGACGGACCTGGCCATGTACCTGAATTTTGACCAGGGTGCCCCGACCAGCAACAATACCAGCCAGATTACGCTCGACGAACTGGTCAATAGCTACGACGGCACCCTGAACGGATTTGACCTTAGCAGCAGCAGTATTACTTCAAATTACGTAGCCAGTTATGCCCTCGTAGTGCCCACCGCTACTGCTGCCACCAACGTGGCCGCCACGAGCTTCACGGCTACCTGGCAGGCGTCGGGCCTGGGCCAGGCAGACAGCTACCTGGTCGAGGTGGCTACTACGGCCGATTTCGTGACGCCGCTCGCTGGTTCGCCCTTCTCGGTGGCGGCCCCGGTAACCAGCCTGGACGTAGCCGGCCTGGCGCGCAATACTACCTACTACTACCGCGTGGCGGCTCAATCGGCTAGCCTCCTCAACCAGGGTGCCCGCTCCAATGAAACCACCGTGGCTACTCCCCTGCCAGTCGAGCTCATTGCCTTCACCGCCCAGCCGAGTGCCGACCAGGCCACCGTGTGCCTGGCCTGGTCCACGGCCACTGAAAAAAGCAGTGCTCGGTTTGAGGCCGAGCGCAGTACCGACGGCGCGGCCTTCACCCACCTAGCCACCGTGGCGGCGGCCGGCACCGGCACCGTGGCGCATTCCTACAGCTTCATCGATGGCCAATTACCCGGCGCCGTGCTCTACTACCGGCTGCGGCAGGTTGATATCGATGGCAGCGCTACCTACTCGCCCGTGCGCACCGTCAGGCTGGCGTTGGGTAGTGGCAACTTAGTTCTATTTCCTAATCCGGCCAGTGCCAACACACTCCTCAAAAACGCAGTGCCTAACGTGCCTGTTCAGGTGCTCGATGCGCTCGGACGGATAGTGGCCACCGCCACTGCCGATGCGGTGGGCACCGCGCCACTTGTGCTGCCCGCCGGGCTGGTGAGGGGCGTGTATATCGTGCGCGCCGGCGTCCGCTCCTGCCGCTTGCTGGTAGAATAGGGGGGTAGGAAGGCCTTGGCGCGGTGACTGGCGGGCTGGGCCAATTTCCCCTCACCAACCAACGCAGCCGTGCGCTTGCTGGCGCGGTATGCAAACCCAGGGCATATATTACTGGGCTTTCGTGTGGTTCGCCAGTCGCAAGCCTTGTCTGGTGGGTACGGCCGCTACGAATTTTGACTGGCTCAACAAGCGTGAAAAGTGGCAATGCGCAGGCCACTGTGCAGCCAAAGCTAAAACACAACTTTACTCAGTTTACATTCTGTTAGCTGCTATGATACGACACCTAATTCTTGGTTACGGTCGCGAGACGGAACCGCAACGTATTCTTTTCTGCGCGCTTAGCTTTTGGGCCTGGTACGAAGGTGACCAGTCTGGGGCCCAAACGATAATCTTTACTGACCGCCCCGAATTTTTTGTCGAGCCCATCTGGCGCGGGAATAACCATGCCAGATGGGCTGATTCTAATCGTGCCCCCGAGTCGTCCGCATTTGCGCTACTTGCACGCCGTGCAGATATGTTTTAAGAGAGCTAAAAATCAACTTTCTACTGCCTTCATCCGTAACTTGCTGAAAAGGTTGTTACGTCCAGGTAGCCCAAATTGTGTTATACCGCTGCTGCCCGTCGGCAGCTCATTACCCTTGCGCACTGCTTCTTTTAGCTATGAGAATTGCACATTTGATTATGGTCCATAAAGGTGCGGCGCAAGTCAAACGGCTGCTCGGCGCTTTAAGGCACGAAAATTCAGACTGCTATATTCACTTGGATGGAAAGGCAGATTGGAAGGAATTCGCTTTCTTAGCCAGTCTGCCTCGCGTGTACTTTATCGAGGCACGTTTTCAGGCGCGTTGGGCGTCCTTTCGGTTTGTGGAAGCCATTGTGCAAAGCGTAAGGGAAATTCTGGCTTCAAGCCAATCCTATGAATTTATCAACCTGCTCAGCGGGCAAGACTACCCTATTAAGCCAGTAGAAAGTATTCACCAGTTTTTAGCGCAACATATAGGCCAATCCTTTCTGTCGGCCGAGCCTCAGGGGTCGCCTTGGTGGTCTGGGGCAATCAAGCGGGTAGAACAGTATCATTCGGTGTATTACCAGTTTAAAGGCCAGTATCAGCTGCAGCGTGTAGTGAATACTGTATTGCCAAAGCGTCGGTTCCCCTTGCCCTACCCCCTATATGGCAGCGCCGACGGCTCGTGGTGGACAATAAGCGCGGAGGGTGCCCGGTACTTGGTAAACTTCATGGATGAGCATCCGGAGGTTAGCCGTTTCGGGCGTTTCACGTGGGGCCCAGACGAATTTGTGATAGCTACTATTTTGATGAATTCGCCCTTCAGGGAGCGTATTGTCAACGAAAATTACCGGTATATTGATTGGTCCGCGGGGGTGGCCAATCCCAAAATACTAACGATAAATGATGCCCCAGCTCTAGCACATTCGCCCAAGCTTTTTGCCCGAAAATTTGATAATGAACAAGATAGTTGCATCTTAGATTTTGTTGACTCCCTTCTCCGTGAGCCTGTTCCGGCTGAATCGGGCAGCTACTAAGGGGAGCCACTTTAGTGCACGACCTTACTGCGAACGGATTACCCCTACCTTGCATTGGCAAGCTGAAATGGTAGCAAATTGCTGAGCTTAGTAGACTAGCTGAAGTTATTTGGTCTTCACAGACGAGTAGTACGTATGACAAGGCAACTAATTCTCGCTTATGGCAGCGAGATAGAGTATAAGCGGGCAGTTTTTGCGATACTCAGTTTCTGGGCCTGGTTTGACGGCGACCGAGCCGCCGTGCAGACTATCGTTTTCACGGACCGCCCCACCTTTTTTACGCCTCATTTGGAGGGTTTGCCAGTTGCCTACCGGCTACTAACGCCTGATATCCTAGCGCAGATGCGGGGCGAGCAAAACTTTGTGCACCGCATAAAAGTGAGCGTTATCAACCAGATAGCCCACGAGCAACCGGGCGACGCCTTGTTTTTTTGTGATGCGGACACGTTTTTTGTGGCACCTTCGGCACCGCTGATAGGTCAATTGCGGCCGGGGTACAGCGTAATGCATCTGTGTGAGCATTCCTTCGAGCAAGCAATTACGACTTGGGCTTCCTTCTCACCTCCGCAGGACGAATACCCGCGCAAATTCGTCGAGCTTATTAGAAGCCGCTCATTTGAGCTGTTGCCCGGCGCTCTCCATTCCTTTAGCCCCAACCAGATGATGTGGAACTCCGGCGTGGTAGGCCTGGCTGCCGAAACGCTCCCGCTCCTACCAGCTATTCTTGCGCTTAACGATGAACTTTACGCGGAAAGCCGCTGGATTTTAACCGAGCAGGCAGCCTTTTCATTAGCCTTACCAACGCAAACGCAGATAATTGCCAGCAGCCAGGATGTGTTTCATTATTGGGGAAAACGCCAAAAAGCAGTTATGGATAAGCTGTTGGCCAATCCTCCGGCTCTTCTAGCTCCCTCTGAACTGCTGCCTGACCGCCTAGCGCGCGTGCGAGTATTTACGGCTGCCTGGAGGCAAGCTGTGCGTAAAGATGAGGCTCAGCAAGCAGCTAAGCTGGCTTTTTCCAGAGGCGAACTACTAAGTGGCATGAAATCCACCGTAAAAGCATGGTTAAATAAGTATCTGTTATAACTTTACTGATTATTCTATAGCTTCTTTACTACTATAGTACTCTTGTGTTTTATATTAGGTAATTAATTAAATATATTCTTCTTAGAAAAAACTATGTTTTTCGACCAGAAAGGAATTTTATTGTGATGTTGGCGTATTCACAGCTAGATTACTCTAGAAAAATCAATTTTGATATTGAGGCTCTGCGCGGGTTTGCAGCCATTTTTGTAGTGTGGCACCACATTTCGGTTTTTGGGTACTTTCTGGACCCGACCTACCCATGTGATTATCCCCTTTCTTATGGGCCATCCGGACATTTTTGCGTACTCATCTTCTTTATACTTTCAGGCTACGTTATTGGACTCAGTAATAAGAAGCCGCTTGCCTGGGCCACGAGTGGTGATTATATAAAGAAGCGTCTAGTTCGCCTCTACCCTATCTTTATAATTACGCTGCTATTTGCCCTATTAGTGCGCCCTAAGCACTTTAACCTGAGTGCGATACTTGGTAATTTTGCGCTGTTACAGGTAGGGGTAGTGCCCAATGTTAACCCGCCCGGCTGGTCCTTGAATTTTGAGATGCTGTATTATCTCCTGTTCATTGGCATCTCTGCTTTTCAACTAAAGCCACTGTGGGTTATTATCGTTTCCCTAGCAGTTGGGATAGGCAACTACGCGCTCTACGGCATGTTGCAGACGCCCATTATTTCGGCTTATTGCTACGGGTTAATATTCTGGGTGTTGGGCCTGTTAGCGAGCCAACGGCTGGCTCACGCAGAAGCTGACAAAGCACCTGACCAAATATTGCTGGGCTGTCTCTTTTTCATTCTTTGCAGTGAGCAATACAACCTGCTGAGTACACTGATGCGCCGGTTCGTGCATATGTCTTTCCCGAGCAGTATAGGATGGGAGCAGCAAAGCGTTGAGGTTTACGACCTAGCCGCCATACCGTTAGCGCTAATTATCGTGCTGGTGTTTATTGGCAAGTACATTCCGTATAGAATGTTGCTGCTCAAAGGTTTGCTTTTGCTGTTGGCTTTGCCTAAGCTTGCGTACGTGGTGCTACACGCGTGGCGTGGCAACTTAGACTGGTGGTCGTATGGCCTACCCACGGTCTTTTTACTTGCCGCGTTTTTTTGTCTTTTCGTGCGCAGTTCCCGGCTAGAGCGCCTGGGGCAGGCGGTGATTCAAATCGGGATTGAGTTGGGTTCGCTGTCGTATGCTATCTACCTGATACACTTTCCGCTAATCTTTCTTTTCAGCCACATTCACGTCTTTTCGGGCACTTGGTTCACCTTCACGGTTCGCATCGTGCTACTTCTGGTGCTGACGTTGGTGCTCAGCTATTGGCTGGAAAAAGTGCTTCAACCGCGCATTAAGACCTATTTTTTTCCAAAGCTCACGCGGGCCTGATAAAGAATGCGCAAACTTGCCGGGCGGTGCGGCGGATTAAGTCTTTACTCGCTCCCACTGCCCGGTGGCAGCCGAGTAATGTTTGAGCGGCCGGGCCGGGTTACCACCCACAATGGTGTAGGGCGGCACGTCTTTGGTCACGACGCTACCCCCCGCTACTACTGCATGGCGCCCAATGCGCACGCCGGCCGTGATGGTCGCATTAGCCCCAATCCAGACCTCATCCTCCACTATTATTTCGGCCGTAGTGCAGGGCTGGTCCCGGATGGGCTGCGTGATATCCAAGTAGCCGTGGTTGAGACCCGAAAATACGACGTTTTGGGCGATAATCACGTCATTGCCAATGCGCAAGGGGCCAATAAGCACGTTGCTGAGGCCTACTAGAGTGCGGTCACCAATTAGTACGCCGCCCATCCCATTATTAACGGTGGCGTAGCTTTCGATGATGGACTCGTCGCCCAGCGTAAACGGGTTGAAGGGTACCACATCGAGGCGGGTATTCCACCGCACCAGCGACCGACGCCCGTACTTGTGTCGAAAGGGGTTGACCAGCCAGCGCACCCACAGCCGGGGCCGGGCCTCGCGCGGAACAATAATTGACCACAAAGCCAGCGCTTTCAGGCGGGGATTATCTTTAATCTTGTCAGTAAAAGCCATAGAGTAGGTAGCGCGCCCGCAGCCGGCAAGGAGCCCGGCCGCGGCAACTAGGCAGCAGGGTTCAAAGATAAGTAACCTTCCCAGCAACAGTCCACCACAGGCTTCTACCCCAACTGGCTAAAAATAGTAGGCCTGCGGGCGGCCCTGGGCTACTGCACTAATCCGTTTTTAACAGCTTTTGCGTGATGATTTTCGTATCGGTAAGGAGCTGCACAAGGTACCAGCCGGGCGCCAGGCCACTACCCGCCAAGGTAAGCACTGGCTGCGGGCCCGCCGTAGCGGGCCCACTAAATAAGCGTTGGACCAAGTGATTACTGGCGTCGTAGACCAATAGGGTAGCTTCGCCTGCTGCGGGCAGGCTAAACTCTACCGTGGTCTGGCTGGTCAAAGGGTTGGGGTACACGAGTAGCTGAGGCTCGCTGGCGGCCGTTGCGGAGGCCGGATTCTGAGTTGGCTGTAGGTTAACTTTGATGGGGGTAGTAGCCGTGAAAGGAATGAGGTGAGCGCCGGCTATCGGAATTTCAATGGCACCACTAGGGAGGGTCCAGGCCACGGACACGTTGTCGTTGCCAATATTCTGCTTGTGCAGCACCTCCAGGTAGTATCGGTGCCCGGCCAGTAGCGTGATATTAGCCGACTGCTGCCCGGCAAACTTATCCCACTGGCGGTAGTCGGTCCAGCCCGTGAAGCCCGCAATCAACACTTTATTGCCCGGATTATCGTCGAGGCTGAGCCAGAGCTGGCAGTCGTCGTCGCCGGAAATGCGGAACTGGTAGGCGCCATCCAGCGGGGCGCAGATGTAGCCGCGGATGCGGGCGCCGAAGCTGTCGCCGAGGTTGCGCCCGCTTTCCAGGCGCGTGAGCGTAGCCGTATTATTGGGCGTGGTTTGGGTAGGAATGGTGCTAATGGCCGTGCCGCTGATATTGGTCCACTGCTCCCATTGAATGCTCCCTACCCCTGGGCAAGTCGCCCCAACTGCCTTTACGACCGGGATAGTGCCAACTAGAACAAAAGTGGGCGTTTCAGTAACGGTAAGGGATAGCTGGCCATTCTGAACGCGCACTTTGGTAGTGCTCATGGCGGCCTGCCCGCTCACCGGCTGGCAAATAGTAACCGTATCTACCCCGCCCAGGCTGAGAGTATAGCTGGCCGTGCGACCCTGCTCGTCGGGCACCACCAAGGCATACGCGGTGCGGCCGTCGGGGGCCTGGTAGCGGTCCACGATGGGGTCACTGTTCAGGGTGCCTTTGTAGGCAAAATCGCCAAAAAGCTGGGCCGTTTGGCGCAGAAAATCGGCGGCCGGCTTGGGCGTGTGGTCAGCATTAATGAGGCCCGACGACCCGAACTGGACCGGATTGGTAGGGTTGTCATCCGATAATTGATACATGAACGTGCGCTCTATCCCCCAGCGGGCGTAGAGCAGCGCCGTGCGCAGCAGCCAGTCGGCCTCAGTTTGCAACACTGACTTATTGCCGATGGCGATGGCCTTGAGTGGGCTGCCCTGGTTGGTATCGTAGCCGGTTTCGGTTATCCAAATGGGCATGTCGCCGGCATACTGGTGGGCCATTCTAATAAAGTCCTGGGCCACCTGGCCAGCATTGGCTACCTCAGGGGCCGAGCCACGGGTAGAGTTGCCATTCTGCGACGTGCCCGCATTATTTGAATACAAATGGTAGTTAATCACGTCCCAGCACAGATTTACTGAGCCGTCGGCATTCAGGCCTCGGTACTGCCGGCACCAGTCAATCATGCCGCGCACGTAGTCGGTCATAGGAGCAGCTATCCCCGCCATCACCACCTTCATGCTGGGGTCGGCATTCTTTACGCCGATGCCCGGCCCCATCGTGTTTTTGTTGCCATCGTAGAACGCCGACAGGTTGGCGGCATATTCGCGGCCGGTCTGGTAGGCCTTGCGGCCCTTCCACCACTTGTCGCGCTCGTTGTCGCACTCAATATACTTAATGTAGCCCAGGCCGATTCTCACTTGGTTAGCCGCGTCGCCTGTCCAGCGCGTGGTGGCGTTCACATGCAGCAGGGCCGGGTTGACATTGGGGTTGTACCCGTAGCGGGCCACGTACTGAAACGCCATCCGCGCCTGCTCGATATACGAGTTGGGGTCGGTGAAGTCACGACCGTAGCGCACGGGCACGTTTTCGGCGTCGCGGTCGGCGCTGGGATACGAGTCCAGCATCCAGCCGGGTAGGCTTTTCACGCAGGCCAGCACGTCTAAGCCCTCGGCTTTAAGGCGCTGATACATCACGTCGTAGTTCCAGCCGCCGCTGTGCACGGGGTTGTAGGTGAAGCTGCCTTCCTCCGACTCTAGCTTTTCCCAATCGAGGTAGTGCCGGATGCCGGTAAAGTTTTTCACGGCCTCCAGGCGGGTTTCGTCAACCTGCCCCGGTGCATTCGGGTCTTCCAAATCCCACTCAAAGGCATTTACGCTCATTTCCTGCCGCAGCTTCACCTGCTTTTGTATAGCCAAGGCTACTGGGTCCGCAACGGGCAGCGGCGTGCCGGCCACATACGAGCCGTACAGCTCAATCTCGGTGGGGTAACCCCAGGTAGCCGTAATAACCAGCGCCCGGATGTTGCTAATGGGCGTGGGCAGTTGATAATTAATTAACTGGCTGGGATTCGGGCCTTCCCACTGGTAATTGTGGCCACCGGTGTAGGTACCTATTGGAATGCGCTCCCAGTTAGTGGTAATAACTGACAGGGTCATTGGGTCGCCCATGTTATTGCTACCCCCATCAAAAAAGCGGATGCTTTCAATGCTCATCGCCTCGCCCGGCTGGAGCGTGTAATACGCATCATATGAGGGGATTATTTTACCCCAGCCCGTAACGGAGCCCGTGTTGGTTGAGCCATCAAATAGCGCCTGTATATTGTTGGGCGAGTTGCTGAGGCCATACCACCGCGTGCCGTCGATAGGAATCTTATTGGCCATCGCCGCCGAGGCATCCAATATTAGCTCGGTTTGGCTAGCCTCCGCCGCCAAGTAGGAAGTACTAGCTGCCTGGCTGGCCGTGATGGTAGTGGTACCCGGCCCCACGCTGGTAGCCACCCACTGCCCTCCCACCTGCGCTACCGTCATAACGCTCCGTACCGATGATGAGTAGGTGATGGGCGTAGCCGGGTTATTGCTGGTGGCCGCCAGCACAAACGACGACGTCCCGAGTTTGCGGGTGGGTAGGGCGTCAAAAGTGATAACCGCTGCCACTGGCTGCGGGACCACATCGGTGCGACCGAAGACCTTTACTTTAACCGGTATATTATTGCAATATTTATGTATTATTATGGCATCAGCCGTAATGCTGCCCGCTGCTACCATGCTCACATATTGGTAGTATTTTTCACCGGTGAACGTGCCGAGTAGCGTGCGTTGCGTCCCACTCAGCGCATAGATAGTGGCTGGCATTGCCGTAAATACCCCTTCGAAATCAAACAGCGAAACCCGGCTCAACACGGTTGGATGCTGAAGGCGCAGCGTTACGTCAACGTATTGAAAATTAGTCGGTAGCCAGCAGTTCTGCACCAGATGATGCAAGTCGTCATCTTGCCAGGGCGAGTAATCCTGCCCAGTGAAGCTGCTCTCCGCAATAGTCGCGATGGGCACATACTCTTCTCCCGCATTAGGCTTAATCTGGGCGGAAACCGTGCCCAGCTTAAAGAAGGCCAGCAGTAAAAAAAAGCAGGCAGTGACAGTAAAATTATTGTTCACCATAAAGTAAGTAAAATTTAATTTTTAGCTAACAAGCGATTTTTAGTTTTTATCCCATTGTTATAATCAGCTATGAAAAAATGTTTTTAACTAAAACAAGTACAGGTTTTATGATAAGCCAATAGAAGATGTTTAAATTGTCTTATGAGCCCAAGATGTGAATATAAGCAGTCATTCTTAAAATAAAAAATATCCTACAAAAAATAGAAGTAGAATAAAGAGAGTTATTAGTATAATACAAAAAATTTCTGAAAATATTGTGCCTCAGGAATTTTGGCAACGCTGGTGTCGGCGTGCCAGCGTTGCCTAACGCAGTTGGCTTGTCCGAGCTCATGTAGTCGGCTTTCGTAGTGCCCCTACCCCTCTCTGCATTGCCCGCCCACCGCCCACCCCAACCTAAGAACCAGGTTGAGGGGGCACGGCAAGAGCGCTCGGCTAAAAAGGACGCAAGCAAAAAGGGCAGCTGGTTCGCAGTGCGCGAACCAGCTGCCCTCGTGGCAACTAAGGGGCTTGCCCCTGAAAACAGCTACTTTGTAACAGCTTTCTTTACTTTATTGTACACCTTGCGAAGCACACGCACATAGTCGCTCACCGGCTGGTGATTTTTCCAAGGTGTGAGCTTCATATACTTATAAAATTCGGTCTGGAAGGTCTTATTGGATGCGTAGGACTTGAAAATCGGCTTGATGTCGAGAAAGTGAATAAGCGCCGGGGCGCGGCCGTCGGTCGTTTTATCGTCTTGGATGGCATACCAGTTCCAGCGCTTATCCAACTCGTGCCACTGGTTGGCCATGCCCGCGTTCAGGCCGTATTGGTCTACCCAGTTCACATACTGCTGATTATCAATCAGACACTGGATAACCTTGTGGGTCACCTTGTCAGCTTTCCACTTCTTGGCATCGATGAGCAGCAGGCCCGAATTGAAGTACTTGGAATCGGCCGGAATGCCCAGCTGCTCGTAATTGGGCACGCCGCCCCAGGAGCAGCTCACTACCTCCTGCAAGTCCTGCACGGCCGCGAAAGCTTTGCCGCCAGTATCCATTTTCCACAGCGTCGAAATATCTTCGAGCACCAGCATGTCGCAGTCGAGGTAAATAACCCGGTCGCGCTCGGCAGGCACTACGTAGGGTGCAAACAGGCGCAGGTAGGCCGTCAGCGGAAAGGCCGTTTTATCGACCGGCACTTTGATATCCTGGAAAATAGCTTCACTGGCTTTCACCCAGTGCAGGCTACTCATGGCCGGGTCGATGGTGGCCTGGAGCCGCTGCTTATTTTGCGCCGAAATCTCGTCGTCGATAACGTAGAAATCCAGCTTCTCCCCGGTTTTGTGGTTCACCTCAATCGACTTGAGTAGGGGCGCAATCAGGATGGCGTAGAAGTTATCGCTAGCCATCACAATGGTAATTGGCTGACCGGTAGCGGGGGCGGAACTCATAGCGAGACGTTGGTAAAAAGTGGGGGGGTAGGGCCGAAAAGCCAGGTAGTTAGTGGGATTTAGCGGGGCGCAGCTTGGCTACAAAGCCGAAAATAATCTTCTTGCTTTCTTCAAATCCCGTCTCAATGATGGACAGGACACTCAGCTTGCTGTAGCGACTGAATGCCAGGTACCCAAAAATAAAGCCCGCGACAATGGTTGGCGCGCTGGCAATAGCCACGCCGTAAATGTTATGCAGCAGCTTAATGCCCAGGATGTTGGTGGTTACGCTCATGATGAGCGTAATAAACACCTTGATGAGGTTCATCTTGGGCTGATTGATGACGTCGAGGGCCACGCCAAAGTAGCGGTCAATGGGAAACAAAATGGCGATAACCAAGAAGATACGCAGCACGTTGGCGGCCTCGGTGCCCGCGTATTTATGGCCGCCCAGCAGCGAAATCAGTGGGTCAGCTCCCACAAACATGACGATAATAAGCGGTACCAGCGCCCAGGTAATAACCCCAGCATACCGCTGCATTACCCAGCCCAGACGCACCTTGTCACCCTGGTTGAAGGCGGCCGACATAGCCGGTATGGCCGTTGCCACGGAGCTGCGCAAGGGTATCTCGATAAACTCCATGAACCGCTGGGCGACGTTGTAAACTGCCAGCGCGGCCGGACCCAGCATGAAGTTGATAACGAACGTATCGGAATCGCGCAGGAGCATGGAGCCAATGAAGCTGCCAATGCTGTACTTGCCAAAGTGCGCCAGCTCTTTGGCGCAGGCTACCGAGCGGTCCTTAAGCATCCGAAAGTTGGTCCAGCCAAAAAGTAGCGCCGCCAGGCTGGTCACAGCCTCGCGGCCGATATTCAGGTACAACAGTCGAAACAGCGTCATCTGCTTGGTGAGCACCAGCACCGTGATACCCAGGATAAATACGCCCTGCGAAATGACGCGCAAATACAGCAGCTTGTCAAACTTCATCTCGGCCTGCAACACGCAGCCGGCGATAAAGCCCGGTAGGGTGGCAATGAATGTGACGCTGAACCAATGAAAGAATACGTTTAGGCTTTCGTTGTTTATAGGAATAGGTAATATCAGCGCCAGGGTGTTAAGTGCAATAAATAAGACAGTGATAAACAAGGCAATAAACCAGGTCGAGCCCATGACCTCGGCCGCGCGGGCAGGGGTAGCCCCAGAATAGGCCCGAATAAAAGCCGTGGTCAGAAAACCCGCCCGGATAGAGTCGAGTAGGCCCAGCATTGTCGTAAACAAAATCCACATCCCTACTTCTTGCAGGTGTAGCGACCGAAAAATGAGCGACGAAGACAGCACCGACATGCCAGCCATGACGACATTGCCCGTGAGCGACAGGAAATGATTGTTGTTTAGATAAGAATAAATCTTACTGCTCCGAAAGCGGTTTATCATTCGAGGGAAGGTAAAAGCATCGAGGTCGATACTGACGATTTTATACGAATAAAATAATAATAATGAATAGTTTGGCGTAGTAAATTCAGCGCCCAGGTTGAGTCGTTACCTCAACATGCTGGTGTGCCGCCGCACACGTTTCATAATACCCTTCAGCATGCCGCCATCCAACTGAATGCGCCGGTCGGTAGTCCAAACGATGGCACTGGGATGCGTAACGTGGTGAAACTTCTTCTTGAATTTTTCGCGCAGCTTTACGCCCAGCCAGCCGTCTTCGTTGGTGCCGGGCGGGTGGTTGAAGCTATCGACGGCCAGGCCCTCGGTGCGGCGAAAGGCCGAGTTAAACCCATAAATATTCACGGCCTCTTCTCGAAACCGCTTATTAATCCACTTGCTGATGTCCGAAATGTACTCGTAAGCCAGAAAGACTGGCCTGGGGATGCCCGTGGTGGGTAGGAACGCAAAAGTACCATACACCATCGCCGTATCGTCGCGGTAGAGGGGTTCCAGCATACGGTCTATCCAATCGGGCGGGTAAATGGTGTCGCCGTCAGCGTTTAACACAAACTTGCCGGTGGCTCGCTGCAAGCCGGCATTACGAGCCGGCGTAATGCCTTGGGTGGTCTCGGTAAAGCAAGTAGCTCCGGCGCTAATGCTCAGCGCCTCAGTATTATCCTGCGAGTTATTGTTAACTACAATAACCTCAACCGTTTTGCGGGTAGTAGTAGCCGCCAGCGACGACAGCGTTTTCAAAATATTCTCGGCCTCGTTGTAGGCCGGAATTACAATTGAAACTTCTGGCGTTGGGGAGTGAAGTCGCTGCAACTGCGCCCGAATGGCCGCGACATCGCGCTGTAGCACTTCCGTAGCTTGGTTGTGTTTCTGAATATTAGCAGGAATACCGATGGGACGCATAAAAGAGGATTATTAGCCAGGAGAGGAAAAAGCAACGTGAGTGGAAGCCGCTTCCGGCTAGGAAGGAGAGCGTAGGTGCAGGTCATAGTTGTATTTCAGCTGCCGGTACACGGTGCGCACCAGCCCAATCAGCGAGTTTTCGCTCTGCCGCCAGTCGCTCCGCTGCACCGTGCTTGGTTCCGCAGCCGAGTTCTCTTGCAAAAACAGGCTACTGAAATCATTGTAAAATAAGGCTTTGCCTTTATGGCGAATAAAGGAGATGCACATCAGGTACTCCGTTTTATCGGACTTGATGCCCTCGACGTAGCGTCCAAATTTTTGTGGAAACGTGCTGCGCCGCAGGTGCGGGTGGTCGCTATACTGATATATTTTGCCCGTGTGAGTAAACCAGGGCTTATACAGCATTTCCGAGAAGCCGTGGCCCTGGGGCTTCAGGTAGGGGTAGGCGTAGTAGGCGTAGAAGCGCATGAGGTCCACATCGGGCTGTTCACGCAGCGTAGCCAGCGAATACTGGAAAGCTGGCAATAGCTCGGCGGTAGGCACAAAATCCTCCTGCACATACAGGGTGTAGGGCGTGCGCACAGCATCCTGGCCTTTGTTGAGATTGTTGCCTAAGCCCTTATTTACCGGGGTAGTAACCAGGCGAAACGGAAAGCGTTGCTGTAGTTCTTCCAGAGCTCGCAGGTGCGGGGCCGGGCTACAATCATCCGACACAACAATGTCCCCGAACGCAAAGCCTATTTCTTGAAACGCCCGCAACAGCCGCTCCAGCGATTTGCTGCGGTTGTAGTGGGTGATGAGGAGCGTAACGTCTGGAAAGTTGTTGGTTGTCATTGGAATACGGAATCTTCAACTGGCCGGCAAAAAGTTATTGAGTAACTACGCGCTGGGCTTTGGCCCAGGCCGCGGGTTGGGCTTTGCGCACGTAGCGCCAGAAACCTAAAAACACGGCTATGTTCATCATGGTAAAGTACATAGCTACCAGCAGCGGCCCCGCCGACTGCTGGCGCGCCGACCGTGCCCAGCCCAGCAGCGCGGCCCCGTAGAAAAGCACCTGTGCTCCTAAGGCGAGGGTATAAAAAAGTGGCCCCGCCAGTGCCAGGTAGGCCGTGAGGGGTAGCAGCAGCGCCAGCGCCAGGGGCGTCACACTCCAGCGCAACACCCGATGCGAGAGGTACAAAAAGAATACCACTGGCTGGGCAAACGGATTGAGTAGTGCCCGCAGGCGTACCATCGACTGCCAGCCCCCCGCCGCGATGCGGGTTTTGCGCTCCATTTCCTCCGTAACTGAGGCTGACGGTAGCTCCAGCGCATACGCAGCTGGCTCGTACACCACCTGGTAGCCCGCCTCCACAATGCGCATCGACTGCACAAAGTCGTCCAGAATCGTATCCTTTTCCAGGGGCTTAAACAGCGAGGTGCGGAAGGATACCAACTCGCCGGCCGCCCCCATCAGGCTGTAAATATCTGAGTCACAGCGTTTCAGAAATGACTCGTATTTCCAGTACAGGCCCTCGCCCGCGCCGGAAGTGCTACCATCGCGCAGCACCCGCTTCTCGCCCGATACCGCTCCCACCTTTGGGTCGGCGTAGTGCCGCACCAGCTCGCGCACGGCCTCGGGGTTAAGGGTAGTGTTGCAGTCGGTGAAGATGACGTAGGGGGTCGTCACGTAGCGGATTGCGCGGTTTTCGGCCACCGTTTTGCCAGCGCGCTCGGGCGTGTGCAGGTGCCGCACGCTGGGGTAGGGCGCCAGTACCTCGGCCGAGTTATCGGTCGAGCCATCCGTAATAAAGAGCAGGTGCAGCTTGGCCGAAGGGTAGTTCAGGGCCAAGCAGTTGCGCACTTTAGCGCTCAAAATAGAGCCCTCATTATAGGCCGGTACTACCAGGGTCACCTCTGGCTCAAACTGCCCGGCCGGCACCGAGCGCCGGGACCCGTGCAGGCGCGCCCACACCCACGCCACCACGCCATAGCCCAGGTAGGTATAGAGCACCAGCGCGGCCAGGAGCCAAAAGATAATAGTGAGCGTAGGCGAAGCAGTCGTAAACATAAAATCAAATAATTTTAACAAAATCCGCTAGTAGTCAGCCGCTTCCAGCGCTTCGTAGAGTAGCCCGACACTTGCCGCCCAGGTGTGGCTTTGCGCGAAGGCAATGCGGCTGGCGGTCAGCGTGGCCGCATCCGGCTCGTCCAGCGCCTGCGCTAGCCGCAGCAGCCACTGCGCCTGCCCATCGGCCAGGTACACATGCTGCTCAAACAATTCCATAGTGCGGGTGCGAGTGGCCACCACTGGCTTGCCCATCGCCAAATATTCGTCAATTTTGAGGGGGTAGTTACCAACCGTCACCTCATTGATTACCTGCGGATTAATGCAGATATCAAAGTGGCTGACGTAGGCGGGCAGCTCTTCGGGAGCCTTGCGGCCTAAGAAATGCACATTGGGCAGCTTATGAAGAATACTTTGCTGGAAATCAGGGTCTTCAGGCCCGACTAGCACCAGGCTCCAATCGGGCCGGTTTTGGGCAATGGCCACCAGCAAGTCTATATCAAGGCGCAAACCAGTAAGTGAGCCCGTGTACCCAATGATAGGATGTGGCACCGCCGCTAAATCGGGGGGTAGGGCGTGCGCTTCGGGTGCCTGATAGAGCGATAGCACGCAGCCCTGCCCAATGTACTGGCTGTGCCGTGGGTTGTGCCGACGGGCATAGTCATTCAGGTACATTGAGTTAGATGCCACCAGGTCGGCCTGCTCCATCACCTGCGCCTCAACCCAGGGGCCGTGCCGGCGGAAGTAAGGCACCGTTAGCATGTAGTCGCGCAGGTAGTACACAAATTTCACTGCCCGCAGCTGCCGCGGCAAATCTAGGGCGTGAAAGACGATGCCATCCTGAAATAAGTAGTAAGCGTCAAACCCGAGCTCACGGGTAGCCTTCTGAATGCTGTTAGCCAGAAGCTTGCTATTGAATTGATTAAGAGCGCTGAACAGCGACTTGGAGGACAGCCAGTTAACCGATAAGCATAGGGTATCTGGCGTGTATACCCACAGATTAGGTTCTACCTGGGCCAGGCCCGCGAGCTGCCCCAATACCACGCGGAACTTCTTGCGAACTTCCGGGCGGCGATAGCCGCGCAGCAAGGTATTGACATCCAAGGGAATATTTACGTACAATACTCGGTTTTGCTTGGCAAATTCCTTTGCCAAATTCTTGGCATTAGACCCAATGCCAAGGTCCCAGTTCTGCTGGCATACCATGATGATGTTTTGGTCTTTCATACCTTACGGAAAACGTGCGGAGCGCTTGGGAGGCTTGGCGCGTAGGCCTTGCCGCACACCCAGTAACAGGCAGGCAAGAGCAGGTAAAAAAACAATAGCCCAAGGCATAGAAGGTTGACTTTAAGGCAGGGGCGTTTCAACGCTGGTAGCTGCGTGGGGGGTAGGCATGAAAGAAGCCTTGGCTTTTTTCATTTGAAGCAGGGCTAACACCATAGAAACCAGCGCCAGCGGCAGGTGCAAAACTGCCCGCGCCACCTGCCGGTTGTAAAGCCGGGCGGGCAGTGATAAAAACAATGCCGCGCTTGTGCCGGCCAGCAGCATCGCCCAGAACCAGGGTCCTGGCCCCACCGGCCGTATAAGCCCGGAAACCAGCAACAACAGCCCAAGTATCCCTAGCAGCAGAATACGGGGTACCAAAAGCGTTTGCAGCACTTTATCAAAAAACTCGAAGTTGCCGCGCATCAGTTGCACCGGCCCTTCCCAAAAATACTTTTTCAGAAACTCCAGCTGGGCGGCCAGCCAGCGGGTGCGTTGCGTGGTAAAAGCTTGGGAATTAGGGATTTTTTCGTCCAATACGTAGGCCTCGGGCAGGTAGCCGATTTTCAGGCCGGCCTTCAGGATGCGGAAATCCATTTCCTTGTCCTCGCCCGGCGTGTCGCCAATATCCTCAAGCAACTGCTTTACAAAAGCATACTCGAAGGCCATTCCCGAACCGATAAGTGCGGCCGATAAACCCAGGCTGGCGTGGCCCTGGCGGTAGATATGATTGTTTATCTCCTCATTGCAGGCATCGAGCACCGCGAATGGCGAGTCGAGGTTTTTCGCCGTGCGGTGCCCTTGCACCACCCGGTAGCCGGCCGCGAAGGCCTGGTTCACTTGGTTGAGAAAGCCTGGGGCCATCACATTATCCACGTCGAGCACCACGGCCACATCGTAGTCGGCGGCGGGCAGTGAAGTCAGCGCGGCAAGGAGGGCTTTGCCCTTCGTGCTTTTTTCAAATACCACTTCTACTACCCCAATGCCTTGTTGCCGAAGCGTTTGCACGGTAGCAGGCTGCAAGCCATCCGCAATCACTTGCACCTGTGCTTTGCCTGCGTAAGCATGGCGTTGGGCCACTGGTGCCGTTTGCAGGATAACCGCGTCGGTATGATAGGCAGGCATGAGCACGCACATGCGGCGGGCAGCAGCGGTAGTCACTGCTGGCAGCGGAGCCAGCTTGCGGTGCCCGGCGATGGCAAAAAATAGCAGATAGCAGACGTTGAGTAGCAAGAACACGCCCACCACATATAGCACGCCAGACAGCAAAGTCAGGAGAATGCTCATGATAAAAATTGGTTTTGGTGAACATTCTGCGTGCCCAAGTGCCATTTGAGGCCGCGATACAATGCCCGCAGATAGTCACCTTGCCGCCGCAGAGAAAAAAGTAAGCCCTGCTTCGGCACGGCTACGAACAAGAAAAACAGCGCACCGCTCCAAAACTGCACGCCCGTCGCGTTGCGGCGCATAAACAGCAGCCGGTTGCGGTACATATAGTAAGTGCGCAAAACGGAGCCCTGCCCCACCGAAGCCGACTCTTTGTGGTACACGGTCGAGTTGGCCACGTAGTGACACTGGTAACCCGCGCGCTTTATCATCTCGCACCAGTCAAGCTCTTCGTAATACAGGAAGTATAGCGCGGGCATCAAACCTACTTTTCGAATCAATTCCATCGGCACCATCATGGCGGCCCCATGCGCCAATGCAGTCTCGGAAGAGGTGTTGTGCTGACCGTGGTCTTTCTCCAGGAGCCCGACCGTCACGCTGCGGCCCGTCCAGGGATTGATTTCACTACAGCCGGCGTATTGAATCAGATTGTCGGTGCCGTAAAAAATCAACTTGGGCGAGGCAACGCCCGCCGAGGGGGTAGTCTCAAATACGTCAACCAACGGTTCCAAAAAGCCGGGTGTTACTTCCGTGTCGTTGTTGAGAAAAAGCAAATATTTGCCCTTTGCCACGGCAATACCTAAGTTGTTGCCCCCGGCAAAGCCCAGGTTTTCGGCCGAGCGAATGAGTGTAACCTGCGGAAATTGGTCCGCAATGGGCTGCACCTCTTTCTCCGGCGAGGCATTGTCAACCACAATTACTTCCACGTTCGGGTAGGTGATACGCTGGAGCGACGCCAGCATTTCACACGTAATGCTGGCTTGCTTATAGTTGATGGAAATAATAGAAACCAGCGGTTTATTCATGACCAAGTTGGCGGGCCGAGCGGTAAGCAAGTGCTGGTCCTTGAAAATAGATGCTTAAAAGCAGTGAAAGAGAAAGTGTGAGAGTTGCCGGGTGGCTTGGTGGGAAGAAAAAGCATACGGGTAGCGAGTAGGGCCGGGCCTGGTTTGCGAGAGCCGCGACGGGCAGAAGGTCAACCTGGCGCGCGCCGTCATTCAGGCGAATGCTTCTTCGCTATGATGGGGTGCTACCCCTGCCAAAACAACTTCCACTGGCGCGGAAGTAGCCGCCCGCAACCGTTCCATTGTTTGGTTGTCGGCGGGGCTCCAAGCCCGGTTGGCTGGCACGGTCAGGAACACGAGGTGCAGCTGCCGGAGCACGCCTACCGGTACCGCTTCTTCGCGCAGGGCCGGAAACTCAATAAAAATCAACTGCACGTTGGGCGCGCTATGCGTCATCATACGCTTCGGAATAGCGTGTTGAATAAGCTGGTCAATTTGCCAACCTTGTACCGCCGCCATTTCAGCTTGGTAAAAGAGCGAGGGTACCTCGTCTTCCAGTTGCTCGTCGCGCTCGTCATTGCCAGGATAAAGCACTAAAGTAGGCACTCCCATTTGGTGGCAGCGCTGCGCCAATGACTGGCAGAGCGTAGTTTTAGCGGCTTGTTGCTGCACGCTGAAAATGCCTATTACGAAGGGGGTAGGGGCCGGCGGCGTATTGGCCTGCAATAAGATGTGGCGAACAAGCTGGTTGAGATTCCGCTGTTGTGAAGCGGCTAATAGCTTCGTAGGCTTATGGGCATCCAGCAACATGCCAGCCACGGGTAGGCCAATGCGTTGCGCGGCCACCGACGGCTTCTTGAGCGAACGGTCTAACAAGCCAAGCCCCAGCACCAGGCTAGCCGCAAACACAAAGCCGCCAACCCCACTCGTGAGCACCAAAAGCAGCAGCTTGCTAGTTTTGGGATGGAGTGGCAGGTTCGGCGGGTCAATAATCTTGAGGTTGGAGGTAAGCTGCGTGTTTTGTTGCGTCGACTTGCTGGCGTCGAGTCTCGCTAGCACGTCCAGATAAGCCTTTTGCGCCAGTTCAATCTCGCGCTCATTCTTCTTCAGCGTAGCGCCCAGCGGAGCCATGCGCTGATACTCCTTATCAAAAGACTGCATCCGCTGCCGCAACACTCCAATCTTGGCGCGATACGACTCTACCTGCACCATGTCCTGCACCCACTCATTGGCAAGTTCCTTATTCGGAATTCCCTCCACGCTGTTGGTGTGGGCGTAGTATTTATCAACGCTGCTCTGCATGTCCTGCGCGAGCTTGTCGGCTTCGTCTTGCAGCTGTTTGGTTTTGGCCAAGCTGGGCGACTCACTTGTCTGATTAAAGAATTTCTGGTCGGTCAACGCGGAGGTTACGCGCCCCAGCTTTTGGCGCTGAGCCAGCAGTTGGTTGCTATTCAGCAAAGCTTCTTGCTTGCCACCCATGCGTTGCCCAATAGCTTTCAGCGAAGCAAAAGCACCTGCATACTGCTGGCTAACTTGGTTAAGCTCAGTAGCTAAGGCATCCTTTTGCATGGCTACTCCTTTCGCCTGCTCATCGTAGTTAATGATGTTATTATCGCGATTAATAGACAAGTTGGCGGCCTCCGCTTTATCCAGGCGGGCCTTGGCTTCCTTCACTTCTTTATCGTAGTAGGCAATAACCGTATTCGTCTGACCCTCCCGCAAGTTCTTAGACTCAGCAAGAAATACCTGGGTGAATAAGCTCAGCGTGTATTGGCACAGCTCAGGGTTATACGTCTCGTACTCAAGCCGGATAAGGTCGCTGGACGCGATGCGCGAGGCGGCAATCTTACTCAGCGAAGCAATGGAGTAAGTGGAGTTAGTCGAGTTTAATAAATTATATAGCTCATTTGTGTTGTTGGCCCGGCCATAGCGATGCACAGAATCGAGGGTAGCAGCTTCGCTGGAGCCAGTCAGCCGGTGGCGCAGAGCGGCCGGAAAATTATCCCGCAGGCTTTCGTAAGGCGCGACATTGAGTAGCGCCGGGTCCTGCTGGGTTTGCCAGAGGTGATTGGCCAGTAGCTGGTAAATAACCTCCTCCTTAGTAGAGCGCGAGGTAATTATGTTGACCAGGTTATCAAAGGCGTTGCTGGTGACTGAGTAGTCGGCGGCCGCATTACCCGTTAGCGAGTAACCCGAAGCAATGCCCGTGTAGATAGTGGTATCTGAGCTATAAGTCTGGGGTAGGTGACGAGCAAAGTAATAAGTTGATACACTGAGTACTAGCGGAACCAGCAACAGCAGTAACCAATGGCGAACCAGCAGGCGCCATACATCAGAAAGACTCATGGGGCAGACAGTATAGTGGAAATCTTGGTGCCAGTGAGGGCCTCCAAAAGCATGAACGATGTTTCGTACTGATTGCGCGCCGTCTCCAGGGCCACGGCCGAGCTATTAAGCTGGCCTGTAGCTAATGAAAAGTCGGGTAAGGCCACCTGCCCAGCCCGAAACTGTTTTTCGGTCAAACGATAGGTGCTTTGCACCGTCACATAAGACTCTTGTTGCAGGCCAAGCAGTTTTTTAGCCAATACCACGTTTTGATAAAGCTGAATAACTGACTGTTTAATCTGGTCTTCCCGGTCTTGGCGGGTAGCCTCCGTGCGTTGCAGATTAAGCTTGTCACGATTAATCAGGTTGTGGCGGCTGAGCAGTTGGGCTAGCGATATTGCCACGCTCGCCCCAGCTGAGTAGCGACTGGCGTTGTAAGTATTGAATTGAGTAGGGTTGCCTGGCACAGGGGTGCCGATACCACCTTGGTTACCATAGCTATAGGTGCCTCCGCCCGCTATTCCATTTACAATATTTTTCTTCGTGACCTGTATGTCTTGTTTTGCAATAAGCTTCTCGATATCGAGAAGTTTTATTTGTGCCGAGTAACGTATAACCGCCGCCGTAAGCAACGGAATTGCCACGGAGGGCGATTCAAAAAAAGTGGTTTGCCAAGCCGGAGCTGGGTCTGAATTCGAAGTAGTCTGCGCTAACGCGCTACCTCCGGGTAGCACCAAAGCCAATGCCAAAACGGCTACGAGCTTATTCTTCATACATTCTCTTTCTGAAACAAAGCGGGAATAGTTTTTAAAATGATTTTAATATCATTGGTCAGGGAGAAGTTGCGGGCATACTCGTTGTCGAGCTCCTTGCGCTCCTGCTCCGACTGGTCGCCGCCTTGCCCGCGTCGGCTCACTTGCCACAGCCCGGTTATGCCGGCCGGCGCCAGAAAACGCTGCGAGTGTTCATCAGTAAGTAGTTTTTCTGCTTCATAAAGAGGCAGCGGCCGGTTACCAACCAGTGACATATCGCCTCGCAATACATTGAAAAGCTGTGGTAGCTCGTCAATACTGGTATTGCGCAAAAAGCGCCCGATGCGCGTCACCCGTGGGTCATTCACAATTTTAATGAAAGCCGGGGCCTCACTCGCTTTCTGTTGCGCGCGGTAGTGTTTCTCACAAATTACTTGCCCGCGCTCGTCAATAAGTTGTTGCAGGCAGCGGTTGCCGGCTGCCAGGCAGGTAGCACAGAGCTGATTGGGCATACCGGCTACGTCGGCAGCAGGAGCCAGCTGGTACTGGTTCAGGTCTTTCATCGTGGCCAGAAGCTTATCAGCATCTGAACGCATGGACCGCAACTTCCAAAACTTAAATACTTTGTAGCCTGCCCCTACCCGGTAGGAGTAGTAGAACACCGGACCACGGGATTCCAGCTTGATTATCGCGCCAATCAGTAAAAGCAGAGGCGATAATACTACCAGGGCTCCACCTGCCACCAGAACATCCAGAATGCGTTTGCTTTGCGGCATACGCAGCCCTTGCATACTGACAACATTGGCAGGCAGTGCGCGCGGCCGAACCAAGAAATCAAGCCGCGTGAGCAAATAGGATTGGCTGGTATCTCGCACAAAAACGTCGCTACCCCCTATTTCCAGCATCATCGACCGCACCCCTGGGGCAATATCCGTTTCTGCCAGCCACAAGATGGGTTGCGTTATTCCCTGCTCGTTGCGGAGCATCCGCATTAAGCGCAGGCCCAGGGGCGAACTAGGGTTGGCAGCATTCAGAATAGCTGTGAAAGTGCTGGGCTGCTCCGTACAAATACGTAAGACATCAGCTGGCGTAGTGGCCACTAGTAAATCTAGCTCCCGTAGGTAAGCTTGCTGAAACTCACTAGCAGCCTGCGGAGTATCTGTTATATACAATACCGGAAGGCGACCAGTAGTTAATTCCATATACGAATGCGATTTAACATTTTGTGAATGCGTAGGCTTAGCTCTTCGGGATTAAATGGCTTGGCCAAATAGTCATCGGCCCCTGAGCGCAGGCACTCAATCTTAGTATTAGTGTCATCTTTGCCCGATAACACGATAAGATTTGTGTCGCGGTGCAGCCCACTGGCCCTTACTTGTTGTACAAAAGCAAGGCCATCCATAATGGGCATGTTATAGTCCGCTACTATTACATCCGGGCTATTGCCAGCTTGCAGCCATTCTATGGCCTCTAAGCCGTTGGATTTCAGGATAATATTGAAATCCTGGCTAAAATAGTGTTGTAGTACCAAGCGGATGGCAGGCTCGTCGTCTACAATCAGAAGTGTCTTTTTCATGAAAAGTAATTCTATTTCATAAGTGAATATAAACAGAAAGTAACGCAGCCAAGCGGTGGGGAAATTTAGCTGAGTTCGCCTTTTTGCGCGGAAAAAGGCAATGCGGTCTAAAGATACTCCAAAAAATAAAGTCGCAGAAGAAAAGCATTATTGTGAGTAAATTTATATGTTTGAAAAATTTACTGTAAAGTTATTTTAAATCTAGATACTAACAAATGATGCGTTACAACCGAATGGGTAGTTCTGGTACGCGCTATTTGAACGGTTTATCTAACTATTTTTGCGGAGTATGAGGCACTTCAGCTTCATTAATATTGTGGCAATAGTGCTAATTTCTGACGAAAAATATCGCAAAATATTTCGGTGGCCGTTACTACTGCGTTAATAAACGGCTGAAATTCGCTGCGGGAAGCTTGCCTTTCAGCCATTTGTTCTATCTGTCGTAATTGAGCTACTTCGTGCTGAATATTGAAATTACCGAATGTGGTTTTTAAGTGATGCGCCTCCCGAATAACCGCCGCCCAATTTCGGTGGTCAGTAGCCTCCTGTAGTGCCTGTACTTGGGCCGGTACCGTACTAACAAATATTTCCAAAAGTTTGCCTACAAATTCCTCATCGTCGGCTAATCGGCCAAACATTTTTAAATCGTAATGCATAGCCGTAGAAGATATATTATGATTTGTTTCTTGACTGATTAATTGCGGAGCGCGTCGGCTCACCTGAGCAAGAATGTTGTAAAGAGCCGACTCGTTATAGGGTTTAGTGAGGTAATCGCTGAAGCCAAGCGTCTGATAAGAGCTAGCATCGACTTTCACGGCGTCTGCCGTGAGGGCAACGATGGGGGTGTGTTGGTTGAGGCCGGGCTCAGCCCGCAACCGGGCGGTAGCTTCCAAACCATCAAACTGAGGCATTTGCACGTCCATTAAAATAAGGTCGTACTTCGTCCGGTTAGCCTTTACGAGGGCGTCGGCTCCATTTTGGGCAACATCCACCTTCGCTTGCCACTGGCCTAGCATTGCCACGGCAATAAGCTGATTAATAGCATTATCCTCAGCTAAAAGGATGGTCAAGCCCTGAAGCAAATCAGGTTGCTGCACGATAACTTTTTCCTGACGCAGGGGCTCTTCACTTACCGTGTAGGGAATGGTAAAGAAAAAGCTCGTACCCTGGCCCAGAGTGCTGCGAACCCCAATCTGACCTTGTTGCAGCTCGACCAGGTTCTTGCAGATGGTAAGGCCAAGTCCTGTGCCGCCATACAACCGCGGAATGCTGCTGTCGGCCTGCCTGAAGCTCTCGAAAACCTGGCCTAACTGCGTTTCATCGATGCCAATGCCGGTATCAGCTACACTGAAAGAAACGGGCAGATTCTTGTTATTCCACTGGCTGACATCAATCGTAATAGTTATAGTGCCCCGCTGCGTGAATTTGATAGCGTTGCTTAATAGATTGACCAGCACCTGGCGCAGGCGGTGCGGGTCGCCTTGCACCATAGGCAAAGGCTCGTCAAAACCTACATAACGCAGTAGCAGCCCCTTCTCATCCATTTTGAAGGCGAGCGAGCGCACAGCATCGCGCACAGTCTTATGTAAGTCGAACGTGATGTTTTCCAGGCTGATATGGCCAGCCTGGAGCTTGATAAAGTCCAGTATATCATTAATAACTACCAGCAGATTCTCGGTGCTGCTTTGAATCATCTCGGCATAGTCGGCCTGTTCGTCCGACAGCGACCCTTTGCGCAGGAGCTCGGCCAGCCCCATGATGCCGTGCAGTGGTGTGCGCAGCTCGTGGCTCATGCTGGCCATGAATACTTGCCGCGCCTGCACCGCTTCTTCGGCTAAACGATTGGCCCGCTTGAGGTCAGTGATTTCGGACGCGAAGGTGACGAGGCAGCGCGAGCCATCGGGCTGCACCAATGGCGTTTTGGTAGTATGATACCAAACCGTTTGGCCATCAGCCAGCTGGTAGCATTCCTCAAACGAAACGGCTTCCTCAAAGGAGGTAGCGGGCACGGGGGATAGGCGCGCCTGCTGACTAAGCTGGCGGTAGCGCTCGTTCAGGAGCAGGCAATTGCCAGCCTCATCTTCCACACAGATAAGATTAGGACTATTAGACTTGTTGCGAGGTACAAGGTGACGTAAATTTGTGAGAAATATATTTCCGCTTAGGTTATGCAACTTTCCACTTCGACCCTTACTACCGAACGTAAATGGCGAGCAGCAACTGGCTTGACACAAGCTCGATTTGAAAAATTACTGACTCATTTTAAGCAAGCTTATTCGCGCTTATTTGATTTACAAATAGCTGACCGTGATGCTTTTGCCATTCATGAGTCCATTATTAAAACGGAAGAAGAACTGCTGCTATTTACCCTATTTAGCTTTAAAACCAGTTTAACTTACGATTTACTTGGTTTTGTAAGTGGGATGGATACCGCGAATGCTAAACGTTATCAAGACCGAGGAATTATGGTGCTTCAAGAAGCTTTAACACTGTCTGGTCATTTGCCTAAACGAGCGTTTGCTAGCGTAGACGAATTTGAAGCTTATTTTAGCCAGCACGAAACGTTGTTACTAGACGGAACGGAACAACGGATACAACGACCGCAAGATTATACTACTCAGAAAGACTCGTATAGTGGTAAAAAAAAGCGAATACCTTAAAAGAAATAGTCATTGCTACTACCACTAGGTGGATTGGATTTTTAAGTCATTTTCAACCGGGAAAACAGCATGATTATGGGTTACTTAAACAACTCTTTCCTGTTGATAAACAGTGGTTTAGAAAATTTACTGTTCGCCTGGATTTAGGATTTCTGGGGTTTGGTAAGGATTATAAGTGTCCTACCTATTTTCTACCAATTAAAAAACCTAAGGGAAAAGAATTGACCCTGGAGCAGCGAGCCCTAAATAAAGAACAGGCGAGTAAACGTATTATAGTGGAACATGCTATCGGTGGCTGGAAACGTTATCGGATTTTGAGTGACCGTCTACGAATGCACGATTGGAAACGCTACGACAACGTGTTAGGAGTTTGTGCAGGGTTGTGGAATTTTTATCTATGTCCTTGACTTTCAAATCACAACAAGTCTATTATCAATGACCTGGCGCACCAGGGAGGGCTGCCTGGGAGCTGCCGAAGCATTTTTTGCGTTTGGTGGCCCATCGGGCTCATCCATAGCAACAGTGAGCTGGGCCTGTAAGCGTAAAATCTCCGCTTCGGCCGCCTCTCGGCGCTGACGCTCGATATTCAAGAGTAATTCTAAACTCATAGCACAGGTGAACTAGCGGATAGCAAGCAGGCGGTTGGCTTTATAGAGGCGTAAGTAAAGATTTTCTCGTTATGCTTCTACGAACGGAAGAGACAAAACGAAAAAAGGTGCTATTCAAAAAAGCGGCCACTTTTTGCCAGGTGAAACTAAGCTATCGAAGTAAAATGCGGCTAACTTGAAAAGCTATCAGCTTTTTTGAAGGTCTGATGAATAAATCTAAGAATATTTTGCCCAACTACTAGCTTACCTGCACTTCAATTAACGTACCACTATGCCGTTTACTTTTTCCCATCCAGCCCTGATTATTCCGCTTTTGCATTCCCGTGGCCGAATGCCTTGGCTATCGGCCACGGGATTAATTACGAGTAGCATGGCTCCTGACTGCGAAAAGTTTCTGCGCCTGCGCCTGGCCAGCGGCCATAGCCACACGTTTGGTAGTATCTTTTATTTTAGCTGCCCGGTGGCTCTGGTACTGGCCTTCACCTTTCACCTGCTCGTGCGTAAGCCATTGCTAACGCATTTGCCCCCGGTGCTTTACCGGCGACTAGGCAGATTCACTCATGTCGACTGGGTGGGATATTTTCGAAATTACTACTGGGGCGTCATACTGAGTATACTCATCGGCGCTATGCTCCATTTATTTTGGGACATTTTTACCCATCCCGACCCACTAGCAAATGAATTTTTCCCGCTGCTGGCGCAATGGGTGAATTTTGGGGGCGAACAAATCCAAGGGTTCTTCCTGATGGGCCTGCTTAGTTCGGTAGTGGGAGGTATGGTCGTCATAGGGGCTATCTGGAAGATGCCAGTGTGCCAAAAAGGCCCCGTGCCTACCCTGGCTGCGGTACTACGCTACTGGGGTATTGTGCTTGTCGTCGCAGCAGTATTAACTGTTAATTGGCTCCTGCTGGTAGAGCCCGGAATGATAAACGGAGGAATATCAGCTATTTCAGCATTTTTGGTTGGCATAGTAGTGGCCTCAGTCTATAGCAGCTATTCAACTTATAAAATAGCAACACAATAGGTGTAAATAGGGATTGTTTTAATAAAAAATCGACAATGGATGAATTAAGCGTGTTCATCAGCTAACAGAGGGGGTAGGGGCACATTACGGTTGAAGAATAGCCGGACGTTTAAAAGCTATTGGAATTGAGCCTTAAAAGCAGCGACAAGATAAAGAATTCATCGCTACCTCATTCTAGATTACCGCAAACAGCTGATTTGGCAGCGATGGCTCAAAAAAGAGAGCCGTCGCGCCATCCCCTGCGGGTGGTGCGACGGCTCGTAATGCGCGCTACTCACGAAAATAGTACGTGGCTCAACGCCGGGAGCTAAAAGATAAGGCCGCCGGTCAGGCTTGCCGTAAAGCGGTTGATAGTTTGATTAACGGTAGGCGGCACCACGTAGGCCAGCGAGTAGGGCTGGTACTGGTCCTTGCCGTTGAGGTACACGCCGGCCACATCCACGAAGAAGGTTTTGGTACGCACGCCCGCGCCAAGCGTGTAATATTGCTGGCTACGGCTAAAGTCGCTGCTCTGATAGGGGTCGGCGTAGTAGGCATAGCCAGCCCGCAAGCGGAAAACATCGAGCCGGGCCTCAGCACCAAAGCGAAAGTTGACCACGTTGCGGTAGTTGTTGGCGATGTTGTAGTTGCCATCGTTCAGGCCCTGGTCGCTGGAACCATCGGTCGTATTAAACTTGGCCTGCGAATACCCTACGTACTCGATGTCACCGGTAATAAAGCCAGCCTTGCCCAGGAGCACCGTGGCACCGCCATTGGCCCGGAAGGGGGTAGTGATGCTGTAGTCAAACGTGCCCGGTACGGTCGAGAGCGTGTTGACGGTGCCAGTAGTGGCATACTTGCCGTTGGCTGTGAGGGTAGTGCTATAACTCTCGGTGAGGCGAATGTAAGTGGGCGTTTGGATAGAAGCTCCGAGACGCAGCGCATCGGCAGCCCGCACGATGAGGCCGAGCCTAGCGTTGATGCCAGTGCCGGTGGTCTTGAGATAGTCGGTCGATACAAAATCCTGGTCGCCGCCCGAGCTTTCGCTAAAAGTGCTGTTGCGGGTGCGATTGAGCGACACGATGCCTACCCCCCCCCCGATGTATAGCCGGTCGCGGTAGTTGCCGCCGTAGCCCAGGTCAAACTGCGAGAGTGAGCCCGTGGTCTGGATGGTTTCGGTCTGACTAATAGCACCTTGGCGGGCTATTTTTAGCGCCGCCGGAGCATTGGCGTAGTCTGGGGAGTTAGGGTCGAGAGGAGCAGGCGTACCCACGCGATAAATAGTTTGGCCCTGCGCCGTGCCTGTGCCAGGATTAGCCACATGTACCTGGTCAACGAGCCCGGTGCCAAAGGCCAGGCCGTCGATGTCTTGATAGTTTCCGCTCGTGGCCTGGTTATTAATATCGTTGGCGTTGGTCTGATAATCGGCGCTGGTATAGTCGCCGTTGTTGTAGGGCTCACGCAATCGTTGAAAAAACGAGTGGTTGTCGTCAGTGGTGTTTTGGTAGTGGAGACCCTGGTTGAAGTCGGCCAGCCGGGTAAAACCTAGGGCAAAAGCCCCACCCCGCCAGTCGCTGTTGTTATCATTGTCGGGGCGGCGGGTAGCAAACACTATCCCCGCGCTAGCAATGTGAAAGCTGTTTGCCGTCTGCGACAGAGTAGGAAAATTATTTCCTACGGCCGCCGCGTTGGCCGCCTGCGTAGCATTGGTGGTGCCAAAGCCCACGCCCGGCGTCAGGCTCACCTCCGATTTGGTGAATAAGCCCAGGCCGGCCGGGTTGCTGGTGAGGTTGCCAAAGTCGGCCCCCAGCGACACGCTGGCTCCCGCCAGGCCCATCGTACGCGCCGTGCCGCTGGGGTTCTGGCGCATATAGAGCAAGGCATCACCGGCGTAGCCACCCTGCGCATAGGCCGCGTGGCTGAAAGTCAAGAAACCGCCCAGCATAGCAGCCAGGCCCCCAAATGCGTGCTTCATAAGAAAAAAGTATAGGCAAAAAAGAGCCGGCCCCGCAGGCCGGCTCGGGAAAAATCAAGCGGTAAATAAAAGGGTAGCAAGCACTAGGTGCTTAGCGGCGACCCCGGCCGCCGCCACCACCGCCACCACCGAAGCTGCCGCCACCGCCGCCGCCCCCAAAGCTGCCACCATAGGAGCGGCTGGGCTGGCTATAGGTAGGCTGGCTGTAGCTACGCTGCATTTGCGGCTGACTGTAGCTGCGCTGCATCTGCGGCTGGCCCTGAGACTGGCCATAGTTGGCAGTGCGCTGGCGGCTGCCGTAGCCACCGGCCGGCTGCTGGCCCGCCGTGTTGGGCTGGCCGGCCGTGCCGCTGCCATTGCCAAAGAATCCGCTGAAGAACCCACGCCGGGCAGAGCCGTTTGGAGCTGCGTTGGAAACCTGGCCACCTGGAGTAGAATAGGTGGGCTGACCCGTGGCTCCGCCAAAATTGACGGCCCGGCCGCCCCGGCCCGTAGGCATAGAGCCAGCTGCATTGGAGCCTCCAATGGCGTTGCTGGGCAGCGCCACCGCGTTGCCGGTGTAGGAGCCCCGACCATTGCCAATGTTAACCGCATTGGGATTGCCGACCGCGTTGGTAGCATTCATCACGGCACCACCGCGGTTAGAGCGCGAACCGTAGAGCACGGCTCCGGCTCCAGGCGAGCTAACGCCTGCCCCGCGAGTATAAATAACTGGCCGGCCGTAGCCCGCCTCGTAGCCATACGGTGACCCGAAGCCACCAAAGCCATACGGAGAACCGAAGCCGCCGTAGCCATACGGGGAGCCAAAGCCGCCGTAGCCATACGGCGAACCGAAGCCACCAAAGCCCCCGAATCCATAACCAAAGCCAATGCTCAGACCCGAGCCGTAGCCATAGCCAAACGGCGAGTAGAAGGGACTGTAGAAGCCACCGTAGGGAGAGCCAAAGCCCCCCATGCCGTAGCCCATGCTATAAGGCGAGTAGCCATAGCCAAACGCGCTGGCATAGCCATAGGGCGAACCGTAGTACGACGGCGACACGGCGTAGCTGGAGCTGGGCGTGTAGTTGAAGGAGCTAACGCCCGGCCCGGCGTAGGGCTGGCCAAAACCGCTGGCGTTATAAGAAGAATAGCTATTATTGTAGTAGTCGCTACCCGCAGCCGCCTGCGTAGTGGTGCCGCCCTGGTAGTCGGGGTTGGCATCTTCAGTGGTGGCAACGGTGGCGGGCGTTGCAGCAGGCGCGGTGTCGTCGAGCGCTTTGGCGGGAATAGTGCCGCTGTTGCTGCCATACGTACCGTTGCCGCTATATACGCCGGCTGGCGCGCCCACAGCCGTGGTGCGGTCTTTAGAAGAATAATAAACGCCGTCGGTCTCCGTGGAGGTCGTTAGTGCCCCGGTGCTGGCGCACCCGCCCAAAGCGAGCAGCGCCAGAGCCGGCAAAGTGGCAGAGAGCAGATTTTTCATGACTGAAAAAGGTGAGTATTCAGCGAGCTGCTGAGTGGGTTAGTAAAATAAAAGCGTAGCAATGGAGGCTATGTGAAGTCCAAACCCAATGGTCCGGCCCAAAAGAACGGCTTAACCTGGTACCCTTCGTGTCGGCGCTCCCTACTATAACGTAATTTCGCCCCAAAACGGTGCCTTTTTGCTAAAGTTACTGTTACAAAACTTATACCAGCCCTACCCCTCGCTTTTGTGGCGTCGGCAGGCAGATTTTTAGATGCCATTATGAGCAAAAAGTTGCCTACCCGCCAGGAAGATTATTCGGCCTGGTATAACGAGCTGGTCAAGCGTGCCGGCCTCGCCGAAAACTCCGCCGTGCGCGGCTGCATGGTCATTAAGCCCTATGGCTACGCCATTTGGGAGAAGATGCAGCGCCAGCTCGACGACATGTTTAAGCGCACCGGGCACGAGAATGCCTACTTCCCGCTGTTCGTGCCCAAGAGCCTGTTTGAGGCCGAAGAAAAAAATGCCGAAGGCTTCGCCAAAGAGTGCGCCGTGGTAACCCACTACCGCCTCCAAAGCGACCCCGACCGCCCCGGCAAGCTGCGCGTGGACCCCAACGCCAAGCTCGAAGAAGAGCTGATAGTGCGCCCCACTTCGGAGGCCATTATCTGGAGCACCTATAAAAATTGGGTGCAGAGCTACCGCGACCTGCCGCTGCTCATCAACCAGTGGGCCAACGTGGTACGCTGGGAAATGCGCACGCGTCTGTTTCTGCGCACGGCCGAGTTTTTGTGGCAGGAAGGCCACACCGCCCACGCCACCGCCACCGAGGCCGTGGCCGAAACCCGCCAGATGCTCGACGTATATGCCGAGTTTGCCGAAGAGCACATTGCCTTGCCCGTCATCAAAGGCGTGAAGACGCCCAGCGAGCGCTTCGCCGGGGCCGAGGACACTTATTGCATCGAGGCGCTGATGCAGGATGGCAAGGCGCTGCAAGCTGGCACCAGCCACTTTTTGGGTCAGAATTTCGCCAAGGCTTTCGACGTGCAGTTTGCCAACAAAGAGGGCGGACTGGAGTACGTGTGGGGCACGAGCTGGGGCGTGAGCACCCGCCTGATGGGCGCGCTCATCATGGCCCACTCCGACGACGACGGCCTGGTGCTACCCCCCCGCCTGGCACCCATTCAGGTGGTCATTGTTCCGATATATAAAACCGGCGAGATGGAGGCCCTTCTGGAGCGTATCCGGCCCATTCAGCAGGGGCTGATTGCGCGCGGGATTTCGGTGAAAGTGGACAGCCGCGACACCGAGCGCCCCGGTGCCAAATTTGCTGAGTGGGAATTGAAAGGCGTGCCCGTGCGCCTGGCCATCGGTGCCCGCGACCTCGACGCCGGCACCGTTGAAGCCGCCCGCCGCGACACCAAGCAAAAGCTCCAGCTGCCCCTGGCCGACGTAGTGGACAGCGTAGATAAGCTGCTGAACGACATTCAGCTCAACATCTACAACAAGGCCCGCGATTACCGCGACAGCCACACCACCCGCGTCGAAACCTACGACGAGTTCAAGGAAATACTCGACACGAAAGGCGGCTTCGTCGTGGCCCACTACGACGGCACCTCCGAAACGGAAGAGCGCATCAAGGAAGAAACCAAAGCCACCGTGCGCTGCCTACCCCTCAACGAAGCCGACGAGGACGGCGTGTGCATCGTGACCGGCCGGCCCAGCCAGCGCCGGGCGTGGTTTGCGCGGGCCTATTAGATTAATGACAAATAACTAGGGACGAGTGACTAATGTCGTTCACATTAGTCACTCGTCCCTAGTCATTTGTCATTAATCTATAGCTTCTCTTCCAGCCACAGAAAACCCGCCGCCAGCAAAAACAGCCCGAAAAACCAGCCTGCCGGCCACGGCTGCCGCACGGTCGTCGTGGCGGCTGGCCCCTGGCTGGCGCGTGCCGTGCGAGCAGCCAACGCCTGCTCGCCCGCACGCAGGGCCGGCCCGCGCCAGGCCGCCGAGTCGTACACGTAAAAGCTGTGCAGCGTGCGGCTTGGCCCGCGCACCTGGTGCCAGCCCGCCACGCTGGGCCAGTATTCGGCGATACTCCATTCGGGTAGGCGGGTGTCCTGGGCCAGGGCCAGGGCCACGGTGGGGCCGCCCGCCAGGGCTTGCGCCGTGGGCAGGGGGGTAGGGCGCGGCCCGGCCAGCCGCAGCGTGAGGGGCTGGCGCGGGTGCGGCCAGCGGCCCAGCACCTGCCAGGTGGCGGCGGGCGCGGGCGGCGGCGTGGCGGCCGTCAGCAGCTGGCTCCAGAACGAGGCGTAGGCCGCCGACTGTCCCTGCAAGGCCCAGCGGAAGGTTTCGGGCACCACTGACACTACTACCGCGCCCAGGCCGTAGCGCCGCCCGGCCGCCACCAGCGCCCCGCCGGGCCCGGTGATGAGCGGCCGCAGTGCTGCCCCCGGCCGTAGCCGCGCCGGCAGCAGCACCCGCACCGATGCCGGGGCATCAGACCAGGCCAGCGGCTGGGCCGTCGCGCCGGCCACCGGCAGCGGCTGCACTACAAAGTCGGCGCGGGCGGGTACGGCCGCCGGCAGGGGGGTAGGGTCGGCCAGCACCACCAGGCCCAGGCGGCCCTGCTCGATGGCGGCGCGTAGCGTCTGACTTTCGCCGGGGGGTAGGCCGGCCAGGGTGACGGCGTCGGCCACCACCACGGCGTAGCGGGCCAGCAGCGCCGGCGTGAGGTGGTCGAGCGGCTGCGGCGGCTGGTTCACGAATTCGGTCTGCACCAGGCCGCGGCTCACGGTGGTGCGCAGGGCCACCGCCCGGCCCTGGGTGGCCAGGCTGTTTTTCAGAAACTTAAACTCGAAGCCCGGCACGGCGGCCAGCAGCAGCACGGCCGGCTTGGGCGGGGTAGTAATTTCCAACGGCAGCGGCTCCGTGGCCACGCTGCCCGCGCGGCGCAATCCCACGGCGTAGCGCGCCAGGCCGGCCACCCTAGGCTGGTAGCTGAGGCGAAAGCTGCCCCCGGCCGCCAGGCGCATCGAGTCGCGTCCAGCGCCTTCGGCTTGCAGGCTAACCCAGGCAGGGCCGTCGCCCGCTACTGCGCCTTCCACCTCAAAGCGTTGGCCCAGCGCAAGTTGCCGCGGCCAGTTAGCAGCCGCAAAGCCAACGTATTCCGGGCCGGCGTGGCGCACCACGGGCACCGCGCCCAGCGCCGGCAAATCAGCGGGGGGTAGGCCCTCGCCTAGCAGATGCAGGCGGCGCAGGGCGGGGCGCTGCTCGGCCAGGGCCAGCAGGCTACCCAGCGCCTTGGCGTGGGCGGGCGGTGGCGTGCCATAGGCCCATACGGGCGTGCCCCGCCCCAACCGGCGCAGCAGTTGGCGCAGCGTATCGGGCTGGTAGCCAGGCGTGAGGACGATGGCTTCGGCGCGGGCGGCGGGCACCGACCGTTGGGGTGGGTAGGCCGTGAAGTACAGCGCCAGCGGGGCCGCCAGGCTGGCCAGCAGGCGCGGCACCAGCCGGCGGCGGTCGGCGCGCCGGGCGGCGATTGTGGCTAGCGCCAGGGCTAGTAAGCTGCAAGCCAGGGCAATGAGCAGGGGGTAGGAAACAGTCGGCAAGGAGTCGGACGCAGAAATTCGAAGAAGTAGGTTATAAGTCGCTTTTTAAAAATTTCCTCGCAGAAGTTCGACGTTTATTTGTAAAAATACATGTATTTATAAATTTTTTTATTATTCTAGAAGTTACGCCTTTCGGAACCAGTAAGTACCTGGTGGCATAGTCCATTTATTGGCTCACTTAGTTGCACGCGATGCCACGGCTGCCGCCTCTGAGGGAATATCAGTCAGCGTTTCTTCCCGATTTACATTACCGGCGCGGCTCCTGGCGCAGCTTCCAGGCGCTGCTGATGCTGCATGCCCCACTCTTTTAAGACCGCGATAACGGGGTCGAGCGAGCGCGCATACGGCAAGGCGTGGTATTCTACCACCACGGGCGGGCCGGGGTACACCGTGCGCGCGATGAACTGATGCGCTTCCAGGTCCTTTAACTCCTTGGCTAGCACTTTGGTAGAAATGCCGGGCACGCCCCGCTCCAGGCCGCGAAAATGCTGGGTGCCCGCCAGCAGCGCGACAATAATCTGGAGTTTCCACTTGCTGCTAACGACCAGCGAGGCGTGGCGCAAGGCTTGCATCGTGTGCGCGCATGAAGAGATTTCGGAGTTGGTCATGGGAGAGATGGGAGAAACACTGAGCGACCAAACCACCTGGTTACCAGCTGGTAATCAGGCTACCACCCGGTAATCTGCAGTTGGGGAAAGGCCCGAACAAACGGCTGGCTGGTTGCTTGAGGTAATCAGACTACCAAACCGCCTACCCGACCGCTTAGTTGGCGAGCCGCGGTGGAGGCCGGTAAGTCAAGCGGCAGTAGTTCGCCTGTCATTGCATCTTTTTACCCCTTATCTCATGCAAATTCTGCAAATAATTTCCAGCGCCCAGGGCGCCAAGTCGCACAGCACGCAACTCAGCCAGGGTATCATCAATAAGCTCAAAAGCGCGCATCCCGGCAGCACGGTCGTCGTGCGTGACCTCGCCAAGGACCCGCTGCCCTACATGGAGGAAGCCCACCTGCAGGCCTACTTCACGCCTGCCGAAGGCCGCTCGCCCGAGCAGCAGCAGGCCGTGCGCCATTCTGACGAAGCCATCGCGCAAATCGTGGCGGCCGACACCCTCGTGATTGGGGTGCCGTTCTACAACTTCAGCATCCCAGCCTCGCTCAAGTCGTGGCTCGACCACCTGACGCGGGCGGGCATCACGTTCCGCTACACGCCTACCGGCCCGGAGGGGCTCATCACGGGCAAGAAAGTGTACGTGGCGGTGGCCAGCGGCGGTATCTATTCCGAAGGCCCGATGCAGCCCTACGATTTCGCCACGCCCTACCTGCGCTGGATGCTCGGTTTCCTGGGCCTCACCGACGTCACCGTGGCCCGCGCCGAAGGCGTGAAGCTGCCCGAATTCCAGGCGACTGCCGTGCAAAAAGGCATTAACAGCGTAGCCGTATAAGCCAGGCGAGCGGCCCGCAGACTGGTCCCAGTCGTTGCGCTCAAGTAAGAGGGTAGCGGCTGGGATTATTCGGTTTAAGCTCAGGGCCAGTAACTTCCCGCTGGATGCCGGGTAGCAGGAAGTGGAAAACCCTCACCGCCCCAATTCCTCAAAATAGCGGCGGGCCAGGCGGTCGGGCGTGGCGGCCGGCGCGCCCGTCGGCACGGGCGCGGGCAGCAAATCGGTGAGCGCGCGCTGCGCCGGGGCAAAGCAGCTGGCGCAGGGCACGCGGCCGGCGCGGGCGTCGGTGGCCAGCTGCCTGATAGCCCGCAAAGCCGGCAGGTAGAGGCCAGGCTTTTGCAAAGCGGCCTGCGCCAGCGCCGCGCCGGCTTGCTCCAGCGCGGCGGCATCGGCGGGGCGGGCTGGCTGGCCGTGCCGGGTGGCCAGCCAGCGCAGGGCGGCCCGCACGGTGGGCTGGCTGGCCGGGGCCGGCACCGTTTCCTGAATGTGCGGGGCCGTCGCGCCCTTCAGCTCGCCGGTGAGGCGCAGGGTGGCCTCGGGCAGGGGGGTAGGGGTAAGGCCGGCCTTCTTGACGTAGGCGCGGGTTTGCTGCTGCACCTGCTTGAGCAGCCGCAGGGCGCGGTACTCGAAGGGCCGGGCCGCCGCGGGCTGGCCGGTGCGCAGGCGCAGCTCGGCGGCCCACATCTCGTCGAGCACCGCGTGGAGCTTGGCCTTCACGGCGGGCTCCAGGAAGTCGGCGGTTTCGGCGTCGTCGTGCTTGTGGATGTAGGGGTCCGTCAGGGCGTCGGTGGCGGCGGTTTGCGAGGCGTTGCGGCCGGCGGGCGCTTCGGGGTGGTGGTCGTGGTCGTCATCGGCCTCGGTGGGGGGGGTAGGGGGCTTAGCTTCAGCCGGCGCGTCGGCGGTCGGGGCGTCAGCGGTGGGAGACGCCGGCTCATCGGCGGTGGGCGGGCCGGCCGTCACGCCCAAGCCCTTTTCCGCTTCTTCCCCCAAAAACTTGCCGTAGCGCAGGCGCAGCGATTGCTGGTCGAAACCCAGCGCGTTGGCCCGGTTCGTAAACTCGGCGGCCGTCAGCTTGGGTTTCTCCGCAATCAGCTTTTCGGTATCGATAATTATCTGGCGCTCAGAGCGAAAATAGGCCGGCGCGGTGTTCACGCCCAGGCCCATATCGATGGCGCTGGTGGCGGCGGCCGTGTCCTGCCACTGCACCAAAAAGGCGTCGGAGCGCGCCGTTTGGCCGTTGTTATCGCGGGCTTGTAGGTAGAAATACAGCTCGTCGCCGTAGGTCAGCCCCAGCTTGGGCAGGTTAAGCAGGCTGCCCACCGTGGCCTCGCCTGGCTGGCCGCCCAGCGCCACGCTCAGGTCGCGGCGCACCTCCCGAAACTTCACCGCCTCGCCCTGCCCCTGCGCCACGGTGATGACCAGCTCGGCGCGGGTCAGGCCGTAGTCGTCGTGCAGCGTGGCCTTTATCGGTACCTCGGGCCGGGTACCTATCGCCGCGATAAGTGTGTAAGGTTTAGGGGTTTGAATGCGAATAGTGGGAAGCTGGTCGGGACGCACGTCGATGGCGTAGTCATCGGAAGTCTGCCCCGCGAAGCGCAGCCGGTATAGCGCCGAAGCACTCAACACCTGCTCAGCCACAAACTGCGCAGGCTGCCCCGCCACCGGCCGCAGAGTCAGTTTCTGGCTGCCTAATTCCAGCACCGGCGCGGCCCCGGCCGCCTTATTCACCCGCACCAGCCAGCGCACCCGCGACCCCTGCGGGCACTGAAACGAGGCCGCCACCGGCACGAATGCCACCCGCCGCGTGTAGGCCGGCGGCGTCACCAGCAGCTCGACTTTGGTAATGCGCGGCGCGGCCATCGGCACCGGCCGGCCCGCGTCGGGCGTGAAATGCAATGCCACCGCGGCTGCTGCCGCTGCCGCCGGTTGCCGCGCCGGCAGCCACCACGCCACCGCGCCGCTAATCAATAATAAGCCACTGATTAGTAAAGAGCTTTTGAAAGAAACCGGCAGCAGTGGCGCTTGCGTCGCCGCCAGCTCACCGAGCCGCTGGCCCACCCGCTGCTGCTGCAGCTGACCCAGAAACGGCAACTGCGCCGCCTCGTGCAGCAGCAGGCCAGCGCTGTCTTCTAGCTCCGAAAACAGCCGGTCGAGCTGCCGCGCCACGGCAGCCGGACCCAGCCGGCGCAGTGGCCACAGCTGCCAGGCGGCCACGGCCAGCACCGCCAGCGCGGCCACCAGCAGCCCCGGCCGGCCGGCCGGCCAGCGCGCCGCCAGCCCGCCCAGCAACCCCAGGCCCGCCAGCGTGGGGAGCGCCACCGCCGCCAGTCGCCGCCCCGCGTAGCTACGCCCCGCCGCCCGCAAATGCTGCCGGGCGGCGCTCAAATCCGTTGCTGTTTGGTTAGCTACCTGCATCATGCTGAAAGAGAAGAACTAGAAGCCGACCGCCGCTGCGCCAGCCAGCGCTCCAGGCCAAAGAGCACCGCCACTAGCAGCACCAGCCACGGCCGCAAATCAACGAAGCGATAGGCCACGGGCCGCGCGGTCATGGAGTTGGCCACGCGCACTGGCTGGGTCGGTAATTGCGCCAGGTCGAGGCGGCGCTGGTCGTGCGCGGTCAGCGCAGAGTCAACGCCCAAGCGGGTTTCGGGGGCCAATAAATTCAGGAGCAGCGCCGGCAATTCAGGGCTATCGCCTAGCTTGCTCCAGGCCGGGTTCAGGCGCGTAGCTACTTGATAAACAGCGCCGGCCGCCTGGGGCGTTTCGGAAAGAACGGCCCGGCCCCGCCCATCGGCCCAACGGGTTTGTCCAGCTATCGGCGTCCGACTGCGCCGCAAGATGCGAATGGGCGCGGCGTCGGCAGTTTCGGCAGTAGCCAGCGTAGCAGTGTCGGCCACGCCTGGCCCGGCGGCTTCCTGCCACAGGTGCAGGCCCCGCGGCACGCGGGCGCGCCAGGCGGCCGGCACCGGGCTGTCGCTCAGCCAAAAAAGCCAGTCGGCGGCTTGGGCCGGGGCGGGGGGGGTAGGGCTGACGGTGAGCACCAGCGGCCGGGCCAGGCCCGTCGCCGCCGCCCGCAGTGCCGCCCGCAGGTAGCGCGCATCATCGGCGTAGCCAGCCGTGGCATAGAGGTACACCCGCAGCGGCCCGTCCACCACCGGCACCACCGCCGGCGCCCGGCCCGAATCGGCCGCCACGGGCCGCAGTCGTGCACCGCCCGCCGTGGTTTCGTAGCGCAAGGGGGGTAGGCCGGCCACGGCCACCGACGTGCCCGGCCGGGGCCGCGCCACGCGCACCGTGCGGAAAGTCGTCTGCTTTTCATCGCTGTGGCCCAGCAGCAGGCGCAGGCTATCGGCGCTGGCGTTGGCCGCCTGCAGCCAGTCGGTGGCCGCGCGCGCCGGAATAGTTTGCCAGGTCAGCGTAGCCGGCAGCGCCGGGTGCGCGCCGCCAAAGCCCCGCAGCGCGGCCGGCGTCACGGCGTACAGCGGCTGGCCCGGAAACGAATCCGCTGCCTGCTGCAGACGAGCCCAGTATAGGTTATCAGCCAGCGCGGTAGCGGCCTGCTGGCCCAGCGAGTCGCGCTGCCACTCGGCGGCCGTGAGGGGGGGTAGGCCCGCCGCCAGCCAGCGCAGCCGGTAGCCGCGCCGCCGCAGCGAATCGAGGGTGGGGCGCACGGCCGCCAGGCTGCTGCCATCGGCCAGTGCGGGGCTCACCAGCACTTGGCCTTGGGCCGCCGGCCGCACCTGCCGCCACGCCGGACCGGCCAGCGCCCCGGCCAGCACCGCCAGCAGCGCGGCCCGCAGCAGCAGCAGCCACACTTGCTCCAGGCGCAGGTTGCGCAGGCGGCGGTTGGCCCCGGCGGCCAGCCAGCGCAGGCTGCCCACCGCCACCTCGCGGCCCGGCCGCCGGTTCCAGAGGTGGATGGCCAGCGGCACGAGTAAGCCAAGCAGGGCTAGCAGCGCGGACGAGTTGGTGAAGGTGAGCAAGCGAGCTAAGAAATGCTAGTAAAAGAGTGTCAGGAGTTTTCACCGCGGAAGTCGCGGAAGATTTTCGCGGAAGTCGCGGAGGTTGTTCTTCCGCGACTTCCGCGGTGAAAAAAGGTCAGCTCATCAGCTGTCGGCGTTTTAAAAACTCGCGCAACGCCGCGTCCAGCGGTTCGGCGGTGCTGAGCTGGTGGTAGTCGAGGCCCTGCTGGCGGGCGGCCTGGGCCGTGTCGCGCAGCCACTGGCGCAGCTGCTGCTGGTAGCCGGCGCGCTGCTGGTCGGCATCGAGCTGGATGGTCTGTCCGGTTTCGAGGTCGCGGAATGTTACGGAGCCTTTGTAGCTAAAATTCAGCTCATTGCCCGCCACCAAGTGCAGCAGCAGCACGTCGCCACTAGTGGCACGCAGGCGGGCCAGCAAATGGTTTATCTCGCCGTGCTCTTCATATAAGTCGCTCACGCACACCGTGAGGGCGCGCTGCCGCCGGGCCGTGAGCGGCGCCAGCGTGGCCGTGTCGGGGAAGGTGCCGGTGGCCTCGGCCGTGGCTAGGGCGTGGTAGAGGCGGGGCAGCTGGCGCGTATCGGCGCGGGCGGGGTAGTGCTGCAAAGCGCCGGGCCGCAGGATGGTCAGGCCCACCGCGTCGCCCTGCTTTTGAGCCAGGTAAGCCAGCGCGGCCAGCAGCAGCCGGGCGTAGTCGAGCTTGGTGAGGCCGTTGTCGTCGCGGTGGTTCATGCTGGCGCTGGCGTCGAGCACGAGGTTAACTACCAAGCTGGTATCGACTTCCGACTCGCGCAAGTAGTACCTATCCGACCGCGCAGCCAAGCGCCAGTCGAGGCGGCGCAGGTCATCGCCGGGCTGGTAGGGCCGGTACTGGCTGAACTCCATGCCCGCGCCGTGCCGCCGGCTGGCGTGCGCGCCGGCCAAAAAGCCCTCGGCCGCTTGGCGGGCAGCCAGCGGCAGGTTGCGCAGCGCGAAAAGGAGTTCGGGAGAAAGCAATTTTAGTGAGCAGTTAGTAACAAGCAGTGAAAAACGTCCGTCCTTGCGAGTGAAGCGAAGCAATCGCACCCGAACCCGCCCCGGTCGTTCGTCTAGCGTTCGGGTGCGATTGCTTCGCTTCACTCGCAAGGACAAATAGTTTATACCTGAACCGCCTTCAGCAACTCAGCCACTGCATCATCGGGCGTTAAATTCTCCGCTTCCGCATTGAAATTCAACAGCACCCGATGCCGCAGCACCGGCGGCGCGAGCGCCCGAATATCATCCAGCGTAGCGGCGAAGCGGCCTTGCAGCAGCGCCCGCGCTTTAGCACATAATATCAACGCCTGGCCGGCCCGCGGCCCCGCGCCCCAGCGGCCGTAATCCTTGATAAACTTGACTTCCGACGTGGCCGGGCGGGTAGCGCGCACCAGCCGGTTCACGAAGTTCAGCAGCTCGGGGCTGAGGCTGACTTGCCGCACCAATTGCTGCAACTGCCGAATATCCTCGCCGCCCAAAATGGGCTGCACCTCGGGCCGCGCCGTGCCGGTGGTGCCGCTGAGCACCGCCATTTCCTCCTGCTCAGAGGGGTAGCCGATGCGCACGTACAGCAAAAATCGGTCGAGTTGCGCCTCGGGCAGGGGGTAGGTACCGCTCTGTTCGATAGGGTTTTGCGTGGCCAGCAGGAAGAACGGCTTGGGAAGCGCGTGCTCCTGGCCGGCGTAGGTGACGTGGCCTTCCTGCATGGCCTCCAGCAGTGCGGCCTGGGTTTTGGGCGGCGTGCGGTTTATTTCATCGGCCAAAACCAGGCTGGCGAAAATGGGGCCGGGGTTGAACTTGAATGAGCGGTGGCCGGTGCCGTGGTCTTCCTCCAAAACCTCGGTGCCGAGAATGTCGGTCGGCATCAAATCGGGCGTGAACTGGATGCGGCGAAATGGCAAATCGGTGGCCGAGGCCAGCGTGCGCACGAGCAGCGTTTTGGCCAGGCCCGGCACGCCCTCCAGCAGGGCGTGGCCGCCAGCCAGCAGCGCCACCAGCACCTCGTCCAGCACCTGGCTTTGGCCCACGATAACTTTGCCGATTTCCGCCTTGAGGGTAGGGAGCTTGGCGAGGAGCGTTTTTACGTCTTGTTCGGTCATGTAAGGTTTTTGCAAGCAGGTAAACGCCTATCATTGCTTGATGCGCAACATGCTCGCAATGATAGGCGACGCGCAATGATGGGCGTTGTCAGCTCAACGCATACAGCAGAATATTAACCCCAAACTTGGTGTTGTCCTCGGCCAAAAAGCGCTTGTTTCGAAAGTCATAATCCCACTCGCAGCCATAGTCTTTGTTGGAGTATAGCACGCCCAAGCGGTTATTTATCGTGATGCCCTTGAGGTAGTCGTGCACCAGGTCGTCGCCCCAGCCATTGAGCTCGAAGCCCGTGTTGGGCGGGCCGTCTTTGAACTTGAAAAACTGCGAGTAAATGGGGTGCGTTTTGGGGATTTTCTGCAGCGCATTTGCCCCGAAGCACACCCGCATCTGCTCCTCAAACGAGCGGGCAAACAGGCCGTCGATGTCGTGGTTGCAATCGTCCACGAACACGAAGCCACCGTTGCGCACGTACTGCGTGAAGTTCTTCTTTTCCTGCGCCGAAAACTGTACCAGCCGGTGCCCGCTCAGGTAGCAAAAAGGGTAACCAAACAGCTCGGGGCTGTCGAGGGCCACCACTTTTTCCTGGGGCGCCACGGGCACCGTGGTGTACTCCACCAGCGAGTGCAGCAGGTTGGCGGGCATGCGCTCGTCCACGGCATCCCAGTCGCCGGAGTGGTAGCTGAGGCGCACGAAGGTGAAGGGGGTAGGCATCGGGGGAAATAGGCGAAAAAATGGGGGGTAGGGTTGCACTGCGCGGGTTCATGGGCCACTCACGCCGGCCTTCGCAAACTTGTTTCTGCAACCTTTGTGCACCTCAAAAGCCTCTGCTTAAGCGTTACCCGGCTGCGGTTCGCTGCCGCTGACAGGCCCGCAGCTAGTTTATTATATCCTAAAACACTCATTACCAACGCACATGAAACAGTTTGCACTCGCAGCCCTGCTGCTTCTTCTGGCCAGCCAGGCCCACGCCCAATTTGGCGTCAAAGGTGGCATTAACGAGGCCGTGCTCACGGGCCGCGTCGGCGAAAATGCCGCTTACAAAACTTATTTCCACGCCGGAATTTTTTATCAGGCCCATATTATTGGGCCGTTGTCCATTCAGCCCGAGGCGCTGTATTCGCTGCAGGGCTCGCAGTTGTCGGGGGCATTTACCAGCACCAATTATACCACCCGGCTCAATTACATTGCCGTGCCCATCCTGCTCAAAGCCACCTTCGGGCCGCTCTACGTAGAGGCCGGGCCGCAGTTTGGCTACCTCGTGTCGGCCAATGAGCAGGGCACGGTGCAGGTGCGCGGCAGCAGCGGCAACGTGCTGTTTGGCAACGTGGACCAGACTGCGACCGACAACTACAAGCGCGGCGACTTTGCCCTCTGCGCGGGGGTAGGGCTCAACCTGGGGCACATAGTGCGCGTGGGCGGCCGCTTCGTGGCGGGCCTCAACGACATCAACAACATTCAGTTTCTGCAAGGCGTGAACGACACGCGCCTCCAAAACCGGGTGTTCCAGTTCTACGCCGCCTTCCAAATGCCCAAGCTGTAAGCGCGCGCAACGCAGGCAAAACCAGAACGTCATGCTGAGCTTGTCGAAGCATCTCTACCACGCCGCCAGGAATTAGTAATCCATTCGGCGTGGTAGAGATGCTTCGGCAAGCTCAGCATGACGTTCTGGGTTTGTGGAGCATTGGCTACACTGCGTCCGACAAGCTCGTGAACGTGAAGTCCCTGATTTTCAGCGGTGGCACCAGGCAGCCGGCCAGGCGCACCGGCCGGCCGATGGCCTCGATATTATTGAGCATAATAATCGGGCTCTCGTTGAAGCGCAGGTTTTTGATGGGGAATTTGATGGCCCCGTTTTCGATGTAAAACGTGCCGTCGCGGGTCAGCCCGGTATAGAGCAGCGTTTGCGGGTCCACCTGGCGGATGTACCACAGGCGCGTCACCAGAATGCCCTTGGTGGTGCTTTTTATCAACTCGGCGGTGCTCTGCGTGCCGCCTGCCATGACGAAGCCGCTGGGGAAGGGGGTAGGGGCCACCTTGTTTTTCTCGGCCCAGAAGCGCGAGTAGTACAGGTTTTTTACTACCCCCTTCTCCACCCAGCTCATGCGCCGCGCGGGCAGGCCGTCGCCGTCGAAAGCCTGGCCGGGCACCTCGGCATTCATGGGGTCCGAGTAGATAGTGATGCGCTCATCAAAGAGCTTTTCGCCCTTGCGGTTGCCGCCGCCCTTCTTGGTCATAAAGCTGCGGCCCTCGTCGGCCGAGCGCGCATCGAGGCCATATAGGAGCCCGCCGAGCAGCGACAGGTCGTCGCCAGCCATGAGCGCGGCCGGCTCCAAAATCACGGTGTACTTGCCCGGCTCAATGGCCTTCGCATTGAGCGAGCCGGTGGCTTTGTCGGCGGCGCGCTGCGTCAATGCCTTGGTATTCAGCTTGGCCACGTCCGTGACGTCGGCAATGGCGTAGCCCGAGCCCCGGCCGTCGGGCGTGCGCACCGTCACCGAAAAATCGGTATTCGTGGACTGCTGATAAGCCTCCAGGCCCTTCGAGTTGCGCAGCGCCGTGAAGCGCGTGCCGCCATCGAGAAAGCCGGCGGCGGCCAGGTTTTTGGCCGCGCACAGCGCCATGCTATCGGCGGCGGCCTGGGCGCGGCCGGCTGGCGTGAGGGGGGTAGTGGCCGACGAGGGCGGGTTCAGGTAGGTTTGGGGGCCGAGCGGCGGCATGTACTCGGGGCTTTCGGGGGCGAGGTGGGCGATTTCCTCGGCCCGCTGCACGCAGCGGCGCAGCGTGGCGTCGTCAAACTCATTGCAGGTAGCAATGCCCGAGCGCTTGCCAAAGCTCGACTCCACGGTGAGCGACACCGTGTCCTGGGCGCCGGCCGTGCTCACGCTGTTGCGGGCGTAGCGAATGTTGCCGGCCGTGCGCCCGTTCATGCCCACCGTACACGCGTCGGCGGTGCTGTAGCTCAGTACTTTCTTCAGAATAGCCTGGGCGTCGTCTTTGGATAGAATAGCCATGATAGTTGAGGTATGGAGTTAGTTGATGTGCTAAGGTGCCCAACTGGCTTACCCCACCCCCCGGCCCCCTCTCCTGTGGAGAGGGGGCACCGGTCATGCGCGAACACAATCGTCAGGCTCCCCCTCTCCACAGGAGAGGGGGCCGGGGGGTGGGGTGAACGGCGCTACACCTTACGCGCCGTGTTAATGACGTTCACGCCGTTAAACCGCGTGGTGGCCGAGCCGTGGCTCACCGACGATACCTGCGCCGGCTGGCCCTTGCCGTCGAAAAAGGTGCCGAACAGGCGGTAGTCGCGCTGGTCGCACGAGCCCTGGCAGGCACCCCAGAATTCCTGGGTGTTCGACTGATAAGCCACGTCTTCGAGCGGCTCCGTGATTTTACCGTTCTCAATGGCGAAGAACAATTGCCCGCCAAACTGAAAGTTATAGCGCTGCTGGTCAATGCTGAACGAGCCCGCGCCGGCAATGTAAATGCCTTTTTCCACGCCTTTCACCATCTCGTCGGGCGTGAGGGGGGTAGGGCCGGGCTTGAGGCTGATGTTGGCCATGCGCTGAAACTGCACGTCCTCCCACGACTGCGCGTAGCAGCAACCATCCGATTCTTTCTGACCCACGATGTGCGCCTGGTCCCGGATTTTCTGGTAGTCCACCAGCTTGCCTTCCCGGATAATATCCCACTGCTTGGTTTTCACGCCCTCGTCGTCGTAGCCCACGTTGCCGACCGAGCCGGTTTGCAGCTTATCGGCCACGATATTGACCTGCTTGGAGCCGTAGGGAATGTTCTTGGCCTTCCATTCCAGGGTAGCGAACGAGGTGCCCGCGTAGTTGGCCTCGTAGCCCAGCACGCGGTCCAGCTCCGTGGGGTGGCCCACGCTCTCGTGGATGGTGAGGCCCAGGTGGCCGGGGTCGAGCACGAGGTCGTACTTGCCGGGCGTCACCGATTTCATGCCCAGCTTAGCTTTGGCCTGCTTGCCGGCCAGCGCGGCATCGGCCAGGATGTCGTAGCGTAGCTTATAACCCACGGTATCAGTACCCTGCGGGCCGCGCACCTGCTCGGCGGCGCTGGGCGTGAGGTACTCGTAGCCCAGGCCCACCGGCGCGCTCAGCGCCTCGCGCGAACGAAACTTGCCGCTCTTGGTATCCACGGCCGTCACGCTGAACGTGGGCCAGAGGCGGTGCACGTCCTGGTCGATATACGAGCCGTCGGTGCTGGCAAAGTACTTCTGCTCATTCACCTGGAAGAGCGCCGAGTTGATGTAGTTGGCACCCGCGTCCATCGCCGCCGCGTTGGCAGCCAGCAGCAGGTCGGCCTTCTGCTTCACCGGCACCTCAAAGGCGCTCTGCAGAATGGGCGTTTTCCAGCTCACCTCGCCGTAGCCCTGCTGCGCGGCCAGCTGCACGGGCTCCTTCTGCACCTTGGCATCGGCCTTGGCGATTTCGGCGGCCAGGCGCGCGGTGGCGGCCAGGCTGGCTTCGGTCACGACGCTCGTGGAGGCGAAGCCCCAGCAGCCATTCACCAGCACCCGAATGCCCACGCCGTAGCTCTCGGTGCTCACGATGTTCTGCACCTGCTTCTCGCGGGCAAACACGTACTGATTCAGTGAGCGCCCGATGCGCACGTCGGCGTAGCTCGCGCCGGCCGCTTTGGCCGCGTTCAGCGCCGCGTCGGCCAGGCGCTTTTTGAGGATGGTGTCGGCACCCGGCTCCAGCAAGCGGCTGGGGTCCACGAGTTTGGCCCCGAAGCCCGGTAGGGATGGTAGCAGCAGGGCAGTAGCGCCCAGGCCAGTGAGGCCCACAAAATCGCGTCTGTTCATAGCAGAAAAAAGTAAGGTGGCTGGTTAGGGAAAGGGGGTATTTAAAAAGTAGAAAGGGCTATCAGTATGTCATTCCGAGCTTGCCGAGGAATCTCGCTCGCATCGTCGAACGAGGCCCGAACGACCGCTGGCGAGATTCCTCGGCAAGCTCGGAATGACGGGCTGACGACTGCCTAAATAGCTTCGCTCCGTAGCAAGGGGGTAGGGCGGGCCTAGCACTGCCGGTTACCGCCCTACCCCCCCAAACGTTACACCGCGTCCGACAAGCTGGAAAACGTGAAGTCGCGGATTTTCAGTGGCGGCACCAGGTTGCCGGCCAGGCGCACCGGGCGGCCGATGGCCTCCACGTTGTTGAGCATGATAATCGGGCTCTCATTGAAGCGGAAGTTCTTGACCGGGAACTTGATAGCGCCGTTCTCAATGTAGAACGTTCCGTCGCGGGTGAGGCCGGTGTAGAGCAGTGTTTGCGGGTCCACGGGGCGGATGTACCACAGGCGCGTCACCAGAATGCCTTTTTTGGTGCCCTTGATAAGGTCGGCAGTGCTTTGCGTGCCGCCCTCCATGATGAACCCGCCGGGGTTGGGCAGGTCGGGAATACCCGTTTTCTGGGCCCAGAAGCGCGAGGTGTAGAGGTTTTTTACTACCCCCTTCTCAATCCAGGTAGTGCGCTGCTGCGGCCGGCCATCGCCCGAAAAAGTTAGGTCAGGCACTTCGGCATTGGTAGGGTCCGAATAAATCGTAACCCGCTCATCGAACATCTTTTCGCCCTTGCGATTGCCGCCGCCTTTCTTGCTCAAAAAACTGCGTCCCTCGTCGGCCGAGCGGGCGTCAAACGAGCGCATGAGCGCGCCCAGTAGCGAGGCATCGGAACCCGAAACCAGCGCGTTCGGCTCCAGAATAACCGTGTACTTGCCTGGCTCAATGGCCTTGGCACCCACCGACGACGAGGCCTTGCCGGCCGCCACCGCCGTGAGGCGCGCCGCGTCGAACTTCGACACGTCGGTAAAGTCGGTGGCCGCGTAGCCCGAGCCCGTGCCGTCGGGCGTGCGCACCGTGATGCTGAAATCGAGGTTCGACACGCGCTGGTAAGCCTCCAGGCCCTTCGAGTTGCGCTTGGCCACGAAGCCCGCCGAGTCGTTCAAAAAGCCCGCCGACGACAGCTTTTTGGTGTCGCAATACTGCATACTGGCCGCCATCTGGCGGGCGCGGTAGTCGGGCGTGATGGCCGCCGTATTTGCTGCGTACGACAGCGGCGACGACAGGTAGGTTTGCGGCCCGAGCAACGGCATGTGCTCGGGGCTTTCGGGGGCCAGCCGGGCAATTTCCTCGGCGCGCTGCACGCAGCGGCGCAGCGTAGCCTCGTCAAACTGGTTGCAAGTGGCTGTGCCCGAGCGCTTGCCGAAATACGACGTCACGGCCAGCGACACATTGTCCACAGCCCCGGCCGTGCTAATGGAGTTGCGCGCCGAGCGCACGTTGCCTTCGAGGCTGCCTTGCAGGTTGGCCTCGCACTCGTCGGCGGTGCTGAAGCTGAGAACTTTCTTGAGAATGTCCTGGGCTTCGGTTTGGGAGAGAATTGCCATTATCGTTGAGGTACTGATTTTTAGAATGTCGTTCTGGCGCTGACCCCACCCCCTACCCCTCTTCCGAAGGGAAGGGGTAGGGGGTGGGGTGAACATTATCCAATCTTGCGGGCCGTGTTAATAATATTGACCCCATTAAATCGCGAAGTGGCCGAGCCGTGGCTCACGGCCGAGCTTTGCGAAGGCTGGCCCTTGCCATCGTTGAAGAAGCCCGCAAAGCGGTAGTCCGAGGCATCGCACGAGCCGGCACAGGCGCCCCAGAATTCGAGCGTATTGGTTTGGTAAGCCACGTCTTCGAGCATTTCGGTGATTTTGCCCTTCTCGATGGCGTAGAATACCTGGCCGCCAAACTGTGAATTATAGCGCTGCTGGTCAATTGAAAACGAGCCGTTGCCGGCGATGTAGATTCCTTTCTCTACCCCTTTCACCAACTCGTCGGGCGTCATTTTGGCGGTGCTGGGGCGCAGGCTCACGTTGGGCATCCGCTGGAACTGCACGTCGCGCCACGACTGCGAGTAGCAGCAGCCGTCCGACGCATTCTGGCCCACGATGTAGGCCTGGTCGCGAATCTTCTCGTAATCAATCAATTTGCCCTGGTCGATGAGCGTCCACTCCTTGGTTTTCACGCCCTCATCGTCCCAGCCCACCGCGCCCAGCGAGTTGGGTTGCAGCTTATCAGCCACAATATTTACCTGCTTCGAGCCGTACGGAATACCCTTCTTGCGCCAGTCGAGGGTAGCAAACGAGGTGCCCGCGAAGTTGGCCTCGTAGCCCAGCACGCGGTCTAGTTCCAGCGGGTGGCCCACCGATTCGTGGATGGTGAGGCCCAGGTGGTGCGGGTCGAGCACGAGGTCATATTTGCCGGGCGTCACCGACTTGGCGGTAATCTTGAGCTTGGTTTGCTTGGCGGCCAGGGCCGCATCTTCCAGAATGTCGTAGCTGTTTTTATAGCCGATGACGTCGGTGCCGGTGGGGCCGGCAATTTTGTCGGCGGCCTTGGGCGTGAGGTACTCGTAGCCCATGCCCATCGGCACGCTCAGCGCCTGGCGCGAGCGGAATTTGCCGCTGGCCCGGTCCACCACCGTCACGCCAAACGTGGGCCAGATGCGGTGAATATCCTGGTCGATGTATGAGCCGTCGGTGCTGGCAAAATACTTCTGCTCATTGACTTGAAACAGCGCTGAGTTCACGAACGACGCGCCGTTGTCGAGCGCCATGCCATTGGCGGCCAGCAGCAAATCGACCTTTTCTTTCACCGGCACCTCAAACGAATTTTGCTGAATCGGCGCTTTCCAGCTCACCTCGCCGTAGCCCTTTTGCGGGGCCAGCTGCACCGGCTCTTTTTGCACCTTCGAGTTGGCTTTGGCGATGGCCACGGCCTGCTGGGCCGTTTTGGCGATGCTCGCGTCGGTCACATTATTGGTCGCCGCAAAGCCCCAGGTGCCGTTGGCAATCACCCGGATGCCCACCCCAAAGCTCTCGCCGCTGGCGATATTCTGCACCTGCTTTTCGCGGGTGAAGATGCCTTGGTTGAGCGTGCGCTGAATGCGCACGTCGGCGTAGCTGGCCCCGGCGGCCTTGGCCGCGTTCAGCGCCACGTCGGCAAGGCGCTTTTTCTGGGCCACATCGAGGCCGGGCTCCAGCAGCTGAGCCGGGTCCACGAGGTTGCCGGCCAGGCTCGGGAAGCTCGGGAGCCACAAGGCCCCGGCGGCCAGGCCGGTGAGGGTAGTGAAGTCGCGTCTGTTCAAGGGGGTAGGGGTTTAAGTGATAGAGAATGGTGGGATTTTAAAGTATTCGGTCTAAAAATCGTTTGTCATTGCGAGCGCAACGAAGTGGAGCGCGGCAATCTTTCCTTGTCGTCCTCGGCATTTGCTTAGCAACCCCAACGTGCAGGAAAGATTGCCGCGCTCCACTTCGCTTTGCTCGCAATGACAAACGATTTTGCTACCCAATCTTGCGGGCCGTATTAATCACATTGACTGCGTTAAACCGTGAGCTGGCCGAGCCGTGGCTCACGGCCGACACCTGCGAAGGCTGGCCCTTGCCATCGAAGAACGAGCCGAACATTCGGTAGTCCGAGGCGTCGCACACGGCCACGCACGAGTTCCAGAATTCCTGAGTATTAGCCTGGTAAGCCACATCATCGAGCATTTCGGTGATTTTGCCCTTCTCGATGGCGTAGAATACCTGGCCGCCAAACTGAAAGTTATAGCGCTGCTGGTCAATGGAGTACGAGCCACGGCCGGCGATGTAGATGCCTTTGTCCACGCCGCTTATCATGTCGTCCACGCTCATTTTGGCGGTGCCGGGGCGCAGGCTCACGTTGGGCATGCGCTGAAACTGCACCGCATCCCAGGAGTCGGCGTAGCAGCAGCCGTCGGAGGCATCCTGGCCCACGATGTGCGCCTGGTCGCGAATCTTCTCGTAGTCAATGAGTTTGCCCTGGTCGATGAGCGTCCACTCCTTGGTTTTTACGCCTTCATCGTCCCAGCCCACCGCGCCCAGCGAGCCGGGTTGCAGCTTGTCGGCCACGATGGTTATCTGCTTCGAGCCGTACGGAATGTTCTTCTTGCGCCACTCCAGCGTAGCGAAGCTGGTGCCGGCGTAGTTGGCCTCGTAGCCCAGCACGCGGTCCAGCTCCAAGGGGTGGCCGATGCTCTCGTGAATGGTGAGGCCCAGGTGGTTAGGGTCCAGCACGAGGTCGTATTTGCCGGCCAGCACTGAGGTGGCGGTGAGCTTGGCCTTGGCCTGGCGGGCGGCCAGGGTGGCATCTTCCAGGATGTCGTAGCTGTTGCGGTAGCCGATGAGGCCGGTGCCGGCGGGGCCGGCCACTTTGTCGGCAGCGAGGGGGGTAAGGTACTCGTAGCCCAGGCCCATTGGCGAGCTGAGCGCGTCGCGGGTCTTGAACTTGCCGCTGGCCCGGTCGATGGCCGTGACCGAAAACGTGGGCCAGATGCGGTGAATATCCTGGTCGATGTATGAGCCGTCGGTGCTGGCGAAGTACTTCTGCTCATTCACCTGAAACAGGCTGGAATTGACGAAGTTAGCGCCGTTGGCGAGCGCCGACGCGTTGGCGGCCAGCAGCAGGTCGGCCTTTTGGGCCACGGGCACCTCAAAGGCATTTTGCTTGATGGGCGTGCGCCAGCTTACCTCGCCGTAGCCCTTTTGCGGAGCCAGCTGCACCGGCTCCTTCTGGGTTTTGGCGTTGGCCTTGGCCATTGCCACGGCCAGCTGCGCGGCTTTGGTCAGGCCCTTGTCGCTCACGTCGTTGGTGGCCCCAAAGCCCCAGCTGCCGTTGGCAATCACGCGCACGCCGGCCCCGAAGCTCTCGCCGCTGGCGATGTTCTGCACCTGTTTTTCGCGGGTAAAAATACTCTGGTTGAGGTAGCGGCCGATGCGCACGTCGGCGTAGCTGGCGCCGGCGGCCTTCGCCGCGTTCAGGGCCGCGTCGGCGAGGCGCTTTTTCTGGGCCACGTCGAGGCCGGGCTCCAACAGGCGAGCGGGGTCCACGAGGGTGCCGCCCAGGCCGGGAAAGTGGGGTAGGAGCAGGGCTCCGGTCGCCAGGCCGGTAAGGCCTACAAAGTCACGTCGTTTCAATCCAGGAAGAAATTAAAGGCAGTGGGCAGAAAATCAGCCGGCAAGATGCAGCTTTTTCCTGAAAAAGACATAGCCGCCCGCCCAGCGTTGCAGCGGTTGGTGGGGTAGGGGACTTTTAATTGGCGAGTAGTAACGAAAAAAGGCTCCGCCGTGACGGCGGAGCCTTTTCAAAATTAATGGCAAGATTGCAGCCGGTTAATGTGCCACCTGGATGTGCTCAGTCGCTACATCTTTCCCGTGGCCCGTGCGCAGGTGGTAGAGGCCGTTGGGCAGGTCGCGCACGTTGAGCACGGCTTGGCCCCGTGCGCTGCGCTGCGTTTTAACCGGCCGGCCGTAGCTGTCGTAGAGCGTCGTTTCGAACGCGAGGCTATCAGTGGTGGTGGCGGTCAGCAGGCGGGCGGAAGCACCGGCCGGCTGGTCGGGGTCAGTAGCCGTCACTAATAGCTCGTCGCTCACCGGGTTGGGCGCGGAGCGGTAGTAATACACGCTGCGGGGGGCAAACACAAAACTGGTGGCCAGCGCGCAGGGCGAGCCGGGGGCCGATACGTTGATTTGCACGCCCTGCCCCGGCGGCAGGTAAAAAGACGTGGAGCGGCCAGAGTAGCTGTTGAGGGGGATGGCCGGTGAGCTGGAAAAGGTGAAATTGGCGGCCTCGTTCAAAAACAGGCTAATCTGCCCGCCCGTCACGAACTGCACGGTTTGCAGGGTCTGGCCGCTGCTGACGCCGCCGCCGTAGAAGTAGCCGCTGGGCTCGGTGCCCACCCGCACGGTTTTGGTCACGCTCGGCACGCAGGCTCCGGGCAGGGTGCCCGTGACGGTGCCCTGTCCCGCTGCCCCCGCCGCCCCCGCTGTAAACAGCTGGCTGCCGTAACTGGAGCTGTTGGTGAATAAGCCAGCCGGGGTAGCCGCCCACACCAGCGTCGTATTAGATTGGAACAAAGCCGTTTGGGAGCATACCTGGTCGGGGCCGATTAAAGATGGATTGATTACGGTCGGCACCTGCGTCACGCTCGGGTCCGTCGTCAGCCAGTCCGAGAGCCGCGTTTGTGGGGTGCCGCCCCCGGTCCAGGAGAGGTCAAAGCGACCGTAGTCGCCATCGTGCTTCACGCAGTAATCGCGGGTATCATTAGTTGCATCACCGTACAATTGTCCGACCACTAGATGATTTTGGTCAAACAGCGCTGCGCCCGATGAACCGGGCTGCGTAGTACCGACCGCAAAGTCGGCGTGCCAATAATTAGATAAAAAGGGTTGCACACCGCTTGGCGCAAGCGAAATCTTCATTACGTCACCCGCTGCGTGGTGCAAGCTAGCCGCACTGGTAGCCGGAGTGACTGCGCGGTTCCAGCCCACGTAAGCAATGGGGCTGCCAGTTGGCGGACGCTGATTAAGCCTGAGTAGCGCAAAATCAGTAGGCTGGTAAGAAGCAACTATCTGCGCGCCTGAGAATGAAATATAATTAGTTGGTTCGGCTCCGGCGCAGGTAGGACTCTTATACTGAAAGCGAAATACCATTCTGTTCGCGTCCATGCCATTTACGCTGTGATAAGCGGTTAAAAAATTAGAAGTCAAGCTCTTGCAGTTATCATTCAGTAACGTGCCGGTAGAATACTGACCATTAGGCAGGAGTATTAAAGCAACAGCATTGGACTCTGTTTGCCAATCACGGCCGGCCGAACAGTTGATATCCACGTTGCAGGGGGCTGATTGCCCATAACCAGCATAGGGCTGGCCGGGTAAGTCTTGGTAGCCATGCACTACCTGGTCGGCGTGCAACACGCTTTTCCCCTGGAATGTAGCCGGCTCAAATAACTCAAACGTTACCGTTTCACCCTTGAGCAGGTCAGTAGCGAACACGCTGGCCACCGTATTTTGAGTAGAGTCAATAGGACCAATCGCCATGCTATGGTCAGCATTGTAGAGGTATAGCTCGGCTCCCGGCGGTAAGTAAAATTTATCAAAGAAGAAATTGAGCGACGTGGCCCCCGGCGAGGTCAGCGCCAGTTGCCACCGCCGCCCGCCCGCGGCCGGTTCCCAGCGGCCCGCTGCCAGTAGGTTGAGCGCCAGCGGCGTTGGTTTGCCAAAATGGGGTAGGGCTCCCCGACGGGTCTTGCGTTGGTCTTCTTTGAGAAGAGCCGTGACGTCAGGGGCTTTGAGCCGCAGAACAGGCGGGGTGTCTTGGGCGGAGACGGCCAAGCGCGCCGCTAGCCGTTCCTGATTCGCAATGCTTCGCGTGGGCACCTGCGCTATGGCGACCCGCCCGAGTAGCGCCAGTAAGATACTTACTAAGTAGCTGTTTTTCATTGGAAAAGAGGAAAAGAAATAAAAGAAATAAGCTTACTGCACGTCAAACTCCCGCACCATAGTTGGCGGGGCGGTTTCGGTAGTGGTCACCCCGTCCTGATACCAGACGAACGACGTGGAGAAGGAAGCATAATAATGGCCTTTCGGTAGCGCAGTAGTGGCCGTGTGTGTACAAAATGGCTCGTTCTCAAAAGGGTTAGTGGGCTTGGTTGGCTCTAACCACTTGATGGTGAATTGCAAGGCGTCGTGCGCGGGTACTGGATGAGGCCCTCCCACATAATTCACGCACAGGCCATTATAAGGCCGGCCCACCAATTGAGGAACGCCTTTGGTGAAACTATAGATGCTCGGCAGACCCTGGTAATCTAGGTTCCGAAGGTCAGTGAGCAGGAACATTGTCTGGTCCGTATTATTCCGCGCCTCAAAGTGAAAAATAATATTCTGATTCGGCGCGAAAACGCTGGTTTCCTGACCTTGCTCGTTGAGTAGTTGAAAGGAAAAAACCAATGGCTCGGTGGGAGTTGCCTCTTTTTTATGGCAGCCCGTCAGGCCGCCGAATAGGATGCAGAAAATAAGCCCAAAATTGAGGTAAGTCTTCATAAACAATGGTTTACTAAATTGAAAACAAGGGTATGATTGGTCAAACCTTCGTTCGGTTCGGAGCATGAGTTGGTAATTCCTAGCAACCGTAGGACGATGATGAACCCGGAAAATAGAATGCTTTGCTGACGTGGCAGTCCCATGCCGGGCCGACTATCAAGAACTGACGCAAATGACGACAGGCAGCTAGCCGACCCGGTTTTTGAAACTCAACTTGCCGGAACAAGCTGCACCGCTAGTAAGGTAGTTGCTCCCGGCCAGCGGCCGGTTGCGGCTTGGCCTTGTACAGTAGGATACCCGCCGTGAATAGCCCCTGCCTGATTTGCTGCCGGTATCCGTACGTGCCACCGTCGAAGGTGAAGCGACGCGTATAAGGGGTCAGGCTCTGCTCTATGCGCAGGTTGAAGTCAAAGCGGCCGAACGTGACCCCTACCCCCAACTGAGCTAGGGCCTGAGTTGTGATAACGCTTTCGGTGAGACTATTGCTGATTTTGGCCCCAGCAGGATAATCAGTTGGGTCTACTACCAACGGCACCTCGTGTTCATTGAAAGCTAACACTGGGCCAAGCAACACGTAGGTATGGCGGCCCGTGTGCAATCCTCCTAGGCCAGCTATTTCCCAGCGCCGTATGTGGTGAGCAAAGGGAAAGTAAGAAGCTCCGTACCGGGAGGATAAGCCATACAGAACAAGGTAGCGTTGCCCCTCAGTAGCTGTGTAGCCAACCTCTGGCTGCACAAAAAAGCGCGACTGCTTCACCCTGAACCGGGCAAACGCGGCTAGCCGGTAGCCAATATCATCATATTTAGACCCATCTCCGTTGGTAGCAATGGCGTAGTCGGAAGGCAGAAGAATCGTCTCCGGCGTAGCCAGCGTTTGGGTAACGTTAAAGCTTACCGCTACCCCAATAGCTTCTAGGTGCTGACCGTAGCTGGGCAACCTTGGTAGCAGACTAGCCAGCAGGAATACCAGCCAGGTCCGGTAGCTAACCCGACTGGCAAGCGAATAGACCCCAGCCATGTTTATGGACGATTTGCGAGGGTATACCGAAACTCATAGCCACCACCACTTCCATTTGTGTAATACCCTTTCGTAGGGCACTGGTCGAAGAAGACGATGCCATTGGAAACCATATCGTCGTGGTTAGCAATCTTAAAAGTGACCTCAGCCGAGCCAGTTACCCCGCTATGCATGTAGCTTATGCTTAACTTGACATCTGCAATATCTCCGTAATCCTCCTCCGTAAAAATGAAGCCCACGGCTTCTCCTACGAACTGCTTTTGCCAGAAATATAAGTCTGCGTCGCAGTTGTAGGTAGCCTCAATGGTTTTTCGGCCCATTGTGTACCTGGAATCGCGAATAGTACCACTCAAGGTCCCTGCTGCCCCCGACGGAATAACTGCCTGGAGCCGCATCTCAGGGTCACCCAGAAACCAGGACTCATACTCGCTCACATCCGCCATCCACATGCTGGTTAAATACTCCGTCTGCTTATCCGTACGGCAGGTCGCGTAATACTGCGGTGGGGTACTGGGCGGGGTAGGAGGATAGGGGTAATACGGGTCGCCGGGATAATTGGGGTCATCGGCCGGCACCCTATTGGTAGTGCTCTGGCCACTAGCCGCCCCCTTACCCGGCCCGAAATTCTCGCTCGTGAGGGCGGTACCCCTAACCCGCTCGCTGGGACCGATGACCACTACCGGGTAGTCCGGGGCCTGTTTCGCGTCGAGCAAGTGTACTTGCCCATCTTTATCGTAGGCTTGCAGGGGCTTAGTGTAGGTTTTCTCGTCGAAGTCGGCCGGGATGAATAGCACCAGCGGAGCATAAGTGGCGGCATCCCACTTGTTGATGTTGACTGGCACCGAAATGTTGAGGTTGGGTACGTGGGCCAGCACGTCGGCCATGCCCGTCAGGGCCTGGCCGGTGGGGCTCTGCGCCACCAGCTCGTCCATGCGCTGCCCGAAGGCCGGCTTGAGGGTGGTGAAGGCCCGGTAGAGCACATCGTAGTCGCCATCGAACTGCTTGAGGGCTTCCGCCTTCAGCAACTGCCGGTAGGCGGCCTCGGTGCCCAGGGTGTGGGCCAGGGCCTTGGCTACGGTGGCCAGCTCCTGGTTGGTCTGGGTAACGGCGGATGGCGCACCGGGCACCACCTGGTCGCGGTTACAGCTCATAACGCTGGCGGCCAGCGCGGCGGCCGTCAGAATCGCCCGGAGCCGGCGGGGGGGGGGAAGCATTTTCATAAATAAAGGAAGAGGATTGAAATGGCTAGACCTAGCGGCCTTTATTAACCGCTAGCCTTTGCTTGTTTCAAAACTAGACATTTATTTTTGATGAACCTATTATGAAGAGAAAAATTATTGTGAGTAAAGAGCAAAAAATGGCCTGATGGTCAGCTACGTTGAGAAAAATATTTTAACCTGAGCTGGAATAATGTTTTTTGTTAGTAGAGTCACGGCAGGGGTCCACGTCGTAAGTGACCTTGCGCGTCGCTACGGCCTGCATGTTACCCAAAAGTTGCCTAAAGCAGCCCTGCCTACCCTTTCTCCCGAATCAGCCGAAAAAACTCCTCGCGGTACGTGTCGCCCACCACGATTTCTTCCTGGCCCACGTGCAACGTGTGGCCATCCACCAGCCGCAGGTGGTCGAGCGAGATGATGAACGACTTATGCACCCGCACGAACGGCGGCTGCGGCAGCTGCGCGGCTAGCTCGCGCAGGGTGAGGTAGGTGATGATGCGCTGCCCCGGCACCACGATGGACACGTAATTCTTCAGCCCCTGAATGTAGAGAATATCCGCGTAGTTAAGCTTGAGGTACTTGTTCTTGCTGTCGCCCTTCACAAAGAGGTAGTCGGACGCGGCCGGCGCGCTTGGCGCGGGCGGGGGGGTAGGGCGGGCGGCGCAGCGGCGGGTAGCAGCGCCTGCGCCTTTTGCACGGCGCGCACGAAGCGGTCGAAGGCAATGGGCTTGAGTAGGTAGTCCACCACGTCGTGCTCGTAGCCTTCCAGCGCGTACTCGGGGTAGGCGGTGGTGAGGATGACCTTGCAGCGGTTGCCGCAGATTTTCAGGAATTGCAGGCCCGTCAACTCCGGCATCTGGATGTCGAGAAACACCAGGTCGGCGCGGCCTTCCTGCACCCATTGCAGAGCTTCGAGCGGGTTGGTAGTGGTGCCGGCCAGCGTCAGGCCCGGCAGCTTCTGAATGTAGCTGGCCAGCAGCCGGGTGGCAAAAGCCTCGTCGTCAACGGCAATACAGCGCAGCATGGGGGTAGGGGAATTACGAATTAGAAATTACGAATTAAAGGAACGGGTCATGCTGAGCGAAGCGGAGCGTAGTCGAAGCATCTCTACCGCTTCATCCGCGCTGGTCAACGATTCGGTAGAGATGCTTCCTTCGTCAGCATGACCGTTTTTTCAGGGCTAAGTAAAAACGGGGCGCGCAAAAAACGGTAGTCCCCGCCGTGCTATAAGCTCAATTCCAGCTCAGCGGTATAAGTAATTCCATCATCCTGCACGCGCAGCGAATGGCGGCCGGGGTAGAGCAGCGCCAGCCGCCGCCGGATATTGGGCAGGCCCACGCCGGTGGTGGCATCCTTCTGGTGCTGGTTGATGCGGTTATGCACCCGGAAGGCCAGCCGGCCGGGCGCGGGCAGCGCGAGTTGAATCTCCACCGGATGCGCCGCCTGGTTCACGACCCCGTGTTTGAGCGCGTTTTCCACGAACGGGATGAGCAGCAGCGTGGCCACCCGCTGCCCGCCGGGGGGTAGGCCGGTGTGCTTGAAGTTGACGAAGAAATTCTCCTCGAAGCGCAGCCGGTGCAGGGCCAGGTAATTCTCTACGTACTCGATTTCCTTGCTCAGGTCCACCTGGCCATCGGGGCTGTCGTGCAGCAGGTAGCGCATGAGGTCGGAGAGGCGCAGCACCGCCGCGGCCAGCGGCTCCGACACGGGGTAGGCCGTGGCGTAGAGGTAGTTAAGGGTATTATAGAGAAAGTGCGGGTTTATCTGCGAGCGCAAAAACGCCAGCTCAGCCTGCGTTTTTTCCTGCTCCAAGACGTGCAGAAGCAACTGGTTTTCGCGCTCCTTTTCGCGCACGAAGGCATCGCGCACCAGCACCGCCGCCCCGGCCAGCACGATGGTGGGGGGTAGGAAGTAGGCGTTATCCTGCAAATAATGAAGTAGCGTGGTGCTGGGACTGTAGTTACTAAAGCCAAACAGCCGGGGTAGCAGCAATTCGTCCAGCAGGTAGCGGCTGGCCGCGAACACCAGCGGCGTGCCCAGCAGCCCTAGCACTAGCACCGGCCAGCGCCCCGGCCGCAGCCCTCGCCCGAATACGAACAGGTAGCAGTAGTAAAACAAACTCATGGTAGCCAGCCAAGAAGTGAACTTGAACAGCAGCAGCTTATCCAGCACGACAGCTTGCTGTTTGCTGATGTTGACGGTGGTGAAGAACAGGTCGTAGCCAACTATCAGCCCCCAGCCCAGCACCTGGTAGAGGACGATGCGATTTCGGTTCATGGGTAGAAAGTAGGCTTATGGCAGCGACTCAGGCGGCTTTTCCGCAAGCTAGGCTACCGGGCGGCCCAGGGTGAATAGGCCGCGGTACGTCAGGCCCAAGCTCACTAGCACCAGGGTCGTCCAGGCCGTAATCAGCAGTGGAGAGCCCAGCATCCAGTACGTGGCCAGAAAGCCACCGGCCAGCAGCGAGTTCAGGCCGCCCAGCACCACGATAAACAATAGTAAGGTCGGCAGTAGAAAGAAGCCTAGGAAAATCCAGATGCGCCCCCGCGGTTGCAGCGCGGCGTATGCGCGCACCAGCGGCGGCACCGTGGCGAGCAATACCACCGCCCCGCCCAGCGCCCAAGCCAGATGATAGGGCATTACCTTACTCAGTGCGTACACCTCATCGTTGCTGCCCATAAAAACCGCTCCCAGGATGCGGGCAAACGGGATATTGGCGAAAATCAGCGCGAAACCCAGCGACCGCCGCCCCGCCGAGTGGCGCGGGGCCAGCCAAAAGTAGCCAACCCACATGAGGGCGAAGCTGAACAGCGGGCCGGACAGCGTGGCGGCTAAGTTTTGCAGCGGCTTATGGGCGCAGGCATCGCACAGGCTCCAGACGTTGAAATCGCGGGTGCCCCAGCAGCCGCACAGTAGCCGGCCCAGGCCGGTATGCACCAGTTCGTGGGCTTCCCCACATAAGAAGAGCAGCGCAGCGACCGCCGCCAGCGACCGCCAGGTAAGAGTGATTTTCATGGGGTAGGGAGGGGATAAAGTGGTCCGTATGGCCAGCCAAAGGTGTTGGGCGGCCTACCATCCCCAAAATTTATTATCCCAACCCCCCGAAATGTATCCCCAACGCCCGCCCGGCCCGGACGACCGCCGACCCTAATCCGCCTGTGGCGTTGGGTCGGCGTTGGCGTAACGTTCGGCTGGGTTGGGATGATAAAATTTCGAGGGGGTAGGGCGGCCCGACACCTTTGCCGCATCACTTTCCCACTGCCGCTACTTCCCCACCTCCGCCAACAGCTCTTTCACCGCCGCGTCGAGCTGCGCGTCGCGGCCGGTGTAGCTCTCGCCGATGGGCCGCACCACCGGGATGTCCACCGGGCGGGGGTTCATTTCCATGATGTTGCCGTCGCGCACGGCGCGGATGGTGCTGGTGGGCAGGCGCAGGGTCGAGCCGTCGAGCAGAGCCGTGCCGGAGGTGAAGATTATCCAGCCGCCGGTGGGCTCACCCACGATTTTACCCAGCTTCGAGGCCCGGTAGCCTTCGCTAAAGTCCTCGGCATCAGAGAGCGAATGCTGGTTGGTGACGAGCACCGTGGGGCGCTCCAGGCTGCGCTGGCCCAGGGCGCTGCGGGCGGGCACGGGGGTCGTCATGGTGCGGTTGGCCATCGTGAGGTAGCTGCGGCGGGCCAGCACGTCGATGGCGTACACGTTCACGAAGCCGCCGTTGTTGTTGCGCACGTCCACCACCACGCCGTCGCGGCTCATGTTTTCGGCATCGAGGTCAAGGTAAAGCTGCGCCAGCGCGGCGGCGCTCATGTCGAACATATGCACGTAGCCGAGCCGGCCGCCGCTGGCCTGCGCCACGTAGGCGCGGCGCTCCTCCACCCACTGCCGGTAGTCGAGGGCCTTCTCAATGTCGCGGCTCAGCGGGCGCACCACCACGTCGCGTTCCTTTTTATCAGCCAAAACCCGCAGGGTAGTGCGGCGGCCCACCTGGTATTGCAGCAGCTCATCGAGGTTGGCGGTACCCGAAATCGGCTGGCCGTTCACGGCCAGCAGCTCGTCGCCGGGCTGGAGGCCGGCCAGCGCGGCCGCGCCCAGCGGCAGCACGCTGGTTAGGCGCAGGCGGCCATTCTGCTCGTACTCTGCGGCATCGAAGCGCAGGCCCAGACGGCCGGTGGCGGGGGCCACGGTGCCGGGCGGCGCGGGGGCCGGCCCCATGCCCGAGTGCGAAGCGTTCAGCTCGCCAATCATCAAATTGGTGAGGCGGCGCGCCTCGTCCGGGGTGCGCGCCCCGGCGAGGTAGGGGGCAAATTTTTCGTGCTGCGCCGGCCAGTCGGTGCCGTTGAAGTTCGCGTCGTTGAAAAAATCGCGCAGGTAGCTCCAGGCTTCGTCAAAGACCACCATTTTCTCCTGCTCGAAATCCACGTCCATTTCGGCGGTTACGGCCACGGCGCGGGCAGCGGGGCCTTTGGCCTCCACCGGCACCACCTGAATGTGGCCCTGGTCCAGGAAAAATACCTCCTTGCTATCGGGCGAAAACTGCGCCTCGCCCTTGCTGCCGGCCGTGGCCGTGAGCTGCCGCGCCGTGGCCGGCTCCTTGCTCAGCTCATCGAGCGGGTAAATGTATAAGTTGGTCTGGTTCAAGACCCTGGCCGTGAGCAGCAGCCACTTGCCATCGGGGCTGATGCTCTGCGCGCGCACGTCCACGCCCACCGGCACCAGGCTCAGCCGCCGCCGAATATCCTCAAAATTGATATTGACCGGCGCCTTGGCGGGGGTAGCGCCGGCCAGAGCTGCGCCTTTCTTGCCCTTCTTCTGGCGGGCCGAAGTTTTGCCCCGCGCCGAGTCGGCCCTGGCCGCTGGCAGGGGGGTAGGGGCCGTAGGCTTTGTGGGAGTCAGGGGCGGGCTTTGGTTTTTTTCGGGCGAAATCGGTCCCGGCACCGTCTCCTTGAACAAGTCCCGGAACTGGTCCTCGCGGAAGCGTGGCGTGCGCAACTGCAAATCGATGCGCGCCACCTGCGCATCCTCGGTGCGCTGGCCGGTGTCGAAGAGCAGGTATTTCCCATCGGGGCTCCAGCTCAGCGTGTTGCTGTTCGAATTCGCCAAAAAGCTGACCGGCCGCGCCGCGCCGCCCGCCGCGGGCACCACCTGCACATTAGTGAAGCCCCGCGCGCCGGTGGGTGCAAAAGCCAGCCAGCGCCCATCGGGCGACCACGCGAAGGAGCGCTCCGCGCTCAGTGGCGGCCGGCCGAAGCGCCCGGTGGCCGCCACCCGCTCCTGCTTGGCGGCCAGGTCCAGGATGCGCAATTCCTTCGCGTCGCGCTCGAAGGCCAGCAATTTCCCATCGGGCGAAAAGCGCGGCTCGGCGTCGCTCACCGCCGCGTTGGTGAGGCGGGTTTCCTGGCCGGTAGCGAAAGTGTAGCTGTACAAGTGGTTAGCGCCGTCGCGGGCCGAGCCGTACACCAGCCGGCGGCTGTCGGGAGCCCAGGCCAGGCCGGTTTCGGCGGCCGTGGTGGTGGTGAGGCGGGTCGCGTCGCCGCCGTCGGCGGCCGAAGCGGCGAATACCTCGCCATGCACGATGAAGGCCACTTTCTTGCCATCGGGCGAGAGTGCCAGCTCCTACAAGCGGTCGGTGAAGCGCCGCCGCTCCACGCCGGGGCTGGCCGGCGCGCCCCGCTGCTGAATCCGCACCGGCTGCGTCAGCCCGCTCTCGGTGTTCAGGGTCCAAATCCCGAAATCGCGCTCAAACACGAGGAGCTTGCCATCGGCCGAGGCGCTGGGCCACAGCACCCTACCCCCCTTAAACTGCGTGACCGGCCGCGCCGCGCCGCCGCTCACGGCCACGGTCCAGATGTTTTCCGGCCCGCCCTGGTCCGAGGTGAAAAACAGGTTTTGGCCCCCTACCCCCCACATCGGCCACAGCGCCTTGCTACCCCCCTGGGTGAGGCCGGTGTACACGGGCCCGGTTTTGCCCGCCCGCCGCAGCCAGATTTCGGACTCGTCCAAATGGCTGTGGCCGTGCCGCCACCACTGGTTGGAGGCGATGCCGCGGGCGGCGAAGGCCAGCGTCTGGCCGTCGGGACTGGGCGCGGCGAAAAACTCGTTGGCGTAGCGGTCGGCCGAAACGGGGGTAGGCGTGCCGCCGCCTACCGGCACGCGGTAGATGTCGTTCATGCCCGCGATGTCGCGGCTGGTGCTCGAATAATAGAGGTATTTCCCATCGGCCGCCCAGCCGTCGAGCTGGTCCAGCCCGTCGTCAAACGTCAGCCGCTTCAGCTCGCCGGTGGCGAAGGTGAGCAGGTAAATATCGCCGTTGCCGCTGCGCGTGGAGATGAAAGCCAGCGACTTACCATCGGGCGCGTACAGGGGCCGGCTCTCGGTGGCGGGGTGGGCCACCAGCAGCCGGGCCTCGCCCCCGCCCACCGGCACCGTCCAAATATCGCCGCCCGACACGAAGGCAATCTCCTGCCGGTCGGGCGAGATGCCTGGCTCCGAAAAGGAGGGTAGGGCGGCGGGCGGCGCGGCCAGCGCTGGCGCGGCGGCCAGCAGCAGGGCGGCTAGGCCAGCCAAGCGGTGGTTTCGGGGGAAAGTAAAGAAGGGCATGGGCGGTGGCGCAAGGGGGTAGGGGCAGGGCCGCCGCAAAGTAGAAGGAAAAGCAGTAAATGTTGCACTGGCGCAACTGGCCGCGCAAAAATTGGCTGCGCGAAGCAGCAATGATTCTGTTTAAATTAATTATCGCCAGATAAAAACTACTGATTGCTATGCACGTTTTCTGCTAGTGTGGTCGGGGTGCGCCCAAAAAGCTTTCTGAATGCGAATGAAAAGTGCGACAGATTCTCAAATCCTAAGTCCAGATAAATATCAGTCGGTTTTCTATTTTTCTTCTCAATAAGAAAATACGCTTCCTGCAAGCGCTTCTGCACCAGCCAGCGATTAGGCGTTTTATGGAATATTTTTTGAAAATCCCGCTTGAATGCGGATAAGCTACGGCCGGTCAAAAAAGCAAAATGCTGAACGCTTACATTAAAAATATAATTCTTATTCATGAATTCCTCTAAATTTACTTTGCCAGGAATGTCATAGGTAAAGAATATTCCGGCGAGTTCGGGCTGAATCTGTAATAAAATAATCAGTAGCTCCTCGTATTTTACGGTAGCAAATGCCTCGTTTATTCGACCTGAGTTATCAAGATAAGGTTTAAGCGAACAGGTAAAATCAGGGATTATTTTGTTTTTTGGAATGCTAACAAAAGTGTCGTCAGGATTAAAATAACTTGGCTGAATGTTATGGTTTTCTTGAAAAGTTTTGAGAAATGATTCCTCAAAGCAAATGACTACCCGCTCAAATTCGGGGTTTTCTCTGTCGTAGCGTACCAACTGGTTTTTGCGCACTAGGCAATAGTCGTCAGCTTGCAGAGTATAGCTTTTATTGCCGTCGTGCGCACGTAATTCCCCCTTTGTGACATACACAAAAACGTGGTCTGGGACGAAATGCTCCGGCGAAATTTCGACCTTGGCCGGCTGAGCGTTCGGCCCAATGGCGCTTACTTCTTTTTTCGCGTCCATTTTTTAGTCATTCTAAAAATAGGAAAGCCTCTAGCGATAGGAGCTTTCATTAGGGTGGTGAGTAGTAAAAGAAACGGCGAAAGGATTTTGATAAGCACGACCTTGGGAGCATCGACTATAAGCTGACGAATAACTGCGCGTTTACTTCACAATCTTATATTCCAGAAGGCTCCGCATCGCGGCCAGAACGGCTTCCTGATTATTTGCAATCGGCGTCCAGCTCAGGATTTCGCGGGCTTTCGCGTTGCTCACATTGCGGCTTACTTGCAAAAGCATGGCCGCCGTTTTTGCTTGCGCATTGAATAGGGATGCTACCCGCACGACCCAGGCGGGCACCGTTTTGGTGGAAACCTGCTGCGTAGCTGCGGGAAACTGCTCCCGCAACAGCCGCGCAATTTCCGGCATGGAAATCTGCCCGCCGGCCGAGGCGATGAAGCGCTGCCCGCTTGCGCCGGGAGCCGTCATGGCGCGCAGGTGCAAATCGGCCACGTCGCGCACGTCCACCACGTTTAAGGCAATGGGCGGCACGGCCTTGAGGGAGCCGTCCAGCAAGTGCTGAAGGATGCCGAAGCTGCCGGAGACGTGCGTGCCCAGCGACGGACCCAAAATAGCCACGGGGTTGATGACGCTCAGTTCCAGGCTGCCGTCTTCTTGCCCGATAAACTTCCAGGCGGCCCGCTCGGCCAGCACTTTCGATTTTTCATAGGTGGAGAGGCCTTTCAGGGCCGGGTCCGTCCAGTCGGCTTCGGTGGTTTCGGTCCGGCTATTGGTGTGGCTGAAGCCCACTGCGCCGAAGCTCGACGTCAGCACCACGCGCTTCACGCCCGCGTCGCGCGCCGCCCGCAGCACCCGTAGCGTGCCTTCCACCGCGGGTTTTAGCTGCTCGTTTTCGTCCTTGGGAGGCGTGAAGAAAATGGGGGAGGCCACGTGCAGCACGTAGGCGCAGCCCCGCGCGGCCTCGTCCCAATTCGCGTCGCTGGTCAGGTCCGCTGCCACGAAGGCCAGGTTGTCCAGCGTCGTGCTGCCGTTGGCCCGGAGCGTTTCTAGCACCTCATTTTTCCTGCTTAATGAGCGAACGGTAGTTTTGACGGGGTAGCCCTTTTCCAGCAGTTGCAAGATGCAATACAGGCCCACAAAGCCGGTGCCACCCGTTACTAAGACTGTTTCTGACGTTTTCATGGTCTACAAATTATGTGCTGCAAAATTCGGCCTTTAAACGCCTTGGTGGCTTTGTTGAAAAGTCCAAATTTAGTGTGTTGAAAGGTCCAAATGCTGAGTAGGGCCTAGCGGCTGGTCTGCCCACCGTACCTGTCAGCGGGTAATAAAAAAGCGCCCCGACCAACCGGCCGGGGCGCTTTCAAAATAAGCTGACTACAAAGCCTTTACAGCTTCTGAAAACGGCTCACGTAGGTTTGCTGCTGGCCTACCACGCGCACCACGTAGAGGCCGGCGCTGAGGCCGCCCACGCGCTGCGCGAGCTGCTGGTTGAGCTGCGCCGCCGAGCCGGTGCCGCTGAGCACCACCTGGCCGGTAGTCGTGTACACGCTCAGGCTGAGGCCGTTGCCGGTTTCGGGGATGTCGAAGCGCACGGTGTTGGTCACCGGGTTGGGATAGAGGCCCAGCGCGGCGGTGGCGGCGCGGCGGGCGGCCAGGGGGGTAGCACTCAGCGAGTAGCGCGTGTACACCGGGTAGTGGTCGGAAGTGGTGGTGCCGTAGTTAGCGATGCCGGCGGCCAGGTCGGTGCGCACGGCGGCCGAGCCGCTGATGTAGTAGGCGGCCATCGGCTTGCTGGCAATCACGTTGTCAATCACCGTGTTGAAGCTCACCGTGGACTGCGCCCCGGACTTAGCCAGCGGCAGGGTCAGGGCCACGTAATTGGCCGAGTCGGCCACGAAGGAATTATACGACGACACGGCCGGGGTTACGCCCGTGGCGATGGTGCCGTTCAGCACGTCGTTGTAGTCGCCCAGCACCAGTGTATTAGCGCCCATGTAGCTCGTGTCGAGCAGGCTCTTGAGCAGGTCGGCTCCTTGCTGGCGGCGGGCGTAGTCGTTGGGCGAGGTAGCCGTGGCGTTGGCTTTGGCGTGAATGCCCACGAAGTTGATGCGCTTGGTTACGCCATCCAGCGTCACGTCGGCGGCCATCAGGTAGGGGAAGCGGCCCGAGGCCCAGGCGCTCCAGGCCGGGCAGGCGACGGCCTGCGTGCAGCGTAGCAGTCCCTGAAACAGCACCGGCTTCACCACATTCTTGCGGTAGATAAAGGTAACTTTTTGGTCGCCGGGGTAGTCCGGGTCGTTCGCGTCATCGCCATACGAGCCAAAATCAGCGATTTTGTAGCCGTAAGCCGTGCCCAGCCGGGTCGAGAGGTCGGCCGCCACGTTGCGCAGGCGCACCGTGTCCACCACTTCTTCCAGCACGTACACGTCGGCCGCCAGGCCCTGGAGCACGGTCGTGGCGTTGGCCTGCTGCAAGGCCACGTCGGTCGGCCCCTGGCCCGCGGCCGTCGAGCCAAACCACTCCATGTTCCAGTTCGCCACTTCCAGCGTCTTGGCCATATCGTAGGTGTTGCCGCTCAGCTTCACGGTCAGCGGGGCCACGCCGGGGGTAGTGACGGTGATGGCCGCGGCGTAGCTCGCGGTGGCCTGGGTAGGCAGGAAGCGCACGAAGATGGGCAGCTGCTTATTGTTGGCCTCCGCCTGGGTATAGGTCAGCGAGGGGCTGAAATTCAGGCTGTCTTTGCCAAGCTGAAAGCTCGCGTTGGCCGAAATCACCGTCAGCGTGCCGGTCAGGTTGCTGGTCGTCAGCGTGATTTTTTTATACGCCGCCGTGTTCACCGGCTGGTAGCCGAAATTGAGGTCATTCAGGCTGAGGCGCACGGTGGGCGAAGCGGGCGTGGCCGAGTTGGTCAGCACCACGTCGTCCACGGTCCAGCGGGCGGCCGCGTTGGTAGTCGAATTATACACGAACGCCACGTACACAGTGCCCGTCTTGTAGCCGCTCAGGTCCAGGAAGTTATTCTGCCACACGTCGGAGCCCTGAGTGGGGAAGGTCGCGTTGAGGTCGGTCCAGGTCACGCCGCTGGCGTGCGGGTCGCCGGTGCCCGTGTAGGTGGTCGAAACCAGCAGGCGCAGCGCCGGGCCATTGAAAGCTGTGCGGGTCCAGTACGAAAGCAGGGGGTAGGTGGTGCTGGCCAGCGTTAGGGCGGGCGAAATCAGCCAGTCCTCATTGGCTATATTACTGCTGGCATAGCCGTTCATCTGCACGGCGTTGGGGTAGGCGACGGTGCCGCTGGGGTTGCCGGGGTCGCGGCCGAAAGTGGTGCAGGCCCAGGTTTGCGGGCCGGTCACGCTGTACTGCATCCAGCCATCGGAGAGGGTAGCGCCGCCGGTGCAGGCGTTGAAATCATACACCGTCTGGGTCGGGTCGTTGCCGGTGCCGGTCAGCGTCACGGTGCGGTTGGTGGCCCCCGTGCTGCGGTTGGTCACCGTGCCCGTAGTCGCCCCGCTCGTCTGGCCCAGCGCGATGGGCGTGAAACGCACGGATACCTGCACCGGCTGCGCCAGCTCAGCCACGGCGTACACCAGGCTGTCGCTGAACGTAATCCCATCCTTCGACACCATAAATATGCCACCGCTGCTGCGCACCGTCACCGGGTTGGTCAGGTTGGTGCCGGTCAGGGTGTAGGTTTTAGCGGCCGAAGGCTGATTAATCGTCTGCTTGCCAAAATCCAGCGCGCTGGGCGCTACGGCCAGGGTAGGGGCGCTGGCGTTGGCGTTCCAGCTCAGCGAAAAGTCGTCAATGGCCGACGATGGGCGACTGCCCCCGCCCGTGGTGCCAGCCGGGGCTACGATGCGAATCCAGACCGGCCCGGCCAGGTTGTCGAGCGCCCCGCCAAAGCTGGCCGTCAGGGTCGTAGTAGAAAAAACCGGCCCGGTCGTGGCCGTGGAGCCTACCTGGGTAAAAGCCGAGGGCGTGGCCCCCAAGCCATAATCCACCTGCCACACGGTGGTGCGGCCGGTGGCAGCGGTCGTCATAATCGTGCTGTCCAGCGATTGGAGCTTAAAGCTGAGCGCGAAATCCCTCTTGCCGGTTGTGTTAGCCAGCTGAAACACGAAAGCCGGCCCCACGTTGGTGCCGTCGCCGAAGCTGCCGGTCTGGCGCACGCCCAGGGCGCGGTTGGTGGCCGCCGTTTGCGTGGCCACGTCGGCACTGCTGTGCCGGCCGGTAGCCGAGGCGAAGTTCTTGAAGCCCGTGCCCGTGGCTGCCCACGCCGTGGCCGCGCCAGGGGTCAGAATGAGCTGCGCGGCCGTGGGGGCCGTGCCCAGGCTGGTGGCCGTGGCCGCCGTATAGACGCTGAAGCCGGCGGGCAGGCCGCTGGCCAGGTTGTCAAAATTCTCCGTGTAGGGGCTAGTGCCGAGCGTGGCCTGGGCGTGCGCGCCCACTGCGGTCAAAGCCAGTCCTACCGAGTAAGCGAGGAGTCGTTTCAGCATATGGAAAGGAAAAAAGTGAAGAAAAAGTGAACATGAAAACTACATGACGGCGGCAAAATTACTAGCATATCCGCTAAATCAAGGTCACGCCAATGTTTCTAAACGAATTAGTTAGCTAAAATGCATCCGCCGCCGCTACGCCGCAATGACCGCGCGGGGCGGGGGTAGGGAATAAATGGTCGGCGTGCCGAGTAGTGATTGGAAAAATAGCGGTACATTTAGCCCCCAAATCCCCCACCTACTTATTTTGCATTCTATGCAAGTCAAATCATTACTCCTCGCGGGCGGCGCGTTGCTGGCGGCCACGTCAGGCGCACTGGCCAGCGGCTTTCAGGTTGGCCTGACCGGCGCCAAAAACGTCGGCATGGGCGGCACGGGCACCGGCCTCTACCTCGACCAGGCCTCGCAGTTCTTCAATCCGGGTGCGTTCGCGTTTGCCCCCGTTGGTTTTCAGGGCGGGGTGAATATGGCTATTCCACGCATTTCGTTCCGGCCCGCCACGGGCGACCAGGGCCAGCGTACCCTGCAAAATACCAACGTGTTTCCGTTTAGCGGCTTCGTCGGCTTCGGGCCTAAGGAGGGCAAGTGGCGGCTGGGCGCGGGCGTGTACACGCCCTTCGGCAGCGAGCTGCACTATGCCCAGGGCTGGGAAGGTCGCTACGCGCTCACCGACATTAATCTGCGCTCGGTGTTCGTGCAGGCTACGGCTGCCTACGCCATCACGCCGCAGCTGGCCGTGGGCGCGGGCCTGGTGATGCTGGCCGTGGGCGATGTGGACCTGCAGCGCGACGTGCCCGTGCAGGGCCAGGGCAATGCCCAGCCGCTGCACGCGCAGCTCACCGGCAAGGCCGACCACAAGCTGGGCTACAACCTGGGCCTCATGTTTAAGCCCAGCGACAAGCTGAGCGTGGGCCTGAGCTACCGCTCGGCCATCGATGCGCACGTGGCCAGCGGCGACGTTACGCTCACCAACGTGCCCGCCTCGGCGGCCGGCAGCTTCACGGCCAAGAATTTTGACGTGACCCTACCCCTGCCCGACGTGTACAGCTTCGGCATCGGCGTGCAGCCCAACGAGAAGCTGCTCATTGCCTTCGATGCCAACCTCGTGGGTTGGAGCCGCTACCAGTCGCTCGACTTTACCTATTCGGGCGGCGTGCTCGGCGGCCAGGCGACTTCTACTTCCAAGCGGCAGTACCAGGATGCGCTGGCGTTCCGCCTCGGCGGCCAGTATAAGGTGACCGATAAATTTACGGTGCGGGCCGGCACGTTCTACGACATGAGCGCGGTGCGCGACGGCTTCGTGACGCCCGAAACGCCCGACGCGGACCGCATTGGCGTCACGGCGGGCTTCACCTACGCCATCACCGGCCGCTTCGGCATTGATGGCTCGTTTCTGTTCGAAGACTTCATGCAGCGCAGCCAGAGCCAGGACGACCTCATCAGCAATGGCACCACCGACCGCGTGGCCGGCACCTACAAGACGACCATCGCCGTGCCCGGCGTGCAGCTGTACGTGAAATTCTAAGCCCGTCTTACTCCCATTCAAATGACTACTTCATTCGTTATCAACAAGGTAGGCCGGCCGGCGCTGGCGCTGCTGGGCCTGGGCCTCGGGCTGGCCGGCTGCCAAACCAACATCGACGGGCCATCGGCCTCGCCGGGCTCGCTCGACTTCACCAGCTACGTGGCCGTGGGCAACTCGCTCACCGCGGGCTACACCGACGGCGGCCTCTACAACTCGGCGCAGGCCACGTCCTACCCCGCCCTGCTGGCCCAGCAGTTTGGCAAAACCGGCAAAGGTCCGACCGCTTTCGTGCAGCCTGCCTTTTCGGCCGGCAAGGCCGATGGCTCGGGCTATATTAAGCTGCTGGCCGCCAACGGCGCGCTGGGGCCGGTGGTGCCCTCGGCGGCCAACCAGTTTCTGGGTGAGCAGGTGGCCTACACGGGCTCGGCGCTGCCCAGCGGCCAGGCCCAGCTCGAGGCCTATTCAGGGTCGCAGCCCGACAACCTGGGCGTACCGGGCATCTCGGTGCTCAGCAGCCTCTCGGCCCTCACGGGCGGGCTGGCGCCTTACGGGGTTATCAACCCGTTTTATGAGCGCCTGCTGACGGCGGCCGAAAAGCCGACCAAGGACTATGTAACCTACATTGGCCAGAAAACGCCCACCTTCTTCACTTGCTGGATGGGCAACAACGACGTGCTGACTTACGCCACGGCCGGCGGGGTAGTAGCGGCTACGAACCCCTTCAGCAACCTCACCGACACCACGCGCTTCGGCATTGGCTACCGGGCTATTCTGACCACTATCACTAAAAATGGCACGGTGAAGGGAGCCGTAGCCAATATCCCGAACGTGACGGGGATACCGTATTTCACGACTGTCACGGTGGCGGCCGTATTAGCAGCATATAAAGCTGCCGGCCTGCCCGTCACGGCCATTTACATTCAACCAGGAACTGGTACTACGGCGGCTACGGCGCGGGCGGCTACCTCAGCCGACTTGCTCACGCTAACGGCGCAGGCGTATATCGCCGGCCACCCTGGTGTCGGCACTTCGCCCGCCAACGCCATTCCCAGCGACTATGTACTTGACGCCACCGAAATAGCGGCCGTAGTGGCCCGTACAACCCAGCTGAATGCCATTATTGCCAAAACTGCCCTGCGCTTCAAGGTGCCCGTGGTAGATATGAATGCTTTCTTCACCAGCGTGGCCATCAACGGGGTGGTTACCAACGCGGTGAGTAATACGGCCACTTTTGCAACCGGCAATATCTTCGGGCTCGATGGCGTGCATCCTACCCCCCGCGGCTACGCCGTTATCGCCAATGAGTGGATTCGGGTTATCAATGCCAGCTACGGCTCCTCCGTACCGGGCGTGAACCCCAATGACTACCGCGGCGTGCTCCTGCCATAAGGCGCCATGTTCTCCAATCAAAAGCGCCTTCCACTCGGGAGGCGCTTTTTTTGTGAATAATGTAGGGTAAGCTTTAGCTTGCCCCCAAGGGTAAGCCTGACAGGCGGCAAGTTTTATGCACGCGTTTCAGGGTTTAAAATCCTTGAGCGGAAGAGCGGCCAGCTAAAGCTTACCCTATACTGCGGCTCTTGGTGTATCTTCGCCCTTGCTGCTATCCAGAAAGACCGAGGGACCAGGCCCGATGACGTCTTGGCAACCTACCACGAGTAGGTGCCAACTCCTGTTCAACCACTAATTTAGGTTGAAGAAGATATCAGCCGGAACCTGCGCCGCCCGGCGCGGCTTTCTTTCTGGATAGGGGCCGCCCGCCCTGCTTTTTTCCGAAAGAATATGCCCGCCACCGCCACGCTCCCTACCCCCACTACCACCGCCGACCCCGCGTGTAGCTCGCCGTTGCCCGCGCTGCTGCGCCAGCGCCTACTCATCCTGGACGGCGCGATGGGCACCATGATTCAGCGCTACCCCCTGGAAGAAGAGGACTTTCGGGGCGAGCGGTTCCGGGACCACCCGCGCCCGCTGCGCGGCAACAACGACCTGCTGAGCCTCACGCGGCCCGACATTATCCGCGCCATTCACGCCGAGTATTTCGCGGCCGGGGCCGACATGGTGGAAACCAACACCTTCAGCGGCACCACCATCGCGCAGGCCGACTATGCTTTGGAAAGCGTGGTGTATGAGCTGAACTACGAGTCGGCGCGCCTGGCCCGCGAAGTGGCCGACGAGTTCACGGCGCAGAATCCCGCGCAGCCGCGCTTCGTGGCCGGGGCCATCGGGCCCACCAACCGCACCGCCTCGCTCTCGCCCGACGTGAACCGCCCCGGCTTCCGCGCCGTGACCTTCGATGAGCTGGCCAAAGCCTATCTGGAGCAAACCCGCGGCCTCGTGGAAGGCGGCGTGGACGCGCTGCTCATCGAAACCATCTTCGATACGCTGAACGCCAAAGCCGCGCTGTTTGCGGTGCAGCAGTTCTTCAACGAGGGGGGTAGGGAAGTGCCGGTGATGATTTCGGGCACCATCACCGACGCCTCGGGCCGCACCCTGAGTGGGCAAACGGTGGAAGCTTTCTGGCACAGCATCAAGCATTTACCCCTGCTGAGCGTGGGCCTCAACTGCGCCCTCGGCGCCGACCAGCTCCGCACTTACGTGCGCGAGCTGGCCCGCCTCGCCGACGTGCCCGTGTCGGCCTACCCCAACGCCGGCCTACCCAACGCCTTCGGCGGCTACGACGAGAGCGCCCAGGAATTCGCCGCGCTGGTGGAAGATTATCTGAAAGAAGGCTTGTTGAACGTGGTGGGCGGCTGCTGCGGCACCACGCCCCAGCACATTGCGGAGCTGAAGAAATTGGCCGGGCGGTACCCAACTAGGGAAGTTAAGAGTTATGAGTTAAGAGTTAAGAGTTATGAAGACGAGCTTACCGGCGCGGTGGCTAACTCAACCACAAATACAAACTCCCAATTCTTAACTCTTAACTCTCAACTCTTAACTCAAAGCTCCCTTTCCCTTGCCGGCCTCGAACCCTTCAACGTCACGTCCGACAGCCTGTTCGTCAACATCGGTGAGCGGTGCAACGTGACGGGCTCGCGGGCTTTTGCGCGGCTCGTGCGCTCGGGCGATTACGAGGCGGCGCTGGCCGTGGCCCGCGCCCAGGTGGAAGGCGGCGCGCAGGTGCTCGACATCAACATGGACGAGGGCATGCTCGACTCGGAGGCGGCCATGACCACCTTTCTGCACCTCATCGCCTCGGAGCCCGACATTGCCCGCCTACCCCTGATGATTGACTCCTCGAAGTGGAGCGTGATTGAGGCGGGGCTGAAGTGCGTGCAGGGCAAGAGCATCGTCAATTCCATTTCCCTGAAAGAGGGCGAGCAAACCTTCAAGCGCCACGCCCGGCTGGTGCGCCAGTACGGCGCGGCGGCCGTAGTCATGGCTTTCGATGAAAACGGGCAGGCCGACAGCTACGAGCGGCGCATTGAAATCTGCGAGCGCTCGTATCGCATTCTCACCGAAGAAGTTGGCTTCCCGGCCGAGGATATCATCTTCGACCCCAATATCCTGACCGTGGGCACTGGCCTGGATGAGCACCGCAACTACGCGGTGGACTTTATCGAGGCCGTGCGCTGGATAAAAACCCACCTGCCGGGCTGCCGCACCAGCGGCGGCGTGAGCAACGTCAGCTTCTCGTACCGGGGCAACGATACGGTGCGCGAGGCCATGAACGCAGCCTTCCTCTACCACGCCATCCGGGCAGGGCTGGATATGGGCATCGTGAACGCCGGCCAACTCGCCGTGTACGATGAGATTCCGCCCGACCTGCTCGAACGCTGTGAGGATGTGCTGCTTAACCGCCGCGAGGATGCCACCGAGCGCCTCGTGGACTTCGCCGAAACGGTGCAGCAGAAGGGCAAGGTGGAGGTAGTGGCCGATGCCTGGCGCTCGCTGCCCGTGGCCGAGCGCCTGCAACACGCCCTGGTGCGCGGCATCACCGACTTTATTGACCAGGATACCGAGGAAGTGCGCCAGCAATTGCCCCGCCCACTCGACGTGATTGAGGGCCCGCTGATGGGCGGCATGAACGTGGTCGGCGACCTGTTTGGGGCCGGCAAGATGTTCCTACCCCAAGTGGTGAAGTCGGCCCGTGTGATGAAGAAGGCAGTGGCGTATTTGCAGCCGTTTTTGGAAGCTGAGAAGGAAGGCGCGGCCCGCCAAACGGCCGGTAAAATCCTGCTGGCCACCGTGAAAGGTGACGTGCACGACATCGGCAAAAACATCGTGGGCGTGGTGCTGGCCTGCAATAATTTTGAAATCGTGGACCTCGGCGTGATGGTGCCGCTGGAACGGATTCTGGACGAAGCCCAGAAGCAGGGCGCGGATATCATCGGCCTGAGCGGCCTCATCACGCCCTCGCTCGATGAGATGGTGTACGTGGCCCGCGAGATGGAAAAGCGCAAGCTCACTACCCCCCTGCTCATCGGCGGGGCCACGACCTCGCGCCTGCACATGGCCGTGAAAATCGCCCCGGCCTACAGCGGTCCGGCGGTGTACGTCAACGATGCCTCGCGCTCAGTGGGGGTAGCGGCTAGCCTGCTCGGCTCGGCAAAAGTGGCTTATAACCAAACGATTAAGGCCGAGTACGAAGCCCTGCGCGCCGACCATGCCAGCCGCCAGCGCGAAAAAAGCTACCTCGCCATCGGGGCCGCCCGCGCCAACGGCTTCCACGCCGATTGGGAAACCTCGCCCATTACCAAGCCCAGTTTCCTGGGCACGCAGGTGCTTGATAACTATCCGCTGGAGGAGCTGGCGCGCTACATTGACTGGACGCCCTTCTTCCACACCTGGGAATTGAAGGGCCGCTACCCCCGTATTCTGGAAGATGAAAACCTGGGCGAAGCCGCCCGCCGCCTCTTCGAGGATGCGCAAAAAATGCTGGCCGAAGTCATCGCCGATAAAAGCCTGACGGCCCGTGCCGTGCTAGGCTTCTGGCCCGCCAATACCAAGGATTACGATACCATCGAAATCTACGCCGACGACACCCGCCAGCGGGTGCGCGACGAGTTTTTCACGCTGCGCCAGCAGAGCGAAAAGGCCCCCGGCCTGCCCAACGTGGCTTTTTCGGACTACCTCGCGCCTCGCGAAACCGGCCGCGCCGACTACCTCGGCGGCTTCGCCGTAACGGCTGGGCTGGGCATCGAAAAGCTCATTGAGAAGTATGAGGCCGACCACGACGACTACTCCAGCATCATGATAAAAGCGCTGGCCGACCGCTTGGCCGAAGCCTTCGCCGAGCGCCTGCACCAGCGCGTGCGCGAGGAGTTCTGGGCTTACGCGCCCAATGAAAACCTGAGCGGCGAGGAGCTGATTAAGGAGGAATACCGCGGCATCCGCCCCGCGCCCGGCTACCCCGGCTGCCCCGACCACACCGAGAAAATCACGCTTTTCCGGCTGCTGGACGCGGAAAACCAGACGGGTATCATCCTCACCGAAAACCTGGCCATGTACCCCACCGCCGCTGTCAGCGGCATGTATTATGCCCACCCGGCGGCCCGCTACTTCGGCCTGGGTAAAATCGGGGCCGACCAGGTGGCCGACATGGCCGAGCGTAAGCACATGCCGCTGCCGGAGCTGGAGCGGTGGCTAATGCCGAATTTGAATTACGACCCGGCGTAATTTCTAACACTCGCGCTACCTGGCATTGCGAGCATGTTGCGCATCAAGCAAGGACAGACGATTTTACCCCGGAAGCCATCAGCTAAAAAAATGAAAGTAACCGACCACCTGGCCCGCGCCGCCGGCAAAACGCTGTTTTCCTTCGAGGTCCTACCCCCCCGCAAGGGCGAGAACATCCACTCGCTGTTCGCGAATATCGAGCCCTTGATGGAGTTCAAGCCGCCGTTTATTGACGTCACCTACCACCGCGAGGAGTTTGTGCTGCGCGAGCGGCCGGGCGGGCTCTTGCAGCGCAAGGCGGTGCGCAAGCGGCCGGGCACGGTGGGCATTTGCGCGGCCATCAAAAACCGTTTCGACGTGGACACCGTGCCGCACCTTATCTGCGGCGGCTTTGCCAAGGAGGAAACCGAGAACGCGCTGATTGACTTGCACTTCCTGGGTATTGACAACGTGCTGGCGCTGCGCGGCGACCCCATCAAAAGCGAGGGCCACTTCCAGCCGCACCCCGACGGCCACACCTATGCCTGCGACCTCATCGGGCAAATTGACTCCCTTAACCACGGCCGCTACCACGACCACGACGAGCAGTACCAGCCCGCCGGCGCCGAGCCCGTGCTGTGCACCGACTTCTGCATCGGCACGGCCGGCTACCCCGAAAAGCACTTCGAGGCCCCCAACAACGGCTCCGATATCCGCTTTCTCAAGGATAAAATCGACCGCGGGGCCGACTACATCGTGACCCAGATGTTTTTCGACAACGAGGAGTTTTTCAAGTTCGAGAAGCGCTGCCGCGAGGCGGGCATTACGGTGCCCATCATCCCCGGCCTCAAGCCCTTGACTACCAAGGCGCAGCTCACGGCCCTACCCCGCGCTTTTTTCCTGAGCATCCCCGAAGCGCTGGCCGAAGCCATTCATCAGGCCCCCGACAACGCCGCTGCCCGCGAAGTGGGTATCGAGTGGTGCCTGCACCAAAGCCGCGAGCTGCAAGCCCACGGCGTGCCCTGCCTGCACTATTATTCGATGGGCAAAGCTGAAGCCATTCGGCGGGTAGCAGCCGAGCTGTTTTAGATACCTGCTGTTACGTCCTATCTTATTCGAGATGGTAACGGGGAGTAGCGCGAACTTTGTAGTTCGCGTCCCCGCGCCGTTCTACTGGCTTTAACGGCGCGGGGACGCGAACTACAAAGTTCGCGCTACTCCCCGTTGCGCTCGCAAGGACAGACGGTTTTCTTAATGAAACTTGCCTTCCGGGTCGGGGAGCTTGGCCATTAGCTCGGCGAGGAAGTCAAAATCGAGGCTGGTGAGACTGAGGCTCTGGCCTTTATGCACGGCTTGCCAGGCGGCGGGGTAGTCTTCCTGGAAGTAGCGGATGCGGGCCTGGGTTTGCCAGGCGCTGGCATTGTTGGGGTCGGCGAGCAGGGCTCGCTGCACGTACTCGTTGGCCTGGGTGAGGTCTTTCTTCTTTTTGGCCTGCTCGTAGTGACCCAGCACCGTGTTGGCCGCGTCGATGAGTAGTGACACGTTGTTGGGCGCTACGGCCAGGCCTTGCAACACCAAGTGCTGCACGGCCTCGGGCGGGGTATCGGGGCGGCGGCTTAGTATCACGGCCAGGCCCTGGTAGGGGTCGGGGTTGGCCGGGTCGAGCACCCAGGCCAGGTTGAAGCGCACGATGGCCGTATCGGGCTGGTTTTCATTGAGATACTCATAGCCCTTCTTGCTGAAAAACTTGCTGGCCTCGGGCCGCGAGGGGAAGCTGCGGTCCACGTCGGCCAGCACGGCGGGGCCCACCAGCGCCTGCGCCTGCGCCAATGGCACGCCGCCAAACAGCGGCTGGAGCCGCTGCGGGCCGCTGGCCGGGGGGGTAGGGGCACCCTTGCGGCTCTTCTGAGCCTGGGCGGGCAGGCCGAGCGTGGCGCCCAGCAAAACGAGAAACGCGCCGCGCCGAACGCGGGGAGTTAGCCAAAAAAACACGCTGCGAAAGAATTGAAAAGCCAGGTAAAATAAACTGCGGCGCCGCCGTAGCTGGGCAAAACTAACCCAGCCCCGGCGAAATACCGGGGCAACGATTTCCTAACCAACTAATAACCCAGGCACTGCCTACCAGAGGCGCGTGTCGGTGATGCCGGGTGGCAGCGGGGGCATGTTGCCCAGGCCGAGCACGCACCAGCCTTCTTCGACGCCGAACGCGCCGCCGGGCATTACGTAGCTCGCCCAGCGCAGCAGCGTTTGGCCGCTGTACGTACTGGTATCGGGGTCGTATTCTCGGATTAAGAGCGCGTCGCCGACCTGGAAATCATGGTCGTTTTCGCGCACGTCGAAGGGCTTGGTGCCAGCCGCTACGGCCGTGAAGCAGGGCGTCCAGAGCTGTAGCTCGTGGGTGCGGGTGCGGGCAGTAGTAACGGTTGACATGGGGGAGGTGGAATAGCGTTGCATAGTGGAAGGGGCCGGTTAAAAGTGGCCGAATACGGTAATTTACGAAGAAAACGCGACAGTCACCATTTTCGTGCCGCTCTGCGCCAACCACTTTAGCCGCCCTGCCGTAGGTCGGGGGCTCCCTACCCCCTCCTTATGATGCGTACTCTTCGCCGGCTGGCCCTACCCCCCCTGGGCCTTTTGCTGGCTGCCGTGGCCGTGCTGCTGGCCAACGAATGGGCCGTGGCCCGCGCCAGCCACCGCATCGCCGACATCGCCTACGTGCCCGCCTCGGCCCCCGATTTTGACCCCAAAAGCCAGTTGCTCGACATCTACCAGCCGCGCAAGAAGGCCGCGCCGCGCCCGGTGGTGCTCTTCATTCACGGCGGCAGCTGGAACAGCGGCAGCAAAGACGATATTCTGTATAAAGCCATCGGCCGGCGGCTGGCCCGGCAGGGCTTTGTGGGCGTGGTGATTAGCTACCGGCTGGCCCCGCAGGCACTGGTGCCCCAGCAAGCCGACGACTGCGCCCGCGCCTTGGCCTGGACGGTGGCGCATATCGGAGAGTACGGCGGCGACCCGGCGCGCATCGTGCTCATGGGCCACTCGGCGGGCGGCGGGCTGGCCGCGCTGCTGGCCACTGGCTCCGACACGCTGCTGGCCCGCCACGGCCTACCCCCCACCGCGGCCCACGCCGTGCTACTCGACGACCCCGCCGGTCTCGACATGCTCGACTACCTCACCAAGATGCAGTATCCCGGCGACGAGCAATACCTGGGGCCTTTCAGCAAAAACCCGGCGGTGTGGCGGCAGGCTTCGGCCATCTACCACATGCGGGCCGGCGCGCCACCCTACAGCATCTACATCGGCGGCAAAACCTATCCTGGCATCGCTTATAGCGGCGAGAAGTTTCGGCAGCGCCTCACGTCGCTGGGCGAAGCGCCCAAGTACACGGTGCTGCCCGGCAAGCATCACATCCCGATGGTGTTACAACTGCTTTGGGGTAACAATTTGCTGTATAAGGAGCTGCACCGGCTGGCGCAATGAGGCAGGCAAGCGCTTAGCCAAATCAACCTAAAAAAACCCTTTCTGCTAGCGCGCCAGCTACCAGGAAGGGTTTTTTGCGTGAAGCTGCTCCAAGCTGAGCTACGCTAGCCTTGCTCGATGGTAATGCCGCCATTGATGGTAACGGCCCTGACAGGCTGGCCGCCGGCACCCAGACTGGCTTTTACTTCGCGGTACTGCCCTTTGGGCTTGCTCATGGGCAGCGTGGTTTTGATGCCGCCGCCGTTGGTGCTGGTAAAGAACTGGGCCGAATAGCTGGCCGGCAAATGCCAGGTGATACCGCCGTTGGTAGTGGCTACGTCGAGGCCGCTGCCCTCCCACTGCCGGCCGCTGAGGGCGATAGACAGGCCACCGTTGGTGGTGTTGCCCGCAACCTGGCCGCCGAGCTTATCCAGCGATACGCCGCCATTCTGGGCGTGGAACGTGATGGTGCCTTGCAGCTCATGGAGGCTGATGCCCCCATTTTGGGTGTTGAGGGTCAGCGCCAAGCGGCGCGGAACGAATACCTCGAAGCTGACGGCCGCGTGGTCGGTAGTGCTGGCCCGCAGCGTGTTGCCGGCAGTGCTGATGCTGAGAGCTTTGGCCCGCGCCTGGGCCTGCTCCTGGCTGCTACCCCAGCTCTGAACGGTGGCGCGGATGCGCACGTCGACCCCGTCCCAGCCTTTGACGGTAATGCCGCCGTTCTGGCCACCGTCGATGTTGAGGGGGCGGCCAGTGGGGGCCGGCATGGTCAGGTCACGGGTTTCGCAGAAGCGCTGCTGGTTGTCGTCGTCCATTTGGCGGCAAGTGCTGATGAAAGCCGGAGCAGTAATGGTTTGGGCAGTAGCGGCCAGGCTGCTGGCTAGGACTAGGCTAATGAACAAAAATTTCATGGGAGTGAAAACAGAAAGTGAGAAAGGAACTGGTGCCTACCCCTGTTCGGGTGAGCATACCGGGAGTACCGGCAAGCGCCGCAGACGTTACAACCTGCTTTGTTTTTTCTGCTGACCAGCCCGGAGCAGCGGCCGTTGCCAGGCAAAAGCGTAGCGGAGACTCAACTCAAAAAACGCCAGATTCTCCACGAGAGTCTGGCGTTTTTTGAGCAGTCAGCCGGACCGCATTACTGCGCCATTGGGTACGTCAGCCCCATGTTTTCAAACATAAACGCCCACTTATCCACCTGCTCGCTGATGACCTGGGCGGTGCTGCGGCCCGCGCCGTGGCCGGCTTTGGTTTCGATGCGGATGAGCACCGGGGCCGGGCCCTGCTGGTCTTCCTGCAGGCGCGAGGCGAACTTGAACGAGTGCGCCGGCACCACGCGGTCGTCGTGGTCGGCGGTGGTGATGAGGGTAGCCGGGTACACGGCCGGCTTGAGGGCGTGGTAGGGCGAGTACTTGTAGATGTACTGGAACATCTCGGGCGAATCCTGGGCCGTGCCGTAGTCGTAGGCCCAGCCCGCGCCGGCCGTAAACTGGTTGTAGCGCAGCATATCCATCACGCCTACCGCTGGGAAGGCCACCTTAAACAGCTCGGGGCGCTGGCTCATGGTGGCACCCACGAGCAGGCCGCCGTTCGAGGCGCCCGAAATGGCCAGGTAGTCCTTCGAGGTGTAGTTGTTCTTAATCAAATACTCGGCCGCCGCGATGTAGTCGTCGAACACGTTCTGCTTCTGGAGCTTGGTGCCGGCATTGTGCCAGCTTTCGCCGTACTCGCCGCCGCCGCGCAGGTTGGGCACGGCGTAGATGCCGCCATTTTCGAGCAGGATAATATTGGAGGTGCTAAAGCCCGGCGTTACGCTGATGTTGAAGCCGCCGTAGGCGTAGAGCAGGGTAGGGTTCTTGCCGTTCAGCGCCAGGCCCTTTTTGTAGGTGATGAGCATCGGGATGCGCGTGCCGTCCTTGGAGGTGTAAAACACCTGCTTCGACTCAAACTTGCTGGGGTCGAACTGCACGCCGGCCTTCTTGTACACCGTCGATTTGCCGCTGGCGATGTCGTACTTGAAAATGGTGGGCGGGTAGATGTAGGACGTGAACGTGTAGTACGTCTCCTTGTCCAGCTTCTTGCCGTTGAAGCCGCTGGCCGCCCCTACCCCCGGCAATTGGATGGTACGCAGCTTATCGCCGGCCATGTCGTATTCTTCGACTAGCGAGGTGGCGTCTTTGAGGTAGGTGGCGAAGATTTTGCCCCCCACCATGCTCACATCCAGCACGTTCTTGGTTTCGGGCAGCAGGTTTTTCCAGTTGGCCTGCTTGGGCGCGGCCGCGTCCACGGTCACGAGCCGGAAGTTGGGGGCCTGGTAGTTGGTGAAGATATAGAGCTTGCTGCCCACGTTGTCCACCACCTGGTTGATGCTCTTTTCGTCGGGCACCATGTTCACGATGGCGCTGCCGGGCTTGCTTAAATCCTGCAAATAAAGCTTGCCGCCGGTGGTGGTGTTGGCCGCTGAAATGATGAGGAAGCGCCCGTCCTCCGTCACGTTGGCCCCGATGTAGCGGTTGGGGTCTTTTTCGCCGCCAAAGATGAGTTGGTCGGTGCTTTGCGGCGTGCCCAGCTTATGGTAGTAGAGCTTGTGAATCTGCGTTTTACCGGCCAGCTGGCTGCCGGCCTTGGGCTTGTCGTAGCTGCTGTAGTAGAAGCCCGCGTTGCCCTTCCAGGCCAGGCCCGAAAACTTCACGTCCTTCAGCGTGTCGCCCACGATAGACTTATCGCTGGTTTTCAGCACAATGACCTTGCGCCAGTCCGAGCCGCCCTCCGAAATCTGGTAGGCCGCCAGGCTGCCGTCGTGGGTAAACTCGATGCCCGCCAGCGACGTCGTGCCGTCCTTGGAGAAGGTATTGGGGTCGAGAAACACCTCCGGCGCGCCCGCGCCCAGCTGCCGATATAGCACGTACTGGCTTTGCAGGCCGGTGTTTTTGGAGAAATACGTGTACTTGCCCTCCTTGGTGGGCGAAGTATATTTCTCGTAGTTCCAGAGCTTGGTGAGGCGCGTGCGGATGGCCTCGCGGTACGGAATCTTGCTCAAATAGTCCTGCGTCACCTTGTTCTCCGCCTGCACCCAGTCCTTGGTGTCGGTGGCCTGGTCGTTTTCGAGCCAGCGATAAGGGTCGGCCACCTTGGTGCCAAAGTAGGTGGTCATCGTGTCCACCTTCCGCGTCTGGGGGTAGGGTAGGGGCTTGATGGCCGCCATCGTTTGGGCGGCGGCCGGGCCGGCCGCCAGCAGCGCGGCTAGCAGTATGGGAGGATTTTTCATGGTACAAGCAAGAAGGTAAGGCTCGCAAAGTAAGCACGATATGAGCGTAGGCTACCAAAAAACGTCCGATTCCTCCCGTTTCCCCCGATGGACCTGCTGCTCCCTACCCCCTCTTCGCGGCCCGGACTCGCAGTGTCCGCGCTACCCCCTATTTCGCCGGCATGGGCAGCCGCGCGAACGCGTCGGCTACCCCTTTGTCAATCTGCTTGGAAGCGCGGCTGGGCGTGCGCGACAAAATGGTAGAAGTTGTGCCCTGCCACACCAGCTCCTTGCGCGCCGCGTCAACCAGGTCGATGGTGGCGGTGCCTTCCTGATACTGGCCCACCGGAATCTCGTTGGCCTGCCAGTGGTAGTTGCGCTGGCCGATGTAGTAGGGGCCGTCGGTCTGGTAGTTGGCAGTGCGGGTCTGGGTGCGCTGCTGGGTCACGAGGCCAATATTCACCCACAGGTCAGGCTTTTCGGCCAGCCGGAAGCCGCGAGCCTCCAGCTCGTGCGCCACGGCCCGCTTGAGGTCGAAGATATTGGAGCCCGAATTGGTGAACGCCGAGTCGTTGCGGGCCAGCAGGTCCATGAAATTATAGGTCTTGTACCGGCTCAGGTTCACGCCCGGCCGGCTGTCGGTTTGCGTGAATTGCTCCGACGAGCAGGCGGCCAGCCCGAGGGCCAGGGCCAGCAGCGGCATTTTGATGGCAGAGAGAAAGCGCGGCATGAGTGGAAACGGAGGGGGTAGGGAGAAAAAAGCAAAGCCGACCAGGCAGGCTGGTCGGCTTTGCTTAACGCGCTAAGCGTCAATCGCGTTACGCGGATTTAATCTTATCCAGCGCCGCCATGTCTTCCTGCGATAGCTGAATAGCCGCCGTTTTCATGTTCTCTTCCAGGTGCTTCACTTTGGAGGTGCCGGGGATGAGCAGGATGTTGGGCGAGTGGTGCAGCAGCCAGCTCAGGGCAATCTGCTGGCGGGTGGCATCGTGCTTCTTGGCCACGCCATCGAGGGCCACCAGGGCTTCCTTATTGCCGCCCGAAAGCGGGTACCACGGAATGAAGGCCATGTTTTGTTCGCGGGTGTAGTCGAGCACCGCTTCCCACTTGCGGTTATCGACCGAGTACATATTCTGCACCGACACCACTTTGAAGAATTCCTGGGCCTTTTTAATCTGGTCCACGTCCACTTCCGACAGGCCAATGTGCTTCACCAAGCCATCTTGCTGGGCTTTTTGCAGAAATTTGAATGTGTCCTCCACCGGCACACTGGGGTCGATGCGGTGCAGCTGATACAGGTCAATCTGCGCTACTTGGAGGCGCTTGAGGCTGCCGTGCAGCGCCTCTTGGAGGTGTTTGGGACTGGCATCGACGGGCCACTGGTTGGGGCCGGTGCGCAGCAGGCCGCCTTTGGTGGCAATCACGAGGCCTTTCTTGTACGGATGCAGCGCCTCCGCAATCAGCTCCTCCGACACGTTGGGACCGTAGCTGTCGGCGGTGTCAATAAAATCGACGCCCAGCTCCACGGCGCGCTTCAGCACCCGAATAGACTCGGCATGGTCCTGGGGCGGCCCCCAGATGCCCTCGCCGGTAATGCGCATCGCGCCGTAGCCGAGGCGGTTAACAGTCAGGTCGCCGCCGATGGTGAACGTGGCGGGGTAGGAAACGGTGGTAGTAGCCATAAGTGGAAAGGGAAGTAAGGTTGAGCCCGCCAGCGGGGCCAGGCCCCGGCTTGGAGTGTTGCAGAAGACAAGCGGCCGCGGGCAATTGTTTAGCTCATCGGCAACAGCGGGCCTCTGGCATCTGGCTTTGCCAGCTACTAAACTTTCCGGCATCAAGTACCCGCCTCGAAGCCGGTCTTATCCGTAATGGTGCCGCCTTCGTCGCATAGGGCCTGCCCGGCCGGGGCCTGGGCCTTCACGTTGGTGAGGGGCGTGCGGCCGCCGCTGCTCACCAGCACGGCGGTAGCGCCTGGACCGGTGGCAAGTATCTGGCCTCCGATGTGGACCTGCGCTACTGTACCGCCCTCAATGGCATAGGTGTTGACTTGGGCTCCGTGGGTGACTAGGTCGCCGCCCACGACCAGGCGCTGTACTTCGCCGCCGGGTTTCACGCTGAAGGCTTCGGCCGGTAGCTGTTGCAGCACGCCTTTCACCAGAGTGGTGCCGAGCGCGCCGTAGGTAGTGACGCTTTCTTGCACTTCCAGCGTGCCCACGGGCTTGCTTACCTGCATCCCAATCGAGCCATCGCCGTGGGTAGTGATGGCCTTGAAGGTGGCCCGCTGCACTGTACCGTCGTACTGGTTGAAGCCGCGCGCCCCCAGGCCGTAAGTGGTAATGTCCTGTTGCGCCTCAAACGTATTGACGGTGCCGAAATTAACAAAACCAATGCCGCTCGGGCCGTAGGAGGTAAGCGGACCGGCAGCCAGCCACCGCGTGACGTGCCCCCAGTTGTCGAGTACCATGTCGTTGACGCCGTACGTCACGACTTCAGCCGCGCTGGCTACCGCGTCGGCCTGCACGCCAAAGACGATGAATACGCCCGCCGTAATCACATCGGCCGTGCCGAAGGGCAGCAACCCATTGGTATAGACTGGGCCCGTCGTGAGGCTGGTGAGCTTCACCTGCCCGCCCGCGTCGCCGAAGCCGCTCACGAAAACCCCCGAGCCCAGCACCGGCGCCTGGAGCCGGCCCACACTAATGGCCGTGAGCGTGGCCGTGAGCAGGCTTTGGGCGTCGCTGTTAAAATTATAGACTGTAAAGGCCCCTTGCAGCACGTTCACGCCGTATTTCTGGGGCTGCTCGCTGTAGCGGCGGGCATCGCAGGCCACCACGTCTACCTTGTCGGCCAGCACGGTGAGCTGGGTGGTGCCCAGGCGCATCATCAGTGAAACCTGGCCCGTCACGGTGAGGTTAGTCAGGGTCATCGTGCCCATATCGGCCCAGCCGGTGAGCGAGTAGATGGCCCGGCACGTCGGCGAAACCATAAGGGCCAGGTCCTGCACGCGGTTGTTGGCCGTCAGCCCGAGGCCGTCGCCATTGCTGAAACTTAGGCTGCACCGCTCCTTGCTGGCCCCCACCAGGGCATAGCCGGGGGGCAGCGTTAGGGCGTATGGGCAGAGCAGGGAGCCTTGCAGTTCCAGCGTCTGTGGCTGGTTGGCGGCCAGCGCGTGCATGAGCTGCTCCAGGGAAGCTATTTTAGTCGGCATAGCGAGCGGGTTGGTTAGGGTAGAGAAGTGCGTGGGCCGGGGCTGGCAGTGGCGCTAAAGGTCGTCTGAGCGCCCTTCCAGGTTTTTGCCGGGGCGGTCGGCCATTTCTGAATGCACCTTACCCGACCAGTCGGTAAGCACCCACAACACTAGCAGAGCCGCGCCAAAGCCCATAAAAAACGTGCGGGCCGTGGGATTGCTGGCCGCAAAGCCGAACAGAAAAGGTGCCCCCATAAAAGCCAGGCTGTTGATTATTTCAAGCCGGCCGTAGGTGCGGTAGGAGAGCAGGCGCACGACGCCCATAGGGAAGTCGGTGAGCAGCGTCAGCACTAGGTACGCGCCCGCCAGCAGGTAGCAGGCCAGTGCGTACGGTCCTGACAGGTTCAGCGCCGTGGGGGCCATCGCCAGGAACGCGATAAGCAGAAAAGCCAGGGCCCCCTGGGCCGGCGGTGAGAGCACTTTCATGGAGCAGGATAAGAAGCTGAAGGCCTACCCCTTTGGCACTACTCCGGCGCAGGTTATCAGGTATACGTCAGCTCGCTAAAACAGGCTTGATTTTTAGTTACTTACCTTTCATAAATGCCGACGCAGTCATAAAAACGCGGGGCTACGCGCCGAAAGCCGCGCAGCTCCCACGCCGGGGCGGCCAGCTAAAGAGTAAGCCCCGCCGGAACGTCCGGTGGGGCTTACTCTTTAGCTGGCAGTAAATACGTGAGGCAGCCGCCTTCAACCCAGCACCGTGGCCCTCACGGCGGCGCTCACCTTGGCGCTCATTTCGCGCACGGCCGCCGCGATGCCGGCGGCGTCGAAGCCGCACTCGTGGTAGAGCTGGTCCTGGGTGCCGTGCTCCACCACGCGGTCCGGGATGCCGAGGCGGCGCACGGGCAGGTGCAGGCCGTTATCGGTCAGAAATTCGAGCACGGCCGAGCCGAAGCCGCCGGGTAGGCAGCCGTCTTCCACCGTCACGATGGCGCGGTAGCGGCGGGCCACGGCCAGCAGCATTTCTTCGTCCAGCGGCTTGCAGAAGCGCAGGTCGTAGTGACCCACGTTGAGGCCCTCGGCGGCGAGGGTGGCGGTGGCTTTCGCGGCGTAGTTGCCGATGTGACCAATACTGAGAATGGCCACGCCCCCGGCTTCACCCTCGCGCACCACGCGGCCCGTGCCGATGGCCACGCGCTGCAGCGGCGTGCGCCACTCGGGCATCACGCCCTCGCCGCGGGGGTAGCGAATGCTGAACGGCCCCGCGTTTTCGGGCAGCTGAGCGGTGAACATGAGGTTGCGCAGCTCCTGCTCGTTCATGGGGGCGCTCACCACCATGTTGGGGATGCTGCGCATGTAGGCCAGGTCGTAGCTGCCGTGGTGGGTAGGGCCGTCGGCCCCGGCAAAGCCGGCGCGGTCGAGGCACAGCACCACGTGCAGGTTTTGCAGGGCCACATCGTGGACCACCTGGTCGTAGCCGCGCTGCATAAACGACGAGTAGATATTGCAGAACGGCACCAGCCCCTGCGTGGCCAGGCCGGCCGAAAACGTGACGGCGTGCTGCTCCGCGATGCCCACATCGAAGGCGCGCTCGGGCATGGCGGCCATCATAATATTCAAAGAAGAGCCGGACGGCATGGCCGGCGTCACGCCCATAATCTTGTCGTTGGCCTGGGCCAGCTCCAGCAGCGTGTGGCCAAACACGTCCTGGTACTTGGGCGGCTGCGGTTTATCGGGAATTTTCTTGTAAATCTCGCCCGTGATTTTGTCAAACAAGCCCGGCGCGTGCCACAGCGTCTGGTCCTGTTCGGCCAGCGCGTAGCCTTTGCCCTTCACGGTCACGCAGTGCAGCAGCTTGGGGCCGGGAATGCTCTTGAGGTCGTTGAGAACCGCCACCAGGTGCTGCACGTCGTGGCCATCCACGGGGCCGAAATAGCGAAAGTTCAGCGCCTCAAATAAGTTGCTCTGCTTGAGGAGGGTAGCCTTCATGGCGGCCTCTACTTTGCGGGCAATCTGCTGCGGGTTGGGGCCGAATTTGGAGAGCTTGCCGAGCACGTTCCACAGCTCGTCACGCACTTTGTTGTAGGTGCGCGAGGTGGTGATGTCGGTGAGGTATTCCTTGAGCGCGCCCACGTTGGGGTCGATGCTCATGCAGTTGTCGTTGAGCACGACAATCATGTTGTTGCGGATGGCCCCGGCGTGATTCAGCGCCTCGAAGCTCATGCCGGCCGTCATGGCCCCGTCGCCAATCACGGCAATGTGCTGGCGGTCAAATTCTTTCTTATAATCGGAAGCCACGGCCATGCCCAGCGCCGCCCCGATACTGGTGCTGCTGTGGCCCACGCCGAAGGCATCATATTCGCTTTCGCTGCGCTTAGGAAAGCCCGACATGCCGCCGTAGCGGCGGTTAGTAGGAAAACGGTCGCGCCTGCCCGTCAGTATTTTATGGCCGTAGGCCTGGTGCCCCACATCCCAGACCAGTTGGTCATAAGGCGTGTTGAAGACGTAGTGCAGCGCCACCGTTAGCTCGACTACCCCCAGCGAAGCGCCGAAGTGCCCGCCATAAATGCTCACCGTGTCGATAATAAACTCGCGCAGCTCGGTGCTCACTTGCACTAACTGCTCGGGAGCGAGTTTTTTAAGGTCGTCGGGCGAGGCAATCGCCGCCAGAAGCGGGCCGGGTTCGATAATCATTGGGGGCAGCAAAAAGGGGGCGCGGCTAAGCAACCGCCGGGCGGGCTAAAAGATTGGCCGGCCGACCTCAAAGGTACGGCAAGGCACGGCGGGCGGTTGTAAGTGTGCAGCTCAAAAACCAGGTAGCGCCGTTTCCCTATTGGCTGTGCACCGGCCGATACTTGTCGCGAAGTGATTGGTGAAAAAGAATGTCACGCCTGGGATTTGTTCAGTGACGGGCGGGGCAAACCCCGCACCCTGCTTTGCGAGGAGTGTAAGAAATACTGTGGGGGTGACGACCAAAAAGCTTACCGCAAGAAACGGCTATAACAAACAGAGATTCGGCTACGGGCCTGGGCGGATTGCCGGCTGACCTTTGTGTCGCGAGCAAAGCTGCCTGCTGTAGGTAATGGGTTCGCTGCAAAACAAGGGCCAGCCAGCAATCGAACCCGCCCGGCGGGAATGTAAACGAACCAGTAAACCGTAGTCGCCGCGCCATGAAAAACGAGCAACCGCACCGGGTCAACACCATTTCGGCCTTTCATCAGCTGTGGGGGCTGCCCAAGCCGGAGCATCCACTCATCAGCGTCCTGGATTTTGAGGATATTAAGCACTCGGCGGCCACGCCTACCCCCCCGCTGCTCAACAACTTCTACTCCATCGCGCTGAAACACAATTTCAACGGCAAGCTGAAGTATGGCCAGCAGGTTTATGATTTTGACGAGGGGATGATAGTGTTCATGGCCCCCGGCCAGGTGCTGACTATCGAGGCGGATGAGACGCTGCGCCATTCGGGCTGGCTGCTGCTGGTGCATCCCGATTTTCTGTGGAATACGCCGCTGGCCAAAACTATTCGGCAGTACCCGTTTTTCAGCTACGCGGTGCACGAGGCGCTGCATCTCTCCGACAGGCCAAGCTCATCGACAAGGCCAAGCAGCTGCTGGCCACGTCGGAGCTGTCGGTGAGTGAGGTCGCCTACGCCCTGGGCTTCGGGCATTCGCAGTCGTTCAGCAAGCTTTTCAAGACCAAAACGGCCCTCTCGCCTTTGGCCTTCCGTCATTCATTTAATTAACTGCTGTTACGCATTATCTTATTCGAAATGGCAGCGGGCAGTAGCGCGAACTACAAAGTTCGCGCTACTGCCCGTCGCGTAACATCAGTTAATTAATTTCCTGCCCCCCGTTATGAAGCTAACCGAAAAAGGCCCCCTTCAACCCGCGCCCGTGCTGGCGGGGCCGGGCCAGCAAACCGCCGCCGCCATTCAGGCGTGGCCAGCCATTATTTCCGCCACTCACTGGGATTTATTCAACCGCAAGCGCGTGGACGGGGCCGATTTTTACGTGGGCGAGGCCGAACTGGGCCACATTCACCTGAATGGGGAAGTGCACCTGGCCACGACCTCCGCCCTGGGCGTGCCGCTGCTGGAGTGCGGCCTGGCCCGGCCGTTTCCCTACGGAAATGGGTACGGCGATTGGGTCTGCTTCCTGATTCGTACCGCGGCCGATGCCGAGCACGCCACCTGGCTGTTTCGGCTGAACTACGACCGCCTGCGGGGCGCGGCACCGGAAGTGCTGACCGAGCGCCTGCGGGCCAGGCAATCCTCATTTTAATCAATTTTTTTAATTTTCCTACCCCCCCCCTACCATGCTTGTAGTCACTGGAGCCACCGGCCAGTTAGGAGCCGATATTATGCAACATCTCTTGCGCACTATGCCAGCCAATGAGCTGGCGGCCAGCGTGCAGAACCCCGGCAAAGCCACGGCCCTGGCCGCGCGCGGCGTGCAGGTGCGGGCCGGCGATTTTGCCCGGCCCGATAGCCTGCCGGCCGCCTTCGCGGGCGCGAGCCAAGTATTGATTATCTCCGTCAATAAGCTCGGGGAAGAGGCCCGGCGGCTGCACCGGGCCGCCATTGAGGCCGCCCGCGCCGCCGGAGCGCGCCGCATTCTGTACACGAGCCACCAGGGCGCGCGGGCCGATTCGTTCTTCGAGCCGGCCCTCAACCACGCCGCCAGCGAGGCGATGCTGGCCGAGCAGGGGGTAGCCTTTACCTCGCTGCGCCACGGCTTCTACGCCGAAAGTGCGCTGCAAATGATGGGGCACGGGCTGCAAGAAGGCGTGATTCGCGCCCCCGAAGACGGCCCGGTGAGCTGGACCACCCGCGCCGACCTGGCCGAAGCCGACGCGCTCATCTTGGCCCAGGAAGGCCGCTTTGACGGCATCACGCCGCCGCTGACTGCCCTCGCCGCCGTCACGCTGGACGAGGTGGCCGCCATCGCGTCGGAAGTGGCTGGGCGTGAAATCAAGCGGGTGACAATTTCGGACGATGAGTGGCGGCAGGCCACCATCGCGCGGGGCGTGCCGGCCCCAATGGCCGAGATGCTGCTCGGCACGTACCGGTCGGCCCGGCGCGGCGACTTCGCGGCCGTTGACCCCACGCTGGCCACGCTGCTGGGCCGCCCTCCGCAAACGATGCGCGACGTGCTGGCCCGCTTTCTGACCCCCACGAAAGCTTAACGCAGCTTCGGGTATCGGTAGGGGCGGGGCTTGCCCCCGCCCGTCGCGTGAACGATGCAGGTAGGTTTCGTTCATGCGACGGGCGGGGGCAAGCCCCGCCCCTACGTACTAACGGGCAGTGGGGTCAGGAGCAGCAAACCTAGCGGCATGCCTGGTTCTAAGAGCCGATTAAATGGTCCTCCGCAAGCGGTGGTGTAGCTGGCTTAGTCGGCAGAAGAAAGGTTTCGGCCGACCATTTACTAAAAACACTGCCTGGCAATGCAACTTTTGTGCGCCGTTTGCGCACTTTGGCCGTTATGACTTTTATGAACAAGACTACACTACCCCTCGCGGGGCTTTTGGCCACTACTTTTTTTGCCAGCCCGCAGCTGGGCTACGGCCAGGCCGGCGGTCGCCCCGCCGCGGCCGCGCCGGCCCGGTCGGCCGGCCGCCTCAGCGGCACCATTACTGACGCGGCTACCGGCAAACCGGTTTCGTACGCCACGGTCAACGTCATCAACCCCAGCACCAATAGCCCCGTGAACGGCGGCGTGGCCGGCGACGATGGCAAATTCGTGCTGTCCGGCATTCCGGCTGGCACGTATCGGGTCGAGGTCAGCTTCCTGGGTTACGCCAACCAGGTGCGGACGGTGACCATACCGGCCACCGGCGGCAACGTGGCGCTGGGGACCGTCGCGCTGGCTGCCAGCGCCCAAAAGCTGGGTGAGGTGGTAGTGACGGGCAGGAAGCCGCTCATTGAAGAGCGCGTGGACCGCACCGTGTATAACGCCGACGTGGACAAAACCACGGCCGGCGGCGATGCCACCGACGTGCTCAAGCGCGTGCCGCTGCTGAGCGTGGACCTGGACGGCAACGTGACGTTACGCGGCAGCAGCAACATTAAAGTGCTGATTAACAATAAGCCCAGCACCATTGCGGCCAGCAGCGTGGCCGACGCGCTCAAGCAGATTCCGGCCGAGCAGATTCAGACGGTAGAAGTTATTACTTCGCCTTCGGCCAAGTACGACGCGGAGGGTTCGGGCGGTATTATCAACATCATCACCAAGCAGAATAACCTGCGCGGGGCCTCGCTCAATATAAACAGCAGCGCCGGCACCCGCGCCAGCAACCTGGGCCTGAGCGGCAGCGTGAGCAACGGCAAATTCGGGGCCTCGCTGGGCGGCTTCGGGCGGGCGCAGTACAACACGCCGGGCAGCTTCGAGAACGTGCAGACCACCACCAACCTGCTCAATGGCCAGCGCACCACCGTGCAGCAGAATGCTGCCACGCGGCAAACCAACGCCTTCGGGCGCTACACGCTGGGTTTGACGTATGATTTTGACAAGCAAAATTCGCTGGCCGGCTCGGTGGCCTACGGCGTCCGCAACAGCAAGAACTACCAGGACCAGCTAACCAGCCAGACCCTGGCCGGGGCCAACCTGGGTATCAACACGGTGCGCGACGTGGTTTCGACCGGCAACTCGGGCACCGTGGACGCGAGCCTCAACTACACACACCTCTACGATGTGAAGCAGCGCGAGCTGAGCGTATTGACGTTGTTTAGCCGGAACAACCAGACCAGTGACTTCACTAACAATGTGTTCGCGCCCAGTGACCACACGTACCAGGGCCAGCTGGGCAACAACAACCAGAGCCGCAACCAGGAAATAACGGGGCAGATAGACTACCAGACGCCCACCGCCAAGGACCAGCTGCTGGAAGTGGGGGTAAAGAATATCGTGCGGCGCGTCACCAGCGACTACAGCTATTTCTACGGCCCCGGCCTGGCCCCGCCTACCCCCCCCGTCCCTAACTCTTTCCTCTACAAGCAGAACGTGTCCGCCGCCTACGTGGCCTACACGATGGCCCTGCCCCTGGGCTTTGCCCTGAAGCCGGGCGTGCGCGCCGAATACACCACTATCAGCGCCGACTTCAGCAATCCCAACGGAGTGCTCACCGCCACCGCCATTCCCAACTACCTCAAGGTGCTGCCGAGCGTGAATCTGTCGCGCAAATTTGCCAATGGCAACGTGCTCAAGATGGCCTACAATATTCGGATTCAACGGCCCTCGCTGCAATTTTTGAATCCGAACGTGCAGGCTTCCAACCCCTTGAGCGCTTCGGCCGGCAACCCTACCCTGCGGCCGGAAAACACCCAGAACTATGAGCTGGGCTACAGCACCATGATTAAGCAGAAGGTGAATGTGAACATCTCGACCTTCGTGCGCAGCACCGACAACGCCATTCAGACGGTGCGGGTGCCGCTGCCCGACTCGCTTAACCCCACCAAGGCGGTGGGCGCGCTGCTCTCGACCTACCGCAACGCGGGCACCGAACGGGCCTACGGCACCAACCTATTTGTGGGCATCAACAACGCCAAGATGAGCCTCAACGGCAGCATGGACGTGTTTTATGACGTGCTGCGCAACAACGACCCCACGGCCATCTACAACTCCAGCAACCAGGGCTTCGTGGTGAATGGGCGGGTATTTGGCGCGTATAATCTCACCAAAGACTGGGCCTTGCAGGCATTCGCCTTCGTGCGGGGCCAGCAGGTGCAGTTGCAGGGCAATCAGTCGGGCTTTGGCATTTACAGCCTGAGCCTACAGCGCAATTTCGCCGAGAAGCGGGGCAGCTTCGGCTTCGGGGCTGAGAACTTTTTCAGTAATCAAATCACCATCCACAACTCGGTGAGCACGCCCTTCGTGGATAGCTACAACGGCGTGACCATCAACGCGCCAGTGCTGACGCAGAACAGCACGAACGTCCTTAACCGCCTGAGCTTCAAGGTTAACTTCAGCTACCGCATCGGCAAGCTGAGCGTGGACCAGCGGCGCGGTCGCAAGGGCGTGAGCAACGACGACCTGAAAGAAGGCGGCGACGCGGGCGGCGGCGACACAAGTGGTGGTGGCGGCCAGGGCGGTGGTGGCGGCGCGCCAGGTGGTGGCGGTGCCCCAGGTGGTGGCGGTGCGCCAGGTAGTGGTGGCCGCCCGGCCGGCGCTGGTGCCGGTGCCGGCCGGCCTGGTGGCTATCCAGGCGCGGGCCAGCGCCCGGCCGGCGCGGGCCGCCCGGCCAGCGCTACCGACTCGACGCGCCGCATCATTCCGGCCGATTCGCTCCAGCAGCTGCGCAACCAGGGTGCCCAGCCCAATGGCGCGATGGGCCGCCCGGCAACGATGCCCGGCGCAACGACTCCGGCTACCGCCGCGCCCGGCGTGGCCGTGCCCCCTACCCCCGCCGACAGCACCACGACCCGGCCGGCCACCTCGCCGGCCGTGAAGCCCCAGAATACGCCGTCGCCGCTGGGCGCGCCCTCACCGGGCACTACCTCGCCGGGCGGCATTACGCCGGCAGGCCAGACGGGCGGGCGGCCCTAGCCCGCGTTTTCCGCGGGTAATGTTTGGGACATGAAAAGGTCCGGCCGCGCGTGTTGCGGCCGGACCTTTTCATGTCCCTACCCCCCTCGTCCGGTCCGACGCTGTGGGCCGCCGTATTTTTGCCGCACCTTTACCGTGCCTATGCCCCCAGCCGTCCCTACCCCCCCGCCCGCGTCCGACGTGGTAGCCGCCGAAAGCAACTTGCTGCGGCAGCTGCGGCCGTCGCGCATCGTGCTGCCGGCGCTGATTGGGTTGAGCGTGGTGGGCTTTCTGTTCTGGCGCTCCTACCAGCCCGGCGACCTCGACCCGCTGCTCAATGCCAAGTGGCAGTGGCTGGTAATCACGCTCTTGGTGCTGTGGGCGCGCGACCTGGGCTACATCTACCGCATCCGCTACATTGCCGAGCGGACCCTGAGCTGGCGGCAGGCGTTTGGGGTAATTGTGGTGTGGGAGTTTGCCTCGTGCGTGCTGCCCTCAGCGGCGGGCGGCACGGCGGCGGCCCCGGTTATTCTCACCAGCGAGGGCATTCCGCTGGGCAAATCCATTGCCTACGTCATCGTCACGGCCTTTCTCGACAACCTCTACTACGTGCTGATGGTGCCGCTGGTAGTGTGGCTGGCCGGCGAAGGCCTCTACCCCCAGGGCTTGCAGTCGGCCTTCGTGCAAACGCTGCGGGCCATTTTCATCTTCAGCTACGTGGCCGTGTCAGCCTATTCGGGGCTGCTGCTGTATGCCTTGTTTATCAATCCGCGCTCGGTGCGGCGGCTGCTGGTGCGGCTGGCCTCGACGCGGCTGCTGCGGCGGTTTCGGCGGCAAGCCTACCGGCAAGGCCAGGAAATGGTGCTGGCCTCCGAGCACCTGCAAGGCGCGGGCGCGGCCTACTGGTGGCGCGCCAGCCTGAGCACCGTGTTCGTGTGGACGGCCCGCTACGCCGTTATCGGCTGCCTCATCGCGGCCTTCACGCCCATGAACACGGGCACGTTCCTGTTCATCTTCGCCCGCAACATTACCTACAAAGTGGTGCTGCTGCTGGCCATCACGCCGGGCGGCGCAGGCATCGCGGAGGGTGCGTTTCCCACGTTTTTCGGCCGCTTTATGGGCTCGGCGGCTATGACTAGCTTCCTGGTGCTGTTCTACCGCATCGTTACCTACTACTTCTACCTGGCGCTGGGCGCGCTGTTCCTGCCCCGCTGGGCGGCGCGGGTGTTTAGAAAGTAGGGTGCGGGACTTGTCCTCGCCCATCGTTGCACGATTTATGCCTGTTTCATTCAACGACGGGCGGGGGCAAGCCCCGCACCCTACTCGCAAAATCAAGGGGTAGCCAGCGGGCCGCCCGGCCGCTTGTAGCCCGCCCAAAACTCGGGCCGGTAAGGCACTTCGGGCTGCCTGGCGGCGGGCTCACCTTTTTTGGGTGGGGCCGGCGCGGGGCCGGCGGTGGGCAGCGGCTGGAAGAAGTATTCCGTCAGATTTTGGTAATAAAAGGGGCTTTTACCCAGCGTGCGGCCCGTGCTCAAACCCTGACCCACGCTCTGGCGGGCATAGTAGCGGCCATTGTCGCCCTTTTGATAATCCACTACGTGGGTAGTGCGGCTGAGCGTAAATACTTGGGCGTAAAGCCTGGAAATCACATTATTACGCCCATAGTTTTTGCGGGCCGTGGAGTTGAAAGTAGCCGTGTCAAGCTGCCACAGCGCTTCGTAGCGCAGCACGGCGAAGTCGCGGGCACGCACCAGCAGCTGGCCTTGATAATTACCCATCAGGTAGGTGCCGGTGCTGCGATGGTTGGCCCGCCGGGCTGCGAAGCTAAGCGCATACAGTGTATCAGCCCCCCGCACCCGCACACTGTCGAGCTTAAGCGTAAACTTGCGCTGATTGCGGCTTTCAAACAAGGGCGAAATCCGCACCGGGTCGGCAGTTGATATGGCCGTCCCCTGCACCTCCGTGATTCGCAGTCCCGGCCCCGGCTCCGCGCTGATGGGCGGGGTTAGTAGGTGCCGCTGCTGCACCTCATAATTTACGTCGGGCTCGTGCCCCATAAATCCGCCCGCAAAATGCCGGTAGCCGGCCGGCACCCGCAGCCGGCCCACGGTTTCGGCCTCGTAGCGCAGGGTATCGAAGTTGCTGAGGCGGCGGTAGGCGTACACCTGCGTGGCGTAGTCTTGCTGCTCATAGTTGACGGGTATTTGCTTGATAATCTGCTTCATAATCGCCTCCGGGGTGGGCGGCGCGGCAGCGGTCACCCGCGCCTCGGCCAGGGTGTAGGCAGCGGGGTGCAGCAACACGGTCAGCTCCTCATCGCCGCGCGGCGAGCGCACCGTGGCCGGCGTGTAGCCCAGGCTGCGCACCAGCAGGGGGGTAGGGCCCGGCAGCGCCAGCGCGAACCGGCCCTGCGCGTCGGCCACGGTGCCTTTGCCCTGCCCCACCAGCTCAATAGAAGCGTAGGGCACCGGCTGGCGGCGCGCATCCAGCACCACGCCGCGCACCGGGCGCACCCCCGACACGTCGGCCGCCGCCACCGGGCGGCGCAGCGTGGCCCCGCCCCGGCCGGCCGCGGGGTTGAGCGAGCCGGGCGGCGTGGGCGGCGGGGCGGCCAGCGCGGCGGCCACGCTGGCGCTATCGGGTGGGGCGGGGGGGGTAGGGCGGGCGGTGGTGTCGGGTGGCAGCAGGTGCGGCGGCTCCACGGTTTTTAGGAATAAAAAGCCGTCCACTACCTCGCTCCAAGGGCCGGCCAGGGGCTGGTAGTCGAAGGCGTAGGTCGTGAGCTGCCGGCCGGGCGCGTCGTGCTTCAGACTCACGAAGGCGTAGGGCGAATTAAGATTTAACAAGCTGGCTTCCAGCGTGCCGGGGGCGGGCGGGGGCACGGGCTCGCCGGCGGTGCCGGGCAGGCCGTGGGTGCCGCCGCCCGCGAGCGTGCCCAGGATGTAGGTTTGATTGGGGGGTAGGGCGGCCCGCACGAGCTGGCCCATCGGGTGGTAGGCGCGCAGCTCCTCGTTGCCCAGCAGCTCCACGTGGTTGGCAAAATGCGGCAGGGCACCCCAACAAATGACTTTTTCGGCGGGGTGCTGGCGCAGATACCACAGCAGATTATCGGCCATCTGGGCGTCGCGGGGGTTGCTGTTGGCGGCCACGAAGGTGGCGGCGGTTTTGGCACCGGGGTCGTGGGCGGTGTAGTCGCGGGCCTGGGCCAGTAGGCTGCGCAGGCACTGCTGCCAGAACGCGGCCTCGGCGCGGCGCGTGGGGCTGGCGGCCGCGGCGGCGCGGCGCAGCAGCGGCGCGGCCTTAGCCAGTTCGCCCTCGAAGGCGGCCAGCGTTTGGCTGGGTGAAAAGGCGTAGTGCTCGGCCATATAGCCCACGGCATCGTCGAGCAGGTCGAAATTTATGGCTTTGTCGCTGGCCTTGCCTTCGTCCAAAAAATCTTCCAGGTCGTCCATCAGGTCGTCGCTGTAGTCGCCGCTCAGTTGCGGGTCGAAGCCCGTAACGCGCAGGCCATCGGGCCCCACCAGCGGCACTACGGCCTGGAACTCCTGCGTACCCATCCAAACAGGAAACACGCTGCTTTGCAGGTTTTTAACCACCGATTTGCCGGCCGCAATCTCCCGTTGCGCCTTGTTCATCTCAAAAAAGCCGCTCTCCATCGCCAGCGTCGTGAAGCCCAGGCGCTGCTGCAGGTAGGCCACGAGCCGCGCCTTGGCACTCAGCACGTTACCTTCGCCGTGGGTCGGCTCGCCCAGAAAAACTACCCGCGCCCCGCCAATTTCCGCCCGCAAAAACTCCAGCTCGGCAAACGTGGTATCGGCCGGGCTCACGCTACGCAGGCGGCGCGCGGGCACCTCGCCACCAGCCGTCTGCGCCCACGCGGCTGGCCCCATTCCTACGCCGCACACCCACAGCAATAGCGCGCAAAACCACTTCATCTTCTGGCCAGGATTCAAGTTAACCATCATATTGCCCAAATTTCAGCGCAAAGGACCAGCTTTTAATGCCGCTCCCTGCCCTTCGCGCATAAAAAAACCCCGCGCTCGTCAGAGCGCGGGGTTTAGGCTGGGCATAGGCCCACTAAAAAATTCTGCTATTTAGCTTTCAGCATCAGCTTCGAATCGGGGCTGTTGGGGTTCACGAGCGTCAGCTTGCTGTCGGTCAGGGTTTCGATGTTGAACGTGTTGCTGGTCGTGCCGCCCTCCGGGGTCATGGTGATGGTTTTGGCGGCCTGGTCAAATACGTACTTGCCGCTTTGCGTACCTGAATACGTGCCATTCGAGGCAAAGCTGATTTCCTGGTCCTGAGCTGCGGCGTCCTGCTTCACTTTGTCGCCAGCCGCATCGGTCTGCTTGTCGGTCACCCACGCCTTGCTGCTTGAGCCGTACAGCTTGTTAACTTCCTCTACCTTACCCTTATCGCTGCCGCACGAAGACATGACGAACAAAAGCGTCACTACGCTGAGCAGGGAAGTGAAGTAGGACCGGAAGGATGCGTGTGAAAGATTCATGGGGGGAGAAAAAAAAGAAGGTGAAGAGAAAAGTTCTGATGAATACGGCTCTGCTTACGCACTGTCTTTTTTTTGGTTATGGGTAGCAACCCTGGCTTCCTACCCCCGTAAAAGGCTCATAGCCACCCAGCCCCGCTGTGGCAGCTCTTCTTTCTCACACTAACCGCACTTGTCACATGGGTTTGCTCGATTTTTTGAATAACGAAGGTGATAAAAAGCCCGCTGCTCCGGCTACTACGGGTACTGGCACCGACTTTTTCGGCAACAGCGCCCAGCCTGCCGCCGCGGCTACCACCGGCACTTCCTACACCGTAGTGAGCGGCGACTCGCTCTCCAAGATTGCCAAAAGCCAATACGGCGACGCCGCCAAGTGGCACCAGATATACGAAGCCAACAAGGCCATCATCGGCAGTAACCCCGACCTCATCCAAGTGGGTCAGGAGTTAACCATACCTAGTAACTAGGTACTTTTTGCAGAAAAAAGGTGAGAAAAGCCACTCCAGCATTGGGGTGGCCTTTTTGTTTTTGTGCCGTGTAGGGTGCGGGGCTTGGCCCCGCCCGTCGTTGAACGATTCACCTAATTTCGCTCAACGACGGGCGGGGGCAAGCCCCGCACCCTGTTTTTTTAGGAGAAATTTGGTAAATGAGGCGCGGCATCTATCTTTGCCCTTACCAATCCGGTACTCCTCCGCAGCAGGCGGGGCAGTTTTAGTAAGTTTTATACAGAAGCGGCGAGAGATTAGGCTCCCTGACCCGCTGGCAACCTTCACCCGTTGAAAGGTGCCAATTCCTACCCCAGTAGCTGCCGCGCGTAGCCTGGGGGGCTATAAACCGAGTACCAACATGGCACACCCATTTTTCTTCGCTGCTCCCTACTCGGCTGCCACTTCGGTGCGCACCTTAGGAATCCTCCTGCAATCGGCTGTAGCTGGCCCGGCTTCCGCGGCCGGGCGAATGCGAATGTGCTGTTGTTGCCAAGGCTAAGACCTTCGGCGCTGTTCGCTCCGTTTCTTTCGTGGGTACTGCTTCCGCCAGCTGGCTTGGTTCTGACGCCGGCCACTTGCTATGGTTGATATAAGGTCAATTCATTAACTAGCAGGTAGTTAACAAGGCAATTGCTCGCCTACCCCCCCTAGAAGCCGCGAACCAGCCAACAGCACGGAGTTTGACAAAAACTTTTTTCTCGCAGCTATTTCCCGTTACGCGTTATGTCCACCATCAATTCCGCTACCGCTTTTCAGCAAGCTCTTACGGCTACGACCCAGCACCTGGCCACCGCCCTACCCCCCGCCGCCACCCGCAGCATCGACGCGGGCATTGCCCGCACCGAAGCCGCCGACACCGCCCGCCACGCCCTGGCCGCTGGCCAGCCGGCCCCCAACTTCACCCTGCCCGACGCGGCCGGCCGGCCCCAAACTCTGGCCGAGTTGCGGGAGCAAGGTCCGGTAGTGCTCACGTTTTACCGCGGCAACTGGTGCCCTTTCTGCAACGTGCAGCTGCGCGCCTACCAGCAGGCCCTGCCCGAGCTGGCTCGCCTCAATGCCACGCTGGTAGCCGTATCGCCCCAAACCCCTGACTTTACCAGCTTGACGGCCAATGAGAAAGAGCTGACCTTCCCGGTGCTGAGCGACATCGGCAACGTTTTGGCCCGGCAGTATGGCCTGGCCTACGGGGTAGGCACCGAAGTGGCCGACACGCTGCGCGGCGTGGGCATCGACTTGGCCGCCTACAACGGCACGGCCGACGATGAGCTGCCGCTCACGGCCACCTTTCTCATCGGCACCGATGGCGTGATTGCCTGGGCGCAGGTGGCGGCCAACTTCAAGCAGCGGCCCGACCCGGCGGCCCTGCTGGCCGCGCTGGCGCGGCTGCCGGTGGCTATTCCAGCTTAGAGGGCCGCCTCTTTTTCTACTTGATTTTCAGCTTCAACACGCTTTATTTTTAGCTTCATGGCCACCCAGACTCAGCACTTCGAAACGCTTCAGCTCCACGCCGGGCAGCAGCCCGACCCCACCACCGGCTCGCGCGCGGTGCCCATTTACCAAACCAGCAGCTACGTGTTCAAGAACGCGGAGCACGGCGCTAATTTGTTTGCTCTCAAAGAGTTTGGTAATATTTACACCCGCCTGATGAACCCGACCACCGACGTGTTCGAGCAGCGCATTGCGGCGCTCGAAGGCGGCGTAGCGGCGCTGGCCGTGGGCTCGGGCCAGGCGGCGCAGTTCATTGCGCTGAACAACATCCTGCAGCCCGGCGACAACCTGGTGAGCAGCTCGTACCTCTACGGCGGCACCTACAACCAGTTTAAGGTGGCCTTCAAGCGATTAGGTATTGAGGCGCGCTTTGCGCAGGGCGATGACGTTGACAGCATCGAGGCGCTGATTGACGACCGGACCCGCGCCATCTACGTCGAAACGATTGGCAACGGCAGCTTTAGCGTGCCGGATTTTGAGCGCCTGGCGGCCGTGGCCAGGAAGCACGATATTCCGCTGGTGGTGGACAACACGTTTGGCGCGGGCGGCTACTTGCTCCGGCCCCTGGAGCACGGTGCCAACATCGTGGTGGAGTCGGCCACCAAGTGGATTGGCGGCCACGGCACTACCATTGGCGGCGTGATTGTGGACGGTGGCACCTACGACTTCGGCAACGGCAAGTATCCGCAGTTTACGGAGCCCAGCGAGGGCTACCACGGCCTGGTTTTCAACGAGGTATTCGGCAAAAATAGTCCGTTTGGCAACATCGCGTTCATCATTCGGGCGCGGGTGGAAGGCCTGCGCGACTTCGGCCCCTCGCAGAGCCCGTTCAACTCGTTTCTCTTGCTGCAAGGCGTCGAAACCCTGAGCCTGCGCGTAGAGCGGACCGTCGAAAACGCCCTGAAAGTGGCGCAGTGGCTGGAGCAGCACCCGCAGGTGGCCAGCGTCAATTACCCCGGCCTGGCCAGCAGTCCGCAGCACAAAAATGCCGCGAAGTACCTCAAGCGCGGCTTCGGCGGCGTGCTGTCGTTTGCGCTGCACGGCAGCAAGGAGACGGCCACGGCGTTGATTGATAACCTCAAGCTTATCAGCCACCTGGCTAATGTGGGCGATGCTAAAACGCTCATCATTCAGCCGGCGGCCACTACCCACCAGCAACTCAGCGAAGCCGAGCAGCACGCCGCGGGCGTAACGCCCACGCTGCTGCGCTTGTCGGTGGGTATCGAGCATTTTGAGGACATCCGCGCCGATTTGGAGCAGGCCATTGCCGCCGCCGTTGCGGCCACGCCTACCGGCCAGGACGAAGGTGTGGATGCAATTCCCGAGCCCGAGCCGGAGCACGCCCAACCGCTTGAGGTATAAGCTTTTACGTTTTCATCGCAGAATACGCAGAGGTTTTCGCAGAAGAGACGCAGAGGGGGGATAATCTTCCGCGAATCTTCTGCGAAAACCTCTGCGTCTTCTGCGGTGAAATCACTAACGTTATGCAAGACCAGTTTTTCACCCTCCCTACCCCCTTTCCGCTGGAGAGCGGGGCCGCGCTGGCCGGTGCGCAGGTGGCTTACCGCACCTGGGGCCGGCTCAACGCCGCGCGCGACAACGTGGTGTGGGTGTGCCACGCCCTCACGGCCAATGCCGACGTGCTGGATTGGTGGGCGGGCTTGTTTGGGCCGGGCTGCTTCTTTGACCCGGCCGACTGGTACATCGTGTGCGCCAACGTGCTGGGCTCGTGCTACGGCAGCACCAGCCCGCTCGATGCCGACCCCGCCACCGGCGCGCCCCGCTACGAGGCGTTTCCGCTGCTCACCATCCGCGACCTGGCCGCCGCGCACGAGGCGCTGCGGCAGCATTTGGGGCTGGCCAGCATTCACACCCTTATTGGCGGTTCGCTGGGTGGGCAGCAGGCGCTGGAATGGGCGGTGATGAAATCAGGAACTATTCAGCACCTGGTGGTTATTGCCACCAATGCCCGGCACTCGGCCTGGGGCATTGCCTTTAATGAGGCGCAGCGGCTGGCCATCGAGGCCGACCCTACCTACCACGCCCACGCGCCGGAGGGGGGTAGGGCGGGCCTGCGCGCCGCCCGCGCCGTGGCCCTGCTCAGCTACCGCGGCTACGCGGCCTACCACGCCACCCAAACCGACGACGAGGCCGACCCGCGCCTGCGCGACTACCGCGCCAGCAGCTACCAGCGCTACCAGGGCGACAAGCTCGTGGCCCGCTTCAACGCGTATAGCTACGTAACCCTGAGCCGCGCGATGGACACCCACCACCTGGGGCGCGGCCGGGGGGGGTAGGGCCGGCGCTGGCCCGCATCCGGGCGCGTACGCTGGTGCTGGGCATCACTTCCGATATACTTTTTCCGCTCAGCGAACAGCGTGAGTTGGCCCAGGGCATCGCGGGTGCCACCTATGCCGAGCTGGAATCGGGCTACGGCCACGATGGTTTTTTGCTGGAAATAAAGCAGATAAGCAAACAGCTGGAGCGGTTTTACGCGGCCGCTCTGGCCGCGTAGTTCCCTACCCCCTCGTTTCCACCAAAAGAGCCCCAGCAGTGTTGCCAGGGCTCTTTTTTGTAGTTCGCGGTTGCGGGCCGTTTTACAGCAGGCGCACGTCCACTTCGGTGGTAATAAGCTGCGTGCCATCTTCCAGGGTGATGAGGAAGAAGAAGCGTAGCTGATTGGGTGTCTGCGGGTTGGCGTTGGGCGTGAGGGTGCCCGCACCGCCGGTTGAGGTGCCGGTGAAGGCAAACGCAGCCGATTTGGTAGAGCCGGCGGGCAGGGTCGGAAATACCGCGTTGAGGCGCGTAACGTAGCTGCGCACCGCGTTCAGGTCCGAGCTGAACGTGATGGTGTTCGTGCCACTTCCGGCTACCGGGGTGGCCAGGTAGTTCGGATACAGATTGCTCTGCAAGTATTCCACGCCGCTGTTGCCGGTGGCTACCTTGGTGATTTCCTTGATTTTACCTTTATCAGCCGGAATGCTGAAGGCAATCGAAAACGTGCCATTGCCATCGGCCCCCACGGTGGTCGTGACGACGGGAAAGCGCTCGAAATACACCTGGTTGGTGACCGTGACCGGAATGGGCGCGAGGCTGTCTTGCAGCGGGCCCAGGTGGTTACCGTATTCCTTCTTACAAGCCGAAAAACCGACGACCAGCACGAGCAGTAACGCGAGCTGAGTAGCTATTTTTTTCATGTTAATTGGCATAATAAAGTGGATTGGGAGTGCTCGTCCACCACACGGGGGTAGCGATAGTTACCGTCGGCATGTTGCCGCCGTTGGCCGCTACTTCGGAAGGGGGGTAGAGCAGGCGCTGCGGGATGTTGGGTGTGAACGACACGTTGAGGGCGGGCTGCAGGCGGGGGTAGCCGGTGCGGCGGTAGTCGTTCCAGGCCTCGTAGCCGTTGCCGACCCAGGCCGTCCACTTCTGGCGGATAATCTGGTTGACCTTGTGGGCATCGGTGCCGCTGAGGGTCACGATAGCCGGGTTAGCCTTGAAATAAGAGTTGATATCGTTCTGGCTCAGACCGGTTTCCTGCATCGACGCCCGAATGCCCTGCTTGTAGAGCGAGTCGGCAACGCCCGGCGTTTTGAGCGTGATAACCGCCTCGGCCAGAATAAAGCACCGCTGAAAATTGGTGAGCAGGCGCACCGGCGCCTCGCCCGCGTTGCCCAGCACGTAAGTGTTATAGACCGAGCGGTTGTTTACCGCAGCTGTTCGGCTGGGAGCCGTAGCATTGCTGCCATTTTCGAAACCCGTAAACTTGCCGAAAGGCGTGACTTCGGTTGGGGCGGTGTAGGTAGGGGTAGTGGTAAAATACTTTGGCATCCGGGGGTCCTTGTACGCCGCCAGCGAGTCGAGGAAGCGCGTACTGGCCATCTGGTCGTTGGGCCGGTTTGTGACGTTGTAGGAGTAAAACGGGTTGGTATTGCCCACGGCCGTGCCGAAGGGCACCGCAAGGTCTTCGGTATTGGCGTAGATGGCCGCGCTGCCGTCGGCCCCCTTGGTCAGCACTTCGTTTATCACTTTGGCGGCCAGCACCGGGTCTTTCTTGCTGACGGTGTTGGCAAACTTCAGTAGCAGCATATTGCCCGCTTTTTTCCACTTGGTGAGGTCGCCTTTATACACGAAGTCGTCGCCACCAGGGGCCAGCGTGCCGGGCTTGTCGAGGTCGGCCAGGCCTTCGCGCACCAGGTCAAACAGGCTCTGGATGCCAGTAGCACCTTCGTAGATATCCTGCTGCTTGTCGAAAGCCGGTTGGATAGACCCCAGGCCTTGCAGGGCCTGCGAGTAGGGCACGTCGCCCCACATATCCGTTGCCAGCGCAAAATTGTAGGCTTTGAGGAGCTTGGCAATGCCCGAGTAGGCCGGGCTGGTGCCCTGGGTGCTGGCAATAAGCGTCTGGGCACCGATTAGGTTGTTGCCGTAGAGGTCGTTGCGCCACTCGTTGTCGTAGTTGCCGCTGATGGCATATTTATCCTCCGTAAAGGGCTGGTTGGCAATGCCGGCGTAGTGCTGAATAAACAGGTCGCCGTCGCGGCCCAGCGTGTTGCCCAACACGAAGCCGGTGCCGATGGCAATGGTAGGCAGCTGCACGGCGGGCTGCACCACAGTGGGGTTGTTTGGACTGGCGTTGACGTCCAGAAACTTGGAGCAGCCGGCGGCGGCCACAGCCACGGCCGCCAGCGCGGCAAACCGGAAGCGGGTAAAATTCTGCATGGAAAGTATCGCTAAAGCCGTTAGAAGGAGAACCGCAAATAAGCCCCGTAGCTGCGCACGCTGGGCGGGCCTTGCAGGTCGAGGCTGCGGATGTTGCCGGCACCCTGGGTGTTCACTTCGGGAAAGAAGTTGGCGTTGGGGGCGTAGTAGAAGAGGTTGCGGCCCGACAGCGTGAGGGAGGCGCTGCCGAAGGGCGAGTTGCCCAGCAGGCTTTTGGGCAGGGCGTAGCTCAGCGAAACCTCCCGCAGAGTATAGTGCGTGCCGTCGAAGATGTTGAGGTCGCTTTGCAGGCCCTGGTTGCTCCAGTAGCTCTGGGCGTCCACCTGGATGTTATTGGGGCGGAACGTGCCGTCGGCGTTCTGAATCACGCCCGGAATAACGCGGGGCTGGTCGCGGGCTACCCCCGTTTCTTTCAGCATGCCGGCCGACTTATACGCCGCCTGAGTGAAGGACAGAATGTCGCCGCCCACGATGGCATCAATCAAAAACGAGAGCGTAACGCCCTTGTAGGCCAGCGTGTTGGTGATGCCGCCCTGCCAGTTCACGTTGGGGTTGGCCGTCACCTGCGCGCTCTGCTCAGTTGCCCAGAGGCCGGTTTTGGGGTTGATGATATACTGACCATCGGGCGCAGTCGCCTTCTTCTGGCCCAGAATAACGCCGTAGGGCTGGCCCACCACGTAGGAAGGCACCGAGCCGATAAACGAGCTACCCAGAATGGAGGAGCTTTTTACCCCCGGATAAATCGATACCACTACGTTGCGAATGCGGGTGTAGTTGGCCGAGATGTCCCAGGTGAAGCCCGAAGTGGAGCGCACCGCCGACAGCATACCCAACAATTCGATGCCTTTGTTGTCGAGCTCGCCGGCGTTGGTGTAGAAGCTGGTGTAGCCAGTCGAGCCGGCCAGCGTCACGGGTAGAATCTGGTTCGAGCTAACCGTTTTGAAGTAGGTAGCGTCCAGGGTCAGGCGGTTGTTGAAGAAGCCCAGGTTCATGCCCACCTCGGCCGACTTGGTAAACTCCGGCTTCAGCGTTTGGCCGCCGCCGAGGGTGGCGCTGGGCTTGAAGCCGACCACCCCGTTGAAGGGAAAAGTCACGTTGGCCACGTTGTTGCCCTGGCCACCCGACACGTAGTAGGTGTCGAGCACGTAGGGGTCGGCGTCGCGCCCCACCCTGGCCACGTTGCCCCGAAGCTTGCCGTAGGAGAAAAAGTCCGAGCTGATGTTAAACGCATCCGTAAATACGAAGCCGGCCGATATGGAGGGGTAGAGATACGTGTTGTTGGCGGTGGGCAGCGTCGAAGAGCGGTCCACGCGCGCCGTGCCTTCCAGAAACAGGTAGTTGTTGTAGGCCAGCGACAGGTCGGCGTAGTAGCCCAGCAGGCGGCGCGTGTAGTTGGTTTCGCCGCTGCCCGTGAAATTGGCCGCGTTGATGGTGTTGTAAAAGCCCGGCTGCGAGAGCGTGGCCGCCGACACGTACTGCTCGTTGCGGCGGCGCTGGTTGGTTTGCTGGCCCACGAGCAGGTTGGCATTCAGCTTGTTCACGAAGATATTTTCCTTCTTGGCCGTCACCAGCAGGTCGCCGGTAAACTCGGCGTACTGGATATTATCCTGGAAAATCAGGCCCGTCGGGTTGCGCGACGACGTGATGGCCGCAATTTGCTTGCGGCGGTCGGTGTACGCATCGAGGCCCGCCCGATACGTCACGCTCAGCCACGGAAAGAAGTCGTAGCCAATGCTGACCACGTTGATAAAGCGCGTGACATTGCTGGACGTGTTGTTGTTCTCCAGGTTCCAGGTAGGGTTATCGAGGCCTGCGAAAAACAGGTTGCCCCCGGTCGCGGTCTGGAAAACCTGGTTTTGCAGGTCAAAGCTGCGCGGCACCGACGAGAGCGAGCCAAAGGCGCTACCCCCGTTGCCGGTTTGCGGGGCCAGTTGGTTGGTTTGCGAGAAGTTGACCGAGCCCCGCAGCCGGATTTTATTTTGCAGCGTGGTGCCGCCGCCCAGCTGCACGTTGGTGCGCTGGAGGTTCGACGACTCAACGATGCCCTTCTGGGCCGTGCTGTTCACGTTGAGCGAGAAGTTCGACGTGCCGTTGTTGCCGGCCAGCTGCACGCCGTTGGTCCAAAGGCTACCCAGCTTGTAGAAGCTACTGATGTTATCCGAGTAGGACTGGTAGGGTAGGTTGGTGTTGTTGGCCAGCAGCAGGCCGTTGGCGAAGGTGGGCGTGGTGCCGAAGCGCGGGCCCCACGAGTTGGTGCTGCCCGTCAGGATGTTGCCGGCGCCGCTGGCGGTAGTGATTACCCCGTTGGTGCCCTGGCCGTAGTCATTCTGAAAAGCCGGCAAGCCCATCACGTGCTGAAAGTTGTAGCCGGTAGTCAGCACCACTTCCAGCTTCTTATTCACGTCAGCGCCCGATTTGGTCGTAATTAGAATGGCCCCCGACGAAGCGCGCGAGCCGTAGAGCGCGGCGGCGGCCGGCCCCTTCAGGATGCTGATGTTGGCGATGTTGTTGGGGTCGATGTCGGCGGCGCGGTTGGCGGTTTGGGCACCGTAGAGCGTGCCGGCCGCGCCGCCGTTGGTGCGGTCGGTGTCGTTGCTCACCGGAATGCCATCGACCACGAACAGCGGCTGGTTGTTGCCCGTGAGCGAGGTAATGCCCCGGATGTTGATGTTGGTCGATGTGCCGGCCAGGCCGCTGGCCCCGGTAATGTTCACGCCCGAAACCTTGCCCTGCAAGGCATTCAGCACGTTGGGTTCCGATTTCTGCGCCACCGCGCCGCCCTGAATCTCCTGGGTCGCGTAGCCGAGCGTGCGCTTGTCTTTCTGAATGCCGAGGGCCGTCACGACCACCTCGCTCAGCTCGCGGGCATTGGCGCTCAGCTGCACCTTAAACGTGGTTTCGCTGCCCACGGGCCGCTCCACGCTGTTCATGCCAATCGAGGAGAATACCAACGTAGCCCCGGCCTGCGGCACGGTCAACTTAAACGAGCCCTCGGCATCGGTAGAAGTACCATTCGTGGTGCCCTTCACGAGCACCGTAACCCCCGGTAGACCCTCACCGGTTTTCTGGTCCGTTACCCGCCCCGACACGGCCCGCGTTTGGGCCAGCACCACTTGGAACAACGTTACCATGAACAGGAAGGTCATGAGTAGATTTCTTTTCATGAAACTGTGAATTGGTTAAAGTGAGTAGCCTAACAAAAAATCGAAGCCCCTAAAGTAGCTGGCCGTTTGCCAAAATCGCGCATAATCTGGCCGTATTTTCTGCTAGTTTTTAGTATTAAAACACAAAAGCTACCACCAACTCGGCGGTAGCTTTTGTATAAAATCCTCATTCACAGTAATTTTGACTTTAATTTTGAACTACCCTTTGATTAATACTCACTCTCGCATTTTATTCTGCTTTTTCTACGACACCCCCCTTTTATCGCAACCCTCGCGCCGAAAAAAGAGCAGCTTTTTGCGTTATCCCTATTCAAAAACTACCCGCACTGGCACCTGCCCGGCAAAACGCAGCGAGTAGATGCCGGCGGCCAGCGCCCCGCGCGGCACCTGCCAGCTTTGGGCGGTGGGCGTGAGGCGGCGCACCACGCGGCCCGTCATGTCGAGCAGGTCGGCATCGCCCAGCTCGCGCCAGGTGGGGGGTAGGGCCAGTTGCACAAACTCGCGGGCCGGAATGGGATAAGCCTGGGCAATGGGCAGCGTGGCCGCGCTGGCCGGGCGCGCCGCCAGCGCGGTGCCGGTGAGCCGCAAAATCGGCCGCAGAAAATCGCGGATGGTCCAGAAGGTGGTGTCGGCGTAGGTGGCGTTGCTTTCGAAGGGAATGTGGCCGGCACCCTTGAGCGTGCGCAGCGTGTTGCGGATGCCCACGGCCGTGGCGCGGGGGTTGAGGCGGCCGCTGCCATACACGTATTTGGGGGGTAGGAAGGAGCCGATTTTGCCCTGGAAGTAAGGCACCGTGCGGTCGGCGGTGCCGTGCACGCTGCACAGCGGCGCGTTGCCGGCCTCAATGATGCTGGGGCTTTCGGTGGCACCGCTCAGGCTGAGCACGGCGGCCACGGCGCTGCTGTAGGCAGCGTTGCCGCCGGTGCCCTCAATGCCGCCCAGCGCGGCCAGGCCCACGTAGGCGGGTACTTCGCTGGGTTTGTCGAGGTAGCCGGTTTCGAGCGCGGCAAAGGCCCCGGCCGACGAGCCACCCACGATGATGTAGCTACTAAACACGCGGTAGGTTTGGGCGGTGGCCGCGTCGTTGCGGAAGAAGCGCACGGCGGCGCGCATGTCCTGCATCCCGCGGATGGCGGCCTGGGCTAACCCTGCCGTATCGGCCGGCGCGGCAACGCCGGTGAGCGGAAAGCCCAGCCGGTACTCGATGCTGGCCGTGACGTAGCCCAGCCGGGCCATGCGGGTGCAGATATTCACCATGTAAGCATCAGTCCGCGAGCCGACCAGGAAACCGCCCTGGTGCGCAAAAATGATAAGCGGCCGGCGCTTCACGGTGTCGCCGGTGGGCTGATAAATATCGAGCAGCAGCTGCTGGGTAGTGCCGGCGTAGGTGGTAGCCGAGCCGTAGGCCACGTTGCTCGTGACCGTGACATTGGCAAAAACGGGCTGGTAGTAGCGCCCGCCGGTGGTGTCGATGGGCGCCAGCTGCGCCGAGGCCAGGCCGGGGGCCGCCAGCACGAGCAAGGCGACCAGGATGCGGAAAAGTGGCTTCATAGGTAGTAAAGGTTAATTTAAGATGGAATAAAATATGGCACTCGTCAGCATTTATCAACAGCAGCCGGGGCGCAAGGTTAGTGCGCGGGCGGTGGTTTCTTTGTGAAAAATCAACCAATCCCGGCCCCTGGCCGACCTGCCGCATGTCTGCCATCGCTCCTCCCTTTCTCCGGCCCGGCCAGCGCGTGGCGCTGGTGGCCCCGGCCCGCAAAATCAGCGCCGCCGAAGTCGAGCTGGCCGTGCAAACCCTGCGCGGCTGGGGCCTCGACGTGGTGCTGGGCGAGAGCATCGGCGCGGCGCACCACCAGTTTGCCGGCGACGATGAGCTGCGCCGCCGCGACTTCCAGCGCCAGCTCGACGACCCGGCCGTGCGGGCCATTTTGTGCGCGCGGGGCGGCTACGGCACCGCCCGCCTGGTCGATGAGTTGGACTTCCGCCACTTTGCCGAGCACCCCAAATGGATAGCGGGCTTTTCGGATATCACCGTGCTCAACAGCCACTTGCTGCGCCTGGGCTACCAGAGTATCCACGGCGTGATGCCGGTGCTTTATGGCCAGGCCGGCGGCGAGGCGGCGGTCGAGAGCCTGCGTCGCGCGCTGTTTGGCGAAGCCCTGGCCTGCCAGGCCCCGCCCTACCCCCTCAACCGGCCCGGCACGGCCACTGGCGAGCTGGTGGGCGGCAACCTAAGCCTGCTGCACACCAGCACCGGCACCACCTCGCAGGCCAGCTTCGCGGGGCGCATCCTGTTTCTGGAAGACCTGGACGAGTACCTCTACCACCTCGACCGCATGCTGCTGCACCTGCACCGCAGCGGGCAGCTGGTGGGCCTGGCCGGACTGGTAGTGGGCCATTTTTCGGCTATTAAAGACAACGCCGTGCCCTTCGGCCAAACGGCCCACGAGATTATCAACCACTACGCCCAGCGCTACAGCTTTCCGGTGGGCTACGGCTTCCCGGTGGGCCACGAGGCTGATAACCAGGCGCTGGTGGTGGGCCGCCCGGCCACCTTCACCGTCGATAAGGGGGGTGGCAGCCTCAGCCAGTAAGGCTATTTGCGCCGCTTCTGGCGGCGCTGGCGCAGGCCCTGGGCCACCAGGCCAGCTACCAGGCCGCCCACCGTGTACCAGGCCACGGTCATGGCCTGCGTTTGGGGCGTGCGGTTGCTGGGCGCGGTGCCCAGGCCCATCGGGCCGGGCAGCACTACCCCCCCTACGCCGGCCAACGCCCCCAGCGCGATACCCCGCCCCAGGCTGTGCTTGCCACTGCCTGCCAGCGTGTAGTACAAGGTATTACTGAGCACGTCGCCCAGCATGGTGGCCGAATAAATTGTGGTGTGGTCGGGCTGGGGCAGGTCTTCGAGCCGCAGAATTTTGCGCAGGCCGCGCTCGCCGAGCACGTCCATGCGGGGCGCGTCCTGGGGGCGCAGGCGGCGGGCTGTTTCGTGCAGCGCGGTGAGCGCGATGGCCCCGGCAAAGCCAGCGGCGAGGGAAGGAAGAATTTTCATGAGCGCTTCGTAAAAACAATGGTTGTCCGCTCTCAGACGTAGCCCGCCCGGTGGGGTTGCGCAAAATGTTGCGCGAAGTGGCGCGGCATCGTATATTTGCACCCCCAACGCCACCAAGCGTTGGGAAAATGCCGATTTAGCTCAGCTGGTAGAGCAGCTCATTCGTAATGAGCAGGTCGTTGGTTCGAGTCCAATAATCGGCTCATACTTGAATACCCGGAGTACCCGGAAAACCGCTTCTCACGTCGTGAAAGCAGTTTTCCGGGTTTTTCTCGTCTGGGGGAATTAGTAGTTTCCGACGTAAAGCCGAAGGAGAAGCGGGTTTTTTCGTCCTCTGCACCACCTGCGAAATCGCCGTGGCAACGCTATAGGCAGCCATCAGCCAGCCGCCGCCCCCCGGCACGGCTGGCTACCGCTGGTTGGCAACCAGCACGCGGCGGCTCCTATAGCTATCCAGCGTTTTGTGGCCCTTGGGAAAGGCAGTGGCGGGCAGGCCGGCGTAGCTGGCGGGCACCGCGCGGCGGGCCGTCGCCGCACGGCGGGTAGTTTGGGTCGAGAAGTGGAGGATAACCAGCAGCAGACCAAGAAAAACGAGCGTCAGAAACTTGTTCATAGCAAAATAGAGAAAAGAGTGTAGAGAGCGGGAAAGGCAGCGCAGTGGTAGTCATCTAGTTGGGGCTAGGCAGGGGGGTAGGCGGCACTTCGGCGGGCGCGGGCGCTGTGCTGGGCGCAGGGGCGGGCGTTTCGGTGGGCGCGGGAGTGGGCGTTTCGGTAGGTGCGGGAGTGGGCGTTTCGGTAGGCGCGGGAGCTTCGGCTGGCACAGGGGGGGTAGGCGGCGCGGCCTCGGCCGGCGTGGGGGGTGGCGCGGGCGCGGGGCAGCCGTGGGTGGCCCAGGTGCCTTTCTCTTTGGGGCACTTGTCGTAGCGGTTGCTTACGCCATCGCCATCCTTGTCGGAGCGGCGGTGGCGGCGCAGGGCCAGGGCCAGCCCGAAATACACATCGGCCCCGGTGGCCGTGCTCAGGCCCAGCAGGCCGCCCAGGTTGTCGGAGCCCAGCACCAGCGGCCCCAGCCGCACCATCGCGCCCACTTGCAGCTGCCGGTAGCCATTGGCCCACACCACCGGCAGCGCCAGCTCGGCCCGGCTGAATTCGAAACGCGGCGTGAGGGCCAGCAGGCTGGCCGTGTGGCTGCCGAGGCTGCGCGCCGGCAGCAGGCTTTGGGTCCAGAGCAGGCCGGCGTAGAAGTGGCCAGCCACCTGGTAGTCGGCCGTGAAGCGCAGGGCCGCCGGCAGGTAGGTCGTGAATTCACGGCTCGTGCTGCTGAGGCCCACCAGGCTTCTCGCCGTGTTCTCGACCGATTGCAGAGTCCTGAATTTCAGGGTGTCAAGCTGCGTCAGGCGCACCGTGGCAGTGTTGGCCAGCTGGCCCTGGCGCACGTGCTGGCCGTCGTTGTAAACAATTGCCCCGAGGTCGGTGAGGGCCAGGCCCAGGCGCAGGCGGTACTTGTTCCGGCTGTTGTCGGGGCGGTCCTGCCCGTCCATGTGGTAGTTGTAGCGCCGGTAATCGGGCCGCCATTCATAGGTCAGGCCAAGGTCGGCCCCGTAGCCGCGGCCCAGCTGCTGGTCGCCGTAGAGCGAGCCCGCCGTAAAGCCGTTTTGCCCATATAGCTTATAGTCGGTGAGGCCATAGCTGAGCTGGCTGCTTTGCAGCTCGATGCTGTTCTTATCCAGCACCTTAAACTGCACGCCATCGTTGCGCACGTAGCCGCCGCCCAGCCCCACCAGGTATTTCAGCGTGAGGCCGCCCTTGAAGAAATGGGTGGTGTTGAGAGTAAACGTGCGGGCGTAGGTGAGGGCAAACTCGTGGTAGGCGCTGGCCTCCAGGTTGAAGCTGTTGTCGGTGAGCAGCTGGTTGGCCAGGCCCAGCTGGTCGGCCTGGCCCAAGCCGTAGCGCGCCAGCTGCGCCAGGCTGTAGCTCACGCCGCTGGCCTGCGCGAAGCCCCGCACCCGGCTGCTGAAAGCGATGGCCGAGCGCGGCCCCAACGTCAGCATGAACGCGGGTAGGCGCACCTCGGCGGTGGCGCTGGCAAACTGCGGCCCGCTGCGGCCGTCTTGCTCAACCAAGTAGTCCTTTTTGAAGGAAAAACCCGATTCCCAAGGCTTCTGGGGCAGGTTTAGCCGCAGGTAGGTGTTGTAGAAGCTGGCGTCGGCCCCGCCCAGATTCAGGTAGGCACGCAGGCGCGAGTCGGCCAGGGCGCTGGGGTTGAGGTAGGCGCTGTTGGTGCCGCCGTAATTGCTCTGGGCCAGGCCCAGCCAGCCCTGCGCCGCCGCTGGCTGCGCCGCGCCCGCCAGTAGCCAAAGGCCAGGTAGCAGGCACGCCGCTACCCGGCCCCGGCGGGGGGTATTGTTTGTTTTCATAGTTCAGGAAAGAGAGCGTGGGTGGTGGCCGGCTATGCGCTAGCCCAACCACCACTGCAAAGCTCCCTCACGCTTTAACTAGCTGCAATACCCAGTTTTAGGTAATTTTTTCTGATAATTATTCTATAGCGAAAAGGTAGGCTGCCGGGCAGCGCTTTCACAGCCCATGCTCGTGGGCAAAGCGCACCAGCTCGGCCAGGCCGTGCACGCTCAGCTTGTGCATCAGGTTGCGGCGGTGGGTGCTCACCGTGAGTTCGGCCAACGATAGCCGGGCGGCGATGGCGCGGGTCGAGAGGCCCTCGCGCACCAGGCCGATTATCTCGCGTTCGCGCGCCGAAAGCTGGCGCAGGCGCAGCAGCGCTTCGGCATCGACCTGCCCCGGCCCGGCGGGCGGGCCGGGCAGCGGCGCGCGCAGCCGCACCCGCGCCGGAAACACCAGCTGCCCCGTGTGCACCGCTCGAATGGCGGCCAGCAGCGCCCCCGCCTCGGCCGACTTATCCAGGAAGCCCTGCACGCCAGCCGCCGCCACCTGCGCCACCAGCATGGGCGAAGTGGCGCTGCTGAACACCAGCACCCGCAGCCCCGGCCACTGGCGGCGCAGCTGCGGCAGCAGGCTCAGGCCATCGTGGGGCGGGGGCAGGTGCAGGTCGAGCAGCAACAGGTTGGCAGTGGGGGTAGGGCCGGCCTCCAGGTGCGCCAGCAGCGCCTCGCCGCTGGCAAACTGCCCGCACACTTCCAGGTCGGGCTCCTGGCTGAAAAGCGCGGCCAGCCCCCGCGTGAGGGCCGGGTGGTCATCGACGAGTAGCAAGCGGCACGGCATGGGGGGGTAGGGGGTTAATTTGATAAAAAGCGGGAAGGGCAGCAAGAGCTATTACGCGGAGGGCAGTGCTGACTGCGTAACATTAGTTCATAATCAACTACTTACAAAAACTCAAATCGGTAACTCTACCATAATGCTCGTGCCCTGGCCGGGCTGGCTGCGCACCTGCACCTGGCCGCGCAGGTAGCCCGTGCGGGCCTGCACGCCGCGCAGGCCCAGCCCGCCGCGGGGGGGTAGGGGCACCAGCGGGTCGAAGCCCCGGCCATCGTCCTCCACGGTGAGGCGCAGAGTAGTGGGTAGGCGGCGCACGGCTACTTGCACGTGGCGGGCCTGGGCGTGGCGCAGGGCATTATGGAGCAGCTCGGCCACGATGCGGTAGGCGGCCTGCTGCACGGCCGGCGGCAGGGCGGCGGCGGCGGCATCGCAGTGGCAGCTGATGTGCGGGCCGTCGTCGGTCAGGCTCAGGGTGTCGGCCAGCAGCGTCACGGCGGCGGGCAGGGGTAGGGGCGCGCCGGGCGGGGCCGGCAGCAGCGCGTGGCTGAGGGTGCGCACGTCGTAGCGCAGCTGGCGCAGCAGGGCCGCGCTGTGGGCGTGGGCCTCGGCGAGGGCGGGCGGGCCGTGGGCCAGCGCCTCGCGCACGGCCCGGCCCTGCCAGGCCAGGTGCAGGGCCGTGAGGCCGGGGGCCAGGGCATCGTGCAGCTCGCGGGCCAGGGCCTCGCGCTCCTCATCCTGCGCCCCAATGAGGTGCTGGCCGGCGGCGGCGCGCTCGTGCAGGCGGCGCAGGCGCTGGTCGGTGTTTTGGCGCTGCGCCTGCCGGAAGCGCGCCGTGAGGAGCACGCTCAGCAGCAGCAATTCCAGGGCCAGGCCCCAGGCCAGGGCGTTGGGATTCACCACGTGAATGTTGACCATCCCCGAGCGATTAAGCAGAAAATTGAGACTGCCCAAAAAGAAGCACGCGTAGGTGAGGCCGTAGTAGCCCGCCAGCCGCCGCTGCACCCGGCGGCCCCGCCAGCCGATGGCTAGCAGCAGCAGGCCGCCGCCCACCAGCACCACCCACAGCACGACCTCGCGGCTGCTGTTGAGAGCCGCCATCGAGCCCTCGCCGGCCCGCGCCGCCGGCCTCGCCAGCAGCCCGTAGGCCAGCGCCGCACAGGCAGCCAGGCCGCTCAGCCCCCAGCTGAGGCGATGCAGGCGCGGCCAGCTCTGGCGCAGACGCATAAAGCGGCTCAGCACCCGCAGCTGGCAGGCCAGCGCCAGCAGCAGCAGGCTATATTGCCCCAGCCGCCAGCCCAGCGTGTAGAGCGGCTGCGGCACCAGCCAGGCATCGAGGCCGTCCTCCATCACTAAAAACCAGGTGGCGAACAAGATATATGCCCCGTACCACAGGTACAGGCGGTCGCGCAGAAACGCGAACAGCACCACGCTCAAAAGGGCGCTGCCCAGGTACAGGCCCAGTAGCCAGGTCCAGCGCTTGGTGAAGAAAAACGCCTGCTCATAGGCCAGAAAGTCTTCGGCCGTGGTGAGGTCGGTGGGCAGGTAGGTGGCACCGGTGCGGTTTTCGACGGCCACGTACACCACGGCCCGCTCGTGGGCTTCCAGCCAAAAGGGCAAGCAACTGGCCCGCGCCGGAAAGCCCCGCGCCACCGCCACCACCCGGCCGCTGGTGCCCGCCACAAAATGCGCCGGCCCCCGGCCGCCGGGCTGCACGAACAGCGCCGCGCTGTCCACGAACGCATAGAGGCTCCACACGAAGCGCGTGCGCTGGGGCAGCGTGTTCACCACCGTGGCGCGCAGCCACAGCCGGTCGCGCGTGAAGCCCGCCTGAAACACCCGCCCCGTGGGCATGGGCCGGAAGCTGCCCGCCGCCCACAGCGCCGCCGCCCGGCCGCCGCTCAGGGGCTGCGCGGCGGGGTCAAAGCAATAGGTAATGTAAGGAAGCCAGGGCCGTCGTTGGTGGCGCGCAGCCGCAGGGTGTCGGGTGGGGGGGCAGGCGGGCGGGCCAGCGCGGCCCCCAGTGCCAGAGGCCAGAGCCAGCCAAAAAGCAGGGGGTAGCGCATAGGGCAGGGCGGGGGGGTGAGGCCGGCGGCAGACCAACGGCTAAGCTATTCATCTTTAAAAACAACGGACTAATCCTCAAATTCTTACCCTGCGGCAGGATTAGCTTATTGAAAGGCGCTTGAGCAAAAGTCCATCCGGGCAGGCACGCCAGGCAATACCTAGTTCTAGGTAGATTTTGAGCGGCCCTACCCCCTCGCGGCGGCGCGGCTTAGCCAACCCCGCCCGGCCGGGCGCGTAAACCCTGGCTTCGTATGGCAGCATCCTCTTCTTCTAAACTCGCGCGCTGTGGCGGCATGGCGGCCAATGTGGCCCTTGCCAGCCGCAAGCTCGTGGCGGCTTATTTCACTGGCTCGTCGGCCAGGCTCGCCGAGGGCATTCACTCGCTGGTCGATACCGGCAACGGCGGGCGGCCGCGCTACGGCCTGCCCCGCAGCCAGCGCCCCGCCGAAGAGAGTTTCTGAATAAGATAGGACTTACGCAAAAGCCGTTTGTCATTGCGAGCAAAGCGAAGCAATCGCACCAGAACGAAATCGTTCGGGCATCGTTCGGGTGCGATTGCCGCGCTTCGCTCGCAATGACAAACATCTTTTGCGTAAGTCCGATAAGAATCAGGTGCGATTGCCGCGCTGCGCTCGCCCTGCCAACTGATTTCAATCAGTAATTGATAAATAAAAAACATGAAAAACCCCGTAACTGACAATCCGTTCGACTCTTTCTGGTGGGGCGGCTACGAATGCACCGACCAGCTCAACGCCTTTGGCAACCGCGTCGATTTCCTGCCCCTCACCGGCCACCTGCAGCTGCTCGACGAAGACTACACCGGCCTCAAGCAGTTCAACATCAAGACCGTGCGCGAGGGCATTCGCTGGGCCCAGATTGAGAAAACGCCCTATCACTACGACTTCAGCACCGTGAAAACGATGCTGAAGGCCGGGCAGCGCCACGGCATTCAGCAGGTGTGGGACCTATGCCATTTCGGCTACCCCGACGACCTCACGCCGCTGCACCCCATGTTTGCCCGGCGCTTTGCGGCGCTCTGCCGCGCGTTCGTGGATTTTTACCGCGCCGAGCGGCCCGAGGGCACGCTCATCGTCACGCCCATCAATGAGGTGAGCTTTATGTCGTGGCTCGGCGGCGACGCCCGCGGCACTTCGCCCTACTGTGTGGGCCAGGGCTGGGAAGTAAAGCTGGGCCTGATGCGCGCCTACATCGAGGGCAGCTGGGCCCTGCGCGAGGCCGACCCGAGCATTCGCTTGCTCAGCACCGAGCCGCTCGTCAATATCGTGGCGCCGCCCAACCCCTGGGTGAGCCACCAGCGCGAAGCCCGCCGGGCGCACCGCAATCAGTTTCAGGCCACCGACATTCTCTCGGGCCGCCTGTGCCCCGAGCTGGGCGGCCACGAAAGCCTGCTCGACATCGTGGGCTTCAACTACTACTACGACAACCAGTGGCAGCTGCACCCGCACCGCCACCTGGGCTGGAACGACCCCGCGATGGACCCCCGCTGGGTGCCCCTGCACGAGCTGCTGGCCCAGGCTCACAAGCGCTACAAGCGCCCCTTCGTAATCACCGAAACCAGCCACCCCGGCGAGGACCGGCCACTGTGGTGGCAGATGATTGGCCGCGAATGTGCCCAGGCGCTGAGCGCCGGCCTGCCGCTGCTCGGCGTGTGCCTCTATCCCATCATCGACCGCCCCGACTGGGACCACCTCGACCAGTGGCACCGCTCGGGCCTCTGGGATGCCGAGCTCGTGGCCGGCGGCCCGCCCCGCCGCCACCTGCACCATGCCAGCGCCGAAGCCCTGCTGCAAGCGCAAACGATGGTGCGGCAGGCGCAAGCCCAGGTGAAGCCGCGCCGCCAGCGCCTGCTGGTGAGCTAAGCCGGGCGGGCAGCCAATAGGGTAGGGTAAGCTTTAGCTTGCCGTATTATTGAAAAAATAAGCAACCCACGGCAAGCTAAAACTTACCCTACCCCCTCCTATGCCAGCCACTGCTCACCTCTATTCGCCCATTGGCATGATGGCCCTGCACGGCTCCGATGCCGGGCTGCACGCCGTGCAGTTTAGTGACCACGAGGCGCCTACCCCCACCGCGCCGGCCGACCTGCCCGAGTGCCTGCGCGAGCCCCATCGGCAGCTAAAGGCCTATTTCAGCCGCGAGCTGCGCGACTTCGACCTGGCCTGCGCGCCGCTGGAAGGCACCGCATTTCAACGGCAGGTGTGGGCGGCGCTGGTGGGCATCAGCCACGGCCGCACGGCCTCGTACCTCGACGTGGCCAAGCTGCTGAATAATCCGAAATCGGTGCGGGCCGTGGGCGCGGCCAATGGCCAGAACCCGCTGGCCATTGTGTGGCCCTGCCACCGCGTCATCGGCGCCGATGGCTCGCTCACCGGCTACGCCGGCGGGCTGCTGCGCAAGCGCTGGCTGCTGGACTTCGAGCGGCCCGAGCACCAAGGCGCGCTCTTTGGATAAAATATCCAGCAAAAAAAAGGGACGTCACGCTAACCAGTGTGACGTCCCTTTTTTTTGCGCGGTAACAAGCCGCCCTACTCATCCTCTGGGAACGTGCCTATCCTACCCCCCTGGCCCGATGTGGTCGATGAGCAGGCAGGGGCTCAACTGCCGGATGCACGGCCCCGGCATGGGACTGGTCACGTCGAAGCCGTCGCCCACGGCCTTCTTGTTGCCATCAATAACCTGAAAATGCGGCGAAAATCGGCAGCAGCCAGCGCGCATAGAGAAACAGTGTAGGTACAGTCTTTATAAGCCGGGGTGGGGCAAAAGGGTATGAGTTACTGTGCTTCGGCTGCCGCTGAAGGTCCAAACAGTGTGGTATCCGTCACGCGCAACTCTACCACAATATCATCTGGTACCCGCAAGTTGATGCGCGCCTGTAGCGCTTCTAAGGAAGCGTTTTGTGGCGGAGAACCTTCTGTAAAGCCGACGCAGGCAATAGCTAAAACAGTATGCTGCGGCGGTAAAATGCCCGCGTTGTAGAAGTCATTTATGGAATTAGCCAACTGCCTGATGCAGTCCCTGATGCGCTCGGTCCGACGCGCGTATTTGCCATGCTTGAATTCCACGAAATGGATAGTTTCGTCCTGCACCAAGGCGCAGTCGCAGCGGCTGGGGTCATCGGAGGTAAACAAGCAACAATCGATAGCCACCAAATGAACGGGCTGGCTGGTTTCATTGCGCACGGTCAGCTCGCGGTCTTCTTTGTCTGGCCCCAGGCGGAAAGTGGAGGGAAGCCGTTCGGCGGCCCCGCTTTCATCCGAAGAAAGCGGGTCGTAAACGTGAAAAACTGGGTGAGAAAGTGCTGTAATGCAAACTGCCTGTTCTTTCCGCGGATAAGCTGCCACGATGCGGTCAATCATTTGATGGCAAACCCCTTGGATAAACGAATGAGATTGTCGAACGCATCGGCAGCATCTCCGGAAAGCCCGTCTAGTTCGTTGGTATCAATCAGCCCCATCTCCTCATCAACCAACGATTTTACGCCACCGCCGCCTACGTGGTAGCAGGCAAATTTTTTCGGATTAATCCAACTAGCCTCGGGCACAATGGCTGCCACGGCTTCCTTGCGGTCGGGATGCTTCTCGGCCACTTGGTAGGCGTAGAGCAGCAGGTTGAGGTGCGAGAGAATATAGGGGCTGTGCGTGGTGATAGTCAGGTCGTTGTCGCCCTTCGTACATTTCTCCACCAGCCAGTTCAGCAGCCCCTGCTGCGCGGTGGGGTAGAGGTTTAGCTCCGGCTCTTCAATAATGAAGTTAAAGGTATCCGGATTAAACGAGATACTATTCCAATACAGCTTGTCTAATATTACTGAAAGCATTGGTACTACTGATTGAATACCGCTCGCGCTTTCGTGTAAATAGAGAGTCGCATCAGGAGTTTTAACTTTACCATCACCCCCATCAGACTCATAAAGAATATCTAAAAATTTGATGGGGAATTTAATGATACGTTGTTTTGATGCTGAAAATGCTTCTAAAAAATCTAGGATTGGTTTACTAAGAGAAGTATTTTGAAATCCTACAGATGATAAGCCTTTTAGGGCAGCGGAAACGAACATACGGTCAGCCGGTACATATATCGTCTTTGGAAACCTTCGATTGTACCAGCTTACTGTTAACCTATCAAATTCGGTAGAAAATTTTTGTGTGAAATTATATATTGCAGAGGCTTCTAATTCATTGCTATTATCAGCCTTGCTATTATCAATAATATCTTTGAGTTTATTTGTTACATACTCCTCTTCGCTTCCTAGCTGAGGAAATAAGTCTAAGTGTACAATAACAGCTTCCTCACTCGCATCTAATCTGTCGAATCGACCGCTATCTTCAACCCGCCAGTGAAATTCACTGCCAGTGTGCGAATAATTATTTATTTCATAATTATATAAAAATTCATTTAATACCCCATACTGCTTTTTGCTGTCATTTGAAAATAGTACTCTTTCTCGCATAATCGCCGCTAGCTTCGCCAGCGTGCTCTTGCCCCCGCCCGTCGGGCCAATGAAAACCGTGACGCGCTTAAAGTCCACCGTGGCGTCTTTAATAGGTCCGAAGTTTTTGACAATCAGTTGCTCGTTCATAATAAGGGGCAAATAGGGAGGATTCAAAACTACAACGCGGCGGCCCCGTTGCCGGAACCGCCGCGTGCAAAATAGGGGGGTAGGGCTACAGCTTGGCGCGCACGGCTTTTACTTCGGCCACCTGTACGGCGCTGGCTTTGTTGCCGAATTTATTGCGCACGTAGGTGAGCACGTCGGCCACCTGCTGGTCGGTGAGGTAGGCCTGGGCGGGCATATGCTGCTTGTAGTCGTTGCCGTCGATTTCGAGGGGCTCGGCGAGGCCGGCCAGCACGATGTGGGCCAGGCGGGCTTTGTCGCCCAGCACGTACTCGGTTTTGATGAGCGGCGGGTTCATGTTGGGCACGCCGCCGCCGTCGGCCATGTGGCAGGTGATGCACACATTCTTATACACCACCGCGCCGCGCGTGAGGGAAGCGGCCAGGGCCGGGTCGGCCTTGGTGGCGGCTTTGGCCTTGGCGGCGGGGGTAGGGCGGTGCTGCGCGTGCAGCGACAGCGCGCCGCCCACCAGCGCCAGGGTCAGGAGAGCTTGCTTAGAAGTCATTAGTTCTTAGCGTTATACACGATGCGGTAGATGGTGCCCTTCTGGTCGTCGCTCACGTAGAGCGAGCCATCGGGGCCCTGGGCGAGGCCGCAGGGGCGGTGGTCGGCGCGGCCACTGGCGGCCTTCTCGGGCGAGCCGGCGAAGTTGTCGGCAAAAACCTCCCACTCCCCAGCGGGCTTGCCATCCTTGAAGGGCTGGAAGACCACGAAATAGCCCTTTTGCGGCTCGGGAGCGCGGTTCCAGGAGCCGTGGAAGGCGATGAACGCGCCGTTGCGGTACTTGGCCGGAAACATGGTGCCGGTGTAGAAGAGCAGCGCGTTGGGGGCCATGTGGCCGGGGTAGGCGGCGGCAGGCTGGAGGTAATCAGCGGTGGAGGGCGTTTTGCCATCGCCGCCGTATTCGGGGCCTTTCATCAGCTCCTTTTTCTGCTGGTCATAATAGATGTAGGGCCAGCCGGCGTTCGAGCCCTTGGTGAGCGCATACATGCACTCGGCCGGCAGCGCGGCCGACTCCTTATCGCCGTAAAGCTCGGGCCAGTTGTCGTGCAGCTGGTCGCGGCCGTGCTGCATCACAAAGAGTTGCTTGTCCTGCGAGTTCCAGTCGAGGCCCACCACGTTGCGCAGGCCGGTGGCGAAGCGCGTGCCGTCGGGGTAGCGCTGGTTAAGCTTATCGGCCTTAAACTGCCAGATGCCGCCCGCCGAATCCAGAATGGGGCAGTTTGGGATGCCTTTTGAGCCGCGCGTGCGGTCCTGCTCCTGGCAGGCGTTGGCGTAGGCCCCGATGTTCACGTAGAGGTTGTCGGCGTTGTCGAGCACGATGGATTTCGACTCGTGCTGGCTGCCCACTTTCAGGCCGCGCACCAGCAGCTCGGGCTTGCTGCGGTCGATGACCTCGCCCTTGCCATCGAGCTTGTAGCGGTACACCGCGTGGTCGGAGGAGGCGTAGAGGTAGCCATTTTTCTCGTACATGCCCGTGCCGCCGTAGTCGCCAAAGCCGCCCGTAACGGTCGCCTTGCCGCCCGGCTGGCTGTGCAGCTCCAGGATGCCCTTGCCGTCTTTCACCTTATTGAGCTTCACGTAGATAACGCCCTGGGGCGTGACGGTGATGTGGCGGGCTTTGCCGCCGGTTTCGGCGGCTACCAGCGCGCCAAAGCCGGCGGGCAGCTTGAGGCCGGCATTGTTGGGGTCGGGCGCGACGCGCACGCCGGTGGGGTGGCTGGCAACCAGCGCCAGGCTGCCGGCGAGAACGGGCACGGCCAGCAGCAGACGGGGAGAAAAAGAAATCATGCGGAAAATAGAAAGATGCCGGGACTAAATAAACCGAAAGCAAGTTAATGCCCCAACTGCGAATGCCGGACGAAGGTTGCAGCTTCAGGCTGCGCAGGGGGGGTAGCAACAGACGCGCCCGCCCCGCCGAAGTTGCCGCGGTCCCTGAGTTTGCCGGCGTTAGCCCACGTTTTCGCAGCGCTGCTTGAGCACCACCAGGATGCGCTGCTGAATCTCACGCATCACGAAGCTCGTCCAAAGGCCCGCGTACCAGTTGAGGTGCGTGCTGAGGCGCTGCTGACTGTGCAGCACCAGCCGGGTGCGCCCAGGGCCAGCGGGGTGCAGCTCGTAGGTGCCGCGCAGCACGTCGAAAAACCGCCCGCCCACGATAACGTGCTCATCAAATGTAGTGGGCGGAATGGTGGCCGTATTGGGCACGATGCTGAACGAGAGGCGCCGCAGCGGCTGCCAGTCGTCCACGGTCTCGATAAACTCGACGCCGCGCTCGAAGGTGGCGTGGCGCACGCCGCCTACCCCCTCGTGGCTGAGCGTAGCCTCCACGGGCCGCGGAAAGCCGATGTCATCAATGATGCTAGGCCCCAAATCGGCGGCCCGAATGGGAGCCACCCGAATGATGTGCTGCCACACCACGGCGGCCGGCGCGTTTATCTCCACCGAGTTTTCGACGCGCCGAAAATCGTCGGGGTTGTTCAGGTAGTTTTCGAGCGGGCCGGCGATAAAAGGCAGCAGCGCGAAGGCGGCCACGACCAGCGCCTTATCGCGCTTTTGGGGCAAAGGGTCCGCGATTCGGGCATAAATTATCGCGCCCAGCCAGGATACAAATAAAAATAGCGGACTTATAATGAGCACGCAGATAAGCCCTTCCAGATGAAATAGCAGCGCTGCTAGTAGAAAGCATAGCACCGCCAGCAAAGGAGCCCAGGCCAGCCGCCACCACGCGGAGGCGGTTTGGGGAGTGAAGTGGGCGGTGATGGCTCCCAGCCCCAGCGGCATCACCACTAGAAAAGCCAGGCTGAGGAGGCTGCTGTTGAAGAGTTGGAAAAAACCATCAGCGTCAAACAAGAAGCGGGTAGCCAACGCGTAGGCCAAACCTAGACCGATAGCGAGTAAGAAAGGGTAACGCTGCCGTGCAATCATACCGTAGTTTTGGCCTCTATACTTGCCGCCCGCAAGGTAGTAGCTGCCATGTCCGCCGCTCCGTTGCCCACCATTCTCTTTCTCCACGGCTTTGCCGAAAGCCGCGAAGTCTGGACCGAATTCACGCGGCCCTTCCCGGCTAGCGCTTCACAGCGGCAAGGGCTTGCCGAAGCTCGACGCTAAAACGCTGAAAGGAAGGCAGCTGCCGCAAAGGCGTAAAGTCAGTTATGCTATCGCCCACCTGAAAAGCCCGGGCTTCTGGATTGAAGCGATGAAGTCGGCGAGCACTTAGCTCCGAGGCGGCTCGCAGGGCCGTATGCAGGATGACTTTTGGATTAGGCAATGTTTCTAGGGTGCCAATTCGAGGAATAGCTAAGGCAACCCGCCCTTTCGGGTTACCAGCCGCGACCCGAATGGCCTGCTCATCGACTAAAAGCCACGTTTCCTGCATCCGAACCGGAACCAGCCGCGCGCTAACCGGCAGCGCCGACGCTGATAGCTCACCCAGGGCCGCTGTTATTTCCGTTTCACGTTTGGCATATGGCTGGCTTTCGCTATCCCGGTGAATAAGAAGCAGGTCGCAGGGATATAGCTCGACAGCCAGCCGAATCCGGTCGGCTAGCTCAGTGCTTGCTTGTGGCAGGCCGCGCAAATCAGCCCATTGAGCATCCAGCTGGTACGATTCGCCAGCCAGGGCTTCGGCTATCGCCCATTGAATGTGGGGTAATAAACACCGGTCTGACGAGCCATCGGTGAGCAGCGTAAAGGTGATACGGCGCATAGCGGGCAAATAGCAAAACTAAAGTGCCAGGATAGTTTGGGTGCCTTTCAGCGCCTGTATATCGGGCCGGTCAATAACGCGCACCCGCCGCCGCGCAGCAGCTGACATACTATCGGCCAACTGCGGGGTTGCTGTTTCGGGCAATACCGGGTCCAGATAACGCACGAGTTTCCCACGGGCAAGCGTAGCCATCGGCTTTTCAGCCGGGGTAGCTTCCCGCCGGGCCTCATTGCCTCGCCACGTATCGCTGAGGCAGCTAAGACTTAGGATGCGATAGGAACTAGCCGGCTGGGTAGCGGTGGCCGCCTGATGCACGCCTACCGTATCGGCTAGAACCAGGCTGTCGTCATCCACCTCCTGCACCACTGCGGGGGCATGGGTATTAATAATGACTTGTCGCAAAGGATTATCGGGACCAATGGCTAGGGTAGTGTCGCAGGCAATATCATTAAGCAGTCGAAGCATCGCCGCAATCCGAGCCGGATGAATGCCATTCTCCGGCTCTTCCAAGCATAAAAGCCCTTGCGCCTGGCTGTCCTGTTCCAGCACGGCCAAAGCTAAAAAGCGAAGGGTGCCGTCCGAGAGGGAACGCGCCGGGAGTTCGGTGCCATCCTTCAACTTGACCTTCAGGACCAGCAGCTGCCGCTTATCGTCGCGGTCCACGAAAATCTCCCGCACATCTTCAATCAATTCGTTCAACCGGCGGGCGATGCGGCTAAAAACCCCCGCCTGCACCGGCCCATCCAGCGCGAGTCGAGTGCCATCAAAGGAGTCTTCCTGCACTAATTCCTGGCTAGCCAGTCGAAAAAGGGTAGCTGGCAGGTGCCCCCCATTGGCTGCGATGTGAGAGGCCGCGCTCAGGTTCAGCTCATCGGGTCTTCGGAGTGCGGTTGGTTCCATTTGCAAAAACTGCCAGGATTGCATCTCGCGCTTAGCTAATAGGGCCGTTGGATGTTCCGTCGCGTTGGTAACCGATAATACCGTGCGGGGAAGCTTAGTGGCAAGACGGCGCTGGGGCCGGCCGCTGCTGCCGCCATCCTGGTGAATCTGGATGGTACACTGGTCATCCTCCATAACGGTAGAAATAAACGCTGTACCATTGCGTCGCAACCCGGTAACTGCTGATTTGCGGAAAGCAACCGAATGTGGGAAAGCAAGGTTTTTACGGGCCTCCGCAATACCCAGCGGTCGTAATTCTTCCCGAATGATTTCTAAGCTGCCGGATGGATTGTATGCGTCAGCCTCCCGGTAGCGGATGTGCAACTCGTAGCGCACAAACGTAATGGCGGCCCGCGCTACCTGGCCCAAATCATCAACGCCATCCTGCGGGATAATCATTTCGGCCGCAAACGTCATTGTATCAGCGTAATAGTCGCCGGCTTTGTGAAAAAGAGTGCGTAGGTCCGATGACCGGTTGCCCTCGTCTCGCATCGACATTACCGCGTCCAGTATCGGCAGGTCGGTGAGTAAGCTAAGAAAGCGAATGGCATCAAACAGGTTGGATTTGCCTACTCCATTGGCCCCCGCGATGCAGGTGAAAGCGCCAAAGCGGACATCGATGCCCACCAAATTCTTAAAATTGGTAACTTCGAGCCGGGTAAGCATAGCTTCGGTAAGGAAGAATTGGGTAAATCTGTGAGCTGTTCAAAAGTACGCATTCGTGAAGGGCTTTGCCGGGCGCTGTTAGTTTTGCCCAAACTATGTCCACCGCTCCGTTGCCCACCATTCTCTTTCTCCACGGCTTTGCCGAAAGCCGCGAAGTCTGGACCGAATTCACGCGGCCCTTCCCGGCCAGCTATCGCCTGCTGACGCCCAACCTGCTGGGCCACGGCACCAACCGCAACCTGGTGCCCGATTTTTCGATGGAGGCGCAAGCACGCCACGTGGCCGGCTACCTCGACCAGAAAGGTGCCACCGCCCCCGTGCTGGTGGTGGGCCATAGCATGGGCGGCTACGTGGCGCTGGCCCTGGCCGAGCGCTACCCCGACCGCCTGGCCGGCCTGGCGCTGCTCAACTCCACGGCCTACCCCGACACTGACGAGAAGCGCCAGAACCGCGAAAAAAACATCAGCTTCGTCGAGCGCCACGGCCTCGAAAAGTTCATGGGCAGCTTCGTACGCCCGCTTTTCGCCCCCGCCAACCGCGACCGCCTGCCCGAGGCCCTGGCCCTGCTCGAAGACATCGGCAAGGCCACGCCCGAGGCCACCATCGCGGGCGCGCTGCGCGGCATGGCCGCCCGCCCCGACCGCACCGCCGTGCTGCGCGCCGCGCCCTTTCCGGTGCTGCTGGTGGCCGGCAAGCACGACGTGGCCGTGCCCCTGGCTGACTCGGTGGCCCAGGCCGCCCTACCCCCCCTCGGCGCGGCGCTCTTCCTGGAAGGCAGCGGCCACCAGGCGTACCTGGAGCAGCCCGAACCCACGCGCCGGGCCGTGCTGGCGCTGGCGGGCGCGGTGTTTGGGGGGTAGGGAGAGGGATTACTGTATCCTGAAATTGAGGGGCAGCACGTAGGCTACCCGCACCGGGCGGCCCGCCAGAAGCGGGGGCGTGCGGGCATCGGGCAGGGTCTGAAGTACGCGTAGCGAGGGTGAGGCTCACGGTGCCCACAATGCGGCGCTGCTCTACCGCGCCCGTTTCGCTTACCTCAAAGTATGCGTACACAATGCCCTGTACCTGGTTGCGCAGGTCCTCGACCGGGTAGCGTATCTGCTTTTGCAAGAAGCCGGTTACGCCGGAGTGCTGGTCGCCCCGCTCCGCCGGAAAAGTCGGGTTTTCGTCGCTGTAGAGCCGGGCCGGGGCGGCGAGGGCGGGGCCAAAAGTGAGCGGTAGCGTTAAGGTATTAAGCGTGGCTTTGTATTGGTCGGGGGCACCCGGCCCTGGTTGCCAGGGCCCCAGGTGCTGCCCTAGCTACTTCGCCAGGGCTTGCACCTCTTTGGTGTAGGCCAGGGCAGCGGCGGGGGTAGCGCGGGGTGGCGTTAGCAGGTCGGCTTTCTGCACCCCGCCAGTCTTATCGAGTTCTAAATGAAGAAACACCTGCCCGACCAGCGTCGGGCTAGCCGGCCGCAACTGGCGCGCCAGCACTGCTTGCAGCGAGTCGGGGCCACCGGGGTAGCGCGGGCCGGTGTAGGCAGTAAGAGTGGGGTCGCTGCCCACGAGTGCCATCGTAAACGCGGGCGGCGACTTCTGAGCCTGAGAAACAAGGGCGGTGAGACTGAGCGCCAGTGCCCAAAAAACAGTTGCTGCCTGCTGGTGCCGCCGCAGAAGGGGGGTAGGGGATGTTTGCATGAGGTATAAATATTTTGCGGTTTGTCAGCTTATGGTCTGCCTGCCGGCAGCCTGGAGTCAGGCTGCGTAAACTTTCGGTAAACAAAAAGCGCTGGACATAGCCGGCGCTTTTTGTTTGCAAAGAATTAGGTGGCGGGTAGTGCCCGGCATTATTTCACCAGCACCAGCTTGTCGCGCAGGTTCTCGGACACCTGGTCGATGGACACTACTTGCAGGCCATTGGGACTGGCCGCGGGCACCACCATCGCCCGCGACTGGGTGAGGGTAGCCTGCATCTGTTGCTGGTCGAGGCGGTACATGGCGCCCGTGGCGGGGTCCACGATGAGCATGCCAATGAAGCCGCCGATGAAGAGGTTACCAAAATACCAACCATTAATGCTAGTGCCGAGCGCGGCCGTTTTGGTGTCGTAGCCGGGCATCGAAAAGTTGACGGTGTAGTGCTCGCCCGCAAAAAAGCCCGCCCCCGATTTGAGGCTGGTGGCAAGGGGAGTCACGCCCGTAAATACTTCCTCGCCGCGGCTGTTTACGATGCTCACGGTGGCCCCGATGGGCGAGCTGGCAATGGCCACGGGCCAGCGGCTATGGCTCACGATGGAGGCGCAGGAACTGAGTAGCAGGCCACTAGCCAGCAGGAAAGAAGGTAAAAGTGATTTCATGAGAAAAAAGGTAAAAAAGAAAGAATTTTTTGAAGTTTTAAATACTTTTGAGTTTAGATTGAACAGGCAAAACTATGAACTAATTATGAAAATAAAAAGCCCGCTACCCTATCTTTTTGCAGGAATTCGGCCGCATTGCTACCGCGGCAGTATTTTCGTAGTGCCGCACCCTGGAGGGGTTAGGGATTTTATATTTTATAATGAAGAATTATCTGCTGCTGGCGGGCCTGCTGGGCCTGGCTAGCGTGAGCCGGGCGCAGCTAGCGCCGCCGATTGCTACCCCCGCAACCACCATCGCCGGCGTGCCCATTACCCCCCGCGACCACGGTGCCGTGTACCTCAACTGGAGCTACAACCGCGACTGGTACACCAAGTCGGACATCCACTTCAAGAACAATAAGTCGGATGACTACGACTTCACGTTTCACGATGCGATAGCCCACGACCACCCCAGCATGAGCGATTTCTGGAAGCTCGATAACCTGACCGTGCCGCAGTATGACCTCACGGTGGGCTACATGTTCCACGACAAGCACGACTTGGGTATCGAGGTGAGCTGGAACCACCTCAAGTACGTGGTCGATGACTTCCAGACCATGCGCGTATCGGGCGAAATCCGGGGCTATAAATTTGACCGCGACACCGTGGTAACGCCCGACTTCGTGCATTTGCAGCACACCAACGGCAACAACTACCTGATGACCAACCTGGTGAAGCGCTGGCAGCTGCGCGCCGGCCGCCACGTCACGCTCAGCGCCATTGGCAAGGTGGGCGGCGGCCCCATGATTTCCTACACCATCTCGTCCATCTTCACCAGCCACGCTGAAGGGCCGTTTCACTACGAGGGCTGGGTGGCCGGGGCCAGCGGCGGCCTGCGCCTGGAGTTGTACAAGTACTTCTTCCTAAGCTCTGATTTTCAAGGAGCTTACGCCCGCTACACCAACAGCTACATCGGTGCCGACCGCCTGGGCCGCGTCACGCAGCACTTCGGCTCGGCCCAATGGCTCTACGGGTTCGGGTTTATGGTGCCGCTGTAAAGCCAGTTTGTCCTTGCGAGCATGTTGCGCAACATGCTCGCAAGGACAGACGGTGCATATTTACACCAGCCCCGCCAGCTTTTCTATCCCCGGCCCGAGCACGAGCTGGCCGTCGGCGCCGAGCCAGTCGGTTAAAATGCTGGCGTAGAGGCTGCGGAAGTCGAGCTGGTAGCGCAGGTCGCCCTGGTCGAGGTCGGCCAGGCTGGCGGCCTGGTTGAGCAGGCCGGGCTTGCGCAGCGCGCCGCTGAGCAGGAACACGTTGTTGGCGGTGCCGTGGTCGGTGCCGTTGCTGGCGTTCTGGCCCACGCGCCGGCCAAACTCGCTGAAAACCATCACCAAGGTGTTGTTCCACTCGTTGCTTTTTTGCAGGTCGGCGGCTAGCGCGGCGAGGCCATCGGATAGCTCGCCTAACAGGCGGCCCTGCTGCTCGTGCTGCCGCACGTGGGTATCGAAGCCACTGAGAGCCAGGTAGTACACCCGCGATTCCACGCCCGAGGTAATCAGCTCGGCGGTGGTTTTCAGGTTGTGGCCAAAGTCGGTGTTGGGATAGGCAGCCGCGCTGCTGTGAATCTTCGATTTCTCGTAGAGATAATCGGCCGACGACGCCGTTTCGGCCAGCGTTTTATACAGGTAATCCAGCTCCGAGCCGGGTGCGCCTACCCCCTGCTCCTGGCTCAGCGCGTTGAGGTAGCGGCTCTGCGTAAGCTGGTGAAACTTGCCGGGATTCTTGAGGGCCAGGCCGTTGCGCTGCCCGCCTTTCAGGGCCAGGCTCAGCGTATCGTCTATTTCGAGGGCCTGGTAGGCGGGCGCGCCGGCGGCGCAGGTGCTGTCGAGGTAGCGGCCCAGCCAGCCGGTGCTCAGCAGCTGCTCCGAGCCGGAGCCGGTCTGCCAGATATCCATCGACCGGAAGTGCGAGCGGTCGGGGTTGGGGTAGCCTACGGCATTGCAAATGGCCACCTGGCCCTGGTCAAACAGCCCTTTCAGCCCCTTCATACTTGGGTGCAGCGCCAGCTCATCGCCGAGGGGTAGGAGGCCGTCGGCCTCCCGCAGCGCCAGCGTGGGCCGGGCCTTGTAATACAAGTCGTTGCGATACGGCACGAGGGTGTTCAGGCCGTCGTTGCCGCCGCCCAGCTGCACCACGATGAGGCGCTTGGCCGCCCCGCCGGGCGCGTCGCGCAGGCGGGCCGCCAGCCGGTTTTCGGGCCGGTCGAGGGCGTGCAAAAACTTGGGTACCAGCAGCAACGTGCTGGCCAGGGCCGAGGCTTGGATGAATTGGCGGCGTTGCATATAGCTTTGATTATTAATAATATAACACAAAAATTCGTCTGTCATTGCGAGCCTGCGAAGCAATGACAGGCGAGGCAATGACAAACGCCCCTACGCCAGCTGATATTCCGGTAGGCTCAACAAACTCACCAGCGTATTCTTCAGGCGGTCCTCGGGCGTCGCGGCCTTAGCGGCGGCTTGCTGCACCAGGGCCAGGTTTTCGGCGCGCAAGGAGGTTTGCAACAGGAAGTTAGCCAGCAGTTGCGGCTGTTGTTCAGGCGGCGCGGCGCCCAGCAGCTGTTGCACGGGCAGCAGCGGCAGGTGCGTGGTTTGGGTGTTTTTGACGAGCCGCTCCTTGCCCGTAGTTTGGGGCGTGATGTCGTTTTCGTCGTCTTTGAGGCGCACCGCGAACTCGGCGTTTTTGAACAGAATGCTCGGCAGCTGCAAGCGTAGCAGCAGCGACGACGAGTCAATCCAGGCCCTACCCCCCGGCCAGCCGGCCACGTTGGGCGGCATGAACAGCGTCTGGCCCAACGCTTTCTGGTAGCCCAGCAGCTGCTTGTCGTTGTCAATTCTCAGGTTAAGCGTGCGGCGCAGGCCCGCCACCAGCGCCACCGGCGACTTGATGAGGCTGCCCGTGTTGGCCGGCGCGTAGAACCAGTCGGCCGAAAACAGCCGCTCCAGCAGGTCGCTCACGTCGTAGCCACTTTTTTGGAAAGCCACGGCCAGCGGCGCGATGTGGGCCGGGTCGGGCACGTCATTCACGAAAAAGCGGTACATTTTCGTCACCAAAAACGTGCTCGCCGCTGGCTGTTGCATGATGATGCGCAACGCGTCGGCCCCGCCAAAATTGCCGGTCTGGCCCAGCAGGGTTTTGCTGCCCGCATCGTGCTGCCGCTCCCGAAACACGAACCGGCTCTGCCCGTCGTAGCCCCAGCCGGTGAAGGCGCGGGCGGCCTCTTTCACATCATTCTCGGTATAATTTCCCCGGCCCAGCGTGAACAACTCCATCACCTCGCGGGCGAAGTTTTCGTTGGGGTGCTCCTTGCGATTTTGCTGATTATTAAGAAATTGCAGCATGGCCGGCTCCTGGCTCACGGCCAGCAGCAGGTCCGGGAATTTGCCCAGCGCCTTTTCCCGAATGGTATTGAGCAGCGCCAGCGAGTCGTCGGGCCGGCGCGTGCGGCAGGCAAAATGCCCGTGCCAGAACAGCGCCACCTTCTCGCGCAGCTGGGCCGGCGAGGTCGCCATTCGTTCCATCCAAGCCGTGCTCATCCCCATAAAAGCGTCCCGAATGCCCATATTCTGCGCCTTGCGCTGCTCGGGCGTGAGGTCGGCGCGGCGCAGTTGGGGCAGGCCCTGGCGGCGCGGGGCCAGCATGGCGCGCGGCCGCAGTGCCTCCACGGCCGCTAGGGGGGGGGTAGGGCTGGCCGGGTCGGCGGTGCCCGGCTGGGCCGAGCTGGCGGGCGCGGGCGGCGCGGCGGCCGGCCCCGCCGCCATGCTGCCCGGCGGGGGGGTAGGCGCGCCGGCCGGCACGGCCATCACCGCGCCCATTGGGTCCTGGAAAGCGGCCATTGAGGCGCTGGGAATGGGCTTGTAGGCGCGGGCCTCGTGCAACAGCTGGCGCAGGGCCTTGCCGGGGCTGAGGCCGGCGGCCACGTCTTGCGGGCGCGGCCCAAAGCCGGCCCGCCAATACAAATGCTGGAGCTGTTGCTGGGTGTTCATGGTGGTTGGACGGCGGGCGGGGGGTAGGGTTTAATAAGCGCCCGCGCAACTGGCACGTCAGCCAAGCGTTGATAGCTGGGGGGAATAACTGCTGTTACGCGGTTCCTGCGTTAAAAGCGCCGCAGTGCGCAGTAGCGCGATTTTTGTAAATCGCGTCCCCGCGCCGTTAGAATGGCTGTAACGGCGCGGGGACGCGATTTACAAAAATCGCGCTACTGCGCACTGCGTAACGTCAGAAAATAATTCTTTCGCAGCTGTTTTATGCGTCGTTTGCTAACTGTGGTGCTCTTATTGCTGGCCGCCGCTGGGGCCGCCGGGGCGCAGCCGGCCACTGGTATTCCCGCCCTCGACCAGCTGGTGGTGGCCCTCGATAGCGGCTCCGTGGCTCCGCTGCAACCCTACCTGACTTCCGAAACCCGCGTGGGCAGCCTGCCACCCGCCTACACGGCGCGGATACTGGCGCAGCTCGTGCCGCAGTTTGGGCCGGTCGAGGGCCTGCGCGTGGTGCGCCAGGAGCCGGCCGGGGCCAACACGCGCTACGTGTGCGCCATTGCTCAGCGCGGGGCCGAGCAGGAATATTCATTCGTGCTGACGCCCGCCGGCCAGTTTGCCGAGCTGAACCTACCGCCGCCCGGCGTTCGCAAACTAATCAATACCCTTGGTCCGCAGGATTTTACTACGCCCCCCAGCGTAGATGCCTCCCTGCGGTTGGTGCACGGCCTCATCCTGGTGGACGCTGAAATAGACGGCCGGCGCGGCGCGTTCCTGCTCGATTCGGGCGCGCCAACGCTGGTGCTCAATCAGCGCGAGTTTCCGGCCCCGGCCCCCGAAGCCCCGCCAGCCGCGAGCAGTGGGCAGGGCGTGAACGGGCGCATGGCCGGCGCGTCGTACCACGTCACCCAAAGTTTCAACTGGCAGGGTATCAGCTTCCAAAACAAAGAAGTGCCCACCCTCGACCTCGCCAGCCTCGAAGGCCGGCTGGGGAGCGCGCCGCTGCTGGGCATCATCGGCTACAACGTGTTCAGCCAGTATGCCCTTACCCTCGACTACCGCGGCGGACTGGTGCAGCTGCGGCAGCCGGGCACTGACGCGCCCGCCGCGCCCGCGCCGCTCATGCGAGTGCCCTTCACGCTGGCCGGCCACCTGCCCGTGGTGGCGCTCACGGTGGCCGGCCAGACCTTCGCCGTGGGCGTGGACTGCGGGGCCCAAACTAACCTGCTCGACCAGCAATACGCCGCCGCCCTGGCCCCGCAGCTGAGCCAGCCCGCCACCAGCCGCGTGAGCGGGGCTGATGCCGCCAGCCGCCCCGTGGTCAGCGGCGAGCTTCGCGCCGTGCGCCTGGCCGGCCCGCTGGTGTTCCACCACCAGCAAACCGTGTTCGCCGACATTTCTCACCTCAACCAAAACCCGCGCCGCGCCCGCTTGCAGGGCCTGGTCGGCTACCCGCTGCTCAGCCAGTATCGTACTACTATTGACTACGTGAATAAGCAGCTGGAATTCAGGGAGTGGTGAGGTAAAGCAGTCTTCTGGGCGGTTTACGCGCAACGGTTTGCCTTATTCCCCAGCCCTATTTTCAAGCGGAAGAGGGGGAGCCAGCTGAATAAAAACTGTGCATTAACCTGAAAACACTACCCCAACTGAGCAGAAATTACAGAGTGGCGGTAACCAACGCTACACAACTATTGATAGGCTCTTAGTCGTTTGGTACTGTACCACCTGCCCACTCACCGTGGTGGTGCCCGTCGTCGGGTCCGTGGGGTGGCAGGAAGCTAAGAGCCAAGCGTTGAGCAGGGCTATAAATAGTAGTCTGCGCATAGCTAAAAGGGAATGCGCACGGTTGTTGTATCCAGGGGGCCAGGATTAATAGACTGGTAATTTTGCGATGTACTACCATCTCGTCCAGTTATGAACCAGGAGACGCTTGTTGGGTAGTAGATTGCTTGCGTTGTTCGTATCAAGGTGGTGTCTCTGGGGTCATAAAAGAAATCACCTTGCCCTCCTATTGCTGCACCAGCATAGCCTTGAATAGAAATAGAATACTGTTTCTTATGTGAAGTATTAATAAGACGGAGCTTAAGCCAAGTTGGAGCGTAGGTAGGAATGACAAGGCCCTCGTTTTTGCGTCCGGCCGTTAAGCTGGGAGCTAAGGCCCAATCGGTAGAGTAGCCGGGCGGGGCGTTAGCTAGTAGCAGATAGCCGGTCTTGCTGTCAGCGTCAAAGTTGAAAGTGAAGTGGCCAGTGGCATCGGCGGGGTAGCCGCTGCCCACGGGCAGGTAGCCCCCGCCGGAGCTGGCGTGGTAGACTTGCACTATGGCATTGGGTACGCCCTTAGTGGTTTGGTACTGCACCACCTGCCCGCTCACCGTGGTAGTGCCCGTCGTTGGGTCCGTGGCGTGGCAGGAAGCTAAGAGCAAGACGAGCAAGCAAGTAGGTAGACGCATTTGCTAAAAAGGAATGCGGACTGTGACCGTATCTAGGGCATTAGGCTGCACATACTGATAGTCTTGAGATAAAGCGCCGGTTGCTTGGTCTACAATGCCCCAAGAGATAGTTGTTTTGAGGTTGGCTAAGAGAGGGCGAACCAGCGTGGTATCTTTGGGATTATAGATAAGCTCACCGGAGCCCGAATAGCCTTGAATAATTAACGAGTATCGTTTCTTGTGTGAAGTATTGACGAGTTGAAGCTTAACCCAGGCGGGGGCGTAGGTGGGGATGATGATATTGTCATTGCTACGCCCGGCGGTGAGTAGCGGGGCCAGGGCCCAATCGGTGGAGTAGCCGGGCGGGGCATCGGCTCGCACGAGGTAGCCAGTTTTGCTGTCAGCCGCGAAGGCAAATGCGAAGTGGCCAGTGGCATCGGCGGGGTAGCCGCTGCCCACTGGCACGTAGCCGCCGCCACTGCTGGCGTGGTAGACCTGCACCGTGGCGTTGGGTACGCCCTTGGTTGTCTGGTACTGCACCACCTGCCCGCTTACCGTCGTCGTGCCCGTCGTGGGGTTCGTGGAGTGGCAACTGGCCAAGAAGCAGGTGCTAAATAAAAATAATGACAGGTTGCGCACAGTATTAAAAGGGAATGCGAACTATAACCGTATCTAAAGCTGCAGGGTTAATCTTCTGGGAATATGGTTGTTCAGTGCCTTGTTCCCTAACCCACCAAAATACTGCGGACTTAAACCCAGTCAATAATGGTCTGACCACAGCTGTATCGCGAGGATAATAGAAGGTGTCACCAGGTCCGTCATACCCTTGCGTGTGAATCACTACTCGACTCTTCGGCGGTTCATCTACGAGTTGAAGCTTAACCCAGGCGGGGGCGTAGGTGGGGATGATAATATTGTCATTGCTGCGTCCGGCCGTTAAACTAGGAGCCAGGGCCCAATCGGTGGAGTAGCCGGGCGGGGCGTTAGCCAGTAGCAGGTAGCCGGTTTTGCTGTCGGCCGCGAAGGCAAAGGCGAAGTGGCCGGTAGCATCGGCGGGGTAGCCGCTGCCCACCGGCACGTAGCCGCCGCCACTGCTGGCGTGGTAGACCTGCACCGTGGCGTTGGGCACGCCTTTAGTTGTCTGGTACTGCACCACCTGCCCGCTTACCGTCGTCGTGCCCGTCGTGGGGTTCGTGGAGTGGCAACTGGCCAAGAAGCAGGTGCTGATTAGCAGGAGGATAAGTCGGTTTTTCATGATAATAAGTTGGTTGATAAAAGGAATGAGCCGGGCGCTGGCAGGCGCTTCTCGCGTTGCCAGCGCCCGGTGATTAGACTATTCCAGACTCAGATTTTGCCGGCTGATGGTTTTGCCCTGGGTGATGACCACGCCATAGAGGCCCCGCGGCAGGCGGCTGCTGTCCAGGCGCAGGCGGCCCGCCCGCGAGCTACCCTGCCAGCGCAGCGCGCCTTGCCCATCGTAGAGGCTCACCTCGTACTCGGTGGGTTCGTTCGCGGCCGTGCTGGTCATGGCGGCCATGCTGGTCATTGCGGCGTTGCTGGCCGGCGCGGCGTTGTCGGGCTGCGTACTGAAATCCACGCTGCTGGTAGCCGGGTTGGGGTACATGGCCACCGCGCCGTGAGGGCGAGGACCGCAGTCGGGAAAGCTGCATCCGACCACCGCGCTGGCCGTAACGGGGGAGCCGCCGGGGCAGGTGCTACTGACCTGCACGCTCACCGTGTGCCGGTTGGAGGACTGCGACGTGAAGACCGAGATGCTGGCCTGGCCGTTGGCCGAGGCTACCGCCACGCCATCTACCGTCCAGCGGTAGTCCACGCCCAGGCTGCTGCCGCTGGCCGTGACGACCGACGTAGTGGAGCAGCCGCCGGGTACCGTCACGGGCCGGCACTGCGCCAACAGGCGGACGCTGCTCGGGCACGTGCCCGGCTGGCAGCTTAGCCCACTCAGGCCCAGCGCCGGATTGGCGTAGCGGTAGGCGCTGGAGCTGATGCTGACCTGACCCGCGCCGGTAGTGGCGATGCTCTGCCCGTTTTCCAGGCACAGGTAGGCCCCGGCATCCACGATGAGTTGCCCGGCCACCGTGAGCGTGGTGCCCTGGCGCACCACCAGTGTGCCCCCCGCCGCGATGTGCAGCACCGAGCCGGCATTCACGGTGGTCTGGCCCCCGGTGCGCAAATCGAGCAGGCTGTTGGCCGAGATTTGCAGCGCGGCCGTGTAGCTGGTGCTCACGCCCACACTCACTTGCCCGCCGCTGTTTACCTGCACCACGGTCGGGCAATTAGAGGTGTATACCTCAAAGTTGCCTTGCGGCGGGGCACCCTGAGTAGCCGACGTGCCACCGCTCACGGGCAGGCTACCATTGTTGAAGTAGAGCTGCCCGCCGCCGTTCACCTGCACCGAGGGCAGCAGGTGCCGGTAGGGGCTGCCGTAGTTGTAGGTGACTGTCAGCACGGCGGGCATCAGGTGCGCCGACTCGCGCAGCTCATTCTGAATCCAGGTGCTGTTGTCGGTGTAGTACGACGTGTTGTAGTTGTAGGCCGTCGGCTGCCCGTTGGTAATCTGGACGTGCGGCTCGTTGACACTACCCGCTGCAAAATAGGCATCGAAAGCGTACTTGGCGCGGTTAGGTTTATCATTGGCAATTTGCCTTGCATCGTATCCCAGATTCGGGCTGTTGTAGGAGCCGGCATCCTGAATGTCAAGGGAGCTAACAGTAGCCATGAAGGTATTGGTAGGCCAGTCGATGGCCAGTGAGCCGGACTGGTCGTGCGCGTCGGCCACTGTGCGCTCGCTGGAGCCGGGGGCGGTGTCGAAGTAGCTCCAGCCAGGGTTGGCGTAGCTATAGTGCCAGTTACCGGTTAGCGCGAATGGCCGCAGGTAGCGAAACACCACGTTGTCGTGCCCCCGGCTGCTGGTGCCCGGCAGCGCGTTGGCGTAGTTGAGGCCGGCTCCCAGGCCCGCTTTAAGCCCAACGGTATGCGTTAGTTGCATCCCTGGGTACATACCTAGTTGTAGCACCGCCTGCCCGCTGCCATTGGCAATGGCCACCTTGCGCAGCAGCGAGGGATAGCTGCCCGGCGACGCCTGCCAGGCTTGCCACTGGTTGCGGTAGCTGGTCGCGGCATCAGCAAAGTGGAACAGCACCATTTGCATGGTTGCTTCGCGCAGGAGCTGGTTCTGCACGACTCCCTGCGCCCCGGCCGACCCAATCAGCACAGCTTGCAGCCGGTCAAATAGGTATTGCAGGCCCAGCGGCACGTTGGCCCCGCGGTGCGGCGAGTCAAATGAGACATAGAGTTTGCTATTGTGGCACAGGCCCTGCTGCTCCATCCAGGCCAACGCGAAGCGGGCTACCTGCCCGCCCATGCTGGCCGCCACCACTACGGTTTCCTCCGCGTCGGCGGTGCGGTTGGCCGGCTGGTTAACCCATTGGAGCAGCTCTACCAGCGCCATCGCATTCTGCTGAATCAGCGTGGCCCCATCCGAAAAGTCGAAGTAGATAATATCGTAGTCGCCACCCGTGCCGCCATTCGGAAAGCTTTGGGTGCGGGAAGCTTGCAGCTGCATCCGCAGGTCAGGAAATTTCTCCAGGCTGCGGTAGTCCGAGTTGTAGTCTACCATCTCGTTCCAGCCCGCCGAGCCGTTGCGGTAGCCGCCACGCTGGGCAATAGCGCCCGATGTAAATTCTGTCAGACTAATCGGACCAGTGTGGTCTACATTATAATTTACATAGGTCCCGGCCCCGGAGTGGTCATTGCCACCGCGAGCGGGTTCAAAATCAATACCCTCCACAAAAACCAGCGGGCGGCGCAGCCGGTGAGTTCCATCGGGCAAAGCGCGGTTACTGTCCGCGTACTTTATCCAAGCAATCGCGGTGGCGCGCCCGTTCGGCCCGTAAACGCCCCTGGTTGGCGTAAAACCGGGCCAGCTTCGGCTGGCGAGTACCCCCAGGGCTACATCAGGCGGAATAGTGGCCAGTGCCAGCGTTTGTAAGGTAGTGGCTCCACTTAGTCCGGTAGCCGGATTGGTTACCTTTATTAGCTGCCCGCCGCCGGTCGTCCGGGCGGCCAAGTTAGCCACCTGCACTTGTACGGTGCTACCCATGCTCACGTAACGGGTGCCCAGCCCATCGCCAAAGTCTATTTGCAGGCCACTGGGTGCTGCCGTATTGCCCAGCCAATAATCCGGGCCCACATACACGGATAAAGTAGTCTGTGTAGTAGGAGCGGGTAGCACCACCGAAAATAACTGCCCCGTACTGTAGGGACTGCGGCTAAAATTCGGCCCATCGTACACCCGCTCGTTAGTCGAATCAATAGTGATAAGCTGGTCATGGGCCGCCGTGGTCAAAAACTCATTGTACTGGTACTGCAACATGAGTAGGGGTACTACGCCCTGCTGCATTTTCTGCGTGGTTCGGCTCCGCAACGCATCCAGGGTGAGCAGTTGGCTACTGTCAAGCGCGGCATGGTAAAACTCCCAGTATTGTTGTTCAAACCCACGATAGCTGATAGTCGTATCGCCCTGACCCGCGAACCGGTGCGGATTGGTGAAAATCATCGTCCGGTCGAGCAACACCCCCGTAGGAATGCGGCCGGGGTCAAGCCCGCTCAACGCGGCTCGTAGCTCCTTCAACGGATTACCTACGTCAGCGGCTGGCGTTTGTCCCCACCCTAGCGTGCTACCCAGCCCTAGCAGGAGTAGCAGAAAAAGTAACGTAATCTTCATAGTGAAAAAGTGGAAGATGATACATCAAACCAACTAGCTAGCCGCTTACTTTTTACTCAGAAATACGCTTTAACACTGCTGCGTTGAGAAGTAGTGGTCTATTACCAGAAGTTCTTAAGTTAAATGTAATGGAAATATTTCGTCTTTAAAAACGAAGTTGGTTTTTACGGTTTTTTTTAAGTATAAAAGCCCCCGCGTGCTGTTGCGGTAACAGCCGGAAACTACCTAACTCAGATTCAGTAGTCGGCTTGCTGGCTAAAAGGCAGCCAAATATTATCGGCAAAGCAAAGAATTACCTGACTTGGTAGCAACTGAGAATGTCAATTGGTCTGACATCAATTCAGTGCCTGATTAAGAGATAAATGCTTGTTAGTCTGAGATTTGATGTGTCATAAGTCTGAAATTATAACTAATGAAAAAGCCCGCCCCGCAGCATTAAAACCGGAACTTAGAGCCGCGCGCCCACCACCACCGTTTTCCGGTACTCGCGGCGCTCGCCGCCGCTGGGCCGAAACAGCTCGATGTGCACGATGTAGTAGCCCACGGCGGCCTTGCGGCCGTGCTCATCCAGGCCGTCCCACTGCACGAAGCCGCTGATGGGCAGGCTCTCGTTGCGCAGCAGGCGGCGCGTGAGCTGGCCCAGGGCGTCGTACACCGTCACGGAGCCCACGTAGCCGGGCTGGTCGAGCTGGTAATTGAGAGTGGTAAAGTCCTGCTGGCCATCGTCGTCGGGCGTGAATAGCTCGGGTACCATGCTCAGCTCCTGGCCGTTGCCCACCGCATCCTGGGCCTGCGAGTTGGGCCGGCCGGGCGTGGCGTAGCCCACCGTGCCGGCCGCCGAATGGAAGTTGCTGGCCGCGCTCGGCCCCTGCGCTCGAATGCGCTCCAGCGACACGCCCGCCTGAGTACTTAGTAAGCTAAGCTGCTGGGTTTTATCATAATCATAATGGTCCAGCTCCGCGCTGGTTGAATTGTAGAGATACACCGAGCCCGCGCTGTTATTCAGGGCCGGAAAGCCGGCCACGGCCAGCAGCGCCGCCGGGTCACTACTGGTGAGATACTGCGCCTGCAAAATGCCCGCGTCCGAAGTCAGCGCCACCAGTTGGCCGGGGGCCAGCACGTAGGGCGCGCCGGGGCTGATGATGGCCGCGCCGCCACCGCTGGCCTTCTGAGCACCAAGCTGATAGCCTTGCAAATTGACGTAGCGCAGCGAGCGGTTAAGAATTTCCACGAAGTACACGCCGCCCGTGGCGTGGTTGAACAGCACCTCGTTCACCACCACGTCGCCGGGCTGAGCGGGCTCGGGCAGGGCCACGCCGGCCGCGGCCAGCGCGCCGCTGGCATTGCCGGTGCAGTCGGTGGCGCGGGCCACGGCCACGGTCAGCGGCTGGCTGGGCAGCAGAGCCGGGCTCACGGCCAGGTCCACGGCTCGAAAATCAGGCCCCACGGGCGCGGCGCGGCTAATAGTGGGGGTAGGGCCGGTGCTGCCTCGCAACGCATAAAGCGCCGCGCTGGCCGCCGCCGCGCTGTCCAGCTTTTCGCCAAAATAGAGCCGGATAGTGTTGGGCGTGAGGGCGATGGCGCGCAGCAGGGTAGGCGGCGTGCGGTCGGGGTTGGGGGCGGCCACGCTGTTGCGGCGGCCGGGCGTGCCGCCGCTGGGGTCCTGGCTGGCCTGCCAGTTGTCGGCCCCGCCGCAGTAGTTGGCCGGGTCGCGCATTTCGAGGGTCCAGCCGCCGGCCCGCTTGCGCAGGTCGCGGTACCAGGTGTCAGCATAAGTTATTTCGAAGAGGGTAGGGCCGGTGCGCCCGCGCAACACCAGCTGGTCGCCGGCGTTGGTGAGCGAAGGGAAGTTGCTGACGCCGTACACTTTACCATACTGCGCGAACTGCGCCGCGCGCGTGCTGCCGCACACCACGGCGTACTGGCCGGGCAGCAGCTGGGCCGTGTCGGGCAGCACGGCGGCCGGGCTGCCCGGCTTCAGCAGGCGCACGCCGCGCAGGCTCAGCGTTTTAGCGGTGTTGTTGAATAGCTCGATAAACTCCGAAGCCGGCAAACCCACCACCGGCGTTTCATCGGCCATAATCTCGGTAATGAGCAGCTCGCCTACCCCCGGTGCCACCGGCACCCCGCCAAACGCCGCCGTGAGTGGCCCCGCCGCCACGTTGCCGTAGAGGTCGGCCAACTGCCGCACTTCCAGCACATTAGCACCCAAAAAATCCTGCGTGAAAGTCAACCGTACCACGGCCGGATTGCCAGCCGACCCGGCCGCCGTGGCCGGCCCTACCCCCGTGGCCAGCCGGTAGCGGCCGGGGTCGGTGGCCGAGGCGGCGTCCACGGCTTCGTTAAACACCACATCGAGCGTGCGGCTGTCCACGGCCGTGGCGCGCAGCAGCAGCGGCGCGGTGGCGTCGGTCACCAGGAAATCATCGAAGTAAAAGTTCTTGCTATTGGCCGATGAATACAGCAGCGACACGCCCACCACGCTGCCGCGCTGGTGGGTGTTGTCGAGGGGGGTAGGGATTTCGGCCACGAAATTGCGGCCGCCAGTGAGGTCGCGGGTCAGCGTCCACCGGCCTTGCAACGAGCGCGTTACGCGTACCCGCACGAGGTTGTTGGTAGTTGATTTGAGCGTGCCGTTCAGCCCATCAATCACCAGCACCGGGCTGCGGGCCGAGTCTTTGCGGAAGAGACTCACCTCGTCGTCGGTGCCGCCCAGGCGCACGAAATAGCCCTTGGTGGCCGCGCTTTTGAGGTCGGGCCGCGAGGCCAGCAGCCACACGTCGGCCAGGTTGCTGGCCGAGGTGGCCAGCTTGAGATTGGCCCAAAACTCCCAGATGGTGCCGGTGCTGGCCTGGCAGGGCGTCACGAGCTGCAGCCGGGTGCCCGTGGTGGCCGGGCCGTTGCTGCGCAGCACCTGGCTGGCCACCACGAAGCTGCCTACGTCGCCGGTCCAGGCCGGGTTTTTGGTGAAGTCGCCGTCGGCAAACGTGTCGGCCAGCTGGGCTGTTGCCAGCTGCGGACACCACAGCAGCAAGAATAATACGTATTTCATGAGTATACTGGCAGTGTTAGCCAGCCTCAAGTAAGCACGTAGTAGCGAGAATATAGGCTAGTTGCCTGGCCGAACAGCAGCAAAATCAACGGCCCGGCCGCGCCATATGGGTAGTACTGCCGGGCCGTGGGCTTTATAAAAAATTTACTGTCAGTTAATTATGTGAATTTTTGATGAAATTATTTTAAGTAGTAAAAAAATATTCGACGGTCATTGCGAGCTTGCCGAGAAATCTCGCTCGGGCCGTTTGAGTATCGTTCAACGACGCACGCGAGATTCCTTGGCAAGCTCGCAATGACTGTCGAATATTTTTTACTTCTTAACTCCACTTTGGTAGGTTAACGTGTTTTCACCGCAGAAGACGCAGCGGGCTTCGCGGAAGAGTCGCAGAAGAACGACCTCTGCGACTCTTCCGCGAAGCCCGCTGCGTCTTCTGCGGTGAAAACACTTGTACTGATAGCCGTTGAAAGCAGTAGTTTGTACTTGCCAAAATAGAGTTAAATAGCTTCAGCTAAAGCCACCACCATAAGTAGCAAAACCCCAGGAAGCTATTACAGTTGGTTTTGGGGCGGCGTGAGGCTGGCGGTGAGCAGGCTCTGGCGGGCAGTGGCATCAAAAACGATGGCTTTTACCCGCGGGTAAGCCTGGGCCAGGCGCTGCGCGGCCCGCAGGGGGCTGCCGCTTGGGCAAGGTGCCAGCAGCAGCACTGGCAGTTGGGGGAGGGGTAGGGCCCGCGCCGCCCGCGCGCGCAGGGCCGGGTAGCTGAGGGCATTGTCACGGGAGACCAGCGGGTTAGCCAGCCAGCTAGCGTAAGCCGGGCCCGGAAAGCGCTGAAAGGTGGAGTCGGCCGCCGTGGGCGTCCAGACCCAGATGGCATTTTCGACCCCGGCTTGCGTTAGCTCGTCCACCATGTAGCGCCAGTCGCGGCGGTAGGCCGCGGCCGTTGGCGCATCCAGCAGCGGGCGCAGCAACACCGGGCCCGGCACCCGCTTGAGCTGAACGGCCAAACTATGCCAATAGGCCCGGCGCCGGCCCGAACCCACGGCCACCGTCCAGCTAAGCAGCGGCAGGCGTTGCTGCTCGGCCAGCGCCGTCACGAGGCGCGGCAGCGTGGGGCAGGAAGTGGAAGGCTCTAAAGAGAGCGCCGCGATGGGGTAGGAGCCGGCCGCGCGTGCGCCAGGCTGCCCGCCCGCCCGCGCATTGGCTGGGTCAATGGCGGAGAGTCGCAGCTCCTGGCCCAGGTGCAAGGCGTTGCCGCCCGTGCGCATCCACTCGGTAGGCTGGTGCGCGGCCCGCGTGCCAGCCACGTAGCAATAGAGGCTGAGTGGCCCCAGCAGCACCGCCAGCGCCAGTAGCCGGCCCAGCCCCGACAGGCGCACGGTCAGGGCCGTAACCAAGGCTGCCCGCAGCCAGCTCACGCGCCAGCCCAGCCAACGCAACGGCTGGCGGCTGGCGGCGCGAAAGTGCAATTTAGAAGCGAGTGACTGGGGTAGGGGTAGCAAGGTGCTTGCGGAGGAGGAGCCTGGTAACGGGTGGGTAGGCTAGCTGCCCAGGCAACATCCTGCGCGCAAAATAGGGATAGCAAGCGGAAAGAACGGCCGCTTCGCATGTTGAAAATTCTAAAATTTATAAAAATAATCATGATTTATTGGCTAATTATGGCACTACCAGCGCTTTAAATAGTATAATTTGACTAAGAGGAGACTGTCAATTTTTTTGCTCGATGATGCGGCGCGGCCTGCAAAACAGGTGGCCATTCGGCTTTCTTGTCTAAAGCACGCCGGCGGTGGGTGGCGCGGCGCGGACCTTAACCTCGGCCGCTGGCATCCGGCGATGGCACCGCGCCACAAGGGAAAAGTTTAATTTCGGTTACCCACCTGGTTGCGGTGGTGGCCCAGCCGTCGCTGTTGCCGCCGGCTGGGGCCGGAGTGGGGTAGCGCGGGCAGCTGCGCGGGCCGCCGCAACCGCCGCCGCGGGCCGTTTAGGGGATTAGCCGGATTCCAACGACCTTTGCCCCGCGCGGTAGCTGCTGAATCGCTGCGCTGCAATCTCCTACTCTCATGAAAATTGCCGTTGTGGGTGCCACCGGGCTGGTGGGCACCGAAATGCTGAAAGTACTAGCCGAGCGCCGGTTTCCGGTAACCGAATTACTGCCCGTAGCCTCGGCCAAATCGGTGGGCCAGCTGGTTCATTTTCAGGGCAAAGACTACCCCGTGGTGAGCATGGAAGCCGCCATCGCGGCGCGCCCGGCCATTGCCATTTTTTCGGCCGGCGGCAGCGTGTCGCTGGAGTTCGCGCCCCGGTTTGCCGAAGTCGGCACCACGGTGGTGGACAATTCCTCGGCCTGGCGCATGGACCCCGGCAAGAAGCTGGTGGTGCCCGAAGTGAACGCCAACGTGCTGACCAAGGACGATAAAATTATCGCCAACCCCAACTGCTCGACCATTCAATTGGTAGTGGCGCTCAATGATTTACACAAAAAATACCAAGTCCAGCGCCTCGTCATCAGCACCTACCAGAGCGTGACCGGCACCGGCAAAAAAGCCGTGGACCAGCTCCTGCAGGAGCGCGCCGGCCAGCCCGTGACCAACGCCGCCTACCCCCACGCCATCGACCTGAACGTGCTGCCCCACATCGACGTGTTTCAGCCCGACGGCTACACCAAGGAGGAGCTGAAAATGGTGAACGAGACCAAGAAAATCATGGGCGACGACGGCATCCGCGTCACCGCCACCTGCGTGCGCGTGCCCGTGCTGGGCGGCCACTCGGAGGCGGTGAACGTGGAGTTTGCCCACGACTTCGACCTGGCAGAAGTGCGCGACATCCTGCGCCGCACCGAAGGGGTAGAGCTGGTGGACGACGTGCAGAACAATCGCTACCCCATGCCCAAGGATAGCCACGGCCGCGACGCCGTGCTGGTAGGCCGCCTACGCCGCGACGATACGCAGCCCAACACCCTCAATATGTGGATAGTAGCCGATAACCTGCGCAAAGGCGCGGCGACGAATGCCGTGCAGATTGCGGAGTATCTGGTGGAGAAAAAACTGGTGTAGGGTGCGGGGCTTGCCCCCGCCCGTCGTTGAACGATTCGCATCTGTTTCGTCTAACGACGGGTAGGGTAAGCCTCATCCCATTTCGTTCAGCGCCGGGCGGGGCAAGCCCCGCACCCTACTTGGTATGGGAGCTCAGCCAGTCGCAGATAAGTTGCAGCGCGCTGGGCGCAAACGTCTCCTCAATACTGGCATATTGACTCTTGGCCGTAGGGTCAGTCTGGAAGAGGTGGTTGAGCTGGGGTAGGGTGCGGGTAGTTACGTCGCGGTTGTGGGCCGCCCGCAGGCCGCGGGCGATGGCGGGCAAGTTTTGGTCGGCGGCCACTTGCAGGTCGTTGGCCCCGTTGAGGGCCAGCACGGGGCATTTCACCTTTACCAGATACGTAGCGGGGTCGGTGCGCAAAAAGGAACGCATCCACGGGTCAGTGAAAACGCGGGCGGCCTGGGTTATCTGCTGCTGGGTTTGCTCGGCGCTGAGGCCGGGCAGCTGCTGCTTTATGCTGGGGGTAAGCTTGGTGATGAGCTGGTCGGCGGGCAGGTAGGCCGGCTGGCTGCGTAGCTCCGCAAACAGCGCCCGGTGCAGCCGGAAGTTGGTACCGATGCTGGCCGAGTCGGCCCCCCTGGCGCGGGCCATATCGGCCTGCTGGCGCAGCAGGATGGCATCGCCGGGCACGCCGGGGCCAGCCAACGACACCACTAGGTCGGGGCCGCCGGGCTGGGCCGCGGCCTCCCAGGCAATGAGGCCACCCTCGCTGTGGCCCATCAGCGCCACTTGGCGGGGCCGGATGTCGGGGCGGGTGCGCAGGTAAGCCAGCGCGGCCAGGGCGTCGGTGGTGAAATCGGTTGTGGTCGCGCCCTTGTACGTGCCTTTCGACTGGCCCACGCCCCGGTCGTCGTAGCGCAGCACCGCGAAGCCCCGGCGCGTGAGGTAGTCGGCCAGCACCAGGAAGGGCTTGTGCCCAAACAAGGTTTCGTCGCGGTCTTCCGGCCCCGAGCCCGTCACCAGCACCACGGCCGGAAACGGCCCCTTGCCGGCGGGCAGCGTGAGGGTGCCGGCCAGGTCGAAGCCGCCCGTTTTGTTCGGAAAAGTCAGCTCCTGGCTGCGGTAGGGGTAGGGGGCGTGCGGCTCCTGCGGGCGGCGGGGCACAGCCGCCGCCTCGGCTGCGGCGGTGCCGCGGCGCAGCACCAGTGGAAATTGCCTGCCGCTCTGAAACCAGGTGCCGGTAATCTGCTGCCCGTCGCCGGAAAACTGACCGGCGAAGCGGGCGTGCAGCACGTCGGTCCCCAGCAGCAGGCTGTCGTGGCGCACCACTACGCTGCTCAGCGGCAATATCTTAGCGGTTTGCTGGGGCGCACTCAGCGTGCCGGTCAGGGTAGGGGCCTGGCCTTTCAGGTCAAAAAATAATGCCAGCTCGGTGCCGGCCCCTGCTTTCAGGCTACCCTGCCAAAGGCCGACCGGCGCGGCAGGGGTTTGGGCGGCGGCGGCTGAAGTAAGCAGCCAGGCGGCAGCGGTGCGCAGGAGGATAGCGGTTTTCATAGGGCTGAAGGTAAGCGCGTAAAGCAGGGCCTGACTATGTGCTACTAGTGAATTACTTTCAGCAAAATTCCGCCGCCCCGCCCCGACGTAAGGAACAGCTGCTGCCCCTAGAATTGCGCTGCTATGAATTCTCTCGTGAAACGACTTGCCCGCTGGCTCCTACCCCTGGCTTTGCTGGCGTTGGTCTGGCTCAGCTTCAGTTGGCCGACCTACGCCCCGCCGCCCCCGGCCAATGTGCGCCTGCGGCTCAACTACCTGGAGCGCGTTATTCGGGCGGGCGGCGGGCGGGGCACGGCGCTGGGCGAGCTGACGCAGCAAAACCCGGAATGGGGCCTGTTCACCCTCGCGTTCACCACCTATGCGCTGGCCAACCTGGCGCGGCAAAACTCCAGCCTGCGGCCCGAAGCTGCCCGCTATACGGAGCTGGCTATCAGGCAAGTGCTAGCGGCTCCCATCTGCCAGCCCTTCGCCGCCGGCTGGCCGCCGTCGGGCCAGCCGGCGGGTCTCGATTCCCTACCCCCCTCGGTGCTGTACCTGGGCCACCTCAACCTGATGCTGGGCTGCCACCGGCAACTGATGCCCGCCTCGCCCTACGGCCCGCTGCACGACTCGCTATCGGCGGCGCTCTACCGGCGTTACGGCCGCGAGCCGGCCGGCAACCTGGAATCTTACCCCGGCCTGCGCTGGCTGCCCGACAACACCGTGGCCCTGGCCTCGCTGGCGCTACACAGCCGCCTCACGGGCAGCCCCTACGCGGCGGCGGGCCGGCGCTGGGCAGCGTGGGCGCAAGCCCACTGGCTCGCGCCCGAAACCGGCCTGCTGGCCTCGCGGGTTGATGAGGGGGGTAGGGCCAGCGAAGGCCCGCGCGGCTCCATGCTGGGCTGGAGCATCTGGTTTCTGGCGGGGGTCGATTCGGCGTTTGCCCGGCAGCAGTACCAGCGCTACCAGGCCAGCGGCAGCACCAACCTGGGCGTGCTGCGCCTCTACCGCAAGTGGCCCAGCCGCTATGCCACCAGCGCGGGCGACGTCGATAGTGGGCCGCTCATCCTGGGCTACGGCATTCCGGCCATGGCCTTTGCCTGCGCCGATGCCGTGGCGCTGGGCGACTGGCGCAACGCCCAGCGCCTGCGCCGCGTCATCAGGCTGGGTAGCCGCGAAATCGTGGAAAAAGACGAGCTGCGCTACGGCGTGCGGTTTATTGACTTGGACGTGAGCCCGCTTTCCGAAGCGCTGCTGCTGTGGGCCGAGGTGCCGGGCGACTGATTTTTTTGCTTGGCTATCAGCCTATCGCGTGGCCAATGGTGAGGACAGTATTCATTAGGCAGTGCGAGGCTATGGCAGCCCATAATGAGCCCGTGCGCTCGCGCACCCACAAAAAAAGCAGGCCCATCAGACCATAGTAAGCCGCATCGGGAAGCGGAAAGTGCAGCAACAACTGCCACCAGGCATGGGTCAGCGCTTGCCAATCGATGCCTATTAGGCCTTTTCGTAGTGGCGGGGGGATAAAATTACTCTAAGCTCTTGGCCCCGGTGGTTGGGAGGGATTACGGAGAGGGTGAAAGCCGTTGGGCTGCACCTCAACGGTAGAGTGATGTTAAACGAATAGGGGGTCCTCTCAGAAAACGGAAGATATAGCACGTTAAGGAAGTCAATCATTTCCTGCTACCTCGCTCACTTGGCGTACCTCCATAGTGCCCCAGGATGCCGGCCACGGCGGGCTTAATTAAAAGAGCGTCTGAATGCCAAGGGCGAAAGGTTTGTTTTTAGTTTGAATAATTTACTGAAGGATTGGGGATGTTCGAAGCCCAACGCATACGCCACTTCGCTGACGGTCAAGTGGGTCGTGGCTAATTTTTCCTTCGCCTTCTCGATGAGCTTCTGATGGATGTATTGCTGCGCATTTTGCCCGGTGAGCGCGCGCAGCATATCACTTAAATAATTGGGCGAAAAATGGACGCAGCTCGCCAGGTAATGCACGGTCGGTATCCCGTGGTGCACGGGGTTTTCGCTGGTTAGGCAGGCCGCTAATACCTCCTCCACTTGCTGCAACAAGTCATGGCTCACGGCTTTGCGGGTAATAAATTGGCGCTTGTAAAAGCGATTGGCGCAATTCAGCAGCAGCTCAATTTGGGAAATCAAGACATCCTGACTAAACTCATCTATCCGGCTGTTCAATTCTTCCCCCATGAGGTTGAAAATGGCCAGGATGGTCGTTTTTTCCTGCTCCGATAGATGCAGGGCTTCGTTGGCGGCGTAAGAGAAGAAGCCGTAGTGCGCCAGGCGCTTGGCCAGGGAGTAAGGCAAAAAGAAATCCGGGTGAATGAGCAGCGTGTAGCCCGAATGGTCCCCGTTCGTCGGGTGGCCCCCGCTTACTTGATTAGGAGCGATGAAAAACAAGCCCCCTTCGTCAAAGTCATAAAAATGTTGCCCGTACTTGAATCTTCCCTCTAAATTAGGCTTGTACGCAATCTTGTAAAAATTCAGGCTAAACGAGCTGGGTAATTAGTTGGGCACCAGTTTATTATCCCGGTTGTCCACCAGGCTTACGAGCGGGTGCAGGGGTTTCGGCAAGCCCAATGCCCGGTGTAACTCGGATAGCGATTCAAATTTATGCACGGCCTCTCCTTGTTTTTTCATTATTCCAAAGGCAACAGTACGTCAAAAGCCACCGGCCAGTCGGTTGAATTTACGCCTAACGGCGGAACAATCATCCCCGCCCGTTAGGCCCCAGCGGCGCTTAGGCCGCCGGGCGGGAATGATTGCTCCGCCGTTTGCCAGGCTTTTTTAAGAGCAGCAGCTACCAGGGGAGCGTTCCGAGGGTAGCGTGCGTAAACGTGCCGGTCGGACCGTCCGGGCCGAGCAGGGCCACGCGCACGGCCTCACGGGCTCCTTCCTCCACCGTTTCCGTGCCCTCGTAGCCGTTGAGGGCCGTCTTGGTGAAGCCCGGAGAGACGGCGTTGACCTTGATGCCGGTCGATTCGAGTTCGATGGCCATCGCCACCGTCAGGGCGTTGAGCGCCGTCTTGGAGGCTGGGTAGACGGGGCCGAAGGCCTTGTGGTAGGGGTTAGCCGGGTCCCCCATCCAGGTCAGCGAGCCCGCGCCGCTCGACACGTTGACGATGCGGCCGGCCGGGGCCTCGCGCAGCAGGGGCAGCAGCGCCTGGTACACGGCCAGCACGCCGAACACGTTAGTTTCCCACACGGCCCGCACCTCATCCAGGGAGGCATTGCTGGGCTGGGATATTTGCGCATACTCCTGGAGGGACAGCTGGCCCTTGCGCGTATTGGAGATAGCCGCGTTCTGAATCAGCACGTCGAGGCGGCCCAACTCGCGGCGGATGCGGGCGGCGGCGGCGGCGATGGACCCGCGGTCCGTCACGTCGAGTTGGAGCGCGATAGCGTCCGCCCCAATCTCCTGGGCGGCCGCCTGGCCGCGCTCGAGGTTGCGCGAGCCGACCAGCACCGTGAAGCCGTGGGTGACGAGGTCTTTGGCTATCTGTAGGCCGATGCCTTGATTGGCCCCCGTGACTAGGGCGACGGGTCTGGCCGACGTGGGGTGCGCCGTTGGGCTAGCGGTGGGGACGGGCGTTGACGTTGGCGTAGCGCCAGCGCGGGAAGTTTCCTGCTTAGGGGTCATGATGGTAGTAAGTTAGTGACCCCACAAAGGTCTCCGGCCGCCATTTGGGGCCTGTAGCCTAACCACGGTTTTTTGTAGCCAAACCAAGGCGATTTACCCGACTCACTCCTTTGACATGCTATATTTTCCGTTTTCTGAGAGGGACCTAATAGGGCAAAACCTCCGACTCGGAGGTTTTGCCCTATTCGTTTAACATCACCCAGATTCGGTTACAACAACCGGAGATTTGGTTACGGCGACTGGGCTGATGCAGGGGAACTTTGCGGTATGAAAATCAGCGTAACCGGTTCGCCCGGCCCCAGCAGCCGGCCCCTGACAGAAGTCATCCGGTAAGCCGGACGTTCGGCAGGGCATGGGTAGGGCGGGGAATAGTAAGTTGCCTTGCGCTTGCGCCGGCTGCCGGGGGCACTGGCCCGCCCGTGGCTTACGCACCCCGGCCCCAAGCCGGAAACCTTTCGCCCACCAGTTATTAAAACAACTTATCCAATGGAAGCCACGCCCCTTTCACCCACTGCGTTCGTGCCCGATATGTCCGGCAAGACCGTCATCATAACCGGGGCCAACAGCGGCATCGGCCTCGCTACGGCGAAAACGCTGGCCGCGCACGGGGCCCGCGTGGTGCTCGCCGTCCGCAGCCCGGCCAAAGGCGCGCAGGCCGCGGCCACCATTCCCGGCGTGACGGAGGTGCGGGAACTCGACCTCGCCAGCCTGGATTCGGTGCGCGCCTTCGCGTCTGCCTGGGATGGCCCGATTGACTTGCTCATCAACAACGCCGGCATCACGGCCCCCGCCCTCCGCCGCACGGCCGACGGGTTCGAACTCCAATTCGGTACCAACCACCTCGGCCCCTTTGCCCTGACCAACCTGCTGCTGCCTTCTATCGTTGGCCGGGTGGTGACCCTGGCTTCCCAGGCCGAACGCATGGCCCGCCTCAACTTTGACGACCTCAACTGGGAACGGACCCCTTATAATGAGTCCCGCTCGTATGCGAACTCGAAGTTAGCCAACCTGCTGTTCACCGCCGAACTCCAGCGCCGCCTCCGCGCCGCCGGCTCGCCCGTCCTCGCGATGGCCGCGCACCCCGGGTTTGTGGCCTCAAACATTTACGACCAGGCAACTGGGTTCGTCACCCGCCTGATGGTGCGCCTGCTGGCCCAGAGTTCGGAAATGGGCGCGCTCCCGGTGCTCTACGCAGCCGTCGCCGCCATTCCGGGCAACAGCTTTGCCGGGCCGAAGGATTTTATCCACATGCGCGGGGCTCCTGAGCTTATCAAAAGCTCCAAAACCGCCCAGAACGGAGAACTCGCCACGCGGCTCTGGACTGTCTCCGAGCAGTTGACCGGGGTTCATTTCGCCTTGCCGACCGTCGTAAACCGGTAAAAAAGGCGCTCCGGCTGGGCTAGCAGCTGGGGTGCTTTCCACCCGGACCGACACGCCGGCCGGCCGGCTGATGCGATAAATTCGGCTACAACAACCGGAGAGTTGGTTACGGCAGCGGTGGTAGCTGGTCTGAACTTTGCCTTATGAAAATCATCGTAACCGGTTCGCTTGGCAACATCAGCCAGCCCCTGACCACCGAGTTGGTGCACCAAGGTCACGCCGTGACCGTCATCAGCTGCCAGCCCGACCGCCAACCCGCCATTGCGGCCCTGGGTGCCACCGCCGCCATTGGCTCGCTACATGACGCGCCGTTTCTCGCTGCCACGTTTGCCGGGGCCGACGCGGTGTATTAGAGTTACTAACTACTTATTATCAATTACTTGACTTATAAACCTGTCATTTTGTAATTTGCTAATGCGGTGCAAATTCGTATGGCATCGGTAAACTTAGCCTTTTGTCTCATTCGGTTTTCGATGCGTAATATAAAGAATGATTTCACCTTAGCAATGGCATTTTCAACAGCTATTCTTACCTGTGAAAAGAGCGAATTAATTGCTTTTTGTAGCTTAGTTAAGGGATGATATTTGCTCGCTTTATACGGAATCCAAACGTCTTTGCATTTGACTGCTTTTGTTATGCCTGTAAAGCCAGAATCGACATGCAGCCGATACGCACTCAAATCAATTCCGCCAAAAATATCTTTAAAAATAGTAAAATCATGTACATGCCCAGGGTAGGCCTTGCTAATGAATAAAATTCGCTTATCAAGGGTGCAAATAATTAGCCATTTTAGGGTGTGAATTTTTTTTTACCACTGTAATGCTCTTTTTGAACTTGCTGATTAACAGCGCGTTCGATTGACACTTCGGTTACATCAATCACCAGGTCAGTTATGCCTGCAAATTGCTCATTAACGGCCTCCTGATTCCTTTCCATAAAAGTATTTTGTACTTTTTGCTGTTGTAAAGCCGCTTGTAAGTGAGGCTTAAGGAGTTCCAGATACATGCTGGCGGCTGCGTCTGAAATACCAAAATACATGCCCATATTTTGAAGAGTGGGATACGCTTTATGATAGTGCAAAACAAAAAAAAGTGCCTCTCTTTTGTCCGTTAAAACAGGTTGCACCTGCCGGGCATAACGTGGGGGTTCCTTGGGAATATATAAAGGAGCGAAATGCTCATAAAGTGCCGAAAACTCTACTAGCGAAAGACCAGTTGCTGCTTTGTACTGCCTATCATTGATAGCGTTGTGATAAATGCTGGATGGCATAGAAAATGCTTGTTGTAAGTAGAATTTATTAGTTATGTACGTAAAAACTTGCTAATCAGTTGTTAGCAAGTCTAGTTATGTACGTAAAAACTTGCTAATCAGTTGTTAGCAAGTCTATTGTATGCTGCCCCCGTTCAACTTCTTCGACCCGGCCCTCGACTTTATGGCCGCGGCGCGGCAGCTCGCCACGAACTACGTGGGGGCCATCCGGCAGGCGGGCGTGCCGCGCGTCGTGCAGCTGAGCAGCGTCGGGGCCGACTTGGCCGCCGGCAGCGGGGCGCTGCTGTTTCATCACTTGGCCGAAGCCATCTTCGGGGAGTTACCGGCCGCTATCGCCCTCACCCACCTGCGCCCCGTGGGCTTTTACAACAACCTGTACCAACACCTTGCCTCAATAAAAAGCCGGGGGGTGATGGCCGGTAATTACGGCGGCGCGGACCAAGCCGTCTGGGTGTCGCCCCGCGACATCGCGGCAGCCGTGGCCGAAGAACTCACCACGCCGGCCGCGGGCCGCCGCGTGCGCTACGTGGCCAGCGACGAACTTACCTGCCACGAGGTGGCCCGCATCCTGGGCGAGGCCGTGGGCCAGCCGCAGCTGCAATGGCTGCTGGTGTCCGACCAGGAGATGCTGAGCGGGCTGGCCCAATTCAACGTCCCCGAACCGGCCGCCAAAGCCCTGGTGGAAATGAACGCCGGCATCCACCGCGGCCTGGTGGATGCTGATTACTACCGCCACCGGCCCGCGGTGCTGGGCACGGTCAAGATGGCCGACTTTGCCCAAGAATTCGCCGCTGCCTATCACCAGTCCTAATCCGCCGCCGCTCATGGCCACCCCGCCGCCGTACCGCTTCCAAACCATCACGGAGTACTGCCGGCGGGCCAACCTGCCCGCGCCCGCGCACCCGTTGCTCAGCGTCATCGACCTGGCCACCCTGGCGCCGCTGCCCGCCCACGAGCCGGTCAGCTTCGTCACCGATTTTTACGTCATTTCCCTGAAAAAGAACTTCGGGGCCAAGATGCGCTACGGCCAGCAGGCGTATGATTTTGACGAAGGCATGCTGTCGTTCGTGGCTCCCAACCAGGTCTTTAGCGTGGAGTTTGACGCGGACCAAGGGCGCCGCCACGCGGGCTGGGTAGTCGTGGTCCACCCCGATTTTCTGTGGAATACGCCGCTGGCGAAGAAAATAAAACAGTACGAATACTTTAACTACTCGGTAAACGAAGCCCTGCACCTTTCCGAGCGGGAAGAGGGCACGATTACGGCCATTATCCAGCACATGGCGCACGAATACCTGGCCAACCCGGACAAGTTCAGCCAGGACGTCATTATCGCTCAGCTGGAGGTGTTACTTACTTATTCGGAGCGGTTTTATCAGCGGCAGTTCCTGACCCGGAAAATAGCGAACCACGCCCTGCTGCAACGCCTGGACACCGTGCTGACCGACTACCTTCGCGGCGGGGCCTTGCCGCAAGCTGGGCTGCCGACCGTGCAGTACGTGGCCGACCAGCTGCACGTCTCGCCCACGTACCTGAGCAGCTTACTCACGGTGCTGACCGGCCACAGCACCCAGTACCACATCCACGAGAAAGTGCTGGAAAAAGCCAAGACCCAACTCGCCACGACCGACTTGTCGGTGAGTGAAATTGCTTACGCGCTGGGCTTTGAGCACCCGCAGTCGTTCAGCCGCTTGTTCAAGGCCAAAACCAACCGCTCGCCGCTGGCCTTCCGGCAGTCGTTTAATTAAGGGTTGCGTTAGTAAGTGGACCAAGAATTATGCTAAGCAGTTAAAGGCCAGAAACCAGCCTTCAAAACCAAGTGGCAAGCTCGGGGGCAACGAATTGCTGGTCACGAAGAGGGGCGCTGGTGAGCGGGAAATGAACTCGAAACCCGCTGTATTTCAGCGGCTTGTTTGCTTGGCGTAATTCTTGGTCCACTTACTAATGCAACCCCTAATGGGAAAGCAAGCCAGGGGGTCAGGCGGTGGGCCAGTGGTCGGCGGCGAGCGGCCGGGGCCGGCCCCTTACCGGCCGCCGCGCCCGGCCCATTAGCCTACAGGCTGATGACGATTTTGCCCATGTGGGCCGCCCCTTCCAGGTAGCGGAAGGCGGCCAGGGTATCGGCCAGCGGAAAGGTGCGGTCGATGACGGGGTGGATGGCGTTGATTTCCAGCGCCTGCACGTAGTATTCGAACATCTGCCGGCTGCCCACCGAGTAGCCCTTCAGCGTGGCGTACTGCCCGAAGGTCTGCGGCACGTTGAAGCTAGCTTCCAGGCCGCCCATCACGCCCACGAAGCCCACCTGGCCCCCGAAGCGCAGGGCTTGCAGCGACTGCTGGATGGAGTCGCCGCCGACGGTGTTGATGGTCAGGTCCACGCCTTCGCCGCCGGTGAGGGCTTTGGCCTGGGCGGGCCAGTCGGGCGTGGTGCGGTAGTTAATCACCTCGTCGGCCCCCAGCGCCCGCAACTGCCCCGCCTTCTCGTCGCTGCCGGTGGTAGCGATGACCCGCGCCCCGGCGGCCTTGGCGATTTGCAGCGCCGCGATGGACACCCCGCCGGTGCCCTGCGTGAGCACCGTCTGGCCCACGCGCAGGTGGCCGTACTCAATCAGCCCCGACTAGGCGGTGAGGCCGGCAATGGGCAGCGTAGCGGCCTCGGCGCTGCTCAGATGGGCGGGGGTGCGCACCACGCCGACGGCGGGCAGCACCACGTACTCGGCCAGCACGCCGGGCTGCTTCACGCCCAGGTTGGCATCGGCCGAGTGGGGCTTGGGGAGGCCTTGCAGCCAGTCTTGCATGAAGTGGGTGGTCACCCAGTCGCCGGGCTGCCAGTCGGTCACGCCCGCGCCCACGGCCTGCACTGTGCCCGCACCGTCGGCCCCCGGCGTGTACGGCAGGGCCAGCTGCGGGTTGTAGTGCCCGCGCACTATCATCAGGTTGAGGTAGTTGAGTGCCAGCGTACCTGCACGGCTTCAATGACCATTTCCCGGTTCAGATGAGCTGCCAAGTGATTGGTAATCCCCCCTTCACTGCTGCCCTCTGTGGCAACCAGCTTGAAGAGTTTCAGCCCGACTGGGACCTGTTGCACCCGCACTTCCAGGCCCCGGCTCCAGCCTTCGGCAGGCGCTTCCAACCTATCCAGCGCCTGATAGCCCGTTTCCTGGCTCACGCTCACTAACCGATTGCTGCCAAATGCTTGAAGCGCATTTTCAAGGTGGTGAACAACGTCCACCCGGCTCGCTGAATCACTTTTAGGTTCTCGCTGCTGGCCTATCACCTGTCAAAGAGCAGGGTGCGGACCTGGATTTTACCCGCCGGCACGACCTGCTCGAACAGCGCCTGAAAATGGGCATTTTTCGTCAAACCGTCCTGACTGGGAGCATATACCCGGAAGTCAAGCGGCAAAAAATCACCACTTTCTTCACTGCTATGCACGAGGTTGACCAAGCCAATTCCCGTGACCACGCCGTGGGTGTTGCCCGAATAGTGCCATTGTGCGACTTCAATAAAACGGCTATATTTTTTATCCTGCACACTATCATCTACCAGCAGAAAGGCTTCGGGTGAGTCCGCCAGCAAGGGCATTACTAAATCCTGCAACTGCTTGGAGCTAACGGTATTATCGCGCAGAAAACGATACACCTGGTCGTGGCTCACCCCTGGCAAATGCGCGGCTAAATGCGTGCCAGTATAATTTCTGGGCGTATTTAATAAAAAATCAATGTATTTAGCTTGTGTTAGCATCGGACTGAAATTTAACTCCAATAACGGGCGGGTGCGTAAGTCCTAAAATAGTAAGACATAACCAGCAGGTGTTGGGGGTAAGGGCTCCTGTTAAAGTGATTACCCCCCGGCGCTAGTTGGCCTCAATCAGCTGCACGGCTTTTTCGAGCAGCTCGTCGCGGCCCTCGCGGATGCCCTGGATGGTGGGCTTCACCTCCACATCGGGCACGATGCCGATGCGCTGGGTCTCGCGGCCGTCGGGATAATACACGCCGAGGCCGCTAATCCTGGTGCTGATATTGCCGGGCAGGATGATGGCCGATACGTTGCCATCGGCCCCGGCCGTGGTGCTGCCCAGCACCGTGGCGCGCGGTGCCGTGCGCAGGGCCATCGTGGTGAACTCGGCCTGGCTCTGCGTCAGCTCATCCACCAGAATCACGATTTTACCCGCGTAGGCCGGCCCCTTGCCGGAGGGTAGGGTCAGCGGTCGGCTGAACACGAATACGCCAGGGTACGTTACCTGCGGCCCGCTGAACTTCACGAACTGCGTGGGCCGGGCCAACAGGTATTTTGCCAGCGAAAATACCACGAAATCAGAAGGGTAGTTGCGAATATCAATCACCAAGCCCTTAGTTTGCCGGGCCGCCGCCATAATCTCGGGCAGCTGGCTGTTTTTGATGGTGCCCAATGACAGGTAGCCAATGTTGCCGGGGAGCAGGTGCCACGCGGGGGCCTGCGGGTCGGGCGTGCCGCCATCCACGGCCAGGTTTAGCTGGCTGCCGGGGTAGCGGGCCACGGTAACGGGAAATTCGCGCCCGTCGCGGCGCACCACCAGCGCCACCTGCTCGGTGGGGCCGCGCAGCAGGTCCTGGGCAATGTTGCGCAGCTGGGTGGGGTCGTTGGAGGCCGGGGTCAAGGGCCGGCGGGCCTGCACCAGGTCGCTCACTTTCACGCCATCTACCTGCGTCACCACGTCGCCTTTTTGCAGGGTGGTTTTCGCGCCCAGCGCCTCGTTATAGTAGGCAGTTACCACGGCTTGGTCCTCGACGAAGCGCACCTGCACCGGGGCGTAGTACTTGCCGCGGTAGGCCGCCAGGATGGGGTCGGTGTCGAAAATAGTGGCGTGGGTGTCGTGCACGCGGGCAATGAGGGCCAGCGCCGCCAGCCGGTACTGCTCGGGCGTGCTGGCGGCGGCAAACTGCGGAATAAACTCGGGCAGCACCCGCTGCCAATCCTCCCCGATGGCGTAGCGATAGGGGAAGAAATAGGCAATCATGTTCCAGTAGCGGTACAGGGCCAGCAGGCGCAGGCCGGCATCGGGGGTAGGGGTGGCGGCGTAGGCTTCTTCGTGCTGAAAGATGGGGTTGCCGTCCGACGTAGTGCTCACGTAGTAGTGCGGGCCCTGGTTGCGGTTGCGGCGCAGGTAGTCCAGCTGTGTGCGCAGGGCGGGGCCCAGCTGGGCTTCGTCGGTGAGCCAGGCTAGGTCGGGTTGCAGGCGCGTTTTCTCAGGCTTGGGCTCACGACAGGTGCGGCAGGCGGGCACCGGCCCCAGGCTGGTGAGCCAAGCGCTAAGCACCTGGCTGCGGGCTTCTTCAGTCGGGCTGCTGAGCACGCGGGGCAGCACGCGCAGCAGCTCGGCGTCCCAGTTATAGTCGCCGCGGGCCACGGCGGGGTGGTAGTATTTCACAAAGCCCCACACCCGGCCCAGCACCGCCAGGTTATCAACCTGCTGCGCGGCCAGGTGGTCAAGCACAATGCCCGAGTGCCGCCGGAAAGCCGTGTCCTGCTCCGCTTTATACTGCACCACTGGCTTGAGCGATGCCCGGTCGAGCGGCCGGCCGTCGTGGTGCGTGAGCGAGTCGGCGGCCACCTGGTAGCCGTTGCTGGCAGCCAACTGGTTGCCGCCGCCTGGGCTGGTCCACCACCCGGCGGGCAGGTGCGTGCGCTGGTCCACCTGCTCAAAGCTCAGGTTGAGCGGCGGGGTAAGTGCCTGCACCCAGCTGGCCAGTTGAGTGCGCACGAGCAGAGAGGCCACAAACAGCCAGCAGGTTTTCATAGAGCTATAAGAAAAAGGAGGGGCCAAGGCACTCGGATAGAGTAGCTTTTGGGCATAATGGTTGCCAGGTGGCGGCGCAACCGCTTGCATCCGGCCCCGCCTTCAGCCCCACCGCGTGCCGGCCCACATCCACCGCTGACGAGGGGGGTAGGCGGCCGCAGCCGGATTTGCAGTGCCTGTTCGCGTTCCCTACCTCCCTGCTACTGCGCCGCGTTGCGCGGGTCGGGCCGGGGCGTCATCTCGTAGTTGGGCGGGGGGGTAGCGCCGGCCAGGTTCTGCACGAAGTAGTCCCAGCGGCGGCGGGTCATGTAGGGCGAGTAGGCCCCGTAGCCGTGCCGGGCGTTCGGAAACACTACCAGGTCGTAGCTCTTGTTGGCGCGGGTGAGGGCTTCCACTAAGAGCAGCGTATTGGCGGGCGGCACGTTGTCGTCCATGAGGCCGTGGGCCAGCAGCAGCTTGCCTTTCAGGTTTTTGGCGAAGGTGGCGTTGGCCTGATTATCGTAGTTGGTGGTGCCGTCGGGGTTGGTTTTGAGCAGGCCGAGGTAGCGCTCGGCCCAGTCGTCCTCGTAGTTGCGGTTTTCGTGGTTACCCGATTCCGAGATGCCTACTTTGAAGAAATCGGGGTAGCGGAACATGGCCGCCGCCGCCGCGTAGCCGCCGCCCGAGTGCCCCCAGATACCGGCCCGCGCCAGGTCGATGTAGGGGTAGCGTTGCGCCAGCTGCTTCATGCCGGCCACCTGGTCCGCGAGCGTATTCTCATACATATTACCATAGCAGGCATCGTGGTAGCTTTTCGAGCGCAGCGGGTTGCAGCTACCTTCAATCACCACCACCACGAAGCCCAGCTCGGCCAGCGCCTGGTGGTCGCTGCGGGCCGCCGAAAACGACCAGCTGCCCACGCCGCCGCCCTGCGGGCCGGGGTAGATGTAGTTGATAATCGGGTACTTCTTGCCGGGTTCCAGCGTGGTGGGCGTGAATAGTAGCCCATATAAATCAGTCTGCCCATCGGCACCTTTCACCGTGATAGGGGTAGGAGCTTTCCAGCCGGTGGCGGTAAGGCGCGAAATATCGGTCTTTTCCAGCGTCGCCAGCAGCTTGCCATCGGCGGCGCGCAGCACTGTTGCGCCCGGCTTGTCGGGCTGCGAGTAGGTGTCCACGAAGTAGCGGCCCGAGGGCGATAGCGCCACCTGGTGGTTGCCGGCTTCGGGCGTGAGCAGGGTCAGGCCCTTGCCATCGAGCCCGATGCGGTAGAGCTGGGTGAAGTAGGGGTTGGCCGGCTCGCGGCCATCGGCCAGGAAGTAGAGCTGGCGCTTCTGCTCATCCACGCGCAGTAGCTTGGTCACCACCCAGTTGCCCTTGGTAATCTGGTGCTTGACCTTGCCAGTGGTGGCGTCGTAGAGGTAGAGATGGCCCCAGTTATCGCGCTCCGAATACCAGATGACCTCCTTGGTTTTGGGCAAATAGCGCCAATTGATGGCGCCCTGGCCCGACTCGTACTGCGTGGGCACGGTTTCGGTCATCACCTCGCGCACGGCGCCGGTAGCGGCGTCAGCCACGCGCAGCCGCTCCTGCTTGTGGTCGTGCGAGGTAGATACGAACGCCAGCTGGCTGCCGTCGGCGCTCCAGTCCACGTCGTCAAACGTGCCGCTGCTCGAAATATCATCCGAGAGCGTGCCGCGGTGCGGGTCGGGGGCCACTTGCAGGCGCACCACTTTGGCCGGATTTACGTCGATAATTACCCGCTCGATGGTGGCGATGGTTTCGCCGGGCAGCGGGTATTTCCAGGTTTTCAGTTTGGGCGCGCCCACGTTGGTGGTCACCAGGTACATATCGCTCACTTGGCGCTGGTCCTGCCGGAAGGTGGCGATTTTGCGCGAGTCGGGCGACCAGCGCAGCACGGGGGCGTCGCTGTGCGTCCAGCCGGCGTTGTCGGTGGCGTAGCCGTAGTTCTTGGCCCCGTCGGTGGTGAGCTGGGTGAGTTGACCGCTTTTCGTGTCGCGCACCCACAGGTTGTCGTCCTTTATGAACGCCGCCAGCCGGCCATCGGGCGAGTTGATTTCATTGTCGGCATTGGCGCTGAGCGCAGCGGCCGGCTTGGCGCCGGGGCTCACCTTGCCGCTCACGATGTCGTAGTTCCAGCTTTTGCCGCCGGCCGCGAAGGCAAAGCCCTTCTCATCATCCGAAAAATCGAGGTCGCGAAACGGCAGCCGGCCCGCCTCGTAGGCGGTGCCGCTGGCCGCGGAAAGCGCGGCCGCCAGCTTGGCATGGTCGAAGGCCACGGTGCGGGTTTTGCGGGCCGGGTCCACGAGGATAAACTCGCTGCCCCGCGCCGTCAGCACTCGGTACCACAGCCGGTCGTTGGCCAGCCAATGGGGCTGGCCGGCGCTGCCATCAATCAGGGCCTGGGTATTGTAACCCATAAAGCGCTCGGCGCGCGCGTAGTCGGCAGCCGTGAGGGCGGGCTGCGATTGGGCCGAAGCGGCCCCCGAAACGAGGAGCGCCACCACTAGAAAGCCCGGAAAATAGATGTGCATAAGAGGGGTAGGGAACCGGCAAAAGACAGGGTTTTTTTGCCGATGCAAGGTATCACCAAATGCCCAACAGGGCCACGCTCAGGCGGCTCCCTACCCCCTGCTCTTGCCCTACATCGCTTTCATCCACGGCGCGTTCAGGCGCACGTACACCGAGGCCGAGAGGGGTAGGCGGCCATAGCCGGGCGCGTAATAACCGCCCCCCAGATAGTTGCCGCCTTGCAGCGACTGCGGAATAAAATAGCCCGTGAGCTGGCCGCCCACGCTCAACTCGGGGCCGCGCGGGCCGCCCAGCGTGGTGAGGCGGTAGCTGCTGCCCAGCGTGAGGGCATTGACGTTAAAGACCGTTCCCTGGAACGCGTTATCGGCACCGGCCACGTAAAAATTCAGCTCCTCGCTGTCCTTCTGCACAAACTCGTAGCGGCCGTAAAACGTGGGCCGGCCCAGCGTGAGGTTGGTTTCGGCCAGCACGGCGTGCTGGGGGCCTTTGCCCAGGGTTTTATTCATGCCCCACACCAGCGACGACGCGATGTAGTGGCGGTTGCCCCAGCTGCGGCTGTGCAGCACCGACGCGGTGGTGCGGTGCACATTCTCGTCGGGGTGCAGGTCTTCGGGGCTTTTGATGTAGGCGTGGCTCGCTTGCAGCGCCAGGGTGGGGGTAGGGTTCCAGTTGAGGCGGCCGGCCCAGGAGTCAGCGCGGGGCCGGTCGAAGTCGAAGCGGTACTGGTCGGGCTCGCGGCCCGTGAAGTTGCTGCCTTCCAGCTTAAACTGCTTGTAGCGCAGCCCCAGCGTGGCCACCCCGTAGGTGATGTGCGTGGCGTCGGTCCAGTGGTGCGAGAGCGGCGCGTCGGGGTTAGGCATGGCCGAGAGCCGGTGCATAAACGCCGTGGGCCCGATGGCCGGCTCCCCTGGGTAGCCCAGGTAGGCGGTCAGGTCCACATCCTGCGAAAAAGCATGCGTGTAGCCCACGCTCAGCCCCGAAAACAGGTCGTGCGGATGCTGCTTGTCGATAAGCGGCTGGCCTTTATAAGATTCCCCGGTTTGAAACAGCAGCGGGTAGCCGCCGCGCGTTTCGGTCAGCGCGTCGAGGCTCAGCATCAGGCTGAAATTCAGCAGGCCACGCGCGCCCACGCGGCGCTGGGCCATCGTCATAAACCAGTTGGGGCCGTCCACGGCATTGGCGTGGCCGCGCGCGCCGTCGTGGTTGAAGTTCTGGCTGGTGTAGCGCCCGAAGGCCGCGCCGTGGTACATCAGCATCCAGGGGCCTTTGTGCTGCATCCACATGTACATGTCGGTCTGGTCGGGCTGCCAGGCCGTGCCCGAGCCGTTGCGCGACATCGGCAGGTGGCGCGAGTAGGCGTGGCTCATCAGGCCCATGCCTGGCATGCTGCTCATGGCGTGGTGGGCCGTGTCGGCGGGCATCGTCATGCCGGGCATGGCCTGGTGGTCGTGTTGCGCCAGGGCGGGGGTAGCCGCCAGGGCGGCGGCCAGCAGAGGCAAGTAGCTAGAAATTCTCATGTAATGCACAGTTAATCAACTGCTCACTTAACGAGAAAACCAGGCGGGTAGTAGCCTGTCAGAAGCGAAAGGTTAGGGCGGGCAGCGTGCAGAATCCGGGCTTTTCTGCTCTAATCCCCGGATTCTGCACGCTACCTGCCCGCACTTTACACCGACCCTCGCCTACCCCCTCCCGTACAAGGAAGCAGCCCGCTCCTGTGGCCAGCTACTTCCTTTTCCCTTTTCCGTATGAAAAATGCCCCTGTTGAAAACCGCGCCGTCCTCGATGCCCTGGCCCGCTGCGTAGCCGCCTGCGAATACTGCGCCGACGCCTGCCTCTCGGAAGACAATATAAAGATGATGGTCGGCTGCATCCGTACCGACCGCGACTGCGCCGACATCTGCCGGGTCACGGCCGCCTTCATCGCCCGCAACTCGGCCCACGCGCCCCACATCATGAAAGAGTGCATCGAGCTGTGCCAGAAGTGCCACGACGAATGCGCCAAGCACCAGCACGACCACTGCAAGCAGTGCGCCGAGGCCTGCAAAGCCTGCCTCGAAGCCTGCAAGAGCTACCAGGCATAAAACATTTGTCCTTGCGAGCGTAACGAAGTGAAGCGCGGCAATCTTTCCTAATCGTCGGGGTAGTAACCCTAACGTGCAGGAAAGATTGCCGCGCTTCACTTCGTTACGCTCGCAAGGACAATTATTTAGCCTAGCGCGTCGAGCGAGAGGCGGTCGGGCTGGAGCATGCGGCGGAACTCGCTCACCGAGCGGCCCGTCACCTGCCGAAACTGGTTACTCAAGTGTTGGCCCGAGCTGTAGCGCAGCTGGTCGGCAATCTGCACCAGCGTCATCTCGCCGTAGCTGAGCAGCTCCTTCACGCGCTCTATCTTCATGCGAATGAGGTACTTCTCGATGGTGAGGTTCGCGGTGCGCGAAAATACCTTGCTCAGGTGTGAGTAGGTAGTGGCAAAGCGGTCAGCCAGAAAAGCCGAGGTCGTGAGCGGCGCGGGCGCGGTGCGCAGGTGCTCCAGATATTCTTGCAGCACGCCCTTAATTTGCTCGGTCAGCTGCTCGGCGCGGTCCAGGAGCACGTCGAAGCCGGCTTCGCGCAGCAGCGGGGCCACCTCGCGGGGGTCAACGGGCGTGCTGGACGCCAGCTGCGCCGTGCCCAGCGTGACGCTGGTGGGTTCGTAGCCAGCTTTCACCAGCAAGTTCTGAACCGCCTCGACGCAACGCGGGCAAACCATATTTTTGATGTGCAGCAGAGTGGTTTTCACGGAGTAGAATTAAGGTAAAATAGGTGAACGACGGGGCCCCGCCGGCTGGCGGGTTGGCTGGCTGGCCCGGCGCGCCGGAGCCGGCGTAGAAGCTCCCAGCCAGCTTTTGCCAAACCAATGGGTGCTGGCCCACCCAATAAACGGAATTACCACCAGAAAAGTAACGGATAACAAACAAAAACCTACGAAAAACGCGGCCACTAACCGCCCAAAAAACCGGTCGCCGAAGCCAAACAAATACAGTACCAGGCTGGCACTCAACACAAAGCTAATGGCGGCCAGCACACCCACCCGGCGCCAATTATAGGCGGCCAGGCGGCGACGCAAGCCTTGCGAGCGGGAAGGGGGGGTAGGGCGAGCCATCGGGGCAAATTTACCGCCGCCGCCGCAACTGCGCCGCAACCGGGGCGCGGCGTCCAACTTTTGCGCGCGGTGCTGGCCGCGGCTCGGGGCGGCGGTAGTACCTTGCGCCTGGTTTTTCCTCACTGCCTGCCCTCGCCGGGGGTAGCCGCTATTTTTTCTATTCCATGACTACCCGCACTTTCCGCTTGCTCGGGCTGGCTCTTGCCCTTCCTCTTCTTCTCAGCGCTTGCAACGACCGCACAAAGCCGGGGGCCGTCAACGTGGAGCAAGGGTCGATTAAAGGGGAATATATGTCTGGCCACCAAGGCACTCCCAACGGCGATTCGCTCACCGCTGGCCTCACCAAGGACACCAATCGCCAGCCCACGGGCGAGCAGCTTTACAAAGATGCCGCCCGCTCAGCCGACAAAAACCACGACGGCGTAGCCGACCACTAATCGCGGATTGAGCGGATAGCGCAGATTTCGCGGATGCGAACGGCGCTCACGTCCACGACTTGCTAACAAGAAGGCCTCTCTTTCGCGAAGAAAGAGAGGCCTTCTTGAGTTAAAAAGCAGTTTAGCGCCGTTCGCATCCGCGAAATCCGCGCCAGCTGCTCAATCCGCGATTTAGTAGAATACGAAGCCGTTGGGGCCTACTTTCACCGTAAACGAGTCGATGGCGGCCCCGCCGGCGGCCGGGTAGCGCAGAAAGCGGCCGTTGGTGGTGTAGCCGGTCGAAACGGCCGCGTAAAGCGTGTTGTCGCGCGGGTCGATGCCAAAGCCATTGAAATTACGGCGGATGAAGGGCGTGGCGGGCAGCGTAGTGGCCGTCGTGCTCATCTGATATTCGGCCCCGTTGAAGCCGTAGTACAGCTGAGTTTTATCGGGGCTGATGCGCAGCTGGGTGGGGCTACCCCCAACAAAAGCCAGCTTGAGCTGCGTAGTCGGGCTGGCCGTGGCAAAACGCACCAGGGCAGCTGGCGTGCTGCTGATGATATTGTATGGCGGTACCGAATTATAGACCGTGAAGCCTGAGCACAGCGCCCAGATGTTGCCGGCCTGGTCGGCCATCACGTTGCGCGGGCCATCGCTAACGGTGACGGTAGAGGTTACTTTATTGGTAGTCGCATCAATTACTGACACCGTATTATCATAGCTGTTAGGTACATACAGCAAGCCGTTGAGCGCGATGAGCTGCTCGGGGTTGCGGCCCACCGTGATGCTGTCGATAACCGTGTTGGTGGTCAGGTTCAGCACCATCACCTTGCCGGGCTGGTAGTTGGTGTAGGGCCCGCGCCACGACGTGACGTAGCCCCGCGTGGCCGAGGTAGCGGCGAAATAGCGCGGCTGCCGAATGTTGCGGATGGTGGCGACCGACTTAAAATCGGGCAGGCTCACCACTTCCACCTTATTAGAGGCATTCACGCACACGTAGCCGCTACTGCCCACGACGCCCATATCCTGGATGACATCGCCGAGCTTGGAGCCGCCATTGGCTGCCCCGAAGGCATCCACGACCAGCGTTTTAGTCGATTTGTCGAAGGCGCTCACGACTCCGTCGCCGGCACCATACTGGCCTTCGCTCAGCACATACACGCCGGTGGTGGCGGGCACTACGGGGTCGGGGTCGTGCTTAGGGTCGCAGCTGGCCAGCACCACGGCGCTGAGCAATGTCAAAAGAAGCGTTTTTTTCATACATGAAAAGGGTAAATACCGATAGCTAATCGGCCGGAAAAAAGAAAGTATTAAGTTGAAAATCAGTGATAATCGTAGCGCAGGCTGACGCTGAACGCCCGCGGTGGCGCGGGCCGGGCCGGGTAGCTGTCGTAGGCGCGGTTGAGCAAATTGGTGCTCTGCACGAGCAACGTGAGGCCGGTGCGGTGGGGTAGGGGCACGGTGCGGCCCAGCGTGGCCCCCAGCAGCCCCACCGCCGGCAAAAAGCTGCTAGCCGACGCATCAGTATAAGCAAAGCTGCTGAAGGTGAACGCCGCGCTGGCCAGCCAGCCGCGCCACGCGTGGTCGGTGCTGAGGGTGGCGCGGTGCAGCGGCACGTAGGCCAGCTGCACGCCCACGGGGTCGGTATCGGCAGCGACGCCCTGCGTTTTTTGGGTCGAGGTGAGGCTGTAGCTGGCCCTTACCGCCGCGCGGTAGCGGCCCTGGCGCAGGCGCAGGGCCGAGCTGGCTTCGAGGCCCTGGCTGCGCACCTGGCGCAGGTTGCGCGGCGTGTAGGTGCCGCCCGCGCCCAGCGGCAGCCACTGCACCCAGTTGTCCACCAGCTGGTAAAAGGCCGTCAGCTCGTTTTCCAGCTGCAAAAAGGCGGCCGTGCCCAGGCGCTGGCGTAGGCCCACTTCGTAGCCACCGCCCGCCTCGGCCAGCAGGTCGGGGTTGCCGCCGGGCCGCCAGTAGCGCTCGTTGAGGGTGGGGGCGCGGTAGGTGCGCGCCGCGCTGGCCTTGAGCGTGAGGCCCGGCTGCTGGGCGGGGGGTAGGGAATCAACAGCCGTCGTAACCGGCTGGTATAAATCCCACTCCAGGCCTACGGTGGGCGTGAGGGGGGCCAGGCCCGCCGGCAGCGCCGCCTGCCGCAGGTTGGCCGACAGGCGGAGGGTAGGGCGCGGGTCGTAGCGCAGCAGCGCGAAGGCGGCGGCCCGGTTTTCAGCAATCGGCTCGTCGCCGTAGCCATCCACCAGGGCGGCAAAGTGCTGGGCCTCCACGCCCAGGCGCAGGCTGGCGCGCGGGCCCAGCGGGGCCGTGTAGTCGGCCTGGCTTTGGGTGGTGCGCACCCGCGAGTTGCTGATGGCGCCCTGGTCGGAGTAGTTGATAATATCCTCAAACCACGCCCCGCGCACCGACCACTGCCCGCCGCCAGTCGTGGCGCGCCGGTAGCCTAGCACCAGGCGGCGGCTCTGGTCGATTTCGCGGGCGTTGGAGCCGGCCACGCTGGTGCCCTGCTGAATCTCGCGGTCGGCGTCGGTCAGCCACACCGAGGCGGTCAGTTCGCTGGCCGTGCCCACGCGCCAGGCCAGGTCGGGGCTGAAGCTCCACTGGTGGCGCAGGGCCGCGTTTTGCAGGGTGTAGCGCACCAGGCCGGCGGGCTCGCGCACCAGGTAGGGGTAGTTGTTTTGGGCTTCGCGGTAGCTGGCGGCCACGCGCACGGCCAGGGCAGGACCCGCCGCGCGGGCCTCCACGTTGCCGCCCCGCAGGCCAAAGCTGCCGGCATCGGCCTGCACGCTGCCGCGCACGCCGGGCCGCCAGTCGGGCTCGGTGCGCAGCACGATGGCCCCGCCCACCGCCCCGCTGCCGTAGAGCGCCGCGGCCGGACCCAGCTGCACCGAAAGCTGCGTATTGCCACTAATGGGCAGCAGCGACAAGTCGTTCTGACCCAGGGTAGGCAGCATGATATTCAGCCCGTTCCAGAGCACGGCCGTGTGCTGCGAAGAGGTGCCACGCAGCGAAATCGTAGCCAGCTGCCCCGGCCCGTAGTTCTTGATATAGAGCCCGAGCCGGCTCCCGAGCACGTCCGTCACGGTGCCGCCGCGGTACTGCGCCAGCACCGCCGAATCTACCTCCAAGCGGCGGCTGCCCACGGCAAACTGCTCGGGCCGCACAGCGCGCACCTGCGCCTCGGGCAGCCGGTGGGCGCGGGTGGTGAGCGTATCGGGCCGGGCGGGGGGGGTAGGGCGGCCGGGCGCGGTTTGAGCGTGCGCGGCGGGGCCGGCCGCCAGCAGCGCCGCCAGGGCACAGCCGCGCGTCCGGCCCGAAGAGCCGAAAAAGATTTTTACTAAAAAATTAAAAACCAACACGAACTAAATTTTCTGGCGAAAATTCAGTCCAAAACCCCGTCAAAATTCCCGGCCAAAACCGGAAACCCCCGCCGGGGCTGAGGCCAAGCGCCCCCGCCTACCCCCGGCCGCGGGGCCGGGGTGGGGTAGGGATGCTCGTTCTCCGCGCGTCCTCCGCGCGCGCTGAACCTGTGAATTGCCCTGGCAGGTTTCCTGGCTTGCGCTGCCGGGTGGGCGGCCTTCCCACCAGCCTGGTTATCAAGCGATAATCAAAGCCAGCAGTGGCGTGGGGTGCCCACCCCGATGTAGCGCGTACAGTTGCGGGGACAGCTCCGGCATTGAACCGGATTCCCTTTTCAACCTCGCTCCGTGGGTAGGAGTCTGGTCACCGTGGCGGGCGCAAAGGTAGCGCCGGATATAGCATAAGCTTTAGCTTGTGCGTCAGTAGGTCGCGCCCACGCAACTGGGGTAGGCAAGGGTTTTATAAAATTATGGCAGTAGGAATGAAAAATAAGTGGCTGATTATCAAAAAAATAGCTGATAGTCTGGTCATGTTAACTAAAAAACCCTTGACCGTGGACTATACCCCACGGTGTTTATTGGGGTGCGCTTCGGCCCGCCGCTTCCCATTTCGACTTTATCGCACCATGCTCATCGGGGAAATCGTGCGCCAGACCGGCGTTTCGCGGGATACTATCCGGCACTATGAAAAGCTGGGTTTGCTGCCAGCGGCGGGCCGGCCTTCCGCCTTTAACAATTACAAGAGCTACCCGGCCGCGACCGTGGCGCGGCTGGCGCTCATCCAGCAGGGTAAAGACCTGGGCTTCACCCTGGCGGAGATTGCCGACGGGCTGGATTTGTGGGGAAAAGAAGGACTTTCGCCCGCTGAGCTACGGCTGCGCATCACCGAAAAGCTGGCCGCAGTGGAGGAGAAAATGCGCCAGCTGGAAGCGCTGCGCGGCCGCCTGCGGCACAGCCTGAATGAGCTGGAAGCCCGGCGCTGCGCGGCCGGAGCCGGCGAGCCTACCCCGGTCAACTGTCCGGCTACTAGTAATTTATAAGCTTATGAACCAGCGCATTGTAATTGACCGGCCAGGCGGCCCCGAGCAGTTGCGCCTGCGCGAGGAGCCCATCCCGGTGCCCCAGCCCCACGAAGCCCTCATCCGGGTGCGGGCGTGCGGCGTGGCCTACGGCGACGTGATGCGGCGGCGGGGGGCGGTGCCCGGCTCGTCTTTTCCCCTCACCCCCGGCTACGATTTGGTGGGCGATGTGGAGGCCGTGGGCCGCGCCGTAACGCGGGTGAAGCCCGGCGACCGGGTGGCGGCCCTGCCCGGCCTGGGCGGCTACACCACGTATACCTGCCTGAATGCCAGCCAACTAATTCCGATACCCGCGTCGCTGTCGCCCGTGGCGGCCGTGAGCGCGGTGCTCAACTACGCGACGGCTTTTCGCCTGCTGACGCGCGACACCCGGCTCCAGGCCGGCCAGCGCGTGCTCATTCACGGGACGGGCGGGGGCGTGGGCACGGCCGTGTTGCAGGTGGCCCAGGTGCTGGGCATCCAGGCGTTTGGCACGGCCTCGACGGGCAAGCAGGCCCTGGTGCGGGCGCAGGGGGGCATTCCCATTGACTACGGGAAAACCGATTTCGTGCGGGAAATTGAGCGCCTGACCGGCGGGGCCGGGGTCGATGCCGTGCTCGACCCCATCGGCGGGCCGCACTTAGCGCGCTCGTATCAGGCCCTGAGCCGCACGGGTACGCTGGTGCTATTCGGGGTTTCCGACGCCCTGCAGGGCTCCGGCCACCCCCAGCTGAAGCTGCTGACGACCATGCTGCGGTTTGGCTGGCTGAAGCTGCGGCCGGGCGGTAAGCGGGTGATAACCTCCTTCGTGGCGTCGGAAAAGGACTGGCACGCCGCGCAGCCCGATGCCGCCGCCATGCTCCACTGGCTGAGCGAAGGCCAGCTTCACCCCCTCATTGCCCAGGTGCTACCCCTGGCCCAGGCCGCCGAGGCCCACCGACTGCTGGAAGAAACCCGGCCCGCCGGCAAAATCGTGCTGGAGCCGTAATTACTCCCTGATAATCATGTCTTTATTTTTGAAAATCGGCCTGCCCCTGGCGGGCGGCTTGCTGCTGGGCGCTGCCACTTACTACTATTGGCTCCACGCCCCGCTGCCCGCCGTGCCGCCGCTGAGCGCCACCCCGCGAGCCGGCTCCCTGCTGGTGGGCGCGCGCCGGCGCACGTACCGCGCCTACGTGCCGGCCGGCCTACCCCCCGGCGCGCCGCTGGTGCTGGCGCTGCACGGCTCCAACCAGGACGGGGCCACGCTGCGGCGCTGGATGGGCTACGAGCTGGACGAGCTGGCCGACCGCTATGGCTTCGCCGTGGCCTACCCCGACGGCTACCGGGGCAATTGGAATAACTGCCGCCGCGCCGCGACTTTCCCCGCCAAAACCGAAAACGTGGACGACGTGGGCTTCCTGCGGGCGCTGGTGGCGCACTGCCGGACCGAGTACGGCACCGACCCCGGCCGGACGTATGCCTTCGGCTTTTCCAACGGCGGGCAAATGGCCTTTCGGCTGGCGATGGAGGAGCCGCGCCTGGTGGCGGCCATCGCCACGGCCGGGGCCAACCTGCCCCCGCCGGAATCCTGCACCTGTGCCCTGGCGGGACCCACCGCCCGGGTGCTGCTGGTGGCCGGCACCCAGGACCCCATCAGCCCCTACGCGGGGGGTAGGGTGACGCTGTTTGGGTTTGGCAACCGGGGTATGGCCCTGTCGGCGCGGGCCACGGCCGAAGCCTTCGCCCGGCGCAATGGTCTGGCGGATAGTCCCGTAGCTACCGTGCTACCCCACCAGCGCGCCGCCGACCCCACGGCCGTAGCGCAGCTCACTTGGCGGCGCGATGGTGAGCCCGTGGTGGAGCTGTTTACGGGGCGGGGCGGGGGCCACGTGGTGCCGCAGCCCCGGTTTCGCTTCCCGCGCCTGCTGGGCCGCACCACGGCCGACCTCGACACCCCGGCGCGGGCAATAGCGTTTTTTGGGTTGGATAAGGGGCCGGTTAAGCTGCTGGCGGAGTAGCTTCGCGGCCCCGGTTTCTTACCTTCGCCCGTGCTCCTACCCCCCGAATTCTACCAGCGCCCCGACGTGCTCACCATTGCCCGCGAGCTGCTGGGTAAGCGCATTTGCACCCTTATTGATGACGAATTAACGACCGGTCGCATCGTCGAAACCGAAGCCTACCGGCACGAGGGTGACCCTAGCATCACGCTGCATTTGCAGCGCAAGGCCCGGCAGGCGCAGGCGCTGTATCAGCCCGGCGGCCACGCCTACCTCTACACCGTGTACCGGGTGCACACGCTTTTCAATATCACTACCCACGACGCCGGGCACCCCGACGCGGTGCTCATTCGGGCCATCGAGCCGCTTGAGGGAATTGACGTGATGCTGCGCCGCCGCAGCCTGCCTAAAGTAGCGCGCAACCTCACTGCCGGCCCCGGCGTGCTCAGCCAGGCGCTCGGCCTTACCCCCGCCCTCAACGGCGAGCTGCTCACCGGGCCAGATATTTGGCTTGAAGACGCGGGCGAAATCATTGAGGAAGAAAATATTATTGCCAGCTCCCGCGTGGGCTTGGAGTATGCTGGTACGGAAGCCGTGGCCCTACCCTGGCGTTTTCGCCTGAAGGACAGCAAGTGGACCAGCCCGGCGAAATAGTGAAGTGGTGAATAAAAAGAACGTCATGCTGAGCTTGTCGAAGCATCTCGCTCGCATCGTTGAACGGTTGAGGTTAGTTCACCACGCGAGATGCTTCGACAAGCTCAGCATGACGTTCTTTTTATTCACCATTCACCATTTCATCACCTCACTATTTCGCCAAATGGTGCCGCTCGTCCTTCACCGCATTGTGAATGTCCCACTCAACTTCGTGCTCGAACGCGTGGCGGCGCACGGGGCAGCCGGGCATGTGGCACAGCGAGCAGGCGGCGAAGGAGCACGGGTCGGCGTGCACGAACATTTCAATTTCCACGGCCGCGAAACGCGCCCGAATCAATTCCTCGACCTCGTGGATTTCGGTGTGGACTTTTTCCAGCGAGAGGTAGTAGGGCATCTGCATGTGGCAGTCAATGTGCAGGTTAGCGCCGTAGCGTTGCACGCGCAGGTTATGCACATCTATCCAGCAGGGTCGGCGCAGGCGCTGCAATTCGGCGATTACTTCGGCCACGGTCGAGAGGTCGCTCTCGTCCATGAGGCCCGACACGGAGCTTCGGACCAGCTGGTAGCCATTGAATAAGATAAAAGCGCCCAGCGCCAGCGCCGCGCCCGCGTCGAAGCGGATGATGCCCGTGAGCTGCACCAGCACCAGCGCCGCCGACGACACGATGCTCGTGAGCGCGTCGAGGTAGAGGTGCTTGCCATCGCCCGCCAGCGCCACCGACTGCACCCGCCGCCCGGCCCGCACCAGCCACATGCCCAGCCCCAAATTGACCACCGCCGTGCCCGCCAGCAGCGCCACGCCCCAATCGGGCCGCGCCACCGGGTGCGGGTGCAGAAAGCTCAGCGTGGCGCTGTACAGGATAAATATGCCGGCGATAAAAATCAGCGCGCCCTCGAAGCCCACCGACAAATACTCGATTTTGCCGTGGCCGTAGGGGTGGTTTTCGTCCTTGGGCAAGTCGGCCAGGTAGAGGCTGTACAGCGCGAAGCCGCTGGTAAACACGTTGATAATGCTCTCCAGCGCGTCCGTGAGTACCACCTGCGATAAGGTGAGGCGGTAGGCGTAGAACTTGGTAAAAACCAGGACGATACTCACGACCAGCGAGAGCAGGCCCAGGCGGCGCTTGAGGCCAGGCGATGCGGACATAACGAGCAGGTTGGGTCCGCAAAGGTCGGCAGGGGTGGGCGGAGTTCAGGCGGGTAGGGTAGGCTTTAGCCAGCCGCCGTTGGTAGCCGGCAGCCTAAAGCCTACCCTCCACCCTCAAAACTTTTTCGGCCAGAAGAGGGTATTTAGGCAAGTTTAAAAATATTTTTAGGCCAGTCTAAAAATCTTCTTACCTTTGCAGCCGCTCCCTACCAATTCCGTGTCGCCTCTCGCTACCCCCCCCGTTGCTGTTGTTGCGCCCGAGCCGGGCTGGCGGCACCCCCGCCGCGGCATTTCGCTGAGCGAGGTGCATGGCAGCATCCCGGTGCCGGGCGAGGGCGCTTCCTTTTGGCAAAAATTCCGGGCCTACTGGGGGCCGGGGCTGCTGGTGTCGGTGGGCTACATGGACCCCGGCAACTGGGCCACCGACATCGCGGGCGGAGCCAAGTTTGGCTACACGCTGCTGAGCGTGGTGCTGCTTAGTAACCTGTTTGCCATGCTCTTGCAGCACCTGGCCGTGAAGCTGGGGGTAGCAACCGGGCGCGACCTGGCCCAGGCCTGCCGCGACCACTATTCCAAGCCCGTGGCAATGGTGCTGTGGGTGCTCTGCGAAATCGCCATCGCGGCCTGCGACCTGGCCGAAGTCATCGGCTCGGCCATCGCCTTCAACCTGCTTTTCGGCCTGCCCATCGCCTGGGGCATCGTCCTCACTACCTTCGATGTGTTGCTGATATTGCTGTTGCAGAGCAAGGGTTTCCGGGTAATTGAAAGCCTGGTGATGGCGTTGATTTTCACCATCTTCGTCTGCTTTCTCTACGAGATTATTGCCTCGCACCCCGACTGGTTGGGGCTGGCTGCCGGGCTGGTGCCGCAGGCGCAGGTGGTCAGCAACCCGGCCATGCTCTACGTGGCCATCGGTATTCTGGGGGCCACGGTGATGCCGCATAACCTGTACCTACACTCGGCCATCGTGCAGGTGCGGCAGATTGAGCCCACCGAAACGGGCAAGCGCTCGGCCATCAAGTTTGCCACCATCGACTCGACTACGGCGCTAGGGCTGGCCTTTTTCGTGAACGCGGCCATCCTGGTCACGGCCGCCGCCGCTTTCCACGGCAAGGGCTACGACGACGTGGCCGACATCGCCGACGCCCACAAATTGCTGACGCCGGTGCTGGGCGCGGGCGCAGCCAGCGTGGTGTTTGCCATTGCGCTGTTGGCTTCGGGCCAAAGCTCCACGCTCACCGGCACGCTGGCCGGGCAGGTGGTGATGGAAGGCTTTCTGCACATCAAGCTGCGGCCCTGGCTGCGGCGGCTGGTCACGCGGCTGCTGGCCGTGGTGCCGGCTTTCATCGTGGCGGTTATTTACGGTGAAAAAGGCACCGGCCAACTGCTGGTGCTCAGCCAGGTAATTCTCTCCTTGCAGCTCTCGTTCGCGGTCATTCCGCTGGTGCTTTTCACCAACGACAAGCTCAAGATGGGCGTGTTCGTGAACCGGCCCTGGCTGCGCTTCACTGCTTGGGCTGTGGCGGGTATCATCCTGGTGCTGAACGCTTTTCTGCTCTACCAAACCTTTGCTGGGAATGAGTAAACGGCTACCTGCTTTTTAAGTAACGGCTGGATTTTGCATGTAGGGTGCGGGGCTTGCCCCCGCCCGTCGTTGCCCGAAACCAGCGCCAGTCGTTCAACGACGGGCGGGGGCGAGCCCCGCACCCTACCCCCCTCATTTCCCCCCAACCCGGATTCTTTTTTCAAGTGGCTTTTCAGCCGCTGCCGGCTTTGCCTTGTCTTTTTTTATTGCTTACTTATATGAAGCAACTTCTTCTCTTTCTATTCTTTATCCCGTTTTTAGCCCATGCCCAGACGCCTTTGCGTGGGCTGGTGCTGGACGCGCAGGGCCGGCCGGTGCCCTTCGCCAGCGTGGCAATACCGGCCCTCACGCAGGGCACGACGGCCGACGAAAACGGCCACTTTACGCTGCCCGGCTTGCCGGCCGGCCCCCAGAAGCTGCAAGTGAGCGCCGTGGGCTACGCCACGGCGACGCCTACGGTTACCCTACCCACCAATAAGTCCTTGATTATCAGAATCACGGCGGAGGGCAAAACCCTGAACGAAGTAGTGATAACCGGCGTGGGCCGGGCCACCGAAATCCGGCGCTCGCCGGTGCCCATCGCGGCCATGTCGCAGAAGGAAATTCGGCTGAATGCTAATTCCAACGCCATTGACGCGGCGGTGCGCGGCATTCCGGGCCTGAGTGCCGTGACGACGGGGCCGAACATCAGCAAGCCGTTCATCCGGGGGCTGGGCTACAACCGGGTGCTGACCATGTTCAACGGCCTGCGCCAGGAAGGGCAGCAGTGGGGCGACGAGCACGGCATTGAGGTAGATGGCTACCTTGTGGACCGCGTGGAGGTGGTGAAAGGCCCGGCCAGCTTGCTCTACGGCTCCGATGCCGTGGCGGGGGTAGTAAACCTGATTCCGGGCCTGCCCAAAGGCCCCGACGGCGAGGTGCATGGCGAGGCGCTGGCCGAGTACCAGGGCGTGAACGGCATGATTGGCAACTCCTTGGCTTTCAACTACCAGAAGAATGGCTTTCAGACCAGCTTGCGCGCCAGCCGCCGCCAGGCCCACGACTACCGCAACCCCGTGGACGGGCTGGTGTACAACACCGGCTTTCGGGAGGTGCAGGTGGCCGGGATGCTGGGCGTGCAGAAGCAGTGGGGCGGCGCGCACCTGTGGCTAACCACTTTCGACGACCGCCAGGAAATCCCCGATGGCAGCCGCGACTCGCTGAGCCGGCGCTTTACCCGGCAACTATTCGAGGGTGATAAGGATGATATCAAGGACCGGCCAATAGTGAGCGACCATGAGCTTCAACGCTACGGTATCAGCGACTTGCGGCAGCGCATTCAGCACTACCGGGCCTTCGGCACCACGGAGGTGCGCCTGGGGCCGGGCGAGCTGCGGGCGCTGCTGGGCGTGCAGCAAAACCACCGCCAGGAATTCAACCACCCCACCGACGCCGACCAGCCGGGCCTCGACCTGCAATTGACGACCGTCAACTACCAGGCGCGCTACCTCTTCGATGCCGTGCACGGCTACGAGTTTACGGTGGGGGCCAACGGCATGAGCCAGGATAACAAGCACTTAAACGCTACCGACTTTCCGATTCCGCCTTATAAATTGTTTGATTTGGGCGGCTTCGGGCTGATTAAGAAGGCTTTCGGCGCGCTGGAGCTGACCGGCGGCCTGCGCTACGATACCCGGCACGTGCATTGGAACGACTTCTACGTGGGGCCTAACCCGGCCAACGGCTTCGACCACGCCGTGGGGCAGGGCACCACCGATGCGGACTTGCAGTTCGCCGCCTTCCAGCGCACGTTTACGGGCGTTTCGGCCAGCCTAGGCGGCTCCTACGCCCTGGGCGACAAGCTGGTGCTGCGGGCCAACATCTCGCGCGGCTACCGGGCTCCGAACATCCCTGAAATCGGCTCCAACGGCCTCGACCCCGGCGCGCACATCATCTACCTGGGCAACCGCTCATTCGTGCCCGAATTTAACGTGCAGGAAGACATTGGGATTTTGTATAAGTCGCCCGACTTTGAGGGCAGCGCGGAGGCGTTCTACAACCACGTCAATAACTTCATCTACCAGGCCAAGCAGTTTGATGCCAACGGCAAGCCCCTGCGCGACCCGGTGGGCAACTCGACCTACCAGTTTCAGCAGGCCAAAGCCGACCTCTACGGCGGCGAGGTGGCGTTCAATATTCACCCTGCCGCCCTGCCCTGGGTGAGCCTGCGCACCGGCGCGGCGCTGGTCATCGGCCTCAACCAAAACCCCGAGCTGCGGGCGCGGGTGGGCGATGCCGGCCGCTACCTGCCCCTGATTCCGGCCCCGTCGTCGCGCTCCGAGCTGCGCTTCACCGCGCCCGACCGCAAAACGAGCGCCTTCGCGGCCCCCTACTTCCGCTTCACGGTGGATGCCACGACCACCCAAAACCGCTTCTACGCCGTGGATGGGGCCGAAACCCGCACTCCCGGCTACGTGCTCTGCGGCGTGGGGGTAGGCACCAGCCTGCGCACCAAGGGCGGCCGCGAGGTCATGCAGCTGGTGCTGCAAGGCGACAACCTCTTCAACGTGGCCTACCAGGCTCACCTCAACCGCCTCAAGTACTTCGAGTACTACGCGGCTTCGCCCAACGGCCGGTCCGGCATTTACAGCCCCGGCCGCAACCTGGCCGCCAAGATTGTTGTGCCGTTTTAGGTTACTAATCAATTCATTTTCAATATTCTGACCACAAACTGGCCGCCAAATTTATGAGCTACCACGAAAGCCAAGTCTGCCTGGGCCAGGCCGAAGCCGCCCTTTCTCACGGCCAGTATGAGCAGGCGGCGGGCCAGTACGCGGCCGTGGTCACGGGCCTGAGCCCGACGGCCAGCCCCGGCCGGCCGCTCACGCCGCCGGCTTCGCTGCTGGTGCGCCACTACGCCGCCGCCAGCCACGGCCAGAGCGCCGCCCTGGTGCGCCTGGGCGAGATGCAGGCCGCCGAAAACACCTTGCTCACCGCCCTCACCCGCCTGCGCGGCTGCATCAGCAACCTGGGCACGCCCGCCGCCGAGCGCGCCCCGCTGCTGACGGAGTACAAGCTGTGCTTCTACGCGCTGGCCGACTGCTACTTTGCCGGGCAGCAGACCGAGAAGCTGAGCGCCTACGTGCGCCGCCACGCCCCCGAAATTCAGCGCTGGGCGCAGGACCTGCACCTGGTGCGGGCCGATGCGGCTACTAATTAGCTATCGCATAAGTACTTATTTCTCACCCTACACCTCTCTTTTTTACTCATGCCAACCCCCGAACAAGAAGCCGAGCAGCACATCGGCGAAACCAAGGGCCTGCCCAACCACGCCCACGACCTCATCCACGACCTGAGCAACCGCCTCGATGCCCTGTGGCGCTACGACCAGTGCATTGCCAACGCCGAGAAGGCCGGCGTGCAGGATAGCAAGCAGTTCTGGCAGGACCTTAAAACCCAGGAAGTCAAGAACATCGACCGCCTGAAGGCGCTGATTCGCCAGCGCGTGCAGGACAAGAGCTTCTAGCCCGCGCCCTACCCCCCCTTCCGTAGCCGACTGGCCCGGCGGCTTCTGGCCGTTGGGCCTTTATGGTTTCCTACCCCCTCGCTTTTTCCCCATGCTCCCTACCCCCCACGCCGAAGCGCATCTCACCAGCTCGGCTTTTTTAGGACATCGTGATTGGCCTTTCCGATGGCCTCACGGTGCCCTTTGCCCTGGCCGCCGGGCTGAGCGGGGCCGTGCAGTCGTCGGGCCTCATCATCACGGCGGGGCTGGCCGAGATTGTGGCCGGCTCCATCGCGATGGGCCTGGGCGGCTACCTGGCCGGCCGCACCGAGGTGGAGCACTACGCCGCCGAGCTGGCCCGCGAGCACGAGGAAGTGCGCACCGTGCCCGACGTGGAGCGCCGCGAAGTGCACGAGCTGTTCGTGGAAATGGGCCTCTCCGACACCACCGCCACCCACGCCACCGCCGAGCTGGTGCAAAACCCCGCGCAGTGGGTGCGCTTCATGATGAAATATGAGCTGGGCCTGGAAGAGCCCGACCCGCGCCAGGCTCCCAAAAGCGCGGTCACCATCGCGGCGGCCTACGTGGCGGGCGGGCTGCTACCGCTGAGCGGCTATGTTTTCACCGCCACCCCGGCCGAGGGTCTGCGCTGGTTGGTGCTCATCACGCTGCTGTGTTTGCTGGTGTTCGGGTACTTCAAGAGCCGCCTCACCGGGCAGCCGCCGGTGGCCGGGGCGCTGCGCATGGCCGCCATCGGGGCGGCTGCCTACTTCGTGGCCCGGCTGGTGCAGGGGGGTAGGGCTGGCCCGGCCAGCGCACGACGACCAGTTGGGACGCTACTGGTCCTAACTTACTGAAGGCGTTTAAAGCCGGGGGTAGGGCACCGGGCGCGGGTAAGCGCTTCGCTGCATGAAGGCAAGATTAAGGGGAAATAGCCAAAAGTGTCTTATACTTGACGCCACGAACTGCTTTTCTTACCCTTACCCCTTCATTCTATGTCTCATACCTACTTAGCCAAGAAATCCTGGGCCACCGGAATTTGCGTGCTGCTGGGCCTGCTGCTACACGCGGCGGCGTGGGCGCAGGCCGGGCCGCGGTTCACGCTCATCGGGCGGGTGCGCGATGCCGGCGGGCAGGGCCTGCCGGGTGCCACGGTGCTGCTCAAAGGCACGACCCAGGGTGCCACCACTGGCCTCGACGGCGCTTACACGCTCACGGGCACGCAGGCGGCGGGGGCCTACACGCTCACGTTTTCGCTGGTAGGCTACCGCACCGAATCGCGGGCGGTGACGCTGGGCGGGGCCGAAACCATAACCACCGACGTGCTGCTGGCCGAAAGCCACCAGAACCTCGACGAAGTAGTGGTAGTGGGCTCGACGGTGACCACCAGCCGGCGCGAATTGGGCAATGCCATCAGCACCATCAGCGGCAATGAGCTGACGCAGAGCGGCTCGGGCGGCTTGCTCAACTCGCTGCAGGGCAAGGTGCCGGGCGCGCAAATAACGCAGAACTCCGGCGACCCGGCCGGCTCCATCTCGGTGCGCCTGCGCGGGGTGCACTCGCTGTCGGGCTCCTCCGACCCGCTCTACGTCATTGATGGCGTGATAATTAGCAACGCCAGCACCAACGTGTCGCAGCTGGCCTCGGCCAACGACATCGGGCAGGCCAACGCCGGCCAAAACCGCCTGGCCGACCTCAACCCCAACGATATTGCCAGCATCAACGTCATTAATGGGGCGGCGGCGGCGGCGCAGTACGGCTCGCGGGCCTCCAATGGGGTAGTGCTCATCACCACCAAGCGCGGGCAGGCGGGCGCGCCGCGGGTGTCATTCAGCACTAGCTTTCAGCTCAATGAGCTGCGCCACATGGTGCCGGTGAATACGTATGGCAAGCAGTTTGGCTACGCCGGGCTGCGGCTCTACCCCATTGGCGCGCCGGCGGTGGCCGCCAACCCCGGCGTGACGACCACCGGCATTACCCGCGCCGGGGCTACTACCCAGCTGGCTACCAACCTGGTAGATGTAACGCGCTACAACTACTTCGACCAGATTTTCCAGAAAGGCTACGGCACCGACGATGCCTTGTCGGTGGCCGGCGGCTCGGAGCGCACGCAGTATTATTTTTCGCTGGGCTACCTCAAAAATCAGGGCATTATCAAGGGCACTGATTTCACGCGCTACAACCTGCGGGCGCGCCTCGACCAGCGCCTCACCAGCTGGGCCAAGGTGTCGGCGGGCCTGAGCTACATCAACAGCTTTTCTAATGAGAAAGCCAACGGCAACGTCTTTTACAGCCCCATCAACTCGGTCAATATCACCAACAATATCTACGATATTACGCAGCGCGATGCCAGCGGCAACCTGCTGGCCGTGGAGCCCACCCGCGTGAACCCGCTCTCGACCATCGAGGACATGAAATTTACGCAGGGCATCAGCCGCACCATCAGCGACGTGCAGGTGAGCCTGACGCCCGTGAAGGGCCTAAGCGTGGACTACGTGCTGGGCGTGGATGCCTATTCGCAGGCCGGCCAGAGCTACATCCGGCCCTACCCCTACCAGGCCACGGCGGGCCTGCCGGCCGCCCGCTACCCCCTCGGCTACGCCGCCAACGGCAACAACGTGGCCCTCCAGCTCAACTCGGACGTGAACGTGGGCTACGAGCGCTATTTCACCGAAAACCTGAAGCTGAACCTGCTGGCCGGTTACAGCTATCAGTATAGCCAGCAGGACTATACCACCACCCAGGGCCAGAACCTGGCACCCTTCATCACCACCGTGAGCGGGGCCTCGAACACCACCGTAACCTCGGCTTATTCGCTCGACCGCTTCGACCTGAGCGGCTACTACGGGCAGGCCACGGTGGGCTTCCGCAACCTGGCGTTCGTCACCGGCTCGCTGCGGCGCGACCGCTCTTCGAAGTTTTCGGAGTCGGAAACCAACCAGCTGTATCCCAAAATCAGCGGCTCGCTGGTGGTGTCAGATTTGGGCTTTTGGCAAGATGCGGGCTACGTCAAGGCCTTCAACAGCCTCAAGCTGCGCGCCAGCTATGGCGAGGCCGGCAACCTCACGGGCATTGGGTCTTACGACCGGTTTTACCAGTTTCAGCCGGTGGGTTTTTTGGGGAAGAACACCATCGTGCCGGGCACGACGCTGGCCAACCCCGCCGTGCGCCCCGAGCGCATGGGCGAGTTTGAGTTTGGTGCCGACCTGGGCTTTTTCAACGACCGGCTGGGGCTGGGCATCACGGCCTATCACCAGAAAATAACCGACCTGGTGGTGCGCCGCAACCTGGCCGCCAGCACCGGCGGCTCGGCCATTGTGAACAACGTGGGCTCGATGGAAAACCGCGGCCTGGAAGTGGTGCTGAGCGCTACCCCCGTCAAAACCAGTAGCTTCGCTTGGGATATCACCCTCATTTACAACCGCAACCGCAACAAGGTGCTCGACCTGCCGGGCTCGAACGGCGCGACGCAGGCCATCTCGATTGACAACGCGGCCGGCGCGCCGGTGTACCTGCTCAATGGCCAGCCGGCGGGCGTGTTCTACGGCTCCACCTACGCCCGCAACCCCGACGGCTCGCTGCTGCTCACGCCCCAGGGCTTCCCGCAGGACGAGCGCACCAGCGGCCAGGCCGTGGGCAGCACCACCTACGTGCCCGCGCGCGGGGCCGATGGCCAGCCCAGCTACGCCGCCGGCACCACCGTGGCCAACGCCGTTATCGGCAACCCCAATCCCAACTGGACGGGCTCGCTCAACACCACATTCGCCTACAAAAAGCTGTCGCTGCACGTGCTGCTCGATGCCGTGCAGGGCGTCAGCGTCTTCAACGCCGATAAGCGCACCCGGCAGGGGGTAGGGCTCGGCGACCTGGACGAGCAAGAACTGCGCGGCACGCTGCCCCGCGGCTACGTTTTCGCCATCTACAACACCCAGCAGTTTCGGGTCGATGATGGCTCGTACGTGAAGCTGCGCGAACTGGCCCTGAGCTACTCGCTACCCACCATCAGCAAGTATCTCAATGCGTTAACGGTGTCGGTGGTGGGCCGCAATCTCTATTCGTGGGATAAATACAACGGCTTCGACCCCGAAACCAGCGCCGGCGGCTCCTCCGATTTGCTGCGCGCCATCGACTTCGGCAACGTGCCCATTCCGCGCGTGTATCAACTCAAGCTGGCGGCCACTTTCTAGGGTCGTCAATCACCAAAAGAACATCATGCTGAGCTTGCCGAAGCATCTCGCGTGCAGTAGTAATCAAATCATTCAACGACGCGAGCGAGATGCTTCGACAAGCTCAGCATGACGTTCTCCTACTCTTCTTCGCTAGCAATAATATGAAAAAGCTGTTCTTTCTGGCCGCCCTGCTTTCGCTCGGCGCCTGCAACAAAGATTTCCAGAACCCCAGCACGGCCAGCCAAACGCAGGTCGTGACCTCCTCCGACGGCCTGCTCACGCTCTGCAACGGCCTGCAATACCGCTACACCACCAACGGCCTGCTGAGCGTGCTCTACAATGCCACTGCCCTGGGCGGCCTCAGCACCCGCGAGTTAGCTATTCTGAACGTGGGTAATATTGAGGAATACAACGTGAGCCTGGGCGCGGGCAACGTGAACAACAGCAACGGCGTGGTGCGCAACGCGTGGACGCAGTGCCAGCTGGTGCGCGCCAACGCCGACCTGGTGCTGGCCAACGCCGCCAACGCTCCCGACGCGGGCACCCGCAGCGGCATCGTGGCCTACGCCAGCATTTTCCGGGCGCTGGCGCTGGGCACGCTGGCCGAGTTTTTTGAGCAGGCGCCGCTCGTCACCGGCGACAACGCGCCCTTCGTGCCCCGCACCCAGCTGCTAACCGATGCCGTGACGCAGCTCGAAGCCGCCGCCGCGCAGCTGGCCGCCACGCCCGTTTCGGCCGATTTCACGAGCAAAATCGTGCCCGGCCTCGACCTGGCCAACACGCTGCAAGCCCTCATTGCGCGCTATAGCCTGGAGGCCGGCAACTACGACAAGGCCATCGCTGCCGCCGCCAAAGTCGATTTGACCAAGAAATCAGTCTTCAACTTTGATGACAATACCCGCAACCCGATTTTTGAAGTCGCCTTCGGCAACCGCAACGTGTTTGAGCCCACCGATGCCAGCCTGGGCCTCACCGGCGTGCTCGCGCCCAGCGCCGCCGACCAGCGCCTGCCGTTCCTGGTGCGGGCTAACCCTACCCCCACCCAAAACCGCGGCCTCGCTTTTTATACCGCCAACGGCGCGCCCATTCCGGTGTATTTGCCGGGCGAGATGCTGCTCATTCAGGCCGAAGCCTACGCCCGCAAGAACGATTTGACCAACGCCGTCACGTTTCTCAACCGGGTGCTGACCAAGACGCCGGCCCAGGATATTTACGGCCTCGGCGCGGCCCTACCCCCCTACGCCGGCGCGATGACGGCGGATGCGGTGCTGCTCGAAATCCTGCGCAACCGCGACATCGAGCTGGCTTTCCAGGGTTTTCGCCTGCCCGATAGCCGCCGCTTTGGCCGCCCCGGCCCCGGCACCCCCGGCACCGAGCGCAACCGCACCTTCTACCCCTACCCCCGCACCGAGCGCGAAAACAACTCCTCCACGCCCACCGACCCGGCGATATAGGTAGCGGTTCTGGCGGGTGGGGTAGGGCGGGGAGAGCGCCGCTTTTAACGCCCCGCCCGAACCACGCGGCTCCCGCGTAGGTTTGTAGTCCCGTGCCTAGTTCTTCGCCTCGCCTGCTGCTCATTACCCCGCCGCTCACGCAGCTCAATACCCCGTACCCGGCCACGGCCTATATCAAGGGTTTTTTGGGGACGCGGGGCTACCAGGCACGTCAGGCCGACCTGAGTATTGAGCTGGTGCTCAGGCTGTTTTCGAAAGAAGGCCTGACGCGGGTATTCGACGAAATAGAAGCCGGTGACTACGACCTCAGCGACAACGCTCAGCGGATGCTGCGCCTGCGCCGCCGCTACGAGGCCAGCATTGGCCCGGCCATTCGGTTTTTGCAAAACAAGGACCTCACGCTGGCCCCGCGCATCTGCCACGGCCGGTTTTTGCCCGAAGCCAGCCGCTTTGACAACGTGGCCGACCTCGAAACGGCTTTCGGCACGATGGGCCTCACCGACCAGGCCCGCCACCTGGCCACGCTGTATTTAGAGGACCTCGCCGACTTGGTGAAAGAAACCGTGGGCCCGCAGTTTGGCCTCTCCCGCTACGCGGAATCCCTGGCCATGTCGGCCACCCACTTCGACCCGCTGCACGCCGCCCTGCAAGCCCCGCCCAACCTGCTTGACCGCATGCTAATGGAGCTGCTGGATGCGCTCCTGGCCGAGGCCCGGCCCGATATCGTGGGCTTCACCGTGCCCTTCCCCGGTAACCTCTACGCCGCCCTGCGGCTGGCCCAGCGCATCAAAGCAGTCAGCCCCGAAACCGTGACCGTGATGGGCGGCGGCTACCCCAACACCGAGCTGCGCGGCCTGAACGAGCCGCGCTTTTTTGACTACATCGACTATTTGACTCTGGACGATGGCGAGGGGCCGTGGCTGCGGCTGTTCGGGTATTTGCAGGCTAAAAAAGAACGTCAGGGCGAGCAGTGGCGGAGGCAGGAAGAGCATGACGTTCTTTTTGCCTCCATTGACAAAAGCCAGCTCCAGCGCACCTTTCTGCGTAACGAGGCCGGGCAGGTCGAATATATCAACCATCCGCACCCCGACATTCCGCATCCCGAAGTCGGCACGCCCGACTATTCGGATTTGAAACTGACTGATTATCTGTCAGTTATTGAGGTATTGAACCCCATGCACCGCCTCTGGAGCGACGGCCGCTGGAACAAGCTCACCGTAGCCCACGGCTGCTACTGGAAGCGCTGCTCCTTCTGCGACGTTACGCTCGACTACATCGGCCGCTACGAGGACGCGCCGGCCACGCTGCTGGTCGATAGAATCGAGCAAATAGTGGCCCAGACCGGCCAGACCGGCTTCCACTTCGTGGACGAGGCTGCCCCGCCGCTGGCCTTGCGTGACCTGGCTATTGAGCTATTGAAGCGCCGCGTCAGCATCAGCTGGTGGGGCAACATCCGGTTCGAAAAAACCTTCACGCCCGACCTCTGCCGGCTGCTGGCCGCCTCGGGCTGCATCGCCATCAGCGGCGGCCTCGAAGTGGCCTCGGATAGGCTGCTGGCCCTCATGGAAAAGGGCGTGACCATCGCCCAGGTAGCGCGCGTCACGCAGGGCTTCACGGCGGCCGACGTGCTCGTGCATGCCTACCTCATGTACGGCTTTCCTACCCAAACCGCGCAGGAAACCCTTGATTCGCTGGAAGTTGTGCGCCAGCTCTTCGAGGCCGGCATCGTGCAGAGCGGCTACTGGCACCGCTTCTCGATGACGGCCCACTCGCCGGTGGGGAAAAACCCCGCCAAGTACCAGGTCGCCGCCACCGGCCCCGAGCCTGGTCCCTTCGCCTGGAACGACCTCTGGCACGATGACCCGCTCGGCGCGGACCACGAAACCTTCGGCCCCGGCCTGGCCAAAAGCCTCTACAACTACATGCACAGCGTGGCCCTGCGCGAGCCGCTCAGCTTCTGGTTTGATTTCAAAACGCCCCGCCCCACGGTGCCCCGCCAGCTCATTCAGCAAGCACTGACTGAGGCCGATAAGCCCGATTTTGCTCAGCCCAACCGCCGCCTATTCTGGCTCGGCAACCCACCCGAGCTGGAGCTAAGAACCACCGGCGGCACCAGCCCCAAAGACAAAAAAATGACCCGCGCCATCCTCACCTGCTACGAGCAGGCCGAGGATTTCGAAGTGAAAACCACCGAAATCATCGGTCCCTGGCTGCACGAGCTGCTCACGCGCCTCAGCACCGACTACGACGCCAAATTCCTGCTCAAAGAAGCCGCTGCTACCTTTCCGCCCGCCGCTGGTCCCTGGGAAAATTTTCTGCAAAGCCCCGCCTGGCGGTTGCTGCGCGAAAAGGGCTTGCTGCTGGTGTAGGGGGGTAGGGCCAGTATAGGTATTTTCACCGCAGAAGACGCAGAGGGCTTCGCGGAAGAGCCGCAGAAGAAGAACCTCTGCGGCTCTTCCGCGAAGCCCTCTGCGTCTTCTGCGGTGAAAATACCTATACTGGCAGCCATTGCAAGCAGCAGCTTTAAGCGCCAAAATAGAGTAAAGTAGTAGTAATTCTAACGTGCTTTAAGCCAATTAATTACCTGCGTCATCAAGCTGGCTTGCGAGCCTTGCCGCACGCGCTGACCACCCAGCAACGCCCGCCCGGCGGCGGCGGCCTTGGGCTGCGCTACCCCATACACGGCCAACAGCGGTTCGTGCTGGGCCAGGTCGCGCCAGGCGCGCCGGGCCGCCAGCGGGGGGGTAGGCAACTCCTGCACCACCACGAAGGCGGGCCGCGAAGCCGGGTTTTCGGCAAAAAGTGAGGGTAGCTGGTCCGCCGCTCGCCCGCCCAGCCAGGCTCCCACCCGCGCCGTATCGACGCCCGCCGTGCGGCGCAGCAGCGCCAGCGAGTTGGCCAAGGCGGGCGCGGTGAGCGTGTCGGCGGCGGGCAGCAGCAGCACCGTATGGCCCTCGCGGGCTAGCGCATCGGCCCACACCGGGCCTTCGGCGGCGGTAGGGGGGGTAGGGAAAAACGCCAGCGCCAGGCCAGGCAGGCTCTCATCGGCGGGGCTAAAGAGCAGCGCCGGGCCGTGGGTGCCGGCCACCTCATCGCGCCGCACCCGGTACACGGCCGGCTCGGGCGGCCCGCGCCGTACCAGCAGCAGGGGGTAGCGCACCGAATCGAGCCGCAGCGTGCCGCGCCAGAAGTCGCCCTGGCGGCCCAGCGTCAGGGTTTCGCCGGGCCGGCCGGGCCGCATCAGGCGCAGCGTATCGCCCGCAAAAGTCAGCGTATCAGCTACAAAGCTCAGCGCGGGTTGCTGGGGCAGCACCAACTCGGCATCGTAGTGGCCGGGCCGCGGGTAGCGCAGCTCCAGGGCGGCGCGCAGCTCGGGCCGGCCGGGCACTTGCAGGCCGCCGGCAAAGTGCCCGGTGAGCAGCGGCAGCGGGGCCGCCGCGTCGGGGCGAGTGCCCGGCTGGCAGGCACCCAGGCCCAGCAGCAGCGCCGCCAGCAGCCGGGGCCATCCAGTTATTTCAGTTATCCAACCTGCCCGATACCGTCGCTGCATGGCCAAAAGTACTACCCCACCCGGCCCGCCAGCCCTTTGCGATATATCAGGTCGCGCTGCACGTCCTCGCCCAGCCGAAAGGCCACGTCGCCAATTTCCCGAAAGCCATAGCGCTGGTAAAAAGACTTAGCCCGCTCGTTGTGCTCCCACACGCCTAGCACCACGGCGCTCACGCCCGCCGCCTGGGCCACCTCCAGGCAGCGCCGCATGAGGGTGCCGCCCAGGCCGGTGCCAATCCAATCCTCCACTACGTAGAGCTGCTTGATTTCAAGCTGCTTGGCGGTATTTTCGGCGGGTAAGCCCAGGGTAGAATCGTTGGCCAGGAGCGCGTAGCCCACGGCCTGGCCCTGCATTTCGGCCAGCAAAAAGGTGTGGCGCGGGTCTTGCAGCTGCGCCAGCTGCAGGTCGGGCCCATAGGCTTCGGCCAGGTAGGCCGCCATATCCTCGGGCGTGTTGGTGGCGGCGAAAGTTTCGCTGAACGTTTGGCGGCCCAGCGCGGCCAGGCGGGTAGCGGTAGCCAGGTTGGCCTTGGCCACGGAAATGCGGAGCGGAGATGACATACTAGCCGCAAAGGTGCAGCCGCCGGGCGGCTTGTGGCCCGCCGCGCCCTCAGCCCGCCCGCCCCACGCGCCAGCCGGCGTAGCTGGTAAGCAGGCCCGCGCCCAGGCCCAGCAGCACGCCCGCCAGCGGCCCGGCCCCCAGCACGCCCAGCTTGTGCCACTCGGCCATCAGCACGTACAACCGCAGCAACTGCCCCAGCACCAGCAGGATACCGGCCGCAATAAGCAACGCCGCCACTACGCGGCGCGAAGCAGGGGACAGGAAGGTGCGGGAAGAAGGACGGCGAGCCATAAGCAGCATCTAAACTACGGCGGGCGCCCCGATGTTCCCCACCTTGCTATTTGGCCCGCCCGCCCTACCTTTGTCCCACCAAATACCCCGCGAGAGTAGCTCAGTTGGTAGAGCATCAGCTTCCCAAGCTGAGGGTCGCGAGTTCGAGCCTCGTTTCTCGCTCATTCAGTAGCAGCCACTTAGATGAGAATCTGAGTGGCTGTTTTGATTACATGTTGAATTACACAAGTCGCTCTATACTTTTAAGCTGAGCGGCCTAGTGGCAATCACTACTTTTGTCTTTATGGCATATAAAGACCGAATCAGCCTCCTAATGGAGCAAATACCCACGACGTTGGTAGATATGGAAGCCGAGCGCCCGCCCATTCGAATACCTTCACAGGCCTCATCAGAATTTACTACTAACCGGGAGCAAGGCGATTGGGCGGAGAATATAATGCTTGCCGCTATTAATCAAACTACAGAAAAGTATGTTGCTGTCCGTTATGGGATGGGGGACGACCGCGTAGCAGGGGAAGAGGGCTTTAAAGAGTTCTTTGAAAACTTTCAACGAGAGGTAGATGAAATCGGAAAACGGCCTGATATACTAGTATTTAAGCGGGATGATTTGCCTACTGATTGGGGTAATGATATTAGCCGAAGACCTCGGGCTGAATTGGATGAAATTGTACCTAAGGCTATTGTAGGTCTTGAGGTGCGTTCCAGTGCATTTCTATCAAAGAAGTACGATGAAGTCATGCGTGAGCGAAAAGAGCGTCATACGCAAGATGCACTGGCTATTAAAAGTCGTATCGAGACAGAATATACAGAACTACTTAATACTGGAAGCCGCCGCGCGTACCTAGATGTTTTAGCAGGAATCACGGCGGAAACGATGAGAGTAATTGACTTTAAACGTCCGACATGGCGCAGTTCTCCGCAACTGGTAGAAGCGGCACAAGCATTTAGTGACTTGAAAACTTCTTTGGAGGAATTACGGAAACGAGACCACTTAAGCATTACCCCCAAAATAGAAGATTTGCGTGTAGTGTACCACTGGGTGCAGACCTATGGCGTTCCACACTTCTATGTGCAGGTTTTCTTCGACCGAGCGTATGCGCTAAGCTATGAGCATATTCTGACTTTATTGACGGACCCCGCTAATGAGGAAACTAGGTACTTCACAGAGGGGGATGTCAAAAATCAAAAGAAAATGACAGTTAAGATTAATCCAGAGGAAGGCTACCTGTTAGCTCCATCTGTGGATGAGCCTGACCATGCTAGCCGACGCAAGGAATTGCGGCGAGGTCAACTGTTATTTTATGTAACCTTTACAAATGGTGCAGCTCAACTGGACTCTGCAGCACTAGCTAAACTTTTGCGAGTTAATCTTAGCGATTTATAAAATCCAATTGAAAGCGTCCGTATCCACCCCAGAAGAATCTTATTTAGCTCGAACTCCACTGGCTCATCGCAAGCAATATGGTCAGTTCTTTACACCACCACCCGTGGCTGACATGATGGCTCGTTGGGTAACAGCGATACGGCCAACGCACGTGCTTGAACCAGCGATTGGAACAGGCATTCTAGCCAGGTCGGTGCAGAGCTATGTGCCAAATTGCCACTTCACAGGCTTCGATATAGACCCGGTAATTATAGAGTGGCTAAAGCATGAAGGCCATAAGAGCGAAAAATTTGAAATTTATCAGGAGGATTTTTTGCGCAGTGACCCCTCAGCACGTTACGATGGCATTATTGCTAATCCACCTTACTTAAAATTTCACGATTACGATAACCTACCCATTATTCGGCATATTGAACTGGAAACAGGGGTTAAGTTATCTGGTTTTACAAATATATACACGCTTTTTATAATAAAGGCTTTGCGCCAGCTAAAAGCAGGTGGGCGAGCAGCGTTTGTCGTACCGTCCGAATTTTTGAATTCTGATTATGGAGTGGCTGTAAAACAATTCTTGATGCAAGAAGGCAGCTTACGCCATGTACTAGTAGTTGATTATCAAGGAAGTGTATTCTCAGATGCATTAACTACAACGTGTGTACTATTATTCTTTCGTGAGGAAGTCGAACAACCTGAAGTAGCATTTTCAAACTTAGATTCTGTAGAGGTATTAGCTAATTGGGACCCAGAACATCTTGGCTCTTCAATATTTGCCTTACAAGATTTGGACCCTGCTATTAAGTGGCGCCGATACTATAAGCAGGGTCAATCGGATAGACCCATTTACGAGCCGTTGGTGCCCTTTTCTATGGTTTGTAAGGTTTCTCGTGGGATTGCTACCGGCGATAATGAGTATTTTACATTCTCTGCTTCTAAAGCTAAAAGGTTTGGCTTAAATCCAGCTACGGCGTTAAGCTTGTGCGTTACTCGTTCAGCCGATGTGCCCAGCAGCTTCTTTACCACTGAAACTCTTTCAGCTCTAATTACGGCCGACAAAACGATATACCTACTCAATGTTAAAGCTGACGCTGGAGAAGAAGCCCAAAACTACTTAAATGAAGGTGAGCAACGAGGCGTATCGAAGAAGCATTTGCCAGCTCATCGTAAGATTTGGCACCGTCCAGAAAATAGATTACCATCCCCAATATGGGTAACGGTATTTAATAGAGGTGGTTTGCGTTTCGTGAGAAATGAAACTAATACGCAAAATTTAACAACATTTCATAGCGTTTACTTGAATCCCATTTACCAATCACGAGTTGAACTCGTGATGGCCTATTTATTGACGGATATAGCGCGTGAAATTTTTGCAGATAACCGACGCGAATACGGAAATGGGTTAGAAAAATTTGAGCCAAATGATTTGAATAAAGCACTCATGCTTGACATAACCTATTTAGCTAAGAAGCAGGTTGCTGATATAGTTTTTCTATATCAGCAATACCGTCAGAGTGTACTTTTAGGTAAACCAGACGAAACTATACGCCTGGAAATTGACCATTATTTCCGAGTAGCTTTTTCTGCGTAAGCGAGCGAGGACACAAGTTAAATGTCAGCTGTAGCCTTATAATCTTGTCAATAGAAGGTATTGTTTTAGCTGAAGCAAAATACCCTTGTATCAGTAAAATTATTTTGCAATTTTTTCTTATAGTGTAAAGATTGTGAAGTAACGTAGTGTAATTAGTCGTTGCGTTCAGCTTTTATACTTTAAAAAATGGCCTTATAATATCAGGACAACCCCACCAAAACACCAGGGAGCCGGAGCCACCGGCTCCCTGGTGTCTCAGGTTTATTCCAGCACTATACGGCGGGCCACCGGCTGGCCGCCCAGGGTCAGGCGCAGGGTGTAGATGCCGGGGGCCAGGCCGCCCAGCTCCACGGTAGTTTCGGGGGTGGGTAGGGGCAGCGTGCGCACCACCTGGCCCAGGGTATTGAGTAGGGTAGCGGTAGTGGCCGGGGTGCCAGCGGGGCGCACTATCGATAGCAGGCCGTGCGTGGGCGAGGGGTAGGCCTGCACCTGGGCGGCGGCGGCAGAGGGGGTAGCCGCGAGCACCAGATTATACACCACGGACGCGATACGGTCGGCGTAGCGCTCACCCAGGATGTGCTGGCTGAGCCCGTCGAAGTGCGGCTCGGTCAGGTCGCCGTTGAGAGGCGTGAGGCCGTCGGCCGTCACGTAGTAGCCATTAGTCACGTTGGCCGGAATGCTCTGAATCACGGCGTTCAGATTTACCGACGAGGTGCGCCACTTGCCCAGCTCACCAGCTACTATCGGGACGTTGGCGCCCAGGTCCTGGCGCAGGTTGGTTACCAGCTGCTGAAACTTGGCCAGGTAGGCGCCCGAGTTCGACTGGTCCGACTCGCCCTGGTGCCAGATAATGCCCTTAAACGTGCCCTGGCCCTGCACCTTGCGCAGCTGGGCCACGGCTTGCTCGTAGAGGTCGAAGTCGTTGGCGCCGCTGTAGCCTTTCTGCCACTGCGAGATGCTGGTGCTGCCCCGCGCGTTCACCACCAGCCCGATGGTCTGGCCCATACGGGCCGCCAGCTTGCGCCCAAAGGTGTAGCCCGGCCCCAGCAGCTGAATATTCAGCGCCTCGCGCACGGTCGAGTATTTATTGAGCGGGTTGGTGGCCTTCTCCCAGCTCGTGCCGGTGAAGAGCAGCACGTTTTGCAGCGAATCGCGGTCGGCTGCGCTAATCTCGGCCCGGCCGGCCATGTTCGACTGCCCGATGAGCAGGTAAATGTCGAACTTGCTCTTGGCCACGGGCGGCGGGGCAATGGTGCCGCGCGTGGTGAATAGTAAGTAGTGTTGCAGCGTCGCTACCCCCTCCCTGCTCACCACGTTGGCCAGCACGCTGCTGCCCGTGGTGTCGGCCAGCACCAGCGACAGCGTTTTGTCGCCGTTGAGCTGGCTGAGCGCGTAGTTGGTGATATCGACCGAAAACTGCTTGGGGTTGGTCATGTTGCCGCTGGCCACCAGGGTGGTTACGTAGGCATTGCGGCCAGGCTGGTTGGCATCGGTAATCGTGTTCTCGTGCCACGTATCGTCGTTCACGGCAAATACGCTCAGCGGAATGGTGCCGGTGGGGTTCACGGTGCTGTTCACCACCAGCTGCACGCTCACGATGGCCGCGGGGTTGGTCACGCCGCTCAGGTCGTATTTAATATAGCTCTGGCGAGTAGCTACCGCACTGGTCGGGTTGTTTTTCACCCGCAGAATGGCCGCGGTGCCGAAGTTGGTATTGGTCGAGGTGCCGCCCTCCACGTGGGCATCCTCGATACCAAAAATCTGCTGCGGTATGAGCGCGGGCGGGGCCACGGGCGGCGGCACGCTCGAAAACTGCTGCGCCCCAATGTCGATGGCATTGGCCTGGTTAATGGGGTTCTGAAAATAGTCTAGGGCCGGTATCGTCGGGATGAGCTTGCCCTTGGCAATGGCCGACGAGCCGGGTTGCAGCTTGTAGCCGTTGGGGCCGGTGCCGGGGGCCACCATGTCGGGGTTGCCATTCACGGCGTACGCGTCCACCGGCTTGTTTACGATGGGGCTGCCGTAGTACAGGTTATTGGAAAATAGGTTGTTCGTGCTACCCCCCAGGTCGAAGGTGGGCGATGGGCCCAGCAGGTAAAACACGTTGTTGTAGTAGCTCGTCTGGTCGGGCCAGTCGGTGAACTGCTTGTGCAGCGTGGGCTTGGTGCCGGTTTGGGTCGAGTCGACGTAGAAAACGTTGTTGTGAACGATGGTGCGCGTGGCCGTGCCCGACACCTTTATCTGGTACTTGCCGTCGCTGCTGTTCTGCGCCACCAGGCCGTTGCGCTCCAGAATATTGTAGCGCAGGATAGTGCTGTCGTTGAACGCGCCGGCGCCGCCGGTTATCAGCAGGCCGTAGTCGTTGTCGTGCAGGTAGTTATACTGCATAATGGTGCCCTTGCTCTTGAAGTCGCTGTCGATACCACCGGCATCGGTGTCGCCCACGTTGGCGCGGGTAAAGCGCGACTCGTTGAACTGCCACAAGGCCCCGTCGGTGTCGAAGTTGAAGCACGCGTTGCCCGAGGTTTTGACGGAGCAGTGGTCAAACAGGTTGTGCTCGATGAGCGGGTTTTTCGAGTCGCGCACAATCAGGCCCTGGGCGCCGGTGCGCTCAAACGTGTTGTTGCGCAGCACGTAATTGAGCGTGGGGGTCCAGTTTACGCTGCTGTTCACAGTGCGGTTGGTCCAGGTCGAGCGGTTCGACACGCCGGTGCGGTCAATGTCGGCAATGCGGCAGCCCTGCACCAGCAGGTCGTCGAAATAAGTAGGGGTCGTGCTGCCGCCAATGTCGAAAAACATGCCGCCGTTGAACTTGCTGTCATCCACGCTATTATCGATAAAGCCGTTGATGCCGTGCATGTTAATGTTCACGAAGTGCAGGTGATGCACCGCGCCCTGGTCCTGGGCCGTTACCAGAATGCCGAATTTCTTGGTGCGGGTCACGGCGTACTGTGCCGTCGGCTGGGTAGCGTTGGCCCACTGGCTCACGTTGTTGGCCTCCCACTGGGCCAGGGTCATACCGCCTTCTTCGGTAGCGTTGTAGTTGGTGATTTCCAGATTATTGACTTCCTAATACTGCTGGTTATCGAGCCGCAGCGTGTAGCTGGTGCCGTTGCCATCGAGCGCGGGCCGCGCCCCGGTGCCATACTGGTCTACCACAATGGGCGCGGCCGCCGTGCCCGAGCCGCCCGCGAACAGCACGCCACTAAAGCGCTGCCCGGCCTTGAACAGAATGTGCGCCCCCGGCCCGAAGGTCTGGGCGCTCACCTGGGTCAGCGTTTGCCGGGCCGCCGTGGCGCTCAGGCCGGTGTTGGCATCCGAGCCGCCCGTGGCATCCACGTAGTAGGTGCCGGTGAGAGAAGAGGGCGGCGTCACGGGGGTGGCCTGGGTCACAATCTGCAGCTGGGGCGGGTTGCTGCCGAATTCTTTCGAGTAAAATTCAATCAGATTGCCGCTGTTCAGCACGTCGCTCAGGCCGAAGGAGATGTCGGCGGTGGTGGTGCCGGCCGGAAAGCTAGCCCGCACGTAGTTCGTCACGTCGATGCTGGTGTAGGCTCCCACCGTGACCGCGCTGCTGCCCTGGCTTGCGCCCAGCGCCGGCGCGTTGGCGTAGGTAATGGCCCCCTCCGTCCAGCCGTTGCCCGTGGCGCTCACCGTCACTTCCGAAGGCGTCGTCGACGATATCTTGTAGCACCACACCTGTAGGATAGCCGTGCTAATCTGGCTCGGGTTGGTGGGCGTCACGTTGAATTTCAGGTACCCGTTGCGGTTCGCCGTCCCGCTGGTGGTGCGCTTCACGGCTACGCGGGTCTCGTTGTTGTAGTTGGTGTTTTGCAGCACGGTGCTGCCCGTTAGCACGTAGGCGTCGTCGCTGGGCGTGAGGGTCTGGGTGGTTTGGGCGGCGGCGGGGCCGGCTAGTAGCAGGCCGGCCGCCCACCAGCTGGCTAGTCGAAGGTATCGTTGCAACATAAAAAATGGGTGGGAAAAGTGAACGCGAGAGGAAGTGGCCAGCGGGCAAAGCGCGGCCTGGCCCGGCCAATAGCGGGCGCTGAAAAAACAGCCGGGAAGTAAAAGCCAGCCTGGGGCGGCCGGCGCGGGAGAGTAGCCACCGGCCCGATGCGGGCCAGGGTTATTCTATAAGTCTAAGGTCGGGCTGCGGGCTAGCTATTGATAATGTAAGCCAACGGTTTATTCACGTAATCGTTTACGCGGCCGGGCGCCGGTCCGCCCCGCGTGGAGGCCCGCCCCACCAGCTCCGACCGCAGCTCCAGACTTTGGTCGGCGCGGGCGGGGCGGCCGGTGGCAATGGCCCGAAATACCCGCTCGGCCGCCGCCTGCCCCATCTGAAAGGCCGGCTGCGTCACGGTGCTCAGGGCCGGCGTGAGCAGCGGCAGCACGGGCGAGTTAGAGAAGCTAATGAGCTTAATATCAGCCGGAATAGCTAGCCCCAGCCGCTGGCAGGCCTGGTAGCTGCTCAGGGCCAGGCTCTCCACGGCCGCAAAAATGCCGTCCACGTCGGGCCGCTGCCGCAGCAGCGCTTCAATGGCGGCCTGGCTTTCGGGGCCGTAGCCGCTGCTGGCCAATTCCACGGCCTGCCCCGGCCCCCGGCCCGCTTCCAGCAGGGCGGCGCGGTAGCCGCGCTGCCGCTCGGTGCCCACCGACAGCTGCCCGGCCAGGGTAAAATGCGCCACCGTGCGGCAGCCCGCTTGCAGCAGGTGCCGGGTGGCGGCGTGGGCGCTGGCGTAGTCGTCGGTGGTCACGCAGGCCACGTCCAGCCCCGCGTATATTCTATCAAACAGCACCAGCGGGATGCCGCGCTCCACCAGCTGGCGCGCGCTGGCCGGGCCGGCCGCCGCCCCGGCCGCCGACAGCAGCACGCCATCGACGCGCCCGCTGGCCAGCAGCTCCACAGCGGCGGCCTCGCGCTGCCCGTCGTCGTGGGTCAGGTAAATCAGCACGTGGTAGTGCTGCCGCCGCGCCACGTCCTCTATCCCGTTCAGAACCAGCGAAAAAAACGAGTTGGTAATCTCTGGAATGACGACTCCAATGGTATTGCTGCGGTTGCGGCGCAGGCTGCTGGCGTGCGGGTTGGGCACGTAGTTGAGCTGCGCGGCCAGCCGGCGCACCCGTTCCTTAGTGGCCTGCGATATATCGTAGCTGTCGTTGAGCGCCCGCGACACCGTAGCAATCGACAGGTTCAGCTGCTGGGCCAGCGCTTTCAGGTTGACGGGTTTCATGGGCGGGAAAAGGGGGGTAGGGAAGCCGGCTGCCTCAGCGCCGCCGCAGCTGGATGCCGTTGAGCACGGCCTCGCCCTGGTGGGGCACAAAGTCCAGGGTCAGCCCCTGGCCGGCGGCCACCGTCACGCGCACCGTCTGGCTCAGAGCGGTTTGGGGCAGCAGCCCGGTGGCGGGGCTGATGTCGGGCAGCAACAGTCGGCCATTGGCTCGCACCCCGAAGCTGCGCTGGCTAGGAGCAGCCGCGGCGGTGCCGGCGGCGGCGGCCTTGTCGAGGTTGTAGGCCAGCTTCTCGGCGGTGGGTAGGTATTGCAGCTCGGCAAAGTGCAGCGTCACGTCGTAGTCGCCGGCCGGCACGTCGGCCTTAAATTGCTCAATGCCAATGCGCTGAGTTTCAAAAATGGGGTCGTAATCCGTGCCTAGAATGTCGCGGTCGGAGCCGTAGCTGACGCGGCTGGTGTTGGCCTGCACGAATACCCGGCCGCCCACGTAGCCCCAGCCGCCGGGCCGGTAAGCCTGCTCGGGCAGCCACACCTGCCGGCGCGGCGGGTCGGTGAAAGTGCGCTGGTCACCCAGGCTCACGTTCAATTCCTGAAAGGGCAGGGCGCGGGATTGCAAGTCGAGCGGCACGAGCTGAAACTGCACGTCCACCTCGTCGTGGCCGGCCGGGCCGGGGGTAGGCGTGTTGGCTGCCAACTGGTTAAGGCCGTTGGTGAAAGGCACGCGGAAACTTGCTACCCCCCCCTCAGCGGCGTGAGTGCCCAGGGGCCGCCCGTTGAGCAGCAGCGTGGCGGTGGGCTGGTTGGTGTACACGTCCACGGTTTGGGCGCAGAACAGCGAGTCGGCGGCGGCGGCCACGCCGCTGCGCAGCGTCCAGTCGCGCGAGCCGATGCGCACGAACGGCCGCGTGAGCAGGCGCGCCTGGTAAAACAGGTAGTCAGCCTTGGGTTGGCGGTCAAAAGTGAGCAAGCCCTTGGCGTTGACGTGCGGCGTGGCCTCCTGCCGGCCCTCGGAGCCGAAGTTGGCCAGGTTCCAGATGGCACCGCCCGCCACAAACGGCCGGCTCAGAATAGCCTGCGAAAAATACTGGTGGTAGCGCACCGCGTACTCGGGTGTCTTGTCGAAGCGCACGGGGTTTTGGGCGTGCAGGCGCACGTCGGCATCGGCCCCAAACTCCGAAATGAGGAGCGCCTTGTCGGGTAATTCGCGGCGGTGAGTATCCAGGAATTTATCAAGACCCTCAAAATCGGCCGAGTACCAGCCATTATACAGGTTCCAGCCAATTACCTGTGGAATATCCGTTAGGCCCGCCTTGCGGTAGAGCTTAAAGTCGCCGTGCATGGCTATCATCGTGGGGCGGCTGGGGTCCTCGCGGTGGCTGAGGTCGTCCAGCTCCTGGGCCAGCCGCGCCACCTGGGCCAGGTAGGCCAGGTTTTTGGCATCGTTCACGTCGCGGCCCCGGAAGGAAAGTAGCACCTCGTTCATGTAGGTCCACAGCACCACGCAGGGGTGATTAAATCCCTGGCGAATCATCTCGGTCTGCATGGTTTTGCAGTTCTGAAAAAACGCCGCCGACTCCGTAATCTGGTTCACCACCGGAATTTCCTCCGACACCAGAATGCCCAGCCGGTCACAGGCCAGCAGCACGGCGGGGTCCTGCGGGTAGTGGGCCACGCGCAGAAAATTGCCGCCCATTTCTTTGAGCAACTCCACGTCGCGCACGGCCAGCGCCTTGGGCACGGCGTTGCCCAGGCCGGCGTAGTCCTGGTGCCGACTGGTTCCCATCAGCTTGAGGTGCTGACCGTTAAGAAAAAAACCCTCTGCGGCATCGAACCGAAACCAACGCAGCCCCAGCGGGTTGCTGGCCTCATCAAGCACCGTATTAGCCTCCGCAATGGTCGAAACCACCCGGTAGCGATACGGCCGGGCCGGCGACCACAGCCGGGGCCGCGCCAGCCGAAACGTCTGGGCCACCGTCTGGGGCGTGCCGGCCGCCAGCGTGAGGCGGCTTTGCTGCCGGGCCACCACCCGCCCGGCCGAATCGAGCAACTGCTGCGTGAGCACCACCCGGCGCGGGGCGCGGCCATCGTTCACGAGCGTGGCCTTGGCCACCACCTCAGCGGCTTCGGCCGACACGCGGGGGGTAGTAAGAAAAATGCCGCCGCTGGCGTAGTTATCGAGGTCAAAATGCACCGGCCCGGCCGTTAGCAAAGAGGCTTCGCGGTAGAGCCCGCCGTAAAAAGTGAAGTCGGCCGTGAGCGGCGCTATGTCGGCGTTGTAGCTGTTGTCCACCTTCACCAGCACCTCATTGCCGGCCGCCGCATCAGGCTTCAGCAGCTTCTCAATCGGCACCCGAAAGGCCGTGTAGCCGCCCCGGTGCTCGCCAGCCTTCTGGCCGTTCACGTACACCTCGGCCACCTGGTTGGCTCCCTCAAATTCCAGGTACACGCGCCGGCCGGCCGGCCCGGCGGGCACAAAAAGCGTTTTCTGGTACCAGCCCGCGCCCCGGTAGTAGCCCGGCACGTCGTCGAAGGCATCCTGGGCGTTCCAGGTGTGGGGCAGGCTCACCGGCTCCCAGCCGGCCGCCGTCGGCGGGCTTTTGCTGAAATCGGTGCCATCGCCTTTGCGGAACAGCCAGTTGCTGTTAATGGACTGCCGCGCCGTAGGCTGGGCCACGGCGGCGGCGGTGGTGAGTAGGAGGAGGAAAAGGGAGAGCAGGTAGCGCATTGGTTTGTAGATTTTTACTAGGCGTTACGGCTGGCGGGTCGCCTTCAACGGGGCACCTCACCCCCTAGCCCCCTCTCCTGCGGAGAGGGGGAACTAGTTCTAGTTATAGTCTTTTAGAAACCAGTTGATTAGAGCTAAAATTAGAAGCTAGTTCCCCCTCTCCGCAGGAGAGGGGGCTAGGGGGTGAGGTGCCCCGTTGAAAGCGACCCACCTCCCTACCCCCCTCACTCCCAGTCATCCGTCCGAAACGACGAGGCCGGCAGCCCGTCATTGTTATACAAGTCGCCCACCACAAACTCCTTAAAAGCGTAGCGCACGGCCACCGGGGCGGCCACCTGCTCGCTTTCCACCTCCACCTTGCCGCCCTTGATAACTGCCGTGGCGGGGTGAAAAACCTTGTCGGCTCCCGCTACCTCAAACAAAGTCAGGGGCTTGCCAAACGATGTGAGGCCATAGCGGGCGTAGTCGAAGGTCAGCGTGACCTGGCGGCCGTTCACGGTCATGGCCTTGAAAACCGGTCCGCCGTAGCTGATGCCCTTAATGCCGTAGGCATTGGCCAGCGCCCAGTAGGCCAGGCGGTGGGCGGGGGCAGTTTTGTCCAGGTAATGGATGTATTTCTCCATGCCCACGTCCATCGTGGAGGCCATGCCCGAGCTGGGAATAACCTTCATCGCGTTGAGCTGGGCCTCGCGCAGGCGGGGGCCGCTGTGGCCTTTGTCCTGCGAGCCGTAGGGCGCAATCTGGACGTAGTAAAACGGCAGCTCGCCCGCGCCCCACTGCCGCCGCCAGTCGGCCACCATCACCGGAAACAAGCGTCCGTAGAGGGCCGGCTCGTGGCGGTTGCTCTCGCCCTGGTACCAGATAAAGCCCTGGCTGCCATAGCCCAGCAGCGGCGCTATCATGCCATTAAAGAGCGTAGTGGCTTCTTTATGAGGCGCTTTCACGGTGTCGAGACTAGCCGGCACCGCCACCTCGGGGAAGGCCTTGAGGCTGGGCGCGCTCATCCAGCTCTCGATGCGGGTGCCGCCCACGGCCGACAAAATCAGCCCCACCGGCACGCCCAATTGCTGCTGCAAATAGCGCCCGTACTGGTAGGCGATGGCACTGAACTCGCGCACGGTAGCCGGCGTGGCCAACTGCCACTCCCCCTTGCAGTCGTCCTGCGGAGTGAGGGAAGTAGCCCGCGCCAGCTTAAATAGCCGCAGCTTGGGGTTAGTAGAGGTGGTAATCAATTCATTGCCATTGAGAATGGGCTGCGAGTTGAAGCCGCGCATGGGCATCTCCATGTTCGACTGGCCCCCGCATATCCATACCTCGCCCACCAGCACGTTGCCGATAGTCAGCTTCTCGCCGTCGCTAAAGGTGAGCGCGAACGGCCCGCCGGCGGCCGGCGTGGCCACTTTCGTGCGCCACTTGCCCTGCGCGTCGGCCTTGGCGGCGTACGTTTTTTTATCCCACGAAGCGCTGATAGTCACGGTGCTACCCGCCCGCGCCCAGCCCCAAAGCGCGGCCTGGCTGCGCTGCTGCAACACCATGTTGGGGCCAATGAGGGAGGGTAGGCGGACTTTGGCCCGCGCCGGCGGCGGCCAGGCGGCGGCGAGCAGCAGCAGCCAAAAAGCGAAGAATCTCATTTAGCGGTGGCGTTTAAGTTTGACTTTGACTTTGGGCGAATTACCGGGTCGGGTCGCGGCGGCTTGCAGCGCCCGCATGGCCACGGCGTAGCGCTGGCCGTAGGTGTTGGCCGAGGCCCCGTCGAAGTGCGTCTGGTCGCCCTTGTCGGTCAGGTCTTCGGAGGTTACGACGGCCGTGTGCGGCACCAGCGCGGGTAGCTTTAGCAGTAGGGCGTTGAAATTCAGGCTATTCTCTTTGAATCGGCCCAGCTCGCCGGCCACCACCGGCAGCGCGGGCTGACCCGTGAGGGTGCGCACCCGGCCAATCAGCTCGGCCAGCTTGGGCAGGTAGGCCGCGGCGGCGGCGGGGTTGCTGTCGGACTCGCCCTGGTGCCAGAGCATCCCCTTCACTACCCCGCAGCGCATGGCGTTTTGGATGCGTAGCACCGCGTCGTCGTAGGGGTGGGTTTTGGTAGCCTCATCGTAGGCGCCCACCTGCCACTTGGCAATGCTGGTGCCGCCCACGGCACAGGGCACCAGCCCGATGCGTACCGTAGGGTCGGCCGCTGCCATCGCTATGCCAAACGACAGCCCCGGCCCCACGCCGGCCGCTTTGGGCTTGTCGAAATGCACTGGGTTGTGGGCGGGCACCCACTTGCCGGCCGCGTTCAGCATGAACACCTGCGGACTGCCCAAAGCTGCCAGCTCGGGCGTTAGTGGCCCGCGCCCGGCCATGTTCGACTGGCCCATCAGCAAGTAAACGTGGAAGTTAGGGTCGGGGGTAGGGCAGGCGGCCGGGGCCTGCGCCCGCGCCACGCCGGCCGCGCCCGCCAGCCACAAGCCGGCCAGCAGATGCAAAAAAGCCAGCCGCTTCAAAACCCGATGGAGTTACCGCCATCCACCGGCAGCGAGGCCCCGGTGATGTAGCGGGCGGCCTCAGAAGCCAGAAAAACGGCCGCGTGGCCAATGTCGGAAGGCTGGCCAAACTTGCCCATCGGGGTGCGGCGCATGGCGCGGTCGCGCCGCTCGGGGTCGTTGTTCATGGCCGTGCGGCTCATCTCGGTTTCGATAAAGCCGGGCGCGATGGCGTTCACCCGCACATTGTCCTTGGAAAACTCCGAGGCCAGCACCTTCACCATGCCCTCCACCGCCGACTTCGACGCGGCGTAGGCCACCACGCGGTCGATGCCGTAGTAGGCGGCCATCGACGAAATCATGAGGATAACGCCCTTCTGCCGGGCCACCATGCGCCCGGCGGCGGCCCGTGTCAGGGCAAATACCGCATTCAGATTAGTATGAATGATACACGAAAATTCCTCGTCCGTCACCTCCAGAGCCGGCTTTTTGAGGTTGATGCCGGCGTTGTTCACCAGGATGTCGAGCGGGCCGTAGGTGGCCTCCAGCTCGGCCACCAGCCCGTCGAGCGCCGGCAGGTCGGCCACGTCGTTGACCAGGTAGTGAGCACCCTCGCCCAGGTCGGCGCAGGCGTCGGCCAGCACCGCCTCACGGCGGCCCGTGATGATGACCGTGGCCCCGGCCGCCACCATGCAGCGCGCGATGTCGAGGCCGATGCCGGTGCCGCCGCCCGTTATCAAGGCCACCTGGCCTTCCAGCGAAAAAGGGTTGGGCCGCAGGGTGGGGGTAGGGGCCGGGGCCGCCGCGTGGCCGTTTGAGAGCGCGTTCATAGTTCTATAGGTAGAAAAAATGGGAAAGAAATCAATTGGTCGGCTCGGCCAGGCTGCGGCGAATGCCCAGCTCCAGGCCGCGCAGCTCGGCCAGGCCGCGCAGGCGGCCGATGGCCGAATAGCCGGGGTAGGTGCGTTTGGCGGTGCTTAGGTCGTCGAGCATCTGGTGGCCGTGGTCGGGGCGCACGGGCAGGGCGGGGCGCTGGATTTCGCCGGCCGCCGCGCGGCGCTGCTCCTCTTGCACCAGCGCGCGCACCACGGCGTACATGTCCACGTCGCCGGCCAGGTGGTCGGCCTCGTGGAAATTGCGCGGATTTTCCTCGCGCCGGGTGCTGCGCAAATGCACGAAGTGGATGCGCGGGCCGAAGCGCCGCGCCATGCCGGCCAGGTCGTTGTCGGGGCGCACGCCCAGTGAGCCGGTGCAGAAGGTCAGGCCGTTGGCGGGGTGGTCATAAGCAGCCAACAGGCCGGCCAGGTCGGCCTCAGTGCTCACCACGCGCGGCAGGCCCAGCAGTGGAAAGGGCGGGTCGTCGGGGTGAATGCAGAGCCCGATGCCCACCTCGGCCGCCACCGGCCCCACCGCCCGCAAAAAGTAGTGCAGGTGCTCGCGCAGGGTGGCCGCATCCACGGCCGCGTACTCGTTCAGCATCGCCTGAAAGCCCGCCAGCTGGAAGCTTTCCTCCGCTCCCGGCAGACCCAGCAAAATGGTATTGGTGAGGCCCTTAATCTGCTCCTCGCTCAGGCTGGCAAACTGCGCGCGGGCGGCCACGACCACGGCAGACTCGTAGTCGGCTTCGGCCCCCGGCCGCTTCAGAATGCAGAGGTCGAACAGGGCAAAATCCTGCCACACGAAGCGCAGCGCCCGCGAGCCGTCGGGCATTTCGTAGCCCAGGTCGGTGCGCGACCAGTCGAGCACGGGCATGAAATTGTAGCACACCGTGCGCACGCCGCAGGCCGCCAGGTGGCGCAGGCTCTGCTGGTAGTTGGCGATGTACTCGTCGCGGCTGGGCTTGCCTTTTTTGATATCCTCGTGTACCGGCAGGCTCTCCACCACGGCCCAGTGCAGGGGCGCGTGGGTGGCATTAGCGGCCTCAATGAGCTGCTGGTGGGCCTGAATTTCGGCCACCGGCCACACCGCGCCCACCGGCAGGTGGTGCAGGGCCGTAACCACGCCCGCGCAGCCCGCCTGGCGTAAATCGAATAGAGAAGTAGGGTCGTTAGGCCCGAACCAGCGCATGGTATGCAGCATGAGAATAGCGTTTTAAAAGAGAAATAATTAAAAATGATGAATTAAAAATGTTACGGTCAAACCTTTAGTTTTTAATTCATCATTTTTAATTATTTGACCTGGGCCAGAGCCGGAAAATATTTACGGGCAAACTCGATAAACGCGGGCCAGTCGGGCAGGTCGGTGTGGCCGCCGGTATGCTCCCGAAAGGCCAGGTCGCCGTTGAGCAGAGCCACGTCGGGGGCGGGCATTTCGGCGGTGGGGAGGCTCTTTTTGCCCAGCAGCGCATACACCGGGCTGGCCCCTACGCCGGCCAGGAAAGTGCCCCGCGCATCGGTCCAGCTATCGGTGGTGCCGCCCGTGATGAACACCGGGCGCGGGGCCACCAGCGCCAGCAGCTCGTGCGCATCGGTGGGCATGGCGTCCCAGTGCCCGGCGTACTTTAGAAAGTTGCCGGCCATCCAGTGGTACTCGCTGGGTTCGGCCACGTTGTCGATGGTTTCGCCAAAGTCGCGCTTTTCCAGCGAGGCCCCCATCGCCCCCGAGCAACTCACGTAGGCCAGAGCCCAGCGGGTATCGAGGGCGGCGGCCAGCAAGGTAGTTTTGCCCCAGCGCGAGTGGCCTTGCAGGGCTACATATCTGGCATCGAGGCGCTTATCAGTGGCCACGTAGTCGAGCACGCGGCTCAGGCCCCAGCTCCAGGCGGCCAGCGTGCCCCAGTCGGCCGGCTGGCGGGGCCTACCCCCCCCCATCAGCCCAATAATGCCCGCGTTCAGGCCCGCGCCGCTGTCCATCTGCACGGCGGCGGGGTCGAACGTAGCCAGCGCCCAGCCGGCGGCCAGCACCTGGCTCAGCACGTCGGGCTGGCCGGCCGGGGCCGTGGGCAAGTCGCCCACTACCACTACCAGCGGCACCGGCCCGGTGGCGGCGGCCGGCGTGTACAGCACCAGCCGGATGCGCGGCGCGGCCGCCGGGTAGCGGGCATTATCAATTTGTCCCTCAATAGTTTGTCTGACTACCTTCCCGCCCAGAAACTGCGCATCAGTAGCCGTGATGGCGAAGCGCACAACCGGCGTATTGGCCGGAATGCGCCCATAGACCTCCGTGGTGATATCGGCCAGAATTTCGGGGCGGCGCTGCTGGTACCAGGTGCGGGCATCGCGCACGGGGCGGCCGTTGCGCAGCACCAGCGGGTCGGGGCGGGCGGCGGTGCCAGCCGTGGCCTGGTCGTAGTTGGTCCACCGCCCCCAGCTGGAGCGGATGTAGCGGTTGCCGGCCGCATCAAACCAGCTGCTGAAACCGGGGCGCTGCCCGGTGCCGGCCGGCCGGGCCGGGTCGGTGGCGGGCGGCGGCAAGGTAGGCAATGTAAGGTGCAATTTGTTGAGCATCAGCTGCCAGTCGGCGGTGGCCAGGGCCAGGCGGCGGGCTTTTTCGGCGGCCGGGTCGGGTTGGGATGGGGTCTGCGCCCGGCCCGGCCCGGTCGCGCACAGCAGCCCCAGGCCGCAGAGGGCGGCGCGGGTGACGTTGCGCAGGTAGGGGGGGGTAGGGAGCATGAGAATTTTTTAGGATTTTAGCTGTTCGGGGGGCGCCCTCCGCGTTTACCTCACCCCCTAGCCCCCTCTCCCGTGGAGAGGGGGAACTAGCTCTAGCTATAAAAAGCTAGTTTTTAGAAACTAAGTCTAAAAACTAGTTCCCCCTCTCCACGGGAGAGGGGGCTAGGGGGTGAGGTCAACACGGAGGGCGACCTCCCCCAAATCATCATTCCTTATAAGCATGGTCAGTAGGCACATCCACCCCCGACCATATTTTCTGCGAAGTCCAGGGCAGCGCCGGGCTGGTCCAGAAAGCATCCGTAACCGGCAGCCCGAGCGGCAGAAACCCCACCGCGCACAGGTAGAGGCTGCCCGTCGAAATGTAGTTTTCGCCAATGCTGGGCTGATGCCCACACAAGCCGATTTGCAGCCAGCCCGCTGCGTCGAAGGTGCCCGGCGCATCGAGAGTGCGGTGAATAACGGCCGTGAGCGCGGCCCGCACCTGGCCGGGGGGTAGGGCCGGAGGTAGTTCGCCTTGCAGCGCCACCTGCCCCAGCAGCTGGAACGCCCCGCAGCGGTACGCCAGCGAGCGCCCGAAGGTGGCAAACGAGCCATCGGTGCAAATCAGCCGCTCCTGCACCACGGCGTAGCGCTGGGCTCGGGCTAATACCTTGTCAGCAAAGGTTTTATCGCCCTTGCCAGCGGCGGCCAGCGTGCGCGTGATGGTCAGCAGCATGGGCTGAATCACGTAGCTGTTGTAGTAATCCCAGTGGAAGTCGGGGCCGTCGCCATACATGCCATCGCCCTTGTACCAGGCCTGGTGCTGGCGCAGGGCGTAGTCGAGGCGCATCTCGTCGCAGGTGCCGGTAAATTTGAGTAGCGCCGCCTCGATGATGGCGCTGAATAAGAGCCAGTTATTATAGCCGGGCTTGATGACGCGGGTGCTTTGCAGCGCCGCTACCAGCTGCTGCTGAGTGGCGGCCGGCAGCTGCGCCCACAGCTGGGTGGGCGCGCGCAGCAGGGCGTGGGCCAGGAAGGCGGCATCCACTACCGGCTGCCGCTCCAGGGTGAAGTTCATGAAATCGGGCGAGGCCGGGTCCACGCCGGCCGCGATGGCGCGGCGGGCCAGCTCGCGGTAGCGCGTCTGGCGGGCCTGCTCGGCGGGGGGCGCTTCGGTTTCGAGCCAGGGAGCCAGGCCGGCCAGCAGGCGGCCCAGGGCTTCGAGGTGCGACACTTTGCGGCGGCCGGCCTGCTCGTTGGCCGCCGCCTCAATGGGCATCTGGGCGTGCAGCTCCCGTTTTTCGAGGGCCAGCAGCACGGGGTCGGCCACGCGCAGCAGAGTTTGCAGCCAGTACTGCCGGTCGGTCGGCACGGGCCGCGCCGCCGCGCCCGGCCGGGCAGCGCCCGCGCCGACCAGCGGCAGGGCCGCCGCGCCCGAAAGCAAGCCGGTAAAATGGCGACGGTTCATGGCTTATTGTTTGATTTTCAATACTTCCGAGCCCGCCAGCAGGTAGGCCCCGGCTCCGTACACCTCCCAGCTATCGGCCGAAAAATTGCGGCGCGGGTCGCCGCCGATGGGCTGCACCCAGCCCACCCGGCCGTCGGCCGATACCAGCCCATTGAGTGCCACCCAGGCTTTTTGCACGGCCGGCAGGTAGGTGGCGCGGTCGAGCAGGCCGTTGTTGATTCCCCAGGCCATCGCGTAGCAGTCGAAACCCGAGCCCGAGCCCTCGCCGCCAGGGTAGGCGGCGGGGTCGAGCAGGCTGGCCCGCCACAGCCCGTCGGGCTGCTGCAACTGCACCAGCCGGGCGCTCAGCTCCTTGAAAAGCGTGACGTAAAACGCCCGGCGCGGGTGGTTTTCGGGCAGTTCTTGCAGAATTAAAGCCAGGCCGCCGACGACCCAGCCGTTGCCCCGGCTCCAGAACACGCGCTGGCCGTTGGCTTCGCGCTGGCCCTGACCGGGCGCGGGCGAGAGGTAGCGGGCATCGCGGGCAAACAGCTGCTCCTCAGGGTTATAGAGGCGGGCGTAGGTCTGGCGGTAGAGCGAGTCGGCGTAGGCGAAGTAGCTGGGGTCGTGCAGGGTCGTGCTCATCTTGGCCAGCAGGGGCGGGGCCATAAACAGGGCATCGCACCACCACCAGGTGATGCCCTGCTTGGCCTTTTCGGGGTTGGTGGGCAGCCGGCGCAGCTTGTTCACCGTGTCGATGGTGGCCTGAATGAGCCGCTGGTCGGGCCGCAGCCGGTAGAGGTCGAAATAGGTCTGGCCGATGGCGATGTCGTCGGCGTGGCCAAACTTGGGGCCGGGCCGCCAGCGATTACGCTCACCCATCGCCCGCAGCGAATCCAGGATTTTGGGCGATTTCGTGGCCTCGTAGGCGGCAAACACGCCGGTGTAGAAGGCCCCGTTGGTCCAGTCGGTGAGCGGGTGCCGGGGGTGGGCCAGCTGCCAGTCAGCCACTTTCACCAGTTGCTGCCGGATGTAGGCGGGCTTAAATAACTGTTTGGCAGCTAGTTGTTTAGTAGCTTGGGGGCCACGGACGCAGCCGGAGCCCAGCAGCACCAGCAGCACGGCGGCCAAAAAAGCACAAGAGCGCGGGTGGGAAAGCATAGGAAAATGAAATGGCTACTTCGTGGGCCGGGGGCCGGGAGCGCGCCGCGCCGGGGTAGCCTGCTGCGGCTTGTCGAAGAAATTAATCAGCCCGAACACCTGCTGGTTCAGCGCCTTCATATCAGTCAGCAGGGTGGGGTAGGGCTGGTATCTGGTGTCCACGATGCCCTTGTTGGAGCCCATGTCGGGCTTGTCGGTGCCGGGCTCCGAGGCGTCGTTGTCCTGGTAGCGGAACCAGTGCCAGCCCACGCAGTTCTTGGCTTGCAGCAGGCTCAGGCCGAAGTTTTGGTAGAAGATGCCTCGGTCGGCTTCCTTGTGCACCAGCCAGCCCGCGCCGGCAATGTTGCTCAGGCCCGACTCTTCCGACTTGGTGTAGAACTCAGTGATAAAGAAGGGCTTACTGGTCCACTTGGCCCAGTCGGCCAGCATGCCCGCCGTGGGCCGCCAGTAGCCGTAAAAGTTGATGGAAACGAGGTTCACGTACGGCTCGGCGGCCGTGAAAATGTAGTGGTTGAACTTGGCCGACGAGTGCAGCCGGCTTCCAATGTACAAGTGATTAGGGTCGTGCCGCTTGAGGGCCGGCCCTACTGCCTGGTAATACTTGCCGGCTACGTAGCCCACGAAGGCCATTTTGAGGTCTTCGGTAAGGTGCGCCGTATCAGTCTTTTGGGTTTTGAGCCAGTCCAGCGCCGCCACGTAGGCGGGCTGGGCGGGGTCGCGCAGGGCCAGCACCTGGGGCAGCAGCTTGGGCAAAAACGGTATCTCGTTGTCGGAGAAGTGGCCCAGCACGTTGGCATCCTTCGCAAACGGCTCGGCCAATTTGGCCTGCTCCTCGCAAAACGCCGGCCACTCGGGCTCAAACACCAGCGCCGGCTCGGGCACGGCCTTGCTGGCGGGCCGCGCCTTGGCCTGCCGGTTGCCGAAGGTGGAGATAAAATTGAACATGGTGGCGTAGGTAATGGGCTTCGCCGCCGTGCGGTTATACGCCTGAATGGCCGGAATATCCGACCACGCGCCTACCCCATTAAACCCATTATCCAGCAGCAAGCCCTGCGTCTTGGTCAGCCAGTCCTGCGCCGACGGGAACGCCGCCGCAAACGCGGCTTTGCTGGTGGCCGACGGCGCGGGCCGCACGCTGTTCATGGGCACCGCGAGGTAGGGGTGCCCGGCGGGGTCCACCATCCACCAGCGCCCCTTGTCCTGCTGCACGCGAATAAAGCCAGTGGCCTGCCAGCTGCGCGTCAGGTCGCCGCCGTATTTGCTGAGCCTGGGCGCGGGCATGGGCCGGTAGCCTGGCAGGCGCTTGAGCGTCATCGACTGGTACGGCTTCCAGGGTGAGTACACCACCTGGCGGTTTTTGTCGCGGTTCCAGGCGCGGGCCTCCACGGTCACCGAGTCGGCCCGCTGGGCGTGGGCGGCGGCGGGGCCGAGCAGCAGCAGCCCGAGGGCAGCGGCGGGGCGGAAGTTGACGAGAAAAGACACGGGCAAAAAACTGATGGGCGATGGAAAAGAACGGGCGGGAAGGCGGCGGGCATTCGTCCCCCACCAGTCCCTACCCCCCCCTCGGGAGCGGCAAGGCCGGCGGCAGCCAGTGGGAGCGCCGCCGTGGCTTCCCCGCCGAAGGGGGGGGTAGGAAAACGGGTAAGCCGCCCCCGCTAATACCCCGGATTTTGGGGCATGGGCTTGGTCAGGTTGGCATCAATCACCGACTGCGGAATGGGCAGCAGCTTGTCGCGGTCCGTGATTTTGGGACCCGAGAGCTTGTTGTAGAGGCGCGTGCGGGTCAGCCAGGTGTTGGTGCGTAGCAGCGTGTAGCGGCGGTATTCCTCCGTCACTAGCTCGCGCGAGCGCTCATCGAGGATAAAGTCGAGCGTGACGCTGGCGGCCGTGATGGGCTTGGCGTGGGCGCGGGTGCGCAGCATGTTGATGGTGGCGGCAGCCCCGGCGGCATCGCCCAGCTTAAACTGGGCCTCGGCCAGCAGCAGGTAGGTATCGGCCACGCGCAGGTAAATCTGGTCGTTGTAGCTAGACGAGTTCTGCACGTCGGTAGCCACGGGCGGGGCGTAGTCCCACTTGCGGATGCTGGGCCAGTTGGCGTTGTTGATGGCTTCAAAGCCGGTGGAAGTGGTCCTTATCGTATCGCCCAGCTTGGACCCGGCGGGCAGCGAAGCGGGGTTGTTGTAGAGGTAATACTTGCGGATGGCATAGGCCGAGCCGCGGTCGTCGCCGGGCGCATACAGGTTCAGCGCGAAGCGCGTGAGGCCCAGGCGGCCCAGGCCGCGCCCGCCATCTTCAATCGATACCTGGATGGGCCGTTTGCCGCTCACCGTGATGAGGTCGTAGCGGTTCACCCACCAGCGGCGCATGATGTTGTAGTCGCCGCCCAGCGAGAGATACGCGTTTTGCAGCACCCACAGCTCCTCGGTGTTGCCCTGGCTGCGCAGCGAGTTGCCATCCAGGAACATATCGGTGAAGGGCGTGCCGGGCAGCTTGCTGTTCACGCCGTAGCGGGCCGTGATGAGCTTGTAGCGCGAGTTATTTACCACGCTCAGGGCCTTGTCCTTGGCTTTCTGGTTATCGCCGGTGGTCAGGTACAGCTCGGCCAGAAAGTGGGTGGCCATCGCGCGGGGCATCCGGTTTTCGGTGGGCGGGGTGTCGGCCATGTTGGCTTCGGCAAACAGGAAATCCTGCTCCATCTGCGCCCGCACGTCGGCCACGGGGTTGCGGTCCCAGTCGGTGCGAATGTTGGACCCGGTGCTCTCCGTCAGGTTTAGGGGCACGTCGCCGAAGAGGTAGGTGAGGTGGCGGTAAGCCATCGCCCGAATCAGCCGGGCCTCGCCCACAATCTGGCTCTTGTCGGCGGGCGCGAGGTTCACCTTGGGGTCGTCGGCCCGCCCAATAATGGTGTTGGCCGCGTTAATCATCTGGTAGAGGTAGCGCCAGGTGGTGTTTACCCCGGCAAACGTGGAGTTGTTAACAACGCCAAAATCCTGAAAAACCTGGTCGTTGCTCGACACGGCCGGAAAGATGCTAAACCCGATGTCGGTGCCCACAAAGTCCGCCGAAAACGTGAGGAAGTTGGCGGCACCGTCGGTGCCGGCCCGCTCGTTGCGCACCAGATTATACAGGCCATACAGCCCGGTTTCGAAGCCGGCGCGGTCCACGTACAGGTTGTCGGGGGTAAGGATACTTTTGGGGCTCTCGTCGAGAAAGGTTTTGTTGCAGCTCGGGAGCGTAGTCAATGCCGGCCCCAGCAGCAGGGCCGCCAGCACGCAGCGGGTGGGAAAAGTATATTTTTTCATCTTGATTTTGAGTTGAAATAAGAGGAGGCTTTTTGTTGGCGGTTAGCTAGTGATTTGCCAAAAGCTATCAGCTGTCAGCCAACACAAAAGCCAATCAAAAGCCCACCGTGAGGCCACCCAGAAACTCGCGTTGCAGCGGAATGCCGTACTGGTTGCCCAACTCGGGGTCTAGGCCCTTATAGCGGGTTGCCGTGGCCAGGTTGCGGCCCGTCACATACACCTTCAGGTTGGCCATGTGCAGGCGCTCCATGATGGGGGTAGGGAAATTGTAGGCCAGCGACACGTCCTTGAGGCGGGCAAAAGAGCCGCTCTGGTAGATGCTGACGTTGAACAGGTTGGCGTTGTTGTCGTTGGCCCAGTGGGCGCCGTTGGGGTTGGTCGGGCTCCACCAGTCTTTCAGGGTCGTGTTGCGGCGGGCGTCGGTGTACACGCCGTCCTGCTCCAGCGGGTTTTCCTTGGTCACGGCCGCCACGCCCTGAATGAAGACGAGCAGCGAAAAGCCCCGGTAGGTAACCGTGTTGGTGAAGCCGAAGGTGTATTTAGGGTCCAGGTTGCCCAGAACGGTGCGGTCGAGGGCCGAAATTTTGCCGTCGCCGTTCACGTCGGCCACTTTCACGTAGCCGGGCTGGGACGTGGGCTGGGCTGAGGCGGCTACCTGGTCGGCGGTGCGGAATACGCCGTCGTACTTATAGCCGTAGGCCACGCTGATGGGCTGGCCGATAAACCAGTGGTTGTTGATGTCGTCGTTGCCGTCGCCGTACAGGTCCACGATGCGGTTCTGGTTGTAGGCCGCGTTCAGGGAAGTGGTCCAGGTCAGGCCATTGTGGCTCAGGTTGGTCGAGGTGATGCCCACCTCAATGCCCCGGTTCTGGGTTTTGCCGATGTTCTGCACAATGCTGTTGAAGCCCTGCACCGACGAGATGATGCGGCGCAGCAGCAGGTCGGAGGTGTTCTTCTGGTAGATGTCCACACTACCCTGCAGGCGGTTGTTGAAGAAGCCGAAGTCGAGGCCGATGTTGGCCGAGCGGGTCGATTCCCAGCCCAGCTTGGGGTTGCCCAGGCCCGAGGGCGTGTAGCCCGGCAGCACGGTGTTGCCGAGCAAATACGAGTTGATGCCGAGCGTAGCCAGCGACTGGTAGGGGTTCACGGCCTGGTTGCCGTTCAGGCCATACGAGAGGCGCAGCTTGAGCAGGTTCACGGCCGAGAAGGCCTTCATAAAGTCCTCGTTGGCAATGTTCCAGCCCACGGCTGCCGACGGGAAGATGCCATACTTGGTATCGACGCCAAAGCCCGAGAAGCCGTCGCGGCGCGCCGTAAGCGTGAGCAGGTAGCGGCTGTTGTAGCTGTAGTTGAGGCGCAGCATCTGCGAAAGCAGGTTCTGCTTGGCATAGCTGGCCGAGGGCGTGAGCAGGGCCGCCGCGTTCATCTGAAAGTTGGTGAGCACGTCGCTGGGGAAGCCCTTCCCCACCAGCTGCTGGTTTTCGACATCGGAGCTTTGGCTGCTGTACAGCGCCGTTACGCCCACCGTGTGCAGGCCAAAGTCGCGGTTGTAGCTCACAATGTTCTCCACCGTGAAGTTGCGGCTTTGCGTGGTCTGGTTGGTGGCAATGCCGTTGCCCTCGTAGCCAGTGCGGGTGTTGCGACCGTAGTAGGTTTCCTGCGTCCGGTTTTCCAGCTCCACGCCGGTGTTGAGGCGGTAGCTGAGGCCCTTCACGAAGGGAATATCTACCCGCAGCGAGTTGTTGCTGAAGGTGCGGTAGCTGCGGTCGGTGTTGCTGGCCAGCGTGGCCCCGAGCGGATTGCCGGCCAGGTTATACTCGGGCCAGGCATAAATGGCAATCGAGCCGTCGGGGTTGTAAGGGTTGGCCAGCGGAATGAAGAAGTTGGCTCCGTACTCGCCCGAAAAGTCGGCTGGCGTGCCGCTGCGGTTTTGCAGCGAAAGCTGCGAGGCCGAGGTAAAGCTGAGCCAGGGCTTAATCTGAACCGTGACGTTGGGGCGCAGGGTGTAGCGCTTGTAGTTGTCGCCAATGGCCACGCCGCCCACGTTGAGGTAGGTAGCGCCCACGTAGAAGGTAGCCTTGTCGCTGCCGCCCGACAGCCCAATGCTGTGCTGGGAGCGCGACCCGATGCGGGTGGCTACCTTATACCAGTCCGTCGATTGCCCGGCGTCGTAGAGCGCCTGCTCGGAGGGCGAGATAGAGGTAGGCGGAATGTTGGCCCGGTTCTTCACGAAGTCGTAGAACTGCGAGCCATTGAGCAGGTTGGGCTTGTTGATGATTTGCTGAATGCCGTAGAAACCGTCGTAGCTCACGCGAATCTGCCCGGCCTTGCCGTGCTTGGTAGTTACCAGAATAACGCCGTTTGAGCCGCGCGAGCCGTAGATGGCCGCCGCCGAAGCATCCTTGAGCACCTCAATGCTCTCCACGTCCGAGGGGTTGATGTCGGAAATGCTGCCCGTGTACGGAATGCCATCCAGGATGATGAGCGGGCCGGTGCTGGCACTGATGGAGCTGCGCCCGCGCACCAGAATGGAAGGACTACCCTGCTCGGCCCCGCCGCCGTCGTTAATCACCGACAAGCCCGGAATGGCGCCTTGCAGCGCCTGCGCAATGTTGGTATTGGGCAGCTGCGTGAGGCGGTCCTTGTTAATAGACACCACTGAGCCGGTCAGGTCGCTGCGCTTCTGGGTGCCGTAGCCTACTACCACCACATCGTTAAGAGCCTGGCTCTCGGGAGCCAGCTGCAGGTCAACGGTAGTGCGGCCGGCGGCCAGCACCACCGACTGCGCCGTGTAGCCCACCGACGAAAACGTGAGCGTGCCCCCCTCGGCCGGGATGCTCAGCGAGTAGCGCCCGGTGGCATCGGTGGTCGCGCCGTTGGTGGTGCCTTTCAGCAGCACCGTCACGCCGGGCAGGCCCGAATTAGTTTCGTCGCGCACGGTGCCGCTGACGGTGCGGGTGGCCTGCTGGGCCAGGCTCATGGCCGGTGCCAGCGCGGCCAGCGCCCCGGCTACCAGCCCCCGGCCCAGGCGGTACCTGAAGCAACCTACAAAAGAGTAAACATGCTTATTCATAAGGGCGGGAAATGGGTATGGTGGTAAGTTTGCGGCTGACTTCAACCAGTATTAAAATTAGTATTATTAAAAAAATACAATTTTAACAATAAATTTGCCTGGCTTGGGCGATGGGCCTTTCTTTGGGAGAGAGCAGCAATTCTTGGTGTATTACCCAAATGTAACGCGCTACCCGAAACCGAAAAAGGCCTTAAACCGGTAAAAAATAAAGTTTTTCCCCTAAAAACTATCGGCACCGATGCCGGTCGCGATGCCGATACGTATTGCCGGGCTTTATTTAGTAAAAAAAAGTCAGGTAGTGAGCAAGCAATCACTTTTTGCTCGCCGCCGCGTTTTTCTGACCAACCACTCACTTTATAAGTTATGTGCAACTAAGCTTATGGCCGTCTGCGTCAAATGTCAGCAGCCCGATGCCGTGCTAAAGGCCGGTTTCGTGCGGGGGTTGCAGCGTTACTTCTGCAAGGCCTGCGACTACCGCTTTACCCTGCCGGGCGACACGCCCGCCCTACCCCGCCGCCGCACCCAAACCACCATCGACGACCTGGCGCAGGCCGTGGGCGTCACGCCTTCCACGGTGTCGCGGGCGCTCAACGGGCGCGCCGACGTGAACGCCACCACCCGGCAGGCCATTCTGGAAGCCGCCCGCCAACTCGACTACCAGCCCAACCTGCTGGCGCAGCACCTCAAAAACAACGCGACCCACACCATCGGCGTGCTGATTCCGGACATTGAGCGGCCGTTTTTTGCCACCGCCGTCAGCGGTATTCAGCAGGTGGCCGACGAGGCCGGCTACCAGGTCATGATTTGCCAGTCGCGCGAGTCCTACCTCACGGAGGTGCGCAACGTGCGCGCCTTGGTGGCCAGCCGGGTCGATGGCCTGCTGATTTGCCACTCGCGTGAAACCCAGGACTTTGAGCACGTGCGGCGGCCGGCGGCCAAGGGCCTGCCGATAGTGCATTTCGACCGGGTGAGTGATGAAGTGAACAGCGCCCGCGTCATGATTGACGACTGGAACAGCGCCCATGCCGTGGTCGAGCACCTGGCGCAGCAGGGCTGCCGCCGCATCGCGGTGCTGGCCGGCACCGAGGGGCTGCTCATCAGCCGGCAGCGGGTAGCCGGCTACCAGCAGGCGCTCAAAGAGCACCGCCTGGAGGCCCGTCCCGAGTGGGTGCGCTACAACGACTTTCAGCCCGAGCTGACGCAGGCGGCCCTGGCCTACTGGCTGGCCCTGCCCGAGCCGCCCGATGCCATTTTCGCCATCCGCTACACCGATGCCTTCGACGTGATACTCGGCCTCAAGCAGCGTGGCCTGCGCATTCCGGACGACATGGCGGTGGTGGGCTTCGGCGATGAGTTTCTGGCGGGCATGATTGAGCCGGCCCTCACCACGGTCAACCTCCACCCGTATCGCATTGGTCAGCAGGCCGCCCGGCTGTTTCTGGAGCAAATGGAGCTGCGCGAGCAGTTTCACCCCCGCACCTATGTCATTCAGGGTGAGCTCATCGTGCGGCAGTCTTCGCGCAAAATTCACGAAGAAAACTTTCGGCTGAGCCTCTAGCCCGCCACCGGCCGACCAGCAGCCGGGCCGACGAAAATTAATCCTGAAGACCACTAGTTGCGACATTGCCGCAGGTCGCGAGCCCGAACCTCGTTGCCCGCTCCTTACCAGTTTAGGTAGCAATGGGGTAGCGGTAATAACGGGAATGCCACTGCTGGCCGCGAGCAGCTGTTTCGCTTAAAAGGCAAAGCAGGGTTTATCGTAGCGAATGCATAACGCTACGCCGGCTGCCGATTAGCGCCCCGGCCGCCCTGAGCGCTAACTAAATTGAGTTATCCTTGTCGCAGAGTGATTAGCGAAAAGCAGGGACGCGCTACTTTGCAAGGAGTATAGCTAACAGCTTTTTAAATCGTCACAAAATCTGGAAAACACCGTTTGATAGCGCGGCGGTTTAGTTATTTTTAGTAAATTAGAGGGGCCATGTGTGTTAGTAAGAACAATTATCCTTTTCTTTGTTTCGTCAATACATTTTACCTTCTTTTTAAATGGCAGTAGATATCGCCCAAATACAACAAGTGCTGGAAAACGCGAAGCAAGCCGACGCGTTCAAAGCCGACGTGAAGCGCGCCCTGCGCAAAGTTTCTACCCTGCTTAACAACCTGCAACAGGCAGTGGAAGAGGCCGAAACGCTCCTGAGCGCGGAATACACGCCCGCTACCAAGGAGCGTAAAGCCCGCGCCCCCCGCGAGGTAACCGAGGCCGATGCCGAGGCTCCCTACGGTAGAAAGAAAGACGGCTCGCCCAAGAGCAAGCCCGGCCGCTCCAAGCAATAACCGGACTTTCACGCACAACAAGGCCCATTCATTATTCAATGAATGGGCCTTGTTGTGCGTGAAAGCCTGGGCATTATTCCTGATTTCGGTTGCGGTGCTGCGGCAGTGATATGCCGAATTAGCACTAATAGCTAAACGATGGGTTTACCTGATTGGCGCGGCCTGGCGCTGGCAGAGGGGGTAGGCGCTCACCCCAATGACTTGATTACTGCCAGGTACTAAATATGAGCCATTGCGTAATGAAATACTAAATAGCTTTGAGGGTTTGCGTAAAAGACGTTTGTCCTTGCGCGCAAAGCGAAGCAATCGCACCAGAACGATGGACGAACGACTGGCGTGGGTTTCGTTCCGGTGCGATTGCTTCGCTTTGCGCGCAAGGACAAACGATTTATGTAAGTTCTATAGGAAACGGTTTTTCAGTACGGCAGCAATTGTGAGCGTCCCTCACTAAACCGCGCGGCAGCCGCCGCAGTGGCCCGCTCCTATAAAAACGGGCGCGCCCGAATGGTCAGAAGCGGCCATCTTTGCGGCCCTACCCCCGCCTTTGGTGCCCTATGAAGTTGCTCTCGGTTTCGAATATTAGCTTGCAGGAGCACGGCGCGGTGGTGCTGCATCCGCTGAGCTTTAGCCAGGCGGCCGGCCGGCGGCTGGCGCTGGCCGGCGAGAGCGGGGCCGGCAAAAGCACGCTGCTTCAGCTCATCGCGGGCCTAGTGCAGCCCAGCACGGGCGAGGTGCGCATTGCGGGCAGCCGGGTGCGCGGGCCGGCCGTGGCGCTGGTGCCGGGCCACCCCGGCGTGGCGTATTTGTCGCAAAAATCCGATTTGCCCAAGTTTTTGCGCGTCGAGCAGGTGCTGCGCTACGCCAGCCCGCGCCCCGCCGCCGAGGTGCCGGCCCTGGTGGCGCTGTGCCGCATCGACCACCTGCTGGCCCGGCGCACCGACCAGCTCTCGGGCGGCGAGCAGCAGCGCGTGGCGCTGGCCCGCCTGCTGCTGGGCGCGCCGCGGCTGTTGCTGCTCGATGAGCCCTTCTCGAACCTCGACCGGGTGCACAAGCGCACGATGCAGGCCATTATCGAAGAAGTGGGCACGCGCCTGGGCATCACGTGCCTGCTGGTGTCGCACGATGCCGCCGACGTGCTGTCGTGGGCCGATGAAATTCTGGTGCTGCGCCGGGGCCGGCTGGTGCAGCAAGGCACGCCTGAGCAGATTTATAACCGGCCCATCGATGAGTACACGGCCGGACTGTTTGGCGACTACAACCTGCTATATGGCCCCGAGCGGCAGGCGCTGGTGCCCACCGTGGCGGGTGTCGGCGCGCTGCTGGTGCGCCCCGAGCGGCTGCGGCTGGGGCCGGCCGGCGGCGAGGGGGTAGGGGGCACGGTGCGGGCCGTGCGGTTTTTTGGCGGCTACTACGAGCTGGAAGTGCAGTTGCCCACGGCAGTGGTGCGGGTGCGGGCCGGGCAGGCCGCGTTCGCGGTGGGGGCGGCGGTAGCCGTAACGGCGCGAGCGGCGTGGCTTATCGGGCAGCCGCAGGGGTAGGGGCGGGGCTAATAAGCTCGGGGGGTGCGGCCGCCAGCCAGGTCGAGCAATTCGCGCACGCGCAGCCAGCTCAGCTCGCCAGCTATGTAGCGACTATACAGCTCCTGGGCGTAGGCGGTGGCTTTGGTTTTGAGAGAAGGATTGACGCTTTGCAGCTGCTGCAACACGTAGGCGCGCTGCGCGGGCGTCTGCGCGTCTGGGCCAAATTTGGGGTCGTAGTTCATAAGATTCACTGAATGAAGGCAGGACCAATAACTACTACAAATTTCGCACGGCAAGCCCTTACCAAACAAGGAAGAAATCATGAAAATCCACTAATTTACCTTGGGATAAACACGTATTTTTAGCCACTTGCCCCCTCCGCATTCCCCTCCGCGCGCCGCCGGCAACCCCGCGCTCCTGGCATTCAACGGCTCAGGCAGCGCCTACCCCACCAGCTGCGCGTGCAGCCGGGCCAGCGTGGCGGCGGCATCGGCGCAGAGGCCGGGATGCACGGACGAGGTCTGGATAATGGTGCTGCGCTGGGCCGTGAGCCAGCGAAAGCGCGAGGCAATGGCCAGCTGTCCAATCGGCCCGCCGGTGGCCCTACCCCCGCAAATGCGCTCGAAGGCGCGCAGCCGCGCCCGCACGTCGGCCAGGTCGAGGTGCGCGCCGGCGAAGGCTTGCAGGCGCGCCTCGTCGAGCTCGCAGGTGGCTTGCAGAAAGCCCTGGGCCGAGCAGAAGAGGATAACGCCCACATTCACGAACTCTTCGCGCTCCACGCGGGGCACCACGCGCAGCACGGCGTACTCAAACAAGTGCTTGGCGGGCATGGTCGGCTTCGTGGGTAAACGTGGCGGAAACGCCCAGGCGCGCTTCCAGAAACTGCTGGTACTGAGCGCGCTGCTCGTCGGGCGTGCGGTCGGGCTCTTGCAGCCATTCATCGGGCACGAGGGCGATGATGGCGGCCAAAACGGCGGGCGTGAGGCGAGCGCGGCCCGTAGCATCGGCCGCCGCGAGGGCGGTGGCCTGGGGCAGCAGCACGTGGTCTTTCACCGACGGAAACGGCCGGGTGGCCGACCCCACCCACTGCGGCCCGGTGTGATGCACGTAGAGCGCCGCGCCGTGGTCAATCAGCCACAATTCCTGGTGCCAGAGCAGCAGGTTGGTGTTGCGGGCGGTGCGGTCCACGTTCAGCGTGAGGCAATCGAGCCACACGATGAGCGAGGCCGTTGGCGCGTCCACGGTGGTCACGAGCGGGTCGAAGGTGCTGGCCCCGGACAGGAAATGCAGCGCCAGATTCTGGCCGGTGCTGGCGCGCAGCAGGTCCTGGATTTCCTCGTCGGGCTCGGTGCGGCCGAAGGCTTCGCTCAGTTCGGCAAACACCAGCTCGGGCACGCGCAGGCCCAGCGCGCGGGCCAGCTCGCCCACCAGCAGTTCCGCAATCAGCACCTTAATGCCCTGGCCCGCGCCCCGAAACTTGAGCACGTACAGAAACCCGTCGTCGGCCTCAACCAGGGCGGGCAGCGAGCCGCCCTCGCGCAGCGGCGTGATATAGCGCGTGACTTCGACGGTGCGCGGGGGGGTAGGGAGGAGCATAGGCGGGGGCAACGGGTAGGGCAAAAGTACGCGGGGGCACCGGCCAGCTACCTGTTGCTACCTCGGAGGTAGCAATAGGTATTTCGGAGGTAGCAACAGGTACTTCGGAGGTACATTTTTCTACTTCGGAAGTAGCAACAGGTACCTCGGAGGTAGCAACAGGTACTTCGGAGGTACATTTTTCTACTTCCGAAGTAGCAAAAGCTGCCCGCGCGGCACCCGCCGGAGCCGGCCGGCCCGCCCACCACCGCGCTACACCAGCTGCCGCAGCGCCATTTCAAACGAGCGCTGGGCGATGCCCGTGGCGTCGGCGCTCTGCTGGCGGGTGCGGGCCAGGGCGGCCTCAATCACCCGCGAAGTGTCCTGAAAAATGGCCTGGTCGGTGATTTCCGCGCCCGTCTCCATGAGGTAGGCGAAGACGCGGGCCATGCCGCAGTTGGCGATGAAATCGGGGATGACGGCGCAGTGCGCGTCGGCCCACTCGCCGGTGGGGCCGAAAAAAATGGCCGGGTCGGCAAACGGCACGTTGGCCCCGCACGAAATAACTTCTAAGCCACTCGCCACCAGCGCCTCCACCTGCGCCCGCGTCACGAGCCGCGAGGCGGCGGCGGGCACGAAAATCTCGGCCCCGGCCGACCAGATGCGCTGATTGATTTCTTCAAACGACAGCAAATCGGGCGCGGCCAACGCGTTGCCAGCGCGGCCCAGAAACAGCGCCCGCACCTCGTCCAGCGGCAGCCCTGCGGGCCGCAGCAGGCCGCCCGCCCGGTCAATAATGCCCACGATGCGCGCGCCCTGGCTGGCTAAATAGTAGGCCGCCGCCGCGCCCACGTTGCCCCAGCCCTGAATGAGGACGCGCTTGCCGGCGACCTCCCTACCCCCCCACAAAGCGTAGAAGTGGCGCACCGCCTCGGCCACGCCGTAGCCGGTGATGAGGTCGGCCACGGTGTATTTGCGGGCCAGGCTGGGGGTGAAGGCGCTGTCTTCAAGTACCTTAACGACGCCCTGACGCAGCTGGCCGAGCTTCTGGATTTTCTGGGGCTCGGTGGCGCGGTAGTGGCCATTCACTACCCCCTCCTGCGGGTGCCAAAGGCCGTAGTCCTCGGTGAGCGGAATTACCTCGTGAATCTCGTCCACGTTGAGGTCGCCGCCGGTGCCGTAATAAGCTTTCAGCAAAGGAATTACGGCCTTGTACCAGCGCTCCAGCACGCCGCGCTTGCGGGGGTCCTGCGGGTCGAAGTTGATGCCCGACTTGGCCCCGCCAATGGCCGGGCCGGAGACGGTAAACTTGATTTCCATCGTCTTGGCCAGGCTCTCGACCTCGCGCTTGTCCAGCCCTTTGCGCATCCGGGTGCCGCCGCCGGCCGCGCCGCCGCGCAGCGAGTTTATCACCACCCAGCCTTCGGCTTCGGTTTCGGGGTCCTGCCATTCAAACACGATTTCGGGGCGTTTTTGCTCAAATTGAGCGAGGAGGTCTTGCATTTTTAAGCTTGTTGGCTAATCAGGAAATTAACAGAACGTCATTCCGAGCTTGCCGAGGAATCTCGCTCGCATCGTTCGCGGGGCGTTCAACGATGCGAGCGAGATTCCTCGGCAAGCTCGGAATGACGTTCTTTTTTATAAACTACTCTGAACAATGATTATTCGGGCCGTTCGAGGCGCTGGTCGTCGGTGGCGGCGGCGGGGCTGGCGGGTTCCAGCCACGACTTATAATACACGCCATCATCGAGTTTCAGCGCCGCTTCGGTCAGCATGAGCGGCCGGAAAGTGTCAATCATTACGGCCCACTCGTCGGTGCCGGTTTTGCCGATGCTGCGCTCGTAAGCGCCCGGCGCGGGGCCGTGCGGAATGCCGCCGGGGTGCAGCGTGAGGTGACCCGCCGCGATGTTGTTGCGCGACATAAAATTGCCATCCACATAATACAGCAGCTCATCTGAGTCGATGTTGGAGTGGTGGTAGGGTGCCGGAATGGCCCGCGGGTGATAATCGAACAGCCGCGGCACGAACGAGCACACCACAAACGCCTTCGTCTCAAACTGCTGATGCACGGGCGGCGGCTGGTGAACCTTGCCCGTAATGGGCTGAAAATCGCGGATATTCATCCCGTAGGGATAATTATACCCGTCCCAACCCACCACGTCAAACGGGTGGCTCGGGTACACCAGCTCGTGCAACATGCCCTGCTTCTTGATTTTAACCGTGAAATCGCCCAGCTCGTCGTGCGTTTCCAGCTCGGTGGGCAGCTTGTAATCGCGCTCCGAATACGGCGCGTGCTCCAGCAGCTGGCCAAAGTGGTTACGGTAGCGCTTGGGCGTGTACAGCGGGTGAAACGACTCCACAATAAACAGCCGATTATCTTCCGAATCGAATTCAATCTGGTAGATAATGCCGCGCGGAATCAGCAAATAATCACCCGGCTCAAACCGGATGTTGCCAAGCTGCGTGCGCAGCCTACCCCCCCCTTTATGGATGAACAGCAGCTCATCGGCGTCGGCATTTTTGTAGAAATACTGCGTGAGCGACTGGCGCGGCGCGGCCAGTGAAATATGCACGTCGCCATTGACCAGCACCGGCGTGCGGGCCGCCAGGTAGTCGTCCTGCGGCGGCACCTCAAAGCCCTTGAGCAGCCGCGCCTTAATGCTTTTCTCCACCGCGATTTTGGGCGTCAAATCCGTCTCGCCCACAATCTCCTTCACCGTCGTGGGCCGGCGCAAATGGTACATCAGCGACGACATGCCCTCGAAGCCGATGGTGCCAAACAGCTGCTCGTAATACAGCCCGCCGCCGGGCTTCTCAAACACCGTGTGGCGCGTGTGCGGCAGCCGGCCAAGCTTGTGGTAAATGGGCATAGTGTGGGTGGGAAAGGGGGGGGGGTAGGGAGAGGTCGGAAAGTTAATTTAGAACGTCATGCTCATCTGGCGTCCGCTTGTCGAAGCATCTCGCTCGCATCGTTAAACGATTGGGTTAGTGTAGCAAGTGAGATGCTTCGACAAGCGGACGCCAGATGAGCATGACGTTCTGTTTCCCCCAATAATCTACAAATTCCCCCGTAAATCCTGCTCGCGCTCGATGCTCTCAAACAGCGCTTTGAAATTGCCCGCGCCGAAGCTCTTGGCCCCTTTGCGCTGAATGATTTCGAAGAACACCGTGGGGCGGTCCTCCACCGGCTTGGTAAAAATCTGGAGCAGGTAGCCTTCCTCGTCGCGGTCAACCATCACGCGCTGGGCGCGCAGGGTTTCCACGTCCTCGTCGATGGCACCCACGCGGGCCAGCAGCGTGTCGTAGTAGCTGTCGGGGGTGTTGAGAAATTCCACGCCGCGGCTACGCAGCTCGCGCACCGTGCCGATAATATCGGCGGTAGCCACCGCGATGTGTTGCACGCCCTCGCCCTCGTAAAAGTTGAGGTATTCCTCAATCTGCGACTTTTTCTTGCCCTCGGCCGGCTCGTTGATGGGAAATTTCACGTAGCCGTTGCCGTTGCTCATCACCTTGCTCATCAGGGCCGAATATTCGGTCGTAATCTGCTTATCATCAAAGCTCAGGATGTTGGCGAAGCCCATCACGTGCTCGTACCACCGCACGGTGTCGTTCATGCGGTTCCAGCCCACATTGCCCACGCAATGGTCCACGTAGAGCAGGCCGGCGGGGGTAGGGCTAAAGGCCGATTGCTGGGCCACGTAGCCGGGCAAAAACGCGCCGTGGTAGTTTTTGCGCTCCACGAAAAGGTGCACCGTTTCGCCATAAGTGTAGATGCCAGCCGTGCGCACCTCCCCAAATTCATCGGTCAGCGTGCGCGGCTCCTGGTAGCTGCGGGCGCCGCGGCTCATGGTCTTTTTATAGCTCTCATAAGCGTCTTCCACCAACAGGGCCAGGATTTTAATGCCGTCGCCGTGCAGCTTCACGTGCTCACTTATCACGTGGTTGGAGTGCATGGCAGTCGTGAGCACCAGCCGGATTTTGCCCTGCTGCACCACGTAGCTGGCGCGGCCGCGCACGCCCGTTTCGGGGCCGGCGTAGGCCACCGTCTGGAACCCGAACGCCGCCTTGTAGTAATAGGCCGCCTGCTTGGCATTGCCCACGTAAAATTCGAGGTGGTCGGTGCCGAGCAGGGGTAGGAAGTCGGTAGCAGCGCGCTGCTTAAGCTCTTGGGCGATAAGGGGTTCCATAGGGGGGTAGGGTGGGCTAGGTGGATGAGGAGTGACGAAGTGCGTTGAACGTCATGCCGAGCTTGCCGAGGCATCTCGCGCGCATCGTAAGGGGTAGTAACTGCTATTACGCAGCTAGACATCTCCCCCCGCTCGTGTTACAATACTAACGCTCGTTAGTCGCCTTGTCCAATATCGGTTACCTATGACGTCGATAAGAATTTCTTATTGACCTTTGCCGCTATGGAATTGCGTCAGCTTCGATACTTCGCCGAGGTAGCCGCCGAGTTGCACTACGGCCGCGCCGCCACTAAGCTGTGCGTGTCGCAGCCCGCCCTCAGCCAGCAGATTCAGCTGCTGGAGAGCGAGTTGGGCGTTGAGTTATTCGACCACCAGCAGCGCACCCGCCAGCGCCGGGTGGTGCTCACCGAAGCCGGTACTGTCTTTTTAGCCGAGACCCAAAGCCTGCTGCACCTCAGCCGCCAGGCCATTGAAAACGTGCGCCGTGTGGGCTCCCAGCAAAAAACCGTGGAGCTGGGCTACTACCAGCTGCTGCGGCCCGACCGCCTGGTGGGCATCGTGCAGCGCTTCAACGAGAGCTTTCCCGACGTGCAGTTTCACCTCCACGAGCTGCCCACGTTTCGGGCGGTGCAGGAGGCGCTGGTGGCGGGCCGCATCGCGCTGGGCCTCACCATGCTGCCGCTGCTGCACGACGAGCTGGCGGCCCGGCCCTTCGGCCAGGGCGGCCTGCACGTGGCCCTACCCCTCGCCCACCCGCTGGCGGCCTTGCCCGAAGTGCCCCTCGAAGCATTGGCCCACGAAAAATGGGTCGAAATCAGCCGTTCGCTGCATCCGGTTTACGACGAGATTGAGCACCTCTGCCAGCAGGCCGGCTTCAGCCGGCGCGGGGCCATCGTGCAGGAAGTTTCGTCGCTGGAGCTGCTCAGCAACCTCGTGCGGCTGGGGCTGGGCGTGGCTTTCGTGCCCTCATTCTTCGACCTGGGCGCGGTGCCGGGGGTAGTAGCCCGCCCGCTGCGCGTGGCCGGCGGCGAAAACGTATTGCTCACGCAATGCGTGGCCTACCTGGCCGAACGGCCGGCACCGCTGCTGCAAGCGCTGGTGGCGCTGGTGTAGCAGTAGCGCGAACTTTGTAGTTCGCGTCTCCGCGCCGTTGAGATGGCTTTAACGGCGCGGGGACGCGAACTACAAAGTTCGCGCTACTGTGCGCTACTGTGTTACTGTGCCAGGAGCATCTCCGCCACCTGCCGGCCGGTGCCCAGCGCGGCGTTGAGCGAGGGGTAGCTGACCCAATCGCCGCAGCGAAACAGCGTGTCGCTCAGCCGCAATTGCTGCTGCATGGGCTGGCCGGGCGCGTACACGGGCAGCGCCTGCTCGATGCGGTAGGTGCGCAAATGCCGCCACAGGTGGGCCATCGGCCCAAACCAGGCGACCAATTCTGTGCGCAGGCGGGCCGTCAGCTCTTCCTCCGACAAGCCGTGCTCGCCGTGCGTGCTCACCGACACCAGGCCCTGGCCGGCCGGTGCCACGCTGGCCCCCGACTCGGCAGGGAAGGACACATTGTGCACCAGCGCACCGGGCAGCGCGTTGAGATGCAGGATATTGCGGCCGTGGCTGGGCGCGGGGCCGGCCGTGGCGAAGTAGGTGCAGGTAGTGGGCCGGGCGGCGGGGATAGGCGGCGCGGGCAGGTCGGCCCCGAGCAGTCGGGCGGCGGCGGGGCCATCGGTAGCCAGCACCACGGCGGCGGCCGCTAGCGTTTCGCCATCGGCCAGGTGCACCAGACGGCCACCTTCGGCCACGGCGGCCACGGGTGTGTTCAGGCGAATGGTGCCGGCGGGCAGGCGGCCGGCCAACTGCTCCGGCAACTGCTGAATACCCAGCTTCGGCACAGCCACCGAGCCCTGCATAAACTGCTGAAATACAAACTCAAAGAAGTTGCTGGCCGTGCCCAGCTCGCGGTCAAGATACACGCCGCCGAAGAAGGGCCGGAAAAAGCAGTCGATAATCTGCTCGCTCCAACCGTACTGACGCAAAAACTCCAGCGTAGTCACGCTGGGCTGGGCCAGCAGCTGCTCGGGAGGCCGGCCCGCCAGCTGCGCTACCAGCTTGCCAATCAGGAGCTTATCCTTGGCAGTGCCGATGGGCGAGGCCAGCGCCGCAAACGCCATAAGCGGCGCGTGCAGTGGGTTTTCGAGGGTAGTCTCCTGCCCATCGGGCAATTGAATGACCGCGCCCGAGCGAAAGGATTTCAGCCGCAGCGCGCCGTAGTCGAACATGCGCCGCGCCTCGGGGTAGTTGGTAAGTAAAATCTGGAAGCCCCGGTCGAGCCGAAAGCCGTCGGGCGTGACGTCGGTGCGCACCCGGCCGCCCACGGCATCGGCGGCTTCAAGCACCAGCACGGGCCGTCTCGCCCGGTGCAGCCAGGTGGCGCAGGCCAGCCCCGCCATGCCCGCGCCAATAACAATAACAGGTTGGATAGTGCTCATAATCAGCTTAAAATAACTTCGGCATCTTGTGCTCTTTCCACTTTTTGCGCGTTTTCATCGTGTAAAACTCGGCCACGCCGCTGCGGTCCAGGGTAAGCTGCCAGGCCCCGAGCACCTGGCCCGGCTCCCTACCCACTGCTTTCAGGCCGGGGTATTGTTGCTGCAAGGTCTTGGCTTCGGCCAGTGTCAGGTCGTGGCCCGGCTGGCCGTGGCAGCGCAGGCACAGGCTGTTGCTCAGGGTGATAGGCCGCTGGTAGAAGAACGTATCGACGGCCGGGCGGCCAATGAGGCGAATGGTATCGGGCCGCAGGCCGGCAGCGGCAATGGCGGCCGGCGCGGCGCTGGCCGTCGGGGCCTGCCACTCGACCCGGCGCGGGTTGACGTGCCACTTGCGCGCCATCGAATCGACCTGCGGATACGACTGGGGACGGCAAAAAGCGGCCGCTTGTAGCAGCGTGCCCTTTTTCAGCTCGCGGGCCAGGGTGCGGCGCAACAGCGTGTCGGCGTAGGCCGTGAGCGAGTCGCCGGCCCAGCGCGTGGCGTGCAGCAAGTCATTGGGCATGATGCGAATAGCCTCCCAATTAGCGGTTTCCTCGGCTATTCGCTTGGTGCCGGGCAAGTGCCGCACCTGGTCGGGCCGGCAGGCGGCCAGCGCCAGTAGGGGGGGTAGGAAAAACTTGATTCTCGACAAAACCATACTGCGCCAACTGCTTTGGGCCGGCGAAGGTTGCGGCCTATCCTGTCATTGCGAGCAAAGCGAAGCAATCCGCACCGGAACGAAACCCGCACGACTCGTTCTGATATGATTGTCGCGTTGCGCTCGCAATGACACTAAAACTACTTCAGCAGCCACTCGCGCAGCGCCTCATAAGTAGGCGGTAAGGCAACGCTGTGCTTGGGCTTTTCCAGTAAATAACGCAGGGCGGCCGGCAGCTCAATCTTCCGCCCGATGAGCGGCTCCACCACCTCCGGGAATTTCACCGGGTGGGCCGTGGCCAGCAGAAAGCCCGCGGCGGCCGGGTGCTCCCGCAAGTAATTTTCCAGCGCAAAAAACGCCACCGCGCCGTGTGGGTCCAGCAGGTAGCCGCGCGCTGCCTCCACGCGCCGGATGGTGGCGCTGGTATCGGCATCGCTCACCGTATAACCACTCAGCAATTTGCTTAGGGTAGCGTGCTCGTGCTCAAACAGTTCGAGGATGCGCACGAAGTTGCTGGGGTGGCCCACGTCCATCGCGTTGGAGAGGGTAGGGACTGCCGTTTTGGGCGTGAAAACGGCCGTGCGCAGATACTCCGCGCCCGCGTCGTTGGCGTTGCAGGCCGCGATAAAGTGGCCCACCGGCAGCCCCGAGGCGTGGGCCAGCAACCCCGCGCACAGGTTGCCAAAGTTGCCGCTCGGCACCGCGATAACCGGCGGCGCGGCCAGCGCCCACTGTTGCAGCGCAAACAAATAATAGAGCTGCTGCGGCAGCCAGCGCGCCACATTAATGCTATTGGCTGAGGTAAGCGTGCGGCGGCTGGTTAATTCCTCATCCAAAAATGCCTGTTTCACCAGTCGCTGGCAGTCATCAAAATTACCGCTAACCTCCAGAGCTGTAATATTTTGACCCAGCGTGGTGAGCTGCAATTCCTGCAGCGGGCTCACCTTGCCCGAGGGGTAGAGAATGACGACCTCCACGCCCGGCACGCCCAAAAAACCGTGCGCCACGGCCCCGCCCGTATCGCCGGAAGTAGCCACCAGCACCGTCACGGCCGCGCTTTCACCCCGCGAAAAATAGCCCAGGCAGCGGCTCATAAATCGCGCGCCCACGTCCTTAAAGGCCAGCGTCGGCCCGTGAAATAATTCCAGCGCCCCGATGCGCTCCGTAATGGGCACCAACGGAAACTCGAAATCCACCGTTTCGGCGCAGATGCGGCGCAGGTCTTCTTCTGGAATCGCGTCGCCCACGTAGGGCTGCATCACGGCGTAGGCGATGTCGGCCCGCGCAAGCAGGGGTAGGGAGTGCAGAAATTCCGCCGAAAACCGCGGAATGCTTGCGGGGAAGTACAGGCCGCCATCGGGTGCCTGCCCGGCAAGGGTAGCCGTGCGAAAATCAACGGGCGGCGACTGGCGGTTGAGGCTGTAATACTGCATAGTGGTTGTGCTGGCGGGGCGCCTCACCCCCCGGCCCCCTCTCCGAAAGGGAGAGGGGGAGCCACGGTAACGCGCTTTGTTAAAAGAATATTTAGCTGTTAATCGGCAGGCTCCCCCTCTCTTTTTCGGAGAGGGGGCCGGGGGGTGAGGCGCTCATTAGGCCACCACCCGCGCGCCCTGGCCCGCAATCGGCCCCACGTGCAGGTGAAAATCAATGCCCATTTTGCGGTACACGCTGCCCAGCGCCTCGGCGGCGGCGTGGGCCGTGGCCTCGTCTTTATTGAGCATAAAAATCGACGGTCCCGAGCCCGAAATGCCGCCGCCCAGCGCGCCGGCTTCTAGCGCCAGCCGCTTGGCATCGCCCAGGCCGGGGATGAGCGAGGCGCGGGCCGGCTCCACGATGTAGTCCTCCAGGGCGCGGGCAATCAGCTCATTATCGTGGGTGAGGAAGCCCGCCACCAGGCCACCCACGTTGGCCCACTGCCGCACGGCCAGGCTCAGCGGCACGCTGGTGGGCAGCACGGCGCGGGCCTCTTTGGTCCTCACCTCAAACTGCGGATGCACCACCGCCACCCACAGCGGCGGGGGGGGTAGGGCCACCACATCGAGCACCGGCTGCACCGCCCGCACCAGCGTGAAGCCCCCGCAAATGGCGGGCGCGATGTTGTCGGCGTGGCGCACGCCCGAGGCCACGGCCTCGCCATACATCGCCATGTCAATCAATTCTTTATGCGAAAACCGGTTGCCCAGCAGCGCGTTGGCCGCCACCACCGCGCCCGCCGCGCTGGCCGCGCTGCTACCGATGCCGCTGCCCGGCCGAATGCCCTTGGTAATCTCGACCTCAAAGCCCAGCGGCTCGGGCACCGCGCGCAAAAACGCCAGCAACGCCGCGCCGGCCACGTTGCGATTGGGGTCAGTGGGCAGGTCGTAGTCGTCCAAATGCTTGACTACCAGGCCCGGCTGGTCGCGCCGCGTCAGGCGCACGGTGTCGTAGGGCGCGGTGAGGCACAGGCCCAGCACGTCGAAGCCGCAGCCCACGTTGGCAATGGTAGCGGGCGCGTGAACGGTGACGGAGGAAGGGAGAGTCATTAATAGATGCTAAATCGCCTGTCATGGCGAGCCTGCGAAGCAATCGCACCCGCACGACACCCAAACAGTAACGTTCTGGTGCGATTGCTTCGCGTTGCTCGCCATGACAGAAGTGGGATTATAAGCGAGCTGCCCGAATAATATCGGCGAAAACCCCGCTAGCCGTGACCTCGGCACCGGCGCCCGCGCCCTTCACCACCAGCGGCTGCTCGGGGTAGCGGTCGGTGTAAAAAAGCACCACGTTGTCTTTGCCGCGCAGCTCGTACAAATCGTGGCCGGGCGCGATAGCTTGCAAACCCACCGAAGCCTTCCTATCGGCGTACTGGGCCACGAACTTGAGGCGCTGGCCCTGGCTGGCGGCTGCGTCGTAGAGGGCGCGGAAGTGCGGCTCGTGTACCGCCAGCTGTTCATAAAAGGCCGCCACGTCGCCGTCGAGGCAGGAGGGGGGTAGGAAGCTCGCGTTGGCTACGTCGCTCATTTCCAGGGCCTGGCCGGCCTCGCGGGCCAGGATGAGGATTTTGCGGGCTACGTCCGAGCCGTTGAGGTCGAGGCGCGGGTCGGGCTCGGTATAGCCTTCGTCCTGGGCCTGGCGCACCACCTCGGCAAAGGGTCGCGAGCCGTCGTAATTGTTAAATACAAAGTTGAGCGTGCCCGACAGCACGGCCTGCATCCGGCGCACCACGTCGCCGCTGCGCGTGAGGTCGCCGAGCGTGCCGATGACGGGTAGGGCCGCGCCCACGTTGGTTTCAAACAGGTATTTCGTGTTGAAATCCTGGGCCAATTGCTTGAGGTGGCGGTAGCTGGCGTAGTCGGCCGAAGCAGCCACTTTATTACACGCCACCACGGCGATGCTTTTGGCCAGCAGCGGCGCGTACTGGCCGGCGGCGGCCGGGTTGGCCGTCACGTCCACGAAGATGGAATTGCGCAGGTTCTTGCTGATAATCAATTCGGTAAACTCTTCCAGCGTCAGGCGCGGCGCGGCGTCCAGGTCGGCGGGCCAGGTGCGCAGGTCGAGGCCGCCTTCGTCGCTCACCAGGCAGTGCCGGCTGTTGGCAATGGCCACCACGCGCAGGTCGAGGCCCAGCTTTTCGCGCAAATACGCTTGCTGCTGCGCCAACTGGCCCAGCAGCTTGCCACCCACGTTGCCGGGACCTAAAATAAAGAGATTGACCTGTTTATACGTCGCCTCAAAAAACTCCTCGTGCAGCACGTTGATGGCCTTGCGCACGTCGTCGGCCCGAATCACGGTGGAGATATTACGTTCGCTCGCACCCTGCGCGATGGCCCGGATATTCACCCCATTGTGCCCCAGCGCACTAAACAAGCGCCCACTGATGCCGGGATGGTTGCGCATGTTGTCGCCCACCAGCGCCACTATCGCCAGCCCGGTTTCGGGCCGCAGCGGCTCCAGCCGGCCCGCCGTTATCTCGGCCCCAAACTCCTCATTTACTACCCCCTGCGCGGTGGGCACGTCGCCCTCGCTCACGCCCACGCAAATGCTATGTTCGGAAGAGCTTTGGGTGATGAGCACCACGTTGATGCGCGCCCGCGCCAGCGCCGCGAACAGCCGCGCCGAAAAGCCCGGCACGCCCACCATACCGCTGCCTTCCAGGTTGAGCAGCGCCAGGTGACCGATGCTCGATAAGCCGCGCACTACCCCCAGGCTGGGCGGCGGCGATACTTCCACCAGCGTGCCGTAATCACTTGGCGCAAAGGTGTTTTTAATCCACATCGGAATGCCGCGCTGGCGCACCGGCTGCACCGTGGGCGCGTACAGCACCTTGGCCCCGAAGTGCGACAGCTCCATCGCCTCCTCGTAGCTGATGCGCGCAATTGGCCGCGCCGAGCGCACCAGGCGCGGGTCGGCGGTGAGCATCCCGCTCACGTCGGTCCAGATTTCGAGCTTCTCGGCGTTTAAGGCTGCCGCTAGAATGGCCGCCGTGTAGTCGGAGCCGCCCCGGCCCAGCGTGGTGGTGTGGCCCTCGGCATCGGCGGCGATGAAGCCGGGCGCTACCCACAGATTATCAGCGGTTTGTCCTTGAAAATCAAGCACCTGCTCGCCAGTTACGGCCTCGTCCACCTGCGCCATGCCGAAGCGCGAGTTGGTGCGGATGAGCTGCCGGCTATCGGCCCAGGCGGCGGCCACGCCCCGCGCCTGAAACGCGGCTACCACGATGCGCGACGACAGCAATTCGCCGTAGCTCATCAACCGGTCCAGGGTGCGCGGCGACAGTTCGCCCAGGGCAAAAATGCCGTCGGCCAGCAAGGCCAGCTCCGCGAATTGGGCGGTGAGCCAGGGCTGAATATCGGCCTGCGCGGGGGGGGTAGGGAGCAGCACCTCGGTGGCGGTGAGGTGACGGGCTTCGAGCTGGCGCAACGTTTGGCGGAAGCTCTCGTTGCCGCTGGCCGCCGCGCGGCCGGCCTGAATGAGCGCATCGGTGGTGCCGCCCAGCGCCGACACCACCAGCATCACTGGTCCCTGGGCCAGCGCGCGCGTCACGATGGCAATAACTTTTCCGATGTTTTCGGCGGAGGCCACCGATGTGCCCCCGAACTTCAAAACTTGCATGTAGCTAAGGTGCTGATGAATAGCAATTGTCATGGCGAGCTTGCGAAGCAATCGCACCAGAACGACTCGTTCTGGTGCGATTGCTTCGCAAGCTCGCCATGACAGGCGGCTTCCTGCTTGGGTAGGAAACCAGGAACTCAAAGGACGGTGTTACTCAACCGTATCTTTGCAAACTACTGACTATTTTTTTCGACCACAAAATGCTGGATAAACTCGAAGCCATCCGCGAGCGCTACGATAACGTGAACCACGAGCTCATGCAGCCCGAGGTGATGAGCGACATGAAGCGCTTCAAGGGCCTGAATAAAGAATTTAAAGAACTGGGCAAAATCGTGACGGCCTACCGGGCTTACCAACAGGTGCTCAGCAATATAGAAGGTGCGCGCCAGGTAGTATCGACCGAAAAGGACGAGGACTTCCGCGAAATGGCCAAGGCCGAGCTCGACGAGCTGGTGCCCGAAGCCGACCGCATGGAGGTGGCTATCAAGGAATTGTTAATTCCGAAGGACCCCAACGACTCGAAGGACGTAATTATGGAAATCCGGGCCGGCGCGGGCGGCGACGAAGCCTCGCTTTTTGCCGGCGACTTGCAGCGCATGTACCTGCGCTTTGCCGAAAAGCAGGGCTGGAAAATGGAATTGGTGGACGCGATGGACGGCACCGCCGGCGGCTACAAGGAAATTGTGCTGGCCGTGAAGGGCGAGGACGTCTATGGCAAGCTCAAATTCGAGTCGGGCGTGCACCGCGTGCAGCGCGTGCCGGCTACCGAAACCCAGGGCCGCATCCACACTTCCGTAGCCTCCATCGTGGTGATGCCGGAGGCCGAGGAATTCGATATCGACCTGGATATGAATGACATCCGCAAGGACTTGTTCATGTCGAGCGGCCCCGGCGGGCAGTCAGTAAACACGACCTACTCGGCCGTGCGCCTTACGCACATCCCGAGCGGCATCGTGGCTCAGTGCCAGGACCAGAAATCACAGCTCAAAAACTTCGACAAGGCGCTGGCCGTGTTGCGCTCGCGCATCTTCGAAATCGAGCTGGCCAAGAAAAACGAGGCCGAAGGCGCCATCCGCAAAGGCATGATTGGCAGCGGTGACCGCTCGGATAAAATCCGCACCTACAACTACCCGCAGGGCCGCGTCACGGACCACCGCATCGGCTACACCGTGCATAACCTGCCCAACGTGATGGACGGCAACATCGACGATTTCGTGGAGCAGCTGCGCCTGGCCGAAAGCGCCGAGCGCCTGAAAGTGGGCGTGGCGTAAACTTGTCTGAACCACGGATTCATGCGGATTTTTCGGATTAGTCGGATTTTGGGGACGATTCTTCCGGCTTTTTATAAGTCATTACGCCTTTTGCCGTTGGGTAGCAAGTTTACTGGCGGCGGCCTGCGCACGCACGCTTGCGTCCGCTAACGTCCCCAAAATCCGACTAATCCGAAAAATCCGCATGAATCCGTGGTTCAGACAGTTACTACCCCTGCTTTTATTCATCAGCGGCGCGCTTAGCGTGGCGCTGCCCGGCTGCAAGCCGCGCGAGGAAGAGCTGCAAACCACCGGCAGCCTGGTCTTTTCGGCCGATACGGTGAAGTTTGACACGGTTTTTACCACCATTCGCACCGTCACGAAACGCCTGTGGGTGTATAACCGCAACCCCAAGGCGGTGAACGTGGCCCTCATTAGCCTTGATAATCCGGCCACTTCGCCCTACACGCTGATTATCAACGGCGACCTGAAGCAGGCGGCCACCGGCATCTATATCCGGGGCCAGGACAGCCTGCTCATCCTGGTGCGTGCCCAGCTCAAGGATAATGGCCAGAACGGCCTGGCCAAGGATTTTGTGGTGCAGGAAAACCTGAATTTCAGCACCAACGGCCAGAGCCAGCACGTGCTATTGCGCTCGTTTGGGCAAAATATCTACCTGCATGATGGCGTAACCCTACCCTGCAATGCCGTGTGGACCAACGACCGGCCGCACGTGCTCTATAATACGGTAGTGGTGCCGGCCACTTGCAAGCTGACCATCGAGCCCGGCACCCGCATCTACGCCCACGCCGGGGCCGCACTCGTCGTGGAAGGTACTTTGTTGGTAAACAGCACCTACGCGCCCGGCACCGCTGCCACCGATACGGTGAAAGCCGGCAACGCCAACATCGTGCGCTTTGCCGGCGACCGCAGCGGCGAGGCGCAATACGCCACCGCGCCGGGGCAGTGGACGGGCATCGTGCTCGACGCGGCCAGCCGCGGCAACGTCATTCGCTACGCCCTCATCCAGAACTCCACGTTTGGTATTCTGCTCTATAACCTGAAAAACCTGAGCCCGCGGCCCGACGTGACCATCCAGAACTCGGTGATTCGCTACATCTCGGGCAATGGGGTAGGCTTCGCCGGCATGGCCAGCAACACCGGCCTGCCGGGCGCGGGCGTGCTGAGCTTGTCGGGCAAGGCGACGCTCGAAAACACGCTGTTTAGTGATTGCTATGAATACGCGCTGCTAGGCTATGGCGGCGGCGACTACGCGCTGAATTACTGCACGATTGCCAACTACCCGGCCGTGTCGGCGGTGCGCCAAACGTCCTCGCTGACGCTCACCAACACGTCGGCCCTCGACTCCACGCTGTCCTACCCCCTCTCGCTGTCGCTAACTAATTCCATCGTGTGGGGCTCGATTGACGACGAGCTGCTGTTGCAGCATTACAAGGACTATGGTAGTGGCGTAGTTATTCAAAATTCACTGCTGAAAACCCAGTTCTACAAAGCCGCCACCGACGCCGCTGGCAAGCCCGGCCTGGCCAAGGCGGGCCTGAATAACATCCTGAACGTGGACCCCAAGTTTGTGCGCGTCAACACGGCCAGCAGCAACGACTACCGCCTGGCACCCGGCTCGCCCGCTCTTGGCAAGGCCCTACCCCCCTTCGTGCCGCGCGACCTGCTCAACCTGCCCCGCAACGCTGCTACCCCCGACCTGGGCGCCTACGAAACCACCAAGTAGGTTTTTGGTGCTTGGTGCGTAGTGCTTGGGCCGTTCGAATATTCCCAAGCACCAACTCCCAAGCACCATCATGCGCTTCATTCAAAAACGCTTGCGCCTGCCGGCCGTGGCCGAGGGTTTTCACCTCATCACTGACTTGCTGCTGAGCGAATTGCCCGAGTTGGAAGCCATGCGCGTGGGCACCGCCAACTTCTGCCTTCAGCACACGTCGGCGAGCTTGTTTATCACCGAAAACGCCGACCCCACCGTGCGGCGCGACTTTCAGGAGTATTTCCGCCGCCTCGCGCCCGATAATGCCGCGTATTTCCAGCACACCCTGGAAGGCCCCGACGATATGACGGCTCACCTCAAAGCCGCCCTGCTGGGCACCTCCGTCACGGTGCCCATTGCCGATGGCCGGCTGCTATTGGGCACCTGGCAGGGCCTGTGTCTGGGTGAGCATCGCCGCCACGGCGGCCGCCGCTGGGTAGTAGCCACGCTACTAGGCGAGTAGCGCGAACTTTCCAGTTCGTGCGCGAGCGCCGCGAGCATCGCCGTTCGCGCCGCGTGGCCCCGCCTGCTCGCTATGCTCGCGCACGAACTGGAAAGTTCGCGCTACAGCACGCGGGCCGCCGAGCGGTAGCGCAGTGAGTCGAACAGCACCAGCTTTTGCACGCCGCTGGCGCTGTACTGGCTCAGCTGGCCATCTTGCAGGTGCAGGCGCAGGTCTTTCTGGCCAAAAAACAGGGCATTGTCCTGCCGCAGCGTGGCCTGAATGTGCTGGGGTAGGCCATTGACACTCAGCACGTCGAGGCGCAGCACCGGGGCGTTGTCGTGGCCAGGCAGCAGGCGGTAGATGTGGCGCATCACGCCGCCCGGCAGGTTCACCGAATCCACGGCGTAGGCTCCGTGCAGGGCGGCTTTGTTGATGTCGGCCTGGTAAAAAATCTGGAGCTCGTCGGCCCACTTTACCTGGGGCACGCGCACGGTTTCGAGCGGGCCGCCGCGCAGGCTCACCTGCTTCTCCACGCCAGGGTGGCGGGCCGTGAGCTGGCGCACCTGCGCATCGAGCAGGCCCCGCATATCGAAATACGGGCCGCTGGGGTGGGGCGCGCCGGGTGCGGCCGGTTCGGCGGGGGTAGGGCCGTCGGTGCAGCCGCCCAGCAGGGCCAGCGCGGCCATACTCCAAAAATAAAAACCAGCTCTACAACTCATTTTAGACTTGTCACGCAGTGAGGGACACCTAAAAACGTCATTCCGGGCTTGCCGAGAAATCTCGCCCGCGTTGTTGAGCGAGACCCGAACGGCCCGTGCGAGATTCCTCGGCAAGCTTGGAATGACGTTCCAATACGGCCGTTTTGTTCCGCCTAGCCCGCGCTGGGGCGCAGCAGGCTTAGGCCGGTCATGTCGGCGGGCTGGGGCACGCCCATCAGCGCGAGGATGGTCGGCGCGATGTCGCCAAGCTTGCCATCGGCCAGGGTGCCGCGGTAGTCGTGGTCGGCTAAGATGCAGGGAACCAGGTTGGTCGTGTGCGCGGTGTTGGGCGAGCCGTCGGCGTTGCGCATAAACTCAGCGTTGCCGTGGTCGGCAATGACGATGGTAGCGTAGCCGGCCGCCAGGGCGGCTTCTACCACGTCGTGAGCGCAGGCGTCGGCGGTTTCCACGGCCTTTATCACGGCCTCAAACACGCCGGTGTGGCCCACCATGTCGGGGTTGGCGAAGTTGATGACCACAAAATCAGCCGACTTGGCTTGCAGCTCGGGCACCAGGGCATCGCGCAGCTCGTAGGCGCTCATTTCGGGGGCGAGGTCGTAGGTCGCCACCTTAGGCGAGGCCCGCATAATCCGCGTTTCACCGTCAAATTCCTTTTCCCTACCCCCCGAAAAGAAGAAGGTCACGTGCGGATATTTCTCCGTTTCGGCCATCCGAATCTGGGTCTTGCCGTGCGCCGCCAGCACCTGGCCCAGGGTGTTATCGAGGTTGTCCTTCTCAAAAATCGGCGTCACGCCCAAGAACGTGGCGTCATACATCGTCATGGTGAGGTAGCGCAGGTTCAGGCGGTGCATCTGGTAGGCGTGGAAATCCTGCTGCGTGAGCGCCTCCGTGATTTCGCGGCCCCGGTCGGTGCGGAAGTTGAAGCACAGCACCACGTCGCCCTCCTCAATGGTAGCCAGCGGTTGCCCGTCGGCGCCCACTTTCACGATGGGTTTCAGAAACTCATCCGTAACGCCATCTTTGTATTGCTCCTGAATGCTTTGAATCAAGTTCTGCGAGGGTGTCCCTACCCCATTCACCAGCAGGTCATAGGCGATTTTGACGCGCTCCCAGCGCTGGTCGCGGTCCATCGCGTAGTAGCGCCCCACGATGGAGGCGATTTTGGCCCCCGTGCGCTCCTGGTCGTTGTATTTCTCCAGCTCGTTCACGAAGTGCACGCCGCTCTTGGGGTCGGTGTCGCGCCCATCGGTGAAGGCGTGCACGAATACGTTGCGCACGTCGGCCTCGTGGGCGATGGTGCAGAGCGCTTTTACGTGGTCGATGTGCGAATGCACGCCGCCATCGGACAGCAAGCCAATGAGATGAACGGCTTTAGTGTTCTGCTTGGCGTATTCCAGCGCTTCTTTCAGGGCGGGCACCTGGCCCAGCTTGCGCTCCCGAATGGCTTTGGCGATGCGCACCAGCTCCTGGTCCACCACGCGGCCCGCGCCAATGTTCATGTGGCCCACTTCCGAATTGCCCATCTGGCCATCGGGCAGCCCTACCGCCTCGCCCGAGGCCTGGAGCGTGCTGTGCGGAAAGCGCTGCGATAACTCGTGAAAATAAGGCGTCTGTGCTTTGTCAACGGCCGAAACCTCTACGTTTGGGGCAATTCCCCACCCATCCAGAATAACTAATAGGACCTGCTTGTTCATGGGGACAAAAGTACGCCCCGTACCCTAAAGCGCCCGCCAACCGTAGTAGGTTGGGTGCTTTTCCCGGAGCGTCAGAAAGTCTACAAATTGTCTTCTACTGGCATAGTTTTAGCTTAAGCCTAGTTAAGCGCCTCCGACCTGCTCGCGAAGCTCGTTTTTATGAAAATAATTCTTACTAAAGTATTCTTATTCGGGTGGCTGCTGCTCGCCTTCGCAGGGAGTGCGAAAGCGCAAAGCGCAGACCAATTGGCCGCCGTTCGCTCCGCTATTTCCAGTGGCTCTTCGCGAAATTTAGCCCAGTACCTGGGGCCGTCGGTAGAGGTTGGCTTCGATGGTGACCAGCATAGTTACAATGCTACGCAGACCGAGTTGGTGATGAAAGACTTCTTTACCAAGAACCCGCCCACCAGCTTTGACATCGTGCATCAGGGTGCCAGCAATGATGGAATTCCTTATGCAGTAGGCCATTACGTTGGAAAAACCGGTAACTATCAGGTGTTTATCAAGCTCAAGCCCAAGCAAAGCACTCCGACGATAGACAAGCTGGACTTTACAAAAGAATAACTTCCCTGCAACCCGGCTGCCTCCCCGCAGCCGGGTTTTTTATGCGCCGGCCGGGCGGCGTACCTTTGCAAGGTGTCAGCCATTACCGCCCCTTACCTCACGCCCGCCGCCCTCACCACGTTTATTCGCACGGCCCTGGCCGAAGACGTGGGCGACGGTGACCATTCGGCACTGGCTGCCATTCCGGCCGATGCGCGCAACCGCGCCCACCTGCTGGTGAAGGACGAGGGCGTATTGGCCGGCGTGCAGCTGGCCCAGCTTATTTTTCGGGAAGTTGACCCGGCCCTTACCCTGCACATTTTACTTGAAGACGGGGCCCGCGTGCGCCGCGGCGACCTGGCCTTCACGGTCGAAGGTCCGGCGCGCAGCATTCTGACGGCTGAGCGCCTGGTGCTCAACTGCATGCAGCGCATGAGCGGCATCGCCACCTACACGGCGCAGCTCAGCAGCCTGCTGGCCGGCACCAGCGCCCGCCTGCTCGACACCCGCAAGACGACGCCCAACTTCCGGCTGTGCGAGAAGTGGGCGGTGCTCATCGGCGGCGGCGTGAACCACCGCTACGGGCTGTTTGACATGATTATGCTCAAGGACAACCATGTAGACTACGCGGGGGGGGTAGGGGCGGCCATCGCGGCCACCCACGACTACCTGCGCCGCACGGGCCGCGAGCTGCCCATCGTGCTGGAAACCCGTACGTTGGCCGAAGTGCAGCAGGCCCTGGATGCCGGCGGCATCCAGCGCATTATGCTCGACAACATGCCGCCCGCCCAGCTGCGCGAGGCCGTGGCCCTGGTGGCCGGCCGCGTGCCGCTGGAAGCCAGCGGCGGCATCACGGAGCAGACCCTGGCCGAAGTAGCCGCCACGGGCGTCGATTTCATCTCGGTCGGCGCCCTCACGCACTCGGCCAATATCCTGGATTTAAGCCTGAAAGCCTACTAAATCGCGGATTTAGCAGATAGCGCGGATTTCGCGGATTCAGGCGGCGCGAGGGGGGTAGGGAGTTGGTGGGTGAAACAGGAGGGCTTTGACAAAAGAGCGGATTCCTTGTTACGAAGTTATTGATAATGAAAATAGAAGGGCTAAGAAACCCTCGCCAGCACTACAAAAAACCGACGCACTAATAATGTATAAAACAGCTAAAGCAAGCGCCGTCCGAATCCGCGCAATCCGTTAAATCCGCGATTTATGAATAATCCCAATCAACGTGGTGGCGGCGGTTACCGCCAGCAGCAGGTGCAGCAGTCCATGCCGGGCACTATTAAAACCAAGAAATACCAGTTTGACCCCAACACCTACACCCGCATCGCGATGGCCGAAGTGTGGCGCAAGGAGTGGTGGTACGCCCTTATTCCGTTTGCGGTGGGGCTGCTGCCGGCCATTATCTGGCATTCGTGGTGGTGGGTTTTGCTGGCGATGGTGCTCGCGCTGCTGTTTGTGCTGGTGCGCTCGTCGCTGGTGTCGGGCGTGACGCAGATGGAGCAGAGCAAGCCGCTGTTTGAGCGCATGAACTACGAGGCCGACCAGCGCCAACTCATTATGCGCCAGAGCGAACAGAAGGCAATGGCGCTGCCCTGGGACCAGATTGGCCGCGTGCGCCGCGACCCCGACGCCTACCTGCTGTACCTGAAGCCCGCCGCGCCGCCCGCCGAGCTGGCACCCTGGCGCCGCTGGATAGCCAGCACGTTCGACGTGCCGGTGTTTCTACATTTGCCCCTGCGCTTGTTTAATAATGACAACGACCGCAAGCTGTTTGAGGCGCTGCTGCGCCGCAAAGGTTTGCTGCCTTCCGACGTGCCGGCCGCCTAAGGCGCGTGCCGTGCGTACAACAGGCAGTTGATTTCAACTCTTTTTGTTTCCGTAAGAATTTTTTAACTCGTATGAAAAAGCTGCTTTCCTACCTGGCCCCGGCCGCCGTGGTGTTGCTCGCCTCGTGCAGCAGTGAGCCCTCCGACTGGCGCCCCGACAAAAAAGTGTCGCTAGACCTGATTGCGCCCGGCACGCGCCCTACCGACAATTTTGACCAGGGCACTGCCGGTGCTCCCAACGAAGCCAAAGGCGGCGCAATCTCCGAGCCGGTAAATTCGGCTACGGTGCTTGATGAACATGCCCCGCCCGCGCCGGGCGGCGTTATGTCGGCTGATACTCAAGAAGGCACGGCCATTAAGGATGGCAAAGCCAAGAAAGGCACGCCGGCCACCGACAGTGCTAAGGGCCAGGCCGGCGCTCGTCAGTAACTACCCTGGCGGCAACCCGTTGAGCGGGCTTGCAGCAATGTTGCAATATTTATTGCAACATTGCTGCAAGCCCGCTGTTTCGTTACTCTATGTGGATTGCAATATTTTTGCTGGCGGCCACGGTGCTGGGTGCCGGCGGGCTGGTAGGCGTTGTGCCGACTAGCCGCACTACGCAGTGGCTCAAGCCTTTGCTGGCTTTTAGCGGGGCATACCTGTTTACGCTCACCCTCACGCACCTGCTGCCCGAGGCGATGTTGCTGTTGCCTACCGCGCCGCAGCACATTGGCTACTGGATGCTGGCTGGCTTCTTCGGGCAGTTGCTGCTGGAAGTGGTGTCGCAGGGTGTTGAGCACGGCCATGTGCATGCCCCTACCCCCACCGAGCGCGGCCGCGTGCCGCTGCTGCTGGTGCTGGCGCTGGTAGTGCATTCGCTGCTAGAAGGCAGCATCCTGGTGCGCGGGGCGGGAAGCGGCGCGGTTGACCAGCATTTTTACGCCTTGGTACTGGGTATCGCGCTGCACCACGTGCCGGCCGCAGTGGCGCTGGCTACGCTGCTGCGGCTGCGGCTGGGCTCGTTTGGGCGGGTGTGGCCGTGGCTGCTGCTGTTTGCGCTGGCCTCGCCCGCCGGGCTGATATTCAGCAACTACGTGGTGCTGCGGCAGCTGCTGGGCAGCGGCGTGTACGCATCGCTGCTGGGCTTCGTGGCGGGCACGTTTCTGCACGTTTCCACCACTATTCTATTTGAAACCAGCCCCGAGCACCGCCTCAACTGGCCCAAGCTGGGGGCCACGCTGGGCGGCCTGCTGCTGGGGCTGGCAGTGGGGTAATGATTGATGACTATTGACTAATGACAAGTGACTAATGTCGGTCATATCAGTAACTGCTGTTACGCCCTATCTTATTCGAGATGGCGAAGGGGAGTAGCGCGAAGTTTGTAGTTCGCGTCCCCGCGCCGTTAAAACCATTCTAACGGCGCGGGGACGCGAACTACAAAGTTCGCGCTACTCCCCGTGGCGTAACATCAGTCAGTAGAATGACATTAATCATTAGTCATTAATCACCGGTCCGGTGCCGCGCAGGAAGTCTTCGAGCTGGCGGGCGCGGGAAGTTTCGCGGGCCAGGGCGGCTTGCAGGCCCAGCAGGCGCTGGCGCATGAGCAGCACCAGGTCGATGGCTTCGGGGGCCAGGCCCAGGCCGTGGTGCAGGCGCGCCAGGCGGGGTAGCACCTCATCCGGCTCTTCTACCTCAATGGTTTCGGGGGCCGAGGCAGGCCGCAACAGGCCCAGCTCCACGAACTGGTGCAGCTCGGCGCGGCCCAGCCCGTAGCGGATGTCACATTCCTGAAAGGTGAGCAGCAATACGTGCGTTTCCATGAGTGGGAAGGTTAGTGCTAGTTGATAAGAGATAGAGGAAGAAGGGATTACTAAGTGCTACCCCCCGCCAACCAGCCAGCTGATAGGGGGTAAGAAGCTAGGCTATTCCTCATCGCGCAGCTTGGCGAGCTGCCCGATGAGGTCGCGCTCCTCGTCGCTGAGGCCCGTGGGCAGCTGCACGTTCAGGCGCAAGTAGAGGTCGCCGTGCTGGCCCTCCTGCCGATACACCGGGAAGCCCTTGCCGCGCAGGCGCAGCCGGCTGCCGTTGACCGTTTCGGGCTTGAGCTTGATTTTGACCGGGCCGCCCAGCGTTTCCACGGTTTGCTCGCCGCCGAGCAAGGCGCGATACAGCGACACGGGCACATCCTGGGTGAGGTCGTCGCCGGTGCGGGCGTAGCGGGCATCGGGCAAGATGCGGAACGTGATGAGCAGCGCGCCGCTCGGGCCGCCGTTGCGGCCGGGGCCGCCCTGGTCGCGCAGCCGGATGGTCTGGCCATCGGCTACCCCCAGCTGAATAGTGATGCGTAAGTTCTTGCCATTGACCGTGATAGTGCGCGGGCCGCCCGCGTAGGCTTCTTCCAGACTCAGCTCCAGCTCGGCCTGGTAGTCGGAGCCCGCGCCGGGCCGGCTGCCGCGCCCACCGCCACCCCCGCCGCCAAACAGCGAGCTGAAGAAGTCGGAGAAGTCTTCGCCCCCGCCGCCAAACTGGCTACCCCCCCCAAAGCCGCCGGAGCCGCCCTGCCCATACTGGCTCCAGTCGAAGCCGCCCGCCCCGGCACCCGCCCCGCCTGGCCCGCGCCCGCCGCCGGCCTGCTGGTAACGCTGGTAGTCGGCACCCATCTGGTCGTATTTCTGGCGCTTTTCGGAGTCTGAAAGCACTTCGTTGGCCTCATTGGCTTCCTTGAATTTCTGCTCGGCGGTGGGGTTATTGGGGTTCACGTCGGGGTGATACTGGCGAGCAAGCTTACGGTAAGCCTTTTTGATTTGCTCAGTAGTAGCGTTTTTTTCGACGCCCAGGATTTTATAATAATCCTTATAATCCATTGGAGTGGGGGTAGGGATGCGGAAAAGTAGAGAATGCGATGCCACTGTCACTGCCGTGGCTGCTAAGGAGACCAAAATTAGGCTCTGGCAGACGCAGAGGCGCTATGTGGTCGGCAACAGGTGCGGAACGGCAGAGAAAATGAAGAAATAGTGGAACGCCAATGTCGGAGGACACGTTAGTTTACGAGAAATAGCGGGTTAAGGGTATTTTTGCATTATGGCCAGAAATTTGCCGGCGTAGCTAAGCAGAAGCCGGGTGGTCCGAATCGCAGTTAGCGATGAAAGCGGAAGGTTAAGCATTCGGCACGATTTTCAAGGAGTTATTCTACGTAAGGGTACTTTTTTTCTATTCTTAATTTATGCCGATGAAACTAGTTATGCACACCTTGCTGCTGGCGGGCATCGTACTGCTCGCGCAAGAAAGCCGGGCGCAGACCCCAGCCGCCGCCGTCCAACCGGGCCAAACTACTACTTCGCCTGCTGTGCCCGGCGCGGCTCGCCGGGTGCTCGCGCCGCGCCGCGTGGTGGCCCCGCGCCGCACGGGCGCGGCCCCCACGCGCGCCCGCACCAGTGGCGTGATGGCTAAGGATGGCCTCACGATGGATAAAGGCCGCGTGGTGCTGACCGAGCTGGGCTTGACCGCGCCCATCGAGCAAGACAAGCGTCTGCTCAATGGCACGCTCATTACCACTAAAGGCCAGGTAACCAACATAGAAGGCGTAACCTCCCAGCTGGCCGATGGCGACTACGTATCGCTCACCGGCCGCCTCACCAGCAAGCGCGAAATAATAGAAGCCGACAGCGTGCGCAAGCTGGTGGCCTACGACCTCAAGCACCCCGGCAAGCGTAAGGAAATGGAAAAGGCCCGCGAAAAAGTAGAAAAAGAGCGCGCCAAAGCCGAGAAAGAAGCTGCCAAAGCCAAGGCCAAAGCCGGCCGCTAGGTTCGGCAGTAGCTGGCGAGTACTTCCAGGCCGGCCGCGTCGTTTTCGGCCTCCACCACTTCGGTGATGACGAATTGGATTTCGTGCTCGGTCCAGTCCTCGTCTTCGGCGGCGCGCACGAAGCTATCGAGGGCGGCAAAGCGGTTGCCCGCTTCGGCGGGCGGGCTCCAGGTAATACGTTTGCGGATGTTCATACCGCGAAGATGGCACTCAGCGGCCTCTGCCTCGCGGCGGGGGCCGTTTTTTTTGGGAGGGGTAGGCGCTAGCGCTGGCCTTTGCCGGCCGGCGCGGCCCGCACCACTTTGAGCTGCACGGGCACCACGCCGGCCTCGATGAGGCCGAGCTTGCGGGCGGCGCGCTTCGACACGTCCACGATGCGGCCCTTCACGTGCGGCCCGCGGTCGTTGACGACTACTTTCACCGAGCGGCCGTTGCGCATATTGGTGACTTTGATTCGGGTGCCGAAGGGCAGCGTGTTGTGGGCCGCCGTGAGCTGGCCGGGGCGGTAGGGCACCCCGCTGGTAGTGGCCCGGCCCGCGAACTTGTCGGCGTAGTACGAGCCCTGACCCGATTGCGTGAACGCAGATTTGCTGCCGCCGCACGCCGAGAGCAATCCTAATAAGATGCTCACTAAGAAACTTTTGCTGTAAGCGCTGGAGAAGAATTTGTACATAATTCGGATATTCATTTAATATTCACGCGCCATCTCAGAATAAAAGCTCATCTTTCTGACGGAATCATTCCCTACCCCACTTTTTTAATTTCCAACTTCCCATGAAAAACACGTTGAAACTCGTCGCTGGTCTTGCTCTTTCGGGCTTTTTCCTCACCGCTCATGCCCAGACTACCCCCGCTCCCACGCAGGATGGCAAGATGGCCGACGGCAAAATGGCTGATGGCAAAATGATGGACGGCAAGATGAAAAAGGACAAGATGAAAGAAGGCAAGATGTCGGAGCACAAGATGAAGAAAGGCAAAATGGCCGACGAGAAGATGAAGACCAAAATGTAGGTCCACGCCTTAGCGTTCCACCAGTTGGGCCGCCCGGTTCAGCAGCTTGCGAAAGCTGCCGGGCCGGGCGGTTTTTTGGGGGGTAGGGCGCGCCGCGGGCGGCGGAGCAGGCGGAGGAGCCACGCGCAGGGCCAACAACGCCTCGTAGCTACCCTGAAAAACGTTGAAATCGACGGTGCCCCGGATGCCAGGCACGTAGGCTTCGTCGGAGTGCTGCCAAATTATCCAACGGCTGGCGGGCAGTGCGGGGCGCTCCACCTCGTAGTGGGCCAGCCAGAGGGGGTAGTCGTCGAAGTGCCCGGCCAGGTAGTGGCGGTAGAACGTGTAGTTGGAATACAGAATGGGCCGCACCTTGTAGTGAGCTTCCACGGCATCAAGCCACTGGTGGATTTCAAGGCGCATCTCGGCCACGTCGTGAAAGCGCGGGGTCTCCACGTCGAGCACCGGCGGCAGGTCGCCGGGCCGCAGCGGCACCGTGGCGATAAATAAGCGGGCCTGGTCGCCGCCGTCGCGGTTGGGTTGAAAATAGTGGTAAGCCCCGCTGAGAATACCCGCCGCCCGCGCCTCGCGCCAGTTGCGCCCAAAGCGCGCGTCGCGCAGCGTGGCACCCTCGCTGGCCTTGATAAACGCAAACCGCACCCGCTGCCGGGCCACCTCGGGCCAGTCGATGCGGCCCTGGTAGGTCGAAACGTCGATGCCATGCACCGAGTAGCCGGCCAGCAGCGGCGTGCTTTCGCGGCCCGTGAGGTAGCGCGTGGTGAACGTGGCCCAGGTGCGCCGCGCGTAGCGGTTGAGTTGGCGCTCATGGCGCAGGTAGTAGGCCCCGCCGCCCAGCAGCCCCAGCAGCAGCCCGGCCAGTACCCAGCGCCGCCAGGCCCGGCGCGGGGCCGGGGGCGGCGCGGTGGCCGGGGCAATAGGCAGGGGTAGGGCAGGCATGGGCACGGGGTAGAAGCCAAAAATAACGCATGGCAGACCGCTTTGCGTATGCCGACCGGGGCCGTAGCTTGCACTCTTAAAGCTGAGCCCTTCACTTCCGGTTCCTTTTTGACAGCTGCTTATGCCCGACGCCCACGACGCCAACGGCCACCTCATCCGCGAGCTGCACGGCGTGACGCTCGCCGCCATCCTCGACTACCTCGTGGCGCACTACGGCTTTGCCGGCCTCGATGCGCGCCTGAAGCTCAACTGCTTCGCCTCAGACCCCAGCATCAAATCCAGCCTCACGTTTTTGCGGCGCACAGCCTGGGCGCGGGCCAAGGTCGAAGACCTATATGTGCGCCTGCGCACCGCCGAGGCGCTGGGCCGGCCTTTGCCATGAGGTAAGTGAGTAATACGGTTGTCATTGCGAGCGAAGCGCGGCAATCGCCTCAGAACGATGGACGAACGACCGGCGCGGGTATCGTGCGGGTGCGATTGCCGCGCTTCGCTCGCAATGACAACCGTATTACTCACTTACCCACTTACTTGATGGCTGAGCTGCGCGAAAAATCGGGACCTCTGGCGCTGCTGGCCGGCTTGGGCTGCTACGTGGCTTTTGAAACGGCGGCTTTTTATTTGCTGCGTTTCCTCACCTCCGGCCTGGGCGAATCGAACCAGTACCAGCCCAATAACACCATTGTCAGCAACTGGGTGAAGACGGTGACCTTCCTGGTGCTGCACCTGGCGCTGGTGCTCGCCGCGGTGCTGGTGCTCAGCAACCGCCTGCCGCGCCGCTACCGGGGCCAGGTCATCGGCTGGCTGCTGGTGAGCCTGCTGGTCGGGTTCATTTTGCTGATTCCGCTGTTTTCTTAGGGGGTAGGGGACTGGTGTAGTTTCTGCTTAACTTGCTGCCGAATAAAACCTTGCGAGTTATGACTAACTGGATGCATTCATTTTTCCTGGCTGGTGCATTGCTGGGTGCTACGCTGGTAGCGCGGGCACAGGATGTAGCCGACAGCAACTTCGGGCTGCGGCTGAGCGGCAGTAGTAGCCAGCGCATAGTGAGTTTAGGCGACAGCAAAAGCCGGGTTATCCAGCTACTCGGGCCGCCCACCAAAACCAGCCGCTACTACGCCGAAACGGAAAACGCCTGGGCCACCGTCCTGCACTACGGTAGCAACAAGCTCGATTTTACGCATGATATACTGGACTTGGTCCAGCTAAATGACGCACGCCTTACTGTGGGCCGACCCGGTGCGGCGGGCTTCCACGTAGGCTCGGTGCTGCCCAAGATGCCGCCGGCCGCCAAGGTGCCGCTTGCCTTCGGCACCTTTCGCGTTGCCTATCAGCCTGGTAAGTCCCGTAACCTGAACTACAATGCCATCAGTTTCGGCCATATGAAAACCGCGAAGGGCCAGGTACTGGATGTGCTGTACGAGATTCAATACGACCAGCAAGGCCGGGTCGCCCACATCTTTCTCGACCAGTCCTACGACTAGCCTTACCCCCTCTTTAAAACAATAAAGCCACTGCTTATCGCAGTGGCTCTCAACCAGGTGAAACCAAGGGTGCCGGTCGGTCCCGGCGTTATGGAGGGGGTAGGCGGGCCGGTCGGTCCCGGCCGTATCGACGGGCCGGGCAGCCTTAGCTGCCCGGCTGAATGTCAATCTCGCGCGGCTCGGTAGTCGCCGGGTCTTTAAAGGGAATGGCCACGCGCAACTCGCCATTCTCGTGGGTGGCGTTAATGCTGGTCAGGTCCAGGTTTTTGGGCAGGTCGAGGGTTTGCACGAAGAGCGGGGCGGCCAATTGGGCCTCCGGCTCGTGGCGGAACTCACCGTACACGGTGAGGCTGCTATCTTTCAACACCACGTGGAAACTTTCGGCGGGTACGCTGGGCATAGCCACGTGCAACACAACGCCCTGCGGGCGCTCGTTCACGCGCAACTTGGGCTGGGCCACGCCACCACCGATTGTATTCAGCAAGTCGAGTTGCGGAGCAATAGAACGGATAAATTCGCGGCTGATAAGTTTCATGATTACAGGGCCTTATTAGGTGGCTTCGACCTGAGTATTACAAACTGCATACCACCTTTGAAAAGTGACTAATGTAGCTGATAGTCAGTCGTTATGACTGGGAATTTAGTTTAAACAATTTGCGGCAATGACACGCTGGCCGAAAGCCCGCCGAAGTGGCAGAAGTGGCAGTCAAGAGCGGGCTGCTTCGCGAAGCAAAGCGCCAAAAAGGACGTCATTCCGAGCTTGCCGAGGAATCTCGCCCGCATCGTGGAACGACACTCGAACGGCGCGGGCGAGATTCCTCGGCAAGCTCGGAATGACGTCCTTTTTTACATCTTAGACCGCAAAATCCCTACCCCCCTAAAACCGGCTCGTCAGGCCGAAGTGAATCTTGGAATTGGTGAGCGCGAAGCTGGTATTCAGGAACTCCGACCGGCCCACCGAGTACACGAATTGAAACAGCCCGGCCGCCGTGCGAAAGCTCAGGCCCGCGCCCAGGCCGGTGGGCTTATCGAGGGCGCGCACCGCCAAGTCGGTAGCTTGGTAGGCTTGCAGCAGCGCCTGGTCGGCGAAGATGAACACGTAGCCCTCGGGGCCGGTAAATTGCCGCAGCTCGATGGTGCCCACGCCGTAGGCATTGGTATAGAACTGGTTTTCGCTGAAGCCCCGCAGCGAGTTGAGCCCGCCCAGCCGAAACATGTCGTTGAGAAAAAGCGCCTGATTGAACAAGCCCTCGCCGCGCAGGCGCACCAGCAGCACGCTTTGCCGGCTCACCGCCCAGTAGCGCTCGGCCCGCCCGCCAAAGCTATATTGCGTAGTGCGCAGCGCCACGTTATTGTAAAAGCTCTCGTTGATGGACGCGTTGCGGCGAATATTCTTGGTCCCTACCCCCCCCTGCACGCTCATAAACAGGCCCCGGTGCGGAAAAAACAGGTCGTCGAGGTTGGCGCGCGAGTAGCCCAGGCCATAGGAGGCGTACTCCGAATCCACGTTGTCGGGCAGGCTGGTGAGGTTGGCATACGAGATGCTGTCGAATAAGAGGCGCGAGCTGCGCTGCTCGGCAAAAAACGTGAGCCGCCCGGCCCGCGCCGTGGGGTAAGTGACCTGCACCCGCGGCCGCAGCGTCAGGAAGCCACTGGTTTGCGTGCTGTTTTGCTTATACAGGTTGAACGTAGCGCCGACTTCGAGCGGCGTGCCGAAGATATTGGGGTGCAAGTAGCTGAGGTCCAGAAGTTGCGAGAGGGCATCGACCTTGCGCCACTGCAAGCCCAGCTGCTTGCCGCCCCCGCGAATATTGCGCAGCGCTACTGTCACATCGCCCGTGAACTGCACCCCGCTGCCGCCGGTGGTGTTGGGCAGCAGGCCCACAATGGCGTCGAATTGGTTGGCCGAGCGCTCATCGAGCAGCAAATAAATCCGCGCCCGGCCGCGGGCGAAGCGCACCTCGGGCTCGGCCCGCAGGCGCACGTAGGGCAGCTGGCGCAGCAGGGCGGCGGCGGCGGCCACGCGCTGCTGGTTGTAGGGCGTGCCGGGTATTATTTGTAGATATTTACTCAGGAAGCGCTTCTGGGTCTTGCTGTTACCCACTAGCTGCAGCGAGTCGAAATACACCACTGGCCCGCGCTTGAGCACCACCCGGCCCGCGATGTCGTGCCCGCTCAGCCGTAGCGAGTCGAGCCCGACCGTGGCGAAGGGGTAACCCTGGTTTTCGGCTTCCGTGAGCACGCGCTCCTGCAAGGTCACCCAGTCGGCGGGGTGCCAGGGCGTGCGCCGAAAGAACTTTTCGCGGTAGCCGGCGCGGGTCAGCAGGCCATCGCCGAGGTTGCCATTATGCAAATACGCCCATCTAAACTGCTCACCCACATATAGATGCACCCGCACCGTGTCGCGGCTCCAGTGTATGTCGTCGGCCGAGGCCGTGAGGTAGGCATCGGCCTGCAAGGCCAGCACCAGCTCGCGCACCGTGCGCAGCGCCGTGAGCGAGTCGGGCACGGTGGGGCGCGGGTGCAGGCGGCGCACCAGCGCCTGCCCGGCCGGCTCGGCCACGATGCGCAGCACGCGCGGGCGCACCGGGCGGCGCACGGCGGCGTTGGGAGTAGTAGGGGGGGGTAGGGGCGGCGAGGCCAGCCGGGGCGCGTTGGGCACGGCCACGCCGGGGCCGGCATCGGGCGTTTGGGCGCGCAGGGGGCCGGCGCGCAGGCCCAGCGCCAGCCAGCAGCTCCAAAGAAATAGGGTAGCGAGTCGGGCCATCGTCGGGAACGCAAACGCGCCGGGCGGTTTTTAATTTCAGATACCCGATTTTTGTGGGGGTAGGAGCGCTAAGAAAAATTGAAGCTGTTTGGAAATTCGTTAGAACGTCATTCCGAGCTTGCCTAGGAATCTCGCTCGTATCGTTTGGGTATCGTTACAATGAAGCACGCAAGATTCCTCGGCAAGCTCGGAATGACGTTCTAACGAATTTGCCTACTTCCGAAATAACTTCATTTTCATCGCAAACACAGCGAAACAATGTCAGTCCCAACCTAAGCTTCTACAAAAATCGCGCTGTTCCCCAATCTCATGCCCGGCCTCTACCTCCACATTCCGTTCTGCAAGCAGGCCTGCCACTACTGCGACTTCCACTTCAGCACTTCGCTGGGGCTGAAAGGGCAATTTGTGGATGCATTGCTGCGGGAAATGGTTCTGCGGAAAAATTATCTTCCTACCCCCCCCGCGCCGCTCGAAACCATCTACTTCGGCGGCGGCACGCCCTCGCTGCTCACGGGCGAGGAGCTAAGCCGGATTTTCGAGGCCATCCACACGTATTTTGACGTGTCGCCGCAGGCCGAGATTACGCTCGAAGCCAACCCCGACGACCTCACGGCCGCCAAGCTGGCCGAGCTGGCCGCCTCGCCCGTCAACCGCCTCAGCATCGGGCTGCAAAGCTTTCACGAGCCGCACCTGCGCCTCATGAACCGCGCCCATTCGGCCACCGAGTCGTGGCAGGCCGTGCGGCAGGCGCAGGCGGCGGGCTTCGAGAATATTTCGGTGGATTTGATTTACGGCGTGCCGGCCGCGAGCCACGACATCTGGGAAGCCGACCTGGCCCGCCTGCTGGAACTGAACGTGCCGCACGTGTCGGCCTACGCGCTTACTATTGAGCCCGATACGGCCTTTGGGCGGCGACTGAAAAAGGGCACTTTCGTGGCACCGCCTGAGGAGTTCGTGGCCCGGCAGTTTGAGCTGCTGCTGGCGCGGCTGCGCGCTCAGGGCTACGAGCAGTACGAAATCAGCAACTTTTGCCGGCCCGGCCGCGAGAGCCGCCACAATGCCAACTACTGGCGCGGCGTGCCCTACCTGGGCCTGGGCCCCAGCGCCCACTCGTTCGACGGCCGCAGCCGCCAGTATGCCGTGGCCAACAACCCGCAGTACGTGGCCGCCGTGCTGGAGCGCGGCGAAGTGCCCGCCACCGTGGAGCTTCTTACCCCCCTCGATCAGGCCAACGAATACCTGCTCACGACTCTGCGCACCAGCCGCGGCTGCGACCTGGCGCACCTGCGCGACGAGCTGGGCCTCAATATCTTGGCCGAGCGCGCCGATTATTTGCAAAGCCTCACCGCCCAGGGCATGGCCACGCTCACCGGCGACGTGCTGCGGCTCACTGACTCCGGCAAGCTGCTGGCCGACCACATTACGCTGGAATTATTTGCCGCCGCGCCGGCCGCCGCGGTGTAGCTTGCGGTGGCGGTCGGGCGGGCCGCCGGTTTCCTTTTTGTGCCACCCTACCCCCCCTCGCCGCCGTGAAGCTTCTCAGTGACACCCTGGTCAGCAACGACGATTTTTTTGTGGAGCAGGTCCACCTCACGGCCATTGTCTTCGACACTACCGACGACGTGACCGTGTGGGCCACCACTTTCCGCGACGACGACGACCTCTTTTTTCACCTCGGCCTGCCCTTTCAGGCCCTCGATACGCTGCTGCGCGTGGCCGGCGACCGTGCCGAGGCTCTGGCCGAAGAAGTAGCCGACGCCCTGGCCACCACCGAGCAGTGGCCCTGCCTGCTCGAATACGCCACCGCCGACGACCCGCCCGTGCCGCTGCCCGGCGTGGCCCTCAAGCTCGCCGTCACCTTCCCCGCCGACGCCGACGAAACCGATGACCCCCAGCCGCATAATATCTTCTATTTAGAAGGTATTTATGCCCGGCTGGCACCGTGAGGTGGTACCTCATCCCCGGTCTCGGGGCCGATGAGCGGGTTTTTAGCCGCCTGCGCCTGCCCGGCCCCAGCCAAGTGCTGAGCTGGCTCAAGCCGGAGTCGCCCACCGAGCCCCTCGTGCACTACGCGGCCCGCTTGGCCGAGGCGGTGCCCGTTGATGAGCCATGCTGGCTGGTAGGCGTGTCTTTTGGTGGGCTGCTGGCGCAGGAAATCGGGCGGTTGCGGCCCTTGGCGCGGGTAGTGCTCATTTCCAGCCTGGGCAGCCCGCGCGACTTGCCGCCGCTGCTGCGCTTGGCCGGCGCTACCGGGCTGCATCGGCGGCTGCCCTTCGGCCTCTTGAAAGGACTGCCGCGACTGGCGCAGTGGTTTTTCGGGGCGCGCGGGGGCACCGAGTACCGCCTGCTACGCCAGATACTGCGCGACACGGACCCCATTTTTGCTCGTTGGGCCACGGCGCAGCTGCTGGCCTGGCGCGGGCCGGGGCTGCCGGGTGCCGTGCGGCTGCACGGCACCCGCGACCGCCTCTTACCCCCCGGCGCGGCCCGCATCGACTACCCAGTGCCCGGCGCGGGGCACTTTCTCATCGTCAGCCACGCGGCGCGGGTGAGCCAGGTATTGCGCGAGCTGGCTGCTTCTGAGATATCAGCCATTGGGTAGGGGGTAGGGAGCTTGATGATTTATTGTCAGTATATTAGGGGTAATTTTTACCCGCTACATTATACGGCAATGGCCCAACTCTACCTGCTGAAGGGGATGCTGCTAGCTAGCTCCTTGCTGCTGGCCACGGCCAGCGCCGCGCAAACGGTGCCCACCGCGGCCGACTCGGTGTCCCGGCCGCCCCAGGTACTTTATAAGCTAGGGCTGCGCCTCACGCACCTGCGCTACTCGCACGACAGCAAGGCGTGGCAGTTTTTGCTACCCCTCTCGCTCGGGGTCGAGTACCGGGTAGCGCCCCGCCTCAGCCTCTACACCCAGTTTGAGGCCGATATGCTGACCAGCTACACCAACGCCCGGCGGCGCGGCGCGCAAAACGGTTCTCTGTCGGCTGCCTCGCTGGCCCTGGGCGTGCGCTATTACTACGGCCGCGTGGGCCACGCCACGCCGGTATTTGGCCGCTACCTGGCCCTCGAAGGCAGCACCGACTGGGAGCAACTGACTAACGCCAGCTTTGTGTCGGTGAGCGGCAGCGGGCGCCGCCGCACAATGCCCGCCGTGCTCACGCCGGGCATCTACGCGCTGTGGGGCGTGCAGCACCGGCTGCGGAGCCACTTGCTGTATGATATCAACACAGGCGCGGGCCTGCTGGCCCCGGCCTACTACAACTACGAGCGCCCCGCCACCACCAGCCACTGGAACGTGGGTGGGCAGGCTACTATCCGCTTATACTTCGCCCTGTAGCGCAGGTACTATTACCACACGCAAAAAGGGCCGCCCCGCTAGGAGCAGCCCTCTTAGGATAGCTACGCAGCAATTAAGCAGCAGCAGCTTCGGTCGTTGCCGGTACTACCGACACGAACGAACGCTCGTCGCGGCCCTTGCGGAACAGCACCTTGCCATCAACCAGCGCAAACAGCGTGTGGTCTTTGCCGATGCCGACGTTGGTGCCGGGGTGGTGCTTGGTGCCGCGCTGACGCACGATGATGTTGCCAGCGATGAGCGACTGACCACCGAAGATTTTCACGCCGAGGCGCTTCGAATGCGATTCACGGCCGTTGTTTGACGAGCCGACGCCTTTTTTGTGTGCCATTTTAAAGTTAAGAGTTAAGAGTTAAAAGTTAAGAGTCTTAAAGTTGGAGCAAGCCTGGCCGAAACCAACTCTTAACTCTTAACTTCTAACTCTTAACTATCCTTAGCCGATGCTGTTAATCATTACTTTGGTGAACTGCTGACGGTGGCCGTTCAGCTTCTTGTAGCCCTTGCGGCGCTTCTTCTTGAAGACCAGAACTTTATCGCCCTGAACGTGGGCCATAATAGTGCCCTTAATCAGCACATCCAGCTCGGGAGCACCGATGCTGAGCGTGCCGTTATCGTCGGTTAGCAAGGCTTTGCCCAACTCTACCGAGTCACCGACATTGCCGGCCAGACGCTGGGCGTAAACAAATTTATTAGCCTCAACCTTAGTCTGTTGGCCGGCGATATTGACAATGGCGTACATCTTATTTCCGCTGGTGGTTTCTCAAAAGGGAACGCAAAAGTACGGTAGCTTTCTGGTAAAACCAAACCTAAGTCACTAATCGTCATTTGTTCGCCCAAAGTGCCCGTGATTAAAGCAGGTTTTTGGTGCTCGTAGCTAAGTGGCTGAGCGCAAGACTGTGGGTAGTAACCGCCCGGTTTTGTGGACAACCGACGTTATCCACAGCCAAGATGTGGATAAGTTGCTCTAAATCGGACGTTTTACCAGCCCTGCTTCATGTACTACTCAGGGCAAGCTGGACGTTTTCTGAAAATTCGGTAGTGCTAAACGAGATTGGCAGCGCGAGGTTGCGGGCTATCTTTGGAAACCAGCCGGTCTTGTGCCGAACAACCGCCTACCGGTGGTGGTTAGCCCAGCCATTAGCAACTTCGTCAACCCAGAAATTTGTCGCGCCCTATGGAGCCCCTACTCGCCGAAAACCCCAACCGCTTCGTCCTTTTTCCCATCCAAAACCCCCAGGTGTGGGAGTTCTACAAAAAGGCGGAAGCCTCGTTCTGGACGGCCGAGGAAATCGACCTTTCGCAGGACCAAAAAGACTGGAACAACCTGAACGACAACGAGCGGCACTTCATTAAGCACGTGCTGGCCTTTTTTGCGGCCTCTGATGGCATCGTAAACGAAAACCTGGCCATCAACTTCATGCAGGAGGTGCAGATGCCCGAGGCGCGCTGCTTCTACGGCTTCCAGATTATGATGGAAAACATTCACAGCGAGACGTATTCGCTGCTGATTGACACGTATATCAAGGACCCTAAGGAGAAGGATTATCTTTTCAACGCGCTCGAAACGGTGCCCGCCGTGCAGCGCAAGGGCCAGTGGGCGCTGACCTGGATTAACTCGGAGAATTTTGCCGAGCGCCTCATCGCCTTCGCGGCCGTGGAAGGCATTTTCTTCTCGGGCTCGTTCTGCTCCATTTTCTGGCTCAAAAAGCGCGGCCTGATGCCGGGCCTCACGTTCTCTAACGAGCTGATTTCGCGCGATGAGGGGCTGCACTGCGACTTCGCCTGCCTGCTCTATAGCTACCTCGAAAACAAGCTGCCCGAGGCGCGCGTGCAGGCAATCATCCGCGACGCGGTGACGATTGAGCAGGAGTTTGTGACGGAGGCCCTACCCGTCAGCCTCATTGGCATGAACGCCCGCACCATGAGCCAGTACATCGAGTTCGTGGCCGACCGCCTGCTGGTGTCGCTGGGCTGCGGCAAGGTGTACAACTCGACTAACCCCTTCGATTTCATGGAGATGATTTCGGTGCAGGGCAAAACTAACTTTTTTGAGAAGCGTGTTGCCGAGTATCAGAAGGCCGGCGTGATGACCGAGCGGGCGGATAACATGTTCTCGCTGGATGAAGATTTTTAGCGTGCTGAAAGCTGGCTGAAAACAAAAGCCCTGACTGCTAGCTGGCAGTCAGGGCTTTTTGGTGGGTTACGTCGGCAGGGTCAGACGTATTCAGGTCAAACTTCCCTACCCCCCTTTCTGCCATGACTACTGCCTCTGAAAGCTGGCCCCTACCCGGCCAGGTTGACCCCAACCTCACGCCCTGCGCTTTCTGCCGCCGTCGGCTGCGGGTGAATGGAAAGCCGGTATTCCAGACCTGCTCGTGCAAAGCATTCGGGCCGCCCGTGACGGTGGGCGCGCTGGCCCTGGGGGCAGCGCTGGTGCTGGTCGGTGCCTGGTGGGCCAGCCGCAAAAGCGCCTGATAGGGCTAGCTGGATATACAAACTAAAAGTTGAACAACCCCCTCTGCCGCTCGGCTGGTTTTTTGAAAACCGGTCGGGCGGCCTCATTTTCAGGGTATGTGGAAAAATTCTAAATTTTTCCCTTTGTCGCCCAAAACTTAGGAACTAATTTCCGACTTTGAAAGCCCGTTGCCAAGCTCATTGGCAGCCGCCGTTAGTATTCGTTGCTCACCTTAGCACTCCAGACAACATGCTCGTAATCAAACGCGATGGCCGCCGCGAGTCGGTCAAATTCGACAAAGTAACCGCCCGCATCGAAAAGCTGTGCTACGGGCTGAATCAGAATTTCGTCTCGCCCATCGAGGTGGCCAAGAAGGTCATTGATGGCATCTACGATGGCGTGACAACCATCGAGCTGGACAACCTGGCGGCCGAAACCGCCGCCTCGCTCACCACCCGCCACCCGGACTACGCCATCCTGGCGGCCCGCATCGCGGTGAGCAACCTGCACAAGGTCACCTCGAAGTCGTTTTCGAGCACCATGAAGCGCCTCTACACCTACGAGGACCCCAAAAACGGCGACAATGCCTCGTTGCTGGCTAAGGACGTGTGGGAAGTCATCCACAAGCACGCCCACACCCTGGACTCGGCCATCATCTACGACCGGGATTATAATTACGATTTCTTCGGCTTTAAAACGCTGGAGCGCAGCTACTTGCTGCGGCTGGAAGGCAAGGTGGTGGAGCGCCCCCAGCACATGCTGATGCGCGTGGCGGTAGGCATCCACAAGGAGGATATTGAGTCGGCCATCAAGACCTATAATCTGATGTCGGAGCGCTGGTTTACCCACGCTACCCCCACGCTTTTCAACGCTGGCACGCCCAAGCCGCAGATGTCGTCGTGCTTCCTGCTGACGGTGAAGGACGACTCCATCGAGGGCATTTACGAGACGCTGAAGGACTGCGCACTGATTTCGCAATCGGCGGGCGGCATCGGGCTGGCGGTGCATAACGTGCGCGCCACGGGCTCCTACATCAAAGGCACCAATGGCAACTCCAACGGCCTGGTGCCGATGCTGAAGGTGTTCAACGATACGGCCCGCTACGTGGACCAGGGCGGCGGCAAGCGCAAGGGCGCGTTCGCCATTTACCTGGAGCCCTGGCACGCCGATATATTCGAGTTTCTGGACCTGAAGAAGAACCACGGCAAGGAGGAAATGCGCGCCCGCGACTTGTTTTACGCCCTCTGGACGCCCGATTTGTTTATGAAGCGCGTGGAGGACAACGGCGACTGGACGCTGATGTGCCCCCACGAATGCCCCGGCCTCGACACCACCTGGGGACCCGAATTTGAGAAGCTCTACACCAAGTACGAGCGGGAGGGTAGGGGCCGCAAAACCATCAAGGCGCAGGAGCTGTGGTTCCACATCCTGGAAAGCCAGACCGAAACCGGCACGCCCTACATGCTCTTCAAGGACGCCGCCAACGGCAAGAGCAACCAGCAAAACCTGGGCACGATTAAGTCTTCTAATTTATGCACAGAAATTTTAGAATACACGGATAAAGACGAGATTGCGGTGTGCAACCTCGCCTCGCTGGCCCTACCCCGCTATTTGGCAGAGGACGAGCGCGGCAACGTGCGCTTCGACCACGACAAGCTCTACGAAGTCACCTACCAGGCCACGCTCAACCTGAATAAGGTGATTGACGTGAACTACTACCCGGTGCCCGAAACCGAGCGCTCCAACTTCCGCCACCGGCCCATCGGGCTGGGCGTGCAGGGCTTGGCCGACACGTTTATCGCCCTGCGGATGCCCTTCGAGAGCGACGAGGCCAAGGGCCTGAATATCGACATTTTCGAGACGATTTACTTCGCCGCCATGACGGCCTCGATGGACCTGGCCAAGCAGGACGGCGCGTACGAAACCTTCCCCGGCTCGCCGCTCAGCGAGGGCAAGTTTCAGTTCGACCTCTGGGGCGTTACGCCGCAGTCGGGCCGCTGGGACTGGGAGGCCCTGCGCGCCAACGTGGTGCAGCACGGCGTGCGCAACTCGCTGCTGGTGGCCCCCATGCCCACCGCCAGCACCGCCCAGATTCTGGGCAACAACGAGTCGTTTGAGCCCTACACCAGCAACATTTACGTGCGCCGCGTGCTCAGCGGCGAGTTTATGGTGGTGAACAAGCACCTGCTGAAAGACCTGGTGAAGCTGGGCCTCTGGAACGAGCAGATGAAGCAGGACATCATCGCGGCCAACGGCTCGGTGCAGGGCATCGCGCGGGTGCCGCAGCACATTAAGGACCTCTACAAGACGGTGTGGGAAATCTCGCAGCGCACCATCATCGACATGGCCGCCGACCGCGGGGCCTACATCTGCCAGAGCCAGAGCCTGAACCTGCACGTGCAGAACGTGAACTTCGGCAAGCTCACCAGTATGCACTTCCACAGCTGGAAGCGCGGCCTCAAAACCGGCATGTACTACCTGCGCACCAAAGCCGCCGCCGACGCCATCAAGTTCACGGTCGAAAAGCAAGCCGCCGAAACCCTGGAGCCCCTCTACGCCGAGGTAGCCAAGAACCAAAGCGACATGAGCTGCTCGCTGGACAACCCGGACGCGTGCGAGGCCTGCGGGTCGTAGGGGGTAACAATTTTATTTGATAATCCTTAAGTTGGTATCACCGAAAAGCCACTCCCCTGCGGAGTGGCTTTTTGCTAACCTCTCATTTGCTTATGTTTCAAAACGAGGACATCGACTTTGGCAAACTTAACCTGAACTGGCTGCACAGTGTGTGCATTGAACTGGATGAGATAGCCGACCTGATAGAAGTGTCGGAACGCGCCCATACCTACCTGCACGAACACGGCCGCACGGAGATTGTGGGCTACACGAACCGGCGTAAGTTCATATCCGTTACCTTTATGTTTAGCGGGCCGAAGCTCGTTATTGAGGACGTAAGCCTGCCCCGTTATGAAACAATCCAAGACGTTATCCTCCGCCGGCTCGCCGCAGAATCCGGCGAATCTTTCGATGAATGGGAAGACTCCTGAACAGTGGGAAGCCACCCGTATCAGTGGGCCGCTTACGAAACAAGAGTTATTTGCTTACCTGAAAAAAATGGGTAAGCTGCCCCCCGATGCCAAGTATAAGCAGGCTTCGTAATCTGGTCGAAGAGCAAGCTGCCGAAACCCTGGAGCCGCTCTACGCCGAGGTAGCCAAGAACCAAAGCGACATGAGCTGCTCGCTGGATAACCCAGAGGATTGCGAGGCGTGCGGATCGTAGAAGGAAATAGAAAGCCCTTTACCCTTAGTAGTAAGGGGCTTTTTTATTATCAATAATTCTTGCGAACTGATATTATGGAAAATACAAATACACTACAGGAATGGGCATTAAAGCTCCGCTCTCTTGATAACGCTAATTCCCTGGACGCTGAAGTAATAACTATTTTAGAGCAGTTTGGAGCTGCACATATTTTTACGGCACAAATAGCACAGGGTGCTACAATAATTCGTGCGCGTACAGAGTTAGATTTTGTTGGTCCAAACCAGATTTTATATGAAAGTCAGTTATCCTATAGGAGAGACTTGCAAAATATAAAAAGAGGTAGATGTAACCTTGACGGAGAAGCTGCTTTTTATGGTGTGTTGCTGACTACACGAGATAAATTTAAAATTGAGGATAGAATAACATGTCTTTCTGAAGTTTCAAAAATAAGAGTGTTAGAGCCTGATACAGAAGGCACAGAATACACTACTACGGGGATTTGGACAGTAACAGAGCCTTTCGATGTTATTGCTTTTTCTCATGATGAGAAATTAGGTAACAATCATGAATTGGTAGTTGAAATGAGGAGAGAGTTTGCCGAAGCTTCACAAGAAGGTAATATGACTGATAAGGAGAAAGGAGTGTTTTTTCAAAACTTCTTCTCTAACGTATTTGGCGACCCCGGTTCACCATATAAAGTTTCAGCTTGCGTAGCATCTCTTATGTTTAGTCGTGGGTGCAAAGGCATTTTGTATCCTAGCGTACAGACAGAAGGATTGGGGCTCAACCTAGCATTGACATCAGAAACGGTTGATAATCATTTGCAAATAAGAAATGCACTTGTGGAAAAAATATACAAGTCTGGTAAACAAGTAGTAGCAGACCCCTTCCTAGAATGCTACGAAGTCAAGGAAACGGATGCTGGCAATATGCTAGTTTGGCAGGAAGGTCACTCTGCTGGAAAACCGGCAATAAGCCATTTGTTAAAACCTAGCAGTTGAGTAAATATAGCTTCCATACCGAAGCCGCCCCTATTAGCGGTAAGCAGTTCTTAGACTAGTGGTGTAGACGCGGCAATTATTGCCTGTTAGAGTCATGTCCAGCACGAATTATTTAGTTTAATAATTATCATGCTTACATTTATTCAGAACCTAATGCCACGACTGCGCCAATTCAGTCAGTCGCTTGACCAAACAGAATTGTTTGTAGATAAGCCGTGGGTATTAATCGACGAGGATAAGCAGCAGCAAACATATATCTTCCGGCGCAGTGGTGAATTATTAATGTCGCTCGATGGGCAGGTACAGATAGGCGCTTGGGACTACATTGCTCCTGCACAAAGCTTGCTGATTGATAGAGGCGCAGATAAACTACTTCTTAATCATTTCTTTTTTACCAATGCCCTATTAGTTCTAGCGCGAGATGGAAAGCCTGAAAGTAAGTTCATATTGGCTAACCGGCAGTTAATTCCTGACCTGAATGTTGAAAAGTATTTGGAAGATTTAGATGCTAGGAAAACTATTCAAGCGAATGGCAACTTAAAACTGAATGCCACTCAACAACTTTGTCAAACTGTTATGGAACTTGAGGATGGGAGTTCTATCATATTTTTCACCGTAGAAGATAATAGTATTTCTGTTGGGGATGCGGTTTATACTGATGGAAACGCTGCTTCTGATGGCCGATATGTCTTTAAGAAGGATGGGGGAACTAATGTCGAAAATGGGGTAATTAAAAGCATTTTCTGGCCTCAGCGATACAAGCTTTCGACAGGGGAGCAGATTATTGCGGACTGCCAAGGAGTAGGTATGAATCCTAAAGTTTCAGATAAAGTGTTCTGGCTGTCAGGTTTACCTATAGGAGATGGAAAGTATACTATAATAAACGTTGGCAAGGTGCGGATACGGAGCGGTTGCATTGATGGATTTACACTGTTTTAGGTATCAGTATTTCAGGCTTCCCCAGCCGCTGCCGCCCCCGGTAGCGGCGGCGGTGTCTTCGGGGCTAACGGGGGGGTAGGGGTGGTAGCTTAGCCGCATGGCAACTCCCCTTTCGGCGGCCCACCCGCGCATTACCCGCGATTGCGACATCTGCCACGGCCAGCTAGTGGTGCGGGGCTTGCGCTACCCCGCTCCCATGTTTACTTGGCCTTCTCTTTCAGGTCTTTCTGCTGAGCTACTTTGCCGTAGATAAAGACGGATACCAAGCCCACAACTGTGGTGCCGCCAATAACGCCAGCCACCGCATCGTGGCCTTCAATGGCTAGCCAACTGGAAGCACCGATGCACCCTAGCGAAACCAGGAAGGCAAAGATTTAACCAATACCACTTTGGTTTAACTGGCGTTTGATGGTAGACTTCTCCAACTCTATGCGGTGGTCAGACTGCTTTTCGGCCATGCGCAAGATGCGGTCAGGCGCGCTTTCCAGCACTATGCCGTATTGAGCCAAAGCCTCGGCCGAAGGAATGGGGCCAATATGCGACGTAGTGCGGGTTATTTGAATAAGTACCCGCGTAGCCTGCTGCCTCTTGTCAGGCGGTAGTGACAAAACAAAATCCCGTACCTCGGGGGGTAGCGCATCTACCGGAGGAACGGGATTAGTAACGGATTCATTGGCCGCGGGACGGGCTATGTCTTTGGGCTTTTTGTCGGTCTTATCGGCCATCGAAGTCAAAGGCTAGCTGTTTGGATTGTTCACCCTGAAGCTGAGCATCGTAAGCCTGTAATGCCTGCTCTAAGTCTACCCCCACCATGCTCCAATCAGATGCAATAGCCTTTGCGTCAGCTTCTAACCCAGAGGCGGAAGAGCCAAACGAAAAGTAATTGCCGCCAAGGTTGAACACACTCCCTGCCCCAATCAGTAGGCCTGTTTGGGCAAAGAGAAAATCTGTCCGGCTTCTGAGACGCTTAAACATAAAATGTACAGCAAGGGATTGCGTTTAAAACGCGCTGCAAAGGCATTTGGTTTGCGGGGCCTCGCGGAGGCTGGTAAAGGTAACTAGATGTAGATGGCAGCTACTTATTTGGTCATGCAGCCAGGCGGGGGTAGTCAATCTGGCGGGCGGCGTACTGCAACGCGGCCTGCAAGTCAGCGGCTTCGAGGTCGGGCATTTCAGCCAGAATCTGCTCCGCCGAAAGGCCGGCCGCAAAAAGTTGCAGCACATCGGCCACGCGGATACGCATTCCCCGGATGCAGGGCCGGCCGCCGCACTGGCGCGGGTTAGTAGTAATGCGAGATGTAAACGCTTCCATTCTGCTAAAGTAATCACGGTGCCCCAGCCGCAGCCATCCCCGGTAGCGGCGGCGGTGTCTGCGGGGCTAGCGGGGGGGTAGGGATGATATATTAGCCGCATGGAAGCACCAGTTTCGGCGGCCCACCCGCCCAGTAGCTTTACTGCATGACGCTTCCCGATAAGCCGCTGTTTGTGGCACCCAACAAGGTGCAGGATTATCTGCTCAATCCCGACCACCCGGTAGGCGGGGCTAAGGCGCGGTTCTTCCTGGGCATTGGCTATTCGCGGCAGCACTACGAGCAGTTGGTAGCTGACTTGGTGCAGCACGGCCACTGCGGCACCGTGACGGAGGAAAAAGCGTCGCCCTACGGCGTTAAGTTTGTGGTAGATGGGCCGCTGCTAGCCCCCAACGGCCGGGCGTATCCCCTCCGAACCGTGTGGCTGGAACAATCGCCCGGCATCCTCGTTTTGCTAATCACCGCCCACTTACTTGACCGCTGATGAAACCCTTCGCTGAGCTAGATACCGTGCAGCTGCAAAAAGCTCATGCTGAGTGCGGCCTAGCTGCTGGCGCATTAGGTACCGTCGTGTTGGTACACGCGCAGGGCGAAGCCTACGAAGTAGAGTTTATTGGGCTTGATGGGCACACGCAAGCTGTTTTGACGCTGCCCGCGGCCGAAGTAGCCGCCATCGCGCAGCCTTGGCGGCAGGCGGCCTAGCTGGAACCTGATTCTATATTCTCCCAGCCGCTGCCGCCCCTGGTAGCGGCGGCTGGGTCTGCGGGGCTAGCGGGGGGTAGGGTTGGTAGCTTAGCCGCCTGGCAAATCCCCTTTCGGCGGCTCACCCGCGCAGTAGCTTTACCGCATGTTTGAAAACTACGAAATTGATTTTGGCAAGCTCAATCTAAACTGGATGCACAGCGTGCGGATTGAGTTGGCTGAGATTCAGGAGTTACTGCATCAGGTAGGGCAGGCTTCGACGTATATTCGACCAGCCCAGCAGTTTGAGCGCGTGGGTTATACCAACAGCTACCGGAAATTTATCGCGGTGCTTTTCACGTTGAACGACCACACCCTCGTCATTGACGACGTAAACCTTGCTGATTATGGAGCCATTAGAATCGCTGTCATCAAACAGTTCCTCGAAGAAACTAACTGATTTCTCGATGAATGGCCGCACCCAGGCGGAATGGGAAAAAGGCCGCCTCAGCGGTCCGCTGAGCGATAAAGAGCTATTTGCTTATCTAAAGAAGATTGGCAAATTGCCCGCAAATGCGGAGTATAAACAGGCTTCGTAGTTCGGCCGCCAGATTTTTAGAGAAGCCAGCTAGCCGCTGCCGTCCCCGGTAGCGGCGGCGGTGTCTGCGGGGCTAGCGGGGGGGTAGGGCTTGTATCTTAGCCGCATGGAAGCACCGGTTTCGGCGGCCCACCCGCGTATCACCATCGACCCCCACATTTGCCACGGCCAGTCCACGGTGCGTGGCCTGCGCTACCCGGTGCAAAACGTGCTCGAATACCTGGCCTCGGGTATGAGCGAGGCCGAAATCCTAGCCGATTATGAAGACCTGGAAGCGGAAGACTTGCGCGCCTGCCAGGCGTATGCAGCTGACATTGTGCAGGTACGGTCCATCTACCGGCTGGCTTCGTGAGCCAGCCCACGCCGCTGCACGTAATCGTTGATGCCCAGCTACCTAAGCAGTTAGCGCGATTTCTGGCCTTTCACGCGGGCTACGATAGCCTACATACCCTGGACCTACCGGCCGCTAACCGCACCCAGGATGGTAGCATCACCCGGTTGTCGATGGAGGAAAAGCGCGTACTAATTACTAGACTTGTTGTGATTTGAAAGTCAAGGACATAGATAAAAATTCCACAACCCTGCACAAACTCCTAACACGTTGTCGTAGCATTTCCAATCGTGCATTCGTAGACGGTCACTCAAAATCCGATAACGTTTCCAGCCACCGATAGCATGTTCCACTATAATACGTTTACTCGCCTGTTCTTTATTTAGGGCTCGCTGCTCCAGGGTCAATTCTTTTCCCTTAGGTTTTTTAATTGGTAGAAAATAGGTAGGACACTTATAATCCTTACCAAACCCCAGAAATCCTAAATCCAGGCGAACAGTAAATTTTCTAAACCACTGTTTATCAACAGGAAAGAGTTGTTTAAGTAACCCATAATCATGCTGTTTTCCCGGTTGAAAATGACTTAAAAACCCAATCCACCTAGTGGTAGTAGCAATGACTATTTCTTTTAAGGTATTCGCTTTTTTTTACCACTATACGAGTCTTTCTGAGTAGTATAATCTTGCGGTCGTTGTATCCGTTGTTCCGTTCCGTCTAGTAACAACGTTTCGTGCTGGCTAAAATAAGCTTCAAATTCGTCTACGCTAGCAAACGCTCGTTTAGGCAAATGACCAGACAGTGTTAAAGCTTCTTGAAGCACCATAATTCCTCGGTCTTGATAACGTTTAGCATTCGCGGTATCCATCCCACTTACAAAACCAAGTAAATCGTAAGTTAAACTGGCTTTAAAGCTAAATAGGGTAAATAGCAGCAGTTCTTCTTCCGTTTTAATAATGGACTCATGAATGGCAAAAGCATCACGGTCAGCTATTTGTAAATCAAATGAGCGCGAATAAGCTTGCTTAAAATGAGTCAGTAATTTCTCAAATCGAGCTTGTGTCAAGCCAGTTGCTGCTCGCCATTTACGTTCGGTAGTAAGGGTCGAAGTGGAAAGTTGCATAACCTAAGCGGAAATATATTTCTCACAAATTTACGTCACCTTGTACCTCGCAACAAGTCTACTAAAGACGCGGATTTCGTCAATAGCTTTTTGCTGCATGGCCGGCCCTACAAGCTACTACTGATTTCTACTGGTAACATCAGCACAGCCGACTTATTAGAGTTATTCCGGCAGTTTCTGCCGCAGTTGACGAGGCTGCTTACGCATCATTCATACGTGGAGCTTTCGCGGACACTGCTGGTTACGCACCGATAAGGATGCTTTCGCCAGCCGCTGCCGCCCCCGGTAGCCGCGGCTGGGTTTGCGGGGCTAGCGGGGGGGTAAGGTTGGTAGCTGAGCCGCCGGGCAACTCTCCTTTCGGCGGCCCTCCGCGCAGTAAATAACCGCGAAACTTGTTTAGGAGCAAGTTCGTTTTACCTTTGCAACAACAACACCCGCCACGCCTCTGAGTCTTCGGACCTACGCGCACCAGGGCGGGTTTTTTGTTGCCCTGCCCCATGCGCTATACCAAGCCTGCTTTACCATTGCCGCAGCAGATAGCGCTGTTACAAAGCCGGGGATTAATAGTGGAGAATGTGGGGCAGGCGGAGCGGGATTTAGCCCGTTTGAGCTATTACCGCCTGGCGGCTTATTTCCTGGCTTTTCAAACTCCTAACGACCCTACCCATCGTTTTCGGGCGGGTACTACGTTTGCCCAAACCGTGCGGCTGTACGAGTTTGATGAGGTGTTACGCTTCTTGGTGTTTCGGGCCACGGGCGTCATTGAAGTGGCCTTGCGCGCCCAATTAGCCTATCACAATTTGTTGCTGCTGGGGCCACACTGGTATGAAAATCAAGCCGCCTGCATTAATGCCGGGCGTTTTCAGAATAATCTGGTAGAGCTGGACAAGGAGCTAAACAGAGCGCACGAGACTTTCCTGGACCATTACCGGGCCACGTACACCACGCCGGCAAGACCGCCCAACTGGATGGTGCTGGAGGTAGCGTCGTTTGGCCTGACTTCCAAGCTGTTCAACAATCTGCGCTCATCAGCTGCTACGAAGGAAATGGGCCGCTTTTTTGGCGTTGATGAGATTGTGTTGCGCAGTTGGATGCGAATGCTCAGCTACGTGCGCAACGTATGTGCCCATCACAGCCGCTTGTGGAACCGCACGCTCACCGTTAGGCCCACGCTACCGCGTCGCACGGTCAATCAGTGGCTACGAGCCAATGCACCGGCCGATGACCGGGTGTATATCGTGCTAGTAATAGCGGCCTATCTGCAATCGGCCATGAGCGAGGAGGCAGGCCGCAGATTTAAGGAGTCAGTGAAAGACCTGCTAAAGCAGAATCCGACTGTTCCAACTCAGGTAATGGGTTTTCCAGTTGGGTGGCAGCAAGAAGCTTTCTGGCAGTAAGCAATTGTATCTCCAGCCGCTGTCGCCTCGGCAGCGGCTGCTGGGTTTGCGGGGCTAGCGGGGGGTAGGGTTGGTAGCTTAGCCGCATGGCAATTCCCCTTTCGGCGGCCCGCCCGCGCAGCATTAGCTTTACGGTATGTTTGAAAGCTACGAAGCGGACTTCGGCAAAGTCAACCTCAGTTGGGCGCACAGCGTCCGCATCGAGTTAGAAGAGTTGAACGAGCTATTGGAATTATCAGCCCAGGCTTGGCTGTGTATAAGCGAAGGGGGCGAGTATGAAATCACCGGCTACACGAAGCTGCATAAGTTCGTAACGGTTACCTTCACGTTAACCGACCACACCGTAGTAGTTGAATCCGTAAACCTGCCCAGCTATGGCCGAATCCGAGAAGTCGTTATTAACCAATTCCTCGCCGCTTAGGCCCGCTGACTATACCAGCCGGGGCGAGCTGGTGGAAGAAGCAGAGCGTCGGCACGTAAGTGGCCCCCTCACGCGGGAGCAGTTCCTGGCTTTCCTACTGAAGACTGGTAAAGTGCCGCCTGGTACCGCACTAAAGCAAATATCATAGTATCCTTCTGCTGCTGCCGCCCCTGGTAGCGGCGGGCGGGTTTTAGAAGGGGGTAGGGGCAGTGCGGGGTCAGCACCCAGCGCCTACCCCCTCGCCAGTCATTGGGCCTGGGGGAGGGGGTAGGCGCTGGGGCGGGCTAGCCGTTCAGCAAGCCATATTTAAGGATGCAGTAGATGGCGCGGAAGCCGTCGCGCCAGCCGATTTTCTTGCCTTCGGCGTAGGTGCGGCCGTAGTAGCTGATGCCCACCTCATAGACCCGGATGTTGGGCACGCGCGCCATTTTGGCCGTCACTTCGGGCTCGAAGCCGAAGCGGTTTTCGACTAGGTTCAGGCCCTGAATGATGTCGCGCCGGAAGAGCTTGTAGCACGTCTCCATGTCGGTCAGGTTCAGGTCGGTGCACATGTTGGACAGGAACGTGAGGATACTATTGCCGATGCTGTGCCAAAAAAACAGGATGCGGTGCGGGTTGCCGCCCATAAAGCGCGAGCCGAACACCACATCGGCAAAGCCTCGCAACACGGGCTTTACCAGCAAGTTATATTCTTCGGGGTCATATTCGAGGTCGGCATCCTGAATGATAACGTAGTCGCCGGTAGCCTCGCGGATGCCCGTGTGCAGGGCCGCGCCCTTACCCTGGTTCACCCGGTGCTCCAGCAGGCGCAGGCCCAGGGCGGGGTAGCGGGCGGCGTAGGCCCGAATGGTGTCGGCCGAAGCATCGGTCGAGCAGTCGTTGACCAGAATAATTTCCTTCCGAATGCCATTAACCAATTCCAGCTCGCGCAGCAGGTCCAGAATCTGGTGAATGGTGCGGGCCTCATTATAGACGGGGATGATGATGGAGAGCGTGTCGAATTTTACCAAAATCGGGCAAGTGTTAGAGCGCGATAAAACTACGCATCAATTGTATAACGACTTGTGCTTCGGGAATAGCCGCTAAAACGGCTTGAACGCCGGCGGGTAAGCCTTTCAGCTGCCACGCTCGCCAGGAAAGTGGGCGGCCCGTGGCCGGACCTGGGGCGTAGCCAGGCCGTTGGGCAGCAGCGGCTACGCGGCGGGGGGCTTAACTTTCGCCACTCTGGGGCTGCAATCCGCGGCCTGCTAACCGAAAAATAATTTCCTGGTATGAAAATGTGCTTGCCCAAGCTGGCCGTCTGGCTGTTTCTCATAGGCATGCTTGGCAGCTCGGCTTCGTGTAGTCAGCAGGCACCAAGCCAGGAGGCACCAGGCACTCAAAAAATCCCGATGCGCGGGGCCAATTGGTACCAGCTCAACAACGTGGGCGACAAGGTGACGCCCGGCACGGGCTTGCAGCAGCTAACCGATGGGGTGCTGGACAAGGAGGTGTTTATGGGCTGGGGCAAGCTGCTGCCCAACTACGACTCGTACTATGATTTTAAGGGCCTGACGGATGTATATATCACCAAGATTAGGCTCTATGACGGGGAAAATTCCTTTGCCGACAAGCCGTTTAAGCTCTACGCGAAGGCTTCGGCGGCGGCGGAACCGCGGCTGCTGACGGTGTTCACCGGCGAATCGTACGGCAAGTGGGTGGATGTGACGCTCCCTACCCCCGTCAAAGCGCAGTTCCTGGTGCTGAATACCTGGTGGGGCTTCCCGACCGAGCTGGAGCTGTATGGCACCTACAAAAAAAGCCCGCCCGTGGCGCTGGCTCCCAAAAAACCGATTCAGCTGGGCAACGAGTTTGGTATCAACTCCTTCGTGTGGGAATTTCTGCAAAACGACGTGGACCCCAACATCCGCGACCAGGTGTATGAGCCCAGCATGGCTCTGATGCAGGCCTTTACGCAGTACCGCGACTACGTGGACTGGGAAAAGATAGAGCCGGAGCCAGGAAAATATTCTTTTAATCCCACCATGTCGGGGGGCTGGAACTACGATGTGCTCTACAAGCGCCTCAAGCAGGAAGGCAAGGAAGTGCTACCCTGCCTGAAAACCCTGCCCAACTGGTTTTTGGAGCGCAGCTACCCCGCCGACCAGCGCAACTCGGAAAACGTGCCGGCCGCCGCCGGTGCTGACCTGCTCAACCCGGCTTCCTACATCCTGGAGGCCAAGCTGGCTTTTCAGTTCGCGGCGCGCTACGGCCGCAACAAGGCCGTGAGCCCGGCCCTGCTGCAAGGCGTGATGACCGGTCCCATCTACCCCACGGCGCCGGAGGCGGGCACGCGCACGCGCGAAGTCGGGCTGGGCTACATCAGGTACATGGAGTGTGAGAATGAGCGCGATAAGTGGTGGAAAGGCCGCAAGGCCTACCAAACCGCCCGCGAGTACGCCGCCAACTTATCGGCTTTTTACGACGGCAATAAAAACACGATGGGGCCGGGGGTAGGCGTGAAAAACGCCGACCCAACCATGCTCGTAGTGATGGGCGGCACCGCCGCGCCCCAAACCGACTACGTGCGCGGCATCATTGACTGGTGCCGGCAGTACCGGGGCTACAAAGCCGATGGCAAGGTGGACCTGTGCTTCGACGTGATAAACTATCACTGCTACGCCAACGCCTCGGGCGCATCGCAGAGCACGGAATCAGCGCGCGGCGCGGCCCCCGAGGTATCGGCCATCGGCACCTATGCCGATGCGTTTGCGGCGCTGGGGCGCGAGTATAATAAGGAAGTCTGGGTAACGGAGGCGGGCTACGACGTGAACCAGGGCAGCCCGCTGCACGCGCCGGCCATTGGCCCCAAAACCCCCGAGCAGGTGCAGGCCGACTGGATTTTGCGCACGGCGCTCTTCTACGCCCGCCACGGCATCGACCGGCTGTTTCTGTACCAGACCAACGATTTGCGGCTCGAAAGCGGCGAGCAGTTCGCTTCCTCCGGTCTGCTCAACGGCGTGACGCACCAGCGCAAGCCCGCCGCCGACTACCTCTACCAGGTGCAGCACCTGCTGGGCAACTACGTGTATAAAGGCACCCTGAGCACCAGTCCGATAGTGGATAAGTACGAATACAAAGGGCAGCCTATGTACATGCTGGTGATGCCAACCGAGGAGGGCAAAACCGCCAGCTACTCCTTGCGGGTGGGCGCGGCGGGCCCCGACCAGGCCTACAGCGTGTACACCCCCCAAACCGGCCACGACACGATGGCCAGGCAAACCGTGCTAAGCAAAGCCGGCGCGCTGCCGCTCACGGTGACGGAAACGCCCATTTTCGTGGTGCCGGCCGTGCCGGCCCGCGCCCGATAAGGCAGCACCCTAGGGTCTATTCTCGATTAGATAAGTTAAACTTTTTACTAAGATAAGTTTAACTTATCCGATAAAAAAGCTATTTTCTGTCGGCTCATTGCTTCTCTAAGTTTCTAAATTCTCAAAAAACGGCCTATAAAGACGAGTTAGTCCTCTTATTGAGAACAGGCCCTGGGCTAGAAAGCGCCCAGGCGCGGTGGGGGCACTACTATTAGCTGCGGCTCGGTGCCTTCCAGCTGCTCATCCAGGGCCGGACCCTGAATGATGAAGGCCCAGGAGAGGTAGATGAGCATGGAGGAGGGTATCTGGTTGATTACCTCGTTGCCGTAGCTGCTGAGCAGGATGCCGCCGTAGCCGGCCGTGAGAGCCAGCAGCATTTGCCTGAGCTGAGGGTTGCGCAGCCGCCAGACGATGGCGCCGCTCATGCCCAGGATAAAGAGTACCATCCCGAACCAGAGAATAAAGCCTACGATGCCGTATTCAGCCCAGATTTTAACAAAGTAGCTGTCGGGCGCTACCGTCGAGAGGTATTTGTCCGGGTTGTATTTCTTGCCCCAGACACCGATGACTCCTACCCCCCCGCCCAGCGGATAATCGGCCAGGTAAGTGCTGAGCTTGGCCTGATTCGTGAGGCGCAGCTGGAGCGAGGGGTCGTTGGGGTCGAGGGCGGTGCGAAAGCGCACGATATCGGCATTGCCGCTGCCCAGGCTCGTGTATTTGAGAAAAACGATGGCCCCCACGGCCAGCACGATGCCCACCAGCAGGGGCCGGATTTTTTTGCTCAGCACCAGGTAGAGAAACATGCCGCCCACCAGCACGAAAAGCGCCCCCCGCGTGCCGGAAATAAGCATGCCGTAGAAGCACAGCAGCGCTGATATTCCCAAAAGTGCGCGCTTCCAGATGGCGAATGGCCCCAGCGCCAGAATGAGGCAGATGAGCCCCACGTGCGCCTGCGATGCCCCAAACTGGGCCGCCTCGCTATAGTAGGAAAAGATGCGCAGCTTGCCAAAAATGAGGTGCGTGACCGCGCCGACCGTATCGAGCCATTCCTGCTCCATAGCGTTGAGGCCGATAAACTTCTGCTTGATACCGTAGAGGGCTCCGAAGACCGAAAACCCGATGATAATCTTCAGAAACAGGCGCAGGTCCTGCATGCGGTAGAGCAGCAGGCAGCCCAGCGGCACGGCCATCGCCAGGTACAGGGCCGTGGAGCGCGTCTCATACACCCAACCCATGAGGCTGGCCCCGGCGGGGTTGGCAATTTCGAGCACCGTGAGCCCAAACCAGGCCAGGGCTAGCCAGCAAAAGGCATTATTGATGCGGCTCCAGTCGAGCCGGCCGGGCTGCTGAAAAATGACGGCTACCCACGTCAGGGCTAGTATCGCATCCATGCCCGTGCCCAGTTGAAGGCCCGTGTCGAGATTGCGACTGATGATGCCCATCACGAAACAATACACCACGTAAGTGAGGATGCCCACCCGCGGCGAGCGGAATATCAGAATCGTGAGGAAAAATAGTCCGGGTCCCACCAGCAGCATTCCCGGCACCGATGTGCCAAGCCGGCCGGCCAGCCAGCCAGCGGCCAGGGCCACGGCAATGCCGCCCGGCAGCAGCCAGGGCGAGTCCAGCAGCGTGCGAGAAAAGGGAACGGAGGATTTCATAAGCAAACGGGCAAAACAACGCGTGGTGGCTACTGCGGCACCGGGCCGCCCGCCGTCAAAGTTCCGACGCAACTTCTTAATCGCGCGTCGGGCTGGAGGCAGGGGGTAGGGGCCGCGCTGGCTGGCAGGGCGCGGCCCCGCAAGAAACAGGCCGGGAGAGGCGCATGGGCAGCAGATGGCCGCCCCCACACGGCCGTGGGCCGGCCGGCGGGCTTGGGCGAGGCTGCTATTCAGGCCCTGGTGGCGGGCGAAAAGCCGGCCGGCTTGTGGGCTGAGGAGGGGGTAGCCCACGAGTTTACCCATCAACTCTGCCGCCTCCGCACCACGCACCAGATTGATGCCGCGCTCCACAAGCAGGCGCTGGCCACCTTCGGCGAAAAAGGCGTGGTGGACATGATTTACCTGGCCGGGCAGTACATGATTATCAGTGGGTTGCTCCATACGTTTGCCATGCCCGCGCCGGAGGCCGGCTAAGTTGCGTATAATCAGGCTATGATTCCGCTGATTACTCACACGCCCCGCTTGCTTATTCTGGCCGCCAGCCGGGCGCTGCTCACCGCTGAGCTGCACAAGCCGCAGTATTTTCCGACCTTGCTGGGTGCCTCCCTGCCCGCCGACTGGCCGCCCGGCGACTACGACCGCGAGGCAATGGAATATTTTCTGGAAAAGCTCACGGCCGGCGGCCGCGACGCGGCGGGCTGGTATAACTGGTATGCCCTGCGCAAGGCTGAAGGCGACGTGCCCCGCACGCTGGTGGGCTCGGGCGGCTTCACGGGCCCGCCCGACGAGGCGGGGCTGGTCGAAATCGGCTATAGCATCGCGGCCGACTGGCGCGGCCAGGGCCTAGGCACCGAGCTGGTGGCCGGGCTGGTGCAGCAGGCCGCCGCCACCGGTGCGGTGCGCCGGGTGATGGCCCACGCGCCGCCCGAAAACCTGATTTCGCAGCGCGTGCTGCTGGCCAACGGCTTCGTCTCTAGCGGTACCGACCTAGACGGCCGCCTGCGCTTCGAACGCGCCGTGGAGCCTACCCCCGACTCGGCGCTGCAAGCGCCCGCGTAAGCATCTCACCCAAAAAATGAACACGAAAAAGCCCGGCTACCAGTGGTAGTCGGGCTCTTGGTTGCCGGGGCAGCCAGTTATTTCTTCTGGGTTTTCACGCTTTTGCCCGAGGGCTTGTCTTTGATAGTGGTCTGGTTCTTGTCTTCCTTCTTCTTGGTTTCGGGGTCGGTGTGGCTGGGGGTTTTGACGGTAGTAGCCATGAGAATGGGGGTTGGGAAAAGGATTGTTGGGCGTTGTACGTAAAGAGCGGGGGTAGGGCAATTCGCTGACCTGAAAATGCTGCCCATGCGCTTTGAAACTGGCTTATACTCCTTGCGAAGTAGGTGCGGGGCTTGTCCCCGCCCGTCGTTGCCCGATGCGCGCCGGGATTGTTCAACGACGGGCGGGGACAAGCCCCGCACCCTACTCCTTAGCAGCTTATCAGGCTAGGAGTTCTCCATAATCTGGATGGCCAGCTGGGTGTGCTGCTCGTCGGCTTGCTTGGCCTCGTTCACGCAGGTTTCCATGTCCTGGGCGGCCTGGCTAAAGCCGGCCCGCTTGGCGTAGGCATGCATGATGCCAAAGGAGGCAATCCAATAGTGCAGCGCCAGCTGGCCGGCGGCGATGATGCCGAGGTCGCGGGCGTAGTCGCTCTTGGCTTTATTGCGAATGCGCTTGCTGACTTCGAAGTGAGCCTCCATCACGGGGTTGTCGTGCTCGTCGGCCCCGCCGGCTTCCTTCAGCGCCCGGTCAATGCGCGCTGCCCACTGCTTGGAGGTTTCGTTGCCCTGCTTGAGGGCCGCTTTGAGCTGCTCGTGGGTCGCGTCGCCCTCGATATCGTCGGTAGCCTCGGCCGCCACTTTGCTGCCGGATTTCATCGCGGCCAGGCCCTGCTGCACCAGGGGTTTCAATTGTTCGTCTGCCATTGTGGTAAAGGAAATGAAAGGAATGAGTGTGTGCCGGGTAGTACGAAGTGGAGAGAGCCGGGTTCACGCCGAGCCGCCGCTTTTCGCGCCGCTGGCCAGCCAATGAGAAGCCGCGTCGCCGGTAAGGTGAACGGTAATTAGGGCTTAATCAACAGTAAAATAATGCCAAGTGCTGAAGGCTGCCGCCAATGCGGGGGGTAGGAGTTTTTTTGAGCTGGGCCGACTTTTCAATTGCCACCAGCTGGCTCCGCGTGGCCCGCTTTGCCCCGGCCCGGCGGTATCTTGCTCCCTGGCCCGACCTTCCCCGCGCTTATGCCCTACCGCCACACCATCGGCATCCGCGCCTACGTCTTTGCCGACCTGAAAACGCTACTGGCGCGCGCTACCCCCCCGCGCGCCGGCGACGAGCTGGCCGGCGTGGCCGCCACCACCTACGAGGAGCGCGTGGCCGCGCAGTATGCCCTGGCCGACGTGCCGCTGCGCACTTTTTTGCACGAGGCGTTGGTGCCCTACGAGCACGACGAGGTGACGCGCCTTATCATCGACACCCACGACGCGGCGGCGTTCGCGCCCATCGGCCACTTCACGGTGGGCGAGCTGCGCGACTGGCTGGTGTCGGACGCGGCCGATGCGGCTACGCTGGCGGCGCTGGCCCCCGGCCTCACGCCCGAAATGGTGGCGGCCGTGAGCAAGCTGCTGCGCAACCAGGAGCTGATTGCCGTGGCCCGACGCGTGGAGGTCGTCACGCGGTTTCGCAACACGCTGGGGCTGCGCGGGCACCTGGCCACGCGCCTCCAGCCCAACCACCCCACCGACGACCCGCGCGGCATCGCGGCCAGCCTCGTCGATGGCCTGCTCTATGGCAGCGGCGACGCGGTTATCGGCATCAACCCCGCCACCGACAACCCCCGGCAGGTGGGCGAGCTGCTGCGGATGCTCGACGGCGTGCGCCAGCAGTACGAGATTCCGACCCAAACCTGCGTGCTCTGCCACGTCACGACTACGCTCGAATTGATAAAGCAAGGCGCGCCGGTGGACCTTGCGTTTCAATCCATTGCCGGCACCGAGGCGGCCAACCGGAGCTTCGGCATCAGCCTGAGCCTGTTGCGGGAAGCCCACGCGGCCACGCTGGCGCTGGGCCGCGGCACGCTGGGCGACAACGTGCTATACTTCGAAACTGGCCAGGGCAGCGCGCTTTCGGCCAATGCCCACCACGGCCTCGACCAGCAAACCTGCGAGGCGCGGGCCTACGCCGTGGCTCGGCACTTCCGGCCGCTGCTCGTTAATTCGGTGGTCGGCTTCATCGGCCCCGAATATCTCTACGACGGCAAGCAAATCATTCGGGCCGCGCTGGAGGACCACTTTTGCGCTAAGCTGCTGGGCCTGCCGATGGGCGTGGACGTGTGCTACACCAACCACGCCGAGGCCGACCAGGACGACATGGACACCCTGCTCACGCTGCTGGGCGTGGCGGGCTGCAACTTCATCATGGGCGTGCCGGGGGCCGATGATATTATGCTCGGCTACCAGTCCACTTCCTTCCACGATGCCTTGTATCTGCGCCAGGCGCTGGGCCTGCGCCCCGCGCCCGAATTTGCCGCCTGGCTGGTGCGGCAGGGCATTTTTGACGAGCGCGGGCGGCAGCTGCCAGCCAGCGCTGCCCGGTTGGAATGGAAGCTAGGGTAGTGTGGTAATCGTTCGTCATTGCGAACGCAGCGCGGCAATCGCACCAGCACGACATCCACGCTAGTCGTTCGTCCATCGTTCGGGTACGATTGCCGCGTTGCGCTCGCAATGACGAACGGCTTTTGCGTAAATTCTAAAATAATTAATCATTAGTCATTATCCTCATGCCCGCCCTCCCTACCCCCTCCTCGGAGCCCGACCCCTGGGCGGGCCTGCGCGCCTTCACGGCGGCCCGCATCGGGCTGGGCCGCGTGGGCACCAGCGTGCCGCTGCGCGAGGCGCTGGCGTTTCGGCTGGCTCACGCGCATGCCCGCGACGCGGTGTATTCGGAGCTGGATAAAAACCAGTTGATGAAGGAGTTGGAGGAGCTGGGCCTGCCGGTGCTGGCCGTGCATAGCCAGGCCGCCACCCGCCCCGACTACCTGCGGCGGCCCGACCAGGGCCGGCAGCTCGATAAAGCCAGCCGCGCCCACCTGGCCGGCGCGGCCGCCGGCGAATGGGAGGTAGTGGTGGTGCTGGCCGACGGCCTCTCGGCCACCGCCACCAACACGCACGCCCTACCCCTGCTACGCCAGCTGGTGCCCGCGCTGCAAGGAGCCGGCTTCCGGCTGGGGCCGCTGGTGCTGGCCGGGCAGGCGCGCGTGGCGCTCGGCGACGAGGTGGGCCACCTCCTGCGCGCCCGGCTGGTGCTGGTGCTAATTGGCGAGCGGCCCGGCCTGAGCGCGCCCGACAGCCTGGGCGCGTATTTCACCCACGGCCCCCGGCTCGGCCTCACCGACGAGGCCCGCAACTGCGTGTCCAACATCCGGCCCGCCGGCCTGGGCTACGAGGCGGCGGCCGACAAGCTCTTTTACCTACTGAGTGCGGCGTTGCGGCGGCAGCTTTCGGGGGTAGGGCTGAAGGACGAGTCGGGCTTGCCGGCCAAAGGAGGGGGTAGGGAGCTGGCGTAGCCAGGTGTGGAGCTGCGTCGCTGCCACAAGCTCGCAGGCTGATTTTTATGGAATGTTAGGACTTACGCAAAAGCCGTTTGTCATTGCCAGCATGTTGCGCATCAAGCAAGGTCGCGGCAATCGCACCAGAACGAAATCGTTCGGGCATCGTTCGAGTGCGATTGCCGCGACCTTGCTTGATGCGCAACATGCTCGCAATGACAACCGTCTTTTGCGTAAGTACTAGGAGTGTAATAGATTGGTTTTCAGCGGCCGAAATCTTTTTTTAGCTGTTGGTTTGGCGTAAATTCTGGCTTCGTCGTAACGGGTTTACGCAGCACCAACTATGCCTTTACCCTCTTCGCCGCCCCTCGATATGCCGCCTGCTACCGCCCGCCGGGGCCGGCCGTGGTGGCCCTGGGTGGCGGGGGTAGGGCTGCTGCTGGCGGTGATACTAAACGTGGCCCTGGCGCGGCTCGACCCCTGGCTGCGCCGCGAATTGGAGCAGCAGGTGAGCCGCCAAAGTCACGGCGCGTACCAGTTGCGCCTGGGGTCGCTGCGCACGCACCTGTGGAGCCGCAGCCTGGAAATGGAGCAGCTCTACCTGCTGCCCAACCCGCACCGGCGCGGCGCGTGGCCGGCCGCGCTGCCCCGGCTCAGCTTCACGCTGGGCGCGGCGCGGCTCAGCGGCGTGGGCGTGCTGGCCGCGCTGCGCGGTGGCGTGGTGCCCGTAGATAGCTTGGTGCTGAGAGAGTTAAGCGTAAATGTGCCGGCGGGCCTACCCCCGCATTTCTTCGCGAAGGGCCCGGCGCTCTACCAGCGGCTGCCCCGGCGCATCGCGGGCCTGCGACTGGGGCTGCTGGCCCTGCGCCAGGGGCGCGGCCGCTATGCCGCCGGCCCCGACACGCTGGCCGACGTGGCCCGCGCCGACCTGGCCGCCCACGACGTGCTGCTGAGCGCCGCCGGCGCGGCCGACACCCAGCGCACCGCCTACGCCGCCAGCCTGGCGGCCCGGCTGCGCGGCGCGGCCCTGCGCCTGCCCGGTGGGGTAGGGAAGCTGGCCGGGCTACAATTCGATACCAATAAGCTGGTTATCGACTCGCTGCGGCTGCTCGGCAGCGGCGCGGTGCCTACCTGCTTGTGGCTGCCGCAGCTGCGCCTCACGGGCTGGCGCGCGGCGGCCGTGCAGCACGAGCGACGCTTCCGGGCCGACTCCCTGACGCTGGAGCGGCCGCTGGTGCAGGGGCCGCTGCCCAGCGCGCCAGCCCAGCCCCTGCACGAGCTGCTGATGCCCTACCTGCGCCGCGCTGACCTGGCCAGCCTGCGCGTACGGGCCGGCGAAATCAGCACCACGAGCGGTGAGCCGGCGCCTACCGTGCGCGCTATTAATCTGCAAGCCAGCGCTATACGGATTGACGCCGCCGCGGCCCGCGACCCGCACCGCGTGGCTTACGCCCGCGCCTGGCGGGCCAGCACCGGGCGCATCACGGCCCGGTACGACGGCCCGTTTTTCCGGCTGGCGGCGGCGGGGCTGCGCCTCGATACCCGGCGGCAAACGCTGGCCTTGCTGGGCCTGGCCATTCAGCCCAACTTTTCGGCTGCCGAGCAGGACCGGCGCAAGGGTGAGCAGTCGGTGCACCTGGTGCTGCGGCTGCCGGCGTTGCGGCTGGCGGGGCTCGATTTTGGCCGGCTGGCCCGGCAGCGCGAGCTGGTGGCGCGCACCCTCACCGCCGAGCGGCCCTGGGTGGAGATTGCCAGCGACGGCCGCGCGCCGCTGCCCCGGCAGCCGTCCATCTTTACGCCGCTGGCCGTGCGGCGCTTACCCCTGCTGGTGAGCGTGGGCGAGGTGCGGGTAAATTCGGCCAATGTGAGCCTGCCCTACCGCAGTCCGCGCAGCCCGCTAGTCGGCCAGATTACCCTTAATAACCTGAGCGGCACGCTGCGCAACCTCAGCAACGACCCGCGCCGGATGACGGCCGCCTACCCCCTCACTGGCGAGGCCACCGCCCTGCTGCAAAACCGCTGCCGCCTGGCCTTGCGGCTGCGCATTCCGCTGCTCGACCCGCTGGGCCGGCACCAGGTCACGGGCACCTTCGGGGCCGCGCCGTTTGCCATTCTCAACCCCATGATTGGCCCCACGCGGCTGTTTGAGTTCAGCGGCGGCCAGCTGCATTCCATGCGCTTCGACCTGCACGCCGACCAGCAGCGGGCCACCGGCACCATGTGGGCCGAGTACTCAGATTTGCATCTGCAAGTACTAAAAAGCAAAGGTGATAAGCTGAGAAAGAACCTGTTGACCAAAATTGAATCGGGCCTGACCAACACCCTGTTTATTCGCAACAACAACCCGCGCGCCAACGGCCGGCTGGCCTCCGGCAGCCTGCGTACCAACCGCGACCTGCACGCCGCCGTGTTTGTGCTGTGGCGGCAGGCGCTGGTGAGTGGCCTGCTCAACAGCGCCGGCCTGCCCCAGCCCCTGGCCCAAAAGCTCAGCGAAGGCAAAAACTAGCCCGCCCGCAGCGCGAAGCTGCCGCGTTGGCGCTGCTACTCACGGCCCAGCAGCCCTCCAACCTCCGTGGCGCGCACGCGCACCTGGCTGCGCTCGTAGTCGGTGTTGAGGGTGCGGTCGGCGGCCTCGCGGATGTAATCGACTTGCAGCCTCAGGGTGAGGTGGCGGTCGGGCTCGCGGGTGCGCGCGGCCGCCGTGCCAATGGCCGTCAGCAGGCGCAGATACACGGCCACGTTGGCCTCGCCCGACACCCGAATCTGGTCGAGGGCCGTGCTTACGTAGGAAGAAAAAGAGGGCTGAAGGACTACCACCCGCACTTGGCCCTCGTCGTCGGTGCGCAGGGGGGTAGCAAACGGACTGGCCGCCAGCTGGGCCAGCAGCGTGCCCAGGTAGTCGATGCAAATGACCGACGTGGTGGTGTCATTGATGCCCGGCGAGAGCGCTTTGAGGGCGATGTCCACAATCTGGCGCAGCCCAAAACCCACGTCCTGCTCCAGCGAGCGCTGGCTGCCCAGGCTGAAATGCCCGTTCAGGTCCTTAATCAGCCCATCGGTGAGAGCTAGGGAGCGGCCTTCGTAGCGCGCCACCGACACCAGGGCCGCGCCGCGCGCCACGAAGCTGCCCACGCTGTGTTCCATGCGCACCACGCCCTGGAGGTCGCCGGCCAGGTCCAGCAGGCCATCGCTGTCGATGCTTTGCACGTAGCCGTTTTTGCGCGCTGGCACGGGCACCCAGGTCAGGTCGTTGGCCTGCACGAAGAGGTGCGTGCGCTCGTCGGGCAAGGCGGCATCGCCCAGGTTTTTAGGAAAAAGCCGTGCGATGGCCGCCTCCGTTTCCTGCGTGGCGTTGCGCACGATGTTGGCCGCCTGAATCGACGAGGCCATGTGGTGAATAAAAAGCACCAGCACCCCAATGCTCACCAGCGCCAGCACCAGGCCGCCCGTCACGGCCAGCGACGGAATAAAATTTCCCTCGTTGCTGCCCCGAATCGTGCGCAGCACAAACAGGCAATACACGAAAATGCTGACGAAGAACCCCAGCACCACCTGGTTGATGCGGCTGCTCATAAAGTTGCGCAGCACCCGCGACGTGTACTGGCTCGATACCTGGGCCAACGTGCTCAGTGTGAGCGAGAAAATAAGGGCCGCCACCGTCATCATGGAGCCCGCGATGGCCGTGAGCACGCCGCGCGCGCCATCGGCCCCCGCGCCAACCAGCAGGGGGTAGTCGCTCACCCATTTGTCCCCGATGCGCAGGTCGAGGATAACGAGGCCGTAGGCCAGCAACAGCGCCACTATTACCATCAGCGTGGGCACGAACCAGAGGCTGGCATTGAGGTCGCGCCAGAGCATGCGGAGTTTATTCATGCCCTGCCTTACTGCTGTGCTTGGCCGGGGGTTGTATTGTGGGGGGGTAGGGCGAGCGGCCCCACCTACCTTTAGGCACCATCTGACTTCTTCCCTTTTCGATATGAAATTTTCGCGCCTTTTGCTGGGCCTGCCCGTGGCCGCGCTGCTGCTGGGCTTTGGCCACCGCCCTACCCCCCGGCTGACCTACGACCTGGTTATCAGGCACGTGAGCGTGGTGGACGTGGCCGCCGGCCGCCTGCTGCCCAACCAGGTGGTGGCTGTGGCGGATGGTAAAATCGTGCGCGTCGGCCCCGAAAGCCAGGCGCGCTACCAGGCCCGCCAAACGCTGGACGGCACCGGCCGCTTCCTCCTGCCCGGCCTCTGGGATATGCACGTGCATTTCCGGGGCGGCGACAGCCTGGCGGCGGCTAATAAGAAGAGCCTCACGCTGTACTTGGCCCACGGCATTACCACGGTGCGCGAATGCGGCGGCGACCTCACGCCCACCATTTTTAAGTGGCGTAAGGAAGAAGCGGCTGGCACGCTGGCTGGCCCGCGCATCTTCACCTCGGGCCCCAAAATCGACGGCCCCGGCGCCACCTGGCCCGGCTCGCTCGAAGTGGTGACGCCCGCCGATGTAAGCCGCGCCCTCGACTCGCTGCAAAAGATGAAGGTAGATTTTGTGAAGATTTACGACAGCAAAATCTCGGGCGAGGCCTACCTCGAAACTATCAGCCAGGCCGAAAAGCGGGGTATGAAAACCACCGGCCACATGCCGTATTCGGTGACGCTGGGCGAGGCCATAAACCGCGGCCTCGACGGCACCGAGCATTTGTACTACGTCTTCAAAGCCTGCTCCGGCAAGGAGGACAGCCTCACGGCGCTGGTGCGCAACAGCCTCACTACCAGCAAGCCGCTGGGCCTGTTTGCGATGCTGCCCGCCGTGTACGATACGTATAGTCCGGCCGCCGCGCAGCGCATTTTTCAGCTCATGGCCAGCCACCACACGGTGGCGGTGCCCACGCTGGCCATCGGCAAAACGCTGGCCGAATTAACCCCCACCAACCACGCCCACGATACGCTGCTGGCCTACATCGACCCTAAAATCCAGCGCACCTATACCAAGCGCCTGACGAGCGCCCGCACGCAAACCCCCGCCGCCCGCGCCTTCTCCGAAAAGCTCGAAACCAAGTTTATGAGCCTGGTGCCGCTGATGCAGGCGGCCGGCGTCACGGTGCTGGCCGGCTCCGACAGCGGGGCGTTCAACTCCTTCACCTACCCCGGCGCGTCGCTGCAAGACGAGCTGGCGCTGCTGGTGCAGGCCGGCCTCACGCCCGCCCAGGCCCTGCGCGCCGCCACCCTCAGCGGGGCCACGTTTATGGGCGTGGCCGACCGCAGCGGCAGCATCGCCGTGGGCAAAGACGCCGACCTGGTGCTGCTGAGCGCCAACCCATTAGCCGATATTTACAACACCCGAAAAATCGTGGACGTAGTATCGCGCGGCAAGGTCTATTCGCACGCCGAGCTGGGTAAGATGCTGGCCGCGATTAAGAACGAGTAGGGTGCGGGGCTTGCCCCCGCCCGTCGTTGAACGATTATTCAGAATTAGTCTGACGATTGCCGTTCAATGACGGGCGGGGGCAAGCCCCGCACCCTACGCCCGGCCCATCTGGCGCAAAAAGGCTACGTGCGAGGCCACGGCCGAGCGCATCTTGGGGTATTCCTGGTAGGGTAGGCCAAACTCGGCGCACGTTTCCCGAATGATTTTGCTCAGCTTGGGGTAATGCACGTGCGAGATTTTAGGAAATAAATGGTGCTCGACCTGAAAATTAAGCCCACCTACCAGCCAGCTAATCAGGCGGTTGTCGGTGGCAAAATTGGCGGTGGTGCGCAATTGGTGAATGGCCCACTCGTCCTCCAGCTTGCGGGTGGTGGCGTGCGGCACCGGGAAAGCCGTTTGCTCCACGGTGTGCGCCAATTGGAACACGATGCTGAGCACAAAGCCCGCCACCGCGCCCGTGAGTAGGAAGCCCGCCAGCCAGCCGGCCCAGCCCACCGTGTAGATGGGCAGCGCCACGTATAGCCCCAGGTTCAGCATCTTAAAGCCCCAGAAAATGAGGTGGTCGTTGGTGCTCATCGGCTTGAGGGCCACGCTACCAATCTTGCGGCTGAAGTACTTCTGGTAATCCGTAAACAGCACCCAGGAGATGAAGAGCAGGCAGTAGAAAAAGCCAAAATACAGGTGCTGAAAGCGGTGGGCGCGGTGGCGCGGCTGGTCAGGCGTGAGGCGCATCCAGGGCCGAATGTCGAGGTCGTCATCCACGCCGTCGATGTTGGTGTACATGTGATGCACGGTGTTGTGCTTGGCATCCCACATGTAGCTGCTGCCCCCCAACACGTTGAGGGTGAAGGCCGCCGACTTGTTCAGCCAGCCGTAGCGGCTAAAGCTGCCGTGCGCGCCGTCGTGCATCACGTTGAAGCCGATGAGGGCCAGCACGGTGCCCATGAGCACGCATTCGGCCAGCGCCCAGGGACGCGGGGGCGTGAAAAAAACCAGGTGCACATACAGCGCCAGCAGGCTGCCCAGCAGCAGCAGCGCCTTGCCCAGCAGCGCGCCGTTGCCGGTCTGAGCCTTGCCCGTAGTGGTAAAATAGTCGGCCGTGCGGCGCTTGAGTTCGGCGTGGAACGAGCGCGGGGGCGCAAATCTTGGCAGGAGCATAAAGGGGAAGAAATCCAGCTGGTTAGCCGCCGCGAAGCGGGCCGCCGGAACGGGGCCGCACTGCCCGGCGGGCAGCTACAGCAAGCTTCTGCACACTGCACAAGCCAAACGCGGGGGGTAGGAACTTGCTTTGCACCAGCTCCTACCCCCCCGCAAAAGTACAACCCCGGCCAAGGCGGATAAGTGCAGCTTCCGGGCATCTGGCGGGGCGGGCAGCCGGCCGCCGTGGCGGGGCGGGCAGCCACCGGCCCGCCGCCGCCGTAAAAGGCGCAGGTTTTCCTTTTAACCCTTTTCCCTCTGCCATGTATCGCTTTCTTTTAATGGCCCTGCTGTTTGTCGGGGTTAGCGTGGGCCGGCCGGTGTTGGCCCAGTCGAACAGCGCGTTGCCCGCCCGCCCGGTGCCCTTCACCTTCGTCACTGACCAGGGCAGCCTGCTGAGCGCCGGCGACGCCAAAAAACTCGACGGCGGCCTGCGCGCCTACGCCGAAAAAACCGGCACCCAGGTGGTCGTCGTGACGGTGCCCAGCCTGGGCGGCCGCTCGGCCGCCGACTACGCCCGCGCCCTGGGCACCGCCTGGGGGGTAGGGCAGCGCGATAAGAACAACGGCGTGGTGGTGCTGCTCAGCGCCCAGGACCACAAGGTGTCCATTCAGCCCGGCGCGGGCCTGGCCAGCGTGATTACGCCCGCCGTAACCAGCCGCGTAATCGGCGAAATGACGCCCGAGTTCAAGCAGGGCAACTACTTTGCCGGCCTGCGCACCGGCCTCAACCGCCTGATGGTGACGGCCAACCCTGGCTCGGCACCGGGCAAGGAAACGACTGGCGCGACCTCGGCGGCGGCGGCCGTGACGGCCCCCAACGCTACCCCCCGCGCCCTGGCCGACGACCAGGCCGCCTCTACCCTCACCGAGCCGGCCGGGGCCATGCAGTCCGAAACCGCGCCGACACCCGCCTCGCCGGGCATTGGCATGGGCGCGCTGCTCATCGGGGCGCTGGTTATTGGCGGCATTCTGTTTTTTATTATTCGGATGTTTAGGAGCAAAAGCCCGGCTTCGAACAACGGTGGCACGCCTAACTTCTACCCCAACTCCAACGCGAACGCCCAGCCCAATCAGCCTAACTTCTACCCCAACCAAAATGGCCCGACGCCCGGCAACAACCCCAACCAGGGCGGCAACAACAGCGGCGGCAGCGGCATGGGCGGCATCCTGGCCACGGGCGCGGCGGCGGCGGCCGGCGCTTTTCTTGGCAACCGGCTGGGCGGCAGCCACGACTCGGGCAGCAGCGCCCCGCAGCAGTTTGGCAACAACACTAACAACAGCGGTGGCCTGGGCACCGGCGCGGCAGCGGCCGGCACAGGCGCGGCCGGCGACTACTTCGCGGGCCGCGGCGGCAACGTCAGCAGCAGCAACGATAATGCTCCCGACTACTTCTCGGGCAACGAGTCGAGCAATTCGGGCGACTATTTTTCCTCCGATAATTCGTCGTACGATGACACTTCATCGGGCGACACGGGCGGCGGCGGCTTCGACAGCACCGACGACAACAGCGGCTCGTGGTAAATATCCCCGCGCGTAGCAATTAGGGCGGTGTATGGGACGGGCTGCCAGCTTTTTTGCCGGCTGTCCGCTCTTTGCCAGAACGAGCGGCGCGCACGACGAGCGGACAGTCGGCGAAAAGCCGACAGCCCGCACCAGCCAAGCTTTATATAGACTTGGTAACCGCTCTAATAACAGTCAGAAAACAGCCGCCCGGTTTCGGGCGGCTGTTTTTGCGTAGCGCAACTGGTGGGCGAAATGGGTAAACTACCTGAAAAACTGGTAGCTTGCGGCGCGCGGCCCGGTGGCCGGCTTCACCTCTGCCTTTTTTGCGATGCGACACAAGCTACTACTCGTACTGGTCTTGCTCCTCAGCACGTTGGCCGCGCCGGCCGCCCAGCCTGCGCCGGCCGGCGCGGCCCCTACCCCCGTCGCGGCCTTCAATGTGGAGGTTGCCACCCGGCACTACCTCGACATGCTCACCCCGGCCCAAAAAGCTAAGTCCGATGCCTACTTTGAGGGCGGCTACTGGCTGCAACTCTGGGACGTGGTGTACGCGCTGGCCGTGGCGGGCGTGTTTCTGGGCCTGGGGCTGTCGCGCCGGCTGCGGGCCCTAGCCGAGCGCCTGCCCCGGCGCTGGCTGCGCACCCTGGCCTACGCCGCGCTCTACCTGCTGGCGTCGTTCGTGCTCACCCTGCCGCTCACGATTTACGAAGGCTTCGTGCGCGAGCACCAATACGGGCTTTCTAACCTGACTTTCGGGGCCTGGGCGGGCGAAACGCTCACGAGCCTGGCGCTGTCGGTGGTGTTTGGCAGCCTCGTTATTCTGGCGCTGTACGCGGCCATTCGGCGCGCCGGGGCCAGCTGGTGGGCCTGGGGCACGGCCCTGATGGGCGTGTTTCTGGTAATCAGCGTGGCTTTGGGGCCGGTGTTCATTGCCCCATTATTCAATAAATACACCGCCCTACCCCCCGGCCCGGTGCGCGACGGCATCCTGCGCATGGCCCGCGCCAACGGCGTGCCGGCCGACAACGTGTATTATTTCGACGCCTCCAAGCAGAGCAAGCGCATCAGCGCCAACGTGAGCGGCCTGGGCAGCACCATCCGCGTGTCCTTAAACGATAACCTGCTGAACCGCAGCACGCCGGCCGAAATTCAGGCTGTGATGGGCCACGAGCTGGGCCACTACGTGCTCAACCACATCGTGAAAATGCTGGTCTTCTTTATCGGGCTGCTGGGCATCGGATTCAAGCTTGTGGACTGGGCCTTCCGGCGGCTGGTGGCGCGCTACGGGCCGCGGTGGGGCATCGCGGGGCTGGCCGACGTGGGCGGCCTACCCCTGCTGGTGGCGCTGTTCTCGGTGGTCGGCCTGCTGGCCACGCCCTTCACCAACACCATCATTCGCACCAATGAGCAGGAGGCCGACATGTTTGGCCTGAACGCCGCGCGCCAGCCCGACGGCTTCGCCACCATCGCCATCAAGCTCTCCGAATACCGCAAGCTGGAGCCTACCCCCCTCGAAGAATTCATCTTCTTTGACCATCCCAGTGGGCGCACGCGGGTGCGGTCGGCCATGCGCTGGAAGGCCGAGAACCTGGGAGGCCACTAGCCGGCCCCCGCGCCGGAATCTGGCAGAAGAACAGCACAGCCGCCCGGTTTCGGGCGGCTGTGCTGGTATAAAGGGGGGTAGGGAAAACGAAAAACAGCACGGCACGAAAATTGAAAAAATTCATTTTGATTATCACTACTTAGATTGATTCAAGTGCTTGGACTATGATTAATTTTACAATTGATAAAAAAAGTACAAAATTATTTTTGCTGATTACATTGCTGCTGTCCGCGGGCCTGGCCAGGGCGCAGGCGCTGTGGTCGCGCCAGAGCGGCGGGCCGGGTGGCGGCGCAACGGCCCTGGCGCTCGACGCGGCCAGCAACGCCTACGTGGTCGGTTTTTTTCGGGGCGCTGCCAGCTTTGGCAACGTTTCCCTTACCAGCGTCGGAAACCGCAACAGCTTCTTGGCCAAATACGACGCGCGCGGAACGGTGCAGTGGGTTCGGCAAACCGGCGGCAACCTGGAGTATGCGGAAGTGGCCACCGATGCGGCTGGCAATGCCTACGCCGTAGGCACGCTCAGCGGCAGCGACCTGCTGAACGGCCAGCTAATCAACAGCTTAGGCACTACCGACCTGCTGCTGGTGAAGTACGACCCGCAAGGCCAGGTGCTGTGGAGCCGCCAAGGGGGCAGCCAGCCGGGCGGCAGCCTCACGGGCGCGGCCGTAGTGCTCGACGGCGCGGGCAACGCGTACGTGGTGGGCACGCTGAGTGGCGCGGTGAGCTGGGGCGGCGGCGCGCTCACGAGCGAATCGGGACAAAATATGTACGTGGCCAGCTTCAGTCCGCAAGGGGTGCCGCGCTGGGCGCAGCAGACCGGCGGCAAAGACAGCCGCAGCCGCGGCTACGATGTGGCCCTGGATGCCGCCGGCAACGTGTACCTGAGCGGCAGCTTCAGCGGCTCGGCGGTGGTGGGCACCAGTATGCTTAGCAATCCTGGCCCGGTGGGCTTTATGCTGGCCAAATGCGATGCTGCGGGCCAGTTTACGTGGGGCGTGGCCTACGCCGGGGGCAATTCGAGCAGCTACCCCAGGCTGGCCGTTGATGCGCAGGGCAACAGCTACTTAACCGGCTCAACCGAGGGCGTCGTGGTTGGCACGCTCAAGCTGACCTCGGCGGGCGGGCAGGATGGCTACGTGGTAAAGCACGACCGCGACGGGAACGTGCAGTGGCTGCGGCAAGTGGCCGGCACCGACACCGACTACGGCACCAATGTGACGCTGGACGCGGAGGGCAACGTGTACACGACCGGCATTTTTGCCTCAAACCCCACCCGCTGGGAAACCACCACGCTGGCCCACGTGGGCGGTAAAAACGCCTTCATTATCAAGTATAACGCGCAGGGGCAGGTGCTGGCCGCCCAGCGCGAGGGCGCTTGCGGGGGCACGTACAGCGCCGGTATCGCCATAAACGCGCAGCACGAAATCTACATCACTGGCTCGTTTTCGGGCGTGGCCAGCTTTGTGTCCACCGTGTTCGACTCAGCGGCGGGCGGGGCTTTTCTGGCTAACGTGGGAGACTTGGCCGTGCCTTCTACTCCCGATGGGTTCTCCTGTTCGTCGGTGGCACCGCCGCCCGCGCCTACTCCTGCGCCAACGCCCGCGCCTACCCCCCCGCCCGTGCCTGTTCCAACTCCAACTCCCGCGCCGACACCGACTCCTACCCCCCCGCCGGCACCCACTCCCGCGCCCACGCCAACTCTCGCGCCGGCCCCTACCCCCGCGCCCAGCCCCGAAACCGAAATATCGGTGCCCAACATCCTGACGCCCAACGGCGATGGCCTCAACGACCGCCTGCTTATCAGCGGGCTAACCGACAACCAATGGGCGCTCACGGTCTATTCGCGCTGGGGCCGCGAAGTATTCGCTACCAATAGCTACCGGCAAGACTGGGGCGCGGCGGGCCTGGCCGCCGGCCTGTATTACTACCACTTGCGGCATCCTTCGGGCCGCGTGTACACGGGCTGGGTCGAAGTAGTGCGCTGAAAACCAGCGCCTACTGCTGCCCGGCCTACTGCGCGCTGCCCGCCACTTGCAGCGGCGTCACGGCCACTTCCACGTTGGAGGTGCGCGGGAAGGCCAGAAAGTGCGTCACGCGCGGCGGCTCGTCGCCCTGGTGAAAGCGCCGCACCTCGGCCTCCACCTGCTGGTCGTCGCGGGTGAAGCGGTGGTGCTGGCGCTCGTGCTCGGCCCAGGTCGCCACGTAAAAAAACTCGGTGAGCCGGCGCGGCTGGCTCACGTCCGTGAACACGCCGGCCCGCAGGGCACCGTCGCGCAGGCGCAGGCGGGTGAGCTGCCGGGCCGCTGCCTGAAAAGCCGGGTGGTCGGCCGGGTCCACGTCGTAGTCTATCATCACCACCACAGGACCGTCTTCGGCCTCGATGGCCTCTTCGGCGGGGGGTAGGCGGTCGCTCCACGATTCGCCGGGGCTGAAGTCGAGGCCCTCGGGCTCGTGCATGGGGAAGGGCAGCGCCAGCGCCAGGCTGAGCAGCAGCCAGCCCGCCGCGATGAGCAGCGTCAGCGTGAGGCTGGTGCGGTCGGCCAGCTCGCCCCACGCGATGCTGCCCAGCGTCATGCCCGCCTGAAACACGAGCATGTAGATGCTCACGGCCCGCGCCTGCACCCACTTAGGCACGTGCAGTTGCACGCTGGTGCTGAAGCTGGTCATGACGATGAGCCAGGCCATGCCCGTCAGAAACATCACCGGAAACAGCCAGTACTCGTTGGTAATCAGCGCCAGGCTCAGGTTAGTGCCCACGAAGATGAACGAGCCCAGCAGCACCCGCCGGTTCAGGTTGAAGCGGTAGCCGATGCGCCCGATGAGCAGCGCGCCCGTGACGGCTCCGGCTCCCAGCCACGACAGCATCACGGCGTAAGAGCCCGATTGCAGGTGCAGCCGCCGCGCCACCACCACGCTCAGCAGCGCCCACAAGGTGCTACCCCCAAAGGCGAAGGCAAACGTGCGCACCAGCACCGCCACCAGCGGCGGCGAATATTGCACGTAGCGAATGCCCGCCCGCAGCGCCCCCGAAAAGTTTTCGGCCGGCCCGCCCTCGTCCTGCGCCTCGCGCCGCCAGCGGTACACCACCAGCCAGGTGCCCACAAACGACACGCCGTTCAGCACAAACACCCAGCCCGGCGAGTAGTAGGCAATAATAATCCCGCCCAGCGCCGGCCCAATGGCGCGGGCAATGTTGTTGCTCACGCCATTGAGTGTGATGGCGAAAGTCAGCACCGGCCGCGGCACCAGCTCAGTCGTCACCGTTTGCCAGATGGGGCCGTTCAGCGCCGAGCCCATACCCAGCAAAAACGTGAAGCCCAACACGTCAATCGCCCGAATAGGCCCAATAAACGTGTGCGGCCCCACCAGCGTGAACGCGCCCAGCGCCAGCGCCACCAGCGCCATAAAGCCCTGCGTAAACAGCAGCAGCTTGCGCCGGTCGATGAGGTCGCCGACGGCCCCGGCCGGCATGCTCAGCAAAAAGGCGGGCAGGCTGGTGGCCGTTTGCATGAGCGCCACCAGCAGGGCCGAGGTGGTGAGGGTCGTCACGAGCCACACGCCGGCCACGTTCTGCATCCAGGTGCCCACGTTGCTCACGAGCGAGGCAATCCAGATGGCCCGGAAAAGCGGGTAAATGAACGGCGTGCGCAGGCCGGGCCGCGTTTCAGCAGGGGTAGGGAGCGTGGGGGTCATGCAGGAGGTATAAGCCAGTCAGGGCGTGCGATGTTCGGTGGGGCAGGGGGCGGCCGCGCGGCTCACACCCACTGCTTCAGGTATTGATACACCTCGGAGTGATGCAGCAGGCCGCCGTGGTGCTGCTGCCCAAAGCGGGCGGTGCGCACCGCCGTGCCGGGCGGCAGGGCCGTTTCATCGTCAAAAAGCTGGCCCCGGCCGCTGGCCGCTCCCACCAGGCCATCGCCAAAATACTCGCGCACGGCCTGGGGCAGGCTGGCGCGCAGCCACTCGCCCACCAGCACGTGGTAGCGCACGCCGGGCAGCAGCGGCACCACCGTGCGGGGGCGGGGTAGGGCGGGGTCGTCGGGCTGCTGCCAGTCTTCATCCACCAGCAGCGCCTGGCCCAGGTCCTTGATGCCATTCGAGCGCCGCGCAATGGCCTGGCTCAGAAAGCGCGTCGGAAACAGGTTAATGCGCCGCAGCAGGCGCTCCACCAGCAGCCCGTTCTGCTCCAGGTACGAGCCCTCGTGCGGCACGCCCAGCAAAAACACCGACCGCACGTGCGCCAGCCAGGGCGCTTTATTAATTAAAAATTGAGAATTAAAAATTAAAAATTCATCGCTTTTAGTAAGCATTACAGCAGGCTTTCGCCCTTTCCGCATTTTTAATTTGTCATTTTTAATTTTTAATTCACTGCCATAATACCCCGCCGAGCGAATAACAAGCCCGCCCATGCTGTGGCCCACCAGCACCAGCTCGCCCACGGCCAGGGGGTAGGCCTCGACCAGTTCGGTTAGTAGCTGGTTCAGGGCGTGGCCGTTTTCGGAGAGGTGCAGGCCCGAGTTGAAGCGCACGTAGAGCGGGCGGCAGCCGAGTTCGGCGGCCAGGCGCGGGCCGTAGCGCAGCGGCCCGCCGGCCTCGTCCTGAAAGCCGGTTTGCCAGATAAGCTCGTCGCCCATGAGGCCGTGCACGAACACCACCGTTTTCTGGCGCGCCTCGCTCAGGCCCAGCTCGGCCACCGGCACATCGTGGCCGCCCCGCCGAAAGCTCATGGCAATGGCGCGCGGGTCGTGGCGGGCGGCCAACTGGTCGCCGAGCGCGCCATTGAGCACCGGCTGAAAAAAATGCTGGTGCGCCCGCCCCGCCTGGTACAGCAGCGTGGCCCCGCGCACGGGCAGCAGCGCCGTGCGGGCCAGGGTAGTGAGCGTGCGGCGCAGCATAGGGGGTAGGGAATGATGACGAATGACTAACTTCTGTTACGCCCTATCTTATTCGAGATGGTAACGGGGAGTAGCGCGAACGTTATAGTTCGCGTCCCCGCGCCGTTCTATTGGCTTTAACGGCGCGGGGACGCGAACTACAAAGTTCGCGCTACTCCCCGTGGCGTAACAGCAGTGACTAATGGGAATTTTATGGAGGACCGTTTGCTTCCGCGTCTTCTGCGTAATCTTCTGCGTCTTCTGCGGGCTAAAAACCATTTGGCCCGCATTGCAGGGCCCGCCCGCCTTTTCCTCCAACGCAGGCAACTAAAATCTGGTTGGTGCGTCCAACAGGTTTGGCGGCCGGGTCGCATCTTTGCACCAGTTAATCCTCCGCATTTAGTATGAAATTCCCCCTTCGCCCCGTCGTGGCCGTGTTGCTGTTTGGCAGCGCCGCCACTTTGCTCACCGCCTGTAGCTACGAGTATAGCCCTGGCATCGACAAGCAGTTTATGCCAGGCTTCAGCAACCCCAAAGGCTACACCAACGCCGACATCAACCGCGACAGCATCAACAACAAAGAAACCGTGACCAAGCCTACCGGCGAAGGCTCAGCCACGGCTATCAAAAAGGGCAGCGTCAACGACAAGCTGAACTCGGCCCCCGCCGGCAACAATACCACCTCGCCCCAAACCGCCAGCGGCCAGATGGGCACAATCGACCAAAACATGAAGCCGCCCAAAACGCCAACGTCGAAAAAAAGCAGCGCTATGTAAAAGCTGAATCCGGCCCCTCGAAGCCCGCTGCCCCTCCCGGTAGCGGGCTTCGCGCGTTGAAAGCGGCCCGCTACGCCAGCGGCTCCGGAAACTGCCCTGGCCGCGCGTAGCCGTAGCGCACGGGCGGCAGCACCCGGTGGTAGCCATCGAGGCCCGAGATGGCGGCCGTGTCGGTGGCGGCCAGGTCCAGGGTGCCGTCGGGCCGCAGGGCCTCGGGCCGCAAATACACGTGCTCCACCAGGCCCACCAGCAGCACCGTGCCATTGAAAATGGCGTGCTCCTCGCGCAGCCGCAGCCCGATGCTGAGCGCACTCTCCGCCACGTAGGGCGCCGGAAAACCATCCCGAAACTCGGCCGTGAAGCCGCAGGCCGCAAACTCCGACTCGTCCTCAAAATTGGCCGAAGTGTAGTGCGCCGGCGCGGCCAGCGCCAGCGGCACGTGGTTCAAAGTGTAGCAGCCGCCGTTGTCCTTGATATTCTGGTAGGTATGGCGCGGCACGGTGGTGGGGCGCGTCACCATGCCCAGCGTGGCCGGGTCGGAGCCCAGGTGCAGTACCGAGCTGAAAATGGCCAGGTTAGTGCGCCCATCGGGCGCGGCCGTGCCCACCAGGTTGGCCGGCTTGTAGCCCGGCAGGCCATTCACGAAGTTGAGGCGGTAGATTTTTTCAAAAGCCGCGATGTCGGCGGCGGTCAGGTGGCGCATGGGGGGTAGGGGCTGCTGCGTGGTTATTCGCTAGCGTGGCGGCGCGTTAGTTAATCTTTCCAGAGTACAGCAAACCTAGTACGTTGAGCAAAGTTGAACTGGCGGCCGAAATTGGGTTTCCGAAGTAATAACGAAAAGAGGATTGATTCTCTCTGTTCGTTGGAAAATTCCCTTTTTCTCTCTTAGCCAGACAACTCTTTTTGCCTGCTCCGCATCTGCCAGCTACTCGCCCCCTCCCTTTGAGCGGGCTACTTTAGCCATTGCGGTAGCATGATGAATCGACTAGTAGGACTATTGGCAGGCATACTCTGGGTCTTGGCCACCCCCAGCTGGGCGCAAAACCGGGTGCTGGAAGGGGTAGTCCTCGACCAGCTTACCCAGCGGCCCGTTCCGTTCGCCACCATTGGCGTGCCGCAACAACCACTCGGCACGGCCGCCAACGAGGCCGGGGCCTTTCGGCTCGTGCTGCCGGCGGCGGCCAGCCCGGCGGCTGTCGTCGTCAGCAGCGTCGGCTATGAGGGGGCAACCGTGCCGCTGGCCACTTGGCCCGCCGGCCCGCAAACCATCCGCCTGCACCCCGCCGCCGTGGCGCTTGGCGAGGTAGCCGTGCGCGGCGGAAAGGTCAGGACCAAGACCTTCGGGCGCACCGGAGCATCCACCTTCATGGTCGCCCGCATGTACACCGAGCCCGATTTGGTCAGTGACGAGCTAGCTAAAGAGCAGGGCACCATCATTTCCGTGGACCCCTATTGCGTGCTGCGGGATGTTAATTTTTTCGTAGCCTTCAACCGATTCCGGTCCGTCAAGTTCCGCTTGCAGCTCTACAGCGTTCGTCAGGGGCTGCCCGACCGGCCCATATTGCGGCGCAATATTTTCGTTGATGTTACGCAGCCGCGGGGCTGGGTGCGCGTGGACCTGCAAGCGGACTCTATCGTGTTGCGCGGCCTGGAGGAAGTCGCCGTTACGTTGCAGTGGGTGCGCAGCGAGGCCCAGGAAGGCAGCCAGAAAGCCTTTGGTATCGCGGCGGTGCCCATGCCGGGCCATAGCATCCTGTTTCGGGATAAAAGCCAAGCCGCCTGGCGCGCCGTCAAGCCCGGCAACCTCAGCCTGTACCTCACGGCTGACTCGTACCAGGTTTCTAAAAAAGCGGGGGTCGTTCAGCGGCCACCGGCTGCCGAGACGGCCAGCGATAGCCTCTCCCAGCAAGCCATTGACCGGGTAATGGGCACGGGCAATAGCGGGCTGCCCCGCTCATCGCACCACTACGGCGACAGCGCGGCGGTGGGGCGCTACGTGTTGGTAGCGGGCACCCGGCTCTACTGCGAACAGTATGGTCAGGGGCCGCCGCTCTTGCTGCTGCACGGCAATGGTCAGTCCATCAAGGATTTCAGTCCGCAGATTGGCAGTCTGAGCCAGCACTTCCACGTTATTGCGGTGGACACCCGCGCCCAAGGCAAGAGCCAGGATGCCACTACTGGCCCCTTGTCGTACCGCCTTTTTGCCGAAGATATGCGCCAACTGCTCGACTCGCTGCACCTGCGGCAAGTCGCCATCCTGGGCTGGAGCGACGGGGGCAATACGGCCCTGGAAATGGCCCTGCGCTACCCCACCTACGTCAGCCGCCTGGCCATTATGGGGGCCAATCTTTTCCCCACCGACCAAGCCCTGGACCCGGCCCTGCTGACCCTGTTGCGGCAGCAACTGGTGTTGCTGCGAGCGCAAACCGACCCCGCTTCCCGCACGCAGGCCCGCCTGCACCAGCTGTTGCTCACGGAGCCGCAGCTAACTTTTGCCGACCTGGCGCGCATCGAGGCTCCGGTGCTGGTGCTGGCCGGGGAGCACGATTTGGTGCTCGACGCGCACACCAGAGCCATCGCCGCGCATCTGCCACACGCAACCTGCATTATCTTCCCCAGCGCGACGCACAACGCGCCGTGGGAAATACCTGCGGAATTCAACCAGCGGGTTATCAACTTTCTAACTAACAAATAGAGCACACAGTTTTACGGGTTACAGACAACCATCTGTAACTCGTAAAACTGTGTTCTCAAAAACCGATTCCCCGCCTTTAGCGGGCTGCATTTTCCGGTTTTCGAGAACATCCTTACTACTCGTACATATCCCCCGAGTCAGCCGCCGCCAGCTCCACCAGAAACCGACCCAGTTGCTCAGCTACAGCGCACAAAAAAGACGCGCCTTTCGCAGCGGTGGCCGCCGCTAGGTTGCCCGCCCCCGTGTCGGCGGTTACCTGGCTCCAGTTGCGCTCCGCCCAGGCCCACTCGCACAGCGCCTGCACCCGAAACCGCTTGGCGGCACCGGAACCAGCTTCGGCTAAGGGCTGCACCAAATCGGGGGCGATATGCAGCATCATGCTCGTGTCCATCAATGTTATTCCGCCAATGGCTCCAGCGCGGGGGGTAGGGAGCCCACGTACGTCTGCTGAGTGAGCCGCGCCGCCACCAGGATAAATAACGTAAAGTTCACGGCCATCAGCCCCACGAAAAACCAGTAGTAATTCGCGCCCTGAAACCGGGCGAAGAAGCCGCCCCGCGCAATGCTGGCGTTCATAATGGCCAGAAAGTAATTGCCGCCCGCGATGGTGAGCAGCCACAGCGAAGTCGTTAGGCTCTTGAGGGTTGGTGGGGCGTGCGTGTAGGCGAATTCGAGGCCAGTGACGGCCACCATCAGCGTGCCGGCGGCCACCACGAAATATGCCAGCACCTGCCACCACACCGAGGGGCTACCCCCCCCGTCGAGGCCGTGCTGCACGCCCGCGATGAGGCACATGGCCAGCGCCACCAGCACCATGCCGACGCCCATGCGCCGCAGCGGCGTGGCCCGAATGCCGCGCCGCGCCAGCGCCGGGTAAATGCGGTAGGTCAGCAGCGGGTTGAGCCCGATGCCGAACACGATGCCCAGAATCTGCAGCTGCTCGGGCAGGGGCGCGTAGCCGGGCCACAGGTGGCGGTCGAGGTGCGCCGCTTGCAGCACCCACTCCGACTCGCTCTGGTTATAAAGCGCCCACAGCACCGGAATAAACAGGAAAATGACAAGTACCCGGCGCAGCGCGGCGCGGCTCTCGCCCGGCCCCAGCGCGTGGCGCAGGCCGGCGCGCAGGCCAGTGGGCGGCACCCGCACGTAGTGCCGCCGCCCCCGCCAGAACGTGAATGCCGCCGCGCCCATCAGCAGCCCCGGCACGCCGAAGGCCCAGGCCGCCCCGGCGCGGGCGTACAGCTCCGGAATGAGCGCCGTGGACACCGCCGCGCCCGCGTCGATGGCCAGCTGAAACCAGCCGTAGGCCTTGGGCAGCAGGTGGGCGTTGCGCTGGTCGAACTGGTCGCCGAGGTTGGCCGTCACGCTCGACTTGATGCCGCCCATGCCGATGGCAATCACGATAAGTCCCGCCTGAAAGCCCGCCAAGTCCTCGGTGTAGGCCGCCAGCAGCGCGTGCCCCAGGCAGTAGAAGATGGACAGCCACAGAATAACGCGGTATTTGCCCAGCACCCAGTCGGCCAGCAGCGCGCCCACCACCGGCAGCGCGTAGCCCAGCGCCGCGAACGAATGCACGAAGTCATTGGCCCGCGCCTCGGCCGCCGCCGTGAGCGCCGCGCTGTGCGTGGGATTGAAAAACTGCGCCACCAGAAACGTGGGCAGAATGGCCCGCATCCCGTAGTAGCTGAAGCGCTCGGCCACCTCGTTGCCGATAATAAAGGGCACCGCGCGCGGAAAGCGCGCGGCTTCGGCCGGTGGGGGAGGGGTAGGCGGGGGTTTCAATAGGCAAAGAGCAAGGAGCCAGTAATGTGCGGCCGCTATAGCGCGCGGCGCGGCCCCGGCCTACCGGCCCAGCGCGCCCCGCAGCAATTGCAGAAACAACGGCTCGGCCCACGCGTCGGGTAGCGGGTGCTTGCGGTAGGCTTCGGGCAGGTTTTGATACGAGTTATAAGGGGGGTAGGCCCACACGCCGGTGAGGTCGTGACGAGGGCGCGGCTCGTCGGCGGGCACCGGGGGGGTAGGCGGGCCGGCGGCAGCCAGCGGGGGCACCAGGGCCGCCGCGGCCCGCACCGTGGGCAGGGGGGCTGCCGGCAGGGCCGGCACCGGGCCGCCCGGCAATAGCACCAGGCCCGGTCGCGGCTCCTGGGTGGGGTGGCGCAAAAAGTAGGCTGGCCCTGGCTGGCGTTGGGCGAAGGCGGCCAGGGGGAGGCTGAGGCAGGCAGCGAGCAGCAGGGAGTGACTACGCATGAGAAAGGCAGGTAGAAGCCGGGCGTTGGCAACGGCCTTAAAGATAGGCGTTGTTGAGCCGGGCCAGCCCCTGGCTGCTTGTGCTAAGGTGGTTAACTGCCGGCCAAACGCCGTTTGCCCGCGGGGCGTGAGTCCCGGAGCTAGCGATTGCTGGCCTCCGGGGCCGCCACCGGGTCGAGGCACAGGCGGTTGCGCTGCAAGTGCAGCACCAGCGTGATGATGTAGAGGCCGTAGAGCAGCTGGTCGCCCACGAGGCTCCACTTCTCGAGCAGGCTGCTGCCAAATACTAGGCTCATAATGACCAGCATGGCCGCCACCAGCGCCGGGCGCGTCCACAGGCCCAGCAGCAGCAGCAGGCCGATGCTGCCTTCGGCGAAGGGGAGGGCGTGGGCGAAGGCGCTGACCAGGACGGGCAGCAGCGGCGCGGCGGCAAACTCCTTCTCGATGCCAGCGCTGAAAACGGCCAGCTTGGGGATGCGCACCAGTCCGTGCATCAAAAAGTTGAGGCCGAGCAGCAGGCGGCCCAGCACGAAGGCCAGCTCGAAGTTGTTGAGTTTCATAAGCAAAGGCGGGCCGCATCTTTGCGGCGGCGAGGGTGTATAACTGCTGTTACGCACGGCTTATCGCCTTCCGCGTCAACCTCACCCCCTAACCCCCTCTCCTGCGGAGAGGGGGGACTAGTTTTTAGCTCTAATTCTAGTTTAAGTAATTGATTTACAATTTAAAACTAGGCTAGAGCTAGTTCCCCCTCTCCGCAGGAGAGGGGGTTAGGGGGTGAGGTTGACGCGGAGGGCGATAAGCCGTGCGTAACAGCAGTGTATAAGTTGCGTAATATTCGCCATTCGCGGCCAGATGGTTCGGCTGCCGCGCGGTAATTACTCGGGCAGAAGTAAACAGGTATAAAAAGAACGTCCTTCCGAGTTTGCCGAGGAATGACGTTCTTTTTATACCTGTACTTTTGACTGACTGCTCAATTGCCACCTGTCAGCCGTTATCAGTCCTTATTCATGCTTTGTATGTTTCTGAAAATTCGCCCTTTGCTGGCCGCGTTTTGCGTGTTTGCCGGCCTGCTGCCGGGCATGGCCTACGCCCAGGCCCCTACCCCCCCCGTCGCGGCCGAAGCGCCGCTGTCGGCGGCCGGTCGGGCGCTGTTCGCGGGCGCGCCTACCCCCCATTTGGTGGCTAAGCAGTTCAGCTTCACCGAGGGGCCGGCCGTGGACCGGCAGGGTAATATCTACTTCACCGACCAGCCCAACGATAAAATCTGGAAATATGACCTGGCTGGCAAGCTGAGCGTGTTTCTGAGTCCGGCCGGGCGGTCCAACGGCCTGTATTTTGATAAGAAAGGCAACCTCATCGCCTGCGCCGATGCGGACAATCAGCTCTGGTCTATCAGCCCCGGCGGCCAGGAAAAAGTGCTGGTTGATAAGGTGAACGGCCAGCGCCTCAACGGCCCCAACGACGTGTGGGTCAGCCCCCACGGCGGCCTCTATTTTACCGACCCCTACTACCAGCGCGACTACTGGCCCGCCGACCACGCCGGCCCCGCCGCGCAGTACGTGTACTACCTGGCGCCCGGTGCCGCGCAGCCGGTGGCGGTGGAAAAAACCCTGCAAAAGCCCAACGGAATTATCGGCTCGCCCGATGGCAAGCTGCTGTACGTGGCCGACATCGGGGCCGGCAAAACCTACCGCTACCGCCTGGGGCCGCAGGGCGAGCTGTTTGACAAGCACCTGTTTGTGGAGCAGGGCTCCGATGGGATGACGCTCGACGCGCGCGGCAACGTGTACCTCACCGGCCAGGGCGTGACCATTTATAGCCCCGCCGGCCAGCGCCTGGCCCACCTCGCCGTGCCCGCTGCCTGGACGGCCAACCTCTGCTTCGGCGGTGCCGACATGCGCACGCTGTTCATCACCGCTTCGGAGGCCGTGTTCACGGTGCCCATGCGCGTGCGGGGCGTGCGGTAGGGTGCGGGGCTTGCCCCCGCCCATCGTTGAACGAACCAGGCACGAGTTAGTCAATACTATTTCATAATGAGCATGAACTGTGCAACGACGGGCGGGGGCAAGCCCCGCACCCTACCCATGAAAACCATTCCCTACCCCTGTTTCCTGCTGGCAATCGGCCTCGGCCTCGGCCTAGCGCTGGCTGGCCCCGCCCGCGCCCAGCTGCCCGCGCCGGCCAGCGTGGCGCTCACGGTGCCGGCGGCGCTGGCCAGCGCGCCTTTCAATACCCCGCGCACGCTGCAAGTGCCGGCCGGCTTCGCCATCGCGGTGTATGGGCGGGTGCCGGGCGCGCGGTTTATGGCCATTACGCCCGATGGGGGGGTGCTGGTGTCGCAGCCCGGCGCGGGCAAGGTGAGCCTGGTGCGGCCGGGCAGCGCGGGCGGGCTGCCGGTGGTCACAGATTTCGTGGCGGGCCTGCGCAACCCGCACGATATGGTGTTTCACACCATTGGCAGCACCACGTATTTGTATCTCAGCGAGAGCAACCAGATAAACCGCTACGTGTGGCACGCCGGCGACCTCACGGGCCAAAACCGCGAAGTCATCATCACGGGCCTGCCCGATGCCAGCACGCCCGAGCTGATGGGCAGCTACGCCCACGCGCTCAAAAACCTGGCCCTCGACGCCAACCACAAGCTCTACGTGAGCATTGCCTCGACCTGCAACGCTTGCCTCTCCGACACGCAAAGTGACCCCGTGCGCGGGGCCATTTATCAGTATGACGCCGATGGCACCGGCCGCCGGCTCTTCGCCCGCGGCCTGCGCAATGCCGAAGGGCTGGCCTTCGTGCCGGGCACCAACACGCTGTGGGTGGCCGTGAACAACCGCGACAACACGCCCTACCCCTTCGATGACGGCTCGGGGAAGTACGGCCAGGTTATTCCTGAGTATGTGGACAACCACCCGCCCGACGAGTTTACGCAGGTGAACGACGGGGCCAACTACGGCTGGCCGTTTTTCAACCCCAACCCCGACACGAGCACCGGCCCAGACAACATGCCCTTTGACCGCGACTACGACTGGAACCGCGACGGCCACGTGGCCGTGGCTACCATGACGCGCATCAGCAAGGGCATTCCGGCGCACTCGGCGGCGCTGGGCCTCACGTTTTTGCAGGGCACCAAGTTCCCGGCGGCGTATAGCAACGGGGCCGTCATTGCCCTGCACGGCTCCTGGAACCGCACCACGCCGGCCGGCTACAAGGTCGTGTATTTTCCCTGGAACGCCGCCACCCAAACGCCCGGCGCGCAAGCCGACCTGGTGGCCGGCTTCACCGACCTCAGCCTCGGCAGCGCCTGGGGCCGCCCCGTCGATACGGCCGTGGACCCGCAGGGCCGACTCTTTATTTCCGATGACCAGAGCGGCACCATCTACCAGCTCACCGCGCCCGCCGCGCCCCTGGCCACCAGCCCCGCGAAGGCGGCGGCCAGCGCCCAGCTTTACCCCAACCCCGGCGGCAGCGGCCCGGCCACCCTCGACCTCACCGCCCTACCCCCCGGCGCGTACGCCATCACGGTGTTCGACCTGCTGGGCCGCGTGGTGCGGACCAGCCAGCAGGCCGGCGGCACGCGGGCCGAACTAGGGGGGGTAGGCGGCGGCTCGTACCTGGTGCGGGTGCAGGGCGCGGGCGTGAGCCAGGTGCTGCGGCTCACGCGGGAGTGAGGGGGCAAACTATTCAGCGCGATTTGCGGAGGTAATGCGGTAGGGTGCGGGGCTTGCCCCCGCCCGTCGTTGCACATCTCGGGCGGGACTCGTGCAACGACGAGCGGGGGCCAGCCCCGCACCCCACTGCCTAAAAAGGGGAGTGAGTTGGGGTCCGACCCCAACTCACTCCCCTTTTTAGGAGGTCAGTTGCCTAAAAAGAGAAGCCAACTCCCTAAAAAGGGAGCCCGAGTGCCCAAAAAGGGAGCCTGGGTGCCCAAAAAGAGAGCCCGACTGCCCAAAAAGGGGAGTGAGTTGGGGTCGGACCCCAACTCACTCCCCTTTTTGGGCAGTCAGCTAGGGTAGCCGGCCTGGGCGGTGATGGCGGGGTGCGGATTGCCTGTTGAGCGCGATTTTCCAGTCAGGGTGCGGGGCGCGCCGCTACCCCCTGTCAATTGCCGTATAGCAACTTTTCCACCACTTAACCCGCACAAGCTAAAGCTTATGCCCCATTGCTTATGATTTCCAACCACGCTTCGCGGGCCAGCACGCCCGCTTTCATGGCCGTTGCGCCTGGCCTGCACGCGCTGCGCGACGTGTTCGTGAACCTCTACTACGCCGCCGCCGACCCGGCCCAGCCCGGTGGCGACTGGGTTTTGGTTGATACCGGCCTGGCCGGCTCAGCCGACAAAATCCGGCAGCACGCCGCCGAAGCTTTCGGCCCTACCCCCCCGGCGGCCATTCTGCTGACGCACGGCCATTTCGACCACGCCGGGGGCCTTGCGGGGCTGCTGGAGGCCTGGCCCAACGTGCCCGTATATGCCCACCCGCTGGAGCTGCCCTACCTCACCGGCCGCTCGGCCTACCCCCCGGCCGACCCCACGGTGGGCGGCGGCCTCATGGCCTGGAGCTCGTTTCTCTACCCCCGGCAGCCCTACGATTTCGGCGCGCGGGTGCGGCCGCTGCCCGCCGACCACACCGTGCCCGGCCTGCCCGGCTGGCGCTGGCTCCCTACCCCCGGCCACACGCCGGGCCACGTTTCGTTCTTCCGCGACGCGGATAAAGTGCTCGTGGCCGGCGATGCCTTCACGACGGTCGTCGGCGAGTCGGCCCTCGCCACCCTCACCCAAAAGCAGCAGGTCCACGGCCCGCCCGCCTACTTCACGCCCGACTGGGACGCCGCCCGCCGCTCCGTAGCCGCCCTGCTCGCCCTCGCGCCCGAGGTGGCCGCCACCGGCCACGGCCTCGCCATGCACGGCGAGGCGCTGCGCCAGCAGCTGGCCGACCTGGCGACCCACTTCGACACCGAAGCCCGGCCCAAAATCGGTCGCTACGCCCACGAGCCCGCTGTAGCCGATGCCAGCGGCGTGCGCTCGGTGCCGCCGCCGCTGGTGAGCCCCTGGCTCAAAGCGCTGGCCGTGGCCGGCGCGGTGGTGGGTTTGGTGGCGCTGCTGCGGAAAAAGTAGGGTGCGGGGCTTGCCCCCGCCCGTCGTTGAACAGTTCGGGTCCATCGTTGAACGAAACCGGCGCGAGTCGTTCAGCGATGGACCCGGTTTCGTTCAACGACGGGCGGGGGCAAGCCCCGCACCCTACTGCTTCGCCGCCCAGGCGTCCATCTTCTTTTCGAGCACGGCCAGCGGCATCACGCCGTCTTTCAGCAGCTCATCGTGGAAGTCGCTGAGCTTGAACTTGCTGCCCAGCGCCTTTTCGTAGCGGGTGCGCAGCTCGCGGATTTTGAGCTGGCCGGTTTTGTAGCTCAGCGCCTGGCCCGGAATGGCCATGTAGCGCTCAATCTCGGCCGTGGCCCCGTCCTCGCTGATGGGCTCGTTGTCCATCATGTACTTGATGGCCTGCTCGCGGGTCATGTTGCGCGAGTGCAGGCCGGTGTCCACCACCAGGCGCACGGCGCGGTGCATCTCGTCGCCCAGCGCGCCCATGTACTGATAAGGGTCGGTGTAGAGGCCCAGCTCCTTACCCAGGCTTTCGGAGTAGAGCGCCCAGCCCTCGCCCATCGCGCCGTACCAGGCAAACTGCCGGAACTTGGGCAGCTCCTGGTTTTCCTGCTGCAACGAAATCTGGTAGTGGTGGCCCGGAATGGCCTCGTGCAAAAACAGCGATTCCATGCCCGAAGTGGTGTTGAACTTCGTGGCGTCGGCAATCGGCACGTAGAAGATGCCCGGCCGCGTGCCGTCCGGCGAGCCGGGGTTGTATTCGGCCGAGGCCGAAGCTTCGCGGAATTTCTCGGTCTGCCGAATCTCGAACGGCGTCTTGGGTGTGTGCCCAAACATCTTCTTCAAATTCGGGTCAATGGTCGCCTGAATCTTGCGGAAGGCGTCCAGCACCTCCTTCGGCGACTTGTAGGGCATGAATTTCTTGTCCGTTTTGAGGTAGGTGAAGAACGCCGGCAAGTCGCCCTTGAAGCCGACCTGCGCCTTCACCTTCTCCATCTCGCCCTTAATGCGGGCCACTTCCGAGAGGCCGGTCTGGTAGATTTCGGCGGGCGTTCGGCTGGTCGTGGTCCAGTACGCCACGTCGTAGGTGTACATGGCCGGACCGCCCGGCACGGCCGCAATGCCGCTCGTGGCCCGCGATTTGGGCAGGTATTCCTTCTCCAGAAAATTACCCAGCTTCTGGTAAGTCGGCACTAGCTCGGTCATAATCGCCTTTTTATACGCCGCCGTAATGCGCTGCTTATCGGCGTCCGAAAAGTCCTTGGGCAGCATTTTAATCGGCCCATAAAAGAGCGACTTGCTGGGGTCCGTCACCACAATGTCCTTGCCGCGCATCTGCGGAATCATCTTCACCACCAGCGCTCGGGGCAGCACTACCCCCGCCCGCATCCCGCGCCGAAAATTGCCAATGGCCGAGTCGGCCCACAGCGTGTAGCCGTGGATGCGCCCCAGCCAGTTGTCGTAATCCTTCACCGTTTTAAACGGCTGATTGCCCTGCCCCGAGCCGTATTGCCCCAGCGTGAGGGGTAGGCCCCAAAACTGCTGAAACGGCAGCATCCAGGTGTTCAGCTTGAGCCCCGCCAGCCGCTGCTGCATCTCGTACTGGAAGATGTCGTAGCTGATTTTATCGTTGTCGTCCAGCGCGTTGCGGTCGTATTTCTCCAGCCGCCCCAAGTAGTTCTTATAGAACGCGCCGAGCGTGTCGCGCCACGCCTGGGTCTGGTCGTTGGGCAAAATATCGTTGTAGCGGCTGTCGCCCTGCCCCGTCGCGGCCAGCGGGTCCAGCCGCGACTGCTTGTCCCAGTATTGCCCGAACAGGCCATTCAGGTCCTTATTGGGGCCGCTGGCGGCGGTGTCGGCCGCAGCCTTTTCGGAGGAGGTTCAAGACGACTGGCAGGAGGCCGCCAGCCCTAAGGCAACGGCCGCCAGGGCAACTTGCGCGAGGTAGTTCATGGGTGGGAAGTTGGTTGTTGATTGTTAATCGGCTGTCATTAATGGTTTGTCATTGCGAGCAAAGCGAAGCAATCGCACCTGAACGACACTCACGCCAGTCGTGCGTCCATCGTTCAGGTGCGATTGCTTCGCTTTGCTCGCAATGACAAACGTCTTAGCCAGGACCCCGAAATCAGGAGCCCGATTCCGCCTCAAACGCATCGAGCTTGCGCAGCACGCTGGCGATATCCTCCGTCAGCAGCACCACCACCGCGCCGTCGGGCGCGGTAGCTAGCACGTGGTCAATGGCGGCCAGCTCGTTTTCGATGTAAGTAATCGGCAAGTCAGGCTTGTCGAGGCGTAGGCCGCGGGTCATAATCTCGCGCAATTGCTCGGCGGTTTTGCCGCGCAGGTCGCGGTCCTGCCGCAGAATTACTTCGTCGAAGATGCGGCCCGCGATGCGGGCAAAGCCCAGCGTGTCTTCGTCGCGCCGGTCGCCCAGGCCCGATACTACCCCAATCTTGCGGGTCGCCGTGGTGGCGTCCATAAACTCGGCGAAGCGCGTGATGCCGGCCGTGTTGTGGGCGTAGTCCACAATCACCTCAAAGCGCGGAAACTTGTACACGTTCATGCGACCCGGCGTTTTGGTGGCCGAAGGGATAAAGGTGCGGAAGGCGGTTTTAATCGCATCCTTGTCGAAGCCCGCCAGGTAGCCTGCCAGCGCGGCGGCCAGCGCGTTTTCGATGTTAAACGTGGCCCTACCCCCCAGCGTGACCGGGAACTCGGCCGCCCGGTCGATGCGCAGCTTGTAGGAGTTTTTGTAAATAGTGAGGTAGCCCTCTTCGTACACGGCCGCCACGCCGCCGGCCTCCACGTGCTCCTGAATGCGCGGATTATGCTCATTCATGGAGAAATAGGCCACCCGGCACTCCAGATTGCGGCCCATCTCATACACCAAGTCGTCGTCGGCGTTGAGCACGGCCCAGCCGTTTTTGCGCACCGTGCGGGGCAGCACGCCCTTCACGGCCGCCATTTCCTCCACGGTATGGATGTCGCGCAGGCCCAGGTGGTCGGCGGCCACGTTGGTCACCACCGCGATGTCGCAGGTGTGAAAGCCCAGGCCCGAGCGCAGCATGCCGCCGCGCGCCGTTTCGAGCACGGCGTAGTTCACGGTGGGGTCGCGCAGCACGAACTCGGCGCTTTGGCCGCCCGTGCAGTCGCCTTTTTGCAGCTGCACGCCCTGAATGTAAATGCCGTCGGTAGTCGTGAAACCCACTTTATAGCCTATGCTGGCCACCAGATGCGCGATGAGGCGCGTGGTCGTGGTCTTGCCATTGGTGCCCGTGACGGCAATAATGGGAATGCGGGCCATGCTGCCGGGCGGGAACAGCATGTCCACGACCGGCGCGGCCACGTTGCGCGGCAGGCCCTCGGTAGGCGCGATGTGCATCCGAAAACCGGGCGCGGCATTTACCTCAATCACCGCGCCGCGCGTCTGGTTCAGGGGAATGGCGATGTTGCTGGTCAGCATGTCGATGCCACAAATGTCGAGGCCCACGATGCCGGCCACGCGCTCGGCCAGCAGCACGTTGTAGGGGTCCACGAGGTCGGTTACGTCGGTAGCCGTGCCGCCGGTGCTGATGTTGGCGGTGCTCTTGAGGTATAGCGTTTCGCCGGCCGGCAGCACCGAGTCGAGGCTCAGGTCGCGGCCCTTCAGAATATCGAGCGTGTGCTGGTCGGCCTTGATAGCGGTGAGCACCTTCTCGTGCCCTACCCCCCGCCGCGGGTCCGTATTCACCTGGTCAATGAGCTGCTGAATGGTGAGCTGCCCGTCGCCGGTCACGGCGGCCGGCGTGCGCCGGGCGGCCGCGATGAGCTTGCCGTTCACCACCAGCAGGCGGTGGTCGTCGCCCTCCACGAACTGCTCCACAATCACGGCCCGCGAGTACTCCTTGGCGGCTTTCAGGCCCGCCACGGCATCTTCCCAGTTCATGATGCGGATGGTGGCACCCTTGCCGTGGTTGCCGTCGAGCGGCTTGGTCACGAGCGGAAAGCCCAGCTCCTCAATGGCGTCGCGCAGGCCATCTTCCGAATACACCGTGGTGCCGCGCGGCACCGGCACGCCGCCGTCTTCCAGCATGGCCTTGGTGCGGTTCTTATTGCCGGCCACCTCCACGCCCGCGTGCGAGGTGAGGTTGGTAGTAGTGGCCCAGATGCGGCGCTGGTTCACACCGTAGCCCAGCTGAATGATGTTGCTGTTTTTCAGCTGGATATACGGAATGTTGCGCGAGGCGGCCTCCGCCACGATGCTCCAGGTGCTGGGGCCAAAAAACTCTTCCTCCCGAATGTCGTGCAGCTCGTCGATAACGGGCTTGAGGTCAAATTCTTCGCCGTTGGCCAGCGCCTCCACCAGCTCCACGGCGGCCTGGGCGGCATAGCGGCCGGCGCGCTCCTCCTGGTAGGCAAATACTACGTACTCTACCCCCTCTTCGCGGGCCGGGTAGCTCTTGCCCCAGAACACCGGCATGCCGGCCCGGCGCTGCAGCTCCAGCGCCACGTGTTGCATAACGTGGCCCAGCGGCTCGCCGTCGGCCAGCTGCTCCCGCGTGAGGGGCGGGTGCTTGGCCAGCTGCTTGCTGGAGTGCTGGCTTAGCTCGTGTGGCTGCCCAATCTCGGGCAGCAAGGCCGTCAGGCGGTCGGCAAAACCCGCCAGGGTATTGCTCCACTCGCCGGCAAATTTTTGTAAATCGACTTTACATACAATGAGTCGGTAGTGCTTCACCGACCAGTAGCTCGGGCCGCGCATGGTGCGCAGGTCAATAATCTTCATATAGCCAGGGCAAGAGTAAGCCGCCGGGCTCAGCCAGCGGCTTAGCAATGTAGGCACGGCGGGGCTTATTCGGGTGCCCATAGCCCCATCGTAGCCAGCAAAGCAGCCCAAGCGCGCCGCGCTGGCGGCCCTACCCCCCTTCAGCATGAGGAAGTGGCTGTGAATTCAAAGAGCGCCGCTTTCAGCGAAAATAAAACGCTAACTAACTGCTGTTACGCCACGGGGAGTAGCGCGAACTTTGTAGTTCGCGTCCCCGCGCCATTAAAGCCAGTATTAACGGTGCGGGAACACGAACTACCAAGTTCGCGCTACTCCCCCTTGCCATCTCGAATAAGATAGGGCGTAATATCAGTAAATAATCAACAAATTATGCTACGCCTTCGTAAAGGGTGGAGGTAGTAACTGCTTGATACCTACCATGTGCTGCTTTAGCACCTTGACGGCCAGCCGGCCGCGCATCTACTTCATTCCTAAGCCTGAACTCCCTATGATTGTGCCTATCAAAACAATTCTTATCGCTACCGCTCTGAGCATAGGGCTGGTTAGCTGCTCACGTGGTATCAGTGGCGTGAATTCCAGTGACCCCTACATCGCGCAGCAGGCCCAGAAGGCCCAGACCCTAAAAGACCAGGTTGATACCCAGAAAAAGCTGGTTGATGCCGAAAAGCAGAAACTGAAGGCGCTGCAGCTGCAGCTCGACGGTGCCAAGCAGAACCTCAAAGGCCGCAAGATGACCAGCAGCTAGCATTTCGATACCAACTCAACAAAAAATCCCCACCCGGCAGCTGCCGGGTGGGGATTTTTTGTTGAGGTAACGGGCGGATTCGAACCGCCGTAGGAGGTTTTGCAGACCTCTACCTAGCCGCTCGGTCACGTTACCGGCTTGGGGGCACAAAGGTACGAAAAAACCCTGCATTGCCAAACCGCCGGCCACAAAAAAGCCCCGACCTCGCGGCCGGGGCTCCTTGTTTTACCCTGCGTCAATCGCCTTAGGCGATGTCCGCGTTGTCGGGCGACGGGCCAGCCAGGGGCACATCGGCATCGACACGGGCCTTCAGGCGGTCCTCGGCGGTCTGGCGCTCGGTGGTGGCCAGCTGGTCGCGCAAGGCGCTGAGGGCGTCGAGGTCGCCGAGGGTGTTCTTGTCAGCGGGCTTCTTGAGGTCACTCAGTTTGCCTTCGCCCTGGGCCTGGCCGCCGGCGGGGGTTTTCTTCGTGAACTTCGAGTTGGAGGTGCCGCGGTTGCTTTCATCCTCTTTGTTGTACACCGCGGTGTGCGAGAGCACGATGCGGCGGTCATCCTTCGAGAACTCCGTTACGCGGAAGTCCAGCTGCTCGCCGTTTTCGGCGTTCGAGCCATCTTCCTTTACCAAGCCCTTGGGGTAGGCGAAGCCTTCGATGCCGTAAGGCAATTCGAGCACCGCGCCACGGTCCGACTTCTCGGTGATGGTAGCCTTGTGGACCGAGCCGGGGGTGAACACCGTCTGGAAGGTATCCCAGGGGTTTTCCTCCAGCTGCTTCACGCCCAGGGCGAGGCGGCGGGCCGACATATCCAGCTCTAGTACTACTACGTCGAGCTTGTCGCCAACTTTTACCACTTCCGAAGGGTGCTTCACTTTCTTGGTCCACGACAGGTCCGACACGTGCACGAGGCCGTCCACGCCTTCTTCCAGCTCCACGAAGAGGCCGAAGTTGGTGAGGTTGCGAACCTGGCCACTGTGCTTGGTACCCACGGCAAACTTGTTGGCGAAGTCGCCGCGAGTCCACGGGTCTTCGGTCAGCTGCTTGATACCCAGGCTCATCTTGCGGTCTTCACGGTCGAGGGTCAGCACTACTGCCTCCACGATGTCGCCCTGCTTGATGAAGTCCTGCGGGTTGCGCAGGTGCTGGCTCCAGCTCATTTCCGAAACGTGGATGAGGCCTTCGACGCCCGGCACCACTTCCATGAATGCGCCGTAGTCGGCCACGTTCACGATGCGGCCCTGCACGCGCGAGCCGGGACCGAGGTCGGCCGGCAGCGAATCCCACGGGTGCGGCGTCAGCTGCTTCAAGCCCAGCGAGATACGCTTCTTGGCCTCGTCGAAGTCCAACACAACCACGTTGAGTTTCTGGTCGAGCTGCAATGCCTCGCTCGGGTGAGCGATGCGGCCCCACGAAATGTCCGTGATGTGCAGCAGACCATCGACCCCGCCCAAGTCGATGAACACGCCGAAGTTGGTCATGTTCTTGATGTTGCCTTCCAGAATCTGACCTTTTTCGAGGTTGTTCAGGATGGCTTCGCGCTGCTGCTCCAGGTCCTTTTCGATGAGGACTTTGTGCGACACCACCACGTTGTCGAAAGCGGCGTTGATTTTCACCACCTTCACTTCCATGCGGCGACCCACATAGATGTCGAAGTCGCGGATGGGTTTCACGTCGATTTGCGAGCCGGGGAGGAAAGCTTCTACGCCATCCATCTCCATGATGAGGCCGCCTTTGGTGCGGCGCTTCACCACGCCTTCCAGCACGGTATCATTCTCCAAAGCCGCGTAAATCGCGTTCCAGGCCTGCTTGATTTTCGCCTTTTTGCGGCTCAGGATAAGCTGGCCGTTGGCATCTTCCTGGTCTTCAATGAACACGTCAACCTCGTCGCCGATTTTCAGGTCGGGCAGGTCGCGAAATTCGCTCAGCGGCACGAGGCCATCCGATTTGAAGCCGATGTTCAGAATAACATCGCGGTCGGTCATGCCCACCACGGTGCCTTTAATTACCTCTTCCTCCTGAACGGTGGTGAGGGTGTCGCTGTAGAGCTTTTCCAGCTCGGCGCGCTGCTCGGCGTTGTAATTACCGCCAAAGCCGCCTTGTCCGACATTGTCCCAGTCGAAATCGTCAACCAATTCTGCCATGTGATGCGGGTTCCTAAACTACTGAACGCCACCGCCGGAACCCAGGGCGAAGCGCATTTTGGGTTGGTTCCGAGGGGGTAAGCCCCCGACCTGCCGCCTTGACAGGGCCGCAAAGGTACGGATTTTCAGTGGGTTTTGCTAGTCCCGATACTCTCTTGATGGATATGAATTAGCACTTGCCTGCAAATAGGTTGCATTAACGCGTACGCTTGCGCAAGCCGTTGCAATAGCTTGCCGATTGGCCGCGTTATCCGGTGCAAGAAACCAGAATTTTACAGTTCGTTGAGGGCCATAAAATGTTAAGGTCTTTTCGTAGCTTGCCTGTCCCCGCCAGCCTTTTTCGGGCCGTTTAGGCATATGATAATCTATAGTGACTGTACGCTCAATGCTGTTTGCTGCAAAGCGCTCGATTACAGTCAAGCCCATATTTCTAGCAGCCAAGTCTGCTCGCTGACGATTCTCATCAGCATGCATTCGCCATGATACTGTTCTTTGTTCTGGGTCAGGATATGCCTTGGCATAAACCGAGACGATGATAGAGGAATCCTGATTATGGTAAAAACTGCCGGCTTCGCCATAATCGCTCAGCTCATAGTCGCCAGGCCAAAGTATTGGTTTACTGTATGTGAGGGGGCTATCGGGCAGGGCGAACGATATATTACCTTTAGCCAGATACACACGTTGTTCAGCTAGCTTTGACTGTGAGCATGAAGCAAGCATGCCTAAAGCACCTAGCAAGAGGAGCACAAACTTCTGCATAGGGAGTAGTCTTTTTAGTAATTACTTTGTGCGTACATTCGTGCTATGCACACCCGTATTATCCGCGTCGGCAACTCGCAAGGTATTGTGTTGCCCAAGAAACTGCTGCAACAGTACCACCTAAGCGGCGAAGTTGACCTGCGCCCTACCCCCGATGGATTGCTCATTGCTCCGGTAATGCGCTCAGCCAGAGTAAACTGGGAGGCCCAGATGCAAGCCGCCCTAGCCGTCGGCCAGGAGCCGGAAGGCGAATTGCTGGAAGGCTTCTCGGATGCCGATTTTGAGGAAACCGAGTGGCAATGGTAGCCGCGCCCCAGCGCTTCGAGGTATGGCTGGTGAACCTCGACCCCACGCAAGGCAGCGAAATCAACAAAACGCGGCCGTGCGTAGTCATTTCGCCCGATGAGCTGAACCGCCACCTGCGCACCGTTACCATTACGGCGCTCACGAGTAGCCAGCGCGCTTACCCGTCGCGGGTCGATTGCAAGTTTCAGGGCAAAGCCGGGCAGGTAGCGCTCGACCACATCCGGTCGGTGGATAAAACGCGTCTGGTGCGCAAGCTGGGGGCTTTGGAAGCGGTTACGGCGCAGGCAGTTTGCGCCCGGCTTGTAGAGTTGTTTCACTACTAAGAAGGTCGCCGGCCGCGCCAACCCAGGGGGTAGGAAGCCGTTGCTTTGCAGAAACCCAACTTCCCCATGCCGGACGCCTACCCCCCCACCGCGCCCGTCATCAGCCTCATCATCCCCACGTTTAATGAGGCGGCCACTATTGTCGCGCTGCTGGCCTATTTACGTCCCGAGCTGGACCGCGCCACCGAGCTGCTGGTGGTGGACGGCGGCAGCACCGACCCTACCCCCCGGCTGGCGGCCGAAGCCGGCGCGCGCGTGCTGCGCAGCCCCCGCAAGGGCCGCGCCGCGCAGCTCAACCACGGCGCGGCGCACGCCGGCGGGGCCATTCTGTACTTTCTGCACGCCGATTCCTACCCCCCGCCGGGCTTCCTGGCCGACATTCGGCGGGCGGTGGCGGCGGGCGCGGGCGCGGGGTGCTACCGCCTGGCTTTCGACCATCCGCACTGGTTTTTGCGGCTCAATGCCTGGATGACGCGCCTGCCGCTGACGGTTTTTCGGTTTGGCGACCAGAGCTTATTCGTTGAAAAAGAGCTGTTTGAGCGCGTAGGTGGCTACCGCGAGGACCTGTTGGTGATGGAGGACCAGGAAATTGTGGCGCGGCTGCGGCGAGCGGCCCCGTTTCGGCTGCTGCCGCGGGTGATAGTCACGTCGGCGCGTAAGTATTTGGCCAACGGCGTGTTCCGGCTGCAAGGCATTTTCGCGCTCATCGTGCTGCTTTATAAAGCGGGCGTGCCGCAGGCGCGGCTGCTGCGCGTGTATCGGGCGCTGGTGCGACAAGGCAAACTTTAGCTCGCCGGAAAATAGGTGGTAAGCTTTAGCTTGTTGACTGATTGCCAGCACGTTCGTAAATCGGTGCCTTTTCCAAAGACGGCAAGCTAAAGCTTATCCTACACTTTTCTTTACAGCTTATAGGCAAAATCTAACGCCAGCCCAGACTAAACGCATTTGGCTAGCGTGCTATCAGCAGACCTTTGCGGGCATGTCCCTGCTCACGCACTTGGCCGAGGTACCCGATTTTCGCCAGCCTGGCCGCAATTTTCGTCACCCACTGCTTTCCATTCTCGTTATCAGTGTATTAGCCGTCTTGTGCGGGGCCGACGATTTCGAAGATATAGCCGACTTCGGCCAGCAAAAACAGGTTCCCCTAGCCCGCCACCTGGCCCTGCCCCACGGCGTGCCCGCCGCCGACACGTTCCGCCGCGTCTTTCAGCACCTGGACGCGGCGGCTTTCAACGCCGCCTTTTTGAACTGGGTACGCCAGTTGCTGCCCGCCCCGGTTGCCGCCCAGGTCTGCGTGGACGGGCAGACGTTGCGCGGCAGCGGCCCGCAGGCGCTGCACGTAGTCTCGGCCCTGGCCCGCGCCGAGGGCCTCTGCCTGGCGCAGGTGGCGACCAGGGGCAAGGGGCAGGAATTGGCCGCTATTCCCGACGTGCTGGCCCTGCTGGACTTGTCGGGCGGGGCGCTCGTCAGCCTCGATGCGCTGGGCTGCCAGCCCGCCATCGCCGCCCAGCTTGGCAACCAGGGTGGCCATTACCTGCTGGCCCTCAAGCAGAACCAGCCCACTCTGTGCGCCGAGGCCGAGCGAGCGTTGGCCGGCGTTCGGCCCCAGGCTGAGGCCACTGGCTGGGCCAGCCACAACACACCCGTGCACTGGCAAGTGGCCGTGCAGACCGACCTGCGCTGGGTCAACGAGGATGGGCGCTGGCCGCAGCTGGCGGCCCTGGTGCGGGTGGAAACGGTGCGCTATCCGGCCGGTAGCCCGCCCCAGGCCCAGCCCCCGCGCTACTACCTCAGCAGCCAGCCTGAGCTAACGGCGGCCCAGGCCCTGACGGCCGTGCGGGGACACTGGGCCGTAGAAAACCAACTGCACTGGCACTTGGATGTGACCCTGCGCCAGGACGCCCACCGCCTACGCGACGAGCGAGCCGCCGAAAATCTGGCCCTGGTGCGCAAAATGGCCCTAAATCTGCTGCGCGCCGATCCCTCGTCCGGCAGTCTGAAAGTCAAGCGCAAGCGCTTGGGCTGGAGTGATACCCATTTAGAGGCCCTCTTGGCCCAGATTGCCAAATGCGTTTAGTCTGAACGCCAGCCGGGCCAGCGGCGAAATGTCGCGCTGGCGCACTACCAATTGCTGGTTTATGCGCGCGGCGGTGGGGTAGGGATATATTTTGTCGAAGAGCGCGTCCACGCCGAGGCCGCTGCTGTTGGCCAAAATCAGTTCCTGCACGAGCTCGCCCGCGCCGGGGGCCACCATCGCCCCGCCCAGCAGGCGGCGCTTGGTGCCGGGCAGCAGGTTTTTTTCGACGAAGAGCAGCAGGCGACCATACTGATAGTCGTCCACCACAGCGCGGTCGTCGGCGGCGAAGTCGGTTTCCCAGCGCTCGTAGGCAGTGCCGCGCCGATCGAGCTCGGCAGCATCGAGGCCAAAATGCGCCACCTCGGGGTCGGTGAACGTGACCCAGGAAAAGTGGTCGTAGTCGAGCTTTTTCTTGATGGGCGAGAAGAAATTGAACAGCAGCAGCCGCATGTGCAGCTCGGCCCCGTGGCTGAATTTGAGCGAGTTGGCCGCGTCGCCGGCTGCGAAAACGGCGGGGTTGGTGGTTTGCAAATGCTCATCGAGCACCAAGTGACCGTGCGTATTCAGCCCTACCCCCCCCTTTTCGAGCTGCAAGCCATCGAAGCCCACCTCGCGCCCAATGGCCACGTACACCGCGTCAAATTCGATGCTGGTTTCGCGGCCGTCGGCGTGCCGAAGCTGCACCGTGTTGGCGTTCGGGAAGGCGGTTATTTCGGCTTCCAGCTGAAAATCAATTCCTTCGCCGCGTAGCCGCTCTAGTAGCACGGCGCTGATGCCGGGGTCTTCTTTTTCTAAAATCTGTTTGGCCGAATGCACCACTGTGACCAGCGCTCCGAGGCGCTGCATGGCCTGGGCCAGCTCCACGCCGTTGGGGCCGCCGCCCACCACCAGCAGGCGGGCGGGCAGCTGGCGCAGGTCCCACACGCGCTGGTTGTCGTAGTGCGCCACCAGCTCGGCGCCGGGCACCGCGAGCTGGCGGGGCCGCGAGCCGGTGGCAATCACGATGCGCCGGCCGCGGTGCGTGCGCCCGTTCAGCTCAATTTCGTGCGGCCCCGCGAAGCGCGGCTCGCCAATTTCGACCGTAACGCCTTGCTCGCGCAAAGAGTCGGGGTTTTCGTGGCGGCGGATAATGGCCTGGCGCTCTTGCACGTAGTCCATCACCCGGCCCAGGTCAGCGGGGCCGCTCACCTGCACGCCAAAGCGCGCCGCTTGCCGGGCCTGGTGCACCTGCCGCGCCGCGTGAAGGAGTGCCTTGCTGGGCACGCAGCCGTGGTTGAGGCAGTCGCCGCCCACGTCCTGCGCTGTTTTGTCAATCAGCAACACGCTGAGCCCAGTCTTTGCCATAAACAAGGCCAGACCAAGACCTGCCGAGCCCGCGCCCAGCACAATGAGCTCAAAATCAACCGCTTCGTTGGCCATGATAGGGGTAGGGACTTTAGTAGCGCGAAGTTTCCACTTCGTGCGTGAGCGCAGCGAGCATGGCGGGGCCGCACGGCGCGAACGACGATGTTCGCTCTGCTCGCGCATGAAGTGGAAACTTCGCGCTACTGCTTTACGAGCGGGCGCGCCAGGCAGCCAGGTCGTCGGCCGTGTCCACGTCGGCGAGGGGAGATAGGAGGGCCACGCGCAGGCCCAGGCGCGCTGCATCGGCCAGCGTGGCGGGGCACACGCTGGCGGTGCTCCATTCTTTTTCGAGGCAAAAATCAGAAATTAATCCCTTCATTCCCAGTAAGTAGTAGCCGCCATCGAGCGCGGGACCCAGCACTACGTCTTGCGCGTCGAGCTGCGCGAAAGCCTGGTCGAGCAGCTCCGTAGTAAGCTCGGGGCAGTCGGTGCCGATGATGACGGCCTTAGTGGCACCGGCCGCGAAAGCCGTGGCGAAGGCCGTGTGCATCCGCTGGCCCAGGTCGCCGGCCGGCTGCGGGTGCTGGGCATAGCCGGGCCAGTAGTCGGGCGCGTCGGGGGTAGGGGCACCGGCCAGCCACACCGTTTTGGTGGCAGAGACGCCGGCCGTGGCGGCGCGGGTGTGGGCCAGCAACTCGTGGTACACGGTCAGCGCGGCGGCGGGGCCGATGGTGCTGGCCAGCCGCGTTTTGCCCTGGCCCAGCACCGGGTGGCGCGCCATGATGAGCAGGTGGGAAGTAGTTGGCAAGGAATAGTGAGTGATGAGCAATTAAAACGTTGGACGCGCCTTACTCGGGCCGGCGCAACAGGCGCGCCGCCAGCAGCGCGCCCACGGCCAGCGGTCGCTGAGCCGAGTAACCCGCTGAGCGCGGCCCCTCAACGTGCGGCTACCCCGCTGCCGGGCAGCGGCAGGCCCTCGCGCAGCAGCGGCCGCAGCTCCGACAGGAGTAGGAAAACCCGGATTTCGCCCTGGGCATAAGAGGCGATTTCGTAGGGCTGGTAGATGAATACCGCGCCGCCTTCGGTCAAAAACACGTTGTGCGTGAGAGGCATCTTATTCACCAGCAGTTGCTTATCGAGCGGCTCATCGGCTTGCAAACCCACCAGCGGGCGCACGGCGCGGGCCAGCAACGCAGGTAGCTGCTGGGCCGCCGCCAGCTGAAAAATATCGGCGTAGCGCAGGCGGCGGCCGGTGCGCAGGTCGTAGCTGGCACCGATGGTGCCGTAGCTGCCGTGCGCCCCGCCGCTGTAATCGTAGCTGAGAAAGCCCAGGCTCAGCAAGTTGCCTTGCTGGTAGAGCACATGGGCGGCCGTCTGGTTTTCGTAAGTGAGGCCGGGGGCATAGGCCCCAATGCCGGCCGTGTCGGCGGGGGTAGGGCGGCTGTCGGCGGCATCTTCGCGGTAGCTCTTAAAATAGTCCCGCCGCTGCTGCTTATACAGCGCGGCCAGGCTGACGCTGGGAATACCGTCGATAGTGTCGCCGCGCAGGCCGCGTAGCATACTGGTTGTCAGGGCTTGGCGTACTGCCTCGGGTAGGCCCACGGGCACCAGGGCCTGCACGCTCAGGTGGGCCTTGGGCGACCTGGCCTCGCGCGGAAAGGCCGCCAGCGAGTCGGCGAAGTAGCGCACCACGAAGGTGAGCGCCCCGGCCGCCAGCCGTACCAGCCGCAGCCGCACCGGTGCCTGCCCCACCGTGCCGGCCAGGTTGCCGCCCGGCTGCCGGCGCAGGCGCCAGTACAGGCTGCTGCCATTGGGGTCGATGGCTTTTTCGGGGCTGATTTCGAATAATACTACGCTATCGGGGGCCGCGCTGGGTTGGCCTTGCAGCGTGTAGGGACGGCCATTGGAGCCGTAGTAGCTGCCGAAGCGGCCCGCCGTGCCGGTGGCATCAAAGCCGCGCGGGGCCGTGACGAGGTGCAGCGTCAGGCTGTCGGCTTGGCCGGGCAGCCGGGTGCGATATACCTGATAGTCAGTGCCGGCCGAGTTGGCCGGCGCAGCAGCCGGCCGGGCTTCGGTAGTTTGGGTAGGGGTAGTAGTTGAGGTGGTTTGAGTGTTGCAGCCCGCCAGACTCACCAGCCCCGCCAAGGCACAGAAAAAGCGTTTCATACCTCAAAAGACGGGTGCAGCGCGTGATTGTGGTCGACGCCCGCGCTTTCGAGGAGTAAAAACAGGTTTATTTTTCTACCTCATGACTGATTAACTGGCGTAGCTAACAATAAATCAGCGTGGTTCACCATAAAATAACGCCCAGGCTAATCCTTGCCCTTGGGCTTTGCGTAAATCCAAAAAACTCCTTCCTTTTCCACTTTTCCCTACCCCCATGAATCTCCTCAAAGTCGGCCAGGATGCCCAAGGCAAAGACATCAACCTCAATTATTACGACTACGGCCAGGGCAACCCGATTGTACTCATCCACGGCTGGCCCCTGAGCGCGGCTTCCTGGGAATACCAGCTGGCCGAGCTGCCGCTGCACGATGTGCGCGTGATTGCCTACGACCGCCGCGGTTTCGGCCAGTCGTCGAAGCCCTGGGATGGCTATAATTATGACACGCTGGCCGACGACCTCAAGGCCGTGCTCGATGCCCTCAACCTCCAGAACGTGACCCTGGTAGGGTTCTCGATGGGCGGCGGCGAAGTGGCCCGCTACATGAGCCGCCACCACGGGGCCCGCGTGAGCAAGGTGGTTTTCGTGAGTTCCGTGACGCCCTTCATGCTGAAAACGGACAGCAACCCCTCGGGCGTTGATAAGGCGGTTTTTGATGACATGATGGAGAACCTGGGCAAGGACCGTTTCGGCTTCCTGTCCGACTTTGGCAAGAAGTTCTACGGCCAGGGCGTGCTCTCGCACCCCGTGAGCCAGGGTGTGCTCGACTGGTCGGCCAGCCTGGCTTTTCCGGCGTCGCCCCGCGCCACTTCGCAGTGCGTGAAGGCTTTCGGCGAAACCGACTTCCGCCAGGATATGCAGGCGATTCACGTGCCCGCGCTGTTCATCTACGGTACTTCCGACGACATTGTGCCCCCGGCCACGGGTGCCGAGGCCGCCGCGCCGATGGTGCCCGGCGCGCAGCTCGTGGCCTACGACGGCGAGCCCCACGGCCTGCTCATTACCGCCAAAGACCGCCTCAACCGCGACCTGCTCACCTTCGTAAATGGCCAGCCAGTGCAATCGTACTACGACCAGGAGGAAATGTCGGGCAACATGCCCCGCCGCAACCAAAACAACGCCGCGCTCGCCGGTAATGCTCCCGCGCCGGCCACTTACTAAGTAGTTGGTCAAGAGTAAGTAGGTAGAAAAAGAACGTCATCCCGAGCTTGCCGAGGAATCTCGCCCGCAGTCGTTGGAGCCTCGTTCCACGATGCGAGCGAGATTCCTCGGCAAGCTCGGGATGACGTTCTATTTAGTCCAGTACTTTCAACTGTCTGGTTAAGCTAATTCCCTACCCCAGGTAGGCGTGCCAGTTCTGGTCGAGGGTGCCAGCCGAGAGCTTGAGAAAGCCGGCGAGCGTGGGCTTTTTGGGCTGCGTGCGCAGGGGCATGTTGGCCTCCGACGGCGTGCGCTGGCCTTTGGCGTGGTTGCAGCGCGAGCAGGCCGTGATGAGGTTAGTCCAGCCCGAGTCGCCGCCGCGCGAGCGGGGCAGCACGTGGTCGAGGGTCAGCGTTTTGGTCGAGCCGCAGTACTGGCACTCGTACTGGTCGCGCTTGAAAATATTGTGGCGGCTGAGCGCGATGCCTTTGTAGGGCACGCGCACGTAGCGCGCCAACCGGATGATGCTGGGCTTGGGGTAGGCCTGCGAAACGGTGCGCATGGTGCCATGCTCCGACTTGGCCACCATTTCAGCCTTGTCCAGGAATAATAATACAAAAGCCTTCTGCACGCTGCATAAGGTAATGGCGGTGTAATCGCCATTGAGTACGAGCACTTTCTGGTCCATATACGGTAGGCGAAAACTAGAGGCTGCAAGCTACTAGCTAATCCGCATAAGAACAAAGGCCCGCGGCGGAATGATTCCGCCGCGGGCCCTTGGATTCTACCAAGGGGGTAGGGCTACTTAATAGTGTGGAACAGCCGGCTCCAGCGCACCTTGTGGGCGGCGTCGCCGAAGGGGTCGAGCGAGAGCCAGATGAGTACGGCCTTACCCACCACGTGGTCTTCGGGCACGAAGCCCCAGAAGCGCGAATCTTCCGAGTTGTGGCGGTTGTCGCCCATCATCCAGTAGTAATTCTGCTTGATGGTGTAGCTGGTGAGCGGCTTGCCATCCTGCAAAATCATGCCGTCGGGGCCCCAGGTAATGTTTTTATTATGCTCGTACTGGCTCACGATTTTGTAATAAATCGCGGCGTTGCCGGGCGAGAGCGCTATCGTCTGGCCTTTTTTGGGAATGGGCAGCGGGCCGTAGTTGTCGAGCTGCCACCGGCGCTGCACCGCGCTCATGGCTCCTGAGCCGTGGAAATCGGCCACGTCGGGGAAGAGCTGCACGGCGGGCGCCGTCACGGTCAGCGACTTCACGTAGGGCTGCTTTTTGAAGTACTCAGCCACGGCCGCCGGGCAGCTGATGACGTAGCCCAGCTGGCCGGTTTCGGGGTTGGTGCCAGCCCCCGGAATGCCGTCGGGCTGGTCGTAGTCCACTACCCCCTGGTCGTGTAGCGCCTGGCGCACTTCGTCGTTGGGCGTTTCCACGGCCATGAAATACGTGGTTTGGGGCGAGCCCGCGATGGTGCCGGGCTGGCCATTCAGGAAAATCACGCCGTTGCGAATCTCCAACGTGTCGCCCGCGATGGCAATGCAACGCTTGATGTAGTTGGTGCGCAGGTCGGCCGGAAACTGCTGCTCGTGCGGCACATGGAACACCACCACGTCGTTGCGCTTAATCGAACTGAAACCCGGAAAGCGGTACGTGGGCAATTGAATGAGGTCGGAGTAGCTCTTGAAGCCAAAAACCGGCACCGTCTGGTGCGTGAGCGGCACCTGCAAGGGCGTTTGGGGCGTAAGCGGGCCATAGTGCAACTTGCTCACGAACAGGTAGTCGCCCACCAGCAGCGAGTGCTCCATGCTCGGCGACGGAATGACGTAGGCCTCAAACGTGGCCCAGCGAATGAGCGTGGCCGCGATGACCGCAAACAGCAGGGAATCGACCCACTCGCGGCTCTTGGTTTTGGGCGGCCGGGGCGGGGCAGTAGGGTCAGTTTTGCGAACGAGCATGAAACGGGGGGTAGGCTTTAGGCTACCAGTAGAATATTTAGCAAATAAACAACGCCGCCAGTCATTGCTTCGTCGGTCTTCCTCGCAATGGCCGGCGAATTTTACAGCCCCAGCAGCTCCTTCATGCCAAACACACCGTGGCGGCCGGGCAGCCACTCGGCCGCCAGCAACGCGCCCAGCGCGAAACCCTCGCGCGAGTGGGCCTCGTGGCGCAGCTCAATGGTGTCGGCGCTCGACACGTAGCGCACCTCATGGGTGCCCACCACCTCGCCCAGCCGCTCGCTGAGCACGGCCAGCTCATGCGGAGCCTGGGCCGGCGCGTTGCGCCAGGTGGTTTTGGCCGGGAAGTGGGCCAGGATGCCTTCGGCCGCCGTGAGGGCGGTGCCGCTGGGCTGGTCCACTTTATGCACGTGGTGAATCTCCGTCACCTGCACGTCGTAGCCGGCCGCGAACTGGTTCATCTTGGCCGCGATGTACTCGTTGAAGTGAAAAAACAGGTTCACGCCCACGCTGTAGTTGGAGGCGTAGAAGAGCGCACCGTTGGTCGCTTCGACCAAGGCCTTGGCCTCGTCGAAGTGGTGCAGCCAGCCCGTCGAGCCGCACACCACGGGCAGGCCCTGGCGCAGGCAGGCCGCCACGTTGGCGTAGGCCGCCTCGGGGTGGGTGAACTCGATGGCCACCTCGACCTGCGCCGGCGTGAAGTCCTCGATGCGCTGGCTGGAAGTCTGGTGGTCCACGATGCCCACGATTTCGTGGCCCCGGCTGGTAGCCAGGCCGGCTATCGTCTGCCCCATTTTGCCGTAGCCGATTAAAAGGATGTTCATTTTCTGATATTTTAGGCTGAGCCGCCCCTGAACTATGCCGCGCTTTTCCCGTATCTTTGACTTAGAAAAAAGTAGGGGGACCTCGCGGCCCCCCTACCCCTTCTTAGGTTAGCGGTGCAGAAGCAAGTAACTTGCGCCTACTACTACCAACCACCGGGTAAGCCGCACGAGCAGCTTGACCGGTAACCGGAGGATGATTACAACGTAATCACCTTCCGAACGTGGCTTGTTCTCCATTGGACTTGCGGTTTATGGAGTTCGAAAACCCCCTCGAAGCCCGTGGCACCAACCACGGGCTTCGCCTTTTTCAAGGCACCGTGGAGGCGGGAGACCAATCTCCACGCTTGGGCAAAGATAGGCTTAAAAAGAGGGCGAAGCGGGCTAAATGCGCATCGGCAGGCCAGTGGCCTACCTGGCCCGTAGCGTCAGGGACAAGCCGGCCGCGAGCCCCAGTTGCCCCGGCACCGGCAACAGCACGGGCTGCCAGTTCAGCGAAAGATTATCGCTCACGTCGAAGCCGTAGAGGTGCGCATCCACCACCGCATCCAGAATTTGCAGGCCGTAGCCCAGCGCTCCAACTATAATGAACAAGTCGCGGTAGCGGCGATAAAAGATGATGCCCGTCTGGATATTGGTAGCCGACGTTTCCTTGCTCGCATTTGGATAATCGCTGGTATTTAAAAGCACGGAGGGCAGCACCGAAGGTTGCAAAGCAGTAATCGCGTAGGCCTTGGAGTATTCACTATAGTGCTGTTGGTAGAAGACTTCCACCACGCCCAGGGTACCCAGCATGCCATACACGATGGGCAGCTTCCAGTATTTATGGTTGTAAATCTGCCCCGCGCCGGGCAGCAGGGCCAGATAACCCGCCTTTTCGGGCCGCGTGAGGTGCAGGCCAAACAGCCGCTCGGTGCGCTTGGCCGAGTCGGCGGCGGCCAGGGCGCGCTTCTCCTTCTTGCTGATTTTGCGCACCGTGGCCGTGTCGGGCCGCACCACGGTGGGCTTGTTCAGGCCGGTGCCCGTGCCCAGCGGGTTGGGCGTGGTAGTGGGATACTGCGCCTGGGCCGCGTGCGGGCCAGCCAGCAGCAGCAGCAAGCCTAGCAGCCAGCCCAGGCCACGAAGGGGGGGTAGGGAACGCGAAGAATTTTTCATAAGCAAGCCGCTAACGCCCACCGGCACTCACGTAGTGCGGCACCTATGCAGGTTGCAGAATGTGCAGAATACGTTGCATATCCTCCACCGAATCGAAGGAAATCTTGATTTCGCCGCGGCCCTGCGCACCCGGCCGCAGCTGCACCTTCGAGCCAAAATGGTCGGTGAGCTGGCGCTCGGTGCGGCGCAGCTCGGCCACGGGCACCACCGGCGTGGGCTGCGGCTTGGGGCTGCTACCCCCCGTGGGCCGGCCGAAGCCGCCGCGCACGATTTCCTCCACGCGGCGCACCGACAGGTCTTCGGCCACGATGCGCTTGTACAAATCGACCTGCTGCTGCGCGTCCTCAATAGTGATGAGGGCGCGGGCGTGGCCCATGCCAATCACTGAGTCGCGCAGGCCAATCTGAATGCTGGGTGGCAGCTTGAGCAGGCGCAGGTAGTTGGTCACGGTCGAGCGGTTTTTGCCCACGCGCTCACCCAGGTCTTCCTGGCGTAGCTGGCACTCGCTGAGCAAGCGCTGATAGCTGAGGGCAATCTCAATCGCATTCAGGTTTTCGCGCTGAATGTTCTCAATCAGCGCCATTTCCAGCATCTGCTGGTCGTCGGCCTTGCGGATGTAGGCCGGAATGGTGTCCAGGCCGGCCAGCTTGCTGGCTTGCAGGCGGCGCTCGCCCGAGATGAGCTGGAACGAGTTGGTGCCCAGCTGGCGCACCGTTACGGGCTGAATAATGCCCTGAATCTTGATGCTGTCGGCCAGTTCGGCCAGCGCCTCCTGGTCGAAGTGCGTGCGCGGCTGGTAGGGATTAGCCTCAATGTAGCCCACCGCAATCTGGCCGACCGAGTTCACGGGGTGGGGCACCAGGCGCTGCTCGCGGTCGCCTTTGTGCTCGTAGCTCCCCTCAATCAGCGCGTTGAGGCCCCGGCCCAGGCCGCCAACCTTGCGCTTGGCCACGCCGGCCACGCCGGGATTGGCGTTGAGGGCCGCCTGAATTTTCTCTTCGTTCTTCTCTACTGACATACTAACATCGGCGCGGCCCAAAAGGCAAGCCGCGGCCGAAGGTCAAAATTACGCCGTAGCGGGCGAAGGGCAAGCCGGGCCGTAATTCAATACGACCAGTGCCCGCGGTCCGATGAATGGCGCAGGCAGGCGCGAATCATTTCGGGCGTCAGCTCCGGAAAATCGCGCAGCAAAGCCGCTTCCGTCATCCCGCTGCCAAGCCATTCAAGTATATCCGCCACGCCGATGCGAGTGCCGGTGAGGTAGGGCCGCCCCCCGCGCACGGTCGGGTCGGAGCTGATGAGGGGATTACGGGGATGGGTGGGCATAGCGTCAATTAATTTTATATAAATTTCTTTTAACTTAGCGCTAATACTTTTATCACTTCGCACACCCCAATCGGCTTTCCTTCCAGAAAATATCCTCGTACTCCTGTCCTGATATGCTGGCGGTGAAAATCCCGTCTTTTAGGATTGACGATAAACATATCGGCTTGGCCAACTGGTGAGAATGGGCCATTGGGAATTCTTTGACCATCCGGGTCTAGAAATTCTGGCCAAATCATCCATGTTTCTGCTGCCCCTTCGTAGCGAAAATCCCAACGGACGTGCTGATAAGCAGGTGTTCTACGGCCGCCTTCTTCAGTTGTAAATAAGCGATAAGTAACGCGAAAATCAGCTTCCCGACCAGTTACTTCAGTGTAAGGCTCTAGGCAATCAGCAGTGTATAATTGACAGGCGCGGATGAGTTCAGCAGTTACTTCTGGAAAATCTAGCTGGATTTCAGCCTCGCTCATGCCATGTTTTAGCCAGCCCAATACATCATGTACGCTGATGCGTGTACCAGCTATGCAAGGCCGCCCAAATCGAATTTCAGGGTCAATGCCGATGAGTGGATGAGCAATTGAGGCAAGCATACAGGTCTAGCTTAGGCTAAATCGTAATGGCGCGGACACGCGAACTACAAAATTTGCGCTACTACGCCAGCTCGTCCTCCGCAGCCTCCTCGGGGCGGGCCTCCACGCTGTTCTTTTCTACAATCTCGCGGGCCAGGTTGAGGTAGCTCACGGCGCCTTTACTTTCGGCGTCGTGCAGGATGACCGGGATGCCGAAGCTCGGCGACTCGCTTAGCTTCACGTTGCGCGGGATGATGGTGTCGAACACGAGCTGCTGAAAGTGCAGTTGCACTTCCTCCACCACCTGGTTGCTGAGGCGCAGGCGCACGTCGTACATCGTGAGCAGGATGCCTTCGATTTCGAGGTTGGTATTGAGGCGGCTCTGAATTATCTTAATGGTATTCAGAAGCTTACCCAAGCCTTCGAGGGCGAAGTACTCGCACTGCACCGGGATGATGACCGAGTGCGCCGCCGTGAGGGCGTTCACCGTGATGAGGCCCAGCGAGGGCGAGCAGTCGATGATGATGAAGTCGTAGAGGTCGGCCAACGGGCGCAGGGCCTCCTTCATCTTTTCCTCGCGGTTGGGCAGGTTTATCATCTCCACCTCGGCGCCCACCAGGTCGATGTGCGAGGGCATGAGGTCGAGGTGGGGTAGGATGTTGGTTTGCAGAATAATATCCTGCGGGTCGATGCCATCGACCATACACTCATACACGCTGTTTTCGATGTCTTTAGGGTCGAAGCCCACGCCCGAAGTGGCATTGGCCTGCGGGTCGGCATCGACGAGCAGCGTCCGGTAGTCCAGCGCCGCCAGGGAGGCTGCCAGGTTAATGGCCGAGGTGGTTTTGCCGACGCCGCCCTTTTGGTTGGCTACCGCGATAATTTTGCCCATAACAACAAACTGTATAACTAGAAAACGCGCTGCGCGAAGGAATAAAGCCAGTCGGGACCGGCATCGTTCAATCTACAAAATAAGGCTAAAAAAACTGGATTAGCCAAGCGTGCGGTCATAATTGCACAAGCCTGTCATTGCGAGCGCAACGAAGTGAAGCGCGGCAATCTTTCCTAATCGTCAGGGTAGTAACCTAAACGTGCAGGAAAGATTGCCGCGCCTCACTTCGTTGCGCTCGCAATGACAGACGGTTTTACAGTTCCACCGACTCGCCGATGCGCAGCAGGCGCAGGTTTTTGCCAGCGGCTTTAGCCTCGGCCAGCGCGGCCGCGTGGTCGATGGCGATAACCGGGAAGGTGTCGTAGTGCATGCCGATAATCTCGGTGGTGCCTACCCAGTCGGCGGCCACCAGCGCGTCGGTGATGCCCATCGTGTAGTTGTCGCCGATGGGCAACAGGGCCACATCTACTTTATGGCGGTCTTTGATGAGCTTGAGGTCGTAGGTCAGGGCCGTGTCGCCGGCGAAGTAAAACGTCTGGCCTTCAGTGGTTTTGATAACGAAGCCCATCGCCACGCCGGCATACGAGCCATCGGGGAACGAGCTGCTGTGCGCCGCCGCCACGCAGTGCACCGTGCCGAAGGGCAGGGCCACTTTGCCGCCCAGGTTGGTGCCAATCACGTCGAGGCCCTTGGCACCGAAGTAGCCGGCTATCTCGGCGATGGCCAGCACTTTAGCGCCGGTGCGCTTGGCAATGCTCTCCACGTCGGCAATGTGGTCGCCGTGGCCGTGCGAAACCAGGATGTAGTCGGCCTCAATGGCATCCACATTAATGTCTTTGGCCAGCGGATTGGGGCTGATGAACGGGTCGAACAGCACGCGGAGGCCGCCAATAGTGGCTAGGAACGAGGCGTGGCCGAAATAAGTAAGCTGCATAAAAGGGGGTAGGGATAAGTCGAAAAGCGGGCCAACGCGGCCCCTACCTTTGCAACCGACACCCCAAACAGATGTTTCTACACGAATTGCGTTTTCGTTGGTCCGCCCGGCTGGCCGTGGCCGCTGGCCCGGCGCTGCTGGCTGGTTGCGGCAGCCCCAGCCTGTCGGCGGCCGACGAGCGCCGGGTATTTCGCTACAACCAGCCCGAGGCACTCACCTCGCTCGACCCCGCCTTTGCCCGCAACCAGGCCAACGGCTGGGCCGTGGCGCAGCTCTACAACGGCCTGCTGGCGCTGGATTCGACCCTGCAACCCGCGCCCGCGCTGGCTCGCCGCTACCAGATTTCACCCGATGGATTGACGTACACGTTCTGGCTGCGGCGCGGCGTGCGCTTCCACGACAACGCGGCGTTTGGGGGGGGTAGGGGCCGGGCAGTGGTGGCCCCTGATTTCGTGTATTCGTTCCGGCGCTTGTTCGATGCCAAAACGGCTTCGCCCGGCGGCTGGATATTTCGGGGTAAAGTACTGGAAAACAGTAAGAGTGAAATCAGCGACACCTGCTTCGTGGCCGTGAACGACTCGACGCTGCGCATTCACCTCAAAGCGCCGTTCATTCCGTTTCTTAGCCTGCTCACCATGCCCTACGCCTACGTGGTGCCGCATGAGGCGATAGAAAAATACGGCAAGGACTTTCGCGAGCACCCGGTGGGCACCGGGCCGTTCCAGTTCAAGGTCTGGGATGAAGGCAACGTGCTGCTTTTCCACCGCAACCCCACCTACTGGCGCAAAGACAAGCAGGGCCGCCCGCTACCCTACCTCGATGCTGTGGCCATCAGCTTCATCGCCGACCGCAAGACGGAGTTTCTGACCTTTTTGCAGGGCAAGCTGGACTTTCTGAGCGGCATCCGCGAAGGCTCGCGTGACCTGATTCTGAACCCCGACGGCTCGGTGCGGGCGGATTTCCGAGGCCGCTTCAACCTCCAGAAAGCACCCTACCTCAACACCGAATACCTGGGCTTTCAGCTCGATAGCACCCACCTCACCGGCGAGCAGGCGGTGCAGGGCCGGGCCCTGCGCGACCGCCGCGTGCGCCAGGCCTTGAGCTACGCCATCAACCGGCCCGAAATGCTGGCCTACGTGCTCAACCACATGGGGCGGGCGGGCACGTCGGGCTTCGTGCCGGCGGCCCTACCCTCCTTTTCGGCGGCCAAGGTGCCCGGCTACACCTTCCAGCCCAACCGGGCGCGGGCGCTGCTGGCGGCGGCCGGCTACGGCCCCCAGCACCCGCTGCAATTGCGCCTCAGCACCGTGGCCGAGCGCAAGGCCGTGGCCGAATACCTACAAAAAAACTGGGCCGACGTGGGCGTGCGGGTTCAGATTGATATCAACCAGTCGGCCGCGCAGCAGGAGCTGGTGGACAATGGCCGCACCTCGTTCTTCACCAAAAGCTGGCTCGGCGACTACCCCGACGCCGAGAACTACCTGGCGCTGTTCTACTCGCCCAATTTCAGCCCCGCCGGTCCCGACAAAACGCACTATAAGTCAGTCGAATACGACCAGCTTTACCAGCAGGCCATCCGGGAGCAGGACGCGGCCCGGCGCACGGCCCTCTACCAGGCGATGGACCGCCTGGTGGTGCGCGACCAGCCGGTTATCTCGCTCTATTACGACGAGCTAATCCGCCTCACCCAGCGCAACGTGCGCGGCCTCGCCCCCAACCCCATGAACCAGCTGCTGCTGGAGCAAGTGCGTAAAGAATAGCTACTTGTCCATCCCAATGCCCGCCAGCGGGTCGAGCCGCGCCTGCAAGTAGCTGATGTAGCTTTTCAGGTTATCCGGAATTCCTTCCTCCGCAAAAACTGACTTGGCGGGCTGCCCGGCTGGGTGCACCGTGATAAGCGTGGCCGGCAGGTCGGAAGTGTTGCGCGAGTACCGCTCCTCCAACTGGCTGAACCGGATGCGCTGGGCTTCGGCCAGCATGTTCGCTACCACGGAGGGGGGTAGGCGCAGCGTGTGCTTGCCCAGCACCGGCACAAAGCGCTGGCCCTCATACTCAACCCGCCCATCGGCAAAGACAGTGGCCGTGTAGGCCGGGCAGGTGCCGTAGCACGGCGTGCGCTGAAATACCAGCACCGGCCCGGCCTGCACCGGGGGGGTAGGGGCCGTGACGGCGGAAATACTTTGCTGAGGCATTTTTTTGTGGGCGCAGGCGGGCACCGCGAGCGCAAAAACGAGCAACCAGAGGTAAGAACGCATAAAAAAGAGCGTGGGGTAAGCTTTAGCTTGCCGTAAGATAGTTGGTCACTACCCACGGCAAGCTAAAGCTTACCCCACACTCTTTTGGCAAGCTAACGCCTACCCCTTCTTTTTCGCCTGAGCCTCGCGCTCCTGGGCGCTGCGCATGGCTTCGGCTATACGCGCCTGGAAGCCGCCGGGCTTCTTGTCTTTGTTCTTGACTTTGTTGGCATCGAGCTGCGCCCGGATTTTGTCATCGTTCACGAACGAGCGGGTCAGCGCCTGCTGGCCCAGCGTTACGACGTTGGAAACCAGGTAGTACCAGGTGAGGCCGGCGGCAAAGCTATTGAGCACGAAGAAGAACACCAGCGGCATGAGGTAGCTGTAGAACTTCATCGGGCCCTGCATGGCGGTCGCGTTCATCTGGTTGCTCTGATAAGTCATGAAGAGCGTCGAAATCGTCATCAGCACCGTGAACAGGCTGATGTGGCTGCCCAGATACGGCAGCGTAAACGGCAGGTGAATCGGGCTGTCGAAGGTGCTTAGGTCGGTGGCCCACAGGAAGGGCTGCTGGCGCAGCTCAATCGCGTTAGGGAAAAACTGGAACATCGCGAACAGAATCGGCAGCGTGAGCAGCTGGGGCACGCAGCCGCTGAGCGGCGACACCCCAAACTGGTTATACAGCTTCATCGTTTCCTGCTGGGTCTTCACCTGGTCGTCGGGATGCTTGGCCTTAATCTCATCAATCTCGGGCTTGAGCACTTTCATGCGGGCCTGACTCTCGTAGGACTTATACGTCAACGGCCACGTTACCAGCTTAATAAGTACTACTAGTATCAGGATGATAATCCCGTAGCTGCTGATGTACTGCTCCAGAAAGTTGAACACCGGGATAATCACGAAGCGGTTGACCCACCGAAAAACGCCCCAGCCCAGGTACACGTTGCGGTCGAAGCTGGGCGCGGTGCTCTTGAGTAAATTGAACTGATTCGGCCCGAAAAAGAAGCGGTACTGGCCGCCGGCCGCGCTCGTCACGTCGGCCACCGGCAGGGCCAGCGTGGTGCTCAGCGTCTTGATAAACGTGGTGTCGGCCAGGTCCACCGTCGAATTGAACGCGCCGCTGGCGAAGGGCTGCGAATCGGCAATGAAGCCCGCCACGAAAAAGTCGTGCTTATCAGCCGCCCACTTGATGGGGGTAGCGATTTTCATTTCCTCCGGCTTCTCGCTGGTTTCGGCCAAAGAGCCGGGGTCGTCGCTGGCCAGGTAGTGGTTGATGGTGGTGTGGTTGCGGTTCTGCTTGAGGTCCTGCTCGGTCTGGCGCACGTTGTCCACGAACGAGAACGTGAGCGGCTCCTGCGCCACCGGCACGCCGGTCAGCTTCAGGTTGTACTTCACCTCGAAGCCGGTCTTGGGCAGGGTGTAGGTCTGCGTCACGGTGCCGCCGCCCACGGGTGCCGCGAAGGCCAGCTGCTGCCCGCCGTCGGCAGTAGGGGTAGGGCCGCTGGTCTGAAAATTCAGCGTATTAAAATCCACCATTTTGCCATCCAGCGTGCGCAGCCTAGTGCTGTAGCGCGCGCTCTGGGCATCAATTAAATTGAGCGGCTTGCCGAAAAACGTCTTGTAGCCGTTGAGACGCACGGCGGCCACGCGGCCACCCTGGGTCGAGAAGGTGAGCGTCAGCTCGGGGTTTTTCACCTCGATGCTGCGCGCCGGGCCAGCGGCCGAGTCCAGCCGGATTTCGGGGGCCAGGGCGGGGGTAGGGGCTGCCGCGATGGGCGCGGCGGCCGTAGTAGTAGCTTGGGTCTTATTTTGTTCCGGCTCCTTTTTGGGCGAGAAGAAAAACAAGTACACCAGGAGCAAGGCCGAAATTAAGAAAAGGCCAGTCGCTTGGTTGCGGTCCATTTATAGTAAAAAAAATACGAAAGGCAAAGGTACGGGATGGTGAGTGGTGCTTGGGTATTTGTCATTGCGAGCGCAACGGAGTGGAGCGCGGCAATCTTTCCTTCACGTTAGGGTTACTACCCCTACGATTAGGAAAGATTGCCGCGCTCCACTCCGTTGCGCTCGCAATGACAAACGAGTTTACAGCCCCTTCTTGCGCTGAATAGCGGCCCGCACGAACCGCACGAACAGCGGATGCGGGTTTTCCACGGTGCTTTTCAGCTCGGGATGAAATTGCCCGGCCACGAACCACGGGTGCACCGTTTTGGGCAGCTCAATCACCTCCACCAGGCCCGTGGCCGGGTTGACGCCCGAGGCCGACATGCCCGCCTCCTCAAAGCGGGCCAGGTATTCATTATTAAACTCATAGCGGTGGCGGTGGCGCTCGCTGATGGTGTTGCGGCCGTAGGCTTTGGCGGCGCGCGAGCCGCGCTTGAGCTCGCAGGCGTAGGCCCCGAGGCGCATGGTGCCGCCCTTCTGGGTAATGTCTTTCTGGTCGGCCATGAGGGCGATAACCGGGTCGGGCGTGAGCGGGTCCATCTCGGTCGAGCTGGCCTGGGGTAGGCCCAGCACGTGCCGGGCATACTCCACCACGGCCACCTGCATGCCCAGGCAAATGCCGAAAAACGGAATATTATTCTCCCGCACGTAGCGCACGGCCGCCACCTTGCCTTCAAAGCCGCGCTCGCCAAAGCCCGGTGCTACCAGCACGCCATCCACGCCTTCGAGCTGCTGCACGGCGTTTTCAGGCGTCAAAAATTCGCTCTGGATAGTGCGCACTTTTACCTTGCACTCGTTGGTGGCACCGGCATGAATAAACGCCTCAATAATAGACTTGTAGGCATCGGGCAGTTCCACGTATTTGCCCACCAGCGCGATGGTCACTTCCTCGGTCGGGTTCTTGAGGCGACCCAAAAACTCCTTCCACTCCTCCAGGTCGGGCGCGTGGCCGCCGTTGAGGCGCAGCTTGGCAATCACGCGCACGTCCAGCTCCTCTTTCAGCATGAGCAGTGGCACCGAGTAGATGCTGTCGGCGTCGAGGCTCTCGATAACGGAGTTGATTTTGACGTTGCAAAACAGCGCGATTTTGCTCCGCATCTCGGCCGGAATTGGGTGCTCGGAGCGGCACACCAGGATGTCGGGCTGCAAGCCCGCCTCGCGCAAGTCCCTGACCGAGTGCTGAGTAGGCTTGGTCTTGAGCTCGCCGGCCGCCGCCAGGTAGGGGAGCAGCGTGAGGTGAATCACGAGCGAGTCGTGGGGCGGCAGCTCCCAGCGCAGCTGGCGCACGGCCTCCACAAAAGGCAGCGATTCGATGTCGCCAATGCAGCCGCCAATCTCGGTAATTACCACGTCAAACTCGCCCTTTTGACCCAGCAGCAGCATCCGGCGCTTAATCTCGTCCGTGATGTGGGGCACCACCTGCACCGTTTTGCCCAGGAAAGCGCCTTCGCGCTCGCGCCGGATTACGGTGTCGTAGATGCGGCCGGTGGTCACGTTGTTGGCCTGCGAGGTGGGCGCGTTCAGAAAGCGCTCGTAGTGGCCCAGGTCGAGGTCGGTTTCGGCCCCGTCGTCGGTCACGTAGCATTCGCCGTGCTCATAGGGATTGAGCGTGCCGGGGTCGATATTTATATACGGGTCAAATTTTTGAATCGTGACTCGGAACCCTCTGGCCTGCAAAAGCTTGGCCAGCGAGGCGGAAATAATTCCTTTGCCGAGTGAAGAGGTGACGCCGCCGGTAACGAAGATGTACTTCGTGGCCGACGCGCTGGGGGAGGTGGAGCGTTCGGGCATGACGGGGGTCAAAGTTACGGCGTGGCCAGCCGCTAGCTGCCCAACGCGCGCCGGCCGGGCCGGGTAGGGAGTCGCTAATTTTGCCTCCGGCCGCACTATTCGCGCTACCGGCCCAGTATAGATTAGCTACGCATGACGCATCTTCGAAAAAAAAATCCTGGTCGCCGCGCCCCAGCCTGGTTCCTGCTGCTGACCGCTTTGTTGCTGCTTAGGATGGGGGTAGGGCACGCCCAGGCCACCACGGCCGCGCTGCGCAAGGACCTGAAAAAAGACTTCGGGGCCGTGGGCGACGGCCGCACCAACGACCAGGCAGCGTTTGAGAAAGCCGCCGATTTTTTTAATAAGCGTGCCCTCACGCCCGCCGGCACCGCCCCCGCCGTGCTCGCCATTCCGAAGGGCGTGTATCTGGTGGGCCGCCAGGATGCGGCCGGCAACGGGGCCGACGTGCTGGCCCTCACGGGCTGCCGCAACCTGCGCATCGAGGGCCAGGACAGCACCCGCACCTTCATCCGTTACGCCGATGGCCTGCGCTACGGAGCCTTTGACCCGGCCACGCGCCAGCCCTACGAGTCACCCAAAGCCTTCTTCACCGACTGGGCCTGGGGAGCCAAGGTAGGAGTTTGCATTAGTTTGCAAAAGTGTGAAAACGTAGAAGTTAGCGGTCTTAACCTGGATGGAAACAGCCCGCATTCGGTGGTGGGCGGGCACTGGGGCGACACGGGCATTCAACTCAACTACGACGGCATTTTTATTGGTGAATCGCGTCGCATCACGTTGCGGGGGCTGGCGCTGCATCACTTCGGCCGCGATGGCATTCAGGTGCTCAACCACCTGGCCAAAGAGCTGGGTGACCCTCTGGTCGAGACTATCAGGCTGGAAAACCTGACCTGCACCTATAACGGCCGCCAGGGCCTGTCCGTGACGGGCGTCAATGGCCTGCGGGCCGTCAATTGCAGTTTTAGCCACACGGGGCGCGTGCTTATTCCAGCGCTGGGAAAGGCGCTGTTTTCGAACCCCGGCGCGGGGGTGGACCTGGAGCCGGAAGGGGGCTTTGTGCAAAATGTGCGCTTCGATAACTGCCGGATGGTAGATAACGCGGGGCAGGGCCTCGTGGCGGACCGGCCCGGCAACAGCCACACCACCCAAAATATTGTGGTGAATAACAGCCTGATTTGGGGCACCACCAACTGGTCGGCCTGGGTTACGCAGCCAGGATTTTTGTTTCAGGACTGCCGCATTTACGGGGCTTTCGTGCATGGCTGCCGGGCCGACAATGCCGCCGAAGCCACCCGCTTCGTGGGCTGCACGTTTGAAGACCGTCCGTACCGGGGGCAGCCCGCCTACGGCGTGTTTGAGATGCACTCCGATAGCTACGCCCGGCGCATGAGCTTCACCAACTGCCGCTTCATCGGCACGCGCAGCTACCTCATCCACGCTATTCCGCAGCTGAAGGATACGGCCAGCTCCTTTCACTTTCGCGACTGCGCATTCCTGCTCGATTATGCGCAGCCGCCGCAGGGGTCTTATGACAAGATTATGGGCTCGGTTTTCAGCGGCAACTCGGTCTTTCAAAATGGCCCGCACCGCACCAGCCCGCACCGCACCGATTTTTTTCTCGGGGATAACGACGCGCAGGTTTCGACGGTCCTTCGCGCGCCGGGCAGCCTCCGGTTGCTGGCCCCCAACTCTTACTACCTGCTGGCCGGCAATTTTGATATCGGGCGCAACCCGGCGCACACCCGCGATTCGGCCCTGGTGATGTTGGCGGCCGATAATGCCTTGGTGCTAAACGCGCCAACTGGCAAGCAGGCTGAGCTCTACATTGGCCCCACCTCGCGCTTCATCGTGAAAAAAGGCGCTTCGCTGGAAGTGCTGCGCAATACTAAAGTGACCATCGCGGGCCAATTGATAGTAGAAGACGGGGCCTACTTTTTTCGCGACCCCCTGGCCGAGGTTACGACCGTGGGCCGGGGTAGGCTGCGCCTGGGGGCCGGCGTCATCAAGACCAAGCATCCCAAGCTCTATTCTACCTATTAGTAGGGCTTCCAGGTCCAGGCGGGGGTGCGCTGTTCGCCGGCCCGCCGGGTAGGGCCTGCTGCGCCGCCTGCCCGGCGCGGATTTTTTGGCTTCATCCGTTCGGGGTTTAGTAGGGTATGACTTATGCAAGAGGTGGTTGCCCTTGCGGGCGCGGCGAAGCAATAGCGGGCATTTGTAGTATTTTTAAGTTCTGTTTCCACCAGTTGTTTCCACCCGCCAATGCTCACTTCTATTCCTCGCGCTACCCCGCGCCGCCTGGCGCGGCGCGCGTTGGCCTTCATCGCCCTCGTGCTCGCCTGCCTCAGCTGGCAAGGGGCCGCAGCCCAGAGTATGCTGCAGGCCAGCAGCACCAAAATCGTGAACGCCAGCGGCCAAGAGGTTATCCTCAAAGGCATGAACCTGGGCGACTGGATGCTGCAGGAGGGCTACATGATGAAGCCCGGCTTTGGGGGCACCCAGGGCTCGATAAAGAAAATTCTCTACGACGCGGGCATGAGCGACGCGGCGGTGGAGACGTTTTACCAGGGCTGGCGCGACAATTTTATTACCAAGCCCGACATCGACTACATTGCCTCGCTGGGCTTCAACTGCATCCGGCTGCCGATGCACTACGACCTGTTTCTGACCCCGGCGCAGCGGGCGGTGCGCAATAGCGTGATTCGCGGCACCGTGACCTACGACAGCTACGAGGCGCAGCTCAAAACCTGGGCCGACGGCGGACAGCTCTTCCAGGACCCCAGCCAGATGGAAGCCATTCGGATGATTGAGAACACGCTGAGCTGGTGCGCCGCCAATAACATGTATGTGGTGCTCGACCTGCACGCCGCACCCGGCGCGCAGGGTAGCGATACCAACATCTCGGACGCGCTGCGGCCCAACGACTTCTGGAACAACCCGACCAACCAGGACGTGGCCACTCAGCTGTGGACCATGCTGGCCAAGCGCTACAAAAACGACGCCCGCGTGGCCATGTACGACGTGCTGAACGAGCCCAACAACGTGCCCAACACCGCGACGCAGAACGGCAACCAGCGCATCCACGACGTGCTGGACCGCTTCATCAACACCATTCGGGCGCAGGGCGACAACCACCTCATCCTGCTCGAAGGCAATGGCTATGGTAATAATTACGACTACATGGAGAAGCGCACCTTCACCAACCAGGCCAACCTGGTGTATAACTCGCACCGCTACGACGCGCCCGCCTACCCCCTGCCCAACGACGTGAACGCCACCGGCGGCAGCGCCAACCAGCTCGGCCTCATCGGCAACCTGACGCGCTTTCGCACCGCCAACAATGTGCCCATCTGGGTGGGCGAAACCGGCGAAAACACCGCCGCCTGGATGAACGAGGCCGCCCACGCCCTGGGCATCGTGGGCATCGGCTGGGCGAACTGGACCTATAAGCGCTTCGACACCGGCCCCAACGCGGCCCTGATGCACATTGTGCCGCCCTACGAGGTGGACGGCCCCGCCGGCCTGCCCCAGGTGCTGGAAAACATCAAGTTTGCCAACTGCGTGGTCAACCCCGGCACGGTGGCCGCCGTGTCGCCCAACCTGCTGGGCAGCCCCGCCGTGGCCCCGGTTATCGGCCAGAATATCTGGCTGCGCGGCAACAACGGCAAGTACGTATCGTCCGAAAGTGGCCTCCAGGCCATGACCTGCACTCACGACGCCATTGGCACCAGTGAGCAGTTTACGGTGGTGGACGGCGGCGGTGGCAAGCTGGCGCTGCGAGCCCTGGGCAAGTATGTGTCGAGTGAAAACGGCACCCAGGCCATGACCTGCACCCGCACCGCCATCACGGCCACCGAAATGTTCGACATCCTGGTCAACCCCGATGGCACCTACTCGCTGCGCGGCTCCAACGGCCAGTACGTATCGAGCGAAAACGGCACGCAACCCATGAACTGCAACCGCGCCGCCATCTCCACCTGGGAGGCATTCAACCACGGCCTCGTGTATGCCGGGCCGCTGGCCACGACCAGCACCGGCAGCCAGGTAATGAACGCCTACCCCAACCCGGTGGTCGGCAGCCTCACCTATTCCCTACCCCCCTCCACCAAGGCCCACACGCTCATCGTTAGCGATGCCACCGGCCGCACCGTGCTCACGCGCAGCTACGGCAACGTTGGCGCGCAGAACACGCTCGACACGTCGGGGCTGGGTAGCGGGCTCTATGTGATAAGGCTGACGGGCGCGGATTTTACGCAGTCCTTCAAGGTGACCAAGGAGTAGGTGAAATAAGCGGGTCCGGCACCAACGGGCGGGAGTTGCCCTACCCCCTGCTTTTCTCGTTACTAACCGCGGGAGGGGCCGGAATACCAAAAATATTCCTTTTTCAAGGCGGGCCGGAGCCGGAATGCCAAAAGGAGTTCCTTTAGCTCCCCCCGTCCCGGCCCGTCTCTCAAAAAATGCTCTTTTTGGTATTCTGGTCCCGGCCAGAATACTAAAAAGAGCATTTTTTGCCATTCAGGTCCCGGCCCGTCCCTTAAAAAGAACTCCTTTTGGCATTCCTGCCCCGGCCGTAGTCCAAAAAAGAGTTCCTTTGGCGTCTGCGGCCGGCCCCAAAACTGCGTTGCGTTCTACACTAGCAGACTCAGAAAATCCCCAGTGCTGGCCCAGTGCTGGCGCGAGTTTAGCGCAGCGTAACTCGTGCCGGCCCTTCGGGCGAGGCTGTGCCTCGCGTCAGAACGACTCGTTGAACGACCCGACCGCCGCTTGCCGCTGGCGCGGCCTCCACAACACGTTAGAGCAGTCTCCAGGTCAGTGTACAGATTGACCGGTGCGGGCTGCCGGCTTTTCGCCGGCTGTCCGCTCTTCGTTCGCGCCGTTCGTTCTGGCGAAGAGCGGACAGCCGGCGAAAAGCCGGCAGCCCGCCCTGTACACCGACTTGGAAACTGCTCTAGGCACGAGTTACGCTGCGCTAAACTCGCGCCAGCAACAAGGAGCAGGGCCAGCCTCGCGCCAGCAACGCACCAGCAGCAGTCCGCACCGAACACAAAAAACTCACGCCTCCACGCTCGCGCCGCTGCGCGAGCGCAGCTCGCGCACGGTCGCGCCGGTGGCCCACAGCTCCGATTCGCGCACTTCCTTCAGCTCCGCTTCCAGCTCGGCGCGGTAGTTAGGCGTGCTGCCGCGCTCGATGGTGCGGCGGGCTTCTTCGCCGCTGGCCACGCTGTCATACAGCTCATTGAGCACGGGTAGGGTCGCGTCGCGGAACTTGCCTTTCCAGTCGAGCGCGCCGCGCTGGGCCGTCACCGAGCAGTTGGCAAACATCCAGTCCATGCCGTTTTCGCCCACCAGCGGCACCAGGCTTTGGGTCAATTCTTCCACCGTTTCGTTGAAGGCCTCCGAAGGCGAGTGCCCGCGCTGCCGCAGCACCTGATACTGGGCCTCGATGATGCCGGCCAACGCGCCCATCAGCACGCCGCGCTCGCCGGTGAGGTCGGAGTACACTTCCTTCTTAAAATCAGTCTCGAACAGGTAGCCCGAACCCACGCCGATGCCCATTGCCACGGCCTTTTCCCAGGCCTTGCCGCTGGCATCCTGGTACACCGCAAACGACGAGTTCAGCCCGCCGCCGGCCACGAACAGCCGCCGCAAACTGGTGCCGCTGCCCTTGGGTGCCACCAGAATCACGTCCACGTCAGCGGGCGGAATGATGTTGGTCTGGTCCTTAAACGTGATGCCGAAGCCGTGCGAGAAGTACAGCGTTTTGCCGGGGGTAAGGCGCTTTTTGAGGGTAGGCCACAGCGCAATCTGGCCCGCGTCCGACAGCAAATTGCACAGGATGGTGCCCTTGTCGGCGGCTTCCTCAATCGAAAACAGCGACTTGCCCGGCACCCAGCCATCCTTGAGGGCGCGCTCCCACGAGGGCGTGCCCTCGCGCTGGCCCACGATGACGTGAAAGCCGTTGTCGCGCATGTTCAGCGCCTGGCCGGGGCCCTGCACGCCGTAGCCGATAACGGCAATGGTCTCGTCTTTCAGAAAGTCGAGCGCCTTGGCGAGCGGAAATTCGTCGCGGGTAATGACCGTTTCGGGTACGCCGCCGAAGTGGATGGTAGCCATTGGGTTGGGGTGTTAGTAGCGCGGACTCTGCGAATCCGCGCGTGGGGTGAAAAAAGGTTTCGCTCAAACGCGCGGACTCGCAGAGTCCGCGCTACTCACATCGTAAACACCGCGTCGCGGTCGTTCAAAAACTCGTTTTCCGCCACTTCCTCGCCCGGTTCGCGGCGCTCAAACTCCTGGAGCTTGTGGTGAAAGCCGTCGCTGGCCTTGATGATGGCAATGCGCGCCGAGCGCACAAATTCGATGAGTCCATAAGGCTGCAAAGCCTTGAGCAGGTTGTCGGTTTCCTCGCGGTGGCCAGTGGTTTCAAACACCGTGTAGTCCTTGCGAATGACCACGGCGCGGGCCCCGTTTTCGCGCAGCAGGCGCTCCACGAGCACTTTTTCGGCAATCACGTCAGTGGGCACTTTATACAGCGCCATCTCCTGCCAAATCACATCAGCGTTGGTGTTGTAGTATACTTTCAATACTTCAACTTGCTTCTCAATCTGCTTGGCGAGCTTTTCCACCACCTCCTCCGTTTCCACAATCACAATGTTGAAGCGGTGGATTCCCTCAATTTCCGAAGGTGATACGTTGAGGCTCTCGATATTGATTTTGCGGCGCGAAAAGATGATGGCAATGCGGTTGAGCAGGCCCACCTGGTTTTCGGTATATGCGGTGATGTTGTATTCCTGGCGGTCCATAATTTTGGCTGACTGAAATCGTTTGTCATTGCGAGCAACGCGAAGCAATCGCATCAGAACGAGCTAGTTGAACGACCGGCGCGGGTATCGTTCGAGTGCGATTGCTTCGCGTTGCTCGCAATGACGGATGGGGTAGGGCGGGCAACTAATCAACGCAGCCTGATTTCCGCCACGCTGCACCCCTGCGGCACCATCGGGAAAATGTTATTTTCCTTGGTTACCAGCACTTCCAGCAAAAACGACCCCGGATGCGCCAGCATCTTCTCCAGGGCCGGGCGCAGCTCGGCGCGGGCGTCCACGCGCTGGCCGGCAATGCGGTAGCCGGCCGCCACGGCCACAAAATCAGGGCTTTGGATGTCCACGAACGAGTAGCGGCGCTGGTGAAACAGCTCCTGCCACTGCCGCACCATGCCCAGAAACTGGTTGTTGAGGATGATAATTTTCACGTCCACGCCCGTCTGCATGATGGTGCCCAGCTCCTGAATCGTCATCTGGAAGCCACCGTCGCCAATCACGGCCACTACCGGCCGGTGGGGCGCGCCAAACTTGGCCCCGATGGCAGCGGGCAGCGCAAAGCCCATCGTGCCCAGCCCGCCGCTCGTCACGTGGCTGCGCGACTGGTTTTGCCGCGCATAGCGGCAGGCCACCATCTGGTGCTGCCCCACGTCGGACACAATAACGGCCTCACCCTGAGTAATTTCATTGAGCTGCTGCATCACCTCGCCCATCGTCAATTCCTCCGAAGTCGGGAACAGCTCTTCCCGAATCACGGCGGCCACTTCCTGCGCCAGGTGGTCGTTGAAGCGCGCGAGCCAGGCTGTATGTTGCTTGGGCTCAATGAGCGCCGTGAGCAGGGGTAGGGTTTCCTTGCAGTCGCCCCACACCGGCACGGCGGTGGGCACGTTCTTGCCGATTTCAGTGGGGTCGATATCGAGATGGATAATTTGGGCCTGCCGGGCGTACTTATCCAAGCGGCCCGTCACGCGGTCGTCAAAGCGCATCCCAATGGCAATCAGCACGTCGCACTCGTTGGTGAGCACGTTGGGGCCGTAGTTGCCGTGCATGCCCAGCATCCCCACGTTCAGCGGGTGGCCGGTGGGTAGGGCACCCGTGCCCAGAATAGTCCAGGCCGCCGGGATGCCCGATTTCTCCACGAATTCCCTGAATTCGGCCTCCGCCCCGCCCAGCACCACGCCCTGGCCCCAGAGAATAAACGGCCGCCGGGCGCTATTTATCAGCGCCGCCGCCTGCTCCACGTACTTGCGGCGCACCACCGGCGCGGGCCGGTAGCTGCGAATGTGCGTGCAGGGCTGGTACTCCGGCGCGTCAAAAAGCTGCATCTGCGCGTTCTTGGTAATGTCCACCAGCACCGGCCCCGGCCGGCCGCTGCGCGCGATGTAGAAAGCCTTGGCTAGTGCCTCGGGAATTTCTTCGGCCCTGGTTACCTGGTAGTTCCACTTGGTAACGGGGGTAGTAATGTTGATAATATCCGTTTCCTGAAAGGCATCGGTACCCAACAAATGCGCGAACACCTGCCCCGTGATGCACACCACCGGTGTGCTGTCAATCAGCGCGTCGGCCAGCCCGGTCACGAGGTTGGTGGCGCCCGGCCCGCTCGTGGCCAGCGCCACGCCCACCCGGCCCGAGCTGCGCGCATAGCCCTGCGCCGCGTGAATGCCGCCCTGCTCGTGGCGCACCAGCACGTGGTTGAGCTGCGCTTTGAAGTCGTAAAGCGCGTCGTAAATCGGGATGATAGCCCCGCCGGGGTAGCCAAAAATCGTGTCCACGCCCTCGGCCACCAGCGCTTGCAGCGTGGCCACCGCACCACTGACGGGGGTGGGGGTAGGGAGCGCGGCCGGGCTAGCGGGGCTGGGGGCTGAGAGCAGGTTCGCAGACATAATCTTCTTCCAATAAGTCAGTTATGCAGCCAAGGCTGGCGTCGCTCACGGTGCGGATGTACTTGAGCAGCACGCCCTGGCGCACCGGCAATGGCGGCCGCCGCCAGGCGGCGCGGCGGGCGGCCAGCTCCTCGTCAGTCAGCCGCACATCAATGGTGTTGGCGCTGGCGTCGAGGATAATCCAGTCGCCATCTTCGACCAAAGCCAGGCCGCCGCCGTCGTAGGCCTCGGGGCAGATGTGGCCGATGACGAAGCCGTGCGTGCCGCCCGAAAAGCGGCCGTCCGTTATCAGCGCCACCTTGTCGCCCAGCCCCGCGCCCATGATGGCCGAGGTCGGCTTGAGCATTTCGGGCATGCCCGGCCCGCCTTTCGGCCCCACGTAGCGAATCACCACCACCTGCCCAGCCTCGATTTTGTGGTCGATAATGCCCTGGTTCAGTTCCTCTTCCGAGTTGAACACGATGGCCGGCCCTTCAAACCGTAGCCCTTCCTTGCCGGTAATTTTTGCTACCCCCCCCTTGGCAGCCAGGTTGCCATACAGCATCTGGATGTGCCCATCGGCCTTGATGGGGTGGCTGAGCGGGCGCAGCAAATCCTGCTCCGCGCCCAAGGGCCGCACGTCGGCCAGGTTCTCGGCCAGCGTGCGGCCGGTCACGGTCAGCAGGTCGCCATTCAATAAGCCATAGTCGAGCAACGTGCGCTGCACGGCGGGCACGCCGCCGATTTTCGACAAATCTTCCATCAAATAGCGGCCGCTGGGCTTGAGGTCGGCCAGCACCGGCACGCGGTTGCTCACGGCCTGGAAGTCGGCCATCGTCAGCCGCACGCCGGCCGCGTGGGCAATGGCAATGAGGTGCAGCACGGCATTGGTGGAGCCGCCGAGCACGGTTATCATTACCATCGCATTCTCAAACGCCTCACGGGTAAGGATATCGCGCGGCTTGAGGTCCAGCTCCAGCAAGCGCCGCAGGTGGGAGCCCGCATCCAGGCACTCCTGCACTTTGGCGGCGCTCTCGGCCGGCAGCGACGACGACGCGGGCACGCTCATGCCCAGCGTTTCGATGGCCGCCGCCATCGTGTTGGCCGTGTACATGCCGCCGCACGCGCCGGGGCCGGGGCAGGCATGGTGAATGATACCCTGGTAGTCTTCCTCCGAAATAGTGCCGTTAACTTTCTTACCGTAAGCCTCAAAGCACGACACAATGTTGAGCTGCTGCCCCTTAAACTCGCCGCCCCGAATGGTGCCGCCATACACCATCAGCGACGGCCGATTCAGGCGCGCCATCGCAATGAGCGCGCCGGGCATGTTCTTGTCGCAGCCCACCACCGTGGCCAGCGCGTCGTAATAGTGCGCGCCCGCCATCGCCTCAATCGAATCGGCAATTATCTCCCTCGAAACCAGCGAGTAGCGCATGCCCGCGTTGCCATTCGTGATGCCGTCGCTCACGCCGATGGTGTTGAAGCGCAGCCCCACCAGGCCCTGGGCGGCCACGCCGCGCTTCACCTCATCGGCCAGCCCGTTGAGGTGCATGTTGCAGGTGTTGCCCTCGAAGCCTGTGGAGCAGATGCCAACGAACGGCTTGCGCAAATCCGCATCCGACAGCCCCGCGCCGATGAGCATGGCCTGCGAGGCGGGCAAGCTGTCGTCCTGGGTATAGATGCGACTGAATTTGTTGAGTATCATGGAGTTAATTCGGCAAAGAAATTCAGTTTGGCCCTAAAAAAACCTTCCTGAGCCGCGAGCCAGGAAGGTTTTCTTTGGGGTAAGAAGTACCTGCTAGCCCGCGAGGGTAGGAATAATGACCACGGAAATGACGGGTAGGAGGGTCATGGGGAATGCTGGGTAAGTGAGCGCCTCACCCCCCGGCCCCCTCTCCGAAAAGGAAAGGGGGAGCCACGTCGGCGTAAGACTATTCTAAAATTAGAGGCTAGTTCCCCCTCTCCTTTTCGGAGAGGGGGCTAGGGGGTGAGGCGCACCGTTGCTTAAATAATTGTGCTCACGCCCACCACGATGTTGTGCGCGTTCCACTGCTGCTCGTTCGAATCGGCAATCCAAAACGCCACGTAGCTGCCCACCTGCTCGGTGGTGTAAGGCGCGGTGGAATTCAATTCGGGCGTCAAAATGTTATTAGTCAGCGCTTCATCCACTGCCTCGCGCACCAGCTTGGCCTCGGCCGTGAGGCCCAGGTGGTCGAGCAGCATGGCGGCCGACAAGATGGCCGCCAGCGGATTGGCGATGCCCTTGCCCTTGGCCTGGGGGTAGGAGCCGTGGATGGGCTCGAACACCGCCACCGCCGCCCCCACCGAGGCCGAGGGCAGCAGGCCCATCGACCCGGCAATGACCGAGGCTTCGTCCGAGATAATGTCGCCGAACATGTTCTCGGTCAGCACCACGTCGAACTGCCGGGGGTTGGTGATAATCTGCATCGCGGCGTTGTCCACGAACAGGTAATCAACTCTTACTTCCGGGTATTGCGGGGCGATTTCGCGCACTACTTCGCGCCACAAGCGCGAGGTTTCCAGTACGTTAGCTTTGTCAACGAGCGTGAGGTGCTGGCGGCGGCCGGCGGCCGACTGAAACGCCAGGTGCGCGATGCGCTCAATCTCGGGGCGCGAGTAGGTGCAGGTGTCGTAGGCCGCGCCTTCCGCCGTGCGGCCTTTTTCGCCGAAGTAGATGCCGCCCGTCAGCTCCCGAAAAATTACCAAATCCGTGCCCTCGATGCGGTCAGCTTTCAGCGGCGAATGCTTCAGCAGGGCTTCGTAGGCCGTCACGGGCCGGATGTTGGCAAACAGACCCAGCTCCTTGCGCATGCGCAGCAGGCCTTGCTCGGGGCGCACCTTGGCGGTGGGGTCGTTGTCGTATTTCGGGTCGCCGATGGCCCCGAACAGCACCGCATCGGCGGCGCGGCAGGCAGCCAGCGTTTCGGGGGGTAGGGGGTCGCCGGTGGCGTCGATGGCGCAGGCCCCCACGAGGTGCGAGGTGAATTCAAAGCGGTGGCCAAAGCGCTCGGCTACGGCGTCGAGCACTTTCACGGCCTGCCGACAGACTTCCGGCCCGATGCCATCACCCGGCAGTAAAGCTATTTTCTTGATTACCAAGTCCATGCGCGTTGTTTTTCAAAGGCCTCAATGGCCGGTTTTTGATTCACTAAAAAGTCGATATCGTCGTAGCCGTTAAGCAGGCATTCCTTTTTGTAGCCGTCGATGGCAAAGCTGAACGTTTCGCCCCAGGCCGGCACCGCCAGCGTTTGTGAAGGCAAATCGACGGCTAATTCCAGCGCCGGGTCGGCCTCGATGGCGGCCAGCAGACGGCGCAGCACGTCGTCGCTCACTTGCAGGGGTAGGAGGCCGGTATTCAGCGCGTTACCCCGAAAAATATCGGCGAAGTAGCTAGAAATTACGGCCCGAAACCCGGCGTCATATAAGGCCCAGGCGGCGTGCTCGCGGCTGCTGCCGCAACCAAAGTTTTTGCCGGCCACCAGGATGGAGCCGGTGTAGCGCGGGGCATTCAGCACGAAATCCGGCTTGGGCGAACCGTCGGCGTTGTAGCGCCAGTCGCAAAACAGGTTTTCGCCGAAACCCTCGCGGGTGGTCGCCTTTAGAAACCGGGCCGGGATAATCTGGTCGGTATCAATGTTTTCCAGCGGCAGCGGCCGGCCGGTGGTGTGCAGGGTTTGGAAGCGTTCCATTATTTAGTGTACCGGAAAAAAGAACGTCATGCTGAGCTTGTCGAAGCATCTCTACCGCTTCACCCGAGCCGTTCAACGAAGCGGTAGAGATGCTTCGACAAGCTCAGCATGACGTTCTTTTGTGCTTATTACATGCTAGTTTAAATACTTCGTAATGTCCACGATGCGGCCCTGCACGGCCGTGATGGCCGCCACCAGCGGCGAGGCCAGCAGCGTGCGTGAGCCGGGACCCTGCCGGCCTTCGAAGTTGCGGTTGGAAGTAGCCACGCAGTAAGCGCCGGCCGGAATCTTGTCCTCGTTCATGGCAAGGCAGGCGCTGCAACCGGGCTCGCGCAGCTCAAAACCGGCGGCAGCGAAAATCTTATCGATTCCCTCTGCAATCGCTTGCTGCTCAATCTGTTTGGAGCCAGGGACGATGATGGCTTCCACGTGCTCAGCCTTCTGCTTGCCGCGCACGTAGGCGGCCACGGCGCGCAGGTCTTCAATGCGCGAATTGGTGCAGCTGCCGATGAACACGTAGTCAATCTGCTTGCCGAGCAGCGACTCGCCGCGCTCAAATCCCATGTATTTCAGCGACTTGTCGAAGCTCTCGGCTTCGCTGGCCGGCACTTCGCGGGGCACGTGGCCGGTGAGCGGAATGCCCATGCCGGGGTTGGTGCCGTAGGTAATCATCGGGGTGATGTCGGCCGCCTGGTAAGTGTACTCAGTTTCAAACGTGGCATCGTCGTCCGAATACAGCGTTTGCCAGTAGGTCACGGCGTCGTTCCAAGCCGCGCCTTGTGGGGCAAAAGGCCGGCCCGCCACGTAGGCAAACGTGGTGGCATCGGGGGCAATAAGGCCGCCGCGCGCGCCCATCTCGATGCTCATGTTGCAGACCGTCATGCGGCCTTCCATGCTGAGGGCACGGATGGCGCTGCCCGCGTATTCCACGAAGTGGCCGGTGGCCCCGCCTGTGCCAAGCTGCGCGATAACGTAGAGAATCAGGTCCTTAGCCGTAACGCCTGGCCGCAGCTCGCCTTCTACGGAGATGCGCATGCGCTTCGGCCGGCTCAGCAGCAGGCACTGCGAGGCCATCACCTGCGCCACCTGGCTGGTGCCAATGCCGAAGGCCACCGCGCCAAACGCGCCGTGGGTGCTAGTGTGGCTGTCGCCGCACACGATGGTCAGGCCCGGCTGGGTCAGGCCCAGTTCCGGCCCGATAACGTGCACAATGCCCTGGCGCGCATGGCCCAGACCATATAGCTCGATGCCGTATTTCTCGCAGTTTTCCGTCAGCTTCTCCACCTGCAAGCGCGAAAGCGGCTCCCGGATGGGTTGGTCCTGGTGCAGCGTGGGCACGTTGTGGTCAGCCGTGGCCAGAATCTGGCTGGGGCGAAACAGCGGCAGGTTGCGCGCCGCCAGCTCGTCAAACGCCTGGGGACTAGTAACTTCGTGAATCAGGTGCCGGTCGATGTACACCACATCCAACTCCTCGATGGAGCGAACGACGTGGGCATCCCAGATTTTATCGAATAGCGTGCGGGACATGGGGTAGGGACAGCGTAATTCTTAGAATATTATACTTAAATAGAGAACGTCATGCTGAGCTTATCGAAGCATCTCGCTCGCATCGTTGAACGATTGATTTAGTACTGCACGCGAGATGCTTCGGCAAGCTCAGCATGACGTTCTTGTTTGATTTTTTAAGTAGTTCAATTAAGTAGCAATCAGCTAAGTAGTAATCGACCAAAAGGCTAAGGAAACGAAGCAACAGGGGGAAATTTTGGTCGTGTTAAGGGTGTGAAAGAGTGGCGTTTATGGGGTTTTAACCCGACCCCCTGATTTCCCTGCTCCCACCCACTGGCAGCGCCTGCCACCCCGTTTCCTTAGTCTTGTTAGCCAATGGCTACTAATTTTTCTTGTTCGATGAGGTTGTGTAAGTCGTTGTCGAATACTTCGCGCTGGCGGTCAGCTAGTTGCAAAAAGCTGGCGTAGGCCATGTTCAGGGCCGGGCGCTCCAGGTCGTAGCCTAGCTTTTGGAGGCGGTAGGCGAGGGCGGCGCGGCCTGAGCGGGCTGTGAGCACGATGCTTGAATCGGCGACGCCAACTTCCTTGGGGTCAATGATTTCGTAGGTTGCGCGGCATTTGATTACGCCATCCTGGTGGATGCCGCTGCTGTGCGCAAAAGCATTGGCCCCCACGATGGCCTTGTTGGCCTGCACGGGCATGCTCATGAGGTGCGACACCAGCGCTGAGGTTTCGGCCAATAGCTTGGTTTGCACGTTAGTAGTGAGGTTGAGGTAGGGATGCTGGCGCAAAATCATTACCACTTCCTCCAGGGCCGTGTTGCCAGCGCGTTCGCCCACGCCGTTGATGGTGCACTCAATCTGCCGCGCGCCGTTGCTGACGCCCGCGATGGAATTGGCCGTGGCCAGGCCCAGGTCGTTGTGGCAGTGCGTCGAAAGAACCGCCTTGTCGATGCCTTTTACGTTCTCGTACAGGTACTTAATCTTGGCGCCGTATTCCTGGGGTAGGCAGTAGCCGGTGGTGTCGGGGATGTTGAGGACGGTGGCACCGGCCGCGATGGCCGCCTCGCACACGCGGGCCAGAAACTCGTTGTCGGTGCGGCCGGCATCCTCGGCGTAAAACTCCACGTCCTCCACAAAGCTCTTGGCGAGCTTCACGGCGGCCACGGCGCGTTGCAGCACGTCGGCGCGGGTGGTGCGCAGCTTCTGCTGCACGTGCAGGTCGGAGGTGCCGATGCCGGTGTGAATGCGCGGCCGGCGCGCCCCGCGCAGGGCCTCGGCGGCCACCCGGATGTCGTTTTCGACGGCGCGGGTGAGGCCGCACACGGTGGCTTCCTGGGTTTGGGCGGCGATGGCGGCCACGGCGGCAAAGTCGCCGGGACTCGACACCGGGAAACCGGCCTCGATGACATCGACGCCCAGCGCCTCCAGCTGCCGGGCAATAACGAGCTTCTCCTGCTGGTTTAGCTTGCAGCCCGGCACCTGTTCGCCATCGCGGAGGGTAGTGTCGAAAATCTGAATTTTTTGCGGTGCCATGAGAGATAAAAACCCGCCGGGACGGGGCCAGCTTTGTTAATGCACTGCAAGTACCAGTACTTTTCAAAGTAGCAAAAACATTTTTCCGGGGTTTCTATTATTTCCAAGTTGGCTACTTTTTTAAGTAACATTCTGTAAATAAGTATTTTAGCGATTAATATTATACAATGCCTAACAAGAGCAGCGACCCCGTTTTTCAGCTGATAAAATCCCTGACGCAGTCGGAAAAGCGCCATTTCCGGCTGTTCACCAACCGCCAGGGCTCGACGGAGGGCCTCAAGTTTCTGCAGCTCTTCGACGCCTTAGATGCCCAGGAGCAGCCCGATGAAGAGCGCGTGCTGACCCAGGTGCCAACGCTCAAGCGCGCCCAGCTCGCCAATCTCAAGGCTAACCTATATAAGCAGCTGCTGGCCAGCCTGCGCCTCTACCACGCCGGCCAGAACCTTGATATTCAGCTGCATGAGCAGCTTGACTACGCCCGCGTACTTTATAATAAGGGCTTTTACCAGCAAAGCCTACGGATGCTGGCCAAAGTAAAGGTGGCCGCCCAGCAGGCCGAGCTGCCGCACGTGGCGCTGCTAGCCATTGATTTTGAGAAGATTATCGAGTCGCAGTACATCACGCGCAGCTTGCAGGGTAGGGCCGAATCTTTGGCGGCCGAGGCCACGGCCACGGCCGCGCACCTCGCCCAGCAGCACGCCTTATCCAACGCGTCGCTGCGGCTGTACGGGCTGTATCTGCAAGCTGGTCACGCCCGCAACCAGGCTGACCACGAGCAGTTTACGGCGTATTTTCGGGAGCACTTGCCGGCGCAGCTGGCACACGGCAGCGGCTTTTGGGAGAAGCTGTACTTCTATCAGGCGCACGTTTGGTATCATACTATCAACCAGAATTTTAAAGCCTGCTACCGCTACGCGCAGAAATGGGTGGACCTGTTTGAGCAGCTGCCGCACCTCAAGGAAAGCCAGACGATGCTTTATATTAAGGGCCTGCACAACGTGCTGGCTTCCTTGTTTAACATGATGTATTATAGTCGGTTTCGGGAGGTGTTGCAGGTGCTGGAAGACTTTGGGGCCAACCAGACGCGCCGGGCCACGCCCAACACCGAAATTCTGCTATTTCAATACATCTGGACCAACCGCATCAACGCCTGTTTTCTGGAGGCGCGCTTCACGGAGGGGGTAGAGATTATTCCCGAATTACTGGAGCAGCTGGAGCAGTATAAGGGCCAGCTCGACCTGCACCGCACGCTGGTTTTCTACTATAAAATTGCCTGTCTGTACTTCGGGAGCGGGCAGTATAAACAGGCTATCAAGTACTTAAACCTGATTATTGACCACAAAGACCTGAGCCTGCGCGAAGACTTGCAATGCTTTGCCCGCATCCTCAACCTGGTGGCGCATTTCGAAGTTGGCCAGGATGCCGAGCTCGAATACCAGGTGCGCTCGGTGTACCAGTTTCTGGGTAAGATGAACGACCAGCAGCCCATGCAGGTCGAGGTGTTCCGGTTTTTGCGGCGGGTAGGGCGCGTGGCCCCCAACCAGCTGCGCGAGGAGTTTATCAGTCTGAAAGCCAAGCTGGAAGACATCGCCTCTCGGCCCTTCGACCGCCGGCCATTTCTCTATTTCGACATCATTTCGTGGCTCGAAAGCAAGATTTCGGGCCGCTCGGTGCAGGACGTGATGCAGCAGAAGTTTCTGACGCTGAAGTAGCTGGTAGTGCGAAGCGGAGACCTCGCGCTACTGCATTTGCATCCATGCCAGGAAATCATGCGCTACTTCGTCCCATTTGCCTTTGTCGTAATCTACTTGGCCGTTGGTGAAGCCGAAGAAATTATGTTCGACGGCGGGGTAGGCGCGAAAAGTAAAGTTGGTTTTGCCCGCGCGTATCATTTCCAGATGCAGGTACTCGTTGGAAACAGCGGCTGGGTCGAGGGTGCCGTAGCCCACAAAAACCGGAATGCGACAGTGCCGAAAGTCCTCGATGGGCGTTTGCCGCTCGGAAAATGAGGCGGTGGTGAGCGGCGAGTCACCAGGCTGCATGCAGTCATAGGCTAGGGGCGCGGCCACGATGGTTTGCCAACGTCGGAAAGTTGCGGCGCTGCCCGTGGTATCGCCACTGTTTTCGGCGGTGACCATCGTGAGCATTCGGCCCAAGGAGCTGCCGTTTAAGTAAATAACGCGCTTGAGAGGCGTCGGGTAGCGGGCCATACGGGCCACGATGGGAGCGCCCTCGGAATGGCCCATTGCCGTGATGTCGTGCGCGTCGGCCCAGGGCTGACGGGCTAGGTAGCGCAGCAAGGCCGCGTTGCGGCGCACATAGTATTCGAGGTAGTTACGCTGGCAGAAGGTCACCGGCGGCAAGCCGGTTTTGGGGTCGATGTACGTAGCGCCGGGGCCAAGCTGCCGCACATCACCCGTGAGCGGAATACCCGGTTTGCTGACCACTATAAAATGACAGCGGGCCAGGAGCAAATCCATCTGGATGGGAATCACGCGGTAAGGACCTTTTTCGTCGTACAGGATGACCGGGCGCGGCAACGACCCCTGGGCAAAGAAGAACAGCGGCTTTCGCTTCATTTCTTCGCCTTTTTTTGACAAGACCAGAATGTCCACCTGTTCGCCCTTGTAGCGCATAGTGAGATGGCGGTAACCAAAGTCAGCGGGCGTTTTGAGCTGGGCGCGGGCCGGGGCCGCGAAGCTCAATAGCAGAAGTAGGAGTAGCAGGATGCGCAAGGTCACAGTGAAAAAAACGCGGTGGTTGGTCGATTGGCACCAATGACTGCCGCGTTCGTGCTTAAGTTGCGCCCGTGCCTATGCTACCCCCTGTTTCTGCCATTCGCGCGGCGCGGCGCTACGCCAGTTTGCTGGCGCTGCTGAGCCTCGTTTTTACTGCTGCCTGCGGGCAAACCACGCCTACCGCGCCGCCCCTACCCCCCGCCTTGGTCACCGATTCGGCCACCGGCCGCTTTGACATGCCCTGGCTGCGCCAGCGCCTGGATAGCAGCGCCGCGCTGCGCCGCCACCAGATGGGCGTGGCCCTGGCCGACGCTACCACCGGCGAGCCGCTGTTTGGCTACAATGAGGCGCGCTATTTCACGCCCGCCAGCACCATGAAGCTGCTGAGCCTGGCCGGCGGCCTGGCGCTGCTCGGCGACTCGCTGCCCAGCCTGCGCTACTTCTCGCGGGGCGACACGCTATTTTTTCAGGGCACCGGCGACCCCACCTTTTTGCACGGCGACGTGCCCTCGCGGCGGGCCTATGCGTTTCTGGCTAATCGACCCGAAAAGGTGCTGGCCTACTGCGATATAGCCTGCGTGCCGGCCTACGGCCCGAGTTGGGCCTGGGACGATTTTGGGTATTACTTTCAGCCCGAGCGCACGGCGTTTCCGATGTATGGCAACACGGTGCGCTTTTATGGGGCCGTGTCGCAGGTAGTGCGTGCCCGGCCGGGCGCGGCGGTGCGGGTGCTGCCGCAGCACGTGCGGGTGGTGCCGCGCAGCTTCGCGCCGCTGACCGCGCGGGCGGGCGAAGACTTTCGCCTCTCGCCCGACCAGGACGACGAGGAGCACGTGTATCGCGCGCCGCTCGAAAACCGCTTTACCTACGTCCCTACCCCCCACAAATGGGTCGATGAGGTGCCCTACCGCACCAGCCGCACGCTGCTGCTGCGCCTGCTCGGCGACACGCTGCGCCGGGCCATCGTGGGCGTGCCGTGGCGCCCGCGCCTGGGCCAGGACGGCGTGGCCACATTGCGCGGCCTGCGCGCCGACTCGCTCTACCGCCGCATGCTGCGCGTGAGCGACAATTTCCTGGCCGAGCAGTTGCTGCTTATGGCCAGCACGCAGGTGGGCTACCGCGACTCACTGAGCAGCGACCGCGCTATCCGATATCTACTTAAAAATCAACTCAAAGGCCTGCCCGACCGGCCCGATTGGGTCGATGGCTCGGGCCTGTCGCGCCTCAACTTGCTCACGCCGCGCACCCTCACGGCCGTGCTGGTGCGGCTGCACCAGCAGATGCCCGAGGCCCGGTTGCTGAGCCTGCTGGCGGCCGGCGGCGGCCAGGGCACGCTGCGCAAGCGCTACTTCGAGCCCGGCCCGCCCAAGGTGACGTGGTTTTGGGGCAAAACCGGCACGCTGACGCACACCTGCAACCTGGCCGGCTACGTGCGCTGCCGCAGCGGCCGGCTGGTGGCCGTCACGTTCTTCAACAACGGTATTCCCGGCGACGACCAGCGCACCCGCAACGCCATGCAGTGGCTACTGAGTGAGGTGAGAGCGCGGCTCTAGCAAGGGGGGTAGGGCTACGAGGCTCCGCTGCGCGGCGGCTTCTACCTTTGCGGCTCTTTCCTGCTTATCTACCTGAGCTACTATGACTACTCCCCGCATGCGTCAGCTGCGCCGCGATAAAACGCTTTTTACGCTGGCTATGAATGCTATCCGGCTGCACCTGGAAGAAGACGACCGGCTGGCTCGGCAGCCGCAGCTGCGCGACGCTCCGGATACCGACCTGCTCCAGATTCAGCAAGGCATTGACCAATGGGTGGGCTTAGCCACCGGCTACGTAATGCGCAAGTTTCGGTGCCCGGCCGCGCAGACTGTGGAGTTGCTGGGCGGGCTAATGGTTGAGCTGAAAACAAGCATTCCCGTGGCCGAGCTGCGGCAAGTGCCCTACCAACAAGCACTTGCCCTACCCCGCGGCCTCCTGGCGAGCCAGCAACTGCCGACGGTTTAGCTAAGAGAGTAGCGCGACCAGCGCGGCGGGCGGCGTGAGTACAAGTAAGCTTCCGGCCGTGAAGCCTTTGGGGTCGCGGGTCACGATGGCTTCGATGGCGGGCACGGCGCGGGCGGCGCAGTATTGCAGGCCGTCCTCAAAGTCGGCGAAGCCAAGTTCGAAAGTGGCTTCGATAACTGGCCGGTCAAGCGGAATAATTTCGATTATGCTGGCGAGCCGCGTCATCTTGTAAAGCCGCTCTGCTGCCGGCATAGTTTTTCGGAGCACATAGTCGATATGGCTGAATGACAGTCCAGATACATACAGAACAACTTCTTTCCGCACCGCTGCTTCCAGCAGCTGAGCCGCGTCAGCCCCGAATGGCTCCCGCTGTCCCAGCAAGTCAAGTAGGACATTGATATCAACAAAAAAACTTGGCGGTGGTCTAAATCGTGGTGATTCGCTGATTATGATTATCAATACACATTTTTATTCTAGCGTGATGCATAGTCAGTGACTTCCTAAACGAACAGGATTTGCGCACCAGGACCCCGCACCGGTGGCGGAGCGAACAATGGAGGGCTTCCACGCTGCTGGTTTGCCCGCTGCCTTTGGCGCTGGGCCGGTGGGCGCGGGCGGGCAAGACGGTGGCGTAGGCTTCCCAGGCATCGGTATAGTACGTAGTATTGACCGGATAACGAGCGGGTAACGCTTGAAAAAGCCGCCGCCCCGTGGCGGCTCCCCGACAGCCCAGCACCCAGGCTATGATGCGCCGCGAAGCCCGTTCGACGGCCAGCCAGAGCCATACTTTGCGCTTCCGTTTCCCGACAAAGGTCCACATTTCAGCTAGTTCCAATACCATACTTGCTGGCTCAACTACTTCTGGCTCAACTACTTCTGACTCAATCACTTCTGGCTCAATCGCTTCTGGCTCAATCGCTTCTGGCTCAATCGCTTCTGGCTCAACTGCTTTCGGGGCGACTTTTTTTTAGCCACCGCGCAATCGTCATCCGGGCAACGCCCGTAACCCGCTCGATGCTGCGTTGCGAGTTGCGTTCTACTAACAGCTTCATTACCTGCGCGTATTGGGCAGCCCGCTGCGGCGCGGCCGGGGCGAAAACGGCTTGATGGCCGCAATCATAGCAGCGATACTTGGCTTTGCCGCGACTCGACCCGTTTTTTTGCAGCCGTTGGCTCGCACAGTTGGCACACGTCAGAATAGTTGAAATCATAAACAAAGATACTAGCTCACCACGACTTACACCACCGCCAAAAACTTTTCACAAGCGGTTGTATTTTTCGAGTATAGCTTCCTCAATGGCAGTCTTATAGTCGAAATTATCTGGTAGCTTGACAGAGCCGTACAGTTCTTGGATGATAGGCGATAAAGGGCGCACGGGCAATGCTGCTGGGCTGGTTTCGGGCTGAATCCTTGGCTGCACGGCGGCTTGCAGCAGCTCGGCCACGAGCTTGTCCAATTCCTGGCCGTGCTGGCGGGCATAAGCCTGCGCGGCTTGCAGCAGGTCGTCGTCGAGGGTGATGGTGAGCTGAGACATGGCGAAGGGGTTTTGGGTAAGATAACGACCAGCGCGGCGCGGGAGTTTAGTACAGCACCCGGAACTTGATGGTGTGCTCCACGGCGCGCAGGGCCTGAATCACGTCTTGGTCGTACTCGCGGTTGATGTCAGTTATCACGTAGCCGATGTGCTCGTTGGTTTTGAGATACTGACCCAGGATGTTGACGTGGTGCTGGGCCAGCACGTTGTTGATGCGGGCCAGCACGCCGGGCACGTTGGCGTGGATGTGAATGAGGCGATGTCCGGGCTGCACCGGCAGTTGAATATTGGGGAAATTGACGCTCTGCTGGGTGTTGCCGGTGTTGATGTACTCCATGATGCGCTCGGGCACGAACTCGGCGATGTTGCGCTGGGCCTCGGCCGTGCTGCCGCCGATGTGGGGGGTAAGGAGCACGTTGGGCAGGCCGCGCAGCTCGCTCTCGAAGCTCTCGGCGTTGGTTTTGGGCTCGTGGGGAAACACGTCGATGGCCGCGCCGCCGAGGTGGCCGCCGCGCAGGGCGGCGGCCAGGGCGGGCACGTCCACGACGTGGCCGCGGGCGTTGTTAATGAACAGCGCGCCCGGCTTCATCAGGGCAAATTCTTTGGCCCCGAAGAAGTCCTGGTTTTCGGGCCGGCCGTCGATGTGTAGCGTCACGATGTCGGCCAGGGGTAGCATTTCCTCCAGCGTCTTGAATTTTACGGCGTTGCCGAGCTGGAGCTTTTCGGCCATGTCGTAGTAAATCACCTTCAGCCCCACGGCCTCGGCCACTACCGACAGCTGCGCCCCGATGTTGCCGTAGCCGATGATACCCAGCGTTTTGCCCCGAATCTCGAACGAGCCGTTCGATGATTTGTCCCACTCGCCGGCGTGCATCCGGGGGTTTTTCTCCGGGATGCGGCGGGCCAGCACAATCAGCTCGGCCAGCGTCAGCTCCACCACCGAGCGGGTGTTGCTGAAAGGCGCGTTGAACACGGCTACCCCCCTCTTCATGGCCGAAGACAGGTCAATCTGGTTGGTGCCGATGCAGAACGCGCCGATGCCGATGAGGCGGTTGGCCGCGTCGAGCACGCGCTGGGTCACGTGCGTTTTCGACCGCAGGCCCAGAATGCTCACGCCCTCGATGCGGGCCACCAGCTCGTCTTCGTCCAGCGCGCCCTTCACTTCTTCCACCTGGTAACCTTCCTGGCGGAAAAGCTCGGCGGCGCGGGCGTCGGGGTTTTCGAGCAGCAGCACCTTGATGCGGTTTTTGGGGTAGCTCAGGGTCATCGGTAGTTTCAGTTGGTATAAAAACTCGTCAAAAGTGGGCAGCACCTCGTCGGCGTGGGCCACCACGCTGGGGCGGCTCACGTTCTCAGTATAGGCATAAAAGCGGTGGGCCAGGCCAGCCTCCCGAATCTGGTAGTCGGTGTAGCCATCGCCGAGCACGTACACCGGTCCGTCGAGGTGCAAGTCCTTTAGCTGCTGAATCTTACCACCGTCGCGGCTCAGCACGTTGCCGGGGTCGCAGCCCGTGATGCTACCTCCCTCATCAAAGGTGAAGGTGTTGGCCAGCACGTGGCCGGGCACAATGCCGAACTCGGCCACCACCGGCTCGATAAACTCCCGGAACCCGCTGCTCACCACGTAGATGCGGTCGGCGTGCTGCCGGAAGAAGTCGCCGTTGCGCCGGATGCTCGCGCTCACCTTGGTTTGCAGGTGCGCCACCAGCGGGGCCAGGTGCCGCCGGTGCGCCCCCAGCAGCGCCAGCCGCCGGCTCAGCGATTCCTGAAAGCCGATTTCGCCGGCCATGCCCTGGTCGGTGAAGGCCTTGATTTGGGCCACTCGCGCCGCCTGGTCGGGCTGGCCTTGCAGGGCAATGGCGGCCAACTCATCCAGTCCTTCGACCTGCGTGAACGTGGAGTCGAAGTCGAAAACGAGGTAGGGGAGAAGCGGGGCAGCGTCGGGCATGGGCGCAAAGATGGGGCGGCTAGTATCTTGCACATGCACTCTTGGCAACTATTCCTTCTGAGAAACCAGAAGACTACTCACTTCAAAAAAAAGTTAGGTAAAGTTAAGGCTATGAAAAAGTACTTTTTAGGCAGGTTTAATTTGAGCGCTAACTACTCTAACTACTCAGAAAAGGAAGATTTTATAGACAAAACCCTTCGAGCTAATGCCTTTGTTGAAGAGAAGGGATATAAATATATATTTTCAGGAGTTGAGAAATTTTCGTATGAGAATAACTATTATTTTACGGCCTTTTTATTAAAATACCGCTCAAGTGAAGAGCACGAAGTAGTTAATGAAAGGGGTGAGCCGGAGAAGGTCAGTGTATCAGATGAAATTATAGGTCGAGGAAGATTTATTTTGGACTCCAAAACAGGCTTGATTGCATATACAGTGCAAGGAAGTCGCATTACCCGCAAATCCTTTGAAAATAGATTTTCAAGTATATTTGATAAAGTTCACAACGGTTTTTTTGTAGAAGCCCGAATAGACTCTATTGAAGATAGAGGCAATTTTGCTGAGAGAATAGCAAAAATGCTCAAAATTCAGAGTATTCGGATTGTACTCCATCCCTCTAATCCAAACTCCGATAAGATTTGGAAAGAGTTGGATGACCGCTTAAAAGCTGAAATGGTTGCGAAGTATACTGAGCAGTATGATGCTAAAAAAGATGGCCCGTCTATCCAGGTAGATAAAACAATAGAAGAGCGAATAGCAATGTCTGAGGATGGCTATGGCGTTACTGCCGCTACTGGAAAGAATCAAAATAACGAAAACGTAGTTTATAAGACGTCAGACAACCCACAAAATGTGCAAGGACCAGACCACGATATACCTGTTCAAACTGTAATGCAGTTAGTATTTCCTGCTATGAAAAGGATTATAGACAGAATAAGAAAGCAATGAGTATTAAATCAATTTTTTGGTCGTGGGATTTTACTGTAGCCTTTCTTCTAGCTGCAACTGCTTTTTATTTGCTTCCTTGGCTAATTTCTGATAAATTTTCCATTCAATTTTACGGACTTGGAGTTTCTGTTTTATCAATAGTCTTTTCGGTATATTTTGCTTCATTAGCAGTGATTATAGCTGCACCGAGTGATGATTTTGTTAATTTTTTTAACGAAAATGGTGGATATGATAAACTACTCATAATTTTTCGATATACGCTAATGATGCTTTTTATTGGCCTTTTCTATTCAATAATTGGCTTTGTAGTGAGTTCTTACTTTGTAGAAGAATTTGACGAAAAATTCTTTCAAAATAAGTTTTTCATATCCGGGTTTGTATTCATATTTTCTTATTCTTTATTTTGCTCTTTTAACTCCGCGAAAGATGCAATAATTTATTCTGTTTACCGTAATAAATTTTTAAATAAAACTAGCGGCAAATAAAATCATACGCTGGCGCTAGTTTAGCGCAACACAACTCGCGCCAGCGTATGCAAGTGCTTTTACTGCCAGTTCTTTCTATCGCGCCAGCTAAACTCGGGCTCATAGCCCAGCACCCGCCGCGCTTTCTCAATGGAAAGCAGCGTTTCGTGCTCAGCCAGCGCCTTGCGCACCGGCACCTGGGGTAGGAAATTCTGCATCAGCTCGGCCGAGGATTTCGACATCACCGTGTCGGCGTTGGCGATGATGAAGGGGTGCATGCCGGTGGCCTCCCACTCGATGGCTTTGCGGATGGCCTGGGCGCCGTCGCGGGCATCAATGTAGGCCCACATGTTCCACTTGCGCTCCTCGGGGTCGTCGTCGTAGGCCGGGAATTTGGCGTAGTCCTGGGGCTCCATCACGTTGCTGAAGCGCAGGCCGATGAGCTTCATAGCGGGCGTTTGGAGGCAGAACTGGCGGGCCATGTCCTCCATCAGCACTTTGGCCAGGGCGTAGGCGCTTTTGGCGCGTAGCGGGTAGTCCTCGTCCACGGGCGCGTAGGGCTCAGCGCCATCAAATGGCTCGCCCAGCGTGGTTTCGCTGCTGGCCCAGATGATGTTATGAATACCCAGCCGCCGCCCTGCCTCAAACACGTTGTAGGTGCCCATGATATTATTCTGAAACAAGTGGGCGTCAGGATATTGGCGAGGGGTAGGGAAGGCCGCCAGGTGCACGATGGCATCGAAGGCCTGCGGCCCTACCCCGGCGTGGATTTCCTTGCCGGTCGAAGACAGCGCATCGAGCGTCTGGCCAAAGTCCGACAAGTCGGCGATGAGGTGCGGGATGCCTTTCTCGGGCGCTACGGTATCGACCACGAACACGTCGTAGCCGTGGGCTTGCAGGTCTTGCACGCACACTTTGCCGAGCTTGCCGGTGCCGCCGGTCACGAGCACGCGCCTAGCGGTTTTTTGCTGAGGAGATTTCATAAAAAAAGGGTAGTGGAAAAGGCCGGCCGGCTGGCCGCCGCCCGGTAGAGGCTGGGCCTACTACGGCCGGCCGGCCTTCGCCGCCGTGCGTTTTTTGGGTAATATGCTGGCTAAGCTGGTAGCCGGAACCAGTTGCCTGACGTTGGGCCAGGTAGGGGGGTAGGGCGTAAATTTGCGGTTCCTTACCAGTTCCACGTTTATGAAACCCTTGCTGCTCGCCGTGGCCGCGCTGCTGCTCACGGCCGCCGCGCCGGCCCCTACCCCCCCGGCGGCCGTGCATAGCCGCACCTTTCAGCTCACGTGCCGCGCTACGGTGCCCGTGCCGGCCGCTGACACCAAGACCCTGGAGCTGTGGATGTCCGTGCCGCACTCGGATAAGAACCAGGACGTGCGCGACCTCCACATTGAAGCCGGTGCGCCCTACACCATTGCCACCGACCAATACGGCAACCAGATGCTGCACCTGCGGCCGGCCGCCGTGCCCACCGCGCCGCTCATAGTCACGCTCACGGCCCGCGTGACGCGGCGCGAACACCTCAACCTGCGCGCCACCGACGACCACGCCCCCGCCGAAACCGAAGTCCAGGACCCCAACCTCAGCCGCTGGCTGGCGCCCGACCGCCTCGTGCCGCTCGATTTCAAAATCCGGGCCCAGGCCCAGAACGTGGTGGACCAGGCCGGGGCCAAAACCGACCTGCAAAAAGCCCGCGCCATTTACGAACACGTGGTGAGCACCGTGACGTATGACAAAACCGGCCAGGGCTGGGGCCGCGGCGACATCTACTACGCCTGCGACGCGCGGCGCGGTAACTGTACTGATTTTCACGCCATTGTGATTGGCTACTGCCGGGCGCTGGGCATTCCGGCGCGTTTCAGCATCGGGCTGCCGCTGCCCGCCGAGCGCGGCCGGGGCGAGATAAAAGGCTACCACTGCTGGGCCGAATTCTTCACCAAGCAAACCGGCTGGGTGCCCGTCGATGCCTCCGAAGCCGCCAAAAACCCCGACAAGCGCGCCTACTTTTTCGGCGCGCACGACGAAAATCGCGTGGAGTTCACGCGTGGCCGTGACCTTACCCTCAAGCCCCAGCAGGCCGGCGCGCCGCTCAACTACTTCGTGTACCCGTATGCCGAGGCCGATGGGCAGCCGCTGGAGGTGGCGCACACGTATTTGTTTGAAGATGAGGATAAAGTGACCGGCGCGGTGAGCCCGGCGCGGGGCAAGGCTGCCAAGCTGCTTTTCGTGTACAATGCCGACGGTGGAGCGCTCAACGGTTTCAAAGACTTGCTGCACAAGGCCATCGCGCCCAGTAGCTACGAGTGCGCGCTGTGCGCTAAAACCTTTGCTTTCAGCGGAATGCGGCCCGAGTGGAAGCAGGCTGTGGCCGGCCTGCCGCTGCCTGCCGAGTTTCTGCACCGCGACGAGTTTCGGGCGGCCTACCCCGCCCTGGCTGGCCAAGCCCTCCCCGTGGCCTTTAGCGCCGACGCGGCCGGGCGGCTCACGCCCTTCATCAGCACCCAGGAAATGAACGAGTTGAGTCTCGCCGACCTCATCGCTGTTACCCAAAAGCGGGCCAACGCGCTGGTAGAGGGGCAGTAGCGCGAACTTTCCAGTTCGTGCGCGAGCGCAGCGAGCATCGCCGGGCGCGCCGGGTGGTGCTGCCTGCTCGCTGTGCTCGCGCACGAATTGGAAAGTTCGCGCTACTGGCTCAAAAACCTATTGCTGCATCACGCGGAACTTCCACACCTGCTTGTCGAGCTGGTAGCTCAGGTCCTGCAACTGGTTGGATGTCACCTCATCTACCTTGCTCATGTGGGCTATGCGCTCACGCACGCGCTTGGCCACGGTGTTGATGCGCTCGGTCATCAGGATGAGTACTTGCTTGTCAGACAAGTAGCCGCCGGGGTAATTGCCGAGGTTGGCGGTGGCAGCCACTACGCTCGTGCGGCCATCCACGGGATTACCCACTTGCAGGATTCGCTCAGCCAATATGTCGCCGTACTTGAGGTAGGTATTGGCGTTTTCCTGCAACTGCTCGTGCAGCGACAGGTAGAGGGGGCCGCGCAGGTTCCAGTGGCTCTGTTTCGAGTCGTGATACAGCTGGAGCAGCTCCACCACGGTAGCCTGCAGGTCGTCGGTAACGGGCTGGCGCTTATCGGCTTCCACCGGAATGAGCGGGTCGGCGGCGGGGTTGCGGTAGTCGAGCTTGCCGTTGGCGTCGGCCGGGGGGTTGGGGGTGTTGTCGGGGCGCGTGGCGGGGGTAGCGGGCGGCACCGGCACAGTACCGGTGTTAGAGGTATTTGTGTTGTTAGTGCGGCGGTTCTGGGCCGCCGCTTCGTGCGTGGCCGTGAGCGAAAAGAGCGCGGCCGCAGCCGCTAACAGGTAAACTTTCATAAAGAAAAAGGAGGGAATAAACAGGCAGCCGGGCACCGGGTAGCGGCCAGCCGGTATTTTTGAGATATGGTCCTTTAACGGGGGTTACTCTTAGAACTTTCTTAGGAAAAAATTAAGCTTTACTTAAAAAGCCGCCTGGCTTCGGGTCTCGCACATCTATCTGTGCGCCTAGCCGTTAGCGGTTAACCGGACGGGGTAGGGCACCTTAGTTAAGACTGGCATCCTCGGCAGTTGGGCCGCGCAACTACTTCTCCCTTACTTACCTATTCGATTGTGTTGATGCACGTATTATTATTGGAAGATGAGCCGGGCATTGCCCGGTTTGTGAAGCAGGGCCTGGAGGAGGAAGGCTACGCCGTGGACGTGGCCGACAACGGCCCTGACGGCCTGGCCCGCGCCCTGGCCCAGCCCTACGACCTGCTGCTGCTCGACTGGATGCTGCCCGGCCTCACGGGCCTGGAGGTGTGCCGGCAGCTGCGGGCGCGGGGGGTAGGCGCGCCCGTCATTTTTCTCACCGCCAAAGACACCGTGCCCGACACCATCACCGGCTTGCAGGCGGGCGCCAACGACTACATCAAAAAGCCCTTTCACTTCGAAGAACTGCTGGAACGCATTCGGGTGCAGCTGCGGGTGGCGGGGCCGGCGGGCGGCCCCGCCGAGCGGTTCACGGTGGGGCCCATCGTGCTCGACGTGGCTACTCACCAGGTGCATAAAGACGACAAAGAAATACCGCTGACCCAGAAAGAATTCGCGCTGCTCGAATACTTGCTGCGCCACAAAGGCAAGGTGTGCCGCCGCCAGAGCATTATTGAAAACGTGTGGGATATCCACTTCGAATACAACACCGGCGTGCTGGACGTGTACATGAACGCGCTGCGCAAAAAGCTGAGCCTCAGCAAAGACGATGACTACTTGCAGACCATTCGCGGCATTGGCTATGTCGCCCGCGACTAGATGAGCCTGACGTTTAAGAGCCGCATTGCCCTGCACTACGTGCTGGCCACGGCCGCGCTGGTGGCCGCCGCCTACCTGGTGGTGTTTGGGGTGGTGCGCGACCGCGTGTACACCGACCTCGACCGCAACCTGCGCTACGAGGCCGCCAAGCACATCGGCGAGTTGCGCGTGATGGGCGGCACCCTGCGCTTCGGCAACCGCCGCGAGTGGGAAGAGCGCGAGCACCTGGAGGTGCAGGTGGACCCGGTTTTCATTCAGGTGAATGACCTGCGCGGCCACCTCACCGACCGCTCGCCCAACCTCAAGGCCGACCAGCTGGCCTTCGACACCACGGCGGGCTGGCGCGCGCCGCGCAACTCGGCGCTGCGCGGCAAGGCGCTGCGGCAGGTGCAGGTGCCGGTGCAGCAGGGCGGCGTCCTGGTGGGCTACCTGCTGGCAGCCATCTCGTCGGAGGCGGCGCGGCGCGTGCTCGATAGCCTGGCGCTGGTGCTGCTGGGGTCGTTTCCGGTGGTGCTACTGGGGCTGTTTGGCAGCGCGCGGGTGCTGGCAGGGCGCAGCATCGCGCCCGTGGCTCAGATTACGGCCGCCACCAACCGCATCACCCGCAACAACCTTTCGGAGCGCGTGGCCCTACCCCCCCGCCCCGACGAATTGCACACGCTGGCCAGCGCCATCAACGGCCTGCTCCAGCGCATCGAGCAGGCTGTGGAGCGCGAAAAGCAGTTCACCGCCGATGCCTCGCACGAGCTGCGCACGCCCCTGGCCGTGCTCCGGGGCACGCTCGAAGTGCTGGTGCGCAAGCCCCGGCAGCCCGCGGAATACGTGGCCAACATCACCCTCGGCATTGGGGAAATCGACCGCCTCTCGCAGCTCGTGGACCAGCTGCTGCTGCTGGCTCGCTTCGGGAACCATGCCAAAAACCTCAACCGCCAGGAGTTGTCGGTGCTGAGCTGCGTACACGACGTGCTGTACCGCCGCCGCGCCGACCTCAGCGCCAAGCACATCCGCGTCGATGTGCGCGACGGCGCCGCCCCGCCCATCGTGTCGGACCCTTACCTGGTCGATTTAATTCTGGATAACCTGCTCTCTAACGCCATCAAGTATTCGCCGGCCGGCTCGGCCATCACCGTGAGCCTGGCGCACGAGGGCGCGCGCCTGCGCTGCACCATCACCGACGAGGGCATCGGCATCCAGCCCGACGACCTGGACCGCATTTTCGACCCGCTCTACCGCTCCGATGCCCTTGGCCACAAGCATATCGGTGGCACCGGCCTGGGCCTGTCCATCGTGGCCAAGGCCTGCCAGCAGCTGGGCATCGAGCTGGCCGTGGCCAGCGAGCTGGGCCGGGGCAGCACGTTTACGCTGCACTTCCCGGCGGAGGCGGGGGGGTAGGGCTGTTAGGTTGTGGTGGTGTTCGCCCTCCACGTACGCCTCATCCCCTGGCCCCTTCTCCGAAAAGGAGAAGGGGAACTAGTTTTTAGTCCTGAAAAAGCTAGAAATTAGACCTATAACTAGCTCCCCCTCTCCTTTTCGGAGGGGGGGCTGGGGGGTGAGGCGTACGCGGAGGGCGACAAACATTAGAACGGAGGTAGGGGCGGGTGCGGTAGGGTTATCTGGCTATCAGCTATTTAACTTACTGAGCGTTATCTTACGGTTCATCATCCGTTTGGCCGCCATGTTTTTCCGCCTCTATCCGCCGGCCGCGCCGCTGCACTCGTTTGTGCAGCACTATTTGGTGGCCCACGTGCGCACCGCCGACGGCCTGCCCGTGCCCGCCCCCAAGCCCCAGCCGCCCACGCCCAACCAGTTTCTGTTCTTTTACCCGCGCGATGAGGTGCGTAACTTCCACTACGGGCAGGCGCGTGAGCTGCGGTCGCCGCGCAGCATTGTGGTGGGGCCGCAGGTGTCGCGGGTCGATTTGGGCTTCGCCGCCGACCACCTGGTGGTGTGCGTGGCGTTTCGGCCCGGCGGGCTGCACCGCCTGCTGCGCGTGCCGGTGAAGGAGCTGTTTGATTTTGCGCTTGATAGCCGGGCCATCCTCGGCCCCGCTGTGGACGACGTGGCCGACCGCCTGGCCGAACTCACCGACTACGACCAGATGGTGGCCACCGTCGAAAGCTACCTGCTGCGCGCCGCCCGGCGAGCCCTACCCCCCGCCCGGCCCCTCGATGCGCTGCTGCCGCAGCTGCTGGGCTCCTGGGCCGCGCAACCCATTGAGCAGCTGGCGCATGAGGTGTGCCTCAGCCCCCGGCAGTTCGAGCGCAGCTTCATCGAGCGGGTGGGCATGGGGCCTAAGCTGCACGCCCGCATCGTGCGCTTCGACCAGGCTTTCCGGCTGAAGGAGCGGCAGCCCGACCTCGACTGGCTGACCGTGGCCGTGCAAACGGGCTACTACGACTACCGCCATTTGGTGCGCGATTTCAAGGCCTTTGCCGGCGTCACGCCGCCGCAACTGCTGGCCGCCGATGCCCGGCACACCCGCCTGGCGCTGGCCGGCTGAGAATGTCGGTTTTTTACTACCACGAGTGGGGGAGGGGGTAGGAACTTTGCGCTATCATTAACTTCCCTACCCCCATGAAAACCTGCTTGTTGAGCCTGGGCCTGCTGCTGCTGGCCGGCCGCGCTTCGGCCCAAACCCCCGCCGCCGATGAGGCCGCCATCCGCCAGGCGGTGGCGCGCATGACGGCCAACTACACCAACCATCACTTTGCCGACATGGCCGCCTACACCACGCCCGACGTGAGCTGGGTCAACATCGTGGGCATGTGGTGGCGCGGCCGTGCCCAGGTGCAGCAGGCCCACCAGCAGATTTTCGATACCATCTTCAAAGGCGTCAAATTTCGGCCCGGTGCGCCCACGGTGCGCACCATCGCGCCGGGCGTGGCGGTAGTAAATATGTACTGCCACGTGGGCACGTTCTACCCGCCCGACGGCATCAACCACGGCACCAACCAGGAAGGCGACGACGACGACCTGCTCACGCTGGTGCTGGTGAAACGCCAGGGCCACTGGCTGCTTGCGGCCGGCCAAAATACCGTGGTGCGGGCCAGTGCTCAGCGCAACAACCCAGTGGCTAACAGCCCCGCCAACGTAGCCGACCAGCACTAGGCTCTGCACTTCTGCCAGCACTTACGCGATGTGCAAACGGCTGCCCTACCCTTACACTGCCAGCACGAGCTTACCGAAATTCTCGCCCGAAAACAGCTTGAGCAGCGCGGGCAGGAAGTTTTCGAGGCCGTGCTCGGTCTGCACTTTGGGGGCTTGAAGCTGGCCGGCGCGCAGCCAGCCGGCCATTTCGTGGGCGGCCTCGGCGTAGTGGGCAGCGTTGTCAAACACCACGAGGCCTTCCATGCGGGCGCGGTTCATAAGCAACGAGAGGTAGTTGGCGGGGCCTTTGATGGGCGTCGTGTTATTGTATTGCGAGATGGCCCCGCAGACGACCACGCGGGCGTGCAGCCGCAGCATACTCAGGGCCAGGTCCAGAATGTCGCCGCCCACGTTATCAAAATACACGTCAATACCCTCGGGGCAGGCGGCCTTCAACTCCTGGGCAAAGTCGGCCGACTTATAGTTCACGCAGGCGTCGAAACCCAGCTCCTGCACGCAGTAGGCGCACTTTTCCGGCTCGCCGGCGATGCCCACCACGCGGCAGCCCTTGATTTTGGCGATTTGGCCCACCACGCTACCCACCGCCCCGGACGCGGCGCTGACCACCACGGTTTCGCCGGCCTTAGGCTGGCCGGTGTTCAGCAGGCCGAAGTAGGCGGTCATGCCCGGCATCCCGAGGGTGGAGAGGTAGGTTTCGAGGGGAGCCTGCTGGATGTCTATTTTCTGCAAAAAGGCGGGACTGGCCGGGTCAGCGGCCGCCGCGCCGTCGCTCAGCAGGTACTGCTGCGCCATGACGCCGCCAGCCACGTAGTCGCCCACCGCAAAGGCCGGATGCTGGCTTTCGACCACCTGGCCCGCGCCCAGCGCCCGAAAAACCTCCCCGATACCAATCGGCGGCAGGTAGCTTTTGCCCGCGTTCATCCAGCCGCGCATGGCCGGGTCGAGCGAGAGCAGCTGGTTTTTGACCAGCACCTGGCCCGGCCGCACGGCGGGCACCTCGGTGGCTTCGATGGTGAAATTGGCGGGGGTAGGCTCGCCTGTGGGCCGCGAAGCCAGCTTGACCTGGGTGTTGGAGTAAGACATGGTTTTTAGTGATTATAGGACTTACGCGAAAGACGTTTGCGATTGCCGCGCTTCGCTCGCAATGACAAACGTCTTTTGCGTAAGTCCTGGATTAATGACGAGTGACTAATTATGGAGTTAGTATGCAGGGCCGGCTTGCAACTCCTGCGCGTCCTGGGGCGTCAGGCGCACGTCCATCGCCTTTAGCAGCTCCTGCACCTGCGCCACTTTGGTGGCGCTGGCGATGGGGGCCGTGATGCCGGGAGCCTGCATGAGCCAGGCCAGCGCCACCTGCGCCTGGCTGATGCCGTGGCGGGCGGCCACCGCGTCCAGCGCTTTTAGAATGCGGAAGCCTTTGTCGTTCAAATACTTTTTGCCGATGCCCGCGCCGCGCGGGCTTTTCTGCAAGTCGGCTTCGCTCCGATACTTGCCGGTGAGGAAGCCCGAAGCCAGCCCAAAATACGGAATCACGCCGATGCCGCTGGCCTGCACCAGCGGCAAGTCGTCCTTTTCAAAAGTCTCGTGCTCGTAGAGGTTGTACTCGGGTTGGATGCTTTCGTAGCGCGGCAGGCCGTTCTTACCCCCCGCATCCAGAGCGGCTTGCAGGCGCTGGGGCGAGAAGTTGCTGGCCCCGATGGCGCGGATTTTCCCTTCCTTCAGCAACTCGGCGTAGGCTTCGAGGGGCTCGGTCACGGGTAGGCTCTCGTCGTCTTGGTGGCTCTGGTAGAGGTCAATATAATCGGTTTGCAGGCGCTGGAGCGAGGCTTCTACGGCGCGTTTGATGTAGTCTTTCGCCAGGCCATTTTTGCCATCGCCGAGGTCCATGCCCACTTTGGTGAAGAGGAGCACGTCGTCGCGCCGGCCGCGCTGCTTCAGCCACTTGCCGATGACGGTTTCAGACTGCCCGCCGCCTTCGTGGCCGGGCACCCAGGCCGAGTACACGTCGGCCGTGTCAATCGCGTTGCCGCCGCCCGCCACGAAGGCATCGAGCACGGCGAAGGAAGTTTGCTCGTCGGCCGTCCAGCCAAAGACGTTGCCGCCCAGCACGAGCGGGGCAAGTTGCAGGCCGGAGTGGCCGAGTTCACGATGAGTTGCCATTATATCAAGGAAAAAGGAAGAAGGAGCTGGTCCGCGAGCGCGGCCAGGATTATAACCCGCGACCGGGCATTGGGTTGGCGGGGGGTAGGGCGCGGGGCCTACCCCGTGGCGGGCGGCCAGTCTGCACGGCTTTATAAAAAAGTGTCGTACATTTGTTAAGTAAACTAACAAGTTTACTTGCAAGTATGCCCAACCTACCCGACCCGCAGCACCTGGCCGCCGAGCTGCAAACGGTCGTGTCGCGGCTGGCCAAAAAGCTGCGCACGCACTCGCCTACGGCCGGCCGGCTCTCGCTCACCGAGCGGGCAGTTATCAAGCAGCTGGCCCAGCATGGGTCGCTGCTGCCCAGCGAATTGGCTGCCCGCGAAAAGGTCACCACCCAATCCATGTCGCAGATACTGAGCCACCTCGATGCGCTAGGCTACCTCACGCGGCAGCCCGAAGCTACCGACCGGCGCAAGGTGCGTATCGGCCTCACGGCCGCCGGGCAGGCTCTCATCCCGGCCGTGCGCCGGGAAGTCAGCGACTGGCTGGGTCGGGCGCTGCAAGCTACCTGCTCGGCCCCGGAGCTGGCTACCCTGGAAGAGGCCGTGCGAGTGCTGGCCCGGCTAGTAGAAATTGACTGACTACCGCATGAAATCCGAAGCCTTTCGCGCGCTGCGCAACCGCAACTTTCGCCTGTTTTTTGCCGGGCAATCCTTGTCCTTGCTGGGCACCTGGATGCAAAAAACGGCGGTAAGCTGGGTGGTATACGCCCAGACGCATTCCAAGCTGATGCTGGGCGTGAGCGTGTTTGCCACGCTCTTTCCGTCGGCGCTGTTTTCGCTGCTCGGGGGCGTGGTGACCGACCGCTACGCCCGCTACCGGGTGCTGCTGGCCACGCAGGTGCTCTCGCTGGCGCAGGCCGCGTTGCTGGCGCTGGCCGTGTTTTTTGATAAGCAGGATGCGGTGTGGGAAATCATTGGCCTGAGCGCGGTGCTGGGCATTATCAACGCCTTCGACGTGCCCGCCCGGCAGTCGCTGGTGTATGAGCTGGTGGCCGACAAGCAGGATTTGCCCAACGCGGTGGCTCTCAACTCGACGATGGTGAACCTGAGCAAGCTGCTGGGGCCGGCCGTGGCGGGCTTCGCCATCGAGCGGCTGGGGGCGGCGGCCTGCTTCGGGCTGAACGCGCTCAGCTTCGTGGCCGTCATTGGGTCGCTGCTGGCGCTGCGGCTGCCGGCCTTCGTGCCCAAGCCGCGCCCGCAGGCCCTGCGCGACGAGCTGGCCGACGGCCTGCGCTACGTGCGCGACACGCCGGCCATTCGGTTTATTCTGCTCTCTATCGGGCTGATGGCCTTGCTGGTGCTGCCCTTCGCCACGCTCATGCCGGTGTTTGCGAAGGATGTTTTTCACGGCACGGCCGCCACCTTCGGCCTGCTCGACGGCGCTATGGGGCTGGGCGGCTTCGCGGCGGCACTCTACCTCACGTCCCTACCCCCCGGCACCGACCTCAACCGGGTGATGACCATTGGTGCCTTCGTGCTGGGGGTAGGGCTGCTACTGTTTGCCTACACGCCCTGGTACTGGCTGGCGCTGGCTTTCCTGGTGGGAAGCTCGTTCGGGATGATGGTGCAGAATACGCTCAACGTGACGCTACTGCAAACTACCGTGCAGCCGGCCATGCGCGGGCGCGTCATCAGCCTCTACGTGCTGATGTACACGGGCGCGCTGCCGCTGGGCAGCCTGGCGGTGGGGGCGGTGTCGCAGCGGGTGGGCGTGCGCGCCACCGTGCTGGCCGAGGGCGGGTTAGCGCTGCTCATCGGGCTGCTGTATTTGCGCAACCTGCGCCAGACCCGCGCCGCCGCGCCGGCGGCCCCTACCCCCCTGCCGGTCGCCCAGGCTGCCTAGGCCGTGCGGGCGTAAGGCTCTTTTGCACCGAAACAGCAATCAGACAATCAGATTTTTAATTTATCATTTTTAATTTTTAATCACCTTCCCTTTTCTCATGGTAACTGCCCTCGATAAAAACACCGCCCTCGTGCTGATTGACTTGCAGCAGGCGATAGTCCAAATGCCCGTCGTGGACCCCATTGGTGGCGTGCTGGCCAATGCCAGCCAACTGCTGGCCGCGTTTCGGCGGGCGGGCCAGCCCGTGGTGCTCGTCACCGTGGACCCTGCCAACCGGCCCGACCTGCGCAACGACGCCCAGCGGCCCGCGCGCACCGTTTTTCCACCCGAAGCGCTCGCACTGACTCCCGAAATCGCGCCCGCGCCCGATGATATCCGAATTACCAAGCACAGCTGGGGCGCTTTTTATAACACGGGGCTAGAGGAGGCGCTGCGGCAGCGCGGCGTAACGGGCATCGTGCTGGCGGGCGTGTCCACCAGCATCGGGGTCGAGAGCACCGCCCGCGCCGCCAATGAGCGCGGCTACAACCTGACCTTCGCCCAGGACGCCATGACGGATATGGTAGCCAGCGCCCAGGAAAACAGCCTGCGGGTTATTTTTCCCCGCATCGGGGAAGTGGACACGACCGCCAACATCATCCGGGTGTTGGAGGGGGGTAGGGAGTAGCTCACTCCTCGTTCAGCGTCAGCAATAAGCTTTGCCGCTCCTGGTCGAAGAGGCGCACGGCGGCTTGCAGCTCGTTGAGCAGGTCGGCCCGCACGGCGAGCTGGTCGCCCGAATATTGGCCGCCGGAGCCGAAGAGCAGGGCCGCCAGCTGCTGGCTGGCCTTCGAGTCGGGGTGGGCCAGCGGGCCGTAGTGCTGCCAGCGCAGGCGCGTGTTGTGGGCGATGCTGGCCCGGCCGTAGTTGCTGAACGCCGGGTTCGTGAGCAGATACCACAGGCTGGGCGGCCACCGGGCCGAGTCGGCCTGCTCAGTCCACACGGCGGTCAGCAAGTTGCGCGGGTGCTGAAAATCGGCCGTGTATTTGGGTGGCTTGAGGGCCAGTAGCCCCAGAACCGCCGTGAGCACGCCGCCCCCGATGGCGAAGCCGTACTGCCCGCCCTGGGCGCTGGCCACCGTGGCCCCGATGCCGCTGCCAGCCCCCGCCAGCAGCGAAAACGTGTTGTAGCGCTGCACGCGGCGGCTATCCAGCTTGGCCAGGTAGGTAGAAAGCTGGTCGGCGCGCTCGCCTTCGCAATCCAGCTCGGCGGCCACGCTGCCGATGGTGGTGCCGGCCAGCACCACCTGGGCCAGCAGGCGCTGGCGCTGCTCGGCCACGGCCAGCGCGGCGGCCGGGCCGGGCTGCTGGCGGGCGGCGGCTTGCAGGGCCAGCAGCTGGCGCAGGCCGGGCAGCAAACCCAGGGCGTTGGCCGTGAGCAGGGTGCGGCGGGGGTAGCGGGCCAGCAGCGCCGGGGTAAGGGCCACGGCCAGGTCGGTTTGCGGGGCCAGGGCCGGGTCGTAGTGGTAGAGCAGCGGCGGCTCGCAGTAATTATCGGCGGCCAGGGGGTGGGTAGGCGGGCGGGTGCCGGCGCAGCCAGCCAGTGCCAGCAAGAGCAGCAGGAAGTAGCTTTTTTTCATAAGTCAGCTTCGTAAAGCTCCAGCGGCAGCCCGTCGGGGTCCTGGAAAAAGGTGAAGCGCCGGCCCGTCAGCTCATCCGTCCGCACGGGCTCGCAGGCCACGCCGTGCGCCACCAGGTGCCGGGCGGCGGCCGCCACGTCGGCCACCGCGAAGGCCAGGTGGCGCAGGCCCGTGGCCTCGGGGCGGCTGGGGCGCGGCGGGGGGGTAGGGAAAGAAAACAGCTCGATGACGTACTGCCCGTTCAAAGCCAAATCCAGCTTGTAGGAAGCGCGGGCGGCGCGGTGCACTTCGCGGATAATTTCCAACCCCAGCACTTCGGTATAAAACCGCTTCGAAACGGCATAGTCGGCGCAGATGATGGCAATGTGATGCACACCCAGCAGGCGCAATGAGTTGGGAGGAGAAGCCATGCGCAAAGTAACGGGCGTTTCGGCGCAGTTTCCCGGTAATTGCCTTTGCGGGCTAGGCAGCGACTTGAAAACCGCTCCGACTTTCACAACTAACTTCATGACAATATATCCCGCCCTACCCCTCCCTTGTTAATGGACGCGCTCCGAGCCTTTGTCACCACGCTGCTGCCCATGTCGGCGGCCGATTTTGACCTGTTGCTACCCCTGGCTACCGGGCGCGCGGTGGCCAAGGGCGACTACCTGCTGCGGCCCGGCGAGGTGTGCGGGCACGTATTTTTTGCGCGCGCCGGCCTGCTGCGCCTGTATTATGTCGATGCGGAAGGCCGGGAAGTCAACGCCCGCTTCGCGGCGGCCCCCGGCTTTCTCACCGATTTTCAGGGCTTCCTCACGCAGCGGCCCTCGCGCTATGCCTGGCAGGCGCTGCAAGCCAGTGATTTACTGGCCTTTGCTTATGCCGACGTGCAGCGGCTCTACCGCGAGTCGGCGGTGTGGGAGCGGTTTGGCCGCCTCATGGCCGAGCACGTGTACCAGCAGGCCAGTGAGCGCACGGAGCTGTTGCAATTTCTGACGCCCGCCCAGCGCTACGCCCACGTGCGGGCCACCCAGCCGGCCCTGCTGGGCCAGGTGTCGCAGTTTCACCTGGCCTCGTACCTGGGCATTCAGCCCGAGTCGCTGAGCCGGATTAGGCGGCGGCTGAGCCGGCGGGGGTAGGGCGCTTTCTTAACCGAAGTCAACGAATAGGAGGGGGGTAGGGGCGGACCTTTGCCCCGTTCTTTTTACCCCCAAATGACCATGATAAAATTCACCATTCTGCTGCGCAAGCGCCCGGATATGAGCCACGAAGCGTTTGTGGCTTATCACAAAACCCAGCACGCGCCCCTGTTTATGGCGCTGCCCGAGGTGCGGCAGTACGTGCGCCGCTACATGCAGGGCCACACCGTGCCGCTGCACCTGCCGGGCCTGCCGCCGCCCGCCTACGACGGCACCACCGAGCTGTGGTTCGACATGGTGGAGGACATCGGCAAGGTGTTCGAAGCTCCGCGCTACCTGGAAATTATCCGGCCCGACGAAGCCAGGTTTCTGGACCTGGCGGGCTGCGGCTTCCTGGTGCTGGCCGAAAACGTGGTGCATTAAGTAACTGATATTACGCAGTCGGGGTCACGCGGAGGGCGACCCCGACTGCGTAGCAGTAGTGAGTAAATAAATAAGTAAAAATAACTAAGTATACTAATGTTTAAGTAAAAAATACTACTCTTATTACTTAGCACTTTTGTCTTACTACCTGCTGTTACGCCCTATCTTATTCGAGATGGCCACGGGGAGTAGCGCGAACTACAAAGTTCGCGCTACTCCCCGTGGCATAACAGCAGTTATTAAAGCAGCTTTGGGGAGGGTAGGGAGTCTTTAGCGCGGCTAAAAGCAACTCTGGCAAAAAAGCGGCGCTTCGGGTGCCTGGTCTTTCGCTGGGGTCGCTACTTTTGGCGCAAAGGTCTTTGCCTTATCCTTTTTCATGAAAAAAAATTCATTTACCAGGCTGCTGGCTGGGGCGGCGCTGCTGCTCGACGCGGCCACGGCCCAGGCGCAGCGGCCCGCGCCCCTACCCTCGCCCCCCGCCAACCTGCCGCCCTACGATGCGCGGGCGCTGTTTCAGCCCGACTTTCTGGACCAGACCGCGCCCGCGACCCGCACCGGCGGCGGCAAGCCCGGCGCTACCTACTGGCAAAATGCGGCCGACTACCAGATTGCCGCCAGCCTCGACGAAAAGGCGGCCCGCGTGACGGCCACCGTCAACATCACCTACACCAACAACAGCCCCGACGAGCTGCCCTTCGTGTGGCTGCAAGTGGACCAGAACCTGTTTCGGGCCGACTCGCGCGGGGCGGCGGCCACGCCGCCGGCCGGCGGGCGCTTCGGCAACGCGGCGCGCGGCTTCCAGGGCGGCGACTCGCTGCGCACGGTCCAGATTGAGCTGCACGGCAAGAAGATGCAGGCCAACTACCGCGTCAGCGACACGCGGATGCAGATTATTCTGCCCGAGCCGATGCGGCCCAAGGGCGACAAGCTCAAAATCAACATCGCCTACGGCTTCAACATCCCGGAGTACGGGGCCGACCGCCTGGGCCGCCTGAAGACGCCGAACGGCGAAATATTTGAGGTGGCGCAGTGGTACCCGCGCATGGAGGTTTACGACGATATTTCGGGCTGGAACACGCTGCCGTATATGTCGGCCGAGTTTTACCTCGACTACGGCAACTTCGACTACACCCTCAACGTGCCGGCCAACTACCTGGTGGGCGGCTCGGGCGAGCTGGTGAACCCTGCCGAAGTGCTGACGGCCAGCCAGATAAAGCGCCTGGCCGAGGCCGCCCGCTCCGACAAAACGGTGCTGGTGCGCACGCCCGCCGAGGTGACGCAGCCTGGCTCGCGCCCGGCCGGCAAAAACGGCCGCCTGACGTGGCACTTCCGGTGCCAGCAGGCGCGCGACGTGGCCTGGGCCGCGTCGTCGGCTTTCGTGTGGGATGCCGCTAAGATGAACCTGCCCAGCGGCCGCAAGTCGCTGGCCATGTCGCTCTACCCCGTGGAGGCGGCCCAGGATACGGCCTGGAACCGCTCGACGGAATACGTGAAGAAGAGCATCGAGTACAACTCCAAGCAGTGGTACGAATTCACCTACCCGGTGGCGACCAACGTGGCCGGCGTGGTGGGCGGCATGGAATATCCGGGCATCGTGTTTTGCGGCGCGAAGGCCACCAAGGGCAGCCTTTGGGGCGTGACCGACCACGAGTTTGGCCACAACTGGTTTCCGATGATTGTGGGCTCGAACGAGCGCAAATATCCGTGGATGGACGAGGGCTTTAACACGTTTATCAACATCCTGGCCAGTCAGAACTTCAATAATGGGGAATACAAGGAGCAGGGCGACGTGCCGGCCCGCCTCGCGCCCGGCGTGACGTACCAGATGCAGCAGCCCGGCATGGACCCGCCTTACACCGTGCCCGACGTGACGCAGGCCCGCAACCTGGGCTTCGCGGCGTATTCCAAAACCGGCTACGGCCTGTATTTACTGCGCCAGGAAATTCTGGGTCCCGAGCGGTTCGACTACGCGTTTCGCAGCTACATCCGGCGCTGGGCCTTCAAGCACCCGCAGCCGCGCGACTTTTTTCGCACCATGAATGAGGTGGCCGGCGAAGACTTGTCGTGGTTTTACCACGAGTGGTTTTTTGAGAATTGGCTGCTCGACCAGGCCGTGCAGAGCGTGGCCTACGTGAACCAGGACCCCGCTAAGGGCGCGCTCATCACCATCGAAAACAAGGGTCAGGCCGCCATGCCCGTCACCGCCGAAATCATGGAAACCGGCGGCAAGAAGACCACCGTACGCCTGCCCGTCGAAATCTGGCAGCGCGGCGGCACCTGGACGTTCCGCGTCAACACTACTACCCCCCTCACGCAGGTGGTGCTCAACCCGACCAACATTCTGCCCGACGTGAACCGCTACAACAACACCTGGCGGGCGCTGAAGCTGCCCGAGTAATTCCGGTACGCTCTAACCATAGAATCCCAATCAGGCAGTAGGCTTATCGCTTGCTGCCTGGTAGGGATTCTTCGGTGAATGAAAGCAAGTAGTAGACACCATCGGGGTCTTCGTCGGCACCGGTTATTGTCCAGCCTTGAGCGAGGTAAAAGCGTAGGGCGGGCTGGTTTGCCTGAAGGCACTTGAGCGCAGCGGGCCGGGCCATCCGGGCTAGTCCCGCTTGTAGCAGCGCCCGCCCAACGCCTTGTCTTTGCCAGGATGGCGCAATGAAAAGTGAATGCACGAAGTTATCGGGCGGCCACCAGGCAATAAACCCGATGGGCATTTCCTGGTGCGTGGCTACCAGGAGCTTCTCCCCTTCGATAACGCGGTCAAAGTCCGGCAGTCCAAACCGATTTGGGTCTTGCCAGGTAAAGGCGGTCTGCCGGGCTTCCAGGTAAAGCTGCCGTAGGGGTCCGGTATGCTGGGGAGCGTAGGATAAGATGGTCCATCGCATAGTGCAGAGCAAGGATTAGTGCGAAATAGTTTTGGAAAAGAGTTGCATCACCAGCACGCCGCTGACGATGAGCGCGATGCCCGCCAGGGCCGGCAGGTCGAGCCGCTGCTTGAAAAGCAAGAAGCCGATGAGCGTGACCAGCACAATCCCTACCCCTCCCCAAATGGCGTACGCCACGCCCAGGGGAATGGCCTTGAGCGCAAAGCTAAAAAAATAAAATCCCAGACCATAGCCGGCTATAGTCAATAAGCTGGGCCACAGGCGGGTAAATTGGTTGGATGCGTTGAGCGCGGTGGTGCCAATGACTTCGCTGAGAATGGCGAGGAATAGAAAGACGTAGGGCATAGCAAGGGGGGGTAGGGCTGGCGCGGAGCGAACTCGCCGGAGTAAGCGTAATAAGAAGCGCCTTAAAAGAACGTCATTCCGAGCTTGCCGAGGAATCTTGCCCGCATCGTAGAACGACACTCGAACGGCGCGCGCGAGATTCCTCGGCAAGCTCGGAATGACGTTCTTTTAGCCTCGGAACGACGTTCTGTTAGGGCGCTTACTCTGAAACCGCGCCTAGTCGCGGGTGCGGAAAACCCGCCAGCCGTGGGCCGGCACCGTGCGCGCCGATGGTTGCGCCAGGGTGCATTGCGCTCCGCTAAACACGTCGAACAGGCCCTTTTGGGCCGGCACCAGCATCTTCTGGCCCGGCAGTACCAGCGGCTCGGCGGTGGCGTTTACCAGCACTACCACGGCCGCGCCGCCCTTTTCGCGCACGAAGCCGTAGAGGCCGGCCGGCCCGCTGAGGCGCTGGAAGTGGCTGGCCGCATCGCCGTTGCGCAGGGCCGGGTGGCGCTTTTTGAGCTGCAAAAGCCGGGTATAAAAATCCTGGAGGGGGTAGGCGCCCCACTCAATCGTATCGCGGTCGAAGAAAGCCAGCCGGCGGTTCAGCCCCGCTTCCTGGCCGCTATACAGCATGGGCATGCCCGGCAGCAGCGCCGTGAGCACGGCAAAGGGCAGCGCCAGCGGCCCCAGGCGCTCGTACTCGGTGCCGTCCCAGCTGTTCACGTCGTGGTTGCTGGTAAAATTCATCAGGTACACCGAGGACGGGTATTTGGCCCGTTCGGCGGCCAGGTAGGTATCGATATCGGCCAGCGCGGTCTTGCCTTCGGCAATCTGGTCGAGGAGGTAGTGCAGGCGCAGGCCGAAGCTCATGTCAAAGGCTCGTTCCAGCAGCTCGGTATCGGCGTTAAATTCCTCCCAGGTCAGCCCGCCCGAAGGGTATAACTCGTCCCATTCGGCCAGCATAAACACGGGCTTGAGGGCTTCCAGCGCCGGCCGGGCCTCGTCCCAGAAGTCGGTGGGCACCAGGCCGGCCACGTCGCAGCGGTAGCCGTCGATAGCGGCCTCGCGCACCCAATAAGCCAGGGCGTCCACCATGTAGGCACGCATTTCCTGGTTGGTGTAGTCGAGGGCTACCACGTCGGTCCAGTCGGCCACGGGCGGCACCAGCTGGCCCTGAGCGTCGTGCTGGTACCAGTCGGGGTGCTGGTCGATGAGCGCGTTGTCGCGGCTGGTGTGGTTGGCCACCCAATCGAGGATAACCTTGAGGCCCAGATCGTGCGCCGTTTGCACGAGGTGCCGCAAATCCTCCAATGTGCCAAATTCGGAGTTCACCCCCAGGTAGTCGCGCACGGCATAAGGCGAGCCCAGTGAGCCCTTGCGCCCGGTTTCACCAATGGGGTGAATGGGCATCAGCCACACGATAACGACGCCCATTTTGGCGAGCCGGGGCAGGTGCGCCTCAAAGGCCCGAAACGTGCCCTCGGGCGTGTAGTTGCGCACATTGACTTCGTAAATAGTGGCGTTGGCGGCCCACTCGGGGTGGCGCACCACAAAGCGGGAGGCATCGGGCATAGGTTAGGAGTTAGGAGTTAAGAGTTAAGAGTTACGCAAAAGTCGGTTGTCCTTGCGAGCGAAGCGCGGCAATCGCCCCAGAACGACTGGCGCGAGTATCGTTCGGGTGCGATTGCTTCGCTTTGCTCGCAAGGACAACCGACTTTTGCGTAAGTCCTATGAGTTAAGAGTTAAAAGGTAGGGTCGTGTTTTAACTCTCAATTCTTAACTCTTAACTCTTTACGGCCGGGTCGTGAGCACGCGCCAGCCGTGGGCCGGCACCGCGAGGGTAGGGCCTTCGAGCGGCGAGCCCACGTCAGCAAAGGCGTCGGTTACCAGCCCGGCCGGGCGGGGTAGGGTCTGCGGCTGCGCGCCCAGGTTAATGACCGTCCACACCCGCGCCTTTCCGTCGCCGCTGGCCCGCTCGAAGGCAAAGCACTCGGCCGGCGCGGGCCCAATCGTGAATTTGGCGCAGGCATCGCCGTTGCGCAGGGCCGCGCTGCGCTGCTTGAGGTGCAGCAGCACGGCGTAAAACGCGTTCAGCGGGTAGCCATTCCACTGAATAGTATCCTTGTCGAAAAAGCGCAGCTTCTTGGTCGAAGCTGCTTCCTGACCGCTGTACACCAGCGGAATGCCGGGTAGCAGCGTCGTGAGCACGGCGAATGCTTGCGCATTGGCTCCCAGGCGAATACCTTCCGGGTCGTCCCAGCTGTTCACGTCGTGCGACGACGTGAAGTTCATCAAATACACGCCGGCCGGGTACATCCGGCGCTCGGCGGCAAAGTAGGGGGGTAGGGCCGTCACCGGCCGCTTGCCCTATGCGATGCTGTCAATCAGGTAGTGCAGCCGGAGCGCGTAGGTAGCGTCAAACGCCCGTTCGAGCAGGTGCGTGTTGGGGGTGAATTCGCCTTTTTTGAGGAAGGGTGGATGGTGCAATTCGTCCCACTCGGCCAGCATGAACACGGGCTTTATTTTTTCCAGTTCGGTCCGCGTGGCGTTCCAAAAATCGGTGGGCACCAGGCCGGCCACGTCGCAGCGGAAGCCGTCGAAACCCACGTCTTTTACCCAATACGCCATGCTTTGGGTCATGTACTGGCGCAGGTCGGGCTTCGAGTAGTCGAGGTCAATCACGTCCTGCCAGTCGGCCACGGGCGGCTGAAAATTACCCTTGGCATCCTTCGTAAACCAGTCGGGGTGCTGCTGGCTCAGCTCACTGTCCCAGCTGGTGTGGTTGGCCACCCAGTCGAGGATAACGTGCATTTTCAGGCGGTGCGCTTCGGCAATAAGATGCTGCAAATCAGCCAGTGAGCCAAACTCGGGGTTCACCGTGCGGTAGTCTCGCAGCGAATACTGGCTGCCGAGCGTGCCCTTGCGGTTTTCTTGCCCAATGGGCTGCACCGGCATCAGCCACAGAATCCCTACCCCCATCTTTTGCAGGCGCGGCAGGTGCTTCTCAAAAGCCCGAAACGTGCCCTCGGGCGTGTACTGGCGCACATTTACCTGGTAGAGGCTGGCGTTGGTGGCCCAGGCCGGGTGCTGCACGGTGAACGGTGCGGGCGGCCGGCAGGCGGCCGGAATCGCCACGTCGGGCGGGGTGGCCAGGTCGGTGGGGGCGCAGGCTCCCAGCAGCAGGGAGCCGGCCAGCAGCAGGGCAGCGCGACAAATCATGCCGCAACTTACGCTCAGCCCCACGTTGGGAACGGCTTTGCGGATAAACTGAGCAATTAAAAAATGTTTTTTTAGATAAAGCCGGAATGTTGCACGCTGTTCGGCCAACAACGCCCCCGGCCGCAGGTTGATACGCTACATTTTCACCTCATTTTTTCCTTTACCACAATGGCAGATTCCACCAGCCAACTCGACGCCACCATTAACGCCCTGAAAGGCGGTCTCTCCAGCGCCGCCGGCGCGGCCGGCCCCAACATTCAGGGCTGGATTAAGACCCTGCACGGCAACGCGCAGCTTTCGGGCATCAGCTCGGAGTTGGAGAAGCTAAATACTGCTATTTCGAGCGGCGACAGCCACACCATCGCCAGCAGCCTGAAAACGCTAGGCGAGCACACCACCAAGGCCGCCTCATCGGCCACGGCTGAGAGCAAGGAGAAGCTCACGCAGCTTGGCCAGGCCCTCAGCTCGGCCGCCAGCCAGCTGAAAGGCTAGTTGTTTTAGTTACTGGCTATTGCAATAGCTAGCGAATAAAGAACGTCATGCTGAGTTTATCGAAGCATCTCTACCACGCCGAAAGGGTTAGTAACCCAACGATGCGGTAGGGATGCTTCGATAAACCCAGCATGACGTTCTTTTTTGCTTGAAATCAAGACTACAGTTTCACCCCGAACTTCGCCCCTACCCCCTCCAAATCCCGCACCACGGCATCAAGCAGGGGTAGGCCATTCACTAAACGGTGGGCGGCGGTTTCGCGCTCGGGGTCGCCGGGGATGAGCACGTGCTGGCCCTCCGTGGCGCGGGCCTGGCGGAAGGTCGTTATCCAGTTGTCCATGTGGGCCTTAAACTCGGCGGCGGGCCGAAACGCATCCACCCGCATGGCCCCGAAAAAGTGCCCGATGCCCTGGCCCACCGGGTCGGCCGGCGGCTGCAAAAACGCCACGAACGGCGGCACCCACGGCCCGTAGTTGGCCCCGCTCAGCACGGCCGAAAAAATATCCACCACCGCGCCCAAACCGTAGCCCTTGTGCGAGCCGGTGGCCCCGCCCAGCGGCAGCAGCGCGCCGCCATTCCTCACGGCGTTGGCGTCGGTGCTGGCGTGGCCGGCCGCGTCCTGGGCCCAGCCTTCGGGGATGGGTAGGCCCTTACGCTGGGCGATTTCGAGCTTGCCGTTGGCGGCCGTGGTGGTGGCCATGTCGAGCACGAAATCGGGTTGCTCGCCGGCCGGCACGGCCACGGCGATGGGGTTGGTACCCAGCAGTCTATCCAATGAATGCGTGGGCGCGACCAGCGGCGAGGCGTTGGTCATGGCGATGCCAATCATATCCTGGGCCAGGGCCAGCATGGCATGATAGCCCGCAATGCCGAAGTGGTTGGAATTCTTGACTGATACCCAGCCGGTGCCCACCTGCGCGGCTTTTTGCAGGGCCACGCGCATGGCGCGCGGGCCCACCACCAGGCCCAGGCCGCCGTCGCCATCGACCACGGCCGTGCTGGGCGTTTCGTAGGTGACGCCCACCCGCGGCCGGGCGTTGATGCGGCCCGCCCCCCAGAGGCGCACGTAGCCGCTGAGGCGCGCCACGCCGTGCGAGTCCACCCCCCGTAAATCGGCCGAAAGCAGGGTTTCGGTAGCCAGCGTGGCATCCTCGGGCGGGCAGCCCATCGCTAGGAACACTTGCTCGGCGAAGGTGAAAAGTTGTTGGTAGGGGAGGGTCATGGGGCAGAAAAGAATGCGTTAACGACCGCAAACCTACTGCGGGCTGAGGAGGAGTGGCGCGCTATTGCTCCGGGCGGGCGCGTAGTAAGCAGCTCGTGGCGAGGGAAAAGCCACTACCCAGGGCCAAGCGTCGCGGTTCCGACCGCCTGGCCCGCTTGCCCACGTAGCGGTTGCGCGCTCCGGCCAGCCAGCACGCAGCGCAATGAAATATTTAGTGTTGATAGTCAATAATTTATGAAAATTCAACGTATAAATTAGTTTTAAACTAAAATTTACGTTGAAAACTTCCGTACTTCGCCTCTCTGATTCATACACTTCCCTACTGGCAAATTAGGGAGCTGAAAACGAGGCCGCCCGACTTGCGCGTTTCCTTCGCCCAAGACCAGTACTTAGCCGCCCCGACCGCCGGCGCGGCTGGCAGAATGCCTAACTGATTAGCTTATCCAACAACTAATTAACTTTTAGATACTTCACCCAGCAGGATGGCGTTTTCGCGCCAAGTTCTTCGTGGGCTGTACCCTACTCCTCCCCCACCCCTTTATGAAGAACTACCTAATCGGCTTTCTGCTGCTCGCTCCCGGCTTAGCCCTGGCCCAAACGCAAGTGCCGGCCACCTATCCTTACCTGATAAAAGGCAAGATTGGGCAGCTTGGCGCGCCGGCCAAAGTGTACCTGCTAACCGGCTTGCAGACCATTGACTCGGCTACGGTCCGGCAGGGCCAGTTTGAGCTGAAGGGTACTACCCCCTACCCCCAGTCGGCTACGCTGGTGCTGGAGCGCCGGGGCCGGTTGCAATCGGGCTGGCAGCAAAAAATGCTGGGAGGTAAAATGCGCCGGGTATTCATAGAGTCGCCCGACCGCCTCCGCTTGTTTCTGGAGCCCGGCCCGGTGGTAGTTACCAGCGCTGACTCTCTGCGCACGGCCCGCTTGGCTGGCGGCGCGCTGACGGCCGACTACCAGCGCCTGACGGAGGCCGTCGAGCCCGTAGGGGCAAAATTTAAAACGGTCAAGTCGCCGGCCCAATTCGAGGCCATCAACCAGGAGTACGCCCAGGCCCGGTTAGCGTTCGTGAAGGCCCACCCCACCTCCTGGGTCAGCCTGGAGACATTGGAGCAGGCGCGCATGATAGCTCTCCCGCAGTACGCTGAGGTAGCGCCCCTCTACGCCGCCCTTACCCCCACCCAGCGCGCGAGCCCCCCCGGCCAGCAATATGGCGAGCTACTGGCCGGCCTCAAAGCCACGGCCATCGGCGCGCAGGCCCCCGCCTTTACCCAGCCCACCCCCGGCGGCAAGCCGGTGTCGCTCGCCGACTACCGGGGCAAGTACGTGCTGGTGGATTTCTGGGCCAGCTGGTGCGCACCCTGCCGGGCGGCGCCGTGCTCCAAGCCTACGAAGCCTTTAAGGGCCGCAATTTTGAGGTGCTGGGCGTGTCGCTGGATGAGGAAAGGACCCGCGACAAGTGGGTGAAAGCCATTGCCGACGACCACATGCCCTGGACGCAGATATCGGACCTGCGCGGATTTGACAGCCCCACGGCCCAGCAGTACGGCGTTAAGGCCATCCCGCAAAATTTTCTCATCGACCCCAGCGGTAAAATCGTGGCTAGTAACCTGCGCGGCGACGAGCTAGCAGCCGCGCTCGCCAGGTTTATAAAATGAGGACTGCCAGGGGTATTTTAGTATCTTTTTCCAAAATAAGTAGACTTTACGCACGATATGCGGAAATATATTTTGCGCAGTGTTTCGCAGGATTAAAGCGCAGGGTTTCGCAGTGTGCAAACATCATAACTCTTTAAAAATCTGTAATTTAACCCTTCGATACATTGCGCAAAATCCCCTTTTCGTAAGCGTTAGGTAAATATTTATGAAGTTCTGCTTAACCAGCTGGCTGCTCGGCATAGGGTTGCTAGGGACCGCCTGGGTGGACCCCGCGCCGGAGAATCCGTTCGTGCTGGCGAGCAAAGCCGCTCGGATGGGGCCGGCCGGCTCGGTCAACTACCTGCTGCCGCTGCTGGAGTTGCGCCAGCTACGACCAGTCTATGTGCGCGGGCCAGCTGCTGAGCAAGCGGGCTTTTATTGGCAAGCCCTGGCTACCTACGCAGCTATGGCGGATGAGGCAGATAGTGCGGCGTACTACTGGCACCAGCAGCCAGGCTATGGCCAGTCGCTAGCGGTGGCCGCTAAGGCACCGTTACCAGCGGCGGCGGCCATTCTGGCCCAAACCAGCCAGCGGCAAATAGTGATGTTCAACGAAGAGCATACCCAGCCGCGCGGGCGCTGGCTGGTAGGTAGCTTGCTACCAGCGCTCTACAAGCAAGGATTTCGCTACCTGGCCCTGGAAGCGCTGGAGGCCGCCGATTCAGCGGGCCTACGGCAGCGCGGCTACCCGGTAGCCAGCACGGGCTTCTACACAAACGAGCCCCATTTTGGCAACCTTATCCGGCGGGCGCGGCAACTCGGGTTTCGGCTGGTAGCCTATGATGCGATAAGCGAGGACCGCGAGCAGGACGAAGCGCGCAACTTGCTGGCTGCTAGCCTGGGGCCTCATCCCAAAGCGCGGGTAGTAGTGCTGGCTGGCCACGGCCACATCAACGAAGCTGGTTCTACGCAATCAATGGCCACCTGGGTGCGGAAGCTGTCGGGCGTTGACCCGCTCACGATTGAGCAAACGCAGGCTGCCCAGGTCAGTTCGGCCAGTTGGTCGCGGCTGCCACCGGGGGCCTATCTGGTGCCCGCGGCCAGCTTGCCCAACCGGGCGCTCACCTGCGACCTCTACGTGCTTAATCGCCTGAGTTTGGCCAGCACCGGCACCGGCTTTGGCGACCGGGCCGCCCGGCTAACCCGCTGCCTTATTCCGGCCGATAGCTTACGGCCTCAGCCCCAAGTGCTGCTGGTATATGAGCAGCGCGAAAAGCAGACCCAGCGCGGGGCCGTACCCGTGGCCGTGCATTGCCTGCGCCTCAGCGAACGGATAGTTAGCCTGAACCTGCTACCCGGTACCTACGTGGCTGAAGTGCGCGACGCACCCGGTCGCCGGTGCTGGCAACAAGTTCTGACTGTGCATTAATTTCCTACCCCTCCCTTATGCAACCGCCCTTTCCCGAACTCACCCGCGCCGAGGAGCAGCTGATGCAGCTGCTGTGGCAGCGCGGCCCCAGCCTGGTCAAGGACCTGCGGGCGGCGCTGCCCGCGCCGCTGCCCGCGCTCACGACCGTGAGCACCATCGTGCGGATTCTGGAGCAGAAGGGCTTCGTGGGCTACGAGCCAGTGGGACGCGGCTACCGCTACCACGCCCTGGTGGCGCAGGACGACTACCGGCGCTTTTCGCTGCGCAAGCTGTTGCGGGGCTATTTCGGCGGCTCGTTTGGGCAGCTGGTTTCTTTTTTTGCGCAGGACGAAAATCTGGATGCCGCCCAGCTCGATGCGCTGCTGCGCCAGGCCAAAGCCACCGACGCGGCCCCGGCGGACGAGGACGCGGAAGAAGACAAAGCGTAGTTAATCAAATCTTTATCATCATGCGCTCGTTTCTGCTTTTTGCTTTGCTCAGCGCCCTGGCCACGGCCTGCGCCAGCCCCCGGACCGCCGCCGAGCGCCTCGACCGCCACGGCCAGCGCCAAGGCCGCAACCGCACCTACTACGACGAGGCGCGCACCCAGCTTTTTACCCAAGGACGCTACCGGCACGGCCGCCCGGTGGGCCGCTGGCGCTACTATGGCCAGGCCGGCGAGCTGCAACGCCAGGAGCGCTACCGCCGCCAGGGCTTCAGCGACATTGCCTACTACTATCCCAGCGGCCAAGTGGCCCGCCGCGGCCGGGCGCGCACCGTGGATGAGCCCCACGGCGCGCATTTCTACTGGCTGGGCGAGTGGCAATTCTACTCGCCGGCCGGTGCCCTCGACAGCGTGCAGGTATATAATATGGGCTTGCGCACGACCACTAAATACCTGACTGACAAGCGAAAAGTAGCTGATAACTAGCCTGAGAACAGCTATCGGCCCGACTACTAAGCCAACCTGAAAAACAAACGTACATGAACGCTTCCTCTCTCCTGACCTGGCTGAGCAGCACGCTGCTGCCGCTGGGCGCGCTGTGGCTGGTGTACCGGCTGGCGCTGCGCCGCGAGCGCTGCTTCGGCTACAACCGGGCGCTGCTGCTACTGGCCCCGCTGGTGGCGGCGGTGCTGCCGCTGCTGCCGCTTCCGGCCCTGCCCGCCTGGCTGGTGAGCAGCGGCGCGCCCAGCGCGGCCCTACCCCCCTTGCCGGGGCTGCTGCTGCCCACCGTGGCCCCAGTGGCGGCGGGCGGCGGTTTCGGTTGGGGCTGGCTGGCTTGGGTGTATGCGGGGGGGGTAGGGCTGCTGCTGGGGCGGCTGGCCTACCAGGGCTGGCGGCTGCACCGCGCCACGCGGCACCTGCCGCGCGAGAAGCGGGCCGGCTACGTGCTGGCCCGCACCGGCGGGCGGCTGCCCACCAGTTCTTTCGGCCGCACCATTTTCTGGGATGACACGGCCGGCCTCACGCCCGCTGAGGCGGCCCCGGTGCTGGCCCACGAGCTGGCCCACGTGCGCCAGGGCCACAGCTACGACGTGCTCTGGCTGGAAGTCTGGCGGGCCATGCTCTGGCCCAATCCCTTCGCGCACCTGCTGCTGCCGGCCCTGCGCCTCACCCACGAGCTGCTGGCCGACCAAGCCGCCGCCCAGTCGCCTACCCCCCTTGCGCCGGCCGAAGCCGCCACGCCCTACCCCGCTTTGCTGGCCCGGCTGGCACTGCGTGGGGTGGCGGGCAGCGGCTATGCTGCTTTGCTCCAGCCGTTTATTTTTTCCTTTACCTTAACCCGAATTGCCATGTTGCAAAATCAAATTCCCGTGCGCCGCTGGAAGCAGTGGCTTATCCTGCCCGTGCTGGGTGGGCTGTTTCTGGCCGCTTGCCGCACTACAAACGCCGACGTTGTAAAACCCGTGGTGGATAAAGAAGCCCGCAAGGCTATGCTAATCGCCAATTTTAAAGAGGCAATCCGTCAGGATTCACTACACAACGGAGGCAAAGGCTGGAAGGACGAGACTCGTATGATACAGGTCGACAAAGATGGAAACGTGACGATTATACATCGGGGTGATGCGCCGACACTGCCCAGGCTCACTACGACGCCGCAATCAGCCGCTGGTGGAGCCGACGCGGATAAAGTCTATACCTACGTTGACCAGATGCCGCGTCTGCCTACCGCCAACGGCATGGGTGCCATTGTGCAGCAGATTCGGGACAACTTCGTGCACCCCGGCGGGCCGCAGCAAGAGGGCCGCGTATTCGCCAGCTTCACCGTGCAGGCCGATGGCAGCGTGACCGATACCAAAATTGTGAAGGGCCTTAGCGCGGCTTATGATGACGCCGTGCTGGCCGCCATTCAGAAGCTGCCGCGCTTTGTGCCGGGTATGCAAAGTGGCAAGGCCGTGGCCGTGAGCTTCACGGTGCCGATTACCTTCAAAGAAAAGCCGTAAGCTGTTACCGCACAGTTTCACTTCGTGCGCGAGCGCAACGAGCAGGCGGAACCGGGCCGCACGAACGACGATGCTCGCTTTGCTCGCGCACGAACTGGAAAGTTCGCGCTACTGGCCTAGCAGCTCGGCCAACAAGCCCTCTTTGAGGGCAGAAGCTGACGTGGTAATCTTGGTTAAACCGTAGGTAGTCAACACATATTTGACGATGACGCTGGCTACCACCAGCATATCGGCGCGCATGGGAAACATGCCGGGCAGGGCCACGCGGCCATCGTGGTCGAGGGTGAGGAGCTGGGCGAAGTGGCGCTCAAAATCGGCCACGGGCAGCTCGGTGCTGGGCGGCAGGTCGGCCTCGCGGCGAATGTGGCCCTCGCGCAGGTCGGCCAGCGTATCGAAGCTGCCGGAGCTGCCCACCAGGCCGGCCAGCGGCCCAAACTCGGCCACGGCCGCCGTGAGCGGGGCCAGCTTGTCGGCCACATATTCTAATTCGGCCTGCATCTGCGCGCGCGGAAACACGCCGCTGGGGTCCGGAAAAAACTGGTCCAGCAGCCGCTGCGCGCCGATTTCGAAGCTGTGCTTCCAGAAAATCGTGTCCTCGTTGGCAATGATAAACTCAACCGAGCCGCCGCCGATGTCCATTAGCAAGTGGTTGGCCTGGCCCAGCGGCACGGCCTGCCGGATGCCCTTGGCAATGAGCTCGGCCTCACGCTCGCCGCTAATTACTTCGACCTGAATGCCAGTGGTTTCCAGAATGTCGCGCACCAAATCGGGGCCGTTGCGCGATACGCGCATGGCGCTGGTGGCCGTGGCGCGCACCTCCGTGGCCTGGTGCAGCTCAATTTCTTCCTTGAAGCCGCGCAGCGTTTGCAGGGCGCGGTCGTAGGGCGCGGGCAGTATTTCGCCCTGGCTGATGCCGCCCTCGCCCAGGCGCACGCCCACCTTGGTGCGCAGCAATACGTGGGGCGGCTGGCCGGGCCGGTCTTCCACTATCAAGAGGTGGAAGGTGTTGGTACCGATGTCGATAAGGGCCAGGCGACGGTGATTAGATAGTGCGTGCATAAGCTGTCAAGTGCGATACTATAAAGTGTCTGTCATTGCGAGCAAAGCGAAGCAATCGTACCAGCACGATTCCCGAACGATTTCGTGCTGGTGCGATTGCTTCGCTTTGCTCGCAATGACAGGTGTGGTTTAAATGGCAAACCGGCAAAACGTGCCCAGCGGCAGCTTGCGCTGGCTGGCGTCGTGCAAGTATATCTCGCCCAGCTCACGCACGGCCTTGGGGCCGGGAAAAATGGCCTGCGTGAGGTTGTCTAAAATAAGCGCCGAAAACCCTAAGGAATAGAGATTTACGACAAAGAAATGGTCGGCTGGGTCGAGCAGCTGCTGGCTGAGTTTGAGCAGCTCGTTGAGCTCGTCTTCGAGCTGCCACTTTTCGCCGTTGGGGCCGCGGCCGTAGGCGGGCGGGTCCAGGATGAGGCCCTGGTACTTGCTGCCGCGCTTCACCTCGCGGCGCACGTATTTCATGGCGTCTTCGACCAGCCAGCGCACGCCGTCGAGCTGGCTGGCCTCCATGTTGTCGCGGGCCCAGAAATTGACCTGCTTCACCGAGTCGAGGTGCGTGACGTCGGCGCCAGCGGCGCGGGCGGCCAGAGTGGCCGCGCCGGTGTAGGCAAACAGGTTGAGCACGCGCGGCAGCGCGGCGCGGCGCGCAAGGGTCTGGTTATAAATGAATTGCCAGTTCGGGTCCTGCTCCGGAAACAGCCCCACGTGCTTGAACGACGACAAGCCCAGCCGGAAGCGTAGCTGGAGGCCGCCGGGACGCTCGTAGGCAATGACCCACTGCTCGGGCATGCCTTTTTGGAGGCTCCACTGGCCTTTTTCGGTGCTGCCGGGGGCGCGGGCAAAGGTGGCGTCGGCCTGGTGCCACTCGGCGGGGGGTAGGGCCTGGTCCCAGATGGCCTGGGGCTCGGGGCGCGCCAGCACGTACTGGCCAAAGCGTTCCAGCTTCTGAAAATGGCCGCTGTCGAGCAGCTCGTAGTCGGGCCAGGGCGAGGTAGTGAGAAAATCGTACACGAGTTAAAAAGCGGATTTATGGGGCGGGCTACCCCGGCCGGGACTCGTAAAGGTCGGGCGCGGGGCCGGAAATCGCCGGATGCCCGAATTTTTTTAAACTACCCCGGCGCGATTGCGTAAACATTGGTATGCGCTTGCCTTATTGGATAAGCAGCTGATTCCCAAAAAATTAATTCAAAATTCATTTTATGGCTACTACCCTCGCCAAACCAGCTTTGTTGCATACGCCGTCGGACCTTGATGAACAAGGCCGCGCCAAACTCAGCGACAGCCTGAACGTGCTCGTTTCGGACCTGTTCGCGCTCTATGTGAAGACCAAAAACTACCACTGGCACATGAATGGCCGTCACTTCCGTGACTACCACCTGCTGCTGGACGAGCAGGCCGACCAGATTTTTGCCATCATTGACCCCACTGCCGAGCGCGTGCGCAAGCTGGGCTACCCCACCGTGCACTCGATTGGCGAAATCGGCCGCAAGCAGCGCGTGAAGGACAACGACGATGTGTATGAAGACCCCAAGGACATGCTCGTTGACCTGCTGAACGAGAACCGCACGCTGGCCAAGAACATGCGTGACACGCACGAAATCGCTGACAACATCAAGGACGTGGCCACCGCCAGCTTGCTGGAAGTATATATCGATGAGGCCGAGCGCCGCGCCTGGTTCCTGTTCGAAGCCACCCGCGACGTCAACTAAGCTGCTATTAATCAGCGTTGTAAAAAAAGGTGGGCTGGTCGGTAATTACCGACCAGCCCACCTTTTTTGCGTGAGTTGTAATATGCTTTACGGCTGGCCGCCGCCGCCAGCCGAGCCATATACCTGCCCAGTAGCATAGCTGGCGTCGCTGGCGGCCAGTTGCACGTAAATGGAAGCAAGCTCGGCCGGCTGGCCCGGTCGGCCCATCGGCGTTTTGCCACCAAAATTCTTGAGGTTTTCCTGGGTAGAGCCCCCGCTAACCTGCAAAGGCGTCCAGATGGGGCCCGGCGCCACGCCGTTCACCCGGATGCCTTTGGGAGCGAGCTGCTTGGCCAGCGACTTCACGTAGTTCATGGTCGCGGCCTTGGTCTGGGCATAGTCATACAGGTTTGGCGAAGGGTCGTAAGCCTGTTCCGAGGTGGTGCCGATGATGGCCGAGCCGGGCGGCAAGTGGGGTAGGGCAGCCTTAATAATCCAGAACGGCGCGTAGATGTTGGTTTTCATCGTGGCGTCAAAATCCTCGGTCGAGAGGTCCAGAATCGAGGCGTGCTGCTGCTGCCGGCCCGCGTTGCTGACCACGATATCGAGCCCGCCGAGCTGGCGCACGGCCTCCGCCACCAGCTTTTGGCAAAAGGCCTCCTCGCGCAAATCGCCGGGAATGGCCACGGCCTTGCGGCCTGCGGCCTTGATGAGCGCAATCACCTCTTTGGCGTCCGCCTCCTCGGCCGGCAGGTAATTGATGGCCACGTCGGCACCTTCGCGGGCGTAGGCGATGGCGGCGGCGCGGCCCATGCCCGAGTCGCCCCCGGTAATGAGCGCCTTGCGCCCGGCCAGGCGTCCCGAGCCCTTGTAGCTGGTTTCGCCGTGGTCGGGGCGGGGCGTCATCTGGCTGGCCAGGCCCGGAAAGGGCTGCGACTGCCCCGGAAACGGCGGCCGGGGGTATTTGGTAGTGGGGTCAACGAGCGGCACGGCCGGGGGGGTAGGCGCGGCGTCGCCCGTGGCGGCCAGCACCGGCGACACGGCCGCGGCCGCCAGGCTGGCGCCCAGGCCACCCAGTATCTGGCGTCGGCTGAGGTTGTGTTCTTTATCCATTAGGAGGTTTATTTTTGAAGAGGTTCCGAGAGTATAAGTAACTGCTGTTACGCCCTATTTTATTCGAGATGGTAACGGGGAGGAGCGCGAACTTGGTAGTTCGCGTCCCCGCGCCGTTATACTGGCTTTAGTGGCGCGGGGACGCGAACTACCAAGTTCGCGCTACTCCCCGTGGCGTAACAGCAGTAAGTAGTCAGAATTAAATAATAAGACCATAGTAGGCTGATAATCAAGTAGAAAAGGTAAGAACTATTGCTTTTGTCTTACTGCTTAAAACGGTTTGTCGTCGCCGTCCTACCCCCCATTCGCGTTTGCAAGTCAGGCACTTCGCCCGAGGTGAACAAGCGTTGATACGCTGCCCCGAAATGCACGGTTGCTACAGTGGAGCTTGCCCGCGCGGGGTTTGTTTGTTGCGCCTGGGTTCCGTTTGAAGGCTTTCTGCGTAGCAAGCTGGCGTCTTTACCTCAGCCAACGGCCTCAAAACCAAAACCCCTGGCCCCTCGGGGTAAACCGGGAAGCCAGGGGTTCCAGAGGGGGTAGGGCGCTGCTTACCTGGCCGTAGTCAGCTGCAAAATTCCCTCCTTCAGGCCGGCGGCCGTGGCCTTCACCTGCACAGTGCCCGCCGTTTCGCCGGCCTGCACGATGGCCACGAGCTGCCCCCGAAAAGCGTGCATCTGGGGCAGCTGGAACGGCTCCAGGCACGTGGCGTCGCCGTTGCCGATGGCGCGGAACCGGCCCGCGCCGCTCACCGCGAAGTGCAGCTGCTGGGTAGCCTCGGGGCAGAGGTTGCCCCGCGCGTCTTCCACGCGGGCCGTGAGGTAGGCGAGGTCTTCGCCATCGGCGGCCAGCCGGGTGTGGTCGGCCACGAGGCGAATGTGGTCGGGCGCGCCGGCCGTGCGCACTTCCTCGGTGCCGACTTCCTTGCCCTGCGCGTCATAGGCCACCACCTTGATAGCGCCGGGTTGGTACACCACATCGGGCCACTCCAGGCGGTAGCGGGTTTGGGGGTCAGCGGTGGTGGCTTTGGCCTGGCGGCCCTGGCTTTTGCCGTTCACGAACAGTTCAGCCGAAGGCGCGTTGGTGTAGCAGAACACGGGCGTGACCTGGCCCTCGCGGCCGGGCCAGGTCCAGTGCGGCAGCAGGTGCAGCGTGGGCTGCGTGGGGTTCCAGCGGGCGCGGTAGAGGTAGTAGCGGTCCTTGGGCTGGCTGGCCAGGTCCAGCAGGCCGAAATAGGAGGTGTGCGAAGGCCACTTCTCATCATAGGGCGTCGGCTCGCCGAGGTAGTCGAAGCCGGTCCACACAAACTCGCCGGCCACGTAGGGGTAGTCGTCCTGGGCCGCGAACTCGACGTCGGGAATCTGCGACCAGCGGCAAGCCTCCAGGTCGTAGGAAGAGCACTGGTTATCAGGATATTGCTTGTCCTTGGCCGCCACCACCGGAAACTTATACACGCCCCGCGAGCTGACAGTGGAGGCCGTTTCGGTGCCCAGCAAAAAGCCCTGCGGCAGCTTGGCAATGGCCTCGGGATAGCGCGCGGGCTTGTAGTTGAAGCCCGGCACGTCGAGCACCGCCGCGAAGCCATACTTAAAATCATCGTCGAAGCGGTCCATGCCGGCCGTTACGGGGCGGGTAGAGTCTTCGCGGTGCACGATGTCTTGCAGTCGCCGGGCAATGGCCGGGCCTTCGGGCGTGCTCTGGTCGGGCACCTCGTTGCCGATGCTCCACATAATGGCCGACGGGTGGTTGCGGTCGCGGTGCACCATGTTGGTGAGGTCCTTTTCCACCCACTGGTCAAAATACTGGCTGTAGCCGTTCTTCACCTTGGGCACCTTCCACTCGTCAAATGACTCCACCATCACCATAAAACCCAACTCGTCGCAGAGCGTCATCAGTTCGGGCGCGGGCATGTTGTGCGTAGTCCGAATGGCATCGCAGCCCAGGTCCTTGAGCAGCAGCAGTTGGTGGCGTAGCGCGGCCACGTTCACGGCCGTGCCCAGCGGCCCCAGGTCGTGGTGGTTGCACACGCCCTTAAACTTGCGCGGCTGCCCATTGAGCGAAAAACCGGTGCCCTTCTCAAACTTGAAAGAGCGAATGCCGAACGGCGTTTTATAGGTGTCCTGCACCGTCGTGCCGGCCAGCAGCTGCGACTCGGCCCGGTAGAGCACCGGCGTTTCGGGCGACCACAGCCTGGGCGCTTTCACCTCGAAATTCTGCTCCACTTCGGCCCCCGTGACGGGGGTAGTGGCGGTGGCCACCACGCGGCCGCTGGCGTCGCGCAGCTCGGTTCGCAGCGTCAGGCCGGTGGTGCCGACGGGCGCTTCTACTTTGGTGCGCAGCCGCACCGTGGCGGCTTCGGCCGTGATGGTGGGGGTAGTAATATAGGTGCCCCAAACCGGCACGTGCGCGCCTTGCGTGGTGATTAAGTGCACGTTGCGATACAGGCCCGCTCCTGGGTACCAGCGCGAGGCTTCGGGTTGGTTTTCGAGGCGCACGGCCAGCGTGTTGGGGCCGCTGGCGCGCAGGTAGGGCGTGATATCGACCGAGAACGAGTTGTAGCCGTAAGGCCAGAACATGGCTTCCTTGCCGTTGATATAAACCCGCGCGTTGCTCATCGCGCCATCAAACAGCAGCACGGCTTGGCCATTTTTTCCTAGCTTGGGCACCGCCAGCGCGCGCCGGTACCAGCCCACGCCCACGAAGGGCAGCCCACCCGTGCGGCCCGATTTGAGGGTAGCCGTCTGCTCGCCGTTTTGCTCGATTTTCACTACCTGAGCATCGTTTTGGCCACTAAACGGCCCCGTGATGGCCCAGTCGTGCGGAATGCGCACGGTCTGCCACTGGGCGTCGTTCAGCTCGGGCCTGGTACCGTTGGGCTGCTCGCCTCGGGTAAATTTCCAGTTGGTCTTGAGCAGGGTTTCCTGGCGGCTTTGGGCGGCGGCGGGCAGGCTGGCGGCCAGCAGCAGCGCGGCGGCCAGGGGTTTAGCAAAAGACATGGGAAGGGTAGGAGGGGCGTAAAAATCAGTGCTCAATAAGAAAAGCAAGGTACGCCGACGAGGAGCGGCCGGGCTTCGTCGCGCGGCCGCTATGGTTTGACTGGCCTGGCGGGTAGTTGGCCGGCCGGCGCTTCGGAGCCGGGCCGCAAACCCCTAGCTTTACATGATGCTTGGTTTTTGGCGAATAAAATATGCGTGCTACCTCTTATTGCTCGCTTTCGGGGGGGTAGGGGCCGCGGCGTGCTCGTCGCCCCGCGCGCCCGCGCCCCCGGCCGAAGCCTATCTGCGCTGCCGCGAGGTGTACCGGCCCGTGCGCGGCCGGCTCTACGACCGCCACGGTACGTTGCTGGTGACCAACGAGGTAGGCTACACCCTCAGCCTGCCCAAAGGCGCGGCATTTGACACCGCCGCGTTCAATGACCTGCTGGGCTGGCCGGCCGGCGCGTTGCAGGCGCGGGTGGCGGGGGCCCGCCCACCCGCCGGCCCCCTACCCCCCGCCCCGGTGCCCGACTCGACCGGCGTGGCCCCGCCGCTGCTGCCCGCCCCGCCCCGGCCCCAGCGCTGGCCCGTGGAGCTGGCCCTCACCCGGCCCGAGGCCGACAGCCTGCGCCGCCACGCCCGCGACTATCCGGGCCTGGCGGTGCGCCACCGCCGCGCGCGCGCCTACCGCACCATCGTGGCCGCGCCCGTGCTAGGCTACCAGCCGGCCGCGGCCCAGCAGTTTCTGTACCTGGCCCAGCGGCTGGAGCGGGGCCGCTTCTACCGCCTGCACAACAGTGGGGTAGAAGGATATTACAACGCCCTGCTCGACGGCCGGCGCGGGGCCTACCACCCCCTCACCGATGGCCACGGCCGCGTGCATGGCACCTGGGCCGCCGACACCGCTTACCAGCCCGGCCAGGACCTGCGCCTCAGCCTCGACCTGGGCCTGCAAGCCTACGCCGAGCGCCTGCTGGGCGAGCGGCGCGGCTACATCGTGGCGCTGGAGCCGGCCACCGGCGAAATCCTGTGCTACGTGTCGGCCCCCACCTACGACCCCGCCGTGCTCACCGACCCCGGCCGCAACCCCGAGCGCCGCGCTCTGCTGCGCAACCCCGACCAGCCGCTGCTCAACCGCCCCGCCGTGCTGGCCAACCCGCCCGGCTCGGTCTTCAAGCTCGTGAATGCCGCCGTGGCCTTGCAGCTGGGGGCAATAAGGGCCGACACGTCGTTTGCCTGCGACCAGTCGCTCATCACTTGCGTGCATCCGCATCCGCGCGCCCGCAACCTCACGATGGCTCTCAAGTACAGCTGCAACCCGTATTTCTACCAGGTGCTGCGGGCGGTGGTGGAGCCCCGGCCCGACTCGGCCGCCACGCTGGCCGACAGCACGGCGGCGCGCCACGCGCACCTGGCGGCCTGGCGGCGCTACGTCAAGTCGTTTGGGCTCGACACGCTGCTGGGCGTCGATGTAGCCCGCGAGCAGCCCGGCTTTCTCCCTACCCCCGCTTATTACGACCGAGCCCGCCGCACCAGAAACTGGACCTTTCGGTCCATTTATTCGCTCAGCATCGGGCAGGGCGAAATCAACCTGACCGGCCTGCAAACGGCCAACGTGCTGGCGGCCATCGCCAACAGGGGCTGGTTCATCACGCCGCATTTCGTGCGGGCCATTGGCACCTCGGGCCGGCCCCTGCCGCGCTTTTTAGAAAAGCACTACCCCCTGGTGGACAGCACCAACCTGGCCGCGCTGGTGCCCGGCATGGTGGCCGCCATGCAGCACGGCGGCACCGCCGAGCTGGCCAGCCTGGCCGATGTCGGCATCACGGTGGCAGGCAAAACCGGCACCGTGCAAAACGATGAGGGCGACGACCACGCCACTTTCGCTGGCTTCGCGCCCGCCACCCGGCCGCGCATCGTGGTGGCCGTGTACATCGAAAATTCCGGCTTCGGCGGCCTCTCGGCCGCGCCCTGCGCCGCGCTCATCATGGAGAAATATCTGAAGGGTCACATCGCGCCCAAGCGCAAGCGCTGGGAATACTGGCTGCGCTGCGGCGACCTGGCCAGCCAGGGGCATTAGGTTGGGGCTTTCAAGTTCCTGGTTAGTGTATATCTTGGACGGGGCGGGCTGCCGGCTTTTCGCCGGCTGTCCGCTTGTCGTTCGCGCCGCTCGTTCTTCCGAAGAGCGGACAGCCGGCGAAAAGCCGGCAGCCCGCCCCGTACACCAACTCCGAAACGGCTCTAAGTTTGTTGTTTGATTTTTGCAAAACTCCCTGATCAGGAACCAGGAAACTGAAAGAACCAGAAAACCATGACCTTCCATAAATACCAGGGCACCGGCAACGACTTCGTTATCCTCGACGACCGCGCCCGGCAGTTTGACGAAACCGACCACCTGCGCATCGCGCAGCTTTGCAACCGCCGCTTCGGCATCGGGGCCGATGGGCTGATGCTGCTGCGCAACAAGCAGGGCTACGATTTCGAGATGGTGTACTTCAACGCCGACGGCTACCCTAGCAGCATGTGCGGCAACGGCGGTCGCTGCCTGGTGGCGTTCGCCAAGCGTTTGGGCATCATCGCGGATAAAGCGCATTTCCTGGCCGTAGATGGCTCCCACGACGCCCGCGTGGCGCCCGATGGCACCGTGCGCCTGAAGATGATTGACGTGGCGCCGGCCCAGCCGGGGGGGGTAGGGGAGCACGATATTTTTCTGCACACCGGCTCGCCCCATCACATTCATTTTCTCGATGCCGAGGAGCACCACTCGCTGGCCGAGTTCGACGTGTACGGCCACGGCCACGACATTCGCTACGACCAGGCCTACGACCCGGCCGGCGTCAATGTCAACTTCGTGGAGGTGCCCGCCGACCCCGCCCACCCCTGGCCCGTGCGCACCTACGAACGCGGCGTGGAGGACGAAACCCTGAGCTGCGGCACCGGCGTCACGGCCGTGGCGCTGGCCGCCTCAGCGCGCGGCGCTACCTCGCCCGTAACGCTGCAAGCGGCTGGCGGCTTGCTCGAAGTGGCCTTCGACCAGCGCCCCGACGGCAGCTTCGAAAACGTGTGGCTGAGCGGGCCAGCCGTGCGCGTGTTTGGCGGCGAGTTGTAAATTTCACCGCAGAAGACGCAGAGGGTTGCGCAGAAGGGACGCAGAGGACGTTCTTCTGCGCCCCTTCTGCGCAACCCTCTGCGTCTTCTGCGGTGAAAACATTTCCCCCGGCTACCGTCACGCTGCGCGCGCTCGAACCCGACGACTTGGAATTTTTATTTCAGCTCGAAAATGACCCCGACCTCTGGGCAGCGTCTGACGTGCTGCCGGCCCCGGTGTCGCGCCATGCCCTGCGCGAATACCTGCGCCACGCCGCCGCCAGCCTGGCCGAAGCGGGGCAGATGCGCCTGGTTATCAGCCTGGCAGATGGGACGGCCGTGGGCACCCTCGACTTGTTCGACTACTCGGCGCTGCACCAGCGGGCGGGGGTAGGGATTACGGTGCTGCGCCGGGCGCGGCGGCAGGGCTGCGCCCAGGCCGCGCTGGCCCAACTGCTGCCCTATGCGCGGCAGGCCCTGCGCCTGCATCAGCTATACTGCACGGTAGCGGCCGATAATCGGTCCAGTATCAGCTTATTCAAAAATACTGGTTTTCGGCGCGTTGGCGTGCGGCACGACTGGCTACGTGAAAATACCCCCGCTGGGTGGAAAAATGCCGTGGAAATGCAGCTATTACTCCAAAATTGGCACTGCCTTCCCCACTAGCTACCCATTTTAAGCTCAGCCATATCTTTTGAGCGGGGTCTTTCGTAGAAGCTCACAAGGACAGCATCCCGGACGTTTTTTACCCGGCGGTTGCTACCCCCAAGCTTCTTCCTGTCTTCTTTTCATGCCGCTTTCTACTTCGGCGGTGACACCCGCGCGTGCCACCTCCACCGCCCCGGCTGCGGACCAAGCCGCCACTAAAAAACTTCCGTATTCGCTGCCCGACCTGGTTTGCTTCGCGCACCTGCATTGGGATTTTGTGTGGCAGCGGCCCCAGCACCTGCTGGCGCGCTTTGCCCAGCAGGGCCGCGTATTTTATGTCGAGGACGCCTTCTACCACGCCGACGACCTAGTTGAGCCGCACATCGAAGTAAAAGAGCGGCAGAATGGCGTGAAAGTATTGGTGGCGCACCTGCCCCACCACCTGCACGCCGACGAAGCCGCCGCCGAACAGGCCCAGTTTGCCGTGCTAAGCCGGTTTTTTGCTGATAATTCGGTTACTCACTTTGTAGCGTGGTATTACACGCCGATGGCGCTTGGCAAGTCGCGGCTCTTTTCGCCGGCTCTCACCGTGTACGATTGCATGGATGAACTGGCTCAGTTCAAATTTGCTCCGCCCGAACTGCGCCAGCGCGAGCAGGAATTGTTCAAAAAAGCGGACCTGGTATTCACCGGCGGGCAGCGCATTTATGAGGCCAAGCGTGAGCAGCACGACGATGCGCACCCTTTCCCGAGCAGCATTGATAAAGAGCACTTTGGCCAGGCCCACAATCCTGAGCTGGCCGAGCCCGCCGACCAAGCTAGCATTGCCCACCCGCGCATCGGTTTTTTTGGGGTAATAGACGAGCGCCTCGATATTAATTTGCTGGGTGCCCTGGCCACGAACCATCCCGAGTGGCAGTTCGTTATTATCGGACCAGTGGTAAAGATTGACCCTGCCACGCTGCCTCACAATCCCAATATTCATTATTTAGGTGGTAAGAGCTATCAGGAGCTTCCGGCCTATCTGCGCGGCTGGGACGTGGCTACCCTGCTTTTTGCCCGCAACGAGAGCACCGAGTTTATTTCACCCACCAAAACGCCCGAATACCTGGCCGCCGGCCGGCCGGTAGTGAGCACCAGTATTCGTGATGTGGTGCGCCCCTACGGCGACCTCAATCTGGTGCAGATTGCTGATGACCCTCAGGACTTTGGCCAGGCCATTGCCCGCGCCCTAGTGCAGGGCCAAGACGCCGACTGGCGCACCCGCACCGACGACTATTTAGCTACTATTTCCTGGGACCTGACCTGGCAAAATATGGTGAACCTGATGCAGGAGCGCCTCGCTGCCAAGCACCCTACTCCTCCTGCTGCTACCCAACGCTAGCCTTTTCTGCCCTACCCCCTGCGTTTCCAATTTCCACGTCTCTCTAAATTTTTACTCTCATGTTTGACTACCTCATCGTCGGGGCCGGCTTTGCTGGCAGCGTGCTGGCCGAGCGGCTAGCCACCCGCAGCAACAAAAAAGTGCTCATCATTGATAAGCGCAGCCACATCGGGGGTAATGCCTATGACCATTATAATGAGGATGGTATCCTGATTCACAAGTACGGTCCGCACATTTTCCACACCAACTCGAAGGACGTATTCGACTATCTGGGCAACTTCACTGATTGGCGCCCCTACGAGCACCGCGTGCTCGCCTCCGTGGATGGCCAGCTGGTGCCGATGCCCATCAACCTCGACACGATTAATAAGCTCTACGGCCTGAACCTGACCAGCTTCCAGGTAGAGGAATTCTTCGCGTCGGTGGCTGAGGAAGTGTCGGTAATTAAAACGTCGGAAGACGTGGTGGTGAGCAAGGTGGGTAGGGAACTGTACAACAAGTTTTTCAAGAACTACACCAATAAGCAGTGGGGCCTCGACCCCTCGCAGCTGGACAAGTCGGTGACGAGCCGCGTGCCTACCCGCACCAACCGCGACGACCGGTATTTCACCGATACCTACCAGGCCATGCCGCTGCACGGCTACACCCGCATGTTTGAGAAGATGCTCGACCACCCGAACATCAAAATCATGCTCAACACTGACTACCACGAGATTATGGATTTCATTCCCTTCAAGGAAATGATTTTCACGGGTCCGGTAGATGAGTATTTCGACTTCAAGTTTGGCAAGCTGCCCTACCGTTCGCTGGAGTTCAAGCACGACACGCTGAGCGAGGAAAAGCACCTGGCCGCGCCGGTCGTAAACTTCCCCAACGAGCACCCCTACACCCGCATTACGGAGTTTAAGGCCCTCACCGGCCAGTCGCACCCCAAAACGGCCATTGTATATGAGTACCCGCAGGCTGAGGGCGACCCGTACTACCCCATTCCGATGCCGGAAAACGCCGAGTTGTATGCTAAGTACAAGAAGATAGCCGACGAAACGCCCAACGTGCATTTCGTGGGTCGCTTGGCTACTTACAAATATTACAACATGGACCAGGTAGTGGCCCAGGCCCTGACGCTCTATAAGCGCCTGACCGAGAAGGAGGAAGCTGCCAAGCCCGTCCGTCCCGCCATTTCGGGCAGCACGGCGCTGGTCGAGAAGCTGGTTAGCCGCTCGCCGTCTAAGGAATAATTCCTGGTTCCTGGTTGAGAGTTCAACTGATAACTAGAAAACAGAAACTAGGAACCTATCTTTCTGCCATTATTTCCGCTTGGCAAAACCCCGCACTCTTTTTGAGCGTGCGGGGTTTTATAGTTTACATTGCGCGGCCCGGTTCGGTAAGTACGCCCTAAATTTGCCTAACTCGCGCTGTCCTTTTTAGTCAATTTGTTTACCCAATGTTAGATTTCCTCGGCAAAACCGTCGCCAAACTGTTTGGCTCCAAAGCAGAAAAGGACCTCAAGGACGTGGTGCCTTACGTGGCCCTCATCAATGCGGAATATGCCAAACTGGCTGACCTGACCGACGACCAGCTGCGCCACCGCACCCAGGAAGTGCGCCAGCAGCTCGACGGCAAGCTCGCAGACCTGGACGCGCGGATTGCGGGCCTGCACGCGCAGATTGACGACCAACCGCAGCTCGACGTCAGCAAAAAGGAGCAGATTTTTGAGCAGCTTGACACCCTCGAAAAGCAGCGCAACAAGGACCTGGAAGTGGCCCTCACCGAGGTGCTGCCCCAGACCTTTGCCATTGTGAAGGAAACCGCCCGCCGCTATGCCCAGAATGGCCAGCTGACGGTGACGGCCACCGACATGGACCGCGACATTGCCCGCACCAAGCAAAACGTGACCATTGTGGGCGACCAGGCTATCTGGAGCAATAAATGGCTGGCCGCCGGCGCCGAAATCACCTGGGACATGGTGCATTATGACGTGCAACTGATTGGCGGCGTGGTGCTGCACCAGGGCAAAATTGCCGAGATGGCCACCGGCGAAGGCAAGACGTTGGTTTCGACGCTGCCGGCCTTCCTCAACGCGCTGGGGGGTAGGGGCGTGCACCTCGTAACGGTGAACGACTACCTGGCCAAGCGCGACTCGGAGTGGAACGCGCCACTGTTTGAGTTTCACGGCCTCACCGTGGATTGCATCGACCGGCACCAGCCCAACACCGACGCCCGCCGCAACGCCTACCTGGCCGACGTGACCTACGGCACCAACAACGAATTTGGCTTTGATTACCTGCGTGATAACATGGCCCGCGACCCCTCGGAGCTGGTGCAGCGCAAGCACCACTATGCGATGGTGGACGAAGTGGACTCCGTGCTGATTGACGATGCGCGCACGCCGCTCATCATCTCGGGCCCGGTGCCCAGGGGCGACGTGCACGAGTTTTTGCAGCTCAAGCCGCGCATTCAGCGGCTGGTAGACGAGCAGAAAAAATTGGTGCAGTCTTACCTGGTATATGCCCGTAAGGCCATTGCCGAGGGCAAAACCGGCCCCGAGGAAGGCGGCAAGAACGGCGACGGCGGCCTCGCGCTGTTCCGCGCCGCCCGCGGCCTACCCAAGAGCAAGCCGCTCATCAAGTTCCTGAGCGAGTCGGGGATGCGCGTGATTTTGCAGCAGACTGAGAACCACTACCTGCAGGACAACTCACGGCAGATGCCGGAGGCGGATAAGCCGCTGTTTTTCACCATTGATGAGAAAAACAATCAGATTGAGCTAACCGAGAAAGGCATTGACCTGATAACGGCGCAGGGCGAGGACCCGCACCTGTTCATCATGCCCGACATTGGGGTAGAGATTGCTAACATCGAGAAGGCCGAGGCTTTGACTGCGGAGGAAAAGCTTCAGCAGAAAGAGCAGCTGATGAGCGACTACCAGGAGAAATCCGAGCGTGTTCATACTGTTAACCAGCTCCTGAAAGCCTACACGCTGTTTGAGAAAGACGACCAGTACATTCTGAGCCAGGAAGGCAAGGTGATGATTGTGGACGAGCAAACCGGCCGCGTAATGGAAGGCCGCCGCTACTCCGACGGCCTGCACCAGGCCATTGAGGCCAAGGAGGGCGTGCGCATCGAAGATGCGACGCAGACCTACGCCACGGTGACGTTGCAGAACTTCTTCCGCATGTATCACAAGCTGGCCGGCATGACCGGCACCGCCGAAACCGAAGCTGGCGAGCTGTGGGAAATCTATAAGCTGGACGTGGTAGTGATTCCGACCAACCGCGTGATTTCGCGCAAGGACGACCACGACAAAGTGTACCGCACGGTGCGCGAGAAGTACAACGCCGTGGCCGAGGAAATCCAAGCCCTCGTAACGGCCGGTCGGCCGGTGCTGGTGGGTACTACCTCTGTAGAAATCAGCGAGTTAGTAAGCAGGATGTTGAAGCTGCGCGGCATCAAGCACCAGGTACTGAACGCCAAGCAGAACCAGCGCGAGGCCGAAATTGTGGCCGGTGCCGGCTACCCCGGCACCGTGACCATCGCCACCAACATGGCGGGCAGGGGCACCGACATTAAGCTGCGCGAAACCTCGAAAGACTCGGGCGGCCTGGCCATCATCGGCACCGAGCGCCACGAAAGCCGCCGCGTTGACCGCCAGCTGCGGGGTAGGGCCGGCCGCCAGGGCGACCCCGGCTCCTCGCAGTTTTTCGTGAGCCTGGAAGACAACCTGATGCGCTTGTTTGGCTCGGAGCGCATTGCCAAGCTCATGGACCGCATGGGTATGGAAGAAGGCGAAGTGATTCAGCACTCGATGATTACCTCCTCGATTGAGCGCGCTCAGAAGAAGGTGGAAGAAAACAACTTCGGCACCCGCAAGCGCCTGCTGGAGTACGACGACGTGATGAACGCCCAGCGCGAGGTGGTGTATCGCCGCCGCCGCAACGCCCTCTTCGGTGAGCGCCTGGAGCTGGATATTCTCAACCTGATTTACGACGTGAGCGAGGACGTGGCGGCCGGTCACAAAATCACCAACGACTTCGAGGATTTCAAGCTGTCGGTTATCCGGGATTTCGGTTACGACACGCACATCACGGCCGCGGAATTCAGTGCCTTATCACCTGAGCGCCTCACCCAGAAGCTCTACGACGAGGCTACTGGCTACTACGAAAGCAAGAACGAGCACATCGGCCAGAACGCCCTGCCGATGATAAATGACCTGCTGCGCCAGAATACGCCCTACGAGAACATCGCCATCCCCTTCACCGATGGCCACAAGCATACCCAGGTGGTAGCCAACCTGCGCAAGGCTCAGGCCAGCAACGGGTTGGATATCGTGCGCCAGATGGAAAAAGGCGCGGTCCTCTCGACCATTGACGAAGCCTGGACCCAGCACCTGCGCCAGATGGACGACCTCAAGCAGGTGGTGCAAAACGCGGTGTATGAGCAAAAAGACCCGCTCCTGGTCTATAAATTCGAGGCCTTCGAGTTGTTTAAGCGCATGCTGACCAAGGTGAATCACGGCACAGGCAGCTTCCTCTTCAAAGCCGACGTGCCAGTAGCCACCGAGGCCGGCTTTGCCGAGCCCGATTTATTCTACGAAGATGATATATCTGAGCCGCTGCCCAAGCTCAAAGCCGAAAAGGCCATCTCGGACGTAAGTCTCGGCGCGGGCCAGGAAGACCTGGACCAGGCCGCCGCGCTAGGCATTGCTGTGGCCCCGCCGCCCCGCCAGGAGCCCGCCCGTTCGCAGAAAGTGGCCAACCGCAACGACAAGGTGACGGTGCAGTACATGGACGGCCGCGTGGTGCGCGACGTGAAATACAAAACCGTGGAAGAAGACCTCGCCGCCCAGCGCTGCGTGCTGGTAGAAGAGGCATAAGGGTTAAGAAGTAACTGAACGTCATGCTGAGCTTGCCGAAGCATCTCTACCGCATAACTAACTCCTGTCGTTAGGTTTACTTACGCGGTAGAGATGCTTCGGCAAGCTCAGCATGACGTTCGGCTGTTTATCGTTCATAAAACCAAACATGAATCTCGCTGCCACTCTCGACCACACCCTGCTGCGCCCCGACTGCACCGAAGCCCAGATAGTGCAGCTCTGCCAGGAGGCGCGCATTCACGGCTTCGCCAGCGCCTGCGTGCCGCCGTGCTACGTGCCGGTGGCCGCCCGCGAGCTGAGCGGTTCGGGCGTGGCGGTCTGCACCGTTATTGGCTTTCCGCTGGGCTACAGCAGCTCGCGGGTGAAGTTCCGCGAAGCGGAGATTGCGCTGGCCGAAGGCGCTACCGAGCTGGATATGGTGCTGAACGTGTCGCTGCTCAAGTCGGGCCAGCTTGATGCGGTGCGGGCCGAAATCGAAGACCTTACCGACCTGGCCGAAGTACGCGACGCGCTGCTTAAAGTCATTATCGAAACCGCCTTATTGACGGAGGAGGAGATGGAAACCGCTGCCCGGCTCTGCGCCGAGGCCGGCGCGCACTTCGTGAAAACCAGCACCGGCTTTGCCAGCCGGGGCGCATCGGTGGCCGATGTGGAGCTGCTGCGCCGGGTGCTACCCCCCCACGTGCGCATCAAGGCCAGCGGTGGCATTCGCACGCGGGCGCAGGCCCTGGCCATGCTCGCGGCCGGGGCCGACCGCCTAGGTACGTCTAATAGTCTGGCTATCTTGCAAGAAGATGAATCTCCGCTTTCGTAACGCCGTGCTGCTGCTAAGCCTGCCGCTGCTGGCCGCCTGCGCCGCCTCGGCCCCCGCCACCCGCGCCCAAACGCCCGCCGACACCACCCGGAAGTCCGTGGCCACTGCCACTGCCGACGACTTAACTAAGTACCGGCCGGTCTTCGCGCCAGCGGCGACGGCGGGCAGCCCTACCCCCCCCACGGCGGCCAAGCCCACGCCGCCGGCCCGCCCCACCGCGCCCGCCCCTACCAACCAGGTCAATGCCCAGGTGGAGCAGCGCCTGCGCGACCAGGCCTTCACCAACCAGAACGTGAAGTACGCCAGCGGCTTCCGCGTGCGCGCCTACCTGGGGCTAGAGCGCGACCAGGTGATGAGCATTCGCCGCCAAATAATCTCGCGCTACCCCGACGAAACGGATTACATCACCTTCAAGCAGCCCGTGTACCGACTCTACATCGGCGACTATATCAACAAGCTCGACGCCGCGCGCGGGCTGGCGCGGGTGCGGCAGTTTGTGCCCCGCGCCGAGCTGGAGCCCATGCAAGTGCTGCTGGATAAGACGCCGTAGCCTGTTATCTGAACCACGGATTCATGCGGATTTTTCGGATTAATCGGATTTTGTGGATGGCTCGTTGGCTTTGACACAAGGTTTTAATAAGTATATTTTTAAGAAATAAAAATGCGTGCAGCTATGAGTGAGGTAGATACTAAGCCGTCCACAAAATCTGTGGAATCCGAAAAATCCGTCGAATCCGTGGTTCAGATACTAAAAGCACGTGCTGCCGCCCTGGCCCCCGAGCTATCGGCCCTGCGCCGCCACCTGCACGCCAACCCGGAGCTTTCTTTTCGCGAAATTGAAACCGCCGCGTTCGTGACCGAGCAGCTGCGGGCGATGGGGCTGGTGCCGTATTCGGTGGCGGGCACGGGGGTAGTGGCTCTCATTGAGGGGCAGCCAGGCGGCCCGGTGGTGGCCCTGCGCGCCGACATGGACGCGCTGCCCATTCAGGAGCTGAGCGATATTCCGTATAAATCGACCCGGCCCGGCGTGATGCACGCCTGTGGCCACGACGTGCATACGACCTGCCTGCTCGGCGCGGCGCGCCTGCTGACCGAGCAGCGCGCTAATTTCCGGGGCACCGTGAAGCTGATTTTTCAGCCCGGCGAAGAAGTATTGCCCGGCGGCGCATCCCTGATGATAAAAGACGGCGTGCTTGAAAGCCCTACCCCCTCCGAAATCCTGGGTCAGCACGTGTTTCCGCGCCTGCCAGTGGGGCAGATTGGCGTGCGGCCGGGCCGCTACATGGCCAGCACCGACGAATTGTATTTGAAAATCAAGGGGAAAGGCGGCCACGGCGCCATGCCCGAGCTTAACCTCGACCCCGTGCTGGTGGCGGCCCACCTCATTGTGGCGGCGCAACAGGTAGTTAGCCGCCGCGCCAACCCCAAAATGCCCTCGGTGCTAAGCTTCGGCAAGGTTATCGCCAACGGCGCTACCAACGTCATTCCCGACGAGGTGTACATCGAAGGCACTTTTCGCACGCTCGATGAGACGTGGCGCGACGAGGCCCACGTGCACCTGCGGCAGCTGTGTGAAGGCTTGGCGGCCAGCATGGGCGCGGTGTGCGAGCTGGAAATCCGGCGCGGCTACCCCTGCCTCGACAACAACCCCGCCGTGACGGCCCGCGTGCGCGCCGCCGCCGAAGCCTACCTGGGCGCGGAAAACGTGATTGAGCTGGACCAGTGGCTGGCGGCCGAGGACTTTGCCTACTTTTCGCAGGCCGCGCCGGCCTGCTTCTACCGCCTCGGCACGCGGGCCACCGACGGGCGCTTTGCCGCCTCGGTGCACACCCCCATTTTTGATATCGACGAGCAGGCGCTCAGCGTGGGCGCGGGGCTCATGGCCTGGCTCACGTTGCAGGAGCTGGCCGGGCCTGCTACTGCTTAATTATTAGTTATTTATGCGTATCCTGTTACTTGCTTCGTTTCTTTTGGGCGGTTCCTTAGCTGCTTGTGCGCAAGCTCCTACCCCCCCCTACGACCCCAACGTGGCCCACCGCTCAGTACAAACGCTTCAGTTCTGGCCCGAGCTGCAAGGCGAGCTGGTATTACATAATGGGGACTACCTGCTGCTGTCGTTGCGTGGCGAACGCGCGGCCTCCAGCGGCGACTTTGCGGGCCGCCGCCTGGGGTTTGATACGCGCCGCGCTCGCGTGGCCTACGAGCATTTTGGCAGTGCTGCCTGGAGCTACGGTGCCACGGTGCAGCTGGTAGGCGATGGCCGGGGCGCGGCTGTCATCCCCGAAATACTGGCGCGGCACCGCTCACCTATATTTGGTAATATCACCTTTGGCCAGCGCTTGAGCTTAGAACATAACTTCACCAATAATGGGGCCGCGCCGCTGGGCTCGGGGCCTGATGGCCAGACCTGGACCCGCCTGCGCGTGGACCTGGAAAAGCTCCTACCCCTCGGCAGCGACGCCAATGGCCTGGCCCTGCGCCCGCGCCTGAGCTACGAAGCCAGCACGCACCTGCGCTTCCAAAAAGCTACCAACGACCTCAACGAACGGACCATTCAATACACCAGTCTGCGTGCTGAACTGGGCGTGCGGCTGTCACCGCGCTTCGATTTCACACCCTGGTTCGCGTACCAGACTTCTTATCAGCAGAATTTGGTATTTACGGATGTTACCGGAACAATTCCAGTATCGGGTGGTAAGATTAACGCCGTATATCCCACCGTGGGGCTCGACGTGCGCTTCACCTTACTGCCCGTTGGTGGCAAGGCGAATCGGATACAACTGCCAACTCAGCATTAATAGGTTTAATGTCATTTTGGAGGTGTTATAAATCCTAATGGGTGCTTTCAAGACAGATTTTCCGACTAAGAAATGAACGTATTGTAAAGGTCAGTCATTTTGTCTGTAATAGAGAAATGGTATAAAGTTTAAGGATAGGATAGAAAGTAGCGTTGCCGTTGGTAGCGGCTCGCTTTTAACCTTACTTACCTTTCTGCTACATGTCTGCTTTATTGTATAATTCCCGGCCGGCCGTTCGCCCGGCCCGTGCGTTCAGCTCGCTGCTGAACGAGCTGTTGCGTGATGCCCAACCTGCCGCGCCTACCCCCTCTACTTCGTTCGTACCCGCCGCCGACATTTTTGAAACGGCCGCTGGCTACGAGTTGCACCTGGCGCTGCCCGGCGTGGCCAAAGACGCCGTAACCATCGACTTTCAGGAAGGCCAGCTCGTAGTAACCGGCAGCCGCCCCGCGCCGGCCACCGAGGGCGAAAACGTGCCCCAGTTGCGCCGCGTCGAAACCCGCTTTGGTGAGTTTCGCCGGGCCTTCCGCCTGCCCGAAACGGTGAACGCGAAAGCCATCAGCGCGGAGCTGACGGAGGGCCTGTTGCGCGTAACGCTGCCTTTCGACACCGAAAAGGTGACTAAACAGCACATTGAAGTGCGCTAAGCTCTCCTAAAACAGAGGCACCCATATAGGTGCCTCTGTTTGGTTATTCCGGGCTGCTACGATGTGGGCAGCACCAAAAAAATGCCGCTTTTCGGCAACCTTTGGGCACGAAAGCGGCTCTTACTGGCGTTATTAGTAAGAGCGTAAAACTCAGCCGCAGTGCCAGAGTTATCTTATCAGTTTTAAGCGGGGGTAGTTGATTTTTCTGGCTTCCCGTCGTTATTTCGCTTTTCTTCTCCCTACCTTTTTAAATAAACCCCGATGCAAGCTAAAAACATGATGCTCGGCCTGTTTACCTCTGCCGTGCTAGGCGGGGGCGTGGCCGTGGGGGGATATAAGCTGCTAGAATCTGAGCCGGGCAACGTGGCTCTCACGACAGTTGCTTCTGACCCTCAAGTTCGTTACACCTCGGCCATGCGCAGCACTGCTTACGCCGCGCCCGAAGGCCTCAACTTCGTGGCGGCTGCCGCGGCCGTGACGCCCGCCGTAGTGCACGTAATGACTGAATATAAGGCCGAGCCGCAGCAGGCTCAAAGCCGCATGCAGATGGACCCCTTCCTGCGTCAGTTTTTCGGCGACCAGTTTGACGGGCAATCGCGTGGCCAGCGCGAGCCGCAAGGTGGTGGCGAAGGCTCGGGCTCGGGCGTGATTATCGCGGCCAACGGCTACATTGTGACCAACAACCACGTGATTGATAAAGCGTCGAAAATCACGGTAGTGATGGACGACAAGCGCAAGTTTGACGCCGAGCTGGTGGGTGCCGACCCCAGCACCGACCTGGCCGTGCTGAAGGTGAAGGCCGATAACCTGCCCTTCGTGAAATATGGCAACTCGGATGATGTGAAGGTGGGCCAGTGGGTGCTCGCCGTGGGTAACCCCTTCAACCTGAACTCGACCGTGACGGCCGGTATTATCTCGGCTAAGGGCCGCAGCATTGGTATTCTGAGCCGCGACCAGGCTGCCGGTGTCGAGTCGTATCTCCAGACCGATGCCGTGGTGAACCCCGGCAACTCGGGCGGCGCGCTGGTGAACACCAGTGGCGACCTCATTGGCATCAACTCGGCTATCTCCTCGCACACGGGCTCTTTTGAGGGCTACGCTTTCGCCGTGCCCAGCGCCATCGTGAGCAAAGTGGTGGACGACCTGCTCAAGTATAAAGTAGTGCAGCGTGCCCTGTTGGGCGTGCGCATCCAGGAAGTAGATGCCAAACTGGCTTCGGAAAAGAAGCTTAATACCCTGAATGGTGTGTATGTGCAGGGCTTGGGTGAAAAAAGCGCTGCCGCCGCCGCTGGTCTCAAAATCGGCGATATCATCACCGACATCAACGGTGTATCGGTGAATACCGCTTCGCAATTGCAGGAGCAGGTATCGCGCTTCCGCCCCGGCGACAAGATTAAGGTGGGCTACCTGCGCAATGGCAGCAAGGAGAATACCAACGCTACTCTCTTCAATGCCTCTAACACCACGGCCGTGGTGAAGGAGCTGCCCGCCGACGCTGGCATCAGCTACGAAGGTGCCAAGGTGTCTCCGGTAGCGGCCCGCCTGCAAAACGCGCTCGGCATCGAAGGCGGGGCCCAGATTTCGGGCATCAAAGGCAGCAATTTCAAGGAAACCGGCATGGCCGACGGCTTCATCATCACCCGCATCGACAAGAACGTGGTGCGCAAGCCGGCCGACGTGCAAGCCTATCTTGACCAGGCCAAGGACAACTCAGGTGCTTTGGTAGAAGGTGTTTACCCCGATGGCCGCAAGGCTTACTACCCCATCGGCCGCGAATAAGCGTTCCTTGTGGGCTATGCGAAAGCCCTTTCATCTTGGCGGCTTGTGTTTACCCAAAACTCAAAAAGCGCTGGCCGGCAGGTCAGCGCTTTTTTGTTGAAGCTATTATGCCCGTAAATATATGGAAAATTTAGGATAAGAGAAGTAGGGCGCGTGCCTACAGCACCTTGATATCCTTGGCGGCTGCCGCCGGGATGGCGGGCTGCTGTTGCGTATTCAGCCGCACGTTCTTGAACTCGATGTTGCGAATGTTGCTAGCTACTACCCCCCTAGTGGCGGTTATCGTTACGTTGTCAAAGTGAATATCGTGCACCGGCTGCTCGGGCAGGCCCTGGAAATACATAGCCGTTTCGGCACCTTGGCAAGTGATGTTTTTGAAGTAGAACTGCTGAAAATCGGGTACTTTGGTGGCGGCCGTGGGCAGGCCGCTGCCCTTCGCCTTGCCGGCGGGCACGTCTTCGTAGGACGTGTCGAAGAGCACGGCCTCGTGCAGAATATTGCTCATGGCGATGTTATCGACGTAGATGTTGCGCACCAGGCCACCGCGGCCGGCGTTGCTCTTCACGCGCACGCCAATGTCGGTGCCCAGGAAGCGGCAGTCGGTGACCCAGATGTCGCGCATGCCGCCGTCGGTGTTGCTGCCGATGACGAAGCCGCCGTGGCCTTGCAGCACGGTGCAGTCGGCGATGAGCACGTTGGTCAGGGCTGGGTCATCAGGCGCGCGGTCGCCGCTCGATTTCATGCAGATGCCATCGTCGCCGGCGCTCACGGTGCAGTGGTAAATAACCACGTTGTGGCTGGCGCTGATGTCGATGCCGTCGCCATTCTGGGCCGAGTAATCGTTGTGCACCTGCACGTTACGAATAATCAGGTTCGTAATTCCCTTGGGATTTACCATGAACATGGGCGAGTTGCGGAACGTCGGCCCGTCGAGCAGCAGGTTTTTGGTATTGGTGATGACGACCAGCTTGGGCCGCAGGTAATCGCGGGCGGGCAGGTAGTCGGCCTCGGTGGCGTCGGGCTTGTTCTTGAGCTTTTTGAGCAGGTTTTCGCCGCCCAACGCTTCGCGGCTGGGCCACCAGATTTTGCCGTCGGTGCTCAGCGCGCCGCCCGAGCGCACCACACGTTCCCACTCGGCGGCCGATACTTTCGACTTCTTCAGGGGCCGCCACGTCTCGCCCGAGCCGTCAAATATGCCCGGCCCGGTGATGGCCACGTCGTGCAGCTTGTTGCCCCACAGCGGCGGCGTCACCTCATACTGGCCCTTGCCGGCCGCTTGCAACGGATACTGGCTATGGTCGGGAGTGAAAGTAATGAGCGCGCCGGCCTCGGTGTGCAGGTCGATATTGCTTTTTAACTCAATCGGACCCGTCAGCCACTGGCCGGCCGGCACTACCACGTGGCCGCCGCCCGCCGCCGCGCACGCCGCGATGGCTTGGGCAAAGGCCGCTGTATTCAGCGTCTTGCCGTTGCCTACCCCCCCAAAGTCCTTCAACGAAACCGAGTGGGCCGGAATCACTGGGTCGGGCACGGCCGGCATGGCAAACGGCGCGTGTTGGGTGTACCAGGCCACGTCGTGGGCCGGCGTCTGGGCCAGGGCCGGCGCGGCGGCCAGCAGCAACAGAGGGAGTAATTTCATAAAAAATCCAGCAAAAGCAACAATGTCAGCGGCTAAGCGCGGTACAATTGCTGGGCCATTCTACTGGCAACGATTGCGGACTATGACAGCGCTTTTGCGGCTGGCTGTTCTTGTCAGCTAAGCGGTTGAGTGGCCATGCTGGCATTAGACACAAAAAATGAACGTCATGCTCATCTGGCGTCCGCCTGTCGAAGCATCTCGCCCGCACCTTTTGGTTACTACCACAACGATGCGGGCGAGATGCTTCGACAGGCGGACGCCAGATGAGCATGACGTTCTTAATTTACACCCTGCTACGCCGGGTCGGCGATGCGCACCACCAAGCCATCGAGGTTGGGGGCGAGGCGAATCTGGCAGCTCAGGCGGCTGGTTTCGTGCAGCACGGGCAGCGTGTCGAGCATGGCCCACTCGTCTTCGCTGGGTTCGGGCAGGGGCGGGCCAGCCAGCACCTCCACGTGGCAGGTGGCGCACAGCGCCATGCCGCCGCAGGTAGCCTGAATGGGGTAGTCGCTGGCCTTGAGCAGCTCCATCAGGCTCAGGCCCATGTCGGTCGGGCCTTCGATTTCGCGCCGCTGGCCGGGCGCTTCTTCCACGTAGATGCGGATATCAGTCATAAATAGTTAAGAATTAAGAATTAAAAGTTAAGAGTTAAAAACGACCTGATACGCCTGCTATTAACTCTTAACTTTTAACTCTTAACTCCCTTAAAAAGAAGGTGCCCCGTTAACGGTGGTGTACTTGAGGGTGTATTTTTTGTCGGGGTAGATGTATTTGAACGCGCCCTGGCACATGAGCGCGGCCTCGTGGAAGCCGCAGAGGATGAGCTTGAGCTTGCCCGGATACGTGTTGATGTCGCCGATGGCGTACACGCCGGGCAGCGAGGTGCTGTAGTCCTCGGTGTTCACCACGATGGCATCGTCGGTGAGGTCGAGGTTCCAGTCGCCGATGGGGCCGAGCTTGGGCGTGAGACCAAAAAGCGGCACGAAGGCATCGAGCGGCACGGTTTCGGCCTCGCCGTTATTGCCCGTGATGGTCACTTGCTGCAAGTGGCCGTTGCCGTGCAGGTGCGTGACGTTGGAGCTGAGCACGAGCTTGATTTTGCCGGCTTCGTGCAGGTTTTTGACCTTCTCGGCCGAGTCGGCGGCGCCGCGAAAGGTGGTGCCGCGGTGCACGAGCGTCACCTCCGAGGCCACGTTGGCCAGGAAGTTGGTCCAGTCGAGGGCCGAGTCGCCGCCGCCGGCAATCACGATTTTCTTGTCGCGGAAGTGCTCGGGGTCGCGCACCATGTAGTGCACGCCCTTACCCCCCTCAAAGCGCTCCAGGTTCTCGACGGCCGGCTTGCGCGGCTCAAACGAGCCCAGGCCGCCCGCAATGGCCACGGCCTTGCACTGCACCTCGGTGCCATCGGTGGTGTAGAGCTGAAACGAGCCGTCGTCGAGCTTGGCAAAGCGCTCGACCCGTTCGCCCAGCGTGAAGGTGGGGTGGAAGGGCTCGATTTGCTTCATCAGGTTATCGATGAGGTCGCCGGCCAAAATCTCGGGGTAGCCGGGGATGTCGTAAATCGGCTTCTTCGGATAAATCTCGGACAATTGCCCGCCCGGCTGGGGCAGGGCATCGACCACATGGCAGCGCAGCTTGAGCAAGCCGGCTTCAAAAACAGCGAATAGCCCCACCGGGCCAGCCCCGATGATGCAGATATCAGTGGAAATTACAGCAGACATTCAGCGAACAGCTTGTTATTTTAGAATGAGTACAAAGATACGGCAGCCCGTTGGGGTAGGGGATGCTTACAAATGACCCCGCCGGCCCGCAAGTCGTTAGCCAACGCAGTGGTAACAGTTCGGGAACGGGTTAGATTCTGACAGCGAAAATATTTATAGCCGCCTCCTTCACCTTTTTTCCATTTTCTATCTGAAGGGTAATGGCTTCGGCTTAGAAAACGCGCAGCCCCCCAACCAGCCTGGCCAGGGGGCTTGCGCACAGGCTCAAAACCAGGGGGTAGGGCTACGCGCGCAGCGCCTGAATCTGCTCGGTGAGCACGGTGATAACGCGCAAAATTTCCTCGTGCGTTGATTGGCTGTAGGCCACGGCCGCTTCGCTGTCGGCGGCTTCTTCCCAGCTTGCCAGGCTGGCCAGAGTTTCGAGGCGCGTCACCGATGACTCGATGCGGGTGTAGATACTGGCCCAAAGCTGCTGGTTCCAGGTGGGCTCTTGCAGCAGCTGCAGGCGCAGGTCGAGCAGGCTCATCACCACGGCGGCCAGGCGTTCCAGCAAGTCGGCCTCGGCGGGGCTGAAAGTGCGGGGTTTGTGGTCAATCACGCAGAGCACGCCCACGGAGTAGCCTTCCGGGGTGCGCAGGGCGCTGCCGGCATAAAAGCCCAGGTTGAGGCGCTGCACCAGGCCGGGGTTGATGAGGTCGCAGGGCTGCGCTTGCAGGTTTTCAAACACGCTGGTTTCTTCGTGCAGCATGGCCACCGAGCACAGGGTTTCCCAACGATTTACGCGGTCTATCGCGGGGTCGAGGCCATAATTCAGGCCGAAGCGCACCTCCTCATCCTCCACAAACGCAATGATGCCGATGGGCACGTTGAAGAGCTTGGCAGCCAGCCGCACGAGCTCCGTAAAGGTCTCGTCGCGCATGGTGTTGAAGAGCTGGTAGGGCCGCAACGCTTGCAGCCGCAGCTCTTCGGCCAGGGGAATGAGCAGTGGAAAGGAGTTTTCCATATAAAATCAAGGGCAGCGGTAGCAGAATAAAGGTAACAGCAAACCCAGGCATTCAGTCGTAGCAGGCCTGAGTGACAACACGAGAATAAAAAGTGTATGGCCCAGGTTAAAAGCCCGAAATTTGGGCTTGTGGCTACCTCCCACGCGGTAGTGGGGGTAGGGCTGGCCTACCGCCAAAAGTAAAAAAGGCTCCCCACGCTAGGCGTGAGGAGCCTTTTCATAGTCGTATAAAAAAGGGTCCTTTGCGTAGGCCCTGAATTAGTCCAAATAGTGAATATCACCGTGGCCTTTATAGACCAGGCCGCTATTGTTGTAAAAAACGTAATAAAGCCTATATTTTTCACCGCGATTTATGTTCAACTTAGTGAAGTCGAAAAAAATAGTATAATGAAAAAATGAATTAGGTACTGGCCTGGTTAGCAGCTGATAATGTTGATTTACCAGGGCAAGGGCAATACTAAAGTTTGGTGACGCGGGTGCTGCTGTCGCATACTGTACATCCCAGCGGGCCTGGCCTGCCGGGTTAGGGTACAGATAGGTCCTCTGTATCCATTGTGGCTGCTGCGGCGGACCATTTATATCAAATTTGAGGTCAGAAAAGAGGGCGAGTTCCTGCTCATTCCAGGCAGCATCGGAAGACCAATCAGTGGAGTCTAAGGAACCGTTTAGCGTTCCATCAGCTGCGCGATGCGTAATGCCGTCACCGGGTCCGAAATCAATGGTTGGGCTGTTATCAGCCTTGTGGCAAGCGGCTAAAGCCATTGTAGCCACAAGCAGTAAAGGTGGTAGAGTTAGATGCATAGGTATTAAAAAATGGGATGGCAATATACTGCCATCCCATTCGTCACTAAAACACTGCCACTTATTTTTACTTGCCTGCCGTTTGCCGCACCACTTCGGGCAGCACCGTGCTCAACGCCTCGGCTTGGGCGCGGGTAAAATTGCCCTGCACCTGCACCAGCACAAAGGAGCCTAAGGCATCGGACATGGTGCCGGTGGCTACCAACTCGCTCACTTGGTCGCCATTGGCCTTCACCACATATTGGTAGGGTGACGCCCCAGTGGCCGAGCTGGCCAGCGAGGTGTAGCGCTCGGCTTGCAGCAGCCCGCTGGCCTCGCTGTTGAGACCTTCGCGCACTAAGCCTTGGGCGCTGCCGGTGGTGGGCAGAAAGGTCATCACGCGGGCCGTGCGGATGCCGGTAATGGCGTTGGTCAGGTCGTTGCCACCCAGCAACTTACCTACCCGCACCAGCGCCAGGCGCTGCAAGAAATCGGCCGACCACTCGGTGGTGCGAAAACCCGGCCGGTCGCGGTATTTGGCAAAGAAAGCCGCCACGGTGCGCGCCGGCGTGCCGGGCCCGCCGCCACTAGTCCGGCAGCCACTCAGCAGCGCCAGGGCAATGGCAAAGGCCACTAGCGGCAAGGCAACGCGGATGCCCAGCGGGCGGTGACTGGCAGGGCTGGTGTTGAGAAAACGCATGGGGGTAGGGCTAGCTGTGCGCGCCGGCCGAGTCGCCCTTGACCAGGTTATCGGGTTCGCCGCGGCGGTGCCCCTGACTATCTACCGGGCCTTCGCCTTGCGTGATTTCGGCGTTTTCTTCGGTCGTGACATACTGGTTGCTAACGGGGCCGAGGCCGCCGTTTTTCTGGGCCAGGTCAGCTTCGGCCTGGGCAAACTTGAGATTGAGCAAGGAGTCTTCGGTGGGGTCCTGGGGTTTGTCAGCCATATCAAAAGCGGAGCCCCCGGAAAGTAAGCGGCGGCCAGCTTGCTAAGTCATACGCGCTTGCGGAGCGCGGGTTGGGGTAGGCGAGCGGGCCGGGCGGGGCTACTTTTGCGTCGATTCAGCCGCTTCCGCAACCTTATGCCTCATACTCAGCCCCCCACCGATTTCGACCCCCACCACAATCCCTGGCAAACGCTCAGCTCGGCCCCCAAATACCAGAATCCCTGGATTCGGGTGCGCGAAGACCAGGTGCTGAACCCCAAAGGCGGGGCCGGTATCTACGGCGTGGTGTCGATGCAAAACAAAGCCATTGCCATCATTCCCGTTGATAGTGAGGGCAATACCTGGCTCGTGGGCCAGTACCGCTACACCCTCAACGAGTATAGCTGGGAGGTGCCGATGGGCGGTGGTGTCATCGGCATCGACCCGCAAGAGGCGGCCCAGCGCGAACTGCGCGAGGAAACCGGCCTGCTCGCCGCCCGCTGGACGCGCATCGCCCGCATGCACACCTCCAACTCCGTCACCGACGAGGAAGGCTTCGTTTTTCTGGCTGAAGACCTCACCCAAAGCGCGTGGGAACCGGAAGAAACCGAAGACCTGCGCCTCTGGAAACTGCCCCTGGCCCAGGCCATCGAGCTGGTCATGGACGACCGCATCACCGACGCGCTCAGCGTGGCCGGCCTGCTTAAAGTTGAAAAGCTGCTGGCGGGAAGGTCATGGGTAATGGGTAAGGGGTAGTCTGTCATTGCGAGCAAAGCGAAGCAATCGCACCCGCACGACACCCGAACGACCCCGTTCTGGTACGATTGCTTCGCTTTGCTCGCAATGACAGACTACCCCTTACCCTATTACCCCACTGCCCGCCGTAAATTTGCCGCTATGCCTGCTTTTTTGCGTTATCTCGGCCACCGGCTGTACACTACCTGGGCCACGTTCTGGTTTGTGCTGCCGTTTTTCGCCACCTACCCCCTGCAACGGGTGTGGGTGCGCCGGCCCGAGTGGCGCCCCCACCTGCACGAGTTCAACCGGCAGTGGTCCAGGTTTTCCATGCTGATGTGGGGCGTGCCGCTCGAAGTGATTCGTGAAAACACCCGGCCCGTGCCGCAGCCCTGCATCTACGTGGCCAATCACGGCTCCTACATCGACATTATGGTGCTGTTTCACACCATTCCCGGCTTTCTCAACATGATGGGCAAAGACACGCTGGTGAAGTTTCCGCTGTGGGGGCCGCTCTTTGGCAAAACGTATATTCCCGTTAACCGCCGCAGCGTGGTGAGCCGGGGGAGGGCCTTTGCCCAGGCGCGCCAAAGCCTGCGCGAAGGCCGCCCGCTGGCGCTGTTCCCGGAGGGCACCATCGGCCCCAAGCCCGGCGAAGAGCTGCAGCCCTTCATGGATGGCGCTTTCCAGCTGGCTATTAATATGGGCGTGCCCATCGTGCCGGTGAGTATGCCCCTGAACCACAAATTTATGCCCTCAGTCGAGGGCCTCCGCGTGCGCCACGCCCGGCTGCGCGTCGTGTTTCACGAAGCCATCGAAACCACCGGCCTCACCGAGGCCGATATTCCCGACCTCAAGGCCAAAGTCATGGCTCAGATTGCCGACGACTTCGTGCCCGAAGGCCGCGGCATTCCGGCGGCCAGCACCTGGCGGTGAGGTGGTGAAATGGTGAGTTAGTGAAATGGCAAATTAGTGAGTTAGTGAATTATCAACAAAAGTACTTCCTGCTCAATCTTCCATTCTCTAAATTACTAACTCACCATTTCACTAACTCACTATTTCGCCACTTCACCATTTCATTTTATGAACACCGAAACCCTCCGCGGCCTGGCTCATCTGGCCCGCCTCGAATTTGACCCCGCCCACGAGGAACAGATGCTCACCGACCTCAACAAGATTCTGGATTGGGTGGACCAGCTCTCGAAAGTAGATACTGACGGGGTAGAGCCATTGGTGCATCTATCGCACGAAATCAATGTGTTGCGCGATGATAAGGCTCAAAATACCATTAGCCACCAGGATGGCCTGCGCAATGCCCCGCGCAAAGACTCGGACTATTTCCGCGTGCCCAAGGTGCTGGATTAGGGTAGGCGCGTTACTTGTGTCTATATAAAGAGCACGAGGTTATTTAGAAGATAAAAAAAGCTGTTAAAACGTCATTCCGAGCTTGCCGAGGAATCTCGCCCGCATCGCGGAACGACGCCCAAACGACGCGGGCGAGATTCCTCGGCAAGCTCGGAATGACGTTCTTTTATACTATTCAAACCTATCCCACCGCAATTGCCTGATTCTACCGTTTTGCGCCGCTTGCCGGGGCTGCCCGCGCTGCTGGCCCTGCTGGCCGTGGCGGGAGCCGGGTACTGCTACTTCGCGGGCGAAAGCGCGACCCTACCCCTGCAACTGGTGCCGCACCTGGCCCCGGTGTCCCTCACCCTCGACTCGGTAGCCGCCGGCCCCGCGCGGCTGCCGCTGCTGGTGAGCGGCTTTATCACGACGCTTACGCATGACGCGGGCGGGCCTTACACCCAGCCGCTGGCGGCCGGGCTGTGGCTGGGCGTGTTGGGCTTGGCGCTGGCCGGCTGGCTGGCGGTGGTGAGCATGCTGCGGCGGCCGGCTTTCTTGGCGGGCACGGTGCCGGTGGTGTTTCTGCTGGCCGCGCTCAACGCCGATGGCCTGGGCATTTTCAGCCCTACCCGGCAATATTTTTTGTACCTGAGCCTGAGCGTGCTGGGCGCGGCGGCGCTGGGCTTGCAGGCGTTCGGCGAGCGGGTGGGGGTAGGGCGGCGCGTGGTGCTGTTTGGCGCGCTGCTGGGCGGGCTGGTGGCGCTACTGCTCACCAGGTCGCAGCTGCCGCCGGCCGAAACGGCCCTGCACCTGGCCGCCTACGCCACGCCGGCCGGGGCGGGCCTGGTGGCGGCGTTGGTGCTGTGGGTAGGGGTAGAGAACGTGCGGGCGCTGCTCTGGTTCAACACCCAGGCCGAAAGCCCCGCGGGCCGTTTCGGCCGCCTCCCGTTCATCTTGTCGAGCCTGCTTTATCTGGGCGCGTTGTTCTTGTATTGGTACAATGGCGACGAGCTGAACCTGGGCGGCGGCCTGCACCTCGACCCGCTGGTGCTGCTGCTGCCGGCGGCGCTCACGGCTGGGCTGGGCCTGCGGCAGCGGGCACCTAGCTACGCGGGCTGGCTGCCCTTCGTGGCGGCCCGGCCCCTGTACTGGCTGCTGCTGGCGGCGGCGGCCGCCGCGCTGGGCTATGCCCTGGCCACGGCTAATACGCCCCTGCTGGCGGCGGCCCGCGCCTTTAGCGTGCGGGCGCTGCTGCTGCTGGGCGCGGCGTTTTTGCTGTATGTGCTGGTCAATTTTGGCTCGCTCATCCAGCAGCGGCTGCGGGTGTATCGGGTGGTGTTTGAGCCGCGCCGGCTGCCCTTCTATACCGTGTATATAATGGGTGTGGTCGCGCTGCTGCTGTTTGAGCTGCGCAACGGCTGGCCGCTGTCCGCCCAGGTGCAGGCCGGGCAGTATAACCAGCTCGGCGACCTAGCCCGCCAGCAGAGCGAAACCCGGCCCGACGACCTGCCCCTGGCCCTGCTGGCCGAGCGCTACTACGCCGAAAGCGGCGACGTGCTCGCCCGCTTCAACCGCTCGGCGCAGCTGGGTAGGGCAGCGCTGTATAGCTTCCGCGACCAGCGCCAGAACGAAATCAACGCCCTGCGCCGCGCCCTGCTGCGCCAGCCCGATGCCAAAGTCAGCCTCCAGTTAAATTCCTTACTCACCGCGCCCGGCGATTTTCTGGATGACCTGGAAGTGCTGCGCCAGGCCCGCCGCGCCGCGCCCCGCAGCTTCGCCCTCGCCTCCGATGCGGCCCAATTATTTACCCGCTCGTCCCTTACCGATTCGGTAGTTTTTTACTTAGGCCAAGCCGAGCGCCTACAGCCCGGCAGCTACGTGGGCCGCACCAACCAGCTGGGTTTTTTGCTGAGCCAAGGTCTGGTGCCCGCGGCTCAAAAGCTGGCCGCGCCCTGGCCGGCCACCGCCCAGGAGCCCGGCTTAGTGGCTAATAAAGAGCTGTTGGCACTGCTGGATTCGCGCGCAATAACCAGCCCTACCCCCCCCGCCCGCCACGACCTCGACGCAGCCACCTTCGCCCAGGTGTACCACGCGGCGATGCTGACGGCGCGGGCCGCCCAGCCCGCCGCCTGCCGCCGCGCCGACACCGAACTAGCCAAGCTGGCCGAGCGCCCCGCCAACGAGCCGTATTACGAGCAGCTGCTCTTTCTGCAAGCCTTATTGCGACACGCAGCGGGCCAGGAATTGGCCGCCCGCCAAACGCTGGCACCGCTCACGGCCGGCACCTCAGCCACCAGCGGCTACTACCAGTACGTGCTGGGCTTATGGCAGTTGCAGCAGCAGCAGTACGCCACGGCCGCTAGTCAACTGGCTTTGGCGGCGGCGCACGGGGTGCGCGATGCGCGCCTACCCCACGCCTGGGCGCTGGCGCTAGCCGGGCAGCTCGATTCGGCCCAGGCGGCGTACCGCCGGCTGGCGGCCGACACGGCGCAGGCGCAGGGCGTGGCCCGGCTGGGACTGGCGCTGCGTACGCCCGGCTTGCTGCGGGGCCAGGCGCGGACGGGCCTTATTGGCGGCCCAGAGCTGGCCGCCGCGCAACAAGCCGAAGCGGCGCACAACCTGCCCGAAGCCACCCGCCGCTACCAGGCGCTGGTGAAGCTCGCGCCCTTCAACGAGGCGGCGGTGCTGGCGGCCGGCCGCTTTTTCGCGCAGCAAAAAGCCACTACGGACGCTTACGATGCCCTCAACCAGGGCCTGACCGAAAACCCTGCTTCGCGGCCGTTGTTGCAAGCCTACGCGCTGGCTGCCGCCGATGCCGGCCTGGCCGAGCTCGGCCAGTCGGCCCTGGAGCAGCTGCGCCCGCGCCTCAGCCCCGCCGAGTACACTAACTTGCTGATGCAATTCGCGGCGCACCGGGCCGCCAACGCGGCCGCCGCCGCAGCTTTCGACCAGGTACCGCTTCCCGCTCGCTGATTTTTCCTGCTCCTCTTATGCTCGCTGCCAGCCCTACCCCCTACGTTATCAAGACTACTGACATCGCCAAGGAATACGTGATGGGCACGGAGCACATCCATGCCCTGCGCTCGGTGAGCATCGACATTAAGCGCGGGGAGTACGTGGCGTTTATGGGGCCTTCGGGCTCGGGCAAGAGTACGCTCATGAACATTATCGGCTGCCTCGACACGCCCACGCAGGGCCAGTATATCCTTAATGGTCAGGACGTGAGCCGCATGAGCGACAACCAGCTGGCTGAGGTGCGCAACAAGGAAATCGGGTTCGTTTTTCAAACTTTCAACCTGTTGCCGCGCTCTACTTCGCTCGAAAATGTGGCCCTACCCCTCATCTACGCCGGCTTGGGCAAGCGCGAGCGCAGCGAGCGCGCCCTCGAAGCCCTGCGCTCGGTGGGACTGGCCGACCGCGCCGGCCACCGCCCCAACGAGCTCAGCGGCGGCCAGCGCCAGCGCGTGGCCATCGCCCGCGCCCTCGTGAACACCCCCAGCGTGCTGCTCGCCGACGAACCCACCGGTGCCCTCGACTCCAAAACGAGCTACGAAATCATGGGTTTGTTCGAGGCGCTCTACGCCAAGGGCAACACCATCATCATGGTGACCCACGAGGAAGACATCGCGCGCTACGCCCACCGCATCGTGCGCCTGCGCGACGGCCTCATCGAAACCGATGAAGTCAACCACGAGATTGCCCGGCCGGCCGTACTAAGCCACTAGTAGCAAGGTTTGCAAAACGGCTCCCTACCCCCCCAAATAGCCAGCGGCGTATCTGCGTAATCCGTTAAATCAGTTTGAATCTGCGGTCATGAAAATCTACACCAAAACCGGCGACCAGGGTCTGACCTCACTCATTGGCGGCGCGCGGGTGCCCAAGTCGAGCCTGCGCATCGACTGCTACGGCACCGTGGATGAGTTGAACTCCTACATTGGCCTGCTGCGCGACCAGGACGTGAACGCCCCGCGCCGCGATTTGCTGAAGGAAATTCAGGACCGGCTATTCACCATCGGCTCGCACCTGGCCACCGACCCCGGCAAAGAAGCCCGCCAGCCCCTGCCCGACCTGCACCCCGAAGACGTGGCGCTGCTGGAAAACGAAATGGACCAGATGGATAAGGAGTTGGAGCCGCTGCGGGCGTTCATTCTGCCCGGCGGGCACCCGGCGGTGTCGTTTGGGCACGTGGCGCGCTGCGTGTGCCGCCGCGCCGAGCGCCTGGTCATTCAGCTGCGCGAAGAGTCGCCGGTCGAAGACCTGGTGGTGATGTACCTTAACCGGCTCTCCGACTACCTCTTCGTGCTCAGCCGCGCGATGGCTCACGACCTGGGGGTAGCCGAAGTCACCTGGAAGCCGCGCGTATAAATTCGCCCGTTAGCCAGTCGCTTAGTGCCAGCCGGCAACCTTTAGCCGATTAACCCGTCCCTACCCCATCTCTTCCCACCCACTCTGGTGCCCACTGGGCGCTTTTACAGTCGCTTATTTATTTCGACTTCCTATGCTTGATACCCTGACTATTGACGTGCGCCGCGCCGCCACGTCCCGCCTCGCCGAGCTCGACCTGACCAACCTGGAATTTGGTAAATTCTTCGCCGACCACATGCTGTCCGTGGAGTTTGTCAACGGCGAATGGCAGCAGCCGCGCATCGTGCCCTACGGCCCGCTGGCCGTGAGCCCCGCCAATTCGGCTCTGCACTATGGCCAGGCTATTTTTGAGGGCATGAAGGCTTATCGGCAGGCCGATGGGGGGGTAGGGCTGTTCCGGCCCCTCGACAACTGGCGTCGCCTCAATGCCTCGGCCGAGCGCATGGCCATGCCCACTCTGCCGGAAGAAATATTTATGCAGGGTCTGCGCGAACTGGTGAAGCTCGACGCGGCCTGGGTGCCCGGCGCGGCAGGCAGCTCGCTCTACATCCGGCCGTTCATGTTCGCCACCGATGGCTTTTTGGGCGTGCGGCCTTCCAGTACGTATCACTTTGGCATCATTACCTGCCCGGTGGCATCGTTTTTCACCAAGCCGGTACGGGTGCGCTTCGAGCAGCACTACGTGCGCGCCGCTCCCGGCGGGGCCGGCTACGCCAAAAATGCTGGCAACTACGGTGCCGCCATGTTGCCCAGCAAGCTGGCCCAGCAGGAAGGCTACCACCAGCTCATCTGGACTGATGCCTCGGAGCATCAGTACGTAGAAGAGTCGGGGGCCATGAACGTAATGTTTGTCATCAACGGCACGCTGATTACGCCCGCGCTCTCCACGTCCATCCTCGATGGCATCACGCGCCGCTCGGTGCTGGAGCTGGCCCGCGACTGGGGCATGCCTGTAGAAGAGCGCCGCGTGGCGAGCCGCGAAATCGTGGCCGCCATTCAGGAAGGCCGCCTCACCGAAGCCTTCGGCGTGGGCACGGCCGCCACGGTAGCGCCCATCGCCACTATCGGCCACGATGGCCACGACTACGACCTGCCCGCCCTCACCGACTCAGCCTTCGCGCGCCGGGTAGGGGCGGCCCTGGATGCCATTCGCACCGGCCACGCGCCCGATTCGCACGGCTGGATGGAGAAGGTGAATTAGGCAATCGGCGTAGGGTGCGGGGCTTGTCCCCGCCCGGCGTTGAACGATTCGCACGCCAATCATTCAACGCCGGGCGGGGACAAGCCCCGCACCCTACTTTTTATGCCGACCTTTGCCCTTGATGGAGTAATTCACTCAATCACTCATTTCCCCATTCACCACATGACCCAAGACCATATAAAGGACTTGAGGGGCCGCGCCGAGGCTCTGAGGAGGTATCTTTGACTACGATGCCCGCAAAGAACAAGTAACCACGGCCGAGGCCGAAACGCTGGCCCCCGATTTCTGGGACGATTCCAAAGCAGCCGAGGCTAAGCTCCGGGAAATCAAGAGTATCAAGACCTGGACCGACGATTACGAGGCCGTGCAGCAAGCCGTGGCCGATACCGACGTGCTCTACGATTTCTACAAGGAAGGCGACGCCACCGAAGCCGAAGTGCAGGCTGAGTACGACGCTACCCAGAACAAGGTCGAAGCCCTGGAATTCAAGCGCATGCTCTCTGATGAGGAGGACCAGCTACCCGCCATCATCGACATCAACCCTGGTGCCGGCGGCACCGAAAGCCAGGACTGGGCCGAGATGCTCATGCGCATGTACATCATGTGGGGCGAAAGCAAAGGCTTCACCGTGAAGCAGTTGAGCTACCAGCCCGGCGAAGGCGCGGGCATCAAGTCGGCCTCGCTGGAGATTGACGGGCCCTTTGCCTACGGCTACCTTAAGAGCGAAATCGGCGTGCACCGATTGGTGCGCATGTCGCCCTTCGACAGCAGCGGCCGGCGGCACACCTCGTTTGCTTCCGTCTTCGCCTACCCCGTTGTGGATGATACTATTGTCATCGACATCAACCCGGCCGATATTTCCTGGGATACCTTCCGGGCGGGCGGCGCGGGCGGCCAGAACGTGAACAAGGTCGAAACCGCCGTGCGCCTCACTCACGCGCCCAGCGGCATCATCATCGCCGTGCAGATTGAGCGCTCGCAGCTCATGAACAAGGAGCACGCTCTGCGCATGCTCAAGTCGCGCCTCTATCAGCAGGAAATGGACAAGCGCAACCTGGAGCGCGACAAGGTAGAAGCCACCAAAAAGCGCATCGACTTCGGCTCGCAGATTCGCAACTACGTGCTACATCCCTACAAGCTCATTAAAGACCTGCGCACCGGCATCGAGCGCACCGACGTGCAAAACGTGCTCGATGGCGACCTGGATGAGTATATCAAAGGGTTTTTGATGCAGAACTGAGTAGTATTATTCGGCGTTAATTAAAAAGGCCACCTGGACGTACCAGGTGGCCTTCTCGATTGCTTCGTAAGTAGTAGGTTATGGGTGAGCTTGGTCCCAGGCAATTTCGGCTTGTGGAATAGCTAACCGGTCAAAAAGCTGGAAAGGAGCAGTGCTATAGGGCAATGTAATTTGCGGGGTAGGGGTAGGATTAAGTTTGCCCAGACGCCGCAAGTCTACCCAGAACTGACCTTCGTAGAAGAGAGAGTACCGCCGTTGCCGTAAAATTTCGTTGGTCAGGCTAGCCACATCCATCGCGCCGCTGTAGGCAGCTAAACCCCCTGACTTACTCCGAATGACGTTAATATCAGCCACTGCCCCAGTAATGTCACCAGTGTTAGCTTTCACCTCAGCCGAGATAAGCACCAGCTCTTCGTTACGGATGATATCAAGAGGCTGGAGTTGGTTGGTGTAGATGGTGGGCACCCAGTTACCAGTGATGCCGCCGTTTGACCGAATACCCGGTACGTTAGCGACTTTGCTTAGACGTAAATCACCTTTTTCAGCCTCCGCAACGAAATTGTCAGGCACTATCGTCAGAGTAGACGGCATGGCACCCACTGCCTGATAGTAAGCATTGCCTTGGTCGTTGGCGATGCTAGGATTAAAGGTCAATTTTGGGCCAATCGCCAAGCTAGTGGTAGGGCTGTAGAATGATGCCTTCAGAGCGATTAGGGCCCCCGGATAATCTTTCTGGTACAGGGCTACTCTGGCTGCCAATGCCCGGTTGAATAACAGAAAGGTAGCAGGGGTATCAAAGCCTGCGTAGCCCGTAGACAGCACAAACGGGAAGGTAGAAGCCTTAGCTAGCTCAGTAGCTCCTTGGTCAAGCAATTGCCGAATGTTGACTAGCGCTGGGGCCGAACCAGCCGTGAACTTGCCGGGATTCAGAAAGTCAGCTACGTCGATGCGGATGCCGTTTTCGCCCATCAGGTTGAGCAAATGCAGTTTTGCCAGCGCCTCGTAGGTGTCCGAAAAGCCTAGTACTGCTTGTTGCTGACTAGCAGTAATCGAGTTGGTAGCTAATGCCGACTGGCGAAATACGTTGGCCGCGCGAATAGTCCGGGCGAAGGCGTTATATGAACCTACTGAGTAGAATGAGTTGTTATTCAGCGGTCCACGGGTTCCCAGAATTTCGGTGTACCAACGGGGCTCGTTGCTAGCCAGAATAATGATTTCACGGCCCAGCGTACCCGTGATTTGGTAATAGGGAGCATTGTTGGTATGTCCAAGGCGAAAAGAGGCTTCTACCCCAGTACCCAGCGCGCTGATTTGAATTTGTGACGCGTTGCTGAGTACGCTATCAATGCTAGGGTTATTGGGGTCAGAGACGGGGTCGATAGTAGTTGGATTACAGCTAGGTGCGCTTAGCAGTGCTGCCATCATCCCAACCATCATCCAAGGACGAGATTTAGATTTAGTTAATAATTGCATGGTGGTTAAGAGAAGAAGGCCGAATTAAAATGTGGCGGAGAGGTGGAAGAATACCCGCCGGGTCGAGGGGTAGCTTACTACATCGACCTGCGCCTGAGTGTTGGTTGAGCCGAAGTTGGATACTTCTGGGTCGTAGCCCTTGTAATTCGTCCAGGTAAGCAGGTTATTGCCCGAAGCCCCGATGCGGATGCTCTTCACGTAGTCTTTGAACAACGTGGAGCGCACGCCGGTCGGAATAGTATAGTAGAGCGATACTTCCCGCAGGCGTACGTAGCCACTGTTTTGGATATAGTAGCTGGCATCAAAGCTTTGGCGAGCTACGCCCAGCTGCGTGGTCGTGCCATCGGGCTTAGTATAGGTGTTGCTATAATCAGGACTTGTACCAAAACCGTCCTGGTTAGTCACCGTCAGGTTGCTGGTGTAACTGTCCTTTTTCCAATGCAGCAAAAACGAGAGGTCGAAGTTTTTGAAGATAGTGAAGCTGTTTAGGTACGACATCTGGAAGGTGGGCTGGGCATCGCCGTAGCGAGTATAGTTACCTGTGTTCGGGTTGCCACCAGTTGCTAGCTTAGGTGTGCCATACCAGCGGGTCGGCGATTCACCCAGCGCAAAGAACGTGGTGCCATAGCTAGCACCAAAGCCAGGAGCCTCATCGAAGGCTGGTACCCCAGGGGCCAACCGCGTCACGAGTGAACGGTTAAACCAAAACAGCGTAGTAGATGTCCATTTGAAGTTGGGTGATTGCACCGGTACCAAACCAAGCGATAATTCTACCCCACGGTTGCGTAGGTCACCAACTGGGTAGGCGCGGATGGACTGCACGCCGGTGCCGGGAGCGGTTTGGTAGGTATTGATGAGGTTACGAACGCTTTTATTATAGAAGGTAGCTTCCAACGTGATGCGGCTGTTAAAAAAGCCGAGGTCAACACCCGTTTCAAATTCGGTAGCGTGCTCTGGTGCGAGCGTTGCTGGGTCAGCCCCCGTTACGGGCCGGTAACCTACTACGGTTGAAGGCAACTGGCCTACCCGGCCCCCCGTGCTGATAGCACTAAGCGGCGAATATATCCCACCAAAGAAAGCGGGGCCGCCAGTTTCCCCATAAGCAGCACGCAGCTTTACGAGGTTTACGTTGTTGATAGAGAAGAAATCAAACTTAGCTAAGTTGACGGCTAATGAAGCTTTAGGGAAGGCATACAGCTTTTTAGAGTCGCCATTGCGGCTAGATTTGTCAAAGCGAACACCACCCGTCGCGATTATTCGGTCTTGGTAGTTGACTTCCTGCTGGGCTATGTAGCCTACGTCAGTCTCATCATCAATGCTGGTCTGCTGGGTCACAACTGTACCACGGTCGGGTTGCAGCGGCCCCGGAGCCAGGTTCTGGCCTTGGCTATACTGCAACTGCGTGTTCAGGCCCAGGCGCACGGCACCTACCTGCGAGTTGAGGGCTAATGGACCCAGTTTCCAATCGTAAATCAGGAAGCTCTGTAAATTATAGTTGAAGAAGTAGTTTTTAGCTACCCGCACTACCCCTGGCAGGGGTGAGCTTTGCTGCGATTGCAGGTCGGCCGGTAGCGCCAGCAGCGCATTCGAGCCCGCAAAGTCAATACCACCCTGGGCCGTGAGGCGCAGCGAGGAGTTCTCCTTGTCGATGATACGCAGCACACCGGTGCTAGCTTCCGTTACACGGTTTGTGGTTTCCGTGTTTACTCCGCGGGCCACGATGGCTAGCGGGTTGTCGCCTGTTACTGGTGAGTTGGGGTAAATGCCCGTAACAGGGTCAGGGTGGAGGTCAACAAAACTCGGGATAGACAGCAGGTTGTAGCCCACAGATACCCCGTTGTTGTCGTTGCCAAAGAAACTGCGGTTGTTGGTCGAATTAGAAAATCCCGAATTGAGGGAGACATCGATACGTGAACCAATCTTCTGGTCAACGTTAGCCCGGATAGAGTTACGCTGATAATACGTATTTTGGACGATGCCATTTTCGCGGGAAGTCGAACCAGCTACGTAAAACTTAGTACGGTCTGTGCCGCCCGACAGACTAAGGTTAGTATTGCGCAGGGAGCCGGTATTGCCGTACACTTCCTTCTCATAATCGTACGTTTTGCCGCCGGCGGCATTGAATAGCGCATCCAGGCCGGTGCCGTATACTGAATGTAGCTTAGCTAGGTCAAAATCGGAGTGGCCGATGTAATGGCGAATCTTCTGAAAACCTAAGTCCTGACTGAAGTTGACGCGGGTCTGTCCGGCCAAACCACGCTTGGTTTTGATAATAACAACCCCTGCGTTTGCCCGCGTACCGTAAATAGCGGCGGCGCTCGGCCCCTTTAGAATCTCAACTGACTCAATATCAGCTGGGTTTAAGTCAGATAGACGGTTAGTGCCGTTGTCTTGTGTGGTACGGCCTGTTCCTGAGGAAGCGCCCGTAAACGAGGCAGCGCCGGCACCATTGCCAATTTCCTGGCTAATAGCATATACTCCATCTATAATATATAGGGGCTGTGAGGCACCAGTAATGCTGGAAATACCACGTAGTTGCACTGAGATGCCCCCACCCGGAGCACCGCTGGTAGCACTAATATTAGCACCAACCACTTTGCCGTTCAAGGCAGCATCCACTGTTACCGGGCGGGTGCTACCATACAACTCCTGAGCTGAAACAGTGGACACCGCATTAGCCAAGTTAGAGCGCTTGACAGTCGAAGCCAAGCCATTGACAACTACTTCGTCCAGCTGTTTTACATCGGTAGCCAGCTCAACGTTGATGGTTGCGGCATTGTCGATAGCCCGCTCTTGACTTACATAGCCGATGAAGCTAAAAGAAAGGCGGGTAGCAGATGCCGGAACACCTAAGGTGAATGCTCCATCAGCATTCGTAGAGGTTCCAACGGTGGTACCCTTGGCAAGAACTGTTACACCTGGCAAACCTTGCCCCGTAGAACGGTCCGTCACGCGGCCGGAAATAGTTCGGTCTTGTGCGGCTGCTTGGTACCACAAGCAACTGAGTAGGAATACTAACAATAGGGAAAAATGCTTCATACTAAAAATGGGGTTAATGGAAGAAAAGGAGCTTCACACAAAAGAAATGCGATAAATCCGCTGCCAAGTTATCACATTATTATTAAATCTTGAAAAATGTATAAATGGTGAACTTTTTAATTCGGCAAATTAATGTTTGAGCAGATTATGGTAACCCGAGTTCTCGCACTAGTGGCCGGCTTGGTTAAGGCCTTAACTGCTTCTATCATCTACTGGGGCTTAGTACTACTACCCCGGCTGTTGACTACAATGCGGCCGCGACAGCTTATCTCGCCTAACCTAGCGTAGTTGGGTGCAAACGGACACGAATGCTAAGGTAGGGTGGAAAAGTAGTGGAGTTCGATTAACCCCAATGCTAATTCTGCAACTGCTACGAGTGCTATTGAGGGCGATAAAGTTGAGGAATATATTTTAAAAAATAATATTAAAAGTGTTTAATAATCTCAAAAACTAAACACTGGGGTAGAAAACGAAATAATTATTAGGTATTATAAAAATAAAGTGTTTATAAAAATTTGTTTTTATAATGTATATTATCAAAAGAGGCTTGGGCGGTCAGAATACTATTTCGTCTATTTATGAAGAATTTGTGAATAATTATCAAAAATTTACAAGACATAAAAGTTAATTGTTAAGGACGTGCAGGTGCATTATTTTAGGGTTATTAATCAAATTGTTATCAGTTTTACAGCCTTAGGAATGGACTATGCACAGCCTGTGAGTTCAGCAGAACTACTCCTTGTCTAGCCAGTACCAGTTATATTGCGGCACCAATTAGTATGTGCCAATTGCATTTGGCAGTAATTTATCTTTTTCCACCTTCCTTTTTCTCAATGAAAAGAACCATACTCATGAGCCTTGTGCTCATGCTGACCCTATTCCAAGTGGTGCTGGCCCAGACGCGGACAGTATCGGGACGGGTAACGGACCAGAAGACGGGCGAGGGCCTACCCGGCGTAACCGTCTTGTTAAAAGGTACATCCAATGGCGTATCGACCAATGCTGATGGCGCATTCAGCCTGAACGTACCCGCTACGGGCGGCGCGTTGGTCTTTAGTTCGGTAAACTACGTGACGCAGCAGCGCGCGCTGGGTGCCGACTCGCAACTCAACGTCGGCCTAGCTGCCGATACTAAGGTTCTGAGCGAAGTAGTCGTGACCGGCTACGGTACGCAGGAGCGCCGCGACCTGACGGGTTCTATTGCTACCGTGCAGGGTGAGGCAGTGGCGAACCTGGCTACGCCTAGCTTTGCCCAGCAACTAGGCGGCCGCGCAGCGGGTGTAAACGTACAGACCCCTACCGGCCTGCTAGGCCAGCAGCCCCGCATCCAGATTCGAGGTACTAACTCTATCAGCTCGGGTACTTACCCACTAGTAGTAGTAGATGGCCAACCTATTTTCACGGGTAATACCAGCGCTTTCGCTAATGGTTCTAACCCCTTAGCTGATATCAACCCTAACGATATCGAATCATATGAAGTACTGAAAGACGGCTCTGCAACCGCTATCTATGGTTCGCGGGCTGCTAACGGCGTAATTCTCATTACTACAAAGCACGGCCGCAAAGGAAAGGCTACTGTTACCTACGATACGTACATGGGGGTAGCCCAAACGTTGAAGCGCTATAAAGTGCTTGATGGAGCAGACTTCGTTACTATTTCTAACGAAAAAGACCGTAATGCGGGCGGCACGGGCACTATTGCTCAACCTTTCAATGATTCTAACGGTAATCCGATAAGTACTGATTGGCAAAACGAAATCTTCCGCACTGGTTTTCAACAAAATCACATACTATCAGTATCGGGAGCTACCGATAAAACAAACTACTATTTCTCGGCAGGCTATACTGACCAGAAAGGGGTTATTAAGTCTAACTCGCTCCAGCGCTTCAGCTTCCGGGCTAACATCGATAGCGAGGTGAAATCCTGGCTGCGCGTGGGTATGAACTTGGGCCTGACCCGTACCCAAACGCTGGGCCTGAACACGGGCATTAATAGCTTGTCGGGTAACGTAGCTAACGCCTTGTTGCTGCTACCTAACGTGCCAGCCCGCAACCCGGATGGCACCCCCTACTCCGACCCTACGGATTTTGGCTTGGGTCATGGGAATAACTCGCAGGGCATCTCCTTCGCCTACCCCAACATCATCTTCCCACTTGAAAATAATATTTACCGTGCCACTAGCTACCGGATTCTAGGCAATGGCTATTTGGAAGCGGAGCCGCTGAAAAACCTTCGGCTGCGCTCACAACTCAGCACGGATACCCAGCTTCAAGACGACTTCAACTACCTCGACCCCCGCTTTGGCGACGGTCGCCCTAACGGCTATGTCTTCCAGTCGTTCAGCCCGAACATTCGTTGGAACTTCGCTAATACGGCTACCTATAATAACGTCATCGCCGAAGACCATAAGATTAACGCAGTAGTCGGGGTAGAGTATCAGAAAACGACTACCTCCTATTATCAGGCGCAAGGTACTGGTATTTCAGACCGGGTGTTAGGCCAAAACGGCATTATTACTAGTACTCTCACTACGCCCAGCATTTTCGGCGACTACGCTGAAAACGGTCTGCAATCTTACTTTGGGCGTTTGAACTACTCGTTTAAGGACCGTTATCTGCTGAGCTTTACATTACGTTCAGATGCGTTGTCTTCATTGCCAATAGCTAATCGCCGGGGTCTGTTCCCTGGTGGGTCACTAGGCTGGCGCTTGTCGGAAGAAGACTTCTACAAAAATACGAGCTTGGCTAAAGTTTTAAACACTATCAAGCTACGCGGGTCTTACGCGCAGGTTGGTAACGTTGATATTGGTTACTTTCCTTACGTAGGGGTATATACTCCGGCTCAATATGCCTCACAGGCTGGCATAGGTTACGGGCAGTTTGGCAACGACCAACTGAAGTGGGAAACTTCGAAGAAACAAGACTACGGTATTGACCTAGGCTTTTTTGATGGTCGTATCAACGTGATTGCAGATTATTATCGTAACGACGTGGACGGTCTTATCCTGAACGTACGGACACCACTTTCGCTTGGCGTACCGAACAACAGCTACTCAGCCAACGTAGGTTCCATGTATAACCAAGGTTTGGAGTTTACACTGAATACGCAGAACATTCGTAACGAAAGTTTTACCTGGTCTACTGGCTTTAACTTTTCGACTAATAAGAACCGCGTTACCGCCCTCTCCAACGGTGAGGATATTATCAACACGTTCAACATCGTGCGGGTAGGACAAACCGTGAGCGCGCTTTATGGCTACGACTATCAGGGCGTAAACTCGGCTAATGGCAGCCCCATTTATAAGCGGGCAGATGGCTCATTGGTGCAAGCCAGCACGACTGCTTCGGGCGCTTTTGCGGGCCGCTATTATACATATGACCCGACCAACCCTGGGGCAGTCTTTGTTAACCCAGCGACAAACGTGGCTGGCAATGCAAGCAACCTAACGACTGCCGACAAAATTATTCTAGGGCAGACTAATCCCAAGTTCTATGGTGGCTTTGACAACTCCTTTACCTATAAGGGTTTTGACCTGGATGTGTTCCTGCGTTACAATTTTGGTAACCAAATTATGAACTACACTCGTCAGCAGTTACTACGCTCGGACTTCCTCAACAACGGAACTGAGATTTTAAACCGCTGGCAAAACCCCGGTGACCAAACGAACGTGCCCCGCATTGCGGCCGGTACCAGCTCGTTCGTTAACCAAGATAACGCAGCCTCTTCGCGCTTCGTGGAGAACGGTAGCTTCGTGCGCCTGCAAAATATTTCGTTGGGCTACACGCTGCCGAGCCGCTATGTAGAAGCGCTGCGGCTGAGCCGGGTGCGGGTATATGTGCAGGCCCAGAATATTGCTACCCTTACGAAGTATTCGGGCGCAGACCCGGAGGTAAATACGAACGTTACCTCTAACACGCAAACCGGGGTGGATTACAATAGCAACCCGCAGCAGCGAGTGTTCACGGGTGGCGTTAACGTAGCTTTCTAACCTTTGATTTTACTATTTTTATGAAAAATTTACTTCATACTTTTGCCATCCACCGCCAGCGGGTTTTAGCGCTCACGCTGGTGGCTGCCTTAGGGCTGCCTGCCTGCCAGGTGACTGACCTTCAGCCAAAGGATGAATTGCCAGAGGCAGCGATTTATACCAACCCCGCTCGCATTTCCTTGGCGGTAACAGGGGTGTATAACGCGGCTCAATCGGGCTTCTACGACCCCTTGAACGGTAGTGCGTTGGCCGTGCGCGGCTATCCCTTTGGGGCCGCTTCCGCGGCCCTCGGAGATGCCCGCGGGGAAGATGTGACCGATATGCTGGGCTTCTTTGGTCTTGTATATCAGAACTTGATTACCACCGCGACTCCAAACGCTGTGAACATGTGGTCCAACTCATACGCCCTTATCAACCAGGCCAACGTTACCATCGTGGGCGTGCAGAGTGCTGCTAAGGCCGGGGTTATTACTACCGCCGCCGCTAATATTTACGAAGGCGAGTTGCGCTTTTTGCGGGCGTTCGCTCATCACGAGCTGGTAATAAACTTCTCCAAGCCATATGCTGATGGCAATGGGTCGAACTTAGGGGTGCCGTACCGTGATTTTCCTGTTAATACCACACAAGGTATTGCCCAGGCCAAAGTGCAGGACCGTGGCAAAGTTGCTGACGACTATACTAAAATACTAGCCGACTTAGACTTCGCGGAAGCTAACCTGCCTGCCACCCGTGACGCCACGCTGTCGCAGTTTGCGTCGGTAACGCGAGCTACGAAGGGAGCTGCTATTGCGCTAAAGCAGCGTGTTCGCTTGCATCAGGCTAACTGGGCGGCTGCTATTACTGAGGGTAACAAGCTGATACAGGGCACGGCTACGTTCACCAGCCCTATTGGTGCCTACTCGCTGATGCCAACGCAAAAGGCAGCTTTTCCGGGTGGTGCCGCGACAACGGCTGAAAATATTTTCTCAGTTGAAAACAACTCAACCGACAACCCCGGACAAAATGGCTCGTTGCCGAAGGTATTCGGAGCTACGGCTATCGGTGGCCGAGCACTTCTGGGTGTTAGCCCCATCCTATATAACGCGCCCTTCTTTACCTGCAACGACTTGCGTCGCGCTTCCATGCAGACTTCGGGTCGTACTTATGTTATTACCAAGTACACCGATGCTGCCAACCAAACTGACTTTAACTCTATCATCCGCTACGCGGAGGTGATATTGAATCAGGCAGAAGCAGTTGCCCGCACGGGGACAAACGATGCGCTGGCGTTAAGCCTGTTAAATGCTATTCGCAACCGTTCGGTAGCAGCTGCTGACCGCTACTCGGCGGGTGCGCTAACTGGTAAAGCGTTGGTGCAAGCTATTCTGAATGAGCGGCGAATCGAATTTGTCGGCGAAGGCAAGCGCTGGGGTGACCTTTCCCGTTTGGCAGTTGATGCTGATTATGCTCCCATCCAAGGAGGCGGTATCCCCGCCAAGTTCTATGGTAATCTGGGGGCTAGCCAAATTGCGTTGACCCGCTATGGTTGCGGCAACCAGTCGTTGCTAACAACCCCGCCACCAATAGTAGGAGCTATTCCGTATAACACTCAGTTTTTCTTATGGCCGATTCCTGCCCTTGAGACGCAGATTAATCCTACCCTAGCCGCCCAGCAAAACCCCGGCTACTAGGAAAAATAGGAATTATTTAGTATTATTTTAAATCCTCCGGCCAAATTGGCCGGAGGATTTTTCTTGGGTTTTTTTAGCAAAAATTATCAGTATTTAGGTAGTCTATGCACGTAACCGTCGCAGAAGTGTTCGGACTGCTAACGGTATATAAAAACAGCCCGGAAACGCAGGGCTCCGGGCTGTTTTCGTATAGGGAAATTTTGCACAGACTGTAAAATCTCGGCGGACTAATTTCCTTATTAGTAGGGGTCTTGTCCTGGGGGGTCAGTCACAATCGTTTCGCCGCTATCCACGAGCGTTGCCGTAAAAGTCTTGGTAATACGCACCTTTGGGCTCTTACCATCTTTGGGCGTTACGTCAAAACCAATGCGGATGCCAACGATGCCCGGGTAGATGTTGTCAGATTGCAAAAACGTGCCGATTCGATAGGTAATAGGCGTCGCGCCAACGTCATTGCCGCTAGCGTCAACAGTCGGCCTATCTCCAATAACCTCTAAGTGGCCTGAAATATCCGCGTTTGCTCCACCGTTCTCAATACTCACAAGTTCCTCCGAATAATTGTCTACAGTAGCCAAGTTTGTCACCTCGGGATTGATAACAAGGCGGCCAATATTGGGATTGTAATCCGGCTGAACAAAATACGTATCTGTGGAGGGCTGGTTGGCGTGCTGGACGATGTGGTGTTCCCGAGTAAAGCGTAGGCCTGAGCTTATATAGAATACACCAAGGGCCTTAGTGTAGGCTGGTACATAGCCTTTTGTCTGCGACTGGTCAATTCCAGACGGAACTAATTGAAGGTCTGTTACAGCGCCGGTTGAGAGCAACGTCCCAGTCATGCTAATGTCGGCCTGTAGCTTGAGATTTGTATTAGGCTGGTTGCTATCGCCGCCAAATATGGAGCTAAACAGGTTAGTAGCTAAGCCAGAAACGCCGCTTGTGATTGCGCTCGTCAACCCATCTCCTGCCGCCTTGGTTAGTGTTGAAAACAAGCCGCCACCACCGCCGCTTGGGCCATTTACATCAGTTTTCCCATCGATATTGAGTAGTGTCTCAATATTGGAAGTAGTAACCGCGCCGCCCGTATAGCTAAAGCTGGAGGAAGGCATTGAGATATTACCCGTGATGTTGCCCATCACAGTTCCCTTGGCCTTAAGCTGCGAGACTTGAATCCCATTCAATTCCCAGTCAAACCAGACGCTATTAAAATTTTGTGCCGCCATATTCGGGTCATAAGCTAATTCTACTTCGCAAGCATACCACGTATTGCTCGCAATGGCCCGACCTTTCTCGACTACTATGTATGAATTCTGCAATTTCTGATTGATATCAATAATCTGAGGACCAGAAAAATTGAGGAAAGGTGAACTGCTTGCATACGAACCATGCAAGTGGATGGTGTGAAATAGGTCATTGCTCGCCACATAGCTTTGCCTATCTGATACGTGATAATACAGGCGCATAACTCCGCGATACTTATTGTAGAGAATAAAGTACCCTGTACCAGACTGTGGGTCTTTCGTTGGCTCGAATGTATTGTAGAGCATCTCCCATCCAGCGTCAGTTTGAAAATCACGGCTGATGTCCTCGCTGAATTTAGCTGTGCCCCCTGTAGCCCAAGGTAATAGTAGCGAGGCAAAGTTTGGAGAGCTTGGAACTAGGTCATTAGTAGACCACGGGAAAGTATAGGTAGCAATAGCGTCAGCCGAGCGACTGGTAGCAGGAACTGGAGCCTGCAGGGCAAGAGGGTCATCTTTTTTGGTGCAGCCCAGCACACCGATTGTCAAAAGTAGCGCCAATGCGCTTTTACTAGGCCATTGAGTACCGGAGGCCAACCGTGATTGTAAGAAGGGGGTCATGATAGTGTGAAAAAGGAGGAAAGAAAAAGTGGCTGCGTACAACGTGCTATAGTTATAAAACGGCTTTAACAAAATTAATCGAATGGTGTAATTGTAAAAAGGAAACTTCTCTTAAATTTGTGACATTCAATTCGGTTAATTATGTATCATAAAAAGCATAATATTTATTGGATTTGTACAAACATAGAATTGAATTCCCTTTCCTTTTTCATGATTCTATTGCCGATTCTGCGCCCCACTCAAAAAGGAACATTTTTCTGAGTATGGCTAATTAAATAGGATAGTTACAGTAAGCGAGCAGGTGTGGGGCAGGGGGAGGTCACAACTCTGCCCTCCCTAACCCGCTGTTTTTGTAGCCTATTACCAGCAATAAAACACAAACCAACCCTACGCTAGCTGTATGGTCCCGGAGTATGGTGGGTAGGGTCACACATGAAGGTACCAGGATTTTTCCGCCATTCCGCGCACACAAATTCATTTGGGGTCAGGCCCCGCAAGCGTTTGAACCGTTTGGTGTAGACATAGGCCATTAAAAAGGTCTGCAAGTGTGCGTTAAGCTCCTGCGTCGTTTCGTAGTGAAACCGCTTAATCGTCGCTTCCTTGAGCGTGCGGTTCATCCGTTCTACCTGCCCGTTCGTCCAGGGATGCAGGGGCTTGGTAAAGCGCTGCTCAATGCCCCACTGGTCGCAGAGCTGGCCGACCGGGTGGCGGCCCGCCTTGGTCTGATGCGGCAAGAACCGAAACTGGCTGCCATTGTCCGTCAGCAGTTTATGAATTTTATAGGGAAACTGGGGCAGCACCCATTCCAGAAAGGCCACGGCCGTGGCCTGGTCGTAGAGGTGGGCAAAGGCCAGCTTGCTGGTGCGGTCAATGGCCACAAAAATGCGTCACAAGCATTTGGGCGGTACTGCTTACCTTCTTCGGTGCGTACTTCGGCAAAATCCACGTGCAGATAGCCAATGGGATATGCTTTGAACTTCGCCTTTTCAGTCCCGGTTCCCTCCGCCTCGGGCAAGCGGCTAATGCCGTGGCGCTCCAGGCAGCGGTGCAGGGAGGAGCGGCGCAAGTGGGGAATGGCCTCTTGGAGACTATAGAGGCAATCATCGAGCGGCAACAAGGTCTGCTGGCGAAAGAGCACGATGGCTGCTTCTTCGGCGGGGGTAAGCACGGTGGAGGCGGCCTTGGGGCCGCGCACGGCCCCTCGGTGCTGGTGCGCGCGCGCCACTTAGTCACCGTTTTCACGTTGATGCCTAGGTGCTTGGCTATTTTTTGTAGGCTTTCCGTACTTTGCTAGATATAGCGCCGGGTTGCCGGCGTGGTCGTGGCGCTGCCGTGTAGTATTTTTCCCATAAATCTGCCTGAAAGGTACGATATAAAACCGTTCCATCATTCTCTGGGACTATACACCTAGCCCAGCAGCAGAACCCGGACTACTAGGTAAATAGAAATTATTTAGTATTATCTTGAATCCTCCGGCCAAATTGGCCGGAGGATTTTTTTTGGGTTTTTTTAGCAAAAATTATCAGTATTTAGGCATTTTATGTGAAAAGTTCATCTTTTCAACACTAATTTCGTCACTTCATTTTTTGTTCACTATTTCTCACTTTTTCATAACACCACACTGCATGAAAAAAAGTTTACTGATGGGCATCGTGCTCATGCTTACTTTGTTTCAAGTTGCACTGGCTCAAACGCGGACAGTAGCAGGACGAGTAATAGACCAAAAGTCAGGTGAGGGACTCCCTGGCGTGACTGTGCTGCTAAAAGGCACCACTACGGGTATATCCACAAATGCTGACGGGCGCTATTCCCTGGATGTGCCCGAAACCGGCGGCACGCTGGTGTTTAGCTCGATAGGAATGCTGCCCCAGGAAATTGCCCTGGGTAAGCGGACTACCGTAGATGTTTCCCTGGCTACCGATAACAAGCAGTTGAGCGAGGTAGTCGTAACCGGCTACGGCGGTTCGCAGGATGTAAAGGACATTACTGGTTCGATTGCGACGGTGAAAGCCGAAAAGCTGCTGCTCCAGCCCGTAGTAAGCGTGGACCAAGCCCTGCAAGGTCGCATGGCCGGCGTAAACGTGAACACGACCGGCGGGGCGCTGGGCGACGTATCGGCTATCCGCATCCGGGGTGCCAACTCGCTCTCCAATAGTTCGCAGCCACTGGTTGTCCTGGACGGCGTGCCATTGAATACCACCGACCAGGGCAACGTGCTCGGCTCGCGCTACAACCCGCTGGCTGACATCAACCCCAACGATATCGCGTCGGTTGAAGTGTTGAAAGATGCCTCGGCTAGCGCCATCTACGGTTCGCGGGCTGCCAACGGCGTACTGGTTATTACGACCAAGCGTGGTAAGTCGGGCCAGAATCGGGTAACGGTCAATAGCTACTATGGTCTGCAGCAGGCCGTGCGCACACCCCACGTGCTGAACGGGGATGACTTCATCGCCATCAGCAATGAGAAAGCTGCCAACGCCCGCGCTGGTAGTGTAGGGGCTCCCGGTAACATCGGCAACCCAACTATCCCGGCAGGTGGTGTTGCGGCTAATATTGACGTCAACGGCGATGGAATTCCGGACCGCACGGACTGGATAAAAGAACTTTTCCGCACCGGCCGGCAGCAGAACTACCAGGCGGCTCTGTCGGGGGGTAATGAATTTGCCACCTACTATGGCTCGGCCGACTGGAACGACCAGCAGGGTATTATCATCCAAAACCGCCTGCGCCGCGGTTCGGCCCGCCTAAGCGTGGACCTGACGCCCAAGAAATGGCTGAAAGCTGGTACTACCCTCAGCTACGCCAAGACCTATAATCAAGGTATCAACGGCGAAGGTGCGCTGGCCGGTGCCACGATATCAGGCTACACGGCTCCCCCGAACGTGCCCGAGTTTAATCCGGACGGTACCTATTACCTGAACAACCTGGGCAACCTGGGCAACGGTAACAATTCCGTTCCAGGCACCTACGCTCCGAATGCTTACTATCACATTGTGGGCACGCTGCGCGAAAACCGAAACGATAATACCTCGGAGCGTACCCTGGGCAACGCTTATCTGACTATCATTCCGGTGCAAGGGTTGAGCCTGACTACTAAATACGGCATCGACTACAATACCAACTTTGAAGACCAGTACAACAGCCCCATCCTGGGCGGCCTCGGTCGTCAGCTTGGCCAAGGCCTAGTGCAGGATTATAATACCACGCGCACGCAGTTCAACTGGCAGAACTACGTTAACTATGACCGGACTTTTGCCGGGAAGCATAACGTGTCGCTTACGGCTGGGGCAGAGTATCAGGAAACCCGCACGAAGCGTATCTACAGCGTAGCCAATGACTTCGCTGACCCGCGCTTCCAGTCTATCCTGGACGGCCTGTACTCGGGTACCCAAACGGGCGGTGGCCAGGAGTTTAACGTCGGCTTCCAGTCGTACTTTGCCCGCGCCAACTACAACTTCGCCGACAGATACTACGCTTCGTTCGTTGTTCGGAGTGATGCTTCGTCGGTATATGGCGCTGATAACCAGCGGGGATATTTCCCAAGCGGCTCAGTGGGCTGGCGTATTTCGCAGGAGAGCTTCCTGAAAAACGTCACGTTCCTCAATGACCTGAAGTTGCGTGGCAGCTATGGCCTGGTAGGTAACTCCAACGGCTTGGGCTCTTATGCTGCCCGTACGCTTATTGGCGGCGGTCAGTATGCTGACCTTAACGGTTTTACCCCCACGCAGGTGGGTAACCCCTCGCTGCAGTGGGAAACGTCGAAAAAGTTGGACATCGGGTTGGACGCTGCCTTCCTAAACAACCGCCTGAATGTTACCTTCGACTACTACAACACCAATATTGATGGGCTGGCCCTGGCTGCGCCGGTGCTACGCACGACGGGCATTCCGGGGGCGTCCATTACCCGCAACATCGGTTCGATGTTTAACCGCGGGGTAGAGTTAGCCATCAACACGACGAACGTACGCACGCAAAGCGGTTTCGTGTGGAGCACTAACTTCAACGGTACGATTACTCGCAACCGCATCACGTCGCTGGCTACGCCAAACGACATCATCGCAGGTAGCCAGCGGGCGCAGATTAACAACCAGCTAGGGGTGTACTTCCTGCCGCGCTGGGCTGGGGTGAACCCGGCTAACGGTAACGCGATGTTCCTCGACGCCAATGACAACATCAAGCAATTTGATGCCGCTTACAGCAGCAATGGTACCTCTAACCCAGGCCGCTGGCTGAACGCTAATGGTGACGTAACGACGGCTATCACGACGGCCGACTACAAGTACACGGACAAAACCGGTTACCCGGTGTTCTATGGTGGCTTCGACAACACCTTCTCCTTCAAAGGGCTTGAGCTAGGCATCTTCCTGCAGTATAGCGGTGGCAATACGATTTACGACGGCTACCGCGCTGCCATGCTCAGTACCAGCCTGCAAAACAACATTGAGGACATCAAAGGCCGCTGGACTACGCCAGGCCAGGAAACTGATATTCAAAAGCTTGTCTTGCGTGATGTGATATCGGGGCAGGCTTCGACCCGCTGGCTGGAAAAAGGTGATTTTCTGCGAGTGCGTCAGCTCAGCCTGGGGTATAACTTCCAGCAAGGGGTGCTCAATTCGTTGCGCCTGACCAACCTGCGGGTATATGTATTGGTGCAGAACGTTTACAATTTCACTGGCTATAAGGGTCTGGACCCCGAGGTTAACTCCAACCTGCAAAACAACATCGCTCACGGTGTAGATGGCCGCTCATTGCCGGTGCCGCGCAGCTTCACGTTTGGCTTAAACCTAGGGCTTTAATTTCCTGCTTCTATAGTTGTATGACTCGTAAATTTAAATTGCGGTACGCCGCCTTTGCGCTGTTGCTAGCTCCGCTAGCCGGCTGCGACGTTCTCACTCAGGTTCCGCCCGCTGCCCTTTCCGACGCCGAAGCGTATGCTACTCCTGACCGGATTGCCAAATCGGCAGTGGGGATGTATGACCAGCTCCAGAACCTGGAATTTCTGGGTGGGCGGGTACTTATCTACGGTGACATTCGGAGCGATGACACTAATTCGGCAGGTTACTTTGGCAACGTGCCAGCGTTTAACCAGCAGCCCAACGATGGATTTGCGTCGAATTCGTGGACTGGCGGCTATCGCACGCTGTATGGAGTTAATTACTTTCAACAGCAGCTCGCCAAATACCCTGATAACACCACGGCAGCGCTGGCAACGCAGTATGTTGGAGAAGCCAAGTACATCCGGGCGCTGGTTTACTTCAACCTGGTAAATCTTTTTGCTCAGCCTTATAATTTCACGGCTGATGCTTCGCACCTCGGAGTGCCCATCCAACTAACGGCTCCCGACGGTGTTACTGCCTTCAGCAGTGACCAGAACCTGCCGCGTGCTTCGGTACGCGACGTGTACGCGCAGATTGAGAAAGACCTGAACGACGCTATCGCGGCGCTGCCCGAAACCTATTCCACCGGTTTCGAGCGCAGCGGCCGGGCTACCAAGGATGCGGCACGTTCGCTGCTTTCGCGGGTATATTTATACAAAGGGCAGTATACTGAAGCGGCGACAATGGCCGGCACCGTTATCTCGGGCGGGCGCCACGCCCTGACCGCGCTCCCAACCGGACCCTTCGTGCTGGCTGCTCAGACGACCGAAAACATTTTCTCGGTTAACATGAGCTCGGCTGATAACCCGAATACCAACAACGCTCTGGGCCAGCATTATGGAAGCACTAAGCGAGCTGATATCATCGTAACGCCCTATGCTCGCATCGACAGCACGCAGTTCCGCAGCAAAGACCGTCGGCGCACGCTGCTGCTTACCCCGACTGCTTACCCGGCAACTACTGCGGTCAACGTCTTCTCAACAAAGTATCCTGATGGCCCTTTCAACAACGTGCCAATTGCCCGCTACTCGGAAGTGTTGCTGAACCGTGCTGAAGGTTTGGCCCAAACTAGTGCTACTGTTAACACTGAGGCCATTACGTTGCTCAACCAGGTGCGTAGTCGCTCAGTACCAGCCATTGCGGCCTACCCAGCTTACACGGCTGCCAGCTTTGCCAGCAAGCAGGCGCTGATTGATGCCGTTCTATTTGAGCGCCGCTTGGAGCTTGCTTTCGAAGGCCATCGCTACTACGACCTGATGCGCTACAAGCGTAATTCCAGCCGGATAAAATACGGTGACCCGAAAGCTGTTTTCCCCATTCCGTTGGTTGACATTCAGCAAAACCCTAACCTGGTACAAAACCCTGGGTATTAACCTGCGGACCTGATTAAGCTAAGCTTATAAAAAAACCAGCCAACCCGGCTTGTTCTTACCTGAATCTTGAAAAGCGCCGGCCGGGAGGTCGGCGCTTTTTTTGGGCATTAATGGTAGCTTGCGGACAGGTCTATTTCGACGCATTTTGGCGCGGTGCGGCTGGGCGACGTGCGCCGCAGCCGGCGGGTAGTGACGCTGGCCCCAGGCTAGGCGCGGCAGCCTGGGGCCAGTGTCACCCGCTGGCCTGAGGCAGGGATAGGCCTACGCCCACAAGGCTACCTGCCGGTTGCTGGGGCACGCGCAGCTCCTCTCTCAAATGTGCTGTAAGTCCCTCACCGTCAGCACGTGGGGTAGCGACTTCCGGCACCTTCCTGCTAGTCGAGGATACTACGGAGTTAAGTTGGCCCGAGGCCGCTGAGCGCCGCACGGGGGCGGGGTACGGTTTCGGATGACTACACCAACCATGCTAGCCGATTTGAACTTTGCCGAAGCCAACTTACCGGCTCTTCGCACAGGGGTAGGCTTGTACGGCTCGGCAACTCGGGCCAGCAAAGGGGCGGCTAGTGCCTTGAAGCAGCGCATTCGCTTGTATCAAGGCAACTGGGCTGCTGCCATCACGGAAGGCAACAAGCTCATAACGGGGACGACCACCTTTACCAGCCTCTTTAACAGCCACGCCTTGATGCCCACTCAGCAGGCTGCTTTCCCAGGGAGCACGTCCGTAACGGTCGAAAACATTTTCTCCATCGAAAATAACTCAGTTGACAATCCCACAGTGAACGGGGCCACTGGCCAGACGCCGAAATCTACGCTTGTCTATAGCAGCCCGCTGTCTCTATAACCTATTCCCAGCACGGAAATGCAAAAGAACACTGTGCTGGCTCAGCAACAGAATCCCAGCTATTAGATAAAATAGGAGTTATTTAGTATTTTTCGAATACTCCGGCCAAGTTAGCCGGAGATTTTTTTGGGTTTTTTTGCCAATAAATGGCAATAATTGGGGTGTTAGTGGTGCATGTTCAGCTTTTAACTGCTACTTTCGGGCATTCACTTTCCGTTTACCATTTCATCATTTTTTCATAATACCACACTGCATGAAAAGAAGTTTACTGATGAGCATCGTGCTCATGCTTACTTTGTTCCAAGCTGCGCTAGCCCAAACACGGACAGTAGCAGGACGAGTAATAGACCAAAAGACTGGCGAAGGTTTGCCAGGGACCACAGTACTCCTGAAAGGCACCACCACTGGGGTGTCAACTAATGCCGACGGTCGCTTCAGCCTGAGCGTACCCGGAATAGGAGGCACATTGGTGATTAGCTCAGTGGGCATGGCCACCCAGGAGGTACTGCTCGGCGACCGCAACAACCTGGATATTGCCTTGGGTCCCGATAGCAAACAGCTGAGCGAAGTAGTCGTGCTCGGCTACGGGGAGCAGGTGAGCCGCCGCGAACTGACAGGCTCAATAGCCACTGTCAACTCAAGCCAATACAAGGACCAGCCCGTCACTGGCGTTGACCAGGCCCTGCAAGGCCGCGCGGCTGGCGTGCAGGTATCGCAAAACTCTGGGGCACCGGGCGGAGGTATTTCGGTGCGCGTGCGGGGTGCGGCCTCCATTCTGGCCAGCAGCGAGCCGCTGTACGTAGTAGATGGCCTGCCGATTAACACAGGCAACACGTCGCAGCTGGGCACGGGTAACCAGACTACTAATGGCCTGAGTGACCTGAACCCCAATGACATCGCTACGATTGAGGTGCTGAAAGATGCCGCCGCTGCTGCCGTTTATGGTTCGCGGGGCTCCAACGGGGTCGTTATCATTACTACCAAGCGCGGCCAGTCCGGTAAGACGCAGGTAAACCTGGAATATTACACGGGTGCCTCGACGGTATGGAAGCGGCCCCAGGTAATAAACGGTCCGCAGCAAACGCAGGTGTTTCTGGATGAAATCAGCAACTATTATCCGGCGAACGCGGACGGCACTGTTAACGCGCTTGGCTTTAAATGGCGCAGTAATGCCGACCTGACTGCTTATTACTTTGGGCCGGGGGGGCGCGCGACGACCAACGGGATATCTACGTATGCGCAGCCCGCTAATAACTTCTATCGTCCGCTAAGCCAGTTTCAAGACCCATCCACGGCTCCTACCACCGACTGGGTAAGCCCCGTGCTGCGTACGGCGCCTATTAGCAACTACGCGGTAACCTTCTCCGGTGGTTCGGACAAGTCGCGCTATCGCTTGTCGGTGAATGACTTCGACCAGCAGGGTACTTTGGTAGGCTCGAGTTATAACCGGGCCAGTGCCCGCCTTTCGCTGGATAATAACCTGTCGGATAAAATCCGCATGGGGCTATCAATCGGCTTGAGCTCGGCCGCAAATAATCGCGTCAACAACGACAACAGCATTTACGGGGTGCTCACTACCGCTCGTTTGTATGCTTCTGACCTGCCCGTGTTTAACCCGAACGGGACATACTTCAAAAACGGCTCGCTCGAAAATCCCATCGTGGCGGCCAACGTTCCGATTATCAAGTCGGTAGATAACCGCCTGCTGGCTACGCAGTACACGGAATTTGAGTTTATCAAAGACCTGCGCTACCGGGCCACGTTCAGCCTCGACTATCTGTACGAGCGCGACGACCGCTTTTATTCTACTATCACCAACCCTGGGGCGTCGGTTAACGGCGATGCATCGGCTGGCTCAGTAGAGCAGCCGCGCTTCAACCACATCAGCTCCGTTAACTATTCGCACACGTTTGCTACCGACCACTCGATAACCGCGCTGGGCGTAGTAGAATACCAGCGTACCAACTACAGCAGCATTTTTGCGGAGGCCACTGGCTTCCCCAGCAATTCCATTCAATTGCTGGCGGCGGGAGCTAACAAAACGGCTGCTACGTCTTTTGCGACCAGCAGCACCTTGTTTAGCCAGCTGCTCAAGCTTAATTATGCCTACAAAGGCAAGTACCTGCTAGGCGGCTCGGTGCGGCGCGACAATTCGTCGAACTTCGGCTCGGACAAACGGGTAGGGTATTTTTCGGCCGTGTCGGCGGGCTGGCGCGTAATTGACGAGTCGTTCCTGAAAGACCAGACCGCCCTGTCGGAACTGAAGCTGCGTGCTAGCTACGGCCAGACTGGTAATAATAACTTCGGCAGCATTGCCAATGCCGATTTTCCGGCCATCGGCCTCATCGGCGTGGGCTACAACTACCAGGGTCAAGGTGGCTTGGCGCCTAACCAGCTGGCTAACCCGGCGCTTAAGTGGGAAAGCACAACTAATTATAACATCGGTCTGGATATCGGAACCCTGCAAAACCGGGTTTACCTGTCGGCTGATATCTACAAGCGCATCACCAACGACCTGCTGCTGGCGGCCCCTTTGGCCCTCGATACGGGCTATCCGAGCTACAATGCCAACATAGGTAGTCTGCAAAACAAGGGCTTGGAACTGGCCCTGACGACGATAAACATGGCCGGCGATGGGGGTAGCTTCGGCTGGACTACCAATTTCAACATCTCGTTCAACCGCAACATGGTAACGGCCGTGTCGGACCCCAGCCCCACGGGTATAGCCCAAGGCTTTGCCAGCCGCCTGAAAGTGGGCGAGCCGCTCGGGGCCTTCTATGGCTATCGCGTAGACCACATCTTCCAGACGCAGGATGAGATTAATACCCTGAACGCGAAATCACCCACGGGGGCGTACCAGACGGCGGCCACTCGTCCCGGTGATATCAAGTTCAAGGACCTTAATGGCGACGGCGTAGTCACGGCCGCTGACCAGGAAATCATCGGTAACGCCCAGCCTAAGTACTTTGGGGGCCTCACCAACACCTTCCGCTACAAGGGCATCGACTTAAATGTGTTCTTCCAGTTCAACGTAGGCAACCAGATTTACAACAACCCGCGGGCCTACAACCAAGGCATGAGCTCGGTATATGGCCAGGACGTGGCTGTGCTGAACCGCTGGACGCCGACCAACACCAACACCGACGTGCCGCGCGCCGTGTATGGCGACCCGAATGGCAATACCCGCACGTCGGACCGCTTTCTAGAGAATGGCTCCTATGGTCGTTTCAAGACGGTGACGCTGGGCTACAACCTGCCGACCGACCTGCTGTCGCGGGTGCACCTGCGCACGGTGCGACTCTACGTGCAGGCCCAAAACCTGGTTACGTTTACCAAGTACACGGGCCTTGACCCGGAGCTGAGCACGCTCGCCGGCTCCAACACTGGTTTGGGCACGGACTTCTTCACGTACCCGCAGGCCCGGACCATCACGGGTGGGATAAACCTCGGCTTTTAATTTTATTCGTCAGTTCATACTATGAAACTTAATTCTCTTCACTGGCTGCTTGCCAGTGCTACCTTTACCCTGACTTTGGGGCTAGGGGGCTGTCAGAAAGCGCTTGACGTGCAGCCGCAGGCGGCTATTAACTCCTCCGTTGGCTACACCACCAAAGAGGACGCGGCCGCCGGCCTGATTGGCTGCTACGACGCGTTGCAGGCCAACGACTATCAAGGGGTGGCTTACTCTTCCCTGGGGGAGCTGATTTCGGGTAATATTCTCGAGGTAGGGACGTATAACACTACCTACGGCTACGTGGGGCAAAACCTGCTCGCCGGAGACAACGTGCAGATTCAGAACACGTGGCAGGTTATTTACGACGGTATAAACCGCGTTAACTACTTGCTGCAGCAGAGCGATAATATCACTGACCCAGCCTTCCCGAAGCTGACTACCCAGGCCGAAGCCCGCTGCCTGCGCGCTTACAACTACATGAATTTGCTGGGTTATTGGGGTGGCACGCCGCAGGGCTTTGGCTACGCCGGTGGGGTAGGGGTGCCCCTGCGCCTAACGCCCGTGGCCAGCACGACGGACGCTACCCCTATCGCGCGCTCTTCGGAGGCCGATGTCGTGGCGGCCATCCGGGCCGACCTGGATTTTGCCATTGCCAACCTGCCCGTAGGTGGCAGCTCGGTGCGCTGCACCCAAAACGCGGCGCTGGCGCTGCGGGCCCGGCTTGAGCTATGGCTGCGTAATTATCCCGACGCGCTGAAATATGCCCAGAAGGTGCCGGCCGTTGCGGGCTTTGCTTCTATGCCGCTGGCTGCAACTACTACCCCCGACGCCATCTGGCAGCTATATTTCTCTAATGTCGACCAGAACCTGTATGCCTTTTACTGGTACCCCGCGCCCGGTGGCCGCAACGAGTTTGACCCCGGTCCCGCACTGATTGCCGCCCACCCGGCTGGTGATTTGCGCCTGCCCATCAATAACGCGGTTTCGCCGAAAGGTACCACGTTGAAGTACACCCACACGGCTACCCGTGATGACTACTTCAACTGCGTGCGCTACGCCGAAGTGGTGTTGACTATTGCCGAGGCCGCCGCCCAAACCGGCGACCTGATAACTGCCGCCGCGCAACTCAATATCATCCGCAATCGAGCCGGCCTGGCACCCAGCACCGCTACGACCGCGGCCGCGCTGGTTACCGATATTCTCCTCCAGCGCCGCCTGGAACTAGCCTACGAAGGAAAGTACTGGATTGACCTGCGCCGTACGAATACCATTCAGACGGTGCTGCCGACCTACGTCCAAACTTTCCGTAACCTGTTTCCCATTCCCACGCGGGAAGTGAATATCTCGGGTGGTGTAATCGCGCAGAATACGGGCTTCTAAACCCGTTATTTATTAAAAAACCCCCGGCCAACTCGGCCGGGGGTTTTTTATGCGCCCTACTCCCTCAAAAAACTCAGAGGATGTACTGACTCATGTCGCGGTTTTTCACCATGTCGCGCAGGCGCTCTTCCACTAGCTGGGGCGTGATGGTGAGCTGCGCACCAGCCTCGATTTTGTCGGGTACGTCGAAAAGCAGGTCGTTGAGCAGGCGACTCATTACGGTGTGCAGGCGGCGGGCACCGATGTTTTCGACCTCGCTGTTGACCTCGGCGGCGATGTCGGCCAGCTTGAGCAGGGCTTCGTCTTCGAAAGTCAGCTGCACGTCTTCGGAAGCCAGCAGGGCCTGGTACTGCTTGGTGAGCGCGTTTTTGGGGTCTTTGAGGATGCGGTAGAAATCGTCCTTGGTCAGGCTTTGCAGCTCGACGCGGATGGGGAAGCGGCCTTGCAGCTCGGGAATGAGGTCCGAGGGCTTGCTGACGTGGAAGGCGCCGGCGGCAATGAACAGGATGTGGTCGGTGTTGACAATGCCGTACTTGGTGTTCACGGCCGAGCCTTCCACGATGGGTAGGAGGTCGCGCTGCACGCCCTGGCGGCTCACGTCGGGGCCGCCGCCGCCCTTGCTGCCGCTGGCGGTGGCTACTTTGTCAATCTCGTCAATAAAGATAATGCCCGCGTTCTCGGTCTGCCGGATGGCCTCTTCCTTGATTTCGTCCATGTCCACGAGCTTGGCGGCTTCCTCATCCAGCAAGACTTTGCGCGCTTCGGCCACGGTTACTTTGCGCTTGCGCGACTTCTTGGGCATCATCGAGCCCAGCATGTCCTGCAGGCCCGACATGGTGGCCTCGTCCATCATGCCCGGCGCGCCCATGATGCCCACGCTTGGCGCGCCCTGCGCCACGTTGATTTCGATGCGGCGGTCTTCCAGCTCGCCGTTGCGGATTTTCTGGCGAAAGCGTTCGCGGGTGCGCTCGTTCAGCTCCTGGTCCGAGTCGGGCACGGCATCGCCGGCAATGCGCTCGCCGCTGATGCCAATGCCAAAGCCCAGGCTGGAATTGCTACCCCCCTCCTTGGCCGGGGCCTTGAGCGGCGGGATGAGCGCGTCGAGAATAATGTCCTCCACGGCCTGGGCGGCCTGGGCTTTCACTTCCTCCTGGCGGCGCTGGCGCAGGCGGCTCACGGCCTGCTCGGCCAGGTCGCGCACCATGCTTTCCACGTCGCGCCCCACGTAGCCGACTTCGGTAAACTTGCTGGCTTCGACCTTCACGAAGGGCGCGTCGGCCAGGATAGCGAGGCGGCGGGCAATCTCGGTCTTGCCCACGCCGGTGGCCCCAATCATGAGAATATTATTGGGCACAATCTCCTTCTGCATGTCGGCCGGGGCGTGCAGGCGGCGCCAGCGGTTGCGCAACGCAATGGCCACGTGGCGCTTGGCCTCGTGCTGGCCAATGATGTACTTGTCGAGTTCGGCCACAATTTGGGCCGGGGTCAGGAAGGTGTCGTCTAGCATTCGGTGTAGAAATCGGGGGGACGAAAGGATTAAATAAGAACGTCATGCTGAGCTTGTCGAAGCATCTCGCTCGAATCGTTGGGTTAGTAACCCAGCAGTGCGAGCGAGATGCTTCGACAAGCTCAGCATGACGTTCTTTTTAACACAAAGTTTTTAGTAAACGGTTTATACTTACTCATTCTTCTTAAACAAGCTATCCAGGCTGCGGCTCAGCGTGAAGTAATTACTACTGCCGGCAGCCTGCAAGGTGGCATACGTATAATCGAGCTGAAACTGCGAAATCCGCACCATTGCCCCGAAGCTGAAGCCCGCGCCGCCGCCCACGTTGTCGAGGCGCAACTCGCGGGCTTGCAGGTGGTTGTAGCCCAGGCGCAGGCTCAGACCCTTGCCCAGCAGCAGTTCGGCGCCCACCGTGAAGTGCCGGGCCAGGTTGTCGCCGAAGTTCTTGCGGGCCCGCACCGTGTCGCCGGCCGCGTTGGTGGTGGTCGTGTTGGGGTCGAGATACTGAATATCCCACTGCTGCAAGTGGTGGGCCGTGAAGGTGAAGCGCAGCGGCATGTGCTCGGGCTTGATAGTGGTGCCCAGCTGCACATCGAGGGGTAGGGGCTCGCGGGCGGAGGCGGTGTAGGGCTTGAGCATGTAGCCCGCGTTTTTTACCACCAGGCCCACTGTAAATTCCTGGTCATCGTGGGGTTTGTAGAGCACGCCCGCGTCGCCGGCCAGGCCCACGGCGCGGTTGCCCGCGATGCCCGACACGGCCAGCTTGCCCGTGACGCCCACCGTAAACTTACCCCACGTATAGGAGTCGGCCGCCGCCAGTGCGTATTCATTCACCGAAAAAGTGCCCAGCGAGTTGCCCGCCGCATCGTAGCTCTCCAGGCTGCCGTAGTTCAAATACGTCATTCCCAGCCCAAAGCGCCCGCGCTTTTCGGTATTGAAGGAGTAAGCCAGGGTGCTCTGCCTGATATCGGTGATGTAGGCCACGTAGTTGGCCGCCACCGCGTGGTCGTTGGCGGCGTAGAGCAGCGCCGGGTTAGCAAAAAACTGCGTGGGGTCGGTGCTGCGGGCCGAGGCCGTCATGCCGCCCAGTGCGGCCAGCTGCGCCGAGGGGGGTAGGGAAAGAAACGGAAACGCCGCGCGGCCCCCCAGCTGCGCCTGGGCCGCGAAAGGCAAAAAAAGGAGAAACGGTAGCAGTTGCTTCATACGGACAAGGTAACGAGCGTGCGCGCGAAATAGTGGGTAGTAGGGTGGCAAAAAAAGAACGTCATTCCGAGCTTGCCGAGGAATGACGTTCTTTTTTAGGAGTTTTGCAGCTCACTTTCCTTGCTACTGCACCTCTACGCTCGGGCCGAGGGGGGTAGGGGCCTCGTCGCGCACGGGTAGCTTTTGGGGGCGGGCCACCAGCTCGGGCAGCAGGGCCACGGCCAGCACATCGTCCACGCGCTCAGCGTAGTGAATGCGCACGCCCTTGAGGTACTCGGCCGGGATTTCCTCCACGTCCTTGCGGTTTTTGGGCGAGAGGATAATCATATCGATGCCCGCCCGGCGCGCGGCCAGCAGCTTTTCCTTGATGCCACCCACCGGCAGCACCCGGCCGCGCAGCGTGATTTCGCCGGTCATGGCCATCTTCGGCCGAATTTTGCGCTGGGTGTAGGCCGAGGCGATGCTCGTGAAAATGGCGATGCCCGCGCTCGGCCCATCCTTCGGAATGCCGCCCTCGGGAAAGTGAATGTGCAGGTCGTACTGCTCAAACAAGCGGTGGTCGATGCCTAGCTCATCGCCCCGCGAGCGCAGGTACGACAGCGCCGTAATCGCCGATTCCTTCATCACGTCGCCCAGCTGCCCGCTCAGCGTGAGCTTGCCCCGGCCGCGGCTCAAGAGGCTCTCTACGAACAAGATATCGCCGCCCACACTGGTCCAGGCCAGGCCCGTAACTACGCCGGCCGTGTCGTGGTCCTGGTCCTTGTCGCGCTCGAAGCGCGGCGCGCCCAGAATCTTAAGCACGTCGCTTGGCTCAATCTGAGGGGGTAGGGATTCCTTGCTGGCCTTGCGGCGGGCCAGGTTGCGGGTGAGGGCCGCGAGCTGGCGCTCCAGGCTGCGCACGCCGCTCTCGCGGGTGTAGTCATCGGCCACGCGGTGCAGGGCGGCATCAGCTATTTTGACTTCTGCTTCGCCCAGGCCGTGCTCGCGCAATTGCTTGGGCCAGAGATGCTTCTTGGCAATCTGCACCTTCTCCTCCTGGGTATAGCCGGTGAGGTCGATAATCTCCATCCGGTCGCGCAGGGCGGGCTGAATGGTTTCCAAGGAGTTGGCCGTGGCGATGAACAGCACCCGACTCAAATCGTACTCTACTTCCAGGTAATTATCGGTGAAAGTCGAGTTCTGCTCAGGGTCCAGCACTTCCAGCAGCGCCGACGACGGGTCGCCCCGGAAGTCGCTGCTCACCTTGTCAATCTCATCCAGAATAATAACCGGATTACTCACGCCGGCCTTCTTTATCTGCGAGATAATGCGGCCGGGCATGGCCCCCACGTAAGTTTTGCGGTGGCCCCGAATCTCGGCCTCGTCGCGCACGCCGCCCAGGCTCAGGCGCACGTATTTGCGGCCCAGCGCCTGCGCGATGCTGCGCCCCAGCGAAGTCTTGCCCACGCCGGGCGGCCCATAGAGGCATAAAATCGGCGCTTTCAAATCCTGCTTCAGCTTCAGCACGGCCAAGTATTCGAGGATGCGCTCCTTCACTTTTTCGAGGCCGAAATGGTCGGCGTCGAGGATTTTCTTGCTCGTTTTGAGGTTGAATTTGTCCTTGGTCGTTTCGCCCCAGGGCAGGTCCAGCAAAAACTCTACGTAGTTGAGCGTCACCGGGTAGTCGGGCGACATCTGGTTGAGGCGCGTCAGCTTTTGCAGCTCCTTTTCGAAGTGCTTGGCCGTGGCCTCGGGCCACTTTTTAGTGAGCGCCCGCTCGCGCAGCATAGCCAGGTCGCCTTCGGGGCTGCCTTCGCCCTGGCCCAGCTCATCCTGCAAAGTTTTGAGCTGCTTGCGCAGGAAATACTCGCGCTGCTCGGCGTCAATGCCGGTGTGCACTTTGGTGCGAATGTCGTTTTTAATCTCCAACAGTTCAATCTGGCGCAGCAGCGCTTCGAGTAGCTGGCGGGCCTGGGCCTCGGGCTCGGCCAGCTCCAGCAGCTTCTGCTTGGCGGGCAGTTCCAGCTGCACGTTGGAGGAGAGAAAGTGAATTAGAAAAGCCGGCGACTGAATGCCCTCCAGCATATTGCGCGCCTCCATCGGGATTTCGGGCGTCAATTCCAGCACTTTGCCGGCAGCCTCGCGCAGGCTTTGCAGCAGCACCAGCTCGCCGTCGATGGCCGCATCCAGCGCCTTTTCGTCAAAATACGTGGCCCGCACCGTGAGTTGCGGCGTGTGCGTGAGCTGCTCGCCCACCGCAAACCGCACCTGACCCTGAATGATGATGGTAACCGTGTCGTCGGGCTGGTCGATGACTTTAAGAATGCGGGCCAGCGTGCCCACTGGGTACAGGTCCTCGGCGGTGGGCTCGTCGGCGTCGGGCTGGCGCTGGGCCACCACACCGATGAGCTTCTCGTTTTTAGCGGCCAGCTTGCGCACCAGCCGGATGCTTTTTTTACGCGTCACCGTCACGGGCAACACTACCCCCGGAAAAAGCACCGTGTTGCGCACGGGCAAAATGGCCAACACATCGGGCGCATCGGCGGCGGAAAGCAGGTGGTCGGGGTCGGCGGCCATAATGGCAATGGCATCGGAAGGCGAATCGGGGCCGCCAGCCAGCGCGTGGCCGGAGCGGAGCAAATCAAAGGGCATGGGCAAAGCAGAAAAAAGGTTGGCCAAAGCCAGCCTGGGGCTGCCACTCTGGCAGCCGGCTACCGCTGGGCTAAGATACAGCCGGGGCAGCGGGGTAGGGCGGCAAGGCCCGTGCCAGCCCTGGGCCGGCCGCCAATCCGGCGGTTTGCCGCGCGCACGGGCATAGTAACTTGCTCCTATTGGCGGTTTGGTTAGAACTTGCACGTTCTTATTATTTTCCACTTATTACGCGCTATGTTTCGCTCACTGCTCTTTTGTATTCTGGTGGGCTGGCTGGTGCTGGCCGGCGGCCGCCGGCCAGTCGCTGCGCAGCGAGCCCCGCGCCCCACCAAGGCCCCGCCCCCGCCCGCCGCCGCGCCCGCCCGCCCTACCCCCCCGCCTTACCGCCAACGTGCTCTCACGGGCCGTGTGACGCGCCGCCTGCGCGTGCACCCCGACGGTACCCCCAGCTTCCCGAACGTCAACCGCATTGCGTTTTTCGAAGATAAAAAGGCCCTCAAAGCCATCCAGAAAGCCGAGCGCCGCCACCATTACGCCGAGGCCAAAGTGCTGCTGACCAACTACGTGGGTCAGTTTGGAATTGAGAATTTTTACCGTAATACCGACATGCTCTGGCACCTGGGCCAGCTCTTGCAGCGCGACAGCGCCAGCGCGCGGTCGCAGGAATTGGCCAAGGCGTATTTCCGGCTGGCCCTCAAGCACCACCGCACCGACATCCGGCGCGTGCAGCTCTATTACGACTCGCTGGAGGAAAAAACCGCCGACCTCTACGTGCCCCTCAAAGTATATTATGAGGTGGTGGAGTATCGCAAGAGCCTCAACACCTTTCACCCACCCAAAAACGTGTACACCAACATGGGCGACGCCATCAACTCCAAGTTTCCGGACTACGGCCCCGCGCTGGGCGCCGCCGATACGGTGCTGCTGTTTAGCTCGAAGCGCCAGATGGGTAAGGGAGTGCGTGCCAAGGCGGACGAAAATCTCTACGTGTCGCACCTCGAAGCGCCCAATGTGTGGTCGCAGGCCCAGCCGCTGCCCAAGCCCATCAACTCGCAATACAACGAAGGCTCGGCCTGCTTCTCTCATGATGGGCGCACGATATTTTTCGCCCGCTGCGAGTGCCCCACCTGCCACGGCAACTGCGACCTCTTCACCGCCACGCTCGGCAAAGACGGCCAGTGGAGCAACCCCAAAAGCCTCGGCCCGCTCGTGAATTCGCCCGCCTGGGACTCGCAGCCCACGCTCTCGCCTAAAGAAGATACGCTGTATTTCGCCTCCGACCGCCTCGGCGGCTTCGGCCTCAGCGACATTTATTACACCGTGAAAGGCAAGAACGGGCAGTGGGATAGGGCGATGAACTTGGGACCCACCGTGAACACCCGCGAGAGCGAGGTGAGCCCGTTTTTCCACCCCCTCTACCAGGTTTTGTACTTCAGCTCGCGCGGCCAATTACTCAATTTTGGTGATTTCGACATCTACAAAACGTACCGGGTAAGCGGCCACTGGCAGGAACCGCGCAACATTGGCCCGCTCGTAAACGGCAAGGGCTCCGAATATTATTTCACCATCGATAGCCAGAGCAAAAACCTCTACTACGCCCGCTCCGAAGCCCAGGACATACAGAACCTGGACCTCTATTCCTTCCCGCTGCCGATGGAGGCCCAGCCGCTGGCCACCACCCAGGTAGCCGGCACGCTGCTCGACTCGGTGAGCAGCAAGCCGCTCAAAGGCATCGTCAGCATCATCGACCTGGATAATGGTATTGAGGTGGCCAGCAAGTACTTGCGGCCCGACGGCTCCTTCGATTTTGAGCTCATGGACGGCTCGCACTACGCCATGCTCATCCAAAGTCCCGACGCCTTCACGGTCGAGAAAAAGTTTGAGCTGAAGGGCGATACCGTAATGAGCCTGCTCACCAACAGTATCGATTACAAGCTGCCGCTCATCTTCCGAAACATTGAATTTGAGGCCACTAAGTCGGGTATTCTGCCCAGCATGCACACCACCTTGGACCGCATCACGCTGTTTCTGGTGGACCACCCCACGTTCCGGCTCAGCATCGCGGGCTACACCGACGGCCGCGGCGACCCCGACGTGAACGAGAAGCTCTCGCAGGACCGCGCCGAGGAAATTCGCCGCTACATTGAGCGCAAAGGCAAGCTCCAGCCCAACCGCATCGAGAGCTTCGGCTACGGCTCCAGCAAGCCCATCAAAGACGAGGTAACCGAGGCCGACGCCCGCATCAACCGCCGCGTCGAGTTCCGCTTGATTAAGCCCGAAGGCGAGAAGAGCGGCGGGGCCGACTGGAAGTAACTCTTGACTATATGAAGCTTATCTCGCCTTTTCGCCACTTAGGCCTTTATATGGCGACTCTACTCTTCTTACTATTAAGCTTCGGTTACGTATGGGCATTAATTGACAAGATAAATCATCCCCATTTCAAAAATCTTGATTTTGGCAGCTATTTTATCTTAGGAATTATTGTTTTGATTCCCGCTATAGTATGCTTGCGACGCGTTTTTAAGTTAACACTAACCAAATAAATACCCCGGTTAAGTTGGCCAGTCCCGCGCCAAGTCCTGCTCCCTCATGCACTTGAAATGCCCCTGCGGGCACTGCGCAAAGCCAATCTTGGAGCACGGCCGGCAGGGTAGGCCCAGCACCTCCAGCGCCTCAAACGGCGTGCGATAGGGGTACATGCCAAACTGCGGCACCGTATTGCCCCACACGCTGAAAATCTGCTTCTTAAACGCCGCCGCGATGTGCATCAGCCCCGTGTCGTGGCTCACCACAAACTGCGCCTGCCGCAGCAGCGAGGCCGATTGGTGCAGCGAAAACTGGCCACAGCCGTTGTGAATGAGTGAATGAGTGAATGAGTGAATGGGGAAATGTTGGATTTCTTGTTCGATAAGGCGGCCGGTGCTCTCATCTTCCGGGCCGCCGAGCAGCACTACCAGGCGCGGGGCCAGGTTGCGTACCAACTCGATGAGCTTGTCGGGGGGTAGGCGCTTGGTGGCGTGCTGCGCGCCGATGGCCACCGCCACGTAGTGCCCCGGCCGAAAACCGGGGGGTAGGGCCGCCGCCACGTCCACTTCCTGCGCGGGCGGAATGAAGTAATCCAGGCCCGCGCCATCGTCGCGGATGCCCAGCGGCGCAGCGGCCGCCCGGTAGCGGTCCACGATGTGAAGGGGGGGTAGGCGGTCTATTTTGAAGCGCACCAGCAGGTATTTCTGCCAGTTGAGCTTGTCAAAAGCCCGGCCCGGCACGCCCGGCAGTTGCAGCCGGATGAGCCTGGTGCGCAGGTTATTATGTAAATCCACGATGAAATCGAACCGCTCGGCGCGCAGCTCGCGCACCAGCTCGCCCAGGCTGCCGCCCAGCAGGTGCAGCTTATCCACGTACGGGCTGGCCTCGAAGAGCTGGGCAAAGGCAAGCTTGGTGGCGAAATGCACCTGCGCGCCCGGCAGCTGGGTTTTGAGCTGCCGCACCACCGGCGTCGTCAGCACGATGTCGCCGATGGAGGAAAAGCGGAGGACGAGGATTTTCATAGCATAGGAAACCGTCTGTCATTGCGAGCGCAGCGCGGCAATCGCCCCGGAACGAGTCGTACGGGTATCATTCCGGGGCGATTGCCGCGCTGCGCTCGCAATGACAGACGTTACTTTTTGAACTTCGCTTTCCGCGCCTCAAAATACGCCGCCGCTTCCTCCACCGACTTCGTATTAAACGTCATCTCCTTGGTTAGCATGCCCTTGCGACCGGCCAGCACGCCGTAGCGCATGTCGGCGTAGCCGGCGGTATGGTGGGCGTCGGGGTTGATGCTGAGCCGCACGCCCTGGGCTAGGGCGTAGCGCACCCAGCGCCAGTCGAGGTCGAGCCGCCAGGGGTTGGCGTTGATTTCAATAATCACCTGGTGCTCGGCGCAGGCATCAATAACCGCCTTGAAATCAATGGGGTAGCCGGCGCGGCGCAGCAGCAGGCGGCCGGTGGGGTGGCCCAGCATGGTGCAGTGCGGGTTGGCAATGGCGGCCAGCAGGCGCTCGGTGGCGCGCTGCTCGTCCATCTTCAAATTGGAGTGGATGCTTGCCACGATAAAGTCGAACGTATCGCGCAGCTCCGCGTCATAATCCAGACTGCCATCGCCCAGAATATCCGCCTCAATGCCCTTAAAAATGCGGAACGGAGCCAGTTCAGCGTTCAGCTCGTCAATCTCGCGCTGCTGCTGGCGCACGCGCTCGGGGCTGAGGCCCTGGGCGTAGTGCGCCGCCTGCGAGTGGTCGCAGATGCCGAGATACTCGTAGCCCGCGTCGCGCAGAAACGTAGCCATCTGGCGCAACGAGTGGCTGCCGTCGGAGTAAGTGCTGTGGTTGTGCAGCGAGCCGCGCAGGTCGATATCTTTCAGCAGGCGCGGAATTTTGCGCTCGGCGGCCAGCTCGATTTCGCCGAGGCCCTCGCGCAGCTCGGGCACCACGTATTGCAGGCCGGCCTTCTCATATAATGCCTCTTCGCTGGCGAATAGCTCGCGCTTGGCCCACTGGCGCAGGGTAGCGGGCTGGCTGGGGCCGGCCTGGGGCAGCGCCGCGCCGAGGTGCGCCTCGTTGCCCGTGGCCACAAAGAGCTGATTCACAAAATCTTCCGCGGCCACTACCCGCACCGCCACGCCTACCCCCGAGTCGGCGGCCGTGCCGCGCCAGGCCCAGGGCCCGGAGCGGCGGGCATCGGCGCGCAGGCCGGGCGCGGCATTGAGCAGCGCGTGCAGGGGCGCGGGGTCGGCGGCGGCCACCAGAATTTCGACCGTTTCCACGATTTCGAGGGCGCGGCGCACCTCGCCGGCGGCGGCCACCGCGCCTACCCCCGGCACCTGGCGCAAGCGTGCCGTCAGGTCATTCGCCAGCTGCTCGGCCTGTGAAAACAGCAGCTTGCCCGCGCTCTGGTCCGTGAAGGCCAGCGCGGCCAGAATGCTTTCCTGGGTTTTGGCCCCGAAACCCTTGAGCTTGGCCACGGTGCCGGCCTCGGCAGCTTCGCGCAGCTGCTCGGGGTCTTCAATGCCCGCGTCGCGCCACAGGGCCCGCACCTTTTTGGGGCCGATGCCCTTGATTTTCAGTAGCTCGACCACGCCGGGGGGGGTAGCGTCGAGCAGCCGCTGCAGCTCCTCAAAGGTGCCGGTATCGAGCAGCTCGGCTACTTTGGCGGCCTGGGTTTTGCTCAGGCCGGTGCGGTCGGGCAGGCCGGGGCGCTCCACCTCAGCCACCGGAAACTCCAGTTGCTCCAGGGCCGTAGCGGTGCCCTCGTAGGCCCTGATTTTGAAGGCATTTTCGTCGTGCAGCTCCAGCAGCTGGGCCGTGAGCTTAAAGGCTTTGATGAGGGCGCGATTGTCCATTTCTTTGTTTCTAGTTCCTGGTTTCAAGTTCCTGGTTCTTGGTTCGAACGTCAACTGGAAACTAGGAACCAGAAACCAGGAACTTACTAGATAGTAACCCAAAAGTACGCCCGCCCGGTGGGCAGTCGCCGGTATTTTCGCGTACTAGCTCTCGCTATGACTTCTCTTCCTGCCCTGCGGCTGCTTGGTCCGTGCCTGCTGCTCGCCGCCTGCCACTCCGACCCCCACGTGGCCGAGCTGCCCAAGGGTCAGCTGGCCGCCCTGCGCGGCACCTGGCTGCTGGTGCCCGAGGCCAGCCGCGCCGACACGCTCACCTACCGCCGCAACACCTACCGCTTTCAATACCGGCCGGGTGGGCGGCCGGGTTTCCGGCTGGGGCCGGCCGGCCGCTTTGTGCGCTACGACGTGGCCCCCGGCGGCGGCCTGCTGGCCCAGGAAGGCACCTGGACCGAAACCGGCACCGGCCGCCTGCGCATTCACCTGCCCGAAATAGAGCCCGCCGAGCCCGACTACGAGCTGCAATTGCTGGCCCACCAAGAGGGAACGTTGAAGCTGCGCCAAACTTCTTTATAGCTTCTGAATGCTGCGCGAAAAAATAGTAATATCCCGCCGACGTTATCTAGTAAGATAAGCTCAGCCGTAAGAGAGCAAAAGGCCCTACCTATTACTAGGTAGAGGCCAGAATTCAATGCCTAAAAGTTAGATTTAACTATTAATTAATAGAGGCTTCGAAAAAGTCCTTGATTGACACCCACGTGCCATAAAACAGGCGTAATAATCTGCCGCAGTATGCTCACTGTTAGCTGGTTATTCAATAAAAATGAGCAAAAGGCAGCTTCTGGATAGATTCTTAAGCAGGCCTGAGCTTTTGCCATTCGCAAAAAATTTGATTATTCGGTGTTTTTAGGCCGTTAGTCACTGATTTCTTATGATATTTCAATTAAATAGCAAATTAACCCAAGTTCATAAGTCCACGGCCTTAGTAGTAATCGTATCTTAAGTCGATTTTAAGCAAAAGCTACCTCGCTGACAAGCTGAGAGTCGGTAGCAGGAAAGGCGTTAATCTACTATCAATATGGTACTTTACAAACAACGGGTCTATCTCAATCAGTTTGTGCTATTGATAGTAGATATTCTGATGATTTTGGGAGCTTTCAGGCTGGTATGCTATTACCAGCGGGATGATTGGCAATTTGGGGGTAACTACCCCGTTTTCTTTGCCATTTTTGCGTTGCTGTGGTGGATTTTGGCCGGGCAGTTTGCCAATCCTGAACCCGGCGAGCGCCTGAACACCTACGTGGAGAAATTCTGGGCGCTGGTACGGACGTTCGTGCTGCACGCCGTGGCGCTCACGGCCGGCATCGTGCTCTTGCAGGTGCATCTGATGCCGATGCGCTACCTGGGCCTGCTCTATGGCATGGCGGGGGTAGGCGTGGTGGGCGGACGCCTGGTGCTAGCTTTTTTGCATCGCACCTACCGCTATCGCTGGGCGCACCCGTCCAACCAGCTCGTAATAGTGGGGGCCAGCCGCAGCGGCGTTGACCTCTACCGGTTCCTGTCGGTGCACGACTCGATAAATAACGTGTGCCTGGGATTTTTCACCGACGAACCGGCCCCGAATGAAGTGCGGAATATGGTGCTGGGCGGCCTCGCCGACCTGCGGGAGTTTTGTAAAAACAACCAGGTAGATGAGATTTACTTCGCCCTGCCGTTCAACCAGAGCGAGCTGATTCAGGAAATGTCCAGCTTCGCGGACGATAATTTTATCACGTTTCGCATCGTGCCCGATTTCGAAGGCACGCTGCGCAAAAACGTCAATATTCAGTATCACGACTACGGCCCCATCCTAACGGTGCGCCGCCACCCGCTGGGGTCGCGGGCCAACCAGCTTTCGAAGCGGGCATTCGACCTGGCTTTCTCGGGCCTGGTCATCGTCGGAATCTTCCCCCTTATCATGCCGATACTGGCGCTGATTATCAAGCTCGACTCGCCGGGGCCGGTGTTTTTCAAGCAGATGCGGCCCGGCAAGCACAACAAGCTGTTTCCGTGCTACAAGCTGCGCACCATGCGCACCGACCTGGGCGGCACCGAGCTGCAAGCCACTAAAGGCGATGCCCGCGTGACGCGCGTTGGCCGCTTTTTGCGGGCCTCCAGCCTCGATGAGCTGCCGCAGTTTTTCAACGTCTGGATGGGCCAGATGTCGGTGGTAGGGCCGCGGCCCAATATGCTGTCGCAGCTGGAAGAATATTCCAAGCGCATGAACACCTACGCGCACCGCCACACCGTGACGCCCGGCATCACGGGCTACGCGCAGGTCAACGGCTTCAGGGGCGAAACCAGGGCCTCGGGCGCGATGGAAAAGCGCGTGGAATATGACCTGAAATACGTGGAAAACTGGTCCCTGCTCCTCGACGTGCAAATCATCATCAAGACGGTGAAAAACATGATTGGGGGCGAAAAGAATGCGTATTGACTTGTGGTGCCTGCCACCGCTAGCCCTTATTGCCTATGTTGTCGAAGCAGCTGGTTCTTGATTCACCGATTACCATTGGCCCGTTCAACGAGTTTGTAGATACCATTTTACAGCTCGGTGCGGCGCGCTCCTCGGCCTACGTGTGCTGCGCCAATGTGCACATGCTGGTCGAAGCTCACCGCGACGCCAGCTTCCGGCAGGTGCTGGCCGAGGCCAACCTCGTAACCCCCGACGGCGGCCCCGTGGCCAGCATCGCGGGCTGGCGCAGTGGCCGTCGTCAAGAGCGCGTGCCCGGCATGGACCTGCTGCCCGCGCTGCTTGCCGAAGCAGCCAAGCGCGGGCAATCGGTTTATTTCTACGGCACCACCGACGACGTGCTGCGGGCCATAGTGGACCGGGCGCGGCGCGAACTGCCGGCCCTGCGCATTGGGGGCACCTGCGCGCCGCCCTTCCGGCCCCTTACCCCCGCCGAAGAGGCCGAACACATGGCGGCCATCAACGCCGCCGACCCCGACCTGCTGTTCGTGGCCCTGGGCTGCCCGCGGCAGGAAAAGTGGATGGCCGCGCACCGGGGGCAAATAAAAGCCTGTATGCTAGGGGTAGGGCAGGCATTTTTGACCTACGCGGGCCTGGAGCAGCGCCTGCCGGTGTGGGCGCGCCGGCTGTGGCTGGAGTGGGCCTACCGCCTCTACCTGGAGCCGCGCCGCCTGTGGCGGCGCTACCTGCTCACCAATTCGCGGTTTCTTTACCTGATGCTCCGCCAGACGCTGGCACGGACGTAACTGCTGTTACGCCCTATCTTGTTCGATATAGTAACGGGGAGTAGCGCGAACTTTGTAGTTCGCGTCCCCGCGCCGTTCTACTGGCTTTAACGGCGCGGGGACGCGAACTACAAAGTTCGCGCTACTCCCCCTGGCGTAACAGCAGGACGTAGTACTACCAAAACAGCCGCCCGAAGCAATGCTCCGGGCGGCTGTTTTGGTATGCGAATCGGGGCCGTTGCTTAGTGCCGCACTTCGAGGTGCAGCAGCAGGGTAGGCTGATTGCTGGTTACCCGCAGGTTGTAGAGGCCGCTTGGAACAGTGCTGGTGTCGAGGCTTAACTGATTGTCGCCGGCCGCGGCGTCGCGCTGATACTGAGCCAGCTGCGTGCCCTGCATGTCGAGTAGCGTGAAGGTCACGGATTGGCTGCTTGGCAAAGCAAGGCCCACGGTCACCTGCGTATCGGCGGGGTTGGGGAACAGCGAGGGGGTAGGGATGGCCGCTGCCAGAGCAGCCGGGTCAACCAGCGCGCTGAGCGCGCCAGCCGCCGTGGCGGTAAGCTGCTGCGTCAGCGCCACATCATCGTAATACAGCCACTGCCCACCAGAAGCATTGGAGTAAAAGCCAATTTCGCACTGGCCATTGGTCACGGCAATGTTGGGGATAGTCACCTGCACCCATTGGCCGTCGGGAGTGGCGGGGGCATCAAGAGTGCGCAGGCTGCCGCCGTAGTTCTGGGCTTGCATACGGGCCGTGTTCTGGCCGCCGCTACTCCTGACCCAGGCGCTGAGGGTGTAGGTACCGTTGGCCAGGCCCGTCACCACCTGGTAGGTATACACCTCATAAGCTTCGGGGCGGTAGTGCGTGCCGTGGTACGTGCCCGAGTGGGCACCCCCGTAGCTTTCGGTGTAGCTGGCGTAGGCTTGGGTGCTGCCCCAGGTTTGGGTAGTCCACTGGCTGGGCTTTTGCACGGCGGCTTGGTCGTCGTCGAAGCTGGCGTTCAGCACCGTATTGGTGCTGGTGCTGACGACAACGGCCGCCGCAGCGGGTTGGGCCACCAGCTCCACGTCGTCAAAGTAAATCCACTGGCCAGCATAGGCCTGGGAGTAAAAGCCGATTTCGGCCGTGCCGCTCGTCACGCTGATGTTGGCAATCTCGACCTGCACCCAGGCGCTGCCAGTGGCACCGATGGTTGTAACCAGCTGCGCGCCCCCGTAGTTTTTGACCTGCATCTGGGCCGTAAGCTGTCCGCCGCTGCTGCGCACCCAGGCCCGCAGGCGGTAGGTGCCGTTGGGGATGTTGTTGATAGTCTGGTAAGTATAGACCTCGTAGTCCGTGGGCTGGTAGTGCGTGCCGTGGTACGTGCCCGAGTGGGCGCCCGCGTACGTTTCGGTGTAGCTGGCGTGGTCTGATGCACCCGGTCCGGCCACGGTTTGCCAGGCGGCCGGGGTAGTGGTGGGCGCGCCATCGGCCTCAAAGCCGGGGTTCACAACCAGGTTACTACCCGTCGCCACCAGCGCGGTGGAGGCAGCTGGCACGGCACTCACCGTCAGGCTCGTGGCGGCCGAGGTGGTGCTGGCCCCGGCGTTGTCGGTGGCCACGGCCGTGAGGGCATAGACACCGGTGGCCGTAGGCGTCCAGCTCAGCTGGAAGGGGGTAGTGGTAGCTTCGCCCAGCTTGGTAGTGCCGTTGAAAAACTCCACCTTGGCTACCGTGCCGTCAGCATCGGCGGCCGTGGCGCTCAGGGTCGCGGCCTGGCCCAGGGTAAGGGTCGTTGGCGAGGCCGTTAGGCTCACGGTCGGCGGCGCATTAGCCGCCGTTGGCACCAGCGTAAAGTCATCAAAATACAGCCAGTTGCTCGCGTTGGCTTTCGAATAAACGCCGATTTCGCACTGGCCGTTGGTGACGCTGATGTTCTGAATAGCTACCTGCACCCACGTGCCGGGCGAAGCACCAATGGCCGAGGCGAGCGCTGCGCCGCCGTAGTTTTGGGCCTGAAGTTGCGTCGTGTTCTGGCCGCCGCTGCTCTTCACCCAGGCGCTGAGGGCGTAGGTGCCGTTGGCCAGGCCCGTCACCACCTGGTAGGTATACACCTCATAAGCTTCGGGGCGGTAGTGCGTACCGTGGTACGTGCCCGAGTGGGGCCCACCGTAAGCTTCGGTGTAGCTGGCGTGGTCGTTGGTGCCGGAGCCTAGCGTTTTCTGCCAGCCCGCGGGCGTCCCGGTTTCTGCGCCGTCAGCTTCAAAACCGGGGTTGGCTATCGCGCCCAGGGCCACCACCGGAGCTGAGGGTATGGCTGGTGCCACTGGCGTGGGGGCCGGAGCCCCGGCCGGGCCTACGGCGAGGCCATTCTGCTGAAGTTTTTGTTGCCAGAGTAGCCATTCGTTGTCTTCGGTGGCGAGCGTCACGGGGTTTGGCAGGTGCACGGTGCCGGCGCAGGGGGCGCAGGCGTCGGGGGCCTCGTCCTGGCGGTCGGGGTAGGGGTCGTGGCCGCCCCAGCGCACAAAGCCCACCGTATTGTTCGCCACCCGGTTGTTGCCAAATACGCCATCAGGTTGCTTGTAAAAGTTGAACACGCCCATGCCTACGTAGCCGCCGTAAAACTGCCGGCCGTCGGCCAGGTAGCCGCTGCTCACGATGCGGTTGTCGTGGTAGTACACATCGTGGCCGGCGGCGATGTTCATGGCCGCGTTGCCGGTGCTCACAAACTGGTTGTGGTCGGCCTCCACGTAGGCCGTGGCCTCGTTGGGCGTCGTGGCGTCACCGTCGGTGGTCATGCCGCTGCCCGTAAAACCGCCCGCAACGGCGGGTATCGGATAGGCGCCGCGCACGAAGTTGTCGTGCACGTGCAGCGGGCTGGCGGGCGTGCCCGACGAATTGAAGAGGTTGATGTTGTCCTCGACCAGGCTCTGGTCAGGGGTGTTAAGGACCTCGTTGTAGGCAATTTCCACCCCGGCTACGTGCTGGACCGTGTTCAAAATCAAGAAGCTGCAGTGGGTGCCGCCGCCGTTGCGCCAGCGGCCGTCCAGGTTGCGCGCCTGGTTGTAGCGCACCATCAGGGCCTGGCCCGGCTGGCCGCTCCAGCGGTTGATGACGAGGCCACCGGTTTGGGCCAGGTAGTTGTGTTCCACCACCAGATGCTGCGGCCGGTACACGTCGAGGAAGTGGCCGGGGGCCTGGTTGTCCACGGTGGGGGCCAAGCCCTGGCCGCGGCAGTTGCGCACGGTCAGGTCAGCTCCTTCGCCGGCTTCAATCAGGTTGCCGGGGCCCGTGAGGGTGCAGCCCTCGAGCACCACCGCCTCGCTCGTGTTGACCCGCACGCACGCCGTGCCCGAGGCCTCGCTGCGGTAAGCGCCCGTGTACGTCCCGCCCTTGGTTATCACAATGGGGGCAGCATAATTCACAGTTTGGGCTTGGGCTACCCCGAATTGAAGGCCGGCTGCTGCAAGTGCCAAGCAGGTTCGTGTGCTGGTTACAAACGCCCGCTTTAAGCGGGTAAGGTTAGGCCTGCGGTCAGTTTTTAACATAAAAACAGTGGGAGTGTAATTGTCTTGGTTAATTAAAAAAGTTATAAATCGTAAAAAGCCAATGGCAAAGGTACACACTTTTATTACTCGTAAACACCTGTATTTTGAGCATATACAGACAATAAATGATAATTCACCCTAATTTGGTCCATGAAAGAAAAGATGATAAAATTCAAATAATGGCGTTGCTAATATTTGCTTTCCAAGAGGCGCACTTCGTTCGTTCTGACTGAGTCCAGATAGGGGTTCAAACCCAACTTCACCGCGCCCAACCTACTTTTACTGCTGGCTGCCGAACCTTCTCGTTACGCCTTGTTTCGCAGCCGCCCAGCATGATTGCGATTTGGAAACGCGCCTTTCGCCGCCTCGACGAGCAACTGGCCCTGGCCCACTCGGCCGTGGTGCCCGAGCGGCCGGCCCTGCTGGTGTTTATGTTCCACGTGCTGTTCGAAAGCGCGGCTGCCATTGCCAGGAACGAAGTGGACCCGCAGCAACGCATTACTACCCTTATTTTCGACCAATTCGTGGCCAACTTCTTGGCGCACGGCTACACGTTTGTGACGCCGGCTGAGGTGCTGAGCGGCCTCAATCCCGCTCGGAAGCATGCCCTCATTACCTTCGACGACGGGTATTACAACAATCACTTGGCCTTGCCAATTTTGCAGCGCTACGGGGTGCCGGCCACGTTTTTCATTTCTTCGCACCATGTGCTGTCGGGCCAGGCTTTTTGGTGGGACGTGGTGTACCGCGGGCGGCAGCGACAGCCATTGCCACCTGCGGCGCAGCAAGCCGAGTATGCGCACCTTAAGCAGTTGCGTCACCACGAGGTAGATGCGTACTTGCTGGCCCACTTCGGCCCTGGAGCCCTGCGGCCGGTGGGCGACCTCGACCGGCCTTTCACCCCGGCTGAATTGCAGGATTTCGCCCGTGCCCCCGAAGTGGTACTGGGTAACCACACGGCTCACCACGCGGTGCTTACCAACTACTCGCCGTCAGAGGCGTTCGACGAGTTGGCGGCGTGCCAGCACGCCCTGGAGGCCCTTACCGGCGAAGCCCCCGCGGCGGTTGCCTACCCTAACGGCAACGTATCGGTGGCTGTGGTCGCCGCGGCCGCGCAAGCGGGGCTGCGTCTGGGCACCACCGTGCACGCCGGCAAAAACTATCTGCCCTTTGCTCTTCATGGTACCAATTTGCTGCAAATCAATCGATTCTTGCTCTGGGGCAACGAAGATGTGGCGCGGCAGTGCGCGCTGTTCCGCACCGATTTCCACCTGCGGCAGTGGCTGCGGCGCGCACAACGCGCATAGTGCTGGCGCCACTGCAGACCGGTCTCGCCGGCTTCTTATCTTCGGCCCATAACGAACTCGAGCCCCTCCACACCCGTCCGGTAGCAAGCCGAACACAACACTCAAATGTCTAAATTATAAAATTAATTTTATTTATGAATGCGTTTAGCACTTTAATCATCCCTAATTGCGGTGCTACACGCATTGGCCCTTTTGCATGATTTCATTAGAACAATTGTCGCGGGTAGGCATCGGAACCAGCCGGGCGGCGTCGCTGGGCAGCCGCATGGACCCGGCGGCGTTTGCCGGATTGCTAAAAATAGGTGCCGAGCAAGGCGTTAACTTAATCGACACATCTGATTTTTACGGTTCCGGTGACGCCGAACGGCTGATTGGTCGAAGTCTCAAAAAAACCGGCTACCCGTTTTTTGTCGTGACCAAGGCCGGGCTGCCGCGCGTGCACGCCCCAGCCTGGCTGTCGCCGCTGAACCAGGTGGCCAAAAAAATAATGCAGCGCGCGGGGGCCCAAAACAACTATTCGGCCGCCTACCTGGTGGGCAGCGTGCAAAAAAGTAATCAGCGCCTGGGCGTGGCCACCGCCGACGCGCTGCTGCTGCATGAGCCCCGCTGGGACGACCTGGCTGGCACCGATGCCTGGGACGGCCTGGCCCAGATTCGGCAGCGGGGCTTGGCCCGCTACACGGGCGTGTCAACCGACGACTACCGGGTAGTTGAGGAAGGCATCCGCCGCGGCCAGGTGCAGTTGGTACAAACGCCCGTGGCCTGGGGCTCCGCCAGTCCAATTGCTGCGCTGTGCCATACCCACGGCATTCCCCTGATTGCCAACCAAGTGCTTCAGCCCTACCCGCACCTGCAACCCGCGTTTGCACAGCACGCGGCCGCTATTCACCGGCTGCCGGGACTAGCTGATGTGTCGCTCCCACAACTGCTGATTGCCGCCGTGCTGGCCGGACGCCAAGCCGACACCGTACTGTTCGGCACGGGCAACCCGGCGCACCTGGCGCACAACATTGGGGCCCTGCGCTACGTCGATGCCGTGGCGCAGGGCCTGCCGGCTCTCAACCAATTGCTCGCATGATTGTCTCCAAAAATATCTTTTCGGCCGGGCAAACACTGACGGCCGATATTTGCATTGTGGGCAGCGGCCCGGCTGCCATTTCGCTAGCGTTGCGCCTCGACGGCTCGCCGCTGAAAGTGGTTATGCTGGCTGGCGGTGGCTGGACCGAAACCGTCGCCAGCCAAGACCTGTACCGGGGCAGCGTGTGGCCGGCCGGCTCGCACGAGCCGCTGGAAGAAAACCGCCGCCGCCAGTTCGGCGGTACTTCGGCCGCTTGGGGCGGCCGCTGCATTCCGTTCGAGCCACTTGACTTCAAAGACCGGTCCTGGGTGCCTGGCAGCGGCTGGCCGTTTACCTACGACGACCTGCTACCCTACTACCACAAGGCCGCCGAACTATGCCAGATTGGCGATTTTGAGTTCGACGCGCAGCAAGCGTTTCCGGGCAGCCGCCCCGAAATCTTATCTGGGTTCGACTCCGAAACGTTGGTATCGTACCCGCTGGAGCGCTGGAGCCCCCCGGTGCACTTTGGCAAAACCTACCGCGAGGCCCTGGAAGCCAGCGCTAATATCCAGGTGCTGCTCGACGCGCATGTGCTGGCGTTGCGCCCGGCCGCCGACGCTGCCGATGCCGTGGGCTACGCCGACGTGTCGCTGCACGGGGCCCCGCTGGTGGTGCAGGCCCGCGACTTTGTGCTGGCCACGGGCGGCATCGAAAACGCCCGGCTGCTGCTGGCTTCTACTTCCGACCGGTTTCCCACCGGGCTGGGCAACCAGCACGACAACGTGGGCCGGTATTACATGGTGCATCTGAGCGGCACCTACGCCGACGTGAAGCTGCGCGACAAGGCCGCGCTGCGGGCCGACTTCGAGCGCGACCCTGGTGGTGTGTACTGCCGCCGGCGCTGGTGGTTTCCTGAGCCGGCGCAGGCCGCCAACCACTTGCTGAACACCATCTTCTTTCTCTACCACGCGAACACCGACAACGGGCACCGCGACGTACTGTTTTCCTCGCGGTTCGTGGTTAAGTCGGTGCTGTCAGTGCTCAGCCAGCGGTCGGTGAGCAAGGCCGTGCACCAAGCTCGGCAGCAACTGCCCGCTCTGCGCCAGCACGCAGGCAACATCATCAAAAACGGCCTGAGCGAAATTCCTAACCTCGTGCGGCTGAGTCTGAAGCGCATGGCCAAGCGCCGGCTGCCGTTTTTGATGCCCTCGAAGCAAAGTACCTACTGGGGTCTGTACTTCCAGGCCGAGCAGGCCCCCAACCGCGCAAGCCGCATTAGCCTGTCGGCCACTGAGAAAGACGCATTCGGCATGCCACGGGCCGAAGTGAAACTGGCGTTCCTGGATGTTGACTTTGAATCCGTTGTGCGGGCCCACACGCTGTTCGTTGAACGGTTCCGGGCCCAAAACCTAGGCGATATCGACTACGACGAGGACGGCCTGCGCCGCTACCTACGCAAGCGTGTGGTGGCCTATAATTCAGCCTCGCACCACATCGGCACCACTCGCATGTCGGACGACCCGGCTACTGGCGTGGTGGACCGCAATGCCCAAGTGCACGGCGTGCGCAACCTGTACGTGGCCGGCTCGTCCATTTTCCCCACCGGGGGCCACGCCAACCCCACGCTCACGCTGGTAGCGCACGCTCTGCGGCTGGCCGACTATTTGAAAGCGAAAGCCTAGCCTACTTTTTGGGACCCCGGACGGGTACGGTGCCCACGGCTACGCCGGCTTTTTTAAGTTTTTGTTGCCAGAGCAGCCATTCGTTGTCTTCGGTGGCGAGCGTCACGGGGTTGGGCAGATGCACGGTGCCGGCGCAGGGGGCGCAGGCGTCGGGGGCCTCGTCCTGGCGGTCGGGGTAGGGGTCGTGGCCGCCCCAGCGCACGAAGCCCACCGTATTGTTCGCCACCCGGTTGTTACCAAATACGCCATCAGGTTGCTTGTAAAAGTTGAACACGCCCATGCCCACAAACCCCGCCCTGAACCGCCGGCCGTCGGGTAATTGGCCGGCCGTCACGATGCGGTTGTCGTGGTAGTACACATCGTGGCCGGCGGCGATGTTCATGGCCGCGTTGCCGGTGCTCACAAACTGGTTGTGGTCGGCCTCGATGTAGCTGGCCGCGCCGGCGACCGTTTTGGCGTCGCCGTCGGTAGTCATGCCGCTGCCCGTGAAGTGGTCGGCCGTAGCCGGAAATGGATAGGCGCCGCGCACGAAGTTGTCGTGCACGTGCAACGGGCTGGCGGGCGTGCCCGACGAATTGAAGAGGTTGATGTTGTCCTCGACCAGGCTCTGGTCAGGGGTGTTAAGGACCTCGTTGTAGGCGATTTCCACCCCGGCTACGTGCTGCACCGTGTTCAAAATCAAGAAGCTGCAGTGGGTGCTGCCGCCGTTGCGCCAGCGGCCGTCCAGGTTGCGCGCCTGGTTGTAGCGCACCATCAGGGCCTGGCCCGGCTGGCCGCTCCAGCGGTTGATGACGAGGCCACCGGTTTGGGCCAGGTAGTTGTGTTCCACCACCAGATGCTGCGGCCGGTACACGTCGAGGAAGTGGCCGGGGGCCTGGCCGTCCACGGTGGGGGCCAGGCCCTGGCCGCGGCAGTTGCGCACGGTCAGGTCGGCCCCTTCGCCGGCTTCAATCAGGTTGCCGGGACCCGTGAGCACGCAGCCCTCGAGCACCACCGCCTCGCTCGTATTCACCCGCACGCACGCCGTGCCCGAGGCCTCGCTGCGGTAAGCGCCCGTGTACGTCCCGCCCTTGGTTATGACCAACGTAGCCTCGCCGGTGATATGGTGGCTGGTGCAAGCCCCAAGGCCAGGGCCCCAGGATAGGGCCAGCCAAAGCCAGTAAAACGGGGAGTGCAGGGTGCTTGTCGTCATTTAGTGCAGGAAGTAGCCCACCAAGCGGCGCGCGTAGCCGTTCAGCAAGAAGTAAGGCAGGTAAGGCTTGGGGCAGTTTTTTAAAGCAAAATGCGTGAAATTCACCAGATTGCCCCCGCCCCGGATGCCAAATAAATGCTGGTAGTAGCTTTTCACGCTGCGGTGCTTGCGCGTCAGCGTTTGGCCGCTTTCCTCGGGGTAGGTGCTGAGTTGGGCGGCGTAATTGCAGAACACCGGGAAGCCGGCGCGGCGGGCCACGCTGGTGTAATCGAAATCGGCGAGGTAGTGGGGCAGGCGCCGCTCGTCGAAGAGCCCGATTTTATCAATCACGGCCTTCGGAATGAGCAGTCCGCGTCCAGGCAGGTAGGTTACCGGGTGCAGGCCGGTGCGCTGGCCGGCGGGGATTTCCTCCAATAAGTCGTGGCGGGTGTTGGTGCGGAAATCCAGCCGTTCGCCGCCGTAGATGGCCACGCCGGTGGCGGCGTCAAACTCCAAGGCCCCCAGCACGGCGGTAGGGTAGGCATCGGCGGCGACCAGCATCTGAGCCACAAAATCGGGAGCGGCCACCACGTCGTTGTTCATGGTTATCACGCGGGTAGCGCCCAGCGCCAGAGCCCGGCGGATGCCCGCGTTCACGCCGGCCGTCCAAAACAGGTTGCCGTCGCCGGTCACCACTTCCACTTCGGGAAACTCCTGGGCCAGGGCAGCGGCCGTCTCGTCGGTCGAGCCGTCGTCAACTACCACTGTGCGGAACGCTTGGCTGGTTTGCTTTCGCAAGGCTACCAAGCACTCGCGGGTGTAGCGCCAACGGTTAAAAACAGGGATAACAATGTAAAGCATAAGAGTACATTCGGTGGTGAGGCCCGCGAAAAAGTGGTTTCAGTCAGCAGCGACTGGTTTTCGGGCCCCAGCACTGGCAGATTGGGAGGCCAGCCCCGCTAGTGCCGGGGCCGCCGCCGCCGCGCGCTGGTATAAGTCGGCCACCAAGGCGGGCAGGGCGAATTGAGCAGCATAGGCAAACCCGGCCCGGCCCATCTGCTCCAATTCGGCTGGGTGGTCGTAGAGGTGCTCCACGGCCCGCGCCAGGGCGGCCACGGTGGCGTCGGCCGATTGCACCGATACCTTGAGGCCAGCCGCGGCAGGGATGAAATCGGCGGCACCGTGGTGGTCGAGCGTCAGGATGGGCAAGCCCAAAGCCATAGCTTCGAGGTACTGGTTGGCGTAGGTATCGCGCAGGCTGCACAGCATAAATACGTCGTGGCTGAGGTAGGCGGCGCGGGTGGCTTCGTAGGGTACGCTGCCGTGCCAGGTCACGCGGTTTTGTAAGCCGGCGGCGGCAATCCAGCCGGGCACCAGGGGCCCCACGGGCCCGTCGCCCATCACGTCGAGGTGGAAATTCACCCGCGCGTCAACCTTGCCCAGCGCATCGAGCACCAAGGCCAGTCCCTTGCGTGGAAACAGCCGGGCCAGCCACAGGATGCGCAGCGGCCGGCCAGCCAGCGGCGGTCGGGGCGCGTAGGCAGCGGGGAAGTAGCTGGCCGGCAGCGCGGCGCTCATGGCCAGCTCCACTCTGGCAGCCCCCAGCTGGCGGGCCAGGTCAGCGGTGTCGCTGTTGGCCGCCAGCACCAACGCCGCGTGCCGTAGCGACTGCCGCACGTTGGGGTCGAAGGCGACGAGCAGGCGGCTGATGACGTTGCGCACCGTTTCGGTTTTGAACCAGTCGGGCAGGTAGCGGCGTAGCGCGGTGGGGGCCGTCATGCCCCCGCCCAGGGGGCCTAGCAGCAGCGGTTTTTTCAGGCGCCACAGCCACGAGGCCATCTGCAAGCTGTTGTAGGTGACGTGGTGCACAGCCCCAAAATCTACCTGGGCGTCGAGGGCCTGGGCCACGCGCCAGGCCCTATACTGCCACACCAAGTAGTGCAGGTACACGCCGGGCTGCCAGCGGTAGGCGTACTCCACGGCCTGCGGCACGGTGATATAGACGGGGTGGATGCGGGCCACCACCGGGTCGGCGGCGCGCTCGGCCAGCAGTGCGTCCAGGTTGGCCTGGCCGCGCGGGGTAGTGAGGCACCACACCTCGTGGCCCAGGGCCGCGGCTTGCCAGAGCCAGCTGAAGCCCGAGCCCTCCTCGCTGCCGCGGCGGGGGTCGCAGGCGTAGGCCGAAAGCAGAATCTTCATGGCTAGCGGGCGTTGGCGGGTTGGGGATTGGGTGGCTTGGGGGCCTGCTTGGGGCTTTGCAGGCCGGCGGCCACCGGCTTTTGGCCCGCAAACACGCGCCGCACCACGGCTGATAATCGGCTCAGAAAAAATTCGTTGAAGCGACGGTTGTCGCGGCGGCGGTCCTGGGCCACCTGGGCGGGGTGGCGCAGCGGAAACGGGAGGTTGCGGGCGGGCAGGGTCCCCATCGCGTCGCCGCCGTCGTGGGTGTGCGTCGAGTCGTTGCCGAAGCCAATGTTACCCACCAGGTTCACGGCTGGCACAATGTAGAGGCCGTGGTGGCGGGCAATGGTGTACTCCCACTGGTAGTCCCACACGTCGGGCGGCTGGGGTAGGGCCAGTACGCCGGCCATCTTACCCAGCCGGTAGCGCTTTTCGAGCGGCCCCGTAAAGCTGTCGTTGAGCTCGCCCGACTTTGCTACCCCCTCAAAATCAGTGAGGTGGTAGTCATAAAGCTGCCAGGCACGGCGCCACGTGGCCCAGCCCCAGCTGTTGCGCTGCGTCGAGAAATGGTATGATGACGCGGCGGGGCCCAGGGGCTCCTGGGCTTCGGAGCCGAAGTTGTTGCCACCGATGTGCATCACCCGCGCATCGTCGCGGTAGCGGGCCAGCAGCTCGGCGCAAAACGGAAAGAAGCTTGGAGCCGGCACGCAGTCGTCCTCCAGAATGATGCCCTCTGGCTCATGCGCGAAAAACCAGTTCATGGCCGTGATCGGGGCCAGGCCGCAGTTCAGGTTTTCTTCCTGAAACAGCGTGAATACCTCGCAGGGCCAGTCCACAGCTTGCACCACGGCGCGGGTTTCGGCGCAACGCACGGCATCGGTGGGGTGGCCGGGGCGGGGCCCATCGGCGGCCACGTAGAGCCGGGTAGGGCGCGCTTGCCGGATGGTTTCGAATACCTGCCGGGTAGTGTCGGGCCGACTGAAAATCAGCAATAGTACCGGCGTGGCCAAAGGCGGTGCGGGCACGGAAGCAGTAGCATCGGTCATGGGAGTAGCACGGCTTAAAACAAAGTATAACGAGCAGCTACGCGCCGGTTGCTGCAACCAGCCCCCCGGCGCGGCGGGTAAGCTCATTGGGGGCGCTCACAGCACGGTAGGCGTCGAGGGTGCGCTGCACAATGGTAGTGGGGTCGTGGCGCACCAAGGCGAGGGCGCGGCCCTGGGCGGCGATGCGGGCGTGCAGGGCGGGGTCGGCAAAGAGCCGCAGCGTCTGGCGGGCCAGGGTAGCGGGGTCGAGGGTGCAAAGCAAGCCGGTTTCGCCGTCGGTGATGAGCGAAGCTACGCCCCCCACGTCGGACGCCACCACGGGCAGGCCCATCAGCTGGGCCTCGCATACGCTGTTGGGGCTATTGTCGATGTACGACGGGTGGAGCAGGCAAAACGACTCGCGGTAGAGCACGGCCAGCCCCGCCCCGTCCTGAAACGGGCGGCACTCCACATGCTCGGGGCCGACGTGGCGCAGGCCGTGGTGCCGGGCCACGGCCACCACGTCGGCGGGCGAAAGCCGCCCCACAATGACAAGCTTCATGTCCACCTCCTGCCGGATGCGGTCGAAGCCTATCAGCAATTCCTGAAAGCCTTTCATCACCTGATTGCCGCCCACAAATAGGGCCTGGGGACGCGCCGTGGGGGGCGGGGCCGGCTGCGCGGCGGCCGTAAAAAAGTCTGGCCGAATGGTTTCCCAGTTGTGATAGATGGTGCAGCCTGGGCTAAGGCGCGCCGTTAGGGCCTTGTCCCAGTGGGTGCGGCACACGAAGTGATGCACGGTGGGCAGGTACTTCACCTCGTAGTAGCCGGCCAGCGTCCACAAAAACTTCAGCATCGAAAACGGGCTGGGCACTTTGCGCGCGTATTCTGACACGATGCCCTGCACCGACAAGATTTGCGGCACGCTGAGGCCAGCCGTCATGGCGGGCAGTTGCAGCTCCGACCCGTGCAGGTGCAGCAGGTCATACTCGTGGGCGTGAGCCCGCAGGTAGCGGCGTACGATGGCGATGCGTCGCTGGTAGAGCGTGAGGATGTCGTGGCGGACGGTCGGCGTTTTCAGGTAGATAAAGTGCATGCCGTCGCGGTCGAACTCATCGACGGGCTCGGCAATGCGGTGCGTCCAGTTCAGAATCGTCAGTTCCACGCCGGGCTCCTGCTTCAGCAAATTCGCCAGCGTGCCTACCCACGGCACCGGGTGGGCCGCCGGTTCGAGCGGGTGCGGGTAAGGGGCTAGCCAAAGTACTTTCATCACATTCTTCATTTACAAGCCCAAAATAGCGCGTTCGCAACGAAGCGCTTTTAGTATCAAACAGTTAATTGCTTTTCCCAGGGGTCCATCGCCTCGACTTCGTCGTCGTCAACGACCGCAATCGGAATCTGGGGCACCGGCCGTGGTTCCGGCTCGCTCAGGGCAGCCAGCAGCAATCCCAGCAAGCCGAAGTGGTAAGTCGACCAGTCATACGAGGCCGAGAACACGAGTAGACAGCCGAAGTAGGCAATCAGCAGGGCCGTGTCGGGACGCATGGGACCCGGCTGCAGCAAGCGCTGAACGATGCGAATTATGGGCACCAGCAGCACCAGCAGGATGCCGAGAATACCGAAATAAAAGGCCCGGTCGAGGTAGAAATCGTGAAAGTGGTGGCCGGTGCGGTCGGCCCACATCGGCTGGTCGTTGCTGGGGTCGTAGAATTGCATGGGCACCTCGAAGCCTTCCAGCCGCCAGCCGGCGATGGGACGCTCCTGCACCAGCGGCATATACGATTCGAGCTGCTTCAGGCGCCAGCTGCCGGTGCCCTGCTTGTCGGCGTTGGCCATATCCTCCACGTTGGTTTGCATGCGGGTCACCACTTCGGGGCTGTTGAGCACCAGCGCCGTGACGCCCAGCGAGCCTAATATACCGGGCAGCGCCACCAGCATAATCATCTTGGCCCACGAAAACCGGGCCCCCGGCGTGCGGCGCAACAATAGTAAATCGAGCGGAATGGCCACGATGGTGGCAATCCACACCGAGCGGTGCTGGAGAAAAATGATGAGCGGGAGGCAGAAAAAGAACCCGAATAGCACCAGCCAGCCGCCGTGGGTAATGTAGCGGTTGAGGCAGTACAGGGCCACGGGTACGAATAAGTAGGCCGACGATGAGGCAAACCCGCGCTCGTTTTCAGCAAAGGCCGTGAGACTAAGTGAGTCACGGTGAAACACCAGCAGGTCGGCCAGGAGCACCAGCGTCAGAACTCCTACGAGCTGTCCTAGCCGCGGCAGGCCAAAGCGCCGGTGAAAAACGTAGATACCGAGCATCAGTACCAGCATGAACAGCTTGCTGAACACGTGTGGATAGACCATCCAGGAGCCGTGGTTGGCATACGACTCCAGCATCAGCCCACCAATGGCGGCAAATATTACCCACATCCACCACCGAATTAGGGGCTCCATGTAGCGGCCGTAGAACACGATGGTGCCGAACGCCGCCGCGAACAGTACGTACGTGTAGAGCTTGACGCCATCCGGCTCCTGGTCGAGCTGGGGCCCGTAGATAAACTCCCAAAATGCTGCGTTCGTGGCCAGCACGGCCAGTAGCGGCAGGGTTAAGAGAAAATGCAGGTTGATTTTCATCGCGCAGAAAAGCTAAGGCAAAGCACCGCTACGAAAATTGCGTGACCGGCTGTGGCATCGGCTCGGTGACCGCACCTGTGGGCGGCAGGTCTATCGCCTGCTGATAAAACGCCAGTGTGCCGCGCAGCATGGCCGCCACGTCGAAACGCTGATGCGCGTAGGCATACTGGCGCTGCTGCAAGTCGTGGCGGGCGGCGGGGTCGCTAAGTAGCTTGGCAAGCTGCTCGGCCAGGACGGCGGGTGGCGTGCTTTGTGAGATAGTGGCCTCGGGCGTAGTAGCTAACAGTTCGGGGCTGCCCCCGGCGGCCAGGGCCAGAGCCGGGCAGCGGCTGGCCAGCGCCTCGACGAGCACGTAGGGGCAATTCTCTCGGGTGGCGGTGTGCATATAGAGGTCCGCGGCGTGCATCAGGGGCGCCACGTCGGAGTGGTAGCCCAGCAGTACCACTTCGCGCTGAAGGCCATGTTGCGCGATGAGGTCCCGGAGCTGGGCTTCGTCTTCCCCTTTGCCCACTAACACTACCACAAAATTTGAGTATAATGGCCGCAGCGCGGCGGCCACTTCCACGAGGTATTGTTGGTTTTTGCGGGGCTCTAACTGGCCAATATTCAAGATAATAGCCCGGTTGGGAAATAGCGCCCGCAGGTCGGGGCCAGTGGCGGGAGGCGCGTAGGGCTGCGGCGGCGCAAAGGCCACTGTATCGGCCCCGTTGTGCACTACGGCGGTGAGCGCCCCGGCCGGCAGCAAGGGCTTTGTGGGGCGCAGCGCGTATTCGGAGGTAGTGAGAAAAAATCGGGTACGCCGCAGCAAGAAGTTGTACCAGCGCATCTCAAACCGGGCGGCCCAACCAGTGGGCTTCAGGCGCAGTTGCTTCACAACTTCCTCACCGGGATGGTCGTTGAAGTGGCCAGTCACAACGACTGGTACCCGGTCGCGCAGGGCTAGGCGGGCGGCCCAGCCGCTGCTCACATCTTGGGCATTTACTACGTCGTAGGGCTGCCGGCGGTCAATGGCGCAAAAGATTTCAGCCACGGTGCTCAACTCTATCCCGATAAGCTTGCCCCAACGGCCCGGCAGCAGCGCCAGCGCCCTTCGCACCACCCCAAGGGACTTGCGCACCCACGGCCGCTGGCTGTCCAGGGTCACTACCGTCACTTGATGGCCCTGTGCGCGCAGCAGCGTTGCCAGTCGCTCGTAGTGTACCCGTACGCCCGAAGGGGCTCCCGGTACCATCAAGGAGGTCAATAAAATATTCATAGCACGAGGGAGTTATCAAATGTGTCGGGCGTTGGCAACATGCCAGGCCGACTTTCTAAAAAGGTTGTGTAGCGGGTCAGCCGCTGCTGGGCCGAGTCGGGCAAGGCTTGCAGGCCCCGCAGCCGGCCGAGCGCCTGGGCCAGCATGGGCCGCAGCTCGGCCGAAGGCCAGCGCAGCACCACCACCAGCAGGGCCACGGCGCCCGTCGCCATCAGGGCCAGCAGCGTGAGCAGGGCGGGCGGGTGCAGCGGGCGCACCAGGGTGCTCACGACCAACAGGCCCAGGCCCACCGCTGCCGCATTGAGCAAGCCCGGCCGGTACACGGATAATAACTGGGGGTAGGGAATGCCGATATCGTTGTGCGTCACGCGCATGTAGAGCAGCGTGCGCACAAACTCGCCCGTGCCAATGCCTACCGCGATGCCCGCCAGGCCGTAGCCTTTCAGCGACCAGAATAAGCTGGCCAGCAGCACCATATATGTCAGGTTGAGAATGATTTTCTGGCTCAGATTGGCGCGGGCATCGGCTACTACCCCCGCTAGCAAGGTGCTCATAGTGAGCGGAATGGAAAAGCACAGAACGCGCAAAATCGGCACTGAGGCTGACCAGCGCGGACCCAGCAGCACCGCCACCAGCTCGGGGGCGGCCACGGCCACGCCGGCGCACACGGGCAGCACCACCGTGGCAATGAGCGTGGTGCTGGTGAGGTACAGTGTTCGCAAGCGCGGCAGGTCATCCTGAATCTTGCTGAACGCCGGAAAGGCTACCCGCGCCAGGCTGTTGGTCAAAAAATACGTGGGCAGGTACAGCAGCATGTAGGCCCGGTTGTAGATGCCCAGCAGCACCGAGCCCAGCAGCCGCCCGATGAGCAGCGTGTCGAGGTTGCCGTTCACGAATTCCAGAAAGCCTACCACCGACACCCGCCCGCCGTAGCCCAGCAGCCGGGCGTAGGGCGCCTTTTGAAAGATGAACCGCAGCGAGTGCCGCACCACGCCGTAGCTGAACAGCGCCGTGAACAGCTGCTGCGCCAGGCTAGCCGCTATCAGGCTCCACACGCCCGCGCCCAGCAAGCCCAGCGTTACGCCTACCCCCCCGTAGCCGAGCACGTAGGCCACTACCTCCACCTTGGCCAGAGCCTCAAAGCGCATCTCGCGGCGCAGCATGCTGGTAGCCGTGGCCCCCACGCCCACCAAAATAAAGCCCAGCGCCTGCACCCGCACCAGTGGCACCACGGCGTCGTTTTTCAGGAAGAAAACCGCCAGCGGCGCGGCCAGCCAGGCCACGCCCGCCACCGCCAGCCCCAGGCCCAAAGAGGCCGTGAAAGTGGCCCGCACGTCGTCGTCGTCAATCTCCAGGCGCTGCACCAGGGCGTGGCCCAGGCCCATCTCGGCAAAGTAGCTGCCGAAGCGCAACACTACCCCCGCCATTGCCACCAGGCCGAAGGCGGCGGGGTCCAGTAGGCGCGCCATCACGGCGGTGTAGCCAATCTGGAGCACCGCCGTCAGCACCGTGGCCGCCGTTGTCCACTGCACGCCGCGCACGGCGGTGGAAGTAAGATTTTGGGTGGTTACTGCCATTTTAATTTGAGTTGCCAGCTATTGAAACTGATTAGGAAGTAGCAAAAGCCGTCAGACCGTCATTCCGAGCTTGCCGAGGAATCTTGCTCGCGCCATTCGGGTTTCGCGCCGTTAGGCGAGCGAGATTCCTCGGCAAGCTCGGAATGACGGTCTGACGACGTTCTAACTAGCTTAACTAGCTCATAATCAAACGCCGTACTTATACGCATTCGCCTTGTGGCGATACTCGTAAGTGCTGCCAAAATGCACGTCATTGATAACCATGTAGAGCTGCTTCACCTTGTGGTCGCGGTGCATCTCAGTTATCTGGCCTACCAGGGCGCGGTCGGTGTAGTTCTGGCGCACCACGTAAATCTTGGCATCCAGGTATTGCAGCAGCACCAGGAATTCGGACACGTAGCCCAGTGGCGGAATATCGACCAGCAGGTAATCGTACTCGTCGCGCAACTGCTGAATCAGCTCGGCCAGCCTGGGGCTTTCAATGAGGCGGGTCGGGTTCTGGGGTAGGGGGCCGCAGCACAGCACATCGAGGCCCTCAATGCTAGTGCTGCTGCGCGCCTCGTCCAGCGTGCTTTCGTCGGCCAAGTAGGTGCTCAGGCCGTGGCGCGCGCGCGGGTCGATGCCGAAGTAGCTGGCCAGGGTAGGGCGGCGCATGTCGCACTCCAGCACGGCCACGCGGCGGCCGCTCTGGGCCAGCTCGGCGGCCAGGTTCACGGTGCAGAAGCTTTTGCCCTCGCCGGGCACCGACGATGTGACGCCAATCACGCGCTTATCGAGGCCGGCGGCCAGGTACTGCATATTTACCCGCACTGCCCGAAAAGCCTCCGCGATGGGGCTGCGCGGGTCGTGCAGCATGGATTGCTTGTCCTCCGGGGTGCCGTGCGGAATCACGCCCAGCAGCGGAATATTGGTGAGGCGGGCTAGGTCTTCTTTGCTCTGCACGCGGCGGTTGGTTTTGTCCTGCATCAGCACCAGGCCGGCGGGCAGCAGCAGGCCGGCCAGCACGGCCAGCAGCGCCACCAGCAGCGGCTTGGGGGCCGAGGGGCCCAGGCCCACCTGCTTGGCCGGGTCCACCACCTTCTTGTCCGTCACGTTGGTGGCTAAGGCGATGGCCGCCTCGTTACGCTTTTCCACCAAGAAGCTATAGTTCTTCTCGTTGAAGTTACTGGTGCTCTGCAAGTTGCTCATCTGACGCTCAGTCTCGGGCATCTTGGTCAGCTGGCCACGCACGCTGCCGAGCTGCTGGTCCACGTCGCGCAGGGCATTGCCCGAGCTGTTCACCAGGCCGGTCAGGGTCTGAATGAGCAGCTCCTTGGTCGTGCTGATTTTCTCGTCCAGCACCACCACCAGCGGGTTGATTTCGGTGCCGTTCACAATCAGCGAGGCTCGCTGGCCATTCAGGTCCGACAGCTGCTGGATGAGACCCGTCGAGGCCGGGTCGTCGATGCCGGCGCTGCTCAGGGCCGCCACGCTGCCGGGGCCGCGGTGGGCCTTCAGGTAGTCGAGCATGTTCTGGTAGTAGCGGCGGCTGGTAGCCAGGCGGTTGCGGTTCGTGTTCAGCTCGGTTTGCTGCTGAATCCCTACCCCCGACTGCGCGCCCGCATCGACCACGCTGTTGGCCGAGCGAAACGAGCTGAGGCTCTGCGCAGCCCGCGACTTCGACTCGGCCAGCTTATTGATTTCATTGTCCAGAAAGGACACCGTCTTGCCGCCAATCACGTTTTTCTGGGTCAGGTCATCCTGCACATAGGTGTTCATCAGCGTGTTCAGAAACTGCTGCTCCTTGGCTGGCACCGTGCCCTGCACGCTCAGCTCCAGAATGCGCGACTCGTGGTCGGTGGGCTTCACCTTGAGGCGGCTCTGGTAGTCGGTTACCAGGCTGCTCAGGTCATTAAGCTTGAAGAAATACTTGCCGCTGGCCTCGCCGCCTAGCTGGTCGGGCTCGGGCCGCAGCACCACCGTCAGCAGCGGGCTGCGCAGCGTGTCGCCGGCCGCCACGGTCTGGTCAAACTTCACGCCCAGCACCTCGCGCACCAGGTCGCCGGTGGCCAGCTGGCGCAGCTCGCCGCGCTTGGCATCGGCATGCACGCGAAACTTGCCACCTTCCAGCGTCTCCACGTAGATGGGCACTCCCGTGAGCTGCGGCCGGCCCGGCACGGCCACCACCCAAAAAGGCATGTCGCCGGATGCCCGCTCGCGCACCTGCAAGGGCCGCACCAGGTTCAGCCACGAGCTGGGCTCCATATAGTAGCTCACCGCGAAGGGCAGCTGGGCCAGGGTGCGCCGCATCATGCCCGCCGACGTGAGCAGCCCTACCTCGTCTTCCAGCTTGAGGCCCTTGGGCTTGCTGTCAAGCAGTTGCAGCAGCTCCTGGGCCTGCTTCGAGCCCGTAGACTGGTCGCCGATGAGCAGCGTCGATTGAAAATCGTACACCGGCGACTTCACCTGGAGATATACCCAGGCCAGGGCACCAGCCAGCAGCAGCGAACCCACAAACAGGGGCCAGCGCCGCCGCAGCTTAAAAAAAAGCTCATGCAGGTCTATTTCGGCCGCAAAGGGCGCAGGGCGAATTTCCATAGCAGAAAAGAGAAGGTTGAGTAACGAGCGGCCACCCCAGCGGCAACCTAATTATGATTGGTAGTTAAGTAACTGATAAGCAAAACAATGGCAGAAATGCCCGCGAACACGATGCCCAGGTTATTGGCATTGCCGCGGGCCGTGCGCGCCTTTTGCGGCTCTATGTACAGCGCGTCGTTGGGCAGCAGGTAGTAGTAGGGCGATTTCAGGATGTTAGGGTCCGTGAGGTCCAGCAGCACCACTTCCGAGCCCTTTGGCGTTTGGCGGATAAGCTTGATATTCTGGCGGTTGCCGAACTCCGTGAGGTCACCAGCCAGGCCCAGAGCTTCGAGCACGGTGGCCTGCGGGTTGTAAATAAAGTAGCGCCCCGGCTGGCGCACCTCGCCCAGCACCGTCACCTTAAAGCTCAGCAGCTTCATCAGCACGTTGGCATCGCGCACGTAGGCCGACACCTTTTGGCGCACCAGCGTCTGGGCCTGCTCCACGCTCAGGCCCTGCAACTTCACCTGGCCAATGGTGGGTAGGGTAATATTGCCGGTATCATCTACCGCGTAGCCAGTCAGGTACAGTACGCCGGGGTCGCCGGTGGCAATGGTCTGCGGCCCTTGAATGTTAAAAATGTCGCTCAGCGCCGGCTGCACGCTCTGTACCTTGATGCTCAGCACATCGCCAGCCTGCAGCAGGTACACGGGCCGCGCGTTGTCCACCTGCGTGGGAGTAGTAGTCGAGTAGCGGCCACCTTGCAGATAGGGCAGCTTGTTCTGCACCACGCAGCCCCCGAGCCCGAGCAACAGCCAGCCAAAAAATAGTAAGCGCAGTTGGAAAGTTGAAATCATAAGTTCAGAAGTTGGCAGCGGCCGCTGGTGAAAGAGAGTGAGGGCAACTATTTAGCGATAAAATCATACTATCGGTTTGCGAAAACTGCAAAAGATTTAATTCTAAAACCGAATCAGGCTATTTTCAGTACATTATCTGCGGCAGTACGCTTGCCGCCCCAAGAGGTTAGCAAGTAGTTGAAGTATAAATACGACAAGACCTGAGCAATTGCCAACCGGGTAGGCGGTCGCGGCAAGCCGCTCAGCGCCGTCGCCGCTCTGGCGGGCATCTATACGCTACCTTAAAAGCTGCTAATTAACTGATAATTAGTCGAATTTACAGCATAACGAATGCCTTTTCGTACTTGCAAGTCTGCCCGTGCCCACCGGGCCTAAGTCTCCCCCTATGAAAAAATCTTTGCCCTTGCTCTTTTTACTCGCCGCCGCGGGCTGCACCAGTCCTTCGGCCCCCCAAACGGCGGCTGCCCCCACCAGCCCGGCCAAAGAAGGCACCACCGCCGCCGACTCGCTGCAGCGCGCCGTGGTGGCCTTCATACACACCAATAGCACCGAGTTTCCGGGCTATGAGCCAGTGAGTTGGGGCCGGCCCACCATCTACACCCGCCAGAGTGAGGCAGCCATTAAGGGGGTAGTGGCCATGAAGGCGTTTGACGACGCGCTGGTGCCGCGCAACCAGGCCCTGGCCAACTACAAGGCGTCGCTGGCCCGCCACGACCCGCCCGCCCGCAACGAGGCCATCAAGGCCGTATATGGCAAGGCCAACAAGCACAACGATTCGCTGCTGGTCATCGCCAACAGCTTTATCGGCGTCACCGACACCACGCGCCTGGGCACCGAGCTGGTGCATCACTACCGTTTCAAAAACAAGACGGGCGCGGTGGTGCTCGACAGCGGCACCTTCGTGGTGTATCCCACCGGCAAGGTCGAGGAGCTTTAAAAAGCGTTAGTTGTCAGCTAATTCGGCTGACTGGGACTGGCCGGGCCGGCTGCGTTCCCTACCCCCGGATTTATTTCCCGTGCGCCGCGTCATTTCCAGGATTCTACTAATCTGGGAGCTGCCTTGCGCCGTACATTGCGTTGTAATAAAACAATAAAAAGTAGCACTACTCACTCTTCGCCCGTTTCTGCCATGATAACGCTAAAAGATATGCCGAACGAAATTCAGAATTTCGTTCGCGACCATAACCTATTGCAAGCCAATGGCGTGACTGGCGAAGACCCGACGGCCACGCACACGGCCCTGGCGCGCCTGAGTGGGGTAGTGCTGAGCGCCTTTGCCGAAACCGCCGGCCAGCCCGGCAGCCACGACGTGGTGTGGAACCTGGCCAGCGAGGCGGGCACCGCCCCAGACGCCGGCCAGCAGGGGGCCGACCTGGTGCGCAACGTGCTCGACGACCGCTACCACGGCACCGTGCACGGCGTGGTGAAAGAAACGCAGGTGCAAACCGCCACCGTAGGCCGCCTGCTGGAGGTGGCGGCCGCGGCGGCCCTGGCCATCATGGGCCGCTTGGTGGCCGAAAACGGCTGGTCGGCTCAGGAGTTGAACCGGTGGCTGCGGCCCTATCAGGTAGTGGGTGCGGCGGCTCCGCCGGCGGTGGTGGCCGCGCCCGCGCCCGTGCTGGCCGCCGGCGGCGGCGCGGCTTCGTGGCTGGCCACGCGCTCCAATGTGCTGCTGCTGGCCGTGAGCCTGCTTGCGTTAGGGGAGTTCGGCTACATCGTGGGCACGCATACCAGCGGTGCTGAGGCAGTGCCGGCAGACACCGCCGCGCTGCCCACGCCCACCGACAGCCCGGCCCCTACCCCCCCCAGTGGCCGCCAATATACGGCTCTGCCGGTGGTGAGCCGCACGGGCACCGGGGCCGACGCCGCCCGTGGCACGGCTGCGGTGCCGGTGGTGCTGAAGCTTAAAAACGGCCTGCGGCAGGTTATCGGCGCGGCCTCCACCGAAAGCAAGCTCTACCAGTTTCTGATTGACCCCACCAAGGAAGTGGACCTCGTGGACCCCACCAAGGACTGGATTGGCTTCGACCGCATCTATTTTGAGTCCAGCAAAGCCACGCTCACCAATGAGTCGCTGTGGCAGCTGTCCAACGTGGCCAGTATTCTCAAGCGCTTCCCGCAGGCTGATATCAAAATCGGCGGCTACACCGACAGCTCGGGCAACCCCCTCAGCAACCTGCGCCTGAGCCGCGCGCGCGCGGCCGCCACCAAAGATGCCCTCGTGAGCATGGGCGTGCCCGCCGAGCGCCTCACGGCCGTAGGTTTCGGCACCCTCGACAACATTGCCACCAACGACACGGAGGAAGGCCGCTCCGTTAATCGCCGGGTGAGCATGCAGGTCACGCAGAAGTAGTTAGCGCTGCGTTGCCGGCGGCAGGGCTTTGCTGGCTTTCGGCTTCACCCAAGGCTAATCCTACCCACAGCTTCGCCACAGAATCGGGACGCACCTTGCGCCATCTGCTTCTAACCGATTTTGTTCGCATGAAAAAACTGACATTGGTCGTAGCGGCCTCGCTGGCCCTGGCGAGCGGCGCGGCCCTGGCCCAAACGGCCCCGGCCGCCGCGCCCTACCACCTGCTCCACACCATCACCATCGGCGGCGAGGGCGGCTGGGACTACCTCAGCGTGGACCCCGCCGGCGAGCGCCTTTACCTCTCGCACAGCACCCAGGTAGAGGTGGTGGATTTGAAGACCCGCAAGGTCATCGGCACCATCCCGAACACGCCGGGCGTGCACGGCATTGAGGTGGTACCCAGCGCCAGCCGGGGCTACATCACCTGCGGCCGCAACAACACCTGCGTGGTGTTTGATTTGAAAACGCTCCAGCCCATCGGCGCGCCCATCCCCACCGGCCCCAAGCCTGATGCGCTGCTCTACGACGCTTTCTCGAAGCGTGTGTTCTTATTCAGCAACGACGGCGGCAAAAGCACGGTGCTGAATGCCGCCACCGGTGCCATAGAAGGCACCGCCGAGCTGGCCGGCGACATCGAAGCCCCGGCCACCGACGGCAAGGGCCACATCTTCGCCAACGTGGAGGACAAGAGCGAGGTCATCGAGTTCGATGCCAAAACCCTGGCCGTGCTCCAGCGCCACAAGCTGGCCCCCGGCGAAGAGCCCACCGGCCTGGGTTACGACCCCAAAACCAACCGCCTCTTCAGCGCCTGCCACAACGAAAAGCTGGTAGTGACCGACAGCAAAACTGGTAAGCAGATTGCCGTGCTGCCCATCGGTGCCGGCGTCGATGGGGCCGTATTCGACCCCAGCACCAATAACGTGGTGACCTCCAACGGCTCGGGCACGTTCACGGTCATCCACCAGGATTCGCCCACCAAGTACACCGTGGTGGCCAATATACCCACTGAGCGCGGCGCGCGCACCATCGCCATCGACCCCAAGTCGCACCACATCTTCACCTGCACCGCCGACTACGGCCCTACCCCCCCCGCCACGACGGAGCATCCGCGCCCGCGCCCCAGCATCGTGCCCGGCACCTTCCGGGTACTGGAATATGGGCAATGAGTGAATGGGCGAATGGGCGAGTGGGTAAATGAATGAGCGAACTTTGCCTATTCATTCACCCACTCATCCATTCACCCCATTGTGAAGCATTGGCTCGTCAAATCTGAACCCGAAACCTATTCCTGGACCGACTTCGTACGCGACGGCGGCACCGACTGGACCGGCGTGCGCAACTACCAGGCCCGCAACAACCTGCAAGCCATGCAGCCCGGCGACCTCGCCCTTTTTTACCACAGCGTAAGCGAGAAAGCTGTAGTGGGCGTGGCCCTCGTGCACGCCACTGCCGCCCCCGATGCCACCGCCGAAGCCGGCAGCCCCTGGGTGGCCGTGCACCTGCGGCCTCACGCGCCGCTGGCCCGCCCCGTGCCGCTGGCCGCCCTCAAGGCCGAGCCCCGGCTGGCCGCGCTGGGCCTCATCCGGCAGTCGCGCCTCTCAGTGACGCCCGTTACGGCCGACGAGTTCGACGTAGTGCTGGCTTTGGGGGAGGGGTAGGGCGCTTTGAGCAGTGAGATTACAGCTTCACGTCTTTCGCGTTGTCGTCTAAATTGCGGTCCATTAGCTCGTGGTAAGGGTCTACGGCCACGGAGGCCGGCTTTTTAGCCACCACGAATTGCAGCTTGTTGTCGCCGGCCACGAGGCGGCGCTTGGTGAGCAGCAGGGGGGGTAGGGGCTGGTTGTTGGGGCCGGGAGCCGGGAAAATGGCCACGGGCACGTAGTCACCCTCGGGGGCCGGGCGCTGGTTGCCGGTGCTGTCGGCGTAGAATTTCTGGCTGCGCACGGTGAAATTGACCTGGTAGCGGCCATCGGGCAGCTTTTTGGCCGCCGCGTCGCTCACCCGGTTTTCGTAGAGCGTGATGCGGTTGAAATTATCGGTGATAAACTGCTGGAGCGAGTCGGGCGCGGCCCGCCGCAGGTAGCCAATAAACTCGGTCGAGTTGGTGTAGGGCGGCCCCTGGAAGGCCACCGCTTTCACGTAATCGTGCAGGGCCGCGTTCAGCTTTTGCTCGCCCATGTAGTCCTGCAAGGCGTACATCACCACCGAGCCCTTGCCGTAGTGAATGTAAGGTTGGTTTTCGACCAGAGCCAGCGGCACTTCCTTTTTCTGCTCAAAGGCCCGCCCTTGCAGGTAGCGCCGCTGGTCGAGCTTCAGGAATTTCTCCATCGCGAAGTAACCGTAGCGGTGCTTCACCACCATCAGGGCCGAATACTCGGCCATTGCCTCCGCCATGAGCGTGCTACCCTGCACGTTGCCCCCGATGACCTGGTGCGCCCACCACTGATGCGCCACCTCGTGGGCCGTCACGTAGAAGGGAATGTTCAGGTCGTCGGGGTCCTTGGGGTCCACCTTCACAATGAAGCCGATGCTCTCGGAATACGGAATAGTATTCGCAAAGCTCTGGGCAAACGACTGGTAATTAGGGAATTCCAGAATCCGAACCTGCTGGTGCTGGTAGGGTGAGAAATTGCGCGAGCAATACGCCAGCGCGGCCTTGGCCCCGGCCGCCATGCTGGCCAGGTTGTAGGTGTGGCCCGGTTGGTAGTAGATGGTGATGGGCACGCTGCGCCGGCCCACGGAGTCCACCCACTGTTCCTTATAAGTCAAGTACCTGGCCGACAAAAAAGTGTAGAAGTTGAGCATCGGCCGGTCCATCACGTAGGTGAAGTAGCGGCGGCCGTCCTTGGTCCACTCTTTTTGCAGGTAGCCGGGGGCGATGGCCGTCTGGTCGGCGGCGGTGCTCACGGTGGTACGGAAGCGAATCCAGTCCGCATCCTGGCTGATGTAGGTGTTCTGCCGCGCCTTCAGGTCGTTCACCGGGGCCATGCGGGGCTTGGGTTTCAGGCCGTAGTTTTTGCGGGTCTGGTCGCTGCTCAGCTCCGCGCCCTCGCGATAGCCCAGGCTGGGCAGGTAGTTAGAGCTGATGAAGCTGCCGTTGCCCACGATATCGGTGTTGGGGCTGCCGTTGGGGAAGCCCAGCTCGCGGTAGTCCAGGCTCATGGTGAGGGGTAGGGAATCGCCGGGGGCCAGCGGGCGGGCCAGCCGGTAGAGGCGCGTGCCGAAGGTGCTGTCGTTCAGCACCAGCGTGGCCGCGCCCGGCCCGCCTACCGCCAGCTGCCGCACCCGTGGGTGCTGCTCCACGGGCAGACTCACGATAACCGTGTCCAGGTGCCGCGCGTGCTTGTTCACCAGCATAAACTGCCCCTGGAAATGCACCCGCCGCGTATCGGGGTATATGTCGGTGTTCAGGTCCACGGCCACGATGCGCGGCTGGGCCACATCGCGCAGGCGGCGGTACTGCTTCTCGTATTGCGCTTGCCGCTTTTCGCCCTGCTTGGGCGTCTGGTACTGGTTGAGGATGTTGGTATTGTAGAAAATAAAGCTGCCCGCGCCAATGGCAACTATTACCCCCGCCAGCGCGGCCAGCGTGCTGCCCGCGCCCCAGCGGCGGCGCGCTTCGGCCAGGCGGCCGCCCGTGTCGGTGCCGCGCACCCACAGCAGATTAGCCAGCAGCACCAGCACGATGGCCCAGCCGACCCAGTACAGCTTCGTCCACCAAAAAGCCGGCATAAAGCTGCCGTAGCCGTTCATGTCGGAGTGCGGCGCGCCCGACGCGCCGCCGTAGGCCAGCAGCCGGTGCGTGAACCCCAGCTGGCTCCGAAATATATTGGCCACGTAATACAGTATCATCACGAAAAAGCCCAGGTACTTGTTGTTCACGAGTACCTGCACCAGCATGGCCAGCACGCACAGCAGCAGCAGGTAGGGCAGCTCCAGGCCGTATAAAGCTTTGATATACAGCCCGATTTCGTAGTGAAAATACCCTTTCACCGTTTGCACCAGCAGCCCGCACAGCAGCAGCACCGTCAGCAGCACCACCTGCACCAGGCCCAGCGCGGCCAGCTTGCTCATAAACGGCACCCAGGTAGGTACCGGCACGGCGTCGGTAATCTGGGCCACGCCGGCTTCGCGCTCGCGCCACACTAGCTCGCCGCTGTAATAAATGATGACGATTAGCAAAAACAGAAAGAACGTGCCGCTGAGCACCGTAATCACCTGGCCCGTAACGGGGTAGGTAGTGGCATCGAAGGTTTTGCCAATCTGCGAGGCGTTAGCGAGCAGAAAAATCACGCCCGCCCCCACGATGGCCGCGAAATACACATTCCGCACGATGCCCCGAAACTCCAGCTTCGTGAGGCTCCACCACTGCTGCAAATGCATGGCTGGCGTGAAGAGCTGCGCCACGCGCGGCAGGCGCAACGCGCCGGCGACGGGCGCGGCCAGCGCGTCATCGGCCAGCGTGGCGGCCGCCTTGCGCTTCTTGGGCGCTTTGTCCGAGGCGAAGGCCGAGAACCGGAACCGCACGTAGCACAGCACGAGCAGCCCTACCCCCACCGCCAGCCATAAGGCCCGATTGAGCAGCACGAAGGAGCTGAGCGGCAGCAAGCGCGTATTTTTGTCGGCCGCCGTCCAGTAGCGGGTCGTCAGCTCAATGGAGCCCAGGCCAAAGGCGTCGAGCGTGGCCGCCAGGTGCTCGTTTTTCAGGTCAGAGAGGTAGGCCGAGGCAATGAGGTAGCCCACCAGCAGCACCACCGAGCCAATGTAAGTGCTCAGAATATTGCGCGTGAGCGTGGCCGTGGTGAAGAAAATGGCCCCGCTGAAGAACAGGTTGGGCAAAATGAAAATCAAGTAAGGCCACAAATAGGTGCCGGCCGGCGTGTGCGCCAGAAAGCGGTCGGCCTCGACCCAGGGCATCATGCCCGCCAGCGCCGCCCCTATTCCCAACCCGCTGAATACCAGCGCTGCCACCACGTAGGACCCCAGAAAGCGCCCGCCCAAATAGCCGGCTTTGGTGATGGGGGTAGTAAAAAAGAGCGGGTAGGTGCGGTACTCAAAATCGCGGTACACCGAGTTGGCCATCAGGGCCGAGGACACAATGACGCCCAGCGTGCTGAGCACCCCCAGCGTGATGGTCACGGAAAACGGCGCGTTGACTTTCACGGCCTGCCCGTCGCCGCCCAGGCTCACGCCCACGCCGGTGCCAAAGCCGCCGCCGGCCGCCGTTACCAGCAGGCCCGCGAGCAGCGCCAGCAGCAGAAAGTAAATCCAGGTGGCCGGCCGCCGCAGCCGGTATTTCAGCTCAAAAAGAAAGATGGGTAGGAACATTTTGGAGGAGCAATTAACAATGGATATTATCATGTTCATCTGGCGTCCGCTTGCCGAAGCATCTATACCGCGCCATTCGGGTGTCGTTCACCGATGCGGTAGAGATGCTTCCTTCGGGACGCCAGATGAGCATGACGTTCTTTTTGAGTTGATTCTCAATGGCTGTTCGCCATCGCTCCGTTGTTAATTTCCGAAAAATACACGTCCTCCAAATCCGGGTTTACCGCCTCAAAGCCCGCGTCCGGCGCTGAATCGGCCAGTACGTGGACTACCGTTTTGCCCGCGAACAGGCGCGAGCTGATAACGCGCTCGCTGGCTTGCAAGGCGGGCAGCTCGGCCTTCTCAATCAGCTTTTTCCAGACCCGGCCGCGCAGCGCCTCCATCACCCGCAGCGGGTCGCCGGTGAGCAATACTTCGCCCTGATTGATGATGGCCATTTGGCGGCACAGGTCACTTACATCGCTGACAATGTGAGTACTAAGAATAACGATGATGTTCTCCCCAATCTCGCTCAGCAGGTTGTGGAAGCGGTTGCGCTCGGCCGGGTCGAGGCCGGCCGTCGGCTCGTCCACAATGATGAGGCGCGGGTTGCCCAGCAGCGCCTGCGCAATGCCAAAGCGCTGCTTCATGCCACCCGAATAGCCGCCCACGTGCTTCTTGCGCACGTCGTAGAGGTTGGTCTGGTGCAGCAGCGCCGCCACCGTTTCCTTCCGCTCTTTGCTGCTGGCAATGCCCTTGAGGGTCGCGAAATGGTCGAGCAGTTCCTCGGCGCTCACCTTGGGGTACACCCCAAACTCCTGGGGCAGGTAGCCCAGCACCCGGCGCACGGCCTCCTTGTCGCGCAGCACGTCCATATCGTCGAGCTGAATGCTGCCCGTGTCGGCATCCTGCAAGGTGGCAATGGTGCGCATCAGCGAGCTTTTGCCCGCGCCGTTCGGCCCGAGCAGGCCAAACATGCCGGTCGGAATCGTGAGGTTGACGCCCCGCAGCGCGCGCGTGCCGTTGGGGTAGGTTTTGGAGAGGTTGGTAATCGTGAGCGACATAGCCGGGGGTAGGGAAGAAAAGAAAGTAAGGGGTTGATAAGCAGCGAAAGAAACGGGCAATGCACCCATTCCGGGGCAAGCTAGCACGTAAATCGTGGCTGGCGCGCGGGCATTACCAGCGGCTCCCGGAAGTAGCGCGGCCAGCGGCCATCGACCTCTGCGCCGGGCTGTTGCGAAAGCCGAAACAAATGGCTATCTTCGTAAAGGCCCGGCCAACTATTCGCGTTGGCATCGTGTTGCGGAGTTTGCTATGAAATACTTCTTCGCTCTTCTGGTAAGCTGGCTACCGCTGCTGGTATTGGCGCAGCGCCCTACCCCCCCGCCGCCGCCCGATGCCCCCGTGCAGGTGGCCCGCGCCGAGCTGTTGCTCGACCCGGCCAACGACGATGTGCAGGTGCAGGCCCTGCCCGCCGATACGGCCGTGGTGCTCTTTATCCGGCACCAGCCGCCGGGCACGCGCAAGCCGCGCTATATATTTCAGCACTACGGGGCCAACCTGCATCTGCGCAATGAAGTAAGCGTAGAAATCGGCCCCGAGTTTGAGATGAAGCGCGTGTGTGCCGAGCCGGGCATTGTGTATGCCCTGCTGCTGGCCCCCGAAACGCCGGGCCGCCTGCTGGCCGTGGCCTACGACGTGCGCGGCGGCCAGGTGCGCCTCCAGCAGTTCGATACCAAGCTGTGCCGCGACGTGGTGGGCCTGAAGGCGATGGATGGCCGCCTGCTGGTGAACGTGACCCTTTCGGACCAGCAGCACCAGACCGTGCTGCTGCTTGACGTGGCCACCGGGCAGTTTCAGTTCCTGCCGGCCCTCTACGAGCCGCTGAATACCGAGCTGACCAGCGTGGCCGACCGCCCGGCCGGCCGGGCCGAGTTTGTGCTCAGCCAAAGCAATGGCCGCAAGCAGCGCCTGCTGCTCAAGCGCCTCTCGGCGACCCACGGCGAGCTGCTGAATTCTGAATTGGTGCAAACCGAGAGCGAGCGCAGCCTGCTCACGGCCCAGCTCAGCTCGCCCGAAGACACCACTACCCGCCTGCTGGCCGGCACCTACGGCCTGCGCGATTTGCGCTACGCCCAGGGCCTCTTTGCCACCGACCTCACCACGCGCACCAACAACACGGCCAGCGCCAAGCCGGCCCTGCGCTTCTATGATTTCAAGCGCTTCCGGCACTTTTTCGATTACATGGGCCCCGACCGCCAGGCCCGCGTGCACGACCGCGCCGCCCGCCGCGAGGCCCGCGCCGCCAGCCCCCAGCGCTGGCACTACCACCTGCTGCTGCACGAGCTGCTGCGCCAGCCCGACGGCGGCTACACGCTGGTGGCCGAGGTTTACACGCCCCAGTATAGCTACTCCAGCTACGGCAGCCCCATGATGCTGATGAGCCCCTACCCCCTCACCGGGCGCTATAGTGGCCTGGGCAACGGCTATGGCAACAGCTACGGCGGCTCCAACCGCACCTTCGTGGGCTTCCATACCACGCACGTGCTGGTGTGTAGTTTCGATAAGCGGGGTAATTTACTCTGGGACAATAACTTCGTGGTGGGCCCCGGCGTGGTGCGCACCGAGCTGGAAGAGGCCGTGCAGCCGCTGCAGCTGGCCGATGGCCGCCTCATGCTGGCCTACCTGCTCGACAATGAGCTGCACTACAAGCGCATCAGCCAAAGCGACTCCAGCCCCAACGATACCAAGGTGGAGCTGTTCACTTCCGCAGCTGATAAGCCCGACAAAGTGCTCGACGTGCGCCAGCCCGACCTGCTGCCCTGGGCCAACGGCCAGTACATAGCCAGCGGCTTCCAGCGCCTGCGGCCCAGCCACGGCGACGAGCGCCAGGTGTTCTTCCTGCAAGTGCTGAAGTTCTGAGGCAGGTAGGCCGACCTTTGCGGATGCCGGCCACTGCGGCGGGCCCGCTCCCCATGCTGCTACCTTTTGCTGAAAACCCGGTGGCGGGCCTGCTCGCTACCCACACCGGCCACCCCCACGAGGCCGGCCTCGACGAAGCCGGGCGCGGCTGCCTGGCCGGGCCGGTTTTTGCCGCCGCCCTCATCCTACCCCCCGATTTCGACCCGCCGTTCCTCAACGATTCCAAGCAGCTCACGGCCCGCCGCCGCGAGGCCCTGCGCGCCACCATTTGCGCCGAGGCCATTGCCTGGGCCGTGGGCGAGGCCAGCGTGGCTGAGATTGAGGAGATTAACATTGCGCAGGCCAGCTACCTGGCCATGCACCGGGCTGTGGCCGCGCTGGCCGTGCCCGCCGCCCACCTGCTGGTCGATGGCAACCGCTTCCGGCCCTACCCCGGCCTGGCGCACACCTGCGCCGTGGGCGGCGACGGCCGGTTTCGGCACATCGCGGCAGCCTCCATCCTGGCCAAAACCTTCCGCGATGAGCGCATGCGCACGCTGGCCGCCGAGTTTCCGGCCTACGGCTGGGCGCAGAACGCGGGTTATCCCACGGCCGCCCACCGCGCCGCGCTGCGCGCGCACGGCCCTACCCCCCACCACCGCATGAGCTTCCGGCTGCTGTGAATGGGTAATAAAAGAACGTCATTCCGAGCCTGCCGAGGAATCTCGCTCGCATCGCTGACCGACACCCGAACGGCGCGAGCGAGATTCCTCGGCAAGCTCGGAATGACGTTCTTTTATTACCCATTACCCATTACCCATCTACCGTTTCAGCTTCAGCAAATCCAGAAACAGGCTGAAGCCATCGACGGTGCCGCCGCCTTCGCCGCCAAACGAGTCGAAGGTGAGGGGCTTGATGATGTAGCCGCTCACGCCCAGGCTGCTGGCGCCCGAGCGGTCCACGTCGAGGTCGGAGGTGGTCATAATGAACACGTTGAGGTCACTGAATTCGGGGTCTTCGCGCAGGATTTTGAGCAGCTCCAGGCCGTTGAGGCGAGGCATGTTCAGGTCGAGCATCACCAGGCTGGGGCGGGGTATCTTGGTTTCGCCGTTTTCGCCGCGCAGCATATTCAGGGCTTCGCGGCCGTTGCGGGCGTGGGTCAGCGGCACATTGATATTCTGCTTTCGAAGCTCCCGCTGCACGTTCATAACGTCCATCTGGTCGTCTTCAACGAGGAGAATAGTGGGCGTAGCAGGCGAGGAAAAGGGGGACATAGAGTAGGAGTAAAGGCAGGTCAGCACCGAAATAGGCTGGGCTATGCTAACGCAGAGGCAGTTGGAAAGGATACGGCACGCTTACCTGACCGCCGCAGCGAGCTGGGCTGCCGGCACGGCCTGGGCCGCCGCCGTGGCGGCCTTCGCCACCGGCTTCTTAGGCCAAGTAAAAAAGAACGTAGCGCCTTGCCCCTCAGTCGATTCGACCCAGATGCGGCCGCCCTGGCGCTCCACTATCTTCTTCACGATGGCCAGCCCTACCCCCGTGCTTTCGAGCGCATCGCGCTCCACGAGGGTTTGAAAAATGATGAAGATTCGCTCATGATACTCCGGCGCGATGCCGGGGCCATCATCCTGCACCGAGAAGCGGTAGAAGTTATCGTCCAGGTCTTCGCAGCCAATGCGAAGGATGCCCGTGCCGGGATGGTCGTGGTACTTTATGGCGTTGGAAATCAGGTTGCTGAATACCTGCTCAAGCTGGGTGCGGTTGGTGGGCAGGGTAGGAAGGAAGAACGGCAGCTCCAGCTGCATGCCGTCGGGCAGGCCGATGGTGTCGGCAATTTCGCGCAGCAGCTGGCGCACGAATACGGCCTCGTCGGCTTCGACCACCCGGCCCACGCGGGCCAGGGCCAGAATGCCGGTAATCAGGTTTTCCATGCGGTGCACGCGCTGCCGCATCAGGGCCAGAAACTCGCGGATGTGGGGCGGCAGCGAGTCCTTGCCCATGTCTTCCTCAATCCAGCGCGAGGCGCTCTCGATGCCCCGCAGGGGTGCCTTCAGGTCGTGCGATACTACGTAGGCAAACTGGTCTAGCTCCTGGTTGCGGCCTTCCAATTGGCTGATATTCTGGTCGATGGTGCGCGCCATCGTGTTGAGCGTAGTGGTTAACTCACTCACCTCGTCGTTCTCGTGGTCCACGAGCTGCGACTTGTAGTCGCCCTCGGCCAGGCGGCGGGCCAGCAAGACCATGCCGCGCAGGCGCCGGGCCAGCAGCCGCACGATATACACGGCCCACAGTAGTCCAAATATGAGCGCCAGGCCCGTTATCAACCCCGAAAGCTTCTGGGCGCGCGAGATGCTGTCGGCCAGGCGCTGGCGCTGCAGCTGGCGGTTGCTATCCTCCGTCACGTCGAAGTTGCCCATCTGAAAGCGAATGGCATCCATTATTTGTTTACCCGCCATGCCCGAGGCCAGCTGGGCGTGGGGCATGCCATTCAGGCCATCCAGCTTGGGGTCGCGCTGGTGAGCGGCGCGCTTCTCGCTCACCAGTAGCTGCGTGTAGGCCGACCATTGCTGAAACAGGTGCTGCGTGGTGTCGAGGCGCTGGCGCTGCGCCGGCTCATTGGCCAGCTCTTCACGCAGGGTCGAGAAGCGGCGCAGCAGGTCGCGCTCACCCACGTAATACGGCTCCAGCATTTGCTCATTGCCCAGCAGCAGGTAGCCCCGGAAGCCGGTTTCCATGTCAATAATGCTCCGCAGCAGCGTGGTGCCGTCGGCCGAAGTGCGCTGCGAGGTTTCTACCCCCTGCGAGTTGCGCAGCACCTGGTCGGCCAGGCGATAATTCACAATTACTACCGCCGCAAATAAGCCCAGCAGCAGTAAAAAGCCGGCAAAGATTTTAGTAGTAAGGTTTACTTTCATAACGGCCGGCTGCGCTCTCAGCCCTGCGCAGTACGCAGCTTGGCTTCTATAGTTTGAAACAGCACCACCATGTGGTCGGCTATGGCCTGCACTTCGCTAAAGCCCGCCTGGGCCTCTTCGCGGTGGCCGGCCAGGTGCAGGTCCATGAGCCGACTGGCCTGCTGATGAATAAGGCGGTGCTGCCGGTCGAGCTCGCCCATCTCGGGCAGGTGGTGGTAGGTACCCTGGCGGCGCTCGGTTATCCAGTGCCCCAGGCTGCACTGGTCGGGGTCGCGCAGGGGGCCTTCCTCGTTGCCGTTGCCATGCAGGAAGGACCGAAGCCGGGCTTTAAAGGAAAAATGCTTGACGAGGGCGGACTCAAAGTCCTGCTTGATGGCTTCGGGGGTCATGGCGTAAAGGTAGGCGGCCGGCCGGGCGCGTTGCGCGGGCGCGAAGTAGCTTTGCCCCGGCCCGCCTCAGCCGGCCCATATCCTGCCTACCCCCTCTTTTTCATGGAAGCCACCCCGCTCAAAACCGTTGCCCTGCACGCCACCCACCAGCAGCTGGGGGCCAAAATCGTCCCGTTTGCCGGCTACGCCATGCCCGTGCGCTACTCTTCCGACCTCGAAGAGCACCACACCGTGCGGCGGGGGGTAGGGATATTCGACGTGTCGCACATGGGCGAATTTCGGCTGCGCGGCCCGCGCGCCCTCGACCTCATCCAGCGCACCACCAGCAACGACGCCAGCAAGCTCGCGCCCGGCAAGGCGCAGTACTCGTGCCTGCCCAACGCCAACGGCGGCATCGTGGACGACCTGCTCGTGTACATGCTGGCCGAGGAGGATTACTTCCTGGTAGTCAATGCTTCCAACATCGACAAGGATTGGAATTGGCTGCAACAGCACAACACCGAGGGGGTAGCGATGGAAAACCTCTCCGACCAGCTCAGCCTCTTCGCCGTGCAGGGGCCGAAGGCCGCCGCCGCCCTGCGCGCGCTCACCAGCGTGGACCTGGCGGCCATTCCGTATTATAGCTTTGTGCAGGGCACTTTTGCCGATGCGCCGGGCGTCATTATTTCGGCCACGGGCTACACCGGGGCGGGCGGCTTCGAGCTGTACGTGCCCAACGAGCACGCCGCCGCCGTGTGGGACAAGGTGATGGAAGCCGGCAAGCCCTTCGGTATCAAGCCCATCGGGCTGGGCGCGCGCGACACGCTGCGCCTCGAAATGGGCTACTGCCTCTACGGCAACGACATCACCGACACCACTTCACCCCTCGAAGCCGGCCTGGGCTGGATTACCAAGTTCACCAAAGACTTCACCAACAGCGAGGCGCTAAAAGCCCAGAAAGCGGCCGGCGTCCCGCGCAAGCTGGTGGGCTTCGTCATGGACGGCCCCGGCGGCTTGCCCCGCAGCCACTACCCCCTCGTGGACGCGCAAGGCGCGCCCATCGGCGAAGTCACCAGCGGCGGACAGTCGCCGAGCCTCAGCCGAGGCATTGGCCTGGGCTACGTGCAAGCGGAGTTTGCCGCGCCCGGCACGCCCATTTTCGTGCAGGTGCGCGGCAAGAATCTGCCCGCCACCGTAAGCAAGCTGCCGCTGGTTCCGGGCACGGAGGAGGGGTAGGGAATTCTTTTTTGAGTAGAGAACGTCATGCTGAGCTTGCCGAAGCATCTCGCTCGCATCGTTGGCTAAGCCCTCCAATGATGCGAGCGAGATGCTTCGGCAAGCTCAGCATGACGTTCTTTCGCAACTATTTAAAAACAAACAACTTGAAACTCGATATCTGCTACTCGCCCGAGCTGCTGCCGCTCTACGACCTGCGCGGCCAAGTGGCCGTCATCGTGGACGTGTTGCGCGCCACCAGCACCATTGCCACGGCCCTGGCGTCGGGCATGACCGCAGTGTACCCCGCGAGCACCCTGGAAGAGTGCGCCGCCCTGGGCCGCGCGCACGGCTGCATCACGGCCGCCGAGCGCGACGGCGTGCCCGCCGAGGGCTTCGACCTGGGCAACTCGCCCTTCGAACTGCTGCACGAGGATTTTCCGGTGCGGGGCCGCGCCCTGGCCATCAGCACCACCAACGGCACCAAGGCCCTGCGCCAGTCGCTGGCCGCCGAGGCCGTGGTGTGCGGCGCGTTCCTGAACCTGGCCGCCGTGGCCGATTTTTGCCTGGCCCGGCAGCGCGATATCCTGGTAGTGGCCGCCGGCTGGAAGGGCCAGTTTTGCCTCGAAGACACGCTGTTGGGCGGCGCGCTGGCCGAGCGCCTGCTGCCCCACGGCCTCGACATCACGCAGTCGGATGCCGCGCTGGCCGCCTACCAACTCTGGCAAAACGCCCGCGCCGACCTGCCCGGCTACCTGCTGCAATCGGCCGCCGTGCGCCGCCTACGCGCCCTGGAGGCCAACGACGACTTCGTGTTCTGCACCAAAATCGACATCTACCCCGACGTGCTACCCCTCTGGGACGGCGGCAAGCTGGTGCGGGGGTAGGGAAAATGGTTGCGTTTCTTAAACGACTGCTTAAGAGATGAAATAAGACCTGATTCTTTCAACTAGTCATCCTCTTAGAGCAGTTCTCAAACTGGTGTACTATTTCACCCGCTATTAACGGGTATTTTATTAAGCAAATATGTTCACATGAAACTCATAACTGGCTAATAAATTGGTCTTTATGAGACCACTGCTTATCCTGTTTCTCGGGTTAGTCACCTTCCCAGGGCGAGCCCAAAAGTTCTCACCTCCCAAGCCACTAGCCACGCATGCAGATAGCGTGGCCACGCTGCGTCAGGTATTTCGACATACTCGCCGCCTCACCCGAGGGATGACTTTGTCGTCGGGGCTAGTGATAGGATTCGGGCTAGATGAGCTGGCCAGTCCGGGGATTTCTACTGCTCGGCAAGTGCTCAGCTTGTCCGTGATGGGTATTTATACCGCGCATGCGGTACAAGGTATAGTGAATTGGAAACGCTACAGCAAACGTCGGGAAGATGCTGCGGTCCAACGGTTTGAGCAGCACCAACCGCAGCCACTTTACTTGCAGCGGCGCTTGCTATTCGCTTTCAGGCAGTAGCAGATTAATGGGGAAAATACCATTGACTTGGTAGAAATAGAAGAGTAAAAGCGGCCCCTTTTTAAGGAAATAGCTGCGGCCGGCGTCGGCGCAGTGTATCAGCGCGCGTTTAGCGGTATTGGGGCAGTTGCGCGCGTCCATAAGGGTCGTTTGCTCAGGGGCCGGCCGCCATTGCGGCGGGGTTGGCAGCGAGCAGGGGGGTAGGGAAATTAACGCGGGCCATTAGCCTATTTTTGAGGTTATTCAGACAGTTGTCAGCTCGGAAGGAAGGGCGGGTAGCTTTCGGCGATTTCCAGCGCTTTTCTTTGGCTTCGACCAGCTTCCCTGCTCCCCATGAAACTATTCCGCGCCGTCCGTCCGCTATTTTATGTGTTGGCTTGGCTGGCCCTGCCGGCTAGCTCCTACGGCCAGGCGCTGCCCCACCGGGTGGGCAAAATCCACACGCCGCAGGTGGACCTGGGCTACGAACTATTTGGCAGCAACGCGACCGCGCTGCCGCTGCTGGTCGTCAATGGCGGGCCGGGGCTGTCGCACGCCTACCTGCTGCCAGCCGACGTGTGGCAGCAGCTGGCCCGCCAGCGCCGGGTTATTTTCTATGACCAGCGGGGCACCGGGGCCTCCCAGCCGGTGCAGGCGGGCGCGCCCCAAACCCTGGCCGCCCAGGTGGCCGACCTCGAAGCCCTTCGCCAGGGCCTGGGGCTCGCTAAAATTATTCTGCTGGGCGACTCCTACGGCGGCCTGCTGGCCATCGCCTACGCCAGCGCCCACCCCGAACACATTGCCAAGCTGGTGCTCTCGGATGCGGCCAGCAGCAACCTGCGCACGATTGTGCATCTGTTCGACGATGTTTTTCCCGATGCGCCGGACCGGGACAAGCAGGCGGCTCAGGCCGGAGCTTCGCCGCAGGCGGCCGCCGAGGCATCGCTGCGCGACCACTTCAACCTGCTCTTCTACTCGCTGGCCCAGCGCGACCGCTACTTCCAGAAGCTCGGGCCCGCCAGCACGCTGGGCCTGGAGCCGGCCGTGTCGGCCGCCGTATCGGCCGATGCGGCGACCCAGGATTTTACGCCCCAGCTGGCGGGCTTCACGTTTCCGACCCTGGTGCTGACCGGCCGCTACGATATGAACGTGGCACCCCTCACCGCCTGGCGCCTGAAGCAGGCCATTCCGGGCGCGCAAATCGTGTTTTTTGAAAAGAGCGGCCACTTCCCCTGGTTTGAAGAGCCCGACACCTACCGCACTGTGCTGGAGCAGTTTATGGCAAAGTAGCGCGGGCTGCTTTCAGCCGCATTGGGCGGCTGAAAGCAGGGACGCCGGTTTGCGCACTGGTCGTCGGGCGGGCGGGCGGTGGCCACAACTACGGCGAGGTTAGCGACGGGCGGGGGGTAGGGGCTGGGCCAAGCCAAAATTGGCGGTGAGTAGTACCCTTTAGCACTATTCGGGCACGGCTTTGTACAAACCTGGCTGGCCGTGCGTAGCTTTACTGAAAGTGGCCGGAAGTGCTTTTTTTAGCGCTGGCTGGCTATCAGGCTCTCCTTTAGGGGCGGCGGGTGGCACTTTTTTTCTGGAGTACTCGCTTACCTGCTTGCCCACTTACCTGCTCCACTATGCCCGCAGAGCTACCGCATCCTGCCCTGTCTGATATTTATAGTTCTTGCCCGCCGGCTGCTACCCCCGGCCGGCCAGCCGGCCAGCGCCGCCCGCCGCCAGCGGGGCGTCCGCGGCCAGCGGGCGGCTGGCTGCTGGCGCTGCTGCTCCTGCTGCTGAGCGGCGCGGCCACCACCGCCCGCGCCCAGGGCACGCCGCCCCCCGAGTGCGCGGCCGATACGAAATTCGCCAATACCTGGTACTTCGGCTTCAAGGCGGGGCTCGATTTCAACCAGGCCACCGACTCCATCCCGCCGACGGTGCTTACCAATGGGGCGATGGATGCCCCCGCCGGCTCGGGGGTGATGTCGGATGCCAACGGCAAAATCCTCTTCTACAGCAACGGCGAAACCGTGTGGAACGGCGACGGCACCGTGATGACCAACGGCACGGGGCTGGCGGGCAGCCGCTTCAGCACCGACGGCCCCCTACCCATCAGGATGCCGGGCGTGGTTATGCCGGGCCAGCCGACGCGCTACCTGCTCTTCACCCTGGACAGCACCGCGGGCCTGAACTACTCGGAAATAGACATTCCGGGGGGTGGCGGGCCGGGCACCGTCATCGCGGCTACCAAAAACACGCCCCTGGCCCGCGGCACGGCGGAGAAGCTAACGGGCGTTTTTCACAAAAACGGCTGCGACATCTGGGTTATCGCGCACGGCTGGGGCGCTGCCAAAGCCGGCAACGACAACCGCGGCGATGCCTTTCTGGCCTACCGCGTGCGGCTGACGACCGGCGTGGATACTACCCCCATTATCTCGGCCGTCGGCAGCCTGCACGCGCCGAGCGTGTCGCCCGTGGGCTACAAAGGCCAGATGAGGGTAACGCCCGACGGCCAGCGGCTGGCCCTGGCCCGCTACAGCGAAGCGCTGGGCGACAGCAGCAGCACCGTCGAGCTGTTTGCGTTTGATACCGGCACGGGTATAGTGAGCGCTAATCCTAAGATTCCTTATATTGTTGATAAAGGCAAGGGGAAATACTACGGGGTTGGGTTTTCGCCCGGCAGCTACCTCTACGCCACGGTGATGAACCCGCCCAGGCTGCTGCAATTCGACATCAGTGGCAACGGCCCGGCGGTTACTGAGCAGGATATTCCGCTCAAGCAAAAGACCCCCGCCGACCTGGGCTCCCTGCAGGCCGCTCCCGATGGCAAGATTTACGTGGCCCGCAACAACCAGCCCGCGCTGGGCTTCATCGCCCACCCCGACTCGCTGGGACCCAAGGCCCGCTACGTCGATGACAGCCTGAAACTGGGCGGCCGCCTGAGCAGCTTGGGCCTGGTCAACTTCAACCAAAGCTCGTTGCTGCAATTCGGCTTCGGGGCGCAATCCACGGCTTGCCTGGAAATCACGTTTACGAGCCCGCCCATCGATTTTGACTCGCCGACCTACTCCTGGGATTTTGGCGATGGCAGTCCTAAATCGACGCTAGCCAATCCGGTCCACACCTTCCCCAGCGCGAAGAGCTACGTGGTAACGCTCCTCATCTCGACCAACTGCTTTTGCCGGCAGATTCAGAGCCAGGTGCCGGTGCCGGGCGCGCCCACGCCGGGCAGCATCGCGGCGGCCCAAACGGTGTGCGCCGGCTCCGCGCCGGCCCCGCTGACCAGCGCGGCCCCGGCCGGAGCCGGCACCGGACAGTTCAGCTACCAGTGGCAGTCGTCGCCGGATAATGCTACCTGGACCGATATTCCGGGAGCAAATGCTCCAGCCTACGCGCCGGCCGTGCTGACCGTCACGACCTACTTCCGGCGGCTGGTTACCTCGGGCTTTTGCGCGCCGCGCACGCCCACGGCCTCCATCGCCATCACCGTGCTGCCGGCCCTGGTGGCCGGCAGCATCGCCGCCGACCAGACGGTGTGTGCCGGCAGCGCCCCCGCGCCGCTCACGAGCCTGGCCCCGGCCACGGGCGGCACCGGCACGTTTGCCTATCAGTGGGAGGCGTCGCTGGATAATATTGCCTGGGTGACTATCAACGGAGCCACGGCCGAAACCTTTGCGCCCGGCCCGCTGGCCACCACCACGTATTTTCGCCGGCAGGTGCTCTCCGGCACCTGCACCACCGCCCCGACCAACGTCGTCACCATCACCGTGACGCCCGCCCTGGTGGCCGGCACCATCGCGGCCGACCAGGCCCTCTGCGCCGGTGCCACGCCTACCCCCCTCACCAGCGCCGCTGATGCCGGCGGCGGCACGGGCACCATCACGTACCAGTGGCAGTCTTCGGTAGATAATACTACCTGGACGGCCATTGGCGGGGCCACCGGGCCGACGTATGCGCCGGGTGCCCTGAATGCTACCACGTACTTCCGCCGCCAGGCCAGTGCGGGCAGCGCTTGTGCGCCGGTCTTGTCCAATGTGGTCACTATTACCATAACCCCGGCCCTGGCGGCCGGCACCATCGGCACCGCCCAAACGCTGTGCCCCGGCGCTACCCCCGCCATCCTCAACAGCCTGGCAGGGGTTAGCGGCGGCACCGGCACGTTTGCTTATCAATGGGAGTCGTCGCCGGATAATGTTACCTGGACTATCATCGCCGGCGCGACGGCCGAGACCTATGCGCCCGGCCCGCTCACGGTTACCACCTACTTCCGGCGCCAGGTAACGTCGGGGCCGTGCGGCCCCGTGTATGCGGCCCCCATAGCCATCACCGTATTGCCAACGCTCACGGCCGGCACCATTGCCGCCGACCAAACGGTGTGCGCCGGCGACACACCTACCCCCCTCACCAGCACGGGTGACGCTGGCGGCGGCACCGGCACGTTTGCCTATCAGTGGGAGGCTTCGCCGGATAATTCGAACTGGAATGCCATCGCGGGCGCTACGGCCTCCACTTACGCGCCCGGCCCGGTTACAGCCACGACGTATTATCGGCGGCGGGTGATGTCAGGGAATTGTGGGCCGGCGTATTCGCCCGTCGTGACCATTACCGTGCTGCCGGCGCTGCTGGCCGGCACCATTGGCAGCGACCAGGCGCTCTGCGTCGGCACTGCTTCCGCGCCGCTCACGAGCAGCGCCCCGGCCAGCGGCGGCGCGGGCACGTTTGCCTATCAGTGGGAATCGTCGCCGGATAATGTCACCTGGGCGGCCATTGGCGGCGCGACGGCCGAAACCTACGCGCCCGGCACCCTAAGCGCCACGACCTATTTCCGCCGCCGGGTGAACGCGGGCACCTGCGCCCCGGCCGTGTCCAATGTCGTTACTATTACCATAACTCCGGCCCTGGCGGCGGGCAGCATCGGCACCGCCCAGGCGGTGTGCCCCGGCGCTACCCCCGCCGCCCTCACCAGCCTGGCCAGTGCTGGCGGCGGCACCGGCACGTTTGCTTATCAGTGGGAATCGTCGCCGGATAATGCCACCTGGACCGCCATTGGCGGCGCGACGGCCGAAACCTACGCGCCCGGCCCGCTCACGGCCACTACTTACTTCCGGCGGCAGGTAACGTCGGGGCCGTGCGGCCCCGTGTATTCGGCCTCCGTGGCCATCACCGTATTGCCGGCGCTCACGGCCGGCACCATTGCCGCCGACCAAACCATTTGCGCCGGCAACACGCCTACCCCCCTCACCAGCACCGGGGATGCCGGCGGCGGCATCGGCACGTTTGCTTATCAGTGGGAATCTTCGGCGGATAATTCTACCTGGAATGCCATCGCGGGCGCTACCGCCTCGACTTATGCGCCCGGCCCGCTCACGGCTACTACTTACTTCCGCCGCCGCGTCACGTCGGGCACCGGCACTTGCTCCACGGGCATTTCCAACGTGGTTACGATTACCGTGCAGCCCTTGGTGACGCCCACCGTGACCCTGGCGGCCCCGCCCGTGCAGTGCGCCGGCACGGCCCTCACCTTCGCGGCCGTGGTCACGAACGCGGGGGCCGCGCCCACCTTCCAGTGGTTTGTCAACGGCGCGGCCGTGGCCAGCGGGCCTACGTTCACCAGCAGCACGCTGGCCACCGGCGACCAGGTGCGGGTGCAGGTAACGCCCACGGTGGGGCTGTGCGCCACGGGCGGGGCCACGGCCACCGTCACGGTCACGCGCACGCCCACGCCGCAGCCCACGCTGGCCATTGCCGTGCAGCCTGATGCGCCGGTGTGCCTGGGCTCGCCGCTCACGTTCAGCATCGCCAGCGTGACCAACGCCGGCCCTACCCCCGCCTACCAGTGGCAAGTGAACGGCAACGACGTGGCCGGGGCCACCACGCCGGTTTTCACCAGCACTACGCTGCGCGCGGGCCAGACCGTGACGCTGCGCCTGAGCACCGCCGACGCCTGCGGCCAGGCCGTGACGCTCGTGTCCAACGGCGTGGTGGTGCGCATTCTGCCGCCGGTGGTGGTGAATGCCGGCCCCGATAAGGATATTCTGGCCGGCTCGTCGGTGCTGCTGGAAGGCACCGCCGATGGCACCTACCCCGTGATGTGGACGCCGGCGCTGGGCCTCACCTTTCCAGGCAACAACCCGCTGCAACCCCTGGCCGCGCCCCTGGTCACGACCACCTACACGCTTTCGGCGGGGGTAGGGGGCTGCGCCTCTTCCAGCCAGGTGACGGTGACCGTGCACCCGGCCATCCGTATTCCCAACGTCTTCACGCCCAACGGCGACGGCCGCGACGACACCTGGCAGATTGAGTTTATCGACCAATATCCCGACAACACCGTGACCGTGTTCAACCGCTGGGGTAGCAAGATTTTCTCGACCGAAAACTACAGCCGCGCCAACGAGTGGCGCGGCGACATCAACGGCCAGCCCGCCCCGGTGGGCACTTATTATTACGTCGTCGTCACAAAAGGCCCGTTGGGTAGGTCCTACGCCGGGTCGATTACCATTCTGTATTAAGTTGTTAATTGAAGCTATTCAGGAAGCAAGCGAAGTCTCTAGAACGTCATTCCGAGCTTGCCGAGGAATCTCGCCCGCAGTCGTCCGGGTGTCGTTCGGCGACGCGGGCGAGATTCCTCGGCGAGCTCGGAATGACGTTCTAGAGATTTTCAGAATAGCGTCGGCATTAATTCAGCTGCTTACTTATCAAGCAATTTCTTGAAATAAATTTCCAGGTACTTACGGTTATGAAAAAAACTCTATCTCTGCTGTTTACCCTGCTGCTGCTGGCCGCCGTGCCGGCCCTGGCCCAGCAGCAGGCGCAGTACAGCCAGTACATGAACAACAATTATATCCTGAACCCCGGCGCGACCGGCGTGGAGGATTATATTGACCTCAAGGCCAGCTACCGCACCCAGTGGGTGGGCCTGGAGGGCGCGCCCCGCACCTTTTATCTCAGCGGCAGCTCGTCGCTGGCCCCGTGGCGCGGCACCAACGGCAAGCACCCGCTGCGCGACCGCCAGCGGCCGTTTCATGCCATCGGCGGCCTGATATATAACGACGTGACCGGCCCCACGAGCCGCACCAGCCTCTACGGCTCCTACGCCTACAACCTGCGGCTGACGCGCGACATCCGCGCGGCCCTGGGCGTGTCGATGGGCATGCAGCAGTTTGCCGTCGATGGGCAATTGCTGCACTTCTACGACCCGACCACCGTGGCGGCCAGCGCCGCCTCGCGGGTCATTGATGGCTCGGCCGGCCTGTGGGTCTATAGCCCCAATTTCTACGTGGGGGTAGCCGGCGCGCAGCTTTTTGGCAATAAGCTCAACTTTTCCTACGGCCCCAACCAGCTCGATGCGGGCGCGCCTGGCAACTCGCTGCAGCGGCACTATTTCCTCACGGGTGGGGTGCGGCTGCCGCTCTCCGAAGACTGGTCGGTGGTGCCCTCGGCGCTGGTCAAGATTGTGAGCCCCGGCCCGCTCTCGGTGGACCTCAACGCCAAGCTCAAGTACAAGGACCTGCTGTGGTTCGGCGCGTCGTGGCGCGCCTTCGACTCGGTGATTGGCATGGTGGGCCTCAGCTACGAGCAGTACACGATAGGCTATTCCTACGATTCCGGCACCTCGCAGCTGGCCGGATACAACGGCGGCAGCCACGAAATCCTGATTGGCCTGCGGCTGAAGAAGAAAAACCAGGAGGTGTGTATCAATAAGTTCTGGTAGGGCTGGCCTTCGGACGCGCTTCCTGCTCCATTTGCTCTAGGCCCGTAGCAGTTTAGTCGCGTTTTCCCTTGTCATGTGAGTATGATGTTGGGTTGTCAGAAAACCCCGCATCGAAACCCCGGCCGCGCCAACGGTCGGGGTTTCCTCTTTTCAGAGGCTACCGTCTAGCTATTGCAAAAGGGTTTAAATCTTGCTTAAATCACCCTAACATGGCAGCAAAGTATTTATCAACTCAATAACTTGAGCTTAATACTAGTTAATTAGTAGTTCCTGATGAGGGATATCAATCGTCAGCTGTTCGCCTAACCAGTCTAATGGGATAATGCCGTCGTAAATTAGGCCATTGACCAACTGGATGGGAGCTTTCGTTAGCTGGAGGCTAGGAATTGCTTGTGGTGTAAGCTTGTCTAGGGTCGCTCAATAGATGATATTACGGTTATTCGGGGAGAACTCGCTGGCTCGTACGATGCGATTAGCGGGTGCCAGTGCAGCGGTGTCAATCCCGAGTTGCGAGGCAAAGGCCGAATTAATGCGGTATACACCCTTGCCAGCACCACTATCAAGCGGAAACAAGAGGGTCAGCTTATCATTGACGCGAAAGTAGGCGGATATATCAAGTGTTTGGCCGTGGGCACTGCCCACTTGCAGGGGGATAGCGTTGCCTGATTTGCGGCGCTTGGCCAAGGAGGTAGGCGTTTCCAAGACGAGTTGCTTGTTGCGCAAATCAAGGGTAAAGGGTTGGCGTTGGAAGGCCGTTAGAGTAAGTAGGCCATCTAGGCCCCCTAGTTCCCCCTCATAAACGGTTAGGGTGGTGCTGTTGGCAACAAAGGTTCCCACTGTAATGGACTTGGCTGTATATAGTTCCAGGTTTAATCGGTCGCCAATGGCCCGGAAGGCAGTCAAACGCCCATCCTGTTTCTACAACCCCTTCACGCGTTGTGCGAATTTCTGGGTGAGTAGATTTATTCCGCCACCGGTATCGAAGATAAATCGTCCTTCTACGCCATTAACGGTTGCCTTTACGACGATATGTCCGCTGGGCAATACCTCCAGGGGAATACGTTGCTACGCTTGCAGCGAAACGGAAAATGAAAGGCTAAGAAGCAGTACAAGACAGCAAATGGGTTTCTGAATCATATAGTACTTATTACAGATTAAGCAGCAAATGCCTTGCTGTGGTCAATGATTAAGGGCGCAAAATAATATGAAGGAACTAAATTGACTGTAATCTGAAAATAATCAAAAACTAGCTAGTAGAATAACAAGGGCAAAAACTGGCGCGATTAGGAAGCGCCCTGCCAATGCCGCTTTTGCTACTTTGCGGCGTAATGGAAGCGGCATTGCAAAACATGCACTAAGCCGGTTTCAAAGCGGTAAATCAGCCGGTGCTCCCCGCTGATGCGGCGCGACCAATAGCCGGCGAAGTCATGTTTAAGGGGTTCGGGGTTCGGGCTTGCCCGTGCCCGTGGTGGGCGTGCGCAGGCACTCCTTGAGCAGCCCCCGAATCTTGCGGGCCATCGCCTTGTCGGTGTCGAGCCAGTACTGAAAATCCTCCCAGGCGGCGCTGTCCCAGCTCAACGTCACAGCGTGGCCGGCAGCTCGTGGGTTTCCCGCTGGCCCCGGCGGTCGCGGTCCAGGGCGTCGTAGAGCCGGGCGGCGTTGGTGGGCGAGGACAGTAGGTGAGCGGTTTCGTCCGAAGGGGCGGCTTTGGCGGCCTGAACCCGCAGCTTAACAAAGGGTAAGCTGCGCAACAATTCCAGCAAGAAGTCAGCGCGGTTGTCAGGGATTTCGAGCGTGATTTTCATATAAGTAAAGGTACGAGTTAGGTATTGCTAAGCCCTAATTAACTGCTGTTACGCACTCCCTTGTTCGAGATGGCAACGGGGAGTAGCGCGAACTTTGTAGTTCGCGTCCCCGCGCCGTTGCAATGGCTTTAACGGCGCGGGGACGCGAACTACAAAGTTCGCGCTACTCCCCGCTACGTAACAGCAGTAATTAAGACGACTCCCCCAAAAACTTCCCCACCGCCTCGCCCAAATCATACACCGCTACTCCTGGCAAGCCAGCTGCAATGATGCTGGCCCCGGCCGCCGAGCGGTAGCCGCCGGCGCAGTGCACCAGCACGGGCCGGTCGGTCGGGATTTCGCCCACGCGCTCGCGTAGCTCGGGCAGCGGAATAAGCAAGGCGTTGTCGAATAAGGGTTTAGCTGCTTCGGTGCGGTTGCGCACGTCCACGATGGTGAACTGCTCGGGGTGGGCGCGCACGGCTGCCGCGTCCACCTCGGGGCTGGTGGCGGGCAGGGGGGTAGGGGAGAGCAACGCACTCTTGATGGTGGCCTCGTAGCCGATTTTGGCGGCTTTGCGAATCACGGCGTCGAGCTGAATCCGGGTGTCGGCCAGCAGGTAGAACGGCTCGGCGGGGCCGACTATTGAGCCCAGCCAGGTTTCGAACTTGCCGCCGTCCTGCAGGTTGAGGGCGCCCGGCAGGTGGCCGGCGCGGAACTGCGCGGCCGGCCGAGTGTCGATGAGCAGCACGCCCGGCTCGGGCGCGGCCTGGTTGCCCAGGCGCGGCACGGCCCGCACGCTGTCCTCAAAGTTGGGCGCGCCCTGCTTGTTGAGCTGCACGTCGTGCCCAAAATATTTGGGCACGAACGGCTGGTCTTCGAGCAGCACCTCGATAAACTCGGGCTCCGACATAGGCTGGAGCGCGTAGTTGGTAGCCAGCTCTTTGGCGATGGTGCTGTCGAGGTCGGGGCTGGTGGTTTTGCCGCACAGCGAGCCGGGGCCGTGGGCCGGGTACACGCGCGTGGCGGGGGGTAGGGCCATCAGCTTTTGGCGCAGGCTGGCGTAGAGCTGGGCGGCCAGGGCCTCGCGGGTGTGGCCGCCGCCGGCGGCGTCCTCGCGCAGGTCGGGCCGGCCCACGTCGCCCACAAACAGCGTGTCGCCCGTGAACACGGCGCGGGTCTGGGCCAGCTCATCCATCAGTAATACGCTGATGCTATCGGGCGAGTGGCCGGGGGTGTTGAGGGCGTGCAGCTCCACGGTGCCCAGCTTGAGGCGGTCGCCGTCGTCGAAGTTTTTGTGGGGGTAGCGCGCGCCGGTGAGCTTGCTGCAATAGATAGTGGCGTTGGTTTCGCGGGCTATTTCGAGGTGGCTGCTCACGAAGTCGGCGTGGGGGTGCGTCTCAATCACGGCCACAATCTCGGCGTCGTGCTCGTCGGCAAAATCGTAGTAGGGCTGCGGGTCGCGGCCGGGGTCAATCACGGCCATCTGGCGGCCGGCGCGCACGGCGTACGAGGCGTGCGCCAGGCCCTTATCATAAAATTGCTGAATCTGCACCGCGGGGGTGCTACTACTGGGGAGCGGCATGGGGGAGGTTGGCGGCGCGAGGCTAAATGCCTGATTATCGGGCTGCCGGGGTAGGTGATAAGGTCAAATATAACGAGCCGGCCCAACATAGCCCGGCCCGGCACCCCGCGCCCCGGCGCGCCGGGCACCAAAAAACCCCGGCCGTGGGGCCGGGGTTTGGGAGGGGGGTAGGGGCACGGCGGGCTAGCTTTTAACTGGCCGCTTGCTGCCGTGCTCACCCTTGTGCTCCTGGCGCATGGCTTGCAGCTTGCCATACTGGTCGGCGCTGAGCACGCCGTGCAGCTGGGCCTGGTACTTGGTGCGGCCGGCCTGCATGGCCTGGTGGCGGGCCTGCCGCTGCGCTTGGGCGGGGTATTGCGCCTTCAGCGCCTGGCCTTCCTGGGCCTGAGCCAGCACTATTTGATGCACCTTAGACTGCTGGGTAGCGGTCAGGCTCAGCTTTTTGGTGAGCATGGCGGTGCGGTGGTCCGCGCGCTGCTCGGGGGTTTTATGCTGGTGAGCATGTTTGCCGCGGTGCGTCTGGGCCGTTTGGGCAGGGGTAGGGGCGGGGATGGTCTGGGCAAAGCTGGCGGTGGCAAAGGCCATAGCGGCCAGCAGAAGCAGGGACTTTTTCATAATACAACAACTGATTTTTGAGCAGAAAAAAGGAGAGAAAAGCAGGAGGCGCGGCCGCGTTGGCTCCGAGGTGCCAGGGGAAATACAAGGAGCACGCCAAAGCCCGCGCCGGGCACGAAAAAGCCCTCTTCCATCGCCGGAGAGGGCTTTTCTGCCGATGAAGGCGGTAGGTTGAGGTGAATGCGCAGGGCGCTTATGCAGCTAATTGGTATGCACCGTGGTGTGCAATTGCCCGATGCGGGCGGCCTTGAGCTGCTGGTAGCGCACGTACTGCGCGGGCGTGAGCACCCCGCGAATCAGCTCGTCCGATTTGGCCCGGTCGAAGGTCATGGCGGTTTGCAGGGCGGCGGGGTCGTCGTGGTGGGTGGCGCGGTCGGCGTCCATGTGCTGGCGGGTCAGTAGCAGCACCTGGCGCAGGCGGGCGTGCTGGTCGGGCGAGAGGCTCAGCTCCTGGGCCAGGCGCTGGGCCTGGGTGGTGGCCTGTTGCACGGCGTTGCGGTCGGCGGGGGGGGTAGGGCCTGCGCTGGTTTGGGCGTGGGCACTGGCGGCGGCCAGGCCGAGCAGGATGAAGAACAGGGAGGTTTTTTTCATAAACAATCGCTGATAATGAATAAACTAAAAAGGCAGCCCCAGCGGGCCTATGGCCCGGCTAACGGGGGGTAGGCACTGCCCGGCGCGCCCGTGCGCAAAGCCCTTGCCAAACCCGGAAGTGCGCCAGTCGCAAAGTTTCGCGTATTTTCGGCCCGGCTGGTCGTTTCCCAGGCTTATCGCAACGCGAAAAAACGGTTACTATTTCCCCCCACTCGTTCTTTTACCTCTTTTTGCATGGCTAGTATTTTTGCCAAAAAACCGCTCGCCCAACTTCTGGGCGAAGCTAACTCAACCGGACACGGCACCCTGCAACGCACGCTGGGCGCGGGCAACCTCCTGGCACTGGGCGTGGGGGCCATCATCGGGGCGGGCCTGTTCGTGCGGACCGCCGCCGCCGCCGCGCAGGCGTCGGGGCCGGGCGTGACGGCGGCCTTCGTGCTGGCGGCCTTCGGCTGCGTGTTCGCGGGCCTCTGCTACGCCGAGTTCGCGGCCATGATTCCCATCGCCGGCTCGGCCTACACCTACGCCTACACCACGATGGGCGAGTTCGTGGCCTGGATTATCGGCTGGGCGCTCATCATGGAATACGCCCTGGGCGCGGCCACCGTGTCCATCGCCTGGAGCGAATATCTGAATAAGCTGCTGGAGACTTTTGGTACGGATATACCGTATAGTCTGTGCCACTCACCTTTCGAGCACGCCGTCATCAATGGCGTGTCGGAGCACGGGGTTATCAACCTGCCGGCGCTGCTCATCATCGTGGCCCTGAGCTTGTTGCTGGTAAAAGGCACCCAAGAGTCGGCCATGTTCAACGCCATTATCGTGGTGCTGAAGGTGCTTATCGTTATCGTGTTCATCGGGGTGGGCTGGCAGTTCATCAACCCCGCCAACCACACGCCCTACCTCATTCCGGCCGACGCGGTGGTGAAAAACGCCGCCGGCGAAGTCGTTCGCACTTACGAGGGCTGGAACAAGCACGGCTGGGGCGGCGTGCTGGGCGGCGCGGGCATCGTGTTTTTTGCCTTTATTGGTTTTGATGCCGTGAGCACGGCCGCGCAGGAAGCCCGCAACCCCAAGCGCGACATGCCCATCGGCATCCTGGGCTCGCTGGCCATCTGCACGGTGCTCTACATCCTGTTTGGGTACGTGCTGACGGGCGTGGCCAACTGGCGCGAATTTGCTGACCCGGCCATTGGCGGCGAGGCTTCGGTGAGCTATGCCATTAAGGCGCACATGACCGGCTACGGCTGGCTGGCCACGGCCGTCACGGTCGGTATCCTGCTGGGTTTCACGTCCGTTATGCTCGTGATGCTCATGGGTCAGAGCCGCGTTTTCTTCTCGATGGCCAAAGACGGGCTGATGCCCAAAGCCTTCTCCGACATCCACCCGCGCTTCAACACGCCCTACAAGTCGAACCTGATTTTGATGGTATTCGTGGGCTTGTTCGCGGCCTTAGTGCCTGGCAATCTGGCCGGCGACCTCACCTCATTCGGCACCCTGCTGGCTTTCGTGCTGGTGAGCCTGGGCGTGTGGATTATGCGCAAGTCGGACCCTGAGCAGCACCGCCCGTTCCGTTCGCCGCTCTCTACCCCGTCGTTTCCGCTGGTGCCTTTTATGGGGGCGGGCGTGTGTACGCTGCTCATCATCGGCCTCGACTCGTTCACGCTGAAAGTAGCCTTTGGCTGGATGCTGGTGGGCTTCGTGGTGTATTTCCTCTACGGCAAGCGCAACTCGATGCTGCAAAAAGGCATCGTGGTGGTGCCCGAAGAAATGGAGAAGGAAGCCTTCATCAAGCCCGACCCGCACAACCGCTAGGCCCGGCCCTACCCCCCGGTTTTTACCTGACTTCACCAAGAAGCCCCACCAGCTGCTGCCGGCGGGGCTTCTTGTTTGGCAGAAAAATGGCGGCCCTACCCCCCCACCGGCACGCCAATGGCCGGCCGGAACTGCCCCAGCCAGGCCAGGGCAGCTGCCTCGCTGGTAAACCAGTCGGCCCGAAACGTGGTCGCGAACAGCGTGCTGGTGGGCGAGGCATAGTTGCGGGCTTGCAGCGCCTCCCAAAACTCGGCCCGCGCCACGAAGGCCAGGCACGGAATGAGCCCCAGCGTTTTGTACACGCGGGGCAGAAATTCGTCGCCCAGCCAATCGTACACGTCAGTTGGGCGCTCGGCAGTGTCGGCCTGGCCATCGAGCAGCCAAAACGGGCACTGGTGCCGTTGCGCCATTGCCAGCAGCAACTCACAGGCTTCCGTGAACTCGGCCGGGGAGAGTGGCCGTTGCACTACCCCCCGCACCAGCGGCGGCTCGGCCTGGTAGCGCACGGCATAAAACTCAGCAGTAGAAAAGGGCATGAGTGAAAAGGGACATAAGGAAAAGAAATAAGGAAAGAGATAGCTATAAAAAACGGATAAAGGTAATCACGGTCAGCTAATTGGTTTTACTTCGCTTTTGAGCTTAAGAACCCGGTCGCCGTTGTCCTGCACGATAACGAAGGCCGGGTTATCGGCCGTGCCGTGGCGGGTGATGTCGCTGCCCTTGAGCTTGCGGGTGATGGATTCTTTGTGGACGGATTCGATTTTGCCGGTGGCCGTGCCGGTGCCGTATTTCCAACTGACCTGGGTGCCTTTGCGCATGAGAAAGAAGCGGTTGAAGAAAGAAAGTTACCTGAAAAAAACGATAATAATTCGGGATAGGATGCAGCTTGGTGCCCGCCCGCTGCTACTTTTGGCGCAGGGGTCGGCCGCGTGGATGCCGGCTTTTTACTCCGTTGCTTTTTATTGGTTCTACCTTGACTCCGAAGCTCTCTTTTTCGCTGCGCGCCGGGCTGGCTTTGCTGGGCCTGGGCGCGGCCGCGCCGGCGCTGGCGCAGCCCGGCACCTACCCCCGCAACGGCGTGTACGACCAGCGGCCGGGCCTCTACGCTTTCACGCACGCCACCATTCAGACTGACTACCAGACCCAGCTGAAGGACGCGACGCTCGTCATTCGGGAGGGAAAAGTGGAGGCGGTTGGGCCTACAGCTTCGGTTAAAATTCCGGCTGGCGCGGTGGTGCGCGACCTGCGCGGGCAGTTCGTGTACCCTGGTCTGGTCGATATTTTCACCAGCTACGGCGTGCCCGAAACCAAGGCTCCCGAGCGGCGCGGCCGGCGCGGCGGCGGCCCGCAGTTCGACTCGCAAAAGGCGGGGGCCTACGACTGGAACCAAGCCATTCACCCCGAAGCCAACGCGGCTGAGCTGTTCAAAATCAACGCCGAGCAGGCCAAAGCCTACCGGCAGCTGGGCTTCGGGGCGGTGCTCACGCAGCAGCCCGACGGCATTATGCGCGGCACGGCGGCGTTGGTGAGCCTCAACACGGACCTCAAGGAAAACGAGGTGCTTTTGCTCGACCGGGCCGCCAGCGGCTTGTCGTTTGATAAAGGCACTTCGACCCAGGACTACCCTAGCTCGCTGATGGGCAGTATCGCGCTGCTGCGCCAGACCTACCTCGACGCCAGCTGGAACCAGCGCAACCCGCGCCGTGAGCAGAACCTGAGCTTGCAGGCCCTGAGCCGCCAAAAAAGCCTGCCCGCCATTTTTGAGGTGCGCGACAAGCTCTCGGCGCTGCGCGCCGATAGGGTAGGGGACGAGGCCGGCGTGCAGTACATTATCAAAGGCCACGGCGACGAGTACCAACGCCTGCCCGAGCTGAAAACCACCGGGGCCACGTTCGTGGTGCCCGTCAATTTCCCGGAGGCGTATCAGGTTGACGATGTGTACGATGCCCAGCGCATTGCCCTCGAAGACATGCAGCACTGGGAGCAGGCCCCGGCCAACGCCGCCCGGCTGGCCCAGGCCGGCCTGCCCTTCTGCTTCACGGCGGCCGACCTCAAGGACAAGACCAAATTCTGGCCCAACGTGCGCAAAGCCGCCCGCTACGGCCTCACCGAACAGCAGATTCTGCAGGCCCTCACGGCCACGCCGGCCCGCCTGCTGCACGCCGAGAATGAGGTAGGTAGCCTGCGCCCTGGCCTCGTGGCCAACTTCCTCATCTGCTCGCGCCCGTTGCTCGATGAAAGTACGGTGCTGCTCGACAACTGGGTGCAGGGCGAACGCTACCAGCTCTCGACGCTGCCCACCGACTACCGGGGCGTGTATGCGCTGAGCATCGTGACGGCTAATAAGGTAAAAGACAACGAGTTTCGCATTGGCGCGGATATGTCGCTGCTCATCCAGGGCGGCAAGCCCGAAACGCCCGAGCTGCGCGTACTACCCACGGCCGGCGATACGGTGCGCGGCTCCATCGCCGTGAGCACCGAGTTGGCCACGCTGGTCTTCAACCCCGCCGATAAAATTCAGAAGAAGCCCGCCAAGCCCACCAACAACAGCACGCCGCCCGCCAACGCGGGCGCTATTCGCCTCAGCGGCTACTACGCGGCTGAGAGCAAGACCTTTAGTGGCGATGGCCAGCTGCCCGACGGCACGCCCGTGACCTGGCGCGCCCGCCGCCGCGACGAGGCCAGCCGCCAGGCCCGCCGCGACTCGGCCAAATCCCTACCCCCCCTCGTGCTGGGCAAGGTGAGCTACCCGCTCGGGGCCTACGGCCTGGGCGGCCCGCCGGTACTGCAGCCGGTGCTCATCAAAAACGCCACCGTCTGGACCAGTGAAAAGGCCGGCCGGCTGGAGAATACCGACGTGCTGCTGAGCGGCGGCAAGATTCAGAAAATCGGCCGGAACCTGGCCGCCCCGGCCGGCGCGCGCACCCTGGATGGCACCGGTAAGCACCTCACGCCGGGCATCATTGACGAGCATTCGCACCTGGCCATTGCCGAAGGTGTGAACGAAGGCACCCAGGCCGTTACCAGCGAGGTGCGAGTGGGCGATGTCATTGACCCCGAGGACGTGGGCATCTACCGCGACCTGGCGGGGGGGTAGTGGCCGCGCAGCTGCTGCACGGCTCGGCCAATCCCATCGGCGGGCAGTCGGCGCTGGTGAAAATGCGCTGGGGCGCGACGGGCCAGGAGATGAAAATCGCCAACGCGCCGGGCTTCATCAAGTTTGCCCTGGGCGAAAACGTGAAGCAGAGCAATTGGGGCGAGCTGAACGTGCTGCGCTTCCCGCAAACGCGCATGGGCACCGAGCAGGTGTTCGTGGACGCCTTCACCCGCGCCAAGCAATACGAGAAAGACTGGTTGATGTACAATAAGTTACCAAAAAAACAGCAGGCCGCCGCCGAGCAGCCCCGCCGCGACTTGGAGCTGGATGCGCTGGTGGAAGTGGTGCACGATACGCGCCACATCACCTGCCACAGCTACGTGCAGAGCGAGATTAACATGCTGATGAACGTGGCCGACCAGATGGGCTTCAAAGTCAACACGTTCACCCACATTCTGGAAGGCTACAAGGTGGCCGACAAGATGAAGGCGCGCGGCATCAATGCCAGCACGTTTTCCGACTGGTGGGCCTATAAAAATGAGGTGCGCGACGCCATTCCATTCAACGCCGCCATCATGCACCGCGTGGGCCTGAACGTGGCCATCAACTCGGACGACGCCGAGATGAGCCGCCGCCTCAACCAGGAAGCCGCTAAGAGCGTGAAGTACGGCGGCATTCCCGAAACCGAGTGCCTGGAGTTCGTCACCATCAACCCCGCCCGGATGCTGCACCTCGACGCGCACATGGGCAGCATCAAGGAGGGTAAGGATGCCGACGTGGTGCTGTGGAGCGATAACCCGCTGAGCATCTATGCTAAAGCCGAAAATACCTTCGTCGATGGCCGCGAGTATTTCAGCCTGAAAAAAGACCTGGAGCTGCGCCAGCAGCGCGACCAGGAGCGCCAGCGCTTGGTGCAAGCCATGCTGGCCGCCCGCAAAACCGGCGCGCCTACGCAAGCGGCCAGGGAGAAGACCACCGGCCACTGGACTTGCGATACTATTGGGCAAGAGAAGTAGGGGTGGGGCTTGCCCCCACCCGTTGTTGAACAAAATCGTCCACTCAAATGACTAAACTATCACAATTGGCGCGCACGCTGGGCGGGGGCAAGCCCCGCCCCTACTGGTTATTGTTCGCGCCCTTCGCCGCTGCCGCGCAGGTGCCTACCCCCGCGCCAGCGCAGGCCGCGCCTATCGTGCTGGTGGGCGGCACGTTGCACACCGGCACCGGCCAGGTGATTGAGAATGCCGCCGTGGCCTTCGACAAAGGCCGGCTGGTGTACGCCGGGCCGCGCGCGGGCTTCACTCAAACGGGTTATGAGGCGCGCGACGTCAGCGGGCAACAGGTATATCCGGGGCTGATTTTGCCGAATACTACGCTGGGGCTGAGTGAGGTAGAGGCCGTGCGAGCTACGGTGGACGAGGAGGAAGTGGGCGCGCTCAACCCTAACGTGCGCGCGCTCATCGCCTACAATACTGACTCGGATGTGACGCCCACCGTGCGCATCAACGGCGTGCTGCTGGCCCAGCCTACCCCCCGCGGCGGCTTCCTGTCGGGGGCCAGCTCGGTGGTGCAGCTCGACGCCTGGAACTGGCAGGATGCCGTGGTGAAGGCCGACGATGGCCTGCATATCACCTGGCCCGCGATGGTTATCAAGGCCAACCCGGCTGAGGATGCCGCTGCCCTCACCCGCCGCCAGGACGCCCGCACCGCCCAGCTCCGCGACCTGGAGCAGCTGATGAGTGAAGCCGCGGCCTACCGGCAGCTGCCCGCCGGCCGCAAGGAAAACCTGCGCCTGAGCGCGATGACGGGCCTTTTCGACGGCACTAAAACGCTCTATATTCACGCCGACTACGGCAAGGAATTGATTGAGTCGGTGCGGATGGCCAAGCGCCTGGGCGTGCAAAAAGTGGCCCTGGTAGGTGCCCGCGACGCCTGGATGGTGCTCGATTTTCTCAAGCAAAACGACGTGCCCGTGGTGCTGAGCCGGGTGCAGGCCCTGCCCCGCCGCGACGGCGACGACTACGACCAGCCCTACAAATTGCCCGCCCAGCTGCAAGCCGCCGGCATCCGCTACTGCCTCGATTTTCAGGGCGACCAGGAAACCTCACGCTCGCGCAACCTGCCCTTCGTGGCGGGCCAGGCCGTGGCTTTCGGGCTGACCAAAGAGCAGGCGCTCACGGCCATTACGCTCAGTCCGGCCCGGATTATGGGCATCGACAAAGACTACGGCAGCCTCGAAGTGGGCAAGTCGGCCACGCTCATCGTGAGCCGCGGCGACCTGCTTGACATGCGCACCAACGCCCTCACCCAGGCCTACATCGACGGCCGCAGCCTGACGCTTGAGAGCAAGCAAACTGCCCTCGACCGCAAGTTTCGCGCGAAGTATGGGTTGGAATAGGGGGTAGGGAATCGCCGACCCGTTTGTCATTGCGAGCATGTTGCGCATCAAGCAAGGGCGAAGTGGAGCGCGGCAATCTTTCCTGCACGCTTGAGTTAGTAATCCAGCGATGCGAACGACCAAGGAAAGATTGCCGCGCTCCACTTCGTTACGCTCGCAATGACAGGCGACGCACTGACAAAAGGCGCTATGACAAACAACCAGTCAGCCGTTGAAACTCATCCCGTCGCCACCTTTGCGAGATGATTCGAGTACTTTTTCTGTGTTTGCTGGCATTTTCGGCGGTGGCCCAAACGGCCATCGTGCCCGATAGCCGCGCGTTCTACGGCATTATCAACCGGGCCAGCGGGCGCAGCCTCGACGTGGCCAAGGCCGCCATTACCAGCGGCGCGCCGGCCGTGCAGTGGGAATTTACCCACGCGCCCAGCCAGCAGTGGCACCTGGTTACCATCCGGGAAGGCGGCGAATATTACCGCCTCGAAGCCAAACACAGCGGCCTGTGCCTGACCCTGGAAGCCGCGCCCGGTGCCGAGCCCAACGCCACTACGCCGCTGGTGCAGCGGCCGTTCACGGGCGGGCTGGGCCAGCAGTGGCGGCTGGTGCCCACCGGCGCGCCCGGCACGTTTCAGCTCCAAAACCGGCTCGACGACCGGGTGGCGACGCTCGCAGCCAACAACAAATTCAACAACACCGCCATTGTGGCGGCGCGGGGGGTAGGGCGCTCCAGCCAGCTCTGGCGCTTGTTTCAATTGCAATTGAAGCTGGCCACCGGGCCGCCCTATTTTGCCGCGCCCGAGGCGCTGCCGGCCCTCAGCTCGGCCGGTGGCAGTGAGCTGCAGCCCGTGCCCACGCCCGACGGCAAAGGGCTGTATTTCAACCGCACGCGCTTTGCCGGCAACACCGAGGGCCTGACCGAAACCGGCGATATCTGGCTGAGCCAGAGCGCCGACGCGGGCCGCACCTGGGCCGCCCCCACCCGCCCCGACCGCCCACCCGGCCTCAACACGGCCCAGAATAACGCCGTGCAGGCGGTGGTGGGGCCGGCCGGCAGTCCGTCGCTGCTGCTGCTGGGCACCTACGACGCCGGCCCGCTGCGCGACCAGGGCGCGGCGCGGGTGGCGGTGGGCGGCAACGCTGGCCCTACCCCCCTGCGCATCAGCAACTTCAGCAGCCTAAGCCCCGGCACGGGTTTTTTTATGACGCCGGATGAGAAAATTCTGCTGCTGAGCCTGGAGCGCGACGACTCGCAGGGCGGCAACGACCTGTACCTGAGCCGGGCCGATGGCGCGGGCGGCTACTCGGCACCCCAGAGCCTAGGCATGGTCGTCAACTCGCCGGGCTACGAGTTTGCGCCGTGGCTGGCGGCCGATGGCAAGACCTTGTATTTCAGCTCTTACGGCCACCAGGGCTACGGCTCAGCCGACATTTTTGTGAGTCAGCGCCTCGACGATTCCTGGACCAAGTGGAGCCAGCCCGAGAACCTGGGGCCGCGCTTCAACGGGCCGGGCTACGACGCGTTTTTCGCCCTCGGCCCCGACGGCACGGCCTACTATGCCAGCACCGGCGCCAAGGACACGAACCCCAAAAAGCTGTTTCGCACGCCGCCCGGCCCGCCGCCGGTCGTGGACTCGGCTGCCCTCGCGGCCGCCGCGGCCGACCCCTTGGGCCAGCCCCGCGCGCTCGTCATGGGCCGCGTGCTCGACGGACGAACTGGCCAGCCCATCGCGGGCGGGGCCGAGGTGCAGGCCCTGATGATTGGCGGGCCGATTGACTTTCGCAGCACGGCGCGGGCCGACCAGGTGGGCTTCCAGATGTCGCTGGCCCCCGGCCGCTACCGCGTGGTGACTACCGCCGGCCTGCTCACCCGCGTCGATACGTTCGCGGTGCGGGCCGGCGAGTCGCGCCGCTACGAGCCGCGCCTCACGCCCGCCACCGTGGGCTCGCGCCTCGACCTGCCCGACCTGCTCTTCGTGCAGGCCCAAGCCAAGCTGCTGGGCTCGTCGTTCGCTACCCTCAATAAACTGGCCGAGTCGCTGAAAGACAACCCGCAGCTCGAAATCCGCCTCGAAGGCCACACCGACAACGTGGGCACCCCCGCTCTTAACGTGAAGCTCAGCGAGGACCGCGTGGCGGCCGTGAAGCGCTACTTGGTCGATAAAGGCGTGACTGCCCGCCGCATCACCACCGTCGGTTTCGGCGGAGCCAAGCCCAAATTCAGCAACGACCGCGAGGAAACCCGCAAGCTCAACCGCCGCGTCGAGCTGGTCATTACCAAGTAGCCGGCGGCTTTGGCGGAATCCTGTTCTTAAACGGCCTTCCCCCCTGCCGTGCCGCGTTGCTCAGTGCCCGGTGCCCATCGTAGCGGCGGCGCGTTCCGCGGGTACGCCCATCGTGGGGGTGGTAGCTACGGTGGCGGCCGGGCGCATGGGGGTAGAAAAATTACCTGCTATTCTTGCCGCGCATCCGGCAACAAAACCAGGCTTGGCCTAGCAGATGCGCGCCCGGCCGGAGTAGCTTTGTGGCTCCTACTAGATACCCATTTGTGCATCCTCGTTTACAGCAAACTCTTTATTTTGAAAGCCCGGCCGGCCGGCTTTATTACCATGCGGCGGGCTATGCGCACCTGGCTTGGGGTCCCGGCCGCCTGCCGCTGGCCACTATCGAAGCCTACTATGAGCAGGCCCTGGCGCTGCTGCGCAGCACCGATTGCCGCCGCATCCTGTCCGAGCACGGCCAGCGCGCGCCCTTGTCGGCCGAGGCGCAGGCGTGGATTACATCCAACTGGATACCGCGCGCCATGAGCCAGGCCCAGGCCCGGCACTGCGCCATCGTGGAGGGGGCCAACCCGCTGCACCGCCTGTCCACCCAGTCGGTGGTGAGCGCGTCGCCTGCCGGCTTCCACTTCAAGCGGTTTGACAATTTTCCGGATGCCGAAGCCTGGCTGCTCGGAGTAAACGTTTGATTTTAAGAATATTATGTTGGCGCGAAAGCCCTAGTGAGTAGTAAGGTAAAAGTAGGGGGTAGCAAGATAAACGTAGTAAGACTGGTCGTTTTTGCTTGATTATCAGCCTGCTGCGGTCCTGTCACTTGATTCTGGCTACTTGCTTATCACGCATTCTTGATAATTTCTCGGCGGCCGGGCACCAGGGCTTCTTCATCACCCAGCAAAATAGCTCAGGGGCGCGGGCTCCCGGTGCGGGCGAAGATGGTTTTGGGAATGGCGATGACAGGCAGCGCCAGCAGGTGGCGTGGCCAGCCAGCAACTTGCGGGGAGAAAGCCCAGCCCGTCCTTGTGTCGCAAGCAATTGTTTTCATGCCAACGCAATGAGCCGCCCTTCTCCCAACATGCCAGCCCCCGGCCCGGTCGTGGGCAGTCAGGTTGTAACCGCGAGCCCTACCCCCCCTCCGCGCCGTGAAGCGCCTCCTTTCCTTATGATTTCAACCGCCGACTACGCCGCCCTACCCCCCGCCGCCGACCTCCAGCTCCTCTGCAAGGCCCTGGCCGCGCTCGACGCCATCAACTCGCCCGACTGGGAATATCGTTATTACTCCTACAACCCGAGCTGGGGCGAGGGCGAGCAGATGCTCGAAATGCGCGACGGCGAGGGCGACCAGATGCTGGTGCTGTTTCGGCCCGAGGGCTGCGTCATCAACGGCTATCTGCACGAATACGACCAGCCCGCCAAGGCCCAGGTGACGCGCGGCCTGCCCGCGGCGTTCGATGATTTTATGTTTGGCGAGCCGGTCGCGTCCGTCGGCACCACGTTTTGCCTCTGGTACACGCCGGCCCACGGCTGGCAGCGCGGCGTGGTCGAAAACGACGACGATAGCTCCGAGGAGCTGCTCTATATCTTTGACAACCAGCCCGCCACCTACGCCGAGTGGGCCACCGAATACTACACCGACGAAACCGACAAGAAGCCCGTGACGCCCGTCGCCGTGGCCCCTTTCTACCGCAACGAGCCCGCCACCAAAGCCGCCGTGCTGGCCCTGGTCGATGAGGTCGAAGACTGGCTGCCGCTGGCCACCGACCTGCAGGAAATCGGCTATCCGTATAGCTTTAATTGATTAGGTGCGGTGAGCTTTAGCTTGCCGGATTATCGCCCGCTGACCCATCATCCCGTTGCCCGGCCAGTTAAAGCTTACCCGTATGCGCGCCTGCTTGGTCGGGTTTGCCTGGTTGCTAGCCCCGAAAAGGGTAGTTTCAAGAAACGCTAAACAGCCGTCTTTAGTAAAACATCAGATAATGACTAAGATATCTGGGCTCGAAAACTGGGATTTATCGGCGGTGCCATTGACCGAGCAAGTAGCTAGCGTTTCGGTTTTCGTGGCCTACCCAAAGGTTTCTGAAGAGTTATTGGCATTGACACCGAAGGGGCGTAAAGGGCTTATTACCTATACAATGCGAACGGAAATTGATGCGGTGCTGGCCATCAATAAGTTGTCAGATTGGCAACTCCTTAAAACCGGCGGGCAGCGTGGCCGTTACCACGGAATAAGGGGCCAGATTAAAGTGGCTGATATGCAAGAGGTAGCAGCCCTTGCTACCGTTCAATCTATACAAGTAGAGGAAACCAACGGCAGGAAAAAACGCATTGCTAAACCTAGGAAGAAGCTGAATTTTTACTGCGTGAAAATGACGGTGGCAATTCAGATTGAAGGCTATGATAAAGGGAAACAGAGATACGAAGAGCGCTACGTGCTGTTCAAAGGCCATTCTGAGACAGAGGCATTGCGCAAAGCGGAAGTAGCTGCGCTTGAGTATCAGCACTCCTATCTAAATTCGGACGGCTTGCTTGTGCGCTGGAAAATGGAAAGTCTGGATAATGCGTACGAAGTAGTTTTAGCCGCTGGTGCTGATAATTTGGAAGGTGCCGAAGTGTTCTCAGCATTAAAAACCCGGCGGCGGCATAAGCCAGATTCTCTTGCGTAGCCCACCCCCTCCTTTCCCTACCCCCCATGCCCAGCCCCAACCGCCCTGAGCTGCTGCTCTTCGACGTGAACGAAACCTTGCTTGACCTGAGCAAGCCGCGCCAGGCCATCAACCAGGAGTTTGGCACCGAATCGGCGTTCACGCAGTGGTTTGGGCTGCTGCTTCAGTACTCGCTGGTCGAAACCGTGACGGGCTCTTACCACGATTTTAAGGAGCTGGGAGGCGCGGCCCTCACCATGCTGGCGCAGGCGCTGGGCCAGCCCGCGCGCCCGGCCGCGCGCCAGCACGAGCTGCTGGCGCTGCTCACCGAGCTGCCGCCCCACCCCGACGTGCGGCCCGGCCTGGAGGCCCTGCGCTGGGCGGGCTTCCGGCTGGCTACGCTCACCAACTCGCCCGGCCCCACCTTGCAAAAGCAGCTGGCCTACGCCGGCCTGGCCGACCTGTTTGAGCAGGCCCTCAGCATTGACGAGCAGCGGCGCTACAAGCCGCACCCGGCCACTTACCACGCGGCCTGCCAGCGCCTGGGCGTGGCCCCGGCCGCCGCGCTGCTGGTGGCGGCCCACGGCTGGGACGTGGCCGGCGCGTTGCGGGCGGGCCTGGCGGCGGCTTTCATCGCCCGGCCCGGCCAGGCGGTGTACCCATTGGCAGCTGCGCCCACCTACACCGCCCCCACGCTGGTGGCCCTGGCTCAGCAGCTGGCGGGGGGGTAGGGGTGGGGTTTAGGCGGAGGTGCGGGCTGGGGCGTAGCTTCGGCATTCACTTGGCCCGACCGTGCGCCTGGCCTGGCCCGTTTGGTTATGACTCCTGCTGTACCTGTGCCCGACTTGCTTGCCGACAACGACCTGCTCCAAAGCGTGTTGGAGGCGTCGCTGACGGCCCTCAACCTGCTGCGGCCGCTCTACGGGCCGGGGGGCGGGCTGGTCGATTTCAGCCTCGACTACCTCAACCCCGCCGGCCAGCGCATGGTGGGATTGCCCGCCCGGCCGGGCGGCAGCGTGGGCACGCACTTTCCGCACGCCCAAGCCAACGGCCTGCTGGCCTTCTACCGCCGCGTGTTTGAGACGGGCGAGGCGGGCCAGTTCGACTTTCACTACCAGACCGCCGCAATTGACAGCTTCTTCCTGGTGGCGGCCCGGCGCAGCGGCGAAGTGCTGGTAGCCAGCATTCTGGACAGCACCTACCACCACGACCGCCCCGCCCTGGACCAGACCCTGCGCCAGAGCCAGGCCCGCGAGCAGGCCGCCCGCGAGGCCGCCGAGCGCGAGCGCAACCTGCTGGAAACCGTGCTGGCCCAGGCCCCCGTGGCCATCGGCATATTTCAGGGTGATGACCACGTGGTGCATCAGGCCAACGACCTGCTGTGCGCCATGTATGGCTACCCCCCCGCCCAGGTGGTGGGCCGGCCCCTGCTCGATGGCGTGCCCGAGCTGCGCGGCCAGGGCTTCACGGAGCTGATGGTGGAAGCGGCCCGCACGGGCGTGCCCTTTCGCGGCCAGGAAGCGCCCGCGCAGCTGCTCCAGCCGGATGGCCGCCTCGAAACGCACTACTTTAACTTTGTGTACCAGCCCCTGCACGATGCGCAAGGAGGCTTGCTGGCAATGCTGGGCATGGCCATCGACGTGACAGAGCAGGTGCTGGCCCGCCGCCAGGTGCAGACGCTGAATGAGGAGCTGGCGGCCACCAACGAGGAATTGGCCGCTTCCAACGAAGAATTTTTAGCGAATAATGCCGCTCTGGCTCACACCCAGCTCCAGCTTCAGCAACTCAACCACGGGCTGGAGGCCCGCGTGGCCGAGCGCACCCAGGCCGCGCAGTTGGCGCGGGCCGAGGCCGAGCAGCGGCGGCAGCAGCTGGAGCGCCTGTTTGAGCAGGTGCCGGCCGCCATCGGCATTTTGACGGGTCCCGAGCTGGTGCATGAGCTGGTGAACCCCAGCTACCAGCAGCTGTTTCCGGGCCGCCGGCTGCTGGGCCGGCCGCTGCTGGCGGCCCTGCCCGAGCTGGCCGGCCAGCCCGTGTGGCACAGCCTGCGCCGGGTGTATGAAACCGGCCAGACGCACGAGGAGCTGGAAATGAGGATTCCGGTGGCCCGGCACGAGGGCGGCCCGCTCGAAGATTTCTACTTCCACTACATTCAGCAGGCGCGCTACGACGAGCAGGGGCGCATCGACGGCATTGTGGTGTTTGCGCTCGACATCACGGACCAAACGCGCACGCGCCAGGAGTCGGCCGCCCTTCAGGCGGAGGTGCTGGCCACCGCCCGGCACCAGGTCCAGGAGCGGGAGGCGTTTTACCAGGTGTTTGAGCAAACGCCCGCCGCCATAGCCTTTTTGCGCGGCCCCGAGCACCGCCTGGTTTACTTCAACCCGACCTACCAGCGGCTGTTTCCGGGCCGGATAATGCAGGGCCGCACCGTGGCCGAGATGCAGCCCGAAGCCGAGGCCCAGGGCTTCGTGGCGCTGCTTGATAAGGTGTACCAGTCGGGCGAAACGTTTGTGGGTAGTGAGCTGGCAATCAACATCGAGTCTGCCGACGGCTCGCCAGCCCGGACCTCGTATTTCAACTTCACCTACCAGCCTTACCAGGAAAATGGCCATACCAGTGGCCTCTCCGCGTTTGCTTACGACGTGACCGAGCAGGTGCTGAGCCGCCGGCAGCAGGCCGCCGCGCAGGCGCAGCTTAAGGCGTTGTTTGAGCAGGCACCGGTGGCGATTGGTATTTTGCAAGGTACTGATTACGTGGTGCGGGTGGCTAATGCCAGCATTTGCGCGCTGTGGGGCCGCGACCCGGCGCAGGTGCTGGGCCAGCCACTATTTGAGGCGCTGCCGGAAGCGGCTGACCAGGGGGTGCGGGAACTGCTCGATGGGGTGCGGCGCACGGGCACGCCCTTCGTGGCCCACGAGCTGCCCATTGTGCTGAACCGGCACGGGCGGCCCGAGAAAATGTACTTCAACTTCGTGTACCAGCCCATTCGCCGGGCCGAGGGCAGCGAGTCGGCGGTGGCCGTCGTGGCCACCGATGTGAGCCAGCAGGTGGCCGCCCGCCAGCAGGTGGCCCTGGCCAACGAAGAGCTGCAAGCGGCCAACCAGCAGCTCACGCGCACCAACGCCGACCTCGACAACTTTATCTACACCGCTTCGCACGACCTCAAGGCACCCATTACCAATATCGAGGGCCTGCTGGCGGCCTTGCAGGAGCAGCTGCCGCCGGCCGTGCAGCGCGACGCGCTGGTGCGGCCGCTGCTGCGCATGATGCACGACGCCATCGAGCGCTTCCAGAAAACCATCGGCCACCTCACCGATATCTCCAAGCTGCAGCAAGCCCACGCGCCGCCTCCCGAGGCCGTGGACCTGGCCGCGTTGGTCGAGGATATTCGCCTCGACCTGGCTCCCGCGCTGGCAGTATCTGGCACCCGCCTGGAAATAGACGTGGCCCATTGCCCTACCCTCTCCTTCGCGCCCAAAAACCTGCGCAGCATCCTCTACAACCTGCTCAGCAACGCCATCAAATACGCCGACCCCGCGCGGCTGCCGGTGGTGCGACTGCGCGCCGCGCGCACCGCGGGCGCGGTCGTGCTCGAAGTGCAGGACAATGGCCTGGGCCTCACCGAAGCCCAGCAGCGCCAGCTTTTTATTATGTTTCAGCGCCTGCACAGCCACGTCGAGGGCTCGGGCGTGGGGCTTTACATGGTGAAGAAAATAGTGGAGAACGCGGGCGGTAGCATCACGGTGCGCAGCCAGCCGGGCGCGGGCTCTACCTTCACGGTGCGCCTGCCGGGGTAGGGCCGTTCCTACCCCCCCCCGCCAGCGCTAACGTCCCTACCCCCCGCTGAGTAGTCGAGCGAAATCAAGTCAACACTTCCTCATTCGCAACTACTTTAGGGCTTACGCAAAGAGCTATTTTTTCAGCCCCAGCGGGGCGTTAACCATTTTACGTAAGTCCTATACTTGGCCTTGCTTAAAAGTTTGGGCCAAAAATCGCAGTTGACTTTTGCGTTGCTTTACCTTTGACTGCTGCTCGGTAAGCGGCCACCGACGTTAGCTGAGCAACCGATATCGTTCTGCCAGCTGGCTAGCCGCGCTTCTTTGCTGCGTTTTTTCTGGCCAGTTTCATGAATCTACTTGCTGACGTAGGATTACCCACTCTCGAAGTGAAGGCCCGGACCGTGCTGCTAGCGGAAGGCCAGGTGGCCACGCACCTCTACGTCGTGCGCCAGGGCTGCGTACGCATCTGGCTCAATCACCGGGGCAAAGACCTGACCGCGCAGTTTTTCGTGGAGGGCGAAGCCGTGGCTTCGCTGGAAAGCTTCCTGACTGGGGAGCCCAGCGAATTTACTCTGGAAACTGTCGAAGCGTGCACGCTCGACGTATTATCGAAGGCCGAGTTTGACCGCCTGATGGCCGAGCGGCCCGACTTTCGGGAGTGGTTTCAGCAGCTCACCACCCGCCGGCTCATCGGCTACGTGCATCACCTGCTGGCCTACATCCGCGACACCCCACAGGAGCGCTACCAGAACCTGGTGAACAACCGCCCGCACCTGCTCCAGCGGGTGCCGCAGCACTACATTGCCTCCTACCTGGGTATCACGGGCGTCTCGCTCAGCCGCATCCGCAACCGCAAATAAGCGGCCGGCCCAGCGGTGGTTTTTAACAATTGTTATCGTCGCCGGTGCGGGCAACCCCCCACTTTTGCGGGGTGCTTAGTCAACCACATGCCTGCCGGCTGCCAGGCGTAGCCGATTCCGACGCAAAAAACAGGCTAGTGGCGCGGGCTGCTGGCCATGCCGCAGCCGACTTTCCCGCGTGCTAGAGGCCCTGCTGGTGCTAACGGCCCCGCTGCTGTTCCTGCCCACCCTGACCGGGTACTATGCCTATAGCCACGGGCGCTCCTTTTGGCGTTGGTTCCTGGTCGGCTGTGGCCTGCCGTTCTTTTCGCTGGTGGTGGTGGTGGCGGTGGTGCATCGGGCCCAGCGCCGCCAAAGTCGGCTCCCCCGGCCGGCCCCGCCAGCAGCGCCGCCAGGCTAGTCCCATTGCTCAGTATACTTTTCTACCCCATCCTCAACATGGAGAAAATCACTAACCGGCTGTACCAAATCAGCCTGGGGGCCGTCAATGCCTTCGTTATCGAAGACGATGGCCTGACGCTGGTCGATACCGGCCTGCCGGGCAGCACCCCTAAAATCTTCGCCGCCCTACGCAAGGAAGGGAAGGACCCGGCCAACATTAAGCGCATCATTCTCACCCACCTGCACACCGACCATACCGGCAACGCCGCCGACATCAAGCGGCAGACCAACGCCCGCGTATATGCCCACCGCGCCGATGCCCAGCTGCTGGAAAAAGGCGTGAGCGGCCGGCCCATGACCCTCACGCCAGGCATCACGAATCGGTTTATCTACCAGATGTTTATCAAAAGCGCGGGCAACGCCGTGCCGCCCGTGGCCGTGGAAGAAAAGCTGAGCGACGGCGACGTGATTCCGCTGCTGGGTGGCATCCAGGTCGTGCATACGCCCGGCCACAGCGCTGGCCACGTGGCGCTGCTGCTCCCAAGCGAGGGCGTGTTGATTGCCGCCGACCTGTGCGCGCACGTCCTGGGCCTGGCCTACAGCACCCTCTACGAAGACCGGGCGCTGGGTCAGCAAAGCATTCAGAAAGCCGCCGCCTTGTCGTTCGACACGGCCGTATTTGGGCACGGTAGGCCGCTGCACGGGCAGGCCAACCAGCAGCTACGGGCGAAATTTGCGTAGCTGAACCGGGGCCGGCGCGGCGCTCGGCGCGCCGGCTGGTGCCCCGGCCTGGGTTTGCCTTAGGACAAGGGGTTGCATGGGAGGCGGCTGAAGGCTAAGCAACTGCGGCTACTCTCCCAAATGCGACTTTTGGCCCAAACTTTTAACCAACGCCACACCTACTTCGTGACGAGTGTAGCATCATTCTCCTCAGGAGGACTAGTAAAAGAAAAGCTGGCGTAACCGCTTCCATAAGTCTGGGCAAACCCCGACCGGGCCAAACGCAAAAAAGCCTCAAAAACTGCATCTGCGAACAGATTTACAGTTTTTGAGGCTTGCTTTAGGAGGAGCACTTAACGCTTCCTGGTACCCGGAGCCGGAGTCGAACCGGCACACCTTGCGGTAATGGTGTTTGAGACCATCGCGTCTACCGGTTCCGCCATCCGGGCAAGAACGATTCCGCTCGGCCGGTAGTCACGGGCGGGCCGCAAAGGTAGCCAATTGCTGGCGAAGCCGCAAGAGGTAGCGCTTCTTTAAGTAATAGGTCTTCACCTGGGCCAGGGCCGCCGGGCGGTGGTCGGGGGGTAGGGCGGCGTACCCGGCCAGCACCGGCTGAATGCCTGCGTCGAGGGTGTCGGCCAGGGCCGTTACTTCGGTTTCCAGCGTGGCCGTGGCGGTGGGGTCGGGCTCCATTTCCAGCTCCATAAGCTGCTCATTCAAGTCCATTACTTCCATCAGGAAATCGGCGGGAAGCTGATTTTGCGCACTGCCTTCTTCCAATAAACCGTGCTGGCCGAGTAGGTAAGCCATGCGCCGGTCGGGGTCGGCGAGGGTGCGGTAGGCGTCGGTATTTAAAGTGCTTAGATGCAGGGCTTCGGCCTGGGCGGCGGGAGTTTCCTGGGCGTGGAAGTCAGGGTGCAGCTCGCGGCTGAGTTGGTAGTATTTGGTTTTGAGGGTGGCCTCATCGAGCAAAAAGCCTTCGGGCAGGCCGTAAAAAGTGAAGTAGTTCATAAGGGGTGTGATAAGCTTCAGCTTGTCGTAACGTAAAAAAACGTCGCCCCGACACTTTCCACCGCCAAACGGCAGGCTAAAGCCTACCCTACGCTTTTTCGGCAAGCGGAAGCTTACCCCACATTCTCTACCCCGCCCGAACCACCGAGAAGGCCTGCGCCGGGGCCGCCAGCAGCCGCTTGGTGGCGGGCCACACCTCGCCAAAAAGCGCCGAGCGGCGGTAGGCGTTCAGGGCCTCGGCATCGGCCCAGTGGCTATAAGTGCAGTAAATATGCGGCTGGTCGGCATCCTGCCACAGCTCCAGGTGCTGGCAGCCCGGCTGCTGCCGGATGCGGGCTTCGGACTGGCGAAAGAGCATCAAAAAATCGGGCACCTGCTCGGGCAGCAGGGGTAGGCGAACGATGCGAAGCAGCATAGGCAGAGAGGGGTAGGGGGCGCGAAATCGGCTCATTCGCCCGTGAAGCGCACATCGACCTGCGAGTCGAAATACAGACCCAGCAGCTCACTGGCGTGGCCCTGATTGATGGCCACGCACAGGCAGCCCTGGGGGTTGAAGGTGCACACGATTTCGCCGGGCGGGGCGGCGGCGAAGTGCGGGCGCAGCTCGCGCACCACCTCGCGGCCAAAATGCACGGCCGCCGGCCGGCCCCGGCCCACCACCTCCACCGCCTCGCGCGAGATGTTGGTAATCAGGTTGCCGAAGTGGTCCACGTGCACCACGTGGCCCGTGATGCGGTTGTCTTGCAGGCGCACCTGGCGGTTGGTGAGCACGTAGGGGTCGGTGGCGGCCGGCCCCAGGCTGCTCAGGGGCTGGCCCAGGGCCAGGCGCACGGCGGCGGGTGCCAGCACATCGCGCGTGGGGTTGAGCGAGTGGCCGGCGGCCGGCAGGGGGGGTAGGGCCGGGGCCAGCGCATCCAGCCGCACCAGTTGGGCGGGCACGCCGTCGCAGAGCAGGGGTAGCAGGCCGTTGTCGGCGGCCACGAAGTAGTGGCCCTCGTGCTCGGCGGCGTGCCAGGCAGGCGTGGCCACCGCGCCGACGGCGCTGGCTCCGTAGTCGCTCACCGCAATGAGGTGGGTAGTGCCCTTGGGAAAATCCCGAAACACGGCCCGCAGCACGTGCACGGCGTGCGCGATGTTATAAGGCTCCACGCCGTGGGTAATGTCCAGCACCGGCAGGGTAGGGGCCAAATGCAGCAAACGGGCCTTGAGCGCGGCCACGTAGTGGTCGCGGTAGCCAAAATCCGTAAGCAGTGTCAGTACGCCCATGCCCGCAGTTGCCAGGTTCTTCGTAGTATTGTTGAGTAGCCGGCCAGCCGGCCGGCGCGGGTGCAAAAGTAGCCCGGTTTTTGGTAGTCGGCCGGGAGTTTTTTGCCCATTGGCTTGTTGCATAAGTAGTGCCAACCAGCCGCGCAGTGCTGCCGGTAGTTACGCTTACGGTTCTTTTTTCTCTCCCTTTCCTCCGCTTTTCCAGTTTGGTCGAAAAAGTCATCACCCTCGAAAATGTGTCCCTGGTTGACTTCCTGGGGGCCGATAATCAAAATATTCGTCGTATTTCGGCTGCTTTTCCGGGCAGTAAAATTGTGTCCCGGGGCAACGAAATCAAGATTCAAGGCCCCACCGAAGTCATCGCGCGGGTCAACGACATCCTCAGCTCCCTGCTGGAGCATTATCACCAATACGGCGCCATCACGGACCGCGACGTGAACCAGTACCTCTCCGCCACCTCCGAGGAGGCCGAGGGCCGCGTGCTGGCCGCCTCGCCCGACGTTATCCTGTTTGGGGCCAAAGGCGGCGTCATCAAGGCCAAAACGCCCAACCAGCAAAAGCTGGTGGACGCCGTGATGAAGCACGACCTCACCTTCACGCTGGGCCCCGCCGGCACCGGCAAAACCTATATTTCGGTGGCCCTGGCCGTGCGGGCGCTTAAGAATAAGGAAGTTAAGAAAATTATCATCTCGCGCCCCGTGGTGGAGGCCGGCGAAAGCCTGGGCTTTCTGCCCGGCGACATGAAGGAAAAGGTGGACCCCTACCTGCGCCCGATTTACGATGCCCTGGAAGATATGATTCCGGCCGAAAAGCTGAAATTTTACCAGGAAAACAAGATTATCGAAATTGCCCCGCTCGCCTACATGCGCGGCCGCACGCTGAACAACGCCTTCGTGCTCTTGGACGAGGCGCAGAACACCACGCCCTCGCAGATTAAGATGTTCCTGACCCGCATGGGGCCGTCAGCGAAGGTGATGGTAAACGGCGACCGCAGCCAGATTGACCTGCCTACCCGCCAGAAATCGGGCCTGATGCAAGCCCTTGATATTCTGCGCGATATTCCCGGCATCGGCTATGTGGAGATGACCGCCGAAGACATCGTGCGCCACCGCCTGGTCAAAGACATCGTGCAAGCCTACGACAAATTCGACGTGGCCGAGCAGCGCCGCGAGGCCGACTTCAAGCAGCGCCGCCGCGAGGGCAACGACCACTCCAACGGCCACGACCGCCGCCGCACCCCCGAAGCGGAGGAAATGGAGGAGCTACCCGTGAATCACGAGCAGGCGTTGTAGGGTGCGGGGCTTGTCCCCGCCCGGCGTCGAACGGACCCATTACGAATCGTTCAACGCCGGGCGGGGGCAAGCCCCGCACCCTACTCCGTTACCGGTGCCGAGTCGGGCTGAAACAGCCGTCGCTCAGCATAAAACGCCCCGAAGGGTAGCACCGATAGCACCAAACCCAGCCCGAACTTGCCCGCCGACCAGCGCCGCTCGATGGTGTTTTGGAGCAGCAGCAGCACGTAGGAAATAAACAGTACCCCGTGGATAAGCCCGACAATACGCACTGCCGCCGGCTCGTGCGCCAGGTATTTGAGCGGCATGGCTACGCCCAATAATAGCAGCAGCGACACGCCTTCCAGAATACTGATTGCCCGCAACCGGGCCAGGGAACTTAACAAAAAATCGAACATATTAATCAGCTAAATGAGGAGTTGCGAAGGATAAACGGCGCACGTGCAGAATCTCAATGCCCAGCAAATTCGGGGCCGGGCCGACTTCGGCGTAAATATCGGCCAGGATGATGTTCAGCTCATCGGTGGCAAAGCAGCGGCCCGCCACCGCGCAAAAGCGGCGCGCTACCCGCCCGCCGCGCAGCTCGGCCAGCCGTAGCCGGTAGCAAACCAGGAAGCAGCGCGGCCGGCTACTTACAGGCGAAACCACGGGATGCCGAGTAAAATGAGGGTGAGCGCCAGCGTATAGCTTAGGGCTGACCAGCGGTGCCGGGCGGCGTCGGTGGCGGCACGCTTGGCGATGCTCTGCCCGATTTGGGCTACTATAATAGCCGTGAGCATCAGGCTGATGTGGGTGACGGACCAGAAGCGTAAGGTAGGGTCGTGCCAGGCGGCGCGGCGGTCGGCGGCGGCCAGCCTCACCCAGGGACTGAGGCCGAAGTACAGCGTGAGGCCCAGCAGCAGTTGCAGGTGCAACAGGCCGGTGAGCACCGCGCCCAGGCGGCGGTCGGCGGGCCGGTAGGGGCGGCGGCCCAGCCAGCCCCGGTAGGCCAGCGTGAGGGCCGCCAGCAGGGCCAGCAGCACCGCCCAGCGGTTCCAGGAGTGTAGGGTGAGAACGAAACGATACACGAAAAGGCGGGTTGAATTTGCGGAAGCAAAGGTCCGCCGCCCTACCCCCCGCCGGCTAGGATGATGCCGGCCGATAACCGGACGTTTCAATCATTTCGTTTCAGCAGGCAGGGAGGCCGCCCGCCGCAGCTCGCCGGGGCGCTGGCCGGTTATTTTTTTGATTAGGCGGCTGAAATACGAGGCATCGGCTACGCCCACTAGGGCCGCCACCTCAGCCACGGGCAGCGTGGTTTGGAAGAGCAAGGCTTTGGCTTCGAGCACCAGGGCCTCGTCAATCCAGTGGGTAGGCGACTGGCCGGAAACGGCTTTTACTGCTTTATTAAGGTGATTAGGGGTTACGTGCAGCCACTCGGCATAGATTGCCACCCGATGCTCGGCCCGAATGCGCTGGCTCAGCAGCCGCTTAAACGCCAGGCTGAGCGTGGCCGCCGCTGAGGGCGCGGGGCCGGGCGCGGGCTGGTAGGCATGGTCGGCCTCGGCCAGCAGGGCGGCCAGGTGGGGTAGCAGCAGCGGCAGCGCCGCCAGCTGATGGGCCTCGTACACGGCCAGCATCCGGGCCAGCAGCGCCCGGACGAATGCGGCCGCGTCGGGTGCGAAGCCTATATGCGGGTGGCCCCAGCTGGTCAGGAATTCCGGCTCGGCCACGCTGGCCCGCCGCAGCAGGTCGGGGTGAAAGTGGCAGAGGTAGCCCGTGTTCACGTCATCTGGCCCGAAGGAGTGTACTTGCCCGGCCGGCACCAGCAGCAGCTCGTCGGCGCGGGCCGCGTAGTGGTCGTAGCCCACGGCCATGCGCGCCTCACCCGAGGTAATAAACAGGGCCGTGTGCGCCGCCGAGCGCACGGCCGGCACCGGCCCGCGCACGTGCCGGTACATCTCCTCCACGCGCAGGATAAAAAATTGCTCGGGCTGCGCGCCCAGTCGGTGCAACAGCGCGGGCGCGGGCTCAAAATACTGCGGAAAATACGACTGCGGCGCGTGCAGCGCCACGGGCGGGGTAGGGGCCATGCCGTTAAAGCTAGCACCACCCGAATTAACTTCCCGCGCCAGTGCGCGGCGTTAAGTCGGATATTCGCGCTTCGATACCGCCGCCTACCCCCGCCCACCATGCTGACCGTTCACCAAATCACCGACCTGCGCGACCTCGACGCCGCCTTTACCATCCGCGAAAAAGTATTCGTGGGCGAGCAAAACGTGCCCGCCGAGGCCGAGTACGATGCCCACGACCGCGCCGCTACCACCCGCCACTACCTGGCCCAGGTAGATGGCCAGCCCGCCGGGGCCGCCCGCTGGCGGCCCACCGAAAACGGCGTGAAGCTGGAGCGCTTCGCCGTGCTACCCGCCTTCCGCAACCAAGGCGTGGGTGAAGCCCTGGTTCACCAAGTGCTGGCCGACGTACAAACCCAAGCCCCCGACGCGGCCCAGGTGTACCTGCACGCGCAATTGCGCGCCATCCCGCTCTACGAGCGCACGGGCTTTCACAAAGTGGGGGAGATGTTTGAGGAGTGCGATATTCAGCATTACCGGATGGTGCGGGGGTAGGGGCGGAGTTTTATGCCGCCGTGGCCTGCTGCACAATATGCTGCATCGTCCCCAGCAGTTGCGGCAAGTCGCGGATGCTGTACACGTCGTTATCCAGCGTGAGGACTTGCCCGACCAGCGTCAGAAAGCGCCAATCTACGCCGGTGGTGGAGCAGCCGTAGAGCACGGGCACCGGGCGGTGGGCCAGCTCGTTGAGGCGCTGGGCACCGACCAGTTGGGCGGCGCACTGGATGGTGCCCGCTTCGAGGTCCTGCTTTTTGGCCTCGGTGATGCAGAAAATGGGGGCCACGATGAAGTCGCGGATGGGGCTGAGCGACAGCACGAAATCGCACTCACCGCGCAGGCCGGCGGCGGCATCTACGTCGAGGTTTACGCCAGAGTGGAAGGTGAAATGCTGCTCATTCAACTCATTTAGCTCCGTAAGCACCGGCGAAACCAGGCGCTCGGAGCGGGCCTTTTCACTCACGTAACCGATGCGCTGCGCCCGCTGCAAGGTTTCGAGAAGCCAGGAAGAGGGGACCTGCGGCGGGCAGTCGGGAAACAGCCGGGCCGCCCGAAAGTCGAGGTCAAACCGCTGGGTTAGTTCGGCCGGGGTGAAATCGGTATAAGCCATAGTTGGACGAGGCTAAAAAGTAAAAATCGGACTTTATTACCAGAATATATAGCTGGAAGAAGTGGTGCCGGAACTGCCTCACAAAGATGAAAAGAAGTTAGGGAAGCAACCGGAACGGGTTGTAATATGCAGAAAAATTCGGCTATTTAAATTATGCTCGCCTGGTCCTCCGCCCCCCTGCTGCGCGTGGCGCTGGCCTTCATCGCGGGCGTGGTGGGCTACCTCTATCTGGGCCAGGAGTGGGCGGGGAGCGCCGCGCCCTGGGCGGCCGGGCTGGTGCTGGCTTACGTGGTGGGCTGGTTTATCAGCCGGCGCGAAAGCAACCCGGCGGCCACCGACGCGCTGGGCATTCTGGGCTTGGTGGCGGTAGCGGGGGTAGGCTTTGCCCGCGGCCAGGCCGCCACCGAAAGCCGCCGACCCGACCACATCGGCCCGCTGGCCGCGCGTATTGAGTTTTACCGCGCCACCGTGGACGAGGCCCCCGTGGTGCGAGCCAGCACCTTCGCCACGACTTTGCGGGTGCAGGCCGTGCGGGTGGCCGGGCGCTGGCGCGCCGCCAGCGGCGGCATCCGTATCAGCCTACCCCGCCACGAAACTGCTGACTCGGTGCCGGCTCCGCGCTACGGGGAAGTGTGGCTGGTGCAGGGCCGCCCCGAACTCAGCAAAGGCCCCGCCAACCTGGGCGAATTCGACTACCGGCGCTACTTGCAGACGCACCAGGTTTACCACTCGCAGTTCGTACACCAGGACCAATATAAAGTGCTGGGCTACTCCCCTTTGAGCTTGCCAATGGCTATCAGCCAGCGGGCAGCGGCGGTGCTCGACGGCGTGCTGCGCCGCTACGTGCCCAGCCTGCGCGAGTACGCGCTGGGCACGGCGCTGGTGCTGGGCTTCCGAGACGATATTGACCAGGAAACCAAGCAGGCTTACGCCAACACCGGCACCACGCATATTATGGCCGTGAGCGGGTTGCAGGTGGGACTGCTGTTTGCGGCCCTGCGGTGGCTGTTGGCGCGGCTGCCGCTGGGCCGGGGGGTAGGGCGGCGGCGCTTGCTCACGGCTGCGCTGGGGCTGGCCCTCATCTGGAGCTACGCCTTCCTGACGGGCCTCTCGGCCTCGGTGCTGCGGGCCACGGTCATGTTCACCTTCGTAATAATCGGCCAAGCCTGGGAGCGGCAAAGCAGCCTCATCAACACCCTGAGTGCGGCGGCTTTTTGCTTGTTACTTTGGAATCCCTACCTGCTCTGCGACGTGGGCTTTCAGCTCTCCTTCCTGGCCGTGCTGAGCATCGTGTATTTGCAGCCGCGCATCAGCCGCTGGCTCGACCCGCGCAATGCCGTGCTCGACCGCCTGCGCGGCTGGCAGCCGCCGCTGGTGCAGCGCGGCTACCGCGCCCTGGCCAGCTTCGCCGACACCGCCTGGCAGCTCACGGCCCTCTCGCTGGCCGCGCAGGTGGCCACGTTTCCGCTGGGGCTGTATTATTTTCATCAATTTCCGCTCAACTTCCTGCTGTCCAATCTCATCGCGGTGCCCATTTCAAGCCTGGCCGTGTACGTGGGGGTAGGGCTGCTGCTGGCCAAAGGGCTGGTGGCGCTGCCGACGCTGGTCCTACCCCCCGCGGCCGGGGCGGTGCTCGATTGGCTGCCGCGCGGTATCGGCTGGGTGTTTGAGAAGCTGATTTGGCTCTTCAATGAATATATTTTTCTGATTGGCCGCACGCTGCCGGGTGCGGTGGTGGGCGGCGTGCATTTGAGCCAGGGCCAGACGCTGCTGGTTTTCCTGATTATCGGCGCGGGGTGCGTGTTTCTGGCGTCGCGGCGGCTGGCCTGGGCAGGCTGGTGCGTGGCGCTGCTGGCTCTCTACGGCGGCAGCCGGGTGGCCGAGGCGCGGGCCGGGGACCCGCGCCGCGAGTTTGTGGTGTACAGCATTCCGCGCCGCTCGGTGGTGGGTTTCTGGCAAGGGGCCGCGCCCGAGTTCGTCACCGCCGATTCCCTACCCCTCTCCGAAACCGAGCGCACCTATCGCCTCAAACCCAGCCTGATACTGCGGCGCGTCCGCCAGCCGCGCTACCGCGTGGGCTGGCTTGGAGCCACCGTGCCCGCCCGCCTCGTGGCCGCCCCCGATAGCGCCGAGCGCACCCACCGCTACCCGCCCGCGCCGCTGGTGCTGGCCCAGTGGCGCGGCCTGCGCGTGGCTTTCGTGAGCGGCAGCCTGCGCCGGCTGGCCGCCGCCCCTACCCCCCCGCTGCCGGCCGATGTAATAATCCTGCGCCGCAACCCGCACCTCTACCCCGACGCGCTGGCCGCGCATTTCGGCCGTCAGGCGCGGGTCGTGTTCGACTCGTCTTGCAAGCGCTGGTACGTGGCCCGCCAGGATTCGGCCCTGCGCGCCGCCGGCTTCCGTACCTGGGACGTGAACGAGCAAGGCGCGTTTACTTATGAGTTGCCCGACGGGAATTAAAAATTAAGAATGATAAATTCTCGTCAAAGCAACCTCCCATCCCTCTTCAGCGAGTCTATAGAATATTCCGCTAACTTGTGCCGTTCAACCCCCGCCGCCGTTTTTAGCGTAGCTTATCTATTATGACTGACCTCTCGCCCGAACTCGATACGCTGCGCTTTCTGCAATACGAAGTGCAGGACCGCCTCGCCTATATCACGCTCAATCGCCCCGCTAAGCGCAACGCGCTTAGTGCCAATGTAGTAACGGAATTGAAGCAGTCCTTCGAGCAGGCTGAAACCGACGATAAGGTAAAAGTTATCATCCTGCGCGCTGCCGGCGAGGTGTTCTGCGCCGGGGCCGACCTCAAGTATCTGCAAGAGCTGCAAGACAATACGTACCAGGAAAACCTGGCCGACAGCACGCACCTCATGCAGCTCTTTCACCAGATTTATACGCTTAAAAAGCTGGTAATTGGGCAGGTGCAGGGCCACGCGCTGGCCGGCGGCTGCGGCCTGGCCACGCTCTGCGACATCACCTTTGCCGTGCCCGAGGCCAAATTTGGCTACACTGAAGTCAAGATTGGCTTCCTGCCCGCCGTGGTCAGCGTGTTCCTGGTGCGCCGCATCGGCGAGGCCCGCACCAAGCAGCTGCTGCTGAGCGGCGACACCATCACGGCTCAGCAAGCTCTTGACTATGGGCTCATTACGTTTATTGCTGAGCCCGACCAACTGGCCGACACCGTGCGCGACTACGCCCTACGCCTGGCCCGCGAAAACTCGGGCCACAGCATCGAAATCACCAAAGAAATCCTGGCGCGCCTGCCCGAGCTGGCCCTCGAAGACGGCCTGCGCTATGCCGCCGAGCGCAACGCCGCCGCCCGCGCCTCCGACGACTGCCGCCGCGGCATTGCCGCGTTTTTGAACAAAGAAAAGCTGGATTGGTAATCCTTCAAATACTGTCATTGCGAGTGCAATGACAGTTGTTTTCTTGCTATGAATCCTATTACCGCCATTTCTGTCACCCTCGCCACCTTCGCCTTCATGGAATTTTGGGCGTGGTTCATGCACAAATTTGTGCAGCATGGGCCGCTGTGGGTGCTGCACCGCTCGCACCACGTGCGGCCCAGCCCTCGCCCGTTTGAGCGAAACGACTGGTTCTTTGTGATTTATGGGGCTATTTCGGCAGTGTTGTTCGTCACCGGCGACGATGGGCAGCGGTGGTGGTTCTGGGTGGGGGTAGGGATTGCCGCCTACGGCACGGTGTATTTTTTCGTGCACGACGGCCTCATTCACGGTCGCCTGCCATTCTGGAAAAAGACCGATAGCGTGTATCTGCGCGCCCTCAACATGGCCCACAAAATGCACCACAAAACCCAGGGCCGCGACCACTCGCAGGAATTTGGCCTGCTCTGGGTGTCGCCCAAATACCTGCGGCTGGCCCGCCAGCAAGCCGTCCGCAAAGGTTCCTAGAGCGTGAGGACAATTATCGAAGCCAATCTATGGCTGCTGCCATATGCCAAAAAGCCAGAAACGAAACAACGGTTTTTTCATAGCGCGTTGCCAGTCGTCGGTATTGCTTGAGGCGACCGAAAAACCGCTCTATTTTGTTGCGGTCGCGGTAGGTTTCTTCGTCTATCGAGGCTGGCTCCAGTCGGTTGGGACGGTTCGGAATGACCGCCTCGATGCCCTGTTGGGCGCAATAAGCGCGGGTTTCATCGCTATCATAAGCCGTGTCAGCCAGTACTTTACCCGGTGCCAAGTCCGCCAGTAGTGGCAGGGCCTGCGGGCTATCACCGGCCTGGCCTTCAGTGGCTATCAGGCGCACGGCGTTGCCTAAGGCGTCGACGCAGCCGTGGATTTTGGTGCCGATGCCGCCCCGGCTGCGGCCCAGGCACTCGGTAACGGGGTCGCTTTTTTTTGGCCAGCCGAATGCTGGTGGGCCCGCACGACTGTCGAATCGAGCATGACCCAGTCCAAATCCGGCGTTTTGACGGCCTCAAATAAGCGGAGCCAGACCCCTTTTTGGGCTAATCGGCGAAAGCGTTTGCAAACGGAATTGGTCTTGCCAAAGCGTTCAGGCAAGTCGGCCCACGGACAGCCGGTACGCGCAATCCAGAGTACAGCGTTGAAAAACAAGCGATTATCTGTAGCCGTCACGCCACAATCGGTGGCTTTGCCGGAAAGGTGAGGGGCGACCAAGGCCCAAGTGGCATCGGAAACTTCGTGACGGCGCATAAATCAGAAATTAACAACAAAGATATATTAACCGGCGTTATTGTCCTCACGCCCTAGTTCCTGATTTGAAAGACAACCAGGAACTACGAACCAGGAATCAAGAATTAAGAACCAGAAGCGCCTGGCAAACTATTTGAAGGGTTTTTGAATTAACTCACCAGCGAACGCAGCGCTGATACTGAGCAGGTTATAACTTATTCCAGTATATGCTTCCCGCCGCTGGCCCCTGGCCGGGGCGGGAATTTCAGCTATTCTTCCAAAAAATAAACTTGTGGCGCATTATTCTATCAGCGATTTAGAACAGCTCTCCGGTGTGAAGGCCCATACCATTCGCATCTGGGAGCAGCGCTACAACTTGCTGAAACCCAGTAGAACTGCCACCAACATCCGCACCTACGGGGAAGCGGACCTGCGGCGCCTGCTCAACGTGGCCACGCTGTGCGGCCGCGGCCAGCGCATCTCGCAGGTGGTGCGCCTGAGCGAAGCAGAGTGCCAGGCCGCCGCCCTGGCCCTGTGCAACGAGGTGCAGCCCACCGACGGCCCGCGCCTCAACGCGCTGCTCACGGCGGCCCTCGACCTCGACGAGCCCGCCCTGCATCGGCACTTCGACGAGGCCATTGGCGAGCTGGGCACCGAGGAAACGCTCCTGCGCCTGGGCTACCCCCTGCTCCAGCGCCTGAGCGTGTCGTGGAAGGCGGGCTCGCTCAGCGTGGCGCAGGAGCGCCTCGTGGCCCAGCTGCTGCGCCAGGAGCTAATGGCCTCGGCCGACGCCCTACCCCTCATTCCGCTGGCCCAGGCCGATGCGCCGCGCTGGCTGCTGTTCCTGCCCGAGGGCGAGTGGCACGAGCTGGCGCTGCTGTTTATGAACTACGCCCTGCGGGCGCGCGGCTGCCAGGTGCTGTACCTGGGGCCCAACCTGCCGCTGGTGGATGTGGTGGCCGCCGCGCGCACGTTTCGGCCCGCCGCGCTGGCCACGGTGCTCACCACTGCCCCGGCCCGCAGCCAAGTGAAGAGCTACGCCGCCGAGCTGCGCGCTCAGTGCCCCGAGGCCAGCATTATGCTGTTTGGAACGCTGGCCGTGCAAACCGCCGGGCTGCCCGAAGGCTGCCTGCCACTGGCGTGCCTGCACGAATTTCGTGATTTGATTCCGTTTGTGAATCAGCATGTTGGGGAAGAAGTAGCAGAGAAATAAGGTAGAAAATGCGTCTCTAAAAAAAGCATTTGCGTAAGTAGGAGCGCCCGTCTGGCCAACTAATGTAGGTACTCGAAATAGTTGAAAAAATAGCCGGCCGGGTACTATAATTTCCCACTTGTGGATTATCTTTGTTTAAGATTCTGCTACGAACCCTTCTACAATATGACTTCTCTGGAATTCACCTCCCAAGTGCAGAAAATATCTTCCGCGCTCCGCCCGGTAGCCATGAACCTCACCCGCGACGCGGATGACGCGAAGGACCTGGTGCAGGAAACGCTGCTGAAGGCGCTGCTCAACAAGGACAAGTTTAAAGCGGGTACCAACTTGAAGGCGTGGTTGTACACCATCATGCGCAACACCTTCATCAACAACTATAACAAGATAACCAAACGTAGTTCCAACATCGATTCGACGGAGTATTTTCAGTATTTCAACACCGACGAGAACTACATCACGCACAACGGCGCGACCACCGATTTCGTGGTGCGCGACATCAACGAGGCTATTGCCAGCCTGGGCACCGACTACCGCACGCCCTTCATGATGTACTATATCGGCTACAAATACCTCGAAATCGCCGAGAAGCTGCAAATCCCGATTGGCACCGTGAAAAATCGCATTCACATCGCCCGCAAAGACCTCAAGGCCGCCCTGAAAGTGTACGCGCCTGCCGGGCCGGAGCGCGTCAGCACTGAATTAGAAGTGGTTGAGGAATAGGCTTTTCACCTCGTAACAACTTAAACGCCCGTCGTTTCCATAATTGGAAGCGGCGGGCGTTTTTCGTATTACGTCGTAGGAGGTAGCGCCAACTTTCCAGTTCGTGTGCGAGCGCAGCGAGCATCGTCGTTCGCGCCGTGCACCGGCCGGATGCCCTGGGCCAGCAAGTAGTCACGCATCAACTCGCTAACGCCCTCGCCGCGACGGCGACCAGCGGGCGTAGGCCAGCGGTTCTGTCCAGCGGGCCAGCGCGGCGGGGGTAGGGGCGAGGCCAGGCCCGTGCCCAGCGTCGCGCGCCACAAGAATATTCGTCGGTTCATAACTCAGAAAAGGGCGGGTGGTAGCGTAGGGAGCGGCCTAATGGCCTACCCCCCACGACTACGCCAAAGGTGCGGCCTTGCCCCGAGCTGCGGCAACCTTACTTTTCCCTTTGTGGGACTTCAATCAATTTTAATTTTTGTAAATAAAAAACTGATTATCAATAAATTGCACGAATAAAAAAGGAGTTTAGAAAATCTGTTTCCCTACCCCCTGGCCTGGCGAAAATGACGCCCGGCGCGGGCCGGCAGCCAAAACAAAGTGCGGCGTCGGATTGTAGCTTGCGGCCCGTTATTCAGTTTGCTTCGTCCGTTGGCTTCTCCTCCCCGCATTCCTACCGCCGTTGTTATTGGTGCCGGCTTCGCTGGCCTCTCGGCCGCTACCACGCTGGCCCAGGCCGGCTGGCACGTAACGTTGCTGGAAAAGAACAGCGGCCCCGGCGGCCGGGCGCGGGTGTTTGAGGCCCAGGGCTTTACCTTCGACATGGGCCCGAGTTGGTACTGGATGCCGGGGGTGTTTGAGCAATACTTCGAAAAATTCGGCAAAAAAGTGGCCGATTACTACGAATTGGTGCGCCTCGACCCTTCCTACCAGGTCATCTTCGAGGGCGATGACGCGGTGGATATTCCAGCCAGCATGGCCGAGCTGCGGCAGCTGTTCGAAGGCCTGGAGCCCGGCAGCGCGGGGCGGCTCGATGCCTTTCTGGCGCAGGCCAAGTACAAGTACGAGGTTGGCATCAACAAATTCGTGCATTTGCCCAGCCGCTCAGTTACCGAGTTTATCGATTGGGAAATCATCAGCGGAGCCGTGCGCCTCGACCTGCTGCAAAGCATGGCCAAGCACGCCCGTAAGTTTTTCAGCCATCCCAAGCTGCTGAAGCTCATCGAGTTTCCGGTGTTGTTTCTGGGCGCTACCCCGGAGAACACGCCTGCCCTCTACTCGCTCATGAACTACGCCGACCTGGCCCTCGGCACCTGGTATCCCAAGGGTGGCATGCACCAGATAGTGCGCGGCATGGTCGCCCTGGCCCAGGAGCAGGGAGTAGGGATAGAATATGACCAGGAAGTGCGCGAAATCGTGGTCGAGAACGGCCACGCCACCGGCGTGCGCACCGCCACCGGCTTCTGGCCTGCTGATGCCGTAGTGGCCGGAGCCGACTACCATCACATTGAGCAGCAAGTGCTTGCACCGGAGTATCGGCACTATTCGCCCGCCTATTGGGACTCGCGCACGATGGCCCCGTCGTCGCTGCTGTTCTACCTGGGTGTGAACCGCAAGCTGGACCGGCTACGGCACCACAACCTGTTTTTTGACGAGGATTTCAGCCAGCACGCGCACGAGATTTACGAAGCGCCGCAGTGGCCCAGCCGGCCGCTATTCTACGCCTCGGTTCCCAGCAAAACTGACCCCACAGTGGCCCCCGAAGGCCAGGAAAACCTGTTTTTGCTCGTGCCCGTCGCCCCCGACCTCGACGACCCCGAGGCCACTCGCGAAAAGTATTACAACCTATTAATGAACCGGCTTGAAAAGCATTGCGGCCATTCCATTCGGGAGCACGTTATTTATAAGCGCAGCTATGCCCACCGCGATTTCGTGGTCGACTATCACTCTTTCAAAGGCAACGCCTACGGCCTGGCGAATACCCTTAAACAGACCGCCATTCTCAAACCTGCGTTAAAGAGTAAAAAGGTTGATAATTTGTATTTTACGGGTCAGCTTACCGTGCCGGGGCCAGGCGTGCCGCCCTCGCTCATCTCGGGCCAGGTAGTGGCGGGCGAAGTTTTGAAGGAAATTAAAAAGTAAGTGCCAGTTGTCCTTGCGAGCGCAACGCAGTGGAGCGCGGCAATCTTTCCTTGCCGTCCGTATCATTGGATTAGTAACCCTCGCGTGAAGGAAAGATTGCCGCGCTCCACTGCGTTGCGCTCGCAATGACAGCCGATTCTACTGACTAAATGGACCAAATAGCCCTTTTTACCGACACCAGCCTGGCGTGCGCGCAGCTCATCACGCGGCGCTACAGCACGTCGTTTTCGCTGGGCATCCGCACGCTGGATAAGGCGTTGCACCGGGCCATTTATGCGGTGTATGGCTTCGTGCGCTGGGCCGATGAAATCGTGGATACCTTTCACAGCCAAGACAAAGCGGCGCTGCTGGCCGAGTTTGAGCGCGATACTTACGCGGCCATCGCGGCGGGCTTTAGTCTGAACCCGGTGCTGCACGCCTTCCAATGGGCAGTGAATACGTATCAAATTGACCACGAATTTATTGATGCTTTTTTGCGGAGCATGGAAATGGATTTGGAGGATAAAAATTACCGCCAGGAGCTGTACGAGCAGTACATCTATGGCTCGGCCGAAGTGGTAGGGCTGATGTGCTTGCGCGTGTTTTGCCAGGGCCAGCCGGCGGAGTTTGAGCGCCTGAAAGCGCCGGCCCGGCGGCTGGGCGCGGCTTTCCAAAAGGTAAATTTCCTGCGCGATATTCGCTCCGACTACGAGGAGCGGGGTAGGGTTTATTTTCCCGGCCTGCGCTACGAGCAGTTTGACGACGCGGCCAAGCAGGCGGTGGAAGCCGACATTCGGGCCGATTTTGAGGCCGCCTACGAGGGCATCCGGCAGCTGCCGCGGGCGGCGCGGCTGGGCGTGTATCTGGCTTATATCTATTACCTCAAGCTGTTTCACAAGCTGCGGCAGGCACCGGCCCGGCAGGTGCTGGCCGAGCGCGTGCGCCTGCCCGACAACACCAAGCTGCTGCTGCTGGCTGGCTCGTGGCTGCGTTACCGGCTACGGGCGGTATAGGGGGGGGTAGGGCACCAAGCGGGCCAGCCCGGCGTTGGGGTGGGCAGCGCGGCAACCGACGCTGCCCCTAGCTTTGTGCCTATGAAAAGACTGCTTGTTTTTGCCCTGCTGAGCGCGCTGCCTGCGGCTTCTGGGGCGGCGGGCCGCCCTCCACTTCGCATTTCCACTATGTCGCCCTACCAGCCGGCCGCCCTGCGCCGCCACTACGAGCAAGCCGCCGCCGACAAGCAGGCCGGCGAAAAATTCTACAGCCTGCTGCAAGACTATGCCGGTCAGGATGCCCTGGTGCTGGGTTATAAGGCTGCTTCTGAGGCTATTAAGGCCCGCGATGCGTCGATGCTCAACAAGCTTACCTACGTGCAGCAGGCGGCTCGCACCTTCGACCAGGCCGTGGGCCTCGACGGCGACAACGCCGAAATCCGCTTCCTGCGCTTCTCCGTCGAGAGCAACCTACCCCCTTTCCTGGGTCTGAGTAAGCACGTAGATGAGGACAAAGCTTTCTTGCTGAATGCCGCCTTGCAGCACCCCGAATCGGGCATGGATGCCGAGGCCTTTGAAACGGTGCGCGGCTTTTTGGTGGGCCGGGGGCACGTGAGCGACGACGAGGCCCAGCGTTTGGCTCACGTGAAAGGGTAGGCAGATAAGCAGAGTGCAGAATTTGGACCGGAAAGCACAACCTTTCGCTTGGTTCCGGGTTAGATTCGCGATATGCAGTCTGGTTTGCGCCTCAGCGTTCGTATTGACCCTAACTCCGGCTTCTGCTTTGGCGTAATCTACGCCATTCAGATGGCCGAAGACTTGCTCGAAGAGCAGGGGTATTTGTACTGCCTGGGCGATATCGTGCATAACGATGAGGAAGTGCAGCGCCTGGAACACAAGGGCTTACGCATCATCGACCACGAGCAATTTCACGGTCTGCGCGACGAGGCGGTGCTTATTCGGGCGCACGGCGAGCCGCCCAGCACCTACCAGCGGGCGATGGAAAACAACCTGACCCTCATCGATGCCAGCTGCCCGGTGGTGCTCAAGCTCCAGAACCGCATTAAAACCAGCTTCGACCGCCGCGAAAAAATCTACATCTACGGCAAGCACGGCCACGCCGAAGTGCTCGGCCTGCTGGGCCAGACGGGCGGCGAAGCCGTGGTATTTGAAAGCCTCGATGAGCTGCTGCGCCACGAGCTGCCCGCAAACATCACGCTTTACAGCCAGACGACCAAGAGCACGGATTCCTTCTATCGTATTAAGAATGAGCTGATTGCGCGCGGCTATAATATCAACGCCAACGATACTATCTGCCGGCAGGTGAGCAACCGCGACGAGGCCCTGCGGCGCTTCGCGGCGCAGTTCGACCAGGTGGTGTTCGTGTCGGGCACCAAAAGCTCCAATGGCAAGGTGCTCTACCAAGTGTGCAAGGACACCAATGAGCGCACGCATTTCGTGTCCAATACCGAGCAGCTGTGCCCCTCGTGGTTTGCGCCCGGCCAGTCGGTGGGCATCTGCGGGGCCACCAGCACGCCCATGTGGCTGATGGAGCAGGTACGCGACGCGTTGGAGCGGTTTTGAGGGGGTAGGACGGTGGTACCTTAACCCAGCCCAGGCGTTTTTAGCCCGCGGAGGACGCGGAAGTTTGCGCAAAAGACGCAGAAGCGAACGGCTCCCGATAAAAGGTTAAGTGGCTACTTACTTGCTTTCGTATTTGGCGGCCTGCTGGCGGTAGTATTCCTGCAACACGAAAAAGGCTTTTTTCTTCTGGCCGGTGTTGGAAATCAAGCCCTTGCGGTTGAAGCCGTTCTGGTACACCGGGTGCTGGCGGCGGGTGGCGCGGAAGTCGGCCAGTATCCAGGGCGTCATGCCGCGCAGGCCCGAAATGCCGCTCAGCATCTGGAACTGGTTTTGGTAGAGGGCGGCCTGGTATTCCTCGGTCCAGCGGGTGTGGGCGTCGCCGTGGTAGCCGCCCAGCGCGCTACCCCCCATCTCGCTGATGATGACGGGCTTATGGTATTTGATATCAAAGCGAAACTTCGTAATATCATCGAGCGAACCCATGTACCAGCCGGCGTACTCGTTGAAGCTCGTTAGGTCGAGGTATTCGCCCAGCGGGTCGTCCACGCGCAGCACGGTGCCCTCCTGATGCAGTTCCAGGGCGGCGGCCAGCAGGCGGGTATCGTCCAGGGAGCGCGCTTTTTTGACCAGGCTGGTCATGAATTTCAGGCGCGGCTCGCTCAGCGGCGTCTCGTTGCCCACCGACCAGATGATGATGCTGGCGCGGTTTTTTCCGATGCTGATGAGGTCCGTGAGCTGGGTTTCGGCGTTTTGATAGGTGGCGGGGTTTTCCCAGGCAATGGTCCAGTACACCGGCACCTCGGCCCACACGAGCAGGCCCATCTCGTCGGCCAGGCGCAGCATCAGCTCGTTGTGGGGGTAGTGAGCCAGGCGCACGTAATTGCAGCCCAGCTCTTTAGCCCAGGTGAGCAACATGCGCAGGTCGCCCTCGCTGCGCGCCCGGCCCGGTATCAGCGGGTTTTCATCATGAATGGAAATGCCGCGCAAAAACGTCGATTTGCCGTTCAGCAAAATGTCCTGGCCCCGCGTCTGAATAGTGCGGAAACCAATTTTATCCTGCACTACGTCGCCGCCGCTGCTCAGGCTTACAGCGTAGCGCTTAGGGCTTTGCGGCGACCACAGTTGCAGCTTCTTGGCCGAAAACCGGAAGGTGGCGCGGCCGGCGGTATCGGTCGTCAGCGTCTGCCGGATGCCGGCTTCCGCGATGCTCAGCGTCACGGTTTGGCCGGCCCTACCCCCCCCGCTCAGCTGCACGTAGCCGGCCAGCGTGGTTGGCGCGTCTTTGGCCAGTTGCACCTCGTAGTCTTTGATGAAGGTGCCGGGCGTTTCGGCCACGTACACGTCGCGGGTGAGGCCGCCGTAGTTCCACCAATCGGTGTTGAGGGTGGGCACGGCGTCGGCGTGGCGGGTGTTGTCGGCCTTCACCACCACGAAATTATCGCCGCTGGCGCTCAGTCGGTCGGTAATTTCATACTGAATGGGCGTGAAGCCGCCGCGGTGCATGCCCAGCTTTTTGCCGTTGAGGTACACGTGCGCCTCGTAGTTCACGGCCCCAAAATACAGAAAATACCGCTTGCCCGGCTGGGGTTTCAGCGTAAAATTCTTCTTGTACCAAATGGTGCCTTCGTAATACAAAAGCTTGTCATCCTGCGAGTTCCAATCGGCCGGCACTTGCAGCGTGGCCGACTTATCGAAGTTATACTCAATCAATTCCGACTCCTGCGCGCTGCTGGCTTTCTGGTTGTCATAATAGCCACCCTTGCCTGATTTTGACTCGTCGAAGGGCTCTCGCCGGTAGTTGTAGAAGCCGTTTTCGTAGGGGTCGATGATGTAGTTCCAGCTGCCGTTGAGGCTGAGCACGCGGCGCGCGGCGGCGTTTTGAATCAGCCCCGACTGGGCACGGGCGGGGCCAGCCAGCAGGCCAAAAGCAAAGAGCAGCACCGAGAGCAAGCGGGCCGGGGGGGGTAGGGACATGGGCAGGTGGGAAAAGGACAAGCGCGGGGCAAACGTAGTAGCCAGGCGGGAAGCGGCAAGATTTCGAGCAAACTTCTGCATCTTTCAGCCGACAAATTAGTTTGTGAAGTGTTATTTGCCTAGTCCCCACCTGGGGTGCCCCGTTGCCCATGCTCAGCCAGTCCGCCCAACTTATTGCCCCGCTGCCCGCCCGCGTGGCGCCCGCGCCACTGGCCGGCAAGGGGGTAGTGTCGGCGGCGCTCATTATGCTGAGCTGGGCCGGGCTGCTGGCGTTTCTGCTGGCCGGCTACCGGCCCGATTGGCACTCGCCCGCGCCCTACCTGCTGGCGCTGGTGCAAACGCACTTATACACTGGTATTTACATCACGGCGCACGATGCCATGCACGGCGTGGTGAGCCCCAATAAGCGCCTGAATAATGCCATCGGTACGGTGTGCGCGCTGCTGTTTGCCTACAACTGGTTTCCAAACCAGCTGCCCAAGCACCACGACCACCACCGCCACGTGGGCACCGAGGCCGACCCCGATTTTCACCCCACTGACCACCCCGGCTTCCTGCCCTGGCTGCTACGCTTCGCCTGGAACTACGTGACCTGGTGGCAGGTGCTGGCGATGGCCGCCACGTATAACGTGCTGAAAATCTGGTTTCCGCAGGCCAATGTCATCGCCTTCTGGATGGTGCCGGCCATCCTGGCCACGCTGCAATTATTCTTTTTCGGCACCTACCTGCCGCACCGCGGCGAACACGAAGCAGACAACAAGCACAAGTCGCGCAGCCAGCTGCGGCACCACGTCTGGGCCTTCGCGAGCTGCTACTTTTTCGGCTACCACTACGAGCACCACGACCAGCCCTACCTACCCTGGTGGCGCCTGTGGCGGACTAAGTGAGTTGAGAGTTAAGAGTTAAAAGTGAAGAGCTAAAATCAGTTCAGACTGTATTTTAACTCTTCACTTTAAACTCTTAACTGATTCCCAGCGCGTGGCGCGCCAGGTCGCCTGCTCCTCTTCGGTTAGAAAAGTCCAGGCTACGAAGCGACTTTTCTTCTGGCCTTGCGCCATTTCAATGGTGCGCACCTCCACCGCTTCGGCTTGCTTGAGGAAGTACTGTATGCTGAGCAGCGTCGTTTTTTTGGAGATGAGGGTAGTAAACCAGTAGCAGCTGCGGGCGAACTGCCGGCTTTCGGCCACGAGCCGGCGCACGAATTCTTCCTCGCCGCCGGGCGACCATAGCTCATTGGCCTGGCCCCCAAAGTTGCGCACGGGGGCAGCGCGCCGGGCGTGGCCCAGGTTAGCCACTTTGCGCTGGGTGCTGGCCGCCGCCTCGGCCGCTGAGGCGTGGAAGGGCGGGTTGCAGATGGTGGCGTCGAACACCTCGCCGGGGTTGATAATGCCTTTCAGCACGTGCGCCGGGTCGGGTTGCAAGCGGCAGTCGATGGTACCGGCCAGCTCGGGATTGGCGGCCACGATATTTTTGGCGGCGCGCAGGGCCACGGCGTCGGTATCGGTCCCCACGAAGCGCCAGCCGTATTCACGGTGCCCGATGATGGGGTAAATGCAGTTGGCACCCACGCCAATATCGAGCAGCCGCACCGCCCTACCCCCCGGAATAATCCCGAGGTTGCTAGTAGCCAGTAAATCAGCTAGATAATGCACGTAATCGGCCCGGCCCGGAATGGGCGGGCACAGGTAGTCGGCCGGAATATCCCAGTGCGCCACGCCATAAAAGTGCCGCAGCAGCGCTTGGTTCAGCGCCTTCACGGCGGCCGGGGCGGCAAAGTCGATGGAGGCTTCCCCAAACTCATTATCCCGCACAAAGGCGGCCAGCGTGGGGCTGCTGCGCACAAGCTGAGCAAAATCGTAGCGGTCGCGGTGGCGGCTGCGCGGGTGCAGCTGGTCTTTGCCGGCGGGCAGGGGGGTAGGCGGGTTTTTCATCATTCAAAAAAGACCACGGATTACACGGATTTTAAACGGATTTCACGGATTTTGTGGACGATTTACGTAGGCTCTGCGAGTATTAATCGTCCACAAAATCCGTGAAATCCGTTTAAAATCCGCGTAATCCGTGATTTAGTGGGTAGCGGTTGTTTTCTTGCAGCAGTCGGGCAGGCGGTCGTAGGCGCGGGCGTCGGCGGTGAGCTGGTCGGCGTCGTAGCCGGTTTTCTGCACGGCGGCGCGCAGGGCGTCGGGCGTGGTTTTGGCCGGGTTGTAGGTGACGGTCAGTACTTTGCTGGGCACGTCGAGGTTGGCGGCCTGCACGCCTTTTTCGTAGGCCAGGCTTTTTTCGAGGCGCGCCTTGCACATATCGCACACGGCTGAGGTCTTGAACTGCACCATCTCGGTGCCTTTTTTAGCGGTTGTGGCGGCCACGGGGGCGGTTTGGGCCAGGGCGGCGGTGCCGGTGCCCAGCAGCGTGAGCAGGGAAAATGCGAGAGCTTTCATGAAATCAAAAAGAAAATAAAGAAGAAATAAGTTGCGAGAGAAGTAGCGCGAACTTTCCAGTTCGTGCGCGAGCGCCAGCGAGCATCCCGCGCCACTTAGCGCGAACGCCTACTTGCGCGGGATGCTCGCTGGCGCTCGCGCACGAACTGGAAAGTTCGCGCTACTCGATGCGGTAGCGCAGGCCGGCGTAGGTCAGGCGGCCGTACACCGGTCCCCACACCATTGCCGCGTCGAAGCCGCTGCTGAAGGGGGTAGCGGCATTTTGGATGGGGTCAGGCTGGCGGAAATTGGTGAGGTTTTCGACGCCCGCATACACCTCCAGGCGCTTGAAGGCGCGGGTAATCTGGGTGTTGACCACGGCATAGCGCGGGGCATAGGCCAGGCCGGCGGTGCCGGTGCCGTGCATATGGCCGCCGCCCGTGCCATCGGCGGGCAGGTGGGCCAGCGGGCGGGTGCCGTACCACTGCACCGTGAGGTCGGCGCGCCACTTATCGAAGGCCGAGGCGTAGCCCAGGTTCAGGAAGGCGCGGTTTTGGGGCGTCAGGGGCTTGGGCAGGAGCTGGCCGGCGTAGGTGCTGCGCACGTCGAGCCACTTGTAGGCGGCCTTCACCTGCAGGCCCTTGAGCGGCTCGGCCTGCACCTCGGCCTGCGCGCTGCGGGCAAAGGAGCGCGCGCCGGGCTCCAGGTTTTCGAGAATGATAAACTGCGGGCTGGTGTACATGTCAGCCACCAGCTGGTTCTTGAATACCGTGTCGTAATAGTCAAGCACCAGCGTGGCCGGCCGGCCCAGCACCTGGACGTAGTGCGTGAGCGAACCGCCTAGGTTCCAGGCCGTTTCGGGGCGCAGGTTGGGGCCGATGTAGAACTCGCGGGCGCTGGCCAGCATGGCCGCGTTGTCGGCAATCGGGTTGGGCACCCGGAAGCCCTTGCCCGCCGACACGCGCAGCGCGGTGGCCGGCGCCACGTCATATTTCAGGTTGAAGCGCGGCGTCACCTGCCAGCCGTAGAGGTTGTGGTAGTCGGTGCGCAGGCCCAGCGCGGCGGTCAGGTTGTGGGCGTTGTTGTAGGTGTATTCGGCAAAGGCACCGGGCACGCGCTCGGTGCGGCGGCGGTTTTCGCGCGCATCCACGATGGCGGGCGTGTCGGTGAGGTACGAGCGGCCGTCGCCGAGGTGCTCGCGGTAGTCATCGTACAAAAAGCTCAGGCCCGTGCGGTAGGTGTGGCGCGTGTCGCCTAGCACGCTCTGAAACAGCAGGGTAGCCTGGCCGGTGTTCTGGTGGCCGTCGTACTGGCGCGGCCCGGTGTCCTGCCGGTATGAATACGTTGAGGTAAAATCATGACTCGTGCCGTTCACCAGCAGGCCCAGGCTCTGAAACGGCCGGCCCGGCCAGGTATATGAGGTGCGCGCCTGGGCCGTGTAGCGGTGGGTGGTCTGGCTGGTGCCGTAGGCCGCGCGGTAGGCGTCGGCCCCGCCCTCCCGAAAGCCCACCTGCCCGCCCTGCCGCGTTTCCCGAATGGCCCCTACCCCCAGCTCGGCCACCAGGCCGGTGCCCGACTTATACTTCACCTTGTCGTAGGCGTTGAGCTGGTTGGTCAGCGGCAGGTCCAGAAAACCGTCGCCGTTGCGGTCCACGCGGTTGCCCAGGTAATCGTTGTGCAGCAGCAGCACGTTGCTCCACTTCTTATTGAAGCGCTGCGAAGCCACCGCGTTCAGGTCAAATTTGCCCAGGTCATTCACGTAGGCATTCAGCAAAAGCTGGTCGGTGAGGTCGGGCTCTTTGAGCTGAATATTGACCTGGCCCGAGATGCCCTCGTAGCCATTCACCACCGAACCCATGCCTTTAATGATGTCGATGCTGCCAATCCACGGCCCCGCCAGGTAGCCCAGCCGGTAGGGAGCCGACAGCCCGCGCAGGGCCGGCTGGTTGTCAATGGTCAGCAGCGAATACGCCCCGTCGAGGCCCAGCAGCTGAATCTGCTTGGCCCCGCTCACGGCATCGGAAGTGCTCACCTCCACGGCGGCGTTGGTTTCGAAGCTCTCGGCCAGGTTGCAGCAGGCCGATTTGGTGAGGTCGTGGGCGCTGATAGTCTGCATGCTGCTCACCGACTTGGCCGAGTAGGCCAGCGCCCGCGCCGTCACGGTCACGTCGCCGAGCGCCGCGCCGCCACGCAGGTTGATGCGCAAATAAGGGGTAGTAGTGGTGGTGGGCACGGCCACCGTGTCGGCGGCGTAGCCCAGCGCGCTCACGATAACGCGGTGGCTGGCCTGCGCCGGAAACGGCAGCACGAACGCGCCGGCCGCGTCGGTGGCGGTGGTGGGGCCGCTGGCCCCGGCCGGCAGCAGCCAGCGCACCACCGCGCCGGGCAGCGGGGCCACGCCGCTGGTTTCGTGCACCTCGCCGCGCACGGCCGCGCCACTTTGGGCGCGGCTCAACAGCGGCAGGCCCAGGCTCAGTAAGAATAAAAAAAGGCGCGGACTATAGCCGCTCGCACGGTTCATATCGTCTGGTAGTTAGCTGTTTCTGAAACACAAAAAACCCGCCTGGCCCCAAGCCAAGTCGGTAGTTGTCAGAAAAAGCTAGACGATAAGCGTGCAGTGACGCGCCAGTAGCACGCGCCCCGCCCGCGCCGCACCGGGCGGCGACGAGTTGGCCGCCGTGCCCACGGCCACACCCACCGCCAGCGGCGCGGCGACGAGCTTGCCCGTCCACAAAGGGATTGGCAGCAAAGCCGGGGGTAGGGCCGGCGACGCAGCAGGCAGCCACTTGGCCAGGCCGGCGTCCGCGCTCTGGGCATTGAGCTTGTGCTGCGAGTGGCTCACGTCGCAGCAGCCGTCGGCGCGGCGCTTGCCGCAAGCCTGGCCCCGCTTGGTGGGCGCATCCGACTGCGGTTGCGCCAGCCCCGGCAGCGACAGCGCCACCGTGCTGCGCCCGCTGATGCGGCAGCGATGCCGCTCGGCCGTGAGGCCCACCGACGTAGCCAGCACCAGCAGCGCCAACAAGGCGCTGAGCAAACGGTGAGGGGTAGGGTAGGGGCGGCGCGACATGGCCGGGTAAAGATACGACTGGCCGGGTAGGGTAGGGGTGCAGACTACCAGTTTCGGAAGTATAGAATTCGGGCCTTGGGCGGTGCCGGGGCGGGCTGCCGGCTTTTTCGCCGGCTGTCCGCTCGTCGTGCGCGCCGTTTGTTCTTACGACGAGCGGACAGCCGGCAAAAAAGCCAGCAGCCCGCCCCAACGCCTCCCCGACGCCTTCCCAACAGCCGCCCTATCCCGCCAGCCGCATGCTAAAAGCCGTGCGGCCGTTCGCCCCCGTTTCGAGCCGGAAGGCGAAGCCGTGCGCCCGCAGAATATCGCGTACCAGCAGTAGGCCGATGCCCTGCCCGTCGCGCTTGGTGCTGAAAAAGGGCGTGAACAGCCGCTGGTTCACTTCGGGCGTGAGCGGCGCGCCGTCGTTCTCCAGAGTGAGAGTAGGGGGCGCGGCCGTGGTGCGCACCCACACGTGGCCGCCGCCCGGCCCGATGGCTTCGAGCGCGTTCTTGGCCACGTTGAGCAGGGCCTGGGTCAGTAGCTGCGAGTCGGCCACGAGGGGTAGGGGGCCGGCGTGGGCCAGCTCCCAGTGCCAGGCCACGCCCTGGGCGGCGCTCTGAGCGGCCAGCAAGTGGCCGAGGTCGCGCAGCAGCTGGTGCAGGTCGAGGGGGTGCGGGGCGGGAGCGGGCAGGCGCACCAGCCGCGCGTAGCCGGCCACGAAGTCGGCGAGCTGCGTATTGCGGGCGATGCTCACGTCGAGGGCCTGCGTGAAGTCGGCTTGGTCGGCCGCCGCCAGCTGCGGCGCGTAGTGCCGGAAGCTGCCTAGCAGCGAGTTCACCGCCCCGATGGAGTTGTTGACCTCGTGGGCCATCAGCCGGATAAGGCGCTCGTAAGCCTGCTTTTCCTCGGCTAATATTTCCTGCGTCAGCTCTTCCAGCACCACGAAGCGCCGCTGAAAGCCCCGGTCGAGGAAGTGCGCCGCCGCCGCCCGGTAGGTGTGGCCGGTAGGCAGGCGTAGCGTGGCGGGCTCGCCGGCCGGCAGCCCGGCCAGCACCGCGCCCCAGGGTGGGGGTAGGGCCGCCACGGCTTGCCCGGCCAGCGCGGCAGCGGGCTGGCCCAGCGCCCGCGCCGCCGCCGCGTTGGCGCTGGTGATATTCCCGTCGAAATCGAACAGCAGCACGCCCGCCGGCGAGGCCCCGATAAGCCGTTCCAGCAGCACGCTCTGCTCGTGCTGGCCAATGCGCTCCTGCCGCAGCGCGTCGAGCATCTGGTTATAAACCCCAATGAGCCGGTCCAGCTCGGGCTGGCCCACGGGGATGAATTTCAGGTTGAAATCCTGCGCCGCCAGCGCCGCCGTGCCCGCCTCGATAAGCCGCGTCGGTCGGGCCAGGTCCTGGTAGAGCCGCCACGTCAGGACGGCGCTGATGAGGATAGTAGCCTCACAGGTAATGAATAAGGTCGGGTTGGTTAGGCGCACCTGCGCCGCCAGCGCCACCAGCACGGCGTAGAGGGGTAGGAGGAAAAGCGCTAGGCGCAGGCGCATTTTGTGAGGTAGTAAAGTTCGGGCAGTCGCCCTCCGCGGGTTACCTCACCCCCCGGCCCCCTCTCCCGTGGAGAGGGGGAGCCTGACGATTGAGTTAAAAGAGAAGAGTTAAGAGATGGGGTTGAGTTTTAACTCTCAAATTTTAATTGACTCCGTGTCTCCCCCTCTCCACGGGAGAGGGGGCCGGGGGGTGAGGTGACCCGTGGAGGGCGACCTATTCTACTCATTATAAGGAATCCCGAACTTATCCAGCCTTCGGTAAAGCGCCCCCCGGCTCAGCCCCAGCGCCCGCGCCACCTTACTCAAATTGCCCTGATAATGCGCCACGCTCTGGCGTATCATCTCCTCCTCCAGCGCCTCCAGCGTCATGGAGCCGGGGGCGGGCAGAGGTGAATGAGCGAGTAGGTGAATGGGTGAAGGAAGCGGCTGGGCCTGAAAATCGGCGGGCGTTAGCTCGTCGTGGGGGGTGGTGAGGGCGGCGCGCTCCACCAGGTTTTTCAGTTCGCGGATGTTGCCGGGCAGCGGCTGCGCTTGCAGCCAGTGGGCGGCGGCCGGACTCAGGCGCAGGCCGGGGCGCTGGTAGGTATTTTGCAGCTGCCGCCCGAAGTGCCGGGCCAGGGCCGGAATATCGGTGGCCCGCTCGCGCAGGGGGGGTAGGCGCAGGGTGATGAGGTTGAGGCGGTAGAATAAATCCTCCCGGAAGCGGCCCTGCGCTACCAGCTCGGCCAGGTTTTTATTGGTGGCGGCCACCACGCGCAGGTCCAGGCGGCGCGGGCGCGAGTCGCCGAGCATCTCGTAGGTGCGGTCTTGCAGCACGCGCAGCAACTTGACTTGGCTGGCCAGCTCCAGCTCCCCGATTTCATCCAGAAAAATAGTGCCGCCGTTGGCCAGTTCGAAGCGGCCCACCCGGTCGGCGCGGGCATCGGTGAAAGCCCCGCGCCGGTGCCCAAACAACTCGCTCTCAAACAACGACGACGAGATGCCGCCCAGGTTCACCTTCACGAAGGGGCCGCCGCGCCGGTGGCTGTTCTGGTGCAGGGCCTCGGCAATCAGCTCCTTGCCGGTGCCGCTTTCGCCCTCAATTAAGACCGAGGCATCGGTGGCGGCCACCTGGCCCACCTGCCGCAGCACGGCCAGCAGCTGCGCATCTTCGCCAATAATGTTTTTGAAATCAAACTGCCGGTCCAGCGCTTGCCGGCCGGGCGGGGGGGTAGGGCCAGCCGGCGCGGCCAGCTGCAAAGTGGTGGCAATGGTCTGGAGCAGCGCCTCGTTTTGCCAGGGCTTGGTGACGAACTCGGCCGCGCCCGCCTTCATGCCCGCCACCGCCAGCCCAATACTACCCCAGCCCGTGAGCAAAATAATCGGCAGCGTGGGAGCCAGTTTTTTCAGCTCCGCCAGCAGCGCCAGCCCGTCGGCCCCGCTCGTCTCGGCCGAAAAATTCATATCCAGCAGCACCAAAGCGGGCACCGCCGCCCGCACGGCGGCCAGCGCTTCGGCGGGGCCGGCCACGGCCGCGGGGGCGTAGCCGGCCTGCTTGAGCAGCAGCCGCAGCGAAGTGCGGATGGCGAGGTCGTCGTCAACGATTACTATCTGAACCACGGATTCGGGCGGATTTTTCGGATTAGTCGGATTTTGTGGACGGCGCTTTAGGTTGAACCACGGATTTGACGGATTTTGTAGATGAGCCGCGCTCCTTTTCGAGCGAAGCCGCCCAGGCCCCAGAAGGTAAAAGTGGCCCAGGCGTAGTTCAGGCGCGGCCTAAGCACTCGTCCACAAAATCCGACTAATCCGAAAAATCCGCCCGAATCCGTGGTTCAGATAATTAGTGGCCGCTCACGCTGCCGCCGCTGCTCACGTGCTTGGTTACCTGCGGCGAGCCGCTGTAGCTGACGCTGGCCCCGCTGCTGGCGTCGGCCACGAGGTCGTCTTTCACGGCCACGCGCACCGAGCTGCCGCTGCTGGCCTGGGCGCGGCAGCGGTCGGTTTGCAGGTTTTTGCCGTTGAAAGTGGCCCCGCTGCCCACTTGCAGGTCGAGGCTGGCGGCGTGGCCGCTCAGGGCCACGGTGCTGCCGCTGCTCTCGCGCACGGTGAGGGCGGCGGTGCCCAGCTCGGCCCGCAGCGACGCGCCCGACGAGACGGCCAGCTCAAAGCTCCCGGCCGCGGCGATGTTGCCGCTGCTCTCCACCGACGAGCCGCTGCCCGCCGCCAGGGCCGTGAGCTGGTCGGCGGTGACGGCCACCCGCAGCTGCCGGCTGGAATGGAACATCCCCGACAAACCCGCCCGGTCGTAGCTGATGACGAGCGTGCCGTTGCTCACGGTGGTCGTGATGCGGTCGCGGTCCTCGGTCGAGGAGGCGCTCACCTCCACCCGCTGACTATGGCCGGCCGTGAGTTCGAGCGAAATGCCGCTGCCCACCTTGATGGCGTGGAAGGCGGCCAAGGGGCGCACCTGCGTGTTTTGGGCGAAAGCGGGCACCAGCGCGGCGGCGCTGAGCAGGGCGGTGAGCAGGAGATTTTTCATGCGGTGGATGAGGGAATGGTTTAATGAGTTGAGGGTTTGGGGCGGGTACCGGGGCAGTTAGGCGTTCGTTACGAGGGTAGGAAAAAAATTGGCGGTTATTAATATCCTACACCTACCAGTTGTCGCAAAGGTGCGGGCAGCAAGTTGCCTCAAGAAAAAGATTATCCCAACCCGCCCAAACCTTACCCCAACGCCCGCCCTACCCCCTCATTCCTCCCGCAAGGCCACGGCCGGCTGAATGCCCGCCGCCAGCCGGCTGGGGTAGAGCGCGCAGGCCGCCGCCAGCAGGTAGAGGCCGCCGGCGGCCAGCGCCATCGCCGTGAGGTACACGCCGGCCGGCGCGTCGAACGCGCCCAGCAGCGGAAACTGCACCGCCACCAGCAGCCCCAGCGCCAGCCCGAAGGTGGTCAAAACCAGCGTTTCGCCTACTATCAGGCGCGCAATGGCCCCGGCCGGTGCTCCCAAAGCCCGGCGCACGCCCAACTCGGAGCGGCGAGCACTGATAGCCAGCCACAGTACTCCAAACAGTCCCAGTGCCACGTTGAGCAGCAAAAACACACTCATCACGCCCAATAGTAGGGGCTTCGTCAGTAATTGCTTCATCTGGCTCTCGTGCATTTCGGACAGCGTGCGAATGGTGCTTGACCAGCCCGGCCCGATGCGGCGGATGTCGTCGGATAGGCGCTTTTCGAGCGTCGCACCGCTGCCGGCCCGCACCCGCACTAGCATCGTCGTGGGTAGAAACAGCGTATCGCGGGGCATTATCGGCCCGAATATAGCGGGCAGCGGCTCGGCCAGCTCGCCGTCAGTGCGGTAGGCCTGCACCAGGCCCACCACCCGCATCTGCTGCTCGTTCATAGTCAGCAATTGGCCCAGCGCCGATTCGCCCCCCGGCAATAGGGCGCGTTGCAGCCGTTCGTCAATCACCACAGCCGGGTGGGGACCTAGTAGCGCGTCGGTGGCTGGGTCGAACCAGCGGCCCGCTACCACGCGCAGCCCCAGCAGCTCACGCAGCTCCGGCCCCACCGGGTATTGGTTAACGTTATTAACGGCTAGCTTGGTGCCCGTGTGCGGGTTGATGAAGTCGAGCGAAGTAAGGCTATTATTAAAGGAAAAGGGAGTATTAGAGGCCGTCACGGCCACGCTTTCCACGCCGGGGGTGGCCCGCAGGTTGGCCAGCACCAGTTGTAGGGTGGCTAGGCCCTCGGCCTTGGACTGGGTGCCGGAGGTGATATTTACCTGCCACACGTTGTCGTAGCGGAAGCCCAGCGGCTGGCGGTAGTTCTGCCATAGGCTGGTGCCCAGCGTGCCCACCGCAAACAGCACCACGAAGGCCAGAAAAATCTCCAGTACCAGCAGGGCATTGGCCCGGCGGCGGTTCCACATCAGGGTAATTACGTGGCGTATCATACGGTAATTTCTCCTTTAAGAGCCTGATTGGCTGGTAGTTTTGACATCTTGTAAGCCGGGTAAGCCCCCGATAGCAGCCCGAACACCAGCGCCAGCGCCAGCCCCACTCCAAACACGCGCCCGTTCAGTCCCAAGTGGGCGTAAGGAATCAAGTGGCTGGTATTGAGTAGGTGCAGCACTCCCGCCGCCAGGCCCAGGCCCAGCACCCCGCCCACCAGCGTCAGCAGCACGTTCTCAACCAAAAACTGCCCCACCAGCCGCCCGGCCGTGGCCCCGAAAGCCTTGCGCACCCCAATTTCGGAGGACCGTTCTAGGGTGCGACTCACGTTGATATTGACCAGGTTAAGGGCGGGTAGCAGGATAAATAGCAGCCCCAGCCCCAGCCAGCGCCGCCAGAAAGCCCCGGCGTTGCCGCCCTGGTCGGCCTCATTGCTGTTGCTAGTCATGTAGTGAGCTAGCAGCGTGCGGGCGTAGGAGTGAATTTCCTTGTATTGCTGCGGGTCGGGCACGGGCACCCGGCGCAGCACCCGCTGGTATTCGTCCTGGATGGCCGGCACATCGGCAGCCCGCCGCGCCAACACGATGGCCTGAAACTCGCCCTGGTAGTTGGGGTCGCGCAGGTCGGCCGTGGTAGTGGTAGTGGGCAGCCAGCACTCGGCGTAGGTCAACTCGCGCGAAGTGGACACGTCGGCCACCACGCCCACCACCCGGTAGGGGCGGCCTTCGAGCTGTAGGCTCTGGCCCACGGCGGCGGTCGCGGTGCCGAAGCAGCGACGGGCCACCGTTTCATTGAGCACCAGTACGTGGGCCGCGTCGCGTACCTCGGCCGCGTTGTATGGCCGGCCGGCCACGAAATCAAAGTTCAGCACCTGCCAGAAAGTGGCATCGGTGTAGCGACGGTCAGCCTTCACCACCTGCTGGCCCACGTACAGCGCAATGTTGGTTGGGTAGGCATGGCTAATGGAAATAGCTTCGGGGCCGCGCAACGTCTGCACGTAGCGCTGCAAGAAATTGTAGCCCAGGCTGGAAGAACCCTGTGCCTCCGGCCCTTGCAGTATCATACGGTTGATAAATAGCAGTCTGTCCGTATGCAGCTCGGGCCGGCGCGCGCCCACCGCGTGGTCAAACAGGGCGTACACCACCACCAGCATCATCAGCGTGAAGCTGATGCCAAACAGGCTGATGGCCGTGAAAAACTTGCGCCGGAGCAGGACCTTCCAGGCAATTTTGAGGTAGGAGAGAAGCATGGAATTATTAAGTTTAAAAGCCATTTGTCATTGCGAGCGCAGCGAAGCAATCGCACCCGAACGACACCCGCGCCGGTCGTTCTGCTAGCTCGTTCTGGTTTCGTTTGGGTGCGATTGCCGCGCTTCGCTCGTAATGACAAGAGGGCAGAATTACGCCACTTGCCGGCCATCAAAAAACCGAATCAACCGCTGCGTTTTCAGGGCCTGCTGCTCGTCGTGGGTAACCATGACGAGGGTGGTGCCCTGCTCGCGGTTCAGCCCCAGCAGCAGGTCTAGGATTTCTTCGCCCATCACCGAGTCGAGGTTGCCGGTGGGCTCGTCGGCCAGGATAATTTCGGGCTCGCCGGCCAGGGCGCGGGCAATGGCCACCCGCTGCCGCTGCCCGCCGCTGAGCTGCGCCGGGAAGTGGCCAGTGCGGGCATTGAGCCCCACCTTATCGAGGGCGGCGAGGGCGCGGCGGCGGCGCTCGGTGCCGCCTACCCCCGGCCGGTAGAGCAGGGGCAGCTCCACGTTGTCGCGCACCGAGAGGTCGTTGATTAAGTGGTAGCTCTGGAAAACGAAGCCGATTTTGTGGTTGCGCAGCCCCGCCAGCTCCTTATCCGAAAACGAGGTAACCGGCCGGCCGTCAATGGCAATGGTGCCGGCGCTGGGCTCGTCGAGCAGCCCCATCAGGCTGAGCAGCGTGGACTTGCCGCAGCCGCTCGGCCCCATCACCGACACGAACTCGCCGCGCTGGATGCTGATATTGACGTTGCTCAGCGCCACGGTTTCAATGGTGCTGGTCTGGTACACTTTCTCAATGCCGGTGAGCTGGATGACGGGCGGGGGGGTAGGATGTAGCATGGTAGGGTGCGGGGCTTGCCCCCGCCCGGCCGCCAGGGCCTCTTGGGGAGATGAAAAAAGTATATAATTTAGGAGCGGTGGCTGATAATAGCCGGACGCCAGGGCGGGGGCAAGCCCCGCACCCTACTCCAGCGGCTGTTGGGTTTCAAAATCAAATAACGTCAAGCCGCGCAGCCGATAATACCCCACCCAGCCCGCCCGCAGGGCCAGAATGTAGCCGCGCCGGGCCAGGTCCTTGGCGGCCGAGGCCAGGGTGAGGTCGGTGAGGCTGAGGCGGCCGGCCTCGTAGGTGGCGCGGGTGATGGCGTAGCGGCGCTGGGCCAGGGTGTCGGCGCGGGCGGCGAGGCGGGTTTGGCGGGCCAGGGCGGGCACCTGGGCCGCCTGGGTGAGCACGGTTTGCTCGAAGCTGCGCTGGTCCTGGCTCACGGCGGCGGCGGTTTGGTCCTGGGTTAGCTCGGCGGTGCGGACGGTGGCGCGGCGCTTGCCCCAGTCCACGAGGGGTAGGGAGAAGGCCAGCGCCACCTGCTGCTGGTTTTGCAGGGCACGGTAGCTGTCGAGCAGGGCGGGGGCCTGGTTCACGTAGCCGAGGTTGGCGGTGAGGGTAGCCAGCAGACCGGTGCTGCCGCGGGCCTGGGCCACGTCGCGGGCGGCTTGCAGCTGCCGCCGTTGCAGGGCCAGCACCGCCACCCGGTGCTGCCGGGCCTGGGCTAGCGCCTCGGCCGGCTGCACGGCCAGGGCGGGTGCGGGGGGCGGCACGGCCAGCGGCGCGGCCCCGGCGGCGGCGGCGGTGATGTCGGGGGTAGGGAGGGCGCAGTAGGTGCGCAGGCCCACGGTGGCGGTTTCGGCATCGAGCAGCGCCTGGGCCTGGGCCTGCTGGGCGTTTAGGAGGTTCAATTCGAGCTGAAGCAAGTCGCTTTGGGAGAGGCGGCCGAGCTGGTATTTCTCCCTACCCACCCGCAGCAGCTCGGCGGTGGCCTGGGCATTCTGGCCGGCCACGGCGGCGGTCACCTGCTGCAAAAGCACGTCGAAATACAGCTCCGTAACGTGCTGCGCGATGGCCTCGCGGTCTTCCAGGTACTGGCGCTGGCTTTCCTGATACAGCAGCGGCTCGATGCGGCGCGCCCACTTCAGGGCGTTGAAATAGCCCAGCGGCTGGGTCAGGCCCAGGGTAAAGGGCTGGTTGTTGTAGCGTTTCTCGGTCCGAATAAAATCATCGAACCGCTGCACCTGCGAGCCCACCACCACCTGCGCGCCGGTGAGGCCGATGTTCTGGGTCAGGTTCACCGCCAGCAGCGAGTTATTATAACGCACTGATTGAAAGGAAGTCGTGCCATCGGGCTGCACCACCGGGATGATGGCCCGGTTGAAGCTCGGCACCACGCCTTGCAGCGCCAGCTGCGGCCGGTAGCTGGCCTGGTAGGCGCGGTAGGCCCAGTAGCCGCCCTCGCGGGCGGCGCGGGCCTGGCGGCCGGGGGCGGCCGTGGTCAGGGTTTGCTGGATGAGCAGGGGTAGGGTGAGGGTTTGGGCGGGGGCTTTTAGGGAAAGTAACAGCAGCAGTAGGAGTCGCCCTGCCCGGCTTACCTCACCCCCCGGCCCCCTCTCCTGCGGAGAGGGGGAGCCGGACGATTGCTGATGGCGCGACGATTTTTTACAGGTAAAAAACACGGGTATAATTCTTATGAATTTTGAATAAAGAATCGTCTGGCTCCCCCTCTCCGCAGGAGAGGGGGCCGGCCCCAAAGGGGTCCCGTGAGGTAAGCCGCGGAGGGCGACCCCAACTCACTCCACTCGCAATTCTGGTGTATCCACGAACCCCTTGGTATCCGACACAATCACTTCTTCCTCCACCCGCAAGCCGCTCAGCACCTGCACGTAATCCGTATTACTATCCCCAAAGCGCACTACCCGCCGCACGGCCCTACCCCCCGCCAGCACGAACACCGGCTGCTCCTGCCCGCCCTGGTAAAAGGGGCCGTTCTTGAGGCGCAGCACGCTGCGGTGGGCGCGGGTGACCACGAACACGTCGGCGCGCAGGTTGGCGCGCAGACCGGGGTGGTGGTCGTTGGCGAGGGTAGCGTAGAAGGTTACTACCCCCTTGTCCACGGCAGGGCTGATGCTGGCCACGGTGCCGGGCAGGTCGGTGCCGGGGCCGAGGCGCACCAGCACGGCATCGCCGGGGTGCAGCTGGTCGGCGTAGCTGTCGGAAAGGGTGGCGCGCACGCGGTAGCGGCTCAGGTCGGCCACCCGCGCCAGGGCCTCGCCGGCCTGCACAGTGCTGCCCAGGTTGTCGTTCACCCAGGTCAGCACGCCGGGCAGCTGGCTGCTGATGTCGGCCTGCCGCAGCTTGGCGGCCTGCTCCGCAATGCTGCGCCGCTGCATGGATACCGTGTAGCCCAGCTCGCGGCGGTCGGCCTGGCTGGACTGGCGCTGGTTGGCCAGCTGCCGGCGCAGGCGCTGGGCTTCGAGGCGGGCGGTGCGCAGGTTCAGCTCGGCCTGGCGCACGGCCTCGGAGGTGCCGCCCCCGATGGCCAGCAAATGCTGCTCGTCGCGCAGCGCCGATTCCAGGCTGCTCACCTTCAGGTCCTGGCTTTGCTGCTGGGCTTGCAGGTCGGTAAGGCTGCGGTCCAGCGTCAATTGCAATTGCGAGTTCTTGTTCTGGTTGCGCAACTGCTCATCGTCGAGCTTCGCCAGCGCTGAGGCGGCCAGGTTTTTATCTAATTCCAGAATGAGTTGGCCCGGCCGTACCCGCGCGCCCACCGCCAGCGCCACCCGCCGCACCGTGCTCGAAATGGGGCTGGTAATGACCACCTCCCGCGCCGGAATAAGCGTGCCGGCAGCAGTGAGCGTCGCGTCCACGTCGCCGGTCTCTACGGTCGCCGTCAGGATATCTACCCGCCGCAAACTCGGCTGCACCACGGCGCGCAGCCCCAGCCCGGCCGCCAGCAGCCCGCCCCCTACCCCCAGGCCGAGGAGCCAGGCGCGCCGCCGGCGGCGGCGCTGGGTAGCAGGGGCAAGTACTCTGTCCATGAGCGGGCAAGGGGGTAGGGGTTGCTCCTACCAAAGCCAAGTGCCGTGCCATTTCAGCAAAATGCTTTAAATCAATTGCTTGTATTTGATTAATGAAAACCGACTTGCTCGGAAAGTGTCCATTTTCGAGTGGACTGTCCGCTAGCGGACACCAGGCGAAGTAGGGTGCGGGGCTGGCCCCCGCCCGGCGTTGAACGGACCCGGCGCTAGTCGTTCAACGCCGGGCGGGGGCAAGCCCCGCACCCTACTTCGCCCGCACCTGCTCCCAGGCAATTTTTTGCAGCCGCCCGGCCACTGCGGGCGCGATGCCGAGCGCGGCGGCGGCCGCCTCTTTTTTGCCCAGCCGGCGCGGGTCGTAGCCCGTCACTTCGGCCAGTACCACGCAGGCGTTGAGGTAAGAGCCGTAAATGCTGGGGTGGTAGTGGTCGCGGCCCCAGAGGTCTACTTTGCCGGGCTCGGCGGCGTCGTAGGGGTTGGGGTCGGCCAAGCCCTGGCGCATGGCGCGCTGCCAGGCATCGCCGGCCGGGGCCACGCCCGCGAAACCGTGGTCCTGCGCCGCGGCCTGGTAATACGCGCGGTGCAGGTCAGTGCCCATCGAGTCGAGGGGTAGGCCCGAGTAGTTTTGGCCGGCGGGGTAGGTGAGGTCGGCCCGCGGCCAGGTTTCGTAGAGGTACACTTTCGCCTGTGGGTTGGCTTGGTGCACGGCGGCTTCCAGCTTGGTGGCGTAGGTGAAAAACCGCGCCGGCTGGCCGCCGTGGCGCGTGGGTACCGGCCCGGTGCTGTAATCGTGCATCACCACCGTATTCCACTTAGGCTGCTTAATAACGGCCAGCGCGCTGTCGTAGTGAAACTGCAAGGTCTGCCCGCTGATGGCTTCCAGATGCACTTCGTAATCGAATCCCGCCTCGTCGGTCAGCTTCTTGAAAATGCCCGGAATGCCGCCCCACGGCCCATCCGCGTGCTCGCGGGCGCTGCGCGGCCCGGTGGGCTTGAAGTTTTCGTCGGTCACGGCCACCGTATTGTAGCTCAGCACCGGCTCAAAAGCCCCGTGAAAAAAGCTGTTGCCCACGAAGAGAATAACCGTGGGCTTGATAGCCGCCTGGGCCGCGGCCGGGGGGGTAGGGGCGACCAGCAACAGCGCCGGGACGAGGAGCAAACGCATACCGAAAAAAGTGAGGTGGAGGTTGTGGTAGACAAAAGAACGAGCTATTCTTCGGCAAATCCCTACCCCCCGCTACTACTTCAGCTCCGCCTTCAGCGCGGCAATCACCTCCGGGTTCGGCACGCAGTTCTTGAACCTGATATCCTCCAGAATAACCGGCAGCTCGGCCGCCGATTTCACATCCACCAGGTAGGGCGGCTTGATGCGCAGCAGCGCCGCGATGGGCTGGTCGCTGAAGCGCTTGTAGGTCCAGTTGCACCAGCCGATGCCCACGCTGTTGAGGTTGTGGGCGGCCTCGCCCATCCACTGCGGCGAATTTTCGCCGGTTTCGCCCACCCACACCGGCACGTTTTGCGCTTCGCGAAAGCGCAGCAAGTTGCCGATGGCCCCGAGCTGATTGGCGTCGGGGTTGCTGGCATCCAGCGCGTTGCTGAGCGGGTATTTGGGCATGATGCTGTACCGGTGGGAGTTATAGACCAGGTTTTCGCGATGCGTGAAGCTGGCGGGCAGCAGGTCGTTGTAGTTATTGCCGTAGCCGTTGCCTTCCAGCAGCAGCAAATGCTGGTCGCCCTGGGCGCGCACCGTGTTGATGAGCCGCTCCAGCGCCGCGTGGATGGGCGGGTTGCCGCCCGGCACGTTATTCGGCTCGTTCAGCAAATCATACATCGCAATGCGCCCATCATCTTTATACCGCTTCGCCAGCGTGGCCCACAGGCCATTCGCCACGTCCTGAAACACGGGTTCCTGCCAAAAATCGTTGGGTTGCAGGATGTCGGCGATGTTCCGGTCGGTACCCTGCGCGCCGGGCGCGGCGTGCAAATCCAGCACCACGTACAGCTTATTGGCCGCGCACCAGGCCAGGGTTTTATCAATCAAACGGATGGCTTCCAGCTTTTGCGGCTCCTGAAACAACTCGCCCTTTTGCTGCCACTCGCGCAGCTTGGCCACGTAGTCGGCGTAGGGCACGGTGCCCCGAATCACGCCGTTGCGCACCGCCCGCTGCGCCGGCGTCAGGAACAGGTCGTAGTGCAGGGGTAGGCGAATACAGTTAAAACCCTGCTTAGCAATAAAGTCAATATCGGCCTTCGTAATAAAGTTATCGCGCCACTGCTGGTAGAATTTCTCCACCGCCGCGTCGCTCAGCCCGGCCGCGTACAGCCCTTTTTTCACCGAGCCCTGGGTGCCGTCATGGCCCGGCTTCATCATGTAGCCTTCCTGCAAAAGCCAGCCGCCCAGGTTCATGCCGCGCAGCAGCACCGCCTGGTGCTGGGCATCCACGATTTTGGGGCCTTCGGCGCGCAGCAGGGGGGCAGGGGCGGTTTGGGCGAAGGCGGTGGTAGCGAGGAAAAGGAGGGGTAGGAATTTCACGGGGGTAGGAAAAGGGAGGATTTTGAGAATTGCTTTATCATAGGTAACGGCGCAGTCGGCGCGGCCGGTCGCCTCACCCCCTGACCCCCTCTCCGAAAAAGGAGAGGGGGCACTGGCCTTGCGCGGACGTTGGAAATCGTCTGGCTCCCCCTCTCCTTTTCGGAGAGGGGGGTAGGGGGGTGAGGCGGACTGGTCGCGCCGACTGCGCCGCTACTTACACTAGAGTGCTTAAAATCAATTAATCACATACGTCGCTATCGAATGCGGCAAGCTGGTAGTCGCGGCCGCCTGGCCCTTTATCCAGAGCTGGAATTCCTGGGGCTTGTCGCCGCTGTTCATCACCACCACGGCCACTTTGCCGTCGGGGTTCTCGAAGGCGGTGGCTTGCAGCCAGTCGCGGTTGGTGGTCACGGCCACGCGCTTCGCGCCCGGATGCACGAACTTCGAGAAGTGCCCGATGTAGTAGTAGGCGTTGGTATAAATGAGCTTCTTATTGGGCAAATCGGCGATGATGGGCGCGAAGCAGAAGTTGCCCACGTGGTTGGGGCCGCCGGTCTGGTCGAGCAGGATGTTCCAGTCGGTCCAGCCCACGGTGCCGGCGTTGAAATCGTTTATCATCGAGAGCCCGTAGCGCTCGCCCAGCCGCCACTCGTTCACCTGGGCAAACTTGAAATTCTCGACGCAGCCCTCCGTAAACATCAAATGGATATTCGGAAAGGCGGTCTGCACCCGGCGCTCGTTGGCGAAGAGCATCGAGCTGCCGGTCCAGGTTTCGTACCAGTGGTAGCCGATGCCCCACACGTACTTGGCGGCTTCGGGGTCTTCGAGAATGGTGCTGGCGCGCTGGTACATCAGGTCGCGGTTGTGGTCCCAGGCGATGAGCTTTTTATCACCCATGCCGTTCTTTTCCAGCGTCGGCCCCAGGAAGCCCTTGATGAAATCGCGCTCTTCATCAGCGGTGTACACGCAAGACTCCCACTTCTGTACGGCCATCGGCTCGTTCTGCACCGTGAGGCCCCAAATGGGGATGCCCTGCTTCTCGTAGGCTTGGATAAACTTGACGTAATACTCGGCCCAGGGCTGCCGGAATTCGGGCAGCAGGTGGCCGCCGTGCAGCAGCTCGTGGTTGGTTTTCATAAAGGCTGGCGGGGTCCAGGGGCTCACGAACATAGTGAGCTTACCCCCCGCCGCCGCCGTGGCTTCCTTGATAAACGGGATGCGGTACTTCTCATCGTGCTTCACGCTGAAGCTCTTCAAACTCACGTCGCCCTCCTTGATGTAATTATAGCTGCCGCTCGAAAAGTCGCAGCTCCCGATGCTGGTGCGCGCCAAGGTGTAGCCGATGCCGTCCGTAGGGCTGTAGTACGCCCGCAGCAGCTCCTGCTGCTGGTCTTTGGGCAGCTTGTAATAGGTTTCGGCCACGGCGTCGGTCAGCGCCCCGCCGATACCCACTAGCGTCTGAAACTGCTTGGTGGGGTCCACGAATACGCACACTTGCGTTTCCACCGGCTGGCCCACTTCCTTGAAGCTGAGGGCCGCGCCGGCCGCCAGGCGCTGGTCGGTGCCCTGGGCAGTGGTGAATACCTGGGCCGTTTTGCCGGCCGCTGAGTAGGGTTGAGTTTGGGCGGCGGCCAGGCCCGGCAGGCCGAGCGCGGCGAGGAAAAGAAAGGAGTTGCTGGTCATTAAAAGAAGTGTGGGAAATTAGAAGGGTTAAATGTATCGTTCTGGCGTGCGCCTCACGAGACCTCTTTGGAGCCGGCCCCAAAGGGGTCTCGTGAGGCGCACGCCAGAACGACCAACTTACCAAATGTACGTAGCCACCGCGCCGCCGTAGAGCGAGGTGCTCACCACTTTGCCCTTGTACTGAATATTAAAGTTTTGCAGCGTGCCGCCGTTGTTCAGCACCACCAGGCAGCGCTTGCCGTTGGGCGTTTTGTAGGCCACGTTGAGCAGGTTGCCGGGCTGGTTGGTGGCCACGCGCACCGAGCCGGGGCGCACGAACTTGCTGCTGTGGGCCACGTTGTAGTAGGCCGGGTTGCGGGTCACCGTGTTGCCGCTGATGGTGACCGCGCCCAGGCACGCATCGCAGCCGCCGGGCGTGTGGGGGCCGTAGTTCTGGTCGCTGGCCAGGTTCCACTCCAGCACGTTCTTGGACCAGTTGCGCACCGCCCCAATCTCCAGGTTGCCCACGTGGTAGGCCAGCTCGCCCCCAAAATCTACCTGGTGACCATTGGTGGGAGCCTGAGTCCAGAACTCGGTGAAGTAGATATTCTTCTGCGGAAAAGCGTCGTGTACCTGGCTCAGCGCCGTAATCGGCCCGCCGTAGAAGTGGAAGGCCGAGCCGTCCACGTAGGGGTAGGCCCCGGCGTCGCCGAGCACGGCCAGCGGGTAGTCGGGCCGGTCGGGGTTGTGGTCGTAGCAGATAATCTTAGTCGTGAGCCCCGCCGCTTTAAAGGCCGGCCCCACGTTGTTCTTAATAAAGTTGGCCTGCTCCTGGGCCGTCATCATCAGGCTGGGGTTATTATTCGGGTTGAGCGGCTCGTTTTGCAGCGTCACCGCGTCAATCGTAATGCCGGCCGCCTTCATGCCCTGGATGTATTTCACGAAATATTGGGCGTAGGCCGCGTAGTATTGCGGCAGCAGCGAGCCGCCCACGCTGTTGTTGTTGGTTTTCATCCACGAAGGCGGCGTCCAGGGCGAACCCAGGATTTTAATGGCCGGGTTCACCGCCAGAATCTCCTTCAGCACCGGAATCAGGCTGGTCTGGTCGGGGGCCAGGCTGAAGTTAGCCAGCGTGGGGTCGGGCTGGGTTGAGTCGTCGTAGGTAAATACCTGGCTATCGAGGTCCGACGACCCGATGCTTATCCGCAAATAGCTCACGCCCAGCGACGTGCTATCAGTAGCAAACAGCTCCTTGATGAGCGCGGCGCGGCTGGCGGCGTCCATGCTGCTCATTACCTGGGCGCTGCCCCCGGTGAGGGCGTAGCCAAAGCCATCCATCGTCTGGAAAGTCTGAGTCGTATCGACCGCGATGATGGGGTCCGAGTTGGTGTTGGCGACGAATTGCAGGTTCACCTTCTGGCGATAAAACAGCGCCGACTTATCGGGCATCGTCAGCCACACCGCCACTTGCGAGCCCGCGGCGGGCGGGGTCACCGGTGGGGGCGGCATAACCGGCGGGGGGGTGGGCGTCGGGGTAGGCGAGTCGGTGCTTTTGCAGCCGCCGGCCAGCAGAGCCAGCATTGGCAGGCAGGCAAGCGAAAGCCAACTGAAAGGAGGGGGGTAGGACATGGGAGGAATAATGACGAGTGACTAACTACTAATGACCTACGCAAGGACAGACGGTTTTGCGTAAGTCCTAATTAGCTTTATTTTGGCAGGTTAACGTATTTTCACCGCAGAAGACGCAGCGGGCTTCGCGGAAGAGTCGCAGAGGTCGTTCTTCTGCGACTCTTCCGCGAAGCCCTCTGCGTCTTCTGCGGTGAAAATACCTGTACTGGAAGCTGTTGCAAGCAGCAGTTTATAATTTGCCAAAGTAGAGTTGATAGCTCAAATGGTAGCTAACTGCTCAAAAAACTACCACGCGTAGGTGCCCACGGCCCCGGCGGGCAGCGTGGCCGCCACCGCCCGGCCCTGGTAGCGCAGGCCGAAGGTTTGGGGCGTTTTCTGGTCGTTGAGCACCAGCAGCACGTGGCCGCCGGTGGGCGTGCGGTAGGCCACGTTGGGCAGCCCGGCCGGGCTGGTCGAGCCGATGCGCACCGACCCTGGGCGCACCCATTTGCTGCTCTGGGCCACCGCGTAGTAAGCCACGTTGCGCGTCACCTGGTCGCCGGGAGCCAGCGTAATAGCGCCCAAGCACTGGTCGCAGCCGCCCGGCGTGTGCGGGTTTTGCTGCGGGTCGGCGGCCAGGTTCCACTCCAGCACCACCTTGGCCCAGTTGCGCGGCGCGCCGATAAACAGGTTTTTCTGGTGCCAGTCGAGGTTGTCGGCAAACTTGCTGCGCGAGCCCACCCACTCCTCCGTGAAGTAGATATTTTTCTGCGGAAAAGCATCATGCACCTTGCTCAGCGCCTCAATGGACCCGGCGTAGAGGTGAAAAGCCGAGCCGTCCACGTACGGATTAGCCGCCGCGTTGCCCAGCACCGTGAGCGGATATTCGGGCTTGTCGGCGTTGTGGTCGTAGCAAATAATCTTGGTTTTCAGCCCCGCCGCCCGCAGCGCCGGCCCCAGGTTTTGGCCAATAAACTCGGCCTCCTGCTCGGCGGGCAGCAGCAGGCTGGGGTTGTTGCCGGGGTGCAGCGGCTCGTTTTGTGGCGTCACGGCATCCAGCGCGATGCCGGCTGCGCGCATCCCTTGCAGGTATTTTACAAAATATTGGGCATACGCGCCGTAGTACTCTGGCTTAAGGCTACCCCCCTTGCTGGCCTCGTTGGTCTTCATCCACACGGGCGGGCTCCAGGGCGAACCCAGGATTTTGAGGGCCGGGCTAATGGCCAGAATCTCCTTCAGCACCGGAATCAGGTACTTTTCATCCGGCACCAAGCTAAAGTGCGCCAGCGTGGGGTCAGTCTGGCCCGCCGGCATGTCATCGTAGCTAAACACCTGCGCATCGAGGTCCGAAGCCCCGATGCTGATGCGCAAATAGCTCACGCCAATGTCGTTGGGGCCGGTGCCAAACAGCTCGCGCAGCAGCCTGGCCCGCGCCGGCGCGCTCATGGCGGCCAGCAGCTCGGCGCTGCCCCCGGTGAGGCAGTAGCCAAAGCCCTCCATCGTCTGGAAGGTCTGGCTATCATCCACCTCGATAACGGCCCCGGCGGGGGGGGTAGGGTCAAATTTCAGGCTGCCCGGCTGCGGGCGCAGCAGCTGCGTCTGGTCGGGGGTGGTGACCCAGGCGCTCACCCGGCCGGCGCGCTGGGCGTGGGCCGGCAGCAGCATAAAAGCCGAGCACGTAGCCAGCAGGTAGGGCAAGACGCTTTTCATGGGTAGGGTAGGGTAGGGTAGGGTGCGGGGCTTGTCCCCGCCCGTCGTTGAACAAAATAAACGCGAATCGTGCAACGATGGGCGGGGGCAAGCCCCGCACCCTACCCCCTAAAAGCCCGGATTCTGCGTGATGAGCGGGTTGGTATTCAGCTCGGCCTGGGGCAAGGGAAACAGCAGGTAGTTCACGTCGCGCGTTTTGCGCATCTGCTGAATAATGTCCAGGGCCGTGACGGCGTGCTGGGCGGTGCCGTCGGCGATGGTCTGGCGGGCGTAGCGCAGCAAGTCGAACCAGCGCTCGCCTTCAAACGCCATTTCGAGGCGGCGTTGGCGGTCAATTTCATCGCGCAGGGCCTGCTTGGTCAGGGCCTGGGGCGAGGCGGCGGTGAGGGCCGCCAGGCCGGCGCGCTGGCGCACCTGGTTGAGCTTGGCCAGGGCGTCGCCGCTGGGGCCGCTCTGCTCGTTGCTGGCTTCGGCATAGTTGAGCAATACTTCCGCGTAGCGCAGCACGTAGGTGTTATCCGTCGAGTTGAAGCCGTTGCCCAGGCTGCGCCACTTGAACACGAAAGGCCCGACGTCGTTGTTGTTGCCATTGCGGCCGGGCTTGCCATCGATGTAGCTTACGTGGCTGCGGCCCACCTGCGCGCCGCTGGCGGCCGTCACGTTGCCGGCGAAGGCCCAGCGCAGGTCGTTCACGGTGTCGGCATAGCTGATAAGCTCGGTGGTCGGAATGTTAAACTTCGGAAACGAGTACGTTGCCAGCGGCGAGGGTAGCATCAGGTCGGGCAGGATGTTGCCGCCGTCGGCGTTGCCCGCGTACTGAATCTCGAAGAGCGACTCGGCACTCTTGTTCTCGGCCGGGTAGAGCGCGTTGAACGAGGAGCTGAGCGATGCGCCGCCGCCAATTACCTTCTGGGCCGCGGCCTGGGCGGCGGTCCAGTTGCGCTGGGTGAGCTGCACGCGCGCCAGCAGGGCGTTGGCCGAGTTCTGGGTGGCGCGGTTGGGGTTGCTGAGCGGCATCTGGGCGGCAGCGGCGGTCAGGTCGGCCACCACCTGGGCATATATCTGGTCGCTGGTGGCGCGGGCCAGGTTCACGTCGGCGGGCGCGCCGCTTTCAGTGGGCAACAGGCGCAGCGGCACCCCGCCGTAGGCCCGCACCAGGTTGAAGTAGTTGAGCGCCCGCATGAAGCGCGCCTCGCCCAAAATCTGGCGGCGGCGCACGGTGTCCATCGTCACGGTGGGCACATATTTGAGCACCACGTTGGCCCGGTTGATGCCCAGGTAGCCCTGCTGATACACGTTATACACCTGGCTGGTCGTGGATACCCAGATGATTTTATCCATCGCGTTCACGTCCCCATTGGTGCTGGTGCAGTTGTCGGAGGGCATTTCGCCCATCACGTTCAGGTCCTGGCCGTAGGCCCCCGTGCCTTGCAGCGCGTCGTAAGTAGCCGTGAGGCTGGCCTCCGCGTCGCTCGAACTTTTAAAGAAGTTACCGGGCGCGATGGTCGTCAGCGGGGCCTTGTCGAGAAAATTACAGCCGGCCAGCAGGCCGAGCGCGCAGACGGGCAATAAAATAGAGAGCTTTTTCATGAGAATTCTAACCGGCTAATAGCTTAAAAATTGGCATTCAGGCCCACGGTGTAGGTGCGCGCCTGCGGGTACACGCCGTAGTCGCGGCCAAAGCCGGTAGTGGAGAACGGGTCGGCGCTCACCTCCGGGTCGTAGCCCGTGTATTTGGTCCAGGTCACCAGGTTCTGGGCGGTCACGTACACGCGCAGGGTTTTGACGGCCGCCCGCTTCGAGAAGGCCGTGGGCACGTTGTAGGCCAGGGTCAGGTTCTTGAGGCGCACGTAGGAGCCGTCCTCAACCCAGCGGTTCGAGAAGCGGTTGTTGCCGTTGGGGTCGTTGCGCACCGGGCGCGGCACGTCGGTGTTGGTGTTGCCGGGCGCCCAGTGGTCCAGCACGCGCGGGGTCTGGTTCAGCGGGTCCGACTGCGATTCCAGCAGCTGGCGGGTCTGGTTGTAGATTTCGTTACCGAAGCTGCCCTGGAAGAATACGCTCAACTCCAGGCCTTTGTAGGAGAAGTTGTTGGTTACCCCACCAAACGCCTTGGGGTTGGGGTTGCCGATAACGGTCTGGTCCTTGGCGTCAATTACGCCGTCGCCGTTCACGTCCACGAAGCGCAGGTCGCCGGGTTGGGGACGGTTGCCGTTCTGGGTGGGCGCTGCTTGGCCCTCCGCGGCGGTCTGAATGATGCCGGCCGTCCGGTAGCCGTAGAAGGCTCCCAGCGGGCTACCCACTTGCGAAATGCTGTAGCCGGTGCTCAAAATAGTGCGGTTGGAACTCACGCCAGCGTCGCTCACTTGCTGGCCCAAGTCCAGAATCTTGTTGCGGTTGCCGCTGATGTTGAAGTTGGTCGTCCAGCCGAAGCCGTTGTCTTTCGACTGCACGTTGGTCGTAACCAAGCCAAGCTCGATGCCCTTGTTTTCCACGCTACCCACGTTTTGCAGCACGCTCAGCGAGGCCGCGCCCGTGCTCACTGGAATCGGCACGTTCAGCAGCAGGTTGCTGGTGCGCTTGTCATAGACGTCGAAGGTGAAGGTAAGGCGGTTGTTGAACGCGCCCAGGTCCAGGCCGGCGTTATACTGGCGGGTGGTTTCCCACTTCAGCGCGTCGTTGCCGATGTTGCTCTGCGTGATGCCGCCCAGAATGGCCGAGCCACTACCCTGGTAGTTTGAGCCGGTGCCGTAGGTAGGGAAGCGCTGGTAGGTATAAATCTCCTGGTTGCCGTTGGCCCCGAAGCTGGCGCGCAGCTTCAGGTTCGACACCACCGTGTTCTGCGGGAAGAACGACTCCTTGGCCACGTTCCAACCCAGGCTCACGGCCGGGAAGTAGCCAAAGCGGTTTTGGGTGGCGAAGCGGCTGGTGCCGTCGGCGCGCAGGCTCACCTGGGCCAGGTAGCGCCCGTCGTAGTCGTAGGTGGCGCGGGCAAAGAAGCTGAGCAGGCTCCACTGGTCAGCGTAGCTATACGGGATGCCATTGACGGTGGAGCCGCCGCCCAGGTAGGGCACCGCGTTGGAGGCGAAGCCCTTGGTGGAGGCCCCCGACGTGTAGCGGTCCGAAGCCTGCATCGACTGGCCGGCCAGCAGCGTCAGGTGCTGGCGGTCGCCCAGGTTCGGGTTGTAGGTCAGCGTGTTTTCGAGCAGCCAGATGGTCTGCTGGTTCGAGGCCGTAGAGGCCGAGCCGCGGGTCGAGGGGTCGGCGTTGGAGGTGCCGGGGTAGTTGGTGCTGGTGAACTGCGTTTCGTTCTGAGTGCGGAAGTCGATGCCTACCGAGCTGCGCGCCTTCAGGTTTTTCAGCACGTCAAACTCGCCAAACAGGTTGCCCACCACCTGGTACACGGTGGCCAGGTTGCTGCTTTCGAGCAGGTTGCCCACCGGGTTGTCCGACTGGTTGAACGGGTTCACGCCGTAGGTGCCGTTCGGGTTCAGGATGGGAATGGTAGGAATCTGGGAGAGCGCGCCCAGCACCGTGCCCCCGTTGCCGAGGGCCGCCTCCGAGCGCACGCTACCGTTGGTGTAGGTGCGGCTCATGTTGAGGTTGGTGCCGATGCGGAAGCGGGTGCTCAGCTCCTCGGTCAGGTTAAGCTTGAAGTTGTAGCGGTTGAAGCCCGAGTTCTGGCTGATGCCCTGCTGGTCGAAATAGCCGCCGCTCACATAGTAGCGCGTCTTCTCGGTGCCGCCGCTCACGCTGAGCTGGTAGTTCTTCTGGTAGCCGGGGCGATACACGGCATCTTGCCAATCAGTGTTGTAAGGGCCGGGATTGGTGGGGTCCGCAAAGCCGGGGGCCAGCCCCGCGCCCGCCTGAATGGCGTTGAATTCCTGGGCAAACTGCTGGGCGTCGAGCACGGCCAGCTTCTTGCGCAGGTACTGGCGGCCGTAGTACACGTTCAGGCCCACCTGGGCCTGGCCCACCTTGCCGTGCTTGGTCGTGATAACCACTACCCCGTTGGCGGCCCGCACGCCGTAGATGGCGGCGGCAGCCCCGTCCTTGAGCACGTCGATGCTCTCGATATCGTTGGGGTTGATGGTGTTGAGCGGGTTCAGGCGCTGGCTGTTCACACTTAACTCCTGCTGGTATTCCGGGATAATCGGCACGCCGTCCACCACATACAGCGGCGAGGCGTTGAGGTTGAGGGTAGCATTGCCCCGCACCCGCACGTTGATGCCCGCGCCCGGCGCGCCCGAAGGGGCCGTCACCTGCACGCCGGGGGCCTGGCCCTGCAAGGCCTGGTCGAAGCCCGCCACCGGCTGGCGCTCAATGGCCGCCGCGCTCACCGAGGTCACGGCCGTGGTCAGCTCCTGGCGCTTTTGGGTGCCGTAGCCCACCACCACCACTTCATTCAGGCTCTGCTGGTCTTCCTTGAGGCGAATCTCAAACGTGCGGGTCGTGCCCACCGGAAACTCCTGGCGCACAAAACCCACCGAGCTGAATACCAGGGTGCTGCCCTCCGGCACGGTTATCGAAAAGCGGCCGTCGGCATCGGTCGAGGCCCCGTTCGTGGTGCCCTTCACCAGCACCGTCACGCCGGGCAGCGGCTCGCCCCTAGAGTCGGTCACGCGGCCCGTCACGGGGATGTCCTGCGGCGCTATGGCGGCTCCCGCGGCCGTGGTGGCCACCGGCTGGCCGGTCACCACAAAGTAGTTGGGCCGCAGCTCCTTAAACTGAAGGTGCGCGGCGGGCAGCACCGTGGCCAGGCGCTCGGCCAGCGTGGCGGCCGGCGTTTCGGTGGGCACCAGCACGCGCTTGTTGTCCACCAGCTCGCTTTCGTAGAAAATGGTGGCGTGATACTCGCTTTCCCACTGCGTAAGCAGCGTTTTGAGCGATACCGAGCTGGCGCGGACGGGAGCCGGCGCGCTTTGCACGGCCACGTTGGCGGCCAGCAGCTGCGCCGAGGCCGGCATACCCATTGTTTGGAGCAGCAGTACGCTGGCGGCCAGGCAGGCCGGGCGGCCGTAGTGCTTGCCCAGGGGGGTAAGAAGTGTAGGCATAATGAGGTGGGGGGAAGGAAAAGAAAAACTACTTTTTTTCAGCCAGGGTTAGTTGATTGCCCTGGCGCGAGACTTGGAGGTGAAAGGTTTCTTCGAGGGCCTGCAGCAGGGTAGGGAGGTCGCTCACGGGCACGGTGCCCGTCATGCGGCGGCGGTTCAGCTCGGGGGTAGCCACGGTCACGTCGAGGCCGTAGGTGTCATGCAGGCGGGTAGCCAGCTCGGCCATCGTGGTTTCGTCGAGCACCAACTGGGCATCTTTCCAGGCGGCGTAGGGGGCGGTATGCACCCTGGTGTGCGTCACGAGGGCCGGCTGGTCGTCTTGGGTTTCCACCAGCTCGCCGGGACGCAGAATCACGTCAGGCTGCTGGTCGTCGTCAAACTCCACCCGCACCTTGCCCGAGAGCAGCACCACCCGCGTCTGGCCGCGCCGGCGGGCCACCACGAACTTGGTGCCCAGCACCTCCACTTGCAGCCCCGCCGTAGTGTGCACCAGAAAGCGCTGGTTGTTCGGCATATGCCGCACCGAAAAGAACCCCTCCCCATCGAGCCACACCTCGCGGGGCTTATCGGGCTGCCAGGCGGCAGCATAGCGCAGCGTCGAGTGGCCATTGAGGGTCACCTGCGAGCTATCGGGTAGCGTCAGCGTGCGCGTCTGGCCATACGGCGTGGCTACGGCCAGCGGGGCCGCCGGCCGGTGGGTGCCATAATAGAGCCAGCCGCCGCCAGCCACAGTGCCGGCCAGCGCGGCCGCCGCGGCCCAGCGCCGCCACGTGGGCGTGGCCCGGTAGCGCGGCGCGGCCGGGACCAGCTGGAGGCGGGTGCGCCGCAGCAAGTCTTCGTAGTCGGGCTCGCTAGCCAGGGGTAGGGGCGGGGCGGCGGCCAGCGCTTCCCAGTGAAGCTGCAGCCAATGCTGGGCCAGCAGTTGGTTGGCGGGCTGGGCCAGCCAGGCGCGCACGGCCGCCGCCTCCGGGGCAGTGGCCGTGCCAAGCACGTAAGCAGCAACTACTTCCTGAGTAATGTCTGGCATCATAGAGAGCTGTCGAAAGTGAGCGGCGAACCCCGGTCGGGCCGGGTAATTGAGTAATCACTCCACCGTTTTCAGTCGTTTGCAGTAGTACACATCCCCTACCCCACCCCCCTTAGCCAGCTGCCCAAAAAAAGATAAAATCGTATTAATTCACTGGTTGACAGTGCTAAAAAATAACAAAAATGGCTGCCTGCCCAGCCGGTGCGCCACCAGGGCTGGGCCTACCGGGTGCCGGCAGCGTGCGTCAGCACGTTGGTGCTCTGGGCCAGGTTGGCCAGCGAGTCGCGGTCGGCCCGGCGGCCGTCGAGCGGCGCGTATAGCTCCAGGCTGGAGCGCAGCAGCGAATCGGCGGCCAGCGCGCGGGCCTCGTCGGCGTTCATGCCGGCGCGGTAGAAGAGCCAGCTGCGAAACTGCCCACCCCTGGGCGCCGCCCTACCCCCCAGCGAGAGCCTGCGCGTGTGCAGGCGCTCGGGCCGGCTGCCTACCGGGTTGCCATCGAGGTACAAAATCGTTTCGCCCCGCGCGAAGAAGTGCGTCAGCATCACTTGGTGCCACTGCCCGTCGGCCACGCTGGCGGGGGTAGTGAGCTGGCCGCCCAGGGCCGAAGCGTAGGTGAGCCGGCCGCCGCGCCCAATGCGCAGGCTGCCCGCGCGGGTGCTGTCTTGCAGCGTCAGCAGGGTGCCGCAGCCCGTGGTACGGAAGCTGAACACCTGCGTGAAGGGATGCACCAGCGCCTCGGGCACGAAGCGCAGCGCCCCGGCCCGGCCCAGGCGCACGCCCGCAGTGGGCGTGCGCTGGGGTAGGGGCTTGCCCGCCCGCAGCGCATCAAATAGCGAGGGCACCCAGGCGTGCATCAGCTCGGCGTGGCCCTCGTTGTTGGGGTGCAGGGCATCGTCCCAGTAGCCGGCGGCCCAGTGGCCGGCGCCGTCGTCCACGGCCCCGAGCAGGTTCACAGTGGGCACAGCCCAGCCTTGCAGCAGCAGATTCAGCCGCCGGATGTAGGCGTAGTCCTGCGCCGTGTAGTCGTTGCGGGTGTAGCTGTTCGTGACCACCGGCACCATGCCCTGCGTCCGCGCCTGCTCAATAAGCACCTGCATATTGGCCACAAACTGGTCAAACATTGGCTGCCCGCGCTCGTGAATACCCTCGTTGCCGAGGGCCAGCGCATACACCACGTAGCGCCCTTGCTGCGGCAGCAGGTCGCGGTCCCAGCGCGCCAGCACCTTCACCGTGTTGTCGCCCGGCACCGAGATGTTGCTGGTTGTCCAGGCCGCTCCCTGGCCGGCCGCCGCGCGCCGCGCCAGCAGCGTGGCGTAGCGGCTGGCGTAGCCATACTTGCCCGTGGCGCCCTGCCCAAACGGCACCGACGAGCCGAAGAAGACGATTTTCAACTCGTTGAGCGCGGCCGGGGGCGTCGGTTGGGGCCGGCCACGCACTTCGGCGCGGGCCGGGGGGGTAGGGGCCATCAGCACGAAGCCCGCGCTCACGGCGCTCAGGCTCAGGAGCAACAGTTTTTTCAGCATGGAAAGGAGGAGGTGAGTGGATGGTAGGGAGGCTCGCCCCGCGCCGGGCATCCCGCTAGCTCTTATGCACCGCCAGCGCCAGCAGCAGCCCCAAAATACCGCCGCCGTGCAGCTTAAAATACTTGCGCAGCGTCTTGAGAGCCTGCACGATGTGCGCCTCCACCGTTTTCACCGACACGCCCTGGCGCTCGGCAATTTCGGGGTAGGAGAGGCCCTGCTGCCGGCTCAGCACAAACACCTCGCGCTGCTTGGGGGGTAGGCGGTCGAGGGCGGCCAGGTAGAGCGCTTCCATTTCCTGGTACTCGACCTCGTTGGCTACGCTGGCGGGGCCGGCGGCTGCCACTTGGCCGTGCAGGCGCAAGTGGTGCTGGTCGCGCCGCAGCTCATTAAGCACCGCGTGGTGAGCCGTCGTAAACAGGTAGCCCTTCAGCGGCACGTCTTCGCGCAGCTGCTCGCGCTTTTCCCAGATTTTGATAAAGCACTCCTGCACAATTTCCTCAGCCGCCGGGCGCGACTTCAAGTAGCCGTAAGCGAAGCGGTACACTAACGTGCTATAGTGCCGAAAAAGCGCGTCAAAGGCCCGCTCGTCGTCCTGCTTGAGGCGGCGAAGGTATTCCGGTTCTGGAAAAGCGGACGGGGCGGGCAAAGGCTGGGGGTTGAGATTACGCCGAAATTACAAAAAAATTACGGACCTCGTCCGCCGGGCCCTGCCGGTAGCGACCGGCCCGGCCGGCGCACGCAACACTAGCCCGACCTTAGCTAGGCTGGGCAGCTGGTTAGCAGGGAGCTAGCTATTGACGGCCTTACCCTCATTTCCGCGCGAAGCGTAACCGGATAGATGTTGTTTGCAACATTGTTTCGCTTTAAAATAAAATTTTTGTCCCGTTCAGGCAGGTTGCGATTTTGCCCGAAAAGGCATGTTGAATGCGGCTTAATTAAATGCAACATAGTTTCATAATATGTCAAATCTGCGATTTCGACGTGTTCAGGGCATTTTGGGGGCGTGGTAGAAAGTGGTAGAAAGTGGTTAGTTTTTTGAAACCACTCGTACTTTTGTCTTCCTCGCTGGCGCCGCGGTCCAGCCCGACTTGTCCCATCCATGCACCAGCTTCTCTCCGGCGAATACGACTGCAAGCTCGACCCCAAAGGTCGGCTGGTGCTGCCCGCCAAGGTGAAAGCGGCGCTGCCCGATGCCTACGCCAACCAGCTGGTGCTGGTGCGCGGCTTCGAGCCCTGCCTGGTGCTCTACCCGCGCTCGGCCTGGGAGCTGATTCACGCCAAGGTGATGGCCCTGGATGAGTTCAACGAAGAATACCGGCAGTTCCAGCGCAACTTCTTCCGGGGCATGACGGAGGTGGAGCTCGATAGCATCGGGCGCTTTGGCCTGCCGGGCTCCATGCGCCGCTACGCCGGCCTCGAAAAAGAGGCGGTGATTGTGGGCCTCGGCAACCGCTGCGAAGTGTGGGACCCCGCCCGCTACGACGAGTATTTAATCAAGGACCAGCAGGCATTTTCCAAGCTGGCCCAGAAGTTCTTATCGGACACGCCCGAAAATGTAGGGTAGGCTTTAGCTTGCTGTAATCAGCTGAAATTTAATAGAATAACATTTTTCTTCTTCGACAAGCTAAAGCTTACCCTACACTCTTCCGGCAAGCTGAAGCTTACCGCACATTCGCTACCCCTCCCTGCGCTTCCCATCCCAATGAGCACCCGCCCCAACGATACCGCATACCACCGCCCGGTGATGCTGGCCGAATGCCTGGCTGGCCTCGACCTGGTGCCCGGTGGCCGGTACGTGGACGTCACGTTTGGCGGCGGCGGGCACTCGGCCCGTATGCTGGAGCAAATAAGTGAGGGCCACTTATATAGCTTCGACCAGGACGAAGCCGCCGAGCGCCAGGCGGCCGAGCTGGCCCGGCCGCAATTCACGTTTATCCGGGCTAATTTTCGGTACCTCGCGGCCGAGTTGGCCCAGCGCGACGCCCTGCCCGTGGATGGCCTGCTGGCTGATTTGGGCGTGTCGTCGCACCAGTTCGACACGGCTGAGCGCGGCTTCAGCACCCGCTTCGACGGGCCGCTTGACATGCGCATGGACCCGCAGGATGGCAGCATAGCCACCGCCGCCGACGTGCTCAACGACTATGACGAGGCCGCGCTGCACCGCATTTTTGGTATGTACGGCGAGGTCACCAACGCCCGCACCCTGGCCGCGACCGTGGTGCAGGCCCGCCGCCAGCGCCCGCTGCGCACTATTCAGGAGCTCAAGCACGCCATTCAGCCGGTGGTGGCGCGCGGCAAGGAGAATAAATACCTGGCGCAAGTATTTCAGGCTCTGCGCATTGAGGTGAATGATGAATTGACGGCCTTGCAGGAAATGCTGACCCAGACCGCCGAGGTGCTGCGCCCCGGCGGCCGCCTGGTGGTGATGAGCTACCATTCGCTGGAAGACCGGCTGGTGAAGAATTTTCTGAGTCAGGGCAAGTTTTTCGGCCAGGCTGAGAAGGATTTGTATGGCCGCGTGCGCCTGCCTTTTGAGGCGCTCACGCGCAAGCCGATGGAGGCTTCGGCCGACGAAACAGCCGAAAACAGCCGCGCCCGCAGTGCCAAGCTGCGCATTGGCGTCCGAACCCTCATTCCCGCGTAAGCTCATGGCCGGTAATACGATACGTCCTGTTGCGGCTGGCCCGCCCCGCGCCAATACCGTGCGTGCCCCCCGCGTGCCCGAGCCCGTGAACGAGGCACCGGTTGCCGTAGCCGCCGCGCCGCCCGTGGCCGCGCCTACCCCCCCGCCGGCCCCCCAACCCGCGCCTACCCCCCCCAAAGCCCGCAAGCCCGCCGCGCCGGAGCCTGAGTTTACCGCGCCCGCCTGGGAGCCCCACGAGGGCCGCACGGCCACCGGCTGGAGCCTGTTTTCGCTGCTCGACCGCTTCACGGGCTTCGACGGGCTGTTTCGCGAGGGCTTGCCGGTGCGCTTCCTGCCCAAGCTGCTCTTCGTGATGCTGCTCACGCTGCTCTACATCGGCAACACGCACTACGGCAACCGCATGAACCGCAACATTCAGCGGCTCAAGCAGGAAACGGAGGATTTGCGGGCCGATTATACGACGCTGAAATCGGACTACATGGAGGCCAGCAAGCAGAGCGAGGTGGCCCGCAAGGTGGCGGCCATCGGGCTGGTCGAAAGCTCGTCGCCGCCCTTCCGCATCACCGTGCCGGCCGGCCGCCTCGACGAGGCCGAACTGGAAACCATGCCTGTGCTCACCGCCGACACTCTGGCCGCCCGCGCCGCCCGCGACTCGGTGGCCTCGGTGCGGGCCGATTCCATTCAGGGCCGGGCGCGCCGCCAGCAGCTGGGCTTATCTACTGACGATGAATCGCTGGAGCTGGGCGCACCGCCACCCGGCCTGGACCCCGAAGGCGCACCGCCGACCGACGCGAGTAAGGCATTGATTGACAAGTTGAAAGCCAGGCATAGCCAACCGGAAGCATCGCCTAGGTCGAAAGAAATTAGTACAAAAAAGTCTAAAAAAGCTCAAGTAGTGCCGGCCACAGCTTCCGCTAAAAAGCCCGCCGGCCATCCAAAACCAGAGAGCAGGAATCAGCAACCCAACCTATGAAAGGCAGCGTTAAGAAATCCATTGTTACGCGGGTGCGGCTCGCGTTTCTGGGGGTGGCGCTGTTCTCATGCGCCGTGGCCTGGAAAATCTCGCGCATCCAGTACCAGGAGGGTGCCAAGTGGCGCGCCCTGGAGCAGGAGCGCCGCATCAGCTACCAGCCGGTGGCGGCCACGCGCGGCAACATCTATTCCGATAACGAAAGCATTATGGCCACCTCGCTGCCCTTTTACCGGGTGGCCTGGGACCCCGGCGTGGTCGATGATGCCGCGTTCAACGCCAACGTCGATTCGCTGGCCTGGCACCTGGCGCATTTCTTCCAGGACCGCAGCGTGCAGGAGTACCGGCGCAAGCTGATGGAGGCGCACCGCGACCACGACGTGCGCTATATCCGGCTGAACTCGCGGCAGATTAACTTCCAGGAGAAGAAGGAGTTGGCGAGCTGGCCCATCTTCCGGGCCAAGCGCCGGGGCGGGGCCATTTTTGAGAAAGTGGACAAGCGTTTCCGGCCTTTCGGCGGGCTGGCCCAGCGCACGGTGGGCTTCGTGAACGAGGACAAGAACGGCGCGGGCCTGGAATTCACCTTCCAGCAAAAACTGGCGGGTAGGGCCGGTGAGGCGCTGTTTGAGCGCGTGCCGGGCGGCCTGAAACCAGTGTACGACGGCACCGAAATCAAGCCTCAGCCAGGCTACGACGTGAAGACGACCCTTGACATCAACCTGCAGGATGGGGCCGAAGACGCGCTCTATAAGGCGCTGGTCGCCAACGATGCCAAATACGGCTGCGTGATATTGATGGAGGTGCAGACCGGCGAAATTAAGGCCGTAGCCAACCTCGGCAAGACTGCCGACGGCACTTATAAGGAAGACTACAACTACGCTTTTGCCGACCAGGGCCGCACCGAGCCGGGCTCGACCTTTAAGCTGGCCTCGATGATGGCCGTGTTTGAAGCCGACCCCAGCTTGCAGATTGACGACATGGTGGATACTGGTCCCGGCCGCATGCTCATTGGCGGGGCCGTGAAGACGGACTCGCACGCCAACGGCCGCATCACGGTGCAGCAGGTGTTTGAGAAGTCGAGCAACATCGGGGTGGCGCGGCTGGTGCAGGAGCACTTTGCCAGCAACCCCAGCCGGTACACCGACTACCTCAAGCGCTTCGGGCTCGACAAGCCGCTGGGCTTTCAGATGAGCGGCGAGGCCCTACCCTACGTGAAAGACCCCAAGGACCCCAGTTGGAGCCGGACTTCGCTTTCGACGATGGCCATTGGCTACGAATTGAAGCTGGCCCCGCTGCAAACGCTGGCTTTCTACAACGCCGTGGCCAACGGCGGCGTGAAGGTGGCGCCCATGATTGTGAAGGAAATCAAGCAGGCCGACCAAGTGGTGGAGCACTTCGACACGCAGGTACTGAACCCCAAAATCTGTTCCGATGCCACACTGCGCAAGCTGCACGCCATGATGGAGGGGGTAGTGCTGCAAGGCACCGCCAAAGCCATTCGGCCCAAGGATTACAGCATCGCGGGCAAGACGGGCACGGCCTGGAAGTTCAAAAATGGGCAGTACACCAGGACATACTCGACCAGCTTCTGCGGCTTTTTTCCGGCCGATAAGCCAAAATATAGCTGCATTGTGGTAATTGACTCGCCGAGCAAGGGCCGCATCTACGGCGGCGACGTGGCCGCGCCGGTCTTCCGCGACCTGGCCGACCGGTGCATGGCCCGCGACCAGGCCAGCCAGCGGCCGATGCTGGCGCGGGTGCCCGCCCGGCGCTCGCCGGTGCCGCTGGTGCGGGCCGGCTTGCAGCAAGAAATCGCGCTGGTGTGCGACCGCATCGGCCTGCCCGGCCAGACGCACGCCACCGGCGGCGAAGAATGGGTGCGGGCCACCCGCGCCGCCGACACGGCTTTCGTGGCCCGCACCGTGGCCCTGCGCCCCGACGCCAGCGTGGCTCATCCCGGCCGCATGCCCGACGTGCGCGGCCTCACCCTGCGCGACGCGCTGTTCCTGCTCGAAAACCGGGGCATGCAGGTGCAGGCCAGCGGCAGCGGGCGCGTGCGGGCGCAGTCGGTGGCGCCCGGCGACCCGGCCCGGCGCGGCCTGGTCGTGGGCCTCGTGCTGACGCCCACCGCCGCGCCCACCGCCGCGCCGCTGGCGCTGCCCGCGCCCGTGCACACCGAGATTGAGGAGAATACGCTGCTCATTCCGGCCGAGGTTAGCCGCCCCAGCAAAGCGGCGAAGGCAACGACCAGGCCCAGCTCAGCCAAAGCCAAATCGGCTCTTAAACCGGCCGCCAAAGAAAAAGCGACGTCGCCTACCCTCCCTTCCAAACCCGAAGCCAAGCCTAAAAAAACAACCACCCGCAAGGACGAAATCCGCACGACTCAGCGAACCTCTGCGTCTCCCTCTGCGCCCTCTGCGGGAACCGACAGCAGAACGAAAGCCAAAACGAAAATGGCCGCTTCACCTGCCAAAACCAAGAAAGCCGCATGAGTACCCTACCCCTTTTCGCCCTCCTCACCGACGTGGAAGTGCTCGCCCAACACGGCAATCCCGACGTGCCCGTGGCCGGCCTCACCCTCGACTCGCGGCAGGCCGGGCCGGGGATGCTTTTCTGCGCCCTGCGCGGCACTGCCACCGATGGGCATAAGTTCATCGGGCAGGCCGTGCAGCAGGGGGTAGGGGTCGTGATTTGCGAAAAGCTGCCCGCCGAATTGAACCCGGCCACGACCTACGTGCAGGTGGCCGACAGCGCCGCCGCGCTCGGCCCCATTGCCAGCGCGTTCTATGGCCACCCCTCGCGCCAGCTGGTGCTGGTGGGCATCACCGGCACCAACGGTAAAACCACCTGCGCCACCCTGCTCCACAAGCTGCTGCGCGAGCTGGGCTACCACGCTGGCCTGCTGAGCACGGTGCAGAACCAGATTGACGAAACCGTCATTGCCAGCACCCACACCACGCCCGATGCCATTCGGCTCAATGCGCTGCTGGCCAAGATGGTGGCCGCCGGCTGCACCCACGCCTGCATGGAGGTGAGCAGCCACGCCGTGGCTCAGCATCGGGTAGGCGGCCTGCGCTTCGCGGGTGGCGTGTTTACCAACCTCACCCACGACCACCTCGACTACCACGGCACCTTTGATAATTATTTGAAGGCCAAAAAAGCATTCTTCGACGGGCTGCCCCGCACGGCCTTCGCCCTCACCAACGCCGACGACAAGCGCGGCCTGGTGATGCTGCAAAACACGGCCGCCCGCCGCGCCACCTACTCGCTACGCTCGGCGGCCGACTTTCGCGCCCGGCTGGTAGCCAATGAGATGCACGGCCTGCTGCTCGAAACAGACGACCGTGAGGTGCATTTTCGCCTCATCGGCGTCTTCAACGCCTACAATCTGCTGGCCGTGTACGGCGCGGCCGTGCTGCTCGGCGAGGACCCGACCGAAGTGCTCACTATTCTCTCGGGCCTGACCACCGCGCCCGGCCGCTTTGAGCCCGTGACCGTGCCGGGCCAGTCCATCAGCGGCCTCGTGGACTACGCCCACACGCCCGACGCGCTCGAAAACGTGCTCCAAACCCTGCACCAGACGCGCCGGCCTGAGCAGCGCATCATCACAGTGGTGGGCTGCGGCGGCAACCGTGATGCCACCAAGCGCCCCATCATGGCCCGGCTCGCCGCCCAGCTTTCGGATGAGGTAATTCTGACCTCCGACAACCCGCGCGACGAGGACCCGCTCGACATTCTGGCCCAGATGGAGGCCGGCCTCCTACCCCCCACCGACGCCCATACCCAAACCATTGCTGACCGCCGCGCCGCCATCCGGGCCGCCGTGGCCCTGGCCCGCCCCACCGATTTGGTGCTGGTAGCCGGCAAAGGCCACGAGACTTACCAGGAAATCAAGGGGGTAAGAAATCATTTTGACGACCGGGAAGAATTGCGCGCGGCTTTGCTTGAAATTAAAAATTAAAAATTATGAGCCGTTTGTCATTGCGAGCCTACGAAGCAATCGCACCCGCACGATACCCGAACGACTCGTTCCAGTGCGATTGCTTCGCAGGCTCGCAATGACAAACGGCTCATAATTCAACAAGATGCTTTACTACCTCTTTCGCTACCTGCACGAACACTACCACCTGCCCGGCGCAGGCGTGTTTCAGTATACGACCTTTCGGGCGGCGCTTTCGGTTATCGTGTCGCTGCTCATCGCCCAGTTTTTCGGGGCGCGGCTCATCCGCGTGCTGCAAAAAAAGCAAGTGGGCGAAACCATCCGCGACCTCGGCTTGCAGGGGCAGAACGAGAAAAAGGGCACGCCCACGATGGGCGGCCTCATTATTCTGCTGGCCATTCTGGTGCCGGTGCTGCTGTTTGCCCGGCTGCGCAATATCTACATTATCCTGATGCTGCTCAGCACGGTCTGGCTGGGCTTAATTGGGTTTCTGGATGACTACATCAAGGTTTTTCGCAAGAATAAAGAGGGCCTGAGCGGGCGCTTTAAAGTGCTGGGCCAGATTGGCTTAGGACTCACGGTAGGCTGGGTTTTATATTATAGCAACGAGGTAACGGTGCGCGAATACCTGCTGCCCAACGGCCAGTACTCGGCTATCGACGCCACCAAAGTGTGGAAAGACGTGCACCTGACCCTTACCACGGTGCCGTTTTTGAAGAACAACGAGCTGAACTACAGCGACTTCTTCTCTAATGCCCAGATGGTGTTCAAAGATTTCTACGGGCTGCTCTACATTCCGCTGGTAATTATCATCATCACGGCCGTGAGCAACGGCGCCAACATCACCGACGGCCTTGATGGGCTGGCGGCCGGCACCTCGGCCATCATCGGCATCACGCTGGCCATCTTCGCCTTCGTGAGTGGTAACGCTTTGTTGGCTGACTACCTGGATGTTATGTTTATTCCCGATTCAGGCGAGCTGGTTATTTTCTGCACGGCCTTCGTGGGGGCGTGCATTGGCTTTCTATGGTATAATTCCTACCCTGCCCAGGTGTTTATGGGTGACACGGGCTCGCTGGCGCTGGGCGGCATCATCGCGGTGCTGGCCCTCATTGTCCGCAAAGAACTCTTGATTCCGGTGCTGTGCGGCGTGTTTCTGATTGAAAATCTGTCGGTTATCGTGCAGGTAAGCTGGTTTAAGTACACTCGGCGCAAATATGGCGAGGGTCGCCGCCTGCTACGCATGTCGCCCTTGCACCATCATTATCAAAAGCTTGGCTACCACGAGTCCAAAATCGTTTCGCGCTTTTGGATTGTAGGTATTATGCTGGCCGTCATTACGTTGGTTACCTTAAAATTGCGTTAATAGCTTTCTCGTCTCAGCGAACCTCCGCGAAAACCTCTGCGCCCTCTGCGGGAAAGCTACCTCGAACGAATACCCATGAACATCATCATCCTCGGAGCTGCCGAAAGTGGAGTAGGAGCCGCGCTATTAGCACAGGCCAAAGGCCACGCTGTGTTCGTGTCGGACCGCAACGCTATTCAGGCCGACTACAAGGATAAGCTGACCAAAGCCGGCATCGAGTTCGAGGAAAACCAGCACTCGCTCGACCGCATCCTGCAAGCCGACGAGGTGATAAAAAGCCCCGGCATCCCCGAAAAAGCGGCCGTTGTCAAGGCCCTGCGTGAGCAGAATATTCCGATTATATCGGAGATTGAGTTTGCCAGCCGCTACACCAAAGCACGCTTTATTGCCATCACGGGCACCAACGGCAAGACCACGACCACGCTGCTCACCTACCATTTAGTGAAGGAAGCTGGCCTGAATGTGGGCCTGGCCGGCAACGTGGGCTACTCGCTGGCCGAGCAGGTAGTCGAGGATAAATTTGAGTACTACGTGCTGGAATTAAGCAGCTTCCAGCTCGATGATATCGACCGCTTTCAGCCCTGGATTGCGGTGCTGCTCAACATCACCCCCGACCACCTCGACCGCTACGATTACTCGCTCGAAGCCTATGCCCGCGCCAAGCTCAACATCGTGCGCAATCAGGACAGCGACGACACGTTCATTTACAACGCCGACGACGAAAATATTCAGCGCTATTTTAAAGCAGCCCTGCGGCCGATGCGCCAGATGCCGTTTAGCCTGCACCACCGCACCGATTTTCAGCTCGCCGGCTATTACACCGGGCAAGCGGAAATTTGCCTCGACCTGCTGCCCGGCTACTACAGCCCCACCGAGCTTATCAGCACCGCCCGCTCGCCGCTTATCGGCGAGCACAACCGCCAGAACGTGCTGGCGGCCATTCTGGTAGCGCGGGTAGCCGGCGTGGAAAAAGATACCATTGAGCAGGCCCTCGCCAGCTTCCACAACGCTGACCACCGCCTGCAGCTCGTGGCCAAAATCAACGGCGTGGAGTACATCAACGACAGCAAGGCCACCAATGTGGAGGCTGCCTGGTACGCTCTCGACGGCATGAAGCGGCCCATCGTCTGGATTGCCGGCGGCACCGACAAAGGCAACGACTACGCTTCCTTGCAGCCCCTGGCCGCGCAAAAAGTGAAAGCCCTCGTGTGCCTGGGCGTGGACAATGCCAAGCTGCGCGCCGCGTTCGAAACCCAGGTGCCGCACCTCGAAGAAACCCAAAGCATGGCCGACGCCGTGCGCCGCGCCGCCGCCCTGGCCTCCCCCGGCGACGTAGTGCTGCTTTCGCCCTGCTGCGCCAGCTTCGACCTGTTCAAAAACTACGAAGACCGCGGCCGCCAATTCACGGCCGCCGTGCAGGCCCTACCCCCCTCCGAATCCGCGAAATCAATTTAATCTGCGAAAATCTGCGATTTATGGAAACCCCTACCCCCCACACCTGGCTGCAACGCAACCTCAAGGGCGACCCCATTTTGTGGGCCATCGTTATTCTGTTTTCGCTCATCAGCATCGCCGTCGTGTATTCGGCCACCGGCACGCTGGCGTATCGCAACGAGCTGCACGGCCGCACCGGCTCGGTCGAGCTGATTGTGCTCAAGCACACTAGCCTGATTTTCATGGGGTTGGGTTTGATGTGGCTGGCGCACCGCATTGACTACCGCCACTACTCGCGGCTGTCCCTGTACGCGCTGCTGCTGTCGGTGCCGCTGCTGCTCTTTACCTACCTCATGGGCGGCGAAACCAATGGGGCCTCGCGCTGGCTCACTATTCCGGTAATTAATCAGACGTTTCAGCCCTCCGACCTGGCCAAGCTGGCGCTTATCTCGCACCTGGCCAGCATGCTCAGCCGCCGCCAACAGCATTTGCACGACTTCAAAAACACGCTGCTGCCGGTAATGCTTTGGGTAGGAGTTATCTGCGGATTGATTGTGCTCTCCAACGCCTCTACGGCGCTACTGCTATTTCTAACCTGCCTGCTGCTCATGTTTATTGGCCGTGTGCCGATGCGCCAAATGCTGGTAATGGTAGTCATTGGCGTGGTGCTGGGTGGGGCTGGCCTGGCCGCCGGGCAGCGCTTGGGCACGGTCGTGTCGCGCATTACCAACTTCACCGACCACACCAAAAAACCGCAGTTTCAGCTGGAGCACTCGTTTATTGCCATTGCCACGGGCGGCCTCACCGGCAAAGGCCCCGGCAAAAGCACCGAGCGCAACATCATGCCGCACCCGTATTCCGACTTTATCTACGCCATTATTATTGAAGAATACGGCATGATTGGCGGGCTGCTCGTGCTGTTTCTCTACCTCGCTTTTTTATATCGAGGATTGAAAACCGTGATGAATAGCCAGGGTGCGTTTGGCGGCCTGCTTTCGGCAGGATTGAGTTTCAGTCTGGTCCTGCAGGCGATGGTAAATATGGGGGTAGCCGTGGGCCTGGGCCCCGTCACGGGCCTACCCCTGCCCATGCTGAGTATGGGCGGCACCTCTCTGATTTTCACCGGCTTGAGCGTCGGAATTATTCTGGCCGTGAGCCGCGGCGAGCGCGAAACCCGTCCCATGACCGGCGAGCCCGCCGACACCATGCGCATCCCCAGCAAGCGCGCGCAGTATGCCTGATTCTTTCATAAACCTGTTCTGATTTTTATAGAACGTCATTCCGAGCTTGCCGAGGAATCTCGCCCGCATTGTTGAACGAGGCCCGAATTACATAAAGACTAATTACCCATGAAATTCATCATCTCCGGCGGCGGCACGGGCGGGCATATTTTCCCGGCGGTGGCAATTGCGAATGAAATTCGGCGGCGGCAGCCCGACGCCGATATTTTATTCGTGGGCGCTAACGGCCGCATGGAGATGACGCGCGTGCCCGAGGCTGGCTATACTATTGTGGGCTTGGATATTACGGGTTTGCAGCGCCGCCTCACGCCGCAGAATATTATGTTCCCGGTGCGGGTATTCCGGTCGGTGCGCAAAGCCGGGAAATTAATTCAGGAATTTCGGCCCGACGCCGTGGTGGGGGTAGGCGGCTACGCTTCGGCTCCGGTATTATTGGCGGCTACCTCGCGCGGTATTCCGAGCTTAATTCAGGAGCAGAATTCGTACGCCGGCTTGGTCAATAAGTTATTGGGCCGCCGCGTGAGTAAAATATGCGTGGCCTATGATGGTATGGAAAAATTCTTTCCGGCCGATAAAATCGTGCTAACCGGCAACCCCGTGCGCACCGAAATTGCCCACGGTAGCCGTGCTGAAGCCCAGCAGTTTTTCAACCTCGACCCCAGCAAGAAAACTTTGCTCGTGGTGGGCGGCAGCCTCGGCGCGCGCACCCTCAACCTGGCCGCCGCCGCCGCCCTACCCCGCCTGCGCGAGGCGGGCGTGCAATTGCTCTGGCAAACCGGCAAGCTCTACTATCCCGAGGCCCAGCAGCAGGCCGCGCCCTACGCCGCCGACCACCTGCAGGCGATGGAATTTATCCGGCGCATGGACCTGGCCTACGCCGCTGCTGACGTAGTAATTAGTCGGGCCGGGGCGCTCTCTGTATCAGAGCTTTGCCTCACGGGCAAAGCCAGCGTGCTGGTGCCTTCGCCCAACGTGGCCGAGGACCACCAGACCAAAAATGCCCTGTCGCTGGTCAGCAAAGGCGCGGCCGTCCTTGTCACCGATGCCCACGCCGCCGAACGCCTCTACGACGAAGCCCTGCGCCTGCTTAATGACCACGCGCGCCAGCAGCAGCTCAGCGAGCGCGTGCTGGAATTAGCTAACCCCAATGCGACGACGGCGATTGTGGACGAATTATTTAAGCTACTCGAAAAGTAAAAGCAATAAAACAGACCGTCATGCTGAGCGCAACGAAGTGGAGCCGAAGCATCTCGCTCGCATCGTTGAACGATTAGATTACCAACCCACGCGAGATGCTTCGGCTCCACTTCGTTGCGCTCAGCATGACGCTCGTTTTAGCCAGTAATTCCAAATAATGCAGCAATTTCCCTACATATTTTTTCTCGGCATTGGCGGCATTGGCATGTCGGCGCTGGCGCGCTGGTTTCAGGCCAACGGCCATCAGGTGAGCGGCTACGATAAAACCGAAACGCCGCTCACGCAAGCTTTGCAGGCCGAAGGAATTGCCGTGCACTACGCCGACGCGGTGGAAAATATTCCGCGGGAAATTCGGGAGGGTAAAGCCCAAACGCTGGTGGTGCTCACGCCCGCTATTCCGGCCGATAGCGTCGAGTGGGCGTGGCTGCGCGCGCAGGGCTACGACATTCGCAAGCGCAGCCAGGTGCTGGGCGTGCTCACCGAAGGCCGGCCCACTATCGCGGTGGCCGGCACCCACGGCAAAACCACGACCAGCAGCATGGTGGCGCATTTGCTGCACCACGCGGGCCTCGACGCGGGCGCTTTTTTGGGCGGAATCGCGGTGAATCTGGGCTCGAATTTATTGCTGCCCCAGCGCCCCGACGCGCCCGTGGTGGTGGAGGCCGACGAGTACGACCGTAGCTTTTTGACGCTGCATCCCGACGTGGCCATCGTGACCAGCACCGATGCCGACCACCTCGATATTTACGGCGAGCAAAGCGCGCTGATTGATTCTTTCTGCCAGTTCGTGAGCCAGATAAAGCCCGGTGGCACGCTGCTGCTCAACCACACCGCCGATGCGCGGGTGGCCGCCGCCGGGCCGCCCGGCACGCGGGTGCTGCGCTACGGCCTCACGGCCGCGCAAGGTGCCGATTTATTTGCGGGGAATATTATGGTCGAAGGCCACGAATTTCACTTCGATTACCACGGGCCGCAGGGGGTAGTAAATGGACTTAAACTTGCCGTACCGGGTTTTCACAACGTAGAAAATATGCTGGCGGCGGCGGCGGCAGCACAACTATTTGGTGTCACTACATCGCAATTACCGGCCGCCGTGGCCGCCTACCGGGGCGTGAAAAGACGCTTCGAATTTATCGTAACCGGCCCCGACAAAGTGTACGTAGATGACTACGCGCACCACCCGCGCGAGATTGAGGCTTTTCTGCGGTCGCTGAAGGCGCTGTATCCGAACAAGAAAATACGCGTCATTTTTCAGCCCCATTTATTTACCCGCACCCGCGATTTTGCCGAGGGATTTTCGCAGAGCCTGAGCCTGGCCGACGAAGTGGTTTTGCTGGACATTTATCCGGCCCGCGAACTGCCCCTACCCGGCATCACGGCGGAGATGCTGCTGGCTGCCATCACTTCCGAAGCTAAATCATTGCAAACCAAAGCACAAGTGTTGGAAAATGTGAAAAATAATCCTACTTTTGACATCCTGGCCACCGTGGGTGCCGGCGACATCGATACCCTAGTGCCGCAGCTGAAAAATATCCTGAGTTAACGAGCTTTTAATAGCAGCTAATTCGGCTTTTTATTTCCAAAAAACAGCCGTTCACTTCCCAATTAATTACCCCAAAATAAGCGCCGCTTGAATCTGCGAAATCAGCTCAATCAGCGTTAATCCGCGATTTATGGATAAGACCGTTCGCAATCTGCTCGTCGCGCTGGCCTGCCTGCTGGGTTTGGGAAGCATGGCCGCGTTTGCGGCGCTGCGCCAGGCCCACCGGCCGGTGCAGAGTATTGTGGTGAACGTGGCCAACGAGTTTGATAATTATTTTATCAGTGAGCGCGGCGTGACGGCGCTGCTGACTAATGGCGGTAAGGAGCCGATAATCGGCACCGTGCCTGAGGGGCCGCGCCTGCGCGAGCTGGAAAACCGCCTCAAGGCGCACCCATTCGTGCGCGATGCGCAGGTGTACCGCGACCTGGCCGGCAACCTGCACGCCGATATTCACCAGAACCGTCCCATTGCCCGGCTCGTACACCCCGACGACCGCCTCGATACCTACGTCGATGCCAACGGCCACCGCCTACCCCTCTCGCCGCTCTACACGGCACGGGTGGCGACGGTGAGCCGGGCGGGCGGCGGCACCCTACCCCCCACTTTTTTCCAGGACAGCACCAGCCGCGGCTACCTCGATTTTCTGCGCTACGTCGATGAACATCCCTTCTGGCGCGCCCAAGTGGCCGAAGTGTTTGTGGAGCCGGGCGGCAAGCTCAGCTTCACGCAACAGGTCGGCGACCAACGCATAGAATTTGGGGTGCCGGAAGATATTTCAGGAAAATTCGCGAAATTGATGGTATTTTACCGTCAAATTCCGTCAGTTTTAGGCTGGGACACCTACCATCGCGTGAACGTGGAATACCAAAACCAAATAATCTGCGAGTAGTAACCGCCTGTTAATCAAAAATCTATTTTTTAGCTAGTTTGCTAACTAATTTAGTCACTGCTCTTTCACTGCCCACTGCTTCCCTATGCAACAAGATAAAATAGTCGTCGGTCTCGACATTGGCACCACGAAAATCTGCGCCTTAGTGGGCCGTAAAAATGAGTACGGCAAACTCGAAATTCTGGGCATGGGCAAGGCCGTATCCGATGGGGTGCAGCGCGGCATCGTGCTTAATATTGACAAAACCGTGGATGCTATTAAGCGGGCCATTCGGCAAGCGGAGGAGCAGTCGGGCATCGACATTGGGGTCGTGAACGTGGGCATTGCGGGGCAGCACATCAAGTCGCTGCAACACAATGGCTCCATCACGCGGCCCAGCGGCGACACCGAGATTACGCAGGATGACGTGAACCGCCTCACGGCCGACATGTACCGCCTAGTGACGCCGCCCGGCTCGCAGATTATTCACGTGATGCCGCAGGACTACAAGGTTGATTTTGAGGGCGGCGTGCTTGACCCCATCGGCATGGCCGGCGTGCGGCTGGAAGGCAATTTCCACATTATCACGGCGCAGAGCGCGGCTATTAATAACATTAATAAGTGCGTGACCAAGGCCGGGCTGGCCATTGCCGACCTCATTCTGGAGCCGCTGGCGTCGAGCGTATCGGTGCTGAGCGACGAGGAGAAGGAAGCCGGCGTGGCGCTGATTGACATTGGCGGCGGCACCACCGATTTGGCCGTGTTCAAGGATGGCATTATTCGCCACGCGGCGGTGCTGCCGTTCGGGGGCAATATCATTACCCAGGACATCAAGCAGGGCTGCAACGTGACACCCAACCAGGCCGAGCAGCTGAAGGTGAAATTTGGCAAAGCCATTGCCGAGGAAGCCAGCGATTACGAAATCGTGAGCATTCCGGGCCTGCCCAATCGCCCGCCTAAGGAGGTGTCGCTCAAGAACCTGGCGTATATCATCGAGGCCCGCATGTCGGAGATTGTCGAGCTGGTGTATGCCGAAATCTACCGCATGGGCCTGCACGAGCAGCTCTCGGCCGGCATCGTGCTGACCGGCGGCGGCGCGCAGCTCCAGAACCTGGAGCAGCTGACCGAATATCTCACCGGCCTCGACACGCGCATCGGCTACCCCAACCAACACTTGGGCAAGGGCAAGATTGAAGCCGTGAAGTCGCCGATGCACGCCACCGGCGTGGGTCTCGTGCTGGCTGGCTACCAGGCTCAGGACGAGCGCGTTGCCCGCCCCGGCTACGGGGAGGAAGAAGCCGCTCCTTATAGCTACCAGGCTGCTGCCCCAGTGGCCGCGCCGGTGGTGCCCAGCTTCGCGCCCGCGCCGCCGGCCGCCGCGCAGTCTGCCGCGCCTACCCCCCCCGAAGCGCCCAAGCCGCCGAAGGAGCAGAAGGGCCTCAAGTTTTTGGGTGACATGACCCGCAAGCTGAAAAGCATTCTGATTGACGATTTTGACGACAAACAATATTAAAATCAATGGGTGAATGGGTGAATGGGTGAATGAGTGAATGGCTTGGCTGCCTGCTCATTCACCCATTCACTCAATCACTCACTCACTCATTGAACCTATGAATTTTACCTTCGACATTCCGAGCCAGAGCCGTTCCATCATTAAGGTGATTGGGGTAGGGGGCGGGGGCTCCAACGCCGTGAAGCACATGCACAAGCAGGGCATCAAGGACGTGGAGTTTATTATTTGCAACACCGACCGGCAGGCGCTGGAAAGCTCCACGGTGCCCAATAAGCTCCAGATTGGGGTGGACCTGACCGAGGGCCTCGGCGCGGGTGCCAAGCCCGAGCGCGGCCGCCAGGCCGCGCTGGAGAGCCGCGAGCAAATCCGCGAGCTGCTGAGCAACGGCACCAAGATGCTGTTTATCACGGCGGGCATGGGCGGCGGCACGGGCACGGGCGCGGCCCCGGTTATCGCGCAAGTCGCGCAGGAGCTGAATATTCTGACGGTGGGCATCGTGACGGCACCATTCCTTTTCGAGGGTAAGAAAAAGCGCGACCAGGCTGAGCAGGGCATCAAGGAGCTGAGCGAGCACTGCGACACGGTGCTGGTGATTCTCAACGATAAGCTGCGCCAGCTCTACGGCAACCTCACGATGGGCCAGGCGTTTGCCAAGGCCGACACGGTGCTGACCACGGCTGCCAAGTCGATTGCGGAAATCATTACCGTGACGGCCGACGTGAACGTGGACTTCGAAGACGTGAAAACGGTGATGAAGGACTCGGGTGCGGCCGTGATGGGCAGTTCCGTGACGGAGGGCGAGAACCGCGCCCTGCGCGCCGCTGAGGAAGCCCTGAACTCGCCGCTGCTCAACAACACCGACATTCAGGGCGCACAGAAAATTCTGCTCAGCATCATGTCGGGCGACCAGGCCGAATTGGAGATGGACGAGTTATCGGAAATCACCGAATACATCCAGGGCAAGGCCGGTGAAGACGCCGAAATGATTTTTGGCCACGGCACCGACGACACCCTGGGCCAGAGCATCCGGGTGACGGTTATTGCCACCGGCTTTGCCCGCGAGGCGCACACCATCTCGACCGGCGGCCGGCCCGAGGCCGCGTCCGAGCCGGTAGCCGCTACCCCCACACCGGAGCCCCAGGCCGGCGTGCCCGAGCCGGTTCAGGCGGGCCAGGTGGCTCCGAAAGTGCCCACTTTCACTACGCCCGCCGCGCCCGAGCCGGCCCGCGTCACCTACGAGCTCAACGGCCCCGTTACCCCTAACGCCCAAACCGGCCTGGCCGGCGCGCCCATTACCGCGCCCGGCGACCCGGTGCTGCTATCAGGCCAGGGGCAGGGGCAGGGGGTAGGGCCGCAGCCCACCGCGCCGCGCCCCCGCCCGGCCATGCTGGAGGCCCAGGCCGAGGAGCGCCGCCGCCGCTTGCAGCAGCTCAGCCAAAGCCAGGGCCTTTCGCCCGAAGCCACGACCCACCTCGACACGCCCGCCTACCTGCGCCGCGGCCAGAAGCTGGAACCCGTGACGCCGAGCAGCGCCCAGAATATCTCGCGCTTCAACCTGAGCGATGACAACGAGCTGCTGGGCGATAATCGGTTTTTGCACGATAACGTTGACTAAATCTGAACCACGGATTCGACGGATTTTTCGGATTAGTCGGATTTTGTGAACGCAAGCCAATCTGCCAGAAATTAAAAAAGGCCGCCCGTTAGGCGGCCTTTTTCACGTCCACAAAATCCGACTAATCCGAAAAATCCGTCGAATCCGTGGTTCAAACTTAGTTGGGATTGCTGAACCGCTTATCGCTAATGAACGTCGAGTCGGTCAACGTTTTCAAAAAAGCGATAACCTGCTTTTTCTCGGTGGCCGTGAGGTCCATGTGGGTGCCGAAGGGCGGGTCGTTGATGCCGGCGGGCGCGGCCAGGTTGGGGTCGAGATTGGGGCTGTTCATCTGCACGTGGTCGGAGTAGTGGTCGAGCACTTCCTCCAGGGTTTTGAAGCGGCCGTCGTGCATGTAGGGCGCGGTGAGCGCGATGTTGCGCAGGGTCGGCGCGATGAACTTGCCTTGGTCCACGGCCAGCTTAGTGAGGCCGCCACGGCCGGGGTCAGGGAACGTCATATCGAGGCCGTTGTTGAAAAACTTGCCCTCGTAGCCCGACGACATCAGCGGCTGGGTGTGGCAGTGGAAGCACTCGGCCCCGCGCACCGAGCCCGGTGCAATGTGCGTGGTATAGAGCTTGAGGCCCGCCACCTCATCGGTCGTGAGGCCCAGGCGGGTGGCCATGTAGGTGTCGTAGCGCGTATTGCCCGAGATAAGCGTGCGCTCGAACTGCGCCAGGGCTTTGAGCACCAGGGCATTGGTAATAGTGCTGGTGCCGAAGGCCGCCAGAAACAAGGAGGGGTAGGCGCTGCTGGCCTGCAACTTCCCTACCCCCACCGTGAGCGGCTGATGCAGCTCAATGATGTTTTCGAGCGGCTTGAGGGCCTGGGTTTCGAGGGTGGTGAAAGCGCCGTCCCAGGTGAGCTGGGTGCTCCAGCCCACGTTGGCCAAGGACATGGTGCCGCGCGGGTTGGCCACGCCATCGACGCCCACGGCCAGCGGCAGGCCATCGGTGAAAGCCTTTCTCTGCTGGTGACACGAGCCACAGCTCATGGTGCCGGTGCTCGACAGCGCCTTTTCGTAAAACAGCCGCCGGCCCAGCGCTATTCCCTCGTTGGTGAGCGGGTTATCGGCCGGAATGACGGGGGTAGGAAAGCCCGCCGGCACCGTGAGCGCGTAGGGCGTGGGCGCGGCCGGCGTGGGCGGTTCGTTGCTGCCGCCTCCGCCTTTGCTACAGCTGGCAATGCCCAGCGCCAGGGCGCTCAGTAGCACGCCGACGTACGAAAGGGTAGTAGTGCGAAAGGCCATTGGGCAGGTTGAAAAAGCGAAAATAAGCAGCGTTGCGGCGGTAACGACGAAACCGGGCAGCTTGGTTTCCGAGGCCTGGTGCTGGCGGGGCTAGCGGGGCGGGGCCAGGCGCTGGTCCGTTAAGAATTCCTGGTCCGTAAGTGTATTCAGAAAGGTCAGTAAATCAGCTTGTTGCGCATCGGAAAGGGGGATGCCCAGCCGGCCGTTGGGCTGGCGCAGCAGCGGGTCGAGGGTAGGGGAGGGCTGCACGCCGTGGGCATAGTGAGCCAGCACTTCGGGCAGGGTAGCAAAGCGGCCATCGTGCATGTAGGGCGCGGTGCGGGCCACGTTGCGCAGGCTCGGCACCTTGAAGCGGCCCCGGTCGGTGGGCCGGGCCGTGATGTGCGCCCGGCCCGAATCGCGCGCAAAAGTCCGGTCGAGGCCGTTGTTGCGAAAGCTCTCGTCGGTGAATAAATCGGTGGCGTGGCAGCCGCCGCACTTGGCCACGAATAGAATACTGCCGCGCTGCTCCGGCGCGCTGAAGGTGCCGCCCGCTTCGTGCCGCACGTGCTTATCGTAGCGCGACTGGCCCGAGGTAAGCGCTGCCGTAAACTGCGCCAGCGCCCGCAGCAGCTGCGGCGTATCAATCTGGCCCGGCCCATAAATAGCCGCGAAACGCTGCCGGTACGCGGGGTCGGCGTTGAGGCGGGCCAGGGCGTCGGCCAGGGGCGTGTCCATCTCGGCCTTGCTGGTGAGCGGGGCCAGGGCTTGCAGCTCCAGGCCCAGCACGCCGCCGTCGGCCATGAAGCCGTGGCGCCAGCGCAGGTTTTGCAGGGCCGGGGCGTTGCGCGGGCTGAGGCGGCCGCCTACCCCCACGGCCAGGGCCCGGCCATCGGTGAAGGCCCGGCTTTGCTGGTGGCACGAGGCGCAGGCCACCGTGCCGCTGCGCGACAGCCGGGGGTCGTAAAACAGCCGCCGGCCCAGCTCAAACGTGGCCTGGTCGGGCTGGTTCCGAGCCAGCTCATACACCATCGCCGGAAAATTAGCTGGCTGCCCGGCACCGGGCGGCGGGGCGGGGGTAGCCACCGATACCAGCCCGGCCGCCACCACGCCCAGCGCCAAGCCGGCCACCAGCCCGCCCCGCGCCAGTAGCCGGCTCCGTGCCGAAAATTGCCCGAGCGCCCGCATGGCCCTACCCCCCTAGTTGGCGTTGATGCTCTTGACCGTGAACATGCCGGCCGCGTAGTTCTGAGTTACCTGCACCGACGAGGCGCTGGGCTCCATCGTGGTTGGGAACGTGCTGAGCGCGAAGTGCGTGGTGCCGTCAAACAGCTTGAGCACGTCGGCCGTGAGGTTAACCGTGGCGGCGTGGTCGGCGCGCACGGGCAGGGTAGTGCCGTTAAACGACGGCGCGGCCGTGACGATGGCGCTGTATGGCGCGCGATAGCCGCCCACGTGGCAGACCAGGGCCTTGTTGCCGGCCGAAGTCACGTTGCCTTCGAGCTTCATAAAAATGTGGCCCGTGCTCCACACCCAGTACATATTATTGGCCGGGTTGAGGTCGCCGGTCAGCGAGAGCGGGTCGGCTTTGGTCCTGGTCGAATCGACGCCCACCGTGAACTTCACGCCCGAATAGTCGCCCGTCGGCACGTTGTCAATCGCAAACGAGGTGGTGCTGGGCTTGGCCACGTTCACCAGGTGGTACACGCCCGGCGCGGCGTAGGTGCTGCCATCGGCTTTGGTGAAAACCACGTTGGAGATGTAATATTCCAACGTGCTGATGCTGAAGGTTTCGCCGCTGGCCGTGGTGTAGGTAGTGCCGTCGAGCGCCACGGCCTTGCTCCCCGCCACGTTGTTCAGGGCCAGCGAAACGGTGCCCACGGTGGGCTGGCTGCTATCGGAGCCGTCTTTTTTGCAGCCATTGAGCAGGCCGGCCGAAAGGGAAAGAAGCAGCGCGGAAACCGCGAAAAGACGACGAGTATTCATCGATAAAAGACTGAATAAGTGAAAGCTAACGGGTGCCTGCTGCCAGGCGCTACCCCCTGCTTTACAGAAGGCTAGCTACTTGATAACCAGCGCGTCGGGGAGCATCTTGCCCCACACGCGCCGCGTTCGAATAGTTCAGCCGCGTTCCCCCGGCGGCCGAAAAATGCCTCTTGATGGTCCTGCCGCGTAGGCGTGGGCCACTGCCGGCGCGAAGTGCGGGGCTGCCACCAAGCCCGCCCACGCGGGCAGCGCCAGCCGAAACGGCGCGGGCGCTACCCCCTCAAACTTGACCTTGGCCAGCAGGCCGGCCGGGGCTTTGGCGGGGCCATTTTCGGCGCGGTGCAGCTGCCGGGTCAGGTAGCATTTGCCAGCGCAGTGCAGACGAGGGCGCGTCTTGTTCACGCAATATTTTGTGGCAATGGCGGCCCGGTTGACGGCAAAATTCAGCACCAGCAGCTCGCGTCCAAGCGATTGGAGCAGAACCAGCGCGGTGAGAAAGAAAGCCAGCGGGCGCATCATGGCAGCGAAAGGATAGCTACCAAAGATAATAGGGGGTGGGTGGCAAAGGGGTGAATATTCGTTGGCGGGCACTACTTTTGTCGCCGGTTAGTTTATTTTCTGCCCTTGAAATCCATTTTCGCCTACTTGCTCGCCGGCCTCGTGCTGCTGCAAACCTTCAGCCGCGAGCTGCTGGTGGCGGATTTCATGCTCAACCGGGCGGCCATTACGCAGCAGTTTTGCGTGAATAAAAGCCGGCCCCAGCTGCATTGCGACGGCAAATGCTACTTCGCCAAGCAGCTCAAAAAGCAGGAGGAGCGCCAGAGCAAGTCGGCCGGCCCGCTCAAGGAGCGGCTCGATATGCTGCCCGTTGCCTTCGGCGGCTGGCAGCCGCGGCTGGCTGTGGCCTGGGCCGTGCCGACGTGCTACCCGGCGGCCACTGCGGCGGCCGTGCCCCACGGGCCGGGCGGAGCCATTGACCAGCCCCCGCGCGGCTAGCTAGCTTCTGAAACCGGGAACGCCACGGGCCTACGGCCGCGCCAACGCGCGGGCCGGCGGATAACGGCGTACCAGTAAGGTCTTATCAGGGCCGGCCCAGGGCCGGGCCCGCTAGCTAGTATTTTTTCGTGGGTAATTTTTTCTCCCTGACCGGGCGGCTCGTGGCTGCCTGCGTCTTGCTGCTGCTCAGCAGCTTTGCTGCCGGTGCCCAAACCGGCGCGGGTGCCCTGCGCGGCACCATCACGACCGCCGCCCACCAGCCCGTGCCCTTTGCCACGGTGGCCGTGCTTAACTCCGCACTCGGGACGACGGCCGACCAGAGCGGCCACTTTTCCATTGCCAACGTGCCGGCCGGCCGCCAGACGGTGGTGGTCAGCAGCGTGGGCTATGCCACGCGCACCCAACCGGTGGAGGTGGCGGCCGGCCAGACCGCGCCGCTGACCCTGACGCTTACGCCGAGCACGGCGGGCCTGGATGAGGTGGTAGTGACGGCCCAAAAGGACGAAACGACCCTGGAGAAAACGCCGCTGGCCATTTCGGCGCTGGGCACCAAGCAATTGCGCGAGTACCGGGTCTGGGATTTTAAGGACCTGACGGCCCTGGCCCCGAACCTCTTCGTGATAGAGCACGCCAACAGCACGGGCGGCAACTTCCTCAATATCCGGGGCGTGATGGGCTTCAGCAACGAGCAGGCCGTGGCTACTTACGTGGACGGGGTGTATCAATTCGACTATTTTTCGGCCCCCACGCAACTGCTGAACGTGGCGCGCATCGAGGTGTTGCGCGGGCCACAGGGCACCCTCTACGGCCGCAACGCGCTGGGTGGGGTAGTAAATATCGTGACCAAGCAGCCGACCAATACGCCGAGTGGCTACGCCGAAGTGAGCGTGGGCGACTACGGCCAGCAGCGCTATTCGCTGGCCATGCAAGCGCCGCTGGTGAAGGATAAGCTGTTTTTGAGCCTGGGCGGGCAGCACGGGCACCGGGGCAGTATTTTCCAGAACCTGGTGACCAACAGCGACTTCGACGAGCAAAATTCCTGGCTTTTCAATGGCACGCTGCGCTACCTGGCGACTGACCGACTGAGCTTCGCGCTGAGCGCTTACAACGAGCGCAACGACGACCGGGGCTCCTACCCCTGGGTGCCCACCCGCCAACAGATTTCAACTCAGCCCTGGCAGATATATAGCAACTACCCCAACACCGAGCGCCGACGCAACTTCAACACGTCGCTCAAAGCCAGCTACCGCCTGCCGGGTGTGACGCTGACTTCGGTCACGGGTTTTCAGCGGTTCACCATTGATTACCCCGACCGCTACGACTTTGACTTCACGGCCCGCGACCTGATTAGCGGCACGGGTAGCACGCCCCAGCGCAACTTTACTCAGGAGCTGCGCCTGACCTCGGACCCCAGCAGCGAGCGGCGGCTGAGCTGGACGGTGGGGGCGTTCGGCTTCCGGCAGGCCACCCTGCCCGGTATTCGCAGCATCTTCTACCTCCGGCCCGATTCGCTTCAGACGCCGCCCACTTCCAGCGAACAAGGCTTTCTTACCACCGGCAGCGCCCTTAACCGCGGTCTGGCCGGCTTCGGGCAGGCAACTTATAAGCTGACCGAGGCGCTGAGTTTGACCGGTGGGCTGCGCTATGACTACGAGCGGCGCGAGTTGGTCAATGGCTCTGCCTACGAGCAAGGCGGCGGGCCGGTCATCCTGACGGCGGCCGACACCACTTTCAGCGCAACCTACCGGGCCTGGTCGCCGAAGGCGATTCTTAGCTACCAAGCCACTGAAAACGTGCTGGCCTACGTCAGCTACGCCCGCGGCTTCCGGGCCGGGGGCCTGAACACGACCGCCCCCACGCGGGCGCAGATTCCCTACCAGCCCGAAACGAGCGATAACTACGAGCTGGGCCTGAAAACGACGCTGCCCCACCAGCGCGCCCGCTTCAACCTGGCCGCGTTCTACTTGCAGCAGCGCCACCAGCAGATAGCCAGCAGCACCAACGGGCTGAACTCCGTCATCCTGAACGTGGGCCAGATGAACAACTTCGGCGTGGAGCTGGAAGCGGCGGCCGTGCTCGTTAAAGGGCTGGAAGTGAGCTGGAACGTCGCCTACAACCACGCCCGTTACGCCGCCCTACCCCTCTACAATTACACGGAGAATCGCACCCAGAGCTACGCCGGCAACCAGCCGATTAACACGCCCGTGGTGACTTCGATGCTGGCCGCGCAATATACCTATAAGCTGGGCCAGGGCCCGCGGCAGCCGGCCCTGTTCGTGCGGGGCGAGTGGCGCTACTTGGGCCATTACTATTTCGACTACTACAACCAGGACGGGCAGGGTGCCTACGGCCTCCTCAACGCCCGCGCCGGGGTGAGCGTGCGGCACCTGGAGCTGGCCTTTTGGGTGCGCAACGTGTTCGAGCGCAAGTACATCACCTACGGCTCGCTCAGCCCCCAGTCGCCCACCTACATGCAGAGCCTGCCGCGCCTGCTGGGCACCACGCTCACGGCCAGGTTTTAGGCTGCCGTTTTGAGTTTTTGAAGATGAGCATTACCAATAAAGCTGATTATCAATCAACTAATAACATGAGAAACAACGCATTGCGCAGCTTGCTAGGGCTGCTGACAGCAGGAATGAGCATCATGGCCGGGTCCCTACCCGCCCGCAGCCAGGCGATGAAAATGGCGATGACCAAACCGGTAAAAGTGGCCATCCTGGTGTACCCCGGCATGGAGCTGCTCGATTTTTCGGGGCCGGCCGAGGTGTTCAGCAACGCGCGCGACGTGCGGGTGTATCTGGTTTCGACGGGCGCTAAAAGCCTGGCTACCAAGGGAAATCTCGTGCATCTGACCGCCGACTATACCCTGGCCAACGCCCCGCGGCCCGACATTCTGGTGGTGCCGGGCGGGCCGGATGAAGTGGTGGCCGGCGTGTACCGCAACCCGGCCGTGGTGGCCTGGATTAAAAAAGTTGACCAGCACACGCAGCTCACCATGTCGGTGTGCACGGGCGCGTTCATTCTGAGCCGGGCGGGCCTCACGCACCACAAAAGCATCACCAGCCACTGGTCCGTCGTGGATTCGCTCCAGCGCTTCGACCCGCAGGCAACCGTGCTCAAAAACAAGCGCTTCGTGGAAGACGGCCGGCTGCTGACCACGGCCGGCGTATCGGCCGGCATCGACGGGGCGCTGCGGGTGGTGGAGGAGCTGCGCGGCCACGACGAGGCCGTGGCGGTCACGCGCCTCATGCAGTACGATAAGTGGCAGCCGGGCCAGGGCGTGGTGCTGGGCAAGTCGGGCATTCGGCCGCCGGCTCCCCTGGCCGCCCACGTGGCCCGCGACCCCGTGTGCCAGATGCCCGTGCCGAGCAAAGACGGGCCAACGCTGGCTTACCAGGGCATCACCTACCACTTCTGCTCGGCCAACTGCCGCGGGAATTTCCGCCGTCACCCCGCGCAGTACGTGAAGAGATAAGCGCACTATCATTTTTGGTAACTACTTGGCTGATAAGCTAAAATACGATTTAAGCCATATGAAATCACTAGTTATAACTGCCGGGCTGGCCGTTGCCAGCCTGAACCTGGCCTGCGCGCAGCAGGCTCCGCTGCGCGGCACCGTGCTCGACGCGCAGTCGCAGCAGCCCCTGCCGGGCGTGACGGTGGTAGCGCCCGGCACCCAGGCCGGCACCACCACCGATGCCAGCGGCCGCTTCACCCTGGCCGGAGGTCGCGAGGTGGTCATCTCCTTTATTGGCTACAACACGCAGGACGTGCGGGTGCCGGCCGGCGGCCAGCCGCTCACGGTGCGCCTCGAAGCGGCCCCGGTCAATTTGCAGGGGGTAGTGGTGTCGGCGAGCCGCGAGCAGGAGCGCCGCACCCAGGAGCCGGTGGCCATCAGCCAGGTCTCGCCGCAGCTCATTGCCGATTCCAAGGCCACCGCGCCCTACCAGCTGCTGAACAAGGTGGCCGGCGTGTACATGGTGAACCTGGGCAATGAGCAGCACATGATGGCTATCCGCCAGCCCATTAGCACCAACGCGGTGTATTTGTATCTGGAAGATGGCCTGCCCATCCGGCCCATCGGCATCTTCAACCACAACGCGCTGTATGAGATAAACCAAGCCGGCGTGCGCAGCATTGAGGTGGTGAAAGGGCCGGCCTCGTCGCTCTACGGCTCCAACGCCATTGGCGGGGCCATCAACTTTTTGACGCAGCGCCCTACCCCCCTGCCCACGGCCGGGGTGTCGGTGCAGGGCGACAACTACGGCTACCGGCGCGTGGATGCCAGCGCCAGCGGCACGGTGGGCCGGCTCGGGCTGTACGCGGGCGGCTACGCGGCCCAGCAGCGCAACGGCTGGCAGGACTACACCGACTTCGACAAAGAGTCGTGGACGCTGCGGGGCGACTATTCGTTTAGTGCTAAAACGCGGCTTATTGGGATGGGCACGTATAACTACCTCAATACCCAAACGCCGGGCACCCTCGACAGCGCCCACTTCTACAGCCGCAGCTACGCCAGCAACAACCGCTTCACCAACCGCGTGGTGACGGCCGTGCGTGCCAGCCTGCGCCTGGAGCACGACTGGAGCCCGAGCCAGCAAACGGCCCTCACGGCCTACACCCGCTACAACTCCACCGGGCAGCTGCCTAGCTATTATATTTCCGACGTGCGCGTAAACGGAGCTTATCAAAGCTCTAACGGACAGGTAAATAATCAATCGTTTCATAGCTACGGGGCGTTGGTGCAGCACCGCGCCGACCTGGGCTTTCTGAACTCGCGGCTCATCGTGGGGGGATATTTTGACTATAGTCCGAGCACCTACTACGCCCGCTACCTGACCATTCAGAAGGACGTGGCCAATAACTTCTATTCCGGCTACACCGACACCGGCCGCTACATTGACAACTATAAAACCGACCTCTACAACGCGGCGGCCTATGCCCAGTACGAGGTGCAGGCCACTGAGGCGTTGCGCATCGTGGGCGGCCTGCGCTACGACCGGGTTCAGTACAATTTTGTGAACTATCTGAGCGGCGCGCAAACCACCAAAAAGGCGGCCCAGAACAACGTGTACAACATCGTAGCGCCCAAGCTGGGGCTGACCTACGCGCTGGGCGCGAACCGGGGCGTGTACGCCAACTTCAGCACTGGTTTTCAGCCGCCCGAAACCAGCAGCTTGTACAGCTCACGCCAGACAATTGAGCTGAAGGAAGCCAATTTCAAGAACTACGAGGCCGGCGGCTGGGTGGCGCTGTTTGAGCGCAAGGTGTACGTGGATTTGAGCGTGTACCAGCTGGAGGGCCGCAACGAAATCGTGAGCCTGTTGCAGCCCGACAACTCGACCCAGAGCCAGAACGTGGGCGCGACCCGGCACCAGGGGGTTGAATACACGCTGACCTACGCGCCCGTTTCAGAGGTGAATTTCCGCCTCAGCGGCACCAACGCCCGCCATACTTACCTGGAATACAGCGAGGTAGTGCAGGGTAAGAACCGCGACTACTCGGGCAATCGTATGGTGAACGCGCCCAGCTGGATTGCCAACGCGGAAGTGTACTACAAGCCGCGCTTCGCGCCGGGCGCGCGGATTGGGCTGGAGTATCAGCGCATTAGCTCCTACTTCACCAACACGGCCAACACCAAAACCTACGCCGGCTACAACCTGCTGAACCTGCGCCTGGGCTACCGCCTGCCCCACGCCGGGCGCGGCCTGGAAGTGTGGGCCAATGTTATCAACCTAAGTAACGCGCTGTACGCCACGCTGGTAACAGCCAACCAATACGGTTCTACCTACACGGCCGCCGCGCCCCGCACCGTCACGCTGGGAGTCGGCTACACGTTTGCCGCCAGGGCGCGCGAGTAGCTTAATCAGTTAACAACCAAACCTATGCAAACCACTTCCACTCCGCCCCGTGCGGCGGCCTCGCCCGTGCGGCGCTTCGTGGGCCGCCACCTGTACCGCTGGCACCGCACGCTGGGCCTGGTTACGCTGCTGCCCGTTATTTTGTGGACGCTCAGCGGGCTGTCGCACCCGCTGATGTCCAACTGGTTGCGGCCGGCCATTGCGCACGAAACCGTACCTACCCCCCCGCTGCGGCCCGATGCGCTGGCCGTGTCCGTGGCGCAGGTGCTGAGCCAGAATCACCTGGCGGCTATCCAAAACCTGCGGGTGGTGCAGTTTCAGCAGCAGCCTTATTATCAAATAACTGACTACCAGGGACGGCTGCGCTATTTCAGCGCCGCCACTGGGCAGGAACTGCCGAGCGGCGACCGCGCCTACGCCGAAGACGTGGCCCGCTACCTGCTGGCCGACTCGACTTCGGCCGTGGCCCGCGCCGAGCGACTGACGCACTACACGGGTGATTATAAGTTTATTAACCGCCTGCTGCCGGTCTGGAAAATTACTTTTGCCCGGCCCGATGGCATGGCTATTTTCGTGGAAACCGGGCAGAGCCGGATGGGCACGTTCAACAACCACGCCCGCGCCCGCTTCCTGTGGGTGTTCGGGATGCTGCACAACTGGGATTTTCTCGATGCCCTACCCCGGTCTTTGCACTTGGGCATTATGCTGGTTTTCACGACTGTTATCTGGCTTTCGGCTCTGAGTGGACTGGTGATTTACGGCTTCGTGCGGAAGAAATTGCGGCAGCCGCGCTCGGCCCACGACCAGGTGGGCTGGCTGCGCCGCTGCCACCGCACGCTGGGGCTGTGGGTGGCCTTCGTCACGTTCACGTTTGCCCTGAGCGCGTCTTACCATCTCATCCAAAAATTCACCCCCGACCGCCGCGAGGAAGTGGCGCGGGTCAGCGCCTTCGCCGCCAGCGAATTGACCTGGCCGCTGACCGCGGCCCTACCCGGTGCCGCGCCCGTCACGCGGGTATCGCTGGCGCGGGTAGGCGGCCAGCCCTACTACCGACTCGTGAGCAAAGGCGCTGAGGGTAAGCCGACTGTGCAGTACCGCAGCACCCGCGATGGTGCGTTGCTGCCCGCCGGCGAAATGCGCTACGCCGCCGAGCTGGGCCAGGAGTTCATGCTGGCGCTGAATGGCCACCCGGCCACCACCAGCGCCACCGGCGCGGCCGAAGACGGCGCCTTGCCCGACTGCTGCGCCCCGCCCACGCCGGAAGCCGAAGCCCCGGCCGCCATCGGCGCGCCCGCCGCGGCGGCGGGGGTAGGCGGCCCCGCGCCGCCCCTGGCCAGCCTGGGCAGCCCCGAGCTGGTGACCAAGTTTGCCGGCGAGTATGGCTTCGTAAACAAGCGCCTGCCGGTAATGAAGCTCAGCTACGCCGGCCCCGGCCACCCGGCTCTGTACGTGGAGCCCGCCACCGGCCGCCTTGCCGCCCTCGTCACTGATGGCGACCGGCGCGAGGGGCTGTCCTTCGCGGTGCTGCACAAGTTCTTTTTGATGGACTGGGCCGGCAAAAACATTCGCGACGCGGTGGCCATGCTCTCGGCGCTGGGCGTGCTGGCCATCACGCTCTACGGCTTCGCGCTGCTGCTGAAGACGCGGCGGTAGGAGGGGGGTAGGCGTTTACTTGGCTATCGGGGCGGGCGGCGCGTAGGCAAACTGCCGCCGGAACTTATCAAGCGGCGCTTCGAGCCAGCGCCAGGAAGCCGCGCTCAGCCCGACCAGCACGGGAGTAAGCACCAGCACGGTCGGAATGGGTCCCAGCCAGAGCTGCCGCAGGTGCTCGGCCTCGGGCAGGCTGGCCGGCAGCAGCCGAAACACCAGACGCTGGTAGAATATCGGCAGCAGCAAGTGATAGAGATAGAGGCCGTAGCTGCGCTGGCCCAGCCATTGCATCAGCGGGTGGCGCAGCCACCGGGCGGCGGGTGGCCCAGCCAGTAACCAGCGCAGGGTGCAGTAGCCCACCAGCGCCCATACGGTGGGCGAGCATACTTCCCAGACTGCTTTAGGAACGGGGCTCACCCGTATTAGCCACCAACTGGTCACCAAGCTTAGCCAGCCCACTGCCACCAGCCAGCCCGGTAGCAACCAGCCTTCGCCCGCCCGCAGGCGCGGGGCCTGAAGCCGCAGCAACGCCCCGGCTGCGAACAAGTCGAGACAAGAAGGCAGCAGCACTAATACGAAGCTCGGCCCCGCCGTCCATATCCAGATTATCCGAAAAATCAGGGCAAACCATACTACGCCCCATAAGCCCCGGCTAGTAGTTGGCAGCCACCGAAAAAGCGTGAGCAGTAAGGGCCAGAGTAAATAAAACTGCTCTTCCAGCGCCAGCGTCCAGTAGTGACCCAGGCCCTCAGGCCAGGCTTGCAGCCGGTAGCACAGCATATTGGCGGTGGGCAGTAGAAACCACAGCGGATGCTGCCGCAGCGTGGCCAGCGGCAGCAGGGCGGCTAAGCCGAGGGCTACGTAGTAGGGCGGCACGATACGCAGGGCCCGGCGCAGGTAAAAAACGCCCATTCGCCGCTGCCAGCGGCCGGGGCCGGTTGCTCCCCAATAAATATTGTTTTTCCACAGCAAACCCGAGATAAGGTAGCCACTGAGCACGAGAAACAGCATCAGACCCAAGTCGCCAAGGGGTAAGGCGGTCAGCGTCCAATGGTGTAGTATAACCAGGCCCACGGCCACGGTGCGCAGACCCAGTAGTTCGGGCTGGTAGGTACGGGTTGCCGGGCTCGTAATAGGCATAAAGCGCAAAGCTAGGGACAAGCTGGCTTGGCAGCGCGCCCTGCTACCAGGCCAGCAGCGCCTCCGCCTGCTCGCGCAGCAATTGCTCAAACAGCGGACTGCTCAGCTTGCCCTCAGCCGATAAATGCTGGCTGATGCCGGGCAGGCGCACGCGCTGCGGCAACACGCTGGTGCCCAGATAAAACAGAATATCGGTGAGGTGGCTTAGGGCCAGCGCGCCGCCCATGCTGCCGCTGCTCAGGCTGATGAGGGCCGCTTTTTTCCCTCTGATGCCGCCGGGGTAGGGTAGGGCATCGATAAACGACTTGAGCGCGCCGGGAATGGAGCAATTGTACTCCGGCGCGATAATGACGAGCTTGTCCGATTGGTTGAGCGGAGCGATAAAGGCGTTGAAATCGTCGTGCCGCCCGGCGTTGTGGTAGAGCGCCACGTTGAGAAAATCTTCCGGCAGCGCCGTCAAATCCATAAACTGATACGCCGCCCCCAGCTCCGTGAGCAGGGTAGCGTAGAAATCGGCCACGATGCGGGCGCGGGATTGCGGGCGGTTGGTGCCAACGAGGAGGGTAATCAATTGATTGATAATTATGAGTATAAGTCGAAAGAGTTTGTCATTGCGAGCAACGCGCAGCAATGACAAACTCTTCAACTACTAACCAGCAACTCCTAAAAAAGTCCCCGCAGCCAGCCGCCGTCCACGGCCGTGGAGGTGCCGGTGATGTAGCTGGCCCGCTCGGAGCACAGAAACGCAGCGAGCGCCGCGAACTCGCGGGGCTCGCCCAGGCGGCGCATGGGTATCTCGCTGGTCCAGCGCTCGGTAGCCTGCTCCTCGCTGATACCCTCGCGGGTGGCGGCGGCCTGGGCCAGGTGCTCCACGCGGTCGGTGCGGGTGTAGCCGGGCAGGATGCAGTTGACCGTAACGCCGCTGGCGGCCACCTCAGTGGCCAGCGTGCGGGCCATCCCCGTCACGGCCGCCCGCAGGCTGTTGGAAAGTAGCAGCCCGGCGATGGGCTGCTTCACGGCGATGGACGTAATGTTCAGAATCCTACCCCAGCCGCGGGCCTGCATCCCCGGCAGCACGGCGCGGGTCAGCTCCACTACACTGGTGAGCAGCAGGCGGGTAGCGGCGTCCCAGGCGGCGGCACCGTGCTGCGCAAAGGTGCCGGCCGGCGGCCCGCCGGCGTTCGTCACCAGCACATCAATTTGCCCAAACTCGGCCCGCGCGGCCTGCACCAGCCGGGCCACGTCGGCGGGCTGGCTCACGTCGGCGGCCACGCCCAGCACCCGCGCGCCGGTGGCTTCGCGGATAGTGGCGCAGGTTTGCTGCAAGGTGGCGTCGGTGCGGGCGCACAGCACCAAGTGCGCGCCTTCGGCGGCCAGCTCTTCGGCCACGGCGCGCCCCAGCCCCTTGCTGGCAGCCGCCACGAGGGCCACTTTTCCGGTTATTCCGAGGTCCATTGGTGAATGGGTGAATGAGTGAATGGGTGAGTGGGTGAGTGAGTGAGTGAGTGAGTGAGTGGGCGAATGGGCAAACGGGTCATTCACCCATTCACTCACTCACCCATTCACTTCCGCAGGTAGCTGTCGCTGCCGTCGAGCCAGTCCTGGCGGGGCGGGCTGAACACGTCCACGTCGAGGGTGTCTTCAAGGGCCTCGGCGGTGTGGGGCAGCCACGAGGGAATAGTCAGCACTTCGCCGGCGCGCACGACAACTTCCTGGCTGCCGTCGTCACCGAGGTGAAAGCGCAACGCGCCTTCCAGGATGTAGGTAATCTGCTCATTATGATGCGAATGCTTCGGCACGATGGCCCCTTTCTTGAGGTACACGTGGGCCAGCATCATCTGGTCGCCGGTGATGAGGCGGCGCGAAATGGTGTCGGACAGTTCATCCTTGGGCATGTCGTCCCAGCGGTAGTGGGTGGCGGGCGGTATCGGGGTCATGGTGGGGGGGTAGGTGATGGGTAATGACAAAGAACGGTCATGCTGAGCTGGCGTCCGCTTGTCGAAGCATCTCTACCGCTTCATCCGCGCCGTTCAACGAAGCGGTAGAGATGCTTCGACAAGCGGACGCCAGCTCAGCATGACCGTTCTTTATCATTATCCCATTACCCATTACCCCATTACCTACTATCCATCATCATTCCACCACCAGCCCGTACTTGTCGAGCAAACCCGGCAGGCCGGCCAGCGCGAAGCGGGCACTGGTCAACACATTAGCCTCGGGGTCGAGGCTGAAGCCGGTGGCGGTGGTGAAATCGGTGCCTACCAGCCGGGTATCGTGGAAGACGGTGCCCGTGAGGTCGCAGTCAGCAAAAGCGGCCCCGCTGAGGTCGGCGTTGGTGAAGTCGGTTTCGGCCAGAGAGCAGTGGGCGAAGCGCGTGCCGGCCAGCTTCTTGCCCCCAAACGAGGCGTAGCGCAGCTGGCAATAGTCGAAATGCACCCCGAACAGCATGTCCTGGCACGCGCCGAAGGCCACGCCCAGCAGCTTGCAATCGGCAAAGGCCACGTTTTGCAGGGCCGCGCCGCCGAGCTTGGCCGTGGTCAGGTTGCAGCGCTCGAAGCGGCAATCTTCGAAGCGCAGGCCCGCCAGGTTGGCTTCGCTCAGGTCGCAGCCTATAAAATGGTAGTTCTCCAGCTCGCGGCCCAGCGCCAGCAGGCGCGGCGCGTCGAGGCCGGTGAGCACGTTTTCGGCCGGAAAATAGGTGGGTAGGCGCAGGGTAGTGGGCTTGCGGCGAGGTTTCATGCCGCCAAAGTAAAGCGGCGGGCGGGCTAACCTCTCGGCGCGCTTCGCGGTTTAAGGCTCGATGCCCAGGCACCAGGCCTGGCCCGCGCCCCTGCGGCCGGCCCCGCGCCGGGCAACCAAACCCGCGCGCTATGCCCGCCCTCACCCGCACTATCTATTTCAAAAACAGCGCCGGCTGCGTTTGGGAAGAACCCGAAAACTACCTGCGCCTGGAGTACTACCCCGGCGCGCGGGAGGAAGCCCAGTTCAGGGCTCTGCTCACGCACGTGCGCCAGGCTTTGCAGCGCCACGGCTGGCACAGCCTGCTCATCAACCAGCAGCAGATGAGCCCGTTTATGCCCGCCGAAGAAACCTGGATAGTGAACGAGTGGCTGCCCCAAACCGTGCGCGAAGCCGGCTACCGCCACGGAGTCGTCATTGTGGCGCGCGACGTGTTTGCCCGCCTGGCCATGTCAAATCTGGTGATGACCAGCCGCGGGCTGGGCCACACCTACCGCAATTTCGAGCACGAAAAAGAAGCCATCGACTGGCTGATTAGTGTAGGATAAGCTTTAGCTTGTCCAGTGCCTGGTCGTTCAACGCCGGACAAGCTAAAGCTTATCCTACCCCTCCTGCCCGGCCAACAAATCCTCGAACGTTTGGCGGCGGCGGATGAGGCGCGGGGCGGCGTCGGCGTCGAGCAGCACCTCGGCGGGGCGCAGACGCGAGTTGAACGAGCTGCTCATCTCGAAGCCGTAGGCCCCGGCGTTGTGGAAGGCCAGCACGTCGCCCTCGCGCACTTCGGGCAGCAGGCGGTCCCAGGCAAAGGTGTCGGTTTCGCAAATGTTGCCCACCACCGTGTAGAGCCGTTCGGGGCCGCGAGGATGCGACAGGTTCGAGATGTAGTGGTAGGCGTCGTACATCATGGGCCGGATGAGGTGGTTGAAGCCCGAATTGACGCCCGCAAACACGGTAGCCGTGGTGTGCTTCACCGTCGAAACCTCCACCAGCAGAAAGCCCGCCTCGCTCACCAGGTACTTGCCGGGCTCAAACCAGGCTTCGAGCGGCCGGCCATATTCGGTTTCAAATTCCCGGAAGGCCGCCGCCACCTGCTGGCCCAGGCCGGCCACGTCGGTTTCGGGGTCGCCGGGCTTGTAGGGCACTTTGAAGCCCGAGCCCAGGTCCAGAAACTCCAAATCGGGGAAGCGCCGGGCGGCGTCGAACAGGATTTCCAGCGCCCGCAAGAACACGCCCACGTCCTTAATTTCGGAGCCCGTGTGCATGTGCAGGCCGCGCACGTGCAGGCCGGTGCCTTTTACTACCCGCTCCAAATGCCGCAGCTGGTGAATGCTGATGCCAAACTTGCTGTCGATGTGGCCGGTCGAAATCTTGTAGTTGCCGCCCGCCTCGATGTGCGGGTTCAGGCGCACGCACACCGGGTAGGAGCCGCCAAACGTGGCCCCGAACTGCTCCAAAATGGCCAGGTTGTCGATGTTCAGGTTCACGCCCAACTCCTTGGCTTCCACCAATTCGCTGAACGCCACGCTGTTGGGGGTAAATAGAATATTCTCGGGCTGAAAGCCGGCGTGCATTCCCAGCCGCACCTCGTTGAGGCTCACGCAGTCGAGGCCCGCGCCCTCGGCCAGCATAATTTTCAGCACGGCCACGTTGGTAAGCGCTTTGCAGGCATAAAAAAACCGCGTGGGATGGCCGCTAAAGGCCGTCGTGAGCTTGTGGTACTGGGCCCGAATACTATCGGCCTGGTACACGTAGAGGGGCGTGCCAAACTGCGCGGCGGCGGCCAGCAGGGCGGGGGTAGGGAGTGAAGCAGACATTACGAAGCAGCAAAAGAGCAGCGGCCGGGCCGCGCCCGCAAAGGTACGGGCGCTTTGGGGGTAGCCGCAGCGAAGTCGCCACCCATATATTTGCCCGCCTGTTGGTGGGCTTTCTTCCCCCTTCCTGTTTAATGAAAAATTGTTTGTTGCTGCTGCTGAGTTGGTTGCTGGCGAGCCCCTTGGCGACCCACGCCCAAGATGCGCCTCCCACCGACTACCAAACCGAGCATGACCTGCTGTGGCAGCGGGCCGAGCAAGTGCGCACGCTCGTTGATTCGCGCATTGCGCGGTCGCACAGCTCGTTTCTGGCCCTGCACGGCATTAGCCGCCGCACCAAAAGCCTCGCCCCCCGGCATCAAAGCACGGTGTCAGCTAAGCCCTCCGACTATCGGATTGTGAAGAAAGAGATAACCAAGCACAAAACCCACACGGCCGACGTAACGAAGGTTTTTTACTATAATATCAGCGGCAAGCTGCTGCTCTCCGAGCTGTATCAGCAGCACCAGCTGGTGCGCCTGCGGCTGTATGAGTACAGCGAGCGCAATGGTCGCGCCTTCAACCACCCGTTTCGGGCGTCGGAATGGGTACGCGGCGACTACTTAAGCCTCACCATCCGCAACGCGACCGACGACGGCGGGCCGGCGCGCAGCTATTACTTTACCTCGCCCCGCCGGCCTGAAACCGACCTGTCGCCGCGAGATAAATAAGTAGCTGCCTGGTAGGGCGTTGAATCTTTCCCAAGCCGCTTACTATTACGATGGCTGAGAACTTACCCGAAGTGTGGCTGCGCGGCCCGCTGCCCGCCGTGCCGCCGCTGCTTCAGCCGGTGGCCCACGCCCTGCTGCAAGCCCGCGAAGAAGTAGCGGCGCTCATGGCCAGCTTTCCGGCCGACCGCCTGGCGACCCGGCCGCTGGGCCTGGCCTCGGTGGGCTTCCACCTGCGCCACCTCACGGGCGTGCTCGACCGCACGTTTACCTATGCCCGCGGCGAGGTCCTCAGCAAAACCCAGTTGGATTACCTGGCCGCCGAGAGCCAGCCGCCCACGCCCGCCGCCGCCGCGCCCAAGCTGGTGCAAGCCTTTCATCAACAAGTAGATAAAGCCCTGATGCAGCTGCAAAACACCGCCGAAGCCACGTTGCCCGAGTGGCGGGGGGTAGGGCGCGCCCAGCTGCCCAGCACCGTAATCGGCCTGCTAATGCACGCCGCCGAGCACACCACCCGCCACGTGGGCCAGCTGCTGGTGACGGCCCGCGTGGTGCGGGCCGCGTAAGCTGGGCTAATGACTAATGACGTTCTTATTGGTCCAGGACTTACCCATTACCCATTACTCTCTATCCCAGCTTCCAGCCCTGGCGGTAGTCGCGTTTCACGAAGCGGTTCACGTCGTCGAGGTTGGTGATGCGCATCTGCTGGTTGTCCCAGAGCAATTTCACGCCGCGGCCGGGGTAGTCGAAGCTGCCGCCGGGGCCGGTGGCGCGCGGGCGCTGAATATCATAGCCGCGAACGGCGAGGTTGGCCATCAGCAGGGCCTCGGTGAGGGGGCCGGCCAGCTCAAAGGGCGAGCTGACCGGCATTTTGCCGGGGCCAGCCAGGCAGGCTTCTACCCACTGGCCGTAGTGGCCGTTGGCCTGGCCGGGCACGCGGGCCAGGGTCTGGGGCACGTGCACTTCCTGGTTGCGGGAGAGGGGTAGCAGGCGCGGGTTGTCCGCGTAGGTGCTGGCCATCATCTTGCCTTTGTCGCCGATGAACAGGATGCCGTTGCCGCCGTCGCCAAACAGCTCGTTGGGCCCCAGCTCGTCGGGGCGCTCGGGCTGAATGCCGCCGTCCATCCAGTGCACCGTGATGTCGTGCTGGGTTTTGGCGGTTTTGGGAAACGTGAGCGTGACGTGGCTCGACGGCGGGCAGCCGTCGGGGAAATACCCGCGCTTAAACTCATCCACATACACGCTGCCCACGCTGGCCTGCACCGAGTTAGCGTAGGTCAGGTCGAGCACCCGGAAAGGCGCTTCGAGCAGGTGGCAGCCCATGTCGCCGAGCGCGCCGGTGCCGTAGTCCCACCACCCGCGCCAGTTGAAGGGCACCAGCTTATCCACGTAGTCGCGCTGGGGTGCCGTGCCCAGCCACAGGTCCCAGTCCAGCTCAGGCGGCACGGGGGCTTTGGTGGTGGGCCAGGCAATGCCCTGGGGCCACACCGGGCGGTCGGTCCAGCAATACACGGTGTGCACGTCGCCGATGGTGCCCGCGTCGTACCACTCCCGCAGCTGCCGCACGCCGTCGTTGGAGGCACCCTGGTTGCCCATCTGCGTCACCAGCTTCGGGTAGCGCCGGGCCGCGTCGGTGAGCATGCGAGCCTCATAAATGTCATGGGTCAAAGGCTTTTGCACGTACACGTTTTTGCCCAGCTGCATGGCCGCCAGCGTGATGATGGCGTGGTTGTGGTCGGGCGTCGAGACCGACACCGCATCAAAGTGCTTGTGCTCCTGGTCGAACAGCTTGCGCCAATCTTTGTAATACGCCGCCTTCGGGAACGCCTGGCGCGTGCGGGCCGCCCGGCGGTCGTCCACGTCGCAGAGGTAGGCGATGCGGGCCTTGCCGGTTTTGGCAAACATGGCGATGTCGCTCTCGCCCTTGCCGCCCACGCCCACGCCGGCAATCACCAGTTGGTCGCTCGGGGCGGTGTAGCCCTTGCCGCCGAGCACGAAGCGCGGCACGATGAGAATGCCGGCCGTGGCGGCCGTGCCGTGTTTGAGAAACGAGCGCCGGGAGGGGTTTTCGGGAAGCTGGCTCATGCGAAGAAAATTGGATGGGAAAAGGTGGGCAAAAGGTACGCAAAAACGCAGCTTATTCAACTCATCTTTTCCCGCCCTACCCCCCCGCTACTCGCTACGTGCTACCGGGGCTTGGCGCGCTCGTACTGCACGGGCCAGGCCACGTCGGCACCCAGCGCGTGCGCCGCGCGCAGCGGGAAGTACGGGTCGCGCAGCTCCTCGCGGGCCAGCAGCACGAGGTCGGCCTGGCCGCTGGCCACGACTTCCTCGGCCTCGGCGGGGGTAGTGATGAGGCCCACCGCGCCGGTGGCAATACCGGCTTCGCGCCGGATGCGCTCGGCAAACCCGACCTGATAGCCGGGGCCGACCGGGATTTTAGCCGTCGCCACGTTGCCGCCGCTGGAGCAGTCCACGAGGTCCACGCCGGCCTCGCGCAGCCAGGTGCTGAGCCGCACCGACTCGTCGGCCGTCCAGCCGCCTTCGGCCCAGTCGGTGGCCGAGATGCGCACGAACAGCGGAAAAGCGGGGGGTAGGGCCTGGCGCACGGCCGCCACCACTTCCCGCAGCAGCCGAATGCGGTTTTCGAAAGAGCCGCCGTAGGTGTCGGTGCGCTGGTTGCTGAGCGGCGACAAAAACTCGTGCAGCAAATAACCGTGGGCCGCGTGAATCTCAATTACCTTAAAGCCAGCGGCCAGCGAACGCTCGGTAGCGCCGCGGAAATCAGCAATGACTTTTTTGATGCCCGCCGCGTCCAGGGCCACCGGCAGGGGGTAGGCGTCGGAAAATTTAATTGCGCTGGGCGCCACCACCGGCCAGCCGCCTTCGGCCTCGGGCACCGCGCCGTGGCCTTTTCCGAGCCAGCTGGTATAAGTGCTGGCCTTGCGGCCGGCATGGGCCAGCTGCACGCCCGGCACGCTGCCCTGGGCTTCGACAAACTGGTTGATACGCCGCTGAAAATCAATGTGCTCATCGCGCCAGATGCCCAGGTCTTCGGGCGTGATGCGGCCCTCGGCCGACACCGCCGTGGCTTCCTGAATGAGTAGGCTGGCCCCGCCCACGGCGCGGCTGCCCAGATGCACTAGGTGCCAGTCGTTGGCGAAGCCATCCTGGGCGCTGTATTGGCACATGGGCGACACAACAATGCGATTTTTGAGCGTGAGGCCACGCAGGGTAAGCGGCTCGAAAAGTGCGGACATGCGAACGGGAATAAGCGTCGGACGAAGAAATAAATTGTCACCTACCGATTATTTGTCAAGTATTTAAGTTGAAAAATAAAGCAGTGATAGCTAATAATTGACCCCTGCTAAACCGGCCAGTCCGGGAGAGGTTATCACCGCCGAGCTTACCCGGCTGGCTGGCAACGCTAGGCCCCCTCCGGCACGTAAAGCCAGCTTCCCCTGGTTTTTCACGCGCTATTTCTACCATGTTCCACGAGATTTCCACTGCCGATACCCTCGACCGCATCGCGCTCGAAACTACTACCGATACGGCCTGCGACGCCTCGCGCCGCCAGTTTATCAACCACGCCGGGCGCGGGCTGCTGGCCGCCGGCCTGGCGTCGGCCCTGCCGCTGGCCGCCGCCGAGGCCGCCGACCTCAGTGGCTTCGGCACCACCTCACCGCCCACCGGCCCGCTCGACATTACCCTACCCCCCCTCGAAGCGCCCACCGACCCCAAAGCCGGCCCTTTCCTCAACCCCGACGCGCCCGACCAGCGCGTGGGCTACGCCATCGTGGGCCTGGGCCACCTCACGCTGGCCGAAATCCTGCCCGCCTTTGGCCAGTGCAAGCACGCCAAGCCGGTAGCCCTGGTGAGCGGCGATGCCGACAAGATGGCTAAAGTGGCTAAGCAGTACGGGATTAAGCCTAGCAGCTGCTACTCGTACCAAACCTACGACAAGCTCAGGGACAACCCCGAGGTGCAGGTCATTTACATCGTGCTGCCCAACTCGATGCACCACGAATACACCATTCGGGGGGCCAAAGCGGGCAAGCATATTCTCTGCGAAAAGCCGATGGCCGATTCCGTGAAGGAGTGCGAGGAGATGATTGCGGCTTGCGACAAGGCTGGCAAAAAGCTTATGATTGCCTACCGTATTCAGTACGAGCCGCTTAACCGCGCCGCCATGCAGCTGGTACGCGCCAAAACCTATGGCCAGACCAAGCTTATCCAGATGATGAACTGCCAGAACCAGGCCCACGACCAGCAGTGGCGCCACAAAAAAGCCCTGGCCGGCGGCGGGTCGCTGCCCGATGTAGGCTTGTATTGCCTCAACACCACGCGCTTCTTGCTAGGGGAGGAGCCCACGGAGGTTTCGGCCCAGATTTACAGCACGCCCGGCGACGACCGATTTAAGGAAATCGAGGAGAACGTGGCCTTCACGCTGCGCTTTCCCAGCGGGGCCATCTCGCAGTGCATGAGCGGCTACGGCTCTTTTAATGCCAAAAGCTACGCCGTGCACGCCGAAACCGGCACCATTAAAATGGACCCCGCTTTTCCCTACAAAGGGCTGAAGCAAGAATTGGTACACGCCCCCGGCGGCCAGCAGGTAACCGAAATGCCAAGCAACCCTGACAAGCAGCAATTTGCCCTCGAAATGGACCACCTGGCCGAGTGCGTGCGCGACAACAAAACGCCCTACACGCCCGGCGAAGAAGGCTTGCAGGACCAGCGCATCATGGAAGCTATCTACCAGTCGGCCAAGGAGAACCGCCCGGTGAAGCTGACGGTGGGGGTAGGGAAAACGGATGCCTTCCGCGGCACGCCGCCCACGGAGGAGAAAAGCTAAAGGCGGAATTTGGAAGAAAAAAGGCGGAACTTAGCCTGAAATGCAAAAGGCTTGGGTCGGTTCTACATTCCTCCTTCTTTCTTCCAAATTCCTCCCTATTAGCCTCGGTTAAAAGCTTGGTGCATGAATTAAGCGAATGGCTGCCAATCGTGTCCTTGCTACAACCTCGGAGAAGTAAAATTGCTTTAAGCCCTTCTTGATAGCCATTCTACTAGGTGCGCTTGCAAGGGCTTGCGGTAGTGCTTGACACAGAGAAGGCCGCTGCCACATTCTTCTGGGCGAGGCGCAAAACGCCGGCGCTCACGGCTGCTGCTTACTCAGGCGATTCTCTCTGGAAGATGTTGATAAAATTGCCGTCATTGTCCCGTATCATCGTTGACAAGTGGCCTTCGCCCGAGAGGTCCACTTCTTTCCAGGCGAAGGTTACGCCTTTTTCTTCAAGCTCCACGGTCGCCCGGTGCAGGTCGTTCACCTGTAGTACCAGCGATTTGTTGCCGATGGGCAACAAGTGATTCGGCGCATCGGCAAACAGTTCATCGAGGCGAAAGCCGTTGCTCGCCTGTAACACTTCCAGCTGAATATCAGCTAACTGTAGAAAGACGACTTGCGCACCGATGGCCGGAATGGCGGTTCTACTCAGCACTTTAAAGCCAAGCGTGGCTTCGTACCAATGGATAGTTTTTTCGATATCCGATACGGTGAAGGCCAGATTGTGAAAACTGAGGCTTTGCAAGCCGTTAGCAGAGGAAGAGTCCATGCAGGAGATGCGTAAGTTGAGTAATGGTAGTATTGAAAGGCTACTGAAGATGCTTTTCTACTTGGTAATAAAAGGGGAACTAGCCCGACGGGCATTTACTTGCACCTGGCAAGTGTAAAGGTAGGCTCATTTGCTTTTGATTTGCAAGTGGAATTTAAGCGCGTGTTTTATGAAGCAGCTAATGCCTCGTTCCGACTGCCCCATCAGCTTTGCCCTGGATGTGCTGGGCGATAAGTGGGCGCTCCTGATTCTGCGCGACATGGTGTTCGCGCGCAAATCGACCTATGGCGAATTCCTGCAATCGGCAGAAAAAATGGCGACCAACATCCTCGCCAACCGGCTGGCCACGCTCGAAGCGCAGGGCATCATCACCAAAGAAGTAGCGGCCGATAAGCGCTCGAAGTTCACCTACCGTCTTACTGAAAAAGGCGTAGACTTACTGCCGCTCCTCTTGGAAATCACCCTTTGGGGAGCCAAGTACAGCCCGGCTGGGGGCGAGGCCACCTTGCTCCGGGAACTGGCAGCCGATAAGGAGGCCACCATCCAGAAATACCAGCAGCTTGTGCAGGCCCGGAATGCTGACTAATGGCTGCTGGGTTTGTTCCAATGAACACAACTAAAAACTATTTAGATATAAAATTACGCGCTTAGATGCTGTCAGCTTAGTTGCACAATCAAACGTCCGTTTAACTGTGCAACTAAGCTGACTACCTAGTAGCAGACAATGGGAGCGAAAAACAGGCTGATTTGGTACGGATAACTTCAGCAATCAACGTACAGATAACTTTACAGACGCGACGGAAAGGTTGTGTTCTGGCTCTAAAAACGGTTGCTTGACAACTATAAGTTATTGTCTTTCAGGTTAGAGTACCTTGTCAATGTTAGCGCGGCGGGATTGCTGACAAGTTCAACAATCAGCATTTGGACCAAACTTTCAACCAAGGCCACTATTCCGGCTACTTTTGCCGCTCAGCTTCTTCCCGCTATGCGCTACTTTTTCCTACCCCTCAGCTTGGCCGTTGCCGCGCTGGCTTTCGTTGTTCAGCCTACTCTCGCCGGCCCGCCCGCCAAGCCTGTCAAAGTAGTTGTCCGTCAGGTCAATGGGAAGTATGAGTTGCTGCGAGGCGGCCAGCCTTACTTCGTGAAAGGCGCGGGCGGCAGCCAGTACCCCGAGCGCATCGCGGCCTACGGTGGCAATTCCATCCGCACCTGGGGCACCGGCGACGCGCCGAAGGTGCTGGCTGAGGCCAACAAAAACCACCTCACCGTGATGCTCGGCCTCGACGTGGCCCGCGAGCGCCACGGCTTCGACTACAACGACGCGGCGGCCGTGGCCGCGCAGCTGCAAAAGATTAAGGGCGAGGTGCTTAAATACAAAGATGACCCGGCCGTGCTGCTCTGGGGCATTGGCAATGAGTTGAACCTCGACTATACTAATCCCAAGGTATGGGATGCCGTGAACGACATCGCCCGGATGATTCACGAAACGGACCCCAACCACCCGACCTCGACCGTGCTGGCGGGGGTAGGGCCGAAGGAAGTGGCGTACATAAAGGCCCGCTGCCCGGCCGTCGATATCCTGAGCGTCAACACTTACGCGGGGCTGGCCACGCTGCCGCAGCAAATCCGCGAAGCCGGCTGGGCCGGCCCCTACCTCGTGACCGAGTGGGGACCCACCGGCCACTGGGAAGGCCCCCAAACCCCCTGGAAAGCCTCGGTGGAGGAAACCAGCAGCCAGAAAGCCGCCGTGTACAAGAGCCGCTACGAGGCTTCGGTGGTGCAGGACCGGGCGCACTGCCTGGGCTCCTACGTGTTTTTGTGGGGCCAGAAGCAGGAGCGCACGCCCACCTGGTACGGCCTCTTCACCGAAGCTGGCGAGGAGACGGAGGTGATGGACGTGCTGGAATATGAGTGGAGTGGCCACTACCCGAAAAACCGCGCCCCCCACATTAGCTCCTTAACCCTTGATGGTAAGGTAGCTACGGCTGGCATATATCTCAAGCCCGGCCAGCCCTACCCCGCGCAGGCCGCCGTGACGGACCCCGACCACGACGCGCTGACCTACCAGTGGGAGCTGCTGCCCGAAAGCACCGACCTCGGGCAGGGCGGCGACCGCGAAAACCGCCCTACCCCCCTGGCGGGGGCTCTGCCGGCCGGGGCAACCGGCCAAACCACCCTCACCGCGCCCAGCCAGCCGGGGGCCTACCGCTTATTTATTTATGCCCACGATGGGCACGGCAATGTGGCTACCGGCAACGTGCCTTTTTTTGTGCGGTAGCGCCGTGGCGCGGTCTTGGCGAGTGCGCGCTACTTGCATTTCCCAAAATTCTATCTACCTTGCTACCCGATTCAGCACCTATCATGCTCAGCAACCGCTACTTTTTTGGCTTCTATTATTTTACGCCGCCCGCGTAGAACGAGTCGTCCTGTAGCTAAGCCCCAAAAAATTAGCCGCGCCACTCGTTCTCCGAGTGGCGCTTTTTTTATGTTTTGCCGAAGCGCTGGTGCCGGCCCAAAAAAATGGCACCGCACCCATCCGCAACAATTCATAATTCACAACTCATAATTAACATGAAAGTCGCCATCCAAGGGTTTCAAGGCAGTTTTCACGAAGTAGCCGCCCGCCAGTATTTCGGGGCGGCCCCGACGCTGAATTTCTGCGCCACCTTTGGCGAGGTGGTGGCCCAGGTGGCCGACGGCCGCGCCGGGGCGGCCCTGATGGCAATGGAAAACTCGCTGGCCGGCAGCATCTTACCTAATTATCTGCTCTTGGAACGCAACGCCCTCACCATCACCGGCGAGGTGTATTTGCCCATTCACCAGCACCTGCTGGCGCTGCCCGGCACCACGCTGGCCGATGTGCGGGCCGTGCATTCGCACCCGATGGCCCTGCGCCAATGCGGCGATTTTTTGAGCCAGCACTCCACCTGGCAGCTCGTCGAAACCGAGGATACCGGCCTCAGCGCCCAGCGCCTGGCCGAAAGCCGCCCGCCCGGCGTGGCCGTGGTGGCCGGTACCCAGGCGGCCGAGGCGTTCGGGCTGGAAATCCTGGCCCCGGCCATCAACGACGACCCCCATAATTACACCCGTTTCCTGGTGCTGGCGCGCGCCGCCGAGGCCCGGCCGGTGGCCCACCCCGACAAGGCTTCCCTTTATTTCTACACCTCCCACGCGCCGGGGACGCTGGCGCGGGTGCTCACGCTGGTGGCTAGCCACGGCCTGAATCTGAGCAAGTTGCAGTCGTGCCCGCGCCCCAGCCAGCCCTGGCACTACGGCTTCCACGCCGACGTGGAGTTTGACGCGCCTACCCAGCTGGCGGACCTGCTGGCCGAGCTGCCCGCCGTGACCGAAGAGCTGCGGGTGCTGGGCGCGTACCAGCGCGGCAGCATGGAGTTTGGGCAGGAAGTGGTTGCCGAAATGGACCTGAAAGAACGTCATGCTGAACGCAGTGAAGCATCTCGCGTGCAGCAGTAAACCAATCGGTAAATGATGGCAAAACGAGGTTGTAGAGATGCTTCACTTCGTTCAGCATGACATTCGTTTTTAGTTTGTAATAGAATGACTATCCTCACTGCCCGCCGCCTGGCCCACACCGGCGAATACTACTTCTCGCGCAAGTTGCGCGAGCTGGCCGCCCTCAACGCGGCCGGGGCCAATATTATCAGCCTGGGCATCGGCAGCCCCGATTTGCCGCCGCACCCGAGCGTGGTGGCGGCCCTGGCGGCTACCGCTGAGCAGCCCGGCGCGCACGGTTACCAAAGCTACCAGGGCACCCCGGCGCTGCGCCAGGCAATGGCCGGTTTTTACCAGAGAAGCTACGGCGTGGCCCTCGACCCGGCCACCGAAGTGCTGCCGCTGGCCGGCTCCAAAGAGGGCCTGATGCACATTGGCATGACCTTTCTGGAGGCCGGCGACGCGGTGCTAATCCCAAACCCCGGCTACCCCACCTACCGGGCGGTGGCCGAAATCTGCGGGGCCGAGGTGCGCGCGTATGACCTGACCGCCGCCACTGGCTGGCTGCCCGACCTGGACGCGCTGGCTCAGAGTGATTTAAGCCGGGTGAAAATGATGCTGGTTAACTACCCGCACATGCCCACCGGCACGCCGGCCAGCCCCGAATTTCTGCAAAAGCTGGTCGAATTTGCCACGGCTCACGGCATTATGCTGGTGCACGACAACCCTTACGGCTTCGTGCTGAACGAGACGCCGCCGACGAGCCTGCTCAGCATTCCGGGGGCGCGAGAGGTAGCGTTAGAGCTTAACTCCTTGAGCAAAAGCCATAACCTGGCCGGTTGGCGGGTAGGGATGCTGGTGGGCCGCGCCGACTGGCTGACCGAGGTGCTGCGTTTCAAGAGCAACATGGATTCAGGCATGTTTCTGGGCACGCAGCAGGCGGCCGTGGCGGCGCTGGCGCTCGGCCCCGACTGGTTTGCGGAGCTAAACGCCACCTACCGCGCCCGGCGCGAGCTGGTGGTGGCGCTGCTGCGCGCCCTGGGTTGCGCGCCCGCGCCCGGCCAGGTGGGTCTGTTCATCTGGGCCGCCGTGCCGCCGCCTTATGCCGACGGCTACGCCCTGAGCGACGCCGTGCTGGCCGAAGCCCGCGTGTTTCTGACGCCCGGCGGCATCTTCGGCAGCAACGGAAATGGCTACGTGCGCGCCAGCCTCTGCCAGCCGGAGAGCGTGCTGCGCGAGGCGCTAGGGAGGGTGTTGGAGATAGGAGCTAAAAAGAACGGTCATGCTGAGCCTGCCGAAGCATCTCTACCGCTTCGTTGCAATGGCATTAAGTAGTTACGCGGTAGAGATGCTTCGACAAGCGGACGCCAGATGAAGCATGACGGCCTTTTTTAATTTTTAATCAAATGACCATCACCATTATCGGCCTGGGCCTCATCGGCGGCTCGCTAGCGCTCAGCCTGCGGCAGCACGGCCTGGCCGACCGCCTCATTGGCGTGGAGGCCTACCCCCCCTACGCCCAGCGGGCGCTGGAGCTGGGCCTGGTCGATGAGATTGACCCCGACCTGGCCAGCGCCGTGGCCCCGGCCGGCCTCGTCATCGTGGCCGTGCCGATGGATGCGATGCTGGCCGTGCTGCCGCAGGTGCTGGACCTGCTAACTGACCAGCAGTTGGTTATCGACGTGGGCTCGACCAAAGGCAACCTGCTGGCGGCCGTGGCCGGGCACCCGCGCCGGGGCCGCTTCGTGGCCGTGCACCCGATGGCCGGCACCGAATACTCGGGCCCCGACGCGGCCGTGCGCGGCTTGTTTGAAGGCAAAACGCTGGTTGTGTGCGACGCGGCCGCCAGCGACCCCGACGCCGTGGCTACCGTAGAGGCGCTGTTTCAAGCCTTGCCCATGCGCGTGATGCACCTCGGCGCGGCCGACCACGACCTGCACACGGCCTACGTGTCGCACATCTCGCACCTTACCTCGTTTGCGCTGGCGCTCACGGTGTTGGAAAAGGAGCGGCGCGGCGAACAGCGCATTTTTGACTTGGCGGGCGGCGGCTTTGCCAGCACCGTGCGGCTGGCCAAGAGCGCGCCGGCCACCTGGATACCCATTTTCCGCCAAAACCGCCACAACCTGCTCGACGTGCTCGACGAGCACCTGGTGCAGCTCCATAAGCTGCGTGAGCTGCTGGTGCAGGAGGACTACGCCGGGCTGACCACCCAGCTTGAACACGCCAACGAAATCCGAAAAATCATTCCCTAAAAATGTAGCGCGGACTCTGCGAGTCTGCGCACGAGCGTAGCGAGTATCATCGCCTGCTCATTCTACTCAATACCTTCATTTTCAACCCCTGGCACGCACGCAGACGATGATACTCGCTGCGCTCGTGCATGAAGTGGAAACTTCGCGCTACTTCCCTACCCCCATGTTCAACGACCTCTTCAACCGCAAACCCGAGGATAAGCCCTTCCTCATCTCCGGCCCGTGCTCGGCCGAGACCGAAGCCCAGGTGCTCGAAACCTGCCAGCGGCTGGCCGCCACTGGCAAGGTGCAGGCCCTGCGCGCTGGCATTTGGAAGCCCCGCACCAAACCCGGCGGCTTCGAGGGGGTAGGGGCTAAAGGCCTACCCTGGCTCAAGCGAGCCAGTGAGCTTACCGGCCTGCCGGTGGCCGTGGAAGTAGCTACCGCTAAGCACGTCGAAGACTGCCTGGCCTTTGGCGTGGACCTGGTGTGGGTGGGCGCGCGCACCACCGGCAACCCGTTTTCGGTGCAGGAAATCGCCAATGCCCTGCGCGGCGTGGACATTCCGGTGCTGGTCAAAAACCCCATTCATCCCGAGCTGGAGCTGTGGGTGGGGGCCATCGAGCGCCTGCAAAAAGCCGGTTTGAAGCAGGTGGGCATGATTCACCGCGGCTTTTCGAGCTACGGCAACACCGATTTTCGCAACGCGCCCATGTGGCACCTGCCCATCGAAATGAAGCGCCGGCTGCCCGACATGCCCATCCTCAATGACCCCAGCCACATCTGCGGCCGGCGCGATACGCTGTTCGGCGTGGCGCAGCAGGCGCTGGATTTGGACTTCGACGGGACGATGATTGAGAGCCACATCGACCCCGATAATGCCTGGAGCGATGCCAAGCAGCAGATTACGCCCGAGGCGCTGGGCCAGCTCATTCAGGGCCTAGTGTGGCGCCACGAAACCACCGACAAAGCCGAATACCTGACCGCCCTGGCCGGCCTGCGCGAGCAAATCAACAACCTTGATGCCGAGGTGATGCAACTGCTGGGCCGCCGCATGGCCGTGGCCGAAAAAATCGGCCAATACAAGAAGGAAAACGACATCACCATCCTGCAAACCGCCCGCCTCACCGAGATTCTGGAGCGCAGCAAGCGCCAGGGTGCGCAAGTGGGCCTCACCGAAGATTTTGTGGAGCGCTACATGGAAGCCGTTCACCTGGAATCGGTTATGCGCCAGGAGCGGGTGATGAAGGGGTAGGGCACCAGTTGTCATTGCGAGCATGTTGCGCATCAAGCAAGGGCGAAGTGGAGCGCGGCAATCTTTCCTAACCGTTGGATTAAGTGGTTGTCGGCAAATAATCGTCATTTTTTCAATAGTTGTTTACCTTTGCTTTATGCTATACATATTAAATCTTCCCGAGGAAGAAAAAAAGACAATCGAAGCAGGCAAACAAAACGGCAAGAAATTGTATTTCCGAGAACGCTGTCAATGTATTTTACTCAGTTCAGCCGGTTTTGAGGTAAAAGAATTGGCCTTAATTTACAAAACACGGACACGAATAATTTACGACTGGCTACACCGCTACGAGCAGGAGGGTTTTCTCGGGTTAAAAATAAAAGCGGGTCGCGGGTTAAAAGCACCGTTAAAAGATTTAATGCCGGAGCAAGTCGACGACCTCAAAGAACAAATAAAGCTAAATCCGCAAAGTTTGCGGGAAGTAAGTAGCCGGCGCTAATTAGATTATGTTAAATTTGGAGAAATTTACCTTCCATAAATTTCCTACTTGTGCTAAGCAACGATTAACTGCATAGAACAGGGTATCTTTCGTATGATAATCAGCTGGGTCAAGCTGTTCTTTTTTTAATTTGCGCCAAAGCGTTTCCGCCAGATTCAAGTGCGGTGAATACGTAGGTAAGTAAAATAGGTACAAGCCTCGTTCTTCCCAAAAGGGTAGTTGCTGTTGGATAAGCTGGGCTTTGTGCATACTTGCATTATCCAATACAATGAACGTTGGCTTTTTAAGTTGAAAGGATATCTCTTCTAATTGCGTAAATATGAACTGTGCGTTAATATTCTTTTCGGTCATTACCCAATGCGTTTCATTGCGTCGGTTGATGAGTCCCCAGATATTTATTTTATAGCCCTTCTCAACACCTGTTGAAACCACTTCTCCCGGAAATTGCCAGCCGTAAGGAACATAACCCGTACTACAAACATGACTTTCATCTCCGTACAATAAGTCCACAAAACCTTGCTCGTAAAGATTCTCTAGTTCAGCCAGTTGCTCTTTTTTTAGCGCGTATATCTCCGGGCAGGGTTCCCCTTTGCACCGTTTCCTTATGCGTTTATATCGTCCGCCAAGACTTTTAAAAAAGCTTTGAATGTGCGTAGACTAACCGACTTGTTCGTTTCCTGTTCCCATTCCGCTTTGGCCGTTTGGGTACGTTGTCTGTTTGCTTTAATAGCTTCTAAAATAGATTCTTTATCTGTCTCAACAGATATAGCGGATTCGCAAACAGTTAAGCCACTATCAGTTACTTGTCGTATTAGCGTTTATGAACCCGTACTCGCTTGATTTACGTACCCGGGTGGCGGCGGCCTGCCAGGAGCCGGGGGCCAAAAAAGCCGCCGTTGCCCGGCGCTTCGATGTGAGCCGCTCCTTTGTCAAAAGCCTGGTTCGCCAGCAGCAACAAACCGGCTCACTGGCCCCCAAACCGGCCAGTGGCGGCCGGGCCCGCTACCTCGATGCCGCCGCCCAAGCCTGGCTCGTGGCCTACGTGGCGCAACACCCCGATGCTACGCTGGCCGAGCTAAACCAGGCCTGGCAGGCCAGCGGGGGCCGCCCCGTGGGCCAAACCTGCCTCTGGCAAGTGCTGGACGAACACGAGCTGCGGCGAAAAAAAAAGCCCCCACGCGGCTGAACGCGACACCGAGCGCGTACGCCAGGCCCGTCAGGACCATGTCGAACAGGTCTGCACCCGCCCCGATGTTGCCCGGTTCCATTTTCTGGATGAGACGGGCTTGCGGCTGGATTACGCCCGCACCCACGGCCGGGCGGTGGGTGGGCAACGCGTCCGGGGGGCCGTGCCGCTGCGTCGGGGCCGCTCCTACACCCTTATTGGTACGCTGTCCGTGCGCGGGCTTGGAGCCCTGCAATTGCTCCATCAGCCCCTCAACAAGCACAGTTTCGCCCTCTACGTAGGCCGGTGCCTGGCCCCCACCCTGCGCCGGGGCGATGTGCTAGTGCTCGACAACCTGCCCGTGCACCACCTCGCGGGCCTGCGCGAGTGGCTGGCCAAGCGGGGCGTGGACGTGGTCTTTCTGCCCCCGTACTCCCCCGATTTTTCCCCCATCGAGCAGGCCTGGAGCAAGCTCAAAACCAAGCTGCGCACCTGCGCCGCCCGTTCCTACGAGGCCCTAAAAGAAGCCGTACGTGAGGCCATCGACTGGATTAGTAGTCAGGACGCCCAAAACTGGTTTGACCATTGTGGCTACCACACCAAACCTGCCCAAAAAGCGGTTTAAGCGTTTGCGAATTCGCTATAAGAGGGCTTTGCGCCCGCGTCCAGGCTTTGTTTTCAGCCCGTCAATACCTGCCTCTTTATAACGTTTTGTCCATGCATTCACACTCACATAAGTCATCGCCGTAAATTTACCTACTTCCTCCGAAGTAAGGCCCATCGCTTTTAGCAAAATTACTTCGCATCTGGTTCGAAAACAGGGTGTTTTTCCCGTTCTTGCGCCTTGTTCCAATACTGATTTAGCGGATTCACTCAATAAGGGGGTGTTGACTCTTGACATGGTGCAAAACTAATCAACGTAACATAAACTATTTACTGCCGAGTACTTAGCTACTCTTTTAAGTGAAAAATTTGGATTCCCGATGACCAAATTAGCGCTTAAGAATTAGTTAAAAAAAACTGAAGTATACCTGGCATCGCCTGCGTAAATGGCTCAAGCCAAAGCAAGACGAGGCAGAATATGCGCGTCTTGCCACCGAACTCAAAGAGCTCTTAAAGCTTGAAAGTCAGCAGTATCTTCAGGCCTATTTCAGTGATGAGAGCGGTTTTTGCCTGACGCCATCCGTGCCTTACGGCTGACAACCAGTCGGACAACACACGGCTATTGTAGCGCAAAAAAGTCAAAGGCGGAATGTGTTTGGTCTTCTTTCTCGGGACAACAAATTTGAAGGGTACGAAACCTTTGGCACCATGAATGCAGAACTTTTAGCGACTTGTATTGATGATTTCGTCACTAAAATAACTCAAAAAACAGTTATTATAATGGATAATGCGCCTTTTCATCATGCTAATTTTATTACTGGCAAAATGAAAGAATGGCAGGAAAAAGACCTGTATATCTGGTTTTTGCCAAAGTATAGCCCCCACTTAAACTTAATAGAAACACTTTGGCGAAAAATTAAATATGAATGGTTGAAACCACATTATTTCGCTAATTGGCAATCTTTAAATGATGCCCTAGACGAAATTTTTGATAATTTAGGTTCCAAATACAAAATACATTTTACTTAAATTTGTGTCGATTATTTGCCGACAACTACTTAAGCTGCCGAAAGTCTGCAAGCTCTTCCTCCGTCCACGGTTCTGACTTGGTGGAGAAGTCAATGTTCCTTGGTTCTCTAATGAGTTCCATAATTTTGCCTTAGCGCGAGTTTGAAATAAACTGGGAAAACGTTCGCAGTTAGATAATGGCAGTAAACAACATTCAAATTTAGGTATTATGGTTGAAATAATTATTTCTCAATGTCAGCCATACGCTAATGCCCACTAAAGAAATTCAGCATGGTACTCAAGGCATCTTCCGAGTGCATCCGTTCGCCATTTTCGAGCGAATCCTGAGCTGCCGTAGCGGCTCTTGCGCGCATGGCCAGCTCGTAGCTGGCAATAGCATCTGGCAGTGTCGGGTAGGTAGGCGACGTTAAGCATTCGCTCAATTCCAACGCATCCAGCAGCGCCATATTTGCCCCTTCCCCAGCAAAGGGCGGCATCACGTGGGCGGCATCACCCAACATGGTTAGGTTAGGCAACGCTTCCCAGGTTTGGTGGAGGGGCATACAATAAATAGGCCGCGGAATAAAAGGTCCCGCGGTGTTTTCAATTAATTCATGCCAGACAGGATTCCAATCGAAATACTGATTTTTAAACCAAGCTACTAGCTGCGCTTTATCAGCATAATCAAGGCCACTGGTTGTCGCCCACGTCTCGCTCGTTTTAAAGCTGGCATAATACGTTAAATCACCGTTGCCTTTCATACCCATCAGCAAATTCTTTTCCTTGCCAAAAGCCATTATTTTCCCACCATTTATCAACGTATGAATGGTGGGAGCGGCGTGTTTGGCATCAGGCACCGTACCCTCCAGCATGGTAATGCCGGTGTAAAAGGCTTTTACATCCGTGAGGTAGGGCCGAATTTTAGAATTAGCCCCGTCGGCGGCAATTACAACATCGGCATAAACGGCCGGCTTATTTTTGAAATGCATTGACCAGCCCGCGCCTTGCGGTTCCATTGCGATAAACTGGCTGTCCCAGCAAACCGTTTCGGGCTGCAAAGAAGCCAACAACATATCTCGCAGGGGAGCACGGTCTATTTCAGGGCGAAAAGCTTCGCTGTCAAAATCTTCCGTTTGCGCCGCGTGGTGGTCGCTGAAAAGCACCTCGCCCTGGTCATTCACGATGCGCGATTTATCGGCATCGGGACGATACTTCTTCTTAAAGACTTCCAGTAAGTCTGCCTTCCGCAAAGCTGCCAGGCCAGAATCGCGGTGCATATCGAGCGGGGAACCTATCAGGCGGGCATTTTTAGTTAAATCCCGCTCGTATACCCGCACCCTTACCCCCGCCAGCTGTAGCAACCGGGCCAGCATCAGGCCACCAGGACCGCCACCAACAACGGCTACTTCTTTGTCTTGTAACAACATAATTTGTCTATTTTTTTAAAAAGCTGCTCATTCACCGCAAGCCGGTTACTGTTGGTTTAGCATTCACAAGATAAGGTCTGCCTTGATTTATGCAAGCCCCTACCGATACCCCGCCGCCTGCAACGCGAATAGCTCCGCGTAGCGCCCGTCCTTGGCCAGCAGCTCCTCGTGGGAGCCGATTTCCTGCACGCGGCCGTTCTCGACCACCAGGATGCGGTCGGCCATGCGCACGGTGCTGAAGCGGTGGGAGATGAGCACGGCGGTTTTGCCCTGCGTCAGCTCCTTGAAGCGCTGGAAGACTTCGTACTCGGCGCGGGCGTCGAGGGCGGCGGTGGGCTCGTCGAGGATGAGCAGCTGCGCCTCGCGCATGTAGGCGCGGCCCAGGGCGATTTTCTGCCACTCGCCGCCGCTCAGGTCCACGCCGCCGTTGAAGCGGCGGCCAATCATTTGGTCGTAGCCCAGGGGCAGCTTGGTAATGACGGTATCGGCCAGGCTCTGGCCGGCGGCCTGCTCGATGCGGGACTGGTTCTGGCGCTCCTCAATGCGGCCCACGGCCAGGTTCTGGCCGGCCGGCAGCTGGAAGCGCACGAAATCCTGGAAAATAACCCCGATTTCCTGGCGCAGCTCGGCCGGGTCGTACTCGCGCAGGTCGTGGCCGTCGAGCAGAATGCGGCCCTCGCTGGGGTCGTAGAGGCGGGCCAGCAGCTTGACGAGCGTGGTTTTGCCGGCCCCGTTTTCGCCCACCAGCGCCAGCTTTTCGCCGGCTTGTAGCTCGAAGCTCAGGTGGCGCAGCGCCCACTTCTCGGCATTCTTGTACTTAAAGCCCACGTCCTCAAATGTGAAGCCCTGCCGGATGGGCCGCGGGAACGGCCGCACCGCCTGACCCAGGGCCGGCCGCACGATACGCGGCTGAATCTGGAAAAAATCAAAGAAATCCTGCAAGTACAGCGCCCCGTCGGCCACCTGGCTGAAGCGGCTCAGGATGCCTTCGAGCAAGCCCCGCAGCCGGGCAAACGAGCCGGCCAGAAACGTGAGCTGCCCAATGGAAATGGCCCCCGCCACGGCCTGCTGAATAATGTAGAGGTAGGCCCCGTAGTAGCCCGCCGCGCCCACCGCCGCAAACACGGTGCCCCAGCCGGCGCGACGCAATGATAACGACTTATTCTGCGCGTAAAAGGTATCGGAGAGGGTAGCGAAGCGGTCAATCAGAAAATCGGATAAGCCGAAGATTTTGACCTCTTTCGCTGTTTCGTCGCTGGCCCCGGTCTGGCGCAGGTAGTCCAGCTCGCGGCGCTCGGGCGTCCAGGAGTGCGAGAGCGAGTAGCTGCGCTCGTTGAAATGGCTTTCGCCCAGGAAGGCGGGCACCACGGCCAGCAGCAGCAGCCCCAGCAGCCACGGCTGAAACGCCACCAGCCCGGCGGCCAGCAGCACCAGCGTCACGGCATCCTGGCCCTGCGCCAGCACCTGGCTCATGAGCACCGAGCGCGAAAGCGTCTGGCGGCGGGCGCGCTCCAGCTTGTCGTAAAAGTTACTGTCCTCAAACTGGTCCAAGTCCAATTCGGCGGCGTGGCGCATGAGGCGCACCGACGAAGCATTGGCAAACAAATCGCCGAGCAGCGAATCGAGCAGGGCCACGGCGCGGCCCAGCGCGTCGGCCAGCAGCACGAGGCCGAATTCCAGCGCCACCAGCCCAAACACGGGGGGTAGGGCGCGGGCAGCGGCCGGCAATTTGGTCAGCTGCACGATATCATCAATGATGAGCCGGCCCACGTAGAGCATGGCCAGGGGTAGGGCCGCCCGGATTAGCCGCAGCCCGATGTTGCCCATCGTGAGAGCCGGCGAAGTCTGCCAAATCAGCCGCAAAAAAGCCGGCAGGTTGCGCAGCGCCGACACCCGCTCGCGCACGCTCACGGCGGGCTTTTCGGGGCCGTGCCCACCGCGGGGGTTCTTCGCGGAAATGCTTTGAAATAAATCAGATAGGAAACTCATAGGCCCGGCTCAGGGCACATTTGGGGCCGGGGTGGGGGTAGGGGACTTTTTGGCAGTTTGGTGAATAAAATTGGAGCGGTAGCCTTGCGTCACTGTGATAACACGAGCGCTACAACTCACTGGGCTAATTTGCCTAGTATTCCTGCCTATGAGGCGTTAGCTTTGCACTACTAAGCTGACCTGTTACTGCCTTTTATGTTTCTACTCCGTTAGCAGTAAATATTACTTGCTATTATGCAGATTATTGAGCCCTATATTGCGCGCTTAGAAAGCCTAGCTGTACAACTTCCCGTTGTTCAGCAGATTGCTAGATACACCCTTGAGGTTACCCACGCGCTCAACGGGGAACTATCCAAGACTCTGCGCGAACTCGTAAAGCCATCAGACCTACAAGAGGCAGGTGCTTTCTTTACGGGCGAGGATATGTCTAATGAGCTGGTAGCCTCCATTCCCGCCGATTCTTTAGCTACTATCACTGTCTTCGACCCCTCATGTGGGGGCGGTAATTTACTGCTTGCTACTGCCCGTCGCTTTCTCCTAGCTCCTACACTTATCGAAACAATTGCCGACTGGAGTGAGCGGTTGTACGGTATGGACATCCACGCTGAGTTTGTGCGGGCTACCCGCGCCCGCCTGATGCTACTGGCTACCTTGCGCGGCTTAACCGAAGCTAAACCAGAATTTTTCAACTGCCAAGCCCCGAAACTAGAAAAATCCTTTCCTTATATTGTTGTAGCGAATAGTTTGCAAGTAAACTGGCCTAAAGTTGGATTCTATCTTCTCAATCCACCATTTAACCGCGAACCGGCACCAAGGTGGTGCAAGTGGGCCACCAGCAAAACTTCGCAAGCAGCTCTTTTCGTAAGTAAGTGCCTTACAGAGGCAGAACCTACCAGTATTATCCGGGCCATTCTGCCCGATGTGCTACGTTCGGGGTCCAACTACGCCAAGTGGCGCCGACACATCCAGCATTTAGCATCTATAGAAGCTATTGAACTCCTTGGTCAGTTCGACGATAACACGAAGGTGGATGTATTTAGGCTAACACTGACCGCAGGCGGACACCTACTTGAACAGCCAGTCATGTGGGTTGATAATACGCCCCCTGCTGAAATAACCAAAACAATTGGCAATCTCTTTCAAGTTAGTGTTGGCCGGGTAGTACCACACCGAGACCCAAAGGAAGGCCAGGATTATCCTTACTTAGATGTACACAATGTGAAGCCTTGGGCGACCCTAGTAGCTGGCCAATCTCGACGGCAGTTTTTAGGCGTTACGTTTACTCCACCTTTCGTAGTAGTTCGTCGCAATTCACGAGCAAGAGATTTGGAACGAGCTATAGGCACCATCATCACAACTCATCAAGAGCAGCTTGAGCAAGTGGCGGTGGAGAATCATCTTCTAGTGCTTACTCCTAATAACGGCACCTTAGCTGAGTGTGAAACTCTACTGGCGTGCTTACGATACCCGGCAACAAATCAGTGGCTCAACGCACGTATTTGTTGCCGGCATCTTACTGTCAGTTCCATTCAGGCTATACCCTGGTGGCCCATCACTGTTTGACAACAGATTTTAAGCAAGTAAAAGGCCCCTGCTAGCTCTAGTAGGGGCCTTTTTGCAATACTATCTGGTGTTATTGCTGAACGTCATTAGTGAACTTCTGCAATTTGAATATTACTGCTCTGCCCTGTACACTTTTCCAGCCTTTTAAATCCACCTCCTGAGGAATGAATACTTTAAATTTCCCCCATCCTTTACCCGTTAGATAATCTTGCAGTTTCGATGATGATTGATTAATAAGAGATTGAATAAGGATAGTATATGGAGATAGATTGCGCGTCTGTGTACCATTACCAGTAGCATTTTCTGCTTCTAACATCTGCTGCAAATCTTCAACTGTTAGTTTCAAACTTTTAAGTAATTCATTGGTATTTCTAGCCAGTAACAATGTGTTGCGGGGTAGGTCGTCCTTACTAAAAACTGAAGTAATAAAAGTCAAAACCTTACGCAGGTCATCGAAATCCTGATTGGTTTTATTCAGTTCTGGCATAGTAGCTAAATGCTCAGCAGAGCTAATAGCTACTTCCGCCTGCTCTAGCATAGCTTTTACTTGAAATGCTACTCGCTCTCTTGACCAACTAATGGCATCCGACTTGTAAATCAAGTCGTGCGTGGCAATAGACCAAGCGTGCTGCAAAAAAGACTTTACTTGCACCTCGAATACAGTAGTGTCCACTGGGGTTTCGGGCGTATATGGTACCTGTTTAAAGCTCACATACAATCGAATATCGTCAAACGGAAAGGCATCCGGTGCCTTGTGAGTAAAATAATCTTTTTTAGGCCGTTGATATTGTATGTCAAAATACTGCTCAATTAATGTTCTAGCCTCAGTGAATTTTGATGAATTTTCAACTACCAATGTGCATGCAAAGAAATCTTCTAAGGCATTAGCTATAGGTACTCTACCAGTTTCTAATTTAAGAGCAAAGCTTTCTTTCTCTTTGATTCGGCTGAAGTAATGCCAAGTATCATGCTTCTTAGCAAGAAATATCGAATCTACCTGTTTCCTTAACTGCTGGAGGAGCGGATATTGCTCCTCGTATAAGTCGGAAACAGATTTCATTATTTTCATCATAACAGCACGCCTTGAAGGGCTGTGAAACGCTCATGCCGATGCTGATAATCCGTGCTTGCGCCTTTGGATTCCTGCGCATATATTTCCACGGATTTCTCTGCATTAGAGTCTCCTTCTTGGTACTGCTGCACTTTCTCCATAAAATTTTGGTATCTTGTAGCTAATTCTACTGCATCAGGCAGATTGGGTGTCAGCGCTAGAACAGACCATAATGTGTATAGGTTATTAGCCGTTCTAGAATAGGTGCTTACACATCCGTTCGCAGCCTCCATTGCTTTCAGGTTAGCTACAATAGTATCCCGTTTATCATTGTACTCCTCTTCATCAAAATCTGGTGACGTTTCCTCCAAGTCATCATACGTGGCGTAAATTTCATCCAAGTAATCCTGATTAAAGCCTACATATTTCTTATCAATTACAACAGACATCAACTCACTGATAAGTTGCGTACTTTTCATACGCTTCTCTTTAGCTTTGGTACTCACTCTTATGTCATACCAAAACTTATCCTCGCTAAATCTTTCTGCTTCACTAATAAACCAGCCATTATAGCGCGCATGCCTTAATTCTTGCTGTTGAAGATTTCTAGAATTTCTATTAACTCTATCAAACACTTGGTCAATGCTAGTACCGTCTACCTCTTCTAGGAAATCTACTACTAGAATATAGTCCCAAAATTTTCTTTTATAAACAATATCAATATCGTTAAACTTTTTACCATCGACATTGGTATCGCCAAAATCCTTTGCCAAGGCTAGCTTATTTTTAGCAAATGCTAATATTGCTTCCAATCGCTGTTTTCCGTCAACAACGTGGTAGGTGGGAATACCATTGTCGTCAATCGTCCTATGAATAAAAACGGGTGGTGCGGGATAGTTTTTTAGGACGGTATCAATAAAAAACTTCTTATCCTTAGGAGTCCACACGCTTTTCCGTTGGTAGGGCGGGTTCAAATCTAGCTGCTTATTTCTATCTAAGTCTAGAAACCAGCTTACTTGTTGCGTGGTGGGTTGCCGCTTCATAAAAGAGTGTTAAAAAGTGCTTAGGAAGAGAGAAGCAATTTTAAGTGGTGCTTCGCAAAGCTAGTGCTAGTACCTTCAAAATTCATAATATATTCTGACCATAAAAGCAGCCCCAGCCGCACTAGCGGCCGGAGCTGCTTCCATTATAACCTACTTACCGCCTACCCCCCCGTCGGCGCGGCCCCGTCCTTACCCAACGCTTGCTTTTCCTCGCGCCGCAGCTTGGCGGCCGCGCTCTTGCCATAGCTGGCATCGTCGATGCGGCGGGCTTCTTTGAGGCGGGCGTAGAGCAGGGGGTGGGCGTCGGCCAGCAGCTCGGTGCCGGCTTGCAGCTCTTCGGTGAGGAAGTCGTCGGTGGCTTTGAGGGCGTTGCGGAAGGTGAGGCCGCTGATTTTGCGCTGCTCGATGCTGAGCTTGGGGGCGGGTAGGGCGGCGGCAAACGCGGCGGCGGCGGTTTCCAGCGTGGTTAGGTCCGCGGCGGTGATGGCGTAGGGCTGGAGGTCGGGGAGGCGCTGGCGGGCGAGCCGGAGCACGTCGGCGGCTTCGGCGGCGAGGGCCGGGCCGCTGAGGCGGCTGTAATCGGAGCGGTGAATGTGCAGGCTCCGGGCGGCTTCGAGGTCGCCTTCTTTTTTGAACAGCAGCAGCAGGGCGCTGGCGCAACGCACTACGCCGGGGATGAGGGCGGCACTTAGGTCGTCTTTGATTTCGGTGGCTCCGGCGGAGGTTTGGCGCTGCTGGCTGCCCAAGGCGGGCAGCAGCCGGGCCAACTCCTGCTGGTAGGTGGCTACGAGGTCGGCGAAGGCGGGCACGGTGGCGATTTCGGCGGTGGCTTCCAGGAGGACCTGATTGTATTTCTGGTGGCGTTTGAGGCGGGCGTTCTGGCTGCGGTTCATGGGCGGGTAAGTAGTAAAATGGAGCAGAAAAGCAATTCGCAAAGATGCATACCCGGCGGGGAAATTACCACACCAGTTCTTCATTTAGTGGCTTGATTTTCATGAAAAAGCCCCCTGACTGGCGGAAAAGCTGTTTTGCTACTACTATGACCGGCAACGGACGCCTGGACTAGGATGAAACCAATCCAAACCAGAACGCGAACTAAATGAACAGGTCTGCGAACGAGTTGAACAGGCAGGCAAACAATTTGCATTAGGATGTGAATTAGATGAAATAGGATAAAATTGACTCAAAGAGTGACGCGCATGACTTAAAAAGTCGTATGCATGGCTCGAAAAGTCAGGCGAACGACTGAAAGAGCTGTCCGTCTGACACCTGCTACCCTGCTTCTGGCGGCAACTACGCTACTACGGGTAAATCCTCCAGCTTTTGCCCGACCTTTGCGCCCACTTATGCTGGGTTCCTACTCCCGCGGCTTCTGGCTGATGTGCCTGTCGTCGTTCTTGTTTTTTTTGTCCTTTAATCTGCTGCTGCCTGAGTTGCCGCAGCACCTGGCCGACTTGGGCGGGGGCGAGTACAAGGGCTTCATTATCGCGCTGTTTACGCTCACGGCGGCTATTTCGCGGCCATTTTCGGGCAAGCTCGCCGACACGGTGGGGCGCATCCCGGTGATGGTGTTTGGCTCGCTGGTGTGCTTCATCTGCGGGTTTTTCTACCCCTGGGCGCTCACGGTGAGCGGGTTTTTGCTGCTGCGGCTGCTGCACGGCTTCAGCACCGGCTTCAAGCCCACGGCCACGGCGGCGTTCGTGGCCGACATCGTGCCGATGGCGAAGCGCGGCGAGGCGATGGGCCTGCTCGGCGTGACGGGCAGCCTGGGCATGGCCGCCGGCCCGGCCCTGGGCTCGTGGGTGGCCACGGCGTTCTCCCTGAACACCATGTTTTACCTGTCGAGCGCGGCGGCGCTGCTCTCGGTGCTGGTGCAGGGCACGCTCACCGAAACCCTACCCCCCGCCCAGCGGCGCAAGTTCAGCTTCTCCTTATTAAAGCTCAAGCTGGATGAAATTCTGGAGCCGCGGGTGCTGAGCCCGGCGCTGGTGACGCTGCTGTGCCTGTTTCCCTTTGGCGCGGTGCTCACCGTGATACCCGACCAGAGCCGGCTGCTGGGCCTCACGGGCTCCACTAAAGGGCTGTTTTACATCTGCTACACGGTGGCCTCGCTGGCGGTGCGGCTGGGGCTGGGCAAGGCCAGCGACACCCACGGGCGGGTGCCGGTGCTGCGCTGGTCGGCGGGCATCCTGGCCGGGGGGCTGGCGGTGCTGGTGTGGTCGCCGTCGGTGCCGGTTTTTTTGCTGGGAGCGGTAATATTTGGCCTCGGCACGGGGCTGAACTCGCCCACGCTCTACGCCTGGACCATTGACCTGAGCGACCCGGAGCGGAGGGGTAGGGGCGTGGCCACCATGTATATTGCCCTGGAAGTGGGCATCGGGCTGGGGGCCGTGCTGGCGGGCTGGATTTTTGATAACCAACCCGGCCGCCTACCCTACGTGCATGCCCTGAGCCTGGCCAGCGTGCTGCTGGCCATCGCCTATTTGCTGCTGGTGGTGCGCCCTACCCCCGCCCATTCGGCCAGCGTCGCCGAGGCCGCCCTGGCTGCCCAGGCCGAAGCCGTGGCTTCCCCCGAAGAAGTGGTGTAGAAACTGCGGCGGGAAAGTTGGTAAAGTATTTGCCACCACGTACTTTTACCCGGCCGGCGTGGGCTTTATAGCCTCGCCTTTCTGATTCTCCCTTTTTTCTGGTTTATGAAGCAAACGCTACGTGCGCTTGCGCCCTGCTCCGCAGCGGCGCTTCTTTTGCTGTTATGCCCGGCCGCCGGCCGCGCGCAGCAAGCCCCGGTGAAGCCGGTCGAAATAAAATTCGGCAAGCCCGAGCCCGCTGATTTTGAGGCTAAAAACTTCGTGGGCGACAGCGCCGCCGGGGCCGTGGTGCTCTACGACTACGGCAATACCCGCTTCCGGCTCAATGGCCTGAGCTTTCAATTGGAATCGGAGCGCACGACGCGGATTAAGATTCTCAAAAAATCGGGCTACGACGTGGCGACCGTGGAGGTGCCCCTCTACCACAAGGACCAGGACGAGGAAAAAATCGTGAACCTGAGAGGCTTCACCTACAACGAAGTAGGTGGTAAGATTGAGAAGGTGAAGCTCGAAACGAGCAAGGCTTTCACCGAGGAGCGCACCAAGAATACGCGGGTGCGCAAGTTTACGCTGCCCAACGTGCGCGAGGGCGCCGTGATTGAGTATTCGTACACCGTGACTTCGGATTTTCTGTCGCAGTTTCAGGACTGGACCTTTCAGCGCGAAATTCCGACCCGGTGGAGCGAGTTTCGGGCCAGCATTCCGGAGTATTTCGACTATAAAATGCTGATGCAGGGCTACGAGCCGCTGGCGCTGCAAACCAAGGAGCAAACCGCTACCCAGTACCTGGCCACCGAGCGCGTGGAGGTGGGCGACGGTGGGGGCGGCCTCAACGGGCAAGGGAGCCACACGGCCTCGCACTCGGATGCCATTACGGCGCAGGCCACTAACTACCACTGGGCCATGCAGAACGTGCCCGCCCTGCGCGACGAGCCCTACATGACCACCATGCGCGACTACGTGGCGCGCATCAACTTTGAGCTGGCCGGCGAGCGGATGCCCGGCGGGGCTTACCAGAACGTGCTGGGCACCTGGACGAAAATCAACGCGGAGCTGCAAAACGAAGAAAACTTTGGCGGTCAGCTGGGCCGGTTGGGCTTTCTGGATGCGGCCCTGAAACCGCTGATAGCGCAGTATCCTGACCCGGCCGCCCGCGCCGCCGCCGTGCGCGAGCTGGTGATAAAAGGGATGAAGTATGACGGCACGACCGGCTTTGTGGCCAGCGGCTCGCTCAGGAAGAGCTACGAGCTGCACCGCGGCACGGCCGCCGACATAAACCTGCTGCTCATCGCGGCGCTGCGCCAGGCCGGGCTGCCCGCCGAGGCCGTGCTGCTGAGCACCCGCAGCCACGGCCGCGTGGACCAGAATTTTCCGCTGCTTCAGCAATTCAACTACGTGATTGGCATGCTGCCGCTGGCCGATGGCAAGGAGCTGCTGCTCGATGCCACCGAGCCGCTGCTGCCCTGCGGCGTGCTGCCCACGCGCTGCCTCAACCAAATTGGCCGCCTCGTGGCCAACAAGGAAGGCGAAGGCCGCTGGGTGAGCCTCACGCCGACCCAGAGCCGCAACCACTTCCAGCAAGTGCAGCTGAAAATAGATGAGCAGGGCAACCTGACCGGCCAGGTGCACGAGGAGCACGGCGGCTACTCGGGGGCGTCGGCCCGCGAGCGCTTGCAGCAGCTGGGCGAGAAGAAATACGTGACCGAGCTGGCCAGCCAGCACCCCGGTTGGGAAATGCCGAGCTACAAGTTCAGCGAGGTGAGCGAGGTGGGTAGGCCGCTGGCCCTGAACTATGAGATGCGCCAGCCGGCCAGCACGCCCGGCGCGGCCCAGGAGCTGTACGTGAGCCCGTTGGCCTCGTTTGGTGACGGCGAGAATCCCTTCCGGCACCCCGACCGCACCTACCCCGTCGATTTTGGCGCGCCGACCCAGGATGTTATTCTGGTCACGCTGACCCTACCCCCCGGCTACGCGGCCGAGCTGCCCAAGCCTGCCGTGATAGAGCTGCCCGACAAGGGCGGCCGCTACATGTACTCGGCCAGCACTACCGCGCCGGGCACGGTGCAGCTCCTCAGCCGCCTCACGCTCACCAAGCCCGTGTATGGGGCTGAAGAGTATGCGTCGCTGCGCGAATTCTACCGCCTGGCTCTGGCCAAGCAGGCTGAAGCGCTGGTACTGAAAAAGAACTGACTAAGCGCAGTTCAAGGACGAACGCACTTATTTAGCTTCTATGTTTAACGAACCGCTTATTGGCTGGAAAAATTATTGGCCGGCCGTGATGGCAGCGGGCTGGCTGCTGGCCGTGGGGCCGTGGGCCGCGGTGGCCCAAACGGCGGCACCGCCTACCCCCGCCCCGCTGCCGCTACGCTTTGGCCAGCCCGAGGCCAAAGACTTTGAGGCCCGGAACTTTGTGGGTGATAGTGGGGCCGTGGCCGTGGTGCTGTGCGACTATGGCACGGCGCGCTTTGGCAGCACGGCCGGCGAGCTGAGTATCATCTACGAGCGGACCACGCGGATTAAGATTCTTAAGAAAGCCGGCTACGACTACGCCACCGTGGAAGTGCCGCTGTACCATAACGGTGGCAGCGCGGAGAAGCTCAACAACCTGCGCGGCTTCACCTACGTGCGCGGGGCCGATGACAAGCTCCTCAAAACTAAGCTGGAAGCCGGTAATTCTTTCGAAGAGAAGCGCAGCGACCACCTCACCGTGCGCAAGTTTACGCTGCCGGGCGTGCAGGAAGGCGCGGTGATTGAGTATAGCTACGTCGTTACGTCCACGTTTTTCAGTAACTACCAGGACTGGACTTTCCAGCGCGAAATTCCGACGCGCTGGAGCGAATACCGCACCAGCATTCCGCAGGTATTTCATTATAAGGTGCTGTATCAGGGGTACTCTCCACTGAGTGTCAATGAAGTAAGCAAAGGCTCGGTGAGCCTGCTGCTGACCGACCGGGTGCAAAGCGGCCCGCTGACCGGTACGGACGTGGGTAACAACAGCATTAGCATGAGCACCGAGCAGCATCGCTGGGTGCTGCGCGATGCGCCGGCGTTTCGCGCCGAGCCCTACATGACGACGGCCAACGACTACCTGCCGCGCATGACGTTTGAGCTGGCCGGCGAGCAGTGGCCCGACCAGGAATACCGCGACCTGACCGACAGCTGGACCAAGAAAAACAAGCTGCTGCTGGAAGACGAGTTTTTTGGGCAGGCGCTGGAGCACGGCGGCTTTCTGGCGGCCGTGGTGCAGCCGCTGGTGGCGCAGTATCCCGACCCGGCGGCCCGCGCGGCGGCCGTGCGCGAGCTGGTGCTCCGGAGCGTGAAGTGCGACGGCACGGCGCGCTACCACGCCACTACCCCCCTCAAGCGCAGCTACGAGCTGCACCGCGGCACGGCCGCCGACGTGAACCTGCTGCTCATCGCGGCCCTGCGCGAGGCGGGCCTTGCGACGCAGCCGGTGCTGCTGAGCACCCGCGTCCACGGCCGCGTGAGCGAGGAATATCCGCTGCTGGAGCAGTTCAACTACGTGGTGGCGCTGGTGACGCTGGCCGATAAGAAGGAGCTGCTGCTCGATGCCACCGAGCCGCTGCTGCCCGCCGGCCTGCTGCCCCGGCCCTGCCTCAACCAACTGGGCCGCGTGGTGCCCGAGCAGGGAGACGGCCGCTGGGTGAGCCTGGTGCCCGCCCAGCGATACAACCATTACCAGGAAATAAAGCTGGCCCTTGATGCCCAGGGCAACCTGAGCGGGCAGGTGCGCGAAGAGCACGGGGGCTACGCCGGGCTGGAAGCCCGCGAAAAATTACAGCAGCTGGGCGAGAAGAAATTCGTGGCCGAGCTGGCGGGCCAGCATCCCGGCTGGGAGCTGCCCAGCTACGCGTTTGGCGGGCAAGGCGAGGTGGGCTCGGCGCTGGCGCTGCGCTACGAATTGCGGCAGCTGGCCAGCACGGCCGCTGTAGCCAAAGAGCTTTATATAAACCCTTTGGAGCCGTTTGGGGAGCGGCAAAATCCGTTTCGCCACCCCGAGCGCACGTATCCCGTCGATGTGGGCATGATGCAGCAGGAGGTTATCAATCTAACGCTGACCCTACCCCCCGGCTACGTGGCCGAGCTGCCCAAGGCCGCCACGCTGGTGCTGCCCAACCAGGGCGGCCGCTACGTGTACGTGGCCAGCAGCCCCACGCCCGGCACGGTGCAGCTCATGAGCCGCCTCACCCTCGACAAGCCCGTGTATAGCGCCGACGAATACCAGGCCCTGCGTGAGCTATACCGCCAGATGCTGGCCAAGCAGGCCGAGGCGCTGGTGATTAAAAAGGGTTCGTAGTTTTTGAGTTTCTGGTTGAATTGACAAATTAAATTGGCATACAGCTTCAGGCGTTTTTAGCCCGCAGAAGACGCAGAGGTTTGCGCAGAAGACGCGGAAGCAAACGGCTCCCCGTAGGCTAATTTAAAAGGTTACTTCACCTGGTTCTTAGTTGAAGGCTATTTGTCATTGCTTCGCTTGCCATGATAGATGACTAATAAGAACAGTTGTAAACGACAGATTAGTAGTCATTAGTCATTAATTCCCCTATGTTCCTCCCTGTTTTCTCCTCGCTGGTGCTGCTGGGCGCGCCTACCCCCAAGTATCCGGCTGATGCCATTGCGCCGGCCCTGCGCGAAAACGCTCACGTCGTGGTGCGCGCTTATGACGAGAAAGTGGTGGTGAAGTCGGCCAGCCAGCTCGTCAAGACTGTGCATCAGGTAGTGACGGTGCTCAGTGAGGCCGGGAGCGAAGAGTATGGCCAACTGGTGGTTGGCTACGATGCGCTCAACCGCATCAGCTACCTGCACGGGGCAGTATATGATGCCCAGGGGCTGCTGCTGCACCAGCTGCGGCCGGCTGAGGTGCATGACCAGGGCCTGGGCAGCAGCGGCGGCGACCTGATGACCGACGTGCGCGTGCGCTATGCCGACCTGCGCCAGCCCGCCACGCCCTACACCGTGGAGTTTGACTACGAGGTGGTGTCGGATAATACGCTGTTCTACCCCGACTGGCAGCCCCAGAGCGCCGAAAATGTGTCGCTGGAAGGAGCTACGCTGCAAGTAACTACGCCCACCGCCCTGCCCCTGCGCTACCAGGAGCAGCTGTTGCCGGCCGGCACCGCCAGCGCGCCCGTGGTGGCGGGCAGCCAGACTACCTACCGCTGGCAGCTGCCCGCCGCGCCCGCCGTGGAGGAAGAGCCGCTGTCGCCCTCGCTGGATGAGCTGCTGCCGGCCGTGCACCTGGCCCCGGCCACGTTCGAAGTGCAGGGCCACGCGGGGTCGATGGCCTCGTGGCAAAGCCTGGGCCTGTGGAGCTACCAGCTGGGCGAAGGCCGCGACGTGCTACCCCCCGCCCTCACTGCGAAGATGGCCCAGCTAATGGTGACTGCCCCCGATGCCCGCGAGCGGGCCCGTAAGGTGTATGAGTTTTTGCAGGGCTCGACGCGCTACATCTCGGTGCAGCTGGGCCTGGGCGGCTGGCAAACCGCGCCCGCCAGCAGCGTAGTGGCCGGCGGCTATGGCGACTGCAAAGCCCTGAGCAACTACACCCGCGCGCTGCTAAAGGCGGCCGGCCTGCCCGCCTACGTAGCCCTGGTGAAAGCCGGCCCCAACGAGCCCGACGTGCGGGCCGATTTTCCCAGCCGCCAGTTCAACCACGTGATTTTGTGCATGCCGCTGGCCGCTCACGGCAGCGCGCCCGCCGACACGGTGTGGCTGGAATGCACGAGCCAGACCGAGGCGTTCGGCTACATGGGCTCCTTCACCGGCAACCGCCACGCGCTGCTGCTCACGCCTGAAGGTGGCCGCCTGGTCGCTACCCCCCGCTACGGCGCCCAAGCCAACCGCCAGCAGCGCCGCACCGACCTCTGGCTCGACGCCACCGGCGCGGCCAAGGCCACGGTGCGCACCCGCCGCCTGGGCCTGGCGCAGGATATTTATGCCCAGCTGCTGCACGAGGTAGGCCCCGAAGACCAGAAGAAGTACGTGGCCAACCACTTGCCCCTGAGTCATTTTAACATCACCAGCCTGCGCATGGCGGCGGCCCCCACCACCGGCCCCGCGCCCCTGCCGGGCGTAGTCGAAACGCTGGGCCTGGAGCTGCCGAGCGTGGGCACCGCCGCCGGCCGCCGCCTGCTGCTAGAGCCCAACATCCTGGGCCGCCTGGCCGCGCTGCCCACTCAGGTGGGGCCGCGCACCGCGCCGTTGTCCTTACCCCCCGCCAAAATCTACCAGGATACCGTACGCCTGCACCTGCCGGCCGGCTTCCGCGCCGAAAACCTGCCCCAGCCCACGCAGCTAACCTCGCCCTACGGCACCTATTCCAGCGCCTGCACCACTCTGCCCGACGGCACGCTGCAATACGTGCGCCAGCTCGAAACCCGCCGCCCCGCCGGAGGCACGTCCCTACCCCCCGCCAACTACCCGGAGTACCAGAACTTTCGCCGCAAAGTCAACCAGGCCGACCACGCCCAGGTGGTGCTGGTGAAGACCGATGCGTAGGTAGGATTGATAATCTCGCAACTGCATGACGCCCGACGAGCTACAATTTTTGGAGGACTGTTCAGCGGCTAACGAGTTGCTGCTTTGTCGCAGCTGCATCCAGCAGACCCTACACGCCCACCAGCAGGTAGTAAGGGTAGCGCGCGAGTAGGAACAGAAATTCCCGTTAGGGGAGTTTGAACATGGCTGATGACTCAAAAAATGTCCGTTTTAAGGTATTTAAGGCAGTTTTGGATGCCGAGTGTCCTCCGCCCTGTGAAAGCATCTCATTTGGTTGTCTCATCAATCAGTGTTCCTTACTGACCACAATAGATGATTTCATGAGACAAAAGGGGCTCTTAAATGCTGAACTCTGACATTGTAAAAAGCCTAGCGGGAATTTCTGTTCCTACTCTCGCGCTACCTCTGTTTCTATACAGAGCACAAAAAAGCCTGCTGTGGTGAAGCAGGCTTTTAAAACTATGAGGAAAATAGTCAGTATTTTATCAATACTCTATTGTAGTCTATTTTCCCTTAGCTACCTGATAACGCATAACCCATTCTTTATACAAAACACTGTAAATGCCACCTCCTACTGCAAAGCAAATAACATCGATTATTTTATGCTTACTGAATGTAACAGCAAATGGACTTGCTAACAGACATGCAGATATAAAAGACGCTAGTAAAGCCCCAACTGCAAACAGTAACGGCATAGATTTTGACTTTATAGCGTTGGCTACAATGGAAATTATGTATGCAAATGGGGAATATAAAATCCATCCGTAGCAGGTTATTATAAACCAACCATAAATAAAGCTTTGGTAGAAAGGCGATTCCGCTGCACTAGCAAGCAATGCTGCAACAATACCTAATGATATAAAGAGGGAGAATGAAATTTTTATTGCTCCTTTCATACTGAGTTCAGTTACATGGAACAGTTGAAAGCGGACGACCATTTTGTATTGCAGATAGTATGTCTGCAAATTTCGGTCGATTCTCTGTAGGCGTACCCACTGAATAAGGATTGTTGTTAGGGTCGAGTAACAGCCCTGCGTTTCTCATTGCCTTCTCCCATAACGCATCTGCTGAAGTATACTGAATACCATTTGCAGTATTGCCTAGTCCTGTGAGCCAAGCAACAAACGCGTCAGCATTTCCTGTCAACCTATCAGCTCCTTGCGTGTAAAAGATATACCCTGAACCTATATCCTGTAAACCGAAAAAACGCGTTCCAGATACGGGATGGTCGCCAACATAGGGGTCATGAATGGTAGTAAATACCCAACTTACCTGATTGCTTGCCTGGGTGTATTCACTGCAAATTACCGCGCCAGGGTCACCGGGAATGCCTATTTCAAGTACAGTTCCTACCACGGAATGCGTCCACAGGTAAGATTCATCAACACCAGTATGAGTTGAAGGTGTAAATGGTGTACCCGTCAGACTACCCAAATTTAGTCGCAAATAGTCAGCAAAGCTGTTTAACGTTGTTTGCTGCCCATCGATTACCGGCAATGAGTTAAAGTATATAGAGTGATAATCTAAATTTATCACAGCTCCGCTTGCATCTCCAATACTCTGAACATAATATGCCCAGTTCACAGGTACTCCGCCCAGATTCATTCCATTACCGAAATTCAAACCAGATATTTTTTGCATAATTTGGGCCGATGGCTTGAAGGTAATTTGTTTTTTCCACCCATCATGCAGTCCAGGACAAGGACCGAACAGAGCCAGTGGATTATCTACTAGATAAGCAGCATTGGCTTGCATACTAGTAGTGCCATCGGTACTATTACCGCCGCCACCACCACTGTCTCCTGTTCCACCATAGTCACCAGGGCCAGAATATCCTCCCCCGCCCTGCGCAGAGAAGTCGGGGTTTCCATCATAGACGTAGTTGCCGCAATCTATGGTGTCTATGTATTCATCGTCTCCATTACCAGAGTTGTAATACGCCCCACAACCTCCATTCGAAGAGTTTGCAATTGGACTAGTTGGCAAAGTACCACTGCCGTTAATTACTTGCGGGGACGTAGCAGAGCCCCCCTTAAGATGACTGGAGCTGCCAGAAGGAAAAAACTTTAAGCGCACATTTCCGGTTAGCAGCTGTCCGTTTAGAAAGTGTTTCCCAGATATATAAACGTAGTCTAATGTGTACGCAATGAGGTACCCCTCGCCCTGGGTTGGCGCGGCTACCTGTCCCGCGTGGTAACTGCGGTAGAGACTGGTGAAGAGCGCCAGCGTGTCAACGGGCGTGTTCGTGCGACGTAACAACAACTCCAGCAGATTGCCGTCCAAGGCTTGGTCCTCCTTTTTAGTGACAACCAGGTAGCGTGTTCCTTGCCAGTGACCCGCAAACAGGGCCTGGGCCTGGTCACCGGCTAAGGGAACGAGGACAAGGGTCTGAGCACCATGCCCAACGGTTAGGGCACGGGGCCATATCAAGTGGGTATGGCGCAAAGGAGTCGAACCGCCCGCAGCTGTACGGCTGCTAGAGCCGTTGCTCAACGTGGCAGGTGACGTGCTGAACGTAGCGGCGTAGTGCTGCTGGTACCACGTCTGAACCTCGCTAATGGTAAGCTCCGGCACTTGTACGGTGGCGGTGGGGACTGGTAAGTCCGCCGAATGCCGGGAGCAGGAGAATAGGTAAGAGAACAGTAGGCCCGCTAACACGAGCCGTAAGTAGGTAGAGGATAGTCGCATATGGAAAAGGAGAAGAGGGTGTTTTCACGAGCAATGTACTATAAATTTTTGTATTTAGCGTTCAAGCTGCTTGAGAAAAGACTACTAAATTCTTGTTTATACAGAACAGAAGGTGACTTGGTAAAAAATATTACTTGAAAAATACCAAATTTGCCGTTCACCTTATGAACTAATGGTAGCTAAACGATTCTAAGGTTTGTCCGGGAATACGTGTTATGTAAAGGGATTTTTTCAGTAGAGAAGTAAGTAGAATTTAAATTTGACCCTGAAATACTCACAACTGGCCCTCAACCCAACAATAATCCTCACAGCCGATACCGCACCTGCGCCGTCACCTCCGAGCGGGCGTTGCCCTTTATCTCTTCCAGCCCCGAGCTGATAATAGTCTGGTGGCGGTAGCGCGTGTCGGCGTAGCGCAGCCAGATGGTAAAGTGCTTATTTAAAGTGGCTTGCAGCAGCGCGTAGGCCCGCGTGCCCTGGCCGTAGAGCGCGGGCGCGGAGATGGCGTATAGCACATCCTGCTCAAACATGTACTGCCGCGTGTCGTAGTCGTCGGTGTCGAACACGGCGTAGCGGGCGGCCAGGCTCACGCGGCGGGCCAGCTGCACGGTGGCGTCCTGGCTCAGCACGAAGCCGCTGCGCCAGGGCAGGTTGTCGTCGGCGCGCAAATAGCTGGCTTGCAGGCGGGTGCGCAGGCCCAGGCGGGGGGTAGGCTGCACGTCGGCGTAGAACAGCAGCGAGTGGCGCAGCTGCTGGCCGGGCAGCGGCACTGGCCGGCCCAGGTTGCTGGGCAGGTCGAGGGGCTTGAGGCGGGCGCGGTACTGCACGTAGAGCAGGCCGGTTTTGCTGGGCGTGAAGGCCACCCGCAGCAGCGCGTCCTGGCCGTGGCTGGGCGCGCTCACCCGGTAGCGCAGCCACGGAAACCGAAACTGGTCGAAGTACGCCGACACTTCCCAGTGGGGTAGGGGCCTCACTTTCAAGCCAATATAGAGGCCGCTCTCGTTGATGTTGCGGGTGTTTTCGCTCAGCGCATTGCCGTAGAAGGTGTGAAAATCAGCGTCGTAGTGCCGCACCAGCAGCGAGGCATCCACATCAGGCCCCAGGCTGGCGAGCACGCCATTCACGGTGCCCAGGCCGCCGCCGCTGCTGCGCCCGCCCTCGCCAAAGAGCAGCAGGTTGCGCCAGCCGTAGCTGTAGTGTGCGCCAATGGCCAGGTTGTTCTTTCCCTGAAATTCATAGCGGTTATAAGGTTCAGGCCGCTTTTGATACGCCGTGCCGTAGTGCGTGCCCACCGCCGTGAGGCCGAAGCTGAGGTTGCCGCCGGGGCCGCGGTAGCCGAGGTGGCCGCCGCCCACGGTTTCGGCCAGGCGCTGGCGGTTGGCAATTTCGGTGGCCGTGCGGTGCAGGCCCGTCAGCAGCAGGCTGGTGCTGAATTCGTCAAACTGCGCCAGCGAGTCGGTGGTCTGGCGGGCGTTGGCGTCAATGTTTTTGCGCGAAGCGAAGGCCGTGGCCTCCCAGCGCGGCGCGAGCTGATACGTAGCCGCCGCGCCCCGAAAAAACGTGTTTTCGAGCAGCGCCGCGTAGGGCCGCACGCCCAGCGACGCCCGGCGCAGCGAGGTCACGGTTTCGCCGCCCTTGCCCAGCGCCAGCCCCGACGACAGTAATAAGCCCTGCCCAAATTGCAGCTGGTAGTCGCCCAGGGCCAGCGTCTTCAGCCGGCCCTGCTCGTAGAGCACGACGTGCGCCGACAAAAAATCGGGGCCGAACTGGTTCCGCGCCGGCCGCCAGGTCAGCGGCTCGCCCGCGTCTTTTTCGGCCGTGAAACCCAGGCTGAAATCGTGGGCGTGGCTCACGCGGTAGCGCAGGGCTACGGCATCGGGCGAGCCCAGGTAGCGTAGCGTGGGCCGCCCCTGGAAGGTATCGACGGCCGAGTAGCCCTTGCGCTGCTGCAACACGCGCTCGTAGCGCAGCATAACGGCGTTATTCTCCTCCTTTTTAATGCGTTGCCCCAGCGGGCCGCGCCCCGCGTTGGGGTTGGTGCCGGCCACCGTGACGAAGGGCGCGACCCGCTCGATGGTGCGCACGGTCCAGCCCGGCACGGCCTGCAGCTCATACACGCTCAGCAGCGGGCCGGTGCGGCGGCGGTGCAGCAGCAGCGCTGCCACCTGCGCCTCGCTGAGCAGGGGTAGGGCGCGCAATTCCTCGGGGCCGGCGGTGTTGAGGTTGAGCGGCGACTGGTAAAAATTCAGCAGCGTACCGTACAGGTCCTCGTAGGGAATCTGGTCCGATTGAATTTCGGCAAACAGTTCCTGCGCTATCCGGTCCAGCTCGGGCGCGCGCCGCGGAAACTCCTGCGCCGCCGCGAGGGGAATAATTAAAAATGATAAAATAGAAATTAAAAATCCGGGTAGGAGTTTGTTCATGGAAGCTTTTTGGATAGTGTAAGTACCCGTTGCTAATTAACTTATGTTAAAGAATGGTCATGCTTCGACAAGCTCAGCATGACCATTCTTTTTTAATTCATAATTCATAATTTTAATTTTTAATGGCCTCCTTCCCCCACTGCCAGCTCACGCTGAAATACTGGCTGAGGCCCAGCTCGTTGTGCCAGCCGGCCGCGTAGTCGAGCTGCCAGTCGCCGGCGCGCAGGCCCACGCCGGCCGTGCTCTGCTGGCTCAGGCTGGCGTAGCCCAGGCGCACGGCCACGGCGGGGGTAGGGAGGTACTCGATGCCGGCCTTGAAACCCACTGCGCGCTCCACGTCTTTTTCGGCTTCGCCCAGCAGCAGCACCTGCTTGCCGGGGCGGTAGGCCAGGCCGGCGCGCAGCACGGTGGGCACGCGCTCATCTTGGTAATCAGCTAGTTTAGCCTGCGTGATGTTGTAGAGGTACACGCCCAGCGTGAGGCGCTGAGGCAGAATATCGGCCTGCCCGCCCAGCGACGCGGCCAGCGCGCGGCGGCTGCCCAGGTCCTGCAAGCTCACCTGCAGCGCGTCGAGCCGCCCGCCCACGCGCACCACCCCCAGCCCGTAGCCGTAGGCCGCGCCCACCCGCGTTTCGTTGTATAAAATGCCGCCAAACCGCTGGGCTTCAACCCCCACCACGCCCCGGCTGGCGCGGGCGGGCAGGCCGCCCGCCGCCGGCTCCACCACGCCCAGCGGCAGCGCCAGGGCCACTGCCGCCACGTTGAGGCCTGGAATGAGGTAGCGATTCTCAAAATACGCGCCCGCCGTGGGCCGCGTGAGGCTGCCCAGGCCGGCCGCGTTGTTGGCTACCGCCCACACCTCGCCGCCCAGCGGGGCCGAGGCGTTGCCCAGCGCCTGCGCGCGGCCGCCGTGCCCGGCCGGGCCGTTGCCCTGCGCCAGCAGGGGTAGGGGAACGGTAAATAAGAATAAAAGGAAAAAGTATAAATGTCTCAGCACAAACACTAAGTAGCAGATAAAAGCCGAAATGTACTGGCAAGATGGCGATTTGGTGAATATTTATGGGCAGAAGCTGCGCTTTATTTTCGGGCCGGGTATGTACTGAGCAACCACGGCGTTGGCCCCGCCGAACTTTGCTCCCTTGCCGTTGCTTATTGCGCTATGTTTCGCCGCTTGCTGCTGCTGCTGGTGCGCTTCTACCAGCTGTTTATTTCGCCGCTCACGCCGCCGAGCTGCCGCTACTCGCCCACCTGCTCGGCCTACGCAGCCGAGGCCATCGGTAAGTATGGGGCGTGGCGGGGGGGTAGGCTGGCGCTGCGGCGCATCGGGCGCTGCCACCCGTGGGGCGGCGCGGGCTACGACCCGGTGCTGTAGGGCGGTGGCACTTAGCCACTGGGGCGGGCTTTGCCGTACAAGCGGGTCGTATGCTGTATATCCCGCTCTTTATCCGCCCGCTGCTGGGGGTTTTGCTTCTTACTTCTTCCTGCTCGTCGGCCGAGGGTGAGCACGTTGCCAACGACGCCGGCCAGCCGCAAAGCACGGCCCAGACCCACCCCGGCAAAAAGGGCAAAAAAGGCCATAAAAAGCACCAAGTGGACGAAACTGGAAACTTGCCCAGCGGCCTGCGCCGCGTGGGCCGCCTCACCGATGGCATCCGGGAAAGCTCGGGGCTGTGCGCCGCGCCCGAGGCGGGCACGTATTTCACCTTCGGCGACGATGGCAACCCGCCCACCGTGTTCCGGGTGGATGCCACCGGCCAGCAGGTGGGCGAGTTTACGCTGGGCGCGCCCAACCACGACTGGGAAAGCCTGAGCCGCGACCCCAGCGGCAACTACTACATGGGCGACTGCGGCAACAATAATTCCGACCGCCAGAACCTGGCCATCCTGCGCTTTCGGCCCGCCGCGCCCAGCCAGGTCAGCAAAATCAACTTCAACTACCCCGACCAGACTGAGTTTCCGCCCAGCAAAAAGAACCGCAATTTTGACTGTGAGGCCAACCTCTGGCACGATGGCCAAATCTATCTGTTCACCAAAGACCGCGGCCAGCAAAGCACCTGCAAGGTTTACACCGTGCCCGACCAGCCCGGTAATTACACTGCCAAGCTCATCGCCAAGCTCGTTATTCCGGGCGAAGTGACCGATGCGACCCTCTCGCCCGACGGCCACCGCCTCGTGCTGCTGGCCCGGCAAGAACTGTTCATTCTGGACGGTAATTCCTGGGATGCTATTCTAAAAGCGACGCCGCGCCACATCAGCCTCGAAGGCGCCGGCCAGACCGAAGGCGCCGCCTTTAAAGACCCCAAAACCCTGCTCATCACCACCGAGCAGGGCGACGTGTACGAGCTGCCGCTGTAACAGGGAGGTAGGGATTAATAAGCAGGCAAAAAGTATAAAAAGAACGTCATTCCGAGTTTGCCGAGGAATCTCGCTCGCCTCGTGGAACGACATCCGAACGAGGCGAGCGCGATTCCTCGGCAAGCTCGGAATGACGTTCTCATTCCTCGATTACTGCCGATTAACTGCTTATTGGTAAGCTGCTTGCTTAATTATGATTTAGTAGCAGGCGCAGCCGCGCGGGCGGCGGCTTCCTCCTCGGCCAGGCCGCGCGGGGCGTAGCCGTAGGGGTTCTTGGGGTCTTTGCCGGCGCGCAGCAGCACCCATAAGCCAATGAGGATGAATGGAATACTGAGCAGTTGCCCAATGTTGAGGTGGTACTGCGCGATGATGCCCGTTTCCTGCGACACCTGGTTTTCTTTTAGATATTCCACCAAGAGGCGGAAGGTGAAGAGCAGCACCACAAACAGCCCGAAGAGCAGCCCGCGCGGTGTGCGCTCCTTGTATTTATTCCACAAGCCGTAGAGAATGACGAACAGAAACACGCAGAACAGCGACTCGTAAATCTGGGTGGGATGGCGCGGGACGGCCATTTCCATGCCCATCGCGGGCGCGGTGCCGGCGGGCAGCACTTTGGTGTGCTCCTCGCCGTTGGGCAGGTGGCTGCGCTGCACCAGCACCGCGCCGGGGGGTAGGGGCGTCACGGGCGTTTGCAGGTGCTCCGTATCGCGCGGAAACACGAAGGCCCAGGGCACATTGGTAGGCTTGCCCACGATTTCGGAGTTCATCAGATTGCCCAGCCGAATGCACGCGCCCCCAATCGCCACCACAATCACGATGCGGTCGAGCACCCAGAGGTAATCGAACTTATTGCGCACGCTAAAAATGAACACGGCCAGCAAAATGCCAATCGTGGCCCCGTGCGAAGCCAGCCCGCCGTGCCAGATTTTCAGAATTTCCCACGGATGCTCGCGGTACGAAGGCCAGTCGTAGAAAAAAACGTGGCCCAGCCGTGCGCCCAGCACCGTGGCCACCACCATGTAAAACGTGAGAACATCGACCCAATAGGGCCGCACGTCCTCTTTTTTGAACATATCGGTAATGACAAACGAGCTAATGACGAAACCCGAGGCAAACAGCACGCCGTACCAGCGCAGCAGCAGCGGCCCCAGGTGGACAATAATGGGGTCGGCAGTCCAGGTAATGTAAGCGAGTGGTCCGGTCATGGGTAGCAGAAGAGAAAGAGGGTTCAAAGGTACTTCTTACCTCGGGCTTGTCGTTTTTTGAGCGCCGTGGCGGTTGGTTCAGCAGTTGGGATTGAAGCCGGGTAAGCCGCGCCTGGCCAGCACCGCCGCAAAGCAGGGGGGTAGGGGCGGCCGGCCGGGCCGGTAGCTATGGGCCGGGTTGGCGGCCGGGGGTAGGGCCGCGCCGTCGCCGCTCACGGCCAGCATCAGGGCGGCCAGCAGAGCCAGGTAAGCGGGGCGACGCGCCCAGGCCGGCAGCCAGCCGCCCGCCGCAGTAAGCCCAGAAGTGAGCCGGCTATGTACGCGGGCGTAAAAAAACGGTCGGGGCTGGACGTTGGCTTGCGCCCGCAGCTGGCGCATCAACGCGTCCCACTCCTCCTCGGAGCCAGGGCGAACGGCTGGATTAGACATGGCTAGAGCGGGAGTGAAGGTGTCGGCGCAGCGTCTGCCGCGCCCGAAACAGCAAGGATTCGACCGCCGAAACCGTGGTATCGAGCACGGCGGCAATCGCTTCGTAGCTTAGCTCCTGCTCGTGGCGCAGGGTAAAAGCCACCTGCTGCGGGCCGGGCAGGCGGCCAATGTGATGCAGCAGCAAAGCCAGCTGCTGCTGGCCTTCCAGCAGCGCCAGCGGGTGCGCGTGGTCGGGCGGCTCGTGCAGCACCTGGTTGTCAAAGCCCAGCAAGCTGGTGAAATAGGCAAAACGCTTCTTGGCCTGCAGGCGGCGGCGGTGCTGCAAGGCCCGCGACGTGGCCAGCCGGTAGAGCCAGGTGCTCAACGCCGCCTCGCCCCGAAACCGCGCCACCGTTTGATACACCTCCACAAAAACCTCCTGCGCCACGTCTTCCGCCTCCTCCGCCGACCGCAGCAGCGAAAAGGCCGTGCTGTAAATACGGTCCTGGTAGCGCGCCACGAGGGTGCGAAACGCGGCCTCGCTGCCCTGCCGGAGCTGCGCTACCAGCTCGGCATCGGCCGTGGCGGCGCGGCCACTGGCACAGTATGGCGGGGCGGGGGTAGGGAGCAGCGAAAGGCTAAGCGCCATAAAACCAAAGCGGCAAGTCCGGTTAAAAGAGTGCGCAACGCCAGCCGTTCGGGGGGCTAACATTACGCAGGCTTAAGTACTCGTGCAGAAGTAAACAGGTATAAAAAGAACGTCATTCCGAGCTTGCCGAGGAATCTCGCGTGCGTCGTGGAGCGAGGCCCGAATGATGCGAGCGAGATTCCTCGGCAAGCTCGGAATGACGTTCTTTTGATACCATTACTTTTGACTGACTACTTAGGAGCCAGCCGGCCGGAATACTTGCGCGGCTTTAGGTTATTAAGTGATAAAGTGTTGGGTAGTAAGCTATTTTATTTTGGAACTGGCAGGTTTAGGCCACTACGCGGCCTGCCAGTGATGAAAAGCTTTGTCAAGACTAAGAAGTGAGGACTCGCAGAGTTCACGCTTCGGCGAGGTAGGCAAGCGGGGCAGTCATGGACGCAAAAATATATTCGCTTAGCTAGGGCTTGTCCTCTACAAGTTGGGCCAGTACCCGGCTGTCAGCGTAAATTTTGGCGATGAAGGGCCGGGGGTAGCCTGAGCAAAGTCGCGCATCGCGGGTAGTGCTTTCGTGATGCAATCAGCTATTCGCTGGCCGTTTAACTTCTTGGCCACCAGCACGAAGCTACCTACCCCGCTACTTAGAAGGGCTGCTTTCTCCAGGTTGTTGTAGCTGCTATTCTGGTCCAGCGTCAGCACCAGCCAACCCGCTCGCCCGGCGTGAGCCAGCCACTCCGTATCCAGCGTGGCTTGCGGAAAAACAGCGTCGTGCCGGATAAAATCAACGCCCAGCTCGCGGAGCGCGGTCATCAGTAGATTTACCGAGGCACCTCGGTCCAGGAAAAGCGTGAAATCAGGCGGCCACTCCAAGCTCATAGCGCAAAGCTTCCTCAACAGCCGCTTCCGTCAGGTTATAGTCAACTGTTAAATCGCGGATGGAATCGCCGGCCCGGTAGCGCGACACGATAATATCGACCGCGATGCCGGAAGCAGCCAACACCGGCCGCCCAAACGAAATCGCAGGGTCAACCGCTATCAGCATGGGCGATTGGCTGACTTCCGCCGCCGTTTCCGCATCGGCCCGGTAGAGAGGGTAAAGCCGCCGGGGAAAGCCCGCCGCGTCGCGCTCAATCCGCTGTAAATAAGCAGCTACTAACTCCCGAATGGCCACCTGCCATGTCGCGAGGCATTGCTGAGCACGTCTAATTCGCGAATGAATAAATCAACGCCGTCAGTTTCAACTTGCTGCTCGGCCAATGGGTAGTCGGTGCCCGCGTTTCTGCGCACGAACTGCACCGCCTGGCGGACTTTGCTCAACGGAATGCGATGCAAACGCCGAATGGCAGCCAAAACGTGCAGCTCCACCAGATTCAGAAAAGACAAGCCGGCTTTGCCTGGCTGCCGCACCAGCAGGCCCGTTCCGGCGGCTGCCCAACGGGCCGTAGTTTGCAGCGGGAGCCCCGTCAAATGCGCGGTTTGCTGCACCGTGTACAGCGGCAGCCGATAAGCGGCTTGGCTGGCATATAGTTCCTGAAGCGCGTCAGACATAGGTATAAGTAGCAATAGGGCGCGAATGTACGAGTTTAATGCACCTTTCCAAGGCACCCACGCTAGTGGCTGTCGCCAGTAAATACTCCAAAAAAACCTGGAATTTGATGCGGATGCCCCAGCGTAGGCGGTAGAGTAGGTAATCAGGCGCGGCACGGGTATATCCGGTAAGAAGGGTTGACAATCGTGGGCTGGCAACACCACACCCTTTTCCACTACCAGCCCGGCTGGGGGGGGGGTAGGCGACTTCTATCTGAGGCGAAAAAATAAGTGAACAATAGACGCACCGACGGCGCGCAGCTATCTTTGCAACGCCGATGCAACCATTGGCCAGGCCTTGCGTTTTTAGGCTCATTCCTCGTCACTGTGTTGCGTTTACCGTTCCGCTCCTACTTCGCCTTCTTCCTGCTGCTCTGCCTCACGCGGACGCTGCTGCCGGAGGCGTGGATGCTGGCGCTGCACGGCCACGCGCACACCACGGAGGAGCTGGCTTTTGAGGTGGGTAGGGACCACAGCCACGCCGTGGCGGGCAAGGCCCTATTCACGCCCAAGCACACGCACTGCCACGAAGACACGTTTTATAACGTGCCCTTCGCGGCTTCCTCACCGGTGGTGGTGCCGCAGTCCCGCGTGCTGCTGAGCTACCAGCCGCTGGCGGTGCCTTTCACGCTGGCCTGCTCGGCCACCGAGCTGCGGCGCACGGCGCTGCGCGGCCCCCCGCTGGGGTAGGCTTCCGTTTGGTTTAAGTCTGGGCCGCCGTAGGGTGCCGGGACCGCCGCAGGCGGGCCGGCCGCGGCCGTACGCTAGCCGCTTGCGGGCGGCGCAATCTCCTCACTATCTTGGGAATATCTCTTGCAAAAGGCCGCTGGGCGGCCGGGCGGGGGCTGTGGCTGCTGGCTGGGCTGCTGGGTGGCGCGCTGCTGAGCGCCCACGCGCAGACCAGCCAGGCTTCGGCTGGCGGCGCGCCCTGCGCGCTGAACCTGGCGGGGCGCGTCACGGACCAGCGCACCGGCGAACCGCTGCCGGGCACCGTGCTGCGCCTGGCCGAAACCAGCGCCGCCGAAGCCGCCGATGCCGATGGCCACTACCACTTTCACCAGCTGTGCGCGGGGCAGTACCACCTGCACGCCACCTTCGTGGGCTACGCCGAACAGGTGCTGACCGTGACGGTGCGCGGCAGCGTTACTACCCTCGATATCAAGCTGAAAGCCGCCGCCGGGCAGTTGGGCGAGGTACGGGTGGAAGGGGCCAAGGAAACCCGGCCGCTCATCAGCCAGAGCCAGACCACGCTGACCGGGCGAGCCTTGCAGCAAACGCGGGGCCTGAACCTGGCGGCCGCTTTGCAGGGGATTACGGGAGTTTACAGCATTCAGACCGGTCCCACGATTGCCAAGCCGGTGATTCACGGCCTGTACGGCAACCGGGTATTGATTTTGAACAACGGCGTGCGGCAGGAGGGCCAGCAGTGGGCCAACGACCACGCGCCCGAGATTGACCCCTTCACCGCCACTCGTCTCACCGTGATTAAGGGCGCGGCCAGCATCCGCTACGGGGCCGATGCCATCGGCGGCGTGGTGCTGGTGGAGCCGGCCGCTTTGCCCGACACGGCGGGGGTAAGCGGCGAAGTGAACCTGGTGGGCATGACCAACGGCCGGTTGGGCGCGGCTTCGGCCTTCGTGCAGGGGGCCATTCCGACTGATTCGGCCGGGGGCGGCGGGCGCGGGCTGGGGCTGCTGCACGGCCTCAGCTACCGGGTGCAGGGCACGCTGCGGCGGGCCGGCACGGCGCGCTCGGCGAACTACTACATCACGAATACCGGCCTGCAGGAGCAGAACTACTCGCTGGCGCTGAACTACCACCGGGGCATTATTCGCACCGAGTTGTTTTTCAGTCGCTTCGATACCAAGCTGGGTATTTTCTCGGGCTCCGAAACGGGCTCGGTGACGGACTTGCTGAGCGCCATTGACCGCGACCGGCCGCTGACGGCGGACAAGTTTACCCACACTATCAGCCGGCCCTACCAGGCAGTGATACATCAGCTCTTCAAGGCCAAAGCCACGGCGGCACTGCCGGGCGGCGGCCAGGTGCAGGCCACTTTCGCCCGCCAGACCGACGCCCGCTCGGAATACGGCGACCAGCTGCCCTACAACCCGGTGCTGGGCGACGTGCCCGACCTGTTCCTGAGCCTGACCTCGCACACCCTGGACGTGGCCTACCTCACGCCGAGCACCGGGCCGTGGTCGGCCACGACGGGCCTGAGTGGCGTGACGCAGGCCAACATTCGGGAATATCAGTTCTTGATTCCGAACTTCCGCAACTACGGGGCGGGGGCCTACGTGCTGGGCAAGCACCGCGGCGAGCGCCTGACCCTGGAAGGCGGCCTGCGCTACGATTATCGCTGGCTGCGGGCCTATTTCACGGACGTGAGCACCGGCCACATCACGCAGCCCACCACCATCTACCAAGCCGTGACGGGCATGGCGGGCGGCCTGCTTGCCCTGGGCCACGGCCTCACGCTGAGCGCCAACCTGGCCACCGCCTGGCGGCCGCCCACCGTGAATGAGTTGTACGCATCCGGCGTGCATCAGAGCGCCGCCACCTACGAAATCGGTGACCCCAACCTGACCAAAGAGCAGGCTTACAACGCCAGCGGCAGCCTCTTATACAGCGGGTCGCAGGTGGAGGGCGAGGTCGGCGGCTACGTCAACTACATCCGCAACTACCTGTATCTGGCCCCGGCGGGGCGCTATATCCGCACCGTGCGCGGGGCCTACCCGGCCTTCGACTACACGCAGACCGACGCGCTTTTCAAGGGCATCGACGCGCGGGTGAGCTACCGGCCGGTGCCGCGCGTGACCCTCACCTCATCGGCCTCGCTGCTGTGGGCCTACAACGAGAGCGCCCACGACTACCTCATCTACGCGCCCCCCAACCGCTGGCAAAACGGCGTGCGCCTCAGCCTGGGTGATGCCGGGCAGCTGCGCCAAAGCTACGTGGGCCTCAATAACTTATTTGTGGCGCACCAGGGCCGCACCCCGGCCAGCGGCGACTACGCCCCCGCCCCGGCCGCCTACGACCTGTGGGGAGCCGAGGCCGGCACCCTGCTCCACGCCGGCCACCAGTTGTTCGACATCAGTCTGACAGCCAACAACTTGTTCAACCGCGAATACCGCGACTACCTCAACCGCTTCCGCTACTACACCGCCGACGTGGGCCAGAATATTCAGCTCCGCGTGCGCGTGCCGTTTTAGGCTGAAACAGCGCAGTTTGTCATGGCGAGCCTGCGAAGCCATGACAAACGATTAACAATCACTAATTATCACTCAACCATTTTCCCCTTTTCAACCCCATGTTTTTAACCCTGAAATCTACCCCCAAAGTCCGCGTGGCGGCAATGGCCGGCCTGCTGGCCGCCCTGGCCGGATGCAGCAAAGATGAGCAAGTAGTGGCCCCAACCATTGCCAACGAGGCCCTCACAACAACCATCCTAACGCTGACCAATACCGCTAACCCGTCTGACGTGGTGACGGCTCAATGGGAACAGCTGCTCGACAGCAAGGGCCAGCCGCTGACGCCCGACGTGAGCAAGGCTAACCTGAACCTGATGGCCAACGCCAATTACACCGGCCAGCTGGGAGTACTCGATAAGAGCCAGTCGCCGACGTTCGACGTGGGCAAGGAAATCGCCGATTCGCGCACTACCTATCACCACTTTTTCTACCAGCCGCTGCCCACGACGAGTACCTACGTCATTCCGGCCCCCACGGGCACCGATACGTACCCTGCCCCCATCCCGACGCCACTGCCCGCCGGCCCGCCCCTGAACCTGACGGTGACCACGACCGACGTAGATACGAACACCCCGCCGCTGCCGCTGGGGTTGAAAACCATTTTTAAGACCGGAGCCGCTAGTACGGGCTACCTGCGGGTGGTGCTGCGCCACCAGCCCAACGTGAAGGACGGCACCTACGCCCCCGGCTCCACGGATTTGGACGTGGGCTTTAATGTGAGCATTAAGTAGCTAATAATCATTTGTCATGGCGAGCAAGGACGAAGTAATCGTACCCAAACGATGCCAGAATGAGCAGCGCGGGTGTCGTTCGGGTGCGATTGCCTCGCAGGCTCGCCATGACGAGAGGTTCTAAGTCAATCTTCAAAACCAAAATTTTCCATGAAATTCCTACCCCTCCTGCTGGCCGCCGCCTTGCCCCTGGCCGCCGCCGCGCAGACTACTCCTAATCCCGGCTACGTGGGCCTGAACGTCGGGGCCTCGTTCGCCCTGGGCGACTTTGGCAAGTCCGACTACTTTAACAATCAGGCGGGCTTCGCCAAAACGGGCCTGCACCTGGCCCTCGACGGCGCGCACTACTTCGGCGGCGGCATCGTGGGCCTGGCCGGCCAGGTGGCGTATAGCGACAATGGCCGATTGAAAACCAATGATTTAAACCAAATCGGAGCCGGCTTCACCGATGGCTTCGGGGTGGACGAGAGTACCATTCGCAGCAGCAAGCGCTTCCGCCGCATCACGGCGATGGTGGGACCGTCGTTCATGTTTCCGCTCGGCGGTAAGCTGCGGCTGGAAGCGCGCGGCCTGGCGGGCATCGTGCACAGTCTCAGCACGCCTACCCTCACCGTGCAGCTCGAAGACAATACCCAGACGCTGCTGACGCAGTACAGCTCCACGAGCACTGTATTTGGCTACCAGGCGGGCCTGGGCCTGCACTACGCCCTGGCTGAGCGCGTGGGTCTGGTGCTGCGCGGCGACTTTATGGGGGCCAGCGCCTTCACCATTGACAACGCCAACCGCACGAACAACTCCGGCCGCTTGCAGACCAAGCAGCCCGTTTCGGCCTTTAATACGTCGCTGGGGCTGGCTTTCAATTTCGGGAAATAAGCCCCGGATTTTTCATCCCCTACCCCCCTCTTTCCTGATGAACCGTTCTTTCGCCCCCAAAACTACCCTCGCCGTGGCCCTGCTGGGCTTCGGACTGGCGCTGACCGGCTGCCAGCCGGCCGCCGACAAAACCGCCGCCACCACGACGGACGCGGCCGCCGCCGCGCCGGTTATCACCCATGCCGAGCTGGTGGCCGACCACCAGAAGATGGAAGCCGACCACCGCATTATGCAAACCGCCGACTCGGTGATGGAGGTGGACCACCGCCAGGCGCTGGCGGCGGCCAAGCAGGCCGGCATTGAAAATACGCCGGCCTTCAAGGCGCTGGAAAAGCGTCACGACGCTCTTATTCAGCAGCACCAGGACGTGATAAAGCGCCACGACGCCGTCATCAAGCGCCACGCCGAGCTGGAAGCTAACCACAGCAGCGGCAAGGTGTCGGATGCCCAGATGACGCAGGACCATGACCAGATGAAAGCCGAGGACCAGCAGATTCAGCAGGAACACAAGCAGCTGGTGGAAGACCACGCCAACATGATGGCCGAACACAAAAACCTGCTCGCAGCGGCCAAAAAGTAGCCGCCCGGCGGTTCCTCCCGGCGCAAAATACACGTATGATTTACGCAAAAGCCGTTGGTCGTTACGAGCGCTTCGCTCGCAATGACCAACGGCTTTTGCGTAAGCTCAAGCTGAGCTTACAGCGCCGCCAGCTCTTCCGCAAACCCGCCGCTGAGGATGGGAAAGCGCAGCCAGGAGCGCGGGTCCACGTTGTAGTCGTCGAGGTGAAACGAGGGCGCGTAGCGCTCACGCTTCCACTGGTTGCGGCTCCAGAGAGTATAAAAGCGCCGCACGTAGGTGCGCAACTGCTCGGCGTCGGCGTGCGGGTCTTCGGCCACGAGCTGGGCCAGCACGCCGGCGGGGGGTAGGCGGTCGTAGAAGGCCAGGCGCTCGATGCGGTTGAGCAGGGGGTAGGGCATGAGGTCTCGCTCGTCGGTCTGCTTGTCGGCCAGCGGGCGCAGCTCGGCGGTGGGTTGCAGGGCGTTCACGTGGCGCAGCGCCGCGTAGCCCAGCTCCGTTTCGGCCCAGCGCAGCCACTGCTTCACAAACGCCTTATCGACGCCCGCGATGGGCGAGATGCTGCCCGCCGTGTCGCCGTCCATCGTGCAGTAGCCCACACTAGCCTCCGAGCGGTTACTTGTGGTGAGCAGCAGGCAGTTCTGCACGTTGGCCAGCAGCCAGATGCCCGGCGCGCGCACCCGCGCCTGAATATTTTGCAGCGCCAAATCGTCGGTTCGCCAGGTCAGCTCGCGGCCCAGCGCCCCCTCAATCTTGCCCACGTAACCACTCACTTCATCGTCAATTGTCCAATTGAAAAAACGCGCCCCAATGCTGTCCGCCAGGTCCTTAGCCGAGTTGAACGTATCATCCGAAGAATTGACGGTGCCCTGGTAGGCGCAGGTCAGCAGGTGGTTAACTAAGGGAGTTAAGAGTTGAGAGTTAAGAGTTGAGAGTTGTTGCTCGTCGGCGCTATCTACTACCGCTAACTCTCTAACTCTTAACTCTTCACTCTCAACTCTCAACTTTTCGCTCTCAACTACTACTTGCTCGGCTGGGCCGCCCGCGCCGGTTTGCACCACGTCTTTTTTGGCCTCATCAAAAGCCCCACTGCGGCGCTTAAATTCTTCTACGCCCAATTCTTCCACGCCCAGGCGCACCATTTCGGCCACGCCCACGGCGCAGAAGCACGAGTCGGCCCCGCCGCTCAGGCTCAGCACGAAGCCCCGGCTGCGCGCCTTGCGCAGGTAGTCAAACAGGCCCAGGCTCATGGCCTGGTTCAGCTCGCGGTACTCGTCGGGCTCGGGCAGCGGCACGATGACTTCAGCTGCGGCGAGGGGGGTAGCAAAGTCCACGTCGGCCCATTCCATGTCCACCGCCTTGAAGCTCAGCAGCTGATTGCGCTTTAGCAGGTGGCCGTTGCGGGCAATCAGAATTTCGCCGTCATAAATAATGCGCCCGGCCTCATTGCCCAGCAAATTGGCGTAGAGATACGTGCAGCTAAAATTGCGCGAAGCGTTGAGCACCAGCTTATAGCGCAGGTCCGTTTTGCTCATCGCAAAGTGGCTGGCCGACGGGTTGATAATCAACTCCACCTTGCCGCGCAGGCGGCACGCAGGCCGCACATCATCGGCCCGCCAGGCATCCTCGCAGATTTCGAACCCAAACCGCACGCCCAAATGCTCAAACGTGAGGTCGCCCAGCGGCCAGCTTTCGCCCTCAAAATCCACGGTTGTCGTCTCGCCCGCGGGCCACGGCACAAAAAATCGCATTTCGTAATGCACCCCATCATTGGCCAGAAACTGCTTGGCCGCGAAGCCCAGAATCTGCCCGTCGCGCAGCACGGCGGCCGTGTTATATGTGCGCTGATGCAGCCGCACCGGCAGACCTACTACCACGCAAATGCCCGCCGTCAGCGGCCGGATTTTTTGCAGATGCGCCAGCGCCGACGCCGGCAGCCAGTCGCTCAGAAACAGGTCCTCGCAGTTATAGCCCGTCAGGCATAATTCGGGCAGGCACAGCAGCTCCACGCCTTCGGCCTTGGCCTGGGCAATAGCCGTGCTGATATTCTGAATATTATGAGCCCAGTCGAAAGGAATCTGGTTGAGGGCGGCTCCGGCGATACGCATGGGTTAGTCTTGATTAATTCTCCATTGGTTTACTCCTTCATTATAGCTGACGGGATGCAAACCTAGTTTTTTGCTTTCTGCTATCAGGTCTTCCGCGATACCAAGTATAAGCTTAAGGCTGTAAGGCCCGTTTCTACTGATTGTTAGTTTTTCCTCTATGTGGGTAGTAAATAATTTAATTTCATTGCTCCACCGGATATGCTCGCTTTGCGCTAGGTTTTTTTCACGACGGACAAGCAACTCATTGGTAGTAAGGCTATCCGTATTGAAAAAGACCCGGATGATAAAAAATGGAGATTTAAACCAGCCGTTGAGATAGTTGGAGGATATCTCAACGGCATATCCTTGGAGTTCCCCAACCAAGCCAATCACTGTTGCCGGGCCGTCAGACTCGTGATGACACAACGTAGTTGGAACATAAAAACCAAGGCTAATCAATTCGCTAAATGGTTTTCGCTTAGGCAGGTTACGTTGCCATCTCGGAGCAAAAAAAGTATTATTCAGCCACAGAAGGCCCTGAACAAAGGCCAGTACGCTCAAGTAGAAACAAGTTAGTGCTAACCACTTCGGCATAGATTTAAGAGAGCCTCTTTACACGCCCAGCGCGACCAGCGCCCGCTCGGCGGCCAGCTGCTCGGCCTGCTTTTTATTGAGGCCCATGCCGGTAGCAATCACTTCGTTGCTCAGCAGCACGGTGGCCGTAAACTCCATCACGCCGCCCGGCCGGGGCTCGCCGCTCAGCTCGTAGCGCACGTCTTTGCCGTGGCGCTGCGCCCATTCGATGAGCTTGCTCTTGTAGTTGGAAGTGGTGGTAGTCAGCTTATTAACGTCCACGAATGGCTTTATCAATCCTTTGAGGATGAACTTGCGGGCCGCCTTGTAGCCCAAATCCAGGTACACGGCCCCCACCAGCGCTTCCAAGGCGTTGCCATTCACGGAGCGCGAGCGGGCCACGCGCGTCTGCGTCGAATCGAGCTGCACCAGCTTGTCGAGGCCCATTTTGAGGGCAATAGCATTGAGGCTCTCGCGGTTGACGATGCGCGAGCGCGTCTCGGTCAAAAAGCCTTCCTGCTCGTAGGGATATTTCTTGAATAAATACTCGGCCACGACCGTGCCCAGCACCGCGTCGCCCAGAAACTCCAGTCGCTCGTTGCTTTGGTGCCGGCCCGCGCCGGGCTCGGCCCGCACCAACGACGAGTGCGTAAAAGCTAGCTGGTAGAGCCGGGCGTTGTGCGGGTCCTGGCCAATAACGGTGGCCACGGCCTGCCGAAAGGTCCGGTCGCTGCCCAGCAGCCGGCTAAACAAGCCAAAGAGGGGTAGGGGCATGACCGCAGATTAAACGGATTTCGCGGCTACGCCGCTGCGCGGCTGGCTAACTTGCTGATAGGCAGTAAGTAAATTGCCACTGGAATGCCGCAGGAATAATCTATTGAGCAACAAAATAGGTGAGTTAAACAAGTAAGTCACGGCGCGGTGAATAACTCTTACCCAATGCGCCAGGCAAAAAACCAGTGCTAATGCCAGCACCAGTACAAATACAAGTGAAGTGCCAACACCAGCCACTCCCGCTTGGTCAGCCGCGCAGCGGCGTATCCGCGAAATCAGTTTAATCTGCGATTAGAGTTTGCGAAACAGGACCGATGTGTTGTGCCCGCCAAAGCCAAACGTGTTGCTGAGCGCCACGTTTACCTCGCGCTGCTGCGCCACGTTGGCCGTAAAGTTCAGGTTCTGGTTGATTTCCGGGTCGGGCGTGTGCAGGTTAATAGTCGGCGGCACAATGCCGTACTTGATAGCCAAAATGCTGGCCACTGCCTCAATGCCGCCCGCGCCGCCCAGCAAATGGCCAGTCATACTCTTGGTCGAAGAGATGTTGAGCTTGATCGCATGGTCGCCAAAAACCGTTTCGATAGCCTTAATCTCCGCCCCGTCGCCGAGCGGCGTGCTCGTGCCGTGGGTGTTGATGTAGTCCACTTCCTCGGGTTTAATACCCGCGTCGCGCAGCGCGTTGCGCATGACCAGCACCACGCCCGAGCCGCTGGGGTCGGGGGCCGTGATGTGATACGCGTCCGACGACATGCCGCCGCCAATGATTTCGCAGTAGATTTTGGCACCGCGCGCCTGGGCGTGCTCATATTCTTCGAGCACCACCGCGCCCGCGCCTTCGCCCAGCACGAAGCCGTCGCGGTCCTTGTCGTAAGGGCGCGAGGCCGAAGCCGGGTCGTCGTTGCGCTCACTCATGGCCTTGAGCGCGTTGAAGCCGCCTACCCCCGACTCAGTGATGGCTGCTTCGGAGCCGCCGGTCACGATGGCATCGGCCAGCCCGAGGCGAATGTTGTTGAAAGCCGCAATCAGCGCGTCGTTTGATGAAGCGCAGGCCGACGTAGTGACGAAATTGGGGCCGCGGAAGCCGTTTTTAATGGAAATATTGCCCGACGAGGAGTCGGCAATCATGCGCGGAATGAAGAAGGGCGAGTAGCGGGGCGTGCCGTCGCCGCGCTCAAACTGGAAGCATTCTTCCTGCAGCGACCGCAGCCCGCCAATGCCCGAGCCCCAGATAACGCCCACCCGGTCCTTGTCCACATGGTCCGTCAGCAGGCCCGCGTCGGCGATGGCCTCGTCGGAAGCGATGACGGCAAACTGCGTAAACAAGTCCATCTTAGGCGCTTGCTTGCGTTCGAAGTAATCGGTGGGGGTATAGTTTTTAACCTCGCAGGCAAAGCGGGTTTTAAATTTGGTAGCGTCGAAGCGGGTGATGGGCGCGGCCCCACTCACGCCGTTTTTGAGCCCTTCCCAGTAAGCGGGGACGGTGCTACCCAGGGGAGTGATGGCTCCGATACCAGTTACGACAACGCGACGAATTGACGACATAAAATCGCAGATTTAACGGATTTAACGGATTTCGCGGCTGACTACGCGACTGCCCGTAAGTGATGACGAAACGGGCTGAAACCGCAAAACCGGCCGGCAGTGGGCCGGCCGGTTCTAGGGGAAAGCTTGAACAGCAAACGAACGAACCACAAAAAACGCAGCCAACCGCGCAGCGGTGTATCCACGAAATCCGTTAAATCCGTCGAATCTGCGGTCTATTTGGCGTGCTCTTCGAGGTAGCTTACTGCCTGGCCCACGGTCTGGATGTTCTCGGCCTGGTCATCGGGGATGCTGACGTTGAATTCCTTTTCGAATTCCATAATCAGCTCCACGGTGTCGAGCGAATCGGCACCCAGGTCGTTGGTGAAGCTGGCTTCCGGAGTTACTTCCGAGGCTTCAACGCCCAGCTTATCGATAATAATGGCTTTTACTTTTTCGGCGATTTCAGACATTGCAGTCGTGGTTAAGGGGAAACTTGCCTGCAAAGTAACGCACCTTTTCGCAACTGCCCCACGAATTGCCTTCACAAGGGGCGTACAATATTTTGGCCTACCCCCCTACGAGCACTGCCAGCGCCCTCACAAAAGCCGTAGCTTTGCAGTTCGCTGCTGCCACATGAAAACCCTAACCCTGGAGGCTGAGTACGACTGTGACTTCGCGCTGTATGGCCTGGTTTCCAGCACGCGCGACTACACCCTGGCCTGGAGCCTCAACCGCTACCTGCGCCTGCGCCTGGTGCGCCAGCCTGACTTTGTGCTGAATCTGGTGCAGCAGGGTGCCCTGGCGTTTAGCTACTACCTCTGCGCCACCGAAGTGCTTACCTTGCGCCTGCTGCGCAATCGGGCGGCCCTGCCCTCGGTGCTGGCCAAGCCTTACCTGGCCCCCGACATTCGCGAATATGACTACCTGCTGCACGTGCAGGGCGGCACCGACGAGCTGGCGGGCACCGAGCTGCTCGACCGCCTCACGGCCCTACCCATCATTCAGTATGCCAGCGAGTTTGACCCCAACGAACTGAAATACAAAGACAATCTGATTTTTTAATCTTCCTCCTGCTGGCGAAGAGCGCTCCTCGTTCGCGGCAGCTCGTTTCACTTTTATACCTTTTCGGCGTTGCGCCCGAGATGGGGGGTAGGGACCTCCCGTTTACGCGCGGCTTCCGCCGAATGATTTTGAAAATCCATGCAACCAACTACTGCCGCTGCGTTCAACAAGACCAAGATTGTGGCCACCGTGGGGCCCGCGTCTAACACCTACGAGCGCCTCGGGATGCTCATCCGGGAGGGCGTCGATGTGTTTCGCCTCAACTTCTCGCATGGGGCGCACGAAGAGCATCTGGCCGTTATCAACACGGTGCGCCGCCTCAACAAGGACATGCGCACCAACGTGGGCCTGCTGCAAGACTTGCAGGGACCGAAAATCCGTCTGGGCGACGTAGAAGGCGGCGGCGTTGAAATCAAGGCTGGTGATAAAATAAAGCTGGTGTGCGGCGAAAAAGAAATCAGCACCGCTACCCGCCTCTGCACGATTTACCTGGGTCTGGCCCGCGACGTGAAGCCCGGCGACCAGATTCTGATTGACGACGGCAAGATTGAGCTGCGGGTGCTCGCCACCGACCGCGACCACGAAGTGGACGTGGAAGTGGTGTACGGCGGCCTCGTGAAGCCCCGCAAGGGCATCAACCTGCCCGATTCGGAAGTGTCGGCCCCGAGCATGACCGAGAAGGACATTGAGGACCTGCAATTTGGCCTGGCCAACGATGTGGACTGGATTGCCCTGAGCTTTGCCCGCAAAGCCGATGACATCCGCTTTATCAAAAACCTGATTGCGGAGGCCGGCAAAACGACCCGCGTGGTGGCCAAAATTGAGACGCCCGACGGCCTGCGCAATATCGACGAAATTATTGCCATTACCGACGCCGTGATGGTGGCCCGCGGCGACCTCGGCGTGGAGGTGAAGATGGAGGAGGTGCCGATGGCCCAGAAGATGATTATTGAGAAGTGCAACCGCGCCGGCAAGCCCGTAATCGTGGCTACCCAGATGATGGAGAGCATGATAACCGCCCCGCGCCCTACCCGTGCCGAAACCAGCGACGTGGCCAACGCCGTGCTCGACGGGGCCGACGCCGTGATGCTCTCGGCCGAAACCGCCGTGGGCGCCTACCCCGCCGAAGTTATCCGCTCGATGGTGGGCACCATTTTGAGCGTGGAAACCCGCAGCCCCAAAATGTTCAACAAGTGGTGGCCCGTTGACGCAGCCGCGCCTTCCTTTATGGTCGATAGCATCCTGTCGGCCTCGTGCCACCTGGCCAAAAACACGGGAGCCAAGGCCCTCACGGGCGTGACGCACGAAGGCTACACGGCCTTCCAGCTGGCGAAATACCGCCCTCAAGCCAACATCTTCATCTTCACCGACAACCGCCCTTTGCTCACGGCTCTGAGCCTGGTGTGGGGCGTGCGCTCCTTCTACTACGACCGGCTGAACAGCACCGACAGCACCATTGCCGATATTCGCAACGTGCTCCTCACCACCGGCCACCTTAAACCTGGCGACGTATTTATCAACACCGGTACCATGCCCATTGCCGAGCGCGGCCGGGCCAACATGGTGAAAGTAAGCGTGGCATAAGCCCGGTTTCTACGGAGCTTGTAAGCAGTAATTTAAAGTCGTTCGCATGCAAAAAGGCTACTCCAACGAGTGGCCTTTTTGCTGCAAAAAAGGTTGTCATTGCGAGCAGAGTGAAACAGTCGCACCAGCACAAAACCCGAACGAATTAGTACTTTCATCCATGACTTCTATTCGAATTGCTTCCTGCCTGTTGGTTTTTATGTGCGCGCTGGTCACTTACAGCCTTGCTTGCGCCCAGCGCCCAGCCAAACAGCAGCCGGTTAAGGCCCTCATCCAGCTGGGCAAGTGCGACCAGCAGGTAGTGTACAACCTGCCTGCTCAGCGCTTTGACGAAACTGCCCATGCCATCGCCCACGCCACGGGCTGCTTCATCCGCTACACTGACAAATCCCTGGTGAACGTGCCCGTGCAGCCGGTGCGTGGCCGCCTAACGCGACGGCAGGCGCTGCGCGTAGCCCTGCACGGCAGCGCCCTGCGCATCGTGCGCGAAACGCCCAACCTGATGGAAGTAAAGCGTGTTTCGGCCCGCTGAACTCACCTGTCCGGTAGCTTGCCCCACAGCCTACGTATCTTCCGTACTTCTAAGTAAGACTTCGCCAATGGCCCCCTTGAGCCTGGTAGTATCCTCTGTGCTTATTCTGCACTCCTAGCGGCCTACGGCTTAAGTAGCTTCAGCTTCCAAGTGATAGGGTAGGGGCCGGGGCCAGTAGCCGCACCTACCTCGGCGTTAATACCACCGCCGACTCTCGCCCCAATCGATAAAGCTGAAAATGCTTGCTATGTCATTGGGAAATTACATATATTAAACGCTAGACAGACTAGGCCCGGCAGGTATAGTCCGGTGTTAACTGCGCCAAACAGTTCCAAAAAGCGGTACACTGCGTCATAGCCCAAGCAACTGGCAGCTTGCTGCACATCGTAGCCTTGGCCTGTGAGCCAGGTAGTAGTAATGCCGGGAGGAACAGCAGTAGGGAAAAGCGGAGGCGATACGTTATTTTAGAGCTAGCGGGCAATGGTAGTGCCAATAATGGGGCTTGCGTGGCTACAGCGCAGAAAGCCCCGCCGGGGAGGGCGGGGCTTTCTGGTGATGAGCGCGGGACCGAACGGTGGGGCGGCAGAGTCCGGCCCCGCTAGAACTCGTCTCGCGCTAAAGCGCGTTAACGAGTTTTGTCAGCTTGCTTTTGTTGTTAGCAGCTTTGTTTTTGTGAATGATGTTCTTCTTGGCCAAACGGTCGAGCATCGACGTTACCTTTTTCAGCAACGCCTGAGCGGCTGTCTTATCGGTGGTGTCGCGCAGCTTCTTGATAGCCGTACGGGTAGACTTGTGCTGGTAGCGGTTTAGTACACGCTTCGCTTCGTTGCTGCGGATGCGCTTAATAGCCGACTTATGATTTGCCATGACAAAAAAGAAATTCTATAACAAGACAGCCAGGCGGCTGTGTATTTCGCGTTTGGGAGGGCAAAGGTAGAAATTAAATCTGATAATTCCCAAAGCCCGGCCGATAAAATTCTGAGCCGAGCACCGGGACCACGCCGTGTTTTTGGGAGAAGTAAGGCGTTTTTGTTGCAGATATTGCTGGCAATACTATACCTGGTGCGGTATTTCTTTACCCCCTCGAAAGTACGCCTTGTTCGCTAAGCTCTTATGCCGCTGCTCCCTACCTCTGCCTATCGTCCGGCCGCTTTGCTGGCCAATGGCCACCTGCAAACCATCGCGGCCAGCGTGCTGCGGCGCGTGCCGGAAGTGCGCTACCAGCGCGAGCGCCTGGAGCTGCCCGATGGCGACTTCGTGGACCTCGACTGGTCTTTAGCTGGCTCGCGGCCAGCGGCGCGGCTGTGCATTATCTCGCACGGGCTGGAGGGCGACAGCAGCCGTCCCTACGTGCGCGGCATGGTGCGGGCGCTCAACCAGGCGGGCTTCGATGCGCTGGCCTGGAACTACCGCGGCTGCGGCGGCGAAACCAACCGCTTGCTGCGCGCCTATCACCTCGGCGATACTGACGACCTGGCCGAGGTAATTCGCCACGCTATCGAGGCCAAAGAATACCCGGCGATTTTTTTGACGGGCTTCTCGGCGGGCGGCAACGTCACGCTCAAGTACTTGGGCGAACAGGCGGCGCGGGTGCTGGCACAAGTGCGGCGGGCGGCCGTTTTTTCGGTGCCTACCGACCTCAAGGCCAGCTCTATGCACATCAGCCGCTGGCAAAACCGGGTTTATTTGCGGCGCTTTATGAATTCGTTGCGCGAGAAAATCCGGGTAAAGGCGGCCCACCTGCCCGGTCAGCTCGACCTCACCGAGTTGAATCAGCTACGCGATTTTCCGCAGTTTGATGAGCACTACACGGCCCCGATGCACGGCTTTGCCTCGGCCGATGACTACTACGACCAGTCCGCGTCGGGGCGCTACCTGGCGGGCATCCGGGTGCCCACGCTGCTCGTTAACGCCCTGAACGACCCTTTCCTACCCCCCAGCTGCTACCCGCGCGAGGCGGCCACGGCCAGCTCCTGGTTCTACCTCGAAATGCCGACCGGGGGCGGCCACGTGGGCTTCAACGACAATGGCCCGGCAGGCTCATATTACTCCGAGCGCCGGGCCATCGATTTCTTCACCCGCCCCGAACCGGGGTAGGTGAAATGGTGGGTTAGTGAAATGGTGAGTGATTTTTTATAGATGAAATCACTCACCATTTCACTAGCCCTTCTGTGGGGGCGAGGTGGCCTCAATGGCTGAGAAAGTCTCCAGAATTTTGTAGGTGTGCGAGGCACCCTGGGGCACCAGGTACGAAGCGCCGGTTTCCAGGGGGGTTACTTTGCCTTCTAGGTGCAGCTCGGCGCGGCCCTTGAGGACGTAACCGACCGTTTCGTAGGGCTTGGTGCTGAGGGGCTTAGGCTCGCCGGGCTGCTCGTTTTCCCAGAGGCGGAGCGATACGTGGTGGCCGGCAGCCAGGTGCTTGGCACCGTCGGCGCTGGCGTTAGTGTTGGAAGTAGACATGTGGGGTAGGAATGTGTAAAACGAAGTGACACTTCGCCTTAGGCAGATGAGAAGGGGGTAGCAAAAAGCTGAAAACGGAGTGCCACTCCGCCTCGCAGCTGCCCTTGCTAACGGCGGGGCGGGGCCGGCGGTTGTGCCGCGGCCGGCCCAAAACCTTCGGCCAACCCCGCCGGTTAAGAAACCCAAGCCGCTCGGCCGCCGCGTAGCGCCGGGCCGGTTTTTCGCTTATTAGTATGATTCTGCCGTGTCTGCCGCCGCCCTCGAAACGTTTGCTGAGCAATTGGCACGGGCACATGCGGCCGTGCCCACTGCCCTGCCCGGCCCCGCTTTTTGCGCGCTAGCCGAGCAGGTGCTGGCCGTGCTCTTTCCCGAGCGGGCCACCAAGCCGCTGGCCGGCACCGATGCCGTGGCCGCCACGCTCTACCACCTGCAATCAGAGTTGGCTGAGCTACTGGCCCAGGTGCCTGGCCTCCCTACCCCTCCCGCCACTCTCGCTGCCGACCTCTCCAACGGCCTGCCCAACCTGCGCGCCGCGCTGCTGCGCGACGCCGACGCCACCCTGGCCGCCGACCCCGCTGCGCAAAGTATAGCGGAGATACTGAACACGTATCCAGGGTTTTATGCCACGGCCCTGCACCGACTGGCCCATGCCCTGCACCAGCGTGGCGTGCCGCGCCTACCCCGCCTGCTGAGCGAGTACGCCCACCAGCGCACCGGCATCGACATTCACCCCGGCGCGCGCATCGGGCCGGCGTTCTGCATCGACCACGGCACGGGCATCGTCATTGGCGAAACGGCTGAGATTGGTGCGCATGTGCAACTCTATCAAGGTGTTACGTTGGGTGCGCTCAGCGTGGCCAAAGCCTTGCAGGGCCTCAAGCGCCACCCCACTATTGAGGACCACGTGGTTATTTACGCCAACGCCACTATTCTGGGGGGTAGCACGGTCATTGGCACGCGCAGCATCATCGGCGGCAACGTGTGGCTGACCGAGAGCGTGCCCTCGCACTCGCGGGTCTATCACCGCGCCCAGCTGCACATGGCCCGCCAGGACGACCCCGCCGCCGAGCTGATGTTTTCGATTTGATTCAATGAGTGAATGGGTGAATGAAATACCCTCTCTCCCGCGCCAACCCACCCATTCACCCATCCACTCATTCACCCACTGCCCATGAAAGCTAATTCCATTCTCGACGTTATCGGCCACACGCCGCTGGTCAAACTCAACAAGCTTTTCGCCGCCGAGCGCCCCGACGTGGAGGTGTGGATGAAGCTGGAGCGCCAGAACCCCGGCGGCTCCATCAAGGACCGCATCGCGCTCAGTATGATTGAGCAGGCCGAAAAAGACGGCATTCTCACCAAAGACAGCGTTATTATTGAGCCTACCTCGGGCAACACGGGGGTAGGGCTGGCGCTGGTGGCCGCCGTGAAAGGCTACAAAATCACGCTGGTAATGCCCGAGAGCATGAGCATCGAGCGCCGCCGCCTGATGGCAGCCTACGGCGCCAACCTGGAGCTGACGCCCCGCGAAGGCGGCATGAAGGCGGCCATCGCCAAGGCCCAGGAAATGGTAGCCAACACGCCCGGCGCCTGGATGCCGATGCAGTTCTCGAACCCCGCCAACATTCAGGCGCACATCGACACCACGGCCCAGGAAATTCTGGCCGATGCGCCCGCGGGCGGCTTCGACATGCACATCACGGGTGTGGGCACGGGCGGCCACATCACGGGCGTGACCGAGGCGCTGAAGCCGCACTTCCCCCACATGAAAACCTTCGCCGTGGAGCCGGAAGCCTCGCCCGTTATCAGCGGCGGCGCGCCGGGGCCGCACCCCATTCAGGGCATCGGCGCGGGCTTCATTCCCGAAAACCTGCACACCGATATTCTCGATGGCGTCATTCTGGTAACCCGCGATGAGGCCTTCGAAATGACGCGCCGCGCGGCCAGGGAAGAAGGCATTTTGTGCGGCATCTCGTCGGGCGCTTCGCTGGCCGCCGTGGCCAAAAAGCTGGCCGATGTGCCCCAGGGTGGCAAAGTGCTCACGTTCTGCTACGACACTGGCGAGCGCTACCTCTCGGTTGAGGGCCTGTTCGTTTGAATTAAAAATTAAAAATGATGAATTAAAAATTACCTCTGAAATTCGCCGGGCGGGAGCCGTTAGCATTCGCAGGAGTAATTTTTAATTCATCATTTTTAATTTTTAATTCCTTTGGAAAAGACCGAAACCCCCGCCGACCGCTTTTGGCGCTGGCTGCTGCCAGTAGCCGTAGTTGGCTGCCTGTACGTCAACTACTTATACAATGCCAACCCGCCGGACGGGGCCATCAGCAACGGGGCCATGTCGGCGCGGCACCCCACGCTGCTCACGCCGGCGGGCTACGCGTTCAGCATCTGGAGTGTCATTTTTACGGGCTTGGTGATGTACACCGGGTGGCAGCTGCTGCCCGCGCAGCGAGCGGCCGCCCTACCCCGCCAACTTAATTCGCTGCTGACCCGCGCCGTGGTGATGACTACGGCCTGGACGCTGGTATTCAGCTACGGCCTCATTGGGGCCAGCCTCACGGTGATGCTATTTATCCTGCTGCTGCTGGCCCAGACCTACGGCCGGGCGCGGCGGCTGGTGCTGGCCGATGCCGCGCCCGGCTGGCCGGTGTGGTTTCTGAGCCTGTACCTGGGCTGGATAATGCTGGCCGCGGTGCTCAATTTTATTTTTGGTTTGCGCGATGGCTTTGGCGCGCACGGGTTGGTGTGGTCGGCCCAGGCCAGCCTGGTGGGTTGCTACGCCTTGCTGGTGGTGGCGGCTGGGCTGGGTGGGGCGCTGGCCTGGCACTTTCGCGATGCGCTGCTGCCGCTGCCCATTGCCTGGGGCCTGGTGGGCACCTGGCAGGCCCAGCGCGCCGCCGAACCCAGCCTGGCGCTCACGGCGCTGGGGGCGGCCGGGGCGCTGCTGGTGGGGGCCGCGCTGGCGAGCTGGCAGCGCCGCCGCGCGCCCGGCCGGGTGGCGTTGGCCCGGTAGGTGGGGGGTAGGGCGGGGCTGCCCCGGTGCCGTACTTTTGCCCCGAGCCCTCGCGGTTGTTTCTTACTTTTTAGCCTTTCTCTGATGCGCCAGAATTTCGTTGCCGGCAACTGGAAAATGAACCTCACCCTGCCCGAAGCGCAGGCCCTGACCACCGAACTCGTGCAGCTGCTGAATACCGAGCTGCCCGCCGAGCGTCCGCAAGTGGTCATTTGCCCGCCCTACCCCCTGCTGATGGCCGTGGGCCAGCTGCTGGGCGACGGCGGCAACCCCGCCCTCGGCGCGCAGAATTTTCACCAAAAAGAAAGCGGGGCCTACACCGGCGAGGTCTCGGCCAAGCAGTTGCAATCGGTGGGCTGCGACTACGTGATTCTGGGCCACTCCGAGCGCCGCCAGCACTTCCGCGAAGACGATGGCCTGCTGGCCGAAAAGCTGAAAACCGCCCTGAAAGCCGGCCTGAAGCCGATTTTTTGCGTGGGCGAAAGCCTCGAAACCCGCGAGGCCGACGAAACTTTCGACTTCCTGGGCCAGCAATTGGCCGCCGGCCTTTTTCACCTCACTAAGGAAGAATTTAGGGGGGTAGTGATTGCCTACGAGCCCATTTGGGCCATTGGCACGGGGCGCACGGCCAGCACCCAGCAAGCGCAGGAAGTCCACGCCTTCATTCGGGCGCAGGTGGCGGCGGCCTACGACGCGGCCACGGCGGCCGATACCACCATTTTATACGGTGGCTCGTGCAACGCGCAGAACGCCCGCGAACTCTTCTCTCAACCCGACGTCGATGGCGGCCTCATCGGGGGCGCATCACTGAAATCGCGCGATTTTGCCGAGATTGTAAAGTCCTTCTAGCGCCCTGGCACTGCCGGGGGAAGGGTTTGCACTTTGGGCAGAATTCTTGCCTTTGATGCGTTAAACCCGTAAAAATCTGCCTCACTTTTTCTTCGCAGCCCCGGCCATGCTCTCGCTTTTACTCACTTTTTTGCTGCTCGTCACTTCGCCCGTTTCGGGGGGGGTAGGGCCGGCGGCGCACCCGGCGGGCTCGGTCGAGCCGTGTAAAATCTACGGCTCGGTGTACCTCGAAATGGACCCGCGCCGGGCCAATTCGTGCTTCGCCGTGGTGTACGTCGAACCCGAGCAGGCTTTTGCCGACGTGCTGGTTTTCAACGAAACCAACAAACTCTTCGCCGACCAGGCCGGCCTGTGGTGCCCAACCGAAAACCGCGAATTCGCCGACTACGTGCTCTACGTGACCACCGACCGCAGCCGGGCCGACTTTGCCATTCACTACACCAAGGTCCGTTCCTTTGCGGGCTGCAAGCAAAATTAGTTTTCTTGCCTTTGCTTCTTAAAAGCAATCGCCGTCGTCCGAAATCGTGGAGGTTTCGGGCGGCGGCGATTGTTGCGTTTGGGGGTAGGCGCTACTGCCTCACCAGCTCTACGCGGCGGTTTTGGGCGCGGCCGGCTTCGGTGGCGTTGTCGGCCAGCGGCTTGGTTTGGCCGAAGCCGCTGGCGCTCAGGCGGCTGGCGGCGATGCCCTGCGCGGTGAGGGCGGCCACTACGGCCTGGGCGCGGGCCTCGCTCAGCTGCTGGTTGTGGGCGGGCGTGCTCGTGTTGTCGGTGTGGCCCTGCACGGCCAGGCGCAGCTCGGGGCTCTGGGTGAGCAGCGTCCGCACCTCGGCCAGCACCGGCTGGGCAGCGGGCCGCAGGGTGGCTTTATCCGGGTCAAAATTCAGGTAAAGGGCCACGTGGCCCTCCGCCGCTAGTTTTTTTTTAGCTCGGCGGCGGGCGTCACCGTTAGCTTCTGGGGCATGGCGGCCCACTCCACCACGTTGAGGGTGTAGCTGTAGTTGTTGGGGGCCAGCTACACCCACACCTGCTTATCCTTCTGCCGAATGAGATAGGTGTCCGCCGACTTGCCGGCATCCAGGCCGTGGTACTTGCCGTAGTCGTCGCCGACTTTGTCCTTCGCTTCGCTGGGAATGTCGCCCGACCAGACCTTGACCCCGCCCAGGCTCTTTATCAGGTTGTCGTAGTTGCGCTCCATCATCAGCTCCGAGGTTTCCTTTTGGTCATTAACCGCTACATAAGCACGCCGCAGCACGTGCCCTTCCACCGGCAGCATCTGCTTGCCATCATATACGTAGAGGCGGTCGAACTCATAGTCCACGCTGTCGGAAGGCACGTTCAGGTGGTAGCCAGGCAGCTTGCTGAGGTAGGGAAAGCTACCCATGTTGGCCGCCGAAACCGGCACCGAGCTCAGGTCAAACGTGGCGGGCGGCGTGGTAGCGGCCACCCCGGCGGCGGGCTCGGGGGTAGGGGTGCCGCTGCCGGCGGCGGGCACGGTGGCCGGAATTTGCTCAGTGGCGGCCGCGGTTTGCTCAGCGGCTTTGTCCTTATTGCCACAGGCGCTGAGGCCACCAGTCAGCAGCAGCGCGGCCAGCAGGGGTAGGCGAGATGTCATCATTGTGAGAAAAGAAGAACAGTGAGGGGAAGTTTCCGCTTGCAAATAAAGGGGTTAACGCACGGGCACTAGTTTCTGCGTGAGAGGACTTGAGGAGCCGGCGCGGCGCGCCGGCCGGTTTCCGGCGAACTTCGCGGGCATTCTGCTTTTTTATCGCCCGCCCTACCCCCCCATTACACCCGCATTACAATGGATTTTATTGAACTGACCGTGCAGGCCCCGCCCGAGCTGGCCGACATTCTGGTGGCCGAGCTGGGCGAAGTCGGCTTCGACACCTTCGAAGACAACGACGCCGGCTTTTGCGCCTACACCACCGAGGAAGTATTTGACCGCGATGCGGTGGCCGAAATTATGAGCCGCTACGAAGGCCTCGGCGAGCTGGCGTTTTCGGACCGCATCATCACGCGCCAGAACTGGAACAGCGAGTGGGAAAAGAATTTTCAGCCCCTCATCATTGCCGGCCGCGTGTCGGTGCGGGCGCCGTTTCACCCCCGGCCCGAAGGTGTGGAATATGACATCGAAATAATGCCGCGCATGTCGTTTGGCACCGGCCACCACGAAACCACGGCCCTCATGATTGAGAATCAGCTCGACCTCGACCACCACGGCAAGCGCGTGCTGGACATGGGCTGCGGCACCGGCATCTTGGCCATTATGGCTGAGAAATTGGGCGCGCGCCAGGTGCTGGCCGTGGACGTGGAGCCCTGGACCGTGGAAAACGCCCGCGACAACGCCGCCGAAAACCACTGCCGCACCATCGAGTGCCGGCTGGGCGGGGCCGAAATCCTGGCCGATGAAGCGCCCTTCGACCTCATTCTGGCCAATATCAACCGCAATGTTTTGCTCGAAGACATGGCGGCCTACGCCCGGCTGCTACCCAGCGGGAACCCAATTTTATTTAGTGGGTTTTACGAGGAAGATTTGCCCAAAATAACGGCCGAAGCCACCCGCCAGGGCCTGCGATATGAGCGCCATCGGAGCCTGCGTAGCTGGATTTCAGCAATTTTCACGAAATTGTAGCCGCCTTAGCTTCGCCTGGGGCTTTTACGCCGGTTTAATCTGGTTTTAGTCCTATTATATGAAGTGTTTAACTAGGATATTTTTCTTTTTATCGTTACCGCTGCTGCCTGCTTGGGCTCAAACTACAAAACCTGCTGCTCCCCCACCTAATGGGCGGGCGGCGGGCGACGCGCGCGCCGCCCAAACGGCGGTGGCCCGCTACACGGGCCATCTCTCGCCCGACCCGGCGCAGTTCATTATCGACGTGCGCACGATGATGCTGGCCACCAATAACGCCGGGGCTAAAAACCTGGGCGACCAGCTGCGGCAGCTCTGGGGTAGCAACCAGCTCACGACCAGCCAGCAGACGACCATCGCCGCGCTGTCGCAGAAAATGCTGGACAAAAAGCTGCGGCCCATTCCGCACCTCACGGCTTTTTATAGCGCCCTGGTGAATGGCAAAACCAAAGCCGGCCTCAGCGATAAGCAGCTGGACCAGTATCTCGACGCGCTGGGGCAGTCACTGGAAAAAGACCCGGCCACCGAGGTCGAAAAATATTTGATGGCTACCGCGCGGGTGTTTGGCGGCGGCTACGTGTACCGCTCGGGCTTCAATGCGCTGCGGGCCACGGGCGGGCAGCTGTCGTTTGCCTACAAAGTGGCCGCCGCGCCCGACCCCAACGCCACGTTTGACGCGCCCGCCGCGCCCAAGCCGGCCGCCCTACCCCCCGCCGCCGCGGCCAAGCCGGTTGCTAAGGCCGCTGCCAGGCCCGCGCCCAAACCTAACCAAAGGTCAGCGTCAGCTAAGCCGGTAGCCAAGAAAAAGCGCGCCAGCGATGGCTGGGACACCGCCGACATGTGGAGCGGCGGCAGCAAGGCCGCCAAGAACACTGCCGATGATGGCTGGGGCGCGCCCGTGAGCAGCCCCAAGAAAAAAGTTGCCAACGACGGCTGGGGCACGCCGGTCAAGAAAAAAGCGCCCGCCAAAGTCCTGGCTAAAACTCCGGCTAAAGCCGCGCCCAAACCCGTAGCTGCCAAACCAGTCGCTACCCCCGCGCCCGGCACCAACGACTTCGACCAGGCCAGCCAGCCGTTTGTGCCCTCGGCCGCGGCGGCTTATGATGCCTACTACCCCCCGCCCGTGAGCGGGCCGGTTATCGAAATTAAAGACGCTGACTTGGTGATGCGCACCAACGGCGACTCCATCGTGCTGCGCAAGGTGAGCGGCACGATAGCGCCGGGCAGCAGCCGCCTCGTGGCCACGGGCGGCCAGGTGGCCTGGACTATCAAGGGCAACCCCGTGACGGCCGAGCTATCGGGCTTCGACTTCGATTTGAGCAAGCCCGAGTTCACGGCTCAGCCCGTGACGCTGACCTACCCGGCGCTGCTCGAAGCCCCGATAAAGGGTGCCCTCAGCTACAAAAGCGTGCGCCGCAAGCCGGGTGCCACCGAGAGCAGCTACCCCCGCTTCATCTCACTCACCAACGACGCGCGCCTCAAGGACGTGGGCGCCGGCATCAGCTACCAGGGCGGCGTGTCGATTGCGGGCGGGCAGGTGCTCTCGACGGCGCTCGATGGCTCACTGGCCCACTTTACGGTGCGGCAGGACAACAAGCTGCGCTTTCGCTCGGCTTCGCGCAATTTCGTGCTCGGCGACTCAGTTATCACGGCCAGCCGGGCGGCGGTGGCGCTCTACACCAGCACCGGCGATTCGATTACCCACCCCGGCGTGGAGCTGAAATACCTGAAAGGCAAGGAGCAGCTCAAGCTACTCTACGAGAAAGGCCTGTACCGCGGCGCGCCGTATTCGGACTCCTACCACCAGGTTGATATCCGGGCGCAAATGCTGGTCTGGAACCTGCGCGAGCCCAAGATGGACTTTAGCATCATCACGACCCCCACCCAGGTTTCGGCTGATTTCGAGAGTAAGAATTTCTTCTCCAACACCCGCTACCAGCAGCTCAAGACTATCAACCGCCTGCACCCGCTGCAAATGCTGCTGGGCTACAGCATCGCCCACGGCCACGGCGACGTGCTGAACGTGCACGACGTGGCAGAGGCTACCCACACCTCGGAAGCGAACCTGCGCTCGGCGATGGAGGGCCTGGCCCGTGAGGGCTACGTGGATATCAACCAGCAGACCGGCGAAGTTATTTTACTGCGTAAGGGCCGTCACTACGTGGGCGCGGCGCGCGATAAAAAAGATTTCGACCATATCGATATCAAGTCGCTGACTGGCTCGGGCCGCAGCGCTACCCTCGATTTGAACTCCAACCAGCTTCAGCTGCGGGGGGTGAAGCAGTTCAGCTTTTCCGACGATTCATCATCGGTGGTGGTGCAGCCCGACAGCGGGGTAGTGCGGCTGCTGCATAATCGCGACCTGAGTTTTGGCGGGCGGGTTAAGACGACGATTTATGGCTTCAAAGGCCGGGATTTTCACTTCGACTACGATGGCTACTACATTGATATGCCGCAGATTGACTCGCTCACCATCCGGCGGCGCAACAATAAGAAGGCCCGCAACTCGACGGTCAGCGATGGGATAGCGATGACGGCTAAGTTTACGCTCACCAATAAAAATAAATTTCAAACCGGTCGGCTGTATCTGAACGAGCCCACCAACCGCTCGGGCCGCAAGAAGCTGCCCAAATACCCGTCGTTCACCTCCTCTTCGGGGGCCTTCGTGTACTTCAACAAGCCCGACGTGCTGGGCGGCGTTTACGACTCGACTACCTACTTCGACGTGCCGCCCTTCAGCTTCGACTCGATGGGTACGGGGCGCTCCACGGGGCGCTTTATCGGCACGTTTCATAGCCCGGCCCTGCCACCCATTAAAACGGCGCTCACCACCCAGGCCGACGGTTCGATGGGCTTCAAGCATGTTGTGCCGGCCGGGGGCTACCCCCTCTACGGCGGCAAGGGCCACCTCTCGGCCGGGGCCAAGGTGGAGCTGAACGCGGAGGGCCTGCAGGCGAATGGCACCGTTACGTACCTCACCGCCAAGCTGGAAAGTGACCGCTTCGTGATGTACAATGATTCGCTGACCGGCGTGGGCAAAACGGGGTCCATCGTGGCCAGTCTGACCTCCCCCAAGGTGAGCCTACCCCCCGGCTACCTCATCAACTGGGGCGTGCGCACTGACTCCCTGCACCTGCGCACGCCGCCCGATGGGGCCGTGGCTAAACTCTACGCCGACCACACGTTTAAAGGCTCGCTGCTGGTGACGCCCGCCCTGGTGGGCGGCGCGGGCCGCCTCGATGGCCCGCAGAGCTACGTGCGCTCCGAGGAGCTGGTCTTTAAGAACGATTCGTACTCCGGCCGCAACGCGCTGCTCAGTGTTAAATCGGCCCAGGCGGGCAAGCCCGCGCTGGTTGCCAACGACGTGGGCTTTACCTATGACCTGAAGCAGGGCTTCGCCGAATTCAAGCGCGAAGATGGTAGCAAGGCCGATATTGACTTGCCGTACAGCGCTTTTCGCAGCTCGCTCAGCGAGGGCCGCTGGGACTTTAAGCGCAAGCGCGTGCAGCTACGGGCCGCCGGGGCCGACTCGGCGCGCTCGTATTTCACCTCCACCATGCCCGAGCAGCTGGGGCTCAAATTCAAGGCCACGGCCGCAACCTACGACCTGGCCAAGTACAAGCTGCAAGCGCGGGGCGTGCCCTACGTGGCCATTGCCGACTCGTGGGTGCTGCCCGATTCGGGCCGGATAGCGGTGCTGCCCGGTGGGCGGTTCCAGGAAATCGAGCGGGCGCGCATCCTCATGGATTCGGTGTCGAAATTTCACCAGCTCTACCTGGGCAAGCTCGTGCTGAAGTCGCGGCTCGAATTCACGGGCCGGGCCAAGTACACGTTTAAGTACGCCAACGGCGATTCTACCTCTATCACCTTCAGCGACTTTCGGCCCGATTCGGCGGCCTTTCACCCCGCGGCTACCGCCGGCCGCAAGCGCGGCCTGCTGGCGCTGGCCAGCCGCAAGCCCGCCAACGAGCCCACCTCTACCCCCAGCGTGAGCCTGACCGGGGCCGCCAAAGTGGCGGCCGACGACCACTTCAACCTGGCCCCGCGCCTCGGCTACCGGGGCGAGGTGACGCTGAACTCGCAGCGGCGCGGCCTGGCGTTTGAGGGCGACGTGCGGCTGAATTTCAGCAAGAACAAGGCAGCCTCGGAGTGGGTGGCCATGCGCGACACGGTTAACCCCAAGAACATCAACATCAACCTGAAGGAAGCCAAGGGCGAGGACGGCGAGCCGCTGCTGGCGGGCCTGTTCTGGGGTGATGAGCGCCCCGGCCTCTACCCCCTGTACTTTGGCCGGCCCACTACGCCGAACGACCTGCCGCTCTTCAAGGTGGATGGAATGCTGCACTACGACACCAAGGCGGGCATTTATTCGCTGGCTCGCCAGGACCTGGCCGACCCCGACCAGTATGAGGGCGCGGCCCTGACCTACAACGAGATGACCGACCACCTGACTTGGCGCGGCCCGATGACCTTCACGACTCCCAACAAGAACTTTACGCTGACCGGGGCCGGGGTGGGCGTGGCCGCGCCCGACTCGGGGGCCTACCGGGTGCGCACGCTGCTGACCTTCGATGCCACTATGCCGGCCAAGAGCGTGGAAATGCTGGCCGCCAACCTGACCAAGCTCACTAAGTCGTCGGGCGATGCCATTGGCGGCTCGCCCGATGACTTATACAACGTGGCGCAGATTGGCGGCAACCAGGCCGCCCGCAACTTTGCCGACCACAAGATGGGCGCGCTCCCCGACGCGCTCCAAAAGCTCTCGCCCAAGTTCCTGCGCACACTGGTGCTGAACCGCGTTGACCTGCGCTGGAACGCTAAGCAGCAGGCCTGGTACTCGGTGGGCCAGCTGGGGGTAGGCGGCGTGGGCAAGCAGCCCCTCAACGCGCTGATGAACGGCCTGCTCGAAATCAAGCGCGTGGAGGGGCAGGACTACGTGGAGCTCTACCTGGAGCCCTCGCCTGGCTCGTTCTACTACTTCCGCTACGACAAGAATGTGCTCATTACGCAGTCGTTGGATGAGAAGTATAACTACACCATCAGCTCCAAAGCCAAATACGACCAGAACACGGCCACTGAGTACGGCGTGTTCGTGGGCGACCTCGACGAGGTAGAAGCTTTCCGCACGCGCTTCCGCAAGACGTATCTGGGCGAGTCGGCCGAGGAGGCCCTGGCCCGCCGCAAGGCCACGGCCGCCGCCGAGGAGCAGATTGCCCAGGAAAAAGCCGCCGCCGAGGAAGCTGCCCTGGCCGCCCTCGAAGCCAAGAAAAACCGCCGCAAGAAGCCCGACGAAACGGCCGCAGACGATGCCGCCCCCGACGCCGGCCTCGGCGAGCCGCCCGTGGAAACCAGCCGCAAGAAAAAGAAAAAGGACAATGACCCTTTCGGCGACGGTGCTGTGGAGTCGCCCCCCGTGGAGCCGGCCAGGAAGGGTAAGGACAAAGCGCCCGCCGCCAAGCCTACCCCCGACCCGTCCCCCGACTCTACCAGCAAGCCCAAGAAGGACAAGGCCCAGCCCGCCGACCCGGCCGCCGCTCCCGAACCCGATAAAAAGGTGAAGAAGGAGAAAGCTAAAGCGGCCGAGCCCGCCGCCGACCCCAACGCCGAGCCCGGCGCGGAGCCGGACAAGAAGTCCAAGAAAAAGAAGAAGAAAAACGCCGCAGAAGACCCCTTCGGCGACTCGTAGCCTGCCGCCCCGGACGACCTCCGGGGCGGCTTACTTTTGCGCCTATGCTACTAATCTTTCCGGCGCTGCTCGCGGCCTATCTGCTTGGTTCCATCCCCACGGCGCTGTGGGTGGGCCGCGCGTTTTTCAACCTGGCCGACATCCGGGAGCACGGCTCCGGCAACGCGGGCGCCACCAACACCTTCCGGGTGCTGGGCAAAAAAGCCGGCACCTTCGTGCTGCTGTTTGATGCCTTTAAGGGCTTCGCGGCGGCGTATTTTCTGCCTAATCTTCTGCTGAGCCAGGGTCTCATCGCCCCCGAAAACCCGTTTTACTACCGCCTCGCCTGCGGCGTGCTGGCGGTGGTGGGGCACATATTTCCGGTATTCGCGCAGTTTCGGGGGGGTAAGGGCGTGGCCACTATCCTGGGCATGATGCTGGCCATCGCGCCGGCCACGGTGGGCGGGGCGCTGCTGGTGTTTCTGGCGGTGCTGGGCACCACGCGCTACGTATCTCTGAGCAGCATGACGGCCGGCGTGGCCTTCGCGTTTTTGCAACTCCTACCCCCCTTCCGGCCCGCCAACCCGCTGCAAGTCTGGTTTGGCTTTTTGCTGGCCGCCATGCTCATTTATACGCACCGGGCCAACATTGGCCGCCTGCGCGCCGGCACCGAAAGCCGCGTGCCGCTGTGGGGCAAGCGGTAATGGCGATGGAATTTCGGGTGGTTGAAACGCTGTATTTTGAAGGCAAGCTGCTGGTTATTTACGACTGGATGAAATTTCCTTTTGCCGGCCCCGCTCGTAATCTTTACGCTTATGATGCGGAAGGTGGTATGCTATGGATAGCAGAAGCGCGGCGGCCAGGTGATTTTTATACCAGTTTTGTGGGTGATGGTCATTCACTGAAAGCAGCTACCTGGGACTGCTTTTGCTGCACGCTTGACCCTAAAACCGGCAAAATTATTAAAGAGGAATTCACTAAGTGACCGCCTTTTGACCGTCCGGTTGTCACAATTTCAGTTGTCACAAGTAGATTTGTTACAACTGAAACTGTGACAAATAAAGAATCCCTACCCACTCACTTTAACCTATGCGTGATGTAAGTACCCGCGACTATTTTGGCCTGACGCAGGAGCGGCTGGCCTCCTGGCTAGGCATAGACCGCACCCAGCTGGCGCACCTAGAAAGCGGCCGGCGCGGCCTGCCTTTAGCGGCTATCCAGCAAAGTATCCGGCTCGATTGGGCGCGCCTGGGCCGGGTGCCCGATGGGGCAGGGGGGAGCGTTCCTGCGCCGCCGCTGCCGGTGCCGCCCATCGAGCCCTCGCTCCTCGCGCCGCGCTTCGATTACTGCCAGCACCACGCCCGCCGCCTGCGCCGCGAGCTAGCCGCGCTGCGCGACCGCGCGGCTCCTTACGAAGCCCGCCTGGCCGCCCTACCCGCCTTGCGGGCCGGAACCGGCTCCGGCGCGCGGCCCGCGCACGAAGAAAACTGGCTGGCTTTGTTCGCGAGCGAGGCCGAGGAGGCGCTGCTCTTCACCTGCGGAGCCGGCCCGCAGCGCCTGCTCGAAGCCCGCCTCGCCGGCCTGGAGCACGAAGCCGCGCTGCTGCGCGAAATCTTGGGTAGTGATGTAACGCAGTAGGCCGTAGCGCGATTTTTGTAAATCGCGTCCCCGCGCCATATAGGTTGGCTTTGAGGGTGCAGGGACGCGATTTACAAAAATCGCGCTACCCCCGGCAGCCACTTCAACGAAGCAGCTGCGTGATATCAGTCAGTAAAAAGTGTCTGAATAAGTTGCAATTCCAGAAAAACCAGTAGCTTGCATCCCCTAAACCTTCCGGTAATTCATGGAGACGCAAGCGTTGAAGTACCCCGCCATCCGCAACTACGTAGCCGGCCAGCCCCTCGACACGCCGGCGGCGGCCCTGCTCGACGTGTTCAGTCCGTTGAGCGGGGCCGTTATCTCGGCGATGCCGCTGAGTAGCGCGGCCGATTTGGAGGCGGCGGTGCGGGCCGCGCAGGCCGCGTTTCCGGCCTGGTCGGCTACTCCGATTAAAGAGCGGGTGCAGATATTTTACCGCTATAAAACGCTGCTGGAGCGCGACATGAAAGCCCTGGCCGACCTCGTGCGCGAGGAAAACGGCAAGACCTTCGACGAGGCCCGCGCCGAAGTCGAAAAGGCCGTGGAGCTGACCGAGTTTGCCTGCTCGCTGCCGCAGCTAGTGCAGGGTGAGTTTCTGGAAGTGAGCAAGGGCGTGGAGGCCCGCGCCGAGCGCAAGCCGCTGGGCGTGGTGGCCAGCATTGCCCCGTTCAATTTCCCCAACATGGTGCCGCACTGGACCATCCCGAACGCGCTGGTGCTTGGCAATTGCATGATTCTGAAGCCCTCGGAGAAAGTGCCGCTGAGCGCCGTAAAAATCGCCGAATTACTGAAAGAAGCCGGCCTGCCCGACGGCGTGCTCAACGTGGTGAACGGCGACCGCACCATTGTGGAAGCCATCTGCGACCACCCCGATATTCAGGCCGTGTCGTTCGTGGGCTCGACGCCCATCGCTAAGACGGTTTACATCCGGGCCACCAGTAACCTCAAGCGCTGCGTGGCGCTGGGCGGGGCCAAAAACCACCTCATCGTGTTACCCGACGCTCACCCCGAGATGACGGCCTCCAACGTGGCGGCCAGCATGTCGGGCTGCGCGGGCCAGCGCTGCATGGCCGGCTCCACGATGGTGGGGGTAGGCGGCATCGACCACATTGTAAGTAAGTTAGTGGAAGAAGCTAAGAAGATTATTCCCGGCCAGAACCTGGGCTCCGTCATCAGCCGCGAGGCCAAGGAGCGCATCGAGCGCTACATCACCGAGGCCGAAGCCGCCGGGGCCAAAGTGCTTCTTGACGGGCGTGGCGCCGTAGTGCCCGGCCACGAAGACGGCTACTACGTCGGCCCCACGGTGGTCGATTTCGTGACGCCCGACATGGCCATCGCCAAAGAAGAAGTCTTCGGCCCGGTGCTGGCCATTATGCGCACCAAGAGCCTCGATGAGGCTCTGGTCATTGAAAATGCCAACCCCTATGGCAACGCCGCCGCCGTTTTCACGCAGAGCGGCAGCCATGCCCGCTACGTGATGGACCACGCCAGCGCCGGCATGATTGGCGTGAACATCGGCGTGCCCGTGCCCCGCGAGCCCTTCTCGTTCGGCGGCTGGAACGAATCCAAGTTCGGCGCGTGTGATATCACCGGGAAAAGCTCGATTGAGTTCTGGACGCAGCTGAAAAAGACGACTACCAAGTGGAACCCCGAGTCGCGGGTGAACTGGATGAGCTAGTCAGCGCGGTATCGCGCCAAAAAGAACGTCATGTCGAGCTTGCCGAGACATCTCGCGTGCTCAACTAACCCAATCGTTCAACGAACCACGCGAGATGTCTCGGCAAGCTCGACATGACCGCCTTTTCCTTGCCGTTTTTCTGTAAATAGCTTATGAGTTTTTACATCTACATCCTGACTAATCCGGCCCAAACAGTGCTGTACACCGGCGTTACCAATAATTTGGAGCGGCGATTATATGAGCACGGTCAAGGCTTGGGCGAGGCTGGGAAATTCACGGGTCGCTACCAATGTAATCTGCTGGTTTATTTTGAGCTAAGCCCCGATGCTATTCAAGCTATTGCCAGAGAAAAGCAGATTAAAAACTGGGCACGCGCCAAAAAGGAATTCTTAATTAATACCCTAAATCCAGCCTGGGAACCGATTGATTTGCATACGTGGGCCGGGTGAGGCCCAACGACTGCACGCGAGATGTCTCGGCAAGCTCGACATGACGTTCTTGGTTTACTTTATTTTATACAGCCACATGCACCCTACCCTCGACCTCGACCAGCAGCAAATTCTGCACGACAACCTCGACCACACGCTTTTCTCGTGGTCGAAGCAAACGGGCCTCAGTCCCATCAGCGCCGAGCGGGCAGCGGGCGTGTACCTCTACGACCGCGACGGTAAGCGGTATATCGACTTTTCGTCGCAGCTCATGAACGTGAATATCGGTCACGGCGACCAGCGCGTGACCGAGGCCGTGGCCGCCCAGATGCGCGAGGTAAGCTACGTGTATCCCGGCATGATAACCAAGGCGCGCGGCGACCTGGGCCGCAAGCTGGCCGAGATAACCGCGCCCAACCTGACCAAGGCGTTTTTCACGCTGGGCGGGGCCGAGGCCATCGAAAACGCCATCAAGCTGGCGCGCATCTACACCGGCCGGCACAAGATTGTGGCGCTCTACCAGTCGTTTCACGGGGCCAGCTACGGAGCCATGAGCGTGGGCGGCGACCCGCGCAAGTTTGCTATGGATAGCCAAGCCATGCCCGGCGTGGTACACGTCGAAAACCCGTATTTCTACCGCTGCCCCTGGTACAGCACTACCCCCGAGGAGTGCGCCCAACGCGCCGCCGATGCCCTGGAGCGCATTATTGGCTACGAAAACCCTAATAGCGTGGCGGCCATTATTCTGGAAGGCGAGTCGGGCACGTCGGGCTGCATCAAATACCCGCCCGGCTACTGGACGCGGGTGCGCGAAATCTGTGACCAGCACGGCATTCTGCTGGTGGCCGACGAGGTGATGTCGGGCTTCGGCCGCACCGGCAAATGGTTCGGCTCCGACCATCACGGCGTGAAAGTGGATATAATTGCCACCGCCAAGGGCATCACGGCCGGCTACCTGCCGCTGGGCGCGGTAATCGTTGACGAAGCCATTGCCAAGTCGTTTGACGACAAGCCCTTGCCGCTGGGCCTCACCTACTCGGCCCACCCCGTGAGCTGCGCCGCCGCGGTGGCCGTGCTCGACATTTACCAGGAGGATAACCTGCTCGAAAACACCGTGGCGATGGGCCAGTACCTCGATGAGCGCGTGGCTGAGCTAATTAAGCAGCACCCCAGCATCGGCGACTGGCGCAACACCGGCCTGCTCGGCTGCCTGGAGCTGGTGAAAAACCGCGAAACCAAGGAGCCGATGGCCCCCTGGAACGCTACCCCCGACCAAATGGGCGTGATGAACCAGGTAGCCGCTAAGATTAAAGAGCTGGGCATGTACACCTTCGTGCGCTGGAACTACATTTTTATCGCCCCCCCGCTGTGTATCAATAAAGCGGAGCTGGATGAAGGCTTGGCAATTATTTCGGAGGCGTTGAAAATCGCGGACGCGCACACGCACTAAGCTGTAGCGCGGACTCCGCGAGTCCGCGCGTGGGTTAGCTGCTAATCGTGTAGCGCGCGGACTCGCAGAGGCCGCGCTACACTTAACTGTTTATCATGTCGATTCTGCTAAAAAACGGCCGCGTCATCACGGCCGACTCGGACAGTATTTGCGATATTCTGGTCGAAGGCGAAACCATCGCCGCCATTGGCCGGGGCCTACCCCTGCCCGACGGCGCGCAGGTTATTGACTGCACTGGCAAGCTGATAATGCCCGGCGGCATCGACCCGCACGTGCATTTGGAAATGCCCTTCATGGGCACGTTTAGCAGCGACACCTACGAAACTGGCACCCGCGCCGCCTTGCACGGCGGCACCACCACGGTCATCGATTTCATCCTGCAAAAGCAGGGTAGCTCGCTGCGCGCCGCGCTAGAGGAGTGGCAGGGCCGGGCCACCGGCAACGCCGTGGGCGACTATTCCTTCCACATGGCCGTGACGGATTTCAACTCGGATACGCAGCTGGAAATCAAGGATATGATTGCCGAGGGCATCACGTCCTTCAAGACCTTCATGGCCTACAAAGGCGCGCTCATGATTGACGACGCGCAGATGGTGGGCCTCATGCAAGAGGTCAAAAAGCACGGCGGCCTCGTAACCGCCCACGCCACCAACGGCGACCTGATTGACACGCTCATCGCCCAGCACCGCGCCGAGGGGAAATTAACCCCGCTCTACCACTACCTCTCGCAGCCCGAAGTGACAGAGGCCGAAGCCTCGGGCCGCTTCGCCGACATTGCCAATTACACGGGCGTGAATGCCTACATCGTGCATCTTACTTGCCAGGGCGCGCTCAACCAGGTGCGCCGCGCCACCGAGCGCAATCAGCGCGTGCTGGTCGAAACCTGCATCCAGTACCTGCTGCTCGACGCTTCACTCTACGAAAACGAGGCCGAGGGTGCCAAGTGGGTCATGTCGCCGCCACTGCGCGAAAAAAAGGACCAGGCCACGCTGTGGGCCGGCATCAATCAAGGCTTGGTGAACGTGGTGGGCACCGACCACTGCCCGTTTAGGTGGGAGCAGAAGCTGATGGGCAAGGACGACTTCTCCAAAATCCCGAACGGCCACCCGGCCGTGGAGCATCGTATGGAGCTGCTATTTTCGGAGGGGGTAGGGAAGGGGAGAATTACACCGCAGAAATTCGTGGAAGTAACGTCCACCAACGCCGCCAAAATCTTTGGCCTGTTTCCGCGCAAAGGCACCATCAGCATTGGGGCCGACGCCGATTTGGTGATTTTCGACCCTGAGAAAAAGCACACGATTTCGGCCGCTACCCACCACATGAACTGCGACTACTCGGCCTACGAAGGCTGGGAGCTGACCGGTAAAATAGACACGGTTTTGCTGCGCGGCCAGGTGGCCATCGACCACGGCGAAGCTAAAGTAAGGCGCGGCTACGGGCAGTTTATCAAGCGTGGGAAGACGGCTTTTTGATGGGCAGGCAGTCCAAACTTGTCTGTCATTGCGAGGCTGCGAAGCAATCGCACCAGCACGACATCCAAACGACTCGTGCAGGTACGATTGCTTCGCAGGCTCGCAATGACAGACGATGAAAACGAAGCGGTATTAATCAACCAACCATAAGCAACCAACCAAAACCTATGGCGCGCATTATCAAATCCGGCCTCATCCAGATGAGCCTGCCGATGACCGAGGGCGAAGGCTCTATCGAAGAAATCAAGGAAGCGATGGTGCAGAAGCACCTGCCGCTGATTGAGGAAGCCGGCCGGCAGGGCGTGCAGATTCTCTGCTTGCAGGAGATTTTCAACACGCCGTATTTCTGCCCCGGCCAAAACCAGACGTGGTACGCTTCGGCCGAGTCGGTGCCCGGCCCCACCACCGAGCGCATGGCCGAATATGCCAAAAAGTACCAGATGGTGATGATTGTGCCCGTGTACGAGCGCGAGTCGGCGGGCGTGCTCTACAACACGGCGGCCGTGATTGACGCCGACGGCACCTACCTGGGCAAGTACCGCAAAAACCACATTCCGCACACCAACGGCTTCTGGGAGAAGTACTTCTTCAAACCCGGCAACCTGGGCTACCCCGTCTTTCAAACCCGCTACGCCAAGGTGGGCGTGTACATCTGCTACGACCGCCATTTCCCCGACGGCGCGCGCGTGCTGGGCCTGAACGGGGCCGAAATCGTGTACAACCCTTCGGCCACGGTGGCCGGCCTCTCGCAATATCTCTGGAAGCTGGAGCAGCCCGCCCACGCGGCGGCCAACGGCTACTTCATGGGCTGCATCAACCGGGTAGGCGAGGAAAAACCCTGGAACCTGGGCCGCTTCTACGGCACCAGCTACTTCGTGGACCCGCGCGGCCAGATTATCAAGCAGGCCGATGAGTACAAGGACGAGCTGCTGATTGCGGAATTCGACCTCGATATGATTGACGAAGTGCGCGCCACCTGGCAGTTTTTCCGCGACCGCCGGCCCGAGACGTACGGGAAGCTGGTGGAATTGTAGGGTTACTACCTGCCGTTTGTCCTTGCGAGCGCATCGCGGCAATCGCCCCAGAACGACACCCGCGCCGCTTGTTCGTCCATCGTTCGGGTGCGATTGCCGCGCTGCGCTCGCAATGATAAACGGTATTACGCGACTTATAAATAAACGAAATGGCCGAATTCACTACCCCTACCACCGCCCAGGAGTTCGCGGAGAACTTCGCGCAGCTCAAGCCCGACATGAGCCGCAACGAGGCGCTGTATGAAAGCGCGCGCTGTTTGTTTTGCTTCGACGCGCCGTGCATCACGGCCTGCCCGTCGGGCATTGACATTCCGCAGTTTATCCGGCAGATAAACTCGGGCAATGTCACCGGGTCGGCGCGCACCATTTACGAGGCTAACTACTTCGGTAACGCCTGCGGCAAGGTGTGCCCCACGGAGGTGCTGTGCGAGGGTGCCTGCGTGTATAACTTGCAGGACGTGAAGCCGATAGAAATCGGCCGTTTGCAGAGCTACGCCACTACCCAGGCCATTGCGGAGAACAAGCAGCTCTTCGCGCCCGGCCCGGCCACTGGCCAGCGCGTGGCCGTTATCGGGGCGGGGCCGGCTGGCATTTCGGCCGCCTGCGAGCTGCGGGCGCTGGGCTATGAGGTAGTAGTTTTTGAGGCCAAGGCGCAGCCTTCGGGCCTCACGCTTTATGGCGTGGCGCCGTATAAAATCACCAACGAGGAAGCTTTGGCCGAGATGGCGTATCTACAAGGGCAGTTTGGCTACGAGGTGCGCTACAATGCGCCTATCACCGGCCGCGCCGACCTGGCCGCGCTCGAAGCCCAGTACGACGCCATTTTCCTGGGCATCGGCCTGGGGCATACCAGCGCGCTGGGCCTGCCCGGCGAGGACAAAGCGAATTGCGTGGGCGCGGTCGAGTTTATCGAAGAGCTGCGGCAGCGGCAGGCGGGCACGGCGGTGGGCCGCACGGTGGTGGTGCTGGGCGGCGGCAACACCGCGATGGACGCGGCCTCCGAGGCGGCGCGGCTGGGAGCCGAGAGCGTGGTTCTGGCCTACCGGCGCGGCAAGGACGAGATGGGTGCTTATCATTTCGAATACGACTTGGCAAAGGGGGTAGGGGTACGGGGCCTGTTCAACGTGGCCCCGCTCGAAATTCTGGGCGAGGAATACGTGACGGGCGTGCGCTTCATCCGCACGGCGGTGGTGGATGGCCGTGTGCGCGAAGTGCCCGGCACCGAGTTCACGCAGCCCTGCGACATGGTGATTAAAGCTACCGGCCAGGCCAAGCAGACGCATTTTCTGCACCACATTCCGGGCCTGGAGCTGGACGGCCGGGGCCGCATCGTGGCCGACGCCGTGGGCCAGACCACTAACCCCCAATACTTTGCCTCCGGCGACGCCCGCAACGGCGGGGCCGAAGTAGTGAACGCCGCCGCCGAAGCCAAGGTGGCGGCGCGGGGCATTCACGCGTTTTTGAGTAAGTAGTTTTTGTGCGCCAAAAAGAACGTCATGTCGAGCTTGCCGAGACATCTCGCGTGGGGTAGTAACTCCTGACGTTCAAATTACTGCTGCCTGCGAGATGTCTCGGCAAGCTCGACATGACGTTCTTTTTTATCCTTGTGTAGTATGCCAGACCTCTCCATAAACTTCGCCGGCATCAAGTCGCCCAACCCGTTTTGGCTGGCTTCGGCACCGCCCACCAACTCGGGCTACCAGGTGATGAAAGCCTTCGACGCGGGCTGGGGCGGCGCGGTGTGGAAAACCCTCGGGGTGCCCGTTATCAACGTGTCGAGCCGCTACGGCGGGGTCAACTACCGCGATAAGCGGCTGGTGGGCTTCAACAACATCGAGCTGATTTCGGACCGCCCGCTGGCTGACAATTTGCGCGAGATTTCGGAGGTCAAGAAGCGCTTTCCCAACCACGCCGTCATCGCCTCGCTCATGGTGCAGAGCCGGCAGGAGTGGCACGACATCGTGCGGCAGAGCCAGGACGCGGGGGCCGATGGCTTCGAGCTGAATTTTGGCTGCCCGCACGGCATGTGCGAGCGCGGCATGGGCTCGGCGGTGGGGCAGGAGCCCAAAATATTGCAGATGATAGTGGAGTGGGTGATGGAAGTGGCCCAGAAGCCCGTCATTGTGAAGCTCACGCCCAATATCTCCGACATTACCGAGCCGGCGATGGCGGCGCGCCGCGGCGGGGCCGACGCCATTTCGCTGATAAACACCATTCAAAGCATCGTGGGCGTCGATATCGACCACTTTGCGCCCTACCCCCTCGTGGATGGGCAGGGCACGAACGGCGGCTACTGCGGCCCGGCCGTGAAGCCCATTGCCCTGAACATGGTCAAAAACTGCGCCCAGCACCCCGACGTGCGTCTGCCCATCTCGGGCATCGGCGGCATCGAGAGCTGGCGCGATGCCGTAGAGCATATCTTGCTGGGTGCCAGCTCGGTGCAGGTATGTACGGCGGCCATGCACTTCGGCTTCGGCATCATTCGGGAGATGGTAAGCGGGCTGGAGCAATACATGGTGGAGAAGAATTTTCAGACCGTCAACGACTTCGTGGGCAAGGCCTTGCCTAACGTGCGGCACTGGGAAGACCTCAACATGAAGTACCAGGTGAAGGCCCACATTCACGAAGAGAAGTGCATCGGTTGCCAGCTCTGCTACACGGCTTGCGAAGACGGCGCGCACCAAGCCATCCGGCTGCAGGCGGGCACCCGCACGCCTGCCATCATCGAAGAAAACTGCGTGGGCTGCAACCTTTGTTCGCTGGTATGCCCAGTGGATGAGTGCATTACGATGGACCGCCTCGACGACGGCACCCAGCACCTCACCTGGCGGGAGCGAACCGCGGCGGGCAACGTTCCGACCACCTTCAATGACGAGTTGGCCGGCGGCCGCCACCATTGGGTGCCCGAGCCGGCCGCCGCGCTGGGCAAGGAGCGCCACAAGACGCTGCCTGGCAAGGCGCGGGCATTAGGATTTATAGAATATAAGTCAGAATAATTTGCACGGTAAAAGGTGGCGCTAGTCGTCTGAAAGGAGGCGTTGGCAGTAATACGCGCCCGGCTTGCGGTTAGCAGGCTACTTTTGCGCTCCCATTATTTCCTTTCCACTTATGCCTACCCCCGCCTACCTCACCCAACATCAGAATCGCTTTCTCGAAGAGCTAATGGACTGGCTCCGCATCCCGTCCGTGTCGGCCGACCCTAAGTTTCACGGCGACGTGCTTAAGGCGGCCGATTTTCTGAAAACCAAGCTTGAAGAAGCCGGCGCTCAAGGCGTGGAAATTTGCCCCACGGCCGGCAATCCTATCGTGTATGGTGAGTATTTTGCCGGCCCCGACCGGCCGACCGTGCTCGTGTATGGCCACTACGACGTGCAGCCCGCCGACCCTTACGAGCTGTGGACTTCGCCGCCTTTTGAGCCGGTAATTAAGGACGAGAAAATCTACGCCCGTGGGGCTTGCGACGACAAAGGCCAGGTGTATATGCACGTGAAGGCGTTGGAAATGATGCTGCGCGACGGTGGCACCGGCGCACCCTGCAACATCAAGTTTATGTTTGAGGGTGAGGAAGAAATTGGCTCTAACAACCTGGCTATCTTCGTGAAAGCTAACAAAGAGAAGTTGAAAGCCGACGTTATGCTCATCTCCGACACCGGCATTCTGGCCAACGACGTGCCCAGCATCGAGGTGGGTTTGCGCGGTCTCAGCTACCACGAGGTGGAAGTGACCGGCCCCAACCGCGACCTGCACTCGGGCCTCTACGGCGGGGCCGTGATGAACCCCATCAACGCGCTCTGCGACATGATTAGCAGCCTGCACGACGCGAACCGCCACATCACCATCCCCGGCTTCTACGACAACGTGGACGAACTGAGCGCCGCCGAGCGCGCCGAAATGGCCCAGGCCCCGTTTTCGGAGAAGGAGTTTAAGCAGAGCATCGGCCTGCCCGCCGCCGTGGGTGAAAAAGGATTTACTACTCCCGAGCGCACCAGCATCCGGCCCACGCTCGACGTGAACGGCATCTGGGGCGGCTACACCGGCGAGGGCGCTAAAACGGTGATTGCCAGCAAGGCCTACGCCAAAATCTCGATGCGCCTGGTGCCGCACCAGACCAGCGACGAAATTACGGCGCTGTTCCAGAAGCACTTCGCCAGCATCGCGCCCGCCGGCATCACCGTGAAGGTGACGCCCCACCACGGCGGCGAGCCCGTGGTGACGCCCACCGACTCGGCTGCCTACCGCGCTGCTGCTAAGGCGCTTACCACCACTTTTGGCAAGAAGCCAGTGCCCACGCGCGGCGGCGGCTCCATTCCCATCGTGGCCATGTTTAAGAGTGAGCTGGGCCTCGACTCGGTGCTGCTCGGCTTCGGGCTGGACTCCGACGCCATCCACTCGCCCAATGAGAGCTTCGGCGTCTTCAACTTCCTGAAAGGCATCGAAACCATTCCCGAATTCTACAAAGAATACGCGGCGGCGCGGTAACTCGCGTTCCCTACCCCCATCAAAAAGCCCGAACGTTCTGCAACGTTCGGGCTTTTTGATGGGGGTAGGGAACGGCTTACAAACTGCTGTTACGCCCTATCTTATTCGAGATAGTAACGGGGAGTAGCGCGAACGTTGTAGTTCGCGTCCCCGCGCCGTTCTACTGGCTTTAACGGCGCGGGGACGCGAACTACAACGTTCGCGCTACTCCCCGTTGCGTAATAGTAGTTAATTAGTTGAACGAATAAGTGGCGTAGAGCTGAAATGCGCTGTTGCGGGCGCGGGTCTGCACCGTCGAGTTGCTGCTCATGGAAGAAGTCGGGAAGTTACTGAAGGCCCCATTGTAGCGCAGGCCCGCGCCCAGGCCATGCTTTAGCTGGTAGCCCAGACCCGCTAAGTAGCCAAAATCAACATCTTTGTAAGCCTTACTGCTGCCACTCTGTAAGTTGTAGGATACGCTGCCAGCCTCGGATTGGGCGGCCAACAAAAAACCTACCTGCGGTCCGGCCTCAAAGAAAAAGCCGTCGGTATTGACGTGAAAGGCTAGCGGCACGTCGAGGTAGTGCATCCGAATGCCGGCGTCAGCTCCGTTAATCTTGACGCCTTTTTGCGAATAAATTAATTCGGGCTGAAAAGCGAATAGCCGGGCAAAGCCAATATTGGCAAAAATCCCCGCGTGGAAGCCAAAGCGGCTGTCGAAACGGTGGCCATTCGTGTCATAAGCATCAGGACCCACAAAATTGGTGAGCGAAGCGCCGGCTTTGAGACCTAGCGACACGTTGCCGCCGCGCCCGCGGTACTGCGCGTGGGCCACGGTGCTACCCCCGGCAAGCAGGGCGAAAAGCATAAAAGTAGTTTTTTTCATCAGAAACCTACGGGTGATGGATGGGGCAAAGCTACGGACATTGGCTTTGCAAGCGGGGGTAGGGAAATGAAGAAAGCCAGTTTCCCATCGGGAAACTGGCTTTCTGACAAACTTTGTTAAGCAAACAAGCGCTTAGCCTTTGCCGCCAAACAGGTAGTGTACCTGGAACTGGAACACGCCGTTATGGAAGTTATTGCTGCCTTGCAGCGGGGCACTGCCGGTGCCAAAGCCATCCTTATACACGTTCGAGAAGCTGCCGGTGTAGCGCAAGCCCAGGCCCAGGCCGCTAGTAATCTGGTAGCCAATGCCACCTACGTAGCCAACGCCCACCGGCACCAGGCGGTCACGGCTGTTGAACACCGTCACTTCTTTGGGGCTGCCAGCCTTCTCACCCTGCGGGCGGAAGAACTCACGGTCGCCCAGCGCGAAGCTGGCCTGCGGGCCGAGCTCGAAAAACAGACCTTTGCCAGCCTCGCCCGTGTTGACCTTAAATAGCACTGGCACATCGATATAGGAGAGCGTGGAGCGGTACTGATAGCCGTTGTACGGAGCCAGCGTGCTGCCGGCGGGGTAGTTCGCTTGGTCGATGAAGGCACCCTTTTGCGAGTACAGGCCTTCGACTTGCAGCGAAGTCATGTCCGACAGGCCGTAGTTGACGAGGAGGCCGGCCGCGAAGCCGGGCTTGAAGCCGGTGCTTGAGCCAGTGTCGCCACCACCGGTGTACGAACTGAGGTTGAAACCACCCTTGATACCATATTTTACCACGCCGCTCTGGGCGTTGGCAGCGCCGGCAAAACCGGCTAGAAGTGCGAGGGAAAGAAGTACTTTTTTCATGACTGAAAAATGGGTTAATAACCCCTGGCCGGGTAGTGATAGAATAATTAATGACATTTGACCAGGAATGCGCCTTATACTTGGTGTGGCTGGGACAGGGTTACATTCTGCGTAAATTTTGATTTTCCGCGGTAGCCGTTGGGCTGGCCTCAGGCAGGACGTAGCTTTGGAATAGGTTTGCCCGCTTCCTTTTATGCGTCATTGTCATTGGAATTCGCAGCGTATTCAACGCTACGTAGTTAGTGTTGCATTTCTGTTGAGTGCGTTGGGAGCCGCGCGCCACGGCCAAGCTGCTCAGATGAGGCCCGGCGACTCGCTGCGCGTTGCACCGCCGGCCCCATTTATTTTTGGAGCCTATGCGCAAGGTGCCATCATTATCAGCCATACGGCACCGGTGGCGCACCTTGTAGCATCGCACCCCACGGGCTTCGAGCTAAACGTGCAGCGCCAGACCACCGGGGCCGCGCCCTGGCACGGCTGGTACAACTATCCCAAGGTGGGCCTGGCCCTGGTGTATTACGACTACCACAACCCCATTCTGGGCCAGAGCTATGCCGCGTCGGTGTATTTCAGCAAGCCCATCAGCCGCACGGCGCGCCACGACCTGAGCTTCCGGCTGGGCACGGGCCTGGCGTATTTCCCCCAGCACTACGACCTCTCTAGCAACCGGAAGAACACGTTCGTGAGCTCGCCGCTGAACGCTGCCCTGCAAATGCGCCTGGAGTATGACGTGGCCATCGGCCAACACCTGGGCCTGCTCATGGGCCTGGCACTCAACCACTACTCCAACGGGGCCACGGCCAAGCCCAACTTCGGCATCAACCTGCCTACCCTGCTGCTGGGCCTCAACTACCACCAGCTGCGGCCGGTGCCCACGGCCACCGCCCTGGCCCCCGACCCGACTGATGTCGGGCATAATTTCTGGAATATCAGCACCAGCCTGGGATATAAGCAGCGCAGCGGCGGCGACCCACGACATTACCTCGTGAACTCGGTGACGCTGGCCGCCGGCCGGCGCGTGAACCGCAAAAGCAACCTGCTGGTGGGCGTGGAGGGCTTCGACGACCGCTCGCTGCTGGCCGCGCTGCGCGACACTGCCCGCAGCCAGGACCACCTGCCCGACGTGAAAAAAGCCGGCGCTTTCGTGGGGCACGAGCTATTGTTCGGGCGGCTGGCGCTGGTTACGCACCTGGGGTTCTACGTCTATAATCCCTACAAGTCGAACCCTTTTTTCTACGAACGTATTGGCCTCAAGTATCAGGTTACCAATCTGTTTTTTGCCGACATTGACCTGAAGGCGCACGTGGCCACAGCCGATGTCATCGAGTTTAAGGTGGGTGTTAGGCTGTAGCCGCCACGCTTGAGGGCGCTTATTGGCGGCTTTAACGAGCGTGGGCTACGCTTGGGACAAAAAGCGGGGGGTAGGGGCCGGGCGCGGCCGCACCTTTGGGATGCGAACCGGTGCTAACCTCCCGGCGGCTCGCGCGACCCATGCTCTCTACGTTTTTGCGCGCTATGCTCTACCTGCACATCGCGGCGGGCTTTACGGGTTTCTTCGTGGCGCCGGTGGCGCTAGCCGTGCGCAAGGGTGGCGTGGCGCACCGGCGCTGGGGACTGGTTTTTTTCTGGGCGATGGTGGTGGCGGGCACCACCTCGCTGCTGCTGGCCGGGCTGCAAGTGCTATTTATGCCATTGCCGACCGGGCGCGAGGTAGCGCTGGTGTTCCTGTTCATCACCGGTATATTCAGCCTGTACCTAGCGGCATTTGGCTACCGGGCGCTCTACCTCAAGCAGCTCAACCAAGGCCAGCGGCCTGCCTGGGTCGATTGGCTGATGGTGGGCGTCGGCCTGCCGGTGTTCAGTTTTTTTGGCTACTACGGCCTGCGGCACGACATCGTGCCAGCCATCGTATTTGGCCTGGCCGGCGTAGTGCGCACCGGTACTCAGCTTCGAAGCTACCTGCGCCCTACCCCACCCCGGCCGGGCCAGTGGCTGCGCAACCACATTTCGGGTTTTATAGGTGCCTACATCGCGGCCGTGTCGGCCTTTTCGGCCACCAGCCTGCACTTCATTCCCTGGCCCTGGAATTTCCTGTGGCCCTCGCTACTAGGCGTGCCGTATATGCTCTGGACGCAGCGTCGCTACGTGGGTGGCACCGGGGCCAAAAGCGAGCGCATAGCACTCAACGAGGCCGAAGCTGCCTAGCCCCGCGCCAGCACCCGGTTAATTCGCCCAACCAGCCCCGGCCCTTCGTAGATAAAGCCCGTGTAGAGCTGCACCAGCGTGGCACCGGCGGCCAGCTTTTCCAGCGCATCCTGGGCCGAGTGGATGCCGCCCGCCCCGATAATCGGCAGTTCGCCCCGGCTTTTTTGGTGCAGGTAGGCGATGACCTCGGTGGCCCGCGCCCGCAGGGGCCGGCCGCTGAGGCCGCCCGCGCCATAGGCCGCCACGGTGGGGGTAGGCGTGGTGAGCCCGGCGCGGCCGATGGTCGTGTTCGTGGCCACCAGGCCGCTGAGCCGCGTTTCGCGGGCTATTTCCAGGATGTCGTCGAGCTGCGCGTTGGTGAGGTCGGGCGCGATTTTGAGCAGCAGCGGGCGGGGGGTAGGGCGCGCCAAATTCACTGCCTGCACCTGTTGCAAGAGGCGGATGAGCGGCTTTTTATCCTGCAACTCGCGTAGGCCCGGTGTGTTGGGCGAGCTGACGTTCACCACGAAATAATCGACCACCTCGGCCAGCGCCTCGAAGGCCGCCACGTAGTCGTCGGCCGCCCGCTCGTTGGGCGTGTCCTTGTTCTTGCCGATGTTGCCGCCGATGATGAGCTGCTGGTTTTGCCGCCGCGCCAGCCGCGCCGCCACGGCCGCCGCCCCGTCGTTGTTGAAGCCCATGCGGTTAATCAGCGCCGCGTCCTGCGGCAAGCGAAATAATCGGGGGGTAGGGTTGCCGGGCTGCGGCCGGGGCGTCACCGTCCCAATTTCCACGAAGCCAAAGCCCAGCGTGGCCAGCTCATCGGTCAGCACCGCGTTCTTGTCAAAGCCCGCCGCCAGCCCCACCGGGTTCGGAAATTTCAGCCCGAAAACCTCCCGCACCAAGCTAGGGTGCCGGTAGTCGTAGAGGCCGCGCAACAGCGCGCCGGTACCCGGCAGCCGCGCCGCCCGCCTTAGATTATTGAATACGAAGTGGTGCGCCCGCTCAGCGTCGAGTTTGAAAAGCAGCGGTTTAACGACGGATTTATACACTGGCATCGGGGCCAAATTGCTGGTCGAGGTCAATGAATAGGTCCTCTAACGTCGGCAATAAGGCGGGCAGCATATTGATGGCAATATTCCAAACTTGTGCGTAATCAGTACGGAAGTACTCGTGGGCCAGTAGATTGCGAAAATTCTTAATCTGCACCCATTCGATTGAAGGCCACATTTTTTGAGTAGCCGTCGAGATGTGCGAACTAGCTTCTCCTAAAATCTCAAACTGCCGCTCCACCGCCGATTGAAACAGCAAATCAGACAGAAAATCCTGAAAAGTGCGTCCCTGCGTAAACGAGATGATAAGCTTGGCCGCAACCACCATGTGGCGGGCGCGGTCGGGGTCACGCGGCCTGTCTTTCTTGGCGTTCATAAAGCGTTTGGAGGTCTTTGCTGATATAGCGAAAAATATAATCTGAAACACTACTGCCCAGGTCAACTTTTAGCCCCAGCCTTACCTGTAAATCGTCGGCATAGCTAAAGTATTCCCAGCCAACCGGATGCTCTAATTCAATAAGCAAGTCCAAATCGGACTCGGCCGTGGCCTCGCCCCGCGCGTACGAGCCAAAAATCTGCACCCGCCGTACCGGCTTATCGGCAAAATAATCGGCCAGCACCTGGCGGATGTAATCGAGCGAGTGGGGGAGCTGAGGCATACCACAAAGTACGGCAAAATCACCCCGCCCAGCCTTCCCTATCCAAACTCCGGTACTGAATGGCCTCGGCCAGATGCTGAATCTGGATTTCGTCGGTGCCCGCCAGGTCGGCGATGGTGCGGGCCACTTTCAGGATGCGGTCGTAGGCGCGGGCGCTGAGGCCGAGGCGCTCCATCGCCGTTTTGAGCAAGGTGCGGCCGGCCTGGCTTATCTCGCAAATGTCCTTCACCATCTGCGAGGGCATCATGGCGTTGGAGTGCGTATCGGGGTGGTCGGCGAAGCGCTGGGTCTGGATTTCGCGGGCTTTCTCCACGCGCAGTTGAATGTCGTGGCTGGTTTCAGATTTGCGGGTTTCCGTCATTTGGTCGAAGGTGACGGGCGTCACCTCCACGTGCAGGTCGATGCGGTCGAGCAGCGGCCCCGACACTTTGTTCAGATACTTTTGCACCACCCCCGGCCCGCACACGCATTCTTTGTCAGGATGATTGTAATACCCACAGGGACAAGGATTCATGCTGGCGATGAGCATGAAATTGGCCGGAAAATCAATGCTCACTTTGGCCCGCGAAATCGTTACGCGGCGCTCTTCCAGCGGCTGGCGCATCACCTCCAGCACCGTGCGCTTGAACTCCGGCAGCTCGTCCAGAAACAGCACGCCGTTGTGCGAAAGCGAGATTTCGCCTGGCTGCGGGTTGCTACCCCCGCCCACCAGCGCCACGTCCGAAATCGTGTGGTGCGGGGCGCGGAAGGGCCGTTGGTTCAGCAAGCCCTGGCCCGTGCCCAGCTTGCCAGCCACCGAGTGAATCTTGGTGGTTTCGAGCGCCTCCTGCATATTGAGGGGGGGTAGGATGGTAGGCAAGCGCTTGGCCAGCATGGTTTTACCCGCGCCGGGCGGGCCAATCATAATCACGTTGTGGCCGCCGGCCGCCGCTATTTCCAGCGCCCGCTTGATGTTTTCCTGGCCCTGCACGTCGGCAAAGTCGGCGGCATACTGGTTGGCAGTGTGCTGGAAAATGTCGCGCGTGTCAATGCGCATGGGCTCAATGGTTTCCCTACCCTCAAAAAAATCGATGGCCTGCTGCATCGTCTCCACCGGAATCACGTCCAGGTTATTCACGATGGCCGCTTCCTGCGCGTTTTCCTTGGGCAAAATGATGCCCTTAAACCCCTCCTTGCGCGCCTGAATGGCAATCGGCAGCACGCCCTTGATGGGCCGCAGCGCACCATCGAGCGACAGCTCGCCCATAATAATATAGTCGCCCAGGTTGTCGGTAGTCAGCTGCTGCGAGGCATGCAAAATGCCCAGCGCGATGGGCAAATCGTAGGCCGCGCCCTCCTTGCGAATATCGGCCGGTGCCATATTCACGACCACCTTGGTGCGCGGCATCCGGTAGCCGCGCAGTTTCAGCGCCGACTCAATGCGCTGCTGGCTCTCTTTAATCGCACTATCGGCCAAGCCTACCACATAGAATAGCGTACCGGCCGTGACAACTACTTCAATAGTAATGGTATAGGCATTGACGCCCTGCACGGCCGAGCCGTAAGTTTTGGTTAGCATTAGGTCAGTATAATCTCTTCAGTATAAGAATTGTTCTTGCAAAGGAACATCAGACAGAACGAAAAAGAACGTCATGCTCATCTGGCGTCCGCTTGTCGAAGCATCTCTACCACGCCGTTAGAATTACTAACTTTAACGGCGTGGTAGAGATGCTTCGACAAGCGGACGCCAGACGAGCATGACGTTCTTTTTCGTTCTGTATCAAGCGGCTACCAGCTGCTCAATCAGCAATATCATAATATGAATGGCCTTGATATGCACCTCCTGAATGCGGTCGGCGAAGCCAAAGTGCGGCACCCGGATTTCGACGTCGCTGAGGGCGGCGAGCTGGCCGCCGTCTTTGCCGGTGAGGCTTACTACCTTCATCCCTAATTCTTTAGCAGCCTCGGCGGCGCGCAGGATGTTGGGCGAATTACCGCTGGTGCTGATGGCCAGCAGCACGTCGCCGGGCCGGCCCAGCGCCTCCACGAAGCGGCTGAACACAAACTCAAAGCCAAAATCATTGGCCACGCAGGTCATGTGCGAAGCTTCGGTGAGGGCGATGGCGGCCAGGGCGCGGCGGTTTTGGCGGTAGCGGCCGCTCAGTTCCTCGGCAAAATGCTGGGCGTCGCAGAGGCTGCCGCCGTTGCCGCAGGTCAGGGCCTTGCCGCCATTGTTGAGGCTGGTGGCGAAAAGCTGGGCCGCGTCGGCAATGCGCTGGAGGTTGGCTTCATCAGCCAGAAAGGAATCGAGCACGGCGCGAGCTTCGGTCAACTCGGCGCGGATGAGGTCGGGGAGGTGCAAGCGGGGTCGGCTAATAGATGGTGGGTGGGGGGGTAGGGAAGTTGGGCGGCGGCCCGGCCCGGCGGGCCTGGTCGGCGGTGGGGTAGGCCACGCCCGGCGACGTTGGCGCGGCCGGGGTGGGGTAGGCCGGCGCGCCCAGCGGCTTTTTGGCATCAAAAAGCTGGGCCTTCAACTCGTTGATTTTCTGCTCCTGCTTGCCCACGGTGCGGCGCAACAGGCCGCTGTCGATATTTTCAAAAATCAGCAGCAAGCCCACCACCGCCACGCTCATCCACATGAAACCCAGCAGCAGGTTCACTTCCATCGGCAGGCTATACACGCTGAAAATACCCACCGTGGACGAGCGCACGAACGGAAAAAACAGAATCAGCAGGGCCAGCAGCAAGTAGATGAGGGCCAGCACCGTAACGGCGCGTTTGATAAAAGACATGGCAAATAAAAGAGGGGTAGGGCTAAAAATAAGGTGAACCGTCGGGCTCGCTACTTCCGCTTACGTTCAGACCAGCGCCGCGTTGGTTTGCAGCTGGCTCAGGCGCTGGTAGAGGCCGCCGGGGCGCCGCGAAAGCTCGTCGTGGGTGCCGCGCTCCACAATGCGGCCGTGCTGAAGCACGATAATCTCATCGGCGTGGCGCACCGTGCTGAGGCGATGGGCAATAACGAGCGACGTGCGCGCGGCCATGAGGCGCGTGAGGGCTTCCTGCACCAGCTTTTCGCTCTCGGTGTCGAGCGCCGAGGTAGCTTCGTCCAGAATCAGAATCGGCGGGTTGCGCAACACGGCCCGCGCGATGCTCAGGCGCTGGCGCTGCCCGCCGCTCAGCCGTCCGCCCCGGTCGCCGATGCTGGTCTGGTAGCCCTCGGACGAGGCCATGATGAAGTCGTGCGCGTTGGCCGTTTTAGCGGCTTCAATCACTTGTTCCTCCGTGGCTTCGGTGTTGAATTTAATATTGTTATAAATCGTGTCATTAAATAGGATACTTTCCTGCGTTACGATGCCCATCTGCGCCCGCACTGAGTGAAGCGTGCAGTCGCGCACGTCATGGCCGTCGATGAGCACCTGGCCGGCGCTGGGGTCGTAGAAGCGGGGCAGCAGGTCGGCGAGCGTGCTTTTGCCGCCGCCGCTGGGGCCGACTAGCGCGATGGTCTGGCCCTTTTTCACGGTCAGGTTCAGGTCGTAGAGCACCGGCACGTCGCCGTAGTGAAAACTCACATTGCGTAGCTCCACCTGCTCCTGGAAGGGGGGTAGGGCCATCGCCCCCGGCCGGTCGCGCACGTTGGGCTCGGTGTCGATAACGGCCAGCACCCGCGCCCCGGCCACCAGCCCGCGCTGGATGCCGCCAAACGCCCCCGAGAGATTTTTGGCGGGCGTCAGGATTTGCGAAAACAGGAGGATGTACCCTATAAATGCCTCGGCCGACAACCCTGCCTGGCCGCTCAGCACCAGCGAGCCGCCGTAGTAAAGCAGCCCCGCCACCACCGTGACGCCCGCAAACTCAGAGAACGGCGAGGCCAGGTCGCGGGTGTTGTCGATGTCGCGGGTGGTGCGGGCGTAGAGGTCATTTTGAAAGTCGAACTTATCCAGCACGTAGCGGCGCGCATTAAACCCCTTAATGACCCGCATCCCGCCCAGCGTTTCCTCAATCACCGAAAGCATGGCCCCCAGCGTGGTCTGGCTGATGGTGGCGTGCCGCCGCAGCCGCTTCGACACGCTAGCGATGATGCCGCCCGAAATGGGCAGCAGCACCAGCGAAAACAGCGTGAGCCGCACCGACATGGAAAGCAGTATTAGGAAGATGCCGACAATGTTGAGGGGCTCTTTGAAGACTGCCGTGAGCGTGTTGACCACCGATATTTCGACTTCCTGCACGTCGTTGGTGAGGCGCGAGATGAGGTCGCCCTTGCGCTCGTTCGAAAAGTAGCCCAGCTCCAGCTCGGTGATGCGGCCGAAGAGCGTGCCGCGCACGTTGCGCACCACCCGCGCCCGCACGCCGGCCAGCAACCGGCCACCCAGGTAGCGAAATACGTTGCTAAAAAAGACGGATACGATAATGATAGCGCATACGTAGGCCAGGGCACCCTGCCGACCGTTCGTGGCCACTACCCGCGCAAGGTGGTAGTTAAAAAGGTCTTTGACGTAGCTAATGGAGAAGGCTTTTTGTAGAAAATGCCCTAGTTCGAGTAAGTAAGCCGAGGAAGCTGCAAAATGAGGCAGGGTAGGCGGGACCGCCGTCGCTACTATATTCTTCGTGTCGAATAACACGCTGAGTAGTGGGATGAGCAGCGTGAAATTGGCAATGCCAAAGAATATTCCCAGCGTAGTGTATAGGATATACCGCGGCAGGAAATTACCGTAGGGGCGGGCAAAGCTCAGCAGGCGCAGGTAAGTCTTCAAATCGCAGATTTAACGGATGGCGCGGATTTCGCAGATTCGAGCGTCAGCGGGCGGTGCTGGCGAAGGGGGGAGAGGCGAGCTTGCTCAACGGTGGAAGGTAGCCGTTACGTCAATTTGGCCTTGGATGTGCTCGTTGAATTCGGCGAGCTGCCCGGCGGGCACTCCTAGCTCATTGTGCTGCGCGTCGCCCACGTTTTGCACAGCGAACTGCGCCAGGTAGTCCGTGTCAACCGCGAAGCGCACCACGTGGCCCACGCCGTAGTAAGGTACGTTCCAGTCGCGGCTGATTTGCGCCGCGTAGTCCTCGTTCAGCACGGGATAGAAGACAGGCTGCTCGGGCAGCCGGGGCGGAAACGCCCGCCAGCCGCTGGCCGCAATCAGGTCTAGCTCCGCCTGATTAACCGGCCGATATAAAAAGGTAGTAGTACTCATCAGCCGAAAAGAAAAAAGAAAAACCCCTAGCCCGCGCCGTCCGAATCTGCGAAATCCGCGTCAATCCGCGATTAAAATTCGTTCAGGCGCTGGGCGATGTTCCAGCGCAGCGCCACCGACGGGTACACTTCCGTGCCGTTGCCAATCATCCCGCCGTTCGGGTAAGTCAACACTTGATTAATCGACTGATGGCGCACGATGAGCGTAGCATCGATAAAGAGGTTGAGGCGCGGCTGGTACGTGGCCGTGAGGTCGCCGTGGAAGAGGTGGCTGGTGTTGCCGCCGCCCACCCGGTAGCCGTAATCCTGGAGCTGGCCATTGGGCAGCAGCGGGCGGTTGTTGTAGGGCTGCAAGGGGTTGGAGCCGTAATTGCTATTGGGAACGGGCTGGCCAACCTGGCTATACGTATAGTCCAGGCCCTGCTTGGAGTAGAAAACCTTCGCCACCAGGTTGAGGCGGGGTAGGGGCTGGTAGCTGAGCACGCCGAGTATCTCCGCCAGGTTGGCGCCCATCGGGTGAGCCAGCGGCTGCTGGTAGTTTTCGTAGGCCGTGTACAGGGTCTCGTGCTGATAGGTGTAGGGACGAATATAATTGAATTCGACTTGCAAATCCAGGTTGCGGATGCCGCCCAAATCAATCAGCTTGCCGCCGAGCTGGATGGCCTGCTTGTTGCTCCACCAGCCGTTGCCGGCCCTGATTTCACTCAGCTTAAACTCGTCGAGCACCAGCTGGCCGTAGAGCTGAGCGCGGTGCTTGATGTTCCACTTAAAGTCGAGGCCCAGCAGCGCGTTGTCCGTCGAGCCCACCTGCTGCTCAATGGCGCGGTAGAAAATAACCGGGTTCAGGTACTGGAGTTCCAGCCCGCGCCCCGGCCCACCCGATACTTCCGACTCAAACATGCCGATGTTGAAATTATCGGTCACGTCGAGGCTGAGGTGGTGCAGGGCCAGGTATTTTTTGGGGTATAGCGAGTCGGCCCCGCTGATGCTGCGGCGGGCCGTAAGCTCGGCAAAAATATTCTGGTAATTGAATTTCCAGACCCGCGTGTTCAGCTTCAGAAAGAAATACGGCGCGCTATAATCGCTTAGAATCAGTGAGCGGTAGCCGTTGCCGATAAAATTGCGGTCGTGCGCAAGCTGCACGTTAATGTGCTTGGTCGCCGCGTAGGTGATGCCGCCCCGCGCCGTAAAAAAGTCGTAGGCGCTGCCCCCTACCGTCTTAAAATCCTTCCAATAGCCCTCGTGGGGCACGATGTTATCGCGCCGGATTTGCGCCTGCACCCAGCCCGGCACCGCCTCCTGGTTGTCAGCAAAAAAACCGTAGAAGCCCAGCCGCTGGTCAATAATGCCCTCGAAAGCGGCGCCGCGCGTGTTCACGTAGCGCAGCCCGCCAATGCTGTTGTCGCCGCGGTCCGCGCCGGCTTGCAACAGCAGCACGGGGTTCAGGCGAAAGGAAAAATCGGTGGTCTGCACGCTGTACAGGTCGGTCTGGTCGCGGTAGAAATACGTCAGAAACGGCTGCTTGCTCTGGTTGAGGCTGTCGCCCTGCGCGGCATACATCCAGTTATCCTTGAGCAGATATTGGGCATTAAATAAATCAGCCCGCGATAAGCCGGGCGTGGCCTTGTCCGGGTCAAACGAATCCGGCGCTTCCTCGCCCAGCATGCGCTCGCCCAGGTGCGCCGCCGCCGCGCGGGTGTAGGGCCGCACGCTGGTGTGCGGGTCGTGCAACGAATCGGGGCCGTACTTAATGGCGTAGCGGTCCAGCAGGCGGTAGGTATTCGGGTCGAGCGGCACGTATAAATTGCCCTGGTAGGGCGTGCGCGGCGTGCGCAAGGCCCGGCGGCCATACGCGCGCAGCGCTTTCGCGTCGCTGGGCTCGGGCTGCTGCGCTTTGGCATCTTCCGCCAGCGGCTTGTTGAAAATATACCAGTTGGCCGAATTGGGCTCGGGGGGGGGGGTAGGCGTAGTTTGCGCCGCGAGCGGGCCAGCCAGCCCAAGCAACAAGAAGGATAAGTAGTATTTCATCAACTAAAAATCACCATAAAGAAGGCAAGTCGCCCAAAATTACGTCGGCCGGTTTGGGTAATGGGGAATGGGTAGTAGGTAATGGATAATGGGTAGTAGGTAGTGGGGAATAAAGAACGTCATTCCGAGCTTGCCGAGGAATCTCGCTCGTAGTCGTTCGGGCTTTGTTCCACAATGCGAGCGAGATTCCTCGGCAAGCTCGGAATGACGTTCTTTAGTACCCACTACCCACTACCCATTAGAGAATGCTGCATCTGCTCCGCTTTCCTGACCTCGACCTCATCAACTGGGAAGCCTGCGTGGCTGCCAGCCCCGGCGCGCTGCCCTACGTGCAGGCGTGGTGGCTGCACGCCACGGCTGGCCGCTGGGCGGCCGTGGTCGAGCTGGGGCCGGCCGGCGAATACCGCTCGCTGCTGCCGCTGCCCACCAAGTGGCGGCCGGGGGGTAGGGTAGCGTACCAGCCGCTTTTCACCCAGCAGCTAGGCCTGGTGCTGACGCCCGCCAGCCAGCACCACGAGCTGGCCGACTACCTGCGGCTGGCCGCCACGTATTGCCGCCAGCTCTACCAGCAGCTGCCGCCCGGCGTGGCCCTGCCCGCCCTACCCCCCGGTTTCGAGGCCACCGAGCGCCTCACCTACCACCTCGATTTAGCGCCCGCCTACCCGGCGCTGCTGCAAGGCTACACGGCCGAGTATCGCCGCCGGCTGCGGAAAAACCAGCTGCTGCCCCAGCCGCTGGGCGCTGCCGAGGGCTCGGAGGCGGAGATGGAAGAGCTGATTCGCCTGTTTCAAACCTATCGTGGGCCCGCCGACACGGGGCTGCGGGCGCGCCACTACCACTTGTTGCGGCGGCTGGTGCGGGCCGCCCAGCTGCGCGGCGTGGCGGAGATACGGCAAGTGCGCCAGCCAGCCACTGGCGAGCTGCTCGCCGGTGCCCTGTTCGTGCGCCACGGCGGCGGGGTTATTTACCTGTTTGCGGCGGTTACGCCGGCCGGCCGCGCGGCCAAAGCGCCCATGCTGCTCCTCGATGATGCCATTCGCCGGCACGCGGGCCAGCCGGGCCAGGTGTTTGACTTTGAAGGAGGCACGTTGCCGGGGATTGGGCGTTTCTTCGCCAATTTCGGGGCGCGGCCCGTACTATACGCTGCCCTGACCCTCACTCCCCCCAACTGGTTTTCCTCATGGATGCGCCCCTGACTTCTGCTGCCCCTACCCCCCCCCCGCTGCCCGAACGCCTGCACGTGGTGTGCGCCGAGCCCAGCATCGCCAACCATTTTCTGGCCCAGCTCCGCGACGTGGACGTGCAGAAGGACAGCCTGCGCTTCCGCCGCAACCTGGAGCGCCTGGGCGAAATTATGGCCACCCGCATCAGCGCCCAGCTCAGCTACACGCCGCAGGCCGTGCGCACGCCGCTGGGCGAGGCCCCGAGCCAGCTGCTCCGCGATTTCCCGGTGCTGGCCACCGTGCTGCGCGCCGGCCTGCCGTTTCACCAAGGCTTCCTCAATTATTTTGACCAGAGCCCCAGCGCGTTTGCCGCCGCCTACCGCATTGAGGGCACGGCCCAGGTGCAGGTGCAGCTCGACTACCTCACCGCGCCCAGCCTCGATGAGCGCGTGCTCATCCTGGCCGACCCCATGCTGGCCACCGGCAAAAGCTTGGTGCAAACCTACCGCGCCATGTTGCGCTTCGGCACGCCGCGCCAGGTGCATATCGCGGCCGTTATCGCCTCGCCCGAGGGGGTAGCCTACGTCATGCGCGAAATTCCCGAGGCCACGCTCTGGCTGGCGGCCGTCGATGAAAAGCTCAACGAGCAGGCCTACATCATCCCCGGCCTGGGCGATGCCGGCGACTTGGCTTTTGGTAGTAAAATTTAGGATTGTAAGTAGGGAGTATTTCCTGGTGCTGTTGTACCTTCATTAAGTGCCTGTTTTTGCTGACCGAATTGGTAGGGTCTTCAAGCTAAAAAATGTAGCTCGGCCGACCGCTGCGAAATCCGGCACGAAAGCAGCATAGTACATTGATAACTAAAATTTCGAGGCCTAGCGCGTAAACTGATACAGGAAATTGTCTATTTTTGTTGCCATTCCTGTCTCATCAAGCAGGTTTGCCAGCTATTTTATTGTTATTCCTGTATTAGTGTTACATTTTGCCATGAAGCTTGCCACTGTATTTCTGCTCAGCACCGTAAAATTTTTGGGTGGCCCGCTAGCGGGCAGTAGCATGGGGCTGGGTTTCTGGCCCACGCTGTGCCTCACGGTGGCGGGTATGATGACGAGCGTCTTCATCATTTCGGGGGTGGGTAGGGCCTGGGTGCGGCACCGGCAGCAGCAGCGCCGCCTGCGCCGGGTGCCGGTTTTTTCCAAGCGTTCGCGCAATATCATCAAGGTCTTCAAGCGCTTTGGCATGGGCGGCATCGCGTTTCTGACACCCGTGCTGCTTTCGCCCATCGGCGGCACCGTGGTGGCCACCCTGCTGGGCGTGCCGCGCCAGCGCATTATGCTGCACATGTTCTGGAGCGCTGTGCTGTGGGGTAGTGTGCTCACGCTGGCCAGCGTTCGCATCGGGCACATACTGCACCATTAGCTACGCGTTGCATCGCTGAGATTCGTTGCAAAGCATCTATAAGAAATAGCTGCCAGTCAGGTCATTTCGTATAAGCGTTACTTCGCCTTTTTGCCAACAAAAAGGCGGGCTAAAGAGAGTTTACACTCACGCCTATTCTCATTCTATGTCCGCTGTTACTACTGTTCCCGTTGCGCTGGAGCTACCGGCCGAGCCAGCCCCCGTGCAGGCGGCTATATCGCGTCGGCTGGCCGTCGAATTTATTGGCACCTTCTGGCTGGTGCTGGGAGGTTGCGGCAGTGCCGTGCTGGCGGCCGGCTTCCCCAAAGTAGGAATCGGGCTCCTGGGCGTATCGCTGGCCTTCGGCCTCACGGTGCTCACGATGGCATTCGCGTTTGGCCACATTTCGGGCGGTCACTTCAACCCCGCCGTGAGCCTGGGCTTGTGGCTGGGTGGGCGCTTTGCGGGCCGCAACCTGCTGCCCTATTGGGTGGCGCAGGTGCTGGGCGGCCTGGCGGGGGCGGGTGTGCTCTACGTCATTGCCTCGGGCTCGCCAGCCTACAACATAGCTACCAACGGCTTGGCTGCCAATGGCTACGGTGCGGGCTCGCCGGGCGGTTACTCATTGCTCGCCTGCTTCGTCACCGAAACATTGCTGACGATGATTTTCCTCTACATTATTCTGGGCGCTACCGATGCGCGGGCGGCCAAGGGGTTCGGCCCCATTGCCATTGGCCTGGGCCTCACCCTTATTCACCTGCTCAGCATTCCGGTCACCAACACCTCCGTCAACCCGGCCCGCTCGCTAGGTCCAGCCCTGATTCTGGGCGGCCTGGCCTTGCAGCAAGTGTGGCTGTTTTGGGTGGCACCGCTGCTGGGGGGGGCCTTGGCGGGCATCTCGTACCAGTGGCTCACGGGCAGCGATGGCACTGAGGCAGTGGCGGCTTCGGCCCAGTATATCTCACGGGCTACCACTACCATCGGCGACGTAACGTCCAGTAACCCGGCTCCGCCGTTGTAAGGGGGGGGTAGAAAAGAAAGAGCGTCGCGCGAAGTTTCAACTTTGCGCGACGCTCTTTTTTGTGCCAGTGGGCAGCCCGTTAGCTACTGCGCCGCTTGGGACGCGCCCGGATAGCCTTCATGCCCGGTGCCGAAGCGCCTTTTTTGCCAGGGTTTTTCTTGTTGCCCTTCTGGCTTTTCTTGTGGTGCTTGCCTTCTTCGAAGGCTTTGCCGGTGCGCTTATCAATCGTCACGCCGGGCTTTATCCACTCCTTTTTTTCGTGGAAAGCCCCCTTGAAATCGGGGTCCTGGCGGCGGCGCTGCTCGTCGAGCGTGCGGTCCTGCACCTGCTTTTCGATGAAGGGCGTGTTGGTCAGCGAGACTTCCTCCGGGATGGTCAGCAGCGGAATTTCCTGATTGATAAGCTCTGCGATGCGCTCCATGTGCTGGCGCTCGGTGGGGTCGGCGAAGGTGATGGCCGCGCCCGCGTGCCGCGCCCGCCCGGTGCGCCCGATGCGGTGCACGTAGTCGTCAAAAATCAGCGGCACGTCGAAGTTCACCACGTGGCTCACCTGCGGCACGTCGATGCCGCGGGCCGCCACGTCGGTAGCCACCAAATAGCGCACACCGCCTTCCTTAAAGGCGTCCATGCTGTTCATGCGGGCATTCTGGCCCTTGTTGCCGTGTATCACGCGCACCTCGCCCACGGGCGCTTTGCGCTTGAGGAAGGCGGCCACCTGGTCGGCGTTTTCCTTGGTGCGGGTAAAAAGCAGCACCCGCGTCATCTCGGCCGCGTCGCGGTGCAGCAGGTATTCGAGCAGGTTAATTTTGGTGGCCAGGTTGGGCACCTCATACAGGCTCTGGGTGATGGTCTGGGCTGTTTGGGCCGGCGGCGTTACCTCCACGCGCACCGGAAATTCCAGAAATTCTTCGCTCAGCACCGCCACCCGCTCGGGCATCGTGGCCGAAAAAAGCACGTTCTGGCGCTTGCGCGGAATGATTTCCAAGATGGCCCGAATCTGGAGCATAAAGCCCATGTCCATCATCTTATCGGCCTCGTCGAGCACCAGCGTCTGAATATTTTTCAGCATGAGGTCGCCCTTCAGATAAATCTCCATCAGCCGGCCGGGGGTAGCGATGAGAATATCCAGCCCCGCCTTGATAGTCTCAATCTGCGTCTTCGGCCCCAAGCCGCCGTAGATGGCATAAATGCGCAAATCGGTGTAGGTGGCCAGCGCTTTAAGGTGTTTTTCGAGCTGAATGGCCAGCTCGCGGGTCGGGGCCAGCACCAGGGCGCGCGGGTGCTCGCCCTGCGCATACTTCACCTTCATGAGCAGGGGTAGGCCGAAAGCGGCCGTCTTGCCGGTGCCGGTTTGGGCAATGCCCAGCACGTCGTGCCCGGCCAGCAGCAGCGGAATGGTCTGCACCTGCACCGGCGTGGGCTCGGTGAAGCCCGCCTCGGCTACGGCGGTGAGTAATTGCTTGTTAAGCTTAAAGTCGGCGAAGGCAAATGGGGTGTCCATGTGGCAAAGGTCGGGATATTTTGCTGCGCATCCTGTTTCTTCTTTGGGGCGAGCGTAATAGAATCGTTTGTCCTTGCGAGCGAAGCGCGGCAATCGTATCCGAACGAAACTCACACCGGTCGTGCGTCTATCGTTCGGGTGCGATTGCCGCGCTTCGCTCGCAAGGACAAACGATTTTCTTTGCAAATTTCAGTACCCTGCGTATCTTTGCACTCCCAAAGCACACATGGTAGATATAGCTCAGCTGGTTAGAGCATCGGATTGTGATTCCGAAGGTCGTGGGTTCGAACCCCATTATTTACCCTCTTCAACGTCCCCGGATGCGAATCCGGGGACTTTTTTGTTAATTGAATAGTTGGGTATCCATCGCCTACTTCTCTACCCTCTCTAATTTCCCGCAATGAGCCTTCTCATAATCGGCTCCGTGGCCTTCGACGCCCTGGAAACTCCTTTTGGCAAAACCGACAAAATCATCGGTGGCGCAGCTACTTATATCAGCCTGTCGGCTTCGTACTCGACCAAGCCCGTGAACCTGGTGGCCGTGGTGGGGGGCGACTTCCCGCCGTCCGACATTCAGATTCTGGAAACCCACGGTGTTGATACCGAAGGTTTGCAAATCAAGCCCGACGAAAAGTCGTTTTTTTGGTCGGGCAAGTACAGCCAGGACCTCAACTCGCGCGAAACCATCACGACTGAGCTGAACGTGCTCGGCTCGTTCGACCCGCTCATCCCCGATGCGTATCAGGACTGCAAGTACCTGATGCTGGGCAACCTGGCGCCCCAGGTGCAGCGCCTTGTCATTGAGCGCCTCGTGAACCGCCCCAAGCTCATCGTGCTCGACACGATGAATTTCTGGATGGATTCGGCCCCCGACGACCTGCTGGCCACCATCGAGATGATTGACGTGCTCAGCATCAACGACGAGGAAGCCCGGCAACTGTCCGGTGAGCACTCGCTGGTGAAGGCCGCCCGCAAAATCCTGGCTCTGGGGCCAAAGTTTTTGGTCATCAAGAAGGGCGAAAACGGCGCGCTGCTCTTTCACAGGAATAAAATATTCTTCGCCCCGGCCCTACCCCTCGAAGAAGTCTTCGACCCGACCGGCGCGGGCGACACCTTTGCCGGCGGCTTCATCGGCCACATCGCGGCCACCGACGACTGCTCGTTCGAAAACCTCAAGCGCGCCGTCATCCACGGCTCGGCAATGGCCTCGTTTTGCGTCGAAAAATTCGGCACCGAGCGGTTATTAAACTTGACGCAGGAAGAAATCGAAGCCCGCGAAGCGCAGTTTGAAGAGTTGGTGCGCGTGCAGCCAATGGGCGTCACGGCGTAGTTTCAACAGGCGTCATTGCGAGCAGAGCGAAGCAATCGCACCCGAACGATACCTACGCCGGTCGTTCAGGTGCGATTGCTTCGCTCTGCTCGCAATGACAGAAAAGAAACCCTAATCATGCCTTCCTGGCTACGCAAAAACCTGGGCGAAATCGTCTTCCTCGCCGCCTTCGCGGTGGTGATGACGACTGACCTGCGCCTGCCCGTACTCAGCACGTTGCAGCGCGGCCTGTTGGCAACCGGCTTGTGGCGCGCTGCGCCGCCCACGGCCCCAGACGGGGGTAGGGCGGCGCTGCCCGTGCAATTTGCCAGTGCGCGCGCCGACTATCCCTACCCCCTGCCGCTGTACACGCTCGCTGGCCACCCGGCCAACCTGCGCCAGTTTCGGGGCAAGGTGGTGCTCGTGAACCTGTGGGCCAGCTGGTGCCCGCCCTGCCTGGCCGAAATGCCCGGCCTGCAAGCCCTCTACCAAAAAACGGACACCGCCAAAGTCGCCTTCGTGCTCATCTCGCTCGATGAGAATCCAAATAAAGCGCGGGCCTTATTGAAGCGCAAGGGTTACACACTGCCGGTGTTTTTTCCGGCCGCGCCGCTGCCCGCGCCCTTCGATTCGCCCTCCATTCCGTCCACGGTAATCCTCACGCCCGCCGGGCGGCTGGCCGACCGCCACGATGGCATGGCCGACTACGACACGCCCGCGTTTCGGGCGGCGCTGGAGAAGCTGGCCGAGTAAGCCGGCTTCGGCAAGAAAACGGGGGGTAGGGGCAACCCTGCGGCTCGTTGGCGGGTACACTAAGGACACGCTCACTAATCCTTTTCCCGCCATGTCATTAGCTCATAAAAACTCCGACCCAAAGGACAAAAAGACGTCCGTTGACCCGTTCGAGAATACCAAGAAAAAAAGCACCCAGGTGCAAAACCCGAACGATAATCAGGTATCAGGTCACGGCAACACTACCGATGGCAACGACGCCGGCAGCGGGGTCAACAAAATTCGCAGCAACCCGCAGGGCAACAAGCCAATGTCAGTCAACAAAGGCAAAGTGGGCAAAGGCGGCGACGCCAAGCATTAAGGGCCACACCTTTCAAAGAAACGCCCCGCTTCATCGACAGACCGATGAAGCGGGGCGTTTTTAGTTGGGAAGCAGCAGCCGTACGTAAGTGGTATCCACTTTAGGCTCGAAGCGCAACTGCTCAATAGCTATCGTGTGGTTGTCAAGCCACCGCACTTGCTGCGGCTGCCAGTTATTCAGTGTTTTAGTCCATGAAGAATTCACTTCATGGTCAGAAATGGTGAGCAACTCAAGTCCATTAAGTAAACTTTCGATATCTAAGCCGGGGGTAGCAATAAGCAGAAATTGCCGATTAGGCGAGATTTCTGGGTCCCAGGAGAGTAAGGTAGCGCGGCCCGAATATTTGTTGATGAGAAAGGGTTGATAACGTTCATATTGCAAGCTATCGACTGGCCGGGTACACTACCCAAAAACTCACAGCGAGTGTCCATATCCTCATTTTCATCCCCCCGCATTTGATGAGTATCGTCGGAAAAGCGTAGCGCTGGCCCGTTAAAAGGCCGTATTATCAGCGTATGGTCAACGCGATATACCCGACCGTTACCTTTTTGCCGGATGAGGTGAGTCTCAGAAAACGAAGGCTGGCTGCGCGCTACTTTGGCAAAGTCACTTTTGCTACCTGGTTCCAACCGAAGCACGATACCCTGACTGACGTGCAGCGTATCATTTAGCCCATTGGTAGCGCGGTCGCCGGAGGTAAAAGCTACGGTAGGCTCAGCTGCAACGATTGGCTGTTTTTCAGTATGATGAGGCTTGGCCTGAAAGCTCGATTTTTGAGAATCAGGCTTGGCGTGTTCGCACGCAATTAGCAACAGCAGCAGCCAATAAGAGTGCTTCATAGTGGAAAAGTATAAACTTAAAGGCTGGGAAGCAAGCTGCTTAAAATGCCCAGCCCATCCACTTCTGAAACCCCGCCCGCTGCGCCTCGTCGGCCTCCGCCAGCTTCTCCACCGCGTAGCGCGGGCCAAACCCTACCCCTCGCTGCGCAGCCAGCTCCACTACCAGTAGTCGATTCTGCCGAAACACGGCTACCTCGTAGTGCGGCGCGTCGATGCTGAGCAGGCTTTGCAGATTCATATCGACGCGGCGGCCGTTGATGGCCACGATTTCATCATCGACGGTGAGCGCGGCGGCGGCCGGCGAGCCGGGCCATATGTAAGTTACCTCCGTGCGCTCGTTTTTCACCACCGTGCGAAAGCCGAAAATACCCTCCGAAGCCGAAGCGTTTTCAGTTGCCACCAACTGGCAACCGACAGTGTGCAGCGCCTTGTCAAGCGGCTCCTGCAAGGGCGCGGTACCGTTGATAAATTTATCAAAATACACCTGCATTTTGCGGCCGGCTACTTCGCTCACAATGCGGGCATAGTCCTCATCAGTGTAACCGATGCCGGTTTTGCCAAAGTCGTCGTAGAGGCGGCGCATCACGTCGTCGAGGCTGCGGTCGTGGCCGTGCAGCTGCCGGATGGTGAGGTCGAGCAGCAGCGCGGCCAGCGCGCCCTTGTGATAGACGCTCACCTTGCGGTCGGGCACGCCGGGCCGGTAGCCGTCGAGCCAGAGGTCCATGCTGGCATCAGCCAGGCTCAGGTTCTGGCCGCCTACGTCGTCGTAGTGCTTGCGCAGCACGCCGTTCAGTTCCTCAAAATACTGGGCCGGCGTGCGCACGCGGCTGCGCGCCAGCAAATATTCGCCGTAGTAGGTCGTGATGCCCTCGGCGATGTAGCAGGTGCGAAAATAATTTTCGCGGGCGTAGTCGTAGGGCTGCATTTCGGCCGGGCGAATGGCCTTGATGTTCCAGGTATGAAATAGCTCGTGGCAGCTCACGCCCAGCAGCTCTTTGTACAGCGCCTCGTGCATCAGCGCCTCGGCCGGACCCAGCACAATCACCGTCGAATTGTGGTGCTCCACGCCGTGGTAGTGCTTGTAGGGCAAAAATTGGTTAAGAAAGTGATAGTCAGCCACTGGAAAGCTGCCGAACAGCTGAATCTGTTCCTCCGAAAACGCCTTGAAATCGGCCAATAGCCTTGGCCAGTTTGGCAAAGCTTCCTCGCCCTGCGCCCACACGTGAAAGGGCACGCCGCCCGCCTCGTATTGCTGGTGCTGAATGCTGGGGCTGGCAATGAGCGGCGAGTCGGCCAGCTGGTCAAAATTGCTGGCTTGCAGCGTGTTGGGCAGCGTCTGGGGCAGGCCGCAGGCCAGGCGCCAGTCGGCGGGCAGGTCCAGGGTGAGCTGGCAGGGCGCATCCTGCTGGCCTTCGGCATACATCAGGGCCTGCACGGGGTTGAGGTAGAGCTGCGTGGCATCTAGCCACGAGCCGCCGGCATCCATCTGGTGGGCGTAGAAATTGTAGCGCACGCGCACGCTGCGGCCCGCCGCGCCGGGCACCTCCCAGCGGTCCTTGGTCACTTTGCGGTAGGGTAGGGGCACGTCCGTCTCGGCATCGCTGATTTCGACGCGCTGGATTTTTTGCGCGAAATTTTGCAGTTCATAACGACCTGGCCGCCAGGCAGGCAGCTGTAAGGCCAGCGGGCCGTCAGCCTCGGCCGGCACTTCCACCATAAGCTGAATCTGAAGGTAAAACGTGAGCGGATTTTCGAAGGAAACGTGGTAGTAGGTCATGGACGAAATTGAAGGCGACTGGCAAAGTAAAATGGCGCGGCGCGCCGTTTGGGCGCAGGTTGCGGCAAGGCAGGGGGGGTAGGGCAGCCTGCCCCCTGTTTTACGGCTTGCTGGCAACGGAGTGCCACTCCGTTTTACATTATCGTTCAGCCCTTGCTATTCTAAAACGAAATTCGTACCTTTGCCGGCCCAACTCGCAATTTGACCGGACATGAAACGTACCTATCAACCCTCGCAGCGCAAGCGCCGCAACAAGCACGGTTTCCGCAACCGTATGGAAACCGCTAACGGCCGTAACGTGCTGGCCCGTCGCCGCGCCAAAGGCCGCAAGCGCCTCACCGTATCGGACGAAGGTCGTCACAAGCGCTAGGCTGTCAAGCTGTTAGTAGCTAGCTGATAGCGTTTGGCTGGCAGGTAGCCGCATTGTTGGAGTAGGTAATTTTCTGGCTTGGCCAGGAATAACCTCCGCCACAATGCGGCTTCGCTATTTCTATTATCGTGACCGAGCTCTCCGCCGCCAGCGCGCCGCCGCCCACTGGCCGAACGTACACTTTCCCCAAAGCGGAGCACCTGTGCAGCAAAAAGCGCATCGAGCAGCTTTTTAATCGCCAGAACCCGTCGCTAGGGGTTTATCCGCTGCGCCTTACCTGGCTGCCGGCATCGGCGCGCACCACTACCCCCCCCGAAGTACTCATCACAGTGCCCAAGCGCACGTTTAAGCGGGCCGTGGACCGCAACCGCCTCAAGCGCCTGATGCGCGAGGCTTACCGCCTGAATAAATACCGCTTGCTGGAAGCCGAAAACGGCCATCCGGTGGCGCTGTTAGGTATTTTGTACACGGGCAAAGAAAAAAGTGAGCTGGGGCTGATAGAAAAAAAATTAATTTCCGGGCTGAATCGTTTGCTGGCCGAAGCCACGGTGCAACCTGCACCATAGGTAGGCAACTCTTCACTAAGAAACGAAGAATGAATTGGGAGAAAATGAGAATCGCTATTTAGGTAGCGTTTCCTCCGGCATTCTTTATTATCTTTCTGCCCGATGACAAACCGTAAAAAATTACTCGCTACCCTGGGTCTGGGCGCGCTCGGCCTTGTTAGCTTTCGGGCCGCGTCCGATAGCGAGCGATATTTTGAGATTGCCAAGAACCTCGACATCTTCGCTACCCTCTTTAAGGAAGTGAACACGTACTACGTGGACGAGATTACGCCCGGCAAGCTGGTGAAAACGGGCATCGACGGGATGCTGAAATCGCTGGACCCCTACACTAACTACATCCCCGAGGACGATATTGAGGACTTCCGCACCCTCACGACCGGCCAGTACGGCGGCATTGGGGCGGTAGTGGTGAAGCGCAACGGCAAAACGGTGGTGCAGAGCGCCTACGAGGGTTACCCCGCCCAAAAGGCCGGCTTGCTACCTGGCGATGAAATCCTGACTATCAACAACATCAACGTTGATAAAAAGACGAACGCCGATATCAGTAAGCTGCTCAAGGGCCAGGCCAGCTCGGTGGCGAAGCTGATGGTGACGCGCTACGGCCAGGATAAGCCGGTCCAAATCGATATTACCCGCGATAAAATTCAGGTGGACAACGTGCCCTACTACGGCATGCTGACCAACGACATTGGGTATTTTCAATTGGGCGGCTTCACGATGGATGCCGGCCGCGAAGTGCGAAACGCCGTAATAAAGCTCAAGGAGAAAGGCGCGAAAAAGCTGGTTTTTGATATTCGCGACAACCCCGGCGGGTTGCTCAACGAGGCCGTGAATATCTCTAACTTGTTCGTGGACAAGGGCCTCGACGTGGTGAGCACTAAGGGTAAAGTGACGGAGTGGAACAAGACGTATAAGGCCCTTGACGTGCCGCTCGATACCCAGATACCGATTGCCATCATCACGAGCAACCGCTCGGCGTCGGCGTCGGAAATCGTGTCGGGCGTGTTACAGGACTACGACCGCGCCGTGCTCGTGGGCGAGCGCACCTTCGGCAAGGGCCTCGTGCAGGCTACCCGGCCGCTGAGCTATAACTCGCAGCTGAAGGTGACGACTGCCAAGTATTACATTCCGAGCGGACGCTGCATTCAGGAAATCGACTACTCACACCGCGCTGACGATGGCGCGCTGAGCAAATTCCCGGATTCGCTGCGCACAGCCTTCAAAACTGCTGCCGGCCGCATTGTGTACGATGGTGGCGGCGTGGCCCCAGACATTGATATACAGGACCGCGAAATCGCCGACATCACCCGCGTGCTCATCCAGAAGAGCTACCTCTTCGACTACGCTACCCGCTACCGCGCCGAGCACGCTACCATCGCGCCGGCCCGCGAATTCAAGCTGTCGGATGCTGATTATCAGAAGTTTGTTACGTATCTGCAAGGCAAGAGCATGGCTTACAGCACCGACGCCGAGCGTGTGCTCACCGACCTCACCAAAAAGGTGAAGGAAGAGAAGCACTACGAAGACGTGAAGCCCGAGTTGGACGCCATCAAGCGCAAAGTAGCCGCCAACAAAACCAACGACTTGCAGCGCTTCAAACCCGAAATCCGGGAGCTGCTGGAGGAAGAAATCGCCTCGCGCTACTACTACGAGAAGGGCCGCACCGAAGCAGGCTTCGACGACGACCCCAATATCCAGGCCGCCGTGGCCGTGCTCAACGACCCTAACCGCTACGCCGCCCTGCTAAAACCAGGGGGTAGGGCCGCCAGCGCGACGAAGTCGGCGGGGACTAAATAGAAAAAAAAGCAGACCAGTTGGTCTGCTTTTTTTATGCGTAAGAAGCTCTGTTAGGGTCTAAGTAATTGAGGTTGTTGGTTTCAAACAATTCCTCCAAGGCAATCCAACCGTGCTCCATTTTATAATCTCGCTCACCTTCAGTGATAGGTAGGAGCCAAAGATTTTGTAGGTGGTTATCATTAAAATTGATAACTTCCAGTTCTTCTCCGTCTAGGTATGGCAACGACAGAAATGCGTGGTCACATAAAGAATTATCTTGCCAGGGTTGGCCAATATAAACGCTGTGATGTAAGTCTAAAGGAGTATCGTTACGATGAAATGATGCGGTAACCGTCAGTAATTCAACTAAACCAACATCCTGGTTTTGAGAAAATACGTGTAGCTCTATGCAATGGTCATCCATATCAATCGACATACCGAGCGTAGAGTAAATCCAGAAATCATGAGCTCCGCCAGGGGGAAATTCCAGCACTCGGAAAGCGATAGGCATCTTTCTATGCGGGTCTGGAATGCAAAATTGCTGGCCAGTACTTTTGCCCCAATGTGCTTCTAAGTGAAGTTTGAGCAATTCTAAATCATACATGCTACTGGCAAGTATTTGTAAATGCTAATAGTAAGCGCCTTCCAATAAATATCCCTGCCCGTAATCGCGGATGCCTTTTTGAAGCGTCGCGAACGGGTGGTCAGCCGATGTTGCGCAGCTTGCGCATGTCGGCCTCGGTGAAGTACTGTGCTCAGGTGCGATACTGTAACTATTCTTCTGACCAGTAGGAACATGGTTCATTTAGACTCGCTTCAATCGGGCACATCTACCTACTTATTGTAGAAATTTCCGCGTTGTCCTACTTTCACTACTTCGACCAGCAGAACGTCGTCGAAAATGGAATACATAATTCGGTAGTCACCAAACCGAATTCGGTAGCCCTCCTGGCCTTTTAACTTTTTAACACCGGAAGGCCGGGGATTACTGGCGAGTTCGAGCAATTCTACTTTAATGCGTTCGATTTGGGTGTCTGGTAACTTATCTAATTGCTTCTGGGCCGTTTTCGTTAGCTTAACGGTATAGCGGCGGGTTGTGTCAGCGGTCAGTTTAGGAGATAGCGGTTTTTTCATGCAGCAAGTGACTGTTCGCCATTGCTTTGCGTATTTCGCACCTCTCTTTCCTGCAAGTATTCCTCAAGGGTAATAGAATTTTTCCGGTCATAATCTTCCGGGTTTGCTGCCTTGTCAGCGGCTAGCTGCGCTTCGTCGAGCTCGTCTTCATACTCCTCAAGCAACTGCACAACGCGCCACTGCACCTTGCTGGGCAGCGCTTTGAAGGCGGCCAGAAAGGCATCGGCAGTAGCTTCAACAGCGGCGGCGGTTAGCTTTGGAGCTGCTGGCTTTTTGGCCGGGCGCGGGCAGGTGGCAGTGGGGGAGGCCATAGCGAAGGGAGCGAAGGGTTGCTTAATAATACGTGTTTGGCACCAAGTATCCCTGCACGTAATCGCGGATGCCTTCTTCCAGCGACGCGAATGGCAGGTCGTAACCAATGCTGCGCAGCTTGCGCATGTCGGCTTCGGTGAAGTACTGGTAGGTGTCGCGGATGTCCTCGGGGGTGTCGCGGAAGCGGATGTCGGCGGGCTGGCCCATTGCGGCGAAGGTGTTGAGGGCGAGGTCCTGGAAGGTGCGGGCCTGGCCGGTGCCGAGGTTGTAGAGGCCTGAGTGTGTGCGGTGGTGCAGCAGGAAGTAACACACTTCCACCACGTCTTTCACATAAATGAAGTCGCGCATCTGGCCACCATCCACGTATTCGGGGTTGTGCGAGCGGAAGAGCTGCATGCTGCCGTTTTCGCGAATCTGGCGGAAGGCGTGCAGGATGACCGAGGCCATGCGACCCTTGTGGTATTCGTTGGGGCCGTAAACGTTGAAAAACTTGAGGCCAGCCCAGAAATAGGGCTTTTCTTCCTGCGCCAGGGCCCACTTGTCGAAGTCGTTTTTCGAGTCGCCGTAGGGGTTGAGCGGGCGCAGGTGGAGGGGTAGGGCGTCGTCCTGGTCGGAGTAGCCGAGGCGACCGTCGCCGTAGGTGGCACCGCTGCTGGCGTACACGAGCGGCAGGTTGTAGCGCACGCAGGCCAGCCACATCTGCTGGCTGTAGTGGAGGTTGAGCACGTCGAAAACGGCGGGGTCCTGCTCGGCCGTGTCGGTGCGGGCACCGAGGTGGAAAACGAACTCCACCTGCTCGTGGTGGGCAGCGAGCCAGTCGAAAAACTCCTCGCGGTCCACGTACTCGCGCAACTTTTTGCCCAATATATTGGGTAGCTTTTTCTCGATGGCGAAGTTGTCAACCACCACCAAATCGTTGAAATTGGCGGCGTTGAGGCGGGAGACAAGGCAGCTGGCGATGAAGCCGGCGGCGCCGGTGACGACTATCATAACAGAATGTATGGTAAGCTTTAGCTTGCCGTGGGGCGAAATCCTACTGAATTACGAGCGGCAAGCCAAAGCTTACCCTCCGCTATTCAAAGGTACCCTGCCGCGCCCGTTCGGGCTACCTTTGCGGCCATGCGCGTTTGGCTTATTAGTAGTCTATTGCTGGCCGGTTTGGTGGCTTGCCAGTCCGAAAATAAACCGGCTACCCCCCTGGCTACCGTGCAAGTGCGCGACGACCTGGGCCGGGAGCTGACCCTGCCCGCCCACCCGCGCCGGGTGCTGGCACTGGCCCCCAGCCTCACCGAAATGCTGTATGCCGTGGCCGATACGGCCACTATCATTGCCCGCACCCAAGCCGACGACTACCCGGCCGCCGCGCTGCGCAAGCCGCTGGTGAGCTCCTACCCCCTCGATTTGGAGCGACTCGTGGCCCTGCGGCCCGACGTAGTTTTTACGGTAGAAGGCATGACGCCGCCCGACGCGGCGGCGCGCCTAGGGCAGCTCGGCATCCCGGTCTATTACCAGAAATACCGGCGGGTGGCCGACGTGTTGCGCGGCCTCAACGACTTGGGCCGGCTGCTGGGCCGCCCGGCGCAGGCCCGCCACCTCACCGATTCGCTGCAAGCGCAGCTCGACCAGTTGGCAGCCGGCCCTACCCCCCCCCCCGCCGGCCCCAGGTGCTGGCCCTGGCCTCGGCCGACCCGATTTATGCCTACGGTCAGAACACGCTGTTCACGGACGAGATTCGGCTGGCGGGCGGGCAAAATGCGGTGCGCGATACCTTCCCGCAGCCCTTTCCGGCCCTCACGCGGGAGTATATTTTGAAGCTGAACCCGGATGTATTGCTCGGCGGCCGGTTTGGGAAGCTCGACAGCACGTTTTTTAAGAATAACCCCGAGTTGCGGCGCACGCGCGCTTACCAGAACCGCCGCGTATTCGCCACCACGCCTAATTTGCTCCAGCGCCCGAGCCCCCGCGTGGTGGAAGCGGTGCGTGAGTTGCGCGCTCTTTTAACGAACTAAGCTATGCCCGCTACGCACCCCGGCCGCTGGCTGCTCGCGGGCACGCTGCTCACGCTGCTGCTGCTGGTTTTGGGGCTGCGCGTGGGCTCGTACGTCACCAGCTACGCGTTTATTCTGCGCACGCTGCGGCACTACGACCCCACCGACCCGGCCCAGCTGGTGCTGGTGGAGCTGCGGCTGCCGCGCCTGCTGCTGGCGTGGCTGGCGGGCGCGAGCCTGGCGCTGAGCGGCTACCTGCTGCAGACGCTGGTGACGAACCCGCTGGCCGACCCGTATTTGTTGGGCACGGCGTCGGGGGCGTCGCTGGGGGCGATTATTACCTACCTGTTTTTTCCGGCGCTCACGCTGGGTGGGCTGTATTTGCCGCCGCTGGCGGCCCTGGCGGGCGGGCTGCTGGCCACGGTGCTGGTGGTGGCCATTGGCTCGCGGCGGGGGCGGGTGCTGCCGGCGTCGCTGCTGCTGGGGGGGGTAGGGGTGGGCGCGTTGGCGGCGGCGGCGGGCTCGCTCATTACATTTTTGAAGGCCGACCAGGGCAATTTGCAGACGGTGGTTTTCTGGGCGTTCGGGTCGTTTGAGCGGGCCAGCTGGGTGGTGCTGAGCTACCCGGCCGCCGTGCTGGTGGCCAGCCTGGGGCTGCTGGTTTTTCTCCAAAAAGACCTGAACCTGCTGCTGCTGGGCGAGGAGCGGGCGCAGGCGCTGGGCCTGCCGGTGGCGCGGCTGCGGTGGCTGCTGCTGGGGCTGGTGGCGGCCCTCACGGGGGGGGTAGTGGCGTTGTGCGGGCCAATTGGTTTCGTGGGGCTGGTGGTGCCGCACCTCACGCGGGGACTGCTGGGCACGGCCGGCCGGGCTAATCTGGCGTTTTGCGCGGTGCTGGGTGGCGGCTTTCTGCTGGCCTGCGACCTGCTGGCGCGGCTGCTCTACCCCCCCGCTGGCCTGCCGGTGGGCCTGGTCACGGCCCTGCTGGGGGTGCCGTTTTTTGTATCTTTGCTGCGGAAAAAGAGTTTCTAGTTGCGGGTTACTAGTTCTAATCAACTAGTAACCACCCATCAACTAGGAACCAGAAACCAGGAACCCCTTATGCTATACGTCAGCCGCCGCGAGCACTTCAATGCCGCCCACAAGCTCTACAACCCCGCCTGGAGCCCGGAGCGCAACGCGGAAGTATTCGGCCCCTGCGCCAACGAAAACTGGCACGGCCACAACTATGAGATGATAGTGACCGTGAAGGGCCAGCCCGACCCCGACACCGGTTTCGTGGTGGACCTCAAGGCTTTAAGCGACCTGCTGCGCACGCACATCACCGACCAGGTAGACCACAAAAACCTTAATCTCGACGTGCCGTTTTTGGCCGGCCAGCTGGCCAGCACCGAAAACCTGGCCGTGGCCTTCTGGCAGATTATCGAGCGCGAGTTACCCGCCATCAGCTCGGCCCGGCTGCACTGCGTCAAACTATATGAAACGCCCCGCAACGCAGTGGAATACTTCGGCTAACGCCGAAATTATGAATGATGAATTGAGTCTGCCGAAGCGCAATGACTTGAGAAACAATTCATAATTCCTAATTCCAAATGCATAATTACGATGAAATACTACCTCATTGCCGGCGAGCGCTCCGGCGACACTCACGCCGCCAACCTGCTCCGCGAGTTGAAGGCTCAGGACCTTGGCGCCGATTTTCGCTACTGGGGCGGCGACCTGATGGAGGCGGAGGGCGGCCACCTAGTGCGCCACTACCGCGAACTGGCCATGATGGGCTTTTGGGAAACCGCGACCAGCCTGCTCAAATTTCGGGGGTTTTTGAAGCAGTGCCAGGCCGACATTCTGGCCTACCAGCCCGATGTGCTGATATTGGTCGATTACGGTGGCTTCAACCTGCGCATGGCGGCCTGGGCCAAGGCGCAGGGCATTCGGGTGTTTTACTATATCTCACCTAAAATCTGGGCCTGGAACCAGAGCCGGGTAGAGAAGATAAAAGTGCTGGTGGACAAGATGTTCGTGATTCTACCCTTTGAGGAGGAGTTCTATCAGCGCTTCGATTACAAGGTAGATTACATCGGCAACCCGACGGCCGATGAGGTGGCGAATTTCCAGCCTGACCCCGGCTTTATGGCCCAGCATGGCCTCGACCCCAAGCGCCAGATTATTGCCGTGCTGCCGGGCTCACGCAAGCAGGAAATCGAGGAGATGTTGCACGAAATGCTGGCCGTGCTACCCGCGTTTCAGGAGTATCAGTTTGTGGTGGCAGGCGTGAGTAACCTCGACCGCGCATATTACCAACACTTTGAGCGCAATGGAATTAAGCTAGTGTTTGACCAGGCATTTGACTTGTTGAGCCGGGCCAGCGCGGCGCTCGTCACCAGCGGCACGGCTACCCTCGAAACAGCTTTGTTCAATGTGCCGCAGGTGGTGTGCTACCGCACCAGCGGCCTCACCTACCTCATTGTGAAGGCGGTTATAAAGGTGCCGTACATTTCGCTGGTCAACCTCATCGTGGGCCGCGAGGTGGTAGCCGAGTTTATCCAGGGTGGCTTCACGGCCCGCAACCTGCTCGATGAGCTCAAGCGCCTGCTTACTGACCAGCAGTACATTGCCCGGCAGCGCGCCGGCTACGCCGAGCTGCGCCAGAAGCTGGGCCAGCACAGCGCCGCCCGCCAGGCTGCCGCCTTGATGGTGAGCTACTTGCAGGTAGCTTAGTGCTGCGTTGTCGGCTCCTTGCGTTTTTTAGCCCGCAGAGGACGCGGAGGTTTACGCAGAAGACGCAGAAGCAGCCGGCGCGTGAGCCAGCCTAACCAAGAACCAGAAACTTACAACCATGCCTACCCCCCAGCCGCCGTCCCTTGCTAGCGCTGAGCGCACCACCGTGCAGCGCGTGGTGGGCGAGGTCGTTACGGCGGCGACTGATTTGCTGGCCGTGGAGGCACCGCTCGAAATCAGCCTGGGCTATGGCCCCGCCGACCACCGCCTCACGCACACGCTGGCCGTGACCATGCGCACGCCCGGCCACGATGCCGAGCTGGTGGCGGGCTTCCTGCTGAGCGAAGGCCTGGTACAGCAAGCGGCTGATATAGAATCGATTGAGCACCGCGCCGACCCGCGCCGACCCAAGGAGCGCGGCAACGTGATACGCGCCGAGCTAGCCCCCGGCGTGGCCGTGGCCCTCAACCGCCTGGAGCGGCATTTCTACACCACGTCGAGCTGCGGGGTGTGCGGCAAAACCAGCATCGAGGCGGTGCGCGCCAGCTCGTTCCCTACCCCCCCGCCGGCCGACAGCCCGCGCGTATCGGCCGCCCTCATCCACTCCTTGCCCGAGCGGCAGCGGGCGGCCCAGCGCGTGTTTGAGCAAACCGGTGGCCTGCACGCCACGGCGCTGTTTTCGGCGGCGGGCGAGCTGCTGCTGCTGCGCGAAGACGTGGGCCGCCACAACGCGTTCGACAAGGTAGTGGGGGCAGTGCTGCTGGCCGGGCAACTACCTTTGAACCAGCAGATTGTGCTGCTCAGCGGCCGGGCCAGCTTCGAGCTGGTGCAGAAGGCCGCCGTGGCGGGGGTAGCGATTTTGGCGGCGGTGGGTGCGCCCAGCAGCCTGGCCGTGGAAGCGGCCGAGGAGTTTGGCCTCACGCTTTTAGGGTTCGTGCGGCAAGAGCGGTTTAACATTTACACGCACGCTCACCGAATCACGGATTAAACGGATTTGAGCGGATTTCACGGATTTTGTGGACGGCGCTGGTGGCGAGTAATTTGGGTGAGTGGTTGGCTTTGTTGTTGGTTGAATTAGCTTCGGCCTTCAGACTTCGGCTTGCTGGGGTAGGGTAGGATGGAAATAATAAATTTTCGAATGGTCCGGCGCTCTTTGGTAATACGCCCCTTTCTGGCCAAGCTAACAACGAAGCCACCAGCGCCGTCCACAAAATCCGTGAAATCCGCTCAAACCCGTTTAATCCGTGATTTATGAAGTTAAGACTTGAAGAAAACTCGCTGCGCCTGCGCCTATCGGAGGCCGAGGTGGCGCAGTTTGCCCGCACCGGCCAGGTAGCTTACACCGTTGCGTTTGGCCCTACCCCCGCCACCACGCTGCACTATTCGCTGGAGCGCTTGCCCGATGCCGCGCCGGCTGCGGCCGTGCGGGTGCAGTACGAAGCTGGCTGGTTGGCCGTGCAAGTGCCGGCCACTATTGCCCGCGAATGGACTGAAACCGAAAACATTGGCTTTAGCGAGCAGGTTTTGGTGGCTGAAAACCAGGAATTACGTATCTTGGTAGAGAAAGACCTCGACTGCCGTCACTAGCTTCAGGCAAAACCTGGGCGGGGCAGTTAGCTTGCAAACGCTACTTTTTATTCTACTATCCCATGCAGGATTCCCCCGCCAACGACCCCACCAAAGCCAGCAATCCAGCGGAGCAGCAGGCTGAAAACAAGCCTAAAAGCGGCGAGCGTGCCGGCCAGGGGGCCGCGCCGGTTGCCGATAATTACACCGCTACCGGCAATCACAAAAAAGAGGCTGCCCACGTGGCGGCCCCCGATACGATGGGTAATAAGCATAAATATACGGTGTTGGCGCAGCCTCCGGAGGACCTGACGGGCCTGCAGATATCAGCTCAGCAGCGCATCGCGGCGGGCGTTACGGCCGTAGTTAAGTCGATGGAGTTTAACTGGGGCGAGGCGGGCCTGGCGCGCGGCACCAAGGCCCTGCTCAAACTCAACCAAAAAGATGGCTACGACTGCTCGTCGTGCGCCTGGCCCGACCCCGACGACCACCGCTCGATAGCCGAATTTTGCGAGAATGGGGCTAAAGCCACCGCTTCCGACGCCGACGACCGGGCCTGCGGCCCCGAGGTATTCGCCAAGTATAGCCTCGCTGACCTGTCGCGCCTCACCGACCGCGACCAGAATAACCTGGGCCGCCTCACGCATCCGATGGTGAAGCGCCCCGGCGGCACGCACTACGAGCCCATTGAGTGGCGCGACGCCTTTTACCTCATTGCCGACACGCTCAACGGCCTACCCTCGCCCGACGAGGCGACGTTCTACACGTCGGGCAAAATCCCGAATGAGCCAGCGTTTTTGTTCCAGCTTTTTGCGCGTCAGTACGGCACCAACAACCTGCCCGACTGCTCGAACATGTGCCACGAGAGCAGCGGCTCGGCCCTGAGCCCAACCCTGGGCCTGGGCAAAGGCTCGGTGACGCTCAACGACATTCACGAAGCCGAAGTAATCCTCATCATTGGCCAAAACCCTGGCACCAACCACCCCCGGATGCTGTCGGCGCTGCAAATCGCGAAGCGCAACGGGGCCAAGATTATCAGCATCAACCCGCTGATGGAAGCCGGCCTCAACCACTTCCGCAACCCGCAGGATTTTATGAATCCGCTGCGGGCAATGGGCGCGCTGCTCACCGATGGCACTCCCATTACCGACGTGTTTCTGCAAGTGCGGGTAGATGGCGACATGGCCGTGCTGCGCGGTATTATGAAGCACTTGTTCGAAGCCGAAGACCTGAATCCCGGCCAGGTAATTGACCATGCTTTCATCAAGGAGTTTGCCCTTGGTTTTGAGGACTTTGAACGGAATATCCGCAACACCAGCTGGGCCGATATTGAACAGATAAGCGGCCTGACCAGCGCGGAGCTGCTGGAAGCCGCCAACCTGCTGGCCCACAAGCAGAAGATTATCACCTGCTGGGCAATGGGCGTGACTCAGCAGCGCCAGGGCGTGCAGACGATTCAGGAAATCGTGAATTTGCACCTGATGAAAGGGGCTATCGGCAAGCCCGGCGCGGGCACCTGCCCGGTGCGCGGCCACTCCAACGTGCAGGGCGACCGCACGATGGGCATTTGGGAGAAAATGGCCCCGTCATTTATGGAGGCTTTGAGCAGAGAATTTAGTTTTGAGCCGCCCAAAGAGCACGGCCGCGATGTGGTGGATAGCCTGAAAGCGATGGCCCTGGGCAAAACCCAGGTGTTTTTCAGCCTGGGCGGCAACCTGCTGGCTGCTGGCCCCGACACCGAGCTGATTGCCGACGGCATGCGCAAGCAAAAGCTGACCGTGTTCGTGGCCACCAAGCTCAACCGTGGCCACCTCACCACCGGCGAAACCAGCCTGTTGCTACCCACCTTCGCGCACGTCGATATCGATATGCAAAAGTCTGGTCATCAGATGACTTCATGCGAGAATTCGATGGGGGTAGTGAGCCAGAACAAAGGCGTGCTAACGCCGCTGCCCGGCCAGATGCTGAGCGAAGTAGCTATTCTGAGCGGAGTAGCCATTGCCACGCTCGGCGATAAAATCAAAGGCGACTGGGTGGCCATGACCCAGAACTACGACGTCATCCGCGACCACATCAGCCGCGTGATTCCGGGCTTCGAGAACTTTAATGAGAAGCTGGAGCGGCCGGGCGGCTTCTACCTACCCAATGGCCCCCGCGAGCGCAAGTTCACGACCGAGGATGGCATGGCGCATTTCACCGCTACCGAGCTGGAGAAATACCCGCTGGAGCCCGGCCAGCTGGTGCTGATGACCGTGCGCAGCCACGACCAGTTCAACACCACTATTTACGAGTACAACGACCGCTACCGGGGCATCCACGGCGAGCGCCGGGTGCTGTTTATGAACCCGGAAGACGTTGAAGAGCGCGGCCTCAAGGCCAAAGAACTGATTGATATCACGAGTCATTTTGAGGGTGAAACCCGCACGGTAGAAGTATTTCAGGTAGTGCCTTACGCCATTCCGAAGGGCAACGTGGCAGCCTACTTCCCCGAGGCTAACCCACTGGTCCCTATTTCGAGCGTGGCTAAGGTGAGCAATACGCCCACCTCGAAATTCGTGGTGGTGACGGTGGCCAGGTCGAAGGTGACGAAAGCTACCGCCCAGCAGCGGTCGGTAGCCGAGGCGGCAATGGCTTAATCAGTTAGTTACCTCATGAAAACGCCTCTGACGCCTGTCAGGGGCGTTTTAGTTACCAGCCCTACTCAAAAGCAAACTGCGTCGTTGATTGCCTATAGCAGATTAGCAAAAAATATATTTTTGCTGCTTGCCGAGTGAAAGGATGCTTCTACCTTGCACGTAAATAAGCGCTTACCGGTAGCGCTGCCGTAATCTCAATCTTTATCCCACCCGCATGGCCGACACCTCCTCTTCAATTCTTGACCGCAGCCGCACGATTGCGCCGGCCGGCTATAACCGGTGGCTCATACCGCCGGCCGCGCTGGCCATTCACCTGGCCATTGGGCAGGCCTACGCGTTCAGTGTATTCAACAAGCCGCTGGGCTCCCTTATTAGCGGCGACCCGGCCAACCCAGCCCCTACCGACTGGACACCCACGCAGATTGGGGTAACCTTTTCCATTGCCATCGTGCTGCTGGGCTTGTCGGCGGCGCTGTTTGGCAAGTGGCTGGAGCGCGTGGGGCCGCGCAAAGCCATGATGGCGGCCGCGCTGTGCTTCGGCGGTGGCTTCCTGATTGGTTCCTATGGCATTAGCCAGCACAATATCTGGCTGCTGTATTTCGGCTACGGCGTCGTGGGCGGCATCGGGCTGGGCATTGGCTATATTTCGCCGGTGAGCACGCTCATTAAGTGGTTTCCCGACCGCAAGGGGGTAGCCACGGGCATGGCTATCATGGGCTTTGGCGGGGGTGCCATGATTGCCTCGCCGCTGTCGGTAGCGCTGATGAGCCACTTCAAGGCAACGGCTCCGCAGGGCGTAGCACCCACGTTTATCGTGCTGGGTATCATCTACTTCCTGTTTATGCAGTTTGGTGTGTGGACCATTCGGGTGCCCGCCGACGACTGGGCCCCGGCCGGCTACGTGCCCAACGCCGAGCACAGCACGCTCATCACCAGCGGCAACGTGTCGGCCGACAACGCCATTAAAACGCCGCAATTCTGGCTGCTGTGGGTAGTACTGGTGACCAACGTAACGGCCGGTATTGGAGTCCTCGAAACCGCTTCGCCGCTCATTCAGGATACCTTTTCGGATAAAGCGATGGGGGTAGGGAACGGCGTGACGGCCGCCGCTGCCGCCGGCTTCGTGGGCTTGCTCAGCTTGTTTAATCTGCTGGGCCGCTTCTTCTGGTCCTCGGCCTCGGATAAGCTGGGCCGTAAAACCACCTACGCTATTTATTTTGGCTTAGGCATTCTGCTCTACGCGCTCGTGCCGACGCTGGGCCACAACTTACAGCTTACGTTCTATGTAATAGCAGCTTGCGTAATTGTTAGCATGTATGGCGGCGGCTTTGCCACGGCCCCGGCGTTCTTGTCCGACCTGTTCGGCAAGTTTCAGGTAGGGGCCATTCACGGCCGCTTGCTCACAGCCTGGAGCACGGCCGGCGTCCTCGGCCCGCTCATTGTGCATCAGTTGCACGACCACGCCAAGACGCAGGGCCTAACCGGCGCGGCAGCTTACCAAAACGTGTTTTACACGATGGCCGGCCTGCTTGTGGTGGGCCTGCTGGCTGACCTGGCCATCACGGCCGTGAACGAGAAATACCAGGAAAAAGGCCCGGTAACCATCGAAGCGGGCGGCCATTAGGCAGCTATTCCTCACCCTCTAACTTTCGTAGTGTATGAACCCGAAACCCAATTCCGCTCCCCCGGTCGTAACCCAAGAGTCGGCGGGCGGCTCAGTAATTCTGGCCTGGCTCTTTGTCAGCGTGCCGCTGGTGTGGGGCGTCTCGCAAACATTCATTAAAGCCCTGGCGCTGTTCAAGTAAGCAGTCTTCCAAAACTTAGGACTTACGCGAAAAACGTCTGTCATTGCGAGCAAAGCGAAATAACCGCCCCAGAACGACACCCGCGCCAATAGTTCTGGTGCGATTGCCGCGCTTCGCTCGCAATGACAGACGTTTTTCGCGTTTTAGAGAGGCGGTTTTTACGCCCGGTAGGGCCAGACGGGCCACGAGGTGCCCGCCGCGAAATGCGTGAGGTGCGGCGGCAATTCCAGCAGGCCATCAGCCACCAGCAGGCCGGCCAGGTCACCCGAGCCCGCGGTGGGGGTAGGGTGGGCCAGCAGGCAGCCGTCGGGCGCTGGTTCGAGGCGCACGGCCAGAAAGCAGGTGAGCGCCGGCTGAAACTCGACCGCTTCGGTGAGGGCGGCGAATACCTGGGGCGCGGCCCCTACCCCCTGGCACTGGCGCAGCCAGCCGCGCACATAGCGGTAGTAGCCCGCGAAAGTGGCCACCGGGTTGCCGGGCAGCGCAAACACCGCTGCCCCGCCCGGCAGCTGCCCAAACCAGAACGGCTGCCCCGGCCGCTGCGCCACCCGATGAAAAATTTCCTCCGCGCCCAGCTCACGCAGCGCCTGCGGCAAAAAATCAGCCTTGCCCTTCGACACGCCGCCGCTCAGCAGCACCGCGTCGAAGCCGGCCAGCAGCGGCGGCAACCCCGCCTTGAGGGTGGCCAGGTCGTCGTCAAAGTGAAAAATCGTGCTTTCGGCGCCGTCCAGGGTGAGGGCTGCTTGCAGCATGTGGGCGTTGGAGCGCCGAATCTGGTGGGGTAGGGGCGTATCCTCCACGGGCACAATTTCGTCGCCGGTGCTCACCACGGCCAGGCGCGGGCGGCGAACCACGGCCAGCGTAGCCGCGCCTACGGTGGCCGCCACCGCGATTTCGGCGGGGCTCAGCACGCGGCCGGGTGCCAGCAAGGGCGCGCCGGCCGGCTGGTCGCTGCCCTGAGCGTGCACGTTGTGGCCCGTTCGGGGCGGGGCCACGCGCACGGTGGCCCGGCGCGGCTCGTCGCTACTAAAGTCCACATCTTCGTAGCGCACCACCGTGTCGGTGCCGGGGGGTAGGGCTGCGCCAGTCATTATTTCGATGGCCGCCAGCGGGTCGACTAGTGGCTGCGGCGCGGCCCCGGCCAGCTGCGTGCGCTCAATGCGAAAGGTGACATGGCCGGCCGCCAGCGACTCGAAGCGCAGGGCGATGCCGTCCATCGTCACGCGGTTGTAGGGAGGGAAGTCGCGGTCGGCCACTACGGTTTGGTGCAGCACGCGACCAGTGGCGGCGGTGAGCGGCACGGTTTCGGGGGGTAGGGGGCGGGCGGTGGCCAGCACCAGGCGGTAGGCGTCTGCGACGGAAAGCACGTAGGAAGGAGAAGTGGAAAGACGAGCGGGTAAGCTAAATGCAAGCTATTTTTCCGCTGAATTGTTAGGAAAGCTATGACCGAAGACCTTGCCCCCCGCACCAAGCACGCCGACCTAACCCGCCCCGACCTCGGCGAATTTGCCCGCCACGAGCTGGCCTTTTTGGGCGCGCCCTGCGGCGCTATCCAGCAATTGGCCGCGGGCCTCACGGCCGCGCTGGCCCCGGCCGGCCACCGCGTGGGCTACGTCGATGCCGACCACGCCAGCGGCGATGCCGACGCGGCCCACACCCTGAGCCCGCTGCTGCAAGCCGGGGCTTTTGTGGAAGTAACGGATAAGATTCTCTTTCGCCGCCGCGACGACCGGGGCACCTTCGCCCGCTTTGCGCAGCCCGAGCTGCTGGCCGGCGCTGACCTGGTGCTGGTGAACGGCAACCACTTCCGAGCCAATCGGCAAATCGTGCTCATCGACCCACGCAAATCCTTGGCCCACAAGCTCGATAAGCTGACCGATGTGCAGGCGTTCGTGCTGGCCGAGGGGGTAGGGGAGGTGCCCGACTACTTGCAAGCGCATTTGCCGCACCACGCCACCCTACCCCGCTTTGCGTTGGCCGACGTGGCCGGCCTGGCCGCTTGGGTAACGCAGTGGCTGGCCGCGCGCCGGGTGCCGCTGCGCGGCCTAGTGCTGGCCGGCGGCCTCAGCCAGCGCATGCAAACCGACAAAAGCCGCCTGCGCTACGGCTCCACCGGCCGCGAGCAGCGTGAGGTAGCCGCCGGTCTGCTGGCCGAAGTGTGCGAAGACGTATTCGTGTCGTGCCGCGCCGAGCAGGCATCTGAGCTGCCGGCCGGTCTCCAGCCATTGCCCGATACTTTTCTGGGTCTGGGGCCGCTGGGCGGCATTTTGTCGGCGTTTCGGCGCGACCCGAATGCGGCCTGGCTGGTGTTGGCCTGCGACCTGCCGTTTCTCACGGCCGCTACCTTGCGCGCGCTGGTGGCCGGCCGCCAGCCCGGCCGCCTGGCCACGGCTTTTCAGAGCCCTGGCAACGACTTTCCCGAGCCGCTCATCACCATTTTCGAGCCGCGCGCCTACCCCGAGCTGCTGCGCTTTCTGAGCCTGGGCTATTCGTGCCCCCGCAAAATGCTCATCAACAGTGAGGTGGAAGTGCTGCCTACCCCCGGTGGCGATGCCCTGCGCAACGTGAACACCCCCGCCGAGCGCGCGGCGGCTGAGCGGGCGCTGAGCTAGGCGGGGGCGAAGCCAAGTACTCGTGCAGCAGTAAACAGGTATCAAAAGAACGTCATTCCGAGCTTGCCGAAGAATCTCGCGTGCGTCGTGGAACGAGGCCCGGATGATGCGAGCGAGATTCCTCGGCAAGCTCGGAATGACGTTCTTTTGATACCATTACTTTTGACTGACTACTTAAACACCGGCCGCCGGGGGCGCTTGGCCGGGCCTGCTTGGCGGCGGCGGGGCAAATTGAGAGGGAAGTGCTACGTTTGCTCTGCGGCTGCCAACCCTACCCCCTCCCCATGAAGCAATTTCTCCTCGACTGGAAAACGCACTACAACTGGGCGTTGCTGAATTCGGCCACGGCGGGCCTGGTGGTGGGGGCCATCGTGCGGTCGTTGCTCAACCGGCCGATTCTGATGCCGCGCGCCCGCCCCTGGCTACTGCTGCTGTGGGTGCCGGCGCTGGTGGGCTTTGCGGTTACGGCCGCGCTGCGCTACGTCAACGGCCAGCTCAATGACTGGTATTTGCTGTTCATGTTTGGGGTGGTGGCGGCGGTGCTGTGGCAGGTGCGGAGCTACCGCCCGGCCGCTACTATGCTGTGGGCCATTGCGGTACCTGCTCTTTACCGGGGCATTTTGCTGGGGCAATCGCTGCTGGGCTTCCAGTTTATGGCAGCGATTGATACGTATTTTAAAAAAGCGGGCGGCCTAAGCCTGCTCTGGTTCTTTGCGGTAGCGGGCGTGGCTTTTTCTCAGAAGAAAAGCCTGGCCAAAGAACAGGTGCGCCGGGCCGAAGAAGAGCACCAGCGCCAGCTGGCCGCCGCCCACAATTCCGAGCTGGAGCGCCTCGTGGCCGAGCGCACCGCTACCCTCACCCAGCAGGCCGACGAGCTGCAAACGGCCTTGGTTGAGCTGCGCACCACACAGCAGCAGCTTATTCAAAGTGAGAAAATGGCCAGCCTGGGCGAGCTCACGGCGGGCATCGCCCACGAGATTCAAAACCCGCTCAACTTCGTCAACAACTTTGCCGATGTGAGCGCGGAGCTGGTGGCCGAGCTGGAAACCGAGCAGGCCGGCCCTACCCCCGACCCCGGCCTTGAAGACGAGCTGCTGGCCGACCTGCGCGCCAACCTCACCAGGATAAGCCAGCACGGCCAGCGGGCGGCCAGCATTGTGCGCGGCATGCTGGCTCACTCGCGCCAAAGCACCGGCGAGCGCCAGCCCACCGAGCTCAACGCCCTGGCCGATGAGTATTTGCGCCTGGCCTATCACGGCCTGCGGGCCAAAGACAAAACCTTCAACGCCACCCTCAAAACGGATTTTTCGGCCCTGCTGCCGCTGGTGTCCGCCGTGCCCGGCGACCTGGGCCGCGTGTTGCTCAACCTCTTTACCAATGCTTTTTACGCGGTGCAAAAGCGCCAGCAGGGCGGCGCCGCCGGCTACGTGCCCACCGTGAGCGTGGCTACCCGCCGCGACGGCGACGAGGTGGAAATCCGCATTCGCGATAACGGCACGGGTATCCCGGAGGCGGTGCGGGCCAAGATTTTTCAGCCCTTTTTTACCACCAAGCCCACGGGTGAGGGCACCGGCCTGGGCCTGTCGCTGGCCCACGACATCGTGGTGCAGGGCCACGGCGGCACGCTCACCGTGGACAGCCAGGAGGGAGAGTTTACCGAATTTGCGGTGCGGCTGCCGTTTCGGGCGGCTGGCTGATTAGACGGCCGCCACACCGAGGTACTTTTTCTACTTAATTATTGACTTACAGTAATTTAAGAAGTAAGTAGCACGTCATTCCGAGCTTGCCGAGGAATCTCGTCCGCGTCGTGGAACGACACCCGAACGGCCCGCGCGAGATTCCTCGGCAAGCTCGGAATGACGTGCTACTTACTTCTTAAACCGCTTCATTACCTAACCAACTGACTGCATGGCTGATAGTGAACTGCTCATGTCTGCGCCAGCGGCGGCTGGGCTGCTGTACTGGGCGCGTAAGGCGCTGGACACGCCTACGCGCCTGCCCCAGTGGGACCGCTGGCTGGCGCGGGCCTGGCAGCCGGCGGCGGTTATCGTGGTGCTGGGGCTGGTGCTGGGTGGGCCAGTGGTGAGCTGGTTCGACGACTTATTTCTGGTAGGCGCGCTGGGCGTGGGTATCACTATCTGCTGGCAGCTAAGGAATTACCGGCCGGCGTTTTGGGTGGCGGTGGGCTTGGTGCCGTACGCGGCCTGCCAGGCACTGGCCCTGCTCATGCAGCCTCTGGCGCCGGCCTGGGCAAAAAGCGACGCGCTGGAGAATGCGCAGGGCCTGACCTTTTGCTGGCTGGGCGTGTTGCTGCTGGTAGCCCGCAGCCAAGCCAAAAGCCTGAAAGCCGAGGCCCAGGTGCGCCTGCTGGCCGAGCAGGCGCAACGGGCTATTGAGGGCCAAAACCAGACGCTCGAATACGAGGTAACCCAGCGCACGGCCGACCTAACCCGCCAGACCGACGAGCTGCGCACCACCCTGCAAGAGCTGCAGGAAACGCAGAGCCAGCTTATTCAGCGCGAGAAAATGGCGAGCTTGGGCGAGCTCACGGCGGGCATCGCCCACGAGATTCAGAACCCGCTCAATTTCGTCAACAATTTCGCCGAAGTCAGCACCGAGCTGGTGGCCGAGCTGGCCGAAGAGCGCGCCCGCCCTACCCGCGACCGCGCCCTCGAAGCCGAGTTGCTGGCCGACCTGCGCCAGAACCTGGGCCGCATCGCGCAGCACGGCGGCCGGGCCTCGGGCATCGTGCGCGGCATGTTGGAGCACAGCCGCGCCAGCACCGGCGAGCGCGCCCCCACCGATATCAACCAGCTGGCCGACGAGTACTTACGCCTGGCTTACCACGGCCTGCGGGCTAAAGACAAAACCTTTAACGCCACCTTGCAGCCCGATTTGGCACCCGCCCTACCCCCCGTCGAAGCGGTGAGCGGCGACGTGGGCCGGGTGCTGCTGAACCTGCTCACCAACGCCTTTTACGCGGTGCAAAAGCGCCAGCAGCTGGGCGAGCCGGGCTACGCGCCCACCGTGGGCGTGGCTACCCGGCAGGTAGGCGAGGCGGTGGAAATACGGGTCAGCGACAACGGCACCGGCATTCCGGCTGAATTGATGAGCCGGATTTTTCAGCCCTTTTTCACCACTAAGCCTAGCGGCGAGGGCACCGGCCTGGGCCTGTCGCTGAGCCACGATATTATTACCAAAGGCCACGGCGGTACCTTGGCCGTGGAAAGCCAGGAGGGGGTAGGGACGACTTTCCGCATTATGCTACCCTGCTAGCCGCGCCGCCCATTCTTACTTTTACTTCCCTATGAAAATCCTGGTAGTTGACGACGAACCCGACGTGCGGCTGTTGTTCGAGCAGCGCTTCCGGCGCGAAATCCGCAGCGGCGAATTTGAGTTTTCCTTCTCTTACTCGGGCGAGGAAGCCTTGGCTTTTCTGCGCGACCATCCGTCGCAGGTCGTGCTCATCCTGTCCGACATCAACATGCCCGGCATGAGCGGTCTCGAACTGCTGCGCCACGTCAAAACTGACCCCCTGCCCCCCCCGCCGCCGCTGGTGATGATGCTTACGGCCTACGGCGACACGGCCACCCACGACCAGGCTATGCAGCTGGGAGCCAATGATTTCCTGGTTAAGCCGGTCGATTTTGCCGCGCTCAAGGAAAAGCTCCATACTATCGCTACTACATGAAAACGAAAATTCTGGTTGTGGATGATGAAGCAGATTTAGAGCTGCTCATCAAGCAAAAGTTTCGCCGCAAAATCCGCGAAAACGCCTACGAATTCCTCTTCGCCGGCAACGGCCAGGAGGCCCTCGACTGCCTGCACGAGCACGCCGATATCGACATTGTGCTCTCCGACATCAACATGCCCGTGATGGACGGCCTTACGCTGCTCGGCCGCATGCACGAGAGCAACCCCATGACCAAAACCGTGATGGTTTCGGCCTACGGCGACATGGAAAATATCCGGGCCGCCATGAACCGTGGGGCTTTCGACTTTGTGTGCAAGCCCGTCGATTTCAAGGACTTGGAGCTGACGATGGAGAAAACAATCGTGTATGTGCAGCAGCTGCACGACACGATGCGGGCCATTCAGGAGAATAATATTCTGAAGATGTACGTCGATGAAACGGTCATCAACTTCATGGCCCGGCCGGGCTTCGAGAATAAGCTTCTGGCCAGCGAAACGGTAGAGGCCACGGTGGTTTTTATGGATATCTGCGGCTTCACGTCGCTCTCCGAAACGCAGCCGGCCGCCACGGTCGTCTCGCTGCTCAATTCCTATTTCGACCAGATTGTGAAGGAGGTAATCGCGCATGGCGGCTACATCGACAAGTTTATGGGCGATGCCGTGATGGCCGTGTTTCGGGGCGAGTATCACCTCGACCGGGCCATCGACGCGGCCCTGGTGGTGCGCACCAAGCTGCAGGCCGCCCACGATACCCTGCCCGATGGCACCGACTACCACCCGGCCGTGAGCATCGGCGTAAACACCGGCGAAATGGTATCCGGCAACATCGGCTCGGCCTCCCTCAAGCGCCTGGACTACACCGTGATAGGCGATACCGTGAACGTGAGCCAGCGCCTGCAAGCGGCCGGCCAGCCCAACCAGATTGTCATTACCGACGTCGTTTACGAGCGCGTCAAAGAAAGCTTTCAGTGCGAGCCCATTGGCGAGCTAAAGCTGAAAAACAAAGCCCACCCGATTATGACGTACGAGGTGGTTTCTTAGGAATTTGATTGAAGCCGTTTGTCATTGCCGCGCTTCGCTCGCAATGACAAACGGCTTCAACTAAGCGCCCGCAATTGCCTCGTTCTGCCTGCGCAGGCGCTGGCACAGCACTCGCAGGATGTTACGCAGCACCTCGGGGCGCTCCTCCATCACGTCGTAAAAATCTTCCTGGTCGAGGCGAAACGCCGTTACTACCCCCTGCGCCACGGCCGATGCCGAGCGCGGCTCCGCGTCGAGCAGCGCCAGCTCGCCAAAGAAATCGCCCTTGCCGAAAGTGGCCAGCAGCTGCGGGCCGTTGAAAACGCCCACTTGGCCTTCGTACATAATGAAGAGCGAGCTGCCCAGGTCGCCCTTAGCAAAAATCTGCTGGCCGGCGGCGAAGCTGACTTCGTTCATAATCGGCACGATGCTGCTAAGCACGTTTTCGGGCGTTTCGGCAAAGAGGGCCGTTCGTTGAAGCACCTGCACGCGCTCGGTGGCGGTGATGTGCGAGGTGGTGGCGGCGTGGCTCATAAGCAGGGTAGCGAGGGTTTGGTGGGCGTCATTCACTTGCTGGTAAAGCGCGGGGTGCGTGCTAGCGAGCCGGGCCAGCTGGGCAAAGGCGCTTTCGCGCACCAGCGGGCTGGGGCTGCGCAAGTGCGGCGAAAGCGTCGGCACGGTGCCAGCGGCCGGCTGCCACTCGTCGAGGGCCACGCGCACCGTCCAGTCCGAGAAGGCCATTTCGCCGCGTTCCACAATGGTTTCCACGATGGGGGTAGGGGCCAGCAGCGGGCCAAGCAGGCGGTCGAAGGTGCGCTCTTTTTCGGCGGCCGGCGCCACGGCCAGCAGCGCCTGCAAGCCCTGGTAAGTGGGCCGGGCAATGCTGTTATCGAGTATTTCGAGGGCGTTGGCCTGGCGCTCGCGGGCGGCGTGGGCCACCCCGCGCTGCGCATCGGCAATGAGCTGCGGCGGATAAATCTGGCCCAGCAGGGCAAAAACCCGCTGCTGCGTGCGGGTCAGCTCGTAGTCGAGGCAGCCAAATAGCTCGGGGGTAGCGGTGGTTTGGCCGTGCAATAGCTGCTGGGCCAGTAACAGCTCATCGTGCACCAGCGCCTGAAACAGCGGCACCTCGTGCGGCACCACGTCAAAATGGCGCAATGCCCGCAGCGCCGCTTCGCGCCGGAATAAGTTGGGTTGCCGGGCCAGCGCCACCAGCAGTTGCCGGCTGGCGGGCGTGCGCAGGCGGCCGCACACCTGCGCCACGCGCCGCACCAGTATGTGGTCAGGGTCCGCATTCAGCACCTCGGCCAGCGTGGGTAGTGCGGTGTCGCCGAGGCGCAGCAGGTGCTGGGTGGCCGCGGCCCGGCGGCCCTTGCTGCCCAGCGCCTCCGTAAGCTGGCGAATATCGGCGGGGCTGGCGGGCACTGGGGGGATAGGGCCTGCGGCAGAAATGTCAGCGCCGGCATTTGGGATATCCTCCGCAAAGCGCTGGCCCAGCGCGTGCTGAAGCTCCGCCATATACTGCTGATACGTGCGCGTCAACAGCCAGAGCACCACCAGCATAAAGGAGCCCATCCAGATAAAGGGCGCCCACGTTTGGCCGCCCGGCAGGGCGTGCAATGCAAACAGTAGCCCGCCGCCCAGCGCCATGCCCAGCGGCTCATACACGCCCTTGGCCAGCGTGTGGGCCTGCAGGCGCTCGGGCGCCGAAAGCGGCTGAAACAGTAGCAGAAACACCGGGTCGAACACGGCCCGCCGCAGTACTTCCAGCCCCAGGTATAGCCCGCAGAAATACCGCAAAAGCGACCCGATATCGGCGCGGTCCTGGCCAGCGTACAGGGCCAGCCCGCCCAGCAGCGCCACGGGCAGCACCAGCAGTACCCGCCGCACGCCCAGCCGGTCCACGGCGGTTTGCGAGAGCAATAGCTTGAACAGCATCGCCAGCAAATAGGTGACGACCAGCACAGTGCCCACGTACTGCATAATGGCGGCCTCGTCGTGAAAGCGGTGCTTCACATTCACGAAAAACAGGTACTCGACGCCCGTCGTCACGGCCGACAGCCCCAGCAGACTCAGGCACATAATAAGGACCAGGCGGCTATCGCCAAACCAGCTGCGCAGGCCCGGCCCTACCCCCTGCTCCCGCGCCCGGCGGCGGTCGGGCGCGGCCTCCACCACATGTGAGCTGAGTGTGGCGCGCAGCGCCATCAGCGCCAGCAGATACGCCCCGAAGGCCGTGCCCAGCAGCCACGGCAGCTCCACATTGCTGCGAATAAAGATGGCCAGCACGGCACCCATCGCCTTGGCCGGCATGTCGCCCGCGCTGATAATGCCAAACAGCCGCTTGCTCTGCCGCACATCAAACACCACCGCCGACACGCCCCAGAATTCCAGGCTAGTCAGCAGGTAAATGACCCGGTAGCCTGCCATAATTGCAATGGCCGACGCCACCGAATGGCCCGTGGCTACCAGCACGCCCAGCACGCCCGCCAGGGCCACGGCCGCCAGCAACACCCGCACCGCCAGCTTCTGCAACAGCCAGTGGTGCTCAAAATGCGCGTACACGCGGCCGACAGCCAGCATGGCCAGCGCCGCCACGCCATAGGCCAAGGGTAGGTTGCGCTCGGGGTTATTTTCCAGCAGCAGCACGTTGGCCGCCACATATACCAGGATGGAGCCTACCCCCAGTAAAAAGTTGTGCAGAAAAAACAGCCACACCGTGCGCCCTTCCTCGGGGCGCACACCCAATAGCCGCTGCCCACGCTCAGTTAGTGTCATGGGCCGCAAGTTAGTGCGGGGGCTGGCTATGGAAGAATAAAAAGAACGTCATGCTGAGCCTGCCGAAGCATCTCGCCCGCATCGTTGGATTACTAACCCAACGAAGCGAGCGAGATGCTTCGGCAAGCTCAGCATGACGTTCTTTTCAGTGCAATACCTATTTGCTTACGCCGCCCGCATCAGCTGCAAGGGCGATTTCTCAAACTTGCTGCGCGCATAGCTTTCGGTAATCGTAAACTCGCCTACCCCTGCTTCGGAAGGCATCTCAAACATGGCGTCGGTCATGATGCTCTCGCAGATGGAGCGCAGGCCGCGCGCGCCTAGGCGGTACTCGTCGGCCCGTTCCACGATGTATTCGAGCGCTTCCTCCGTAAAGTCGAGCGCGATATTTTCCATATTGAACAGCCGCTGGTACTGGCGCACCAGTGAGTTCTTCGGCTCGGTCAAAATCAGGCGCAGCGTGGCTTTGTCCAGCGGGTTGAGGTGCGTGAGCACGGGTAGGCGGCCAATCAGCTCGGGTATTAAACCGAATGACTTGATATCCTGAGCCGACACGTAGCGCAGGAAATTCTGCGTGTCCACCTTCTCGCCCAAATTGGTTTTGGAAAAGCCCATTGGCTTGGTATTCAGCCGGCTCTTGATAATGCGGTCGATGCCCGAAAACGCCCCGCCGCACATAAACAGAATATTCTCGGTATTCACCGAAATCATTTTCTGGTCGGGATGCTTGCGGCCGCCCTGCGGCGGCACGTTAATGTGCGTGCCCTCCAGCAGCTTCAACAAAGCCTGCTGCACGCCCTCGCCGCTCACGTCGCGCGTGATGCTGGGGTTGTCGCTCTTGCGCGCAATTTTGTCAATCTCGTCAATGTACACGATGCCGCGCTCGGCCGCTTCGAGGTTGTAATCAGCCGCTTGCAGCAGGCGCGTCAGGATGCTTTCCACATCTTCGCCCACGTAGCCAGCCTCGGTCAGTACCGTAGCATCGGCGATGCAAAAGGGCACTTGCAGAATCTTGGCCAGCATCCGGGCCAGGAAGGTCTTGCCGGTGCCGGTCTCACCCACCATGATGATGTTCGACTTTTCAATCACTACTTCGTCGTGCTGCGGCTTCTGCATCAGGCGTTTGTAATGATTGTACACCGCCACGCTCATCACGCGCTTGGCCTCGTCCTGGCCCACCACGTACTGGTCGAGGTGGGTTTTAATCTCGCGGGGCTTGATGAGGTTGAACTTCGGCTGGCGCGCCTCGGCTTGCAGCTTGGTTTCTTCCGAAAGAATGTGCTGTGCCTGCGCCACGCATTTCTCACAGATGTGGGCATTAATGCCCGAAATCATCACCGCGACGTCGCGCTTGGGCTTGTTGCAAAAGGAGCAGGCTATTTCCGGCATCGGGAGCGTTCTGAGAAGGAAGCAGTTTTCAAAAGAAAACGGTCACAAAGATAAGTTGGCAGGGTAGCAATCGCGCCCCTACCCCCCCAAGGAAACCAAGTGAGGCGTAGCAGTTGCAAAGCGCCCCGCGCCCCCAAAAGTTTCTGCAAACTCCCCGCCAACCACCAAGAGCCACCAAAACAAAAAGCTCCGGCCAAATGACCAGAGCTTTTTACCACGAAACGTAACGTTCACAAAATTCGCGAACCGAAGGACAGCGAAGCTAAATCCGTTAAACTCTGCGCTAATCAGTGGTCTAGATTTTCGCCTTTTCCAGCACCTCGTCAATCAGGCCATATTCTTTGGCTTCATCGGCCCGCATCCAGTAGTCGCGGTCCGAGTTGTCGTGGATTTCCTGGTAAGTCTTGCCGGTGTGCTGCGCCAGAATGTCATACAGCTCCTTCTTGAGCTTCAAGATTTCGCGAGCCGTAATCTCAATATCCGACGACTGGCCTTGCGCGCCGCCGCTGGGCTGGTGAATCATTACGCGGGCGTGGGGTAGGGCCGAGCGCTTGCCCGCCGCACCACCAGCTAGCAACACGGCGCCCATTGAGGCCGCCAAGCCAGTGCAGATGGTGGCCACGTCGGGGTTCACGTACTGCATAGTGTCATAAATACCCAAGCCCGCGTACACCGAGCCACCGGGCGAGTTAATATACAGCAGGATATCTTTCTTCGAGTCAGCCGACTCCAAAAACAGCATCTGCGCCGTCAGGATGTTGGCGATGTAGTCGTCCACGGCCGTGCCCAGAAAGATAATCCGGTCCATGATAAGACGCGAAAACACGTCAATCTCCCGGAAGTTCTGGGGGCGCTCCTCAATAACCGAGCGGGTCATGTTGGAAGGCATTATCAGCCCGCTGCGCACCTGGCCTTCGACGTTGTTAATGTACTGGTCTACCGCTAAACCGTTGAGACCCTGGCCCTTCACGGCGAATTTGCGAAACTCTTGTTTATTCAGCATGGGAAATAAGTAGGGGGGTAGGCCGCGGCCCGCCCGTGTTCAGATAGTAAAAGACGGGTAGGGGGGGAGAATGTTGTAAACGTATCGTGTACAACATAAAAAAGCCCTTACGCGGGGCGTAAAGGCTTTTCTACTCTCAACCAAATTGAAGGCTAGCCCTCGTTCTGGTTGCGAAATTCTTCGGCCGTTACGGGCTCATCCGTAACAACAACTTTGCCACGCAGAGCCTCTACTACTTTTTCTGCCAGAATGGCCTCGTACTCCTGCACGTAGTTCTTGCCGTTCTCCTGCTTGAGGTAGTTGTCGGCGAAGCCTGCCATGCCTTGGCGCATCTCATCAGTCAGCGCCATGCCGCCGCCAAACTGCCCCAAAATCTTGTCCAGCACGCGGTTGCGAATTTCATCGGTCTCTACTTTGAGGCCCATGTCTTCCACTACCTTGTTGCGGATGAGGCTCCATTTTAGTTCGCGCTCGTAGTCGGTGTAGTGCTGCTCCACGGTGGCAGCATCGAGCTTGCCTTCGTTGGCGCGCACCAGCCACTTCTTGAAAAACTCGGTCGGCAGTTGAATCGGCGTGGCGTCAATCATTGCGTCGATGAGGCGGCGGTTCACCAGATTGTCCGACTCGCGGTCGTAGTTCGACTGCACCGTCTCGCGTACTTTGGTGTCAAACTCCTCTTTCGAAGCCACTGTCTCGGGGCCAAATACCTTATCGAACAACTCCTGGTTTTCCTCCGGGGCGGCCGTGCGGTTGATTTTTTCCACCTCGAACTCGTACTCGCCGGTAGCGCCGCTGGCCTCGTCCTTGCTCAGGCCCGAGAAGCTACGGATAGCACCCGCGTCGCCGCCGAAAGCCTCGCCTAGGTCAAAGGTCAGCTTATCGCCGGCCTTCACGCCCACGAAGCGTTCCTGGCCGCTGGTCACTTTGTTGATGGGTAGGAGCACCGTCTGGCCTTCGCCCTCAGCGCCGGCCTTCTTCAGTTTGCCAAACAGATAGTCGCTAGCCTCCGAAGCCTCGGGGTTGGTGGTTTCGCCAAACTGACGGGTAATCTGCTCATGCGTCTCGGACAGCGTCGCGTCGTCGAGGCTGATGGCCGGGCGCTTAAGTTCTACCTGCTGGTCGGCGGGCAGCTCAAAATCGGGCAGCAAGCCCAGCTCAAATTGGAAATCGAAGGCCTTAGCCGTGTCGAAGTCCACGTCGCTGGGCAGGGGTAGGGGCTCACCCAGAATTTTAACGTTGTTGTCTTTCAGGTAGCCATCGACCGTGCTGCCGAGCAGACGGTTGATTTCGTCGGCCAGGATGCCTTTGCCGTACATTTTGCGCACCAGGCCGGCGGGTACTTTGCCGGGGCGGAAGCCCTTGAACTGCGCCTTTTTGGAGGTTTCCTTGATTTGCCTCTCCACAGCGTCGCTGTAGTCGGCTTCGTCAAGATGCACGTTCAGCAGCCCGGTTAGCTGCTCCTCATTGCGGTCAAGCGTAATATTCAAAACAGTGGGAGCAAGCTGGTGCTTGCCAGTCGGAAAGGTTAAAAAAAAAGCCCCCAACTACGTAGCCAGGGGCCTATTCAACTTGAAAAGTGCGGATGGAGGGACTCGAACCCACACACCGTAAGGAACCAGAGCCTAAATCTGGCGCGTCTACCAATTTCGCCACATCCGCGGGGGCAGCCGTTCGCTGCGGGGCCGCAAAGGTACTGAGTATTCGCTAGCCGCGCAAGTATAGGATAAGCTTTCGCTTGTCAGACATCAGATAGTCCAGTGTTTGACAAGCGAAAGCTTATCCTACCCCTGCGCCACCTTTTGGCGCGCCAGCTTGTTATTTGCAGTACCATGCCTCCCGTAATTGACCTCGAAGCCGAGCGCCAGGAAATCCTGCGCCAGTACCGCCGCTTGCTGCGCACGGCCAAGCCGTACTTGCACGACGGCGATACCAAGCTGATTAAGAAGGCGTTCAACCAAAGTCTCGAAGCGCACAAAGACATGCGCCGCAAGTCGGGCGAGCCTTACATCCTGCATCCGTTGGCCGTGGCCCAGATTGCGGTGGAGGAAATCGGCTTGGGCACCACCAGCATTGTGGCGGCCCTGCTGCACGATGTAGTAGAAGATACGCCCACCGAAATCTCGGACATCGAGCGCGATTTCGGCCCCAAAACCGCCCGTATTGTGGACGGCCTGACCAAAATTTCGGGTGTGTTCGAGTACGGTTCCAGCGAGCAGGCTGAGAATTTTCGCAAGATGTTGCTCACGCTCAGCGAAGACGTGCGCGTGATTCTTGTCAAGCTCGCCGACCGCCTGCACAATATGCGGACTCTGGACTCGATGCCGCGCCACAAGCAGCTCAAAATTGCCAGCGAAACCATTTACCTCTACGCGCCGCTGGCCCACCGCCTGGGCCTCTATGCCATCAAAACGGAGCTGGAAGACCTGCACCTCAAATACACTGATACCGAGATTTATAATGAGCTGAAAGGCAAGGTCAAGCAGAGCCAGAGTGCCCGCAACCGCTTTATTAAGGAGTTTGTGCATCCCATCGATGAGGAGTTGAAAGCGCAGGGCTTCAGCTACGAAATCAAGGGTAGGCCGAAGAGTATCTATTCGATTCTCAAGAAGATGCGCAAGCAGAACGTCACCTTTGAGGAGGTGTACGACCTGTTTGCCATCCGTGTCATTCTCGACGTGCCGCCCGAGCAGGAGAAGGCCGCCTGCTGGCAGGTTTATTCCATCGTTACGGACTTTTATCAGCCCAACCCCGACCGCCTGCGCGACTGGGTGAGCACGCCCAAAGCCAACGGCTACGAGAGCCTGCACACCACCGTCATGTCGCACCCCGGCCAGTGGGTCGAGGTGCAAATCCGCTCGCGGCGCATGGACGATATCGCCGAGAAAGGCTACGCTGCGCACTGGAAATACAAGGATACTGGCAGTCTCCAGCCCGAATCGACGCTCGAAGCCTGGGTCAACCGGGTGCGCGAAATGCTGGAAACCAACAACTCCAGCGCGCTGGAATTCATGGACGAGTTTCGCCAGAACCTGTTCGTGAAAGAGGTTTACACCTTCACGCCCAAGGGCAAGCTCATCATTTTGCCCGATAAGGCGACGGCGCTGGATTTTGCCTTCGACATTCACACGCACATCGGCCTGCACTGCCTCGGGGCCAAGGTCAACCAGAAGTTGGAGCCATTCAGCTACCAGTTGCGCAATGGCGACCAAGTGGAGATTCTAACCTCGCACAAACAGCGCCCTACCCCCGAGTGGCTCAACTATGTGATTACCAGCAAGGCGAAATCCAGTATAAAAGATTTCCTGCGCGATGACAAACGCGCCAAGGCCGACGATGGTAAGTTCATCCTGGAAAAGCGTTTGGAACTGATTGGGGTCGAAAACACGCCCGAGAATATCCAGCGTCTGCTAGTGTATTTCAACGTCCCTACCCCCCCTGAATTTTACTATCGCCTGGCGGTGGGCCAACTCGACGGCCGCGAAATCCGCGACACGCTCTTTAACTCAGCCGCGTCGCGCGCCAGCTCGTCGCTGGAGCCCAAGAAGTTTGACCACGAAGTGCAGAAAATCAGGGGTGTACGCCCCGATATGCTCGTGGTGGGCGAGCGCACCGACAAGTTCAACCACAGCCTGGCGCGCTGTTGCAATCCCATTCCGGGCGACGACGTGTTTGGCTTCGAAACCGAAACCGGCCTCATCATCCACCGCACCAGCTGCCACCGCGCCGTCGATTTGATGTCAAACTACGGCAACCGCATCGTGCGCGCCAAGTGGACCGACCAGCTGGAGTTGGCCTTTTTGGCCGGTATCCGGTTCAAGGGCTCCGACCGGGTAGGGATTGTCAACGACGTGACGCGCGTCATCTCCACCAGCCTCAAGGTGAATATGCGCTCCATCACCGTTGAATCGAATGACGGGGTTTTTGAGGGCCAGATTATGGTTTTCGTCAACGACACCGACCACCTGAATAAGCTCATCCAGCGCCTGAGCAAAGTAAATGGCGTGCTGCAAGTAGAGCGCTTCGAATCGTGAGTGAAACGCCCGCCATCACCGTGCACGGTACCGGCGTAAATGCTCGTACGCAATGCGCCCACTGGCACTCGGAGCGCGATATTATCGCCATCAAGTTCAAGTGTTGCGATACGTATTATGCCTGCATCGACTGCCACCGCGAGGCCACCGACCACGCGCCCGTGGTGTGGCTGCGGGCCGAGTTTGGGGAAGAGGCTATTTATTGCGGAAATTGCCGCCACACACTCAGTATAAGTAGCTACCTGGCGTGCGGCAACACGTGCCCGGTGTGCCAGGCGGCCTTTAATCCTGGCTGCGCCAATCACTACCCCCTCTATTTTGCGCCATAAAACTTAATGCGCGTGCTGTGGCTTATAGAATGCCCGTTACCCATAACCCAGTATTCCAGTGAATAAAAAGCAAGTAGCTTCTCCGCCCACTGATGAGGTAGAGCAGGGGGTAGGCGGCTCTTCCGAAACTGGTTATGCGGCCCGGCACACGCCCAGCGCCGCCAGCCAGGCCCCGCTAAATACGGAACGGCTCGAAGAGGTCAAAAAAATCTTCACTGCCTACCTCGAAAATAAAGGTCTGCGCAAAACGGCCGAGCGCTATGCCATCTTGGAAGAAATCTACGTGCGCTCAGGCCACTTCGATGTGGAGGAGCTGTATGCGGGCATGAAGGAGCGCAACCTGCAAGTGAGCCGCGCTACGGTCTATAATACGCTTGATTTGCTGGTAGAGCAGGGTTTGGTCAGCAAGCACCAGTTTGGCCGCAACCTGGCGCAGTACGAAAAAAGCTATGGCTACCGGCAGCACGACCACGTTATTTGCACCGAATGTCATAAGGTAGTAGAGTTCTGCGACCCGCGCATTCATGGCATCCAAACGATGGTCGGGGATTTGCTCAACTTCCATATCCTGCATCATTCCCTAAATTTGTACGGCATTTGTGGCGACTGCCGCGCCAAAGCCGCTGCCTATTCAACCTCCGAGCCCGGCAAACCCGCCTAAATGACCATCACCAGCATCCTCACTGACGGCATTCTCTTCCTTTCCCTGGCCGGCGACCTCATCGGCAGCCCTGATACCCAGCAGCTGCTGGCGTCTGTGAACGAGCATCTGGGTGAGGACGTCACCAACTGCGCCGTGGACCTCTCGGGCATTCGTTATATTAATAGCACCGGGATTGGCGTCCTGGTTTCGTTGCTCACCAAGTTTCGTAGTCGCGGCGGCGATATGGTGCTTATCAACCCCGCCGACCATCCCAAGAAAATGCTGGCGCTCACCAAGCTAACTAATATCTTCACCGTAGCCACCGACGAGGCTATGGCCCGTCAGCAACTCCTACTAGCCGCCTCCTAGGCGGCTATTTTTTTGTGTGTTAGCCTGAGTTTGCGAAGGACTTTAATCCCGCTTAAGTAATCGTTGAATAGGTAGCCGCAACGTACCTGAGCGCCGAAAGCCCTTCGTAAGCGCAGTATGATAGAATTTTAAAAAATACCAAAATGCCTGTAGATGTATTAGTAGGCCTCCAGTGGGGCGACGAAGGAAAAGGAAAAATCGTGGACGTGCTAGCGCCCACCTATGATGCCGTAGCCCGTTTCCAGGGCGGCCCCAACGCCGGCCATACCCTCACTTTCGATGGCATCAAGCACGTTCTCCACCAAGTGCCGAGCGGCATTTTTCACCCCCATATTCTCAACATCGTTGGCAACGGCGTGGTCCTCGACCCCGTCGTTTTCCGCCAGGAGCTGCAAAAGCTTACCGATAGGGGAGTGGACTGGAGCCAAAACCTCTACATCTCCAAAAAAGCCCAGCTCATCCTGCCCTCGCACCGCGCCCTTGACCGCATTAGCGAAGAAGCCCGCGGGAACACCAAAATCGGCAGCACGCTCAAAGGCATCGGCCCCACGTACTCAGATAAAATCGGGAGGGTAGGGCTGCGCGTCAGCCACATTCTGCTCCCCGATTTTCAGGAACGCTACCAGGAAGCCGTCGCCCACCACGCTAGCATCGCCAGTCATTATAATAAGGAGTTAGAAATCGCTGAGTTCGAAGCTGACTTCTTCTCCGCCGTCGAGTTCCTGCGCACCCTCCAGCTCATCGACACCGAGTACCTGCTCAACAACCTTCTTAGCCAAGGCAAGCGCATCCTCGCCGAAGGCGCCCAGGGCTCCTTATTAGATATCGATTTCGGCACCTACCCCTACGTTACCTCGTCGAGCACCATCGCCGCTGGCGCCTGCACCGGCCTGGGCATTGCCCCCCGCCATATAGATAAGGTATATGGCATCACCAAAGCCTACTGCACCCGCGTTGGCAGCGGCCCATTCCCCACCGAGCTAACCGATGACGTAGGCGAGCAAATCCGCCAGGCCGGCCGCGAGTTCGGCTCCACCACCGGCCGCCCCCGCCGCACCGGTTGGATAGACCTGCCCGCCCTCCGCTACGCCATCATGCTCAACGGCGTAACCGAGCTGCACCTCATGAAAGCCGACGTGCTCGACGGTTTTGCCGAAATCCAGGCCTGCACCCACTACCGCACCCCCACCGGCGAAAGCACTCCCAACCTGCCCGACCCCGGCCAACTCGAAACCATTACTCCCGAGTACGTCACTATCCCCGGTTGGCACACTGACCTCACCCAAGTCACCGACGCCGCCCAGTTCCCTCAAGAGCTGACTGACTATTTGCTATTTCTGGAAAAAGAGCTGCAAGTGCCCATCCGTATCGTCAGCGTCGGCCCCGACCGCGTGAGTACATTATTCCGTTAGCCGCAAAAGCAAGTAGTCCTGACCATGCCCTAGGAGATAGCCAGCACCCACCAGCTCGATTGGCTCAGTAAGGTGCCCTAATACTCCCGGTCAGCCCTGAGGCCTACTTGAAAATTTTGCTTCCTATTAGAGCATTCCACTAGCCGAATACTCTTTCAAGAGCAGCAGTATCGCCGAAATGGATGCCAGTGTTGTTTTCTATCGTAAATACAACCTAGGTGCCCCACGGCAACCGACGACCAGTTGACCCCCATTACCTACCGTGAGCTAGCTCAAATATGGGGTATTCCCTATGCCAGTAGCTTCACGCCTGAGGACATTAACACCCGTTTTGGCGGCTGACCGCCCAACTTGCGAGAAAGTAAGCAGCTGAACGAAGCATTCGTTCAGCTGCTCATTCAAGCTATCGGCCCCGCAGCCCCTGCGTATTGCTCCGGCTCCGTCGATAATGGCGATTATTGCTGAGTTAATGGCTTCCCCGCCGACTGGCTAGAGACAGGTACCGTAGTCGATTATCCCACTTACACTAACGCGGCCAGTTTCCCAGCTACACATTCGGCCTAAATCATGTGTGGTGCCTGATACATATGGAGTTCGCCGAGTATGTAGTTCTAGGGTACTCCTGGTACCTCGCCTATACCGTAGCCAACTGCTCGATATTAGAAGTACTCCAAATCAGCGAAAGTGTGGTGGGTTAATAAAAATTTCTCCTGCATACTCAGCCACTTACAACCTTGATACGGCCTATTTCGTAAAACACTGCTTGCCCACCCAAAAAGCCTTGCTACCTTTGCAGTCCCAAAATGTCAAAAAGTTTATAAGGAACCTAAAAACGTAAGCTTTTAGAAAAGCTAAGGTTCACAAGACTATGCATGTAGCTGGCGTGTATTACTCGCCCTGCTAACATCTAAAAGGCAAGAAAAAGAAATTTTCCTACCCTCTTGCAAAGTCGGAAAAGCTTATTGTACTTTTGCACCCCGCTTCAACCGAAGGCGACCAAGCTGAAATTTTTTCGCTTCAGACTTGCAAGTTCAAAAAATACTCGTACCTTTGCACTCCCAATCAAAACAGGGTGTTGTCAAACACAGCAAACGGGCCGCTTAGGCCGCCCGCCATGCCACTTCAACTGGAAGTAGCAATCGTTCTTTGAATGTTGGAAATAGACAAAAACGTGAGGTGTTTTGTCAGCCGGGCGCAAGCTTAAGTTGGCAGAGCAAACAAGCGATTCGAATTAACGAGCCGTCAGCTAAGAGCAAGGCTAGCATCTCGACATCAGCCATAGTTCGCTATGGTGCAGGAATTTTTACAATGGAGAGTTTGATCCTGGCTCAGGATGAACGCTAGCGGCAGGCCTAATACATGCAAGTCGAACGGTGGCAGCAATGTCATAGTGGCGCACGGGTGCGTAACACGTAACTAACCTACCTATACCTGGGGGATAGCCCGCCGAAAGGCGGATTAATACCGCATAAGCTATTAACCTGGCATCAGGTGATTAGTAAAGATTTATTGGGTATAGATGGGGTTGCGGGTCATTAGCTAGTTGGGTGGGTAACGGCTGCCCAAGGCGACGATGACTAGGGGAGCTGAGAGGCTGGTCCCCCACACGGGCACTGAGATACGGGCCCGACTCCTACGGGAGGCAGCAGTAGGGAATATTGGGCAATGGGCGAGAGCCTGACCCAGCCATGCCGCGTGCAGGAAGAAGGCTTTCTGAGTCGTAAACTGCTTTTGACAGGGAAGAATAAGCTTCACGTGTGGAGTGATGACGGTACCTGCAGAATAAGCACCGGCTAACTCCGTGCCAGCAGCCGCGGTAATACGGAGGGTGCGAGCGTTGTCCGGATTTATTGGGTTTAAAGGGTGCGTAGGCGGTCGATTAAGTCTGGGGTGAAAGCCCGCTGCTCAACAGCGGAACTGCCCTGGATACTGGTTGACTTGAGTACAGACGAGGTTGGCGGAATGGACGGAGTAGCGGTGAAATGCATAGATACCGTCCAGAACCCCGATTGCGAAGGCAGCTGACTAGGCTGATACTGACGCTGAGGCACGAAAGCGTGGGGAGCGAACAGGATTAGATACCCTGGTAGTCCACGCCGTAAACGATGGATACTCGCTGCGAGCTAAAGATTGTTCGTGGCTTAGGGAAACCGATAAGTATCCCACCTGGGGAGTACGCTCGCAAGAGTGAAACTCAAAGGAATTGACGGGGGCCCGCACAAGTGGTGGAGCATGTGGTTTAATTCGATGATACGCGAGGAACCTTACCTAGGCTAGAATGCGCGTGACCGGTTCAGAGATGGACTTTTCCTTCGGGACACAAAGCAAGGTGCTGCATGGCCGTCGTCAGCTCGTGCCGTGAGGTGTTGGGTTAAGTCCCGCAACGAGCGCAACCCCTATAGTTAGTTGCCAGCACGTAATGGTGGGGACTCTAGCTAGACTGCCTGCGCAAGCAGTGAGGAAGGCGGGGACGACGTCAGGTCATCATGGCCCTTACGCCTAGGGCGACACACGTGCTACAATGGACGGTACAGCGGGTAGCTACTGGGCGACCAGATGCCAATCTCGAAAAGCCGTTCTCAGTTCGGATCGGAGTCTGCAACTCGACTCCGTGAAGCTGGAATCACTAGTAATCGCGCATCAGCCATGGCGCGGTGAATACGTTCCCGGGCCTTGTACACACCGCCCGTCAAGCCATGGAAGTTTGGTAGACCTGAAGCTGGTGCTCCGCAACGAAGCCAGTTAGGGTAGAACAGGTAACTAGGGCTAAGTCGTAACAAGGTAGCCGTACCGGAAGGTGCGGCTGGATCACCTCCTTTCTGGAGCAGCCCCGCTCTTGACTACTTAAGATTTGGGTCGCTTGACCACACATTTGTCTATTTCCTCCATTCAACGATTTTATCGGATTCTGCATTGACTTCGTAAGAGGGCAGGGCGAACCCGGGCTTGTAGCTCAGGTGGTTAGAGCGCTACACTGATAATGTAGAGGTCCCTGGTTCGAGTCCAGGCAGGCCCACTGGCAGCAGCGGGTTTCTGCTTGCGAGTCAACTTCTGGGGGATTAGCTCAGCTGGCTAGAGCACCTGCCTTGCACGCAGGGGGTCAACGGTTCGACTCCGTTATCCTCCACTAATTATACTTTCTAATTGAGAAAGGTAAATAGCATACTGATAGAATTTAAAGAAATTTAGTTTTATCACATTTATCATCGACAGGATGATAAACGTTCTTTGACGTAAGGGAAAACAAGAGAGAGAAGTAAAAGCGGGCTTATATCCACAAGATATAAGCAGTTCATTCTACCCCGTGTAGGGTGAATCGCAAGCGAGAAGTAAGTAAGAGCACACGGGGGATGCCTAGGGTCTCAGAGGCGAAGAAGGACGCGATAAGCTGCGATAAGCTGGGGGGAGGGGCACATACCCGTTATATCCCTGGATTTCCGAATGGGGCAACCCCACTGGTTGAAGACCAGTGACTTATTCTTCAGTGAATAAGGGCAAACGCAGGGAACTGAAACATCTCAGTACCTGCAGGAAAAGAAAATAACCATGATTCCCCAAGTAGTGGCGAGCGAACGGGGAGGAGCCCAAACCACGGCGGTTACGGCCGCTGTGGGGTTGTAGGGTCGCGACATCTGATTGAATCGAGATAACTGAAGCAGGTGGGAAACTGCGCCAGAGACGGTGAGAGCCCGGTAAGTGACATTTCTGATTCACGGTAGCGATACCCTGAGTAGGGCGGGGCCGGAGAAACCCCGTCTGAAGCGAGCGGCACCATCCGCTAAGGCTACATACTCCTGAGACACCGATAGTGAACCAGTACCGTGAGGGAAAGGTGAAAAGAACCCCGAATAGGGGAGTGAAAAGAACCTGAAACCGTGTGCTTACAAGCAGTTAGAGGACTTTTGTAGTCTGATAGCGTGCCTTTTGCATAATGAGCCTACGAGTTACTCCTCCCTGGCAAGGTTAAGCGCTTGAAGGCGCGTAGCCGCAGCGAAAGCGAGTCTGAATAGGGCGCGTAGTCAGGGGGGGTAGACGCGAAACCTAGTGAGCTACCCTTGAGCAGGATGAAGGAGCGGTAACACGCTGTGGAGGTCCGAACCAGTTTCCGTTGAAAAGGATTTGGATGACTTGAGGGTAGGGGTGAAAGGCCAATCAAACTAGGAAATAGCTCGTACTCCCCGAAATGTATTGAGGTACAGCGTCGTGGTTAGGTTTGTTGGAGGTAGAGCTACCAATAGGACTAGGGGGTGTCAGAGCCTACCGAATCCTGATGAACTCCGAATGCCAGCAAATTCATACACGGCAGTGAGGCCTGGGGTGCTAAGGTCCCCGGCCGAGAGGGAAAGAACCCAGACCCGCCGCTAAGGTCCCTAAGTTCTAGCTAAGTTGAACAAAGGAGGTCCAGTTGCTTTGACAGCCAGGAGGTTGGCTTGGAAGCAGCCATTCCTTTAAAGAGTGCGTAACAGCTCACTGGTCGAGCGACCGGGCATCGATAATACGCGGGCATCAAGCTAGGCACCGAAGCGCGGGATTTGACATACTCCTCGGAGATAGTCAAGTGGTAGGGGAGCATTCTGGTTGCGGAGAAGCCGTCCTGTCAGGGCACGGTGGAGCGTCCAGAAAAGCACATGTAGGCATGAGTAACGATAAAATGGGTGCGAAACCCATTCGCCGATAGACTAAGGTTTCCAATTCAACGCTAATCGGAATTGGGTTAGGCGGGACCTAAGGGAGAGCCGAGAGGTGTACCCGATGGCAAGCCAGTTGATATTCTGGCCCCCGGATGTAGAAGTGATGCAGGGACGCAGGAATGAAAGTACCGCGAGCGGACGGAAGTGCTCGTTAAAGCCCGTACCTATTGGTTGAGTAGTTAAGTACGCTCGATTAGGGGAAAGGTGATAGTACCACACGGGCTTCGGCTCACGTGGATAGTGTACCTAAGGACTGCCAAGAAAAGCTGCTAAACGTTGTATCTACAATCGGCCCGTACCGCAAACCGACACAGGTAGTCAAGGAGAGAATCCTGAGGCGCTCGAGTGAATCACGGCCAAGGAACTCGGCAAAATGGTCCTGTAACTTCGGGAGAAGGGACGCTTCCTCTGTGCAAGCAGAGAAGCCGCAGTGAAAAGACCCAAGCGACTGTTTAACAAAAACACATGGCTTTGCTAACGCGTAAGCGGACGTATAAGGCCTGACACCTGCCCGGTGCTGGAAGGTTAAGAGGGGATGTTAGTCGCAAGGCGAAGCGTTGAATCGAAGCCCCAGTAAACGGCGGCCGTAACTATAACGGTCCTAAGGTAGCGAAATTCCTTGTCGGGTAAGTTCCGACCTGCACGAATGGTGTAACGATTTGGGTGCTGTCTCAGCCGTGAGCTCGGTGAAATTGTAGTCTCGGTGAAGATGCCGAGTACCCGCCACGGGACGGAAAGACCCCGTGCACCTTTACTATAGGTTGCCATTGGTGTTGGGTTCAGTATGTGTAGCATAGGCGGGAGGCGTCGAAGCGGGGCCGCTAGGTCTGGTGGAGCCAACGTTGAAATACCGCCCTTACTGTGCCTGATGCCTAACTCTGAGTATCTCAGAGAACAGTGGCTGCTGGGTAGTTTGACTGGGGTGGTCGCCTCCAAAAGAGTATCGGAGGCTTTCAAAGGTCCACTCAATCCGCTTGGTAACCGGATGTAGAGCGCAATAGTAGAAGTGGGCTTGACTGTGAGACTGACTAGTCGAGCAGGGTCGAAAGACGGATATAGTGATCCGGTGGTTCCGCATGGAAGGGCCATCGCTCAAAGGATAAAAGGTACGCCGGGGATAACAGGCTGATCTCCCCCAAGAGCTCATATCGACGGGGAGGTTTGGCACCTCGATGTCGGCTCGTCACGTCCTGGGGCTGGAGAAGGTCCCAAGGGTTCGGCTGTTCGCCGATTAAAGTGGCACGCGAGCTGGGTTCAGAACGTCGTGAGACAGTTCGGTCCCTATCTGTGGTGGGCGTTGGAGGCTTGAGAGGACCTGACTTTAGTACGAGAGGACCGAGTTGGACCAGCCGCTGGTGCGCCGGTTGTCCCGCCAGGGGCAGCGCCGGGTAGCTACGCTGGGAGCAGATAAGCGCTGAAAGCATCTAAGTGCGAAACTCACCTCAAGATGAGGCCTCCCAAAAGAAGGTTCGTGGTAGACGACCACGTAAATAGGCGGCAGGTGTAAAGCTAGAAATAGCATAGCTGAGCCGTACTAAGGAACCGAGGGCTTCCGCTGGCCCCGCGCAGGTGACTGCACTTTTGCTTCTTTCTCTTTTCCCTTATGTCAACGGTTTTGTTAACCTATCCTTGAACACGATAGGTAACGCCAGCAATGGTGGCTTTAGCCCGGGTGTTCACCTCTTCCCATTCCGAACAGAGTCGTTAAGCCCCGGTGCGCCTATGGTACTGCCTTCACCGGTGGGAGAGTCGGTCGCCGCCAACTTTTTGCTGCTGAGCCCCCGGCCAAGCGCTTTCATCAGCGCCTGGCCGGGGGCTCTTCGCGTTTAACTAGGCCCTATTACGCTATCCCACCCTACTTTATAAAAGGGCCCTCTTAATGTTGAGGACGGAATAAAAAAGGTAGGTTTGTAGTTATCCTTGTGAAGTTAGAATTGAAGGCGCTTATTCACTAATGAAACTACTGCATCCAGGGTTTTTGTGGGGTTTGCTGGCAATTGGAATACCAATTGTCATTCATCTTTTGCATATGAGGAGACCACAACGCGTATTATTTACCAATACTGGGTTTATTCGTGAAGTAGAACTCACTACCATGCGTCGTCGCCGGTTGCAGGAATTATTCGTGCTACTTGCCAGAATGCTGAGTGTACTATTTTTAGTCTTGGTCTTTTGCCAACCCTTCATCCCTAATGCCGAACAATCAGCACGTACGGCCAGTGGGGTAGTTGAGATTGCACTGGATAATTCGGGTAGTATGCAAGCGGCGGGCGATACTCAGCCACAGCTTTTACAAGAAGCCATTATGGGAGTGACTACTCTGAGCCAGAGTTACGGGCCGACGGCGCATTTTCATATGATAGGGCAATTTGGTGCCAATGTTAGTCGAAGTGCTTTACTGGAAACGTTGGATGGCCAAGCGCAAGTAGGGCATCACCTAAGCTGGGGTAGTGCGAGCGTGCGTGATGCCTGGCAGAAAGAGCAACAAGGCTCTCTTTACGTGTTTAGCGATTTTCAGAAAAATGAAATGCCGCCCCAGGTAGTACAACAGCTGAGTACCCGTGGCAATGTCATTCTCGTTCCCCTTGCAGCGAAGCCGACGGGGAATTTATATGTTGATAGTGTATGGTTGAACGATGCGTTTGTACGGGCGCAGGTAAATATATTGTTGCACATCAGGCTGCGTAATGGGGGTAGGCGGGATGTAGTAGATGCTCCCGTAAAAGTGCTGTTGGGTGAGCGGCAGGTAGCAACTTTTAGCGTATCGGTGGCGGCCGGACAGGCTACTGAAACCACGGTACAAGTGCAATTACCAGATGCTAAATTATCCTTGGGGCAAGTAGTAATTGAAGATGTGCCGGTTACGTTTGATAATACATATTACTTCACCTTGCAGCCTGCGCCCACTGTGCGGGTAGTAGAGATTGGCGAGGAACCCGCAACCAAAGCAGCCTATGCGAACGAGCCGCTATTCGATTATAAATTCAGCCAGCCGCAACGGGTTGATTATGGTGTATTGCGGCAAACTAATCTGGTATTAGTGCGCGAAGTAGTCAGAATTGAGCCGGGACTGCGCGATGCCCTCGTGGCCGTAGTGCGGCGGGGGGGCAGCGTGGTGGTGGTGCCAACGAGTAACCCGGCCGGGCGAGCTAGCTACCATGAGTTATTCCGCGCTTTGGGTATTGGTGGTGAGCAGTGGGTAGGGGGTAACGGGATTCCGGTTAAACAGGAACTGGCGCCACCAAATGCGCGGGACCCTTTTTTCAAGGACGTATTAGGAGCGCAGCCGCAACGGGTAGCTATGCCCCAAGTGGCGCCAATCGTACAAATGCGGCAGGCTGGCCGGGATATTTTGCGGCTTCGGGATGGCGGTAGCTACCTGTCTGAGTTCGCTAGCGGTGCGGGACGAGCGTATGTGTTTGCTGCGCCATTTGCCAAAGAATACACTGATTTTACTTCGCACTCATTGTTTGTGCCCGTATTGTATCGGCTGGCAATGTTAAGCTACCATGCCGACCAGCAGCCAGCCTATCGGCTGGATACTAATGCCTTAACCTTAGCTGTGCCCTCTCAAGATGGTAAAAACGCTTCCGGCGAGGCCAATTACCGGCTGGAGCACGATAGCCTTACTTACATTCCGGCGCAGCGCATGCAGGGTGGGCAGCTGCATTTGGGAATACCCGTCGGCTTGGCTAAAGCTGGTTTCTATGCTTTGACGCAAGGGGGCAAGCTAGTAACAACGCTGGCTTTCAACGTACCCAAGCGCGAGTCAGAATTGGCCGCATATTCGGTTGCGGAGCTGCGGCAGCTCATCGGGCCTAACCAGCCGAATGTGCGCGTACTGGACACGGGTGCCCAGCCTGAGGCGCTGGCTCGCTACGGTAGTCAGCAAACGGGCCAGCCGCTGTGGCGCTACTGCCTGATGTTGGTGCTGGTTAGCTTGCTGGCCGAAGCATTGCTGTTGCGGTTTGGGCGGCAGCGGGGGATAGGGCCGCGGGCCATAGCGGGTTAAGTCTAGGGGCAAGACTAGCCGCCGTATCTTGCCGGTCGATTCGTAGAATATGCAATCAGTAGATTCATTAAATGAGCCGGCATCTACCGCCGCCCCAGCCTCGGGGCTGCTTGTGCGGTTGGCTTTACGCTTTGGGGTGGGGGTAGGGGCCGTATGCGGCCTCTGGATGCTCATTTTGCAACTGACTGGCAATAATGCATTTGGGCCTAAGCAAATGCTTGCGCAGCTACTAGTGCCGCTGGCAGTAGTCGGTAGCCAGTGGCTGCTGCGGCGGCAGTCGGCCCCCAGTAAGCCCGGACTGGGCCGGGCAATGGCCGTGGGCGGGCTGACGGCGTTGCTGGCGGCGCTCATCTCGGCGGCGAGTGTGGTGGGGCTGGCCAGTGGTGTGGGCGAAACCGTTCTGGCCCGGCACCGGGCCGAAGCGCTGGAGATAGTGCAGATGCAACATGCCGAAATACCCAAGGAAAAGCACAATGCTACGCTGGAAAAGCAGCAGCTGCAGAAAGTAGCTAATCTGACGGTCAGCGATATGGCCGTTGGAAATTTCTCACTTGTGTTGTTATTTGGCCTTTTACTCGCTTTTCCGGGCGGAATATACTTTCGGGAATAGCGTATTTTCCAACCTGTTTACTCGTTTTATGATGGAACCAACTAATACAGTAGTAGTTACGCCTTCGGCGATAGGAATACGCTACGGCCTGCTGACAGGCCTTGTGAGTATTATTATTTCCTTCGGCCTGTATGCGCTACATCTGGAGCAAAATAGTTATCTGCGCTTCATTACCAGTGTGGTGCTGATTGTGGGCATTGTGCTGGCGCAGCGCGAATACAAGCAGCTTAACGGAGGCTTTATGAGCTACGGGGAGGGCCTTATTATTGGGGCGTTGGTTTCGGTAGTGGTGGGCGTGCTGAGTGCAGCGTTCGTGTATGTGTATACCACTTTTATTGACCCGGAGACGATGACGCGGGCAATGGACAAAGCACGGGCTGATATGGAAGCTAAGGGTACGATGTCAGATGCGCAGATTGACCAGGCAATGGCGTTATCCTCAAAATTCACCAGTGGCCCAATACTGCTTGTTTTTGTAATATTAGGTACCCTTTTCATGGGTTTTCTCGTGAGCCTGATAGCTTCCGCATTCGTTAAAAATCCGAAGCCTGAGTTTGAATAAACTAACTGCCAGCTTTCCGGTGGAACTGTCCATCGTCATTCCGTTGCTCAACGAAGCGGAGTCTTTACCCGAGCTGACGCGCTGGATTCAGCGGGTGCTCACGGCGCGGGGACTTTCGTACGAAGTGATTTTGATTGACGATGGCTCGACCGACGACTCATGGCTGGTAATTGAGGCGCTGGCGGGCCAGGATATGGCCCTGCGCGGCATTCGTTTCAACCGCAACTACGGCAAGTCGGCGGCGCTCAACGTGGGCTTCGAGGCGGCGCGGGGCCGGGTTGTGTTCACAATGGATGCCGACCTGCAGGACTCGCCCGAGGAGCTGCCGGAGCTATACCGCATGATAATCGAAGACGATTATGACTTGGTAAGTGGCTGGAAGCAGAAGCGCTATGACCCGCTGTCGAAAACTATTCCGACTAAGCTCTTTAATGGGGCGACGCGGGCGATTTCGGGCATTCAACTGCACGATTTCAACTGCGGCCTCAAGGCCTACGACCAGCGCGTGGTGAAGGCTATTGAGGTGTATGGCGAGATGCACCGCTACATTCCGGTCATTGCCAAGTGGAACGGGTTCAAGAAGATAGGCGAGAAAGTGGTGCAGCACCAGGAGCGCAAGTACGGCGTCACCAAATTTGGGCTGGAGCGCTTTATCTACGGCTTCCTGGACTTGGCCAGCATCACGTTCGTAGGCAAGTTTCGGCGGCGGCCCATGCACTTCTTTGGCACGCTGGGCACGCTGTCATTCTTCTTCGGCACAGTATTGACCTTGTGGCTGGTGGGTGAGAAAGCGTGGCTGGCCTGGCATAATCTCCGCGCCCGCGACGTGACGGACCAACCACTGTTTTTCCTGGCCCTGGTGGCCGTGATTGTGGGCATGCAGCTGTTTTTGGCAGGTTTCCTGGGCGAACTGGTGCAGCTCAATGGGCCGAAGCGCAACGACTACCTGGTGCGGGAAAAACTGCGATGAACGTCGTCATCATTGGCCCCGCCTACCCCCTGCGCGGCGGCCTGGCCACCTACAACGAGCGGTTGGCGCGGGCCTTTCGGGCGGCGGGCGACGAGGTGCGGATTGTCACCTTCTCGCTGCAATACCCCGGCTTTCTGTTTCCGGGCCAGACGCAGTTTAGCACCGAAGCCGGGCCGACGGACCTGGATATTGAGGTGAGTATCAATTCGGTGAACCCGCTCTCGTGGATGGGGGTAGGGCGGCGATTGCGGCGGGCGCGGCCCGATTTGGTGGTGTTTCGGTTCTGGCTGCCGTTTATGGGGCCGGCGCTGGGCACGGTGGCGCGGCTGGCACGCGGCAACGGTCACACGCGCATCGTGGCCATCACCGACAATGTGATTCCGCACGAAAAAGGGCCTGGCGACGGCCCGTTGACGCGCTACTTTCTGCGCGCCTGCGACGGCTTCGTAACCATGAGCCGCGCCGTGCTGGCCGATTTGCAAAAGCTGGGTTTCCGTGACAAACCAGCGCTCTACCGGCCACATCCGCTTTACGACAACTTTGGGCCGGCCAAGCCGAAGGCCGACGCGTTGGTGGCGCTGGGACTAGCGCCTCAGTTTCGCTACGTGCTGTTCTTTGGCTTCATCCGCGCTTATAAAGGGCTGGATATCTTACTCGAAGCAATGTCCGACGCGCGGGTGGCGGCCCTGCCGGTGAAGCTGCTCATCGCAGGCGAGTTTTATGAAGACGCCGCGCCTTATGAGGCATTAATTAAAAAATACACTCTCGAAAATCGACTGGTACGCGCCACTGATTTCATTCCGAATGAAAAAGTAGCTGATTATTTCAGCGCCGCCGACCTGGTTGTTCAGCCTTACAAAAACGCCACCCAAAGCGGCGTGTCGCAGGTGGCGTACCATTTTGGCAGGCCCATGCTGGTTACCGACGTGGGTGGGCTGGCTGAGTTGATTCCATCTGGCGTGGTAGGCTACGTGGTGCCGCCTACCCCCCTCGCCATCGCCGACGCGCTGGTGGATTTTTACGCGAATGACCGGGAGGAAACCTTCGCGGCCGGCGTGCGGGCGGAAGCCAAAAAATTCTCGTGGGAAGTGATGGTGGCGGCGCTCAAAGAGGTAGCCGGGCTATGAGCCAGCGCCCGCCCGTGCCCGAACCCGACCGGCGGTGGCCCGTGTGGCAAGTCTTAGCCGATATGTATCTCGACACCGAATTGCAGCCCAACGAGCTGCGGCACACGGCCGAGGTTTGCGTAGTCAGTGGATTCACTTGGCTCGAAATCAAGCAGATAAACTATGACGAAGTGGCCCCGGCGCTGTGGGTCAACCTGCACGACGTAGCGGGCGTGTGGGGCTATTGGGACCCGGAGTGGCTGCGGGCGCGCCTCACGGCCAGCTACACCGGCACCCGCCACCGAATGCTGGGTTCTGAAAGCCTGTGGCGGCGACGGGTTAATTTTTATACCAGAGATTATCTAGTTAAAATCGAAGCGTATTTTCGGGAGCTAAGCCAACCGGCCGTCTAAAGCCTGCCCTGCGCGGGAAGCGGCACGCTTTCCATTACCGCCTCGAATACCTTTTCGGCGGGCAGGTCTTCCATGCAGCTGGTGCCGAGGCGGCAGGTGCCGCGGTAGAAGCACACGCATTGCTTGTTGGGCTGCACAATCTGGCCCCGGCCGTAGAGGTCAAATTCGTGCGGGTTAAAGATGTTATTCATCAAAATAGTGGGCTTGCGCAATGCGATGCTAATGTGCATGCCCATCGTCACCTGCGTCACGATGCCCTGCATCTGGTTCATCAGGTTGATGAACTGGGGTAGGGGGAAGGTGCCGGGGTAGGCCGCGCCGGTGGCGGCTTGCAGCTCCAGGTTGCGCGGGTGTTCGGCCTCGCCGCCCAGCAGCACGGGCGCGTAGCCGGCGGCTTGCAGCTTGGTAATCAATTCAATCCACTTCCCGGTGCTCCAGAGGCGGGTGGTCCAGCGGTCGCCGCAGCCAGTGTTGAGGCCAATGCGCGGGCCGGCGCTGGCGGGGGGTAGGGCGCGCCAGTCGTAGCCTTTATCGTCGTGGGTATCAAACACATACTCCTCACCCTGGAAGTCGAAGCCGCAGAGCTCGAAGATTTCCCGCACGTAGGGCTTGGTATTGCCGATGCTGAGCTGGTCGAAGACGCCGGTGAGGTACTTGTGGTCGGCGAGGTCATTCACGGGCCAGGGCACGCCGTCGTACTCGCGCAGGGTATAGCCGAATTTCTGCTCGGCCCGCACGTGGAGCAGCAGCGCGGCGGCCTCTTTCTCCTTGTCGAGGTTAATGGCGATGTCGAAGCGCCGGGCCTGCAAATGCAGCGCGCTGGCGTAGTCAAACTTCAGAATCTCCTCAATCTGGCCCTGCGGCAAAATGGCCGGCGTGAGCGTGAGCCAAGTAATGTAGCAGCCCGAATGCTCCTGTCGCAGCCGCCGCAACAGCGGCGTGGTGCGGATAACATCGCCGATTGCCCCGAGCTTAATGAGCAAAATGCGCTTCGTAACGGGCTCATACACTGGGCAGTCGCCGCACGTGTAGCCGTGTTCCTTGTTGGGCCGGCAGGGTAGGTCACCGCGAAAAAAACGGCAGTCGGGATGAACGGGGATATCGTGCAGGAACTGGGACACTAGGCAGATAATAAGGACAAGCCGCAAAAATAGCCGGCCCCGGCCATCTCTCCCGTTCAAGCAGGGGAAACAACCAAGGCCGGCGGGCAATTAGCAGTTTGTTTTCAGAGTGGGGTAGCCACCCAAAGGAGTAGAGTGAGAATCGATAGGCGGCGGAGAATAATGTGAGTTAAAGAAAAACCTATGCCACGCAAGTGGCAGGCCGGGCTAAGAGCCACGGTAAAATAGAGCTTTAAAGCCTGAAATAGCCAGGTTTTGCCTGCGAAGGCCGGCTAATATTTGGAGTTGATGCTAGCAAAGGTCACCTACATGGTGCTGGTGGGCAATACTTAAAAGTAGGTATTTTTTGGTTATTTAATTGGATTCCCGTTGTGAAGACAGTGTGGCAGAATACGCCAGCCTGAGCGGGCAAGGGGGGGGTAGGGAATGCCTTAAATCAAATCGAAAACCCGGGCGTATTGGCTGAGCTCGAATGCCGATTCGGCTTGGAGCTTGCGGCGCAGGTTGCGGCGGTGGGTTTCGGCGGTTTTGGGGGATATAAATAGCTGCGTGGCGATTTCGGGGGCCGACTGGCCTAGGACCGAGCGCCGCAATACCTCGCGCTCGCGGCTGGTGAGCGTCGCGAAGCGGCCGTGGTTGGCTCGTAGAAAATGACTTTCGTCGAGCATCCGCTGCAAATTCACCTTAAGGGCCAAATGCTCCTGCGGCGCGACGGGGCACGCCATGCAAATGAGCAGCAGTGGCAGCCCGTCGGGGCCGCGCAGCAGCAGGCGCAACGAGCTAAAATACCAGCTCCAGTCGGTGCTTTGGGTGGTGCGCACCTGCTGAAAAAACGAGATAACCAGGTCGGGTTCGTTGCGGTTGAGCAGCTCCCAGATGCGCGGCACGTAATGCACGGATTCTTCGGCATTGAAAAAGCGCGAATGGTAGGCCGCGCCTAGTGCGCGCAGCGCCGGCAGTGAGATTTGCAGCAGGCCCAGGCCACGGGCCGACATGTACTCCACGCCTTGCGTGCGGCTGTTGAGCACGATTACTATCCCCGGATACAGGTCGGCCGTGGCGGCCACCTCGCGAATTTTGTTGGCTATCAGGTTTGCATCAATCATACCCACCAAGCCGCGCGCAGGTCCTCGCCCGGCGCAGTAGCTGGCGCTAAGTACCGAATAATAAACGAGATAACAAGGTGGCTCAGCGGCCTACGTAGCTGGCGGGCGTGAGGGCGCGCAGCTCGGCTTTCACGCTTTCGGGCACGTCCAGCTCTTCCACGAAGCCCGCGATGGTGGCGGCCGAAATAGCCGTGCCGGTGCGCGTGAGCTGCTTGAGGGCGTTGTAGGGGTCGGGGTAGTTTTCGCGGCGCAGGATAGTTTGGATGGGCTCGGCCAGCACGGCCCAGTTGGCGTCGAGGTCACGGGCCAGGGCGCTTTCATCCAAAGCCAGCTTGCCGAGGCCGCGCGCAATGGCGCTGAGCGCGATGAGCAGATGGCCCAGCGGCACACCCAGGTTGCGTAGCACCGTGGAATCGGTGAGGTCGCGCTGGAGCCGCGAGATGGGCAGCTTGGCCGCGAAGTGTTCCAGCAGTGCGTTGGCCACGCCCAGGTTGCCCTCGGCATTCTCAAAATCAATCGGGTTCACCTTGTGCGGCATGGCTGACGAGCCCACTTCGCCGGCCTTGAGCGTCTGCTTGAAATAGCCCAGCGAGATATACTGCCACACGTCGCGGCACAGGTCCAGCAAGATGGTATTCAGGCGCTTCCAGCCATCGCAGAAGGCCGCCAGGTTGTCGTAGGGCTCAATCTGGGTGGTCGGGAAGGTGCGGTGCAGGCCCAGCGTATCGTTCACAAAGCGCTCAGCGAAGGCATGCCAGTCGAGGTGGGGGTAGGCGGCAAAGTGCGCGTTGAAGCCGCCCGTCGCGCCGCCAAACTTAGCCGCGTAGGGCACTTGGCCGAGCAGCGCCAGCTGGCCATCGAGCCGCGCCACGAATACTTCCAGCTCCTTACCCAGGCGGGTAGGCGAAGCGGGCTGGCCGTGGGTGCGCGCCAGCATGGGCACTGCCGCCCAGCCGGCGGCCAGCTCGGCCAGCTGCGCCTTCACCTGCTTGAAGCGGGGTAGCAGCACATCGGTCATGGCCTCTTTCAGGCTGAGCGGAATGGCGGTGTTGTTGACATCCTGCGAAGTCAGGCCGAAGTGAATAAACTCCAAAAAATCAGTCAGGTTCAGCTTCTTAAACTCGTCGCGCAGGTAATATTCCACGGCTTTGACGTCGTGGTTGGTGATGGCTTCGTGGGTTTTAATGGCCTGGGCCTCCGCTTCGCCAAACTGCTCATACAGGCCGCGCAGAGCCGGAAATGCGCTGGCCGGCACGGCCACTAGCTGGGGCAGCGGCAATTCGCAGAGGGCAATAAAGTACTCCACTTCGACCCGCACGCGGTAGCGCATGAGTGCCAGCTCCGAAAAATACGGGCCGAGGGGAGCCGTTTGGCGCTGGTAGCGGCCGTCGAGCGGCGAAAGGGCAGTGAGCATGGGGTAGGGACGCGGGAACTGGGTTTGCGGACGCAAAACTAGCTGCCAGGGCGACGCAAGCCGGCTAAACCGGCACCCGTGGGCGGCGGCCAGCCAGGCGGCGGCCAGTAAAAACCCGCTCTTAAAAACCAAAAACCCGAAACTGGAAACCGCCAACCCGGTAACTTTGCGGGTATGCGCGTATCCGCTCTTGCTAAAAAACGACTTATTTATTCCCTGGCTGGCCTGCTGGCGCTGCTTTTGCTGGCGCTCGGCGTGTTTCTCTGGAAGCGCCAGCAACTGCTGAATTACGCGCTGGGACAGGTCAAAACCAAAGTAGAGGCCAAGTATCCGGTGACGCTGACGCTCGGCCCGGCCCATTTTACGGCGCTGAAAACCGTCGAAATCGCGGGCATGAGCTTGGTGCCGACGGCCGCGGCCGGCCCCGTGGCGGCCGGCGACACGCTGCTCACGGCGCGCCGCCTGCAAGTCAGCCTCAGCCTGCGCTCGCTCTTTGCCGGGCGGCCGGTATTCAGCGAATTGCAGATTGACGGGGCGCGCCTCACGGCCCACAAAGACGCCAGGGGCGCGACCAACTTTGCTTTTCTACTGAAAAAGCAGGGTGCTACCCCCGTGGTGCGGCGCGATACGGCGCAGGGCCGCAACTACGGCCTGCTGCTCAACCAGGTGCTCGATGCGGGCTTCGGTAACGTGCCGGGCGAGGCCGATTTCCGGCAGTTTGTGGTCAGCTACACCAGCCCCCACCACCGGGTGCAGCTAAACATGCCGCGCCTCAGCATCGAAGGGGGCGAGGTGCAGGGCCAGCTCACGGCTAATGTCGATTCGGTGGTGAATGAGCTGGGGGTAGAAGGCACCATCGCGCCCGGCGACTACGCCCTGAACCTGAAGCTGTTCGGCGTAAAAAGCTCGGTGCAGGTGCCCTACGTGGCGCGGCGGTTCGGGGCGCTGGTGTCGTTCGACACCATTCGGGTGCAGCTGACGGGTAAGGATTTCGTGGCCGATAAGCGGACCGACGGGCAGCTCACGGTGCGCGGCTCGGTGGCGGCCCGCAACTTCAGCTTTTTCCACAAGCGCCTGGCCTCGGAAGATATCGTGGTGCATCGCGGGCAGCTTGACTTCGTGGCCACGCTGGGCCGCGGCACGGTGTCGCTCGACCCCGGCACGCGGGCGGTGCTCAATCAATTGGTTTTTCACCCCGAAATCGCGGTGCGCCTCAAGCCCCGACTGGCGGTGAAGCTCAAAATTGACTCGGACCCCACCGCCACCAACGCCTTTTTTAATTCGCTGCCCGAGGGCATGTTCGACGTGGTGGCCGGCACGGCCGGCACCGGCACGCTGACCTACCACCTCAAGGCCGACGTGGACCTGGCGCGGGTCGATAGCCTGCACCTGGAATCGAGCTTGCTGCCCAGCAAAGGCTTTACTATCAAGCACTTCGGGGCCGAAGACCTGAGTATGCTGGAGCGCGAGTTCCCATTCACCGCCTACAACGACAAGGGCGATTCGCTGCGTACGTTCCTGGTGGGGCCGAGCAACCCCGATTTTACGCCCTACGCCGACGTATCGGCCTACATGCCGGCCGTGATTCAGACCACCGAGGACCCGCAGTTTTTTCGGCACCACGGCTTCATGGAAAAAGCCTTTGTGAACGCGGCCATCGAGGACATTAAGGAGAAGCGCTTTGCCCGCGGCGGCAGCACGCTGAGCATGCAGTTGGTGAAAAACGTGTTTCTGAGCCGCGAGAAGACCGTGAGCCGCAAGGCCGAGGAAATGCTGATGGTGTGGCTCATCGAAAACTGGCTGGTGACGCGCACCCACACCCTCACCAAAGAGCGGATGTTCGAAATATATCTCAACATCGTGGAGTGGGGCCCCACCGCCTACCGCTGGCCCAGCGGCAAGCGCGGCGTATATGGCATCCGCGAGGCGGCGCTGTTTTACTACGCCAAGCGGCCCAGCGAGCTCAACTTGGGCGAGTGCATCTACCTGGCCAGCATTATTCCGAAGCCCAAATACTACAAGCAGTCGTTCAACCAATACGGCGAGCTGCGCGGCACCACACGCTGGTATTTCCACTTCATTGCGGACATTATGCAGAATAAAGGCCTCATTACCAATAGTCAGCGCGACAACCTGAACTACTCGGTGAGCCTGAAGGGCCCGGCCAACAAGTACATCGTGACGGCCGTGCGCGACACCACGCGCACCGTGCAGCCCGGCGACACCGCCCAGTTTACGCCCCTCAACCTCATCGACCTGCTCAACACCGGCGCGCAGGCGACTCCGGCTGCCGTGCCCGCCAGCCCCGCCGCCCCTTCACCCACCCCTCGCTAGTAGCCTGGGCCAAACTTATTGGGCCGGCTTTTGGTTATCAGCCGCTTACTCACCTTTTATTAATGCCTCTTCTATGAAACCCGTTTTCTTCGCCCTGGCCGCCGCCGCCACGCTCGGCCTGGCCTTCACCAGCCCGCGCCCTACCCCCATGCACCCCACCGAAGCCACCGCCGCCCCCGGCACCGTGTACGACTACACCGTGAAGACTATCGACGGTAAAGACGTGAAGCTGAGCAAGTACAAGGGCAAGAAAATCCTGATTGTGAATACCGCCTCGAAGTGCGGTTTCACTCCGCAGTACAAGGAGCTGGAAGAATTGTCGAAGAAATACGGCAACAAAGTGACCGTGCTCGGCTTCCCCAGCAACAGCTTCAACCAGGAGCTGGCTTCGAATGCCGAAGTTGCTTCGTTTTGCGAGAAGAACTACGGCGTGACCTTCCCGCTTTTCTCCACCGCCCCGGTGAAGGGCGACGATGCCCAGCCACTCTATAAGTTTCTGGCCGACAAGGCCAAGAACGGGGCCGTGAGCGAGGCACCCACCTGGAATTTTTGCAAGTATCTGGTTGATGAAAACGGCCACGTAGTAGCCTTCTACCCCTCCAAAGTCAAGCCCACCGACCCCGAGCTGGTGTCGGCCATCACGAAGTAGGCCTTTTGCCATTTATCGCAAAAAAGAACGTCATGCTGAGCTTGTCGAAGCATCTCTACCGCGTAACTAGCCTCAAACGTTGAGGTTACTTGCGCGGTAGAGATGCTTCGACAGGCTCAGCAGGACGTTCTTTTTTAGCTAACAATCAGTCCATTAACCCCATGTCGCCCTGGATTTCCGCGTTTCGTCCCCGCACCCTACCCCTCGCTTTGGCCAGCATCCTCACGGGTGGCTTTTTGGCGAAGGCGACCGGGCATTTTAATGGCCCGGTGGTGGCGCTGGCGGCCGTGACGACCATTCTACTCCAGATACTTAGCAACCTGGCCAACGACTACGGCGACTCTATGAACGGGGCCGACAGCGTGCATCGGCAGGGGCCATTGCGGGCGGTGCAGAGCGGGGCCATCACGCCGGTGCAGATGAAGCGCGCCATGTGGGGCTTCGGGGCGGCGGCGTTCGTGAGCGGACTACTGCTGCTGCTGGTGGCGCTGGGCGTGGCGGGCGCGTGGGTGCTGCTGGCGTTTCTGGTGCTGGGCCTGGCGGCTATCTGGGCGGCCGTGAACTACACGGCGGGCAGCAATCCCTACGGCTACGCGGGGCTGGGCGACGTGTCGGTGTTCCTGTTTTTCGGCATTGTGGGCGTGTGCGGCACGTACTTTCTGCAAGCTTACTCGCACGAGCATACGCTGGCCCACGCGCTGCCCTTCAACGTGCTGCTGCCCGCCGCCGCGCTGGGCTGTTTTGCCACGGCGGTGCTGAATGTCAACAACATCCGCGATATCGTGTCGGACAAGCTGGCCGGTAAAATTACGGTGCCGGTGCGGCTGGGGCCGCGCCACGCCCGGCGCTACCACTGGCTGCTGCTGCTGCTGGGGGTAGGCGCGGCGGTGCTCTACGTGGCGTTCACTTATGCCAATTCGCCCTCGCCTTGGCGGTGGCTGTTCGTGCTGGCCCTGCCGCTGTTCGCCTTCAACGGCTACCAGGTGTGGGCGCGTCAGGATTCGCAGCGGCTCGACCCCCTGTTGAAGCAGATGGCCCTGAGCACGCTCGTGTTCACGGTGCTGTTTGGGCTGGGGCAGATTTTGTAATCGCAGACTTTGTTGATTGCCCTGATGACGCAGATTCTGACGGGGCGACTGGTCCTCTTGAAATAAGGCCGTTTCCAGCTAAATGTATGAGCGGTGACAGGCCAGCGGGCAGCTCTCTTTTGCCTTCCTGAAAGTAGAACCTATCGCCGCTTCGGGGCCATCCTGTCTTACCCATTACTCTTACAGGCTGCCGCTTGCCTTTTTGTTCAGGGCCGGCACGGGCACGATTAAATCCCGGAGCCAGGTGGGGCGGGCACGAGGGGCTTTGGCCAGCTGGGCGCGCCACTCCTCATCGGTGAGGCGGGTGTTGTTGATGAACTCATAGTAGCTGAAAATGGCACCCCGCATGAGCACGGGCGTGCCGTTGATATCGACCACCACGTAGAGCGCATCGACCGCGCCGACTGCCTCTTCGAGCACGTCCCCATTGAAGGCATACACGTCGGCCACGGCCCCGAGGTGGCGCTCGCGGGCAGGCAGTGGGTCGCCAGGATTGAGCTTGAGGGTGCGTAAAGTGAGCTGTTCGACCTGGCCGCCGATGCTAACGAGGTCGTTCATCTCATTGGTGGTGAGGGGTTGGTGGGCTACTTCTTTTTGGGCTAGGTCGTGCAGGTTGGTTACCAGGCGGCGGAGGTCGGCATTGAGGCTGTCGAGGTGAGGCGTGTTGGCGTGCAGGCGGTGCAGGGCCTGTTCCTGGAAGGCCAGCAGGGCCAGGGCGCGTTCCCAGAAGGGCAGGTTGGGTTCGACGTAGCCGAGGTGATGGGGGGGCGGGGGGCCGCCGCCGCCGCCGCCCATTTCGGCCCCGGTGGGCTGCTCGGTGTAGAGCAGCAGGTCGTGCTTCAGTTCGGCCCAGCCGCCGAGGGCGGTGCTGAGGTTGCGGCGCTGCCAGGCGGGCGTACGGGCAAAATAGGGTGGGTTGGCATCGGGGTTGGGCGCGTTCAGGCCCAGCAGCACCTGCATGGTTTTGGTGTAGATATTCTGGTCCCAGTTTTTATAATTGGCAAACTGCCGCTGCACCACGCGTAGGGTGTCGGGGTAAGCGGGCCAGCGGGCGGCTTCCTTGTAGTGGTTCAGCAAAATGTCCTGGGCGGTGCGGTTGCCAAAGGCAGCAAATATGTCGAGGCCCTTCGGGAAGGGGCGGGGCGGCTCGGCTTTGGGGGTTGGGCGCAGCACGTTGGTGAGGCGCGATAATATTTCGCCGTCGAACGTGTAGCGGCCGGCCGTGAACAGCAGTGTGGGCCGGGCCAGCGCCGCAATGGCCAGGGCGGTTGCTCCTTTGGCCCGGATGCGGTCGGTGCCGGCGGCCACCAGCGTGCGGTGCAGGCTGGCCAGGGTGGCGGGGGTAGCGAGTTGGTCGAGGGTTTGGCCGGCGTAGTCGGTTTTGAGAATGCGCAGCAAATTGGTGAGCGAGCGGTTGTCCTCGTCGCCCACCAGCACATCGAGCACCTGGGTAAGATTCTGGAAGCCCTTGGTGGCCTCGGGGCTGGCGGCCAGCGCCTGGGCCAGGGCCACGGCGTGCAGCAGCCCGGCATCGGAATCCAGAAAAACGGGTGCCGTATTCAGCCACTTCACGGCCCGGAAATAGCGCCGGGTAGTGTCGTTGCGGGTGTACATTCCGCGGGGTTTCAACTGGCCATACTGGTAAAGGGAATCCTGCAAAAAGAGGGAGCCTTTGCCAGTGGCCTCGGTGGCGTCGGCCACCTCATTGGCCACCGCGCCGACGTAGGCGCCGGCCACGGGGGCGGCGCTGCCCGTGAGCAGGTTGCGGCCGATGGCATAGTAAGCAGCGGCCCATTCGGCGGCGTCGCGGGCCTGGGGATTTTGGCAGCGGGTGGCCTGAGCCTGGGCCTGGGTGCTGCCCTGGCGCAGCATCTGGGCCACCACGGGCGCAAGGCGCTGCTCCTCCACATCACTCAAAATGCCATTCAAATACTTATGCAGCAGTTGCAGCACGAGGTCGGTAGTGACGAAATTGGGCGTGTACACGTACTCGTTCTGGTCGTAGAGGTAGAATAGCTGTTCCTCCTTGGTGGGCACGATGGCGAAATTATTCCGCGCCAGGGCGGCCCGCCAGGCCGGCGTGAGCGCAAATTCACGGTAGTTCACCACGTAGTCCACCCCAATCATGGGGAAGCCGGCCTGCGGGGTCACGCGGGTTTTGAGCAGGGCCAATTCCTGGCTATGAATGCGCTGGGCAAAGGCGGCTTCCTGCTTATTGAGGTCCACCGGCAGCGGGCCGGCCGCGAACAGCAGTGCGCCGTTGGCCCACACGGAGTCTTCGTGCCACACGGGCCGGTACCATTTTTTCTGGTCGAAAACCTGCCGTACGGTGCTGTTCATGAAGCAGTAGCCGTTGCGGGCGTACAGCTCGTTGCGCAGCAGCAGCAAATCGAGATACGACTTGCCGGCCAGGCTTTGGTTGAAATCGAAGGGCGGTAGCGGGGCGTGGTGCGTCACCTCCTCGCTGGCCCCACCTTCATTGAGCATATCGGTGCTCGGCGGCCCATAAAATTCTTTAATGTCGGGCCGCTGGTAGAGCCGGGCGAGCGCGGTTTTGTCGTCGGTGAGGCGCACGGCCACAACTTCGCCAAAGCCGTTGTCGTGCTGGGTATCGGAAAAATGGCCAGGCGCGGCGGCGGTAGTAGCGGTGGTAGAGATGGTAGCCAGCGGGGCCGGCGCGGCCCGCTGCCGCCAGTAGTATATTCCAAAAACAGCCAGAATCAGCGCCAGGGCACCCAGGACTAGGAGTAGAGGTTTGCGATTCATTAGGAAAAGAATTCTTTTTTTGAAAAAGCCCGCTAACTACCAAGCCTGCGACCGCACAAACGTCCGGTAGGCCGCCGCCCGGCCCAGCCGCCGCGCCACAAACTTATCGAGTACCAGCCCAAAGCCCTGCCAGTAATACTGCCCTATGCAATAGCTGCTGTCCGGCTCTTGCTCAATGGTTTGCACGAAGGTGCGGCCCTGCTCCCGGATGGCTTTAAAATAAACGATGTTGAATAGTAGCTGCGAGCCGCGCCAGCGGGGCCGCCACCGCCCGGCACTATCGAGGGCGTACACGAACAAGCGCCGCCGCACCACGCTATCGAGCGGCGTGCGCTTCACGGGCCCGATGAGTACGTCGGGCTGCCCGTCGTTGTCCACGTCGCCCAGCGTCAGCCGGTATATCGGGAAGCCCAGCGGCAGGCGGTCCACCTCGCCATCAGTCTGGGCCAGCAACTGGTACTGCCGCCAGTGGGGCAGGTAGCGCAGGCGCACGGCCGAGCGGCGGCCGGCCGGGCCACGCCATACCAGATGCGGCACGAGGTAGGCGGGTAGTGAGTCGGCCGCCGTGGCCGGCGCGGTGGCGTGCAGGAGCCAGGTAGTGGCTTGCGGGTCGGGGAGTTGCGTGCTGCCATCGGCCGGAAGCAGGCGCAGCGCAAGTGCCTGGCGGGCAGCGGCAGCGGCCGCCCGCGGCACCGCGCCGACCAGTTGTAAAGGCCGGATGGTAGTAGCCGCTACCCGCCCGCCCGCCAAGTCGAAATCGACCTGCGCCGCCAGCGCCGTATTGCCGCCGTGCTGGTCAAACAGAAAATTACCCAGGCTGTAGATAATGGGCCGGCCCCGGTAGAACTCCACCGGCTGCACCACGTGCGGGTGCGCCCCCACCACGGCCGCCGCGCCCGCATCGATGAGGTCGTGCGCCAGTTGCCGCTGCCCGGCGTCGGGCCGCGCCGCATACTCGGTGCCCCAGTGCAGATACACCAGCACCGCCCGCTCCGGGAATAGTGTTTTGTACGTCGCCAGCCGCTCGCAGAGCGTCGCCGCGTCGCGCCCGCACACGCAGCCCTCACCGGGTATTCTTTGCGTTAAAGCCGAATAAGCAAACACGGCCACGCTGCTATCCGGCCCCAGCACGGTGGGCAGGCAGCCGGCCAGCGAATCGGGCTGGTAGCCCAGCGCTCCCAGCCGGGCGGCCCGCAGCGCCCGCGCTGTGCCGCGCAAGCCGGGCAAATGCTGGTCGAGAGTGTGGTTATTCGCCAGCGAAACGTGCGTAAAACCCAGGCTTCGCAGCCAGCCCGCCCAGCGCGGGTTACCCCGAAAAACAATCGGTTTGCGCACCGGCCGGGCGGTATCGGTAAACGGGCATTCCAAATTACCCACCACGTAGCGGCTGCCGGCCCACAGCGCCCGCGTGGTGCGGCGCAGGGCGGCGCTGTCGCGGGCCAGGGCAGCGGGCACGGCGCGGGCCAGCAACACGTCGCCCACAAAGCTTACGCGCAGCGGCGGGGGGGTAGGGCGGCAGCTTACTACTAAAAGAAGCAGGTATTTGGAGGGAAAAAGGAGGAATTGACTCCAGGTTATTTTGTTGAAATCCCTCATCCCGAATTCCTTACCTCCCTAAAAGTCCGCATCCAGCCCCAGCCGCTGCTTCATTTCCTGCAAGGCCGGATACTTTTCGGCCAGGTAGGCAAACTTGTCATTCGAGGTGTAGAGCTTGCGGCCGGTGGGCGCGGCGGTGGTCACCTCGGTTTGCACCGTGAGGCCGGGGTGGCCGGTGCGCCGCCGCAGCTCGGCCATAAACTCGGCCCGAAAGTCGTTGAACTGCACCACCTGCACCGGATTGTCCACAATAAGGGTAATAACGTGGCCCGCGTCAGCCGCCACGGCGCGGTTCAGCACCATATAGTCGCTCATCTTTTCCTGGGCGCGGCGCTCGTCGGCCAGCTGCTGCCACACGGCTTGCAGCAGCTCGGGCGCGATGGGCGGCAGCGGGCCGGTCGGGGCGGCTGGTTCCTGGGTTCTGGTTTCTGGTTTCTGAGCTGGGGCAACCGGGGCAGTGGGCGCGCTCACGTCGCGCAGGCCAGGCAGGCGACTAGCGAGGCTGGGTAGCTTGGGGAGGGTAGGGACCGGGGCGGGGCGGGCGACGGCCGGCTCGGCCACGAGGCCGGGCGGCACGTCGGTGGGCCGGTGATTGGGCTCCAGACCCTGCATGCTGGGTCGGCCGGTTTCCACGTGCGGCAACGTGTCGCGCACCTGGTGGCGCTCGGTCACGGGTGCCGCGGCTTCGGGCTCAATGCTGGGGGTAGGGTGCAATTCCCGCACGCCGTTTTCGACGGGTAGCGGCTCGGGACCGTCGGCGGGAGCGTTGGTTTCGGGCTCCGCAACGGGTGTGGCGGGTGGCGCAGCTTGGGCGGGCAGGGGGGGGGTAGGAGCCGCCGCTAAGCTGCTAGTTTTTTTTTTAGCCTCGCCGTTAGCTGGCGCTGACCTTTGGTTGCCGGCCGGGGTGAGGTCGCGCACAAACTGCACGGCCCCATTGAGATACGCCAGCTTCATGAGCGCCAGCTCCACGTGCAGGCGCTGGTTTTTGGCCTGCTTGAACTCGCGGTCGCACTGGCTCATCAGGTTCAGGGCCGAGAGCAGAAAGGGCAGCGGCGCGGCCTGGGCCTGGCGCACGTACTGCTGCCGAATGCCCTCCGACACCTCCAGCAGCTGCACCGTCACGGGGTCTTTGCACACCAGCAGCCCGCGCAGGTGCTCGGCCGTGCCCACTACAAAGTTATGTAAATCAAACCCTTGCTGCATCACCGAATCGAGCAGCAGCAGCGCAGCCGACAGGTTTTCGCCCAGCAGCGCCTCCACCAGCCGGAAATAATAGTCATAATCCAGAATGTGCAGGTTCTGCACTACTTCCTTGTACGTCAGGTTGTTGCCAGCAAACGTTACCTGCTGGTCAAACATCGAGAGCGCGTCGCGCAGGCCGCCGTCGGCCTTTTGGGCCAGCAGGTGCAGCGCGTCGTCGTCGGCCGTTACGTGCTCGCTGTTAGCTACATAGCGCAAATGCCCCCTTATGTCCTCGACCTTAATACGATTAAAGTCAAAAATCTGGCAGCGCGACAGGATGGTGGGGATAATCTTGTGGCGCTCGGTGGTGGCCAGGATAAAAATTGCGTAGCTCGGCGGTTCTTCCAGCGTCTTCAAAAAGGCGTTGAAGGCCGCGTTCGAGAGCATGTGCACCTCGTCAATAATATAAATCTTGAACCGACCTTGCTGCGGCGCGTAGCGCACCTGCTCCACCAGCGAGCGAATGTCCTCCACCGAGTTATTCGACGCCGCGTCCAGCTCGTGCACGTTGAAGGAGGCGTTTTCCTGAAACGCTACGCACGACGTACACACGCCGCAGGCTTCCGCCTCGGGCGTGAGGTTGGTGCAGTTAATGGTTTTGGCCAGGATGCGGGCACACGTAGTTTTGCCCACGCCCCGCGGCCCGCAAAACAGAAACGCCTGCGCTAAGTGCTGGCTCTGAATGGCGTTTTGCAGGGTGGTAGTGACGTGCTGCTGCCCCACCACGCTCCGAAACGTGGCCGGACGGTACTTGCGGGCCGAAACAACAAAATTTTCCATAGTCGATACTGTACAAAGATACCTGCCGGCCCAGGCATCTGCCCGGCTAGCCCCTGCCGGAGCCCTCAAGCTTTTGGCGGAAAAGCCACCAGCCTAACAACTTTGCGGCCCGGAGAATTTCAGTTTTTTATTTCGCCCTACCCCCCTCATACCCGGCCACCTACGCCGCATCTGCCACTGGCCCGGCGAGGCGACGTAGCAGCGCCACCAACGTCCGCGGCGAAAGGAAAAGCAGCGGCGGCCGGATTTCTTATCCATTGTTAACGCTCAGCTACCAAAGCCCTTACGACCTTTGCTTAACCCATTCCCCAGCCCATGAAAGCCGCAGTTTTGCACCAGTATGGCGAAGCGCCCAAGTACGGCGAGTTTCCCGCCCCCGTAGCGCAGCAGCCCGACCAACTCCTCGTAACTATCACCGCCGCCGCCATCAAAAACCTGGACAAGGGCAAAGCTAGCGGGGCGCATTACTCCAGCGGGGGCCGCCTGGCCCAGCCCGAGGTAGTGGGCGTCGATGGGGTCGGCACCCTCGCCGACGGCACCCGCATCTACGCCTTTGGCCTCACCGGCATGCTGGCCGAGCAGGGGCTGGCCGATAAAAACCGGCTGGTAAAGCTGCCGGCCAACCTCGACGATGTGACCGCCGCCGCCCTGCCCAACGCCATTTTTGGCTCGGCGGCGGCCCTGCGCTTCCGGGCCAATGTGCAGCCCGGTGAAACCGTGCTCATCAACGGGGCCACCGGCGTCACGGGCCAGCTGGCCGTGCAGCTCGCCCGGCACTACGGGGCCCGCCACATCATGGCCACCGGCCGCAACCCCGAGCTACTGCAAAAGCTGCGCGCCCAGGGCGTAGAAACGGTTTCCCTGCAACAATCTGACGAAGAAGTACTTGCCCAGCTGCGGGAAATGCACGTCCGCACGCCCATCGACGTGGTTATTGACTACTTGTGGGGCCGGCCGGCCGAACTCATTCTGCAGGTTTTGCAAGGCCGCGGCGGCACCACGCACCGGGTGCGCTTCGTCACCGTAGGAGGTATGGCGGACGATACCATCCGGCTTTCGTCGGGCACCCTGCGCAGCTCCGACATCACCTTGCTGGGCTCGGGCCTGGGCAGCGTGTCGGAGGCTGATATGCAAAGAATGTTTGCCGACGAGATGCCCGGCCTGTTGCAGCTGGCCGCCGACGGGCACCTGACCATCGACACGGTTACGGCCCCCCTGCACGATATCGAAGCCGCCTGGACCCGCGCTGTTGACAGCGGCACCCGGCTGGTTATCGTTATGTAGCCCAGCCAGCAGCTGCCGGAACCAAAGCCGGTGGCCGAACATTTAGGGGGTAGGGCGCGTATCTTTGTGTCCTGCTCCTTCGGGAGCAGACTCGTTCTTTCTAAAAATGGGGATGACCGGAATTGACAGCTTGCGCAAGTCGCGGGTAAGCGTGCCGGGAGTTGATGGAAGCTCTCCCGCCAAAAAATCTATCAAACAACAACTGGCGACTATTCGTACGCCATGGCTGCCTAGTTCAGAACTAAGCACTGCCATCGTTCCGCTCGGGTAAGTTTTTACACCTGGGAGCACGGAGCGTCGTAAGTAGAAACTAGCCGCCGAAGAGCCGTGATTCGGCGGCGAAACCCAACTGCGGATAAGGGAATTTCAAGGGCCTGATGTGCGCCTGGAATTCTTCGAAAATCCAAGCATAGATACGCACGTAGAAAGCACGTTGGCTTCCTTGTCTGGACCAGGGTTCGAATCCCTGCATCTCCACCCCTCCCATTTAATAGCCCCGTCGGACTTTGTCTGGCGGGGCTTTTTGCGTCTCAGCCAACAGATTTTATGCCTGGGCCGATTTTTTTTAGCACGGCAGGGGAACGTAAAATCCAGCAAATCAGACTGGTGAGTGAGTACTCACTTTTATTATTCTTGTGACCCTGTTCTTTAGGTAGGAAAGTCGCTGAAAGTGTGTACATTTAAGTATGGAAACTCTCATCAAAACCATCGCGCACGCCTGGGACCTGAGCCCAGCGCAGTATTGGCACCTTCGCATTCTCGTTTCGCTGCTGCTAGCGCCGGTGCTTGGGGTATTATATGTGGTAATTTTCGACGGGTACAAATTCATCAAGAAGCCTAAATTTATCAGGGCACCCAGGCTTCAGCCGCACAGATAAGAAAAGCCCTCGTCGCTTGGTCAGCGTCTCACCTCAGCCGATGACGCTGCTGCGCTGTATTACCTAGGAATAAGCTATTTATCAGAAGGTTAGGGGTTGATTATGGACAGTATTTCTAACTGCTTAACCAGCGTCGGAATGGCTAGCCGGGCGGCAATGCCACCGGGGTGGTAAGCTCATGGAGCGGGAGCGGGTTGGCCCGGTTTGACGCATGGCCGAAGCAGCAAAATAAACGCGGCAGTGTTCGCAACTTTAGGGGGGTAGGGATACGTAAAAGCAGTATGAAAACTCCACAATCGTTTCCAGTGTATCTGCCGGCCGTTAACCGCCAGCTTGAGCACCAGGCGGGCCTGCCAAGTGGCAAGGGGCCGCTGCCCCGGTGGGGTATTAACAGTAGTGAGCAAGGGAAGGTCGCGGCCCCAAAGCAGCGGCTGGGAGAAGACTTTAACGACATAATTGTGTCCCGATAGCATTGGCTAGCCGTGAAACTAAAAACCCGCCCTGCTCTCGACTGAGCAGGGCGGGTTTTTAGTTTCACGGCTAGCAAAAAAGCCGGTTATTTGGTCAGCGTAAGCCTTCCTGACTGAATTAGCTGCAGGTCGAGTGGCTAACAGAAGGCGAAAGCAGGTTTTTTAGCGGCTGAGTGAGTAGTTATCACTCATTCCGGCCGTTATTGCCTGCCTATGAGCAATCTTCGGAAAACCGGCCTGTATCTCTTGCTGCTGTGGGGTAGCGCGCTGCTGGCCACCAGCTGCGGCCAGGCGCGGCGCGAGCAGCAGGCCGCTACCCGCCCGCCTTTTGAAGTGACGGAGGCCTCGATAGCCGACGTGCAGCGGGCACTGAAGCGCGGCGATTGCAACTGCGAGCAATTGGTGCAGGCCTACCAGGCACGCATTGCCGCTTACGACCAGCCTACCCACCTCAACGCCATTATAGTCACCAACCCGGCGGCGCTGGCCGAAGCTCGGCAGCTCGACGCCGAATACCGGCGCATCGGTAAGCTGCGCCCACTGCACTGCATTCCGCTGATTGTGAAGGATAACTACAATACGGCGGGCCTGCAAACGGCGGCTGGCTCGCTGGCGCTTAAAGGCTTTGCGCCGACTACCGATGCCACGATGGTGCGCGACCTGAAGGCGGCCGGGGCCATTGTGCTGGCCAAGTCGAACATGGCCGAATGGGCGTTTAGCCCGATGGTGACTATCAGCTCGCTGGCGGGCGAGACGCGCAATGCCTACAACCTGGCGCACGTGCCGGCGGGCTCCAGTGGCGGCACGGCGGCGGCGGTGGCGGCCAGCTTCGGCACGGCGGGCTTGGGCACCGACACCGGCAACTCGATTCGCGGGCCGTCGTCGCACAACGCGCTGGTGGGTTTTCGGCCCACGTTGGGGCTGCTGAGTCGGGCGGGCATCGTGCCGCTATACTTGCGCAACGACACCGGCGGCCCAATGGCGCGCTCGGTGGCCGATGCTACCCGCCTGCTCGAAGTGATGGCCACCGGCCCCGACCCCGCCGACCCGCTGACGGCCTACGGTGCCGGCAAGATTCCGGCAAAGGGCTACCAGCAGTTTTTGAACAAGGATGGGTTGCGCGGTGCCCGCATCGGCGTGCTGCGCACCCTGAGCGAGCGCAACCCCGACCCGCAGGTGAAGGCCCTTTTTGAGCAGGCCGTAGCCGATTTGCGCCGGGCCGGGGCCACGGTAGTCGATGTGGAGATTCCAAATTTTGCCCAGGTCAGCAAAGACCAGTGGGCCTCGGTTTTCAAGCACGACGTTAACCAGTACTTGGCCGCGCAAGGCCCGAATGCGCCGGTGCACAACATCGACCAGGTGCTAGCCTCGGGCAAGTACGCGGCCTACATCAAGGAAAATTTGCAGGATGAGCTGGCCCACGGCGTAGCGCCCAGCGCCAGCGTGGCCGGCCGGGGCGAGGCTTACACCGACCCGCGCCGCATCGCCTTTCGCAACGCGGTGACGGCCGTGATGGACGGCCAAAAACTTGGCGCGCTCGTGTACCCCACCTGGAATAATCCGCCCGCCAAAATCGGCGATTTCAAGGGCTATAAGGGGGATAACAGCCAGCTCATCGCGCCGCATACCGGCCAGCCGGCCTTCACGGTGCCGATGGGCTTCACCTACGACAATCTGCCCGCCGGCTTGCAGTTCCTGGGTCGCTCGTTTGATGAGCCTACCCTCATCACCTACGCCTACGCTTATGAGCAGGCCACGCACCACCGCCGCCCGCCGGCTCGCTTTCCGGCCCTACCCCTCAAAAAATAAAGGACAAGCAAGCTTATTTTGGCTCCGTCAGCTTCAGTAATTCCTCCAGATAAGTGCCCCAGATGGTGGGGTTGGAGTGCGTGCCGTGGCCGGTGGTGAGGTCCGTGATGGGCAGCAGGATGTAGCGACCCTGCGCCACTTTCTTGATTTCGGTGTCCATAATGCCCAGCTCGGGCGGGTTCACCTGGTCGTCGGCCGAGTTGATGGCGAACAGCGGGGCCTTGATGGCCGCCAGGTGCGGGGCCGGGTCGTAGTCGCGCGAGGCATCGAACTGGTAAATGAAGTCGTTGGCATCGAGCACTTTGTAGAGGTTGGCTTCGGTCTTGGCGAGCGCGGTTTCGGCCAGGGCGCGGGTGGGCGCCAGCTTCTGCATCTGCTTGGGGCTGCTGGTCATGAAAATCAGCGACGACGCGGCACCCGTGAGGCCCACTTTGGGCTCGGTGGTGTAGTTGCCACCCTGCCAGGCGGGGTCCATTTCTATCATGTCGATGGCCATTTTGCGTAGCATGCGGTTGCGGCCGGCAATCTCCACGGGCAGGCTGGCCAGGGGCAGCAGGGCATCCATGTAGTCGGGATATTTGTAGCCCCACACCCAGGTTTCCATGCCGCCCATCGAGGTGCCCATGATGAGGCGGGCGTGCGCTACCCCCAGCTTTTCGGTGAGCAGGCGGTAGTTGGCCACCACCATATCATCGTAAGTGTATTTCGGGAATTTCATCCGCAGGCCATTGCTGGGCTTGCTCGATTTGCCGTGGCCGATGGCGTCGGGCAGGATGACGTAGTACCTGGCCGCGTCCAGCGGCTGCCCCGGCCCAAATAAATGCCCGGCGAACAAGTCGCTCAAAAAGCTGGTGCCCGCGCCCGTGGTGCCGTGCATAATGAGCACCGCGTTTACTACCCGGCCGCTTTTGTCGCGGCGGGGCTGGCCCACGGTGGTATAGTGCTGGTTGAGCACCGGCAAAGTTTCGCCGCTCTCAAACCGAAAGTTGGCCAGCGCATAGTCGCCCCCGACGGGGGTAGGGTAGGCGGCCTGCGCCCGGCCGGCCAGTGGCGCGAGCAGCCAGCCGCTCAGCAGCAAAATTAATCGGAAAGCAGCCATACAGCAGGGCAGAGGGGGTAGGAAAAGCAAGCGCAAGTTGGCGACGAGAGCCCCGGAAGCAAGCAAACGCCTCCCCGCGGCCGGGAAGGCGTTTGCTTGCTTCTGGTTTGGAAAAGGAACAGGTTGGAAAGGACCCCGGCCCAGCGGGAGTAGTAGCAAAGGAAGGGGGGTAGGGCTGGTGCCGCAAGGACAAAGCGGCCTGGTTTGTGACACTGAGATGATAAAGCTTTGCTGACGATAAGACAATTTATTTACGGATAAATTATAAGATAAAAAAAGTGTGCCCGCTTGTATAAATCTGGATACTAATTGGTTGCGAAAAATACCAGCCTGTAGTCGGTAGGCCCACTGCAAGCACTTACTGCTGTTACGCAGTGCCACTAAATAAGCGCCGTCGTGGGGGGTAGCGCGGACTTGGTAGTCCGCCCTACCCCCTGTTTGCCGCACCATACTAAGCTAGTCAGCATGAGTAAGTAGTGAAAGCTCTAGTGCCGAGTTTATAAAAAATAATGAGAAAATACTGTGAATCAGACAACAAGCTAAGTGCGGCGGCCCGTATAAGGCCAGGTTCACAACCAATTTGTCCACCATTTTCTCTTTTCCCATGAAAGTTTCCAGCATTTTCCTCGCCGCTGCTTTTGCCCTTTGCACCAGCGCCGCCTTCGCCCAGACTACCCCCGGCACTACTACCGGCACCACCGGCACGATGGGCACGGGCACCACAACCACCCCGAGCACGGGCACAATGGGCAATGGCACCATGAACAATGGCGCGATGCGCGATGGCACCATGAACAATGGCACGATGGGCACGGGCACCACGCGCAACGGCACGTCGAGCGGCGACCAGCGCGCCATGCGCCGTGAGCACCGCATGAAGTCGAAGACGACCAAGACCAAATCGACGATGACGCCCACCAACTAAGGCGAATTTATAGTAGCCACGCTACTGCCTTTAGCCGTATAAAAGCCGGCTGCCCCATTGCCGGGCAGCCGGCTTTTTTATCGCGCGTTAATTAGCCTAAATACCTTATCATGAAAACGTTAATTCTACTAGTAGCTGTGGGCCTGGCCGCCGGCACCGCCCGCGCCCAAACAGTGCCCTTCGACGCGACGGCACCCATGCGCGGCGGCGCTCAAAACCAAACCAGCGTGCCGCCCGTAAACCCGGCCCTCAACCAAAGTACCATTCAGGGGCCTTCACAAGTGCAGCGTACGTCCACCGGCTACGATGCCCAGCCCAGCCGCCTTACTGGCTCGGTGCCCATCGCGGGCACGCCCGATGAGTCACCCACGGCGGTGCCCGACGTGCGGGAGCAGGGGCTCATTCCGCAGCGCGCGTCGCGGCAGTCGAGCGATATCGTGCCCAGCCGGGGGGTAGGCTCCAGCAATGTGAACCAGCGCCGCCCGCAGCTGCCCCAAAACAACTCGCTGCCTAGCGTAGTAAGCCCCACCATCCAGCCCTAACGGCTATTTGTAGAACCCTGTTTATTTCTTTTTTAATATGAATACCAAAAATCTTCTGTTCGCCCTCGCCGCTACTTGCTGCTTTGGCAGCGCCAGCGCCCAAACCGCGCCCGTTAGCCCCCGCGCCAGCCAGGCACCTGCCACGATGGCCAGCCCCAACACTACCCGCAGCAGCATGAACAACGCGGCCGAAGACGCCGGCACCGTCGTGACCAAGCCCACCGGCAACGAATATGACACGCCCAGCAACGCCACTAAGCGCAAAACCACCAAGCGCAAAGGCGAAATGATGGGCGGCAAAGGCAAGATGAAAACCAAAATGTAGGTTTTATCCATTTCCCTACCCCACCAAAAAGGCTGGCCTCCCACAACGGGAGGCCAGCCTTTTTGGTGGGGTAGGGTGCCGGTTTTAGCTGGCGTGGGCCAGCAGGTCGTGGCCGTGGCGGCGCAGCGTGTCGGCCAGCTTCAGCAGGTCGGCTTTGAGGTCGGCGGGGGCGTGGTGGCTGGCCTGGCTGGTCTGGTCGCCGAGCATGGTCAGCGAGTTGCCGATGGCCGTGGCGCTCAGGCTGCCGCTCGTGAGCAGCGATTGCAGGTTGCCCATTTCGCGGGCAATGTCCTGAAACTCGGGCTGGCCGCTTTGCAGAAACCGCTGCTGCCAGGTTTCGGTATTATCCATCGCCGAGCCCAGCGGCAAGCTGGTCAGGCCATTTTGCAACCCCGATAGGGTGGCGTGCAACAAGTCATTCATGGTAAAACAGGGGGGGTAGGGAAAAGGGAAAGTCGAATTAATCAGCCGGCTGCGTGGGGGCGGCCTTGGCAGCCCGGCGCTTGGGCGCGGCGGCTTTGGGAGAAATAAGGGGGGTAGGGCGCGGCGCAAACGCGGGCGGCGCGTAGCCCGCCGGCATGGGCGGCAACAGCCCACGCGCGCGCAGTATTTCAGCAGCCCGCACGGCGCTAGCTTCTTTGTCTTTGATTTCGAGCATCATATCCACCTCCAGCCCGTCGAGGTCAGCCAGAAAGCCTTCGAACAGTGCGGGCACCAGTGTGGTGGTGTGCTTGCCGCGCCGCTCATCGGGGGCCTGTGAGCTATAGTCCAGCATCGGCACGCCGTCGCGGGTGGGGTGCCAAGTGGCGGCGGCCAGGCGCAGGGCCTCGCGCATGGGCTCGCCGTGGTTGAGGCATTCGTGGTGGAAATTATCAAATAGAATGGGCACGCCGGTTTCGTCGTGCAGGCTCAGGCACTCGCGCAGGCTGTAGAGGCGGTCGTCGTTTTCGACCACCAGCCGGGCCTGCACGGCAGCCGGCACCAGGTTTTGAAACGTATCGACCCAGCGGGCCAGCGCCGTGCCTTTGTCACCATACACGCCGCCGGCGTGAATCTGCAGCTTGGCCGTGGTATCAAGCTCCATCAAATCGAGCATCGCGCCCTGATACACCAAATCGGCCACGCTGCGGCCCACGATGCCCGCGTCGGGCGAGTTAATCAACACATACTGGCCGGGGTGAAACGAGACGCGCAGCCCGTGCCGCCGCACGTAGTCGCCGATGGCCCGAAACTCGCTCCGAAATTCGCGCTGCCAGGGATAGGTATTAACCTCGTGCGAACCAAAGGGCACCACATCGGACCCGATGCGGAAAAACAACAGCCCGTGAGCCACGTTCCATTCCAATATCTGCTGGAGGCAAGCCAGGTTGGCCGCCACGGTGGCCGCCAGCCGCTCGGCCGAGTACGAGGCCAGCCGAAACGTGCTGCCCGCACTGCACGGCAGCGTTTCATTCACGCAAGGATACCCAATCTTCATCCCGTGGGCTTACGCGGTTTTTGAGTTCCTGGTTCTTGGTTGTTAGTTTCTGATTGCTAGTTCCTGGTTTCTGGTTCAAATGCCAACCAGGAAGTAGGAACCAGGAATCCAAAAGAACCAGGAGCCCGAAAATCTTACTCATACCCGCGATTGTCGCGGAAGGCTTTGTTGTACTCGGCCTGTTTCTTGGCGGCGGCCTCGGCCGCGTCGCGGGCTTTGAGCTGCTCCACCTTGCGGCGCTCCTTGCCCTGGCGCGAAAACTGGTCGTAGAGCCAGTCCACGTTCGAGCCGCTGATGGTGGGCGCCTCGGGCCGGGGCGCGGTCGAGTCCACGGCAAACAGCGGCTTGGGTTTGGGGGCGCGCTTGGGTATCTTCACCACCGGGGGGGTAGGGCGCTTCATATTGCGCAGCGCCCGGTTAATCATGGCGCGGTCGGGGCGGTCGGCCGTCACGCGCACCTCGCCCAGCTGAATGGAGTCGCGCACCAGCCTCACCTGCACCACCAGCTGCGAGAGGGTGGTGCCGCCCAGCACCAGCAGGTGCGGCTTGTAGCCCACCGCCCGAAACACCAGCGTGTCCGTGGCTAGGGCCGTAATAAAAAACGCGCCCTTTTCATCGGCCGCCAGGCCCAGGTGCGTGCGCCGCACCAGCACCGTGGCGCCCGGCACCGGCTGCCGGCTCGCCGCCGCCGAAATAGTGCCGCTCACGCGCACTACCGGCGAAGGGCTGCCGGCCTGCGCCCACGCGGCCGGTGCTGCCAGCACGAAAGTCAGCAATAAGCTGATTAAGAGCAGCTTGTGTTTAATAAAAAGCAAGGGGACTGGTAAAAACACGTATTCTTTAACGCAACGCTACCGCAAAGCTGCTACCAAATGAAGCAAAAAAAGCCCGCGTCGTTGCAGACGCGGGCCTCTCGCAGGCTAATAAGCGGTTTTCACCGTTCAAAGACTACATTTTGGTCTTGTTGCCGGCAGCATCTTTCACTTTCACGGTGCCGTCATCTTTTACTTTCAATTTCGAGCCGTCGGTCATCTTGGTTTTGCCTTTAGCCACGTTGGCACCGCTCATCGTCGAGGTCGGCGCTTCCTCCGTGGTCGCGGTCGAATTAGTCGTGGTCGAGCTGCTATCGGAAGGCATCGTGGCGCTCGCGGCACCGGCCGTCTGGTCGGCAGTATCAAGGTTACTGGCCTCGTCATAAGTCGGGCGCGACGACTGGTAGGAATTGTACTGCGCCGGCACTAGCAGGATAGTCTGAAATTCCTGGTCGGTGGCTTTGTTGTAGTCGCGCCGGGCAGCGGCGTAGCCGGCCGTATCGGCTTTGTACTTGGCCATCAGCTCGTCATAGCGCTTCGAGCGATTGTAATAGGCCGTGCGCAACTTCTCTTTGGTTGGCTCGTCGCTGATTTTCATGTCCGAGGCAAACTTGTCGGCCATGCGGGTGCCACGCGTTTTGTAAGTGGCATCACTCACGGTAGTAGTGGTCGTGGCAGCGCCATCGGCGGGCACCGCTGTGGTAGTCGTGGTGTCAGCCGTTTTTTCCTGCGAACAAGAGGCCAATGAGAGAGCCGAAGCGCCGAACAGCAGCAACAAGGTATTTTTCATGAGAAGGGGGAAATTGTAAGAGAATGAGGCTTTTGGTTCGGCCTTTAACGCAACTGCCAGCCACAGGTTATCCTCACTATTCCTTCATTAACAAGTGCCAGATGCCCCACTAAGCCCGGCGCAGCTCCAGCAGCGTTATTTCGGGCAAAAAGCCTACCCGCCCCGGAAAACCGAGGTAGCCCAGGCCCACGTTCACGTACAGCTTTTGCCGCCCCTGCTCATAAATGCCCGCCCACTGCGGGTAAGAATACTGCACCGGGCTCCACTTAAAGCCGGGCAGGTTCACGCCAAACTGCATGCCGTGGGTATGGCCGCTGAGCGTGAGGTCAATGTCTTTGTAATCAAGTACCTGCGCCTCCCAGTGCGAGGGGTCGTGCGAGAGCAGCAGCTTAAACGGCGCGTTGCCGCTGGCCGCGTGGGCCTGCGCCAGGTTGCCATGCTTCGGAAAGTTGGGGTGGCTGCTCCAGTTTTGCACGCCCAGCACGGCCAGCTCGTCGGCCCCGCGCCGGATGGTGTGGCTTTCATCCAGCAGCAGGCGCCAGCCGATTTTGGCGTGGTTGCGGGCCAGGCGTTGCAGATTTTCGCGCTTGGCCTCGGTGTTGGGCCACTGCACGTAGTCGCCGTAGTCGTGGTTGCCCAGGATGGAGAAAATCGGCAGGTCCGACTTGATGCCCGCCAGCGCCTCGATGTGCGGCTCTACCTCCGTGGCGCGGTCGTTCACGAGGTCGCCGGTCATCACAATGAGGTCAGCTTTCTGAGCGTTGATAATGCCCACGGCGCGGCGCATCGGCTCCAGGTTGCCATTGAACGAGCCCGTGTGCAGGTCGGAGATTTGCAAAATCTTAAAGCCGTCGAATGACGCCGGCAGGTTGGGGTAGCGCAGCACCACGCGGCGCACCTTGTAGTCAGTTTTGCCCTTCACCATGCCCCAGAGCAGCGCCAGCAGCGGCACCGCGCCCAGCCCCAGCGCCAGCCGGCTGATAAACTGGCTGCGCGAAATAGGCTCTACGGCCGTGGCCCTACCCCCCGCCGCGCCGCCGAAGCCGCCGGCCGCCCAGCGCCCGAGGCGCGTGAGGTCTTCTAAGAGCAACGGAAAAACCACCACCAGCTTGGCCGCCAGCAGCAGCAGCGGCGCGGCCAGCAGGTAGGTTTTGAGCACCACCGGGCCGTCGTGCCGGGTGCGGGCCGCCCAGAAGCACAGCGCCCACAGCCCCAGCGTGAGCGCCCAGTAGCTAATAGCAAAGCCGCGCCGCGCCGCCGCCGAGCTGGGCGCCAGGGCGGTGCGCACGGCCACGTAGCCGTAGGTTTCGGCCACGATAGCTAACAAGAAAATTCCCCAGAAAACGAATGGATTGCGCATATGGACTGCCAAACTACCCACCGCGGCTTTTGGTTTGGCGGGCGGCGGGGCGGCCGGGGCTGACGCGCGAACCCGGTTTTTACTTTATCTTGGGCCGCTATACTAAAACGCTTCTATGCCGCCTACCCCCCCGCTTTCGCCCGAAGCCGCCGCCGACCTGCCCCTCGCCGCCCCCTACACCGCGCCCGCCAGCTTCGGCATCAAGAGCTGGGCCGAGGAGGACCGCCCGCGCGAAAAAATGATGCAGAAGGGCCGCGCCGCCCTCTCCGACGCCGAGCTGCTGGCCATCCTGCTGGGCTCGGGCACCACCAAGCTCACGGCCGTAGACGTGGCCATGCTCATGCTGCAAGCCGTTGATAATGACTTGAATGAACTGGCCCGGCTCAGTATCAAGCAGCTGTGTCGGCATCCCGGCATCGGGCCGGCCAAAGCTATTACGGTGGTGGCGGCCCTGGAGCTGGGCCGCCGCCGCAAGGAAGCCGGCGCGGGCCGGCGCACCACCATCACCAGCTCGCGCGACATTCACCAGCTAGTGCGGCCGGCGCTGCAAGACCTGCCCCACGAGGAATTTTGGGTGATTTTGCTGAACCGCGCCAACGTGGTGATGCGCCAGGAAAAAATCAGCAGCGGCGGCGTGGCCGGCACCGTGGCCGACCCCAAGCTCATTTTTAAGCACGCCCTCGAAAACCTGGCCAGCAGCATTATTCTGGTGCACAACCACCCCAGCGGCAACCGCCAGCCCAGCGGGGCCGATATTTCGCTCACCAAAAAGCTCAAGGAAGCCGGCAATTTTCTCGACCTGCCCATCCTCGACCACCTCATCTACACCGACAACGGCTACTACAGTTTCGCCGACGAAGGAATGCTGTAACGGCGCAGTAGCCCAGTAGCGCGAACTTTGTAGTTCGCGACCCAGAACGACGACCGTTGACACGGCGCGGGGCCGCGAACTACAACCGAAGGTCAGCGAAGCTAACGTTCGCGCTACTTCCCATGCGTAAAATTTTCCTGGCCGCCGGCCTGCTGGCGGTCGTTGGCCTGCTGCTCTACAATTTCTCAGGCAGCCAGCCGCCTACCCCCCCGCCGCGCCCGACCCCGCCTACCTGGCCCAGGTGCGCCAGGCCCGGCAGCAGAAAGATAACGCCTTCCGCACCAGCGCCAGCTCGCCCATTCCGGCCGGGCAGCGCGCGGCCTTCAATGGCCTGCGCTACTACGGCCCCGACGCGGCCTACCGCGTGGTGGCACGCCTCGTGCGGGCGGCCGTGCTGACCCCGCTGCCGCTGGCGCTCACCCGCGGCTCGGCCGATGCCTACGCGCGCTGGGGCACCGCCGAGTTTACCCTGGCCGGCCGGCCGCAAAAGTTGACGTTGCTGCAAAAGCAGGGGGTAGGGGCGGGCCAGGAATTATTTCTTCCCTTCACCGACCCCACGAACGGCCAGCAGACCTACGCCGGCGGCCGCTACCTCGACCTGCCTATCCCCACTCCCGAAGCCTCCGAAATCAGCCTCGATTTTAACGCGGCCTACAACCCTTTCTGCGCCTACAACCACGACTACAGCTGCCCCAAGCCGCCCGCCGACAACCGCCTGAGCGTGCCCGTGCTGGCCGGCGAGCAGCTTAGTGGTGAGTAGTGAAATAGTGAGGTGGTGAGATGGTGAGTAAAAGAACGTCATGCTGAGCTTGTCGAAGCATCTCGCGTGCTGCACTAAAATCAATCCGTTCAACGATGCGAGCGAGATGCTTCGACAAGCTCAGCATGACGTTCTTTTACTCACCATCTCACCATTACGCTGGCATCAGCTTCGACTGCACCACGGCCATTTGCCACTGGCCGTCGCGCAGCACCCAGGCAATCATCATTTGAAGGGCAGTGTTAAAGTCCTTGCCGTCAGCCACTCCGCTGAAGGTGGAAGTGGAGACGGTGATGGCCGTATTGCCGTAGCGGTTCACCTTCACCGGACCCTTTGGTTGGATGGTGGTTTTGGTCCAGCTGCCCACGTAGGCCAGCTCCTCGGCGCGGTTGCCGCTGCCATTGCCGGGGTTGTAGTGCACGTATTCGGGGGCCAGAAATTTGCCAAAAGCCGCCATGTCCTGCTTTTCGATGGCCGTGCTTACCCGCCCGATAAGGGTGGTAAACAGCTGCTCGTCGGGGTTGAGGGCGCGGCTGGCCGCCGGGGTGGGGGTAGGGCGCTGGGGCGGGGTGGCGCCGGCTGGCTGCGTGGCGGCCGATAGCGTAAGCAGCGCCGCAGCGCCAAACAAAGCCAGATTAGTTTTCATAAGTTCAGAAAAGAAAAACGGGGAGGGGTAGCAGGCAGGCGGCCGCCGCGTGGCGGCCGCCCGGTTGTTGATGAAGGCCGCCGGCCTATACCGGCACGATGCCGAAATACACTTTGTAGTTGGCATGCTGGCCCAGCAGGTTGTTGGTCGCAAACTTGAACCCCACGTTTTTAAGGGTCGAGTTGCCGGTTTTGCTGGCCAGGATAATCATGTCCTTGCCCGTCAGAGTAATAGTCTGCGAGCCGATGATGTCATCGCCAAAGCCAAACAAGCCGTTGATAGCCTTGCCGATATCGGGGATAAATTTCTGGATGAGCGGACCCAGCACGGCGGCAATCCCTACCCCCACCACGGGAATGAAGCCCAGGGCCGCCGTGCCGGCCTCATGCACTTTTTGGATGGCGGCGGTTATTTCCTTCTGATACTTGGCGGGGTCGCCCTGGTCCGCTTCCATGAGCAACACGCTGATAGAGATGCCATTGGGCTTGCCCCGGTACACTTCCATCAAATCGGGCCGGCTGGTGTTAGAATCGACGCCGCCGTAGGTTTTAGTTCGGTAATTGTAGGTGGCAAAAGGCGTGATAACCCCGAGCACCGCGTAGGGCTCATCGGACCCCGACGACTCGCCGGTTTCCTTGAAGCACACCAGCCCGGTGTAGGCCACCGACACGTCGTTCAAATCAATGGCCCCGGTGTCGGACCACCAGTAGATGCCGCCGTGCTGAAAAGCGTTGACGCGGCCGCCGTCCGGAAAATTTACCTCGTCGCTGGTGGGGTAGCCCAAGTACGAGCGCTCCCAGCCCAGCGCCGCCCAGCGCTGGTGAATGTCGCCGCCCACGCCGTTGGCCCCCGTTTGGGGCGACCACATAATGGTATTGGCCCCGTGGTTGAAGTGGTTGAAGCGGCCCGTGCCATCGGCGCAGGGCGACTCGTCGGTGTCGGGCTTGCCCCAGGCCAGGCCGCCCAGCGTCTGCCATTTTTTGTAGATTTCGCCGTGAATTTCCACGGCTTTTTTCAGGGTGCCATTGTAGGATAGGCAGCCATTCTGAAAATACCAGGTGTTTACATCCTTCTTTTCCAGCGGCCCAAAGAAGCTGGCGCCGCCTAGCTCGTCGAACCGTTTTTGCAGCTCGGTGGTCAGCGTATTTAGCATCGTAACCGCGCTATTGGTCTGGGCCGCGCTGATGATGGAAGGGTCGATTTTGGTAAACGCGACCGGGGCAGTGAGTTTAGCCATAGCTGTGGGAGGGGGGTAGGGTGAAGAAAAATTCTGTTCCCAAAAGTACCCGCCCGCCCAACCCGACGCCTAGTACAAATGCGACATTATCAACGGGATAGCACCTCAAAAGGAAATGCTTAAATCTTCCATCGTGTGGAAGACCACCGACTTCTTTATTTCTTCCTTTTTTAGCATACTCGGCGTGAAGCCCGCGAAGAATTTAAAGTCCCGGATGAAATGCATCTGGTCGAAATAGCCGCAGCGGTAAGCGATTTCGGTCCAGGAAAGATGCGGCGCGGTTTCCTTGTATTTGTAGGCGTGCGAAAAGCGAATCATGCGGCTATACACCTTGGGCGACAGGCCCAGCCGCTCGTACGACTTGCGCTCGAACTGCCGCACGCTCAGGCAGGCCCGCGCCGCCAGCCGCTCAATGGGCAGGTTGCCGCTGGCCCGCACCTGGTGCAGCATGGCCAGGTCGAAAGGCAGCAAGGGCTTGAGCTGGGGTAGCTTGTCCAGCAGGTAGCGCTGCGTGACGTCGTTGCGCGCCGCGGGGCCACGGGCCTCGTGCAAGCGCTCCAGCAGCTCGTCAATTTCCCGGCCCATGACCAGGCGGGCGTCGTAGTCGCGGTCCAGCAGCTCGGTCATCGGAATGCCCAGCAGCCGGTACATGGCGGCGGGCTTGAGGTTCACCACGATGGCCTGGTGCTGCTGGCCCAGGTCGAGGGTCACGGGCGTCAGTTGCGGCCCGATAATGATGGACCGCGCCCGCTGAACAAACTCCTGGCCCGGCCCCTTGCTCACCTTCACCTGGTCGTGGAGGTAAAAGCACAAAAACCGGTTGTGCGTGGGCACGAAGGGGTAGATGGACGACAAGCCGGTGCCCGCCCGAAAGTCAATATCGACCACAAAAATGCTGTCGATAAACTCCAGCAGCGCCGGATGCGGCGCAAAATGAATAGGCAGCATAAGGCAGGGAGCGGCTAAGGAGTGGGACGGTTACGAGCACTTCGTTAGGTTGAATGTAGCTGATAATCAGGGAATATGCACTGCGTATGGTAAATTATTGACCGAAGTAGGGTGCGGGGCTTGCCCCCGCCCGGCGCGTGAACGTTTTGCGCTGAATTCGTTCATGCGCCGGGCGGGGGCAAGCCCCGCACCCTACGGGACCCCGGCGTTGGCGGCAGCAAGCGCGCATTTTGGGGCGCCCCGCCTGCCCGTACCTTTGCCAAACGCGCCCGGCCCTTGCACTACCGGCGCTTTTTGCCCATGACTATCTCCTTCGACTGGCTTAAAACGCTGTTCCCTACCCCCCTGCCCGCCGCTGAAGTCGGGGCGCTGCTCACCGGCTCCGGCCTCGAAGTAGAAAGCCTGACCGACCTGGAAAGCATTCCCGGTGGCCTGCGCGGCGTGGTGCTGGGCACCGTGCTCACCTGCGCGCGCCACCCCGACGCCGACAAGCTGAGCCTGACCACCGTGGCCGTGGGCGACGAAACCCCGCGCCAGATTGTGTGCGGCGCGCCCAACGTGGCCGCCGGCCAGCGCGTAGTAGTGGCCCTGGAAGGTGCGATGCTGCACCCCACGACCGGCGAGCCTTTCAAAATAAAGAAGTCAAAAATCCGCGGCGCGGCCTCCGAAGGCATGATTTGCGCCGAGGATGAAATCGGCCTGGGCCAGTCGCACGCTGGCATTATGGTGCTCGACACCGACCTGCCCGACGGCACGCCCGCTGCCGACTACTTCGGCTTGGCCGCCGACACGGTGTTCGAAATCGGCCTCACGCCCAACCGCGCCGACGCCGCCTCGCACTACGGCGTGGCCCGCGAGCTGCGCGCCCTGCTGGGCCAGCCCGCGCAGTTGCCCGACGTCAGTGCCTTTGCTACCCCCTCCGAAGGGGCCAACATTAGGGTGACGCTGGAAGATGAGCAAGCCTGCCCGCGCTACGCCGGCTTGCTTTTGGATGAGGTGAAAGTCGGCCCCTCGCCTGAGTGGCTGCAACGCCGGCTGCGCAGCATCGGGCTCTCGCCGATTAACAACGTAGTGGATGTCACCAACTTCGTGCTGCACGAGCTGGGCCAGCCGCTGCACGCCTTCGACGCCGCCGCCATCACGGGCGGCCATATTCGGGTGAAGCGCGCCGAAGCCGGTGAAGTATTCGTGACCCTCGACAACGTGGCCCGCACCCTGAGCGCCGACGACTTAGTGGTGGCCGATGGCAACGGCGCGCCGATGGCGCTGGCCGGCGTGTTTGGCGGCAAAATATCGGGGGTAGGGACGGGCACCACCCGCGTTTTCCTCGAAAGCGCCTACTTCGCGCCCGCCGTGGTGCGCCGCACCAGCCAGGCCCACGGCCTCAAAACCGACGCCTCCTTCCGCTTCGAGCGCGGCACCGACCCCTACATGGTGCCGGTGGCGCTGAAACGCGCCGCCCTGCTGCTGCAAGAAGTAGCCGGCGCGCGCATCGCCGCGCCGGTCGTGGACGAGTTTCCGCACCTCATTCCCACCAACCAGGTGCGCCTGCGGCTGGCCCGCGTCGCGCAGCTCATCGGCCAGGAAATAGGGGAGGAGCGCATCCGCGAAATCCTGACCGGCCTCGATATTAAAATCGAAGAGGAAACTACCAACCAGGAACCAGGAACCAAGAACCCGAAAACCTGGCTGCTGGCCGTGCCGCCCTACAAGGTGGACGTGACCCGCGAGGCCGACGTAATCGAAGAGATTCTGCGCATCTACGGCTTCAACAACGTGGCGCTGCGGCCGCATAATTCGGCCTCGTTCCTATCCCCCTTCCCCAACCCCGACCCCGAAGTGGTGCGCCAGAAAGTGGCCAGCCTGCTCAGCGGCCAGGGCTTCTCGGAGATTATCACCAACTCGCTCACCAACTCGCAGTACTTCGAAAAAGCTGACGCGCCCGACGAGAAGCTGGTGCGTATTCTCAACTACAACAGCCAGGACCTGAACGTGATGCGTCCCGCGCTGCTGCATTCGGGCCTGGAGGTGGTGCGCCACAACCTCAACCGCCGGCAGCGCGACCTCAAGCTCTACGAGTTTGGCCGCACCTACCAGCGCACCGCCACCGGTAAGTACCAGGAAAAGACCGTGCTCGGCCTCTGGCTCACCGGCAGCGCCACCGCCGAAACCTGGCAGCATCCCACTCAAAAGGCCACGTACCACGACGCGGCCGGGGCGGTGCAGCAGGTGCTGGCCGCGCTGGGCTACCCGCAGGCCGCGCCGCAGCCCACGCAACACCCGTACCTGGCAGGGGGGGTAGGGCTGCTGGTGCAAAACCAACCCGTCGGCAACGTCGGGGCCGTATCGCCGCAGGTGCTCAAGCGCCTCGACGTGAGCCAGCCCGTGTGGTATGCCGAGCTGGATTGGGACTGGCTGCTCAAGAAATACAAAGCTACCCTCACTGCCCGCGAGCTGCCCCGCTTCCCGGAAGTGCGCCGCGACCTGTCGCTGGTAGTCGATAAGAGCGTGACGTTCGAGCAGTTGCGCACCATCGCGCAGCGCACCGAGAAGAAGCTGCTGCACGGCCTCAACGTGTTCGACGTGTACGAAGGCGACCGCCTCGAAGCGGGCAAGAAGTCGTATTCCGTCAGCTTCACGTTGCAAGACCCGACCCAAACGCTCACCGACCAAGCCATCGACCAGGTGATGCAGCGGCTTATTCAACAGTTTGAGAAGCAGGCCGGCGCGCTGATTCGGAAGTAGGGTGCGGGGCTTGCCCCCGCCCGTCGTTGAACAGTTTGCCAGAAGATTTAATCAACCAGCAACCCTTACCAGCCGACACAGTATATTTGTCTGACGAACAAGGGCCGCACCTCGCGGCACGCCCCTTGCAACCTAGTTGGCCCAGTGGGCGACTGCCGAAATGGCTCCGCCGCCCATTAGTACCGCCCCTACGAGCCACTTAAGTAGCTCGGGAGGCATCCGAAGCTTAAACGTTAGTTTAAACTCCGTCTTCGCGTTTTCCCTTTCCATCTGGCTAGAAGTAAAAGGGTTGTGCAATAACCCCCACACTTCTCGAAGCCCTGGCTGTTTGCGCAGCCGGGGCTTCTCTTTTTTAGCAGAGTAGCCGTTGGCTGGGGGACTTACCGAACGCGAGTGCGGCGAAGGTACGGTCGGTCGCTATTTAGGCTGCGAAATGCGGTGATTTCATTAACGAATAGAAGAAAATGAGGGAATGATGTAATGATTCTTGCTGACTGGTGAGTAACATTGCGTTCCGATAGTAGAGGTAGGCCATACCTACTCATCGCAATCGACCTTTCCCACCCCTTATTTTTCTTATGAAAATACGTTTTGCCTACTCCTGGCTGTGTGGCCTGGCGCTGGTGGCGACCCCGGCTTTAGCTCAAAAGCCGGCTCCCAAAGCCAAAGCTCCGGTGGCCAAAAAAACGATGATGGCTACTACCGGCGGTGCCCGCCTGGTCGAAACCGTGACCCGCAAGCCTGGCGAACTGGTAATTCCCTACTCGAAATACGTGCTGCCCAATGGCTTGACGGTTATCGTGGCCGAGGACCACTCCGACCCGCTGGTGCACGTGGACGTGACGTATCACGTGGGCTCGGCGCGCGAGCAGATTGGCAAGTCGGGCTTCGCGCACTTCTTCGAGCACATGATGTTTCAGGGCTCCGACCACGTGGGTGACCAGCAGCACTTCAAGCTCGTGACGGCCGCCGGCGGCACCCTCAACGGCAGCACCAACCAGGACCGCACCAACTACTATGAAACCGTGCCGAGCAACCAGCTCGAAACGGCCATGTGGCTCGAGGCCGACCGCATGGGCTTTTTACTGGACGCGGTGAGCCAGAAAAAGTTTGAGATTCAGCGCGCTACCGTGAAGAACGAGCGTGGCCAGAACTACGACAACCGACCGTATGGCCTGGCCAGCGAGTACGTGTCGAAGACGCTCTACCCCTACGGCCACCCGTATTCGTGGCTGACTATTGGGTATTTGAAGGACCTCGACAACTCCAGCGTGCAGGATTTGAAGAACTTCTTCCTGCGCTGGTACGGTCCCAACAACGCTACCCTCACCGTGGGCGGCGACGTGACCACAGCCCAGGTGCTGAAGTACGCCGAGAAGTATTTCGGCCCCATCAAGCGCGGGCCGGCCGTGCCGGTGCAGAAGCTGCCCGAGCCCGTGCTGACGGCCGACCGCTACGTGAGCTACGAGGACAACGTGCGCTTCCCGATGCTGCAAATGGTGTTTCCGACGGTGCCCAACGGCAACCCCGACGAGACAGCGCTCGATGCGCTGGCCGATATCATTGGCAGCGGTAAGAATTCCTTGCTCTATAAAAACCTGGTGAAGCCCCAGAAAGCGGTGCAGGCCCAGGCCTACCAGCGCAACTCGGAGCTGGCCGGCGAATTTGCCATGATTGCACTGGCCTTGCCGGGTAAGGGCCTGGACAGCACGGAGGTTATCATGCGCCAGACGCTGGCCGAGTTTGCCAAAACCGGCCCGACCGACGAGCAGGTGGCCCGCTACAAAGCCAGCACCGAGGCCCAGCTCATCAACAGCCTGGCCAGCGTGAGCGGCAAGGTGAGCCAGTTGGCTGCCAACCAGACGTACTTCAACAACCCCAACCGCTTGCCCATTGAGCTCAGGCAGCTCCGCGCCCTCACTAAGGCCGACGTGCAGCGCGTGTTCGACAAGTATCTCCGGGGCAAGCACGCCGTTATTCTGAGCGTGGTGCCCAAGGGCAAGGCTGATGAGGAAGCCGGCAAGGACAACTACACTGCCTCCACGGCCGGCTACGTGGCCCCCAACTACGGCTATGATGGCCTGAAATACGTGAAGGCTACCGACACCTTCGACCGCGCGAAGCAGCCAGGAGCGGGACCTAACCCGGTGGTGAAAGTGCCGGCTATCTGGGAAGATAAGTTTGGCAACGGCCTCAAGCTCATCGGTACTAAGAATACCGAGCTGCCCACCACCACAATGCTGCTCACGCTGGAGGGCGGCCACCGCCTGGAGCAGGCCATACCCGGCAAGGCCGGCATCGCCTCGCTCACGGCCCAAATGCTGAACGAAGGCTCAGAGAAATACACCGGCGAGCAGTTTTCGGCGGCGCTCGACCGCCTGGGCAGCACCGTGCAGGTGTTTGCGGGCGACGAAAACACGACCGTGTACGTGCAGTCGTTAACCAAAAACCTGCCCGCGACCCTGGCCTTGCTCGACCAGCGCCTGCTGCACCCCCGCTTCGACCCGGCCGACTTTGACCGCTTGAAAAAGCAGGATTTGCAGGGCATCGCCAATCAAGTAACGCAGCCGGTTGTCATTGCCAACAATGCCTACGCCAAGCTGCTCTATGGGCAGGATAACATCATGGGCGTGCCGGTGAGCGGCACCACGGCCACCGTGTCGAGCATCACGCTCGACGATGTGAAGCAGTTTTATCAGCAGTACTACTCGCCCAGCGTGAGCTTCCTCACCGTGGTGAGCGACCAGGACCAGGCCGCCGTGGAGCCCAACCTGGGCTTCTTGAAAGCCTGGGCGGCCAAGCCCGTGTCCCTACCCCCCGCCACGGCGGCGGTGCAGCCCGACAAAACCAAAATCTACTTCATCGACAAGCCCGGCGCGGCGCAGTCTGAAATCCGGGTGGGCTACCTCACGCCGCTGGCCTACGACGCCACTGGCGATTACTACCGCGCCTACCTGGCCAACTACCTGCTCGGCGGCGCCTTCAACTCGCGCATCAACCTGAACCTGCGCGAGAACAAAGGCTACACCTACGGGGCCAATTCGGGCTTCCGGGGCACGCGCTACTTTGGCCCCTACACGGCCCAGGCCGGCGTGCGCGCCGACGCCACCGCCGCTTCGGTGAAGGAGTTTATGAGCGAAATCCAGAACTACCGCAACGGTATCTCGGATGAGGAGCTGGCCTTTTTGCAAAGCTCAGTGGGCCAGAGCGATGCCCTGCGCTACGAAACCGGCCAGCAAAAAGCCGGCTTCCTCTCACGCTTGGTGGAATACGACCTCAAGCCCGACTACGTAACGCAGCAGGCCGCCATTCTGAAAGGGCTAAAGAAGGAAGACGTGCAGGCCTCGGCCCAGAAATACCTGCCCGCCGACAAGATGTACATCGTGGTGGTCGGCGACCGCGCCAAGGCCTTCCCCGGCCTCTCGCAGCTGGGCTACGACGTGCAGGAACTGGATGTGAACGGCGCGCCCGTAACCGCTGCCGCGCCTACCCCCCCTCCGGCGGCCGTACCCACTTCCACCGTGATGCCGGCTATGCCTGATGGCAAAACCAAGAAGGAGGAAGACGGCCGCAAGGTGAAGACCAAGAAGAAAGGTGGCGAATAGCCGCATCTTTTGCCTCTGGAAAAAGCCCGCCGTCCCGGCGGGCTTTTTTTGGGGGTAGGGCAGAACGGGCCGCCCGTGCGCCCTACCTTCGCAAGCTAAAATAATAAATCATTCGTGGCCTCATCCCAGCAGCTTGCGCAGCTCGACCGCCTGGAGCGGCAGGTAACTACCTTAGTGGCTGCCTATCAGCAGCTGCGTGAGGAGCTAGCCGATGCCAACGTGACCATTGAACACCTCCGGGCCGACGACCGCGAGCGAGAAAAACAGCTTCGCGAGTACCAAAACCAGGAAAACATTGTTAAACTTGTCCAGACTATAGCCGGCGGGGAACCCACCCAGGCCAACGAGCTGAAACAACGCCTCAACGAATACATCCGCGAACTAGATAAGTGCCTTGCCCATCTGAGGGAATAGCGAACCTTCTTATACGATTACCTTACTGCTCTATAAGTGAACGACTTAGCCATCAAAATTCGTATCGCCGAGCGCGAATATCCCATGCGGGTAGAAGTGGCCGACGAAGAGCGCCTGCGCCTGGCGGGCCGGCAGCTCAGCGAACGGCTACGGGAGTTTCGGGAGCAGTATGGCATTCAGGACAAACAAGACCTGCTGGCGATGGTAGCCCTCGCCACAATGGCTGACTCACTGAAAGTCAGCAAGGAAAAGGATGGAACCGATGCAGCCCTTACCGAGCGCCTGGCGCGCCTCGACGAGCTGCTGACTGGCGTGGTGCTGGCCGCCTAGCGGCTGGGCAGCACCCACATGTTTGTTGGCCCGGCCGGGCGCACCGAAGGCAAGCGGCCTTCTGTTGCGTTGCGGTTCCGGGTTTTTGCCGTGGCTATGGTGTTGATTCACTTCAGTTCCATAACTCTATGTCCCTTATAATTTTATACTGCGCGATTGCCGCCGTCATTGCCCTCGTGGCGGGCGTGGTGGTGGGTCGGCAGATGGCCGGCAAAGTCCGGCAAGACCACGAAGGCGCGGCCCGCGCCCAAGCCCAGCAATTGCTCGCCGAGGCAGAAACCGAAGCCACTCGCACCCGCGACGAGCGCATTCAGCAGTCGAAAGATAAGTTTCGCAACCTCAAGAATGAGTACGAGCAAGAGCAGAAGCAGAAGCGCCGCGAGTTTGAAACCGAAAGCCAGCGCCTGAAGGCCAGCCTCGACCAGGAGCTGACCGAGCGCCGGCAGGGCGTGCTGGCCCAGGAGCAGAGCATTAAGCACCTCACCGACACCACGCAGAAGCAGCTGGAGCAGCTCCAGCACAAGGAAAAAGAGCTGGAAACCACCCGCGAGAAAACGCAGGCCGACGCCGAGCATCAGCGCACCCGCTTCGAGCAGCAAGAAGAAAAACGCCAGAGCAAGCACGAAGCCGTGGTGGCCGAGCTGCAAGCCAAGCAGCAGGAAGCCGAAGCCCAGCTGCACGACGTGCAAAATCAGCTTGAAAAAGTGGCCGGCCTCACTGCCGCCGAAGCCCGCGAACAATTGGTAGAAAGCCTGCGCAACGAAGCCCAGCTCCAAGCCAGCTCCTACATCAAAGACACCGTGGCGCAGGCCAAGCTCACGGCCACTAAAGATGCCAAGAAAGTGGTGCTGGAAACCATTCAGCGCACCGCCTCGGAGCACGCCATTGAAAACTGCGTGTCGGTTTTCAACATCGAAAACGACGATGTGAAGGGCAAAATCATTGGCCGCGAGGGCCGCAACATCCGGGCGTTGGAGGCCGCGACGGGGGTAGAGGTGATTGTGGACGACACGCCGGAAGCCATCATCATCTCGGGCTTCGACCCGGTGCGCCGCGAAATCGCGCGCCTCTCGCTGCACCTGCTCGTGAAGGACGGCCGCATTCACCCCGCCCGCGTGGAGGAAATCGTGGCTAAAACAACCAAGAAAATCGAGGAGGAAATCATCGAAATCGGGGAGCGCACGGTCATTGACCTCGGCATTCATGGCCTGCACCCCGAGCTGATTCGGATGGTTGGCCGGATGCGCTTCCGCTCGTCCTATGGCCAGAATCTGCTCCAGCACAGCCGCGAAGTGGCCAACCTCTGCGCCACGATGGCCGCCGAGCTGGGCCTCAACGTGAAGCACGCCCGCCGCGCCGGCCTGCTCCACGACATCGGCAAGGTGAGCACCGAGGAGCCCGAGCTGCCGCACGCCATCCTGGGCATGGAAATGGCCAAGAAATATAAGGAGCACCCCGACGTGGTGAACGCCATCGGTGCCCACCACGACGAGATGGAGATGACGGCTCTGATTTCGCCCATCGTGCAGGCCTGCGACGCCATTTCGGGCTCGCGCCCCGGTGCCCGCCGCGAAATGATGGAGAGCTATATCAAGCGCCTGCGCCAGCTTGAAGAAACCGCCGGCGCTTTCAAGGGCGTGAACCAGACCTACGCCATCCAGGCCGGCCGCGAACTGCGTGTCATCGTGGATGCTGAAAACGTGAGCGACGAGCGCGCCGGCGAGCTGAGCTTCGAGATTTCGCAGAAAATCGAGAAGGAGATGCAGTACCCTGGCCAGATTAAAGTGACCGTCATCCGCGAAATGCGCTCGGTGGCCTACGCTAAGTAATAAAAGCCCTGAATGCCAGAGCCGGCCGCCAGCCTCACGGGTAGCGGCCGGCTTTATTTATGACTAAATCCTGAGCGCCGCTCAGTAGTGCAACCAACAAGGCAGCGTGGTGACTCTACTAAGCGCAAGCCCTGATAATTTGGGTATTTCTGACCGGGGATTTATGATAAAACACCTACTTGCTCGTCTTATTGGGGGCTTTTTACTAGCCGCCGGCTTAGGCGGCTGCGCGGTGTATCGACCTATGCAGTGCGCCGCGCCCGCCCTCTACGACAAGGGTCAGGTGGAGGTAGCCAGCAGCGCCTACTTCAACAGCCGGCTGCACGGGGCCGTCAACTATTCGCCGGTGCGCCATTTGCTCGTGCGCGCCGCCATCGACGGCAAAGGCGATAGCCGGGATAGCGCCTACGCCCGGATTTGGCAGTACGAGTTGGCCGCTGGCACCTACTGGCCCTTGGGCGAACAGGTGGTGCTGGGCGCGCTGGCCGGGGGTGGGCAGGCCCACAGTCAAGTGCGCTATAGTCCCATAGAAAACTCTTCCTTTATTCAATACCAGTATGATGCTCATTACAATAAGCTGTTTGGCGAGCTATATGGCACCTGGCAGATTGGCCCCGCTCTTCAATTAGGGGCGGCCTATCGGCTCACACAGGTACGGTTTATCAGCCTTACCAATCTGGGCCAACCGCTCAGCCTGACTGCGATGCTACGCGGCGAGCCGATGTTTTTTCTGCGTAGCACGTTTGGCTTTCGCCCTGGTGGCGAGCGGCTGGCTTATGTGCAAGCCGGCATAGGCGGCTCGGCGCTGCTACGTGCCTGGCCCGGTCAGGTGGGTGGCCCGGAAAGCAGTTTGCTGGATTCCAACACCTACTTCACTCTCGGCCTGGGATTTTTCCCAAGTGCGCTGTGGCGGCATTGAAACCCAGGCTAGTCTGTCGTTTTTTGCAGCATGAAAATCTTTCTCGGGCCGCTGGTGCTGGGCTTGGCGCTGAGCGCCTGCGTGCGCAATCCCTACGCCGCTACCAACGAAGCGTATCGCCAGCAGGCCAAGCTATTAGCACAACAGCTGCAGGCTCAACCTACGCTGCTCATCGACAGCCTACCTGCGCCGCCCTACTGGGTGGGCACTGTCAATTTCAACCTGCGCAAGCCTAACTACGTCATCATTCACCACACGGCGCAGCACAGCACCGAGCAGACGCTCAAGACGTTTACGCTGCCCAGAACGCAGGTGAGCGCGCACTACGTCATTGGGCGCGATGGCCAGACCTACCATATGCTCAACGACTACCTGCGGGCCTGGCACGGGGGGGTAGCTCGCTGGGGCAACGTGACCGACATCAATTCGGTATCAGTTGGTATTGAGTTGGATAACGATGGGAGTGAACCATTTCAGCCCGCCCAGATTGCCAGTCTGCTGAAAGTACTGGGCGGCCTCAAGCGCACGTATAACATTCCGGCGGCCAACTTCATCGGCCACGGCGACATCGCGCCGACCCGCAAAAATGACCCGAGCGCGCTGTTTCCCTGGCAGCAGTTGGCCGCGCGCGGCTACGGCCTCTGGTACGACGCGGCCGTGCTGACCGACACCACGGCCGCGCCCTTCGCCGCCGACTCGCTGGGGCGGCCCCTCCCCGGCCTCACCCCGCGCGAGGCGCTGCGCATTATCGGCTACGACGTGCAGGATTTGAATGCCGCCATCGTCGCGTTCAAGCGGCACTTTATTCCAACTGATGTGAGCCCGATTCTTACCGACCAAGACCGCCGCATTCTGTATAATCTCTACCGTAAGTTTTTGTAAGAGCCGGCTACAGCAAAAAAGGAGGGGGTAGGGTCGCCCGCAACAACTATGCGGCCGGCCCTACCCCCTCCTTTTTTGCGCACGTGGACACGCTGACTTTAGCGCCCAAGCAATCGGCTACTGGTCGCCCTTGAGCTTGTCTTCGCCGCCGTAGGGCGCGCCCGCCGTGATGTCGCCGCGCAGGCCGCCGGCTGTCATGTCGCCGGGGCCAAAGCCGGGCTGCGGGGCGGTGGTGTCGTTCTCTTTTCCGTGGGGAATGTCGGGGGCCATCGGAGCGTTGGTGAGCGCGTCGGTAGGCACGCCGCCGGCCTCGGTGCCGCTGGTCCCGGAGCCCGTTATTTCGGCTACTTTGGCCACGTACTGGCGCTTGGCATCTTCCTCGGAGGTGCCTTTGTATTTATCCCACGAGTCCCACTGCGCCTGCGACAAGTTGCCCGGCCCGCTCGCCTGGGTGGCGGCGGCGGCATCCACGGCCTCGTTTTTCATGTTAACGTCGCCCTCCGTAGCCTGCTTATAAAGGCCATACAGCTCGGTCATATACTTGGCGGCTTGGTCACCGGGCAGGTTATCGACCTGGCGCGCGGCGGCGTCAAATTGTTGTTGAAGGTTCATGGGCGGGATACCGCGGGGCGGCAATTAAAAGAGATGTAATGCGAATGAGGGTTTCTGCTGGGCTTTACTAGCAGATGCCGGTTGGGGTTGCGCCTAGCTCCCTACCCCCCTTGCCCCGCCCCAAGTCCCGCTACTTCAGAATTAGGCTGTGTCACGTCCTATCTTTGCGGCCTAGCTATGTGTGGAATAACCGGCGCTTACGCCTTCTCTGATTCTGGCCGTCTGGCCCTGACCCGCTTGCAGGCTGCCACCGACGCCATCGTGCGCCGGGGACCCGACTCGCAGGGGCATTTTATCTACGATAACGTCGGCCTGGGTTTTCGCCGCCTGGCCATCCTCGACCTGTCGGCCGATGGCAACCAGCCGATGACCGACGCCTCGGGCCGCTATACCATCGTTTTCAACGGGGAGATATTCAACTTTCGCGAACTGCGTGAGAAGCTAATCCGCAAGGGCTATAAGTTTCATTCGCAGACTGATACGGAGGTTATTCTCAATCTGTACATCAGCGAGGGCAGGAGCTTTATCAAAAAGCTGAACGGGTTCTTCGGCTTCGCCATTTATGACCAGGAAGACGGCTCCCTCTTCATTGCCCGCGACCGGTATGGGGTGAAGCCTTTGCACGTCTATCGCGACGAAGACAACCTGCTTTTCGGCTCCGAGCTGAAGTCGCTGCTGGCGCTGGGCGTGCCCCGCAAGCTCGACTACGTGGCTCTTAGTCAATACTTGCAGCTCAACTACATACCGGGGCCGGCTACCATTTTCAAAGGCATTAAAAAGGTGCTGCCCGGTCACTACCTGTTCATTCAGGGTAAGAAGGTGGTGCGCAAGCGCTGGTACAAGATTCCTTATGACCCGAAAGAGGTTGCCAAAAACAAGCTGACCTACGACGAGCAGCAGAAAAAGCTGGTGTCGCTGCTGGATGAGGCCGTGGAGCGCCGCCTCGTAGCCGACGTGCCACTGGGTTCGTTCCTGAGCGGAGGCATCGATTCGAGCGTCATTACGGCGCTGGCTACCCGCCACACGCCGCATCTTAACACCTTCAGCATCGGCTTTCGCGATGAGCCTTTCTTCGACGAAACCAAATATGCCAACCTGGTGGCGAAGATGCACAACACCAACCACACGGTGTTTTCGCTGAGCAATGACGACCTGTACGAGCATCTTTTTCAGATGCTGGACTATTTTGACGAGCCCTTTGCCGACTCTTCGGCGCTGGCCGTGCACGTGCTAAGTCAGCGCACGCGCCAGCACGTGACAGTGGCGCTTAGTGGTGATGGGGCCGACGAGCTTTTCGGCGGCTACAACAAGCACATGGGCGATTTTCGGGTGCGGCAGGGCGGCTTCAAAGCCGAAGCCGTTACGGGCTTGAATCTGCTCTGGGACATCCTGCCCAAGTCGCGCAACTCGTATTTTGGCAATAAAATCCGGCAGTTTCAGCGCTTTTCGCGCGGCATGCTCAGTGGCCCCAAGGACCGCTACTGGGACTGGGCCAGCTTCGCCTCCGACAAGCAGGCCACCGAGCTGCTCAGCCCCGCCAGCCGCCGCAAGGTGGATAAAAAGCTGGCCACCAAGCGCCGCAAGGATATCCTCGAAAACATCCACGCCGACGGCGACCTCAACGAGGTGCTGCTGACCGATACGCAGCTGGTGCTACCCTACGACATGCTCACCAAGGTGGACCTGATGAGCATGGCCAACTCGCTGGAAGTCAGAACACCATTCCTTGACTATAAGGTAGTTAATTTCGCCTTCTCCCTACCCGTCAGCAGCAAGGTGGATGGCACGATGAAGAAGAAAATCGTCCAGGATGCCTTTCGGCCCATGCTGCCGCCCGAGCTCTACGACCGGCCCAAGCATGGCTTCGAAGTGCCGCTGCTCAAGTGGATGCGCGGCGAACTGCGGCCCCTGATTGAGCAAGACCTGCTGGCCGATGACTTCGTGGCGGAGCAGGATATTTTTGACATGGCAGCGGTGCAGAGGCTGAAAAAGCAGTTGTTCTCCAGCAATCCTGGTGATGCGCACGCCCGTATCTGGGGGCTGGTAGTATTTCAGTATTGGTGGAAGCACTACATGGCGGAGCCAGTGAAAATAAAAATTCCTTAACCCGAACGTTAGGCAGCCTTTTTGCTTAATGCGCAAAATCCTGGTTTTTCCCCTTTTGAACACCTTATGAAAATAGCAGTAGTAGGCACCGGCTACGTCGGGCTGGTTACGGGCACGTGCTTTGCCGAAGTAGGCATTGATGTAACGTGCATCGACATTGACCAGAAAAAAATTGAGAACCTCCATCAAGGCATCCTGCCCATCTACGAGCCGGGCTTGGAGGAAATGGTGGCGCGCAACGTGAAGTCGGGGCGACTCAACTTCTCTACCTCGCTGGCCGACAGTATTAAAGGTGCCGACGTAGCCTTTATCGCGGTGGGCACCCCTCCCGGCGAGGATGGCTCGGCCGACCTGAAATACGTGCTGGCCGTAGCGCGCGGCATTGGCGAAAATATGGATACCTACACGGTGGTCGTGACGAAGAGCACGGTGCCCGTAGGTACCGCTGCCAAAGTGCGCTCCGAAATCGAGCAGGCCCTAGCCAAGCGTGGAGCCAGCGTGGAGTTCGACGTGGCTTCCAATCCCGAGTTTCTGAAAGAAGGCGCGGCCATCGACGACTTCCTCAAGCCCGACCGCATCGTGGTGGGAGTGAGCTCCGAGCGCGCTGAGGAGGTGATGCGTCGTCTCTACAAGCCTTTCCTGCTCAACGGCCACCCAATTATCTTCATGGATATTCCGTCGGCCGAAATGACGAAATACGCCGCTAACTCGATGCTGGCGACCAAAATCTCGTTCATGAACGACATCGCTAACCTGTGCGAAATCATGGGTGCCGACGTGAACAAGGTGCGCCAGGGTATTGGCTCTGATGCTCGCATCGGGCACAAGTTCATCTACCCCGGCATTGGCTACGGCGGCTCGTGCTTCCCGAAGGACGTGAAGGCCCTCATCAAAACGGCCCAGGAAAACGGCTATCAGATGCAGGTGCTGCAAGCCGTGGAAGGCGTGAACGAAGCCCAGAAAGAGGTGCTGTTCAACAAGGTGAAAAAGCACTTTGGCAACGACCTGAAAGGCAAAAAATTTGCCATCTGGGGCCTGTCTTTCAAGCCTAAAACCGATGATATGCGCGAGGCACCATCGCTGGTTATCATCGAGAAGCTATTGGCCGAGGGCGCAACTGTTTCCGCCTACGACCCCGTAGCTATTCCCGAAGCCAAGCACACGCTGGGCGACACCATTACCTACGCCAAAGACCAGTTTGAAGCGTTGGTAGATGCCGACGCGCTATTGGTCGTAACGGAGTGGCCCGAGTTTCGCTCGCCCTCCTTCGAGGTAGTAGGCCGCCTGCTCAAGCAGAAAGTGATTTTTGACGGCCGCAACATCTACGACCCATCCGAGATGAAGCAGATAGGGTTTACCTATCACTGCATCGGGATTAAAGCCGACCACAAAGAGCCGGTTTCTTAACTAATTTTCAACGGCGCAGTCACGCTTCGGCAAGCGAACGCCAGATAAGCATGACAACGATTTAAGCATTTTAAAATGGCTGAAGAAAAAAAACGCGTCCTCATCACCGGCGGAGCCGGCTTTTTGGGCTCGCACCTCTGCGACCGGTTCCTGGCCGAGGGCTACCACGTCATTGCGATGGATAACCTCATAACGGGTAACCTGGCCAATATCGAGCACCTGTTCAAGCGGGAAGACTTCGAGTTTCACCACCACGACGTGAGCAAGTTCGTGTTCGTGCCCGGCAAGCTCGATTATATCCTGCATTTTGCCTCGCCGGCCTCGCCGATTGACTACCTCAAGATTCCGATTCAGACGCTGAAAGTGGGTTCGCTGGGCACGCACAACTTGCTGGGCCTGGCGCGGGTGAAGGGTGCCCGCATGCTGATTGCCAGCACCTCGGAAGTATATGGCGACCCCGAAGTGCATCCGCAGGTCGAAACCTACTTCGGCAACGTGAATCCCGTCGGCCCCCGTGGCTGCTACGACGAGGCCAAGCGCTTCCAGGAAGCCATCACGATGGCCTACCACACTCATCACGGCTTGGAAACGCGCATCATCCGCATCTTCAATACCTACGGCCCCCGGATGCGTTTGGACGACGGCCGCGTATTGCCGGCTTTCCTGTCGCAGGCCCTGCGCGGCGAAAACCTGACCGTATTCGGCGACGGCTCGCAAACCCGCTCCTTCTGCTACGTTGATGACTTAGTGGAAGGTATCTACCGCCTGTTGCTCAGCAACTACGCGCTACCCGTGAATATCGGCAACCCGGCCGAAATCACCATCAAGCAGTTTGGCGAAGAAATCGCCAAGCTGACCGGCGTGGAGTTTAAGCCGACCTACCAAGCCCTGCCCGAAAACGACCCGATGAAGCGCCGGCCGGACATTACGAAGGCCAAGGAAATCCTGGGCTGGGAGCCCAAAGTGGACCGCGCCGAAGGCCTGCGCCGCACGCTGGAGTATTTCAAGGAGCACGTGAAATAGCGCCTCTACCCCCCTTGTTACCCACGAGGCGGTTGAGTCAGTGCCGCCCGGCGCTGGCTCAGCCGCCTTCTCGTTTGCGGTAGGGTAGGGGGTAGGGTGGAATTAATAGTTACGGTAATGCCTGGTCTGGAAATCCCCTTTTTTTCATCGCAGCCCATGCACGCGGCCCTTCGGGAGGAGATGCTGGCGGCAATGACGCGCGTTTACGATTCCAACTGGTACGTGCTGGGCCAGGAGGTAGCGCAATTTGAGCAGGCCTACAGTGAATTCAGTCAGGTAAAGCATACCGTAGGGGTAGGGAATGGCCTGGAGGCCCTAACGCTGGCATTGCGAGCCCTGGGTATTGGTTCTGGCGATGAAGTCATTGTGCCTTCTACTACCTACATCGCTACGTGGCTGGCCGTTTCGCACGTGGGGGCTACTCCGGTGCCTGTCGAGCCGGAACTTGCTACCAGTAATCTCAACCCCGAGCTGCTGGAGGCAGCCATTACGCCGCGCACTCGGGCTATTATTCCGGTGCATCTCTACGGTCAGGCCTGCCGGATGCCGGCAATAATGGACCTGGCTCACGCGCACGGGCTGCAGGTAGTAGAAGACAATGCTCAGGCCCAGGGCGCGGCTTTCGACGGGCAGCTGACGGGCAGCTTCGGTGCTGCGAACGCTACCAGCTTCTACCCCACTAAAAACCTCGGGGCGCTGGGCGACGCCGGGGCCATCACGACCAATAGCGAGGAAGTGGCCCAGCGGCTACGGATGCTGCGTAACTATGGCTCGACTGCCAAAAACCACCACGAGACAGTAGGCTACAACTCGCGTCTGGATGAGCTCCAAGCAGCCTTGCTGCGGGTAAAGCTGGGCTACTTGGCCAGGTGGACGGCCCAGCGCCAACAGGTAGCAGCCTGGTACACCCGGCACCTGGCCGGCATCAACGACTTGCGCCTACCTATGCTGGCCGCCGGTGCCACGCACGTTTATCATCTCTACGTAGTGCACACCCCATTCCGGGATGCCTTGCGGCAGCACCTGGCTACCCAAGGGGTCGGCACGCTGGTGCATTACCCGGTGCCGCCCCATCGGCAACCGGCCTACGCCCCTCTCAACTTGCTGCCCGGTAGCCTACCCCTCGCGGAAGAGCTGGCTGCCACGTGCCTCAGCCTACCCCTGTGGCCCGGCATGACGGAGGAGATGATAATAGAGGTGGCCTCGGTTATTCGCGGGTTTTTAATGCCATAAAGTAAGGCTATGGTCTTTTGCATCGCTGGCTTTTATGGTATGCGGGGCTGGTGAAAGGCATATTTTAGATTGACGAATCTTTGGCTTTTAGTTGTCAATAGCACGATTATAATCATCTCTTCGCGAAGTAGGGTGCGGGGCTTGCCCCCGCCCGTCGTTGCTAATGGCGCGCGACTCGTTCAACAGCGGATAAGGCAAGCCCCGCTCCCTACTTCTTTTCCGCAAATCATTCCACGACGAGTGTAATAATTAGGAATTACGCAAATCGTTTGTCATTGCGAGCGAAGCGAAATAATCGCACCCGAACGATGCCCGAACGATTTCGTTCTGGGGCGATTGCTTCGCTTTGCTCGCAATGACAACCGTCTTTTGCATAAGTCCCAATAACTAAGAATGCCTAGTTCGGCCAGCCCTCCGCCAGCCTTCAAAATTTATTTTCCAGACCTGTCGCGACTTCATCCTCGCAGGTCCGGTGGGTTCGCAAACTGTCTATATCACCAGCAGCTTGCGCGCTACCCACCCAAAAATCCTTACCTTTGCCCCCGCAAACCGCCTGTCTGCTTCACCAAGCAACATCCCCTACCGTCTATTTTCCTTTCATGGGCCAGTCCAGCATCGTCATTACCTCTATTTTCGCGCCTACGGAGGCGGTTACCAAATTTGCTTCGCTGCCCGATTATCAACTGGTAGTGGCGGGTGATAAAAAATCGCCTGCCGACTGGAGCGAGCCCAACGTGACGTATCTATCGGTGGCCGACCAGGAGGCCGCTGGCTTCCGCCTCAGTGAAAAGCTGCCCTTCAACCATTACGGGCGTAAGATGATAGGCTACCTGCACGCCATCCGGCAGGGTGCGCAGGTAATTATCGATACCGACGACGATAATATCCCCTATGACGGCTGGCAGTTTCCGGCTACCGAGGGCACCTTCGCCACCTCGCCGGCTGGCAAAGGCTTCGTCAATATTTACAGAAATTTCACGAGTCACCACATCTGGCCCCGTGGCTACCCCCTCGACCTTATCCTGAATACAGACCATAATCTGAAGGAGGAGGAGCTGACCCAGGAAACCGCCAAAATTGGTATCTGGCAGGGGCTGGCCGATTCGGACCCCGACGTAGATGCGATTTACCGCCTGGTGGATAACACCGAGGTATTCTTCGATAAGCGTTCGCCCATTGTGCTGGCTAAAGGCACGCTCTGCCCCTTCAACTCGCAGAATACGATGGTGCGCCGCGAGCTGTTTCCCTTGCTCTACCTGCCGGCCTACGTCACGTTCCGCTTCACTGACATTCTGCGCGGGCTAGTAGCTCAGCCCATCATGTGGGCGCACGGCTACCGGCTGGGCTTCACGGAGGCTACCGTAATTCAGGTGCGCAACCCGCACGACTACGTAAAGGATTTTGAATCGGAAATTCCGTGTTACTTGCACCCTAACCGGGTAATCGTGGCCGTAACCCGCGCCATCGACCCGGCCAATACGGTGGGTGAAAACCTGCGTCGCGCCTATGCCGAGCTGGCCAAGGAAAATATCGTGACGGCCCAGGAAACTGAGCTGCTCGACCTGTGGCTGGCTGATATGGCGACGCTTACCAAGTAATAAGCACCATGCAGGAATTTCCCTCCGTCTCCATCGTCATTCCTTCCTGGAACCAGGGCCGGTTTATTGGCCGCACCCTCAACAGTATTCTCAAGCAGGACTATCCTGGCCCCATTGAGATAATCGTGTCGGATGGTGGCTCGACGGACGAAACCGTGGATGTGCTTAAAAGCTACGGCGACCGCCTCACCTGGTGGTCGGCCCGCGACAAGGGCTTTGTTGATGCCGTGACCAAAGGTGTGGCCAAGGCTACCGGCGAGATTCTGGCCGTGCAAAGCTCCGACGACTACTACCTGCCGGGCGCGTTTCGGGCAATGGCCAGGGGCTTTCAGCAGTATCCGGCGGCGAGCTTTATATCGGGGGGCGAATACGCCATTGACTTGCCGGGCAACGTGCAGAGCAGCAGCCGCCCGACCGGTGAAATCACGCCGCGCACCATCTTGTTCAGCACCATTCCGCCGCAGCACGCTACGTTCGTGAAGCGCCGCTTCTTTGAGGAAACGGGCGGCATGCGCCGCGAAGTGGACATGTGTGCCGACATCGACCAGTGGTACCGGGTAGCGCACCTGGCCTCGGGGCACTACATCTCCGACATGGTGGCCGTGTACCAGCTGCACCCCGACCAGCGCACCGTAACCAGCGATAAATGGTACCCGAACCTGGTGAAGATGGTGGAGCTGTGCGAAGCCGAACCCCGCTACGGCAGTAAGTTTCGCCTCAGTGATGAGGAGCGCCGCAATCTTTATACCTACTGGGAAATCAACTGGACAGGCAAGCGCGACATGGCCGCCGCCCGGCCCATTGCCTTTGCCAAGCTGCCCGGCCTGCTTAGCTACAGCCCCCGCACCCGCCGCATAATACTTGGGGCCAGCATCAACCCCCTGCTAAAAAAACTGGTACCGGTGGGCCTGATGCAGACTATGCGCCCGACCGCGCCAACTGCCGCTGCCAAACCCGACCTGGACTGGTGGAAGGCTTAGCTAAGCCGCCCTACCCCCTCATTCGCTCGTGAATCAACTTCCTTTCATGGAAAAAGACGCTAAAATATACGTTGCCGGCCACCGCGGGATGGTGGGCTCCGCCATGCTGCGCCGCTTGGACCAAGCCGGCTTTACCAATTTCATCACCCGCACCTCGGCTGAGCTAGACTTGCGTAACCAGCCGGCCGTAGCTGATTTCTTCGCCCAGGAAAAGCCCGATTACGTGGTGCTGGCCGCCGCCAAAGTGGGCGGTATCAATGCTAATAACACCTACCGTGGCGAGTTCTTGTACGATAACCTGATGATTCAGAACAACGTCATTCATCATTCCTACCTCAATGGGGTGAAGAAGCTGTTGTTCCTGGGCTCGTCGTGTATCTACCCTAAGTTCGCGCCGCAGCCCTTGCAGGAAAACGCGTTGCTCACTGGCGAGCTGGAAAGCACCAACGAGCCCTACGCCATCGCTAAGATTGCCGGCATTAAGCTCTGCGATGCCTACCGGGCGCAGTATGGCTGCAACTACATCTCGGCCATGCCCACCAACCTCTACGGACCGCACGATAACTATGACCTCAAGAACTCGCACGTGCTGCCGGCACTCATCCGCAAGTTCCACGAAGCGAAGCAGGTAAACGCGCCCGAGGTGGAGGTGTGGGGCACCGGCACGCCCCGACGCGAGTTCCTGCACGTAGATGACCTGGCTGATGCCTGCTACTGGCTGCTCGAAAACTACAACGAGCCCGGCCTAGTGAATGTGGGTACCGGCACCGACCTCAGCATCCGCGAGCTGGCCGAGCTGGTGCAGCGCATTGTAGGCTATGAGGGTAGCATCCGCTTCAACACCGATTACCCTGACGGCACGCCCCGCAAGCTCATGGACGTGAGCAAGCTGGCCAACCACGGCTGGGAAGCCACCATCGGACTGGAAGAGGGCATTACTGCCGTGTATAATAGTGCCTTTGAAATAGCCTAATTGAGCCTGACTGAATAACTCAGAAAGAAGTGGAAACCTACTAACACCCCACTAGTTGGCGAAGTACAGGCTATCTTTGTAGTCGCTTAGTAGCTAAAAGCTCAAGTGTCAGTTATTTATCGGTTAGGTTGTATCGTGACTACTGCTGCACTAATAAGATTTGATATAATACTGTTATTCAGCATATTGTGCAACATACAGAAGTTTTAACACAGCTTGAGCCAGTAGTTGCCACCACCTCGGATAACAACGAGTGGACGGAAATTATCGAGCCGCGCATCAATCTTCTCGACCTGCGTCTCAGCGATGTGTGGCGCTACCGTGATTTGGTAATGATGTTCGTGCGGCGCGACTTCGTCTCCACCTATAAGCAGACCATACTGGGCCCCATCTGGTTCTTCATTCAACCGCTGCTTACCACGCTCACGTTCATTATCATATTTGGCCAGGTAGCTAAACTTTCGACCGATGGACTTCCACAAATCGTATTCTACCTAGCTGGAGTCACGGTGTGGAGTTATTTTTCCCAAACCCTGACCGCTATTTCCACGGTGTTTGTGACGAATGCCGCCATCTTCGGAAAAGTATACTTTCCGCGCCTCACTATGCCGGTATCCATTGTGGTATCCAACATTGTGCGCTTTCTAATCCAGTTTGGTCTTTTTCTGGCCATCTGGCTGTTCTACGTGGTGCGAGGCGAGTCTTCTATTCACCCTAACTGGTTGATTGTGCTCACGCCCTTGTTGCTGGTCATGATGGGCCTATTGTCGCTGGGGCTGGGTATGATATTCAGCTCGCTTACCACCAAGTACCGCGACCTGTCGATGTTGCTCACCTTTGGCGTGCAATTGCTGATGTATGCCACGCCCGTCATCTATCCGCTTTCCAGCATTCCGGAGAAATATAAGTGGCTTATTCTGGCCAATCCAATGAGTTCCATTGTGGAGACCTTCCGTTATGCCTTCTTGGGTTCCGGCTCCTTTAGATGGGGCTACCTGGGCTACAGCGCCCTGTTTACAGTCGTCATTCTGCTTGCCGGGACTATTATTTTCAATAAAGTTGAGAAGAGTTTTACCGATACGGTATAAGCTTTTTGCCAGAATGTAGCTCAGCTATCCATGAGTAATATTGCGATAAGAGTAGAAAACCTGGGCAAACAGTATCGGCTGGGTGAAATCGGTACCGGTACCCTCAGCCACGACCTGAACCGTTGGTGGGCACGTATGCGTGGCAAAGAAGACCCCTTTGCCAAAATTGGCGAAGCTAACGACCGCACCACCAAAGGCACCAGCGAATACGTCTGGGCCTTAAAGGATGTCAACTTCGATGTGAAAGCTGGCGAAGTACTGGGTATTATCGGGCGTAATGGCGCGGGCAAATCCACGCTGCTGAAAATCCTGTCTAAAGTGACGGCACCCACCACGGGCCGCATCAAGGTAAATGGCCGCATTGCCTCCTTGTTGGAAGTAGGCACCGGCTTTCACCCAGACCTGACCGGGCGCGAAAACGTCTACCTCAACGGTGCCATTCTGGGCATGTCGAAGAGCGAGATAAATCGCAAATTCGACGAAATAGTTGATTTCTCGGGCGTCGAGCGCTATATTGATACGCCCGTCAAACGCTATTCATCGGGCATGTACGTTCGGTTGGCATTTGCCGTGTCGGCCTTTCTAGAGCCGGAAATCCTGATTGTGGATGAAGTGCTGGCCGTGGGCGACGCTGAGTTTCAGAAGAAGTGCTTGGGGCGGATGAAGGATGTGAGTACGAATGATGGCCGGACTATTCTTTTTGTGAGCCACAATATGGCGGCTGTCTCGACCTTATGCTCAGCTAGTGTGCTGATGAGGCAAGGAACGGTGCTGGACCACGGTGATACCAAAAGTATCATCGAGCGGTACATATCCATTGGTCGGACATCGAATGGCGAGGTTTGGGAAGAAGACATTAAGACTACGTTAAATAATCCAAACCTAAAATTCAAAAAGATATCGCTAATTGGTAAAAATGGCTTATCAAATAGTTTTGGTTTGGACGAAGACGTGATTTGCCAGCTCGATTACGAGGTAGTAAATGAGAGCACCACCGTGGTTCCGAGTATTCACTTACTCAATAATTACGGAGAATGTATTCTGGCTTCATTTAATGCGACTTCGGCTACCCTGGCACCAGACCCCTATTATGATAAAGTATTGCCGAAAGGCCAGTACCGGGTGCAATGCACTATTCCCCGTTATTTCTTAAACGATACGCAATACACGATTAGCGCATTTATTGCCAATGATGTCTCGTTTCATAATATAACATCGGCTGAGGAAGTTATCTCCTTTGAAGTGAATGAAACCGGTGCTATGCGGCAAGAGCATATTGGCACCTGGATTGGGCAGATACGGCCAAGGCTGGAATGGAAAACCACCAAAGAATTGTAGGAAAATGAAAGTCGTAATTCTAGCTGGAGGGTTGGGAACTCGCTTATCCGAAGAAACAGTGCTTAAGCCAAAGCCGATGGTGGAAATTGGTGATATGCCGATTCTGTGGCACATCATGAAAATATATTCTTCGCACGGATTCAATGATTTTGTAATCTGCCTAGGCTATAAGGGCTACGTTATCAAGGAGTATTTTGCGAATTATTTCCTGCATAAATCTGACGTAACCATCAACCTCAAGGAAAATTCCTTGCAGGTGCACGACAGCTACGCCGAGCCTTGGAATATTACGTTGGTAGACACTGGTTTGGAAACCATGACTGGTGGCCGGATTAAAAAAGTGGCTCGGCACCTTGGCAACGAAACATTCCTGTTGACCTATGGTGATGGCGTTTCCGACGTCGATGTAACAGCTCTCATGGCTTTTCACAAGCAACACGGCAAGCTCTGCACCGTGACGGCAGTGCAGCCCAGCGGCCGGTTTGGCGCTATAAATATGGCGGATGAAGACACAGTAAGTTCCTTTACAGAAAAGCCAAAAGGCGACGGAGCCTGGATTAATGGTGGCTTTTTTGTCTGCGAGCCAGGGGTGATTGACTATATTACCGAAGATGCCACTACCTGGGAGCGGGAGCCTATGGAACAGCTCGCGACCGATGGGCAGATGGGGGCCTACAAGCACTCCGGCTTCTGGAAGCCAATGGATACCCTCCGCGACAAAGTGGAACTGGATAAGGAATGGCGCACCAACACTGCCAAATGGAAAACCTGGTAGTATGGACCTGAAATCGGTTTACGAAAATAAAAAGGTGTTCCTGACGGGGCACACGGGTTTCAAAGGTGCTTGGCTATTACAATGGCTGCACTTATTGGGGGCTCAAGTGAAAGGCTACGCGCTGGCACCCCAGCATTCCGACGACTTATATCATCTGATTGAAGGTGATAGGTTGTGTGATTCCGTACTTGCTGATTTGCGCGATACTACCCGGTTGGAAGCAGAAATCCTGTCCTTTCAGCCCGACTTTATTTTCCACTTGGCGGCCCAGCCGCTGGTTCGTCTTTCTTACGAAATCCCGGCTGAAACCTTTACCGTCAATGCCATAGGTACTGCCAGCGTGTTGGATGCCGTGCGCAAGCTTGCCAAGCCGTGCGTCGTAATATTAATCACGACTGATAAGGTGTACGAGAATAAGGAGTGGGTATTTCCCTATCGTGAAACCGACCGCTTGGGCGGCTACGACCCCTACAGTGCGAGTAAAGCCTGCGCCGAAATCATTATTCATTCGTACACGCAGTCATTTTTCAATCCTGCCGCATTTAAACAGCACCGCAAAAGCATTGCCAGTGCCCGTGCTGGCAATGTGATAGGGGGGGGCGACTGGGCCAAAGACCGAATCATCCCCGACATTGTGCGCGCGTTGGAAGCTGGCCGCGCCGTGGTAGTACGTAACCCCCAGGCCGTGCGGCCGTGGCAGCACGTATTAGAGCCTGTGGGTGGCTACCTACTACTGGGTGCAAAGATGGCCGCTGTGCCCGCAGAGCAAGGTGGTGCCTGGAATTTTGGCCCTTATGCCGAAGACAACCGCACCGTGGGCGACCTAGTGCAAACAGCCATTGGTATTTGGGGTAGCGGTAGCTATGAATCTTCACAGCTAGCTAATCAGCCGCACGAAGCAGGATTGCTCAAACTAGATATCAGCAAAGCTACCAACTTATTGGGCTGGCTACCAAAATATAAGGCTACCGAAGCTATTTTAGTAACTATTAATTGGTATAAGGAATTTTTTACCAATCGAGAGTACATTGCAGAGTATACCATTGCCACCATACAGAACTACGCTGACCTATGAAAATCGCGGTAATAGGGTCGAATTCGTTGCTGGCTTCTTACATCGTGGAAATATTTTCCAGGGATGGGGTACACCAGCTGTACTTATTTGGCAAAACGCCTAACGCAGATAACGCGAATGCCACGTTTACCTATTTTGCCTATCCAGATAGTCCGGTCGATTTTGCTGCGCTTTTTGCTTGTAATGCTATTATTTATTGCGCTGCTACCGGAGTTCATGCAAATAAAGTAACAGATACTTCGCTGGTCTACGAGGTAAACGCATTTTTGCCAATTAAAATAATCAATTACCTTAGCGACCACTTTTTTGCCGGTACTTGGGTGAGTTTCGGGTCGTATTTCGAAATTGGAAATAATAATGTAGAGCATCATTTTACCGAAGATGAAGTAACGGCTAGCGAATTGGCTATTCCAAATCATTACTGCTCATCGAAAAGGCTGCTGACACGATTCATGAGTAGCGGCTTGAATAAGATTAGAACATTTCATTTTATTCTCCCTACCATTTACGGTGCCAGAGAAAATACTTCACGCTTAATACCCTACATTATTGAATCCTTGAAAAATGGGCAGCCTATGCAGCTCAGTGCGGGTACGCAAGTGCGGCAATACTTGCATTGCCACGACGTAGCAGCTTTGGTAAGCCAGGTAGTAGAATCCGATTGCTCGCCCGGCATCTACAACGTAGCCAGCGAGGAAGTTATCCAAATTCGGGATTTGGTAAAAAAGATTTTTTCGCTGTTTAACAAGGATGGCGAATCTTCTTTGGGGACCTTAAGTACCCGGGATGAAAGTATGAAGTTTCTGGCCATTAATGCCAAAAAAGTGGCCGAACTAATCCCGGATTGGAAGGCCGTTGTAAGTTTGGATGAAGGTGTTAGCGAATATTTGTAATAATGGGCCTTGTAGAGAAAATTCAGATTATTGACCGGCGAATTATTGCCGATAGTCGGGGATATTTCCTAAAAGTATTGACGGGAAAGGAAGAGGGGTTGCCTGCCCATACCGGGGAAATATATGTGACGTCGGCAAAGCCTGGTGAAGCTAAAGGAGGTCATTATCATCCCAAAGCTAATGAATGGTTTACCTTACTCCAAGGTGAATGCAAACTGAATTTGATTGATATTTCCACTGGAGAAAGATTATTAATTTTATTAAATTGTACTGAACCTAAAACAGTATTCGTTCCTAGTGGGGTAGCACATTTGTTTTACAATTCAAGTAACAGTAATGATTTCTTGCTATTAGCATATTCCGATGAATTATTCGTTCCAGAAAATACTATTGCTTTTACTGGTTTTGATAAAAATTAGTTATTAAAGTTTATAAATTATATTTTTATTATGAAGACTATAGAAACGGATGAGTCAATATTAACAGTTATAATTCCCACTTACAATAGGAATGAGAAGCTTGCACGTTCCTTAGCCGCACTGATTCCCCAGTTAAATAAATTTGTTAAAATATTGATTCTGGATAATTGTTCGCCATTACCTGTTGTTGATACACTTGGTGATTTATTAGTGCCGAGTGTTAGAGTAGTACGTAACAAATCCAATGTAGGCTTATCTGTAAATCTCATTCGCTGCTTCGAAAACTGCGATACTGATTGGATGTGGCTATTAGGAGATGATGATATACCTAATTCAAATGCGATTTCAGGAATTTTGACAGATATAAACACTAATGCTGATTGTGTTTTTATGAATTATAGTTCTCCCTTGTGTGCTCAAAGGCTTATTCCATTTTATACTGTCGGCCAAGAAGAGTTAATTAAAAAACTAGATGATTTTGGGAACCTATTATTTATATCAGTTGGCGTTTATAATTTAAAGCGTCTTGCTGGCGATTTAAGATTAACATATCAATTATCTTATAGTATTGCGCCTCATTTAGTATACTTACTATCAGGAGTTAAACAAAATGGAAAAGTTGCCTTCTTAATTAGAAAATTGCATGATTTTCATTTGTGGGATACAAAACCAGATGAAACCTGGTCTTGGTTATCAGTGAGTTTGTGTATACCTATTCTGTTTGAGATGCCATTAAGCATTTCTAAGTCAGCAAAGCATTTGCTAGCAAAACACATTTTAACCCACGTCAAATCTCCCAAGGATATATTTAATATATTAGAACAACCAAAATATCGTAATATGAATATGTATAATAAGCGTTTTCTGCTACGTCAAATATATTTTAGGTCGTTGCTATTTGGTGATTTAAACATGAATTTTTTCTCGTTTTTATTTTATGATTTTAGGCTAGTAATAAAAAATAAATTACTCAAAAAAAAGGAAGCAAATGCATTTCATACTGATGACCGAATTTGACCTGCAATGATTTCAATTATTACCAACGGTTTTGCAATAGGTCTCGTGTAATTGGCAAGAAACTACTGGAGTGCCGTACGAAATTACCCCCCCTGGATAACAGCAATAGGAAATATAGTATATTACAGAGTTATAGTGAGCGATTCAAGTAAAAAAATTATGAAATATTTTGTTTTATGCACTAGGTTATTAGCTTTGAAAATTCTGATTGGGAACAACTGGTAATTACCACTTTTCAGCAAAACCCGGCTTGTAGCTGCTGGGCGTGGTCGGCAGTAGCTACAGGCCGGTGGTACTTTCGGGATAGCCGTTTGAATTGGCCTACTCCGAAGCCACATGTTTGAGTATCGTGCAGTAGCTATCAGATGAAGCAGCAAGCTGCGTTCATTATTTCAATTTACAAACAATATGAAAAATAAGTCATATTAAAAAACGTTGCAGCAGGTTTATACTGATTCACTCAATAAAAAGTAAGACGATTTGTAAATTATAATCGCTCAAATTTTTTACTTTTCTCATTACTCTGTGATTTCCATCGTCATTTGCTCTCGAAATGCTCAAGCTTTAAAAGAAGTATCGCAGGATGTTGAAAATACAATTGGTATTCCATACGAAATTATTGGTATCGATAATAGTGAAGGGCAGTATGGAATATGCGAGGCCTATAATATAGGAGCAGGAAAAAGCAAGTACGATAATTTGTGTTTTATGCACGAAGATATCCGCTTTCATACGCCAGATTGGGGGAAATTAGTAGTTCCCCTATTGGCTGATATAAAAACGGGAGTTTTAGGCGTTGCTGGCGGCGCGTACATGGTGGATGCTCCCGCGAGCTGGTATGCACTCTCAGGGCCGAAGTATATACGGATGAAGGTCATTCACACTGTTGGGGGTGAATCAACTTCTATTGATGTTCGCCCCACCGAAGAAACCTTGTTTTCGGTAGCTGTAGTTGATGGCTTATGGATGTGCTGTCGAAAGGAAGTATGGGCTGAATTTCGTTTTGACCAAGGTGATTTTCCTGAATTTCACTGTTATGATATAGACTTTTGTACCAGAATATTTGTTAAATACAAAATATATGTAAATTTGGGCATTTCTGTTGAGCATTTTTCTACTGGTTCTTACAATAAGTCCTGGTATGATAATGTTTCTAAGTATTATTTAGTACGACGTTCTTATCTTCCTTTTGGTAGTATTCAGTTGGCAGTTGATGAAGAAAAAGCGATTACTTTAAAAGTTTTTCATGAATTTATGTCTGGGTATATAAACGTAAATGTTTCATTTGGCAGAGGCGTCAACTTACTACTGCGCTGCTTGTTGTTGGAGCCTTTTAACAGGGACACATTGTGGTTGGTTAAGAAATTTTTCAAAAAAAAGTTTTTTAACATAAACACCTAATAAATAGCAAAACTGTTTAGAGATTTAACCAGTACTTAAAAACATAAAGCTTTACGTTTTTAAGTACTGAGTACCCCTTGCTAATTAGTTTGCTATAAAAGAACGTCATGCTGAGCTTGTCGAAGCATCTCCACCACGAGAGTAATCTTAACGTTTAGAGTTAGTTACGCAGTAGAGATGCTTCGGCAAGCTCAGCATGACCGTCTGATTTAACATAAAGTATTTACCAACGGGTACTTAGCCGACAAATACTTTATGATAACACCAAGTATCATTCTTAGTCAAACTACTGGCTTATAAAAGACGATGTTTTTTAAGAGTTAATTCTTCTGATTTTAACCTAAGTTCATTTCTAATAGGTATTTATTCTGATTTATTTTATCATTCTCAATTGGATTATCGCCTATTATTTCTATGCTTTCAATTATTATTTGCTCTCGTGATGCTGATGCGTTAACCAGTGTTAGTCAAAATATAGCAGCAACTATTGGTGTGGAGTATGAGTTAATCGCCATTGATAATAGCCAAAGGCAGCATGGCATCTGCGAAGCTTATAATATTGGTGCGGCGCAAGCCACCTATAGCTTACTTTGTTTCGTGCATGAAGACATTGCTTTCCGCACCAACGACTGGGGCAAAGTGGTGGAGCGGGTGTTACTTGATAATTCCATCGGGGTAATTGGGGTTATTGGAGGCAAATGGTTTCCGAAGGCACCGGGCACCTGGTGGGCTTGCGGTAATAAGTATCTAAGCTCAAACGTGCTTAATGCGGGACCCAAGGGTGAATATCATGACTACGTATACTCAAACCCCGAAGATAAGCTAGTAGTAGATGTGGCAGTTGTGGATGGTATGTGGATGTGTACCCGCAAGGAAGTTTGGCAGAAGCACCCGTTCGACAGCAAAATTTTTCCGGGCTTTCACTTCTACGATGTAGATTTTTGCGCCAATATATTCCCCTTCTATCGTGTCTGCGTAACTCTGGAAATAGGAGTTACGCATTATTCAATGGGTAGCTACAATGACTCGTGGACGGAATTTGCTGATGTATTCTACCGCAAGCACAACTGGCACCTGCCGTTGGGCGTTGCTCCCATTAGTTCCCACAACGAGCAAAATCTGGAGTACAGCCTCACGGAGACCTTTGTGCAGCGGATTGTGGAGCAAAAATTGCCGGCGCGTATGGCATTGCGCTACCTGCTTCGTTGCTTAAGATTAAAACCTCTGGCTCGCCATACTGCTTGGCTATGTTGGCTATATGCTAGTTACTACTGGCAGCACGGCTGGGCCAGAACAGTTGGTCAACGCTGAAAACAAGTACTTAGAAAAGATGAAAATAGGGTTCGTTTCGTTGATGTGCGTAGCGCCGTGGGGCGGCAGCGAAGAACTATGGTCGAAAACCGCATTACTGGCCACGCAACAAGGGCTGGAAGTGCAATCACTGACGATGCATTGGGACCCGGTGTCGCCTCGCATTGCGAAGCTGCGCGAGGCAGGCGTTGAAACTAAGTTCTACCAGCACGACAGTCGCGCCTTGACTGACCGCATGGCAGTACGAATGGGGCTGCAAAAGCCTAAATCGCAGGTATTTCCATCAATGAATGCCGATGTCTACATAATTTCCAGCGGCATCCTGTGGGACATCTGCGCCTTTCACGCTATCACTGACTACGTATCGAACAAAGGCAAGCCGTACATTATTTTAGAGCACAATGCTTTTGAATACGGTGATATAGTACCTGAAAACCTGCGTGGCTACGCAATCTCCGTGCTAGAGGGGGCGGCTCTGCGCTTATTTGTATCGGAGCGCAACCGGCAGTGTGCAGAGCGACAACTAGCGCATTCAATGGGCGTTTACCAGGTAGTAAATAACCCGGTGAACATTCGTGAAGCTTCTATCAAGCCCTACCCACACTCCGACAAGCTGTTGCTGGCTTCGGTAGCATCGCTTGATTGCCTTACTAAGGGGCAGGACCTACTATTAGAAGCCTTGAGCGGTGATATATGGCGCACGCGCGATTTCAGTCTAAAAATTTATGGTCGTGGCCCTGATGAGCAGCATATCCGCCGACTGATTGACTTCTATACTCTTCAGGACAAAGTAACGCTACAAGGTCATATAAGCGATGTAGACCATATCTGGGAAACTAACCAAGTGCTGGTGCTGTCCTCTACTATCGAAGGGGTGCCGATGGTAGTAGTAGAAGCTATGTTGGCGGGCAGGACGGTATTAGCTACTGACGTAGGCGGAGTGGAGCGTTATGTAGTGGATGGTCAAACTGGCTTCATGATTGGCGAACCCAAAGCTAAGTATCTTTCGCAAGGGCTGGAGAAAGTATGGAATCATCGCGCTCAATTGAAGCAATTAGGTGAGAATGCTTTCAATCGCACGCTAGTCCTTGTAGATTCCAATCCTGAACAGTCTTTTCTAAGCCTCATTACTCAATGCGCATAAATTATTGCTGGTCGCTTAGCTGATAAGTACGGCATATTTTCATTTCAGTTATTATCCATTTCGTTTTAAAATAATATTGGCTGACGGCAATGTCGCGTACTAAATAGACTAATTACCACATTAAGTAATCGCTTTTTATTTAATACAATTACTTAAAAATTACTTTTTAAGTAATTGTATTAAGTCATGTTAAAATTTGCCAGTTATAGCGTGAAGAAATCATTTATATACAGATTATTTATTAATTTAGTAAATGCTATTATTCGACGAATAGCTAACCAACAAACGTCTTTCGGTAAGCGCGCCTTATTGCTGGCAGAATCTGGTTCGTTCTTGCCGACGCTGCCGGTTAATATAGAGGAGCTACCGGCGGCAATGCAGCCTTATTTTCACGAGTCTATTGCGTTGCCTCCCGTTTATTTGCATTTTCTACGGCAGACAGTGGTATCCTGGCACATGGTGGTATTCCGTAAGCTGCGCATCTTTTTGCCGGCTTTGGCCCATCCTCGCGAAGAGGAAAACTACAACGATGCCTATTTATTCAAGGAGTGGATTGGTAAGAAAAAACGAGTGTCGCCTGATGCTCGTCCCTTGGCCTTGGTGCATAACCAGTGGACCGGTGCTAATTATTATCATTGGCTGGTAGATTCGCTGCCGCGCTTACTGCTACTCCAAGCTAATTATGCGGATTGTCGCTTGCTAATGCCAGCCCCCGTAGCTGCTTTCGTATGGGAGTCGGCCGCCATGCTGGGCTTCTCCGAACTGCTGCTGCTAGAGCCAGGACATACGCTGGTAAATGTCGATTTGCTGGTGCCTGACCACGTAACTGCTCCTGGCTACCAGCACCCGACCTTGCTGCGTCAGGTGCGGGAACAGTTGCTGGCCAAGTTGTACACCGCCGGGCAACTGCCTGTGCCCCACCGTCGGGTTTATGTATCCCGGCGTTCGCAGCGTGTACGTCGTCTGGTCAACGAACACGCTATTGAAGAAATGCTGAAGCAGTACAAATACGAAATCGTTGAGTTTGAAAACCTGTCTTTTGTGGAGCAGATAAAGCTTATGGCTGAAACCGAGCAATTCATTAGTATTCACGGTGCTGGCTTGACTAATATGCTTTTTTTGCCCTCGGCGGCGCGGGTTGGAGAGCTAATGAATAGAGATAAAATTATTTGTAAAAAAAATAAGGACTTTGAAAATCTTATTTATTTCCGAATGGCTAGTGCTTTGCAACTGCCCTATTATTGCCTGCCCTGCGCTGGTATGGGTGATGAGATGCTAACTAATGAGGCTCATCTGCAAGTAGATATCACTGCGTTTGAGAAGTTGTTGCAATTAATGAACAAGTAATTTTTATAAAAAAGCGAGGACGCTGTTCAGCCGCTGACGACGGCCTATGGCATAAGCGCTGGCCTTACTTTAAAATACATAATCTAGGAGTATGAGGATTGCCGCTATCTTATCCGCACGCGCTTTTGAGCACAACCCTAGCTACCAACTGATTTTTGAGTGGGAAGAAGACCTGGGACACGACTTAAATATACCAGTGCTTGATGCTAAGCCCTTGCATCGTAAGATGCTGATAAACCGGGTCACTAAGCAGATAACCAATAAGCTGGGCACGGACACCCTGGCCAGTCTTAATAAGGCGGTGGAGCAGTTTAGTGCCCGCCGCCGGGGCGGCCTCAATCTGGTGTTTGAGCTATATGTGGCAACCGAACCCAACTTCACTACTTCAGCGCAAGCGGTGCCTATTCTGGTCGATTTCTGGAAGCACACCGACTTGGCCGAGTTTTACCACACCTACCGCGACTGCAAACTAATACTGGTGTCGAGCCTGGAGGCGCTGAATTTTTTAAAAGAAAATAATTGTCCGCTACCCATCGAGCACTTGGGTTTGAGTTTGTCGGACCGCTACCGGTTGGAACCAGGGGTGACCTATATCAAGGAGTATGATATTCTGTTGGCTGGAAGGCTCAATATCCGCACTAACCAGCGCCTGCGTGATTACTTGGAGCGGTTTGTGCAACAATATCCCAACACTGAGTACCTATACCAGCAGGAAGTCAACGGAGAGTTATACTACGTATCGAACCAGCGCGGCATGATAGGCAAGTTCCAGAGCCGTGAAGACTACGTGCGGCTGCTACGAGCCAGCAAAATATCGTTCTACAGTACCCCTGGTCTCGATGGAGGCGAAAAGCGTACCGGTGGATTCAACCCTGTAACACCCCGCTACTTGGAATTGCTGAGCGCCCAATGTCTGCTGCTAGGTCGCTACCCCGACAATGAGGAAACTGCGTACTATGAATTGAAGCGTGTGTGTCCCAACATTGAGAATTACGAGGAATTCGAGCAAACTATGCTAGACTATTTGCAACAAAAAAAGCCTGGCTTCGACGTGCACCGCGAGATACTAGCTAAGCACTACACCTCGTGCCGGACCCGCGAGCTAACCCAGTTATTGGTAAAATATTAACTGCTACCTATGCATTAGGTCCGCCGGATAGAATACCCAAAGGCCGTCGATTGTCCGTACTTTTGAGGGCAGAATTGTAAATCGCTTGCGCAAAAATACGAACGACTCTACACCTAATAGAATTTGTATGAAAGTTGCCCTTATCACGGGAATTACGGGCCAAGATGGCGCGTACTTAGCTGAGTTACTCCTTGAAAAAGGGTATCAGGTACACGGCCTCAAGCGCCGTTCGTCGTTGTTCAATACTGACCGGATTGACCACCTCTACCAAGACCCTCACGAGAGCAATGTGCGCTTAACGCTGCACTACGGTGACCTGAACGATTCGACGAACCTGATTCGCATCGTGCAGGAGATTCAGCCCGACGAGATTTACAACCTTGGGGCTATGTCGCATGTGAAGGTGTCGTTTGACACACCTGAATATACGGCCAATGCTGATGGTATTGGTACACTGCGTTTGCTCGAAGCAATCCGCATTTTGGGTCTGGAAAAGAAAACTCGTATTTACCAGGCTTCCACTTCAGAGCTGTACGGCTTGGTGCAACAGGTGCCGCAGAGCGAGACCACCCCCTTCTACCCCCGCTCGCCCTACGCGGTAGCCAAAATGTATGCCTACTGGATTACGGTGAACTACCGCGAAGCATACGGCATGTTTGCCTGCAATGGCATCTTATTCAACCATGAGAGCCCCTTGCGAGGCGAAACCTTTGTGACGCGCAAGATTACGCGCGGAGTAGCCCGTATCTCATTGGGTCTGCAAAGCAGAATCTTCCTCGGCAATATCGACTCTAAGCGCGACTGGGGCCACGCTCAGGATTACGTGGAAGCTATGTGGCGTATTCTGCAACAAGATGAGCCGGAAGACTTTGTTATTGCCACCGGCGTAACGACGACCGTGCGCGACTTCGTGAAAATGTCATTTGCTGAAGTAGGCATCGAAGTTACTTTCTCGGGGGAAGGCGTGGACGAAAAAGGACATGTCGTGCGCGTGAGCAACCTCGAGAGCAAAGTGAAGGTGGGTGACGTAGTAGTAGAGATTGACCCCCGCTATTTCCGCCCAACCGAGGTAGAATTATTGATTGGTGACCCTACCAAAGCTAAAACTAAACTGGGCTGGGAGCCAAAGCACGACCTGGCTTCTTTGGTAAAGGACATGATGAAGGCCGACGTGGAGTTGTTTCGCCGCGATGCGTACCTGCTAAAAGGTGGGCACAAGGTATACAACTATCATGAATAGAGTATTTAGCTAAAATATTTCATTGTTAACAATGGAATATTTAATTAATTTTTTAATAAACAAACGCCCTTCAAAGAGCTAAGGCACAAGGTGATAAAAGCTATCCAGGGTATAGCGCGTCGCAATGTGCAAGCACTTCGGCAACGCAATTCTTTCGCGCAAAACTTTGCGCTGATGTTTTCTGCAACGGCTATAATGGCCGCCATAGGGTTTCTGGTTTCTCCCATTATGTCGCGGCTATACGCACCAGCTGCTTATGGGCTTTTTGCCGTGTTTAATGGGCTCGTTTCGAACGTTACAATGATTTCTACGCTGGCTTATCCGTCAGCTTTTCTGCTTCCGCGCCTAACTAAGCGATTTTATGCCCTAGTGCATTTGAGTCTATTGCTGGCAGTAGGCAACTTTGGGCTGGTAACGCTGGCCTTGGTGCTGCTGCATGAGCCATTGTTACGCTGGCTGCATATAGAGGCGTTAGGGAACTGGGTGTATGCCGTGCCAGCTACGGCATTCATCTATAACCTGATGCTCATTATGAATGCCTGGTACCTGCGAACCAAAGAATTTCGCAAGCAGGCCAGTATCAATGCTATTACCTCGGTTGCGGGGCGGGCATTAACACTGGGGGCCGGCCTGCTACTACATGGCAGCGCTTCAGGGTTGTTGCTGGGCGAGATATTTACTAAGTTGATGGGTACGGGTACCGTATTTTTTAGCGGTATCAATCACCGGCTAGGGGTACTTGTGCGTTCTTTCTCATGGGCAAGGGTGCGGGCAGTTGCTTACGAATACCGAGAATATCCGCTTTATACGGCACCCGGTGGCTATCTTAATACGCTGGCATTTCAATTACCTACGCTTGTGCTCACTAGCTCGTTTGGCACGGCGGCGGTAGGCTTGTACGCTTTCTCCACCAGTCTGCTAGAACTCCCGATTAATCTAATGGGGGCCGCCATTTCGCCGGTTTTTTTACAAAAAGCCACTGAAACCCATAGGCATGAGCCTGACCGTCTTCCCGCACTGTGCCTCGAACTTTATAACAAGCTGTTATACGTGGGTCTGATACCCTTTGGTATCCTCACCGTCTATGGTGACTGGATTTTCCGGATTGTGTTCGGCGCACGTTGGGAGGAAGCAGGGGTGTTCACTACTTATCTGGGATACTATTACATATTCCGACTGGCATCCTATGCCACAAGTCCTATTTATGCGGTATTGCGGCGGCAGCGCCTGGCCTTATGGGGCATTGTGCTGCTGGTAGTAGTAAGGGCAGCCAGTTTAGGAGTAGGGATTTACGTTCAGAATCTCAACTTAGGCATGATGTTATTTGGTATCAGTAGTTTATTCGTGACTTTTGGGGTGGATATGAATATTCTGTATCTTTTAGAAGTATCAGTATGGCGAGTAGCCCTACGTAGCATAGGGCTGGTTTTATTCACGTTGGCTATTTTGTACGCCAGTCGCTTAGGATTGCAATACTTTATGGGCCGGCACTAGACTGACTGATAAGCATTGCGCGGCTGTCGGTCTTGAGCAGCCTTGAAAACTGCCGACTTACCCCCGTGAACGTAATAACTAGGGCAACGCTAGGTGAATTTGTCCGATAATCATTCTGGCATTGCGCCCGCGAAACTCCGCGGGCTTTTATACACAGAGTTTCCCGAAAGGTGATGCATACCATCTATTTTATAAGGGAATAACCCTCATTTTCAGATGTAAAGATGCTCTGACCAAGCGCTAGGCGGCTTGCTTGACGTTTTGCCTTTTTTAATTGCATTAGTATCCATTCCTTATGGACATATTCATAAAATCATTTAATCGTCCCTATTATCTAGAACGCTGCCTGCGTAGTATTTATCGGTTTGCGGTGGGAAACTATTGTATTCGGGTACTGGATGACGGGACGCCGCCTGAATACTTAGTTCGTATTAAGGAGCAGTTTCCAGAAGTAGCTATCTTCACTTCGCCCTTATATGAAGCTAAAGTAGTCGCTTTGCGGGCGCACGTGGCTGGCGAACGCACCTTTGACCAGCGAACTATTCCAACCGGCCTGTGGCTAGAACACGTGGCCGCAGGTTCCGATATCTTCCTGCTGCTGGAAGACGATATCTGGCTGACTGGGCCATTGCAATTAGCCGCTATTGAGCATACGATGCAGGCTCAGCAATTAGATATGGTTAAAATCAGTTGGTTGGGTAATCCAGCTGTTATCACGGGGCGCAAGGTGCCAGTAGGAGAACATCTGGAAGAAATCATTCCGCATATTCCGCTTGCTTCAGACCTACTGGTGCTCAACAAGCTAGGCGTCCGGTCGATGATGAAAAAGCTGGGGCTCATGCGCCTGTTGCGTAGTGATTTCCAACTGCAATTACCTGTGTATACGCTTTATGGAGTAGCATCTGCCTTCTTTACCAAGCGGTATTGGCTCCACCTGTGGCAGGACGAACAGACGCATGTTGATGAGGTGCAGCAGCTGCAAAAAGCTGGGCAGTGGTATAAGCAGCAGCACGGCCGCTACGCCAAAAGCCGGGTGGAACTAACCAAAACCTCCTTCATAACCTCTACTACCAATATGTATAAAGGAGTAGGCCTGGACATTTTTGCTTTCAATCACCACCTGAATGAAGCTTGGCGGCAAGGCCGGCTTGACCCTATGCAGAATTTTCCGGCCGACTTCAGTCAGGACTATTTGGGCGCTATTTTACAGGCCACCGGCGATGCGCGCGTTAGCGTAGCGGAGTGGGCAAAGTGGATTCAGAAATTCAAAGCACAGTATCTCAGCTTCGGGTGCGAAGTGGAGTAAAAGCTATGACGACTACTGCCAGCCCGCCTTTCTTCAGCATCATTATCCCTACTTACAATCGGGCCGACCTTATCGGGCTTACGCTCGACTCGGTGCTGAGCCAGCAAGAGGCGAGCTTTGAAGTACTGGTAGTAGACGATGGTAGCCAGGATGCTACCGCTGAGGTAGTAGGCCGTTACCTTGACCCGCGCCTGCGCTACCTGCCCAAGGAAAACGCCGAGCGCGGCGCGGCCCGTAATTATGGTCTGGCGCGGGCGCGGGGCGAATACGCGCTGTTTCTGGACTCGGACGACCTGTTGCACCCCAACCACTTGCGCACATTGCGCGCCGCCATTGCGGCTGCCGCTACCCCGCCCGACTTTATCGCCACCAAGTATGATTTTGACCGCCAGGGGCAGCGCCGGCCGAGCGATATAGCATGGCTACCCGCCGGGCCACTGGGCTTTGAGACTTTCCTGACGGGTAATGTGCTGGCCTGCAATGTCTGCGTGCGCCGGGCCAACTCAGCGCTAAAAAAGTTTGAGGAAGACCGGCGCTACGCTGCCGTGGAGGACTGGATGTTTATGCTGGAGAATACCCAGCACGGAGCCGCCGTGCAACTTGTGGATGCTGTGACCTTAACCATGAATGACCATGACCAGCGCTCTATGCGGGCCGACAACCAAGGTCTCATTCGGCGGTTGGAACTGGCCGCTGGTTGGATGCAGCAGCACCTGACCCTGACAACCGACCAGAGCCGGCGGTTGCTGGGACGCATTTACTATCTTTGTGCAATTCACGCTCATATTGATGGGCATCAGCTCCAGGCTATCAAATTTGCGCGGCGGGCAGCCAATGGCCTGCCCGGCCGGGCGGCGGCAGCACTGTTATTACGGACCCTGATTAATCCAGCACTGATTCAATGGCTGAAAAGCAAGCGTGGTTAAGTATAAAAATAACTTCTATCAACTAATGATAAGATGCGACTTATATTTTTAGGCTATTGGTCGCTTCAGGACCCGCTAACTACCGCTACGGTGTTGCCACACCTACGCTTGCTCCAGGAAAATGCTGACGTTGAAGCTATCTTATTAATAACAATTGAGCGGGGCACAACGTCTCAGCTTCCTCCGGCACTGGTATTACCCTTCGCAGCTACCAAAATAACGTTCGCCCCGCTGTTGTCGCGGGTTGGAATGCCGGTTTTATTAAATAAGATAGATGATTTTCGGCGATTTCCTCGGGAGTTGATACAGCAGGTAGCGGAGTTTAAGCCTGATTTTATCCTGGCGCGGGGTGCCCCGGCGGGGGCACTGGCCTACTTAGTATGGCAAAAAACCAATCTGCCATTTTACGTCGAGTCGTTCGAGCCACACTCCGAGTATATGCGTCAGGCAGGCGTGTGGCGGCGCTATGACCCCCGCTATCTGTTCCAGCGATACTGGGAAAGGCAGCAAAAGCGCTACGCGCAGGGGCTGATGCCAGTGGCTGAAAACTACCGGCGGCAGCTGCTGGCCGAAGGTTTACCAGCCGGGCAGGTAGTGACGGTGCCGTGCTCGGTGGATGCGGAAGCATTTTCGTTCGATGTGGAGGCGCGCATGCGGCTACGCCAGCAGTTGGGCATTAGACCGGCGGCGGTGGTAGGGGTGTACGTGGGCAAGTTTGGGGGCATCTACTACGATGCGGAGGCCTTCGGGCTATTTCGCCAAGTGGCTGACTACTTCGGCCCCGACTTCTACCTGCTTATCCTGACGCCTCAGCCTGCTGAAGAGCTACAGCAAAAATTGTTCGCCGCAGGGGTAGATAGCAGTCGGGTATCCATCGTCTTTGCACCCTTTAGTCAGGTTCCCAATTATCTCTCTGCGGCTGATTTTGGATTTGGCCTGCACCGGCCTACCCCCTACGTTTCACCCATTAAGGTAGGGGAGTACTGGGCCAACGGATTACCAGTATTGCTAACAGAAGGGGTAGGCGACGATTCCGGTATTATTCAGCAGGAAGGTGCCGGAGCAGTACTCAACTTAAGTCACCCAGGGAGTGTTGCAAAGGCGCTTTGCCAATTGCATTCTATTTTGAACGACGCAGCCCATCGCTTGCGTATTCGACAGTTAGCTATCCATTATCGTTCAAGTAACTATGCTAGTAGAGCATACAAACGATTATTTGCAGCATATGTAGTCACGCAAGTTTTCATATTTTGATAAAATAGTTGCGGGTTAGGACGATTGCATCAAACGTGCATTTAGTGTTTTTGATGGTCGAATTAAGAAACGTAGGCTTCGCTTCAAGCTATTGAAAAAATTTTTAAATTCAGTTGTTTTATTATAATTATCTCTCATTACTTCGATGTAAAATAATTTAATGTATTACTAATAATTATTTTAATTTCCGATAAAAGGCGAACTACGTATTTAGTACAATCTCTTTAGTTGCGTGCCAAGCGTTTTTCGCCATAAAGTCTATGCGAATATTATTTTTGGGGTACTGGGGCATACAGGATGGGTTAACAACTAGTACTATTCTTCCACATTTGCGCTTGCTGCAGGAGCGGCCCGACGTAACGGCTATTTGCCTCGTCACCATCGAGCGCGGCTCACGGGCGCAGGACGATTTGGTATTTGCGCCCGGTTTTGAGGCCAGCAAAATATCGTTTGAGCCCCTACGCTCACGGCCCGGCCGCAACGTCATTCTCAATAAAATAGAGGATTTTACCCGTTTTCCGGCCGAGTTGGTAAAGCAGGTGGCGGAGTTTAAGCCCGATTTTATCCTGGCGCGGGGCGCGCCGGCGGGGGCACTGGCTTACCTGGTGTGGCAAAAAACCAAGCTGCCCTTTTATGTCGAGTCGTTTGAGCCCCACGCCGACTATATGCTGGAATCGGGGGTATGGCGGCGCTACGACCCTCGCTACTTGTTTCAGCGACACTGGGAGAAACGGCAGAAGCAGTTGGCGCTCGGGCTAATGCCGGTAGCCGAGAATTACCGACATCAGCTTATTCGGGAGGGGGTAGGCGCTGCGCATATTGCCACGGTGCCCTGCTCGGTCGATGCGACGGCCTTTGCTTTTAATGCAGTTGCCCGCCAGCGGGTGCGTCAGTTGCTAGGGTTTGATGACTCAGCGGCAGTAGTTGGCATCTACGTGGGAAAATTTGGTGGTATTTATTATGACCGGGAAGCTTTCGCTGTTTTTCGGGCCGCCGCCGACTACTTTGGGCCCGCTTTCCGCTTGCTCATTCTTACCCCCGACCGGGTGGCCGACGTGCAACAGCGCTTAGCCGAAGCTGGCCTGCCCGTAGCGCACGCGCACATTACGAAAGCTCCGCACCAGGAGGTGCCCGATTATTTGTCGGCCGCCGACTTCGCCTTTGCTACTATCAAGCCCGCTAAGTGTCGGCTGTTCTGTTCCGCTATTAAGATAGGCGAATACTGGGCCAGTGGCCTACCGGTACTGCTACCCCCTGGTATTGGTGATGATTCGGCGATTATACAAGCCGAGGGCGGCGGAGCGGTTTTTGATTTAGACTACCCGGCCACGCTGCCCGATGCTTTGCGGCAGCTGGACCTCATCTGGCGGGCTCCTGACAGCCGGGCACGGGTACGCGAACTGGCCCTGCGACATCGCTCCCTTAACCAAGCTCGTCAAGCTTACGCAACGCTACTACCCCAGGCTAGCGCTTGTACTACGCGACCGATTAGTAGCTAATGGCAAAGATTCTTTTTCTGGCACCTTATCCCCACGGGCAGGCACCCTCGCAGCGCTTTCGGTTTGAGCAATACCTGGATATTCTAACGAAGGAGGGGCATACATACGACCTGAAGCCATTTTTGTCAGCGGCTACCTGGGCTATTCTTTATAAGCCAGGCCATGCGTTGCGGAAGGCGGGGGGTATTGCGTCAGGTTTTGGGCGGCGGTTTGCCTTGCTCTGGCAAGTGCCGGCCTATGATTTTGTTTTTATTCATCGGGAAGCCGCACCACTAGGGCCTCCGGTGCTGGAGTGGCTGCTGGCTAAAGTGCTGGGCAAAAAAATCATTTATGATTTTGACGATGCTATCTGGCTGGCCAACACCTCGGAGGCCAACCGCATTGCGGCGGGCCTGAAGTGGCATCAGAAAGTAGCCAGCATTTGCCGTTGGGCCCACAAAAACAGCTGCGGAAATGGCTACCTGACTGCCTACGCCCGGCAGTTTAACGCGCATTCCCTGGTAAACCCAACTACTATTGATACTGAGCACCTGCATAATCAGGTGCGCGACCAGGCGGCACCGGGCCGATTGGTTATCGGGTGGACGGGAACGCATTCGACGCTCAAGTACCTTGACCAGCTAGTACCTGTGCTAGCGCAACTGGAAGCGGAGGGCCTGGACTTCGAATTTCGGGTAATCTCCAATCAGCTACCCGCCCTACCCCTGCGCTCACTCGTATTCGTGCCTTGGTGCAAAGCTACGGAGATAGCCGACTTACTCGAATTTCACGTGGGGCTGATGCCGCTCGAAGACGACCCGTGGGCGAAGGGCAAGTGCGCTTTTAAAGCCTTGCAGTACATGGCGCTGGGTATTCCAGCCCTGGTGTCACCGGTAGGCATGAACACCGAGGTTGTGCAGAACGATTATAACGGCTATGTCTGCTCTACGCCAGTTGAGTGGGAGGCTCGCCTGCGCCAGCTGCTCACTGACCCTGGTCTGCGGCAAAAGCTAGGGGTAGCGGCGCGCGCAACGGTAGTAGCCCGCTACTCGGTGCAAGCCAATACTACTAACTTCCTGAGTCTGTTCGCTGCCTAAAAGTATCGGTGCTAAGCAATTTGGTGCTTTCGGCGGGTCGATGCCACGCGCCGCCTGCTTTTTTCAGCCGCAATACTTTGCAAAATATATAAGCTACCCAAATAAAAAGGTATTAGGGGAATCTTGTAACGGACCAGCGTGCCAAAGTTGGAGCTGGTAATGCCAACGGATGCTGCAAATATCAGTGAAAAGATGAAGCACATGAGTAGTACCGGGGTCTGGCCAATCAAAGATAGGGTAGTGCCAATACCCGTGCGCCAGAAGATGCGCAGTGTAAAGACCAAGAAAAAAGTTGCTTCAATGGCAGATAGCAGCATTACCGGATTGTGGGCTTCCCATAGGAAAGGTCGGAACAGAGAAGTTGCGATAGCCTGCGGCGCTAGTTTAGCCATACCCCCGAGCGTACCATCCTGTTTACCCAAGTTATAGGCGGAGCCTTCCTGCTTTTGGCTGACCTCATAGAGATAGTCAGCCGTAATCTTACTGCGCTCACCAATCTTATCAATATCATATTTTTCGTCGCCCTTCGTTAAGTTAGTGGCAGCATATATAGCCACAACACCCCCAAGCGCAAAGAAAATGGGTTTAACCAGCATCCGAACCGTAGCGTTTTTGATGCGAGCATTATTTTCATTGAATACCCACAATAAAGCGGCTGGTAGAAAACATAATAATATGTAGACCTTTATATTAAATAAAATATAAGCAGCTAATAAAGTGATGGATAAGCTTTTAACAACGGCTTGTTTTTGAATAGTACCGCGATAAAACCCGTAGAATAGCCAGCCCAGAGCACCCATACAGAGAGAGTCTTTGAGCAGACCTGAACCCCAAAAGAATAAAGAGGGTACGTAGAACATCGTCCAGGCTAGCTCTTTATATACTTGCGGCCGAATCTTGGCCATCGTGATATAAAGGGCCCACATGCCGCTAAAACTAATAACGGCGAAGAACAGCGCGATAGCAGTATAGTTAGTGAAACAGAGTATTCCAATGACTGCCGCGATTCGCGCTAACAGATACTCCGTGGAATTGGCTTGATGCCAAAACATACCCGCAGTATAGGGCCAAAGCGCTGGGTCTTTGCTACCCCCATTATCCAGGATAAGCTTTACCCAGGTTGGGAAGGATTGAAAAAACGCAGCATTGATAAGCTTAACATGACGAAAGTAATTGAAGGTATCCCCCCCGCTGTAATAAAATTGATAAATAAGACCTAGGCCTATTGCCCCCACAAATTTTAAGGTCAAGGCGGGAATAAAGAATTGCTTCGTGTATTTATTGGTGACAGCCGGGCGCACCGCAAAAGCCAGGGAATAGAAGAGCAGCAGGTAAAGCGGCCCTAAGAATAAGTCTGATAGCTCCATTAGATAGGTCTAGTAGCAGGTCAGGAATTCTTTTTCAGCCACGCCTTGGCATCTTTGTACTGGTCCGACTTGTGGTCGGCTTTGTCGGCTACTACCTCATAGTAGCGGCGGGCGGCCGCCAAGTCACGGTCGCGCTCGGCCATGCGGGCCAGGTTGGCATTGGAGAAAAGGTAGAAGCCGCCGTCGGTTTCCCCGTTGCTTTCGGCGAAAACGATGCAGCGCTTATAGTAGTCCTGGGCCTTGGGTAAGTCGCGGTATTTGTACTGCATGAGGTAGCCCATGAAATACATGGCGTAGCGGCCGCTGGTAGCCTCGTAGCCCGGCATGCCGGCGTTGATTTTATCGATGATGTCGCGGCTGACGCGCTCACACTCGGCGAAGTCGGCCTGGTCGAAGCACAGCAGAGCGTAGAAGCGGGCAAAGTAGCCATTGTCGGGATATTTGAGGGCCAGGCCGCGGGCAATGGGCATGGCGGCGGCTGTTTGGTGCTCATCGTTGTGCAGCAGCTTCATCAAGAACACCTTGGCCTCGACTCCGGTGTAGAAAGCGTTGTTAGCTACGGTACGCAGCTGGCTAAGACCCAGCTGTTTGTTACCTTTCGGGAAGAAAAGTAATACCGGCTTGAGTAGAGGGTAGTTCTCGGGAATCCAGACGGCATAGTAATTAAACAGTGCCTCACCGAACAGAAATTCGGGACTCAGGCCGTTGGCTTCACTGCTCTTCTGCAAATAATTGAGGGCCCGCTTGCTGCTGAAGGTCGCCTTGCGCCAGTTGTGACGCTCGGCGTTGAGCCGGGCATCGAAGCCATTGGCAGCCGAGAGGAAGAAATAGCCTTCGTAGTTGTGCGGGTCGGCCTTCACCAGCCGCTCGGCGTAGGTGTTGGCCGTGTCCATGTAAGCGAAGAAAATCTTGTCGTACTGCTTGGTGTCGAAGTTGGTGGGCATTATCTTCCACCAAGTGCTCAGGCCCAGCAGAAAATAGGGCATGGGATGGTTTGGATAGCGCCGGCGCAGCGAACGAAACTGCTTCTCGGCCTTGTCGTACTTGAAATTGTACAGATTCTGCACCGCGCCGTCCAGCTCCAGTTGAATGTCTTTATCCAGGAGCAGCCAGCCCTTGGTGTCGGCGGCGGTGGGTAGGACGTTTACCGTATCGACCGCGATGGTGCGCATCGCCGGCACTTGGCCCACGCGCAGGCGGGTAGTATCGGCGGTCTGTTGCGCTTTTCCAACCAGCGCGAAGCTCAGCAGACCAACGAGTGACAGCAAGCGTAAAAGGCGAACGGGAGCGGACATGCGGGCAAAAGATGCTAAATAACCAAGCGCTTGCTGGCGGGGGATGGGCAATGAACTGGCGAAAGTACGGCGGTAGTCTTAGCTTTATCCAAACTACTTCCTGCCCTGACCCGATGCAGCTTCTCCAAACTCTCTGCCAAATTGCGGCACCCTCGGGCAACGAGGTCGCGCTGACCCACTTCCTGCTCGATTATGTGCGCACGCACGGCCCCGGCTGGCGCCAGCCGCCCCTGGTGGTGCACGATGAGCATCGGTTTCAGGATTGCCTGCTGCTGGTGTTTGGGCAGCCGCGCACCGCCGTGTTTGCCCACCTCGACAGCATCGGCTTCACGGTGCGCTACGGGCGCGGGCTGGTGCCCATTGGCGGGCCCGAGTGCGTGGCGGGCTATCGGCTGGTCGGACGCGATTCGCAAGGCGAGATAAGCTGTACGCTGACGGTGGAAGAAAATAAAGAGGACGAAGACGAAACGGAGGTGCTCGGCTATGAGTTCAGCCGCGACATTGAGCCGGGCACCAGCCTCACCTTCGCCTGCGACTTTCGCGAGACGGCCACGACCGTGCAAAGCTGCTACCTCGACAACCGCCTCGGAGTGTGGGCGGCCCTGCGCCTGGCCGAAACCCTGGAGCACGGCATCATCGCGTTTTCGTGCTGGGAGGAGCACGGCGGCGGCTCCGTGCCCTACCTGGCCCGCTTCATTTATGAGACGTACGGCGTGCGGCAGGCGCTCATCTGCGATATCACCTGGGTCACGGAGGGCGTGAAGGGGGGTAGGGGCTGCGTTATTTCGCTACGCGACTCGCTCATTCCGCGCCGCGCCTACGTCGAGCGCATCCGGGCCATCGCGCGGGCGGCGGGCATCGCGCATCAGGTTGAAGTGGAGGGGGTAGGGGGCTCCGACGCTAAAGACTTGCAGCGCAGCGACATACCCTGGGACTGGTGTTTCGTGGGCGCTCCCGAGGACGAGGTGCACACGCCTAACGAAATAGTAGCTAAGGCCGACATTATGAGCATGGTAGCGCTGTACGAGGTTTTGATGCGCGAATTATAGTCCCAGTCGCCTACATTTGCCCATCTAGGCTCATTTTCATGCGCTTAGGCATCTTTTTCCCACCCAACCCTATTTGCTTATGCCTCTTATCCTCTACGCGGTGCCCGCGTTGGGCATTTTTGCCTTATTCTACACCTGGCTGCGCTCGGGCTGGGTAGCCCGCCAGGATGCCGGCGACGAAAAGATGACCACCATTGCCGGCTACATTGCCGACGGGGCTATCGCCTTTCTGCGGGCCGAGTACCGGGTGCTGGCCTTGTTTGCCCTCATCGCCTCCATCTTCCTGGGCTACCTAGGCTTCACGGGCGAAAGGTCCAGCCCAGTCATTGTCATTGCCTTTTTGATTGGAGCCGTGTTTTCGGCCACGGCCGGCTATATCGGGATGAAAATCGCGACCAAAGCCAACGTGCGCACCGCCCAGGCGGCCCGCACCTCGCTGACCCAGGCATTGAAAGTATCGTTCTCGGGCGGTTCGGTGATGGGCATGGGGGTAGCGGGTCTGGCTGTGCTAGGGATGGGTTCGCTGTTCATCATCTTCTATAAAATATTCGTACCGAGCGGCTTAGCCACGGGCCCGGAGATGGAGAAAGCCCTCGAAGTGCTCACCGGCTTCTCGCTCGGGGCCGAGAGCATCGCGCTGTTTGCGAGGGTAGGGGGCGGCATTTATACCAAAGCCGCCGACGTGGGGGCCGACCTCGTGGGCAAGGTAGAGGCCGGCATTCCGGAGGATGACTCGCGCAACCCCGCCACCATCGCCGACAACGTGGGCGACAACGTGGGCGACGTGGCCGGCATGGGTGCCGACCTGTTTGGCTCGTACGTGGCCACTATCCTGGCCACGATGGTGCTGGGCCGCGAAGTGCGCCTGGGTAATATGGACCAGTTTGGCGGCCTGTCGCCCATTCTGCTGCCGATGGCCATTGCCGGGCTGGGCATCGTGGCCTCGCTGGTGGGCATTCTGGCCGTGCGGGTGAAGGAGGGGGGTAGCGTGCAGGGCGCGCTCAACCTGGGCAATAACGTGTCCATCGTCGTGTCGGGTGTTTTCTCTTACTTGTTGATTAAGTGGATGCTACCCCCCGGCGACATCACGTTGCGCGGCTACACCTTCGACGCCAACCACGTGTTTTACGCCGTTGTAGTAGGGCTCATCGTGGGCTTTTTGATGAGCACCATCACCGAGTATTACACCGCGATGGGCAAACGGCCGGTCAATAGCATCGTGCAGCAGAGCAGCACCGGCCACGCCACCACCGTTATCGGCGGCCTGGCCGTGGGCATGGAAAGCACCGTGGCGCCCATTTTGGTGCTGGCGGCCGGTATCGTGCTCAGCTTCAAGGCGGCGGGCCTCTACGGCGTAGCCATCGCGGCGGCGGGCATGATGGCCACCACGGCCATGCAGCTGGCCATCGACGCCTTCGGCCCCATTGCTGACAACGCCGGCGGCATCGCCGAAATGAGCGAGCTGCCCAAGGAAGTGCGCGAGCGCACCGATATCCTGGATGCCGTGGGCAACACCACGGCCGCCACCGGCAAAGGCTTCGCCATTGCCTCGGCGGCGCTCACCTCGCTGGCCTTGTTCGCGGCCTTCATGGGCACGGCTCACATCGATACCATTGATATCTCGAACGCTAACGTGCTAGCCGGCTTGTTTGTAGGGGCCATGATTCCGTTCATCTTCTCGGCCCTGGCTATCAAGGCGGTGGGGCAGGCGGCGATGGCGATGGTGCAGGAAGTGCGCCGGCAGTTCCGTGAAATTCCGGGTATTATGGAAGGCACCGGGCGGCCCGAATACGAGAAGTGCGTGGCCATCAGCACGGAAGCGGCCATCCGCAAGATGGTAGCGCCGGGGGCCATTGCTCTGCTCACGCCCATTATTATCGGCTTCGCTTTCGGCCCCGAAGTGCTGGGCGGCACGCTGGCGGGCGTCACGGTGAGCGGCGTGCTCATGGCCATGTTCCAGAGCAACGCTGGTGGTGCCTGGGACAATGCCAAAAAGTCGTTTGAAAAAGGCGTGCTGGTCGATGGCATCATGCAGTTCAAGGGCTCCGAGGCCCACAAAGCCAGCGTGACCGGCGACACCGTGGGTGACCCATTCAAGGACACCAGCGGCCCGAGTATGAACATTCTTATCAAGCTCATGAGCATCGTCTCGCTGGTAATTGCCCCGCACATTGCCCGCGTGGGCGGTGAGCGCGGCATGGCCCCGGCCCCGCAACACGAGAATGTGCAGCTGAGCCAGCCCCACGTGCGCTTCGCGCAAAATATTGTCCCCGCCGCCGAAGTCATTCTACAAATCACCTTGCGGGAGTTACGCTAACTGTCTGAACCACGGATTCATCCGGATTTTTCGGATTGGTCGGATTTTGTGGACGATTAGAGACTTTTTACATTTTAGGAACAACTAAAAAAGGCCGCTGACGAGCGGTCTTTTTGCTTGAAAATAACCTGCTCGGTACGATAATCGCCCACAAAATCCGACCAATCCGAAAAATCCGGATGAATCCGTGGTTCGAACTTTACCTTTGCAGCCCGAAACAGCTACCCTGGCTGTTCTTCCTCGCATGGGTCAACCCCTTATCACCCTTCACGACAAGGCTTTCCGGCCTTACCTCTCGGCCGCTGAAATCGCCGAAGCCATCGACAAGGTCGCCCTGCGCCTCAATGCTGACTACGCGGGCCGGCAGCCGCTCTTCGTGGTGGTGCTCACCGGCGGCTTCATGTTTGCCACCGACCTGCTCAAGCGCTTCACCGGCAACTGCGAGATTGTGTTCATCCGCGTGGCCTCGTACGACGGCACGGGCAGCACCGGGCAGGTGCAGGAAATAATGGGGCTGCGCGAAGATGTAAAGGGCCGCGATATTATTCTGGTCGAAGATATCGTGGACACCGGCACCACGCTCAACCACCTGCTACCCACGCTGCAAGCTAACAAGCCGGCTTCCATCGAGATAGCTGCCATGTTTTTTAAGCCCGCCAGCCTGCGCTACCGGTTGAATTTAAAATACATTGCCTTGGAAATTCCGAATGATTTTGTGGTCGGCTACGGCCTCGATTACGATGGGCTGGGTCGTAACTTGCCCGATGTGTACGTGGCTGTTTAGCCCCGTTTTCCGTAGGCCTCCTACCCCCTCCCGCCTTGGCGTTCGCGCCCAATCCCCGTTTTTGTATGCATAACATCGTCCTCTTCGGCCCGCCCGGCGCGGGCAAAGGCACCCAAAGCCAGAAGCTCATTGCCAAGTATCACCTCGTGCACCTGAGCACCGGCGACCTGCTGCGCGCCCAAATTGCCGAGGGCACCGCCCTGGGCCTGCAAGCCAAAAAGCTGATGGACGAAGGCTTGCTCGTGCCCGATGCCGTGGTTATTGGCATGATTGGCAACGCGTTGGAGAAAAATAAGCAAGCGGTGGGCTTCATCTTCGACGGCTTTCCGCGCACCGTGGCCCAGGCCGAAAGCCTCGACCACCTGCTGGCCGAGCACAACACGAGCGTAGCCTGCATGGTGGCCCTCGAAGTAGGCGAGCAGGAGCTGGTGAAGCGCCTGCTGGAGCGCGGCAAAACCAGCGGCCGCCCCGATGACCAGGACGAGGCCAAAATCCGCCGCCGCGTGCAGGTCTATAATACCGAAACGGCGCAGGTAGCTGGCCACTACGCCAATCAACAAAAGTTTCACCCGCTCAACGGCATTGGCGAGATTGAAAGCATCTTCGCTCAAATCAGCGACATTATCAACAAGCACCAACCCGCTGAAAAGGCGGCTTCGGCCGCCGCTACGCGCGAGGTAAAGGCTTAATTAAAGCCGCCTTGCCGTAAGCGTCCAAACAGAACGTCATGCTGAGCCCCGCGAAGCATCTCGCTCGAATCGTTGAGTTATTAACTCCAACGGCGCGAGCAAGATGCCTCGCGGGGCTCAGCATGACGTTCTCTTTCCTTCATCTTCTATACCTTTTTACTTACCCCTTCCGTGGCTAATAATAATTTCATCGACTACGTAAAAATTAACTGCCGCTCGGGCAAGGGCGGCGCGGGCTCGCACCACTTCTTCCGGGCCAAGGGCCTGCCCAACGGCGGCCCCGACGGCGGCGACGGGGGTAGGGGCGGCCACATTATCTTGGAAGGCAGCACGCAACTCTGGACGCTGCTGCACCTGCAATACCGCAAGCACCTTTTTGCCCAGGATGGAGAGGGCGGCGGCGGCAACCTGCGCTCCGGCGCACAGGGCGAAGATATCGTCATCCAAGTACCGCTCGGCACGGTGGCCCGCGACGCCGAAACCGGCGAGATAAAGCTCGAAATCACTCAGGAGGGCGAGCGCCGCATCCTTACCCCCGGCGGGCGCGGCGGCCTTGGCAACGACCACTTCAAAACCTCCACTAACCAAGCGCCGCAGTACGCCCAGCCCGGCGAGCCTGCCGTGGAGGAGCAGGTGATTCTGGAGCTGAAGCTGCTGGCCGACGTAGGCCTCGTGGGCTTCCCCAACGCCGGCAAAAGTACCTTGCTATCAGTGGTTTCGGCGGCCAAGCCCAAGATTGCGGATTACGCTTTTACTACGCTGGTGCCCAACCTGGGCGTGGTGGCCTACCGCGATTTCCGGTCGTTTGTGATGGCTGATATTCCCGGCATCATCGAGGGCGCGGCCGAGGGTAAGGGCCTGGGTACGCGCTTCCTGCGCCACATCGAGCGCAACTCCATGCTGCTCTTTATGGTGAGTTGCGACAGCAAAGACATCGCCGCCGAATACAAGGTGCTGCTCAACGAACTGGAGCAGCACAACCCCGACCTGCTGGACAAAAAGCGCCTGCTGGCCATCACCAAATCCGATATGCTCGATGAGGAGTTGGAAGCCGACCTGCTCGCTTCCCTACCCCCCGATATGCCGCCCACGGTGTTTATCTCCAGCCTGACCAACAAAAATATCCAGCCGCTGAAGGATATGATTTGGGGCGCTCTACACGAGTAGATTAGTTCTGCGTTACGGATGGGTTCATAATGATATACTAAACGGCTGCCAAGATGGAACCTGATTTATAACAGAGGAAATTCTTTGTTGTTCTTATTAGGTTAGGACTTATGCAAAAGACAGCTGTCATTGGGAAAGGAGCGCGGCAATGGCTTCAGAGTGACGGATGCTCGACTGGCGTGAGTATCGTTTTAGTGCGATTGCTTCGCGCTGCTCGCAATGACAGCCGTCTTTTGCGTAAGCCCTGTTAAGTGCCAAACTGGCAGCCTCGCTGTCTTTGGCAAACTCCTTGCGCCCGAAGCAGTACCCCTATGGGAACTCCTTTCACTAGCCGATTGCGCCATTTTTTCCAGAAAATGACCGACGATAATCATATGAATCCTGACGACCAGCCACTAACCGATAGCACCGCCGAGCACACTGCCGGCGAGCAAGACCTTGCCACCGACGCTACTACCCCCGACGCTGGTGCCAGCGAGGGCACTACCCGCGCCGAAGCTGACCTGGCCGAGCTGAAAGACAAATACTTGCGCCTGGCCGCCGAGTTTGAGAACTACAAGCGCCGCACCGCCAAGGAGCGCACCGACCTTTTCAAAACCGCTAACCAGGAGTTGATGGTGGCCTTGCTGCCCGTGCTCGATGACTTTGACCGCGCCCGGCAGCATACGCACGGCACCCAGGACCCGGCCGCGCTGCAAAACGCGCTCGATATCACCTACACTAAGCTTAATAAAACCTTGCAGCAGAAGGGCTTGGTGCCGATGGATACCAAAGGCGGCGACTTCGATGCCGAGTTGCACGAGGCCATCACGCAGATTCCGGCGCCCAGCGACGATTTGCGCGGCAAGATTGTTGATGAGATTGAAAAAGGCTACTACTTAGGCGATAAGGTTATCCGGCACGCCAAGGTGGTACTGGGACAATAAGTAATAAGAAGTAACAAAAAGTCAAGAACGTCATGCTGAGCTTGTCGAAGCATCTCGCTTGGGTCGCTCGGGGTAGTAATCCCAACGACCCAAGTGAGATGCTTCGACAAGCTCAGCATGACGTTCAATTATGATAAAATATTTGCAGCAATGGCAACCGTAAAGCGCGATTATTACGAAGTATTAGGGATAGCAAAAAATGCGGAAGGTGACGTTATCAAGTCGGCCTACCGCAAAATGGCTATCAAGTATCATCCTGATAAAAATCCCGACGACCCCACGGCCGAGGACAAGTTTAAGGAAGCCGCGGAGGCCTACGAGATACTGAGCGACGGCGACAAGCGGGCGCGCTACGACCGGTTTGGCCACCAGGGCGGCGGCGGCAGCGGCCACGCGCAGAACATGGAGGATATTTTCTCGCAGTTCGGCGATATTTTTGGTGGCGGCGGCGGGGGCTTCGAAGGCTTCTTCGGCGGCGGGCGCGGCCAGGGCGGCCGGCGCGTGAAGAAAGGCTCCAACCTGCGCATCAAGCTGAAGCTTGATTTGGAGGAAGTCGCCAACGGCGTCGAGAAAAAAATCAAGGTGAAGCGCTACGTGGCCTGCCAGCCGTGCAGCGGCACCGGTGCCAAAAACGGCACCGAGCTCAAAACCTGCGCCACCTGCCAGGGCACCGGCCAGACTAAGCGCGTGGTGAACACGATGCTCGGTCAGATGGTGAGCGCCAGCACGTGCCCTACCTGCCACGGCGAAGGCAAAACAATAAGCACAGCCTGCGACGTGTGTAAGGGCGAAGGCCGCCAGCTGCATGAGGAAGTCATTCCCATCAACATTCCAGCCGGCGTCGCCAACGATATGCAGCTGAGCATGAGCGGGAAAGGTAATTTTCCCGAGCGCGGCGGCGTGCCTGGCGATTTGCTCATCCAGATTGAGGAAGAGCCGCACGAATTTCTCAAGCGCGATGGCAACAACATCATGTTTGAGCAGTATATCTCCTTTATGGATGCGGCGCTGGGCGCGAACCTGGAGGTGCCTACCATTGAGGGCAAGGTCAAAATAAAGGTGGACCCCGGCACTCAGCCGGGCAAAATCCTGCGCTTGCGCGGCAAGGGTATTAAGGACCTGAACGGCTACGGCCGCGGCGACCAGCTCATTCATCTGAATGTGTGGACGCCCAAGAACGTGAGCAGTCAGGAGCGCGAAATCCTGGAAAAGCTGCGCGAGTCGGACAACTTCACGCCGCATCCCGGCAAGAATGAGAAAGGCTTTTTTGAGAAGGTAAAGGAGTACTTCCAATAAATTATCTGAACCACGGATTCGACGGATTTTTTGGATTAATCGGATTTTGTGGACGTAGAAACAGAAAAGGCCACCCCAGCGGGTGGCCTTTTCTGTTTTAGCAAGTCGGGCTGGCGACCGCTGAAGCAGCCCTGGTAATACTTATCGTCCACGAAATCCGACTAATCCAAAAAATCCGTCGAATCCGTGGTTTAGACAAGTAATGCGCGAGTGACTCCGGCGATATACCTTCCCGAAACACCTTTACTCGCATGAGCGCCGCCCCTTCTGCTGATTTTCTGGCTACCCTGCATGACTACCAGCCACTGGTGCGGCGCGTGTGCCGGCTCTACTGCCAGGACGCCGACGACCGGCAGGACTTGTTCCAGGAAATCGTGCTGCAACTGTGGCGGGCCTGGCCGCGCTACGTGCCCCAGCCCGATGCCAAGCTCAGCACCTGGCTCTACCGCATTGCCCTAAACGTGGCCATCTCCAACCTGCGCCAGCGCACGCGTCGGCCGGCTTCGGTCAGCGTGGAGGACGAAGCCTGGCACCTGGCCCAGCCCGTTGAAAGCAACCTCTACGAGCCCGAAGAAACGGCCGCGCTCTACCGCGCCATCGACCGGCTTTCGGACGTGGACAAAGCTTTCGTGCTCCTGTATCTGGAAGACCGGCCGTATGACGAGATGGCCGATATCCTGGGTATTACCCAGAACAACGTGCGCGTGAAGATGCACCGGGTGCAGGAAAAGCTGCGCCGCCAACTGGTTCGTGCTTAAATTTTTAGAACTGATTAATTATGGAACTTGATGACCTGCGCCGCCAGTGGCAGCAGCCCGAGCCGGCAGCTTCGGCAAAGTTTACGCCTGCTCAGTTAGGTGCCTTGCTGACCCGCCAACGGGGAGGGGTAGTAGAAAAAATGCGCCGTAGCGCACACTGGGAAATGGCCCTGATGGTAGTAGTAGCCGCATTCACAATCGGGTTTTTACCTTATGTGCCAGAACTTGGTTTACTTCCTTACTTAACGTTGCTCCTTGCTCTAGGGCTGTTGTACTATTACTATCGGGTTCTGGATGTATTGCGTCAAATGACCGAAACGACTGGCAACGTGCGCAGTCACCTGGGACTACTTTGCGCTGGACTTCGGCAGCTATTGCGCTTCAATTACCGCCTGACGTTGGGTATGGTGCCGATTACTATGTTGACAGTGCTCGGCCTACCACTCGGTCGGGAACTGGTTCGTATCGGCCAAGAACTAGCGCACAACGAACAGTTGCAATGGGGCCGGCTGCTACTACTCGTAGTCATAGTGCTCGCAGCTGGTGGGCTAATGCAAGTGCTGGTAGTGCCAGTAACCCGTTGGAACCTTCAGCGCCTCTACGGCCAGCACCTCGACCGGCTTGAAGGGCAATTGCACGAGTTGGATGACAACGAGCCTCTGACCAACGCCAGCTCAGGGCCCGATTTTACCGGTTAGGGGCCGCTTTCAACGGTTTGAGAAACCGGGCTTGCCGTTCGCCACTGATGGCTACTACATTTACATTACCACCCTACCCCCTTCTTTTTATGCGAAGCCCTACCCCCCGGCCCATTCTGGAAGCCCGCGACGTGCATAAGCAGTACGCTGCCCACACTGCCCTCGATGGCGTGAGCCTGGTCGTGCCCGAAGGCAGCATCTTTGGGCTGCTCGGGCCCAACGGCGCGGGCAAAACTTCGCTCATTCGCATCATTACCCAGATAACAGGGGCCGACTCGGGCGAAATTCTGTTTCGCGGGGAGCGGCTGAACCCGAGCCACATTGGCCAGATTGGCTACCTGCCCGAGGAGCGGGGGTTGTATAAAAAGATGAAAGTGGGCAAACAGCTGCTGTACCTGGCCCAGCTGCGCGGCCTATCCCGCACCGATGCCGTGCAGCGCATCAAAAGCTGGCTCGACCGCTTTGACCTCAAGGCCTGGGCCGAAAAAAACGTGGAAGACCTCAGCAAGGGCATGCAGCAGAAGGTGCAATTTATTGCTACCGTGTTGCACGAGCCCAGCCTGATTATCCTCGATGAGCCGTTTTCGGGCTTCGACCCCATAAATGCCAACCTGATTAAGGACGAGATTCTGCGGCTGCGCGACGAGGGCGCGACCATTATCTTTTCAACCCACCGCATGGAATCGGTGGAGGAGATGTGCGACAGCATCGCCCTCATCAATCGCTCGCGCAAGGTGCTCGACGGGCCGGTGAGCGTCATCCGCAACCAGTTCAAAACCAATACTTACGAGGTCGAAGGGCAAGGGCAGCTCATCGTAGCCCACCCCGATTTTGAGGTGGTGGAGCAGCGGGAGCGCGAAAACAGCCATTTTTACGCCCGCATTCAGCTGCACGCCGGCACTACCCCCAACGACCTGCTGCGCTTCCTGCTGGGGCAGGTGCAAATACAAGCTTTCCGCGAGCAGATTCCGAGCATCAACGAGATTTTTATCCGGCGCGTGCGCGAAACTATGCCCGAGACCCTGAACGAAACCGCCAACGCTTTACTCTAAACCTATGGCCTCCAAATTCTTACTCGTTGCCCAGCGCGAATACCTGACCCGCGTAACTAAGCGGGCGTTTGTGGTGCTTACGCTGCTCGTGCCGCTGCTCTTTGCCGGCTTCGGGCTGTTCGTTGCCAAAATTGCGCAGTCGGATGAGACGACTGACATCATTGATGTGCGCGACGACAGCGGCCTGAACATCGCCAGCCATTTGGTATCGACGCCGCAGCTGCAATTCCTGCCCGTAGAAAGCTCGCTGACTACGGCGAAGCAGAATTTTCAGAAGGAAAAACACGCTGGCCTGCTCTACCTACCCGCCGGCCTGAGCCAGAACGACCCCCAGGGCGTGCAGTTTTTTGGCAAAGGCAACATCAGCCTCAACAAGGAAAGCCGGGTGCAAACGGCCCTCACCAATGCCTTTGCCGAGCTGAAAATGCAGAAGTCGGGCTTAACCCAGACCCAGCTTGACCAGCTGCGGGCCAAGGTGCCGCTCAACTCGGTAAGCGTGGATGAGGCGGGTAAGGAAAAGGACAGCAACTCGGGCGTAACCACCAGCATCGCCTCGGCGCTGGCCGTGCTCATCTATTTTTTCATCTTCCTCTATGGCGTGCAGGTAATGCGGGGGGTAGGGGAGGAGAAGTCGAGCCGCGTGATGGAAGTAATGCTGTCGGCGGTGAAGCCATTTGACCTGATGATGGGCAAAATCGTGGGCATCGCGGGGGTCGGCCTCACGCAGTTTTTGCTGTGGGGCTTGCTCTCGTGGGGCGCTACCGCAGTGGTAGTGCCGCTGCTGCTGAGCGACAAAACCACTAAAACGGAGGTAGTTACCACTACCCCGGCTGGCCCAGCCGCCGCGGGGCCGTCGGCCAGCTCGTCGCCACTGGCTGACGGAGCCGCCGCCTCGGCCGAGCAGATGAACCCCGCCAAGCGTGCCGGAGCCGTTGGCGGCCTGGTTGAGATGGTGCACAAGCTCAATATTCCAATCTGGACGATTGTTTTTGGCTTTATCGCCTACTTCCTGGGCGGCTACCTGCTCTACAGCGCGCTGTTTGGGGCCGTGGGCGCGGCCGTGGACGACCAGACCGATACCCAGCAGTTTATGCTTCCCATCACGATGCCACTCATTCTGAGCTACATCGTAGGCTTCACGGTCATTCTGCGCAACCCCGACGGGCCGGTGGCTTTCTGGATGTCGATGATACCTTTTACCTCGCCGGTGGCAATGGTTATTCGGCTGCCATTTGGAGTGCCGGCGTGGCAGCTGGCGCTCTCCATTGGGCTGCTTATCGTGGGCTTCGTGGGCACGGTGTGGGTAGCGGCCCGCATCTACCGGGTAGGGATTTTGATGTATGGCAAGAAGGTGACGTATAGAGAGTTGTCGAAGTGGATGTTTTATAAGGAATAAACAAGGAGCCATGCCTAAGCGTTTGTCATTGCGAACGCAACGAAGCGAAGCGCGGCAATCTTTCCTATTGCGTTGTGGTAGCAACCCCGACGTGCAGGAAGGATTGCCGCGCTTCACTTCGTCGTGTTCGCAATGACAAATGAATATGCTACAAAAACTGATTTTCCTCCTGCTGCTACCCCTGCTGGCCTTCGCGCCGGCCGGCGACCGGCCGGCTTACCGCCTCTTCACCGCCCAGGGCCAGCCCGCCGACTATGACCAGATGCTCAGCCAGTTGGCGCAGGCCGACGTGGTGCTCTTTGGTGAGCAGCACAACGACCCCATCGCGCACTGGCTGGAACTGCAGGTGGCCAAGGATTTAGCTCGGCTGAAAGGCCCCGGCAAGCTGGTGCTGGGCCTGGAGATGTTTGAGCGCGACGTGCAGCCGCTGGTGGCGCAGTACGCCGCCGGCACGCTGCCCGACTCGGCCTTTGAGCGCCAGAGCCGGCCCTGGCCCAACTATGCCACCGACTACCGGCCGCTGCTGCAATGGGCGCGCGCCGCGCAGGTGCCAATCATTGGCACCAACGTGCCGCGCCGCTACGCCCAGCAGGTAGCGCGCGGCTCCCTCGCGGCTCTCGACCAGCTGCCCGCCGAGGAAAAGGCGTACTTCGCGCCCCTACCCCTGCCAGTTGATTACGAGCTGCCGGGCTACAAGAATATGGCCGCCATGTTTGGTGGCGACGCTTCGGCCCACGGCGGCGGCGGGGCGCGCAACATTATTCAGGCACAGGCGCTGAAAGATGCCACGATGGCCGCCTACATCCGGCGCAGCCTCGGCCCCGGCCAAACGCTGCTGCACCTGAATGGCTCGTATCACTCCGACCACCACGATGGCATCGTGGCCTACCTGCGGGCGGGCAAGCCAGCCTTGCGCATCAAAACTATCAGCATGTTAACCCAGAGCCAGTTGCAGCAGCTGAACAAGGAGAATGTTGACTTGGCCGACTATATACTAGTAGTGCCCGACGACATGACCAAAACTTACTGAGTACTCGGGCCAGGGGCGCAGTAGCGCGAACTTTCTAGTTCGCGCTACTGCGCCAGCAAGCATCATCGTCCGCGCCGCGTGGCTATGCCTGCTCGCTGGCGCGCGCGCGCGAACTGGAAAGTTCGCGCTACTAACCATCGCCCCTGAGCGCATCCAGCACGCGGCTCCCGAAGCGCCGGCCCGAACCAGTGGCAATCGCTCAGCGCCGTGTCCAGAGTAGTGGAATTCTGAGCATAATCTGAGGTTAAGGCACAGATTGACTAGGCCTCAACTACGGTGGGCGCGGGCCGTATGCGGGAGCAATTCATCGGCCTTCCTTATGCTTTTTCATCGTTTTTTGTTTGTAATCCGGGCTGTGTGGCAACGCCACCGGCCGCTGCTGCTCGGCTTATTCGCAGGGCTGGTGCTGCCTTGGTTCATTTTCGTGCGGCTGGCCCGCGAGGTGTGGGAGGGCGAGGGCCTGCCCGGCGACCGCGGCATCCTGGAGTTTTTGCACGCCCACGCCAGCCCAGCCCAGGATGTGGTGGCCCTGGCGCTGGCCCGCCTGGGTGGCCCCGTGGGCGGGTCGGTGCTGGCCGGCAGCATTGCGCTGGGGCTGGGGCTGGCGGGGCAGCGGCGGGCGTTCGGGTTTTTCAGCCTGGCCGTGGTGGGTGCCGAGCTGCTGAACCTGGCCGCCAAATACCTGCTGGCGCGCACCCGCCCCAACCTCTGGGTATCGCTCACGCCACTCACTTCCTACAGCTTCCCGAGCGGGCACTCAATGGCGGCAGCCGCGCTGGCCGCGGCTGGTATCGTGCTGCTGTGGGGCACGCGCTGGCGCCGGGTGGCCGTGGTGCTGGGCTGCGCGTGGGCGCTGGGCATGGGTTGGTCGCGTCTGTACCTGGGCGTGCATTACCCCTCCGATGTGCTGGCGGGCTGGGTCGGGTCGGTGGGCTGGGTGTGGGGCCTGCACGTGCTCTATACCCGGCAATTCGGCGAGCTGCGCGCCACCTGGGGCGACATCGGTCCTTACTGGCGGGGCTCGGCGGCGCACGTGCTGGCGCGCGCTTCGGAACCAAAGTAGGGGGGTAGGGCACGAAAAAGCCCGGCAGAACCGGGCTTTACATAGCGTCAAAATGGCAGCTAATCCTCTGAGTCGTCGGGCTTGAGGCGTTCCAGGGCACCGGTCAGCTGCTGGCGCAGCTGCTTGCCCGAGTCGGCGGGGCCGGCCTCCTCAATGTTGTATTGCTTTTGCAGGCGTTGCCACTCCTCAATAGGAATAAAAACCCCCGTGATGTTGCCCTTGGCATCGGAGAGATACTTGATATCCATAGCTTTGCGTGGGCTTGGGGCTGGGGAGATGGGGTAGGGACTACGCCGAAAACGACGAGCCGCAGCCGCAGGTGCTCTTGGCCTGGGGGTTGTTGAAGATGAAGCCGCGGGCGTTGAGGCCATCCTGAAAATCAACCTCCATGCCCAGCACGTACATGGCGTGCTTTTTATCCATGATGAGCTGCACGCCGTCGAGGTCGTACACTTCGTCCTGGTCCTTGGCCTTGTCGAAACCCAGCAAGTAGCTCATGCCCGAGCAGCCGCCGCCCTGCACGCCAATGCGCAGGCCGTAGTCGGCGGGCACGCTTTTCTCCTGAATAATATTTTTAACCTCCACTAAAGCGCGGGGAGTGAGGCCGATAGGTGGAGCTAGCGTGGTAGTAGCCATGACTGGAGCGAGTTTAGAATGAATGTAGATAAGGCAAATATACGCCGGCCACCGGGTGGGCCGCTCCTGCTAACAGGGTAGGGTAGGCAGCGGTTCACGCGGGCGGGTGGGGGTAGGGTTTTGCGGCGCGAAAGGGCCATAAAATCCGGCGCTACCGTAGTTTCACGGCAAGCTATAGCCTTTTCTCCTATTTTATGGACGCGACCACTTATTTCTTTGACTTACTCAAGACTATTCTGCCCGCGCTCATCGTGGCCGGGGCCATCTATTTGCTTTTTCGTCAACACTTAGAAAAAGACCAGCAGCGCCGGCTCATCGAATTGCGGCTCGACAGCAGCAAAACTACCCTGCCCCTGCGCCTGCAAGCTTATGAGCGCGTCACGCTGCTGCTGGAGCGCATCGCGCCCAGCAATATTTTGGTGCGCCTGAGCAGCGCCGGCCAGAACGCGGCCGACTACCACCGCCTCTTGCAGCAGGAAATCCGCAACGAGTTTGAGCACAATTTTTCGCAGCAGCTCTACATGAGCCCCGAAGCCTGGGCCCAGGTGAAGCAGGCCAAGGAAGACGTGCTGACGATGGTGAACCGCGCCTTTCACGGCCTCCAAAACCCTACCCAGCTGCGCGGCACCGAGCTGGCCAAGCGCATCCTCGAAAGCCTCATGACTGATGCCGCCGACCCCACGGCCCAGGCGCTGGCCGTGGTGAAGCGCGAGGCGGCGGGCTTGTTTTAGTCGTAAAGCGGAGTGCCACTCCGTTTCCCCCTACCCGCCTGAATGGAGTGACACTCCGTTCTACAACGCATGACTAAGCAACGAATTGCCATTGATATGGACGAGGTAATGGCCGACTCCATTGCCCGGTTTCAGGAGTGGTACGGCCGCGACTTTCGGGTAGAACTGACGCTGGCAGCGCTGCGTGGCAAGAGCCCGCATGAGGCCGTGGTGCCCGAGCACCAACCCGCCCTGCGCGCCTACCCCAATGCCGAGGGCTTCTTCCGCGACTTGCTGGTTATCAAAGATAGCCAGCGCGTTATCGAGGCACTGGCGCAGAAATATGAGGTGTTTGTCGCTACCGCCGCGATGGAATTTCCGAATTCCTTTCTCGATAAATACCAGTGGCTTCGGCAGTATTTTCCGTTTCTGCCCTGGCGCAACTTCGTGTTTTGCGGCGATAAAAGCATTCTCAACGCCGATTATCTCATTGATGACAATGCTTACAACTTCGACGGATTTCGGGGGGTAGGGCTGCTGTTTGACGCGCCGCACAACGCGCATGAAACTGGCCACCGCCGCGTGCGCGGCTGGCAGGAGGTGGCGGATATTTTGCTGTAAGTGCTTGTAGAGTAAGCTTTAGCTTGCCGGAAAAAGGTGCTAAAACGGCAAGCTAAAGCTTACCGCACACTTAGTGCCAGCTGCGCAGCGCGCTCGTAGCAGGCTTCGTAGAGCGGCACGATGTTGCCGACGGCAAACTCCTCGGCGCGGGCGCGGGCGGCGGCTTTGAAGCGGGGCAGGTTGGCGTCGTCGAGCACGTAGAGCGAGTTTTTCACCATGTCGTCGATGTCGCCGATGTTGCTGAGCATGCCGGTCACGTTGTTGACGTTCAGCTCGGGTATGCCGCCGGCGTTGGTGCTGACCACGGGCATTTCGCAGGCCATCGCTTCGAGGGCGGCGAGGCCAAAGCTCTCATTCTCAGAGGGCATCAGGAACAGGTCGCCCACGCTGAGGACTTCCTCCACGGCTTCGAGCTTGCCCAGGAAGCGCACGTCGCGCTGGCAGTCGAGGTCGCGGGCCAGCTTTTCCATGCGCGAGCGGTCGGGGCCGTCGCCCACCAGCAGCAGCTTGGCCGGAATGACTTTGCGCACGCCGCAGAAGATGCGCAACACGTCTTCGACCCGCTTCACCGCCCGGAAATTGCTGGTGTGGATGAGCAGTTTCTCACCCTCGGGCGCGATGGCGGCCCGGAAGTGGCTCTTATCCTGCTTCTTAAAGCGCTTCAAATCAATGAAGTTGGGAATCACTTCAATCTTGCGCTCGACGGGGAAATACTCGTAGGTTTCGCGGCGCAAATCGGCCGATACGGCCGTCACGCCATCGCTCTCGTTGATGCTGAACGTGACCACTGGTTCGTAGCTGGCATCTTTGCCCACGAGCGTGATATCGGTGCCGTGCAGGGTCGTAACCACGGGCACCGTGATGCCGCGCGAATGCAGAATCTGCTTGGCCAAGTAGGCGGCTGAGGCGTGCGGAATGGCGTAGTGAACGTGCAGTACGTCAAGCTTTTCGTTCTGCACAATATCGACCATCTTGCTGGCCAGCGCCGACTCGTAGGGCGGAAACTGAAAGAGGGGGTAGGTGGGCACGTACACCTCGTGGTAGAAGACGTTTTCGTTGAAAAAGTCGAGCCGCACCGGCTGGCTATAGGTGATGAAATGGACCTTGTGGCCGCGTTGGGCCAGGGCCTTGCCCAGCTCGGTGGCGACCACGCCGGAGCCACCAAAGGTGGGGTAGCAAACAATGCCGATGTTCATGGGAGAAGGGTATGGGGGCGAGGGGCTAACCGGAATACGCGGCGGAGGTTTGGCCGCAACCTTGCCCAGCCGGTTGGTGACTTTACGCGGAACAGGCGCGCAAAAGAAATCGCAAGCCAACCGGAAGCTGCCGCGTAGCTTTGGACTGCTACTTATTCTTGATTTGTTAATGAAGCATTTTCTACTGGCAGGTTGCCTGCTGGCCGGGCTGGCCCTACCCACCCTGGCGCAGCCCACGCGCGCTAAAGCGCCGATGACCAGGCCAGTAGGCTCTTCGCCGCTGGCGGCGCTGTTTACGAATTATTGGGAGGAGCAGGCGCGCCTGTACCCGCTGCAAGCCACCGCGCAGGGCGATAATCGCTTTAACGACCAGCTGCCCAACTCGGGCACGGCTGCTTTTCGCCAAAGCCAGCGCCGGCTGTATGAGCGCTACCGCGACCAGCTGGCCCGCATTGACCGCAGCCGGCTGACGGCCGCCGACCAGACCAGCTACGACGTGTTTCAGTACGAGATGACGAGCCGGCTCAGGAACCTGGCGCAGCCCACCTGGACGATGCCGTTTACGCAGTTTAGCGGGCTGCCCATCGAGCTGGCGCAGCTGGGCGCGGGCACGGGCGCGCAACCCTTCAAAACGGTGCAGGACTATGACAATTGGCTGAGCCGCGTGCGGCAGTTTCCGACGTGGGCCGACACCGCGATGGCCGATTTCCGGCACGGAATGCGGATGGGGGTAGTGCTGCCCAAGGTATTGGTGCAGAAGATGATACCGCAGCTGGAAGCGCTGGTCGGGGCCGAGCCCGAGCAGAGCGTGTTCTACGGCCCTATCAAGCTGCTGCCGGCCACGTTTTCGGCGGCCGATAAGCAGCGGCTGACTGCCGCCTACGTGGCCACTATTCGGGGTGAGCTGGTGCCGACTTATCGCAAGCTGGCGGCGTTCTTGAAAGATGACTACCTGCCCGCCGCCCGCACCAGCACCGGCATCGCGGCCGTGCCGGGCGGGGCCGATATGTACCTCACCGCGGTGGCGTACTGGACCACCACGACCCGCACGCCGGAAGAAATCTATCAGACCGGCCTCTCGGAAGTGGCTCGCATCAAGGGTGAAATGGAGCAGGTGCGCGAGCAAATTGGCTACTCCGGCACCTTGCCCGAGCTGCTGGCTTCGCTTTCCACCGACCCTAAATTTCGGCCTTACAAAACGCCCGAGGAGGTGCTCAATGGCTTTCGGGCCATTCAGGGGCGCGTGGAGCCGGGCCTACCCCCCCTGTTTGGCCGCATGCCGAAAACGGCTTTCGAGATTCGGCAGACGGAGGCGTTTCGGGCGGCTTCGGCCAGCGCGCAGTATAATCGCGGCGCGGCCGATGGCTCGCGGCCAGGCATTTTCTACGTGCCCATTCTGGATGCCACCAAGTTTAAGACGCCGGGCATGGAATCGTTGTTTTTGCACGAAGCCATTCCGGGCCACCACTTCCAGGTGTCGTTGCAACAGGAGAATACCAATCTGCCCAAGTTTCAGCGGTTTGCGTTCTACTCGGCTTTCAGCGAGGGCTGGGCGCTGTACTGCGAAAGCCTGGGCAAGGAGCTGGGCATGTACACCGACCCCTACCAATACCTGGGCGCGCTGAGCGCCGAAATGCACCGCGCCATCCGGCTGGTGGTGGACGTGGGCATGCACGCCAAGGGCCTCACCCGCGAGCAGGCCATTGAATATATGCTGGCCAACGAGGCCACCACCGAGGCGGGTGCCACCGCCGAAATTGAGCGCTACATGGCCTGGCCCGGCCAGGCGCTGGCCTACAAAACCGGCCAGCTCAAGATTCGGGAGCTGCGCACGCGCTACGAAAAACAGCTGGGGCCGAAGTTCTCGCTCCGAGCTTTTCATGACGAATTATTGCTGGATGGTGCCATGCCGCTGGCCGTGCTGGAGCGAAGAATGGACGCCTGGGCGGCAAGGCAGAAGTGAAAAATTAACTAAAAAAGAACGTCATGCTTCATCATTTTCCTAGCCCAAATGAAATCTAAAATTCTCCTCGCCACCCTGGCGCTGAGCCTGCCGCTGGCCGGCCAGGCGCAGAAAAAGGCCCCTACCCCCCCCGCCAACGCCGAAAGCGCCATCAAGGAAGCCGACATCAAGCGCGACCTGTTTGCGCTGGCCGACGACCATTTTCGGGGCCGCGAGGGCGGCACGCTCGACGAGCTGAAGGCCTCCGTATGGCTCGCCGACCAGATTCGGGCCACCGGCATGCTGCCGGCCGGCGACGACGGGACGTACTTCCAGTGGTTCAGTTTGCAGCGCACCCGCCTCACCAAGGCGAGCACGCTGCGCATTGGCACCCACGAGGTTAAGCTGAACGAAGAGGGCGCGGTGGTGGCCCCGACCAACGCCAGCATCAACGCGCCGCTGGTGTACGTGGGCACCGGCTCGGCGGCCGAGCTGGCTAAAGTCGATGTCAAAGGCAAGGCCGTGGCCGTGCAGATTGCGGGCGCGCCCACCGATGGCATCAGCTACCGGCGCTACGTGTTTGGCAAGTTCAGCGGGAGCGGACAGGCCGGCGAGTTGCTGAAGGCCGGCGCGGTGGCGGTGGTGTTTATTTCCGATGCGCCCTCGCAGGCCGTTTACGACCATTGGAGCCACATTTTTGAGCGCGGGCGCTATAGCCTGCCCGGCGCGGCCAGCACCAAGGTGATGAACACGCCGCCCGTGATGTGGCTGCCGGCCAGCGCGGCCAGCTGGGTGCAGCAGCCCGGCCAGCAGCTCACGGCCGAGCTGAAAGTGGAGAGCTTCCAGTACCCGTCCGTGAACCTCGTGGCGAAGATGCCCGGCACCGATGCGCAGTTGAAAAAGGAGTACGTCCTCTTCAGCACTCACCAGGACCACGACGGCGTGCGCGCCCCCATCGCCGGCGATTCCATCTACAATGGGGCCGACGACAACGCCACTGGCTGCGCGGCGCTACTGGCCATCATGCGGGCCTTCAAGAAGGAGCCGGCCCGCCGCTCGGCGCTGTTTGTGTATCAGGGCTCGGAGGAGCGCGGGCTGCTGGGCTCCACCTACTTCTCGGGCCACCCCACGGTGCCGCAATCCAGCATCGTGGCCGTGCTCAATGCCGAGATGATGGGCCGCAACGCCCCCGACTCGGCCGCCCTGCTGGGCTCGACTCCGCCCCACATGAATTCTTCTGACCTCGTGAAAACCGCCCTGGCGGCCAACCAGGCCGGCCCCAAGTTCAAGCTCGATACCGAGTGGGACAAGCCTACCCACCCCGAGGGCTGGTACTTCCGCTCCGACCACCTGCCGTATGCGCGCCTGGGCATCCCGGCCATTATGTACACCTCGCTGCTGCACGTGGACTACCACACGCCCCGCGACGAGCCGAAGCGCATCGACTACAACAAGCTGCTGCACATGACGCAGTGGATGTACCTCACCGGCTGGGCCGTGGCCAACCGCACCGCGCCGCCCGCCCGCGAGCCCGGCTTCAAGCTGGAGCGGTAGGGTAGGGGCTGCCGGCGAAAACGCCATTAAATCAGATAACTATACCTGATTTAATGGCGTTTTTTTGTGAAGTAGTAGGTAGTAAGCTTTCCTTATAGCGGTGAAATCGCCTCCGTGTTTCGCCATTTTGTTAACTTTTCTTTCTAATGAAAACAAGAGTATTAGCACTGTTGCTTGTGGCTAGCCTGTGGCACGTAGTAGCCCTGGCCCAAACGGTCCCGCCCGTGACCGCGCGCCTCGACGTGGTGGCTGTGGATGCCACCGTGGCCCGCACCCTTAAGGCCTTCGACGTGCCCGGCATTGCCATAGTCGTGGTAAAAGACGGGCAGGTGGTAATGGCCAAAGGCTACGGCGTGCGCTCGCTAAAAGCTAAAGCACCGATGGACACTAATACGCTCTTTTACTCTCGATGCGCAGGGCCGCGCCGCCAGCATCAAGATGAAGCTGGTGTAGGCGGCTACAAACTTTCAGCTGCGACTTCCAAGACCTTGACCTGAAACGGGTAGAGTAGGGGGCCAATAGTGCGGCATTATCCGCGCCTTTAAATCGGCAGGTTGGCCCGCATTCGGCGGGCTGACCTGCCGATTTAGCTATTTTTGCGGGTCGGCTTGCAGCGGCAAATCCTTTTTTGCGTTCAATGGCAAGCCCGGCGCGTTTTCAGTTGAAAATGGCTCCTTCGCTTCATAAACGCTACATTTTAGTCTGCCTTTTTGAAATCCCTACCCCTCCTTTGCCGCCTGCCGCTGCTGTGGCTGCTGGCCCTAACGCATTCGGCCGCCCAGGCGCAAACCGCGCTGCCCATGCCCCGCAACCTGCGGACCACCTATGATAAAGGCACCCGCTCGCCCACTGGCCAGCCCGGCCCGAAGTACTGGCAAAACACGGCCGATTACACCATTCAGGTCGATTTTAACCCGGCCTCGCGCAAGGTCGATGGCACGGTGAAGGTGGTGTATCAAAACAACAGCCCCGATGAGCTGCATGAGCTGTGGTTTAAGCTCTACCCCAACATCTACCAGGCCGGCGCGCCGCGCTCTACCAGGTTTCGGGCCGAGGATGTTGGAGCGGGGGTAGTGATTGAGAAGCTGAGCATTGCTGGCCAGCCGCTGGCCGTGAAGGCCCTGACGATAGATAATACCAACCTGGTGGTGCCGCTGGCGCAGCCGCTCGGGCCGGGCCAGTCGGTCGAGGTCAGCGTGGACTATTCGTACGTGTTGAACGAGGGCTCGCACCAGCGCACGGGCGAGATTGAGCCGGGCGCGGCCTTCATCGCCTACTTCTTTCCGCGCATCGCTGTGTACGACGATATCGACGGCTGGAACAAGGTGCCGTACACCGGCGGGCCGGAGTTTTACAACGACTTCTGCCACTTCGCGGTCGATATCACCGTGCCGCACAACTACGTGGTGTGGGCCACCGGCGACCTCACCAATGCCCACCAGGTGCTCACCAAAAAATATGTGAACCGCCTGCACGACGCCAGCACCAAAGACGGCATTATCAGCGTCATCGACAGCACCGACCTGCGGCGACGCGACTACTCAGTGGGGCGCGGCGACCTGACCTGGCACTTCGACGCGCGCGACGTAACGGACTTTGCCTTTGCTACTTCTGAGCACTACGTGTGGCAGTCCAGCAGCCTCGTGGTGGACCCCGCCACCAAGCGCCGCACCCGCGTCGATGCCGTGTACAATACGCGCCACCGCGACTACCGCGACGTGCTGGAAATGGCCCGCCGCACGGTGCAGGCCATGAGCTACACCTTTCCAAAGTGGCCCTACCCCTACGCTCACGAAACGGTGTTCGATGGCCTCGACCAGATGGAGTACCCGATGATGGTGAACGACAACCCCTCGCCCACCCGCGAGGCGGCCATCACGCTCACCGACCACGAGATTTTTCACACGATGTTCCCGTTTTATATGGGCATCAACGAGACGAAATACGGCTGGATGGACGAGGGCTGGGCCACCATCGGCGAGTGGATTATCTCGCCTATCATTCAGCCCGGCCTCGTGGACGACTACGGCATGGTGCCCTACGCCCGCGCCGCCGACACCGAGGACGACCTGCCCATCGTGACCCTGACGACCCAGCAAACCGGCGCGCCGTTCTTCCTTAACTCCTACCCCAAGCCGGGCCTGGGCTATTTGTACGTGAAGGATTTGCTGGGTGATGAGCTGTTTACTAAGGCCTTACACACCTACATCCGCGCTTGGCACGGCAAGCACCCAATGCCCTACGACTTCTTCTACTCGATGAACGCCGGCGCGGGCCAGAACCTGGATTGGTTCTGGCAGCGCTGGTTTTTCGACGGCGGCTACCCCGACCTGGCCATCACGAGCGTGGTGCGCCCCGCCGACAAGCCCGCCCAGATAACCGTGACCGCCAAGGGCACCAAGCCCGTGCCCGTGGACCTCACGGTGACCTTCGACAACGGCACGGAGGAGAAAATCCACCGCACCATTGCCGTGTGGCAAGACGGTGCCCGCAGCGTCACGGTGCCCGTGCGCAGCGGCCGAACTATTAAAAAAGTCACGTTAGGCAGCCTCTACGTGCCCGACAGCTACCCGGCCGATAACGTGTGGACGGCCCCGCAGTAGCTATTAATCGGCCGATACATCGGTAGCCTGGAAATGGAGCGGCGTAATATTCAGCAGGTGGGCTACTAATTCCTTGCGCGCATAAAAAGCGCGGGAAGTGCTGCCGTGGCCCGCGCCCTTCGTGCGCGGCTGAATAAACTTGCCGAGCGTGCCGCTCAAAGTACCACCCTCGCGAATAACCTGCCGTATCGTTTCGTAGTCAGCCTTAAGCGCGTGAAACAAGGCCGGGTCAGTCAGGTCAAATTCAGCAATGCTGTGGAGGATGGAGCGTTCATCCCGGGTGCTTTCATGGATGCGGGCTACCAGCAGCGTTTTACGCAGTTTGGTGTACAAATGGCTCTCTTCAAACTCTTTAACCAATACCTCAACTGGGTCAAGCATAGTAACGGCTACGGTTTCTTTTATCCGTAGCTGGCCATCGCGCCCCGCCACCAACGAGGTAGATTTTAATTCCCAGCTGCCAAAATTGGGGGCCCGCGAACTATTGAGCGGCAGCCCTAAATAGCGCTCCAACGTGTGGCCGGCCCAACCCTTGTTTTTGCGTCCTTCCACAAAAATGGTGACCCCGTGCCGTTGCGCCACTTCCACCAAATCCTGGTTCAATAATTCGCGCAGCAGGCGCACGGCTTCAGGGCGTTCCATCTCAAATCAGCAGTTTTTAGTGGCTAAAATCTCCTGGGCCGGCGTGCGGTCGCCGGTGCAGGAAATACGGCGCGGGGCGGCTAGCGTTTGCACTTGAAAACCAGCATCCTGGTATAATTCCAGAATGCGCGGTGTAGCCTGGTTGGTTGCCACAATCGGCCCGTCATACGCAGTCAGCCAGCGCACGAGCTTTTCCTGGTCGGCCCAGGTAAAATCCTCCTTGGCATACTGCGTAAAAGGCGTATCGTAAGGCGGGTCTACGTACACAAAGTCCCCGGCCTGCAAGGGCGTGTGTTCAAATGAATGATGCGCGATGTCCCAAGCGGCCAGCTGCGGCTGGTAGGCCGTGAAATCACGCGTGTAATTTATCGTCTTGTACCGGCCAAAGGGCACGTTGAACTCATTCTTCCGATTAAACCGACACAAACCATTGAAGCAAGTCCGATTCAGGTAATAAAAAAGAGTAGCAGCCTCAGCGCTATGCTGTTGCTGCTGACGAATCAATTCATTGAAGCGCGCGCGTGCCTCGTAAAAAGCCGCTTCCTCGTGTACCGGTTCGCTGGTCGTAATGAGACCGCGTTGCAACCACTGGTGAAAGTTTACCAAGTGCTCGTTGAGGTCAGCTAAATAAGCCTGTTTGGGCCGTAGCCCCAGGGCTACGCTCATACCGCCCACAAAAGGCTCTACCAACCGATAATCAGCAAAGCGCTGCCACAAGGGCAATAGGTGAGGCATCAGCCACCGCTTGCCGCCGGCCCACTTCAAGGCTGGCGTGACGGCTGGCACCGGCTGGTTGGGCACTGACTCGGGGAAAAGCAGCCCGGTAGTAGCCGTTTGGTGGTTAACTATTCGGCTCATCCTTTTGGACTCTTGGCCTCCATTGCCTTGTAAATCACCTCCTGAATCCGCGTGCGGATATTATAGGTCCGCAGCTTGATGTTGCCCGCGTCGGGGTACACGCGGTTGGAGAGGAAGACGTAGAGAATCTGGTTGTCGGGGTCGAGCCACACACAGGTGCCCGTGAAGCCGGTGTGGCCGAAAGTGCTGGCCGGGGCGAGGTGGCTGGTGGGGCCGGTGGGCTTGCTGGGGTCGCCGCGGTCCCAGCCCAGGCCGCGCTTGTTGCCGGCCACCTGCGGGCGCGAAAACTCGCTCACCACTGAGTTTTGGAAGTACGTGATGCCGCCGTAGCGGCCGTTTTGCAGGTTCATCTGCATCAGCACGGCCAGGTCGTTGGCGGTGGCGAAGAGGCCGGCGTGGCCGCCTACCCCCCCCACGAGGGCGGCCGTTTGGTCATGCACCGTGCCTTGCAGCTGCTCGCGGCGGTAATAGGTGTCGTTCTCGGTGGGCGCGATGCAGCTCTTGGGGAAGCGCGTGAGCGGGTTATAGGTCATGCTGCCCAGGCCCAGTGGCTTGTAAAACTCCTTCGGCAGAAACTCGGCCAGCGGCTGACCCAAAATCTTCTCGCTCAGGCGCTTCATAATGATAAAGCTGAGGTCGGAATACTCCACCGGATACTTGCCGCGCACCTTGGGCAGCAGCCCCGAGCGCAGCGTCCAGGCCCATACCGAGTCGTCGGCGGCCTTGAAGGAAAACTCGCCGGGCGCTACCTCGTTCGGAAAATCATCGGAGCGGTTGCTCGAATAATAGTTGGGCTTGAGGGTGCCGTCGTGCACGGTGCGCTCCCAGGTCGGGATGCCGGGTTTGAGGCCGGCCTGGTGCAGCAGCACGTCGCGCACGGTGGCGTCGCGCTTGTTGGTGCGCTGCATCTCGGGCAGGTAGGCCGATACTTTGTCGTCCAGGTTCAGCCGGCCCTGGTCCTTGAGGTACATGATGGCTTGCAGCGTGCCAGCCACTTTCGTCACCGATGCCAGGTCGTACAACGTGCTGTTAGTCACGGGCTGACTCTGGTCGTAGGTGCCGTAGCCGTAGCTCTGGTCGAAGACCACGGTGCCGTTTTTGGCGATGAGTACCTGGCAGCCGGGCGTGGCGGCCGTCACGATGCTTTCGAGGGCGATGTGGTCAATCTGGCTCATGATGCGCGAGTCCAGGCCCTCGCGCTCGGGCGCGGCGTAGCGCAGGCGATGCAGCTCGGGCAGGGCTAGGCCGGTGCCGGCTTTCAGCGTTTCCGACACCGTGACGGGCAGCTTGCCCCGCGCCGGCAGCGCCCCAAACAATATCTGCGGCACCACGAGCTGCGCCGCATAGTGGTCCTCGTAGCCGCAAACCAGCGTGCGGGCACCTTCCAAATACTTGAGGCCGTAGGCGTTACCCATCGCCACGACCACCGTTTTGCGGCGTTTGTCAGCCTCCAGATTTTTGAGGAATTTCAGCGCGCCCTCGCCCAGACCGTAGCTATGGCTGGGCGTGTTATTCATCTGGTGTAGGCTCACTACCACCACGTTGGCATCGCCGAGCCGGGCGTAGATGCGGCTAAACGTCGAGTCGGGCGCGTAGCGGTCGGGCACGGCGTACACCGGGCCGGGCTGGTATTTATTGAATATAGTAGCGTAAGGCCCCTCCGGCTGGGTGCCGATGGTGATGGCCGCGATGCGCAGCGTGTCGAGCCGCTGGAAGGGTAGGAGGCGGTCGTCGTTCTTCACGACCGTCACAGCGTGCTCAAAAATCGTTTGCGACAGCACCCGCGACTCGGGCAGGTTGAGGCTGTCGCTCAGCGTCAGAGCGTTGGCCGGCTGGTAGTGGTTGAGGCCCGCCCAGTACTTGGCGCGCAGAATTTTCTTAACCCGCAGGTCCAGGTCGGCCTGCTGGAGCTTGCCGGTCGCCACGGCCTCCTTAATGCGGATGAGGGCGGCCGGCACATCTTCCGAAAATAGCAGCACATCGTTGCCGGCGGCCAGGGCCATCGCGTCCAGCTCGCCGTCTTTGTAGAGCTTGCTCACGCTGCGCATGTTCAGTGCATCCGTGAAAATCAAGCCCTTAAAGCCCATGCGGTCTTGTAACAGGCCGGTTACGAGCGCTTTGGAGAGGGTAGTAGTTTTGGCGTTAGTCGTGTCGAAAAGCGGCATGTATAAATGCGCCACCATCACGCCCAGCGCGCCCGCCTCAAAGGCCTTCTGGAAGGGCACTAAATCAACTTTTTCGAGTCGGGCCAGGTCGATATTAATCACTGGCAGGGCCACGTGCGAGTCGGTGTCGGTGTCGCCGTGGCCAGGGAAGTGCTTGGCTACGGCAATCACGTGCTGGTCCTGCAAACCCTTGACGTACTGCACGCCCAGCGCTGCCACGCGGTCCTGGTTTTCGCCAAACGAGCGGTTGCCAATCACCGGATTGCTAGGATTGGAGTTGACGTCCACGACCGGCGCGAAGTTGATGTGCACGCCCAGCGCCCGCAGCTTGCGGGCCAGGTCGCGGCCCATCTGATACACGAGCTGGTCGTCGTCCATCGCGCCCAGCGTCATTTCTTTGGCGAAGTGCGCGGTCGAGTCGAGGCGCATGTCGAGGCCCCACTCGGCATCGGTGGCGATGAGCAGCGGCACCTTGGCGGCGGCCTGCAGGCGGTTGGTCATGATGACCTGGCGCTTGGGGCCGCCCTGCAAAAACATGACCCCGCCGATGCCCTGGTTGCGCACCAGCCGCTCGATGCGGTCGGCGTGGGCCTTCTCGCGGTTGGAGTAGGCGGCCACCATAAAAAACTGCCCCAGGCGCTGGTCGGGCGTGAGGGAGGTGAACACGCTATCTACCCACCGCTGCTCGGCGGGGCCGCTGGGCAGCGGGTCGGGCAAGGGCTTGCGGGGCACCGAAAAACCCAGCAGCAACCCGGCAACCCCCAGCAGCAACCCCAGAAACAGAAACCGAAAATCGACGCGCATCAGCCCGGAACGGGAAGTGTAGAAAGGTAGAAAAGGCGGTCCGGCCGGCCTACTTTTGCCGAAGGATGCCGCTGGAACCCCCGGCTACCCGCAGCGGTTCCGTAAGAACAGAACTACTTGGCAGCCGAAAATAAGCTGGGCAGCTAGCCCAAATTGGCCGCAAAGGTAGGCACCAGGCTAGTAGCGGTTGATGAAAAACGCCGGTACCGCCCGCTAATTGCCTGCCCGGTGTCCAAAATATGGTAGCGCTGCCAGCCTACCCCCCTCTTTTATGCCCGACATCATCCAACTCCTGCCCGAATACCTCGCCAACCAGATTGCGGCGGGCGAAGTGGTGCAGCGCCCGGCCTCGGTGGTGAAAGAGCTGCTCGAAAACGCCGTGGACGCCGGCGCGACCAGCGTGCAATTGATTGTGAAAGAGGCTGGTAAGCAGTTGGTGCAGGTCGTGGACGACGGCCTGGGCATGTCGCCCACCGATGCCCGCATGAGCCTGGAACGCCACGCCACCAGCAAGATTCGCTCGACGGAGGACCTGTTTCGCATTCGTACGCTGGGCTTCCGGGGCGAGGCGCTGGCCAGCATCGCGGCCGTGGCCCAGGTCGAGATTCGCACCAAGCCGCGCGGCCAGGAAACCGGCTCGCTGCTGCTCGTAGAGGGCTCGCAGGTGACGAGCCAGACGCCCACCGCCTGCCCCGACGGCACTAGCATCGCGGTCAAAAACCTGTTTTTCAACGTGCCTGCCCGGCGTAATTTTCTGAAGAGCAATGCCGTGGAGATGCGGCATATCCTGGACGAGTTTCAGCACGTGGCGCTGGCCAACCCGCAGATTGCCTTTTCCTTATATCAAAATGACCTGGAAGTATTCGGCCTGCCCGCCGGCAAGCTGAGCCAGCGCATCGTGGCCCTACTGGGCAACAATTATAAGGAGCAACTAGCTGGCTGCGAGGAAGTAACACCCTTTATCACCGTGAAGGGCTTTATTGGCAAGCCAGAATCGGCTAAGAAGAGTCGGGGCGACCAGTTTTTCTTCGTCAACAACCGCTTTATTCGCTCGGCCTACCTCAACCACGCCGTGCTGGCGGCCTATGAAGGCCTGCTGGCCCGCGACACGTACCCGTTCTACGTGCTGTTTCTGGAGCTGGACCCCAAGGCCATCGATATCAACGTGCATCCTACTAAAACGGAGATAAAATTTGAGGATGAAAAGACGGTGTACGCCGTGGTGCGGGCGGCCGTGCGGCAGGCGCTGGGCCTGCACAGCCTCACGCCATCGCTTGATTTTGAGGGCGATGTGAACTTCGCGCCCATCCGGCCGCTACGCACCTCGGCGGGCGCGGGCTCGTTTGGCGGCGCGGGCGCGGCGCTCCCTACCCCCCTTCGCAACGTTGAGTTCAACCCCGACGCGCTGGCCGCTTCGGTGAGCGCCGCCGTGCGCGGGGGGGGTAGGAAACCGGCGGGCGACGCCGCCCCGCCGCGCCCCACCGAGCAGGCCAAGCGCGACCTCGAAGCGTTTTACCGCGAGCTGGGCCAGCCCGTGCGCCCGGCGGGCGAGGAGCGCGCCGGCCCTACCCCCCCCCTCAACGTCGAAGCGCCCGCGCCGCCGTTGCCCGAGCTGCCCTTCACCCACGCCGCCCCGCCCGAAGGCGCGCGCCCTACCCCCCAATCACTAAGTCATTCCCTCCCGCACTCACCGAGAGCCACGCAGGTGCTGAACCGCTACGTGCTGCTGCCCGTGAAGTCGGGCCTGATGCTGATTGACCAGGAAGCGGCCCGCGAACGTATTCTGTATGAGCAATATGCGGACGGGCAGGAGCGGGGCGGCGGCGGCCACTCGCAGGCGCTGCTGTTCCCAAGGCCGCTCACGTTTTCGCCCGCCGACTACGCCGTGCTAACCGAGCTGACGCCCACGCTGCACCAGCTGGGCTTTCGCTTCGCGGAGTTTGGGCCGCATACTATTGCCATTGAAGCTGTGCCCGCCGACCTGCCCGCGCAGGGCGAGCAAGAATTGCTCGAAGGCCTCATTGAGCAGTTTCGGAGCGGGGCCGCGCCGCTGCGCCTCGACCGGCGCGAGGTGCTCACCCGCGCCCTGGCCCGGCGCGTGGCCCAGGCCACCAGCCAGCCCCGCCTGCCCGACGTGGAGCTGAGCGCGCTGGTCGATAAGCTTTTTGCCTGCCAGGTACCCAGTTATACTCCCGATGGCCGCCCCACCGTGGTCTTGCTCGACGGTGAGCAGCTGGCCGCTTTTTTCCGTAAAGCCGGCGCGTAGCCGGCCCGGTGCGAACTTTGCGGCTTCGGGCCGCTTCGCCTACCCCTCATGTTCAACTTCACGCCCACCGTTCGCAACCTGCTGCTGATTAACCTGGCCGTTTTTCTGGCCCAGGAAAATATCCGGCTCGTCCCCCCGCTCACGCAGCTGGGTAGTCTCTACCCGCTCGGGTCGCCGTTCTTCCACGTCTGGCAGTTTTTCACCTATATGTTCATGCACGGCAGCTGGGGACATATTTTCTCCAATATGTTCGGGCTGATTGTGTTTGGGCCGATGCTGGAGCAGCGCTGGGGCGGGCAGCGCTTTCTGGCCTTCTGGCTGATGTGCGGGGTAGGGGCCGGCGTGCTGTACCAGGGCGTGCGCGTGTACCAATCGCACCAAGTAGAAGTGGCCTACACCGACTTCAAAGCCAATCCGGCCGCCTACGAATACGACCAGTTTATGAAAGCCAGTGGCTTTAAAGAGCCGGTTGATGACCAGGCCGCCCAGGCGCTGGCCCGCAATCCCAATGACCCAAACCTGCGGCACGACTTGCTGGCGCGGGTCGAGTCGGCGCACGAGGCCATTCATACCCAGCCGATTGGGGGCATGTTGGGGGCTTCGGGGGCCTTGTTCGGCGTCATGTTTGCGTTTGCCTACTTGTTTCCGAACACGGAATTATACCTGCTCTTTATTCCTTTTCCCATTAAGGCCAAGTACCTCGTATTTTTCTACGCGCTTTACGAGTTATACAGTGGCTTGCACCAGGCGCCCGGCGATACCGTGGCGCACCTGGCCCACATCGGCGGGCTGCTGGTGGGGTTCATTATTCTTAAATTCTGGGAAAACGGGCGCGCCCGCTTCTACTAAATCCAACGTTTCTCATGAGTTTAACCCAGGACATCCGCGAGGTTTTTTCGCGCCGCGATAATGCGCTAAATCAGTTGTTGATTATCAATGGGATAGTCTTCGCGATTCTGGCTGTTTTATACGCCATTTCTTTTTTAACCCAGACTTTTGGATGGTATTCGCTAATTATGCGCCAAATCGCGCTACCTGTTGATTGGGCTACCGTAATTCGTCATCCTTGGACAGTACTAACGTATGCGTTTGTACACCAAAACCCTTTTCATATTCTGTTTAATATGCTAAACCTTTACTGGTTTGGCCAAATAATTCGTGAATATTTAGGCGATAGGCGTTTAGTAAGTCTGTATATATTGGGTGCGCTAGCTGGGGCAGCTTTTGTGTTATTAGCTTTTAATTTACTTCCAATTCCGCATGGCTACCCAGAAGTTATAGGAGCGTCAGGAGCAGTGACTGCCATTATTGTGGGCGCAGCCACTCTACTACCCGATTACACTTTTATGCTGTTTATTATCGGGGCGGTTAAAATCAAGTGGATAGCCGTAGCAGTAGTGCTTATTTCACTTGCGACGGTGGGTGGCAACCCTGGCGGCGAAATCACGCACCTCGGCGGCGCGCTGCTGGGCTTCATCTTCATCAAGCAGATGAAGGCCGGGCGCGATATGGGCCAGCCGGTGGTGGCCGTGGGCAGCTGGTTTGGCCGCCTCTTCCAGGGCCGCCCGGCCATGAAGGTGACGCACCGCAGCACCGTGGCCGCGCCGCGCGCCACGGCCAGCGCGGCCGCCGGCAAGTCGTCGCCCAGCGCTACCCCCCCCGAAGAAGTTGACCTCATCCTGGATAAAATTTCGCGCTCGGGCTACGAAAGCCTGTCGAAAGACGAGAAGCAAAAACTGTTTCGCGCCAGCCAGCAGTAGGGTGCGGGGCTTGCCCCCCCCCATCGTTGAACGAATGCGCTATGGGTTGTTCAACGACGGGCGGGGGCAAGCCCCGCACCCTACCGCGCGATGAGTACAAAGAAAAAGGCCGTCGTTTCGACGGCCTTTTTGCTGGAACAAATGGACAAAGAGTAAACAGCTAAACCGCCGATTCGGCCGTGGCCTCGGCAGCCGGGCGGCCCCACGAGCCGGCGCAGCGGCTGCGCATCTGCTGGCGGAATTTCTCGCGCTCGGCGGGCGAGAAGGCTTCCATGCGTTGCGTCATCTGGCGCTTCCAGGCGCGGCCCCGCGCCCAGCCGCCGCGCCCGCCGCGGCCAAAGCCGCCGGTGAGAACGCGGCTCAGCACCACCAGGCCCAGCGTTTGCCAGAAATTGAGCAAGGGCAGGTGGAAAATCATCGGCATCAGCCAGTTCCACAGGCTCATGGTGGCAAAAACGGCGACGGTCACAAACAGCGCCGCGAGGAAAACGAATTTGACGGCTTTTAGCAGCCAGAAAGAGCGGTTCATAATTTTTTAGTGACTAATGGTTAATGACGAGTGACTAATGCCGGGCGAATTGGGAATGACTACTTAGGAAATGGTTTCTACATGCAGTTTTTTGAGCCTGCAAGCCATTGTCTGTTAGTCATTAATCACTAAGTCATTAGTAATTATCAAACAGCTCGTCGTAAAGCTTTTGCAGGCGCTTGCGCAGGTGTTTCACGGCGTAGTGCTTGCGGGAGATGAGGGTTTTGAGCGGCACGCCGGTTTCGACCACCATCTCGTTGAAGGACTTGTCCTCCAGCTCGTGCCACACGAACACCTGGCGCTGCTCGGCGGGCAGCTCGGCCAGGGCGTCGGTGAGAGCGTCCATGATGGTTTCGCGGAGCAGGCGGTTTTCGGGCGAGTCGTCGGGGGCAGGCAGCACGTCTTGCAGCAGGCGGGCGGGCTCGTCGCCCTCGCCGGCCGCCCCCAGCGGCGCGTCCAGCGACACCGTGCGCTGGGCCGGCACGCGGCGGTAGCGGTCAATGATGCGGTTGCGGGCCACCCGAAACAGCCAGGCCGCCGCCTGCTCCACGGGCTTGAGCAGGCGGTAGCTTTCCACCAGCTCAGCAAATACATCCTGCAAAATATCTTCGGCCTCAGCGGGGTCGGGCACGCGCCGCTCAATAAACCGCAGCAGGCGGCCGCGCTGCTCGCGCACCGCCGTTTGTATCTGCTGGTCCTGGCCGGCGGCGGTCGTCATGAGGGCGGAGAGGGGTAGGGCGAAAGCTTCCATCGTGCCTAAGCAGACGCGGGGCCAACGCCAATACTTTTGTCTGAACCACGGATTTATCGGATTCGCCGGATTACGCGGATTTTGTAGTTGGCGCGGCTGGCGTTGGTTTGGCTGTAATGCCCTTTTTATGGTGATACTGCTCAAAAATACCGGTTGGCAGCCAGCTTAACCAGTATTTTATCACCTGAATAATCGTCCCCAAAATCCGAAAAATCCGAAAAATCCGTCGAATCCGTGGTTCAGACAATAACTTTGCCCGCTAAGTCGGCCCAGGCGGGCCGGCTTTCCCGCAGTTCTCTTGCCATGACCAACGCTTCCATCGTTCCCGCCGTCATCCACGAAGTGCCGTTGCAGTACTACGTGTTTTTCGCCACCGCACTCTTTTGCATCGGCGTTACGGGGGTACTCGTTCGGCGCAACGCCATCATTATATTCATGTGTATTGAACTGATGCTCAATGCCGTGAATATCCTGCTGACGGCCTTCGCCGCCTACCGCGCCGACCCCAACGGGCAGGTGTTCGTGTTCTTCATCATGGCCGTGGCCGCCGCCGAAGTCTCGGTGGGCCTGGGTATTATCGTCATGATTTACCGCAATTTTCAGAATACCGACGTCAATCTGCTCAGCCGGTTGAAGGGGTAGGGTGCGGGGCTTGCCCCCGCCCAACCGTTGTTTGGTTACTGTTTCCCGATTTTTCGTTCTGCTAGCCGGGCGGGGACAAGCCCCGCCCCTACATTCATGCAAGAAACTGTTCTCCCCGGTGCCACGGCACCTTTTTCTACGCTGCTGTACGTCCTCATTCCGGGGCTGCCCTTTCTGGGTTTTCTACTCAATGGCTTGCTGAACAGGAAGTTATCAGGTACGCTGGCCGGCACCATCGGCACGCTCACCGTGCTGGGCTCGTTCGGCCTGTCATTGTTTCTGTTCCTGAATTTCCAGTATCAATACACTGTCAATCTATTTGATTGGATATCAGTAGGTTCGCTGCAAATTCCGTTCAGCTACCAGATTGACCAGCTCAGCCTGCTCATGCTGCTGCTGATAACGGGGGTAGGCGCGCTGATTCACATCTACAGCATCGGCTACATGCAGCACGATGAGAACGTGGGAAAGTTTTTTAGCTTTCTCAATCTCTTCATATTCAGCATGTTGATTTTGGTGCTGGGGGCCAATTTCGTTATCCTGTTCATTGGCTGGGAGGGGGTAGGTCTGTGCTCGTACCTGCTCATCGGCTTCTGGAACAAGAATACCAGCTACAACAACGCCGCCAAGAAAGCCTTCATCATGAACCGCATCGGCGACTTGGGCTTCCTGTTGGGCATCTTCCTGATATACCTAACCTTCAACTCAGTACAGTACGGCGAAGTATTTCAGAAGGCCAGCCTGGGGCAGTTTGGTAACTATGGTGTGGGCGTAGTCACGGCCATTACCCTGTTGCTTTTTGTGGGCGCGATGGGTAAGTCGGCGCAGCTGCCGCTCTACACCTGGCTGCCCGACGCGATGGCCGGCCCTACCCCCGTCTCGGCGCTCATTCACGCCGCCACGATGGTCACGGCGGGCATTTACCTGGTGCTGCGCGCCAACGTGCTGTTCACCTTATCTCCCCAAACGCTGGAAGTTGTGGGCATTATTGGCCTGGCCACGGCGCTGTTTGCGGCCACTATCGGTCTGGCACAGAACGACATCAAGAAAGTGCTGGCGTATTCCACCGTCTCGCAGCTGGGCTATATGTTCCTGGCGCTGGGAGTGATGGGATACACCTCGTCGTTCTTTCACGTACTCACGCACGCCTTCTTCAAAGCGCTGCTCTTCCTGGGCGCGGGTTCGGTTATTCACGCCATGAGCAACGAGCAGGACATGCGCCGCATGGGCGGCCTGCGCAAAGCCCTACCCATCACCTTTTTAACGATGCTGATTGGCTGCCTGGCCATCTCCGGCATTCCGCCGTTCGCGGGCTTTTTCTCGAAAGATGAAATTCTGAGCCACGTGTATGAGCACAACAAGGTAATGTGGGCCATCGGCGTCTTTACCTCGTTCCTGACGGCTTTCTACATGTTCCGCCTGCTATTCCTCACGTTCTTCGGCGAATTCCGGGGCACCGAGGAGCAGCGCCACCACCTGCACGAGTCGCCGGTCAGTATGACGCTGCCGCTGATTGTGCTGGCGATTCTCTCGGCCGTGGGCGGCTTTATGGGTGCGCCGATGTTCGTGGGCAAGCACTACCTGGCCGATTACCTGGCCCCGATTTTCACCTACTCGCGGCAGCTGCTGCCGGCCGCTTTCGCCACCGAGCCCGACCACAACACGGAGCTGATGCTCATGGGCATCTCGGTGCTGGTGGCCGTGGTGGGTATCGTGCTGGCCTACGTGATGTACGTGGCCCGCAAGCAGCGTCCCGCCGAGGACGAGACGCAGCGCTCGGCCATCGACAGCCTGGTGTACCACAAATACTACGTGGACGAGCTGTATAACAACCTCATCGTGAAGCCAATAATGGCTCTCTCGACCGGCCTCTACAAGTTTGTCGAAAACGGCATTCTCGACCCCATCGCCAATGGCGTGGGCCGCGTGACGCTGGCCGGCGGCCAGCTGCTGCGCAACGTGCAAACCGGCTCGGTCGAAACCTACCTCATTCTCATGGTGCTAGGCATCGTGCTCATTCTGGGGCTGAATTTCGGGCGGTTATGAGGATAAATAGCTGAGTATGACGTAAAATTGAACGTCATGCTGCACAAAGTGAAGCATCTTGCCGCCGGCGTTGGGGTCATTGCCCTAAGCGCCTGCTAACAAGATGCTTCACCTTGTTCGGCATGACGTTCTTTCATTTTCTTCCAACCTACGCCAGCTGCTTCCCATGCAAAAACTCTTACCCGTGCTGCTCCTGTTAGCGGCCCCCGCAATGGCCCAGGAAACCCAGTATCAGCAGCCGCCCGCTGCCATCCGCGACCTGCTGCTGGCGCCCCCTACCCCCCGCGTAAGCCTCGCTGGCGATGGTAGCGTGCTGGCCATTCTAGCGGTGCAGGACTTCCCGACCATCGCCGAGCTGAGTCAGCCCGAGCTGCGGCTGGCCGGCCTGCGCCTCAACCCGCGCACCAATGGCCAGAGCCGCGTGAGCTACGCCGTGGGAATGCAGTTGAAGCGCCTGCCTGGCGGGGCCGAAACGCCCGTGCGGGGCCTGCCCGCCCAGGCCCGCATCAGCAGCCCCAGTTGGTCGCCCGATAATCAACACCTCGCTTTCACCCTGACTACGCCCGCCAGCGAGGGGGTAGGGGGCCGGGTCGAATTGTGGGTGGCCGACGTAGCCACGAACACCGCCCGCCGCCTGCTGGCCACGCCGCTCAATGACGTGTTCGGCAGCTCCTTCGAGTGGGTGCAGGATAGCCAGACGCTGCTGGCGCGCACTGTGCCCGCCGGGCGCGGCGCGGCCCCGGCTGCCGACGCCACGCCCACCGGCCCGGCCGTGCAGGAGACGGGCGGCGGCAAAAAATCGGGTGCCCGCACCTACCAGGATTTGCTGAAAAACCCCGCCGACGAGCGCATTTTTGAGTATTACGCCACCGCGCAGCTCGTGCGGGTGACGCTGGCCGATGGCCGCGCCCAGCCGCTGGGCCAGCCGGGGGTAGTGCGCGCGGCGTCGCCCTCGCCCGATGGCCGCTTTGTGCTGGTGCGCACCGCCCACCGGCCTTTCTCCTATACGCTGCCCATCAGCAGCTTCCCACAGCGCATTGAGGTGCTGGATTTGGCCTCAGGCAGCGTGGTGAAGACTATTGCCGACCTGCCGCTGGCCGACAACGTGCCCACCAACTTCGACGCCGTGCCCACCGGCCCGCGCGACCACGGCTGGCGCAGCGACGCGCCCGCCACCATCAGCTACGCCGAGGCCCAGGATGGCGGCGACCCCAAAGTGAAGGCCGACGTGCGCGACAAAGTGTACCTGCTGCCCGCGCCCTTCGGCGCGGCGCAGGAGCTGGCTGCCCTACCCCTCCGCTACGCCGGCATGACCTGGGGCACCGACCACCTGGCCCTGGTGGATGGCTACCGCTGGGCCGACCGCCACGAAACCACCTGGCAGCTCGACCCCGCCGCGCCCGGCCAGCCGCTGAAAGTGCTCTTCGATGGCTCGTCGCAGGACACCTACCATAACCCCGGCTCGCCCGTAACGCGCCGCAATGCCCAGGGCCGTAGCGTGTTGCGGCTGGCGCAGAGCGGTCGGGCTATTTACCTCACCGGCCAGGGCGCTTCGCCCGAGGGCGACCGGCCTTTCGTGGATGAGCTAAACCTGACCACCAAAAAGACTACCCGCCGCTGGCGCTCCGAAGCGCCCTACTACGAGGTACCGGTGGCGCTGTTTGATGGCAAAAAAGGCCAGCTGGAGCTCCTGACCCGCCGCGAGGCCGCCGACCAGGTGCCCAACTACTACCTGCGCGAGCTGGGCAAAAAAGGCCAGCCGCTGGCCCTCACGCACTTTGCCAACCCTTACGCCGCTTTCGGGGGCAGCTTCCGCAAGCAGGTGCTGCACTATAAGCGCGCCGATGGCGTGGCCCTCACCGCCAACCTCTACTTACCGCCGAATTATAAGAAAACCGACGGCCCGCTGCCCACCCTCATGGAGGCCTACCCCGTCGAGTTCAAGGACAAGGCCAATGCCGGGCAGGTGAGCGGCTCGCCCTACACCTTCACGCGCATCAGCTGGGCCTCGCCCGTGTATTGGGTGACGCAGGGCTACGCGGTGCTTGAAAACGCTACCGTGCCCATCGTGGGCGAGGGCACCGCCGAGCCCAACGACACCTACACCGAGCAATTGGTGAGCAGCGCCAAAGCCGCCATCGACGAGGGCCAGCGCCTGGGCGTGGTGGACCCCGCCCGCGTGGCCGTGATGGGCCACAGCTACGGCGCGTTCATGACCGCTAACCTGCTGGCGCACTCCGACTTATTTAAAGCCGGCATCGCCCGCAGCGGCGCGTATAACCGCACGCTCACACCCTTCGGCTTCCAGGGCGAGGAGCGCACCTACTGGCAGGCCAAGGGCGTGTACGACGCCATGTCGCCCTTCAATTTCGCCGATAAAATCAAGACGCCCATCCTGCTCATTCACGGCGAGGCTGATAATAATTCGGGCACCTTTCCCATCCAAAGCGAGCGCTTCTACGCCGCCCTCAAGGGCCAGGGGGCCACGGCGCGCTACGTGGTGCTGCCCGCCGAGGCCCACGGCTACGCCGCCCGCGAAAACCTGCTCCACATGCTCTGGGAGATGGATTCGTGGCTGAATAAATACGTGAAGAACCCCACGCCGGCCGTGAACTAGGGGGTAGGGCAGGCTGGCTGCTACGCCTTAATAAGCACGTCATTCCGAGCTTGCCGAGGAATCTCGCCCGTTTCATTGAACGGTACCCGCACGGCGCGGGCGAGATTCCTCGACAAGCTCGGAATGACGTTCTTTATAATCTATATAAATCGCAGCCTGGCGTTCGCCCTACCCCCTCGAAACCGCTCTTATTTCGTCAGCGTGAAGCTAGTCCTCTGCACGTCGCGCGAGTTGCCGCCGGTCATCACCTGAAACTCGCCGGGCTCGGACACGAACTTGAGGTCGTCATTGTAAAACTTCAGGTCGTTGGCCGCGAGGTGGAAGGTGAGCTGGCGGCTTTCACCTTTTTTAAGGGTGATTTTCTGGAAGCCCTTCAGCTCCTGCACTGGGCGGGTGCTGCTGCCCACCAAGTCGCGCAGGTAGCACTGCGCAATCTCAGTGCCGTCGTACTGGCCGGTATTCTGCACCGTCACGGTCACTTCCAGGCCCTGGCCGGGGCCGATGCTGGCCTGGCTCACCGTGGGCTTGCCGTAGGTAAACGTGGTGTAACTCAGGCCGAAACCGAAGGGGTAGAGCGGGTCATTGGGAATGTCGAGGTAGCGCGACTTATACTTGTCGAGCAGCACGCCGGCGTAGGGGCGGCCGGTGCTTTTGTGGTTATAGTAAATCGGAATCTGCCCCACCGCGCGCGGAAACGTCATCGTGAGCTTGCCCGACGGGTTATACACCCCAAACAGCACGTCGGCCACCGCGTTGCCGGCCTGCGTGCCGCCAAACCACGTTTCGAGGATGGCATCGGCGTTCTGAGTTTCCCAGGGCAGGGTGAGCGGGCGGCCATTCGCGAGCACCACCACCAGCGGCTTGCCGGTGGCTTTCAGCGCTTTAAGCAGGTCGAGCTGGCGGCCGGGCAGGCCGATGTCGGCGCGGCTGGCGGCTTCGCCGGTCATGCCCTGGCTTTCGCCCACCACGGCCACCACCACGTCGGCGCCCTGGGCGGCCTGCACGGCTTCGGCAATCATGGTTTCGGCGGGGCGCGGGTCAATGTTCAGCTCGCCTTCATTGGCATTGAGGCGCTGAATCAGCTGCTGGTCGTCGGTCACGTTGGCGCCCTGGGCGTAGGTCACGCGCACGCCCGCGCCGCCCACGTTCTTGATTCCCTGCAAGATAGAGATGGCCTGCTTGCCGTCGCCGGCTCCGCTCCAACTGCCAATCATGTCGCGGCTGCGGTCGGCCAGCGGGCCGACTACGGCAATATTCACCGAGTTTTTGAGGGGTAGGGTTTGCCGGTCATTCTTGAGCAGCACCAGCGTGCGGCGCGTAATGTCGCGCGCGTCGGCGATGTACGAGGGCTTCATCAGGGTGGCCTTGGCGCGCTCCTCCGTCACGCCCCGATAGGGGTCGGTGAAGAGGCCGAGCTTGTACTTGGCCTCCAGCACCCGGCGGCAGGCCTGGTCGATGGTGGCCTGGGTCACGGTGCCCTCCTTAAGATTAGTAGCTAGCTGTTTAAGAAAAACTTCGCCCACCATGTCCATGTCCACGCCCGCATTGATGGCCAGCTCCGACACCTTTTTCTCGTCGCCTAGGCCGTGCGCCTCCAGCTCATTAATGGCCGTGTAGTCGGTGGCCACGAAGCCCTGGAATCCCCACTGCTTGCGCAAAAGGTCAGTCAGCAGCCATTTATTAGCCGTGGCCGGAATGCCGTTGATGTCATTAAACGAAGTCATTACCGAGCCTACTCCGGCCCTGACGGCCGCATAGTAGGGGGGTAGGTACTCGTTATACATGCGCTGGCGGCTCATATCCACCGTGTTGTAGTCGCGGCCGGCCTCCACCGCGCCGTAGAGGGCAAAGTGCTTGAGGCAGGCCATCACGGTTTCGGGCTTGGTCATGTCGTTGGTTGGTCCCTGGTAGCCGCGCACCATCGCTTCCGCGATGCGCGAGCCCAGGTACGGGTCCTCGCCCGCGCCCTCGGCTACCCGGCCCCAGCGCGGGTCGCGGGCAATGTCCACCATCGGCGAGTATATCCAGTTCAGGCCATCGGCCGAAGCCTCGGCGGCCGCGATGCGGGCGCTGCGCTCCATCGCGTCGAGGTCCCAGCTGGCGGCCAGGCCCAGCGGAATCGGAAAAATGGTGCGGTGCCCGTGAATGACGTCGTAGCCCAAGATAAGCGGAATGTGCAGCCGCGTATCCTGAATAGCCTGCTGTTGCAGCTTGCGCGCCGCCACCGGCGTAAAGGTGTTCAACACCCCGCCCACGAGGCCCTTCTTAATGTTAGCGTCCACGTTCTGGCTCACCACCGGCCCGGTCACGTCGAAGCCCACCGACACCAGATTCAGTTGGCCGATTTTCTCCTCCAGCGTCATCTTCTGCAGCAGGCTTGTCACGAATTGCTGCATCTGCGGGTCCACGGTGGGCGAGGCGGGGGTAGGGGCCGGAATGGCCACCTTGGCCTTGGGTTTAGCCGAAGCCTTAGCGCGCGCCTGGGCCTGGGCGCTGGTGCCGGCCAGGCCCAGCGCCAGCAGCAGCGCGGCCCGAAAAAGTGATTGACGGTGTTTCATCGAAAAAGAGGGGGGTAGGAAGGAAAGCGGAAAGGTAGCGGGTAGAACAGGCGGTTGAAAAATGGCCGCGGCGCGCCGCGGAAGCCCGCCAGGGCCTCAGCCGGAGCAGTGCCGCTGGCGGGCGTGTGTCGTAGCTACCCGCTGGCCACTACGTAATAGGGCACTTGCGCCGCCCGCCGGGGGGTAGCGTGTGCCCTAACCGGGCGGCGGCTCCGGCCGAAAACCAGTACAACCCAGCGAAATTTTTATCCCGCAAAAAAGCTGCGCGGCTCTCGGTGGGGCAGGCCAAGGCCCCTGGCCGGTGCTTAGCGTCATTTCGACTAAGCCAAAGGGCATCCTGGATAAGCCTGGCTTTCAAACAGGAGCGACCTTTACATGGTAAACAAAACGAGAAAACAACTCCTTATGAAAGCAGTAAGAATTCATGCGTTTGGCGGACCGGAGGTCCTGCAACTAGAAGACGTAGCGCGGCCGGTGCCAGCGGCCAATGAAATTTTAATCAAGGTGTATGCCAGCGGCGTAAACCCGGCCGACTGGATTGTTCGGCAAGGCGGCAACGACTTTCTGAGGTCTTTCCTGAAACTGCCGATGACCTTAGGCTGGGATGCGGCCGGCATTGTAGAGGAAATAGGTAGCGATGTAACCGGCTTTCAAAAAGGCGATGCCGTGTACGGGGAGCCTAATTTTCCCGGCTCTGGAAGCTACGCGGAATATTGCGTGGCCAAAGCCAGTCAATTTGCTCTCAAGCCTAAAAGCATCAGCTTTAACGAAGCGGCGGGGGTGCCGCTGGCCGGACTCACGGCCTGGACGTCCATTTTTGAGCAAGGCAGGCTACAACCGGGGCAACGCATCTTAATTAAAGGGGCATCGGGGGGGGTAGGAAGCTTCGCGGTGCAGTTTGCCAAGGCCAAAGGGGCCTACGTAATTGGCGTCGCTTCGGCCAGCAACCTGGATTATCTCAAGCAACTCGGAGCCGATGAGGTAATTGACTACCAGAATCAGCAGTTTGAAGAGTTGGTGCATGACGTGGACGTGGTATTTGATGCTTCGCCACTTCGTGACGACGAGGAGCGCTTGAAATCGGTGGCCGTCCTGAAGGCGGGTGGTATCCTGGTGAGCGTCAACGTGGATTTTCCGTTTAGTGAGGGAGTGCTGGCGGCCCTTGCCAAGAAACAAGCAAAAGGCGAGCTTTCGGGTAGTCATTCCGGGCAGGACTGGCTAACCGAAATGGCCCAGTTGATTGATGCCGGTAAAGTAAAGATTTTTGCCAGCAAGGTATTTTCGTTGGAGCAGGTAGCGGAGGCCCACCGCGAAAGCGAAACGTGGCACGTGCGCGGCAAGCTGATATTGGAAATAAGCAAAGAGGACGAACCGTTATGAGGCAGTTTAAAACGATAAGCGAATTTCACGAATTTTTGCAGCTACCGAAGCCGCAGCACCCGCTCCTCAGCGTGTTGGATGTGGGCACCGTGCCGCACCAGTATGGCGAGGAGCCAGTTAGCATGGCGCTGGATTTTTATTCTATCTCGGTCAAAAGAATGCGAAACGTCCGGGTAAAGTATGGGCAGCATCCGTTCGATTTCAATGAGGGTATCCTGTCTTTTATGTCGCCCAACCAGGTGTTTAGCATGGCGACCGCGAACAAAGACGAGGCAGTAGAAAAATCAGGCTGGGTGATTTACATCCATCCTGATTTTATCTGGAATACGCCGTTGGCTACCACCATCAAGCAATACGATTTTTGGGATTATTCGCTCCACGAAGCCTTATTTCTTTCGGCCAAGGAAGAAGCAACTATCCTGAATATTATTCTGGCGATTGAGCAGGAGTATAGTTCTGCTATTGACCGGTTTAGCAAGCAAATCATCATCTCGCAACTGGAAGGTTTGCTGAATTATGCGAACTGGTTTTACCATCGCCAGTTCATTACCCGCGAAAAAGCCAACCACCAGGTACTGGAACGCCTGGAAGAGCTGCTGCACGATTATTTTGCCAGCGCTAATGGTGCAAAAAGAGGCTTGCCGACCGTGCAGTACGTGGCCGAATACCTGCACTTGTCGCCGAAGTATCTGAGTAATCTGCTGCGTGAAGTAACCGGGCAAAATACCCAGCAGCACCTTCACGCCCAGCTGATTGCCAAAGCCAAAGAAAGATTATCGACCACGACCCTGACCGTGAGCGAAATCGCCTACGAGTTGGGTTTTGAACATTTACCCTCCTTCAGTAAGCTGTTTAAGACCAAAACGAATCTGTCGCCGCTGGAATTCAGAGCTTCCTTCACGTAACTGCCGAGCAAGGCTGCGTAGAGTAGCGTTGGAGGTTTTCACCACCTACTTACCCTTCAAATGCGGGCTCTCAAACCCCAGCTTTTTCAGCCCGCGCTGCGCCTCCGGTGAGCCCATAAACAGCTTCCACAGCAGGCCCGAGCGGGCGTTTTCTATCATCACCACGATGGGCCCCTGGTCGATGGCCAGGTGCGAGCCGGCCACCCAGTCATGCTGCTCGCTAAAGGCATCGTAGAAGCCATATTGACTCCAGATTTTATCGCCCAGGTCTTCGTAAAAATGCCGCATGGCCCGCATGGATTCGGCCGGCGCGTAGGGCAGGGCCGAGAGCGCCGCTGTGGGCGAAATTACACCCAGGTCCTCGGTGGGCGAGTGGGCCGCGTAGCCCTGGTAACTATCTGAGGCCGTGAGGCCCCAGCAGTCGGGTCCGTAGCCCTTGTATTGCTTGGGGTTGGCCACGCAGTAGGCGCGGTTGATGGTGGTGTGGGCCTGGTTCTGGGCCCAGTAGTCGGCGTGTGCGTCCTGGAGGCCGTGCGGGTCGAGGCCCATAAACGAGTAGTGCGAGAAGAACAGCGGCCCGCCCAGCTCGGGGCCGAGGGGTAGGGTCGTGTCGTAGTATCTCTTACCGTTCACGTACTCGGGGCCGGTGGCCCAGCCCTGGTCATACACTTGCTTGTCAATGCTATAGCGGGGCGAGGCGGCGGCCAGCACGTAGGTAATCAGGCACTCGTTCCAGCCGTGAATCTGGTGGTTCATACTCCAGCCGTTGTTGGGGCTCCAGTGCCAATACAGCACGTTCTGGCCGCCCTGAGTAAACCAATTCCACTCCACGCCCTCCCACATCCAGAGAATCTTGTTGCGCACGTTGGTCTCGTCGGGCGTGTCTTTGGTGAAATATTGTCGGGCGCAGATGAGCCCCTCGTACAGCAGCGAAGTCTCGACAATATCGGCCCCGTCATCCTTGATACCGAAGCGGATAGTGTGGCCCGTCTCGCCATTAAGCCAGTGCGGAAACGCGCCGTGATACATATCGGCCTTCCACAAAAAGTTGACGATTTTGTTCATCCGCGCCGCTGCCTGCGGGCGGGTTATCCAGCCCCGCTCGGCGGCCACGATGAGCGCCATAATGCCAAAGCCCGTGCCGCCGGTCGTCACCACTTCTGGCCCGGTATCAAACGACGAGTTGCTGCGCTCGCGGGCCATGCCCGAGTTGCGCTCGCCCAGCACCCAGAAGTATTGAAACGTCTGGCGCTGCACCTGGTCCAGGAGCTGCTCGTCGGTGAGGTGGCGCGGCCGTTGGCGGGCGTCGAACCGGGCGGGGGGGGTAGGGGCCTTGGCCGGGGCTTTGCGCGCCGCCTGCGCCGGGGCCAGGGCCGGTAGCAGCAGCAGGCCGCTTAGCAGTAGAAAGAGCCGTTTCATGGGGGGAATTGAGGGGAAAAAGCAGCCGGGAAAAATTGCCACCCGTCAGAAAAAGAGGCGCTTACTTGGCTGGCCGAACGGCTGTGTAGTACTTTCTTTCGAGGCTTAAATTATTGTGCAATAACGCTATGCGGGTAGGAGCGGCCGAATGGATGCGGCGGGCCAGCAGTTTGCAGCCGCTAAAGTAGAGCGCCAACAAACGTTTGTTGCGGGAGTCGCTTACTTTTACCGAAGTTTATCGGCAAAAAATACCATTTCGTCGGTAAAAACGCTATTCTTCACGCAGTTTCCACATTTTTCCGCTTTTTTATGAAAAACATCCACTTACTCACCTGGCTGCTCTTTGCTTTTGCGCTGTTGCCGAGCGCGCTACTGGCCCAACAAGCCCCCATAACGGGCGTCGTGACGGATGCCACCTCCCAGGAAGCCCTGATTGGTGTGACGGTGCTCGTGAAAGGCAACACCTCGCTTAATGCCCAGACCGGTATCGACGGCCGCTATGCCATCCAGGCCCCGGCCGATGCGGTGCTGACTTTCAACTACGTCGGCTACGCGCAGCAGGAGATTCCGGTGGCCGGCAAAACGGCCATCAACGTGGCCCTGCAATCCACTACCAAACTCAACGAGGTGGTAGTAGTGGGCTACGGCACCCAGAAAAAGCGCGACCTCACTGGCGCGGTGGCCCGCGTGGAGGGTAGCGAAATCGTGAACCAGCCGGTGCAGACGCCGACCCAGGCGTTGCAAGGCAAGCTGGCCGGCGTGCAGATTATCAGCGACGGCACGCCTAACTCGCAGCCCACGGTGCGCATCCGGGGCACGGGCACGCTGCTGGCCGGGGCCAACCCGCTCTACGTGGTGGATGGCGTGCAGACCACTGATATTCGGAACCTTAGCAACGCCGACATTGCCTCCATCGACGTGCTCAAGGATGCCTCGGCGGCCGCCATCTACGGCGTGCGCGGGGCCAACGGCGTCATCATCGTGACCACCAAAAAAGGCGCGATAGGCAAGCCGGTGCTCAGCTACAGCGGCACTTACGGCTTCAAAGAGGCGGCCCACCTGGTGCAGATGGCCAACGCCGACCAGTACAAGAGCTACATCACCGACACCGCGCCGGGCACCACGTTTCCGAGCTACCCCGGCTTCGGGGCGGCCACGACCAACTGGTACAAGGAAATTCTGAAGCGCGGCACGTTTCAGAACCACAACCTGGCCGTGTCGGGCGCTACCGACAATGTGCGCTACTACTTCTCGGGCAATTTGTTGCAGGACGACGGCATTGTGACCCAGAACAAGTTTCAACGCCTCACGGTGCGCTCTAATACCTCTTTTTCGCTGTCCGATAAAGTTACGATTAGCTCGCAAGCCTCTTTCAGCCACGCCAATACGCAGGATGTGAACCTGGGCGCGGCCTACCCCGATGCCTACCGCGCGGCCCCGATTATTCCGGCCAAGCAAGGGCCACTCTATGGCAACACGGGTGCCTACGGCAACGTGGGCAACCCGGTGCTCGACATCGACAAAAACAACAACCGGTCGATTGAAAACCGCTTGCAGGGCAACGTGGGCATCGACGTGCGGCCCGTGGAATGGCTCACGTTTCGCTCGGCCATCAACGTGGACCTGAATTTCAATAACCGCACGATTTACAACTACCAGTACAACAACGACAATACTACGTTTATCATCGCCGGCGGCAACCAGCGCAGCCCCACCAGCAGCCTGAGCGTGATGCAAACCAATTCCTACCGCTACCTGTGGGAGAATACAGCCACGTTTCACCGGGTTTTCAACGAGAAGCACGACCTGACCATCCTGGCCGGCACTACCACTGAGGAAGGCCAGACCACGCCGCTCTTCGGCTCGCGCCGCGGCGTGCCCGCCGACCCCAACCAGTGGTACCTGAACACCGGCGACCCCAACACGTCGGTGGTGAACCCCTACGACCCCAACAACCCCGATGCCAGCATGTTGCCCTCCAAAGACCGCCGCTTTTCGGTGCTGGGCCGCATCAACTACGCCTACAACAGCCGCTACCTGCTCACGGCCAACCTGCGCTACGATGCCTCGTCGAAGTTTGCCGCCAACCGCCGCGAGGGCGTGTTTCCGTCGCTGGGCCTGGGCTGGATACTTTCGGATGAGGACTTTCTCAAGGACGTAAAGGGCCTGAGCTTCCTAAAGCTGCGCGCCAGCTACGGCCGCCTCGGCAACGACCAGATTCCGGCCAACTCTTACGTGACGACGGCCGACATCAACATTCCTTACGTCTTCAATGGCCAGCCGGTGCTCGGGGCCGTCATCAGCCAGCTCAAGGATGGCAACGTGCATTGGGAAACCACCCGCGAGTACGACGCCGCCGTGGAGTTCGGCTTTCTGGATAACCACCTGACCGGCGAGGTGACTTATTACAACAAGCTTACCAGCGACGCGCTCATTCCGATTAACATTCCCGGCATCCTGGGCGACCCTGATAACCAGCTTATTACCAATGCCGCCAACATCGCCAACAAGGGGGTAGAGGCCGCCCTGAACTGGCGCTCGACCATCGCCGATGGCTTCACCTACAACGTGGGCGTGAACGCCACTTTCAACCAGAACCGCATCACCAACCTCAACGGGGGGCAGGCGCTGTTTGCGGGCCAGAACCTGGTTACCAAGTCCGACAACGGCCAGGCGGCCGGCAGCTTCTTCCTGCTCGACGCCATTGGCGTGTACCAGAGCGCGGCCGACATCGCCAACTCGCCTAAGTCCACCTTCGGCACCGGCCCCAACGGCGCGCCCCAGCCCGGCGACCTCAAGTATGCCGACACCAACGGCGACGGCGTGATTGACCTGAAGGACCGTACCTACCACGGCTCGTACCAGCCGCCGATGTACTTCGGCATCAATGCCGGCATCAGCATCCACCATTTCGACTTCTCGCTGGTATTCTCGGGCAACCTCAACAACGAGGTGTACAACGCCAAGAAGCAGGCCCGCTTTGCCGGCACCGACAACGTGGAAGCCAGCTTCGCCAACAACCGCTGGACCGCCGCTAACCCTTCCAACACCAACCCGCGCGCGCTCACCAGCAGCATGCCCAACTCGACTTACTTCCTGGAATCGGGCTCGTATCTGCGCCTCAACAACGTGATTATCGGCTACACCTTCCCGGTGAGCAGCATCGAAAAGGCGCATTTGGCCACGCTACGATTCTTTTTGTCGGGCCAGAACATCTTCACCGCCACCAAGTATTCGGGCTTCACGCCCGAGCTGTCCGGCGGCCCTCTCGATTCGGGCATCGAGTACACGACCTACCCCACCAGCCGCACCCTCACGGTGGGCCTGACTGCCAATTTCAAATAGGTTGGGCGTTTGTCATTGCGAGCCTGCGAAGCAATCTTTCCTTGTCTTTCGCGTCGTCAGTTACTACTCCTGACGGAAGGAAAGATTGCTTCGCAGGCTCGCAATGACAAATACTCTTACCAATCCCATAATTATCTATCCGATGAAACCTACCCCTTATTCATTCGTTCGCCGGGCCGGCACGGCTGCCCTGGCGCTGTCGCTGGCCCTGGCCAGCGGCTGCAAGCAGTTTCTGGATGTGGCTCCGCAGGGCCAGCTCAGCACCGCCGCCATCCAGAGCGACCCCGCCGCCGCCCAGAAGCTGGTCGATGGTGTGTACAACGTGCTCTACCTCGGCGGTTTTGGAGCCGATATCAATGGCTTTCAGTACATTATTCTGACTGATATTGCCTCCGACGACGCCGACAAAGGCAGCACGCCCACCGACTACCTCGACGCGGCCACCATCGATAACTTCACGGCCACCTCCACCAACAGCAACGTCAACAACTGCTGGAACGGCTATTTTCAGGGGGTATCCCGCGCCAACCAGGCGCTCGACAAAATTCCGCTGAGCCCGGCCGATGCCACTACCAAAAACCGGCAGCTCGGCGAGGTGCGCTTCCTGCGGGGCTACTTCTACTTCAACCTGGTGCGCCTCTTTGGGCCGGTGCCGCTCATCACGAGCGTGCCCGCCGCCAGCGATGCCAACAACCCCGCCCTGCAAGTCCGCGCCCCGGTGGCCGACGTGTACACGGCCATTATTAACGACCTGCAGTTTGCCGCCGATAACCTGCCCGTGAAGGGCGGCACCGACGTGGGCCGCGCCAACAAGCAGGCCGCCCAGGCTATGCTGGCCAAGGTGTACTTGTATCAGAAAAACTACCAGAAGGCCTACGACCTCACCAGCGCCGTTATCGCCAGCAACGCCTACTCGCTCTACCCCACCTACGCCGACATCTGGCGCACGGTGGGCAACAACAACTCGGAGTCGGTTTTTGAGGTGCAAACGGGCATCAACGCCTCCTGCAACAACGAGGCCGTGCAGCTCTACGCCGTGTGCCAGGGCCCACGCGCCGGCGGCAAATATGGCTGGTCGGACCTGGGCTTTGGCTTCAACACGCCTTCGGCCAGCCTCAGCAACACCTATGAGGCCGGCGATGTGCGCCGGGCGGGCACCATCATCTTCATTCAGCCCACCGCCCCGGCCGGGCAAAAATCGACGGGCACCGTGCTCTGGGACGGCTTTCGCATTCCGAGCCAGGACTCGGTTCAGGGTTCGGCCTACAGCTACAAAGCCTACCACAGCCGCACCAAGGAACCCAACTGCGGCAACACCGACTACCTGCCCAAGAACATTCGCATCATGCGCTATGCCGAGGTGCTGCTGCTGCACGCCGAGGCGGCTTTCCAGCTGGGTAAAGCCAGCGAGGCGACCGCCGACCTCACGCTGGTGCGCACCCGCGCCGGCCTAGCCCCTACCCCCCCCTCGCTGGCCACCATCTGGCACGAGCGCCGCGTGGAGCTGGCCCTGGAGCACGACCGCTTTTTCGACCTCGTGCGCCAGGAAAGCGTGCAGCCCGGCACCATCGTGCCGGCAATGGCCCTGCACGGCAAAACCTTCGTGAAAGGCAAAAACGAAGTATTTCCCATCCCGCAGCCCCAGATTGACCTCAGCGGCGGCGTGCTGACCCAGAACCCCGGCTACTAAAGCCCGGCCTTACCCCCCTGTTTGGAGCCCAGCGCTACCCGGCCTCTTCGGCCGGATAGCGCTGGGCTTTGTGCGTCTGAGGGGGGTAGGGCCCGTGCTCGACCCCAACTAAACCCACTGCCTTGCTGCATCTTGCCAAAACAGTTGAAAAAATTGTGGGCTAGAAGCGGACGTTTTATTACCGTTAAATTAATTTTTTCGTACGAGGGACCAGCAAACCCTGCTAGCATTTTACCATTCCACTCAATTCTTTTGCACATGCACCAATTTTCTTCTACACTGCGCCGGCTGCTGCCGGGAGCGGCGTTGCTGTTGGCCGGGCTGGCGGCCACACCGGCGCAGGCCCAAACGCCCGACCGCAAAACGGCTATCGGGGCCAACGCTAGCCTTCTTCAATACCAGGGCAACCTGGGCGGTGACTTCGGCGTGCTGCACCTCCCTGCAAAAGTGGGGATAGGCGCTCACATCACCCGCTACCTGTCGCCTACGTTTGACTTGAGCCTGCTCGGCAATTACCAGAACGGCTTCCGCTTTATTGCAGATGCTGCGCCGCGCAACGAAATCAACGCCCGCATTGCCATGATTGACCTTGGCCTGAAGCTGAAGTTCAACAACGGCAAGTTTATTAAGGAAGACGCCTTTATTCAGCCTTACCTGATGGGTGGCGGCGGTTACTTCATAGCTAATAGCAGTGGCAACTACCTCACCTTCAACCCGAACCTAACGGCCACGCCTGGCCGGTTCTTCAACCAGGTGCGCCGGCCCGAGGTGTTTGGCCAGGCTGGCCTGCGCTTCCGTCTCTCGCCGGCCGTAGGCCTCGATATTACGGCTAGCCAGCACTATGCCTTCACCAACGATAATATCGACATCGACAATTCGAGCACCGGCAAGTACTACGACCGTTTTCTGGTGTATGGTGCTGGCCTGACGGTAGCGCTCGGCAAAGCCAAGGACACGGACGGCGACGGCGTGCCCGACCGCAAAGACAAGTGCCCCAACACGCCCTCGGGCGTGAAAGTGGACATGAACGGCTGCCCGCTTGACACGGACGGCGACGGCGTGCCCGACTACCAGGACAAGTGCCCCGACGTGAAGGGCCTGGCGGCCCTGCAGGGCTGCCCCGACGCGGATGGCGACGGCGTGGCCGATGCTGACGACAAGTGCCCCAACACCCCGGCCGGCGTGCGCGTCGATGCCTCGGGTTGCCCGCTTGATGCTGACGGTGACGGCGTGCCCGACTACCTCGACAAGTGCCCCGGCACCCCGGCCGGCGTAAAAGTGGACGCCACCGGCTGCCCGCTCGACCGCGACGGCGACGGCGTGCCCGACTACGAGGACCGCTGCCCCGACCGGGCCGGCCCCGCTTCCAACAAAGGCTGCCCCGAGATTAAAGCGGAGGACAAGAAAATCCTCAACGAGGCCACGAAGTACATCAACTTCGACTTCAACAAGGCCACGCTGAAAGCCTCGTCGTACCCGAAACTGGAGCAGATGGTGCAGATTATGAACGAGTACCCCGACTACTCGCTCAGCATCGCTGGCCACACCGACAGCAAGGGTGCCGACGACTACAACCTGCGCCTGAGCTACGAGCGGGCCGCCGCCGCCCGCAAGTACATGCTGGAGAAAGGCATTTCGGCCGACCGCATTGAGGCCCGTGGCTATGGCGAAACCAAGCCGATTGCCAGCAACAAGACGGCCGCCGGCCAGGCCCTGAACCGCCGCGTGGACTTCGACCCCTACCTGACGGGCGAGACGAACGCTGCCGAAGCCAAGTATGGCCCGGCCCCGACGGTTTCGGATATCAAGGCCGAAGGCAAGAAGCTGCCCGGCAAGAAGACGACCGGCACCGGTGCTCCCCGCAGCCGCAAGGCTCCGATGAAAAAGACTTCGATGAAAAAGGCGCCAATGAAAAAGGCTCCCGCTCACAAGAAGTAAGCGACTCCAGCCAGTTGGCTGACCTGAAAGGCCGCCCGTTCCCTAGTGGAGCGGGCGGTTTTTTTTATGGGGTAGGGAGAAGATTTTGGTGGGCTCGGCGCGTACTTTGGGCCACCTGCCGGGGGTAGGGGTTTTTGCTGATATTATGAAAAAGACAACCATCGCGGTGCTGCTCAGCGCGGGCCTGGGCATCCTGCCTGCCACTGCCAGCCGGGCCCAATCCACGCCGCCTACCCCCGCCTTCACGCCCCAGGTTAGGGAGTTTATTAAAGTGAGCGCGCCCGTGGTGGCCCTCACCGATGCCAAGGTCATGGACGGCACCGGCCGCCCCGCGCTGTTGCACCAAACAGTAGTGCTGCGCGATGGCCGCATCGAGCAGGTGGGCCCCAGCAAAAAAGTGAAAGTGCCCGCTGGTGCCGAGGTCATCAACTGCGCCGGTAAAACGCTGATTCCCGGCCTGGTAATGCTGCACGAGCACCTCTACTACACCATGCCGGCGGGCGGTTTTTTCAATATCGCCCAGATGCCGTATTCGTTTCCACGCCTCTACCTGGCGGGTGGGGCCACCACCATTCGCACGGCCGGCAGCATCGAGCCGCAGACTGATTTGGCCATTCAGCGCCTCATCAGCGAGGGCAAGTTCATTGGGCCCGACATGGACGTGACCGCGCCCTACATGGAGGAGCCGGGCATGGATATTCCGGCCCTGAACACCGTGAAGGGCCCCGCCGACGCGGCCGCCAGCACCAAATTCTGGGCCGATAAGGGCTGCACGTCGTTCAAGATGTACATGCACGCCACCCGCGCCGACCTGGCCGCCGTGGTGGCCGTGGCCCACGCCCGCCACCTCAAAGTCACCGGCCACCTCTGCGCCATCACCTACCGCGAGGCCGCCGAGGCGGGCATCGACAACCTGGAGCACGGCTTCATGGCCAGCTCCGACTTCGCGCCTGGCCACGTCACCGATGCCTGCGACTACCCCGCCGCTCACCAGGGCCTGCTGCGCCAGCCCGCCAACAGCCCGGCCGTAACTGACCTCATCAAGTTCCTGATTAGCAAGAATGTGGCGCTCACCTCTACGCTGCCCGTGTTTGAGCCCTACACCGGCCGCGAGGTGGTGCTGGGCGGCGGCCTCGGCGCGCTGATGCCGCAGTTGCAGGAGCGCGAAACCAAAACCTGGCAAGCCAACCAGGGCAAGGACTCGGCCAGCGTGGCGCTGTTTAAGAAAGAGCAGGGCTGGGAAAAGCAGTTTTACGACGCGGGCGGCCTGCTGGTGGCCGGCACCGACCCCACCGGCGCGGGCCGCACCATCGCGGGCTACGCCAACCGCCGCGAAATCGAGCTGCTGGTCGAAGGCGGCTTCACGCCCATCCAAGCCATTAAAATCTGCACCCTGAACGGTGCCAAATACCTGGGCCGCGACCGCGACATCGGCACCATTGAGCCCGGCAAGCAGGCCGACCTAGTGCTCGTGAGCGGCGACCCCGAGCAGGATATCCGCCAGCTCCGCCAGATGGAAATCGTATTCAAGCACGGCATCGGCTTCGATTCGCCCAAGCTCTTCGAGTCGATGCAGGGCAAGGTCGGGCTGAACTGAGGGGGTAGGGAATTACCCCGGTAGCGGCTGCGGACCGAACGCTGTCGCGAGTGCGCCACGGTCCTGACTTGTAGGGAATTACCCCGGTAGCGGCTGCGGTGTGTAGGTAGGCCCGAGGCAGCGCGGCCCCTCCTTGGTCCAGGCCAGCTTGTCGATGCAAAGCTCGCGCTCGGTCATGGCAGCGTTCCAAGCGTGGTACACCAGGTACTCGGTGCGGCCGTCGGGGCTCATGGTGTGGCAGTGGTGGCCGGGGCCGCGCACGTGGCCCGGCACCGAGTGTAGCACCCGCGCTCCGGCATCGGAGCCCGAGTCGGCGTAGGGGCCCATAATGTGCTCGGCCACGCAATAATCGACGCCGTAGCGGTCGGTGAGGAAGTTGGCCCCGCTGAAAAAGCAGTAGTATTTGCCGTCGTGGAGCCGCGTAAACGGCCCTTCCAGCGTGTGCCACTGGGCAAAGGTGCGGTTGCCGTAGAGTGGCATGGTGCGGTTGGCCTCGAAGAGCGTCCAGGTGTGGCGGGCGCGCAGCACCGTGCGTGACTGGCCCGCCAGCTGGGTCATGCTCACCAGCTTATCCACCACCAGCCCAGTGCCGGGGTAGTAGCCGTCGTCGGTATCGGTGAAGTCGCGGGCGTAGAACAGATACCACTGGCCATCAGTATCTTGAAAAGCGTGGGCGTCAATGGTAAACTGGCTGTCGGCCACCGGCAGGGCCGCGATTTCGGTGTATGGCCCCTCCGGCCGCTGGCTGGTGGCCACGTGCAGCTGGTGGCCCACCGTGGCCCCAATGGCCCCGCCGCCCCGCGAATAGTACATATAAAACGTACCCTGGTGCTCAACAACTTCGGGTGCCCAGAAATCAAATTCTTCGCTGCCCGGCGGGGGGGTAAGGGCCCCGCCCAGCGGCCGCCAGTCCACCAGGTTGTCCGAAGTGAGTAGCGTGAAAATGCGGCCATCGGGTGTGCGGCCCCGGCCGGTGGTGCCAAAGCCGTAGTAATGCCCACCGTGCCGCAGCACGGAGGGATCGGGAAAATCACGGCGCATCACCGGGTTGGTGTAGGTGCGGGCCGCCGCGGCGGGGTAGGGGCGCATAGAGAGCAGAGCCAGGCCGGCGGCCGAGCCGGTTAGAAAATGACGGCGGGTAGGCATCAGAGGAGGGGGTAGGCGGCTTCGCGGCCGGGAGTGAGACGCCCCGAAGAGCGACGATTCTTACCTACGCGTCCGGCAGCGTCGCCTCATACGTGTCGGCATACTTGAACTCTTCCAGCCAATAATCGGAGCTGATAACGTTAAACACCACGCTATCAGCGGTTTTATCGCTAGGCGTGAGCTGCCACAAAATGGACGGTGCCTCGGCAAAGTCGCCGCCCGCCAGCTGCTCGCTAAACAAGCGGTGCAGCAGCGCGTGGTCGGTGAGGCCCTGGGCCAGCAGGCGCAGCAGCGGTGCCGCCGGCTCTTGGTCGAACACGGCCAAATCGGAGGGGGTAGGGGCCGTAATTTTAACCTTGAACTCGACCGCCTGCGGGTGCGGAAACTTGCCATTGTAAGCTGTGTATAGCAGCTGCGTGGCGTTGAAAAAGCCTTCGTGGAGGGGCAGCTGCGGGTTTTCTTCCCACAGCTTCTCGGTTTCCATCTGGTGAGCCAGCTGCTCCAGCTGGCCGGGTTTCAGCTCATCGGCAAACAGGTAGGTAAGCACGGCCTCGGCGGCGGCGGCGGGCTCCAGGTCGGTGAGGGCCATCTGGCACATCTCCTTGAGCTCGGCTGGGGCCAGGGCTTCGGGGTTGTCGTAGTCGAGTTGCTTGAGCAGGGCCAGGTAGTCCGTATTTTGCCAGGCAGTGGGTAATTCGGCGAGGTGCTGAAAGGAAAGTCGTTCGACGGTGTAAGTTGACATCGGAAAGATAAAGTTGATAATACGTGCCCCCTTGTACGCATGCTGGCCGCCTACAACCGAAACCACGTAGGTAGGAGCTGTTGCCCCTGATGCTAAAAAGCCTCCCTACCCCTCGCTCCTGCCCCATGCCCCTCACCGACGACCCCGCTGCGGGCAGCTTCTCGGCCCCGCCCAAAATTGAGTTTATCGACACGCCCGGCGCGCCCAACCGCAACGTGCGCGTTATCGAAGACTTCACCTTCACCGAGGCCAACGATGGTGCGGTGTGGGCCGCGCCCAGCGGCAGCATCGTCGATGGGGCCAGCATTCCGCAGGTGCTGTGGTCGTTCGTGGGCTCGCCCTTCACCGGCGACTACGTTTATGCCTCCATCGTGCACGATGTGGCCTGCGATGCGCGCACCCGGCCCTGGCGCGACGTGCACTACATGTTTTACCAGGCCTGCCTGGCCGGCGGCACGGCCCCCCTGCGCGCCAAGCTCATGTACCTGGCCGTGCGCAACTTCGGCCCGCGCTGGCCCGACCCCGGCCCGGCCGAGCACTTTTCCTTCGGCCGGCCCACCAGCGCGGCGCTGGCGGCCAGCCCCGCCATCAGTGCCGAAGGCCAGGCGCGCTACCTGCGCCGCGCCCAGGCTTACCTCGCCGCCCACGGTGCTCGGGCGTCCATCGAGGCCACCGATGTGTACGCCTCGCGGCCCGAATGACCTAATCACCAATTACTTGCTCGAAAACGATTTCATTGTGTAGGGAATGGAATTTTCGCTCAGCAGCAAAAATATTCTCTCATCGTTACCTAACAGATTTTGGAAAATACGCCCATCCCTACCCCCGCCACTTCGCCCGCTACTATCGTGGTAGCCGGCGCCACCGGCGACCTGGGTTTCCGCATCGCTCAGGAGCTGCGCCGGCGGGGTGCCACCGTGCGCGCCCTCGTTCGCCCCGGCAATACCAAGCCCGCCGTCGCTTTGCTGCGCGAGCAGGGGGTAGGGATTTTGGAAGTCGATTTCAACGACGTGGCCGCGCTCACCTACGCCTGCGCGGGCGCAGCCTGCGTGGTATCGGCCCTTTCCGGCCTGCGCAGCGTGATAGTGGATGCCCAAACCCACCTGCTCGATGCGGCTGTGGCGGCCGGCTTGCCGCGCTTCATCCCCTCCGATTTTTCCATCGACTTCACCAAGCTGCCCGAGGGTAGCAACCGCAACCTCGACCTGCGCCGTGAGTTCGGCCGCCGCCTCGACCAGGCACCCATCCGGGCCACGTCCATCCTCAACGGCATGTTCATGGACCTGCTCACCGGGCAGGCCCCGGTGGTCCTCTTCAAAATCCGGCGCGTGCTCTACTGGGGCTCGGCCGACCAGCCGCTCGACTTCACCACCACCGCCAACACGGCCGCCTTCACCGCCGCCGCCGCCCTCGATACTACTACCCCCCGCTACCTGCGCGTAGCCGGCGAAGTAGCCACCGTGCGCGACCTGCAAGCCGCCGCCAGCGCCGCCACCCGCCAGCGCTTCGGCCGCCTGCGCGCCGGCGGCCTGTGGCTGCTGCGCCTGATGATTCGGGTGACGCGCCGCCTCGTGCCGGCTCCCAACGACGTTTTTCCGCCCTGGCAGGGTATGCAGTACCTGCACAATATGTTCACCGGCTTGCCCAAATTCACTTCGCTGGATAACGACCGGTATCCTGAAATCAAGTGGACACCAGTGCGCGAGGTGCTGGCAACGCGTAACTAGCGCCTGAAATCCAGTTATTTATTGCGCCAGGTCCACCCATAGCCCGCCGCAACTGCCACGGGGCTACCCCCGTTTTCATCCCCAATTCCCCGATTCTATGAAATCCTTCCTGCTCCTCGCCGCCGCCTGCGCGCTCACCGCCAGCGCCGCCCTGGCCCAAACCGCCGTGCCCTCCGGCACCGTGCCCGGCTCCCTACCCGTCGTTACCCCCGACATGACCAACGCCGGCAGCCCGCGCGCCCCCAAACACGCGGCAAAAGTGCCCGGCCTGGACCGCCGCGACCAGAAAAGGCTGCGGAAAATGGGCCACAAAGCAGCCAAACCCGTCCCCATGAAACCCACGGCCAACTAACCGGGCTTCTCACAAACTCTTCTCATATAGATGATTAAGTCGCTGATTTCTGGCGGCTGCGCAGCGCCTGAATACCCATCATTTACTAATATTTCCATGAAATCTTTCCTGCTTCTGGCCGGCATTCTTGCTTACAGCACCAGCGCGGCCCTGGCTCAAACCGTATTGCCATCGGGCGCGGTAGCGCCGACTGGGGTGACATCGCCTGCAACTGGCGTTCCCACAACGCCCGCCACCCGCGACGGCGACAGCCCCCGCGCCGCCCGCCACGACAAGAAAGTGCCCGGCCTGAACCACCAGGACCGTAAGCAAATGCGAAAAATGGATAAGATGCACTATAACTCTGACTCGGAGAAGCAGGCAGAAAAAAAATAACTATCCGCGCCGCCCGGCCACTGGGGCGGCCATAGGCGCTGAGGGACCTACCCAGATTTCTAGTAACTTGGTGCTATGAGAGTCGCCCTTGAATTAGAGTTTCCCGACGAGCAAGCTGCGTCTGTAATGCGACAGTTGCAAAGCCTGCCAGAAATGACCATTCGCTTTCTAAAAACGGATGCGCTAGTGCAGCCTGCCAGCCAACTCAGCAGTAAAGAATGCTTGTCATAGCAAGAGCAACATGCGCTGCTCGACCAGGTATTTGGTTCTTGGTGACAGGACGAAGGCGAAGAAGACCTGCTGAGCCAGATTTACGGTTCCCGCCGCGACGCTTCCCAAGAGGTTGAGCTATAAGTTGTTAGCACTTTCATAATTATCACTTGCTAGAATTAGTATGCCAACTACCCTGTTGTTAGAGCCTACCAATGATACTGACCTGCATTTGCTGCTAAGCCTAGCGCATCGGCTGGGCGTGAAAGCTACTGCCTCCCCAGCGGCTACCCTGTCGCTGGAGGAACGGGAGCGGCGCTTTCTGGCCCTGTTCGGTACTTGGCAATCGGACGAAACGGGCGACGAAATTAACCAGATGCTGCAAGCATCCCGCCAGAGTAACCGCCCCGACGTAGAACTATGAGCGCTGGCTATTTGCTCGATACCAACATCTGCGTACACTTTCTGCGCGGCGAGCACCAACTCCAAGCCAAATTTGCCTCACTCGGTTTAGCGCAGTGTTTCGTATCTGAAATAACCGTGGCTGAGTTGCTATTTGGGGCAGCTAATAGTGCGTCCGTTTGGCAGGCTCGCCAGCGGCAGCAAGTAGCAGAGTTTCAGGCACTGTTTGCCGAGCAAGTACTACCTATCAGCCCGGCACTTGCCATATTCGCCGAGCAAAAAGCCGCCTTGCGGCGCACCGGGCGGCCGATAGATGATTTTGATATTCTGATTGGGAGCACGGCGTTGGCGCATGGCCTTACCCTCGTCACGCGCAACATCCGGCACTTCACCAATTTTTCTAATCTGGTGCTGGAGAACTGGATAGACCAACCGTAGCACCCTCCGAAATACTCGCCTAACGCCCGCGCCCGCCGCGCCGCCCGGCCACTGGGGCGGCGGCAGGCGCTAGAGTAGCTATGGTTGCTTTGCAGTATCTTGGGGCTATGAAAGTTGCCGTCGAATTAGAATTTCCCGCTGAACGGGCCGCTGCTGCTTTTCAGTGGTTGCAAAGCCTGCCTGCTGACATCGTCGCGCACTTTACCAGTCGCCAGCCGCACGGGCTGGTTGCGCAACCAGGCAAGGAGGAACTATCGGTAGCTGAGCAGCACCAGTTACTGCACGAAGTATTTGGCTCTTGGCAGTCGGATGAAAGCGCGGAGGAATTAGTACGAAGCATCTACGCCGACCGACAAGACCAGTCCCGCGAGGTAGATTTATAATGCCCTACCTGCTCGACACCGAAGTAAGTTAGCGTCTCTACGCAATTCTAATTATCTTTCCACCACGGTTTTAGCTTCATTTACTTATGCCCACTACGTTGGTTTTAGAATCTGCCAATGATGCTGACCTGGATTTATTACTTCATCTGGCTCGGCGCCTAGGCGTGAAAGTTACGACGACTCCCTCGCTCAAGACTTCCGACGCGGAGCAGGCGCGCTTACTGGATGAATTCGCGGGCTCTTGGCAGTCAGACGAAGACGGAACTGAGTTGGCCCGCCAAATCCGGGAAGCACGCTATTTCCGCGACCGCGACGTAGAACTGTGAGCCAATACCTGCTCGATACCAACATCTGCATTCATTGATCGAAAGATGAATTCAGCTTGCGTCAAAAGGTGCAGCAGATTGGCGTAGAAAATTGCTTTCTCAGCGAGTTGACCATTGCCGAGCTGATTTACGGCATCGCCAAAAGCGCCCCGTCCAAACAAGCGGCCAACCGCCATTCAATCTCCATCCTGCAACAGCTTTTTGCTGGCCGCATTTTGCTGGTCGGCACCTGCTTTGAAGCATATGGCTTGGAGAAAGTGCGGCTACGCGCCTTGGGCCGCCCCGTTGATGAGTTCGACCTGATGATAGGCTGCACGGCGTTGGCCCACAGCCTCACGCTTGTCACGCGCAACACCCGTCACTTTGCGCCCATCGCTACTTTGATACTAGAAGACTGGATAAACCAGCCGTAGCGCCCTCCGAAATACCCGCCTAGCGCCCACGCTCACCGCGCCGCCCAGCCACTGGGTGACTTTTCATACTCTATTGTCCTACATTCGTCACAGTTCACCTGCCCGCCGCCACCCCACGCCCCGCCGGTCCCGCCTGCGCGAAACCACCGCTGCTGGCGTAGCTTCAGCTCCTGCGCGCCCCCCCGCCCGCTGCCCGCGCCGCTGAAAGAAACGGGCGCTTCTTTAGTAGCTTTGCTTCTGACGGTAGTTGCCGGAACTAAGCCGCACTACCTTGCTTTAATCCGCTATGATTTACACGCTCGAAATACCCGACCAAAAGCAGGAGTTTATTAAAGAGCTACTGCAAGCATTTTCCTACGTAAAGCTTACGCCGGAAACGAAGCCCGCCAAGAAGGCAAAGCAGGACGCGACCGAGTACCTGATGAGTACCCGAACCAACCGGGAACGACTGCTAGCGGCAATGGAAGAAATCGAACGAGGCGAAACCACCGTTCGGGAATGGCCGCAACAGTAAACATCTCCTGGACCACCTACGCTTGGGAGGACTACCTGTACTGGCAGCAAAACGACGAAGCCATTCTGGCGAAAGTCAACGAATTACTGAAAGAATGCGTGCGTACGCCCTTCACCGGGCGCGGCAAGCCCGAACCGTTGAAAGGTGACCGCAAAGGCTTCTGGTCGCGCCGCATCACGCAGGAACATCGGTTCGTGTATCGGCTAAGCGGCGATACCATTTTCATCGCTCAATGCCGCTTCCACTACGACGATAAGTAAGCTCGCTGCCCATTCTTTTTCCGCACCTATGAAACGCCCCGCTGACCGCAAGCCAAGCTATCGCTGGCTGGAAGTGCTACCCCCGCCCATCAATGCCGAGCGGCTGGCCCAAGCCCGTGCGTATGCCGAACAATCCAAGTTTGAAACGCTGTCGGCAGAAGACTTGCAGCGGATGCGCCGCAGTGCGTATGCGTACCTGCTTTAGCTAAACCGCCTCACGCCCCGCCGGTCCCGCCTGCGCGAAACCACCGCTGCTGGCGTAGCTGCCGCTACTGCGCCCCCCCCGCCCGCTACCCCCGCCGCTGAAGAAACAGGCGCTTCAATTACTTGTGCTCCAAAGCGGGGGTAGTGGGTTGAAGGGTTCGGTAAGCGTTAAGGAGAGTGGCGAACCTCTCCTCCTGATAATCAATTAACTTTTGCACCTCAAATTCTAAATCAGCAACCGAACGAGCATCACTAACGGCTGCTAGCAGCCGAGCTTCAAACTTCTGAGGCCAAGTCACAGTGCCTGGTTTGAAAACGTTAATGCGCTCATCCAGAATTTTGAGTCGTCTTGCAATCAGTTCTTTTTCAGGCTGAATATCAGTCACGTAGTTTTCTAGTCGCCGATAAGCGGCAAAGAAAGACTGCATCACATCCTCGTGGATTCGTTCCATTCGCTCTGCATATGGTCCTTCAATTCGTTTTTTAGAACGCAACTTAGCATTTGCGAGGTCGGGAGTAGACATGATATTTGGGTTGGTGGTTCCTAAAAAATAATGGCTGGACATGGTATTTGCAAACCATCTGGTCTGAAAGCGAAAATTTAGACGACTGATTATGCTTACGAAGAATCAAGAAATTATTTATAACCGTTTGTTGGGTTTATTACGGTTTGACAATCTTACGGTCAGGGAGAGATATTTAAACGAACTTTCTAAAAATTTGGAAATAGAACGAGTTTATTGGAAACTAACTGCCGAGTACATTTTTAGAAGCCCAGTGTCTGAACAAGACATCGTTTTGGATAGAGGCAAGATTTCTGACCATGTTGTTGATTATGTAGAATCATCTTATGTGTCAGCAAGTGAAATAGCTGACTTTTCATTTTGTCCAGCTAGTTTCTGCATAGGAAAAAGCTTTAAAAAGATAGAAACAAACGAAACTAAATTAGGTACCGATTTGCATCTCGAAAATAGGCTTATCACTGTTGCCAAAAAAGGCGAACGCTCACCTTTAAGCCACAATGCTTATGCTGTTTCGGTTAAAAATGAAAAGACAAATTTCTTTTTCGCTGACGTTTGCTCTTCAGAAGTGGAATATTTAGGGCACGCGGAAAAAACTGAGAATTTGTTCAGTAGCAGGGGTAATTTCGTGGGTCAGCCTGATTATATTTTCAAAAATAAAATCGAGCAGAAATTTATAGTAGAAGAAAAGTTTCGATACATTAAACAATCAAACAGTGATTTAAACGCTCGACAAAGTCATAAGCTACAGTTAGCTTCATATTTGTTTGGGTTGGATTCTGTAAATGCAGCGTACGGGTACTTAGTGTATTGGAGCTATGATTACGTAAACGAAAAACCTGTTGTTCAGCATTGTAATGTGCTCAAGATTGATAAGGCCCAACAATTTAAAATTGAAATAACTGATATTTATAAGAGCATCATCAAGCTAAAATCCGGCTACGAAATACCTTTTAACGTGGGCAGTTTAAATCCGGCTAAGTGCGTGAATTGCTCAGTCGCCAAATTCTGCTCTCACAAGACCGGGACTTTTAATGTTCTGTCATTGCCCTATTCAGAAAAGTTTTTTGGCGTTAAAAAGTATAGAGGTGGAAGCGACCACTGAAATTTCGTCCGAATGGATAATTTTCGAACCATGTGTTCCCGCCAAAAAGTCCGAAATACTTGCTTAGCACCCGGTTTGCTATCCCTCTCGTACAGACTTCCTAACCCGAATCACCTACCAGAACCTAGCGAATCATGGACTTTAAAAACTTCACCATCAAGGCGCAGGAGGCCACCGAACTCGCCAGGGCCAACCAGCAGCAGGCCCTCGAAACCGGCCACTTGCTGAACCTTCTCTGGTATCTTCGTGGTAGTGAGGAAAACCAGTTACCTGTAAACCTGCCGAATCATGGGTACTACCGACAACAAAAAGCCGCAGTCCGCTACCGCCGCCAGCCTGACGAAAGAAGAGCGGTTAGCGCAGGCCCGCGAGTATGCCAAGCAGTTCAAGTTTGACACGCTTTCGGAGGAGGATTTAATCCGCTTGCGCCGTAACGCCTATAAATATGCCATTTGAGCGCGAGCTAGGTGAAGGCTATTCGTTTCATTACCGCAAAGGGCCGTCTCACAAGGATGGCCCTTTGGTTTGCACGCCCTACTACACGTTTCGCACCCGCAAAAACCGGCGCTACGTGGTAGAAGCCGAGCAATACCAACACCATGTGTACGTGCTGAAATATTACCCGCTGGCGCTCAAGGCCTCGCCCAATCGATTTAAGCTGCTGGTGAATGATGGCGATGCTTTCCGCATCCTGACTACCTGCACGCAGATTTTCCTGGATATCTGCCGGCGCGATGTCTTGGCTTCGGCTGGTTTTGTGGGGGAGGCATTGGTAGGGGAGGGGTCAGTCAGTACGAAACAATTCCGCGTCTACCTCAAAATGGTGACGGCTTTTATTGGTCCGATGCGCTTTGTCCACCACCCGCTGCTCGCTATCAGCGCGTACTTTCTGGAGTGCCGCGCCAACCCTGAGCCAGAGTTGCTGGCTACGGTAGAGCAGATGTTCAGGGATTTATACATTGTGCCCGACGCGATAGAAAACGGCAAGCCTATTGCGCCGGACGGACCAGCCTGAAATTATGGCGTAGTGAGTTGGTGATAAATTGCATTTTTCCGTCAAAAAGTCCGCTTTCCCCTCTAGCACCCCGTTTGCTACGCCTTACGTACAGCTTCCTAACCCGAAGCATCACCTAAGACTCTAGCATCAAAATGGACTTTAAAAACTTCACAATCAAGGCGCAGGAGGCCGTGCAGAAGGCCACTGAGCTAGCGGGAGCCAACCAGCAGCAGGCCATCGAAACCGGCCACTTGCTGAAGGCCTTGCTCCAGAACGACGAGAATACCCTGAGCTTCCTGGGCAAGAAGGTGGGCGCGAACCTGGCCAATCTCGGCCAGCGGCTCGATACCATCGTGACGGCCTACCCCAAGGTGAGCGGCGGCTCGCCCTACCTCGCCAACGACGCGGCCAACGCCGTGCAGCGCGCCAACACCCAGATGCGCGACATGGGCGACGAGTTCGTGTCCGTCGAGCACCTGCTGCTGGGCATCCTGGGCGGCAAGGATAGTGTGGCTACGCTGCTGAAAGACAACGGCTTTACCGAAAAAGACCTGAAGGCCGCCATCCAGGAGCTGCGGGGCGGGCGTAAGGTCACCAGCCAAACGGCGGAGGAGCAATACCAGAGCCTCAACCGCTACGCCGTGAACCTGAACGAGCGCGTGCGCCAGGGCAAGATGGACCCCGTAATCGGGCGCGACGAGGAGATTCGGCGGGTGCTCCAGATTCTGAGCCGTCGCACCAAGAACAACCCCGTATTGCTCGGCGAGCCGGGGGTAGGGAAAACCGCCATTGCCGAGGGCCTGGCCCAGCGCATCGTGGCCGGCGACGTGCCCGAGAACTTGAAAGACAAGGTGTTGATGAGCCTCGACCTAGGCCTGCTAGTCGCAGGGGCCAAGTACAAGGGCGAATTTGAGGAGCGCCTCAAGGCCGTTATCAAGGAAGTGACCGACTCGGAAGGGCAGATTCTGCTTTTCATTGATGAGATACACACCCTGATTGGGGCCGGCGGCGGCGGCGAGGGCGCGATGGATGCGGCCAACCTGCTTAAGCCTGCTCTGGCGCGTGGCGAGCTGCACGCCATCGGCGCGACTACGCTCAAGGAATACCAGAAGTACATCGAAAAGGACAAGGCCCTGGAGCGTCGCTTTCAGGCCGTGATGGTGGATGAGCCGAGCGTGCCCGACGCCATCAGCATCCTGCGCGGCATCAAGGAGAAGTACGAGCTGCACCACGGCGTGCGCATCACCGACGATGCCGTGATTGCGGCCGTGGAGCTAAGCAGCCGCTACATCACCGACCGCTTTTTGCCCGATAAGGCCATCGACCTGATGGATGAGGCCGCCGCCAAGCTGCGTATCGAGCTGAATTCCATGCCCGTAGAGCTGGACGAGGTGCAGCGCCGTATGATGCAGTTGGAGATTGAGCGCGAGGCCATCCGGCGCGAAGACAACCACGACCGCGAGGCCGTGCTGAGCAAGGAGCTAGCCGAGCTGGGCAGCCAGCGCGACGAGCTGAAGGCCAAGTGGGAGGGCGAAAAAGCCGTGCTCACCAACATCCAGACCGAGAAAGAGAACATCGAGCGCTTCAAAACCGAAGCTGAGCAGGCTGAGCGCCAGGGTGAGTATGGGCGCGTGGCCGAACTGCGCTATGGCAAGATTCAGGAAGCCGAGCAGCGCCTCAAAATATTACAAGACGAAGCCAACGCCCAGAAGGAAAACGGCGGAATGCTCCAGGAAGTCGTTACCAGTGAGGATATTGCCGAGGTAGTGGCCAAGTGGACGGGCATCCCCGTGAGCAAGATGCTGCAAGCCGACCGCGACAAACTGCTCAACCTCGAAAACGAGCTGGGTAAGCGCGTGGCCGGTCAAAGCGAGGCCATCGCCGCCATCTCGGATGCCGTGCGCCGCTCGCGCGCCGGCCTGCAAGACCCTAAGCGGCCCATCGGCTCGTTCATCTTCCTGGGCACGACGGGGGTAGGGAAAACCGAGTTGGCCAAGGCCCTAGCCGAATACTTATTCAACGATGAGAACGCGATGGTGCGCATCGACATGAGCGAGTTTCAGGAGCGCCATTCCGTGTCGCGCCTCATCGGGGCGCCTCCCGGCTACGTGGGCTACGACGAGGGCGGGCAGCTCACGGAGGCCGTGCGCCGCAAGCCCTACTCGGTGGTGCTGCTCGATGAAATCGAAAAGGCGCACCCCGACGTGTTCAACATCCTGCTGCAAGTGCTGGACGATGGCCGCCTCACCGACAACAAAGGCCGGGTAGCGAACTTCAAGAACACCATCATCATCATGACCTCGAACACGGGGGCCGACATCATTCAGCGCAATTTCAAGGACCTGCCCGAGCACGACCCGGAGGAAGTAGAAGTCATCGTGGACCGCACCCGCGACGAGGTGATGGACCGCCTCAAGGAGCATATGCGCCCGGAGTTTCTGAACCGCATTGACGAAATCGTGCTGTTCCAGCCCCTCAATCGCCGGGAAATCCGCAAGATTGTGGATATCCAGTTCCGGCAAATCCAGCAGCGCCTGGCCGAAGCCGGCATCAGCCTTGAAGCCACCGGCGAGGTACTCGACTACCTCGGCGAGCAGGGCTTCGACCCGCAGTTCGGGGCGCGGCCGTTGAAGCGCGTGTTGCAGCGCGTGATTCTCAACGAGTTGAGTAAAGAGATTCTCTCCGGCCGCGTATCCAAGGATACCGTGGTGGAGGCGGTGTTGGAGGATGGCGGCGTGCGATTTGAGAACGTGGAGATGCCGACCGTTTAACTGCTGGTTTTGAATGGTAAAGCCCCGCTGGCATTGTGCTGGTGGGGCTTTTTATTTTTGAAAACGCTGGTAAATACCTTCCATTTGCTGAATATGCACCACGACTGGCAATGCCCAGGCAACGGGTTTACCTATTTGCTGCAATGGCTGACCGGGGGTAAAATCAGCTAGTTGCCGAATTACCGGGCCCGTGTTATCGTAGAGTTGGAGCCGGTCGAAAAGCTGGTAGTGCCGTTTCAGTAGCGACAGGCCATTGGAATAACGCTGCTGAATCAAAGCTAATGGCACATCGTGGCCACCTTCTAGTACCCGTTGCGCTACGCGGCTCTGACATAGCGCCACCGAATTCAACCCAACGTAGCGAAATTCGAGGTGGTAGCCCGCTTTTTTCAAGGCGTTGAACAAGCCGTAATCCCGTTCGCTGGCGGCGTTGGTTTCTATGACAAACGATAGTCGCTGCGCGAGCCACGTGGTCAACTGCTGCCGCAACGCGGCATCTACTTCGGCTGCCCCTAAGCCCTGTTGATACAGGCTATCGCCGTTCAGGCGCGGCACGGCCACTGCTTCGTACTGAAAAAGCGACGTTTTACCCGCACCATTTGGCCCGGCCAGGATATACACCGTAGGCGCGGAAACAGGCATCAGTGCCAGATTAGTCAGCCAGAATATCTATCCGGCCCGTTGCGGGCCATTCTTGCACCAACTGACTCTGGGCATTGCGGTAAGTCAAATAGGAATTGGCTGCTTTGGCCCGCGCCCGCACAAATTCCTGAAAGCCCCGCTTAAACTCCGGCGAGGCCACCCGTTCGGCCATGTTGGCGAGGTTGTCCAATTGCGCAGCTAAGGTAGCGGACTCAGAAGGCGGCGAGGGAGAAATCATGGGTCGGATGCTCAATAAGCAGTATGGGTAAAGTAACGCCAAAGTTTCGGAAAAAGGTGCGTCCGCCGTATCGTGGGCAGCCAGTTCAAGCAAATCCAGCAGCGTCTGGCCGAAGCCGGCATCAGCCTCGAAGCTACCCCCGAAGTGCTCGACTACCTCGGCGAGCAGGGCTTCGACCCGCAGTTCGGCGCTCGGCCCCTCAAGCACGTGTTGCAGCGCGTGATTTTGAACGAGTTGAGCAAGGAGATTTTATCTGGTCGCGTGTCCAAAGATGCCGTCGTGGAGGCGGTGTTGGAGGATGGCGGCGTGCGGTTTGAGAACGTGGGGCTGCCGACGGTGTAGGGTGGTGTATGTTTGTGGGGAAGCTCCGTCGGCGTGGTGCTGGCGGGGCTTTTTACGTTTCCGGTTTATCTGAATAATTCGTCTAAACGGTGTATCTTGTTGCGGCGCTATGCGACTGCCAAAAATCTCGAATAAAAAAATCAGCGCGGAAATGTATCCTAAGCAAGGCCTCTACAATTTGGATTCCCGTTTTGCGTTCGGCAAGTACGCAGGCTTATCAGTTACACGAGTGTATAGCGGAAATCACATAGAATTAGTAAATCGTTACAGAGAAATGCTTTATGCGTCTTTTGAAAAAATATTCTCAAAAGAAACTTACAAAGAAGTTGATAATAGAATTACCGGCCCTCACATAAATATAGAAGGTATAGACGAGGAAGGCTGGGTTGAGTTTATTTTGGCTTTCTACCGTGGAGCGCAATGCGATTTTATAGTCGACGGTAACAAAGTTAAGTTAGTTGTGAGTAAAGGAGGGATGCTAGACAAAAAATTATCAAAATTCGCTTGTGAGTTAGCAAGCAAATACATGACTGGTGACCTTCAACAGCATTGGGTTAATGGAATTGGTAAACTTCGGCCTGGAATTGAATTTTATATAGCCGACGATTTTGAAGACAAGCTAAACGCTGCGGAGCCAAATCCAGAATATATTTATTGGTGCATTAGAAATGTGGATGGATTTTGTCTTCCCGGTAATAAGAATGAAATAACCGGCCTAAATGAGAGTCCAATGTTTGACTTTGACTCGTTCAAAACTAAGGATATAAAGGCCGATTTCTCTTTTGAATTCCAAATGAATTTAAAAGTCCATTTCAAATCAGCAGATAAGCGAACTATAACTGAAAATTATAGGAAGCTGACAGAATACTTAGAAGACCAAAAGACCCTTGATTCTAGGCAAGAATATTATTCTGATGATGATAATGAGGGATATTATGATAATGAGAAATATTATGATAGAGACGATGATGAGGAAAATATAATGCGTGGGTTGGAAAGTGGAAATGGCGACCAGTTTGGTTTCTAGATGATTTGCGCTCACCTATAGCCACTGCCGCTACGCCCGCCGCTTGGGGTGGCGGCCGGGGCGCGGGGAGGTTGTTAGCTGTTCGTTTTCGTTCGTCGTATCTTAGACGAGCAAACGCCTGATGAAGCAGGCCACGATACCATGAAAAAGACCGAAGATATACCCGCCGAAGTGCTGCAAGCGGCTACGCGGCAAGCCTCGTTGCGGGCCATGAGCGAGAGCCGGGCGCTGGGCCTCACCGTGACGGTTTACGAAAACGGCCAATTAGTACGGATTCATCCCAACGGGCAGCGCGAAGTAGTGACAGACCAGTACCAGAACCCTGGCCGCAAGGCTAACTGATGGTGATAAGTGCTACTCCGCGCCTGCGCTTATTCGCAGGCCCCAACGGCTCGGGCAAATCGGCGCTACTGGATGAATTGCGCGGACAGTTCAATCTGGGCGTGTATGTGAATGCCGATGAGCTAGAGAAGCAATTGGTCCGACAGCGGTTCCTGCATCTCTCCGATTACCAACTGACCGCAACGCAGGCCGATTTTGCGGCGTTTCTGGCGGGCGGGAAAACGGCCGTGGGGGCGCAAACCAGTCAGGAAACCGGGCTGCACATTGCGGAAAACATCGTGGTCATGCGGCCGGAAGCAGCCGTAAACTCTTACGTGGCGGCCACGGTGGCCGATTTTCTGCGGCACCAGTTACTGGCCGCCCGGCTCAGCTTTACGTTTGAATCGGTCATGTCGCACCGGTCAAAACTAGAGTTTTTGCAACTGGCGGCGACTCAGGGGTATCGCACCTATCTCTACTACATTGCTACGGAAACCCCGGCCGTAAATGTAGACCGGGTAAGCAACCGGGTAAGCAAAGGCGGACACGGCGTTTCGACGGAGAAAATTGTGAGTCGGTACGCGAAAAGCCTGGGCCTGCTGGCCGAAACGATGCAGCAGGTCAGCCGGGCTTATTTGTTCGACAATTCAGGCGCGGCCATCTGGTGGTTTGCCGAATATGAACCAGGTAAATTGACGACGATTGGGGAGGAGATACCAGAATGGTTTCGGCGCGCTTGGATGGGAACCTGCTAACACTCCCGCTACCCTCGCCGCTTGGGGTGGCGGCCGGGGCGCGGGGGCGAGGTGTTTTATCGTCAGTAGAAACTGCCGCTACCCCCGCCGCTGGGGTTGCGGCTGGGGCGCGGAGGAGAAGTGAGCCAGCAGCTTTTAGCGGCTGGCAGTTTGCTCTCGTTCATGCCGTCTTGAGCGCTTTCCTAACGCGAACCAGATGCCGGGAGCAGGCGTTATCTTTACCTCATTCAACCCGTACCACTATGCCTGCCATCGCCCCCAAGAAGACAGCCGCCCCGGCCAAAAAGGCCAGCGCTATTAAGAAGCCGGTTGTCAAACCAGCCAAGAAATCGAATATTATCCCCAACTACTTTAAGGGTAAGATTATCGTGCATCCCGATTTCTTTGATGAGCATGACCGGCCCGCCAACTGGCCGAGCGGCAAGTGAAGTATTTGCTTGATACCAACGCCCTAATCGTGCTGGGCACTGATTTTGGGTTGTTATCGGCAGAGGTGCAAAGCATTTTGATTGACCAGCGCAATGCGTTTGTTATCAGCCCGGCCAGCCTTTGGGAGATGGCTATCAAAGTGCGCCTGGGCAAGCTGGACCTGAACGGCCTTTCACTGGAAACATTCGCAACGGTCATTCGCCGCAAGTTTGGCATTCACCTACTGCCCATCAAGCAAAGTCAGCTCCTCTACATTGCCACGCTGCCAAAGGTGAAAGACCACGGCGACCCATTCGATTTGCTCATTATCGCGCAGGCCCTAACCGAAAACTTGCCGGTGCTGACCTCGGATGGCAAGTTTCATCTGTATGGCGTGGACGTAGTGAAGTAGCTCAGGACACTGCCGCTACTGCCGCCGCTGGGGTGGCAGCTGGGGGGCGGGGGGGCTGGTAGCTATTAGCCGTTAGCTTTTGTTCTGATTATGCGGTGAGTCGGTGTAGGAAAACTCACAGCATTGCTGCCAGAAATGCTTGCAGCGTGGCGATAGGCACCCGAGGAAAATCCAGTTGTAGGAGCGGCTGGAAGTGGCGGTCATTCGTAACCAGATAGTCGGCCCCGGCGGCAATGGCCACGTCCACGAATTTGTTGTCGTCGGGGTCGTCGCTTATCAACTGCCATTTGTAGTAGGCTTCCTGGTGCAGAATATTGGGAGCCGCTACCAGAATTTCCAGTACCCGGTTGGCGGTGCTGGCTGAATAATGGCGAGTCAACACCTCCGTGTACTCTGTCAGTATTTCGTTGCTTAACACCCAAACGAATGCTTCGGCAGCAAACAGCTCATACAAGCGGTAATAGGGGCTTTTGGCGTTAAGCAAGACCAGCAGACAATTCGTGTCGATGACGGCGCTTGGCATCAGGAAGGCTCGTTCAGCATCCGTTCGTAGTCTTCGGCCGTGTAGCCGCGTTCTTTATCAATGCGCTGCACTTCGTCTTGCAGCTTCTTGGATAGGTGTGTTACCAGCAGCCGCCGAATTTCCAACGTATCCTCGTCGCTCATGCCCCGGTCAAAAAGACGAAGCAGGCTTAGCTGTAGACTATTGAGCTTGGTTGGTTGAGTTGGAGTTGCAGGTGACATAATTTCTAGCAGGCTAATGGCAAAGCAAGATAACGCCACCCAATCATAAAAGGGTGCCTTATACATCGTAAGCTCTTGCTGCAAGGCACAGCAACTCCCGCTACCCTCGCCGCTGGGGTGGCGGCCGGGGGCGGGGGCCGGAAACGCGCAAACCGCGCAAAGTCTTAATCATCTGCTAGCCGCCCTCGGCACGGCGGGGCCGGGGACACGTAGCGGCAGAGTGTTCATATATTGTATGAATAAATACCTGGCAAAACAGGCGGCGACAAAATGAAAAATCCAGAAGATATTCCAGCGGAGATATTCCAGGCGGCGACGCGCCGGGCATCGTTGCGGGCCGTGAGTGAGAGCCGGGCGTTGGGCCTGACTGTGACGGTGTATGAAAGTGGCAAGCTGGTGCGTATTCACGCCAACGGGCAGCGCGAGGTAGTGGCCGATAACTACCGCGATGCCGCCAGTAAGGCGTAACGCATGGTAGGGGCAACGGTGCCACGGGTGAAGCTTTTTTCCGGGCCGAACAGGTCAGGGAAGTTAGCCTTGCTGGAAGAATTAGGTGGGCAGTTCAACCTGGGGGTTTACATAAATGCGGACGAGATTGAGAAACTGCTGAATCGGCAGGGATTTTTACATGCCGCTGATTATCAGTTGCAAGTGTCGCACGCCGGACTGGATGAGTTTCTGGCGAGCGGCCAGACGGCGGCAGGCATGCAAACCAGCGAAAAGCTGGGGCTACGGATAACCGAAAATATTATCGTGTTGCGGCCAGAAGCAGCCCTCGATTCCTACGTAGCAGCCACGGTAGCCGATTTTCTGAGGCATCAGCTGCTAGCAAACAGCATAAGCTTTACGTTTGAGTCGGTGATGTCGCACCGCTCGAAGCTGGATTTTCTGCGTCTGGCTGCCTCCAAGGGCTACCGAACGTATTTGTCTAGGACTTACGCAAATCGTCTGTCATGGCGAGCAAAGCGAAGCAATCGCCCCAGAACGATACCCGCGCCAGTCGTTCTGGTGCGATTGCCGCGCTTCGCTCGCCATGACAGACGTCTTTTGCGTAAGTCCTATTGTATTACATCGCAACGGAAACGCCAGCGGTAAATATTGACCGGGTTAGTAACCGGGTAAGTAAAGGTGGGCACGGCGTTGCGGTAGAAAAAATAGTGGGCCGCTATATCAAAAGCCTGGGGCTACTGGTCGAAATGATGCAACTGGTTGACCGGCCCTAGCTATTTGACAACTCGGGAGCCAACATCTGGTGGTTTGCTGAATACGAACCGCGCAAACTCACTAGCATGGGCTAAGAGATGCCGGAGTGGTTTCGCCGTGCTTGGATGCGGCAAGCATGAGTAAGAGCCCTTCATGAAGATTCCTGCTCACCATTATCAGAGAGTAGTAGCAAGAAGCCATCGTCAATTCCCGCCGCTGTCGGGTCGTCGGTGCAGGCAGGGCAAGTGAGCCAACAACCCCAAACCGCGCCCGGCAGGGTAGGGCCGGGGGCGCGGGGGCAACTAAGTCACTTTAACCAAAAAGCCCCGCGGGCGTTATGCTGGCGGGGCTTTTTGTTTTGCTGGCTCTTGCGTTACTATGGTTGCTGAGAGTACGAAATACAGTGCAGATATTCTTATTATTGGGGCGGGCGCGGCGGGGCTGCTGGCTGCCCGCGAGATGGCTGCCGCCGGGCGGCGCGTGTGCCTGCTAGAAGCCCGCGATAGAATAGGGGGCCGCGTGCATACGCTGCTACCCCCCGGCTTCACCCAGGCCATTGAAGCCGGGGCCGAGTTCCTGCACGGGGCAGTGCCCCTGACCCGCAGCCTGCTGGTCGAGGCCGGCATAGGGTGGGAGGCCGCTGATGGCCAGACCTACCAGGTGCAAAACGGCCAGCTTCAACTGGATGCCGACTACTTCGCGCAGCTGCCCCTGCTGCTCGAAAAGCTGGGCGCGCTGGCCCACGACCTGCCCCTGGCCGAGTTTCTAGCCCGCGAGTTTGCGGGCGATGAACACGTGGCGTTGCGGGCGTTTGCCACCCAGTTTGCCGAAGGCTACGACGCGGCCGATGCGAGCCGCGTAAGCGCCTGGGCCCTGCGCGACGAGTGGGCCGCCGGTGGCGCCGACGACTCGCCGCGTCTGGTGGGCGGCTATGGGCCGCTGCTGCACTGGCTGGCCGCGCAGGCGCAGGCTGCCGGAGCCACGTTGCATTTGGCTACCCCCATCCAGGAAATCAGTTGGCAGCCGGGCTCGGTGCTGGTGCGGGCGGCAAGCGGCGCGGTGTACCAGGCCCGGCAGCTGCTGTGCACGGTGCCGCTTGGGGTGTGGCAACTCGCTGCTGGCCAGCCGGGCTACCTGCACATTGAGCCGGAAATACCCGCGCACCGGGCGGCAGCCGCTCAGCTGGGGTTTGGGTCAGTCATCAAGATTATCCTCGAATTTGAAACGCCCTTCTGGCACGGCCGGCTGCCCGAGCTGGAGTTTCTGCTCTCCGATGCGTCGGTGCCGACGTGGTGGAGCCAGCTGCCGGCCCCTACCCCCCAGCTCACCGGCTGGCTGGCCGGACCCGCCGCGCACCGCCTGCGCGATGCCCCGCCCGAAACGGTGTTGCAGCAGGCGCTGGAGTCGCTCAGCTACCTGCTCGCTACCCCCCTGGCTGCGCTGCAAGCGCAGCTGCGCGCCCACTCCGTGCACAACTGGGGTAGGGAGCCCTACGCGTACGGGGCCTATTCTTACCCTACCATAGGGGCATCCGCTGCCCGCGCCGCGCTGGCGGCGCCCGTGGCCGATACGCTGTTTTTTGCGGGCGAGGGCGTGTATGAAGGGCCCTACGGCGGCACGGTAGAGGCGGCGCTGGTGAGCGGCCAAATGGCCGCCCGCACCCTGCTGGCCCGGTGCCCAAGCTAGGTAAGAACCAGGTCTATTTCAGGCTTTATTACCGGTAAGCACCAGTGAGCCAAAGGGTAGCGCTAGCTTCCCATTCACGACCAGCGGCTCCAGCTTGCTGAAGAGGGTAGCCTTGATGGCGGCGCGGGTGGCTTCATCGGCCTGGCTCATGGCGGCCACTACGGGGGCGGCTATTTCCATCATGTTTTGCCAGTAATCCTCGGGGCTGGCAAACTCGACGGTGCTTTGCACTTCTTCGGCGCGCACGTCCGAAAAGCCGGCCTTTTCGAGCAAGCCGGCCAGCATTCCTGGCTGGGCGCAGCGAAACATGCCGGGGGCCAGCGGCGCGGGTGCGGGCAGCGTCAGGTGGGCGCTCACGCTGCCCATCATGGTGGCTATCCAGGGGTTGTGGGCCGGGGCCGACCACCCGCAGGTGACCAGCCGGCCGCCGGGTTTCAGCACCCGATACATCTCCCTGGCGGCCAGTAGCATATCGGGGAAAAACATGAAGCCCATGCGGCAGCTCACGGCATCGAAGCGCTGGCTGGGGAAGGGTAGGGCGCAGGCATCGCCGGCCACGGCGGCGTAGTTGGCCAGGCCTTGCCGGGCGGCATTGTCGCGGGCCACGGCCAGCATCCCTTCGGAAAGGTTGAGGCCGACTACGCTACCCCGCGCCGCGAGCCGCGCGATGCTCAGGCCCGGCTCGCCGGTGCCGGTGGCAATGTCCAGCACCTGGTCGGTGGGCTGAATGTGGAGCGCTTCGATAATCTTCGTGCCCATTGGGCGCAGAAAATCCATCGTCTAGGAATCCCACTTCCGCCAGCCGGGCGAAAACGAATCCCAGGTTTGCTGTTGCTGGTCGCGGATGTGAGCGAGGGCGGCTTCCATAGGGCAAGGGGGGGTAGTAAGTGGGTAAACGGTTATGAAAATTAAGCTTAATTAGTTGAAAATCAAAATGAAATATCCTGAAAATGAAGCGCGCAAAAAAGCCCCGCCAGTCACTTGCTAGCGGGGCTTGCCCGCCTGATGACGACAAACAAGGGGGTAGGGAGCGAATAGTCGTCAATCCATTTAAAGCAGCATAAACACTTTGCGCAGCGCCCACAGGCTCCAAACTACCACCATGAGCCCCACGCCGATGAACATCAGGCGGGTAGGGATGCGCCCGGCCAGGCGGGCGGCCAGCGGCGCGGCCGTGACGCCCCCCACGATGAGGCCCGCCACAATCTGCCAGTGCGAGAGGCCGCCCAGCGAGAAAAATGTGAGCGCGCTGGCTAAAGTCACGAAAAACTCGACCAGACTCACCGTGCCGATAACGAAGTTGGGCGTGCGGCCGTTGGCGATGAGCGTGCTCGTGACCAGCGGCCCCCAGCCCCCGCCGCCGAACGAATCCAAAAAGCCGCCCGCGCCGGCCAGCCAGCCCGCGTTTTTCACCTTGCGGCGCACCTGCGGCTGCTTGCGCACCGCCTTGCTGATGATACGCAGGCCCAGAATAAGTAGGTAAACGGCCAGAATCGGCTTGATATAGTCGGCATATTTTACCCCGAAGTGAGACAGCAGCAGCGCGCCGCTCACCGAGCCGATAATGCCGGGTAGGAGCAGCACCTTGAACAGCCGCTTGTTCACGTTGCCGAAGCGGTAGTGGTGGTAGCCCGACGCGCCGCTGGCAAACATTTCGGCCGTGTGAATGCTGGCGCTTACCGCTACTGGGTTCAGGCCCAGCGACATCAGGCTGATGGCCGACACCACGCCGTAGCCCATGCCTAGCATCCCATCGATGAGCTGCGCCCCGAAGCCCACCGCCACGAAAGCGTAGAACGTGCCCGAGTTGCGCGCTACCTCCCACACCTGCGGCCAGGTGAAGTAATACGATAAGATATTGACAGCCAGGAAGACTGCGAACGCCACCAGCGAAATTGTGGCCACGCGCTGCCAGTGCTCAATGGCCGCCGCCTCGTCGGGCGGGCCGAGGGCGGCTACGGCGTGCAGGCGTCGGGCGGCCGCGCCGGCGCGCACCAGGCCGTGCAGCACGGCATCGTCGGTGGCCACCAGCACGAGGTCGTGGCCGGGCAGGTCGTCGGGTTGAAAGGCACGCTCCAGCAGCACCACCGACGGGTGGCGCGCCGCTAGCGTGCGCAATCCGGGCAGCAGCTGCGGCGCCACCACCGTGACAACCGCCGTGGGCTGGGCGTCGAGCACGGCCGTGAGCTGCTCCAGCGCCTCCTTGGCGCCGCCTACCAGCAAAATTCGCCGTTGCGCCAGGTCCAGAAACACGGGCAGCGGACCGCCGGCCGCCGACCGGGGCCGGGGGGTGGCAGCGGCTGGCGGCCGGGGCGGAAGCAGGTCAGTTGCCATAATTTGAGGTAAAATACAACGCCGGCGGTAAAACCAACGGGCGGCCCCTCTTTCGAGAAGCCGCCCGTTGCTTCCTACCCCGGATGGCGGGGGTAAGAATGGGATTTCCGAGTGAGTACTACCCTCTTAAAGACCTTTGTCCAGGCTCAAATTCTCCTTCGGTTCGGCCCCCATGAAGGGGTAGGGATACGCCGTGGGCGGATTGAACGTCTCCTTAATGGCGCGGGGCGACACCCAGCGCTGCAAATTGAGCAGCGAGCCGGCTTTATCATTGGTGCCCGAGGCGCGAGCCCCGCCAAACGGCTGCTGGCCCACCACCGCGCCGGTCGGCTTGTCGTTGATGTAGAAGTTGCCGGCCGCGTTCACCAATTTCCTGGTAGCCAGGTCGATGGTGTAGCGGTCCTGCGAGAAAATAGCGCCGGTCAGGGCGTAGGGTGAGGTCGAATCTACCAGTTCTAGTGTCTGTTCAAATTGGTCAGCGTCATAAACATATACCGTCACCACAGGTCCGAATAGCTCCTCGCACATCGTCACGTATTTCGGGTCTTTGGCCCGAATCACGGTCGGCTGCACGAAGTAGCCTTTCGACTTATCGTGGTGGCCGCCCACCACGATTTCGGCGTCCGGGCTGGCCTTGGCCTCATCAATAAACTTGGCCAGTTTATCAAAGCTGGCTTCGGTAATCACGGCGTTGATAAAGTTGGTAAAGTCCTCCACGTCACCCATTTTCATAGATTCCACGTCCTGCTTCACGTAGCCCAGAATCTCATCGGCCAGGTTGGAAGGCAGATAGACGCGCGAAGCGGCCGAGCACTTCTGACCCTGGTACTCAAACGCGCCGCGCGAGATGGCCGTGGCCACCGCCTTGGCGTGGGCCGACGGGTGCGCCACAATAAAGTCCTTGCCGCCGGTTTCGCCCACTATGCGGGGGTAGGACTTATAGCGGTGAATATTCTGCCCAATCTCCTGCCAGATGGTCTGGAAAACCTTGGTCGAGCCCGTGAAGTGAATGCCCGCGAAATCGGGGTGCTTAAAAATCACGTCGCCGGCCACCGGTCCATCCACGTAAATCAGGTTGATGACGCCCGCCGGCACGCCCGCTTCGATGAACAATTCCATCAGCACCTGCGCCGAATAAATCTGGGGGTAGGCGGGCTTCCACACCACCACGTTGCCCATGAGCGCGGCCGCCATCGGCAGGTTGGCGGCAATGGACGTGAAGTTGAACGGCGTGAGCGCGAACACGAAGCCTTCGAGCGGGCGGTGCTCCAGGCGGTTCCACATGCCGGGCGACGACTCGGGCTGCTGGCGGTAAATTTCCTGCGCAAAATACACGTTAAACCGCAGAAAATCAATCAACTCGCACGCCGCGTCAATCTCCGCCTGAAACGCATTCTTGCTCTGCCCCAACATAGTAGCCGCGTTGATGCGGGCGCGGTAAGGGCCGGCCAGCAGCTCGGCGGCCTTCAGGAAAACGGCGGCGCGCTCCTCCCAGGGCAGACCGGCCCAGGCAGGGCGGGCCGCCAGCGCCGCGTCGATGGCCTGCGTCACGTGGCCCGCATCGCCCTCGTGAAAGTGGGCCAGTACATGCTGGTGGTCGTGGGGCGGGGCCAGAGGCAGCGTGCGGCCGGTGCGCACTTCCTGGCCACCGATGTGCATCGGAATATCGCCCTCCACCTGCTTGATGCGCTTGAGCTCTTTCACCAGCTCGATGCGCTCGGGCGCGCCGGGCGCGTAGCCCTTCACGGGCTCATTGATGGGGGTAGGGACGCGGAAAAAGGCGTTGGACATAGGGTAGGGAAATGTAGCATACGCTTTAGCGTGTGCGGGTTATCGCTGTTTTTTGGTTTTGAGCGTTTGTCATTGCGAGCTTGCGAAGCAATCGCACCAGAACGATGCTCGAACGATTTCGTTCTGGTGCGATTGCTTCGCAAGCTCGCAATGACAAACGGTTCAACGTTTACAAAAAATCGCGCAGCTCATCTAAACTGCTGATTTCGTAGGTCGTTTCGGCAAAGTGCCGGCGCTTATCGGGGTTGAAATACACCTGGTCGATGCCGGAATTGTAAGCCCCCAGCACGTCGCATTCCAGGTTATCGCCCACCATCAGGCTCTCGGCGGCAGTGGCGCCGGTGCGGGCCAGCGCGTGGGCAAACATGCGCGGGTCGGGCTTGAGGTGGCCGCTGTGCTCGGAGGTAATCACTTCCTCAAAATACCGCGTCAGGTCCGACGACTTTAGCTTGATATGTTGCACGTCCTCAAAGCCATTGGTAATCAAGTGCAGGCGGTAGCCTTTGCCTTGCAAATAGCCCAGCACCTCGTGGGTATGCGGAAACACGGCCGCCTTGTGGGGCAGAATATCGGTGAAGCGCGCCGACATATCGGTGGGCACATCGGCCTCCGCCACGCCCAGCCGGGTCAGCGTCCGCACGAAGCGCACCTCGCGCAGCTGCTTCTGCGTCACTTTGTTGCTCTGGTACAGCCGCCACAGCGCGTGGTTCACGTCGCGGTAGCGGGCGCTGAATTCGGCAAACGAAAACAGCCCGTGGCGGGCCAGGTCATACTCCGTAAACAGCTGCTCCAGTGTCTCATTGGCGTTGGTTTCAAAGTCCCAGAGCGTGTGGTCGAGGTCAAAAAACAGGTGGCGATAGGCTTTCATGCGCGGGAGGGGGGGTAGGGCCGAGGCCCGAAAAGATTAGCTTTCGTCGCCTAATAATTGGCTGGGCTGCCTGGCGGTGCCCGCCAGGTACTGCACCAGGCCGGCGGCATCTTTGGGCGTCATCTTGCCATATACCTCGCCCTCGGGATACACGATGAGCGCCGCGCCGGGGCCTTTTTTGCAGTGCTTGCACAGGTCCAGGCAGTTGCAGGTTTGCACGCGGGTGTGCAGTTTTTCGCCGCGCACCAGCAGGTTTTTTACGCCCTGAATCTTTAGTTCTTTTTTGAGGGCCTTGGCGACATCTTCGCCGACGCCCGACTTCTGGTTGGTACAAACAAATATTCGGCGCTGCATCTGGGTAGTTGGGGCTAGAGAGGGGGGGTAGGGGGCAGCCAGCGGCGGTTCTGAATCTTATAGGCCGCCAGCTCGCGGTTGTTCCACAGCGTTTGGTACACTTGCTGGTCGCGCATCAGCTGTGGGTCGCGCTCCATCCAACCCAGAATTTGCGGAAGTAATTCGGCCGTCTCGTCGCGCAGAAAATAATACATCCAGTTATCGAGCCGGCGCACGTTCACCAGGCTGGCATTCTTTAAATAAGCCAGTTGGCGCGAAGTTTTGGTCTGGGTAAAATCGAGCACCTGCTCCAGGTCGCCGACCACCATTTCCTGGTTGCGCCACAGCAAATGCAGGATGCGCACGCGGCTTTCGTCACTCAAAGCTTTAAAAAGCTGCTGCCCGAATGCAACTGAAAAATGTTTTACGCGCATCTGCCGTTAGGAAGGGCTTAGCCGGCCGCGGCTCCGCCCTTCAAAAGTACGACCGTCCGGCCGGGCAGGTTCGTATATTTGTTAACGCATCCTCCCAATTCCTCTTCCCGCCGTGAATAGTCGTCGTTTCCTCTTGCTGCTCAGTCTGGTACTCTTGACCGGACTACTAGCCGCGCCCCATGCCTGGGCCCAGGGCAAGCGCCGCGTGGTGCAGTTTACGGGTATCGTGGCCAGCGGCGACAGCCTGCTGGGCGTGCCCGGCGCGTCGGTCTATGTGCCCAAGGCCGGCCGCGGCACCACCTCCAACGCCTACGGCTACTTCTCGATGCCCGTGCTGGCCGGCGACAGCATCGTGTTTCGCTCGCTCGGCTACCGCAACCAGACCATCATCATTCCGGCTGACTATCAGCGCCAAAGCTTTTCGGTAATCGTGACGATGCAGGATGACCCCACCATGCTGCCCGAGGTGCGCATTTTCCCTTACGCCACCGAAAAAGATTTTAAGCGCGCTTTCCTGGCCCTGCGCCTACCCGACGAAAAAGGCACGGCCGCCGCCGACAACCTCAACCAGGAGCTGATGCGCAAGATTTTCAACTCGCAGCCGATGGGACCCACGGCCAACTACCGCCAAACCATGTCGCAGCAGCAGTATAACCTCGACCGGCGCATGGGCACCGCGCCTAACCCCTACAGCAACAACCCGTTGCTGAACCCCTTCAGCTGGCTCCAGCTCGTGAAGCAGGTGAAGGACGGCACGTTCAAGAAAAAAGAGGGGGTAGATTACTAACTCGCTGGCGGCCGGATTTTTACAACCCTACCCCAGGTTTTCGGGTTAAGCAAGGTGGCAGTCAATTGCCACCTTTTGTTCGTTCTGATGAATACAAATCTTCCGGTTTCAGCGCAGCCGCGCGTGGTGATAATCGGCTGCGGCTTCGCGGGCCTCAAGCTGGCGCAGGAGCTGGCCAGCGCGCCCGTGCAGGTGGTGATGGTGGACCGCAACAACTACCACAATTTCCAGCCGCTGCTCTACCAGGTGGCCACCGGCGCGCTGGAGGCCGACAGCATTGCCTATCCGGTGCGCAAGATTTTCGCGGGCCAGAAGAACTTCTTTTTTCGGGTGGCCGACGTGCAGGCCGTGGACCCGGCCCTGAAAACGGTGCGCACCGACATTGGCGATATCAGCTACGACTACCTGGTGCTGGCGACTGGTTCGCTCACCAATTTTTTCGGTATCGAGAGCATCGAAAAAAATGCGATGCAGATTAAGAGCATCCCCAACGCGCTGAACCTGCGCAGCTTCATCTTCCAGAATCTGGAACAGGCAGTACTCACCGACGACCCAGCTCATCGGCAGACGCTGCTGACGATAGTGGTGGTGGGCGGCGGCCCGACGGGCGTCGAAATCAGCGGCTCGCTGGCCGAAATGCGCCAGGGCGTACTGCCCAAAGACTACCCCGAGCTGGACCTGAGCCAGATGCGCATCATCCTGGTCGAGGCCAGCCCGGCCGTGCTGAACCCGATGTCGGAAGCCTCGCACCGCGACGCGCAACGCTACCTCGAAAAGCTGGGGGTAGAGATTCGGCTGAACACGGCCATCAAAAAGTACGAGAACGACCGGGCATATTATTCTGATACCGAATATATTGAGGCCGGTAATCTAATCTGGGCGGCCGGCGTGAACGGCGCGGCCGTGCCCGGCCTGCCCGACGCGGTAGTGACCCGCAACAAGCGCATCACCGTCAACCGCTGGAACCAAGTGGAGGGCGAACCCCATATTTTCGCCATCGGCGACGTGGCCAACCTCGTCACGCCCGACATGCCCAAGGGAATGCCCATGCTCGCGCCGGTGGCCCAGCAGCAGGCCAGCCTGCTGGCCAACAACCTCCAGCGCCTCCTGCGCGGCGAGCAGCCCAAAGCTTTTGCCTATCTCAACAAGGGCGTGATGGCCATCGTGAGCCGCAATAAAGCCGTGGTGGACCTGCCCAAGAGCATTCACTTCAACGGCTTTTTGGGCTGGCTGGCGTGGCTGTTTATTCACCTTATTCTGCTGGTAGGCTTCCGCAACAAGCTGGTGGCGCTCGTGGACTGGGCCTTCAGCTATTTCAGCTCGGGGCAGGCGTTGCGGCTCATCATCCGGCCTTTTCACCGCCGCGACCTGAGCGCGCCCGAGAAGCTCGCCGCCGAAGAGCGCGCTTCCACCCCCGAATACAACGCGCCGCCGCCCGCCATTCAGGAGCCGGTTGCAAACCGCTAGCGCCTTGTCAGCGCAGCTTCTGGGCAAGCAAACGGGACGGCCGCCGGGGTTGAGCCGGCATCGCCCAATGCCTAATGGGATGGGCTGTAGGTAGTGAGCTGTTAGCCGATATCGGAGGCTTTCAAGCAAATAGGATTTACGCAAAATGGTTAATAGCCAGCCCTAGCGGGGCTGAAAAAATAACTCTTTGCGCAAGTTCCAGCGAATTTTATTCTGACTAATTGCATGTTGAAGGCAACTCACTTCGCGGCGAGTATAAGTTAGCCTCTCTCGACTGCTAGCCAAAACAAAGCCTCCGCAGCAAATGCTACGGAGGCTTTGTTTTGGCTAGCAGAAGGCGTGAGAGTGTTTATAGCGGATAGATTAGCGAGAATTACGTAGTGCTGTTACGCAGTAAGCCCTTTTTTAGCACGACTGCTGGCGGCGGCGCAGCCGGCGCAGGCCATAGGCCACGCCGGAGGCCAGCAGCAGGGAGGCTCCCCCATCGATGGGTACGGCCGTGGGGCCGGCGGCCGGGGTGGGGGTAGGGCCAGTGCTGACGGGGGTCTGAGCCGCCGCTAGCTGCGATAGCCCCAGGAACAAGAGTAGGAAAAAGACGTTTTTCATAGCGCAGAAAGACAAATTATTAGGGGAGCCAGCCCCTGGCCAGGGCTGGCTCCGATGGTGAGTTATTGAATAGTGAGGCGCTTGGTGATGAGCTGCGCGCCGGCCGTCAGGCGCACGACATACACCCCCGTGGCCAGCCCGGCGGTGGGTAGGGTAAGGGTAGTGCCGGACGCGGGCAGGCTGGCCGACTGGCGCAGCACCACCTGGCCCAGGGTGTTGAGCAGCTCTACCTGCACGGCGCTGGCTCCGGCAACGCCGGGCAGGGCTACCGTCACCTGCTCGGTGGCGGGGTTGGGGTAGAGCGTGACGGCGGCCGCCAGCGCGGCCGGCGTGGCAGCCAGGGTCGTATTCGGCGCGAAGACCACCGTGAAGCGACCCGTCAGCGGGGCCGCGGCCTGGGTGGCACTCACCGAGAAGCTGTAGGGCTGGCCCACGGTCAGGGCCGTGGTGGTGCCGGTGAGCGCGTCGCGCAGGTAGGCGGTGAGGCCAGCCGGCAGGTTGTCGAGGGCCGAAGCCGTGAGGGTGTAAGCCCCGGCGGCGGGCACGCCCACGGCCAGCGGCAGCGCCGTGGCGGTCGTGAACGCCGGGCGGCCATCAATGGCGAGTTGGTCAGCACCGGCCACGCTGCTCAGGTTCAGGCCGGTCGTGTTGGGCAGCTTGGCCGCGTCGAGCTGGCTGTCGAAGGCGGGGGTAGCCCCGGCTTCGGCGTAGGCCACCCAGGCATCGGCCAGGCCGTTGCCGGCCAGCGTGAGGCGCAGGGCGGGGCGGGCGTCGGCGGCGGTGCGCTGGAAAGTGGCCTGGTCGGCGAAGGTGGTCACGCGCTGGGCATTGCGGAAGGTGAGCGAGCCGGTGGTCTGGCCGCTGCTCACCCGCACGAAGAAGCCCTGGCTACTGGCGATGAGCGGGCTGTTGCTGCCCGTCGTGCTCTGGCCATTCACGAAGCTGCGGTAGCCGCCGGCATACTGCCCGCTGCTTTGCACCACGTAGGTAGCCGCGTCGAGGTTGGTGCGGTCGCTGCTCATCTGGCTCAGGTCGAGGGGGGCGGGGTAGGGGTTGCCCACCAGCTGCCAGCCGGCGGCGGCATCGGTGCCCCGGCTCAGGGGCAGGGTCAGGTCGCCATTGTTGGCCGTGCCCACGAAGTCCACGAGCTGGCCCGCGTCAATATTCACGGCGTAGCCCCGGCCGGCGGGGAGGGCATCAGTGCTTTGCGGCACCACGAAGCCCTTGTCAAAGGCGCTCAGGTTGTTGGTGGCCGAAGCCAGGCGGGCCTGGTCGTAGCCAAACACCGTGGGGAAGGGCAGGGTGGTGCCCGGCGTGGCGCTCGTGTTGTAGCTCTGGGTGAGGGTCGGCGTGAAACCGGGGGTAGCCAGGTCGGCCACGGTGGTACGCACCGGGGCGCTGTAGTGGCGGTAGCCCGCGCCGGCGTTCAGGGTGCCATCCACGTAGCGCTGCACCGTGAGGTTGCCGCTCACGATACCAGTGCTGCTGTTCACGACCAGGGCCGTGCCGGTGGCGCTGCTCAGCAGGGTCAGGGCGTTGCCGCCGGTGGCCAGGTCGCCGGCATCGGCCAGGGTGAGCACGCGGGCGACCTGGGCAGCGTTGGCCAGGGTGGCGGTGCCGCTGGCTTTGTCCACGGTGAGGTTGGGCACGGTGCCGCCGCTCAGGCCGAGGCTTTGGGCGGCGGTGCCGCTCAGGCGCAGCGTGCCGGTGCTGCCGGCGGTGGTACCGGCCTGGGCCACGTTGCCGGCCACGCTCAGCAGGCCGGTGCTCAGGTCGAGGGTGCTGGCGGCGGCGCTGCTCACGTCGCCGCTCACGGTGGCCGTGCCGGTGGTGGTAAGGCGGGCCGCGCCGGTTTGGGCAAGGCCGCCATTCACAGTGAGTACGCCGCCGGTGTTCACGAAGAGGGTGGCCCCGTTGTTGGTCAGGATGGTTTGGGCGGCCAGTGGGCCGGCCGCCAGCAGGCCCAGCCCCAGCAGGGTCAGGCGGCGGGAGGGGGTAGGAAACTGATTCATGGCTGGAAGGAGCTAAGGGATAAAGCCCAGGGGCTACTTCAGCCGCACGATTTGCAGGTTCGAGCTGCCATCGGTGCTGGTATAGGCGGTGGCGCTGGTACTGATACTTTCGCCGCGAAAAGTAATTTGGTCGCCGGCCGCCAGGTAAATCACCGTGCTGATGGTCGAGTTGAAGCGGTAGTTGAAGCCGCTGGGATTGAGGTTATAGGTACTCAGGGCGTAGGGATAGGTACCCAAAGTGGTATTGCCAATAGCGTTGTTCTTGTCGAGAAAATACTGCACCCCGACGTTGGTAAGCGTCCCAGTACTGGTTATCGGCATCATTTGTACCGTAACCTGATAGGTTCCAGCCCCGGCACTACCCACCGTGAAGACGCTGCCGTTCCAGGCATTACCCCCGGAAAGGGCTGCCCCTGTGCCGTTACTGCTTGAAAAAACAAGGGGTACATAAGTGTTTGACCCTGCAAGAGGAGTGACGGCTTGCGAGGAGGCTACAGAGGTGTTCAACTCAATGCTGGGGTAGGCCCCGCTGCTCCCGGTGGGCGTGCTCCACTGCGTATTGTAGTTGGTGCCATCCACCTTGCTCAGCACCTGCCCGGCCGTGCCGCCGGTGGGCACGCCCTGGCCATTGGAGCCGGCCGCGCCGGTATCGCCTTTTGCCCCAGCCGTACCAGCATCCCCTTTCGGACCCTGGCCGCCGGCCGCGCCGGTATCGCCCTTCGCGCCTGCGGTGCCAGCCGTGCCGGTGTCGCCCTTGTCACCTTTTGGGCCGGCGGTGCCAGCATCGCCTTTGTCGCCCTTCGTACCGGCCGTGCCAGCGTCACCTTTATCGCCTTTCGCACCCGCCAAACCAGCCGCGCCGGTGTCGCCCTTATCGCCTTTTGCGCCCGCCAAACCAGCTAAACCAGCCGCGCCGGTGTCGCCCTTATCGCCTTTTGGGCCAGCGGCACCGGTATCGCCTTTCGGACCCTGCGAGCCACTGCCGCCGCTGCCGCCGCTCAGGGCCGTCCAGGCGGTGCCGTTGTAGAAGTAGAAGCCGGCCGTGCCGTCGGTCTGGTACACGAGCAGGCCGGTAGCGGGGCTGGCAATGCTGCCGCGCTGGCTGGCCGTGAGGCGCGGAGTAAGCAGGCCCTGGGTGGTGCTGCTCACATCGAGGGCAGCCGAGGCATTGGGGGTGGTGGTGCCGATGCCGATGTTATTCTGGGCCTGGGCGGCGGTAGTAGCTCCGGCGAGGAGCAGGGCGGGCAGCAGCCAGCCACGCAAGGTGGCGGCAGATAGCGTAAATTTTTTCACAAGAAAAGAGATTGGGGGTGATGAAAAAAATGAATGGAGTGAATGAGTAGACTTGTTTCCGAATAAGAAATGGCTGAAAATTCTTGCTGCTTCAGGCAGTTGGGAAGACCTTTTTACTTGGCTAAGGCGGTATCCGCTGGTTCTTCGTGCAGCCACCGTCTCCAGCTCCAAATACTGCTTGGAAAATGACCGATTTTTTATTCGGGAATAAGTCAAAATATGAAATGTGAGTAAAAGATGGTGTTTGGTATTCTGGCGGTCCACGCAGCGATTGGGAGTACAAAGCACCCACCGCCCGCCGCCTTCCGCAAGACATTTGAGCCTCAGCCTCAGCTTTTGAGGTCGGGGCGGCGGCCAAAATCAGAATCGTAATATTCTTTCGCCGGGTAGTGCCACGGGCAGCGGGGGCCTGGCCCCTACCCCCGCAAAAAGCCCCGGCACCGCAGGGCGGTACCGGGGCTTTTTGCGGGCCGGGAGTGGGCGGGCCGGCTAGGCGGGCAGCGTGGCGCGGTGGGCGGCAATGCCGGCCTTCACCGTGGTGAGGGTAGCCACCTGCTGGGCCACCTGCTCGCTATCGACCACGGCCAGGAAGCGCGTGACGCCCGTGCTCAGGCGGCCGCGCTTGGCCAGGCGGGTGCGCTGCACTTGCAGGGCGGCCAGCTCGTCGGTGGTTTCGGTGAGGCCGGCATCGATGCCGGGGGCGGCCAGCACGGCGTTGGCGCTGGCTTATTTTGGCCTCCACTTTGGCCAGCTCGCTGGTGGTGCTGGCCTGGGTGCGGCCGGCTCGCTCGGTGCTGAGGTCGGCGGCCGCGTCGCGGCCCTGGTAGGTGCGCAACTCAAAATCAACTTCGGCGGTGGCCGTGTCGCACTCGGCGCGGCTGGTGAGGGCGGAGTAATACATACTACTGGGGGAACTGAAAAAATGAAAAATTGGTGAACACGCCGTAAATATAGAGCGCCTAAGCATTCGGACAAGCCAATGCTGCTTTAATTGGTTGCCCCAGAGTTGAGTTTCGCCCTCCGCGTGCGCCTCATCCCCTAGCCCCTTCTCCGAAAAGGAGAAGGGGAACTAGTTTTTAGTCCTAAAAAAAGCTAGAAGCTAGAGCTAGTCCCCCTTCTCCTTTTCGGAGAAGGGGTTAGGGGATGAGGCGCACCGTTGAGGCGAAACAGCGCAACGCGGAGGGTGGGAGGCGCACCGCGGAGGGCGAGACAGCACAACGCGGAGGGCGACCAAGCCACCCCTAGCCGCCGCCCTCGGCCAGGGCGGCGGCTTCGGCGAGCAGGCCGGCGGCGCGGGCCAGCAGCAGGCGGTGCTGGGTGGCGGTGGCGGCGGGCAGGGGGCGGGCGTGGCGGTGCAGCCAGCCGGTGCGCCAGGTGGCGCGGGCTAAGGCATCGGCATCGGGGGCGGCGGCGGCCTCGGCAGGGGCGGCGGCCTCGGCAGTGGCGGTGGCCAGCAGGGCGGGTAGGGCGGCCTGCCAGTGCCGCGCCACTTGGGCCTGGTCGGCCAGGGCGGCGGCCTGGGCCAGCAGGTGAGTGGCCCGCTGCTGGCACTGGCGGCGGCGTAGGTCCAGGGCGGCAGCTTCGGGCGGGGCGGTGCCGACGGCTAGGGCGGCGGTAGGGGCCGGGGCCGGCTCGGGGGCGGCGGGTAGGTGGGGCAGCAGCGGCAGCAGGGCCGCGCGCACGGTGGCGCTCAAGGCCCGGCTGCCCCCTTCCAGCGAGCTGAGCAGCGCCGGGCTGATGCCCAGGTACAGGGCCAGCTCGGCCTGCGAGAGGCCAAACCAGGCCCGCACGCGGGCCAGCAGGTGGGCAGAGGGGCGGGCGCGGCGCGGCATTGCGGAAGCGGGAAAAAGTGTGAAGTATTTTATAAAAGTCAAAAATACTTCACACCAAGTCGTTATTATTTGTGAAGTATTCTATAAAAAACAAGAATACTTCACACGCCCGACCTCAAAAAATGAGGTCGGCAACCGGCTAATTTGTGGCTGGCGGCGCTGGTTAAGCCATTGGGGAGCCGGTACCTTTGAGGCTGTTTAGGAAGTAGGCGCGAGCGGCGCTCAGCTAGCCTTTCTAAACGGCTTCTTCGCTTTCTTTTTACAGCTCCCGCTATGGCTTCATTCTTTATCCGCTGGCAGCGGCGGGGCGGGGCGGCGCTGGGGCTGCTGCTGGGGCTGCTGGCAGTAGCCAGCGCCGCCGGCCAGCCCGCCCCGGTTGGTCGTGCGGCCGCCGCGCCGCTGGCCGACCACCTGCCCGCGCCCGTCACCGCCAGCCAGGCACCCTTCTTCGCCCTGCTGCACGCCGGCGACTCGGTGTATGCCCTCAAGCGCGGCGACGAGTCGCTGGCCCGCAGCCTCAACTACTACACCAGGGCCCAGGCGCTGGCCGCCGCCACCAACGATACGCTGCTGCTGGCCGAGGCCGTTTTTGCCAGGGGCCGCATCTACGATGCCTGGAATAAGGAGCCGCAAACCACGGTGGCCCTGTTGCGGCAGGCCACGGCGCTGTTTCGGCGGGTGCCCGCCCAGCGCCTGCGCTACTACTACGCCTGGCACCTGGTGGCCCACGCCTACGATAAGGTGCCCGACACGCTGCGCACCATTGCCGAGCTGCGGGCTATCCGGCGCGAGCTGGCCAGGCAGCCCCCCGCCCTCCTGCGCCAGCTGCCCTTCACTGTCGAAATGGCCCTCATTGCCACCGAGGTCGGCCACTATGCCCTGGCCGACTCGCTGCTCACTACCCTCACGCGCCGGCCCTGGGTGCGCAACGACCCCGAAACCTACGACCACCTCACCCACTATTACCTGGTGCACAGCCGCCTCGACATCCTGGGCCGGCACCGCCTGCACTCGCCCTACCTCGACTCGCTTGCGGGGGCTTACCGCCGCACCCGCCCCACCCCCGACCGCCTCTTCTATGCCGAAAACTTAGCCCGGCTAGCCGCCGCCGCCGGGCAGTATGCCCTGGCCTACCGCTACCTGAGCGACTACCAGCACCTGGGCGACAGCCTGCGCGGCAGTGCCGACGTGGGCCGGCTGCGGCAGGCGCTGATGCGCTCGGAAGAGGCCGCCGCCAACCAGCAAAGCGCGGCCGAGGCTGCCAGTAACGTGGCTCGCACCCGCATGCTGTGGGGGCTGAGCGTGGGGTTGGTCATTATCTCCCTGCTGAGTTTTTACTTGGCCCGCCAGGGGGCGCGCGCCAACCGCCAGGCGCGGCGGCTGGCGACCATGAACCAGGAGCTGGGTGCGGCCAACCAGGAGCTGGCTACCGCCAACCAGGCCGTGGCCGCAGCCAACCAGCAGCTCGATGGCAAAGTGGCCCAGGTGGAGCTGCTGAACAAGGAAATCCAGCACCGCGTCAAAAATAATTTACACATGATATATAGCTTGCTGCGTATGCAGGAGCGCCGCACCGACAACCCCGAGGTGCTGGAGCAGCTGCAGGCCGCCCGCCTGCGCGTCGAAAGCATTGCCACCCTGCACAACCAGCTGCTGCGCAACCCCGCCGGCCTGGACGTGGCCGATTATATGCGGGCGCTCATCTCGGCCGTGGTAGCTTGCCTGGCCAACGGCCGCCAAGTGGTGACGCACCTGCGCACCGACGACCTTGACCTGCCCACCGACAGCCATTTTCCGCTTTCGCTCATTTTGAACGAGTGGGTAACGAACTCCATCAAGTATGCCGACACGGCCGGACAGGCCCTGGAAATCAACGTGAGCGTGGCGCGCCGCGCCGACAACACCTGCATTACTTATGCCGACAACGGCCGCCCGCCCGAGGCTGCCCGTTCCGCGCCAGTTAGCGCCGAGCACGAGTTGGGTGGCCTTGGCACCCAGATTATTACGCTACTGGCCCGCCAGCTCCACGCTACCCTCACCACCCGCCCCGACCAGCCCTTCCATTACGAACTGTGCCTGCCCCATGTCGCTATTGCCTAAACTCAACCTTATCGTAGTCGAAGATGAAGCCCTGATAGCCCAAGAGCTGAGCAATACCCTGCAAGACCTGGGCTACTACGTGCTGGCCACCTGCCTTTCCTACGTCGAAGCCCGGCAGGCTTTCGCCCAGTACCAACCCGACCTCGTGCTACTCGACATCAACCTGCGCAGCCCCAACCCGACCCACAACGGCCTGGCCCTGGCCCAGCAGCTGCACGAGCGCCCCGTGCCCCCGCCCTTCATTTTTCTCACCGCCTACAACGACCTCGACACCATCCGGCAGGCCACCCGGCTGCGCCCCAGCGGCTATCTCATCAAGCCCGCCAACGATGCGGCCCTGTTTGCCGCCATCCAAACGGCTATCGAGCACAGTACCAGCCGGCAGTCGGACCTCCTGCTTGACCCCGACAACCCCAGCGTGGGGCCTACCGACTATTTTTTTGTGAAAGTGGGGTTACAGCTCACCAAGATTTACTGGGACGACGTGGCCAGCCTCGAAGCTGGTAAAAACTACGTGACCCTGCGCGCGCCCGTGCGGCAAATCGTACACGCCATCCGGGGCTCGCTCGCCTACGTGCTCTACCAACTCATTCCCGACCACCTGCGGGGGCAGTTTCTACGCGTCAACCGGAGCACCTTGCTCAACCAGCAGCACATCCACGGCTACGACGACAAGTACGTGTACTGCGGCAGCTTGCAGTTCGAGAACGGCCATATGGCCGACCAGCAGCTGCGCGGCGAGTAGGCCAGGGGGCTGCCAGGGATTCTGAAAACTGGCCGTGTGCGCCTACAGCAAGCCGCTCAAAAAGCCGGGCAAAATACCCAGCACCAGCGTCATAATGGCCAGCAGCACCAGCGTAGCCGACTGAAAGCTATCGACCATGATGGGGGTAGTGCCCGGCTCGGCGGGGCGCATATACATGGCGATAACGGGGCGCAGGTAGTAGTAGATGCCCACCATGCTCATCAGCACCGCGAACACTACTAGCCAAATGTAGCCCTGCGCCACCACGGCCGTGAAGATGAAAAACTTACCGAAAAAGCCGCCCGTGAGCGGAATGCCACCCAGCGACAGCATCGCCACCGTCATCGAAAAAGCCAGCAGCGGGTTGGTGCGCGCCAGGCCGGCGAGGCCCGCGTAGTCTTCGCGCTGGCGCTGGTCCGCCACGAGCTTGAGCACGCCGAAAGCCGCCACCGTAGCCACGGAGTAGGCCAGGCTGTAGAAAAAAATGGCCTGCGCGGCTGGCCCGTCGAGCTGGCCCCGGCCGGCCACGAGGCCCAGCAGCAGGTAGCCCGCGTGGCTCACGCTGGAATAGGCCAGCATGCGCTTGGCGCTGGTTTGCACCGCCGCGCCCAGGTTGCCGAGCAGCAGTGTGAGCACGCACATGGCCACGATGGTGGGCAGCCACACGGCGCTGGCACCGGGCAGGGCCACCAGCAGCAGCTTAAGAAAAGCTGCGAAGCCCGCCGTTTTTACCACCGTGCTCATAAAAGCGGTGAAGAACGTAGGCGTGCCCTCGTACACGTCGGGCGTCCAGAAGTGGAACGGCGCGGCCGACACCTTGAAGCCGATACCAATCACCATCAGCAGCACGCCCACGTAGAGCATGGGCTGCAGGCTGGCATTGGCGGGGGTAGCAATGGCGGCGGCCAGCTCATTGAGCTGGAACGTGCCGGTAGCGCCATACACCAGCGCGATGCCGAAGAGCAGAATGCCGGTGGCAAACGCGCCTTGCAAAAAGTATTTGAGGGCCGCCTCGTTCGAGCGCACGTTGCGCTTGTCGGAGCCGGCCAGGCAATACATGCTGATACTTAGGATTTCAATACCCACGAAGAGCATGATGAGGTGGTTGTAGCTCACCATCATAATAGCCCCCACCAGCGAGAACAGCAGCAACGAGTAGTACTCGGCCAGGTTGGGCTCGCCGGCCACCACGTAGGAGCGCGAAAACGGCAGCAGCACCAGGGCCGTGAGCAGCACGATGCCGCTGAAGGCCACCGAGTAGTTGTCCACGGTAAGCATCTGCCTCACGTAGGGCGAGTCGAATAGGCCCGTGATGCTACCGGCGTGGTTCCAGTCGAGCAGGTTAATGCCAAACACGAGGGCCAACACCACCAGCGCAAACGGCAGCAGCGCCCGGTTGGAGCGCAAAAAGCCGAAGAACAGGTTGATGATGCCGAAGACGGAGAGGAGAACTAGTGGGAGCATGAGCGAACCTCAAGAAAAGAACGTCATGCTGAGCTTGCCGAAGCATCTTGTCCGCGCCGTTGGATTACTACCCCCAACGAAACGGGCGAGATGCTTCGGCAAACTCAGCATGACAGAAATGAATTAGCGGCCAACCGCGGTTAGAATGCTGCTGATGGTCGGCTCGGATAAATGCAGGAAAGTGCCGGGAAACAAACCCAGCCAGAACACCAGCGCGATGAGCGGCACGAACATCGTCAGCTCGGCTCCGGTGAGGTCAGTCATGGTGTCGGAGTGCGCCGAATCAGGCCCCAGCATCACGCGCTGGTACATGCGTAGCAGGTACACGGCCGAGAAAATAATGGTAAGGCCGGCCACCGCACCGGCCCACATATTGAACTCATACACGCCCGCCAGCAGCAGAAACTCGCCCACGAAGCCGCCGGTGAGGGGTAGGGCCACCGTGCTGAGCAGCATGACGATAAAGCATACGCTGAGCAGCGGCGTGCGGCGCGTGAGGCCGCCCAGGTCGGCAATGAGGCGCGTGCCGGTGCGGCGCTCAATGGCGTCGGCCACCAGGAACATGCCCACCACGTTCACGCCGTGGGCCAACATCTGCACCACCGCGCCTTGCAGGCCAATGGCTTTGAGCGAGAACACGCCGGCAATCATCAGGCCCACGTGCGAGAGCGACGAGTAGGCGATGAGCCGCTTCATATCCTGCTGACGGATAGCGATAATGGCCCCGTAGATGATGCCGATAATGGCCAGCACCATCACCAGCTGCTGCCACTGCGTCACGCCCAGCGGCACGACGGGTAGCAGCCAGCGCAGGCAGCCGTAAATGCCCATTTTCAGCATGATGCCCGAGAGCAGCATCGTGGCCGGAGCCGGCGACTCGGTGTAGGTGTCGGGCTGCCAGGTGTGGAAGGGAAAAATCGGCATCTTCACCGCGAAAGCCGCGAAGATGAGCCAGAACAGCCATGCCTGCTGCGAGGCGGCCAGCTGCTTGCCAGCCGCGTAGAACGCCTGAATATCAGAGGAGTGCGCGGCCAGCGAGCCGGCGGCCGGGGCCGTCTGCAAATACAGGTACACGAAGCCGGCCAGCATAAACAGCGAGCCGATGATGGTGTACAGGAAAAACTTGAACGTAATCTGAACGCGGCGGTCGCTCCGGCTCCAGGCCCCGGCCAGGAAATAAATCGGAATCAGCGCCACTTCCCAGAAAAAGTAGAACACGAACGCGTCCATCGCCGTGAACACGCCCAGCAGGCCGGTCTGCATGAAGAGCACCAGGGCGTAGAACGCGCCGGGGTTCTCGTACTCCTCGTGGCGGAACGCGGTGGCCAGAATAATGGGCACCAGCACCGTCGTGAGCAGCACCAGGCACAGGCTCAGGCCGTCGATACCGAGGTGAAAATTGATGCCCGCCGAAGGTATCCAACTGAGGTTGAAGTCGAAGCCGGTTGGCCCGCTGCGGGCGTAGGTAATGGCCGCGAACACGGCCACGGCTAATTCCAGAAAGGCGGCCCCCAGGGCTAGGATGCGGGCCGCGCTGCCTTTGGCAAAGTGAAGCAGCAGAGCGGCGGCCAGCGGGAAAAAAACTAGAAAAGCTGTCAGCATTAGCGCAAACGGGGCGGTCGCGGCCGGAAGCCCGGCGCGCCAAACCGCGAATTAGCTGCAAACTTACTGCGTGCGCCGGGAAGGTGGGCACCCGGCGCGGCTAAAAGTAGCGCGAAGCTTCGGCTGGGGGGTAGGCACTACGTGCTGGCAGGGCAGTCGCCTCGCGCGGCTTTCCCGTAAGTTTGTGGGGATGCCTCGCCACTCCATTACCGATTTTCTCAGTGCCGCCGCTGGCCCCATCCTCGACGTGCGCGCCCCGGCCGAGTACGCGCAGGGCCACATTCCGGGCGCGCTCAGCCTACCCCTCTTCACCGACGAGGAGCGCGCGCGCATCGGCACCACCTACAAGCAGGTCAATCCCGACAAGGCTGTTTTGCTGGGTCTCGATTTCTTCGGCCCCAAAATGCGTGCGATGGTGGAGCAGGCCCGTAAGCTGGCGCCTGGCCAGGAAGTGCGCCTGCACTGCTGGCGCGGCGGCATGCGCAGCGGGGCCGTGCAGTGGCTGCTGGAGCTGGGCGGCCTCCGGGTAAACCTGCTCGATAAAGGCTACAAGGACTACCGCCACTGGGCCTTGGCCGAGTTTGCGCGCCCGCGCCAGCTGCGGGTGCTGGGCGGCTACACCGGCAGCGGCAAAACCGCCGTGCTGCACGCGCTGGCTGCCCAGGGCGAACCCGTGCTCGACCTCGAGGGCCTGGCCAATCACCTGGGCTCGTCGTTTGGGGCGCTGGGCCAGCCGCCGCAGCCCACCCAGGAGCAGTTTGAGAACGACCTGGCCGCCGCGCTGGCCGCCCTACCCCCCGATAAACCGATTTGGGTGGAGGATGAGAGCCGCAACATTGGCAGCCTCACCATCCCTACCCCCTTCTTTACCCAGATGCAGGCCGCCCCGCTGGTGGTGCTGGCCGTGCCCCAGGCCGCCCGCGTGCAGTACCTGGCCGGCAGCTACGGCCGCCAGGATGCCGGCGGCCTGGCCCTGGCCGTGCTGCGCCTGAGCAAGCGCCTTGGCGGCCTCGTCACCAAAGAAGCGCTGGGTGCCATCGCCGACGGCGACATGGCCCGCATGGTGGAGCTGGTGCTGGCCTATTATGACAAAACCTACGGCTACGGTCTGGAAGGCCGCCCCGCCGTGACGGTGGCCGCTGAGGGTACTGACGCGGCGGCCAATTCGGCGCGGGTGCGGGCGGCGGTTGCTACCCCTGTTGCATGACTCCGAAGCTGCGAGTGGCCCGGCCCACTAACGACCTACTGGCTTTGCGCCGCTTCTACGTGGAAGGATTAGGCCTGACAGAGCTTTACGCCTTCGCCGGTCACGATGGCTTTGATGGACTGATGGTTGGGCATCCACAATCGCCTTACCACCTGGAGTTTACGCAGCAGCGGGGCCACGTGGCACCACCCGCGCCCACGGCCGAAAACCTGCTGGTTTTCTACCTGCCCGAACGGGCCGACTGGGCGGCCGCCGTAGCCCGGCTGCAAGCGCACGGGTACGCAGCGGTGCCCGCCCACAATGCCTATTGGGACCGCCAGGGCCGCACCTTTGCGGACCCCGACGGTTATCGGGTGGTGCTATACCAAGCTGCCTGGAATTTTTAAACTCTGCCCTCATTATGACTACCCCCGACCTCGACCACATCCGCCTCACTCAATACAGCCACGGCGCGGGCTGCGGCTGCAAAATTGCGCCCAGCGTGCTCGATAAAATCCTGCACAGCAGCCTGCCCCAGCCCAACTACGAGAATCTGCTGGTGGGCAACGGCAGCCGCGACGACGCGGCCGTGTACCGCCTGCCGGGCCAAGCAGGGCAGTGTGTCATCAGCACCACCGATTTTTTTATGCCCATCGTCGATGATGCCTTCGACTTCGGGCGCATCGCCTCGGCCAACGCCATCTCGGACGTGTACGCGATGGGCGGGCGGCCACTGCTGGCCATCGCGGTGCTGGGCTGGCCCATTGACAAGCTCGCGCCCGAGGTGGCCGCACGCGTGACGGAGGGTGCCCGCGCCATCTGCGCCGAGGCGGGCATTCCGCTGGCCGGCGGCCACAGCATCGACTCGCCGGAGCCGATTTTTGGGCTGGCCGTCACGGGTTTGGTCGATGAAAAGAACCTCAAGCGCAACGACACCGCCACCGCCGGCTGCCGCCTCTACCTGACCAAACCAGTGGGGGTAGGGATTCTAACCACCGCCCAGAAGCGCGAAATTCTGCGGCCCGAAGACGCCGACGTGGCCCCGGCCCAGATGCGCCAGCTCAATAAAATCGGGGCCGAGCTGGGCGAGATTCCCGGCATTCGGGCCATGACCGACGTCACGGGCTTCGGCTTGCTCGGGCACCTGGCCGAAGTATGTGAGGGTAGTGATTTTAAGGCTGTTATCAATTACCTGGACGTGCCGCGCCTGGCCCAGGCCGAGCGCTACCTGTTGCAAGGCGCGGTGCCGGGCGGCACCCTCCGCAACTTCCAGAGCTACGGCCACAAAATCAGCCCGCTCACCGACGAGCAAAAATTATACCTCTGCGACCCGCAAACCTCGGGGGGCCTGCTGGTCTGCGTAGAGCCCGGCGCGGCCGAAACGGCGGCCCAGGCAGTTTTTGCCCAGCACGGGCTGGCGCTGCACAGCTTCGGCGAGCTGCGGCCGCACCAGGAAGGTCAGCCGTGGATTGTGGTGGAGTAAATAAAATCGCTTGTCAATAAACCGTTTGTCATTGCGAGCGCAACGAAGTGGAGCGCGGCAATCTTTCCTTGCCGTTAGATTAGTAACCCCAACGGCAAGGAAAGATTGCCGCGCTCCACTTCGTTGCGCTCGCAATGACAAACGTTAAAAATAAAGCTCCGCAATTAGTCGTCGGCCGGCTGGCGCCTACCCCCAGCGGCTACCTGCATCTCGGCAACGCGGTCAACTTTGTGCTGACCTGGTTGCTGGTGCGCCGGGCCGGCGGCACCCTGCACCTGCGCATCGACGACCTCGACCGCGCCCGGCTGCGGCGGGTTTATCTGGAGAATATTTTTCGGGTAATTGACTGGCTGGAAATTGACTACGACCACGGCCCCAGCGGTCCCGATGATTTCCTGGCGCACCATTCCCAACTGCTACACCTGCCTGATTACAACCGCATGCTGCGCCGGCTGGCTCAGCGGCCGGGCCTAATATATGGCAGCCAGCGCACCCGCACCAGTGAGGGGGTAGGCGCGGGGTTGGTGCCCCTCACCACGCCCGGCGTGGCGTGGCGGGCGCAGGTGCCGCCCGGCACCATCATCACCTTTACCGATGCCGGGCGGGGGGTAGCGAGCGTGCCGCTGGGCGCGGAAATACCCGACTTCATCGTCCGCAAAAAAGACGGGGTAGCGGCCTACCAGCTGGCCTCCGTGGTGGATGACCTGCGGCTGGGCACCACGCTCCTCGTGCGCGGCCTCGACCTGCTGCCCAGCACCGCCGCCCAGCTCTGGCTGGCCGCGCAGCTGCCCGAAACGCAGGCATTTAACCCGGCGCGCGTGCAGTTTTATCACCACCCGCTGCTGACCGACGCGGCGGGCCAGAAGCTCAGCAAATCAACCCAGGCAGCTGGTGAGGCGGGCGTGCTGGCCCACCCGGCCGGCCCGGCAGCAGTGTACCGGGCCGTGGCGCGGCTGCTGGGCCTGCCCACCGAAGCGGGCGAGTCGCTGGCGGCGCTGCAAGCCGGCATGGCCACAAGTTAGGGGGGTAGGGATGCGCCGTAGCACGTTCCTACTGTTTGGGGTAGGACAAGACCAGGAACAGAAATTGCCGCTAAGGTTATGCGCTATGTTCAATAGGTGCCTCACAGGTGCTCAGCGAGCTGTTAGCACTTTTCAAAACCACGTTCAGAAAATGTTAGTAAGCTTGTTTACCGCTTCCTGCCCCTGTGCCAATCCTACTTTTTAGCCTGGCATTCTAACCAAGTACCCGCTGAAAATGCCTTTGAAATCATATTGGACATAGCGCATAATCTTAGCGGGAATTTCTGTTCCTGGTCTTGGGCTACCCATTTTACACCGAGTTGCGTTAGTGGCCTTGGTTAAAAGTTTGGTCCGAAAGTCGCATCTGACCCATGTGCGAACTTGAAAAACGGTCGGAGAGGTACGAAAACGGCTCTTTGGGGTACTAGCGAGCTTATCGTTAGCTTAGACCCTCACCTAGTAAAAAAGTGGTACCCAAAACAGGTTTACCCAATCAAAGTACCGTTTAGGCGCTCCTAATGGCTTTCCGGTACGCAAAGCGAGTCTGCTAGCTGCCAAATGCTACTTTTGGACCGAACTTTTAACCAAGGCCAGCATTAGAGTTGTTATTACTTGTTAGCCAAAACATTACGGGTTTATAGTTGTTCACTCTTCCTATGGCAACTAGTATCTATCAAAACGTTCGGACTGACGCACAATACAAAGCGGCAACCGGGCTGAGTCAAGCGGCATTCAATGCGCTCTATCCCTGGTTTGCTCGGTACTAGGAGCCTAAACAACTTAATCCTTATACTACTTCTGGTAGCCCGGTTTTGACAGATAAAAGGGAAGCCTTATTCTTTATCCTGCATTACTATAAAGCCTATCCAACCCTGCAAAATCTAGGTATGTATTTTGGATTTTCTAATTTCGCCGCGAGTGTCTATTTAGAACGAATAAAGCCGTGTTTAAAGGCTGCCTTACAGGACCAAGGAATTGATAAAAGTACGTTATTTAAGAATCAAGCCGACTTTGACCAACGCTTCGCGGAGGTGACAGACTTGGTGATTGATGTAACCGAAGTTCCTATCGAACGTGCTGTTAAGCAAGAAGTACAGGAGGAAGATGACAGTGGTAAAAAAAATTCCACCCGGTAAAGTGGTTACTTATTAGTACGCTTGATAGGCGTATTTTGTGGGTTAGCAAGTGGTGTAATGGCAGTACCCATGACTTCACCATTTTTAAAGACTTCTTTGCCCACTTAACCTTAGAAAATTACCGAGTTCATGTTGATTTAGGCTTTATGGGTATTGCCAAATTTATTGATTGTAAGTACGTTTTTATTCCATTTAAATCGCGAAAAAATCATCCACTTACTACTTTTCAAAAAACGATTAATCACTGTTTAGCATCTGTTCGGGTAGCCGTAGAGAATAGCATCGCCCAGCTAAAAGCTTTTTTCGTATTGCGGATAGAAAATCGGATGAGAAAGAGGGAAAAATTAGCCGATGCCTTCTCCCTGTGTACTGAGTTAGCCTGTTTCAAGCAATGTTACACAAGTTATTGATTTTTAGTCAATAACAACTCTATTGAACGCATTGCCCAGGAGCTACGCGCTTACAACAAACGTCCTGCGCCAGCCACCGAGGATCAGGTGAAGGCCCTGGTGCAGCTGGCTGGGCGGGACCGGCCGCTGACGTTGCATGTGGACAGCGAGGCAGTGGCCAAGCAGCTTATCGGCAAAGTAGACCAGCAGGCGAAAGTATTTTAGGATATAGGCTATCAGCCGATTAACTATTGAGACGACAGGCAAAAAGCCCTAACGACCGCGCTTGATGAGCGCGTAGCGGCCCTGAAAGCGGCCGAGACCAGCTTGAAAGCCACGGCGCAGCAAATACTTGATTCGGTGCCCTTGAACGTGTTTGAAAACTGGCGCTCGACGGTCGGTTTTACACTTGGTCCGGTAGTCCTGATACTGTTAACGATGCTTTGCACCGGGCATTTTTCGCGGGTGCCTAAAGCCGATTTGGAGAAGGTACAAGCTGAAAATGAGCAACTTCGGCAGTACAACGCCCGGTTGACCAAGGAAGGTACCTTCTACTTGGACCAGGTGAAGAGCTACCGGGCCAAGTTTCCCAAAGCCGCCCCTTATTTTCCGAAGTACGTGGCCCCTGCTACCCCGTGACACCGGGAAGGTGAGGCAGGAACTGCTTTGCATATGCTGACCTCAACTAGCCTCCAGCCCGCAGCCGACAGCCAGGGGATTCACCGCATCGTCAAGGGTGAGGACCAAACACAGGTCGTCAGGGGAGAAAACTTACTGCAGCGCCTGCTCCACGTCCGCCGACGCGCTGCACAGAATCAGCTGGGCTTGGCGGTGACGCAGGCGGTGTTGACAGGCCCGTAGGAGCCAACTTGCCGTTACCGATAGAATTTTTAGCAAGCGGCAATTCCTAGCTAACCACGGAACTTGATTTATTGAGACAAAAGAAATACCTGATTATGAGTAAGATAATTGTTTAAAAATTATGTTGGCTTGAACATAGTTGTCGTATTATCGGAATTAAATTTAATAATAACATTATTGTGTGAGTTGCCACCTGACAAATAAGTAACAGGGGTTTTCTGCATTACGCCCTTAGAATCACGAGAGTAAACGAATTGTGAGCCAGCAGTATACTTGTACACTCTGGTACCCAGTATTTCCTCAATACAAGCGCTACGAGTACGTAAGTCTGATGATAATGTCAACAGGTTGCCATTGATATCTCCACTATACACTAATACAGCATCATTACCAACAAACGCATACTGTTCAGGTGGTGATGTCAAATATCTATCATCAATAATTGCGCTCAAGCGCCAGCAAGTCAATCCATTAGAGTCTTTATAAATAACAAGTTTTACAACTCCTTTATCGTCAAAAAAATATCTTTTCTCCCTGCAAGAATTTATGTATTGTCTTAGTATAGTAAACTCTTTAGGTTTACTTTCAAATTCAACCTGCTGACAGGGTTGACCTAAAAATGAAAGATAGTTCCAATAGATGGAAGCGAAAATAAAAATGATTTTCATTTTTAATTAAGGACAAGAGTTCTGCTGATCAAATATTATTTGCGTCGAGTTATACGACACAAATCTATCATTTGTAATTATAGCGTTTCCCATGCCAGAATAAGCATTAGCCTTATCTTCATCATCTAAAAAGTAAGGATTGTAAGTACTACCGTCCGGCGCGGTGCCAATAGGATGGGTGTGAAAAAAATATAGAAGGTCATAAGAGGCAGCTGGTATTACATGTACACCATTAACCCAACTATTAATTTCTATATGCCATCCGGTTGCGTCCTTGAAAGGGCCATTAGTGATTTTGTGAGAGCTATCATTAGGATCGTAGATAGGGAATGTAATTCCAAAGTGACTATCGGTAGTCCTAGGGTCAGTCATAGGTAATAGGATAACAGTACCATTACTAGCAGTAAAACCTGCTACTTCTTTATGATTTGTGGCTTGTAAAGCTAATGCAGCCTTAAGGCCAGTACATTCACCAACAATTACTTTTGGAGTAGTAAGAGGCGGGTTAGGGGTTGGTTGAGTTCCCCCTCCTCCACCCCCGCCGTTGGTCGGGAAGGGATTAGTGGGGTTTGGCGGCGGTGTGGTCGGGTTGCCAGGAAGAGGGATAGTGGGGGGCGCTGGGTAGGAGGGAGGTGTGCCCGAAATCGGTATATCTGGCAGAGTAACAGGTGTGCCATAACCTCCTCCATCTCCTGTAGGGCCAGTAGGGGGGTCCGGGTCTTCCGGGGTACCACTGCAATTGCATTGATAATTCGTTACAGGCTGGTCCCAGACTGGGGGGCCGCCTATGGTACTCTTGTGAGTTGGAGCGGGTAGTTCCTTATAGGATAATGGGAGCTTTTGGGTCTGTCCCACCGTGAGGGCCAAGTCATCAAACCAAACGGGGGTGGCACTGGCGTTCCCCAGCACTACTTGCACAAAGCCCTTGCGGGGCACTTGTACCGCCAAGGTCAGTACTTGCCAACCGTCAGCTCGGCCTCCCATGATTTGTTGGCTACCTCCCATATAGGTGCCGGCTGCGTCGTAGAGGCGGTACTGAAGGTAAGTTCCGACTGGGGCTACGGGGGCCGACTGCCGCAGGCGGGGCAGGGCTATGGAGACCCCCAGACCCAGGTAAGGTAGGTCCCGGCGGCCGCTCAGGCGAGGCTGCTCGGACACGGTCGGCCCCATCGGCGACCTCGCTTCCACCAGCATGCTACCAACGACTGCCTGGACAGCGGGACCGAGCCAGCGGCGTATGGGCTGGGTGGGCGCATAGGCGTAGGCCGTTAGGGTCAACTGCTGCCCAGCCTGCACCGGGAGGAGGGCCGAGGGCAGGGTTTGCGCAGCCAGGCGCACGGCGGCTTGGCCCGTGTGGGCGAGTTGAGGGGCGACCTGCCGCACGGTATGAAGCCCTGGGAACAGGGCTTCTTCGGCAGTAGCATTGGCTTCTTCACCGCTGAGCAGGTAGGGCGGGGTAGTTTGCCCGTAAGCGACCCGTAGGCCAAGTAGCAACAAGCAAGTGGGGAGGAGTAGGCGTGAAGTCATGCAGAGCAGCAAAGAGGAAAAGGATTGGTCGGCAAGATAGAGGCTACGCGGGCAGTTAGCACAGGAAAATTTAATTGCTTAACACTTATGTAACAGACCTAAAGTATTTTTTAGTATAGAGGGTGTTGTTAAACAAATAGGGAAAACCTCCGACTCGGGTGCATAGCTGCCTAATTTTCATGATTAGCGCCTTGTTTGCCAATGCGTTACCTAAAATGTGGCCAAAACGATAGTCTTAACGTTCGTTTTCGATACCCTATTTCGATTGCGTTAAGGAGCGTGTAAAGCTATCGGATTTTCGATGCTATTATACCGTTTTCGCCCCTTATCACGAGCAACTACGTCAGTTGGCCACGGACCCGGAGGTTTTTTACTATTTGTTTAACAACACCCTATAGAGACTGCCTAATTCTGACAAAAATACCAGGCTGACCGTATCCTAGATAAAACTCAAAAACTGACCTTTTCTCAAGAAGTGTCCGACAACCCATCTTAATGTGAAGTGACTTTTCCCAGAATCAAAGGGGAAAATATAATACGCTTCGCTTAGGGTGAAAGTGCAAATTTGCAGCACTAAAAGAGCTCTATCGAGGAGCTAGAGCAGTTTCCAGGTCAGTGTACAGATTGACCGGTGCGGGCTGCCGGCTTTTCGCCGGCTGTCCGCTCGTCGTTCGCGCCGTTTGTTCTGGCGAAGAGCGGACAGCCGGCGAAAAGCCGGCAGCCCGCCCTGTACACCGACTTGGAAACTGCTCTAGGTGCAGTGGTTAGGCCCCATTGAGGCAGGGGCTACGAGGACCGAATTGGCCGAGGTCGGATGAAGCTTTGTCGGAGTAAGCGCACGCTAAGTAGCTGGTGACCCGGAAGGATAGTGCGGCGGCTGCACAGCGTGGAAAAAAGAAGAGCGATAGACCAAATATAGCCGGAATTTTCAATAACAGTACTCTTTAACAAAAAAATAATTTTCGACGGCCAGCAGCACCCGTTCAGCTTAGTTTGTCTTTAAGCCTTAGCTGGTTAAAGTAGCCACTAGGTGGTAGGGGCTTTGGCCTTGACCAGGCCCAGGCGCACGAGCAGCAGGCCCCCGGATTGCGGCTGGCTTTGACTTTACCCGTTTTCAGGTCGTGGTTGTAACGGTTGACTTCCGCGACGTGGGCGGCGCTGGCCAGGATGGTTTCGGTGCCTGGTTTTGAAAAGTGTTAACAGCTCGCTGAGCACCTGTGAGGCACCTATTGAACATAGCGCATAACCTTAGCGGCAATTTCTGTTCTTAGTCTTGGGCTACCCCTGCTTCACTACGTTCAGGCGGATTTCCTGGGTGCCCTGGCGCACAACGAGAATGTACTTGGCCGCCAGCAATTGCCCCGAGCCGGCCAGACTGACCACGCTCGTCCCGACTTCCACATTGGCTACCGGCTGGTCGTAGATGATACGGCCCAGCACGTCGTAGAGCTTCACATCGAGCGGCCCGGCGGTGGCCGTGGTTACCTGAATCGACAAGCCATCGGCCGCGAAGGGCACCGGGAACGCATTGATAGCGTAGGTGATAGCCGCTGGGGGTAGGGTGGCGTTGGGGCTGGCCAGCGTCCAGCGGCCGGCCAGGCCAGCCACGTAGTCGCGGCTCACGAGGCGGGCCGGAGCATCGCGCCGCGAAGCGCCTTCGTTGCTCCAAGTGGTCCCGGCATCGAGCGAGTGAAACAGCGTCAACTGGGCTTCGGGCAGGCCATGTAGCTCGTGCGGCAGGTAGGCCAGCGCGAGCGTGGTGCCGGCCACGCTGGTCGTGGCCGGCGTTATGTCGTAGTAGCGGCTGATGCTGCCGCCGCCAGTGCCTGCTGCCTGGCCGGTGGTGCGGCGCACGGTGGTCAGGCCGAGCGCGGTCGCGGCCGTAATGCGCACGCCCAGGCCGCCAAAAGCCTCCGTGGCCGTGCCCACGGCGCGCGTGGTTTGCACCTGGCCCAGCACGTAGCTGACGTCGGTTTCGGTGAGGGTGGCCGTGGGTGCCAGCGTAAGCCCATTCACATCGGTAGTTAAAATAGCGCCCCCCATTATCAGTGCCGTGCTGATGGTGGCCGCGCCGATGGTTTTAGTGCCCGCGCCGGCGATGAGCAGTGTTTGGTAAGTGCCCGGCCGCAGGCTTTGGGCGCCGGGGCCGCGGGTGGCCACCGTGCCGCCGGTTTGGGTGAGCGGGCCGGGGCCGGCGTAGTCGCCATACAGCGCCAGCTCGCCGCCGCTCAGCGCCAGGCTGCCCTGCTGGGTGAGCGCGCGCACCTCGGCCGTGCCGCCGCTGAGGAGGGGGTAGGGAGTTGATAAGCCGGCCGGAATGAGCGCGTCGGTGTAGCGGCTGGGCACGCAGCCGTTCCAGTTGGCGGCATCAAACCAGTTGCCGGTGCCCGCCGCGCCACTCCACACGGGCGCTACCGCCTGCACGCTCACCGTGGCCGACGACGTGCACGCTGAACCCACCAAGCCCAGTGTTAAGCGATAAATGGCTGATTGCGTAGGATTAACATAAATACTGGGGGTAGTAGCCACCGCCGGCAAGCCATCGCCACTCACCACCGTCCAGGTATAAATGCCGCCCGCGGGCGGGTTGGTAGTACTAAGTGTGAGCCCTACCCCCCCGCTGGGGCAGAACGTGGCGCTGGAGGCCGCCAGCACCGGCGTGGGCGGGGCGGGGTTCACCACCAGCTTGGTGCTGGCCGCGCCGGCGCACTGCCCGGTCGTGACGGATACCCGCACGGTATAAATGCCCGCCTGGTCGGTGGTGGCGGCTGGCAAAACCGGGTTTTGCAACGTGCTGGTGAAGTTGTTGGGGCCCACCCAGTCGTAGCTGGCCCCGGCCGGGCCAGTGGCGCCGAGCGTGGCGCTGCTGCCAGCGCACACCGGCCCGCTGTTGGTGGCGGTGGCGGCCAGCGGGCTGCCGCTGCACAGGGCCGGCGAGGTCAGCAAGATGGCCCGGCGCGGCGTGCCGGCGGCCATCACGTCCTGCATCCGGCCCTTTTGGTCCTGCGAAAACAGCGCCATGCAGGCATCGTTTGAATAGTCCAGGTAGTCCTGAAACAGGTCACCGTTTGGCCCATTCGAGCAGGTTACGTGCGGAAAAGTGGGGCAGCCGTAGTCGGGGCCCTGCTGGGTGGGCGTGTCGGCGCAATAGTCGTCGCCGCAGTCGCTGTCGCCCCAGGTGTGGCGCAGGCCCAGAAAGTGGCCCAGTTCGTGGGTGAGGGTGCGGCCCTGGTCGTAGGGCGTCGTGAGGGTCCCTACCCGCCCAAAAGCGGAGTACAGTATCACGACCCCATCCGTGTTGGCCGCGCCGCCCAGCGCGCTCAGCCCCGCCAGCCCGGCCGTATTGTCCGGAAATTGGGCATAGCCCAGGATATTGTTGCTCAGATTAGTAACCCAGATATTCACGTACTGGTCGGGGTTCCAGTCAGTAGCCGGCTTAATGGTGCCATCGATATACGCCTGCGCGTAGGGCGGAGCCGCGAAGCCCTGGGCATTGCGGTCGATGCGGTCGATGCCCGGCTCGGCCAGCGGCCGGCCGGCCGGGTCGCGCTGGGCCAGCACAAACTGAAACTGCGCATCGGCCCGCAACGGCTGAAACGGCGCGGGCACCGAAGCGCCGTTAGCATTGCGGTTGCGGTAGTCCTCGTTCAGCACATCAAGCTGCGACTGCACCTGCGCCTGGCTGATGTTGAGGCCAGTGCCCACCGCCTCGCCATCGAACACGATATGCACCACCACCGGCAGCGTGTAAGTAGTAGCGGCCGTAGTGCGCAGTTGCGCGCGCAGGGCGCGGGTCGTGGGTTTGGAGGCGCGGTAGCCGGGCAGGCGTTGTTGCAGCTGGGCCTGCTGCCAGGCATCGGCCTGCTGAGTGCCGCAGGTGCGCGGGCCGGCGGGGGGCAGGGCCTGGCCCGCGGCCTCCAGGCCAAGCATCCAAAAACCCACCCAAGCCAGCAGCGCCGCGTATTTTGTCATAAAAAACGCGTTTTGCCGGCGTTGTTAAAAAGTTAGAATCAGCCTTTGGGTAAAGCTAAGGACGGATGAGTAATGAGCGGTGAGCAATGAACAGTAAACGAAAGAACGTCATTCCGAGCTTGCCGAGGAATCTCGCTCGCATAACGGCACGAAACCCGAACGGCGCGAGCGAGATTCCTCGGCAAGCTCGGAATGACGTTCTATTAATCACCATTTCACCACTCACCACCTACCGCACTTCTTTCTTGAATTCCTCGGCCCAGTAGTCGGCCAGGCGGGTGGGCTCGGGCAGCTTGTAGCCGCGCAGGCAAGCCAGCGTGAGGCGCGTGGCGGTGGCCTGGTCGCAGCGGTGGCCGGGGCTCACGAACAGCGGCAGCACCTTGTCTTTGCTGCGAATAACTTCGCCAATCAACTCGCCGGTTTTGGCGTCGAGCAGGGGAGTGATGCTGCCTTTTTCGGGCGCGGGCTCCTGGAAAGTGCCGGTCAGCTTGTTCTTGGCCACGCCGAAAGTGGGCATGTCGAGCAGCACGCCTAGGTGCGCGGCAATGCCCATGCGGCGCGGGTGCGCAATGCCGTGGCCGTCCACCATAATTACGTCGGGCCGGTGCGTGAGCTTGGCAAAGGTTTGGATAACATTAGGTGCCTCGCGAAACGACAGCAGGCCGGGGATGTACGGCAGCGGCACCGGGCCGTAATTATAGACCTTCTCCACCACTTCCAACGACGGAAATTTCAGCACCACGAACACCGATAAAATGGTTTCGGGCGTCGGAAAGGACGAGTCGCAACCCGCTATCAGGCGCGGCGGGTGGGGTAGGGGCTCCATGCGCACCCGCTGGCGCAGCTCGTGCTGCTGCTCGGTGAGGCTGCGCACCAGCGCCGGGTCGGGCGCGGGGCCGGGCGGACGGAAGTAGGCCATTCTGTTGGATTAAAAATTATGAATTATGAATTAAAAATTGGGTCTGGCTGCCATGCGTAGCCGACAACCTTTTGCCGTGGGCTACGCTACGTAAATTGGAGCCGAATCAACAGGTATTTCCAGCTGCTTATTCCAACTTTTAATTTTGCATTTTTAATTTTTAACTTATAAAAATGTCTCATCCCGAGCAGCCGGCCGCCCGTGGCGATGGCCCGGCCCTGGAGCGCCGCTACTACCTCGATGTGGCGCGCCCGCATCACCCGCCCGCGCAGATAATGGCGCTGGTGCAGGCCGATTTGCCGCAGTTTTCGCCGGGCCTGCTGGCCGATTTTGAGCAAACCAACGGCGAGCGCGGCCAGCTGCGCGTCGGCGACGAGTTCCACATCAAAATTCTGGGTCCCTGGAACGGCAGCGTGCGCGTGACCGAGGTCGGGGCCACGTTTTTTGAGTTCGTGACCCTCGAAGGCCATCCCGAGGCCGGGCGCATTCGCTTCGAAGTACACGCCCTGGACAATTATCCTGATGCGTTGCGCTTCGAGATTCACTCGCTGGCCCGCTCGCGCGACGGGCTGGTGGCTTTCGCCTACGACACGCTCGGCGGCGGCCGGCTGATGCAGGAAGCCACCTGGGTCGAGTTTTGCCAGCGCGTGGGCCAGGCCAGCGGCGGCGAGGCGCTGGGCCCGGTGGTAGTCGAAACCGTGCGCCGCGCCCTCGATGGCACCACCAGTCAGCAGGTTTCGCATGAGTAGCCCCCTGCCGTTGCCCGCCCCTACCCCCCCCGCTGCCTGGCGGCGATACCGCGACCGGCTCGCCACGTACGCGCATACCAAGGTCAACTACGACACCGACGACCAGCACGCCTACACGGCGGCCAGCGGCTGGCGCCTCGACGACTACGCCACCGACCTGCCTGCCGAAGCCCCCGGCCCACCCGCGCCGGCCGGCGCGTTTGCGGCCGCTCAGGACATTATGCGCCGCTACGCCTTCCCGCCGCCCAACCTGATAACCGGCTATTTTGACCCCAGCCAGCCGCTGGACGAGCGCGTGATGGTGCTGCGGGCGCAGTTTCTGGTGTTTCATTTTTTCTTCGGCGTGCGCATCGTGGATGTGGTGGACGAGGCCGCCCTACCCTCCTCCGGCGGCGCTGAGCGGGTGTGGGGCTACGGCTACCGCACCCTCGAAGGCCACTTCGAGCGGGGGCAGATTAACTTTTCGGTGCATAAAAACCTGGCGACCGGCGCGGTGCAATTTCGCATTCATGCCATGTCGCAGAAGGGCACGATTCGCAACCCGTTCTACTGGGTGGGTTTCAAGGTGTTCGGGCGCATGTTGCAGCGCCGCTTCGCCCGGCAGTCGCTGGTGCGCATGCGCGGGCTGGTGGCCGAAGCCCTGGCCCAGCCCCAACCTTTGCCCGCCCCGGCTGGTTAACCCGTAACCCTACCTAAGCGCCGCCGCTGCCCACCGGGCCGTCGCGGCGTTTTTGTAGGCATTTTTCACTAAAACCAGCCATTAATGTCTGCCACTAAAGCTTACGCGGCCCCCGCCGCCAGTATTCCCCTTGAGCCGTTTACCGTGGAGCGCCGCGCGCCCGGCCCGCACGATGTGCAAATCGATATCCTTTTCTGCGGCGTGTGCCACTCCGACCTGCACCAGATTCGCGATGAGTGGGGCGGCTCGATTTTCCCGATGGTGCCCGGCCACGAAATCGTGGGCCGCGTATCGGCCGTGGGCGACCACGTAAAGGGCTTCAAAGTGGGCGACCTAGCCGGCGTGGGCTGCATGGTCGATTCGTGCCGCGAGTGCTCATCGTGCCAGCAAGGTCTGGAGCAATATTGCGAAACCACCGGCATGGTCGGCACCTACAATGCCCGCGAAATCGCCACCGGCCAGCCCACCTACGGCGGCTACTCGCAGCAGATTGTGGTCGATGAGAAATATACTCTTCAGGTGAGCGAGAAGCTCGACCTGGCCCGCGTGGCCCCGCTGCTGTGCGCCGGCATCACCACCTACTCGCCCCTGCGCCAGTGGAAAGTAGGCGCCGGCCACCGCGTGGCCGTAATGGGCCTGGGCGGCCTCGGCCACATGGCCGTGAAATTCGCCGCTGCCCTCGGCGCCGAAGTAACCGTGCTCAGCACCTCGGCCGGCAAAGAAGCCGATGCCAAAGCCCTGGGTGCCCACAAGTTTGTGGTGACCAAAGACAAGGAGCAGCTGAAGGCGGTGGGCAACTACTTCGACTTCATTATCAACACCGTATCGGCCCAACTTGACCTGGGTGCCTACGTGAACCTGCTGCGCCTCGACGGCACCATGATTCTGCTGGGCGTGCCTTCCGAAGCGCCGCACCTGCACGCCTTCAACCTCATCGCCAAGCGCCGCCGCATGGTCGGCTCGCTCATCGGCGGCATCGCCGAAACGCAGGAAATGCTCGACTTCTGCGCCGAGCACAATATCATGTCGGATATTGAGCTGATTGATATCCAGCACATCAACGAAGCCTACGAGCGCATGCTGAAAGGCGACGTGAAATACCGCTTCGTGATTGACGTGGCGTCGCTGAATTAACGCCCGTACTAAACGACTATGGACTGTAAGTCCATAGGTTTGAAAGCGAATGGAATTCGGCGGTTTCGGCTAAAGCCGACTGAAAGAAGCCACTGAAAGTGGGTCGCTTTAGAATAAAATTCTGCTGGCTAAACGCTGGCGTCGGTCATTGAGCAAATAGCAATAACTAACTGACAATCAAAAATTAAACAGCCTTGCCTGAACAAGACCGGCAAAAGTGAGTAGCAACTAAAGTCTTGCCCTAAAGGACATAGCTTTAACTAGCGTACTTGAAAAGTAAATACCAAAAAAGCCCGCCGGACCTTGCGTCTGGCGGGCTTTTTTAGTGGTATAATCGTCGCGAAATGGTCTGCGAACAAAAGTAGGGTGCGGGGCTTGCCCCCGCCCGTCGTTGCACAAATCCAGCGCTAAATGTTCAACGATGGGCGGGGGTAAGCCCCGCACCCTACTTCGCGAGGAGTATAAAACAGCGCTGGTGCCCTGGCATTGCGAATTGGAAGGATAGTTGCAAAGTGCCTGGCTGCCGGCCGCTTCGTGCCGCACAACCCCGCCGCAGCTGCTTTGCGTAAACCCAGCTTATGAAATACGTTCTCCTTCTGCTCGCGCTACTGGGCGCGGGCTCACCTGCCGCCGCGCAAACCCAGTTGAAGCTGCCCCGGCCGCGTGGCTGGGTCAACCCGCTGCCCACGGATTCGGCCACCGGCAAGGTGTCGTTTCGGGCGGTGGTGCAGGTGCCGGGCGCTACCCAGGCCCAGCTCTACGCCCGCGCCAGAGAGTGGTTTGCCACCGCGCCCGGCCCCGTGAAGCCTACCCTCAGCCAGGCCGACGAGGCCGGTGGCATTTTGAGCGGCAAGGCCAGCGAGCTGGTGATGCAGAATCTGCTGGGGGCCAATGTGCAGGTGCCGCTCTGGCGCAGCGTCACTATCCAGGTGAAGCCCGGCCGCTTCCGCTACATCATCACCGACTTTGCCTTCGACAGCGGCCAGGGCCAGGGCGCCGTTACGCCCATCGAAAATTACCTGACGCCCAACGCACTAACCTTTGATGCCAACGGCTACCCCCGCCCGGTGCTGCAATCCACCATCGACGCCATCTACCGCAGCGGCCGCCAGCAGGCCAGCAGCATTCGCCAGCGCGTGAGCGGCAAAGTGGCCGACGATAACTGGTAGCCGCGCGTCTTACAGCCGGAACTCCTGCCGCACCTGGGTAGTGAAGCTGTTGTAGCCGGGCTCCGGCACCGTAGTGGGGGGTAGGGGCGGTAGGCCCGGCACGGGGGGCAGGCCCAGGCTGCGCGTCGTAACGGCCAGCTGCACCGGCCCTTTGCCCGCTGTGCTCAGCTCGATAAGCTCCCCCGCCGCGCGCGGCGCGAAGAACGTAAGGCTGGTAGTGCCGGCCTTGGGAAGCAAGTCTGCGGGCGCTATGGCCTGGCCTGCCACACGCAGCGTCTGCACGCGGGTAGCTGTGGTTATGCTTATTACTAAGCTGCTTACGTCTGCCCGGCCGGGTGCCAGCCGCACGCGCAGCCGCCGTTGGGCGGGCGTGCTTTCATCGGCCAAAAGGACGAGGGTAGGCGGAGACAGGGCCAGCACGGGCGCGGCCTGGTGCAGAATGGGCACGGTTGACTGCGGGTAGAGCGTCGGCAGCGGCTGATACTGCGGCTGGGTCAGAACGTGGCTAGTCCAGGCATCGGGCCGGGCCAGGGCCGATAGCCAATAAGCCCGCTGCCGCGCGGCATCAAGGGCATATAAAAGATACGTCTGCTGCGGCCGGTCGGCCGTGGGCTGGCGGGTGATGTGCCCTACCCCCAGCGCTACCAGCGCCGCGGCAAAAGCCAGCGCCGGCAAAGCCCAGCTGATAGCCGCCCGCCGATTTGGCCCCGCGGGCGGGCTCACGATGGGCAGCAGCACGGGCAGCAGCAAACCCAGCAGCACCGCGCTCACCAGCAGTGGCACCAGCACCAGCAGGCCCAGCCCAAATATCACGAAAAACAAGGCTATCAACTGGCTGAGCAGCGCCACTGCCGGCAGCGCCAGCAGCCATTGCCCCAGCCCGATGCCAGGTTGGCGGGTAGGGCTGGCCGCCTGGCTCAGGCGCAGGCCCCAGGCCAGGGTAGCGGCCAGCAGCGGCAGCGTGAGCAGGAAGGCCGAGGAGGACGCTTGCCATTGCAGCAGCCCTGCCAGCAAGGCCACCAGCAGCAGCGCCCCGCCCACCAGTGAGCCCGGCCGCAAGTAGCGGCTCAGCCACCCATAGTAGGCCGTGAAAACGCCCACGCCCAGCGCCAGCAGCGCCGTTTGGTAAGCCGGCGCGTTGTACGAAGCCTGGTCATAGAACGCGCCGTATTGCGGGTAGAGCGCGGCAATTAGTTTGAGTAAGCCCCAGCCTACCCCCAGCATGAGCGCCAGCCCGCCCAGCCAGGCCAGCGCGCCACCCAGCAGGCTGCCGATGCTCAGCCGCCCCCGCTGGTAGGCCACCACGATAGCCAGCCCCAGCAGGCCGAGCGACAACAGGGTAAACGGTAGGTTCCAGGCGGCCGGGTAGTGCACCAGCCAGTGGCCTATCGGGTTGAAAAACGTTTCATCGGGGGCCTTGGTCTGGGCCAGCGAGATGCTGCCAAAATGCCGCACCAGGCTCAGCATATACGAGCCGTGGTGTTGCAGCGAGCCCAGGTCGAGGTGCGCGGGCGTGTCGGCGGGGCTGTGGTAGTAGGGGTAGCCGCCCACAAACGCGAAGTTGAGTCCCGTCAGGCCCGCGGCGCGCAGGGGCGTAAAATCCGTATCATTCGGCAGGTGCCGGTAGGCTTCGTAGAACAGCGACGAGGCGATGGGGTAGGGAACCGCGCGGGCGTATTCACGCATCACCCAGCCGTTTTGCGGGCTGACTTCGAACGTCAGGCTGGGACCCGCGTTGCCCCGGCCCTCAAAATTGAGCGCTACCCCCACCTCACGCCGCAAGCGGGCCGTATCGCGCGCGTAGGCCCGCGCCCCGAGCAGGCCCGCTTCCTCGCCGTCGCTGAACAGCCAGATAACATCGTGCAGAAGTGGTGGCCCGGCCCGGAGCGCCCGCATGGTTTCGAGCATCGCGGCTACGCCCGCGCCATCGTCGCCGGCACCAGGCGCGTGGGGCTGCGAGTCGTAGTGCGCCAGCACCAGCACCGCCCGGCCGCCCGGCTGCCGGCCGGGTAGCCGGGCAATGATATTCTGCACGCGCCCTGCCAGCAGCTGGCCATTTTCAGCCAATACAATGCTGGTATCCTGCACAGTTGCCGTCAGCCCCAGCTCGCGGCAGCGCTTCAGCAAGTAGTCCCGCACGCGAGCATTCGCGGGCGACCCCAGCGGGTGCGGCTGGCTCGCTATCACGGCTACGTCGCGGAGCGCGCGTTGCGCCGAAAACTCGGAACCCGGTGCCGTAGCCGGCGCTGGCCGGGGCGGACGCACCAGAAATACCTCCAGGCTGGCAACCAATAGAAGCCCAACCAGCGGCAGCCGACGAAGAAAAGGAGTAGTCATGCCGCCAACAGTGCCTTTATGCAAGATGAGCCGGCAAAGCAACGACACGAAACCAGATAATCCAAGTGTTTCACCAGTAGCCCAAAAGCAGAACGACCAGCCGAGGCTAGCCCGGCTGGTCGTTCTGCTTTTAGTATCAAATCAAGTTTACAGCTTCACGAAGCGCGCGTGGCGCGCGGCCTGACCCGGCACTTGCACGGTCACGATGTAAACGCCGGCCGCCAGGCTGGTTACCGGCAGGCTCAGGGCCGCGTCGGCGCTGGCCTGCGTGGTGAAGCTTAGCAGGCGCTGACCCTGCGTGTTGATAACGGCAACCATAATTCCGGCTTGCCCGGCTTCCGCCAGCCCTACCGACAGGTTATCGCTGCCGCCAACCGGCACCGGGCTCAGCGTGAGCTCCGTAGAGGCTATGGCCGCGTTGCGGTTGATAACCGCCACCGGCGAGAACGTCACCTTGCCGTCCAAATCTTCCTGCCGCAGGCGGTAGTAAGCCTGGGTCGAAGCCGGCGCGCTCGTCAGGCTCTTGTCCGTGAACACGTAGGTGCTGCCCGTGGTGGCACCTGCCGCCGCGAAGCCCACCGACTGCCAGGTATCGTTAGCATTCAGCTGCCGCTCAATGTCGAAGCCCCGGTTGCTGGTTTCCGTAGCCGTAACCCAGCGTAGCAGCGCCGCGCCCTGCGCCGTGGCAGTAGCCGTGAAGCTGACAAGTGTAACGGGTAGCGGGGCGATTTCGGCGAGAATAAACGTAGTAGCAAGCGTGCCCGTTCCTTGAGCCGTTACTAATTGATTGCCCGCGTCATAAGCCGTTTTACCAACATAGGTAAAATTAGATGTCCGCGAAGGGGAGCTGAAAACAACCAGACTAGACCCGGTGTTGCCATTAAGTTCTGAATTGAGGTAATGAATTGAGATGATATAGCTGAAAGAAGTTGCCTTGTCGGGTGAAAACGTAAAGCTTCTCTTTACACTAGCACTCCGTCCATCCGCGCTCTTATAGGCATACCCAGTATAACGAGTTGTTGTTATATTGAAATTACTACCGGATGTAGTCGTTAGAAAAACCCCGATATTACCGAAATCATTGCTAGTATTCGGTAGCATAGGTCGTGAAGTCACACGGATGTAGCCCAATACAAAGCTGTTCTCAGTTTCACCATTCACTACAGCACCGGATTCTAATTCAACATTGTAAAGAGTAGCGTTTCCAGTTTGAGTTATGAGTGTATTGCCCCCGGCAGAAGGAGCAAACGTCAGACTGGAAGTTACATACATTTTATTTTTAAGCGTTTTAGCACCTTGTCCCTGTATCACAATGTCTGTGAACGTTTCACCGTCAAAGGCTTGGTTGCCACCAGCTAGGGTGAACAGTCCCCCGTTTTGAGAAAGGCCGGTCCCGGTGGGGTCTTTAAGGTCACCAAACAGTTGCAGCTCGCCACCGTTTATAGTTACCGTGCCTCCCGAGGGGCTATTGGGGTCGGGGGTTAAAGTGAGCGTGCGCGCCTGAACTCGCTGCCCATCGGCAACCACCGGGTAAGGAAAAGATTTATTAACTGAAGGGTCAACAAAAGGAATCGTGACATCGGTGGTCTTACCGGGCGGAATTCCCGTAGACCAGTTACTACCATTAGACCAGTCGTTGTTGTTAGCAGCTGCGGTCCAGGTTGCTGGTACGCTACCCGTTACCGTAAAAGTGGTGCTGTAAAAATTGCCACTGTTGTCATCATTCTTAGTGGTAGCAGTAGTGGTGACATTACCATTAGAGTCAGTGGTGGTCGTGTTATTAGTGAACTGGAAGAAAAAATCCAGCACGTAGGAACCCTCCCCTGGAGTAGCATTCAGGATATCAGCCGCGTTGGTAGATTGCCAGGTCCTGGTTGTAACGCCGTTAGTGCTGTTTAGCTGACTAGTTGACTGCAGTAGAACCAGCGGCGAGGAGGCTGGTGGATTTGCAGCTATTGGAGTAGTGGTGCCCGGTATAACCTGGTAAACCCGGTAAAATACCTGCGTTGAAACAATATTTTCGTTGCTGGCTTCTGTCGTAACCGACGCGGCCCCCAACGTTAGGAAGCCAGTGCCGCGGTCGAACGAGCCCAGGTTCGTGACGGAAGTAGTGAACTTGGGACCGGGGCTGCCCGCCACATTCGTATAATAAGTGCCATTTGTGGTATTCGAACCTCCGTATTGGCCCCCACCGCTACTGAACGTAACGGAGTTTTGGACAAAATCGGCTGCTTTCGCCTGATTGCCGAAGCCCAGCAATAGCAGTAGCGTGAGGCTGGCTAAGAGCCCATAGCTGGCCCTAGCGGTCATTCGCATCCATGCGGTATGAGAAGCGAATGAATATGTGTTTAGAAGTGTTTGCATGATGTCAATAAGAAACAGGAGAAAATCGACAATCAAATATACGACGAACATCCGGTTCAGCTAGCCAAATGTAAAAAAAATGTGACTAATGTGCTATTTTATCATAATTTTTAGGAATTTTCGACAAAAATCTTCTGGTGTCTGAGTCCGGCATCAAGAGGTGAGGTATATGCGAAGGGCGACTGGCAGGCTACGTACGACCAACCGCCCAATTCGCTCCATAAACCTGCATGAAATCGGCCTCTACGCAGCGGGGCCAAATAAAAAAGCTCCTCTGCAAAGAGGAGCTTTTTACCTTCTTCAGGTAACTAAATAATATGCGATAAAAATAACTAACCTTGTCTTATAACTAATCAGACACAACGATGCGCTTTTGGATGGGACTGCCGCTACCGGCGAGCGTTAAGATATAAGTGCCGGAAGCGATGTCCTGGGGAAGGGATAGGGCAGTAAGATAATGGGCGTCGGCGGGAATAATAGTCTGAGTCATAACCGTACGGCCCAGTGCATCAGCCAGGTGTAAGTGAAGCGGCTCTCCGGTATAGCCTTGCACTAGCAATTGGATGGTTTGGCCAGCACTCGGATTTGGATATACATCCACGGACTTCGCCGAGCTGGTAGCAGCCGTGGGTAGCAGCGTGAGTACCTGGCTGTAATGAGCTGTGCCATCCTGGTCAACTTGCCGCAGGCGATAATAAGTAACTGCCTGCAACGGCTGCTTGTCTGGCCACTGGTAGTTAAGCGGTTTGTTGCTGGTAGAAGCCGCCGCAATTCGGCCAACCTCGGCGAATGCAGTGCCGTCGGCTGAACGCTCAAGGGCGAAATAAGCAGTGTTTTGCTCAGTAGCGGTAGTCCAATTTAAGGTAGCCAGATTGCGGATATCAACCGCGCCGGTGAAAGTGGTTAGCTCAACAGGAAGAGGGGCTATAATCGGTGCTGTGGCAGGTCTGGTAGATACGGACATGCTAACACCATATGTATTGTATAAAATATCAGTATTATCAGTATTGTATTCCGTATCAGTAATGTAGTAGGACGTGCTCGGTTTAAGCCCGGTAATGGTGGCAGAGTGGCCGGTTCCAACATATACCACGTACCCCTGGCTCAAGGCGCTACCCTGCCCATATGCAGTAGCGGCGCTGTAAAAAGTGCCATTGGTTGCGGCCAGTTTCACGGGCATCCCATCTTTCGTAGCTGCTATGGCAATTACCCGTCCCTGGCCATTGCCGGTGGTGCCAAAAGTTATTTCCAGCGTGCTGGACGTTACCAAGACCAAGCCAACCTCACCGCCCTGGCTGGGCGCTACTACTTGGGCCAGGGCGGTAAAGTTACTTAGTAAACCTGCTAATAGTAGTAGAGATAATGATAAAGGTAAACGCATGAAGTAAAAGGTAAAGGGTTTAACCAAATAGTAGTTTTCTAACAATAGCTTGTTGAGTTGATAATTATAATTATTCTACTAAAAAATAAACTAATGATAATTCGCAATTGCTTTCTTTTAACTGCTAGCTAAGCGATAGTAAATGTAGGAGAAAATTTCGAAAATGCGCGTTTTTAGCGCTATTAAGCAGAAATATTTTCAATTTTATTGAATTAATTCGAGATTTAGAGTGAATGAAAAAAGGCGTTTATAAAACTTTAAACTAATTGCGGAAATTATGCAAATTGGATTAAAGTGATTAAGCTTGCTGGCGTAGCATGATGTGCTACCCGGTTGGATACAAAAAAAGGCCGCCGGGAGGCGACCTTCTACTGGGAGCATGGTACTGGAGACTATAAATCAGGTGGCGGCGGGCGTTACCTGCCAGGCCACCTGCGTGAGCTGCACTTCGGGCCAAAGCGCTTGCTGGCCGGTGTAGTGCAGGTAAACGCGCGCCGTCGTGATAACGTCTTTCTCGCAATACACCACGATGCGGCCCAGATTCTTCTCTTCCCAGTAAACGTGGGCTACCTGCGAGCCGTCGATATCGTCTTTGGGCGAAGGGATGTTGAACAAGCCCGCCAGCAGGGGTAGGGAAATGTGGCCCTTGTTGTCGCCAAACTTCCAGAGGTCCATCGTGTCGAGCAGGTGGGGCAGGTCCCAGGGCCGGTGGCCGGCCACGTCGAGCATGGGCGGAATGGGCTGCCCGCAGATGAGCATACGCCGGCCCAAGTAGGCGTAGTCGAACTCGCGGCCATTGTGGGCGCAGAGAAAGTGGCCGTCGGGGCCCGCCGTGTCGAGCTTGGCGTAGCGGCCGCCGTAGGGAGCGTAGCGCTGCAAAAACTGCCCAAAGCCGCGCAGCACCGCGCACTCGTCGTCGTCGGCGAAGGATTTGGTGCGAAACTCCAATGTCTCATCCTTCAGCGGCCGGAAAAAGCCCACCGAGATGCACACCACCTTGCCAAACTCGGCGTAGAGGCCGCCCTTGCTAAATAGCTCCGCGTGGGTCTGGCCGTCGGCCAGCTCGCGGGCGTGGCGCTTCTCACAAAATTTCTCCCACAGCGGCTGGTGGGCTTCGGGTAGCTCAGCGTGGGTGGCGTAGCCCGGCACGGTTTCGATATCGACGAAGAAAACACGCGTTAACTCAACGTGGCGGAGGATGTGCATAGCGGAGCCGGAAAAGCGGGGGAGATACCCCAAAGCTACGGGAGAATAGCGATAAATCCTTATGGCTCGCGGCGTACTTTTGGGGCTATGCTCTTCAGCTTTGGTCCGCGCAGCTCGCTGCTGCTCCTGTTTGTGGTGCCGGGGGCGGTGGCTACGCTGTGGCTGCTGGGCCGGGCCGCCCGGCGCGGGGCCGCCCCCGACGCGCTGCTGGCGCTGCTCATCCTGCTGCCCACGTTAAATGTGGCCCACTGGATGCTGGGCTACGCCGGCTGGTACGATAGCCACGACGGATACTCCACCTTCATGTTCTACATACCCTGGCAGGCGGGCCTGGCCCTGGGACCCGCTTACTACTTATACTTCCGAAGCCTTACTAATCAAGAGTTTGTCTGGCAAAAGGGGCGACAACTGTGGCTGGGTCTAGGGCAAGTTGCCCTGTGGGCGGGCGCTGCGGTTTATGACTTGCTGTGGTACCACGGCCTGCGGGGGCGGGTGCTGCCTGCCCATTTCGGCACGCAGGGGCCGGTTTCTAAGTTTCTCGACTCGCTTACTACCTCGCTGGCCTGGCTTGGTTATGGGCTGCTGCTAGCCTACGGCCTACGGACACTAGCTGATTATCGCCGCTACCGCCACTACCTCAACGATAATTTCTCGGACCCCGAGCGCCTGCGCTTCGCCGGTTTGCGGCAATTATTGCTCCTGCAGTTGGCCGTACTAGCCGTGAATCTACTTTATTCGGCGCTTAGTATTGTGTATGATTTCAGCTATGATACGGCCTGGTATTTTTATGCTCTGAATGGTATCCTGATTTACGGGCTCATCGTGGTCGGCATTCAGGCTAATTATGCCGCCGCTACTACGCCACTGCGCTTCGGGGCACCCGTGCCCGGCCCGGCCGGGGCGCTGCCTCAAGCAGCAACGCAAGTGCCGGCAGCCGCCCCCGCCGCCCCGCTGCCAACGGTTGCCCCCGACCCGCCTACCCCCCTCGCTGAGGCCGAAGCCGCCGCGCGCCCCACCGCGCTGCCACCTGAGCTGCTGCCCTGGCGCGACAAGCTGCTGGCCCTCATGGCCACCGAGCAGCCCTGGCTGGAGCCCGAATTGACCCTTACCGAGTTGGCCCAGCGCCTGCGCACCAATCCCGGCGTGCTCTCTAAAGTCATTAATATGGGCTGCGGGCAGAATTTCAATGACTTCGTGAATACCTACCGCGTGGAAGAGGCGCGCCGCAAGCTGGCCGACCCGCGCTTTGGCCACTACTCGCTGGTAGGCGTGGCGCTGGACAGCGGATTCAACTCCAAATCAACGTTTAATCGCGTGTTTAAGAAGCTGTTGGGCCAGGCACCCAGCGAAGTGACGCGGCCCAAATCATAAGTTGGGACGGCTCAGATAATGACCTGGCGCGCCGGGCAGGGGGTAGGGGCGGACCTTTGTTGCGGTCTTCTCCTACCCCCTCCCCCTTTTTTAATGGTGAAAAACAACCTGATGCTGGCCCCCGGCGCAACTCGCTGTAACATTTGGGCCGCTGACCCGGTAGGCGGGGCAGCGGCTGAAAAAAAACAGCCGGCCCTTAAGCAACCAACAAGCAGGATGGAGCATCCATATCGCCATACTGCGCTTTCTTATCGCTCACTTGTGAAAACAACTACGTATTGGCGGCTGGCCGCCTTGCTGCTGCTGCCGTGCCTGGGTGGCCCGGCCGCCGCCCAGACCCCTACCCCCCCGCCGTGCCCAGTGCTACTGGCTCGCTCAGCGGCACGGTGCTCGACTCGCTGAGCCGCCAGCCAGTGGCCTACGCCACGGTGCTGCTGCTGCCGGCGGCCGGCGAAAAGCCCATCACCGGCGTAGCGGCCGACGACCAGGGCCATTTCTCCTTCAGCAAGCTGGCCGCCGGCACCTTCCGGCTGCGGGCCAGCTATGTGGGCTACGGCACCCGCACCCGCCCCGTGACGGTGGGGGTAGGGGCCACGGCGGTCGGCTCCTTCCTGCTGCCCACCGCTGCCCAGGCGCTCGGCGAGGCCGTGATAGTGGGCCAGAAACCGATGGTGGAAGTGCGGCCCGACCGCCTCGTCTATAATGCCGACCAGGACGTGAGCAACGCCGGCGGCACCGCCCAGGACGTGCTGCGCAAAGCCCCGCTGCTGGCCGTGGATGGCGATGGCAACGTGAAAATGCGCGGCTCAGCCAACTTCAAGGTGCTCGTTAATAACAAGCCCTCGCCCACGCTGGCCAGCAACCTGGCCGAAGCGCTCAAGAGCATTCCGGCCGACCAGATTAAGAGCGTGGAAATTATCACTACCCCCTCGGCCAAATACGATGGCGAAGGCACGGCGGGCATCATTAATATCATCCTGAAAAAAGGCGTGGACCAGGGCGTGAATGGCCGCGTGGGGGCCAGTGGAGGCAACCGCAACAGCAATTTCAACTCCGCGCTGAATTTTCGGAAGGGGAAAATCGGCTTCACCTCGTCGGCCAACGCGGGTGCCTGGTACAATCCCGGCACTTTCAGCCGCGAGCGCATCAACTACACTTCCCTCGGCAACGATACCCTGCGCCAGAGCGGTACCTCTTATAATAAAGGGATGTGGCAATACGGCACGCTGGGCCTCGACTACGACCCCGCCGAGCATCACAGCTTTTCACTGGCCGGCTCTATAAATCACTACGCCGGCAACACCACGCAGAACCTTTTTAGCCAGGACCAGGCTGCTTTTCCGGTGAGTAATCCGCTGTACACGCGCGCTACCAAGAATATTTTTGGCGGCCTCAACGTGGAGGGCACCGGCACCTACACCCGCACCTTTAAGCAGGCCCGCAAGGAGTGGAGCGCCCTGGGTCAGTACGCACTCAACACTGGCACTTTTGGCTACGACTTCGACCAGTACCCCAACTCGGCAATCCCGCTGGAGCAGAGCCAGGCCAGCTACCGCGAACGCAGCCGGGGCCGCACGCCGGGCCACACCTTCACGTTTCAGACCGATTTCACGCAGCCCTTCGGCGATAAGAAAACCCTGGAGATGGGTCTCAAAGCCATTTTTCGCCGCACTGGCTCCATTGCCGACGTCGATACGCTGTACTCAGCGCTGTCGCCCGATTTTACCCGCTCGGCCCGGCGCTCCACCAATTTCAACTATTCGCAGGATGTGCAGGCGGCCTACGCCACCTACGGTTTTGGCTTGAGTAAGAAGCTCAGCGCCAGCCTGGGGGGTAGGGTGGAGCGCACCAGTCTGGCGGCCGATTTTGTGAATAGCCCCGGCTTCACGCGCAGCTACGTGACGCCGCTGCCCAATGGCAACGCCCGCTATGCTTTCAGCGATGCCACCAGCCTGCGCGCTGCCTACAGCCGCCGCATTACCCGGCCGTATATCGATTACCTCAACCCGTTTATCGACCGCTCCGATGCCAAGAATATTTCTTTCGGCAACCCCAATCTCAACCCCGAGCTGACGGATTCCTACGAGCTGAGCTACAACACCAACATCAAAACCACGAGCATCAATGCTTCGCTGTCGGTGCGCCACACCGGCAATGCCATCGAGCAAGTCCGCTTCCTCACCACCAACCCGCTCGTGGCGGTGCCCGCCAGCATCGTGCCCGACCCCAGCGTGACGGTCCAGACGTTTGCCAACGTGGCGGCCAACACCTACTACCAGTTCAACGTGTACCTCTCGGCCAAACCGCTGCCCAAGTGGGACCTCAGCGCCGGCCCCGACGTGCAGTACATCGTGCGCCGCAGCGTGGCCCTCAACGCGGAGCGCAAAGGCTTCACGGCGGGTATTAATGGCAATACTTCCTACAAGCTGAACAAAGGATTCACGGTGCAGGGATTTATCTATGCATCCCTGCGCACCCCCGAAATTCAGGGTACCGGCCCCGCCAACCTCTACTACCAGATGGGCGTGAAAAAGAGCTTGCTAAAGGAAAAAGCCGACCTCGTGCTCAATTTCGGCAGCCCGTTCAACGCCTACTGGCCCTACCGCACTACCACTACTACCCAGTACTTTACCGAACACACCGAGTCGCGCTCCTACCAGCGCGCCTTCCGGTTCAGCTTCGCCTACCGCTTTGGCCAGGCCAGCCAGACCAAGCAGCGCAAAAGCATTAACAACGACGACACCAAAAGCGGGGGTAGCAAGCAGGGCGGCTAAGCGCAAAGTAGCAGATACAGCAAAGCCCCACCGGTGCTCCGCTTTTATCGCGGAGCACCGGTGGGGCTTTGTTAACGTCGCCGGGTTAGCACCTGGCCTATTTCATCGTGCTGCGTAGCGTTTTGGCTTCGGCCATGTGCTTCTGGTCGTCGTCCATCATTTTCTGCGCGTAGGCTTTGAGGTCGGTGTTGGTGGTTTTGCCCATCATATCCTTCTCCTTACTGATGGCCTTATCGTTGATATCCACCATGTTGTCGAGATACTTCTTCTCGAAGTCCATTGTCTTCGTCTCCTTATTCAGGCCATTGAGCATGTCCTGGCTGTCGTTGGAGAGCGTAGTAGGCAGCGTGATGTTGAGCTTGGCTGCTTCGCCTTTCATCTCCTCCTCGTCCTTGGCGTGCGTGCCCGTTACTTTGGTGGCAAATTCCTTCAGGGCCGGGTTGGTGGCTCGCTTGGCCGCTACCTGGCTCATCTCATACTCGGCGCGGCCGGTGTTGGCCAGCGCCACCATGTAATCGGACACGTCTTTGGCGTTGCCTTCCGAGCCGGCGGTGGCCATCGCGCCGCCGTTGGTGTTGGCCGAATCCGTCTTCTCAATCTTCTTATCGTTGGCATCATCAGCCATTTTCTTGCTATCGGTGCTCGACGAGCAGCTGCTGGCAAAGAGCAAGCCGCTCACGAGGGCGACGCTTAGGGAGGTGATTTTCATGGGGTAGTGGAAAAGATGAGTTGGTTAAACAACTGAACGAACGAGACTTGCCAGATTTAGTTTACTCCCGCCGCCAGCAATCCGGTTGCAAGCCTTTACGGATTGAATAAATTTTTGCTCACAAAACTATGTAAGTCAATAGGATACATAAAGCTAGTGGTTGAATAAGAAGGTCCCGCGCCACGCCCAATAAAAAGGCCGGTCCCGCAGAGCGGGACCGGCCTCTTCAACTCCTAAATCACTTACTTGGCCTCGCCAGCCTCCGGCTCCGAGGGCGCTTCTTCGGGCCGCTCGTCGCTAGGCAGGTTGGGCGCCTCATCGCTCTTGGCGATGCTGAATGTCAATTCCTCCTTACCCTCTTCGTAGTCGGCCGTGATGATGTCGCCGTGCAACAATTGGGCTTTCAGGATTTCCTCGGCAATCGGGTCTTCGATGTATTTCTGGATGGCCCGGTTTAGCGGCCGTGCGCCGTACTTGGGGTCGTAGCCTTTCTCGGACACGAAATCCTTGGCTTTCTCCGTCAGCTCCACCTTGTAGCCAAGCGCTAGCACACGGCTCAGTAGCTTGCTGAGGCTGATTTCGATAATCTTATGGATATCCTTCTTCTCCAGCGAGTTGAAGACAATCACATCATCCAAGCGGTTGAGGAACTCGGGCGAGAAAGTCTTCTTCAAGGCGTTAGTAATCGTGCCCTTCGTCAACTCATCCATGTTCTCGTTGCGCGACTTCGTGCCGAAGCCGATGCCCGCGCCGAAGTCCGCCAAGTCACGCGCCCCAATGTTCGAGGTCATGATGATAATCGTGTTGCGGAAGTCCACCTTGCGGCCCAGACCGTCAGTCAGAATGCCGTCGTCCAGCACCTGCAACAACAGGTTATACACGTCGGGGTGCGCCTTTTCAATCTCGTCGAGCAGGATAACCGAGTAGGGCTTACGACGGATTTTCTCCGTCAGCTGGCCACCCTCTTCGTAGCCCACGTAGCCGGGAGGCGCGCCCACCAGGCGCGAGACGCTGAACTTCTCCATATACTCCGACATATCCACGCGCACCAGCGCATCTTCTTTGTCGAAGAGATAGGTAGCCAGCACCTTCGCCAATTCCGTTTTGCCTACCCCCGTCGGGCCGAGGAACACGAACGAACCAATTGGCTTCTTCGGGTCTTTCAGGCCCACGCGGGTGCGCTGGATGGCTTTCACCAACTGCTTGATGGCTTTTTCCTGGCCGATTACCTTGCCCTGAAGTTCCTCACCCATGTTGAGCAACTTCTGACTTTCGTTCTGGGCCACGCGGTTCACGGGAATGCCGGTCATCATGGCGATTACCTCGGCCACGTTTTCCTCCTTCACCGTGTAGCGCTTCTTCTTGGTCTCGTCTTCCCAGCTTTTCTTAGCCGATTCGAGCTGCTCCAATAGCTTCTTCTCCGTGTCGCGAAGCTTGGCGGCTTCCTCGTAGCGCTGCGATTTCACCACGCGGTTTTTCTCACCCTTGATGTTCTCAATCTGCTCTTCGAGCTTGAGAATATCCTCCGGCACCACGATGTTGTTGATGTGCACGCGGGCACCGGCTTCGTCGAGAATATCGATGGCTTTGTCCGGCAAAAAGCGGTCGCTCATGTAGCGGTCGCTCAGCTTCACGCACTGCTCAATGGCCTTGTCCGTGTACACCACGTGGTGGTGGTCTTGGTACTTATCCTTGATATTGTGCAGAATCTCAATCGTTTCCTCGGGGGTAGTGGGGTCCACCATCACCATCTGGAAGCGACGGGCCAGCGCGCCATCCTTCTCAATATATTGCCGATACTCGTCCAGCGTAGTCGCGCCGATGCATTGAATTTCGCCGCGGGCCAGGGCCGGCTTGAACATGTTCGAGGCATCGAGCGAGCCCGAAGCCCCGCCGGCACCCACAATCGTGTGCAGCTCATCAATGAACAGAATCACGTCGGGCGACTTTTCCAGCTCGTTCATCACGGCCTTCATGCGCTCCTCAAACTGGCCGCGGTACTTGGTGCCGGCCACCAGCGAGGCCAAATCCAGGGTCACTACGCGCTTGTTGAACAGCACGCGGCTCACTTTTTTCTGGATAATGCGCAGGGCCAGGCCTTCGGCAATCGCCGTTTTGCCTACCCCCGGCTCGCCAATCAGAATCGGGTTGTTCTTTTTGCGGCGGCTCAGCACTTGAGCTACGCGCTCAATCTCTTTTTCGCGGCCCACGATGGGGTCGAGCTTGTCTTCTTCCGCCATCTTGGTGAGGTCGCGGCCGAAGTTATCGAGCACCGGAGTGCGCGATTTTTCGCCGGCCCGCTTGGCCCCAGCGCCAGCAGCACCGCCCTGGGCACCCTGGCCCCGGCCGCCAGCGCCCTGGCCTTGCCCAAAGAGGCGGTCATCATCGTCGTCAGCTTCCGGGCCGGCCTTGGGGCCGGTCGTGTTCGGAGCGGCGCCGTGATAGTCAAGCGAATCGCGCACGGTTTCGTAGTTCACGTTGAATTTGGAAAGAATTTGAGAAGAAATGTTGTCCTCATCGCGCAGAATAGAGAGGAGCAAGTGCTCGGTGCCAATGATTTCCGATTTGAAAATCTTGGCTTCGAGGTAGGTGATTTTCAGCACCTTCTCGGTCTGCTTGGTTAGCGGAATCGAGCCGGTAATGCTGGTGCCCTGGGTGGAGGCCGTGTTGCGCGTGGCTTGCTCGAGGGCAAACTTCAGCTCATCGGTGGCTACGCCGAGCTTTTTGAGCAGTCCCAGGGCCGTGCCTTCGCCTTCGCGAATCATGCCCAGGAGCAGGTGCTCAGTGCCGATGTAGTCGTGGCCCAGCCGGATGGCCTCCTCCCGGCTCAAGGAAATAACCTCCTTGACGCGGTTTGAAAATTTAGCTTCCATGCAAGCAAGATATAAATAAGACGCAGATAGTAGCTGTACCGAAAACGGCCTGAATAGTTACGCTACGCAGATACGTAAAGGAAAGCGGAATATTTGAAAAACAAGCGCCTGGGAGCGAAGGTTCGGACAAAATAAAATTGACCTTCTCCCAGGCCTACAAAAACTGCCCCGCCCGCGGCCCTTGCATAAATAGCAAGTCCAATACGCTAAGGTTTGGTACAAATGCGGTACCAAATACCTGGGGGTAGGGCCGGGGCGACGGTCTGTCAGGTTCGGACCCGGCCGGCATAGCTTTGGGTGTCAGAAAGTCGCGCCGGTCGAGCGGTGAGTTCGTGATTGAGTGATTCAGTGAGATTGGGGGGAGGTAGTCTTGCGTGAGTTGCACGGCCAGCGGCCAGCGAAGGCAGCGGAATAACAGTTGGAGAAAAGCTAGGTTCAACTCCCAGAGCCGGGCGGGCTTTTGGGCGTAGATATCCTGCAAATAATCAGCGTAGTAGCCAAAATACGGCGAGGCCCCGTAGGCGGTTTGCAGAGTGCGAAAATGGCGGTGCCGCCAGTTCTGGCGGTAGTCAATCTCGATTTCGCTGGTGCGCACCTTCGCGGCGCGGGCACCATCAACTACCGGTACCGTGAGCGGCTGCGGGCCCTGCACCGTGAGCACGAGGCAGCGGTTGCGGTACGTCTGCTTGTGGTAGTGCTCGTGAGCATCGAGCAGCAGCTCATCAGCCTGGAGCAGCTGCTGAAAAAACGGAATAGATGGCAGGTAATGCAACTCGGTCAGGACAACGGACATGGCCGCAAGGTAGCCGCGCCGCGCGGAGTGGCCAGCCGGCTTTGGCCCGCCGCAGGGGGGTAGGGAGCGCCCGGCGCTGGGTGCGTTGCCTGGCAGCCGCGGCACGATAATGGCCCCGGCGCAGACCAATTGCTTATTTTTGTCCCTATGCGTTTCCTACCCCTCTCTCTTTCGCTGGTCCTGGCGGCCAGCCTCGGTGCCCAGGCCGGCCCGCCGCAGCTGCTGCTCCGGGTGGCCAGGTTTCGCAACCTCGACCAGGTGCAGAAAGGCGGCGAAATCGAGATTTCGGTATCGGTGCCGACCCAGCCGCTCACCTACCGGCAGCGGGCGCCCCGGTCGTTTCAATCGTCGGCGGTAGTTGATTTGACCATTTTGAAAGCCGACGGCACCACCGCCTGGCAGGAAACCGTGACGCTAAAGCCGCCCGTGCTCAGCGATACCACCATTGCCATCAAAAACCCGCTGAGCTTTCTCAAGCGCGTGGCCCTGCCCGATGGCACCTACACGCTGCGTGGGCGCATCCGCGACCAGTACAAAGCCGCCAACGGCGAAACCACCGTGGAGCTGCCCATCGTCATTGCTGAGCCGAAGGGCCCCGCTTTCAGCGACCTCGTGTTCCTGGCCCGGCCCGCCGCCAAGGCCAGCGCCCAGAGCGTTTTCAACCGCGGGGGCTACCTGCTGACCCGCGCGGCCGGCGGCTACTACGGCCGCGGGGCCGATAACGTCTTCTTCTACACCGAGCTAAACCAGGTGCCCGCCGGCCGCTCGGTGCGCCTGCACTACCACCTGGCTGCCCCCGACGGCACCGCCGCCGACGCCGACGCGCCCCTCGTAACCACGCAGGCCGGCCGGCCCACGGCCGTGGTGGGCCAGTTGCCGCTCGGGCCAATTCCGGCCGGGCCCTTCACCCTCACCATCGAGGCCCGCGACGCGGCTACCAAGAAAGTGCTCGCCACTCAAAGCCAAAGCGGCGCGCGCAGCCTTACCGAGTATGCCCCGGCCGGGGCCGCCGTGCCCCGATGAGCCCTACCCCCCCCTCGCTACCGTGGTACTACCGGCTGCTCACCGCCGGGCTGGTGGCCGTGGCCAGCCTGCCGCTGGGTGTGCTCTACGCAGTTGCCAGGGTCATATACTGGCTGCTGGCCTACGTGGTGCATTATCGCCAAAAAGTAGTGCTGGATAATCTCAGCCACGCTTTTCCCGAAAAGTCAGCGGCGGAAATCCGGAATATCGGGCGGCAGTTTTACTGGCACTTCGCGCAGATAGTAGTCGAAATTCTGAAGCTAGGCAGCATCAGTGCGGCCGAACTGCAACGCCGTATGCACTTTACTAATCCTGAATTGCTGGGCGGCTATCTGGCCCAGGGACGCCAGGTGTTGGGCGTCGGCTCGCACATGGGCAACTGGGAATGGGTGCTGGCCGGGGCTGCGGCCAGGTTTCCAGGGCAGGTGGCTGGCGTTTATAAGCCGCTGAGCAACAAGTTTTTTGAGTACTTCGTGCGCCACTTGCGCATGCGCCTGGGAGCCGAGGTAGTCCCAATGCTTAGCACATTGCGGTACCTGGTAGCCCACCGGGGCCAAGGCCAAATCCTGAGCTTGGTATCGGACCAGGCCGCTGGCCCCGACGACCGCCCGTACTGGACCGACTTCCTGCATCGGCCGGCCGGCTTCTACACCAGTATCGACCGCCTGACGCCACAATTCAACGCCGTAGTACTTTTTGCCAGCACCCGGCGGGTGAAGCGCGGCTATTATACCATCACCTTTATGGAATTACCTGGTAGCGAGGTCACTACTGACCTCAGCCTGGATGCTGCCCACTACCCGATTATCGCCTCATTCGTGCAGATGCTGGCCGCCGATATTCAAGCCGCCCCCGAGCAGTACCTCTGGACGCACCGCCGCTGGAAACACAAGCGGCCAGTAAATGAGTAGGTGAGTAAATGAGTAAGGGTAACTAGAAGCGTTTAATTACCTCCTGGCCACCCTTACTCATCTACTCACTGCGTAACAGCAGTTACTTACCACCTCACCATTTCACCGCTTACAGAAACTGCTCGATGTCGCCCAGGCCCTGGCGCACCAGCTCGAAATCGTCGTTGGTGCAATCGACGATGGTGCTGGGCTCGTTGCCGCCATAGCCGCCGTCAATGACGAGGTCCACGAGCGAGCGGTATTTCTCAAAAATCAGGTCGGGGTCGGTCACGTATTCTACCAGCGTCTCCGCGCTTTCGCGCACCGACGTGCTCACGATGGGCGTACCAAATTCTTTCACTATCTGGCGCACAATCTGATTGTCGGGCACCCGAATACCCACCGTGCTGCGCTTCACGCCGCCGTAGCGCGGGGCATTGGGGCTAGCTTCGAAGATAAAGGTAAACGGACCGGGTAGGGCCTTCTTAATAACCTTAAAAACGGGGGTAGTAATGCCGTGCGCGTAGTCACTGATGTGCGACAAATCGTGGCAAATAAAGCTAAGGTTAGCTTTCTCAGGCTTTAAGCCCTTGATGCGGCAGAGCTTCTCAACCGCTTTCACGTTGTTGATATCGCAGCCAATGCCATAAACCGTATCGGTGGGGTAAATAATAAGCCCTCCCTTGCGCAGCACTTCTACTACCTGCAAAATGCGGTTTTGGGGCGGATTATCGGGGTGGATGCGGAGCAGGGTAGCGGACATAAGGCAGAAAAGAGATTTTATATAAAATAAGGAACAGGTAGCCGGCGTAGCCCGTTCGAGTGGGCAAGGTACTACGGCGGGCGGTTTTGGCCGCTCCCCTTGGCAGTAGCTAAGCGCTATAAGCCAACGGCGCGCGAGTTATTTGCGGCGCTGGGGGTAGGAGAGCCAGCCGGGGGTTAATTTCGCCCACTTTATTTTTCAATCCATGTCTGAACCTGTCATAAAGTCCGCCTTCGAGTATCGCGCGGAGGCCATCAAGCGCCGCAACCGCTACGGCACCATAAGCGTGATACTCGGCCTGCTACTGGTGTGTTTTTCCTATTATTTCTATCAGGTTTTTTTCAACCCCAACATCGATACCAAGGACCGGCCGACCTACGTCTATATCCGGCGCGGCGATAATTGGCAGAAAGCGCTGGCCCACGTCGAGAAAAGCGGCGCGGTTATCGACCACCTCTCGCTGTATTTTGTGGGTAAGATGATGGGCTACAACAAGCCCGGCGCCGTGAAGCCCGGCCGCTACGAGTTGGTCAACAACTCCACCAACCGTCAGGTAATCAACCTACTGAAGTCGGGACGCCAAAAGCCGCTCAAACTCACGTTCACCAACGTGCGCCTGCGCCGCGAGCTGGCCTCCAAGCTCTCCAAGCAGATTGACGCCCGCCCTCAGCAAATCGACTCACTGCTGAGCAGCCCCAATTATACCCGCAGTCTGGGCTTCGACACGATTACGGTGCTCACCATGTTCATCCCCAACACCTACGAGTTGTATTGGAACACCTCGGCCCAGAACCTGATGCAGCGCATGAAGTCGGAATACGATAAGTTCTGGACGCCTGCCCGCGACGCGGCCCGCGAAAAGCTGGGCCTCACCCGCGTGCAGGTGAGCACCCTGGCCAGCATCGTGGAGGCCGAGCAGCAGCAGCACGCCGACGAGCGCCCCCGCATCGCGGGCGTGTACCTCAACCGCCTCAAGCGCGGCATGAAATTGCAGGCCGACCCCACCGTGGTGTACGCCAACGGCGACTTTGGCATTAAGCGCGTGCTCAACGTGCACCTGCAAAAAGACTCTCCTTATAATACGTATAAGTACGCTGGCCTACCCCCCGGCCCCATCAACTTGCCCAGCATCGCCAGCATCGACGCCGTGCTGCACCCCGAGCAAAACGACTACCTCTACTTCTGCGCCAAGGACGACTTCAGCGGCTACCACGCCTTCGCCGCCACCCAGCAGCAGCACCTCGTGAATGCCCATCGCTACCAGGCCGCGCTGACGCGGGCGGGTATCCTGTAAGGTGCGAACCAGTGCGCTCCGCGCCGGCTTGCTGGTTGGGATGGGGTAGGGAATATCCAGCTTCTCCTTTTCTCCAGTTGGCCGCAGCTACCGCGGGTGCTGGGTCGTAGCCGGCGAGCTGCCGCGCGGTGCTGCCGCCACGGTATGTTTAACTCCTGCCGCGCCTTCCGGCCCAGCCGCGCTTTGCACGCGCACCACCAGGCCAAGCAGCGTAAGCAGCACGAAGGCAAGGTAATAGCGAAAATGAGGAGAAGTGTTCATCCAACTGCCGGGTGTATAAAAGTTAGGATAAGCTTAACTAGGCACAAAGCTAATCAGTCAAATCGGACTGTTGGAGGTTTTTGGTTTAAAGCAGTTTTTTCGTGGATGAATCATGTTTTTTCCTGGTTAAGCAACCAAAGCGGCATGATTAGCCCACCTTCTATTTGTGCCTATGTACCAGGCTGATATCCAAATTCGCGTGCGCTACGCCGAAACCGACCAGATGGGCTATGTCTATCATGGCAACTACGCGGCCTATTTTGAGGTGGCCCGCACCGAGTCGTTCCGCCAGCTGGGCATTCGCTACAAAGACCTCGAAGGGCAGGGGGTAGGAATGCCCGTGGGCGAGCTGCAAACCCGCTTTCGTCGCCCCGCCCGCTACGACGACCTGCTGACCATTAGGGTGATGCTGCGCGAATTAACTGAAGGCTCGCGCGTTAAGTTTGAGTACGAAATCCGCAACGAGGCCGGGGAGGTGCTCACGGTCGGCTACACGCTGATGGTATTTGTGAGCACCGCCGATGGCCGGCCCGTCCCTATTCCGGCCAGCGTGCGCGAAAAGCTGGCTCCGTACTTTGCCGACGCCGACGCCGACCGGCCCCTGGGCTCGGGCCGCGCCAACCCCGGCGATGCCCCGGCCCCGGCCACATTCGGCAAGTAGCTAATTTTGTTTGTCATTGCGAGGAAGAACGACGAAGCAATCTTTCCTTGTCGTAGGGTTTGTGTACTGCAACGCGAAGGAGAGATTGCTTCGTCGTTCCTCCTCGCAATGACAGCTGATTACTAGCTTTTAATCAAAATATGCACGCCCCCCCCGCTCGCCGCCGTGCGCTACCCGATGTGCGCCGCCACCGCGCCTACCGCACGCTTATGGCGTGGGGCAAGCGCCGGCGGCTGCGCGGGGGCCACGTGTCGCTCTACGACGTGGGCCAGCGGGTGCTGCACGAGCTACGCCTCGACTCGCTCGAAAAGCGCGCCGCCTACATGGCTTTCAACCTCACGCTGGCCCTGTTTCCGACCATCATCTTCCTGTTCACCCTCATTCCCTACATCCCGGTGCCCAACCTGGATGTGGACATCCTGCAGTTTCTGGCCGATATCATGCCTCACGAGCTGTATTCTGCCACGGCGGGCACCATCGAGGACATTGTGCGCATTCCGCACGGCGGGTTGCTCTCGTTCGGGTTTGTGTCGGCGCTGGTGCTTTCCAGCAACGGCATCATGGCCCTGCTCGACGCGTTTGAAAAAAAATACCCGTGGTTCAAGCACCGTGGCTATTTTCACAAGCGCCTCATTGCCACCTGGCTAACGTTTATTCTGGCCCTGATTCTGGTGCTCTCCATCGCGGGCATCTTCTTCGGCACCTTCATCATCGACGGGCTGGTGTTCTACGAAATCGTGCCCGAAAGCTCCACCGAATTCATGATTCTGATGCTGCGCTACGGCTCGCTCATCGGGCTGTTCCTGACCACTACCTGCGTCATCTACTACTTCGTGCCGCCCGTGCACGACAAGTGGCCGTTTATATCAGCAGGGGCGCTGGTGGCCACGCTGCTCATCTTTCTGGTGTCGTTCCTGTTCACGCTCTACGTGCGCATCTTCAACTCCTACAACCACTTCTACGGCTCCATCGGGGCGCTGGTAGGCTTCATGGTGTGGCTGGAATTTGTGTGCATGACCCTTATCATCGGCTTCGAAGTGAACGTGAGCATCGACGCCGTAGCGGGAAGGCTGAAATTAATGCCTGATGACAAGTGACTACTGATTAATTGGTTAGCGCCTGACTCAAAAAAAATAGTCATTAGGCACTTGTCATTAGTCATTACTTATTTACTTTTGCAGCCCCAACCACTCATTTGGGACCTTTAGAGAGGTGGCAGAGTGGTCGAATGCGACGGTTTCGAAAACCGTTATACCGGCAACGGTATCGGGGGTTCGAATCCCCCCCTCTCTACGAAATGGTAAATTAATGAACTGGTGAAGTAGCTTCCACGCTTCGCCCGCTCATCAGTTTGCCATTTTATTTCTAGAGAAGTGGCAGAGTGGTCGATTGCGGCGGTCTTGAAAACCGCTGACTGTTACAGGTCCGGGGGTTCGAATCCCTCCTTCTCTGCAAAAGCCCCGTTTCCAACCTGGAAACGGGGCTTTTTTGTGGCTGGTAAGTGCCGGCTCGTTGCCAGTGCTAGGCGGGTAGGTAGCAATCCTGACAGAATAAAGCGGGGCGACTAGAGAGGTAAGCTCAACTGGTGGTGGGGTAAGCCCGGCAATAACTATGGGGTGTGCTATTGCCAGTAGTAAAGGGCTGCTGGATAGGCGCTGGCAAAAATGCCCGAATTTTTTATCAGTCTGGTTTTTGCGCCGCTGGCGGAGCCTTTTGGTGGCCTTGCTGCCGACTAATTTTTTAGTTCGGCCAGCGGGCGCGCTCGGTAAAGGAATGCTTTTTACAGCTTAAAGTAAAGAATAGAGGAGGTTTTTTTGTATTCAAAATATATGAAAAATAATTTGATTTTGCCTTCGATTTTTAACTATTTTAGTGACCTGGGTAATACAATGTTGCCCGAATTTTTTTTGCTGGGGTAGTGGATTGTGCCTGTATCTTCGCCACGGAGCGTTCCTAAACCAAATATTTTTTTTAGTAATTCCACTCAAGTCAGCCCGTTGCGTTTATCAAAAATTAATAATACAATCTTCTTAAAACCAGGATTTCAGCCTAGGCAAAGTATTTAACATGCATAAAATGAAATGAACATTTTATGATTAAAATTTGAATGGTTTCCACAGTTTTTTTCGCTCTTCTGTAGCGTGTTCGTAAATTTAAGTATAGTATGCCCTTGTTCCTTGTTAAAAAATACCTGTTGCCAGTAGTCGTTTTTTTGAAACTCAGCTTCGCGGTAGCCCAGATTACGCCTAATGCTGGTGAGCAGGCAATAAGCATCGGCACCATTACGGAGAGCGTTGTAACGGGCCAGGACTATTCGCCCTGGCGCGACGATAACCTCAACAACCTGGTGCAGAACTGCTGGCTACCCACCAATTTCCAGTACATGGACGTGACGCTGAAACTTCAGCAAACCACGGTGCTAACCCGGTTAGCGCTCTTCGACTATGAAGGGGTGTTTACGTCGGCCCCGGCCACGATTTATGCGCAGTATGGCACGCAGCGCACGCTTATCGGCACTTTCACGGGAGAAACGTATTATCAATACGTGAATATGGTAGTGAGTGGCGGCGTGATGGCTGATGCCATCGTGATTCATAAATTCAGCAATAACATTCCGGTGAAGGTGAAGGTGTTTGGCAAGGCTGGCACTGCGGCGGCGGTGCAGGCGGTGGCGCCTGCACTCACCTTTGGGCCCCTACCCCCCCGCACGGTGGGCAACGCGCCCTTTGCGCTGGCGGCCAGCAGCACCAACACTGCTGCTTCCATCAGCTATACCTCCTCGACGCCCGCCGTGGTGAGCGTGTCGGCGGCAACCGGCCAGTGGTTGGCTACGGTGGTGGGCGCGGGCTCGGCCACCATCACGGCAAGTCAGGCGGCTAGTGCTAACTACTTGGCGGCCAGCACCAGCCAGACGCAGCTCGTGCAGGCAGCGCCTACCCCCCCTCCCGCAGTGACCACTGCCAGCACCAGCGGCAAGATTCCGATTGATGCCACGCGCTGGTATGGGCTCAGCAACTCGCCCAATAATATTCAGCCGCTCTTTGATGGCTCAATTACGACGGGCTCGATTACGGGCTGGGGCAAGATTATACCGAGCTACGATACGTACTATACCTTCCAGCCGGGCGAGGCGATGAGCATCGAGAGCATCCGCTTTTATGATGGGGGTAGCAATAATATGAGCGACCCCATGACGCTTTCGGTCATTACCAACACCGGGCAGCGCGTGGCCATTGGCACATATAAAGGCGGGCATAATTACCAGTGGGAAGGACCCGACCCCAACCAGCTAACCAACTTCAAGCTGCCCTCGCCCATCAGCAATATCCGGGCGCTGGTCATCACGGCCACCTGGGGCTACCCCACCGAAATAGAGCTATACGGCACCTACGTGCCGGGCACGCCGCTGCCCGTTACCAACCAGACCGGCGTTGCGGTGCAGAAGAAGATTAAATTAGGCCAGGAGATGGGCGTGAATGGCTTTGAGTGGGATTTGGAAGACCCAAGCAACCCGCTGGTAATTGACGAAACCCGCCTGACGGCCGTAAAAAACTTCACCGGCGTCCGGCACTACCTCGATTGGAGCAAGCTGGAATCGACGCAGGGGAACTTCACCTATAACCCCGTGCACAGTGGCGGCTGGAACTACGACGTGATGTACCAGCGCCTTAAGGCCGAAGGTATCGAGGTGCTGGCCTGCCTCAAGACGGTGCCCGACTGGATGCTGGCCTCGTATCCCAGCGCCGACCGCGATGCCGAAAACGTGCCCGTGCGCTATGGCAGCGACTTCAGCGACCCCAACTCGTACATCGACCAGGCGCGGATGGCTTTTCAGTACGTGGCCCGCTATGGCTCCAACCTGAACGTGAACCCGGCCCTGCTGCACGTCGATACGAGCACTCGCTGGTTTGGCGACCCGGCCAACCAGATTAAGATTGGCCTGGGCTATATTAAGTACGTTGAGTGTGATAATGAGCGCGATAAGTGGTGGAAGGGCCGCAAAGCCTACCAAACTGCCTTCGAATATGCGGCCAACCTGTCGGCCTTCTACGATGGCAACAAGAACACGATGGGCGCGGGGGTAGGCGTCAAAAATGCTGACCCTAACATGCAGGTCGTGATGGCGGGGCTGGCCTCACCCAATCCCGACTACGTGCGCGGCATGATTGACTGGTGCCGCCAAAACCGGGGCCTCAAGGCCGACGGTTCGGTAAACCTGTGCTGGGATGTGATTAATTACCACCTCTACTCAAACGATGCCAGCACCTCGCAAAATGGCACCTCCACCCGCGGCTCGGCGCCCGAAGTCTCGAATGCCGGCCAGGTAGCTCAGAGCTTTATTAACATGGCCCACCAGTATGCCAACGACATGCCGGTGTGGGTAACCGAAACCGGCTACGACACCAACCAGGGCAGCCCGTTGCACGCGCCCGCCATCGGTGGCCGGTCGGTGCTGCAAACGGAAGCTGACTGGACCCTGCGCACGGCGCTGCTCTATGCCCGCTGGGGGGTAGAGCGCACGTTTTTCTACGAGCTGCACGACGATAATCCGACCAATCCGATTCAGTTTGGCTCGTCGGGCCTCCTCAATACGGACCAAACGCCGAAGCCGGCCGCTACTTTTCTGCGGCAGGCCAATGCCTTGCTGGGGGCCTATTCCTACACGGGCACCCTCAACAGCGACCCCCTCGTGGACCGCTATGAGGCGAATGGCAAAACCATCTATGCCCTGGTGGTGCCCGATGAGAAAGCGCGCACCGCTACTTACACTCTCGACCTGGGCACTGCCGACTCGGCCCGCATCTACCAGCCCCAGGAGGGTAAGGCCAGCATGCTGGCCAGCCGCGTAAAGACCCAAGGCGGCAAAGTGACGCTCACCGTAACCGAGACGCCGCAGTTTGTGCTGGCTGGCGGGGGCGCTACCCCTGCCACCACGGCGGTAGCTTGCGCGGGCACGGGCTCGATTGGCTGGGAGCAGTGGACCAACATCGCGGGCACGAGCGTAGCCGCCATTCCGGTGGGCACGGCGGCCAACAACTCGGCCGTGCTGACCAAGCTGGAGAGCGCCTACAACATTGGCGACAACTACGGGGCGCGCATTCGCGGCTATATCTGCCCACCCCAGAGCGGCAGCTATACCTTCCAGATTGCGGGCGACGACGACTGCCAGCTCTGGCTCAGTACCGACGACACGCCCGCCAACAAGGTGCAGCTGGCCGGCTTCAGCGGCTGGACTAACCCCGGCGAGTGGAGCAAGTACGGCAGCCAGAAGTCGGGAACGGTGAGCCTGGTGGCTGGCCGGCGCTACTACGTGGAGGTGCTGCACAAGGAAGGCAACGGTGCCGACTTCGTAGCCGTGGGCTGGAACCTGCCCGACGGCTCGGCCGAGCTACCCATCGCCGGCAGCCACCTCATTCCTTACACGGCCCCTGCGGCTACCCCTGCGGCTACGGCCTGCGCAGGCACGGGCTCCATTGGCTGGGAGCAGTGGACCAACGTGGCGGGCACGAGCGTGGCGAACATTCCGTTGGCTACGCCGCCCAATGTCACGGCTACGCTCACGCAGCTGGAAGGCGGCCGCAACATCGGCGATAATTACGGGACTCGCATTCGCGGCTACCTCTGCCCGCCCCAGGATGGGGCCTACGTCTTCCATATCTCTGGCGATGACGACTCGCAGCTGTGGCTGAGCACGGATGATGCGGTTGCCAATAAGGTATTGATTGCCAGTGTAAACGGTTGGACCAGCTACCGGGAGTGGAACAAGTACAGCAGCCAGAAGTCGGCGGCGGTGAACCTGCTGGCCGGTCACCGCTACTATGTGGAGGTGCTGCAAAAAGAGGCGGGCGGCGACGACAACGTGTCCGTGGCCTGGACGCTGCCCTCGGGCCAGGAAGAAGCGCCCATCGCCGGCAGCCACCTCATTCCCTTCACCACTACCAGCAGCGTGGCCAAAACGACGGCCAGCGTCTCGGCCGTCTCCTCGGCCTCGGCCCTTGCCACCGACGACGGCGCTGCCCCCGCCGCCGATGCCCAGCTGGAGCTCCAGGCCTATCCCAATCCCTTCACCGGCCAAACGACCATCGAATTCAGCCTGCCCGCCGCTGGCCCGGTTAAGCTGTCGGTTTTCGATACCCGCAATCAACTCGTGCGGCAGCTCTACAACGGCAACGTCGAAGCGGGTGTGCGGCAGCAGTTTACGCTCGTGGGCACCGGCCTGCTGCCCGGCATGTACCTGCTCCAATTGGTGACGGCGACCAACGTCGTAACCAAAAAGCTCATGCGCATCGACTAGCCACCGGCGCAGCCCCTAAAAAAGCCCCGTTTCCAAGCTGGAAACGGGGCTTTTTTAGGGGCTGGCAATTGCCGGACCCTCAGTCCAGCTCATTATCAGGAATAATGATGAAGCGCTGCTTTTCATACACCAGCGCCAGCGAGGCAATGCCATCTTTCTGCCAATCGGCTACGAGCGGCATTCCCTGGCGAATCAGGTTTTTAATTATCTCCGGAATCACCTCCAGCAGCGATTCTGTTAGCTGCTTTACCGTTGTTTCTTCCTGGTTTATCTCTTCGATAATTTCATTCATGCGGCGCTCGTGCTCACTGGCGGCCACCACATTGGCAACGGACAGCGTGCGCTGCCCCGGCACCAGGGGCACCGGATTATGAGCGGAGGCCTCGGTAAGCTTCTCTTGCAGGTAGGATAGCTTACGTTGCGTATATACCACACCGTGCATTTGGCGGGCAAGCTGTTCTTGGTCCATGAGGGGGGGGTAGGCGGGCCGGGTGGCTGAAAAAAGTTATTCCTGGCGGTGATAAGGCCGGAACAGGTGCGGTACGAACGAGGCTACCTGCGGCCCCATGCCGCCGTGGGCGGCATAAAAATCCTTGATGGCGATTTCCAAACCGGCCCGGTCGTGCAGGCCAATGGTGGCAAACACGTCTTGCGCGGCCAGCGGCGCGGCCAGCGTACTCAGGCGGCAGCTCTCAATCCCCAGCGGGTGCTCAATGTAAAGACTCACCCCATCGCGGGCGGCATGGTCGAACTGGTAGCGCCAGGTCTGGTTGAAATTATCCCGGCTATTGCGCGATTCCTGGCGGGTAGGCGCAAAGCCGAGGCTTCGCAGATAGGTATCGGTCATGGCAGCGACAGAAATTAGATTTTACTGCTTTTACGAATAGACTCGGCAGTGTGTTATTATCCTACCCAAAACCAGTTTTTTAGCTAAATGGTTTGGCGCTTGTCAGGAAGGTAGTAAAATAAGGATTGCCTGCGCGTAACATGAGCGCCAGGTGTGGCTCATGCGCACCAGTGACAGGGGTAGGCAGCCGCATACTCACTCACCTGCGTACTTCTGCGAGGCCGCCGCCGTTGAAATAGGAGGTTGCCGTGTTTCTTTGCTTCTCATCTCCACCTGCTTACAATGGCTAAATCTGCTGCTCCTTCCGCGCCGCCTACCCCTCCCACCAAGCCGAACCTGGCTGCCCGCCCCAAAGCGCCCCGTGCCAAAGCGACCCCCGACTCCGACCTGGCCCCGGCTACTGCGGAGCTGCTGCCCGACCGCCTCAACCTCATTGCCCAGGGCCTGCGCGAAAAATCGAGCGCCAAGCAGGCTATTTTTCGGGCTACGCAGGCGGCATTTACGCTGCTGCGCCAGGTGTCGCAGCAGCTGTGCCTGGAGCTGACCCAGAAGGTAACCGCCGACGCCGACGCCAGCGTAAAGATTGAGTGCCTGCCCGTTAACGAGATGGAATTTCACATCCGCTTCTCGGGCGACTTGCTGGTGTTCGTGATGCACTCCAACATCGTCACGTTTGCCGACGATTTCGGGCCGCTCAACACGCCCTACGTGGAGGCCGACTTCCGGCGGCGCTTCTTTGGCCACATCATGGCCTACAACTTCATGGCCGATAGCATCCGCTATCAGCGCCTGAACGACCCCGGCTACCTACTGGGCCGCCTGTTTATCAACATCGACAACCATTATTTTCTGGAAGGCGTGCAGCAGCTGGAGCTGCCCGGCCACGATATGAGCGGCAGCATCGTCACGGCCGAATCGCTGCGCCTGTTCGTGGAAAGCGCCATGATTGCCGCCGTCAACAACGACCTCATTGCTCCGCCGCTACCCGAAATTCAGAAAATATCGGTGAAGCAAAAGCTGGAAAACCAGCAGGTGAGCCGCGGTAGTAAGGTGGGCTTTAGTTTCGCCCATCAGCAGCAGTACTAATGTTTTGGCGGGGATAGGGCCGGCCAACGGGGACGTCCGAGAATGAAGAAAAGTATAAGAAAATCAACTGTTTAGAGAGATAGCCGTAAAGCGTAAAACTCAATTTCCGCAATGGCGGAGGTTACTATCTTCCTCGTTGATATTTTCCTTCCACTTCCTTCTCCACTCCCATGAACCCAACTCCTAATCCCGACTACCCCGCCCGCCCGATTGTGGCCGACGTGACCCCCGCCTACCCCCCCAATTATTCTGCCACTACTACCACCGCCGACCCCAAGCTGCACCGGCGCATCTCGTGGGGCGCGGTGTTTGGCGGCGCGCTGCTGGCGCTCGTTACCGAGTTGGGGCTGAGCATGTTGGGCGTTGGAATTGGCCTGAGCACCGTGAACCCTATGCAGGAGGGCAATCCGTTCAATGGGCTTGGCACGGGGGCCATCATCTGGTACGGTATCAGCACGCTGGTGGCGCTGTATGTGGGAGGTGTGGTAGCCGGGCGGCTGGCCGGCAGCCCGCGCCGCGCCGATGGCCTATTGCACGGCCTGCTGAGCTGGTGCCTGGTTACGCTCTTCACGTTCTACCTGCTCACGACGGCCGTGGGCGGCATCATTAGCGGGGTAGGCGGCCTGGCGGGCCGCACGCTCACGGCCGCCGGCAGCGGCATTGCTGCCGTGGCTCCGCAGGCTGGCGATGCTATTCAGGGGGAGTTGAAAAAGCAGGGCATTGACGTCAACGACCTCAAGCACGAAGCCCGCACGCTGCTTCAGCAAACCGGCAAGCCTGAGCTGCAGCCGAGCGCCCTCGAAAGCCAGGCCCGCGCCGCTGGCAACAACGCCAAAGCCGCCGCCGGCCAGAGCGCCGCAAACCCGCAGGACGCGGGCGAAACCCTCGACCAGGTGTTCGATAACCTGACTTCCCGCGCCGACAACATCGGCAACGCCGCCGACCGCGACGCCGCCGTGAACGTGGTGATGAAGCGCACCGGCAAGAGCCGCGCCGAGTCGGAGCAAATCGTGGACAACTGGATTAACACCGCCAAGGAGGCCCAGGCCAAGCTGAAGCAAGCCAAGGACGCCGCCGCTCTAAAAGCCCGCGAGGTAGGCGAGGCCACCGCCTCAGCCTTGTCGAAGGCCGCTATCTACACCTTCATTGGCATGGTGCTGGGCGCGCTGGCCGCCGGCTTCGGCGGCTTCCAGGCCACGCCCGGCGAACGACTGGTCCAAACCGAGCGCCGGAATTAAATTGTAGTTAGAAAACAATAAAACGGGTTTAAGAACTTGACTAATAAGTTCTTAAACCCGTTTTATTGTTTTCTAATCCTACTTTTCGCTACCCGTCCACAAAATCCGATTCATCCGAAAAATCCGGATGAATCCGTGGTTCAGACACCATAGCCTACCTTTTCGCGCACCTTGGCCAGCACGCCCGCGCCATATTCCTGCGCTCGCCGCGCGCCGCTAGCCAGCGCGGCATCCAGCTCCGGCAGGTTATTCATGTAGAAGGTAAAGCGCTCACGCTCCGGCGCAAAGCGCCGCAAAATCAGCTCGTAGAGCGCCTGTTTGGCCGCGCCGTAGCCGTAGCCGCCGGCTAGGTAGCGCTGGCGCAGGTCGGCCGTTTCGGTGGGGGTAGCGAGCAGCGAATACAGCCGGAACGTGACGTCTGTATCGGGGTCTTTGGGGTCTTCGAGCAGCATGCTACTTGAAATGATGGTTTTGATAGTTTTCAGCAGCTCCTTTTCGGGCGCAAACACGTCGATGATGTTGCCGTAGCTCTTGCTCATCTTCGCGCCGTCGGTGCCGGGAATGGTCATCAGTTCGGCATCGACGCGGGCCTGGGGCTCCACCAGCGTGTCGCCGTAGCGGCTGTTGAAAGCGTGCGCGATGTCGCGGGCTATTTCGAGGTGCTGAATCTGGTCCTTGCCCACGGGCACAATTTCGGCATCGTAGAGCAGGATATCGGCCGCCATCAGCACCGGGTAGGTAAAGAGGCCCGCGTTCACGTCCGATAGCTTATCGCTCTTGTCCTTGAAGCTGTGCGCGTTGGCCAGCATGGGGTAGGGCGTGAAGCACGACAAATACCACGTCAGCTCGGTCACCTGCGGCACGTCGGACTGCCGGTAAAACAGGTTTTTCTCGGTGTCGAAGCCGCAGGCCAGCCAGGCCGCCGCCACGGCGTAGGTGTTGGCGCGCAGCAGCGCGGGGTCGCGCACGGTCGTGAGCGAGTGCAAATCGGCGATGAAGTACAGCGAGTCGTTGGCCGGGTTTTTCGACAGCTCGATGGCGGGTAGGATGGCACCGAGCAGGTTGCCCAGGTGTGGGCGGCCAGTGCTCTGAATGCCAGTAAGGATGCGGGACATGGGAATTACGTAATTAATCGACACCAAAAGGAGGTATTGGCTTGGGTCTTATAAAGGTCTGATTAGTATTGAGCGCGTGCATAAAAGCAGGTAATTCATCAATGCTAATGTTACCGTTGTTGAGCAAGGCTAGCAAATCGGGACGGGCAGCGACGAAAGGAGCCAGCGCTTCCCGAAAGCGCTTGCCCTTGCCTGTGTAGGCGCTCACCGGCAGGGTAGTCGTTGAATCCAGTGCCACGTCGTACAGCATATAAGTGTTTAATTCACGGCTGCTGTAATTGGGGCCACCTACCGTATAGCAGTAACGATAAAGGGAAATTTTGCCGCTATCCACTACTTCTACAAACAGCTTTTCCTCCTGCTTAACGGACCAGAATCCGCTCTTGGTTTTGAAGCCGCTCGCCGCGATGTAATGCGTAGTACCAATTTGGGCACTGTACACCTCGTCCGGCGTGTATTTAATTTGTTTGCCTTGTTCGTCTTTAACCACCAACTCGTGCGCATACACCTTGATGTTACCAGGGTAGCGCACCAGTCGATTATCACTAAGCACATAAAATCCGGACTCGGCCCTATGACCAAATAACAGGCTCTTTTGCATTTGCGCGTAGCTGGTCAGGCACGACATACTTAGGACCAAGTAGCAGGTAATTCTTTTAAACATATAGTTAATAAAAATTGGAAAATTGATAATCTACACGCTCTTATCCACAAACGCCTCTTCTTGCAATTCCACGGTTTCTTCTGGGCCTAAATACCGGTCAATAGCATAATGAGCCAGATAAAGTACTGGCGTGAGCACGATGGCGGCAGCAAATTTGTACCAGTAGTTGAACTTGGCTACGCTGATAACCTGCGTCATCGACCAGTTGCCGAACAAATAGAATGCCACGTAGAGCACCACGAAGCTGTCCACGAGCTGCGAAATGAGCGTGGAGCCGGTGGCCCGCAGCCAGATATACTTGCTGCCCGTGACGCGCCGAAATGCTTGGAACACGCTGGCATCGAGCATCTGCCCGATAATAAACGCCACCAGCGAGCCGATAATAATGCCCAGCCCTTGCCGGAAAATACTCTGGTAAGCAAACTCAATATTAAAGGGCCGGCCCTGCGCGTCCGTCTTGTTTAGGTCGAGCCAGAAATCAGCTGGTATCAGCTTGGTAGTGCCCAGAATAACCAAAAAGGCGTACAAAATCAGCCCTACCGTGAGGAAGGTGATGCGTAGCACGCCCTTGCGCCCGAAGTACTCGTTGATAATGTCGGTGGTGATGAACACGACCGGCCACACCAGCACCCCCGCCGTGAGATTGCCGCTCAGCCCGAAGGTCTTTTCAACCGAGAAAATCTTGACGCCGATAATTTCGGCCAATAGCGCATTCACCAGAAAAATGCCGCTGAGCACCAGGTAAAGCTGCTGTTTTTTGTGGGCGTAGGAGGGCATTTATAAGTGCGGTAAGCTTTAGCTTGCCGGGGGGGGTAGGGTAAGCTTTAGCTTGCCGGGCGTGAGTCGTGATTGCTAAGACAGCAAGCTAAAGCTTACCGCACATTTCTAAAACGGTAAGCTAAGTACTCGTGCAAAAGTATATGGTATAAAAAGAACGTCATTCCAAGCTTGCCGAGGAATCTCGCGTGCGTCGTGGAACGAGGCCCGAATGACGCGAGCGAGATTCCTCGGCAAGCTTGGAATGACCAGGGCAAAAGCACCAAAAGGTAAGTTAGCGACCTTTGGGGATGGAAGAAGAAGTAGCGGATTTCTTTTGGCAGGTAACGGACTATCGGGTGGAGGGGCGCTGTCTACACGAGCTAAGCGATATTATTTGGCTGGTGCTGTGCGGCTTACTGGCTGATTGCGAAGATTTTGAGCAGATTTATGATTACGCCTGCGACAAACAGGCCGTGCTCGCTCAGTTTCTGAGCTTGCCCGCCGGCATCCCCTCGTCTTATACGTTGCAGCGCGTGTTCAGCCGCCTGAATCCCGTCGAACTTGAAGCCAGCCTCACCCACTGGGGGCAGGACATTATGCGGGTCCTGGCTGGGCAGCAGCTGGCCATCGATGGCAAGCAGGTGCGCGGCACCTGCCTGCCCGGCCAGCGCCAGGCCAGCGTGCAGCTGGTCAGCGTCTGGGCGACCGAACAGCGCCTATGCCTGGCCCAGACCCAAGTGGCCAGCAAAGCCAACGAACTCGTGGCCATCCCCCAAGTGCTCGACCTGGTGGAGGTAGCCGGCAGCGTGGTGAGCATCGATGCCATCGGCTGTCAGCGCGCCATTGCCACGACGCTGGTCGAGCGCCGGGCTGATTATGTGCTGGCCCTCAAGCAGAACCAGCGGACCCTCTTCGAGCAAGTGCAGGCCCACCTTGCCCCGCTACTGCGGCAGGAGCCGGCCTTTGTGAGCCGCGAAAAAGACCACGGCCGCGGCGAGGAACGCCGGGTATGGGTGAGCCGGAACCTGAATCTGGTGGAGGAAGCTGCCGAGTGGGCGGGCCTGGCGGCGGTGGTCTGCGTGCAGACCCGGCGCTGGCAACAGGGGCGGGAGCAGCACAGTACGCGCTACTACCTGAGCTCGCTGGCGCAAGCGAGTGCGGGCGAGTTGGCGGGCTATGTGCGCGGGCACTGGGGCATCGAAAACGACCTGCACTGGCACCTGGATGTCACCTTTGCCGAGGATGCCTGCCGGGTGCGCCAGGGCCACGCCCCGCGCAACCTCTCTACCCTACGCAAGCTGGCTCTCACCCTCTTACGACGTGAGCCAACGAAGATGAGTCTGCCACGCAAGCGCAAGAAAGCGGCTCGCGATGATGACTACCTCCGACAATTGCTCCGCCAGCTAGCTCCACAGCCCCCAGACGCTAACTAACCGTTTGGTGCTTTTGCCCTGTTGGAATGACGTTCTTTTTGTACCATTACTTTTGACTGACTGCTTAAAGCTTACCCTACACGCTCACTTCCAGGCCTTCAGTGGCCAGCTCCGTCCACGGGAAAACGGCCTGCGCTTCCTGCAAATGGGCTTCCAGCTGCTTGTAGCGCGACGAAAAGTGGCCGATGAGCAGGCGGTGGGCATCGGCGGCGCGGGCCAGCTGAGCCGCCTGCCGGGCGGTGCTGTGAAAGGTAGTGGCCGCCCGCTCGCGCAGGTCGTCCAAGAACGTGGCCTCGTGGTAGAGCAGGTCCACGCCGCGCACCAAATCGGCCAGCTCGGGCGTGTACACGGTATCGGAGCAGAAGGCATAGCGGCGCGGCGGCGCGGCCGGCACCGACACGTCGGCGTGGGCCAGGGCCGGGCGGCCGCTTTCAGGGTCGGCGGGCAGGTCGTGGCCCTGCGCCAGCTGGCTTAGCTCGGTGGGCGTGAGGCCGGGGGGTAGGCGCTCTTTCACCAGCTTGGCGCGGCGCGGCTGCTCCTCAAACAGGTAGCCGCTGCACGGAATGCGGTGGCGCATGGGCAGCGACCACACCCGCACCAGGGCATCCTCATACACCACGGCGTGCGCCTCCGTATCGACGGGCACAAACGTGATGGAGTAGCTGGGCTGCATTCGCGAGTGCAGCGCCTGCGTGGTGAGCACCAGCTCCAAGCCGGACGGGCCCACCACCACCAGCGGCTCCTGCCGGCCCTGCAAGCTGAGCGTGCTCAGCAGCCCAAACAGCCCGAAGTAGTGGTCGCCGTGCAGGTGCGAGATAAAAATGACCCGCAGCGAGCTAAGGCGGCGGCGGTGTTCCAGCAGCCGCAGCTGGGTGCCCTCACCGCAGTCGATGAGGTAGCGGCCCTCGCCCACCGATAGTATCTGCGCCGTAGGGTGGCGGCCCACCATAGGGGTAGCCGAGCCACTGCCCAATATTTGAAGCTCGAATGGCATTGTCAGCTGCTAGCTAGTTGCTGTTAGCTTATAGCTTTTTCGCAGGCGCTAACAGGTTATGAAAAAAAAGCAGCCGTTAGCTGCCAGCGCCAACTTTCGTCTAACCGACAAAAAGCTAACAGCCAACAGCTAACGGCTATGCGCCGCATAAAGGCAGCGGCCCAGATAAATCTATTCCTTGTCCGTCAAATCGCGCTCAATGGAGTGCAAAAAGATGCGGTCGATGCCTTCTTCCACCGTAGGCAGAATATGCAGTACCGACTCGAGCTTGCTGATGGTGATGAGCTTAAGCACGTGGTCTTGCAGGCCGGTGAGCACCAACAGCCCGCCTGTCGAGTTGCAGAGCCGGTTGGCAATGAGGATGCTGCTAAGCCCCGACGAATCGGTGTATTTTACGTTTTGCAGGTCGAGTATCAGGTTGTTGCTGCCTTCCGCGTTGAGCTTAACAAACTCCGATTTCAGGTCAGGCGCAACGGTCGTATCGAGCTTCTTTTCATCAATTGTGATGACAGTATAGCTCTCTTTCTTATCAATGGAGTATTTCATAAAAACCGCGGCGGGAGATGGAGAATTACGTGCTGGATGGCGAAGGTAGCGATAAAATGCAGAACGTGAAATGAACCTTTGCCCCCGGCTCATCCTGAACGAATTGACCAGCATCAACCAATTGGGTTCAGGGGGCGGCTACTGTTTTCGGCCCTCCAAAGGTAAGCGAGGCCCACGTACTCAGCCAATCGGCGCGGCTGGCGAGGGCGGCGGGCGCGGCCTCCATGCGCACCGTGGTCAGCAGGTAGGGGCCGGCGTCGGGCAGGCGCAGCAGCACCCGCCCCTGGGCATTGGAATAAGTAGCGAAACGGGTGACGGTCGGCGGCCCTGGCGTGGGTGTGCGATGCGGCCCCGTCAGGGGGGTAGGGTGCCACACCTGCACCTGCGCGCTCGGCACCGGCCGCCCCTGGCTCAGCACCCGCACCGTGAGGGCGGCGCCGGGGCGCAGGCGGTAGGGGTTTTGCTCGGGCACCAGCTCCAGCGGCAGGCCCAGCACGCGGCGATAGCCCGTGTCGGCGGCAGCGGGGGGTAGGGCGGCGCCACGGGTAGCTAATAGCAGCGCCTTGGCGCAGCGGTGGTAGGCCTCGCGGCCGGGCTTGGTGGTGCTTTCGTCGGCTTCCTGGCGCTGGCGCAGGGCGAGGCTCAGGCCTTCCTCGCGCAAATAAGCGGTGAACTGGGCGGCCGGCAGCTCGATATAAGCCAAGTGGCTCGTGAGGGCGACTACGTGCGTGCCCGGCGCGGGGCAGCGCAGGGCCGGGGCCAGCGAGTCGGCCAGCAGCGCGGGGCGCAGGTCGGCCGAATCGAGGGGGGTAGGGCCGAAGCGCACGAAGCGCCGCACCCGGCGCGTGGGCCGCGCCCAACTGGTGCCCGCGAAGTTTTCGCCCACCAATAGCCTGACAGGCACAGCCGCGCCCACGGTTACGTGGTAGCTGGCCGGTTGTAGCCAGAACTCGTGGGCCAGGGCGGCGGCGGGCAGGAGCAGCAGGAGGGGTAGGGATTTGCGCATTATCAATCGTCTGTCATTGCGCGCAAAGCGAAGCAATTGCACCCGCACGATAGCCGAACGAACGGCGTGAGTGTCGTTCAGGTGCGATTGCTTCGCTTTGCTCGTAATGACAGAATTTCCAATTCCCACTTGCTTATTGCCGCTCCAGCGCCAGCGCATACGCCCGGTCGTAATAAACCCGCAGGTTTTTCCAGTCAAAAATATCGGCGGAGCTTTCCACGCGGTTGCGCTGGCTGATGCGCTCGCGGCGGCTCAGCACCACGAAGTTCCAGAGCATGTCGGTCAGCTCCTCGGCGGCCTGGTCGAAGCTGCGCTCCTGGCGGCGCACCACGAAAATGCCTTTTTCCTCGTGGTCGGGCACGTTTTTCTGCACGTAGTCGCCAAAGCCGGAGAGGTCGCTCGTCACGGCCGGCACGCCGCGGGCCACGCACTCCAGCGGGGTGTAGCCCCAGGGCTCGTAGTAGCTCGGAAACACGCCCAGGTGGCAGCCCCGCACGAACTGCCCGTAGTCCATGCCAAACAACGGCGAGGTAGTGCTCACGAAATCAGGGTGATACACGATTTTTACCCGGTCGTGCTTGTTGTTGACCAGGTTGGCCTTGCGCACGAAATTCAGGATGTCATCGTCCTGGTCATTCACCAGGTTGTGGGTAATAACGGAGGGTAGGGCCGAGGTTTTCCAGCTTTGCAGGCCGCGGCGGTAGCGCAGCTTCCAGTAGTCGTCCACCATGCTGTCGAGGTCGGGCAGGCGGTGGTCCTGGCTGGCGGCGGCGGCATAAAACAGCCGCTCGCCCACCTGCTCCTCAATGGCGCGGCAGGTCTGGCGCACCTCCTCCAGCTGGGCGCGGCTTTGCAGCACCAGCGGGTTGATGCTGGTGTAGGGCCGCTTGGTGATGAAAAACATTACGACCTGCCCCGTCAGCCCGCTCTGTTGCAAGCGGTGGTTGAGGCGCGCCAGGGCTTCCAGCGTCAGGTCAAAACCCTTGTTATGATACTCGTAGCGGCCCGAGGTAAAGAGGTAAATCGTCTGGTCGAGGTCGAAAGAATAGCTCTGGAAAAAGTGCGCCATCACAAACTCATGGATTTTATCCTTGTAGAGCTTGTGCAAATTCTGAAATTCGTGCAGGGCCACGAAGCGCTCGATGTTCAAGCCATTCGGCAGCACCGCATCGGGAATTCTATCCAATAAATAGATGCACTCGCGCACCGTCAGCTCGCTCACTGTGGTAAACACGTGACTGCCGTGGGCAGCGGCGCGCTCCATGCTCACGGCCGGCTCGATGTTGAAGCTCCGGGCCTGCGCGCGCCAATCCACCAGCATCAGGTTGTCGTAAAAATTGGGGTCGTTCATGGCCAGGTAGCGGCCCAGCAGCGTGGCGTGCGTCGTAAAAAGCAAGTGCACTGGCACCTGGCGGCGGCGCAATTCGGGAATCGCTACCCCCGTCATCCACTCGTGAAAGTGCCCGATTATCCGCCACTGGTCCACCGTTTGGCGGGCCACGGTTTCGATAAACTGCGTGGCCAGGTGCCCAAAAGCAATGACCTGGTGCAGCAAATCGTCGTTGTCAGGGGCCGGAATCTTGTGGTCGCGCCAGAGGTCGCTTTTCAGCGTCGCCAGCTCGTCGTATTTCTGAAATGGGTTGATGAGCACCGTGCGCGGCCGGCCCGTCACGAGCCACACCCCGAGGCAAATATCCATGCCCTGAGCGCGCAGCGTGCGCACGGCCGTGGCGTAGGGGTCGTTCATGCCGGCCAGCTGGTCGTCGTCGTAGCCCTCAAATTCGCCCTGAGCCATCTGCGGAAAATACGGCCCCAGCAGGCAGTAGCGCCCGCCCCAGGCCGGCATCGTGGCCGGCACCTTCGAGCGAATAACCGTGTAGATGCCGCCCACCTGGTTGCATACCTCCCAGGCTACTTCAATGAGCAAAGAATCGGGGAATAAAGCTTCGGGCGCGGAAGATTGCGGCTGCATAAGCGAGGAGAAGGGGGGTAGGAATAAGGGGCGAAAGGTAAGCGCCCGCGCGTTTAATCAACAACCCGAAATCGGTGGGCGAGGAGTTATGACCCAAAACAATACGTTTGCCGCCGCGCTTTAGACTGGTGCATTCCATTCCTTTTTTATGTCAGACTTCACCAACGTGCTCACGCCCGAGTACCCCATTCTGCCCCAGTTGACGCAGCGCCGCAGCCCGCGCGCCTACACCGCCCAGCCCGTGCCGGCCGAGGCGTTGCAGCAGCTCTTTACCGCCGCCGGCTCGGCCGCTTCGTGCTTTGGCGAGCAGCCCTGGCGCTTTATCGTGGGCAGCAAGGCGAGCAGCCCCGAGGCGTACCAAAAAATCCTGGGCACGCTGGCTCCCTTCAACCAGGTTTGGGTAAAGGAAGCGCCCGTGCTGGCCATCAGCATCGCCAAAACCACGTTCTCGCACGACAGCAACCCCAATGCCTGGGCTACCCACGACGTGGGCCAGGCCGTGGCAACGCTGGCTATCCAGGCCGTAGAACTGGGTCTGCAAATTCACCAAATGGCCGGCTTCTCCGCCGAAGCCGCCCGCACGGCTTTCGCCATTCCCGACGGCTACAACCCGGTAGCCGTGTTCACCATCGGCTATCCCGGCAACCCCGACCAGCTGCCCGAAGCCCTGCGCGAGCGCGAAACAGCGCCCCGCGTCCGCAAGCCGCTGGCCGAGTTTATGTTTGAGGGCGGCTGGCCCCAGCCCGCCGAGGAGCGCTACGACCAGGCACCGGTTTAGCGCGCAAGGTTTCGCGAAGTAAAAAGAGGTTCCGCAAGGTTGACGTTATGTCAAACCCTGCGGAACCTCTTTTTACTTCGCGAAACCTTGCGCTAGCGCGATAGAATCACGGCCGCGTATGGCCCCAGGGCGATGCTGCCGTGCTGGCCGTAGCCGTCGTAGTCTCCCGCCACGGCATCGGTGCCCAGGGAAGGAAAATCGCTGAAATCGGCGTCGTAGCCTTCCCAGTCCGAGTTGAAGCGCACCTTCCAGTTGCCGCCGGCTGGCAGGCCGATGGTATAGCCCTGGTGCGCCTGGTTGGCGAAGTTGACGACGACGACCGTCGCATCCTCGGGGCTGCCATCCCAGCGGGCGAAGGCAATAATCTTGTCGCTGTTGTTGATGTGGAACACGTGGCAGCCCTGGCCGCGCAGGCCCAGCGTCACGCCGCGCAGGTCGCGCCGCAGCGCAATAAGGTCGCGGTAAAGCTGCGTGAGGCCGCCGTGCGCCTCTGCCCAGTCCCACTCCAGCGGCTCCGTATCGTTGAAAGCGCCGGGCGCGAGAAACTCCTGGCCCTGAAACAGCATCGGAATGCCGGGCGCGGTGAGCACCAGCGCCGCGCCCAGCACGGTGCGCTTTTTGGCAAAGTAATTCTCCGCGTCGCCGGGCATTATTTCCTCGGGCAGGCGGCTCTTGCCGTTGGCCACCTCGTCGTGGCTCTCCGTGTAGATAATGCGCTGGAAAGCATCGCCATTATACGCCGTGCAAATAGCGTGGCTCAGGGCGTTCATATCGCGGTCGGCATCCGAATAGGCCGTGAGCGCCTCGTGCACCGGGTAAATAAACGAGGCCGACCACTGCGCCGAAAAGCCCTCGCCGCCCTGCTCCGTTTCCCCCGTGATGGCGGGGTTGGAGCGCAGGTCTTCGGCGATGGTGATTTTCCAGGGCTGGCGGGCTTTGATTTCCTCGTTTATCCAACGCATCAGGCTCCAGCCGTCGGGCAGGTCGGCGCCGGGGTCTTCCTCGCCGTGCACGTTGCGCACGAAGGCAATAGCATCCATGCGCAGGCCGTCGCAGTGGTAGTCTTCGAGCCACATCAGGGCATTGTCCAGAATGTAGCGGCGCACTTCGGGGCGGCCATAGTCGGGCCGGTTGTGGCCCCAGGGCGTTTCGCCTCGCCAGTCGTTATAGAAATAGATGCCGCCGCCGTCGTTTTCGCTCCAGCCATCAAACTGCCACAAATCGAGGTCGCCGGGGCCAAAGTGATTGTATACCACATCGAGCACCACCGCGATGCCGTGCTGGTGCGCCGCCTTCACCAGCTCGCGGAAGGCCTCCGGCCCGCCGTAGTCGCTTTCCAGCGCAAACGGGTTCGACGGGTTGTAGCCCCACGAATAAGCGCCCGGAAACTCAGTGGCCGGCATAATCTCGATGCAGTTCACGCCCAGGCCCTGCAGGTAGTCGAGCCGCGCTATCACGTCGCGAAACGTGCCGGGGTGGCCCACTTCTTTCACGTTGAAAGTACCGACGTGCAACTCGTAGATAACGAGGTCGTTCCAGGCCGGCATCTGAAAATTTTCGCCTTCCCAGTCAAAATCGGCGGGGTCAAACACCAGCGAATGGCCCGCCGAGTTGGTCACGGACCGGGCGTAGGGGTCGTTGCGGGTGAGCTCGCCGCTGGGCGTTTGCAGCACGTATTTGTAGCCATCGCCGGGCTTGGCGGGCAGGTCGGCGGCCCAGTTGCCATCGCCTTCGGCCTGCAAAGGGTTCTTGGTCTTATCCCAGTCGTTGAAAGTGCCGATTACCGAAACGGCGCTCGCGGCCGGGGCCCACACCCGAAAGGTGGTGCCGCCGGGGTGGGGTAGGGCCCCAAAACCATCGCGTACGGGGGCTGCCACGACGGGCGCGGCCGGGGCTTCGGCTGGCTTAGGGGGGGTAGGGGAAACCGCTGCTTTAGCGGCGGGTTTAGCTTTAGGTAAAGTGGAGGGAGGCATAGATAGAAGCCGGCGCGCGCGGGCTTCTATGGTGAGCCCAGCTGGCGCGGCCAGCAAATTAATGACCCTCTTACGCGGCTAAGCAGATTAGGATATGCTAGCCAGCTTGGTGGCCGCCCGAAGCGGGGGTAGAAAAACTACCAGGCGCGGCTGAGGGATTAGGCAAGCTGATTTTTCTGCTGCCCGCCAGGAGCGGATTGGTTTTTGATGCCGGGCAACCCGCAGGCCGGGTTTGGGGTTTTAGCTTTGCGCTGCGCCTACCCCCATAAGCTTACATGCCCCGTCCTCGTCCCGTTGTTTTTGGTTTATATGCCTGGTCGCCCAACTACGGCTACCGCTACCTGCACCCCGCCAACCGCCGCTCGTTTGAGTTGCTAGAGCCGGTGGGCAAGGTGTTTGAGAAGGTGAGTGACCTCGACGACGACAGCGACTGGATAACGCTGCGCTACGACGAGCAGCAGTTTTTGGTGCGCGGCGAGCTGTTCAAGGAGCTCTACAATAAGCCGCCCTTCGGCTTCGGCGATTTGGTGGAGGAAGTGCGCCCTACCCCCGGCCAGCCGGCCCACCGGGGCCTCATCTCCGATATTTATTGGAGCGAAAGCCAGGACCGCGCCACCTTCCAGCTGGTCGAGCGCAAACGCAAAGTGGCCCGCATTTTCGAGCCCGACGAGCTGCGCAAGGCTGTCTGAACCACGGATTCATGCGGATTTTTCGGATTGGTCGGATTTTGTGGGCGATTGCCTTTCTATTCTGACCTAAGCCAGCGTAAACAATAGGTGGCCAAAGGGATAAGGCCTGGAATAGGCGAGAAGCGAGTAAATTTCTGAAGATAATCTGCCTGCCTGCGGCCACTCGCCCAGGGCCAACTTTGGCCGTGAAGCCTACGTTTAATTTATTTTTTTAATATTCATGAAGAATATTTTATATATTTTCACCTGCACATTAAGCCTGGCCGCTGCCCAGCCAGCGCTAGCCCAGCAATCAGCTTCGCCTTACCGCACCCGCTTCGCCGTCGATGGCTCGGTTATCCTGGGCGAAGCAGCCGTGAGCGGTTTCGGCCTCTACCGCTCCATGCAGCGCGATGGCCTGAGCAACACGCAGCTAGCGGCGCTAAACAAGAACGACATCCCCAGATTTGACCGCTTTTCGGCCGGCTATTTCAGCCAGAGCGCCCAGACGGCCAGCGACCTCATTTGCTACCCCACGCTGGTTATCGCGCCCGGCCTGCTGGCCCTCAACCCCACTATTCGCAGCCACTACGGGCAGGTGCTGGTGCTGTATGTGCAGACGGTGTTGGCTGCCGATGCCCTCTTTACTACCTCCATTGGCAATATTCCGCGCTACCGGCCCTTTCTCTACGGCACCGGGGGCGGCGACCTGCGCAACGGACACGTTGCCACCAACTCGTTTTTTGCCGGCCACACGGCGCACACGGCCGCCGCTACCTTCTTCGCCGCCAAGGTGTTTCACGATTATAACCCCGGCTCGCCGGCCCAGCCCTACGTGTGGGGCGCGGCGGCGGCCGTGCCGGCCGTGGTAGCGTATTTCCGCGTGGAGGCCGGCAAACACTTCCTCTCCGACAATATCGTGGGCTACGCCGTGGGTGCCACGATGGGCGTAGTGGTGCCGCAGCTGCACAAAGTGGCCAGCCAGCGAGGCATTTCGCTGGTGCCGTTGCAAGGAGTTAATATCAACGGCTACTCGTATAGCGGCGTGCTGCTGAGCAAGCAGCTCTAGCACTGGCATGCCGCCTAATATTCCTACCCTTTCGTGGAGAGCCCACATTGCTGGCTCACCTGCTTCTCAGCACCGCGCCCGGCGCTACTACGGGTGCCCACGCGGGCACCGGCCCAGCAGGGTTGCCGGGGGGGTAGGGGGTAGGGAAAAGTCACTACCTTAGTCCCAGCCCACGGTTGAGTTTGCCGCGGGGCTTCTGCTCATGAGCCTACTTCACAAAAGCCTCGCTATCAACAGTGTGCTTATTCTGCTTAGCGCCTCCATCATCGGCACGGTGCTGCACGAGCTGGCGCACTACGTCGTTAGCGCGCACTTCGGGCTGGGCCCCACGCTGCACCACAATTACGTGAACTCGGTCCTCGACGGCACCCCGCGCCAGCAGATGCTGGTGGCGGCGGCCGGCCCGGTTTTTTCGCTGCTACTGGGGGTGCTGGCGGCCGGGGTCGCCGTCTGGCTGCCCCGGCCTTCGCTGACCAAGCTGTTTCTGCTGTGGCTGGGCATGGACAGCATTCTGGGATTTTTGGGTTATCTGCTCATCGCGCCCATCGCCAAAGAGGGCGATACGGGCCTGGTATTCGCCTATTTCGGAGTGCCCTTATATGCGGCCATTGCTCTCGCGGCAGTGGTTTTTGTAGGTTGCCAGCGGCTTTATAGCTGGTTTGCCACGCAGTTTGTATACTACAAAAACGCGCCCGTTTTCGACCGCGCCGCCACCCAGAAACAGCTGTTTCTCTACCCTATTTTTAGCGTTATCGTACTGCTGACGCAGCTCAGCTTCCCCATCATCACCTGGGTGAGTCTGCTGCCCACCATCTTCCTGCCGATGACCTATTTCAGCACCTGGGGCGCGTATCGCCGCCTGGCCCTCACCGATGCGCCAATGATAATTGACAGGGTTTCGGTGCCGCTGGTGGTGCTCACGGTGGCGATGGTGGCGTTGTTTCGGTATTTGGTGTGAGACCTCTTGACTAACGTGTATTTTTCAGCTTTTATCATCATTCATTATAATCGCCTGATAAAGGCAGTACGTCAGCACGTCACTGTAGCCCAAGGAACGTTGATGCAAATATTGCTTTACATTCGCCGAATAGACAAGCACATTTAATACGCTTGCTTAGCGGACCGCGATTTGGACCTATATTGCACATTGAAGATTTTTTAAAATAGCCATCCCCGCGCGTAAACCGAGTAAAAAATGAATAATATAAATATTTTCGTAAGTTCCACTTGCTATGACCTATCGCAAATTAGAGTTGATTTATCGGAGTTTATTGAATCCAATGGGCATACTCCGGTTCTTTCAGAATTTAATACTTTTCCTATAAACCCGCAGGATAATACTATTAAGAACTGCATAAGTGCTGTTCGAGAATCAGCTGATATAATGGTTCTAGTAGTTGGCAGTAGATATGGTAGCTTAACCGATACTGGCAAGTCAATCACCAACTCTGAGTTTTTAGCAGCTAGGCAGAAGAGAATTCCTGTTTTTGTTTTTGTGGATAAAAAAATCCTCGGAGCTTTGGCTTTCTGGAAAGAAAATAAAAATGCTGATTTTTCAAAATTCGTAGATTCTACAAAAATATTTGATTTTATTAATGAGATTAGGAATGATTCGCAGTTATGGACATTTGAATTCGAAAAGGCACAAGATATAACTTCGATATTGAAGATACAGTTGTCTTATCTTTTTAAAAATAGTCTAAAAATAAGGGATAAGTATGAAAGCAGAATTCCTGAAATATTCAGACTGGGAGTGTCAGACGACGCCATTAGAATACTCGTAGATAAAGAGGATTTATACGAGCATCTTTTCTTCGCTCAAGTATTAACTGATGAAATGCAGTCAAAAATTTATATTTATAATGATTATAAATATAGTATTCGTTACGGTGTAAAATACACTCTGCGCTTAAATAACGAGGTCTTAGATTGGATTTCAAATCGTATAACTTCGATAACAAATCTAGTTGAGTCTTTATCAAATTTAGTTAACAAAGCATTTGCTAATTTCTTGAATGAACCAGGTGTACCCGCTGATTTAAATGGCCTACTTTATGTTGCTAGAACATATGCAAAAATATACCAAGAATTATTAAATTGGTCTATTGATACTAGTTGTACATCAGTTCCTGATGGTTGTGAAGGAATTAGAGATAAGATGTCAGCTTTGGCAGATAAAGTATTAGTTAGCTTGGGCGAATTTCCGATAACCATTATGGATAGTTTAATTACTGCGAAGAATACTATCGAGCTTGGCAAGAAAATAGAGATTAATTTATCATTAAAGGTTGAGATAGATGAACAAGCTTTGAAAGATTATGGTATAGAGTTTGAAAAACTAAGATTTAGGCTTTTATCTTAAAAGAGAAGCCCCAAAAGCAAGAGCTTCCAGGATTTCTCCGTTTCCATAATCCCCAAAACCCTACCCTACCATCCCCGCCCCATTCTTGCTCGGCAAATTTGTCTTACCCATCAAATACACATCCACCTGCCGGGCGGCTTCCCGACCCTCCGAAATGGCCCAGACGACCAGCGACTGCCCGCGGCGCATATCGCCGGCCGCGAACACGCCCGGCACGCTGGTCTGGTAGGTGGTTTCGGGGGCGTGCACGTTGCCGTGCTCATCCGCCCCTACCCCCAGCTGGCCGAGCAGGCCAGCGTTGGCGGGGCCGGTGAAGCCCAGCGCCAGCAGCACCAGCTGGCACGGGATTTCGCGGTCGGAGCCGGGCACTTCCTCGAAGCGGACGCGGCGGCCCAACTCGTCGGTTTCCCAGGTTACGTCGCTCACGAGCAGAGCGCGCACGTCGCCGTTTTCGTCGCCGAGGTAGGCTTTGGTGTTCACGCCCCAATAGCGCTGGCAGCCTTCTTCGTGCGAGCTGCTGGTGCGGAATACGGTGGGGTAGAGCGGCCAGGGCGTGTGGGCGGGACGCGCTTCGCCGGGCTGGTGCATCATGGCAAACTGCGCTACCGACCTGGCTTGCTGGCGGTTAGCGGTGCCCACGCAGTCGGAGCCGGTGTCGCCGCTGCCGATAACCACCACGTCGAGGCCATCGGCCAGGATGTGCTCGCTGTCCACGGGCGTGTCGCTCACGCGGCGGTTTTGCTGCGTCAGGTACTCCATCGCGTAGTGGATGCCGGCCAGCTCGTGGCCGGGCAGCTTTAGCTCGCGCGGGGCCGAGGCCCCGCCCGCCAGCACCACCGCATCGAAGGCGCGGCGCAGCTCGTCGGCCGGCAGGTCGCGGCCAATTTCTACGCCGCAGCGGAAAGTTACGCCGGCGGCTTCGAGCAGTTGGATGCGGCGCTCAATCACCCATTTTTCGAGCTTGAAATCGGGCACGCCGTAGCGCAGCAGGCCACCGGGGTGCGGGTCGCGCTCAAATATGGTTACGACGTGGCCGGCCTCGGTGAGCTGGGCCGCCACCGCCAGCCCGGCCGGCCCGCTGCCGACTACGGCCACCGTTTTGCCGGTTTTCAGCACCGGCGCGACGGGCCGCACGTAGCCCTTCTCGAAGGCAATTTCGATGATGTGCTTCTCGATTTCCTCAATCGCCACCGGCGCGCTGTGAATGCTCAGCACGCAGGCCGACTCGCAGGGCGCGGGGCAAATGCGGCCCGTAAACTCGGGGAAATTATTGGTGGCCGATAAAATAGCATACGCCGCCCGCCAATCCTGCTGATACACCGCCTCGTTGAACTCGGGAATGATGTTGCCCAGCGGGCAGCCCGAATGGCAAAACGGCACCCCGCAGTTCATGCAGCGGGCCGCCTGCTGGTGCAGCTCCGGCGCGGGGTAGCGGCCGATGAATTCCTGGTAGTGGGCCACGCGCTCGGTGGGGGCCGCCTTGGGCGGCGCGGTGCGCGGGTATTCTTTGAAGCCGGTGATATTGCCCATTTGTGCTTGCGGTGCGCCTCACCCCCCGGCCCCCTCTCCGAAAAGGAGAGGGGGAGCCACGGCGGATTTTGCGGCGTGAGTTTAACTCAAGTTATTAAAAAAAGCTTGCAACTCTGATAAAGAAACTAATTATATGAAATTATTTTTTTCGATAAAAAAACAGGCTTTTCTTCCAATACTCTAAATAAATAGGCTTGTGATTGGGTGAAAACACGACTGCCTTTTGGATATACTTCGCAGATAATGAATCCACTCAATGCAGGTTTTGCAAAGATTATTTCATGGTTACACTTGCCAATTTTGCGCTCGAAAGCATTATTTTTACTATGGCTGTTCGTTTTATTTTCTATTGAATCTAAATAAGACATTGTGTACATTGCATTAACTTTTAATAACTCCTCGTGAAAAGCCAGTAATTGTACATCACCTTTAGAGGTAGAAGTACACGCTTTATATTTATTATCCCGTTCGATATAAGTAACAATGGTCTTTTCAGTCACTGTTTGAGCCTTAGCGTAAACGGTACTGCTAATTATTATAGCTATCGAATATAACAAAGAAATTAATAGCTTTTGAAACGGTGACATAGAGCAGAAATAATTTATAAGTATTACTAGGCTCCCCCTCTCCCTTTCGGAGAGGGGGTAGGGGGGTGAGGCGCACCGTCAGGCCCTTAAAGCCTTCACCAGCACCCGCTTATACTCCAGCGGGAACACCTTCACGAACCGCCCGGCTTCTTCCTCCCAATTGCCCAGTAGGAAATTAGCCAGGTGGCTGCCCGTGAGCGCCACGTGCTGCCGGAGCAGCGCTTGAATCTCGGCTTCGTCGGTTTCGGTGAGGGCTTCGAGGGCTACCATGTCGGGATTGCAGTTCACGGGGAACTGGCCGGCGGGGTCATATACCCAGGCCAGGCCGCCACTCATGCCGGCGGCGAAATTGCGGCCCGTGCGGCCCAGCACCAGCACCCGGCCGCCCGTCATGTACTCGCAGCCGTGGTCGCCTACCCCCTCCACCACGGCCGTGGCCCCGGAGTTGCGTACCGCGAAGCGCTCGCCCGCCTTGCCGCGCACGTACAGCTCGCCCGAGGTGGCCCCGTAGAGCGCCACGTTGCCGATGAGGATGTTGTTTTCGGGCGTGAAGGTGCTGGCGGCGGGCGGAAAAATGGCCAGCCGCGCCCCGCTCAGGCCCTTGCCCACGTAGTCGTTGGCCTCGCCTTCGAGCTTGAAGGTCAGGCCACTAGCCGCGAACGCGCCGAAGCTCTGCCCGGCCGAGCCGGTGAACTGGTAGCGGATGGTATCGGCGGGCAGGCCGGCGGCGTGGTAGCGCTTGGCTACCTCATTGGAGAGCAGCGTGCCGATGGTGCGGTCGGTGTTTTTCACGTCGAACTCGCCCGTTACCACTTCCTGCCGGTCCAGCGCGGTCTGCGCGTGGGCCAGCAAGCGCCAGTCGAGCACCTCACTGATGCCGTGGTCCTGGCTTTCGCTGTTGTATAAGGTGCCGCCCGAGCTATTCGGGGCGGGGCTGAGCACCGCGTCGAGGTTGAGGAGCCGGGCTTTCCAGTGGCCGGCTTCGGGGTTCACTTTCAAGAATTCGCTGCGGCCCACCATCTCGTTCAGCGTGCGGAAGCCCAGCCCGGCCATGATTTCGCGCAGCTCTTCGGCCAGGAAGCGGAAGAGGTTGACGATGTGCTCGGGCTTGCCACTGAACAACTTACGCAGCTCCGGGTCTTGGGTGGCCACGCCCACCGGGCAGGTGTTGAGGTGGCACTTGCGCATCATAATGCAGCCGCCCGCCACGAGCGCCGCCGTGGCCACGCCGAATTCCTCGGCCCCCAGCAGGGCGGCCACGGCCAGGTCGCGGCCGGTTTTCATCTGGCCGTCGGCTTGCAGCACTACGCGGCTGCGGAGCTGGCTGCGCAGCAGCGTTTGGTGGGCTTCGGCCAGGCCCAGCTCCCAGGGCAGGCCGGCGTGGCGGATGCTGCTGAGCGGCGACGCGCCCGTGCCGCCGTCGTAGCCCGAGATGAGAATCACGTCGGCGTGGGCCTTCGCCACGCCCGCCGCGATGGTCCCTACCCCCGCCTTGCTCACCAGCTTCACGTTGATGCGGGCGGCGCGGTTGGCGTTTTTAAGGTCGAAAATCAGCTGCGCCAAATCCTCGATGGAGTAGATGTCGTGGTGCGGCGGCGGCGAAATCAGCCCGACCCCCGGCGTGGCGTGGCGCACCTTGGCAATCCACTCATCTACCTTGTGGCCCGGTAGTTGGCCGCCTTCGCCGGGCTTCGCGCCCTGCGCCATTTTTATTTGCAGCTCGTCGGCATTGGTGAGGTAGTGGGCCGTGACGCCGAAGCGGGCCGAGGCAATCTGCTTGATGGCCGAGCGCATGGAATCGCCGTTTTCCATGACTTCGTAGCGTAGCGGGTCCTCGCCGCCCTCGCCGGTGTTGCTCTTGCCGCCGATGCGGTTCATGGCGATGGCCAGCGTGCTGTGCGCCTCGTGCGAGATGGAGCCGAATGACATCGCGCCGGTCGCAAACCGCTTCATAATATTTTCGGCCGGCTCCACTTCGGCCAGGTCGATGCTGGGCCGGTGCTTCGCAAAGCACAGCAGACCCCGAATGGTAAAGAGCTGGTTGGGGTGCTCGTTGAGCAGCTTGGCGTACTTCTGGTAAGTCTGGTAATTGCCCGTGCGGGTAGCGTGTTGCAGCAGGTGGACGGTTTCGGGGTTGAACATGTGCGCCTCGCCCTTGCGCCGCCACTGGTACACGCCGCCCGCGTCCAGCAGTTCTGGCCCCAAGGCGCCTTCCTTTTTGAAGCCCTGGAAATGCTTTTGCAGCGTCTCGCGGGCAATCTCGTCCAGCCCCAGGCCCTGAATGCGGGTCACGGCCCCGGTAAAGTACTGGTCCACCACGCTTTGATTAAGGCCCAGTATCTCAAATACCTGCGCGCCGTGGTAACTCTGCAAGGTGGAAATTCCCATCTTCGAGAAAATCTTCAGCAGCCCGTCGCACACCGCTTTGGTGTAGTTGGCCGCCAGCTTTTCGTAGGGTAAGTCACTGCCCAGCAGCCCCGCCGCGTGGCGCGTCTGGATGCTGGCCAGCGCCAGGTAGGGATTCACGGCCGTGGCCCCGAACGACAGCAAACAGGCGAAATGGTGAACTTCCCACACGTCGCCGGCCTCCACCACCAGGCCCACCGAGCCGCGCAACCCGCACTTTATCAGGTGGTGATGCACGGCCGACACCGCCAGCAGCGACGGGATGGGCGCGTGCTCCGAGTCCATCGCCCGGTCGGAGAGAATCAGCACCTCGAAACAATCATGCACCGCGTCTTCGGCGTAGCGGCACAGGCGCTCCAGCCCCCGCTGCAAGGCTCCCGGCTTGCCATCGGCCTTGAAATAGGTTTGCAGACTCTTGGCCTGAAACGAGCCGGTGTCGATGCTGCGCAGCTTTTCCAGCTCGCGGTTGCTCAGGATGGGCTGCCGGGCGGCCACGCAGTGGCAGTGGCGCGGGTCCTCATCCAAGATATTGCCATTATTGCCAATAAAGGTGGCCAGGCTCATCACCAGCCGCTCCCGAATGGGGTCGATGGGCGGGTTGGTGACCTGCGCGAAAAACTGCTTGAAGTAGCTACTCAGGTGCTGCGGCTGGTCGGAGAGCACGGCCAGGGGCACGTCCACGCCCATTGAGCCGATGGGTTCTTTGGCGGCCAGCGCCATCGGGGCCAGCAGGGTTTCGAGGTCCTCGCGGGTGTAGCCAAAAGCCTGCTGGTACTTGAGCACGGCCTCCGCGCCCAGGTCGGTGAAGGTGAGGCGCGGCTCGGGCAGGCTCTCCATCTGAATCTGGTAGTCTTCCAGCCAGCGGCCGTAGGGCTGCCGGCCGGCCGCCTGCGCCTTGATTTCGCGGTCGGTGAGGATGCGGCCGGCTTTGGTGTCCACCACGAACATCTTGCCCGGCTGCAAGCGGCCCTTCTTGATAATGCTCGCCGGGGCGAGGGGTAGCACGCCCGCCTCGGAGGCCGCCAGCACCCGCCCATCGTTGGTGATGGCGTAGCGCAAAGGCCGCAACCCGTTGCGGTCCAGCATCGCGCCCACCAGCGTACCGTCCGTAAAATTGAGCGCCGCCGGACCGTCCCAGGGGGCCATAAACGTGGCGTGGAATTCGTAGAACGCCTTTTTGAGCGGGTCCATTTGGTCGTTACCGTCCCAGGCTTCGGGCACCAGCATCATCATCACGTGGGGCAGTGAGCGCCCGCAGTGCAGCAGCAGCTCCACGATATTGTCGAGGCAGGCCGAGTCCGACTGCCCGGCATCGACCACGGGCAGCAGCATCTCCATTTCCTCGGCCGAAAAGTAGGGCGAAGTGTAGGTGGGCAGGCCCGCAAAAAACCAGTTCAGGTTGCCGCGCAGCGTGTTTATCTCCCCGTTGTGCGCCAGGTAGCGAAACGGCTGCGCCAGCTTCCACGAGGGCATGGTGTTGGTCGAAAACCGCGAATGCACCAGCCCGAACGCCGACGTTACGCGCTCGTCGCTAAGGTCGGGAAAGTACATCCCGACCTGAAACGTGGTGAGCTGCCCCTTATACACGATGGTGCGGCACGAGAGCGAGGCGAAGTAAAAATCAGCCAGCGCGGCCGGCAGCTGCTCGTTCAAGGTCTTGATAACCAGCCGCCGCAGCACAAACAGCTTGCGCTCGAAGTCGGCCTCGGTGGCCAGCCCCGGCGGCCGGCCCAGAAACAGCTGCTCCATCACCGGCTCGGCCGAGAGGGCCGTGGGGCCGATGCCCGCCGTGCGCACCGGCACCGGCCGGTAGCCCAGCACCGGCAGACCCAGCCGCCGCGCCGCGTCGGCAATGAGCTGCCGCGCCCCTTCGCGCAGCTGCTCCTGCTTCGGAAAAAACACCATGCCCACGCCATACTCGCCCGGCTCGGGCAGCCGGATGCCGTGGGCCACGCATTCTTCCAGCAAAAACCAGTGCGGCAGCTGAATGAGCACGCCCGCCCCGTCGCCCGAGTCGGCATCGCAGCCGCAGGCCCCGCGGTGCTCCATATTGGCGAGCATGGTGAGGGCATCGGCCACCATCTGGTGGCTCTTGCGCCCGTCGATGGACGTGATAAAGCCCGTCCCGCAGGAGTCGTGCTCAAACTCGGGCCGGTAAAGGGTGGGCGTGGTCATGTCAGTAAGCAAGTAGCAAGCAGTGAGCAAGTAGGGAGCGTTGGCGCAAGCCGGCCGGACATAAGTAGGCGGCGCTGGCCCCAAGCTGTTTTTGAAAACAGCGAGGCCAGTGCCGGAAACCGGCAAATCCGTGATGGGTGGGGGGAGGGGTAGGGCGCGGGTAGGGCGGCGCAAGCTAACAAAGTCAGCTTCTGCCTAAACATTGCCGCTTGGGTAGGCGGCAACCGGGGGGTAATATACGGTGCTACGGATTAGGTAGCGCGTCCTTGGTAGTACAGAGAAGGACTACGTTGAGTAGGTAAATTACAATGGACAGTCGCATATAGCGACTAATATCGGCCGAATCTTGCAAGCTTGCGGTTGAAAATCGCGCTCGACCTCAAGCAGAAGGTTAGAATTACCTAGATGTACTTAGTCACCCATAGTCAGGCCGTATATATTGGCATACGCCTGTTGGGTGAGGGGTAGGGATGTGAGTTTTAAAAGTCAGAATGTCCTTCAAAAGGTTTGATTTGTCTATGCGTAAACCTAGTGTCTATAATAAGCTGTAACTGGCTAAGAAATTCTTGGGTGTCCAGAAAATAGCTTGGATAAGCTTTTTTCAAAAGTTCGATAGAGTCAGATGATACAAGCACTACCTGCTTTTTATTCTCAGGAGTAATAGTTGCTTCTTCTTGCATATAATCATCGGATGCTTGGTCAATAGCTGCTTTTGAATAAGTTTTAATTGTAACTTGAGCATCAGCGATGTTAAGGACTACCAAGTGTATGGAACCTTGGCGTTTATCGGTGGTGACATTCTTAATCACCTGACTAAATGCCATAAGTTTATTTATTACACCTAATCTTCTAGCTTCAGATTTAACCTTTTTAAAGGTGGATTCTTGTGTCTCATCAGAAAACTTATCCAGTCCATTTGTCTTCTCCACATAAGTAAAAGCATGGCTGACTAATGAGAAAAAATCCAACCATTCCTGCGGCCCTTGACTTGATTTTAATGAGTGGTCTAGAAAAGTACCAACAGTTTCAACGGCTGTAGCCCAAGCATGTTGAAGTTTAGTTCTAATTTGAAGTTCTAACATTAAGCCATCGTAATTACGATTAATCGAGTTTGAATATTCGTAAACTAAGTGGTAGCAGCGATAGCCAGAATCCTTTGGATTATTGATATAGTCTTTCTCGCTCTTCAACCTGTGAGGAAATCCAGGGTGTTTATATTTTCCAGCTAAACGATAAACATCGTCGCAGTTAGTTAGTACTACACGTAATCCTCCAACATCTTGCATTCTAGATAATTTCATTTGCGAAAAACGCTCAAGCTTATCTAAAATAGATGTAGTTCTTTTAAGGCGTTGAGAAACAATTGATTCTATTTTTAACGAGCGTATCTTATCTCGAAGCGTTGATTGAAATGTATTCAATGGGTATGCATGGCAAGACCTATGATTATTGAGCATTGAAACAGATTCTACGAGAGAAAATTTTGAAGATTTTCTTATCAGAACTTGTCCTGCTTCATCAAGCTGGCGCTTCGAGTATAGAGGTATACGGTCTTTGAGAGCCATAAAAATTAATCAAATGTTTTAGAAATTACCCTAGCTTCCCCAGCGCCTGCTGCTGGCCGGCTTCCGCGAGCGGGCCAGCCAGCCAACTGTTGCTGGCGTGTGCGCGGCGTTCGCCCGTCTGGTGAAGAAAGCGTAAACTTAAAACGCGAAATCCATTTCCGCCAGCTCGCGCCCCACGGCCCGCACGCCTTCCAGAATCCGCCGCGTCTGGGTGGGGCTGGGTTTCTTATTACCCGCAATGTACTGGCTGAGCAGGCTTTGGGTCATGCCCAGGCGCTTGGCCAGCGCGGCGGCATTAATGACTTTATACGCTTCGAAAAACGATTTTAAGTCATAGGTGATTTTCACGTCCTCAATGGTGATAGTGCGGCCCGTGTCACTCAGGGCCAAGTTGAGTACCTCCACCATATTAGCTTTCAGCTCCTCGAAACTGGTGCCCACCGTGTAGGCTCCTTCGCCTTCATGGTAAGCACTATAGCCCGTAGGGGTGCGCTCGACAATCATCTCATACTTTTTCATCGCTAGTCTGGTTTGGCTAATTGGATGGGGTAGGCCACGAGGCAGGCTACTTATTCGGTTTTTGCAGGTAGTAAATCTACAACCTGCCTGACCTAAACCAACTGCGGTGGACAGTGATTCCGGGGTTACTTCAGCCCCGCCTGTTTTAGCAGCAGCGCGGCCAGTCCTTTGCCGACTTCCGCGCTGCCGTGTAGCGGAAACTCCAGGTAGCCGCTGCGGGTGAGAGCTTTCTTGGTAGTGTGCGCCAGCTTGACGTGGCTGCCCGTCTGCGCAATTTTATACCAGCCATCTCTGGTTAGCTTACGATAGAGTTCCGAGCTTTTCACGTGCTGAACTGGTTGAATTTCTGGCCAATTACCGAAGACTTCTGGTTTGGGTAATTAGCAGTACGCCTCATACCGCCCGCGCCATCCACAGCTGGCAGCCGAAGTGCCCGCTGTCGCCCAGCGGCTGGGGTAAGTAGGTGAAGCCCAGCTGCTCGTAGAGGGGTAGGGCCTGGGTTAGCTCCGGCATGGTTTCGAGGTACACGCGGGCGTAGCCGGCGGCGCGGGCCGCGGCCAGGCAGTTATTAATCAGCGCCTTGCCTACCCCCCGGCCGCGGGCGGCGGGCAATAAATACAGCTTCACCAGCTCCGCGGTATCGGGCGGGAGGCCGGGGGTAGGGAAGATGCCGCCGCCGCCCAGCACCGCGCCGCTCTGCTCGGCCACGAAGTAAGCGCTGCGCGGCGTGGCGGCAAACAGGGCGGGCAGGTGGTCGGTGCTAGCGTCGAAGTAGGCCGTGCCGGGCCGCGCCGCGCCGTGTTCGGCGAGCGTGTCGCGGATGACGCGGGCCAGGGCCGCCGCATCGGCAGGCGCGATGGGGCGGATAGTAATAGCGTTGGCCATTATTTCAGCAACTCATGTAGCACGGTTTGCATGGAGAACGTGCGGTTGCCGGCTTCCTGAATGATGAGCGAATGGGGCGAATCCAGCACCGCGTCCGATACTTCCACGTTGCGGCGCACGGGCAGGCAGTGCAGGAATTTGCCGTTATCAGTCAAATTCATGTGCGCGGGCGTGAGCATCCAGGCGGGGTCGGTGCTGAGCACTTGGCCGTAGTCGCGGTAGCTGCTCCAGTTTTTGGCCTGCACGTAGTCGGCCCCCGCCAGAGCCTGGCGCTGGTCGTATTCAATGGTCGCGCCCTTCGTAAACTTCGGGTCCAGCTCGTAGCCTTCGGGGTGGGTGATGACGAAATCCACCCAGTCAATTTCCGAAAACCAGTCGGCAAACGAGTTGGGTACGCACTGCGGCAGGGCGCGCACGTGCGGAGCCCAGCTCAGCACCACTTTCACGCGGGGCTTGCGCTTGGTTTCGGCCACCGTAATCAGGTCGGCAAACGACTGCAGGGGGTGCAGCGTGGCGCTTTCCAGGCTGATAACCGGCACCGTGGCGTACTGCACGATTTTGGTCAGTACCGCCTCGTTGTAGTCGGCCGCTTTGTCCGTTAAGGTCGGGAAGGTGCGCACGCCCAGCACGTCGCAATACTCACTCATCACGGCGATGGCATCCTTGATGTGCTCCTGCGTCGAGCCGTTCATCACGGCCCCGTCGGCCATTTCCAGGGTCCACGAGTCGGCCCCGGCGTTCAGCACCCAGGCTTGCGCGCCCAGGTTGTAGGCCGCTTTCAGGCTACTGAGCCGGGTGCGCAGGCTGGGGTTAAAGAATATCAGCCCCACGGTTTTGTTCTTGCCGATGTGCTGGTAGCCGTAGGGGTTCTGCTTGATTGCCAAGGCTTGGTTAAGCAGCGCCTGGTAGTCGCCGGCATCGGCGAAGGAGAGAAAGTTTTTCATGGGGTAGGGGCGCGGACCCGGCGAGTCCGCGAGATAAAGCGCCAAACCAGCATTATTTGCCGCTGGCGTTAGTTGACTTAGCGAAAGGGCGAAGGTAAGCCGCCCCGCCCCGACCGTATATTTGACCAACCTGTTGACCAACCTGCTTCCTTACCCTCCGCTATGACGTTCGCCGATATTGATAATGTGGTAGTAGTGCATGGTCCGCAGCTGACCCGGCTCACGGACGAGGAGTTCTTCGACCTCTGCCAGCACAACCCTACCCTGCGCCTGGAGCGCAACGCCGACCACGAAATCGTCTTTATGCCCCCCGCCGGTTCCGAATCCAGCCATAATTCAGGCGAAGTATTTTTCCAGCTAAAGCTCTGGAATCGCCAGTACCAATTAGGCTACGCCTTCGAGTCCTCCGCCGGCTTCACCCTGCCCGACGGCTCCGTGCGCTCGCCCGATGCCTCGTGGGTAGCCAAAGCCATTTATGACGCGCTCCCGGAATACCAGCGCCTGCGCTTCCCGCCCGTGTGCCCCGCCTTCGTAGTCGAAGTGCGCTCGCCCTCCGATGGCCTCGCCCCCCTGCGTCGCAAAATGGAAACCTACCTCGCCAACGGCGTACAAGTCGGTTTCCTGCTCGACCCCACCGCCGAAACCGCCACCATCTACCGCCCCGGCCAAGAGCCGCAGGAAATCAGCCACTTCGACCAGGCCCTCAGCGCCGCACCGGCTTTGCCCGGCTTCGAGCTGGACTTGCGCCCGTTGCGCCGGTTGGGGTAGGGGGCTTACTTGAAGAAATTTACCTTACTCGTAATGAAAAAAGCTATTCAAGCCAGATTGCACAAGGCGTTGACTGCAAATGGAGGTATGAGCCATGCTCTTTACGAATATGAACTCAAAGAACATATCGCCTACTGGAAAGCTGGAATGATACGGGACAAGGACGAGTTTTTATTCGTCGTAACCGAGAATCGTGGTGATGTTGCCATGCTGCTAATGACCGATGAAGGAGAATTGCTTATCAATGAGTTGGCGCGGGAAAAACTACAGCAGCTTTGGAATAACAAAGGTGTTTACGAAGGCAATATCAAGCTGCTGCTACCAATGATGGCGGAACAGCTTGCAAACGGAGAATTGTACGTGAATGGCATAAAAACTATGCGGTAACTTTTGTTAAGGCGCATTAAACACCTGCTCCCGCAACTCTCGAAAGATAAGGGGCCGAGCTAACCGGCCCCGCCCCTTGCCAGCCGCTCCAACCGAAACTCCCCGCTGAGCCGCGGGCCTCCCAAGACCGGCTTACCGCCCAGCATTTGCGCGTCGCTGCTGCTGAATGCTTGCCAAGTCATGGGGCCAAAGATAAGTAGTCGTTTGTTGAAGCCCTTGGTGTTCCAGTACCAGGAGCTTCACGGTTGCATAGGTAGCCGGGTGGTGAGGTGGAAAAACCGTGCGGTCGAGCGAAGATACGCGCCCCGCCAACGCTGCCGCCCGCGTCGGCACTGGGGGCTACTTGGGAGTTTGAGGTAGCCTCTCACTGCGTGAGGCTGCGCTAACAAGTGATGGAAACCTTTCCCAGATTGCTTACCTTTGAGAACCATGAAAACCACTCAGCCGCCCGTTGAAACTGCCCTGGCCGTGGCCCGCCGCCAGAACGCGCTGGCCCACCTGCGCCGCCGCTACGATGAGTTGGACAAGCTCACCGGCCAGAATGCGGCCGAGCGGGTAGCCGAATTACGCCGCAACCACCGGGCCGCTTAAATGCTGGAAGAAGCCCGCATTCGCTCCTGCGATTGGGACGAAGCCGGTGGCAGCTTGGAATACGACATCAGCCACCTACACCCCGCTTGGGACGTGGTGATTCAGGCTTACGAGATACGCAGCGTCACCCACGACGGCCACTTGGTGTACGCCAGCGACTTCACGCTCTACCGGCGAGGCTCGGCCGTGCCTGCCGATTTCAGCAGCTACCCGAAAGCCGCGAAGCAACAGCTTTGGGCTATCATTTTTGCCATTAAGCGTAAGTTCTTCGTGGAGGTGCGGCCCGCCGTGGTCGAGCATTTTATTAAGGCTCCCTACCAAGCAGAAACCCGCTTGGCACTCTACCAACTGCACCTGGACTTGCGGGACTACGACGTGGCGCTAACCAGTACCACGTTTACCTTTCTGCGGCGTGAGTAGCTTGGCATGAGTTGCGCCCCGCCCACGCCGCCCCCCGCCGCCCGCGCCGCGCTGGCACCGGGGGCGGCTTGGGTTTCTTGTGCAGGCGGGCGCAAGAGGCAAGGAGCCACCCCGGCCCGGCGGCAGTTAGAGATGATTGGGTGACGAGCGATAGGAAATATAGTTACCTTGCGCCCTTATTTGGGTTTGGCCATTCTCTCGATTGAACAGAAATAGTGTAGTTTTCCTATGAAAAATCTAAAGATTGTTTTCGTGTTTTGCTTCATGATTGTCTGCCAATCTGCTTACTCGCAGAAGGGAATTACTAACACTTACGTGTCCACTCAAATGTACATATCATTTATGGATATAGGTACACACGAAATGAATGGTGAGCCAATACTAGTAAGTAAACTAGTTAACATCGAATACAATGCCTCTTTCGAGTCATTCGTTATTAAATATCAAGATGCTAAATCAGGGCAATACCAGACGATGAATTTATCCTTCATGAGATACGATAAAGGTGGGAAATTTATTATAATGAAATATGGCTATGGAAATCCAGTTAGTGTACAAAATGAAATCGATGATAAAGGCACATTGACGATAATATCTCACAAAGCAATCGATGAAAAAGTGCTTCCTATGTATATGATTTTTAATATAAGATAGAATTTTGACTGTTTATAGTTTCTGAAGATATTGGCTTTTTACCCAGCCCATTACATTTTGATTATAAAAATTATGGTCATTAATAAAGATAAATTTACTAAATATTATTTTTGTCCAAAGCCCTGATTTATTAGTAATAGTAACCAATTCCGAAGAGGAGATATTTGCAATAACCCGATAATTTAAGCCAGGGCCATTATGAACATTAATTTGGTTGCTATTTGTAATTGCTGCACCTGTATAGGTCGGCGGTAAATTATGTTTTGGTATATGCGGTAGCGAAAAATTGTATTTAGATGTGGGTGGCGGTGAAGAGTTGTATTTTGGTGTGGATACAGATGAGGAATAGGCGTTACGGCGCGAACGCACAAGAGCAGTGTAGGTAGGTAGGCTGTAGTTACTTTCAGAACTAGAGCAAACTCCGCAGCTTCCACCACCTCCTGCACAGTGAGCACAATGCTCGCATGTAGAGCAAGCTCGGCAGTTAGCTGACCCTGTGCATCGGGCGACTATACTCAAATTGGTAGTAGATACTGACTGAACGTGATATTTCGTGCGCGGTGCCACGCCTACAGCTATCGATAGAACTGATAATGCAATCGAACGAATTATCATAATGATATGCTTTTAAAGTCCTGCTTTTTACAGGATTTGGCAATTGTAACTAATTTTTGACTGCGATGCAAAAATAACTTACCCCGCCCGATACTCCCCCCAGCTCTTAATCTTCAAATCCTCCATTCCCAGCAAACAAAACGCCCGAATAAACTCCGCGGCCAGCCGCGCATTCGTCAGCAACGGGATGCCGAAGTCAATGGCGGTGCATCAGGCTACGCTGCTTCTCCCACTTGCCGCTGATGCACCACTTTCGCATTGCGGGGTAGTGGGGCTGCCGCTACCGCCAACTCATAGGGCCGATTAAAGGCTTCCTGTGATACGTGAAAGTAGCTGGCTAAGCGGCGGATGACCGTTTTCGACATCCCCCGGCGGCGGTTTAGCACATCAGACACCGTGCCGCGGCCGATTTTCAGAATACCGGCCAGGTCTTTGGCCAGCAGCTGGCGGCCGGCCATAAGGGAGCGGAGCAGGTCGATGGGGTCGGCCGCTGGGAGGCGGGACTGCGCTTCGTCCCAGGTTTCGATGAGTAGCGTGAGTAGGTCAATTTCGTCCTGCACGGCGGTGGCGGGCGCTTCGGTGAGCAGGGTTTCTAGTTCGCGGCAATAGTGTTGGTACTGCGGCTCGGTTTTGATAACGGTGTAGGGTAGGGTTTTCATGGCGACGCTCAATAAAGATTGACGGTGTATTGCTCACTCTTCGCGCAAAGCTTGTCGTACTCGGCGTGGGTGCCTACCCAGCACACGAACAGGTGGACCTGACGCTCCCCAAACACGTAGCGGGCAATGAGGCGGTAATGGTTGCCGCCGATGTCTAACACGACGCGATTACTGCCATTGCCCAGCAAATCGGCCGAGCCGAAGGTTTGCTGAATGTCGGCGGGCGTGTTCCAATCGGCGTATTTCACCGCCGTCAGCCACAGCGTGAAGGAGCGGTTGCGGGCGTGGCGGGTCGCGTAAGCTTCTACCGTCTGGCGTTTGATAAGGTGAACTTTCATACCGATACGCCAAAGTTAAAGCAAGAGTTCGCATTTTGCGAACTCTTGCTTTAACTTTGTTCCAGCGCTTCCTACCCCATCTCCCGATACTCCCCCCAGCTCTTAATCTTCAAATCCTCCATCCCCAGTAAACAAAACGCCCGGATAAACTCCGACGCCAGCCGCGCATTCGTCAGCAACGGCACCCCGAAGTCAATGGCGGTGCGGCGGATTTTGTAGTCGTTATCCAATTCGCCTTTCGACAGGTTTTTGGGGATATTAATTACCAGGTCAATTTTCTTCTCGCGCAAATACGTCAGCACGTTGGGTTCCTGGTGGTCGTCGGGCCAGAAGAGGAGCGAGCTGGGGATGCTGTTTTCGGCGAAGAAGCGGTGGGTGCCCTGGGTGGCGTAGATGAGGTAGCCTTTTTTGACCAGCAGCGCCACGGCGGCCAGCAAGGCCACTTTCGACTTGATGGGGCCGCCCGAGATGAGCACCGTTTTCGCCGGAATTTTGTAGCCTACGCTCAGCATGGCTTTGAGCAGGGCTTCCTCGGCGGTGTCGCCCAGGCAGCCGACTTCGCCGGTGCTCACCATGTCCACGCGCAGCACCGGGTCGGCACCGGGCAGGCGGGTAAAGGAGAATTGCGGGGCTTTCACGCCCACGAAGGGTAGGTCGTACACACGCTCGCTATCGTCGCGGGCGATGTCTTTTTTGCCCAGCAGCACCTGCGTGGCTTTAGTAATCAGGTTGTTGCCCGATATCTTCGACACGAAGGGGTAGCTGCGCGAGGCGCGGATGTTGCACTCGATGACCCGAATGATGCCGTCTTTTTCCAGAAACTGGATGTTGAAGGGGCCGCTGATTTGATAGCGGCGGGCGATTTTCTCGGCAATGTTCTTGAGTTTGCGGATGGTGCCCACGTACACCTTTTGGGGGGGGTAGTACATGGTGGCATCACCCGAATGCACGCCCGCGAACTCGACGTGCTCCGAGATGGCATAGCTGATGATTTCGCCGTGGTCGGCCACCGCGTCCAGCTCAATTTCCTTGGCTTCCTGAATGAACTCCGACACCACCACCGGGTATTCGGCGCTTACATCGGCGGCGGTTTGGAGGAAGTTCTCCAGCTCGAACGCATTGGAAACCACGTTCATCGCCGCGCCCGACAGCACGTAGCTCGGCCGGATGAGCACCGGGTAGCCCACCTCGCCTACGAAGTCGTGCATGGCTTCCAGCGAAGTCAGCTCGCGCCAGCGGGGCTGCGCAATGCCCAGCTCATCCATGATGCTGCTGAACTTGTGGCGATTCTCGGCCTCGTCGATGCTGGCGGCGCTGGTGCCCAGGATGGGCACGTGGGCTTCGGCGAGGCGGGTGGCCAGGTTGTTGGGAATCTGCCCGCCGGTGCTCAGAATCACGCCCGTGGGCTGCTCAAACTCCAGAATATCCAGCACCCGCTCGTAGCTCAGCTCCTCAAAGTAGAGGCGGTCGCTCACGTCGTAGTCGGTGCTGACGGTTTCGGGATTATAATTGATAATGAGCGTTTTGTAGCCTTCCTGCGCGGCCGTTTGCACGGCGTTCACCCCGCACCAGTCGAATTCCACCGATGAGCCGATGCGGTACACGCCCGAGCCAAGCACGGCAATCGAGCGTTCGGTTTCGGGCGCGAGGTCGTTTTCGGTGCCGTGGTAGGTGAGGTACAGGTAGTTGGTTTTGGCCGGAAACTCGGCGGCCAGCGTGTCAATCTGCTTCACCACGGGGAGCACGCCCAGGGCCAGGCGGCGCGCCCGCACCCGCAGCTCGTCGGCCTTCACGTCGCCCGCGCCCAGCAGCTGCACGGCCAGCTGCTGGTCGGAGAAGCCGGCCTTTTTGGCTTCGCGCAACAGGCTGGTTTCCAACCCGTCCAGGCCCGTAGCGCGTTGCGCGGTCAGCTGCTTGCCGAGCTGAAAAATACGGTCCAGGCGCTGCAAAAACCAGTGGTCAATCCGGGTCAGCTCGTGGACGCGCTCCAGCGTATAGCCGGCCTCAAACGCCTCGTTGATGGCGAAGATGCGCTCCTCGTTCGGCTCGCTCAGCAGGCGGTCAATGGTCTCGTTATCCAGGGTTTCGGGGGCGTTGCCCACGAAGCCGCGCTTGCCGGTATCCAGCATCCGCAGGCCCTTCTGAATGGCTTCCTCAAACGAGCGGCCGATGGCCATAACCTCGCCCACGCTCTTCATGGCGCTGCCAATCTCCCGGTTCACGCCCGAAAACTTGCCCAGGTCCCAACGCGGCAGCTTCACCACCACGTAGTCGAGCGCCGGCTCAAAAAACGCCGTGGTCGTCTGCGTAACGCTGTTTTTCAGCTCGGCCAGCGAGTAGCCCAGGCTCAGCTTGGCGGCCACGAAAGCCAGCGGGTAGCCCGTGGCCTTGGAGGCCAGCGCCGACGAGCGCGACAGCCGGGCATTGACCTCAATCACGCGGTAATCCTCGGACACCGGGTCCAGAGCGTACTGAATATTGCACTCGCCCACGATGCCCAGGTGCCGGATAGTCTGGATGCCAATCGTGCGCAGCTTGTGGTACTCGCGGTTGCTTAGCGTCTGCGACGGGGCCACCACGATGCTCTCGCCGGTGTGGATGCCGATGGGGTCGAAGTTCTCCATGTTGCAGACCGTGATGCAGTTATCAAACGCATCGCGCACCACTTCGTACTCCACTTCCTTCCAGCCCTTCAGGGATTCCTCCACCAGAATCTGGTCGGCAATGGTGAAGGATTTTTCGGCCAGCGCCCGCAGCTCGGCCTCGTTGTGGGCGAAGCCGCTGCCCAGGCCACCCAGCGCAAACGCCGCCCGCACGATGATGGGGAAGCCGATTATTCTGCCCGCCGCCAGGGCCTCGGCCATCGTGGTGCAGGCCACGCTGCGAGCCGTGAGCACCCCAATCTGGTCGAGCTTGACCTTGAAAATATCGCGGTCCTCGGTGTCAATAATGCTCTGCACGGGCGTGCCGAGCACCCGCACGTGGTGTTTTTCAAACACCCCGGCCCGGTACAGCGCTACCGCGCAATTGAGCGCCGTTTGGCCCCCAAAGGCAACCAGAATGCCGTCGGGCTGCTCTTTCTCGATGACGCGCTCCACGAAGTAGGGCGTAACGGGCAGAAAATACACGTCGTCGGCCATGCCCTCCGAGGTTTGCACGGTGGCAATGTTGGGGTTGATGAGGATGGTGCGGATGCCTTCCTCCTTCAGCGCCTTGAGCGCCTGCGAGCCGGAATAGTCAAATTCGCCGGCCTCCCCGATTTTTAACGCGCCGGAACCGAGGATAAGGACTTTAGTGGGTTTGTTCATTCTAAGGGGGTAGGGGGCAAACCGTTGGAAATGGTCGTGTCAAAAAAGAACGTCATGCAGAGTGCAGCGAAGCATCTTGCCCGCTTTGTTAGGTCCAGCTACGGCTTGGTTTTACTTGCTGCTTCGCAACTCAATAATTCAGCATCTAAACGACGACTCTTTATTATTAAAAAAGTATCTTGGCTTTGCCTACAATTTTTTGCGTCTTTTTCATACTTAATTACTGAATAGTATACAGCTATAACGTCGCCGTTTTGCCATGTTATAGTTTTCGTAGTAGTTAAGGGAAGAGTTACGTTTTTTTTGCTTTGGGAGTCATAACAAGCAACAACATTCGCGCTTTTGGCTTGAGCTTTGATGCCATCGATGAAATGATAATAATTTTGAAATGACTCTTGAATAGTTTCAGTATCGCCAGACCAAATTCGTGCTAATACCCCTTTATAAAATGTGAGATACAAATTCACAGTCATTCTCACTGTTCCATCCCGATTTATTTGCACGAGATACTGTGGCAATACAAACACCCGACTATCTGAGCAGTATAAAGCATTAAATATTGAATCATTGGCTGCGGGCTTTAATTCAATGATGCTCTCCGCACTACCTTGTAACTCAATGTCAATATTTGAATTAGCAACGCGAATATCAGTGTTCCATTCAGTTTCCAGTGGATTTATAATTGAAGCGAATGATTTGCCAATTATAAATGGCCCTATTCCTTTTAAATTAGGTTCTTGTGTAACGCTTGCCTTTGGTTGTGTTGCTGCTGCCTTTTTAGGAACAACCTTCTTTGCAGTCTGTGCTGTTGCAACGAAAGGTAAAATCATTACGAGCGGAATGAATAGCAATTTCATGTGAGAGAGAAGAGTTTTGATTAGGGGTGGACAAAACTAGTTTGCAACGAAGCGGGCAAGATGCTTCGCTGCGCTCTGCATAACGTTCTTTTTTGCTCGTTCTGATTCTCCTACCCCTACTTATTCGCCTTATACGCCTTCACCGCCCCCATAAAATCATCAAACAGAAACTCCGTATCCTGCGGGCCGCCGGCCGCTTCGGGGTGAAACTGCGTGGAGAAAAACGGCTTGGTTTGGTGCTTGATGCCTTCGCAGGTGCCGTCGTTGAGGTTCTCGAAGAGCATGGTCCACTCGGCGGGGAGCGTGGCGGTATCGACCGCGAAGCCGTGGTTTTGGCTGGTGATGTAGCTGCGCTGCGTGCCGGTGCGGCGCACGGGCTGGTTGTGGCTGCGGTGGCCGTATTTGAGCTTGAAGGTGTCGCCGCCCGCCGCCAGGCCCATGAGCTGCGAGCCGAGGCAGATGCCGAAAATGGGCTTGTCCTGCTGCAAGGCTTTTTGGAGGTGCGCGATGGTGGGGGCGCACATTTTGGGGTCGCCGGGGCCGTTGCTCAGGAAGAGGCCGTCGTAGTCGAGGGTGGTGAAATCGTAGTCCCAGGGCACCCGAATCAGCTCCACGTCGCGGGTCAGGAAGCAGCGGATGATGTTGGTTTTGGTGCCGCAGTCCACGAGCACGATTTTGTGCTGGCCCTGGCCGTAGTGCTGCACGCCGGGCGCGCTCACTTGCGCCACGAGGTTGTCCAGGTTGGGGTCGTGCAGGGGCAGGTCGTGGTCGTCGGCCACGATTTTGCCCAGCATGGCCCCCTTCTCGCGCAGGATTTTGGTGAGCATCCGGGTATCCACCCCGCTGATGCCGGGGATGTTGTACGCTTTTAGCCAGTCGCCCAGGCTTTTATCGGCGTTCCAGTGGCTGTGCTCATCGGAGTAATAATTCACCACCAGCCCGGCAATATGAATTTTATCGGACTCGAAGATGCGCGAAATAGACTCGTAGAGCGCTTCGCCGGGCACGCCGTAGTTGCCCACCAGCGGGTAGGTGAGCACCAGAATCTGCCCCGCGAAGGAGGGGTCGGTGAGGTTTTCGGGGTAGCCCGTCATGGCCGTGCTGAACACGACTTCGCCCGCCACGGAGGTGTGCGCGCCGAAGGATTGGCCGGTGATGGCGGTGCCGTCTTCGAGGATTAGGGTTGTTTGCTGGTTCATGGTTGGGTCGCCCTCCGCGGGTCACCTCACCCCCTAGCCCCCTCTCCCGTGGAGAGGGGGAACTAGTCTCTAGCTTTAGTTTTTAAGCTAAAAGTATTTGGGTGAGGCGTTTATAAAAGTAGAATAAAGACTAAAGCTAGAAACTAGTCCCCCCTCTCCACGGGAGAGGGGGCTAGGGGGTGAGGTGAACGGCCGCTGGCACAAGCGCATATAACGCCCCCAAAAACCTATCCACCTCGTCCCTACTAATATTCAGCGGCGGCAGCAACCGCAGCACCGTAGGGTCCGAAGCATTCCCCACGAAAATGTGGTGCTCAGACAGCAGCTTGTCGCGAATTTCCTTCACCGGGAAGTCGTACTTAATGCCCAGCATCAACCCGCGCCCCCGGATTTCGACGGCTCCGGCGTGGGCCAGCAGCTCGGTGCGGAGGTAATCGCCCATTTCGCGGGCGTGTTGCACTAGGTCTTCCTCCTCAATTACTTCGAGTACGGCCAGGGCGGCGGCGCAGGCCAGGTGGTTGCCGCCGAAGGTGGTGCCCAGCAGCCCGTAGGATGCTTGCAGTGTGGGCGCGATGAGGATGCCGCCGATGGGGAAGCCGTTGCCCATGCCCTTGGCCACCGCGATGATATCGGGGCGGATGCCGGCCCACTGGTGGGCGAAAAACCGGCCGCTACGGCCGTAGCCGCACTGCACCTCGTCGGCGATGAGCAGCGCGCCGTGCGCCCCGCAGACCAGCGAAAGGCCCACCAGAAACTCATCGGGCGGGCGGATGATGCCGCCTACCCCCTGAATAGGCTCCACGATGACGGCGCACACGTCGCCACCGCGCAGCACCTCGATTACCGCCGGCAAGTCATACTCCAGGAAGGAAACGACGTGGCCCGCGTTGAAGGGCGCGATGATTTTGGGGTTGTCGGTGGCCGCCACCGCGCCCGACGTGCGGCCGTGAAAACCGCCCTTAAACGCAATGACCCGCCGCTTGCCCGTGTGGAAGGAAGCCAGCTTCAGCGCGTTCTCGTTGGCCTCGGCCCCCGAGTTGCACAGGAACAGCGCGTACTCGGGGTAGCCCGACACCTCGCCCAGCTTCGCGGCCAGCTCGCGCTGAATCGGAATCTGCACCGAGTTGGAGTAGAAGCCCAGGTGCTGGAGCTGCGCGGTGAGGCGCTGCACGTAGTGCGGGTGGCTGTGGCCGATGGAAATCACGGCGTGGCCGCCGTAAAAATCCAGGTACTGCTGGCCCTGGTCGTCCCACAGCGTCGCGCCCAGCCCCCGCACCGGCGTGATGTCCACCAGCGGATAAACGTTGAATAGGTTCATTTTAAGTAGATTAGTTGTTTAAAAGAACGTCATGCTGAGCTTGCCGAAGCATCTTGGCAGGTTCGCTATAGTTAGTTTTATTGTAGCGTTTAAATAAAGAATTTCACAAATTAAAATACATAAAACGTAGTCATCTAACTATTTTCCACAATAAAAAAATCAGCGCAGCAGCTACCATAACCAAACAACCAATTCCTTTGGCGCGGTCTGAAGCCTTAATTCGGTTTATGTACCTATCTGCTATGTTTAGAGGAAGGAAATAGCCGCGCCATGCATTGTCGGGAGATGAAAGTGCCCACGTCTCTTTGCAATTGCTACACTGGTAGTATGTTTCTGGTGCCGTAAAATCATTTGCTGATGATATTGATGCTGGTTTCTCTATCAACACCAATTTCCCAGCTGCACACTTTTCCTGTAAGACTTGAGTGAAAGCCTCGAAATCTTGCCAAGTAGCGAAGCTGTCAATGCCTTTCAGAAAGCAATTTCTACACATCTGGTTTTAGAAAAAATAATTCATGCAAAGTGATACAGATGCTTCGGCAAGCTCAGCATGACGTTCTTTTTGCTAATGTTCTGCTAGCCTAAAAAAACGAAGCCTTTATCCCTAACCCCATCGTTTCTTCCAACCCAAACAGCAGATTCATATTCTGCACCGCCTGGCCCGATGCGCCTTTCAGCAGGTTGTCGAGGGCGGAGGTGATGAGCACCTGGTCGTCGTGCTTGGCTACGTGCAGCAGGCATTTGTTGGTGTTCACCACTTGCTTGAGATGAATTTCCTGCTCCGCTACCACCGTAAAGGGAGCAGCGCGGTAGTAGTTGGAGTACAAATTTTGTACTTCCAGTACGGAAAGTTCACACGTAGTATAAACCGAGGCGAAGATGCCCCGCGTAAAATTGCCCCGGTAGGGGATGAAGCGCACCGGCTGCCCGAAGCCCGGCTGCAAGCTCCCCAGCGTCTCGCCAATTTCGCCTAAGTGCTGGTGGGTGAAGGTTTTGTAGGTCGAGATATTGCCGGTGCGCCAGGTGAAGCCGGTCGTTTCGGCCAGGCCGCGCCCCGCGCCCGTGCTGCCCGTGATGGCCGATACGTGGACCGCCTCGCGCAGCAGCCCGGCCCCGGCCAGCGGCAGCAGCGCCAGCTGAATGGCCGTGGCAAAGCAGCCGGGGTTGGCCACGCTGTCGGCGGTGCGGAGGACGGCGCGGTTCAGCTCGGGCAGGCCGTACACGAATTCCCTACCCCCCGCCGCCCGGTCGGCCGCCAGGCGAAAATCGTTGCTCAGGTCAATGACCTTCGTGCGGGGGGGTAGGGCGGTTTTCAGCAGCCACTCGCGCGAATTGCCGTGGCCCAGGCACAGGAACACCACATCCTCGTCGCCGCGCAATTCGCTGGCAAAGGTCAGGTCGGTGTCGCCCAGCAGGTCGTCGTGCACGGAATGCACCGGCTGCCCGGCCTGCGTGGAGCTGACGATGGCCACTACTTCGGCCTGCGGGTGGTGCAGCAGCAGGCGCAGCAGCTCGCCGGCCGTGTAGCCCGCGCCGCCCAGGATGCCGATTTTTATATTATTCAATTTACTTTGATTAAAAGGGCTGAATATGGTTTCACCGCAGAAGACGCAGAGGGTTTCGCAGAAGGGTCGCAGAAGAACTGCCTCTGCGTTCCTTCTGCGAAACCCTCTGCGTCTTCTGCGGTGAAAACACTACTCCCCCAACGAAGCGTGAATCTTCAACTGATTCCCAAAAATCTTAATGAACCCCCGCGCATCGCGCGAATCCCAGGCGTTATTCTCCTCGCCATAAGTAGCCACCTTCGACTGCATCATGTCGTATTTCGACTCAATGCCCAGCAGCTCAAAGTGATACGGCCGCAGCTCTACGAACACCGTACCCGTCACCCGCGCCTGCGACGATAACAAAAACGCCTCGAAATCGCGCATCACTGGGTCGAGGTATTGCGCCTCGTGCAACAGCGTGCCGTACCAGGTCGCCACCGGCTCCTTGTGCAGCTGCTGCCAGCGCGAAAGCGTGTGCTTTTCCAGCAAGTGATGCGCCTTGATGAGCAGCAGCGCCGCCGGAGCCTCAAAGCCCACGCGGCCCTTGATGCCCAGAATGGTATCGCCCACGTGCGTATCGCGCCCAATGGCGTACTGCCCGCCCAGGTAATTAAGCTGCTGAATGAGCGACACGGCATCCATCCGCTGCCCGTTCAGCGCCACCGGCTCGCCCTGCTCGAAGGTGATTTCCAGCTGCGTCGGCTCGGTCTTGGAGAGTTGGGTGGGGTAGGCGCTTTCGGGTAGCGCCTGGCGCGAAGTCAGCGTTTCCACGCCGCCCACGCTGGTGCCCCAGATGCCCCGGTTGATGGAGTATTTCGCCTTTTCCCAGCTCATCTCGAAGCCCTGGTCCTGCAGATACTGAATCTCCTGCTGGCGCGAAAGCTTCTGGTCGCGGATAGGGGTAATTATTTCCACGTCGGGCGCAATCACGGCGAAGGCCACGTCGAAACGCACTTGGTCGTTGCCCGCGCCAGTGCTGCCATGCACGATGTACTCGGCATTTTCACGCTTCGCGTATTCGGCAATGGCCAGCGCCTGAAACATGCGCTCAGCGCTCACGCTCAGCGGGTAAGTGTCATTCTTCAACACGTTGCCAAACAGCAGGTAGCGCAGGCAATCGTGATAATAACGCTCGGTAATATCAATTACCTCATGCTTCACCGAGCCCAGTTCGTAAGCCCGTTTCTCGATGGACGCCAATTCCTCAGCCGAAAAACCGCCCGAATTCACGATAACCGTGTGGATTTCCAGGTCATGCTCCCGCGAGAGGTTCACCACGCAGTACGACGTATCGAGGCCGCCACTGTATGCTACAATTGCCTTTTTTTTCATTGCGTAATTATAAAACGGAGGAATACTCCGTTAATCGTTAAACAGGAGGCTACCAAGTGCCCAGTCAGCCCGCGTATTTACAACTCCCCAGGCAATTCTGTTGCGGGCGGCGGGGTTGTCAGGTCGTCGTACACCATGCCCGTGCAGAGACATATTTTGCGCTCATTCTCGGTCAGGATGCCGAAGTTTTTACAGCTCTTGCAGCCCTTCCAGAAATCCTCGCTGGTAGTAAGCTCCGAGAAAGTCACTGGCTTATAACCCAGGTCGCTATTGATTTTCATCACCGCCAGACTGGTGGTAATGCCGAAAATCTTGGCATCTGGATATTTAGTGCGGGAGAGCCGGAATATCTCGCGCTTAATGGCACGACCCAGGCCGTGCTTACGCAGCTCCGTATTTACTACGAGGCCCGAATTGGCCACGAACTTGCCGCTTTCGAAGGTTTCGATGTAGCAAAAACCGGCTATTTCGCCATCTACCAAGGCGACAACGGCGTTGCCTTGCTGCATTTTAGCCTTGATGTACTCTGGCTCCCGCTTGGCGATGCCAGTGCCCCGCTGCTTAGCCGATTCGATATACCATTGACACAGCAAGTCCGCATACTGCGCGTCTGCTGCTGTCGCAACCCGTATTGTCATTTTAGGAAGGAAAGACTTAGGAAAGAAACGTAGTTCACCGGCCCTCACACCACGCGAGTTAGCGGCAGAAAACCCGAAATCCATCGGTAAGTAGCTGAGCGCGTTAGCGGTGGCTCAGCAAAGCTAGCGCGCAGCCAGCACCCGGCAGTTGAAGCCGGCTAGGGTCGTCGCAACAACGCGCAAACCATCGTGCGCATGCTTCCCAAGCCCAGGCGGGCCTTGGCGGAAAGCGAAAAATTAGTGCGAACCAGGTAAGTCATTGCAGAAAGCAGCCGTGGGCTAGTGAGTAAACTAGCAAGCCAGGGACCATAATGAAGTCGCAAAGGTAAAAGTTCCTACTTTTGCCCGCAATAGAAAAGACGTTTTTTTTCGCGGCAGGCTGAAGAACTGACGATGAATAAAATATGAACGAGCAGAAAGTAACTATTTATAAGATTGGGGGCGGCATTATTGATAATACTGCGGAACTCACGAAGTTTCTGGAACTGCTCGCCCAGGTAGCCAGCCCCAAAATACTAGTACACGGCGGTGGCAAAGGGGCCAGCACCATGATGCGCGAACTCGGCCTGGAGCCGCAGCTTATCAACGGCCGCCGCATCACCGACGCCGCCACGCTCGACATCGTGACGATGTTCTACGCTGGCAAAACCAACAAGCAGGTAGTGGCCGACCTGCAACGCCTCGGCGTAAATGCGCTGGGCCTGAGTGGTGCCGATGGCAACGTAATACAGGGCATTAAGCGGCCGGTAAAGGATATTGACTATGGCTTTGTGGGTGATTTGACGCCGGCCAGCGTTAATAAGCAGCTGCTGCAAAGCTTATTGGCTGCGGACGTTGTGCCCGTGCTATGCCCCATTATTCACGATGGACACGGCCAGTTATTAAATACCAACGCCGATACCATTGCCTCCGCCGTAGCCGTGGCGCTGGCCGCTGAAAACGAGGTGACGCTGCATTATTGCTTTGAGAAAAACGGTGTACTGCGCAACGTAGCGGACGATAATTCGGTAATTCCTGAAATTAATTTAATTACCTACGCTGAATTAAAGAAGCATGGAATTATTGCTGATGGCATGCTACCGAAGCTGGAAAATGCCTTTTCAGCGCTAAATCAAGGGGTAGCGAAGGTGATTATTGGCCACGCGCTAACTATTTGTTCTAACTTGCGCACGGTGCTATGTCTGAATTAATTGCGCAGCTTAGTGAGGAGGCGATTGGATTATTAATTCAATTAATTCAGACGCAGTCTTTTTCGCGGGAGGAAGCTGCTACCGCCGATATTCTTGAAGCGTTTCTGATGCAGCACAATATTCCGGTGCAGCGGCGGGGCAATAATGTGTGGGCAATAAGTCGCGATTTTGACCCGGCAAAATCCACTGTCTTACTTAACTCACACCACGATACCGTGAAGCCGGGCGTGGCATGGTCCTACCCCCCCTTTGGTGCGGTAAGGGAGGGTGATAAATTAATTGGTCTGGGCAGCAACGACGCCGGTGCTTCAGCGGTGAGTTTATTGGCGGCTTTTCGGTATTTTTACGAGCAGCCCACGGCATTTAATTTAATCTGCGCCATTACGGCGGAGGAGGAAATTTCGGGAGCGAATGGCATCAAAAGTATTCTGCCCGAATTAGGAAAAATTGACCTCGGTCTAGTCGGCGAGCCTACAGGAATGAACGCGGCCATAGCTGAAAAAGGCCTGCTCGTGCTGGATGGGGTAGCGCGCGGCCGCACCGGCCACGCCGCTCGCGACGAGGGTGAAAACGCTCTTTATAAGGCGCTGAATGATATTTCCTGGCTGCGCAGCTACCAGTTTCCGAAAGTGTCGAGAATGCTCGGGCCGGTGAAAATGACGGTTACCCAGATAAGCGCCGGCACGCAGCACAATGTGGTGCCCGACGAGTGCCGCTACGTGGTGGATGTGCGCCCTACGGAGTGCTACTCGAACGAGGAAATTCTGGAAATAATCCGCGCGAATGTGCAGGCCGAAATAACGCCGCGCTCTACGCATTTGCAGTCATCCGGCGTTGCGTTAAATCATCCGATTGTGCGCAAGGCGGTGGCGATGGGAAAAACCACCTACGGCTCGCCTACGCTCTCCGACCAGGCGCTGATGCGGTTTCCTACCCTGAAAATGGGGCCGGGCGACAGTGCCCGCTCGCACGCGCCGGATGAGTATATTTTATTGAGTGAAATTCGCGCTGGCGTCGCGGATTATGTGGAGTTATTAACTGATTTTAAGTTTTGAGCGCGAGGTTTCGCAAGGTTAAAAGAGGTTTCGCAAAGTTGTAGTGCGCTTGCCGTTAGCCTTTCGATTACCCTGGCGAAACCTCTTTTAACCTTGCGAAACCTCGCGTTATGAAAATCTGGGAAAAAGGCTTCTCCGTCAACGATAAAATTGAGCAGTTCACGGTAGGGCAGGACCGGGAGCTGGATATATACCTGGCACCCTTCGATATGTTGGCTTCTAAGGCGCAGGCGAAGATGCTGGCCAGCATTGGTTTAATATCTAAAGAAGAAGAAACGCAGCTATTAACCGGGCTGGATGAGCTGCTGGCGCAGATAGCGAACGGCACGTTCGTTATCGAGCCGGAATTTGAGGATGTGCACTCCAAAATTGAGTATTACCTGACTGATAAGTTCGGCGACGCGGGCAAGAAAATTCACACGGCGCGTTCGCGCAACGACCAGGTGCTGACGGCCATTCAATTATTTATTAAGGATTATACCGAAAAAATCGGGGCGAAAATTCTGGAATTAGCTGATTTGTTAATTCGGCAGGGCGAGAAATATAAAAACGATTTATTGCCTGGCTACACTCATTTTCAGGCGGCTATGCCGAGCAGCTTTGGGCTGTGGTTTGGGGCGTATGCCGAGCATTTATTGCTGGATATGAGCCTGCTGGAAGCAGCGCACACCGTGGCCGACCACAACCCGCTGGGCTCGGGCGCGGGCTTCGGCAGCAGCTTCGGTATCAATCGCGAGCAGACGACGCGCGAAATGGGTTTTAGTAGCCTGGCTATCAGCTCAGTGGGTGCGCAGATGCTGCGGGGCAAGACTGAAAAGACGCTGGCTTTTGCCATTGCGGGCGTGGCGGGCACGCTTAGTAAATTGGCCTACGACCTGGTGCTGTATAATAGCCAGGATTTAGGATTTGTGAAATTACCCAAGGAATTTACGACGGGCTCCAGCATTATGCCGCACAAGAAAAACCCCGACGTATTTGAGCTGGTGCGGGCGCACTGCAACCGGCTGCAAGCGCTGCCCAACGATATTATTCTCACCATTAATAATCTGCCCAGCGGCTACCACCGCGACTTTCAGATTCTGAAGGAGCTATTATTCCGGCCGATGGTGCAGTTTGCGAATATTCTGGATATTCTGCTCTTTGCCGTGCCCGAATTACAAGTGGTGCCGGGCGTAATTAATCAGCCGAAATACGACGCTATTTTCTCCGTCGAAAATATCAACCAATTAATTCAGCAGGGTGTGCCGTTTCGGGATGCGTATAAGCAAGTGGGGCAGGCCGTGGATGCTGGCACATACGTGCCGCACAAGGAATTTGCCACCACGCACCTGGGCAGCGTGCACCAGCCGGGGCTGGCCGAGCTGGCTGACCGCCTACGCGAGGTGCGCGCGCGGCTGCCTTGGATTAATAGCGAGGGGTAGGCAGCCACCCAGGGCCAGCAGCAAACCCAGGCGGGCGAGAAAAGAGGAAGTCGGCATAAGGGTAGGGAAGAAGCCTTCCTGAATGGTGAGGGGACAACGGGCACCAGCAGCAAACAGGCGCTATTCAACCGAACAGCGCCTGTTTTGGTGTGGAGAAAGCAGTTAAGCTATTTCACCTCGACGGTGAACGTGCTTTGCTGCTCGAAAATAATTGGCTTAAGCGGAGTTCCAGGCTCTAGCGAATAGCTTTTGAAATATTGTTGGTACAAGTCAAAGTTATTGGCTTTCCCCGCGTTGATTATGTAGAACGAATCATCAAGCTGCGCTTTCTGTTCGCGACCTTGTGCATCAGGTGGTAACTGGATGAAGGGTAGCAACTGGTCTTTATCTCCATTAGCAGGCGTAATTATCATGGAAATAGAAGTGACGCAAGCTTTGGTAGGAATCAGGCCGATTCTAGCGCGGTAGTAATGGCCATCATATACCGGTTCGAAGCTGCTAGTAAAAGTGCCTTGCAGCGATGCCTTTCCTAGCCGTTCTACAATACGAAACGTGCTAGCAATACCGGCTGATTGCTGGCCAATGCCTAACAATTTTTCATAAAAAATGGCAGAATGCAATGGCAAGTCCTGCGGCCGGACCCGATAGCGGTTCCCGCTGTTTAAGTCTAGCAAAGAGTCGGAAAAATTAGCCTCAAGCCAGAGTGTATCGCCTAAGTGCAGGGTGCGAGCACTTGGGGTAATGGTAACGGTAGGCAGAAAGCCGACACGCACCAGCACGGGGTAAGGTCCCTTGTCATGGCACCCGCTGAGCAAAAAGAGTAGACTCAGGCTTGCCAGAAGACGAGTAGTGAGCATCTCTACCAGCGATAAGTAGTGACGAGCTGCTCCATTTCCGGTGCCTGTAACCTGTTATTCTGGGTGATGACCCGTTTTTGATAGTCTCGCACGGTAAGCACGTCCGGCTGCAAGCCTCGGAAAATGAGCGTGGGATAATAGGCAGTTACGTTGTCGGTTACGTGCGTGGCGATTGGTTCAACTGAGTTATCCGTCATATCATATATACATGCCTTGGACGAACCACCCATCATTAACACCGTCGTAATCAATATCACTCGGAACTTGATTTTCTAACTCATCTAAGGCATATTTTGCCCGAAATGCGTAACTAGTTCCTCGGTACCTAGAGTCTGTGAAAAGTCGCTCAGTGTACTCTCCCCACCCCTCACTGACAGCGATACGTCCCGAGCCCGAGGTAGACTTTTCGCCGTAGCCATTATGCAGCACGATATAACCTATATAGGCCGTCCAGAAATTATTGCCCACCTGCTGGTAGTGCTGCGTGTGGCCTAACTCATGGAACAGCAGCGCGTTAAGGCCAGGTGAATTGTAGAGGCCGCTGGTTTTATTCGCGTAGAAGATGGTCATGTCTGGCAGTTGACGCTGCATCACCTGTTTCACCAGCGCTACGTCGGCCCGGCCGGTGGCTAAGAGCAAAAAGTCAATGGCTCGGGAAGCAAGCGACGTACTGGCGATGGTGCGCAGCATGGGCGTGGAGCCGGCGCGGTTGCCTTTTTCGGTAATGGTGGGAAACAGCCACACGTTGATACCCCGCGCGGGGCCGGGCAGGCCGCGCGCCAGGGCATAGTTACGGGTATCAGCCAGGTTATTGAAAAGCGTGGCCGCGGCCCAGGTCGAGGCGCCTTTGCTTTGCCAGTTATTCGGCCCGCCTTGGTGCGTGATAGTGTAGGCAATGTTTTCCATGTCGCCTTTCTGGTAGTTGCCCAGGCCGGCCTCAATGGGCAGCACGGCCTCCCAGAAGCGCAGCCCGCTGATGAGGCCGCGGGTAGTGGCCAGGTTGCTCCTAAATTCGATGCTGATGTTAACCTGGCTCAAATAGCCCGAGCTGATGGAAAAATTGCCCTGGTCGTCGGTGTAGGTATCATCAAAGTTGAACCAGCGCCGCGACTTCACCTTGACGCCGCGCAGCGGGAGCGCCCCCAGGTCGGTATCCTGCACCGTGAGCCGGCCGTGTGGGTGGTAGCGCGTGCCGCCCCAGCCAAACAAGCTCAGCTGTGCGGCGCTGCCTGCCGGGGCCGCCACCATTTCCTTGGGGTGCCCGCTCAGGCGCATAGCTTCGTTATAAAGGGCGTGCGGCGAAACCTTGGCTTTCTTCAGCTTTTTGGTTGCCTCGGCCTGCTTGCCGGGCTTAGCGGGCTTGTGCTGGTCCTGGCTGCTGGCCAGGCTATTATTCAGAATAATCGGCTGGCACCACACATCGGTGTAGCATTGGCACGGAGAGTCCCACCGCGGGCCGCAGGGTGAAGGCGAAGGTGGGGGCGTAGGAGCCGGCTCCCACGGGTCGGCATCCTGCGCGTCGCCGTCTTCGGTCGTAAACAGGAACAGCTCCTGAAGCTGCTCGTGCGGAATGGCCACCGGGAGCACCGTGCCCACCGGCACGACGGTGTAAATCCAGGGTATTTCGTCGGTGTCGCGGTTCACGACCGTCGTGGCCGCCACCGACTCATCCATCGGCACCCAGGAAAGCCGGTAGCCCAGGCTGTCGAGGTCGGCTAGCTGGTTGATATTGACGGGTTTGAAGCGCACATATAGATGAGTAGCCTGCACCGGGATGTCGTCCGATGGCGTATCCAGCATCAGGTTGGCTTAAGCTTGCCGCATGGTGGCTACCGCAAAAGGGTTGCTGCCGGTGCCTTGCTGGTCGGCGGCCGCGCTGGTGGCGCTTGGGCTAGCTGGCTCGGGGCTGCGCTTCTGGCAGCTACTCATCAGCAGAAAAATGGCTGCCAGGGCGGTTAGGAGCCTGGTCGGGAATACCCGATTGGGCGAAAAGGTAGTACTGCTTTGCATGTGGAGAAGGGATAAAAGTGAAAAAATAAAAGAGCGGTTTTCAGGAACCGGTAAAGAAGGCCACTAAGAGCGAGCCGACCGCCGGCCGAAGATAGTATAAATGAACAAATTATGAAGTATAAGTTCTGAAAAGTTGCTTGCTGCTGTTACGCAGTCCTGCTGATGCTTATGTTATTGAATTCTGCTTAATAGCTTCTTGTTTTTTATTGCTAATCAACCAGAAATCAGCAAAATTCTGTTATCTCTGGCAAGCTGAGTTTGCTTGTGTAGCATCAACTACTTATAAATATTTTTTTGGTAAGCGTGCCGGGCTTGCCGGCCAGATGCTCGTTAGTAATCAACCGGAACAACTTAGCCAGCCCCCGGCGTAGCTTAGCCGCCAAACTGCCGTTCTTTCTGCTAAAACCCGTATGAAAATCACGAAGCTGCTCGTCGCCAATCGGGGCGAAATAGCCATCCGCGTATTCCGCGCCGCTACCGAGCTGGGCATTTCCACGGTGGGTATTTACACCTACGAAGACCGGAATTCGCTGCATCGCTACAAGGCCGATGAGGCGTATCAGATTGGCGGCGACGACGAGCCGCTGCGCCCCTACCTTGCTATTGAGGCGATTATCGCGGTGGCGAAGGACAACGGCGCGCAGGCCATTCACCCCGGCTACGGCTTTCTGAGCGAGAATGCGGCCCTGGCCCGGCGCTGCCGCGAGGAAGGCATCGTCTTCGTGGGGCCGCGCCCCGAGGTGATGGAAGCGCTCGGCGACAAAGTGGCCGCCAAAGCGGTGGCCCTGCAGTGCGAAGTGCCGCTGATTGAGAGCAGCGAGGCCGATTTGGTGGACGTGGAAGTGGCCCTGACCGAGGCGCACCGCATTGGCTATCCCCTTATGCTCAAGGCCGCTTCGGGCGGGGGGGGTAGGGGCATGCGCGTGCTGCGCGACGATGAGCAGCTGCGCAAAGGCTTTTTTGAGGCGCGCAACGAGGCGCTGAATGCCTTTGGTGACGACACGGTTTTTCTAGAGAAATTCGTGGAGCATCCCAAGCACATTGAGGTGCAGCTGGTGGGCGACCAGCACGGGCACCTCACGCACCTCTACGAGCGTGACTGCTCGGTGCAGCGCCGCTTCCAGAAGGTGGTGGAAGTCGCGCCGGCCGTCGATTTGACGGATTCGCTGCGTAATCGGCTGTATGAATACGCGTTGAAAATCGGGCGGGCCGTGGGCTACGATAACGTGGGCACGGTGGAGTTCCTGGTGAACCCGGAGCTGGACCGCATTTATTTTATTGAGGTAAATCCGCGCATTCAGGTCGAGCACACCGTGACCGAGATGATAACGGGCGTGGACATCGTAAAAACCCAGATTTATATTGCCTCGGGCTACCCCCTCGAATCGCCCGAAATCGGGTTGGGTCCCGATGTGACGGTGCCGCGCATGGGCGTGGCCGTGCAGTGCCGCATCACGACGGAAGACGCCACCAACGACTTCAAGCCCGACTACGGCACCATCGTGGCCTACCGCTCGGCGGGCGGCTTCGGCATCCGGCTCGACCAGGGCTCGGTGTATCAGGGTGCGGTAATTTCGCCGTTTTTCGATTCGCTGCTGGTGAAGGTTTCGACCCACGCGCCCACCCTGGCCAGCGCGGCCCAGAAAATGCTGCGCACGCTGGACGAGTTTCGGGTGCGGGGGGTGAAGACGAATATGCAGTTCTTGCAGAATATCGTGCGCGACCCCGAGTTTCAGGCCGGGCACGCCACGGTTGACTTCATCAAGGATAATCCTGACTTGCTGAAGTTTAAGACCCGGCTCGACCGGGCCACGCGCCTGCTGCACTACATCGGCGAGGTGGTAATTAATGGCAATCCCGACGTGGAAGGCCGCGTGGACGAGCGCCGCCAGGTGCGCCCCGCCCCGCTGCCCGCCGCCGACTGCTCCCTACCCCCCCCCGCCGGCACCAAGCAGAAACTCCAGGAATTAGGACCCGAAAAATTCAGCCAGTGGCTGCGCGCCGAGCCGCTCATTCACTACACCGACACCACGCTGCGCGACGCTCACCAAAGCCTGCTGGCCACCCGCATGCGCACCATCGACATGCTGAAGGTGGCCGACCGCTACGCCCACCAGCACCCCCAAACGTTTTCGATGGAAGTGTGGGGCGGGGCCACGTTTGACGTGGCGCTGCGCTTTTTGCACGAAGACCCCTGGGCGCGCCTGACTCGGCTACGCGAGGCGGTGCCGAATATTCTGCTGCAAATGCTGATTCGCGGGGCTAACGGCGTGGGCTACAAGGCCTATCCCGACAACCTGACCGAGCGCTTCGTGGCCGAGGCCGGTGACAAGGGCATCGACGTGTTCCGCATTTTCGACTCCCTGAACTGGATGAAGGGCATGGAGCCGTGCATCAACTTCGTGCGCAAGCAGACCACCGGCCTGGCCGAGGGCAGCATCTGCTACACCGGCGATATTATGGACCCCAGCCGGCCCAAATACAATCTTAATTACTACCTCACGCTGGCCAAGCAGTTGGAGGATGCCGGCTCCCATATCCTCTGCATCAAGGACATGGCGGGCTTATTGAAGCCCTACGCGGCCCAGGAGCTGATAACGGCGCTGCGCGAAACGGTGCAGATTCCCATTCACCTGCACACGCACGACACGAGCAGCCTGCAAGCCGCCACTTATCTCAAGGCCGTGGAGGCGGGCGTGAACGTGATTGACGTGGCGCTGGGCGGCCTCTCGGGCCTCACCTCGCAGCCCAACTTCAACTCGCTGGTCGAAATGCTGCGCCACACGCCCCGCCACCGCGAGTTCAATCAGCACAGCCTCAACGGGTTTAGTGATTACTGGGAGGCCCTGCGTGAGCAGTATTACCCCTTCGAGTCGGGCCTGCTGGCGGGCACTGCCGAGGTGTTTGAGCACGAGATTCCGGGCGGGCAATATTCCAACCTGCGGCCCCAGGCGGCGGCGCTGGGCCTGCTCGATAAGTTTGAGGAAGTGAAGCAGCGCTTCGCCGACGCCAACCAGCTGCTGGGCGACATTCCGAAGGTCACGCCGTCGTCGAAAGTCGTGGGCGACCTGGCTTTGTTCATGGTTTCCAATAAGTTGACGCCCGAGGGGGTCATTAGCCGGGGCGAGGGTCTGAGCTTTCCGGAGTCGGTGCGCGAGCTGCTGCGCGGCGACATTGGCCAGCCGCTGGGCGGCTGGCCCGCCGATATGCAGCGCGTGGTGCTCAAGGGCGAGCCGGCCTTCACCGACCGGCCTAATGAGCACCTGACGCCCATTGATTTTGACCAGGAATGGGCCACCTTTGAGAAGGAGCACCCGTACGCGCAGTTCACCGATTTGCTCTCTAGTCTGCTCTATCCCAAGGTATTTGCTGATTACTGGAAGTTTCGGCTGAGCTACGGCGACGTGAGCCGGGTCCCTACCCCCGTCTTTTTCTTTGGCCTCAAAGAAGGCGAGGAAACCATCATTACCATTGCGCGGGGCAAGACGATTATCATCCGCCTGCAGTCCATCGGCCCGGTCAATGACGAAGGAATGCGCACGGTATTCTTTGCCCTCAATGGCCAGACCCGCAACCTCGAAGTGCGCGACCGGCACGTGGAAGTCAAGACCGTGCACAACCAAAAAGCCGACCGCGCCAACTCCAAGCAGATTGGCGCGCCCCTGCAAGGCATGCTGAGCAAGGTGCTGGTGGCGGCCGGCCAGCAGGTGGCCAAAAACACGCCGCTGTTCGTCATTGAAGCCATGAAAATGGAAACCACCATCACCGCGCCCGAAGACCTGACGGTGGGCACCCTGGCGCTGGGCGAGGGCGCCCGCGTGCAGGCCGACGACCTGGTGCTGACGGTGGCGTAGGGGCGGCGGGCAGCCAATCGTAAGCCAAGGCTTATACTTGCATTTATGACTACGGTAAACACGTTTTTGAGGGGCGCGGCCCTGGCCCTGGGGTGCGGGCTGCCGCTGCTGGCCGCCGCGCAGAGCTCGGAGCTGGCCCGCGATAAAGGGAGCAATTTTAACAATGGCTACGCTATGCCGCCCGCCGAGGCAAATACGCTGCAAGGCAGCCCGTTTTTGCTGACTTCCTGGTCGCCGGCTACGATTCTGCTCAGTGCTTCCACGCAGCCCATTGCGATGCCGCTGAAGTATGACGTGTACCGGCAGGAGCTGCGGGTGCGCCGGGCCAAGGGCGATTCGGTGGTGGTGCCCCTGGCCCAGGTGCGCGAATTCAGCCTGACGGGTAGTGGTCCGGCGCGCCGCTTCCTGTGCTTTTCCTCGGCGGCTTTACCCACCGAAGGGGGCAGCTGCGGCGAGGTGCTTTTTGATGGCCCGCGCGCCCAGCTGCTGAAATTCGTGCATAAGGAGGTTACCAAGAAGTCAGTTGACAATGGCTCCTACGCGTCGAATAATACGATGAGCGTGCTGGAAGAGCAGACGCATTACTACCTGCGCTGGCCCGCCGATGGCCACTTTACCCCGCTCAGGCTGAAGCGCGCCAGCCTGGAGCAGGCCCTGGCCGGCCAGCCAGCGGCCCTGGCGGCGCTTAAAGCGCGCAAGGGCAGCCTCAGCTCGGAAGCTGACTTTGCGGCGGCGCTGGCAGTTGTTGACCCTTCGCTAACTGTCTCAGGAAAGTAAGATTCTATGCTAAATACTTGTAAATCAATAATTAACTTGCTGCTGGTTGGCGTGCTGGCTGGCGCTGGTGTGCCGGCCGTCGCGCAGCAAATATCCAAGGGCACTGTCGAGCGGGTGCTCACGACCCTGGCCGCCGACAACATGCAGGGCCGCGCCACCGGCCAGCCCGGCAACCTGAAAGCAGCTGAGTTTCTGGCCGCTGAGTTCAAGCGCATTGGCTTGCAGCCGCTGCCGGGTGCCACGGGCTTCATGCAGGAGTTTCCGGCCTATGAATCGATGCTGGCCAGCGCGCAGGCTACGCTCAATGGGGTAGCCCTGCCCGCCGACCACGTATTTGCCCGCACGTCGCAGCCCGCGCTCAGCTGGACCGACGCCGACGAGGTGCAGGTGCTGATTCTTGGCCCGGACGATAAGCTGCAGCCACACTTTCGGGAGCTATTCCGGCCCGAAAAAAACCTGCTAGTCATTTTCGACCCCGCGCGGGCGGCCGAGTTCAAGTCGCTGGTAACGCAAGCTAGCAAGCCGCAGCTGCGGGCCGAGCCGGCGGGCAATGCCTTTTCGAGCGTGTGGCTGCTGGCGAGTGCCGCGCCTACCCCCCTCACGTTCCGCGTAGCGGCCACGACTACCACTAAAACGCTGACGCTGCGCAATGTAGTGGGCTACCTGCCGGGGCGCGACCCGGCCCACGCCGCCGAGCAAGTCATCTTTTCGGGCCACTACGACCACCTGGGTATTCTCAAGCCAGTAGCGGGCGACTCGATTGCCAACGGGGCCGACGACGACGCCAGCGGCACCACGGCCGTAGTGGCGCTGGCGCAATATTTTAAGAAGCAGAAAAAGAATGCCCGCTCACTGATTTTCGTGGCCTTCACGGCCGAGGAAATCGGGGGCTTCGGGGCGCGCTATTTCTCCAAGCAGCTCGACCCGCAGCACCTGACGGCCATGTTCAACATCGAGATGATTGGCAAGCCGGCCAGGTTTGGGCCCAACACGGCGTTCATCACCGGCTATGACAAGTCGGATTTTGGCCAGCTGCTGCAAGCCAATCTGCAAGGCACGCAGTTCAGGTTTGAGCCCGACCCCTACCCCGAGCAAAACCTGTTTTACCGCTCCGACAACGCCACGCTGGCGCGCCTGGGCGTGCCGGCCCACACCATCAGCACCGACCAGATTCCGACCGACAAGCTCTACCACAGCGTGGGAGACGAGGTGAGTAGCCTGGATATCAAGAACATGACGGCCGTCATCCAAGCCATCGCGCAGAGCGCCAAAGGCATCGTGTCGGGCCAGCAAACGCCGACCCGCGTGGCACCCGAAAAGTAGCCTAAACTAGCGCAAATGCACGGCCTCTAGCTGGGCCAGCGGTTCGCCGGTGCGCGCCGAGTTGCCGTAGAGCATCAGCGTATTGCCCGCGATGCGGTAGGCGCGGGTGGCTTCGAGCGCCTGGGTAAAGCGCTGCTCGGTATCGAGCGAAGGGCAGGCCATGCGGGTGCTCAGCAGGGGGGCAAATTGCAGCTCGCCATCGTTCTCGACCGGCTTGAGGCCGCCCCGGAAACGGTTGCAGCCGCCGAGCCCCTCGGCCGTGCCGGCCGCGCTGATAAAGAGGAACGGTTCCTGGCCCTCGGGAAAGGTTTCGCGCAGGGGCTGGCTGGAAAGCTGGCGCAATACCCAGCGCGTATCGCGCAGCGACGCATCGGGGGTGATATTCGTAACGGGCGGGCCCGTAGTGCCGCGGTCAGTCGGGCGCTGGCAGGCGCTGCCGGCTAATAGTAGGCAGGACAGAAAAAAGGTGGAGCGATGCATGTAACAAGCCAGAAAAAAAGCTGGCCCGCAACTATACGTCACGAGTCGGCTCTGAGTAGTGGAAAGCCCTATCAGGACTGAGACTCTTTTCGTCGAAACAATAGTAAAGCAATGACTATCACTGCACTACATCCTGCGTAATAATGAGGCGGCAGTGAATAATTAATTGCCGCCGTTGCCGCCCAGCCGAAAGCCGAGGCCCACCCCCACGGTGGTAGCGCCGGCGCTCACGCCGCTCAGAATGCGGCCCACCGTGGCATCGAAGCGCAGGCCGGTCCAGGGGCGGTAGTAGAGGCCGGCGTTGGCGCCGGTCGTCAGGTTGTCGCGGCCGCGGCCGTAGCCTTCCACGAAATAGCCGGCCCGGTCGGTGATGGGTGCCGTGAGGGCCAGCGAGCCTATATACTGCCCGCCAATCTGCCCGTTGAAGATATCGGTCAGCGTTATGCCGCTCTGCACGAAGCCGAAGTTGCCTTCGAGGGCGGCGCGGCGGCCCAGCTGCTGGCTCACGAGCAGGCGTCCGGCGGGGGCCCAGGTGCCGCGGCGCAGGCCATTCTGGCCGGTGTGGGGCAGTGCGGCTTCCACCAGCAGCGCCACTTGGAAACGGCTGGCGCGGTCGGGCGTCAGCATCAGCTTGGTGCCGATGGTGAGCGGTGCCCAGCCTACGGAGTCGCGGCGCGGGGCACTGCCTTCGCCCACCGCCGGGGTGCCGGGCGTGCCGAACACGTAGGGCTGCGTAATGCGCAGCTCCAGGCTGTTGAAGAAGCCAATGCGGAGCGTAGTAGCCTGGCTGTTGCTCCCTACCCCCCCGTTGGGCGCGAAGTGCTGCCAGCCGGTTTCGAGTTGAAACTCCCCCGGCCGCAGCACGCCGGCCGTGATGGTCTGGCCGGGGCGGTCGGGCCGAATGTGCCGCACGAAAGGCGTTTCCGCGTTTTCATTGCTTTCATCCGGCGTGTTTTGGGCCAGGGCGGGAGTGAGGCGGCCTGCGAGCAAGGCAGCCAGCACCAGCGGAGTGGTCTTGCGCATAGGCTCCCCGACGCGCGGCCCACCAAGATAGTTCAACGCATATAGCCGCTTCATTTGAAGCTCACGCAAAAGGGAGGGGGTAGGGAAACGCCGCGCTGGCATTTCCCTACCCCCTCCCTTTTGCGCGAAGTGCTACTTCGCGGCCTGAATGGCTTGCACGGCCGCGGCGGCCGTGGCCTGGTTTTGGGCCGCGTGCGCGCCCGACTGGGCCGCCGCGCCTTTTTGCAGGGCCTCCACCATGCGCTTGTCGAAGCCGTAGGCGCGCAGCTGCGGCGTGAGGGCGATTTTTTGAAGGCGGTCCACGTCTTCGCCGAAGGCCGTGGGGTCGTCGAGGCGGCCCAGCATCTGCACCATCGGCGCAATGAGGCCGTAGCGGCTGCGGCCAGTGGCGGCATCATACGTGGTGCGCATGTAGGTCCACTGCGCGGGGCCGCCGTGCGCGGCGTACACGCCCGTTACGGCCGAGGCCAGGTGCGGCTCCGATTCCAGGGTTTTGGCGCGGGCCAGGGCCATCGGGGCATCAATTTCGCCCAAAGCCCGCAAGCCCGCGCCCTGGATGCCGTAGGACTGGCTGCTGAGTGCGGCGGCCAGGGTTTTGGCGTCCTTCTTGTCTTTGAGCTCGCCAAGGGCCAGCAGCGCGGCGGCGCGCACGTGGGTGTCGGCCTCGGTGGCGGCGAGCTGGCGCAGGGTAGGGGCGGCGGCTTTGGCCACGGTCTTGTTATCCAGCTTCAGGCCCTGAATGGCTGCAATGCGCAGGCCGTAAAACTTATCCTTGAGGGCGGCCAGCACCACGGCGCGGGCGGCGGAGCTGCTGGTTTGCTGGGCCAGGGCGGCGTCGAGGGCCTCGCGGCGGTCCACGTACAGCGGAGCGTGGCTATACTGATAGAGGTACTCGGCCAGGGGCTTGTTGTCGGTTTTTTGCCAGAGGGTGAATTTCTCGGCGTCCACGTTCACCAGCTCGGGCCGGGCAGCCAGCGGCATAGTGAAGGTCTGGGTGGCCTCGGTCATCGTCACGCGCTGGCGCTGGGCCCTACCCCCCACGTAGTAGTCGATGGCCAGCGGCAGCCGGAACACCTTCTCGCCCTGCGTCTGCTTGATGGTGACGCTCTGCGTTTTGCTGCCCGCATCCCAATTATAGTCGATGCTCACCACCGGCTGGCCGCTGCCGTAGTACCACTGGTTGTAAAACCAGTTCAAATCCTGGCCCGACACGGCTTCCATCGCCAGGCGCATCTGCTGGGCCTCGCCGTTGCCGAACTTATTATCAGTCAAATACTTCTGCAGGCCGGCAAAGAACACGTCGTCGCCCAGATAGGTGCGCAGCATCTGCACGATGGCCCCGCCCTTCTGGTAGCTCACCAGGTCAAACACGTCTTCCTTGTTGTTGTAGTGGAAGCGCACCAGGTCCTTGGTCGCGTCGCGCGGGCTGGCCAAATAGGCCTGCCGGTAGCGGTAGTTATGGGCATCGGCCTGGTCCTGGCCATACTTATGCTCGGCGTAGAGCGACTCCGAAAAGTCGGCCATCGACTCGTTGACCGTGATGTTGGACCACGACTCGGCCGTCACGTAGTCGCCGAACCACTGGTGAAACAGCTCGTGCGCGATTACCGACTCGGCCTCGTACTCGCGGTCCAGCAGCTCGCGGTCGTCGAGCTGCACCTGCTCGCCGTGCAGCGTGGCGGTCGTGTTTTCCATCGCGCCGCTCACGTAGTCGCGGGCCACAATCTGGCTGTATTTATTCCACGGAAACTCGACGCCCAGCCGGCTGCTGAAAAACTCCAGCATGTCGGGCGTGTTGCCAAAAATCTGCTTGGCGAAGGGCGCGTACTTGGGCTCCAGGTAATAATTGACCTCCTTGCCGCGCCAGGTGTCCTTGTAGATTTTGAAGTCGCCCACGGCCATCATAAACAGGTAGGGCGCGTGGGGCAGGTCCATTTTCCAGGTGTCGGTGCGCAGGCCGGGGCCGGCGGGCTTTTGGCTCACGAGCCGGCCGTTGCTGAGCGTCACGTATTTGGCCGGCACGGTCATGGCAATTTCCTCGGTCGTCTTCTGGTTAGGCCGGTCGATGGTCGGAAACCAGGCCGACGAGCTTTGCGTCTCGCCCTGCGTCCAGATTTGGACCGGCTTGCTGGCCACCGCGCTGTCGGGGTTAATAAAATACAGCCCCTTGGCATCAGTAATAGCCTGGGAGCCTTTCACTTGCAGCTCATCGGGCTTGGCCGTGTACTCAATGTACACCATGTATTCCTCGCCCGGCTTGTAGAGGCGGTCCAGGGTAATGCGCAGGTTATTCTTGTCGGCGTAGTCGAATTTCAGCGGCTGCTGCGCCCCGCCGCTCATGATGGCCACGCTCTTGATATCCATGCCTTGGGCGTCGAGCCGCAGCGTGTCAGTGGCGTAGGCGTGGGGCTTCAGCGTCACCCATTCCTGCCCGTAGAGATAGCGCTTGGCGTAGTCGAAGCGCACGGCCAACCGGGTATGCACCAGGTCGTTGGTCTTGGTGGCCGAGGGCTGGTAGGGCGCGTTGGGCGCGGCGGTGGGGGTAGTGGGGGCCTGGGCCTGGGCCGCCAGGGCCAGCAGCAGGCAACCCGGCAGCAGCGCGGCAGAGAGAAGCTTCATTCAAAAAAACTAAAGGGCGAAGGGGTAGGAGGGGGGTAGGGCACATAGACCCGGCCCGCCGCGCAAAGTTGCTACGCGCCCGCCCCAAATGCAATGAGCCGGCCGCTAAGACAGCGGCCGGCTCGGCAAAAACTACGCAGTAGCTTACTTAACGACGACGTTGGCGCGAATCTCACCCGCAGGGTACATGGCCGTGTGAATGTTGGCGTACACGTGGCCTAACTTAAAAGAATCGGACTGCACGGCCATTGGCTTAGCCAGAACGGCCGGGGTGGTTGCGGTTGCCGGCACGGCCGGTACCGCTGGCACCGTAGTCAGCATAGTACTCCCCGTAATGGTGCCGCTAGTACCAGTCGGCAGATTACTAAGGGGAATAAATATATCCCCAGTGTGCTGCGGGTCACCGTAATGAAAGTGGGCAGCCTTCGGCGGCCCGGTAAGGCCCGAAAAGGTCAGCGTGTAGTTGAGCATCTGCGTGTTCGGGTCGTAGGTGCCGGTTACGGTGCCAGTGGCCGTTGAGGCGCTCGTCGGCTTAATGGAGTTCGCCCCACTCAGCGTGCCCGAAAGCTGTTGGGTAGCAGGAGCAGGATTGTCGTCCTTCTTTTTGCAGGCCGCAGCCAGGGTTAGCGCGGCCAGCGCGGTGGCGGTAAGGAAAGAGATTTTCATCAAAATTATTATATAATGATTGAATTAGAGAGCTGATTGTCAAAAATAGATTAGGCAGCTTGATGAGACCTAAACTCAACTTTTTAGGAAAATGTTATCAGCCAGCTTATTGTCGTTCTGCTTCCGCTGGGCCAATGAGTGGCAAGGCTGCTAAGACGGCAGCCCTACCCCCGGCCCCGCGCCCCAAGCCGGCCGCGCTGGCAGCCTTAGGCCGTTTGCCCGGCCATTCTGGCAGGAAAAAGGGGCTGGTACGGGCCTTGTAATAAGGGAAATAGCGGCCGCATAGCCGTTATTGCCACCTAAGACATCACTCCTCTTTTCAACCTTAGCACCCACCAGCATTATGGGCAAAATCATCGGTATTGACTTGGGCACCACCAACTCGTGCGTCGCCGTCATGGAAGGCAACGAGCCGGTTGTTATTCCCAACTCCGAAGGCCGCCGCACTACCCCCTCCATCGTCGCTTTTCTCGACAATGGCAAGGGCGAGCGCAAAGTCGGCGACCCGGCCAAGCGCCAGGCCGTTACCAACCCCCGGAACACCATCGCCAGCATCAAGCGCTTCATGGGCCGCAACTTCTCCGAGGTTTCGGCCGAGAGCAAGTACGTGGCCTACGACCTGACGCCCGGCGCTAACAATACGGTAGCCGTGAAAATCGGCGACCGCAACTACACGCCCCAGGAAATCTCGGCCATGATTCTGCAAAAGATGAAGCAGACGGCCGAAGACTACCTGGGTCAGCCCGTGACCGAAGCCGTTATCACGGTGCCCGCTTACTTCAACGACGCCCAGCGCCAGGCTACCAAAGAAGCCGGTGCCATCGCGGGCCTCGACGTGAAGCGCATCATCAACGAGCCCACGGCCGCGGCCCTGGCTTACGGCCTGGACAAGAAGCACAAAGACCAGAAAATCGCCGTGTATGACCTCGGCGGCGGCACGTTCGACATCTCCATTCTGGAGCTGGGCGACGGCGTGTTCGAGGTGCTGAGCACCAACGGCGACACCCACCTCGGCGGCGATGACTTCGACCAGGTTATCATCGACTTTTTGGCCGACCAGTTCAAGAGCGAAAACGAGGGACTCGACCTGCGCAACGACCCAATGGCCCTCCAGCGCCTGAAGGAAGCCGCCGAAAAAGCCAAAATTGAGCTGTCCAGCTCCAACGAAACCGAAATCAATCTGCCGTATATTACGGCCACTGCCAGCGGTCCCAAACACTTGGTAGTAAAGCTGAGCCGTGCCAAGTTTGAGCAGTTGAGCGACAGCCTGGTGCGCCGCTCGATGGAACCTTGCAAAAAGGCGCTGTCGGACGCCGGCCTTTCGGCCGCGCAGATTGACGAGGTTATCCTAGTGGGTGGCTCGACGCGCATCCCGCGCATTCAGGAAGAAGTGGAGAAATTCTTCGGCAAGAAGCCTTCCAAGGGTGTAAACCCCGACGAGGTGGTGGCCATCGGCGCGGCCATTCAGGGCGGCGTGCTCACCGGTGAGGTGAAGGACGTACTGCTGCTCGACGTGACCCCGCTTTCGCTGGGCATCGAGACGATGGGCGGCGTGATGACCAAACTCATCGAATCGAACACGACCATCCCGACCAAGAAATCGGAAACCTTCTCCACGGCTTCGGATTCGCAGCCTTCGGTTGAAATCCACGTGCTGCAAGGCGAGCGCCCGCTGGCCAGCCAGAATCGCACCATTGGCAAGTTTCACCTCGACAGCATTCCGCCCGCCCCGCGCGGCGTACCGCAGATTGAGGTAATTTTCGACATTGATGCCAACGGCATCCTGAACGTAACGGCCAAGGACAAGGGCACCGGCAAGGAGCAGAAAATCCGCATCGAAGCCAGCAGCGGCCTCTCGGAAGCCGACATTGAGCGGATGCGCAGCGAAGCCGCTTCCAACGCCGATTCTGACAAAGCTGAGGCCGAGCGCATCAAAAAGATGAACGACGCCGACTCGCTCATCTTCCAGACCGAGAAGCAGCTGAAGGAGTTTGGCGATAAGCTGAGCGGTGGCAACAAAACCGCCGTGGAAGGTGCCCTCGCCGACCTCAAGAAAGCCCACGAAAGCAAAGACCTCAACGGGGTTGATGCTGGCGTAGCAAGCCTCAACAAGGCTTGGGAAGCCGCTTCGCAGGAGATGTACGCCGCGGCGGGTGCCCAGGACGGCCAGCCCGGCGGCCAGGGTTTCCCCGGCGCCGATGGCCAGAACGGCCAGTCCCAGGGCCAGCCCGCCGGTGACCAGGTTACCGACGTAGATTACGAAGAAGTGGACGGCAAGTAAGCCACCAATTGGCAGCTAGTGTGAAGGGCCGGGAGCGAAAGCTTCCGGCCTTTTTGCGTGTCTGCGGCAGGGTAGCGAAGGCTCCGGCTAGTCTTCAGTCCCCTAAGAGGGGTAGGGACCATTCTGTTGCGTAGCTTTATACAATAAAATAAAGGATAAATACCGCTAAGGTGCCAGCTAATGTTTGCTGACTACACAAAAAATAATATTAATCTAAGAAGTATGTTTGATGAACATTTAGGATTATGCAAAAAAAATGACAATAATTTTTCGACTATAAAATCGATAAAAATTTAAAATAAAGAACTTTAACAAAAAACGCTTCTATTATCAACTTGCATATTTTTTATGTATGAGGTCGATTGAAAGGCGGTTAATATGTAACTTGCCCAATAATCACCAAGGCGTGATGGTATAATTCTGTTCTGCCAAAAATAATTTTCAACTGGCTAACAATTCTGCTACCCTACAAATAAATTGGTTGACCCACTACCGTTAAAAAGCGGCCGTGCTGCCTGCCACTGGATTTACCTGGTGCAAAGCAGCCTGCGACCCGCACCAGTCCTGGTCTGGCGAAAAGTGCTCCCCGGCATGATTTTTATTCCCTTGTTTTGCCAACCAATCAGCTAAGCCATCCCGTAGGTCAGGCCATGAGTATTTTTAGGCTATTCATTCGTCGCGTTGCACTGCTGCTGCCCGTGTCGGGCCTGCTGCTGGCCTCCGGCTGCACGCTGCGCGAGACGCGCCAGGAAGGCATTCCTGCCGTGGAGCCCCGCCTGAACGTGCGGGCCGTGGAGCAGGCCAGCCTGGGGACCCTCGATGTACTACCCCTGCGCACCCCCGCCGACGTGGACCTGCCCCGTCGCAATCAGCTCATTGACGGATATGTTAATAAGAATCTGCCGCTGAAAATGCGCTTGCGGCTCAATGTTTATAACCCCAACCTGGAACCTATCGTTATCACCGGCCTCGACTACACGGTGCTGGTAGATAACAAGGAGCTGGGCGCGGGCCGAATGCCATTGGTCCTGGAGCTGCCGCCCCGCGACTCGGTGCGCGTGCCGTTCAGCTTTGAGCTGAATACCTATAAGCTGCTCGGCACCGACGCGCTGCCCGCGCTACGCAATTTTGCCCTGGGCTTTGGTGACCTGCGCCGCCAGCGCGTGACGCTGCGCCTGCACCCAATCGTGCGCAACGCCCGTGGCCGCCTCAGCACGCTCATCCGGCGCGGCCCCCTACCCCTGGCTAGTCGGGCCAAGGCGGGGCCGGCCAGCGTAGAGGCCGATTCGGGCGGCAAGGTTGCTAAGCCAGCTCCGCAGGCTTTGTAAAAATCCTGACTGCCAATAGGATAAGTGGCCCGGCTCCTCCTCCAAATCGGTTGGGAGCCGGGCCATTGCGGTTAACTGACGTTACGCAGTGATTAGAGCGGTTCCCAAGTCGGTGTAAGGGGCCGGCTGTCCGCTCATCGCCAGAACGAGCGGCGCGAACGAAGAGCGGACAGCCGCCCCAGCCAATCTAGACATGGATTTGGAAACCGTTCTAAGTAGCCCGCTCAGGCTGGCTCTTCCACCGCCGCGTCGTGGATTTTGGCGCGGGCTTCGAGGCGGTCTTCGGCGTCGGGGGCTTCTAGCTGGGCTTCCTGCGCCTGCCAGCCCTGGGGCTCGTAGCTGAGGCGAATGAAGATGGGAAAGTGGTCGGACCCGATGTAGGGCAGCCGCTCGATGTGCTGCAAGCGGAAATGCGCCGAGTGAAACACGTGGTCGAGGGGCCAGCGCAGCAGCTGGTAGTCGGCGTGGAAAGTAGGCAGCAGGCCCCGGCCCACGCGCGGGTCGAGCAGCCGCGCCAGCCGCCGAAACAGCTCGGAGGTGTGCGACCAAGCCACGTCGTTGAGGTCGCCGGCCACGATGGTCGGTCCGTCGTGCGTCTGAATAGCGCGGCCCACCAGCAGCAGCTCGGCATCGCGCCGGGTGCTGGTCTTGGACTCGCCGGGTGCCGGCGGTTTGGGGTGCACGAAGTGCAGGTTAGCCTCGACGCCGCTGGGCAGCCGCACCCGCCCGTGAAATGACGGAATGCCGGGGTCAAGGATAAACTGTATCTCCTTGGCTAAGAGGGGTAGGCGCGAAAAAACCAACATGCCGTAGGTGTTGGGCAGCGGTGCGTGGCAGGTGTGGGGGTAGTCGCGGGTGAGCGTTTGCAGCTGGCTCAGCCACCAGTCGTCGGTTTCGACGGCCAGCACGATATCGGGCTGCTTCTCGCGGATGACGCCCAGGCAGCGCGAGGCGTCGCGGTTGTACATCAGCACATTAGTGACCAGCAAGCTGAGGTGGTTGGGGTCGTCGGGGCGGCGCTGGCTGTCCTGTACCTGCTTGCGGTGCCAGGGCGTGTAGGGCCAGATGCGGCTGGCCTGGTACGCCACCGTTGCCCCCAGCACGGCTAACAGCCCCCACGAATGGGCCAGCCAGAGCTGCTGGCCCGGCAGGGCCAGCAGCAGCAAGCTCAGCAACAGTCCGGCTACTATCTGAAGGCGCGGAAAGTCGCAAATGCGAATCCACCAGGCGGTTTGGCGAAGCAGGGGTAGCAGCGTGGCCAGGATGCCGGCGCCGCCCAGCAGCAGCCCCAAGCCGTGCAGTACGTAGTAAAAAGTGGGCACGCGGTGAGAGTAGCGGTGGGCAGATAGAACGGTAAAGATGGTAAGCGAACGATGAAGTTATGGGTAACTTCACCGGTGCTCTACCCGCCTTCAATTACCCGGCCAATACCTTTACGGCATGGAAGTACTGATTCTCACCTTCACCACGCTCTTCTCAGTCGTCAATCCCTTCGGTGCCATGCCGGTGTTTTTGACCCTGACCGATAGCGACAGCACCGCCGAACGCACAGCTATCGCTCTGCGCTCCTGCCTCTACATGGTGGCGATTTTGTCGGTGGCGTTTTTTGGCGGACAGTATATTCTTAACTTCTTCGGTATCAACATTCAGCACCTGCGCATTGCGGGCGGCATCCTGCTAATGCGCTCGGCCTTCGACCTGCTAACGCCGGGTGCCAACCGCGACCGCGTGGGCCCCGACGCGCTCGAAGAAAGTATGCAGAAAGACGATATCAGCTTCACGCCGCTGGCCATGCCTATGCTCTCCGGGCCGGGCTCAATGGCGCTCTGCATCGGCTTCATCCGGCCCTCCGTGGCCGATAAGCTCTTCACGGTGCTAGGCTTTGGGTTGGTGGCGGCGGCGGCGTTTCTCATCTTGGTGTCGTCGCTGCGGCTCACCCGTTTTCTGGGTCGGCCGGGCATGGCCGCGCTGGCCCGCGTCATGGGTTTCCTGACGCTGGCCATCGGCGTCAGCTTCTTCGTGACCGCCGTGAAGGCGCTGTTTCACGTGGAGTAGGCCGTCGCGCCAAAACCCCGGCGGCCGGCGGCTATAGCTTAAATTTATGCTTGTCGGCGCGGTGGTCGAGGTGGTCTTCCCGGCGCACCAGCTTAGGCTCTTTGGTCAGGCTTTTGCCGTGCCGGATGGTGTGGGCGCGGTCCATCTTGCGGTCGGCGCGGGCCTGCCTGGCCTCACCACGAGGCGTATTTTGGGCAAAAGCAGGTTGGCTGGCCGCGTTCAGCAGCAGCGCGGCAGCTAAGGGAAGCAGGATTTTCATGGGAAAATAACTAAAGTGTTTTGTCGCTGTGTACGGTAATCCGCGCTGCCGGGTGAAGGTCTTGCCAAGGCAAGCGCCGGCAGGTTGTGGGGCCAGCTCCGCTCCCTATTTCACCACCACCCGCTTGCTGCCCGTGCGCCCAAACTTCGTGGGGAAATACACCAGCTCGGCTTTAGCCGGATTAAGCGTGTAGCTGCCCCGGTAGCGCGGCTGCAAGGCCACCCGAAACGTGTGCTTACCCACCGGCAGACGGTCGAGGAAGATACCAACCTGGTGCTTGAGGTACTCGCGGTGGGTTTCCAGGGAGTTGGTCGGGGCCGGCTCGCCGTAGGAGCAGCCGGCCGGAATGGGCACCTCCAGCAGCACGTAGCGAGCCTCGGCTTTTACATCTACCGTCACCACCAGCTCCACCGGTTTGCCTGGGGGTAGGGCCACGCGGCTGCCCGCCTGGCCCGCCAAAGTGGTCGTGACAACGAAGGGCTTGGCCACGGCGGCGGGGGTAGGGTTCCAGCGCGTCTGGTACGCGGTGGCATACACGGGCAGGCCGCCCTGTTTGCGCAGCGTGAGCGGCCCGGTGCCGGCCGGCAGCGTGAGCGCCAGCGGAAACCGCGTAATCGGCCCCGCCGGCAGCGCCGGGCTGCCGCTGAGCCGCACCCACGCCGCCCGGCCCGTGCCCGGCACCAGCAAATCGGGGCCGATGGTGGCCAGAATCTGGGCCGTTTCGTAGGTGCTGCCCCAGTAGCCCCCGCCCCGCAGCCCCAGCAGGAAAGTGCGGATGCGCGCTAGCTCGGCCCCGTGCCCGCCCTGCTGCCGCAAAAGCTTATAGGCCAGCAGCGTAGCGCCCACCCGGTCGGAGAGCAGGTAGCGATAATAGGTGCCGCCGCGCAGCGTATCGGCATAATACACGCCGCCCAGCTCGGTGCGCTGACGGTAGCGCCGCAGCGTATCGAGCTGATACGACAGGCCCAGCTGCTGGCGCAATTCGCTGAGGGCCAGGTAGTGGTCGAGGGCCGGGCGGCGCGGGGCGGCGGCCTCCACGCGGCGCAGGTAGGTGCCGTAGGGCGCCGCCGCGCCAAGGTCGTGCAGCAGCTTCAGCAGGCGAATCTGGTCGTCATCGGCCGCGAAATGGCCATAGTAGTGCCCGGTGGGGGTAGGGGCGCTCAGGCTTTCATCCAGCTCATGCAAAAGATAGGCAGTCAGCTTGTTGCGGTCGAGCGGCACGGCGTAGCCCAGCCGCTCGGCGGCCAGCAGCGCCTCCACCACGTGCGCGGTGGCCCAGGGGCTGATGTCCGACGTGAGCCAAGTGCCCCAAATGCCTTCGGGCTGGTGGCAGCCATCGAGTAACCTCTTAATGAGAAAGTTAGCCACCTTCTGCCCCTTAAACGCTACCCCCTGCCGCGCCCGGATGCGCTGCTCCAGCAGCAGCCCCAGCAGGCGCGAGGCAGCCTGCTCGTTGCACAAGTACGCGTACTGCTGCAAGTGCTGAATCTCCGATAACAAGGTCGGGAGCGCGTCGCTTTCCATGCGCAGCGTAACTGGCCCCAGGCTGGGGTCGAGGGGTAGGGCGATGGTCGTGTCGGCCTCGGCCAGCACGGCGTAGGTGCCCACGCGCTCGCGGGTGCCCACCGGCAGCACCGGCAGGCTGCGCTGCTCGCCGTCGGCGTAGCCGCTGGCCTGTTCCAGGCCAAAAGCCAGCTGCACCGAATCGGCCGCCGCCGGGGCCGTCACGCTGAGCGTGTCAATAAACGACGAGCCCACGCGGCGGGCCTGGCGGCGCACCACCTGCCCGCCCACCTGGAAGGTCGTGGTCAGCTGCGCCGTGTCGGGCAGGTAGTTCAGGGCTTTGCCGAGCACCTGCACCCGGTCGCCGGCCACCAGAAAGCGCGGCACGGCCAGCGTGGCTAGCAGCGACTTAAACGCCCGCACGCGGCCAGTGCTGCCGCCCAGCCGCCCGTGGTGGTCGGAGCCCACCACGAAGGTGTCCCAACTCGTCACGTCGTCGGGCAGCACCACCTCGGTGTGGGCGCGGCCCTGGGCGTCGGTGAGGAGGGTAGGGCGCCACCAGGCCTGGTCGCGGAAGCGGCGGCGCAGCGCCAGGCGCGGGTCGGCACCGGGCAGCTGGTCGGGGGTAGGCAGTAAATCCAGCAAATTGCCGGCCGGCGAGCGGCCCAACACCACCCCATTTTTCAGCGTAATGAGCACTGCCCCCGCGCTGGCCCGCGCGCCATAAATTGCCATCGCTTCGGCACCCTTGAGTACTTTTATATCCAGGATGTCGCCGGGTTTAATAGCATCAAAACGGCCGGTAAGCGGCACGCCATTTACGATGTAGAGCAGCTGCTCGCCGGCCGTTATCGCTGCAACACCCCGAATGAGTATATTGGCTGGCGTACCGCTGATGCTCACGCCCGCCGCCCGGCCTTGCAGGCTGTACGCCACCACCGAGCTTACGCTGCCCGTCAGGTCGCTACGGCGCATGGTGCCGTAGCCCGTCACGACCACCTCCGAGAGCGCCTCCGTCGATTCGCTCAGGACTACTTCCAGCTGATTGCGGTAGTCAATTACCTGCTCCTGCGTAGTGTAGCCGACGGATGAAAAAACCAGCGTTTGGGCCGCAAAAGGCACCGCCAGCGCAAAGCTGCCATCCGCCGCCGTCGAGGTACCGTCGGTGGTGCCTTTCACCAGCACCGTCACGCCGGGCAGGCCCTCCTCGGTGGTGCGGTCCACCACCCGGCCGCGCACCTGCCGCGTGTTGGCCCGCCGCCCGCCCGGCTGCTCCACCCTGATTTCGCGGCGCGGCGGGGCCACCACCGGCACCCGCACCAGCGGCGACGCGCGCCACAGCCACTGGTTGATGCGGTGGCTGAGCGGCCCGGCCGGCTGGCGGTCAGCAGCCCGCAAGTGGTAGTAAGTCTGGCCGTTAGCTTGCACCAGCACCGTTTCGGAGGGAGCCAGGCAGCTGCTATCGGCCAGCAGCACCGCCACGCGGTAGCGGCCGGGCGGCAGGCCGTGCAGCAGGGGGTAGGCGGGCTGCAAGCGCCGAAACTTGGGCTGGTCGGGCCGGGTGAGCAGCGTGTAGAGCGGCCGGGCCAGGCTGTCGGGCAGCAGCAATTCCAGGCGGCCCTGGCTGGCCAGCGTCTGGCTGGGAAAGGTCAGCTTGGGAGCTTCGCGGTAGCGGAGGGGGTAGGGAACGGCGCGGCGGTTGGGCTTGATTTTCCGACCCTTAGCCGCCGGCTGCGCCGGGTCCTCGTGCTCGTATAGCCAGGGCCGCAGCGCGGCTTCGGTGTAGGCAAAATCGCCGAGCGGCAGCCGCGCCGGCAGGCCCGCCCCGTTGAGGCGGCCCAGGCGCTCGGGGTCGAGGCACGTCATTTTGACCAAGCCGGGGCTGAGCTGGTAGCTGTACAGCGGCTCGAATAAAAACTTGCGCCGGCCGCCCTCGCCCTGCTCGTCGCGCAGGGGCCGCAGCAGCACCGAATCGGGCTGAAAAGGCCCCGCCAGGGCCAGGCCTCCCGCATAATAGCTGGGGGCCACCGGGCGCAGCACGTTGCCCTGGCGCAGCGTCGCCGGCCCCCGGCCCACCACGGGCACCAGCGTGCGGCGCAGGGCCAGCAGCTCGGCGGGCAGCAGGGTAGGGAGGCGCTTTTCGACGGTCAGCTCGGCGCAGGGCTGGTTGGGGTCGAGGCTCAGGGTGAGCTTGTGCTGCGCCCGTAGGTACACGTCGCGCAGGGTAATGAGCCGGTTCGCGGTGCGAATGCTGAGCGTGTGGTGGCCGCTATCGGCCACCGCCACGTAGGGCTGGCCCTGGTTAACGTCGTGAATATAAGCCGGCTGGCCGTCCACATACACCGCAATCGGGGCCTGCACCCGGCCCGAATCGACCACGAACGCCGCCACCTGCGTGAGCCCGCCCGGCGCCGGCTGGTACGCATAAAACGCGCCGCCCGCCGGGTATAAAAAGTGATAGAATTGCAGCGAATCTAATCCTAATTGATGCCGCCACTGCTGCCAGGCCAGCCGCTGCCGCTGGGTGGCGTAGTGGCTGAAACCGGGGGTAAGGGCGAAGCGCTGGCGCGCCAGCCGGCCCACCACCGGCGGCGCCGTCACGGGCAGCTCGGGCAGGCCGCCGCGCTCAAACTTGCTGGTGTACGCGTAGGCCGTGAGGTCGGCGTCGGGCACGGGCCGGCCGCGCTCATCCGTGACCCGAAAGCCCAGGCGCAGGCGCTGGCCGGGGTAGGCTACGGCCGGCTGCTCGGTGGCAATGCGCAGCTGGCGCGGCACCGGCCCCACCGAATACTCCGCGTCGCGCAGCTGCCCGCCCCAGACGTAGTGCAGCGACACGTGCCAGGTAGTCTCATTATTTTCCTTAATAGCTAATTGATAATCAGTAGCGTAGCCCCGGTCGCGCAGCTCATTGCCCCGGTACACGTAGTACCAGAACGGCAGGCGGTGCGGGTTAGCCACGGCCACCCGCAGCGAGTCGGCGGTGCGGGCCGAGCCGAGCGTGAGGTCGGCGTTGGCGGTGCTCAGGTCGTGGCGGGTGCTGCGGCCGGCGCTGTCGTGCACCAGGTAGCTGGCCGCCCGCGGGTTCAGGGCTAACGCGAGGGGTAGGCGCACGAGGCTGCGCCGGAAATACGCGCTGTCGCCGGGCGCGCTGTTCGCCCTGGCAACGTCCAGCTTGGCGCGGTGCGGCCGGCTGACGCCCAGCGAGTCGTAGCTCATCTGCACTGAGTCGCTGCGCACCGTCAGGTGCAGGCGGCCGGGGTCAAGTTGGTAGGGTAGGCCCACGGTCTTCACGTGCCGCTCGTTGTCGGTGGTCCAAAATTCGGCCCGCACCTCGTAGCTGAAATCGGCGCGCGGAAAAATGCCGGCCGGCAAATCCACGCGGGTTTCGCCCACCGGGTCGAGCGCCTGGGTGTGCGCCCACAGGGTATCGGGCACAAACAGCCGCCGGCCCAGCACCCGGCGCGGCCCGCTGGTGGGCACCACCGCCAGCCGCACCCGAGCATCGAGCAGGTTCAATTCGCTGGCATCGCTGCCCCGCATAAAGGCCGCCTGCGGCTGCCCGCGCCGGGGCTCCTTCTCCAGCATCCGCAGCGTGAACTGATTGTTAGTCAGCTCATAATCTTCAAACCGAAAGTCGCCTTCGGCCACGGTCTGCTCGTGGGCGTCTTCCAGCGTCAGGCTGGCGGTGGTGCCCACGCGCAGGCCCAGCGTGTCGGTGAGGGGTAGGGAATATTCGTAGGAGCCGGGGCGCACCGGGCGCAGGGTGGCCAGGCGCTTGCGCTTGCCCAGGCCGCCGCCGCTCAGCCACAGCGTCAGGGGCTTGGTACTGGGTCGGCCGCTGCCGCGCCGCAGCACCCGCGCCTTCAGGCGCAGGGTATCGTGGGCGGGTCGGTAGCGCGGCTGACTTACCAGCAAGTAGCTCAGCCAGCGCCGCCGGGCTTGCTCCGCGCGCTGGTCGCGCTGCTCGCGGCGATTCTGCCGCTCGTCGCGCACGTCCTCGCTAAAGGGCGAGCGCAGCAGGCCTACCAGCCCGGTAGTGGTGGAGGAGGCGTGCCGAAGGTCGCGGGCCGTGCGCCACACCGGCCCCGTGAGGTAGCCCAGCGGCCGGCCGAAAAGCACGCGGCGGCCGCCCGCCCGCCAATTGCCGCCCGCCCGGCGGTAGGTTTGGGCCAAGGGGTGAAAGGTGGTGCGCCCGCCGGCCGTCACGGCCACGATGCCGGCCCGGCTGGCGCGGGCGCGGCGGTAGGTGCGGGTGGCGGGGTCGTAGGCCAGGGGCTGGCCGCCCACCGCCACCCGCGCCCCGGCCAGCAGCTGCCCCAGCGAGTCGCGCACCACCAGCGTCAGGTCGCGCTGGTTGTCAATGACTTCCAGCGTGCGCGAGGTTTCGGCGCGCAGCCAGTACACCAGTTCAAGGCCCTCCGTGTGGGCCACCAGGTAGTAGCCCAGCGGCAGGCGCGGCCAGGCCGGCTTATCGGTCGGAAACGAATCGACCGGCACCGTAAAAAAATCGGGCCGCGCCGCCCGCAGCCCGCGCTCGTACAAGCGCTGCGCCTGGGCCGTAGTCAGCCGAAAAACTTTGGTGAAGTAGCTGCTTTGGCGCGCCTTGGCGAGCTGCTGCTGGGCCAGCACGGGCAGCGCCAGCCAGCACAAAATCAGGGTGAATACGAGTTGGTACATAAGCGGCGGGGTAGGGATTAGCTACCTGATGCCGCCGCGCCGCTTTTTGCACAAATTCAAATCGCTAAAAAAACCAGCGCTGTTACCACGCGGGGCCTTCGGACAAGCGCCGCCAAGGCCGCCCTACCCCCCGCTGCGTACTGGTAGTATATTACTGATAGTACGCAGTCAACGTCGCCCTTCGCGGCCCTTCGCGTCAACCTCACCCCCTAGCCCCCTCTCCTGCGGAGAGGGGGAACTAGCTCTAGCTGTAATATTCTAAAAATTAATTTATTAGAGCTAAAACTAGAAGCTAGTTCCCCCTCTCCGCAGGAGAGGGGGCTAGGGGGTGAGGTTGACGCGAAGGGCGACGCTGACTGCGTAACAGCAGTAACGGTAGCCGCAATCACCCCCACCAAACACCACGCCCGTATGAAAGCCATCGTCATTACCCGCCCCGGCGGCCCCGAAGTATTGCAGCTGCAAGAGCGCCCGCGCCCTGTGCCGGCCGCCCACGAAGTGCTGGTGCGCGTGCGCGCCGCCGGCCTCAACCGCGCCGACCTGGGCCTGCGCGAGGGCAAGTACGGCGGCGCGCCGGTGGCTGGCGTGGTGCCCGGCCTCGAAGTGGCCGGCGAAGTGGTCGAGGTCGGCGCGTCGGCCCCGCGCTGGGGGGTAGGCGACCAGGTGTGCGCCCTGCTCACCGACGGGGCCTACGCCGAATACGCCGCCATCGACGCCCGGCACTGCCTGCCCGTGCCCGCCGGCTGGTCGGTGGAAGAGGCCGCCAGCCTGCCCGAAACCACCTTCACCGTGTGGTCCAACGTCTTCCAGATGGCCGCTCTCCAGCCCGGCGAAACGGTGCTGGTGCACGGCGGTAGCAGCGGTATCGGCCTCACGCTCATTCAGCTAGCGGTGGCGTTGGGCAGTAAAGTGCTGGCCACCGCTGGCTCGGCCGACAAGTGCCGCGACTGCGAGAAATTCGGCACCGCCCGCTGCGTCAACTACAAAGAAGAAGACTTTGAGCAAGCCTTTCAAGGCGAAAAAATCAACGTCATCCTCGATATGGTGGGTGGCGACTACACCGCCAAAAACCTGCGCCTGCTCGCCCCCGATGGCCGCCTGCAATATATCAACGCCATGAATGGCCCGAAAGTCGAGCTTAATCTGCTCGACATCATGACCAAGCGCCTGCGCCTCAGCGGCAGCACGCTGCGCCCGCGCTCAGCCGAGTTCAAAGCCGCCCTGGCCGCCGCAGTCGAAAAGCACGTGTGGCCGCTGGCCGCCAGCGGCCAGCTCCGGCCGGTCATCTACCAAACCTTCCCGCTGGCCGAGGCCGCCCAGGCCCAGCAGCTGATGGCCAGCAGCGCGCACATCGGCAAGATTTTGCTGGTGAATGGGGGGTAGGGAGGGGAGTTAAGAGTTAAAAGCACGTCATTCCGAGCTTGCCGAGGAATGACGTGCTTTTAACTCTTAACTCTCAACTCTTAACTCCCCATCACCTGCGTCGCGTGCTCCTTGGTATCAGGCCGCTTGATAACCTTCTCAATCAAGCCGTTAGCATCAATTAAAAACGTGGTGCGCACGGTGCCCCAATAGGTTTTGCCGTAGTTTTTCTTCTCCTGCCACACACCGTAGGTATTCACGATGGCCTTATCAGCATCGGCGATGAGGGGAAAATTCAAGTCGTATTTCGCCGCAAATTTGCCGTGCGAGGCCGCGTCGTCGGTGCTCACGCCGACTACTTTAATGCCCTGGGCGGCGAGCTGGCCCTCGTTGTCGCGCAGGTTGCAGGCCTGGGCGGTGCAGCCGGGCGTGTCGTCTTTGGGGTAGAAGTAAAGCGCCACGCGCTGCCCGCGCAGGCTGCTCAGCGTGAAGGGGTTGCCGTGCTGGTCGGGCGCAGTGAAGTCGGGGGCGGCGGTGCCGCGTTCGGGAAGCATGGGTTTTAATGACTAATGACGCGTGACTACTGACAAATGGGAGGGGGCAGGCTACAAAAAAGCACGTCATTCCGAGCTTGCCGAGGAAGGACGTTTTTTAGCATAACCAATCAAAGTTTCAGCGGAATAACCCGCTCATTGCCAACCTGGTCCGTGAGGCGCAGCTCGGCAGCGCCGTGCAGCAGCGGCCCCAGCGTGTCGCCGGCCACGGTGAAGAGGGTCGCGTTCTTGTACTCGTAGCGCAGCAGCCGGAAGCGCCCGCCAATCAGCAACTTATACGAGGCCAGGCCCGACATGTCATCGCCCACCCGAAACAGCAGCTGCCCGCCCGGCCGGCCCAGCAGCTGGGCGGTGGGCGCTTTGTGGTCAGCGTAGAGCCGAAATTGGCCAAACTGCTTCACATTGGCCGAAAGCTGGCTGCTGTCGGCGTTCCAGAGGCCGCCCACGTAGGCCCGGCCGCCTCCCGCCGACACGCTGTAGATGGCGGTGCGGCGGCGGTCGGCGGGGGGGGTAGTGGGCTTCAGCGTGAGGCGCAGGGGTAGGTAGAGCGGCACCAGCGCCGAGCCGATAATCCAGCTTTCGGGGGCGGCCGGCCCGGCGTCGGCCCGGTGCTGGGTGTTGAGATAGAGCGGCGAAAACAGCGTTTGCGAGCCGAAAACTAGGTTCGCGTAGGGTGTAGCGTAGCTCGTTTCCTGGTCCGCCGGAATCATCACCTGGCGGTCGAAAAGCAGGTGCGCGCTGCCCAGCAGCAGCGAATCGGGCAGGCCGGCGCGCAGGTCGTAGAGGTAGGTAGTGGCCGCGCCCACCGAGTAGCTGGGCCGCAGCGCCAGCTGCCGGCCGCCGCGCCGCAGCAGCAGCCGCGTCGGCCGGCCGGCCGTGTCGAGGGGCGCGTTCAGGGCGGTGGCGCGCAGCAGGTTGCGGGTGATGTCGTAGCTGAGCCTGGGCCGGGCGCCGGGGGTAGGGGCCGCGCCCGGCAGCCGAACGTAGTCGGCGGGCGGCTCGCCGCGCAGCACCAGGCGCGCCGTGGCTTTATTATTATACGCGTCAGCCAGCTCAAAATCAATGCTATAGACTTTGCTGGCCTCCACGTCGAGCTTGCCCTGGCCCAGGCCGGGCGGGGTGTAGAAGGGCAGGTCGTTGCCCTCGTCCACCCACAGCTTTTGCAGGGTGCGGCCGGCGGTGCGGGCGTAGGCGAAGTCCACGAAGTTGTTGACCTGCCGCGTGCCATTCGGAAACGGCACCGCGTCAATCACATACTGAAAATGCGGCTGGCCGTTCACGCGCACCGTCACGCGCTGGATGCCGTTCTTGTTCCAGGCCCCGTCAAACCTGTCGAAGCCCTGCAACAGCAGCCCGACCGGCCCAACGCACGAAATCGTATCGGGCCACACGGTGGCCGCGCCCGATACCGGCTGCAATTTGGGCACCAGCAGCGCCCGCTCGAAGCGCCCGCGCACCCGCGCGCCAATGGCCAGCGGCTCCACGGCCAGCGCCTGGAGGGTAGGGCCGGTGTGGTCCTGAATTTCGGGGAAACCGCCCCACTGCAACGGGTTTAGCTGGCGGTCCTGGGCGTCGCGCACTTCCCAATGCACGTGCGGGCCGGCCGAGCCGCCGGTATTGCCCGACAGCGCCACTTCCTCGCCGCGCCGCACCGGAAACCGGCCTTTGTCAAAGAACAGCTCCAGCTCGTAGGTCTGCTTGGCGTATTGCTGGCGCAGCAGCTCGGCCCCCACGGCCCCCCCAAATTTATTGAGGTGGCCGTACACGGTTGTCAGGCCATTGGGGTGGGTGATATACAGCACGTTGCCGTAGCCAAAGGCCGACTGCTTGAGGCGCGAGACGTAGCCATCGGCCGCCGCGAACACGGGCTTGTTCACGCCGCCGCCCGTCTTGATGTCGAGGCCGCCGTGAAAGTGGTTGGGCCGCAGCTCGCCCATGCTGGCCGCCAAAAAGCCCGGCTGCCCCGGCGCAATCGGAAATAGAAAATAACCGGGCGGCACGTCCACTTTGCCCGCCGGCGCGGCCGCCTTTATCGGCCCGCTCACGCGGCGCGTGGTGGTGTCGTCCTGGCCGCGGCCACTGGTTGCCAGCAATAATAAGCCGCCGAGCGCCGGCAGCGACAGCCAGCGCACTAAATTGATAGTCAACAAAATAACGGGTAGGGTGAGCTTTAGCTTGCCGTTGCTGGGAACGCAGGTCGGCTGTTTATACTAATAGAATCGAGCATGATACGGCAAGCTAGAGCTTACCCTACGCGCGCTACCGCACGGGCACTTCCAGGATTTTTTCGCCTTCGAGGTAGCCCGCCAGCTCGTCGCCGGGCTGCACCTGGCCAACCCCGGCGGGCGTGCCCGTAAAAATCAAATCGCCCTGCTTGAGCGTGATGTATTGTGACACGAAGGCAATAATCTTGGCAAACGGGTGCAGCATCAGCCCCGAATTACCCTGCTGGCGCACCTCGCCGTTCACTTCGAGCGTGAAGTTGATGTTGGCCAAATTGGCGAACTCGGCCACCGGCCGGAAGGTGGGTGAGATGGGTGCCGAGCCATCGAAGGCCTTGGCCAGCTCCCAGGGCAGGCCTTTTTTCTTCAGCTCGCTTTGCAGGTCGCGGGCCGTGAAGTCGATGCCCAGGCCAATGGCGTCGAAGTAGGTGAAGGCAAATTTCTCCTCAATGTGGCGGCCGTTTTTGCACACGCGCAGCACCAATTCCAGCTCGTAATGCACGTCTTTCGAAAAAGCGGGCACGAAAAACGGCTGGCCGCGCTGCACCAGCGCGGTTTCGGGCTTAAGGAAAATGACGGGAGCGGCGGGCGTTTCGTTGTGCAGCTCGGCAATGTGGTCGGCATAGTTGCGGCCGATGCAGATAATTTTCATGGACGGGAATAGCGAAAAAAGCGGGGGGTAGGGCGGCGCGGCGCGGGCCTGGTGGCGGGGCTTGCCACCACAAAGTAAACATTTCCCCCGCCCGGTTGCGTATAGCTGCTAGTATCTGGCGGCCAAAATGGTCCCGAACCAACGTTTGAGCGGGCAGCTTCGCTCTTTCCGTTTGCATACCCTTACCTGTTTTTTCATGCTTAAGAAATTCCTCCTTGCCTCCACTTTTCTGCTCGCCGCCGGCTGCACCACCGTGCCGATTACGGGCCGTCGCCAGCTCAGCTTGGTGTCGGACAGCGAGATGAACACGCTGGCTATCACCCAGTACAAGCAAACCCTCACCACCTCCAAGCTCTCGACCAATGCCGCCGAAGTAGCGATGGTGCGGCGCGTGGGTGAGCGCATTTCCGCCGCCGTGGAGCAATATTTCAAACAGCAGGGACAGTCGGCGCAGCTCGAAGGCTACAGGTGGGAATTTAACCTCATCGACGACCCTAAAACGGTGAATGCCTGGTGCATGCCCGGCGGCAAAGTGGCCGTGTACTCGGGCATCCTGCCCATTACGCAGAATGAGAATGGCCTGGCCGTGGTGATGGGCCACGAAATTTCGCACGCCGTGGCCAAGCACGGTGCCGAGCGCATGAGCGACCAGCTGGCGGCCCAGGTGGGGGGCGTAGCCCTGCAAACGGCGCTCTCACAAAACCCAACTACTACCAAAAACCTGTTTCTGACCGCCGTAGGTGGTGCCAGCCAGGTAGGCATGCTCGCCTTTAGCCGCCGCCAGGAAAGCGAGGCCGACCACCTGGGTCTGATTTTTATGGCCATTGCCGGCTACAACCCGGAGGGGGCCGTGCCGTTCTGGGAGCGCATGGCCGCTCAGAGCCAGAGCGGCGGCACGCCCGAATTTCTGTCGGACCACCCCGCCGACGCCACCCGCATTGCCGACATCAAGAGCCTGCTGCCCGAGGCAATGAAATATTACAAGCCGCGCTAAACTGAACAGATTAGGCACGATAGATGGAGCGGGCGGCGTTTGTCCGTCGTATTGCGGCTTTAGCTGTAAGCCGCAAGCAAAATTCACAACAGTATACGTAGTGTAATGAGTGCTTTGTCTCGTCTGTTTGGGTTGTTGCTATTGGGGGTGCTCAGCGGCTTACTGTTGCTGACCTCGTGCGAAACTACCCGTAGCCGCGAAGGCAACGCGCCGGCGGGCAAGGCCGAGCGCGTGGGCGATGTGCCGGGCGCGGCCTTGTCGGGCGCGGCCAACAGCCGCCAGATTATGCGGCTCGACAACAAAGGGGCGGTGAAGTACAAGATGGGCCAGGCTACGCTGGCGGCGGCGCTCATCCGGCAGTTTAATGATGGTACGGTTATCGACCGCGTGCAGGTGCGCAAAGCACCAGGTAGCGAGGCCGCCAGCCCGGTATATTACCTCATCGGGCTGGGGCACAACAACGGCAGCTACCGCGCCATTGCCCTGCCCCTGCGCGGCACCGACGACAGCACGTACTACCTCTCGCCCAAGGCCAGTCGCTACATCATTTCGGGGATAGGGTGCCCCAACTGCTACTTCGATTTTGAGGACGGCCACATCATCGGCACCACCTGCGACGACAACTCGGGGGGTAGCAGCTGCAGCCTCCGGGTGCTGCAAGAGAATGAGATATTCGGCACGGCCGCGCCCGCCAAGCGCCGCACCAAATGAGCCGCGCCGCCAAATGGGCCCTGCGCCTAAGCCTGGTGGCCCTGGCCGTGCTACTCGCCAACGATAGCGGCCGCCCTACCCCCCCTCGCAAGCCTTAGGCTAGTTAAGAGTTAAGAGTTTAGGACTTACGCACTCGTCGGTATTAGCGCTGGAATGAGGGGTTTGGCTAGCAACTGGCGCAGATAAGGAGCCCACTGCTGCTGATGGGCTTGGTACAGGGTTTGGGCGGTTTGGCGGGCAAACTGGCGCAAGGACACCCAGGCCAGGTAGCAACAAGCCAAGTGGTTGCGCTGGGCCTGGGCACGGCGGCACTGGCATTTTTCAGCCCCGGTGAGCTGCTTGAAGCTGCGGTGAAACTCTTCCACCTGCCAGCGCGTGCGGGTCGTGACTTCGACGAGTTGCTGGGTCAGGGTGAAGGCGAAGTTATTGGTCACGACCCATTCAATGTCGCCGTTGGCGGCGACCAGCTTGAACAAACGCACCGCAAACGGCACCTGCTTTAAGCGCACTTCCAACCCCGTGCTCCACCCGCCCGGCGGCGGGTCCACTGCGTCCAGGGCTTGATAGCCCGTCTCCTTGTTCGCACTCACCAACCGGTTGCTTTTCAGGGTCGTGAAAAACGTCCAACCGGCGCGGTGAATGCGCTTCAGGTTCTCGCTGCCGCTGTACCAGGCATCGAACAAGAGGGTGCGGGCCTGGATTTTGTCTTCGGCCACCACGTGGGCGAACATGGCCTGGAAATGCTCGTTCTTGCTCAGCGCATCCTGCTGCGGGGCGTACACGCGGTAGTCCAGGGGCAGAAAATCACCGGCCTCCCCACTGCTGTGCACCAGGTTGACCAAGCAGATGCCGGTCACCAAGCCGTGGGCGGCGCCGGAGTACTGGCGCTTGGCCACCTCGATAAAACGGCTGTAGCGCTTGTCCTGCACACTGTCGTCGACGAACAAAAAGGCCTCGGGCGAGTCACTCAACAAGGGTAGCACCAACTCCCGCAACTGCGTGGGTGAGAACGAGCTGCGGCGCAAAAACCGGTTCACTTGGTCGTGGCTCACCTGCGGCAAGTGCTCGGCAAGGTGCGTGCACGTATAATTGCGGGGCGTACTGAGCAGGTACTCGATGTAGGTTGCTTGCGTCACCATTGGGCTAGGCTTTTTCTCAAGTTACCACCAAGTGCGTAAGTCCTAGAGTTAAAAGAACGTCATTCCGAGCTTGCCGAGGAATCTCGCTCGCATCGTTCGGGCCTCGTTCCACGATGCGAACGAGATTCCTCGGCAAGCTCGGAATGACGTTCTCTTAACTCTCAACTCTTAACTCCACTGTGCCACTCGCCGCCGAGAACCGTGGCGTGGGTCTGAAAGTCGTTGTCAAACAAGCACATATCGGCCCGGTAGCCCGGCGCGATGCGACCGATATCGTGGTCCAGGCTCACTACCCGCGCCGGATAGCCCGAGGCCATGCGCAGGGCCTCGGCCAGCGGCAGGCCCAGGTGCCGCACGCAGTTGCGCACCGCCGTGAGCATGGTAAGCGCCGAGCCGGCCAGCGTGCCGTTTTCATCCACAAAATGGTCGTCTTGCCGGTGAAAGCGGTACGCGCCTACGGTGCCCGCCTCCACCGCATCGGTGATGAGAAAGAGGCGCTCGCCCAGCACTTTCTGGCTCACGCGCGCCGCCGCGTAGGCGCAGTGCACGCCATCCACGATGATGCTGGCGCCGGCCGCCGGGTGGTCATACACGGCGCCCACCAGCCCCGGTGCCCGGCTCTCGAAGCCCGACATGGCATTGAACAAGTGCGTAGTTGTAGTGAAGCCGTTGGCAAATGCCGCCGTGGCCTGCTCATAGGTGGCCGCCGAGTGGCCTGCCGACAGCACCACACCCGCCGCCCGCAGCCGCGCCACCACGGCCGGGCTCACCCGCTCGGGCGCCAGCGTCATAAAGCGCAGCGCGCCGCCGGCCTCGGCCAGCAGCTCGTCAATATCCTGGGGGGTAGGGGTTTGAATAAACTCCGCCTGGTGCGCGCCTTTCTTGGCGGGGTTGATGTACGGCCCCTCCAGGTGCAGGCCCAGCAGGCCGGGCATGGTGGGCAGCGCGGCCCGCACGGTGGCCAGCGCTTCGCGCATGAACGCGGGCGGACTGGTGGGCAGGCAGGGCAAAAAGCTGGTGGTGCCGTGGCGCAGCGTGTGCGCCCGCAGGTTGGCCAGCACGGGGGGGGTAGGGGCCACCGAAAACAACCCGCCGCCCCCGCCATAAATCTGCAAATCGACAAAGCCAGGGCACAGGTTCAGGCCGCGCCCGTCGCGCCGGGGCACATCAGCGGGCAAGTCATTTGCCGCTGGCAGTACCGCCTCAATGCGGTTGCCGTTGACGAGCACGGCGTGGTTGGTCAAAACTTCCGTGCCCGTGTACACGGTGCAGGGCGTGAGCAGGTAGCGCATAGAAAAAGGGAGGTGAAAGTAGCGTGCCAGGCCATCAGCACGTCATACTATAGTACTCGTGCAGAAGTAAACAGGTATAAAAAGAACGTCATTCCGGGCTTGCCGAGGAATCTCGCGTGCGTCGTGGAACGAGGCCTGGACGATGCGAGCGAGATTCCTCGGCAAGCTCGGAATGACATTCTTTTTTAGGACTTACGCAAATCGTCTGTCATTGCGAGCAAAGCGAAGCAATCGCCCCAGAACGACACCCGCGCCAGTCGTTCTGGTGCGATTGCCGCGCTTCGCTCGCAATGACAGACGTCTTTTGCGTAAGTACTATTTTTATACCTGTTTACTTTTGACTGACTGCCTAACACTGTTAAAATCGCAATCACTCAGAGCCAAAATCCTAAAAATGCCAGCGTACGAAAGCCTCAATGGCCTCGTATTCGGGCAGGCCAAGCTGGTCGTAGAGCTGGGCAGTGGTGCGGTTGCGGGCCTCGGCGCGCTGCCAGAACTCGCGCTGGTCGGCCCCCGGAAACAGCGGCCGGTCCTTTTGGCTCTGGTGCTTAAAAATGGCGCGGCGCTTGCGCGTCAGCTCCAGCGGCGAAAGCGGCACGGCCATCTCAATCTGGTCCGCATCCCACTCCTGCCACGCGCCGCGGTAGAGCCACACCCAGCAGTCGCGCAGCCATTCGCTGCCCTCCGCTTGTAGCCGGCGCACGGCCTCCATCACGGCCGCCAGGCATACGCGGTGCGTGCCGTGCGGGTCGCTGAGGTCGCCGGCCGCGTAAATCTGCTGGGGCTGAATTTTATTCAATAGCTTGATGGTGAGTTGAATATCTTCCTCGCCCAGCGGCTTCTTACGCACTCGCCCGGTTTCGTAAAAAGGCAAATCCAGGAAATGCCCGCGCTCGTCGGGGTCGAGGCCGGCGTAGCGCAGGGCGGCCCGCGCCTCGCCCCGCCGAATGAGCCCTTTCAGCTGCTGCACCTCCGCCGAATCGACCTGGCCGGGCGCTTTTTGGGCCAGAAAATCGGCCACGCGGTGGTAAAACTGCTCGCCCGCCGGGTCGTTCTGCTGAAACCGCCGGTCGTAGTCGGCCGCAAAATCCGCGAAGCGTAGCGCCTCGTCGTCAAACACCGCGATGTTGCCCGAGGTCTGGTACGCCACGTGCACCTCGTGGCCCTGGTCCACGAGCCGCAGCAGCGTGCCGCCCATCGAAATCACGTCGTCGTCGGGGTGCGGCGAGAAGAGGAGCACGCGCTTGCGGGGGGGTAGGGCGCGCTCGGGGCGGTAGGTGTCGTCGGCATCCGGCTTGCCGCCCGGCCAGCCCGTAAGGGTGCGTTGCAGCTCGTTAAAAACCTTGATATTAATACTATAAGCCGGCCCCGACTCGGCCAGCAGCTCCGAGAGGCCGTGCTCGTTATACTGCTCATCAGTGAGCTTGAGGATGGCGGTTTCGAGCTGGCGGGCCAGCCACGTCACGGCCCGGCGCACGGTGGCGGGCTGCTGCCAGTCGCTGGCCAGGCCGGCCAGCCAGGGCGTTTTCACGCGCGTGAGCTCGGCGCTGGCGGCCTCCTCCAGCACCACCCGCACGTGCGGATGCTGCTGCAAGTACGTGGCGGGCACCGAGTCGGTGGGCGCGCCCTCCACTAGGCGCTTCACCACGGCGGCCTTGCCCTCGCCCCAGGCCAGCAGCACAATCTGGCGGGCTTCCAGAATCGTCCCTACCCCCATCGTGATGGCCCGGCGCGGCACGTTCTCCTCGCCATAAAAGTCGGAGGCCGCGTCGGTGCGCGTGAGGTGGTCGAGGGTGATGAGGCGGGTGCGCGAGGCCGGCCCCGACCCCGGCTCGTTGAACCCGATGTGCCCGGTGCGCCCAATCCCCAAAATCTGCAGGTCGATGCCACCCGCCGCCCGAATGGCCGCCTCGTAGCGCTGGCAAAAACCGGCTACCTCCGCCGGCGGCACCGTGCCGTCGGGAATGTGAATGTTCTCGGGCCGAATGTCCACGTGGTCAAACAGATACTCGTGCATAAAGCGCACGTAGCTCTGCAACGAGTCGGGCGGCATGGGGTAGTACTCGTCCAGGTTAAACGTCACCACGTGCTCAAAGCTCAGGCCCTCCTCGCGGTGCAGGCGCACCAGCTCTTCGTAGAGGCGGGTGGGCGTTGAGCCGGTGGCCAGGCCCAGCACCACGGGCCGCCCCTCGGCCGCCCGCGCCCGCACGAGGGCCGCTATTTCCTGGGCCACCGCCGCCGAAGCTTGCTGCGAATCGGGGTAAATGGCGGTGCCGATGCGCTCGGCGGGGGTAGGGGCGGTAGGCATGGGAGCAGGAAGCTAACGTGAAGCGCGGGCAAGTTACCCGAGCAATAGGCAATAGGCCGGCCGGTGATGCAACGCGGAGCGCGAGCGGGCGGTTGGCCAAAAAACCAGGACCCAGGTGCTTCCTGCCTATAAAAAAAGAGCCAGCGCGGCGCTGATTCTTTTTTTATAGGCAGGAAAAACGGGTTGCGGGTTACCGCTCGATGCGAATCTGCTGGCGCACGGGCTGGCCGGTGGCATCGCGCATTTCCAGGAAGTAGAGGCCAGTCGGCAGGGCGTGCGTATCGAGGTGCAGGCGGCCGGGCTGGGCCGTTTGGCTACGCACGGTTTGGCCCTGGGCATTGGTGAGGCGCACGGGGCCGCCGCCCTGCTCCAGCGTCAGGTCGTTGCTGGCGGGGTTGGGGTAGGCCACCGCTTCAGTTGCTGGCTGGTCGGGGGCTTTGAAGTAGGGGTCATAGCCACCATCACAATCGATAGTTTGGAGTTGGAGGTAACTAATGGCTCCCCAACCGCAGTCGTTACGCTCTTGGTACTGCACTTGGTAAAAAACGTTTATCTGCCTAGGCATAGTAATAACAATCTCTGTATCACCAGTATTATCCTGTTGGCTTTGCACCAACTGCGGGTTTTGATTCATTGCATCTGTGCGATAGACCAGCCAGCGGCTTTCGCGAATTATACTGGGACTATGATAGGAAGTAGTAACGTGCAATACCTCATTAGCGCACACCAAAGCCGCGTTTTCGGGAGGGTAGCCGTAGCGTTGGCCGTAAAATGAGAAAGCGAAGTAACCCCGGTCAGTGGGTGCACCAAAAACGAAGGTGACGGGTTGTGAAGCTGCGGAAGCGCAGCCAGCAACCCCCGCGTTGGCAACCGTAACTGTAATTGTCCCCTGCCCATTGGTAGCACCAGGGTATATGGTAACTGTAGAGCTGGCAGTAGTGAAAGAAGTTGTGCCAGGATTGCCAACACTTAGCCCCCCGGTAGCTGTCCATGTGAAAGTAACATTGTTAGTGCTAAGTACTCGGCAGTAAATAGTTTATGTTACGTTGATTAGTTTTGCACCATGTCAAGAGTCAACACCCCCTTATTGAGTGAATCCGCTAAATCAGTATTGGAACAAGGCGCAAGAACGGGAAAAACACCCTGTTTTCGAACCAGATGCGAAGTAATTTTGCTAAAAGCGATGGGCCTTACTTCGGAGGAAGTAGGTAAGTTTACGGCGATGACTTATGTGAGTGTGAATGCATGGACAAAACGTTATAAAGAGGCAGGTATTGACGGGCTGAAAACAAAGCCTGGACGCGGGCGCAAAGCCCTCTTAGCTGTTGAGACAGATAAAGAATCTATTTTAGAAGCTATTAAAGCAGACAGACAACGTACCCAAACGGCCAAAGCGGAATGGGAACAGGAAACGAACAAGTCGGTTAGTCTACGCACATTCAAAGCTTTTTTAAAAGTCTTGGCGGACGATATAAACGCATAAGGAAACGGTGCAAAGGGGAACCCTGCCCGGAGATATACGCGCTAAAAAAAGAGCAACTGGCTGAACTAGAGAATCTTTACGAGCAAGGTTTTGTGGACTTATTGTACGGAGATGAAAGTCATGTTTGGAGTACGGGCTATGTTCCTTACGGCTGGCAATTTCCGGGAGAAGTGGTTTCAACAGATGTTGAGAAGGGCTATAAAATAAATAGCTGGGGAATCATCAACCGACGCAATGAAACGCATTGGGTAATGACCGAAAAGAATATTAACGCACAGTTCATATTTACGCAATTAGAAGAGATATCCTTTCAACTTAAAAAGCCAACGTTCATTGTATTGGATAATGCAAGTATGCACAAAGCCCAGCTTATCCAGCAGCAACTACCTTTTTGGGAAGAACGAGGCTTGTACCTATTTTACTTTTCAAGTACGCTAGTTAAAGCTATGCCCTTTAGGGCAAGACTTTAGTTGCTACTCACTTTTGCCGGTCTTGTTCAGGCAAGGCTGTTTAATTTTTGATTGTCAGTTAGTTATTGCTATTTGCTCAATGACCGACGCCAGCGTTTAGCCAGCAGAATTTTATTCTAAAGCGACCCACTTTCAGTGGCTTCTTTCAGTCGGCTTTAGCCGAAACCGCCGAATTCCATTCGCTTTCAAACCTATGGACTTACAGTCCATAGTCGTTTAGTTACCTACGTATTCACCGTACTTGAATCTGGCGGAAACGCTTTGGCGCAAATTAAAAAAAGAACAGCTTGACCCAGCTGATTATCATACGAAAGATACCCTGTTCTATGCAGTTAATCGTTGCTTAGCACAAGTAGGAAATTTATGGAAGATAAATTTCTCCAAATTTAACATAATCTAATTAGCGCCAGCTACTTAGTTGCAGAGTAGCTTGCGGATATATAGCGAATTCGCAAACGCTTAAACCGCTTTTTGGGCAGGTTTGGTGTGGTAGCCACAATGGTCAAACCAGTTTTGGGCGTCCTGACTACTAATCCAGTCGATGGCCTCACGTACGGCTTCTTTTAGGGCCTCGTAGGAACGGGCGGCGCAGGTGCGCAGCTTGGTTTTGAGCTTGCTCCAGGCCTGCTCGATGGGGGAAAAATCGGGGGAGTACGGGGGCAGAAAGACCACGTCCACGCCCCGCTTGGCCAGCCACTCGCGCAGGCCCGCGAGGTGGTGCACGGGCAGGTTGTCGAGCACTAGCACATCGCCCCGGCGCAGGGTGGGGGCCAGGCACCGGCCTACGTAGAGGGCGAAACTGTGCTTGTTGAGGGGCTGATGGAGCAATTGCAGGGCTCCAAGCCCGCGCACGGACAGCGTACCAATAAGGGTGTAGGAGCGGCCCCGACGCAGCGGCACGGCCCCCCGGACGCGTTGCCCACCCACCGCCCGGCCGTGGGTGCGGGCGTAATCCAGCCGCAAGCCCGTCTCATCCAGAAAATGGAACCGGGCAACATCGGGGCGGGTGCAGACCTGTTCGACATGGTCCTGACGGGCCTGGCGTACGCGCTCGGTGTCGCGTTCAGCCGCGTGGGGGCTTTTTTTTCGCCGCAGCTCGTGTTCGTCCAGCACTTGCCAGAGGCAGGTTTGGCCCACGGGGCGGCCCCCGCTGGCCTGCCAGGCCTGGTTTAGCTCGGCCAGCGTAGCATCGGGGTGTTGCGCCACGTAGGCCACGAGCCAGGCTTGGGCGGCGGCATCGAGGTAGCGGGCCCGGCCGCTACTGGCCGGTTTGGGGGCCAGTGAGCCGGTTTGTTGCTGCTGGCGAACCAGGCTTTTGACAAAGGAGCGGCTCACATCGAAGCGCCGGGCAACGGCGGCTTTTTTGGCCCCCGGCTCCTGGCAGGCCGCCGCCACCCGGGTACGTAAATCAAGCGAGTACGGGTTCATAAACGCTAATACGACAAGTAACTGATAGTGGCTTAACTGTTTGCGAATCCGCTATATTTACTGGCGAACAGATGGACGGGTTGCCACTAGAAGTAGGCATGTTGGTGACGATAGTCGGCGCTGGTAGCTGTTGCACTGTCGCATTCACATTCGGAGCAGCTACCATGATACTGGCTCCATTGCGGGTATAGCGAGCTCGAAGACTAATGCTTACCTGGCCCGTAGCGCCGGTAAAGTTGGTAGCGGGCTGCTGGCCGGCCACATTGCCGGTTGGCGTGATAATACCATTGCCACTGAAATTGAAAACGTAGCCGTCAAAACTGCCGTCCGACGGAGTGGGGTCCGATTTGCTGCGAAAGTGGTAGTCGCTCTGGTCGCCGCAAGTAAGTGAAAAGTCGCCGCCGCTGGGGCTTTTATTGCTAATGATGGTGAGTTGAGGGGTAGGGCGGGCTACGAAGCCGTTCGCTGTCTTGCTGATGGAGTTGACCGGTCCGGTGGAAGCGCCCACGCAGTTATTATTAACGGCCCGCACGCTGATGAGGCCGCCCGAGTCGGAGGACGGTGTGACGGATATCTGGTTGCCTTGTGAGGAGGAATTACTGGTAACACGGTGCATTGTGCTACCATCCGATACGTAGTTGGTGCCGTCGTTATAACGCCAACCGCTAGGAATAACCCAATCGTAAGTCAGGGCAAAAAGCGGGACTGCATTTGCATTGCTTTGCGGTAGCTCAACCAAAGGCACCCGTAGGGTGAACGTTGTAATATCGCCGAAAGGGAGATTGTAGGAGGCATTAATTTGAGTTCCGTTGATAGTCAGTGGCCCCGGCGTCTTGTCGCTGATGGAGCTGACGAAAACGGAAACCGGCGACGGACCGCTAGAGGAGCCGCAGCCGAGCCCAACGGAGGTGGGGTTGTTAGTGGCGTCGGTGGGCACGTCCTTCCAGCGGACGGTGATGGAGGTACTGTTCGCCCCGCCGCCTGAAATAAGCGTGTAGGCCCCTTTCACTGCCCAACTGCACCCAAGGGCTGAGCCGCTGTATGTGTACGTGTAGTCCTTATTGGGGCACGCATCGCCGGTGGGTGAAGCATTAATGCCTTGAGCCTGCATCAAATGCGGCAGAACGGCGCAAGCGAGCATCAGAATAAGTAGAAGTGTATTTTTCATGGGAAAGAGGGGAAAAGGTGAAAGATTAAAAACAGACGGCCAGCCCCAGTACCTGAACCGGGAAGTAATTCAAGTGCCACGTATTGATTATATTATCGTGGTACACGCCGCCAGGTGATACACCGTAATTGGGGTTATCAACGGTAGTCGTGTAGCTGCCCCAACTTTTTTGGTGCCGGTAACTCACACCGACTGCCGTTTCCGCAAACAGACGTACTTGTGAAGTCATAGCGTAGCTCAATCCCGCGAGGCCCCTGCCCTGCACCTGCCAGCGGGAGAGGTCGCGTGAGCCAATATCTGTATTGGTATAGGGGCCACCCCCATTAAACCCGATAGGGTTATGGTAGTAATTGGTATAAGCCCGATGCTCGTCCCGGTATCCCCCGCCCGCTTCCAACCCGTAATACCATTGCCAGTGCCGGCTCAGCTTGTGCTGCCACTCATAGCCCACGAACGCGTTGACTTCCCAGACGCGGGCATCCGGCCCTCTCTCTTGTATGTACCCCGCCCCGCCTGCCGTGGCCGTATCCCGGCGCGAGTAGTAGCCCGTCAGTCGCACGCGCAAGGCCTGGCCCGGCCGCATCTGCCGCTTGTAGAGCAGGCCCACGGGTAGCACCCGGTTGGTCGTGAAAAGATTACCAAATTGTGGGCTGGCCGTCAGGCCCAGCTGGTGCCGGTAGGTACGGGCCGTATCGGCCGGGGTGGTTCGGGCCAGGGCGGGGCCAGCCAGGGTAGCAGCCAGAAAAGCAGTAGAGAAAAGACGCTGAACAGGAAACATACGGGATGAAAAAAGGGTGAGCGGCGAAGCTACGCCCCGGCAGAAGAGGTAGGCAAATGTGCGCATAAGCTTAGCTGATAAAAAGGACAAAGTAGTAGTTTCTGTGACAAGTACTTATCCTATAAAAATATGATTTTATTCTGTCAAAAAACTTAATCATACGTTCATAATTCGCGGATGCGGTTAAGCCTGCGGGCAGAATGGCAAAGAAGAGTTGAATTGTGACATCGCAACGCTGAAGAAATAAAGCGGTAGCAACCCTAAGAACTACAGGACTGCCATAAAGCAGCCGCGCCGCCCGGCCGGGCGGCCCCGTGAGGAGCAACCCGGCCGGGCGGCGCGGAAAACCAAACCCCGGCGGCCCCACCGGGCCGCCGTTTCTAAACCCTACCCCACCACCTCGGCCGCCAGCTCCGGCAAATCCAGCCCGTCAAACGTGCCGCTGGTCATCAGCAGCAAATTGGTGTCGGCCCAGGCCTGCGCGTGCAGGAAAGCGGCCAGCGCCTGGCTATCGGTGAACACGCGCAAATCGGGCCGGGCAAAGGCGGCCGCCACGGCGGCCGGCGCGAGGGGGGGTAGGCGCTTGTGTTCGAGCACGTGGGGATTGAAATACACCACCGCCACGTCGGGCGCGTCGAAGCAGTGCGCGTACTGCGGCAAAAAGGCCGGGTTGAGCGAGCTGAAGGTGTGCAGCTCCAGGCAGGCCACCAGCCGCCGCTGGGGGAACTGCTGCTTGAAAGCCGTGGCCGTGGCGCGCAGCTTGCTGGGCGCGTGGGCAAAGTCCTTGTATACCACCGACGTCGCGCCTTCGCGCACCAGCTCCAGCCGCCGCGCCGCGCCCCTAAACGTCGCCACGGCCTTGTAAAAATCCTTGCCCTTGATGCTCAGCTGCTTGCACACCTCTTTGGCCGCCGAGATGTTGCGCAGGTTGTGCTCCCCAAATACCTGAATGGGCACTTCCTCGTCCTTCTTGGTAATGAGGTAGGTGCGGCCGTCGCGGATTACGTTTTCGTGCGGGCCGTAGCCCACGTAGGTCACGTCAGGGTTGCTGGGCACGGCCACGAGCTGGGTTTGCTCGTCGTCGCGGTCATAGATGAGCACGCCGGCCTTGGGCGTTTGGCGAGCAAATAGCTCGAACTGCTCGCGGTAGATTTCCTCGGTCGGAAACACGTTGATGTGGTCCCAGCTGATACCCGAAATCACCCCGATGTGGTGTTGGTAGAGGTGAAATTTGGGCCGCCGGTCCACCGGCGACGACAAATACTCATCGCCCTCAATGATGATAACCGGCGCCTCATCCGTCAATTGCACCATCAAATCGAAGCCCGCCAGCTGCGCGCCCACCGCGTAGTCGAACTGCCGCCCGTGAAACCGCAGCACGTGCAGAATGAGCGCCGTAATGCTCGTTTTGCCGTGCGAGCCGCCAATCACCACGCGCTGCTTATCCTTGCTGGCCTCGTAGATATACTCGGGAAAGGAGTAGATTTTGAGGCCCAACTCCTGGGCGCGGGCCAGCTCGGGGTTGTCGGGGCGGGCGTGCATGCCCACAATCACGGCCGTGAGGTCGGGCGTCACGCGGGCCGCGTCCCAACCCTCGGCGGGGGGTAGGAGGCCGGCGGCGGCCAGCCGCGAGCGGGCCGGCTCAAAAATCTCGTCGTCCGAGCCCGTCACGTGCGCGCCGCGCCGGGCCAGCGCCAGCGCCAGATTGTGCATAATGCTGCCGCCCACGGCAATAAGATGAATATTTTCCAAGTTATTGTTGCTTAACTGCTTAGGGTTAAAATTAAGTTGCTCTGGTGAGCTAATGCCAACTAGCAAACCCGCCCGCCGCCCTTGGCTAAACCGCCCGCTGCCAGCCGGTTGCAGGGCGCGAAAGTACGGCCGGGCTCCCGGTCGGGCCGGGCAATTGGCCCAAAACAATTGCCTCCACCCGGCTTTCATTTCGGGCACTTTTAAGTTAGCTTTGTTAGTTCAGGCTCTTCGCGGCCTGGCTGCTTTTCGCGAAGTGGCCGCCGCGCTGTTTCTCTCTCTCTCTCTCCTGCCTACCCCCTGAATAATGAACGACCGTTCGGACGACCGCGTCAAGCAGTCTGCTGCCCGTGCCGCCGCTACCTTTAAAAGCGCGAACGGTATGCGACAGTTGCCCATGTCGCCCACTGGCAAACTGCCACCTCAGCGCTTGGAGATGGAGGCTGCTGTGTTAGGTGCGCTCATGCTTGAAAAGGATGCGCTTACGACAATAATTGATATGTTGAAAGAACATAGCTTTTATAAGCCTGAACACCAGCGTATATTTAGAGCTATCAGTGGCTTATTTGATAAGCAAGAGCCTGTTGACCAGCTCACAGTAGTTCAGAGGTTGCGTGAGACGGGTGATTTAGAGCTAGCTGGTGGTGTTGGTTATGTAGCCAGTCTCACTCTTCATATTAACTCAGCAGCCCACGTTGAGTCACATGCTCGAAAAATACTTGAGGCAGCAATTAAGAGAGAGTTAATTAGTTCTGCCTTTGAAATCTTGCGTGACGCATACGAAGACACTACAGATGCATTTGAACTTCTCGACGCCACGGAGAAAGCTGTTTTCCAGGTGTCTGAAGAGAATATGCGGAAGGGAGTTGATTCGATGCAGGACCTGATGGTTAAAGCACTCAAAGAACTGGAAGAAAAAGGTAATCAAAAAGATGGTCTTACAGGAGTGCCTACTGGTTTTTCAGCACTAGACCAAGTGACTAGCGGTTGGCAACCATCTGACTTAGTGATTGTTGCAGCTAGGCCAGGCATGGGAAAATGCTTGGCGCTGGGCACCAAAGTGATGATGTACGACGGCACTCTGTGCAACGTGGAAGACATGCGCACCGGCGACTTGCTGATGGGCGACGACTCGACGCCGCGCCGGGTGCTGAGCCTGGCCCGCGGCCGCGAAAACATGTACTGGGTGCGCCAGAATAAAGGCGACGACTACCGCGTGAACGAGAGTCATATCCTCTCGCTCAAGCGCTCGCGCAATGAGGGTCCGCACCGCCACGGCGACGTGCTCAACATCGAAGTGCGCGAGTGGCTGAAAAAAGGCCCCAAGTTTCAGTCGAATTACAAAGGCTACAAAGTGGCCATCGAGTTTGCTGAAAAGGCCGTGCCGCTGGACCCGTATTTCCTGGGCGTGTGGCTGGGCGATGGCTCGTCGGCCAACGCCCGCATCACCGGTCAGGATGTCGAAATCATTGATTATCTGCGTGAATATACCAGCGAGCTGGGAATGCAGGTGACCACCGGCGTAGTGGCCAACCGCTGCAACAGCTACGGCATCACGCGCGGCCGGCAGGGGGGTAGCCTTGCCGAGTACTCGGTGCAGGACGAGTTGCGCCAGCTGGGCGTGTTCCATAACAAGCACATTCCGCAGGCCTATTTAATTAATTCGACCGAGTACCGCCTGCGCTTACTGGCCGGCCTTATCGACTCGGATGGCCACCTCGACTCAGTAAGCAACGGCTACGAGATTACCCAGAAAAACAAGGAGCTGGCCCACCAGATTAAGTTCTTGTGCGACTCGCTGGGCTTCCGCACCTCGCTGAAAAAGAAGCGGGCCGTTATCAATAAAATCGGCTACGAAAGCGAAGTGTACCGCGTGCGGATTTATGGCGATATTGACCGGGTGCCGGTGCGCGTGGCGCGCAAAAAAGCCAATCTGTGGGCCTCGGGCGTCGATTGGCGCATGACCGGAATTTCGGTGGAGTTTGACCAGGAAGACGATTACTACGGCTTCGAGATTGACGGCAACCACCTCTTCTTGCTGGCCGATTGCACCGTGACGCACAACACGGCTTTCGTGGTGTCAGCCATGCGCAACGCGGCCGTGGATTTCAATAAGGCGGTCGCCATTTTCTCGCTCGAAATGTCGTCTCTGCAGCTTGTCAACCGTTTGATTTCGGCAGAAGCGGAACTGGATTCGGAGAAAATAAAGAAGGGTAACTTAAGCGACGATGAGTGGAAGAGACTCAATTATAAGATTTCGGCGTTGTCGTCGGCCCCGATTTTTATTGACGATACGCCTGCGCTCAGCATCCGGGAGCTGCGCGCCAAGTGCCGCCGCCTCAAGTCGCAGCACGATATTCAACTGGTTATCGTCGACTACTTGCAGCTGATGAGCGGCGGTGAGGCCGGGCGGCCGGGCGGCAACCGCGAGCAGGAAATCGCCAGCATCTCGCGGGCGCTCAAGGGCATTGCCAAGGAGCTGAACATCCCGGTAATTGCGCTTTCGCAGCTCTCGCGCTCGGTCGAAACCCGAGGCGGCGATAAAAGACCCCAGCTCAGCGACCTGCGCGAATCAGGCTCCATCGAGCAGGATGCTGACATGGTTATTTTTCTCTACCGACCTGAATACTACAAGATTACGGAGGATGAGATGGGTAATTCTACTTTGGGTATGGGTGAAGTTATTATTGCTAAGCACCGGAACGGTTCACTTGTAGATGTGCAACTCAAGTTCATCGGCCGCTTTACTAAGTTCGCCGACCTCGACGGATTTGATGGGGGCGGTGATTTTAATTCTCTAGGTTCAGGAAGCCAGAATATGTTGGGTAGTGGTTCCGGGTTCAACGCTTTACCTTCTACATTTGAATCTGAACAGCCTCAGTCTCAAATGACTACTATGCGCTTTGGTAGCAAAGTAAATGAAACACCTCCACAGGCATTCTCTTTTCCCAAGAATCCTAATCAAAGTGACGATGCTCCTTTTTAATATTGTAATGTCAATGGCTATACTAGACTAATTAGAACGTTATGCAGACCGAAGGGAAGCATCTTACTCGAATCGTTGGGTTACTACCCAAGCGGCGCGAGCGAGATGCTTCCCTTCGGTCTGCATGACGTTTTTTTGAGCCTGCTTACCCATTTTTATGCCGCTTAGCGACCATTCTTTCACCCTACCCCTCCTCTGCGCGGCCTCGCTGCTGGCCGGCCTCATCGACGGCATGGTGGGCGGCGGGGGCCTCATTCAGCTGCCGGCGCTGCTGTTGCTGCTGCCCCAGGTGCCGGTGCCGACGGTGCTAGGCACCGGCAAAGTAGCCAGCCTGGCGGGCACCTCGGCCTCGGCCTACCGCTACCTGAAAGGGCCGACGGGCGTCTCCATCAACTGGCGCACGGTGGCGGTGGCGGCGGTGGTGGCGGGCTGCTTCGCGCTGCTGGGCGCGCGGGCCGTGAGCGGCCTCAACAAGGATTTGGTGAAGCCGCTGGTGCTGGCGCTGCTGGTGTTGATGGCCGCTTATACCTTCTGGCGCAAGGACTTTGGGAGCCTGCACGCGCCGCGCCTGCACGGCCGCCGCGAGCTGTGGACGGGGGTAGGGCTGGGCGCGGCCATTGGGTTTTACGACGGGTTTTTTGGGCCGGGCACGGGCAGCCTGCTGCTGTTTGCGTTCGTGGGGCTGTTTGGCTACGACTTTCTGGCGGCCTCGGCCTCGGCCAAGGTGGTCAATATCGCCACCAACATCACCGGGCTGGCCTACTTCATCTCGACAGGGCAAGTGCTGTATTATTACGCCCTGCCGATGGCCGCCTGCAACGTGCTGGGCTCCACGCTGGGCGCGCGGCTGGCGCTGCGCCGGGGCACGGGCTTCGTGCGGGTGCTGTTTCTGGGGGTCGTGAGCGTGTTTATTCTCAAGCTGGGCTGGGAGCTACGGTAGGGTGCGGGGCTGGCCCCCGCCCGGCGTTGAACGTCTTGCAAGAGAATCGCGCCACGCCGGGCGGGGCTAGCCCCGCACCCTACCCCCTCTAAAACCGGTAGCCCACCGTAGTCAAAAACTGGCGCGGCGGAATGGGATTGATACTGTACCGGTCATGCACCAGGTAGTTCAGCTCATTAGTAATGTTAGAGAGCTTGAATAGAACGGAGAAATGCTGGTAGGCGTAGCCGGCCGATAGGTCGATGGTGGTGAAGCCGCTCAGCGAGATGAGGCGGCTGTAGTTGCCAGCCTGGCCCACCGTGTTGTTGTTGCCGCCCAGGCGCTGGCCGGTGTAGAAGGCCGAGGCTCCGAGTTTGAGGCCGCGCAGGCCGGCGCGGTCAAAGGTGTAGAAAACCGAGCCGTTGGCGGTGTGGGCCGGGTTGTTGGTCAGGCGCTCGCCCTCAAGCTGGGTGCCTATCATGCCCGTGGTGTGGGTGTAGCGGGCATAATTGTAGGCGTAGCCCACGTTGAAGTAGAAGTCTTTCGAGAAGCTGCCGCTCACGTCCAGGTCCACGCCGTCGCTGGTGGTTTCGCCCGTCAGGTCGCGCACAGTGGTAAGGGTAGTGGCCGTGCCGTCGGCCAGCGTAAAGGTGGTTTGGGCCAGGTTGCTGTTGCGGTAGCGATACACGGCGGCGTTGGCAAACAGGCGGCTGCCAAACAGCTCGGTTTTCACCCCGGCCTCGTACTGATTAACGTAGGACGGGCGCAGCGGCTCCAGGTTGGTATCGAGCAGGCCGGCGTTGGTAAGGAAGTTGTTGGCGTAGCTGGTGTAAAACGAGAGGGCAGGGAGGGGCTGAAAAATAACCGCGCCTTTGGGCGACCAGGCCCGGTCGGCCTTGTCGGCGGCGACGCCGGGCGTTATCGCCCCGGTCAGGTTGTTGGTGAGGGTGGTTTGCCGCACGTTCTGGTACGAGTAGCGCACGCCGCCCAACACCTTCAGCATCGGCACGATGGTAATCAAATCCTGCACGTAGCCGCCGAAGCGGTACGACGGCGCCACGGTGTAGCCCGTGGCGCTATACGTGATGGCATCGGTGCGCTCCGCGTACTTGGTGCGGTCGGCAATGTTGATTTTGTCGTAGGCCGTGAGGGCCTTACCCGTCAGGTCCTGGTAGGCATAGCCCGAGGCGTTGTTGGTGATAATACGCAGGGCATCAGCGCCTATCAACAGCTGGTGGGTTAGCGGGCCGGTATCAAACTTGCCATTCACGTTCAGCTGCCCGTTGTAGTCGCGCTCGGCCGTTTGCACCCCGCTCAGCGTGCGCGTCCAGTCGCCGTTGGTGGCAATGTTGCCATTGGGCACGGCCACTCCGAGGCCGTGCACGCGGGTATCCATCACGCCCGCAATGGCGTTGACGCGCCACTGGTCCGAAAAGCGGTGGTTGAGCACGGCCGAGGCGCTGGCCTGGTCGGTCACGTTGTAGGCCCACGTTGCGTTGATGAAGTTGGCGCGCGAAATGCCGTCGGGCAGGCGCGCATCCACATTCTGGTTGAGGATGCCTACCCCCGCATCGGGCGTGATGTCGGAGCGTAAGTAGTCGCCCTGCACCAGCAGGTCGGTTTTTTCGCCAAACTTGTATATCAGCGAGGGGTTCACGTACAGGCGCTTCGCTTGCACCACGTCGCGGTAGCTCTTGGCGTTCTCATAAGTGCCCACCACCCGGAAAGCCAGGTTTTTGGTGAGCGGGCCGTACACGTCAATTATCGGCTTGTAGAAGCCGTAGCTGCCGGCGCGCATCTCCACCGCGCCGCCCCAGCTATAGCGCGGCTTTTTAGTTACGGTGTTGATAATCAGGCCGCCCGATACGTTGCCGTAGAGCAGCGCCGCCGCGCCCTTCAGCACTTCCACCGATTCCAGGGTGCTGGCATCGGGAAAGCCCTGGGTGTTGGCGAGCAGGCCATTCTTAAAAATGCTGCCGCCCGAGCCGCCTACCCCAATGCTGGAACCGCGCGCCGAAAACGTTTCGGCCACGCCGCCGCGCTGCTGCGTCAGCGACACGCCGCTCACGTTGCGCAGCGCGTCGCCGAGGCGGTTTATCTGCTGGTCGGCAATCACGGTGCTCGTCACCACGCCCACGCTCTGGGGCTGGTCGAGGGGCGCAATGTCGGCCTTGCTAGCCGAGGCCAGGCGGTTGATGGTGGTGGTGCCCGTCACGATGACCTCGCTCAGGTCGGCGGCGCTCTCGCTCAGGGTAAAATCGACTTTGGCCGTCTGGCCGGCAGCCACCGATATGGTCTGGCGCTGCGGCTGCAAGCCCACAAAGGACACTTGCAGCTCATGCGCGCCCGGCTCCAGGCCCGCGATGGTAAAAGAGCCGTCTTCGGCCGTATTAGACCCCTTGCCGAGCTTCGGAATACCCACGCTCACGAAGGCCGCCGGCCGTCCGTCGCTGGTGCGAACAGTGCCCCGAATGCTACCCGTGTGCTGATTGGCACGGCTGGCAGCAGCTAGAATAGGCAACTCCTGCGCCTGGCTAAGCGCGGGCAGGGCCGCGCTGGTGAGCAGCAGAAAAGTAAAAAGTCGGCGCATTATCTTATTTAGAATCGTTCAATGTAGCGCAAAGGTCAGCGCCAGTTTAGATGAATTCCAAATAAATCGAGCAATAACGACTGTAGCGTAATTGGTTGTCTTGGCTTCTGATAATTTGTAAGTTGCTGTTTTTTAATTAAGTAACAATTAAAAGGCCTCATTACGGGGTTCTGTTTTATTTAGAATAATACTAAATAAACTTCATCGACTAAGCTATTTCTGCCGCTCCGGCCACCTTCAGGGTTGAATAGTGGAGTATCAGCACGCCGCCCGAGCCCAGCCGGATGTGCTGCGTGCGCGTGCCGCTTGGCTTCCTTGCTGCGCCTGGCGGGCGGTGGTGCCGGGCCGCACCGGCAAACTGGTGGAGCACGCTCAGGCGCGGGGAGGGGGGTAGGGGACCCGGCGGGATAATTAAAAAATGAGGAGAGGCTCGGGTAAAACATCGGCTTTCATTGTCTTGTTTCTGGCAGCAAGTCCCCTTTCCCTACCCCCCTCTTTTTTATGAGCATTCCCGATTCGCTGGTGTTGCACGTAGCCGACGGCACCCAGGCGCACGCCTACGTGGCCCAGCCGAAAAACCAGCAACCAGCCCCTGGCATCATTCTTTTTCAGGAAGCTTTTGGTGTAAACCAGCACATCCGCGACGTAGCCGACCGCCTGGCCGCCGCCGGCTACGTGGTGGTGGCCCCCGAGCTGTTTCACCGCACCGCCGAGCCGGGCGCGGAATTTTCGTACAGCGACTTCCCCAGCGTGATTCCCCACTACTCGGCCGTGACCCTGGAAACCATGACCCAGGACGCGCGGGCCGCCTACGACTGGCTGCAAGCTCAGCCCAACGTGCAAAAGGACAAAATCGGCGCTATCGGCTTCTGCCTGGGCGGGCAGGTGGCGTTCGTGGCCAATGCCAAGCTACCGGTGCAAGCCGGCGTATCCTATTACGGCGGCGGCCTGCACACCCGCACCGACTTGGCCGCAGACCTGCACGCGCCGCACGCCTTCTTCTGGGGCGGACTCGACCAGCACATTACCAAGGACAATATCCAGACGATACTTGACGCCGTGGATGCCGCTGGCAAGCCCTACGTCACCACCGTCATCTCCACCGCCGACCACGGCTTCAACTGCGACGCCCGCCCGAGCTTCAACAAAGAAGCCGCCGCCGAAGCCTGGGCTCTGACGCTGGCCTTCTTTAAGGATAAGCTGGGGTAGGGAATGCAGGTATAGCCCCGCGCGTTTCTGCAAACCAAGTTGTGCATTTGGGGGCTGAATGCAACCTTTCTACCCCCAAACGCATACAGAGAAGCATGAAAACCTCCCCCCGCTCTTCTTCCTGGCTTTGGGCCGCCGGCCTCGGCGCGGCTGCCCTGGCCACCACCGTTTGGCGCAACCGCCGGGGCTCGTATGAGCTCACGGGGCGCACCGTGCTCATTACCGGCGGCTCGCGCGGGCTGGGCCTGGTGCTGGCTCGCGCCGCCGTGCGCGAAGGCGCGCGGGTAGCCATTTGCGCCCGCGACGAACAGGAGCTGGCCCGCGCCCGCCAGGACCTGCTCACCTGCGGCGGCACCGAAAACAACGTGCTGGCCCTGGCCCGCGACCTCACCAACGCCGCCGAGGTGCGCAGCATGGTGGCCGAGGTGGAAAGCCGCCTGGGCGGGATTGACGTGCTGGTGAACAACGCGGGCATTATCATCGGCGGGCCGCTCGAAAACCTGGACGACCGCGACTTCGTGGACGCGATGGATACTCACTTCTGGGCCCCGTTTCACGCCATGCAGGCGGTGTTGCCGGGAATGCGGCGGCGCGGCGAGGGGCGCATTATCAATATCTCGTCGCTGGGCGGCAAGGTGGCCATTCCGCATCTGGCTGCCTACAGCGCCAGCAAATTTGCCCTCACCGGCCTTTCGGAAGGCTTCCGGGCCGAGCTGAATCAGCATGGCATTTACGTTACTACCGTGTGCCCCGGCCTGCTGCGCACCGGCAGCACCGGCCACGTGGATGTGAAGGGCAACCACGAAAAAGAATACGCCTGGTTTAGCATTGCCGACGCGCTGCCGGGCTTCACGATGAGCGCCGAAGACGCGGCCCGTCGCATCTGGAACGCCGCCCGGCGCGGCGACGGCGAGTTGATTTTGTCGCTGCCGGCCAAGCTGCTGGCTACCCTGCACGGCATCGCGCCCGGCACCACCGTCGATATGCTGGCCTGGGTAAACCGCGCCCTGCCCGCCACCGGCGAGAGCGCCGCCGCCAACGAGCGCCGCAAGGGCTACGCGAGCGAAACGCCGATTACGCAGTCGTTTTTGACGAAGCTGAACCGGGAAGAGGCGGTGCGTAATAATGAGTAGGTGAGTTGAATAACTGACTGAAGGCGAGCGTTGGGGGGCTGCCGGCTTTTTTAGCCGGCAGCCCCCCAACTCCTGGCGAGGTAGCCGCCTACATTACCCGTCAGCCCTCCGCAAATCCTACTCGGCTCCCCGCAAATTCTACTCGGCTCCCCGCAAATTCTATTCAGCCCTTCGCACTCGTTCGTCGGTTCCCCGCAAATCCTGCTCGGGTCCCCGAAAATCCTATTTGGTAGTCCGCAATCGCTCGTCGGGTCGCCGTAAATCCTACTCGGGTCCGGTAAAATTCTACTCAGTGGTGCGTAATCGTTCGTTGGGTGGTCGCAAGCCGTGCGCCGGGTGCCGCAATTGCCCGGACGCCTCCTGCGGCCCGTCCGGGCGTTAAGCGAAGGGGGTAGGGGTAGGGCGTTTCTCGCCGGGAGCCCGCCCCGCCCCGCCGGCGTTTTGCTCAGTGAGCCGTGTAGCCGCCATCGGCCGCCACTATTGCTCCGGTCATAAAGCTGGCTTGCGGGGCCGCCAGAAACAACATGACGTTGGCGATTTCTGCGGGTTGCCCGGCCCGGCCCAGGGGCTCCTTAGCCCCCGCCTCTTGCATCGCCTGCCGCCCATTGGCCCCGCAGGAGTCGAGGATGAGGGTCTCGATAACGCCGGGGGCCACGGCATTGACCCGAATGCCATAGGGAGCCAGTTCCAGCGCCAGGCTTCTGGTGAACTGATTGACCGCGCCTTTCGAGGCCGAGTAGGCCACCAGGTTGGGCATCCCCACCAACCCGGACACGGAGCTGGTGTTGACAATAGCCCCGCCGCCGCGCCGCCGCAGAGACGGCAGCGCCTCGCGCACATGCACAAACATGCCCTTCACGTTATCGGCCATCAGGCTGTCCCATTCGACATCGGTGGTGTCGGCCAGGGCCTTGGGAGACGTGCGGCCCGCGTTGTTGACAAGAATATCAAGGCCCCAAACCGGGCCTCCGCCAGCGCCACCGCAGCCTGGGCGGTGGCGCTGGCGGCCCCTGGGCCGTGCAGGCTCACCACGCGGGGGCTCAGCTGTTCCAATTCCCGCACCGCGGGGTTAAGGTCTTCGGCCACGACGCTGGCCCCCGCTTCGAGCAGGGCGGCTACCACCGCGCGGCCAATGCCCCCAGCCGCGCCCGTCACGAGGGCGACTTTACCAGTTAAATCAATTTTCATGGGTGCTAGGATAGGTAATAAGTAGCTGCCGTTACGCAAGGGGGAGTAGCGCGAACTTTGTAGTTCGCGTCCCCGCGCCGTTAAAGCCAGTAGAACGGCGCGGAGACGCGAACTACAAAGTTCGCGCTACTCCCCCTTGCATAACAGCAGGTAATAAGTAGCTGCCGTTACGCAGGCTACCGGTGATTTTGATGGTAGGGCCGGGGGGTAGAGCTTAACGACTCTGGGGTAGGGGTAGGAGGGGAGGAATTTGGGAAGGGATAACTGGTAAAGCAGAACCCCCAATTATCCCCTCCTACCCCCTTACCCTAAAGCGGGAGAAACTGAAATGACCTGCTTAACCGCAGTAAGTAGGACAGAAAGCCGGGCCGGATGACCTGACCACTGCGTTTCGCTTTCTTCGCCTACTCCTCAAAGCCGATAGCCGTGGACACGCTTTGCCAGGCCGAAAGCACCTGCTGCTGCGTGTGCAAGTGCTGCTGCGCCCGCTCGTAGGCATCGGTGCCGAGCACTAAGCGGAGCGGGGGCTGCGCCGCCGCCGCCACGCGCATAATGGCATCGGCCGCTTTGTCCGGGTCGCCGATTTGCTGTCCATTCTTCGTGAGCAACTGGGCGTGCGCGGTGCGGATGTGCGCGTAGGCCGGCAGCGGCTGCCGGGCCATCGTCAGCGCCTCCGGCGTGAGAAAGTTGGTGCGCAGGCCGCCCAGCTCCACTACGGTCACCTTTAGGCCAAACGACGCCACTTCCTGCGCCAGCGACTCCGACCAGCCTTCCAGCGCAAACTTGGTGGCGGAGTAGAGGCCCCAGCCGGGCAGCGGGGCCAGGCCGGCAATGCAAGAAAGGTTGATGATGTGGCCGGCCCCCTGCCGGCGCAGGTGCGGCAGCGCCCGCCGCACCACGTTCAGCGCCCCGAACACGTTGATTTCGAAAGCTTGAAAAGTAGCAGCGCGTCCTAGTGGGCGGCTTACCCCTTTCAAACGAAAGCTTACCCAAATCAAACAACCCAGGCGGCGGCGGGGACCAGCCCCGTAATTCTCACAGAAGAAAGGGGTAAAATGCGCGGACTCGGCGCGGCCTGGAAGCAGTTAGTCACGCGTCATTCGTCAGTATTCCCTACCCCCCCTTACGGCGTGAGCAGCGCCGCCAGTTGCCGCAAGGTTATCTCGGCCGACTTGGCGGCGTAGCGATAATTCGTCAGGCGGTAGCCGGCATCCTCGAAGCTCTGCTGGGCCAGCTTCACATCCACCAGCGTGGAAAGGCCGGCATCGAGGCGCATCTGCACCAGCTTCAGAAGCTGGCGCGCCGTGACGTAGCTCTGCTCGGCGATGGCTACCGAGGCGAGCTGCTGCTGGTAGGCTTCCCAGGCTTTGTGGGCGTTGAGCTGGTAGTTTTGCTGCAAGGCTTGGAGCTGCAATTCCGCCGTTTTGGTGTTCACGCGGGCCACGTCCACCAGGCGCTTGTTCACGCCGCCCGAGTAGAGGGGTAGGGTCAGGCCAAAGCCGGCGTAGGGGCCGTAGCTCTGGTTGAAGAGCGTGGTACCCACTGCGTTCTGGCTGCGGGCAAAGTTGCTGCCCGCGTTCAGGCCAATGGCGGGGTAGCGATTGGCGCGGGCCACGCGCACCAGCAGCTCATTCACGCGCACCTGGCGGTCGGCGGCCAGCAGGGCGGGGTTGTGTACCAACGAGGTTTCAATAGCAGCCCAGTGCAGATTGCGGTCCACCGGAATTGAATCCTCTACCGCGATGGGCGTATCCAGGTTCAGGGTGAGCGCGCGCAGCAAATCGGCCGTGGCCTGCTGGGCAGCCAGGGCCTGCTGCTGCTGCGTTTCGAGCTGCGCGTTGAGGTCGAGCTGCGCCTGAAACTTATCGGCATTATTGGCCAGGCCCACCGCCTGCCGGGCGTCAATGAGGCGCAGCTTCTGGCGCGATACTTCCGTGGAAGCTTCCAGCGTGCGGATATAGCGCTGCTGCTGCACCACGGCGTAGTATTTCAGACTCACATCGGCCAGCACATTCTGCACAATTGAGTTGAGCTGCAGCTCGCTGATTTGCTGTAACTCATCGAGCCGCTTGCGGTTGGCCACCACGTAGCCGCCATTATACAGCAAGTAGGTGCCCGCCAGGCCCGTATTGTACTGCGTGTTGCGCGCCCCGGTCGCATTGCGCGACAAGCCCGTGTTAAACTCCTGCTGGGTATTGTTGATAACCACGTTGTTGTTGGCCGTGAGCGCCAGCGTCGGCAAGCCGCCCGCGAAGCCCAGCGTATTTTGCAGCCGCTGCACCTCCACCGTGTTTTGCCCAATCTGCAGGTCGAGGCTATTCTTGAGCGCTGTTTGCAGGGCTTCGTGCAGCGTAAGCACGGGCGCGGGCGGGTTGGCCGCCACGGCGGGCGCGGGCACCGAGGGCGCTTGCTGAGCTAAGCCGAGCAGGCTGGTAAAAAGAGCTAACAGGCTTACTAGTAGGAATTTCATGAATTCGTAGCAATGTTTTGGCGCGGGGGTTAGGTACACCGTTAGGCGGTAACTTCAACCGGCTCCGAAACCGGCACTTCCTCCAAAGCCTCCGGTTTTTTCTCTTTAGCGATAAAGGTATAAATAGCCGGGATGACCAACAGCGTGAGCACCAGCGAGAACAGAATGCCGCCCACGATAACGATGCCCAGCGGCTTGCGGCTGGTGCTGGCCGCGCCCAGGCTCAGGGCAATGGGTAGGGCGCCGAGCGCGGTGGCCAGCGAGGTCATCAGGATGGGACGCAGGCGCTGCTGAGCGGCCAGGCGCACGGCCTCGCGCAGGGGCAGGCCGGCATCGCGCTGGTGGTTGGCAAACTCCACGATGAGAATGCCATTTTTTGTCACGAGGCCAATCAGCATAATCATCCCGATTTGCGAGAAAATATTGAGCGTCTGGCCCATTGCCCACAGGCTGAGCAGCGCGCCGGCCAGCGCCAGCGGCACCGTGATAAGAATGATGAGCGGGTCGCGGAAGCTCTCAAACTGCGCCGCCAGCAGCAAATAAATCAGCACCAAAGCCAACAAAAACGCAAACGTGGTGTTGCCCGCGCTCTCGGCAAAGTCGCGCGAGGAGCCGGTGAGGGCCGTTTGAAAAACGGTGGGGTCCAGCACTTTATCGGCAATGGCCTGCATAGCCTTCACGCCGTCGCCCACGGTTTTGCCTTCGGCCAGCTGCGCCGAGATGGTGGCCGCCTTGAAACGGTTGAAGTGATAAAGCGTGGCCGGGTTCGAGTTTTCGACCTGATGCACTACTGCCGACAGCGGAATGCTCTCGCCCCGGTTGTTGGTCACGTAGAGGCGGGTGATGTCGTTGGGCGCGCTGCGGGCGTCGCGGTCCACCTGGCCAATGACCTGGTACTGCCGGCCATCGCGCAGGAAATACGCCATGCGCCTACCCCCAAACGCGCCCTGCACGGCGGCGGCCACGTCTTGCGTGGTCAGGCCCAAATCCCTGATTTTGAGACGGTCAAACGTCAGCTGCACCTCGGGCTTGTTGAATTTGAGGTTGGCATCCACGTTCTGGAAGGTCGGGTCTTGCCGGGCGGCGGCCAGGAACCGGGGTAGGGCTTCGCGGATACTGGCCAAATCAGTGGTTTGCAGCACGAACTGCACCGGCACGCTGCTCTTCGAGCCCGAGCCCACGGCAATGGTCTGCTCCTGCACCACAAAAATGCGGGCGTCGTTGAAGCGCTTGGTGGCCTTGGTCAGGTACTTAGCTATCTGGTCCTGGGTGCGCTTGCGCTGGTCGGGCGGCACCAGGCCGGTGCGCACCTGCGAGGTGTTGGTGCTGCTGCCGGCGGGCGTGCGCGAAAAAACAAAGTCGTTCTCGGGCACTGAGTCGCGCACAAAGGCGGCCACCTGGTCGCTGATTTTCTCCATTGCGCTAAAGCTCGTGCCCTCCGGCCCGGTCAGCACCAGGCGCACGCTGCTGCGGTCTTCCAGCGGGGCCAGCTCGGTTGGAATGCCCCGGCCAACGAAGAAAATGATGCCCGCGCAGGCCGCCACCACCACCCAGGCCAGCGCCCGCACCCGCAGAAACTTGCCCACGATGCGCCCGTACCAGCTTTCCATGCCCTGGAAAAACGGCTCGGTCTTGTCATAAAACCGGCCGTGGCCGCTGCCGCCCTCCTTGCCGCTTTCGCGGTGCAGCACCACGTTGAGCACCGGCGTGATGGTGAGCGACACGAAGGCCGAAATCAGCACCGCACCCGCCACCACCACCCCAAACTCGCGGAACAAGCGCCCCGTGAAGCCTTCCAGAAAAATGACGGGCAGGAACACCACCGCCAGCGTGAGCGAGGTGGCGATAACGGCGAAGAAAATCTCCTTGCTACCCTCGCGCGCCGCGTCCTTGATGTTCATGCCCTCTTCGAGCTTACGGAAAATGTTCTCCGTCACCACAATACCGTCGTCCACTACCAGGCCGGTGGCCAGCACAATGCCCAGCAGCGTCAGAATATTGATGGTGAAGCCCGCCAGATACATCACGAAAAACGTGGCAATCAGCGAAATCGGAATGTCGATGAGCGGGCGCAGGGCCGTGAGCCAGTTGCGGAAGAAGAAGAAGATAACCAGCACCACCAGCCCGAAGGAAATGGCCAGGGTTTCCATCACTTCGTCAATCGAGTTGCGCACAATCTTGGTGTTGTCCACAATTACCCGCATCTCAATGTCAGACTTATTCTCCTTCAGCACCTCGGCCAGGCGCTTGTTGAATTCGTCGGCAATCTGCACGTAGTTGGTACCCGGCTGCGGGATAATGGCCAGGCCCACGGCGTAGGCGCCGTTTAGCTTCCAGCTCTGCTCATAGTTTTCGGGGCCCAGCACCACCCGCGCCACGTCGCCGAGGCGCACGATGCCCTTGGAATCTTCTCGCAGAATGAGGTTGCGGAATTGCTCCTCGGTGGTGAAGCGGGCCATCGTGCGGATAGTCAACTCGGTGTTGCCGCCGTAGATTTTACCCACCGGCACCTCCACGTTCTCGGCGTTCAGGGCCTGCTGCACATTGGTGAACGACACCTGGAAGGCGTCCATCTTGGCCGGGTCCAGCCACAGGCGCATGGCGTAGCGCTGCTGCCCAAAGATGTTGATGGCCGACACCCCGTTGATGGTCTGGAAGCGCTGCTGCAAGTTGTTTTCGGCAAAATCACTCAGCTCCAGCAGGCTTTTGGTGTGGCTCTGCACGGCCAGAATGAGGATAAAGTCGGAGTTGGCGTCCGACTTCGACACTACTGGCGGCGCGTCAATATCCTGCGGCAGCGAGCGCACGCCCTGGCCCACCTTGTCGCGCACGTCGGAGGCGGCGGCCTCCAAATCAACGCCCAGGTTAAACTCAACCGTGATGTTGCTGCTGCCCAGCGACGAGCTGCTGGTAATGGACTTAATGCCCGGAATGCCGTTAATCTGCTTTTCCAGCGGCTCCGTTATCTGGTTTTCAATCACGTCGGCGTTGGCCCCCGTGTAGGCGGTATTGACGCTGATAATCGGCGGGTCGATGGCCGGGTAGTCGCGCAGGGCCAGAAACGAAAACCCTACCCCCCCGAAAAGTATCAGCAGCAGGTTGAGCACCGTCGCCAGCACGGGCCGTTTTAGGGATAGCTCGGAGATGTTCATAGTTGATAAAATTGTCGTTCTGGCGTTCGCCTCACCCCCCGGCCCCCTCTCCGAAAAGGAGAGGGGGAGCTGGACGATTTAACAGCTGCTGGGAATAACCTTTTTCTTTAAATATATAGGCAATAGATAGCTCCTTCTCTTCCGTGGCTCCCCCTCTCCTTTTCGGAGAGGGGGCCGGGGGGTGAGGCGAACGCCAGAACGGTTTATTGACCCTTCGCCTGCCGCACTTTCACCGGCTTGCCCGGCTGGGTGAACAGCACGCCATTCGTCACCACCGAATCGCCGGCCACGAGGCCGCTCACGATGGCAATCTGGTCCTGCTGGCGGTCGCCGGTGCGCACGTCGCGCATCGTGGCCTTGCCGTGTTGAACCACCACCACCTGGTCCGACTTATCGCCGGGCATGATGGCGTTGGTGGGCAGCAGCACGCTGCGGCGGGCCGCGCCGGTGGGCACGCTCACGCGGGCAAAAGCGCCGGGGCTGGCTATTGCGCCGGCCGGCAGCTGGGCACGCACGGTCTTGTTGCGGGTGGTTTGGTTGACCTGGCTTTCCTGGGCGATAACCGTGGCCTGGTAGCGGCGCGATGGGTTGCCAGTCAGCTGCACCGTCACCACCGAGCCGGGGTGCACCAGGCCGCCGCTGGCCTCAGGCAGCGTAAAATCGACCTTGAGCTTGGTATCGGCCTGGAGGGTAGCGATGATGGTAGTGGGCGTGACGTAGGCACCGGGGCTCACCTGGCGCAGGCCCATAACGCCGGCGAAAGGCGCTCGAATGACGGTCTTGGCCAGCATGGCCTGGGTGTAGGCGGCGTCAGCCTCGTTGCTGCGCACTTGGCTCACGGCCAGGTCGTAGTCGGCCTGGTTCACGCCCTGCACTTTCAGCAGCTTTTCGAGGCGGTCCTGCGAGAGGCGCGACACTTGCAGCAAAGCGTGGGTTTTCTGCAGGTTAGCCTGCAAGTCGGCATCGTTGATGCGGGCAATAATGGTGCCCTTACTCACATGGTGGCCCTCCGGCACATTCAGGAAGGTGAGGCGGCCGCTCACTTCGGGGTGCAGCTCCACGTAGTCGTTGGCCACCACCGCGCCGTTGGCTTCGATGGAGTCGGTCACGGCCGTGGGCCGGGCCACCAGCACATCGACCAGGGCGGGGCCACTATCTTTTTTGCCGCCCTTGCCGCCTTTGGCGTCGTCGGGTTTGGCGTGGCAGCCGGCCAGCAGGGCCAGCGCGGTGCTGGCGATGAGGAGCGGGGCCGCAGAAAAAAAACGCATAAACGGAAGAAGGTGATACGCAGCAGCCAGCGCGACTAAACGCGGGTGGCCAGGTGGGAGGCAGTCAACAGCGAGCCCAAAGGTCGGGTTCAGTGCGCGGGCGCAATGACGCGCCGCCCGGCCCGCGGGTTGCGCCGCCGGCTCCGTATTTTTAGCCCATGAAGAAACCCGCCGCCCCGCCGCCCGTCTCTACCCCCCCCACCGAGCGCAACTACTTTGCCGACGTGCACGAGGTGGTGCGCCTGGTGCCGCCGGGCCGCGTCACCAGCTACGGGGCCATCGCGCATTATTTAGGTGCCCGGCACGGCTCGCGGGCCGTGGGCTACGCCCTCATGGCCTCCAACCTGGATGCTGCTACCCACCAAAAAGACGCGCCCGTGCCCGCCCACCGCGTCGTGAATCGGCTGGGGCAGCTCACGGGGCGGCACCATTTCCCTACCCCCTCCGCGATGCAGGAACGCCTCGAAGCCGAAGGCGTGCGCGTGGAAGACGACGTAGTGGTCGAGTTTAAAAAGCTATATTGGGACCCGAGCGTGGAGCTGGGGTAGGGCCGCCCCTTATTTAAAGCAAAAGGCTGCTGGTAAGTTAATTACCAGCAGCCTTCAGGCCAGCGTAGCTATCGGGTGCTACTTATTTAGTTGCAAGGGAGTTTGGGCGACATGCAGGTAGCTAACCTTCCAGTCGTTCTTGTTGTCTTTGCGGGCAATCAGCATATAAGAGCCGGTGCCAACCCCGCCCTGTTTGTATTTGGCCGAGGGCAATATATCTTGGGAGTAAAAGCCGGTGTAGTAGACCATATTAGCATCACCGCTCTTGGCTACTGGCATAGCTTTGAAATTGCTGGCGGTTTTCTTCCCAAAAAAGGAAGTAGCAACTGAGTCTTTGCCGGTTATCCGCTGTTTCGCAGACGACCCAAGCATCACTATATGGTTAGATAGAAGTTCCTTTACTTTAATAGAATCTTCTTTTGTAAGCGCCTCCAAAAACTGCTCGCCGACAGTGGTAGCTGCCAGGGTGCTGGTAGAGGCGGTAGCCTCAGCCGGTGGCGTGCCCGCGTTGCTGGAGCAAGCACATAGTAGCGTAGTCAGCGCCAGGAGGGGTAGGGAGTTCTTCATGGGTAGAAAAAGGGGGTGGGTGGTAAAAGTGTCAGAAAACCAAAAAGTTGACTTGCTAGCCATGAAACGAATGTGTAAGCCACATAAAACTGCCTGGCTTACCGCACTACTTGTACAGGCCCGTTAAAACCGTGTGAAAAAAAGCTGCTGGCAGGCGAACTCCCAGCAGCTTTTCGTCGCTAAAAATGTAGTCGTTATTTATTGGCCTTATAAGGCTCTTCGGCTATGTGCACGTAGGTAAGCTGCCAGGTAGCTCCTTCCTTGTGGGCTAGGCTCATAAAAGAGCCGTGCCCCGAGGCGCCTTTCGGGTAGGTAGCCGTTGGCTTGAGGTCATAGGTGTAATAGCCCGTGGAGTAACCCATCGTGGCGTCGCCACCCGTTTGTAGGGGAATGAATTTCAAATTGCTATCGGTGCTGAATGACCTTTTGAGCCAGTAAGTGCTGAGTGAATCCCGGCCGCTTAGCACCGGCGACACGTTGACGAGCAGCCGCGCATTCTTCGCCAGGCAGGCGGTGGCTTTGGCCACATCCTGCTGCTGCATGGCCTCGGCGAACTGTTGAGTTAAAGCAACCATGCTAGTCGGCCCGGCCGCGGCGGGGCGGGTAGGGGCGGGCACGCGGGGGTTGCCGGCGCCAAACGCCAGTAGCGTGGCCAGAGCCAGGAGGGGTAGGGTGCTTTTCATGTACTGATGAATGGGTGAGGTGAGCGGCAAATCTAGTAGAAGGCCAAGCACTTAACCTACTTGACGCCAAGGAAATAACCTAAAACAGGTAGAAATACCTGCCTCTGCCACGCTACTTGCTCACTACCCCCGGCGCGGCCAGCGTCACGGTTTTGGGGTCCACGGTGATTTCGGCCAGGCGCTGGGCCACGGCGGGCGTCATGCTCTGCTGGTAGCGGCCGTGCAGGTACTGGGCCAGGAATTTTTCGGAGGCCGCAATCATCGCCAGGTTGTTGATGGGGCGGGCAAAGCCGTGGCCTTCGTCGGGGGCCAGCAGGTACTGCACGGGGTAGTTGCGGTCGCGCAGGGCAATGACAATCTGGTCGGCCTCGGCCTTGTTCACGCGCGGGTCGTTGAGGCCCTGCACCACCATGAGCGGCGTTTTTATCTTATCGGCCGAGTTAAGCGGCGACTGGCGCTTGAGCTGGGCCCGGCCGGCCTCGGTACCAGGGTCGCCCATGCGCTCATAAAACTGCTTGCGAATCGGCTCCCAATAGGCCGGAATGGAGTTGAGCAGAGTAATCAGGTTCGACGGGGCCACGATGGCCACCGCCGCCGCGTACACGTCGGGCGTAAAAGCTACCCCCGCCAGCGTAGCGTAGCCGCCATACGAGCCGCCCATGATGCCCACCCGCTGGGGGTCGGCAATGCCCTGGGCCACCAGATATTTCACGCCCCAGGTCAGGTCGTCCTGCATTTTCTGGCCCCACTCGTTGTTGCCCGCGTTTAGGAATTTCTTGCCGTAGCCGGTGCTCGCCCGGAAATTAGGCGAGAGCACGGCGTAGCCGCGGTTGGCCAAAAACTGGTGGTAGGTGTTGTAGCCGTAGGCATCGCGCCCCCACGGCCCGCCGTGCGGGAAAATGATGACCGGCAGATTCTTGGCCGCTACCCCCTTCGGTAGGGTCAGGTAGGCCGGAATTTCCAGGCCATCCGACGACCGGTAGCGCACCACCGTCATGGGGGCCAGCGTGGCGGTGAGCAGCAGCGGCCGGGTCTGGTACTGTTGGGTGAGCTTTTTGGTCTGGCGGTCAAACAGATACGCCGTGCCGGGGTGGGTGGCGTCGGTAGCGTTCAGCAGCCACAGGCGCTCGTCGGTGGTGTGTGATAGCGGATACACGTCGAGGCCCGGCAGCTGGGTGGCCACCGCTTTGAAGTCCTGCTCCATACTCTTGTCCAGCCACACGCGCCGCAGCCGGTCGTCGGTGTAGTCCATAAAAACCGGCTCGTGCGTCTTCTCCGACATCTCCAGGCTGCCGGCATCGACGCGGTGCAGCGGGTCGGCGGCAAAGAGCGTTTCCTGGCCCGTGGCTGGGTCAAGCAGCATGATTTCAGAGCGGTCGCGGGCCGCGCCCTTGTTGGTAGTCAGGTAGATATGCTGGTTGTCTTTGGCAAAGCCAATAACGTTGCTCTCCTCGTTGAGGGTAGTGCGGTAGAAGGGCGTGAGCTGGTCGCCGGCCACGCGCAGCCACTCGGTGCTGCCGTCGGGGTTCGAGCGCGAGGCCAGCCGCAGCTGGTCCTGCCAATCAAATACCCAGCCCGTAATCCGGTCGTTGTTCTGGCGCACCAGTGTTTTCTGGCCGGTGGCCAGGTTCAGCTTATAGAGGTCGTGCCAGGCTTTGTCGCGGTCGTTGAGGCCGATAAACAGCGCGTTGGGGTCAGTCAGCGGCGCGTTATAAATGACGACGCGCACGCCCTTGAGGCCGGTGAGGTCGCGGGGGGTAGGCACGGCCTGGCCGGCGGGCAGCGCAGCGGCCGGGTCCACGGCGTAAATGTTGAAGTTCTCATCGCCGCCCTTGTCCTGCGAGTAGAGCAGGTACTTGCCGTCGCGGCTCCAGGAGTAGCTGCGCACCGGCCGGGCCTGGTCGTTGGTTAGGGGCCGGGCTTGGGCAAAGGGCTCGCTCAGGCCCTTCACCCACAGATTGCGGGTGCCTTGGTAGGGCTTGATGAACGACATAAACCGGCCATCGGGCGAGAGTTGCGCGCCCGAAATTTCGGGGTCGCCAAACAGCAGCTCGCGGTCAATGAGGGGGGTAGGGATTTCTGAGCCGCGCCGGGGCGGGGCGCACCCGCTAGGGCCAGCAGGAGCAGGAGCCAGGTAGTCGTAGTTTTCATGGGCTGAAAGAGCTTGAGGTTCAGCCGCTAAGATAAGCGAAAGGGCGGGTAATATATCCTTATTAAAAGAAATTTTGGGACGCTGGCCAGCACCCTACCCCCCCTGCGCTGCCCGGCATATAGTAATTATTCGCACAAACTGACGGGAAAAATAACCCTGAGTTAGGGCGGTTTCCAAGTTAGTGTGCAGCTTGAGCGCGGCGGGCTGCCGGCTTTTTGGCCGGCTGTCCGCTCGTTGGGCGCGCCGTTCGTTCTGGCGACGAGCGGACAGCCGGCCAAAAAGCCGGCAGCCCGCAGGTACGTCTCGAAAACCGCTCTAGTGAGCTGGTAGGCTTGGGATTTAGCTGCCTACCCACAACTACATTGCCGATGCCGATGGGGCTCAGCGCGCAGCGGGCTGGCGCAGCAGCAGCGCTTGCAGCGCGGTTTGGCCCTGCGCCGCGCTCACCCAGCGCCAGTAGCGGTTGCCGGCCGCCCGCGGCGTTATTTCCAGGTAGAGTGGGCAGGCCGGGTCGGGAATGAGCAGCTGCGCCGGGCCGTCGGGCGGGCCGACGCCTTCGAGCTTCAGGTGCAGCGGCGCTACCGTGCTGAGACAGGTGAGCCGGCAATAGCCACCGGGGTAGAGCCGGGCGGTTTCGCGGCCATTCACGAGTAGTCGCATCGCCTGTAGGTTGCGGGCCTCGGGCGGGCGGTAGAGGTACACGTAGGCGGTGTCGGCGCGCCGGGGCCGCAGGCCCGGAAACGAGCCAATTTCGCCGGTGCGCGGGTCGAGGGCCAGGGCCAGCGGCTCGCCGCCGGGCAGGGGCGTCACCAGCAGCGGGTTCTGGCTGAAGTGCCGGGCCGGCTTCTGGTCCAGCACCGCCTGGTAGCGCGCATTGGGCGGCGCTTCGCCCACAAACGTGAAAAAATCGTCGTACCGGGCCAGGGGATAAAATTTTTGGTCCTGCTCGATAAACAGCTGCTGGCCATCGCAAAAGCCCCAGATGCCCGCCGGCACGGCCGGGGGGCCAGCGGCCGGCACCAGCGGGCGCACCCGCGCCACGTGCCACCAGCCCCACCACCAGCGGGCCACCTCCCGGCTGCTAAAGCGGCTGCGCCAGGCCTCGGCCAGCGTATCGACCCGGAAGGCCTGGGTAGTATCGGGCCGGTTGGCCACAAACTGCGCCAGGCTGTAGTATAAGCCCCGGCGCGGGGCCTCGTGCAGAATGGGCATCCCGGCCCCGGCCTGGGCGGCGGGCCGGGGGGTAGGCGCATCGGCTGGCAGCTGGCCAAGGGTGAGGCCCGGCCGATGGGCGGCGGCCGGCCAGTCGGCCCGCGCCAACTGGCCCACGCAGTAGCCCAGCAGCCGGGCCAGCCAGGCCGACAAATATAAGGAGCTTTGGTAGCTGCTGCCGGCCCAGTGCCCGGCCACGCGCCGCACAAAGTGGTAGCCATCAGGCAAGTGCTCATATACGTCGAACGCCAGGTCGGCATCCGAACGGCCCGCCTGGGCGAGCGACGCCTCGCCGTTTGCCGGGAGCTCGGCCAGCTGCAGCTGGCGCAGACACAGCACCACTGGGTGGTCGGTGGGCCGGGCGGGTAGGCGCGCGTGCAGCAAGGCGGTGAGCTCGGGCGCTGCCCCTTCACGAAAAAAAACCGTGGCCGGCCGCGTCCGCCCGCCATGATACAGCACCCCAATCTGGAGGTTTTGGCGGCCGTCGACCACTCTTTCCACGGCCACGGTGCGGCCCGGCACTTCGAGCGGCTCCTTGCGCAGGTCGAAGTAGTATTCCTGGCCGTGGGCGGCGCTGGCCGCCGCCAGCAGCCCGGCAAGAAGCAGGGTTTTCATAGCAGAAAGAGTAGGTAAGCGCCAGCCGACGCCCGTGGCGCAGCCGGCTTCGCCACGAAATATAGCCCTACCCCTACCAAACTCGAAAGGCCCAGCGCTCAGCCCAGCGCGGGCACTTGCCTTTTCCGCTCCCTACCCCCTCGTCTTTACGCGGCCTGGGCCAGGTGGCAGTCCTTGTACTTTTTGCCCGAGCCGCAGGGGCAGGGCGAGTTGCGGCCCAGCACCTTCTTTTGGGCGCGCAGCTGGCGCAGCCACTGGCGCGGGTCGAGGTGGCGGCCGTGGGCGGTGAGCGTCTGCTCGGGGTGATGTTCTTGCAGCTGCTCGGGGCGCTCAAGGAAATACTCGTTCACCACCGCGAAAAACTTGGCCTCATTGGTGCCGCCGTAGGCATCAATGTTGGAGTGGCCGGCCCGGATGGCAGCCAGTTCGCACAAGTAGGTGCTTAGGGCGCGGCCGAATTGTTCGAAGCTGTTTGTCGCTATTAAACAGCCATCAAGGCGCGCGCGTCGGCTGGAATCTTCAACGACTGATAGCTCGTGCGGAACAGGCGGATGGCATGCGCTTCCGTAACCCCATCCTTTGCCTGGCGGTATTCGATATACTCCTGCTGCGACAACGTACGAGCTTCATACTTTGCTTGCAGGGTCGCCATGCGGGTAGGAGAAATTACTAGCGTAGCCATCCTTTTGCGTAGAATAAATGGTCGATTGCTTGACGAACCGGCGTGAAGTCAGCAGATGACCAGTGTTCTGGCAGCTGATTATAGCCAGTGGCCGCTTGTTCTTTAACCGCTGCCAGCAACGTTTCGTTACCTGATTTTTCTGCAATATACTGTGCGTAGGCCCGTGCCCAAAGCTCTTTAGGGTTTGTCAGGTATAGCGCGTCGTCATCGTGCGGGTCCAGGCGTAAACGCCCTTCGTACTGCTGCCAGGCGCGCGTTTCCCTCGCCGCGCTGAGTATGGCTTCAATCTCTGGCTTGACAATACCAGACTCTGCCAGCACATTTACCGGCTTGAAATACATCAAGTCAATCAGATGGCCTGTTTCGTGGAGCATGGTTAAGCCTACCTGGGCAGGGGCCAGTTCGCGGTCTATCGTCATCAACACTTTGCCCGTTTCGCGCTGGCTGTAGGCATCGGTAAAGCCTAGCGCATCCTGCTTTTTAAAGGAGAGCTCGACTTTCCTGTAACGGTCTGTCTCCAGCGGTGGCAAGCTATGCACTTCGTCCGCCGCGTAGAGCGCATCCCGTGCTGCCTGTTGCTGGGCGGGAAAGAGCGCCTTTTTGACTTTGAATCGCTCGTAGAGATTTTTATCTCCCGTAACACGCTGCTCGGCTCTCAGGCCATGCTCATCCATCTGCTGCTCCATCTTGGCCAGCACCTTAGCCGACCCGTCAAAGTACGGGTCTGCGGGCCGTGGCGCAGCCATACACCCCCCGCGCTACCTGCGATTTCCTGCGTAGCAGCCTGCATCAAAATGGCCTGAGCGAAGCGGCTATCGCCGTGTGGCTTAGCCAGTGTATGGAGGGCGGCGCACCCATGCAGCAGGCGCTGTTGGGGGTGACCACTCCTTGAAATCTTTGTTTTGATACCCTTTACGTAGTCTGGGCCAGGTGGCAGTCCTTGTACTTTTTGCCCGAGCCGCAGGGGCAGGGCGAGTTGCGGCCCAGCACCTTCTTTTGGGCGCGCAGCTGGCGCAGCCACTGGCGCGGGTCGAGGTGGCGGCCGTGGGCGGTGAGCGTCTGCTCGGGGTGCTGGTGCAGGGCCTGGCTGAGCAGGTCAAATAGCTCGGGGTGATGTTCTTGCAACTGCTCGGGGCGCTCGAAGAAATACTCGTTCACCACGGCGAAAAACTCGGCCTCGTTGGTGCCCGCGTAGGGGTCAATGTCGGAGTGGCCGGCCCGGATGGCGGCCAGCTCGCGCTGCATCACCTCGGCCCAGACTGGGCGCAGGGCGGGGGGTAGGCCCGCGTTGGGCACGCCGTCAATCTCGCCGTCGGCCTCGTCCACGAGGTGCGCAAACTCGTGCACGCCCACGTTGTGCTTGTCCTCGGCATCGGCGAAGCCCTGCACCAGGGCGGCGCGGCTCAGGCGCATATACTGCGAGGTCTGGAAGCGCTGCACCGAGCCCAGCAGCGTGCCTTGCAGCGACTGCACCTCCTGGTCGGGCCGGGTTTCGAGCTGCCAGGCGTCAGGCACAATCAGCACCTCGTGCAGCGTCGGATATTCCCAGTCGGGGAAGCCAAACACCGGAATGACGGCCGCCGCCGCCGTAAGCACCCGCGTGAGGTCGTCCACTTCGGTTTGCACGCCGGTGAGGCGGGTGCGGGCCAGAAAGAGCTGCATGGCCCGCTCAAAACGGGTTTTTTCGGCGTCCTCCAGGCCGTCGTAAAAGGCCACGTTTTCGGTGAGCAGCGTGCGCCAGGCCGCCGGGAAGGGGGTAGCGAGCGCGGCCTGGCGGCGGCGCTGGTCGGCGGTGAGGTAGCGGTAAAAAAACAGCAGCAGGGCCAGCAGCGCGGCCCCGGCCAGAGAGTAAGGAAGCAACATGGCCGGCTTAACGGCCCGCCCGGCCCGGCGGTTTTGGTGCCCGCCCCGGCGGGGCGCGCCGGGCGGGTTTGGCGGCGGCGCGCGCCGCCCGCGCCGGGGCGGGGCGGGCGGTTTGGCGTTTCATGCGCAAATTTGTGGCGCAACTACTTCCTTTTGTCATTCCACTGCCCGCCCCGATGAACGCCGCCGACCTGAACGCCGCCCTGCTGGCCCTGATTGAGAAAAAAGCTGAGCTGCACACGCTCACCTACGACGACGCCCGCTACGATGACGTGGAGGAGTCCTTGCACGACCTCGAAGATGATTTCAACGACGACTACGGCACCGACCTGGAAGAGGTGCTGGACAAAGTGCATGTTGACCTCAAGTCTGACACCGACGTGCTGCTGCCCACCGCCTACCTCCCCGCCACCGACACCCCGCAAAAGGAAGACGGCGTGTGGGTCGATTCGGAGAAATATCCTGGCCGCGTGCGCCTCGTGCTGCGCGCCAACCCGCCCCGTTTCATCCTCACCACCAGCAAGGGCCAGGAGCACGAGCTCTGGAAAGCTTAGCCTCAGCTATAACCAGTGAAGCCGCGCCAGCGGGCGGCGTTCGAGCGATTATCGCCCGAACGCCGCCCGCTGGCGCGGCTTTGCCGTGGGCCCGCCCCGGTGCTAGCGCACGCTCAGGCGCAGCGTCTGGCCTTCGGCCTGCACCAGGTAAAAGCCGGTGGGCAGGCTAAGCTGGGCGCTACCCCCCGCGTCGGCCGTGGCCGTGGCCACCAGCTGGCCCAGGCTATTGAGCACGCGCACGGGCGCGCCCGCCGCGGTGCCGCTGAGCGTGGCCGCGCCCGCCGTGGGGTTGGGGTAGAGGCTGAGCACCCCCGCCGCGCCGCTCACCCACCGCACCGGCGAGTAGCTGATGGTGCCGTTGAGGTCGGTTTGAGCCAGGCGGTAATAAGCCGCCGCGCTTTCATTCACCGCGAAGCTGAAGTTGTGGGTCAGGCTGCTGGTGCCGTTGCCGGCCACGAAGCCCACGCGCTCGAAGGCGAGGCCGTCGGCCGATTTCTCGATGCCAAAGCCGGCGTTTTGCAGCTCGGCGGCGGTGGTCCAGGTCAGGGCCACGGTGGCGGGGCTGGCGCGCCGGGCCGCGAAAGCCACCAGCTGCACGGGCAGCGGGCCGGTGAGGCGGTCGTAGCGCAGGCTTTGGGTGGTGGTGCCGTCGCCGAGCTGGCCGGCGGCGTTGTTGCCGGTTGAGGGGAAGGCAGGGCCCACGCTGGTGCGGGCCAGCGCGTGCGTGCCGCCGCCGCTCACCGCCAGCCAGCTGGTGCCCAGCGTGGCTTCCTGGGTGGGGGTAGGGCGCTGAATACTAGTGCCATCGCCGAGCTGTCCGTTGGCGTTCAGGCCCCAGGCCCAGAGCGTGCCGTTGGCGCGCCGGCCCATGCCGTGGCTGTCGCCGGCCGCCACCTGCGTCCAGCCCGCGCCGCCGGCCACTGGCGCGGGCGTCGGGGCGGCAGTGGTGGTGCCAGTGCCGAGCTGGCCGCTGGCATTGCCGCCCCAGGCCCAGGCGCTGCCATCGGCCTGCAGCCCCAGGCTGAAGCCCGCGCCGCCCGTAGCCGCCGCCCAGCTCGTGCCGGTGCCAACTTGCGCGGGGCTGGGCTGGCTCGTGGTGGAGCCGGTGCCCAGCTGGCCATCAGCGTTCAGGCCCCAGGCCCAGAGGGTGCCATCGGCCCGCACGGCCAGCGTGTGAAAGCTGCCCCCGCCCACGCCGCGCCAAGTCGCGGCCGCCCCCACTTGCACGGGGCTGGGCTGGCTGCTGATGGCCCCGTTGCCCAGCTCGCCGTCCGTGTTATAGCCCCAGGCCCAGAGGGTGCCATCGGCCCGCAGGGCCAGCGAATGCCGGGCACCCGCCCACACCTGCTGCCACAGCTGGCCGGTGCCCACCTGCACCGGTGCCGCCTGGCTGGCCGTGGTGCCGGTGCCGAGCTGCCCATCCGCATTCAGGCCCCAGGCCCAGAGCGTGCCATCGGCGCGCAGGGCCAGGCTGTGGGCACCGCCGCTGGCCGCCACCTGTACCCAGCTCGTCGCCGCGCCAATGGTGACGGGGGTAGGGCGCGGGGTGGTAGTGCCATCGCCGAGCTGGCCGTTGGCGTTCAGGCCCCAGGCCATCAGCTGGCCCGTGGGGGTGATGCCCAGGCTGTGCTGCCCGCCCGCGGCCACGCCGCGGGTGGGCAGGCCGGCCACGCCGGGCACCAGCGCGGGGCTGCCGTGCGGCGCAGTGGTGCCGTCGCCGAGCTGGCCATCGCGGTTGTAGCCCCAGCTCCAGACCGAGCCATCGGCCTGCAGGGCCAGGCTGTAGTAATTATTCAGGCTCACGCTCACCCAGCTGGTGGCGCTGCCCACCTGGATGGGGGTAAGGGAGGAAGCGGTGGTGCCGCTGCCCAGCTGGCCATCGCCGTTGTTGCCCCAGGTCCAGAGCGTGCCATCGGCGGCGATGGCGGCGCTAGTCTGAAAAGTGGCGGCCACCTGGCGCCAGAGCCGGCCGGTGCCCACCTGCTCGGGCGCTGCTTGCGAACTGGTAGTGCCGTCGCCGAGCTGGCCATAATAATTGCCCCCCCAGGCCCAGAGGCTGCCATCTGCCTGAATCGCCAGCGAATGCACCCCCTTGCTCACCGCGCCGCGCCAGCTCGTGGCGGTGCCCACCTGGGTAGGCACGGCGGCATCGGTGAGGGTGCCATTGCCGAGCTGGCCGTCGCCGTTCAGGCCCCAGGCCCAGAGCGTGCCATCGGCCCGCACGGCCAGGGTGTGGTAGTCGCCGGCGGCCACGCTGAGCCAGGTAGCAGCGGTGCCCACCTGCACGGGAGTAGTCTGATAGGTGGTGCCGCCGTTGCCGAGCTGGCCGTAGGAATTGTCGCCCCAGGCCCAGAGGGTGCCGTCGGCGCGCAGCGCCACGCTGTAGGCAAAGCCGGCCGCTACCTGCTTCCAGGTGGTGCCGGAGCCGACCTGGGTGGGCACGGCGGCATCGGTGAGGGTGCCGGTGCCGAGCTGGCCATAGCCGTTGCTGCCCCAGGCCCAGAGCGTGCCATCGGCGCGCAGGGCCAGGGTGTGGCTGCCGCCGGCCGCCACCTGGGCATAGGTGGCGACCGAGCCGGCTTGCCCGGCACTGGCGTGCGCGCTGGTGGTGCCGTCGCCCAATTGCCCAAAGCTGTTGTTGCCCCAGGCGCGCAGCGTGCCGTCGGCGGCCAGCGCCACGCAGTGGCTGCCGCCGGCGCTCACGGTGCCCGGCAAAATCTGGGCGGCGGCGGCGGCGGGAAGTAGGACTATAAAAAGCTTTAGTAGGCCGTTAAGGGAATAATTATAAAAAATGTTTTTCAAAATAGTGAGAATAAATTGGTGAATAGTGCAAATGAACCTTAAATAAAAGTCTTTTTATTAAACTGAGGCTTCGTAAAAATAATCACCGAATTTGAATTATGCAAATAAATTATATTCGTCCGCACAAGGCCGCCCGCCCGCGCCCACTAGGTTGCCGTGGGTGGCGGCCCGGCCGGCACAGCCTGGCCAATGGCCCTGCATGAGCCCTCTGCGGCCGCCTGGGCAAGAGTAGGGAGCAGCCCCCGCAAAAGGTCCCGCTGCCCAAGCCGCCCACATTTGAGATGGAGTGGTAATTTATTTATAGAAAAACGAAAAATAAATTACCCATATTAGCAAAAGCTGGTAATTTATTCTTAATTTTCTGAAAAATAAATAACCACCGTTTCGTCCGGCTTCTCTTTCTTACCCCCGTTCTATGCCGCGCCGCGCCGCCCCTTCCACCCACGTAGTTGCCAGTGTTCGGGCCTGGTTTGGCCTGGGGCAAGCCGAGCTGGCCCTGTACCTGGGGGTAAGCCAGCCGCTGCTGCACGCCGTCGAAACCGGCCGCTGCCGCCTCGGCCCCGCCGGGCAGGCGGCCCTGCTGCCGCTGCTGCGCCAGCTGCCCCCGCCCGAAGCCCGCGCCGCCGCCGAGGCCGCCGCGGAGGCCGCCGACGCGCCCGCCATGCCTGCGTCGCCCGCTGCTGCCCCGCCCGGTTACCCCGCGCCCGACGCGGCCGAGCTGGCTGGTCGGGGCCGCCAGTGTCGGCACCGGGCCGCCCGCTGCCTGGCCCAGGCCGCGGCCCTGGCCCGGCAGGCCCGCGTGGCCCAGCGCTGGGCCGCCGCCCTGCCCGCTCTGCTGGCCGCCGCCCAGGCCCCGCCCGCTGACCCACCCGCCGACCCCGCCGATGCGGAACGCGCCGCCGAGCACGCCGCCTGGCTGGCCGGCTGGCTGCGGCAACGCGCCCAGCCCCTGGCCCCGGCCGCCGCCACGCGCTGGCACCGGCTGCGGGCGCAGGCCACCGGCCTGCTGGCCGAGGCCGCCGCCCTGGAGACGTAGGGTGCGGGGCTTGCCCCCGCCCGGCGTTGAACGTCTCGCATCGGGTTCGTTCAACGACGGGCGGGGGCAAGCCCCGCACCCTACCTCGGGAGGCTATTAAGTTCTAATGGCGCAGGCGTTCACCCCTGCCTAGCCCCTGGCTCTCATCGCCCTCCGCGTGCGCCTCGCCCCCTAGCCCCCTCTCCGAAAAGGAGAAGGGGGGACTAAATCCAATCCTGATTTTTAGCTTTTTTTAGAACTAAAAACTAGTTCCCCCTCTCCTTTTCGGAGAGGGGGCTAGGGGGTGAGGCGCACGCGGAGGGCGATGATAGCCAGGGGCTAGGCAGGAATGAATGCCCGCGCCATTAGAACTTAATAGCCCTGCGGCCGAGGCCAGGGGAGTATCGGCAATGCCACCAAAGAATAGGAGGAAACTAATGAAGCTAAAAAAATGCTTTATATTTCACCAGAATTTCATCTCTCCTCTTTTTCCCCACCTTTTTATGAACCCCGATTACAGCCTGCTCACTACCAAAGCCGAGTGCGATGCCGCCACCGCCGACGTGACCTACGAGTTGAAAACGTTTAGCTACCGCGACACCGGCCTCGACCTGGCCGACGACCGCGCCACCCGCAGTCAGGCCAGCGGCGCGGCCGCCCTGGCCCGCAAAGAGGCCGACATCGTGGTGGCCCAGGGCCAGGCTACCCTGCCCGGCCTCACGGCCCTGCAACAGCAGGATGCCGCCGATGCCCTGGAGCTGCTGCAAGCCCAGCGCAAGCAGCTGCTCAAGCGCAACCGCACCACCACCGGCACCGACCGCTTCCTCGCCTCCGTGGACGCGGCCCAGGTGCAGGCCCAGGTCGATACCCTCACGGCCGTGCTCGCCGCCATCGTGGCCCGCCGCGCCACGCTTCTGGTCTGAGTTAAGAGTTAAGAATTAAGAGTTAAGAATTTGGACACTGAATTCTTAACTCATCACTCTTAACCCATCTCCCTTAACTCATCACTCTTAACTCTTTTCAACTGCAAGCGCCCCGGTGCCCCCCGCACCGGGGCTTTTTGTGCCTGGTAGCGGAGCCAGGCCGGGCGCGGCGTATTTTTGAGTTATGCCTACCCTCACCGCCCCCGTCACCTCCCTGGCCGACCTCGACCCGAATGGCACTTATTCCTACGCCGACTACCTGAGCTGGCAGTTCACGGAGCTGGTGGAGCTGTGGCGCGGTAAAATCATGCGCCGCATGAGCGGACCCACCGACGACCACCAGGCCGTAGTGGGCGAGTTACACTATTTGTTGAAGGCCCACCTGCGGCGGCAGCCCTGCCAAGTGCGCCTGGCCCCCTACGACGTGCGCCTGCCCCAGCCGGGCACCAGCGCCGACCAGGCCATCTACACCGTGGTGCAGCCCGACATCTGCGTTATCTGCGACCCCGACAAAATAGAGCGGCGCGGCTGCCTGGGGGCTCCCGACTTCATCATCGAGGTGCTCTCGCCCGGCACCGCCGCCCGCGACTGGAAGGGCAAGTACGACCTCTACGAGGAAGCCGGAGTAGGCGAATACTGGATTGTGACACCCGGCGAGCAGGCCATCAGCGCCTTCGTGCGCGATGCCGGTACCGGCCGCTACCAGCTGGCGGGCGAGTATGGCGGCCCCGGCCCGGTGCCCTGCGCCACGCTGCCCGGCCTGGGGCTGGAGTGGGCGGAGGTTTTCCCCAGCACCCTACTCGCCTAGCCCCGCCCGACTTTGCAGGCGGCCGTTTCAGTAGCGCGAACTTTCCAGTTCGTGCGCGAGCAAAGCGAGCATAATCGGTAGTGCTGCGTGGCCCCGCCTGCTCGCTTTGCTCGCGCACGAACTGGAAAGTTCGCGCTACACGAAGTCGCTCAGCTCCAGCCAGCGTTCCCCCTTATTATCAAGCTCCTTATCCACGGCCTGCAAGCGGGCGGGCCACTTCGTCAGCTCCTCCCGCGAGCCCCGGCCGGCGGCGAGGCTGGCCACGAGCTGCTCCTTTTCGGTTTCCAGCGCGGCAATGTCTTTGCCTAATTGCTCAAACTCCTTTTTCTCGGCGAAGCTGGCGCGGCGTCGGGCGGGCTGGGGCGCGGGCGGGGGGGTAGGGGCGGCGGGCGTGAGCCGGGCGGCGGCGCGGGCGGCTTTGGCGGCTTTTTCTTCGGCTTCGAGGGCGGCCTCGGTTTCGCGCTCGGCCAGGTAGTCGCGGTAGTCGGTGTAGTTGCCGGGGAAGTTGAGCACCGCCCCGCCCGGCTCCAGAATAAACAGGTGCTCAGCCAGGTTATCCAGGAAGTAGCGGTCGTGGCTCACGATGAGCAGGCAGCCCGAAAAGTGCAGCAGGAAGTCCTCCAGGATGTTGAGCGTGCCCAAATCCAGGTCGTTGGTCGGCTCGTCGAGAATGAGGAAGTTGGGGTTGCGTACCAGCACGCGCAGCAGCTGCAAGCGGCGCTTCTCGCCGCCGCTGAGCTTGTTCACCAGCGTGTATTGCTGGGCCGGCGGGAAGAGGAAAAGCGTTAGGAACTGGCTGGCGGTGAGCACGTCGCCGTTGGCCAGCTCCACCACTTCGGCCACCTCCTTCACAATGTCGATGACGCGCTGGGTAGGGTCGAATTCCAGCTCCGTCTGGGTGTAGTAGCCAAACACGGTGGTCTGGCCCACGTCCACCACGCCGCTGTCGGGTTTCAGCTTGCCGGTGAGCATATTGAGCAGCGTGGACTTGCCCGCGCCGTTCGGCCCCACCAGCCCAATACGGTCCTTTTTTTTGAACACGTAGCTGAAATCATCCAGCACCACCTTATCGCCAAAGCTCTTATTCAGGTGCTCGGCCTCAATGATTTTGCCGCCCTGGCGGGTGGTCTTCACACTCAGCTCCAATTGCTGCTTGCTGAGGTTGGTACTGGCTTTTTCCTTGGTGATGTAGAAGGCATCGATGCGCGCCTTCTGCTTGGTGCCGCGCGCCTGCGGCATCCGGCGCATCCACTCCAGCTCCTTGCGAAACAGGTTGCGGGCCTTTTCCACTTCCACGGTTTCGCGCATTTCGCGGTCGGCCTTTTTCTCCACAAAGTAGGCGTAGTTGCCCTGGTAGCGGTACATGGTGCCCTTGTCCAGCTCCACAATCTCGTTCGCCACCTTGTCCAGGAAGTACCGGTCGTGGGTCACCATGAGCAGCGTGAGGCTGGGCGAGTTCAGGCGGTTCTCCAGCCACTCAATAGTGGCGAGGTCGAGATGGTTGGTAGGCTCGTCAAGGAGCAGCACGTCGGGCTCTTCGATGAGCACGCGGGCCAGGGCCACCCGCTTGCGCTGCCCGCCGCTGAGCTTGCTCACGTTGCGCGTCAGTAGCTCACCCAGGATGCCCAGCTTACCCAGGATTTGCTGCACCTGCGACTCGTAGTCCCAGGCATTGAGGGCGTCCATGCGCTCCATCACGCGCTGGAGGTCGTCGGGCTTGTGGTTAGGGTCGTTCACGACGTGCTCGTAGTCTTTCACGGCGCGCAGCGTGTCGTTCTGGCTGGCGAAGATGGTTTCCTCCACCGTCAGGCTTTCATCAAACACCGGCTGCTGCCCCAAATAGGTCACCCGGATGCCCTGGCGGCGCGTCACGAGCCCCGTATCGGGATTTTCGAGGCCCGCCAGCACCCGCAGGAGCGTGGTTTTGCCGGTGCCATTAATGCCCACAAAGGCAATGCGCTGCCCCAGCTGCAAGCCAAAATTCAGGTTTTGAAACAGCCAGCGGTCGGCGTAATTCTTCGAGATATTCTCGGCGGAAAGCAAGTTCATAAGTGCCGCAAAGGTACGGCGGGGGTAGGGCGTATCTTTGGGATATGGCTTACAGTGATTTTACGTTGGAGCGCTTGGGCACCGAGTTTGGGGTAGACTTCCAGGGGGCCGACCTGTTTGCCCCCGCCCCGACGGTCGAGCCCAGCGCCTGGTTGACCGAAACCATCGAGCTAGCCACCAAGGCCGGCTTCGGCAGCGAAAAATCCCGCTCCGAGCGCATTGTGAGCCCCGTGCTCATGGAGCTGGTTCACCGCAATCAGTACGAGTTCGCCGTTATTTCGGGAGAAAACCTGAACGTGGAGCCGGCGCGGGGCCTAAATGGCGAATGCGATTTCGTGCTGTCGTTCACTCGCCTTCAGGACTTAATCAAGGCCCCGATTTTCTGCATTACCGAAGCCAAGAAGCAGGACGTGGAATGGGGCACAGCGCAGTGCGCGGCCCAGCTCATCGGCGCTTCCCGCCTCAACGAGCGCGACAAGAAAATTATCCCTACCCTCTACGGCTGCGCCACCACGGGCATCGAATGGCGCTTCCTGAAATTCGAGAACCAGGTATTTACGCTGGATGAAGCCCGCTACCTCATCAGCGACCTGGCCAAGCTACTAGGGGTGTTACAGCAGATAGTTGACCGGGCCCGGCAGCAGGTTTAGCTAAAGCAGGATTTACGCAAATCGTCCGTCCTTGCGAGCGCAGCGCGGCAATCGCCCCGGAACGACACCCGAACGATTTCGTTCCGGGGCGATTGCCGCGCTGCGCTCGCAAGGACGGACTTCTTTTTCTTTAGCTAAACCTGGCTACTTTAACTCCCCCAAACTACGCTTGATGCGTCCAAACGCCTCGGTCAGCTTCGCATCGGCCGCCGCGGTGCTGAAACGGATGCAGGCGGGCGCGCCAAACGAGTCGCCGCTCACGGCCGACACGTAGGTGTCGCGCAGCAGGTACAGCGCCAGGTCGGACGACGTATTAATGGCCGTGCCATCGGGCGCGGTGCGGCCGAAAAAGGCCGACACGTCGGGGAAGATGTAGAACGCGCCGTCGGGGGTCGGCGTGACGAGGCCGGGGATGTCTTTTACCAGGTTCAGCACGAGGTCGCGGCGGCGCTGGTAGGCGGTCACCATTTCATCGGCCGAGGCCCTACCCCCCTGCAAGGCGGCTAAGCCGGCGCGCTGCGCGATGGAGCAGGTGCCGGAGGTAATCTGGCTTTGCAGCTTGTCGCAGGCCGCCGCGATGGCGGGGTGTGCGGCCAGGTAGCCCAACCGCCAGCCCGTCATGGCGTAGCCTTTGGAGAAGCCGTTGATGGTGATTACCTGGTCCTTAACCGGCGCGAACTGCGCCAGGCTCACGTGCTCCTCAGTGAAGTTGATGTACTCGTAAATCTCGTCGGCGATGGCGAAAATGTGGGGGTGCCGGGCCAGCACCTCGGCAATGGCCCCCAGCTCGGCGCGGCTGAACACGGCCCCGGTGGGGTTGCAGGGCGAAGAGTACATCACGGCCTTGGTGCGCGGCGTGATGGCGGCTGCCAGCTCGGCGGCGGTCACCTTGTAGTCGTTTTCCAGCGACCCCATAATGGGCACCACTACCCCCTCGGCCAGCTCCACCTGCGCGGCGTAGCTCACCCAGTAGGGCGAAAACACAATCACCTCATCACCCGGATTCACCAGCGTCATGATGATGTTGCTAAGCGCCTGCTTGGCCCCGGTGCTCACCACAATCTGGCTGGGGGCGTAGGTCAATTGATTGTCGCGCAGCAGCTTGTCGCAAATAGCCTGGCGCAAATCGAGGTAGCCCGGCACCGGCGTGTAGAAGGTGTAGCCGTCGTCAATTGCCTTTTTGGCCGCGTCCTTGATGTACTGCGGGGTCTGAAAATCGGGCTCGCCGAAGCTCAGGTTAATCACGTCCACGCCCTGTGCGGCCAGCTCGCGGCTTTTCTTGGCCATCACGATGGTCGCCGACTCCTCAATCTGGAGCACGCGGTCGGAGAAGTAGGCGGTCGGGTCGGCCGGCGCGGTAGCCGTAGAGTTGCTGGGAACCATATTCTTAATCGATAAAAGAAGGTGCGAGTCGCAAAAGTATTCGAAAACCGCTGGTTCTTGCGCACTTAATCCGCGTAAAGACAACAATCGTAGCTGTCCGACTCTTAGGCGTTACCTGATAACTGCTGTTACGCACTACCTTATTCGAGATGGCAACAGGGAGTAGCGCGAACTTTGTGGTTCGCGTCCCCGCGCCGTTAAAGCCATCATAACGGCGCGGGGACGCGAACTACAAAGTTCGCGCTACTCCCCGTTGCGTAACAGCAGTTGATAAGTCACCAAAATAATTCTCGCTGAATCAGTCATGCCGACCACCGACCTGCCCGTTACCAAAATCCTCACGTTTCTCTCCGAGGTGCCAAAAGCCGGGTCGCCGGTCGCGCCCGTGCCCTTCACCAAAGCGGAGCTGCTGGGTTTCAAAGAAGTGAAAGAATGGCTGGCCCGAGGCTACGAGCTGGACAGCTTCGAGAACAAGTTGTCGCCCAAAAACCCGGCGCAAGTAATTCTGCTGGTGATGCTTACGCGCAGCGCCGGCAGCTAGCTTTCGTAGCAAACAGCGCGCTCCCTACCCCCCCAGTCTGCGCCAGCCGCGCCACACCACCTCCAAGTCAAAGCTGGGCGCATAGTCCTGCGCGTAGAGCCGCTCCAGCCGGCAGCGGGTTTCGGGGGAGAGCAGCTCGGCAGTGGCCGCCACGTCGGCCGGCGAGAGCACGGCGGGGTAGCGGCTGGCTTCGGGCAGGAAGCGCAGGCCCACCCAGCTGCGGCGGCCGCGCAGCACCTGGGCCACGTGGGGCAGCAGGCCGCCGGGGCGGCGCTGGCCCCAGAGCAATACGGGGCTCATTCCCACTACTATACCCGTAATAACCAGGTCGAGCAGGCGCTTGTTGCGGCGCTGGGCGGGCTGGCCCAGGCGCCACGAATGGTCGAGGGCGTAGTAGTCGCCGGGGGCGTCTTTGCGGCTGCTGCCGATGATGTACTGGCTGCCCGCCGGCAAAATCTTGAAGGCCACCGGCGGCTGGGCCGGCAGCCGGGCCATGAGGTCGATAATGTGGCTGGCGGGCAGGTCCTGGCCGCAAAAAATCAGCTCATTAAGGCCGTAGATGCGCAGCAGCGCAGGCAGCTCGGCCACCGTGCCGAGGTGGTCTTCTGAGGCAGGAGGGTGGGGGGGTAGGGGGGTAGGAGGGGTGTTAGGGGTGACGTAGCCGATGATTTTGACGGGCACCTGGGCCTGGGCCAGCAGCTGGCGCACGCGCTGGCTTTCGGCGCGGCTGCCCACGATGGCCAGGGTTTTGGGGCGGTTCTCGCTCAGGCGCAGGTTGCCGTGGCGCAGCCAGTGGCTGAACACCCGCCGGCCCACCAGCGCCGCCACCGCCCAGGCCCCGCCCAGCACAATCAGCGCCTTCGAAAAGCGCCAGCTGTCGAAGAAGTTCGACACGGCCGAAATGAGGACCGTGCCCACGGCCACGCCCCGCACCACGCGGCTGGCGCGGGCCGGCGGGTCATAGCCCCCACTCAGCCAAACGGTTGTTAGCCAAACGATAATATAGAGCGGCACGGCCACCAGCATATACTGGGGGGGGTAGGGCAGGGGCACGTACTTGTGGTTGCGCTCCCAGTATATTTTGAGCGCGAACATGCCCGCGTAAAGCAGGCCTGCGTCGAGCAGCACCGGGGCGGCGGCACTGGCCAGGCGCTGGGCTACCGCCGCGCCCGCCCGCAGCCAGATGGCCGCGTTTATCAGCCCCGAAAATAGCCCGGCCTGGCCCGTAGCGAAGTGCTTACGAGCAAAGATGACCATCGCCCGGTAAAAAACGAACACGTAGTTGACGCTCGTGCGCTTGGTGCTTTCGCCCTTGTAATGCAGGATGCGGACGCTGGGAAAGTACCAGTTCTGCCAGCCGCCGCGCGTGAGCCGGTACGAGAGGTCGATGTCCTCGCCGTACATAAAATAGTCCTCGTCGAGCAGCCCTACCCCCTCCAGCGCGGCCCGGCGCAGCAGCATGAAGGCGCCGCTGAGCACTTCTATCTCGTGGGCTTCCTCCTTATCGAGAAAGCCCAGGTGGTAGCGCCCGAAGGTGCGCGAGCCCGGAAACAGCCGCGCCAGCCCGAATATCTTATAAAACGCCACCGCCGGGGTAGGGAGCCCGCGCTTGCTTTCGGGCAGGAAACAGCCTTGGCCATCGAGCATTTGCACGCCCAGGCCGCCGCAGCGCGGGTGCGCATCCATAAAGTCGCAGCAGCGCTGGAAGGTGGCTTCTTCCACCAGCGTGTCGGGGTTCAGCAGCAGCTGGTACTGGCCGGTGGCGCGGCGCAACGCCTGATTGTTGGCTTTGGAAAAGCCGGGATTATCCTGGTTTTCAAGGAGAATAACCTCCGGAAAGCGCGCCCGCACCATTGCCACCGAGTCATCGGCCGAATGGTTATCGACCACGAAAACCTCCACCGGCTCGCCCAGCGCCGCCGCCGCCACGCGCACCGATAGTAGCGTTTGCTCCAAAAAATAGCAAACGTTGTAATTAACAATGACGACGGAGAGCTTCACCACGGGAGGGCGAAATTACGAGGCTGCCTGCTAAGTAATAACCCGTCGCGTGGCGGCGTTCGCACGGCCTAGGCCGCGGCGCAGCTGGGGGGGGCAACTGGGTAGGCCTGCGGGTGGTTGGCCCGGTCCAGTTGGTCCAGCACCCTGCTGTCCTGGTGGAGGTCAAACTTACGGGCGTAAAGCTGGGGCGAGGCGAGCAGGGCCGGCAAGTCGGCGCAGGTCAACACTTTCGGGCTGCTACCCCCCGCCCGCCAGTCAATGTAGCGCAGGTTGTTGTTGATGAGGGTAGGAGCCAGGGGAGAGTTGAGCAGGATAGAATGGAGCAGAAACTCGTCGGAGCCCCAGGTGAAGCGGGCCGCCCTGCGCAAGGCCGGGCGGTCGTCGAGAAAACGGATAACGTAGGCGGCGCAGCCAGGGCTTAGGGTATACCAGCCACCCGCGTTGTCGCCGTTGAGGATGGCCAAGGGCAACGGCTTGGGGACGGGCAGCAAGTGATTGAGCACTTGCTGCGTAAGGTATTGTCCCCGGAAGCGAAAATCGGTTAGGTGATACTGCGTAAGCCGGCGCTGGTTGTGTTGCCACCAGGCCGCGCCATCCGGCTGAAAGGCCATGAACGAGCGGCCCACGTGCGGGGCTAAGTAGTCGTGAATGACTGCCGCAGACTTGATGGGATAGTCTTCACCGCTGAGCAGGTTAATAAAATCATAGGTTGCCGGCGCGCGCAGAATTTCGCGCATCCCTTCCAGCGCGGCCCGCGTGAGGCTGTAGCCACCCCACTTCACATCCAGGCGATGGCGCGTAAACCGCACGTTGGGCAAGGTCGCCAGCCGGGCAAAGGGCCGGTAATCCGTCTTCCGGTCGAGGTGAATGAATACGCTGTCTTGCGGGTGGGCCAAGGCCCGCACCAGCCGTTCGAGCTGGGCCGGCGCTTTATGAGCCAGAATCAGGTGGGCGATAGTCATGCGAGTGGCTCGGCGTGGCTGCTGGCCGGCAGTGGGCGGGTGGGCCTGCCGGCTAAGCGCAGGGCTAGTTCCCGGATTTCTGCCAGCCCGGTAGCCAGGATGGAAGCAAGGGAGAGGGGTAGGAATTTTTTCAGCTGGTGATAGCCGAACCCAAAGCCAATCAGAATAGTCGGGATGCTGGCCAGGGCCACGGCGTAGAGGCTATGAAATAGGAGGAGCGCCCCTACATCACCCAGCACGTTGACCGCCAGCATTAAAAAAACCTTGAGCAAATTCAGGCGGGGTTGGTTTACTACGTCGAGCGCCACGCCCACGAACCGGTCGATGGGATACAGCAGGGCCATGACCATGCCGATGCGCAGCAGATTGGCGGCTTCGGTGCCCCGGTACTTGCCGCCTCCGATGAGATATACGGGCACATCGGCCAGGAAGATGGTACCCAGCACGAGTGGCACAAAAGCCCAGGTGAGGATGCCCGCGTTTTTGCGCAGCAGGCGCGCCACCTCGGGCAGCTTGTGCTGGTGAAAAGCGGCGGACATGGCGGGCGTAGCCGTGGCGATAAAGCTGCGCAGCGGCAGCTCAATGATTTCGGAAAAGCGCCCCGGCAGGTTGTACACGGCCAGCGCGGCGGGGCCGAGCAGCAGGCTGATAAGGAAGGTGTCGGAGCTGCGCAGCAGGCTGGAGCCCAAGTAGCTGCCAACACTATACTTGCCAAAGTGCGCCAGCTCGCGCACGCAGGCACTGGTGCGGCTGGCCAGGCTGCCCAGCCCCGTCCAGCCCCGCGCCAGTATGAACAGGGCCGTGGCCGCCGTGGCCACCACGTAGGCGTACACCACCTTGTCCAGGCTCGCGGTGTGGGTCAGCATCAGCCCCGCAATGCCCGCCACAAACAGGCCTTGCGTGAGCAGCCGCAGGTAGAGCAAGCGGTCGAACCGCAGCTCGGCCTGGAGCACGCAGCCCGCCATAAAATTGGGAAGCGAGGCCACCAACACTATCCCAAACCACCGCAGCAGCAACAGGGCTTCGGGGTGAGAAGCGGCCTCAAATAGCAGGGCGGCCCCTAGGTTGAGCAACCCGAGCGCCCCCGTGATGACCAGGGCAATGGCCCAGGCCGAGCCGGTTACTTCGGCGGTGCGGGCGGGCGAGGCACCCGCGCGGCCCCGCACGAAAGCGGTAGTCAGAAACCCCGCCCGGAAGGAATCGGCCAGCCCGATGGTGGAGCTGAAGAGCACCCATACCCCAATGTCACGCACCGATAATGCCCGAAACAGGAGCGCCACCGAAACGATGCTCAGGCCCGACGCCAGCAGGTTGCCCGCCAGTGATAGCACATGGTGATTGCTGAGGTAGGCAGATGCTTGCGGCAGCCAGGGTTTTTTCATGAGGTAAGCAGCAGAGGAGCAACAACGCTGCTACGAGGGCGGTCGCCCTACTACGGCAGACCGCCGGCAATGGGTTTGAGCGCCCGCCGGCATCCTGCCCCGTTGGCCCGGCAGCAACGACGGCTGTAGGGCTTACGCAAAAGACGTTTGTCATTGCGCGCAAAGCGAAGTGATGATAAATGAATTGTATAAGTAATGAAATGCTAATATTATTAAAGAGATATTTTCAAAGTCCGGGTAGAGCTTGAGCGAGTAGGGGCGGGGCTTGCCCCCGCCCGTCGCTGAACGGAAGCGGGAGCCAGGCACCTACCCCCACTAACTCCGCAACCTCTCCAGTAGCTATATATTGCCTGGTACCGTTCAGATTGCCGTGGCTACTATACGAACTTTTCTTACCCTGAAGTGCTTTTCTTCGTAAGAGATAGAAATTACTGAGAATAATACCAAATTTAGTTTAATTATACCACTTTTCAGCTTGCTGTGATTACTGTTACGCAACCTTTCCTACCTCCCCTGGCGGAGTACAGCGCTTACCTGGAGGGCATCTGGGAGCGCGGCCGGCTGACCAATAACGGGCCGTTGCTGCTACAGCTGGAAGAGGAGCTGAGCCGGTATCTGGATATTCCGTACGTGCATTTCACCTCTAATGGCACTATTGCCTTGCAGCTGGCTATTCGGGTCCTGGCGCTGACGGGGGAGATTATTACGACGCCCTTTTCCTACGTGGCCACTACTTCCGCCATTCTTTGGGAGCACTGCGTGCCGGTGTTCGTGGACATTGAGCCCCGGACGTTTTGCCTGGATGCCAGCCAGATTGAGGCCGCCATTACCCCGCGCACTACGGCTATTCTGGCTACCCACGTGTATGGCTACCCCTGTGATGTGGTGGCGATTGCGGCCATTGCCCGGCGGCACGGGCTCCGGGTCATCTACGACGGCGCGCACGCGTTTGGCACCCGGCTAGGGGGCCGCTCGCTGCTGAGCTATGGCGATATTACGGCCTGTAGCTTTCACGCGACGAAGCTCTTCCACACTGCCGAAGGCGGGGCGCTGCTCCTGAACAACCAGTCGCTGTCGCGGGAGCTCAACCTGCTGAAGTCGTTTGGCCACGTGGGCGACGAGCATTTCCGGGTCGGCATTAATGGCAAAAACTCGGAGCTGCACGCGGCGATGGGCCTGTGCCTGCTGCCGCGGGTGACGGGGTTTATAGCGGCCCGCGCCGAGCTTTACCGCACCTACCGGCACGAGCTGGCGGGCCTGCCGCTGGACTACCCCATTATTCCCGCGCACACCGAATACAACTACGCCTACTTTCCGGTCTTGTTTGAGGACGAGCAGCAGCTGCTGCAAGTGAAGGCCCTGCTGGCCGAACACGACATTGACACGCGCCGCTACTTTTTCCCTTCGCTCAACCACCTGCCCTACCTGCCGGACGCGGCACCCTGCCCAGTGTCGGAAGACGTGGCGGCGCGGGTGCTGTGCCTGCCCTTCTACCCCCAGCTCCCGGCCGAGCAGGTAGTCCGCATTGCCGGGCTGGTGCGGCTGGCGGTGGGTAGCACCGTGCCCGTTTAAGGCCGCCCGCTATGCAACCAACGGCTTCGCCAATCCCCAAAGTGAGCGTGGTAGTGCTGGCCTACAACCACGAAAAATTTCTGGCCCAGGCCCTCGACAGCGTACTGACGCAGGACGTGGACTTTGCCTACGAGCTAATCGTGGGCGAAGACTGCTCGCCCGATGGCACGCGCCGCCTCGTGCAAGCCTACGCGCAGCGCTACCCCGACCGGCTGCGGCCCATCTACCACCCGCGCAACGTGGGCATGGGGGCCAATTTTCGGGCCTGCCTGGCGGCTTGCCGGGGCCAGTACGTGGCCCTGCTCGAAGGCGACGACTACTGGACCGACGCGCGCAAGCTGCGCAAGCAGGTGGCGTGGCTGGACGCGCACCCCGACTTTTCGCTGTGCTTTCATGCGGTGGCTGACCAGTACGAGGATGGCTCGCGGCCCAACGCGGTGCCCCACGCGCTGACGCAGGACGTGTTTACGTTTGCTGATTTCCTGCTGCCCATCTACACAGTGGTCAGCACGGGCTCCATCGTGCTGCGCAACGGGCTGGTGGCGTGGCCGGCGTGGCTGTTCGCGGTCAAGCCCATCGACTTTCCGCTGGTAGTGCTGTGTGCCGAGCTGGGCAAGGTGAAGCGGCTACCCGACGTGATGGGCGTGTACCGCATTCACCAGGGGGGCATCTGGTCGGGGACCCCGCGCCACCTCAACATCCTGAGTTTCTTGCGAATGTATGAGCAGCTGTGGCACCACTACGCCGGCACGCCCCACCGCGCCCCACTGCGCGCCCACCTCTACGACCTGTACCTGACCACGGCCAACGTGTACGCCAATAGCGGCTACCCGGCCGAGGCGAGCCGCTTTATCAGGCAAGCCGTGCGCCTGGGCTCAGGCTTCCGCCTCGATGGCCTGGCCAGCCTGGCCGGGGCCGGCCTGCGGCTGGCCAGGGGCCTGGCCCGGCGCGGTGCCCAGGCTTCTGCCGCGCGCTAACTTGCTGCCGCCGTATTTTCGCTCTTCCTCCCATGCCGTTTTCCTACCCCCCGCGCGCCCGTTGGCCTACGCTTTACCAGAAGTTTAAGCGGGTGTATGACAAGCAGGTGGATGGCACGGGGCTGGCCGTTTTTCGCATTGTTTTTAGCTTGGTGCTGCTGGCCGAGGTGCTCCACCTCTTCTACTTCCGCCACCTCGTCTTCGACGTAATTCCCTTCCTAGAAACGGGGGAGATTGGCTTCACTACCCCCCTGCTGCTGTGGATGATGACGCTGGCCCTGCTGGTGCTCGGGCTGTTTACGGGGCCGGCGGCGCTGGTAAACTATGGGTTTTGCCTGGTGTTTTTTTCCTCACTGAAAACCTACGCCTACATGATGACGCCGGTGTATATCAGCATGAGCTTTCTCTTCCTGTTCCTGCCCCTGAGCCGCCGGCTGTCGCTCGACCGGCTGCGGCTCCAACTCCGCTATTCGACCACCCGGTTTTGCTACCAGCCGCCCACTACGGTCAGCCAGCTGGCCTACTACGCGCCCATCGTGCTCGGCCTCGCTTTCGTGTACCTTGATTCGACGCTTTATAAGCTGACCTCGCCCATGTGGCTGGCCGGCCTGGGCATGTGGAAAACCCTGTCGCTACCCTACGAAACCCGGCTCAACGGCTCCTTTATCCTGAATAATGAGTTTCTGGTCAAGTTTTTGGGCTACCTCACGCTGGCCTTTGAGTTTTTCTTTATCTTCCTGTTTCCCTGGCGCAAGTACCGTCTGGTGGTGCTGACCATCGGCGTCGGGCTGCACCTGGGCATTCTGCTGCTGTTTCCGTTTCCGCTGTTTGCCATCGGCTTTGGCAGTCTGTATTTGCTGCTGGTGCCGGCGGGCTGCTGGCAGCGCTTGCGGCCCGCGGCTACTGCTGGCCTGCGGCCGTTGGCGCGGCTGCTGCGCCTGCCGGGCATCCGCGGCTTCTTCGCGCCGGCCTTCCCTACCCCCGGCGAAGCCGGGCAATTACCGCCAGGGGAGGCGCGGCGCGATTTTAAGCCGGCGGGCGCGGCGCTGGGGCTGGCGGGGCTGGTGTTGCTGCAAGGCCTGGCCTCTTACCAAACGCCGCTGGTGGAGCTGCTGCGGCGCAAGTCGGGGCTGGACGGCACGTGGGCCGGCCGGGGGCTGGCGCGGGTGTCAGCGGCAACAGCGGGGCCGGCGCGCAACTTTTTTGGCATTACCAACCATCCCATCGCGCTCGACGAGCACTTCGCGGGCTACACCCGCCTGGTGGCCGTTACCTACACGGGTCCCGATGGCGTCGAGCAGTTTCTGCCCCTCACCCGGCCCAGCGGGCAGCCGGGGGCCTACCTCTCCGGGGCAGTGTGGCTCAAATGGACCTACGGCACCGTGTCGGGGCGCATCAGCCAGCCGCGCCTGGAAGCCAGCCTCCGCAGCTTCACCGCCTTTTGGGCTCACCAGCACCAGGTCGATTTAACCAGCTGCCGCTTTCAGGTGAAGGTCAAAAAAATTGCCGAAGCCACCACCTGGCAGCCCGATTTTCTGAATCAGCAGCTGGCCGCCGGCTGGCAGGACGCGGGCACCGTGCAGTGGCACAATCAGCACTTCACGGCTCACCTGGCGGCCATTAGCTCGCTATAAAGCCACTCGTACTCATCGCATTTTCTATTTATGTTAATCGCAGGGGCCCAAGGCTTTGCTAAAGAAGTGCTGGAAGTCATCTACCAGGCCGACAATAAGGTAAAATTGGCGTTTTATGACGACCTGACTCCCGATGCCCCCGCGCTGCTGTTCGGGCGCTACCCGGTGTTGCGCACCCCGGCCGCGGCCGGGCAGTGGCTGGCCCAAAACCCGCGCTTTGCCCTGGGCACCGGCCGCCCCCAAACGCGCCGGCTGCTGGCCCACCAGCTGCGTCAGGCCGGCGGCATACTAACCTCAACGCTCTCGCCGCGGGCCACCATTGGCGTGTTTGGCACCACACTAGGCCCCGGCTGCAACATAATGAGTGGCGCGGTGCTCACCGCCGACATCACGCTGGGGGAAGGCGTGCTGGTTAACCTGAACTGTACCATCGGCCACGATGTCGTGGTGGGGAACTACTGCGAGCTAAGCCCCGGCGTCCACCTGTCGGGGCACGTGGCGCTGGGTCCCAACTGCGTGCTGGGCACCGGGGCCGTCGTGCTGCCGGGCGTGCGGATTGGGGCCAACTCGGTTATCGGCGCGGGCAGCGTGGTCACCAAAGATATCGAGCCCGATAGCGTAGCCGTGGGCATCCCGGCGAAGGTCATTGGAAAGGTTCCTACCCCCGCCCCGCAAGGGTAAGCTAGCGGGCCTGGCGCTGACGCTCCACGATGCTGCGGCCGAGCGTGATTTCGTCGGCGTACTCCAGCTCACCGCCCATCGGGATGCCGCGAGCGATGGTGCTGATATTCAGGCTCTCGAAGTCGCGCAGGCGGCGCGACAGGTAGAAAGCCGTGGTGTCGCCCTCCATCGTGGGCGAGATGGCCAGGATAATCTCGCGGATTTCGGAGTCCTCGGCCGCCGCGCGGGCCACCAGCGAATCGACTTGCAAATCGGCCGGCCCTACCCCCTCGATGGGCGAGATAACGCCGCCTAGCACGTGGTACACGCCCTGGTACTGCCCCGTGTTTTCGATGGCAATCACGTCGCGCACGTCGGCCACCACGCACACCATCGCGTGGTCGCGCAGTTTATTGGCGCAAATGCTGCACTCTTCGCTGTCCGAAATGCTGTGGCAGGTGCGGCAATACGTAATGTCGAAGCGCATTTTGGCCAGTGCCTCGGCCAGGTTGGCGGTGGTGTCGCTTTCGGCCTTGAGCAGGTGCAGGGCCAGGCGCAGCGCCGTTTTTTTGCCAATGCCGGGCAGCCGCGACAGCTCCACTACCGCGTTTTCAATGAGCTTGGAAGGAAAATCCATTCTGGGAATAAAACGGTTTTGTCATTGCGAGCAGAGCGAAGCAATCGCACCAGAACGAGCCGTTCGGGTATCGTTTGGGTGCGATTGCTTCGCTCTGCTCGCAATGACAAAACCGCCCCATCAAGTAAATAATCAAACAATATCCGCCGAAATGCCCCGGTCGTGAATGGCCGAGCAGCGGGGCTCCAGCTCCTCGTAGGTGCCATTTTTGACCGCGCACTTGCCTTTGTGGTGGATGAGCAGCGTGCATTGCTCAGCCTGCTCGGGCTCGTGGCCGCACACCTCGATGAGTGTCTGGATAACGTGCTCGAACGTATTTACGTCGTCATTATATACTATGAGGGTGCGCAGCTCCTGCTCTTCTTCGAGCAGCAGCACGTCATCCTGGTAGTCAGTTTGTGGGCGGGTAGCGGGAAAAGCCATGACGCAAAAATACGGTGGCCGGGGCCGTTGGTAGTACGTGGGTATCGGCTGATAACCGCACGCACGCCGGTTTCGTTTCGTCGAAAACAGTAATAATGGCCGGTCCGGTCCGGTTCCTGGCCCCTGCGCGTTCGGGCTCGGCGGGGGGGTAGGGGCCGCCGGGCGTAAATTTCCGGCCCGATTTCGCCGGTTTTGCTGATGAGAACGCAGGAAGTGGGAGCCAGGAGTGCGCTGGTCACAAGTCCCCATCCTTCCTTTCTACTTCTTCCTTTCTACTAAATGCCCGTTCCTTCCGCCGAATTTAAAAAAGCGCTGACCCGCCTTTCCGACAAGGAGCTGGCGGCGCTGCTGCTGCGCGCCGTGCGCCGCGACGCCGAGCTCTACGACACGTATGCCTTTGAGCTGCTGGCCGATGCGACCGTGGCCACCGTGTACGAGGCCAGCGCCGACCGCATCCACGAGCTGTTCAACGTGGCCGTGACGGGCCGCCTGCTCAACCGCAGCCTCGTGAAGGCCCTGCGCGCCGCCGTGCAGGAGGCCGCCCGCGCCCGCCGCGTCACCAAAAGCAAGCAGCTCGAAATTGACCTGAGCATGTACACGCTGCGGCTAATTTTTGAGAACTACACCGGGCAGTTTGACAGCGTTTACCAGGGTTTTTTCGTGGGCGCGGCGCGGCTGGTGGTGCGCCTCACCAATCTCATTCCCAAGCACCTGCACGAAGACCTGTGGCTCGAATACAAGCCTGAGCTTGATGACTTGCTGACCCAGCTGCACGGCCGCAAAAAGAGCCGCGAGCTGAAGTTTGAGCTGCCCCGCGAACTCGTATTGCCTGCTTGAAATTATGGTTGATACTCCGCTCCCTACCCCCGCCTGGCCGCGCATACCCCGCCTCATAACCCTGCGCAGCTCGCTGCAAGCGGCCCGCGACCCGGTGGGCAACCTCAACAAGCTGCTGGCGCACTACGGCGACACGGTGCATCTGTTCCTGGGTGGTGCGCGGCCCTCCGTCGTGACCCGCGACCCGGCTTTGGTGCAGCATATCTTGCAAAAAAACCACCGCCGCTACGCCAAGTCGGACCTCACGCACGGGCTGGTGCGCTACCTGGGCCGCGGCCTGCTCACCAACGAGGGTGCCGACTGGCTGCGCCAGCGCCGGCTCATTCAGCCGGGCTTTCATCGGCAGCGGCTGGCGGGCCTCACGCGCCTCATGCGCCGGGCGGCCGCCGAATGGGTGCAGGACCTGGCGACGCAACTAACTGACCAGCAAGCAGTAGCGGAGCTGGATGCGCACGCCGCCATGACGCGGGTGGCGTTTCGCATCGTAGCGCGGTCGGTTTTTGGCGACAGCCTGGGCGAGGAGCAACTCACGCGGCTCAGCGACTGGCTCACGGCCATTCAGGCATTTTACGTGGGCACCATCCGGCAGCCTTATTTGCGGCCCTGGCACTGGGTGCGGGGCAGCTACGGCCGCCACGACCAGCTGGCCCGCAACCTGCGCGAGCTGGTGCGCGGGGCCATATTACGGCACGAGGCGGCGCTGGCGGCCGCCCCCGCCGACGCCCTACCCCCCGATGACCTGCTGCAAATGCTGCTCGATGCCCGCTACGAGGACGACGGCACGGCGATGAGTGAAAACCAGTTGCTCGACGAGCTGAATATCCTGCTCATTGCCGGCCACGAAACCTCGGCCAATGCCCTGGCCTGGGCCTTCGCGCTGCTGGCCCACCACCCCGAGAAGCAGGATAAGCTGGCCGCCGAAATCGAGCGCGAGCTGCCTGGTGGCCAGCCGGTTGAGTTTGAAGACCTGCCCCGGCTGCCCTACGCCCTGCACGTGGTGCAGGAAGCCATGCGCCTCTACCCGCCCGCCTGGATAATTGACCGCACGGCCACCGAAGCCGACGAATTCGAGGGAGTGCCCATTGCCAAGGGCACCATTTTTTCACTCTACATCTACGGCCTGCACCACCACCCTGGCCTGTGGCCCGAGGCGGAAGTATTTCAGCCTGAGCGCTTTGCGCCCGGTGCCGAGCCCGTGCCGCCGCCCTACGGCTACCTGCCCTTCGGCGGTGGGCCGCGCCTGTGCGTGGGCCAGCAGTTTGCCCTCACCGAGCTGCAATTAGTCCTGATTCAGGCCCTGCGCGAATTTCGGGTGGAGCCCGCCAACGCGCCGATACCGGGCATGAATCCGCTTATCACCCTGCGGCCCGCCGGGGAGCTGCGCCTGCGGTTTCGGCGGCGAGTGACGGGGTAGGGCGGTGAACCGGTAACGCGTTGTTTTACAGTCTGCTCGCGCTCCCAGGCTTTAGCTCTACCACCTGAAATACCAGCCGCCCATAGGTTGTTACCCGTGCCGCGCGGCTGGCCCCGTATGGCCGCCCACCGTGGCAGTCAGCTAATACATTGCCAGGGAGCGCAGATTCTTGAACGCGTCCGCGTCGTCTTGCAGCGCCAGGTAGCGGTCAAACTCCTGGGCGGGCAGCACTTTTTGCAGGCATTCCGTGAGCAAAGCCGGGGTGCGCGTCAGGCGGCGGTGCTTCTGCACCGCTTCCTGCACGGCTACCGTCTGCTGCTGCGAAAGCTGGAGCGTGGCGGCCAGGTAGCGCACCAGCGGGCTGGCCTTAATGCCGCCCCCGGCAATGAGGCCCAGGCTGGGGGTAGCGCGCTCAGCGTCGATATTCTGCGCGGCTACTGGCTTGGCAGACAGGCCGATAACTAACAGGCAAATAGCAGGGGTAAGCAGTGATTTCATGAGCAAAGGGAGAGTAAGAGGGAGTAAAAACGAGAAGCGCGGCAGCCGTCAAAAGGCCGCTGCCGCGTTTGACTGATTCAAAGGTACAACAGACTTTTGATTTTCAGCAATCCAAATTACTCATTGGTAAGTCCTACTCAAAAAATAATTTTCTTTTACTCGAAAACTGTTCATTTGCCGCTTGCCATTCTTGGCCGCGAAAGGCTTGGCGCACGACCGGGCAGCAAAGGTTTTTGCAGGCGGCAGCACCAGTCTGAAGCCCTGGTAGCTGGTTGCACTGGGCGGGGATAAGCACGGCTCGCAAGCGCTGGCTCGCTCATGAGAGGGTGCCCAGGGCCTGCTGCACGGTTTTGGGCTGCTTCTGCGAGAGTTAGGCGGTGGCGGCAGGTAGCGACCCACGGCTCCGTTCTCACCCTCTATCAGGAACCGGGTTTAGATTTTTAAATTATGGGACTTACGCACAAAACGTCTGTCGTGGTGAGCAGGGCGAAGCAAGCGCACCAGAACGACCGGCGCGGGTGTCGTGCTGACGCGATTGCCGCGCTGCGCTCACTACGACAAACGTCTCTTGCGTAAGCCCTAAAGCTATTCCTTCTAATTGGCTACCAATCGAATACCCAGCGCCCGGCGTAGGTCGGGCACGTCGTAGAGGCGCAGCGCGTCCGGTAGCAGCTCCGAGTAAGCATCCTTCACCGTTGGGTTTTCCAGGTAATAAAGCCACGAATCCGGCCCGCCGCTCACCTGCACCTGGTCAATTTGAGGTATCCAAACAGGCGCTGTGCCGGGCGGCTGCGGCATATCAGCCACCAGAGTATAAAGCTTTTTCGACACGCGCGGGCTCAGCACGGCCGCGTGCAGGGCCACCAGCGCCGCCCGCCCGTCGGCCCGCAGCAGCAGCGGAAGCTGCCCCAACCAGCCCTCGTTGCGGATAAAAGTCAGCAACGTGCTGACGTCCAGCACTCGCTGGGCCAGCAGCGGCCGGCCCAGATGCAGCGCCAGCAGGGCATCGCGGTATTCCTGGTTGTAGTATTTAGGGTCGTTGAACGCGGCTGGGTCGGTGGTTTCGCCCAGGCCGCGCAGGTCGGCCAGCAGCACGGCCGTGCCCTGGCGCTGGTAGGCGGCCAGGCGGGCGGCGCTGTCGCGCAGCACCGGGGCCATTCCCCGGTCGGGCAGCCACACTACGAGGCGCGCCGGGGGGGTAGGGCCGGTGGGCAGCAGTAGCCGCGCCGGCAGCGGCGGCTCGCCGGCCCGCCGAAAAATCAGGCTTTGCCAGGCCAGGCCGCCAGGCTGGCGCAGCGTGTCGCCCGCGTCGATACCAGTAATTTGGCCTCTTTCACTACCAGTGTCTAACTGCCGCCGCACCAGCGCGGCCAGCGCCGCGCCGGTGGGCTGGCCGCGCCGGGCGGCCAGCGCGTGGGCTGCGGCGCGGTGCAGGTCGGCCAGCGTTTGCTCGTCCCGGAAGCTGGTGTTGACCTGGCCGGTGGCCGTGCAGCGCAGCGTGGCTTCGGGCAAGGCGGGCGTGGCGTCTTCGGGCACAGCCGGGCCGCCTACCCCCAGCCACCGCCGAAACCAGGCCACCGCCGCCGCCCGCTTGGGTGCCGAGATACCGTGGCCGTCGTCATACGTAAAAATAGCGGCTCGCTCGGGCTGGCCCAGCGCGCCGTAGGCCCGGCGCACGTCGGTGAAAGCAGCCTCCATATCAGTCTGGTCCACAAAGTCGTAGCGGCCCGTGAGCAGCAGCACCGGCCGGGGCGCGAACATAATGGGCCAGTCGGCCACGTCGAGGCCGGCCGCGCCGGCACCGGGCAGCATCACGCAGCCATCGGCGGGGCCGGTGAGGGTAAGGTTGCGTTCGCCGGCGGCCACGTAGCTGCCCAGCGCCGCCACTTTCACCCGCTCGTCGTAGCCCATGAAATAGGCGGTTTGCGTGGCCCCGCCCGAGTTGCCGAGGCAGCCCACGCGGGCGGCGTCCACCTCGGGCCGGGTCAGCAGGTAGTCGAGGCCGCGCACGTTATCCCATAACTCTTCGGCGGGTAGGGTGCGGCCCACTAGGTTGGCTTCGGCATTAAGCAAGGTATGCTCGGTAGTGCCGCCGCGCGTCAGCGACTTGCCGCTGGCATCGGTCAGCTGCATTCTTTCTCCTTGCGAAACCGGGTCGATAACCAGCACCACGAAGCCGTTGCGGGCCAGCAGCCGCGCCGTGAGCTGGTACGAGGGGGTAGCCTTGCTCGCGTTCTCGTGCCCGCAAAACAGCAGCGCCGCTGGCTTTTGGCCCCGGCCCTCCGGCACGTACAAATTGGCCGTAACGTGGTGGTGAGGCAGGCTTTCGTAGATAATCTTCTCAATTCGAAAGCCTGGCTGCGGCACCGTGCCCACCACCCGCGCCCGCAGCGGCGTGCGCGCCGGCAGCGGCCCCAGCACCCGCCGGAACCGCGCCCGCGCCGAGTCGCGATAGGCGGCCGTGCCCGCCGCCGAGGTCAGCGCGGCATCCAGCGCCGCCCGGCGCGGCCCGTACTGCTGGTGCACCTGCTGAAGCAGGTAGGTGGGCAGCGTGGCGGCCGCTTTCCAGTCGAGGACGGGGGTAGGGGCCTGGGCGTGGGCGCGCAAGGCGGCCAAGACGAAGAGCAGCGCGATTAGCTTGTTCATTACGGGCGGGTGGGGTAGAGAGCAAAAGGGCCGCTTTCCAGCTGGAAAACGGCCCCGATACATTTTAGAACGAAATCCTACGCCTTCTCCGGCAGCAGAATAGCGTCGGGGTAATTGCCTATCACGGCCTCCACGAGCAGTTTGCAGCCTACTAAAGCGCTTCCCAGGCCGCCGAACTCTACTCAATAGGAGCACGTTGAAAGCAGGTCGCCGATTACCTTTGTACTTGGTCTATCCTAAACACTTTTACAATTTATCGCCGTGGCAACGCAAACTAAAAAAATGGACTGGAAAAAAGTCATCAACCAAATCACGACTGATAAAGCGCGTATCGCAGCCTACGTTCGTGACCCAAAAAACAATACATTAAACAATGATATTACCTTCATTACGCCCCTATCATTGCCACTTAAAGGTACTGCCGGAGGCCAGGATTTATGAGTTTATAGACGATAAAGCCCGCACGTATTTTATTACGTTTACCACTTATGATTTTCCCGAACCACCGCTCCAAGCCAATGGGGTAGTACTGGGTTTGGAGCTTCTTGACCCTACTGCTCGCGATAATGGCCGGGATTTTCGCCTGGAGGCGACGATGATGGCAGTAGCTGAGCAGGAATTGACCCAAAATCCTGCCGCTATCGTCGTATGGGTTTGTTCTCCAGATAAAAAACAGCAGCGCGCTCGTAATAAGCTATTCAACCGCTGGCATGAGCATTATAAATAGGACTTACGCACTCGTCGGTATTAGCGCTGGAATGAGGGGTTTGGCTAGCAACTGGCGCAGATAAGGAGCCCACTGCTGCTGATGGGCTTGGTACAGGGTTTGGGCGGTTTGGCGGGCAAACTGGCGCAAGGACACCCAGGCCAGGTAGCAACAAGCCAAGTGGTTGCGCTGGGCCTGGGCACGGCGGCACTGGCATTTTTCAGCCCCGGTGAGCTGCTTGAAGCTGCGGTGAAACTCTTCCACCTGCCAGCGCGTGCGGGTCGTGACTTCGACGAGTTGCTGGGTCAGGGTGAAGGCGAAGTTATTGGTCACGACCCATTCAATGTCGCCGTTGGCGGCGACCAGCTTGAACAAACGCACCGCAAACGGCACCTGCTTTAAGCGCACTTCCAACCCCGTGCTCCACCCGCCCGGCGGCGGGTCCACTGCGTCCAGGGCTTGATAGCCCGTCTCCTTGTTCGCACTCACCAACCGGTTGCTTTTCAGGGTCGTGAAAAACGTCCAACCGGCGCGGTGAATGCGCTTCAGGTTCTCGCTGCCGCTGTACCAGGCATCGAACAAGAGGGTGCGGGCCTGGATTTTGTCTTCGGCCACCACGTGGGCGAACATGGCCTGGAAATGCTCGTTCTTGCTCAGCGCATCCTGCTGCGGGGCGTACACGCGGTAGTCCAGGGGCAGAAAATCACCGGCCTCCCCACTGCTGTGCACCAGGTTGACCAAGCAGATGCCGGTCACCAAGCCGTGGGCGGCGCCGGAGTACTGGCGCTTGGCCACCTCGATAAAACGGCTGTAGCGCTTGTCCTGCACACTGTCGTCGACGAACAAAAAGGCCTCGGGCGAGTCACTCAACAAGGGTAGCACCAACTCCCGCAACTGCGTGGGTGAGAACGAGCTGCGGCGCAAAAACCGGTTCACTTGGTCGTGGCTCACCTGCGGCAAGTGCTCGGCAAGGTGCGTGCACGTATAATTGCGGGGCGTACTGAGCAGGTACTCGATGTAGGTTGCTTGCGTCACCATTGGGCTAGGCTTTTTCTCAAGTTACCACCAAGTGCGTAAGTCCTAATAAAGAAACGAACGGCACACTTACTATTATTAAAAAAGACGTAGAAACCAACCCCGATGAATACACTTCTCTACTTTATCGGGCTGACCATACTGAACGGCAAGAATTAGAGGATTTATTATTAGGGGATTTAGATAAACTGTAAAATCGTTGCCACGACGTTATTAAAAAGCCCCCAGTCATCGTGATTGGGGGCTTTTTGTTTGCTACTTAAATGACCTACGCCTTTTCCGGCAGCAGAATAGCGTCGGGATAGTTGCCGAGCACGGCCTGCCCTGGGTTGCCCTGAGTCACGGCTTCCACCAGCAGCTTGCCGCCCACGAAAGCGCCTTTCCAGCTCTCGCCCAGGCCGCCGAATACTTCCTCGCGGTCGCCGCGCGAGCGCAGCTTGTTGATGCCCACCTTGAAGGCGCGCAGCTCCTTGCCGGTGCGGGTGGCCCACTGAGTATCGTCCGAGCCGAGGGCCGTCACCAGCGCGCCGTTCGAGATGTTCATCTCGCCCACCAACTCCTCCACGCGGTCCACCAGCACCACCGAATCGATGGGGCCGAAGGGCTCCTTGAAGTACAGCTCGGCCTGGCGGGGCAGGCCCACCAGCGCGCGCGGGGCGCGGTAGGCCGCGCGGTCCTGGCCGGGCAGGAAGAGATTGTCATCCAGCTTGCCTTCGTAAAAGGGGATAGCCCCGGTCTTGAGGCCGTCGGCGTAAAGACGGTCGAGGTCCTCAGCCTGGCGGGCGTTGATAACGGGGCCGAAAGCCAGGTCGGGCAGCTTGTCGCCGGCCTTATCCACGAGGGTAGGGTTGCCGATTTTGAGGCTGCCGATGGCCTTGGTGTAGGTTTCCAGAAACTCCGGGAATAGCCGGCGCTCCACCACCCAGCGCACGTAGGCGGTGCAGCGCTGCTTGCCGTAGTCGTAGCCCTTGATGAGCTGCTCGGCCAGGGTGTCCCACTGCGAGTAGTTCCAGATGCCGTAGGTGTTTACGCCCTCCATCTCCAGCATATAGCGCTTGTCTTGCGAAGCCAGCGCGTCGGCGATGTTGCGGCCGTTGTAGCGGCCACCCACGAAGCTGAGGCAGTCCACGGCGGGGTCCTTCACCAGCACGTCGCTTAGCTCGCCGCCGGGGCCGCTCACCAGCGTCACGGGCAGGCCGGCGCGGCGCGCGATGGCAAAAGTGAGGCTCAGCGAGATAAAGCCGCCATCGGTGGGGGCCTTGGCAATCACCGAGTTGCCGCACAGCACCTGCACCAGCACCGCGTGCATCAGCACCGACATCGGGTAGTTCCAGGATGCGATGTTGCTGACCAGGCCCAGCGGCTTACGGTCGCCGAGCATCCCTTCGATATTGTCCACGTACCACTGCACGCCCTCCACGGCGCGGTCAATGTCGTTGAAGCCCAGCTTGTAGGTCTTGCCGATTTCCCACATCAAGAGCTTGCTAACCAGGTCAATGTGCGGGCGCAGGTGGTCGAGGCAGTCCTGCACGCGGCGCTTGCGCTCGTCGAGGTCGGTGGCGGCCCAGGCGGCGGCTTCGCCCTTGGCGGCGCGCACGGCGCGCAGGGCCTGGTCGTGCTGAAGCATGGGCAGCGAGCCAATGTCGGTGCCGTCGATGGGCGAGTGGAAGGGCTTGGGCTGGCCCGGCTCCTGCCAGCGGCCTTCAAGCAGATTGAGGTAGCCGCCCTCGGCGGTGAAAATTTCGGGGGTAGCCTGCTTGAGGTCGGCCAGCAGCTGGCTGAACTCGACTTCGGGTGCGATGATTTTCGGCATGGAGAAAAAACAGTTGTCAGGTATTGGTGACCAATGAGCAGCTTATCGGCGCGCGGGTAGCGGTTGATATACCTACTGCTTATACTTAGCCAGTAACCGATTCGGCCGATAATTGATAGGTGCTGACTGCTAATTGAATCAAGCGGCGGCCACGCTTTGCAGTTCGCGCACCAGCTCCGAGGAGCCCACAAACAGCGGCACGCGCTGGTGCAGGTCGGCGGTGAGCAGCACGTCGAGCACGTCTCCGGCTCCCGTAACTGCCAGGCCGCCAGCTTGCTCGGTCACGAAGGCAATGGGGTAGCACTCGTAGAGCAGGCGCAGCTCGCCGCTGGGCCACTGCCCGGTGGGGGGGTAGAGGTAGATGCCGCCCGTGAATAAGTTGCGGTGGTAGTCGGCGGCCAGCGAGCCCACGTAGCGGGCGGCCATGCGGCGCTCCTTGCAAGTGGTGAGGAAGGTGCGGGCAAACTCCGGGAAGTCAAACCAGTTGCCCTCGTTGCAGGAAAATACCTCGCCCGTGGCCGGAATGGTCAGCCTGGGATGCGAGAGGAAAAATTCGCCCAGACTCGGCTCGTAGGTGAAGCCCGCCACGCCGTGCCCGGTCGTGTACACCAGCATCACGCTGGAGCCGTAGAGGATGTAGCCCGCCGCCACCTGCGCCCGCCCGCCCTGCAAAAAATCCTCGACCCGCGCCGGCCCGCCGTAGCGACTCACGCGCCGGTAGATGCTGAAAATGGTGCCCGTGCTCACGTTAAAGTCCAGGCTCACCGAGCCATTCATCGGGTTGAGCGCCACCACGTAGCGGCCGTCGTGGTTGCCGGTATCAATCATCTCGGTGCTGGCTTCGCTCAGGATGGCGCAGCACTCGCGGCCGTTGGTGAGGGCGCGCACGAAGCGCACGTGCGCTTCCTCGCCCAGGCGGTGGCGGGGCGGCGTGTCCTGGCCCTCGGGCGCCACCACGTCGGCGAGGCCGCTGAGGCCGGCGCGGCTCACCTCGCGCACCATAATCTTGCTGGCCAGGGCAATGTCGCGCAGCAGCTGGCTCAGCTCGCCGGTGGCAAACGGAAACTCGGCCTGCTTACGCATAATATAGCGCTCCAGGGTAGTACCGACGGGCGTAGCCAGGTCGTCGTGCGAAGGAGGGGGGATAGGGGGCATAATTATAAATAGCTTGCTGCAACTAAATCGACTGTCCTTGCGAGCGCAACGCAGTGGAGCGCGGCAATCTTTCCTAATCGTTGGATTAGTAACTGATAGGATGCGAACGGCAAGGAAAGATTGCCGCGCTCCACTGCGTTGCGCTCGCAAGGACAAGTGTTTTCTACTTGGCTTCCGGCTGCTTCTGCGACTGCCACAGCACCACCTGCCAACCCTTTGCGGGGTCTTTAATCTGGGTGGTGACGTACTTGAGGTGGGCCACGTTGGGCGAGCCGTCGGCTTTATTGGGCTGGTAAATAACTAGTTGCCCATTCACCACGGCCACGGTGCCGCCGTTGTAAGCGCGCACGTTCATGTTCACCACGTCAATCTTATCATACACGCTCTTGCCGTCGCGGATGCTTTGCAGGTACTCCGTTTTGTCGTTCTGCTTGCCGCTGGAATGCGTGTACACGAGGTCGTCGGCGAAGGCTTTTTCCAGAAAAGCGTAGTCTTTGCTTACCTGGGCGGCGAAGCGCTGGCGCTCCAGCCCTTCCACTTCCTTGGCGGCGGCGGCGTTGCGCCCGGCCATTTTGTCGTCCGCGGCGAGCAAGGCACCGTGCGAGCGTGGGGGCTTGAGGCGTTGGGGGGTTTGGGCCATGCCGAGCAGGGGTAGGGCCAGCAGCAGCGCGCCGGCAAGGGGCAGTCGTTTCATAAAGGGAGTGGGTTAGACGGCGGAAGGGGGGGTAGGGGCGTCGAGCGTGATGGGTTCCATGCGCGGCACCAGCGTGAACATCAGCACCCACGCCAGCAGGTAGGCCCCGCCGCAAATCAGAAACATGATGAAATACGCGTGGTCGAGCCGGCCAATGGCCTCGTACTGCACAAACATGCGCTTCTGCACCAGGGCCGTGAGCGCAATGCCGCCCATGCCGCCCGCAAAGCCGCCAATGCCCGTGACCGAGGCCACCGCCCGCTTCGGAAACATGTCCGACACGGTGGTGAAGATGTTGGCGCTCCAGGCCTGGTGAGCCGCCGCCGCAATGCCGATTACCAACACCGCCAGCCACATGCTGCGGTGGCCCAGATACTCGGCAAACACAATCGGCAATACGCAGAAAGCAATGAGCAGCATGGCCATCTTGCGCGCCTGGAAGGCCGGCATCCCGCGCCGCATAAAGCCCAGCGGCAGGTAGCCGCCGCCCACGCTGCCAATGCTCGACAGCACGTACACGGCCGCCACCGGCAGCGCGATGGCCGTGCCCGTGAGGTGATACTGCTTGGTTAGAAAGTCGGGCAACCAAAACAGGTAGAACCACCAGATGGGGTCCGTAATGAACTTGCCGATGACGAAGGCCCAGGTCTGGCGGAAGCCCAGCAGGGGCAGCCAGCCCACCTTGGGCTTCTCCTCCGTTACGCCTTCGGCCGGCAGGCCCACCGGAATATCGGCGTTGATGTAGTCAAACTCCGCCTGGCTCAGGCGCTTACTGTTGGCCGGCGTGTCGTACACCAACATCCACAGCACCAGCCAGATGAAGCCCAGCGCGCCCGTAACCAGGAAAGCCGACTGCCAGCCCCAGTGCTCCGCCATCCACGGCACCGAAAGCGGGGCGATGATGGCCCCCACGTTGGAACCCGAGTTGAAAATGCCCGTGGCCAGCGCCCGCTCGCGCTGCGGAAACCACTCGGCGGTGGTCTTGATGGCGGCCGGGAAGTTGCCGGCCTCCGTCAGCCCCAACGCGCTCCGCGCCACCCCAAAGCCCAGCGTGCTGCTCACCAGCGCGTGGCCCATCGCGGCCACGCTCCACAGCGCCGTCGAAAGCGCGTAGCCGATTTTGGTGCCTAGCTTGTCAATCAGTCGCCCCGCCCCAATCATGCCCACCGCGTAAGCCAGCTTGAAGGCAATCTCAATATTGGCGTAATCGCCCGAATTCCAATTGAATGCCTTTTCCAGATACGGCTTCAGCAGCGAGATAACCGCCCGGTCGAGGTAGTTGATGGTCGTGGCAAAAAATACCAGCGAACAAATAGTCCAACGATACCGGCCGATAACCGACGTGTCGGTGCCCGGCGGCGAGCTGCGAAGGGTGGGATTCATAGGGTAGTGAGTAATGGGCAATGGGTAATCGCCTGTCCTTGCGAGCCTGCGAAGCAATCGCCCCAGAACGAGTCGTTTGGGCGTCGTGCGGGTGTCGTTCTGGGGCGATTGCCGCGCTGCGCTCGCCATGACAACCGATTATCGTTCATCAGTTAACAGCGACTTGTTGCTGTAAAAACTGCATCAGCGGGGCTACGCGCGCCGTGATGGCGGCCGGGTCGCCTATCCCCTTAAAAAGCTGGGAACCAATGCCTACCACGTTCACGCCCGCGCCAAACCACTCCGTGAGGCTGGCCTCGGTGGGCTCGACGCCGCCCGTCACCATGAGCTTGGTGGTGGGCATAGGGCCGCGCACGGCCTTAATATAGTCGGGGCCGACGAAGTTGCCGGGGAAGATTTTGACGATTTGCGCGCCGAGCTGGGTAGCGGCGTGTATCTCGTTGGGCGTCAGCGCCCCCGGCAGCCAGGCCACGTCGTGGCGCTGGCAGGCGGCGGCCACGTCGGCGGTCGTCACGGGCTGCACCACGAAGGCCGCGCCGGCCGCGATGAAACGCTCGGCATCGGCTGCCGTGTAGATAGTGCCGATGCCCAGCACCAGGTCGGGGCAGTCGCTTTCGGTCAGCTTAGCCAGCTCCTGAAACACCTCAAACGCATTGGCCCCGCGGTTGGTAAACTCAAATACCCGGATGCCGCCGGCGTAGCAGGCCCGCACCACTGCTTGCGCGTAGGCCGCGTCGGCGTGGTAAAAAACCGGCACCAGCGGCGCGGCCAGCGTGCGGGCAATAACTTTTTGGGAGGAAAGCATAGGGTAGTAGAAATGAGCCTGGAGCAAAAAGAACGTCATTCCGAGCTTGCCGAGGAATCTCGCTCGCGCCGCTTGCGAATCGTTCGGGTGTCGTTCGCTAATGCGAGCGAGATTCCTCGGCAAGCTCGGAATGACGTTCTTTTTGGTGCTTTAATACTTGAAAGTCAACGCAGCAAGCGTCCCGTCAGGTTGCCCTGCATGAGGTGCTCGACTTCGGCGGGCGTCACCAGGTTGATGTCGCCGTGAATAGTATGCTTGAGGGCCGAAGCGACGGTGGCGAACGAAAGCGCGTCGGCCCGACTCTCGTAAGTATTGGAGCCGTAAATGAAGCCCGAAATGAATGAGTCGCCGCCGCCGATGCGGTCCACCACCGGCGAGATATCGTAGAAGGGCGTCTCAAAAAACTCGCCCTGGTCCCATAGCAGGCCGCAAATGCGCTCATGCGAGGCGCTCTGCGTTTGGCGGCGGGTCGCAATCACGCGCTTGATGTGGGGGAAACGCTGGGTCAATTGCTGACTCATCGAAATAAAGCCGTTGTCCGAATTGGCCTCGGCCTTGATGCCAAACAGGTCGTCGGCGTCGCCCTCCGTGCAGACCACGATATCGCAGCCGGCCACGAGTGCAGGCATCACATCCTGCGCCCGTTGGCCGTATTGCCACAGGTTGCGGCGGTAGTTCACGTCGGCCGAGACGGTGAGGCCCAGCCGGCGCGCGGCCGCGATGGCGTCGGCCGTGGCCTGGGCGGCGGCGGCCGAAATGGCGGGCGTAATGCCCGTCCAGTGCAGCCAGCCGGCATCTTTCAGAATCTCGTCCCAGTTGAAAGCGGCCGGGTCGAGGTGGGCGAAGGCTGAGCCGGCGCGGTCGTACACGATGCGGCTGGGCCGCAGCGAGGCCCCCACTTCCAGGAAGTACAGCCCCAGCCGGTGGCCTTCAGTGAAGAGGCAATGATTCGTATCGACACCGTAGCGGCGCAGGTGGTTGGCGGCCGCGTGGCCCAGCTCATTGGCCGGGAAGGCCGAAACGTGGGCGGCCGGCACGCCCATTTGGGCGAGGGCAGCGGCTACGTTGGCGTCGCCGCCGCCGTAGGTTACTTCGAGGGTAGCGGTCTGCGGCAGCCGGTAGTTCAGCGGCGGCGAGAGCCGCATCATTACTTCGCCGAAGGTGACGACTTGCTTCATCAGGGAGGAGAATTGGCAAGCGCTTGGCCCTTTTTACAGGGGGTAGGCCGGGCGCTAACCACGGGAATAAGATTTGAAAGGTAGGCCGTTGAGTTGCTGGAAAACATAGTTTACGCCACTTTTTTAACGCAAACGATATCGGTAATCAGCTTCGCGGCCACCTGTCAGGTAGGATAAAATTCTAATAAACAGCTAGTTAGCGCCAAAGTCCCCCGCACTTGCCGGCGTGGCGGCCGGCGCAAAGCCGAAGTAGTCGCGGGCGTTGCCGTAGCTGATTTTTTCGACCAGCTCGCCCAGCCAGGGCAATTCCTCGGCGGGCAACTCGCCGTTTTCCACGTCGCGGCCCAGCAGGTTGCACAAGATGCGCCGGAAGTACTCGTGGCGCGGAAACGACAGGAAGCTGCGCGAATCGGTGAGCATGCCCACGAAGCGGCTCAGCAAGCCCATGTTGCTGAGGGCGTTGAGCTGCTTTTCCATGCCGTCCTTCTGGTCCAGAAACCACCAGCTCGAGCCAAACTGCATCTTGCCGGCCACTGAGCCATCCTGGAAGTTGCCAATCATGGTGGCAAACAGGTCGTTATCGGCGGGGTTGAGGTTGTAGAGCACCGTTTTGGCCAGCTTGTCCTGGTTGTCGAGCCGGTCGAGGAAGCGCGACAGCGCCCTACCCTGCTCAAAATCGCCAATCGAGTCCCAGCCCGTGTCGGGGCCAAGCTGGCGCAGGGCGCGGGTGTTGTTGTTGCGCAGCGCACCCAGGTGAAACTGCTGCGTCCAGCCCTTCTCCCAATCCAGCTCAGCCAGGAAAATCAGCAGGGCCGACTTAAACTGCTCCACTTCGGGCGCGCTCAGTGCCTGCCCGGCGCGGGCCTTGGCGAAGATGGCCGTTACTTCCGCCTCCGTATAATCGGCGGCGGAGAGCCGCTCCAGGCCGTGGTCGGAAAGCCTACCCCCCTGCGCGGCGAAGAAGTCGTGGCGCTGGCGCAGGGCGGCCTGCAAGTCGGCATACGTCTGAATCCCTACCCCCGCCGCCGCGCCCAGGCGGTCGAGATACTGGTTATAGTCGGGGGCCTCGGGCGCCATAGCCTTGTCGGGGCGGAAGGTGGGCAGCACGCGCGTGCCAAAGTCGGTGGCTGCCAGCGCCCGGTGGTGCTCCAGCGAGTCGGCCGGGTCGTCGGTGGTGCAGACGGTTACCACGTTCATCCTGCGCAGCAGGCCCTGCACCGCGTATTCGGGGGTTTGCAGCAGCGCGTTGCACTGGTCGTAGATGCGGCGGGCGCTCGCCTTATTCAGCAATTCGGTGATGCCAAAGTAGCGGCGCAGCTCCAGGTGCGTCCAGTTATAGAGTGGGTTACGCACGGTGTAGGGCACCGTTTCGGCCCACTTCTCGAACTTCTCCCAGTCCGACGCATCGCCGGTCACGAAGCGCTCATTTACGCCATTAGCGCGCATGGCGCGCCACTTGTAATGGTCGCCGGAGAGCCAGATTTGGGTGAGGTTCTCAAACTGCCGGTTTTGGGCAATCTGGTCGGGCGGCAGGTGGCAGTGGTAGTCGATAATGGGCTGCGGCGCGGCGTGGAAGTGGTAAAGCTGGCGCGCGGTTTCGGTGTGCAGCAGGAAGTCGTCGGAGAGGAAAGGAGTCATAATCAATTAGCAATTAACAGTGAGCAGTTTGGCAATGAGCAAAAAGAACGTCATGCTGAGCTTGTCGAAGCATCTCTACCGCTTCGTTGAACGACCCGCGACCGGCGCGGTAGAGATGCTTCGACAAGCTCAGCATGACGTTCTTTTTTATGCTTAAAGACTACAAAGAAACCCCGCGCTTCCACGGAATAAAATCAGTCTGCCCGTGGCGCACGGCGCTCACTTCCAGGCCGCTGGCTACCTGAATCACGTACTCCAGGATGCGCGCGCCGGCCTGCTCGATGGTTTCCGCGCCGTCGATGACGGTGCCGGTGTTCACGTCGATAATGTCGGGCATCCGCTCGGCCAGTTTAGTATTGGAGCTGATTTTGACGACTGGCGCGATGGGGTTGCCGGTGGGCGTGCCCAGGCCGGTGGTGAAGAGCACCACGTTGGCCCCCGAGCCGACTTCGGCCGTGGTGCTTTCCACGTCGTTGCCGGGCGTGCAGAGCAGGTTCAGGCCGGGCTTGGTGACCAATTCGGGGTAGTCGAGCACGGCCACCACCGGCGACGAGCCACCCTTGCGGGCCGCGCCCGCCGATTTCATGGCGTCGGTGATGAGGCCGTCGCGGATGTTACCGGGCGAGGGGTTCATGTCGAAGCCCGAGCCCACGGCCACGGCGCGGTCGCCGTAGGCTTTCATGAGCGAGGTGAAGCGCTGGGCCGTTTCGTGGTCCACCGAGCGGTTCACGATTTCCTGCTCCACGCCGCACAGCTCCGGGAATTCGGCCAGAATGACCGAGCCGCCGAGCGCCACCAGCAGGTCCGAGACGTGGCCCACGGCCGGGTTGGCCGAGATGCCCGAGAAGCCATCGCTACCCCCGCATTCGAGGCCGATGGTGAGCTTGCTGAGCGGCGCGGGCTGGCGCTGCTGCTGGTTGGCCTGCATGAGGCCGGCGAAAGTCTGGCGCAGGGCCGCGCTCACGAGGGCTTCCTCAGTGCCAATTTTCTGCTGCTCCAGCACAAACAGCGGCTTGGCAAAGTGCGGGTCGCGCTTCGCGATTTCGTCCTGCAACATGCTCACCTGCGCGTTCTGACAGCCCAGGCTCAGCACCGTGGCGCCGGCCACGTTGGGGTGGGTGATGTAGCCGGCCAGCAGGCCGCACAGCGTCTGGGCATCCTGCCGAATGCCGCCGCAGCCGCCTTCGTGGCTGAGAAACCGAATGCCGTCCACGTTCGGAAATGGCTTCACCTGTTGGTGGCCCATTTCGGCCGAGTGCAGGTCGGTAGCTAATATTTCCTCCACCGACTTGCCGGCCCGCAGCAGCTCCAGCAGGGCCTGGGTCTGAGGCTGGTAGCTCTTGCGGCGGGCGTAGCCGAGGTCGTTCACCAGGGCTTCTTCGAGCACCTGAATGTTGCGGTTCTCGCAGAAAACCAGCGGAATAACCAGCCAGTAGTTGGCCGTGCCTACCCGCCCATCGAGCCGGTGAAAGCCCAGGAACGTGCGGCCCGCGAACCGGCTCACGTCGGGCTGCGCCCAGCGGTGCGGGTGCTGGCCTTCCTGATACGAATCGGTGGCGTGCTTGATATTGGCCGTGGTGAGCAGGCCGCCCTGGGCCACGGGCGCGGCCATGCGGCCCACCAGCACGCCGTACATGGTCACCTCGTCGCCGGGCTGCAAGGCTTGCAGCGCCAGCTTGTGCTTGGCCGGTATCTTCTCGGTAGTCGTCACGGTCACCCCATCCCAGGTCACGGGCGTGCCGATGGGCAGGTCGGTGAGGGCAACGAGCACATTATCGGCGGGGTGAATTTTAGCAACCAGGTGCTTCATAGAAATGAGTGCCAAACGCGGCAGCAATACTGATTAAACGTGTTACTAGCTGAGGTTGCGCAGTCTTATCGCCCTCCGCGCAACCTCACCCCCTAGCCCCCTCTCCAAAAGAGAGGGGGAACTATTTTTTAGTTTTAATTCTAATCTAAGTAATTGATTTACAATCTAAAACAGGCTAGAGCTAGTTCCCCCTCTCTTTTGGAGAGGGGGCTAGGGGGTGAGGTGAACGCGGAGGGCGGTAAGACTGCGTAACATCAGCTAGTAACGGAGGTGAACGCGGAGGGCGATGCCCTCCGCGCAACCTCACTTAATTAAACCGCCGCGCGCTGGTTTTTAGTCAACATGCCGGCCAAAGTAGCGGCCGCGCCTTCGAGCTGCAGCTGACCCAGGTAGCGCGTCACGGCGGCCGTAAAGCCGGCGAGGGCGGTTAGGTCGGCGTCCCAGAGGCCCGTGTCGCTCAGCGCCTGCCGCACCAGCTCGGTGGGTGAGTGGTGGTGCCACAAATCAGCGAAAAAGCCCGCCTGCTCATCCTGAATCAGGTATTCCTGGCCTCGCGCCGTGCCGTGCCAGCGGCCGTCCGCGTGCCGCACGCCGCGCATAAACAGCAGGTAGGCCGCGAAGCCCAGCGCCACGTAGTGCGGCACGGTCCCGAAGCGCTGGTAATAATGCAGCAAATCGGGCACCACGCGCAGCCGCAGCTTGGCCGAGTAGTTGAGGGTGATGGCCAGCCAGCGGTGCTCCACGGCGGGGTTGCGGAAGCGGTCAAGCACCTGCAGCCCAAAGCGCTGGCCCACCGCCTCATCGAGGGGGTAGGGAATGCCGGGCAGCAAATCGGTCAGCATCAGGTGGCGGATGTAGCTCGCGAAGTGGTCGTCCTCCATCGCCTCGCGCACGGTGCCTACCCCCCCCAGCACGGCCAGCCCGCAGGCCAGCGAGTGGGTGCCGTTGAGCAGGCGCAGCTTCAGCTCCCGGAACTGATTAATGTCGGGCTGCACGACAATGCCCGCGTCGGCCTGCTCAAAGCTCAGCACCGCCCGCACCCGCTCATCGCCCTCGATGGCCCACAGCCGATACGCTTCCGACATTAGCAATAGCTCGTCGTCGTAGCCCAGCTCCTGAGCCAGGCTGGCGGCGGCCGCGGCGGTGGGTGCGCCCGGCACAATGCGGTCCACCAGCGAGTTACAGACCGTGTTGGCCGTTTCGAGCCAGTGCAGGAAGCCGGGGTCGGGCACCTGGTTTTCGGCCAGCTCGCGCAGGATGCCGTGTAGTTTGGTGCCGTTGTCGGGTATCAATTCGGTGGGCACGATGACCAGGCCCTTATCGGCCGCGCCGGCAAAGGCCGCGTAGCGGGCCAGCAGCACGGCCAGCAACTTGCCCGGAAACGAGCGCGGCGGCGCGGCGCGCACGTCGTCGGTTTCGTCGAGCACGATGCCTACCTCCGTCGTGTTCGAAAGCACGATTCGCAGCGCGGGGCTGGCGGCCACCCGCAGCACTTCGGCCCACTGCCCGCGGGCCGACAGCACCCGGCTGATGCTGGCGCACACCACGTTCTGGCTGATGGCCTGGCCATCTTCCACACCGCGCACGCACACCGTGTAGAGGTTATCCTGGCGGGCAAAGGCGGTGGCGTCGCCGCCATCGGTGCTTTTCACCACCACCACCCGGCCATTAAAAATGCCTTGGCGGTTGGCCTGGTCAATCAAAAAATCGGGGAGGCCGCGCAGCAGCACGCCAGTGCCAAACTGGAGCACCTTCTCGGGCAGGTCGAGCAGCGCGGGGGGGGGTAGGGAAACGCCGGGCACCGCTGCCCCGCCGCGTACTAATTCTTCGGATAGAATAAACATGCTGGATAGGGGGTAGTGATTAATGACTAATGACGAGTGACTAATGACAAATCTCAAATTAGCCGGTTAAGCAGCTGTTTGCTTCTGCGTCTTCAGCGCAAACCTCCGCGTCTTCTGCGGGCTAAAAATGTGTGCCAACCAAAGGGTCATTAGTCATTAATTTAATAGCCTGCGTTCTGCTTGAGGGCAGGGTCAGTGTCGATGGTTGACTGCGGAATTGGGAACAGCTCCTTGCCCTGGCCCGTCACGTACTCGGCGGCCAGGCCCATGCCTGTGCTGGCGGCCGTGGTGCCGTTAGCGGTGTAGGTGGCGCCGGCGGGCATCGTATTGGCCACGTAAGTGGGGTTGATGCCCGAGGCCCAGGCCATGCTGGTGGTGCCGGTGGGGGCCGTGGCGGGCGCGGCTTTGTAGAGCGAGCGCTGGAATTGCAGCACGCCGCTCACTACCTTGTAGTAGAGCGTCTGGGGCACCTTCACCGAGGTGGCACCGGTGCTGTAGGGCACGGTGCCCTGCTGAATGGCCACGATTTAGCCTTCACGTCGGCCAGCTTGGTGGCCAGCAGGTTCCAGCGCAGCAAGTCGTATTTGCGGATGCCTTCGCTGCCAAACTCCAAGTAGCGCTCGTTGACGAGGGCCGTGAAAAAATTATCCTTGCTGGTGAGGCTCAGGCCGGCGGTGGCGCGGGCGGCGTTGCCGCCAAAACCACGGGTCCGCACTTCGAGCAGGGCTTTCTGGGCGTCGGCCGTGGGGCCGTTGATTTCGTTTTCGGTTTCGGCAAACATCAGCTCCACGTCGGCAAAGCGCATAAGTGGCCAGCTGTAGCCCAGGTAGTTGCTGCTGCCGGGCAGGGCCGGCGTGCGCCAGTCGCGCCGAAACTTGCCGTCCGTGATAGTGGCGAGGGTGGCCCCGGCCTGCAGGTTGCTGGTGCCGATTACGTAGAGCGTAATGGTGACGTCGCGGCGCGTATCGGTCGAGTCAAAGGCGTAGAAGTACGGCGGGGCGGCGTTCACGGCCCCCTGCGAGGTGCCGTAGGTGCCCGAGCTGGTGAGGCGCGGCCCGTTGTAGTAGCCCAGCTTGCTGTCGGTGGCGCTGCTGGCACCGCCCATGCCCACGGCCATCATAACCTCGTTGGCGGCCTCGGTGCGCAGCTGATTAATGCTGAGGAAGGTTTCCAAAAAGCTCGGGTTCAGCGTGTGCTCCGCGCGGTGGCTCATAATGTCGAGACACTCCTGGCGGGCAATCTTGTAGTAGTCCAGGTAGTCGGCGGGCCGGGTCATCACGGTGCCTTGCAGGGCATAGCCGCCGCGCTGCAGCGCCACGCGGGCGCGCAGGGCCTTCACCGCGCCCTTGGTAAAGCGCTGGTTATTGTAGCCCGAAGCCGAGCGCCAGGGTAGCAGCTTTTCGGCCACGGCCAGGTCATCAATCAGCTGCTTGAGGGTCACGCTGCGGTCGGCGTTGGGCAGGTTCACGTCCTGGCCCGTCACGGTGGGCGTGAACTGGGCCGGCACGTCGCCCCAGTTGCGCACCAACTCCAGGTAAAACTGCGCCCGCAGCGCCAGCGCCTCGCCGTAGAGGCGGTGCAGAGTAGCCGTGTCGGCGGCCACGCCGGTGTTGTAGATGGGCGAAGTCGGGATGTTGGCGATGCAGATATTGGCGCGCTCTACCCCCTGGTAGAGGCGTATCCAGGGGTTGATAATCTCGGAGTTGGTCGAAAAAGCCTTGTAGCGGGCAATACTGCGCCTACCCCCGTCAATGATGCCCGCCGAGCCAATCAGCTCATCCGTATCGAGCGGAAAGTACATGGCCAGGCGCGTGCCGTAGGAGTTGTCGCCGGCCAGCAGGTTGTAAGTGCCAATGACGGCCGACGTGGACCCGGCCGCCGTGCTAAAGGTGGCGTCGGTCGTGTTGAGCGCGGTGGGCTCGATATCGAGGTAGTTTTTGCACGACGAGAGCAGCCCGGCCGCGCTGGCCAGCACCAGCGCCGATGCCGCCACCCGTCCCAAAAGAGGAGATTTCATAAATACCAAAGACATAGCGGGTGGGAATTAAAGCGAGAGGTTGACGCCGAACAAAAAGGCCCGGCTGCGGGGGTAGGCGGCGTAGTCAACGCCCGGCGTGAGGGCCGTTTGGCGGCGCGTGTTCACCTCCGGGTCGTAGCCCGAATACTTGGTGAACGTGTACAGGTTGTTGACCGTCACGTAGAAGCGCAGCTGGTTGAGCTTGGCCCGGCTAATGAGCGCCTTGTTGAGCGAGTAGCCAAAGGTCAGGTTGTTGATGCGCAGAAACGAGCCGTCTTCAATCGCCCACGAGTGCAGAAACAGCTGGCGGGGCGGCGTCCAGATGGTGGCATTCTGGTTGAGCGCGTCCAGGGCGGCCTTGTCGGTCACGAGCGTGCCGGTGTTGTCGTAGTTGCGGTAGCGGCCCGCCATGTCGCCCAGCAGGTTGGTGAGCGGGTACACGCCCGAGGTAAACTCAATCTTGTTGGCGTTGTAAATCTGGTTGCCATACACGAAGTTGAGGAAGACGCTGGCGTCGAAGCTCTTGTAGGTGAACTGCTGGTTGAGGCCGCCCGTAATTTTGGGCTGGGCGTTGCCGATTACCTGGCGGTCGTTGTTGATGTCCACGGTGCCGTCGCCGTTCAGGTCTTTCAGCTTGAGCACGCCGGGGGCCAGGGCCACGCCCACCACGCTGGCGTCGTTGGCTACCCCCGATTTCAGCGTCCAGGTCCGGCTGGTGGCGTTGTAGTTCTCGAAGTCGTTGGTGGTGTAGAAGCCGTCGGTCACGAAGCCATACATCTGGCCCACCGGCTGGCCCACGCGGGCCACGTAGTCGGTTGGGATGCCCGCCGCGGTGCCCGCCCAGCCCGAGTTGATGCCCGGAATCTCGTTCAGGCCCCCCAGGTCATCGATGCGAATGCGGTTGAGCGCGGCGTTGGCCGTCACCGACCAGGTAAATTTATCGGTCTGCACCGCCGTGCCACTCAGATGAAACTCCAGGCCGCGGCCCGACGTGCTGCCCACGTTGCGCTGCTGGCTGGTGTAGCCCAGAATGGCCGGAATGGGCTGATTAACCAGCAGGTCTTTCGTGGTGTTATAATAGCCATCTACCGTGAGCTGCACCCGGTTGTTGAACAGGGCCAGGTCCATGCCCAGGTCGCGCGAGGTGGTGATTTCCCACCGCAGGCTGGGGTTGGCCAGCGTCGTGGCCGCCGAGCCCAGCACCTGCGTGCCATTGATATAATAGGACGAGTTGCCGGCCTGGAAGAGCTGCGAGGTCAGGAAGTCGCCGATGCGGTTGTTGCCCGCCTGGCCGTAGCTCAGGCGCAGCTTCAGGTCCGAAATCGGCTTGAGGTCCTGCATAAAGCCCTCGCGCGAAAGGCGCCAGGCCACCGAGGCCGCCGGGAAAATGCGGTGCTGGTTGTCGGTGCCGTCGTAGTTGAGAAACTTCGACGAGCCATCGCGGCGGAACGTCAACGTGGCCAGGTACTTATCATCAAACGAGTAGTTGGCGCGGCCGAAGAACGAGAGCAGCGTGTAGTTGACCGGAATGCCCGTGGTAGGCGTCACGGGCTGGGCGGTCGTGCCGGCGGGCAGCACGCCCTGGTTGATGTTGGCCAGCGCCCGGCCGGCCGTAATGTCGAGGGGTAAGAAGTTGGTTTGCAGGTACTGCGAGGTCGTTTGCTGCTGGTAGGTTTCTTCGCCCAGCAGCACGTTCAGCACGTTTTTCTCCTTCCGAAACGAGTAGTCCAGCACGTTCGAGTTGTTGATAGTAGTCTGGGTTTGGGTGGTGATGGTGGCAAACGGCAGGTTCTGGTAGCCGCCGCCCGGCTGCCGGATGGTGGGCGAGTAGTGCCCGTTGAAGGTGCTGGTGTTGAAATCCGTGATGTCGAAGCCCGCCACCGAGCGCAGCACCAGGTCCTTGGTGAGGTTCAGGGCCGCGTTGGCCGCGATGTTGATGGTGCGGCGCTTGTCCGAGCGATATTCGTTGTTGATGGCCAGCAGGGGGTTCACCAGGCTGGAGTTGGTGAAGAAGTCGCTGTCGAAGGTGTTAGGGTCCAGGGCGGTGCTATGGCTGGTGGCAGGCACCACCAGCGGCACGTACTGAATCGTATTGCGCAGGCGCGAGGTAGTAGTCGAGCCCGTGGGCACGCTCTGGCCGGTGGTGGCGCTGGTGCCGCCGGCCGCGCCGGTGCCCGCGCCCAGCGACTCCTGGTTGTTGAAGCGGGTGTTCACGCCAAACTTGAAGCGGTCGCTCACCTTGGTGTCGAAGCGGAAGTTGACGAGCATCCGCTCGTAGCTCGTGCCCACCTGAATGCCGTTTTCCTTGTTGTCGGTCAGGCTCAGGGCGTAGGTCGTGCCCTTGTTGCCGCCCGCCAGCGTCACGTTGTGGGTAAATTGCCCGGCCTTGCGGCCAAACACCTGGTCCTGCCAGTCCTGAAACGGCGCGTTGCGGGCGCTGTCGAGGCGCGGGCTGTTGTAGGTCTGGGTGCCGAAATAGTTCTGGAACGTGGTGAGGCCGCCCGCCGCCGTGCCAATCGAGGCGGCGCGCTCATACTGGTAGTTCACGTAGTCGGCCGGCCCCAGCACGCTCAGCTTCTTGCTCAGCGTGCGGAAACCGCCGAACCCGTTGTATGTCACCGTAGTGCGGCCGTCCTTACCCCCCTTGGTGGTGATGATGATAACGCCGTTGGCCCCGCGCGCGCCATAAATAGCGGTGGCCGAAGCATCCTTCAGCACATCCACCGAGGCAATGTCCTGCGGGGCAATCACGCCCAGCGCGTTCTCCACCTGAATGCCGTCCACCACGTAGAGCGGCGTATTGTCCTGGGTGATGGAGTTGCCGCCGCGCACCCGCACCTGGAAGCCCTGGTTGCCGGGCTGCCCATCCGAGGCATTCAGCTGCACGCCGGCCAGGCGGCCCTGCAAGGCTTCGGCCGCCGAGTTAACGGGGATGTCCTTGATTTGCTGCGCGTTTACCGACGATACGGCCCCGGTCAAATCCTTGCGCTGCACGGACTGGTAGCCGATAACCACCACGTCGTCGAGGCTTTGCGTGTCGCTCACCAGGCTCACTTCAATGGTTGTTTTGGTGCCCACGGCCACCTCCTGGCTCACGTAGCCAATGAAGCTAAAGCGCAGCACCGCCGTCTTGCTATCCTGCGGCACGGCCAGCGAGAACGTGCCGTCGGCCGCCGTGGAGGCCCCGTTGGTCGTGCCCTTGAGCACGACGGTTACGCCGGGTAGGGTTTCGCCGTCCGAGCCCTTCACGGTGCCGGTGATAGTCCGGGATTGGGCAAGCGCCAGGCCAATGCTGCCGCAAAGCACGAGCCAGAGCAGGAGAAGATGTTTTTTCATAAGTAAGGCAGCCGGGAGCAGTTGGGTGGGAAAGTAAAAAAGTGAATCGTTAGCGCAAATCGGCCGGGCCAGGGCTGCGGTGGCCGCCCGTGACGAGGGCGCGCTTGCCAGCCAAGCCAGAACGGGAGGAAATACCCATAAAAAGAGCCGAAGGTTGGGATTTTGGAAAGAAGAAAAAGCGGTTGGCGGCAACCCCAGCGCGGTTAGTAGTCTCGAAGTTTAGCCCCTAAACCGTGGGGGCTATCCATCAAAGGGCTTTTTTATTTGCGCAATCGTTATCGGCAACGTTTCCAGGTTGCTTTGTTCTGGTTGGGCCAGGGAACCACGCTCACCGCCGTGTTCATTTAGCCTTTATCTTTAACCGCGAAAACCTGCCGCCGGAAGGAAGTAGGTAATGGTATTTTACTAACAAAATCAGCTTGGAACCCGCTACTCTCAAAGACATCGCCCGGGAGCTCAACATCTCCGTTTCGACGGTGTCGCGGGCGTTGCGGGACAGCTACGAAATCAACGCGGAAACCAAGCGGCTGGTGATGGAGTGCGCCGCCCGCCTGCACTACCGGCCCAACCCCATCGCCCTCAGCCTGAAAGGGAGCAGCAGCAAAGCCATCGGGGTCATCGTGCCACAAATCGCCAATTATTACTTTTCGCAGGCCATCAATGGCATCGAGGAGGTAGCCAACCAGCGCGGCTACGACGTGCTCATCTTCCAGACCCACGAAGCCTACGACCGCGAAGTGGCCAACCTGCGCCAGGCCCTGGCCCGGCGCGTCGATGGCCTGCTCATCTCGCTTAGCAGCGAAACCAACAACGTAAGCCACTTGCAGGAGCTGCAGCAGCAGGGCACCCCCATCGTGCAGTTCGACCGCGTGTCGGCCGACCTCAATACGCCCCGCGTGGTGGCGGACAACTTTGCTGGGGCCTTTGCGGCCACCGAACACCTGTTGCAGTCGGGGCGCCGCCGCATTGCGCACCTCACCATTCAGCCCTGGCTCAGCATTACGCAGGAGCGCCTGGCTGGCTACCGCGCCGCGCTGGAACAATACGGGGTGCCGTATGATGAAAATCTGGTGCGCTTTGGCACCTTTGGGCCCGATGAGGTAGGCCCGCTGGTAGATGAGCTGCTGGCCCTGGAGCCCCGGCCCGATGCCTTTTTCACGGCCAGCGACCGGCTGGCGGTAGGCTGCCTGGCCGCCCTGCGCCAGCGTCGCATTGCCATTCCCGGCGACGTGTCGCTTATCGGTTTCACCAACCTCACCGTGGCCGATATGCTCTCGCCCTCGATGAGCACGGTGGTGCAGCCGGCCACCGAAATCGGCCGGCAGGCCGTGGGCCGCCTGCTCGACCTCATTGAGCTGAAGCACCGCGCCGCGCCCCCTAGCACGCTCACCATCCCAACTACGCTGGTGGTGCGGGAGTCGTCGGCCTGGCCGGTGGCGGGGGGGTAGGGATTTGCGATTAGTCTAGTCAGTGTATCAAGCTATTATGAAAAGCTCGAAAGCACTGGTTGGGCTTCTTGAGTACTCGTGCGGAAGTAAACAGGTATAAAAAGAACGTCATTCCGAGCTTGCCGAGGAATCTCGCGTGCGTCGTGGAACGAGGCCCGAATGATGCGAGCGAGATTCCTCGGCAAGCTCGGAATGACGTTCTTTTTACTCCATTACTTTTGACTGACTGCTTAACAGCAGCTACTAACTCTACTCCCTCGGCACCCAGCCGCTTTTGCCGCCGAAGATATTGGCCAGCGTATAGCGCTTGGCTTCCTTGGCCGTGAGCTGGTGGCTCCACGGCACGCGGGCCGTGGGGTTGGCACCGGGACCGGTGCTCCGATACTCGGCGTAAAAGGCGGTTTTCTCGTTGGCGGCGGCGCGCCAGTTGTCCCAGCCGGCGGGCAAAATGTGCGCCCCCAGCTCGCAACGCAAATAAACCGTGCGCGCGTGGGGCCGCCAGGGCCGACCCAGATAAACCTGGCGCGCCGCCGAATCGGCCGTGAGCCGGCAGTCGCGAAAGACGAAGCCAAACGCCTGCCGCTCGGTAGTGGCCGCCGCCGCGATGTAGGAGCTGCGCTTGCTGCGAATCTCGCAGCGGTCAAACACGGCCGTGGCCATGCCAAAGATGAAGTCCGTCGTGCCCTCGATGTAGCAGTCCTGGTAATACTGGCGGCTGTTCTCGACGGCCGGAAACAGCGTGTCCTGGTTGCCCAGCATCCGGCAGTGGCGGAAGGTGGCGCGGTCGCCAGCCACGTGCAGGGCCACGGCCTGGCCCACCGGCCCGGCCGCATTCTCGAAGGTGATATTTTCGGCCGTGAAATCGTTGCCCTGCACCAGCACCGTCTGCGACGAATACGTGTTGTGGCCGGCCGCGTCGCCGGTGTGGTCGGCCCCCGTAATAATCGTAGTCGCGGCATTTTCGCCCAGCAGCGTAACGCGCGTTTTATGCGCCGGCACCACCAGCTTCTCGCGGTAAATACCCGGTTTAATCCGAATCGTAACCGTCACCTGCGACAAGTCGCGCACGGCCTGCACCGCTTCCTGAATGGTGCGGTAGTCGCCGCTGCCATCCGGGGCCACCGTCAGCAGCAGCTTTTGGGGCGGCGGAACCGGGCGGGCCGGCGGCATGTCGGGCGCGTTGGCCGCCGCCGGGGGGGTAGGGGCCGCCGGCAGGGCCTGGGCCACGGCGGCCCCTAGCGGCAGCAGACTGCCCAGCAAAAGCAGGGGTAGGGATTTCATAAAGCAGCGCGCTACTTGCCGGGCTGCCAACCGCGCAGCACGGTGGCGCGAGTGTAAGTCCCGGCCTGAGCCGGGGTAAGCTGGTGGCTCCACGGCACGCGGGCCGCCGGGTTGGCGCCGGAGCCGGAGCTCTGGTGTTCAGCATAATAAGTGGTTTGCTGGTTGCTGGCCTTGCCCCATTCATCCCAGCCGGCGGGCCGCACCACGGCGCTCAGCTCGCAGGCCAGGAACACCACTTTGGCGAAGGGCCGCCAGGGCCGGCCCAGGTAAAAGGAGCCGGCCGGGGCATCGGGCGCGCCCCGCAGCCGGCAGTGGCTGAACACGTAGCCGTAGCGCGTGGTGTCGGGGGTAGAGGCGGCCGTGAAGAAGCCGCCGCGCTTGCCCACCAGCGTGCAGCGCTCGAACCAGGCGGTGCTGCTGCCAAAAATAAAATCGACGGTGCCCTCGATGTAGCAGTCCTCATACAGCTGCCGGCTGCCGTAGCCGTAGGTGTACAGCGTGTCCTGAAACCCCAGAAAGCGGCAGTGCCGGAAGCAGCTGCGGTCGCCGCTCACCCAGGCCGCCACGGCCTGCCCCACCGGCCCGGCCGAGTTGGCAAAAGTGATATTTTCGGCCAAGAAATCGTCGCCATACAAGTGAATGCTGGCCGAGCCCGTCGTGCCGATTTCCTTGCCGTTGGCGTCGAGGCGCTGGTGGTAGTCGTCGAACGTAAGAATAGTGTGGGCTGCGTCTTCCCCCTGCAGGCGCACGTGGTTTTTACCCTTGGCCAGCGTCAGCTTCTCCTTGTAAGTGTCTGGCTTAATACTGATAGTCAGGCAGTTGGTGTTGCCATCGGGCACGGCGTCGAAGGCGGCCTGCACGGTGCGGTAGTCGCCGCTGCCATCGGCGGCCACTACCACGCGGCGGCTCTGGCCCCAGGCGGTGCCAGCGGCCAGCAGCCACAGGAAAAGTGTGAGTTTCATGGGATAAGACTTGTGCAAAATCAACTGTCATTGCGAGCAAAGCGAAGCAATCGCACCCGAACGACACCCGCGCCGCCCGTTCGTCCATCGTTCAGGTGCGATTGCTTCGCTTTGCTCGCAATGACAAACAATTATGAGTCAACAACTAATAATCAGCAATCACTCAGCGGCGCGCACCAGTTGGCGGGCGGTGCCCAGGCCCTCAATACCCAGCTCCACTACATCGCCGACGGCCAAGTAGCGCGGCGGCTTGAGGCCGCTGCCCACGCCGGCCGGCGTGCCGGTCGAGACGATATCGCCCGGCAGCAAGGTCATAAACTGGCTGATGTAGCTGATGAGGTAAGGCACGCTGAAAATGAGGTTGGCCGTGTTGCCATTCTGGAGCGTTTCGCCGTTCACCGCGAGCCAGAGCTTGAGGCGGGCGGGGTTGAGCAATTCGTCGGGGGTAGCGAGCCAGGGGCCGAGCGGCGCGAAGGTGTCGCAGCCCTTGCCCTTGTCCCAGGTGCCGCCGCGCTCCAGCTGGTAGGCGCGCTCGCTCACGTCATTAAGCAGCACGTAGCCAGCGATATACTGGGCCGCGTCGGCCTCGGCCACGTAGCTGGCGCGCTTGCGAATGACAACGGCCAGCTCCGCTTCCCAGTCGGTTTTCACCGAGCCTTTGGGTAGAATAATATCGTCGTTCGGCCCGCTCAGCGCCGAAGTTGCCTTCAAAAAGAGGACCGGCTCGGTGGGCAGGGGTAGGCCCATTTCCTGGGCGTGGTCGGTGTAGTTGAGGCCCGCGCACACGATTTTAGAGGGCCGGGCCACCGGCGGGCCCAGCCGCGCCGTGGCGGGCACGGGCAGCAGCAGCTCGCGCTGCACGTCGATGTAGGCGGCCAGGCGGCCCAGGCCGTCGCTGGCAAAAAAGCGCTCGTCGTAGTCTTCCCCAAAAGGGCTGAGGTCGTAGCGCTGCCCGTCGAGCACGATACCGGGTTTTTCGTGGCCGGGCTGGCCGTGGCGAATGAGAAGCATGGGATGTAATGGGTAGTAGGTAATGAGCAATGGGTACAAAAGAACGTCATGCTGAGCGCAGCGCAGCGGAGTCGAAGTATCTCGCTCGCTTCGTCCGCACGATTGAGAATACTGCTGCCCGCGAGATGCTTCGGCTGCGCTCAGCATGACATTCTCTCATTACCAATTACCCGCTATCCATTACTTCAGCAGCCAGCGCCCTAAATCCTTACCCGCCTGGAAATTCTCGAACGTGGCCGGAATCTTGCGCCCATCGGTGTACTCGTTGTAGAGCCACGGGTCGCCGAGCGCGAACACGCGGCCCTTGCCCAGCGTGGCCGTGGCCATGATAACCTGGCCGTTATTGGTCACCAGCGGCTGGGCGGGCGCTTGCACCGCCAGCACCGCCAACTCCTTGATATACGCCATTTTGGCTTGCTTGAATACCGTCGCGCCGCTGCTCAAATCCACCCGGCCCTGCGCAAAATCCCGGCCCTGCACCATGTTCACGCTCTGGTCGGTGAACTGCACGCCGAAGTGCCGGGCCAGCGTGTTGAAGTGGCGGATTTCGCAGTTGGCCGTGTCGTTGGCCAGCAGCACCAGCGTGCCGCCGGCGCGCACCCAGTCGGCCACGGCCTGCCCATCGGCGGCCGAGATGTAGTTGGGTGCCGGCGATTCTTTCTTGGTGTCGGGGTCCACTATCACGTACACACTCAGCCCTTTAAGGCTGGCCGCGGTGGGGGGGGTAGGGACGGGCACCGTGCGGGCACCCAGCTCGCGCAGCTCGTTGCCCCACAGCCAGAAGCCGCCGTTCGCGCGCTCCTCCCAGGTGTAGTGCCACTGCTCGGGCTGGCCGGTGAAAGCATTTTTGCGCAGCTCGTGGTTGAAGTAGTAATCCAGGCCCACGGTTTTGCCCTGGCCCACGGCGTTTTCCTGCGCTATCTCCATCTCCGTGCTCGCCAGAATAAACGGCCCTACCCCCTTCAAATCGTTCTTCCGCAGCGGCTCACTCAGGTAATATCGGTACGAGCCGTCGTGGTACGGCTGGCCGCCCAGACCCCCCACGCTCACCGTGCCGTTCAGGGCCAGCGCGCCATTTTCGGTGCTGATGAAGGTTTTCACAATCCCGTCGTAGCCCTTACGGGCCACGGCGGCGTATTTTTTATCGAGGTAGCCCAGGCGCCCGCCCTTGGCCAGCGCGTACACGAACATGCTGCTGCCCGAAGCCTCGGCGTAGTTGCCCTTCTGCTCCTCCTGGCCCATCACCAAGCTCCAAGTGCCGGTTTTGGCGTCCTGGTATTTGGCCAGCACGGGGGCCAGGCGCTGCAAATCCTTTATCAGCTCGGCGCGGTGCGGGTTTCCAACCGACAGGTAATCAAGCACATCCACCAAAGCCATCGCGTACCAGCCAATGGCGCGGTCCCAGGCCTCGGGCGACTGCCCGGTGGCTTTATCGGCCCACTTTTGCGCGCGGGCCTCGTCGTAGCCGTGGCGCAGCAGGCCGGTTTTGGGGTCAACGAGGTGCTTTTCGATGAGCGCAAACTGCCGGGCCACGTCGTCGAGGCCGGCCGCGTCGCCGGTCAACCCGCTGTACTGGGCATAGAAGGGCTCGGCCATATACAGGCCATCGAGCCACATCTGATTGGGGTAGGTTTTCTTGTGCCAGAAGCCGCCCTCTTTGGTGCGCGGCTGCCCGGCCAGCTGCTTGCGCAGGGTGGCGGCGGCCAGCCGGTACTTCTCGTTGCCATTGCTGGGCAGCGACACCTGGCTCAGCAGCAGCAGCGCCGGCCCGGTAGCCAGGTTATCGAGCTGATATTCTTCGGGTTTATAGGTCCGAATGCTGCCGTCCTTCTGCACGAACTGGTCCACATCCTGCTGGATGTAGGTGAAGTAGCGGCCGTCGCCGGTGCGCTCCCACACCCGCTCCAACGCCCGCAGCATCAGCCCCTGCTCGTAGTCCCAGCGGGCCGTTTTGCGGCTGCCAATCACGATGGAATCGGGGTGCTGTGCGATGAAGGCATCGGCCATGCGCTGCGACAGCGCGGCCGGCGCGTTCTGGGCCGGTGCCAGCAGCGGCAGGGCGAGTAGGGCGGCAAAGAGGGGGGTAGGGAATTTCATGGAGGGAAAGTTATGCTGGTCGTTCTGGTGGGCACCTCACCCCCTAGCCCCCTCTCCAAAAGAGAGGGGGAACTAGTTCTAATTCTAGTCTCCCGGAAACCAGTTTTTTAGAGCTAAAATTAGTCCCCCCTCTTTTTTGGAGAGGGGGCTAGGGGGTGAGGTGCCCCGTGGAGGGCTAAAAAACCTACTTCGCCGCCACCTGCACCACTTTCTTGCCTACTTTATCACCCAGCTCCAGCCCTTTCTTAGCCAGCTTGGTATTGGTGTTGGTGAGGCGAATATCCTGGCTGCGGTCGCCGCTCACGCGCAGCAGCAGGTCGGCCCCGCTGGCGTATTTGATGCCGTCGAGGCTGATGTTTTTGCTGTTCTGAACTTCCATCACCGGCATGGTATCGGTGGTGAGCAGGGTCACGTTTTGGAGGCGAATATTCTCGGCCTCCTGGCATATCAGACCCTTGCGCGCCTCAATCACCACGTTTTCGAGGCTGATATCCTTGATGGCCATCTCGGGCAGGCCGCGTATCAGAATGGCGGTTTCGGCGCCCTTGCACACCACGTTTTTGAGGTAGAAATGCTGGAACTGCGGCGTGCCCTCATTCAGCGGCTGGGCCGCGATAACGGGCGGCGCGGCGGCCTCGCCGGCCGGCGGCACGGGGTCTTTGGCCATGTAGTACATGTCGAAGAGGATGGCTTGCCCGGCAATGTCCGTCATGGTAATGCCATCGACCCAGATGTTCTCCACCATGCCGCCGCGGCCGCGCGCCGTTTTGAAGCGCAGGCCCACGTCGGTGCCCTGGAAGGTGCAGTTGCGCACCACCAGGTTGCGCACGCCGCCCGACATTTCGGAGCCAATCACGAAGCCGCCGTGGGCGCTGTACACCTTGCAATTTTGGATGAGGAAGTTCTCGGTGGGCACGCCGCGCTTGCGGCCTTCCTCGTCGCGGCCGCTCTTGATGCACAGGCCGTCGTCGCCCACGCTAAACACGCAGTCGTCGAGCACGCCGTTGCGGCACGATTCCACGTCGATGGCGTCGGTGTTCTGGCCATACCAGGGGTTGCGGGCCGTTACGCGGCGCACCGTAATATCCTGGCACAGCAGCGGGTGAATCGTCCAGGCCGGCGAATTCTGAATGGTGAAGCCTTCGAGCAAAATCTGCTGGCAGTCGGTCAGGCTCAGCATATTAGGCCGCAGAAAATCGCGGATATCGGCGAAGTCGGCCGGGTTCAGGCTCTTGCGCGGCGTGCCGGCGGCGGCCAGCAGATTGCCCTTGAGCGACGCCGCCGAGGGGTACCACGAGTCCTTTTTCTCGTTGAGCACGCCGCCCGAGGCCACCAGCTTTTTCCACTCGCCCTCGTTGAGCTTGCTCTTCTTCACGGGCCGCCAGCTGTCGCCGGCCCCATCCAGCGTGCCGTTGCCGGTGATGGCGATGTTGGTCAGCCCTACCCCCGAAACCGGGGCCTGGCTCCGAATGGCGTCCTCGCCCTCCCAGCTGGTTTTGACGAGCGGATATTGCCGGTGGTCGGTGGTGAACTGCACGAGCGCGCCGGTGGCCAGGTGCAGGTTCACGTTGTTTTGCAGCACGATAGGCCCGGTGAGCCACAGCCCGGCCGGCACTCGCACCGTGCCCCCGCCGGCCTGGGTGCAGGCCATAATGGCCTGCTGAAACGCCCGCGTATTCAGGGTTTGCCCATCGGCCACGGCCCCGTATTGCTGGATATTGAACGTGTCGGCCTTGAAGCGCACCTGCCGCACGGCGGGCAGGGTAGGAGGCGCGGGCTGGGCGGCGGCCGCGCGGCTGGCCTGAGCCAGGGTGAGAGTGGGGGGTAGGGCGGCCAGGGCCACCGCTACGCCGGCAAGCAGCGCAAAACGGGTCATAAAAAAGCGGGTGGGAAGGCCGCGGCGGCCAGGCAATACAAGAAGAGAAACGAGCCGAAGCCCGGCCCAAACCGGGCTTCGGCAGTGGAATACTAGGCCGGCTCGGCGGCATCTGCAAGCAAAGGGGGCGAATTATTTGCGTTATCGTTACCGGCAACGTTGCCGATGCGTGGGGCCGGCCGCCTCGCGTCGGCAACGCCCCGCGCCGTGGGCAAAAAAGCACCGCGTCAGAATTCAGCCAGAATCGACAACTAGCTTCGCGGATAGCAGCAAAAACGGACCGGCTTGCGTAGAGCGGGTTTTGTTACCAATTTAGTACTCCATGCGTTCATTCTTCTCCTCTACCCGCGCCTTGCTGCTGGGGCTGCTGCTGAGCAGCGCCACGCCCGTGCTGGCGCAGGTGCCCCGCAACCCCGCCCCTGCTACCCCCGCCGACACCACCCACAAGTACGAAAACCCCGCCGGCGTTTCGCCGCTGGCCAAGCGGCCGTTTTTCAAAAGCAAGCTGTTCAAGGCAGTCGCCATTCCGGCGGTGCTCATTGGCTATGGGGCGTACACGTTCAACGGCCACGGCTTTTACACCAACCAGGATGCGCAGCGCGACATTCACCGGGTGTTTCCCAATTCCAATACCCGCGTGGCCGACTACCTCATCTTCGCGCCTTATGCCGAGCTGGCCGCCGTCGAGCTGTTTGGAGTGGAGGGCCGCAACGACCGCCTCAACACGCTGCTGCTCATTGCTAAAAGCGAGGTTATCATGCTAGGCAGCACGTACCTAGTGAAGGCGCTGAGCCACGAGGAGCGGCCCGATGGGTCGGATAATCTCTCGTTTCCATCGGGCCACGCGGCGCAGGCGTTTCTGGCGGCCAGCATCGTACACACCGAGTTTCGGGACAAGAGCCAGTGGTATGGGGTAGGGGCCTACGCCGTGGCCACCAGCGTGGCCGGCCTGCGCATGATTGTGAACAAGCACTGGCAGAGCGACGTGGTGGCCGGCGCGGGCTTCGGCATCCTGTCGGCTCACTTGGCCTACCTCACCCACCGCAACCGCTGGGGCCGCAAGTCCATTGGCCGCGATGTGAGCATCATGCCCACGTATTATGGCAACACGCCCGGCCTGTGCTTTACGTGGCGCCCCAAATAAGTGTGCGGTAAGCTTTAGCTTGCCGTCAGTTGTCAGTAAGCGGAGTTATACTCCTCGCGAAGTAGGGTGCGGGGCTTGCCCCCGCCCGTCGTTGCCCGATTCTGACGCAGGTTTTTCAACGACGGGCGGGGGCAAGCCCCGCACCCTACTTCTTTTTCGCAAACTACCCATCAGGCCGTAAAACGGCAAGCTAAAGCTTACCGCACGGCACTATGAAACTCTTGTTAGTCGAAGACGAAGCGGCCTTGCGCTCTACCTTGGTCGATGCCCTGAGCCAGGGCGGTTACGTGGTGGAAGTCGCCGCGAATTTTGCCCAGGCCTACGAAAAAATCAAGCTTTACCACTACGATTGCGTGCTGCTCGACCTCACGCTGCCCGATGGCAACGGCCTCGACCTGCTGCGCGCGCTCAAGGCCGACAATTCGCCAGCGGGCGTGCTCGTCATCTCGGCCCGCGATGGCCTCAACGACCGCGTGAAAGGCCTCGACCTGGGGGCCGACGACTACCTGGCCAAGCCCTTTCACCTTTCGGAGCTGAACGCGCGGCTGCGGGCCATCATCCGGCGGCGGCGGTTTCAGGGCCAAAACCACGTGGCCTTCCGCGACCTGCTGGTGTGGCCCGAGCAGGCCGAAGTGCTGGTGCGCGGCGAACCCCTCGCCCTCACCCGCAAAGAATACGACCTGCTGCTGTATCTGCTCGCCAACCCCGGCCGCGTGCTCACCAAAGAAGCCATTGCCGAACACCTCTGCGGCGACGCCGTGGACGCCACCGACTCATTTGACTTTATCTATACGCACCTCAAAAACCTGCGCAAAAAGCTTCAGGAAAAGGGGGCGGAGAACTACATCCGCACTATGTATGGCGTGGGCTACAAGCTGAGCATGGAGTAAACTAAATCGTTTGTCATTGCGAGCAAAGCGAAGCAATCGCACCAGAACGAGCGGCGTGGGTGTCGTTCTGGTGCGATTGCTTCGCTTTGCTCGCAATGACAAACGATTTGCGTAAGTCCTATAGTAGTCACTTGTTATTACCCACTGAAAATGAAGCTGCTGGCCGCTACCAATCGCTACTACGTGCTGCTCAGCATCGGGCTGTTTGCGGTGGGGAGCGGGGTGCTGTACCGGGGTGTGGACCGGGCCGTGCGCCACGAGGTGGAAGAGCAACTGCTGGCCCAGCGCCAGGAGCTGGAAGCCTGGCTGGCCGGCGGCCGGCCGCTGCCCGTTGCCACGTTTGGCCAGCAGTACGGCACCAGCCCTACCCCCCGCCCGGTGGGCTACTCCGATACGCTGCTGCTCGACCTCAACGAGCACGAGCTGGTGCCACACCGGCAGCTCACGTTCCGGGTGGCGGGGGGGGTAAGGCGAGCCCCGGCGTGGGTGACGCTGCGCAAATCGCTGGTCGAAACCGACGACCTGCTGGCCGCCGTGCTCCGCGGCATGCTGGTGCTGCTGGCGCTGCTGCTGGGCGGCATCGTGGCGTTGCACCGCTACTTATCGCGGCGGCTGTGGGCACCGTTTCGGCACACGCTGGCGGCGCTGCGCGCCTACGACTTGCAGCAGCACCAGCCGCTGGCGCTGCCCGTGCCCGCCATTGAGGAGTTTGCCCAGCTCAACCAGGCCCTTAATCACCTGAGCGGCCGGTTGGTGGCCGACTATGAGAGCCTGCGCGAGTTTACGGCCAACGCCGCCCACGAAACCCAGACGCCGCTGGCCATCATGCAGGCCCAGCTGGAGCAGCTGCTGCAAGTGCCCGCCCTGGCCGACGACCCCGCCGCCGCCCCGCTGCTGGCCGAGCTCTACGGTGCCACGCGCCGCCTCTCGCGCCTGCACCAGGCACTGGGCCTGCTCAGCCGCATCGAAAACGGCCAGTACGCCGACGCCGTGCCCCTCGACCTGGCCGCCCTGGTGCGCGAAAAAACCGGGCAGCTGGCCCCGCTGCTCGAAGCCCGCGGCCTCACGCCGCACCTGCACCTGGCCCCTACCCCCCCGCGCCGCCTCCACCCCGGCCTGGCCGACTCGCTGCTGCACAACCTGCTGCACAACGCCATCCGGCACAACGTGCCCGGCGGCGACGTGACGGTGCGTCTCACCGATAAGATACTGGAAGTTAGCAATTCCGGCCCGGTGATAAGCGGCGACCCGGCCCGGTTTTTCGAGCGCTTCCGCAAGCACAACGCCGCCTCCAAGTCGCCGGGCCTGGGCCTGAGCATCGTGCAGCAGATTTGCGCCTACTACGGTTTCGGGCTGAGCTACGAGTTTGCGCCGGCCGGGGCGCGGCACACGCTGCGCGTTGCGTTCCGGCCGGTGGGGTAGGGGTAGGGCCGGATTTTATATTAAGGAGATTACCCCGAAATTCATCCAACCCCCTGGCTTGGCAGGTAATTTTGTAGGATGAACCGACTCCTTACTTTAGGCTGGCTGGGCTTGCTACTGCTTTTGTTGAGCAGCTACCCGCCAACCGCGCGGGCGCAGGGCCGCGTCACGATTAGCGGCACGGTGAAAGATGCCAAAACCGGCGAAGACCTCACCGGCGCTTCGGTGCACCTGGCCGAGCTGCCGGGGGTAGGGGCGGCAGCCAATGCCTATGGCTTTTATACCCTCACCGTGCCGGCCGGCACCTACACCGTGGAGGCCACCTTCGTGGGCTACCAGGCCCAGCCGCGCCAGCTCACGCTCACCAAAAGCCAGCGCCTGGACTTTCGCCTCAGCGCCGGGGGCCAGGAGCTGAACGAGGTGGTGGTGACGGGCCGCAGCAGCCAGGCCAACATCAGCCGGGCGCAGTCGGGCGTCGAAACGCTCGACATCAAGCAGATAGCCAAGGTGCCGGTGCTTTTTGGCGAGAAAGACGTGCTCAAAACCCTGACCCTGCTGCCGGGCATCAAGAGCGCCGGGGAGGGCAGCAGCGGCTTTTCGGTGCGCGGCGGCAGCGTGGACCAGAACCTGATTTTGCTCGACGAGGCCACCGTCTATAACGCCTCGCACCTGCTGGGTTTCTTCTCAACTTTTAACTCCGACGCCATCAAGGACCTGACCGTGTTTAAGGGCGGCATGCCGGCGCAGTATGGCGGCCGGCTCTCGTCGGTGGTCGATATTCGCATGAAGGATGGCAACGACCAGGCCTTTCACGGCAGCGGCGGCATTGGCCTCATCGCCTCGCGCCTGGCCCTGGAAGGCCCCATCGTGAAGGGCAAAGGCTCGTTTCTGGTCACCGGCCGCCGCACCTACGCCGACCTGTTTCTAAAGCTCTCGCACAACGCCACGACCCGCAGCGCGAGCCTTTATTTCTACGACCTCAACGCCAAGGCCAACTACACCTTCGACGACCGCAACCGGCTGTATTTTTCGGGCTACCTGGGGCGCGACGTGTTCGGCGTCAACAACTTTGGCAACAACTACGGCAACCAAACGGCCACGCTGCGCTTCAACCACCTGTTTTCGGACCGGCTCTTTAGCAATACGTCGCTGATTTTCAATAAGTACAGCTACCAGATTACGATTCAGTCGAACGACCAGGATTTCAGCATCGACTCCAAAATCCAGGATTTTCACCTCAAGCAGGATTTTGAGTTTTCGCCCAGCACCCGCCAAACGCTGCGCTTCGGAATCGATGCCATTTCCCACACCATCACGCCGGGCCACGTTACGGCGTCGGCCGCCGCGCCCGTCAACGCCACGCCCGACCGCACCAACCACTCGCTCGAAACGGCGGCCTACGTCTCGCACGAGTGGAGCGCCACCGACAAGCTCGACTTCACCACCGGCCTGCGCCTGTCGGAGTTCAGCCTGCTGGGCGCGGGCAACTACTCGACCTACGACCCGCAGGGTAACATCCTGGCCACCACGAACTATAATTCGGGCCAGGTCATCAAAACCTACCTCAACCTGGAGCCGCGCCTGGCCGCCAGCTACCAGCTCACCGACAATACCTCCCTCAAAGCCGGCTACGCCCGCAACGTGCAGAACCTGCACCTGCTCAGCAATTCGGCCACTACCCTGCCCACCGACCTCTACGTGCCCACCTCGCTCAACGTGCGGCCCGAGCTGGCCGACCAGGTTTCGGCCGGCTACTACCGCCGCCTGGGAGCTAAGCGCACCTACTCGTTTTCGGCTGAGGTATATTATAAGTGGCTCCAGCACCAGATTGACTACCGCGACGGCACCCAGCTGCAGGCCAACCAGGACGTGGAAGCCACCCTGCTCTACGGCAAGGGCCGGGCCTACGGCGCCGAGTTGCTGCTGCGCAAGGAAACCGGCCGCCTCACCGGCTGGGTTGGCTACACACTGAGCAAGTCGCAGCGCCAATATTCCGACATCAACTCCGGGGCCTGGTTCAACTACCGCCAGGACCGGCCGGTGGACCTCTCCATCGTGGCCATCTACCAGCTCACGCCCAAGTGGAGCCTGTCGGGCACCATCGTGGGCAGCTCGGGCCAGGCCGTGACCTACCCCGTGGGCAAATACCTGGTGGCCGGCCAGGTGGTGAACCTCTATGGCCTGCGCAACGCCGACCGCCTACCCCCCTACGAGCGCATCGACGTGGGCGCCACCTACGACAACCCGCACCAGGAGGGCCACCGCTTCCACAGCAGCTGGAACTTCTCCATCTACAACCTGCTGGGCCGCGAAAACGCCTACAGCATCACGTTTCAGCAAGACCCCAACGACGCCACCAAAACCCAGGCCCTGCAAACAGCCCTGTTTCGGATGGTGCCCTCGGCCACGTATAATTTCAGCTTCTGAGCCGGCTTATCAGTATGAAAAATAATTTCCTGCCCCGCCTGCTGGCCGGGGCCGCGCTGCTGGCGGCGGCTTCCTGCCAGAAAGTGGTGACGCTCAATTTGAAAGACGCGACCCCGCAGCTCATCATCGAAGCCAACCTGGCCGACGATGGCCACCCCTGCGCGGTGCAGCTTTCGCAGAGCGTGGACTTCACCCAGACCAACACTTTTCCGCCGGTGCGCGGGGCCGTCATCACCCTCAGCGACGACGCCGGCCACTCCGAAACCATCGCCGAAACCAGCGTGCCCGGCCAGTACCGGGGCAGCACCGTGCTGGGCCAGCCCGGCCGGCGCTACACGCTGCGCGTGCAGGCCAGCGGCCAGAGCTACGTGGCGGCCTCCACGCTGCCCGGCCCGGTGGTGCCCTTCACGGGGCTGCACGCCCAGAAAAGCAACTTTGGCAACAACATTCAGCTCGTGCCCGAGTACCAGGACCCGGCCGGGATGCCTAATTTTTACCTGTTCCGGCAGTACCGCAACGGCCTGCTCAACCCGGCCATTTTTTTGCAGAATGACGAGTTTACCGATGGCAAGGCCAACACCCGAGGACTGGGCGGCGGCGGTGGGGGCGGGGGTAACAACGGCAACAACAATACCGACGTCAACAAGCTGGCCACCGGCGACAGCGTGCGCGTGGAAATGCAGAACGTGGACTCGACGACCTACAACTACTTCCGCACCCTGAACCTGCTGCTGCAAAACAACCCGTTGCTGAGCACCGCGCCGGCCAACCCGAAAACCAACTTTTCGGGCGGGGCGCAGGGCTACTTCAACGCGCACTCGCGGCGGCAGCGCACGCTGCTGGTGCCGGCGCTGTAGGCCCCGCGCCGAGCGCGCACTTACTTAAAAGCTGCGCTTCTTACATTTTCTTCAGAAATAACATGGCCGGTATCCAGGATATTCTTGCTAATAATCAGCGGTGGGTGGCTGAGCGCAACGCCGAAGACCCCGACTTTTTTAAGCGCCTGGTCAACGGCCAGCAGCCGCGCTACCTCTTCATAGGCTGTTCCGACTCGCGGGTGCCGTCCTCGAACATTACGGGCACCGGGCCGGGCGAGATGTTTGTGCACCGCAACATTGCTAACCTGGTGGTGCACAGCGATATGAATCTGCTCAGCGTGCTGCAATACGCCGTGGAAGTGCTGGGCGTGCAGGATATTCTGGTGGTGGGCCACTACGGCTGCGGGGGGGTAGCAGCAGCCGCGGCCAACAAGCAATATGGCCTGATTGACAACTGGTTGGTGAACATTCGCGACGTAGTGCGCCTGCACGAAACCGAGCTGCTGCGCATTCCGGACGAAACCCAGCGCCTGCGCCGCCTCGTGGAGCTCAACGTGACGGAGCAGGTGCGCAACCTGGCCAAAACCAACATTATCCAGAACGCGCTGCGCGGCGACAACCCGCCCCGCCTGCACGGCCTCGTGTATGACATCGCCGACGGCGTGCTCAAAGACCTGAACGTGGACGGCGAAACCGTGACCCACGACCTGGCCCACATCTACGGCACCAAAGCAATGCCCGACGACGAGTTGGACAAGGAAAATCCCGCGTAGCGGCAGGGCTGGCCCGCGCCTACGACCACTCGCCGCGCGGCAGCGTGCGCGCCAGTATCCAGCGGCGCGCGGGCTCTTCTACCAGCCGGTACAGCACCTCGCTGAGCACCATCGTCACCAGCAGCTGCCAGCCCACGTGCTGCCGCCAGCCAAACTCGGCGCGCCACCAAATGCTGAGCAGACCAATCTGCATGAGGTAGAAGGAGTACGAGCGCTTGCCCAGCACATCGAGCAGCCGCGAGCCCAGCACCGTGCGCAGCCAGCTGCCCTCCAGCAGCAGCCCGGCCAGCAGCAGCGTCATGCAGAGGGGGTAGAACACGACGTTGAGCAGGATGGTGGCCGGCTTGAGGTTGCCGTCGTACCAGTCGAAGGGCGAGTTGAGCCACACCAGCACCACGCCGCCGGCCAGCATCAGCGCCAGGCTCAGGGTGGTGCGCCAGGGCCAGCCGGGCCTGCTGGCCGTGGGCCGCCCGCCCCACCAGCGGGCCAGCCCTACCCCCATCGTAAACTCCAGCACCCGCCCAAAAAACGTGAAGTTGAACAAGTGGTGGAACGAGCCAAAAAAGCCGTGCAGCGCCTCATGCCCCCGGCACACGGCCGTGAGCCCCAGCCCGATAGCCAGCACGCTGCCCGCAAACGCCGCCGCGCCCCGGTAGCCGTAGCGCCGCCACAGCACCAGCAGCAGGGGTAGGGAAAAATAAAAACACTCCTCGGCCGTGAGCGACCACGCCTGCGGCAGCCCCACATACTTGAGCGTGCTCGAAAAGCCCCGCAGCAGCGTTTCGCTCAGAAATACCAGCAGCGCCGTGTGGCCCGCCTGGCCCGCCGGCACGGGCCAATACACGTGAATGAGCACCGACGTGTTGAGCAGCAGATAGATAGGGTACACGCGGGCCACCCGCCGCCAGAGATAGCGCCGCCACCAGGGGCGGGTAAATTCCACGTCGGCCTGGTAGCGGGTGGCCATGACGAAGCCGCTGAGCAGAAAAAACATGCTCATCGTCATGTGAAACTGCTCGATTATCAGGTTGGCCCACTCGGGGGTGTCGGCGGGTCGGAAGTGCTTGGAAAACACCATCAGGCAGGTGACGGCCCGCAGGCCGGTGAGGGCCGGGTAGTAAGCTCGGGGCGCGCGCGCGGAGGCGGGTAGGGTAGGCGACATTACGGCGCAAAATACTCGCCGAAGCTAGTTAGAGCGGTTCCCAGGTTGCGCGATAGTCACGGGCGGCCCACTGACTTGAAAACGGCTCCGGGTGGTTGGCTGGTCCGCCAGGGGTAGCAGTTTGGCGGGCAATAGGCGAGGTTGGGCCGCGTGGGCGGCTACAGGTATTGGCGGCTCAGTAGCTTTGCTGCCTCACTCTCACGTGCCGGCACCAAGCTGGCTTTTTCATGAAAAATCTATTCCTCAGCGGCCTGTTAGCCTGTGGGTCGCTGCTGGCGCGGGCTCAGGCTCCCGCGCCTACCCCCGCCGACACGTCGTACTGGCGCACCAGCCTCAAGGCGGGCGTCAACCTCAACGAGGCCGTTATTTCGGACAACTGGAAGGGCGGCGGGGCCACGTCGCTGGGCCTGAGCACGCTCTTCAATGCTCAGGCGCACTACCTGCGCGGCAAGCGGAGCTGGGACAACGAGGCCGATTTTCTGTATGCGGGGCAGTACACGCGGGGCCAGGGCTACCGCAAAACCAACGACCGCCTCTGGCTCGATACCAAGTACGGCCACGCCCTCTCGCCCCAGTGGGATGCCTTCGCGTCGTTGAACCTGCTCTCGCAGTTTGCGCCCGGCTACGACTACTCCGGCGATGCGCCGCGGCTGGTGTCGAGCTTCCTGGCCCCGGCTTATCTGACGAATGCCTACGGCTTTGAGTTTCACCCCAATAAGCGGTTCGCGCTGCGCCTGTCGCCCTTCGCGCCGCGCCTGACGATAGTGCGGGAGATGAGTCGCTTCCAGACGCTGCCCACCGACGTGGTGTACGGCGTGAACCCCGGCTACACCACGCGCTGGGAAATTCTGGCGGCCCAGATTCTGGCTACCCTCGACCAGCCGCTGGGTCCCAATGCCAATTTCAAGGCGCGCTACCTGCTGTTTACTAACTACGGCAGCTTTCGGGCGCAGGACATCAACCAGCGCCTAGACCTCACCATCACGGCCAAGGTATATGGGCTGCTGAGCGTCAATTTCCAGAGCACGGTGCTCTACCAGCACGACCAGGATGCCAATATCCAGTTCAGCCAGGGCCTGGGCCTGGGCTTGCTGCTGACGCGCCAGAACCCAAAAGTGCCGCCCAAGTAGGGGGGTAGGGAGCGGGGCTTGCCCCCGCCCGTCGTTGAACGATGCGCGCCGGTCTCATTCAACGACGGGCGGGGGCAAGCCCCGCTCCCTACTTTAATTAGCTCGCCGGGGTACCTTTGCGGCCGTTTTACCTGCCGCCTATGCCCCGATTCTTACTAATTGCCGCGAGTGTGGCGCTGCCGCTGGCTGCCCGCGCCCAGCAGTTGACAGTGCCCGCCGACACTACCCGCCGCCTGGGCGAAGTAACCGTGTATGCCACGCGCCTCGGCCAGCTCGCGGGCCAGACCGGCCGCTACGTAACCGTGGTGCCCGGCAGCACCCTGAGCCGCTACCCGGTGGCCTCGCTCGACGACCTGCTGCGGCTGCTGCCCAATATTGAAATTCAGGGCCGGGGCAGCTTCGGCACCCAGTCCGATATCACGCTGCGTGGCTCGACGTTTAATCAGGTCCTGATTTTGTTGGATGGCATGCGGCTGAACGACCCGCTGACCGGGCATTTTAACGGCTACTTTCCCATCACGCCGGCCGAGATTGAGCAGATTGAGGTGGTGCGCGGCCCCGGCGCGGCGCTCTACGGCCCCGACGCGGTGGGCGGCTTCATCAACATCGTCACCAAGACCTTCGCCGCCACCCACCGGCCCGATGGCACCGAGCTGGCCGGCACGTTCCTGGCTGGGGAATACGGCCTGAAAAGTACTAACGCTGGCTTCTATGGCCAGGACCACGGCCTGCGCCTGGCGGGCGGCATCCTGAACAACACGGCCAGCGGCCAACTCCTTGACCTGCCCGGCGGCGGGCGCAACGATTTCAAACTGAATACTTACTCGTTGTCGGGCGCGTATCAGCTTACCGAAAAATTCAGCGCCGCCGCCCGCGCCAGCTTCGATAGGCGCGACTACAACGCCCAGAATTTTTACACGACCAACAGCGGCGACCGCGCCCGCGAAACCACTACGCGCGACTGGTACCAGGGCCAATTGCGCTACGAGTGGAACGAGCGCGCCCGCACCGAGCTTTCCATCGTGGGCACGTCGAGCACTGATTATTACGTATATACGCCCACCACGGCGGCCAGCGACCACCTCATGCACTACCTCAACGTGCAGGGCCAGCACCAATTGCAATTATCTGATAAACTGCGGATGACCCTGGGCGGCCAGGCCGACCGCCGCGCCGTGCAGAGCAACGACCGCGGCGACCATGCCGTGTGGCACGCCGGCGCGTTTGCGGTGGCGGCCCTGACGCCGAGCCCCGGCCTCAACATCACGGCCGCTCTGCGCCTCGACCACGACCAGAACTACGGCACCGAAGTAGTGCCGCAGCTCAACGCCAGCCAGCAGGTGGGCGAAAAGTTAACCGTGCGCGGGGCAGTGGGTAGGGGCATTCGGGCGCCCAATTTTACGGAGCAGTACAACTCGGCCATCCGGCCCGGCGTGGTGCCCAGCGGCTTCAACGTGGGTAACCCCGGCCTGAGCGCCGAGCGCACCTGGAACTACGAGGCTGGCCTCGACTACCAGCCCCGGCCGGCCCTGACGCTGCGCGGCACCTATTTCAACCGCTACGGCCGCAACCTGATTGACTACGTGGCCGCCTCGGGCAGCCAGACGATGGAGACGACGGGCTTCACCAACCTGAGTTCCAGCGCAACGTATCGCCTGGCCGAAAACCTGTTTGCGGTGACTACCCAGGGCATCGAAACGGAGGTGACGAGCCGCGCCCGGCTGGCCGATAACCTGCGCCTCGATGGCAGCGTGGGTTACACCTGGGTGCACCTGGGCGTGGCCGGCGACGTGCAGTCGCAGTACCTCTCCAACGTGGCGCGGCACCTGGTGTCGGGCAACGTGAGCCTTGTGCACCAGCGCTTTACGCTGAGCGTGGGCGGCCTCTACAAAGTGCGCGCCGCTCAGCAAACCACGCCCAGCGTCACCACCAACCTGGCCGTGCTCACGCCGAGCTACGCCGTCTTCAACGCCCGCCTGGAGCTGGCCCTGCTGCCCGAGCGCGTGTGGCTGGTGGGCCAGGCCCAAAACCTGTTCAACGCCCACTACTCCGACCTGCTGGGTGCCCCCATGCCGACCCGCTGGCTCATGGCCGGCGTGCGCGTGGGGTTGAAAAGGTAGGGTAGGCTTAAACAAGGCGTCTGTCATGCTGAGCTTGTCGAAGCATCTCTACCGCATCATTGGACGGCGCGGAGGAAGCGGTAGAGATGCTTCGACAAGCTCAGCATGACCGTTTTTTTCAATTCATAATTCAAAAAGGTGAAGCCTTCCCGACCGTTACTTATCGCCGCTTTCGCCGCCGTGTACGTGCTGTGGGGCTCCACCTACCTGGCGATTAAATACGCCGTTGCCACGATGCCGCCCTTTCTGATGGCGGGCAGCCGCTTCGTGCTGGCGGGTGGCATTCTGGCGCTGGCTGGCCGCGCCTCGGCCACCTACGAGCGGCCCACGCTGGCACAATGGCGCACGAGCGCGCTAGTGGGCGCGCTGCTGCTGGCGGGCGGCAACGGCCTGGTAGTACTGTCCGAGCGCGCGCTACCGTCCAGCCTGGCGGCGCTGCTGATTGCCAGCGAGCCGTTCTGGATAGTGCTGCTGGGCTGGTGGTGGCTGGGCCAGGAGCGGCCCAGCGGACGGGTAGTGCTGGGACTGTTGCTGGGCTTCGCGGGCGTGTATTTGCTGGTGGGCGAGCAACTGGCGGCCGGTTCCGGCCGGGCGCAGCTGGTGGGGGTAGGGCTGGTGCTGCTGGGGGCGTTTAGCTGGGCGGCGGGCTCCATCTACGGGCTGCGTGCGCCGCGGCCCCGCTCGCCGGTGCTGGCCTCGGGCATGCAGATGCTGTGCGGCGGCGCGCTGCTGTTGCTGCTGGGCACGGCCACCGGCGAGTGGCACGGGCTGCGACCCGGCCAGTTTGGCACGGCGGCGTGGCTGGGCTGGGGCTTTCTGGTGGTGTTCGGCTCGCTGGTGGCCTTCACGGCCTATAGCTGGCTGTTGCAGCACGCCCCGCCGGCGCGGGTAGCCACCTACGCCTACGTCAACCCCGTGGTGGCGGTGCTGCTGGGCTGGGCCTTGCTGCACGAGGCCCTCACGGCCCAGATGCTGGCGGGCGCGGCCATCATTGTGGGCTCGGTGGTGCTTATTACGACCCATCAGAAAAAGGAGGGGTAGGGCGGAGCGCCAACTTTATTGTTGAACTTGTCAGACTTTTAGATAAAATATTTTTAAAAACTAAACTTTGTAAATCAAGAGTTTATAGGGAAAAATCAGACTTCAGAGGTTTGTTTTCGGGTTAGGTGATGTGAAAGTGGCTGCCGTATTTCGCAGAGTAGATTTTTCTCCCTAAGCTATGAAATACTTTTTCTTATTAATAGGCTTGCTGCTGGCCTTTCGTCCGGTTGCGGCGCAACAATCCCGCCAGCCAGCCCCGCCCGATTCGCTTGGCGCGTTGCTCCCTACTCCCCCGGCGGCATCTGATACGGTGGCGGCGCTGCATCGGCTGTTCGCCGCCAAGCGCCAGACACAGAGCTATGTAGTGGCAGGCACTACCCTAGCCGTGCTGGCAGGTGTTATTATAGTAGCAATGCAACCCGAAGAGCACGGTGGCAGCGGCGGCGGTTTTGCTCTCAGCAGCGGTCCAATGTTCAGTTCAGCAGACCAAGCTGGACTAGTAGCAGGTTTTCTAGGGGTGCCGATATTGACCACCGAGTTGCTGGTCTACGGTAGTTTCAGCCGCCGAAATGAAGCGCAGGCCCTAGCAGATTTTCGCGCTCATCAGCTTTCGAAATATCTTAGGCGTAAGCTCAAGGCCAAGTATTTTAATCAAAAACTAGAGCCTAGCTTTTAGCCTCGATAATTAAATAAGCTGACCTTTTCACCCCGCGTATTTTTGCTGATTGCCTGCCACGGTCAGCCATCCGCATCCGCGTAAAGCTGTGATTCAGTGGCATTGTTAGGCTATGCTACACGAAAAGCTGACGGCCCAGATGCTGGTGGGCTCGGTGGTGCTCATCACGACTCACCAGAAGAAGGAGGGGTAGGGCGGGGCACCAACTTTATTGTTGGGCGCATCAGACTTACGGGTAAGATACTTTTAAAAATAGTATCTTGTAAATCAATATTTTATGATAAAAACTTACCCGTGACCGCACTGGGCAGATGGTAAAATTGCCCGTAGCCGGCATCAGAAGGATGTCGCCCTTATTGTGGCCCCAAAGCTCCTGTCTGATGATACTACGCTCTTACTACCCGCTGCTGCTGGCCGTTCTGCTTTTACCGGGCCGGCTGCTGGCCCAAAGACCTCCGCAAACTTTCAACTCCCCCGGCCACACGGAGCCGGACCAGGAGTTAGATGGCTTCAGCGGAAAATTCAAATCTATCCACCTGATTTCGGCCAGCGTCCGGGGGGTGCGGGCCGCGGGCCAAATCGTTTATTGGGTGAGCGCCGACCGGCGGCGCTTGTCGGCTTTCCGGGCCGGTAGCTTGCTGTGGTGTACCGATGTGGTGGCACCTTTCCAGGCGGAAATTCCCGCCGTCCGTATTCATTCGCTGGTTCTGTCATCGGAACTCTTATTCGTGAGCCTAGGTCGGCGCGGCCTTGCGGAGATTGATAGAAAGTCTGGCCACGTTGCCGGACGATATTTCGACCGCGACCCGAATAACCTACGGGCCGAATAATGGCGTTCGGATGGGCAGGCCGTTTCCCGTCGGCCCGCCTACCCCCTTCCCCCGCGTGGTCCGACCTTTTCACGCCGTATTTTTGTTGATTGCCGAGCGCGCCGCCCGAATTCGCGAAATCTGCGCCATCAGCTAAATCCGCGATTAATGAAAGTTTGCCTTGCCGAAAAGCCCAGTGTGGCCCGCGAAATAGCCCAGGTTATCGGGGCCGACCGGCGCATGGACGGCTACTACGAGGGCAATGGCTACCAGGTCACCTGGACGTTTGGCCACTTCTGCCAGCTCAAGGAGCCCGACGACTACCGCCCCGAGTGGAAGCGCTGGAACCTGCACGACCTGCCCATGATACCCGAGCAGTTCGGCATCAAGCTCATGCGCCGCGACGAGGGGGTAGTAAAACAGTTCAACACCATTAAGCGCCTGCTCGACGCGGCCACCGAAGTCATCAACTGCGGCGACGCCGGGCAGGAGGGCGAGGTCATTCAGCGCTGGGTCATTCACGAGGCCAAGTGCCGCAAGCCGGTGAAGCGGCTCTGGATTTCGTCGCTCACGGAAGAGGCTATCCGGCAGGGTTTCAATAATTTGCGTGATGGTAAAGAGTTCGATAGCCTCTACCAGGCCGGGCGCAGCCGGGCGGTGGGCGATTGGCTGCTGGGCCTGAATGCCACGCGCCTCTTTACCCTCAAATACACGACGTATCAGGATAAACAGCTGCTGAGCATCGGGCGGGTGCAAACGCCCACGCTGGCCCTGCTGGTGGACCGCTACCACGAAATCCGCAACTTCAAGCCCGAACCGTACTGGGTGCTCAAAACACAGTACCGCGACACCACTTTCACGCGCATCAACACCGAGGCCGAGCAGAAGCAGGCTCAGGATGCGCCCGACGAGCAGAGCCGCCTGCGGGCGCTGGGCTATTTTGTGAAGGAAGATGAGGCCAACCAGGCCCTCGAAGCGGTGAAACCCGCGCCGCTCACCGTCACCAACGTCGAGATTAAGAAGGGTAGGGAGTCGCCGCCGCGCCTGTTCGACCTCACCTCGCTGCAAGTGCAGTGCAACAACCAGCTTAGCCTGTCGGCCGAGGACACGCTCAAGATTGTGCAGGCGCTCTACGAGAAAAAGGCCGTGAGCTACCCGCGCGTCGATACCACGTTTTTGCCCGATGATATTTACCCCAAAATCCCCGGTATTCTGCGCGGCATTGGGTATCAGAATCTGACCGGGCCGCTGCTGGCGAATAAGATTCCGAAGACAACTAAGGTATTCAACAACAACAAGGTAACTGACCACCACGCCATTATTCCGACGGGCAGCGGTGGGCCGAGCGGCGGCATGGAAAGCAGCGTGTATGACATCATCGTACGCCGCTTTATCGCCGCGTTTTACCCCGACTGCGAGGTGAGCAACACCACCGTGCTGGCCGAGGCGGCCGAGTACCTGTTTCGGGTACGCGGCCGCCAGATTCTCAGTCCCGGCTGGCGCGTCGTGTACGGCGACCCGGCCCAGCAAACCGCGCCCAAGCCTACCCCCCCCGTCGGGGCCAGCGCCACCGGCGCCGAGGACAACGACGATGTGGTGAGCACGGTATTGCCCAGCTTCGCCAAGGGCGAAAGCGGCCCGCACCAGCCGCGCCTCGAAAGCAAGATGACCCAGCCGCCCAAAGACTACACCGAGGCCAGCCTGCTGCGCGGCATGGAAACGGCCGGCCGCAACATCGACGACGAGGAACTGCGCCTGGCCATGAAGGAAAGCGGCATCGGCCGCCCCAGCACCCGCGCCGCCATCATCGAAACGCTGTTCAAGCGCAACTACGTGCGGCGCGATAAAAAGCGCCTCCTACCCACCCCCACGGGCGTCGAGCTAATTGGTTTAATCAAAAACCCGACCCTGAAATCGGCGGAGCTAACCGGCCAGTGGGAGCAGAAGCTCCGCCAGATTGAGCGCAATGAGCTGCCCTCCGACCAGTTTCTGGAGGAGCTGAAGGGCCTGGTGCGCGAGATGGTGCAGGAGGTGAAAACGGATAGGAGCGGGCGGGCGGTGTCGGGTGGCAGCCCTACTCCCCCCGCCGCCGGCGGTAGCCAAGGCGCTGCAAGCGGGGCGCAAAAGCCGGCTGTTTCCGGGCAAAAGGCTGGCAGCCAGGCAGCGGCGACAACCAGCTTAGGAAACTGCCCGGCCTGCAAAACCGGCCACATTCTGCGCGGTAAATCGGCCTTTGGCTGCGCCCGCTTCCGCGAGGGCTGTCAGTTCCGCCTACCCATCGAAATACTCGGTAAAAAGCTCAGCGACCCGCAGGTTAAAAGCCTGCTGGCCAAGGGTCGCACGCAGCTGATAAAAGGCTTCGTGACCGGCGCGGGCGAGAAGCTGGACGGCGCGTTGACGCTTGATAAAAACCTGCAACCCGAACTGGTGCCCGCCGCCGAAAGCAAGCCCACCACCGCCACCGACCCCGGCCAGATTCCGTGCCCGGTATGCAAGCTCGGCACCATGCTCAAGGGCAGCAGCGCCTTCGGGTGCTCGCGCTTCCGCGAAGACTGCCAGTTCCGCGTGCCCTTCGAATGGGGGGGTAAGAAGCTGACTGACACGCAGCTGCGCCAGCTGTTGCGCCGCGGCGAAACGGGCGTCATCAAGGGCTTTCTCTCAGCCAAAACCGGTAAGAAGTACGATGCCGCGCTCAAGATTGACGAGGGGCGCGTGGTGCCGGTGTTTGCGTAGGGTAGGGGCCGTTTATTCGCCAGCGTGGCATGGTTTCAACGGCCGCCCAGTGGCAGGCGGTAGCGGGTGCCCAGGGTGAGCTGGCTCATGTCGTTGAAATTGCTGGTGGCGCTGCCTTCCAGCAGCCAGGCGGGGGTAGCCTGCCAGCGGGCTTGCAAAAAATAGCCGCCAGGGGCCGTGTAGCTGGGTTGGCCCAGCAGGAAGAAAGCCAGAAAGTTCGTGCTATAGGTATTGCTGTTGGCGACGGTGATGCCGCCGAGCAGCGTCAGGCGGTCGTGGCCGAAGCCGGTGCCCAGGCCCGCCCGAAACAGGCCGTTGCCCACCGCGTCGGGGCCGTAGGCATTGCTCAGGTGCAGCCACACAACGCGGTCCACGCCGTATTCCGCCAAAACGCCTACCCCCGCGCCCCGCGCCCGACCCGGCTCCACCACGTAATCATAGGCGCGGGCGCTGCTCAGATGCAGGCCCAGGCCGAAGCGCATATAGCTGTGCCGCAGATTCTTGCCCCGCGACTTGCTGCCCACGGCGGCGTATTCCAAATAAGGGTTAACATCGAATAGCCGGCGACTGGTGGCGGGGTCCGCCACGTAGGTCGAATCGCCAAACTGCCCGCCTTGCACGACCAGCCCGGCGGGCGGGTCGAAGCTGGTGCGGCCCAGAAAGCCGGTGAGCCCCGCCGTCAGCCGCTTTGAGCCTTCGCTTCCCAGCTGTTGCGAATAAGCCACGCCCAGCGCGCCCACATTATAGCGCTGGTGGTAGCCCGGAAACGTGGTAATATTCGCCTGCGGGGTCGAGCAGGTGCTGTAATCCTGATAAAGCTGGTAGCTGCTGCCCGTGAGCCCGCCGCCGCTCAGCGTGAGCGCGCGGGCCGGCTCCGCGAACGCGCCGGCCGGGGCTGCCGTGGGGGCCGGGGCCTGGCTCATTAGCCCGAAGCCCAGGGCGAGCAGCGCGGCCGGCAGCGGGTTGCTCAGCCGCAATGCCCGGCCCCAGCGCAGGGCCTCCAGCGCCAGCACCGGCAGCAGCAAAGCCCGCAGCACCAGCGTTTCGGCCACCGTTAGCTGGCCCGGCAGCAGCCAGGGGGGTAGGGCCAGCAGCGCCAGCACCAGCACCAGGTTGGCCAGCGGCTGGTTGGGCACGGGCGGCGGGGTAGGGCTTGTTAAGTTATCGTAAGTAGTTGTTTCAGAAGAATTAATCAAGCGGCTGCGCCAAACCGCCACCGCCAGCAACGCCAGCGCAGCGGCAGCCAGGCCCCATTGCACCGGCTTAAGGCCGTACCAGAGTCCGGCCCCAAGCACGTCGCTCCACGGGTCACGCCCGAATTCCAGCCCAAACCGCCCCGCGGCAAACGCGCCTAGCGCCAGCGGCAGCGGCAGCGCTAGGCCCGACCGTCGTGCCAGTTGCCGCCGCTTGGCCACCAGTACCCCCGCGATGCATAGGCACAACAGCACCTGGTAAACCGGGGCCGCGTGTACCGGTAGGCTGACCGCCGCCGTGGCCGGCAGCAGCCCGTGCGCCACCTGCGTTGCCCACGGCCCGGTGCCGGCGGGGTAGCAAATGCCCAGCCCCAGCCCGGCCCCCAGCGGCGTGCCGTAGCAGCAGCCGGCCAGCAGGCACCCTACCCCCTGCACCGCCAGCCCCAGCACCAGCGGCAGCGCGAAGGCATCGGTGGCCTCGCGCCCGAAGCCCAGCCAGCGGCGCAGTCCGGCCAGCACCAGCACCGCCGCCGCCATGCCACCCAGCACAGTGCGGCCCAGCGCCGCGCCGCTTCCCCAGTGGCCGTGGGCCAGCACGGCGTGCCAATCAGCGGCGGTGCCGGCGGCCACGCGGGTGCCCGCCACGAAGGCCAGTACCGTGCCCGCCACCAGCAGCAGCCACGGCTGCCACGGGTAGCCCCGCCGCCCGCCCCGCGCTACCAGCAGCCCGCCCGCCAGCCCAAAACCAAATAGGTAAAAAACGGCGTAGGCCGGCCACCCGCCCACGGTGGCCGGCAAAGTCGGTAGTACATAAGTATAAGTCCCCATAGCGCTAGCAGTTGCGCGTCCGGCCCGCGTGGCCGGTGCGTTCCTAAAGCTACCGGGGCGCTACTCGTTTTCCCAACGCGATTTTGCCTTGCAAAGGATGTTGACTTTAGAAGCATTTGTAAAGTAAAAGTCGGATTATCAGCAAAATAATCTGCTGATAATCCGACTTTAGAAATCTCGTTTCCCTACCCCCTTACTTGCGCTTAGGGGCGGCTTTGGGCACGAAGGGCTTGCCGTTGAGCTTGAGGCGGGGGCCGGCATTTTGGAGCTTGCCGTCGCGGTAGGTTACCTGGCGCTCGGTGCCGCCGTTGGCTCGGTAGTAGGTCCACTCGCCGCTTTGCTTGCCGTTTTTGTACTGGCCGTCCACGGCGGGGCTGCCGCTTTCGTGAAACTCCCGGAATGGCCCGGTCAGCAGCCCTTTCAGGTAGTTGGCTTCCTTGAACGGCTGGCCGTTGGCGAAATACTCCTGGCCCACGCCGGTTTGCAGGCCGTTAATATCAAACTGCTGGCGCGTCTGCACCTTGCCCGTGTCGAAATAGGTGAGGCGCTCGCCGGCGAGCTTGCCGTTGGCGGCGTAGGTTTCGACCTGGCGCGGGGTCTTGCCATCGGGGTAAAGCTCGCGCCAGGTGCCGGCGGGGCGGTTGCTTTTATACTGCTCTTCGGCCTGGCGCGGCTGGCCGGGCGCGTCGTAGTAGCGCACCACCTTGCGGTCGCGGCCCTGGGCCGAATAATCGGTTTCCTCCTTCAGCTGGCCATTTTCGAAGTAAACCAGGCCGTGGCCAGTGGGCACGCCCAGGCGATAGGTGGTTTTTCCCTTCACCTTGCCGCTTTCATAATATGAGGTGGCCGGGCCGTCGAGGGCGGCGGTGCCGGTGCGCGGGGCCACGCGCTTGGTGAGGTCGTCGCCGAGCTTGTTGGTCACGGCGCGTTCGCGCAGGGCGGCCGGGGCGTAGGTGCCTTCGGTCTGGAGCTGGCCGGCGGGGTAGTACGAGCGGTAGCTGCCCTTGCCGGTCTGGTCGTTCATTACCGTTTCGCTTTCGAGCTGGCCGGTTTCGTAATACGTCTTGTAGGAGCTGGCCAGCAGGCCATTGCGCAGCATGCCTTCGCTCTGCACCTTGCCGCTGGGATAGAAAAATTTAACCGCGCCGTTGGGCTGGCCGTTGACGTACATCACCTCGGCGGCGGCCTGGCCGCTGGCATATAGCTCGCGCACCGCGCCGTTGGGCTGGCCCTTGGCGAGCGTGGTTTGGAGCTTAATTTCGCCGGTGGGGTAGTAAGTCGTCAGCGGCCCGCTGGGTTCATCATCCAGAAAAGTACCGACCTGCGCCACCTTGCCATCGGGATAGTAGGTTTTGAACGGCCCCTGGCGCGTGCCGGCCACGTAGGTGGCCTCCAGGCGCCGGGCGTGGTTGGCGTGAAACTCCACGTAGAGCGAGTCGCGCTTGCCGTCGGTGTAGCGGGTTTGGGCTTCGAGGCGGCCGTTGGGGTAGAAGCGCTTATACGGCCCGTTCAGCACGGTATCCTGGGCCACGAGCGCCCGGTAAATCTCGTGCGGATGAATTTTGGTCGAGTCGAAGTAAATTGTAATCCGCTGAGAGCGTTGAGCTTGCGCGGCCAGCGGCAGCAAAAGGAAAAGCAACAGGTATCGCATAGAAAGCTTAACGCTGGTGGGCATTTTTTTAGCGCGGAGTTTCGCAAAGTTGGCAGAGTTTCGCGGAGGCGGCCGGCCCTGCACCCTGCGAAACTCTGCCAACTTTGCGAAACTCCGCGCTAAAAAAACCTACAGCTTTTCCAACACAATCGAGCTGGCCCCGCCGCCGCCGTTGCAAATGCCCGTCACGCCAATTTTGCCGCCCTCTTGCTCCAGCACGCTCAGCAGCGTGGTCACGATGCGCGCGCCCGACGCGCCCAGTGGGTGGCCCAGGCTCACGGCCCCGCCGTACACGTTCACCTTGCTGCCTTCCAGGTTGAGCAGCTTATTATTAGCCAGCGAAACCACTGAGAAAGCCTCGTTAATCTCGTAGAAATCAACATCCTTAGCTTCCAGTCCAGCATTTTTTAGTGCCTTCGGAATGGCCAGCGAAGGCGTGGTCGTGAACCACTCCGGTGCCTGCTCGGCATCGGCAAAACCACGAATAAGGGCCAGCGGCTTGATGCCCAGCTCGGCGGCCTTTTCGCGGCTCATCAGCAGCACGGCGGCGGCCCCGTCGTTGAGGGTCGAGGCGTTGGCGGCCGTCACGGTGCCGGTTTTGGTGAAGGCCGGCTTGAGGCCCGCCATCTTCTCAAATTGTACCTTGGTATATTCCTCGTCGTCGCTCACTATAGTATCCTTGCCGCGTACCGTAACGGTCACGGGCACAATCTCTTCCTTCTTCTTGCCGGCCTGCGCGGCGGCAGCGCTACGCTCGTAGCTCTGGCGCGCAAAGGCGTCCTGCTCCTCGCGCGTGATGCCGTAGTGAGCGGCCGTGGCGTCGGCGGCGTTGCCCATCGCATAGTCGTGGTAGGGGTCCCAGAGGCCGTCGCGCACGAGGCCGTCAATCATCTGGCCATTACCATACTTAGCTCCAAAACGGGCTTTGTCGAGGTAGTAGGGCACGTTGCTCATGCTCTCCATGCCGCCGGCCAGAATTACCTCAGCCTGACCCAGCATAATAGCCTGAGCACCATACATAATAGCCTTCGAGCCCGAAGCGCAAACCTTGTTCACGGTGGTGCATTCCACGGTATCGGGCAGGCCGGCACGCTTGGCCGCCTGCCGGGCCGGGGCCTGGCCCAGGTTGGCCGAAATGACATTGCCCATAATCACCTGCTCAACCAGCTCGGGCGCTACGCCGGCCTTGTCCAGCGCGCCTTTCAGGGCAATGGCCCCCAGCTCAACGGCCGACAGCGAGGCCAGTGCCCCGCCAAATGAGCCAATCGGCGTGCGCACGGCGGCTACGATAACTACTTCTTTTACTTGCATATAAGGGGTGGGAGAGGGGGTAGGCAACAAGTAGCCCGGCCGCCCGATGAGAATAGAAGCACAAAAAACTAACGAACCTTCGTTTGTTTTTGCAAAAGTACGGCTGGTAGCGCAGACGCCTTACCAGGTGGGCTGGCCGGGCGGCGGCGCGGTGCCTGACCTGGGCCGGGGCCGCTGCTGCAAATATTGCTGCTCGCTGGCCCGCAGCGCATCAAGCAGCTGCTGGGCCTGCACGGGCGTTAAGTCCATCGCTTTCAAGCGTTCGCGCTGGGTTTGCAGCTGCTGGTTGGCCTCGGGGGCCGCCTCGGTGCCGGGGCGGTGCCCCTGGCCCGCCGGGGCGCTTTTGCCCAAAGCTGCGTTGCTGGCATCGAGGCCCTGGCGCGGGCCGCCCGCGGGGCCCGTGGGCACGGGGCGTGCCGGGCCCGCGCCGCCCGGCTTGGTGCCTCCGCCAGCGTTGGTGCCCGCCTGGGGGGTAGGGCGCTGGCGGTCGGGCTGGCCCGTGGGGCCGGGTTGCGGGGCACCGGTGGAGCCACCCGCAGGCGGCGGGCCAGAGTCCGGCACTTCGCCGGGCTGGTCCGTGCCAGGAGTAGGCGCGGGGGTAGGGCTGCGGCCCGCACCGGGCGGCGCCGTTGGGTCTTTTTTAGGCTGATTATCAGGCGGAGTGCCAGCCGGTGTGGCGCTGCCGGGGGGGGGTAGGGATGGTGGCCGCTGGCCCGCCACGTACTGGCTCAGTAGCTCGTAATTGTAGCGCGCTTCCGCATTAGTCGGGTCAAGCCGCAACGCTTGGCGCAGCAAGCCGATGGCCTGCGAAAACTGATGCTCCGTCGCCAGCAGGCCGGCCAGCTGCTGCCGCGCCGCGCTGCCAATGGCCGCTGGCACCGCTGGGCTCAGCAGGCGGCCGTACGTAGCGCGCGCGCCGGCAGTCTGCCCGGCTTGTGCCTGGGCTTGAGCTTGGTTGAGCAGCAGGGCGGGGGCAGGGCCGCCCCGCCCCGCCAGGGCCACGGCGCGGGCACACAGCCAAGCCGCTTCGGTGGCCTGGCCCCGCTGCGCGGCAGCCTGGGCCTGCGTTTGAGCAACGTTGTGCTCGCGCACCCGCACCAGCCAGTCCCAGCCCGGCAGGCTGGCCCCCAGCAGCACGAATAACATAGCTACGAAGCTGATTTTCATTGGTCAGGGCGCAGCACGCGCACGGTGATAAGGCTATCGAGGAGCAGCAGCACCAGCGCCGCGCCCAGCGGGTAGCGATAGCGGTTGTCGGCCACGGCCACGGTGCGGCCCGCAAGCTGGCTGGCCTCGGGCGTGGGTAGGGTGCGCAGGCGGGCCACGAGGGTACCTAAGCCATTCTCTTTGTCATTAAGCGCTGCATATTGCGCATTGGTCTGGGCGGCTATCTGCAATAGCGGGGCCTCGCGCAGGCGGCTGATTACTTGGCCGCCGCGCGCGTCGCGCAGCGGCGTTTTGCCGCCCGGCGCGGGCACCGGGCCACCCGCCGCCGTGCCTACCCCCACCGTAAACACCCGCGCCCCGGTGCGGGCCAGCGCTTGCAGCACGGGCTCCAGGTTTTCGCCAAAGTCCTCGCCATCACTCACCAGTACGGCGGCCGTGGCGTGCGGTGGGGCCGCCCCCGTGGTCCCGGCTGCGGGCGAGCCGGAGGGTCCCAGCCGGCTCAGCAGTAGGTCGAGGGGCGCGCGCAGGGTAGTGGGGCCGGGCGGCGTGAGCTTGGTGCTCAAAGTGTTAAGAAACAAGTCCAACGCCGACTGGTCGTAGGTGAGCGGGCATTGTACGTAGGCCTCAGCCCCAAACACAATGAGCCCCAGCCGGTCGGCCGGAAAGGCGGCGGCCAGCTCACGCAGGGCGGCCTGGGTGCGCAGCAGGCGGGTCGGCGTCACGTCGGCGGCATCCATCGAGCGCGACACGTCCACCAGCAGCCACACGTCTTGCCCGGCCGTGCGCACCGCTTGTTGCCGCACGCCCAGCGCCGGCCCCAGCCAGGCCAGCACCAGCAAAGCCCCGGCCAGCAGGCGCACGGGCAGCTTCCAGGCCAAGCGGGCTGCCCCGACTCCCAGCCGCCGCCCCAGCCGCGCCGTGCGCTGCGTGTAGAGCGTCAGCAGCAGCCCTAGCACCGCCAGCCCCAGGGCTGCCGGCCAGAAATCAGGATACGCCCAGGTGAGCATAAGGCGTGGCAGGTGCTAATGGCCCCGGCAACGCCGCCGGGAGCCGACAAAACTACGCGCAGCCCCGAATAAGCGGGCTAATGCGGCCAAGGGAAGATTTTCTTACCGCCTGTCAGTCAGACCACAGTCAGCACTAGGCGCGGCCGCACGGCCGACTTTCGCGCCCCAGCCTGAAAAAAAGGCGCGGATTTCAGCCAATCGCTCGTATATTTGCAGCCGCTAAGGCTAACCGGGCCTTGGCAAGCCACTTGTACGGAGAAGTGGGTGAGTGGCTGAAACCAGTAGTTTGCTAAACTGCCGTAGCTCTAAAGGTTACCGGGGGTTCGAATCCCCCCTTCTCCGCATGGTTGAGTTAAGAGTTAAAAGTGATGAGTTAAGAGTTCTTTACCTAAAGACAACCTTTAATTCCTGACTTTTAACTCTTAACTATATTTTCGGGGTGTAGCGTAGCCCGGTATCGCGTCTGGTTTGGGACCAGAAGGTCGTAGGTTCGAATCCTGCCACCCCGACATTAATTATCGCACGTTGCTTGGCTAGGCAGCGTGCCGAATGCGGTGGCAATTGGCACACAGCAACACACATTTAGCAAGTTCAGTCCGTATTTTGGCCATGCTGCCCAAGCGTAATTTGCTCCAGTCAGCATCTTTTTGCGCAGGGTCGAGGTGATGAAACTCAAATACCGCGTAGTGGCTTTGGGCTAGGCTTAGGCCACAATCGCGGCAGTCGCTGCCCAGGTAGGCAATGGCTTCTAGCTTACGTTTCACCCAGCGCTGCTGGCAGCGAGTGTTGAAACACTTTTTGCAATAAGACATTACTCCCTGCGCATGACAGCGTTGCGAATAGAAGTCGCTACTTGGCTTCAGTACTTTGCAGTCTGCGCAGGTTTTTGTCATCATGCCCTGTTCGTATAACGGATAATACGATGCTCTTCTAAAGCATCTATGGGGGTTCGATTCCCTCACAGGGTACTAATATAGTAGTGCGCCGATTGCCGCTTGTCAGGTTAAGCCGGAAAATGCCATCTACAGCCCCAAATGGGGCTTTTTTTTGGCCCGAAAATACCCCAGAAAAGATGCACAAAAACTAGGCAAAATGGAATAAAAAGAGTACTTTTGGATGTTCTCTTCCTGACCGTATTTCCGGTCAGTTTAACCCCCTCTCTCGCATGAGTGAAGTAGTAGAAAAGAAAGCCCCCGCCGACTACTCGGCCGATAGCATTCAGGTGCTGGAAGGGCTGGAGGCGGTGCGCAAGCGCCCCAGCATGTACATCGGCGATACGGGTGTCAAAGGCCTCCACCATCTGGTGTGGGAAGTGGTGGACAACTCCATCGATGAGGCCCTGGCCGGGCACTGCGACCTGATTCAGGTTACCATTAACGAAAATAATTCGGTTACCGTCCGCGACAACGGCCGCGGCATTCCCGTTGATTGGCACGCCAAGGAAGGCCGCTCGGCCCTCGAAGTGGTGCTGACGGTGTTGCACGCCGGCGGCAAGTTTGACAAGGACAGCTACAAGGTTTCGGGCGGTTTGCACGGGGTAGGCGTGAGCTGCGTGAATGCGCTCAGCATTGACCTGAAAGTAAACGTGCGCCGCAAGGGCCACCTCTACGAGCAGGAATACAGCATCGGCGCACCGCTCTACCCGGTGAAGGAAATTGGGGATACCGACGAGCACGGCACGGAAGTACAGTTTCTGCCCGACCCCAGCATCTTCACCGAAACGGTGTACCGCTACGCCACCATCGCCGGCCGCCTGCGCGACTTATCGTTCCTCAACAAGGGCATTCGCATTACGCTTACCGACCGCCGCGATGTGCTGACCGGCGACGCGGCCGTGGGCCACACCGACGCCGAGGGCTTCCGCTACGAAGAGTTTTACTCCACGGGCGGCCTGCGCGACTTCGTGCTGTACCTCGACGGCACCGAGCGGCCCTCACTACTCGCCGAGCCCATTTACGTGGAGAGCGAGAAGGGCGGCGTGCCCGTGGAGGTAGCGTTGCAGTACAATACTTCGTATCAGGAAAACGTATATTCCTACGTTAATAACATTAACACCATTGAGGGCGGCACGCACGTGGCGGGCTTCCGCTCGGCGGTGACGCGGGTGCTGAAAAACTACGGCGACAAACGGCAGCTTTTTGATAAGGCCAAGGTGGACATTACCGGCGACGACTTTCGCGAGGGCCTCACGGCTGTTATCTCGGTGAAGGTGATGGAGCCGCAGTTTGAGGGCCAGACCAAGACCAAGCTCGGCAACTCGGAGGTGAGCGGCGCGGTGAATGCCGCGGTGGGCGAAATTCTGGGCCAGTACCTGGAAGAAAACCCCGGCCAGGCCAACCGCATCATGGATAAGGTGATTCTGGCCGCCAAGGCCCGCATCGCCGCCCGCAAGGCCAAGGACATGGTGCAGCGCAAGAACGTGCTGGGCTCCAACTCGTTGCCCGGCAAGCTGGCCGACTGCTCCGACTCGGACCCCGAGGTGTGCGAGCTGTATTTGGTCGAAGGTGACTCGGCCGGCGGCACCGCCAAAATGGGCCGTAACCGGGCGTTCCAGGCCATTCTGCCGCTGCGCGGTAAAATCCTGAACGTGGAGAAAGCTCAGGAGCACAAGATTCTGGAGAACGAGGAAATCAAGAACATGATTACCGCGCTCGGCGTGACCTTCAACGAGCGCAAGTCGCTGGCTTTCGGCACCGATGATGACGGCAACGAAACGGGGCCGCTGAACTTCAGCAAGCTGCGCTACCACAAAGTCATCATCATGACCGATGCTGATATCGACGGTTCGCACATTCGGACGCTCATCCTCACGTTCTTCTTCCGCTACATGCGGCAGCTCGTGGACCAGGGGCATATTTACATTGCCCTACCCCCCCTCTACCTTGTGAAGCGCGGCAAGGAGGAGCGCTACTGCTGGAGCGAGGAGGAGCGCATAATGGCCCAGGAGGAAATCGGCCGCGGCAAGCCCGAAACCGTACATGTGCAGCGCTACAAGGGCTTGGGCGAGATGAACGCCGAGCAGCTCTGGACCACCACCATGCAGCCCGCCACCCGCTCGCTCAAGCAGGTGACCGTGGACTCGGCCGCCGAGGCCGACCACCTTTTCTCCATGCTGATGGGCGACGAAGTGGCCCCGCGCCGCGACTTTATCGAGCAAAATGCCAAGTACGCCAAGCTGGATGTCTAGACCACGGATTCGTCCGGATTTTTCGGATTCGTCGGATTTTGTGGACGATTCGCGCTAGTGAAAAAGGCCGTCTGTTTGGGTGGCCTTTTTACTGGTTGAAATACTTTGTGGGCATGGGTTGGCTAAGTGTGCTGCTTTTGTTCAGACACTTAGATAGCCCTTTTGCTCTAAAGCCAATGCACCAGCTACACTTATTGAATAGTACGCTCGCTGATGTTGACGAGATTTTCAGGCTGTATCAGGTTGCTACCGATTATCAAAAAACCAAGCCGAACTCAGTTATTTGGCTGGGCTTTGAGCGGTCGCTGGTGGAGCAGGAAATTCGGGAAAAGCGGCAGTGGAAATTGCTTATTAACGGCGTCATTGCCTGCGTTTGGGCAACTACTGACGACGACCCCGAAATTTGGGAAGAACGCAATGCTGACCCCGCTGTGTATATCCACCGCATTGCGACTAATCCCGATTTTCGAGGCCAGGATTTAGTAGCAAAAATTGTGACCTGGGCGATTAGCTACGCGCGGCAGAACGGCAAAAAATACGTGCGCCTCGATACCGTTGGTGACAATCAAGGACTTATCCGACATTATACCTCCTGTGGATTTACGTATTTGGGTTTGGTTAAGCTTAAAAATACGGCGGCTTTGCCAACGCATTATCAGAATTCTACCGTCAGCTTATTTGAGTTGCCGGTGGGAGGGTAGGGAAACTGCTCAATACGCAGTTTTCCTGGTCTTTGCTGCCCATGCTTCGAATGATACGAGGGCTTCTTCGCGCAAGAGCTGCTGTATGGGCAGCGTGCGCTCGGCCAGGGGCTTCTCAATCTCATCGTAGATGAACTGGTCGTCGAAGCCGATGGCTGCCGCGTCGGCCTTGGTGTTGGCATAAAACACGCGCGCCGGGCGCGCCCAGTAGATGGCACCCAGGCACATAGGGCACGGCTCGCAGCTGGTGTAGAGGTCGCAGCCGTCGAGCTGAAAGGAGCCCAGCACCTGGCACGCCTTGCGAATGGCATCGACCTCGGCGTGGCAGGTCGGGTCGTTGGTGCTGGTGACCTGGTTGAAGCCGCGGGCGATTATCTGGCCGTCTTTGACGACGACAGCACCAAACGGACCGCCAAAACCGGCCTGCATGTTGGAGAGCGACAGGCGAATGGCCTCGCGCATGAAGTCGGGGCTAGGCGAGGTAGGTGAAGGGTTAGTGTTTTTCACAGATTGATAGTCAGTTTATTAGTGAAAAGAACAAGAAAATTTTCGGCGCTGACGAAATCTTTTGCCTGGTTGTTTGTTCTATCCACGTGAAAGAATAGTTTTTTAAGGTGTTTTGGTTGGAAAGCCCTTCGCTTATGGCGTAGGGCTTTTTTCATGCCCATTAAATTCACCTAGGAAAGCGACCAGCCTTTAATATAGGCCAGGATTGAAAGAGCAAAAGTAAAGCTTTTGCGCCGCACGAATGCGCCGGGGGTAGGGCAGCGCCGGCGGTCATGGCCGGTTCATGGCATCCGCGGCGGCGGAAGAAGGGGGTATGATAGTATTTTAACAAAAACTGCTGTCTGCGCCGGGTATGGGTCTGAAAGGGGGGGTAGGGCGCGCTGCTACGTGTAATTTGCAGTGTTACCCTTTTCCCCACCCGCATGATAAACCGACGATTAGCGGTCAGGCACCTGACCATTTTGGCCGGGGCGGCCGCGCTGCTGCCCGGCTGCCTGTCGCAGAGCCAGGAAGAGCAAAAAGCTTCCTACCCCCTCCGGCACGTGGCCATGAGCGCCGGCCAGGAAAAGCTGCTCGCGGAGGTCTGCGAAACCCTTATTCCGACGACCAGCACGCCAGGTGCCAAGGAGCTGAGCCTGAACCTGTACGTGCTTAAAATGCTGGACGACTGCACGCCCGCTAAGGACCAGCAAATCTTTATGGCCGGCCTGGGCAAGTTCGACGAGGCCGCCCAGAAGCAGCTGGGGCAGTCGTTTGAGGCCAGCCCGGCGGTGCAGCGTGCGGCCCTGTTGCAGCGCATCGACCAGCAGCCGCAGGCGTTTCCGGAAGAAGTGGTGGCCTTTTATCGGGCGGCCCGGCAGCTGGCCATTGACGGCTACACGGGTAGTAAGTACTTCATGACCAAGCAAGTAGTGTACGAGTTGATACCGGGGCGCTACGACGGGTATTTTCCAGTGAGCAAAGTCGATTTATCCAAACCCCATCATGGCCAATCTTAACATCGATAGCATAAAAGCCCGCACCTTTGACGCCATCGTGATTGGCTCGGGCATGAGCGGTGGTTGGGCGGCCAAAGAGCTGACCGGCAAAGGCTTGAAAACCTTGGTGGTGGAGCGCGGCCGCGACGTGAAGCACAACATCGACTACCCCACCACCAACCTCAACCCCTGGGAGTTTCCGCACGGCGGCAAGGTGCCGCAGGACATTCAGGAGGCCAACCCCATTGCCAGCCGCTGCTACGTTTTCAAGGAAGACGCCATGCACTTTGTGGTGAAAGACGCCGAGCACCCGTACGTGCAGGAAAAGCCGTTTGACTGGATTCGGGGCTACCAGGTGGGCGGCCGGTCGCTGCTGTGGGCGCGCCAGACCCAGCGCTGGAGCACCTACGATTTTGAGGGGCCGGCCCGCGACGGCTTTGCCGTGCCCTGGCCCATTGGCTACGATGATATGGCCCCCTGGTACAGCCACGTGGAGAAATTCGCGGGCATCAGCGGCAACCGCGACGGCCTGCCCGCCCTGCCCGACGGCGAGTTTATGCCCGGCTTCCCGCTCAACGCCGTGGAGGACCACTTCCGGCTTCAGCTCAAGAAAAGCCACCCCGACCGCCACGTTATCAGCGCCCGGTGCGCGCACTTGTCGAAGCCGCAGCCCATTCATTATGAGCAGGGTAGGGTGCAGTGCCAGAACCGGGTGCTGTGCCAGCGCGGCTGCCCGTTTGGCGGCTATTTCAGCAGCAACTCGTCCACCATTCCGTGGGCCCTGAAATCGGGCCACCTTACGCTGACGCCCAACCAGGTGGTGGAGAGTATTTTATATGATGAGCTGAAGGGCCGCGCCGCCGGCATCCGGGTCATCGACACGCACACCAAGGCCACGACCGAGTGCTACGCGCCGGTGCTGTTTGTGAATGCGGGGGCGCTGAATACTAACTTGTTGCTGCTCAACTCCACGTCGGGTCGCTTCCCCAATGGCCTGGGTAATGACAGCGGCGTGCTGGGTAAGTACGTGGCGTTTCACAACTACAGCGCGCGGGTTTTTGCCGAGTTTGAGGGGTTGAAGGAATTTACCACCGACGGGCGCAACCCGGCGGGCGGCGGCTACCTACCCCGCTTCCGCAACGTGTTCAAGCAGGAAACCGACTTTTTGCGCGGCTACGCTACTAGCTTTGGGGCCTCACGTGGCCTGGTGCGGCCCGCGCAGGGCTTCGGTGCCGACCTCAAGCAGCAGCTGGAGCGCCCGGCTCTGGGGCCGTGGCACGTGTCGGCGGGCATGATGGGCGAAACCATCCCGAAGGCGACCAACTACGTGCGCCTCGACCCCACCCGCAAGGACGAGTGGGGAATGCCCTTGTTGTCAATTTCAGTGGCTTACGACGACAACGACGCCAGGATGAAGCAGGATTTCTTCGAGCAGTTTACCGACATGTTTACGAAGGCCGGCTTCACCAATATCAAGTCCCAGGACTCGCACCAGGCGCCCGGCCTCGACATTCACGAGATGGGCGGCGTGCGCATGGGCCTGGACCCCAAGACGTCGATGCTCAACAAGTGGCACCAGCTGCACGCCTGCCCCAACGTGTACGTGACCGACGGCGCGGCCATGACCTCGACTTCGACCCAGAATCCATCGCTTACTTACATGGCCTTCGCGGCCCGCGCCGTGGACCACGCCGTGAGCGAGCTGAAAAAGCAAAACCTGAAAACTTCCTAGCCCTACCCCCCTGCCATGACGCAACGCCGAGATTTCCTGAAGCAAGCTGGTTTATTTTCCGCCGCCGCCCTGGTGCGGCCGGTGCTGCTGCGCGCCGCGCCGGCCCCGCTCAAAATAGGCTTGCAGCTGTATTCGCTGCGCGAAACTATTGGCCAGGACGTGAAAGGCACGCTGGCCAAGGTGGCCCAGGCGGGCTATCAGGAAGTGGAAACCTACGGCTACAGCCCCGAGAAGTACTTTTGGGGCCTCACGCCGGGCGAGTTCCGGGCGGCACTCGCGGCCAACGGCCTCAGCACTTCCAGCGGGCACTACGACCTGGGTGGCTTCATGAGCGATGGCAATGAGCAGCAGCTGCAAACAGCCATCGCGGCGGCCAAAGGCTGCGGCCAGACCTACGTCATCGTGCCCTACCTCGATGAGAAGCTGCGCACGTCGGTGGCCGATTTTAAGACCGTGGCCACGCGGCTTAATAAGGCGGGCGCGCTGTGCAAAGCGGCCGGGCTAAAACTAGGCTACCACAACCACGACTTCGAGTTCAAGCCCATCGGCGGCACCGCGCTCTACGACGTGCTGCTGCGCGAAACCGACCCCAAGCTGGTTGATTTTGAGATGGACATCTACTGGGTGGTGCGCGCCGGCCAGGACCCCATCAAGCTGATGCAGGCGCACCCCCGGCGCTTCCCGCTCTGGCACGTGAAGGACATGGATAAGGCGAAGCCGGAGCTGAACACGGAAGTCGGCGCGGGCTCCATTGACTTCCGCAAAATCTTCGCCCAGGCCGGCACGGCCGGGCTCCAGCACATTTTTATGGAGCAGGAAAACTTCGGGATGGATGCTTACCAGAGCATCGCCCAAAGCGCGGCGTATATGAAAAAGACCCTGCTTCCGGCGCTGAGGAGGGGGTAGCGCGGGGCGGGCTGCCGGCTTTTTGGCCGGCTGTCCGCTCGTCGGGCGCGCCGCTTGTTCTTCCATAGAGCGGACAGCCGGCCAAAAAGCCGGCAGCCCGCCGCCGTATGGTCACCAAATCTGAAACTGCCCTAACTTGCACCAGAGCCGTTTCGTGGATAAGTCTTAGGTAAGCGGCCCGCCACCCGATGCAAAAACTGTGTACGCTCTTTCTGTTGCTGGCCGCCGGCGCGGCCCATGCCCAGGCTTTCACCCCCGCCGAAGTAGCGCGCTGGCGGCAGCAAGCGCAGCGCGTTACTATTGTGCGCGACACCTGGGGCGTGCCCCACATCACGGGTAAGACCGATGCCGACGCGGTATTTGGGCTGCTCTACGCGCAGTGCGAAGATGATTTCGCGCGGGTCGAGGACAACTACCTCACCGCGCTGGGCCGGCAGGCCGAGGTGCGGGGCGAGGCCGCGCTCTACGAAGATTTGCGCCAGCGCCTGTTCCTGGATTCGGCGCGGGCCGTGGGGATTTACGGCCGCGGCCCGCGCTGGATGAAGGACTTGCTGCACGCCTTCGCCGACGGCACCAACTACTACCTCGCTACCCACCCTACGGTGCGGCCCCGGCTGCTGCACCGCTTTCAGCCCTGGATGCCGCTGCTTTTCAGCGAGGGCAGCATCGGGGGCAACGTGAGCGTGGTGCCGCTGGAGCGACTAAAGGCCTTTTACAGCGCGCAAAAAGGCACTTCCTACCAAGCGCCCGCGCCTGCGGAAACGCGGCTGGCTTTTGAGAAAAGCGAAGACGAGCCGACCGGCTCCAACGGCTTCGCCATCGGGACTAGCAAGAGCGCCAGCGGGCACCCGTTGCTGCTCATCAACCCGCACACGTCGTTTTATTTCCGCTCCGAAGTGCAGATGACCAGCGCCGCCGGCCTCAACGCCTACGGAGCCGTAACGTGGGGGCAATTTTTTATTTACCAGGGATTCAATGCCACCTGCGGCTGGATGCACACCTCCAGCCAGGCCGATTCGATGGACGAATACCTCGAAACGGTGAGCGAGCAGGATGGCAAGTTTTTTTACCAATACGAAGGCCAGCAAGTGCCCCTACCCACCGATACGCTGTCGCTGGTGTACCTCAAAGACGGGCAGCGGCAGCGGCGGCGCTTCACTACCTACCGCACGCCGCACGGCCCGGTGGTAGGCAAGGTGGGCGACAAGTGGGTGACGGTGAAAATGATGGACACGCCCCTCGCAGCCCTGGAGCAGAGCTACCTGCGCACCAAGGCCCACGACTACGCCGGCTTCCAGCAGGTGATGCGCCTGAACGGCAACGCCTCCAACAACACCGTTTTTGCCGATAACCAGGGCACCATCGCCTACTGGCACGGCAATTTTATGCCCCGCCGCCCGGCCGGCTACGACTACGCCCAGCCCGTGGACGGCAGCACCAAGGCCACCGAGTGGCAGGGCCTGCACCCGGTAGAAGACCTGGTGCAGGTGAAAAACCCCGCCAGCGGCTTCATCCAAAACTGCAACTCTACCCCCTTCACCGTGGCGGGGGAGGGTAGCAGCCCCGACAAAAAGCAGTATCCCGCCTACATGGCCCCCGATGCCGACAACTACCGCGCCCTCAACGCGGTGCGCGTGCTGAGCCGCAAAAAAGCCTTTACCCTCGACACGCTCATCGCGGCGGCCGACGACCCGCACTTGCTGGGCTTTGAAAAGCTGCTGCCGTCGCTGGTGCGCGACTGTCAGCTGCTGCTCGATGAGCCCGGCGGCTCCCTACCCCCCGGCGTGGAGGCGGCCCTCCCCGTCCTGCGCCGCTGGAACCTGCGCTACGACACCACCTCGGTGGCCCAGACGGTGGCCATTTATTGGGGCGAGCGCATCCAGCGCCTGGCGCGGCCCCGCGTGCCCGCCGGCCAGCCAATGGATTATATCAGCTTCACCCAGTTCATCATTGAGCACACCACGCCCGACGAAAAAGCCACTGCCCTGAGCGAAACCCTGGCTGAGCTGACCCGCGACTTTGGCAAGTGGCAGATTCCCTGGGGCGAAATCAACCGCTACCAGCGCCTGACGGGCCGCATTGACGAGACCTTCAGCGACCAGCAGCCGAGCCGGCCAGTGGCGTTCTGCTCCTCGGCCTGGGGCTCGCTGGCCGCGTTTGGCGCGCACACGTACCCCGGCACGAAGCGGCGCTACGGGGGGGTAGGCAACAGCTTCGTGGCCGTGGTGGAATTTGGCCCCCGCGTGGTGGCCCGCTCCGTGGTGACGGGCGGGGCCAGCAGCCACCCCGCCTCGCCGCACTTCACCGACCAGGCCCCGCTGTATTGTACCGGGCAGTTCAAAGACGTGTGGTTTTATCCCGAAGACGTGGCTAAGCACGTGGAGAAGCAGTACCAGCCGGGGCAGTAGGGGTAGGGAATAATTTTTCAATTCATCCCGTGATGCTAGGCAAGCCGGCGTATTGATAGGAGTAAAGTCAATTCAATGAATCAACCAGCCTATGCGCGACAGTATCTGCCTACCGAACTGCGCTTGATGCAAACCGGTGGTTACGCGGCCGCTTACCCCCACCTCACGGCCGAAGAAAAGGCCCTCATTTACCACTATACTGCCAGCGGCTCCACGAATATCAACCGGCTACTGCGCAATAGCCAGGGTGTGCCGGCTAATGCCCTAAGCCAAGAGCTGGTAGCTGTCGTGCAAAAAATGCCTGTTTACCAAGGCAGCGCGTATAGCGCGGCTCACCTGAGCCCGCCCGAACTCAGCCGCTTACGTTCGGTGTTCACCGGGGGGACGCCGCAAACCGCGGAAAGCCTTACGTGGCCCGCTTTTTTGTCAGCCAACCGCTCCATATCAATTGCCGAGCGCCATCTGAATTATACCAGTCCGCCGAGGCCGCACAACTGCTTATTCCTGCTAAACTCCTTGCGCGGCCGCTCTATTGAGTCGCTATCGTACTATGGTCCTAACAGCCACGACCCGCATGATAATGAGCAGGAAATCTTATTTTTACCAAATACTACGTTCCGAATTACCGGAATTGACTTTACTACTGCCTGGCCCCAGGTAGAACTACTGGAAGTATAACGCGCCTATGTCTGCCTTCACCACTTATCTCGAAGCCGCTAGCCAGCGGAAAGCTCCCCTTCAGGAAGCTGACTTACTGTTGGAAATGGTAGTGGCGCAGGATGACCCAGCTCTCCTGAATGCTATCATCGCTGCCTTAAACGAAGAACTGCGCGCCCTACCGCTCACGGCTCCCAATAGTGTTTTTTCAGCCATTATGCGCCTCATTATGCACCTCGACCGCCGCCGCGAAGATGCCGAGCTGGCCGCCGACCCCGCCCGCCGCGCCGGCATCGAGCGCGTAGCCGCCCACTTCGCCCGCAAGGCGCAGTCTGGCTTTTCGCCGCTGCCGCTGCCCGAGTAGCGGGCGGCAGTATGAGTTGCTGAAAACCGTTCTACCTAATCACAACAGACACTACGCTAGCATATTCAGGTAGTGCAACAGTGCCAGATGGGGCTGCATTAGTCGCTCATCCTCGGTGCAACCGCCGGTGCCGGCGGTTTCGCAGTACTTGCCGCTGGGTTTGGGCTAGATTGCAACTCAAATTAAGCCGCGCTCGGCTTCGATTTTCATAGAAATAAGGGCAATAAAAAATTTCTTAACATACCAAAAAGGGCGCTAGCTTATTTTTTGAAAATACAAAAATAAGCTAGTAAACTTGCTCGCAAATTGTAGTGAATTATCTACCTTTGTTTGCTTCTACTTATCAGCTTCTCTATGCTCTCTATTACACGCACTTGGTATGAGAGGGAATTTGAGTTAGCTGTTCGGAAAAAGCGCGGCGAGGAATTTCAGGATTTCTTTGCTACCATCATGACGTTGGCGTACCAAGGCGATTTTGTGCGGGTGAGGCCGTGGGGACGGGAGGGCGACCGCAAAAACGACGGGTATCTTATTTCTACCAAAGAATTATTCCAGGTCTATGCACCAACGGAATTAGAAGTAGCTGTAACGATTCGAAAAATCAGAGAAGATTTTGCGGGCGCGGTTCAGCACTGGGACGCTCATTTGACTAAATGGACGCTAGTGCATAATAGCTTGGATGGGGTGCCGCCCGCTGTGCTGGCTGTGTTTTTGGAGTTGCGGCAGCAGCATCCGAGCAGGCAAATTGGGCAGTTCACCCCTTATGACCTGCGCACAATCGTTTTTACCCTCGGAGCAGCTGATATCGCCCTAGTGCTCGGCCCACCTCTTGAATCCCTGCCCCCCTCCCAGATTACGTTCGACGAAATTCGTGTGGTGCTAGAAAACGTAGCCCGCGTTTTTCCGGTGGCTACCGAATCAGTCGGGACAGTGGATTACGGTAAGCTAGACGCGAATGGCCTGAACCCAGAAAGCCGTCAGATTATCCTATGGGGATACGGGGCTGCAAGCCGGGTAGCTCAATTCTTGGATACTTATACTTTCGACCCCGAATTGGGCCAAAAAGTAGCCGCAACGCTACGTGCCGAGTATCTGCGCCTGAAGGCCACGGGTAGCGGCCCGAACGAAATCTTTGCCGAACTGCTCTCGTTCGTATCGTACCACCGGGGCGAGTCGCCAACGGCGGCGATAGCCGTATTAGCGCACTTCTTCCAAACGTGCGACATCTTTGAGGCGGCTCCCACCTTTACTTCTTAGGCAAGCGCCATGATACTGCCTACTAAACACCTTTCTGCCGACCGGGCCTTGCTCACCATTGGGGGGCAGGTGCTTAGCCTATTAGACAAGCCCAAGACTGTTTCGGTGCTGTGGGAAGACTTTAAGGTGCAGCCAGTGGCGGGAGCAGCAGTTCCGTTCGATTGGTTTATCCTCGCTCTCGACTTGCTGGCTTGCACTGGCATTGTCTCATTAGATGGTACCCGGATTAAGAAAAAAAATTCGTGATTCACCGTATTACCAGCGACCTGCCTTCTTTTAAACCTGTCGAACTACGGCCGGGGCTGAACGTCATTGTCTCGGCTAAGTCGGAGCAATCCAACGATGGGCAGACCCGCAACAAATCGGGAAAATCGAGTTTGCTGATGCTGATTCATTTTCTATTCGGGAAAGAATGCGGCACCGAATCTTTGTTTCGCAAGCCTGAACTGGCAGCCTATACTTTTTCGCTGGAATTTGACTTGCGGGGTGCCCAGGTACGGGTAAGCCGAAGCGGCGCGACTTTTGGCTGGCTAGCAGTGGAGTTGGTGGCGGGTTCAACTGCCCAATGGCCCGACGACCCGTTGCGTGGCCAGGCTAGCGCTAAGATTGCCCAGGCAAAATGGCGTGGGGTGTTGGGCCTAGCTATGTTTGGGTTAGCTGAGAATCTAGGCACTTACGGCCCGACTTTTAGCCAGCTTTTCAGCTATTTTGTTCGGCGGTCGGAAAATGGCGGCTTGGCCGAACCTACCAAACAAGCTGCTCTGCAACAGCCCGCCGATGTGCGGGTAGGGCTTTCGTACTTACTAGGTTTGGATTGGCGTATCAGCCAGGAGCGGGAGCGGCTGCGGCAGGAAATAACTGGGGCGCAAAAGCTCCAGAAGGTGGCGCGGGATGGTGGATTGAGCAGTGTCATAGGCGACCCAGGGCAGGTATTTACGCAGCTCACACTGGCCCAAAAGGATGTGGACCGGCTAACCAAAGCCCTGTTAGAATTCCGCATTCTACCCGACTACATGGAGCGCGAAAAGGAAGCTAATCACCTGACGCGCCGATTCAATGAACTGTCCGACGAGGTAGCTCAGCAGCAATTTTACGTGTCCGACTTGCGCCAGTCATTGCAGTCGGAAGATGCCCCGGCAACCACCGATTTAGAACGGCTATATGAAGAGGCCGGCTTGGTACTACCAAGCTTGGTTCGGGTGCGCTACGAAGAAGTTAGGCTATTTCACGAGTCCATTGTTCGCAACCGCCGCCTATACCTAGAAGGCGAAATTGCGGAGGTGGAGGTGGGGATAGCGGAGCGGCGGCGGCAATTGAGCAAGCTCGACACGCGCCGTAGCGAAGTGATGCAGCTATTGCAAACGCACGGTGCCCTCGAACACCACACTCAATTACAAATTGCCTTAAGCAAGGCGGTAGCGCAAACCGAACGACTCAAACAAAATCAACAACTATTGGAGGAAGTGGCTCAGCGCGTAGCGGAGCTTAAAATTCAGCAAGGACAACTGACTCTCCGCTTGCAGCGAGACTTCCGGGAAAACCAGCCCGTGCTGACCGAAGCAGTATTGGCTTTCGAAGCTGCCTCAGAGGCGCTTTATAGCGACCCCGGCAATCTAAGCATTTATCCATCGGAAAATGGGCCGGAATTTAGTATTACGATTCAAGGGCGCAGTAGCCGGGGGGTGAATAGTATGCAGGTTTTCTGCTTCGATATGATGCTGATGCAGGTGGCAGGCAAGCAAGGAATAACCCCTAGTTTTCTGGTTCACGACAGTCATTTGTTCGACCCAGTAGATGAGCGACAGAATGAGAAAGCATGGGCATACGGTGCTGAACTAGCGAGAGAATTAGGCTTTCAATACATCATTGCGCTGAATTCTGACCAATTTCCCGCGCCGCAAAATCGGGTGACTCAGCTTGCAATTGAACAACATATAGTCCCGCCGCACCTCACCGATGCTGACGGTGGTGGACTTTTTGGCTTTGATTTTTATTAACGGATTCCAATTCTGCATTAAACAGTGAATGGCGTTAGCGCTAGCTTATTTTTAAATTTTCAAAAAAAAAGCTAGCGCTAACGTTCATGGGTCGTCGCTCCATTCCCTCCAATTCCCTTGCGGCCACCGTGCGCAGGTATTTTGGTCTTACCCAAACCGAACTGGGCCAGTTGCTGCACCTCACCAGGGGCCAAGTAGCGCACGTAGAAGCCGGGCGGCATCTCTTTGCGTCCACTACTGAGCAGCCACTGTTAGCGCTGGCCACGTTGCTGCCAACGGCCAGTGCTCTGGCCGACCCCGCCGCCCACCTGGCCCCGCCCGATGCCGCCCCGCTGGCCGCCCGCCTCGCCTACTGCCAGCACCACGCCCGCCAGCTGCGCCGCCAATTAAAAACCCTAACCCAGCAGCTGACCATAGCCCGCCGCTGGCAGCAGGCCCTACCCCCCCTGCTGGCCGCCGCCCCCGACGCGCCCGCCCGCGCCTGGCTGCTGCGCCGCCAAGAGCAGGCCACCGCCGACCTCGACGGCGAAACCGCCGCCCGCTACCACCTGCTGCGCCTGCGCGCCGAAGCCCTCGAAGCCGAAGCCGCCGGGCTGGCCGCGCTGCTGCCGCCCGCGGGCTAGGGATGGTGGTCGCTAAAAAAAATACTGGAAAAGTTTGCATAGGAAGTATTCGGCTATCTACATTTGAAGCGTATTCATTTTTTCTTCATCAAACTTTTTTTAAGAATGGCCCTCGATTTAACCTTGCTCACCACCAAAGCCGAGTGCGACGAAGCCCTCGCCGACCTCGCCACCGAGCTGGAAACCTACCAGCACCGCAACGACAACCTCGATTACGCGGCCAGCCAGGCCGGCCGCACCCTCGGCGACGTAACCGCCCGCCTGGCCGGCGTGCAGGCCGAAATCGACTCGTACACGGCCATGCTCAACGTGCCTAATGTGCTGACCGCGCTGAAAAAGCAAACCGAAAGCCGTCTGCGCCGTGCCAACTACCGCAAGGATAACCTAGCCGAGCGCGGCCAGGCCCGCACCGGCAGCGCCGCCTTCCTGGCCGCCGTCGATACCGAGCAGGTAGCAGCCCAGGTGGCGACCCTCACCAGCGCCCAGCAGGCCGTGACGACCCGCAAAGCCGCGCTGCCTAACTAAGTTGGCAGGTCGTTTTGGCTAGGAAAGGCCGCTCCGCTTGCCGGGGCGGCCTTTTTTTTGGCAGCGCGGGGCGCACCTCACCCCCTAGCCCCTCTCCTGCGGAGAGGGGGAACTAGCTCTAGCTCTAAAAACTAGATGCTAAGACTAAAAACTAGTTCCCCCTCTCCGCAGGAGAGGGGGCTAGGGGGTGAGGTTACCCACGGAGGGCGACCCAAACAAAGCGTACTTTGCTACCCCCCACCGACTCCCGCCAAAAAAATGCGCCTGCTCCTCCTCCTCTGCTTGCTACCCCTGCTCAGCCCCGCCCAAACGGCCACGCTGCTGCACCCCGCCGCCGTGTTCGACGGCGAAACGCTGCACCCCGGCTGGGCCGTGCTGGTTGAGGGCGACAAAATAACGGCCGCCGGCCCGGCTGCCCAGGTGAAGGCCCCGGCCGGCGCGCGCACCCTGGAGCTGCCGGGCCTCACGCTGCTGCCGGGCCTCATTGAGGGGCACTCGCACTTGTTTTTACACCCTTATAATGAAACCAGCTGGGACGACCAGGTGCTGAAAGAGCCCCTGGCCCTGCGCACGGCCCGCGCCACCGTGAGCGCCCAAAAGACGCTGCTGGCCGGCTTCACCACCAGCCGCGACCTCGGCACTGAGGGCGCGGGCTACGCTGATGTGGGTTTGAAGCAGGCCATCAACGAAGGCATTATTCCGGGGCCGCGCCTGCTGGTGGCCACCCGCGCGCTGGTGGCTACGGGCAGCTACGGCCCGCACCTGGCCGCCGTCGAAAACCTGCCCCAGGGTGCCCAGGAGGCCGATGGCGTGGACAACCTGGTGCGGGCCGTGCGCGAACAGCTGGGCCACGGCGCCGACGTCATCAAGGTGTATGCCGACTACCGCTGGGGTCTGAACAACGCGGCCGAGCCCACGTTTTCGCTCGAAGAGCTGACGCTCATCGTGCAAACGGCCCGCTCGGCCGGGCGGGGGGTAGTGGCCCACGCCAGCACCGCCGAGGGCATGCGCCGCGCCGTGCTGGCCGGCGTCGAAACCATCGAGCACGGCGACGGCGGCACGCCCGAAGTCTTCCGCCTGATGAAGCAGCGGGGGGTAGCGCTGTGCCCCACCGTGGCCGCCACCGACGCCACCTCGCAATACAAAGGCTGGAAAAAAGGCCAGGAGCCCGCGCCCGCCCGCGTGGTGGTCAAGCACCAGGCCCTGGCCGCCGCCCGCCAGGCCGGCGTGACGCTGGTGATGGGCGGCGACGTGGGCGTGTTCCCGCACGGCGACAACGCCCGCGAAATGGAGCTGCTGGTGCATGACTACGGCCTCGCGCCCCTGGAAGTGCTGCGCCAGGCCACCAGCGGCAACGCCCGCGTCTTCCACCTCGCCGACCGCGGCCGGGTGGCCCCCGGCCTGCTCGCCGACCTCGTGGCCGTGGCCGGCGACCCCACCCAGCAGGTGGAAGCCCTGCGCCAGGTGCGCCTAGTAATGAAAGGCGGCGTGCTGTATAAGCAGCCCTAGGGCCGAGGCCAATCAGGTGTCATTGCGAGCGAAGCGCGGCAATCGCACCAGCAAGATGGCTGAACGACTGGCGTGGGTGTCGTTTAGGTGCGATTGCTTCGCGAGCTCGCAATGACAAGCGCCTTTTGCGTAAGTCCTGTAAATAAGGGCGCGGCCTGTAAGGTTGCTTCTGGTAACGCGTCAATGCTCCTGCCAGCCGGCTTCTTACCTTCGTAAGGGCTTACGCGCCGCTGCTCTTTATGAAAAAACTCGTTGAAAAACACCCGCTGGCCATTCGCTGGTTTCACTGGGTCAACTTTCCGGTGCTGATGCTGATGATATGGAGCGGGCTTTGGATTTACTGGGCCAACGACGTGTACCGCATTGGCTGGGGGAATACCACGCTCTACAAGTTTTTTCCGAAGTCATTCTATCAGTTTGTGCACCTCGACCACAAGCTGGCGCAGGGCATGGCCTGGCACTTCGTACTGATGTGGGTGTTTTTTATCAATGGCTTGCTCTACGTCGGCTACACGTTTCTCTCCGGCGAGTGGCGCTACCTGCTGCCCAACCGCGACTCTTTCCGCGAAGCCATTGAGGTGACGCTCCACGACCTGGGCCTGCGCAAAGCGGCCCCGCTGGTGCAGAAATATAATGGTGCCCAGCGCATTGCCTACACGGCCGTGCTGCTGATGGGGGTAGGCTCACTGCTCACGGGCCTGGCCATTTACAAGCCCACGCAGTTTGGCTGGCTCACGAATTTGCTGGGTGGCTACGGCGGGGCGCGGGTCGAGCATTTCGTGTTGACTATTGGCTACGTGCTGTTTTTTATCGTGCACGTGGCGCAGGTGGGCCGTGCCGGCTGGAACAATTTCCGCTCAATGGTAGCTGGCTTTGAAATCGAAGACGTGCCCACCGGCGGCGCGGCCGGCCCCGTGCTGGCCCAGCGCGAGCCCGACGCCAAGGCGTAGTCATTAACCCGTTATTCTACCCGAAATTATGGCTCTAGAAACCCCGCCTACCCCCTCCGAAACGCCCATTCCGCCTCACGTCTCGCCCGATAGCCAAGACCTGACGCTGCCGCCCGGCTCGGCCCTCGACCGCGAGGCCACGCGCCGCACCCGGCGCTCGTTCATCGGCCTGGGGCTGGCGGGCCTGGGCGGCGTGCTGGGCTGGCGCTACCTGCTCAACCGGCCTCAGATAGAGGGCGTGCCCGCGCCTTTTCGCCGGGTGCTCAATGCCAACGGCCGCCTCACGCAGGACTACCTGCGCGAAACGCGGCTGGCCCCCGAGTTTGCCAAAAGCCAGGGGGTAGCGAAGGTGCGCACCAACGGCAGCGCCGGCCTGGAGTCGGACCTCGACCTCGCCGCCTGGCGCATGGTGGTGAAACCCTACGGCGGCGGCCCGGCCCAGCAGTTCACGCTGGCCGATATTCAGGCCCTACCCCGCGTCGAAATGACGACCGAGCTTAAGTGCATCGAGGGCTGGAGCATCGTGGTGAACTGGGCCGGCGCGCGCTTCTCCGACTTCCTGGCCAAGTATCCGCTGGCGAGCCGTAGTGGCCAGCCCGTCAAGGATATAACCAACCCGCCCGCCGACCTGGCACCCTACGTCAGCCTCGTTACCCCCGACGAAGAATACTACGTGGGTCTCGACATGCTCAGCGCCATCCATCCCCAAACGCTGCTCTGCTACGAGATAAACGGCCAGCCGCTGAGCCTGCCGCACGGCGCGCCGCTGCGCCTCGTCACGCCTCTCAAATACGGCATTAAGCACCTCAAGCGCATCGGCACCATCGCCTTCGCCGACACCAAGCCCGCCGATTACTGGGCCGAGCAGGGCTATGACTGGTACGCGAGCCACTGAGCTGCAACACGAATCAGCGCAGAACGTCATGCTGAACGCAGTGAAGCATCTCGCTTGAATCGATAGGGTTATTAACTTAGGACTTACGCACTTGGTGGTAACTTGAGAAAAAGCCTAGCCCAATGGTGACGCAAGCAACCTACATCGAGTACCTGCTCAGTACGCCCCGCAATTATACGTGCACGCACCTTGCCGAGCACTTGCCGCAGGTGAGCCACGACCAAGTGAACCGGTTTTTGCGCCGCAGCTCGTTCTCACCCACGCAGTTGCGGGAGTTGGTGCTACCCTTGTTGAGTGACTCGCCCGAGGCCTTTTTGTTCGTCGACGACAGTGTGCAGGACAAGCGCTACAGCCGTTTTATCGAGGTGGCCAAGCGCCAGTACTCCGGCGCCGCCCACGGCTTGGTGACCGGCATCTGCTTGGTCAACCTGGTGCACAGCAGTGGGGAGGCCGGTGATTTTCTGCCCCTGGACTACCGCGTGTACGCCCCGCAGCAGGATGCGCTGAGCAAGAACGAGCATTTCCAGGCCATGTTCGCCCACGTGGTGGCCGAAGACAAAATCCAGGCCCGCACCCTCTTGTTCGATGCCTGGTACAGCGGCAGCGAGAACCTGAAGCGCATTCACCGCGCCGGTTGGACGTTTTTCACGACCCTGAAAAGCAACCGGTTGGTGAGTGCGAACAAGGAGACGGGCTATCAAGCCCTGGACGCAGTGGACCCGCCGCCGGGCGGGTGGAGCACGGGGTTGGAAGTGCGCTTAAAGCAGGTGCCGTTTGCGGTGCGTTTGTTCAAGCTGGTCGCCGCCAACGGCGACATTGAATGGGTCGTGACCAATAACTTCGCCTTCACCCTGACCCAGCAACTCGTCGAAGTCACGACCCGCACGCGCTGGCAGGTGGAAGAGTTTCACCGCAGCTTCAAGCAGCTCACCGGGGCTGAAAAATGCCAGTGCCGCCGTGCCCAGGCCCAGCGCAACCACTTGGCTTGTTGCTACCTGGCCTGGGTGTCCTTGCGCCAGTTTGCCCGCCAAACCGCCCAAACCCTGTACCAAGCCCATCAGCAGCAGTGGGCTCCTTATCTGCGCCAGTTGCTAGCCAAACCCCTCATTCCAGCGCTAATACCGACGAGTGCGTAAGTCCTATAACTCTAACGACTGCTTACGAGATGCTTCACTGTGTTCAGCATGACGTTCTTTTAGGGATATTTACATCACTACACGTAGCTCGTAGTGCTCAGCCTTAGGGTCTTGCGCGTTGGGCACGCGCCAGGCACCGACGCGGCTGGGGCCGTAGCCGAGGTTGACTTTCACCCACTCGTCACGAGTTGGGAGCAGGGCCAGAATATCCTGGGTGAGCTTATCTACCGCATCTTGCGCATCCTGGTGGCGCAGGGTCAGCTCGTCGGCGTGCTGGTCGAACGAGCCGGTGGGCGGGCGCTGCTCGAATTCGGCGGCCGACTGCGCCACGGCCGCATCGTGGGTCGCCTCGTTGCGCTCGGCCACGCTGAGCTTGCGCAGGTCTTCTTTGGCGGCGAGGTAGGCTTCTACTTTCTCCACGAGGGGCTGGAGGTCGGGATTGAGGTAGTCGAGGTTGGAAGCCATTGGCGAGGGGCGGGGATAAGAAAGTTAACGGGCTTGGGGTCAGGCAGAGGGGGTAGGGACCGGCTTATTGCGTTGGCATTTCTCGCTGCAATATTTCACCTCCGGCCAGTTGTTGCGCCACTTCTTGCGGTACTCGAAAGAGAGGCCGCACGTGGTGCAGGTTTTGGTGGGAAGCTGGCCTTTTTTCTGCGAAGGGACCATGAGGAAAAGTAAAAAGCGAAAAGCTGGCGGACCTTTGCTGGCCGGCCCGGCGCTGTTTACGTTCAACCGCGCAGTTTTGGCCATGCCTACCCCCCTCCGTATGCCCCACCCCGCCCCCGACCTCATCGGCCAGGCCCTGCTCGACTACCAGCACGGGCACCACGCCGCCACGCTCACCGTGCAGTGCAGCGCCGCCGATGACGAGCCGCTGCCCGCCGCCTATTTCTTCCGCACCCTGCTGGCCATGCCCGAGCTGGAACGCCAGGCCCTCGACGAATGCCGCGGCCGCGTGCTTGACCTGGGTGCCGGCGCCGGCTGCCACTCTCTGGAGCTACAAAGCCGCAATTTTGCCGACGTGCGGGCCGTGGACCACTCGGCCGGTGCCGTGCAGGTGATGCAGGCGCGCGGCGTGCGCCAAGTGGCCCAGCACGACATTATGGCCCCGCGCGGCCCCGACGAACGGCCCTACGACACCATTCTGATGCTGATGAATGGCCTGGGCCTGGCCGGCACCCTCGCTGGGCTTGATAAATTTCTGATGCACACCCGCAGCCTGCTCGCACCCGATGGCCAGATTCTGGCCACGTCATCCGACATCAGCTACCTCTACGAAGACGAAGAAGGCGCGCTGATTTTCAACCTCAACGGGCCGTACTACGGCGAAATCAGCTACACTTTTCAGTATAAAGACCAGACCGGTGAGCCGTTTCCCTGGCTCTTTATCGACGCCTCCCTGCTCGAAGACGCCGCCCGGCAGGCCGGCTATGAGGTCGATTTTTTGGGTGAGGAGGAAAACGGCCAATACCTGGTGCGCCTCACGTTGGTTGGTGGCTTCGAGCCCGTTATTAATTAGCTAACTTCTTATGAATCATAGTCAAACTTACACCGTGCGCTGGGCCGAGCTGGACCCCAACGGCCACATGCGCCACTCGGCCTACGCCGATTTTGCCGCCGACCAGCGCGTGCATTGGCTCGCCAGCCTGGGCTACACCGTCCAGAAATTTGCCGAGCTGCGCGTCGGCCCCATTCTTTTTCGGGAGGAAACCAAATTCCTGAAAGAGTTGCACGGCGGTGAAAGCATTCGCGTGGAAGGGGTAGTAACGGCCGCTACTCCTGACGGTGCCCGCTGGACTATCCTGCACACCATCTACAAGGCCGATGGCCGCGTGGCCGCCACCGTGGAGGTCGATGGTGCCTGGCTCGACCTCGACCGCCGCAAGCTCACGGCCCCGCCCGCTGAGCTGGCCCAGGCGCTGGCCGTAGGAAAGGAGTAAAAGCAGCCTGTCATTGCGCTCGCAATGACAAACGTGCCCTACCCCCTCATTTCAGCACTTTACCAATGCGGTTGAGTTGCTGCTGATGGTGCAGCGTATGGTCGAGCACCGACGTCACCGTTTGGCCAATGGTGAGCCAGCCGGCGCGCGGATGCCGAAAAACCGTGTGGTTAATCTTGGTGCCCGGAAACTCGTGCAGCACCTGCTCCAGCTCGCGGCGCACGCCGGCCCACTCGGCCCGCAGGGCGGGCAGCGGCGCGATAGTTTCGGGCGCGGGCGGCGGCGCCAGCAGCGGCGGCACCTTGAATTTGAGGCCGGGCAGGCGCAGTGCCAGTCGCAGCAGCAGCGCCCGCAGGCGGTTTTTGTACGAGCCGGGGCGCAGCGCGCCGGTGTCGGCGGCCAGCGTTTTACGCAGCGCCTGCACAATCCTGTTTTCGGTCGTCAGCAGGTGGTGAATGACCTGGGCGGCGGCCCATTCGCCGGGCACGGGCGGCGTGTGAGCACGCGGCCCCAGCGCCTCGGCCGTGGCCAGGGCATGCTCGGTAGCTAGGTCGAGCTGCTCAAACAACAGGTGTAGGCGGTTGGTCATGGGCGGGTAGGAGAGAGGGGGTAGGGCGGCAAGAACCGCACTGGTTTCCGCCCACCGGCGCTCCGCTTCGGGTTGCTGGCCGGCGGCGTAGCTTTGGGCAAAAGGCAAGTCCTTATACGCAAGCCAACCCCGGCAGGACTTACGCCGGGCTGCCGCTTGCCTCAAAACCAGCTAATCGCGCCGCGTTCGTGCTATTTAAGAACACAATTTCCAACCTCACGCGCATTCGGCAAGTGGCCGAAGTCTTGCTGCGCTACGGCTTCGAGGACGTGGTGACGACCACGCCCCTGCGTCGTCTCGTGAGCCAGAGCCGCCGCCTGCGCTGGCTGGAAAACGACGACCGTCCGGTATTTGAAACTACCCGCTGGGAGCGCATCCGGCTCATCATTGAAGAGTTAGGGCCGACCTTCATCAAGCTGGCCCAGGCCCTGAGCAACCGCGCCGACCTGCTGCCCCAGGCCCTCATCGACGAGTTTGAGAAGCTGCAAAGCAACGTGCCGCCCTTCCCGGTCGAGGAAGCCCGCCAGATAATTGAGGCCGAGCTGGGCCGCCCGTTGGCCGAGGTCTTCGCCGAGTTCGACAACGTGCCCATTGGCTCGGCCAGCATCGGGCAGGTGCACCGGGCGCGGCTGCAAACGGGCGAGGAAGTCGTCATTAAAATTCAGCGGCCTGGCGTGCGCGAAAAAGTGGAGGGCGACCTGCGCCTGTTGAACGAGCTGGTGCGCCTCACGGCTGGCTTCCTGCGCAACCAGGGCCTGGCCAACCCGCAGGACGTGGTGGATGCCTTCGAGCGCAGCATGACTAAGGAGCTGGACTATACGTCTGAGGCCCGCTCGATGGAGCAGATGCGCAAGCTCTACGAGAATTATGAAACCTTCTACATTCCGCAGCCCTACCGCGCGCTGAGCACGGCCAAAATCCTGGTTATCGAGTTCATAGATGGCTGTAAGATAACCGATAAGGCGCAGCTGCTGGCCTGGGGTCTGAGCCCCGAAGTGGTGGCCGAAACGGGCATGGACATCTACCTGACCCAGATTTTTGAGTTCGGGTTTTTCCACGCCGACCCGCACCCCGGCAACGTGCTCGTGCGCCCCGACGGCACGCTGGTGCTCATCGATTTTGGCATGGTGGGCAAGCTCACCAAACAGCAGAAATACGCCTTCGCGGGCGTGTTTATCGGCATGGCCCGGCAGGATGCGCGCAGCATGGCCCTCAACTTCCGCCGCCTGGCCCTCAGCAGCGACATCCCGGATATGCGCGCCTTCGAGGCCGACCTGGGCCAGCTCATCGAAGATTTCGCGGTGCTCGACGTGCAGGATATGAGCATGAGCGACCTGGCCGATTCGCTCCAGAATATTATTTACCAGTATAAGTTGCAAGTGCCGGGCGCGGTGTTCCTCATTCTGCGGGCGCTGGTTATCCTTGAAGGCATTGGTAAAGTGCTGCATCCCAGCTTCAATACCTTCGAATTCGTGCGGCCCTACGGCGCGCGCATTCTCAAAGAGCAATACTCGCCGGCCAATCTGCTCAACGAGGCCGAGTACACCGGCACCCAACTGTTGGCCCTGCTCCAGACCCTGCCCACCGACCTGCGCCAGATAACGCGCAAAATCAGCAAGGGCGAGCTCCGGGTGAAGGTGGAGCTGAGCGGCTACAACACGCTGCTGCGCAAGGCCGACCAACTGGTGAGCCGCACCATCCTGGCGCTCTTGATGCTGGGCAGCCTCATGTTCGCGGGCTTCAGCCTGCTGGGCCACTACCCCCCCCAAATGCCTTATTATCGTGGCCTGCCCGTCATTACCTGGTACAGTCTCGGGGCCACCGCCTTTCTACTGTTGCTGCTAACCCTACCCCGCCGCACCCGGCCCGAGTAGCTTTCTTTGGCTTATCTTGCTGATATGACGCCCACGCTGCCCCCCGTTATCACCGACATCTCGCAGCTCGACCTGAGCCAGTCGTACACGTACGCCGATTACCTAAGCTGGAAATTCACGGAATACGTGGAGCTGATACGCGGCAAGGTGATGCGCAAAATGTCGGCCCCCGTCACCGCGCATCAGCAATGCTCGATGAATTTCTCCGGTGAGTTATACACTTACCTCAAAGGAAAAACCTGCCGCGTTTTCGCCGCGCCCTTCGATGTGCGGCTGACCCGCAGCACCGGCAACGGCGACGCGCAGGTGCGCACCGTGGTGCAGCCCGACCTCTGCGTGGTGTGCGACCCCGCCAAGCTGGACCGCCGCGGCTGCCTCGGCGCGCCCGACTGGATTATCGAAATCATCTCGCCCGGCACCGCCGCCTACGACAACCATATTAAATTCGACCTCTACGCCGAAAACGGGGTCAATGAGTACTGGATAGTGTCTCCCGGCGAGCGCAACATCTCGGTTTACACGCTGCAAGACGGTGATTACCAGCTCCAGGGCGACTACTACGAGCCCGGCCTGGTGCCCTGCCGCACCCTGCCGGAGCTGCAAGTGCAGTGGGCCGACGTGTTTGAGAACGTGGGGTAGAGAGGGGGTAGGGCACCCGGCGAAGGCTTGCGACTCAGCTACCTGGCGGCTGCGGTATGCTGCGCCCGCAGCCACTCGCGCAGCCCAGCCGGAGCCAGCACCCCCACCGCCGGCCCGTAGCTGAGCAATTCCATGCGCAGGTCGTGGGTGTCAAAGACCGTGAGCGCCAAGCGAATTTCCTCGTCATTTTGCGTCAGCACGCGTTGGGAGGTGTGTAGGGGGTAGGCCAGCATATAACGCCCCTGCACCGGCTCCAAGCGCAGGATAATTTCCCGCGGCTCCTTCTCGTCAGGCCGAATAATACGAAGGCATTTTCGTAGTATGCAGCCGCATCGAAGCCAGTGGGCGGCCCAAACGGCTGCGTTGTCAGGCGCAACGCGCTAATGCGGTCGAGCCCGAAGCAGGCCAGCCAACCGCTACCGGCCATCGTGGCCAGCACGTACCAGCGCCCCCGAAACTCCTTGAGTAGCAGCGACCCCGCGGTGCGCGCCACCGCCGCGTCTTCCCAAAATTTCTGGTACTGAAACGTGACGAGCTGGCCCGCCTGCGCTGCCCGCAGCAGCGGGCGCAAGTGCTCCAGGCCCTGCGCCCGGCGCGTTTCGGGCTGCACGAGCTGCCCCAGCGCCTGCGGCAGCCGCAGAAACTCCTGCCGCGCCACGGCTTCGAGCAAATGCCGCTGGTCGGCTAGCTCCGGCTCTGTCGCGGTGATGCGATAGCCGCCCAGCCGCCGGTCGTACTTTATGGTGATGCCGTACTGCTCGGCAATCACCGAGAAGTCGCGCTGAAACGTGCGCAGCTCGTAGCCGCCAAAATCGCCTACCCCGGTTTCTTCCACCAAGTAGCGCTGAATTTCCGGGAAAGCAAATGCCCGCCCCCGCGTCGTCTGAAGCCGCTGTATCAGGTGATAGTGGCGGAGCAGGTGCGCGTGGGCAGGCATCGTCTTAATCTAAGGTGACTTTGTTAATAATTGCTTGAAAATAGTGGTTGATATTATTTCGCCACAAATAGCCAGGATGATAGGTGCGGAAGGCTTGTCCAGCATTTGGGATAGTTAAGGTTGCTAACTGCCTAACCGAGAAATTATCCATTATAGGGTAAAATTCAGGATTGTGAAACACCTCAGCAATAATGCTATCATAATTCGGCCCTGTAAAGAATAAGGCGATAGTTGGCTGTAAAATAGACAGTTCCTCTTGAATAACATCCAACTCTCGCCGCTCTACTTCATGAATAATATTAGAGGGAAATCCTCTACCTGCGTCCTTGCCAATTTTTACGAGATTATTCCAAAGTAGATGAATGGTCTTGGATGGGTAGCGTTCCTGCAACATAGAAATAAAGCGGGCTACACCATTCCAGAATTGCCCGCCATATCTTTTATAGTCACCACTGTTAAAAAACTTGTCGTAGTAACCCAAAATAGCATCTGTATCTCCGTGGAAGCTTTCATACCAACTGTTAGTTTCTTGACCAAAGATGACAATTTTGATATCGGCGTTTTGGTGGGCTTGCTCATTACCAACTTTTAATAACAAGGGGCTTGCAGGAAGCTCTTCAGGTTTGGCATCCTGCAGAATAGGCTGCATTGCAGAAGTTAGCCCTTGCCATTTCGAATCGTAAAGAGCGTGAAGTTTTTGATTAATTGTCATGATTATATCGTAAAAAAATTATTATATAAAATATCAAAGAAATTTATTTTACAATTTCTTTATAATAATTCCCTCTATCATTGGGGGGTATTCGTAAAATTCCCTGCCGCACCGCCCAAGCCAAAAACCTGCCAACCTCCTCCTTTCGGCCAGCGCAATGAGCAACGTGTTCAACTGCTGCTTTATATCCTGCGCGCAGCAATGTTTCCCATGCTACCCCGTGCCATTGGTACTGCCAGGCCACCGACGCAATAAATTGCAGCAGCTTTTCCTCATCTTCGGCGAGTAGGCCCAAGGGCTCGCCGGCGGCGAGGCTTTGGAGCAGGGGTAGGAACTGGGCGCGGTCGGCTTCCCAGGTGGGGTTGGCGGGCCGGCGTGATAGCTTTAATTGACGCATCTGAGAAAAACGTAGGGTGAGGAGTGAGGTAGGGGTAGGAGCGTGACAAAAGTGCGACCTCACTACGTCAAACCGTGTCGTTTTCAGCTTGCCCCCAACTTTTCTTGTATAGCTACGGCCCAGCTCCCCGCCCCACGTCGTTATTTTGTTTATTCGGAAGCTATTCCGGTAGATTGCTCACGCCCCGCGCCGCCCGAATCCGCAAAGTCCGCGCCATCTGCTAAATCCGCGATTTTATGAAGTTATTTAAATCCGCCGACCTTATCCGCAAAAGCAAGTACATCAGCCGCGACCTGAGCTGGCTGCGCTTTAATTACCGTGTGCTTGACCAGGCCAAGGACCCTGGCCGCTCGCTGTTTGATAAGCTGCGTTTTTTGAGCATCACCAGCTCGAATCTGGACGAGTTTTTCATGATTCGGGTCGGCTCGCTCTACAATTACCTCGACTATGGCAAGGAGCGCGTCGACTACTCGGGGCTGCGCGAATTGCCGTTTCGGCGCAAGCTGCTCGACTTTGCGCATCGCTTCGTTAATGACCAGTCATTGACCTACTTAAATGAGCTGAAGCCGCAGTTTGAGAAGAACGGTTTCAGCATTCGGCGGATGGAGGAGCTGACCGAGATTGAGCTGAAAAAGGTCGAAGGCTACTTCAAAAACACGGTTTTCCCACTGCTCACGCCGATGGTGTACGACTCGTACCACGGCTTTCCGCTCATCATCAACCAGGTGCTGACCTTTGGCGTGGTCACGCGCGAAGTGGGGGGTAGCGAAGGTGCCCCGGCCGCCACTATGCTGCCCGACCTGGAGCGGGGCCAGGAGCGCCTCACGTTCGTGCAGATTCCGCAGAACCTGACGCGGTTTTTCGAAATCACGCGCAAGGACCGGGTGGTGTTCGTGCCCATCGAGGAAATCGTGCGGGCCAACTTGCCCAAGCTGTTTCGCAACGTCGAAATCGTGTCGGCCGACCTGCTGCGCATCACCCGCAACGGCGATTTTACACTGGAAGAATCGGAGGATATCGACAGCAATTTCATCAAAGAAATTCAGACCGGCCTCAAGACCCGCAAGCGGGGTAGGGTGGTGCGCGTGGAGGTCGAGCCCGACGCTTCGGCTTACCTCATGAACATCCTGCGCGAGCGCTGGAACATCGACAACGGCAACATCTTCGTGATTCCGGTCTTGCTGGATATGAAGGGATTAAACCAGATTTTGCGCTACCCTTCCTTCAAAGGCAAAGGCGCGAAGCTGCCCGCGCCGGTGCTGCCCCTGAGCCTGCCCGAAGGTGCCGAGGACAACATGTTCGAGTACCTCAAGCACCACGACGTACTGCTGCACCACCCCTACAACAGCATCGAAACCGTGGTGCGCCTGCTGGAGCGCGCCGCCGAAGACCCGCAGGTGCTGGGCATCAAGCAGACGATTTATCGCCTGGCCGAAGACTCGCGCGTGACTGCCGCCCTGCTTAAGGCGGCCGAAAACGGCAAGCACGTGTCGGTGCTGTTTGAGGTGAAGGCGCGCTTCGATGAAGAACGTAATATCCGCGAAGGCGCGCGGCTCGAAAAGGCGGGTTGCTTCGTCATCTATGGGGTAGGGAAATACAAGACCCACACCAAGATGCTGATGATTATTCGCAAGGAAGGCGAGAAGGTGACGCGCTACGTGCATATCGGCTCGGGCAACTACAACGAGCAAACCTCGCGCCTCTACACCGACCTGAGCATGCTCACGACCAACGACACGTACGGCCACGACGTGTCAGAATTCTTCAACGTCATCACTGGCCACTCGCAGCCCGACGACTACGCGTACCTCATCACGGCCCCGCGCGACATGCGCCAGCAGCTCATTCACCTGGTGCGCGAGGAGGCTAAAAATGCCAAAAAAGGCCTACCCAGCGGCATCGTGATGAAAATGAACTCGCTGGAAGACCGGGAGTTAATCGATGAGTTTTACAAGGCCAGCAAGGCCGGCGTGCCCATGCGGTTCATCGTGCGCGGCATCTGCTGCCTGCGGCCGGGCCGGGCGGGCCTGAGCGAGAATATCGAGGTGAAGAGCATCGTGGGCGAATACCTGGAGCACGCGCGCCTGTTCTATTTCTACCACGGCGGCGAGGCCAAGCTCTTCGCCGGCTCGGCCGACGCGATGGTGCGCTCCTTCGACCGTCGCATCGAGGCGCTGTTTCTGATTGTGAACCCGCAGCTGCGCCGCGAAGCCATCCAGATTTTGCAGCTCAACCTGCTCGATAACCTCAACAGCTACGTCATGCGCGAAGACGGTGCCTACATCCGGCAGGTGCCCGCCGTTGGCGAAGCGCCCGTCAACATCCACCGCGACTTTTACCGCCGCCCCGACGACGCGCAACTGGCCCAGGCCACGCCCGAAGGCCTGCTAGCCCTGCTCCACGAGCAGGCCGCCCAGCGCCTCCGCCTGGCCGCCGAGGTCGTAGCACCCAATCTGACCGCCATTGACGTCGAGGCCGATAGCTTCGGCCAGGGTGATGCCATTATGGAAGATGAGGTGGAGAACGAAGCTGATATCGCCGCTATCGTCGTGGACGAGGGGTAGGGAGCTTTTGTCATTGCGAGCGCAGCAACGCGAAGCGCGGCAATCTTTCCTAATCGTCGGGATAATAATCCTGGCGTGAAGGAAAGATTGCCGCGCTTCGCTTTGCTCCGCTCGCAATGACAGACGAGGGTAGGCGACTACACCAGCGGGCCGTTTTCCACGTCGGCCACCGGTAGGATGCTGGGGTGCACGGTGGGGCTGATTTCGTCGAAAAATTGCTCGAACAGCGCTTGCAGCATGCCATCTTTCAGGCCGATATCGGGCACTATCATGCTGCTGACGCCGGCCCATTCCATCGCGGCGAGGTAGATATGGCCGGCGGGCACGATGACGTCGGCGCGGTCGGGGTTGAGCATGGCCACGTTCACGCGCTCGTTCATGCTCATGGCGCCGAGGCGGTCGAGCAGGGCCTGCACGCTGCGCTTGGTCACGGGCTTGTTGGGCGAGGCCGGCGACATGCTGTAAAGCTTGTTGATGTTGCCGCCCGTGCCGATGGCGCGCGTGACGTGGTAGCGGCGGGCGTTTTCGCGCACCCAGACCTCCATGCGCTGCCACAGGCCATTCATTTCCTCCACCGTGCGGCCGCTTTCCTCCTGCTGCATGCGCCGGATGGAACCGATTTCGAACGACTGCGCGGCCACCTTGCGGCGGTCGTGGTAGATGTTGAACTCGGTACTACCCCCCCCCACGTCGATATGCAGGTAGTGGCGGTTGTCTTCGAGCAAGTGCTCAATCACGCGGTTGATATACAAGGCTTCGGCCTGGCCATCAATGATGTGGATGTCCATGTCCAGCTCCTGCTTGATGCGGGCGGCAATGGCCGCGCCGTTGCTGGCCGTGCGCATGGCCGAAGTGGCACAAATGAGGCAGTGCGACACCTCATGCACCTCCATCAGGAGCTTGAGCGCGTGCAGAAACTTGACGAACTTATCGGCCTTGCGCGGCGGAATTTCGCCGGTGGCAAACACGTCTTCGCCCAAACGCAGGGGGTAGCGCACGTACTCAACGCGCTTGAGGCGGTAGCGCCCATTAAAAAAAAGCACCGCCGAAATCTGGCAGCGCACGGCGTTAGAGCCAATATCGATGGCGGCGAGCTTGGTTAGCTGATACTCCATACCGCAAAGCTAACCGCAGATTCAAACGGATTTAGCAGATTTCGCGGATACATTGCTACGCGGCTGGCTGCGCGGAGCTAGTTTTCGCTGTTTATGAGGTTAACGACCAGCGTGGCCATCACGTCTTTGTCCTCGGGGCGGCTCTCGGCGATGAGCAGCGTGAGGGCCACGAGTGCATTATCGGCCAGCCGCCGCGCGCCGTCGGGCAGGTAGAGGCAGCCGTTACGGTCCAGAAAATACACGAACAGGAAGGCCGCGATGCGCTTATTCCCGTCCGAAAAGGAGTGATTTTTTACTTTTCAGGTACGCTAGTTAAAGCTATGCCCTTTAGGGCAAGACTTTAGTTGCTACTCCCTTTTGGCAGTTGGGTAGCTTTGCGGCATGAAGCAGCGCACAGGTAGTCACTCGGTTCATAAGCTAGATGTGCATTTGGTCTGGAGCACGAAGTACCGCTACAAAGTCTTGGTGGGGGAGGTGCAACTGCGTTGTCGGGACTTGTTGCGGCAAACCTGTAATACGTTGGATGTGCAGATTCTCAAAGGGGTGGTGAGCAAAGACCATATTCATCTACATGTGTCGTATCCGCCTTTCTTGAGTGTGAGTGACCTCATGCGCCGGCTAAAAGGACGAAGCGCCAAGCTCCTGTTGCAGGAATTTCCCGAACTCAAGCGTCGGTATTGGGGCGGGCATTTTTGGGGTATTGGCTACGGAGCGTGGAGCGTAGGAAATATCACGGATGACATCTTGGAGGCGTATTTAAACCATCACAAAGACCAGCCCAACGGGGACGAGAATTTCATTCTGGAATAACCTACTTTAGTAGCTGGCTTTCAGTCGGCTTTAGCCGAAACCGCCGAATTTCATTCGCCCTTAAACCTATGGACTTACAGTCCATAGTCTTTTAGTATGAAATACAGCAGGTTAACCGCCTTTTCTTCCACGCTCGGATACATATCCTGTCCGCCAAAACTCTGGTAGATAGTGCGCACCGAGCTTTCAAACGACCGGTCCTTTTCGCGTCCAAACAGCTCGGAGCCGCCAAACTGCCCGCGCAGCGCGTCTATGGCCCGCATGGCATCTTCGTAAGTCAGCTCAAAGTTGGCGTCGGCGGCCGGCGCTACCGTGTCGCGAGCCACGCGCAGGCGCTGGTGGTCATACTGGTCGAGCACGTCGAGGGCGCGCGCGTAGTCGCCCAGGATGCGCAGCAGCGCGTCGGATTGGTCGGCGGTTAGCTCCTGGCCCCTAGCCACTTCAGCTTGCAGCTGCACGAGGCGCTTGAGGTCGGCCAGCTGGCGGGCGCTTTCACGCAGGCGCTTCTCATTCAGCGCGTAGCCTTGCACCAGGTACTGGCGCAGCACCTGCGTGGCCCACTGGCGGAAGCTGGTGCCGCGCTTCGACTTTACCCGGTAGCCAACTGAGATAATGACATCGAGATTATAATACTTGGTACGGTAGGACTTGCCATCGGCGGCAGTTAGTAAGGATTCCTTACTAACTGCTTTTTCCTCTAATTCATGTTCTGTAAAAACATTACGTAGGTGCATCGTAACGTTTGGCCGGGAAACATCAAATAACTCTGTCATCTGCGCCTGCGTCAGCCACACGGTGTCGTGGTCGAGCTGCACGTCGAGCTGGATTTGTCCGTCGGGCGACTGGTAGAGGAGAATATCGGAGGAAGTAGCGGGCGTCATGGGTGGGGGGGTAGGAAAATTGGCCCGCTAAGGTATAGCTTTCCCTTCCTTTAGCAAAAGCAATTTCTAAAATACTTCCCCCAGGTTCAGGGCTAGGCCGTGTGAGCCGTCGAGCCCGAAGGCGTAGTCCACGGCCAAGTTGGTGCGCGAGGACTTGTTGAGGCTGAGGCGCAGGCCGCCGCCCACGGCCGGCACTACCTTTTCGAAAGTGCCATCTATAACGCGGCCGTGCAGCACACTCAGTTCGGTTACACTTTGGGCATTGGTGAAGACCACGCCGCCGAGCAGGCGGTTGCGGGTGATGCCGAAGCGGTATTCGGCTTCAGTGTACACGAAGTTTTTGCCCCGAAACCGGCCCTGGATGAAGCCACGCCCGGTGTTGCCGTACATATCCCAGCCCGTGGCGGGCAGGTCCAGAAAAGGCGGATTACCGTTGAGGGTGAAGGTGTTATATGACCACAGCGCCAGGATATTGGGCGAATTGGGCGAAGGGTGCAGGTAGAAGCGACCTTCGAGCAGCAGGGTCTGGTAATTCGTGTCGCTGCCCAGCCCTTTCAGATTGGGGCGATACTGCACGTTGAGCAGGTAGCCGCCGGCCGGGTTAATGGCGTTGCCCCGGTTGTCGTGCAGCAAGCTGAGAACCGGCCCCGACGAGATGGACCGACCCGACACGCCGTAGCTGTAGCGCGAAATAGAGGTGACTTCACGCCGGCTGTTGCGGCTCACGATGCCCCAGTGGTCGTCGAGCTGGTAGCCTACCCCCACGTACCAGGCCGGGGCCACGCGCCGCAGGCCGCTCTGGTAAAACCGGAAATACTGGTAGTCCATCGACACCACGCCGCCGGTGGTGGAAGTGAACATGCCCAGGCCGTAGGTGCTTTGCGGATAGTGCATGACGCGCCAGTCGCCCACAAAATCCCAGGCATTATTGGGCTGCCAGATAGACGAAGCCAGCGTGAAAATAAGCTGGTCATTAAGCGTGTATTCGGCCGCGCCCACCACGGTCGAGACGTTGGCCGCGGGCCGCTGGAAAGCCAGGTCCAGCGCTACTTCGGCCACGCCGCTGGTTTGCTGCGAGTAGCCCACCACGGGCACCAGCAGCAGCATGCGGCGGCCCCGCTGCAAGCCCAGCGAGTCGTGGACCGGAATGCGGGCGTAGAGGCGGTGGCCAAGGTCGGCGACGTCGAGCGGGGCGGGCGCGTCGGCCGGGTGCAGGCCGGGCGAAACGATGGTCTGCGACCAGCCCGTGGCTGCCGCGGCCACAACTAGCAGCAGCCCGCCGGCCACGCGGGACAGCCAGTGCCTGAGAAATAAAAAATGGATGTAATTCAAGAAATTGCGAAAACCGGCTGCCGCTCGTCGGCACCTCCAAGGTAGCAAAGCTGAAAGGCTTTCACTACTCAGACTCCAAAACCCGGCAAAGGTTAGGGGGTAGGCCACCAGGCAGGGCAAATTATCGGCCAGCGGGCCCGCCACGTCGGCGGGGCCGCGTGGGACGTCGCTTGCTTATCGGTGCGGAAACCCAGGCCGAACTGCACCCGGCTGTTTTTGGGTGACACCTGGTAGGATACGGAAAAGGCCAGCGTTTCGACTACCGGAGCCAGATAAAAACCCCGTCGTAGCCGGCGGCTGGGTTAGCCCTGCTCCAGCACGAGCTTGAGGACTTGGTGGCGGCCACCAGCTCATATTCCAGCGTGCCCAGGGCCTGGTTGCCGCGCAGTTGCAGCTTGGCCAGGCCATGAGCCGTTTTCACCAGCTGTTGGCCTAGGTGCAGGGGCAGCAGCACCTGCGCCTGCGGCATGGCCCAGGGCAGCCACTGCTGCACATCCTGCATGAAATCAAATGCTTTGGCCACCGGACAGTCAACGTCAATGGCGTGAACCACGGAAACGGCGGGGGTAGCGAGTAGGCACATAAGAGACGCAGAAAAAGGCGAGTGAGCGGGGATAAGTAGTCAAATTAAGAAACCTAATTTGATTATATGTTTATTTATTAGCTAGATATTTACTTTTACCTGTTCAACAATGAAAAATCTTAGTTAAGTGCAAAGTGCCACGCTGGCCCGCTACGTACCCGGCGCAGCCACGCCCAGCGCGCGTAACTGGCTGGCGTACTTAGCATAAATAACCCGTAAATCGGCGTTGTGCTTGGCGGCGTCCACGCCCTGGCTGGTATTGGCCGCGTGGAAGCGGTGCAGGTGGCTGCAGTGCGCGCACACCACCGGCAGGTGCCCGGCCAGCAGAAAGCGCACGTATAAATCCAAATCCTCGGCCATCGCCAGCTCGGCGTCGTAGCCGCCTACTTCGTCCAGCAATTGCTTGGTATAGCACACGTTACCCTGGATGAAATGCTCGGCTTGGAAGATGGCCGTGAGCATGGCCGTGGGCGAGTCAAATTTCCAGGCATAATAGTCTTCGCCGGGCAGGTAGCGGCCGTGCTCATCCACGCGCAGGAAATCGGCCACCAGCCAGGGCCGGCCGGGGTGCGCCGCAATGGCCGCGCCGTAGTGATAGAGGGCGCGTTGCAATAGCAGGTCATCGTCGTCGAGGGGCACCACCCAGGCGTCGGCGGGTGCGTGCCGGCTCAACTCATTGCGGGCAAAGCCGGGGCGCTGGCGCTCGGGGTGCTGCCAGTGGCGCAGGGGGGGATAGGGCTGAGCGGCGGCTTCGGCGAGGTAGGTGGTGGTGCCATCGTCGGGACCATTCTGGTAAATGAGGTGCTCAACCGAGAAATCGAGCGGAGCCGAAATGCTGGCGCGCACGCTGGCAATGGTTTCGGGCAGCAGGTCGCGGCGCCGGTGGGTAGGGGTAATGACGGTAAAATGCATAAGCCCTTCATTCGGGTGAGGCCGGCGAAAAGTTGCGTTTGGCGGCTTGGTGGGGGTAATGCTGGACTGGTATTCAGCGAGTAAAAGTTGAACGGAAACACCCGCGCGTACCTTCGTTCAACGCTGGGCGGGGGCAAGCCCCGCACCCTACTTTATTCCCTTTTTTCTCATGCTGCTTATTTTTTTAGGGTTTATCGCGCTCATTCTGGGCTTTAATGCCAACCGCTATTCCGAGGGCTTTGCGCGGTGGCGCGGGGCGCTGCTGGTGCTGGGCGCGGCGCTGCTGGTGCTGGGCGCGGTGTCGAGTATGGTGGTGCAGGTGGGGGTAGGGCAGGTGGGCGTGCAAACGCTGTTTGGCAAGGTGGAGGGCCGGGTGTTGCAGCCGGGCCTGAGCGTGGTGAACCCGCTGGTGAGCGTCACGCGCTTCGACACCCGCACTCAGAACTACACCATGTCGGCGGTGCGCACCGAGGGGCAGCAGGCCGGCGACGATGCCATCCGGGTGCTCTCGGCCGATGGGCTCGAAGTCGTGATTGACCTCACCGTGCTCTACCACGTGGTGCCCAGCGAGGCCCCCAAAATCCTGTCCACCATCGGCGAAGACTACCAGGAGAAAATCGTGCGTGCCATCGCCCGCACCCGCATCCGCGACAATGCCGTGTACTACGACGCGGTGGCGCTGTATTCGACGCGGCGCGAGGAGTTTCAAACCCGCATCCTGGCCGCCATCGAGAAGGATTTTAACAGCAATGGCCTTAAGCTCGACCAGCTCCTCATTCGCAACATCCAGCTGCCCGAGTCGGTGAAGCGCAGCATCGAGAGCAAGATTTCGGCCGAGCAGGACGCCCAGAAAATGCAATTCGTGCTGCAAAAGGAAAAGCAGGAGGCCGAGCGCAAGCGCGTGGAGGCCCAGGGCATCGCCGACTACCAGCGCATCGTGAACACCGAGCTGAGCGACAAGCTCTTGCAATACGAAAGCATCAAGGCCCAGCAGGCCATCGCTACCTCGCCCAATGCCAAGGTCATTATTATGGGCAAGAGCAACGGCGCGCAAGTGCTCATCGGCGATAAGTAGGGGGGTAGGGGCCGCCGGTAACGCCAACCGCTTCTACCACCGCCAGTTCCTAACCCGGCGCACGGCCGAGCACGACCTGCTGAGCCGCTTTGAAGGGCTGCTGCGGGGCTATTTCGTACGGGCCGATTCCCTACCCCTGCCCACGGTGCAGTACTTCGCCGATGCGCTGCACGTGTCGCCCGCCTACCTCGGCGATATGCTGCGCACTCTCACCGGCCAAACCACGCAGCAGCATATCCACCACCATCTAATTGAGCAGGCTAAACAGCTGCTGCTCAGCACTTCGCTTTCCATCAACGAGACGGCTTTTCGGCTGGGGTTTGAATACCCGCACTACTTCAGCCGGCTCTTCAAAAGCAAAACCGGCCTGAGCCCGGCCGCCTTCCGCTTCTCAGCGCAGTAATCATTAGCGACCGGCCGGGGCCGGCTACGCCCGACGGGAAAGCGACCGGAACTACCCATTCGGTAAGGAAAAGTGCGGGTAGAATTACGGGGAGGGTCTTTACCTAATAAACTCTCGAAATGACTATTTCTGCCCGTAATTTTCCGCCTATGCGCCACCGCTTAGCAGCGCTGTTTCTGCTGTTAATCAACATTTTGCTAACGCCCGACCCAGCGCGGGCGCAAGTCCCGACCGGGATGCCTGCCGCGGCCACGGCGGACGATGCCTTTCAGGCCAAAATCCTGCTGGCGCTGTCGGATGCCAACATGGTGCCCTCGGCCTACCTCGACGGTAAGCCAGGACCCGTGGCGGGCACCGACGTGCTGAACGTGCTGGCCCTCGACGGGCACCAGGCCGCGCCGGTGAGTGTGCGGACGCGACCCTTTCCTACCGTCCGATTCCCTTCCGGCAAGCTAAAGCTTACCGTACACCCTGTACTCTACGCCTGTTGCAGCGCCGGCTCCTTGCGCTCGCCAATCTGCTGCCGCCACATGGCGTAGTAGAGGCCCTTTTGAGCCAGCAGCTCGGCGTGGCCGCCGGCTTCGGCCACCTGCCCGCGCTCCAGCACGAAAATGCGGTCGGCGTGCAGAATCGTGCTTAAGCGGTGGGCGATGAGCACCGTAATGTGCTGGCGCGAGCCCGACAGCTCGCGCACCGTGCGCCCGATTTCTTCCTCCGTGAGCGAGTCCAGAGCTGAGGTAGCTTCGTCGAAAACCAGGAGGGTAGGGTGGCGTAGCAGGGCGCGGGCGATGCTGAGGCGCTGCTTTTCGCCGCCGCTCACCTTCACGCCGCCTTCGCCCAGCACGGTGTCGAGGCCCTTGGGGGCGCGGGCCAGCAGGGTGTCGGCGGCCGCTTGGTGCAGGGCGCGCAGGCACTCTTCGTCGGTGGCCTGGGGCGCGACGAAGCGCAGGTTTTCGCGGATGGTGCCGGCAAAAAGCTGGGTGTCCTGGGTTACGAAGCCGATTTGCTCGCGCAGCTGGTCCAGGTCCACATTTTTGCTCGAAATGCCGTTGTACAGAATCTCGCCCGACAGCGGGGGGTAGAGGCCCACCAGCAGCTTCACGAGCGTGGTTTTGCCCGAGCCGCTGGGGCCGACGAACGCGATGGTTTCGCCCAGCTTCGCGCGGAACGAAATGCCCGCCAGCGCCGGCAGCGGGGCCGTGAGGTGCTTGAACGTTACGTCATCAAAAGCCAGCGTTTCAATATGCTCCACCAGTTGCGGATGGGCCGGCTTCACGTCGCGCGGAGTGTCGAGTATTTTCTGAAAATTAGCCAGCGACGCCTCCGACTCGCGGTAGTTGCCGATGATGGTGCCAAATTCCTGCAACGGCCCGAAGATGGAAAACGAGTAGATAAAGAACGAGAAAAACTCGCCCAGGCTGATGTGGTTCTGCACCCGCAAGTACAAGAGCAGCAAGATGATAATGTTGCGCAGCAAGTTCACGAACGTGCCCTGCACGAAACTCAGCGAGCGCAGGTAGCGCACCTTGCGTAGCTCCAGCTTCAGGATTTTATTGGTGATGCCGTTCAGGCGGTCGGTTTCCTGCTGGGCCAGGCCCAGGCTCTTGATTAGCTCAATGTTGCGCAGGCTCTCGGTAGTAGAGCCGGCCAGCGAGGTCGTTTCGGCCACGATGGTCTTCTGAATCACCTTGATGCGCTTGCTCAGCGCAAAGCTCAGAATACCCAGCAGCGGAATGGTGAGGAAGTAGCCCAGCGCAATGGGCCAGTACACGCTGATAGCGTACCACATCACGAAAATAATGCCTACCAGCGCCGTAAACAGCACGTTCACAAAGCTTTGAATCAACTTCTCCACGTCGAGGCGCACCTTCTGGAGCTTGCCCAGCGTCTCGCCCGAGCGCTGGTCTTCAAACACCTGGTAGGGCAAATCGAGCGAGTGCCGCAGGCCGTCGGAATACATGGTGGCCCCCAGCCGCTGGGTGATGACGTTGACGTAGTAATCCTGGAAATTCTTGGCAATGCGCGACACCATCGCTACCCCCAACATCATGGCCAGCAGCGGAATAGCCTCCCGGAAAAACGGCGCGAACGGCACGCGCCGCATCCCGGTCATATCGGGGTAGCGCGTCGCAAACTGGTCCACCAGCTTGCGGAAAATGTAGGGGTCAAGCAGCGAGAAAACCTGGTTGACGGCCGCCAGCACCAGCGCCAGCGCCAGCAGGCCCCAGTAGCGACGCAGGTAAGAATATAGGATTTGCATAAAAAACGCCGGGCGGCTGGCCTGGCGAACTGTAGCATACGCTTCAGCGTGTGCGGGTTAATTAGCGGCGTTTACTTGGAATATATTAAAATTATACTATTCTCGAAGTTTGTCGGCGCAGTGCCAGCACTACAAACAAAAGCACTAGCAGCACGATGGCCGGCACGCCCTTGGCCAACCCACCTGGAATCTTGGTGGCATGCATGAAAACAGCGCCCAGCATAATGATAATCAGACCCATAGCGGCCGGGCGCACGAAGCGCAGCAACAGCAAGCCGATGCCGCCCAGCACCTCACTGCTGGCAATGAGGTAAGCAAACCAGCCCGGCACGCCGAGGCCGGCAAACATGGTCACGGTATCAGACAAGTGCAGAAACTTCCTGATGCCGGAGGCTATGAAGGCAAAAGCCAGCAGGGCTTGTAAAATCCAGGCAACGGTATTGCGAGTAGTAGGTGACATAAGTGAGCAGAAAAATGGGTGAAACAGTGACAAAGTAACCCACTATCCCCCTAATAGTTGCCAACTACTCTTCACGAAGTGGACTGCGAAAAAAAGCAGGGTGCGGGGCTGGCTCCGCACCCTGCTTCACACTGAGTGTAATCACCCGGCCGAGGTAGCTTGGCTACTGCCAGCCGCCGCCCAGCGCCCGCACCAGCGCCACGGCCGCGCGCAGCTGCGTAGCCTGGGTTTGCACCACTAGGCGGGCGGCATCGAGGGTCTGGCGGTCGGCATCCACTACGGCAAAGTAGTCGGAGAGGCCGCGCTTGTAGCGCTCCAGAGTGAGGCGGCCGGCCAGGCGGGCGGCGCGCAGCGCCCGCTGCTGGGCCGCTAGCTGGGCCTCGCCGGCGCGCACGTCGGCCAGGGCGGTTTCTACTTCCTGGTAGGCTGTGAGCGCCGTGCCCTGGTAGGTGGCTACCTGCTCGCGGCCCTGGGCGCGGGCCAGCTGCTCGGCCCCGCGCAAGCGTCCGCCGTCAAAAAGCGGAATATTAAACCCGCCGCCCACGTAGTAGGTGAGGCCGTTGCCCACCTTGGCCACGTCACCGACATGGCTGCTCTGCGGGCCGATAAAGCCGTTGAGCAGGAGGGTAGGGAGGCGGTTGAGGCGGGCCTGGTCGGCGTGCAGGTCGGCGGCGGCCAGCAGGCGCTCCTGGCGGCGCAGGTCGGGCCGCCGCGTGAGCAGGCTGGCCGGCAGCGTGGCTGGAATAGCGGGCAGTGGCGGCAGCAGCGCGGGTACGGCCGCCGAGGGGGGGGTAGGGTTGATGCCCGTAGTCGGCAGCGCGCTCTGGTAGCTCACCGAGTCGGGCGCCAGCGAGGGCAGCACAAAGCTGCTGGCTGGCCGCCCGGTGAGCGTAGCCAGCGAGGCCACCAGCCCGGCGCGCTGGCGGCGCAGCTCAATGGCGCTGGCCTCCACGTTGGCTAGCTCGGTTTCAGCGCGGCGCAGGCCGATTTCATTGTCCACGCCGGCCTTGAAGCGGGCGGCGGTCAGCTGCACGTTGTAGCGCCGCGCCTGGCGGGCGCTGTCGAGCACCAACAGCTCGGCATCAAGGCCGCGCAGGCTGAAATACGAGTTAGCCGCATCGGCCGAAACGCTCAGGCGCACGGCCTGCTCGTCGGCCTCGCTGGCCTGCTCGTTGGCGCGGGCCGCCTGCGCGCCGCGCCGCAGCCGGCCCCACAGGTCCACTTCGTAGCTCACATTGAGCGGCACATAGTACTGCTGCTGCGGCACCGCCACCGCCGGAATAATTGCCGACTGCACCGGTCGCAGCGCCGAAAGCCGCGAATTATACACCTGGGGTGCCAGTGCAATTACCGGCGAGCGCTGGGCCTCGGCCACGCGCAACTGTGCCCGTGCCTGGTCGAGGCGGGCCAGCGCCGCCCGCGTCGTGAAGTTGAGGCTACCCGCCTGGCCCTCCAGCCGCGTCAGGGTCGTGTCATTAAACACAGCCCACCAGGCGGGCAGGCTCGGCTGCTGGGCCAGGCGCGCCTTCGAGGCGGTGTCGGCCACGGTGGGCGCAGGTACTTCGGCCCTACCCCGGCCCAGCGAGTCAACGGCCGCCGTGTTCTTAAACGCCGTGGGTACAGCCACGGCCGGCGGGTCGTAGGTGTAGTGGCTCGCGGCACAGCCGCCCAGCGCTAGGGTGAGCAGGACAAGGGAAATACGCATTAATTGCTGGAATCGAGGATGGAGCGGCGGTCGTCCTCCACGTTCACCTCACCCCCTAGCCCCCTCTCCTGCGGATAGGGGGAACTAGCTTTAGCATAGTTTTTAGACTATTAAGCTAAAACTAGAACTAGTCCCCCCTCTCCGCGGGAGAGGGGGCTAGGGGGTGAGGTAACCCGCGGAGGGCGACCCACACGCATACTACATTACTTCGCCACCGGCGACGACACGCGCGGCGCATCAGGGTCGTTGGCGCGGGGCTTAGCAGGCGGCGGGCCGGCCGGCTTGGCCGGTTTAGGAGCGGCTTTGGTATCCACGGCCAGGCCTTCGGTCAGGTTTTCGGCAGGATTTATAACTACCTTCTCGCCGCCCTTCAGGCCCTTGGTTACTTCGATGGTCGAGCCGAAGTCGCGGCCCAAAGTCAGGGGTAGGAAATGAATTTTACCGTCGCGCACCTCGGCTACTTTGGGGTCGATGCCCGGCACCAGCGCATTGGCCGAGATGAGCACGCTCGGCGCGCTTTGCGGCAGGCGGAAGCGCACCTGACCGTACACGCCGGGGCGCAACAGGCGCTTTGTGCCGCGGTTGGGCAGCACTACTTCGGTGCGCAGTGTACGCGTCTGGGCGTCGAGGGCTTCGGCGTCGCGGGCCACCCGGCCTTCGAAGGGCTGGTTCGGAAATTCGGGCACCAGCACGTCGGCCCGCAGCCCGCGCCGGATGCCGGGCACGAAGTTTTGGGGCACGTCCACAAAGGCGCGCAGCGTGTCGGTTTGCTCGATTTTGAAGAGCTGCGTGCCCGTGGCGTTGCCGCCCGTTACGAGCGTGCCCACGTCCACATTACGCTGCGTTACAACTCCATTGAAGGGGGCAACTACTTGCCGGAAAGCGCGTTGGGCTTGCAGCTGCTTCACCGCGGCACCTTGGGCGGCAAACTGCGCCCGGCCGGCATCCACTTCCTGCTGCGACACGGCGCCCGGCAGTGTCACGCTGGTGAGGCGGCCAAACGAGGTGCGGGCCAGCGCCAGGTTGGCCTGGGCCTGGGCAATCTGCTGGTCCAGCTCGGGGGTAGCGATGGTGGCCAGCACCTGGCCCTTGCGCACCTTTTGGCCGATGTCGCTGGTCCAGCTCTGCACGAAGCCATTGACGCGGGCAAAGGCGAACGTTTCGTGGTTCGAGCGCAGGTCAGCGGGCAGGGTTATGGTGGTGGTGTCGGGGGCCAGCTTGGCACGCTGCACCGTCACCACGGGCTTGGCGCTGGCCTGGGTCTGCGATTCTTCATCGCGGGCCTTGTTGTGCTTGAGGCGGGGTAGGAAGCCTACCAGAAACAGAATTCCGAAGACAATCAGCAAAACCAGCATAACCAGCCAGAAGCGGCCCTTGCCAGAGGAAGTAGGTGCAGTTGAGTCAGTTGACATGTAAAAAGTAAAGCAGTTTGGGAAGTGGCAAAGGGCTGCCCGTCAGTCCATAAGCTCGTTAGAACGTCAGTCCGTCAGCCCGTCATTCCGAGCTTGCCGAGGAATCTCGCTCGGGCCGTTGGGGCTTCGTTCCACGAGGCGAGCGAGATTCCTCGGCAAGCTCGGAATGACGGGCTGACGGACTGACGGAATAATAACTTCCTTATTAGTAACTAATTAAGCGGCTTGCGCCTGCGGTTCAGGCTGAGCTTCAGCCTCGGCCGGCTGCTCTTCCTTCTTTTTCAGGTAAGAAAACATAATCGGCACGAAAAACAGCGTGGTAACGGTTGCCAGCATCAGCCCGCCGATTACGGCGCGGCCCAGCGGAGCATTCTGCTCGCCGCCCTCCCCCAGGCCCAGCGACATGGGTAGCAGACCGATAATCATGGCCAGGGCCGTCATCAGCACTGGCCGCAGGCGGGTGAAGCCGGCGTCCAGGGCCGCGTCGCGGGGGCTTAGGTCGGGCTCTTCCTCGCGCCGCTCATTAGCAAACGTCACCAGCAGAATGGAGTTGGCCGTGGCTACCCCGATGCACATAATGGCACCCATCAAGGCCGGCACGCTCAGCGTGGTCTGGGTCACAAACAGCATCCACAAAATGCCCGCTAGCGCGCCCGGCAAAGCCGTGATGATGATGAGCGGGTCGAGCCAGCTCTGAAAATTCACCGCCATCAGCAAGTAAACCAGCACGATAGCGCCCGCCAGACCAAGCCCAAGGCCGATAAACGACGTGCGCATCGACTCCACTTGCCCGCGCATCACGATGGTCGTGCCCTTGGGCAGGTGCTTCTCGGCGTCGGCAATAATGCGGCGAATATCCTTGCTCACGCCGCCCAGGTCGCGGCCGCTCACGCTGGCGTAGAGGTCCACGGTGCGCTGAATGTTGTAGTCCGAGGCCACGGCCGAGGTCTGGGTGCGGCGTATCTGGGCGAAGCTGGTCAGCAGCTGGGGGGTAGGCTGGTCGGGGCCCGTCACCGTGATGTTGCCGACCTCATTCAGGTTAGCGAGCTTGCTGGGCGGCGTCTGCACGGCCACGGTGTAGCTCACGCCATTTTGCGGATTCAGCCACTGGTTGGGGTTGGTTTGGGTGCTGCTGCTCAGGTTCACGAGTAGGTTGTTGGCAATGTCGCGCTGGGCCAGGCCGGCCTGCTGGGCGCGCACCCGGTCAATGTCCAGGCGCAGCTGCGGCTGGTCAAAAGCCTGGTATATAAAGGCATCCACTACCCCCGGCACGTTGTTTATCCGCTTCTTCAGCTGCGCCGCGATTTCCTGGTTGGCCTTGGTATTGCGGCCCGTCACCTGAATGTCGATGGGCGCGGGCAGGCCAAAGTTCAGCGTCTGGTTCACGATATCGGCCGGCTGAAAAAAGACAATCAGGTCGGGATACTGCTGGTGAATCTTGCGGCGGATTTCCTGGATGTAGCCGGCCGTGGGGCCGTGCTTTTCCTTCATGCTCACCAATATCTCGCCATCGCCGGCCCCAATGGTCGGGTTGTCGCTCAGCAGCAGGTTGATAGATACTACCGGCAGGCCAATGTTAGCCAGCACCAAATCCAGCTCCTTGGCCGGAATCACCTGCCGAATCACGCCCTCTACCTGCCGGAAGCGTAGCTCCGTTTCCTCTATCCGCGTGCCGGTGGGCACCCGCACGTGCAGGCGCAGCTGCCCGGCATCCACGGTCGGAAAGAAGTTTTGGCCAATCAGCGGAAACAGCCCCAGCGAACCCACGAACAGCACCACGAAGGCCGTCACCACCAACCCGCGGTTGCCGAGCGCCCAGTCGAGCGCGCCCTTGTAGCCGTGCCGGAATTTCTCAAAATGATGCTCAAAACCCGTGTGCAGGCGCCACACCCACGTCTTAGTAATGGCTTTGCCGGCTTGGCGCTCCTCGTCGGTAATGCCCCGCTCGGCCTCTTCCTCGGCCGTGCCGCTGGGATGCTCGCGCTCAAACTGCTCGCGGTGCAGGCGGGCCAGGTCGCGCTCACCCTGCGTCACCTCGCGGCCGTTGCGGAAGTGCGCACTCGGCACTTGCTCCTCTTCCTGCGCGTGGTAAATGGGCAACTCGTTGCGCAGCAGGTACATCACCATCGTGGGCACCAGCGTCCGGCTCAGAATGTACGAGGCCAGCATGGCAAAAATCACGGCCGTAGCCAGCGGCGCGAAAATGGCCGACGCTACCCCCCCTAAAAAGAACACCGGCACGAACACAATGCAAATGGACAGCGTAGCCACCAGCGCGGGGGTAGCAATCTGCTGCGCTCCATCCAGAATGCTGCGCTTGAGCAGCTTTTTCTGGCCCATGTTGCGGTGAATATTCTCGATTTCCACCGTCGCGTCATCCACCAGAATGCCCACCGCCAGCGAGAGGCCACCCAACGTCATAATATTCAGGGTCTGGCCCAGAATATTCATCACAATAATGCTGACCAGAATCGAGAGCGGAATGCTGATGGCGATAATGAGCGTGGAGCGCCACGAGCCCAGAAACAGCAAAATCATGAGCGCCGTGAGCGCCGCCGCAATGCTAGCCTCCACAATTACGCCCTTAATGGAGGCCCGCACGAAAAACGACTGGTCAAACAACAGCTTGATATTCAGGCCGGCCGGGGCATTGGCCTGGATATTCGGTAGCGCTTTCTTAATCTTGTCAATAACGTCCAGCGTCGAGGCCGCGCCGCTTTTCAGAATGGGAATAATGGCCGTGCGCCGTCCATTCTGGCGCACGATATTCTGCTGGACCGCCGAGCCCTCGTGCACAAACGCCACGTCGCGGATGTAGGTCGTCACGCCATTTACCGTCTTGATAGGCAGGTCGTTGAGCGTAGCCACCGCCTCCGGGCTGGAGTTAAGTTTCACGTCGTATTCGCGGTTACCAATCTTGGCCGAGCCGGCCGGAATAATGATATTCTGGCTCGTGAGGGTGTTCACCACGTCGTCGGCGCTCAAGCCCTTGCCGGCCAGCTTCTGCGGGTCGAGGTCCACCATTATCTGCTTGGGCTTGCCGCCGTTGGGTAGCAGCACCGAGGCGCCCTGCACCACCGCCAGCCCCGGCCGGATGAAGGCATTGGCCGCGTCATAGAGGTCCGATTCGCCCAGAGTTTCGGAGCTGAGCGAGGTCTGCGCAATCGGCACGTTAGAAGCCGAGTAGCGGATAATGAGCGGTGGTGTAATGCCCGGCGGCAGCACCCGCAACAGCGTCTGGCAAATGGCCGTGAGCTGCGCTACCCCCCCATCGGGGTTGGTGCCGGGCTGCAAAAACACCTTTATCAGCCCGATGCCCTTCAGGCTCTGGCTTTCCAAGTGTTCCACGTTGCTCACGGTCGTGGTAATGGCGCGCTCCACGGGCACCACCACGCGCTGGTTCATCTCCTCAGGCGCGATGCCCGAATACGTCCACACAATGCCCACCACCGGAATCGGGATATCGGGGAAAATATCCACTGCCATGCGCTGAATCGTCAGCACTCCGCCAATGAGAATCAGCAGCGCCATCACCACGAAGGTGTAGGGCCGCGCCAGCGCCAGTCTTACTATCCACATAGGTTGTCCCCAGGCCGCGCCCAGGTCACTCGTTCAACGTAAAATATCCTGCCTTCCCTTCCGAATCGAGCACTAAAACCGCTCGGGCTCGAAATAGTTGCTTCGCAACGACCAGATAAAATTACTCACTGCTGTTACGCAAGGGGCAGTAGCGCGAACTTTGTAGTTCGCGTCCCCGCGCCGTTAAAGCCAGTAGAACGGCGTGGGAACGCGAACTACAAAGTTCGCGCTACTGCCCGTTGCCATCTCGAATAAGGTAGGGCGTAACAGCAGTTACTCAATAATTACTTCATTAATAATTCATTAGCGCAAGCAGATGAGTTAGCCAGGGCGAGTAAGCTGGGTGGGATGCGAAAGACGGGGTAGGCCAGTAATTTAAGTGCGCCGCGCTACGCGCCGACTTGCTCATTGACACCAAAACCCCGGCAGCGTTGCAGTAAACAGGCTAATTTCGGCAGTTTCAGCGTCGATGCACAGGATATAGAGGTGTGAACCTGCTCGCTTGGTCTTTGTCTTTTTGATTATCAAGATTATATCACCTGCTTCGCGCACAAAAAAAGCCTCTCCCGGCTGGGAGAGGCTTTTCCAAAACCTAAAGGCAGCTATTAATAGCGGTACACCTTATCGGCATTATTGGTCTTGAACTGCTCTTCGAAATACTTGGCATCTTCAGCATTGCGAGGCTTTACACCCATCACGATACCGCCATTCTTGATGCCTTGCTCATATTCAGCAGCGTGCTCTTCGGGAATACCCGAGCCTACCAGCGCGCCTACCAGGCCACCCGTGAGTCCACCGGCACCAGCGCCAGCCAGCGCAGCGGCCAGCGGGCCGGCGATGATAAGACCGAGGCCCGGCAGCGCTACCGAAGTACCGATGGCGGCAATGGCTCCAATAATAGCGCCGGCCGTGCCACCAATGGCCGAGCCTACGCCCGCGCCTTCCATAGCCTTGTCGCCCAGCTCAGTGCGTTGCGCATCGTACTGGTCGTTAAACTGATTTTTGCGCGTGTCATCCGACATCATCAGGTTCACATCGTCTTTGCCGTAGCCACGCTCGTGTAGCGACTGGTAGGCCTTCTCGGCGCTGTCGCGGTCGCGGAAAATGCCGCTGGTCGTGCTGCCTGCCTGGTAGTCGTAGCTATCGTTCTGGCCCGTGAAAGCGTCCTTCACAGCGTGAGCAGCGCGGTCAGTGGTGTTCTGCACAGCATCAACGCCACGGCCTACGGCGGCACCGGCAGTGCCGGCTACTGCGGCACCCTTGGCAGTAGCGCTGTAGTCATCACCGGGGCGCGAACCAGTATCAGCCGCGTTGGTGGGGGTAGTGCCGTCCAAAGCAGCAGTCTTGCTGTACTCGTCAGTGCCTGCGTAGCTAGTGCTTTCGCTGCTCAGATTGCCGCTGTTGCCGAGGCCAGTGCCGGTGTTGCTGGTGCCATAATTGGCACCGGCGCCGGTGCCAGAGTTCATCGGGTTGTTTGCATCGTTGGTGCTCATCGGAAAGGGGGAAATTAGATTAAGGGTCGCCAGAACCAGATGTTCGGCTTCTCGCATCTTAACGGTGCTAGCCGAATGTTGGTTACGAGCCAAGGAAATATAAGCCTGCGCTTAGCTCGCCGCCGGGGGTAGGGCATAAAAAAAGACCCTGGCGGCGGCCAGGGTCTTATAGTCAGTCTAAGAGCGAGTTAGCTGGTGGCTAGCGCTCCGCGAGGTTTAATCCGTACTGCGCGTAGTTATCTTCCTCCTGCCAAAACTCGCGGCAATCTTTTAATAAATTCTTTAGGAAACTTTCATCTTGCTTCAGCGTGCGCCACTCGCCCAGGCCTAGTCGCTCACATAGCTTGTAAAAATTATCGCCCTGCCCTTTGGAGCCCGGCACGCGCACCAGACAGCTCAGCAGGGGCCGGCCGGCGGCGTATTCTTCGGTCGAGATTTCGGCGAGCAACTCGTTGAGGCGCGATTTCTCGTGCGAAATATCCAGATTCAAGCCTAGCTCGGTTTCCTGCACCAGGGTGAGGTAGCTGACCGTACCGGCCTGCTGCCGGGCATAGCGAATAAGGTAATGGCGAAGACGACTAATCATGGAGAATATAGGGGATAGGCAACGTTGAAAACCCGCACCAGGCGCGTAATCAACGTTATATAATACGAAGGTGAGCACGTGGGTGGATTGCTACCCGGCCCGTCCGGCCCCAGACTACTTACTGCCTGAACCACGGTGGCTGGCCGCACCACTACTCACCAGAAGAGCCCAAAAACCGCGCCGACGTTGCAAGCGGGCCGGTGCCTCACCCACTATTTTCAAGGGGGTAGAGCTAGCTGCGGCCCTTGCGCCGACGCAGTTCGTTCTGAATCAATAAAAACTCGCGGCTGCTCTGGCCGGCGATGGCGGTGTTCTCGTTGGCGCGGCGCAGCAGGTAGGGCATCACGGCTTCTACGGGGCCGTAGGGGACGTACTTGGCGGTGCGGTAGCCGGCGTGGGCCAAGTTGTAGCTCAGGTTATCGCTCATGCCGTAGAGCTGGGCAAACCACACGCGCTCGTCGCCGGGCACCAGGTTGGCCTGCTGCATCAACTGGGTCAGCAGCAAGGAGCTGGCTTCGTTGTGCGTGCCGGCGCACAGGCTAATGCGGTCAATATGGTTTACGCAGTAGCGCAGCGATTCGTTGTATAAGTCGTCGGTGGCCTGCTTGCTGGAATTAATGGGGGTAGCCTGGCCGCGCTGCTTGGCCACGCGGGCTTCCTTCTCCATGTAAGCGCCACGTACCAGCTTCACACCCAGGTAGTAGCCGCCGGCCGTGGCGCGGTCGTAGGCAGCTTGCAGGGCTTCGAGCCGGTCGTGGCGGTAGAGCTGGTAGGTGTTCCACACGATGGCCCGCTCCTGGTTGTAGCGCTGCATCATGGTTTCGGTCAGCTCGTCGATGGTGTGCTGAAACCAGCTCTCCTCGGCATCCACGAACAGGCGCACGCCATGCTGATGGGCGCTGGCGCACAAGGCATCGAGCCGCTGCTGGCCGCGCTCAAACGCCGCTTGCTCGGGCGCGGTGAGGGCGGTGCCGGCCTGCGTTTTTTCGAGCAGCGCCGTGGGTAGCAGGCCCGTCACTTTGAATACCGAAAACGGAATATTCGGCGTGGTCGCGGCCATTGCGATGGTGGCCAGAATCTCGTCGCGGGTGCGGTCGAAGCTGTGGTCATTGCCGGTGCCTTCCACCGAGTAGTCGAGGATGGTGCCGATGCGGTAGCGGCCCAATTCGGCAATCACCGGCTGGCATTCCTGAATCGTCTCGCCGCCGCAAAACTGCTTGAAAATGCTGTTCTTAATCAGAAACTTGGTGCCCGGAAAGCCCAGCTTGAGCGCCGACTGCATCAGGCCGCTGCCCACCTGCACCAAGCTGCCATTGTTCATGGCCGCGAACAGGGCGTACATCTTGCGCAGCTCACCATCCGACTTGGCTTCGAAGGCAATGCGCGTATCTTCAAACGAGACGGGGGCCACGGGCGGGGCCGACGCGGTGGGGATAATAGACATGGGGGCCAGGAAGCTGCGGGTGAGAGGGGGAGGAGAGGGGGTAGGACGAAGGTAACGCCCCCCGCTAAAACCTCGTTCGGCGGTCGTAGGTTACTTTTAGGGTTATAAAGTGGCGCGGGCTCTGCGAGGCCGCGCGTAAGTCGTTCTAAGCACGGGCTCGCAGAGCCCGCGCCACAAGTCATAAATGGAAAAAAGTACCGCTACCGCCGACACGTATTTCACCCGCCTGCTGGCGGCCAAAGGTCAACCCCTCATTATTGCCGGCCCCTGCTCGGCCGAGTCCGAAGCGCAAGTCCTGACGGTGGCCCGTGCCCTCAAGGCGGCCGGCCAGGCCGACATGTACCGCGCCGGCATCTGGAAGCCGCGCACCAAGCCCGGCGGCTTCGAAGGCCGCGGCACCGCCGCGCTGCCCTGGCTGCAAGCCGCCCGCGCCGAAACCGGCCTGCCCATGTGCATTGAAGTGGCCACCCCTAAGCACGTGGAAGAAGCCCTGAAGCACGGCATCGATGTGCTCTGGATTGGCGCGCGCACCACCGTCAACCCCTTCGCGGTGCAGGAGCTGGCCGACGCGCTGGCCGGCACCGGCGTGCCCGTGATGGTCAAAAACCCCGTCAACCCCGACCTCGCGCTCTGGATTGGCGCGCTGGAGCGGCTGGAGCGCGCTGGCATTACCGATTTGGCGGCTATTCACCGGGGTTTCAGCACGTTTGCGCCTTCGCGCTACCGCAACGCGCCCACCTGGGCCATCCCGATTGAGTTGAAAACGCGCTACCCCAAGCTGCCGCTTATCAACGACCCCAGCCACATCGGCGGCGCCCGCGATTTGCTGCTGCCCATCGCCCAAAAGGCCCTCGACCTCGATTACGATGGCCTTATCATCGAGACGCACCCCGACCCCGACCACGCCCTGAGCGACGCCGCCCAGCAGGTGACGCCCGCCCGCCTGCAAGAAATCCTGAGCGAGCTGAAATACCGCTACCGCAGCTCCGACAATGTCGATTACCGCAACAAGGCCGAGGAGCTGCGCCAGAAAATGGACACCGCCGACCACGAAATCCTCGAAATGCTGGCCCGCCGCATGGCCCTCATCCAGGAGCTGGCCGAGTATAAGAAGGAGAATAATGTGAAGATTCTGCAGCTCGAACGCTGGCAGGAAATCTTCAAAACCCGTCCCGAGTGGGGAAAAAAGCTCAACATCGACGAGCACTTCGTGGGCGAGCTCTACAAGCTCATTCACATCGAAAGCATTCGCCAGCAAACCGAGGTGCTCAACGGCCGCCCCGTTGACGGCCCCGTGAACCTGGGGCCGGGCCTGTAGGCGGGGGTAGGGCGGCTACTGGCGCTGGTAGGTGTACTTAGGGCCATCGGCCGCGCTGCATTGGTCGATAACCAGCATATTATTCTGGATGCTGTAGGCGCCTTTAGGCACGTACACGCTGGGCACCGACGCCGTGAGCGTGATAAGCGGCACGCTCACGCTGGCCGAGCAGCTGGGTCCCTGACTGGTGGCATAGCTGCCCTCGGCCGCCAGGGCGCCGTTGCGGAAGAGTTGAAAATGCTGGCCTGCATCGAGCGTCAGCACCTCGTTGGGCACGGGCTGGCCAGCAGGGCAGTAGCACTGTACATTGGTGAGCCGCCAGGTGCCCGCCAGTTCATCGGAGGGCGCGGGTGAGTCGCTGTCGTGGCGGCAGCCGCTGAGGCTGGCTGCTAGCAAGAGGCTGGTGTAGAGCAGTTTGTTCATAAAAGAGGGGGGGTAGGGAAAATTACTCGGCAACCCAATGATACGTCTCATATGCCCCGCCATCGACGCAAGCGTCTTCGCCCGTGATGCTAAGCACCTGCTGGCCGCTTTGCTGATTGATGGCGTAGGTTTTGCGCTCGTTATTCGGCAGTTTTTCCTCGCTGGTCGAATACGTGATGAGGGGAAAGCTGGCCTGCTTGTAGCCGCAGCGCGGCAGCGGTCCCATCGAAAGCTGGTAGCTGGTGCGGTAGTCGCTTTGGCCGCTGCGGCGCAATAGCAGCTGCCCGCCCGTGCCAAATACCAGCTGGCGGGTGTAGCCCTCGGTGGCAGGGCTGCGGTTGCCGGCCCAGCCCAGCGTCGAGTGGTCCCATTCCCAATGCCCGGTGCCCAGCGCCAGCTCATCGTAGTTGCTGGGCCGAATGTCGGCGTCGTGCTGGCAGCCGGCCGCTAGCTGCGACACGGCCAGCAAGGTGGCATAGCGCAAAAGTTTGTTCATAGGAAATCAGTGGTAAGGAGCGCGCGGGATATATATACTAGAGCATCACTGGCCAAAAATCGTTGCACGGCGTGCCATAAAAAATGCTTGGGCCGGCCCGTCGTTTATTTGCACCTGCTTACTGTTTAGCTCACCCGCGCCATTTTTGCCTTGAATAATCCGCCCACCATTGGCCCCGCCGCCCTCCCCGCCCTGGCCGAGCTGCTGCGCCAGGCACCGCCCAGCCGCCTCTTCGTGCTGGCCGATACCAACACGGCGCGCGATTGCTACCCCCTGCTGCGCGCCCAACTGCCGCCGCACGAGCTGCTGACCATCGCGGCCGGCGAAGCGCATAAAACGTTGGCCACCTGCACCGAAGTCTGGACCTGGCTCACCAACTACCACGCCGACCGCCATGCCCTGCTCGTGTGCCTGGGCGGGGGGGTAGTAACGGACCTCGGCGGCTTTTGCGCCGCCACCTACAAGCGCGGCCTGCGCTGCGTGGGCGTGCCCACCACGCTGCTGGCCCAGGTCGATGCGGCGGTGGGGGGTAAGACAGGCATTGATTTTCAGGGCTTTAAAAACCACATCGGCGTATTTCAGGAGCCGGAGGCGGTGTTCATGGAGCCCGCGTTTCTGGCCACGCTGCCGGCCGGCGAGCTGCGCTCGGGCTACGCCGAGGTCGTCAAGCACGCGCTCATCGCCGATGCCGCCGTCTTCGCCGGGCTGCGCGAATTGCGCGTGTCGGATGTGCCTGATTGGACGCCCATTATCCGCCACTCAGTGGCTATTAAAGAAGCCATCGTGGCCCAGGACCCGCACGAAAGCGGCCCGCGCAAGCTGCTCAACTTTGGCCACACCATCGGCCACGCCCTCGAAAGCTACTTGCTGGCCCAGCCCGGCCGCGCCGTGCGCCACGGCGAAGCCGTGGCGGCGGGCCTGGTGGCCGAAAGCTGGCTCTCGGCCGAGCGCGGCCTGCTCACGGCCGGCGAGTTGGCCCAGGTGCGGGGGGTAGTAAATGCGTCGTTCGAGCCGCTGCAATTTGGGGAAAATGAGATTGCGGAAATCGCTGCTTACGCCCTGCACGACAAGAAAAACCACGGTACAACCATCAAATGCACCCTGCTGCACGGGTTGGGCCACGGCATTTTTGACCAGGCCATCACCATCGCCGAAATCAGCGCCGCGCTGCGGGCTTATAGGAATGTGCGGTAAGCTTTAGCTTGCCGGTAAAAGTGTAGGGTAAGCTTTAGCTTGCCGTAAGTAAGTACTTAATAATTAGTTAATCTATTTTAAAGAAGGGTTTATATTAAATCTGGCAAGCTAAAGCTTACCGCACATTCCCGGCAAGCTGAAGCTTACCCCACACTTTTTTCATGACCATCCAACACCTGCGCTGGCCGGGCGGCCCGCTAAGCGGCACGGCCCACCTACCGGCCTCCAAAAGCGAAGCCAACCGCGCCCTGCTGCTCCAGCGCCTGGCCGGCGGCGGCACCCTCACCAACCTCTCCGAAGCCAACGATACCGTGCTGATGCAGCGCCTGCTAGGCCAGGCCGCCGGCACCGACCTGCTCGACGCCGAAGACGCCGGCACTGTCATGCGCTTCCTGACGGCCTACCTGGCCGTGACCGGCTGGCGCGGCACCCTCACCGGCGCGGCCCGCATGAAGCAGCGGCCCATCAGTGTTTTGGTCGATGCGCTGCGCACGCTAGGGGCTGATATTGAGTATGTTGAAAAGCAAGGCTACCCGCCCTTGCGCTTCACCGGGGGGGGTAGGGCGGCGGCCACAGCCGAGCTGGCCGTGCGCGGCGACATCAGTAGCCAGTACATTTCGGCGCTGCTAATGGTGGCCCCCATGCTGCCCGGCGGCCTGCGCCTGCGCCTTACCGGCGAGGTCGGTTCGCGGCCGTATATTAAGATGACCCTCAAGCAGATGCATCACTTTGGCGCTACTGCCACCGAGATGGGCCACGATGAGATTGAGGTGCTGCCCGGCGGCTACCGCCCGGCCGACTACCAGGTGGAAAGCGACTGGTCGGCGGCCAGCTACTGGTACGCGCTGCTGGCGCTGGCCCCGGCGGGCTCCAGCCTGGTGCTGCCCGGCCTGCGCGAAAAATCGTGGCAGGGCGACCACATTATCCAGCATCTTATGCGGCCGCTGGGCGTGGCCACCGAGTTTTTGGCCGATGGCAGCGGGGCGCGCCTCACGCAGGTGCCCCCCCACCCGGTGCCGGCCCACGCGCCCACTATTAATTTCACCGATTGCCCCGACCTCGCCCAGACCGTGGCTGTGGTGGCCACCGCCCTCGGCCGCCCGCTGCGCCTCACGGGCCTGCACAGCCTGCGCATCAAGGAAACCGACCGCATCGCGGCCATCCAGACCGAGCTGCGCAAGTTCGGGGCCGATATGCCCGAGGTGGAGCCCGATATATTCGAGGTGCAATCAGCTGGTTTTAAAGTTGATGGCCAGGTAGTTGATACCTGCGACGACCACCGCATGGCAATGGCTTTCGCGCCGCTGGCCATGCGCGGGCCGCTGGCCGTGCAGGAGCCGCTGGTGGTGCGCAAGTCCTACCCCAGCTTCTGGCGCGCATTAGCAGCCGTGGGGATGGCAGAGTAGCGTGGGCAGTTTCATCAGCGGCGGGCCGTAGCGCGAACTTTGTAGTTCGCGTCCCCGCGCCGTTGGCACTGACCAAACGGCGCGGGGACGCGAACTACAAAGTTCGCGCTACTACCCGTTTTTACACCGTCCCTGAACCCTCGCCAGGACAGAAGTTTAAAAGCTATAATCTTCTCAAAATGAATTACGAAGTTGCTGCCCTGCTGCTAGCCAGCGGCCTGCTGCTGGCCAGCTGCCAGTCGAAGCCTGGCACCGGCGAAACTGCCGAAGCCCCGGCCGGAGCCGTGTGGCATTCCGATGCCTACACGCTGTACCGCGACAGCGTGACGCAGGGCACCAATCACGCCCGCGCCCTTTTGCCCACGGCCCTCACGTCGAACTACCGCAGCCCGGCCAACGAGACGCAGAGCCCGCTTATCACCTTCAAATTCAGCCTCAACGGCAAGGACAACGAGCTGCTGCCCGGCCAGAACAACACGTTTCTGGCCCTATCCTCCGCCGCCGGCACCACGCTCGAAACGCCCGTTATCGTCTTCGGCCAACGCTCCGTGGACCCCCGGCCCGTGCCCGGCGGCGTGTACCTGTCCCCCAATATGCCCCTGAAAATTCGGCTGGACCTGCGGCCGGTGTTGGACGCGTTCAAAAAGCAAGGCTTTTACACCACTTATAAGGGTGAAAAGCTTTATAAACAAGACTTTAAAAAGGTGTTCGTGGCCGGCGAGCAGGCCCCGCTGAGCTGGGATTTTGACAACCTCGTGAACAAGCCCGAGCTGGAAATGCACGACCCTGACGGCGACGGCATCTACGAGGTGACGCTGACGCTCAACGCGCCGGCCACTGCCAAAACTACTGCCCAGCAGTGGCAAAAAGCTCTCAAAACCGACGATTTTCCGCAGTATAAATCGGACTATCCGCTGGCCGACGCGCTCTACAACCTGGCCCTGGAAGAAGCCCGCCGCGCCGTGGAGCCCGACAGCACTTTTCGCACCGGCAAGGAGTGGGCGGGCGTCTGGACGCGCGACATCAGCTACTCTATTATCCTGGCGCAGGCCACGTTGCAGCCGCGTTCGGCCATGAAAAGCCTGCTGCGCAAGGTGAGCCCCGAGGGCCGCATCATCCAGGACACGGGCACCGGCGGGGCCTACCCCTGCTCCACCGACCGGGTTATCTGGGCCGTGGCGGCTTGGGAAATCTACAAGGTAACCGGCGACGCGGCCTGGCTGAATAAAGTGTACCCGATTATCCAGCACTCGCTGGCCGACGACGCGCAAAACGTGTACGACCCCACCACCGGCCTGGCGCGCGGCGAGTCGTCGTTTCTAGACTGGCGCGAGCAGACCTACCCTCGCTGGATGCAGCCGGCCGACATCTACGAGAGTGAAAACCTAGGCACCAACGCCGTTCATTTTCAGGCCAATACCGTGCTGACGCTCATGGCCCGGCAGCTCGGCCACGCCGACGTGGCCGCACAGCACGAGCAAACGGCCGCCCGGCTGAAAACCGCTATTAACGAACACTTATGGCAGGAAAAGGCGGGCTATTATGCGCAGTATCGCTACGGCCGGCTGTTTCCGGTGCTCTCGCCGCGCGCCGAGGCGCTGGGCGAGGCGCTGAGCGTGTACTTCGGCGTGGCGGAGGGGACGCGGGCGCAGCAAGTGGTGGCCAGCACGCCGACCGTACCCTTCGGCATCTCGTGCATCTACCCGCAGATTCCCGGCATTCCGCCCTATCACAACGACGCCGTGTGGCCCTTCGTGCAGAGTTTCTGGGCGCTGGCCGCCGCCAGGGCCGGCAACGAGGCCTCGCTTACGGAAAGCATCGCCGCCATCTACCGTCCAGCGGCATTATTTCTGACCAATAAAGAGAACTTCGTGGCCGGCAATGGCGACTTCGCGGGCACCCAAATCAACAGCAGCAACATGCTCTGGAGCTTGTCGGGCAGCTTGGGTTTGGTGTATAAAATCCTGTTTGGGATGCACTACGAAGCCGACCGACTGGTGTTCCAGCCCTTCGTGCCGCAGGCGTTCCAGGGCCGCCGCTCGCTCACCAATTTCAAGTACCGAAAAGCGGTGCTGGATATTGATTTGCAAGGCTTTGGCAATATGATAAAAACAATTACCCTCGATGGCCAAGAGCTGGCCGGCGCGGCCGTGCCGGCCACGCTCACCGGCCGCCACCAGGTGCGCATTGTGCTCAGCAGCCAGGCCCCGGCCGCGGCCAAAGTCAACCGCGTCGCTAACGCCTACTCGCCTGAAACACCGCAGGTGACTTTCGCCAACGGCCACCTCAGCTGGCCCGCCATCAAAGACGCCCAAACTTACCGCGTGCTACTGAATGGTCAGCCCGTGAACGCCACCGGCGCGCTCACCTACGCCGTGCCGGCCGATGGCCCAGTCTATGCTGATTATCAGGTAGTAGCCATCGATAGCAAGGGCCTGGAGTCGTTCGCCAGCGAGCCGCTGGCCGTGGCCGCGACCACTACAGAGGTGCAGCTCGAAACCGTAGCCCCGGCCGCCGCCTACCCCTACAAAGGTTTCAGCGGCAAGGGTTTTGTGGAAACGAGCACCACTAAAAATACCGTCCTTCGCATCCCGGTGACGGTGGCTGAGGATGGTATCTACGCCGTGGATTTTCGCTACGCCAACGGCAACGGTCCCATCAACACCAATAACAGGTGCGCCATTCGCACGCTGCGCAACGGCCCTACCCAGCTCGGCATCCTCGTGCTGCCCCAGCGCGGCGTGGAGGAATGGTCGAATTGGGGCTTTACCAACGCCGTGCGGGTGCATTTGCCCAAAGGCACGACTACCCTCACCCTCGCCTACGAGCCGGCCAATACCAACATGAACGGCGCCGTGAACCAGGCCATGCTCGACTACCTGCGCCTGCGAAGGGTAGGCAAGTAAAATCTCCTGTCATTGCTTCGCAGGCTCGCCATGACAGCTATGACAAGACAGCCAGGGTTTGTTCCTACTTTTGCTCTCCATGACGGACGCTGAATTTGACCTGCTTGACGAACTATATTTCGTAACGCCATTTCGGGTATTGCTCGAAAAAACCGGCCGGCCCGCCGCCGAGCTCCTCCCGGTGCTGGGCCACCTGCTGGAGCGCGGCCTGGTGCGCTACTACTGGCCCGACCCCGACACTGAGCTGGCCTACGAGCCCACCTCGTTCGGCGCGCTGGGCCAGGATGCCAGCTACCTGGCCTCGAAAGAGGGCTTGCTGCAACACAACACCCGCTAGCCGTGGCCGCCGCGCCCCTGGCCCCCGTCGGCTACGACCCCGAAGCCGTGCCCGGCGGCCTCGACTCGGCGGTGGTGGTGCCGCCCCCGGTGCGCACGCCCGGCTACTACGTGCGCCAGCGCCTGTGGGCCAACCGACCGGCGGTGGCCGGCCTGGCCTTCATTGGCCTGTGCGCGCTGGTGGCGCTGCTCGGCTACTGGGTGTTGCCCGACAATTCGCCCGATGCCAACAACGGCCTGGTGCAGCTGCAAAAGCAGCCGCCCGGCTTCGTGGCCGCCATCCGCCAGCAGCCCGACCCGAATGCCCTACCCCCCGGCAACGCTCTGGAGATGTGGCTGCACGGCCGCCCCCCGCAGCTCAAGGACGAGGTTGCTGCTCCCACCCATTCACCCATTCACCCATTCATTTATTCACTAACCCGCCACTATTGGCTGGGCACCGACAAGGCCGGGCGCGACGAGCTGAGCCGGTTGCTGCTGGGCACGCGTATCTCGCTGGGCATCGGGCTGGTGGCGGTGCTCATCTCGTTGGCGCTGGGCGTGGGGGTAGGGGCCGTGGCCGGCTACTTCGGCGGCTGGATAGACAGCGTGCTGCTGGGCTTGATGACGGTGGTTTGGAGCATTCCCGGCATTATGCTGGTGATTGGCATTTCGCTAGCGCTGGATAGTAAGGGTGTGTGGGTCAGCTTCGTAGCGGTGGGCCTGACTATGTGGGTCGATGTGGCGCGGGTGGTGCGCGGGCAGGTGCTGGGGCTGCGCTCGGCCACGTTTATTGAGGCGGGGCGGGTGTTGGGGCTGCCCACCTGGCGGCTCATCTTCGTGCACCTGCTGCCCAATCTGCGCGGGCCGCTCATCGTGCTGGCTACCAGTAATTTCGCGGCCGCAATTCTGCTGGAGGCGGGCCTGAGCTTTCTGGGGCTGGGCGTGCAGCCGCCCGCGCCCAGCTGGGGCCTCATGGTGAAGGAGGGCTACGACCTGCTCGGCACCGAGGCCGGCCTGTGGCTAACTGCTTTACCTGGACTGGCCATCAGCTTATTAGTGCTGAGTTTTAATGTGCTGGGCAATGGCCTGCGCGATGCCTTCGACCCCAAAACGCAGCTGACTTAGAACAGTGGTACGAAAGTTGGTCGGCCGGGCGTATTATTGTGGTTGTCGCTGCCTTTTCAGCCGCCCTTCCTATTACCGAATCACTACTCTTTCGCGCTGCTTTTATGCCCCAAACCGCTGAAGTCGCGGGCCTCGAAAAACGCCTTTTCCTAAAGGAGCGGGAGCTGGGGGCGCTGCTGGAAATTACGCAAGCCATCACCCACGACTCGCTGGAGGCTGATTTATACAAGATTTACCAGTTCACGCTGATTGGGCAGCTGGGGGTGCGCCGGCTGGCGCTCTACGTGCTGGAGGAAGGCGCTTTCAAGCTGAAAATAAACTTCGGCACCGCCCTACCCCCCGATGCGCATCTGATGCCCGCCGAGGTGGCGCACTGGTGCCCCAATGCGCCTTGCCCCGTGCAGAGCCTCGGCCTGGGGCCGGCCTGGCAGCAGTTTGAGCTGCTGGTGCCGGTGCGCCGCCGCGATAGCGTGCAGGCGCTGGTGTTCGTGGGCACCGTGCAGGGCGACTACGCCAGCAGCGAGGCTCTGTCGTTTCTGGAAACGCTGAGCAACATTCTGCTCGGGGCCGTGGCCAACCTGCGCCTGGCCCGCCAGCGCGAAGCGCTGCTGGTGGCCGAAGCTGCTACGCGCCGCGAAATCGAGATTGCCCAGCAGGTGCAGCAGCTGCTGTTTCCGCAGCACCTGCCCAACAATGCCCACTATGCCCTGCACGCCACCTACCAGCCGCACACGGAGGTGGGCGGCGACTACTACGACGTGGTGGAGATTGACGCCCACCGCCTGCTTGTGTGCGTGGCCGACGTGAGCGGCAAGGGCGTGCCCGCCTCGCTGCTGATGTCCAACTTCCAGGCGGGGCTGCGCACGCTGCTGCGCCAGGGCACCAACCTGGCCACCACGGTGCGCGAGCTAAATTACCTGCTGTTTCGCAATTCGGGCGGCGAGAAGTTCATCACGGCTTTCCTGGCCATCTACGACCGCCGCACGCGGGTGCTGGAATACGTGAACGCCGGCCACAACGACCCGCTGCTGCTGCCCGATGTTGGCCCGCCCCAGCTGCTGCACGACGGCACCGTGATGCTGGGCATCATGGACGAGCTGCCCATGCTCAAGGTGGGCCTGACGACCATGCCGCCGCGCTCGCTGCTCTTCGCCTACACCGACGGCCTCACGGAAGTGTTTAATAATCAGCAGGAAGAGTTTGGCGAAGCCGGCGTGTTGCGCGCCCTCACCCGCAACCGCTACCTGCCCCTGCCCGGCCTGCACCAGGAGCTGCTGCGCTGCATTCACGAGTTCAACGCCGACGACGACCGCTTCGCCGACGACGTGACGATGCTGAGCTTGCGGGTGAAGTAGGGGGGTAGGGGGTGAATAATCGTTTGTCATTGCCGCGCTGCGCTCGCAATGACAAACGATTACCCTACTATCTCATCATTAACCTCTAACCACGTTTCACTGCGAATGAGCATCGCCAGCGCCACAAAAAAGACCGAGCCGATTTTATCAACTTCTATCAACTCATTGAGAGACAAGTGAAAGAGGATAATTACCAGCGATAAGCTCACGGCCAGCACCACCCGGCGCACCTCGGGCCGCCCGGCGCTGGCGTGGTAGAGGCGCTCGGCCGTGAGCAGGGCCGTGGCCACCAGCGCGCAAAAGAGCAGGAAGCCCGGAATACCCTGCTCGGCCAGCGTGAGCAGGAAGTAGTTGTGGGCCGTGGACTGCTCGAAGTTCTGACTGACGTAGGTGCGGAAGCTCGACACCGTGTAGCGCTTATACTCGGGGTAGAACGTGGCCGGGCCGCTGCCTACCAGGGGCTTATCGGCAATCATGCGGGCGGCCGCCACCCAGCGGTATACCCGCTCCATGCCCGACACGTCTTCCAGGGTATAGGTTGATTCGAGGTGGGCCTGGAGGTTGTTGCCGTGCCAGATGGTCTTCTCGTAGTCGGGGGCGAAGCGCATGAAGTTGTCGCCGTGCACGAAGTACGCCATGCCGCCCGCCGCCGCTAGCGCCATTCCCAGCAGCATTACCCGCATGAGGCGCAGCCGCACCACCCAATAAAAAATGCCCGCCACCGGCAGCGACAGCCACGAGGCGCGGGTGTACGACACAATCAATCCAACTAGCAGCAGGCCGCTTGCCACCCACCACATGCGCCGCCGCAGGGGGGTAGGGGCCTGCCGCGCCAGCCCCCAGGCCAGCGGCAGCAGCAAGGCCAGCACGGTGGCATACGTAACGTGGTTGCGGTAGAAAGGCTGAATGGCCCAGTTGGTGCGCGCAAAGCTGAAGCCGGTGCTGGCGTGGCGCGGCAGCACCCAAGCCAGCGACACCGCCGCCGCCACCACGTAGCAAGCCGCCAGCCGCCAGAAGTCAGCGGGCCGGCGCACCAGCAGCAGGCTGCCCAGCAGAAACGGCACCAAGTACCAGCACTTGGCCAGCACGTACTTAAAGGACCGGGTCTGATTGACGGAAAAGCAGATATCCAGCGCTGCCCACACCAGCATGAGCACCGGCAGCACCAGCAGCGGGTGCCGCCACTCGCGGCGCGTGAGCTGCCTCCAGCTGCCCGGCCCCAGCAGCAGCGCCAGCGGCACGCAGCCCAGCAGCAGCAGCATGAGCGGCTCGGAGGGCACATCCATGCTCAGGCCGCCGGGCAGCTTGATTTCGTGCGAAAAGGGCAGCGTCAGAAATAAAAAATAATACAGCCACTGCCAGCGCAGCAGCAGCATCCCTACTCCCAACACGCCCAGCGCGGGCAGCAGCAGCATCGGCTGCTGCCGTAGCCCCGCCAGCGCCCCGCCCGCCAGCAGCAAGCCCACAAACCCCACAAACAGCCATTGGCTGGCATCCACGGGGCGTAGGCGAAGCAGAAGTTGACGCATGGGTAATTGAGTAATTGGGATGGGGTAGTATTGTCATGGCGAGCCTGCGAAGCAATCTTTCCTAATCAGTCGCGAACGTCCTCAAGGCGTGAAGGAAAGATTGCTTCGCAGGCTCGCAAGGACAACACTACCCCCTGCTCACTGGTCGGCGGTATAATTCCAGCAGCAGAATGCAAAAGCTACACAGCGCGAGCGTCAGCAGCATGGAGCCCAGCACGATAACCGCGCGGAAGGGCTTGCTCTTGCGGGTGGCGGGGTAGGCTTTCTGAATTTGATAGAGCGACGAAACGCGGCTGGTGAGCGAGGTTTCGGCCTGCTCATAAGCGGCCTGCGAGCCCACGAAGCGGCCCTGCAGGTCGGCCAGGTGGGCGGTGAGCAGCTTCACCGAGTCGAGGCCCTGGTTCCAGCCTTCGAGGTTGATGACGTTGCCGCCCTCGGCGCGGGTGTGGGTGAGGCCGCTCAGGGCCCGGCGCAGGCCAGCTGCGCTGCCAGGGCCGCCGCCTTCGGCCACGCGCAGCTCCTTTTCAGTTTCGATAACGGTCTTGGTGAGGTAGCGCTCCTGCTGCTCCAGGCCAAACACGCCGTAGCGGCGGCGCGCGGCCACGAGCTGCTGCCGGGTGCGGGTGAAGCTGCGGCCCAGCTGCGCCGAGCGCTGCCGGTACAGCTCCAGCACGTTGCGGCGGTTTCCAAGGGTAAGCTGCTGGTTCACCGAGTCGATGGCCGCCACCATCGCATTGGCCACGGCCGCCGCCAGCTTCTTATCGTAGTCCTGAAACGTAAGCTCGATGGCGTCGCGCTCGTTGTGCACAATGCTCAGGTTGCTGTTAAACTCGCCCAGCACTGCGTTTTCCACCACATCGGAGCCCGGCTGGCCGGCGTTGTAGTGCTGGTAGAAGTTGAAGCGCTTAATCATCAGCTCGGCCAGGGGTAGCGACTGGCCAATGGTGAGCACGCGGTCTAGGTCTTCGGAGCGGGCACCCACTTCCAGCTTCGAGCCCTCCACCAGGCGGTCGGGGTCGGTGCTCTGGGGCGAGGTGGGTAGGAAAATGGCCGTGGAGCTATAAATATTGGGCAATGTCCAGGCTACTATAGCACTCACCACGGCGGCCAGGCCCACGGCCAGGGCCAGCAGATATTTCCAACGGTGAAAAATGGCCCGCAGGCCAGCAGCGGAGAAGGGGGGTAGCAAATCGGGCGACATAGAAGCGGAAAAGAGGCCCACCGTGGGCCGAAGCTTGGCGCGGCAACGGGCAAAGATAAACCGCTGCCCGCCCTGGCCCTGCTTTACCTTTGCGTTTTCATTTTGCCTACCTCACGGGCCGCTGCCCGCCTGCCGCATCAAACGCTTTTTTGGAAATATCAGTCTGGCCGTGGCCCTGAGCCTGTTGGTGAAGCCCGGCTGGGTGGTGGTGGAAAGCCTGGTGCAGGACCGCATCGGCCACGTCGCCTTCGGCACGTTCACGGCCCTTTCTTCGCTGGCGCTCATCCTCGTCACGCTCTCCGATATGGGCCTGACGCACTACAGCGTGAAGCGCCTGGCCGCCGAGCCGACGTATTTGGCCACGCACTTTCCGACCATCCTGCCCCTGCGCGGGCTGCTCAACGGGGTAGCCCTGCTGGTGCTGCTGGCGCTGGGCCGCCTGCTGGGCTATGGGGGGGCGCAGCTGGGGCTACTGGCCGCCATCGGCGCTGGCCTGCTGCTGACGCAATACGGGCAGTTTTTGCGGGGCACCTTCCAGGCGCACCAGCAATTCAATACTGACGCCTTGCTCTCGGTAGTTGAAAAAGTGCTGTTGCTGGCCCTGGTGCTGGTCTTGCTGCCGACGGGGCTCTCGCTTTGGGCCTACGTGGGGGTCCGCCTGGTGGCGGCGGCCTTCACGGCCGCCCTCCTCTACGGGCTGATGACGTATCTGTTTGGGCGGGTGCGCTACCGCTGGCACTGGGGCCAGGCGCGCCAAGTAGTGCGCGAAGCCCTGCCCTTCGCACTCATTACGCTGCTCTACGGGGCCAACGAGCGGGTCGATATGGTGATGCTGGAGCGACTGGCTTCACCGGTCGAGGCCAGCTACTACGCCGGTGCCTACCGCTGGGTTGATGCCGTGATGATGTATGTCTGGACGCTGATGCCACTGTTTTTTGCCCGCTTCGCGGCGGCCCTGCACAGCCCCTCCGAGCAGCAGGCGCTGCTCTGGTTCGGGCAGCGGGTCGTAACCTTGCCGCTGCTGCTGGCTTGCGCGTTCGTACTGTTTCGGGGCGAGTTGCTGTTCTGGCAATTCACGCACAGCACTCCCGCCCAGTTGGCGGTGATGACGAGTTGCCTCAAGATTTTATTTCTTAACGTGTTGATACAAGCTTTTTTTGCTATTTACAGCGCCTTGCTCAATAGCACGCACTACGTGGGCATTGTCAGCCGGTTCGTGGCCGGTAGCCTGGCGCTCAACGTGGGGCTGAACCTGCTGCTGCTGCCGCATTACGGGGCCTTGGCGGCCGCCTGGAACACGCTGCTGTGTGCGGCCCTGGTGGCGGCCGGCTACCTGTGGCTGGTGCATCACCGGGCGCAGGTGGCCGTGCCGTGGGGCTGGCTGGGCCGGCTAAGCCTGGCCTTCGGGCTGCTCTGCGCCGTTTGGTACGGCTTGCAGCACCTGCTGGCGCTACCTTGGTTGCTGGAAAGCGCCCTGGCCACGGCAGCCTTCGCGGGCATCAGTCTGGCGCTGGGGCTGGTGCCGCTGGCCGAGATTCGGGCCTTTATCCGACCAGCCAAAGCCTGAGTTGGCTGTTTTTTTCTACTCCTATGTTGCCCTCCTTTCCCCTGGTAAATGCTGAGTTACTGCGGTCTTTACGGCGCGTCGAGCAGTTAGCAGCGCTGCCCAAACTAGGGCGGCTACTGCGGCGGCCGGGACCATATATCTACGCCATTGGGTTTCGGCTCCTGCGCTACTCCCGCACCAAGCGGGGCGTAGCCCGGCAAACGCGCACCTTTTTTGACGCGCCCATGACCGTGGTGCTACCCGCCGGCACCGACATTTATCTGACCGGGGGTAAGTCGCACGACTCCGAAATTCGACTGGCCCGCTTCCTGATTCAGCACCTCGCGCCGGGCGACGTGTTCGCGGACGTAGGCGCGCACTTCGGCTATTTTTCCCTGCTGGCGGCCCGTCTCGTGGGGGAAGCCGGGCAGGTGTTGGCCTTTGAAGCCTCGCGGGCTACCTATGCGGTGCTGGCGGCCAATGTGGCCGCCGTACCCGCCGTGCGCGCCCGACACTGCGCCGTGTCCGACGCGCCGGGGCAGTTGGCATTCTACGAGTTTCCGGTGCATTATAATGAATACAACTCGCTCAGTATCGAGCAGTTTGCCCAGGAAAAATGGTTTCAAAACGAGCCTGCGACCAGGATTGAAGTGCCCGCCATTACCCTCGATAGCTGCTTCGCGGCCCCCGCGCCCCCCCCGGATATTATTAAAATTGACGTAGAAGGCGCTGAGTTTCAGGTCGTTAGCGGTGCCACAGAACTGCTGCGCCGCGCGGCCCCGGTCGTGGTGCTTGAATACCTGGAGCCCAAGCGCCATAACGCCGCGCACCGGCAGGCTGCGGCGCTCCTGGCAGCGCTGAACTACCAGCCCCACCGCATCAGTGCCGAGGGCCGGCTCATCGCCTGCCCCGACCTCGATGCCTATCTTCAGGCAAGCGGCATCGATTCAGATAATTTTGTTTTCGTAAAGGCGTAGCTGCCGCATTTTTTCTCCTGCCCTACCTGCTGGCCACTTTGCACCTCGCCGTCACGACCCGCTTTCTGCTCCCCGGCGGCCACCTCGAAGGGCTGGGTCGCTACACCTTCGAAACGCTGAGCTGCCTGGTGCGGCAGCATCCCGAATGCACGTTTCACTTCCTCTTTGACCGGCAATATGACCCGCGCTACCTGCTGGCGCCCAACGTAGTGCCGCACGTGCTAGCCCCGCCGGCCCGCCACGTGCTGCTGCTGGTGGCCTGGTACGAAGTAGCCGTGGCCCGGTGGCTGCGGCAGCACCGGCCCGCCGTGCTGCTCTCGCCCGAAGGCTTCACGGTGCTCAATACGCGGGTGCCGCGCGTGCTGGTGCTGCACGACCTGGCCTACCTGCACCGCCCGCAGGACGTGAGCGGCCTGGTGCGGCGCTACTATGCCTGGTTTTTGCCACGCTGGGCCCGCGCCGCCGCGCAGCTGGTGGCCGTGTCTGATGCCACGCGGCAGGACGTGGCCCGGCACTACGGGCTGCCCCCCGCCAGTATCCGGGTGGCACCCAACGCCCCGGCCGCGCACTTCGCGCCCCAAACGGCCGCCCAGCAAGCCGCCACGCGGGCGCGCTTCAGCCAGGGGCAGCCGTATTTTCTGTTTGTCGGGGCGTTGCAGCCGCGCAAGAATCTGGCAAATCTGCTGCGAGCCTTCGGGCAGTTCCGGGCCGCGGGGGGGGGTAGGGCGGCCGAAGTGCGCCTGCTGCTGGTGGGCCGCGAGGCCTGGCAAACGGGTCCCATCTTCGAGGCCTATCAGCAGCTGCCGCCCGCCGTGCGGGCCGCCGTGCAGTTTACGGGCCGCGTGAGCGAGGCCGACCTGGCGGCCCTCTACGCGGCGGCGCTGGCCACCGCCTACGTGCCCTTTTTCGAGGGCTTTGGCCTGCCCGTAATAGAAGCCCAGGCCAGCGGCTGCCCGGTGCTCACCTCTAATCTATCGTCCTTGCCCGAGGTGTCGGGCGGGCCGGCCGCTGCCGTGCTCTGCGACCCGCACCAGCCGGCCGCCATCGCCGAGGGCCTGCGCCAGCTGGCGCACGATGAGGCCCTGCGCGCCCGCCTGCGCACCGCCGGCCTGGCCAACGCCGCCCGCTACAGCTGGGCTCATAGTGCCGCAGTGCTATGGCAGGCAGTGGTAGCAGTGACTAATTTTTAATGACAAGTGACTAATGACGAGTGACTAATGACTAATGTCCAATGTGAAATAGGGTACGAAAAGAACGTCATTGTGAGCTTGCAGAATGTCATTCCGAGCTTGCAGAACGTCATTCCGAGCTTGCCGAGGAATCTCGCTCGCATCGTGGAACGAGGCCCGAACGACCGCGCGCGAGATTCCTCGGCAAGCTCGGAATGACGTGCTGCAAGCTCGGAATGACGTTTTACAAGCCCGGAAGAACGTTCTACAAGCTCACAATGACGTTCTTTTTCGCATCTTACCTCGTAACGAGTCTAATTTGCGCCCCCAATTCTGGCAGACCGCGATTAGTCACTCGTCATTAATCACTCGTCACTAAAATTTATGGCTCGTCCGCACCCATACCATTTTGCTTGCACGATGCTGCCCCAGCTGGTATGGCGCCGCCCGGCCGCCGTGCGCCGCGAGCTAACCGACCCGCTGCTGGCCCGCGAGCTGCTGCTCTACATCTGGGACAAAGCCGCCGAAAGCCTACCCCCCCGCGAGCGCGTGCCGCCGCGCGGCCTGCACCTGAGCTGGCACCGGGTGGCCGGGCGGGCCACCGCCCTGCTCCAATTGCCGTCGCCGCAGGCCACCGGTGAGGCGCACCTCGTCGCCATCGTGTACGAGCAAGCCGAGCTGGACCCCAACGACCACTCGCGCATTCCCGACGAGGATGAGGAAGACGACGACCCCGACGCCGAGCCCGATGACGCGGTGCCACGCTATTTTTTGCTCGAAGCCACCCTGGGCCGCAGCCCCGACGAAGCCGGCACGCCCACCGTGCTCGGCGAGCTACGCGGCGAGCACCACCGCCACCACGCCGCCGGCCCGCCCGCAGGCCGGCCCGACACCGCCGGACGCTTCCTGCAAGCCCTGGCCGACCTGCTGGGCCCCTTGCCCGATGACGTGCCCTTTATGCGTGTCGTGCGGGAGTAGCGGCCCCAAGCGGCATTACTCCTTCTTGCCAATTACCGTCACGTCGTTGCCCACTTCCGGGAAAGTGAAGTGGCCACTCACGGCCTTTTTGCCATTTACGCGGCACTCCCAGGTGTAGCGGCCCGGCGCGGGCTGCGCGGACAGGCCCTGCAGATTTTTGAAATATTCGGGGTCGCTGGGCTCGGTCGGAAACAGGATGTCGAGGCCACTCTCGCCCTTGGGCACTTGCTTGGTAAGCATAAAATCCTGCCCGGTGCGCTCGCTGGTTACAATGAATACGGCCGTGTAGCCGCCCAACGCATTATACTTGTCGAGCACCCCAAGCTTGATGTAGGGGGTAGTCGATACCATCCAGGTTTGGGCCTTGGCCGTGGGGGCCGCCAGCGAAAGTGCTACTAACAAAGTGCCCCCGGCGAGCGGCCGCAGCCAAGTGGGGATAGGGAACGGAGTAAAAAACAAGGCCATCGTAAAAAAATTATAATTTTGAAAGAATAAATGATGAAATTGATTTGCTGGTACTTAAATGTTGGTAAACGGGGGTCAAGATAAGGATGCTGCTTGCAAGCGCGCAAATTTTAGCAATAAAAAATTATTTTAAGTACTCCCAATAGCTACGCAATAGGTTTATTTATCATTCGTTTTATCCTAAATAATGCGCTGTCGTCAACAACGCCAGCAGGCTGACGCCGAAGCTACTGCCCGCGCCTGCCCGGCAGCTGCTACCAGTTGCAGCCTGTGCCAGCGCACGGTGCAACACACCACCCGCCACCACCTGGTGCCTCGCGAAGAGGGCGGGCGCTACGGCGCCACCGTCGAGCTGTGCCAGCCCTGCCACAGCAGCGTCCACCGTTTTTTAAGCAACCGCGAGCTGGCGCGCCAATATCCCACCGTGGAGGCTCTGCGCGCCGCCGAAGCCCTGCAAGGCTACCTCGGCTGGATTCGTAAAAACAAAGTGGAGAAAATCTGTAACCGGCGGGGCGGCAGGGAGTAATGACGAGTGACTAATAACAACTGCTTAAGTGTAAAAAAAGTCGTAAAACAATGATTGAAAGCGTGTTAAATAACCAACCGGAGCGGTATTTCGTGCCGTTTGGGCAGTTGCGGCGGCAGCCCACGATAGTGGTGGACAGCACCGGGCTAGGCGCGGCCCTCACGCTGGCGCACTGGCGCGCGGCCCCTACCCCCCTCGTTCTGCGCGACGATACCAGCGCCGGCTCGTGCCTGCGCGCCCTGCGCGCACCCGCCACGCCGGGCCTGGCAGCGCAGGCCGTCACGGCCAACCACTTCGATATTGACGGCTTCGTGGGCGTGTGGGCGCTGCTAAACCCCGAGCTGGCGCTGGCCCAGGAAGAAATGCTGCGCCTGGTGGCCACGCTGGGCGATTTTCGTGAAATCGACTGGCAACACCCGCTGGCCGACCACGCCCTGCAGCTGGCCTGCTGGCTGAGCGCGGAGGAGAAAATGCGCTTCTACGAGCCCTTTGGCGCGCCCGCCCGGCGGCGGCGCGAAGATGAAGCCTCGGCCGAAAAATTTGCCTGGTTTCTGCCGCGCTTCGCGGAAATCCTGCTGAACCCGGAAGCCGGCCGCGCCGCCTGGCAGCCCGAATATGAGCGGGTGAAAACCGCCGTGGCCGCGCTGCAAAGCCCGCTCACGCAGCGCACCAACTACCCCGAAATTGGCCTGGTGGTCGTTCGCACGCCCGAGCCGGTGCCGTATTACGCCTTATTTGGCCCCACGGCGGGCCTCGACTGGGTGCTGAGTTTATACGATGGCCAGCGCTACGAAGTGGAATGCAAATACACCACCTGGATTGACCTGGCTAGCCGGCCCACGCTGCCGCGCCTACCCCTGCCCGCGCTCGCTAACCGTCTCAACGAGTTGGAAACGAGCAACTACCGCTGGGCTGCCGACCCGCTCACCGATACCGGCCCGCTACTGCGCCTGGCCGGCCGCCGCCTCTCCAAAGCCGAGCGCTACGCCGACCCCGACGGCCGGCCCATCTACGCTTCCAGCCTGGCACCGGGGGTAGTAGAAGCGGAAGTGGTGGCCTTTTTGGCAAAAGGCTACGCCGGCGTTCAGCTCAAAAAATACTGGACTTGGGCCGAGGTGCGGGCGGTGAGTAATGAGCAGTGAGCGATGAAGGAACGTTATGCTGACGAAGGAAGCATCTCTACCGCATCGTTGAACGATTGATTTACTACCCCACGCGAGATGCTTCGGCAAGCTCAGCATGACGTTCCTTTTACTTTTCAAGTACGCTAGTTAAAGCTATGCCCTTTAGGGCAAGACTTTAGTTGCTACTCACTTTTGCCGGTCTTGTTCAGGCAAGGCTGTTTAATTTTTGATTGTCAGTTAGTTATTGCTATTTGCTCAATGACCGACGCCAGCGTTTAGCCAGCAGAATTTTATTCTAAAGCGACCCACTTTCAGTGGCTTCTTTCAGTCGGCTTTAGCCGAAACCGCCGAATTCCATTCGCTTTCAAACCTATGGACTTACAGTCCATAGTCGTTTAGTCACTATTTCACCACTTCACGGCTCACCTCGCAGCTGGTTTCGGTGCCTACTACGTCCACCACGCGCACGGTGCTGTTGCCGCCGGCACCGGGCTGCACCCGAATCTGGGTGCCGATGCGCTCCTTGAGGTCGGCCACGTGCGAGATGATGCCAATCATCTTGCCCGAATGCTGAAGGCGTTCCAGGGCGTCGAGGGCCGTGTTGAGCGAGTCGGGGTCAAGCGTGCCGAAGCCCTCGTCGATAAACAAGGATTCGATGCGCGCCTTGTAGCCGGCTAATTCGCTCAGGCCCAGCGCCAGCGCCAGGCTAACCAGGAAGCTTTCGCCACCCGAAAGCGAGGCCATTGGGCGCTTGCTGTCGGCTTGGTCGTGGTCGATTATTTGCAGCTCCAGGTCCTGGTTCGGGGTTTTCAGAATGGAATAGCGGTTGGTGAGCTGGCGCAGGCGCAGGTTGGCCAGGCGGGCCAGGTGGCTGAGCGTCAGGCCCTGCGCAAAGCGGCTAAACTTATCGCCCTTGGCCGAGCCAATTTGCTCGGCCAGGTCCTGCCAGCGCTGCTCTTCCTGCCGGCGCGCTTGCAGCTCGCGCAGGCCTTCGGCCAGCTGCTGGCGGGCACTATCATCCTGCACCAGCTGGTTGCTGACGGCTCCCAATTTCTGCTGCAAAATATCGTCGGCATTGGAGAGCGTGGTGAGCTGGGCCGTGAGCTCGGCCGCGCGGAGGGGGGTAAGGCCGGCCTCGGCGTGGTGCTGCTGCTCGGCGGTGAGGTCGGCCAGGCGGCGGTCGGCGGCCGCAGTTGCCGTAAGGTGCTCCTGGCGGCGCTGGTGCAGGCGCTCGGCCTCGGCGGGGGGTAGCAGCAGCGCCCGCGCCTCGGCGGCGGTGGCAAAGCCGGCGGCGGCCAGGGCGGCGGCCAGCTCGGTCTGGCGCTCATCGTGCGCCGTGCGGTCGGTGGTCAGCTGGTCTTGCAGCGCCGCGTGGGCGCTCTGCCCGATAGCCAGCGCCTGCCGCTGCTGGGCGTGGTGGGCCTGGGCGAGCCGCTCGGCTTCGGCCAGCTGCTGGGTGAGGCGGCGCAGCTGCTCGGTTTCGGCGGCGGGGTCGGAGCCGGCGTAGTGGGCCAGGCGGGCGGCCTGCTGCTCGTCCAGGGCCAACTGCTCGGCGTCGAGCAAGTCTTTATCGGCCGCCAGCTGTTGCTGCCGGTTTTGCAATTCTTCGCCCTTGGCTTTGTGCTGCACGCGGCTTTCCAGCAGCTTATCGCGCCCTTCGGCCAGCGCCGCGCGGCGCGCTTCGTAGGTGGCCGCGCGTTCGGCCAGCGTGGCCAGCACGCCGTCGTAGGGCGGCCGGGCGGGCAGCGCCAGCTGGTGAGGCCGCAAGATTTCCCGAATAGTGCTTTGGTAGATTTCGGCCTGTTCGCGCTCGTGCTCCAGGTCGGCGGCCAGCTGGCGCAGCTCCTGCGCGGTGGTGTCCTGGCGCTGGGTTAGCAGGCGCATTTCGCCCTGCGCATCGGTAGCTTCCTTGCCAGCAGCCAAATATTTTTCGCGCAAAACGGCCAGCTTCTCATCCAGCTCGGCGAGCCGGCGGCGGTCAGTTACGGCCGTATTTTGGGCCTGGGCCGCATCAAGGAGCAGCGCGCGCACGGCGGCCGGGTCGGCCGGCGCGGGGGGGGTAGGGGCCAGGGCGGCGGCCAGCTCCTGGGCCTGGCGGCGGGCCGCGTCGGCGGCATCAAGCGCTTCTTGCTGCTGCTGCTGGCGCTGCTGCTGCTCGGTCTGGCGGCGCGTGAGGTCCTGGGCGGCGGCGCGCAGCTCCTCTTCGAGGTTAGCCAGGGCTTTTTGCTGCCGCATCACGCGCAGCTCCTGCGCGTCGGCATCGGGGGCAAAATCGGCGGCAAATGCGTGTTCCAGCGCGCCGCACAGCGGGCACGGCTGGCCCGCTTGCAAGTGCTGGCGGTGGGCGTTGAGGTCGGCCAGGGCCTGCTGGGCGCGCAGCTCGCGCCGGTAGCTTTCCAGCAGCTCCTGCCCATCGGTACGCCGGGTTTCGAGGTGGCCCACGGCAGTAGTGGCCGTGGTCAGGGACGGCGCTTCTGCCTGGATGTGAGCAGCTAAGTCCGCCGCCCGCGCCTGCCGCTCGTGGGCCGCTTCGGCCTTGGGCAGCAGCTGTTGCAGGCCTTGCAAGTGGGCGGTGAGGTCGTCGGCGCGCTGGGCCAGATTGGCGGGGGTAGTGTCGCGCAGTAGCGCGTCGCGCTCGGTGCGGCAGGGCTGGCCCTCGTCCTTAATAGCTTGCTGGCGGGCGCTGGCCTCGGTTTCGAGCTGCTGCTGGCGGCTAAAGTCGGCGGCCGCAAGGCGTTGATTTTTAAGTAATTCTCCCCGGCGCGCCTCACGGGTCGCCACCTCGCGCTGGGCTCCTTGCAAGTCGATAATTTCTCGGCCTAGCTCGTTGAGCTGGCTTTTCAGGTCAATTTCGTGGCTGTGGTCAATGAGCCAGCTATCCAGCGTGGTCTGCTGGTCGGCCAGCCCTTGCAGCGCGCGTGCCTGGTCATCCCAGGCCGCCTGCGCCCGCTGGTGCGCGCCGAAATTTTGGGCGTGGGCCGTCTGCTTTTTACTCAGCTCCTGGCGCGTGATAACCAGGGCCGCGTCCTGGTCGCGGGCGCTTTCCAGAATCGGGCGCCGGTCGTTTTCCTTGGTTTGAGCGGTGAGGTGGGCGTCAGCGGCGGCGTCTGAGGCCGTGGCGGCGGTCTCGGCGGCGGCCGTCAGGTGGGGCAGGTCATCCGCTAACCGGGTTAGCTGCCCGGTGCCGCGCTCCAGGGTTTGCCGGGCCACTTCGGCTAGGGCGAGGGGGGTAGCAAGCTCTTGGGCATTGGCGCGCTCGTGGCCGGCCAGCCGCACGAATTCGGGCTGCAAAGTACTTTCGGCCAGCCGCAGGCTTTCCACCTCGCGGGTCGTGTCGCGCAGCTGCTTATCGAGCTGGTCCAGGATGGTGCGCCAAGTCAGACCCACGGTCAGCTCCTGCTGCTCCAGGTGGTGGTCTTCGGCCTGCTGGTGCAGGGCGTCGAGCTGAGTTTCGAGGGCCGCGCGCTCTTCGTCAGGCAGCAGGCGGGTCGCGTCGAGGCGGGCGGCCAGCAGCTCGGTCGCCTGCTTTTCGGCCTTAGCTTTCTCAAACGCCGCCACCGACAGCCGCGAGTAGATGCCCACGTTGGTCATCTTTTCGAGCAGGGCGCTGCGCTCGGGCTCCGGCGCGTGCAGGAAGCGTGCGAATTTGCCCTGGCTCAGCAAAACGGCCTGCTCAAACTGCCCAAAATCGAGCCCCGAAAGCTCACTTACCTTGTCGGGCACCGCCACCTTGCCACTCAAAAACGTCTGGCCGGAAGCGCTCAGCGCCAGCGTCATCGCGTCCTGGTTGAGGCCGCCTTTGTCCTTGCCCCGCGTCTTGCGCTTGATTTCCCAGCGCGAGCGGTAGCGCACCCGGCAGGTCAGGCCGGTGTCGGGGTTGGTTTCATGCACTTCAAACTCCACTTCCGAAAAAGCGTCGTCGGCGTGGCGGCTCACCATCTCGCCCACCTGGCGGTCGTGGCGCGGCACCCGGCCATACAGGCCCACCGCGATGGCATCGAGCAGCGTGCTTTTGCCCGCGCCCGTCGGCCCCGTAATGGCAAACAAGCCCGTGTCGGCCAGCGGCGCCGCGTCGAAGCGAATCAGGTAAGGACCCGGCAGCGAGTTGAGGTTGGCAAAGCGCAGGCTGATAATCTTCATTTCCTAGCTGTTAGCTTTTAGCGGGTAGCCTGTAGCTTTCGTTTTAGTGAATTCCCCGGCCAAAGCCGGTACCTAAAAGTACGCTCGCCCCCGCGCAGTTGGCGGAGGCGGGCGGGGGTAGGGCGGAGGCCGGGCGCGCTAGTTGGCGGGCGCAGTGGGGGTAGTAGCCTGCTGGCGGCGCGCGTCTTCGGCCAGGTAATAGGCCATTTCCTGCTGGTAAGGCGATAGGTTGAAGCCCGGTTTGGCGCGGGCCACGCTTATGACCGCAGTCTGGATGGCGGCCCGCTGCCCGGCCGTGCACACGGTGCCCGCGGGGCTGGCCAGCATGGCGGCGTGGCATTGTTCGAGCTGCGTTTCGAGGTCGGTGATTTGGGCGGCAGCCTGCTTGGGTAGCTTGTCGGCCAGAGTGCGATGCATCACCAGCTCGGCGGGTTCCGCCGTGCCAACGCGCTCGGTTGCTTTGCTATCGGCAACCTCTTTGTCGGCGGCAGCTTGCTGAGCCGCTTTTTGCTCCGGCGTTAGCTTGGGTTGCAGCGCCAGGCGGGTTCCCAGCCCCAGGCCCGCCCCAAGTAAATTGACCAGTGGCCCCACCTGTGCCTGCGCCGGATGCACCGCACTCAGGCCAATCGCCAGGGCCACGGAAAGTGCCAATTTTTTCATGTTAAAATAATGATTGAGCGTTATAAATGAATGGAGAATACAAAACTTCGGTAAGATATACCCATCCCGAAGTGGGACTCTGCTTCCGCCCAATTTTCGCAACTAATTTCCTGATGAATATATAAAAAATATAGGACTTATGCAAAATACGTCTGTCATTGCGAGCGAAGCGCGGCAATAGCACCAGAACGACTGGCGCGGGTGTCGTTCTGGTGCGATTGCCGCGCTTTGCTCGCAATGACAGACGATTTGCGTAAGTCCTAAAATAGAATATTATCTGGCATAAGCTGTCTGGTGACCCAAAACCCCGCATTTGCAGTCCTCACGCAGGGCGTTGCGAAAAAGCGCGTCACTGCGGGCCTGCCGAGAAATCCCGCTCGTGGCCGTTCGGGCTTCGTTCCACTATGCGAGCGAGATTCGTCGGCAAGCTCGGAATGACGTTCTTATAAATTCCCGAACAGCTACTTATGCTGCGTCGCCACCCCAGGCCTGCGGGTCGGCCTCGGCCAGCAGCTGGCGCAGCTCTTGGAAGGTGGCCGTGAGGGCCGCCGCCCGCTCGGGGGGTAGGCCCGCCACGCGGCGGCCAAAAACCTCCTCCACCGTCAATTCGTGCAGGTGCTCGATGGGCGCGGCAGCCTCGGCCGCCAGGCCGGGCGCGTCAGTGAGGCGCTGGTGGCGCGCGCCGCGCGGGGCCAGCACGTGGGCGCTGCGCTCCTTCAGCACGGCCTGCACGCGGCGCTGCACCTCGGCGGGCGACTCGTCGGAGCGCACCAGCACGTCGGCCCAGGCCACCAGGCTAAAGGCTTCGTTATCAAAAGCTAAAATTGCGGCTTCCACCTCCTCCAGCTCGCCATGAAAGCGCTGCAAGCGGCGCGCCACCGGCACGGCCAGCGCCGTGATAACGGGCGGCCCCGCGCCCGCGAAGTCCAGCAGCAGCACCTGCTGCTTGTCGTCGGCCTCGGTGAAGGAGAGCGGCACCGGCGAGCCCGAGTAGCGGATGCGCGCCTGCCCGCCCACGACTTGCGGCCGGTGCAAATGGCCCAGCGCCACGTAGTCGAAGGCGGCCGGGAAGTGCTCGGCGGCTATCACGCCCAGTCCACCGATGTGCACGTCGCGCTCGGCCCCCTCGCGGGCCTCGCCGCCGGCCGCATAGAGGTGGCCGGTGGCCAGCACCGGCACGTCCTGCTCGCGCAGGCCGCGCACTAAGTCGTGCTCGCTCAGTAGCTTATAGTGGCCCGCGATGCTGTCGCGCACGCGCAGTTGGCGCTCGTCGGGCGTTTCGCCGGCCACGGCCAGGCGCAGGTCGCGGTCGCGCAAAAAGGGCACGGCGCACACCACCAGCCCGGCGCGGCCATCGGGGCCGGCCAGCGTGATAATCTGCTCGGCCGGGTCGGCGGGCACGCCCCCAATCACGTGGATGCGCAGCGCCCGCAGCAGCCGTCGGCTGGCGTTGAGCAGGGTGGGGGAGTCGTGGTTGCCGCCCACCACCACGATGTCGCGGCAGCCGGTGCCCTGCATCCGCACTAAAAAATCGTAGTATAGCTCTTGGGCCGCATGCGAGGGGGTAGTAGTGTCGAACACGTCGCCGGCCAGCACCAGCGCCCCTACCCCCTCGGCCTGCACCGTAGTCAGCAGCCAGTCGAGAAAGGCGCGCTGCTCGGTCAGGCGTTCGTGGCCGGTGAGAAAATGCTGGCCCAGGTGCCAGTCGGCGGTGTGCAGTACGCGCATAGAATCGGAAAGGAAGCCGCAAAATTACCACTCGCCCGCGCGCGGCGCGCGCCAGGCTCCCGGAGAAGTTCAACAAGCTGAGGATGAGTATTCTTTGCGATTGTAATCGTTTGCGCCAACTGCCTGATAACAAAAAATATACCGGCCCCGAAAGACGAGTTCGCACTTGCCCAACGCGGGGCCTTTACTGAAAATTCACGTTCGCGCCGAGCCTCATTCCGTATAACGGCGCTCGCAACCGTCCTACCCCCAGTCGGGCGGTCAATGTTCAACCAGCTTATACTCTGTATGAAAACCCGCAATTTCTTGGGAGCCGCCCTGCTGGGCCTGGCTTACAGCTTTTCGGCCAATGCCCAGGTGGCAGTGCCCAGCGCCACGCCCATGCCTGCCACGCCCGGCGGCGTGGCCGCGCCCATCGGCACCGGGACCGTCGCGCCGGGCGTGCCGGGGGCCACTACGGGCGTGTTGCCCTCCGGGGGAGTAGCTCCGAGCGGTGCCGCGGTGCCCCTGGGCACTACGACTACCAGCCCAACGGGTGGCACGCTGTATAGCAGCCCGCTGCCCACCAACACGCATGCGGGCACCATGTCAACTACCCCAGGCGCTGCCACGCCGGGCAGCACCACGCGGCGCACCACTACCGGCCGACGCACTTCGACCACCAAGGCTCGTCCGTAAGGACGGTTTTTAACACCAAAAAGCCTGGCTACTCAGCAAGTAGCCAGGCTTTTTGGTGTAGTTTTTAATTCACTGAATACCTTCATAGCCGGCCGGCCCAGCGAACAGAGAAATTATTTTGCCTCCTTACAGGTCGAGGGTTTACCGGATTAGTCCCTCATCCGTAAAAGCGGATAACTACTGGTCCGGCCTACACCCGGCCTACCCACCCACTCCTGGCTTAGCCGCTTACTTATGAAAATACAGATTCTCTTTGGAGCCGCCCTGCTGGGACTGGCCAGCTTTATCCCGGCCCGTGCCCAAACGCCGGCAGCCGGCAGCCGGCCAACCGCGTCGCCGGTCCCCAGCACCGCGCCGCGCACCATCATGGTTAACCCCGTGCCAACCAGCGCCACGTCCCCCACCTCGCCCGAAACGGCCCGGCCTTTATATACCAACGGGGTGCCGGCCCGCGATGTCGATGCTGGCCCGCAACACATCAACCGGCTCTACGGGGGTAAGGCGGCCGTGTCGGGCTCTTACAACACGCGTAGTATTAACCGCAAGCGTAGTACTACCACGACTACCGCCACCCAGCCCTAAAACGCTTACTACACCTTTAGTAGGGTGCGGGGCTTGCCCCCGCCCGTCGCCGAACGAAACAACTGCGAATCGTGCAACGACGGGCGGGGGCAAGCCCCGCACCCTACACGGCAAAGCCCTTGGTTGCTGCGAAGCGGCCAGGGGCTTTGCCGTGAAAAGAGGGGGGTAAGGCTAGCCGATTTGCTTGCCGCTCATGGCCTGCTTGATGGAAATATTCATTACGCGCTCGGCGAAGGGGCGGGTCTGCTCATCCAGCTCGTCCATGCGCTTGAGAATCAGGTCGCGGTTGTTGCCGGTGAGGGCCTGGCGAAGCGCGTCGGTGTGGCCGGTGGTGGTGGCTACCTCGGCGGGTTCCAGGTGCTCGGCGTTCTTCTTTAGGAAGCGCCCGACCTGGTAGAGCAGCTGCTCGGCGGCGGTGCGGGCCTCGATGAGCAGGCGGGCGGCCACGTCCTGCTTGGCGTTGAGGAGCGAGTCCATCAGCATCTGCTCCACCTGGTCGTCGGTGAGGCCGTATTGGGGCTTGATATCAACTTGCTGCCGGGTGTTGGAGCGCAGCTCCACGGCCTCCACGCGCAGAATGCCATCGGCGTTGAGAAAGAAATTAACGTCAATCTTGGGCAGGCCGGCGGGCATGGCTGGGATGCCGCTGAGCACGAATTCGCCCAGCTTACGATTTTCGCTAACTAAGTCACGCTCACCCTGATAGACGCCAATTTTCAAATTTACCTGCCCGTCCACGCTGGTCGTATACTGGCGGCCGGCCTTGGTCGGAATCTTGGAATTGCGCGGAATAATAGCGTCCATGAGCCCGCCCAGCGTTTCGATGCCCAGCGTGAGCGGCGTCACGTCGAGCAGCAGCACGTCGCGCCGGTTGCCGGCCAGAATATCAGCCTGAATGGCCGCGCCCAGCGCCACTACCTCATCCGGGTTAAGCGAATTATTAGCCGGCTGGCCGAAGAATTTCGACACTTCTTCCTGCACCAGCGGCACCCGCGTGGAGCCGCCCACCAGCAGCACGGCGTCGATTTTGGCGGTGGCGGACTGGCCGTCGGTGGTCAGCTTGGCGTCGCTGAGGGCGAGGCGGCAGGCGTCGATGGTGCGCGCCACGAGCGGCGCGATGAGGGCGTTGAATGCTGCCTTGGTCAGCGTCACGGCAAACACATTTTCTTCGCTGTCAAGCAGTTGGGTCGTGAAATCGTCGTGCTGGCTGAGGTAGCGCTTGGCCATTTCGGCGGCCAGGCGCAGCTGTTGCCGCTGGCCCGGCACCGACCGAAACGAGGGGGGTAGGGAAGCCCGCGCCACCCAGTGCTCGCCAATGGCGCGGTCCATGTCGTCGCCGCCCAGCCAGGTGTCGCCGTGGGTGCTTAGCACCTCAAAAATGCCCTGGTGCAGCCGCAGGATGCTCACGTCGAAGGTGCCGCCGCCGAGGTCATACACGGCCACGGTTTTTTCCTCTTCGGGATCGAGGCCGATGCCGTAGGCCAGGGCGGCGGCGGTGGGCTCGTTCACGATGCGCAGCACCTCCAGGCCGGCCAGGCGGCCGGCGTCGCGGGTGGCCTGGCGCTGCGAGTCGTTAAAATACGCCGGCACCGTAATCACGGCGCGGCGCACCGGCGTTTTAAGCGCGTGCTCGGCGCGCTGGCGCAGCTCGCGCAGAATGTCGGCCGACAGCTCGATGGGCGAATAAAACCGCTCGCCCACCCGCACCTTCACCAAGCCTTCGGAGTCGTCGTCGATGACCTTGTAGCCGAGCTGGCCGGCGTGCTCGCCCAGGTCGCGGTAGCTTTTGCCCAGCAGGCGCTTTACTGAATAAATGGTGTGGGCGGGGTCCGAAAGCAGGAAATCCTGGGCGTCGGTGCCCACCAGCGGTGAGCTGCCATCGGCTGGGAAATGCACCACCGACGGCACGATGGTGCCCCGGCCCAGGTCGTTGATGGCGGCCGGCTGGCGGGTTTCGGGATGCACGTAGGCCACGAGGCTGTTGGTGGTGCCCAGGTCGATACCCACGATGAGTTCTTCCTGCTGAATGGCGCCAGTGGCGAGGTTGATGGCAACTTTAGCCATAAGGAATGGGGGAGGGAAGCGGGCGGCTAAAAATAAATTAACAAGTATGCGCGCCAAAAGGCCCGGCAAAAGTAGCCTCACGGGCCGGCGGGCTGCGTTGGCCGCCGCGTGGCAGGCTGGCCAACGCACAAAAATCTGACATTATGGAAGATAATCAGGACCGGCGGGCCGGGTAGCGCGTGCGTTTAACCAGAACCCTAAAATAACTGTCATTCGATTGTTTATCAAAGATTTATGAATGATATACCTTTTCGAGACTCCTGCTTGTATTTCTCGAAGTAATTCCACATATTCCTCGCTCGATTGCTATCTTCCCTATTCCACGAAAAAACTGCTTACTCGTCCCGTCCTCCACGTGGCGCTTGCGGCCACTACCGTGGGCGGCCTGCTGGCCTGGGCCAGCCACCGCGACTGGCGACCAGCCGGAGCGCGCAGATTCATGCTGACGCGGGCGGTCGCAACCGAGATGCCGTGGCAGCCCACTGCTTCGGTGGTGCCCGGCCAGTACATTGCCGCGCGCTACGCGGGCAAGATGCGGCTGCAATCGCTGCACATCGAACGGCAATTAAGCACTGCCTATCGCGCAGTTAGCACTGCCCTGGCTGAGTGAGTTATAATGGAGCCGCCGGTTAGCTGAGAGAGCTGGCGGCGGCTCTTTTATCTTCTCTGCCTTCCGGCCGGCTAGGCTTAAAAACCGGCAAGCGCCTTTGCTGCGTAGCTTCACCTGTTCATTTCCACTTACGCCGTGCGCAAAAATCTCTACCCTTTGCTGCTGGTCGCCTTTGGGCTGGCCGTAGCTGCTATTCTTTTTTTCAAAAAGCAAGCCCCGGCCGGTCTGCCCGAGCCTAAGGACCGCATCGGCCGCCTGGCGCTGGGCGGCGAGTGGGTCAACACCAAAGCTGCGATGCAGGGCCTGCTGGCCAAGCTCCGCGCCAATCCCAACGACCAGAAAAGCCGCCTGCTGCTGGCCGAGGCCTACATGCAGGAGGGCCGCATCACCGGCAACCACCCGTATTACGACGCGGCCGCCATGCAGCTTTTGCAGGAAGTGCTGAGGACCAACCCCGATAACTTCGAGGCTTTGTGCTGCCAAGCGTCGCTGAGCCTCACGCAGCACCACTTCTCGCAGGGGCTGGTTCTGGCGCAGCAGGCCCAGGAAGTCAACCCCAACAGCGGCTATGTTTATGGGCTGCTCACCGATGCCAACGTGGAGCTGGGCCACTACGACCAGGCTGTGAAAATGGCCGATAAGATGAATCAGGTGCGCCCCGACCTCACGGCCTACGCCCGCGTGAGCTACCTGCGCGAGATTTATGGCGACGTGCCCGGTGCCATTCAGGCGATGGATATGGCCGTGAAAGCTGGTTTCTCCGGGCTGGAGCAAACTGAGTGGAGCCGCGTGGCCCTGGGCCACCTCTACGAAGTGAGCGGGCAGCTCGATAAGGCCGAAGGCTACTACCAGCAGGCGCTGGTGATGCGCCCCAACTACGCCTACGCCCTGGCCGGGCTGGCGCGGGTGGCGGCCGCCCGCCACGACTACCCCACGGCCATCAAAGACCTGAACCTGGCCCGCGCCACGGTCAAGGACTACGCCTTTACCGACCAGCTGGTGGACGTGTACCGGCTTAATAATCAGCCTGAAGAAGCCGACAAAATGGCCCGCGAATCGGTGGAGATGCTGGCCGCCGCCGCCAAAGATGCCAACAACAACGAAGCGCTGGGCCACTACACCGACCGCGAGCTGGCCTACGCCTACCTCAAAACCAACGAGATGGACAAGGCCCTGGAGCACGCCAAAATCGAATATGCCCGCCGCCCCGACAACATCGACGTGAATGAAACCCTGGCCTGGGTTTACTACAAGCGCGGCGATTATAAGGAGGCCGCCAAGTACATGACCGTGGCCCGCCGCACCAATTCCCAAAATCCCGTGCTGCTGTGCCGCGCCGGCCTCATCCTCACCAAAACCGGCCAGGTGGCCGAGGGCCAGGCTCTCATCACCAAAGCCCTGAACACGGCCCCCTACCTCAACCCCGAGGTGGAAGCCGAGGGTAGGAAAATGCTGGCTACGCGGTAGAAACTAACTGACAATAAGCAGTATGAAAAAAAGTAGTCATTGTGAGCATGTTGCGCATCAAGCAAGGGGCGCAGTGGAGCGCGGCAATCGCACTAGAACGACCGGCGCGGGTATCGTTCGGGGGCGATTGCTGCGCTTCGCTCGCAATGACAACCGGTGGTGGTTCATCCTCGCTCTCCTACTGCTGGCCCTACCCGCCGCCGCCCACGTCATCGACGCCGACCTGAGCAAGCTCTCGCGCACCCAGATTTTCTGGACTTATATCCAGTTGGGCTTCACGCACATTATTCCGCTGGGTTTCGACCATATCCTGTTCATTGTCAGCCTCTACATTCTGGAGCCGCGCCTGCGGCCGGTGCTGTGGCAGGCCACGGCCTTCACGGTGGCGCACTCCATCACGCTGGGGCTGGCTATGTACGGCATCATCAAGCCGCCGGGCAGCGTGGTGGAGCCCATTATCGCGCTCTCCATTCTGTTCGTGGCCATTGAGAACATTGTCACTACTAAGCTGAGTCCGTGGCGGTTAGTTATCGTGTTTGGCTTCGGACTGATTCACGGCATGGGCTTCGCCAGCGCGCTCACCGGGCTGGGGCTGCCGCGCAAAGACTACTTTGGCTCGCTCATTTCTTTCAACGTGGGCGTCGAGCTGGGTCAGATTACGATAATTTTGCTCTGCTGGGCCGCCATCGGCCGCTGGGCCGCCGACCGGCCCTGGTACCGGGCGCGGGTCGTCATCCCGGTTTCGGTAGTCATTGGGCTGGTGGCAGCTTACTGGACGGTGGACCGGCTAATGGCTTGAAAACTACGCCTGTCATTGCGAGTGCTTTGTCATTGCGAGCAAAGCGAAGCAATCTTTCCTTATCATTCGCATCGTTGGATTTACTACCCCTAACGGAAGGAAAGATTGCTTCGCTTTGCTCGCAATGACAAACTACTTTTACATAAAATTTTAAAAACATAATGCTCCGCACGCTGCTCACTTGGCTTTTGCTGCTCAACTACCTGCTGGTGGTGGGGGTAGGGCTGCTCGTGAGCCGGCCGCCGGAGCCGCTTTTTACCGCTGCGCACCCTTACGTGCATAGCAAGGAATGCCAACAGCGCAATTACCTGCGCCTCGATTGCTTTGAGCGTTGCAACGGCGACCAGCACGAACTGCACCACAAGCTGCCCACCGGCACCGGCCTGCACTACCTGGCCCAGCTCAAGGGGCTGGACGTGCATTTCCCTACCCCCCCCCTGGCCGTGCAAGCGACGTTAGCGGCTGGTTGGCAAGCGGCTGCGCGCCCGGAACTAGTCCCGGCGCGGCTGCTCGCTGGTACCAATGGCCGCGACTACCCCCCGCCCCAACGCGGCTGAAACTACCCGCTCCCGGTGGCCGCCCGGCCGCTGGGTGCCCTCGTGCGGCCGGCTGGCCGGCGCGGGGGCTGGTGAGTTCACACCCGCGCCGGTGGCTGCGCTGCTACGCCCGGCCTGGGGTTTTAGGTAGTTGTATGTCAATTAATTACTTGTGGGTGAAGGTTAAGCAGCAGTCTTGGGGACTACTGCTGGTGCTGCTGTTGGCGGCTGGCAGCGCGCGGGCGCAGGGCGCGGCCGCTTTGCGCGGCACGGTCGTGGACTCGCTTTCGGGGCAGCCGCTGCCGGGGGTGAGCGTGGGGCTGGTGGGCCAGCCGGCGGGCACGGCTACCGATGCGCTAGGGCAATTTCAACTTAAAAACCTGCGGCCCGGCGCGGTGGTGCTGCGCGTGGCGGCGATGGGCTACCGGCCGATTAACCAGCCGCTGACGCTGCTGGCCGGCGAAAGCCGCGGCCGCACCATCGTGCTGGCTCCCAGCAGCCTCAACCTGGCTGAAGTGACCGTGAACCAGCCCCGCGACCTCAACCAGAACCTGGCGGCTATTACCCACATCGACCAGACGTTGCGGCCCATTAACTCGGCGCAGGACCTGCTGCGGCTGGTGCCGGGCCTGTTCATTGCGCAGCACGCCGGGGGCGGTAAGGCCGAGCAAATCTTCCTGCGGGGTTTCGATGCCGACCACGGCACCGACTTTGCCGTGAGTGTGGATGGCCTGCCGGTGAACATGGTGAGCCAGGCCCACGGCCAGGGCTACGCCGATTTTCACTTCGTGATACCCGAAACGGTGGAGCAGCTCAAGGTGTATAAAGGGCCCTACACGGCGCGCTTCGGCGACCTGGCCACGGCCGGCGCAGGCGAGTTTCTGACCAAAACCAGCCTTGACCATAACCAGGTGAAGGTGGAAGCGGGCCAGTACAACACCTACCGCGCCTTGGTGATGCTTGATTTGCTGGGTACCCACCACCTGTTTTCTAAAAAGCCGGAAAGCGCCTACGTGGCCAGTGAGTATTATTACAGCGCCTCGCCGTTTGTTAATAATCAGCGCTTTAAGCGATTTAATGGCATGGGCAAATACACCGGCCAGCTCACTGATAAAACCTCGCTCACGCTGTTTGGCTCCTATTTTACGTCTAACTGGAATGCCAGCGGCGAAATTCCGACGCGCGCCGTGGAAGATGGCCAAATCACGCGCTTCGGCAGCATTGACCCCAGCGAGGGGGGTAGGACCAACCGCGCTAATGCCTACGCCATTCTCACGACTGGGCTAGGCCACGACGCGGTGCTGCGCCAACAGGCGTACTACACGCGCTACAACTTTAGCCTGTTTTCTGATTTTACGTTCTTCAAGGTAAATCCGGTGAACGGCGATGAGATAAACCAGACCGATACCGGCCGCAACCTTTACGGCTACACCGGCACCTACGAGCGCGATAACCGCTTGGGCGTGCGCAACCTGCACAGCACTTTGGGCGTGGGCACCCGCATTGATGATTCCAACCTGGCCCTGCGCCACGCCACCAAGCGGGTTATCACCGATACGGTTGACGTGGGCCGCCTGCACGAGCAAAACCTGAACGCCTACCTCGATGAGACATTGGAGCTGACCGAGCGGCTGAGCGTGAATGCTGCCGTGCGGGCCGACTTGTTCGTGTTCGATTTTCGGGGGCAGATAGCGGACTCTGCTGGTGCCTTCGGGCCGCTGCGGGGGCGCGTGACGGCCGGCCGCATTTCGCCCAAGCTCAACTTTTACTATCAGGCGTCGCCGAACGTGCAGCTATTTCTGCGCTCTGGCATGGGCTTCCACTCCAATGATGCGCGGGCAGTTGTTCGGGGTACTAACCCCGTGCAGGCGCTGCCCCGCGCCACGGGAGCGGAGGCAGGCAGCACGTTCAAGCCGCTGCCGGACTTAGTCGTGAATACGGCCTTTTGGTACCTGCGCCTTCAGGATGAACTGGTGTATAACGGCGACGAGGGCACTACCACCAGCGTGGGCCCGACCCAGCGCTTCGGCTTCGACCTGTCGGCCCGCTATCAGCTCACGAGCCGCTTTTTTCTCGATTTTGACGGCAATTACAGCCACGCGCGCTTGCTCGACGCACCGGAGGGCGAAAACTTCGTGCCGCTCGGCCCCATCCTTACCAGCATCGCGGGCATCACTTATAAGCAGCCCAGTGGCCTGAGTGCCAGCCTGCGCTACCGCTACCTCGGTGGCCGCCCGGCCAATGAAGACAACTCCGTGCGGGCCCTGCCTTATTTTGTAGTCGATGCCGTGCTGGCTTATACCCGGCCGCGCTACCAGTTCGGCTTCACGGTGCAAAACCTGCTGAACGTGGCCTGGAACGAGGCTCAATACGCCACCGAAACCCAGTTGCGCGGCGAGCCTGCCCCCGTTACCGAGCGGACTTTCACGCCGGGCACCCCATTTAATCTGCGGGCCAATGCCAGTATTTTTTTCTAAGCTGGCCTGAGCGGTGGCTCCGGCAAACCGCTTGCTGCTTAGTTGCGTAGCTTTCCCTACCTTCGTCCGCTTATGCCCCGTTCGCTACTCGTGTTGCTCTTGCTGCTCAACTACCTGCTGGTAGTGTGCGCAAGCGTGGCCCCGCAGGCCGGCATCGCGGCGGCGCGGCCTTTCGACTACGTGCACAGCCCCGACTGCCAGCTGAAAAACGCCTGGCGCGGCGGCGTCTGCTTCGATGACTGCAACGGCGTGCAATACCACGTGCACAAGGGCCACAAGCCCCTGCCGTTGCAGCAGCTGCTCACCACCCTCAAGGGCCTCGACCTGCACTGCCTACCCTTGGTGGCAGCAGTGGCGGCCCTCCCCGTGGGGTGGCGCGCTGCCCGGCCCCTGGCCGCGGCTATGGCCGCCGTGCCGCTTGGCGTGCGTGGCCGCATTGAAGCCCCTCCCCGTCGGGGATAAGCCACTCGCTGGCCGCCCGCCCGGCGGCCGGTAGCCGGCCCGCGTTGCGCGGGCCGGCCGTGTCTTATTCAGCAACCCGCGGCCCCGGCGTGCGCCGGGCGGCCGCTGCTACCCCCGACTTTTTATGTTTCTCTTGTCTTCTAAGACCGCGGGCGTGCCTGCGGCACCCGTAGCCGTGTGTCTGCCCCAACTGGCTTCTTCCGCTGTCAGCTTGCCAGTTCTGGCCGCTAAAGCCGCTCGCCCTACCCCCCTCGCCCCGGTCGATAAGCGCGCCCGGCAGCGTGCCGACCAGTCGCGCTACCAGGCGCAGTGCCGGGTAGCGATGTCGTTTTAAGTTAATTGTCGTCTGACAATCAGCTTAATGAACACTTACCTAAAGTGGGCAGCCGCCGCCATGAGCGTGCTGCTGCCCGGCTTGGGCGTGGCCCAGTCGAGCACCCCGCCCGCCGACACCACCACAGCCAAGCGCCTCGGCAGCGTGGAGGTGCGCGGCACCCTGACCCCCACGAGCAAAACCGCGCTTTCGGGCGAGGCCACGGCCAGCCCGGCCTCCGTGACACTGGTGGGGCGCGACTACGTGGCCAAGCAGGCGGTTACGTCTTACGGCGATTTGCTGCGCCCGCTGGCCGGCCTCAACGTGACCAACTACCAGCTGGGCGGGGTGGGCTACGGCATTCAGATGCGCGGCTACGTGGGCACCGAGCACGCCCGCGACATCGCCTTCAGCATCGATGGCGTGCCGCAGAACCAGGGCTCCGATATTCAAACCAACGGCTATACCGACCTCAATCCGCTCATTCCGGAAACGCTGCGGCGCATTGAGGTGGTGCGCGGGCCGAACAGCCCGTTTTACGGCGACCACGCGCTGGGCGGCTCCATCCGCTTCGATACCGAAGACCGGCTGGCGTCGAGCGTCACGTTTTCGGCGGGCACCTACGGTACGATACGCGGCGTGGCCATCGCGGGCTTCGGCAGCCGCGACTTTCGCAAGGCCGGCGGCTACGTGGCATTGGAGGAAAACTACTCCGATGCCTACCGCGACAACAACCGCTACCAGCGCCTGAACGGGCTGGCCAAATACTCGTTTCCGCTGCTGGCGGGCACGGCTTCGGTGCGGGCGCAGGTGTTCAGCAATGCCTTTGGCTCGGCCAACTACCTCAACCGCGCCGCCGTGGATGCCGGCCTGCTGAGCCGCCGCGCCGCCCTGGACCCCACCGACGGCGGCAATACCAACCAGCAAAACCTGGTTTTCAACTACCGCGGGGCCAACGACGCGGCCTACTGGCAGGCCACGGCCTACGTGCAGCACCACGATTTCGTGCGCATCCGCGTGAACCAGCCCGCCAAGTTTGGCGCGCCCAACGGCCCGCAGCGCCGCGAGGAAGGCGACCGCACCTGGGCGGGCTTCGACCTGCGCCGCACCGTGCAGAGCACGCTGTTTGGCCTGCCGGCCGAGTACGCGGGCGGCATTTATTTTCGGGGCGATAACATTAATACCACCCGCTTCGTGACGGTGGCCCGCCGGGAGATAACCCAGGTGCAGGGCCGCCGGGTGCATACCTACACGCCCGCTGCCTACGCCCAGCTCCAGCTCAAGCTGACCGAGCAGTTGAAGCTGACGGCCGGGGCGCGCTACGACCTGCTGTTTTACGACATCAACAGCCTGGCCCTCGACACCGACTACCCCAACAAAAACATCCAGGTGCACCCCGCCGCGTTCAGCCCCAAGGTGGGCCTGGCCTACGCCATAACACCGGGGGTAGGGGTGTTTGCCAACTACGCGCAGGGCTTCAAAGGCCCCAGTGGCTACGAAGAAATTATTGATAATCCGGGTCTGGGCGTATCAAAACTGACGAGCTACGAGGCGGGTATCGCCGTGGATGACGCCACGGGCCGCACGCACATGCTGGCCTCGGTGTACCGCTCTACCCAGACCGGCGAGGTGCAGAACGACCCCGTGTCGGGGGCGCTCCTCAACTACGGCCGCACCCTGCGCCAGGGCGTGGAAGTGGAGGCCCGCTATCGCTTCGGCGACAATGTTGGCGGCCTGGCCGTGTTTGGCAACTACACCCACGTGCTGGCCGAGCTGCGCAACGGCGACGCCCAGCCCATGTACGTGACGACCGTGCCTCGCGACCTGGCCACGCTGGGCTTCGACTACACCTTCGGGGCGGCCAACCAAGCCGCCAATCAGGTGACGCTTTCGGTCTATGACCAGTTTATCGGGCGCAAATACCTGGTCAGCGACGGCTCCGTACAAAGCCCGACCTTCCAGCGGCTCTCGGCCAAAGCCATTTACATCCGCCCGGCCTGGCCCAATTTCCGCTTCTTCGCCGAAACCACCATCTACCCCGACGGCAGCCACGGCCTCGACGAGATGAGTTTCGTCTCGGGCGGCGTGCTGCTGACCGCGCCCCAGGCCAAAGCCACCTTCACGGCCGGCGTGAAAATCCCTTTCTGAGTTTTTGAAACTACTACTTGCTTGATTATCTTCTGCTTAATCTGTTACTCCGCATGAAAAACTCTTTCCGCAAACCGGCTTTGCTGGCGGCCGCCACCGCCCTGCTCGCCCTACCCCTGCTGGCCCACGATGCCTGGGTGGACCCGTTTGGCGGCCCCGTGTACCAGGTTTTTTACGGCCACAAAATACCCGAAGCCTACCCCGCCGCCAAGGTCACGACCCTGCAAGTGCTCGATGCGCAGCAGCATTTCCTGGCCTATACTCGCCAGCCAACGGCGAAGGGCCTGAGCATCAAGCCCACTGGCAAGCCGGCCATGTTTGTGCTCGATTTTGACAACGGCTACTGGACCAAAACGCCCCAGGACCAGGAAAGCCGCAACGTGCGCCTGACCACCGAGCCGGCCGGCGCGGGGGGGGTAGGGTCGCACCCGCTCAAGTTCTCCAAAACCGTGCTCAGCTGGCAGCCCTGGATGTTCAAGCCCGTGGGCCAGCGCTTCGAGTTTGTGCCCGAAGCCTTCACCGGCGCGCTCCAGGCCGGCCAGTCCTTTAAAGTGCGCCTGCTGCTCGATGGCCAGCCCGTGGCCAACGCGATGGTCGAAAACAACAGCAACGAGGAAGGCCCCCGCACCGACGCCAGTGGCGAGGTAACCGTGACGCTGGTCAAAGGCATCAACCGCCTCGCCAATGACCTCGACATCAACCAGCTGGCCGACCCCGACGCCACCCGCCTCAGCCTCACCGCCGCGCTCGTCTTCGTGGCCGAGTAGGGGGTAGGGCCGCCGGAATCAGGCCACTCCAGCGTCTTTTTTTTGCAGAAAAAAGCGCTGGGGTGGCCTTTTCGCGCCTACTTTTGGGTATGAGGTGGGCTGTAGTATTTCGGGGGCTGATGGGTGGCCGCCTAAGTTGGCTTGTAGGGGTAGGGATAATACTGGCCGCCTGCCAGCACCCGGCGCGGCCAGCTGCCGCCCGCCCGGCCGCCGCCCAATTCCCTACCCCCGCCCCGCTGCCCGACTCACTGCGCCTCACGCCCGTGCCGCCCGTGGCCGGCGTGCCCGATACACTGCGGCGGGCCATCGGCCAGCTCTACGCCCGCCTCGGGGCCGACACGGTGGGGCTGCGGCCGGCCGTGCTGGCGCAGGCCTGCGTGGGCTACCTCACGCTGCACCCCACCGGCCGCATTGAGCGGGCCGGCGTGCTGGCCGTGGCCGACATGGACCTGCCTAACACCGCCGAGCGCCTCTGGGTAATTGACTTGCAGAATGCCAAAGTGCTGCACCGCAGCCTGGTAGCCCACGGCCAGGGCTCGGGCCACCTGCGCGCGCGGCGCTTCTCCAATGTCGAAAGCTCGAAATGCACCTCGCTGGGTTTTTATCGCACTTCGGGCACTTACGACGGTATCCACGGCTACTCGCGCCGCCTCCAGGGCTACGATAAGGGTGAGAATACCAACGTGTTTGACCGCTACATCGTGCTGCACGCCGCCGACTACGCCAGCCCCGCCTACGTGCGCCAGCACGGCCACCTGGGTTACAGTCAGGGTTGCCCGGCCCTGCCGCCCGCCCAGTATAAAGCCATTATCAGCACGCTGCGCACGGGTAGTATGCTGCTGGTGAGCGGGCCGGGCCTGGCCTCGCGCTGGCTCGATGGGCCGGCCGCCGGGCGGCGCTTCCTGCGGCGCGGCTGGCGCTAGGTGAGGAATTTTTTTGGTTCGTAAACCATTTCACCCTACCTTGGCGTGGTGTACCGCGTATAATAACCACTAAGTTAAGCAGCCCGCCCCGGCGAGCGCCTACCCCCCTTCAATTAGCCGCAAGTGTTATGAAGCATCATCATTGCAGTGTCGTGCAGCGTCAGCGCGATAGCCGTCGCCGCTCGCGGCGCTTGGTTCGGCGGGTATTGCCCTTCGTGGCGTCGCTGTTTCTGGCTACGCCGCTGGCTGGCCCGCTAATGAAATCATCGGCGCACGTGCCAGCCAAGATTACGGCTACTGCCAGGGTTGTCGTGGCCGCTACCCCCCTGGCTCGCTTCGACGCTACCCTGCGTGAAACGTACAGCCGCCTCGGGGCCGCCCAGCAAGGCTTGCGCTTCGAGGTGTTTCAAAAGGCCATGACCGGCTACCTCAACCTGCGCGAAACCGGCCACTTGGCCGCCAGCCAGCAGCACCTGACGGTAGTGGATTTCGACCTGCCTTCGACCGAAAAACGCCTCTGGGTGCTCGACCTGAACAGCAATAAGATTCTGTTTCACACCTTGGTAGCTCACGGCCACAACTCGGGTGAAAACGGGGCCGACCAGTTTTCCAACACCGACCAGAGCAACATGAGCAGCCTGGGTTTTTACGTGACGGGCCAGGAATATGAGGGCAAGCATGGTCACTCGCTGCGCTTGCAAGGAATGGATGAAGGCTTCAATACCAACGCCTTCGCTCGCTCCATCGTGATGCACGGCGCTGATTACGTGAGCGAAGAATTCATCAAACAAAACGGCCGCCTGGGCCGCAGCCTCGGCTGCCCCGCCCTGCCGCTCGCCCAGTATTCGCAGATTATTGATGCCGTGCAAGGCGGTAGCTGCCTGTTTTTGAGCAAGTCGAACGCTGGTTATACCTCGAAGTTTTTGAACCAGAACGTGGCGCTGGCGGCGTTGTTATTGAAGCCGGCTACGAATTCATAGAGAATTACTTCCTGCGAAAAAGGGCCTTCCATCACCGCTGGAAGGCCCTTTTTTGTTTTCACCGCGGAAGACGCGGAGGGCTTCGCGGAAGAGCGCGGAAGTAACGACCTCCGCGCTCTTCCGCGAAGCCCTCCGCGTCTTCCGCGGTGAAAAAACTACTGCGGCAGTCGCACCAGTCGCTGGTGCTGCCCGCCCAGTTCTACCTCGTATAAGCTGGGCGCAACAGGCCGGCCGGCAGCATCCAGCCCATCCCAATGCACTGCATGCGCGCCCACTTCGGCTACCGTAGGCAGCTCGCGCACCACCTGCCCCCGCACGTTGCGAATAAGCAGGGGGGTAGGGGCTGCGGCCACCACGTAGCGCTCATAGCGCAGCCCCACCGAGCCGGAAAAGGTGCGGCTGTCGGGCGCAGTGAGCGTCAGCGTTTCGGGGTCGGTTTGGGCGGCGGGGGTAGTGAGCAGGCGCAAGCCGGTTAGCGTAACAACCGCCCGCTTTTCAACCAGAAATTCCAGGTTGATTTCGTGCCGCGCCGCATCGAATTGCCACGCCGAAGCAGCCAGCGGCTGGCCCCCGAGCAGCACGGCCGTGGGCGCAGCGGCAGCCCGCGCCACACGCAATCGTACCAGGCGTTGGGTTGGTGCGCCGGGGTAAGAGCCCGCTACCGTAGTGGTGATAAGGATTTGATTAGCTGTTGTTTTGCCAGTAAGCTGAATAGTAGCATATTGCTTTTGCGCTAAGGCTTGGGCTGAATGCCCATCATCTTCATACACGGTGAAAAAAGAGGCCGGCACGGCCGAATCGGGGAAATAGCGCACTTGCAGCGTGTCGGCCCGGAAGGCGGCCGTGCTGCGCTGGTAGGCCGTCATGGGCACGAAAGCGCCGGCGCGGACCAGCAGCGGAATATGGCCCAGCGGCGCGGGCAGGCCCACCGTGCGGCTGCTAGGCAGCGTTTGACCCGAGACGAAATCAACCCAGCCGCCGGGAGTAGGGGGCAACACCACGTTGCGCCGCCGCTGGCCGGGTTGGTTGATGGGCGCCACTAACAGGTTGGGACCGAGCAGGTATTGGTCGTCTTCAGTTAAGAGTGGAGAGGTAAGAGGTAAGAATTTTGTCGGCTGAGCTAAGTCTTCACTCTTAATTCTTAACTCATAACTGTCTTCAAAATCCATTGCGCGCGCCAGTGGCGCGCCGGTCAGCGTGTTCTGCGCGGCCAGGGTATAGAGGTAGGGTAGGAGCTGATAGCGCAAATGCGCATACTTGCGCACGATGCTTTGGTAGGGTTCGGGGTAGGTGTAGGGCTCGGGCGCCACCACCTGGTCGGAGTGCGGGCGCATGATGGGGCAGAGCGCCGCCAGTTGCAGCCAGCGCGTGTACAGTTCGGGGTCCTGAATGGCATTGGCCCCGAAGCCGCCCGCGTCGGAGTGCATGTAGCCCACGCCCGCTTGGCCCATGCCCACCATGATGGGCACCTGCGCCTGCAAGCCGCTCCAGCTGCGGCTGATGTCGCCGCTCCACGGAAACACCGAGTTGCGCTGCATCCCGGCCCAGCCCGAGCGCGCCAGATTGAAAAGCCGCTCATTCGGGTATTCTTTTTGGTAATTATCCCGAAAGATTTTGGCCCAGGTAATACCGTAAGCGTTATGCACTTGCGGCGTGAGGCCCAGCGCGTGGTGCATGGCCAGCGGGTGGTTTTCGGGCTCGCCGAGGTCGCTCCACCAGCCGGCCGCGCCTTGCTCGTGCAGGCGGCGGTACTGCGCCCACAGCCAGGTGCGGGTCTGGGGCTTAAACACGTCCAAAATACTCGCCGGCCCCGCCCAGAACGAGCCCACCGTGAACGGCCTACCCCCCGCCGTGGTGCCCACCAGCCCTTGCGTGCGCACGAGGCTGTCGTTCAGGGAGGTACGCATCACATAAGGCTCCGAAATGAGGATGGTGTTGACGCCCTGCGTTTTAAGTTCGCGCATCATGCCGGCCGGGTCGGGAAAATTGGTTTTATCCCACTGAAAATCGCCCTGCCGGGTGGTGCCGCCAAACCAGTACAAATCCAGCACCAGCGCATCGAGCGGAAAATCGGCCCGCCGCATCCGGCGGGCCACGGCCAGCATCTCGGCTTGGCTGCGGTAGCCAAAGCGGCTCTGAATGAGGCCCAGCGCCCAGCGGGGGGGTAGGGGCTGCCGCCCCGTGAGCGCCGTGTAGCGGTCCAGGATTTCGGCCTGGTTCTGGCCCGTTATTACAAAGTAGCTCAGGCTGGTGAGGCCCAGCGCGCCGTATTCGAGCACGTCGGGGTTCTTCTTGCCCAGGTCGAGGTAGCTGGCCGCGTAGTGGTCGAAAAGCAGCAGGTAGCCCCGGCTGCTGAGCACCACGGGCAGCGCTACGTTCAGGTTTTGCTCCCCGTTTTGGTAGCCGTAGTGCGCCTGGTTATACAGCTCCAGGCGGTAGCCGCGCCGGTCGAGGGGTAGGGCGCGGGCCCCCGTGCCGTAGAGCCGCTCGCCCGGCGCGAGGCGCACCCGCACGCCCGTGCCGGCCAGCTCATCGGCGCTGTAGCCCGGACTCTGCGAGTCCGAGCGTGGGGGCAATTGGGAGGTGTGGGGCTGGCGGCGAAAGGCAGCGCTGGCCTCACTGTACAGAACATCACCTCCATATTCCCAACTGACTTGCAGCGAGTTTTTTTGGATAATAACAGTGCCGTGGTTGGTGCGTAAGCGAACCGTACCCGCCGTAACTGATGAGGGGTTGGCCAGCAGCATGACGTGTTTCCCATCTGCTGCCGCTGCTCGGTCTGCGTGAGGTAATATATTATCTAATACACTCACCGACGAGTCGGCCACCGGCACCCGACCCGGCGCAAAGTAGCTGATTTTCAACACGCCATCCGCCCACGGCCGCACTTGACGGGTGCTGCCATCGGTAGCTCGAATGGTGAGAATATTTTTTTCAGCATCAAATGAGTGCGACAAATATCGCCCGCCCGGCACCTCGCGCGCCAGCACCGGGCGGCGGGCAAACGGGTCCTGGGTGGGCAGTTGGTCGGCCTCGCGCTGGGCGTGGGCCGGGGCAGCAAGTAGCACCAAAATGGGCAGCAGCCAGCCGGCTCGCCAGAAAAACAACGTACGCATAAGGCAGGGGTAGGAAGCGGCAAAGGTCAGCACCCCAGCCCCAACGACCACATTTGTCCGATTCAGCGCCGGCTGGCGGGTCTGAATTTTTTGGTGGGCCGCGCAGTAGCTGCTCCCGGATTACGCCCGACCTTTGCCCGAGCCGCTCTTTTCTACGCCGCTTGCTGGGCTAGTCAGCCGGCCGCCATCCTCCTATCAAGTACGCATGTTGACCCCTACCCCCCTCGCCGCCGCGCCCCCGGCCTCGCCTTACGCAGCGGTGTTTATTGATTTTGAGAACGTGTATTATTTTCTCAAAAATCACTACCTCGACCCCCAGGACCCCCACGACTACGCCCTCGACCTGGTGCGCGCCCTGCGCGACTCGCTCAAGCGCGACCAAGGGCTCGACTCGCTGGTGCTCAACGCCTACGCCGACTTCGACAAAATTCCGACCGGCCCGCAAGGCCCGCTCTACCTCATGGGCGTGAGCACGCGCAACGTGCTGGGCACCGACCACAAGAATGCCGCCGATATGCAGCTCTGCATCGACGCGCTGGAGGTGCTCTACACCCGGCCCGCCATCGGCACGTTTGTGCTCGTGGCCGGCGACCGCGACTACATTCCCGTGCTCCAGCACCTGCGCCGCCAGGCCCGGCAGGTGAAAGTGGTGGGCTTCCGCGAAAGCGTGTCCGGCGACTTGCTCCAGATGCTGGGCCAGGAGCACTTCATCGATGCCCGCGAATTAATGCCCGCCGAGCGCCTTCAAGCCCTCGAAGACCACCGCACGGCCCGCTTGCGCCTGGGCCAGGACCTGCGCCGCCTCCGCGAGCAAGGCATGGTGGGCGTGCAGTCGGCCGCCGCCCGGCAGGCCGCCCAGGATGCGGCGGCCACCACCGGCGGCACCCCGGCCGAGGTCGCGCCCAGCCCGGTGGTGCCCGCGCCCCGCCCTACCCCCGCCGCCCGCCCCAACCTCATGGAGCAGCTGCTGCAAGAGCCGCCAGCCACGTTTGCGCCCATCCGCCGCATCACGCGCGACGCGGAACGGCGCTGCCTGGAGTTTTTGTTGGAGCAGGTGCAGCGCTTTGGCAGTCAGCAGGGTACGCCCGAAATATGGGCCAGCCCCTTCCTGCGGCGTCTCACCGATGTGCTGCCCGAGCTGCCCGACTGGGAGCGCCGCCAGCTCCTGAGCCAGCTCCGCGATGCCGGGGCCGTGCGCCTCGAAAAGCGCGAGGGCGAGCCGCATCCCTTCTCGGTCATCCTCGTCAATTACCAGCACCCCGACGTGCGCGAGCTGAACCCCGGCCCGGTGGAAGAAAAATAAGGGGGGTAGGAAAAAAGAAAAGAACGTCAGTCAATAAAAAAGAACGTCATGCTGAGCAAAGCGAAGCATCTCTACCGCCTCGTTGGATGAAGCGGTAGAGATGCTTCGCTTTGCTCAGCATGACGTTCTTTTTCTATTAACGCAGTTATGGTCAACGACTAGTTGGCGCCGCCCGCGGGGATAGTAGTCGTAGGCTTGGGGCAAATGGTGGGCTTGGGCTTGGGGTCGCACTTTTTATCGTGGTCGAAGCACGAGGTGAGCGCAAAGCTCGTGGCGAGTGCCAGCAGCGGCAGGCGTAGGTAGGTAAAAAATTTGGACATAACGTGGGCTGGGTTGAAGGAAAAAGAGGGGGTAGGGACCAGAAACACAGCCAAGCCCGAGGGCTGGCCGGTACTGCCCGAAAAGATACCACCTTTCTGCGAAACTTCAACCTGCTCAGCCTATTGGCTCAGCTCAAAGAGGGGTAGGGGCCGGAGTTTGGCGTAGTTGCCGCCCATTTTATCCAACTCCTCGCGGTGCAGCTGCAAATAATTATTGTAAGCTTTGGCGGCCGCGTCGTAGTGCGCGCGGTAGCCCACCACGTTGTTATCGGCCAGCTGCACGGCCTCCACGCGGTCGCGCACGCCTTCGGAAGGGGCGTTGCCGCCGGGCGCGGCCACGGCGTACACGGCCTTCAGCAGCGAGTCCTGGGCGGCGTCGTAGCGGTCGATGAGCGCCGAGGAGGCCATTGTTTCGCGGGTGTAGCGTTGTTTCTGGATGCGGGCGCGGTCCCCGCGCAGCTCCGCGAGCTTCGGCTGGTTTGCCCCCGGATACTTGCTGAGGTCTTGCAGCAGCTCGCGCAGGTTGCCGAGCGTCTTGTCGTCGCTGGCCGTCATGCGCTGCCAGTTCACATCGGCCGAGTCGCGCAGAATATCGAACTGCGCCCGCACGGCCGCCGGCGAGGCGGGGCTTTCGGTGGTAGTGGCGGTGGTGGAAGTAGCGTCGGGCTTGCACATGGGCAGCACGGCGAGGGTCAGCAAGCTGGCGAAGAGAACGGCTTTCATGACGACCAAACGAATAACCCGGCGATAATAAGATGCCGGCGGGCGCGCAAAGCTACGCCGCTGAAAGGTGGGGTACCTTTGTGAGGAGTAATAGAAAACGTTTGTCATTGCGAGCGAAGCGCGGCAATCGCATCCGAACGACATCCACGCCAGTCGTTCAGCCATTGTTCGGGTGCGATTGCCGCGCTTTGCTCGCAATGACAAACGTTTCCAAAAATTAACTATAAATGGCTGATTTAACGCCCCTTTCCCAGCTCGGCGAGTTTGGGCTCATTCGCCGCTTGCAGCGCGACATCACCCTCACGCAGGTTTCTACCATCCTGGGCATTGGCGACGACGCGGCCATTCTGGCCCCGCCGGCCGGGCAGGAAATCGTGGTCAGCACCGATTTGCTGGTCGAAGGCGTGCATTTCGACTTGTCGTTTTCACCCCTCAAGCACCTGGGCTACAAGGCGGTGGCCGTGAACGTGTCGGACGTGGCGGCCATGTTCGCTACCCCTACTCAAATCATCGTCGGCCTGAGCCTACCCCCCCGTTTTACGGTGGAGGCCGTGGAAGAATTGTACGTCGGGATGCGCCTGGCTTGCGAAGCCTACGGCGTGGACCTGGTGGGCGGCGACACCACCGGCAGCCGCGGCGGCCTGGTCATCAGCGTGACAGCGCTGGGGCAGGTGGCGGCTGGCCAGGCCGTGCGCCGCTCGGGCGGGCGGCCCACCGATATTCTGTGCGTGAGCGGCGACTTGGGCGGCGCGTACCTGGGCCTGCAAGTGCTGGAGCGCGAAAAGCAAGCCTTCCTGGCCGACCCCGAAACCCAGCCCGAGCTAGATAATTACGAGTATATCGTGAACCGCCAACTCAAGCCCGAGGCGCGTCTCGACATCGTGCACGAGCTGCGCGAGCTGGGCATTCACCCCACCGCCATGATTGATATTTCCGACGGCCTGGCCTCGGAGGTGATGCACCTGTGCGCCGCCAGCGGCACCGGCGCGCGCGTGTTCAGCGAATACCTGCCGCTGGCCAACCCTACCCTCGAAGCCGCCGCCGAGTTTAACCTCGACCCCATCATGGCCGCCCTCAACGGCGGCGAGGACTACGAGCTGCTCTTCACCATCCCGGTCGCCGACCACGCCAAGATTAAAAACCACCCTGATATCACCGTCATCGGCCACCTCACCGAGCACGACGACGCGGTGAACCTGATAACGAAAGCCGGCCAGGCCGTGCCGCTGCGGGCGCAGGGCTTCAACCACTTTTAATCACGGATTACGCGGATTTTAACGGATTACACGGATTTTGTGGAAGGCGCTTACGCTGTGTTCTAGTGAAAAAGGCCACCCGTTCAGGCAGCCTTTCTTGCATCCACAAAATCCGTGTAATCCGTTAAAATCCGCGTAATCCGTGATTTAGTCCTCCGGGTAAGGAATGTACACGAAATTCGTAAACTCCTCATCGACCACAAACAGGCAGCAAAACTCGTCGGGGTTTTTCCATGTTTCCTGAAAATCTGCGATTTTCTCGGGGTCCACGATGCCTTGCTGGGCCAGGATTTCGAGGTAGCTGGCGAAGACGTGCCACTGCAAATCCAGCTCGTCGCCGTTGATGAGCAGGCTGCCGAGCTGCACCGTTTGGCGGGCAAACACGAACACCGGATACCGCGAAATATCTCTTTTGCGAATCTGGTAGGAGGCTTCCCGAATCGTGTCGGAGGCGGTGGCAAAATCCTTGGTAATCGTGCCCAGGTATTTGCCGTTTAGCTCGGGGTCGTTGAAGTAGTCCATTTACGGTTTGGGGTAGCGCCGGGCCAGTCTTTCGCGCAGGGCCACTATCTCGGGGTTTTTATCGTTTTCGGCCCGCAGCTTTTGAAAGAAAGCGCTGATTTCCTTTTCCTCCGCTTCGGTACGGGGACGGGAATAAATAGTAAGGTCAACGCCGGGCGGTTCGTAGCCCAGCCTGCTGGGGGTAGGGGAAGTAGCCATAGGTAGTAGAAAACGGTTTAATCAGGAATCCAGTAGCAACTGTTTGAACCGAACGCCGCGCAGGCGCTCCAACTCATCATTGAGCTTTTCGCGCCGTTCGGGAGTAAGGTCAGCGCGGGCCAATTCTTTGCGCACGTCGTCAATTTCCTCGTTGATAATGAGCCGGACATCGGCGCGCTTGCGCTGCTGAATTTTCCAATTGATGAAGCGGCCAATGACGGCTCCCAGCGGCGCGGCCACGATGGTGGCGACAATGCGTCCCTGGGAGCTGGGTATCAGGTTGGCCAGGGCTACCAATACCGTGCTGCCTAAGCCTTCATAAGAAGAAAAAGACGGGCTGGGCGTGGCTTCGGGCTTGGGCGATTCGTCGGCCATGCGCTACGCGGCGCTCACCAGTTCCAGTAGCTTATGCACCTGCGCCGAGCGCTCGTTGCGCGACTGATTGGCAGTCGGCCGGTCGAGCACCACCGACGCGCCGGTATCGGCGCGGGTGACGCGGATGGTGGGCCGGCTGAGCGCCCGCGTTACCTTCCACGTCAGCAGCGCCAAGCTGGCAACGGCCATACTCCCGGCAAAAACGGTGGCAATATCCATGAGTAGCAAAGATTGAAGTAGCGGAGATGCTTACGCAGTCCGGGCAGCGCGTGACAAAAGTAACGCGCTGCCCCGGCTTTTGGTTTGTGCCTGCTTCTTGCTTGATTTACGGGGGGTAGGGGTGGGGGTGAAATTGGTAGTAATCGTGCCCAGGTATTTGCCGTTTAGCTCGGGGTCGTTGAAGTAGTCCATCCTATTTTTTAAAACGAATAAATACTGTTAAGGTAGAGTAAGCCGCTGTTGATACAGGGCAAAAGCACCAAACGGTTAGTTAGCGTCTGGGGGCTGTGGAGCTAGCTGGCGGAGCAATTGTCGGAGGTAGTCATCATCGCGAGCCGCTTTCTTGCGCTTGCGTGGCAGACTCATCTTCGTTGGCTCACGTCGTAAGAGGGTGAGAGCCAGCTTGCGTAGGGTAGAGAGGTTGCGCGGGGCGTGGCCCTGGCGCACCCGGCAGGCATCCTCGGCAAAGGTGACATCCAGGTGCCAGTGCAGGTCGTTTTCGATGCCCCAGTGCCCGCGCACATAGCCCGCCAACTCGCCCGCACTCGCTTGCGCCAGCGAGCTCAGGTAGTAGCGCGTACTGTGCTGCTCCCGCCCCTGTTGCCAGCGCCGGGTCTGCACGCAGACCACCGCCGCCAGGCCCGCCCACTCGGCAGCTTCCTCCACCAGATTCAGGTTCCGGCTCACCCATACCCGGCGTTCCTCGCCGCGGCCGTGGTCTTTTTCGCGGCTCACAAAGGCCGGCTCCTGCCGCAGTAGCGGGGCAAGGTGGGCCTGCACTTGCTCGAAGAGGGTCCGCTGGTTCTGCTTGAGGGCCAGCACATAATCAGCCCGGCGCTCGACCAGCGTCGTGGCAATGGCGCGCTGACAGCCGATGGCATCGATGCTCACCACGCTGCCGGCTACCTCCACCAGGTCGAGCACTTGGGGGATGGCCACGAGTTCGTTGGCTTTGCTGGCCACTTGGGTCTGGGCCAGGCATAGGCGCTGTTCGGTCGCCCAGACGCTGACCAGCTGCACGCTGGCCTGGCGCTGGCCGGGCAGGCAGGTGCCGCGCACCTGCTTGCCATCGATGGCCAGCTGCTGCCCAGCCAGGACCCGCATAATGTCCTGCCCCCAGTGGGTGAGGCTGGCTTCAAGTTCGACGGGATTCAGGCGGCTGAACACGCGCTGCAACGTATAAGACGAGGGGATGCCGGCGGGCAAGCTCAGAAACTGAGCGAGCACGGCCTGTTTGTCGCAGGCGTAATCATAAATCTGCTCAAAATCTTCGCAATCAGCCAGTAAGCCGCATAGCACCAGCCAAATAATATCGCTTAGCTCGTGTAGACAGCGCCCCTCCACCCGATAGTCCGTTACCTGCCAAAAGAAATCCGCTACTTCTTCTTCCATCCCCAAAGGTCGCTAACTTACCTTTTGGTGCTTTTGCCCTGGCTGTTGATATCAATGAAAAGCCAACTGCCGCATACAAACCGGAGTGAGCATCAGCAGTGGTTAGCCGGATAGCTATTACTAGCGTAGCAAATAACCAAATCCAAAACACTTGATTCTTGCTCATCTTGAGATACGTATTGAAACAATTTAGAACGTCATACTGAGCTTGTCGAAGCATTTCTACCGAACAATCAGAACTGCGTGGTAGAGATGCTTCGACAAGCTCAGCATGACGTTCAAACATACTATATACAATCTGCTAATCCTACCTTAACTCCAACAACACCACATTCTCCACGTGGTGCGTGTGCGGAAACATATCCACCGGCTGCACCCGCGTCACTTTATACACCTCGTCCAGTAGTTCCAGGTCGCGGGCCTGGGTGGCGGGGTTGCAGCTGATATAGACGAGGCGGGGGGCGCGCAGGGCCACGAGGCGCTGCACCACGTCTTCGTGCATGCCGGCGCGGGGCGGGTCGGTGATGATGACGTCGGGGTGGCCGTGGTGGCTGGTGAAGGCCTCGGTAAGCAGGTCCTTCATGTCGCCGGCGAAGAACTCGGTGTTCCCTACCCCATTGATTTCGGAGTTGACGCGGGCATCGAGCACGGCCTGCTCCACGTACTCCACACCGACTACGCGGCGGGCCTGGCGGGCCACGAAATTGGCGATGGTGCCCGCGCCCGTGTACAAATCATACACAAGGTCGGTGGGCTTGATTTCGGCGAAGTCGCGGGCCACTTTATACAGGTTGTGGGCGCCGGCCGAGTTGGTTTGGTAAAACGACTTGGGGCCGATGCGGAAGCGCAGGCCTTCCATGTCTTCCTCGATGTAGGGCTTGCCCTGGTAGCATACCACCTCCAGGTCGTGGAAGGTTTCGTTGCCTTTGTTGTTGAGCACGTAGTTGAGCGATGTTATCTGCGGAAACTTCGCGTACACCGCGTCGAGCAGGGGTAGGAGGGCCTCGTCATCATGGTAGCATTGCAAAATCACCATCGTTTCGCCGGTGCTCGCGGCGGTGCGGATGATGAGGTTGCGCAGCAGGCCGGTCTGCCGCACCATATCGCCGAAGGGCAGGCGGTGCTGGCGCGCATAGTCGCGGATGAACAGGCGGATTTCGTTGCTCGGCTCGGGCTGCAAGTGGCAATGCTCCACGTCCAATATCTTATCAAACCGCCCCGGCGTGTGGAAGCCCAGCACGCGGCGGTCGTACTGCGCACCCTCGTCCTTTATCTGCTCCTCCGTGAGCCAGCCATTGCCGCTGAACGTGTATTCGAGCTTGTTGCGGTAGTAGGTGCGCTCGGGCGAGGGCATGATTTGCGCTATTTCGGGCAGCGCCACCTTGCCGATGCGGCCGAGCTGGTCCGCCACCTGCTGCTGCTTGTAGTGCAGCTGCGCGTCATAGCTGATGTGCTGCCACTTGCAGCCGCCGCAGGTGCCAAAGTGCTGGCAAAACGGGGTAGCGCGCAGCTCCGAATACGTGTGAAACCTGGTGGGCATGGCCTCCATAAACCGCTTGTGGGCCTTGCTGATGCGCAGGTCCACGACGTCGCCGGGGGCCACCTGGTTCACGAAAACCACGAGGTTATTGATGCGCACGAGGCACTTGCCTTCGGCCACCATGTCTTGAATTTCAACGTGCTGAAGGGCTTCGGGCGGGATAGAGTTGGCGAGCTTGGTGGCTTTGCTGGGCATGGCTTTCTGATGGGGTAGGGCAAAGGTACGGACGCTGTTTTCGCCCTCCGCGGGTTGCCTTTTAGGTTTTGGTTAGGGCGGGCGGCGCGGGTGTTCACCCCACCCCCTAGCCCCCTCTCCCGAAGGGGAGGGGGGACTAGTCCTAGTTTTAGACTACTAATAACTGGTTTACTAGGGCTAGAGACTAGTCCCCCCTCTCCCGAAGGGGAGGGGGCTAGGGGGTGGGGTGAACACCCGCGCCGCCCGCCCTAAAAGGTAGGTCAGAAGGAGAAAAAAGTAGGTCGGACCCACCTTTTTCTCCCCCCAACCTGCCTTTTACACCCTCCGAAGGAGCTTCTTCTCCCTCCAACCCACCTTTTAGACCTATGCCAGGAGCTTTTACTCCCCGCGAAGCAGCTTTTTCTCCTGCTGAGCCACCTTTTAGAGCTTTACCCAGCTGCTTTTTCTGCCAAAGAGCCACCTTTTAGTGCCTCGGCGGGAGCTTTTAGAGCGCGGCAGCTACTTTTTAGCGGTAACGCCAAGCGGCAGCCTACCCTGCCTGCCCCGCGCCGCTCCTTACTTCACTACCTCCACCCAGCCTTTGGTGCTAGTGCCATCGGCCAGCTTGAAGAGGTAGTAATAAATGCCCGCCGCGATGCTGGGGTCGCTGCCCCAGGCATTGGTCGTGTTGTTATAATTGGTGGTGGCAAAAACCTCACGGCCCCAGCGGTTGAAAATCGTGAGCGAATTGCCAGGGTACAGCGTCACGTTGTCGATGATGAGCAGGTCGTTTTGCCCGTCGCCGTTGGGCGTGATGATGTTGTAGAAGGCGGTTTTATTGGCAAAATCAACGCAGGCCGTGTTGGAGTTCGATTGCAGCTGCAAAAAGCTGCCGCCGCCGTTGAACTGCAAAGCCACCACCCGAAAACACTGGTTGAAGCCCTGCGCCGTGTTGGGCACATTATACTGTAACGTGCTGCCGCTCACGGTAGCCAGTAACTTATAGCCCGCGTTGTCATTCTGCTGATAAATACCATAACTCACCACCGCAAAGCCCTGGTAGGCCGACCAGCTCAGGCTGGTGGAGCCCTGGTTGCGGCCGCCGGGGCCGGGCATGGCCACTGCTTTTAGCAGCACCGTGGTGACCGATGCAGGGGCCGTGAACACGTCGCCGCAGCCGTTGGTGAGGGCCAGGCTGTACTCGTAGGCCGTTTGGGCGGCGTTGGCGGTAGCATCGACGTAGGTGGTGGCCGTGGCCGCCACCGTGCCCACCGGCACGAAAGCCGCCGTGCTGCCCGCGTCGCGGCGCAGCACGCGCACCGGGTTGGGGGTAGCGCCGGAGTTGGCCACGCTGAAGGTGAGGGTCACTTTCGTATTATCAGTCGGCTCCACCGAGGCCAGCGTGAGCTGCGGGGCCTGGGCATTGTCGGGCACTATCGTAATCACCACCGGCGCGCCGGCGCAACCGTACTGCGAGGTTTCAAGCACGCTCACCGTGGCGCTGGCAGTGGTGCCGGCCGCGAAGCCCACCGTGATAGTGGTCGTGCCCTGGCCCGCCGTGAGGGTGCCGCCCGTCACGGTCCATTGGTAGGTGGAGGAGGGGGTAGGGTTCGCCACCGTGAAGGTGAGGCTGGACGTGGACGGGCATACAAAGCGCGGCCCGCTGATAGTGAGCGCGCCGGGCCGCGGGTCCACGATAAACGTGCGGGTGTACAGGATGCCCGCGCAGCCGCCGGCGTTGGTTTCGCGGGCGGTGAGGGTGTAAGTGCCCACCGCCGTGCTGGCCGGAATGCTCACCGAGCCATTCACGTTGGCGATGGGGATGCCGTTGAGCTGAAACACGTAGGTCGAGCCCGCCGCGCCGGGTAGGGAATACGTTTGCGCGCCGCTGTTCACGCAGAAGCGGTCGGGCCCCTGAATGGCCAGGTTGGCGGCCGGCGAGGGCTTCACGGTGATGTAGAGCGTGTCGCTCACCCCGCGGCAAATGCCGCCGGTCGGGTTGCTGGTTTCCGTCACCACCAGCTTGGCCAGGCCCGCTTGGGTGAAGGTGATGCTGGTCGTATTCAAGCTATTAACCAGCGTGCCCCGCGCCGAGCCAGAAAGCTGCCACGCATAGGACGAGCCGTTGGTCAGTAGCGTTTGGTAGGGGTAGGGGCCGTCGGCCTGGCACACGCTGACGGGGCCGGTGGGCCGGGCCGTTTGCAGCACCGGGTTGATGCGCACGGGCAGCGTGAAGACCTGCGAAGGGCAGCCCTGCCCGTTGGTGGCATACGCGCTCACCGCGCCCGCGCCGGCCGCGCCCCAGTTCACGGTGATGGCCGCCGTGCCCTGGCCGCTGGCGATGGTGCCGCCCGTCACGGCCCACTGGTAAGCCGTGCTGCCCGGCTTTTGAATGGCATACGCCACGCCCATAATGGTGGGGCACACCGATTGCGGCCCCACCACCGCATCGGCAGCCGGCAGGGGCAGCACCGTCACGGTGGCCTGCCCCACGCCGTTGCAGCCGCCGGTGGCAACGGTGCTCGTAATGGTGTAGGTCGTGTTCTGGGTCGGCGTCACGGTGAAGGGGCCGGGGCCGGTCTGGGTGGCTCCGCCGCCCGTCACTATAAAGGGTCCGGTGCCGCCCGCCACGGTGAGGGTAGTGCTACCCCCCTGGCACACGCTCAGGGCACCGGTGACGACCAGCGCGCCCGCCGGCGCCACCGACACCGTTTGCGCCACCGAGTCGGTGAGGCAGCCGTAGCTCGATACGCCGCGCGCCACGAGGAGGCCGGTGCCGATGGTGGCCCACTTCACCTGCACCGGGTTGCTGGTGCGGCCATTCACAAAGGTGCCGCCCACCACGCGCCAGCTGATGCCGGGGGCCGTGCCGCCGCTGGCCGTGTAGGTGCTCACCGTGTTCAAGTTGCATATTAGCGCGTCGCCGGCAATGGCCGTGGGCCCCGAAGGCTTGGTCACCGTCACCCGAATAACGTCGGCCACGGTTTTGCCGCCGCAGCCCACGTCCTTCACGGTGAGGGCAATATCGTAGGGGGTAGGGCGGGCATCGGCGCAGGCCGAGTTATACACGAACGTGCCCGTCACGGTGCCGTTGCCGCTGGCCGTGGCCGTGCCCGTGAGGGCCCCCGTGGCCACGCTGCCAGGGCTGTTGTTGAAGGTGGCCGCGAAGCCGCCCGGCCCGTCGAGCAGGGCGCTGTTCAGGGTCATTATCAGTGGGTGGCCGTCGGCCTGGGTCGCCGTAATCGGGATGCTCAGCACCTGCCCCGCCTCGATGGTGTAGCTGCGCGGCGTGACCACCGCCGAGGGCAGCACCGGTGCCTTGGTCGAGGGGCACAGCGCCACGATAAGCTGCAAATCGCGCCTAGTAGTGCCAATCAGCACCTCGCGCCCGTTAATGGTGCGGTACTCGCTCACGTCCACCGCCACCACGTACTTGCCCTGGGTGGTGGCCCCATACGTGGCAATGCCCGTCGAAGCATTCAGAAGGGCGAAGTTGCCCGCGCCCGTGCCAAACGGCGCGGCCATCGAGTAGCCGTTATAATACCCAATGGCGTTGGGCAGCGGCGGAAAAGTCGCCGGCAGGTTGCCCCCCGACGACGGGAAGGTGCCATAGGGCGAGCCAAACGAGTACACCAGCCGGTCGCCGTCGGCGTCCACCGCGTTATTGAGCGAAATGGTCGTATCGTTCTGGCACACAATGGCCACGGCCGTATCCGAAAACACCGGCGAGTGGTTGGGTCGCAGGGCCGGGGCCAGCGTGGTGTACAGCGTCAGCGGCTGGTTGTTGCCCAAGGTGTTGAGGTTGGTCACGTCCACGTTGCGGGCGCTGCGCGTAAACACGGCGTAGTAGCCGTCGAGCGTGGCCGGCAGGTTCACTACCCCGGTAAATTTCTGGAGCCGAAAGGGCTGCGCCGGCCCGCTCACCGTGCAGCCCGCCGGAATAGCCGGCTGGAGCACGCCCGAAATAGTGTATCTGGTAATATTCATCGAGCCCCCGGTCACGGAGGCGCCCGAGCCCGCCAGCACGTTGGTGCCCTGCACCAGCTGGACTTTGGCACCCGTCGTCGGGTTGTAAATTCCCACCTCCGCATTGGTATTGGACTGGGCCGCGCCGGGGTTCGAGTTGTTATAAATCGTAACCGTAATCTCGTAGCGCACGGGCGCAGCCGCCGGGCCGTTGGCATCGAGGTAGCGGTAGGTCATCTCCCCGCCCAGCAGGTGGGTAGCCTGGGCCGGCCCGGCCGCCAGCCCCAGCAGGAGCAGCAACAGCGGCCAGCGGCGGAATAAAAGTGCAAGCATAATAAAAGTGTAGGGTAAGCTTTAGCTTGCCGTAGTATTCACCAGGCAGTAAGGGTTTGTGTTGGCTAACAAGATGTTGCAGGCAATAAAATGGTAAGCTGATTTCGCTCGGCTTTAAGCAAACGAGCCGGCAAACAACTAGAAAGGGGCGCGTTTTTTCACTGCTGGCGGCAAGCTAAAGCTTATCCTACATTGGCGGTATTTACTCATTGATGTTACGCATTACCTTATTCGAGATGGCAACGAGGAGTAGCGCGAACGTTGTAGTTCGCGTCCCCGCGCCGTTAAAGCCAGTAGAACGGCGCGGGGACGCGAACTACAACGTTCGCGCTACTCCCCGTTGCGTAACCGTAGTTACTCATTTACTGCCGCACCACGCGCCGCAGCGCCGACTGGCCCTGGGCGTTGGTGAGGCGCAGCAGGTACAGGCCGGGGGGTAGGGCGCTCAGGTCGAGGGCAGCGGGGGCGGTGGGGCTCAGACGCAGCGACTGGGCCAGCAGGCGGGCACCCAGCGGGCTCAGCACTTCGAGGTCGTAGAGGCCGCCGGCGAGGGCGTCGCTCACCTGCACGCGCAGGCTGCCATCGGGGGTAGGATTGGGGCTCACCGTGAGGGCGGGCAGGGCCAGCGCCTCGCGGGCGGCCAGCGGCTGGCCGGCGTTCACGGGGTAGTCCTCCACCTCAGCTTCGCCCTGGAAGGTGGCGCAGGCGTTGGGCGTGTTGTTACTGATGTTCACCGCGATGCGCATCCGGGTGCTGCCCACGGTGCCGGGCACGGTCACCGCCACCGAGTTGGTAGCGCCGGCCACCAGAGTATTGTACACCAGCTCGCCGCCGGTGCCGGTGGTATTCGAAAACACCCCGTCGTGGTTATAGTCAATCCAGATGAGAATGCGGTGGGTATAGGTCTGGTTGGTCGTCACCGCAATCGTCTGGGTGGCACCCGCCACCAGGGGCACGCTCTGGTCGGCATAAAACGTGTAGCCGCCCGCCGAGTTCGCCGACGCGTTGCTGAACGCCGCCGCGCCGGTGGCCGCGCTCACGCTCACGCCCGTAATCCAGAGCGAGCTGGTGGCCGCCGCGTAGCCGCCATTGGAGGCGCAGTACGTGAGGCAGGGTGCCTGTATCAGCAGGGGGGTAGGGCTGGCGGCGGTGGTGCTGCCGTTGGCGTTGCTGGCCCGCAGCGTCACGGTGTAGTAGCCGGATGTGGCAAAGGCAATCTGCGGATTTTGCGAAGCCGCCGAGGTGCCGCCCACAAACGTCACGCCCGTGCTCGGGCTCACCGACCACGCCCAGCCCGTCGGCGAGCCGGTAGTCTGGTCCGTGAACGTGAACGTGTTGGCCGGGCTGGTGCACACGCCCGCCACGTAGGTCGAGGTGAAGGCCGCCGTGGGCGGGCTGGTGTTCGGAATGGCCGTCACGGTGTAGTCTTCCACCTGGCCCAGGGTAGGAGCCACGCAGGGCTGGGGGTTGGTGCCCACCCCATCGGCCACGAGGCGCAGGCGCAGCGGCTGGTTGAGCACGGCCGTGGCGGGCAGCGTCAGGCTGAAGCTGGGGCTGACCGTGTTCAGCGCCTCGGCCACTTTTTCGTTGGCGCTGAAAATGCCGTCGTTGTTGAGGTCGAGCCAGGCGCGGGTGTCGTGGGCGTTGGTGCCGCCGGTCGTGAGCAGCAGCGTGTATTGCTTGCCCACCATCAGGCTGGTGCGCTGCGGGCAAGTGAAGTCCTGGTAGCCCGCGCTGCCGTCGGCCGAGGGGTTGTCAATCGTGTTGAGCCGCACCCGCGTGAGGCCGTAGTTGCAGCAATTGGCGGTGGCCGCCAGGCCCGCGCAGCTGGCCGCCACCGGCACGCTGGCATTGTAGGTGATGGCGGTGGCGGCGCTGGTGCTGCTGCCCACCGCGTTGGTGGCCGTCAGCGTCACCTGGTAGGTGCCGGCGGTGGCGAAAGTATGCGCCGGGTTTTGGGCGGTGCTGGTGGTGCCATCGCCAAAATTCCAGAGCCAGCCCGTGGGCGCGCCCGTGCTCTGGTCCGTAAACTGCACCGCGCCCGCGCACACCGTAGTGGTGCTGGCCGCGAAGGCCGCCGTGGGCCGGTCGGTATTGGCCACCAGCGTCACGGTATAGTCCTCATCCTGCGAGTATTGGGGCGTAGAGCAGGCCGTGGGTGCCGGAATATCGGCAAAGTCGGAGGCCACGCGCAGGCGCAGCGGCCGGCCCGTCACGGCCGTGGCCGGCGGCGTAATGCTGCCCGTGTGCAGCTTCTTGTTGTCAGAAGTAAACGCCAGTTCGTCGGTCGAGAACACGCCGTCGTTGTTGTAGTCAATCCAGACCCGCACGTTCTCGTTGGCCAGCGGGCCGTTCGTGATGCTGAGAGGGGTAGAGGTGCTCACCGTGAGGCTGGTGCTCACCGCCCCAGTAGCCACGCAGCTAAAGTCCTTGTAGCCCTCCGTGTAGTTGCCGCTGGAATTATTGATGCTGCCCAGCGTCACGTTAAAAATGCCCATGCCATAGGCCGAAGCCAGCGCGCTGGTGGCCTTGCCGGGCGTGCAGGACGCGGCAATCGGACACTGCGCCTGGCTCAGCGCCGGCGCGAGCAGCAAGCTAAGGCCGGCCAGTTTGGTAACCCACGAATGTAGCGGTAGAAGCATGCGAAAGGCCGGGGCAGGAAAAAATGGTAGTAAGCGCACCCCGGTAAAGTGCAGCTCACTCTTGGGAAGCCCCTAAAGGTAAAGACAAAGCAAGCTCCTCAGCTGGCATTTTTTGGTGAATAATCGACTAATCCGGGGCGCTGCCGGAAATTTGCCGGGCTGGCGTCGCCGGGCCGGGGCAAGGCCGTAGGTTTGCGGCCCAGTAGGGGGGTAGGGCACCACCCCGCCGCTCATTTATTCCTCATTACTTGTCATGAAAAACAGCGTAGTTCTCATCACCGGCGGCACCTCGGGCATTGGCCGGGCCTGCGCCCTGGAGTTTGGTCGGGCGGGTGCCCGCGTCGTCGTCACGGGCCGCGACACCGCCAAGTTGGCCGCCACCGCCGCCGAGCTGGCCGCCGCCGGCATCGAGCACCGCACCGTGCAGGGCGACGTAGGCATTGTGGCCGACGCTAACCGCGCCGTGGCCGATACTCTCGCCGCCTTCGGCCGCCTCGACGTGCTCATCAATAACGCCGGCCTCAGCATGCGGGCCAAGTTTGCCGATGTAGAGGTCAAGGTCATCGAGCAGCTCATGCAAACCAACTTTTTCGGTACCGTGTACGTCACCAAGGCTGCCCTACCCCACCTGCTGGCCAGCAAGGGCACCATTGTGGGTATCAGCAGTATTGCGGGCTTTCGGGGGCTGCCGGGCCGCACCGGCTACTCGGCCTCCAAGTTTGCCATGAACGGCTTTCTCGAAGCCCTGCGCACCGAGCTGCTGCCCGAGGGCGTGAACGTGCTCACGGCCGCGCCCGGCTTCACGGCCTCCAACATCCGCCACACCGCCCTGCTCGCCAACGGCCAAACCCAAAACGACTCCCCCCGCGACGAGGGCAAAATGATGACCAGCGAGGAAGTAGCCCAGCACCTGCGCCGGGCCGTGGCGCGCCGCCAGCGCACCCTCGTGCTCACGGCTCAGGGCAAACTGACGGTGTTTCTCAACAAGTGGCTGCCCGCCTCCGTGATGGATAAGCTGGTGCTCAATAACTTCCGCAAAGAGGAAGGAGAATTTTAATTAGGACTTACGCAAAAAACGATTGTCATTGCGAGCGCAACGAAGTGGAGCGTGGCAATCGCACCGGAACGATACTCGAACGATTCCGTTCTGGTGCGATTGCTTCGCTATGCTCGCAATGACAACCGTTTTTGCGTAAGTCCTATTAATCAGTAGCCACTTGTCACTCCACCACCAGCGCGTCGGTGGCGCGCAGGTAGGCCACGCGCTCCTGCCAGCGCACGCGCAGCCAGATGTCGTCGTGGCCCAGCACGGGCAGGCGGTCGCCGGGCGCGGCCGTGCTCAGCCACGTAGCGCCCGCGCCGGGGCCGGCCATCAGGGCCGAGCCGGCGCGCGTCACTACCCCCACGGGCTCGGGCCGCAGCAATACTAGGTAGGCCCCGGTGCCGAGCAGGTAGGTCGCGTAGGCCAGCCAGGTGCCGCGGCCGCTGCGCCCGCGCCGCAGCACTAGCAGCATGGCCGCCACCACGGCCCCGGTCAGCAGCCCTTGCAGGCCGGGGTAGTAGTAGCGCAGGGCCTGCACGCGCAACTCTTGCTGCCAGGTGCTGGGGTAGCCCACCAGCCGCTGCCGCTGGGCCACGGCCACCAGCTGGCGCCAGGTGCTGAGGCGGGGCTGCTGGGCCTGGGCCAGGTTGAGATACAGCAGCTCGGCGGGGTAGTGGCCCAGCTGGTGCTGGGCGTAAGCCATGCGCAGCAGCAGGCGCGGCGAAATCTGCCGCTGCTGCCATATCTGGGTCCGGTAGCGCGGGGCCGCCGCAGCATAGTTGCCCTGCTCAAACAATAAATCGGCCTGCCGCAGCTCGGCAGTGGCCTGAGGGGTAGGGCTTGCCGAAAAATTAATCGGGCCGCAGGCCGTTGCCAACAGCCAGAAAGGCAGCCGGATAAACCACGCCAGCCGGCCCAGCCAGGGCAAGGCGCGCGTTTCTTTTCGCAGCGGGGTTGTCAGATTCAAAATAGCGCCGTACTTTTGCACCCACAAAAACGGTAACACACCGCGATTGTAGCACAAAGTTATCGGTTCTGTAGCTCAGCTGGTAGAGCAGTACACTTTTAATGTACGGGTCCTGGGTTCGAATCCCAGCGGAGCCACTAGGTCCTCCTGAGCGTGTTGCTAGGGAGGATTTTTTATCAAGGTCGCAACACAAGAATGAGTGCCGGTTCTGTAGCTCAGCTGGTAGAGCAGTACACTTTTAATGTACGGGTCCTGGGTTCGAATCCCAGCGGAGCCACCAAAAGCACCCTAGCCCCACTGGAGCGAGGGTGCTTTTTTGTCCCCATGCACCCAATTCACGCGCATCGTGGCCCTGCGTCGGCAGCGCCGCGTGCGGCCTCCGTCACTGGCTGCGGCGACGCAGCAGGTACCGGGTTTCTGAGCTGACGTAGTGCCGGTAATCAGTCCCGGACCCAGTGGTCTCGGAGGGCACGGTCGTGACCTGCACCAGCTCCCACCCGTGCCGGGTGAGGTAGTTAAGGGCGTCGATGACCGACCGCGAGCCCCGGATGTTGGTGGCCATCTCGGCCATTTCGGGGTCAGGCAGCGCTCCTGGTGCTCCCTGCCCATAGTCAAGCGCCAGGCGGTCCGGGATGGAGAAATAGCGGTCGTCAACCACCAGCGCGCAATAGCGGTAGGGCGCGGGGGCAGTGGTTGGGGGGGCGGCAGGCGCAGTTTGAGCCCAGGCCACGGGGGCGTTAAGCAGCAATGCGGCAAACAGAAAAAGCTTCATGCCAGCGAATATAATTCGCGCCTACCCCCGCCCCCAGCGTGCGTTGCCGCCAGCACGCTTCAGCCAACGGCGCAAAAAAAAGCCCCGAACCCTGGGGCCGAGGCTTGCTTGGTGGAGAATATCGGAGTCGAACCGATGACCTGTTGCTTGCGGAGCAACCGCTCTAGCCAGCTGAGCTAATCCCCCAAGAGACCGCAAACATAACAGATTTTCGGCAACTTACCGCCCGCGGGCCGCGGCCGGCTACCGGCCCGGCGGGGGGGTAGGGCGTGGCGGGAGGCAAGAGCCAGCGCGGTTTCTCAGTCAGCATGCAGGGGGTAGGGCGGTGACCCTTCGCGTTTCCTGCTGGCATATATCGCTTTAGCGGCCCGGCGCGAAGGAGCGCGTCGCTATTCCGTGACGCCAATCCTGAGCTTGCGCTAAATGAGATTTCCCCGGTATTATTAAAGGTGAGCAGCCAGCAAAACGTAAGAAAAAGCACCAACAAGGCAGGAGCCTTCTATATTTGAAACTGTGAAAAGATAATTGTATAACTTATTGGTACACTACTTATTTTGAATTGGACGATGCCCATTTTAGCTGACCTTTCGCCCGTTAATGAGCTAGAGCGCCTGTACGCGCTGCGGCAGACTGATATTTTGCATTCCTTGCAGGAAGAAGTTTTTGATGAATTGGTGGCCCTGAGCGCCCGCTTGTTTGGACTGCCTATTTCGTATATCACCCTGCTCGATACCGACCGCCTGCACTACAAGGCCAGCTACGGCCTGCCGCTGCCGCCGCCCGCGCCGCGCCAGGATGTGCTGTGCGCCCAGGTGGTGCGGCACAACCGGGTGGTGCTCTACCACGACCTGAACGCCGCGACCCAAACGCCGGTTGATGCGCCGGCCATTGCCAGCGCGCTGGCCCAGCAGGCGCGCTTTTACGTGGGAGCCCCGCTGCGCACGGCAGCCGACCACGCTATTGGCACGCTGTGCCTGGTTGGCCCTACCCCCCGCTCTTTTAGCCCGCAGGAGCAGCAGGTGCTGGAGCAGCTGGCCACCGTGGTGACCGGGCTGGTGGTGGTGCGGCAGCGCTGCCTGCACACGCCCGCGCTGGGTGCCGCCCACTGGCGGCGGGTGCGCGACCTGGTGCGCGAGGAAATCCATTCCCTGAGCACACTCATGCGCTACCTGCTGCAACGCTACGGCGCGCTGGTGCCCGTGCCCGACGATGTGCTGCACCTGATGGAGCGGCGGCTCCGGGATGTGCAACTGCTACTAGACGAAAGCGCTGATTAAGTAGCCACGAGCTGGCTGGGTAGTGCCCGGCCATGAGCTGGATTTTTTATAATAGGACTTACGCAAAGCGTCTGTCATTGCGAGCGAAGCGCGGCAATCGCTCCAGAACGATATGCGCACGACTCGTTCGGGTGCGATTGCTTCGCTTTGCTCGCAATGACAAACGTCTTTTGCATAATTCCTATATAAGTAGTTAATTAACTTTTTTAATTTTATGAAATCTACTTTATTACTGGTTGGCGCGCTTGGCTTCACTTTTTCGGTGCGGGCCCAGTATGCGCCCGGTGCTGCGAGCCTCGTTACGCTGGGCGTGCGGGCGCTCAGCAACCGCGATGCGCCTCAGCAAAAAGCCACGCTCTTCGTGACGCCCGCCACCTACCAGGCCCACGCGTTTCCGCAAAAGCGCACGCCCGCCAAAAAGCTGCCCCGGCCCGATAAGGGCGGCACCGAAATCGCGGCCTTGGAGCAGCTACTAGCTGGCCGCTTCGCCGCCCTGCAAGCCGATTCGACCGCCGTGCTGCTCGACGTGGCCCAGGAAAAAGAATTCAGCCGCCTGCGCACCAACCTCGAAACTTTCAACCCTTTCTGGAACACCGACCCTTATTCGCAAGAGATGAACCTGTACCGCCAGCACGACGCGGCGCGCCGCCGGCTGGCCCGGTAGCGGGGGGTAGGCGCGGGGTATAAAAAAAGCGCCCCGTTCAGCCAGCTGGACGGGGCGCTTTTGCGGGTCGCTTAGCAGAATAATCGGCGCTACTCGACCACCAGTTTTTTGGTCACCAGGCCCTGGTCGGCCACCAGCTGCAAGGTGTAGAGGCCCGCCGCCAGCCCCGACAGGTCGAGGGCGCGGGTGGCGGCGCTGGTAGTCAGCGCCGCTTCGCGGTGCACCACGCGGCCGGTCGCGTCGGTGACGGCCAGGGCGGCCGCCAGCAGGGCAGGGGGCGCGTGGAGCAGGTAGCGGCCGTCGGGGCTGGGGTTGGGGGCCACAGTAAGAGTGGCGCTCAGGGCGGCATTGCGGGTGGCAGTAGCCGTACCTAGAAAGCTAACGTCATCGACCTGAAACACGGTGCCGGATACCGGGCCGGCCGTGGCCGTTATAATGGCCCCCGAGCTCAGCACCAGGCGCACCGAGTCGGGCGTGGCCGAGGAGGTGTAGGTCAGCGGCACCTGCGCCAGCACGTAGGTCGAGGTGAGGGTGGTAAACACCTGCTTGCCCGTGGCCAGAATTTGCGTCGTATGGTTGACGTAGCGCGTGAGGGCCACTTGCGCGAATGCCCCGTCGCTGGCCGCCACCGGCTGCGGTCCCGAAAGCTTATAATAAAACTGAAGCATAGTGGGCCGGCCCGTGAAGGGAATGCCGCCGGGCAGCGCCACATTGGAACCCACTTTGGTGCCCACCGCCACGGCCCCTGGCAGCACGGCGAGCGGAGTAGTCTTGGATTCGAGCCGGGCGGCATAGGTGCCGCCGTGGGCATCGGTGGTCTTCGTGAACGTGCCCGTAGCAAACGCGATAGGGCTCAGGGCCGTTACTACATCGTCGGTGGTGAGCCAGCCGGTGGGCGAATCTACCCCGTTGCGGGCCGCCCACGTTTCGAAGTCCCCATTGGCGAGCGCCTGGCCCTGGGCCGCGCTCAGGGCCGCGCAGAAAAGTCCAGCCAGTAGGCTAGTGCGGAAAAGTGTTTTCATCAGGAAAAGGGAAAAGAATGGTGCGGCCGTAAAAATAGAAACGGCCACACCCACTTAAGCCCCCGTGCTCCCGAAATATTTTCACCGCACTGCTGCTCAGGCACGAAGAAAAGCAAGCCCCGGCGCGCCGCTACGCGCTCAGTTGGCCAGCGCCAGCGGCAAAGTCCCTACCCCCACGATGCGCCGCGAAGCACGCTCCTGCACCAGCACCACGGCCCGCAGGCGCGCCGGCTGCCAGCCCGCGGCCAGGCTCAGCGGCACCGTGACGGCAAAGGTGCCATCGGCCCCCACGGCCCCCAGCGGGCGCAGGGCCCGCACCACGGCGGCGTGGTGCAGCAGCCGGCCCGCGTTTTCGCCCCGGCCCACCTGGGTAGCCAGGCCGGTTTCCGTGAGGGCCAGCAGCACCTCGGTGGCCGCCGTGCCGGGGGGTAGGCTGCCCACGCGCACCGCCAGCGTAGTGGCGGTGGGCCGGCTGAGGGCCACTGCAGCGCGGGGCGCGCGGGCGGCCTCCGCAATGCGCTGGCCCAGCTCGGCGCGGCGGCTGCCCACCAGCTCGTAGCGGCCATTCACCACGGCCTGCGGCGTGTAGCTGCCTTCGGTGAACACGCTGGCGTACTGCCGCTGGCGCTCGCTGAACCCGGCCGCCGAAAACGGGTCTTTCCAGCCCAGGCGGTTCCAGTAATCGACGTGCTCGCCCAGCACGATTACCTCGGCGCCCGGCACTGGCTGCGTGGCTTCGAGGGTGCGCGCCACCTCGTCGGCGGCCGGGCACGACGAGCAGCCTTCGGAGGTAAACAGCTCCACCACCACCGGCACGGCGGCCGGGGGCGGCGTGGGCAGGGCGGCCGGCCGGCTGCCCGCCAGGCCAGCCAGTACTAAAGGCGCAAAAGCCAGCAAGGCAAGTTTCATAAAAACGGAGGGGGTAGGGCGGCGGGGTTGCCGCGTGGGTAGCCAGACGCGGCCGCCTGACCGGCCTTACACGCTGCTTGTTACAAGATAGCCACGGGGGTAGGGAATAAAAAATGACCTGGCTTGTAAGGCAGCGCTCCGGCCGGCGTCTGCCGCTGAACCATCACCTTTCCCAACTCTTTTTTCATGCTTAAAATCTTCCCCCTGGCCGCCGCGCTGCTGCTCGCTGGTTCAGCCCACGCCCAAACCCCCGCCACGCCCCTCACCGCCTCGGCCCTGGCCGTGGGCACCGTCGCGCCCGCCTTCAAAGGGCAGGATGCCGCCGGCCGGCCCGTTGAGCTGCGCCAGCTCTTGAAAAAAGGCCCCGTGGTGCTGTATTTTTACCGGGGCCAGTGGTGCCCGTATTGCAACAAGCAGCTGAGCCAGCTCCAGGATTCGCTGCAAACGCTCACCAGTAAAGGGGCGCAGGTGGTCGTCATCACGCCCGAGCTGCCGACCAACATCGACAAAACGGTGGCCAAGACCAAGCTCAGCATTCCCATCGTGCACGACCAGGATTTTGCCATTATGAAAGCCTACAAAACGGCCTTCACCGTGGATGATGCCACTGCCCAGAAATACCAGGGCTTTGGCGTGGACCTGAAGGCCGCCAACGGCGCGACCACCAACGTGCTGCCCGTGCCCGCCACCTACGTCATCGGCCGCGATGGCAAAATTCAGTACGCCTTTTTCAATCCCGACTACCGCCACCGGGCCAGCGTGCGCGCCGTGGCCCAGGCTCTGGCGGCCCGCTAGCCGCCGACTGCGTAGGCCCGCTAGTACCTTGCTGGTCCGTTTCCAGCGCGCATGTCCCTTCCCGTTCTCCCTACCCCCGCCCCCGACCCGCAGCAGTGGCTGGCCCGTTTTGGCGATGAGCTGTACCGCTTCGCGCTGGGCCGGGTGGCCGATGCCGACGCGGCCGCCGAGCTGGTGCAGGACACCTTCGTGAGTGCCCTGGGTGCGCTAGCCTCATTTCGGGGCCAGGCCTCGGAGCGCACCTGGCTGTTTGTTATTCTGAAGCGCAGAATAATTGACCATTACCGGCGCGAGGCCCGCTCGCCGTTTGTGCCGCTCGACCCCAGCGCCGAGCACGCGCCCGAAGCCGAGTTTTTTCGGCCCGCCGATGGCCACTGGCGCGAGGAGCAAATGCCCGCCGAGTGGCCCGGCGCGGGCCACGACGAAGGCCGCGGCGACCTGGCCCTGGAGCAGCAGGAGTTTCAGCATATTCTGCAGCTGTGCCAGCAGCGGCTCTCGGCCCAGCAGCGGGCCGTGTTCGTGCTGCGCTTCGTGGAGGAACTGCCGGCCGAAGATATTTGTAACGAGCTGGGCCTGACTTCGGCCAACTACTGGGTGCTGGTGCACCGGGCCAAATTGCACCTGCGCCGCTGCCTCGAAAAAAACTGGCTTTAAGCCCCCGCCGTCGCATGAGTCGCATCCCGTCGCCCCTCTTCAATTGCCAGCAGGCCACGCTGCTCGTCGAGCGCCGGGCCGATGCGCCGCTGCCCCTGCGTCCCCGCGTGCAGCTGTGGGCGCATTTGCACCTGTGTCCGCAGTGCCGCCGCTACGCCCTGCAAAGCACCCGCATCGCGCACGCCGCCCGCCCCGCCGCCGAGGCCGCCGTGCCCGCCAACCTGGCCCTGCCCGCCGCCGCCCGCGCCCGCATGCAGCAGCTATTCGACGCCCACGGCCCCGAGCAGGGGTAGGGAATAAGAAGGAAGAATTCAAAGAATGTCATGCTGACGAAGGAAGCATCTCTACCGCGTAACTAACTCCTTACATCAGGATTACTTACGTGACGGAGATGCTTCCTTCGTCAGCATGACGTTCTTTAAATTGCTGGTAATTTGCTGCCCGCCACCAGCCTGCCCATCGCCATGCTCCTCGCCATCCTGCTTCCCAGCCTTTCAATGCTGCTCAATGGCCACATCCTCAAGGCTTTTCTGTGCTTTATTCTGCATCTCACGCTCATCGGCTGGATTCCGGCCGCTATCTGGGGGGTAGCCTCGCTCAATGAGGACCGCGCCCGCCGCCGGCAAGAAGAGCTGCTGCGCGCCGTGCGGCGGCAGTAGGGGGGGGTAGGGCGGCCGGGCCGGCCTGGTCGGCTGCTACCTTTGCAGGCCGCCTAGGCCCCGACGTTGGGCCGCGGCTCCGCCCCGCCTCATGCTCCAAAACGATATTCTCCTCCGCGCCGCCCAGGGCGAAACCACCGAACGCACCCCCGTCTGGCTCATGCGCCAGGCCGGCCGCATTCTGCCCCAATACCGTGCGTTGCGCGGCCGCCTCTCCGGCTTCAAGGAGCTGGTCGAAACGCCCGCCCTGGCCGCCGAAGTCACCATCCAGCCCGTCGATGCGCTCGATGTCGATGCCGCCATCATCTTCTCCGACATCCTGGTGGTGCCCGAGGCGATGGGCCTCACCTACGAGATGCTGGAGGCCAAAGGCCCGCTCTTCCCCGAGGTAATCAAAAACGCCGCCGACGTGGCCAAGCTGCGCGTAGCCGACCCCGAAGAGCACCTCAGCTACGTGCTCGAAGCCTTGCGCATCACCAAGCGCGAGCTGGGGGGTAGGGTGCCGCTCATCGGCTTCGCGGGCGCGCCCTGGACCATTCTGGCCTACATGGTGGAGGGCCACGGCTCCAAAACCTTCAGCAAAGCCCGCCGGATGCTCTACCAAGAGCCCGCGCTGGCCCACCAATTATTGGAGAAAATCACGGTCACGACCATCGCCTACCTGCAGGCGCAGGTGGCCGCCGGGGCCGACCTTGTGCAGGTGTTCGACTCGTGGGCCGGCATCCTACCCCCCACCCACTACGCCGAGTTCTCGGTGGCCTACATCAACCGCATCAGCGCGGCGCTGGCCCCGCTGGTGCCCGTCACGGTCTTTGCCAAGGGCGCGTGGTGGGCCGTGCCCGACTTTGCCCACTCGCCCTGCCGCACCATCGGCCTCGACTGGAACCAGTCGCCGCGCCAAGTGCGCCAACAGGCACCCGGCAAAACCCTGCAAGGCAACCTCGACCCCTGCGCCCTCTACGGCACGCCCGCCCAGGTTAAAGCCGCCACCGAAGCCATGCTGGCCGAATTTGCCGGCGGCCCCCACATCGCCAACCTCGGCCACGGCGTCTATCCCGATACCAACCCCGACAACGTGAAGGTATTTGTGGAAACGGTAAAGGCGTGGCGGGGGTAGTTTAGTAGTTCTTTAGTATCTATGTTTATGGTGTTGCTAACAAGCTTCTTTGATATTAACCTTGACAAGTTATTAATTAACGCGCTTATACAATTTATTCTTGCTCTTATTGTAGTGATTTACTATGTAAGTACTCGGCAGTAAATAGTTTATGTTACGTTGATTAGTTTTGCACCATGTCAAGAGTCAACACCCCTTTATTGAGTGAATCCGCTAAATCAGTATTGGAACAAGGCGCAAGAACGGGAAAAACACCCTGTTTTCTAACCAGATGCGAAGTAATTTTGCTAAAAGCGATGGGCCTTACTTCGGAGGAAGTAGGTAAGTTTACGGCGATGACTTATGTGAGTGTGAATGCATGGACAAAACGTTATAAAGAGGCAGGTATTGACGGGCTGAAAACAAAGCCTGGACGCGGGCGCAAAGCCCTCTTAGCTGTTGAGACAGATAAAGAATCTATTTTAGAAGCTATTAAAGCAAACAGACAACGTACCCAAACGGCCAAAGCGGAATGGGAACAGGAAACGAACAAGTCGGTTAGTCTACGCACATTCAAAGCTTTTTTAAAAGTCTTGGCGGACGATATAAACGCATAAGGAAACGGTGCAAAGGGGAACCCTGCCCGGAGATATACGCGCTAAAAAAAGAGCAACTGGCTGAACTAGAGAATCTTTACGAGCAAGGTTTTGTGGACTTATTGTACGGAGATGAAAGTCATGTTTGTAGTACGGGTTATGTTCCTTACGGCTGGCAATTTCCGGGAGAAGTGGTTTCAACAGGTGTTGAGAAGGGCTATAAAATAAATATCTGGGGACTCATCAACCGACGCAATGAAACGCATTGGGTAATGACCGAAAAGAATATGAACGCACAGTTCATATTTACGCAATTAGAAGAGATATCCTTTCAACTTAAAAAGCCAACGTTCATTGTATTGGATAATGCAAGTATGCACAAAGCCCAGCTTATCCAACAGCAACTACCCTTTTGGGAAGAACGAGGCTTGTACCTATTTTACTTACCTACGTATTCACCGCACTTGAATCTGGCGGAAACGCTTTGGCGCAAATTAAAAAAAGAACAGCTTGACCCAGCTGATTATCATACGAAAGATACCCTGTTCTATGCAGTTAATCGTTGCTTAGCACAAGTAGGAAATTTATGGAAGATAAATTTCTCCAAATTTAACATAATCTAATTAGCGCCGGCTACTTAATTGGAAGAAAACAACGAAAAGAATCGGGAAAAATCACAATTTTGGGTTTAATCAGGCTTCTTGTAATATTCATCATATTTTCGACTTTTATTGCTGCGGTTATGCATAGGGCATTTTTCGCAAATTCACTCTTTGGAGCACTACTAGTGGGAATATGTGCTGGAACTCTTGGGTATGTTAACGACCGTAATACAGATAAATAGAGCAAACCTTTGCTTTAATTGCATATGGACGTAAAAGACAGCAACGGTACCCTGCTCGCCGAAGGCGACGCGGTCACCCTCATCAAAGACCTCAAGGTAAAAGGCTCGTCGCAGACGCTCAAGCGCGGCACGCTGGTCAAGAATATCCGCCTCACCAGCTCGCCCGCCGAGGTGGAGGGCCGCGCCGGGGGTAGCACGATGGTGCTGAAAACCGAGTTTCTTAAGAAAGCCTAGCCACCCGATGGAAATCGCAAAAACAGGATTTGGTATCGGCTTCTACGTGGTGTCGCTGGTGGTCTCGGGCGTGTTGTTTTTTGGGTGGCGGCGGTTGTTTCGGCGCGTGTTTCGCACCGAATACTGGGTAGTCCTTGCCACCGCGATGGCCGCCATTATCACCACGCCGGTAGTGTTGCTGGCGTTGCTCTTGCTGCTCGAGCAGCTTAAGAAATAACTGTTGCGCACTGGTTTTTCGCACGAGGTTAAAGGAGGAAAAAGGAGTTTCACGGATGTTCGACGCACTCCGTGAAACTCCTTTTTCCTCCTTTAACTCCGTGCGAAAAAACCCTACAGCCCTGCCGCCTCCGCTTCGGCCAGTAGCCGCTGTTTCTCAATGGGCACCACGCCCACCTGCTCGCACACCAGCCCGCCGCCGAGGTTGGCGAGCGCGGCGGTGAAGGCGGCCGGCTGGCCCAGCGCCACGCAGCAGGCCGCGATGCTGATAACCGTATCGCCCGCGCCCGACACGTCGGAAATGGTGCGCAGGTGGGCTGGTAGGTAAGTTTTCTCCTCGCCCTGCTGGGCAAAAACGCCGTGCTCGGAGAGCGTCACCAACACAATTTCGGGCATCAGCACCTCGCGCAGGCGGGCTACGGCGGCCTCAAAGCCGGGCCGGTCAGCGTCGGGCGCGCCGAATTCCAGCTTCAGGCCCTCGCGCAATTCCTTGAGGTTGGGTTTGAAGAGCGTGCAGTGGCGGTAGGCCAGGAAGTTCTTTTTCTTGGGGTCTACTACCGTCGGGATATTGCGCTGCCGGGCACGGGCAATGCACTCCTTGATAATGGATTCGCTGAGCACGCCTTTGTCGTAATCCTCAAAAATCACCACGTCGGCGCGGGGTAGCAGGTCGTCGTAGGCGGCTAGCAGCTGGGCGGCTTCCTCGGCATTGAGGTCGGTTTCCACTTCCGAATCAATGCGCACGAGCTGCTGGCCGTGGGCCAGGATGCGCTGCTTGAACGTGGTGGGCCGGTGCGCGCTGCGGATGATACCCTCGGCGGGCAGGTGGTGGTCGCGAAGTAGCTGGAGCAGCTGGTCGCCGCCGGGGTCATTGCCCACCACGGCGCACAGCAGGGGGGTAGCGCCCAGCGCCTGTACGTTGAGGGCCACGTTGGCGGCCCCGCCGAGGCGGTTTTCGGTGCGGTCCACGTTCACGACGGGCACCGGCGCCTCGGGCGAAAGCCGACTGGCGCGGCCCCACACGTAAGCATCCACCATCACGTCGCCGACGATGAGCACCTGGAGGTTATTGAAATCGGTAAAGAGCTTGGTAAGGAGAGTAGGGGCAGGCATGGGGCAAAATTAGGCCTGGCCGGGGATGTGCCTGTTAGCAACATATTTTTGACGGCCTCTTAGGGCTCTTGGCTTAAAGTCAGAAATCAACAAAATAAAAGCCGACGTAAAGAATATAGGACTTACGCAAAAGATGTTTGTTATTGCCGTGCTACGCTCGCAATAACAAACATCTTTTGCGTAAGTCCTATTATAAGAGAACAATTTTCAGCTCACTCATCGTTTAGCCCTCTTCTTCTTTTCAACTGCTCGATATCGGTCAGGTCTTTTGGTCTGGCAGTTGCCTGCTTGTCAAGAAGCAGGTCGGCGTAGCTTATAAAGGGAATTTTGATATCGTTCAGCGTGGCAAATTCTCTTTTAGAAAAAGCTGTTGTGAATTGTAAAGGCGCCTTCAATGTAGGAAGTAGGTCGAGGGTAAATTGCTCAAATTCGTATTTGAAAAAAGACTTTTTTGGGTCAGGCGATTTTTCCTTTTTGTATCGCGCTACATCCTGACCAAGAGCGCCTAAGGCATCCAGAAGCTTGAAATAATTGCCGTAAGTCGGATTATACCAAAAATCTAAATCAGGCTTGTCAGCAACTATTCCGGCTAAATTCACTGAATGCCTGAAATAACCGTGCAGCGCTACCGCCGCGCCCCCAACCACCATGTACTGAATATCATGCTGGTTGAGAACTTGGCAAATATGAAGAATACTACTGGCTAAATTATTCTCCACGAGAAGCTTTGGTATTTTTTTGCAAGGCGCTATTATTCTTCACTAAACTAAATAATTGCTCAAATTCTGAAAGCCCCTTATTACCTGCTTTAGCTGGTTTTTTGGCGTCTTTAGAAACTACTTTTAACGCCTCGAAGGTCGAGTACTTTACTAGCTTTGTCATGGCTTAAAAATAATTTATAATCTCAGATACAAGCTGTAATGTACTTACAGCCTACTGCAAAGTACGTTAAATTTAAGATTAAGCACTTAGCCATCACTCAGATACCAGGCAACTCACAACCCTACCCCTCCGCCCGCAGCACCGCCAGCGGCGGCTGGCTGAGCACCGAGCGGCTGTTGAGCCCGCCGATGAGGGCCGTGAGACCGGCCACCAGCACCACCAGCGCCGGCAGCGGCCACAGGGCGCTGAGCGCAAACGGCGTTTCAAAGACCCAGAAGGCCAGCGCCCAGGCGGCGAGGCCGGCCAGCACTACCCCCGCCAGCGCGGCCAGCGAGCCCAGCAGGGCGTATTCGAGCAGCGTGATGCGCAGAATCTGGCTGCGGCTGGCCCCGAGGGTGCGTAGCAGCACGCTTTCGCGGGTGCGCTGGTAGCGGCTGATGAGCACCGAACTGGCCAGCACCAGCAGGCCGGTGAGGATGCTGAAGCCCGCCATGAAGCGGATGACAAACGAGATTTTGCTCAGAATCTCGTCCACCGTTTGCAGAATCAGGCCTAGGTCGATGGCCGACACGTTGGGGAAATCGCGCACCAGCGCCCGTTGGGCGGCGGCGAGCACGGCATTAGTAGGCGTGCGGGTGAGGATGACGTGAAACTGCGGGGCCTGCTCCAGCACGCCGCTCGGGAACACGACCAGGAAATTGGTTTGCACCCGGCCCCAGTCCACCTCGCGGGTGCCGCCCACGACCACGGCAATCGGCGCGCCCTGCACGTTGAAGGTCAGCGTGTCGCCTAGTTTCAGCTTGACGCGCTCGAAGTAGCTGGCATCGACCGACACGCAGGGTAGGCCGCCGGGCAGGGCCGGGCGCGGCGGGGTGCCGGCCGTCAGCTTTTCGGTTTTGCTGAGCGTGTCGCGGTAGGTCACGCGGTACTCGCGGGTGAGCGCCCAGGGCGGGATGCCGTTGGCGGTGTCTTTTTTGAGCTGCGTCACGGTTTGGCCGTTGATGGCGGCCAGGCGCATCGTCACGATGGGCACCCGCTGCACGATGGGCAAATGCTCCTGCGTCAGCAGCTTTTCTACCCCCTTTTCCTGCTCGGTTTGAATATCGAACAACACTAAATTAGGCTGCTGCCCGCCGCCCGCCAGCTGCACCCGGCCCAGCAGCACCGACTGCACCAGGTAGAGCGTAGCCAGCAAAAACGTGCCCAGCCCCAGCGAAAGAATGAGCGTAACCGTCTGGTTTTGGGGCCGAAACAAATTAGCCAGACCCTGCCGGGCCACGTAGCTCCAGCCGGTGGGGAAGAAGCGCCGCAAGGCCCAGCGCAGCCCCAGGCCCAACGCCGCCAGCGCGCCCAGCGCCGCCAGCAGCCCGGCCGCAAAGCCCAGCGCCAGCTTCCAGTCGCGGGTTTGGGCGTAGGAAAAGCCCAGCACAAACAGGCCGATAATGGCCAGCACCAGCCCGCGCAGCGGGTCGGGCGTGGCGGTGTCCTCGTCGAGCGAGGCGCGCAGCACCCGCAGCGGCGACACCCGCCGGATACTCAGCAGCGGTAGCAGCGCGAAGAGCACCGCCATTGCTACCCCCGTCAGCAGCCCCAGCCCCACGGAAGCCAGCGACACGCTCATCTCCACCTCGACGGGCAAAAAATTGCCCAACACCCTGGGTAGTAGCAATTGCACCACCGCGCCCAGCGCCGCCCCAATGACCGCGCCCAGCAGCCCCAGCCCCGAAGTCTGAATGAGATAAATAAGCAGCGCCTGCCGGCCGCTCGCGCCCAGGCAGCGCAGCACGGCCACGCTGGCTAGCTTTTCTTTTACATATAAACTCACCGCGCTCGCCACGCCCACGCTGCCCAGCAGCAGCGCCACGAAGGCCACTAAACTCAGAAACCGCGTGAGGTCCTTAAACGCGCGGCCGGTGGCCTGCTGGCGGCTGGCCACGGTGTCGGTATCAATGCCGGTCTGGTCGAAGCGCACCTGGTAGGGTTTGAGGATGGCGGCCACGTCGGCGGTGGGCGCAAACTGGTAGTAGGTGCGGTACTGCACCCGGCTGCCGCGCTGCACCAGCCCGGTTTTATTCAGTAAGTCGATGGGAATAAACACCTTGGGCGCGATGGCCGCGCTGAAGCCGCTCTGGCCGGGCGTTTTCAGCACCCGCCCTACAATGGGCACGGTCAGGTTGCCGACCTTCACCGAGTCGCCCACGCGGGCGTTGAACTGGTCGAGCAGCACGTCGTCCACCAACGCGCCGCGTGCCCTACCCCCCCGAAAATCGGTAGCTGCCGCGGCCGGCTGCGTTTCCCATTCGCCGTAGTAGGGGAAGCCCGCGCCCAGCGCCCGCACCTGCGCCAGCCGCACGCCCTGCGTGCGCGGAAACGATACGAGCGACGCAAACGACACCTCATCGGTACGTCGCTGCCCCAGTTGCCGCAGGGCAGGCCGCAGCGTGGAGTCAAACGGCTGGCTCGACGAGAGCACCAAATCGGCCCCCACCAGCTCGCGGGCCTGCGCCGAAATGCTGCGCGCCAGGTTGTCGCCAAACGAATTGATGCCCACCAGCGCCGCGATGCCCAGCACGATGCTCGACATAAACAGCGCTAACCGCGAGCGGCTCCGGCGCGAGTCGCGCCAAGCCATTGTTACTAACCAACTGAAATTCATAGAAAATTAGCGTGGACTTTGTAATCCGCGTTTGAGATATAAAGCGAGCGGCGCGGGCGCGGACTACAAAGTCCGCGCTACGGTTTCCTCCACTACCTTGCCGCCGCGCATCCGCATGATTCTTTGCGTTTTAGCGGCCAATTCTAAATCGTGCGTCACCAACACGAGGGTAGTGCCGGCCTCTTTATTGAGGTCGAAGAGCAGCTGCACCACCGTGTCGCTGGTGTCGGGGTCGAGGTTGCCGGTGGGCTCGTCGGCGAAGAGAATCTGGGGGCGGTTGGCGAAGGCGCGGGCCAGGCTCACGCGCTGCTGCTCGCCGCCCGAAAGCTGCGCCGGGTAATGGTGGCCGCGCGCGCCCAGGCCCACGCGCTCCAGCAGGGTTTGGGCCTGGCGGGCCACGTTGCGCTCGCCGCGCAGCTCCAGCGGCACCTGCACGTTTTCGAGGGCCGTGAGGGTGGGTAGGAGCTGGAAATTCTGGAAAATAAAACCCACGTGCTGGTTGCGCACCGCCGCCCGCTGGTCCTCATTCAGGTTATCCAGCTGAATACCTTGCAGCCATACGCTGCCGCTGGTGGCGCGGTCGAGGCCCGCGCACAGGCCCAGCAGCGTCGTTTTGCCGCTGCCCGACGGCCCCACGATGGCAAACGTATCGGCCGGCTGGAGACTGAAACTGACCTCGTGCAGCACCGTCAGCTCGCGCCCGCCGCTGGTGTAGGTTTTCGTGAGATTTTCGACTTGTAAACTAGTCATTTAATTTGATTATAAATTACCTAAAATCGTTTGTCATTGCGAGCGAAGCGCAGCAATCGCACCCGAACGAAATCGTTCGGGTGTCGTTTAGGGGCGATTGTCACGCTGCGCTCGCAATGACAAACGATTCACGTTCAAAAGCCTTTTGGGAAGAAAAACGTCCCCTCGTCGGTTATCGCTACGTAAGGACGCGCTCCGGCGGCTCATACTTTCGCCTGATTTTGTTTTCCCATGAACTATCACCTGCCCGCCAGTGCCCTGCTGCTGGCCCTGCTCGCCGCTGGCTGCAGCTCCGACAAGGCCAAAACCCAATCGGCCCCTACCCCCCCCGCCACGGCCGAAGCGCCCGCCGCCAAGAAGGGTGAGGCGGCCATCCTGTTTTTCGGCGACAGCATCACGGCCGGCCTCGGCGTGGAGCCCGACCAGGCGTATCCCGCTTTGATTGAGGATAAGGTGGATTCCCTGCACCTGCCCTACACCGTCGTGAACGCCGGCCTCAGCGGCGAAACCAGCGCCGGCGGCCGTTCGCGCATTAATTGGGTGCTGAGCCGCCAGCCGGTGAGCGTGTTCGTGCTGGAGCTGGGCGGCAACGACGGCCTGCGCGGCCTACCCCTCTCCGACACCCGCCAGAACCTGCAAGCCATCATTGATACGGTGCGCGAAAAGTCCCCCGAGGCCAAAATCGTGCTCGCCGGGATGCAGATTCCGCCCAACATGGGGCCGGAGTACACGGCCGAGTTTCGCAAAATATACCCCGCGCTGGCCGCGAAGAACCACCTCGGCCTCATTCCCTTCCTGCTCGCCAACGTGGGCGGCATCGCCCGGCTTAATCAGCGTGACGGCATTCACCCCACGCCCGCGGGCCACAAAATCGTGGCGCGCACCGTGTGGCACACCTTGCAGCCACTTTTATAATGGAAATACCCGTTCTGGAAACGGCGCGGCTGCGCCTGCGCGGCCACTACCCCACTGATTTGCCCGCCTTCCTGGCCATGTGGCAGCAGCCTGCGTTCTACCAGCACCTGACCGGCGCGCCGCTGCCCGAAGAGGAAGTGTGGACCAAGATGCTGCGCCACGCTGGCCTATGGTACCTGCAAGGCTATGGCTACTGGGCGGTGGAGGAAAAAGCGACCGGCGTGTTCATCGGGGCCGTCGGTTTTGGGGCCTGGCAGCGCGACCTTACTCCTTCGCTAAAAGGCTGGCCAGAAATAGGTTGGGTGCTAACTCCCCATACCCACGGCCGGGGCTACGCCACCGAGGCCGCGCGGGCCGCCCTGGCCTGGGGCGACGCGCATTTTACGCAGCCCCGCACGGTGTGCCTTATCAATGTGGGTAACCAGGCATCGCTGGCCCTGGCGGCTACGTGTGGCTACCAGGAGTTTGACCGCACGGTGTATAAGGGCCATTCCATCGTGCTATTGGAGCGCTGGCGGCCGGCAGGGGGATAGGGCACAAAACGCCCGGCCGCCCCGACCTTTGCCGCCACCTATGACGACTCCTCCCAACCCGGCCGCCCGGCCCATTGGCATCTTCGATTCCGGCATTGGCGGCCTTACCGTGGCCCGCGCCGTGGCCCAGCGCCTGCCCCACGAGCGGCTGGTGTACTTCGGCGACACCGCCCACCTGCCCTACGGCGAAAAAAGCACGGCTGCCATCCAGGCTTACTCCGTTAAAATCTGCGATGTGCTGCTGCGCCAGCATTGCAAGCTGATTCTCATTGCCTGCAACTCAGCCTCGGCCGCCGCTTATGAACTAGTGCGCGAGTATGTAGGCTCTAAAGCACTGGTGGTGGGCATGATAGACCCCGTGGCCGAGTACGTCGGCCAGCACTACGCCGGCCGGTCGGTGGGCCTCATCGGCACCAAGCAAACGGTGGGCTCCAACAGCTACCGCAAGAAAATTGACGACCTCGACTGCGGCGTGGACCTGCACTCGCTCGCCACCCCGCTGCTGATACCCATGATTGAGGAAGGCTTTTTCAACGGCCGGGTGTCGGAGGAAATCATCCGCGCCTACCTGGCCCACGAGGAGCTGCAAGGCATCGAAAGCCTGGTGCTGGCCTGCACCCATTTTCCCCTCATCAAGCCCCAGATGGAGGATTATTACCAGGGCCGCGTGGCCGTGCTCGACCCCTCCGACGTGGTGGCCGCCGCCGTGGCCAAGGCGCTGGCGGCCCGGCAGCTGCTGGCCCCGGCCGGGGGGGTAGGGCCGGCGCACCACTTCTACGTGAGCGATTTCACGCGCTCATTCGAGGAAAGCACGCGATTATTTTTTGGGCAGCAAGTGCAGTTGGAACACTATCCGCTGTGGGAATAAGGGAGCAACTTGCAGATTACTAATCTTTTTTAGGATAAATTTTGGTGAAAAAAAGATGAAGTCGTAGCTTCGGGTCGCCGAAGTATGGCTTATTACAACTTTTCTTCCCTGAATTATGACTACGCTCCTTACCCGCAGCCTAAAAAATAAACTCATCAACTTACTGCTGCTAGTCAGCTTGCCGATACTGAGTCGAGGGCAAACTACCCTTGTCAACTACGATTTTAATACGGCGGCATCTTACCCGGCCTCGCCGGCTGCCACGGCCACTGGTATAACTTCCGCTGCTACCAGCAGTGAGATGTTTACGACGGGAACCGGCAGCCCCACAGGTGCGGGAGCCTACGCCACTAACGCACCGGGCCTGGCGCTGGCGATGAATAGTTACAGTGGGTCCAATGCCCGCTACTTCCAGTTTTCGCTGGCGGGAGCGACGCTGCCAAAGTATTCTGCCTTTAAGATTTACTTTCAAGGCTACCGCTCACCAGCAGCGGCAGTTACACTCATGCTGCAATACAGCCTCGATGGGACAAACTATACCAGTTTTGGTACAGTTTACACGCCTGGGGCGGGTAATTTCACCGAAGTCAGCTACGACTTGTCGGGAGTGCCGGTGCTGAGTACCGTGAGCAACCTGAGCTTTCGCCTTCTCACCAGCATTAATACCAGCGGTACCCTGCGGATAGACAACTTCCAGGTGCAGGCCATCAATACCGTGGACCCGCTCATCGGCAGCCTCTCGCCCAGCACAATAGAAGCCGGTACGCCCGGCTTCGACCTCACGGTGACGGGTAGCAGTTTTAAGCCCGGCGCGGTGGTTAGTTTCAACGGTCAGGCCCTGGCTACTACGTATAATTCAGGTACTTCGCTCGTGGCTGCGGTGCCGGCTGCGGCCGTCGCCACGGCTGGTAGCTATTCGGTAGTCGTCACTAATCCGGGCGGAATAGCGTCGCCTGCCACGACGTTCACCGTCACGCCTGCGCTGTTGCGCTGGACGGGCGGCGGTAGTTCCATGAGCTGGTTCAACCCCGCTAATTGGAGCACCAATGCGGTGCCTGGCACTAACGATGACGTTTTGCTTGACCACCGCGTTATCACCACCAGCTACACCGTGAGCTTTGACCAGAACACGGCCGTGAGTGTTAAGTCACTGACGGTGAACCCTGGGGCAGGGGATTCTATTTTTGTAGTGGTGCCGGCTGCGAATACCGTATCACCAGCGGCCTTGACGCTCGGTAGTACTGATGCAACCCCGGCTCTGAAAATCTATAATAAAGGAGTAGTGACGAATGCCAGCGGGCTTACTTCTAATGCAGGAATTGATATAATTGGTACAGCCGCTACGTTTTTCCTATACAATGGTGGTAGCTATCGGCAGGCAAGTAGTGCTGGGCATAAGCAAGTAGCGGAAAATCTGAGTGCAATAGCGGGAACGGAACAAGGAATTTTTGATTTCCGACTGCCCGGCAACGTCACAGGTTCTTATACCTTATCTGTCGCAAACCGCACTTACGGAACATTAATTTTTCGAAACCGTCCGGGACAAACATCTACCAATTATCCCGGCTCCGCCAACTCGTTGGTTGTGCGAGGCAACTTACTTATTGGTCCTGGCGCGGTAGTTACCGCAACCATAAATACTACTAATGAAGTACGGCTACTGGGTAACGTGCAAGTGCAAGGGACACTGCTATTTAAGAATGGAAGCAGCGGAGCGCCTAGCCAAGTACTAGCGGCCGGAGCCAGTTCGCAAACCATCGGCGGCAATATCTCTTTTGAGCCTGGAATTGGCCTGACAGTCAACAACCCCGCCGGCGTTACGCTGGCTACCCCGCTTTCACTCAGCGGTCCGTTCGCACTCACCAACGGCCTGCTCACCACCACGGCGACTAGCCTGCTTACGCTAAGTTCAACCGCTTCGATAGTAGGGGGTAGCCCCACCAGCTTTGTCAACGGCCCGCTGGCCCGCAAAACGGATGCCGGCGCGCTCTCTGCTCTGGTATTTCCCATCGGTAGCGGCACGAACTACCGCCCGCTTACCCTCAATGCCACCGCCCAGGACGCGACCACCTACCTCGTAATCCAGAACGAAGGGCCGGCTCCTGATTATAACAACCTGCCAGCCAGCGCGTTGGCCCTACCCCAGCTCACGCGCGTGTCGCGAGCGCGGTCGTACACTATCACGCCCACGCCGGCGGCCAATAATTTCAGTGGTAATGTTAAGCTGAGTTTTGAAGCTGACGACCAGGTGAACGCGCCCAACGACGCCAGTTTTGTTATTGGCAAAAACAGCGGTAGCGGCTGGCAAAATATTGGCAACTCGGCCATAAACGTTACAACTGCTGCGCCCACGGGTGGCTACGCCAGCGGCACCATCACGTCGGGTACGTTCACCTCGTTCAGCACCTTCGCCCTGGCCAGCACCAGCGCCGACGCGACTATTAATCCGCTGCCCGTCGCGCTCACCAGCTTTACGGCCCGGCGCCAGGCCGCCAATGTGGCGCTGAGCTGGGCCACGGCCACTGAGCTGCACAATGCTCGGTTTGAGGTGCAGCGCAGCCTTGATGGTCAGCTATTTACAACGGTAGCCATCGTGGCCGGCCAGGGCACCACCGCGCAAGCACGCCAGTACACCGCGCTCGACCAAGCTGCCCCCGCCGCCGTTCTCTATTACCGCCTAGCGCAGGTAGATACGGATGGCCATACCACCTTTAGTCCGGCAGTAGCACTGGCTGGCACCACTACCGCCGCACTGTATCCCAACCCAGCCCGCGACCGGCTGGTAGTGCCCGCCCCAGCGGGCACGCAGGTGCGCGTGCTCGACCTCACGGGCCGCGTGCTGCAAACCGGGTTCCTACCCCCCTCGGGCGAGGTGAGCGTAGCCAGCCTGCCCGCCGGCACTTACCTGCTGCGACTGAGCGAAGGCGCGCAAACCCTGCGGTTTAGCAAAGAATAGGGGGGTAGGGCCGGAAAAAGCAAAGGCCCGGTGCAGCTTGCACCGGGCCTTTGCTGGCTAAAAGTATTCGCTTACTCGCCTTATACCGAGAAGCTCTCGCCGCAGCCGCAGGAGCGCGAGGCATTGGGATTGTGAAACTGGAAACCCTTACCGTTCAGGCCATCCGAGAAATCTAGCTCGGTGCCGGCCAAGTAGAGAAAGCTTTTCATATCGACCACCACGCGCACGCCTTTGTCCTCAAACTCCTGGTCCATCGGCCGGGTTTCGTTGTCGAAGTCCAGCTTGTAGCTCAGGCCCGAGCAGCCGCCGCCGGCTACTGAGGCCCGTAGGCGATAGGTAGCATCGAGCTGCGAGTCGCGCATCAGGTGCTCCACTTTTTCCTTGGCTTTATCCGAAACGGTTATCATATAAGTAAGTAGCTGAGGTGCTGGGAAAGAACAGGGGCCAGCCGCGTATCGAAAACCAGCGGCAATAATACAACAAAGATACCGCTAAGAAGGATTCTAAATAACAAAAAAAGACGACCCTTTTTCAAGGGTCGTCTTTCGCAGAAAGTCAGGTTAACCTAGTGGTGCGACTTTTCCAATTCCAGGGCCGGCATGCCGTTTTTCACGCGGTAGTCGTTGATGGCCATCTTGATGGCATCTTCGGCCAATACCGAGCAGTGGATTTTAACGGGGGGTAGGGCCAGCTCTTCCACGATTTCCATGTTGTCGATGGCCAGAGCTTCGTCCACGGTTTTGCCTTTCAACCACTCCGTCGCCAGCGACGACGAGGCGATGGCCGAGCCGCAACCGAAAGTCTTGAATTTGGCGTCGGTGATGGTGTTGGTGGCTTCGTCCACCTCAATCTGGAGGCGCATTACGTCGCCGCACTCAGGCGCGCCAACGAGGCCGGTGCCCACCGTTTTTTTGTTTTTGTCGAGCGTGCCCACGTTGCGGGGGTTGCTGTAATGGTCGATTACCTTATCGGAGTAAGCCATGAGTTGAGTTAAGAATTAAGAGTTAAAAGTTATGAGTTAAAGCAGTTAAAAGCATGAGGAGTAAAAACTCTTAACTCATAACTTTTAACTCTTAACTCCTTAATGTTCGGCCCACTCAATGGTGCTGAGGTCCACGCCTTCTTTGTGCATTTCCCAGAGCGGCGACATTTCGCGGAGCTTGGTTACGGCCTCTTTTACGTGGTTGATGGCATAGTCGATTTGCTCCTGGGTGGTGAAGCGGCTGAGGCCGAAGCGCAGGCTGCTGTGGGCCAGGTCGTCGCTCAGGCCCAGGGCTTTAAGCACGTAGCTGGGCTCCAGCGAGGCGCTGGTGCAGGCCGAGCCACTTGATACGGCCAGGTCCTTCACGCCCATCATCAGGCCTTCGCCTTCCACGTATTTAAAGCTGATGTTGGTGACGTGGGGTAGGCGGTGCTCCACCGAGCCATTCACGTAGCTTTCTTCCAGCGGCAGCAGCGACTGCTCCAAATGGTCGCGCAATTTGCTGAGGCGCTCGGTGTCGGCCGCCATTTCGAGGCGGGCCAATTCGCAGGCTTTGCCGAAGCCCACGATGCCAGGCACGTTGAGCGTGCCCGAGCGCATGCCGCGCTCGTGACCGCCGCCGTCCATCTGGGCGGTTACTTTTACGCGCGGGTTTTTGCGCCGCACGTACAGCGCGCCTACCCCCTTGGGGCCGTACATCTTATGGGCCGTAAAGGCCATCAGGTCAATGCCATCAGCCAGCACATCCACCGGAATCTTGCCCACGGCCTGAGTGCCATCGGTCATAAACAGCGCGCCGTGCTTGTGGGCGATGGCGGCAATTTCGCGGATGGGCTGGATGGTGCCCGTCTCGTTGTTGCCGTACATAATGGTGACCAGAATAGTCTGGGGCGTCATGGCGGCTTCCAGCTCGTCGAGGCTAATCAATCCCTTGTCGTTCACCGGCAAATAGGTCACCTTGCCGCCGAGCTTTTCGATGTGCTTGCAGGTATCGAGCACCGCTTTGTGCTCAGTAGTAGTGGTGATAATGTGGTTGCCGCGCTGGCTATACATCTCGAATATTCCCTTGATACCCAGGTTGTCGCCTTCGGTAGCGCCGCTGGTGAAGATAATCTCCTTGGGGTCGCAGCTAATGAGCTGCGCGATTTGCTCGCGGGCATAATCCACGCCTTCCTCAGCGGCCCAGCCGAAGGGGTGATTGCGCGAGGCGGCGTTGCCGAATACGTCGGTCAGATAGGGCATCATAGCCTCCAGCACGCGCGGGTCGAGCGGCGTAGTGGCGTTATTGTCCAAATAGATAGGTAGCTTAAGCATGGCGCTGGGCTGGATGTTGCTAGTAAGGTCTAAAGTTAAGCTTTGACTGCCTTTGAAACAGAATTTTGGCCTAAACAGTTTTTTCGAATCCACAAAAATAGCTGGAATCTGTCTAAAAAACAGTATGACCTTGTTTGCTCCAAACCGTGGCCGGTAGCTTTGCGTTGCTGGCCGGGCCAGCTTCCTACCCCTATGCTCACCAATCTCGAACACCTGGGCCTGGCCGTGCGCGACTTAGCCGCCGCCACCGACCTTTACACGCGCCTGCTGGGCCAGCCGCCCTACAAAGCGGAGCACGTGCCCAGTGAAGCCGTGGACACGGTTTTCTTCCAAATCGGCAGTTCTAAGATTGAGCTGCTGGCTGGCACCGGCCCCGAAAGCGCCATCACCAAATTCTTAGAAAAGAAGCCCGAGGGCATTCACCACGTCGCCTTCGAAGTCGATGACATTGAAGCCGAAATGGCCCGGCTGCGCGCCGAGGGTTTTACGTTACTGAATGAAACGCCCAAGCGCGGGGCCGATAACAAGCTGGTTTGCTTTGTGCATCCTAAAAGCGCGGGCGGTGTATTAGTGGAGCTGTGTCAGGAGATAAAACTTTGATTAGTAGTTAAAACGAATGAATTTCTTTCGCCAGGAAGTAGATGCCGCCGTTGATGTGCTGCTCACGCAGCAGGTTATTCTCTACCCCACCGACACGGTGTGGGGCTTGGGCTGCGATGCCGAAGTGCCCCGCGCCGTCGAAAAATTATACCAGCTAAAAGGCCGTCCCGCAGGCACGCCCAGCATCGTGCTGGTGGCCGACCTGGCCATGCTGAGCCGCTACGTGACCCAGGTGCCCGCCGAGCTGGAAACAGCGCTGGCCGCCCAGACCCGGCCCACTACCTATATTTTGCCGGCCAGCCGCGCCGTGGCGCCCGGCCTGGTAGGGCCGGATGGCACCGTGGGCCTGCGCATGGTGCAGGATGAATTTTGCCACAAAGTGGTGCGCCGCCTGGGCCACGGCCTGGTGAGCACTTCGGCCAATAAAACCGGGCAGCCTACCCCCACCATTTACGCCGAAGTGGACCCGGCCATCGTGCGCGAAGTCGATTACGTGGTGAGCTGGCGGCAGAATGACCAGACGCGCGCCGCGCCCTCGCGCATCGTGCGCCTGGGAGCCAACGGCGCGCTCGAAGTGGTGCGGGAGTAGGTTTAAGCTGCTAATTGTTAAGGTGCAAGCTATTACCTATCAGCTACTGGCCAACCGCTCATTACTCGCCCGGCCAGTGCCAGGTGCGCAGGTCGGTGCTCCAGGCCAGGCCGATGGAGGCATTTTTGTCGAAGTCGCCCTGCTCCTCGGTGAGTGGGCCGGAGCCGTGGAAGAATAGCAGGTAGCGCCGGATGCCCGGCACGTGGCGCAGGTCGAGGGCGGCGCCGGCCGTGAGGCGGCCTTTGGCCCATTCCCAGCCGGGCTGGCCCTGGCCCAGGGTGATGAGCAGCTGCCAATCTACCCAGTGTTGCAAGTCGCTGGATTTCTTGATGTTGATGCCGTTGTGGGGCGAGTTGAAGAGGTAGTAGCCATCGGGCTCGGCTAGCACGCACACGTTTTCGCCCGACTCAGCCGAGCCCGCGAACGTCCAGTTAACCAGGTCGGTGGAGGTGGAGCGGCTCACGCCGTTCTGCTTGTAGAAGATGGAATACTGGCCCGGCTGCCTAGGGTCGGGCAACAGGTAGGGGTCAATCATGCGGCCCAGGCTTTTTTCGTCCACGTTGGGGCCTTTCACGCGCAGCAGCGCGGGGGCCGACCAGTGCCGCAGGTCGGGGCTGCGCATGAGGAACAGGCGGGCGTCGCCGGTGCCGAAGCGCGGCATCTGGTCGGCGGTGTAATTGGGGCGCGGGTAGGTTTGGAGGCACAGCACCCACTCGTTTTTAACGCGAATGATATTGCCGGGGCTCGAAAAATCGAGATTCTGGTCCCGCTCCGTTATCTTTTGGGCGGGCGTCCAGGCTTTTAGGTCGCGGCTCGTGCTAAAGGCCACGTAGGAGTACACCCGGCCGTCGGCCTCGGTTTCGACCAGCGTGTAGTAGAGGTAAAGCGTGCCCTTTTCGTAGAGCACGGCCGGGTCGCGGTAGGCCGTTTTGGCATCGCCACGTAATAGCACCGGTGAGGTCAGCGCCCGCAGCAGGCGCGGCGGCGCGTCCGGCCGCGTGGGCAGCAGCAGCGCCAGCCAAAAAATCAATAAGCGGAGCATGGCGCGGTGGGGGGGTAGGGAAAGTTGGAGTAGAGACGCACTATTTTGCGTCTCTTCATTGAACGAAGCGTCTGCGAGGAGACGCAAAATAGTGCGTCTCTACTTAGCCGCGTACTCCTGCACCGCCTGCAACCGCTTCGGAAAGGCCGACTCACCCACCACATTCGTCAGGCGCAGGCCCGTTACGCCGTGGCTTTCCAGAGCGTGGGCGAAGTAGGCGGGCGGGCTCGCGCCCCAGCGCACCGAGCAGTTGCGCAGCGTAATGTTGCTGGCCCGGTCGAGGTAAAAGGCGGAAGTGTTGCCCGGCACCAGGCCGGGGCCGGGCGCGGGGCGCTGGTCATACACGCCGCCGGGCCGGTCGGTGGTTTTGGTGAGCTGCACGTCAACCTGGTCAAAGAAAATATTGCTGACCAGGCCGGCCGTTTCGCCGCTCACGTAGATGCCGTTTTCGCTCTGACACTTTATGTTGCTGAAATAAATGTTTTGCACGGCTCCGGCGCGGCCCTCGGTCTGGCCGGGGGCGTAGCGCCGGCTGGCCCCGTGGTCGGGCCGGCGAAAGGCGGTGACGTAAATCGGTTCGGCCTTACCCCACCAGGTATCCGAGAAGTAGTGCGACTCAACGATGATGTTGGAAAACAGCACGTTGGATACCGTGCCTTCGTCGCGGTTTTGAATGCCCAGGCCCCGGTTGCTGCTGCTCACCACGCAATTATCGACCACCACCCGGCCAATGTGGTCCACGTTTTCGGAGCCGATTTTGAAGGCGCAGGAGCGCGAGCTGAGCGTGCAGTTGCTCACGGTGATGTCTTCGCACGGCCCGCGGTCAGCAAATTCGCGGCGATTTTTGAGGCAGATGGCATCGTCGCCCGACTCGATGTGGCAGTTGGTGATGCGCACGCGGCGGCTGTGGTCCACGTCGATGCCATCGCTGTTGGGCACGCGCTGGTCGTTGCGCACCGTGAGGTCAGCAATGGCCACGTCGTCGCAGCCCGCCAGGTGAATGTTCCAGTAGGCCGCGTTGCCGATGGTTAAGTCGCGGATGCGCAGGCCTTTAACTCCCACCAGCGTGAGCACATGCGGGCGCATGTCTTCGCCGTTGGGGCCACGCTTCACGGTGAAGGCGTCGCCGCTTTCGGGTCCCAGAAAGGCCGGGGCGTTGCCGTCGATGGTGCCGCCGCCGCACAGCGTCACCTGCTCCAGGTTGTCGGCGCTAATCCAGCGGCTGCCCTCGCCGTGGTTGTCGGCGGCGAAAGCCGATTGCGTGTAGCGGCTCGGGTCGGGATTGGCCCGGATGGTGGCCCCGCTCGCCACGCACAGCTCCACGTGCGAGCGCAGCGCAAACGGCCCGGCCACGAAGGTGCCGCCGGCCGGCACCAGCACCCGGCCGCCCCCGGCTGCCGCGCAGGCATCGAGCGCGCGTTGCAGGGCGGGCGCGTCGTCGGTGCGGCCGTCGCCCACGGCCCCGTAGGCCCGCACGTCAAACTCCCGAGGGGGGGTAGGGGCCGCGCGGGCGGCGGTGGGCGGTGCCGTGCGGCAGCCAGCTATAAAGCCGGCCAGCCCAAGTAGCCAGAATAAGAGCGCGATACGCATATAAATTGAGGAGGCCGCTGGGTGCGTGGCCAATCGCACAAGGTATTTCGGAACGCGCGGCCGGTTGCGAGCAACAGGGCGGGCACTGAGAATCTGCGCATTTTTTGGTAAGACGCTATCAGCAATGAGGCTGCCTGGCTGGGGCGCGCGGGGCAGTAGCACCAAGTAGCGCGAACTTTGCGGCTCGCGTTCCCACGCCGCCTAACCGTTGCGGGCCGCGCTTTACCAAAACTGCCCTACCCCCCATGACTACGCCCACGCTGCCCGACCTGCCCATTTTCCGCACCATTGCCGACGCCGCCCAGGAGCTGGGGCAGCCGGCCTACGTCATCGGCGGCTACGTGCGCGATTTGGCGCTGCAACGGGCCAGCAAGGATATTGACGTGGTGACGGTGGGCGACGGCATCCGGCTGGCGCAGGCCGTGGGCCGGCGGCTGCCGGGGCGGGGCCGCGTCACGGTGTTCAGGAACTTCGGCACCGCCATGCTGCCCACCGAAGAGGCCGGCGAAATCGAGTTCGTGGGTGCCCGCAAGGAAAGCTACCGCGCCGAAAGCCGCAAGCCCGAGGTGGAGGCCGGCACCCTGGACGACGACCTGGCCCGCCGCGACTTCACCATCAACGCCCTGGGCCTGAGCCTGAACGCCGCCGATTTCGGCGCGCTCGTGGACCGCTACGAGGGCATGAAAGACCTGGCCGCCAAGACCATTCGCACGCCGCTGGGGCCGGATATCACCTTCAGCGACGACCCGCTGCGGATGCTGCGCGCCATCCGGTTTGCCAGCCAGCTGGACTTCGATATCGAGCCCGATACCTACGACGCCATCGCCCGCAACAAGGAGCGGATTGGCATCATGTCGCAGGAGCGGATTACGATTGAGCTGAATAAGATAATCGAGTCGCCGCTGCCGAGCTACGGCTTCAAGCTGCTGTTTCAAACAGGTTTGTTGCAACTCATTTTCCCGAAGATGGCCGAACTGTATGGGGTAGAGAAAGTGGGCCAGCATGCCCACAAGGACAATTTTTACCACACCCTGCAAGTGCTTGATAACGTGGCCGCCGCGGGCGGCGACCTGTGGCTGCGCTGGGCCGCCATTCTGCACGACATCGCCAAGCCCGCCACCAAGCGCTACGACCCTAAAGTGGGCTGGACTTTCCACGGCCACGAGGACAAGGGCGCGCGCTGGGTGCCGGGCCTTTTCACGGCGCTCAAGCTGCCGCTGGGCGAGGAAATGCGCCTGGTGCAGAAGCTGGTGCGCCTGCACCTGCGGCCCATCGTGCTCAGCAAGGACATCGTAACCGACTCGGCCGTAAGGCGTTTGCTCTTCGAAGCCGGCGACGACATTGACCGCCTTATGCTGCTGTGCCGGGCCGATATCACCAGCAAGGACCACCAGCGCAAAGCCCGCTACCTCCAAAACTTCGATACGGTAGAAGAAAAGCTGCGCGAAATCGAGTCCAAAGACCACCTGCGCAATTTCAAGCCCGTCATCACCGGCGAGGTTATCATGGAAACCTTCGGCCTGAAGCCCTCGCGCCAGGTGGGCGAGCTGAAAGAGGCTGTCTTAGAGGCTATTCTGGAAGGCGAAGTGCCCAACGAGTGGGAGCCCGCTTATGCGCTCCTCCTCCGGCGCGGCGCGGCGCTGGGCTTGAGTAGGGTAGGAGGGTAAGCGTTTGTCATTGTGAGCACAGCGAAGTAATCGCACCCAAACGAAACCCACGCTAGTCGTTTCAGTAAGTGACGTTACGCAGACGGGTCGTTCTGATGCGGTTGCTTCGCTGTGCTCGCAATGACAAACCCTTACCCTTCTACCCCTTACCTATGCTCCCTACCCCCGGCGCGCCGCTCAGCCGCCCGCGCCTGAGCTGGCAGCGCGAGATGCTCCTCGCGTTGCTACCCACCCTCACGGTGCTGGGGCTGCTGTGGCTCCTCAAGCTGCTCAGCAACCAGCAGCTGCTGTTTGCCTCGTTGGCCAGCAGCTGCTTTCTCATTTACCTCGACCCCAGCCACCCAGCCAACAGCGTCCGCACGCTGGTAGTGAGCCAGTTGGGCGCGGCGGTGCTGGGCTACGGGCTGCACGCCTGGCTGGGTCCCGGCTACCCGAGCGCCGCGCTGGCCCTGGTCGGCATCATCGGGTTGATGATAAGCACCAATACCATGCACCCGCCGGCCGTGGGCACGGCGCTCAGTTTCGCGTTTCGAGCGGGCAGCGGCGAGGGCAGCCTGGCGCTGTTTGGGCTGGCCGTGGGGCTGGTGCTGGTGTTGCTGGCCGTGCAGCGCGGCTCGGCCTACTTGCTGCGGCGCTTTACCACCGTTCTTTGAGCCATGCTTCCAATTCCCGAAATACCCGCCACTGTTTTTTCGCGCACGGAGGAGGGGGTAGTAGCCGGCGTGCAGTGGCTGAAGCTGGGCGTGGAGGTGGTGGGCGCGCTCATTATTTCGCTGGGCATCTTGGTGGCGGGCGGGCTGCTGGTGCGGGCGCTGCTGGCCCGGCGCACGGCCGATTTCACGGCCATCCGGCTCACGCTGGCGCGCTACCTGGCCCTGGCGCTGGAGTTTCAGCTCGGAGCCGACATCCTCTCCACGGCCATCGCGCCGAGTTGGGAGCAGATTGGCAAGCTCGGGGCCATTGCCGTGATTCGGACGGCGCTCAATTTCTTTCTCTCTAAGGAGATGCAGCAGGAGCGCCGCGAAAGCGGCGACGAGCAGCAAACTGTGAACACAGCCCGCAAGTCAGCTGATACCTGATAATTAGGAGAATAATCATAAAAAATATTCTCCTAAAACAGAAATTCAGCGCAAACGTGTTGCAACAAACGTTTTTGCTTGCCGAATGCAGATTAGTAGTAAGTTAGGCTGAAAATTTGATAGGATTTCGCGCGCGGTCTCGTAAACTTGCCAGCGCATTCCCATCTTATTTGTTTTCTTGCTATGGTACAAAATTTACCTTCTTCCGTCCTGCTGCTACTGCTGCAGGCAGCTATGCTCCTCGGCGGCAGCCGCGCCGGGTGGTGTGCCCCCGGTAGCGCATCCCAACTGGCGCGCCCGGCCGTTGTTACTATTACTGGTAGCGTGCTCAACGACAAGGGCCTACCTCTGCCTAGCGTAGTGGTAGCCGTGAAAGGCACGTCCACCGTCACTACGACCAATTCGACCGGTAATTTCCTGGTTGCCGTAGAAGCCCTTAATCCAGTACTGGTCTTCACCTGTGCCGGGTACCAGGCGCAGGCGCTAGCCGTGCAAGCCCGTAGTGGTGTGGCCGTTACGCTGTACGCAGTGGGGGTAGCGCCGCCTTCCAGCGTAGAGCCAGCCGTGGGCGCCGGCAGCAACGGCGTAGTGTACGCCGAAGAAATAGCTTCTTTTCCCGGTGGCGAAACTGCCTACACCGCCTACCTGCGCCAAAATGCCCATTATCCCGAAAAAGCCCAGCAAGCCGGCATAGCCGGGGCGGTTTTCGTGAGCTTCGTAGTCGATGAAACCGGCCGAATCCTGGACGCGCAAGTGCTGAAGGGCTGCGGCAATGGCTTCGACGAAGAAGCCCTGCGCGTGGTGCGTCTCATGCCCTGGTGGAACCCCGGCCGCGCCGGCGGCAAACCCGTGCGCTCGGCCTGCACGCTGCGCATCCGGTTTGGAATGCAGCCGCAGCCGTAAGGTAATTTGGAAGGAGTAGGGTGCGGGGCTTGCCCCCGCCCGTCGTTGAACGAAGCCAGTGGTTTGGAATGCAGCCGCAGCCGTAAGGTAATTTGGAAGGAGTAGGGTGCGGGGCTTGCCCCCGCCCGTCGTTGAACGAAGCCAGTCCGAGCTGTTCAACGGCGGGCGGGGGCAAGCCCCGCGCCCTACTAAATCCCCAATCTTACGCGGGCTCGCGCTACATCTTCGGGCGTGTCGATGCCGAAGGCATCCAGCTCCGTGATGGCCGTTTGAATCGTGAAGCCGGCCTCCAGCCAGCGCAGCTGCTCCAGGCTTTCGGCCACCTCCAGCGGCGAGGGGGGCAGGCGCGTGAGCTGGCGCAGCACGTCGGGCTGGTAGGCGTACAGGCCCAAGTGGCGGTAGTAGCGGTGGTGGCGCAGCCACTCGGCGGGCGCGTGCTGGCGCTGGTAGGGTAGGGGGTGGCGGCTGAAATAGAGCGCGTGGCCGCGGTAGTCGGTCACGACTTTGGGCAGGTGCGGGCTGAACAGCTCCTCCTCCGTGAGCACGGGCTTGATAAGCGTGGCAATGGCCGGCGGCTGCACCTGGGTAAACAGCCCCACCAGCGCATTAATCTGGGCCGGCTGAATGAACGGCTCATCACCCTGAATATTAACGATGCAGCTAACTTCGGCCGGGCTGCCCAGCAGCTCAAACGCCTCCCAGGCGCGGTCGGTGCCGCTGGGGTGGTCGGCGCGCGTGAGCACGGCCTCGCCCCCAAAGCCGCGCACGTGGTCCAGGATGCGCGCATCGTCGGTGGCCACTACCACGCGGGCCAGGCCCGCCAGCCGGGCCTGCGCCACCACGCGCTGAATGATGGTTTGGCCGCCCAGGTCCACCAGCGGCTTGCCGGGCAGACGGGTAGAGGCAAAGCGGGCCGGGATAATACCGAGGGCAGACATGGGATAAGGAGCAGTGAGCAAGGAGTAGGGGCTCAAAACCGGGAGTTCGGAACCTTTCGTTGGCCCGAAACTAGCGCCGCCCGGCCGCTACGTAGTTACTTTGCCTACCGCTGGCCTGGCGCCGGGGCCCGCCGGTGGTGGGTTTTGGTACATCTTTAGCTTTGGTTTACGCATGAGTCTGCTCGCTTCCTTCTTGATTATGAACTCGCTGCACGGTCCGGTGGCCGCGCAGATGCCCACCCACCGCCTACCCACCGATTCTATTGGCCAGGAAATGCGCGGCGGCCAGCGCTTCGTGCGCCACCGCGTGGCCCAGGGCGAAACCATGTTTGGCCTCAGCCGCCACTACCACGTGTCGGTTGACCAGATTACGGCCGCCAATCCGCAGTTGAAAGCCGGCCTGGGCATTGGCGAAATCGTGCTTATTCCGCGGCCCGGCGGCGCGGCCAAAACCACCGCCGCCCGCATTTCGACGGTCCCTACCCCCTCCGCCCCGGCCAACGTGCCTGAGCGCTACACCGTGGCCAAGGGTGAAACACTGTTCGGCATTGCCCGGCGCTTTGGTGTTTCGCCCGCCGAGTTGATTCTGCTCAACCACCTGCCGGCCGGCGGCGCGGTGCGCGTGGGCCAGCAGCTGCAATTGCGTGACGCTGAGGCGGGCGCGCCGCCCGTGGCCGCTACCCCCCCGCCGCGCCCGAGCCGGCCGCCCCCAAAATCAACCCCGCCAAAGAGGCCCAGATTGCCACCGTGACCGCTGCTACCCCCGCCGAAAAACGTGAAGAGGTAGCCGAAACTAAATCGCCCACCCGCGCCAGCGAGCTATCGGGCCGCCGGACGGAAGTGGGCATCGCGGCCCCCATTGCCAGCAGCGGTACCGATAAGTACCTGGCTCTGCACAAAACGGCGCCCATTGGCACCATCATGCAGGTCAAAAACCAGATGAATGGCCAGTCGGTGTACGTGCGCGTCATCGGCGTATTGCCTGATACCGGCGAAAACGACAACATCCTGGTGCGCCTCTCGCCCCGCGCCGTGCAGAAGCTCGGCACCACCGACAGCAAGTTTCGGGTCGAGACGAGCTACGTGCCGTAGGGCCGAATTTAACTAAAAAGAACGTCATGCTGAGCTTGCCGAAGCATCTCGCTCGCGCCGTTGGAATAGTAATCCTCACGGCGTGGTAGAGATGCTTCGGCAAGCTCAGCATGACGTTCTTTTTTACCTCTCTTACCAACCAATGTCTAAGCTGAACCTAGCCCAACTGCGCGCCCTGCTCGACGAGCGCGCCGAGCGCCACAACCAGCCCGCCTTCCTGGCCAAAGACCCGGTGAGCATTCCGCACCGCTTCCGGCAGCGGCAGGATATTGAAATCAGCGGCCTTTTTGCCGCGCTGCTGGCCTGGGGCCAGCGCCCTACCATCCTCAAAAAAACCAGCGAGCTGCTGGCGCGCATGGACGATGCGCCCTACCAGTTCATCACCCAGCACCAGGACGACGACTTGAAAAAGCTGCTCGGCTTCTGCCACCGCACTTTTTGCGATACCGACCTGCTATATTTCGTGCATTGGCTGCGCTGGTTTTATGGGGAGCACAACTCTCTGGAAGACGCTTTCCTGCCCGGCACCACCACGCGCGAGCGGCTCATAAACTTCCACGACCTGTTTTTTAGCCTGCCCGACGCGCCCGCCCGCACCCGCAAGCACGTGGCCACGCCCGCCTGCGGCTCGGCCTGCAAGCGCCTCAATATGTACCTGCGCTGGCTCGTGCGCCGCGACCAGAACGGCGTCGATTTTGGCCTCTGGACGCGCCTTTCGCCCAGCGAGCTCATCTGCCCCATCGACGTGCATGTCGAGCGCCAGGCGCGGATTTTGGGCCTGCTAAAACGCGAAAAAGTGGATTGGCAGGCGGCCGAGGAGCTGACGGCTAACTTGCGTTTGCTGGACCCGAATGACCCGGTGAAGTACGACTTTGCGTTGTTTGGAGAGGGGGTAGGGTAGAGGCATCCCGAGTAAGCGGCTTGCCGTACATGCTTTTATGGAAAACTCGAAAGGCCCCGAGCTACCCGCCTGGGTATTTCTGGCCCTGCGCCTGGGCTCGCTGCTGGCCGTGGCCGTAGTAGCAGGGCTGATGTGGCGCTGCCAGCGGTAGGGGAGGACGGGCCTACGCAAGTGCCACAGTAGCTTTGGCTGCCACCTTAGCTTGTGCCGCTTTTGTCGCCTGCCCATGCCTAGCCAAACCTTCGAGCTGAAACTCTTCGACACCACCCGCACCGGGCAAATTATGACGCTGACGATGCTGGGTCTTTTTGCGATGGTTGGGGCGAGTATTTGGGCGGCGGTGACCATTGCCGACGATGTGGTGAAGCTACTGGTTATTGCGCTGCTTGTGGGCGGCGGCGGCTACCTGGGCTGGCGAGCGTACCGGCGAGCGGCCATAGTGCCCGCCGTTATCACCCTCACCCCCAACGAGCTGCGCATCGAAGACCTGCGCCCCGAACCCCGCCTCACCCAGACGCTGCGCCTGGCCGACATCAGCACCTACCGCTACTCCAACTTCAACAACACCGAAGAGCTGCGCCTGAATCGCGCTGATGCCCCGCCCCTCAAGCTACGTGGTGCCGGGGCTTTGGCAAAGGGTGCCGACCTGAGTGCCTTGCTGGCCGCCTTCGAGCAGGCGATGGGGGCCGCGCCTAACCCCACCGGCGTGGCTGTGCGCCGCGAAAAAAGCTTCTTCGAGAGGCCTGTTTCCACTTATCTGCTCGTGATTTTTACGCTGATAATAGGCGCGTTGGCCCTGGCGATTTTTGGCAACGGGGGCGGCATTCATGGCAACGTATCTGGGGTGATTGGGGGCTATGCGGCCTACGTGGTGGCCTGGCGGGCCGCCGCCGCCCGCCGCAACGCGCCTTAGTGGGGGCATGCTCCGCACCTTACTACCCCTTGGTGCAGCACCTTTAATTTAGGGAGGCCACCCCCGTTACCATCGGTAGCAAGGCATCTTCGGCAACGTACCGGCGCTGGCTGGGGCGACGCGACACTAACGGCGTCGATTTCGGCCTCTGAACGCGCCTTTCGCCCAGCTAATTAATCTGTCCCATCCGACGTGCCCGTCGAGCGCCAGGCGTGGATGCTGGGATTATTGCAGCGCGAAAAAGTAGCCTGGCAAGCGGCGGCGGCACTGACGGCTAACTTGTGGTTGCTAGACCCAAATGACTCGGTGAAATACAACTTTGCGCTGTTTACGGAGAAATTATAATATTATGTATTTTATTAAAAATAAGATAATTTTATGCAGTGCCTTTAGAAGTTTGTAACCAGCGGAGTCATCAAGCTGTTTTGGGCGAAAGATGACTTTAGTTAAGTAGCAGTCGGCTTATGATTTGCTTTTCTCCGGCCTGGGTGCGCAATAAATACAGGCCGGCTGGCAGTCCCTCTACGTTCAGAGGAAAGCATAGACCCGAGAGGGGAAGTGGTAACTGTCGGGCAAATACCTCGCGGCCCAGCGCATCATACAAGCGTACCTCAACTTCTTTTACGCCTGCTATGGCCGGCGCAACCACGTTCACGAGCCCGTGGGCCGGATTGGGAGTAATTTCTACGGTAGCCGTTGGCGCTGGGCTGACCTGTGCCAGCGGCGTTGATACCGAAAATGGCAATGTGCTGGTGGTCCCGGCTGGTGTAATCACGCCCACTGTGTAGGGTCCTGGTGCCAGGATGGTCGGGATTGGTAGCGTGATGGTTTGGGGTGCTGCCGAATAATTAGTGGCCGTAAAGCTGCTAGCTGGCACGGAGGCGGACATCCGGGAACCTTGGGAAAAAACCACCGCTGTTGCGCCGGTCAACTTATTGCCGCGCAGGGTGAGGGCGCTGCCCGCACTGCCATTATGGGGGCTGTTGAGATAGAGGGCAGGCAATGAGTTGAGTAACACTTCAACCGAGTAGTCGGTGAAGTTAGCTACGATAATGTCGGGTAGGCTATTTGCATTGAGGTCGCCCAGTGCCAGGACAATGGGAGAGCCGTTTGGGCTGGTTTGATAGACTACTGGGCTGCCCAGCAGGCCATTGCCCAGGCCCGGCAGTACCGAAACGGAAGCGGAAGCGAAGTTGGTTGTGACTACATCGGGCAGCCCATCGCCCGTCACATCGGCCAAGGCAAGTGAGAGAGGGCGTAAACCTGCCGTAGGGTAGCGGCCCACGAGGTGAAAAACGCCACCGCCCTGGTTATGCAGCACATTCACCGTTGCCCCCACCGTCTGAACGGCGGCTACATCCAGTAAGCCGTCGCCATCGAGGTCACTTAATCCTAAGCCTATCAGGGTGTCCGATATGCCCGCTGTGCTAGCCAGGTAAGCCTGCGGCGGCTCGAAGCTGCCGGTGCCGGTGCCCTTAGCCACCAGAATACTTTCAGAGTCGGAAATTACCAAGTCTGGATGTCCGTCGCCCGTCACGTCGCCTAGCACTACGCCTTGGGGCTGGCTATAGCCCAGCGAGTAAGTAGCTATGGTCAGCGTGCCATCAGGTTGATTAAGCAGGACATAGGCCGTGCTATTGGACTGGCACACCGTGACTACATCAGGGCGGCCATCGTGGTTCACATCGCCTACCGTGAGTGAGCCGGGGTAGTCCGACATGCTGGCCGGGTAGGTGGTAGCCGGCCCAAACTTTCCATTAGGCAGCCCTTTTAGTACGGCTACGCCAGCAACACCGGCCAGCACTGCATCGGGCCACCCGTCACCATCAAGGTCGCTTAATTGAACGGCTTGAGGGGCCAGACCGGCCGGGTATGTACTGGCCGTGCCAAAGGTGCCGTCGCCCCGTCCGGGCAACACCCCTAGCGTATTGCTGCCTTCGTTGGCAGTGAGCAAGTCGGCAACACCGTCACCAGTAACGTCGCCCACGGCTACGGACAGCGGCCGGCTGTCGGTGCCGGTAGAGTAGTGGCTGGCTGCGTCAAAGCTCTGTGCTCCGGCTTGGCTGACCGTTAGCATAGTCAGGCTGGCCACCACTAGCTGCCAAGTAGAAGGTAATAAGTGTTTCATGCACAACGGTCAGCCAAAATGATGCCTCATAGTGACTCGGCCTGATTTTCGTACAAGATATAATCTGTCCCGTGGCTACAAGCGTGGGCACTTACAAAAGAAAGCAACTGTTGCCCCGCCGAATCTTCCGGCCCCGTTCGCTGTTTTACCTTCGCGGCCAGTCAGCCAATTATATCCGCAGTTAGTCGATTTGTTAGTACCCCAGAATTTTGAAGCCAAAATCGGCTTCGCCACCTTGCGCGAGCTGCTGGAGCAGCTTTGCCTTTCGGCCCTGGGCCGGCAGTATGTGGCCAACATGCAGTTTACTACCGACTACGAGCAGCTCAGCAAGCTCCTGGCCCAGACCGACGAGTTTCGGCAGCTGCTGGCCGGCGGCAGCGAGTTTCCGGGCGCGCACTACTACGATGTGAGCGTGCATCTCAAGCGCGCCTCGCTGCCGGGGGCTTACCTCGACGTGGCCGCGTTCTTCGAGGTCAAGATGAGCCTGCGCACCATCCGGTCGGCGCTCACGTTTTTCACCAACGCGCCGGAGAATCTGTACCCTACCCTCCGGTTGCTGGGCATTGGCATTCAGGCCGACCGCAACCTGCTGGCCGCCCTCGACAAAGTGGTGGACGATGAGGGCCAGGTGCGCGACGACGCTTCGCCGCTGCTGCGCCAGGTGCGCCAGGAGCTGATTCAGCGCCAGGGCCAGCTGCGCAAGCAGATTGCCACCGTGCTGCGCCACGCCAAAAGTGAGGGCTGGATTCCTGGCGATGCCGAGCCCACCATCCGGGGCGGGCGGCTGGTGCTGCCCGTCGTGGCGGAGCACAAGCGCCGCGTGCGCGGCCTCATTCACGACGAGTCGGCCTCGGGCCAGACGGTTTTTATTGAGCCGTCCGAGGTTTTTGAGCTGAACAACGACATCAAGGACCTCGAAAATGCCTACCAGCGCGAGCTGATTCGCCTGCTCACCAGCCTCACCGACCAGCTGCGCCCGCACCTGCCCGACCTGCGCAAGGCTTACAACTACCTCGGTCTGCTCGATTTCATTCGGGCCAAAGCCCGGCTGGCCCGCGAGCTGGATGCCCAGCTGCCCGAGCTGAGTAGCCGCCCGCTCATTCGCTGGCGCGGCGTGCGCCACCCGGTGCTGGCGCTCACGTTCAAGGAGCAAAACAAGGCCGCCGGCAAAGACGCCGTGAAGCGCGAAGTGGTGCCGCTCGATATCGAATTGACGCCCGAGCAGCGCATTCTCGTCATTTCGGGGCCGAACGCGGGCGGCAAGTCGGTGTCGCTCAAAACGGTGGGCCTGGTGCAGTACATGCTGCAATGCGGCCTGCTCATTCCGTGCGATGACTATTCGGAGGCCGGCATGTTTGCCGATATTTTGCTGGATATCGGCGACGAGCAGAGCCTCGAAAACGACCTCTCGACCTACTCCTCGCACCTGCTGGCCATGAAGCAGTTCGTGACCGTGGCCAATAAAAAAAGCCTGGTGCTGATTGACGAATTCGGCACCGGCACCGAGCCCAGCCTGGGCGGCGCCATTGCCGAGGCCGTGCTAGAGCAGCTCAATCAGGCGCGGGCGTTTGGGGTAATTACGACCCACTACACCAACCTCAAAAATTTCGCGGAAAAAACTGACGGCCTCGTGAACGGCGCCATGCGCTACGACCCCGAGCGTTTGCAGCCGCTCTATCGCCTCGAAATCGGCAAGCCGGGCAGCAGCTTTGCCATCGAGATTGCCCGCAAAATTGGCCTGCCCCGGCAGCTCGTGGAGCGCGCTACCCAGCTCGTGGGTAAGGATAAAATCCGCTACGACCAGCTGCTCGAAGGCCTCGAAAGGGACAAAACCGAGCTGGAAACCAAGCTGCGCGACACCGAAAAGCTGCAAAACGGCCTCCGCAAGTTCACCCAGGAATACCTGGACCTCAAAAAGCACCTCGAAGACACCCGCACCGAAACTCTGCGCGAGGCCAAGCACCAGGCCAAGAAGCTGCTCCAGAACACCAACCAGCAAATCGAGGCCACCATCGGCGAAATCCGGCGCTCGCAGGCCGACAAGGACGTGACCAAGCAGGCCCGCGAGAAGCTCGATACCTTCGTGCGGGAAAAGCTGCAAGTGGAGCCGCCCAAGGCCCGCCCCACCCGCGAACTGGCCGAGGCCGGCTCGCTGGCGACCGGCGACCGGGTAGCGATTCTGGGCCAGGACGGCCACGGCGAGGTCGTGAGCGTGAAGGGCAAAACGGCCGAGGTCCTTTTCGGCGGTATGAAAACGCTGGTCAAAGTCAATCAGCTCGAAAAGCTGAGTCGGGCCGAAGTGCGCGAACGCGAAGCCACCGCCCGCAAGGTGGCCGCCGCCAACAACGGCGGCCCGAGCCTCAACCTCACGGGCCGCATGGCCGGTTTCAGCCCTACCCTCGACCTGCGCGGCGAACGCGCCGAAGATGCCCTCACCAAGCTCATGGTGTATGTGGATGATGCCGTGATGTTTGGCATCCCGGAAATGAGGGTTCTGCACGGGCGCGGCAACGGCGTGCTGCGCCAGGTGGTGCGCGACTACCTGCGCCAGACCCGCGCCGTGGCCAGCGTGGGCGACGAACACGCCGACCGCGGCGGCGACGGCGTGACCTTGGCCGTGCTGAAGTAGAATTTGGAAGGAAGTGAGGTGCGAAAAGAACGTCATTCCGAGCTTGCCGAGGAATCTCGCTCGCATCGTCCGGGCTTCGTTCAATGATGCGAGCGAGATTCCTCGGCAAGCTCGGAATGACGTTCTTTTCGCACCTCACTTCCTTCCCTACCTACGCACCCGCTCCGCGCCTACATCCAGCGTTTCGTGCCGCTTACCGATGCGGAGTGGGCGCCGCTGGCCGCCGCGTTGCGGCCGGTGCACCTGGCCCGCCACGCGCATTTCGTGGCGGCCGGCCAGCGGCGCGCTGCAATGGGGCTGGTGCTCAGCGGGGCGCTGCGCCTCTACTACCCCCGCCCCAGCGGCGAAGAGCGCACCACGTATTTTTTCTTTGAAAATCACTTGCTGGCCGATTACCCATCCTGCCTGACGGGCCAGCCCAGCCAGTTCAGCATTCAGGCCCTGGCCGATTGCGAGCTGGTGGTGTTCGACTACGCCGTGCTGCGCCGGCTTTACGACGAGTGGCCGGTGTACGAACGCTTTGGCCGGCTGGTGGCCGAGTACCATCTGCTGGGCACCGACGCGCGGCTGGTCGAGCAGCTGCTGCTCTCGCCCGAGGAGCGCTACCGACAGCTATTGCGCAGCGGCAAAACCAAGATTCTGGAACGGATTCCGCAGCACCTGGTAGCCAACTACCTGGGCATTACGGCGGTGTCGCTGAGCCGCATCCGGGCGCGGGTGGCGGCCGAGGGCGGCGGCATTTCTTAGCTTTTGTTATCGCCGCAAGGGGAGGGGGTAGGGGAATTTTGTGGGGTCAATCGACCAACTCAAATTCCCCATGAAAACCCTGCTGACCCTGGACGAAGCCGCCTCGCTGCTGCTGGCCCTGCTCGTGTTTGCCCACCTGCCCTACGCCTGGTGGTGGCTACCGGCCTTGTTTCTGGTGCCCGACCTAAGCGCGCTGGGCTACCTGGCCGGGCCGCACGTTGGGGCCTACTGCTACAATTTTGCGCACCACAAGCTGCTGGCCCTGGCGCTGGCCGCCGCCGGCTGGGAGTTGGGCCACCCGGCGCTGCTGCTGGCCGGCACCGTGCTGCTGTTCCACATCAGCCTCGACCGCGTGCTGGGCTACGGCCTCAAGTACACCTCCGGCTTTCAGGATACGCACCTGGGCCGCGTCGGCAAGCCGCCGGTCGCGGTGGCCGTGGCCGGCTGAAGAGTAGCGCGAACTTTCCAGTTCGTGCGCGAGCGCTAGCGAGCAGGCGGCACCGCGCGGCGCGAACGACCCTGCTCGCTAGCGCTCGCGCACGAACTGGAAAGTTCGCGCTACTGCCCTTTTGGACAGTATACTTAGCCAGCTGCAACTGCCGCGGGCGGGGTAGGCCCGGCTCACAGCAGCAGCACGTCGATGCGGTGCGCGTGCACCAGTTGCAGCTCCGCCGACCACGAAAAGACGGTGAAGTTACCATCCTGCGAAGCCACCAGGGCCAGGGCATCGGGCTGGTCGTGTACGAACTGCGCGGCGGCCAGGTGGCGGGTGCCGCCGTTTTTGGCCGGGTGCAGGCGGGTCGGGCTCGACCCCACCACGGGCTCGCTGAGCAGGATTTCCTCCACGGCGGTGCCGTCGGCGCGGCGCGTCACCTTGGCCCCAAACCCCAACAGCTCGAAGCGCCGGTTGACGATGGTGGCCCCGTCCACGGCCGTGAAGCCGCCCAGTACTTCAATGGCTTCGAGCAGGTCGTCCTGCCAGTCGCGGCGGCTGTGGTCGGGCTCGGCCAGCAAATCGGAGATGCTGGCATAGGCCGGCACCACCGGGTAGCCCAGCGGCGCCACAATGGACGCGCGCCAGGCCTCGGAGCCGGGCGGCACGGCCAGCAGCAAGCCGCCGCGCCCGTGCGCCCGCATGGCGCGGGCCAGCTCCAGGCGCACATCCACGGCCGGGCCGGTGCCGGACGTGGCGGGCTGCGCAATGGCCGGCAGGGCGGCCCGCAAAGTAGGGTAGTCGGCCAGGCCCTGCGTGTCCTCGTCCACCACCCGAATGTGGTCGCCCCGCAGCACGGCCACGTTCAAAAATTTGCCGAAGCCATCGGCCCGGCGGTGCTTGGCCACCAGCAGGCCCGGCTCCACCACTTCGAGCACGAAGCACACCGGCGGCACCTGCGTGGCCGTGCCCCAGATGTAGAGTCCCTCCTCATCAAACCCTACCCCCAGGTGAATGCCAGGGTGCTCCACGGCCGGCGCTAACTTAATGAGTACCTGCGGCGTAAGGCGCAGCCGGTGCCCAAACAGCAGCGGGTGCCCGGCTTCCTCGGGCGTGAGCAGCGCCAGCGAAATGCGCGGCGGCCGGCCCTCTTCGCGGCGCAGACTGGCCCAAAAGGCCACGTCGATAATGGCTTCGAGCAGCGCCGCCGGTGGGGTGGGGGGTAGGGAATCGCAGTGCTGGGTGGCCGCCGCCCGGTGCTGCGCAAAATGGACTTCGAGGGCCGGGGCCACCATGCGGGCTCCCAGGTAAGTAGGTTCGGAAAGCATAGAAAAAAGCGGTGCGGCGCGCTGGCCGCTACCGCACGATTAGCACAACAGCAAAAGCCGGATAGTGCTTGGTCATTGTTCAAAACAAACTCGCAATTGACGCGACGCTAACTTTTTAGCGAATGTGCTTTGAATTGCAAAGTTCTTCGCAATACATTTGCAGAACTGCGGCTGATGCCTGCCCAGTGGGGTAGGAACCGCTACTCTTCTGCTTCGCCCTATTTCTGCTATGCGCAACTTACTCAAACCCAACTGGCTACTGCTGGTTACCGTTTTGCCGTTGGGGCTGCTGGCGCTGCTGTGCTGGGGCGAGTTTGGGGTGATAAAGACGCTGCTGCCGCCGGCCAGCGTGGCGCTGTGGGGGCAATTGGCGCTGGGGCTGGCCGGGCTGCTGCTGGGCACCCTGAGCTACGCGGGCTGGGCCGGGCGGCGCGGCCGGCCGGTGAGCGCCTGGTACGCGGGCGCGGCGCTGCTGGCCTACGGGGCATTTCTGCTGCTATGCACGGGCAACGACCGCACGCTGGTGCCATTCGAGATTCCGCGCTGGCTGCTGCCGACGGATATCCTGCTAGCCATCTGGACGTTCGTCATGCCCACGCTGGCTTACTCGGTGCTGGTGCTGGTGATGCGCGCTACCCCGGCCCGCCCGCCGCACAGCCTGGCGCTCACCTGGGGGTTGGCTGCCGCGGTGCCGCTGGGAGGGTTATTGATGGGTGGAATCCTGGGTTCGCTTGGTAGCTGGCGCTGGCTGAATAACGCGGTAACGGAAACAGTTTTACTGATTTTAGCGGTAGCCGGCACCTTGCTCTTCTTGTTTCTGCTGGTGCGGGGGGCCTATATTATGACCCTGCGCCGGGCCACTGATGAGCTAAGCATAATCTGGAAAGTCGTCATCACCTTGCTCTTACCGCTCCTGGGGTTGGCCGTGAACGCGGGACTATGGCTTAATCAGTTTGGCGAAACCAACATTTTCGGTGACTTCAACCGGCCGTGGTTTTACGGGCTGGCGGCACTCAACGGGGTGCTGCTGTGCTGGCCTACCCCCGCCGCGCCGCGCGGGCGGCTGGCGCTGCTGCTGGGCCGCAGCGTGCTGCTGAGCTACACGGGCTACTTCTTTGTGGTGTTCCTGCCGTTTCTGCCGCTGTCGCTGCTGGCCGTTGTCGCCATCGGCGTGGGCTTTCTAATGCTGACGCCGCTGGTGCTGCTGGTGGTGCACCTGCACGCCCTGGCCGACGATGTGGCCGCGCTGCGGGCGCACTACCCGCGCTGGGTGCCGCGGGCCGCGCTGCTGGGCGGCGCGGCCGTGCTGCCGCTGCTGCTCACGGCCGATTATTACCACGACCGCCGGGTGTTGCACGCGGCCCTGGCCTACGCCTACAGCCCCGATTTTACCCGCAAATATGACCTCGACGCGGCCGCCCTCGCCCGAACCCTGGCCGTGGTGCGCCAGCACAAAGACAACAGCCGGCAGTTCTACACCAACTCGCAGCAGCCCTATCTTTCGACGTATTACAACTGGCTGGTGCTGGACAACTTAACGTTATCCGCGGACAAGATAAACGCGCTGGAGCGAATTTTTGTGAGTAGTCCGGCCGGACCCGAGGGAGTAGGCGGCGCGGGATTTGGCAACCCGCCAGCCACCGCTACTTTGCGGCAGCTCACGGCCCGCAGCACCTACGATGCCCGCCAGCAAGCCTGGGTGAGTTGGGTTGACTTAGCCGTGGCCAACCCAAGTGCTACCCAACCTGCGGCCGAGTACACGACCACCTTTGCCCTACCCCCCGGCTGCTGGGTGGGCGGCTACTACCTTGACCTCAACGGCCGCCGTGAGCCAGGGATTTTGGCCGAAAAAAAAGCCGCTGACTGGGTATATGCCCAGATTACTCACCAAACCGACCGCCGCGACCCCGGCTTGCTCACCTACGTGGGCCCCGACCGCCTGCGCCTGCGCGTGTACCCCGTGGCGCTGGCCGCCGAGCGCCGCACCGGCTTCCAGGTGCTGCACAAGGAACCCGTAACGCTGACCATCGACGGCCGCTCGCTGGCGCTGGGCACGGCTGCCCAGGTTCCCCCGCCGGCCGGGCCCGTGGCCACGCCCGGCGGGGGGGTAGTGTACCTGAGCGCTGCCGCCCAGCAGCGGCTGCCCCTGGTGCGGCGGCAGCCCTACTATCATTTTCTGCTTGATGTATCGGCTGGTAAGGCCGGCCGCAAAGTGGCTTACAAAGCACGGGTAGCCACTTTTCTGCGCCAGCACGCGGCGCTGGGGCCGCCGCGCTTCACCCTGGTAAACACCTATGCCACGCCCGTGCCGGCCGGGGCCGACTGGCAGGCGGCGCTCGACGCCTTTCCCAATGCGGGCGGCTGCTACCTCACCGGCGCTGTGCAGCGCGTGCTGGCCGAGGCCTGGCAGCACCCCGCGCCCACCTACCCCGTGCTGGTGGCCGTGACCGATACGCTGGCCGCCACGGTGCTCGCGCCCGATTTCGCGGCCTTTGCCCCGGCCTATCCCGAAGGCGACACTTGGCTGGTGCTGGGCGCCGATGGCCGGGCCGAGCGGCACGCGCTGGGGCAGGCGGCAGCCCAGTCCCTACCCCCCGCCGCGCTGCCCACGCTGGCCGTGCGGGCCTGGCCGAGTGCCGCCCACGCCCGCGCTTATTTGCCGGCCACCGGCCAGCCCGCCGTGGTGCTGCGCGAGCCCGCGGCGGCGCTGCCGGCTCCGGCCGGCTCGTCTTCGCGCTGGCTGGCGGGCCTGCTGCTGCGCGGCTACGACCAGTGGCAAACGCTGCATCCCGCCGCGGCCGACGACCAGCGCCTGGCCTGGGTTCAGGCTAGCTTCACCTACCGAATTCTCACGCCGTTGACGTCATTTTTAGCCCTCGAAAACGCGTCGCAAAAAGCCGCTTTGCGCCGCAAGCAGGCGCAAACGCTAGCCGCTAACGCCAACCTCGACGCCCAGGAGGCACCCAATGAAGTGACGGCCGTGCCGCTCGACGACTACGCGCCCTGGCTGCTGCTGCTGGGGGTAGGGCTGGGCTGGCGGCGGCTCCGGCGCGCACCCCGACTTGCCACATAGTGCGAAGTTTCTCTTTACAGAATGTTCACCTCGGGATGTAATTCAATGCCAAACTGCGTGCCCACGGCCCGAATAACCTCTTCCGCCAATTCGCGAAGTTCCTGGCCCGTAGCACCGCCGTGGTTCACGAGCACCAGCGCCTGGCGCTCGTGCACGCCGTGGGTGCCCGCGCCCGGCCCGCGCCGCAAGCCCTTAAAACCAGCCTGCTCGATGAGCCAGCCGGCGGGCACTTTCACGCCGCCCGGCACCGGGTAGCCCGGCAGCGAGGGGTAGCGACTCTTCAACTCGTCAAACTTATGCTGGGAGATTTCGGGGTTTTTGAAGAACGAGCCCGCGTTGCCGATTTCGGCCGGGTCGGGCAGCTTCGAGCGCCGGATGTGCACCACGGCGTCGCTCACGTGGCGGGAGGTAGGCTCGGTTTCGATGCCCAAATCAGTGAGCGTGTCCTGGATGGCGCCGTAGCTCACGTTGACCGGCCGCCCGGCGCTGGCCCGGTGCAGGCGCAGCACCACGGCCGTCACCACGAACTGCCCCTTCAGCGGCCCCTTAAACACGCTTTCGCGGTAGCCGAAGCCGCAGTCTTCTTTAGTAAAAACCCGCAGCTCGCCGGTGCCGATTGCCAGCGCCTCCAGCCGCTCGAAGGTGTCTTGCAGCTCGGCCCCGTAGGCCCCGATGTTCTGGAGCGGTGCCGCGCCCACCGTGCCCGGTATCAGCGACAGGTTTTCGATGCCGCTCAGCTCTTGGTCCAAGGCGTATTCCACCATTCCGTGCCAGCTCTCGCCGGCCCCGGCGCGCACCAGGGCCGTGTGCGTGCCGGCCTCTTCGCTAATGATTTCCAGCCCTTTAATCTCATTCTTCAGCACCACGCCGGCAAAGTTCTGGGTCAGCAGCAGGTTGGAGCCACCGCCCAGAATCAGCAGCGGCCCCGCCTGCACGAGGGGTAGGGCCAGCAGTTGGCGCAGCTCCTCGGCCGAGGCAAAGCGGGCAAAATAGCGGGCCATCACGTCGAGGCCAAACGTGTTGAAAGGGCGGAGCGAAACGTGTTCTTCGAGGTGCGGCATGGCGCAAAGGTCGGGATGTAGGGCGGACTGTAGCGCGAACTTTGTAGTTCGCGTTTTCACGCCGTCGGTGTTGCAATCTCGCGGCGCGGGGACACGAACTACAAAGTTCGCGCTACCTTAACCCGTATGGACTCCAAAGCCACCACCCGCCTGAGTAAATTTCTGAGCCAGCACCTGCGTCACCAGCCCGAAGCCATTGGCCTGCGCCTGGTGCCCGGCGGCTGGGTAGCCGTGGCCGACTTGCTGGCCGCCTGCGCCGCCTACGGCCACCCTCTCACTCGCGACGAGCTGGAGGATATTGTTGAAGATAATGATAAACAGCGCTTTGCCTTCGATGAGACAGGCCTGCGCATCCGGGCCCAGCAGGGCCACAGCGTGGAGGTTGATTTGCAGCTCACGCCCGCTACCCCGCCCGCCGTGCTCTACCACGGCACCGCGCCGGCCGCCCTACCCGCCATCCGGGCCGCGGGCTTGCAGAAGATGACCCGCCACCATGTGCACCTCACCACCGACGAAGCCACCGCCCGCCGCGTGGGCCAGCGCCGCGGCCGCCCCCTGTTGCTGGCCATTGATGCAGCGGGCCTACACGCGGCCGGCGGCGTGTTTTTTCGCTCTGGCAACGGCGTGTGGCTCACCGAGGCCGTGCCGCCGCAGTATGTGCGCGAAACGGAATAGCAGGTTAAGAAAAGAACATCAAGAAAGACGTTACAAAAAAAGTCATTCCGAGCTTGCCGGGGAATCTCGCCCGCGCCGTTAGGGTGTTGTTCCACCACGCGAGCGAGATTCCCCGGCAAGCTCGGAAGGACGTTCTGTGCAGTTTATGCTGCTACTTCACGTTCGCCTTTACGTTGAACTGCGAGTCGGCGCGCACCTTGGTATCCTGGGGTAGGGCTTTGGCCAGCTCGGCGGTGGTGAAGAGCGTGTAGTTGCCGGTGCGCAGGTACAGGTCGAGCTTGTTGCCGCTGGGCGTGAGGCTGATAGACGTCTGGCCGGTGGGCACGGGGCTGAGCGAAGCCAGCAGCACCTTGTTGCTGCCGGCCGCATCGGTGGCAATATAAATGCTGATACTCTTCAGAAAATCAAACGTTTGGGTGCTGGGGTCGGTGGTGGTAAGCGTGAGCTGGTCGAGGGTCACGTCCTGCACGTAGTCGGCGGTCGTGTTATTGCCCGCGTAGGTGCTCGACGAATTAGACGACACCGGAATGCCGGGCAGCGCAAGCGCCGTATTCACGAGCGGCCCCGTGGCTGGAATAGTGAAATTGGTAGAGTCGCTGATTTTGAAATTAAGCAGCCCCACGAGCTTTTGGCAGCTGATGGCCGCGAGCAGCAACAGGGGTAGGACGAGCCGCATCTTGGGCGATAGGATATTTTTCATAAAAAAGGCCCTAGCAATAGTCGTGCACAAGTGTAGCAAGCGGGCGGCGTCAATAATATTTACTCCGCCCAACGACCACGCCGGTCCGCTACATGCCCAATAATCAGCAACTTTGTGGCTTCCCACCCGCCGTCCTACCCCCATGAAAAACTTCGTATTCGGCGCTGGCCTGCTGCTGGCCGGTTTCGCCGCCGGGGCCCAGCCCACGCCGCGCCAGCTCTATCCCGGCCTGTTCGAAGCCATCCAAACGCAGCGCGTGTATGCCGACGGCAAGACCTTCGTGGATGCCCTGCCCACGGCACCGCCCACCGAGATTGTCGCCGCCTACGAGCGCCTGCGCACCCAGCCGGGCTTCGACCTGAAAGCCTTCGCGGGCCAGTATTTTGTGCCGCCCGCCGCCGTGGGCGGCAATTATCACAGCAATATTAAAGCCGGCATCCGGGCGCACCTCGACACGCTGTGGACGGTTTTGAGCCGGCCGGCGCAGGGTAGCGCGCAGCCCTATTCGTCGCTGCTGCCGCTGCCGCGGCCCTACGTGGTGCCGGGCGGGCGCTTCCGCGAGATGTATTACTGGGATTCGTATTTCACGATGCTGGGCCTGCGCGAAGCCGGCCGCACGGCAATGGTGCGCGATATGGTGGCCGATTTTGCCTCGCTCGTTGACCGCTATGGGCACATTCCGAACGGCACGCGCACCTACTACCTCACCCGCTCGCAGCCGCCGTTTTTTGCCCTCATGGTGCAGCTGCTGGCGCAGGCCGAAGGGGGTAGCAGCCAAGCGTATATGCAGTTTCGGCCCCAGCTTTTGAAAGAATATGCCTACTGGACCGCCAACGGCGCGCGTCCCGCGCCCGGCACCGCTGAGCGCCTGGCCGTGCGGATGCCCGGCGGCGAGCTGCTGAGCCGCTACTGGGACGACAGCGACCAGCCCCGCGAGGAGTCGTACCGCGAGGATGTGGAAGCCGCCAAAACCAGCGCCCAGCCGCTCGCCGAGTTTTACCGCAACGTGCGCGCCGCCGCCGCGTCGGGTTGGGATTTCAGCACCCGCTGGTTTGCGCCCGGCCAGGGCCTGGGTACCATCCGTACTACCCGCCTCGTGCCGGTGGACCTCAACTGCCTGCTGCTGAGCCTAGAGCAAACCCTGGACCGGGCCGCGCGCCAGGCCGGCGATTCGGCCGAAGCGCCCCGGTTCCGGCAGTTGGCGCGGGGCCGCGCCGCCGCCATCCGCCGCTACTGCTGGGATGATAAGGCCGGTTTTTATTCGGATTATGACCTCGACGCCCGGCGGCCTACCCCCGCCCGCTCGCTGGCGGCCGTGTTTCCGCTGGCCTTTGGCGTGGCTACGCCCGTGCAGGCGGTGCTGGTGGCCGGGCACCTGCGGCGCGAATTTCTGCGACCTGGCGGGCTGCTCACTACCCCCCTCGCCAGCGGCCAGCAGTGGGATGCCCCCAACGCCTGGGCCCCGCTCGAATACCTGGCCATTCTGGGCCTGAACCGCTACCAGCAAACGGCCCTGGCCGATACCGTAGTCCACCGCTGGGTGCGCGTGAACGTGCGCGGCTTTCAGCAAACCGGCAAGCTCCTGGAAAAATACAACGTGGAAGCCACCGGCCCCGCCGCCGGCGGGGGCGGTGAATACCCGCTGCAAGACGGCTTCGGCTGGACCAATGGCGTGCTGCTGACGTTGTTGGATGCTGCCCGCACCGATAAGTATATTGGGGACCGGCCGGAGCAGCCGGTGCCGGTGCTTCGGCCTAAGAGCAAGGGGGTTAAGCTGGTGCGGTAGCCTTTATTCTTATTCTTGAATTAGAAGTGATGAAAAAAGGCGGTCATGCTGAGCTTGTCGAAGCATCTCTACTGCGTAAGTAAACTCAATGTCAGGAGTTAGTTACGCGGTAGAGATGCTTCGACAAGCTCAGCATGACCGCCTTTTTTTGTCCTTTAACCTCTTTTAACCAGCCTTCTCACTCGCTTTTTGGAAAGCGGGCGCGAACACGGTACGGGCAAATTCTTCGAGGGTAGTGGGCGTGGCGCGCTCCGGCAGGCGCTCGTCGGGTAGGGCCGTACCGTTGTTCTGGCGCTGAATCATGTCGTCGAAGAGGTCGGCCATGCTCGCGCTCATACCGGCTTTCAGCAGGCCGGCGCGGGACTCATCGTAGCTGAGCTGCTGGTAGGGCAGCTCCGGCTGGCCGATGGCCTGGCCCAGAATGGTCGTGGCCTCCTGCATGGAGTAGTTGCGCGGGCCGAGCAGGTAGTGCGCCGCGTGGTTCTCGAACGTGGCCGCGCCGAGCAGCTCAGCGGCTTTGGCGGCAATGTCCTTGGTCGCCACCATCGGGATGCTAATATCTGGATTCATGGGCGAGGCCACGGCTCCCCGCATCTGAATCGGGCGCACGTTGTTGAGCAGATTCTCCATGAAGTACGCCGGGCGCAGGTGGGCCACCGTGAGGCCGACGATGCCGTTGAGGCGCTTTTCCTGCGCCAGAAACAGGGGGCCGTTGTTGGCGGGCTGGTCGGCGCGGGCACTGCTCAGGTTCACTACCCGGCGCAGGCCGGCGGCCTGCACGGCCTGGGCCAGGGTTTCGTTCACCTTCGCGTGGTGGGCCAGCACGTCGGCGGCTTTCACGTCGGGCGGGGCCATGAGGAAAGCAGCCTCGGCCCCGCGCAGGATTTGGGTAAGAAAATCGAGGTTGGTGAAGTCGCCGGGGGCGATTTCGGCCCCGGCCTGTTGTAGCGCGTCGAGGCGCGGGCTAGGGTTGGCCACGGCCACCACGCGGTGCCCCTGGCTGAGTAGGGCATGGACAATCTTGGTCCCGATGTGGCCCGTGGCCCCGGTAATAACTAGCTGCTGCTGAGACATAAGTAGAATTTTTTAAGGGTTAGTTGTTGGCTGGCGGCGCTCTATCCATCGTTCAACGAGCGCCTCACCCCCTGACCCCCTCTCCGAAAAAGGAGAGGGGACACCGGCCTTGCGTGAACGTAATCGCTCGGCTCCCCCTCTCCTTTTCGGAGAGGGGGCCGGGGGGTGAGGCGCTCGTTGAACGATGGATAGAGCGCCGCCAGCCAACAACCCTACAAAGGTCCGGCCCTACCCCCTTCTACCCTTAGGACGCAGCCGCGTTTGGCTGGTACATTTCGCGGGTGGCCGCCCGGTAGGCCAGCGGCGCGAGGCCGGCGTCGCGCCGGAAAAAGCGCCCGAAGTACGACGGGTCTTCAAAACCCAGCGCGAAGCCGATTTCGGCCGCGCTCAGCTGGGTGTGAAACAGGTAGCGCTTGGCTTCCAGCGCCAGCCGGGCGCGGATGTGGGCCAGGGCCGGCTGCCCGCTCAGCTGGCGCACCCGCTCGTTAAGGTAGCCGGGGCTCAGGTGCAGCAGCTCAGCGTATTGCGCCACCTGGTGGTGGGTGGCGTAGTGAGTTTCGACCAGGGCCGCAAACTCGGCGAGCAGGCCCGGCTCGGGCGTGGGCGGGCCGGTGGGCGGCAGCGGGGGTAGGCGACTGAGGTAGATGAGCAGCGCCCGCAGGTCGGCGCGCAGCATATCGAGGTGCCAGGGGCGCTGCTGCGCGTACTCGGCCAGCATGTGGGCCAGCAGGGGTTCCAGAAAGGCGAGGTCGGCGGCGGCCAGCGGCCGGGCGAAGCCGGGGGCACCGGGCACCAGCAGGGGTAGGGGCGCGAAGCCGGCCGGGTGGTCGAGGCCCAAGAATTCGGTCGTGAAACCCAGCGCGGTGCCGGCCACGGGGGTTTCGGTTTCCAGCAGCCGCACCTGGTGCGGGGCCGTGAGGTAGAGGGTATTCGCCCGCAGGTCGTGGGGCTGCATATCCACCCAGTGCCGGCCGCCGTCGCGCCGCAGCAGCACCAGGAAGTAGAAATTTTTGCGGTGCGGGGTCAGAAATTCCGCCCGCGGCACCGGCCCGGCCGCATCGGTTGGTACGATGTAAAAATCTCCGTGGCCCGCCGCGTTGCACTGCGCCAGGGAATAAGTAGGAATGACGGGGGCGCTGGGCCAGGTGGCGGGCATAGGGGGGTAGGCTTTTGCTGGCGAAGCAGTAGAGGTAATTAAAAATTAAAAATGATAAATTAAAAATTGGGTTGTCAAATTTTTAATTTTTAATTTATCATTTTTAATTAATTTATAGAGTGGAGCGGAATAATCCCTACCCCCCTCACCGCACCCGATACCCGCGCAGCGCGTAAAAAAGCAAATACGCATAGCATAGTGCCGGCACCAAAAAAGCCCCCCTCAGCCCGCCGCCGCTGGTCGAAATCAACCCCATGAGCGGCGGAATAATGGCCCCACCCACAATCGCCATTATCAAAAACGACGAGCCCTGCTTGGTAAATGGCCCCAGCCCGGTGATGGCCAGCGGGAAGATGACGGGCCACATAATGGAGTTCATCAGCCCGCATAACACGATGAGCCACAGCGCCGTTTCGCCCTGGCTGAGCACCGACGCGCTCACTAGCGCCGCGCCCGCCGCGCACACTCCCACCAGCAAGGCTCGGTTATTAAACCGCAGCAGCAGCGGGATGCCCAGCAGCCGCCCCGTCAGCGAGCCAAACCAGTACGACGATACCAGCACCGCGCCCACCGCCTTGGTGAAGCCCGCTTGAGTATCAATCGGGGCCGGGCTTTGGCCGAATAATTCGCCCGCGAAGTTGGTCGCCACGTTCAGCCCCCGCACCAGGCTCTGGGTGAAGGGCGACAGCGCCCGGATGCCCTGGCTCTCGCCGTAGCGAATGAGGAACGAGCCGAGGCCCACCTCCACGCCCACGTACACGAAAATGGCCCCGATGCCCAGCACTAGGTGCCGGTAGCTCAGGGCCGACGTGCGGCCCGCCGCCACGGGCTGCGCCACCAGCGCTTCTTCCTGGGGTAGGGCGTCAATATCGGGCAGCCGCAGCATAAAAAATACGCCCGCCAGCACCGCCAGAAAGGCCGCCAGGCCCAGGTAAGGCGCTTTCACGAGCTGCGCCTCCCGCGTGAGGCGCTCGGCCAGGGGTAGGACCGCCAGCTGCGCCTTCAGCGCCACCGAGCCGCCAAACAGCAGCAGCCCGCCCACCAGCGGCGACACCGCCCCGCCAAAATTATTGGCGACCCCCACGATGCTGACCCGCGCCGCCGCCCGCCGCGCCGGCCCCAGCACGCTCACGTAGGGATTGGCCGCCACTTGCAGCAGCGTGATGCCCGCCCCCAGCACCGCCAGCGCCGCCAGAAACAGCGGAAACTGGCGCGTATTGGCGGCCGGCACGAACAGCAGCGCCCCGCCCGCCATCACGAGCAGCCCCGTCACGATGCCGCGCTGGTAGCCCAGCTTCTCCAGCACCTTACCCGCCGGCAGCGACATCAGAAAATACGCCCCAAAAAACGCCGACTGCACCGCCGACGACTGCAAATCAGTCAGTTGGCACACGTCCTTGAGGTAGGGCATGAGCACGTCGTTGAAATTGGTGACGGCCCCGAATAGCAAAAACAGCAGGGTCATCAGCCCCATCGGCCCGGCGTAGGAGCGGGTGCTAGTAGCTTGCGCAGCGGGGGTAGGGGTAATAATAGGAGTAGCCATACGGGGCGGAAGGTACAAAAAAGCCGGCCTTGGGGGGCCGGCTGGGAGAGGATTACTATCAAGATTGTCTAGGTGCCCATCTCTACCTCATCCCAACTATTGGTTTTGTTGCAAGCCCACTCTAAAGATTTGCGCCGTTGATATATCAGACCTTCGTCTAATTTGGCTTGCCTCCCATTAAGCCTTTCGTCCACGCAATACCAATGGAGCCGGTAGTAGTAGTCAAGTGTTTTGTAGACTCCAATTACGGGACGAGTAACTGATAAAATCTCCAGCTTTTTGTTGTTCTCACCATTTTTCAAATTAGGTAGAAGGGACGCCATATTATCTCCCACATACTCTTCTGGACTAAGAGTATCAATCATTTCAGTCAACCACATAAAGCCCCATAAGGCCTCCAAATACCAATTGAGTGAGTTAACTTCTAACGCGGTCAGTTTAGCGTTGCTCTTTTTGAGTATTTCCTTCTCAGTATTTGATAAATGGTTTCCTAAGTTATTGGTCTCTACCCATTTTTTAATAATAGGAATAGGTGCTCCAAATGCAATATTTAATAGCGCGTTCATAACGGACATGCGACCTTTTATTTCACTAATTGTTCTTAGCTCTGATACTTCTAGAATCGGTAGCCAATCATTAACACGGTAGCCCTTCTGTTTAATTAGCGCTTCGTTATCTGCTTTAATCTGTATTTTTTGCTCAGTTGTCATTATATTTCAATTACTAAAATTTCGTGATTATTTCTACGGTTTTAGCCGTACAATCTTCCCATCTCGCGCCACTACGACCACGCTATTTTTCTGCCGCTTAAATTCCAGCATTCGCTCGTAAGCGATTTTTAAGCCAGCTGCAATCTTCTCTTGGCGCTCAAGCTGCTTTTCCAGATTCATAGCATTCTATTAATTGATTGTATAGATTTTCGTTGAGTACATGAAAGCCGTCAACCAGCTTGCGGGCTACTAAAATCGGCTCACCGCTTGAATTATCATAGAGTGACGCCTCATCCACCAGCGGCAAGTAATTCGTAAAAAGTCGTTCAATTCCCTGCCAATACCGGCGGTCAATTACCTCAGGCGCAATATAATGCCCACCTTCCAGCACCCGCGTTTTCACCCGTTCCTGGGCCAGCGCCGGGCTGTTCAGCCAAAAGTACAGCAAAATCACGGTGTAGCCTTGCTGCTGCGCGGCGCGGATTTTTTGCTGATAAATCTTGGTGGCCAGGGTGGTTTCGAGCGCGAAGGTTTCGCCCCGGCGCAGCAGTTCCTCTACGCGGTGCAGCATGATGCGGCCCGCCTCAAAAGCTACTTTTCCCGGTTGAAATGGGGATAAGCCGCGGGCTATCTCATCGGCGTTGACAAATTCTTTACAATCCAGCATTTCGGGTAGAATGGTGAATGAGGCCGTGGTTTTACCCGCCCCGTTGCAGCCCGCGATGATGTAGAGGTTTTTTTCGGGCATGGCCGAGCAATGCTATTCAATGGTGAGAACCAAGGCCAACGCTCGGCGAATCTTGTCCAGCGTATCAGCATCAACCTGTCCGATTTTTTTCACGCAGCGTTCCTCGGCCACGGACCGCAGCTGAAAGCAGTCGGCGGCGGATTCTTTAGTTAGCTTATTCTGCTTGTCGGGCACGAGCTTGACCATCCACGGCGCGATGGCGTACCGGTCTTTCCAATCGGTGAGGGGCACGATAATCTTCAAAGGAAGCTTGCCGAGCGTGTTATCGTTGACGATGATGGCGGGCCGGGTCTTTTTGATTTCAGCGCCCACGGTTGGGTCCAGCGAAACCAGCCAAATCTCACTTTGCCTCATAAAAAGACTCGGTGTCGAGTTGGGTAAAGGCAGTCAGCTCCGGGTCGGATTTGTAATCTTCGTACAAACTGTCAACGGCGGCCTTGAGGCGCTTTTCCTTGTCGGTGCGGATGGATTTTAATGTTCGCTCAATGACGAAGAGCTGGTCGCTCAGCGGGAGCCGTTCAAGCTCACGCAGAATGCTGGTAGGAGTCATGGCTTAAAATTACGCAGGAGACGGGGCAAGATAACCGCAGCTTTTGCTTTGGGCAGGATGAGCGGGGGTAGGCGGGTACTGCCGTTCGTCCCGACCTTTGCCGGATGCACCTTACCGCCACCACCCAGTTTGGCCTCGAAGAAATACTGGCCGAAGAGCTGAGCCAGCTCGGCGCCACCATCGACTACGTGGGCAGCCGCGCCGTGGAGTTTAGCGGCGACAAAAAGCTGCTCTACAATGCCATCCTCTGGAGCCGCACCGCCATGCGCCTGCTGCGCCCCTTCGCCGATTTCTACGCCCGCGACGAGCGCGCCCTCTACGACGAGGTTTTTCAGATTGACTGGAGCCGCTTTATCCAGCCCGGCCAGACATTTGCCATCACGGCCGTCGTCAATAAGTCGAGTTTCGAGCACTCCTTGTATGTGGCCCAGCTCACCAAAGACGCCATCGTGGACCAGTTCCGCGAGCGCACCGGCGAGCGCCCCAGTGTGGACACCCGCAACCCCGACATCCGCCTGCACCTGCGCATGCTCGAAAACGACGTGATTCTGAGCCTCGACGCGGCCGGCGACTCGCTGCACCGCCGCGGCTACCGCCGGGGCACCAACGAGGCCCCGCTGAATGAGGTGCTGGCCGCTGGCCTGATTCTGCTCAGCGGCTGGGACGGCAAATCCCCGCTCATCGACCCCATGTGCGGCTCGGCCACCATCCTTACCGAGGCCGGGCTCATTGCCCAGCGCATCGCGCCGGGCCTGTTTCACCAGGGCAAATTTGGTTTCGAAAACTGGCCCGATTTCGACGCCCAGCTCTGGGCCGACCTGCACGCCGCCGCCGAGGCCCAGCGCATCGAAGAGCCCCAGGCTTACCTGTCCGGCTCCGACCTCGACCCGAAAGTTATCCGCGATGCCGCCGCCAACGTCGAAGCCGCCGGCCTCGACGAGTGCATCCGCCTGGCGGTGCGCGACGTGCGCGACGCCTACCCCCCCCCGGACCAGCCACCCGGCCTCGTCATCACGAACCCGCCCTACGGCGAGCGCATAGGCGAGGAGGCCCAGATGGACGCCCTCTACAAAACCATCGGCGACGCGCTCAAGACGAATTTTCAGGGCTACGATGCGTTTATTTTTACGGGTAACCTAGAGGCAGCCAAGTCGATTGGGTTGAAGGTGTCGCGGCGCATTCCGCTCTTTAATGGGCCGATTGACTGCCGACTGCTGAAGTACGAGCTGTATCGGGGGTCGCGGCGCAGCTTGCCCCCAGGCGACTTACCTCACCCCCCGGCCCCCTCTCCCGTGGAGAGGGGGAGCCACGGCGGCGTTAGCGAATAGTCAAAAAGACTTCGCTTTTTGCGTAGCAAAAAGCCAGTGAGTAAATGCTAACGCCGCCGTGGCTCCCCCTCTCCACGGGAGAGGGGGCCGGGGGGTGAGGTGAACCAGTCGGGGGCATGCTGCCCTCATCTGCCCTTTGCTAATGTAATTTGCATCATGCAAAAGCCTGCCAATCCCCTTAGCCCTGGTGAAGTCACTGCCCATGTCTTCACTACTGAGGCAAAACCCTGGCGTAAAAACCTGAAGGAATACGCCCGCCACAATCGTCAGCATGCTACCCCGGCCGAAGCTATTTTGTGGCAAGCGCTCCGCGGCTCGCAGCTTAACGTTCGGTTTCGTCGCCAGCACGCCATCGGGACATACATCGTTGACTTTATTTGCATCCAAGCCCTTCTGACCGTTGAGCTGGACGGCGAAGTACACGCCGAAGCCGGCCAGGCTGAGTACGACCAGGGTCGCACCCATATCTTAACGGAATTAGGCTACCGCGAACTGCGTTTTACGAACCACCAAGTGCTCCACCACCTGCCACAGGTGCTGGCTACTATCCAAAAACACTTAACTCCTCCCAACCTCCCCATGTTACAATCGTCAGGCTCCCCCTCTCCACGGGAGAGGGGGCTGGGGGGTGAGGTTACTACTATGCCCGAACTCGCCCCTGCTCCTGCTCTCACCGCCGCCCACCAGGCCCTCAAGCGCTACTACGGCTACGATAATTTCCGGCCCATGCAGGGCGACATCATCCAGCATATTCTGGGGGGTAGGGATACCGTCGTGCTCATGCCCACCGGCGGCGGCAAGTCGGTCTGCTTCCAGATTCCAGCCGTGGTGAGCGAGGGCGTGTGCGTGGTGGTGTCGCCGCTCATCGCCCTCATGAAAGACCAGGTGGAAGCGCTGAAAGCCAACGGCATCGTGGCGGCCTACCTCAACAGCAGCGTGGGCCAGAGCGAGGCCAACGACATTGCCCGCGCCGCCGTGAGCGGCCACCTCAAGCTGCTCTACGTGAGCCCCGAAAAGCTGCTGAGCGAGGGCTTTTTGCAGTTTCTGACGCGGGTCAATATCAGCATTTTTGCCATTGATGAGGCGCACTGTATTTCGAGCTGGGGCCACGATTTTCGGCCCGAATACACGCAGCTCGGCGCGCTGCGCACGCACTTTCCGAGCGTGCCCATCATCGCGCTCACGGCCACGGCCGACCGCCTCACGCAGCGCGACATTCGCACCCAGCTCAACCTGCACGAGCCCAAAGTATTTCTGTCGAGCTTCGACCGGCCCAATATCAACCTCGTGGTGCGCCCCGGCCAGGACCGCATCGGCCAGATACTCGACTACATTCAGCGCCACCCCACCGAGGCGGGCATTATCTATTGCCTCTCGCGCAAGAGCTGCGAAACAATTGCGCAAAAGCTTCAGCAGAAGGGTATTAAGGCCGGCTACTATCACGCCGGCATGAGCCCCAACCAGCGCGCCGAAGCCCAGGAAAAATTCCTGCAGGACGATATGCAGGTCATTGTGGCCACCATCGCTTTCGGCATGGGCATCGACAAGAGCAACGTGCGCTGGGTGATGCACTATAATTTGCCCAAAAATATCGAGGGCTACTACCAGGAAATCGGCCGCGCCGGGCGCGACGGTTCGCCGGCCACGGCCCTGCTGTTTTACAGCTTCGCCGACGTCATGTCCATGCGCGATATGGTAACCCGCGACGTGCCCGCCCGCCAGGCCCAGCTCAACACCGCCAAGCTGGAGCGGATGCAGCAGTTTGCCGAAGCCGCCAGCTGCCGCCGCCGCATTTTGCTGCATTATTTTTCCGAAGACCTGGGCCACGACTGCGGCAACTGCGACATCTGCCGCAACCCGCCCACCACCTTCGACGGCACGCTATTGGCCCAAAAGGCGCTCTCGGCCAGCACCCGCGCCCAGCAGCGGGTCGCCATTAATTTGCTCATTGATATTCTGCGCGGCATGCGCAACCAGGCCGTGCTGCAGGGCGGTTACGACCAGCTCAAAACCTACGGCGCGGGCCAGGATTTGCCTTACCTCGACTGGCACAGCTACGTGCATCAGATGCTCAACGACGGCCTCTTTTACATTGCCTACGAGGAAGGCTACGCCCTCAAAATCACCGAGCGCGGCCAGCAGGTATTGAAGGGCCAGCTGCCCGTGTCGCTCAAGAAATTCCAGGTAGCCGAAAAGGCCGAGAAGCAAACCCGCGCCACTAAAAAAGCCGCCGCCGATGCCGCTGCGGCCGGCGCCGGCACGCCCGAAGCCCGGCTCTTCGAGCGCCTGCGCCAGCTGCGCAAGCAGATTGCCGACGAGCAGGGCGTGCCGCCTTACGTGGTCTTCACCGACACGACCCTCCAGGAAATGGCCCGCGAACAGCCCACCAGCCGCGTGGCCATGCTCTCGGTGTCGGGGGTAGGGATGAAGAAATTCGAAACCTATGGCGAGGCATTTATGGAGGCCATTATCCAGCACGGCCCGCCGCGCCCGGTGCCCACCGAAGACGAGGCTGGTGACTTGCCCGGCATTCCGCCTTTCACCGATGACTACGCGCCTAAAAAGGATAAATCGGTTCCCGCCAAGGGCGCGACCGAAGAAGCCACCGTGGAGCTGCACCGCCAGGGCCTGAATCTGGCGCAGATAGCCCAGCAGCGCGGCTTGGCCCTGAGCACCGTGCAAGGCCACCTGGAGCGGGCCTACGCCAAGGGCCTCGACTTGCGCTTGCACGAGTTTCTGAGCGATTCTGACCTGGCCGCCATTGCCGCCGCCCGTGCCCAGCTTGGCCCCGGCGCGGGCCTGCGCGATTTATTCGACCACCTGCGCGAGAAATACGACTATTTTCAGTTGCGGCTGGCGGGCATCCGGGCGCAGCGCGGGCGGTAGCAGGTGCCACCCGCGCTGAATTCAGTGGCCAAAACTCCGCCGGCCAGCGTAGTTATTGCGAGTGCCCTACCCCCTAACTTTGAAGCTATGGACCTGATTGTAACCGTGCCCGACGACGAAGTAGAATTTGTGAAGCAAGTGCTAAGCAAAATGAATTTTCCAGTTAAGGCGAGCAAGCCTCGTAGTGCGGAGGTGGCTATGCCGCTCGCTCTTACTGCGGCTCAGCAGCAATTAGCGGCTGAGCTAACGCACTCGCTCCAGCAAGTGGAGTTGCATCAGCAAGGCAAAATTCAGTTGCGCTCGGCTTACGATTTGCTTGATGAAGTATAACATAGTTTTCACCGATGACTTTAATCGGCAATTCAAGGAGTTAAAAAAGAAATATGCTTCGGCTCGTAACGACCTGGCCGTGTTGCTGGCTGAATTGCAGCAACATCCGCAAAGTGGCGAATCCCTGGGCAGAAGCTGTTATAAAGTCAGAGTAAAAATTAAGTCGAAAAATGCTGGCAAACGTGATGGAGCACGCGCAATTACTTGCGTGAAACTGGTTGGCGAGGTAATTTATTTGCTGGCTATTTATGATAAATCAGACCAGGCTACCTTATCAGACAAAGAAATTGACGCGATTTTAAGTAGCGCCGGAATTAACTAAAAAAGCCCCGCTGAATTTAATTTCAGCGGGGCTTTTTCGTGCCCGATTAATTCCGAATTAATTACACCACCACGTTTACCATGCGTCCCGGCACGACTACCACTTTCTTGGCCGATTTCCCTTCGCCAAAGCGGCTTAGGAAATCCGATTCCAGCACGGCGGCTTCGATTTCGGCGGGGGTAGCGGTAGCGGCAAACTGGCGCTGGTCGCGCACCTTGCCGTTGAGGGCCACGGGGTAGGTGACGTTGGCTTCCAGCAGGTATTCCTCGTGGAAGGGGGGGTAGGCGGCCTGGCTGATGCTGCCCGACTCGTGGCCCAGCTCCTCCCACAGCTCCTCGGCGAGGTGGGGGGCAAACGGGGATAGCAGCAGCACCAGCGGCTCCAGAATGGCCCTTTTGCGGGTGCTGAGGGCCGTTAGCTCGTTCACGGCAATCATGAAGGTGCTCACGCTGGTGTTGAAGCTGAACTTCTCCACGTCCTGCGCCACCTTCTGGATGACTTTGTGCAGGGCCTTCAATTCCGGGGGACTCGGGGCCTCGTCGGTCACGGCCAGCGGGCCGTCTTCGGGGTGGAAGAGCCGCCAGAACTTCTTGAGGAAGCTGGCCACGCCGCTGATGCCGTTGGTATTCCAGGGCTTGAACTGCTCCAGTGGCCCGAGAAACATTTCGTAGAGGCGCAGCGCATCCGCGCCGTATTTGTCAATTAAATCGTCGGGATTGATGACGTTCAGTTTGGACTTGGACATTTTTTCGACTTCGGAACCGCAGATATAACGGCCGTCGTCTTCTAGAATAAATTCTGCATTGGCGTAATCCGGCCGCCATTTCTTGAAAGCTTCGGTATCTAATACGTCATTGTTGACGATGCTCACATCAACAGGCAAAGGAGTGAAATAAGCATAGTTTTCACCATGATTAGCTGGGCGAACCCGTCCTCCATTTTTATTGCCTATTTTTTTAAGTGCCAAATCAAAATGTTTAATAATGGAATCGCCTTTCGAGTGAGATTTAGATAGGTCGTCTACAATGTTTTTGGAAACGAAAACCGGTGGAAATGGACCAAATGAATTTGTATTAGTAATTCCTCCCGTGTCAGCATTCAGCCGATACACAAAATTCGACCGGCCCAAAATCATCCCTTGATTTATCAGTTTCTGGAACGGCTCGCCGTGCGTCACCAGCCCCAAATCCTTCAAAAAGAGATACCAGAAGCGCGAGTACAATAAGTGTCCGGTGGCGTGTTCGGCCCCGCCCATGTAGAGGTCCACCTGGCCCCAGTATTTTTCGGCCGCCTCCGATACGAAGCGGTCAGCGTTGTGCGGGTCCATGTAGCGCAGGTAGTACCAGCTGGAGCCGGCCCAGCCGGGCATGGTGCTCAGCTCGAAGGGGTACTGGCCCTTGTAGAGCCAGTTTTGGGCGCGGCCCAGGGGCGGCTCGCCGGTTTCGGTGGGCCGGTACTCGTCAATTTCGGGCAGCACCAGCGGCAGGTCGGCTTCGGCCACGCCGTAGGCGGTGCCGTCCTTGTAGTAAATCGGAATCGGCTCGCCCCAGTAGCGCTGCCGGCCGAAAATGGCATCGCGCAGGCGGAAATTGACTTTGCCTTTACCCAGCCCCTTTTCTTCCAGAAAGGCAATTAGCTTTGCGGTGGCCTCTTTATAGCCGAGGCCGTTGATGATGCCGGAGTTAATGTAGCGGCCCTCCTTGGTGGGGTCGGCCTGCTGGTCGAGGTCCGTTTGCGCATCTGAGATGGCCGGAATGGGCAGGTCGAAGTGCTGGGCAAACAGGTAGTCGCGCTGGTCGCCGCTGGGCACGGCCATCACGGCCCCGGTGCCGTAGCCGGCCAGCACGTAGTCGGCCAGCCAGATGGGCACCGGCTCGTCGTTGACCGGGTTCAGCCCGTACGCGCCCGTAAACACGCCCGATACGTGCTTCACGTCGGCCAGGCGGTCGCGCTCCGAGCGGCGCTTGGTGGCGGCGATGTACTCGTCCACTGCCGCGCGTTGGGCGGGGGTAGTGAGCTGGTCAACCAGTTCGTGCTCCGGGGCCAGCACCAGGAACGTAGTCCCGTAGATGGTGTCCACGCGGGTGGTATAGACCTTAATAGCAGTGCCTTGGTGGTGCTGCACGGGGAAGGTGACTTCGGCCCCGATGCTCTTGCCAATCCAGTTGCGCTGCATCTCCTTCACGGCATCGGGCCAGTCGAGGGTGTCGAGGCCGGCCAGCAGGCGGTCGGCGTAGGCGGTGATGCGCAGGTTCCACTGCGGCATGAGGCGGCGCTCCACGGGGTAGCCGCCGCGCTCCGAAAGGCCGTCCTTCACCTCATCGTTGCTGAGCACCGTGCCCAGGGCGGGGCACCAGTTCACGTAGGTATCCTGCTGGTAGGCAAGGCGGTAGGGCAGAACGGCGGCCAGCTTCTGCCGCTCGGTGTAGCCCTGCCACTGCCCGGCCGTGAAGTCGTGGCGGTCGGCCTCGTCGCCGGCGGCGCGGATGCCGGCGCTACCCCCTTCGGCAAACTTGGCCTGCAAGGTGCGGATGGACTCGGCGCAGTTGGTGTCGAGGTTGTACCAGCTATTGAACAGCTTCAGAAAAATCCACTGCGTCCACTTGTAATAGTCGGGGTCGGAGGTGCGGATTTCGCGTTCCCAGTCGTAGCTAAAACCCAGTTGCTGGAGCTGCCGGATGTAGGTTTCGATGTTCTTATCCGTGGTCAGGGCCGGGTGCTGGCCGGTCTGGATGGCATACTGCTCGGCGGGCAGGCCAAACGAGTCAAACCCCATCGGGTGCAGCACGTTATGGCCGCGCAAGCGCTGGTAGCGCGCCACGATGTCGGAGGCGATGTAGCCCAGCGGGTGCCCCACGTGCAGCCCCGCCCCGGAGGGGTAGGGAAACATATCGAGCACGTAGTATTTGGGCTTCGTAGAATTGTTGTCGGCGCGGAAAGTCTGGTGTTGCTGCCAGTGGTCTTGCCACTTTTTTTCGAGGTCTTGCGGGCGGTAAGCGGGCATTTTGTTGGCTGGTTGAATCAAGTAAAGGTAAGCAGACGGGTAGCGTGGACTCTGCGAGTCCGCGCGTCTGCGCATAGGAGCGTTATTCAACCCATTGTTCAACGGCGCGCCGTGCGGACTCGCAAAGTCCGCGCTACTTTTACCGCACTGCTAGGGTAGTCTCCCGCCAACCACGGTGCCTTTTATCAGCCACGGCTGAAAAAGGTGAAGCCCGTGGTCGGCAAACCACGGGCTTCGAAGTGGGTGATTTCTTTCTCCCCCATTAGACCCACACGTCATGGAGAAAAAACCAAACAGCGGCGGTGATTACGTAGTAATCACCGTCAGGCTCCCGGTAAAGCTGCTTGCGCGGCTTAGCCGGTGGTTGCTAGTAGCGGGCAGCATGTATTTGCTACTGCGTCACTAACCAACAGCCGGCGGGGAGGGTTCGCGCCCTTCCCGCTTGGGGCTGATACTAGGTTCAGCCGCCGGGAGTTACGCAAAGATGCAACATTTTTACCGAAAATAATCGGCGGGGATGGGGGCGTGAGCAAGCGTAAATTTGAGCTTCTAAGCTGAACCCGTGGCCCGCATCCCCAAAGAAACCGTTGACCAGATTATCCACTCCGCCGACATTCTGGAGGTGGTGGGCGACTACGTGCAGCTCAAGCGCCAGGGCCAGAACTACTGGGCTTGCTGCCCGTTTCACAACGAAAAATCGCCTTCGTTCTCGGTAAACCCGAGCAAGGGCCTCTACAAATGCTTCGGCTGCGGCAAGGCGGGCGGCGTCATCCAGTTCGTGATGGACGTGGAGGGTAGCAGCTACCCCGAGGCCCTGCGCGCATTGGCCAAAAAGTACGGGGTAGCGGTACCCGAGGAAGAGGAGCGCACCCCCGAAGAGCAGCTGGCCCAGAACGAGCGCGACTCGCAGTACATCGTATCCAACTGGGCCAAAGACCATTACCACCGCCTGCTCCAGAATACGGAGGAAGGTATGGGGGTAGGCTACGCGTACCTCAAGGAGCGCGGGCTGAACCTGACGACCATCCAGACGTTCGAGCTGGGCTACTCGCTCGACCAGTGGGACGACCTGCTGAAAGCAGCCTCGGCCGCCGGCTACCAGCAGAAATACCTCGAAAAAACCGGCCTCGTCATTCAGCGCCAGGACGACCAGGGCCACGACACCGGCCGGCGCTACGACCGCTTCCGGGGCCGCGTGATGTTCCCGATTCACAATGTATCGGGCCGGGTGGTGGGCTTCGGAGCGCGCACGCTGAAGCGCGACGACAAGATGGCGAAGTACCTCAACTCGCCCGAGTCGGAGATTTACCATAAGTCGGACGTGCTCTACGGGCTGTTTCAGGCCCGGCAACCCATTCGCAACCAGGAGCTTTGCTACTTGGTGGAGGGCTACCTCGACGTGCTGAGCCTGCACCAGGGCGGCATCAAAAACGTGGTGGCCTCGTCGGGCACCTCGCTCACCGAGGGCCAGATTCGCCTCATCAAGCGGTATTCCGACAACGTGACGGTGCTGTATGACGGCGACGCGGCGGGCATCAAGGCCAGTTTGCGCGGCATCGATTTGCTGCTAGAAGGCGGTCTGAACGTGCGCGTGGTGCTTTTTCCCGACGGCGACGACCCCGACAGCTACATCCGCAAGGTGGGCGACCAGCGCTTTGCCGACTACATCGAAAACCAGAGCCAGGACTTTATCGCCTTCAAAACCACGCTGGTAGCCCGCGACGCGGCCGCCGACCCGGTGAAGAAAGCCGAGGCCATTCGCGAAGTGCTGCAAAGCGTGGCCAAAGTGCCCGATGGCCTCAAGCGCCAGGTGTTTTTGCAGCAGACGGCCAGCGTGTTCGGCTTTGAGGAGCAGGTGATTATCACCGAATACAACAAGCTGCTCAGGACCAGCCCGCCCGGCAAGGCCCGGCCCGACGAGGGGGGTAGGGCGGCCAGCCCGCGCCCGGCGGCGGCCCCTACCCCCACCGCGCCCGGCGCGCTCCTCACGCCGGAGGAGGAGATTGAGATGGCCATGTACGGCTCCATCCACGGCTCGGAGGCGGAAAAAGCCCAGCTGGCCGGCCCCACCGCGGGCACTGAGGAGCTGGCCGCGCCCCTCGACGTGCTGCAACAATGCGAGCAGGCCGTGCTGCGCCTGCTGGTGCTGTATGGCCCCCACGAGGTGCAGCCCGAAATCACGGTGGCGCATTATCTACTGAGCCAGCTCGACGGCACGCCGCTGCGCACGCCCCTCTACGCGCAGCTGTGGGCCGAGTGCCGCGCGCAGTTTTTGCAGGGCCAATTGCCCGACCTGCGCCTGCTGGCCCACCACGAAGATGCCGCCATTCGCAGCCTGCTGGCCGACTTTGCCACCGAGCGCTACGACCTCAGCCCCAACTGGCGCATCAAGGATATTTACGTGCCCACCGAGCTGAACCTCATTCAATTAGCCTGCGACAATGCCATTCTGCGCCTCAATAAGTGCCACGTGCAGCGCGAGCGCCAGCAGTGTCTGGCCCAGCTTAATGATGCCCGCCTGGACGAGAACGAGAAGCTAAATTCGTTGCTGCGCTACAACGAGCTCACCAAGCTCGACAACCAGCTGGCCCAGATGCTGGGCACCGTGGTGGCCCGCAACGCGTAGCCAATGCTAGCTTATACTTTGTCAGAACTTACGCGGTTAGGTAGTACGCTACTAACAAATACTTGACCGTCTAACGGCGTAAGCCCTATTTCTCTTATGCAGCCACGTGAGTCTTTGCCGGAGTTTCAACACGCGCATTTGCAGGCGTATGCCCTAGAAGAGCCGCGGTCGTTTACGGTCTTTCCCATTGAGCAAACCGACCCGCCGCCGCGCCTGCCCTACGGCCGCCGCGATTTCTACCAAATCTGCCTCTACACCGGCGGCACTACCGAGCTGCGCTACGCCGGGCACACGCTGCGGGTAGAAAGCCCGGCCCTGCTGCTTTGCAATCCCCTGGCCCCGTATTCCTGCGACCAGCTCACGCCCCTGAGCGGCTTCTGTTGTCTGTTTACGGCCGAGTTTCTGGCCGGGCCGGGCTACGCGGCCCCGTGGCAGGAAACGCCGCTGTTTCAGCTTGGGGCCAACCCGGCGTACCTGCTCACCAACGAGCAGCGGACGTTTCTTACCCACCTGTTTCGGCAGATGCTGGCGGAAGTGGACTCCACCTACCCTTACAAGCTCGACCTGCTGCGCACTTTCGTGCAATTGCTGCTGCACGAGGCCCTGCGGATGCAGCCTGCCTTACCCCAGCCGGCCGGCTCCCCGGCGGCCAGGCGGCTGGCCACGGAGTTCTTGCAGTTGCTGGAGCAGCAGTTTCCGGTGGAGTCGCCCGCCCGCCCGCTGGCACTGCACACCGCCGAAGCATTCGCGGCGCACCTCGGCGTGCACGTCAACTACCTGAGCCGGGTGCTGCGCGAAACCACCGGCAAGCCTACCAGCGCCCACCTGGCGGCCCGCATCACGCAGGAGGCCAAGATGTTGCTGCGCCACGCCAGCTGGCCCATCGCCGACGTGGCCGAAGCCCTGGGCTTTGCCGGCCCTACCTACTTCAACCACTTCTTTCGCAAGCACGCCGGCACGTCGCCGGCCGCGTTTCGCCAGCGGGCTACCCCGCTCTGCTCTCCAGGCTAAGGGTGGTTTGAATTGTGCAACTACCGGTTTGGTATGCGCTTGGCCGGCGACGGGTCGAAAGAGGACCTTTGTGGCGTTCAACTTGCCTTCACCCTCTTTTCTGATACCTGCTTATGTTACCTGCCAAAGGTTACGCCGCGCCAGCCGCGAAAACTCCGCTAGGACCCTGGAACTTCGAGCGCCGCGACCTGGGGCCGCACGACGTGCAGCTGCAAATTCTGTACTGCGGCGTGTGCCACACCGACTGGCACCTGCTCAACAATGAATGGGGGCCGGGCCAGTTTCCGATGGTGCCCGGCCACGAAATGGTGGGCCGGATAGTGGCCGTGGGGGCCGAAGCCCGCAAGCTTAAAGTAGGCGACCTGGCCGGGGTAGGCGTCATGGTGGACTCGTGCCGGCACTGCGCCGACTGCCGCGACGGCCAGGAGCAGTTTTGCCAGGTGAGCCCGGTGCAGACCTACAACAGCGTGGGCCATGACGGCTTGCCCACGTACGGCGGCTACAGCAACCACAACGTGATGCACGAAGATTTCGCGCACCGCATTTCCGAAAAGCTCGACCTGGCGGCGGTAGCCCCGCTGCTGTGCGCGGGCATCACTACCTACTCGCCCCTACGCCGCTGGCGGGTGGGGCCGGGCCACCGGCTAGCCATAGTGGGCCTGGGGGGCCTGGGCCACATGGGGGTGAAATTCGGCGTAGCGTTTGGAGCCGACGTAACGGTGCTCAGCACCTCGGAAGACAAGCGCGAAGACGCGAAAGTGCTGGGTGCCCACCACTTCGTGGTCACGAAAAACCCGGCCGAGGTGGCGACCGTCACGGGCGCGTTTGATTTTATTCTGGACACGGTTTCGGCCAGCCACGACGTCAACCTGTACCTGCCGCTGCTGCGCACCAACGGCACCTACATCAACGTCGGCCTGCCGCTTGAGCCGTTGCAGGTGTCATCGTTCGCGCTGGCCAACGGCAATAAAACGGTAACTGGTTCGGGGGCCGGGGGCCTGCCCGAAACGCAGGAAATGCTGGACTTCTGCGCTGAGCACAACATCGTGTCCGACATTGAGTTGATTGCCATTCAGGATATTCACCCGGCCTTCGAGCGGATGCTAAAAGGTGAGGTACGCTACCGCTTTGTCATTGATATGGCGACACTTTAGGCCGCAGGCGTGGCCCCGGCCCGGCCTGCGCGGCTGGGCCGGGGCCGGCTAGCTGCCACTTCGCGCCCTGGGTAGGGGCGCTGACCGGCCCGCCGGGTTGAGCACGGCTCAGCCCGGCGGGCTTTCGGTTTTTAGTGGCAATTTTGGCGGATGCTTAAACAACTAAACCTTTCCCGCCTCTGGCTGGCGCTGGGGCTGCTGGTCTTCAGCTTTTCGGTGGGGGTAGGGGGCTTCATGCTGCTGGAGAATTACTCCTTCATCGACGCCTTCTACATGACGGTGATAACCGCCTCCACGGTGGGCTTCGGCGAGGTCCACCCGCTTTCGGATGGGGGCCGCATCTTTGTCGCCTTCTACATTTTGTTCAACCTGCTGGTGGTGGCCTACCTCGTGTCGGTGCTCACGACCTATATTTTTGACGGCGAGCTGCGCCACCTTTTTCGCATGATTCGCACCGACCAGGAAATCAAGAGTTTCCGTAACCACGTCATTGTCTGCGGCTTCGGGCGCAATGGCTATAAGGCCTACGACGAGCTGCGCCACAGCGGCACCCGCGCCGTGGTGGTGGAGCAAAACCAGTCGCTGCTAGCCGCCGCCAACGAGCGTCTGGCCCGCGACCAGCAGATTCCGGCCGTATTTGGCGACGCTACTCTCGACGCAACCCTGCGCCAGGCCGGCATCGAGCACGCCCGCGCCATCATCACGGCCCTGCCCAAAGATGCTGATAACGTGTTCGTGGCCCTCTCGGCCCGCGAGCTGAACCCGCACATCACCATTATTGCCCGCGCCAGCCTCCGCAGCAGCGTCAGCAAGCTGATGTCGGCCGGGGCCAATTCAGTGGTGCTGCCCGATGAAATCGGCGGCTCGCACATGGCCAACCTCGTCATCCGGCCCGAAGTCATTCGGTTTCTGGATATGATTTCGGGCCTTGACCCCAATAAGCTGCGCCTCGAAGAGCTGTCGTTTGGCGAAATGCGGCCCAGCCTGCGCGGCCAAAGCATCCGGGAGCTCGATGTGCGCTCGCGCACCGGGGCCACGGTCATTGCCCTGCGCCGCGGCCAGGGCGGCGAGCTGGAAGTGAGCCCCGCCGCCGACTACCGCCCCGAGGCCGGCGACGTGCTGCTGGTGCTCGGCAACGAGGAGCAGATTCAGGCCGTGCATCAACAATACAAGTAAAGGAGCCCCTGACTTTTACAAGGTCCTGATTCCTGGTTGACATTCGAACCGGGAGCCAGGAACTTATAAAAGTCAGGAACCAGGAACCCACTAATGCACATCCTTCAAGTAAGCCCGCGCGTTCCCTACCCCCTGCACGATGGCGGCGCGATTGGCATTTACAACATCACGGCGGGGCTGCTGCGGGCGGGGCACCGCGTCACGATGCTGGCCATCAATACGCCCAAGCACCACCAGCCGGCCGACGTGCTCGACCACCTGGGCCCAAATTTCCGGCTCGTAACGGTGGACGTGGACACCACCGCCAAGCCGCTGAAGGCGCTGTGGAATCTGCTTTTCTCACGTCAGCCATACAACATCGCGCGGTTTATTAATTCGGAAGTTACTGGTGCGTTGGTGCCATTAATTCAGGCCGAAAACTTTGACGTAATCCAGTACGAAGGCACCTACGTAGCCTGGTACCATGAGTGGCTGGATTCGGAAGAATTGACGCCTGAGAAAACCGTGAGCGTGCTGCGGGCGCATAATATCGAGTACGTCATCTGGGAGCGGCTGGCGCAGGGCGAGAAAAATCTGGCCCGGCGTCGCTACCTAAGCCACCTGGCTAACAGGCTGCGCCGCTTTGAGAAAAAATACCTGTGGTGCTTTGACGGGGTAGCGGCCATTACCCAGGAAGACATCGTGCGCCTTAAAGAGTTGGGCTGCCCCGAGCCCATTGCCCTGGTGCCAGCCGCCGTCGAAATGGCCTCTTTCCAGCCCGACCCCGGCGGGCAGCCCCAGCCGCGCACCGTGTTCATGATTGGCTCCCTGAACTGGCTGCCCAACCTCGAAGGCCTCGAATGGCTGCTGCGCGAGGTGTGGCCCGCTCTGCACGCCGAGCTGCCCGAGCTGGAGCTGCACGTGGCCGGCCTGCGCCCGCCCGCCCACCTGCTGGCCCCGCGCCAGGATAACGTGTTTATCCACGGCTTCGTGGAGTCGGCGGCCGCCTTCATGCGGCAGTACGACCTGATGCTGGTGCCGCTGCTGAGCGGCGGCGGCATGCGCGTCAAAATCATCGAGGGCATGGCCCTGGGCAAGTGCATCCTGAGCACCGGCATCGGCGCCGAAGGCATCGAAGTAGTGGACGGCCGGGATATCGTGGTGCGCGATGAAGTGGCCGCCTGGCAGGCCGCTCTGCGCGACTACTACCACGGCCGCCTGCCGGTGGCCGCCATCGGGGCCGCCGCCGCCGCCACGGCCGCCAGCGTTTACGCCAACGCCCGCGTCACCGAGCGCTTCGAGGCGCTATACGCGCGGCTCGGGGCCGGGCAGTAGCGTGGACTTTCCAGTTCGTGCGCGAGCGCCAGCGAGCAGCGCCGCTCGGTCCCGCCTGCTCGCTGCGCTCGCGCACGAACTGGAAAGTTCGCGCTACTGGGCGGGGTAGGCGATGAAGTAGTAGTTAAGCTTCTGCTCAAACTGCCGCACCAGCTCGGCGCGGCTGAGCGGCGGCTGGCCCGCCAGCCAGCGCACCATCGTGGAGATGCGCAGGTCAATGGCCGGGCCGCACAGCAGGTCATATATCTGCTCGGGGCGGGTGCCGTAGTGGTCCGAGCCGCCGATGCCGTGCTCGAAAATGATGACCGGCCGGCTGGCCGCCAGCAGCGCCTGCGCGCCTTGCAGCACTTGCAGCTCGCCGCCCTCCACGTCGATTTTCATAAGGTCGATGCGCGTGCCGGGGGGTAGCACGTCGTCGAGCCGCGCCCGCCGCACCAGGATGAGCGTATCCTGCTCGTTGGGCCGGTCGTAGCTGCGCTTCACGAAGCCGCTGTAGGCCGGGTTGCTCACCACGTAGTTGAACGACACCTCGCCGGGGGCCGCGCCCAGCCCCAACTGGTAGAAATGGCAGTTGGGCCGGTTGGCAAAGTCGATGGTCAGCTGCTGATACAGAACCGGAATGGGCTCGAAGCCAGCGTGCTCGCCCTGGGGCGCGTAGCGTAGCATCTGTTCCAGCACCTCGCCCTTGTGGCAACCCACGTCCACGCAGTTAGACTGCGGCCCCAGCACCCGCCGCAGCACCTGCCGCGTCTGGTGGTCGTAGCGCTGGTTTTGGGTGAAAGCGAAGGGTAAGCTCTTAACTATTTTCTTGAGAAACTCTTTCATTACAAATACCTCGGAGGGGCAGTCGGCCCCAAAGGTATAGTAGGGTGCGGGGCTTGCCCCCGCCCGGCGCTTGAACGATGCGTATCGGTTTCGTTCAAGCGCCGGGCGTCGTTCAAGCCCCGCACCCTACACTTTACCTTTGCGCCCGCATGAAACTGCTGGTGCTCCTGTCCCGCTTTCCCTACCCCCTCGACAAAGGCGACAAGCTGCGGGCCTACCACCAGCTGCGCTACCTGGCCGGGCAGGGCCATGAAGTGTGCCTGCTGGCCCTCAGCGACGTGCCCGTGAGCGCGGCCGAGCTGGCGGCCGTGCGCCCGCTGTGCCGCGGCGGGCTGCACCTGCACCGCCTGGGCCGCCTGGGCCAGGGTAGGGGCCTGGCGCGGGCGCTGGCCACCGCCGGCCGGCCCCTGCAAGTGGGCTATTTCTACGAAGCCGCCGCCCAGCGCCTGGTCGATAAGCTACTAGCCGACTTTCGGCCCGACCACGTGTACTGCCAGCTCATCCGCATGGCCGAGTACCTGCGGCCCCACGCCGGCCGCGTGCCGATGACGCTCGACTACATGGACGTGTTTTCGGCCGGCATGGCGCGGCGGGCAGCTATTGCCCCGGCCTGGCAGCGCCCCGTGCTGGCCCTGGAAGCCCGCCGCCTGGCCACCTACGAGGCGGCGGCCTGGGGCTGGTTTGGGCACCACACCATCATCAGCGACCAGGACCGCCAGCTCATCGCGCACCCGCAAAACGAGGCCATTACCCTTGTGCCCAACGGCATCGACTTTGACTATTTTCAACCCCAGCCCGCCGTCCCCAAAACCCACGACCTGCTCTTTTGCGGCAACATGGGCTACCACCCCAACGTGGATGCCGCCTGCTGGCTGGTCGAAGAAATGCTGCCCCTCGTGCAGCGCCGCCACCCCCAGGCCACCCTGCTGATAGCCGGCACCACGCCCGCGCCCCGCGTGCTGGCATTGGCCCGCCGGCCGGGGGTAGGGGTCAGCGGCTGGCTGCCTGATATCCGCACCGCCTACGCCCAGGCGCGGGTGTTTGTGGCGCCCATGCGCGTCGGCACGGGCCTGCAAAACAAGCTGCTGGAGGCAATGGCCATGCAATTGCCCTGCGTCACGACCCCCCTCGCCCACAACGCCCTGGGCGGCACGCCCGGCCGCCACCTGCTGGTGGCCGAAACCGCCCCCGCCCTCGCCGACGCCCTAGACGACCTGCTGGCCGACCCCGCCGGGGCCGCCCGCCTCGCCGCCGCCGGCCGCACCTTTGTAGCAGAAACCTACGACTGGGCCGCCGCCACGGCCCGGTTAGAGAACTTGTTTCGGGATAATTGTTAAAGCTTATTGAACCCCATCTGTCCTTGCGAGCGCAACGAAGTGGAGCGCGGCAATCCTTCCTTGTCGTCCATATCGTTGAGTTAGTACCTGCTGTTACGCCCTATCTTATTCGAGATGGCCACGGGGAGTAGCGCGAACTTTGTCGTTCGCGTCCCCGCGCCGTTAAAGCCAGTAGAACGGCGCGGGGACGCGAACTACAACGTTCGCGCTACTCCCCGTGGCGTAACAGCAGTTAGTAATCCTAGCGTGAAAGAAAGATTGCCGCGCTCCACTTCGTTGCGCTCGCAAGGACAACGACTTACTATTAGTATCATGCTTGACTCCATCGAATCCGCCATTGAAGACATTCGCGCCGGCAAAGTCATTATCGTCGTGGACGATGAGGACCGCGAAAACGAGGGCGACTTTATTTGCGCCGCCCGCTCGGCCACGCCCGAGGTTATCAACTTTATGGCCACCCACGGGCGCGGGCTGGTGTGCGCGCCCATCACGGCCGAGCGCTGCGATGAGCTGGGCCTCGACCTGATGGTGGGCCGCAACACGGCCCTGCACGCCACGCCCTTCACGGTGAGCGTTGACCTGCTGACCAACGGCGTAACCACCGGCATCTCGGCCTCCGACCGCTCCAAGACCATCCTGGCCCTCATCGACCCCGCCACCCGGCCCGAGGACCTGGGCAAGCCAGGCCACATTTTCCCCCTCAAAGCGCGCAAAGAAGGCGTGCTGCGCCGCGCCGGCCACACCGAGGCGGCCGTGGACCTGGCCCGCCTGGCGGGCTTCGAGCCGGCCGGCGTGCTGGTCGAAATCCTCAAGGAAGACGGCGAGATGGCCCGCCTGCCCGACCTGCGCAAAGTGGCCGAGCAGTGGGGCCTGAAGCTGATTTCGGTGCAGGACCTCATCAAGTACCGCCTGGCGCAGGAGAGCCTCATCCAGCGCGAAATCACCGTGAAGCTGCCCACCGCTCACGGCGATTTCGACCTCTACGCCTACACCCAGCGCTCGAACGGCGCGCAGCACCTGGCCCTGGTGAAGGGCGACGTGAGCGGGCCGACTCCAGTGCTGGTGCGCGTGCATTCGTCGTGCGTGACGGGCGACATCTTCGGCTCGTGCCGCTGCGACTGCGGCCCCCAGCTGCACCAGGCAATGGAGCAGATTGAGCGCGAGGGCCGCGGCGTGGTCGTCTATATGAACCAGGAGGGTAGGGGCATCGGCCTGCTCAATAAGCTGAAAGCCTACAAGCTGCAAGAGGCCGGCCGCGACACCGTGCAGGCCAACGAGGACCTGGGTTTCCGGGGCGATGAGCGCGACTACGGCGTGGGCGCGGCCATCATCCGCGACCTGGGCATCCGGCAGATGCGCCTGCTCACCAACAACCCCAAGAAGCGCACCGGCCTGCTCGCCTACGGCCTCGAAGTGGTCGAAACCGTGCCCATCGAAATCGCGCCCAACCAGCACAATCAAACCTACCTCACCACCAAGCGCGACAAGATGGGCCACGACATTCTGGGTAACATGAAGCCCGATGCGGCGTAGGGGCGGGGCTTGCCCCCGCCCGGCGTTGAACGGTTTGGTCGGCTTTCGTTCAACGCCGGGCGGGGGCAAGCCCCGCACCCTACCCCGGTCGTGAAATTATCCCGTAGAGTCGGCAAAAACACGACAGCGGTCGAGAAATGCCCGACCCCGGTCGGCAAACGCACAATCCCAGTCGTGAATTTTCCGACCGCTGTCGTTAAAAATATAACCCCGGCCGTGAAACTCACGGCCGGGGTTATATTTTTAACGACAGCGGTCGGGCGGGCGGGTACCTAGCTTTTAGCGGGCTGGGGAGTTTTGGCTACGCCGTTGGCTTTGAAGCGCTCGGCCATCTTGGCTTCGAGGTCGCGCAGGCCGGGGGTGCAGCCGTTGTCGTCCTGCACGTTTTTATAGACCAGGCGGGCCACGTCCATCACCTCCGCGCCGGCCACCAGGCCCACTTTGGCGAGCAGGTCCACGAGGGCCTGGGCGGGCACCTGCAGCTCGCTGGCTGCGTCAAAGGTCGCCAGCTGGTCGGGGTAGGCCGCGATGGTTTCGTCCGTGATGGTGCGGCTCAGCACCTGCTTGAAGCTGGTGAGCACCAGGCCCGCCTGCTGCGCAAAGGGGATGCTTTCGCGTCCCATGCCCTTTGAGGCGAGGCTTTTTTGCTCCTCCCTGGTCAGGTCGGGCTGGTAGGGTTGCAGCAGTTCGAGGGCGGCCAGCAGGTGCTTGCTGACTTCGGCCTGCACCTTGGGGTCGAGAATACGAACGGAGGGAAGCATAAGAAAAGAGAAAAAAGAGGGAAAGAAAAAGGGGGTAGTGACATAAGCCGCCCGCAATATAGCGTACCCCCTCTCGATTTGACTTAATCTTTTCCTCATAAAGGCGGGGCGCGGGGCTGGCCCCCGCCCGGCGTTGAATAATTCCCAAACGAGACGTTCAACGCCGGGCGGGGGCCAGCCCCGCACCCTACTGCGTTTTCCCCAGCCAGCGCACCACCGGGTAGCGCCGATACCCAGGCTCGGCGTAGGGCGAGTGCTGGTACACCCATTCCAGCTGGGCGGGGCCGCTGGCGGCCAGCGCCGGGTCGGCTTTTTTGGCGGCGTCCAGCTGCTGGCGCACAGCGGGGTTTTGGGTCAGATACTCAGCGGCTAAATCCTCAAACACATAGTCAGAATAATGCTCTTTTTGCTGCAACACGCTGTCGAAAAAGCCCCAGGCGAAGAACGAGTCGGTGGCCTGCGGCTCCAGCGCCTCCACGAGGTAGCGGGCGGCGGGGCCTTGCTCGGCCAGCACGGCCAGCCAGGTATCTGAGTTAAGAGTTAAGAGTTTTGAGTTGAGAGTTAAAAGTTTGACTTGGGAGTGGAGGTAGTGGCCTTCGTAGGGTTTGGGGGCGGTTTTATAGTCTTCGATAGTGTAGGTTTCGGCGGGGCCGGTGAGGGGCGCGGTGAGTTGGCGCAGCACCACGCCGTTGCGGCGCAGGTTGGCCAGCACCTCGCCCCAGGCGGCCGGAATGGCGTAGGCCACCGGTGCGGTGGCCGTGGCCGTGGCGTGGGCCGCGTTATAAAAAGGCACCGGCCGCGCGTAGGGCCGGCTGCGGTCGTAGTAGAGGCGCGGCTGGCCGCTCACGCCGCTGGGCCGGTGCCCGGCTTCGTAGCCCCGAAACTCCACCGTGCCACTGGGCTGCTCATTCAGCGCCCAGGCCAGCGGAAATGTCTGTTGGGTGGCCAGCGCCTGGTCGGCGGCGGCGCGGGCGGCGAGCAGGGTAGGGGCCTGGGCGGCCAGGGTTTGGTCGTAGGTCAGCAGCAGGTCATAAGTGGCCCGCACGCGCGGCCCGAAAGCCTTGAGCATGTGCGTTTCGGGCATGAAACCGATGCTGTTGAACAGCGCCGCGTAGCCCGTCGAGTAGCGCGGGCTTTCCAGAAACGCGCGCAGGCCGCTCTCGGGCGTTTCGCCCTCAAAGTCCACGTAGGGCGTCATGGGCCAGCTTTTCTGCGCCATGCCGGCGTAGAGGGCGGGTAGGAGCTGGTCTTGCAGATACTTGCCCAGCACCGGCCCCAGCTTGTCGGGCTGCGTGGGGATGAGCGTTATCGTGTACTGATAATCAGCCCCGTCGGAGGTGTGCGTATCGACAAACACCTCGGGCCGCCACTTCTGAAACAGCGCCGCGAACGAGCGCGCGTTGCGCGAGTCCTGCTTCACGAAATCGCGGTTCAAATCAAAGTTGCGCGCATTGCCCCGGAAGCCGTAGGCGCGCGGCCCGTTCTGGTTCACGCGGGTGGTCGAGTTGCGGTTCAGCATCCCGCCGATGTTGTAGGCCGGAATGACGACCACCGTCACCTGCCGCAGCAGGGGTAGGAGATGCTGGTCGCGCAGCAGGTCGCGGGCCAGCATCATGCTGGCGTCGATGCCCTCCGGCTCGCCGGGGTGGATGCCGTTTTGAATAAACAAAACGGGCCGGCCCTTGGCCCGGCTGGCGGCCGGCTCAAACGTGCCATCGGCCGAGAGCACGACTTCGGTCAGGTGCTCGCCGCTGTCGGTGGGACCCGCCTCGCGCAGCCGCATGGTGGCGGGGTAGGCGGCGGCCAGCTCTTTATAATAGGCCAGGCACTCGGCATAGGTGGCCGTGGTGTTGTGCTGCGGGTCGCGCTCGAAGGGCGTAAGCAGCACCGGCGGGGGGGTAGGGGCAGAGGTCATGAGCGAAACGGCGAGCAGGAGCGAGGCGAAGAACATAGGGGCGAAGGTACCTTTGGGGGAGATTTGAGTTAAGAGTTAAGAGTTAGGGCTTAGGAGTTCCAACTCCCAACTTTTGGCCTGCTGCTCCTAACTTTCAACTCTTAACTCAAAACTCTTAACTCTTAACTCAAAACCCTTGCGTCCCCTCATTCTCATTTCCAACGACGACAGCCTCATTGCGCCCGGCATCGCCCATTTGGTGCAACTCATGCGGGAGCTGGGGGCCGAAGTAGTGGTGGTGGCGCCCGCCAGCCCGCAGTCGGGCATGGGCCACGCCATCACCATCGGCCACCCCTTGCGGCTCGATAAGTCGGACCGCTTCGGCCCCGACGTGGAGGCCTACGCCTGCTCCGGCACCCCGGCCGACTGCGTGAAAATCGCCAAGCACTACATCCTGAAAGACCGCCGCCCCGACCTCGTGGTGTCGGGCATCAACCACGGCTCCAACTCGTCGGTGAACGTGCTATACTCGGGCACCATGTCGGCGGCCATTGAGGCGGCCATCGAGGGGCTGCCGGCCATCGGCTTTTCGCTCTGCGAATACGGCGACGAGGCCGATTTTTCGCACGTGGGGCCCTGGGTGCTGGCGGTGTGCCGCCAGGCGCTGGCCCACGGCATTCCGGCCGGCACGGCCCTGAACGTGAACATTCCGAAGCACGCGGCCGGCCCCATTCGGGGCATCCGGCTGGCCCGCCAGGCCCGCGCCAAGTGGCAGGAAACTTTTGAGCAGCGCCACGACCCCTACCAGCGCCCCTACTACTGGCTGCTGGGCGATTTCGTGAACCAGGACCACGGCCTCGACACCGACGAGGCCGCCCTGGCCGCAGGCTACGTGTCGGTGGTGCCCTGCCAGTTTGACCTCACCAGCTACCAGGCGCTTGGCGAAATGGCCCAGGCCTGGCAGCTCGCGCTGCCTGGCGCAGGGCCAGCGCCTACCCCCCCTCAGCCCGTCAACGGCAAGGATTACGGCCTTGCCAACCAGTAGGCCGGCGCTTTTCTCAAATGAGTAGAAGCTAAAGATTACTCATTTGAGAAAAGCACCACCTTGGTCGGAACCTACGGTTTGCACCAGTCGATGCTGCTCGGCCACGGCCGGCGTGCGCACCACGCGTAGCGGCAGCAGCCGCAGCCGACTACTGCGGCTGCGGGCACCTGCCAGGTAGGATTGCCGATAGTGCGCGCTGTGCCCGGCGGGTGGCATCAGCAGCATCAGCAGCAGCAGGCTCAGGCTCCATATAAGCACCCTGGTTTTCATAAGGCGTACATATTTGCTTTCAAGTTCGTACGCCAGCAGTGAAGCCCCCGTGAATGCCAGCGCGGGTCCCCGCCCGCGAGTGGCCCGGCGGCTCAGTCGCGGCTGAGCCAGCCCTTCCGCCAGAAATAATAGAGCTGCCCCAGCACGATGAGCGTGAGCACCCCCAGCAAGACGGGGTAGCCCACCGGCGAGTATAGCTCGGGCATGTTGAGGGGCAGCACGTGGCCGTGGGCGTCTTCGTGCTGAAAATTCATGCCGTAGAGGCCCACCACGAAGCTAAGCGGAATGAAGATGGAGCTGATGATGGTGAGCACCTTCATCACCTCGTTCATGCGGTTGCTCTGGTCCGAGAGGAAGAGGTCGGCCAGCGAGGAGATGTTGTCGCGGTAGCTCTCGGCCAGGTCCAGGGCCTGAATGGCGTGGTCGTAGGCATCGCGGTAAAAGACCTTCAGCTCCTCGGGCACCACCTCCTCGGGCAGGCGCAGAATCTCCGACATCTTGTCGCGCTCGGGATATACCAGCCGCCGGAAGCGCACCACGTCCTTTTTGATGCGCAGGATGCGGGTGAGGAGCCGCCGCTCGCGCTGCTCGCTGAAGATGCTCAGCTCCAGCTCCTCAATATAGTCGCCAATGGCCGCCATCGTGGGGTAGTAGTGGTCGAGCACCACGTCGGTGAGGGCATAGGCCAGGTAGCCCACGGGCTTGCGCCGCAGCTGGCTGAAATTGGCCCGGATGCGGTTGCGCAGCACCTCCAGGCAGTCGTCGTAGGTGTCCTGAAACGAGAGCACGTAATTGGGCCCGGTGAAGATGGAAAGCTGGTCGTCGTGCACCGTGAGCTGGGCCGTAAACTCGGTCATGCGCGACACCAGAAACAGCCGGTTGTCGTCAAACACCTCCACTTTGGCCCGCTGGTAGTCGCCGAGCACGTCTTCCATTTGCAGCGGGTGCAGGCCAAATTCCTGCATCAGGCGCTCCATCAGGTCGAGGTCGCCGTAGCCGCGCACGTCAATCCAGTGCTTCAATTCGGGGTGGTCGCGCAGGTAGCCGAGCAGCTCGTCGTAGCGGTCAGTATATTCGGCTTCCTCGTGGGTGTGCTCGTCATACGACATCAAAAACAGCCGCGGCTTGAGGGCATTGGGCTGCACGTGCAGCGTGCCGGGGTGCTGGCCCACGTGCTCATACAGCGCCTGGCGGCGCGCCTCGCGGTCAGGGTCGGGGGGTAGGGAATCGCGGGTGGGTGCTTCCAAAGGGTTCGACGGGGCCGAGGGGGTAGGGGAAGGATGCTTCATACGGAAGCCTGATACGGAGACAGCGTCGGCCGGGGCTGCCCGCAAAGGTGGGGGTAGTGCGGCGGTAGTTCCGTACTTTGCCCTGGGGGCTTGGCTTCCGCCGTTTTCAAGTCTCCCGGAATGTCCCCAGTAGCAAGCTTGTTGCCCGCCGCGCTACGGGTTTATAGTGTCGAAACCCCGCCCGGCCAGCCGCCCGCCGCGCCGCGCCTACCCCTGGCCTTTGCGCCCTTCCTGTTCCTGACGGCCGCCCACCAGGCCTTGCAGCCGCACGGCCAGCCGGTGCTCAGCTTTTACCTGGAAGATGCGGCCGCTGGCCTGACCGTGGCTCAGCTGGCCGTGGTGCTTGGTTTTGACGGGCCCGGCCAGGCCAGCTCGCCCGGCCAGGCCCCGTTTGGGGCCGTGCAGCTGGCGGCCGGCGTGCCCCCGGCCGCGCTGCTTTTTTTCCTCGAAACAGTGGAGAATACCCTGCGCCAGCGCGGCCAGCGGCGACTGCATCTGCGCGGCTACCCGTTTTGCTACGATGCGGCCGGGGCGGCCCAGCTGGCCGAAGCCCTGCGCCAGCGCCACTACCAAGTGGTGCTGGCCGAAGAAAACTACCACCTCGACCCCGCCCGCGCTTACCAAGAGCACCTGCACCCCTCCGAGCGCCGCCGCCTGCGCCGCTGCCGCCAGCTGGGCCTGGTGCCCGAGCAGGAGCCGCCGCTTCTGCTGCCCTGGGCCTACGAGTTCATTGCCCGGTGCCGGCAGGAGCGGGGCCAGGCGCTGTCGCTGCCCCTGGCGCGGCTGCAGGAGCTATTTCGGGCGTTTCCGCGCCAGCACCTGTTGTTTTCGGTGCGCAAGCCGGGCGGCGAGTGGGCGGCGCTCACCATCGCCATTCAAGTGAGCGACCGGGTGCTGTACAATTTTTACCCCGCCAGCCCGCTGGCCGACAACCACCTCAGCCCCGTGGTGCTGCTCAACGAGAGCCTGCACACCTACGCCCGCGCCTCGGGCCTGGCCCTGGTCGACCTGGGTACTTCCACGCTGCCCGCCGGCCCCAACGCCTCCCTGCTGCGCTTCAAGCGCCACCTCGGCGGCGTGGCCGGCCTCAAGCTAAGCTGGGCGAAGGAGCTGTGAGCCAGCGCGCTGGCAGAGCGGTAGTATAGCCAAGGGCGAGCCCAGGCGTGTTGAGCGCCGTGATGCCGGGCTAACACGCCTGGTAACTGCTGAGTGGGATGTTACTCATTTGGGCTTGAAATAAACTTGCCTTTACTTTTCAGGTACGCTAGTTAAAGCTATGCCCTTTAGGGCAAGACTTTAGTTGCTACTCCCTTTTGGCAGTTGGGTAGCTTTGCGGCATGAAGCAGCGCACAGGTAGTCACTCGGTTCATAAGCTAGATGTGCATTTGGTCTGGAGCACGAAGTACCGCTACAAAGTCTTGGTGGGGGAGGTGCAACTGCGTTGTCGGGACTTGTTGCGGCAAACCTGTAATACGTTGGATGTGCAGATTCTCAAAGGGGTGGTGAGCAAAGACCATATTCATCTACATGTGTCGTATCCGCCTTTCTTGAGTGTGAGTGACCTCATGCGCCGGCTAAAAGGACGAAGCGCCAAGCTCCTGTTGCAGGAATTTCCCGAACTCAAGCGTCGGTATTGGGGCGGGCATTTTTGGGGTATTGGCTACGGAGCGTGGAGCGTAGGAAATATCACGGATGACATCTTGGAGGCGTATTTAAACCATCACAAAGACCAGCCCAACGGGGACGAGAATTTCATTCTGGAATAACCTACTTTAGTAGCTGGCTTTCAGTCGGCTTTAGCCGAAACCGCCGAATTTCATTCGCCCTTAAACCTATGGACTTACAGTCCATAGTCTTTTAGTCATTTGTTTGTAAGGTCTCAGCTAGCTCGTCAGCTGCCCCGCACCCCGACCTTTGCCGAATGGCTACTCCCGTTCGTATTATTTGGCAAGGCTTTGTGCGCGGGTCGCTGGCCACGGGCGTGGCTATCGTGGCGCGGGCGGCCGGGGCGCTTACCCTCAACAAGCTGGTTGCGCTCTACGGGGGCCTGGGCGGCCTCACCCAACTGGCCCAGTTCCAAAACCTGATGGGGCTGTTTGGGGCCCTGCCCACCGATGGCGTGCAGGTGGGAGCCACCACGCGGCTGGCCCCGCTGCGGCCCGGCTCGGGGCGGCACCGGGCATGGCTGGGGGCAGCCGCGCTGCTCACCCTCGTGGCCATTGTGGGGGCAGGCCTGGTGCTGCTGGCCACCGGCGGGGCGGCGTGGCCGCCCCGCCGGGTAGCGCTTTTTACCCTCGGCATGCTGCTGCTTGCCACCCAAACCCTGCTCAGCACGGCCCTGCTGGCTGCCGGGCGGCGCGGCCCCTACGTGGCCCAGGCCATAGCCCTGAGCCTGGTGGGCACCAGCGCGGTGGCGGTGGCCCTGGCAGTAGGCTGGCCCCTGCCCCGCGTGCTGCTGGCTTACCTGGCCGGGCAGGCGCTCACGCTGCCGCTGGCGGGCTGGGCGGCGGCGCGGGCGGGTCTGCTACCTGGCTGGCACTGGCCCCGGCCCAGCGCCGCCGCCTGGCGCGGCCTGCTGCCTTTCGTGCTGATGGCGGCGGGCTCGCTGCTCTGCGGCCGGGCTATCGATTACGCGCTGCGGGCCTGGCTCATCGCCCACTTCCCACCCGCCCGCACCGACCTCTGGCAGGCCGTGGCCAAGCTCTCGGATAACTACACGCTGGTGATGGGGGCAGTGCTCAACACCGTTTTTTATCCCCGCCTGGCCGCCCTGCAGGCCACGCCCGGCCTGGCCCGGCGCTATCTAGGGGCCGTGCTGGGCCTGCTGGCGGCGGGGCTGGCCGTGGCCCTGGGCCTGGTCTATGCGCTGCGCGATGTGCTGCTGCCGCTGCTGTTTGCGCCGCGCCTGCTGGCCGCCCGCGAACTGCTGGCCCCGCAGCTGCTCGGCGACTGGGCCAAGTTCCTGGCCTGGGTGTTGCTCTATTACCTTTTGGCCCGCGCCCGGCCGCTGCCCTACCTGGCTATGCAGGGGGTAGGGGCCGGGCTCTATATTGCTTCGCTGGTTGGGCTTGTACCAGCCTTCGGGCTGCAGGGGGTGGTGTGGGCCCATGCGCTCCACTACCTGCTGCTGCTGATTATTTGCGGGGGTCTTTACAAATGGAAGTGGAACTAACCCTTTTGGGTAGTAGTGTTTCAGGTACTACTAAGAAGCTGCTGGCAGGGAATTTACAAGTTACTCATAAGTTTAAACCGCCGCTCCGATGCCTGCGCTTTCCGCTCCGCTCGTTACTGTTATCGCGCTGTGCCATAACCATGCATCTTACCTGCGGGAGGCGCTGGATTCCGTGCTGGCGCAGGACTACGCGCCGCTAGAAGTCTGGCTCGTGGACAATGGCAGCACCGACGGCAGCCCGGCCATTATGCGGCAATATGCCCAGGCCAACCCGACCTGGCACCTGCTGCTGCTGCCCACAAACGTGGGCAACTGCCGGGCCTTCAACCAGGCTTTTTCTCAAAGCCGCGGCGAGTTCGTGGTAGATTTTGCTACCGATGATGTGCTACTGCCCCAGCGCCTCAGCCAGCAGGTGGCTTTGTTTGAGGGCCTGCCGCCCGACTACGGCATGGTTTATTCCAACTGCGAGCTGCTCACCGAGGCGGGCCAGTCGCTGGGCCTGCACCACCGGCCCGATGCGCGCGGCCGGCTGCACCCGCGCCCGGCCAGCGGCTGGGTGTTTGGGGAGGTGCTGGGGCGCTTCTTCATCAGCACGCCCACCATGCTCATGCGCCGGGCCACGCTGCTGGCCCTGGGGGGCTACGACGAAACCCTGAGCTACGAGGACTTTGACTTCTGGGTGCGGGCCAGCCGCGACTGGCGCTTTCAGTATCAGAATGCCGTAACGACCCGCAAGCGCAAGCACCCGCGCAGCATGAGCGCCCAGGTGACTACCCGCCACGACCCCTATACGGTTGACACCCTGAAAGTTTGCCGCAAGGCCCTGGCCCTGTGCCGCACCCCGGCCGAAACCCGCGCCCTGGCCCGCCGCCTGCGGGCCGAACTGCGCCACGCCCTGCGCCGCCGCCAGTGGGCCGCCGCCCGCACGGCCTGGCAGCTGCTAATGGATATAGTCGGCCGGGTCGTAGGGCTGCGAGGCCAGGCATAGCAGCACCGCGCCCGGCTCAAACTGAATTTCGGGCCAGCAGTGGGGAGGCAGGTACAGGGCTTGAGTGGGCTGGTCGAGGCAGAAGTGGACGGTTTCCTGGCCTTCTACCTTGATAGTGAGCCGAATGCTGCCGTGCACGGCCACCAGCAGCTGCTCCAGGGTGTGGTGGGCGTGGCGGCCGCGCACCCGCCCGGCGGGCACCGCCGTTATCCAATAAGCCCGCTGCACGGCAAACGGTAGGCTGGCGTCTTCGGCCACCGTGAGCCAGCCGCTGTCGGCCGCGCCGTGGGCGGGAAGGGATAAAAGATAAGGAAGCGTCATGCAGCGAAGGTGGCCGGCAAAGATAAAGCCGGGCTGCCGGGCGCGGCCTACGGAATTTCGCTCACCTCCACGCGCCGGTTGCGCACGTTGGGCGAGGGGTAGAGCGGGCGCGTATCGCCGTAGCCCACGGTTTCGAGGCGCGCGGGGCCGATGCCGGCTCGCACCAGATAGCCCTTCACGGCGGTGGCGCGCTGCTCCGAAAGCACCTGGTTTTTGCCCGGCTCGCCCACGCGGTCGGTGTGGCCGGCCACGCGCAGGCGCAGGCCGGGGCGGGCCCGCAGCGTGGCCGCCAGCTCATCGAGGGCCGGGCTGGCTTCGGGCAATAATTCGGCCTCACCTTTCTTGAATAGCACCGTGGGCAGCACGACCGGCGCGGGCGGGGGGGTAGGGGCCGGGGCGGGGCTGCTGGCCACGGGCGGTTGCGGCCGGCTGGCCGAATCGGGGGGGGTAGGGCGCGGTGGGGCCGGCGGGGCCGCCGCTACGGGCGCGGGGCGGGGCGCGGGCTTCGTGCCTTTCACCTGAATGGTGATGGGCACCACCGGGCTCTCCGGCGTGGGGTAGTAGCCCTGGGTGAGGTAAAAGGTGGTGGTCCGGCGCAGCCGGGTGGGGTAGGTGTTGCCGCTGGCCACGGGCCGTTTCAGCTCGGCGTCGGCAAACCAGCGCACCTCGCGGCCCGACACGCGCAGCGTGCTCAGCGCCCCCGCCCGCACCGTGGCCGCCGACTTCAGCTTGACGCGGTAAAACGTGAATTCGCCCGTGTCGCAGTTGCCCACGGGGGCGTAGGTGGCGTGGCCGGTCGGTTTTTCCTCCTTCGCGTCGTAGGTAAACGTGATTTCGCCATTGCCGCACCAGTAGTTGGACAGCGTGCGGCCGGTCTCATTCAGCTTGCGCACGTGGCGCAGCCGCAAGCCGCCGGCCGTGCGCGGACCTTCCATCTGAAACGTGACCGTGATGGCAGGCACGTCGCCCACCTGCTCATAGAGAATGCCGAAGAGCGCCTCGCCCGCCCCGCGCTGCACCCGCAGCACGGAGGGGTAGTAGCGCGCCTGGCCGGGGTCTTCGACCCCCTGCCAGGCACCCGCCAGCGACTGCGCCTGCCCCGGCCCGGCCAGCAGCAGCGCCCCAAACCCATACCAAAAGCTACGTTTCATAAAAGCGAAAATAAGCCACCGGCCGAAAAAGCAAGGCGAGTGCCTGGTTCAAGGGTCAGGCACTCGCCTTACTTTTTTCGGACGAGCATATTCGCGCATCAGGAAAATAACCGCTGAACTCTCCGCTCAGCGGTTATTTTCCTTACCCCAGATAAGCCATTTCCTCGGCACTGAGCTCAATGTCGGCGGCGGCCAGGTTTTCGCGCAGGTGCGCCAGCGACGACGTGCCCGGTATGGGCAGCAGCAGGGGCGACTTGTGCAGCAGCCAGGCAATGTTGAGCTGAGCCGCTGACACGCCCCGGCGGCGGGCCAGCTCGGCCATTTTATCACCCGCTTTGGGCAGGCCGTGAACGAGCGAGAAAAACGGCACCAGCGGAATGCCGTGCTGCTCGCACAGGGCCAGCACCTCTTCGCCGCCGCGGGTTTCGCCGTGGTCGTCGCGCAGGGTGGTGCGCTGGGCGTAGCCGTACATGTTCTCGACGGTCGCGATTTCGCCCAGCTGCAGGCCGGCTTCCAGCTCCTCGGGGCTCACGTTGCTCAGGCCCACGTGCTGAATTTTGCCTTCCTTTTGCAGCTCAAACATGGCACCCAGCTGCTCGGCCAGCGGCACCTGGCTGTGGCCCATCAGGCGCAAATGCACCAGCTGCACCTGCTCTTGCCTGAGCGTGCGCAGGTTGCGCTCGATGCTGGTGCGCAGGTTGGCGGGCGTGTTGAAGGGCACCCAGCTGGCATCGGGCCTGCGCGTGGCACCCACCTTGGTGCAGATAACTAACTGCTGGGGGTAGGGATGCAAGGCCTCAAAAATCAGGCGGTTAGTCACGTCGTCGCCGTAATAATCGGCCGTGTCGAGAAACGTGACGCCGTGCTCGACGGCGGTTTTCAGAATTTCCAGCGCCTGGGGCCGGTCGGCCGGCTCGCCCCAAATTTGGGGGCCGGTGAGGCGCATAGTGCCGTAGCCCAGGCGGTTGACGGTGAGCGGCTGGGCCGAATTTGGCGCGATGGTGATGGTGGACATGGGTAGGGGGTAGGGCGAAAAAAGTCAGCCTGACGGGAGCCACCCGTTAGGCTGGTATGGCGTTCGGTAGATGACGTATTTCGGGCCGAAATACTGCAAGCGTAACCCGCCGGCGGGGTGAATGTTGAGCCGCCCGCGCGGCCAGCCAACGGCCCTACCCCCGGCCAACCTGCTTAGTGTCCATTATTTTTGAGGGCTTAAGCAAAGGACATTTCGCGCAGTGTTTCGCGGGGAAAGACTGCGGAGTTTCGCAGTGCGCAAACTAAAATAAACGCGGATAAAGTGCCGCCTCGCCGCTGGGTGGGGGGGTAGGGGCAAAGCGCCGGCACCCCGCTTGCGCGCCGCCCTACCCCGCTGATGCGCCTCCATACGCCCCGCCACTTCCACCATCGGCGCACTGTATATTTCCCGCGCGGGCGTGCTATTGTCCCTGATTTTGGCCACGGTGCGGCTCACCTTTTGCTTGCTTAGCTGCTGTTACGCAGGTGCTTTGTCGAGGCCAGCCTAATGACGCGGACACGCGAGCTACAAAAACGCTGAGCAGGCCGCTGTTGATGTTGACGACCTGCTCCGGCAGCCGCGCGGTCTGCGACAGATGCTGCCGCACCGAGGTCCCGATTTTGCGCTCCGTAGCGGTAAGCTGTTACGCCTGGGCAGTGTGACAGCGAAGAAAAGCAGTGGCGAGCAGCTTTTTTCAGGGTGGCCAGGGCTGAGAACACCCAAAAAGCTGCTGGCGCGCATGCTGGTCAGTGCCGACGGGTGATGCCTGAATACGCCCTGGTTTGGGTGCTGCTGCTTGCTAGCCTCGCGGCCGTGAAGGTGGGGCCTTCCCGTCAGGGTAAGTAAACAGTTTGGACTACCCCCTAAATTAGCGCCTGGGATACGCGGCCCGCCGCTAAGGCACTCGTTGCCATCCGCTTTTCAGTACCAGCTTCCACAACTGCTATTTGCCCGCGCTGCCGCGCCGGCCCCCTTCCCCCAAACCAGATTTTACCAATGACCCAACCCACTTTTGCCCACCCGATGTTCGAGCGACTCTATGAGCGCGACTATTTTATTGACGATGCGGTGCTGCGCGAGCTACTGGCGCTGGGGCCGGAAACGGCCGTGCCCGAGCTGCTGAGGATAACTGACACCACGCTGGACGGCTTCCTCAACGATGAGCTGCTGGGCGATAACTGGCTGGGAAATTACCACTTCTTGCATGCCCTCTACCTGCTGCACGAGCTGCAGGCCCCCGAGGCCCTGGACGTGTACCGCCGCCTGCTGCGCCTCGACTCGGAGAGCACCGAATTCTGGTTTGGGGATGATTTGTTTGAGGACGTGCCGAACCTACTGGCCCACGCCGCCCAAACGCGCCTGCCCGAGCTGCTGGCCATGCTGGAAGACAAGGCGTTACTTCTTAAGCACCGGCTGGTAGTTTCCAGCGCTATTTCGCGGCTAGCCAGAGAGCAGCCCGAGCTACGGCCCGCCATCAGCGCGTTTTTGCAGCAATACCTGCGCCATATCATTACGCACGCCGACCAGGCAAAGGAGTTTTTTACGGCCGATACGGGTATGTATGGCTACGAGCTGGAAGACTACCTGGCAATGCTGCTAGCCGATGTGCAGGAAGCGGGCCTGCGCGAGCTGGAGCCTGAGATGCGGGAACTGCACCGCCTGGGCTTTGTAGATGAGAGCATCAGCGGTGGGGAAAACGATATGGACTTCACCGAGTCGTATCCGCAGCTGCCTACCCCCGACATCTTTACCCGCTACCAGGAGCTGCGCGAAGACCCCGATAGTTACTCGGCTTTTCACCCCGACGCAGTGGGCATCGCCCGGCGCCGGGCGCAGCAGGAGGCGAAATACGCCCAGGCCCGGCGCGACATGGCCCGCCCGAAGCCCCGGCCGGCACAACCCAAAATTGGCCGCAACGACCCGTGCCCCTGCGGCAGCGGTAAGAAATACAAGAAATGTCATGGGGCCTAACAGACGCGGGCGGTGGGGTAAAACCGAGCCCGAAGGGTAGGCGCGAGTTTAGGCGCAGCCGTAGCGCGTGCCTACCCTTCGGGCGAGACTGTGCCCCGCATCAGAACGATGAAAGCAAAACGACACTGGCGCGCAATTCCGCCTTGCCGCTTCGCGGCAGTGGAGGCGCAGCCTCCACGCCAAGGTTAATCACGAGTTACGGCTTCGCCTAAACTCGCGCCAGCTTGGGGGTCCTCCACATTACACTCTGTCCTCCCAATGTTAGAGAAACAGATTGTTATCTTTAAAAGATAATACAAGAATTTTATAATTCTGGGTTGCCATTAAGTTCAATCCCGATTACTTGACCTTTCTCTTTTAAATCGATTACATTAGAGTTGCTAAGTACCCGTTGGCAAATACTTTATGTTAAAGTAGACGGTCATGCTGAGCTTGTCGAAGCATCTCTACTGCGTAACTCACTCTAAACGTTGAGATTATTCTCGTGGTAGAGATGCTTCGGCAAGCTCAGCATGACGTTCTTTTATAGCAAACTAATTAGCAACGGATACTTAATAACTTATAATCAATGACTTAATTGATAAATCATTATTTTAAAATTTGCTAGAGCGGCACAAAGCTGGAAAGAACTGGCGAACTTTATCTTTTGCCTTGTGCGGTTCTCAATGCGTAGAATAAAAAATGATTTTATCTTAGCAATTGCATTTTCAATGACTATCCTTACGTGAGCAAACAATTTATTAATCAGTTTTTGCCACTCATTTAAGGGCTTATTTTTGCTCGCTTTGTATGGTATCTAAATAGCCTGAAACTTAACTGCTTTTTTAATGCCCATGAGCCCGGCATCCACGTGCAAACGATAGGCACTTAAATCAAGACCTTCAAAAGTATCTTTGAAAATAGTGAAATCATGTATATGCCCACTATACGCGTTACTGACAAATAAAATTCGTTTGTCTAACGTGCAAACGAGGAGCCATTTTAGGGTGTGGAATTTTTTTTATCACTGTAATGCTCTTTCTAAACTACTTGATTGACAGCTCGTTCAATAGATATTTCGGTGATGTCGATGACTAAATCTGTTACGCCTGCGAATTGCGCATCAACCGCTGCCTGGTTTTTAGCTAACAATTTGTTGGCTGTTTCCTGCTGGTGCAAAGCTGCTTGCAGAAGTGGTTTTAATAGCTCTATGTATGCGCTGGCTGCTACATCCGAGATACCGAAGTAAGTATCCATGTTTTGCAACGTATGATACGCTTTAAGATAATGTAAATAAAGAATAATGCTTCTTTTTATCCGTTAAAATGGGCTGTACTTGCTTGACATAACGGGGGGGGCGCTTTTGGACTGTATAAAGGCGCAAATCGTTCGTAGAGCGCCGCAAATTCTACGTGTGATAAGCCAGTTGCTGCTTTATATTGCCAGTCCGTGCGCGCATTTTGATACATGCTGGATGCCATAGCTGAAAAATAATTTTTTTACGTAACATCCTGCTGGTTAGTTATTAGCAACTCTATTTATTAGTTATACAGGTTTAATACGCTTGCTCTTTAAAAGAGCAAGTAATTCGGCGCGAGTAGCAGGGGGCATAACGCCGGCCGCATTTAAGAAATAGACTTCTTTTGAAGTTGGAGAAGCCTGGCGTAATAGAATCCATTGGCCAGACTGTACTGCCGTTCTTGCAATATTGGACCACAATACCAAGTCAGAAAGGCTTCCTTCTTGAATTATTCCCTGTTCATTAAGGTAGTAAACAGTCCCATTTCTTAGTATATTAGACTTACGGTAATTCTGCCGCAGACTATACCATGTACCCACCCAAATAATAACCGCTACTACAAACATCAGGGTAGTGGCGCGTAAATCCTTCCACTCTACAGAGGCGATACCTGCATCAGCAACCACTACTACGATAATCAGCAGTATAAAGAGTGTAAAAGCAGGTAGGCCGATGTAATAAAAAGGGTATCTAGTACGAAAATCAGCAAAGCTTAACCTTCGATACTCAGTATAAGTCAGCGGAGAAGCAGCAATAATTATTGGTTGCATAAGCGAGACTAATAATCTTGCGCATAATTACGCCAGCTCAAACTGCAACCTCAACAAGTTAGCATAAAGCCCGCCCTCGCGGTCGCTCAGCTCCTCGTGCGAGCCAGCTTCTACAATCCTACCCCCATCAATTACCAGAATCTTGTCCACCTTGCGGATGGTGCTGAGGCGGTGCGCGATGATGAGGCTGGTGCGGTGCTGCATTAGCTCGTCGAGCGCGCCTTGCACGAGCTTTTCGCTCTCGCTATCGAGCGACGAGGTGGCCTCGTCCAGGATGAGGATGGCGGGGTTTTTCAGGATGGCGCGGGCGATGGCCACGCGCTGCCGCTGCCCGCCCGAGAGCTTGATACCCCGGTCGCCGACCACCGTATCGAGGCCTTCGGGGAAGGCACTGATAAACTGCCAAGTGTTGGCGCGCTGGGCGGCTTCGATGATTTCCGCGTCGCTGGCACCGGGCTTGCCGTAGGCGATGTTTTCGCGGATGGTGCCGCCGAAGAGTAGCGTTTCCTGCGGCACGATGCCGATGTGGCGACGCAGGGCCGTCAGGTCGTAGTCGCGCACGTCGTGGCCATCGATGACAATGCGGCCGCCGCTGAGGGGGTAGAACTGCATGAGCAGGCCCGCAATGGTGCTTTTGCCCGCGCCGCTGGGGCCAACGAGCGCGATTTTTTCGCCCGATTTAATGTGAAAATCAATGTCTTGCAGCACCGGCACGTCGGGCCGGGTGGGGTAGCGAAAGGCCACGTGCTCGTAGCGAATGTCGCCCCGAATCTGGGCCGGCACTAGGCCAATAGCCGGCTCATGCAGGGTAGGCTCGGGTGTTTCGTCCAGAATTTCGAGGATGCGCTCACTCGCGCCGAGCGTGCTCTGCACCTTGCCGTACATCTCGCCCAGGCCGGCTACCGACGCTCCAATGAAGGCCGTGTAGATAATAAACGACACCAGCTGGCCGATTTCGAGGTGGCCGGGGCCGGCCGTGTACACGAGGGTAGCGCCGCGCCACAGTACCAGAATGATACCGCCAAACAGCCCGATAATCACGAACGACACGAAGCCACCACGATACAGGTTGCTTTGCAACGCGGCCCGCACCACCTTGTTCAGCGAAACCTGGTAGCGGGCGGTTTCAAACCGTTCGTTGGTGAACGCCTTCACCGAATTAATAGCCTGCAAGGTTTCCTCCACAATGGTGTTGGTGTGGGCCAACTCCTGCTGCGTGGTGCGGGCCAGCGTGCGAATTTTGCGCCCAAACAGCCCAGCCGCCAGCACAATGGGCGGAAACGTGACCAGCATAAACAGCGACAATTTCACCGATACCAGCATGATGAACGCGATGCCGCCCAGCAGCGTGAATACCTGCCGAAACAGCTCGGCCAGCGTCAGCGAAAATGTGTCCTGAATCTGGGCCACGTCGCTAGTAATGCGCGAGGTGATGGCCCCCACGCGGTTTTGCTCAAAAAACGGAATGGGCAGCTGCACGAACTTGGCGTAGAGCGCCTGCCGGATATCGCGCACCGTGTACTCGCTCACCTGCGTGAAAAACCAGATGCGCCCAAACGAGAAAAATCCCTGAAACACGATGACTGTGAACAGCAGCAGCGCAATGCGGTTGATGTCGAGCGTGAGGCCGCCGGGCAGCAGCACGGCCTTGTGGTTGGCGGCGTCCACGAGCTTGCCGGCTACCCACGGAAACGCCATAAACGTGCTGCTGCTGAGCACCAGCATCAACAAGCCCACCAGAAACTTGGCGCGGTAGGGCAGCACGAAGCGGAAAATCCGTAGGCTGCGCTTCAGCGACTCTTTATTTACTTTCGGTTTGGGCAGGTCGGCAGTGGCGTCGCTGCCACTGGTATTCATTCCACTACGGGCCATAATTCAATCGGGGCCGACTAGGGGCCGGCCCACTTATCTACTAAACGCGAATAAGACCAAATTGCTTTGGGTTGTCCGCTTAAATATGCACGAAAAGAACGTCATACTCAGCTGAGTTAACTTCTTTAATTCAGCCCCGGCGCGTCTTTGGCTGAGCGGGGCACTTTGCGGTCGTTCTCAAATTTGGTGACGCCCGCATTGTTAAACGGCACGGGCACCTGCACCAGCACGGGCACCGGCACGCCGCGCCGGGTGGCAGGCTGCCAGGGGGGTAGGGCCTGCACCACGCGCAGCGCCTCGGCGTTGCACTCGGGCGTCAGGCCCTTGGCAATCTTGGGGTTAATGAGCTTGCCGTCGGTGCCTACGGTGGCCGTCACCAGCACGTCGCCAGTCACGCGGGCCTGCTTGGCCTTCACCGGAATCTGCACGTGTTGGCTGAAAAACTCACCCATTGCTTCCGCGCCGCCGGGAAAGGTGGGCGGGTGGTCGGGGCGATTTTCGGCACCGCCGCCGGCTTGCAGCTGCATGTTGCCGGGCGCGAGCACTACGGGCGCTTTGGGGGGGGTAGGGCGGGCCTGAGCCAGGGCAGCCAGGGGCGCGGCCAGCGCTAAAAGGAGAATATAAAGGCGCATAGAGCGAAAAAACAAGCGCCGCCCACCTGGCGGCCATTGCCACGGATTAGGACAAAATCGGTGCCGCTTCGGTTCGGTCGGCGGGCCGTGATATCAAGAGTAGGCCCAGGTAGATGAGCGCGCCGTTAAGAAGCAGGATTTCAAAGCCAAACTTGTAGCCGTTCAGCCACTCCACGGAGTGCGACACGATGAGCAGCGTGAGCCCTACCCCCGCCACGCACACCGGCAGCACGAGCCGCTCATGCAGCCGCCGCGTGGTGAAAATACCGAAGGCAAACAAGCCCAACAGCGGCCCGTAGGTGAAGCCCGCCGCCTTATACACGGCATCAATGAGGCTCTCCTCGTTGAGGGCGCGGAAGATGAGAATAATCACCACTAGTACCACCGACCAGCCCAAGTGCGTGAGCTGCCGCAGTCGCGTTTGCCGCGCCTCGGAATACTGTTTGATATTCAAAAAATCGACGCAAAACGACGTCGTGAGGGCCGTAAGCGCCGAATCGGCCGAGGCATACGTAACCGCGATAATGCCCAGAATAAAGATGACGCCCGCCGCCAGCGAAAACTGCGTGGTGGCCAGATACGGGAAAACCTTGTCGGTATCGAGCGTGCCCCGCACGTTGAGCAACTGCGGCAGGTGGGCGAGGTCAATGCCCTTGGCGGCGGCATATTGATAGAGCAGCACGCCCAGCGTGAGGAATAAAATGTTGACGCCCACAATGACCGGCGTAAACCAGAACAGGTTTTTCTGAGCCTCGCCGAGGCTGCGGCAGCTCAGGTTTTTCTGCATCAGGTCCTGGTCGAGGCCCGTCATCACGATGGTGATGAACATGCCGGAGGCAAACTGCTTCCAGAAAAACTTATCGTCCCGAAAATCAGAGAAATAGACCTGCGACATCGGGCTCGCGCGCACCGACGAAATGAGCTGCTTGAACGAGTAGTTCAGCTCATCGGCCATGTAGTAGATGCTCAGCGCCACGCAGCTCAGCATGGCCAGCGTCTGGAAAGTGTCGGTCCAGAGGATGGTCTTGAGCCCTCCCTTAAACGTGTAGAGATAAATGAAGAAGACGCTGACCATCACCGTGACGTAGAACGGCACGCCCATCGAGTCGAACACCGCTAGCTGCAACACGCCCGCCACCAGGTACAGCCGCAGCGCCGAGCCCAGCGAGCGCGAAATCAGGAAAAACAGCGCGCCCGTCTTGTAGCTCCAGTAGCCAAAGCGCTGCTCCAGGTAGGAGTAGATGCTCACCAGCCTCAGCCGGTAGTAGAGGGGTAGGAGCACCGTGCCAATGACCAGGTAGCCCGCCACAAAGCCCAATGCCACAGCCAGATAGCTCCAGCTTTTGCTATACACGTTGCCCGGCACCGAGATGAACGTGACGCCCGAGAGCGAAGTCCCAATCATCGCAAACGCCACCATGTACCACGGCGCATTGCGGTTGGCCACGAAGAAGCTTTCGCTCGTGGCCCCGCGCGAGGTGAGCAGCGCGATGATGATGAGAACAACGAAGTAGCCCGCAACCAGGCTCAGGATAAGGGTAGGCGACATGCAAGCAGGGTAGGGGGGTAGGAGGGTGTAGGGGCAAGAGGGTAGGAAGGCAAAGGTCGCTAGAATACCTCCTACCCTCCTACCCCCACATCCTCCTAACCCACATTGTCTTACCCCACGCCCTCTTACCCTCCTACCCTAAAAACTCACTCCCAGGCCGGCCAGCGCATGATTTCGCCCACGGCGGGCGCGTGCAGCGTGCCGCGCAGCAGGCCGCCGGCCGCCACCTCCGTGAGCAGGCGCAGCGGCTCGGAAGCCGGCTCGTCGCTCAGGTCGAAGGTACCGTAGTGCATGGGCACCACGTGACCGGCGCGCAGCACGTTAGCCGCCTTGGCTGCCTCGTGAGGGTTCACATGGCTCTTGCTCATCATAAAAGCCGGCTTGTAAGCCCCAATGGGCATCAACACGATATCAATCGGACCAAACGTCTGCTCAATTTGCTCGAAGTGGTCGGCGTAGCTCGTGTCGCCCGCGAAGTAGATAAGCCGGTCAGCAGTTTTAATCAAAAAGCTGCCCCACAGAATTTTATTCAGGTCAAATAGTCCGCGGCGGCTCCAGTGGCTGGCGGGCAGGTAGTAAATTTCAAACGGCGCGTCCGGCCCCAGGTCGTACTGCTGCCACCAGCCGGCTTCCTGCACGGGCAGGCCCGGCGCAATGCCGCGCAGCAGCCCCGCCATGCCCAGCGACGAAAGCACTTTCATCCGCGGGTTTTGCCGAGCCAATAGCTTGATAGACTGCTCATCCAGGTGGTCGCGGTGCGCGTGCGAGAGTAGCAGGTAGTCAATATTGCGCACGTCCTCGGGGCGGCAGGGTAGGGGGTGGCGGCGGCGCAGGCCCAATGATGAGAACAGCACGGGGTCAAACAGCAGGCTCACGCCCTGGATGCGCAGCAAAAAGCACGCGTGTCCCAACCACACCAGCATATCGTCGGTCGAAAAAAAGGCCTCGTCGCAGGGCACTACGGCGGGCGTCCAGGTATCGCGCTTTTTTTCCTCCTTCTGCGGGTTGGTCGTGAGCTGCCAGCGCAGCACGGTGCTCATCTGGGGCTCAAACAGGGCATTGCCGTTGCAAAATTCGGTACCGATGAGCTTGTTGCCAGCGTAGCCGGGGCGAATGGTACGCAACGCTTCATTGCGGCGGTAGTGAACGGGAGCGGACATAAAGGCAGGGAAAACAAGTAACTTAAATAGGCCGCAAAGTTGTTATACTACCGACGTTGTCGGCCAAAGTTCGTAAGTTGCCAGGCACAACGTTCGTCATCCCGTTAAGCACCTTTTTTCCATGAGCGATAATCAGTTTTCATCCGGTCCCGACCGGTCCCTTGCCCATCAACTCTCGGCCGAAGATGCCGCCCGCATTCAGGGGCAGTTTTTTGCGCAGGTTTATGGCTGGATGGCCGCCGGCCTGGGCCTCACCGGGGGGGTAGCCATGTTTGCCGCCGCCTCGCCCACGCTGAAGGACTTCATCTTTGGCAGCCGCTTCGTGTTCTTTGGCCTCATCGTTGCCGAATTGGTAGTAGTCGGGTTTCTATCGGCCCGCATTTTTAAGTGGAGCCGGGCGCAGGCGCAAGCCGCATTCATTGGTTACGCCTTACTTAACGGCCTCACGATGAGCGTCATATTTCTAGTTTATAAGCTTGATTCCATCGCATCCACGTTTTTTATTGCCTCCCTCATGTTTGGGGTGATGAGCGCGTTCGGTTACTTCACCAAGGCCGACCTCTCGGGCTGGGGCAAGCTGCTGAGCATGGCTATCATCGGCTTGGTAATCGCCATGATAGTCAATATGTTCTGGGGTAACTCTACCCTTAACCTGCTCGTGTCATTTGTCGGCGTTATTCTCTTCACCGCATTAGCCGCCTACGACACCCAGAAGCTCAAGCAGCTAGCCTTCCTGGGCGTAACGGAGGGCGAAGAGACGCACGACAAAGCCGCCATCCTGGGCGCGCTCACCCTGTACCTTGACTTCGTGAACCTGTTTTTGTTCCTGCTGCGCTTCTTCGGCCGCCGCCGCTAGGGTAGGGAGCTGAAAATCAAGCATAAAAAAAAGTCCTGCCCGATTCGTCGGGCAGGACTTTTTTGTTTCTTACAAAGAGGGCAGGTGAGCCTGCGCGTGCGCCACCAGCCGGTCGCGCCAGGCCGGCCCGTCCAGCAGGTGGCCGAAAGCCAGCGGGCGGGCGGGCTGGTCGCCGGTGGCCCAAACCAGCGCCCGCGCGGGGTCGGCCGGCTCCACGGCGCGCACGTCGGCCCAGCGGTAGCTGAACGGCGCGCCCAGCAATTGGAGACGGCCCGCGAATCCGTCGGCGTGCAGGTCCAGGAAGCGCCGTTCCAGCAGCTGTCTCATTCCGAAAGCCAAGCCTACAAAAACCAGGGCTACCCCCATATACAGCCACGGCAATACGTGGAACGTATGGGTGCCCGCCGCCAGGTTGTGGGCATGGTGGCGCTGCCAGATGTGGTAGCCCTCCAGCCCCAGAATGCCGGCGGCGGCCAGCTCCAGCAAGGCTACCCGCTCGTGGTGGGGGGTAGGGTGCCGCAGGTGCCGTAGCTCACGCGCCATCAGGGCCAGGTAGCAAGCCCCAATCAGCACCTCCAGGAGCAGGAAAGCGGTCAGCGGCTCCTGCCCCATCAGAAGCGGCAGCAGACCGCTGACCAGCAGCACGGCCGGCACCAGGTGCGCCAGGGCTTTGGCCCGCCCCGACCGGCGGTAGCGGCGCGGATACAAAACGTGGTAAGTAGCAGTTTCGGGATGCATAACTCGTTAGTTTGACGAAAGATACACCTTTCGGCGCTGCTACTTCGCGGCGCTGGCCAGCCAGGCGGCGCGTTGCTCCTTTTGGGTGGGGGTAGCCGTCATTTTGTCCACGCTTTCCATTGCCTGCACCTGCACGTTGGTGTCCTCGGTGAGTACTACTTGCACGTTGCGCTCCTGGCCGGCGCGGTTGCGCACGCGCACCGGCACGAGGTCGGCGGGCGTGTGCTTGCGCATAATGCCTTCGAGCGTAGCCATGTTGTCGATTTTCTCACCGTCGAGCATCACAATCTGGTCGCCCCGGTCAATTCCAGCTTTGTAGAGGCCCGAGCCGATGGTGGTGTTGCGGTTCAAAATGCAGCGACCTTCCTCATCAAATTCTACCTGCCGGGGTAGGGCGGCGGCCAGCGCCTTCACCGGCACCACGGCCAGGCCCATCGTCGCCAGGTTTTCGCTGAAGCGCGGGGCCTCGTGCCCATATACGTAGCGCCGAAAAAACGTGCCCGCGAAAGCCGTATCCTTTGCCACGGTGCCCAGCACGCGCTGCAAGTCGGCCACCGTGAAGGTTTTGGCCGGGGCCAGCGCGGGCGTCTGGTTTTTGCCAAACTCCAGCCACATCGCCTGCATATACTTATCAAGCGAAGTGTGGTAGCGCTGGCGCAGCTGCAGGTCGAGGCACAGGGCCAGCCCCGCGCCCTGAATATAATAGGAGAGGTAGGTATTGCTGCGGTTGGTGGGGTCCACGGACACGGCCGCGTCCACGAAGCCCGCCTGCCGGCTCATCTCCAGGGCCGACGCGTAGCGCGCGCCCGGCGAATTGAGGCGGGCATTGACCCAGGAGCTCACTTTTGCGAAGAACTGCTCATCATCGTAAAAGCCCGCCCGGCGCAGAACCAGCTCGCCGTAGTATTGCGTGAAGCCTTCGCCAAACCAGAGCGCGTCGCTCATGTTCACGCGCTGGAAATCAAACGGTTCCAGGCCCTGGGCGCGAATGCGCTCGGTGTTATAGGAGTGGAAAAACTCGTGCGCCACGGTGCCCAGGTTGCGCAGCGCGCCCTCGTCGTGCAGGGGTAGGGGCGAGGTCAGCGAGGTCGAGTTGCGGTGCTCCATGCCGTCGCCGCTGGCCTGGGGCAGGTAGTCGGCCAGGAAAGTATAGCGGCCAAAATCAAACGCCGGATACTCGCCATTATATACGCCGGCCGCCTCACGCACCACTTTCTGGGTCTTCTTCACAAAGGCATCGACCTCGGTGGCGGGGCCGGTGTAGTAGGTGGCCATCTCGAAGTTGCGGCCGCCATCCTGCCAGGTGTGCAGCAGCTGCGAACTGCCCAGCACCGTGGGGCTATCCATAAAATACTGGAGGTTGGGCGCGGTGAAGGTTGTTTTGTCCTCGCCGGTAGCCCGCAGTTGGGTAGCTACTTTCCAACCGGCGGGCAAGTCGAATTTCACCTCCGCCGGCCGGTTCTCCAGTCCCTGCGCGTAGCAAAAAACGGCCGGCATGTTGAGGTGCGCGTGCTGCTGGTCGATGCCCGCGAACGTGCCGTCGGTGCGGTCACCGTACAGCGTGTAGTTGAACTGCACCGTGCCATCGGCACCGGGCGTCACTTCCCAGGAATACGGGTCGGTCCGGTTGACGGGCAGCAGCTTGCCGGTGCCATCGGTGGCCACGGTATAATACACATTTTTAACGAAGTCGTGCAGTGCGTAGCGGCCTGGCGAGGAGCGCGCCATCCGCACCGTGAGCTTTTGGCCGGGCGTGAGCCCCGCGAAGGTGGCGGCAATGCGGGCCTCGTGGTGCACCGCGTTGGGAAAAGTGACGGCGTAACGCACTGCCGGCCCGGCCCCTACCCCCTGTGCCAGAATCAAAATAGGCACTCCCGCGCTGCCAAGCGCTGTTAACAATCCCTTACGAAGAAGTTTTTTCATAAAAACCAATTGAATAATACTACCAGGTATCTACTAATGGAATGGATGCGATTTAATCGATGCAAAGTAAATAGAAAACCAGTTTACCCGCTGAATTTATTCTCTTCAGGCGCTGCGGAGCTATTATCACGCCACACCAGCGTAGCAATTGATTTCTTGAAAAAATACTGTTTATGGCTGGGGTGTAATCCCAGCTTCCGCAGCTCGGCGGGCCAGGGCGGCAGCTGCCGGGTGCGCAGCCCCACCGTGAGGCGAAAAAACAGGTACATGGTTCCCAGGAGCCACCGCCGCCAGCCCCGACGCGCTGGCCGGAAGTCGGCTATCAGCCACGGGGCGCCCGGCCGGCGCGCGGCCTCCAGCCGGGCCAGCGCCGCGGGCAGCGCGCTGGCGGTAAAGCAGTCGAGCACGAAAAAAGTGATGATGGCATCGAACTGCTCACCCGGCAGCAGGGCGGCCTCGCTGCCCTGGCGCAGCTCCACTGCCGCGCCGGGCGGGGGCGGCACCCGCCGCAGCCGGGCGCGGGTGCGCGCCAGCATGGCGGCCGACAGCTCCAGGTACAGCACCTGCGCCTGGGGCCGCTGCCGCCAGATTTCGCTGAGCACCCAGCCCGCGCCGCCGCCCAGTACCAGCAGGCGCGGGCCGGGGCCCGGCGGCAGCCCCGCCGCCAGCGCTGCCCGCTGCGCCCGCCGCAGCGCCCCCCCAAAGGCCACGCTCGCCAGCGCGTCGTAGAAGCCGGCGACCGGGCTAAAGTCCATGCCGGGCAGTTGGCCGGGGGCGGGGGGGGTAGGGAGGTCGGAGAAGGAGGCCATGAAGATGGAAAAGCGCCGGTAAGTTCCGTCCAAACGAGTTTTTGCGACAGGCAAAAGCGAAATTTCAGAAAAAAACAACAGCGCAAGTAACTGACAAACAATTTTTCGACGCTCTGGAAGGGGCCTGCCTAATTAAAATTGACGTCGTTTGTTTGTGCGAAGGCCGCCGAATCGCCTATCTTTGCACCATCAAAAGCCACCGCCGACTGGGTGAGCGGGTTTTGAGCCCACGTTTGCGCTTGTGGCGAAATTGGTAGACGCGCTGTCTTCAGGCGGCAGTTCCGCAAGGTGTGAGAGTTCGAGTCTCTCCGAGCGCACGTTTTTGCTTAAAAAGCCAGTCCGGTTTCGGGCTGGCTTTTTTTTTGCTCCTCCGCACTGCCTTATAATCAGCTGTTAGCTTTTGGTTGACAGCTTTCCGTCCGCCTATCAGCCAGCAGCTAGCTCAATGTCCGCCATGCCCGTTCCCACCGTGCCGCCCGACCCGCCTACCTCCACGCCCGCGACGCGGGCCGCCGGCCTGGCCGGGCTGCTGACTACGGAGGTAATCGCGGGCGGTATCTTGTTCGTGCTGGCGTTCGGGCTGTTTTTTTACCTCACGCGGGTTGTGTTTCAGGAGCATTCTCAAACCTTCGACAATTGGGGCTTCGCCCAAATGGACCGCCTGCGGGCCGCCCAACCCTGGACCTACGGGGTAATGAAGTTTATTACCTTCTTCGGGTCAGTCAAGTTCTTCGTGCCGGCCAGCCTGCTGGTGCCGCTGCTGCTGCACCGGCGCGGCTACGGCCGCTACGCCGCGGAGCTGCTGCTCTCGATGGGTGGCGGGCTGGCCCTCAATGAGTTATTGAAATTTTATTTTCACCGCGACCGCCCCACCACGGCCCTTTTTTACCAATATGGCCTCAGCTTTCCGAGCGGCCATGCCATGATGAGCATGGCTTATTACGGCTGCCTGGCCTGGCTGGTGGTGCAGCACCGCCACCGCTGGGGCGTGGCCGCGGCGCTCATCAGTTTCGCCTTGCTCATTGGCTGCACGCGCATCTATTTTCATGTCCACTATCCCACCGATGTCGTGGCGGGCTTCTGCGGTGGCGCGGCGTGGCTGGTGCTATTGCGCACTGGCATCCGGCTGTTCTGGAAGGAAGAAAGCAATTTGTAGGGTGCGGGGCTTGCCCCCGCCCGTCGTTGAACGATTCCAGTTTCGTTCGTTCAACGACGGGCGGGGGTAAGCCCCGTGCCCTACGCGAAGCCGTATTGCCGGAGCACGTCGGGCGGCACGCCGGTCCACTGGTTGGGCACGTTGCCCACGTAGCCGATGTCGGCGATGCCCATTTTGCTGGTGAAAAAGCCCGAGGCGGTCAGGTTGCGCATCCGGTTGAAAAAGGCTACCCCCGGCAGCATCTCGCGCCGGGCCTTGGTGGGGTAGGCGATGTCGGTTATCAACTCCAGTTGTTGCGGGGTGGCGCACGCCACGAACGGCTGCTGAAAGCGGTTCAGGCTCTGCAAATCGAGCCAGCGCAGGCCGCCGCGCATCGGCACCTGATGGTCGGGCATATCCTTGACGATGAACTCGATAAATTCCGGCACCTTGGCATCGGAGGCGCTGCCGGAGTGCTCATCCTTGGGAATAATGATATCGGCCAGCACGGTAATAGTAGCCATCTCGTGCGGCGTGAAGAAGGTGGCGGCCTCCAGTTCCTTGTTGCGCGCCACCTCAAACGGCTCGCGGCCGGCGTGGTCGGCGGCAGCCAGCGCGGGCTGGTCAGCCACCTTGACCTTAGCCGTTTCCGGCTGGCAGCCCTCCAATAACAAACCGGTCGAAAGAGCCCCTAAGCCAATGGCTTTCAGTGATTCACGTCTTTTCATGGGTTCATGGGTTCTGATTTCTGGTTGAAGCCATTTGTCCTTGCTTAATGCGCAACATGCTCGCAAGGACAACATACTCGCAATGAAAAAATTTATTCACATAATCAAACATTTAATTTATTTCGCTGGTCCAGAATATATTCGCTGGTGCGCATGGAAAGGGCCAGAATCGTCCAGGTGGCGTTTTTGTCGCCTTGCTGCACGAAGGGCGCGGCATCCACCACGAACAGGTTTTTGCACTCGTGGGCCTGGCACCACTTGTTGAGGGCCGACTTCTGCGGGTCGTCGCCCATGCGCACCGTGCCCACCTCGTGGATAATACGGCCCGGCGCTTCGAGGCCGTAATTCGTCTCCAGGCCGTGAATTTTGGAAGTCACAATGGCCCCCATTTCGTGCATGATGTTCTGGAACGTCTCCTGCATGTGCTTGGCCTGCTTGACCTCAGCATCCGACCATTTGTAGTGGAATTTCAGCACCGGGATGCCGTATTTATCCACCACTTTGTTGTCAATCTCGCAGTAGTTACTGACCCTGGCAATGGCAGTGCCGCGCCCAGCCATGCCCACCTGCGAGCCGTAGAAGCGGCGATAATCGTCCTTGAGCGTCTTGCCGAAGCCGCCCGCCGTTTTCATCTGGCCGGCGCGGTCGGGTACCAGGCCGTTGATGGTGGGCACGTCGCCGCCGAAGCCGTAGGAGGGCATCCCCATCCCGCCACCGTACTCGATGTGGTAGCCGCGCGGAAAATTCAACTTCTTGTTATCCAGCCACCAGGGAGTGTAAATGTGCACGCTGCCCACGCCGTCCTCGTTATAGCGCTTGCGGTCGAGCAGCTGGGGCAGGAAGCCGCCTACGCCGGCCCCGGTCGAGTCGTGGATGTACTTGCCCACTACCCCGCTGCCATTGGCCAGCCCGTTGGGGTGGTTCGGGGAGATGGAATTGAGCAGCAGCCGGGCCGTTTCGCCGGCGCTGGCCCCCAGAATAACTATTTTGCCTTTGACCTGATATTCCTGCAGGTCATTCTTATCCACGTAGGAAACGCCGGTGGCCAGGCCGGTGGGGCCGGTCAGCACCTCGCGCACCATTGCGTTGGTGAGCAGGTGCAGGTTGCCGGTTTTGAGGGCCGGAATAACCAGGCACGACGAGGCCGAAAAATCGCCATAGACCTTGCAACTGCGCCCGCACTGTCCGCAGTAGAAACAGGCCCCGCGGCTGGTGTTGCCGGGCAGGCTCTCGGTGAGGACCGCGCCCCGGCCGGCAATCACTTTCACGCCCGCCTTCTCGGCTCCGCGCTTGATAAACAGCTCGTTGAGCCGCGGCTTGGGCGGGGGTAGGAAAATGCCGTCCGGCTCGTTTGGCAGGTTTTCGATGGTGCCGTACACGCCGATGAGCCGGTCCACCTTGTCGTAAAACGGCTTCACGTCGGCGTAGGTGATGGGCCAGTCGTCGGTGAGGCCGTCAAGCTGGTGGCTCTTGAAATCGAGCGGCCCCATGCGCAGCGAGATACGGCCCCAATGGTTGGTGCGCCCGCCCAACATTCTGGCCCGAAACCAGTCGAACTCCGTGCCGGAGGTGGTGGTGTAGGGCTCGCCATCGAGCTGCCAGCCGCCGTAGGCCGCGTCAAAATCGCCGAAAGGCCGCACGGTGCCCGCGCCGCGCCGCGGCGACTCATACGGAAATTTCAATTGCAAAGCGTCCTTCACGGGGTCGAAAAACGGCCCGGCTTCTATCATCAGCACCTTCAGGCCGGCGTGAGCCAGCACGTAGCCGGCCATGCCCCCGCCCGCCCCCGAGCCCACCACAATCGCATCGTACACCGTGCCCGGCTGGTGGAGTTTGAAATCTGCCATTTTCTTTAGGGGTCCTGATTTCTGGTTTCTGGTTGAAGGCAGTTGTCATTGCGAGCAAAGCGAAGCAATCGCACCCGAACGACACCCGCGCTAGTCGTTCGGCTACCGTTCTGGGGCGATTGCTTCGCTTTGCTCGCAATGACAAGCGTTTGCAGTTGGCAATTAACAATCAGCCACCTACAGCGGCGTCAGCATGATATCCCGGTACGACACTTTGGCCCCGTGGTCTTGCAGCGCGATGTGGCCTTTGGGGTAGGCGGCGAAATTTTTCCAGTCCTTGAACTTACTGTCGGCCAGCAGCTTCTGCCACTTGGGGCTGCCCATCTGCACGTCCACGGTTTGGGTGCCGTTGAGCCAGAAGGTGAGGTGGCCGCGGTCCTTGCGTAGCTTCACGCGGTTCCACTCGCCGGCGGGCTTCACCACATCGTGGGCGGGGGGTAGCATGTCGTAGAGCGAGCCGGCGCGGCGCGAGGGCTTTTTGTTGTCGGACGCGCTTTTATCATCCAGCACCTGCATCTCCACGCCCGTGTCGTAGGTGGCCTGGAAGGCCGGGTCCTCATGCACACCGAAGATGATGCCGCTGTTGCCGCCCTCGGCAATCTTCCATTCCAACGCCAGCTCGAAGTTTTCGTACTCGCCGTCGGTTACCAGGTCGCCCTGGCCGGCCGCGGCCGGGTCCAGCTGGAGCGCGCCATCTACTACCGACCAGGCGGGCGTGACCGTGGGTTGCAGATAAGTGTGCCAGCCTTGGGTGGTTTTGCCGTTAAACAGCGCCTCGGGCTTGGCTTTGGCGGAGGGGTAGGGAGCCGGCGCGGCCGCGCTGAGCGCCAACCCCGCGAGTAGGGTAGGGAGGAAAGGCTTCATCTGGGGAGAATTCAAAGAAAGCAGAAAGCCACGCCCGGCCAAACCGAACGCGGTAAGTGCTTCAATAGTACGGGCCAGGCGCGGCTTTACCAAATCCGAGGGGGTAGGGAGCCGCCGGCCGGCTACAGGCGCACCTTCACCCGCAGGGCCAGCAGGCCCTTCACGCCCTGCAATTCTTCCAACTCCAGCTCTTCCACGTCGGGCTCCAGCAGGTTGCGGTCTTGCAGGTAATCGATGTATTCGAGGTATTCGGTGGCGTCGCGGGGCTGGGCATACACCAGCGCCAGCTGGCCGGGCTGCGTGAGGCGCTCGCCGGTGCCGAGCACGGTGGCCTTGTCGATGCGCTTCTTAATTATCTCGTAGCGAATATTATACGCGCCATCCACGTCGAACTGCCGCTCGTCTTGCCGGAAGCGGATGCTCAGCGGCTGCGAGTGGATGAGGATGAGCTGGGTGGTGTCGAGCGGCACGGATAGCTCGGCCTTGAGGGCGTGGGTGCGGCGCGTGATTTCGACCATCACCAGCAATTGCCACAGCCGCAGGTTTTTCAGGAAAACCAGGTCAAACGGCTTGCCCTGCACCAGGCTACCCCCCACGTAGATGTTGTGCTCGACGCCATCGGTTTTGAAGCGCTGGAAGTAGTGCGGAAACATCAGCTGGGCTTTGTCCTCCTCCTCATCGAGGTAGTCGCTGATGGTGTCGTTGAGGCGCGTCACGCTCTCCTCAAAGTCGCGGCGGCGGTTGTAGAGAATGCCCAGGCGCGGGTCGATGTGCTGCCAGTAGTGGGCAATGGTGGGGCGCAGCTCGGGATTATTCTGGGCCAGGTACTCAAAAAGCGGCTCGACTTCGGTGCGCAGCGAGTCGTAGATATTCACCTCGTCGCCGCTGATGATGCCCTGGCGCAGGCGGCGCAAGTGCTTGGTTACGTAGAACTTCAGCTCGTCCAGAATGGGCAGCTGCTGCACGTCCGAAGCCTTTTTGAGCACGCGGTTGGCCAGGGTCAGGTGCTCGATGAGGTCGCCCTGCACGGCCTCGTTGCGGGCCGTGCTGCTGCCCCGAATGTCGCAGGAGCCGTGTAGCGGATACACTTCTTCAAACACGATGGGCTCCATCTCGGCGTTGCGGTTGCCCTCTTCCTGGCGGGCCAGCAGCCGCCGGGCCGCGTCATTGAAGCGCCACTCCATCGTGGGATGAATGGCGGTAAATTTCTCCTTGATAATGGCCTGGATGCGGGTTTCGAGGTCTTCGGCGTTGCGCTTCACGGCCACCGCAAACAGCGGCACGAACTGATTAACCAGCTCCAAATCAAACTCATCGAAGCTGTTGGCTTCGGGCGAGCCCAGCTCCAGCAGGCCCACCGTGTCGGGGCCGTAGGGCAGCACCGCCAAAATGGCCGAGTTGATGCCCAGGCGCAACATTTGCTGGCGCAGGCCCTCCGGAATGCCCGGCTCGGTAGCCACGTCTTCGAGCACCAGCGGCCGGCGCTCGGCAATCAGCCGCTCATAAAGCTGGCGAAACTCGCTTTCAAGCTGCTGGCCCTGCAGCTGCTTGGCCAGAAAGCTGTGGTTGATTTTGCGCCCGAAATCTACGAAGGATTTCTTGCGCTCGTCGTAGGCCGCGACGCCCACCTGCAGCGCCGGCCGGGCAAAAAGCACCCGCAGCTTTTCCTGAATCTGCTCCAGCCGGTCGGACGCCTGCAGCACGTCGCGCTCCAGCAGGTCATATTTCAGCTCCGACAATATTTCTTGGGTCGTTACGTCCAGCAATTGCAGCAGGTTGAAGCCTTCGAGCACGAAGTGCTCGGGCGGCAGCAGCTCCTGCCACAGGTCGAGGCGGTGGCGGTTGCGCACCAGCACCTGAACCTGCCCGGCACTCAGCACGGGCTTTTCGCCCACCACCCGCACCCGCACGAAGGTCGAGTCGAGGCTCACGCCGTAGTGCCGGTAGAGCCCAATGCTGTAGTCGGGCACGGTGAAGATGAAGCTGCTCTGCTCGGGCGTTTTGGAACCGTACTCGCGCAGCTCGGCCGCGTACTCGCGGCCCAGAATGAGCAGGTAGGCCATGCGCGTCAGCTGGGTTTCGAGCGTGGCCAGGTCCAGATTCAGCGGCTGCTTGAGGATGCGGTCCTTGTTCAGCAGCACTTCCGCGAAGCGCGGAGTATAGTAGAAGCTCTGGCGTTGAAACGGGGCCACGGCCCCCGCGATGGCCGTAGCGGCCGTGGCGGGCGGAAACACGGCCAGCATGAGGGTAGCCACCAGGTCGGGGTGCTCGTCCAGCACGTGCAGCGACGACAGGTCGCCGCGGCAGCAATCGGTTTCGTGCACCTGCCGCACCACGGCGCGGGCCAGGCGGGCCACGCCGGGGTTGGCATCGTGCTCGCGCTCCAGCCAATAGCTAATCAGCGGCTCCAGGCTAAGGTGCGTGGCGAATGGAAACCGGTGCGGCACGCTACCCCCCGGCTCGGGCGCGGCGATGGCCGCGTGGGTCAGCGCTTCGAGAGCGGGCGGGGCAATAAGCGGGGCAGGACCAGACATAACCGGCAGGGTAGCAAAAAAATAGGCAATAGCCAGCCAATGTACGCTAGCTAGTCGCGCGGCGTAGCTGGCTTAAGGCTTGTAAAGAATAACGGGGATTGGGTTGCCTCCGGTTTCGGTCAGGCCCTTTGCTACGCCATTTATGTTCGCCTGCTTCAGAATATTCTTGTAACACGTGCAGCAGCCATCGGCGTTGTACTGGCCCTTGAGGTTTATCTGACTGATAGCGAACGTGTACGTCTGCGTCTGCTTCACCGATTTATCCTTCACCACCAGCGAGTAGTAGTAGCTGCTGAGCTTGCCGCTAGTAGTGCCGGGGGCAAAGGGCGAAGTATTGCTCAGCACGATGGTGTTAGGGGTTGTAAGAGGATGATTATTATTGCCTTTACTAGTGTCAACGCCCGCTATCCCGAGCTTAGAAGACAATAGTGGCGTGTGCCGCTGCTGATGCAGCAGCAGCGCGCGCGTCAGCGGAATGGAATCGTAGTTGCGGCCCGCCGTGAGCGGGTTGTAGCGCAGCAAGTACACCGTATCCAGCTCCGCCGCCGTGAAGGCTTTGCCTTTCGACGGGTCGTCGTTAAGCGTCAGGTAGATAGAGTCTTCCAGCGTATCCTGGCAGTTGCAGGCGTTGTTGGCGCAGCAGCCGGCGGCCAGCACCAGCAAGGGAGAGAGGGGTAGGAAACGCAGCAATTTCTTCATAACCGGGGTAACGCAAAGCCCGGCCCCGGCAGTGCCCAAGGAGGCACGGCACCGGAGCCGGGCGACAAAAATACGGCGGTAGGGCTAGCGGCTGCTAGAACCGGGCAAGGTCGGGTTGTTGACCTCGCCGCCGGCCAGCAGCAGCGGGCGCAGGCGAGTCGCGGCCGTGTCAAGCTGCGGCCGAATCTGGGCCAGCGCCTCGCGCAGGGCCAGCACGTCGGCCAGGCGCGGGGCCTCGGTTTGCGAGTAGCCCGAGTACATGGCCACCTTCACGTTGGACGTGCCCTTGCCGGTGTAGGTGCCCAGCAGCTCGCCGTTGGAGTTCATCATCTGCACCTCGGCCTGAATATCCGTCTTATACCACTCCAGCGGCGCGCCAAAGACGCTGGGCACCAAGAAGGTAAGCACCTGCGCGGCTTGCAGGCTACGGCCCGTGCGCACGGTTTTTACCTTCGTCACGACCAGGCGGGCGTAGCCGTAGGTGGCCGTGTCGGTGGGCTCCACCACGTTGCGCTGCAGTTCGGACTTGAACAGGCGCAGGGGGTCTTCGGGCAGCGCGCCGTCGTTCATGGCGAGCGGGCCGGGGTCGGCCGTGATTTCCATCGGGGGTAGGCGCTTGGAAATTACCGCCGTTGGCGTCGCAGTAAAAGTGCCCTTTACCGATTTACAAGCGCCGAGGCCCGTTAGTGCAAAAGTTGTCAGCCAAAGAACGCGGCTGCTACCGAAATTAATGGTCATAGAGGGATAGTGTACGAGGGTGTAATTGAATTATGCTGAGAAATCTTTATACGCTAAATACACAAAGAATTCACAATGGGCTAAATCTGCACTAAAGTTACTGGATAATGAGCAATTACAACTCTGACAGCTGGCTTTTTACTTACTAAGAGCCGGATAATCATTTTGTTTAGTGACTTATAAAGAAATAGGACCTTACTCAGTTGGCTAGTGGTGAGCTGGTACGGCGGCTTCGGCGGTAAGCAGGTCGGGCGGGGCCACGTAATTATCCACAAACTCACCTTCCCAGCGGGCCACCACGGCCGAAGCTAGGCAATTGCCGAGCACGTTCACGGCCGTGCGGGCCATATCCATCAGCGCGTCGATACCCAGAATAATAAACACCGGCCAGGCTGGTAAGTTAAACGACGCCACGGTAGCCAGTAGTATAACGAGTGAGGCGCGCGGCACGCCCGCTACCCCCTTGCTGGTCAGCATCAGGGTAAAAACCATGAGCAGCTGCTGGCCGAACGTGAGCGGTATGCCCGCCGCCTGCGCCACGAACACGGCTGCCAGCGACAGGTAAAGCGTGGTGCCGTCGAGGTTGAACGAATAGCCCGTCGGCATCACGAAGGCCACGATGCGGCGCGGCACCCCGATGCTTTCCATTGCCTCCATCGCGCGGGGTAGGGCGGCCTCGCTGCTGGTGGTGGCGAAGGCAATGCTCACCGGCTCGGCCACCGCCGCCACGAAGCGCCTCACCGGAATGCGCATGAGCAGCGCCACCGGCAGCAGCACCAGCAGAATGAACGCGGTGAGCGCGCCGTAGAGCGTGAGCAATAAGTGAAAGGCATTGAGCAGCGGAGCAAAGCCCATTTTGCCCACCGTGTAGGCCAGCGCGCCGCCCACGCCCAGCGGCGCGAAGTACATCACCACGTTGGTGAACTTAAACATCACTTCCGACAGGCTCTCACAGAAATTGAGCATGGTGCGGCGCGTGTGCTCGGGCGTGAGCGCCAGACTAATAGCGAAGATTATGGCGAAAATGACCACTTGCAGCACCTGCCCCTCGGCCACCGACTTGGCAATGTTTTCGGGGAAAATGTGCAGGATAATGTCGGCCGCCGTTTGCTTGGCGGCGGGGGCCAGCACTTCGGCCGGGCCGGTGGCGTTGCGGGCCACGCCTACCCCCGCCTTGGTGAGGTTGATGGCCGCCAGGCCGATAAAGAGTGCGAACGTGGTCACTATCTCAAAGTAAATCAGTGCCTTAATGCCCATGCGGCCCACCTGCTTGAGGTCGGCGTGGCCGGCGATGCCAACGACCAGCGTGGCGAATACCAGCGGCGCGATAATAGTCTTAACCAAGCGCAAAAACGCGTCACTCAGCACCTTCAGGTCTATGGCCACGGCCGGCGCGTCGTGGCCCAGCTCAATGCCCACCAGCATACTGAATACTATCCAGAGCGTGAGCGAGCGGCGCGGCACCAGGGCGGCGACCAGCGCGGCCAGGGCCAGCCAGCGGGCGGCCGGGGGCAGGGCGGGGGGTAGGGAAAGCGTGCCCAACTCGGCCAGTACCGTCAAAATAATGGCCAGGGCCGCCAGCACCGCGGCCAACTTAAAAACGTGCGAAAACTTCATGTACGATAGATGAAAAAATAAACGGGGGTTCAAAGAACGGCAGGCCGCGCCGAAACCCTGCCGCCGGGCCGGGCGAATTGCCCGCGCCCGCGCCACCTTTGCGGCCGCCTATTTGCCCGCCTACCCCCCATGACTGCCTGGACCCTCACCACCCACGAGCTGCCGCTGCGCTACCTCTGGAAAATCTCGCGCAACGCTTCCGCCACCAAAACCAACCTCGTGCTGCACGCCAGCCAGGCGGGGGCCAGCGGCCGGGGCGAGGCCGCGCCCAACGTGCGCTACGGCGAAACGCCCGCGCTGCTCCAGGCCCAGTTCGACGACCTGCTGGCCCACGGCCTGCCCCACGCCGACACCCTCGAAGACCTCACGGCGCTGCTGGCCGCCCGGCCCGTGGCTCACGCCCTGCGCTTTGGCCTGGAGTCGGCCCTCACGCACTGCCTGGCGGCCCGCGCGGGGCAGCCGGTGTGGCAGTGGCTGGGCGTGCCGCCGCCCGCCCCGCGCGTGGCCACGGCCTTCACCCTGCCCATTATGGAGCCGGGCGAGGTAGCGGATTTTATTCAGGCGCAGCGCGCCGAGCGGTTTAGCTTATTGAAGGTCAAGGTCGACCAGGAGGGCGGCCTGGAGCTGCTGCGCGCCGTGGCGGCGGCCCTGCCCGGCCGCGCGCTGCTCGTGGATGGCAACGAGGCCTGGCCCGATGCCGACAGTGTGCTCCGTTTCCTGGAGGCCGCCGCCACCGTGCCCGGCCTGCGCATGCAACTGCTGGAGCAGCCCCTGCCCGCCGCCCGCGCCGCCGACTACCGCTACCTGCGCCCCCGCAGCAGCGTGCCGCTGCTGGCCGATGAGTCGGTGACCGATGAGGCTGATTTTGAGGAGATTGCCCGGCAGTTTCACGGCGTGAATATGAAGCTGATGAAGGCTGGCGGCTACCAGCGCGGCATCGAGCTGCTGCGCCAAACGCGCGCCCACGGCCTGCTGCCCATGCTGGGCTGCATGGTCGAAACGTCGCTCGGCATCTGGTCGGCGCTGCAAGTGAGCGCTCTGGCCGACGTGCACGACCTCGATGGCGTGCTCATCGTGCGCGACGAGCCCTTCGGCCTGATACGCGAGGAAGACGGCTTTCTTTCGGGTTCTTAGTCCCTGCTTTGAACGACAACTAGGAACTAAGTGGTCAGTTAAAAGTAATGGAGTAAAAAGAACGTCATTCCGAGCTTGCCGAGGAATCTCGCTCGCCTTATTCAGGCCTCGTTCCACGATGCACGCGAGATTCCTCGGCAAGCTCGGAATGACGTTCTTTTGGTACCTGTTTACCTCTGCACGAGTACTTAGAGCAGTTCCCAAGTCGGTGTACGGGGTGGGCTGCCGGCTTTTCGCCGGCTGTCCGCTTGTCGTTCGCGCCGCTCGTTCTTTTAAAGAGCGGACAGCCGGCGAAAAGCCGGCAGCCCGCACCAGCCAAGCTGTACGCCGACTTGGGAACCGCTCTAAGAGCTACTTAACGGTTTTGAGCTGTGCATCCAATTCCTGGAGCTGCTTATCGACGGCTTCGGTGTTGGGCGGGTTGGGGTGCGTTTGTTGCAGCAGCGTCACCTTGCGATTGAGCAGCTCAATCTCGTGCATCAGCAACTGCTCGCGCTCGTTGGGCGCGTTGCCCAGAATGGTCGTCGGGGCCGTGCCCACCTGCACGTATTTATTGAACTTGGTAGTGGGGTCCACCGAGTTATCGCCGCGGGCGGCGGCGGCGCTGGCTGGCGTGGCAAACACGATGCCGCCCTCGGCATTGATGTAGTCGTTCTCGTGCAGGCTCGTGATTTTGCCGCCCGGAAACTCCACGATGCCGCTCTTAACGTTGATTTTCGTGCCGTTGGGCAGGCGAATATTCTTCGCGAGCGGGGTAACCTGCGTGCCGAGGCGCTGCACTACCTCGCCGTTGCGAAACACGAACTGCGCGTTGCGGTTGGGGCGAATGGGCTCACCGCCCGATTGGGCCGCGCCCGTGTGCGGGGTCAGCAAAAAGCCAGTTCCGAGCAGAGCTACGGCAATAAAGTGAAACGTACGCATAAGGTGTTTTGAAGGGAAGGAGGGGGGTAGGGAAGGTAAGAAACGTAATTCAACAACAAGTCTAAGAACTAAGAAACGTATGCCGTTTTGGACGGTCTGAAAAATAAATAGTAAAAAAAGTGGAACGATGTAGTGGATAATTGATGTAGGTACACTAAATTTGCAATCGTAATTCCCATCCGCCGTGCGTCTCGAAGAAGAAATTAAGCAGCCTGCCTTCCAAAATGAGGGCCAGAAAGCTCACATCAACCTTGCATTTACGGCGGGGTGGCTCTCGGGCCGCCAAACTGCGGCGTTTCGGCCGTATGGCCTCACGCTGCCGCAATTTAACATACTGCGCATTTTGCGCGGGCAGCATCCCAAGCCCGCCACCGTGGCGCTGCTCATTGAGCGGATGCTGGACAAGACCAGCAACGCCTCGCGCATCGTGGATAAGCTCGAAGAAAAGAAGCTCGTAACGCGCAACGTGTGCCCCGCCAACCGCCGCGCCGTGGACATCTGCATCACCGAAAGCGGCCTGCGCCTGTTGCGCCAGATTGACGACGAGGGCACGGCCGACCCCACCCGCAACGGCTTCAACCAGCTCAGCGAAGCCGAATTGCGGCAATTAAATCTGCTCCTCGATAAAATCCGGTCCTAACAACCGGTTCCTGCCCCGCCAAACTGGCGTGGGATTTTCCTACCCCCCTTTCCTATCCGCATACCCTTTTTTCTTTTCGGTACTGATGAAAAAGTTTCTGTTTCCTGCCCTGCTTGGCGCTGCTCTGTTCGCTGCTCCCGCCACCTTCGCCCACAAAGCTCCCACCAAGGTGGCCGCCAAAGGCATCGTAACTTATAAGCTTCAGCCGCAGCTCAGCACCCTGGGCTGGGAAGGCAAAGCCGTGACGCACGGCCACACCGGCACCATGCAGTTTGCCAGCGGCGACCTGCAAGTGAATGGTAACCAGGTAGTAGGCGGCACGGTCATCGTGGACATGAAGACCCTGAAGGCCACCGACATCACCGACGCCGCCAACCATGCCAAGTTCGTGGGCCACATGAGCAGCGACGACTTCTTCAGCTCGGAGAAGTACCCCACTTCGACCTTCAAAATCACCAGCGTGAAGCCTATCGCCGGCGCCAAAGGCGACGTGGATAACGCCACCATCACCGGCGAGATGACTATTAAGGGCGTGACGCAGCAAATCAGCTTCCCGGCCAAAGTGGGCGTGAAGGACGGGATAGCCGCCGCCACCGGCAAAGTGACCATCGACCGCACCAAGTTCGGCCTCAAGTACGGCTCGAAAACTTTCTTCGACAGCATCGGCGACAAAGCCATCTACGACGAGTTTACGCTGGCTTTCAACGTGGTTGCTAAGCAGTAATTATTGGCTGATTTACTGGCGATTAGCTTTTCGTTTAACAAAAAAGGTCCCGCGATAAGCGGGACCTTTTTTGTTAGGTATTGTTATAAGAAATTGAAAAGAAATATATTCTTTGTGGAGTAAGGCGCAAAAAAGAACGTCATTCCGAGCTTGCCGAGGAATCTCGCCCGCATCGTTCGGGTGTCGTTCCACGAGGCGAGCGAGATTCCTCGGCAAGCTCGGAATGACGTTCTTTTTTACAATTGCTCTCCTGATGAATGCAGCAAATAACAGTTTGTTTACAAATGAATCACCTCGTCGTAAGCGGCGGCGGCGGCCTCCATAATGGCCTCGCTCATGGTGGGGTGGGGGTGCACCGACTTGATAATTTCGTGGCCGGTGGTTTCGAGCTTGCGGGCTACTACCACTTCGGCAATCATCTCGGTCACGTTGGCCCCAATCATGTGGGCGCCGAGCCACTCGCCGTATTTCTTGTCGAAGATGACTTTTACGAAGCCGTCTTTCACGCCGGCCGCGGCGGCTTTGCCGGAGGCCGAGAACGGGAATTTACCCACCCGAATGTCGTAGCCCTTGGCCCTGGCCTCGGCCTCGGTGTAGCCGACGCTGGCGATTTCGGGCTGGGCGTAGGTGCAGCCGGGGATGTTCTGGTAGTTGAGCGGCTCGGGGTTGTGGCCCGTGATTTTCTCCACGCAAATAATGCCCTCGGCCGAGGCGACGTGGGCCAGCGCGGGGCCGGGAATAATATCGCCGATGGCGAAGATGCCGGGCACGTTGGTCTGGTAAAAATTATCTACTAAAATGCGACCTTTTTCGGTCTTGATGCCCAGCTCTTCAAGGCCCAGGTTTTCGAGGTTGGTTTGCACGCCCACGGCGCTCAGCACCACGTCGCAGGCAATTTGCTGCTCGCCCTTGGCCGTTTTGACGAACACGTTGCAGCCCGCGCCGCTGGTATCGACTTTGGTTACTTCGGCGTTGGTGAGGATGTTGATGCCCAGTTTCTTGTAGGATTTCTCCATCTGGCGCGACACCTCCTCGTCCTCCACCGGCACGATGCGCGGCAGGTACTCCACGACGGTCACTTCGGTGCCCATCGCGCGGTAGAAATAGGCAAACTCGACGCCGATGGCCCCGGAGCCCACGATAACCATCCTCTTGGGCAGGCTGTCGGGGGTCATGGCCTTGCGGTAGCCGATGATTTTCTTGTCGTCGATGGGCAGGTTGGGCAGCTGGCGCGCGCGCGCGCCGGTGGCCAGGATGATGCTCTTGGCCTCCACGGTTTCGGTGGTGCCGTCGGCCTTCGTGACCTCCACTTTGCCGGGGGCCAGCAGCTTGCCGGTGCCCATCACGGTTTCAATCTTATTCTTCTTGAACAGGAAGTTGATGCCCTTGCTCATGCCATCGGCCACGCCCCGGCTGCGTTTGATAACGGCCTCGAAGTCGAAGCCCGCCTCTTTCACCGTGAGGCCATAGTCCTGGGCGTGCTGGAGATACTCATATACCTGGGCGGTTTTGAGCAGCGCTTTGGTGGGGATGCAGCCCCAGTTGAGGCAAATGCCGCCGAGGCTTTCGCGCTCCACCACGCCCACTTTCAGCCCGAGCTGCGCGGCGCGAATGGCGGCTACGTACCCACCGGGGCCGGAGCCAATTACTACCAGGTCAAATTGCAATGCCATGAGGTTAACTTGTACGGAGGATTAAACTAAGGAAAAAACCACCGGGCGGGCCGGGGTCGGCAAAGATAACCCCGCTGCCGGGCTGGCGGTTCGGCGGGGGGTAGGGGGCCGGAAATGGCGCGTGGGGTGTTACCCAACGCCGGGTTTTTCGTAGAGAGCCCGGCGGGCACTGTTTTTGCCAGCCGAGTTAGCTCCTATTTATCTCCGTCCGATGAAACTGGTTTCTACCCTTTCCTACCCTGCCGCTTTTGCCCTGCTGCTGCTGGCCAGCAGCTGCGCCACCACCACCGAAACCGACCGGCCCAGCGCCGGCTCGTCGGCCAACGTGCAGCGCAGCGCCCCCACCACGGCGTCCGTCGCCACTCCCGACCCGGCGGCCCTGCCCGCCCCCGATGGCACGGCCGCCCCTACCCCCCCCGCTTCGGTCGAAGCCCTGGACGCGCCCTCGGCCGAAGCGGCCATCGCCACGGCCGACCCCACGGCGCTTTCGGCCGCCGCCGCCACCGCCGAGCGCGCCGCCGCCCGCAAAATGAGCGCCGCCGATTATCGATACCAGCTGGCCCGCGCCAACCTGGTACTCAAGACCAAGCCCAAAGACGCCCGCGCCCACCTGGAGCGCGCCAAGGCGTATTCTAATCTCAAAAACTACAAAGACGCCAAGCTCGACTACGTGGCCGCCCTGCGCACCATGCGCGGCAACCCCGACGTGTACTATAATAAGGGCGTGAACGAGCTGATGCTGCGCGAGTACAAAGCGGCGTCCAACGACTTCAGCGGGGCCGTAAAATTCCGGCCCGATGACAAGGAAGCTTTCTTCGGCCGGGGCGTGGCCAAGATGCAGATGTACCAATACAAAGCGGCCGTGTCGGACTTCACCCGCGCCCTGGCCATCGACTCGCTCTACGCCGACGCGCTGGAATATCGCGGCATCAGCTATTCCAGCTTCGACCACGTGAAAGAGGCCCGCCAAGACCTGACCAAAGCCGCCAAGCTAAACCCCGAAGCCGAAAAAAGCCTGCGCCGCTACGGCAAAAGCAACAGCATGGTGCGGGGAGGGAGGAAGTAATGATTAATGACGAGTGACTAATAAGTGAGTTGGCAGAATCGGGTAGCGCCAACTCACTCATTAGTCACTGCTGTTACGCAAGGGGGAGTAGCGCGAACGTTGTAGTTCGCGTCCCCGCGCCGTTAAAACCATTCTAACGGCGCGGGGACGCGAACTACAACGTTCGCGCTACTCCCCCTTGCCATCTCGAATAGGGTAGTGCGGAACAGCAGTTAGTCATTAATCATTAACAAATGCGCCAGGTGGTGCTGGCCGTGCCAGGCATACTGCACCAGCGCCTGGTCGAGGGTGGAGGTAGTGTCGTAGCGCGGGTGATAAAAAGTGCGCTGCCACTGGTCGGGGGTGAGTTGCTGGAGCAGGCTTACCCAGCGCGCGTGCAGGCTTTCCAGCAAGCTCAGCGATACTTCGATGGGCGTGCTGGCCACGTCGGGCAGCTCGGCCCAGGCCGCTTCGTCAAACGGCCGCACGGTTGGGTTATCCTCCGTGAGGGCCAGCCGGAAGCGGGAATACAGGTTGAGGTGCGTATCGGCCAGGTGATGAATCACCTGGCGGCCCGTCCAGCCACCGGGGCGGTAGGGCTGCTCCAGGCGCGGCCCGGCGGCCTGGGCGGCGGCGGCTAGCCGGGCCGGCAGCTCGGCCAATTGTTGGAGGTAGGGTGCCCGCCCGGCGGGCGAGAGGGGGGTAGGGGGCAGCACGGGCCGCCCAATCGGAAAGCGCAGCGGGTCGTCGGGAGGGATAGTGGTCATGCGCCAGCAGCCGCCTGCGCGGCCAATAAGTTGAGGTGCGCCAAATGGTGGCGGCCGTGCCAGGCGTAGAGCACCAGCGTTTGTTCCAGCGTGGACGTTTTCTGGTTGCCGGGGTGGTAAAACGTGCGCTGCCACTGCGCCTCATCGAGGTGGTGCAGCAGGGTTAGCCAGCGGCTGTGCAGGCTCCCCAGTAGGCTGAGCGACACGGTAATGGGCGTGGCGGCCACGTCGGGCAGCTTGGCCCAGGCCGCCTCGTCGTAGGGGCAGATGGTGGGGTTGTCTTCCGTCAATGCCAGGCGAAAGCGCACGTAGGCGTTGATATGCGAGTCGGCGACGTGGTGAATCACCTGGCGGCCGGTCCAGCCGCCGGGGCGGTAGGGGAGTTGCAGGCGCTCGCCGCCGACTTGCCGGGCGGCGGCCGTGAGCTGGGCCGGCAGCTCGGCCAGTTGCTGCAAGTAGGCCGCGCGCTCGGCGGGCGTGAGGGGGGTAGTGGGCAGCGCGGGCCGGCCAATGGGGTAGCGCAGGTGGTCGTCGGGTTCGGGCATAGGGGTAGGGTAAGCTTTAGCTTGCCGTTGAGAAGAAGTCAATTGAAATGGCAAGATGAGAAGAAGTTGATTGGAACGGCAAGCTAAAGCTTACCGCACATTTTAGAGCGGTTCCCAAGTCGGCGTACCGCTTGGCTGGTGCGGGCTGCCGGGGTTGAATCAGCTGTCCGCTCTTCGGAAGAACGAGCGGCGCGAACGACAAGCGGACAGCCGACTCAACCCCGGCAGCCCGCCCCGTACACCAACTTGGGAATTGTTCTAACGCCTACGCCAGCTTCAGCCAGATGCCCAGCAGCACGCTCGCCGCGCCCAGCGCCAGCAGCAGGCCGTAGAGCGGGCCGGCAAAGCGCAGCCACTGGTCATAGCGCACGCCGGTGGCGGCCAGCATGGCCATGAGCGCGCCGTTGGTGGGCGTGAGCAGGTCGGTGAGGCCCGCGCCGTATTGGTAGGCCAGCACCGTTACCTGCCGGGGCAGGCCGATGAGGTCGGAGAGCGGCACCAGCAGCGGCATGGTGAGCACGGCCTGGCCGCTCACGCTGGGCACGGGCAGGTGCAGGGCCACTTGCGCGCCCATCATGCCCAGGGCGGCCGCCGCCACCGGCAGGTGCGCCAGCGGCGCGGCCAGGCCCCGCACGATGGTGTCCACGATGTGCCCCTGCTCCAGCACCACGAAAATGGCCCGTGCGAACCCCACCAGAATGGCCGAAAACGCGATGTCGCGGAAGCCCATCACGAAGCCTTCGGCCGTGCCCGTGAAACCCAGCCCGCCCACCAGCCCGGCCCCTACCCCCAGGATAAAGAACAAAGCCGACATCTGGTCAAAATCCCAGCCCAGGCGCACCACCCCGTAGGCAAACACGCTGAACGCCACCAGCAACAGCAGCAGCACCAGGCCGTGCCGCCCCGCGTCAGCGTTCCCAAGGGTCGGGTCGGCGGGGGTAAGGGTCGGGTCAGCGGGAGTAAGAGTCGGGTCAGCGGGGGTAAGGGTCGTGTCGGCGCGGGTAAGGGTCGTGTCGGCGCGGGTAAGGGTCGGGTCGGCGGGGGTAAGGGTCGTGTCGGCGGAGGTAAGGGTCGTGTCGGCGGGGATAAGGGTCGTGTCGGCGCGGGCAAGGGTCGGGTCGGCGGGGGCAAGGGTCGGGTCAGCGGGAGTAAGGGTCGGGTCGGCGGGGGTAAGCCTTGTGTCAACGTTCCCAAGCCTTGCGTCAGCGTTCCCAAGCTCCGCGTCAGCAATCCCAAGGCCCATGTCGGCGGTCGCAAGGCCCGTGTCAGGGGCCACGCGGTAGCGCACGGCGTGGCGCAGGGTGCCCGCCAGCCAGATGCCCAGCGCTACCACCAGAAATACCAGCCGGTAGCCCGCCGCCGACAGCAGCGGCAGTTGCGCCAACTGCTGCGCGATGCCCACCTGAAACGGGTTTATCGGGCTGAAGGCCGCGCCCACCAGCGCCATACCCAGGCTGGCCGCCACCGCCGTGAGGGCCGGGTAGCCGAGCCGCCGCATCAGCACCAGCAGCACCGGCACGAGCGCAATAATCTCCTCGCCCATGTTTTCGAGCGCGCCCATTGTGGCAAACAGCAGGCCCACCACCGGAATCACGGCCACCTCGCGGCCGTGGGCGTGGCGCAGCAGCCAGTCCACGCCGAAGCGCAGCGCGCCCGTTTGGTCCACCACCGTGAAGGCCCCGCCGGCCAGAAAAATCATGAACACCACCGCGCCCGCCGCCGCCAGGCCCTTGGGCACGGCCACGGCCACTTCGAGCGGCCCCACGGGGGTAGGCGGCACCCGGTGATACGAGTTGGGCACCACCACCTCGCGCCCGGTAGCGGCGTTGAGGCGGCGGTCAAACTGCCCGGCCGGCAGCACGTAGCTCAGGCCCGCGGCCAGGATGATAAACAGGGTCAGCAGCACCAGCGGGTGCGGAAAGCGAAGCGACTTCATGCCCGCAAAGGTGCGTCCGCGCCGCCGCAGATAAGCCCGGCCGCTGTATCTTCGAATAAGCACTATGACGTTTTCCGCCTTCAAAAACCTGCACCAGCGCCTGCAGGCCGAGCACCTCGCCCGGCACGGCCAGCCCCTGGCCGAGCGCCACGAAGACGGCTGCGAGCTGCGCCTGTTCGCCGTCGGCAGCTTCTACGCCGAAGTGTGGCGCAGCCGCGGCGAGGAGGCCATTCTCTTCATCCACGTCTTTGAAAAAGCCAGCGGGCTAAGCGATTACCTACCCCTGATTTCAATTCGGGACTACCAGGGAGGAGTGGAGGGGTAGCGTCTCCACGACCTCATTCCTCCAGCCGGTCCACATCCGTAAGCTGGCCCTTGCGCCGCATAATTTGCAGGTCGAGAAAGGTGAGCGTAAAGGAATTCTTGCCGTAGCGGGCCGGGGCGTTGAGCGAATTGATGGGGGTAGCGTCTTCGGTTTCATACTCGTTGGGCAGTAGTTCCACCACGTTGCCGCCCACCTGCTTCACTTTCAGCAGCGAATACAGGTGGCTGCTATCCGAGCGCACGGTGTAGATGTCGCCGGCGCGGGGGCTAGCCAGCAGGGCCTCATCGGTGCGCCTGTCGCGGATGCCGTGCAGGTAGCCCCACAAGCTCAGCGCCGCGATAAGCAGCAGCCCCGCCCAGTTCCAGTATGGGGCGTAGCTCTGCTTTTTGACGGCCCGCACGGCCGGGGTCAGGGCTGGGGTTAATTCCTTTTCGGTCCAGGCAGTCTGGCAATTCAGGCACTGCGTCACGGCTATCTTCTGGTAGGGAAAAAGCGGAATCCAGTACACGTGGGCATACCGGCTGATAAGGCTCACCTGGAGCAAATTAGGAGCCCGGCAGGCGGGGCAGGAAGTAGCGGGCAGCGCGTGGGTAGCGTAGTGCTTGCCGTTGGTGCCGTAAAAAATCATAAAGCGGGCGGAGGGGACTGGGGCTCAGGGTCGAAGCGCGCCAGCAGGAGCGGGAGAATAATCAGTTCGCCAAACATAGCACCCCGAACATCAGCAAATAGCCTACCCCAGAAAAAAGCCGAAGTCGCGCTGCGACAGCTCATTGAGCCGGGCATAAACCACGCCCACGCCGCCCAGCCGGCGCTGGTTGGCGGCCGTGAGCAGCGTTTGAGCCGAATCGCGCACGACAATCACTACTACCTCGTCGTTGCTGAAGCGCTGCTGGTAGGCGCGGTAGCTGCGCAAGGCCGGGTCGCCCTCCAAAAACCAGATGCTGAGGTTATTGTCCACGGCGGCGCGCATGCCGGGCCAGCGCAGCGCCATCGCCAGGGCCAGCGCGGCCAGCAGGGGGTAGCGCAAGCGGTGCAGCAAGGTTATCATCAGAGAGAGTTCACGGCGGGAAAATGTCGGCAGAATACCAGCCCGGCCCGCCGCAGCGGCTGCGAAATAAGGGCCGCCCGCGCCAGATGCAAGCCCGGTGGAGCGAGGCCCTAAAGTTGGTTTTGGTCTAGGTTAAGTAATTGGCATAAAGTTTATTGAAATAAAGCCCGCATCAAAGCCAAAGTCCCGCACGGGCAAAACTTTAGCTGGAAAGCCCGGTGAGCCGCCGTTACTTCGGCCCATGAAAATTCAGGATTTGGGCGCTTACCTGCGCGAGCGGTTTCCGCCCGTCAACATGGCGCTGTTCGGGGTGGTATTTCTGACGGTGCGGGCCGTGGCGGCGGCGGCTGGCCCGCCGCCGCCGGGCGGCTGGCCGCTGGCCGGGCTGGGCGCGGTGGCTACGGTGTCATTTTTCTTCCGCCTGCGGGTTTTCGACGAAGAAAAAGACTTCGCCCAGGACCTGCTTACCCACCCCGGCCGGGTGCTGCAAACCGGCCGCGTGACCCTCCCCCAGCTGCGCCGCTTGGCCTGGGCCGGCGCGGCCCTGGAGCTGAGTTGGTCGCTGCTGAGCGGCCAAACTGCACTATTGGCGTGGCTCGCGGCGCTGCTGTATAGCCTGCTGATGCGCGCCGAGTTTGGCGTGGGCCGCTGGCTGCGCGGGCATTTAGTGCTCTACGCGCTGTCGCACATGCTCATCATGCCCCTGATTATTACCTGGCTTTACTGCGCGGGTAGCGCCGCGCCCGTCTTTGGCCGGGCCTTCGGGGCGCTGCTTTTGCTGAGTTTGCTGGGTGGCTTTAGCTTTGAGCTGGCGCGCAAGCTGCACGCCCCGGCCGCCGAGCGGGCAGGCGTCGATTCGTATTCGCGGGCGCTGGGCTACGGCCGGGCGCTGGCCCTCACGGGGAGCGTGCTGCTGGCCAGCGGGGCGGCGCAGGCCCTGCTGCTGCGGCTGCTGCACGCCCGCCCGGCCACCTACGCCGCGCTGGCCCTGCTGCTGGCCGCCGGCCTGGCCCTCTACGCCACGGCCGCCCGCCACCCCCGCGAGCCCCGCCTGCGCCAAGCCGAAAAAGTAGTCTCCCTGGTCATGCTCACCTCTTACCTGGCCGTGCTGGCCGAACTCTACAGCCGTGGAAACTAACTATTTATTTATCCCAGACGGCCTGGCCGTGCCCGCCGCCGCCGCCCGCCACTACGGCGGCAAAGCCGCCGGCCTGCTGCGCCTGCGGGCGCTCCGCCTGCCGGTGCCCGAGTTCGTGGTATTGCCCGCCGCCCTATTCGCGCCGGTCCTGGCCGGCTGCCCCACTACCCCCACCGGCCTGGCCGAGCGTCGCGCTCACCTCGCGGCCTTCGAACTGCCGGCCGATGCGCTGATGGTGTTGCGGCCGGTGCTGGCGGCCTGGGGCTTTCCGGGCCAGCCGGTGGCCGTGCGCTCATCGGTGGCCGATGAGGACGGCGCGGCGGCCGCCTTTCCGGGCCTCATGGATACCGTGCTGAGCGTCAGCACCTGGCCCGAGCTGCACGCCGCCGTGGCGCGGGTGGCGGCCAGCGCCTATTCGGAGCGGGCGTTGGCCTACCGCCGCCGGCTGGGCCTGCCGCTGGCGGCGCGGCCCGCCGTGGTAGTGCAGCACCAGGTGGCGGCGCGGGCAGCGGGCGTGCTGTTCAGCACTTTCCCCGAGTACCCGCAAGAAATGGCCATCCACGCCGTATCCGGGCTGGGGGAGGGGCTGGTGAACGGCCAGCGCGTGCCGCAGGAGTATTATTTGAATAAAGCCAGCGGGGCGGTGGTCCACTCGGTTTTGCCCGCAGAAGAGCCGGGGCATGAAAGCTCAGCGCTAGCCGATGATGACGCTTTAATAGGGTTGAATGGCGAAGGGGATTTATCGTCACGCAGTGCCGGGGTTGAGGCTGTTACCTTGGTCGCTTACCCCCCTGCCGCCGCGCCTGGAGTCCCTACCCCCCTGCTCAGCCCCGATGCCCTGGCCGAGCTGCACCGCCTCAGCCAGCAGCTCGAAGCCGCGCTGGGCCAGCCGCAGGACGTGGAGTTTGCCCAGGATGCCGCGGGCCGCCTCTGGCTGGTGCAGGCCCGGCCGCTGACCCAGGTGGTGCCCGAAGTGGTGGTGTACGACAATGCCAATATTCAGGAGAGCTACTGCGGGGTCACCACGCCCCTCACCTTCAGCTTCGCGCAACGCGCCTACGCCACCGTGTACCGCCAAACGATGCGGACGCTGGGCCTGCCCGCCGCCACCATCGCCGCCCACGAAACCGTGATTACCAACCTGCTGGCGTTGCAGCAAGGCCGCATTTATTATAACCTGAATAACTGGTACCGGGGCCTGCAATTGCTGCCCAACTTCCGCCAGAGCAAGGCCGATATGGAGCGCATGATGGGCGTGCTGGAGCCCGTTGAGTTCGTGCGCGACCAGCGCAAAACCCCGCGCCAGCGGCTGGCGCTGCTGCCCCGGCTGGCCGCCAACCTGGGCCGGCTGCTGTGGGCGTTTAGGCAATTGCCGCGCCGGGCGACAGCCTTCGAGCAGCACGTGGAGCAGGAGTATCGGCACTTTTATCAGCAGCCGCTGGCGGCCCTACCCCCCGCCGCGCTGCTGGCCGCCATAGAACGCCTCGACGACGCGCTGCTCAACCGCTGGACTACCCCCATTATCAACGACTTCCGGGTGATGATGGCCAACGGCGCGGCCGTGCGCCGCCTGCGCCAAGCCGGCCTGCCCGACCCCGAGGAGTGGCTGAGCCGCTACCTCAGCGGCGGCGCGCCGGCCGCCGCCGAAGCTCCGCTAGCCAGCCTGCGCCCCGCCCTGGCCCTGCGCGCGCTGGCCGACTGGGCGCGCCGCGACCACCCGGCCCTGCTACCCCACCTGCGCGCCCCTACCCCCCGCCTGCCCGCCGACGTGGCCCGCCTCGCCCCCGCCCTGCACCAGCAAGTGCAGGACTATATCGCCCACTACGGTGACCGCACCATCGGCGAATTAAAGCTCGAAACCGAAACCATGCGCACCGATGACTTACTGGTGTACAAGTACTTGCAAAATTACCTGGCCGCCCCCGACGAAGGCGCGCCGGCCCCGCTGCCGCCCCCGGCCGGGTCGCTGGCCGCCGCCGCCGCCACCGAGCTAACCACCCGGCTGGCCGGGCACGGCCGCCGCGCCGCCCGCCGCACCTGGGCGGCCCTGGCCACGCTGCGGCAGGCCGTGGCCCGGCGCGAGGAGCTGCGGCTGGCCCGCACCCGGCTCTTCGGCATGTACCGGGCGGCCTACCGCGCCCTGGGCCAGCGCCTGGCCGAAGCCGGCATCCTGGCCGCGCCCTTGGACGTATTTTTTCTCACCGAAACTGAAGTGCGGGCGGCCCTGGCCGGCGGCCCCGCGTGGGCTCCGCTGGTAGCCGCCCGGCAGGTCGAGTTTGCCGCCGCCCGCGCCGCGCCGGCCCCGGCGGGCCGGCTGCTGCACCCGGCCCGCCCGGCCGCGCCCGAAATCGCGCTGCCCGCCGAGGGCCGCCTGCACGGCACTGGCTGCTACCCCGGCGAAGTGCGCGGCGAGGTCGTCGTCATCACCGACCCCGCGCTGGCCGATGTGGGGGCCGTGCGCGGCCGTATTGTGGCCGCCCTGCGCACCGACCCCGGCTGGGCGGCGCTGTTTCCGGGGTGCCGGGCGGTGCTCATCGAGCGCGGCTCGGCGCTCTCGCACTCGGTTATTCTGCTGCGCGAACTGGGCATTCCGACCATTATCAATATTCCCGGCCTCACGCAGCAGCTCCAAACCGGGCAAGTGGTGGCGGTTGATGGCCGCACTGGTGAGGTGGTGGTGGAGGGGTAGGGATTTGGTGCTTAGTGCTTGGGCGTGGCTGTCACTGCGAACCCGTCTGTCATTGCGAGCGCAGCGCGGCAATCGCACCAGAACGATGGACGAACGATTGGCGTGGGTGTCGTTCGGGTGCGATTGCTTCGCTTTGCTCGCAATGACAATTTATCTGCTGTACTTATGCTAAACCGCTGGCAATACACTGACCAACTCCCTAACGGCTTTTTCGAGCTGCCCCGGCAGCTCTACGCGGGCCAGCCCTACTATCCCGAAGCGGAGCATGAGGCCGAGCAGCTATGCCAACAAATGGCCGCCACGCACGACATCGTGGTCTATTCCGACGACTTCCGCACGGTGCGGCTAATGGGTATTTTCCCCAAAGAAGCGGCGGACGGCACGGCTTATTTTGGCTTTTGGGAAACGAAGGATGATTTAGCAGTCAACAAGTTGGCTTTTGAAATGCTGCGGCAGGAGGCGGCGGCGCGCGGCTTTAGCCGGGTGCGGGGGCCGCTGCATTTCAGCACGTATTTCCGCTATCGGCTGCGGCTGGGCGCGGTGCCCGCGTGGGGGCAGTTCGACCGCGAGCCGGTGAACCCGCCCTACTACCCCCAACTGCTGGCCGAGGTCGGCTTGCGGCCCGCGCTCACCTTCGAGAGCCGCCGCCTGCGGGCCGCTATCGTGCCCGCCGTGTACCGGCAGCAGGCCGCCGCCCTGCGCCAGTTGGCCAACTCACCCTTCGAGTTCATTTCGCTGAATGCCAGTGTGTGGCAGGTGCTGCAAGGTGAGATTTTCGGGCTCATCCAGCAGGTTTTTGGTCAAAACCCGGCCTACCGCGCCGTGAGCCGAGCGCAGTTCGATTTGCTGTATAACGCGGAGTACGCGGCCGGGCTGTGTCCGCGCTCGTCGGTGCTGTTTCGGCACCGGGCCAGCGGGCGGCTGGCGGCCCTCAGCCTGTGCCAGCCCAATTACCAGCCCTTAAATCTGCCCTTTACCACGGCCCCGAACTTTGCGCGGCACTACCCGCAGCTGCCCGCGCCGCGCACTTTGCTGGCCAAAACCGTGGGCGTACATCCCGATTTTCGGGGCCAGGGCTTGCAGGCGCAGCTGGCCGCCTACGCCATGCGCAGCTTCCTGGCGCACTACGACGACGTTATTTTCTGCCTCATGCGAAGCGATAATTTTTCCCTGCGCTTCACCGATGGCTTGCCCGCCGAAACGGCGCACTACGCGCTGTTTGAGCAGGCTGTTTAGTGATATTATTTCACGCAAAATAGTCCGTCATTGCGAGCTTGCGAAGCAATCGCACCCGAACGACACCCGCGCCGCTCGTTCGGCCATTGTTCCGGGGCGATTGCCGCGCTGCGCTCGCAATGACAAACGATTTTGCGTAAGTCCCAATTCACAAAGTCAACCCATCAAAATAACTAGCAATAACCCCCGGCAGAAAGGGGTAGGGGCTGAGCGAATGCGCCATGCCGTAGAGCCCGAGCCGGTGCAGGCCAAACTCCAGGGCCGCCAGCCGGTAGCCTTCGGCGAAGGCGGCGCGGTCGGCAAACTGGCCGGTCAGCGCGTCTAATTCCTGGCGATAAAACTCCATATAGGCAGCGCGCTGCTCGTAGCGGGCGGGCCGCAGCACGAAGCTCAGCAGCTCCACCACATCATACTGGGGCAGGTGCCAGGTGGCCAGCTCCCAGTCGTAGGCCACGAAGCGCAACGCGCCGTCGGGCCGCCGCTCGAAGCAGGTGTTGCGTGGGTTCAGGTCGTTGTGAATGAGCGTTTTGGGGAGTCGCTGCACGGTGGCCCAGTTGGCGGCGGCCGTGCCGAGCAGCCCGCGCAGCTGCCGCACCCGCGCCGGGGGGTAGAGCGCCGGCAGCCGCGCGGCGGCGTTCGCCAGCAGGGCTTCCCAGAGGGGCAGCAGCTCGGGCCACGGCGCGGCGGCGGGTGGCGCGGCGGCGGCGGCCACCAGGTGGCGGGCGTGCCAGGCGGCCAGCTGGCGCAGGGCGGCGCGCAGGTGGGCATCGGTCCACAGGTCGGGGGTAGGGGCCGAGTTCAGCAACTCGTGCTGGCTGAGGTCTTCGAGTAGCAGCAGGTAGCTTTCGGCGAGCTCGTCGGCGTGGGTGGCCCACACGGTGGGCAGCAGCGGCGCGGGGGCCGCGCCGGGGGCGGGCGGCGCGTACACGGCCAGCTCGCGCCAGTGCGTATCGGCAAAGCCGGTGCGCAGCTCGAAGGCCGGATACACCTCGGCCAGCGCGCCGTCGCAGGCCTGGGCCAGGCCCGTGAGCATCTGGCAGATGGCGCGGCCCGGCGGCTTGGCCTTGAGCACCAGCCGCTCGGTGCGCCAGCCGGTGCCGGCCGTGCGCAGTTCCGCATCGAGCCCAAACAGGCCCACTGGCCGGGCCGTGCGCCCCGCCGTGAGGTTGGCCAGAATGCTGGCCGAGCTGTCGAGCGCGCGCGGGCGCACGGCCCGCACCTCGGCGGCCTGGGCGGGGGCGTGTTGGCGCAGCAGCTTTTGGGTAAAGGCGGGCGTGAGCATGGGGTAGGGAGTTAAGAGTTAAGAATTTAGAGTTAAGAATTTACCTAAAGACGTTTGTCATTGCGAGCGCAGTGCGGCAATCGCTCCAGAACGATGGCTGAACGACCGGCGCGGGTGTCGTTCGAGTGCGATTGCTTCGCTGCGCTCGCAATGACGGACGATTCTAACGCCAAGCCAACTCGCCACGACACTCCATTTTGCTCACTTCGCCAACCGGCGCGGGATATTCCAGCACCCGCACGCCGCCGAAATAGAAGCAGGCATCGCGCGCGCTGAGGTGGGCCGAGGCAGCGGCCAGCAGCGGCACGGCGGCCGTGCGCAGGGGAGCCTGGGCTTGCAGCAGGTTCCAGAACACGGCGCGCAGGGGCCGGGCCGGCGCGGGCCGGGCCGCCAGGGCCGCGCTCACCCGCGCAAACTCGGCGGGGCTCACGTATTCAAAAATATTAGATAAGCTCGCCTTGCTCACGCGCTGCCCCGCCGCCGACAGCAGAAACTCCGTGGCCTCGCCCGTGCGCAGCCGCAGCCGGGGCAGGTGGGCGCGCAGGGTGGCGTGGTGGGCCGCCTGGTAGCAGGGGGGTAGGAGGTGTTCGGGCAGGCCCTCGGGGCCGAAGAAAAAGAAGCGCAGGAAGAAATTGTCGCGGGCCAGCTGCCGGCCCAGGTGCTGCCGCAGCCGCTCGTAAAAAGTAGCCCCGCCCGCGTCGGTGGCATAGCGAAACAGGCGCGGGTCGCGCCCCCGGCTCAAATTAGTCGCGTCGAAATAAGCAACAAATGCCCGCCGAAACGCCGGCTGGTCCAGCTCGCCCGCGAAATAAGCCTGCTGCTGACGGATTGATTCACAAGCCAGTAGTCCGTTCAGGCGATGCTGCCACTCGGCTGGCAGGCTGGGCACGAAGCCCGTGACGTAGCCTTCGAGCTGCCCGGCCAGCAGCAGGCCGCGCGGGTGCTGGCGCAGGCATTCGGCCAGCGTTGCGCCCTCGGCGGGGGGTAGGGTGGCGCGCAGGGCCACCCCGGCGGCGGCCACGGCGGCCGGCCCATCGAGGCCCAGCAGGCCGCGCAGCACGGCCGGCGGGTGGTGGGCAATGACGTGCAGCTTGAGGCGCAGCAGGTGGTTTTGCACTGGGTTCAGGTCGATGGCCGTGACGCGCGCCGGGCCGGCCAGCAGGGCGTTGAGGACATTGCAGCCCGCCGAGGTGATGATGAGTGCGTGGTCGTCGGGCTGCAAGTCGAGGGCCTCGTACAGCGTTGCGGCGCTTTCCCACACCAGGCCGTAGCGCAGGCGGTCGAGCGGAATCTGGGCAAATTCGGAGTGCATAGCGGGGGTAGGAGGGTGGGAGGGGGTAGGAGGCTTTTGTCCTTGCGAGCGCAGCGCGGCAATCGCCCCAGAACGACACCTGCGCCGCTCGTTCCGCTAGCTCGTTCGTCCATCATTCGGGGGCGATTGCTGCGCTCGCAAGGACAGACTGCGCAAATAGCTAAGGAAGGATTGCGGCGCTGCGCTATTAATGACAACTAATTAAAAATCAACCCAACAAGTCGTAGCGAATTTTAGAAAGATGCCGGCCATCGACCGGCAGCCGGGGGCGGTAGCGCACCGGCCCCAGCAGGCCCTCGCCAAAGGCCTCGGCCACGGCGTCGCGCAGCGCAGCGGCCGGCCGGCTACCCACCACGAACAGCTCAAACTGCCCGCCGTGGGCCAGCGGGCGGGCCGCCACCTGGGCCACGCCGGGTAGCTGGCGCAGGTAGTGCTCCAGCTGGTAGTGGCCCACGCCGCGCACCAGGCCGGCCGCCCCGCGCCGGCCCACCAGCCACAATTGCCCCGCCGCGTCGAAGTAGCCGTAGTCGCCGGTGGCCAGGTATTCGGGCGCGCCGGTGGGCCGGGCCACGTGGGGGCCAGCCACCAGAATTTCGCCCGCCACCGGCGTGGGGAGTGGGCCGCCCGGCAGCGGGGGGGTAGGGGCGGGCAGCCACACCGGCGCGGGCTGCCGCAGCCGCACGCGCAGCCCCGCCACGGGCGGCCCCACGCAGTAGCCCCGGCGCGGGTCGAGCACAGTATCAACCACATTTCGCACCGCGATGGGCTCGGCCTCGGAGGCTCCGTAGATGACGTGCAGCGTGGCCCTGGGGAACCACGGCCGCAGGGCCGCCAGCAGCTGCTCGGGCACCGGCGAGCCGCCCACGCCCAGCGCCCGCACCGCCGGGAAAGTAGCCGGTTGCCGGTGCAATTCAGTCAGCAAGGCATTGAAATAAAAGACGTTGCCGGTGAGGGTTTGCACTTGCTCGGCTGCCAGCTGGGCCAGCACGCGGCCGGGGGCCAGCCGCGCCAGGCCGCGTGCCAGGTCGGGCACCACGCTGAGCGCACCCACCGCCAGGTTGTGCAGAATGACGTTGGGAAAGAGCGGAAAATCGCGCTGCCCCGCCCACGGCGGAAACTGCCGCCGCAGCGCCTCGTGCTGCTGCTGCAACACCGCGTGGCTGCGCCGCACCGCCGTGGGCCGCCCCGAAGCCGACCCCGAGCTGTGCGACACCAGTGCCGCCTGGCCCGGCGGCACCGGCCGCAGCAGGGGGGGTAGGGGCGGGCCAACTAGTTCGCCCGCAGCGGGCGCGGCGGCCACGCAGCGGCAGCCCAGCAGGCGGCCCGGCCCGGCCAGCCAGCACCGGGCGCCGGGCGTAGTGGCCACGTGCCCAATGCGCTCGGCGCGCAGCAGCGCCAGCAGCTGGCGGGCAGTGGCGCCGGCGGGGGGCAGCACCGGCACCGCGCCCAGACCCAGCACTGCCAGCAGGGCCGCCACCAGCTCGGGGCTGCCGGGCTGGGCCAGCAGCACGGGCGCGCCGGGGGGTAGGGGGCCGGCGCGTTCCAGGGCCTGCTGCCAGGCGCGCACCCGGCCCAGCAGCTCGGCCCCGCTCAGGGTGGTGGCTGAGGCACCGGGGCGCGGGTCGGGCCAGCGCAGCACGGTGCGCGCCGGGTCGGCCAGCAGGCTCGAAAACAGGCGCTCGGCGAAATTGGGATGCATGGCGAGGGGCGGAAAACCCGGCCGCGACGGTCGCGGCGGGGAGGTGGCCCAAAGGTGCGTTTTCAACTCACCAAGAAGCTAATCGATAGTTGCCCGCGTCAGACTTTACGGCGCGCTGTTTTGCCCGCCCTGGGGCGGCTGGGCTAGCTGGAGGAGGTAGGACAGAATTGATAGTTAAGTAGTTGTAAATAAGAAATTTGCCTGAAAAAATTACCCGTTTTCAGCCCGCCCCAAATGCTGCCGTAAGCCACAAAAAGACACCGGGGAGTCAGACTTTGGAAATCATTTAAGCGGGCCGCGAAAGCTGCTTGAATAGCGGCCGGCGCGCTTTCGGACTACTTGACTGGAACGATGGGCGGGCTGCCGGCTTTTTGGCCGGCTGTCCGCTCGTCGTTCGCGCCGTTTGTTCTGACGACAAGCGGACAGCCGGCTAGAAAGCCAATAGCCCGCTTGTTCGGCTGGCGCGATTGCCTACGGTTCAGCGGCGGGTTTGGCGGTTTCGGCAGCTTTTAGTTGAAGGACCCCGGCCGGGGCGGGCACCTTTGGGCCATCGCTTTTGCTATCCCCGGCCCCATGAAAAACTCGCTCCTCGCCGCCCTGCTCAGTTTCGGCCCCGCCGCCGGGGCGTTGGCCCAGGTCCCTACCCCCCCGGTTGCGGCCCAAGCCCCAGTGCCGGCCGCCACGCGCCTCAGCGGCACCGTGCTCGACGCGGCGGGCCGCCCGCTGCCGGGTGCCAACGTGTTTCTGAAAACGACCTTCGACGGCGCGACGACCGACTCGCTGGGACAATTCGATTTTAGCACGACGGCCACGGGCACGCTACCGCTCGTGGCTACGCTCATTGGCTACGAAATGCAGGAAACGCCGCTGGCCCTGCCGGGCGGATTGCTGGCCCTACCCCCCCGCCGGCTGCGCGCGAGCCGGGCTTCGCTGGGCGCGGTCGTGATTACGGGCGGGGCCTTCGAGGCCAGCGACGAGCGGCGGGCGGCGGTGTTCAAGCCGCTCGATATTCTGACCACGGCCGGGGCCAACGCTGACATCGCCGCCGCCCTCAACACCCTGCCCGGCACCACGCGGGTGGGCGAGGAGGGTAAGCTGTTCGTGCGCGGCGGGGCGGCTTCCGAAACCCGCATCTACCTCGACGGCCTGCCCGTGCAAAGCCCCTACGGCGGGGCCGTGAGCGGCGTGCCGGCGCGGGGCCGGTTTTCGCCGACCCTCTTTAAGGGCACGCTTTTCAGCACCGGCGGCTACTCGGCCGAATACGGGCAGGCGTTGAGCGCGGTGGTGGGCCTGAACTCGGTGGACCTGGCCCCCGAAACCCAGACCGGCATTTCGCTGCTGAGCGTGGGCGGCAGCCTGAGCCGCACGCAGCGCTGGGCGCGCACCTCCGTGTCGGCCAACGTGGACTACACCAACCTGGCCCCGTATTTCGGCCTCACCGCGCCTGACCAGCGTTGGGAAGAAGCTCCGCGCAGCCTGGGCGGAGCCGTGCGCCTGGCCCACCGCACCGGCCAGTATGGCATGTTGAAAATATACGCCACCTACGCCGCCCAGCAGGTAGCCACCCGCCAGCCCGACCCCGAGGCCGCCTACGCCGCCACCGGCCGCCTCACCGGCCTGCGCAACGACAACGCCTACCTCAACGCCACCTACCGCACCGCCCTGCGCGCCGGCTGGAGCCTGAACACCGGCCTGGCCCTGGCCCGCGAGCACAACGACGTGCGCCCCGAGCCGCAGACTATTGACGAGCGCGAGCAAACCGCCACCGCCCGCCTGGTGCTCACCAACGACTCGGCCAGCACCTGGTTTAATCTCAAGCTGGGGGCCGAAACCACCGCCCAGCGCTACGACCTGCGCTACCAGGCCACGCCCGATGCGCCCGTTTACACGCCCGGCTTTCTTGAAAAGCGCACCGCCGTTTTTGGCGAAAGCGACCTGAGCCTGGCCCCGCGCCTCACGGGGAGGGTAGGGCTGCGGGGCGAGTACTCGGCGCTGCTCGGCCGGGCCAGCCTGGCCCCGCGCCTGGCCCTGGCCTGGCAGCTGGGGGCCAGCGGCCAGCTCTCGGCCATCGGCGGGCTATTTTACCAAAACCCTACCAACGACCTGCTGCGCGTGCAGCCCCGGCTGGGCTTCGAGCAGGCCGCCCACTACATCCTCAGCTACCAGCGCACCACGGCCGCCCGCACCCTGCACGCCGAGCTCTATTATAAGGACTACCAAAAGCTGGTGCGCTTCGACGGCTATAACCCGCTCAACGCCAGCGCCTACGCCAACAGCGGCCGCGGCTACGCGCGGGGCCTGGACGTGTTTTGGCGCGACCGCTACCAGACCTTCAAAAAGGTAGATTATTGGGTGAGCTACGGCCTGCTCGACACCCGCCGGCAGTTTCGCGGCGACCTTGCGCCGGCCGTGCCCACCTTTGCCGCCAGCCACAGCCTGAGCCTGGTGGGCAAGTATTGGTTTGAGAAACAGCACCTTCAGCTCAGTGGCACGCTCAGCTACGGCAGCCCGCGCGCCTACTACGACCCCAACCAGCCCGGCTACAACCAGGGCCGCACGCCCGGCTTTCAGCAGCTCGACCTTAGCCTGAGCTACCTCACGCACCTGGCCGGGCAGTTCACCATCATGCACCTGGCCGTGACCAACGTGCTGGGCCGCGACAACCTCTACGGCTACCGGTACGCCGCCGCGCTCGACGCCAGCGGCCAGTACGCCGCCGTGCCGGTGCGCTCGCTGACGCCGCAAATGGTGGTGGCCGCGTTGCTTATTTCGATTAATAAAAAGACGCCCGGCGACACGTCAGTAGCCCCGGACTAAGGGCGTTGTCTAGGAAATAGATAGAACGTCATTCCGAGCTTGCCGAGGAATCTCGCTCGCATCATTGAACAAGGCCCGAACGAGGCCCGAAAGATGCGGGCGAGATTCCTCGGCAAGCTCGGAATGACACTTAGGTGACTTTTCTTGCTTCCTAAGCAGCTTTAATAGTCTTCAACTCGTGGCGGGCAGCCGCTTTTTCAACCACCTCCGCACGGGCTCGTCATAGAATTTCAAACTAACATAGGCGAGCGCGACGGCGGCCCCGAACGTGAGCACGGCCACCGGCCAGCCCTGCTGGCCGGATAGTTTGTGGGCGCTCACCCAGCCCGTGTAAATATAGATGAGCGGGTAATGGGTAATGTAGAGGGGGTAGGAAATGTCGCCGAAAAACTTGCTCAGCCGGGCGGCCCCGGCGCTGGCAATGTGCCCGCTGGCCCCGATCCACACCAGCAGCGGAAAGACAAAAATGATGCTGAGCGAATCGTATAAGCCATTGGCCCACAAATGAGTGGACCCGCCCACGCGTGGCCAGGCCAGCACCAGCACCAGCAGCAGGCTGCACCAGCTGAAGGCGTTTTTGACGCGGCCCAGGCCCGCCACGCGCGACAGCAGCAGCCCCGCGAAAAACGGGTACAGCATCCGCGTGAACCCGATGCGCAGCTGGAGGCTGGTGAGCGACCAGCCGCCCACCACGTCGCCGTCGGGGCTGGTCACGGCCAGCTGCACGAGGGCCGCGCCCGCCAGCGCCACCAGCCCCGCCAGCGCGGCGTTGGAAAGCTTGCGCACGCCGAGCGCGTACAGCAGGTTGGCGATATATTCGAAAAACAGCGACCAGCCCGGCCCGTTGAGCGGGTGCATTTCTTGCCAGCCCCGAATGTCGAGCGAAACCGGCACCGGTAGCAGCGTAAACCCGATGAGCATGACCAGCAGCATTTTCCAGACCGGCACCTGCGCGATGCCCGGCCACAGCGGCCCCGCCTGAAAGTAGAAGCACAGGGCCCCGACGACCATGCCCAGCACCACCATCGGCTGGAGCCGGATGAGCCGGGCCCGCACGAACCCCTTGAGCGTGAGGCGGCTCCAGCGGTCATCATAGGCGTAGCCAATGACGAAGCCCGAGAGCAGAAAGAAGAAATCGACCGCCAGGTAGCCGTGGTTAATAACCTGGTCGAGGTAGCTCGTGGCGTGCGCCTCGCCCAGGTGAAACGCCACCACCACCAGCGCGGCCACGCCCCGCAGGCCGTCCAGAATGGCGTAGTGCGGCTTGGGGCTGAGGGTAGGGGGGTAGGGATTGGAAAGTAGCTGAGCCTGCATGAGTTAAGGTGAAGAGTTGGGGCTGTTTGGAGGGCGATGAGCAAGCGCCTGGCTGGCCAGGCAGGGGTAGGCAAAAGTATAGGCCAGGCGGCGGCCCGGCGCGGCGGCTAACGCTTCCGCGCGCGTTTCGGCGGTTTCGGGGGGCGCTCCGCACGCTTCGGCAACGGGCATTTTTGGCGGCGGGCGGGCGGCGGCACCTTTGACGCATTCTCCACCACCAACCACCTTGCCCCCTTTCTGAGTCATGAAAAAGTCGCTGCTTACCCTCGCCCTCGCCGCCGCTAGCCTGGCCGCCCTCGCCCAAACGACGCCCGCCGCCGCCCCGGTTTTGCCCGCTCCGGTGGCCACCGCGGCCCCTACCCCTGCCGGCTACGCCGAACTGCTGGGCGCGACCATTACGCAGGTGATGAGCACCGGCGACCCGGCCGAGCTAAAAGCCCTGGCCGCCAAGCTGGAGCGCGCCGCCACCGTGGCCCCCGCCGACTGGCTGCCGCGCTACTACCAGGCGTATGCCTTGGTCATCAACGTTTTCCAAAGCAAAGAAAACGGCGATGCCAAGGACAAAACCCTCGACCAGGCCGAGGCCGCGCTGGCCCAGGCCCACCTGCTGCAGAGCGACGAAAGCGAGCTGCTAACGCTGCAAGCCTACGCGTACCAGGCCCGGCTGGGCATCGCGCCCATGCCGCGCAGCGCGAAATATTCGCGCCTGGTAACCGAAGCCGTGGCCCAGGCCAAAGCGCAGAACCCCGCTAACCCGCGCCCCTACCTGGTGGGGGCCAACAACGTGTACTACACACCAAGTATGTTTGGGGGCGGGGCCGAGGCTGCCAAGCCACTTTATGAGGAGGCCAAAGCCCGGTTTGTCGCCTTCCAGCCGGCCGGGCCGCTCGCGCCTAACTGGGGCCAAAGCCAGGTGCTGGGCCGCCTCAAAAAATACGAGATAGCGGCCACGGCCACCAGCAAGTAGCCGCCTACCCCCCCCCCTCGCCGGGCCGCTTCGCCCCGGCAAGCGTTATTTTTATGGCCTCCTCATTCTTTTAGCTGCCTGCCGTGCCCTCCTTTTTGCCGCCCGCCCCCGCTGCCCCGCCCTACGCCGACCCGGCCCCGGCCGGCACGCCCTGGGTCACCACGGTGGAGCGCTCGCAGGTGCGGGCCTTTGGGCGGGTGCTGGGCTGGATAGTGCTGGCCAGCTTCGGCACGGCGGCCATGTTTGCGCCGCCGCCCTGGCGCGACCCGAAGAGCTACGCCATTTCGGTGGTCATTGCCTTCAGCTTCGCGGCGGGGCTGTGGTTTGCCAACGCCTACACCGCCGACCTGCTCAACGTGCGCACCGGCTGGAGCGAACAGCCCATGCGGCGGCTGCTGGTCACGGTGGGTTTTTCGTTTCTGGCCTCGCTGCTGGTGATAGTGGTGGTGCGGGAGAGTTTCTCCATGTTGCTTAGCCACCGCGCGCTGGGCTACTCCTTGCGGCACCGCTTCTGGTCCGAGTCGGCCTTTTCGCTGCTGATGACGGTGATTATCTCGCTCTTTATGCACTCGCGCTCGTTTTTGCTGGCCTGGCGCGAGGCCACCGTGCGGGCCGAGCGGCTGGAAAAAGAATCGGCCGTGGCCCGCCTCGACTCCTTGCGCCGGCAGGTGGACCCGCATTTTCTCTTCAACTCACTCAACGCCCTCACCTCGTTAGTAGAAGAAAACGACCCGGCCCGCGCCGTGCGCTTCATCCGCCAGCTCAGCAGCGTGTACCGCTACGTGCTCGACAGCCAGAGCCAGGAGCTGGTGCCGCTGGCGGAAGAATTGCAATTTGCCGAGGCCTACGTTTTTCTGCAGAAAACCCGCCTCGACGAAGCCCTGCAAGTCGAATTCACTATCCCAAGCACCAAGCCCCAGGCACCAGGCCCCAACTTCTACCTGCCGCCGCTGGCCTTGCAGCTGCTGCTCGAAAACGCCCTCAAGCACAACGCTGCCTACCAGGCCGACCCGCTGCGCCTGCGCGTGACCGTGGATGCCGCCGCCGCGACCCTCACCGTGCGCAACACGCTGCGCCCCCGCCGCCTGCCCGCCAACGAAGCCTCGGGCCGCGGCCTGGCCAACCTGCGCGCCCGCTACGGCTTTCTCACCCCGCGGCCGGTGGCGGCCGGGCCGGTGGGCGGCGAGTTCGTGGTTACTTTGCCGCTGCTGGCGCTGTAAGCGCGGGGCTGTGTAGCATGGTAAAAGAAAGGACGTATGCGCTGCTAGGGTTGGCCACCGCGCTGCTAGTGGGCCTGATTTGGCTGTTCACCAGCTGGGCCGCTACCCCCGATGCCTACCCCGACGTGGCTGGGGCGCTGCGGCAGGCCCGCCCCGCCGACGTGGAAAGCATCACCTGCTACCCCCTGCTGCCCGACCGGCGCGGGCGACCAGCCCGCCCGTTTCAGCTGCGCACGGCCGCCGCCATTGCCCCGCTGCTGCGGGCGTTGCGGCAGATGCGGCCAGTTATTGTTGATAAACAGACGTTTAACCCCCTGATAGAAACTACGGTGATGGTGCGCCTGCGGCCGGAGCTGGCGTCGGCGTGGCATCTGCACAGCCGCGCCATCATCTGGCGGCTGGCGCTGGCCGCCGAGGGCGACGTGGCGCTGCGGGCCTACAGCTCGGTCGTGTGTCAAAGCACCGCGCTCAACCGGCGCGTGCGGCAGCTGCGCGACAGCGTGGATGCGGCCAATTGAGAAGTAAAATCGTCTGTCATTGCGAGCTTGCGAGGCAATCGCACCCGCACGGCACTCGCACGATTTTGTTCTGGTGCGATTGCTTCGCTTCGCTCGCAATGACAACTGATTCAGCTAGTTACCCAACCATCAAGCCTACCCCATGCTCCGAGCCTTACTCGTGGAAGATGAGCCGCTGGCCGCCCGCCGCCTCTCCAATCTGCTGCACAAGCAAGCCGTGCCGTTTGAGATACTCGGGCCGGCCGAGTCGGTGGCGCAGGCCGTGGCCCTGCTGCAAGCCAGCCCCGCGCCCGACGTGCTCTTTCTCGATATTCACCTGGCCGATGGGCTCAGCTTTGAGCTATTCGAGCAAGTGCCAATCACCTGCCCCGTCATCTTCACCACCGCCTACGACCAGTATGCCCTGCGCGCCTTCAAGGTCAACAGCGTTGATTACCTGCTCAAACCCATTGACGAGGGAGAATTGCGCGGCGCGGTGGACAAGCTGACGCGGCGACTGGGCGCATCTGCCGCTCAAACCCCGGATTTTAGTATAAAAAGTTCGGTTTCCAGCACAAAACTCGCCGATGTACCCGGCCTGGATGCCGCGACATTGGCGGCGCTCCTTCAGCAATTGCGCCAGCCCGCGCCCACGGCCAGCTACAAAACGCAGTTCGTGGTGCGCGTGGGCGAGCACCTCAAAGTGGTACCCGTGGAGCAGGCCGCCTACTTTTTCAGCCTCGAAAAGACTACCCTGCTGCAAAGCACCGACGGCCGTAAGTACGTGGTTGACTACACGATGGAGCAGCTCGAAAGCCTGCTCGACCCGGCCCGGTTCTTCCGCCTCAACCGGGCCTTCCTGGCGCAACAGTCCGCCATCGCCGACATCATTCACTACACCAACTCGCGCCTGCAAACCATCCTCAAGCCCGTCCCACCCGCGAGCGAAGGCCCCGTGCTGGTGAGCCGCGAAAAAGTAAGCGTCTTCAAAAGCTGGCTCGATAGATAGGGGTAGGAATAAAAATGGGCGGGTAGGGAGCCGAATGCTGCGGCGAGCTAAAGCTTACGCTGCTTTGCGTAATCTCTTCAATTCCAGCGCAAAGCCGGGTAGCACCGGCTCACCGCTTAAGAGTTGGTCGAAACCCACCAGGGGCCGCACGGGCTGGCCGGGCTCAAAAACGTACACCGATTCGCTGGCCGGCACGAGCAGCCAGCCCAGCCGGGCGCCGGCTTCGAGCCAGTGCTCCATCTTGCGCATGGTGTCGGTGAGGCGGTCGGAAGGCGAGAGCAATTCGGCCACGAAATCGGGGCAGATGCGGGCGAAGCCCCGCCGTTCGTCGGCACTAAGGGCATCCCAGCGAGCCCGCGCAATCCAGCTGGCATCGGGCGAGAGCATGGCCCCGGTCGAAAGCGTGAAGCCAGCCGACGAGTCGAAGGTGATGCCCAACTCGTGCTCAACATTCCAGTTGGCCAGTTGGCGCGAGATTTCACTATTGGTAGAGCCGGTTTCGGAGCTGGCGGGGGGCATAATCGTGATTTGGTGGTTGGTATCGCGCTCGATGCGCAGGTCGCGGTGGTCCTGGCAAAACTCGAAGAACTCCGCGTCGGTGAGGCGGTCCAGCACGGCGGTTTTTAGTTTGATAGCGTCCATAATTAAGCTAGGGTCAGGCCCCAAGATACGTAAAAAATGAGCCCGTGCCTACCCCTCCAGCCAGCTCTTCACGGCGCTGGTTTTCTCCTTGCTCACCAGAATTTCGTCGGTAGGGGCGGGGCTCAGCTCCACCAGCAGCTTGCCGCCGAAGTGGGGCACCAGCCGGCGCACGGCCGGCAACTGAGCCAGCAGCTGGCGATTGAGCCGGAAGAAGTGGGCCGGGTCGAGTAGCTTCTCCAGCTGCTCCAGGGTGTACTCGACCACGAAGCGGCGGCCGTCGTGGGTGGCGAGCGTGGTGGTTTCGTGGCGGCTCTGAAACCAGGCTGCTTCGGCGGCGGGCAGGGGCAGCAGCGTTTCGCCCTGCCGCACCAGAAACCGCGTCTTGTACGGCTGCTGGGGCCGGGGCAGGGCATCGAGCAGGCGCTCCAGGGGGGAGTTAAGAGTTAGGAGCTCAGCGTTAGGAGTTAATTCAGATGGGCTTTCTGACCCAATTCTTAACGCTGAACTCCTAACTCTTAACTTTCTCAAAGCGGCCTGTAAGTCGGCCAGCTTGAGGGGCTTCAGCAAATAATCGATGCCATTGGCCCGGAAGGCTTGCAGCGCGTACTGGTCGTAGGCGGTGGTGAAGATGACCGGGCTGCGCACCAGCGTTTGGGCAAATATGTCGAGGCTGAGGCCATCGGCCAGCTGAATATCGCTGAGGATGAGGTCGGGCGCGGGGTGGCTGTCGAGCCAGGCCAGCGCGCCGGCCACCGTGTCGAGCACGGCCAGCACCTGCGCCGTGGGCGCCGCCTGGGCCAGCAGCCGCTGCAGCCGCTCGGCGGCCGGGTATTCATCTTCGAGAAGGAGAATGTGCAGCGGGGGCATGGCGGACTGGAATGGAAATAAAAGGACGCCAGTTAGTAGCGCGAACTTTCCAGTTCGTGCGCGAGCACAGCGAGCATGGTCGTCCGGTCCCGACTGCTCGCTGTGCTCGCGCACGAACTGGAAAGTTCGCACTACGGGCCGGGCGGCAGCAGGGGCAGCGCCACGGCAAAGATGCCGCCCGCCTGCGTTACCGCCACTGGCCGGGCAGCGCCGAGCAGGGCATAGCGCTGACGCACGTTGGCCAAGCCCATGCCGGTGCCGGGGACCAGGCCGGCGGCGCGCGGCTGCCAGGTGTTTTCGACGCGCAGGGTGTGGCCCTCGGCCACCAGGCGCAGGTGTAGCGGCCGCGCCCGCGAGGCCTCGTTGTGCTTGAAAGCGTTCTCGACCAGCATCTGCACGCTGAGCGGGGCCACGTGCCGGGCCAGCAAGGGGGTAGGGAGGTCGTAGCTCACCTGCACATTCTCGCGAAAGCGCACTTTTTGCAAGGCCACGTAGGTCTGCACGAAGGCCAGCTCCTCGGCCAGCGGCACGGTGGGGCGCTCGCGGCTCAACAGCACGTAGCGGTACACATCGGCCAGGCCCTCCACGTAGCGCTGGGCGGACTCGTTTTCGGGGTCGATGAGGGCCGATAAGGTATTGAGCGAGTTGAACAAAAAGTGCGGGTCGAGCTGCTGGGCCAGGGCGTCGAGCTGGGCCTGTTGCTGGGCCTGGGCCAGGTGGTCGGCCCGGCGCAGGTTAGCTTGCCACTGCTCGAAGAAATACCTGCTTTCGTAAAGGATATTGACCAGGAGCGTGGGCAGCAAGTTGAAGCCAATGGCCAGCAGCTCGTCGGACCACCGCAACGGGAAATAAGCCGGCAGCAGCAGACGCAACGGCTCGCGCAGCAGCCCCGTGGCCAGGGCCGTAAACAAGGCCGAGAGCCCCACCAGCGCCGACAAGCGCCGGGCCGTCTGGTCGGCCTGGGGCAGCCGGCCGAGCAGCCACGCCCACAGCGCCCGGTTTCCGAGCCACAGGGCCGTGGTGAAATAAAGCGAAATGCCCCAGCTAATAAAAAACTCCGGGTTGGCCCCGAAGCCGCGGAGCGGCCTCGTCAGCAGGGTAATCAAAAAGCTCAGCGCCGGAATGCCGATGAGCTGAAAGCGGCGGTCGTTCATGCGGCGCTGGCCAGAAAGTGGCCCCTAAGCTACCACGGCCCCGGCAGCCACCGGCACCCGGCGGCGCTGCCAATACGTGCGCCCCATGAAGCCCAGCGCCAGGCTCACGCCGAGCACCGATGGTAGAAACTGACTGTAGGGCTGATAATTCACCAGCACATTGCCCGAAAAAGCCGACAGCAGCGCCCCATAGGTACTCACCATTTTCCAGATGTGCTCGTAGCGCCAGGCCCCGCGCCGCCAGCGCGGCAGCCACGCATACCGGCTTAAATCATAGCTGGTTATGCCCAGCAGCAGGCCCAGCGTGCTGTACATCACCACCGGCGACCACACCAGCCGGATGCGGGGCAGGGCCAGCAGAAACACCAGCCCGCCCGCCAGAAACGCCGCCGCCGCCAGCCCGTCGCGCCGGGTGGGGCCGCTGGCCCGAATGGGCACCGTGCGGTAGCCCGCGTAGGCCTGGTAAGTGGTCAGCAGCACAATTGCCGTGAGGAAAGGCCGGAAGTTGAACACCGCCAGGCCCAGCCCGGCCGACAGCAGCACCACCACTACCAGCCCCAGAAACCAGCGCCCCAGCCGCCCGTGCGCCGGGCCGCCCTTGCGCGCCAGTAGCGGGCCTAGTCCCACCAGCAGGGCCAGGGTGCCAAAGGCAATGTGCGTGAAGATGTTGAGGCGATGCAACGCTTCCATAAAACCAGCTAAAAGCATTAAAAAATCAGCAGGGGCCGCCCCGCCAGCGCCTGCGCCAGCAGCCCGGCCACCGCCGCCGCGTACAGCGCCGTGCCAACCCAGGTGAGGGCCACCGCCCGGCGCGGCACCCAGCGGCCCAGCGCCCAGCCCAGCAGCGGCAGCGCCTGCAAGGCGTGCAAGCCCATAAAATGCGCCACGCGCAAGTCGCCGGCCACGGTGCTCCAGCCCAGGCCGGGCAGGCCAGGGCCGCCGTCGGGCGCGCCCACCGTATGCTGCTGATTATGAATCATGAAGCTGCCCAGCACCGAGCCCACCAGAAACACCAGCAGCCCCAGCCGCAGGCCCCACACGTAGCCCGCCGACCCGTGCGGCCGGTAGCGCCAGGCCAGGTACCCGGCCCAGATGGTCATGACCGTATTGACAAGAATAAAAATCCCCATCAAACCGAATAAAAGGCCATTAACCGGGCTGCTCACGTTGTAGTGCGAGGCCACGCCGCGCCCGGCCTGAATGAAAATAACGATTATCTCGACCACCATGCTCAGGGCTACTGCCCCGCTGAGGCGGCGCACGCTGCGCTGCGCCGGGGCGGGCAGGTCGGCCAGCAGCCAGGCCAGCGTCCAGGTATAGGCCAAGCCCGAAATTGCGAATTTGAGCGGCTTGAGCCACACCAGCGCCCCAGTTACGTGGCGGTGGTCGAGGGGCAGCAGCGCCAGCGCCGCCACTACCAGGCCCACGTGCAGCCAGCCGGTGTAGCTCAGGGCAGGGTTCGCGCGGTGCAGCACGCGCAATGCCTCGGCCAGACGCTGCCCCAGGCCAGGCGCGGCCGGCGCGGCGGCATTGCGGTAGAGAGAGGGGGGTAGGGATTGGGAAAGCATCAGCGTTTTCATGAGGCGTAAGCGGTTGAGAGTGAATCAGAAGATTTGTCGCTAAAAATCCGGCGCACGCCGAAATACACCAGCAGCCCCACCGGCCCAAACAGGAACGTGAGCGCCAGCGCCGGCACCAGCCAGCCGTGGGGCACCCCGCGCCGCTGGGCATCGCGCACCTCCCAGGCCCCGGTAAATAGGTCAAAGCACAAGTAATGCACCCAGCCCGCCAGCAGCGCCCACGGGTCTTGGAACAAGGCCGCCACCTGCGCCAGCGAGCCGAAGCCGCCCTCGCCACCGTGGCCGTTGAGGTAGTGCGTGGTGATGAGCGCCGCGTAGGCCACCGCCAGCCCCAGCGGCCACGCCCCGCTGAGCACCAGCAGCTTGGTAAACCGCCAGCGCGGGGCCAGCACCAGCAAGGCCCAACCCACCATCGCGAGCGGGTTGGCTAGGGAAAACAGGAAGTCGGGCGTTGGCATGGGGTGGTTTGAAAGGGGTAGGAGCTGCGTCAAAACTACGGGTTCCCTACCCCCCCTCGCCAGCCCAAACGGGGTGAAGCCGCCTATCCCGGTGGCCACTTCACCAAAAGCACGGGGCGAAGCAACCACCAGCACCCGCCCGGACTCTGTATATTTCCCTACCTGTTTCCACCTCAGCCATTTGCCGCGAATGCTGCTCCTACCCGCCCTCACGCTGGGCACCGCGCTCCACCTGCTAGCCGCGCCCGGCCCGCCCATCACCCGCTTCAGCGGCCACCTCAACCACGCGCCGGCCGGCGATACGGTGCGTCTGTTCGTGGGCGAGCAGCGCGTGAAAACGCCCCTCAGCCCCGGCGGCGACTTCCAGTTTGAGTTTAAAGACCTGCAAGCCACTACCCCGGTGCATTTTACCTACGCCGGGCAAAGCACCCGCCTCTACCTGCTGCCCGGCGACCAGCTGCGGATGACGCTCGATTTCAAGGATTTCGATAAGAGTGTGGTCTACAGTGGCCAGGGTGCCGACGTGAACAACTACCTGGCCCAGGCGCAGTGGAAATTTGAGTACAGCCCGCCCGGCGACGAGCCCCGGCCGATGGACCAGCTCCGGCAAAATCCCGGCCTTGCCCCCACCGAAATGCGCCATAATGCCGACACGTTTCGGCAGAAGCAGCTGGCTTTTCTGGCGGCCTACGCCCAGGCGCACCCGCTGCCGGCCAGCTTCCGGCACGATGCCAAATTTCTGATTAACGTGCAGTGGGGCAAGCAGCTACTCGATTACGTGGGGTATCGCCGGGGCCAGCAGCCTAGTGAAGCAAGTCCGCCGCCGCCCTTGTCAGAAGCCTATTTCAGCTTTCTGAAAGAAGTGCCGCTGAGCGAGCTTAGTCAGCATTTTCGGGGGTTGGATGAGAATACGGTGGTGGGCTGGTTTCTTAATGCCTACCAGGACCGCCTGGTGCCCTCGGGCAAGCTCAGCACCGACCCCGCCGAAGGTCCGCGTATCTACCAGCTGGCCACGCGGGAGCTGGGCACTACCCGAGCCCGCAAGATGTCGATGGAGATGCTGATGTTCAATAAGTTGAGCGACGACCTGCCGGGCGTGCTGGCGCTCTACCCCACTTTTCGGCTGCATAATGCCGATTCGACGGTGGCCAGCGACCTGCGCCAGGCTATCGCTAGCCGGCAGCTCGTAGGCGATGGCAAGCCCGCGCCCGATTTCACGCTGGTTGATAATACGGGCAAGCCAGTGTCGCTCGGCGATTTCAAGGGCAAAGTGGTGTACCTCGACTTTTGGGGCACGTGGTGCGGCCCCTGCCTGAAAGAGATGACCGAATTCGCGCCGGCTTTGAAAAAGCAGTTTGAGGGCCGCGACGTCGTATTTCTTTACATCTCAGTGGGCGACCCGGAAGCCAAATGGCAGCAAACCCTGGCTGATAAGCACTTTACCAGCGCCAACAGCGTGCATCTGCGCGCGGCCGGCCCGAGCGAGGCCGTGGCCTACCAGGTCAATGGCTACCCCAGCTACTACCTCGTGGGCCGCGATGGCCGCTTTATCAAAATGCACGCCCCGCGCCCCTCCGATGGTGCCAAAACCGTGGCCGCCATTGAGGCCGCGCTGGCGCGCTAGCCGCCCGGCCGGGGGTAGGGCGGGTTATCTTTGCGGAGCCGGTCCCCATCCCCGGCCGCTGCCTTATGGCGTTGAGTTGCCGCGCTGCCAGGCGTACCGGGTTGCTAATGAAAACGTTGGCCTGGCTGCTGCTAAGCACCTGGCCGCTGGTCGCCGCTGCCCAAACCCAGCTGGCGCGGCGGGCGCCGCCGGCGCGCCGGCCCGCCCTACCCCCCCCGCCGCCCTTCAAGGCGCCGCCTTTTCGGGCGGCCCCGGACGCAGTGGCCATTGGCAATGGCGTAGTAGTGAGCGGCCACCTCGATGCCGTGACGGCCCCTACCATCAGCCTCAGCTACGCGCCCGACTGGCGCGGGCGCCCCACCCAGACGGTGACGGCCAAGGTGAGCCCGGCCGGTGATTTTCGGCTGGCCCTACCCCCCCTGGCCGCGCCCACTGAGGCGCGCCTGGGCTACGACGGCGAGTTCGCGACCCTCTACCTCACACCCGGCGACGAGCTGCGGCTGGCCTTCGACCCCGGCCGCCTCGACCAGACTATTGCCTTCACCGGCGGCGGGGCCGGTGCCAATAACTACCTGGCCCAGAGCTACCTGCTGGCCAGCCAGGACGATGAGGCCCGCCGCACGCCCGACGCCCGCGCCGCCACCCTCAGCGCCGCCGAGCTGCGCCGCGCCGCCGATGCCTACCGCCAGCAGCGGCGGGCGGCGCTGGCCACTTTTGCGGCGGCGCACCCGCTGCCGGCGGCTTTTCTGCGCCAGCAGCAGCAGGCCCTCGACTACGAGTGGGCCAGCTCGCTGCTGAGCTACTATTCGCGGCAGTCGGCCCAGCGGCGGCGCGATGGCTATGCTACGCTGCCCGTTGATTATTACGAGTTTATGCGCGATTTGCAGCTCGACCGGCGCGATTCGGCCCTCACCCAAAGCGCCTTCCAGAGCGTGCTGATGACCTACGGCTTCACTCAGTTTAACGACCCGGATGGCAACCTGCCCACCGGCCGCGACGCCGGTGCCCGCCTCTACCAGCGGGCCACCGACGTGCTCGGCGATGGCCGCGTGCGCGACGTGACCGTGGGTCAGTATCTGCTGGGCAAGGTGGAAAGCGAGCACACCGACATTCGTCCGCTGCTGCCCGATTTTCGGGCTCATAATCACGACTCGACCATTGCCCGCGCCCTGCGTCAGGCCGTGCGCACCCACCTGGGCCTGGCCACCGGCCAGCCCGCGCCCGACTTCACCCTGCCCGATGCCAGCGGCCGGCTGGTAGCGCTCAGCAGCCTGCGCGGCAAGGTAGTGTACCTCGACTTTTGGGCTACCTGGTGCGCGCCCTGCCTGGCCGAAATGCCCGCCAGCCTGGCCCTGCGCCAGAAATTCGCGGGCCGCGACGTGGTGTTTCTCTACGTGTCGCTCGATAGCAAGGCCGCCGACTGGCAGCGCTACCTGGCCACCAAGCAGCCCGCCAGCCCCAACGCCGTGCAGCTGCACGACGGCGCGGCCTTCGACGGGGCGGCCGCCAGGGCCTTCGCGGTGCAGTCCATTCCCAGCTACTGGCTCATTGGCCGCGATGGCCGCATTCTTGCTAACCCGTCGTTGCGGCCTTCTACCAGCCCAGCCATCGATAACGCCCTCGAGCAGGCGTTGAAACCTTAGGGGCACCGCCCGGTTAAGCTCCTCTATATTATTACTATTTTAACGGCCCGGCCGCGCGTTGCGTATGGGCCTCGTGAAAGGATTGATTTGTTTGTTTACGTTTACTAATCAGCTAGTTCGGGCTTGCTTGGGAGCGCGCAGCTGGCTCGTGCTGGGGCTGCTGGCGGCCTTGGCATCGCCGGCCGGGGCCGCGCCGGCCCTGGCCCCGCGCGATACCGCGCGGCCCGCCCCGGTGTTTGCCCGCCGCCGCCTGGTCGTGCAGATTGACTCGCGCTACTCCATCATCAACAGCAAGTTTTCCATCATCAACGGCGTCAAGCTGGGGCTGGAATGGCGCGGCCGCGTGCGCACCGGGGCCGCGTTCTATTTCCTCAGCAGCCGCATCCCTACCCGCCTCGAACCGCCCGACAACGCCGCCGACGAGGCCGATGCCACCCTGCGCTTCTACAACGTGGCCCTCTACGGCGAGTACATCGTGCTCGAAAACCCGCGCTGGGAGTTGGGCGCTAACCTGCAGGGCGGCATGGGCGCGGTGCGCATCGAGTATACCAACGAGGACTACAACCGCGTGCGCTCGCCGCGCGACTTTATCGCGCTCGTCGAGCCCTCGATGGCGGCCCAGATGCGGCTTTTCTCGTGGGCCAGCCTGGGCGCGGGCGCGGGCTGGCGGCAGCCGCTGTTCGTGCCCGAAGTGGTGCGCCGCGAAATCAGCGGCCCCGTTTTCTACGTGCGGGCCAAGCTGCTCATCGGCCCGCTCATTCGGGTAGTGCGCCGCCGCGAGCCGCTTTTTTCGCAAAAAGACCTGCGTATTCACGGCATAAATAATCAGACCCGCCAAAAATTCCTGCGCTAAACCCCGCCATTCAGGTAAGAGTTAGGAGTTAAGCCCCCTGTGGACTGATTCTTAACTCTTAACTGCTGTTACGCCCTATCTTATTCGAGATGGCAAGGGGGAGTAGCGCGAACTTTGTAGTTCGCGTCCCCGCGCCGTTAGCATCAACCAAACGGCGCGGGGACGCGAACTACAACGTTCGCGCTACTCCCCGTTGCGTAACAGCAGCTCTTAACTGAACACCGCCCCTACTTGCCGGTCGAATAAGTAAAGCCAACCGTGAGGTTGGTGTTGAGGGAGCTGCGGTTTTCAACCGCGATACTCTCGTAAGAATACGTGTAGGCGGCCGTGAGGGCCAGGTGGCGGCTCACGCTAAAGCCCAGGCTGCTAGTAGTATTGATGCGGTAGTCGTTGGCAAAATCCTGTAGCGAGGGCTGGTAGAAGCCCAGCGCCGTGAACACTACCGGCCCCTTGCTGAGCCGCAGCTTGAGGCGCGTGGAGGAGCGGGGCACCTGCCGCCGCAGCCCTTCGAGGTATTCGGTGTGCTCATAGATAAAAATCTGGCTGACCGTCACCTCATTGCGCAGCGTATCGAGGTAGAACTGGTAGCCTACCCCCGCGCCCACCACGAAGCGCCGCGCAATGGCGCGCAGGTTGCTCTGCTCGCCCTCGGCCAGGGCGTAGTATTTGAGGCGGCCGCGCCGGTAGGCCGGCGTGAACAGGCCCATCAATTCGCGCTCGCGCAGCAGGCCATCCTGCTTGCCGTAGCTGTAGTTGAGGGCCGCCGGCAGCAGCCAGTGCTTGCCCAGGGCCAGGTTGCCGGTGTGGCTGGTAGTGAAGTAGATACGCTCTACCGTGCCCGAGCTATAAATGCCCGTGAGCGCCGCCGTGTAGCGAATGCCCTGGCTACTCACATTGTACGTTTCAAACCCGGAGGAGGGCAGGCCACCGGCCGCGCTGGCGCTGGGCGCCACCACCGGCGCGGCCGTAGTATCGGCCTCGCTGTGCGTGCTGGTCGAGTCGGGCGTTTGGGCGAGGGCCAGGGCCGGCAGCGCCAGGCTCGTGGTGGCCAGCAGGCCGGCCCGCCAGCGCCGCCGCTGCCCAAAAAAGCTGGCTAATCTATTCATCAACAATAATTAAGGTTTACGGCGGGGCGGTTCCACACCCCGCATCGTGGCCGCCCGGTCGAGCTTGCCCGAGGCCGTTGACTTGAAAGCCGGCACGTAGAGCACCGCCTTGGGCACCTCGTATTTGCCGAGGCGCCCGGCCAGCAGGCCGAGCAGGTTGCGCTCGGTGGGGGGGGGTAGGGCGGCGCCCTCCACGTAGGCCGTCACGGCCTGGCCCAGGCGCTCATCGGGCCGGCCGGCCACAAAGGCGCGGCGCGTCTGCCCCAGCTCGGCCAGGGCCACGTCGAGCACCTGCTCCACTTTCTCGGCCTGCACCTTCACGCCGCCCGAGTTAATGACGAAATCGACCCGGCCCAGCCAGTCAAAAGTATGTTTATCCAGCAGCTCGATGCGGTCGTTGGTCGTGATAAGCTGGTCGTCGGTCACGTCGCCGCGCACCGTGAGGCAGCCGCGCTCGTCCTGGCCCAGGTGCAGGCCGGGCAGCACGCGGTAGTGCGCGCTGGCTTTGGGCGTATTCAGCAGCCGCAGGGCCATGTGCGAGGCGGTTTCGGTCATGCCATACGTCAGGTACACCGGCACTCTCAGCTTCTGAATCTCCGTCAATAAGCTGGGCTCCACGCCCGCGCCGCCCACCAAAATGGCCCGCATTTTATCCAGCCGCCCGGCCCGGCCCGCTGCCAGCACGGCCCGCAGCTGCAAGGGCACGAAGGCCGCAAAGTCGAACTCGGCGTCGGCCGGCACAAAGTCAAACGGGTCGGCGTGCGGCTCCACGATGGTCAGGTGCAGGTGGCGCACCAGCCCGCGCACCAGCATCATCTTGCCCCCAATAAAATCGCAGTTGAGGCAGACCAGCGCCCGGTCGCCAGGCCCCAGGTCGAAGTAGTCGCCGGTGCGGGCCGCCGAGGCCGCCAGCTGCCGCCGCTTCAGCACTATCAACTGCGGCTGCCCGGTGCTGCCCGACGTGCGCAGCCCAAATTCCTGGGCGCCCGTCAGCCACTGGCGCAGCAGCTCCAGCACCTTGGCCTCGTAGCCATTGAGGCTGGCGTGGGGGGTAGGGCTTTGTTGCAGGCTTTCGTAGCTGAATTCGCGGCCGTTGAGCAGCAGGGAAGTGGGGAGGTTGGAGCTAGGCATAGGGCAAAATTACGGCTCTGGAGCTTGCCTGGCTACTAGCCGCGCCTCGGTGGTGGGGTAGCGCACCTTGTCCACAACAAACGGCGCTGCCCACCACTGGCTAAAACAAGCCGCCGTAAGGTCACCGTTTTTGCTTCGCTGGTGGCCCCAGAAAAACAGGAATTTCACCCGCTCTTTCTTTTCAATCTTGGCAATGAGCCATTCTAACTCTACTTTGGCAAGTTATAAACTGCTGCTTGCAACGGCTTCTAGTACAGGTGTTTTCACCGCGGAAGACGCAGCGGGCTTCGCGGAAGAGTCGCAGAGGTCGTTCTTCTGCGACTCTTCCGCGAAGCCCGCTGCGTCTTCCGCGGTGAAAACACGTTAACCTGCCAAAGTAGAGCTAAACTGTAAGGCATAAGACACAAAATCAGGCAACGGCTACCGGCCCCACGTGCAGGTAGTTGACAACGTAGTATATACCCTGCAAAAGCGCAGCTTCGCCACCACCAACGCGCTCGAAGGCCTGAAAATAGCAGCGATAATCGAGCGCATTTACGCCCTGCGCTAACTTGCCGCATGAACGCTGACCTGGCCGCTAACTGGCACGCTCTCCTTACCCCGCTGCTACCCGACTACGCTCGCCGCGAAGCCGAGTATCAGCAGCTGGTTGCCGCCTACTCAGACGCCAGCCGACACTACCACAACCTGGCGCACGTAGCCAAGCTGCAACAGCAAATAGCCCGCTTCCCGGTGCAGGATGCAACGGTGCTCAACCTGGCCATCTGGTACCACGATGCCGTGTACAACGCCCTGCGGCACGATAACGAGGCCAAAAGCGCCGACTGGGCCGTGCAGTTTCTGCAAGCGACCAGCCTAGAACCGGCCCGCCAGGCCCGCGTGGCTGACCTCATCCGCCGCACCCAGGACCACACCCAGCCCCAGCCGCCCGGCGATGCCGACCTGCTGCTGTTTCTGGACGCCGACCTCAGCATCCTGGGCGCGCCCGAAGCGGCGTATGGGGCCTACGCCCGCCAGGTGCGCCGCGAGTACCGCCTCGTGCCCGACCTGCTCTACCGCCCCGGCCGCCGCCAGGTGCTGGCCAAGCTGCTCGCCGCGCCGGTGCTTTTTCACACGCCGAGTCTCCGCGCCGAGCTCGACGCGCCCGCCCGCCGCAACCTGCAAGCCGAGCTAACGGCCTGGGAAGAGGGTAGGCTGCCCGCCTGAGCACCAGCAAACCTTCATCCGGCCCTACCTTTGCCCCGTCGAGCAGGCCTACCCGGTCCCGCTTGTTTTTATAAAGAGGCGCTGAGAGATAGGCTCTGCGACGCGCCGGCACCCGTAAGAAGGCGTTAGCCAACCCCCGCCCCGCGCGGAACGGTGCCAACCGAACCGGCTGCCAAACTATGGCGGCCCCTATAAAAGCCAGTGGCTCCTTCTGCTATTTCGCCCGTTTTTAGTAGCTTTTTTATCGTTGCTGCCCCGTGGAGCCGGCAGTGGGGGGTAGGCTGTTGTTGCTGAAAGCCAGCAGTGCGGCGGCACGTTTTATTCATTTTTTAGAGGGTTGACCGAGGCTGGCCGGGCGCGAATGCGTACCGGGCGGGCTGGTTGTTACAAGCCCGGAACAACCCTCCGCGCTACGTTAGTTTATGCTGAAAAAATCATTGGAGCTGCTGCGGCAGGAAGCAGCCGAATCGGGCGCGGGTACCCTCAAGCGCACGCTCAACGGTTTGAGCCTCACTGCCCTGGGGATTGGAGTTATTATTGGTGCGGGGCTGTTTTCGCTCACCGGCCTGGCGGCGGCCAACCACGCGGGGCCAGCCGTGACGCTCTCCTTCGTGGTAGCGGCCGTGGGCTGCGCGTTCTCGGCCCTGTGCTACGCCGAGTTTGCGGCGCTGGTGCCGGTGGCGGGCTCGGCCTACACCTATTCTTACGCCACGATGGGCGAATTATTTGCCTGGATAATCGGCTGGGACCTCGTGCTCGAATACTCGGTGGGCGCCGCCACAGTGGCCATCAGCTGGTCGCAGTACCTCCTGAAATTCCTGGAAAAATACGGCCTGCACCTGCCCGCCCGCTTCGTGATGTCGCCCTTCGAGTCGGCCACCCTGCACGATGGCTCGGTGGTGCACGGCTACGCCAACGTGCCGGCCATGCTAGTGGTGCTGGCCATCACGGCGGTTATCATTCGGGGCACCTCGGGCTCAGCGTGGTTTAATGCGCTGGTGGTGGCCCTGAAAGTGGCGGTAGTTTTAGTATTTATTGCCCTGGGCTGGAAATATATTGACCCGGCCAATTATCACCCATTTATTCCAGAAAATACCGGCAAGTTTGGCGAGTTTGGCTGGAGCGGTGTTTTGCGCGGCGCGGGGGTTATCTTCTTCGTCTTTATTGGCTTCGATATCGTGGCCACGATGGCGCAGGAAACCAAAAATCCGCAGCGTAATATGCCAATTGGTATTCTGGGTTCGCTGGTGGTTTGCACCATTTTATTCGTGCTTTTCGGCTACGTGCTCACCGGCCTGGCCAACTATACCGAGTTTAAAAACAGCGCCGCGCCGGTGGCCATTGCCATCGAAAAAACGCCCTACGCCTGGCTCAGCGGGGCTATTATTCTGGCCATTCTCATCGGCTATACGTCGGTAATATTGGTTGATTTATTGGGACAGTCGCGGGTATTTTTCTCCATGTCGAAAGACGGCCTCCTACCCCCCGCTTTTTCGCGCATCCACCCCAAGTTCCGCACGCCGGTGCAGTCCAACCTCCTGCTGGGCGCGTTCATTGCCGTTTTCGCGGGCTTCGTGCCCATCACCATTGTGGGCGAAATGGTGAGCATCGGCACGCTGCTGGCCTTCGTGATGGTGTGCCTGGGAATTATTATTCTGCGCAAAACCGACCCCGACGCGCCGCGCAGCTTCCGCACGCCGTGGGTGCCGCTGGTGCCTATTCTGGGCATTATGACGTGCCTGATAATGATGGCCAGCCTGCCCTGGGAAACCTGGCTGCGCCTGGCCGTGTGGCTGGCCATCGGCTTGGCTATTTATTATGGCTACGGAAAAAAACACAGTAAATTGCGGCAGGCAGCCGAAAGAAAAATACTGGAATAAAGCGCCAGTTAAAAGCCCGCTGGCGAACATTTACGCGCCCGATTACCTTATAAAATAGCCGCCCCGGTAGTTTGCCGATGCGGCTATTTCAGCATTCCATGACCGAGTCCCTCACCACCCAGCAAATTGACCGCATCATTGAAATGGCCTGGGAAGACCGCACGCCCTTCGAGGCCATTCAGGCGCAGTTTGGTCTGGCCGAACCGGCAGTTATTGTCCTCATGCGCCGCGAGTTGAAACCTGCTTCCTGGCGCCGCTGGCGTGCCCGCGTGCAAGGCCGCGCCACCAAGCACCAAGCCAAAAGTGCCGTAGAAGGCGCCCGCTTTAAATCAACTTTGCAGCGGGTAATAACGGGCAATAAAATCTCGAAGCGGGGGTAAGGAGATAAACTAAATTTCGGGGTTGTTAAGTAGGTCGCGAAAATTAGAAAATTAGTCTAACTCATTCGAACGTCATGCTGAGCTTGTCGAAGCATCTCGCTCGCTTCATCCAACGAGGCGAGCGAGATGCTTCGATAAGCTCAGCATGACGTTCTTTTTATTGCAAACTAATTTTCAGGACATTCCTATCACTCCCCGAATTTCCTCTGTTTCCCTACCCCCACCTTGCGCGCCAACGCCGACACCTCCGGCACCCAGCCGCTGAGCAGCAGCCCCGTGCCGTAGAGCCCCGTGAGCACGCCGCCGCGCAGCAGCAGCGTTAGCCAGCTATTGGGGAGGGTAGGGAGCAGCCAGGCCACGAACGCCGCGCCGCCCGCCAGCAGCAGAATATACAAGATGCGCCGGTCGAACGGCTGCCAGCCGAAGCTGCGCCACACAAACCAGGTGCGCAGCAGGTTGATGCTGGCCAGCGCCAGGGCATTGGAAATAGCCGCCCCGGTGAGGCCGTAGCGCGGAATGAGCAGCGCGTTGAGCCCAATAATACCCACTGCCAGCCCCACGTTAAACAGCAAATCGTAGCGGTAGCGCGGGCTCGTGACCACAATAATTCCGTTCACGCCCGTGATGCCGTCGGTGAGGCGGCCGGCCAGCAGCAGCAGCACCGCCACGCTCCCGGCCGCGTACTCGGGCCGGTGAATGAGGCTGTAGATGAACGGCAGATTGAGCCCGATGCCCAGCGCCAAATAAGCACCCAGCGCCGTGGTGAGGCGCGTGGTGCGGCGGTAAAAATCCTGCATCTTATCCGCCGCGCCCTCCTTCCAATACTCCGCGATGAGGGGGTAGGCGGTTTTGTATAAAGCCCGAAACGGCACCGCCAGCGCCGTGCTGATATTGAGCGCGATGTTATAAATACCCGCGTCGGCAAAGCTGTGTGAGCCCAGCATCAGCGAGTCGATGGTGACCAGCAGCGTGCCCGAAATATTGCCCAGCAGCGCGTAGCCCCCAAAACGCACCAACTCGCCCACCGGCCGCACCCGCAGCACCGCCCGCGTGGGCCGCAAATGCAGCTCGCCAATAAAACCCAGATACCCCAGCAGCAGCGCCGAAATCAGCGCGTAGCTGCCCAGATAGGCCAGCACAAACGCATCAAACGACCAAAACCCCGCGCCATATAGCAGCGCCGCGCCCACGATGAGCAGGCGCTGGAGCACATCGGTGAGAAACGAGGAGAACGAGGTGTGAAACAGCGACTTAGTGTAGGCTTCTAGCAGGTTGTAGAGCAGAATGCACAGCGCCAAGCCCAGCATCACGCCGTAGTGCGGCCCCAGCAGGGACGCGTCGTGGGCGTACCAGCGCAGCACCAGCGGCCGGCCCAGCCATAGCACCAGCCCCACGAGGCAAAACACCGCCAGCGGCACGCCCAGCAGCAGCGGCAAAAAACCCGAATGCCCCGTCTCCCGGTTGCGGAAATAGGGAAAATACCGCAGCGTGGTATTCGTAAAGCCCAGCGCCGACACCAGCGCGCCCATCGTGGCCAGCGACACCAGCACCGACAGCAGCCCCAGTTGCGCCGGCGCCAGCAGCCGCGGCAGCACCAGCGTGGTATTGACAAAGCCAATGCCCAGCCCGGCGTAGGAAATAATAGTGTTGCGCAGACTTTGGCGCTGAACGATACCCAAGCTTCTAAGTATGAATTAAAAATTATGAATTATAAATTGGGCGCGGGAGCTTCTGGCGAAAATTCCTCCCAAATTTCGCGACCCGTTAAAAAAGCCGCGCCTTGCTGTTGCAGGTGCGTCATTATTTCGTGAAATTGCCGGGGGCCGTTTTGCGTGTTGGCGGAGTCAAAATTCTGGTTGTGCCAGAGCACGGAAGCCACGCCGCCGAAGCGTTTTATTTCGGCAAAAACTGGTTGAAGCGTGGGAAGAATTTCGTCGGGGGCGAGCTGCAAATACGCCGGGTGGTGCAAGGTCGTATCCATTATAGTAAGCGGAATTTCCAGGAATTTAGCCGCGCGACTATCCAGGAAATTAAACGGGTAAAACGGTTGGCAATAGCTATGGCGAAAGCCAATGTGCTCGGCAAATCCCAGGGTGCTATCGTACTTAAAACCAGTATTTTCTACTACGCAAACGGTCAGTTGAGGCTCCCAGCACAGATAATGAAAGCGAATACCCCCAATTAAATAATTAGCTTCCGATTCGACGTGCAGCTTTTCCGCGTTGGTAGCTGAGCCCAGGCTGCCGTGCATCGCTATCTGGCAGCCTTGCCGGCGCAACGCATCGAGGCGCTGCCACAGTTTGGTAGTCATGGGATAGTCGGCGTTGGGCGTGCCGTTAGTGGCCGGGGAATTTACTGGTAAAATAAAAAACGTTGACTTGGCTCCATAGTGCGCCGTGGCCGCCGCCACGGCTTCGAGGTTGTTCCATGCATCGGGCTGCGTGACGTGCTGCCATAGCAACTTGCTGAAAAGGCGCGCCTTTCCTCTCTTGAGCGCAGCTTTGGCGGGGGCTTTCCAGGCACTGCGCAGGTTGTCAACGTCGTGCGAAATAAAGGCTGCAAATGTCGCTTGCCGGCTGCCCCAGCGGCGCGGCTGCAGCGGCTGGTCGCTCACGTATTCCACCGCCGTTTTCAACACGTCGAAATAATAATTGACAACTGGCAGCGTCACAAAATTATATTTTTGTTGCACGCTCGCCGCGTAGGGAAACCGACCGTACCGGTCGCGCTCGGAGGAAAAGTATTCCTGCCAGCCACTCAATAAATAAAATGCCGCCGAAATAATATCGACTGAAATAACTGCTTTATTCTCTCCAAAAACGAGTAATTGTTTTTCCGGGAAATTATCGAAAAAAAAGGGTATCTGCCGCCCCTGCCACTCACGCCAGCGTGGAGCGGGGGGGTAGGGATTTATACCGCTGAAAAAACTGCCGCTCAGGTCCGCTATTTCTACCTGCGGCTGCGAGCCTGCGTAGCCGATAGTCACGGCTTGCGCGCCGGGGTAGGCCAGGGCGAAGTGACGCAGCACGTAGGCCAGGCGCACCTCGGCCGAAACGGGCGCGGGGGCAGGCGACGGCAACGTGGAGGCTGGCATTATAGCCGTGAATTTACGTCCTATCGGCCACCAACCACTCGCCCAGGCGGCGCAGGGCCAGCGCCCGGCTGTGGCCCTCGTCGGGCGTGCCGAGGCTGGCGTTGTAGTAGGCCGCGCGGCGGTAGAGGTCGAGGGGCTTGTGCCGGGCCAGGCGGGCGAGGGCGGCGGCCAGTTCGGCGTAGTCGTGCGCCCACTCGCTGAGGCCGTGGGCGGCGTAGCCGTAGTAGTCGGCCAGGGTGGGGCTCGGCGAGAAGCGGTAGTACACGCTGGCCACGTTGAGCAACGTGGCTTCGAGGTGAGTGCTGGTGTCGGCGGCCACCAATGCATCGTGGGTTTGCAGAAACTCAAACACGTTTTCCTGCTGCGGGTCTGACCAGTGCAGGGGGGGTAGGGCCTGGCGCAACGCGCTGAAATCGCGCCGGTCGCCGGGGTGCGGGCGCAGCGTGAAGGTCAGCTCCGGCAGCTCGCGCAGCAAGTAGGTTAGCGTGTCGGCCACGGCGGGCAGCTCGTCGAGTAGGTTGCAGGCCACGGCCACGCGGCGCACCTGCGGCGCGGTGTTGCGCTGGCTCAGAAAAGCGTCGGCCTTGGGCATCCCCACCAGCGCCACATGGCCGCGCACGGGGCCGCACTGCTGGTATTTGTCCAGCGCATCCTGGCCTTCGAGCAGGCTCAAATCAAAGCCCAGGGGCGGGAAATTGGTGCTCACGCTGGCGTGCTGCACGTAAGCCGTGGGCACGCCCTCGGCGCGGCAGGCCAGCAGCAGGGCGCGGGCGTCGTCGTTGTGGTCGTTAGCAAACACCACCGCCCGCGGCCGGTAGTGCCGCAAGGCCCGCCGGTACACCTCGTAGTAGCCAATAGCGTAGAAAACCAGGTCGAAAAACCGCGTCGCCCGGCCGCCCACCAGTTGCCGCAGGCCCCGCAGCGCCGCCAGGTACTGCCCGTAGTACAGGATTTTGCGCCGCAGTGAGAGCCGGTTTACTACCCCCCCGTAGCGCCCGATATTCTTGCCCTGGCCCGCCACCAGCACCGCGTCGGGCCGCGCCTCGGCAATAAAACGCAGCGCCTCATAATTATTGGCGCTCACCACGTAGAGCCATGTTTTGCCGGCCAGCTGGTCGGGATTGCGGATGGGCTGAAACACATTGCCCACCAGCCGCAGCACCGCGTAGCCAGCCACCCGCTCCAGTCGCCTGAGCGGGCTAGCCGGCGAGATGGTTTCTAACAGTGCTGCCGGAAAATTGGCAAAATGGTCAGTGAAGCGAACGTATAAAATATCCCGCAAACGGGTGAGATAACCGGCTGGTTGGTCAGTTGCCAGGCGAGTAGTAGCGGCCGGGCTATCCAATGTGCCGAACCAGCATAAAGGCTTCTGCCAGCGACTGACCCGTGACTACGCCCCAGCGCTGGGCCAATAGGCGCAGGGCCTCCGGCGAGCGCGGATGGGGGTAGGGCCGCTTTTCAAACTCATAAGCCTCCATGCCCGCGATTTTGGCCGCTACGTCTTCTTCCGTTACCGCTAGAAAGAAATTGGGTAGAAAAGGCTGCGGGTAGCTGGCCGCCTGCCACTCGGTAGAAGAGGGCGTTTCGCAGGCCAGAATAGTGCGCATGGGTTCGCCAGGCAGCGGGCGGCAGGCCGTCACTACGGCTTCGAAGGTGCGGCGGTGGTCAATGTTGGTGTCGCCGCCGTGGTGCGTAAAAATGAGCGTGGGCTGAAAGGATTCCTTCTCCTGCTCCACCACTTTGATAATATCCAGCAAATCTACCGAATCGAAGCGGTTGTCGGCAAAGTCGTAGATGCCCGTGGAAGCATAGCCAATGGCCGCCGCCGCCCGCCCGATGTTGGCGCGGTGAGTAGCCAGGTCGGCCGCCCAGCGCTCGGTATCGCGGGTGGTGGAGCGCGAGGTGAGGCCCTCGCCCAGAATAACCGCCCGCGCCTCGCAGCCGTGGCGCTGCACTAGGCGGTGAATACTGGCTCCCAGGCCCAGCAGCTCATCGTCGGGGTGGGCCACTACCACCAGAACGCGTTGGCTATCAAGGCTAAGGCAGGTCATCAGGCGAATAAAGCAAGAGGCGATATTCCTCGGGTAATACCGACGAGAACGGTTTGCCGGTGAAGAATTTGATGCCCCGCCGCCGCAAGTAATCCCGAAAATCTTCTTCTGTGCGGGTAAAGGTGCCGTAGGTTTTCATCGTCACCAGGTTGAAAATCACCTCATTGCACCGGATAATGTGTTTATCTTCCTCGTAATGAAGTTCGGTGTGCAGGTTTTTGTAAGCGGCCAGCTCACCGTAGTCGTGCAGCACCTGCTGCATCAGCGCTACGTTACGGGTCGGGTCCAAGCTGGGATACACGTTTTCTTTCAAGACCTTAACCGGGATACCACCGGCCAGGCAGCCATCGGGTAAGTCTTTGTTGATAAGCGTATTAGTGCCAATAACTACGTTGTTGCCGATGCGGCGATTGGGCAATACCGTAGAGCGCGCCGGCAGCCACACGTGGTGCCCGATGCTGACGGGGCCAAAGTCAGCCGGAAAGCCATCCAGAATGGGCAGAAACGAGCCGTGAGTCCACACCGCCACGTCTTCGCCAATGCCCACGTGCTCGCCAATATCAATGCGATGGTTGGTGTTGAGGGTAATACGTGCGCAAATCATCGAGTAGGAGCCTACAGTAAGATGGGCATCGGGGCTGAATTTACCCCCGTGCCCTACCGTCACGTGCGAGTCCCAGAACACGTACTCGCCGAGCTTGATGGTGCGGGCCGTCAGCGTATTGTGACTGCCAATGGTGGTGAGCGCGCCAATTTCGAGGCGCTGCCCTACCAAAAAGGTATTATGGGCACCAATCGTTACATCATCGCCGATAACGCATTCCGTGGCCCGGATTGTGGTATGTGGGCCAACCTGGACGTTGTGGCCCAGTTCGAGGTGTTTAGCAATGATATAGCTGCCATTTTCAAAGCGGTGAATCTGCATGCAGTACGATAGCTTAAAGTGGGGTAGGTGGCACAAATTTAGAGCATTTGGCAGCCGCTGAGCAGGCTAAGCGCTACAACGAGTGCGGCTCTTAGAGCATATCCCAGCCCAGGGCGGTGCCCCGGCGTAGGGCGCGCCGGGCGGGGCGGCCCAGCACCTGCGGCAGTAAATGGGGGGGTAGGCCGTGGCCCGGCCGGATAACCCGCACGTTATCAGGGGTGAGCACTTCCCCCTCGGCCACCTCCCGCACCACATAAATAGAGCGCCGAAAAGCCAGCGACTTGCGCTCGGCGGGGGTAGGGCCGTAGAATACGTCGCCAAGTGCTTGATGCGCCTGGCGGCACTCCTGCACGAGGCGGGCCATTTCGGCGGGCTCCAGCGAAAAGGAGGCGTCGGGGCCACCATCAGCGCGGCTTAGGGTCAGGTGCTTCTCAATAACAGTGGCCCCGAGCACGGTAGCGGCCACGCCCACGCCAGTGCCCAGCGTATGGTCGGAGAGGCCCACCTGGCAGCCGAATAATTCGCGCAGGTGCGGAATGGTGCGCAAGTTGGTGTTGTGGGGCTCGGCGGGGTAAGTGCTGGTGCATTTCAGCAACACTAGCTGCTCGTTGCCTTCGGCCCGCACGATGCTGACCATGCGCTCCAAATCGGCCAAATTGGCCATGCCGGTTGAGATGATAATGGGCTTACCCGTTTGGGCCGCCCGCCGAATAAGTTCGGGCCAGTTATTCTCAAACGACGCGATTTTGTAGGCCGGGCAGCCCACGCTTTCCAAAAACTCAATGGCCTCGATGCCAAATGGCGAGCTGAAGCCCACCATGCCGCGCTCCTGGGCGCGGGCAAAGATGGCGGCGTGCCACTCGAAGGGCGTAAAGTTAGTGGTATACAGCTCGTAGAGCGAATGGCCTTCCCAATCCTGATTGGCGCCGCGCACCACAAAATCCGGCTCCCGGCTGTCGAGCGTCAGCATATCGGGAGTGCTGGTTTGGATTTTCAGGCCCTGGCAGCCCGCATCGGCCGCCGCATCCACGATGGCCAGGGCGCGTTCCAGCGACTGGCCGTGGTTGCCCGACATCTCCGCAATAATAAATGGCGGCTGGCCGGCCCCGATGCGATGGCCTCCCAACGTAATTTCTTGCATACTAGCTGGTTAAAAATCAAGCGGAAAGTCGAGCTGAAATACGTCGTATACTTTCCCGTGCAAAGTAACGGCCGCCTGCCGCATAAACCGCAGCCGCTCAAACACCCGCGCTGAGGCCCCGTTGCCGGCCTGCACCTGGCCTACCACGGCCCCACCCGCCAGCGCCGGTCGCTCGTGGCGCAGCCGTTGCAAGGCCCGCGCCAACAGCACGCCGCCTAAGCCCTGACCCCGATAAGCCGCGGCTACCGAATAGTCGATAAGGCCGGGCTGGCCAGGTGCCTCAAACTCAATTCGAACTTGGCCCACTGGTTCGCCAGCCGCATCAGTTAGTATATACAAGTAAGTGCCAGCATCTTGCAGCCGCCGGCCAAACCACGCCATGTGGGTAGGCCAGCTAATGGGCTCCGGGTTAATGGCGTGCCGGCGCACCGCCGGGTCATTAGCCCACTCGAAGTAACGCGTTGCATCGGCAGCGGTGGCCCGACGCACGGTATAGCGCTGACGAACTGCGAGTTCGGTGAAAACTTCTTGCAGCCGCTGGCTGGCCAAACCATCAAACAAGGCGCGCTGCCGGGGCAGTTGGCGGGCAGCCAGCGCGGCCAACTCGGATTCGGGCAGCGTCAGGCCTTCGGCCAGGGGTAGGGCTATTTCGCCCCGCACTAAAAAGTCGAACAGCGCCCGCTGATTGTCAGCCGTCGGGTGCAGCAGCACCGCGCCGCCCGCCGCGCAGCACTCGTAGGCCACGCCGCTGGGTGGGCAAACGAATACTTGGCAGGTCCGCAGCAAGGCAGCTAACTCGCTGGCAGCCAGATTTTGATACAGGGATATCAGCGGCCCGCAAGTATGGGCCGCGGCTTGCAGCGTAGCTTGGTGGGGGTAGGCCGCGCCCGTCACAACCTCCAGGTGGTGGGTCGGAAATTGCTCCCGCAGGCGTGGCAGCAGCGCCAGCGTTTGGTCAGTAGGGTCGGCCCCACCCATGTTAAGAAACAGGCGCGGCGGCGAGGTAGTGGACTGGGCTGGCGCGCGTTGCCAAAAAGCCGGGCGCAGCAGCGCGTAAGCCGGCCCCAGACAAAGGCAGGCTAGCGGCACCCGGTCGTAGGCGGCCGGCCCTACCCCCCCCGCTTGGTTGAGCACTACCGAAGCCCAATTGGGCGGCGTAATTAAATCATCCAGGCAAACCAGAGCCGCCCCCGTCGCGGCCAGTAGGCGTTGGTAGGCGGGCGAGAAGTGGTAGCCATCGAGCACCACCATATCGTTGGGGCGCAGCCAGCCAGCCAGCCAGCCAGCCTCGGGCAAGCCGGCCGAAATGGCTGGCGGCACTAGCTGCACGGCCAATTCCGCTTCTGCTAACTGCTGTTGTAGTGCCGGCGCGGGGTCTCGCAGCACAAAAATCTTCTCAACCGCCGGCGACAACGCCTGCGCTAGCGCCTGGCAGCGCACCACGTGGCCCAGACCGGTAGCCGGATTGCCATCAGCCCTAAACACTACGCGGCTACCAGGAAATAAAGAATTAAAAACTGACACCAGGCGCGAAAGTAGGGTAGAATATTATTCCCGTTGAAATCGTACTGAAAGATGAAAAGTTACGAGAAAAATTAACAGACACAAAATTGTAAAACGAAGGATGGTAGCAGCGTAATTTTGCTGAGCTGCCGTGAGTGAGCAGCTTATTTTATATCTATGAAGAACGCCTACTTTCAGGTTACCATGATGTTGCTAGGCTGGCTTGCTTGCGTAGCGCCCAGCGTCAGCCGAGCCCAGGGCCAGGCACAAAATTGGTACTTCGGCGACCATGCGGCCGTGCGCTTCAACGCTACCGGTCCGGTGGCCCTTACCAATGGCGCGATGGTAAGCTATGAGGGCTGCGCCACTTTGTCGGACCCCAACGGCCAGCTATTGGCGTATTCTAATGGGGAGGCTGTCTGGGATAGTCAGCACCAGATTATGCCCAACGGGGCCAGCGGCCTGGGCGGCCATAACTCAACTTCGCAAAGCTCCATCTTGCTGCCTATGCCTGGGAGCCTGACCAAGGTATATCTTTTTTGTCAGGATGCCATTGATAACAACCTGGTGGGCGGATTGCGCTACTCCGTGCTGGATTTTGCGTTGCGCGGTGGGTTAGGTGACGTTACTACTACGAAAGGAATTATACTGCCAACGCCTGCGGTAGGGGGTAGGGTGACGGAAAAAATGGCGGCCGTGCGCCACGCCAATGGGCGCGATTATTGGATAGTGGTGCATGGCTGGCAGTCAAACGCATTCTATAGCTTTTTGCTTTCACCCACGGGCATAGCCGCGGCTCCGATAACCAGTGCTGTTGGCTCCATTCATCAAGGTGGGGGTAGCTTCTTCGGTGATGGCAATGCGATAGGCTGCATGAAGGTGTCGCCCGATGGCAAGCACCTGGCCCTGGCCAAGCGCGATGATTTAACCGAACTCTACGACTTTGATAATGCCACGGGGCAGGTGTCAAATTATATGCCGCTGCAAGCAAGCTACTATAACTACGGAGTAGAGTTTTCGCCGGATAATTCGCGGCTATATGTTTCCTTGATTTTGGATGGGCAGGTAGTTCAATATAACTTGCAAGCGGGGTCGGCGGCGGCCATACGGGCTTCAGCCACAGTAGTTGGTACGGGTAAATTTCGATTTGGCAGCCTGCAACGGGGACCCGACGACCGTATCTACATAGCGGCTTACACCAGTAATTACCTCGATGTTATTTCGAATCCTAACGCATTAGGTACAGCCTGTGGCTACCAGGCTAACGCAGTGTTGCTTGGAGGCAAAATAGACCAAAATGGGTTGCCCAATATGCCGAATGCATTTGCCGCCCCAATTATTACCGCCGCTTTCACCAGCACTGCCAGCTGCGCGAATTCTGCCGTTAGCTTTGCCGGCACCACTACTCCCGTGCTTCCCACCGCCACTGCCTCCTGGAACTTCGGCGACCCGGCTTCGGGCAGTGCCAACACGGCTACTGGCTTCACGCCGACGCACGTGTATAGCCAGGCGGGGACCTACCAGGTAACGCTGGCGGTGTCGTATCCGGGGCTGGCCACGCCCCTTACCGTGACTCAGGCCGTAACGGTGGCTCCGTTGCCGCAGGTGAGCCTGGGGGGCGATACGCTGGTGTGCGCCAACGCGGTGTGGACGCTGCGCACCAACCCGCAGCCGGCTGGCACCCTCTTCCGCTGGCAGGATGGCTCTACCGCGCCCACCTACGTGGCCCACGGGCCGGGGCAGTATGCGGTGCAGGTAAGAGCTTCGGCCAGCAGCTGCGCGGCCACGGCCACGCGGATGGCGGCGGCGGCCAGCTGCCCGGTGCTCATTCCCAACATCATCACCCCCAACGGCGACTCGCAAAACGAATTTTTTACGCTGAAGGGCTTAACGCCAGCCGATTGGCACCTGAGTATTTTCGACCGCTGGGGCCGGCAGGTGTATGACCAGGCCCGCTACGACAATGGGTGGAATGCAGCTGGCCAGGCGGCCGGCATCTACTACTACCGGCTCAGCAACGCCAGCACCGGCGAACGCTACCAGGGCTGGGTGGAGGTGATGCGCGGCAGCTGAGCTACCGCTGCACGTTGGCCGCGTTCACGGCCGCCAGCCAGGGGTAGCGGGCCAGCAGCGCGGGTAACCCGGCTGGGTCGGTGAGCGAAAAATCGGCCCCCAGCTCCGTAAAAAGCAGGCTCAGCAGGGCGTAGTCGCTGGGATAGTCGATGGTGAGGCGCAGCCCGGCTACGGCGGGCGGCACGACCAGCGCCAGGGTTTCGAGCCGGAATAATTCGGGGTGGCGGCGCAGGTAGGGCGTCACGTGCTCACGCTCGTCGGGCTGCGTGGCCCCGGCGTGGGCGCGGCGCAGGGCGGCGGCGCTAAGTACTTCTACATTAGTGCCCAGCGGCAGGCCGGTGGTGTGCGTGTAGTCGGCCCCGGTGGCCAGGTGGTGCGCCACGGCCGCATCGATAAATGCCGGGTCAATGGCCGGATTATCCGCCGTGAGGCGCACCACCGCCCAGGCCGGCCCGGTCTGCGCCAGCGCGCCCGCGAAGCGGCCCAGCACGTCGTTTTCCGACCCTCGAAACACGCCTACCCCCAGCCGGGCGGCCAACGCGGCCAGCTCATCATCCATCGCTTCGCTGGAGGTGGCAACCATGATTTCCTGCACCGAAGTAGCCCGCCGGGCCCGGCCTACCACGTGGCCCAGCAGCGTGTGCGCCTCGGGCGCGGCGGCGAGGGGTAGGGGCAGCCGCGACTTGCCCGGCAGCCGCGACGAGCCCAGCCGCGCCTGGATGAGCGCGAGCACGCGCGGGGTTTCAGGGAGCATAGTTAGTTAGCGAATGGTCCAGCCGCCGTCCACGACCAGGTTGTGGCCCGTCACGAAATTCGCGGCTTTTGAGCTGAGGAATACGAACGCGCCCGCCAAATCCTGCGGCTCGCCCACTCGGCCCAACGGAATGCGCCGTTGCAGCTCGCCTTCGAAGCCCGCGTTTTCGCGCACCTTATCGGAGGGAAACGCGCCCGGCGACACGCAGTTAACCTGAATATTCTCGGGACCTAAATACGAAGCGAAGTACTTGGTTAGCTGAATTATGGCCGCTTTGCCCGCGCCGTAGTGCGGCGGGTTCAGGAACTGCGGCGCGTCGGCGTAGGCCCCGAAATCGGGGGCCACTACGCCGTACATGGAGGCCACGTTGATGATTTTGCCGCCGCCCGCCTGCCGGAAGTAGGGTAGCACCTCGCGCAGGCAGCGGTAAGCGGTGCCCACCGAGCCGTCGAGACCCAGCGCGAAATCGGCGTCGGGCAGCGCATCGGGCTGCTGGCCCCGGCTATAAAACGCATTGTTGATAAGCACGCCGGGCGGCCCATACTGGTCGAAGCTCTGGCGGAAAGCCGCCTGCACGGAGGCCGTTTCCGACACATCGCAGCACACGAAATGCAGGTTGGCTACCCCTTCCCCAAACGCTTTGGTGAACGAGTCGGCGCTGCGGCCCAGCACCACCACCCGCGCGCCGTGGGCCAGCAAGCCCGCCGCGACGGCGCGCCCCAGGTGCCCGTAGCCGCCCGTGAGCAGCACCGTCTGGCCCGTGAGGTCAAACATCGTGTGGTAAAAAGTGTCGGTCAGGGGCGCGGCGGCCATGTGTAGGGCAGGATAAAAGTGTCGGTGGTTTCGGCCAGCGCTGTGAGGGCCGGGCGCAGCGCTTCGGCGGCGCGAACGTAAGCCGAGGCAGCCAGATTTTCGCGCAGATTCGCAGCTGAATCGACGCCGATAACCGCCCGCGCCACGCCCGGCGCGTAGGCCGCGAACAGCAGCAGCGCGGCCGGCAGCGGCACGCCCGCCCCGGCCGCCAGCGCCCGCAGCCGCGTTAGCTTGGGCACCAACGACCCAAAGAGGGGGGGTAGGGATGCTGGCTCGCGCAGCAGCAAGCCCTGCAAAAATGCCGACCGCACATGCACCTCCACGCCCCGCGCCGCCAGCCGGGGCAGCACCGCCGCAAAGCGCTGGTCGAGCACATTATACGGCACCTGCACCAGGTCAATATCCCAGCCTTGCGCCAGCAGCCACTCGGCCTCGTGCGGGTGATACAGCGACACCCCAATGCGCGCCACCTGCCCGGCGGCCCGCGCCGCTTGCAGCGCCGCCCAGGCTGCCGGCTCGGCCTGCAACGGCCCAAAGGCGTGAAACAGCATCCCATACAGCCGCGTTCGCCGCAGCCGGGCCAGCGACTCGGCCAGGTGCTGCGCTACCAGCATGGGCGGCCCGGCACTTATTTTAGTAATAATCTGAAAATCAGCAATTTCTTCATCAAACTCACCCAGCCGCGCTTCGCTGTTGCCGTAGGCGGCGGCGGTGTCGAGCAGGGTGAGGCCAGCGGCGCGGGCGGCGGCCAGCACTTCGGCCACGGCGGCGGGGGTAGGCTGGCCGGCCGTGTTATTAATGCCGTAGGCCAAGCCAAACTGCGCGGTGCCCAGCACCAGCCGCCGGGCCAGGTCCGCCGTTTCGGGGGGGGTAGGGGCAGGATTCACCGAGTTGGAGATATGGCCGTATTTAAGGCAGAACACCTTTTTGAAAAATAATTAAAAATGATAACAGGACTTACGCAAAAGACGTTTGTCATTGCGAGCAAAGCGAAGCAATCGCCCCAGAACGACTGGCGCGAGTATCGTTCGGGTGCGACTGCTTCGCTTTGCTCGCAATGACAGACGATTTGCGTAAGTCCTAAAGAAATTAAAAATTAGACAGACAGATTTTTAATTTATCATTTTTAATTATTTTAGGTTGGGTTGTGGGCCAGAAAATCGCGCACGCAGTCAACTACGTAAGCCTGCTCCTCGTCAGTAAGAATAGGATAGAGTGGCAGGCTGAGGCAGCGGGCATAATAAGCCTCAGCGTGCGGAAAATCGCCGAATTTCCAGCCCAGATTTTCGTAGTACGGCATCCGATGCACGGGCACGTAGTGTACCTGCGCCAGGATATTTTTGGTGCGCAAAAACTCGTACAAGCCGCGCCGGTTGGCCACCTGAATCACGTACAAATGATAAGCGTGGCCCTCGCGGCCGGGTGCCAGCACCGCCACGCCGGGCATGGCCGCGAAGGCGGCATCGTACTGCGCGGCCAGCTGCCGGCGGCGCGCCAGGCCCGCTTCGGCGCGCGCCAACTGGCTGATGCCCAGCGCGCACAGAATGTCCGAGATGCGGTAATTGTAGCCCAGCTCCTGCATTTCCATGTACCAGCCGCCCTCGTCCTGGCGCAACAAGCCCGTTGCCTCGCGCTCGATGCCGTGGGTGCGCAGCCGGCGCAGGCGGTGATAAAGCGCCTCGTCGTTGGTGGTAATCATGCCGCCCTCGCCAGTGGCAATGTGCTTGACGGGGTGAAAGCTGAAAATGGCCAGCTCGGCCAGCTGCCCGCTGCCGCAGTGGTATTTATCGCCTTGCTGGTCAATAAAATAACCGCCCGGCGCGTGGCAGGCATCCTCAATCAGCCAGAGGCCAAACTCGTCAGCCAGCGCCCGCGCGGCCGCCATATCCACGGCCAGCCCGGCAAAATCGACCGGAATAAGGCCAGCGAAATACCTTTTCGGGTGAGCTTCGAGCAAATTTCTAACCGCATGTAAATCAAGGAGCCCCGTAGTCGGGTCGATGTCGGCGAAATGCACTTCGCCGCCGCAGTAGCGCACGCAATTGGCCGAGGCCGCGAAGGTGATGGGACTCGTAATCACGCGCTTCCCCGGCCGCACATCCAGGGCCAGCGCGCACAGGTGCAGCGCGGCCGTGCCGTTACTCACCGCCACGGCGTATTTCGCTCCCACGTAGGCCGCGAATTTCTCCTCAAACTCCGCCACGCGCGGCCCTTGGGTCAAGAAATCGGAGCGGAGCGTGGCGACAACCGCCGCCACATCCTCGTCCGTAACGTGCTGGCGGCCATAGGGCAGTAGGGGGGTAGGCGCGGTTTCCAAGCTCAAAAGTGGCGTAAAGACGAGAAAAAAATGGGAGGGCTACTCCTCAAAAGCAGCGTCCACGTGCAGCCGGATTTCCTCCCGAATCTGCTCGGCGCTCAGCCACTCACTGTTGTTGGCCGAGTCGTAGTGGAAGTTCTCGGGCACGCGCTTGGCGTTGAAATGCTGGATAAAATCGGCTTCTTTCCAGCCCGGCGACGTGGTGGGCAGAATGACGTAGTAGCGGTCCAGCTCCACGGTGCTTAGCGCGTCGGTCTGCGTTATCATCTCCTCGTGCAGCTTCTCGCCCGGCCGGATGCCCACGATGCGCTGCTCGCAGTCGGGGCCGATGGCACGGGCCACCTCCGTAATCTTATACGACGGGATTTTGGGCACGAAAATCTCGCCGCCCCACGAGTGTTCCAGCGCATACAGCACCAAATCCACGCCCTCTTCGAGCGAGATGTTGAAGCGCGTCATGTCGGGGTGCGTGATGGGCAGCACGCCCGTGTGCCGCTGCTGCAGAAAGAACGGTACCACCGACCCGCGCGAGCCAATCACGTTGCCGTAGCGCACCACCGACAGGCGCAAGTCTCTGCTACCCTTCATGTTATTAGCCGCCACGAAGAGCTTATCCGAGCAAAGCTTGGTAGCACCGTAGAGGTTAATGGGCGCGGCGGCCTTGTCGGTGCTCAGCGCCACCACGTCTTTCACGCCGCAGTCGAGGGCGGCATTTATCACGTTTTCGGCCCCGAAAATGTTGGTTTTGATGCACTCCATCGGGTTATACTCGGCGGCGGGCACCTGCTTGAGGGCGGCGGCATGAACGATGATATCCACGCCTTCGCAGGCCCGTTGCAGGCGCTGTGAGTCGCGCACGTCACCGATAAAAAACCGGATGGCCGGGTACTTACTGTGCGGAAACTCCTGGCTCATCTCGTATTGCTTCAGCTCATCGCGCGAAAACACAATCAGCCGCCGCACCTCCGGGTAGAGCTTGAAAATGGTGCGTACAAACTGCTTACCAAACGAGCCGGTGCCGCCGGTGATGAGCAAAGACTTGCCGTTGAGGTCGAGGGCCATGAAACTACTATCGGGTTGAAACCACAAAAATACGCCCCGCCGCGTTGGCGCGGTCCTACCCCCGCCGGGCGGCGCGCACCAGCTCGGCCAGCCGCGCCGCCTGCGCCTGCCGCGAATAGCGCGCCACGAGGGGGGTAGGGGGCAGGTCGAGGTTCGAATTTTGCTGCCAGCGCTCGGCCAGCGCGTCCAGGGTGCGGCGCATCAGGGCGTAGTCATCGTAGGGCAGCGCTTGCCCGGCGTCCGCTTCCCGCAAAATCTTGTCGGCATCGGAGCCGGCCGGCCCCACGCACAGAATGGGTTTGCGCGCCGCCAGGTATTCAAAAACCTTCCCCGGCAGAATGCCTTTATTTAAGGCCACGTCCGGGATAGCCATCAGCAACGCACTGCTTTGCAGCAGAAAATCGACCGATTCCTGGTGCGGCACAAAGGGCATAAACTCGGTGGCCCCGACTAGCCCGGCCGCCGCCACCTGCGCGCCCACGCCCGCATCGACCTGCCCCACGAAGCGCAGCCGCCACGGCACTAGGGGGTAGGCGGCCGCGCAGTCGGCCACCGCCCGCAGCAGGTTTTCGATGCGGTAGCCCGCCGTGATGGTGCCCGTGTGCGTCAGGCGCAGGCAGTCGGGGGGGGGTAGGGAATCGCCCTGAAAATCAGCCTCATCGTAGCCATTAGGCAGCACCACGATTTTACCTTTGGCCAGGTCGGGCAGTTTGCGCCGGAACAGCCGCTCGGTTTCGGGCGAGGTCACCAGCACGGCGTCGGCGGCGCGCAGCACCTGGCTTTCGTAGCGCGCGTCGAGCCAGGCGGCGGCGGGCGTGCGGTGCAGGTCTTTGGCGTAATAAATATCCGTCCAGGGGTCGCGCAGGTCGGCTAGCCAGCGCAGGCCGTGCTTGCGTTGCAATTCTAAACCAATGAGTTGCGTCGAGTGCGGCGGCGAGGAAGTCAGCACCGCGTCAAACTGCTCGCCCTGCGCCAGCAGCTTATCCACGGCCGCCAGGGCGTAGGCATTCCAGCCCCGGCGCGGGTCCGGGATAAACAAATTGCCCCGCACGAAGCGCAGGGCTTTTTGGGTCAGCGTCGGCGCGCCCTCGTTGGCAAAGCCGCCGTGCGGCACGGCCCGGCCCGTCAGCTTTTGGTACGAGCCAAACGGCTCCAGCGTGGCCGTGCGAATGACGCGCACGCCCGGCGGCACTTCGCGCAGCAGGCTTTCGTCACGCACCGGGTAGGTCGCCTGGTCGGCGTCCACGGTCACCACGGTGGGCTCCACGCCCAGGCCGGGCAGGTATTTCACCCATTTCAGGCAGCGCTGCACGCCCGCCCCGCCCGAAGGCGGCCAGTAATACGTGAGCACTAGCAGGCGCAGGGGGGTAGGGCGGGGCACGGTGGGCAGGGCAATTTGGTGGGTAAAGCTACGGCTTCCGGCACCGGCCCGCCGGTCGTAACTTTGGCTTTCCTACCCCCTCCCTGTGGCCATGACCAACGACCAAGCCAACGAACTGCTAGTTCTGATTGCCGACCAGATTAAGGCCACCGACCGGCTGGGCGAAACGTTCGAGCGCCGCTTCACGCAGCTTAACGAAACCATGCTGAACGGCTTCGTGCGCCTGGAAGATAAATTTGACAAGAAAACCGACATCCTCGCCGACCGCCTGGACACGCTCACCGGACGCGTGGACACGCTCACCGACCACGTGGATACGCTCACCGACCACGTGGATACGCTCACCGACCACGTGGATACGCTCGCCGACCGCCTGGACACGCTCACCGGACGCGTGGACACGCTCACCGATGAAGTACGGGACCTGAAAACCGAAGCGCGCACCACCAATCGCCGCCTGCAAGCCACTTTTGACCAGGCGGGCCATCTCACCGAAGAAAATACCGGGCAGGAAACCCGGCTGGTAACGCTCGAAACGACCAGCGCCGACATGCTTCAGCGCATTGCCAACCTCGAAACCCAGCTACGCCGCGCTTCCTAGCGCATTCTCTTAACCAGCCGCGCCGTTCGCATCCGCGAAATCCGCGCCATCTGCTCAATCCGCGATTATATGTTTGACAATCTCTCCACCAAGCTTGATAAGGCTATCAAGACCCTCAAAGGGCAGGGTAGCATCTCGGAAATCAACGTCGCCGCCACCGTCAAAGAAATTCGCCGGGCGCTGGTCGATGCCGACGTTAACTACAAGGTTGCCAAAGAAGTAACCGATAAGATTAAGGACGAGGCAATGGGCCGCGACGTGCTCACGGCCATCTCCCCTGGCCAGCTCATGGTCAAAATCGTCTATGACGAGCTGACCCAGCTCATGGGCGGCGAAAAGCAGGATATCGTCATCAAGGGCGACCCGGCCGTGGTGCTGCTCTCGGGCCTGCAAGGCTCGGGCAAAACGACTTTCGCCGGCAAGCTCGCCAGCTTTATCAAAAAGCAAAACCGCACCGTGCTGCTGGTGGCCTGCGACGTGTACCGCCCCGCCGCCATCGACCAGCTCAAGGTGCTCGGTGAGCAAATTGGGGTCGAAGTGTACTCGGAGCCGGACAACAAAAATCCGGTCGAAATTTCGCAAAATGCCATCGCCTACGCGAAGCAAAACAACAAGAAAGTCGTCATCGTGGACACCGCCGGCCGCCTGGCGGTGGATGAGCAGATGATGCGCGAAATCGAGGCTGTCAAGCGCGCCATCAACCCCAGCGAAACACTGTTCGTGGTGGATTCGATGACCGGCCAGGACGCCGTGAACACCGCCAAGACCTTCAACGACCGCCTCAATTTCGACGGGGTAGTGCTCACCAAGCTCGACGGCGACAGCCGCGGCGGCGCGGCCCTCTCGATTCGCGCGGTGGTCGAAAAGCCCATCAAATTCATCTCGACGGGCGAAAAAATGGAGGCCCTCGACCTCTTCTACCCTGACCGCATGGCCCAGCGCATCCTGGGCATGGGCGACGTGATTTCACTCGTAGAGCGCGCCCAGCAGCAGTTCGACGAGGAAGAAGCCAAGCGCATCAACGCCAAGATTCGCAAAAACCAGTTCGACTTCAACGACTTTCTCGGCCAGCTCGAGCAAATCAAGAAGATGGGCAACCTCAAGGACCTGGTGGGCATGATTCCGGGTGCCTCGAAGATGATGAAAGACGTCGAAATTGACGACGACGCTTTCAAGCCGGTCGAGAGCATCATCAAGAGCATGACCAAGCAGGAACGCGCCCAGCCCGACCTCATCAACGGTTCGCGCCGCCGCCGCCTCGCCGCCGGCTCCGGCACCGATATTCAGCAGGTGAACGCCCTGATGAAGCAATTTGAAGACATGCGCAAAATGATGCGCCAAATGAATAAAATGAGCCAGACCAAAGGTGGTATGGCCCAAATGGCCAAAATGATGGGCGGCATGAAAGGCGGCGGAATGCCCGGCATGGGCCGCCGGTAAGCCAGCGCGAAAAACGGGTAAAAAAGAACGTCATGCTGAGCTTGTCGAAGCATCTCTACCACGCCATTGGTAAGCCAGCGGTGCGGTAGAGATGCTTCGGCAAGCTCAGCATAACGTTCTTCTTGTTTGTGTGAGAATCTACTTGGTAATTAAAATGCGCGGAATATCTTTTTCTCGCAAATCAATATCAACCGGCAAAGGCTGCTTCGTAAACTCATCGAAGCAAATAGTGCTTTGGCCTTTGTATTTCATTTGCGGGTCATTAATAATAATGACGTGCGGAAACGTGCCATATTCCTTGTCCTCGCGCATCAGCGTTTGCTGGTTGCCAAGGCTTGGGTCATTAAGCACATTAGCGTAAACGAATTGGCCTTGCGGCGCTTGCTTAAAATAAAGCACCGAGCTCTCAATGTGGCCATTGCAGGGCGCGGAGCAGCTGGCAAGCGCAATAATAGAAAAATAGATAAAAACCAGGAGCTTCATCTTTACAAATTATTACTCGAATGGATTGTAAACGGATAAGCCTGAAACTGACGAAAAATCAGCCGTATTGCGAGTTGCTACCTCCAAATTATATTCTAAAGCGGTAGCCGCGATGAGCGCATCACCAAGCGACATGCGCCGCTGCTGACGTAGAACTATCGCTCGCAATATAATTGCCTGGCTCACGGGTAGGATACCCAGGATGGTAAATGCTGAATTGAAGTAAGCCGCGTCAGCTGCCGTCAGCTTATGAAACCCGAGCGTTTCTACCTGAGAAATAGCCGAAACAAAGTTAGTAGGATTTAGTACTAATGGCCGCAGAAAAGCACTGTCGGGATTGGCCGAATAGATGAGCAGGTTACTATCGAGTAGATAGGCCATTAGTCGCGGCCGGGAAGTGAGCGGTCCCGCCGTTCCTCGCGCTGCCAGGCGAGCGGGTCGGAAATACTTTTTCCATCGCCCCCTTTTTTGATAATCTCTAAATGATATTCGCGCTCACTTGCCGATAAAACAGGGCGTAGGGCGTGCTCGGCCGCTAAACTTACCGACTTTGATACCAAGCCATTATCGGCAATATGCAGGCCGGCCGCTGCCGCCAGCCGTACTAACTCCTGGTACACATTGTCGTCGGGGATGGTGAGGATGTGCGGTTGCATAACGCTAAAAGTATTGCGTGATTAACAAAAACCTGCTCGGCTACGCGTGAACAGTTGAACTCTCTTTTCAATCCGCCAACCGCAAAGGCGGAATGTTGATGCGCTCGTAAATATCCGCCAGCGACAATTGACACTGTAATGACGGCAACATCAAAACGTCCGTGAGCTTCCGCAAGCTAGTCAATTCCCAGGTGCCGTGGTCGGTACGAACGAAGCTGTCCACTAGGATGCGATACTGCGATACCAGCACGTATTGCTGTAAAGAGGGAATAAGTTGGCTTTGCTCAAACTTCCAGCCGCGGTCGCGGGCCTCCGTGCTCTTCGACAATACTTCGATTATCAGTAACGGAGAATGCGCCGTGCGCGGGTCGTCATCGTGCGGGTCGCAGCTTACCATCACGTCTGGATAGCTATAATGCTCTCCGGCCTCAATAGCAAGCCGCACATTCTCCGCGTAAATCTCGCAGCTTCGCCCTTGTAAACCTAACCGTAATCCAAACGCACAGTTTTGAATCAGTCGGTTATGTTGCTTGGTGCCGCCAGCCATTCCTTCTGCCGAAGCCGGTCCTTCGAGCGGAAAGATTTCGCCGTGGTAGTATTCGTGGCGAATATCCGACTGCTCCTCAAAGGCGAAATACTCCTCGACGGTGTAGTGGCTCTGATAAGCAGATTGGGCTGCGGGCATAAGTTATGAGCGATTATTAAATCCATCAAGTATCCACAGTGCTACTCTTACGATAAGCCAGTAGAGAAAGCTGACCCAAAAAGTTGCTGCTAGACCACTTTGTATTTCGTTGATTTTAGATGAATTATAACTAGTATATGATGTAGCCGCAATCCACGAGAAAACAATAAGAACAATGAGTATCCTGAAATGACCTGTTGATTCGGCTTTGAAATGTCTGAATTTACGCAGCATATTGAGTTACACTACCGAGAAATCAAACGATTCCAAAAACTTCGTGGTGAAATTGCCAGCCTTGAAATCCTCGCTGTCCATCAGCGCCAGGTGAAACGGAATAGTAGTCTTCACGCCTTCCACCACGAACTCGCTCAGGGCGCGCTTCATTTTGACAATGCACTCCTCGCGGGTTTGGGCCACGGTGATGAGCTTGGCAATCATGGAGTCGTAGTTGGGCGGAATCTGGTAGCCGGCATAGACGTGGGTATCGACGCGCACGCCGTGGCCGCCGGGAATGTGGAGGGTAGTGATGCGGCCGGGCGCGGGGCGGAAGTTGTTGCGCGGGTCCTCGGCGTTGATGCGGCACTCCATCGCGTGCATTTTAGGGAAGTAATTTTTGCCCGAAATCGGGATGCCGGCCGCTACCTTAATCTGCTCTTTAATAAGGTCATAGTTGATGATTTCCTCCGTGACCGGGTGCTCGACCTGGATGCGGGTGTTCATTTCCATGAAGTAGAAATCGCGGTTGGCATCGACCAGAAATTCGATGGTCCCTACCCCCTCGTAGCCGATGGCCGAGGCCCCGGCAATGGCCGCCGCGCCCATGCGCTCGCGCAAGTCGTCGGTCATGAAGGGCGAGGGCGCTTCCTCCACCAGCTTCTGGTGGCGGCGCTGGATGGAGCAGTCGCGCTCCGAGAGGTGCGCCACGTGGCCGAACTGGTCGCCTACAATCTGAATCTCGATGTGGCGCGGCTCCACCACGTATTTTTCCAGGTACATGCCATCGTTGCCGAAGGCGGCCTTGGATTCGGTGCGCGCGTCGTCCCAGGCTTTCTGGAATTCGTCGTCGCCGTTGATGATGCGCATGCCGCGCCCGCCGCCGCCGGCCGTGGCCTTAATGATAACGGGATACTTAATCTCGTGGGCGATTTGCTTGCCCTGCTCCACCGATTCGAGCAAGCCCACCGAGCCGGGCACCACGGGCACGCCGGCCGTAATCATGGTGGCTTTGGCGGTGGCCTTGTCGCCCATTTGGTTTATCATCTCGGGCGAGGCCCCGATAAACTTGATGCCGTTTTCCTGGCAGATGCGCGAAAATTCGGCATTCTCGCTCAAAAAGCCGTAGCCGGGGTGGATGGCATCGGCGTTAGTAATCTCGGCCGCCGCGATGAGGGTAGGGATGTTCAGGTAGCTCTGACTGCTGGGGGGCGGGCCGATGCACACGGCCTCGTCGGCAAAGCGCACGTGCAGGCTTTCCTTGTCGGCGGTCGAATAGACGGCCACCGTTTTGATGCCCATCTCGCGGCAGGTACGGATAATGCGCAGGGCAATTTCGCCCCGGTTGGCAATCAGGATTTTATTGAACATGGCCGAAGGTGGCGGAATCTATAAAAAAGGAAAATCAAAATTAAAAGAACGTCATGCTCATCTAGCGTCCGCTTGTCGAAGCATTTCTACCGCTTCGACAAGCGGACGCTAGATGAGCATGACGTTCTTTTGGAAACCAACGTAGAAAAACTATTCAATCAGAAACAGCGGCTGGTCGTACTCCACGGGGGTAGCATTCTCCACCAGCACCTTCACGATGCGGCCGGATTGCTCGGCTTCAATCTCATTGAACAGCTTCATGGCCTCGATGATGCAGATAACCTGCCCTTTTTCCACCATATCGCCTACCTGCGCGAACATCGGTGAATCGGGGCCGCTGCTGCGGTAGAAGGTGCCAATCATGGGCGACTTGAGGGGCGTGTAGCTGGCGGCGCTGGCGGGTTCGGCCGGGGCCGGGGGGGTAGGGGCCGCCGCGATGGTGGGCGCTGGTGCCGCCGCTGGCTGCGGGGCCGGAGCAGCGGGCGCCGCGCTCATGCTCACAATCTGCTTGGTGCTGGGCTCGCGCTGCACCGAGATTTTAAACTCTTCGGTTTCAATATTGACTTTATTGAGGCCCGACTTGGCAATGAAGTCGAGCAGTTCCTGGAGTTCTTTGGCTTTCATGGCAGCGTCTTTTTTAGGCGGGGTTTTATGAGAATCTTTCGACATCGGAGGGGAAGTAGCGCGGGCTCAGCGAGTCCGCGCGTTGGAACGTTTGGCTGCTACCGCGCGCGGACTCGGCGAACCCGCGCAACAACCTTACTTCACGCGCTCTACGTAGGAGTAGTCGCTGGTTTTGATGCGAATTTTGGTGTCCGTATCTACGAACAGCGGCACCTGAATGCGAGCCCCGGTTTCGACGGTGGCGGCCTTGAGGGTATTGGTGGCGGTGTCGCCGCGCAGGCCGGGCTCAGTGTAGGTCACCAGCAGGTCCACGGTGGTGGGCAGCTCGGCGGTGAGGGGCTGCTCGGTTTCGGCGTGCATGAGGATGGTCACGGCCTGGCCTTCCTTCATGAGGTCGGCGAAAGGTACCATCGCCTCGTTCAGCACAATCTGCTCAAACGTGTCAGTGTCCATGAACGTGTAGCCGTAGTCGTCCTTAAACAAATACTGGTGCGGGCGCTGCTCCACGCGGGCCGTTTCAATCTTGACGCCAGCATTAAAAGTATTGTCCAAGACCCGGCCAGTCTTGATATTACGCATTTTGGTGCGCACGAAAGCCGGGCCTTTGCCGGGCTTCACGTGCTGAAATTCGGTGATAACGTGCAGGTCGTTGTTGTACATCAACACGAGCCCATTGCGGAAGTCGGCGGTGGTTGCCATTGGTTTCAGTTAAGAGTTAAGAGTTATGAGTTAAGAGTTACGGTTATGAGTTTTGGCGGCCAATGGAGCCAACTCTTAACTCATAACTTTTAACTCATAACTTAAGAATCGTACGCCCATTTGATGTGCATGGCGCCCCAGGTGAAGCCGCCGCCGAAGGCCGCGAAGATGAGGTTATCGCCCTTGTGCAATTGTTTCTCGTAGTCCCAGAGGCACAGGGGAATGGTGCCGTTGGTGGTGTTGCCGTAGCGCTGAATGTTGAGCATCACCTTTTCGGGCCCTACCCCCATGCGGTGGGCCGTAGCGTCGATAATGCGCTTGTTGGCCTGGTGGGGCACCAGCCAGGCCACGTCGTCGTGGCTGAGGCCCTGGCGGGCCATCACCTGGGCGGCTACGTCGGCCATGTTGGTCACGGCAAACTTGAAAACCGTGGCACCTTCCTGGTAAATGAAGTGCTCGCGGTTGGCGATGGTTTCGGCCGTGGGCGGGCGGCGGCTACCCCCCGCTTTCTGGTGCAGAAACTGCTCGCCGTTGCCATCGGCGCGCAGCACCTGGTCGAGGATGCCGTAGCCGTCGGTGCTGGGCTCCAGGAGCACGGCCCCAGCGCCATCGCCAAAGATGATGCAGTTGGAGCGGTCAGTATAATCCACAATGGCCGACATTTTATCGGCCCCCACTATCACTACCTTCTTATACATGCCGCTCTGCACGAACTGCGCGCCGGTGGCCAGCGCGTATAAAAAGCCCGAGCACGCCGCGTTCAGGTCGTAGCCAAAAGCGTTTTTGATGCCCACCGCGTTCGCAATAATGTTGGCCGTGGCCGGAAACAGCACGTCGGGCGTCACGGTGGCGCAGATAACCAGGTCGATAGCGGCGGGGTCGGTATTGGTTTTTTCCAGCAGCTGCCGCACCGCCTTAATGCCCATCACCGAGCTGCCCTGGTCCTTCCCCTTCAGAATGCGGCGCTCTTTGATGCCGGTGCGCGAGGTAATCCATTCGTCGGTGGTATCGACCAGTTGCTCGAGCTCCTTGTTGGTGAGCACGTAGTCGGGCACGTAGCCTCCGACTCCGGTAATGGCGGCGGTAATCTTCATGAGCGCAAAGGTGCGGCCCGAACGCAAAAGTCTGGCCCCAGGCCAGACTTTTGCGAGTTAGGATTTGAAAGAGTCTTTGATTTGGTCCACGATGCCCGACTGAGCCATCTGGTAGCCTTGGATTATCATGTTGCAGATGGCCAGCGGCGTGCTAACGCCGTGGCCGATAAGCGCATTATCATTGATGCCCAGGATGGGTGAGCCGCCAATGGTTTCGTAATTTACTTTCTCAAAAAATTCGTCGTTCAGGTTGCGGGTCACCATAATGTCGTACATCGACTCGGCCATTTTCAGCATCACGTTGCCCACGTACCCATCGCACACAATGACGTCGGCTTTGTCGTTAAACAAATCCCTACCCTCAATATTACCGATGAAATGCACGTGCGGGTTCACCTTGAAGAGCTGGTGCGCGGCCTGCGTCACCACGGCACCCTTACCCTCTTCTTCGCCCAGGCTCATCAGACCCACTTTGGGCCGGGCAATGCCCAGCACATATTGCGCGTAGAGCGAGCCAAGCTCGCCAAACTGCTCCAGCATTTCGGGTTTGCAGTCGGCATTGGCACCGGCATCGACCAGGATGCCGTAGCCCCCGGCCAGCTTGGGCACGAAGTTGGCGATGGCCGGGCGCAGCACGCCGGGCACGGCCTTCACCGTGAACATGGCACCCACGAGCATAGCGCCCGTGTTGCCGGCCGAGCAAAACGCATCGACCTCGCCGCTCTGCAGCATGCGGTAGCCGACGGCAATGCTGCTATCCGGCTTTTGCTGAAAAGCTTTGGCAGGATGCTCTCCCATTGCGATAACCTGGGAGGCGTGCACTACTTGGAGGGCAGCAGCGCTGGGGCCGTATTGTTGCAAGAGCGGGCGCACTTCGGCTTCGGAGCCGATAAGCAGCACTTGCGCTTTGCCGGCCAGGCGCTGGGCCGCCAGCACGGCACCAGCCACAGCGGCCTGGGGGGCAAAGTCGCCGCCCATAGCGTCGAGGGCAATTTTCATGAACGCGAAAAAAGTATAGAATCAGCCATAAAGCGTAAGCGCAGGAAACCAAACCGGGCCGAACTGCCAATCTCAAAAGAGCAGTCCGGCCCGATGGTACCGCGAAATAACAACGCTTTCGGCTATTCTTCGTCCGCGTCCGTGTCGCCGGCCCCTGCGGGGGCAGCTACGGAGGTATAATTCTTGACGGCCAGCTGGCCATTGTGGTACAGGTCACCATCCACCACGTAGGCCTTGTGGCGCAGGTGCAGCTCGCCCGTGTTGGGGCAGATGGTTACGGCCTTAGGGGTGAGTTTGTGGTGGCTACGGCGTTTGTCGCGGGTGGCGGAGGAGGTCCGGCGTTTAGGATGGGCCATTTTTGAAAATTATGAAGGTTGAATTAGAAATTATGAATTAGATAACCCTCTAATTCAGGTTTTTGAGGGCCGCCCAGCGCGGGTCGGCTGGCTCGTCATCATCCGGGCCTTCGCCCGGCGGGCGAGTCGAGAAAATGAGCTTGGTAGTAGCATCGGGGTCGTCATCGGCTTCGTTCTGGAAGCGTGGATGCAGCTTTTTCATGGGCAAAGCCAGGCCAATATAATCGTAGAGGTGCTGGGCCAGGTTGAGCGTCAGCGTCTCGGGCGTCACTTGCAGCACGTCATCGTCCAGCTCTTTGGGCTCGTCGCCGTAGCGCACCAGCAGCCGGTTTTCGATGTCCAGCGGGTGGTCAAACTCGTCGAGGCTGCGGTCGCAGGTGAGGCGCACGGTGCCCACGATGTGCGAGTTGATAGTAATAACGCGCTCCGTTTTAATGAGCGTTACGTCGGCGTTCAGGTTGCCATCGGCAATAAATTCGCCTTGCGGGTCGAACTCCTCAAAAAAGGCGCGGCCCAGCTCAAACGCGAAGTGGTGCGTCTTGAGGGAAAGCCGGGCGATGGGCAAATCAAATTGCGGGTCCTTTTTCACAGTAAGCCGAATAACGGGGGGCAAAGGTATGGGTTTTAGTTGGCTTTATCAAGCAACAAACCCAACAACCAGCCAATAAGGCGAGCCAGGCTGCCCCCTACCCCCCTGCCTCGCCCGGATAGCGCAGCCCGATGCGCTGGCGCACGGCATCGAGCAGGCGCATCAGCGCCAGGCTGGAGGAGAGGGGTAGGAGCGGGCTTTCGAACCGGCCTTGCGCCAGGCACTCCTGCACGTGCGCGGCCTCGTAGTGATAGCCGTCGCCGGGCGGGGGGTAGGAAAATTCCTGCGCCGCCTGGCCCAGCGGCTGCACCCGCACGCCGTGCGGCGCATACAGCGGCCCCAGCAGCCGCAGCTGCCCGCCGGTGCCATATAGCACGCACTGGTTGGCGAGCGGGGCGGCCAGCGTAGAAGCCAGGCTGGCCGTGGCCCCGCCGGCGTAGGCCAGGCTCATGGCGCAGCTCAGGTCAACGCCAGTGCCCGCCGCCACGGATACGGCCTCGACCGCCGTGGGCGGGCCCAAAAAAAGCTGGCTGAGAAAGAGCGGATACACGCCGATATCGAGCAATGAGCCCCCGGCCAGGTTCGGGTTGAAGATTCGCTCCAGCGGCTCGTAAGGCATAAAACCGCCGAAGTCGGCTACCAGGTGCTTCACCTCGCCAATTGCACCTGACTCAAGTAGTTCTAGTGCGTGGTTCACGGCCGGAAAAAAGCGCGTCCAGAAGGCTTCCATCAGAAACACGCCTTGGGCCTGGGCCACGTCAATCAGCTCCCGCGCCTGGCCGGCATTCACGGTAAAGGGCTTTTCGCAGAGCACGGCGAGGCCGGCCCGCAGGCACAGCAGCGCGTGGGCGTGGTGCTCGGAGTGGGGGGTAGCGATGTACACCACGTCGAGGTCGGGCACGGCGGTTAGCGCCTCGTAGCTGCCCACGGCGTGGGCGGCCCCAAACTCCGCGGCAAACGCCCGCGCCTTGTCCGGGCTGCGCGAGGCCACGGCGTGCAGACTGGCCCCCGGCACGTGCGCCAGGTCGGCGGCAAACTTGCGGGCAATGTTGCCCAGGCCCAGAATTCCCCAACGGTAGGTGCGCATGATGAAAGGAGAAGCTAGTAGTTGGAGATAGAGAGGATAGTTGGAAATTCGCTAGAACGTCATTCCGATGAAAATTCACTAGCCCGTCCTTCCGAGCTTGCCGAGGAATCTCGCTCGCGCCGTTCGGGTAGCGTGCAATGATGCGGGCGAGATTCCTCGGCAAGCTTGGAAGGACGTTCTAATGAGATGTCTGATAGTCCGTTGCGAGTAATCTGCCCCAGCGGCTGATTACTTCCTCGCCGCCACGCGTTTCAGCTTCGCTTGCAGCTCGTCCAGCGCGGCCCGCGACAGGTAGCGGCCATCGGCCACGACGGCCGCGATGCGGCGCGTATTGGCGATATCCACGAGCGGGTTGGCGCTGAGTAGCACCAGGTCGGCGACCCGGCCGGGCCGCACGGTGCCAAAGTCCTGGAGGCGGTGGTAGAAGCGCGCCGGGTTGAGGGTAGCAGTTTGCAGGGCTTGCAGGGGCGTGAAGCCGGCCGCCACGAAGCGCTGAAGCTCCAGGTGCAGGCTCACGCCGGGAATCAAATCGACGCCCGCCGGCATGTCGGTGCCCGCCAGAAAGCCTACTCCCGCCGCGTGCAGTCGGCGCACGAGGTCCAGCTCATGGGCCACGAACTTTTCGCGCACCGCCAGCGGCTCGGTATCCAGGCTTTGGGCGATGCTCTTTTGGGCCCTGGGCCAGCGCGTTTCGACCCAGCTGCGGCCCGCGTAGGCCAGGGCCGAATCCTGCCGCCAGTCGATGGCATCGACCAGCCACTGGCCGCGCTCCCAGAAGAGGGTAGGGCACTGCCACACCTGGCGCGCGGCCAGCAGCTTGATGATAGTGGCCTCGCGGGCCAGGTCGTAGGTGGCCAGGAAGCGGCCCGGCGATTTCGGGCCGCCCGCTACGTACTTCGCCTCGTCGGGCGAGCTGGCTTCAAAAATGCCGATGAGGTGCTCGAAGGTGCGCTGGCCGGCGGCCACGGCCTCGGTGGCGCGCACGGCGTCGGGCACGTGGCCATCGACCGGCAGGCCCACTTTTTTGGCCTCGGCCATGATGGCGAAATACGCCGCGCGGCACCAGCGACTGCACTTTGATGAAATCAACGCCGCGCGCCTTTAGCCTATCCACCGCCCGGCGGCCTTCCTCGGGGGTCGCAATAGCGATGGCCGCCTTGTAGGGCGACTTGCCGCCGTCGAGCATTGGGCCGGCAGCCACGATGCGCGGCCCCAGCAATTGATGCGCCGCCACGGCCTGCCGGGCGCGTAGGATGCTGTCCAGCTCGCTGCCCATGTCGCGGATGCCGGTTACGCCATTGGCTACCAGCAAGGGCAAAATCAGGTCGGTGCCCGCGCTGGCCGTGCCGTCGAAATACACGTGGGTGTGCATGTCCCAGAGCCCCGGAATGAGGTACTGGCCCTGGGCATCAACCACTTGGCCCGGCCCAGGGGGGGTAGGGCGCGCCGACGGCCTCACCCGCACGATGCGCGACCCGGCAATAACTACCGTTTGGTCGGCCTGAATCTGGCCGGTCCGCACGTCCACCACGTTGGCGTGCGTCAGCGTCAGCTGCTGCGCCAGGGCCGGCCGGCTACCCAGCCAGCCGATGAGGAGCAAGAGGAGGGGTAGGCGCATAAGATTGATTGGTTTTTGTCATTGCGAGCCTGCGAAGCAATCGCATCAGAACGATGGATGAATGACTGGCGTGGGTGTTGTTCGGGTGCGATTGCTTCGCAGGCTCGCAATGACAAACGTCCCCCCACCCCCTACCCCCAAAGTGACTCACCGCACCGAGCGCGGGTCGGCGGCCCCGAGGCGGCGGGCCTGCACCACATCGCAGGCCAGAAACACGGCGGCCCGAAACGACGACTCATCGGCGCAAAACTTGCCCGCGATGCCGTAGGCCGTGCCGTGGTCGGGCGAGGTGCGCACCACCGGCAGGCCGGCCGTGAAGTTCACGCCCCGCTCAAACGCCATGAGCTTGAACGGAATCAGGCCCTGGTCGTGGTAGATGGAGAGGGTAGCGTCGAACTGCCGGAACTGCCCGGTACCGAAGTAGCCATCGGCGGGGTAGGGGCCGAACACGAGGTGGCCATCGTGCGCAAACTGCCGGACGACGGGTGTTATCACCTCGCCCTCCTCGCGGCCAATCAGGCCGTTTTCGCCCGCGTGGGGGTTCATTCCCAGCACGGCTATCTTGGGTTTGAGAATACCAAAATCCTGCTGCAACGACTTGAGCAACAAGCGAATTTTAGTGCGCAGCAAGTCGCTGGTCACGCGGGTCGAAACGTCCTTAAGTGGAATGTGGCCGGTGGCGGTGGCCACGCGCAGGTCTTGCCCCTCATCCACCAAAAACATGAGGCTGTCGGCCGCGCCGAAGTAGCTGGCTAAGAACTCGGTGTGGCCGGGAAAGCGAAAGTCGTCGGCTTGGGTATTTTCCTTGCTGATGGGCGCTGTCACGATGCCGTCGAGCAGGCCGGCCTTGAGGTCGCGGCTGGCGGCGAGCAGACTTTCGCGGGCGGCCTGCCCGCTGGCGGCCGAGGGCTGGCCGGGCGTGAGGTGAAAATCCTCGTCCCAGCACGTTACGGCGTTGAGGCGGCCGGGCGCGATGTCGGCCGCGTCGCGCAGCTGCCGAAACATGAGCGGCTCGGCCCCTTTTTCCACCGGAAAATCGTCGAAAAGCGCCGTGGCCGTGCCGTACACCACGGGCGTGCACTGCTGCAAAATGCGCTCGTCGCGCAGCGTTTTATAAATGACTTCGGGGCCGATACCGGCCAGGTCGCCCACGGAAAAACCGAGGCGGGGTAGGGTTTTGGACATGATAAATAGGGACGCTCCTAATCGTCTGTCATACTGAGCTTGCCGAAGCATCTCGCGTGGGGTAGTAATCAATGCCGTTGAACGATTGAGTTACTACCCCACGCGAGATGCTTCGGCAAGCTCAGCATGACGTTCTTTTTTGAGAAATTAAGCTACCTGCTTGGTTAGAAATTCATACAAAAGCCGCACGCCCATGCCCGTGCCGCCCTTGCCGCGATACGAGTCGGCGGCCGTCAAAAACGCCGGGCCGGCAATGTCCAGATGCAACCAGGGCGTGCCTTCGATGAAGCGCTCCAGAAACTTGGCGGCCGAGATGTGGCCCGCCTCGGCCTTGCCCAGGTTGGAAAGGTCGGCGATATCTGACTTCATGTGGTCAGCGTAGTCGTCCCAGAGCGGAAACTCGACCAGGCGCTCGTGCGTGCGGTGCGCGGCGGCCAGCAATTGGGCGGTGGTGTCGGGCGCGGCGGTGCCCATTACGGCGGCGGCCTCGGTGCCCAAGGCACGCACGGCCGCGCCGGTGAGGGTAGCGAGGTCAATGACCAGCGCGGGGTGGTATTTTTTGGCGAAGCTCAGCGCGTCGGCCAATAGCAGGCGGCCTTCGGCGTCGGTGTTTTTAACCTCCACCGTGAGGCCCGAGTGCATGGTGAGCACGTCGCCGGGCACGTAGGCCAGGCCGCCGGGGCGGTTGTCGGTGGCCGGCACCAGGCCGATAACGTGCAGCGGGATGTTGTTCTTAGCCAGCGCGTAGAGTACGCCGCCCACGGCCGCGCCGCCGGCCATGTCGCACTTCATCAGGTCCATGCTGTTGGGCGTGGGCTTGAGGCTGAGGCCGCCGGTGTCATAGACTACGCCCTTGCCCACGAGCACGTAGGGCTTCTCGTTTTTAGCACCTGCGGGCTTCCACTCCAGAATGCTGAACGTGGGCGGCTCGGGCGAGCCCAGGTTCACGGCCAGCAGGCCACCCATGCGCAGGCTCTCGATGCGGGCCATGTCGAGGATGTCGGTGGTGTAGCCGGCGTCGTCGCCAGCCTCGGCCAAGCGCTCAGCAAACTGCTGGGCATTGAGCTTATTAAGGGGCGCATTTACCAGGTCGCGGGCGAAGGCGACGCCTTCGAGCACGTGCTGCAACTCGGTGACCTGCGCCTCGGTGGCCGCGTTGCCGACGAGGTTAATCGTGGTGAGCGCGGCCGCCGCGCGCGACTTCTCATCCGTTTTGTAGCCCTCAAACTGGTAGGCAGCCAGGAATAAGCCCTCGGCCAGCGTGCGGGCGGCGTCGGGGTTGTCGCTGAGATTCTGCACGAAAACCTCGGCCGTTTTTTCCCGCTTCAGCAAGCCTTGCAGCTGGTGGCCGGCCTTGCGCAGGGCTTCGAGCTGGAGGCCGGGGGTAGGCTTTTTTTCGAGCACCACGAAGTAGTGCTGGTGCGAAAAGTGGTTGAGCGTAATGAGCTTCTGGTCGTCGGCCAGGGCCGTTTCGACGTAGCGGCGGGCGGCCTCAGGCAGGTCGGTGGCGGCAAGGGGGGGTAGAGCGGTGGTGCCGAGGGGCAGCACGAAAACCTGGGTAGCGTGGGCCGGCACGGCGGCGGCGTGGGCAAGCATGAGGGACATAGGGAGCGGGCAGGGGCGTAACTTTGGCGTGAAGGTATGTAGAACGGAGTGGCACTCCGTTTTGCTATTGCGCAAGCGACCCAACCGGAAATGGAGTGCCACTTCGTTTTACAAGGTGTTATGATTCTGCGAAAAACTCTGCGGCTGTTGCTGCCGCTGCTCGCCTCGTCGCTGCTGGCCTCGGCCCAGCTTATGCAGCCCAAAACGACGTTTACCCGCGCCGATTCGCTGCGCGGCGGCCAGCCGGCCGAGCGTACTTGCTACGACATCAACTACTACCACCTCGACGTGAAGCTCGACGTGGCCCGCCGCTTCATCAGCGGCACCAACCTGTTTCGCTTCACGGCCACGCGCGATTTAACGCGGCTGCAATTCGACCTTTTCGCCAACCTGGCGGTGGATAAGGTGACCTACCACGGCCGCGACGTGCCCTTCACCCGCGAGGCCAACGCGGTGTTCGTGACCTTCCCTACCCCCCTCCAGGCGGGCAGCCGCGACGAGTTCACGGTTACGTATTCGGGCCAGCCCACCATCGCCAAAAAAGCGCCCTGGGACGGCGGCTTCGTGTTTGCGCAGGACACCACCGGCGCGCCCTGGGTAGCCACCGCCTGCCAGGGGGTAGGGGCCAGTATCTGGTGGCCCACCAAGGACCAACAGGCTGACGAAGTGGACAGTATGCTCATCAGCGTGGCCGTGCCCAAGGGCCTCACCGACGTGTCGAACGGCCGCCTGCGCGGCACCCACAAGCTACCCGGCGGCTACACGCGCTTCGACTGGGCCGTGACCAACCCCATCAACAACTACGATGTGGCCCTGAACGTGGCGAAGTACGCGCATTTTTCGGACGTGTACCAGGGCGAGAAAGGCCCGCTGACGCTCGACTACTGGGTGCTGCCCCAAAATTTGGCGAAGGCCAAAAAGCAGTTTGCCGCCAACGTGAAGCCCATGCTCAAGAGCATGGAATACTGGTTCGGTCCCTACCCCTTCTATAAGGACGGCTACAAGCTGGTCGAAACGCCCCACCTCGGCATGGAGCACCAGAGCGCCGTGGCCTACGGCAACCACTACTTGAACGGCTACCTGGGCCGCGACCGCTCGGGCACCGGCTGGGGCCTGAAGTGGGATTTTATCATCATCCACGAGAGCGGCCACGAGTGGTTTGGCAACAACATCACGGCCAAGGACATTGCCGATATGTGGGTGCATGAGAGCTTCACCACCTACTCGGAAGCGCTGTTCGTGGAAAGCCAGTATGGCAAGCAGGCCGGCCAGGAATACCTGCACGGCCAGCGCCGCAACATCCAGAACGACGGCCCCATTATCGGCCCCTACGGCGTGAATAAAGAGGGTTCCAGCGATATGTACGACAAGGGCAGCAACCTGCTCAACATGGTGCGCACGGCCCTCAACGACGACGCCAAATGGCGGCAAATCTTGCGCGGCCTGGGCCAAACGTTCTACCACCAGACCGTGACCGGCCAGCAGGTAATCGACTATATCAGCCGCGAGGCGGGCCGCGATTTCAGCCCCGTGTTTGCACAGTATTTGCAGTATCCCAGCCTGCCGGTGCTCGAAACGCGCGTCGAAAAAGGCCAGCTGCTGGGCCGCTGGGTGGCCAACGTGCCGGCCTTTGACCTGCCCGTGCGCCTGCGCCTGAAAGGCGGCGAGTATAAATTCCTTACCCCCACCACCAAGTTCAAGCCCCTCGACCTGCCCGGTGCGACGCGCGACAACGTGGAGGTCGATACGTTTAACTACCACATCGGCGTGCTGATGGATTAACCAAGCATTATTAAAGGCGATTGTCATTGCGAGCAACGCGAAGCAATCGCACCGGAACGATGCCCGAGCGACTCGTTCTGATGCGATTGCTTCGCGTTGCTCGCAATGACAGGCTTTGAAACCAAGTACTAAAAAATGAACGCCGTTCGCCCCAAAAAGCACCTTGGCCAGCACTTCCTGGCCGACCCCAACATTGCCCGCCGCATCGTGGAGAGCCTGCGCCTGCCCGAGGGACTCGGGGAGGTGCTCGAAATCGGCCCCGGCATGGGCGTGCTCACGCAGTATTTGCTTGAAAACCCGGCCTACCAGACCAGCGTGGTCGAGATTGATACCGAGTCGGTGGCCTACCTCACGACGCACTACCCGGCGCTGACGCCCCGCATCTACGCCACCGATTTTCTGAAGCAGGATTTGGGGCAGTTATTTCCCGATAAGTCACTGGCCATCATCGGTAATTTCCCCTACAACATCAGCACCCAGATATTCTTCCAGGTGCTGGCCCAGCGCCAGCAGGTGCGCGAGGTGGTGGGCATGTTGCAAAAGGAAGTGGCCGAGCGCCTGGCCGAGCCGCCCGGCTCCAAAACCTACGGCATCCTGAGCGTGCTTTTGCAGGCTTATTACGACATCGAATACCTGTTCACGGTGCCCGCCCACGTGTTTGTGCCGCCGCCCAAAGTTGAGTCGGCCGTGGTGCGCCTCACCCGCAACCAAACCGAAAGCCTGGATTGCGACGAGAAGCTGTTTTTTCGGGTGGTGAAGCAGGCCTTTTCCACCCGCCGCAAAACCCTGCGCAACGCGCTCAAACCGCTGGGCTTGTCGAGCGAGGCGATGGCGGGCGAGCTGTTCGACAAGCGCGCCGAGCAGCTGGGGGTAGGGGAGTTTGTACGGCTGACGCAGCTCGTGACGGCCAACCAGTCCTGAGCTTCTGCCGAACGTGGCGGCTGGCCAAAAAGTCGGCAATTCTAACTCCCTCCTTACATTTTTTATATGCTGCGTCAGTTGCTGCTAGTAGGTGCTTTATTGGGAATAAGCTGCGCTCCGGCCCAACAGGTGCCCTATTTCAGCGGCAGCCTGGAGTTTGAAAGCGAGTACCAAACGGCGGCCGGCGAAACTCTCTACTACGCTGTGAAGCCCAAGAGCTGGCCCTACGTGCAGGGCCGCAACTACAAGCTTTACGACAAAAATAAAAAGCTGAACGAGCTTTACCTGGGTGATAAAAATGAGTTGTACACGTTTCCGCAGGGCCAGTCCAAGCTGCTGGCCGACACCGCCCGGCGGCGTCCCGCCGGGGCCGCGCTGAAGTGCCTGCCCACCACCGCTACCATTCTTGGCTACCGCTGCCACGTGCTGCAACTGACGCAGGACCGCGTTTCGACCCTGGTTTTTTATTCGCCTGAACTACGCATTGACCTAGCTGGTTTGAGCAAGTGCCCCTCCTGGGGCTGGTACGCGCTGCTGCAAGCCACTGATGGCACCCTACCCCTGCGCACCATCCTGGTCGATGCCGAGCACGACATTACCGCCACCAGGGAAGCCATTGCCGTGCGGCCCATGCTGCTCATACCTACTGATTTTACCACTGTCGCCCCGGCGCGGTAGCTTTTTTAGTGATGTCCCTCTGCCTGATAATTGACGACATGCACCCCTCGCTCTTGCCGATGCTGCGCGGCATCGGCGTGGAGGGCGACTATCAACCCAAGCTGCTCGCCGCCGACGTGCCCGCCGCGCTGGCCGCCCGGCCCTACACCGGCCTGATGGTGCGCAGCAAAATGCGGATAACCAGCAGCTTGCTGGCCCGCGGCCCGCAGCTGCGCTACGTGGCCCGCGCCGGGGCGGGCGTCGATAACATCGACGAAGCGGCCCTGGCGGCGGCCGGCGTCACGCTCGTGAACGCGCCCGAGGGCAACCGCGACGCGGTGGGCGAATTCGCGGTGGGCCAGCTGCTGGCCCTGCTGCGCCACACCGTGACGGCCGATGCCGAGGTGCGCCGCGCCGAGTGGCACCGCGAGGCCAACCGGGGCGAGGAGCTGGGCACCAAAACCGTGGGCCTGCTCGGCTACGGCCACATGGGTAGGGCCTTCGCCCGGCGGCTGCGCGGCTTCGGCTGCCTCGTGCTGGCCCACGATAATGACCCCGCCGTGGTCACCGACGGCCACGCCGAGCTGGTGCCGCTGGCCGAGCTGCAGGCCCGCGCCGAAATTTTGAGTATTCATATTCCGTACTCCGAGGCGAATCATGAGGTTGTGAATGAGGAGTTTCTGGCCGCTTTTCAGCACCGCATCTGGCTGATGAACACGGCCCGCGGCGAAGTGGTGGACCAGGCCGCCCTGGTGGCCCGGCTGCGAAGCGGCCAGGTGCGCGGCGCGGCCCTCGACGTGCTCGCCAACGAAAAGCTCACCACCCTTACCCCCCCCCAGCAGACCAGCTTCGACTACCTGCGCGCCGCGCCCAACGTGGTGCTCTCGCCCCACATCGGCGGCTGGACGCACCAGAGCTACCAGCGCATCAACGAGGTGCTGGTGGCGAAAATCAAGCTTCTCCTTGGTTGAGCAAGCCCGCCGCTGGCGAACCGGCGCAACTTGCACGTTGGGCAGGAAAATGTAAGATACGTTTAGGAGGAAGTCCCGAATCAATTTACTGTCAATAGCTTACGCGATGCGAAATAGTGATTGGGGAGAAGCATTTGACCAGGCTTTGTTGCAGCTGCTGGGGGTGCAAATACCAGGCTACCGGCCTGCCAACGGCCGCCACCTACTCGCGCTGTTTTGGCCAGCCCACCACGCGCCTTTACTCATCGAGCTGCTCGACCTGGGCGAAGCGCCCAAACTATCGGTAGCAGTGCTGGAGCTGCCGCTGATTAACCACGTGATGGCGTGGTGGGCCAACGACCCTGCCGTGCCCTGTGAGGTAGCGCCGCTGACGTGGTGCCACACGACCTTGAACACTACCAAACCCTTGGCTACCAAAGTCCTCCGAGCCTTGCGGGCGCAGCTGGATGCCTTGGAAAGTAGCCGTTGGCCCGCCCTCGGCAGCGGGCGCGATGGCCTGGGCATAACCTTCTGGCTGAGCGACCAGCGGGGACCGCAGCAGCTCGGCTGGTCTGACACCACGCATGAGCTGGCCGGCACTCCCTGGACGCTAGCGGTCAGCCTGCTCAGGCAAGCGGAGCGAATTCCCCAGGTGCAAGCGCAAGTGGCCGTCGCCCTCCGGTATTTGAAGCCGGCGAAGTAAGGCGCTTGCCAAACCAATTTACGCCGTATCTTTGCCTGACCAATGAGGGAGAACGGCTGGCCAGTGTGCCAGCCGTTCTCTTTCTTTTTTACCTGACCCACCCGCTACGCGAAAACAGTCCTGAATCTTATGGCTACCATCAATTATTACACCGCCGAGGGCCTGCAAAAGCTGAAAGACGAACTCCAGGACCTCAAAGTCCGGGGGCGCGCCAAGGCGGCCGAAGACCTGCGCGAAGCCCGCGACAAGGGCGACCTGAGCGAAAACGCCGAGTACGACGCCGCCAAGGATGCTCAAGGCCTGCTGGAACTGAAAATCTCGAAGCTCGAAGAAGTGCTGGGCAACGGCCGCATCATCGACGAGACAAATATGGATTTCACCAAAGTGCTCATTATGAGCAAGGTGAAGCTAAAAAACCTGAAAAACAACATGGTGCTCGACTACCTGTTGGTGGCCGAAGAAGAAGCCAACCTGGCCGCCGGCAAAATCTCCGTGAAGTCGCCCATCGGCAAGGGGCTGCTGGGCAAGTCGGCCGGCGACGTGGCCGAAATCACGGTGCCCGCCGGCAAGCTCCAGTTCGAGATTCTCGAAGTAAGCCGCTAGCCAGGGAGGGTAGGGTAAGCATTAGCTTGCCGGAATTGATAGAGAAGGTGAGTCGGTTTCGGCTCGCCTTTCTGCGTTTTTCGCGTTCTTTGCAAGGTGCCACTTCCGGCAAGCTAACGCTTATCCTACCCGCTTATGCCTTCCATCTTTTCCCGCATCGTTTCGGGCGAGCTGCCCGCCTTCAAAGTTGCCGAAGACGCCGACCACCTGGCTTTTCTCGATATTACGCCGCTGGTGGAGGGCCACACGCTGGTCATTCCCAAGCAGGAGATTGACTACATTTTCGACCTTACGCCGCAGGCGCTGGCGGCGCTCACCGTGTTTGCCCAGCGCGTGGCCCAGGGCGTGCGGGCGGCCGTGCCCTGCCAGCGCGTCGGCGTGGCCGTGATTGGCCTGGAAGTGCCGCACGCCCACATCCACCTCATTCCGCTGAACAAGGTGAGCGACATGAACTTCGCCAACCCCAAAATCAAGGTGCCCGACGACCGGATGCGCGCGCTGGCCACTGCCATCGCCGCCCAGGTGCCGGGGGGTAGCGGCCTGCCTACCCCCGACGCTGCACCCGATGCCCGCGCCGCCGCGCCCGCCGCCGACCCCAACGATGCCACCCTGGCCCAGCTGCAAAAGCTGACGCAGGGCCTGAATTTCATCAGCGAGTCCGACGCGCCGCTCCAGGCCGTGAGCTACGCCGCGCCCACCGGCGACCTCTCCAACGCGCAGCTGCTGCAAGCGCTGGGCGAGCCCGCCGGCACGCCCGTCGCGAAGGTGGAGCTGACCGACTTCCTGAGCAACCACACCGCCGACCACGGCGTGACGGGCAGCCTGGCCACTGCCAACCGCTTCAAAGCCTTGCAGTTGTATCTGAAGCAGGAGCTGGATGGCACGCAGGTGTACCGCGTGGGCAAGGGAACGCAAATCCGTGCCTACGCCCTGGGCCGCGACGTGGCCGGCCGGCTGGCTGGCTTCAAAACCGTGCTGACGGCGACGTAACATAGTAGCGCGAACTTTCCAGTTCGTGCGCGAGCGTAGCGAGCAGGCGGAACCGCGCGGCGCGAACGACGATGCTCGCTGGCGCTCACGCACGAACTGGAAAGTTCGCGCTACTTTGTGAAAGCAATTTAGAGAGTGGTAAACAGTTGAAAAGGAGATTGATGAATAAATTTGTTTTTGCCGCTGGCCTGCTACTTGCCCAAGCTAGCCTGGCCCAAACTATCGACCCGGCCGCTCTGGCCGTCCTACCCACCGTGCAGCCCACGGCGCTCGAAGCGCACGTGCGCTACCTGGCCGACGACCGCCTGCGCGGCCGCCTGCCCGGCACGCCCGGCTACCAGCTGGCCGTGGACTACGTGGTGAGCCAGCTCAAAAAGAACGGGGTAGCGCCGGCCGGCGAGCGTGGCACCTACATCCAGGCCGTGCGCCTGCGCCGCGCCTTCATGGAGGCAGGCGCGGCGGCCAGCTACCAGCCAGCGGGCGGCGCGGCCCAGCCGCTGGCCGTGGGGCCGGAGATTACGTTTTACCCCAATCCGGGCCAGGCCGAAGTGCGCGTGGCCGATGCGCCGCTGGTGTTTGCCGGCTACGGCATTTCGGCCCCGGAGCTGAAATATGACGACTACGCCGGGCTCGATGTTCGCGGCAAAGTGGTGGTCGTCACGCGCCAGCGCGCCCGACAGTTTGCCGACAACGAGCGGCAGTATTTCGCCGACCTGCGCACGGTGCTCGAAACCGCCGCCCGCCACGGCGCGGCGGGCGTGCTGTTGGCCGCCCACGCCGATACCAAGCTGCCGGAGTTTCCCAAGGGACTCGTGAGCGCGCTCAACCCCGAGAGCCAGGTGGCGGTGTCCAGGAGCTACGCGGCGGGCTCGGCGCAACTGGTGGGTAGTCTTAGCGCGGTGGCTTTGCAGCAGTTCTTCGCCGGCGCGGCCCGCGATACGGGGCAGGTGCTGAGTGCGTTGCGAGCTGGCCAGCCCGCGTCCCTACCCCTGCCCGGCCGCCTGAGCGCCCGCTACGCCAGCCGCTACCACGACGTGGACAGCTACAACGTGGTGGGTAAAATCACCGGCTCGGACCCCAAGCTGAAAGGCGAATATGTGGTGCACAGCGCCCACCTCGACCACCTGGGGGTAGGGCCGGCCATCAACGGCGACTCGATTTACAACGGCGCGCACGACAACGCTACCGGCGTGGCCAGCGTGCTGGAAATCAGCCGGCTCTACGCTAGTTTGAAGGTGAAGCCGAAGCGCTCCATCCTGTTCGTGCTGGTGACGGGCGAGGAAATGGGCCTGCTCGGCTCGGCCTATTTTGCCAAGTTTCCGACTGTGCCGCCGGGCGCGCTGGTGGCCGACATCAACACCGACATGCCCACGCTCATCGCGCCGCTGCTGAGCGTGGTGCCGCTCGGGGCCGACCATTCTTCCCTGATGCAAGAAGTGAAAACGGCCGCCGACTACCTGAAAATCAGCATCGAGCCCGACCCCGAGCTGGCGCAGAACCGCTTTATCCGCAGCGACCAGTACAGCTTCGTGATGCAGGGCGTGCCGGCGCTGCACCTCAAATACGGCAACCGGACCGCCGACGGGAAGAACAACCTCAGCGAAACCGTGCAGCAGTGGCGCGCCCTCACCTACCACAAGCCGCAGGATAACTTCGAGGGCGGCACGTTCGACTGGGCAGCGGGCGCGCAATACGTGCGCCTCAACTTTCTTATCGGCTACCAGGTGGCGCAGGGGGTAGGGCGGCCGAACTGGAACAAGGGCGACTTTTTCGGGGTGCGGTTTGGGCGGTAGGGGTAGGACGTAGCAGGCGCGGTCAGGGCGCTCCTCAAATTCAGTGCTGGCACTGATGCGTTAAAGCCAGCAGCAAAGAACCTTTGCAGTGTCCAACAGGAAGGAGGGTGAGCGAAGCCACGTGGTAGGCAGTAATAACTACGCCCCGCCCCGGCTGCTTGGTCTAATATTCTAGTTCGCGCACTTATGAAAACACGCTGCTCCTGCGCCGTCTTTGTAATACTCTGCTCAATCATCCGCATGGCCTATGGCCAGGCCTTGCGGGAGGCTGCTGAGCAGACAGTTAGGAATTATGTAGCAGATAATACGAACGGCATAAAAGAAGACCCAAAAAGAAACATTTTTATCAATAAAAAAACCAACACCATTCATTTGTTCATGCTCAGTGATGGAGGCCTGCTACTTAAGGGATATCCAACGACGGCTACTGATAAGAACTTTTTCGAATTACACGTACTCACTGAGGAGTCAGATACAAGCTCTTATTCGTTTGAAGCAGATGGTGAGTACAAACCTATTTTTACTATAGACACAGCCTTTGGCAAATTAACAAAAGCTGATAAGAAGAAGATATACATAAAAATAAAATGGCTTGACTTTCCACTTGTCGGACCTTATACCACGCAAGTAGTATTTACGGTAAAACGCAATGGAATGACCCCGCCGCTCGCTACGCACACGATAAGTATTGCAAATTCTATTCACGCCAGCATTGGCAGTGGGTTCGTTTACTCTACCCTCAAAAATCCGACTAATATTCGCGCGGTGCCCTTGGTTAACTCCAGCAAGGATTCTACTCTGATAGCTGATAATGCGACTGGCAAGGTGACGCTGACCCTGATGGCTACTTTATATCCGTGGGGGAGGAACAGTTTGCTGATGCCTAGTTGGCGTTTTCGGGACCGGGCGGGCATTGTGGTAGGCACGACAATCGCGTCGAGCACCAAGAATTTTCAAAACCTTTACCTGGGTCTGCAATACGATTTCGCAATCGGTGGCTCGGTGGTAGCGGGGGCAGATATTGCCAGCCGCCAAAGAATACTCGGTATTGATTACCACGACTTCACGTTTGGGGAATCCAGATTCACGGGTAAGCTTCCCAACAAGCTCTATACGAGTGTTGGAGTGGGATTTTTCTTCGGCGTGCAAGTGGATAGCCGCATTTTAGCTAAGCTGTTTGCGGCGGCTCCCTAATGTCCTAGCGCGCCCGGCCGCTATCCACCACGCGTTGCAGCGTGGCCTGCGTAGCGGGGGGTAGGGCGCTGAGAATATCCAGGCCCGAGGCGGCTTCAATCTTATCCACCGAAGTCAGGTACTGCGTCCACTGCGGATTGATGCTGTTGTCGTTGGGCGTGTCGATGGCGACGATGCGGGCCTGGCCGGCGATGATGCGCTGGAGGTCATTGTCGCCTTCGGGCAGGAAGACTACTACCTTCCAGATGCGGGCCGGCACCGACACGCGGCCTTGGTCGAGGGTGCTGGCGGGGCCGTTTTTGCCGGTGCCGCCGCGGCCGTAGCTGCCCATTATCACGTAGGCTTCCTGGCCGTTTTCGACCTGGGCGCGGGTGTATTCTTCGAGGTGCGCCCAGGTTTGCTGGTTGTTCTGGGGGGCCTGGGGCACCATGTTGCTCATGAGGAAGGTGGCCGAATTATCATCCAGCGAGGACGTGCGGTCGCCGCTGGGGCAGTTGTGGCCCTTGTCGAAGCCCGAGCCGGTGTAGCTCTGGGGCGTCACCTGGTAAAACTGCCGGGGTAGGCCGGGGTCGGGGCGAAAGTCGTTCTGGCGGGGCGCGTTCTTGGTGAGGTCGCCGCGGCCCACGTGCCAGCTCGTCCAGACCGGGATGCCGCGCTGGGCGTTGTAGCCCGTCGTGTATTGCGGGTGGATATAGAGGTAATTGGTCGGGTTGCCGGGGTCCGAAGTCGCGCCGCTGGGGTTGCCGAGCAATAAGTTGTCGGCGGTGCCTGATTGCTGGCTGCTGGTTATCGGTTCCTGGTTCCTGGTTCCTCGTTCCCGGTTCCTGGTCGTCGGGTTATTCCGGTTCTTGAAGTAGTCATTGGCCGGGGCGGGGGGGGTAGGGGTGGGCGCGGCCACCACCGGCCCGCCGGCCGTTTCGAGGCTGATGTCGTCCAGGTTCAGGCGGCCCTTGCCCGCGTCCGTCTTGCGGATTTCCAGGCGCAGGGGTTCGGCGGCTACCCCCTCAAACGTGGCCGGGCGCAGGGTGGGGCCGCTCGTGGTTTGGGGCTGGCCGTTGCGCTGCCAGGTGCTGCCGTGGTCGCGGCTCACCCACAACTCCCAGGTGCTGGGGCCGTCCTGGCCGTAGGCAGCCGCGAGCAGGCTAATTCTGCGCACCCCGGCCGGCGCGTCGAACTGCATCGTGAGCTTGCCGCCGGCCCGCAGGCGGGCGGCGTGCGCGCCGTCTTTATGGTCTTGCTCGGTGCTGCCGATTAAGGCATTCGTAAAGAGCCAGGGGCCAGTAGCCAGCTGCTCGTCGGCGGTTTCGTAAGCGCCTTTGCGGCCCGTCTCGAAGGTTTCGGGGAAGGCGCTGGCGGGGGTTTGCGCCGGTGGCGCGGCGGCCGTGGTCGTATTCGCCGGAGGCGCGGCGGCCGTGGTCGTATTCGCCGGAGGCGAAGAAGAGCAGGCCAGCAGCCCGAAAGCGGCCAGCAGGCCGAGGGGGAAACGCATAGAGTTGAGGGTTGAGAGTTAAAAGTTAAGAGTTAAGAGTTAAAAAGAACGTCATGCTGAGCCTGTCGAAGCATCTCTACCGCGTAACTAACTCCTGACGTTGAGTTTACTTGCGCGGTGGAGATGCTTCGACAGGCTCAGCATGACGTTCTTTTTAACTCTTAACTCTCAACTCCTTCCTACCCCGCGCGCGCTGTTGGTTTCGATAATCACGCGGGTGCCGCGCTGATGCGTGAAAAACCGGTAGGCCCAGTTGGCCATCACTACCACCTTGTTGCGGAAGCCTGATAAGTAGAAAATATGCACCGTGAGCCAGGTAATCCAGGCCGGCAGGCCGCCCAGGTGGAGGCCGCCCGGCAGGTCGGCCACGGCGCGGCCCCGGCCCACGATGGCCAGCATCCCCTTATCCCAATACGAAAACGGCACCCAGACTTCCGACCGGCGCTCGCGGGCCAGGTTCTGGGCCAGGTGCGTGCCCTGCTGCATGGCGGGCGGCGCCACCTGGGGGTGGCCCTTGGGGTAGTCCTTGCTTTTCATCATCGCGATGTCGCCGATGGCAAACACGTTCTGGTAGCCCTTCACCATGTTGAACTGGTTCACCAGGTAGCGGTTGTGCTCCACGCGGTCATCGGGCAGGCCCGGAATGAGGTTGCCCGTGACGCCGGTCGCCCAAATCAGGGTGTGGGTTTCGATGGCCTCGCCGGCCTTGAGCTTCACCGTCTGCCCGTCGTAAGCGGCCACCAATTGATTGAGCTTGACCTCCACGCCCAGCTCCTTCAGGTACGCCAGGGCGTGCTCGCCGGCGTAGTCCGACATGGGCGGCAACACCCGGCCCTCGCCTTCCACCAGGTAAATGTTCATCTTCGTGATGTCCAGGTCGGGGTAGTCTTCGGGCAAAATGTGCGCCCGCATCTGGGCCAGCGAGGCCGACAGCTCCACGCCCGTGGGGCCGGCCCCGGCAATCACGAAGTTGAGCAGGCGCTGGCGCTCGGCCGGGTCCTGGGTCAGGTTGGCCAGCTCGAAGCTGCGCAGCAGCTGGTTGCGCAGGTCCACGGCCTGGCCGATGTCCTTGAGCGGAAAAGCGTTTTTCTCAATCTCCGCGTTGCCAAAATAATTGGATTTGGTGCCCGTGGCCAGCACCAGGTAGTCATAAGGCAGGTCGCCCACGGCCGTATGCACCAGTTTCTGGTCCGGGTCGAGGCTGTTCACGCCCACGCTGCGGAAGTGAAAGTCCTGGTGCCCGTCAAAGAGCTGGCGCAGCGGCTCGCCGATGGATTCCGACTCCAACCCCGACGTGGCCACCTGATAGAGCAGCGGCCAGAACCCGAAGTAATTGGTCTTGCTCAGCATCACGACCTGGTATTGGTCGCCGGGCAGGCTCTGCACAAAATTAACGGCCCCGAAGCCGCCCCCGACCACCACCACGCGGGGTTTGGTAGCAGCAGGAATGTTCAAGGTAAGCTCAGAAGTAGCGGACATGGCAAGAAGGGTTAATGCTGCCCGGCTATACGGGCCGCCGCCCCCGGCCGCCACGCCCGCCGCGGTTTATTTCCGGCTCCCTACCCCCCTCAGGTACGCTGTTGAGGAAGTGCTCAGGTAATAAAAGAACGTCATTCCGAGCTTGCCGAGGAATCTCGCCCGCCCCGTTTGGGTAGCATCCTATGATGCGAGCGAGATTCCTCGGCAAGCTCGAAATGACGTTCTCTTTGCTCAATGGCTTTTGACCACCTACCTAATAAAGCTTGAACAGCGGCTTCACGTTGCCCAGAATCTCGCCGAAGCGCTCGGACGCGCGGGCCTGCTGGTAGGTTTCGGCGGCGGCTTTGGCGCGGGCGGTTTCGTCGGCAATTACTTTGTTGGCGCGGTCGCTTTTGATGAGGCCATCTTGCTGGCCCTGCGCGATGGCCGCCCGAATGGCGGCGCTGTACTGAGTGGTGATAACGGGCAGGCGGTCGGTGAGGCTCTGGAGCTGGGCGGCCAGCTGCACGGCGGCCTCGGCCGAATTGTTGGCCGGCGTGAGGTAGCCGTCGGGGTCCAGGATGTCGCCCTGGTTCTGGGCGCGGGCAAACGACTGGTCGAGCGAGGTGAAGCGCGCGTTGAGCTGCCTCGCCACGTAGTTGCTCATGCGGCTGATATTGCTTACGTCCAACGTATTGGTGGCCGACTGGCCGGGCGACGGGGCCGTGTAATAAGCCCCGATATCCTCCTGGTAAGCCACCAGCTGCACGTAGGGCCGGTAGAGCTGGCTGAGCTGGTGCTGAAGCACCAGCAGCTCGTTATCCAGCGTCAGCAGCGAGGCCTGGTTGTCGGCCCGCGCCGCGTCGAGGGCCGCGAAAAAATGGACGGTAGGGCGCAGGCCATCCTCAATAATTCTGACCTGGGCGGCCGTGAAGCCGTCGCTGCTCAGGCTGCTGGCGCGCACGCTGCTCAGCAGCTCGCCCACGGCGTTCAGCATCGGCCCCACGGTGGGCAGCGCCGTCACGTAGGAGCTCTGGCTGAGGTGCGCAGCCAGGTCCACGAGGCGGCGGCCCTTGCTCTTGTCCACGGCCTTGTTGGTGACGAGCGTTTTGGTGTATTCGACCAGCGAAATGCCCAGCGGGTTGCTGTCGGTGGGCGAGCTGAGGGCCGCCTGCTCGTTGGCATTGCGCAGGGCCTGGGTGAGGGCGCGCAGCTGCGCGAGGCGGCTGTGGCACACCAGCAGCAGGTCGGCGGTGGCCCGCACGTTGCCCTTGGCCAGCGCGAAGCGGGTGCTGCGGCTCAGCTGCTGCCCCGCCAGAAAGCTCGTGAACTTGCCGCCCAGGTCGCTATACAGGCGCTGCTGCTGGCGGTAGGCCAGGCGCAGGCTGTCCACGCGCCGCGTCAGGAGCAGCACCGTGGCCTGGGCCTGCGCGGTGGTCTCGTCGGCCGGGCGAGGGGGGGTAGGGGCCGGCGCGGTGGCTGTGGTCGTGGTCGTTTGGGCGTGCAGCAGGGTGGGCAGCAGCAGGCCCAGGCCCAGCAGCAAGGGCCGGAAGGTGGCAAGGAGGTTCATCGGAAGCAGCGGGCGCGGAAGTAAGCGAAATGGGCTTACGCGTCTCCACAAAAAAAGAGCCACTACCTGGGCAGCGGCTCGGGGGGTAGGGGTAGAGTTGTTACGTTCTAGCGGCGCAGCGGGTCGCCCTCCGCGTGACCCCACCCCCTAGCCCCCTCCCCTTCGGGAGAGGGGGAACTAGCTCTAGTACTAGTTTCTAGAATTAGAGCTAGAACTAGTTCCCCCTCTCCCGAAGGGGAGGGGGCTAGGGGGTGGGGTGAACGCCCGCGCCGTTATCACAAAGCCCCGACCGGCGCACTCGTTACCGAGCCCGGCCGGTCCACCACCTGGCGCGCCGCCACCACGCGGGCATAAAAGGCGGGGGCCTGGCGCTCATACTTGCGCAGCAGGCGCATCAGGCGGTCTTGCAGCAAGGTGCTTAGCTCCGAAAACTCGACGCGCAGGCTGGCGCGGGCCGTTTTGCCGGCGATGACGGCCTGGCGGGGCTCGGTTTTGAGGTCGTGGAAGGCGGCCAGGGCGTCTTGCAGCTCTTGCAGGCGGGCATCGGTGAGGGCGTAGGTGGCTTGCAGCGCCTTTTTATACGCCGCATCCTGGGTGGCCTGGTAGAGGGCGGTGGCCGCGTCGGTGAGGCGCGAGCCGCGCAGCTTGGCCAGGTCGCTCTGGCTGTAATCGGCCACGGCTTGCAGGGTAGCGTTGTGCTGCTCCGAGGCGTAGGCGAAGACATCGCCGGCCACTTCGCCCGCCACCTGGGTCAGGTGCTGGCGGGCCTGCTGCTTGTCGGAGGGCTGGCCGGCCACGCGGGTGGCGCTGCTGCGCTGGGCCTGCTGGCGCAGGGGCTGCATGTCGGCGATGATTTCGGCCAGGCGGGCGATGCCGGTTTGCAGGGCCTTATCAGTAGCGTAGGGGGTAGGGTCTTGCCGCAGGGCGGCGAGTAGGTTTTCGGCGGCGGTGAGGCGATTGTCTTGGTTGGCAGTCAGCATGGGAGAGGAAAAAATGAAGAAAGCGTGAAACTAACACCAAATACCCGAACGACCGCGACTATACCCCGAACGACCGCGCACGCACCCCGGACGACCGCGACTATCCCCCGAACGAACGACCGCGCACCCCGGACGACCGCGCACGCACCCCGAATAACCGCGACTATCCCCCGGACGATTGCGCACGACCCCAAACGACCGCGCACGCACCCCGGACGACCGCGCACGCACCCCGGACGACCGCGCACGCACCCCGGACGACCGCGCACACCCCCCGGACGACCGCGCACGCACCCCGGACGACCGCGCACACCCCCCGGACGACCGCGCACGCACCCCGGACGACTGCCATGAGGCCGAAGTAGGGTGCGGGGCTTGCCCCCGCCCGTCGTTGAACGAACCCGTTGCCCATCGTTCAACGACGGGCGGGGGCAAGCCCCGCACCCTACAGCTGGGCCACCTCGGCGGGGGTGAGGCCGTAGCGGGCGGCTACCAGGGCATCAATGGCGGCTTCGAGGGGGGCGGTGGGCGCGCCGGCGGCTTTGGCGGCTAGCACCTGCTCGACCAGGGCCGCGATTTCGGCTTGCTGCTCGGGCGTGGCGTGGGGGATGGGGATAGGATTTAGATACTGCCTTTTCCATCTTGAAAAACCACCTCTTATTTCTGAACCTGTTTGTTTAACGAAGAAAAGAGTTGTCTTTGAATTTAATAATCCTAGTAAAAAGAGAGAATCAGAATCAATAAAAAAGGCAGTTGTGTCAGCATACAATCCCTGCGTATCAATAGTGAACTCATTGTTAGCCGCAATTTCTGCTAACAGTATTTTAGGTTTCTCAAAATCTACATAATAATCGCAAGACCTTAATTCCCACCAGAAGTGTCCTTTGTCATGACGTGCTTCGGCTCGTTCTGCAAAGGGTAGGAGATGAGCGGCAATAGCTGGATAGGCTGTTCGCAAGGCGTCCCAAGGGGTAGGATAGTTTTCCTGAATAGGTGAATGCCAACGGCCTTTCGCATCTTGTTGCCAACCCAAGGCAAAACGAGTCCAGCCGCTAGGAATTAGTATAAGATACTTGTCAGCATGAGCTTGTCTGTATCTTTTGATTTCTCGGCCAGCTAAGAAGGGTTTTAAGAGTTGAGCGGAGTTTTTGTCAGCAGTTAATATTTCATTGTATACTGTCTTGTCGATAACAAATGCTGGATTTAGTCCGGTTAAAATGCCTCTATAAATTCTTTCCTTTACGTACTGCTCTAGAGGTGTTCCAGAAGCGCGAATTTTCTCAAGCAATAGATGCTGGTCAGCTCTACCTAAATTCCAGCCTTCTGTATTTAAGCGAGAGACATCAAAATCTATTAAAGACGCGGTTACTTCTTCATCAAACTTGGCAGGTGCAGGTAAGATTGAGAAAGTAGCAGTTCGGAAAGTGTCTACTGGAGCGTCACGTCGTACCGTGAGAATAGACGGATATGTAGCAGCTTCTGGGAAAACTGGTAAATCACCAAAATCTATAAGTTCTGTAAGCTGCTGAGTTGCTAGCCAATTTCGTAGCGGTAAGCCATAATTAGAGCGTAGCCATTTATTAGGAGTAATAAATGACAATTCTCCTTCTGGACGAATTAAACTAACCCCTAATTCTATAAAATACACATACAGGTCAGCCGTACTGATGAATGTGGTGAAGCGGATTTTGAGGTGCTTTTTTAAATCTCCTATTTCTTCCTGCCGGATATACGGCGGGTTGCCAATCACCACATCAAAGCCCCGAAACTGGCCTTTCTCATCCAGCACTTCGGGAAACTCGAAGCGCCACTCAAAGGCGTGGCGGTAGAGCTGGCCTTGCTCGTAGCGCTCCACCTCCTTTTCGTACTGCTCGACCAGCAGCGTGAGGCGGCGGATGTCGAAGTCGCGGCTTTCGCGCTGCTTGGGGGTTTCGGGCAGCAGCTGGCCCTGGGTTTCGAGCACGGTGCGCTCGTTGCGGGCGCGGCGCAGCTTTTCGCGCAGGGGGTCGCGCTTGTGCAGGGCCTGGGTGAACTGCTCCTTGATTTGGCCCAGAAACTTTTGCAGCTCTTGCTTGGCGGCGCGGTCGCGGGTGTTGAAGTAGGCGTGCACGGCATCGCGGTAGGTAGCGAGCGTGAACCTGCTTTGCCGGAACACGTCGGAGAGGTCGGCCCCGAGGTCGAAGCGGGCGAGCAGCGAGTTGCCGGCTTTGATGTTGAGGTCGAGGTTGGGCAGGGTTTCGAGCTGGGCAAACCCGGTTTCGGGCAGGTAGTAGGCGTGCTTGAGCAGCTCAATCCAGAGGCGCAGCCGGCAGATGCGGACCGAGTTGGGGTTGAGGTCGACCCCAAACAGGGCGTGCTCGATGAGGTGGCGCTTCTCCTGAAACAGGGCGCGCTGCAAGGCCGTGTGGGCCGGGGCCACGGTGCGCAGGCCGGTGGCCGGGTCGAGGCGGGCGCGGTACTGAAAGAGGGCGTTAGGGTCGTGGGGGTCATCGTCTTCGTGCACCACCACCAGCTCATCGCGGGCCACGGTGAGGCGGTAGCGCAGGCGCTTGCCGGTGTCCTCATCCAGCAGCAGGCCCAGCTCGGCCTTTATGGCGAGCAGCTCGTTGAGGGCGCTCACCAGGAAGTGGCCGCTGCCCACGGCGGGGTCCAGCACAGTGAGGGTGTTGAAGTAGGCACTGTCGGCCACCCGGCTGTGGGGGGGTAGGGCGTCGGCCAGAGCCGCCACGTCGGCGGCCCCGTAGCCGGAGCGGCGGTTGAAGTGCTGCACCACGGCCCGGCGCAGGGTGTGGCGGGCCATGTACATGGTGATGAAGCCGGGGGTGTAGAAGGAGCCGTCCTGGTAGCCATTGAGCTTCTCGAAGATGAGGCCCAGCACGGCCGCCGAAATCAGCGGCTTGTGGGTTTCCTGCACCTGCTCGTCGCCCTCGGAAGCAAAGTCGTAGGCATCGAGAAAGCGCAGCAGATACGCCAGCGTGGCGGGCGGCTGCGCCTGGGCCGGCAGCACCGACTTGCGGTAGAGGGGTAGGGTGCGGGCGCTGTTGAGGCCCCGGATGCGGGTGGTGCGGCGCTCCAGCTCGCTGGGCTCGTAGAGCGACGAGTTGAGGTAGGGCAGGTGGGCGTAGGCGGCCTGCACGGCGGGGGTGCGCTGGTCGGCGGGCGTGTTGAGCACCTGAAAGAACAGGTCGTTGAGGGCCGTAAAGTCGGGCAGCAGCTCGGGGGTAAGAAAGCGAAACTTGTCGGTGAGGGCGGCCGGGTTGCCGCTGGCGTGGTAGCGGCGCAGCTGGCCCTCCAGCAGCTTCAGAAACAGGAGGCGGTTTATCCAGGTAAGGCACAGCTCCAGGGCCACGCCGAAGAGCTGGTCGGCGGGGGTGTCGCCGTAGGGGGTGCGCTCGGCGGCGGGCAGGTTGGCCAGCAGGTCCTCGCCACGCAGCACGTCCAGGGTATTGCGCAGCAGCGAGCCGGCGTGCTCGCGCTCGGCCGGGGCCACCCGCTTAATGAGCTTGCGGCCCTTCTCGGGCACCTCCTCCAGGCCAATGAGGTAGAGCAATTCCTCGTAAAAAGCCCGGTTGAGGGTGTTGGCATCCTGGGCAAAGGGCGCTTTGAGCAAATGCGGAGCCTGAAAGAGCTTGGCCAGCGTAATGCGGTCGCGCTCGGTAGCGGGCTCCGTGCGCAGGTCGAGGTAGGCAAAGGGCAGCTCGGCCGCCAGGCCCGCCAGGCAGGGGTAGGCAATTTCCTGGTAGAAGTAGTCGGTGGTGTGGCTGGCCTTTTTGCTGTCCTTCTTACCCCCCGCCCAGGCTAGGAAGTCGTTTTTGAGGGCGGTGTTGCGCCAGAAGAGGCGGTCAAAATCCAGGGCATCAAACACGAACCACTCGTAGCCGTTGGTGATGACGAGGCGGCGCAGGTTGTCGGCCGTTTTGTCGGCGCGGTCCTGGAGGTAGTACAGCAGCAGCTCGTGAAACGCCTTGCGGTTGAGGTCGTGGGGCGTCACCATCTCGGCCTTGTTGGCGGCCTTTTTCACTTCCAGCAGCACGCCCACCGGGGCCGCCTCCTTGGGGCCGGTCCGCACCACGAGGTCGCGCTTCTTCCGCACGTTGAGGTAATAATCCGGCCCCAGCACGCCAGGGTGGGCCAGAAAATCCATGAGCGGCTTCTTGAGGTGCTCCTCGCTTTCGTCGGGGTTGATGGCGGCCAGCAGCGTTTGTCGGGCCAGCTGGAAGTCGTCGAGCTGGGCGCGGGTAGGCTTTTGGCGGCGAAAGGCAAGGTCGAGGGCTTGGGTGGGGGTTTCGGGGCAGAGCGTAAGCATAAACGAAAGTAGGGTGCGGGGCTTGCCCCCGCCCGTCGTTGAACGAATCGAGCACCAATCGTTCAGCGACGAGCGATGTAGGGTGCGGGGCTTGCCCCCGCCCGTCGTTGCACGAACCTATTACGCATCGTTCAACGACGGGCGGGGGCAAGCCCCGCACCCTACATCCGGTGTTGAACAATGCTAATTAATGATTCCAGCGGCTGGGATTATCGAGGATATAGCGGCGGTGCGCGTCCAGCTCCGCCGCATCGCGCACGATGCGCTCGTAATAATTGCGCTGCCAGCACGAAGGCGGCGCGGGCTGCCCGGCCGCCAGCTGCGCCCGCCGCCACTGCCCGTAGCACCGCGATTTAAAGCTACCCATTACCTGGCTCACCGCCACCACTTGGTTGCGCGTGAGCGTCAAAATCAGGTGCAGGTGGTTGGGCATTAGCAGCCAGGTATCGAGCCGCACGGTGGGGTAGTGGATAGGGATAGCCAGCAGCTCGTGCGAGATAAGCTCGCCCAACGGTGAAGGCTGCAAGGGTTCGTCAGGCGGCAGCACCCCGAACAGATGCGCTTTATCGCGGGCGCAAAGTGTGAGGGCATAATAACCTGCCATGCTATAATCAAAGCCCTCGTAGCGAATGCTGCGGCGGTCCATAAAACGAAGTAGGGTGCGGGGCTTGCCCCCGCCCGTCGTTGAACGATGACGGCGGGCGGTGTTGAACAACGTATCGGGCGCAAGTAACGGATTATTGTCGTTTATTCGGCCCACCGTCATCGTTCAACGACACCCGCCGTTATCGTGCAACGACGGGCGGGGGCAAGCCCCGCACCCTACACCGCCCATCGTTCACGATTCCCATCCCCATCCCCCATGAAGCTCCGCTACCTCCCCCTGCTGGCCCTGGCCCTCCCCGCCTGCACCAGCCCCGACTCCAAAACCGCCGCCCCCGCCGCCGATGCGCGCTTCGACCGCTTCAAGCGGCAGTTCATCCAGGATTTCTGGCGGCAGAACCCGGAGTATGCGTCGTCGGTGGGCTTTCACAAATACGACTCGCTGCTGGTGATTCCCAACGAGGCGCAGCGGCGCAGCGATGCCGCGTTCGTGGCCCGCAATCTGGGCGCGCTGGGCGGCTTTGGGCTGGATAGCCTGTCGCCCGGCAACCAGATTGACCTGCGTTTGCTTACGAATGAGCTGCGCTCGGAGCGCTGGTACGCCGACACGCTCCAGAACTGGCAGTGGAACCCGGCCAGCTACAACCTGGGGGCCAGCGTGGGCGACTTGCTCAATGGCCGCTACTACCCCCTCGACCGCCGCCTGCGCAACATTTCGGATAAAATAACCGGGGCGCAGGCGTACTACCAGGCGGCGCGGGCCAACATCGCGCGGCCCACCCGCGAGCACACGGAATTGGCCGTGAAGCAGAATGAAGGCGGCCTGGCCGTGTTCGGCACGCTGGCCGACTCGGTGCGGAAGTCCACCCTGAGCGCCGATGAAAAGCGGCTGGCCAGCACGCGCATCGCGGGGGCGCAGCAGGCCGTGCGCGGCTACCTCGATTTTTTGCAGAAGGACGTGCTGGCGGGGGGGAAAGACTTTCGCTCGTTCCGCATTGGCAAAGCATTATTCGATAGAAAATTTGCCCTCGATATTCAGTCCAGCTACTCCGCCGACCAGGTGTTTGAGCTGGCCCAAAAGCACAAAGCCGAGCTGCTGCACGACATGGGCCGGCGGGCGGCGCGGCTCTTCCCCAAGTATTGCGCCGGCCAAACGATGCCGACCGACACGATGCGGCTCATCCGGCAAGTCATTGACCAACTGACGCTGAAGCACGCCCCGCGCGACGGCTTCGTGGACGCGGTGAAGCGCCAGATTCCGACCCTCATCAAATTCGTGAACGACCACCAGCTGCTAACCCAGGACCCCAGCAAGCCGCTGGTGGTGCGCGAAACGCCGGGCTACATGCGCGGCAGCGGCGCGGGGGCCAGCGTGAGCGCGCCCGGCCCCTACGATACCAAGGCCAACACTTACTACAACGTGGAGCCCCTACCCCCCACCTGGACCGCGGCCCAGGCCGAGAGCTACCTGCGCGAGTACAACGACTACACCTTGCAGATTCTCAATATCCACGAGGCCATTCCGGGCCACTACACGCAGCTCGTGTACGCCAACCGCTCGCCCTCGCTGGTGAAGAGCATCTTCGGCAACGGGGCCATGATTGAGGGCTGGGCCGTGTACGCGGAGCGCATGATGCTGGAAAGCGGCTACGGCAACAACTCCGATGAGCTGTGGCTGCTGTGGGACAAGTGGAACATGCGCTCGACCCTGAACGCGGTGGCCGACAACCTCATCCAAACCCAAAATGCCAGCGAGGCCGACGTGGTGCAGCTGCTCACCGGCGCGGGCTTCCAGGAGGAGGCCGAGGCCCGCAACAAGTGGCACCGCGCCACGCTGAGCCAGGTGCAGCTCAGCTCGTATTTCACGGGCTACACCGAGATTATGGCCCTGCGCGAAGAGGTGAAGCAAAAGGAGGGTAGCAAGTTTAATCTCAAGAACTTCAACGAGCAATTCCTGAGCTACGGCAGCGCGCCAGTGAAGTATATTCGCCAGCTAATGCTGAACCGCAAGAAGTAGCGCGGCGGGCCGAACCTTTGGGCCGGGCGGCTGGTTTCAGCCGCTGATTCCCTACCCCCCCTTCTGCATTAAGTATGACCATAGAAGCCCGCCAGCCCGTCGTAGATGCCGATGACGAGCAACTGCGCCGCCTCATCCACGAGCACCTGAAGGTGTTCGCCAAGTTCACATCGGACAACTGCGCCGCGTGCGCCGCGCTGGCCCCGCCCTTCGCCAAGTTCGTGGACGCGCCCGACAACGCGGGCATCCTCTTCGTGCGCCTCGACTCGGACCAGAACCCGGTGGCCCAGCAACTGATGAAGGAGCGCGTCGCGCCCTTCTTCGTCAGCTACTGCCAGGGCCGCCTGCTGGAGTGCGACGCGCTGACGGAGGAAAGCGAGGTAGTGGCGCAATTGGCGCGGTTGCGGGCGTTTGAGTTGGGGTAGGGTGCGGGGGCAAGCCCCGCACCCTACCCCAGACGATGTGCTTCCTGCTTTCGCCCACCTCGTGGCTGGTGGGTCTGAATTTCGCCGTCCGTGACCCTGGCCGCCCTACCCCCCGCCGGCGCGGCGGTGCTGCTCACAGGCTCGGTTCGGACTGCGCGGCCCTGGCAATCCAAATCGACTTCTGATTCACGAACTCGCGAATGCCCAGATACGACAGCTCGCGGCCGTAGCCCGATTTTTTGACCCCGCCGAAGGGCAGCTCGGGCATCGACTTCACCAGGCCGTTGACGAACACGGCCCCGCAGTTCAGCTCGCGGGCCATTGCCTCGCCCTGGGCCGCGTCGCGCGTCCAAACGGCCGCGCCCAAGCCAAAGGGCGAGTCGTTGGCCAGCCGCACGGCGTGGGCCGCGTCGCGGGCGGTGAGCACCAGCGCCACCGGCCCAAAAAACTCTTCCGTGTAAGCGCGCTGGCCCTTTTTGACATTGGTGAGAATAATCGGGTCAAACCGCGTGCTGCCGGGCCGGGGCTGCCCGCCGGCCAGTGCCACCCGCGCGCCGCGCGCCACCGAGTCGGCCACCTGCCGGCTCAGCTCATCGGCCAGGTCGGGGCGGGCCAGCGGGCCATAGTCGGTGGTGTCGGCGAGCGGGTCGCCGTAGCGCAGCTGCGCCAGGTGGCCTTTTAGCAGCCGCACGAACTCGGGCTGCACCGATTTTTCCACGATAAAGCGCTTGGCCGCGATGCAGCTCTGGCCGGCATTTAGCATGCGGGCCTGGGCGGCGGTGCGGGCGGCCAGCGGCAGGTCGGCGCTGGCCAGCACGATAAACGCGTCGGAGCCGCCCAGCTCCAGCACCGTTTTCTTGATGGCGCGGCCCGCGGCGGTGCCCACGGCCACGCCCGCCCGCTCCGAGCCCGTGAGCGTCACGGCCCGCACCCGGTCGTCGGCAATCAGCGGCGCTACCAGCTCCGCTTCGATGAGCAGCGTGCGGAACGCAGCAGGGGGTAGGCCGGCATCGTGAAAAATATTTTCCAGCGCCAGCGCGCACTGCGGCACGTTGGCCGCGTGCTTGAGCAGGCCCACGTTGCCGGCCATGAGAGCGGGCGCGGCAAAGCGCACCACCTGCCACAGCGGGAAATTCCAGGGCATCACGGCCAGCACCACGCCCAGCGGCGCGTGGCTGATAAAGCTGCGGCCGGCATCGGTTGGCACCACTTCATCGGCCAAAAAGCCTTCGGCGTGGGTGGCATAGTAGTCGCAGCAAGTGGCGCACTTCTGGGCTTCGGCGCGGCCGTCGCGCAGGGGTTTGCCCATTTCCACGGCCATGAGGTAGGCTAGCTCGTCCTGGCGCTCGCGCAGCAGCGCGGCGGTGCGGCGCAGCACGGCCGCCCGCTCAGCAAACGAAGTGGCGCGCCAGGCGGCCGCCGCGCCGTGGGCCTGGGCCAAAATGCGCTCGGTCCTGGCCCAGGAAAAAGCCGGGAAGCGCCGCAGCCGCTGGCCGGTGTAGGGGTTCACTGATTCGATAGCCATGAGAAAGGGGGGTAGGAAAAACGCGACGCGGCCGGCTGCTTCTTAAAACTGCCCCGCGGTCCGGTGGGTTACAGTCCGTACCCTTACCGGCAATTTGTGCGTATTGCGGAAGCAGTATGCGCCATACCCTAAATGTGGGCTACATTCGCCGCTAATAGTCGTTCGTTTCGGTTAGTTCGGTTGGTGTATTCCTCTGCTTTTTCACTCGTGTCCGACTTATCTCTCATATCAACCCCAACTGCCGCCGAAGCGGCACTGGTCGGGCGCCTGCGCGACCGTGACCAGTCGGCCATGACCGAGTTCTACGACCGCTACTCGGCGGCGCTCTACGGCGTCATCAACCGCATCGTCAAAGATGAGGAAGAGGCCGAGGACGTGCTGCAGGAAGCGCTGGTCAAAATCTGGCACTCGATGGCCAGCTACGACACTACCCGCGGACGGCTTTTTACCTGGGTAGTGAATATCAGCCGAAATTTAGCAATTGATAAAATCCGCTCGCGACAGCACCGCGTAAGTTCTCGCACCCAGGGCCTCGACGATAGTCTGGCCGCTCAGCGCCAGGCTGCCCCGGATAGTTTTCGCCCTGAGCACGTTGGCTTGCAGGAAATAACCCGCAAGCTTGTGCCCGAACAGCGCCAGATTATCGACCTGCTCTATTTCGGTGGCTTCACGCAGAGTGAGGCGGCCGAAGAACTAAATCTGCCGCTGGGCACGGTGAAAACCCGCGCCCGCACCGCTCTGAAAGTGCTAGCCAAACTTATTCGCTAAAATAGTTACGTCAGTGGAAGATTTTCAAACTTATATCGAATCAGGTCGCCTGGAGCAATATGCGCTGGGCGAACTAAACCCGGCCGACCAGGCCGAGGTAGAAGCGTGGGCGGCGCGCTCCCCCGAGGTTCGCCAGGAGCTAGATGAGTTGATAAACGGCCTTGCCGTGTATGCCGAAGCCCACTCCGTAGCCCCGCCGGCCGGGGCGCGCGAACGAGTTCTGGGCCGCGTGCTGGCCCAAATCAGCGTGGAGGAGGCTCCAGTAGCTGCTACCCCCGCGCCGTTCGCGGCCCCGCCTGTCATGCGCGTGTCGGCCTCCAACCCGCCCCCCGCCGAAACCTACGCCCCGGCCCCCGTGGCGCAGCGTAGCAGCGGCTGGGCCATTGCCGCCTCCGTGGCGCTGCTCCTGAGTCTGGCCGGTAACGCGCTGTTGTACAGCCGCTGGCAGAACGCGAATTCTGAATTGGTAGCCGCTCAAAACAACCAGGCGCGCTTTGCCCAGACCTCGCAGGTAGTGGAGCACCGCCTCCAGAATACCCAGAGCCAGCTCCAGGTATTCCGGTCGCCGCAGTTCAAAACGGTGGCCCTGGCGGGCACGCCGGCCCACCCCCAGGCCCACGCCCGCGTGCTGTTCAACCGCGTCAATCACCGCGTGTACCTCGACGTGCAGGAGCTACCCCCGCTGCCCGCCGGCAAGCAATACCAACTCTGGGCTCTGGATAAGGGCAAGCCTATTGATGCGGGCTTGCTTGCCGCCACCACCGCCGCCGGCGGCGACCTCCAGCAGATGAAGGACATCGCCAGCGCCCAGACCTTCGCCATGACCGTGGAGCCCACCGGCGGCAGCGCCGGGCCTACCCTCACCACCATGACGGTTAGTGGTAATATTTAGCGTGTTATGAAAACCACTTAAAAAGGCGTCCGCTTCCCGAAGCGGACGCCTTTTTTGGCTTTGGTCAGGTCACTCAACCTTTCGGCGGGCCGTGCGTTGTACCCAGGCAGACAGCACTTTTCTCCTTCTATGCACGGCACCATTTTTACTCTACTCAAGCGCTACGTTCAGACGCAATACGACCACAGCACCTGGTTGAAATTGGTAGAGGCGGCGGGCATCGATTCGGGCGATTTCAGTCACCGCGAGGTCTATCCCGATGCGCATATGTACGCTTTAATTGGTCAGGCCGCCGAAAAGACGGGTATTCCGGCTGGTGAGTTGCACGAAAAATTCGGCGAATACCTTGTGCCCGACCTCATGTATATGTACCAGAAATACGTGGACCCCGACTGGCGCACCCTCGAAATGCTGGAAAATACCGAGCACACTATGCACGACCAGGTGCGCCGGGAGCACCCCGAAAACGCGCCGCCCGTGCTCCAGGTAACGCGCCTGAATGATAGTGAGTTATTAATTAACTATGTGTCGCCGCGCCGCATGGGCGGCCTGGCCGTCGGCATCGTGCGGGGCCTGGCTATTTATTACGACGAGGCCGACCGCATCGACGTGATGCCTACTACCAGCGAAGATGGCGAGCGCGTGCAAATTCACGTGCGCCGAAATTGAGAAATGGGTACTAATTAATTCTGAACGTCATGCTTCCTTTGTCAGCATGACGTTTTTTTAGCACCTATTAATCCTTCTAAAATAAGCGCGGAGAAACGGGCCGTCCCGGTCCACCGGACTGATACTCATCGGCGTCATCTTCGTCTTCTTCATCTGGCGCATCCTCTTCTGGTTCAGCGTCTTCTGGTTCCTCTGCTTCTTCCTCGTCGAGCGAGTCAAATACGCGGTCGAGCGACGTTTCGGCGTGGCGCAATTTGTGGCGGCACAGGCGAATTAATTCTGCCGAGCGCTCGGCGCGGGCCGTGAGGTCGTCCACATCAACCTGGTCGGTTTCGAGGCTGCGTAAAATGGTTTCTAATTCCTGAATGGCTTCGTTGTACGTCACGGGGGTAGGGGTAGGGAAATTAAGAATGGAGTTGATAAATAAGCTGTTCGGGAATTATCAGCACGTCATTCCGAGCTTGCCGAGGAATCTCGCTCGCATCGCTGAACGACGCCCAAACGATGCGAGCGAGATTCCTCGGCAAGCTCGGAATGACGTTCCGATAATTCTTTCTACTTCCCGGACTGCCTCAATAATTTATTTTCTTGTCGCAAAATATTCACCTCATAATTCACGGTTTTTAATTCACGATTTTTAAGTATCAGCTCGAATTTCCAGCGCGTGGTGAGCTGCTGGCGCAGCAACTGCTCGCGGCGGCGCTGGTGGTGGCGCGCAAAGCGCTGAAGCACCGTGCGCAAGCGGCGGCGCAGGCGCTGGGCCTCGTGGGCCACAGCCTGGCGGGCGGCGCGGGGCAGGGTGTAGCGAAAGCTTTCGAGGTGCTGGCCGAGCTGGCGCAGGTGCTGGCGCGGGGCCTGGGTGGCTTGGCGGCCGCGCTGGCCCAGCTGGTCGGTGGCGCGGCGCAGCTGCTGGCGGGCGGCCTCGCGCGAGTGGTCGGCGAGGCGCTGCACCTGGGCGTGGTGCCGGGCCAGGTGCTGGCGGCTGCGCTCGGCCACGCGCTCGGCCAGGTCGAGCAGCAGGCCTTCGAGCCGGGCCAGGCGCTCGACCAGAAACGCCGCCACCGCCGTGGGCGTTTTGAGGGCCTTGTGCGCCACCAGGTCCACCACCGCCTCGTCGCGCTCGTGGCCGATGCCGGTGAGCACGGGCAGCGGAAACGCCGCCACCGCCGCCGCCAGGCCGTATTCATCAAAGGCCAGCAAATCCGTTTTGGCCCCGCCGCCGCGAATAATAATGACCACCTCAAACTGCCCCCGGCGCGGCCGAATGGCATCGAGCGCCGCCCGGATGCTGACCGGCGCGCCCTCGCCCTGCATGAGCGCCGGAAACAGCGTGAGGGCGAAGTCATAGGGCGCTTCTTCGAGCTGGCGCACGAAATCCTGGAAGCCCGCCGCGGTGGGCGAGGAGATGACCGCCAGGCGCTGCGGGGCGAGGGGTAGGGCCAGCTCCTGCTGGCGCTCCAGCAGGTCTTTCTCCTGCAAGCGGCGCAGCGTGGCCAGGCGCTGGCGGGCCAGCTCGCCCACGGTGTAGCTGGGGTCGAGGGCCAGCACGTCGAGCGAAAAGCCGTATTGCTCGTGAAACGTCACCTTCACGCGCAGCAGCAGGCGCAGGCCGGGCCGCAGCTCCTGGCCGGTGGCCTCGGCAAAGGCGGGCGCCAGTTGAGCATAGCGGCTGCCCCAGAGCGTGGCCCGCGCCTGCGCCGTGAAGCCCAGGGCCTCGGACCCGGCCGCCGGCTCGGTGAGGCTGAGGTAGCAGTGGCCGCCGGCCTGGCGTGGGCGCGTCATTTCGGCCACCTCGGCCACTACCCAGTAGCTATCGGGGAAGCGGTGGTGCAGGGCGGCGCGCACCTGCGCCAGGAGCGCGCCCAGGCTGAGCGGGGCGGCCGGCTCGGTGGGGGTAGGGGCGGCGCGGCGGGGGTAGAGCGGCATGGGAGGGGGTAGGAAACAATCAGGTAAGACCGTATGTCATTGCGAGCAAAGCGAAGCAATCGCACCCACACGACACCCGAACGACGACGTTCTGGTGCGATTGCTTCGCTTTGCTCGCAATGACAAACGATTTTGGATGAGCTCTAAGCGCTTCACTTCAGAATGCAAAAGTACCTTGCCGACGTGCCAAAATTGGCGGGCGTCCCTAACTTGCCGGCGCTAACTCCCATCCCCTAACTCATCCACTCTCCCTTTCTCATGTCTAAAATCTCTCGTTACCAGCGGGGCGCGGCGCTGGCCGTGGCGGCGCTGGGCCTGGCCGCCGGCCCGCCGGCCCTGGCGCAAACCACCGCCCAATCGGGTGTCGGCATCAACCCGGCCAACATCGACAAGTCGGTGCAGCCCTGCGCCGATTTCTTCCAGTATGCCAATGGCACCTGGCTCAAAAACAACCCCGTGCCGGCCGCCGAAAGCCGCTGGGGCAGCTTCAATGAGCTGGCCGACCGCAACTACGCCACCCAGAAGTCTATTCTGGAGGAGCTGGCCGGCAAGGCCGCCACGGCCCAGCCGGGCTCTAACATCCAGAAAGTGGGTGACTTCTACGCCGCCGCGATGGACACGATGGCCATCGAAAAGGCCGGCCTGACTTACCTCAAGCCCTCCCTCGACCGCATCGCGGGCCTCAAGACGCTGGCCCAGATGCAGGCTTTCCTGGGCGACCCGCACGCCCACGCCGGTAGCGTGTGGTTTAATTCGGGGGTAGGGCAGGATGAAAAAATCAGCACCCAGTACGCGGTGCAGTTTTATCAAGGCGGCCTCACGCTGCCCGACCGCGATTACTACCTGAAAGAGGACGCGCGCTCCAAGAACATCCGGGCCGCTTATCAGACCTATCTGATGGGCACCTTCACGCGCCTCGGCGACACCGAGGCCCAGGCCAACGAGCACGCCGCCGCCGTGATGGACCTCGAAACCAAGCTCGCCAAGGCTAGCAAGAGCCGCGTGGACCTGCGCGACCCGCAAGCCAACTACCACAAGATGACCGTGGCTCAGGCCACCAAAGAGTTTCCGAACCTGAATGTGCCGCTGCTGCTCAAGGAGAGCGGCCTCGGCACGGCCAAGGAGGTTATCGTGGGCCAGCCCGAGTTTTTGCAGGAAGTGAGCAAGCTGCTGGCCAGCACGCCGCTGGCCACGCAGCGCGAGTATCTGCGCTTTCATTTGGTGAATAGCGTAGCCTCGGCTTTGCCCAAAGCCTATGGCGACGCGGCTTTCAAATTCTCGCAGGTGCTGAGCGGGGCCAAGCTCCAGCAGCCCCGCTGGAAGCGCGAGCTGCGCGCCACCGACGGCGCGCTGGGCGAGGCGTTTGGTCAGCTCTACGTGGACAAAGCGTTCAGCCCCACTGCCAAGGCCAAGGCCAAGGAAATGATTGAGAACCTGCGCAAAGCCTACGGCGAGCGCATTATGGCCACCGACTGGATGAGCGCCGCCACCAAGAAAGAGGCGCTGGTGAAGCTTAATGCTTTCACCGTGAAAATCGGCTACCCCGATAAGTGGAAGGATTATTCCAAACTGAAAATCACCCGCCAGAGCGCGCTGCAAAACGTGCTGGCCGCCCGCACCTGGGCCGCCGAGGACAACCTGGGCAAGTTTGGCAAGCCGATTGACCGCACCGAGTGGGGCATGACGCCGCCCACGGTGAACGCCTACTACAACCCGCCGATGAACGAAATCGTGTTCCCGGCCGGCATTTTGCAGCCGCCCTTCTACGACCCCAAGGCCGATGACGCGGTGAACTACGGTGGCATTGGCGCGGTAATCGGCCACGAAATGACCCACGGCTTCGATGACCAGGGCCGGCAGTACGACGCCAAGGGCAACCTGCGCGACTGGTGGACCAAGGAAGACGGCGAGAAATTCAACACCAAGGCCGCGATGGTGGGCAAGCAATATGATGCCTTTTCGCCCCTCGACTCGGTGCACGTGAACGGCAAGCTGACGATGGGCGAAAACCTGGCCGACATCGGCGGGCTGACCATCGCCTACCAAGCGTTCCAGAAAACGGCCGAAGCCAAAAGCGGCACCAGCCTGGACGGCTTTACGCCCGACCAGCGCTTCTTCCTGGCCTGGGCCCAGATTTGGCGCACCAACATTCGCCCCGAAGCGGCCCGCCAGCAGGTGCAGACCGACCCGCACTCGCCGGCGCAGTTCCGCACCAACGGTCCGCTCATGAACATGCCGGAGTTCTACAAAGCCTTCGGCTGCTCGCCCACCGACAAGATGGAGCGGCCGACGGCCGAGCAAGCCCGCATTTGGTAGGGGGGGTAGGGATAACCCACGTTGCTTAGAAAGCCCGCTCCGGCCCGGAGTGGGCTTTCTTATGTTCGTTGTGTAGGGTGCGGGGCTTGCCCCCGCCCGGCGTTGAACGATATGGGCCGTCTCGTTCAACGCCGGGCGGGGGCAAGCCCCGCACCCTACTTCGCACTTGATGCAACCAGGCGGCGGCGGTTTCATCTATTACCCTTACTTTCGCTTTTCTTCTTTTTCTCCTAACCAATCTTTTTCATGTCCACCACCATTACCTTCTCCCGGTTGGCGCTGGCGACGCTGGGCCTCGGCGGCCTGGCTGCTACCACCGCCTTTGGGCCGCCGGCCAAGCGCCCTACCCCCCCGCAGCAAGGCGTCGGCATCAGCCTCGCCAATATTGACCAGTCGGTGTCGCCGTGCGAGGATTTTTACCATTATGCCAACGGCAACTGGATAAAAAACAACCCCGTGCCGGCCGCCGAAACCCGCTGGGGTGCTTTCAATGAGCTGCAGGACCGCAACGTTGCCGTGGAAAAAGGCATCCTGGTGAAGGCCGCCGCCGACCGCTCGGCCAAGGCCGGCACCAACGAGCAGAAGGTGGGCGATTTCTACGCCGCCGCGATGGACACGACGGCCATCGAGGCCGCCGGCCTCAAGTATTTGCAGCCGCGCCTCGATAAGATTAATAACCTCAAAAACCTGGGCGAGATTCAGCAGTACATGGCCGACCGCAAGTCGTACGGCACGGGCTGGTACAGCTTTGGCGTGCGCCAGGATAGCAAAAACAGCACCCAGTATGCCGTGAGCATGGGCCAGGGCGGCCTCGGCCTCGGCGACCGCGACTACTACCTCAAGGAAGATGGCCGCTCGAAGACCATCCGGGCCGCCTACAAGACCTACATGACCAGCGTGTTCGGGCTGCTGGGCGACGCGCCGAGCTTGGCCGCCACCAACGCCGACGCCGTGCTGGCCCTCGAAACCAAGATGGCCCAGGCCAGTCGGGGCCGCGTGGACCTGCGCGACCGCATCAAGAACTACAACAAGATGACCGTGGCCCAGGCCACCAAAGACTACCCCAGCCTGGACATTCCGCTGGTGCTGAAGGACAGCGGCCTGAGCGGTGCCCAGGACATCATCGTGGGCCAGCCCGAGTACCTGGCCGCCGCCAGCAACCTGATGGCCAACACGCCCATCGCCGACCAGCGCCAGTATTTCCGCTGGCACCTGGTGGAGGGCGTGACCTCGGCTCTGCCCAAAGCCTACGGCGACGCCAGCTTCCGCTTTCAGCAGGTGCTGACGGGGGCCAAGCAGCAGCAGCCCCGCTGGAAGCGCGCCCTGCGCGCCACCGATGGCGCGCTGGGCGAGGCTTTCGGCCAGCTCTACGTGGACAAGGCCTTCTCGCCCGCCGCCAAGGCCAAGGCCAAAGAGATGGTCGAAAACCTGCGTCGCGCCTACGGCGAGCGCATTATGGCCACCGACTGGATGAGCGCCGACACCAAGAAGGAAGCCATTCAGAAGCTCAATGCCTTCGCGGTGAAAATCGGCTACCCCGATAAGTGGAAGGACTACTCGAAGCTGAAAATCACGCGCCAGAGTGCCCTGCAAAACCTGTTTGCCACCTCCGAGTGGCGCACCGAGGACAACCTCCAGAAATTCGGCAAGCCGATTGACCGCGGCGAGTGGGGCATGACGCCGCCCACGGTGAACGCCTACTACAATTCGAGCATGAATGAAATCGTGTTCCCGGCCGGCATTTTGCAGCCGCCCTTCTACGACCCCAAGGCCGATGACGCGGTGAACTACGGCGGCATCGGCGCCGTGATTGGCCACGAAATGACCCACGGCTTCGATGACCAGGGCCGCCGCTCCGACGCCAAGGGCAACCTGCGCGACTGGTGGACCAAGGAGGACAACGACAAGTTCAACGCCAAGGCCGACATGGTGGGCAAGCAATATGACGCTTTCTCGCCCCTCGACTCGGTGCACGTGAACGGCAAGCTGACGATGGGCGAAAACCTGGCCGACATCGGCGGCCTGACCATCGCCTACCAGGCGTTCCAGAAAACGGCTGAGGCCAAGGCAGGCAAGAAAATTGACGGCTTCACGCCCAACCAGCGCTTCTTCCTAGGCTTTGCCCAAATCTGGCGCGCTAACCAACGCCCCGAGGCCATGCGCCAGCAAATCCAGACCGACCCGCACTCGCCCGGCCAGTACCGCACCAACGGCCCGCTCATGAACATGCCCGAGTTCTACGAAGCCTTTGGCTGCAAGGAGGGCAACAAGATGGTGCGCGCCACGGCCGACCGGTCGCGCATTTGGTAAGGTCTTTGCAACTGCCTTAACCGACGAAAAGCCTGGCCCTGCGGCCAGGCTTTTTTTGTGGGGTTGCCCCCTGGCGTTCACCCCACGAGACCCCTAGGGGGCGGCCCCCTAGGGGTCTCGTGGGGTGCGCCGTTGAACGACCCGCCTCGGCTCCCCCTCTCCCGAAGGGGGTAGGGGCCAGGGGGGCCGGGGGGTGGGGTCACGCGGAGGGCTTTATCTTCCCCCCAAATCCCCCACCATGCCCCTTTCCCTCTCCGAATTAAAAGACCGCGCCATTCGCTTTGCCCAGGAATGGCAGGATGCCGGCGATGAGCGCGCCGATGCCCAATCGTTCTGGATTGACTTTTTCCACGTCTTCGACGTGAAGCGCCGCCGGGTCGCCTCCTTTGAGGTGCCCATTAAGAAGGCCGATGGCAAGCAGAGCTTTATCGACCTTTTGTGGAAGGGCACGCTGCTGGTGGAGCACAAAAGCCGGGGTAGGAGCCTCAACCGCGCCGGGCAGCAGGCCCGCGACTACTTCCCCGGCCTCAAAGACCACGAGCTGCCCAAGTATATTCTGGTCTCCGACTTCGCCCGGTTTCGGCTTTATGACCTCGATGAGGGCACCGAGCACGAATTCGGGCTGGCGCAGTTGCATGAGCACCTGCACTTGTTCGCCTTTCTCACGGGTTACCAGAAGCGCGCGTACCGCCCCGAAGACCCCGCCAACACCCAGGCCGCCGAGCTGATGGGCGAGCTGCACGATGCCCTGCTCCACGGCGGCTACCACGGCCACAAGCTGGAAGTGCTGCTCGTGGCAGGTGAATAAGTAGCTTTGGTATAACGTAGCAACTCTGATAGCTGAGCAATGGAACCTGAAAGCACTTCAAATTCAATAACCAGACGGATTGAACGCATTATTACCTATCTGCCTGAATTGCGCGAAGGGCAATTAATTTGGGTGGAGCGTATTGTTTTGCAATTTCGCCGGCCAAAGGAATTTTGGGTCAATCCTATGAGTGGATTGATAACAGAATGCTTTCTGCAAGACTTTGGTGATGCCTTGCGCTTGCACCATTGCTTTTCGGATGATGCTTTTGCGAAGGATAAATTTGAGTATACCGCAGTGCGCGTGTGGCAACAGTGTGGTGTAGTGGCCGCAATGGCTCCACGCGGCAATCCTGGGCATGATATCAGTGTAGCGGGCGAGCGAATATCTTTGAAAACGCAAGCTGACCGAAACCTGCGACTAACTGAAATCCGCCTGCACAAATTCATGGAGCTAGGCAAAGGAAACTGGACGGATAAACCAGCGGATTTAATGCTTCTGCGTGACCAGTTCATGCGCCATTTAACTGGCTACGACCGAATCTTGGTTTTGCGTAATACTAGTAACCCCGCTCCTGCTTCACCTTATTGGTGCTACGAGCTGGTAGAAATTCCTGTGGCATTATTTGAGCAAGCGGCGCAAGGAGAGTTAGAGATGATGACTGACAGTAAGCAAATGCCAAAACCAGGTTACTGCCGGGTTACCACGCCCGATGGTCAATTAGCGTTTCGGCTCTATTTTGATGGGGGAACCGAGCGTAAATTACAGGTGCATAAAATTCGCAAGGAATTATGCTTTGTGCACGCCGAGTGGAGGTTTATTATCAAGGAGTTAGACGAGGCGTAGGCTGTCGGCCAGCCTTTACAAATGCAGCGCCGGTTGGCGCACCTTGTTCAGGCGTTTGTTTGCAATGGCCGCGTACTCGGGGTTAAGCTCAATGCCAGTGCAGTTGCGTTGTAGGCGCAAGCTGGTTTCGCCTACCGTGCCAGAGCCAAAGAAGGGGTCAAGTACTTGTCCGCCTACCGGGCTGCCCGCTTGAATACACGGAGCGACCAAGCTAGGCGGAAAAACGGCGAAGTGCGCTTCCTTATAGGGTTCTGTGTTTACAGACCACACGCTACGCTTATTGCGCTTTGTAGTATTATCATTCGTGGCCTCCTGAACAGCCAGGTAGTCGTAATAATACTTTTCTGATTTGGTAAAAAGAAAAATGTATTCGTGCGCTTGGGTAGGGCGGTCCTTCACCGACTCTGGTTGACAATTCGGTTTATGCCAGATAATATCTGAGCGTAAATACCAGCCATCAGCTTGTAAGGCAAATGCAATGCGCCAAGGCACGCCAATCAGGTCTTTCGGTTTCAAACCATCGGGAGTAGGGGGGCGATAAGACATCCCACGCGCGGGATTCTTCTTATCTGTATCGCGCCAGGTGCGGTTGCCGCTGGTATAGGAATCACCAATATTCAGCCAGAGCGTTCCATCTGGGCGTAGGACGCGCCGGACCTCCCGAAATACGTTTACAAGGTTCTCAATGTAGGTTGCAAGCTCCATTTCGGCCCCTATCTGGTCGGCTATGCCGTAGTCGCGCAGGCCCCAGTAGGGAGGGCTGGTCACACAGGTATTAAATGAATCAGCTGGCAAGCTGCTCATTACCGTCCGGGCATCGCCAAGTATAATATCGCAGGTACTGGTTTGGTCTTCTTGGTAAGAGAGCATAAAAATGATTTTTTAGCAAGTTAACGCCTGAATGCTGCCTACCCCCAAGCAAACGGCCAACGTGGAAGCGGCGGCGCAGGCGGTGCTGGCGGCCCGCGCCGAGTTCGGCACCGAGAGCCTGGCCACCCTCTACGACCCGCTCACGATGCCCCCGGCGCTGGTGCGCGCCCACGCCGCCCTCGACCGCGCCGTGGATGCCTGCTGCCGCCCCGCCGCCTTCCCCACCGAGCTGAGCCGGCTAGAGTTTCTGTTCCAGGCCTACCGGCAGCTGCAAGCCCCCCTGCTCCCTACCCCCCCCGCCAAGCCCCAGCGCGCCCCGCGCCGCCCCGCGTAGGGGCTTTTGGAGCCCGCGTGGGTCTAAAAGGTGCCACTTAGGCCCTAAAAAGTACCGCCGAGCCCGCAAAAGCACCCCGCGCCGGACTAAAAGCACCTAGCCCGGCTCCAAAAGGTGCTGGCGAGGCTCTAACAAGTAGCAGCGCGGCCCCAAAAGGTGCCCGCCGCGCCCAAAAAGCACCCACCGAGGGTCTAAAAAGTAAGTGAGGGGTAGTAAAAAGTAGGTCCGACCCACTTTTTACTACCCCCCACCTGCTTGTTGGGAAGCTTACGCCTTGGTTTTGGCGGCGGCGGCCTTGGTGGGCCGGCCGGGGAAGCGCTGGCTCAGGTCGTCGTAGGCGGCCTGCGCGCCGGGCTGCTTGTTTTTGGCCATAAACTTGATGTTGTTGTAGATGGTGAGCGAGTTGGCGTAGGCCTCGCCGCCGGCCACCATCACGGTGCTGTCGGTGTCGGTGGCGAGCTGCTCGAACTGCTGGCGCAGGGGCGTGAGGGTGTTCACGCCGGCCACGTCCTGCTGCAATTCGGCCAGGTCCACGAAGGCCGGCACGAAGGCGGGGGTAGTGGTGGCGTAGTCGCTGGTTTTTTGCACGAAGGCCACCGTTTTGTCGGCCATGCGCAGCATGGTGCGGCGCTCGTCGGGGGTGAGGGAGATGAGGTAGGGCGCGAGCGCGGCCTTAATGGCGTCGAGGTGCTGCTGCACGTCGGTGAGCACTTTGGCCGGAATGTTTTGGTGAAACTCGTTGGGCATTTAACCAGAAAAAAATAGGCGGCAGCGTTGCCGCGCCTAAATATAGGGTAAAGAGCCGAATGAGGATCAGGTGAAGCCGGGCCGGCGGGCCTACCCCCCCGAAAAAGCCCGGCCTCCTGGGTAGGAAGCCGGGCTTGGTAACCGCTACAGCCAGAAGCTTTACGAAGCTTCGAAACGAACTATCGGGGGGAGGGCGGGCGCTAGCCCGTGTCGGGGGGGTAGGAAATCATACGTGGGGGGAGTGGGTGGGAAAGATACCCTGTGTACGCAAACTGCCGGGCCGGGGGTTGGGCCGGAATAGTATAAGATTGGGGCATTTCGGGAAGTTGCGCTGGGCCGGGCCGGCCGCTGGGCCGCGCGGGCGGTCCGGCCGGTGGAAATATGCCCGCCCGGCCCGACCTTCGGGGCCGCCGGCCGTGCCCGAGGGGGGTAGGGCCGGCGCTTATTGCGTATGAAAAAACTAGTACTGAGCCTGGGGCTAGCGGCGTTGCTGCTGGGCCCAGCCGCCCCCGCCGCGCGCGCCTGGGGCTTTTTGGGGCACCGCGTTATCACGCAGGTGGCCGTTTATGAATTGCCGGCCGGCATGCAGGCTTTCTATTTTCGGCACATGGCCGAGCTGGTGCGCCTGAGCACCGCCCCCGACGAGCGCCGCAACCAGGACCCCACCGAAGGCCCCAAGCACTTCATCGACCTGGACCACTACTCGGAGGATAATCCCTTTGCCAAGGTGCCGCGCAACTACGACGAGGCGGTAAGTAAATTTTCGGCCGACACGCTCAAAAAGTACGGCACCGTGCCGTGGGTGGTCATCGAAACCAAGAACAAGCTGGCCGCCGCCTTCAGCGCGCTCGACACGGTGGCCATCATCAAGTATTCGGCCGAGCTGAGCCACTACACCGCCGATGCGTTCGTGCCGCTGCACACCACCGTCAACTACGACGGCCAGCTCTCGGGCCAGACCGGCCTGCACGCCCTCTGGGAGAGCCAGCTGCCCGAGCGTTTTCTGAAAGACTACAAGCTTAATGGCGAGGAAGGCAAGGTGCTGAAAGACCCGCTGGCCAGCATCTGGGGCGTTCTTCAGAATAGCTACGGCTTCCTCACGGAGACGTATGACCTCGAAAGCAAGGTGAGCAAGGGCTTCACGCCCCAGACCAAGTACACGTTTTCGCACCGCTTTGGCAAAACCCAGCGCCGCTATTCCGACGCCTTCGCCGATGCTTATGAGAAGGAGGTGGGCGGCCAGGTGGCCTTCCGCCTCAAGGGCGCTTCGCCGATGGTGGCCTCCATGTGGCTCACGGCCTGGCAGGAGGGCGGCCGCCCCGACCTCAGCAAGCTCATGGCCCCGCCCAAGCTCAGCAAGGACGAAAAGGAGCACCTGACCACCCAGCTCAAGGCCTGGAAAGACAACACCCTGGCCAGTGAGCAGCTGCTCATAGCCCAGCAAAAGCAGCAAAAGGTCATCGCCCCCGACGAGATAAAGGCCACCGACGGCGAGGCCGCCCCGCCGCCCCCGCCCGAGCCCATCGCGCCCGCCGCCCCTACCCCCGCTGCCCCCGCCGGGGTGAAGGTCAAAATAAAAGTGAAGAAGTAGGGCTTAATGCGGTGGCGGGGCGGGCTGCCGGCTTTTTCAGCCGGCTGTCCGCTCGTCGGGCGCGCCGTTCGTTCTAGTAGAGAGCGGACAGCCGGCCGAAAAAGCCGGCAGCCCGCCCCGCCACCGCATCAGTCATTAAACCTTATGCGTTACCTCCTGCCCCTGGCGTTCCTCGCCGCCTGCGGCCCGGCCGACCAGCCCGCCGCCACCGCGCCCCCGCCGCCGCCCAAGCCGCCCGGCCCCGACATCGCGGCCCTCACCGACAGCACCGCGCCGGCCGCGCTGCTGGCCTACGGCCGCCAATATCCCGGCTCGGAGGTGCTGGTGCGGACGCGCCTGGGCAACATCCGGGTGCGGCTGTTTGATGATACGCCCCTGCACAAGGCCAATTTTTTGCTGCTGGCCCGCCGCGGCGTGTTCGACGAAACGGTGTTTAATCGCGTGGTGAAGGGCTTTGCCGTGCAGGGTGGCCAAACCACGGGGCCGCGCACCATTCGCCTGCGCCGCTACCGCCTACCCCCCGAAATGCGGCCCAATCACTTCCACGTGAAAGGCGCGCTGGGCATGGCCCGCTACGACGACGACCAGAACCCCGGCCATTTGTCGTCAAACACCGATTTTTACTTCGTGGTGGGCGAAAAGCTGACGCCCTACCAGAGCCGCGCCGCCGCCGGCCGGCCCCTCACCCCGGCCCAGGTGCGGGCCTACGCCACCCAGGGCGGCGTGCCCTCGCTCGATGGCAAATACACGGTTTTTGGCGAGGTAATCGAAGGGCTGGATGTGGTGGATAAAATCTCCCAGGTGAAAGTGGACCCCCAGGACAAGTGGCCGGTGGAGGAGGTGGGGATGAAAGTGGAGGTGGTGAAGTAGCGTTCAATGGGGCGGGCTGCCGGCTTTTTCAGCCGGCTGTCCGCTCTCTGCTAGAACGAACGGCGCGCCCGACGAGCGGACAGCCGGCCGAAAAAGCCGGCAGCCCGCCCCGTTACTGGAAAGTTCGCGCTACTGACCCACGTACACCTGGCCTTCTTTCATCACGAATTTCGGCCGGGTCAGCGTCGAAATATCCTTCAGCGGGTCGCCCTCCACGGCCACCACGTCAGCATACTTCCCAACTTCGAGCGCGCCCAGATTCTGGGGGTCGCCGACCAGCTCGGCGGCGTTGACGGTGGCGGCGCGAATGGCGTCGATGGGTGCCATGCCGGCCTCGGTCATGTAACCGAATTCCAGCGCGTTCTGACCGTGGCGGTACACGCCCGCGTCGGTGCCGAAGGCCACGCGCACATGCTGCTTGATGGCCCGCCCGAAGGTGGCCTGAATTTGCGAACCGATGTTGAGCGCCTTGGCGGCGATAACGGGCGGGAAGTAGTCGGGGTGCCGCCGCGTGGTGTCGGCTACCGACTTGCCGGCGATGATGGTGGGCACGTACCAGGTGCGGTTTTTGACCATCAGCTGGATGGCTTCGGCGTCCATGAGCGAGCTGTGCTCGATGCTCGTGACGCCGGCCCGAATAGCCCGCTTGATGCCCTCCGCGCCGTGGGCGTGGCAGGCCACGGGCAGGCCCAGGTCGCGGGCCGTGCTCACGATGGCCCGGATTTCTTCTTCCGAATACTGCGCGCCGCTGCCGTCCTTGCTCAGGTCGAGCACGCCGCCGGTGCTGGCGATTTTGATGAGGTCCACGCCGCGCCGGAACTGCTCGCGCACGGCTTGGCGGCACTGGTCGGGGCCGTTGGCTACCCCCTCGGCGGTGCCGGGGTTCAGCTTTTCAATCATAAAGTCGCTAAGCCCGTCGGTGTCGTCCATGTGCCCGCCGGTGCTCGAAATGGCCGTGCCCGCCGTGTAGATGCGCGGCCCCGGCACCAGCCCCTGCGCCACGGCCTTGCGCAGCGCGATGTTGACGCCCGAGCCCCCGCAGTCGCGCACCGTGGTGAAGCCGGCGCGCAGGGTGACGAGGGCGTTGACCTCGGCGCGGTAGGCCACGTCGGCCGGGTTGAGGGTGAAGCGCTCGCGGAAGGAGTTGCGGCTGGGCGTGGCTTCGAGGTGCACGTGGCAGTCGATGAAGCCGGGCATTACCGTTTTATCTTCCAGGTTAATAACCTGGTCCTGCGGCCCGGCGGCGGCGGTGTAGCCGCTCTGCACGGCCGTGATGCGGCCCTTTTCCACCACAATAGTTTGCTGGCTGAGCGTGCGGCCGCCGCGCACGTCGAGCAGGTGGCCGCAGTGCAGCAGCGTTTTTTGGGCGAAAGCCGCCGGGCCGGTGAGGCTCAGCGCGGCAAGGAGTAGCAGCGGACGGGTAGGCATGGGAGTTGAGAGTTGAGAGTTAAGAGTTAAAAGGTAGGGTTGAATTTTCAACTCTGGGACTTACGCAAATCGTTTGTCATTGCGAGCGAAGCGCGGCAATCGCCCCAGAACGATTGGCGCACGACTCGTTTGGGTGCGATTGCTTCGCTTTGCTCGCAATGACAAACGATTTGCGTAAGTCCTAAACTCTCAACTCTTAACTCTTAACTCCCATGCCTACTCCCGCTACACTACTCCGCCGTTTCGACCGCTGGGCTGGCCCCGCGCTGGCCGTGCTGGGCCTGGGCCTGCTGCTGCTCGAAACCCGCCGCCCGCTGCGCCGCCGCACCCGCCCGCGCCCCGAGCGCTGGCCGCGCAACGTGCTGCTGGCCGCGCCCGCGCTGCCCGCCATGCGCCTCACGCTGCTGCCGGCAATGGTCCATTTCGCGCCCGCGCTGGCCCCGCGCCGCCTACCCCTCGCCCGCCTGCCCGAGCCGCTGCGCACCGCCGCCGAAGTGCTGCTGCTCGATTACCTGGCCTACACCTGGCACCGGCTGCTGCACGCGCCGCTGCTGTGGCGTCTGCACCGCGTGCACCACGCCGACCTCGACATGGACCTGACCACCGCTTGGCGCTTTCACTTTGGCGAGATGCTGGCCAGCATCCCATACCGGGCGGCGCTGCCAGCGCTGCTGGGCGTGCGCCCGGCCACGGTGCTGAGCTACGAGGCCGTGTTTGAGGCCTGCACGGCGTTTCAGCACAGCAACTGGCGGCTGCCGCTGGCCGTGGAAGCGCCCCTGGCGCGCCTGCTCATCACGCCCCGCGCCCACGGCATTCACCACTCGCAGGTGCGGCGCGAAACGGACAGCAACTTCGGCGTAGTGCTCAGTATATGGGACTATTTACACCGCACGCTACGCCTGAATGTGCCGCAGGCCGAGGTAACTATCGGCGTGCCCGCCTACCCTGACCCGGCGGCCCAGACCGTGCCCCGGCTGCTGGCGTTGCCCCTGGCCCCGCGGCTGCCCTGGGCCCGCCCCGATGGCTCGGTGCCCACGCGGCCCGCGCCGCCTACCCCCCTCACTACGCTGGCTGGGTAATGGGTAATGAGAAGTAATGACGTTCTTTACCCACTACCCACTACCCATTACCCATTACCCAATCCCATGACTACCCAACAAGATTTTGAGGCTGCGGCCCAGCAGGCCCAGCAGCTCCCGGCCAAGCCCGCCAACACGGTGCTGCTTCAGCTTTATGCGCTTTATAAGCAGGGCACCGAGGGCGACGTTACCGCCCCGCGCCCCGGTGGGTTCGACTTCAAGGCCATCGCCAAACACGATGCCTGGCATCAGCTCGCCGGCCTCAGCAAAGACGCCGCCCGCCAGCAATACGTGGAGCTGGTGACCGAGCTGGCGGGATAGGCCAATGGGTGAATGGGTGAGTGAGCGAATGAGTGAATGCCCGCCGAAATCAGTTACCCATTCGCTCACTCACCCAGTCACCCGTTGCCAACATGGATATCTCCCGCAAAAAGCCGAGCTACCCCCTCACGCCGGCGCTGCGCCAGTACCTGCGCGACTACGACCGCGCGACACCGCTACCGGTGAGCTACGCCGATTTGCTGCGCTTCAGCAACTCATTTCCGCTGCTCGACCGGGCGGGGAAGGACACGCTGTGGCAAACGGTTTTTTACGAGCCGCACGACCTGCTGGCGCTCAGCCAGGGCCTGGTGCAGGTGTACGCGCTGCTCAAAACGGCCGGCGACCTGTCGTTTGCCGATGACCTGCTGGCCGACCGCATTGACTACTGCCGCTTCGGCAACTCGCACCCGTTTCGGGTGCGCATCCTCAATCAGCTCAACGACAACTACGACTACTTCTACGTGAAGCAGGCCGATGCCTCACGCCTCTACGGCCTGGAGCTGGAGCATTTGCTGTCGCCCAACTCGATGAACTACCTCGTCGATACCGGCAATACGCTCATTGAGGAACACATTGCCGGCATTCCGGGCGATGATTTTATCAGGCTGCGGCTCAACCAGCCGCACCTCAACCAGGTGCGCATCGCTAAGGAGTTTGTCAAGTTCAACGAGCGCTGCTTTGCCCGGCTGCTGGGCGATATGCGGGCCTACAACTACGTTATTGATGTGACGCCCGACTTTGAAGACGAGCAATATCGGGTGCGCGCCATCGACTTCGACCAGCAGAGCTACGAGGGCCGCCGGGCCATGTACGTGCCCCAGTCGTTCCAGGACAACTACGCCGTGGTGGCGCTGTGCGCCCGCCTGCTCAAGCCCTCTACGCTGCGCCAGTACCAGGCCGAGGAGCGCACCCTCATGGCCCGCCGCGCCCGCGCCGAGCGCCACCGCCTCAAGGCTTTGTTAGACGTGATGCGCCGCCAGGAGCTGGCCCCGCCCGACAAAGTAGATGAGCTCAAAGCCGCCCTCAACCGCTACCACCGCACCCAAAAGTTCGACCACTGCGACTCGATGGGCGACGTGGTGCGCCTAAACCTCTGGCTGATGCTGGGACCCAAAACCTTGGGTAATATTGCGGCCTAGCTCACGCCAGCCCTACCCCCCGTTCTCATGGTCACCGTTCACCAACACGACGCCGACATTGTTTTCACCGTTGAGGGCTGGCATAAGCTCTGGTCGTTTCGCAGCGAGCTGCGCATTCCGCGCGTGCACATCAAAGGTGTGCGCTACGACCCGGCCGCCGCCGCGCACCTGGCGGGCATTCGGGCCGCGGGCACCTACGTGCCGGGGCTGATAACGGCCGGCACGTTCTTCCTCGACAACATACCCGACCACAAGCCCACGTTTTTCGACGTGCAGCACCGCGACCACACGCTGGTCGTGGACCTCGAAGCCGAAGAATTCAACCGCCTCATTATCGAGGTCGAAGACCCGGCGGCGGTTATCAGGCTGCTGGGGCAGGGGTAGGAAATTCCCATCAGCTAAATAAAAAAGAACGTCAGGCCGCGCACCGCGCAGCCTGACGTGCCATCGTGAGTGGCAGGAGCCCGCCGCTACACCACTGGCTTGGGCGCGGGCAGGTCAAACGCCGTGGCGTCGTGCTCAAAATGGCCCTTGTGCGACCCGTCGCAGAAGGGCTTTTGCTTGCTTAACCCGCAGCGGCAAATGCTGATGCGCTCGCGCCCGCCGAGGCCGTAGGCATTGCCCTGGGCATCAATGAGCTGAATGTCTTTGCCTTCTACGCGCAGCGAGCCGTTGGAAAGAACCGTTAGTTTGGTGGCCATTTTGGGGAATTATGAATGAGAAATTAGAAATTATGAATTGTTACTGGAGTTGCGGATGAAAGAAAAAGAGACTATGAAAACGAGTTGACTTGCCCACTGCCGAAACAGCCGAATCAATTCATAATTCTTTCCGCAGCACGTAGTCGTTCATCCAGTACGGGCCAATGGCAATATCTTCCTCGCGGTGCTGGGCGAAGCCCTGGCGCTCGTAGAAAGCCAGCGCCGGGTTGTGGCGGTTCACGTTCAGCTCCAGGGCTTTGCCGCCGGCTTCGCGCACGGCACCCACCACGGCTTGCACCAGGTTCTGGCCCAGGCCCTGGCCCTGGTGCGAGGGCAGGACGTAGATTTTATTGAGGTGATACACGCCCTCCGGCTTCTCCGAAAACGACGCGAAGCCGCTGGGCTGCCCCTCCACGTAGGCCAGCAAAAACTGGTGGTGCTGGTCGCGCATCTGGCGTTGCAGCGAGGCCGGCGTGTAGATGACGCGGTACATGTAGTCAATCTGCTCCTTCGAGATAATGAAGCGGTAGGTGGGTTCCCAGGTGGCTTCGGCCAGCTCGATGATGGTAGGAATATCCTGCTCGGTGGCAGGCTGAATGTGCAGGGGCGTGGCCGGAATGGCCGGGGTAGCGCGAGTGGGCATAACGAACGGGTGAGGGGGCGAAGGTCGGCCAAAAAACCGACTTCTACGCCGGGTAGGCATACGCAACGCTGCCCCGGCACGTTAGGTTGGCCCGGAGTTAGCCAAGCGTTTAGTGCCAGATTCCGTATTAAAGCCCATGAATAAGCTTCTTTTTTACCTGCGCCCCACCACTTTTACGCTGCTGGCTGCCGCGCTGCCGCTGCTGGCCACGGCTCAAAACGCACGCCAAGACAGCCTTTTGCGCCGGGGCGACCTGGCCGGTGGCCGCCCCGCGGCCCCGGCCCCGCGCCCCGCCGCGCCTACCCCCCGCTTCGTAGCTAACGCCGACCCCGGCCTGACCAAATTCATGCACGAGAGCGTGGATGTGAACCAGCTGTCGGCCCCGCAATTGTTGGATATATACAGCCGCTTTCTGGATGCTACCCGCGACCAGCGCCGCAGCTGGGACGGCAAGGAATGGGACGAGGCTAGCGCCACGCTCACCCGCCTCAACGCCCGCTACGAAGCCGTGCGCCTCGACCTGCCGCTCGACGACCGCCTCACGGTGCGCAGCTACCAGGGCGAATTCCGCACTCTGCAAGGCGCGCGCCGCGTCAAAGACCGCATCGACGAAAGCAAGGGCAACCGCTAAGTAGTCAGTCAAAAGCAATGGAGTAAAAAGAACGTCATTCCGAGCTTGCCGAGAAATCTCGCTTGGGTTATTCGGGCCTCGTTCCACGACGCACGCGAGATTCCTCGGCAAGCTCGGAATGACGTGCTTTTTATGCCTGTTTGCTTTTGCACGAGTACTTGGTAGCGCGAACTTTCCAGTTCGCGCTGCTTTCACCGCCCCCTACTATTCAATGCCTTGTGCAGCAATAGCTAAAGGCTTAATGGTGCGTGAGCCACTGCCAGGCCGGCCCCACGTGGCGAAACGGCCGGGCCCGGAGCTGTTGCTGCACAGCGGCCATAAATTCGGGGTTGCCGGGGTAGCTGGTGAGGCGGCTGGCGGGGTCGCGCGAGAGCACGTGGGCCACCGCGCGCAGGCCTTTGTAGGTGGCCGCTGGCAGCCATTCGTAGTGCAGCCAGGGTAGGGCCTCGCTCCACTCGCCCGATACCAGGCTGTGGTCGCTGAGCACCCGCTGAGGCAGGTCGCGGCCCTCAAACAGGCGCATGCCAGCCTTGATGCCGCGCACCAGGCTATCGGCCGTGAGGTGGCCGTGCCAGCGCACGTGCAGCAGGTCGAGGTGCGGGTAAAAGTCGTAATCGGCCAGCAGCGCCCCGTGTTGGTCAGGCAGGCTCAGCAGCTGGGTATTGTCAGTAGGCAGGGATATCATAGCTAGAAGCAGGGGTAGGAGAGAGTAGTAGCTTACCTTTGGCGTCCGCATTTCGTCCGCCAACTGTTTTTTAGTGTATGCACATTGCTATCGTCGGCAATATCGGAGCCGGCAAAACGACGCTGGCTCACAAGCTGGCCCAGCATTTTCGTTGGGAAGTATTTTTAGAAGAAGTTGATGATAATCCGTATCTCAAAGACTTCTACGCGGATATGCCCCGGTGGGCGTTCCATTTGCAGGTATATTTTTTGAACGCCCGCTTTCGTCAAACGCAGCACATCAAGACCTTAGTGCAGCAGGGCAAAAGCGTTGTTCAGGACCGCACCATCTACGAAGACGCCCACATCTTCGCGGCCAATCTGCACCAGTCGGGCTTGCTGGCCGAGCGCGACTACACTAATTACTACGCCCTCTTCGAGAGCCTCATCAGCCTGGTGAACCCACCCGACCTGCTGCTCTACCTGCGCGCCGACCTGCCCAAGCTCATCGGGCAGATTGAAAAACGGGGCCGCGAATACGAAAATTCCATCAGCATTGAGTACCTGAAAAACCTTAACGAACACTACGACCAGTGGATTGCCGGCTACAAATACGGTAAGCTGCTCATCGTGGATGTCAACGAGCTGGACTATGTGAAGCGCCCCGAGGACCTGGGTACTATTATCGAGCGCATTGAGGGCAAGCTGTTCGGGTTGTTTTAATCGGCGGGCCCGCTACTCGGTAAGGAGGGCTTGGTTGAGGTATGCTACCCACGGCCGGGCGGCCACCATTCCCGCCACCAGGCGGTCAATAAAATCCGGGGCAACCACTTCTTCATCCGAAAAAAGGCGGACCATGCCAAAGCTTTTGAGCTTGAGATAGGCCAGGTCGGGGTCGTCGGCAGCGTAGCCGCGCGGTGGTCGGCTAAGCTGCTCTACACTCCTGTCCAGGCCGGCAGGGAAGTGCTGGAGCAGGTGCGTATCTGTAATAATGCGGTGAAAGTCAGCACTATCATACTGAATCTCCTGCCTGATGGCGGCCAGCTCGGCGGGGATAGGGCGGAAGCGTCCGGCCCGCAGCCACGAGCCGCCGCCCGGCATCAGGGCCACGGAGTAGCCGGCGCGTAGCGCGTGGCGCCCGCCCGGCACCAGCCCCGCGCCCAAGCGGCCCTTGTAGGGCTCGGGGTCGCGCTGGCTGCGGTCATTTTTATGCAGTCGGAACATGGCCTGCGCCGGCGTGAGGCCCGCCAGCTCGGGCAGGGCGGGCGTGGCCCGGCGCAGCACATCAGCCACGAGGCTGACGAAGTTGTCGCGGGCACGCAGGTAGTCAGCGCGATGCTCTTGCATCCAAACCGTGTTGTTATTCGCCGCCAGGCGGCGCAAAAAATCCAGAACAAAGGCTATTTCCATAGCTCCTCCTAAACGGCGCGCCGGGCCGGAGGTTGGCCAAAATGGGAGGGGTAGGGCTTTTACGTTTTGGCGCGTCGTTCTGGCGGGCGCCAAAACGTAACGGGCCAAAGGGCAGCAGCTAGCTCACTACTACCTCATCGCCCACCCGCAGGTGGCCGGCAACGGGTCCGGTCACGTTTTGCCCAAAAATGACTTTTTGGTCGGGCTTGCGGTAGGTGGCCAGCGTGCGCAGCGGCTCGCCGGCCGGGTTTTTATGGGCCGTGGCCTGGTCGATGGTCGTGACTATGCAGCGCCCGCAGCCGCGCACCGCCCGAAAGTGCAAGTCGTTGATGCGCAGGCTAGACCAGGCCATTTCGGCGTCGGCGGCGGCCCCGCGTAGTATCAGGTTGGGGCGGAAACGGTTCATCGGCACGGGCTCGGTGAGCTGCGTGTTTAGCTTGGCCAGCGACTCTTCGGTGACCAGCAGGTAGGGGTAGCCGTCGGCAAAGCTGACGAGCGTGCCGGCCGGGTTGCGCTCGGGCTCGCACTCGCGGCGGGCCATGTCCGACATATACACCAGCTTGCAAGGCTGGCCCAGGGCCTCGCTCAGCCACTCATCGGCGGCCTTGGTGCCGCGCCAGGCAAACACCATATCATCCCAGATGGTGACGAAAAGCGTGCGCTTGGGCGTGGCCTCGAACGGAATGTAGAGGGGTAGCAGCGCGGGCCGCTGCCGGTGGCGCAGCAAAAAGCCGTTGTGGGCCGGCTCGACGACCAGCAGCGCCATTTCGGCGTGCTCGCGCTGGGTCAGGAAGCGGTTGCGCTCGTCCACTATCAGCCAGCGGCGGTCGTGGCGCAGGCCCTGCGGCGTGAGGTCGGCAGCCGGCAGGCTGATGCCGCCCAATGACTTAACCGGATAAATAAAAAGGCCAGCGAGCGTAAGCGGCGTAGAGGGTGCGGACATACCCGCAAAGGTAGCCCAGGTGAGAATTTGACCCTACCGAAGGGGGTATGAAAAACCACGGCCCGCGTAATCCTCCCTACCCCCCTTTAGCGCGGCCAAGGCCTGTCTTCTTTAATGTAACGCCCGCTTCTTCACCATGCCACCTTTGGCGTCGTTGACGCTGTGCATGATGATGAACGCCTTGGGGTCGAGCTGATTAACCTCGGTAGTAACCTGGCTAACTTCGAGGCGGGTGACTACGGTGAACACGATGTCGATGGGGCTGGGCTGCTCGCCGTGCGAGCCGTAGCCGCGGTGCCCGGCATAGACCGTCACGCCCCGGCCCAGGCGCTCGGTGAGGGCGCGCCGAATGGCATCGCTCTGCGCTGAAATGATGGTGACGCCGGTGTATTCCTCAATGCCATTGACCACAAACTCAATGGTTTTGGAAGCGGCCAGGTAGGTGAGAATGGAGTAGAGCGCCGTTTGCACTGATATGACCAGGGCTACGACCAGAAAGATTAAGATATTGAGCACCAGCACAAAATCGCCCACGCTCAGGCTGGCCTTGCGGCTCAGGTAAACGGCCAGGATTTCGGTGCCGTCGAGCACGCCGCCGCCGCGCATGGCCAGCCCAATGCCCGCTCCTAAGAAGAAGCCGCCAAACACGGCAATCAGCATCTTGTCCTGGGTAATAACCGGGAAATGCACCACCACCAGCACCAGCGCCAACCCCAGAATGGCCGCCAGCGCCTTCACCGCAAACGTCTTACCCAACTGCCGGTAGCCCAGCCAGATAAAGGGTAAATTCAGCAGCACCAGAAATACCGAAAACGGCAGGCTGGGCAGCAGCCGCGCCGCCAGCAGCGAGATGCCGGTAACCCCGCCGTCGAACAGGCCATTAGGCAGAATGAAGGACTCCAGCCCCAGGGCCGCCGAAAAAACGCCGGCTATCAGGTATAAAATGCCGCCGGCCTGCCGCCGCCACGCGGGCCGGGCCGGGTGAGGGGCGGCGACCAGGGACGCATCGGCAAGGGCGGGGTGGCCGGCCAGGGAGCGGGTAGGGCCAGCGGCTTGGGCCGCCCGCAGCCGACGCAGGCGCTCCAGGATGAATAATTGAGGAACCATAGCTGGCGCAAGTAGGGAATTAAAAAGTAAAAGTGATGAATTAAAAATGGTGGGCTCAGCATTTTAAGTCGCTGAATCCACTATTTTTAATTCATCACTTTTACTTTTTAATTTATTTCTTGGCGGCGGCTTCCTGGCTGGCCAGGCGCACGGCCTCGTAGAGGTCCACGATGCCGCCGCTGGCGGATAAGGTGCTGAAATCAGCCTTCTTACCATTTTCGCCGGGCACCAGCACCTGGGTATGGTGCACCTGGGCCGACTGCCGGATAATGCGCTTGAGGTCAACGGCCGTGAGGCTGGGAAAGTATGACTTGAGCACCGCCGCTATCCCCGCCGTGACGGGCGACGCCATGCTGGTGCCGCTTTCCATGCCGTATTTATTGCCGGGCAAGGTAGAATAAATGCCCACGCCGGGCGCGAACACATCGACCTGGCGCTTGGAGTAGTTGCTGAAGCTGGCGGGTAGGTTCTCATCGTCCTGCGGGCCGGAGGCGCCGATGGTGAGCAGGTTGGGCGGCACCGCGCCGTTGAGGTAGAACGAGGAGGGGTAGTGCGCCGTCACGTCGAGGTTATCGTCCTCATTGCCAGCGGCGTGCACCAGCAGCACGTTCTTGCTGGCGGCGTATTTATAGGCCGCTTCCACGGCGGCGCGGTGGGGCGAGAATTCCTTGCCAAAGCTCATATTGATAATCTGCGCGCCATTGTCCACGGCGTAGCGGATGGCGTTGGCCACGTCCTTGTCGCGCTCGTCGCCGTTGGGCACGGTGCGCACGCTCATTATCTGCACCGGAGTGGCGGCAATGCCCTGAATACCAATGTTATTGTTGCGCACGGCCGCAATAATGCCGGCCACGTGCGTGCCGTGCAGGGCGTCGGGGCCCATCACGTCGTTGTTGCCATAGTTGCGCTGGTTCACGTCGTCGGGGTTGTCGCCCACAATCTCGGCGCGGGCAGTGGACTTGGTGTTCATGCTGTAGTCGAGCTGTTCGCGCTGGTCCTTCATCTCCGTATCGAGCTCGGCCAGCAGCGCATCGGTGTCGCCAATGCCGCCCTGCTTCATGTTCTGGTACAGGCTCATGAGTGCGCCTTTCAGGTCCTCACTCGGGATGTTGGCGGCGGCTACGCGCAGGGTGGTCGTGTCCACTTTCGCTACCCCCGCTTTTTCCTTGATAGCGGAGCTAAGCTGCGTAATGAAGCCCTTAGTCTGGTCATACTGGCTCACCTCGCCGGTTAGCTCCTTGCGCTTGGTGTCGTAGGCCTTCTTGGCCTTGAGATAGAGTGAGTAGTCGGCGCGCTCGGTGGGCTTAATCTGGGCGCTGGTTTTGCCTGCGAAGCGCGGCCCGTACTTGGCCACGATGCGCGTCGATTCGAGGGTTTCGACCGAGATATTACGGCCGTCCTTACCCCCCAGAAAATTCCAGCCGTGCACGTCGTCGATGTAGCCATTGTGGTCATCGTCAATGCCATTACCCGGAATTTCGCCGGGGTTGCGCCACAGCATGGGCTTGAGGTCCACGTGCGCGGTGTCGATGCCCGAGTCAATCACGGCCACGATAACGGGCGCGGGCGTGCGGCCTTTCAACAGCTCGGCATAGGTGCGGGTGGTGCCGGTGCCGGGCGTTTTGTCCAGCTGCGGGTCGCGCAGGTACCACTGCGCCTGGGCGGCTTCGGCCACGGTGGGGCCGGCGGGGGGGGTAGGGGCAGTGCTGGCCGGCGCGGGTACGTCGGGCACCACGGGGGCCACCGGCGCGGCGGGCGCGCTGGTCACGGTGGCGGCCACGGCCTGGGCGGGGGTAGTGGTTTGGGCTACGCGGCAGCCGGTAGCCAGCAAAAGAGAGGAAGCCAGGGCCAGGCGCGGCCAGGCAGCAGGTTGGGTGAGGAGCATCAGTGGAGAATGAGTCGGCGCAAAGGTCGGCCGCGGGAACTATAGACGAGGCCGGGCGGCCCGGTGTTGCGCCACAGTGGGCAGCCGGGCGGGCCAGGCTCAATTCACCCAAAGAATGCGGTGGCCTTTTTGTTCCTTTCACTGCCAGCTAACGCCAGTTGCCCAAACGCAAAACCGACCCCTCTTACTAAGGAGGGGCCGGTTTAAACTCACGGGTGGTTAGCGCGGCGTAAGGTTTAGAGCGGAAAAAAAGCGTGTGGCTACCGCGCGCGGCGGCGGTCGCGCAGCTTTTTGAGGCCAAAGGCCACGCCGCTGGCCAGCAGCAGCGAAGCGCCGCCATCAATGGGCACCTGCGTAGGGCTGGGGCCAGTGGGGGTAGGGCCACCCGAGCCGGGGGCACCGGCCTGGGCCAGGGCGGGGGTAGCGGCCCCCAGCAGGCACACCGCCACGGTGGCGACGGCGCTGGCAATGGTATATTTTTTCATCGGAGAAGAGACTTGAGAGTGAGAGGGATAAAGCGGTCGGGCTACACCCCAGGCGCTGCAAAGTAGGCCTGGGGTGCGTTGCCGGTCGGTTTATTAATTGGTAACTACCACGCGTTTCACCACCTGGTTTTCGCCCGTCTTCAGCTGGAGCGTATAGACGCCCGCCGTGAGGTACGACACGTCAAACTGGGCCGTGGCACCGGCGGCGGTCAGGGGCAGCGTCTGCTTGGTCACCACCTGGCCAAGCTGGTTGTAGAGCGTGGCGCTCACCGAGCCGTGGCCCAACTCGGCGGGCACTACCAGCGTGAAGCTGTCGTGGGCCGGGTTCGGGAACAGCTGCACCTGCTGGGCCAGGGCCGAGGGGGTAGCCGCCAGCGGCGTGTTGGGCCCAAACAGCAGCACGAAGCGGCCCGGCAGCGCCGTGGCGCTGGCCGTGAAGCTATACAGCGGCTGCTTGCTCAGGTCGATGCGCGCCCCGGTCTGGTTGTCAAGCAAATACACCTGGGTGCTGGCGTCGAAGTTGAGCAGGTCCAGCGCGTTCAGGGCGTAAGTGCCAACGGCGGGCACCTGCACGTTCAGCGACACGGTGGTGCTGCCCGTAATCGGTGGCAAGCCATTCACCGACAGCTCGTTGCTGGTAATAAGACTACCCACGCTCAGGCCCGAAGAGTTCGGCAGCTTGTAGGCATCGAAGCGCGAGTCGAAGTCGGCCGTGGCCCCCTTCTCAAAGTACACATATGCCTCGTCGATGAGTGGCGTGCTGCCTTGCAGGCGCAGGCGCACCTGGGGCCGGGTGTCGGCGGCGGTGCGGTTGAAGCTCGGCGTGGTGGCGAACGTGGTCACGCGCGAATCGTTGGTCAGGGCCAGGCTGGCCATCTGGTTGGGGGTAGTGGCCCGCATGAAGAAGCCCTGCATGGCGGCCACTTGCGAGCTGCCGCCCATGCCGTTCACGTAGCTGCGGTACTGGCCCACGTACTGGCCGGTGCTCTGGTACACGTACACGGCGTTGTCCATGTTGGTGCTGGCGACGCCCACCGTCTGGCTGAAGTCAATCGGCGAGGGGTAGGGGTTGCCCAGCAGCTGCCAGCCGCTTTGCGTCTGGGTGCCCCGGTTCAGGTTGCTGATGGCTACCGGGCCGTTGTTGAGCGTGCCCATCAGGTCCACCGTCGAGCTGGCCGCGATGTTCAGGTCGTAGCCCACCAGCGGCGTCATGGTCGTGTTGGCATCGGCCGGCACGAAGAAGCCCAGGTCGAAGTCCTGCGAGCCGGGGTTGCCGCTGGTCGTCACGCGGGCCTGGTCATAGGCAAACACGTTGGGGAAGGGCGTCGTGGCCTTCGGCATGGCGGCGGTATTATAGGCCGTGTTGAAAATCGGCGAGAAGCCCGGCGTGGTCGTCAGGTCGCCCAGCGTGGTGCTCACCATCGGCGAGCTGTAGTGGTGGTAGCCTACCCCGGCGTTGAAGGTGGGGTCGATGGCGCGTTGCATAGTAGCGGGGCCCGTTACCGAGCCGTTGGTGTTCACTACCAGGGCCGTGCCGTTGGTGGGGGTCGAGAGCAGCGTCAGCATCTGGTTGGCGCTGGTCGTCAGGTTGCCATTGGTCAGGGCCACCAGCTGCGATACACTTATCCCCCCGTTGTTCACGGTCAGGCCGGCGGCGTTGTTCACCGTCAGGTTGCGCACCATGCTGGGCAGGCCCGTGCCAGTGGCCTGGGCTTCCAGGCCATTATACTCGTAGCTGGCATCGGCGGCGTAGGTGCGCGTGCCGGCCAACTGAATCGAGCCCGTGGCGCCCGAAGCCGAAATGCCATCGGGGCTGCAAATGCGCAGCGTAGCGCCTTGCTGGAGCACAAAGCTGCCGGGGCCGGTGATGGGCAGGCAGTTGGTCGCCAGCACGCCGCGGGTGCTCAGCACGCCGCCGGTTTGCACGGTCAGGGTACCATTTACCACGATGGGGCCATTAAAGGAAGCCACGCCGGTGCCGGTAATGGTCACGTTGTTATACGTGCCCGATTCCACGGGCATCGCCGTGCTCACCGTCAGGTCCGGGATAATCACCGTATTGGTCGGGCCGCTGGCCGAGCCAGTGCCTATCCACGGCGTTTGCAGGAACGGAAACGCGGCCCGGAAGGTCGTGTCGTTTGTCTCTACCCCCGTCGTGAAGGTCAGCACCCCGTTCAGCTGCGGTGTTAAAGGGGTGGGGGCGGCAGTAGTAAAGTCGTCGTACCACAGGCCAATGGCGGCCAGCACCACGCCACTCACGGCCTTCAGCTCAATCTGAACCACGGCATCCTCCAGGCGGCGCCCATTGGGGAAGCCATCCATGTTGGGAATATTCTGCAAGGCCGCGCTCGTGTTGAAGCGCGGGTCAGCAAGCCCCAGCGCCGCGGCGGCCAGCAGGCCCTGGTTGCTGAAGTCAGCCGAATTGCGGGGGGTAGGGGGCACGGCCATGTTCAGGCGCAGCATGTCGCCTACCACCGGCAAAAAGTTGTTGATGAACGGCTTGCCGGCCGTGAGCGGGTTAACGGCGGGCTTGCCAGCGACCAGCGCCGTTTTGCCCGTGGCCAGCTGATATGGGATGGCATTGGGCACGCCAGTGTGGAAAATCGGCTTGATGTCAACCGAACGCGGCGAACCCGCGTTGCCGCCGTTCAGCAGGTATGCGCCGTAGCCGCCGTCAACGGGCGGCGCGAAAGCCGTGCCCGCATTAGACCCCGCCGCCGGATTATACAAGGCACTCAGCCCCGCCGCGCCGTTGCGGAAGTCGAAGCCGTTGCCGAAGCCCGGCTGGCCCGCCAGCGACTTGCTCTGAATCCGCAGAGCCACCAGGTTCGGAATAGCCTGGCCGTAATACGTCTGGCCGGCGGGCTTGGGAGCCGCGCCGTTCATGGGGCTGTCGTCGGCCATATACAGGCCCAGCTCGGGGTTCTGGAGGTAGCCATCAGTCAGGGCCGACTCGTTGTAGGGCGAGCGGGCATTCCAGGCGTCTTTGTCGCTGATGGGGCTGATAACCTCGTTGGTCAGCGGCATGCCCAGGCGCGAAACCTGCACCCAGGCACCGCTGGTGCCGGGGCCCGTGGCCGCCGAGAAAGTCTGCACGGCGGGGCGGCTGGCCGAGGCCCACACACCAATCACGTAGTCGGGGTCCAGGATGGTAGTGGCGCTCGCTAAGGCTTTGCCATCTTTTTGCAGATTGGCAATCGGAATGCTCATCGTAATCGAGTGGCAGTTCTTGCGCGCCAGGCCGTCGGTGGCGTTGGTGGGCCGAATATTAGCCAGGTCGAAAATGGCTCCCAGGTCGGCAAAAAACGGGTCATCGACCGGGCCGCACAGCATTTTCTCCCCCGTCGAAGCCGTGGTGATGGCACTTTCGCGCACGTCGGTTTCGTAGTTAGCCTTGGCCAGGCCCGCCCCGCCATTGATGGAGCGCGGCCCGATGTTGTTGGCCGGCACCACCCCGTTAGTCACAATATCTGTGAACGTAGCGCCACCATCCGTGCTTTTCGAGCAGGTATAGGTGGTTTTCAGATTCTGCGCGCCCAGCCGGATATTGAAGAAAGTGGTCGGGTCGCCATTGGTGCGCGTGAAGACAAAGCGATAAGTAATATCATCAGCCGTGGTTGTCGTCTTGTTTTTGACGTGAATCTCGTAGCGCACGTTCTCGCCGAAGGTCGAGTAGTTGGGCCCGCCCTGCGGCAGCTCAAACGGAATGTAGTTGGCCACGATGGTCACCTTGGTGGCATCGTTGGGGTCTACGAAGGCGTAGAGGTCGGTATTGTCGGCCACCGGGTCGTCGGCAATAAGCGGGGCCTCGCGGTGCGAGGACGCCTCCAGGGGCGTGTAGCGAGTCTGGCTCCAAAGGGAGAGGCCGACCGCCGCTGCCGCGATGGCAGGCAGCGCGACATAGGTACGTAAACGTTGGGGAGTCATTTGAGTAGAAGATAGCAACAATGAGACAATGAGTTAGCGACGAATGCGGAAGCCCTGCCACGGCGTTTGCACGTAGGGGAAGGACGCGCGGAATGTCGTGTCGTTTTTCTCGACTCCGGCCGTGAAATTCAGCACGCCCTTCAACTGCGGCGTCACCGGCGAGGTGCTGCTGGGCGTGTAGTCGTCGTACCACAGGCCAATGGCCGCCAGCACGGCACCACTCACGGCCTGCAACTCAATCTTCACTACTTCGTCTTCGAGGCGGCGCCCGTTAGGGAAGCCGTCCATATTAGGGATATTCTGCAAAGTCGCGTTCTTGTTGAAGCGCGGGTCAGTGAGGCCCAGCACCGCGGCGGCCAGCAGGCCCTGGTTGCTGAAGTCAGCCGAATTGCGGGGGGTAGGGGGCACGGCCATGTTCAGGCGCAGCATGTCGCCCACCACCGGCAAAAAGTTGCTGATGAACGGCTTGCCAGGCGCCAGCGGGTTGCCCGCTTTGCCAGTAGCCAGCTGGTAAGGTGCCTGGTTGGGCACGCCGGTATGGAAAATAGGCTTGATATCGACCGAGCGCGGCTGGCCGGGGCCGGGCAGCAGGTAGTCGGCATAAGGGCCAGCCAGGGCCGTACCGGCCAAGACGGCATTGCCTTTCAGGCCATATAAACCATTGGCACCGTCGCGGAAGTCAAAGCCCGCGAAGCTGGCGCCGCCTAGCAGCGCCTGGCCCGCCAGCGACTTGGTCTGGATGCGCAGAGCCGTGAGGGCCGGCACCGCTCCGCCATAATACGTCTGGCCGGCGGGCTTGGGAGCCGCGCCGTTCATGGGAACATCGTCGGCCATATACAGGCCAAGCTCGGGGTTCTGGAGGTAGCCATCGGTAGCGGGGGCCTCGCTGCCGGGCATGGCGCGGTTCCAGGCATCCTTGGCCCCGATGGGATTGATGGCCTCATTCAGCAGCGGCATGCCCAGGCGCGAAACCTGCGTGTAGGTGCCGTTGTCGGTAGTAGCGCCGCCCGTGCTGCTGAGCGTGCGCATGGTGGGGCGGCTGGCCGAGGCCCACACGCCAATCACGTAGTCGGGGTCGAGGATGGTGTTCGCCGCCGAGGCCGCTTTGCCGTCTTTTTGCAGGGAAGTAATCGGCACGCTCAGCGCAATCGAATGCACGTTGTACTTGGCCAGGCCGTCGCGGCTACCCTTGTTGGGGCGCAGGCCAGCCAGGTCAAATATGGCCCCCAGGTCCACGAAAAACGGGTCGTCCGACGAGCCGCAGAACACCTGCTCGCCGCCCGCGCCCGTGGCAGTGGTCACCGCACCCTGGCGGTAAGCGGTGTACGAGGCCTGGTTCAGGCCCACAGCCGTATTAATAGAGCGCGGCCCGATATTGTAGGCGGGCACCACGCCATTGGTCACAATGTTGGTAAACGAGTTGCCGCCATCCGTGCTTTTTGAGCAGGTATAGGTGGTTTTCAGGTTTTGCGCGCCCAGCCGCACGTTGAAAAACGTGCTGCCGTCCTGGTTGGTGCGCGTAAACACGAAGCGGTACGTGATATCATCGGCATTCGAGGCCGTCTTGTTCTTGACGTGAATCTCGTACCGGATATTCTCACCAAACGTGTTGTAGTTAGGCCCGCCCTGCGGCAGCTCAAATGGAATGTAGTCGGCAATGAGCACGACCCGCGTCGCGTCGTTGGGGTCCACGAAGGCGTAAACGTCGGTGTTGTCGGCCAACGGGTCGTCGGCAATGAGTGGGGCTTCGCGGTGGCTACTGGCCTCCAGGGGCGTGTAGCGCGTGGCGCCCCAGACCGAGAGCGCGGTGACAGCACAAGCCGCCACCAACCACTGCGATGGTTTGGTTAACAGGTGTTTCATGAGAAAATGAAAAAGGGGAAAGGAAATGGGTGACCGAAGAAAACGCGCAATAGGCTGCCAGCCACTAGTTTGTAGAAAAACGGCAAAGAGCAGCCAGCCCAGCAAAAAAATGCTGGTGCATCAGGAAATAGCTAGAAAGGGAGAGATGCGGCTACCGTCGGAAAAGCGCGGCAGAGAGTCTCAGGGACGGCGAAGGGGGTAGCCCACCTAAAGATAGAGGCTACCAAAGGCACCGACAGCATGAATAGAGAGTGAAAAACCAGGTCAAATGGTGGGTCTTTAAAACGAGCGTGTCGGGTAGTCAAAAGCTGACTTCGGTAAATAGGCCGTGCCAGCCGGCACGGTCTTTTGTTCAGGTACGCGGATTGGTACGCTTCGGACTTACGAAAGGGAACTATTTTGAAAATAAACTTCCCACCCTCAACTGATTAGTGTTTCAAGCACTTAAAACCCGAAATTGCTGCGCTATCTGAGCCGGCCGCGCCCTGCCAAACGAAGGTGCCGCCACGCGTTGGGCTACCCAGGTTTTCAGCCAATCGGCGGTGCCTACCCCCCCCTGTCGGAGCACCCGCTGCCCTATGCGCCGCCCAGCTATAACACTACCACCTCGCCCGACCCGAAGTAGTAAACAATCCCGCGCACGTCGGCATAGCCCAACTCCCGAAATAGGCGAGCGTAGTCGCGCAGCCGGATTTTATGAATATCCTGCGGCGGCGGCAGCTTGAAATCAAGCAGCGTCACGGTCTGCTCGGCGCGGCTGGCACCGGGCCCAAACACGATGCGGTCGGGCTTGTAGGCGCGCTGCGTGTGGCCGCCAATCAGGATTTCGCGCTCCGTCTCCACCGCCAGGTCGTCGGCAAAGTAGGGTGCCAGGCGCGGGTCGGCCAGCAGCCGGGCCAGGCCGGCTTCCAGCGCGGGCCTTTCCTGCTGATTGATAAGGCCTTCGGTCACCAGCTGGCGCAAGGTGCGGCCCAGGTCGCGGGCCGAGAGCAGGCGGCGCAGCGCGTAGTGCAGCTTGCGGTTTAGCTCGCCCAGCTTTTCCTGCTCATCAAAATCAAACACCGTCGTGGCGTGGCGGCGCAGCTGCAAGCGCTCGGGCCAGGCCGTGGACGTGAGGTTAGTGAGGGGGAAGTTGATGCTTGGTGCCTGGTGCCTGGTGCTTGGGTTGTGGGGCGCGCCTGGGTTCAGTACGAAGCTCGTGGCCTCGGGCTGCCAGCGGCCGAGCTGGCGCAGGTAGCCGGCCAGCAGGTCGGCCACGTCGCGGGCCGGGCCCTGTTCGGCCGCAGGCAGGGGGGTAGGGCTGAGCGGCAGTTCGCCGGTCGTTTTCCTGGTCTCGGCCGGCGCTTTGCTCAGAATATAGAGCCGGTGCCGCGGCCGCGTAAAAGCCACGTAGAGCGTGTTGAGGCCGTCGAGCAGCGTTTTCTCGCGCTCCTCGGCATCCTGGTCGGCCAGGGGCGTGTAGGTCAGCGTTTTGTTGAGGCGCACCACGGCCACGTCGGGTAGCTCGGGGAGGGGTTTGTCGGCCGCGTCGAGGCGGCCCCACAGCAGCTCGCCGGCGTGCGGCACCAGCGCCCAATCGGCAAACGGCACAATGACCACGCCATACGCCAGGCCCTTGGCCTTGTGCACGGTCGTAATAGTGACGGCATCGGCCCCGCCCGGCGCGTTAATGCTGAGCACGCCCTTGCGCTCGTCCCAGTGCGTCAGAAAATTGCCTAAATTATTACCGTATTTCAGGCTGAATTCCAAGGTCAAATCCAGAAACCGAAACAGGTAGTCGCTCTCCGCGTTGGCCCCCAGCAGCCCAAACGTGCCGATGAGCTTCTCAGTCAATTCATACAAGCCCAGGTTGCCGGTGCTCTTCTCCACCACGTCGAAGCCCAGGCCGCGCAGCTCGTCAAAAAACGGCCGGCTGCTTTCCGTATCATTGGCCACGTCGGCAATGTGGCGCGCCCGCGCCGGGGTAGGGGGTAGGCGGCGCACCACGCGGTCCACGAGCAGCAGCGCTTCGGCCCGCGCCAGCGTGTCGCTGCCCTGGTGCAGCACCCGCATCACGGCCACCAGCAGGTTCACCACTTCCGCAAACTGCAACGCCAGCGAATCGGCCGAAATAATCGGAAAGCCGCGCTCTTTCAGAAACTTAGCCAGCAGCCGGCTCTGGCGGCGGGTGCGGCACAGCAGCGCCACGTCGCGCAGGTGGTAGCCATCGGCCAGGGCCTGCTCTACCAGCTGCAAGGCCAGGTAGCAGGTGCTTTCCGCATAGTCGAGCACGGAGTCGGGCAGGTAGCCGGGCAGCGGCGCTTCGAGGTACTGGCCGGGGGTAGGGGCGTAGCGCCGGGCCGGCGCGTCGTCTTTGGTAAAAAGTAGCTCGACGTGGCCGGGTAGCGCATCGCCCTCTGCGGGCACCTCACCCCCTAGCCCCCTCTCCCGTGGAGAGGGGGAACTAGTCTCTAGACTAGAGTTAGAGCTAAAAACTAGTTCCCCCTCTCCACGGGAGAGGGGGCTAGGGGGTGAGGTGAGCGTTGGGGGCACCTGCTGCCGAAACCCCGGCTCAAAAATCCCCTGCACCACCTCATGCTCGCCACTCCGCTCCCGCACATAAGTAAAAAACTCATTATTAAACTCAATTATCGCCGGCTCGCTGCGGTAATTAATGGCGAGCGAATGCGGCTCCAGATTCTGCTGCAACGTCTGGTAGCGCTCGTTCAGCAGCCGGCGCATAGCCGGCTCGCGCGCCCGCGCGGCCAGCGCATCCGTGTCGCCCTGGTAGAGGCGCAGAATCTGCTCCAGCTCGCCGCCGCGCCAGCGGTAAATGGCCTGCTTGGCATCGCCCACGGCCAGCGACAGGCCGCCATTGCCCACCGCGTTTTCCACGAGGGGTAGGAGGTTATTCCACTGCAACACCGACGTGTCCTGAAACTCGTCAATCAGCAGATGCCGGTATTTCTCGCCCATTCGCTCGTAGATAAACGGTACTGGCTCGGTGAGCACAATGGCTGCGATGCGCCGGTTAAACTCCGAAATCAATACTACGTTGCGCTCGCGGCTGATTTCCTCCACCAATTTATTTAATTCACTCAGCAGCGAAGCGTGAAATAAAAACGGCTGCACCGCGCCCAGCAGCACGTAGCCCGGTAGATATTTTTCGCGCAGCGCCAGAAGTTCGCCAAACGCGTCTTCCAGCGCTGGTTGCGCGGCCTCAATGGCGGGCACCAGGCCGGCCTTCTTGCCCTTCTCGCTCCACCATTTGCCGCTCTCAATGGTCTTGCGGGCCGTGGCCGTCGGAAACAGCGCGTCCTTGTCGGGCGGACTCAGCCAGCGCTCCCACTTCGTGAAGTGCCCGTAGATGCCGCCGCTGCCGCTGGCCAGGTGCTCGGCCTCAATGCCGGCCGCCGCCAGCAAGTCCAGCGCGTGCGTGGTCTGGGCCTGCACGGCCTCCTCAGCCGCCCGCTGCCGGGCCCGAATATCCTGGTCGAGCGCCCGAAAATCGGCCATTGTTTTCTGGCCCAGCTGCGCCACCGCCTCGTGCACGCTCTCGTTAAACAAGGCCCGGCCGAAGTCCAGTAGCTCATCGGGCAGCTTGTTCCAGTTGCGGCCCTGCTCGGCCTGGCCCAGCGCGTAGTCGGCCAGCGTCTGGCTCAGCAGCTTGCTATCGGCGTCGCGGTTCACCTTGTCAATCAGCGCCGCCACTGCCGAGCGCAGCACGCTATCGGTATCTAGCTCCACCTCAAACGTGGCGGGCAGGCCCAGCTCCCGCGTAAAGGCCGTCACGATGCGCTGCACAAACGAGTCAATCGTGCTCACCCCAAAATCGGCGTAGTGGTACAGCACCAGCCGAAACGTGGCCTGCGCCCGCAGCCGCACTTCCCGCTGCCACTCGGCCGGCGTGCGCAGGCTCTTCGGCAATTGCCCTTCCTGCGCCAGCTCGGCCGCCACCTCCGTTAATAAGGCATCCTCCCTACCCCCCCCGTCCTGCGCGAAGCGCCGCAGCGCGCCCACAATGCGTTCCTTCATCTCGCCCGCCGCGTCGTTGGTGAAGGTGATGGCCAGAATACTCTTAAAATAATCAGCCTTATACAGCCGCTCGCCCGATGGGTCGGCTGGCTGGGGGTAGCCCAGCGCCAGCTTCAGGTATTCTTTCGTTAATTGGTACGTCTTGCCGGAGCCGGCCGAGGCGGAATAGATGCGGAAGGGGGCAGGCATTAACTTTTTGAGAATATGGCGCTGATACCGGAAATTAAACTAATTACAGTTCCAGAAACTGAAGAAGCGAAAGCTGCTGTCGGTTATAAATGGAATGATGTCGCTGGCACTAGGCACAAGCTTGGGGGAATAGCCACTGGGGAGCGAGTAGAATATCCTAATTGTACAGAATGCAAACAGCTAATGACTTGCTACGCGACAATAGACTCAATAGGTGATGACTATGATATAGCGGATTGTTGCGTAATAAACGTCTTTGTTTGTCTTGATTGTGGAACGACGCAGAGCCAAATAGACCAAGCTTTAGCTTGAGTTAATTCATTGGAAGTTAAATTGCTATGTGTATCGCGAAATAATCGCACCTACTCGGCATTCAAACGATTTTGTTCGTGTGCGATTGCTTCGCATGCTCGCAATGACGGCTAACAAGTCTACTCACCACTTGGCATCAGTATTTCCGCCCATTCCCCCGGCACCCTTACCGGCCGGCCACTGCCCGCATCCAGCAGCACCCACTGTGTTTCGGCGGCGCACAGTAGCTGCCCATCGGCCACGCGCTCGATGCGGGTGAGGCGCTGGGAGCTGGCACCCTTCACGTCGGCGACCCAGGTGCTGGCGCGTAGCTCATCGCCGGCGTAGGCCGAGCGCAGGTAGCGCACGCGGTGCTCCTGTATCACCCACACCTGGGGGGGTAGGGCGGCGGTGGGCGGGAAGAAGTGGTGCCAGTGGGCCGCCGCCACGTCCTGCACCCAGCGCACGTAGGCTACATTGTTGGCGTGGCCGAGCTGGTCGATGTCGCTCGCCTCCACAGTAAAGAGGTGAGCATAAGCGTGGGTAGGGGCGGCGGGCGTGTCCATAACTTTTTTTTGAGCGAGGCGAAGTTCGGGAATTTTGTTTATCTTTGGCGCAACTCAAGGCCCTGTGGTGCTGTTCCGGTCCGCTCCGGTGTATTTGCATCTTAGGTCCCCAGCTTCCCGCCGGGCTTTGAAGACACCCAAAATTTTTTTTATTATGCCGACCGGAACGGTAAAATTCTTCAATGAGACCAAAGGCTTTGGTTTCATCAAAAACGACGAGACTGGCCAAGATATCTTTGTGCACGTCACCGACCTCGTAGATGCTAAGGCGCTACAAGAGAAAGACAAGGTTCAGTACGAAGAAGCCCAAGGCCGTAAAGGCCCGAACGCAGTAAAAGTGTCGTTGCTCTAAGCAATTGCCGCTTTTCGTGCTACCCAAAGAGCGCCTTTCCCCGCGGGAAGGCGCTCTTTTCATGTCGAATTTACCCCAGTAGGGAGCGGGGCTTGCCCCCGCCCGGCGTTGAACGATTTGTACTAGCTTCGTTCAACGCCGGGCGGGGGCAAGCCCCGCTCCCTACTGGGGTAAGACCTGAAACTATGAATAAAATTAGCTTTTTCAATAAAAAATTTGTACCTTTGCACCCGCATTTGAGAACGGTCCCATTGAGTGGCCGGGGTGGCCCAGGTTAAGTAAGTGGCTGCCGAGTAGTTTCCCGTTTTATCGGTCGTATTTTTTCCGCCTTGTCGTTAGTCAGGAAGGTTGAGGGGGAAGAAGCGCCGCCGCTGTTGAGCCGGCTGTTTTCAGAGCGTAGTCTCTTTTCCCCCACAAGCTGCCCAGGTTTTGGATAAACCAGGTAGCAAATCAACCTATTCCGTTCCATCATGGATACCGAACAAGTAGAAAATACCCCCGCTAAAAACACCGAGAAGCCTAAAGTTCGTTTTGACGAGCTCAACCTCTCGCCCGAAGTGCAGCGCGCCATTACTGAAATGGGTTACGAGGAAGCCTCGCCCATTCAGTCAGCCGCCATTCCGGTACTGCTCGCTGGCAAAGACGTTATCGGCCAGGCCCAGACGGGTACCGGCAAAACGGCTGCTTTTGCCATTCCCGCCATTGAAGGTGTGGACGGCGAAAGCCGTGACGTACAAGTGATTGTGCTTTGCCCTACCCGTGAGCTTGCCGTGCAGGTTTCGGGCGAAATCCAGAAGTTGGGTAAGTATAAGAAAGGCCTGGCCGTAGTGCCCATTTACGGCGGCTCGTCGTACGACCGGCAGTTTCGCGCTCTGGAGCGCGGTGTGCAAATTGTAATCGGCACGCCCGGCCGCGTAATGGACCACATCGAGCGCGGCACGCTGAAGCTCGATAAGGCGACCAAAATCATCCTCGACGAAGCCGACGAAATGCTCGACATGGGCTTCCGGGAGGATATCGAGTTTGTGCTCAGCAAGATGCCCGAGAATCGCCAGACGGTGTTTTTCTCGGCCACGATGAGCAAGCCGATTATGGATATGACCAAGAAGTACCAGCGCGACCCGCAGGTAGTGAAGGTCAACCATCAGCAAATGACGGTGTCCAACATCGAGCAGAGCTACTTCGAAGTGCGTGGCCCGCAGAAGAAGGACGTCCTGACCCGCGTCATGGACATGTACAACCTGAAATCGACCATCATTTTCGCTAATACGAAGCGCATGGTGGACGAAATTGTGGCCGACCTGCAAGCCAAAGGCTACTTCGCCGACGGCCTGCACGGCGACATGAGCCAAGTCCAGCGCCAGAACACGCTCGATAAATTCCGCAAAAACACGCTTGAAATCCTGGTTGCTACCGACGTAGCCGCCCGTGGTATCGACGTAGACAACGTGGAGGCCGTATTCAACTACGACCTGCCCGCCGACGAAGAGTACTACGTGCACCGCATCGGCCGCACCGGCCGCGCTGGCAAGAGTGGCCGCGCCTTCACCTTCGTGAGTGGCCGCGACATCTATAAGCTGCGCGACATCATGCGCTTCACCAAAGCCGACATCAAGCTGGCGCAAGTGCCGTCGTTCGCCGACGTGTCGGAAGTGAAGACGACCCTCTTCCTCAACCAGATTAAGGAAGTAGTAGAGAAGGGCAACCTAGACAAGTACATCGGCCGCGTGCAGCGCTTGCTCGACCAAAGCGAGGAAACCACCTCGCTGGACATCGCTGCTGCGCTGCTCAAGATGAACATGAAGGAGGATAAGCGCAACGAGCAAAGCCTCGACGCCAGCCGCGAGAAAGGTGCTACCCGCCCCGGCTACACCCGCCTGTTCATCAGCATGGGCAAGAAGGACCGCCTGCATCCCCGCGATGTAGTCGATTTGATTGGTGAAAGTACCAACCTGCCCGGCAACAAAGTGGGCGACATCGCCCTGTACGACAAATTCAGCTTCGTAGAAGTGCCAAACGAGTTTGCCGAAGAGATTGTGGGCCAGCTTGGTCGCAGCAGCATTCAGGGCCAGCCGGTTACGTTCAGCATCGCTACCCCGGTGCAGGACGCGGCCGCCAAGGAAGAAGGCACCAACCGTCCCGAGCGCCGCGAAGGTGGCTTCGGCGGTGAGCGTCGCGGCGGCTTCGGCGGCGGCGACCGCCGCGAAGGTGGCCGCCCGCCGTTTGGTGGTGGCAACCGCGGTGGCAGCAGCTACGGCGGCGACCGTCGTGAAGGCGGCAGTTCCTATGGTGGCGGTTACAAAGGCGGTGACCGCCGCGAAGGTGGCGGTAGCAGCTACGGCGGCGACCGAGGTGGTAGTAGCCAGGGCGGTGGTTACCAGCGTGGTGGCTACAAAGGTGGCCAAGGCGGTGGCAGCAGCTACGGCGGCGGCTACAAAGGCAAGCGCGAATCAGGCGAATAGACCGCAGATTCAAACAGATTTCGCAGATACGCCTGCAAGCGGGCTGATTAAAGAAATCCACACTAAAAAAGGCTACTCATATGAGTAGCCTTTTTTAAGTCGTCGTTTTTAAGCTTTGAGAATAACTCGAAAAACCTGCAATAGAAAAGGCTGCTCGTGAGGGCAGCCTTTTCTATTGCAGGTTTTTCGAGTTATTCTCAAAGTCTATTTCTAAACCTGAGTAGTCAGCCTGTGCAACAAGCGTATCTGCGAAATCCGTTTAATCTGCGGTCTATTTAGACGAGTCGCGCAGGCCGCGGATTTCATTGTGGGCAGCGAGAACGCCAGCCGACTGCTTTTCAATAATCGACTTGAGGTCGCTAGGCAGGTCCTGAGCTTTGCTTGCTTCGGCATAAGCCTTTTTGGCTACGTCCTCACCGCGCTCACACTCAGCGAGGATAGCGTGGTTATTGTGGCCGGTAACGGCCGATTTCAAGTCAATCCATACATGGTGGATAGCGCCTACTACGGACGAGCCTTCGGTGGTGTCGGGCTTGAGGTCCAGCTTGAACATCTGGTCTTCCAGCTCCGTAACGTAGCCAGCACGCTGGGCCGAGTATTTTTTGAATAGCTCCTTCAGGTGGGCGTCTTTTACGTCGACCATTGCGTCGGCGTAGCCTTTCTGGCCATCTTTGAGCACGGTGATAAGTTCGTTGAGGGCGGCTTGGGTGACTTTGGCTTCCATGATTGGAAAAGGAAATTTAAGTTGGAAAGGTAAGGTAGTTTACTAGCCAACTGCCCGCAGGGTTACAGCCGGCCATTAGAATGCCCCGATTTTGTTCCGTTTCCAAGCACTATGAGCAGGTTGCTAACCTACCGGCTGCCCCGCTTTCGCCAGCGCTACTCCCGCCAAAAAGCCCGTAGTCCAGGCAGCCTGAAAATTGAAGCCACCCGTAATGCCGTCAATATCCAGCACCTCACCGGCGAAGTGCAGGCCCGGCACGCGGCGGCTTTCCATCGTAGCCAAGTGCACTTCATTTAGCGGAATGCCGCCGCAGGTCACGAATTCGTCCTTGTGCGTGGTCTTACCCTGCACCTGCAATGGCGTGCGCAATAGCAGCTCCAGCAAGCGGTTTTGGGCTTTGGCCGGCACCTCGTTCCAGCGCGCCTCGGCCCCGATGCCGGCCTCGGCCACCAGCGTGCGCCAGAGGCGGGTAGGCAGCCCAAACTGTGGGTGCGCCGCCACCTGTTTCTTGCCGTTGTCGAGGCGGAAAGCCTGCGTCCAGGCGCGCAATGTGTCGTCGGTATAGGTTGGTACCCAGCTGATAAGAGCCGTGCCGTGATAGCCCAGCTCGTGCAAGCGGCGCGCCCCCCAGGCCGAGAGCTTGAGCACCGCCGGCCCGCTCACGCCCCAGTGCGTAACCAGCAGTGGCCCTTCGTATTGCAGTTTTTCGCCGGCCAGCACCACGCGGGCGTGCGGCACACTCACACCGGGCAGCTCGCGCAGCGGCGACGTCGGCACGTTGAACGTAAAGAGCGAGGGCACCGGCTCCGCCACGCTGTGGCCCAGCGCCCGCAGCCAGTCGTAGGCCGCCGACTTGGGGTTGCCGCCGGTAGCCACCAGCAGGCGGCCCACGCGCAGCTCGGGGCCGATGGCGGCGCTACCCTCCCCGCTGAGTCTGAGGCTGAATCCCCCTTCGGGCAGAGCTGTAATTTCGTCGGCCGCGGTGCGGGATAGCACTCGCACGCCCGCCCGGCGCGCGGCATCTTCGAGGGCGCGCGCAATGGTTTCGCTGCTGTCGGTGGTCGGAAACATGCGGCCATCGGCCTCGGTCTTGAGCGCCACGCCACGCTCGGCAAACCAGGCAATGGTATCGGCTACGCCAAACTGCCGGAAGGCCTCTTTCAATTGCCGGCCGCCGCGGGGGTAGTGCTGCACCAGCTGCGCCGCCGATTCGCAGGCGTGCGTGACGTTGCAGCGCCCGCCCCCCGAAATCCGCACCTTACTCAGCAGCTTGGGGCTTTTTTCAAGCAAATAAACCAGCTGCCGCGGATTGGCCTCGGCGCAGGCGATGGCCCCGAAGAAGCCCGCCGCCCCGCCGCCCAGCACAGCTACGGCGGGCAGTGGGGTAGGAGAGTCGTTTGGCAAAGGCATGCACAAAGATAATCAGCCTGCCATCCCTACCCCCCACTTTTAGCAGTAAGGCAGGGCAGCCAGCACATCATCGTGCTGAAAGCTATAAGGCACCAGGCTGCGCACCAGCGTGGATTCAATGACCTTTCCACCAGCGCCTTCAGCCTGAAAGGTTGGCGGCTCCATACCCAGGTAGGCAGCCGCAGCAGGGTAGAATTCGCGCCGAGTGGGGTGCATAAGCGCGCACACGTTAAAGGTATGCCCCCAGATATTTTGGGTAATAATGGCGCTGAGCACGCCAACCGCGTCGGTGAGGTGCAGCAGGTTGGTGGGGGCATCGCCCTGCGGCAAGTTGCGGCGGCCCGCCAGGAAGCGCCCCGGCGGCCGGTCGGGGCCAAAGAGGCCACCCAGGCGCACTACCGTGCTGAGCCATTGGCCATAGCGCGGCACAAAATGCCCCTCGGTACGCAGCACGTCTGAGGCCGCATCGCGGGTGCTCACGGCGTTCGTTTCGTGCATTAGCCGGGGCTCATCGGGATATACGCCGCTGGTAGATACAAACAATACCGACTTGATACGCGCTGCGGCCACCGCCCGGTGCAGTGGGCGCAACAGCTGGGGGTAGCCCCCCGCCACGGCCGCCCGAGGCGGAATGTTGATGACCAGCGTATCGGCTTGTTGCAGCCATTGCACCAACTCGGCTTCATCGGCCGCCGAAAAGTCGCTACCCAGTTGAAGCAGGCGGGGTTCAATGCCGGCCGCAGCCAACAACGGCAGCTGCTCGGCAGTAGTCGTGGTGCCTAGTACGCGGTAGCCTTGCGCTAATAACTTGCGGGCTAAAGGCAGACCCAGCCAGCCACATCCTACTACGGCTACCGTAGAAGGCCCGGCGGCCGAACTTGTACTGGAAGTAGAGGACATAAAAAGTATTTTCGAACGCTAGTTTTCTATGTTACAAAGCTGCAAGTTGCACATGAATGAGTAAAGCTACGCAGTACTATCAGGGCTCACTAGGTGCAGGCACTTACCTTAGGGCATTCATCATGCCAGTCTGAGCTGGCTTATCCTTCCATAAAATGACAAATCCCTTCGCGCAACCCATGCTCCGCGACAATGCCTTGGCTGGTAAAACTATCATTGTGACTGGGGGGGGCACTGGCCTGGGCCGTGCTATGACTACCTATTTTCTGCAATTAGGGGCCAATGTGACTATTACTAGTCGGAAACTGGCCGTACTGGAGCAAACGGCGGCTGAACTACGTCAACAAACGGGTGGGCGGATTTTAGCTCTGGCCTGCGACGTGCGCAAATACGACGAAGTAGAAGCCATGCTGGCGCGCACATACGACGAATTTGGGCGGGTGGATGTCCTGCTCAACAACGCCGCCGGCAACTTTATCAGCCCCACCGAACGCCTTAGTCATAAAGCATTCGATGTGATAGTAGATATTGTATTAAAGGGCTCTTATAATTGCACTTTAGCCGTGGGGAAGCGTTGGATAGCCGCTCAGCAGCCCGGCACTATTCTTAATATTGTTACAACGTATGCCTCTGTGGGCTCGGCTTTTGTGGTACCCTCGGCGGCCGCCAAAGCTGGCGTGCTGGCGCTCACTCGCTCGCTGGCCGTGGAGTGGGCCAAGTACGGTATTCGTTCCAATGCCATCGCCCCCGGCCCCTTCCCAACTGAAGGTGCCTGGAGCCGACTGTTTCCCGAGCCTCTGGCCAGTCAGCTCGACCCTGCTGCCAGCGTGCCGCTCAAGCGCGTCGGCCAATATCAGGAATTAGCGAACCTGGCCGCTTATCTCGTGTCAGATTTTTCGGCCTACATCAATGGCGAAGTCGTAACCATTGACGGGGGCGAATGGCTAAACGGTGCCGGTGAATTCAATAAGCTCCAAGCCCTGACCCCGAATATGTGGGACCAAATTGAAAAAACAATGCGCCGTTAAAAGCAACGGCTGAGAGGCGTTGAATTAAGAAAAGCTCAATCGGGCCTGCCTATACGATGCTTTATTACGCGAAAGGAGGGGTGGAATCATTTCCACTCCTCCTTTTGTGCGTAGCTATGAATAAACTTTATGCCTATTACGTTTGCTTAGCTGATAAGTCGTAATCAAAGTTTATATCCTTGGTAATCTTTGGTAAATTCAGGGGTGGCAATTAGCTGATTGGGTACGACGTTCAGAAAGGTATACTTCTCGTATAATCCACGGTCATCATACACCGTAACAGATGATGGGAGATAAGTTTTGGCGTTTACTACTAAAATCGTACGCCGCCCATACGAATTAGGCACTTGTAAAACTTGCCCCTCCGTCAACTTACTAGCTACTTCCAAATTATTGCGTTCCATAATCCGGTATTCTCCACAACCGAAGTAGTTGGCAATGGAATGAACGGTTTCGTTACGACCAGCTTTATAGGCAATATACTGAAATTGAGGATAGTCAGAGCGTAAAATATAAGCGGGCTGACCCTGCGCGAGCGTATCGCCAGCGTACCGAAACGAATGGGTAAAAACGGTGCTACCCGACCCATTTGCATTACTAAGCAAATCCGTTATGGTACCAAACCCAGCCTGAAGCACTGTATGATGTTGGCCCTTACGCATGAGCTACCCAGTAGGATTGAGACTGAGCGTGATGTATGGAAAAGCACCAGGATAAACCCAGGCATCATTGTTATTTTGGCCAGTAACGTAGAGTATTTCAACGTTTTTCTGATTTTTTATGTATATTTTCAATGGGCTGAAAGACAACTTCATCAGCGTGCGCCCAGGCGTATAGCTGCGGCCAATGCGCTCCTGCGTATCAACAAGGCAGCGTAAAGTCTTTAAAGATTGAATAGCCGAAAACAACCGGTTAACCAACTGCTGAGTAGAAATTGGCTCAACTGGCTCACGCGAAAAAGCCTGTGCTACACCACCTGCTGAGAAGAAGCCAGTAATTACTAAATAGCGGAAATTCACAAAAAAATTGAATTAATACGAGTGATAAATCTTTAAAATTAATTTAAGCTAAGTACCCGTTGCTAATTAGTTTGCTATAAAGCATGTCATGCTTATCTGGCGTCCGCTTGTCGAAGCATCTTTACCACGAGAGTAATTTAAAAGTTTAGAGTTAGTTACGCAGTAGAGATGCTTCGACAAGCGGACACCAGATGAGCATGACCATCCATTTCAACATAAATTGTTTACTAACAGGTACTTAATACCAAAAAAATGACTGTGTAGATTCGATAAACAGCGATGAGCTACTTAGTAGTTAGGAATGCCCCAGCTCCGCTACGGCGGGGAGGGTGGGGTCGCCATCTGCCGAGCCGGGGACAGGAAGCTGAGCAATACGCACTTCCCATTCCCTGAAGCGAACTACCTCCCCTTGAAATTTTCCCATAAACCAACTCACCAAACTGAGGTCATCTAAAAACCCTACGACCGGAATAAAGTCCGGAATTAAATCGACGGGTGAGAGAATATAGAGCAAGACAGCGAAGCCCGAAATAACCGTGCTGTTTTTTATGTCGCGGTACTCGCCAGTCGCATAGCTACGTACTAATCGCACTAAGGTGAGTGCAACGTCAAAAAGCTGCTTGAATTTGTTGTCTCTGCTCTCTTCATCTGCTAATTTAGTAGCCGTTTCATTCAAAATAGTAACGACTTTGAACGGACGCCCTAATAGCTTAGTAGCACGGTTAATAAATAAATTGAAAATAGCGTTCTTGGAGATTTTAAGACCGCGTTGCTTTAAGCTTGTCATATAAAGCAGGAAAAGTAGTGGGTGTTCTGTTACGAATACGCTTGGAACTTGGTTCCCTACCCCTTCTCATAAACTCGAAAGCCAAAATACTTATCGCTCAAACAGCGGGGTAGTGCCACCTACCCAATCTTTGTTTTTATTGAAATCGACGCCAATCATTTCGCCTCGGCTCAGCCGGGCCAGTCCAGCTAGCAGTGTGGGTTGCGATGCCGAATGGGGCCAGATATAAAGTAGGCGGATTTCGCACTTAATCAAGCCATCTGGCGCTTGCACAACAGGTTCATACGTGACTTTACGCTGCAATAAATAGTTCTCCTTGTCAGAAATTGCTTCCAAATCCTGTCGGGTCACGTGCAGCCGCACGCCCGCTCCGGCAAAAGAGAAAAGAGGCTTTAATACGTAATTTTCTAAATCCTGCGGGTATTCCTTCAAATCCTGCAAATAATAACTAGCCGGGGCATATTCGCTTTTTACCAGGGGTAGGGTGTATTTACTGATTCTAAAAAACCAGTTGGGGTGGCCAACCCAGGTTACATCTACGTCATCGGTTAGGCTGAACGCGGGATGTAGGTTGGGATAGCGAGCTAATTCATCAAAAATAATACGGTTATAAATTCGTTTTATCTGAATTTCCCGACCATCTTTTATGTAGAATAATTCCCGCCCTTTTTTAATAATATCTGGCAAGGAAACAGCATCAATGTCCCAGAATTTCTTGGTTAGCGCAAAATCGACTCGGGTTTTTTGCTGCTCAGGGAATAATTCCAGGAGAATAACATTCTCTGGGTCCTCGTCACCAAGAATTAATTTTCCCACTTCAGCCAGATAAGCTGCTTCGTCGGCAACACCTAAAAAAGGCGAAACAGATTTGTCAATTGGGAAGTGTTTACTGAAAATGCCCGGCAGATATGCCTGAAAGGCATATAATGACGGAAAACCTTGCATTTCAATGAGTTGCGGCTCTAACTCGCCGGCCTTATCGCGGCAGACGGCAAAGTCAAACGTTAGGAATTCGGCGTGGGCATCCTCATTGGGTACGCGTTGGCCGTTGGGAATAGCTCCGTCAGTTAATTCTTTGAAATTGGGTTTTTGCAGTACGTCAATAATATCCTGCCCCGCTTTAATTAATTTATCTCGCAGCCCAGCCGGCACAAAAACCGGAGTCTCAGCCACTCTAAAGTCGAGCTGGCCAGGCAGTTGCCGGCTAATATCAGCTAGCATTTCCTGGTAGCGCGCTGGGGTAAAGGCGCTATTGAATAACTGGCGAGGCGCGAAAATCATGAGCGGAATTGGTAAAGAAATGGCGCGAACCTCGGGGATTCGCGCCATTTCGGTAAATTAAAGACTCTTTTGCCTGGTGCTAAACAAGCGCTGGCTCGCGGAGCGCTTCTACGGCCCGGCGCAAAAACGCGGGAACGATAACGGACCCGGTAAATTCTATCGTGTTGGGGTCGGCAAGAAGACGCACCATTTCGTGATATTTTTCCTCACCGTAGGCCGTGATTACCTGTTGCTTACGCTCATCGGTAAGCATGTAGCGTAGCATGCCTTCGCCATCAGCTTCAGGATGAAATTGCGTACCCATTATCTCATTTGAAAAGCGCAGGGCCATAACCGCACGGGCTAACGGCACATGCGGCCGTTCTTTTTCCATGCCTAAAATAGTTATGCCAAGCTCAAGGAGTCGCTCAGGATGCAAGTCAATAAGCTGGTAATCACGTGAATCGACGGCAAAAAAAGGCTCGGGTAGTTGTGAGAAGACCGGGTCGGCATGGCCGGCTTCGGTGAGATGAACGGGCAAAACTCCGAAAGAAGTAGACTTGCGTTTACCGACTTCACCCAAGCCAAGGTGGCGGCTAATTAATTGAAACGAGTGACAAATTAATAGCAGATGCTTTTTGCGCTTATTTTGCTTGTTAAAATTAAAAAGCGCGTCAATAAAACCGAAATACAACGGCTCCCAAGGCTCAGCGGAGGGTAGGGGGCTGCCTGGCCCGCCACTGGAAATATAAATATCATAGGTGAGGTCAGGCAACTCGTTTTGTCCGCGCACATTGAAGGTGTCAACCAAGAATTTTACCTGGTTTTCCTGGCTAGCGCGGCGTAATAGCTGCCGAATACAACGCATCCCCTCATTCGGGAAATTGTCATACATGTCCAAAATAGCAATCTTTAGTTCACTCATAAAAATGCTGTTAAGCCATTGATTATTTTCAAGATTTTTGTAAAAATACGAATAATAGTTCAAGACAAATTTTATAGGCCGTGCGTAGTTTCGCTGAGGATATAATCGACTACTTTGGTTAAATCGCCGGTTTGGTGAAATACGGCCAGTTGGCGGTCGGCGCCAGTGCCCATTTCCAGCATTTTCAGCACGTATTCAACTTCGTGGCGGCTACCCAAGTCGTCGAGTACGTCGTCAACAAAATCCAGAAGCTCCAGAATAAGTTGCCGAGCGGGCTTTTCTTCTTCAGTGCCAAAGTCAATTAATTGGCCATCAATACCATAGCGGGCGGCCCGCCACTTATTTTCCTTAATAAGCGCGCTTCGATAGAGCCGAAAATTCAGGTTTTGGCACTTTAGCTTATAAATTTTGGCAACCAACGCCTGCATAACAGCTGCCACGGCGATGGTTTCATCGGAGCGCATCATCATATCACAAATGCGGTATTCGATGGTGTCAAAAAACGGATGCAAGCGCAAGTCCCACCATATTTTTTTGCCATTGTCGATGCAGCCGGTTTTAATTAACAGCGCAATAAATTCATCATATTCTGAAGCACTGGTAAAATAATCGGGAATACCAGTGCGGGGAAACCGCTCGAATACTTTGGTTCTGAAAGATTTGTAGCCAGTTTCGCGGCCTTCCCAGAAAGGAGAGTTGGTGCTCAGCGCGAACAGGTGGGGTAGGAAATACCGGAGCGCATTCATCATATACACGCCCAAATCGCGGTTTTCGATGCCGATATGCACGTGCATGCCAAAAACCAGATTGGAGCGCGCGGCTTCTTGCAATTCTTCCACTATTTTATCGTAGCGGGCGTCGGGCGTGATGGGCTGGTCCTGCCAACGGGAAAACGGGTGTGTGCCCGCCGCGGCTATTTTCAGCCCTACCCGGTCGGCTAGCTCAATAACCTGGCGGCGCAAATGCTTGACTTCCTGCCGTGCCTCCTGAATATTTTTGCAAATATTGGTGCCTACTTCCACTACCGCTTCATGCATTTCGGCCTTTACCTGCTCATGCAGGGTTATTTTGCCGTCCTCCACTATTTTCGACATGTGCGAGCGCAACTCCCGCGTGACGGGGTCGATGGTTTGAAACTCTTCCTCGATGCCGAGGGTGAAAACTGGCTGGGACATAGGGCAGATGAGACGCGTAATGTTCAAAGAAAAGCTAAAATCCTAACCAGCGAGCCAGAATGCCAGCAACACCAAGCCAGTCCGAGTGGAACTGGCTTGGTGCGGGCAAAGTCATATTATTCTTTGGTTTTAACAGCGGGCTTTTTAGCCTTGGCCGGCGCTTTGTCAGTGGGTAGAGCCCCCGTAATAGGCTCAGGCTTTGGGCCGGTGGCTTTTTTGGGAGCGGCCTTTTTAGCGGGTTTAGGCGGATTTGCTCCTAAATCATTGGTTTCGTGTATGGCATTGCCAACCGTGGCCGAGCCAGGAGCAGTGGGTATAGGGGCCGACTTCTGCACAAACGTGCCCCAGGTGAGGTTGTCGTGGCCGGGCTTTTGGGCCTGGGCGCGCGCAATGGCGAGGTTAGCAGCGTGTTCCACTACCCACTCAAAATTCTTGGGACCAACCGAATTAATATCCGCGTCGGGGGCGGGATTGCCAAAGTCGATGGCAATCGGAATACCGTCGCGTACCGCAAATTCTACGGTGTTAAAGTCATATCCCAAGCCCTGGCACAGACGCAGCACGTAGTCCTTCACCGTTGCGAGCAGCTTTTCGCCGGCTTCGCCCTGCGTTTTCATTTCCGTTTGGTAGCGCTGGTGCGGGGCGTTGCGCGGCTCGTAGGGCATGATGAGCACGTCTTTGCCGCCGAGGCAGTAGCAACGGAAGTAATCGGTGAAATCGACGGCTTCCTGGTACAGCATTACCAGCTGGCCGGTTTCGTCGTAGGCGCGGTAAGCTTCGTAGGGGTTATCAACCTTGTATACGCTCTTCCAGCCGCCGCCCGAGTGGGGTTTCATAAAGGCCGGGAAGCCGATTTTCTCAAACGCCTTTTCCCAGTCGAACATGCCGAGGTTGCGGAACGAGCCTTCGTTGGTGTCGTCGGGGCGGGCTTTGCTGGGGAGCAGCAGTGTTTTGGGCACCGGCACGCCCAGCTGCACCGCCAGGGCATTATTGAAGAATTTCTCGTCGGCACTCCACCAGAATGGGTTGTTAATCACGGCCGTACCCATGAGAGCGGCGTTTTTGAGATAGGCCCGGTAGAAGGGCACATCCTGCGAGATGCGGTCGATGATGACGGCGTAGTTGGTGGCTACTGCCTGCTCAACTTCTTGGATAGTAACAAACTCAGCCGTAATGTCCTCTACGGCTTTTTGATTGACGCGGTCCACAAAGGCCTGGGGGAAAGAATTCTCCTGGCCGAACAAGATGCCGATTTTTTTCATGGTAGTAGGAAGAACGTGTGTTCTAAGGGTTTAGAGAGGGTAGGATGTGCGAAAGCACTGAAGCTTTTACGGGAATGGCCGCCTAAAAGATGGTCGAGACGTATTCGGGGAACATCTCACGCCACACGGGCCAGTCGTGGGTGCCGTTGGGCCGCACGTCGAGCCGATGCGGAATGCCCTTGCGCGCCAGGACATCGGACATGTGGTAGTTGGCGTCTTTGCAGAAGTCGTGCTCGGCTGTACCCAGGATGATATTCATTTTGTAGAAGTTATCGTTCTGAGCATTAGGCATGTAGTCGGGTGGGTTCTGGTAGTATGCCTGCTCGTCGTAGTGCCCATTCAAAAACATGCGAATATCGAAGGACGCGCCCATCGAAAAGAGATGCGCCACCTGGTCAGGGTGTCGAAAAGCGAAGTTAAGCGCTTGATAGCCACCGAGCGAGCAGCCTGCTACCCCCACCTTTTCGACCTGGCACTCGTGCTGCAAGCGCGGCACCAGCTCTTCACTCACCATGCGGTCGTAGAGGTTGTGGTTGTGCACGCGGGTGCCGGGGTGCAGGTGCTTGGCATACCAGCTCCACTTATCGCCGCTATCGATGCAGACGAGCTTGAGCAGGCGGTTTTCAATAAACCAGCGCACCGAGTCAACCAGCTTAAAGTCTTTGGCCTCGTAGTAGCGGCCATTGGAGGTGGGGAAAACGATGACGGGGTAGCCATAGTCGCCAAAAACCATCATTTCGAGGTCGGTGCCCAGGTTATGGGAGTAGAAGCGGCGGTATTCTTCGTGCAAAAGGCAGGGTCCGACGGGGGAGGCGCGCGCGCCGGAACCGGCCGCAAACTAAGCAAGAAATCCGAACGGCCAAATATCTTCGAAATGAAGCCGCAAGTGTTTCTTTGCGAGGAAATGGAAGTTTTCCGGTTTCAGTCGCCGCGCGGGGTCACCGTAGTGGTGCGGCGTGACGAGTATTTATTTTCAGTGGCGCTTGGCCGGATAGTACGCCTCGACGTGGTGCTGCCGCCGGGCTTTTCGGCCCGCGCGGCCGTGCCCTACCCCGTGCTGTATCTGCAAGACGGCCAGGACCTGGCGCGTCTGCGCCTGCCGGCCACTCTCAACCGGCTGTACCGGCGGGGCGAGGTGCGGCCGTTCGTGTTGGTGGCCATTCATGCCGCCGACCGCTTGCAGGAATACGGCGTGGCCGCCCGCCCCGACTACCTGGGCCGCGGCAGTCGCGCTGGCCGCTACACAGACTTCATGCTTAAGGAGTTGCTGCCCTACGTGCAGGCCCACTACCACGCCAGCGCCGAGCCCGACGAGGCGGCCGTGGCCGGCATGTCGCTGGGCGGCCTGCTGGCATTTGACCTAGCCTGGCACCACCCGGAGGCTTTTTTGCGGGCGGGCGCATTCAGCGGCTCGTTTTGGTGGCGGGGTAGGGGGCTGCACGACGGCTACACCGACGCCGACCGCCTGATGCACACCCTGGTACTGGCTCGCCCGGCCCGGCCGGGGCAGCAGTTCTGGCTGCAAGCCGGCACCGACGACGAAACCACCGACCGCAACCAAAATGGTATTATCGACGCCATCGACGACACCCTCGACCTACTAATTACTCTTGCCGCGCAGGGGCTACCCCCCGCCGCCGCGCGCTATGTGGAAGTACCCGGCGGCCACCACCACCTCGATACCTGGGCGGCCATTTTTCCCGATTTTTTGCGTTGGGCCTTCGGTTCCCGCGAGTTGGCCGCGCCTGCTGTGGCAGCCACTGAAAAGCTGCCCTTGCGCTGGCGCACGGGCAGCCGCCCGCTGCTGCGCCGCCCCCACGGAGCCGCCAAATGGAAGTTTACGTATCTGCGGCGAGCCGCTACCTTTGCCGCTATGCCCGCTACCCCCGCTATTACCCTGGTTCGCCCCTCGCCCGGAACGTACTTGCCTTATACCCAGGCGTATATTGACCTGGTGCCGGCCGATGTAGAGCCGTTGGCGCAGCTGCGCCAGCAGGCCGCTGAGCTGCACCGCGAGCTGGCCGGCCTCACCGAAGCCCAGGCCCTGATGCGCTACGCCCCCGGCAAATGGACGCCCAAGGAAGTGCTGATGCACCTCACCGATGCCGAGCGCATTTTTACGTATCGCGCCCTGCGCTTTGCCCGCGCCGATGCCCAGGAGCTGCCTGGCTTCGACGAGAATGAATTTGCCGCCAACAGCGAGGCCAACGACCGCCCACTAAGCGACTTGCTAACGGAGTATCACGCCGTGCGGGCGGCTACTCTGGCGTTTTTTGGCGGCCTCAACGGCGGGCAGCTCGACCGGGCCGGGCGTGCCAATGGTGGCCCCGTGGCGGTGCGGTCGCTGCTCTATATCGTGGCTGGCCACGAGCAGCATCACCTGCGCATTTTGCGCGAGCGCTACTGGCCCGCCCTACCCCCCGCATAGGTCGGGAAATTGCACAACATTAACCCAGGAAATCGCGTTAGTTTGACGCAGCATCCTCTTTTTATTCCCTCCATTCCTAACCATTTTCACTCATGGCCAAAGCTCAAGACGCCCGCAAAGAGAAGAAAAAAGAGCCTGTTAAATCGACCAAAGAAAAGAAGGCCGAGAAAGACGAGAAAAAAGTCGCCCGCGCCCGCAAGCAAGACTAAATCACGGATTACGCAGATTTTAGCGGATTTCACGGATTTCGTGGACGATTCACTATTTACCAAAAAGAGCTGCTTGTTAAGGCAGCTCTTTTGGATTGAATAATGATTGATTAGTCGTCCACGAAATCCGTGAAATCCGCTAAAATCTGCGTAATCCGTGATTTAGAGGGTATAATACGGCTCCTTTTCCTTGTCGTGGTAGCGGAGGTAGCCGTGCAACACCAGCTTGATGAGCGTGCGGTAGGCGCGGCGGCGACTCACGTTGATGAGTTGGGTAAACTGGGCCACCGTGATGCGCGGCTGCTTGGTCTGGAGGTAGTCGAGCACGCGCAGCTCGTCTTTGTTGAGAGGCAGTTTTTCGAGGTGGGCTTCGGGCTGCTGGCGCGCCAGGATTTTTTCGGTGAGGCTGCTGGCTTGCACGCTTTCGTCGCGCACGCGCACGTAGCCGCGCCACTCGCCGGGGGCTATCTGGGCGCGGTGGGGCTTATTTTGACTTTCGGGCACACCGACTATCAGTACGATAAGCTCGTCATCTGTTTCAATTTCGCGAAAGTGCAGCGTCAGGGGCGGGTCGATGTAGTGCGCGGCGGCCTCGCGCAGCACAAACATTTCCTCCTCCGCGTCGCGCACGCCTACCACGCGGCCATCGTCATCGACGCCCACCAGCACCTGGCCGCCGTGCGTGTTGGCCAGCGACGACAACGTGCGCGCGATGCGGGTAGGGTGGGTAGTCTTCGTCTTGAATTCAAGCCGCTCGCCCTCGCCCTGGCTAATAAGTGCGCGTAAGTTCATGGGGCTTTAACGCAGGGTAAAACGCAAATGTGCCGCCCCCGATAAAGGAAGCGGCACAATCGGCATTCGTAAAGCGAACTACAAAGCTCGCACTACATCGAAAAGCACAGGCAGCCCACCGCAGGCAGGCGTATCCGCGCAATCCGTTTAATTAGTCAAATCTGCGGTCTAGAATGGCAGGTCGTTGTCGTCGTCGCCCGCGATGGGCTGGGCCGTGGGCTGCGCGCGCAGGGTCGGGTTCTGATTTTGGGCCGCCGCCGGGCGGGCAGCGGGCTGCTGCTGGCTGTAAGACGAGCCACTGCCACCGGCGGGTGTGCCACCCGTGGCCGGCTCAATGCGCCAGGCTTCGAGGTTGGTGAAGTACAGCATCTGGCCGTTCTTGTTGAAGCCGCGGCCCCGCAGGTTGAAGGTCACTTTCACCTCGTCGCCCATTTTGAAGGGGTCGATGAGGGCGGTTTTGTCCTGCACCAGCTGAAACTTGATTTGCTCAGGATATTGGCCATCCTGTACTTCGAGGACGAACTCGCGCTTGCGGAACTTGTCGCTTACCTGCTGTTCGTCAAAGATTTCGTGCAGGCGGCCGGTTACGTCGTATGCCATCAGAAAGGGGAATTTTAAAATGAAGAAAACCAAAGGCCAAACCTACGAAAAAAAACCGAAGAAAGCTGACGTTGGGTGCCGCAGTGGGGGGTAGGGCGGCGACATTTTGTGCGAGTTAGGCGCGAGCCAAGCTAAAAAAAGCGGCTGGTACCCACGCGGCAAGTTTTTGAGCCTGAACAAATTGCCACTTGAGTTCTGGTTATAAACTGCCGCTAAGGCTGGAAAATGACGTTCTTGCGGCAGAAACTTAATTAATTAGCTAATCACAATATGTTTGCTCTTGCCTTGCATGGGGGTGCCGGCACCATCGCCCGCGCTACCCTTACCCCCGCTCTTGAGGCCGACTATCGGGCAGCACTGGCCGCCGCCTTGGTTACGGGCACGGCGCTGCTGGCCCAGGGTGCGCCGGCCCTCGATGCGGTAGAGGCTACCGTGCGCAGCCTCGAAGACTGCCCGCTTTTCAACGCCGGGCGCGGGGCCGTGTTCACCCACGAAGGCCACCACGAGATGGACGCCGCCCTCATGGACGGCACCACCCGCCGGGCCGGGGCCGTGGCCGGCGTGCGCGAAGTGCAAAACCCCATCCGCGCCGCCCGCCTCGTGATGGACCAGACCGAGCACGTATTATTGGCCTACCCCGGTGCCGACGAGCTGGCCCGCGAACACGGCCTGCCGATGCAGCCGCCCGCGTATTTTTTCACCCAGCCGCGCTTCGACCAACTTCAGGAAGCCATCGCGGCCGGCCGCATGCAGCTCGACCACGCCGCCAGCCCTACCCCCCCCGCCGACCCCAACTGGAAGAAGGGCACCGTGGGTGCCGTGGCCCGCGACCTGCGCGGCCACCTGGCCGCCGCCACCAGCACCGGCGGCATGACCAACAAGCGCTACGCGCGCATCGGCGACACGCCGCTTATCGGGGCCGGCACCTGGGCCGATGACCACTGCGCCATTAGCTGCACCGGGCACGGCGAGTATTTTATCCGGGCCGTGGTGGGCTACGACGTGGCCTGCCTGATGGCGTATAAGGGCCTGAGCCTGGCCGAGGCCTGCCGCGTGGTGGTGCACGACAAGCTGGCCCCGGTGGGCGGCGAGGGCGGCCTCATCGCGGTGGATGCGGCTGGCAACCTGGCCCTACCCTTCAATTCGGAAGGCATGTACCGGGCCAGCCGCAACGCGGCCGGGGAGGAGCAAATTGCCATCTACGGCGACTGAGCACGCGGAGCGCAGTAGCGCGAAGTTTCCGCTTCGTGTGTGAGCGTAGCGAGCAGGCGGCACCGCCCGGCGCGAACGACGATGCTCACTGGTGCTCGCGCACGAAGTGGAAACTTCGCGCTACTGTGCTCATACGCGACAAGGGCCGGTCAGCACTGCTGACCGGCCCTGGCCTTTGTCCGAAAATCAAGCTTACTGCTTATTGACGCGCACAACTTGCGCCCCGTTGGCCGTGGCCAGGCGCACCAGGTACACCCCGGCGGGTAAGTTGCTGAGGTCGAGGGCTACCTGGGGGGTAGGCTCAGCCAATTGCTGCTTCAGCACCAAAGCGCCCAGCACGTTTAGTACCTCGGCCTGGGTAACATTGGCCCCGGCCCAGATGGTTAGCGGCCCTGCGGTAGGGTTCGGGAAAGCCGCGCCGGCCGCTGGGGCTACACCTGCTAGTGGCCCTACGGCTACTACGGGCGAGTATGCCGCCGTACCATCCAAATCGAGCTGATGCAGGCGATAGTAGGCCGTGGTAGTGGGGGCGTGCGCATCCAGGAAGGCATAGGCGTGCGTCGTGGCCGAAGTGCCTGCCGCGGCTACCGTGCCCAGGGTGGTGAAGGTGTGGCCGTCGAGGCTACGCTCCACGTCGAAGCCCCGGCTGTTGACCTCGCTGGCAGTAGTCCAGGCGCAGCGCACGCCCGCGCCGTTGCGTTCCGCGGTGAAGGCCGTCAGCACGACGGGTAGGGGGCCGGCGGGCTGCGAAGAAACCCCGAACGGCGAGAAGGAGGTGATGTTGGAGCGCTTCACCACAAAGGGCCCGCCAGCGGGACCCGTGACGCCTACCTCGGTGTTGTAGCTGTCCCAGGCCCCGCCGGTATAGTGGTTGATATGGGCCGTAGCATTGATGAAGTTGCTGCTGCTCTCACCCGTGTTCCACTGCGTGGTCATGGTCACGTTGGCCGCATTGTCGGGCACTTCCTTGCTCACGAGCCAGGTTTTATTCACTACCTGGTTGGTAATAGCTGGGCCGTTCGGCGCGTAGTTGTTGCTGGTATCATAGCTGCCGTACACGTTATCAATAACCCGCACCTCAAACACGTCGTCGCTGTTGGCCGTTGTTTGTTGCAGCGTCACGGGGGTGTAGGAAGTAAAGCTGCTGCCCACCGGGAAGGCTACCTGCGGGCCAAAGGCTGTGGAGCTGGCGCGCGGCACCAACATTCGCAGGCGGCCCGTGCCGTTGGTTACTACGTAGCCCGTAGCCGAACCTGTGATGCTACCTGAGCTGATGATTGTCAGGTCGTTATTACCAAGCACCAGGTTCGAGCCGGCACCTACCGTGAGCGTGCCAGTCACGATAGTCGTATTAAATAAATTCTTAGGATTTTCACTAGGGTTAGAACCGCTACCCGTAACCTTTAGGTTGCCGTATTGATTGGGTTGAATAGAATGGGGGGTAGAACTGCTGTTATATTCCACTGTGCTAGTGCTAGCCAACGTTCCAAGGGTGAATCCAGCCGGACCATAGGGAGAAGTATCAGTATGGCAGTGTACCAAGTATGACCCCGGCGAAACATCAATTGTACCAGTAATATTCTTTGTGTAATCTACCAGCAGCGTTGCTGGCGCGCCAGCGGTGCCCACAACTATTTTAGAGTTCGCGCCGCCTATAGTCCAGTTTGCCGTGGTCGGCGACGCCATGCCGCCAATGCGGTCGGCGGTGGTGCCAGAAATGTAAGTCGGGTTAGTGCCAGGGTTGGCGCTCATGACGTAGAAAATCTGATTATCAGCGCTAAAGCTGGTAGGAGCCGTGCCCGAACCATCCGTATTCTGGCCCCAGGTACCTAGGGCACTCAGGTCGCCGGTCGCGTTAGAATAAAAGATACCCGTTTCCGGGGTCACTACCACGTCATCAATGCTAAGACCATTGCCATTCGTAGTGGAGTTGAGCGCGTAGGCCCAACGTAGCATCACTTCCTGGCCCGGAGCCAGGTTGATGCCCGTGATGGTGGTGGAAACCTGGCGGCGGTTGGCGGCCGAGTTGCCATCGCGGCTGGCGATAACCGTGGCGGTAGAAGGCGCCTTCACTTGCAGGGCGGGCACGCTTACCCAGGTGCCGGTAGCCTGTAGCAGGCTGGCTACCGAGGAGCCAGTCAGGTACGATACATCTACCTGGGCAGCATCCTGGCGGCCCGAGTTATACCATTGCTCCATCGCGTACTGCACTTCCAGGTTCTGGATAGTAACGCTCGTCGCATTCTTGAAGCGAATCCCCACGTAGCCAATGCCATTCGCGGTGGTTGTTAAGGCGATACCCCCAAAAGAACGGTCGCTAGCGCCCATGCCACTGGCGTAGCCGAAGTGGTAGTAATCACCCGTGGCATTGGAGCCGTCGTTGGCCGAGATGGTACCCGGCGCATAATAATTGTAGCCTGCCGGGTAGCCTGGAAATTCGGCCTCGGCATATATCTCGGGCAAGGAACTGAGGTGGTTGCTTGTGAGCGCAACGTTACCGGAGAGCGTGTTGAAATCTTGCTTATAAGGATTGAGACCCCCGGCTGCATCACTGAAAGTATATTGTGCTCGCGCCGGCCCCGCCAGCAGGCCAGCCATCAGAAGTAGAAGATAAGTATAACTTTTTTTCATAAAGCCGATTGGTTTTAATCGTGTGGACTAAGGATAAGCTAAAATCACCTCGAAATTAGGGCCAATAATGGCTGTTGATACGCTAAAAGTTATAAATTACATTTTTTTATAGAATAAGCACAATTAGCCAGGAAAATGGTATATATCATAGAGCAGCGGCCTAAAAAAAGCGTAACCTCCCAAACGGGAAGCCACGCTTTTAGCAAGGGGTAGGGCAGCAACTGGTGCTAGCAGACGGCGCTTTTAGCCGCTTCCTTGCTCACGTAAAACTTGCGCTCGGTCATGCAGTACACGTTGCCCTTGGCCAGCACGTGCATCTTGATATTCTCGATGGAGAGGGTAGTGCCTTTCTTAATGGCGGCGGCGTTGTTGTGCATAATATCAAAGCCGTCGAGAATGATGACCAGGTTCGAGCCGATGGTTTCGACCAGGTGGCCGTCGGTGATGAGCACGCCGGTGTCCTCGCCCAGGCCAATGCCAATGAGCTTGGGGTAGAGCGCTACCGCCTCAATGAGCCGGCCAAAGCGCCCGCGCTTCACGAAGTGCGAGTCGATAATGGCTGGCGGCGACAGGCTGAGGCCGGTGCCCATTTTCACGGCACCCTTTAACAAGGCATCGGGCACCGAGCCGCCCCGAATCATGTGCTGCGACATGGCCATTGCGCCGGCGCTGGTGCCGGCAATCACGAAATGCTCCTCGGCAAAATAGCGGCGGGTGAGGGTGTCGAGAAAATCGGTGTCGCCAAACATATCGCGCAGGCGCGACTGGTTGCCGCCCGAAAACATGACCACATCGGCGGCCCGCAGGCGCGCCAGGTACTCGGGCTGCCGCGCATCCTCGGGCGTGCGAATGTCCATGATGCCCACATTGTGGCAATTGAGCATGGCAAACGAGCCGATGTAAATCGGACCCACCTCCTGCGGAATCATGGACGCCGTGGTGATTACTTCAATGCGCGGGTCAGTTTTGCCCGACTCCGAAACGACGCGCTTGAGAATGCCCAGCTCGAAAAAATTCAGGTAGTACTGGCGCTTGCTGCGGACGGTGGGGTAGGTGCCTTTGTCCTCGTTGCCCCCAATGGCAATGAGCTTGCCGCGTGGAATAAGATTTTTCAACGGTAACCGATAGATGTTGTAAGCAGGCAAAAGTACGGCAGGATGATAGGGCGGCCCGCCCTACCCCCCCGCCAGCAGCGCATCGGGGCTGCTCGTGGCCACCGAGTGGTAGTTGGGCCGCGCCAGCTGGTAGAGGCGCTGCGCCCGTGCCCGGCCGCCGGGCGTGCCCAGCAGCGCCCGGTAGAGGGGCACCAAAAACTTGCGTCGCCCCACGTGCCGCAAAAAGTTTTCGAGCGCGGCATCGGCCGGCGCGTAGCCTGCCCGCAGCGCCAGCGGAAACCAGGTGGCCAGCAGCTCGGCATTGCCCGAGTTGGTGAAGTGAAAAGCGGCGTCGAGCCGGGCCACGGCCTCAGTGGGCAGGGTGGGGGGTAGGCCACGCAGGAAGTGCTCCCACTCCTGGCTGCTCCACTCCTTAGTTATAGGGTGCAGCTCGGTGGGCGGCGTGCCGGTGGCCAGCCGGGCCAGGGCCGCATCCACGCCGGCCAGGCGGGCCGAGGTAGCTGCGGGAGCGCCGGGCGGCAGGCCGGGGCCATCGAGCCAAGCCGGCAGGTCGAGGCGCGCGGCTTCATCAGGTGTCAGCAGGGTTTGGGTGAGGTAGGCGGCGAAGCGGTCGGTGTCCATGCTCTGAAACGCGAACCGGGTGAAGTACTCCGTAATAAAGGCGTCGAGGCGGGGCCGGCCCACCAGGTGCTCCAGGGTCAGCAGCAGCAGGCAGCCCTTCTCATAGGCAATGTCGTTGAGGCCGTCGTCAGGGTCTCGGCCCGCCAGGTGCAGGCGCAGGTGAGTGGCCGCGCTGGCCGGCCCCAGCTCCTGCAAGGTGTGGTGCAGGTCGGCTTCGCCCAGCACTTGCAGCATGTCGGCGTAGGGCCGGCCGTAGAGCTGCTCCATAATGCGGCGCTCGAAATAGACCGTGAAGCCTTCGTTTAGCCAGAAATCATTCCAGGTTGCATTTGTAACCAGGTTGCCGCTCCACGAGTGGGCCAGCTCGTGCGCTACCAGGCTGGTCAGGCTGCGGTCGCCAGTTATAATAGTAGGTGTTACAAATGTTAAACAAGGGTTTTCCATGCCACCAAATGGAAAACTTGCTGGTAACACAAGTAAATCATAGCGCCCCCAGCGGTAGGGTCCATACAATTGTTCGGCAGCCTGCACCATGCGGTCCAGCTCTCCAAACTCGTGGGTGGCGCGGGGGAGGGTAGCGGGTTCGGCATAGATTCCGGTGCGCTCACTGAGTGGGGCAAAGTCGAGGCGGCCCACGGCCAGCGCCAGCAGGTAGGCCGGCACCGGCTGCGGCTGCCGGAAGTGGTAGTGCCCATCGGCGGCGGTGGCCTGTGGGTTCTCGGCGCTCATCAGGGCCAGCAGCTGCCCGCGCTCTTCGCCCAGAATTTCCACCTCGGCCGCGTAGGTGAAGCGCCGGCCCGGCGAGTCGGGGCAAGGCAGCCAGGTGCGCGCCAGAATAGCCTGCGACTGCGTGAACAGGAACGGGTGCCGGCCGGCTGTTTGGGCCGGGGCCAGCCACTGGAGCGCTGCCGCGTGCGGGCTCGTGCGGTACGCAATGCGCACGGCCGCCGTGCCCGCAGGCAGCGCGATGCGCAGCGCCTGGCCCAGCGTCGCATTGGGGGTGTCCAGCGTGTGCGCGGCCTCGGGGCCAGTGCCCGCGGCGTTTGTCCAGACCTGTTCAATAATCAGGTCGCGGGTGTCGAGCACCAGCTCGGTGGGCTCGGCCGGTGGGGCGGCCAGCTGCCAGGTTGCCGCGCCCGCCAGGGTCTGGCGGGCAAAGTCAACTGCCAGGGCCAGGGTGAGGTGAGCCAGCGCCGGTCCCTGCGCGAAGCTGTGCGGGTCGCTGGCGGGAGGGGGAGTAGAGGAAGGAGTAGTGGGCATAAGTGAAAAGTGAAAAATCAGAAATAATGAAATGCTACATACTTTTAAAATTGCCTGGGCTCCCCCGCTTGGAAGCAGCAAGCCCAGGTAAGCGGACCTGGCATTGGCAAACAGGCCCGCCTAAAAAGTACGCGACTTACCCCCTTTTAGTCCGGGCTTTTAGATTACTTTTAGGAGCGGAATTTGCATCGATGTTATGCGCCGGGAGCAACCCGCCCGGCAGCTGCTCAGTAAAACGAGCATTTCCTGCCATCAGCTTCGCACGGGGCCGGGCACTGGTCAGTTAACGTTAGCTTGCCCGGCCCCGCCATTTTCCCCTTCTAAATGCCTTTTAAAATTCGACTACACTTTCTTTCGTTTGCCCTGTTTGTAGGGCTGCTCGGCCTGCCTGGGCTGCTGGCCTCGTGCGGCAGCAAGGGCAGCCAAATCGAGCAGACGAACCCCAAAAACGATACGGTCGTCACCGACAATACCAGTGGCCCCGAGCCGCACCTCGACAGCGTTTTTGTCATTAGGGCCATGCAGGCCAACGCCCGCTTTAAGACGCAGGAGCGCTGGGCCCGCAAGTTTTACCGCGAGCGGCAGTTTCGGCTGGGCTGGTTCCGGGAGCACAAGCTCGTGCCGCAGGCCAATACCTTCCTGAGCGTAGTAGCTAAAGCGAAAGATGATGGCCTGGACCCTAAGCACTATGATATCAAGCAGATAACCGATATGCTAGCCTCGCTCAAAAGCGTGGGCCAGGATACCGCGCGCCGCAACCAGCTGGAGCGTAAGCTCGACGTGACCCTGTCGGGCAGCTATTTTGCCTGGGCTTCGGACTATTACCGGGGGGTAGCAAACCCCCGCGATACTAAGAACGACGCCTGGAAAGTCAAGCGCAATAAAATCAAGCTCGACCATGCCCTGATGACGATTTTGCGGGAGCGCGAGAGCACGTACCCCTACTACGACTTCGCGCCGCTGCACCCCGAATACGAGCACCTCAAAAAGGCGCTGGCCCTGCTGCGCGCCCGGCAGGCGGCGGGCGGCTGGCCCGCGCTGCCGGGCACTACCCACCTCAAGCCCGGCGACAACCTGCCCGTGGTGAACCTGCTGCGCCAGCGCCTGCTGGGCGGCGAGTCCACCGGCCAAACCCCCGCTACGACGGCTGCCACGGCCAAGCCGGTAATTAATATTACTACCCCCGCCGGCACCGTCTATGACCCCACGCTGGTGACGACCGTCAAAAATTTTCAGCGTGACCTGGGCTTGCCGCCGACTGGCCTGGTCACCGGCGAAACCCTGCACCAGCTCAACGTGCCCATCCAGGCGCGCATCAACCAGGTTATCCTGAACATGGAGCGCTGGCGCTGGCTGCCCAAAAAATTTGAGCCCGACTATCTTATCGTGAACATCCCCGAGTACCGCCTGCGGGTGTACGAGCAGGGCAAGGAAGCTCTCACCATGCGCGTCATCGTGGGCAAGGCACTCACCGCAACGCCCGTCTTTTCCGACAAGATGGAGTACGTCGTGCTGGCCCCCTACTGGAACGTGCCCTACAGCATTATCGACAAGGAGCTACGCTCGAAGCTCGAAGCTAACCCCAATTACCTCGACCGCCTCGACATGGAAGTGGTGAAGGGCTACGGCCGCAAAGCCACGGTCATTGACCCTACTACTATCGACTGGGCCGGCGTCACGCAGGATAACTTCAAGTATACTTTGCGCCGCCGCCCCGGCCCGAAAAATGACCTCGGCGACGTGAAGTTTATCTTCCCCAACTCAAACGATATTTACCTGCACGACACGCCCCACGACGAGTTGTTCGCCCAAACCAAGCGCAGCTTCAGCCACGGCTGCGTGCGGGTGGAAGAGCCTATAAAGCTAGCTACTTACCTGCTGCGCAATAATCCCAACTGGGACCTGACCAGCATTCAGGATACCATCGCCGAGCACCGCGAGAAGTACATCACGCTCAAGGAAAAGCTGCCGGTGTACCTGGTATATCTCACTGCCTGGGCCGACGCCGATGGCCACGCCCACTTCCGCGATGACATTTACGGCCACGATAAAGCACTCGCGAAAGAGTATTTTGAATAGCGCTCCGCCAGGGTCGCACCCCCAGTGCAAGCTAGTGCCGCTCACCTAAAAAAGGCCCCTGCCATCATGGATGGCAGGGGCCTTTTTATGCACCTAAATAGCCTCTATTAGCAGGGCAGCGAACAAATGTACTCAAATCAAATTGGTTACAAATGTGTTAAACTTGTCAAATAAAGGGTGGGCATAAGCAGCGAAATCCGCTTCAACTCAATTGTAAATACCTTGTAAACGCCTTTTGATAACTTTTGTGAACAGATTTATCTAAACTTAGTGGTGCCAGTAGTTCAATTTTGTTTCGCACATTTGTGAAATAAATAGACTTGTTATGATAACGCGCATTCGGCAGCTGCTGGACAGCAAAGAGCTTTCGCCTACTCAGTTTGCCGACTTTATCGGGGTTGGCCGGCCGGTGGTGAGCCACATCCTGAGTGAGCGCAATAAGCCGAGCCTGGACGTAGTACAGCGCATTATCGGGGCCTTCCCCGAGATTTCGCTGCCCTGGCTGCTCAGCGGCACCGGCGATATGCTGGATGAAGCCGTTGCACCGACTCCTAGCCCTGGCACGACCAGCGAAAACGACTCCGCTATTACTTCCCCTCCGAAGCCCGTACCAGCTTCCCAGCCTGCCCCGGCCGCTCCTACCCCCCCACCCGCGGCCGAACTGCCCCTTAGCCCACCCGCCAGCCCGGTTGAGGCACCGCTTGCGGCGGCCGCCCCGCCCGTAGCGCCCGCCAAGCCAGTAACAGGGCTTGCCCCTAATACCGTAGCGGCTCCTGTTGGGGCGGAAGTGGCCTTAGCCAAGCCTTTTCGGGCCGCCCGCTTCGTGCCGACGGCTACGGCTGCTCCTACCCCTGCGGCGGCAACTGCCCCCTTGGTACCGGCGCTGCCCCCAAGCGAGTCGCTACCGTTGGTACCCCCCGCCAAGGCTGCCGTGGCCGTTCCGGTTGTTTCCCCTGCTGCGGAGGTGCCAGCGGCCGGCCTACCCCCCGCCAATAGCCCGGTCGAAACCGCAGTGCTTCCCTTCTTGCCGGAGCCAGGCAAAGCTATCCGGCGCATTGTTATTTTTTACCGGGATGGCTCTTTTGCCGACTACCAACCCGAGTAGTAATCCCTCCGCATCTTGTAAAATCCCGACCTCTGCCGCCGAGCGGTGAGGCGGGATTTTGGCTTTTATGGGCTTTCCCAGGTTAGTCTCGTATCGCTGCTGGTAGCTGCGCAACTGCGCTGGCTACTGCCTGGGAGGCGTTGCTAAACCAGCTTGCCGGGTCCCTCGAATGTCAGCTAAATTTAGTAGCGCTGCTAGAGATAAGGCGGGGATTAGCTGTCTTCACGCTAGCGAGGTCTAAACTAATAGATTTTGCTACTGGTACAGTAGCAAAGTTCAATCTCAGCTGGGGCTTACAATCGCACGTTAAGCCAGCAGTAAAGTGCCGTTTAGGTTGTCGGCGGCTTGGTTCTAGTGTGCGACATTAAGTGGTTTAATTACAAGCCATATCATACCAGGTGAAAGCTTTTATGCAGGGGGTTATTTAACGCTTATGTTATTGTTATTCAGCCAACAATCCATCACCTATTTAAGAGTCTGTGAAAGGTAAAGAAGTTGAATTTTTATTGCCGCGTTTATAATTTAAGTGCTACTGCCGTAATGGTCATAATGTGCGCCATAGCCAACCGATTCTTGCTAAGTATATTGCCAGCGCTGAAGCTTGCTAAAAGCTAAAAAAGCCGCGCTAACATAATAGGCACTGAAGTGAGGGATTGTGACCAATTTAACGGTGCTGCCTAACCGAAGCTGCTAAAAATTTGCGTACCTGAACGAAGCGGAGTAGCCTGGTAAAAAAGCGCACTAAGCAGCGCTGCTGGCTCTGCTGCCAATGGCTTCTTAGCCACCTGAAAGCATGCGTCTTCAAATGTAAATAAGCCAATAATTGGAAGTGGCAAGTTGGGGATAGACGATAGGAATATGATAAGAAGCGCTACGCGGATGGTAGCCAGGCGGTAGTAGCAAAAGCGAGGCCAATACAATAAAATAGGCGGCCATTAGCTTTCAGATTTAGGCCGCCAAGCCTTACCTTCGCGGTATGAAAAGCTTGCGCACCTACTCCCTGCTGCTGGCCGCCAGCGCGGCCCTGTTTCTGACCGCTGCCTGCTCTACGGCCCCCGACGCGGAGAAAGACCCCAGCGCCGACGCCGCTTACAAGCGGGACCACCGACCCGCTGAGTACCGCGAGGCCCAGCGCAGCAACGTCAGTTATTAAGCAGTAGCCAGCCGCTTGCTGGCGCACCAACCAATCTAAAACGACCAAGCCCCGGCCACGCGCGCTGCGTAGCCGGGGCTTGGTCGTTAAAGTGCGATAGCGCGTACTCTCAGCGTCTGCGCTATAAAAATCTTAAGCTTCGGCCAGGGCCAATTCGGCGAAAGCGGGAAGGGGTAGGGCGGCCACGAGCTGCTGCTCCAGCAGGTCGGCCCAGCCTCGTAGGTAAAGCACCACGTCGTCGCGTTGATTATGGCGCATGGCGTTGCGCCGCTCAAACGGAATAGTATGGCGCACGGCCGGGTCGCCGAGCTTTTCGAGATGCGTGAGGTCCTGGCGCGAGAAGCCCATAGCCAGCATTTCGTCGATAGTCTGGTCGAAGGGCAGGCCGCTGGTGGGGCAATAGTCCACGAGTTGGCGCTCCCAGTCGCCGTAGCGCTGCAGGGCCTGGGTATGAATCTCGGCCTTGGTGAGGCTGGTGACCGTCTGGGCCAGGTGCCCGCAGTTGCAGCTGCCCATGTGGCCCCACTGGTAGGGCGCTTCGGCGGCCAGGCGGCGGGCAGTGTCGCGCAGGGCCTGAATGAGGGGTAAGGAAACGCGGGATGTCATACTAGTGAGCCACGAAAGTGGCGTTAAAGTAATACCAGAGAGCTACCTTGAGAAGCCAGTCCACAGGGTATTTGTTTCCTGGTGGGCTAAAAAAAACGAATGCCTCGTGCCGTGCGGCGCGGGGCATTCGAAAATAGAAGAGTTACCTATAAGTAGGCATGTGCCACGCCCGGCAACGAGCTGTGCCCGGCGACTAGCTGGAGCGGCGGCTGCCACCTTCGCTACCCCCGCGCCCGGCCTGGAAGGGCCGGCTGCCGCGCTGGCCACCGCCGGAAGCAGCCCGCTCGCCGCCGCCCGACGACTGCGGCCTACCCCCCCCGCGGTGCTCACTGCGGCCACCACCCGAGGTAGAACCGCTGGCGCGCGCCGCGCCGTTACGGCCCTGGCTACTGCCGCTGCCCCCACGCCCGTCGCGGGCTGGGCGGCCAGCCGGGCCTTTGGGTCGCACAATGCGCTCATTGCCCGTCAGCGAAACCGGTGCCACGCTGTTTGTAGTAAAGGGGTGCTCCTTGTCAATGTCTAGCTGCCGGCGGATAAGCTTCTGAATATCTTGCAGATACGCGCGTTCTTCTTCCTCAACAAATGTAAACGCGGTGCCGAACGCGCCGGCCCGGCCCGTGCGGCCAATGCGGTGCACGTAGGTTTCGGGCTCGTTGGGCACTTCGTAGTTGATGACGTGCGTCAGCTCATCCACGTCGATGCCGCGGGCGGCAATGTCGGTGGCGACCAGCACGCGGGTAGTGCCGGCCTTGAAGTTGCTGAGCGCCCGCTGACGGTGGTTCTGGCTCTTGTTGCCGTGGATGGCCTCGGCGCTAATCTGGGCTTTTTCCAGCGTCTCGGTCACTTTGTTGGCGCCGTGCTTGGTGCGGGTAAACACCAGCACGCGCTTCATGGCGGGGTCCTTGAGCACGTGGCGGAGCAGGGCGGGCTTGTCGTTTTTATCCACTAAAAACACCGATTGCGTCACCGTGTCGGCGGTGCTCGACACGGGCGTGACGGCCACCTGCACCGGGTTGGGGCGCAGGATGGTGGCCGACAATTCCTTAATCACGTTCGGCATGGTGGCCGAGAAGAACAGGCTCTGGCGGCCGGCCGGCAGCTTGGGCAGGATGCGCTTGATGTCGTGGATGAAACCCATGTCGAGCATGCGGTCGGCCTCGTCGAGCACGAACACTTCGAGGTGCTGCAAATGCACGTAGCCCTGGTTCATGAGGTCGAGCAGGCGGCCGGGGGTAGCCACCAGGATTTCGACGCCACGCTGCAACGCCTGCACCTGCGGGTTTTGCCCTACCCCCCCAAAAATGACGGTCGAGCGCAACTGCGGCAGGTGGCGGCCATAGGCCTTAAAGCTCTCGCCAATCTGGATGGCCAGCTCGCGGGTCGGGGTCAGCACGAGGCAGCGAATGCGGCCTTTGGGACCCTGGCCGGCCTTCTGGGTGAGAGAGGTTTGGTGCAGAATCTGGAGAATCGGCACCGAGAAAGCGGCCGTTTTGCCGGTGCCCGTTTGGGCCACGCCCAGCAGGTCATGCCCTTCGAGCACCTGCGGAATGGCTTGCTGCTGAATGGGCGTGGGGGTCGTGTAGCCTTCCTCGCTCAGGGCGCGCAGGATGGGCTCAATCAGGTTGAGTTCGTTGAAAGTCATGGGGGTAGGAGCCACCCGCCCGGTGGGGAGTGGCTGGGGCGGAGGCCATCGGCTGCCCACGCGAATACAAGAAAAGAAGAGGAATAAGGCCCTTGCCTGGTGCCAGAATGACGACGCGGCGGGCCGGTTGGCCGTATATGCACGGCCAGCAGCTGGTCCGATTGCCAAGCTGCCTTCGGCGGCAAAGGTACCGCTTAAATCCTCAACCCATGCAGATAGTTCACCGCGAGCGCGCCTACGACGGCCATTTTAAGCTCAATAAGCTCACTGTTAAAACTTCGGAAGGCCAGAAATTACTCCGCGAGCAGTTTGCCCCCGGCCACGCCGTGGCTGCCCTCGTCTTCGACACCCAGGCCCGGCAATACGTGCTCACCCGGCAGTTTCGATTTGGTGCGGAGCGCGAATTACTCGAAATCGCGGCCGGCATGATTGACAAAGGCGAGAGCCCCGAAACTGCCGTGCGCCGCGAGATTCACGAGGAGCTGGGCTACGAAATCGACCAGCTCACGCCCATCGTAACCATGTGGCCCTCGCCCGGCACCAGCGCCGAAACCATCGCCGTGTACTACGCCGAAGTGAGCCGCCAAACCGGCCCCGGCGGCGGCTTGGCCGCTGAAAACGAGCAAATTGAAATGGTGCGCCTCTCGCGGGAAGCTCTGGTCAAAGAGCCATTGCAGGACGCCAAAAGCCTGATTGCCGTGCAATGGGCGCAACTGCACAAGTAAGAAGGGCTGTGCGGTAAGCTTTAGCTTGCCGTGAGTAGTGTAGGATAAGCTTTAGCGTGCCTTAAATAGCTAATTATGAATGCTAAGCAGAAATTAACCGCCCAGCTAAAGCTTACCCTACACTAGCCTTTACTGCGGCGTCAATTGATACTCAAACTGCTGGCGCAGCCGCGTGTCCGTAATCACAAGCGTGAGCGGGCCCACGGCCGGGTCGAGCTTAATGAAGGGGATAAGCTGCTGAGACTGATATAAATCGCGGCCGTAGAAGCGGCCGGTGCCGGGCTTGGGCGTGGCCGTGAAAACCTCCTTGCCATCCTTGGTGCGAGCCGAGAGGGTGAGCAGCGACGGGTCGGCGTTTTTCGGGCCTTGGCGACGAATGTTGAGCACCAGCGCGCCGTTGGGGGGTAGGGCTTTTAGGCGGCGCTGAAAAGTAGAGTCGGCCCAGTTGTGAATCTTGCGCAACTCGCTGATTTCAAATAGCATTTCGGCCGGCGAGCGGTAGCAAACGTGGGTGTACGTGCCGGTGATATCGGCGTCTTCGTCGGTATTCTTGGTGATGTTGGCGACTACCGGGCACTCGGGGTTTTTCTGAGCAAACATATAGCGCTTGCGCGCCGGGCCATTGGGGCTTTGGGCGTGCGCGGCCGTGGCGCCCCCCAGCAGCAGGGCCAGCAAACCGATGCGTAGCGTGGTAGAAAATTGCATTATAAAGAGAAGTTGAATAAGGGTAAGAAGAACAGGTATAGAACCACTACAAAGAACGGTAAGTCGCGCCACATGCCGGGCATTAACGGCGAAATTACCCACGCCAGCGTATAAAATTGACAAAAATGTAAGCCTGCCGTAACCCCGGCATAATACTAAGCGGCGAGCTTTGGGGCATGCTAAAACTAGCTGATTCCAAGCGCTTTTTATTGGACTGGCAGCCCTCGGGTGCGGGGCTGGCTTGGCTGCTAACCCTGGGTTGGTGGCTGGTGCTAAGCTGGCCGCTGCGGCGGAATCTGCGCTCGGCCCTGGGCGGCGCAGTGGCAGGCGGCTCCACCGCCGGCCCGCCCACCAGGCCCCGGCGGCCCAAAGGCCGCCCGCGCTCCGGCCTCGCGCACTTGGCCTACCCCTCCGCCGCGTGAGGAAGTCGGTTTTATAATGGTCTGTTGAAGTTGAGGTTGTTTAAGAAGCGGATAAATAGAACGTCATTCCGAGCTTGCCGAGGAATCTCGCTCGCGTCGTAGAACGAGGCTCGAACGACGCGAGCGAGATTCCTCGGCAAGCTCGGAATGACGTTCTATTTATCCACTTCTTGCAATAGCTTCGTTGTACCCTCGATGCAACCAACAACCAACAAGCAAAAAATGAAGGTTCTCTATGCCATTCAGGGCACGGGCAATGGCCACCTGATGCGCGCCCTCGACGTGGTGCCGCTGCTGCAAGCGCGCGTGGCGGCGCTGGGCGGGCAGCTCGATATATTGGTGAGCGGCCCGCCGGCCGACCTACCCCTGCCGTTTGCGGTGAAGTACCGGGTGGGGGGCATGGGGTTTTTATTTGGCAAGAAGGGCGACATCAACTTCGTGAAGACCTTCCGGCAGTTTAATTCGGCCGGGTTCGTGCACGACATTCGCCACCTGCCGGTAGAGAGCTACGACCTGGCTATCAACGACTTTGAGCCGGTGTCGGCCTGGGCCTGCCGGCTGCGCCACCGCCCCTGCGTGGCCCTGAGCCACCAGAGCGCCGTGCTGCACCCGGCCGCGCCGCGGCCCGCCGACGAGGACCCCGCCGGCCGCGCCGTGTTGCGCCACTACGCGCCCCACACGGCGCAGTATGGCTTTCATTTTCAGGCGTATGCGCCCAGTATCGCTACCCCCGTCATTCGGCGGCAAGTGCGCGCGCTAGCGCCCACCGACGAGGGGCACTACACGGTGTATTTGCCAGCTTTTGAGGAGCAGATGCTCGTGGAGCGCCTGCGCTACCTTAGCCGCACGGTGCGGTGGGAGGTGTTTTCGAAGCACAGCCCGCAGCCGGCCGACTACGGCAACGTGCGGGTGTGGCCGGTGAGCGGCGGCGACTTTCTGCAAAGCCTGGCCCGCGCCCACGGCGTGCTCTGCGGCGCGGGCTTCGAGACGCCCGCCGAGGCGCTGTACCTGGGCAAAAAGTTGCTCGTGGTGCCCATGAAGCAGCAATATGAGCAGCAGTGCAACGCCGCGGCCCTGGCCAAGATGGGCGTGCCCGTGGTGCGCGGCCTCCGCGACAAGCACCTCGACCGCCTCGACGACTGGCTGCACTGCGGCCAGCCCGTGCCCGTAGATTACCCCGACCGCACCGGCGCGGTGCTCGACCAGCTGCTGGCCGAGCAATTAGGAATAAAAATGGCCTGAACGGCGTAGCGGCGCGACCCTTCGCGGCTTGTCGTTGTTTTGCCAGTTGCCAGTTGCCAGCCAGCAAGTTGGCTGGCCATTTGACCAAGCGGCGCGAGGAGTCGCGCTGCCGCACGTATATAGTAGTCTGATTTGATGCCCGACGACGTTATCCTTTCCACCCGGCGTCCGCTGGTGCTGCCGCCGGCTTTCTACCCCGCCACCACGCCGGCCACGTATTCGCGGGCCGATTTCGGGCCTGATTTTCACTGGGGCGCGGCCTGCGCGGCCTATCAGGTGGAGGGCGCCTGGCAGCAGCAGGGTAAGGGTCCGAGCATCTGGGACGAGTTTACGCGCCGGCCCAAGGCCATTGCGCGGGGCGAGCACGCGCGGGTCGGCACTGATTTCTTTACCTGCTACAAAGCTGATTTGGACCTGGCCCAGGGCCTGGGGCTGACGGATTTTCGCTTCTCTGCAGCTTGGGCGCGGGTGCTGCCCGAGGGCACCGGCAGCGTGAACCGGCGCGGGCTGGACTTCTACGACCGCCTCGTGGACGCCTGCCTGGAGCGCGACCTGCGCCCCTGGCTCACGGTGTACCACTGGGATTTGCCGCTGGCCCTGCAGCAGCGCGGCGGCTGGACCAACCGCGCCGCCGTGGGCTGGCTGGCCGACTACGCCCAGGTGCTGGCCCGCCGCCTCGGCGACCGTGTGCGGCACTGGATGGTGCTCAATGAGCCGATGGTTTTTGTGGGGGCCGGGCACCTGCTGGGCGTGCATGCGCCGGGGCGGCGCAGCTTGCCGGCGTTTCTGGCGGCGGCCCACCACGCCACCTTGGCCCAGGCCGAGGGGGGTAGGGCGCTGCGGGCCGCGCTGCCCGACGCGGCGCGCATCGGCACCACGTTTTCGTGCTCGTACGTGACGCCCGCCCGGCCCGGCCACGCGGGCAGCGAGGCCGCCGCGCGCCGCGTCGATGCCCTGCTCAACCGCTTTTTCGTGGAGCCCCTTTTGGGCCTGGGCTACCCCACCGCCGAACTGCCCACGCTGGGCTGGCTGCTGCGCCGCTACCACCAGCCCGGCGACGCCGCGCGGCTGAAATTCGACTTCGACTTCTGGGGCATTCAGAATTACACCCGCGAGGTGGTGCGCCCCGCCCCGTGGCTGCCGCTGCTAGGCGCGGCTCTGGTGCCGGCCGCCAAGCGCGGCGTGCCCGCCACCGAAATGGGCTGGGAGGTTTACCCCGAGTCGGTTTACCAAATGTTAAAGCAATACGCCGCCTACCCCGGCGCGCCTGAGCTTTATATAACAGAGTCGGGCGCGGCCTTTGCCGACGAGCCGGCAGGCGGCCGCGTGGCCGACGCGGCCCGCCGGGCGTATTTCCAGGCGGTTATCGGGCAGGTGCTGCGCGCCCGCCGCGAGGGCATCCGGGTCAACGGCTACTTCCCCTGGAGCTTCACCGACAACTTCGAGTGGGCCGAAGGCTACCGCCCCCGCTTCGGCTTGGTACACGTCGATTACGAAACTCAGGCGCGGATTGTGAAGGACTCGGGGCGGTGGTACGGCGAGTTTTTGGGCGGGGCCGAAGTGCGGGTGGGGCAGTAGCGCCAACGTCAACCTCACCCCCTAGCCCCCTCTCCTGCGGAGAGGGGGGACTAGTTTCTAATCTTAGCTCTAAAATCTTGACTTTTAGTTTTAAAACTAGAGCTAGTCCCCCCTCTCCGCAGGAGAGGGGGCTAGGGGGTGAGGTTTGCCTACCGCACCAGCAGCATAGCACGGCAGCTCATAAATTCTTCCATCAACCGCTCGGGCTGCTGCCCGTCGAACTCCCCAAAGCCCAGCACGAAGGCCGGCGCGGGCTGCACGAAGCGGATGGCCGCCGTCACGGCCTCCAGGTAGGGCTGAATGCGGGCGGCGTCGTCCCCGGCGGTGGCAAATTGGGCGTCCCAGCGCAGGGCGGCGGGGCCTTTGCGCACCAGGAAGGGCAGCACGAACGGGATGTAGTGGCTGAAAACCGGGTTTTCAGCGCTGGTCAGCCGGGTGTCGGGCCACACGTGAAACTCCGCGAACGAGGCCGGCGGGGCCACCAGGAAGCGCGCCTGCTCGTCGGTCATCGCCTCAAAAAGCGCGGCGCGGTTGGGCTGCGCGTACAGCTGGGCGTAGGCCGCGTACCAGACCGTGATGCCCGAGGGGTTCACGAGCTGGTAGGGGTGAAACGAGCTGCCCAGGCTCACGCCGCCGTGCGGGCCGATAACCAGGGCGTAGAGCCGGCCAAACTGCTCGCGGTCAGCGGACTGCAAATAGGGATTGGGGCTGAGGCCGTAGAGGTAAAAGCTGGCAAACTCGGTAAGCGGCGGCAGGGAGGGGGTAGGGGCCGGCATAAGTAAGGAAACGCAAAAAGACAATACATCCGCAAATTTGGCCCGCCGCCGCCTTATCCGCACGTGCCCGGTCCCGGCCGGGGCCGGAACTTGCGCGGCGGCGGGCTACTTTCGGCCTCCTGTTTTCTGCTATGCTGCTCACCATCTCCACCACCCACCAGCCCGCCACCGACCTGGGCTACCTGCTGCACAAGAACCCCGCGCGCCTGCAAAGCGTGGAAATCACCGGTGGTCAGGCCCACGTGTTTTACCCCGAAGCCACTGCCGAGCGCTGCACCGCCGCCCTGTTGCTCGACCTCGACCCCATCGGGCTGGTGCGCGGCCGGGACGGCGCGCCCGGCGAAGGCTTCGCCCTGGAAGAATACGTAAACGACCGGCCCTACGTGGCCTCTTCATTCCTGAGTGTGGCCCTGAGCAAGGCCTTCGGCACCGCCATGAACGGCACCTGCAAGGACCGCCCCGCCCTGCCCGCCGAAGCCCTACCCCTCGCCATCACGGTGGCCGTTGTTTCCGCGCCCGGCCCCGACTGGCCGCGTCGCCTCTTCGAGCCGCTGGGCTACGAGGTCGAAACCGACGCCTACCCCCTCGACCCCACCCAACCCGAATGGGGCGACAGCCAATACTATACTCTGCACCTGCGCCACGACGGCCTGCGCCTGCAAGACGTGCTCACCCACCTCTACGTGCTGCTACCCGTGCTCGACAACGACAAGCACTACTACGTGGACCAGAACGAGGCCGAAAAACTGCTGCACCGCGGCGGCGACTGGCTACCCCGCCACCCCGAGCGCGGCTTCATCACCCGCCGGTATCTGCGCTATCGGGCGCTGTACGTGAACCCGGCGCTGGCCCGGCTGCTGGAGACGGAAGAGGTGGTGGACGACCCCTCCGCAGACCCCTCACTCCCCGACCCCCTCTCCCGTGGAGAGGGAGAGCCGGACGATTCGCAAGAGCTAACCGAACAGAAGTCAGAGCTAGAAAAACTAAAGCTAGAAGCTAGTTCCCCCTCTCCACAGGAGAGGGGGCTAGGGGGTGAGGTGCCGGCCGGGGGGAAGGTCCCCACGGAGGGCGACCAACGCCTGAGCCTCCACGACCAGCGCCTCCAGCAAGTGGCCCACGAAATCTACCAGCTGGCCCCCAAGCGCGTGCTCGACTTGGGCTGCGGCGAGGGGAAACTCCTGCGCCTGTTGCTGCGCCAGCCCAAAATCGAATACATCCTGGGCATGGATGTGTCGCACCAGGCGCTGGCCCGCGCCGCGGTCCGCCTGCACCTGGCCGAGATGCCCCCGCGCCAGCGTGCCCGCCTCAACCTCATCCAGGGCTCGCTGCTGTACCGCGACGACCGCCTGGCCGGCTTCGACGCCGCGGCGTTGGTCGAAGTTATCGAGCACCTCGACCCCGGCCGCCTCGCCGCCCTCGAAGCCGTGGTGTTTGGCCACGCGCGCCCGGCCCACGTTTTCGTCACGACCCCCAACGCCGACTACAACCAGCGCTACGAGCGCCTGGCGGCCGGCACCTTCCGCCACGCCGACCACCGCTTCGAGTGGTCGCGCGCCGAGTTTGCGGCCTGGGCCACCGCCGTGGCCGCGCGCCACGGGTATCAGGTGCGGCTGGTGGGCATGGGGGAGGAAATGGAGGGGGTAGGGGCGCCCTCGCAGATGGCGGTGTTTACTTTAATTCTGTCGTAATCTTTTGCGTAAAACCACCTTCGTCAGACTTTGGGATTACGTTTACCATTTTTTCAAATGGCATCTTCTCTGCAAAACCAGCAAATTCACCTTCTAATTTAATTGAGTTGAATTGCTTCCGCAAATCACCTGATTCAACCGGATGAATTACCTTGCTTGTGCCGAAATCACTGATGAATCCTCCAAATTTGGTGTAGAATGTTCTAGCTGAAATTAATCCTGCTTCCTCCACTTTTTTGCCTAATTTTTTGTACTTCTTGACTAGAGTTACTAACTACTTATTATCAATTACTTGACTTATAAACCTGTCATTTTGTAATTTGCTAATGCGGTGCAAATTCGTATGGCATCGGTAAACTTAGCCTTTTGTCTCATTCGGTTTTCGATGCGTAATATAAAGAATGATTTCACCTTAGCAATGGCATTTTCAACAGCTATTCTTACCTGTGAAAAGAGCGAATTAATTGCTTTTTGTAGCTTAGTTAAGGGATGATATTTGCTCGCTTTATACGGAATCCAAACGTCTTTGCATTTGACTGCTTTTGTTATGCCTGTAAAGCCAGAATCGACATGCAGCCGATACGCACTCAAATCAAGTCCGCCAAAAATATCTTTAAAAATAGTAAAATCATGTACATGCCCAGGGTAGGCCTTGCTAATGAATAAAATTCGCTTATCAAGGGTGCAAATAATTAGCCATTTTAGGGTGTGAAATTTTTTTTACCACTGTAATGCTCTTTTTGAACTTGCTGATTAACAGCGCGTTCGATTGGCACTTCGGTTACATCAATCACCAGGTCAGTTATGCCTGCAAATTGCTCATTAACGGCCTCCTGATTCCTTTCCATAAAAGTATTTTGTACTTTTTGCTGTTGTAAAGCCGCTTGTAAGTGAGGCTTAAGGAGTTCCAGATACATGCTGGCGGCTGCGTCTGAAGTACCAAAATACATGCCCATATTTTGAAGAGTGGGATACGCTTTATGATAGTGCAAAACAAAAAAAGTGCCTCTCTTTTGTCCGTTAAAACAGGTTGCACCTGCCGGGCATAACGTGGGGGTTCCTTGGGAATATATAAAGGAGCGAAATGCTCATAAAGTGCCGAAAACTCTACTAGCGAAAGACCAGTTGCTGCTTTGTACTGCCTATCATTGATAGCGTTGTGATAAATGCTGGATGGCATAGAAAATGCTTGTTGTAAGTAGAATTTATTAGTTATGTACGTAAAAACTTGCTAATCAGTTGTTAGCAAGTCTAGTTATGTACGTAAAAACTTGCTAATCAGTTGTTAGCAAGTCTAGTTATGTACGTAAAAACTTGCTAATCAGTTGTTAGCAAGTCTAATATTCACTTGTTCATTGGGGGCGCGGGCAATCAATATCCGCTGCACAAAGACATTTACCACACAAACGCCTGGATAACGCAATTGTACGGAGAAAAAGAATTCGTGCTATTTCCCAGGGAGCAGGAAGAATTACTTTATCCAGAAGGCCTGGGCTTTCTTTCGCCCATAAATATTCTGAAGCCTGATTACGAAAAATCCCCTAAATACCGGGCGGCTACTCCCCTTCACGTAGTGCTTAAGCCCGGCGAAACGATAGTTATTCCTAACGGCATCTGGCACACGACCGTCGCGGCCAGCCATAATATATCCCTGATTTTTGACCAGTTGAACCGCCATAATTTTCAGGCCTGGAAAAAGGATATGTAACTCAAGTTGCGGCGTATCAGCAGGGCCGAAAAAAGTCTGTTCGGCGTGAGCGGACTAGGTTTGAAGTATCTGACCCCTTCAAGCCCTACTGACCATGCGCGAACAGACTGTTGCAATGTACTGCGTACTCGATGATTTAATCCGCTTCTCTCGCCCCGCCGGCACGCTACCGCCGGCGACCAGTCGGCGCTTGACCGATGCCCAGGTACTGACCACGGCCCTGGTGGCGGCTCGCTTTTTTGGCGGCAACCTGGTGGTGGCCAAGCACTACATGGAGCAGCACTGGGGCCAGAACCGGCTGGATAAGAGTGGCTTCACGCGCCGCCTGCACGCCCTCACCGACACGCTGCTCTCCCTGTTCGCCACCTTCGGTGACTTGCTCAAACACGTGCATACCGAGGCGCGTTACGTGCTCGATTCCTTTCCGGTAGCCGTGTGTCATAAAATGCGCTTTAAGCATTTGGGCCGCGCATCCCGCGCTGTAAGCTACTGAGAGGCAAGGCTTATCATGGTCGTTGTGCCAGCAAGCGCAGTTGGTTCTACGGCCTGAAGGTGCAGGTCGTGGCCACCAGTGACGGGATTCCGGTCGAGTTCTATATCCATGCCGGGGCCGAGTCGGAGCAAACCGGCCAGCGCGGCCTGCCGCTGGACCTGCCCACGGGCAGTGTCCTTTACACCGATGCCGGTTACACGGACTATGTGGCGGAAGACCTATTCAACGAGGCCAGCGGTAGTCAGCAGCAGACGGCGCGTCGGAAAAACAGCAAACGTCCGCATCATCCGGCGCAAAGCTTTCTGCTACAGTACTTTCGCAAAGGCATCGAGACGTGCTTTAGTCAACTCACGGCCCGCTTTCCTAAGCAGATTCATGCCGTGACAGCGGCCGGATTTGCGTTGAAAATCGCCCTCTTTGTTTTTGCTCACGCTTTACACCAAGCCGGCTTATAGCTCGCAACTTGGGTTATGTACGATTACGCGGCCAGTAGGAACAGGCTACGGGCCGCCGCCGCCACCGGCATCGCTACGACGCTGGGGATGCTTTGTAAGCTAATGGAGAAACCAGCTGGTAAACGCAGGTAATTGCCCGGCGCTGGCAGAGCGCCGGGCCGCACGCGCGGCGCTCTGCCAGCGGGAGGAGGAAATGACTACAGAAGAGCTTGAATCCGCGCCGTCAGGCCCTCGCTTGCCGCGACCAGGGGTAGGCGCACGGCGGCCCCGCACACGCCTTGCAGCGCCAGGGCCGCCTTCACGCCCACGGGGTTGCCCTCCTCATACATAAGCGAATTGAGCGGCACCAGGCCGTAGAGCAGCTGCTGGGCGCGGGCAAAGTCGCTGGCCAGCGCGGCGCGGGTCATGTCGCTGAATTTACGCGGAAACGCGTTGGCCATCACCGAGATAATGCCCTGGCCGCCGCAGGCAATGAGCGGCAGCGTGAGCATATCGTCGCCGCTTAAAAACAGAAAATCGGCCGGCTTGCTGGCCAAAATGGCCAGGCACTGCTCCAGGTTGCCGCTGGCTTCCTTGATGCCGATGATGTTGGCGTGCCGGGCCAGCCGGAGCGTGGTGTCGGCCGCGAGGTTGGAACCCGTGCGGCCGGGCACGTTGTATAGGAGCAGGGGTAGGGGCGAGGCGTCGGCCAGGTGCTGGTAGTGCGCCAGCAGGCCGGCCTGGCTGGGTTTGTTGTAGGCGGGGCTGGCTGAGAGGATGGCCACTACGCCCGTCAGGTCGGTTTCGCGCAGCTGGCGCGCCACGGCGGCCGTGTCGTTGCCGCCAATGCCGTACACGAGCGGCACGCGGCCGGCCACGTGCTCGCGCGCAACTTGCAGTAAGTCAGTCTTTTCGTCGGGCGTGACGGTGGGCGACTCGCCCGTGGTGCCATTGATAACCAGGTACTCTACCCCCCCGTTGATGGTGAAGTCGAGGAGCCGTAGCCAGGCGTTCGTATCGACCGCGCCCGTGGGGGTGAGGGGGGTCACCAGGGCCACGCCGGTGCCGTGTAGTTTGTTCATCCGCTGTGGAAGTTGTTGCTTTGTGCAAAAGTACGCTCCTCGTCCGCCGTCGCGCTCCGCCGGCATTTTTTTCTGCATTCTTGAAAACCCTATTCTCCGCGGCCAGCCTGGTGGCTGCTACCCTGGCGCTCGCTGCCTGCGACTCCAAAACCGCCACCACCGGCGAAGCCAAAATGCCCTCTACCGCCGAGGCAGCCGGCCAGGCCGCCGCGGCCAAAACCAATGAAGCGGCACCCACCTCGGGCACCGCCGCCGTAGCCGCCGAAGAAGCCAACGCCAAACCCGGCCCCGACCCCAGCACCATCCCGGCCGCCAAGGCTGGCGATGCCGCCGCCATTTACGCCCGGCCGCAGGTGCCGATTCTGTGCTACCACCAGATTCGCGACTGGACGGCCCGCGACTCGAAGGGTGCCAAGGACTATATTATCCCCATCGCGGCGTTCAAAGCCCAGATGAAGATGCTGGCCGACAGCGGCTACCACAGCATTCAGCCCGACCAGCTCTACGCCTACCTCACCACCGGCGCGCCCCTACCCCCCAAGCCGGTGATGCTGACGTTTGACGACACCGACCTCGACCAGTTTACCATCGCCCGCCCCACGCTGGCGCAGTATGGCTACAAGGGCGTGTATTTTGTGATGACCGTGAGCCTGGGCCGGCCGCACTACATGACCAAGGCGATGGTGAAGCAGCTCTCCGACGAAGGCAACCAAATTGGCTCGCACACCTGGGACCACCACAACGTGAAAAAGTACCAGGGCCAGGATTGGGTGACCCAAATCGACAAGCCAACCAAGACGCTCGAAGAGATTACGGGCAAGAAAATCAAGTACTTCGCCTACCCCTTCGGCCTCTGGAATACCCAGGCTTTCCCCGAGTTGAAGCAGCGCGGCTTCGTGGCCGCCTTTTCGCTGGCCGAAAAGCGCGACCACCAGGACCCGCTTTTCACCATCCGGCGCATCATCGCCAGCGGCTATTGGAGCCCCCGCACGCTGCACAACAACATGGTGCAGAGCTTTTAGTGCAGATTGGCCTGGCGAGCACGATGCCCCTTTTTTGATTCCTTAGGACTTATGCAAAAGACGCTTGTCATTGCGAGCAAAGCGAAGCAATCGCACCCGAACGATACTTGCGCTAGTCGTTCTGATGCGATTGCCGCGACCTTGCTTGATGCGCAATATGCTCGCAAGGAAAAGCGTCCTTTGCGTAAGTTCTATTCTTAATAATTGCTGAAATTCAGCTTCCTTCTATCTCCCACCCTGATGATTGTCAAGCTGAAACACTTTCTGCCCGGCCTCGGGCTGCTGGCCAGCCTGAATGCGCAGGCCCGAACCACGCCCGTTTTCCGCGACTCGAAGCCGCCGCTCGGCGTGCGCGTGAACGACTTAATCAAGCAACTCACGCTGGAAGAAAAAGCCCAGCAGATGCTCGACCAGAGCCCGGCCATTGCGCGCCTGGGCATTCCGGCTTATAGCTGGTGGAACGAAGCGCTGGGCGCGGCCCGGCCCGCCTCGGCAGTGCTGATGGTGAAGTAGGGTGCGGGGCTTGCCCCCGCCCGCCGTCGAACGAAACCCGCCTGAATTGCGCAGCGATGGGCGGGAGCAAGCCCCGCACCCTACTTCGTTAACAAGTTATAAACTAATGAAATACCTGCTCGGCTACGACATTGGTAGCTCTTCCATCAAGGCCTCGCTGCTCGATATTGCCACCGGGCGCTGCGTGGCCGCCGCCACCTCGCCCGGCACCGAGATGGAGATGGCCGCGCCCCGGCCCGGCTGGGCCGAGCAGGACCCGGCGCGCTGGTGGCAGGAAGTTATCAACGCCACCAAAAAGCTGCAAGCCAGCTGCCCCTTCGACCCGGCGCTGCTGGCCGGCATCGGCATCACCTACCAGATGCACGGCCTGGTGCTGCTCGACAAAGCCGGCCACGTGCTGCGCCCGGCTATTATCTGGTGCGACAGCCGCGCCGTGGCTATTGGCAACCAGGCGTTTATTGAGTTGGGCGAAGACTTTTGCCTGGAAAATTTCCTGAATTCGCCGGGCAATTTCACGGCTTCCAAGCTGAAATGGGTGCGGGAAAATGAGCCCGAGATTTATGCCCGAATCCACAAGATTCAGCTGCCCGGCGATTACCTCGCCTACCAGCTCACGGGCCGGATGCAGACCACGGTGTCGGGCTTGTCGGAGGGAATTTTTTGGAATTTTAAGCGGCAGGCCATCGCCCAGGAACTGCTCGACTACTACGGCATCAGCGCCGACCTGCTGCCCGAGGTGGTTGATACCTTTTCGGTGCAGGGCCACCTCACTGCCGAGGCGGCCCAGGCGCTGGGCCTGGCGGCCGGCACGCCCATCAGCTACCGCGCCGGCGACCAGCCCAACAACGCCTTCTCGCTCAATGTGTTGAATGCGGGCGAGGTAGCCGCCACGGCCGGCACCAGCGGTGTAGTTTACGGCATCAACGAAACCGCCACGGCCGACCCGCGCTCGCGCGTCAACTCTTTCGTGCACGTCAACAGCACCCCCGAGCAGCCTAAAAACGGCGTGCTCATGTGCCTCAACGGCACCGGCATTCTCAATAGCTGGCTGCGCAAAATGGTGGGTACTATTTCCTACGACCAGCTGAACGCGCTGGCCGCCCAGGCACCCGTCGGGGCCGGGGGCCTGCTGTTCCTGCCCTTCGGCAACGGGGCCGAGCGCATCCTCGAAAACCGGCCGGCCGCCGCCAGCCTCCACGGCTTGCAGTTTAATAGTCACGGCCAGCCGCACCTTATCCGGGCGGCCCAGGAGGGCATCGTGTACGCCCTCAACTACGGCCTGAACATCATGCGTGGTGCGGGCGTGCGGGTGCAAACCGTGCGCGCCGGCCACGCCAACATGTTCCTGAGCCCCGTGTTCCGCGAGGCCTTCGTGAATTGCGGCAACGTGACGCTGGAGCTTTATGACACCGACGCGGCCCAGGGCGCGGCGCGCGGCGCGGGCATCGGCGCGGGCATCTACGCCAGCCCGCGGGAGGCTTTTACTGGCTTGGTCCGCATCAGCACCGAAGAGCCTACCCCCCCCTTGCAGGCCCAATACCAGGAAATGTATAGCGACTGGCAAACCCTGCTGGCTCGCGAAACCCGGCCGGCGGCATGGCTGCTGGCGTAAAGCCTTACCCAGTATAAAAAATAAAAACCTCGCGTCTGTCATTGCGAGCGCAACGAAGTGGAGCGCGGCAATCTTTCCTTGGTCGTTCGCTTTATTGAGTTACTGCTGTTACGCAACAGGGAGGAGCGCGAACTACAACGTTCGCGCTACTCCCCCTTGCCATCTCGAATAAGGTAGTGCGTAACAGCAGTGAGTTACTACCCCATGCGTGCAGGAAAGATTGCCGCGCTCCACTTCGTTGCACTCGCAATGACAGATGAATTTAATTTCCCCTTACCCTCCCAACCAGCTCTCCACATGGCAACTTCCGAGTATTTCAAAGGCATTAATAAGATTAACTACGAAGGCCGAGAATCTGATAACCCACTGGCTTTCAAATGGTATGATGCCGGCCGCGTGGTGGCCGGCAAAACCATGAAGGACCACCTGCGCTTCGCTACGGCCTACTGGCACACCTTCGTGGGCACGGGCGGCGACCCGTTTGGCCCCGGCACCAAAAAATTTGCCTGGGACAGCAAGGGCGACATTGTGGGCCGCGCCAAGGACAAGGCCGACGCCGCGTTTGAGTTTTTCACCAAGCTCGGCACGCCCTACTATTGCTTCCACGACACCGACCTCGTGGAGGAGGGCAGCTCGCTGCGCGAGTATGAAAGCAACCTGGCTACCCTGGTGGATTACGCGAAGCAGCAGCAGCAGGAAACCGGCGTGAAGCTGCTCTGGGGCACGGCCAACGTGTTCGCGAACCCGCGCTACATGAACGGCGCCAGCACCAACCCCGACTTCGCGGTGGTGGCCTACGCCGGCACGCAAGTGAAGAATTCCATCGACGCGACTATCGCGCTGGGCGGCGAGGGCTACACGTTCTGGGGTGGCCGCGAGGGCTACATGACCCTGCTCAACACGGATATGAAGCGCGAGCAGGCGCACCTGGGGCAGTTCCTGAGCATTGCCCGCGACTACGCCCGCAAGCAGGGCTTCACAGGTAAGTTCTTCATCGAGCCCAAGCCGGCCGAACCCACCAAGCACCAGTATGATTTCGACGCGGCCACCGTCATCGGCTTCCTCCGGGCGCATGGCCTGGAGAATGACTTCATGCTGAATCTGGAGGTGAACCACGCCACGCTGGCCGGCCACACCTTCCAGCACGAGCTGCAGGTGGCCGCCGATGCCGACCTGCTCGGCAGCATCGACGCCAACCGCGGCGACAACCAGAACGGCTGGGATACCGACCAGTTCCCGAATAACATTAATGAGCTGACTGAGAGCATGCTCATCATTCTGGAGCACGGTGGCATCTCGCCGGGTGGCATCAACTTCGACGCGAAAACGCGCCGCAACTCAACCGACCTGGAGGATATTTTCGTGGCCCACATCGCGGGCATGGACACGTTTGCCCGCGCTTTGGTGACGGCCGATGCCATTCTAGAGAAGTCGGCTTACAAGAAATTCCGCGCCGACCGCTACGCCTCGTTCGACTCCGGCAAAGGCGCGGACTTCGCCAAGGGCAGCCTCACACTGGAAGACCTGCGCAAAATCGCGCATGAATCGGGCGAGCCTACCCCCCGCAGCGGCAAGCAGGAGTGGCTGGAGAGCATCATCAACCAGTACATTTAGCCGGGTAGTAGGGGCGGGGCTTGCCCCCGCCCGTCGTTTGCGCCGGCCCAGCGGTATTGCGCAAACGAGGGGCGGGGGCAAGCCCCGCCCCTACATTCCGCGAAAAAATTCGTAGGATAGAAAGCGGCCCGGCCGCTTTCCTTTGCGTTACCAACCAATTTCGACTACCCCATGAGCAACCCCCAAGTTTCGATTGACGAACTGAGCGTCAACACCATCCGTCTGCTGTCGGTAGATATGGTGCAGAAGGCCAATTCGGGTCATCCCGGCCTACCCCTGGGCTGCGCCCCGATGGCCTACGTGCTGTGGTCGCGCTTCCTGCGCTTCAACCCCCAGGACCCCAAGTGGCCCAACCGCGACCGGTTCGTGCTGTCGGCCGGCCACGGCTCGGCGCTGTTATACAGCCTGTTGCACCTCTACGGCTACGACCTGACCATTGACGACCTCAAGCAGTTTCGGCAGCTGGATTCCAAAACGCCGGGCCACCCCGAGTCGCACATTACGCCCGGCGTGGAAGTGACGACCGGTCCGCTGGGCCAGGGCTTCGCCAACGGCCTGGGCATGGCCATGAGCGAGTCGCACCTCGGCGCGATGTACAACAAGGAGGGCCACGCGCCGGTGCAGGACCACTACACCTACGTGCTGGTGAGCGACGGCGACCTGATGGAAGGTATCGCCTCGGAGGCGGCCTCGCTGGCCGGCCACCTGCAGCTCAACAAGATGATTTACCTGTACGACGATAATAAAATATCACTCGACGGGCCTACCAGCTTCGCCTACACCGAGAACCCGATGAAGCGCTTCGATGCCTATTACTGGCACACGCAGCACGTGCAGGATGGCAACAGCCTCGACGAAATCGAGAATGCCATTCGGGTGGCGCAGTCGGTGAAGGACCGGCCCTCGATTATCGCGGTGCGCACCATTATCGGCTTCGGCTCGCCGCTGGCCGGCACCAGCAGGGCCCACGGCTCGCCGCTGGGCGTTGATAACGTGAAGGCTACCAAGAAGTTCTACGGCTTCGACCCCGAGCAGTCGTTCCAGGTGCCGCAGGAGGTGTATGACCACCTGCGCGAGCCCGGTAAGAAAGGGGCCGAGCTGCAAAAGCAGTGGGAAACGGATTTCGCTAACTACGCCGCCGCCTTTAAAGAGGAGGCCGATATGTTTAAGCTCTCCTTCGACGGCAAATTGCCCGAGGGCTGGGACAAGAACCTGCCGGTGTACACGCCCGCCGATGGCGAGCTGGCTACCCGCCAGGCATCGGGCAAAGCCCTAGACGCCATCAAGAAAACGGTGCCGTTTATGTTCGGCGGCTCGGCCGATTTGGCTAGCTCAAACGAAATGGACAAGTCGGGCGACGACTCGTTTCAGCCCCTGCACCGGGAACGCAGCAACGTATGGTTTGGCGTGCGCGAGCACGCGATGGGCGCGGCCATGAACGGCATCGCGCACCACGGCGGCCTGCGCACCTACGGCGGTACGTTCCTCACGTTCAGCGACTACATGCGCGCGGCCATCCGCCTCACGGCCCTGGCCGAGAGCACCGCCACGTTCGTGTTCACCCACGACAGCATTGGCCTGGGCGAAGACGGCCCTACCCACCAGCCGGTGGAGCAGGTGCTGGCCCTGCGCAGCATCCCCAACATCGTGGTGCTGCGCCCCGCCGACGCCAACGAAAGCACCGAGGCCTGGCGCATCGCCATGACCACGCCCAAGTCGCCGGTCGTGCTCGTGTTCTCGCGCCAGAAACTACCGATTCTGGACCAGACCAAGTTCGGCTCGGCCCGCGAAGGCGTGGCCAAGGGTGCCTATATCCTCAGCGAAGCGGAGGGCGGCCAGCCGCAGCTCATTCTCATTGCCACCGGCTCGGAAGTGAAGCTGGCGATGGGCGCGCAAATAGAGCTGCAAAAAGCCGGCACGCCTACCCGCGTGGTGAGCTTTCCGAGCTGGGAACTGTTTGAGCATCAGGATAAAGCCTACCGCGAACAGGTATTTCCGCCGGCCATCAAGAAGCGCCTGGCCATTGAGGCCGGTTCGCCCATTGGCTGGCACAAGTACACGACCGACGAGGGCGGCATCATCGCCATGAACCGCTTTGGCGCGTCGGCCCCGGCCGAGGAGCTGTTCGAAAAATTTGGCTTCACGGTGGAGAACGTGGTGAAGCGCGCCCAGGGCGTGCTCGCCGGCCACCCCGAAGACCAAGGCCAGGAAGAAGAGAAGAAGCAAATCGTAGCCAAGGGCAACTAAGGGTCGGTGTAGCGCCGAGGGTGGCCTCAAAACCAAAAGATGGTAAATTAAGAACTTGGCGGCCAGGTTCTTAATTTATCATCTTTTGGTTTTGAGGCTATTCAGGAATTTCTAAAAGTTAAAAAACACGTCATAATGACAAGAGGTAGTATCTCTACCGGGTAAGTAATTTGCGCCGCCTGCACATCCCGCACGGGCGGGGGGTAGGGGTAGTATCTCTACCGGGTAAGTAATTTGCCGTTGGTAATATAGGACTTACGCAAATCGTCTGTCATTGCGAGCGAAGCGCGGCAATCGCCCCAGAACGATATGCGCACGACTCGTTCAGGTGCGATTACTTCGCTTTGCTCGCAATGACAAACGTCTTTTGCGTAAGTCCCATAATAGTTTTTCAATCGGCAAGGGCATCTTTGCGGCTACCAACTCTTTACCAGTATGTCCAAGCCATTTGCCTCGCGGTTTTTCCTTGCTCCTTTCGCCGGACTCGCCCTCGCCACCTGCCTCAGCGGCTGCGCCGGCACCAGCCCCGGCGCTGGTACCAAAGCTGACCGCAGCTACCTCGTGTACGTGGGCACCAACGTGAGCGGCGACCAGGCCAGCACCATCTATCTCTACCGCCTGCACTCGGCTACCGGCGCGCTCACGCCCGTGAGCGTGCAGCACGGCGGCAGCCAGCCCAGCTACCTGACGATGGATGCCTCGCTGCACCACCTCTACGCGGTGAGCGAAACCGGCACTTTCCAGGGGCGCACCAACAGCGGCGGCGTGAGCGCGTTCGCGGTAAATGCCTCCACCGGCGCGCTCACCCTGCTCGACCAGCAGCCCTCGCTGGGTGCGTCGCCGTGCTACATCAGCCTCGACCACACGGGTAGGAATGCCCTGGTGGCCAATTATGTAGGTGGTAACGTGGCGCTGCTGCCGCTGCGCGCCGATGGCCAGCTGGCCCCGCCCGCCGCCACCGACCAGCACGAGCCGCCCCTGGGCCCGCACAAAAACCAGTCCCACGCCCACGCCCACTGTTTCATCCCGGACCCGGCCAACCGCTACGCCTTTGCCGTGGACCTGGGTACCGATAAGGTATATGGCTACCAGCTCGATGCGGCCGGCGGGCAGCTGCGGCCGCTCCCTACCCCCGCCTTTGTGGCCAAGCCGGGCGCGGGGCCGCGCCACCTCACGTTTCACCCCAATGGCCGCTGGGCCTACCTCGAAAACGAGCTGAACTCGACCGTGACGGCCCTGGCCTACGACGCGGCTACTGGCACGTTCCGCGAAATCCAGACGCTCAGTACCTTGCCCGAGGGCTTTACGGGCGAAAACTCGGGGGCCGACGTGCACGTGTCGCCCGACGGCCGCTTCCTCTACACCTCCAACCGGGGTGATAACAGTCTGATGGTCTATAGTATAGTGCCAGCCGATGGCCGCCTCACGCTGGTGCAGCACGTGAGCACCCAGGGCAAAACGCCCCGCAACTTCGCCCTCGACCCCAGCGGCCGCCTGCTGCTGGTAGCTAATCAGAATTCGGATAATATCTTCACGTATCGGGTTGATAAGCAGTCGGGTAAGCTAACCGCTACCGGGCAGTCGGTGAGCCTACCCACGCCCATGTGTGTGGCGGTGGTGCCGGATTTTACGAAGTAAGCGCAAGGTTTCGCGAGGTAAAAAGAGGTTTCGCAAGGTTGACGTTCTACCAACCTTGCGAAACCTCTTTTTACCCTGCGAAACCTTGCGCGCTATTCGCTCACCGGCAGCAGCGCCAGCAGCTCATTCTCCGAGATAATCGGCACCTTAAAGCCAACTGCCTTCTCGCGCTTGGCCGGCCCCATGTTGTCGCCAGCCACTAAGTAGCTCAGCTTCTTGGAAATGGAGCCCGTGATTTTGCCGCCGTTGGAGGTGATGAGGGTTTGCAGCTGCTCGCGGCTGTAATTTTCAAACACGCCCGAGAGCACGAAGGTGAGGCCGGCCAGGCGGTCGCTGGCGGCCAGCGGCGGCTCGCCGCTGGCTGCGAGTTGCACGCCGGAAGCCCGTAGACGTTCTATTTGTTCTAGATTATAAGGTTGCTCAAACCAGTGCATAGCAGCCACTGCAATAACGCCTCCTACCTCTGGTACAGTGGATATTGCCCCTGCTTTGGCAGCATCCATGAGCGTATCAATATTGCGGTAATAGTCGGCAAGCTTTTGAGCTACGGTTTCGCCTACATAACGTATACCTAAGCCAAATAACACTCTCGAAAAAGGGACCTGTTTACTTTGTTCAATGCCGGCTAGCATATTATCAATAGATTTTTCGCCTAACCGCTCTACTCTTATTAATTCCCCCTTACGCATTACTAGGTCGTAGATATCAGCGGGGGTCTGTATCAGTGCTGAATCAAATAGCCGTCCTACGGTTTCAGCTCCCAAGCCATCTATATTCAGCGCTTTACGGCTCACAAAATGTTCTAGCCGTGCCTTAAGCTGAGGTGGGCAACCGCGTTCATTAGGGCAGCGGAAGTGAACCTCATCCTCGGGACGTTCTAATATTGTACCACAAGCTGGGCAAGCAAGCGGATACTCAATAGGTACCGCATGAATTGGTCGGGCCGATAAATCCACGCCCGTAATTTTGGGGATGATTTCGCCGCCTTTCTCCACGAACACCAGGTCGCCGAGGCGCAGGTCGAGCGCCGCTATCTGATTGGCATTGTGCAGAGTGGCGCGTTTTACTACGGTGCCGGCCAGCGCCACGGGGTCGAGCAGGGCCACGGGCGTCACGGCGCCGGTGCGGCCCACGTTGTAGATGATTTCGCGCAGCCGGGTGCGGGCCGCCGCCGTTGGGTATTTGTAGGCAATGGCCCAGCGCGGGCTTTTGGCGGTGAGGCCCAGCTGGTCCTGTTGGCGCAGATTATCGACCTTAATCACAATGCCATCCGTGTTCACGGGCAGCGTAAAGCGCTTCTGCTCCCACTCGTGGATGTAGTCGAGCACTTCCTGCAAATTGGCGCAGCGCCGCCAGGTGGGCGACACCGGCAGGCCCCAGGCCGTGGCGGCTTCCAAGCTTTCGCTGTGGCTGGCGAAATGCCGGCCCGGCGTGAGCACCGAATACGCATAAAACCGCAGCCGCCGCGCCGCTACCTGGCTGGAATCCTGGAGCTTGAGCGCGCCGCTGGCGGCGTTGCGCGGGTTGGCCAGCAGGGCTTCGCCGTTTTGCTCGCGCTCCTGGTTGAGGTCGTTGAAAACCTGATTCGGCATGAACACCTCGCCACGCACTTCCGCCTCGGCCGGGAAGTTGCCGGCCAAATGCAGGGGTAGGGTGCGAATGGTGCGCACGTTGGCCGTCACCACGTCGCCGCGGGTGCCGTCGCCGCGCGTCACGCCCTGGTGCAGGTTGCCGCCCTCATAAGCCAGGCTCATGGCCACGCCGTCGAACTTTTGCTCGCACACATACGAATAAGGCGCGCCTTCGAGGCCCTTTTGCACGCGTTCATCAAACTCGCGCAGGTCGTCTTCCGAATACGTATTGCCCAGGCTCAGCATGGGGTAGCGATGCGTGGCCTGCGCAAACTGCTTGGTGACGGTGCCGCCCACGCGCTGGGTGGGCGAGTTGGGCTGGGCCAGGTCGGGGTGGGCCTGCTCCAGCTGATTCAGCTCGGTCAGCAGCTGGTCAAACTCCTGGTCCGACACCTCCGAAATGTCGTGCTGGTAATACTGCTGGTTGAGGTGGTGCAGGCGCTGGGCGAGGGCCTGAATGCGGGCTTGCGGGTTCATAGGGGGGTAGGGGCAGAAGAGCTAACTGATAAACAGAACGTCATGCTGAGCTTGCCGAAGCATCTCGCTCGAATCGTTAGGATAGTTGCCCAACGATTCGAGCGAGATGCTTCGGCAGGCTCAGCATGACGTTCTATTGTAATCCGAAATCGAAAAAACCTTATGCTACGCTCGATAAGCGCAGGCCGGGCAGCACGTAGGTGCTGCCAGCTTTCTGGGCGTCGCGCTCACCTTGCTGCTCGGTGCGGGCGGGCGGCGCATTTTCCTCACCCGTGCGGCCCTGAGCCTCTTTAGCGCCGGTGGGGATGATGGGCTCGGCCGGGGCCTGGGGCTTGAAGCGGGCAACGAGCAGGAAGAGGATGGTAGCGGCGGCGAACCAGAGGAAGAATTTCATGAGCGAAGGAAAACGGCAAAGTCAAGTAACTGCGGCAAAAATACACCCGCCGGCCCAACGGCAACCCTGGCCCGCTAGTTTCGTTTCTGGTTTCTGGTTCCTAGTTGACGTTCGAATTAGGAACCAGGAACCCTAACTCTAACTCCAAAAGAATATGCCTGACCAATCCGCCACTTCCTGGGCCGACACTGCCGCCTCGCTGCTCACCAAGCTCTCGGGCGGCGTCGAATTGAACCTGAATTTTGACCAGGTTGAGCTGCAAGTGCCCAACCAGGCCAACCCCGCCGGCCTGCCCGCCACTTGGAAGCTCAACGGCGCGCTGCGCATCCGCACCCGCAGCGAAGCGCCGGTGGCCAGCGCCGCGCCCATCGTATCGCCCCTGCCCGACCCCAACGCGCCGCGTGGCTAGCGCCATTGAGGTAGAAGCCCGGCTGACGCTTACTTGGCCGGGCGGGCACGAAATTCAGCTAGCGGCGGCGGGCTCTTACCTCATCCTCAACGTGCCCAGCCAGCAGGTGCTCGATCTGATTACGAGCGGCCCGCCCCAGCCGCCGGGCACGCCTAAGCCACCCAAAAAGCCCGGTCCCGACCCGCTGGCGCAGATTCACCACCTGGCCCGCCGCCTGGGCCTGGTGCTCGACCTGCGGGTGGCCGGCAAAACGTACGTCACCTTCGGCCTGCCCGACCGCAGCGGCCCCAAGATTACGCTGAATGCGGTGCTGGGTAAAATCGGCTCTTTTTTTAAGTAAGCTTCCGCCTTTGGCCGAACAAAAATCTTCCCTTTCGCCTTAAACCAGCAGTTCCTCTTGTCGTAATCCGTTTCCCCGTGCAAGTCCCCCGCGACGACCGCAATCTTCCTCCCGGCACTGGCCGCCGCTCGGCCGGCGACTCGGCTTTTAGCCGCATCGAGCGCTTGCCGCCGCTGCTCATGTTGCTCTACCTGGCGCTCGTGGGCATCACGATGCTGTTTGTGACGCTGGTGGCTATGTACGTGGCTTCCAGGGCCCAAAGCGGCGTGCCAACCGGGCTGCACCCGTTTCCGCGCTACTTTTCGCTGAGCACCATCGTGCTGCTGGTGTCGTCCTACGTTTTGGCGCAGGCCCCGCGCCTGTACCGCGCCGACGACCTCAACGCCCTGGTGCGCTGCCTGGGTGCCACGCTGCTGCTGGGCTGCATTTTTAGCGGCTTGCAGGTGCAGGGCTGGCGCGAGCTCGTGCAGCAGGGCGTGCTGTTCACGGGTGAGCGCAGCGGCACGTTCGTCTATGTTATTTCGGGGCTGCACGTGGCCCATATCGTGGCAGGACTCATCTTTTTGCTGGTGAATATGCTGCGCACCCTGCACGCCAGCCGCGACAGCGTGCGCACGCTCGTCTTCATCCGCAACCCCTATCACCTGCGCCAGCTGCGGGCGCTGCTCACCTACTGGCACTTCATCGACGTGCTGTGGCTGGGGTTGTTCGGCATGTTTTTGTTCCTGTATTAGAGCTGTTTTCAGAAGACGAACAGAACGTCATTCCGAGCTTGCCGAGGAATCTCGCTCGCATCGCTGGACGAGGCCCGAACGATGCGGGCGAGATTCCTCGGCAAGCTCGGAATGACGTTCTGTTCGCGCCATCGACCGGCTTGGGGCAAAAGGGAGGGGGTAGGGAACGCAGACTTGCGTTCCCTACCCCCTCCCTTTTGGCTGAAGCCAACCGACATTTAGCGGCCGCCGGGCGGGCAGTTTTCCTTGAGAAATTTGGTATAAGTGGCGCTGAGGTGGCGGCTGGTGCCCTCGCCCTCCGAGATGCTGTGGGTGCGGTTGGGGTATGACATCATTTGGAAGGTTTTGCCGTCCTTCACCAACTCGTTTATCATTTGCTCGGCGTTGTTGTAGTGCACGTTATCGTCGCCGGTGCCGTGGATGAGCAGCAGGTTGCCGCGTAGGTCTTTGGCGTGGGCCAGCGGCGAGTTATCCACGAAAAAACGCCGGTCCTCGGGCAGCAGGCCCATGTAGCGCTCCTGGTAAATGTTGTCGTAATTAAGCTGATTATCCACGGCCGCGATGGAGATGCCCGTCTTGTAAATCTGCGGGTACTGGAATAACAGGTTGAGCGTGCTGGAGCCGCCGCCGCTCCAGCCCCACACCGCCACGCGGCTGGTATCGACGAAGCTGTTTTTGAGCACTTCCTTCGCGCCCAGCGCCTGGTCACGGATGTTGAGCGAACCGATATTGTGGTAGATGGCCTTGCGGAACTCGCGGCCGCGCGGGGCGGGCGCGCCCCGGTTGTCGAGCGAGGCATAGATGTAGCCATCGTCGGCCATGTTGCCCTGGTAGAGGCGGTTAGCGCCCGTGCCGAAGCGGTCCACCACCGTTTGGCTGGCCGGTTCGCCATACACGTAAAATACGATGGGGTATTTCTTGCTGGGGTCGAAGTTGGTGGGCTTCACCATCCAGCCGTCGAGGGTCACGCCATCGGCCGTTTTCACCTGGAAAAACTCGGTTTTGGGCAGCTTCATGGCGCGGGCCGGCGCGGGGGCTTCGCCGCTGCTCAGGCGCTGGTGGGCGGGTAGGCTCACCACGTCGGTCGCCGGATAGCTGGCGGCGCTGGAGTAGGTGTGGAGCGCAATTTTGCCGTTGGGCGAAATGTCGTAGCTGTTGGTGCCGGCTTCGTTGGCGGGCGTCACGCGGGTGGCTTTGCCGCCCTTCAGCGGCACCTGGTAGAGGTAGGTTTGAGTGGCGTTGGTGGGCGAGGCCATGAAGTAGATTTTGCCCCCGGCCTCGTCAATATTCTCCACACTGATTACGTCGTAGCTGCCGGGCGTCAGCAGCCGCTCGTGGCCCGCGCGGTCGATGGCGTAGAGGTGGCGCCAGCCGTCCTTCTCGCTGCTCCACACGAAGCTCTTGCCCTTATCGACCCAGTTCCAGCCCACGGCCCCGTCCTTGGCGTCAATCCAGGCCTTGTCGGTTTCGCTGAAAATGGGCCGGGCCGCGCCGGTCGCGGCATTGGCCACGATGATGTTGCTCTCATTCTGGCGGCGGTTGAGTTGCTGGAGTATCAGCTCGCCGTTGTCGGCCCACTCCATGCGGGGCAGGTAGTGCTGCACGGCGTCGCCGGGGATGTCCATCCACCTGGTAGGGCCGCCGGCCACCGGCACCACGCCCACGCGGCAGCGGCTGGGGTCTTCGCCCACCACCGGGTACTCCACGGCCACGGTGTAGGGGTAGAGCTGGGCAGTGGTGTTCAGCATCAGGTAGTTGCGCGTCTTAGTAGCGTCGAGCTGCCAGTAGGCGAGGCGTTGCCCGTCGGGGCTCCACCGGAAGCCGTCGCGGCAATCCAGCTCCTCCTCGTACACCCAATCAAACGTGCCGTTGATAAGCCGGTCGGTGCCGTCCTGGGTGAGCTGGGTAATGGCGTGGTCGGCCAGGTTTTCCACGTACAGGTTGTGCTCGCTCACGTAGGCTACCTTGCGGCCATCGGGCGCGAACTTGGCAAACATCAGCGACGACTCGGGCCGGCCGTGGCCCAGCTGGGCTAGCTGCCTGGTAGTCAGATTATAAACCCAGTAGTCGCCGCGGGTGTCGTAGCGCCACACCTTGCGGGTATTGGTGTTGAGCAGCACCTGCTTACCATCATCGGAGAGCGAAAAGCGCCGCACGGTCAGCGGCGCGGTGGCTCCGGCGGGCGTCAGCTGCTCCTTGTTGAGCAGGACAACCGGCGGGCCGGCTTTGCGGGCGTCGAGCCGCACGATTTCGTCTTGCCGCACCTGGTAGTAGCCGTAGCCATCTTTGGTCCATTGGGTGCCGGGGCCCACCTGTGCCCGCGCGGCGGTGGCAACGGTGAGCAGCAGGGCCGCGCCCACGAGGCAGGCCACGGGTGAGAGCAGGGGTAGGGAGGGATAATTCACGGGGCCGAAATTACCCCGCTGCCGGTGAAAAAGGCGATTCTATTTTCCCTACCCCCCCATTTATAGGCAACGCAGCAGCGCGGGAAGCTGACTCAGAATAGCATCCGCGTGGGTAGCGGCCTGCCGGGGCGTAGGCACTACTTCCACGTCGGGCCGCACGCCGCGGCCCAGGTGCGGTGCCCGGCAGGCCGTTAGCAGCCGAAAATGAGGTAGTTGCAAAACCATCCGCGTCTGCGGCAGCTCCACGCGGGAGATGACGCCCCCGTTGAGGCCCGCTTCCGTCCCGCCCGTTTCCTGACCCACGATGAGCACGCGCCGCTGCGCCCGCAGGCTGGCGGCAAAGCTGGAGGCCGCCGAGAAGGTGCCGCCATCGACTAACAGCACCACCTGCCCCCGAAACCGGTGCTGTTGATAAGGCAGCTGCCGGCCCACCGCCGCCGAGGCTTGCGTTAGGGTGCCATCCGGCAAGCGCCGCACCTGCGTCGTATCGAAATACGCGCGGCTGCCGGAATCGGCCGACATAAAGGACGGCAGTACTACCCGTGCCCGCGCGCTCTTAGTCAGCACGAAAGCCGACGGGAGCAGGTACTTGAGCAGGTCCACCGCCAGGGCATTGCTGCCGCCAGGGTTGCCGCGTAAATCAATGACCAATCGCTTCGTACGCCGCCGCGCCAGCTCGGTAAAAAAGGCCGCGTGAAACGCCTGGTAGTCGGCTTCGTAGTCGAAGCTGCGCAGGCGTAAAATAGCCGTCGCGGGTAAGTTGGCCGGGTACTCAACTGAATGCAGCCGGGCTAATCGGCGGGCGGCTACCTGCGCGGCAGGTAGGGGCGCAACTGGTTGGCTAGCAGCACTAGCGCCAAGTGAGAGCGCGGGCCGGGGTAGGGGAATCAGCTCCCGTACCTGGCCCGTGCTATCCCGCACGGTTAGCCGGTAGGTGGGTTTCGCCTCGTAGAGCGTCGCGTAGTAGTCATCAAAAAAACCCGCTTCCAGTTCTTTATCCTGAAAGCCAGTGCCGTAGCCATCGGCCGAGATGAGCGCACGCAGGCGGGGTAGCACCTCGCGGGCGGAGTGCCCCTCAATGGCCAGCAGCTCGGTGCCGGGCCGCAGGGAAGGGTCGGCACTCTGGTTTTCCGCCACGAACAGGCGGTCCTGGCGCACCGCGACGGTGAAGGGGAAGTAGTAGTGCGGCTGCCGCCGCGCCCAGGCCCGGTAGGTGGCCGAATGCTGCACGCGCGTATGCCCGCACCGCACCCGCACCGCCAGGGGCTGGAGAATGCGCCAGAACGCCGGCTCATCGAGCGGCTGGGTAAGCTGCGCGGCGGCGCGCGCAAACGCCTGGTCGAGTGAATCTTTGGGCGTGTAGCAGTAGAGGCCGGGATGCACTTCTTCCAGGGCCTGCCGCAGAAAGGTGAGGTCCGCTCGCAGCTGCGGCACGGAATAAACCACAGGCGCGTCAGCTGGTGGCTGGGCAAAAGCCTGCGCGTCAGCGGTGCCACTGCTCAACAGACCAGCTAAGAGGAAAAGAACGTTTCGCATCAAACGGCAAAAAAGCGGAGGGGATAAGAAAGAGCCCTCCACTTCGCCCTAGGTTGCACGAAACGTTTCGTAGAGGAGGCCGGCCGCTCGGCCCGCTGTTCAGCAAGCGGGCGGCAGCGCGAATTTTCCAGTTCGCGCGTGAGCAAAGCGAGCAGTATCGTTCACGCCGCGCAGGGCCGCCTGCTCGCTTTGCTCGCGCACGAACTGGAAAGTTCGCGCTACTGCGCTACTGCATTACTTCTACCCAGCCCTTGTAGCGGCGGCCGGTGGTGTAGGTTAATAAGTAATAATACGTGCCGGCCGTGCCCTCGCCGGCCCAGCTGAAATTGCGGTCGGCCGACTCATACACCAGCCGGCCCCAGCGCGAGAATATCTTAATGCCCGCGAAGCGCGCGTCGCAAAAATCGGCTGGCAAGTTGCTCATAGTCAGCACGCGGTTGGCCTGGTTGGAGCCGGTGGGCAGGATAATATTGGGCGGCGTGAAGGCCGAGCTGTCGGGGTTCACCACCTCAAAGCGCACGGTGCGGGTCTGGGGCTGGGGCCGGCAAGTGGCTTCCTGCAACTGAAACGTGACGGTAAGCGGCTGCGGCTGGCCGCCCACCACGCTGGCCGCGTCGCAGCCCGGCAGCCACTCAAAAGTGGCGCTGGCCCGGCCCGCCGGACTGGCCGCGACCACGAACCGCATTCCCGCCGCCGCCAGGTCGAAGCCCTGGCCGGCGGCGCTCAGCGTGAGCACGTCCGTGTCGGCATCGAAGCCCGCGAGGGTGGCCGAATAAGGCTGGCCCAGCGGCAGCCGAATCAGCGGCACGACGGTGCCGTTGGCGGGGGTAGGGAAGTGGTGAGCACCGGTGGCGTGTTGCTGTAGTCCACAATCACCGGAATGTTGAGCGGGGCCGAAAGCTGCGTGTCGCCGCAGGGCGTGGTCGAGCTGGCCGTGAAAAGCAGCTGCTGCACCTGCCCCGGCGGGGTCGTGATGGCCCGGCAGTCCACGGGCCACGTGAAGCGGGCGCGGCGCACCGGCCCCACCTGGGCCTGCGGCACCAGCACGGCCCCCAACGCAGCGGGCGCGAAGCCAGGGCTGCCCCCCAGCGTAAACAGGATGGGGTCACTCTCCACATCGGTGCCGATGAGGTCGAAGGCCAGCGTCTGGCCCGGCCGCACATGCAGCGGCAGGGTAGGGCCGGCCGTGCTGGTGAGGGTAGGGGGCGCGTTGGGCGGCGGCATCCCAATAAAGGCCACGTGCACCGTATCGTGCTTGGGCAGCGAACAGCCATTATCGGCCACCAGCACGTCGATGTGAGCCACCTTGCCCCTGGTATTCACGCAGTCGGTGAAGCAGAGCGAGGCCACCAGCGTATCGGGCTGGCCGGCCGTGCGCACCGTGCCCACGATGGCCGTGGTGAAGGTGGGTAGGGCGCCGGCATAGTCCACGTTGCGCAGGCTCAGGGTGAGGCGCGAGTTGGGGTCGGGGTCGGTGAAGCGCAGCCGCACGCAGTGCGCGCCGCCGGGCACGATGCGCAGCGTGTCGCGGCCCGGCCGGTAGGCCACGTTGCCGCTGGGGCTGGGCAGCAGCAGCAGGCTGGGCGGGTTGTTTTTGGGGCAGGTAGTGACGAAAATCTGGAAGTCGCGCCGCGTTTCGCCAATCTTCACGCCCTGGCGAAATTCCTGGCAGCGCACCCCAAACACAAACAGCCCCGTGGCCGACGGCCGCACCGTGAGCCGCCCCGTGCGCGCCCCAATGCCGAGCGCCGGCGCGCCCGGAATCTGGCTGGCCTGGCTGCGGCCACTCTGCCAGATTACCTCCGTGTAAGGCGCGCTGCTCACATTCGGGATAGGATTCACGGCCGTAGCGTGGCCGTTGAGTGGCGTCACCATGTCGTAGGCCAGCGAGTCGCCGTCGGCATCCTGGCCGGCAAAATCGTAGGTAAACAGCTCGCCCAAGCAGGCATAGTCGCTCACCGGCGGAAACACGCGCGGCGTCGAATCCCGAAACGTTTGCCCGCCCCGCACCACGGCCGGAAACTCCAGGTAGAAGGTCTGAGCCGCATCTTGCGGAGCCACGATATTGCTGATGGAAATATTGCGGCAGCAGCGCTCCACGGCCGCGTAGTAGCCCTGGCTGCCATTGTAGGTGCCCGGCGGCAGCTCAATGGTGTTGCGATACACGAGGGCTTTGGTGCTGAGAGCGCCAATCGCGCAGGCCGGAATGGTGTAGCTGACGAACGTGTTGCTGACAAGCGGCAGGTTAACCGAGGCCAGCTGGCGGTTAGTCGCTTTATCAAAAATGCCGGCCGTCAGCGAGGCATCCAGCGCACCGGGGGCACCATTCACGGCATCAAAATACAGGTTCATCGTGAGCTGGTAGGTGTTGCCGCTCAGGTACTGCAAGTCCATCTCGCCGCCCACGATGTGGGTAGCCCGCGCGGCCGGCGCGGCCAGCAGGCCCAGCAGCAGCGCGGCCAGCACCCGCCGCCCGGCCCGTGGCAGAAGGCAACCCCAACTCAGCAGCCGGCAGTAGTAAGTTTTCATCATAAAAAGAAACCGACTACCCCCCTGGTGTGGGGCAGCTGGGTGAAGATAAGTGCGGCAATGGGCTTTCCGAAAGCCACCGCCCCGAGGTAGTCTGCCTCAGTCGGTTACCCATCGGATAATGAAGCTATTTAGGAAGTGCAGGTAGGCGGCACTCGCGGCGGGCTGCCGGCTCTTGGGCCGGCTGTCCGCTCGTCGGACGCGCCGCTTATTCTGGCGACGAGCGGACAACCGCCAGAAAAGCCGGCAGCCCGCCACACGGCTGACTTCCTAAACAGCTTCAATTACTGAAACCAACGCCGGCCGGTTTGGGCTAGTATAGCGGAATGCGTAATCCTTACTCTTCGTAGTACTCCACTATTTTGTGGGCGATGGCTTCGTCAGCCATTGGCTCATCAAATACGGTCTGGAGAAGCGCCTCAAACGGCTGCGGATTGGTGAAGTGCGGCTCATGCACCGGGTTGGTGCTGAGGCGGATAAACAGCGGCCGGTCGTTCACCGTCACCAGGTCGAGCGTGATGAGGCCGTAGCGCTGGTCGCAGCGGCCGCTCTCGGTGCAGTCGGTGGGGTTGGGCTTGAAAAACTGCTTGGTGGTGTGCTCGCGCAGCTGCTGGTGGCGGCGCAGGCGGCTATCGTGGCAGGCGCGGTGGTAGCCCAGGGCCGTAACGCGCTCACCCAGCAGCTGAAACAAGTGCCCAAAGTTGCCCGGCCCGATGCTGGGGTCATAAAAAAACAGCGCCCCCTGGCGGCCATCCTCGTGCAGCAAATCGACGCGAAAATCCCGCCGGCTCCTTATCCCCACCTTGCGCAGGTGATAGACTTTGAAGTACGGCCCCAGCCAGTTGCGGTACACGCGCTCCTCCACCCAGGCCACGTGGCGCTGGACTTGGGAAGGCGTGGGCTCGGCGGCGGGCTGCCACCCGGCCGCCGCCTCGCCGCCTCGCTGAAAAAGCTGTTGAATAAACTGAAGCACTAGGGAAAGTCCGGTCAAGCTGAACAGGGCAAAAACACTGGTTTCAGCAAATAGTTTCGGGCGGCATGGGCCTAAAGGCGAGGGGTAGGGACCAAAAAACAGCGTCCCTTCCTGCTGGAAGAAACGCTGTTTTTAAGAGGGAACGAGGCCGCCGTCGGGCTTATTTCACCCGCGTCCAGGTCTGCGATTTGCCGATGAGCGAAAAGCCAATATAGCCCTTCACCTCCATCGTGTTAGCCGATTGTATCTTCATGTAGCATGAGTAGGTTTTACCGGTTTCGGGGTCGTAGATTTTGCCGTTGTCCCACTTGTTGTCGCCGTCGTAGCTGAAGCCCTGCATGAAGTCCAGGCCCAGGCGGGGGCGGGTACGCAGCTTAGGGTCAGGGTTTTCGGTGTCGAGCTTAGGCTTGCCGGTCTTGGGGTCGTTGGGCACGGTGAGGGTAATGATTTTGCCGCAGAGCTTGTCGCCGCACTTATAAATCTCAAACGTCGCTTTCTTTTCGGCGTTGGTCCACACGCCCAGCGGCGATGAGGTTTGCGCCTGCGCCTGCTGGGCTGCCATACCGAGCCAAAGAGCTAGAAAAAAGACCAGATACTTGTACATCGTCAAAATGTGAAGGTGTGGTGAAAAATATGGATTGGGTAGGGCAATTATACGGCCAGAAAAGTTAGCTGCCTACTTCTGCCGTGCAGCGCGGCCCGCGCCGCCCATCAGCCGGAAAAGTAAAGACTAGTCAGGCACCACTCGCAAAATAAGTAGCTTGACTATCAGTTAAATGCTAACAAGACTGGCCCGAAGCCCCAGAATTATTGGCGAAAGTTTTGAACCTGCGCGCCAGCAATTAACTTTAACCCTCAGTAGCGAGTGCTACGGCCCCTTACAAGCCGCCCTAAATTGCTGGGAAGCGCGTCTGGGGTTATGTGGAACCATAAAGAAAGGAGGTACAAAATGTCTAGTAGTCCCAACCAAATCCTGCCGAGCCTGTCCAATGTAGTACGCCTCACCGCCGTACTCGCCTAAAACACACAGCTCGGCGGAGGGCACCGCGGTATCGTGGTCCCTTTCGTTGGACAGGTCTTACTGTAAGACGCCGGCGCTGTACCCCAGCGCTGCCGCTTGGTAAGATTTGAAGGATTAGATACCCGGTTGGCCCAACGGCGCGCGTGAGCGTTCCGCGGTGGGCCAACCGGGTATCGTTTTTTTACCTCAATTCCTCCTCCCTACCCCTCATCAAAGCACCCGCCGCACTTGCATAAAGCGGCGCTCATACCCCGAGTTTTCGACTTGGCTGACTTTCACGCCCGACTCGCGCTGGGCCGAGGAAGCGTGCACGAAGCGCAGCGGCGTTTCGCCCCGTGCCGAAATCACGATGCCCGCGTGGCCGGGCGTGGTGCTGGTGGGTGCCGTGCCGGTAAACACCACGATGTCGCCGGGCCGGGCGTCGGCCCGCGCCACCGGCTGGCCCACATCAATGAGCAGGGCCGTGGAGTGGGGGGTAGGCACGCCAAAATGTGCGAACACGAAGTACACAAAGCCCGAGCAGTCGAAGCCGCTGACTGGGCTAATTCCCGCGTAGAGGTACGGAACACCCAGTTGGCGCATGGCATAACGCACCACGCTATCGCGGCGCGCCTCCTCGGCCGTGGGCCGCGCCGAGGCGGCCGGCCGCCGCTCGCTCACCAGTATGACGGGATTGGAGGGGGTAGGGCGGCTGGCTACAAAGGCCTTGGCTGGCTGGTGCGGATAGAACCTAAACGCCAGCAGAATAATGAGTAAGCCGCCAAAAATCAACCAGATACTACGCATAAAGCAAGGGTAAAGCCAGGGGCCTGGCCCGCTTAACGGCGGGTGCCCGGTAGAGGTTAACGTGGGGTGAGGACAAAAATTTGACTGCCCGGCCCAGCCGGGGCGTTTACTTTGCGCGCATGTTCGCATCTACTACTGCTTTTTGCCGCCTGGCCGCCGTGGCCGGCCTGCTGGCGGCCGGGCCCGCCATCGCCCAAGTCAAAGTCAAAACCAAGATAAAGCACCGCGTCAGCGCTGCTGCCGCCCCGGCCGCCGCCGAAAGCGTCACCGGGGGCAGCCTGCGCTACACGCTGGCCATGCCCGCGCCCCAAACCCACTACTTCGAGGTGCGGATGGATTTGCAGGGCTTCGGCCAGGAATATACCGACCTCAAAATGCCGGTGTGGGCGCCGGGCTCGTACCTGATTCGCGAGTTTGAGCGGCACGTGGAGCGCCTCCAGGCCCAGGCGGCCGGCGGCCAGGCCCTACGTGTGGAAAAGCTCGACAAGAATACCTGGCGCGTGTATCACCCCGGCCAGGCCACGTTTCGGGTCGATTACGGGGTGTATGCCTACGAAATCAGCGTGCGCACCAGCTATATAGACGCCGACCACGGCTTCGCGCTGGGCAGCAGCATCTTTATGTATCCGGCCGCGGCCAAGAACATGGCCAGCCAGGTAACGGTGCAGCCCGCCACCGGCTGGGCCACCGTGAGCACGGCGTTGCGCGCCGCGCCGGGCATGCAAAAATTCGTCTATCAGTCAGCTAATTACGATGAACTGGCCGACTCGCCCATCGAAATCGGCAACCAGCGGGTGCTGAATTTCACCGCCAACAACACGCCGCACCAGATGGCCATGTATGGCCCCTTCACGCTGCCCGACGAGCCCCGCTTCCTGGCCGACATGAAGAAGATTACGGAGGAAGCCCAGCGCGTGGTGGGCCAAAATCCTATCGACCACTACCTCTTCATCGTGCATCACCTGGAGGCGGGCGGCGGCGGCCTGGAGCACCTCTACTCGACCACGCTGGGCGCGCGGCCGGGCACGTATTCGTCGGAAGTGGGCTACAAGAACTTCCTGCGCCTGGTGGCCCACGAGTATTTTCACCTTTGGAATGTGAAGCGCATCCGGCCCATCGCGTTGGGGCCGTTTGACTACGACAAGGAGAACTACACGCACATGCTGTGGGTGAGCGAGGGGCAGACCGAGTACATGGCCAACCAAATTGCCCAGCGCGCGGGCTTCTACACGGCCCAGCAGTACTTCGACCAGCTGGCGACCGTGCTGACGGGGGTAGAGAACCAGCCCGGCAACAAGTTCCAGCCCGCCGCCATGTCGAGCTTCGACGCCTGGATTCGCGGCTACCGGCCCGATGAGAACTCGCGCAACTCCGAAATCAGCTACTACGACAAGGGCGAGATGATTGGCATGGTGCTCGACCTGATGATTGTGCAGGCCACTAACGGCCAGAAGCATATCGACGACGTTTTTCGCCTGCTCTACGCTAAATATTACCAGGGCCTGAAGCGCGGCTTCACCGACCAGGAATACCAGGATGCCGTGGCCGAGGTGGCCGGCCGCCGCTTCGACGACTTTTTCCAGAACTGCGTGTACAGCACCCGCACCCTCGACTACGCCACCGCCCTTGGCTACGTGGGCCTGAACCTCGCCAGCGCGCCCGCCAGCCTCAACGGCAGCCTGGGTGCCACCCTCACCAACCGCAACGGCCACTACCTCGTGACCTACGTGAAGCGCGACGGCACCGCCTGGAACGGCGGCCTCAACGTGAACGACGAAATCATGCAGCTCAACGGCGCCGCCCCCACCGACGAGGCGGTGAAGCAGGTGCTCTTCGCCACCGCGCCCGGCACGGTCGTCAAAATGCAGGTCAAGCACAACGCCTACCTCCACGACCTGAGCCTGACGCTGCAACCCGACCCCGACCGCACCTACCAGATTCAGCCCGTGGTCTCGGCTACGGCCGAGCAGCAGAAGCTGCTGGCTAAGTGGCTGGGTAAGTAGGAGTAGGGAAGCTCATAAACGAAAGCGCCCCGGCCAATAGGTCGGGGCGCTTTTATTTAGTAGGAAGCTATTTGCGTTTGTATGTGGACAATCCAGTAAATAGCGTTTACCGTCCTTAGCAAAAGCCCACACATTGGATACTTCTCGCAGCGTCAGGTAGCAATTACCTGCCCGTACATTACGCCGTAGTCGGCGATTGGCTTGGCGCTTATCCTGCTTCTCCGAAGCGGCAGTGGTCCACCCGAAATACGGGTTTTTGATGCGGCTGCGAGACATGATTCTAGTAACTTGATTAAAATAAACCTGCTTATCAAATGGGCAGTCTCACCGCGGCCCTAAAAACCGGTCGCCGTTAAAATGAATCATGTTATCAGGCATTTCCTGAATCCAGACTTCGGTGTGCCAAGCCAGGGTAGCACTATATTTTTTGAATAGCTTAAAATCAGGAAAGGCAGTGACGTAAACTGGGCCGGCGGGGCAGTCTTTTAGCATGTCCTGCAGCTCTAGCTTACGCTTGGGCGAAACTGGACCGTGGCTGGTCACAACTTCAATGAGAAAGAGCCACTCGCTGCCATCGGGGCGGGCCTGGAGCAGTACTACATCGGGTAGCTTGCTGTGCTGACCTAGTGAGATGCGCAGGCGCTGCAAAGTATCAGTGGCTTCAAACAGGTGCTTGTGCTCTGTGTCGCCGAGGTATAGTAGTTGAGCACCAGGCGCAAAGACAGGAAGAAACTGTTCAAGTACAGCCCGCTGAACTTCATTATGCAGCCCTGGGGAGAGTGCCACGGTTCGGCCATCGGGCAGCGCGAGGGCAATGCGCTGTTGGTCGCGCGCAACTGCGTACTGCGAGGTCAGCGCCTCATGCCGCGCGTGAAACGACCCTAGCTGGGCAGGCCAACCAGCTGTGCCATATGCTTGTACCAACGCGACGGCTTCGGCCGTAAGGGCATAATGAGCCTTTGGACTGTTGACGGGTAGGCTGGGAGTGTCAGGGTTGTAGGCTACTAAACCGGCTTGCACAAATTGATGCAACACCTGGCGACGAAATGTTTCGCGGGTATTCTCCTTGTAGACTTGCCCATAGCGCGCCGCGATAAAGTCGCTGATACCGCGTGAAATGCGTTTGCTTTCGCCGCTGGCAGTGCTCCAGGCATCATCTGGTCCGAGGCTGGCCAGTGCCAGTAGTGTGTAAGCCGAAATTTTGTTCTGCTGTGCGGTTGGCATGCTCAGCGCCGACAGAATTGCCTGTGCTTCGCGGACTTTAACTGGCAGCTCAGTGGTAGGTAATTCGTAGGGGGTAGTAGGCTCAGCCATCAGGTTGGCAGGAAGAGGATGAGAAACGTAGGGCATGTGTAGCAACTGCTCAACTAACTCGTCGGCCGCCTCCCAGCCTTGCGCTTGGACGTGCGTGCCCAATGCTTCAATGTCTGGCCAAGCTGGTACTGGTAGCTCGCGGGCTTCAGTAGCACTGACTTGCGTATTGCCATTAAAAAGCCGGAAAAACTGGTCGTAGGGGCGGCTACTCAGTAGTGCCGCCAAGCCAATAGCCTGAACTAGCGTTAAGTCGCCACGGCGAGCGTAGAGGTAGTTAAGCTTATTCTCAAGTCCTACGTGTGACGCCGGCCAGTTGGCAGCCAGGTAAGGCGCGGCTACAATGCGGCGGGCATCGTCTTTAGCGCTGATGCGGCGCATTAGCACATAGTTACGATTGGGTACTAGCTGGGCCAGTGGCGTATCCGCCGCTAAATACTGCGGCTTGGTGCGGGCGGCAATCGGCCAGCGCAGCCGTCCGCCCGTGGGCGCTACGTTATCCATCCACAATAGTGGTAAGGTATTGGGGGCCGGCTCATCGCGGAGCCAATCGGCCGCCCGAAACGCAACGACTGGCCCGGTGGACACGCCTACCCCTAAGTCAACGAGCCGATGCGTCCAGGCGCGAAAACGAGCCAATAAAGCGTACTCATCGGCATCAGTTGGCAAGAAAAGCAGACTGCCTTGGCGTTCGGGACCGAGTAAGGCCGCGAGCGGGGGCTGAAATACGGTAGCTTCGGCCAGGTCGTGCAAGCCGGTTGAGGCAGTGATAAGTACTGACTCAGCTACCGCAGAGGTGGGCACCCCACCCGCGTGGCGCACCGCCTTAAATAAAACCGTTTCCTGAAGCACGGCATCCTTCTTAAAGGCTGACCGCCGCGAATGGAATAGGTGAAAGTGCGTCCAGCGCCACTGTTGCAGCGCAAAACGCCGAAACCGGCTGAAATATGGCCCGGAACTAAAGCTACGGGGCACCAAAAACAATAGCTCGCCGCCTGGCCGGGTAAGCTTGGCGGCTAATACCGCAAACAACGCGTACATATTAGGCTGTGCTTGCTCTGAACCAGCCAGCGCATTACGTGGGTCGTGTTGACCGAGTTTGAAGTAAGGTGGATTGGAAATAACTACATCGTAAACAGCCGGTGGCGACAAGGGAAACTGCCAAACAAGAGCATGAGCCAGTACGAAATCAGTTAGGTGCAAGCGGGCAACCAACTCAATGCCGCGCTCAGCCAGCCACGTAGTTAAGTGCGCTAGGATAATTTGGGCGAAAGGTTGAATTTGTTTGTCTAAGTCGTAGGCATCCAACTCAATACGCCGGAGCGTAGGCGCGACGGTCGCAAAGTGCTCCAAGAGACAACAACTAAGCATACCCATACCAAAACCTGGGTCCAGTACTCTTACTACTGAGCCAGTGGGGGGGGTAGCCCAGCCAGCCAGATATTCGCCTATTAATGCTGGTGTGAAAAATTGCCCTAGCTCCTTTTTGTGGCTCCCCGTATTCTGGCGAGCGTATTGCTCGCTGAGTGTAGCTGCAACTGAGCTTGGCTTCTCGGATGGATAGATAGGCTTGGCCACTGAATGTTTCACAACAGTAGCCGGTAATTCAGCAAATAACATTACGCAAGATAGTGTAGGTCATTCCAGACAAAAAACAACTTCGCCCGCCGGGTACCTCGATAGAGGTACCCGGCGGGCGAACTACATCGCAACCAAAAACTAACCCCTACTTCACCCGCGTCAGCGCCACTTCGCGCACCGGCGAAATCACCAGCGGCACCTTCTCCATCTTCACCGACGACGTGTCGAGGCCGAAATACTGGGCCTCGCCCGAGATGAACTGCTTGATGTAGAAGTAGGCCTGCATCACCAGTTTTTCCTGGGTAGGGAAGTCGTTTTCGACCGACAGATACTTCTCCAGCACCACGAAGCGAAAGTCGCCCGTGACGTGCTGCTTGCTGAGCGAAGCGTAGCGCGAGGTGATATCTACCTCCTTATTGCGCACCAGGTCCTCCACCACTTTGCGGAAAAACAGGTTGATGCGCTGTTGCACCCGGAAGCCCAGCCGGAAGTTAATGCGGAACACGTCGTCGGGGGCCAGCTCGGTCACGGTGTACTCCATCGTGTAGGGCTCATCGGTGGTATCAACGTGGATAAACCAGTAGATATCAGCGCGTTTGGGGCGTTTCTGGAAGATGGAGTAGATGATTTTCTGCTCAATCTCGCTAGCCCGCTCGGCTGAGGTTAGGAACACGAGGTGGGTAGCATACTTGCCAATCGAGTCGTCGTTGCTGAGCTGCTTGAGCGGCTCGATGTAGGGCTCCATCTTCACAAAGTCGGTGAGGCGTCGTTTAATATAGAAAGCCTTGAACCACACGTACATAACGGTCATCAGCGCCGAGCCAATGGCCAGCGATACCCAGCCGCCGTGCGGAAACTTCACCAGGTTGGCAATCAGAAAAGAACCCTCGATAATGCCATAGGTTACTGCGAAAAAGATTACCAGTGGCAGGGCTACCCGCTGCACTTTGCGCAGCCACACGGTTAGCAACACCGTGGTCATGAGCATGGTGATGGTGATGGCCAAGCCATAGGCCGCCTCCATATTAGAGCTTTCGCGGAAAAACAGCACTACCCCGATGCAGCCAAGGAGCAGCAGCCGGTTCATGCTGGGCACGAAGAGCTGACCCTTCACGTCGGTGGGGTAGTTGAGCTTCACCTTAGGCCACATATTGAGGCGAATAGCCTCGGAAACCAGCGTAAATGAGCCCGTGATGAGCGCCTGCGAGGCAATGACGGCCGCCACCGTAGCCAGCCCAATGCCGAAAAGCAGAAACCACGGCGGCATGAGCGCATAAAACGGGTTGGCCACGTCGGCCAGCGCGCCCTTGCTCATGGTTTGGCCCTGGTGGGCCAGCAGCCACGCGCCCTGGCCCAAGTAATTGAGCAGCAGCGTGGTCTTTACAAAAGACCAGCTAATGCGAATATTGCCCTTGCCGCAGTGCCCCAGGTCAGAGTACAGGGCTTCGGCCCCGGTGGTGCAGAGAAATACCGAGCCCAGCAGCCAGAAGCCACTCGGATAATCGACCAGCAGCTTGTAGGCATAGTAGGGATTAATGGCCCGCAGAATAGTAGGGTTATGCACTACCCATGCCGCGCCCAGTATGCCCAGCATACTGAACCACAGGAGCATAATCGGCCCAAAGGCTTTGCCTACAATCTGAGTGCCAAAGCTTTGTAGTAAAAAGAGCCCGGCTATGATGCCAATGACGATGGGCACCGTGGGAATAGTGGGGTAAATGGCCCGCAGGCCCTCCACGGCCGAGGCCACCGAGATGGGCGGCGTAATCACGCCGTCGGCCAGCAGCGCCGACCCGCCGATGATGGCCACCGCCGAAAGCCAGGCCCCCCGCCGCCGCACCAGCGCGTAGAGCGAGAAAATGCCGCCCTCGCCGTTATTGTCCGCATTAAGGGTGATTATCACGTACTTAATGGTGGTCTGGAGCGTCAGCGTCCAGATAACGCACGAGATGGCCCCGAGCACCAGTAGCGGGTCAATGTAATCGGGCACCCGGCCGCTTTTCAAAACGGATGACATCACGTAGAGCGGTGAAGTGCCGATGTCGCCGTAGATAATGCCCAGCGCGATAAGCAGTCCAGCCCCGGAAATGGCGGTGTGCGAGGATTTAGAACTCATTGAGATAACGGAGTAATTGCTTGGTCAGGTAGCAGTGAGTAAAGCCCGGTGACGTGGTAAACATACGAGAGGAAAACGGCCAACCCTACGCAAGCGTGTCGGGAATGGCTGGGCTGGCCGCAGGCTCCTCGGCCGCCGCCGCTGCCTGCTCAGCGGCCAGGGCCGCCAGCAGCGCCGAGGCCTCGGCGGCAGCCTGGTCGTGGGCACGGGCCACGCGGCGGTTCGCTTCGCTCACCAGCCGCTGCCAGCTGGCCAGCTCGCCGGGCAGCGCAAAATGCACCGCCTCGCGGCCCAGCAGCCACAGCCGCAGCCGGTTGGTGCCCCGGTTGCCGTAGAGCAGCATGAGAGTGGTGGCCAGCAGGCCCGCCATAGTGGGCAGGGTGCGCAGCCAGTTATTCAAAAATAGAATCAGCACAATTGCCAGCCCCAGCCCGCCCAGCAGGTACCACAGCAGCCAGCGCACCAGCTGCACCTCGGCCCGCTCCAGCTCGCGCAACCCAAACGTTTGGCCGAGCACGGTGAGCGAAGTGGCTGTCAGCGTGAGGCGGCCATCGGTGCTGCCCACGGTGGCCGCGGGCGGAGGGGGTAGGGCTGGTGCAGCCTCTATAACGGCGGCTGCCAAAACCGCCACCGGCGCGGGAGCAACCGATGGCGGAGTAGATGCAAGCGTAGCGGGAGGCGGCTGCGGGCTAGCCACAGGCACGGCCGTACTGTGCCGCACCCAGGCGGGTGCGGCCGTGGTAGTCGGGGTGGTAGGCGCCGTCAGCGCCCCGGCCGACGACCCGGCTCAGTTGTTTACTTTCAGCAGCTCTACGTCGAAAATCAGCGCCGAGTCGGGGCCGATGTCGCGGCCCGCGCCGCGCTTGCCGTAGGCCAGGTCCGAGGGGATGTACAAGCGCCACTTCGAGCCTTCGGGCATCAATTGCAGTGCCTCTGTCCAGCCCGCGATTACCTGATTTACGCCGAACGTGGCCGGCTGGCCGCGCTGATAGCTGCTGTCGAACACGGTGCCGTTAATCAGGGTGCCGTGGTAGTGCGTCGTCACCGACGAGCGGGGGGTAGGCTTGGGGCCGGTGCCCTCAGTCAGGACCTCGTACTGGAGGCCGCTGGGCAGGGTAGTCACGCCCGGCTTGTTCTGGTTTTCGGCGAGGAAAGCTTCGCCTTCGGCTTTGTTGTTCATCGAGTTGGGGTTGGGGGTTTCGTCGTTGTCCTGGTCTTCTTCGCCGCCGCCGAGCTGCTCTTGCAGCTGCTGCATAGCGGCTTGCATTTGCTCCTGGCTGAGGCGGCTGGGCTGCCCTGAAAGGCCTTCCCGGAGGGCGGCGGCCAGGGTGTCAATGTCGAGCTCCAGGCCCTGCTGGGCGAAGTTGCGGGCCAGGTCGCGGCCAATGATGTAGCTGACCTGCTGCTGATTGGTGTCGAGAGTCACGGAAAAAATGAGGATAATGCGGCCGGCTCGCCAGAGCCGGCCCAGCGTGAGAAATGGGCAGTGCCGGCCGCAAAGGTCGGCACTACTGCTGGCTTCTTACGCAAAAAGCCCCGCCGGGGGCGGGGCTTCGGGCAACAGTATGGTGGGAAACCTGAACAGCTAGAGGTAATACTGGTCCTCTTCGCCGTGCAGATGGAAGGTCAGGTTAAGGGTAGCCAGCTGCGCCCTCAGGTAGCGGAGCGAACCCAGGCTGCCGAGCAACAGCAGCAGCGAGGGTAGGGCAGTGGTCTTTTTCATGAGAACTGGTGGTTAAATAATAAAAACGCAGCGCAAAGATACGCCAGCGCGCCGGAATATGTTAGGCATGCCGAGTAAATGTAGGATAAGCTTTAGCTTGTCCGGCGCCTGGCTGTGCAACGACGGACAAGCTAAAGCTTATCCTACCCCCTCCTAGCTCGAATGGTCGGCCACAATGACCCACTGCCCGCCAAAGCGCCTGAAAATCAGTAGAAACTGGCCCTGCGCGTCGCCGGTGGCCGCGCCGTGGCGGGCCAGGTGCCAGTGGCCCACCACCTGCGCCACCTCGGTGCCCAGCGGCGTGATGCGCAGCTGGCTGAAATCGAGCTTACCCATCTCGGCCGCGTTGGGGTAGTGCTTTTTGTAGTTGTTGAGGGTAGGCTGCCAGCCGTAGGTAGCGCCGCCTTTGCCAATGAACACCAGCGAGTCGGAGTGCCAGTAGCCCGCCATGAATCCGGGAATGTCGCCCCGGTTCCAGGCCGCCGTTTGGGTGGTCAGCACCTGGGCGATGGCTTGGCGGGGGGTAGGCAGCGCGGTCAGCGCGCAGGCAAGGGCGAAAGTCAGGAGCATAAGAGTAGAAGCAGAGGAATAATAAACCCGGTTGTCATTGCGAGCCTGCGAAGCAATCTTTCCTTGTTGTCCGCATGATTGGGTTTACTACCCCCAACGGAAGGGAAAGATTGCTTCGCAGGCTCGCAATGACAGGCGATTAGCTTATGCTACGGTCAGCGGTTCAGCAAGGTAGCGACGTAGGCGGTGCCGCCCAGCGCACGCATGTTGCGCAGCACGCGCAGCTGCTTGGCGCGCGCCTGCGGCCCCGGCTGGCCGGCCCGGAAACGCAGCGGATTGGGCAGCACGCCGGCCAGCAGCGCGGCCTCCGGGGCGCTCAGGTTGCGGGCCGACTTATGAAAATAGCGCTGGCTGGCGGCCTCCACGCCGAAGGTGCAGTCGCCCATCTCGGCCACGCTCAGGTACATTTCCATGATGCGGCGCTTGCTCCACAGCAGCTCGATGAGCACCGTGAAATACGCCTCGGCGGCCTTGCGCACGTAGGAGCGGCCCTGCCAGAGAAACACGTTTTTGGCCACCTGCTGCGAGATGGTGGAGCCGCCGCGCACGGGCTTGCCCTCGGCGCGGTGCCAGTTATACTGCGCGGCCCGCCACATGCCATCCACGTCGAAGCCGTGGTGAATCAGAAACCGCTGGTCCTCGGCCGCCACCACGGCCAGCGGCACGCTCGGCGACACCTCATCGAGCGAAGTGAAATCGTAGTGCGCGTGGCGCGGGTCGGCCTGAATGCCGATGTAGCCCAGGCCCACCGGCGCGTGGGCGCGGCGGTCGAGCATGAGCCAGGTGGCGGGCGGGGCCAGCCAGCGATACAGCAGCACCCAGGTCACGGTGAGCAGAAACAGCGCCGCCCCGGTTTGCAGCGCCACGCGCATCACCGTGCGCCAGGGGGGTAGGAGGGTTTGAAGAGACTGCGCCACGGGGCAAAAGTAGGTTAGCTGTGCTCCGCGCGCACTTTTTCCAGCCCTTCGGCCAGGATGAGGCCGTGAGCGGCGGCGTGGGTGGCGGCGGCCAGGTAGTCGGGCACCAGCAGCAGCTCCACGCCCGTGTCGCGGCGCAGAGCATCGGCGATGGGCACCACGCGGGTGGCGCGGCCCGGCACGCCCACATCGCGGATATACACCACCCGAATGCGCCCCGGATGCGTACGCACCACCTCGGCGTAGATGTCAGGGTCCTGCTGCCCGCTGTCGCCGAGCAGGATAAACGTCAGGTCAGGATACGTATCAAGTATCTGATTGATTTCCTTGAGCTTATGCCCGTGATGGGGCGACGATTTTGGCGTGCGACCCTCCGAGCCGGGTGTGCGGCCGAGCAGCGTTTCGCGCAGCAGCAGCGGGCCGGGCGGCACGCCTTGCAGGCGCAGAAAATCGTCGAGCACGTCGTACAGGTTCCAGGGCGAGGAGCTAACGTAGAAAAAGGGGTTGTCGGGCCGGCCGCTCTGCCCGCGCAGCAGCGCCTGGTAAAAAGTTGCTACCCCCGCCAGCGTCTCGTGCGAGTAGGCATTGCGCAGCAATACCGTGCGCAACATGCGCAGCAGGTGCGTGGCGCGGGTCACAATCACGGTATCATCGAGGTCCGAAATCACCCCAAACTCGGCCGTGGGGGGCGGAATGAGCACCTGCGCCGTGCCCTCCACCTGGCCCAGCAGCCCCCGAAACCGGCGCGGCAGCCGGCTAAGCCGCACCGGCACCGGGTGCCACAGATAATCGACGGCCGGCGGCAGCGCGGGCGGGTCGATGCGCAGCGTGAAGTAGCCGGTGGGGCCGGTAGTCACGGGTAGGTCGAGGTGCTGGGATAGGGAGATAACTATCTCGGCCCCTGGTATTTCGCGGCTGTTGAAGCGCCGGTACATCGCCTGAAAATTGCGCCACGGCGAGTCGGCGTTGGTTTGGGGGGTAAGGCCGCGGTCGGCCAGCAGGCGGCCCTTCACATAGAAGCGGTGCGGCGTGCCGTAGCTGCGGTACACGTCGAGGTGCAGCGGGCGCAGGCGCCCCAGCCGCGCCGCCACGCGCGTAATGGCCGCATCGACCCATTCCCACCCATCGGCTAACCATTGCCCTGCATCCATCCGACAAACCTACGGCTGTCGGGGTATTATCGGGCACTGATTTCGTGGGTGGGTTTATACCCTGGCCACCAAAGCTACCCGTTACGTCCTCAGATAGCCTTGAGAGAATGAAGTTGTTGCGGAAGTGGGCTTGTTGGCGGGCTGCCAGCTTCTGGGCCGGCTGTCCGCTCGTCAGGCGCGCCGCTCGTTCTGCCAAAAACCGGCAGCCCGCCCGAACGGCGCTTAGCTACCCTACCTAAATAGGGTCCCTCTCAGAAAACGGAAAATACAGCACGTTAAGGAATCAGCTGATGCCAAATAAGGTGGGCCATTGATAAGAAAACCGATTCCCTGCATCGCGGTATCTCCAGCCAATGCTTAGGGCTGGAGAATGATGCTGCCCGTGGTTTTTCGGGCTTCGAGGTCGGCGTGGGCCGTGGCCGCATCAGCCAAGGAATAAACAGTTGGTTTTTGCACTTCCAGGATGCCGCTTCGCACCAAGTCGAACACCTCGGCAATCGCCCGGTCCATTTTTTCTCGTTCGGGCAAGTAGTTTTTGAGCGCTGGGCGGACAAAGTGAATCTTTCGTTGTGCCAGTAGCTCCTGGTCGACGACGGGCATCCCGGAGGACCAGCCGTATAAGACGGCGCTGCCGCCTTCTTTTACCAGCGCAACGGATTGCTGGAACGTCGATTCCCCGATACCGTCATACACCGCGTCCAGGCCCTGGCCGTGGGTGAGCGCCCGCACTTCGGCCGCCACGTCTTCGGCTTGCAAATTGACGACGTGCGCAAAGCCCCGCCCCCGCGCGAGGTCTTTTTTAGCGGCGCTCCCGACGGTTCCAATAACGGTCGCGCCCAAGGAGCGGGCCCAGTCGCTCAACAACGTGCCCACTCCCCCGGTCATGGCGTGAATCAACACGACCTGCCCGGCCTTGATGGCGTGGCCTTGATGCAGCAGCATGTGCGCCGTCAGCCCCTTGACTAGGACGGCAGCCGCCTGCTCAAACGAGATGTCGGCGGGCAGCTTGAACAAGTCATGGGCTGCCAGCACCCTTTTTTCGGCGTAAGCACCCAGGCTCATGGTCTGGTAAGCCACCCGGTCGCCCACGGCAAACGCCGTTACGTCGGGTCCGACGCCTGCAATAAGGCCGGCGGCTTCGACCCCGATGGGCGCCGGATAGGCCGCCTGCGGGAACGTGCCGTTTCGGTAGAAAACATCCAGAAAATTTACGCCAATGGCTTTTTGGTGGAGCAACACTTCGCCCGGTCCGGGTTGCGGAAGCGTTTCCAGTTGGTAGCGCAAGGCGTTGGGTGGGCCGGGTTGTTCGATGCGAACGATGCCGCTGGGCTGCAGGGTAGTCATGTACTTGACGGGGGGGAATGAGGGGTAGCCCAGCTACCCGCCGGGAACAGCGGGATGAATTTTCTGGCTGAGTGGGACAAAGCTACCGGCCTGCTCAACTACCTTTGTTATCAATTACAAAAAGGATACCGGTTACCAAAAGGATAGCATAATGCCCACCCGTCCCGAATGCAAGAGCGCCCACCGGGCCGTCCGCGATACCCTCGAAGTTCTCAGCGGCAAATGGAAACTCGTCATCCTGACGGCGCTGATGGAGCAGAAAATGCGCTTTCGGGAGTTGAGCCGCGAGATTAAGATTTCGCCGCGCATCCTGTCCAAAGAGCTTCAGGAACTGGAAATGAACCGGCTGGTGAAGCGCACCGTTTGCGACACCCGGCCGATTACGGTCGAGTACGAGCTGACCGACCACAGCCGGACTTTGCACGAGGTAGTGCAGGCCATGCGCACCTGGGGCATCCTGCACCACGATACGATTATCGGCAAAAGGAGCCCGGCTGCGGCCGTAGTTGAACCGGTACCTTAGCCGGTGACCAGCAGCAACTCACGCCCACCGAAAACCGCCACTAAATCTATCGATTACCCTTTCACCCGAGCCAATCACCTTTCTATTGATGCACTTTCCTTAACGTGCTATATTTCCGTTTTCTGAGCGGGCCCCAAATAGCTTCAATAAGCGAGCAAAGAAGGTCAGCTACCTGAGCAACTGACCTTTCACCTTTCGAGTGGCGAACAATGCGCCGCGCTGGTAAGCGCATCCCTTTTTTAAGCGTCCGAAACGTTCCACTCCCTGCGTAAATATATCAGGTAGCCGCCAAAAAAGCTGTACCTCCCTCCGGCTGAAATTTGCGTAGAAGGCACCTTTCCCCGCTCTTCCCATGACCGCTACCCACGCCCTGCCCCGCCCGAAAACCCGCAAGAAAAGCCTACCCCCCCTCCACGAGCTGGCCGCCCACGAGCTGTATAAAGACCCCGCCCGGCAGGCCGAGCTGGCGGGCCTGCTCTACGCCACCGACGCCGGCCCCGGCCTGCGCCGCGAGGCCCACGGCGAAGGCGATTTTGTGTATTTCAATGCAAAAGGGGATAAAATTGAGGAGGAGAAAACGCTGGCCCGCATTCACAGCTTCGTGATTCCGCCGGCGTGGACCGACGTGTGGATTGCGCCCAACCCCAACTTTCACCTCCAGGTGACGGGCCACGACGCGGCCGGCCGCAAGCAGTACCGCTACCATCCGGCCTGGGACACGGCCCGCTCGCTCACCAAGTTTTCGCGGCTGCTGGCGTTTGGCCAGAAGCTGGGCGAGCTGCGCGCCCAGCTGCGCCGGGACCTGGCCCGCCCCGCCCTCGACCGCGACAAGGTAGTAGCGCTGGTGCTCACGCTGATGGACCAGTCGTTTATTCGCATCGGCAACGAGGAATATGCCAAGAAAAACAAGAGCTACGGCCTCACCACGCTGCTCGACAAGCACGCGCAGATTGAGGGCAGCGACGTGCGCTTCGCGTTCGTGGGCAAGAAGGGGGTAGCGCACGACGTCACCATTCACGACCGCAAGCTGGCCGGCCTGGTGCGCAAGTGCAAGGAGATTCCGGGCCAGCACCTGTTTCAGTTCTATGGCACCGATGGCCAGCGCCACCCGCTGGAGTCGGGCCACGTGAACGACTACCTGCACCAGCACACCGGCATCGCGCTCTCGGCCAAAGACTTCCGCACCTGGGGCGGCACCGTAAAAATGGTGGAGTGCCTCGAGCACGCGCTCAACGGCGACGTGGAATTAGCCCCCGAAAAAGCCATCCGCCAGGCTACGAAGGAAGTGGCTTCCAACTTGGGCAACACGCCCACGGTGTGCTCCAAATACTATATTCATCCACAGGTGACGGAGCTGTTCAAATCGGGCCGCCTCATCGAGTACCTGCGCCGCCACGACGCCGACCCAAAGGACCAGGATGCCCTGTCGCCCACCGAGCACCTGGTGCTGGAAATGCTGGCGGAGATGTGAGGCAACCTGTCATTGCAAGCGAAGCGCGGCAATCTTTCCTTCACGTTAGGATTACTATCCCGACGATTAGGAAAGATTGCCGCGCTCCACTTCGTTACGCTCGCAATGACAAACGATTACTCATCCGTAAGCCGGTCGTAGTTCGCAAACCGCTCCTTTTTCCTGGTCGGAGCGGGAATATTGAGCGTGCCGTTCGATTCGGGCTCGTAGCGCAGGCGGCGGGGCGAGGTGGCGCGCAGCACGTCGTCACCTGCCCCGGCATGGATGACGATTTTAAGTCCGTGGCCGGTTAGCTCAAACGTGTCGTTGCCGCCCAGGCCTTCGAGAGTGAGGCGCTCGGTTTCGCGGGTGTAGAAGGTGCGCTGGTAGAAGAGCGAGTCGGCCCCGAGCGTGCGGTTATACACGCGCACGGTGGTGGAGTCGGGGGTGCGAGCCACCGCGAAATGGTCGGGCAGCTCGGTGCCGGCCACCACGGGGCGCTCGGCTTTGAGCGCGTAATAGCGCGCGGCCACGGCGGGCAGCGCATCGCGGCGGGCTTGCAGGTTGCGCAGGAGGGTAGGGCCTTCGAGGGCGTACACGGCGGGCGGCAGCTGGCGCACGGCGCGGGCCAGCGTGGAGTCGGGCAGCCGGGCCTGCACGAAGCGGCCCGCCGCAATAAAGTCGCGCCGGGTCAGCGCATTCAGGCCGCGCTGGTCCACGAAGCGGCCTTGGCCGGTGAGGGCCGGCAGGTCGTGAAACCGGCGCTTGAACGTGACGAGGTGACGCACCAGCAACTTGCGCGTCATCAGCCACGGCACTACCCCGTCCGACATGCGGAAGAACACTTGGTCGCGGTCTTTGGGCACGGCCACGAACACCCGGCCGCCGGGCCGCCGCGGGTCGGGCAGCTCGCCCCACTGCCACTGGCCCGAGTGGCGGTCCCAGTCGCCGATGAGCACATCGAGCAAGCGGGCGCGCAGCAGGGCAGGCTGGTCGGGGCGGTTGCGCGGGTCGGCGTAGAGGTGCTGGCGCATAGCCTCATCGTCGATAAACTTCCGCGCCTCGGGCACGAGCGGCGAACCTACCACGTCGCCGGTATATTTTTCTTCCAGCAGCACCAGCTTGCCGCGCAGGCGCTCGTTAGCCTCCTCCGAGCCCAGGTTGTTCTCTTCAAGCGGCACGTACAAAATGCGCGGGTGCGTGTGTGGCACGCCCAGCTGCTGGGCCAGCGGCGACACCACCAGCGCCCCATACGGGTTGCCGGCCGAAGTGCCATCGCGCAAGCCATTGGCCAGAAAGGTCTTCTGATAAAACGTTGGTAAAATTTTGGCCGGGTCTTTATCGAGCGAGCGAATAACGAAAAGCCGGCCATCGCTGGCTTTCAGCGTGAGGCTGGTGCTCTGGAAACCGCCGCCCAGCTTGGTCGCCGTGAGCGGCCCCGCCTGGGGCACGGCCGAAGCCAGGCGCAGCACCGGCACCCGCACCGCCGCTGCCCACACCGCCCGGTGGTGCGGCCCCATAAAAACTTTGTAGAGCCCGCTGTGGTGGTTGTATTGGCGGCCGGCGGTGGTCCACACGCTGTCGGGGGGGGGAGGGGGCTGGCCCGTTGCGGTGGGCAGCCGGGCATCAGGCTGAAAAAAATGACGCCGGGCACAACCCGCGCTCAGGCCCGTCACCAGCCCCCCGGAAAGTAATAGTATAATAACAGTGCGCAAGATGGGCCGGAATAACGGGTGCAAGGTGGCAAAAGCCAATCCAACTTCCCTAACGTAGCTTAACCGGAAAGGATAAGTCCTGTTTCAGTGCCAACGGGCGGCAACCCCACTGGCCCGGCCTGCGCTATATGGGGGCGAGTGGCCGTTTCTTAATCTCTATTATTATATTCAGTAAGGAAGGCCGCCAGCGGCTGTCTTCGATGTATCCGTGCTAGTAGTTACTAAAGGACTGGGAAATACCAGGTGGGCCTTGCTGGTCGCCCTGGCGGGACTGCTGGGCGGCTGCGCCGAGCCGGCCACGCCCGTTTCCGGCGCAGCCGAACCGGTATTCAGCGTCGATTCGAGCGTGGTACGCGTGGCGGCCGGGGCGCACTACGCCCGGCGCGGCTGGTGGTGGCAGCACCTGTGGGGCCGCCACTACCGCCTGCTGTGGGCCACGCCCGTCACGGTGCCCGTGCTGCGCCTAGGCGCGGTGGGCCTCACGCCCCTCAAGGCAGGCGGCAGCTTCCAGACCAACTCGCTGCGCCTGCGCTCGCCCGATGGCCGCGATTTCGTGCTGCGCTCGGTTGATAAAGACCTGAGCCGCAGTATAAATGATAGCTGGCTGGCTCGCGCCGCCGCCCCGGTGCTGCGCGACCAAACCTGCGTCGCCCCGCCCTACGGGGCCTACGTGGCCGCCCGGCTAGCCCGCGCCGCCGGCGTGTTTCACACCAATCCGCACCTGGTGTACCTGCTGCCCGACGCCGCGCTGGGCCAGTGGCGCGGGCGGTTTCAGCCCGCGCTGTATCTATTGGAAGAGCGGCCCGACCGCGACCAGAGTCACGAAATCAGCTTTGGCGGCGCGGGCCGGGTCGTGGGTTCTGAGAACATGCTGCGCCAGGTGCTGGGCAGCCCGACGGCGCACGTAGCGCCCCACGCTTTTCTGCGGGCGCGCCTGCTCGACCTGCTGGTGGGCGACTGGAGCCGGCGCGCCGACCAGTGGCGCTGGGCCGAATTTGCGGGAGTAGGCGGCCCCGTGTTTCGGCCCATTCCGCGCGACCGCGACCAGGCGTTTTTTCGCTTTGATGACGGGTGGCTGACGCGGGTTGTTTCCTGGTTCCGGCCCCGCTACCAGACCTTCAACCCCGACCTCGTGCCCGCCGATGTGGGCCCGCTCACCACCACCGCCCGCGCCCTCGACCACACCGCCCTGGCCCTGCTGCCCGAGGCCGCCTTCGTGGCCGGGGCCGACTCGCTGCGCCGCCGCCTGCCCGATGCCGTGCTGGCCCAGGCCCTGCAAGCCGTGCCCACCGAGGCGCGCGCCCGCATGGCCCGCGAGCTGCTGCCCGCCCTGCGCGCGCGCCGCGACGCGCTGCCCGCCGCTGCCCGCCGCTACTACCAGGTGCTGCAAGAGGCCGCCGTAATAACCGGCACCGATGCCGCTGAGCACTTCGAGCTCACGGGCCTGGGGCCGGGCCAGCTGCGCCTGCGCGTGTTTGCCCGCCGCCCGGCCCGGCCCGACAGCCTGCTGGGCGAGCAGCTCTACGACGTGCGGCGCACCGTGCGGCTGTCCATCTACGGCCTGGGGGGGAAGGATGCGTTTACACTGCGCGGCCGGCTGGCGCCCGGCTTCGCGGTGCATCTCTACGGCGGGGCGGGGCGCAACGTGTTTTTGCAGGAAGATATGATGCCGGCTGCTGGCGATGGCTTTACCATTTACCCCGGCCCGGCTGACGACCTGGTGCAGGTGAGCCATACCGTGCGCGTGGTGCCCGGCTCCGCTGCAAGCGGTACTGGCCGCCGCCTGGGTCGGCAGCCAGTACCGCTTGCAGCTGGGCAGCCGCCGCGAAGAGGCAGAATAAGGGGGGTAGAGATAGCGCCTACCCCCCCGCCAGCGGGTCAACGCCATCCACCGTGCCACTGCTTTTGAGCACCCGAAAGCGGGCGAATAATTCTTCCGAATACCAGCCCTCGCTGCGTGTGAGCTGAATAACCTCGCGGTGCCGCACGTCGCGGTAGGCATACTGCTGCATGGCCGCCGCCGAGTCCCAGACGCTGAACGTGGCCTGCCGCACCAGCGGCAATTCGCCCAGCCCGATGGCCAGCCGCAGCCCCTCAGCCCCCGCCAGCGCCCGGCTCGTGGGCTCTATGAAGCGCCAGAAGCGCGGTGCCCGCCGCAGCCGGATGCTGGCGCGGGTGAGCACCGCCACCGGCCCTACCCCCCCCGGCGCGGTCAGGTCGCCATCGGCAAAGGGGTTGGTGCCGTTCCAAGCGCCGTGGGCTTGCATGGGGGCCAGCTCGGCGGTCCAGGTTTCGTGGCTGCGTTGAGTATAAGCGGTCCACACGGGGTGGCCGGCGAAGAAGGCCGCCGCGTTTTCGGCCCGGTCCCAGGTGGCGATAAAGCCGTAGCGGCGCAGGTTGGGCCAGAAGCCGAAGCCATTGGCGGCCCCGCTGCCCAGCAGCTGGAAAAAGCGCAGGCCCGCCACCCGGCGCAGCCGGGGCGGGGCCGTGGCCATCTGGGCCAGCGCCCAGCGGGCCACCCCCGCGCCGGGCTTCAGGGTAATAATAGTGAGGGTAGTAAGCATTCAAGCAGGCAAACAAGCGGGCGCAAAAAAAGGCCGGAATCGCGTCCGGCCTTTTTTAGTTTAGCGTTATTTTGAACGTCATTCCGAGCTTGCCGAGGAATCTCGCCCGCATCGTGGAACAAAGCCCGAACGGCGCGGGCGAGATTCCTCGGCAAGCTCGGAATGACGTTCTATTTTATTCACACCTTCACCTGGGCGTGCTCGTTCACGTCGTCCGATTTGCTGCGCTCGCCCGTTACTACGGCGCGGGCGTAGGCGTAGGCTTGCACCAGCAGGCTGCTGGGCGAGTCCCAGTACTCAGCCTTGTCAATCTCAACCTTGAGAATCATGATGTTGGGGTCTTCTTTGCCTTTCGGGAACCAGCCACGCATGGGCTCGCTCCACAACTCGGCAATCTTAGCCTCATCGCGGTAGGTACTGGCCTGGCCCGTGATAGAAGCATAGGTGTTACCGCTGGGGTCGGAGTAGCTCAGGTTCACCTTGTTATCCTTATTTACCTCATAGACTTTAGCCGAGTCTTTATCGGTAAAGAACAGCAGCGAACCATCGGCTTCGGGCTTAATAGTAGCCATCGGGCGGCTGTGCAGGGCGTGCTCCTCGTCGAAGGTGGTGAGCATAGCGATGCGCACATCCTTGATTTTTTCAAAAAGCTTATTCAGGTCGTGGGTGACCGGGGTTTTCGTATCGGACATGGGAAGGAAACGTTAGGATAAACTAGCGCGGCCCGGCTGGCGGCCCGCGGTGGCATTAGCTTACGGCCGAACCCGCATCTGGTTTTCCGGTTTGGAAAGTCGGGGCCTTCCTACCCCCCGTTTTAGCCGCCATGAACTTCCTGGCTCATCTCTATCTGGCTGGCCCACCCACCGCGCCCGACTACCTGGGCCAGCTCGTGGGCCAGCTCATTGCCGACTCGGTGCCCGGCCGGCCGGCCGAGCGCTACCCGGCCGCCGTGCGGGCCGGCATTGGGGCGCACCGCGCCATCGACACCTTCACCGACCAGCACCCGGTGGTGCGTCGCAGCACGGCCCGCCTGCGCGCGGCCAGTGCCGGCAAATACGCAGGCGTGGTGGCCGATATGTTCTACGACCACTTTCTGGCGCGCCATTTCCGGGCGCTCGCGGGCGAAGACCTGGCCGGGTTTACCCAGCGTATTTACGCGCTGCTGGCGACTCAGCAAGCCGAATTTCCGGCCGCCGTGCAGCGCTTTTTTCCGCACCTGGTGCAGCACGACTGGCTGCTGCACTACGCCGAAATAGAGGGGGTAGGGCGCGCCCTGCTGGGCCTGAGTCGCCGCGCCAGCCCCGGCTCGGGCATGGACCAGGCCACTACTGAGCTGGTGCGCCACTATGCCGACTATGAGGCTGATTTTCAGGAGTTCTGGCCGCAACTGGTGGCCGCCGTGGCGGCCCGGCGCGCCGCCGAAGCTCAGCCCGGCGAGGGGGGATAGGGACCTACGCAAAGCGGGCCGCACCTGCTGTTGCAAGTGCGGCCCGCGTAAAAAAGCCAGCGAAAAAGGAAGCTTAGTGCTGGTGGCCGCCTTCGCCGTGGGCGTGGCCGTGGGCCAGCTCCTCGGCGGTGGCGGGGCGCACGTCCTGCACTTTGCCATCGAAGTGCATGACCATGCCGGCCAGCGGGTGGTTGAAATCCATCTTTATCTGCTCGTCGCCGATTTCGATTACTTTGGCCTGCATGTGGTTGCCTTCGTTGTCGGCCATCGGCAGGTAGTTGCCCACTTGCAGCATCTGGTCGTCAAGCTGGCCATCGATTTCAAATACCTGCTTCGGAATCTCCACTACGGCCTGGTCGTCGTAGTCGCCATAGGCCTGCTCGGGCGTGAGGGAGAAGTTGAAATCATCGCCGGCATTCTTGCCATCAAGCTGATTCTCAAACTCTTCGGGCAAGCCGCTGTGGCCGAACAGGAACACCATCGGCTCATCGGCTTCGGCTTGCTCTACTAATACTTTCTGCTGATTTTCGTCGGTCACGGAGAGGTCGTAGGTCAGCGTAACGACGGAGTTCTGGGCAATGGCGGCCATAAGAAGGGTGGGTTGATGTTGGCGGCAAAGGTAGGGGTAGGGCGACCGGAAATGACTGATTAAAGCGCCGCCAGCCGGTTTTTGCCGCCAACTCACGCAAATAAAAAACAAGATTCCCCCGCCTTACCCAACGGGCGACGGGGGAATCAGGTTATCCGATGCTCAGTTTACTAAGCAGGCATCGCCTTCAGCTCGCGGCTCCAGAAGCGGTGGTGCGCGATGGCTTTAATGAAGCTTTTGGTAAGGTCGGCACCCTTCGCAGTGGTGCTGGTTACTACCCCCTCGGCCTCCATAATGTCGGTAGCGCCGGGGTAGGCGGCGGCTTCGAGCAGCTCCACGCCTTCGGCCGCGGCTGCGAGGGGCTTGCAGTGCCGGAACGCCTCATTCACGAAGCGCACGGCGTCGGCGTCCTGCTTCAGCATGTTCACGCTGTCGGCACCGCCGGCCACGTACACGGCATCAAACAAAGCCGAAGAAGTGGTCTGGAACGTCCAGTTGGCCATAATCTCCTCGCCGCCCTTGCCCTTCACCGAACCTAGGTGGGTGGCTATGAGGGCGGTTTGGGCACCGGCCTCCATTAGCGTGCGCATCAGGTCGGTGATGGCGGCCACGTCGGCCCCATCGGTGGCCAGAATGGCAATCTGGCGGGTTTTGATGTCGGTTTTATCGGCGTTGATGGGGCTGTCGGCCGACAGGCTCAGGGCCGGTGAGCTGTCCGTGTTTTTAGCCGCAGCAGACTGATAATCAGCCAGATTAGCGTCGGCGCCGGCACTGCCCAGGTTCAGCGTTACGCCATCGGCCGAGGGCACTTCCATGCCCAGACCCTTGGCTACGCGGCTGGCCAGGTCGTGGTCCACCTGCGCTAGCTGCAACACGGTGCGGGTGCGCACGTCGGCGGTTTGCACGTGGCTCAACTCAAAGCGCAATGCCTTGACGATGTGCATCTTCTCGGGCTCGGTCTGGCTATTCCAGAACAACTTGGCCTGGCTGTAATAATCGGTAAAGCTTTTGCTGCGCCGCCGGATTTTGGGGGCATCTATGCGCTCATAAACGGAGGTGAAGCCGCCCTCGCTCTGCTTGGCCTGCTTGGGGAAGTTGTCGTTCAGCAGGTTGGGGCCGTAGGCAACATTGCCCTTGTTGATGGTCTGGCGCATGTGGCCGTCGCGCTGGTTGTTATGCACGGGGGCTAGCGAGCGGTTAATCGGAATCTCGTGGAAATTGGGGCCGCCCAGGCGCTTGAGCTGGGTGTCGAGGTACGAGAAGATGCGGCCTTGCAGCAGCGGGTCGTTCGAAAAATCGATGCCCGGCACCATGTGGCTGAGGCAGAAAGCTACTTGCTCGGTTTCGGCGAAGTAGTTATCCACATTGCGATTCAGCACCATCTTGCCAATGAGCTGCACCGGCACCTGCTCTTCGGGAATGAGCTTGGTAGAGTCGAGAATATCGAAGCCAAACTTCATTTCGTCTTCTTCCTCAATCACTTGCACGCCCAGCTCCCACTCGGGGTAAGCTCCCGATTCGATGCAGTTCCAGAGGTCGCGGCGGTGGAAATCGGGGTCATTGCCCGAAATCTGCTGCGCCTCTTCCCAAGCCACCGAGTGCACGCCCTGCTTGGGCTTCCAGTGAAACTTGACGAAGCGCGACTTGCCTTCGGCATTAATCATGCGGTAGGTGTGCACGCCAAACCCCTCCATCATGCGCAGACTGCGCGGCAGGCCGCGGTCCGACATCACCCACAGTAACATATGTATACTTTCGGGATTGGTCGAGATAAAGTCGTAAAACGTGTCGTGGGCCGAGGCGGCCTGCGGAATCTCGTTGTGCGGCTCGGGCTTCACGGCGTGAATGAAGTCGGGAAATTTGATGGCATCCTGAATAAAGAATACCGGCATATCGTTGCCCACAAAGTCGTACACACCTTCTTCCGTGTAAAACTTCACCGCGAAGCCGCGCACGTCGCGGGCCATGTCGGAGGAGCCGCGCGAGCCTGCCACCGTCGAGAAGCGCGTGAAAATCGGCGTCACTGCCCCCGGCTGCAAAAAGGCGGCGCGGGTCAGGTCCGTAGCATTGCCGTAGGCTTCGAAATAGCCGTGGGCGGCCACGCCGCGGGCGTGTATCACGCGCTCCGGGATGCGCTCGTGGTCGAAGTGCGTCATCTTTTCGCGGTAGATGAAGTCTTCCAGCAGCGTCGGGCCGCGGTCGCCGGCTTTCAGTGAATTCTGGTCGTCGTTGACGCGCAAGCCCTGGTTGGTGGTCAGGAACTGGCCGTAGCCATCCTCGCGGTTTTTGGCCAACTCATCGGTTTTGGGGTTGCTTACCATGTCTTCATGGTTTTGCTTCGCCAGTGGTTTTTGTTTCATAAACAAAGATTGGATAGGGAAAAGGGAATGGATTTTTACCAACGGGTTTTAAGCCGCGGGGTTGGCTTAATTTTTCCTTAAGCAAGGACACTCAGATGAGTTATCAACTGATAGTCAAAACCTATATTTTTAACAAGGAAGAGCTAATACTCCAAAAAAAGTCGGCCTCTGAAAAGGGCGCGTTACTGGCGTGCGGCCGCACAACTCTGGTTTGCGCCTGGTCGTAAACCGGCACTCCTACTTCCTTGAAAACCACATGAAAATTCATTTCCTGCCGCTGGCCGCGCTGGCTGGCGCTACCCTGCTCGGTGGCTGCGGCTCTCAGCAGACGGCCGAAAAAACCGATGTTGCGAAGGCCCCCGATAAGGCCATTGAGCTGGCCGATACCGCCACCCAGGGTGCCAAGCCCCGGCTAATTACCACCTTCCCCGACTCGATGAACACGCCCGACGGCCTGGCCCTGCTGCCCGATGGCCGGGTGCTGCTATCTATCCCCAATATGGCCGATAATCAGTATCCGGCCCGCATCGTGGAGCTGACGGCCAATGGCTACAAGCCTTTCCTCCGCCACCTGCCCGTGGAGCCCACCACCAAGCACGCCGCCCCGATGGACCTGGCGATGGGTCCCGATGGTAATGTATATTACGCTGAGAACCAATACGAAAACAATAAGAATTTCAAGTCGCGCCTGATGCGGGTGCTGATGAAGCACGGCCAGCCCACCGGCACCATCGAAACGGCCGTGGACAACTTTGCCCTGGCCAACGGCACGGTGTGGAAGGGCAACGACCTCTACGTGACCGACAGCCAGTGGGACCTGCCCGACAACGACAAGGGCAGCGCCATTATGCATTTCACGCTGGCCGAGCTGAAGCCCGGCACCACCATTCACCTCAAGCCCAAAACCAAGGACCCGCACGTGCTGGCCATGTTCACGACCACCGTGAACGAAACCGGCGTCGATAACGGGGCCGATGGCATCGACTACGACAGCCAGGGCCGCATTTACACCGGCTCCTTTGGCGATGGCAACCTGTACCGCGTCACGCTCAAGCCCGATGGCAGCTATGCCAGCCAGGAAGTAGTGCCCGTAGCCGCGCCCAAAATCCCGTGCATCGACGGGTTCGTGATTGACCGCAAAACGGACAAGGCCTACATCACCAGCGCCCGCCTCAACTCGATTGACGTGGTGGACCTCAAAACCAACGCCCACACCATTCTGGCCCGCAACGGCGATACCAACGGCGCGGGTGGCCGCCTCGACCAGCCCGCCGAGGTGCTGCTCAAAGGTCGGCAGTTGATTATCTCCAACTACGACAACCCCAACAAGCACTTCGTGAACACGAAGTCCGACGCCCCGCACACCGAGTCGGCGATTGACCTGCCGCGCGGGGAGTAAATGGGTAAATGAATAAATAGCTAGGGAGTTATCATTGCTTTGCACGTCTCGCAATGATAACTCCCCAGCTATTTATTCACTGATACTACGCAGTCAGCTACTAATTTACTGCAATTCCCAGGCCGTGCGGTAGCCGCCTACCCCCTCCACATACGCCAGAAAGGCCTTGTAAAAAGGATGCGAGCCCAGCGTGGACGAGTCGCCCACGAGCAGCAGCTTTTTGCGCGCCCGCGTCATGCCCACGTTCATGCGCCGAATGTCGGATAAGAAGCCGATTTCGCCGTGCGAGTTGCTGCGCGTCAAGGAGATAGCGATAATATCGCGCTCCTGCCCCTGGAATGAATCAACGGTGCCCACGCTCAGTTGGCGGTGCAGCATGAGTCCGCTCAGCTCGTCATTTTCCTCCACCGCGTCCTTCAAATAGTTGATTTGGGCGCGGTAGGGCGCAATAACGCCGATGCTAAGCGGGTCGGCTTCGTGGTCGGGTGCGTCGTAGGGTTCCAGCAATTGGGCCAGGCGGCGCAGCAGCAGGTCAGCCTCCTCGGGATTAGCCGTGGAACGGCTCTCGGGGATGGTAATCTCTTCAAAGCCAAAGCCGGCCGTGTCCAGAAACTCCACTGGCAGGTCGGGTGCGAAGCGAATGTCGTAGGCATCGAGGCCGCTGTGGGCCACGGTGGGCGCGGCCACCAGCCTACCCTCGTAAAACTGCTCGGAACTGAACTGCATAATCTGCTCGTGCATCCGGTACTGCACGGTCAACATGCGGCTGGCTGCGGGCTGGCGCGTTATGCACTTCTCGAACAGCGTTTCGCGCAGGCCTTCCTTGGCGGCTTTTTCGCTCTTCACGGTGGGCGGCAGCTGCTGGTGGTCGCCGGCCAGCACCACGCGGCCCGCCTTGGCGATGGGTATCCAGCAGCCTGGCTCCAGGGCCTGGGCGGCCTCGTCGATAAATACCGTTTCGTAGGTGAGGTGCCGAATATTGCGGTTGCTGGCACCCACCAGCGTGCAGGTAATCACCTGAACCTGTTCGAGTAAGTCTTCCGTGATGTAGCGCTCCAGGCCATCAGCTTCCTGGTGCAGGGCGCGGGCTTCTTCCTTCAGCAGGCGGCGCTGTTCGCGCTCTTCCCAGCCAAACTGCCGGGTGTGCTTGCTGGCTTCTTCGCGGTACTGCTCGGCCGTCTGGCGCATCGAGCGCAACTCGCCGTAGCGCTTGTGGGCCATGACCTGGGCATCGAGCGTATGCTCCAGCAGCAGGTCCGACACCCGCGAGGGGTTACCCATCCGAATGACGTTGACGCCGCGCTCGGCCAGCTTTTCGGTCAGCAGGTCCACGGCCGTGTTGGAGGGCGCGCACACCAGTACGCGCCGCTCGCGCCGGATGGTTTCCAGAATGGCCTGCACCAACGTGGTCGTCTTGCCGGTGCCGGGCGGCCCGTGAATAATGGCCACATCCTGCGCCGCCATCACGTGCCGGATGGCCGCCAGCTGCGAGTCGTTGAGTGGGCTGGGGTAGAAAATATCGTCGGCCTTTTCGGCTCGGAAGCGGGCGGGCTTGGCCCCGAGCAAGATGTCGCGCAGGTCGGCCAGGCGGTCGCCGTAAGCGCCCATCACCTTGCCCAGCGCGTAGTCCATCTCGCGGTAGCTCACCTCATCGAAGGTGAGGTCGATGCCCAGCTTACCACCCTCGTGCACCCAGTCGGGCAGGTCTTCCTTGGTGGTGGCCAGCAGCAGTTTATTGCGCCGCACGCTGGTAATGACGCCACTAAGGGTCGGCCGGTCGGTAGCCGAGCGCCCCGGAATGTTGCCAAACAGCGCCGCGTTTTTGCCCACCTGAAACAAGTGCAGCCCCTGCTGCCCGGCCGGCCGCTCCAGCTCAATCACCACCTTGCCGCCGAAGCCCACGTCCTCTTTGGTAATCGTGACCGGGTACCAGGTCAGCCCGCGCTTTTGGCGCTCCTGCACAGTGGCCTTAGCATTTTTAAGCTTAAACTGCTCTAAATCTTCTTGTTGCTCCAGCTTAAGCATGGCCTGCACGCGGCGCAATTCCTGCTCGATGGCGTAAGGCTCGGCGGGGGGGGTAGGGAGTTCAGTTGACAAAAGAAAGCGGATTGATTTCGTTGTGAGGGGTAACAACGAAAAGGGGAAATAGGTGGCCGAATAAAGGAGAAATGCCGCTACGCCGCAGCCAACAGCACTTCCGCCGACAACCCCAGGTTATCGTGCAGCGCCTTCATCATCTTAGCCGTGAGCTTACGTTTGCGGTTAAGGATTTCGCTGACCCGGTTTTCGCCGCCCAGCCACACGGCCAGGTCACGTTGGCGCAGGCCCTGCTCGGCCATCTTATACTTGATGTACTCGATGGGGTCGGGCTCCGGGATTGGGTAGTGGCGGGCCTCATAAGCCTCAATCAACGTCGTCAGAATATCCAGCTCGTCAAATTCAGGCTCGCCGGGCTGCGCCTGAAAAATAACCTCGGCGCGGGCGAGCGTGGCCTGGTAATCAGCTTCAGTGCGAATGGGTTTGATAGCGTTCATATCGTGGCGACGTCAAGTTTATCGTAGTCGGCGTGCGTGCCAATGAAGCGGATATAGACGATGGCCGCCGCGTAGTTTATCGCTACAATCAGCCGAAAGTCATTGCCTTTGATGTTGAAAACCAGACGGCTACTGGGGATAATGCTGGCGTTACGGTGCTGGGCTTTTACATCGTTGGGCGTGGCCCAGGTGGCGGCGGTTGTCTCCTTGTACCAGGCTTGCAGCGGTAGGGCGGCTGCCGGGTAGCGTTCCCAAAAACTCCGAAGAGGGGCTTTGCTAATAATGCGCATCGGCTGGCAAAGATACGCAATTATTCCCAAATTGGGAAGTATAATAGCAAGTAGATTTACTAAATAGTTGGGGTAACAAATATTTGAATGTCAGCCCAAGTCGTCAGGGTCATAATGATAATGCTCCTGGCTGGCGGTGGTGAAGCGTTGAATAAAGCCGGCTTCGTAGTGCTCAGACTTCTTAGGCTCAAATAATTGCTCTTGCAGGGCCCAATCGTAGGCACTTATTCCAACGGGATATTTGGTCAGGCAGCCGGTCAGCCGGTAGCGATGGATAAATTCTTCGGCTTGCACCTGCGAAGTAAAAACGCCGCTGGTAAACCGGCCGCCGGCCCCGTGAAATACCCAAGCTTCAGTCATAGAATTCAAGGGATTAGAAAAATTACCGCCTATTCTGCCTGCGCCACAAACTGGCTAACGGCTTGGCTCACCAGCTGATTAAGGCTAATACCTCGGCTAGTTGAAACCAGCGCTGCCTTGCGGTGCAGCTCGGCCCCAATGCGTATGTTGAAGCTGCCGGTAAAGGTTTTGCTGGGCTCCTTGCCCACGGCCGCGCACAGCGCCAGGTAGTCGTCCACGGCTTGCTCAAATTCCAGGCGCAGCTGCTTGGCAGAGTCGGCTTCAAACGTCACGAGGTCGGTAATGGCCGCGATTTTACCGTGAAAAACCTCGTCGGTCGCATTGTACTGCACCGAGCCGACGTAGCCTTTATAGAAGAGCGCGTTTTCCATGAGTAGCAAGGGGGAAATTAGCGAATACCTAATAGGGTGATGATTTCCTTGAGCTGGTATTCCTTGAGAATGTTACCAGGGTGCGGCTTGTGCAAGCTAATAGCCACCTGCGTGGCCGGATTATAAAACTGCCGCCGACTACCGGCCGTCCTACCCTTGGTCAGGGCCTCAAAACCGTAAGCGGTCAGCAACTTCACCAGCTCATCCCAGGTGAAATTCTTAGGCTTCGCACAAATGCGCACTTTGAGCTTGTCGAGCTGAGCCATAAACTACTGCACCTGAAATTTAGTTGCCAAATATACGTTGCTCTACCCCATCAGCGTCCGCCGCTAACGAAACAAGTAGAATATCATCTAAGAATATTTGGTAAATAAGCAAGAATTTGATTGGAGTAGTTTCCTGTGGCCCCGGTTTTGCTAACGAGCGACCAACGTTTTCTCTCCCAATTCTCTGTAAAAAAACTTAGCACTTTATGCGCATTCGTACGCTGGGCCTCGCGGCCGTTCTATCCTTAACCCTGCTGTGCTCGTCGTGCGGGCCGAGCATTTACCTGGCGCAGGACTTTCGCACCTACGCGCCTAACCACAAAACCGTGGCCATTCTGCCGGCTAGCGTCAATATTGGCATGCGGCCCAACCAGGCCCGCAACACGAGCGCCGAGCAGCTGCGCACGATGCAGCAGCAGAGCGCCCTCGATTTTCAGTCCCGCATCTATGCCTGGCTGCTGCGCCGCCAGCAGCAGCAGCACTACACGGTCCAGTTTCAGGACGTTTCCCTGACCAATTCCATGCTGCGCAAAGCCAACCTGACCGACGAGGACATGCGCACGCTGTCGCCCCAGGACCTGGCCAAACTGCTGGGGGTAGATGCCGTGCTGACGACCAGCGTGCACACCAGCAAGCCCATGAGCGACGGCGCCGCCGTGGCCCTCGGCGTGCTGGTAGGAGCCTGGGGAGCCACCAACCAGGCCAATATCACGGTCAATATTCACGACGGCCCGGCGGGCAAACTGCTCTGGAAATACGATTACGTGGCCTCGGGCTCGGTGGGCAGCTCGCCCGAAGGCATGGTTAATGCCTTGATGCGCAACGCTTCCAAGAAATTTCCATACACCCCGGTAAAGCCGAGCTAAGGGCGGAAGGCTTAGCGCCAACTGTTCATCGGGTTGCTTCCTGCCAGGGAGGCAACCCGATTTTGTTTAACGGGTACGTGGTAAAATGCGTGGCAATTACACCTCATTCGGCAAGCTGAAGCCTACCTTACGCTGGCCTACCCCAGCAGCTCTGGTCGCTCCCGGTAGGTCTTCCACAAAAACTCACCGAAGAGCGTGTTAGCCCAGGCAAACCAGGCGCGGGTGAACTTGGCCGGGTCGTCTTTGTTGAACGACTCGTGCATATAGCCGGTACCGGCGTGGGTGGTTTTGAGGGTTTGGATGCAGGCTTTTATCTCCGCGTCGTCGGTGCTGGTGAGGCCGCGCATGGTAATGGCGATGGGCCAAATCATGTCCAGGCCCACGTGCGGCCCGCCGATGCCTTCGGCCGCTGAGCCCTTGAAAAAGAACGGGTTAGCAGCCGATAGCACCAGCCGGCGCGTGTTTTGGTAAATGGGCTCGTTGAGGGGAATGGCCCCGAGGTAGGGGAGGGCTAGCAGGCTGGGCACGTTGGCATCGTCCATCAGAATGTGGCCGCCGAAGCCATCGACCTCATAGGCATACACTTGCCCAAACTCGGGGTGCGTCACCACGGCGTGCTGGCGCAGGGCCACCGCGATTTCATCGGCGAAGGCCATCAGCTCGTCGTAGCCGGCCTGCTCGTGGTAGATGTCGTAGAGCATGAGCGCGGCCTGGCGCAGGCTGGCCACGGCGAAGAAGTTGCTGGGCACCAGAAAAGGCAGCAGCGTGGCGTCGTCGCTGGGCCGGAAAGCCGAGGCAATGAGCCCGCAGGGCCGCACCGGGTAGCCGTAGCCGGCCAGCGGCTGGGTGTCGGCCGAGGTCAGCGTTTCGCGCTGGAAGTGGTAAGGGCCGGGGCTGGTCGTGCGCTGCTGCTCGCGGAAGGTTTTTACAATCAGCGCGATAGCCCGACGCCAGTCGGCGTCGAAGGGCTGCGTGTCGCCGGTCGTTTTCCAGTAGTGATACGCCAGCCGGATGGGGTAGCAGAGCGAATCAACCTCCCACTTGCGCTCGTGAATGCCGGGCTGCATGGCGGTGTGGTCCGCTTTCCACTCGCTTACTTTGGTCGGGTCGTTGTAAAACGCGTTGGCGTAGGGGTCCTTCAAAATGCACTGCGCCTGGCGGTTAATCACGCCCGCCACCAACTGGCGCAGGGCCGCGTCCTGGGCCACGAGCTGGAGATAAGGCCACACCTGGGCTGAGGAATCGCGCAGCCACATGGCGTTGATGTCGCCGGTGATGACGTAGGTATCGGGCCGGTCCTGGCGCTCGGCGTAAGTCACGGTCGTGTCCAGGGTGTTCGGAAAGCAGTTGCCAAATAGCCAGCCCAGCTCCGGGTCTTTCACATTCCGTTGAAACTCGGCGATGGCGTTTTCGACCGCCCGGCTGCGGAAGCGGCGCTGGCCCGCCGCCGGCCGCACCACCGGAAAGGCCGGCACCGTGGCCGCGAGCAAGGGGGGTAGGGCGAGGCAGGAGCCAGCGGCCAACAGGCCCGCATCCCGCACAAACAGGCGACGATTCATAAGTAGCACAGCGAAAAAAGCTGGGCAAAGATACCTGCGGCACCACCACCATCGACCTTTCAAAAGGGGGTAGAGACGGTGGCTGTTCCCGTGCATTATTCAAAACATCCAGCAGTGCCCGGCCATTCCGGGGTTAATCAATAAGTTGATAGTCAGAAACTTTGGTTGTCGGATTTCTTGGCCAGGCACGTCGAGCGAGCGGCGGGGTAGTAGCGCGAACTGGAAAGTTCGCGCTACTACCCCGCCGCTCGCTCGCAGGCCGAAAACTCCCTGCCCGGCTTAGTCAGTCCACCGTCATCTTGCGGCCCTGAATAGCGGCCGCCATTAGCTCCGGGAACCGGCCCGGCGTGCAGGCAAAGCTCGGAATGCCCAGCGCCGCCAGCTGCTCGGCCACGCGCCGGTCGAAGCTCGGCGCGCCCTCATCAGACAGGGCCAGCAGCACGATAAACTGCACGCCGCTGGCCTGGAGCGCGGTGGCGCGCTTCACCATCTCCACTTCGCTACCCCCCTCGTAGAGGTCGGTCACGAGCACCAGAATCGTATCGGCGGGCCGGGTGATGAGCTGCTGGCAGTAGCTGAGCGCCAGGTTAATATCGGTGCCACCGCCCAGCTGCACGCCAAAGAGCAGGTCCACCGGGTCGCGCAGCTCTTCGGTGAGATTTACCACGGCCGTATCGAACACCACCAAGTGTGTTTTCACGGCGCGCAGCGAGGCCAGCACCGCCCCAAACACACCCCCGTACACTACCGATTCGGCCATCGAGCCGCTCTGGTCGAGGCAGAGCACGATTTCCTTTAGGGCCTGGCCGCGCCGGCCGTGGCCCACCAGCCGCGCCGGAATAACGCTGCGGTAAGCCGGCTGATAATGTTTCAAATTGGCCCGAATGGTAGCGCCCCAGTCAATTTCGTGGTAGCGCGGCCGCGGGTTGCGCACCGACCGGCTCAGGGCGCCCTGCACGGCCTGGCGCAGCGGCTGGGCCAGCTTTTGCTCCAGCTCGCGCACCACTTTGGCCACTACCTCGCGGGCGGTGGCTTTGGCCTTGGCGGGCATCACGCGGCTCAGCGAAAGCAGGGTGGCTACCAGATGCACGTCGGCCTGCACGGTGCGCAGTATCTCGGGCTCCAGCAGCAACTGCTTGAGGCCCAGGCGGTCCATCGCGTCCTGCTGCATCACGGCCACCACGTCGGCCGGAAAATACTGCCGGATGTCGCCCAGCCAGCGGCTCACGCGCGGGGCCGAGCCGCCGAGGCCGCCCCGGCGCTCGCCATCGTAGAGGGCCGTCAGGGCCTGGTCGAGCGGGCCGTAGTCGGCGGGCATTTCGATGCTATTATCAGCGTCGGCGGCCGCGCCGAGTACCAGTTTCCAGCGGGGCGCGTTGGCCATGAGCGGCGGGGGTAGGGGTAGTCAAAAATGTGGCTGGGCTAAAGTACAGCCGCCGCCAGGACAATACGCATTGGTAGGCGTGTTGTCCTGGCGGCGGCGGTGATTTTGGCGGGCGGGCCAGCGGATGCTACGCGAAGAAATCCTCCGGGTCGGCCTGCGCGAAATACTTTTTCAGCTTACCCAAATCGCCGAAATACGGCAGCACCAGGGTCATAAAATCGCGCACCGCGTCGGGGCTTTCGGCGTAGGCCACGAACGTGGTATCTTCCTCCGCAAATTCCAATTGGTCAAGCAGCTCGGGCTGAAATTCCTCGATAATCGTCTCGATATGCTCGCGCCACGACAGGCCATCGCCGCCGTAGCCGTAGTCTTCGAATAGCTGATAATAATCGTCGAGGCCGCTCACCTCCGCCAAAATGACGAACTGCCGGGTCGAGTCAGCATCGGACTTAGCGGTGGCGACTTTAAAAGGATAAGTGGACGACATAGGACAAAAAAAAGAATAAAAGGTTAGAGTTGAAAGGTATTACCTGCTTAGCAAATACTCGTCCAGTACAACGGTATTTTCGGCGCGCTGGTACCAATCGTTATAAACTAATTCCAGCTTGTTTACCTCAAAAGCGCCAAAAAAGTGACACTCGTATTTTTGGAGGTTTGCCAGTAGCTTAGCTGGGTTTTGCAGCGGGCTTGTAAAGCGAATAATGGTCGAATGCGCCGTTTGAATGCGGTAACGTTTGTCAATAGAATGGTGTAAATCAGTATGTTGAAATAAGCTTCTAACGGTCGCGCGTAGTTCATCTAACCCATCGCCCTGCGGAAAGCCCTGCACCAGAATGCCGCCCGCCGAGGCCGTTAGTCCCTGATAAGTTAGCCTGAAAATAGGAATAAATTGAATAATTCGGCTTAGGGCGGAACAGTAACTTATGGGGTTAATTTCGCTCAGCTTAAAATTCGGATAACAAGAAATAAGTGATAAAATTGTGAGGTGGATATCAGCGGGTGGATAATAGTACTGTGCGGGCTCGATAAGTTGAAATTCGGCCATCATTTCGACGAGGGCTGCGGCAATGGCCGCTGGCGGCCGGGCCAGCAGCGTAAGGCCGCGCCGGGTATCCTGGGGCGAGTCAAGCAGCAGGTCAAGGTCGGCCTCGCCGCGCGCCAACCGGGGTAGAGCCGCTTGGCGCAGGGCATCATAAGTGGCTTGCAGGGACATGGCAGGGGTAGTGCTAGCCTAAATATACGCCCCCACCAATTGGCGCAGCACGGGCAGCACCCGCGCGCCGCGCGCCCAGTCGAAGGCCAGCGCTTCGGCCGCCGCGCGTGGCGCGGCCGGCCCGGCCCCGGCCAGCTCCAGCAGTTGCCGGCGCTCGGGCGCCGAAAACTCGGCAAACGCCCGGCGCAGCAGCGGCACGATTTCGCGAAAAACCTCCTCGGCGAGGCTCCCCAGCCAGGTATCGAGCAGGTCGAACAACGGGCGGTGATGAATGAGCACCAGGCCCGAGCCGCGCAGGAAGCCCGCAATCCAGGCGGTGGCGTAGGCGGTGGGCTGGGCGGGGGCCAGCGCCAGGCCCAGCGCGGTGGCCGTGTCGTCGGCCGTGGCCTGCTGGGCATCGAACAGCAGGCGCGTGGCGGCACCGGCCAGCAGGCCGTTGCTGGCCGCGCCGCGGCCCACGGCCGCCAGCGCGGCGTACCAGTCGGCGGCGTGGCGGGCGTCTTCCAGCAGGCGAATGGCGGCGTGGGTCGCCTCGATTTGCTCTAGTAAAGACTGGGCCGCTTCGGCGTCAAGGCCGATGCAGGCGGCGGGCAGGCCAATGGCCAGGCGCGGCACCAGCTGCGCCACCACCTGGGCCACCTGCCCGGTATCGGTGCGCCGCACGTTGCCGTAGCGCATCACCTGGGCGAGGGGGGGTAGGGCGGCGAGCAGGTGCGTCACGTCGCGGGTGTCGGCGGCCAGGGTTTCGAGGCGGGCCACCAGCGCCCCGATGGCCGGCCCCAGGTCGGCGCGCAGGGCCTCGTCGAGCAGCTGGCTCACGGCGGGCAGGGTAGGGGCCTCGGCGGCGCGGGCGGTGGCGCGGGCTGCGGCGGCGGCCAGCACGGTGTTGCCCCAGCGGCCGGCATCGAGCACGGCCAGGGCCATTTCGGGCGGCCATTCCAGCTCCCATTCTTCGTGGAAAGTGCCGGCCTTGCCCCCGGCCACGCGCTGCGGCCGGCCCCAATGGATGGCCAGCAGGCGCAACCGGTGCAGCAGGTGGCTGCGCCGCAGGTGGGTTTCCTGGCGCAGGTCGAGGGCCAGCGGCCGGCGCTCCGGCTCGGGCCGGAGGCGCATGGCGCGCTGCTGCTGGCTCAGGTCCTGCTGCAAGGGGGTAGCGGGCTGGCCGGGCGGCACTTCGCCCAGCTTTTCACCCAGCACCAGCGCGCGCCGCACCACGGCCAGGCCGTCGGCGTAGCCGCCGCCCAGCAGCGCCACGGCCGCTTCCTGCAGCTCCTCAATGCCCGGCAGGCTCAGCCCGCGCACGGCGGCCAGCGTAGTGGCCAGCCGCACCGCCTCAATGGCGTGGGCCGACGACGCCTCCAAATCCTGGGCGCGCAGCAGGCGGGTGGCGCGCACCATCCACTGCGTCACGACCTCGGCGCGGGGGGTAGTAAAGAGCAGCTCGTACCAGGCCGGCGACAGCACACCCGCCCCGTAACCCGCGCTGGTCGAGAGCCGCTCGTAGGTCCACGGAATCCAGGTGGCCTCGACGGGCACCTTTTTCAGGCCTTTAAGTAAGGCTTTGTCTTCTTTCTGCTGAAAATCGGGGTCCGTGAGCACCGGCGCGTGCCAGGCCCCGCACACCACCGCCACGCGGGGGTAGCCCTGGGCCAGGGTAGCGCGCAGCGTTTCGCGCATGTAGGCCTCGCGCAGCAGGGTTTCGGCGGTTTCGGGGCGCTGCGATTCGGCGCGCAGGGCCGTCATCAGTTCCAGCACCAGGGCAAACGTGTCGGCGTTGCCGGGCGCGTGCTCCAGGTGCGTTTCCCACCACTGCTCCGGGTCGGCGTAGCCCGCCAGCCGCGCCAGGTACGCCACGGGGTCCTGGGTTAAGTGAGAATTGGGCAGGAGGAAGGAAGAAGTATCGGGAGGTAGGGATTCCGCTGCCACTTCTGAAGCCGTCTCCGCAACCGCTTCCTCTGCCGAGCCAGCCGCCGTCGGCACCAACTCTTCCTGCGCGAAGCGAATAGCCATTGGCAGGTCGAAGCAGCGCACGTGCGCCCCCTCGCGCTGGCACCAGCGCACGGCCTGCCACTCGGGCGAAAACTCGGCAAACGGCAAAAACGTGGCCTGCCTCGGCTGCTTGGGGTTGTGCAGCAGCAGCGCCACCGGCGGCACCAGCGCCGGGTCGCGCAGGGTGGCCAGGGCGGTCTCGCTCTCGGCGGGACACTCCAGCAGCACGATATCGGGCCGAAACGCGTCGAGCGCCGCCACGAGGCTGGCGGCGCTGCCGGGGCCGTGGTGGCGAATGCCGAATAGGCGTAGGTCGGTGGGAGGGCTAATCATTTAACGGCTAAGGAACTAGAAGTGGAAAACTCTCTATTTCCTTAGCCAAAGTGTACAAAGTAAAAAAATCGTATCTACGACCAAATTTTGGCGTCCAATATCTTCCGTGTGCTAGCCAATGGCGATAATTGAAAGCCGATTTTAATTCAGATAATGCACTGGGTCTTACAAGGCTGCTATTTTTCCAGTGTTCAAATAATTCATCTGTTAGTGATACCTGATTCTCTTTTTCCTGGTAAAGCTTGCGAAAAGTTTTGGAAAGGTTATCCTTCAGCTTTTGTACGCATCTGGTTTTGTAATCAACTCTAAAGGCTGCTTCAATTGCTGCCAGTAGCCGGAACCCATTATCATGCTCGTTCTGTGCAGTAAGCTCATCATAAACTCCCCGTATCTCTTCGGTAGAGAATGCACCAAATCTAGTGAAATAATCAGGATTCGTTTGACTAAAAAGAAGTCTGAACGCTTCAGTGCGATAGTTGTATTGGTCCGCAATGATATCTATCTCAACTGAGAGTTGTTGCCATTGTCTATTAATGACCATCAATTACACGTAGTAAAGTATCAAGGAATGATTCCTGATTAAGCTCAAAAAAATGTATATGAGGTGGATTAGTACTAATCTTCCATACCCAATCAGCCTCAATATTTAGTCCTTTATCTTCAAAAAAAGCTTTATCCCGCGCTTCATCGTCTGCTGATTCATACAATCTTTTTCGGTAAACAATGCGTGGAGACTGAGCGTCTTTTTGAACCAACAGTAATCGCACAGTGCCAGTTGGCCCTGTAATATCGACTCTACCCTTTGTACCAACTAAGTAGGTTCCAATAGGTTCTAACTTAATAACTTGCTCCTTTATATAAATTGCTAGCTGACGTACTGCGTAAATACCAAGAACATCCTCCTGGAGAAAGTCTGTTTTGAAAGAGACAGCGATTTGCTTCTCAAGAATGTAATCTTCCAGCCAACCCTGAACGTTCGAGTAAAGTACCTCTAACTGGCTCAGCCAGAAGTCTAACTCGCTTTTCCAATCCACATTAGGCATTGAGGAATTTGGGGTGCTTCGCAAATAGAGGTCAAAGTCTTGCTTGCTCATGAGTAGGATAGTTTGCTTCAGTACGTTTAATGTTATGCTAAAAGTACGGAGCTTCTGTAGATATGGTGGTACCTTCCTACTCCACCACCTCCCGGCACGCCCGATACAAATCCTGCCAGCCTTCGCGCTCCTTCACCACCGTTTCGAGGTATTCGAGCCATACCACGCGGTCGGGGGCGGGGTCTTTGATGACGGCCCCGGTGAGGCCGGCGGCCAGGTCGGCGGCGCGCAGGGTGCCATCGCCGAAGTAGGCGGCCAGCGCCTGCCCGGCGTTCATCACCGAGATGGCCTCGCCGGTGCTGAGCGTGCCGCTGGGGCTCTTGAGCTTGGTTTTGCCGTTGTCGGTGCGGCCCTGGCGCAGCTCCCGAAACACGGTTACGAGGCGCTGAATCTGGGCCAGGGCGGGCGCTTCGGCGGGCAGCTGGAGGGTGCGGCCCTGCTTCTCGACGCGGGTTTGCACAATCCACACTTCCTCGGCCAGGGTGGCGGGCAGGGGCAGCACCACGGCGTTGAAGCGGCGGCGCAGGGCGCTGCTCAACTCGTTCACGCCCCGGTCGCGGTCGTTGGCGGTGGCTATCACGTTGAAGCCCTGCGTGGCCTGAATCTCGGTGCTCAACTCGGGTATCGGCAGCACTTTTTCGGAGAGCATGGTCAGCAGCGTATCCTGCACGTCGGACGGGATGCGGGTCAGCTCCTCGATGCGCACGAGCTGGCCCTCGGCCATGCCGCGGTAGAGCGGGCTGGGCACCAGCGCGGCCAGCGACGGCCCCTCGGCCAGCAGGCGCGCGTAGTTCCAGGAGTAGCGCAGGCTGTCTTCGGCGGTGCCGGCGGTGCCCTGCACCAGCAGGTTGGTGTGCCCGCTGATGGCGGCGGCAATGTGCTCCGAAACCCAGCTTTTGGCCGTGCCCGGCACGCCCAGCAGCAGCAGCGCGCGGTCGGTGGCCAGGGTCGCCACGGCAATTTCCATCAGCCGCCGCTGACCAATGTACTTAGGCTCAATCTCAAAGCCATTGTCGAGCCTACCCCCCAGCAAATACGTGACCACCGCCCAGGGCGACAGCTGCCAGCCCGGCGGCTTGGGGCGGTCGTCATCAGCGCGCAGCGCGGCCAGCTCTTCGGCATATAGTTCTTCGGCGTGGGGTCGGAGGGCAGTCATTTTCAAGGAGCAGTTAGTAAGGAGCAATTAGCAGAAAAAGAACGTCATTCCGAGCTTGCCGAGGAATCTCGCTCGCATGGCTGAACGGTACCCGAACGATGCGAGCGAGATTCCTCGGCAAGCTCGGAATGACGTTCTCTTTGCTCGGGTGTTTTGAGTGGATTATTTGATTGTTATCTGATAGTGAGTATGATAAAAATATTTCAAGCCGCTTCCGCAAGGCTGGCGGCCAGTTGCGGGCGCAACGTCAGCAGCTCCAGCAGCTGGGCTACCTCGTCGGCAAAACGGGGCTCCAAGTCAGCCAAGTCGCCTAAGCCAGCGGTGAGCAGGGGTAGCAAATCAGGGTCGGGACTGTCGCCCAATGAAAAGAGTAGGCTGCGCACGGCCGCGTCGCGCTCCGTTTGCTCGGGCGCCCACGAAGGCGGCTGGCGCAGGGCCGCGCGTAGCAGCGGCAGCGCCCGCTGCCCCAGCGCGGCGGGCCACGGCTGCCCGGCCAGCGGCAGCCAGTTGGCCCAGGCGCTGCTGGCGGGCAGCGTAGCGGCCGAGGCCGGCAGCGCGGCCAGCAGCCAGGCGGTTTTCTGGGCCGGCGAAAGCACCCAGGAGGCTTCCACAAGCAGCCGCGACTTGGGCGGCAGGCTGGGCTGGCCGGCCTCGTGCAGCAGCAGGGCCAGCGCAAAATCGGCGTCGTGGTGCAGGCGGGCGGCGCGCAGCCAGGCCGGCAGCAGCACGGCCGCCCAGTCGGACGCCGCCGCCAGCGCCACGGCCTCGGCGGCCGGCACGCCCCAGGCGGCGGCCCAGCGGCCGGGCGGCAGCAGCGCCAGCAGCTGGCCCAGCTGGCCGGCTTTTTCGCCCCCGGCGTAGTCGCTGGTCCGCTGCTCAATGCCGTCACGCTGCCACTCCGCCGACCAGGCAGGGGGTAGGGAAATGGTGAGCTTGGCGCGGCCCAGCAGCTTGCGCTTCACCTGCACCAGCGGCGCGGCGCGAGCCCACAGGCGGGGCAGCAAGGGGCTGTCGGCCACGCGGGCCAGCCAGCGGGCGGCGGCCTGGCGCACCTCTTTGCCGCGCGCGGCCAGCAAGGGCACCAGCGTCGGCGCAAAGTCGGCGGGCAGCGGCGCGGCCAGGGGCAGGGTATCGAGCGCGCCCAGCAGGGCCACCTGCGTGGCGGCGGCTTCCTGGGGCAGCGCGTCGGCCAGCAAGTGGGTGGCGCGGGCCGGGTCCGTGAGCAGCAATTTTTCGAGGAACAGCCGGCGACGGGGGGTAGGGCCGGTGTGCCAGTCGGCCTCGGTGGGCGCGTGCCGGGCCGCCGCCGCCACGGCAAAGAGCCAGTTGGGGTTTTGGGCCGCCAGCCACTGGCCGCGCGCGCCAAGTGCCCCCTCCACAAAGGGCGCGGCCCAGGATTGGTCTTGCAGCCAACTAAGCACTTCCGCCAGCAATATTGGCGGCACCACCCGCTGGTGCTGAGCCAGTTGCTCTAAATAATTGCTGAGCAGCGTCCGGTAGTGCGGGCGGCTCAGCAGCTGGCGCAGCAGCGCCTGGCCCGTCGGCCCCAGCAGCGGCCAGGCTTCGGGCGGAGCCGCGGGGGGTAGGGCGCTAGTCAGCGGCTGAAAGCCAGCTTTCCGCATCAGCGCCAGCGTGCCGGCATCGCCCAACAGCTGCTGCTCGCGGGTGGCCGCCGCCGAAAATTCGCCTAAGTGGAGTTCTGGCAATGTCTCGGTTGTCTGCCGCGTGCCCAGCAGGGCCACGCGCAGCAGCGCCGGCCAGGGGTTGGTGGCGGGCGCGGGTGGGGGTAGGACGGCTTGAGGTTCGGCGGCGGGGGTAGGGATAACGGCTATTGGCGCTGGTGCCGCGGCCGGCTCCGGCTCTTCGCCAGTCGCCGCCAAAGCCTCGTCAGTCATTGCCGGCCAGTAGCTGAGCACCCGAAACTCGCGGCCATCCCACTCGCCAAATAAGGCCAAAGGCTGCCCGCCGCTGCGGGCTAGTAGCTGCCAGCCGCGCCGCTCGTCGGGCAGCCGCAGCGGCAGGGCCGCGCCCGATTCGGGGTCGTGCAGGAGCCAGCCGCCCGCCGCATCGCGCCCCACCACGGCCCCCACGCTGGCCGGAAACTCGCGCAGCCAGGGCTGCAGGGCCAGGGCCGCGGCGTAGGCATCGAGCATGGCGGCCAAGCTGCGGGGGGTAGGGCGCGGGCCCGGCGCATCGGCCCGGCGCGCAAGCCCGGCGCTGGCCACTGCCCGCAACGGCAGCAGACCAGGGTAAAAAACCAGCTCGCCCGCGTAGCGTTCCTGCGGCAGCAGCGCCGTGGCAAACGGCTGGCCCCCAAAGGCAAACTCCAGCACCAGCGCCCGCCGCCCCGAGTGCTGGCCGTGCAGCCAGCTGCGCCGGGCCGTGAGGCGGTCCTCGGGCCAGGTGTGCTGGCCCAGCACCAGCCAGGTATCGGCCACGGCCAGGGCGGCGGGGTCGGCCAGCAGCTCGTCTTTTTTCAAAATAATGCCCACTTGCTGAGCCACTTCCAGCCGGGCGGCGGGGGGTAGGGCGGCGCGGTTGGCCCAGGCGCGCAGCAGCAGGTATAGCTCGCCCAGGCGGCCCAGCAGGCGGCTGGCCCAGTCGGCCCCGGTGCCGGGGTAGGCGGCCAGCTCGCGCAGCACCGCCGCCAGGCCCGGCAGTTGGTTATCGACCAGCCGGGCCACCGGCGTTTCCCAGAAGTCGCGGGGCCGGCCGGGTAGGTCGGCCAAGCCGGTGCGCAGCAGGTCGAGCAGCCAGGTTTCCAGGTCCGCTGCCCCGGCCGCCATGCGCGCCTGCCGCTGGGCTTCGCGCTTGAGGCGGGCTTTGTCGGGCGCGGCCGGTGGCGCGGCGGAGTCGGCGGCAGGTGCGCTGAGCGCCGGGGCCGCGGCAGGCCTTGCAGCTTGTTCTTCCTGCTTGGTCTGGCGCTTATCCAGCCACTCGGCCAGCCAGGTGGGCGGCGCGGCGGGGGGTAGCAATTCGGGCTGGCGCGCCAGCAACAGCAGCAGCCCCGCCCCGTGCTTGCACGGAAACACCCGGCTCGGACACGAGCACTTGAAGGCCGGCACCATGAGGTCGATGCCCGTGAGGTAGGGCTTGGTGCCGCTGCCCGCGCACTCGCCCCAGGCGGCCGTGTCGGTGCGGCCCAGGCCCGCCCACTTGGCCGGCGCAGCCAGCTCATGGCCGCGTTTCAGGGTGCCCGCATCGGGCACGAGCGCCGTGGCCTGGTCTTCGGTGTAAGAAATCATGCGCAGCAACGCGGTCAACGGCTTTTAGTGCCCCCAAGATACTGCCTGCCGCGGCCTCGCCTAGCGCCGTCGCCGCCAAAAAAACAGCCCGCCGCACGCCAGCGCCAACGCCACCAGCAGCGCGTCGCGCCCGGTGCGGCCCTGCTGGGCTTCGCGCAGCTCGGCTGCCAGGGCGCGCTGCTTCTCGGTGGCCTGGCGCAGGCGTTCCTGCTGGTTCAACTGCTCATTTTGCAGCTCACTGAGACGCTGGGCAGTGAGGTTGCGGTCGTCGCGGCCCGTATTCTGGAGGGTAGTGGCAGTGGTTTGGGCCTGCTGGGTGGTCTGGTTGAGCACCGCCACAATCTGCTCATCCTTATCCACGATGCCTTGCAGGGCATCCACCACCGCCTGCAAGTCCTGCTTGCTGGGCTTGTTGCTGAGCCCAAACAAGCCGTGGCGCTGGGCATTGGCCGCGGCGTAGCGCTCGGTGAGCACCCGGCGCTCGGCCAGCAGGTGGGTCAGGGGCGAGTCGGGGGCAGGCTGGGCCTGGGCAAGCACCGCGCCGGGCAGCACTACCAACCAGAAAACGAGGCCGCGCGGGCCGGTAAATGCAGTCATTCAACGGAAAAAATGAGTCGCAAAGGTAGCCTGCCTCGCTATGCGCTAACTTATAAATTCCTGCTTCTAAAACAGGCATTAGCAGCAGCGGCGAAATGCTTTATCGCGAAGTAGGGTGCGGGGCTTGCCCCCGCCCGTCGTGGCACGAGTCGCGCGCCCTTCCTGCAAATCACTTCGCGACGAGTATAGCTTGCCTCACCGTTCTGCGTAAAGCGGCGGCGCGGGCAGCCGAAACACGTCGCGCAGCGCCCGCCGGGCGGCGTAGTAGCCGCACATGCCGTGCACGCCCCCGCCGGGCGGGGTCGCCGACGAGCACAAATACAGCCCCCGCAACGAGGTGCGGTAGGGCGACGCCCGCAGCACCGGCCGGGTAAATAGCTGGCCGATATCGAGCAAGCCGCCGTTGATATCGCCGCCCACGTAGTTGGGGTTGTAGTCCTCCATCTGGGCGGTGTCGAAGGTGTGGCGGGCCAGAATCCGCGCGCGGAAGCCGGGCGCAAAGCGCTCCACCTGGCGCTCGATAGTGGCCGTCATGTCCACGCGCGAGCCGTTGGGCACGTGGCAGTAGGCCCAGGCGGTGTGCTGGCCGGCGGGCGCGCGGGTGGGGTCAAATTGGCTTTGCTGGGCCAGCAGCACGAAGGGCCGGGCCGGGTGCTGGCCCCGCGATGCGCCCTGCTCGCCAGCGGCAATCTCGGCCAGCGTGCCGCCCAGGTGCACCGTGCCCGCGCGGCGGCACTCGGCGGCCGTGAACGGAATGGGTTCGGCCAGCGCCCAATCGACCTTATACACGCCCATGCCGTAGCGGTAGCGCCGCAGCTGCCACTGGTAGAGACTGGAAAGCTGGTGCCCGGCAATCTGCAACAGCTGGGCGGGCGTCACGTCCAGGAGCACCGCCCGCGCCGCCGGCAGTTGCGCCAGCGAACGCACGTAGGTGCCCGTTTCGACGTGGCCGCCCAGCGCCCGGAAGTGCGCCACCAGCGCATCGGCCAGCGACTGCGAGCCGCCCTTGGCCAGGGGCCAGCCGCGCCGGTGCGCCGCCACCAGCAGCACCAGCGCCGCGGCCGAAGTAGCTAGGTTGCTGAGCGGCTGAATGGTGTGGGCCGCCATGCCGGCCAGCAGCCCCTTAGCTTTTTCGCCCCCAAAGCGCCGGGCCAGCACGGTAGCCGGCAGCAGCGCCAGACTGCCAAACCGGGCCATATCCAGCGGGTGCTTGGGGAAGTGCAGCGGGGCCAGCACGTCGTCCGCAATGCGCGGCCACCGCTCGATGAGCGGGGCTAGCAGGCGTTGGTAGGCCGCGTCGTCGGGACCCAGGCTGCGCGCCGAGTCGGCGAGCGAAGCGGCTGCAAAGGCGGCCGTGCCATCATCAAAAGGGTGGGCAGCGGCCACGGGCGGCGTCACGTATTCAAGCCCATATTGGGCCAGCGGCAGGGTCTGGAAGAACGGCGAAGCCACCGCCAGCGGGTGAATAGCCGAGCAGATGTCGTGGCGAAAGCCGGGCAGCGTCAGCTCGGCCGTGCGCAGGCCGCCGCCCAGCTCCGTCTTGCCTTCGAGCAGCAGCACCGACAAGCCCGCCTGCTGCATCACAATGGCGGCGGCCAGCCCATTCGGACCCGAGCCGACGACGACGGCATCATACGTGGGAGTGCTCATAAGCAGGGGGTAGGAAAAAATCAAAGGAAAAAATCAACAGGTAGGAAAAGGTTATTCGCCGCGCATTCCAGTGTTGCACGGGTTAATGCCCGGCTGCGGCCGGCGCATCGGGAGGGTACTCAGCCGGCACTCCTTATAAACCTGACCAAGAGCGGGTGTTTGGCTGCTTAACGGGGGGTGGGGCAAAAAGCAATCAATTTGCTGCGGAAAGGGTTATACCAACTCCTTATCGCCCTTTGCTATTCCATATCCATGTCGTCAGCCGCTGTTACTTCTGTCGCTTTCTCCGTTCTTGATTTAGCCCCCATCGTGGCCGGCGCTACCCCCGCCGATACCTTCCGCCACAGCCTCGACCTGGCCCGGCAGGTAGAAAAGCTGGGCTACACCCGCTACTGGCTTTCCGAGCACCACAACATGGCCAGCGTGGCCAGCGCCTCCCCGGTGGTGCTCATTGGCTACATCGCGGGCGGAACCAGCACGCTGCGGGTGGGCTCGGGCGGCATTATGCTGCCCAACCACGCCCCGCTGGTGGTGGCCGAGCAGCTGGGCACGCTGGCCACGCTCTACCCCGGCCGCATCGACCTGGGCCTGGGCCGCGCCCCCGGCTCCGACCAGATAACGGCCCAGGCCATCCGGGGCAGCCGCTTTGGCGGGCCGCAGGATTTTCCGCGCGATGTGCAGCAGCTCCAGCAATATTTCTCGGCCAGCAACAGCACCAGCGCCGTGCGCGCCATCCCCGGCGAGGGGCTCGATGTTCCTATCTACATCCTGGGTTCGAGCACCGACAGCGCTTACCTGGCGGCGGCCCTGGGCCTGCCCTACGCCTTTGCCAGCCACTTCGCGCCCACCCAGATGATGGACGCGTTACAGATTTATCGCCAGAATTTCCGGCCCTCGGCGGTGCTGGCCGCGCCCTACGTCATTGCCTGCGTCAACGTGGTGGCCGCCGACACGGATGCCGAGGCGCAGTGGCTGTCCACGTCGCTCCAGCAGTTTATGCTGGGCGTGGTGTCGGGCCGGCCGGCCCCGCTACCCCCGCCCGTCGAGTCGATGGCCGCGCTCTGGAGCCCCGCTCAGCAGCAAATGGTCGAGCACATGCTGGCCTACGCGTTCGTTGGCGGCCCGGCCACGCTGCGGCAGGAGCTCCAGGATTTTATCGACCAAACGCAGGTGGCTGAAATCATGGCCGTTACCAATATTTTCAGCCACGAGGCCCGCGTGCATTCCTACGCGCTGCTGGCCGAGGCGCTGCGCGGCGCAGTGGTGCCGCAGGCCGAAAGCCAGCTGGCGGTTAGGGTTTAGCTGGCCCCGGCGTTGCGGCGGTGGGGGAGGGGTAGGCACGGGTCTTAAGGAAGAGCAGAAGGCTTTACCTTTGATTTTTACAATAATTCCTTATGACTTCTCGCCCGCTCGCCGAGCTGCGTGCCAAACTGGCTCCCGAGGCCGGCAGCGCCCCAAATACCCTGCTGCCGACCGACCAGCAGCGGGAAGTCGGCCTGTTCAACGTCTTCAACGTGGCCGACCTGATGCTGGCCAACCGCGACCGCCCGCCGATGACCTTCGACCGGCGGGCGTTCTATAAAATCAGCCTCATGCGCGGCCGCAGCCGGATAGAATTTGCCGACCAGGTGGTGGACGTGGCCGATTGCGCCCTGTGGTTTGCCTCCTCGCGCGTGCCCTATCGCTGGCTACCGCACGACCAGGACCAGACCGGCTATTTCTGCCTCTTCACCGAGGGGTTTTTGCTGCCCGCCAGGGGCCGCACGGTGGTGGATGAGCTGCCGGTTTTTCAACCCGGCGCTTACCCCTTGTTCCCGGTGACGGAGGCCGAATATGCGGCTATTGGGTCGATTTTTCAGAAGATGACCCAGGAAATCGCGTCCGACTACCCCTACAAATACGACCTGCTGCGCGCCTACTTGCTGGAGCTCATTCACCTGGTGCAGAAGTTTCAGCCCGCCCCGGCGCTGGTGCCCGCGCACTCGGCATCGGGGCGGGTAGCGGCCCGGTTCACCGACTTGCTGGAGCGGCAGTTTCCGCTGGAATCGCCGCAGCAGCGCCTGCGCCTGCGCACGGCCACCGACTTTGCCGGCCAGCTGGCCGTGCACGTCAACCACCTCAACCGGGTGCTCAAAGAAACCACCGGCCACACCACCACGGCCCTGATTAGTAGCCGGGTGGCGCAGGAAGCCAAAATCCTGCTTAAGCAAACAAGCTGGACCGTCTCCGAAATTGCCGACGGCCTGGGCTTCGCCGACGTGGCGCACTTCTGCAACTTCTTCAAGCGCCACACCAGCCTGACGCCGGGCGATTTCCGGGGGTAGGAAAATTGTTTGATTTCTTCAGCAGATGGTTTGACCCGCGCAATGCTTCTGGCCGCTACTTGCCGGACTTTTGTAGGGTACTAACTTACTTCATTTAAAGGACCATACTATGCGTGTTTTCGTAACCGGCGCTTCGGGTTTTGTCGGCTCGGCCGTGGTGCAGGAATTACTCGGCGCGGGCCACCAGGTGCTCGGCCTCGCTCGCTCGGAGGAGGCGGCCCAGGCGCTAATCGCGGCCGGAGCCGAGGCCCATCGGGGCTCGCTCGACGACCTCGACAGCCTGCGCCGCGGCGCGGCCGCCGCCGATGGCGTCATCCACCTGGCTTATAATCACAACTTTGCCGAATATGAGGCCGCCGGCCAAACGGACCAGCTCGCCATTCAGGCCCTCGGCGAAGCGCTGGCCGGCTCCGACCGGCCTATGCTCGTCACGGGTGGGCTGGCGGGTTTCAGCCTCGGCCGCGCCGCCACGGAAGAGGACCCGGCCCCCACCTCGCCCCGCTTGTCGGAGCCCACGGCGCTGGCCCTGGCGGCAAAAGGCGTGCGCGCGTCGGTGGTGCGCCTGGCGCCCTCCGTCCACGACCGCAATGACCACGGCTTCGTGCCGGTCCTCATCGACATTGCCCGCCAAACGGGCGTGGCGGCCTACGTGGGCGACGGAAATAACCGCTGGCCCGCCGTGCATCGGCTCGATGCGGCCCGCCTTTTCCGGCTGGCGCTGGAGCAGGGGGTAGGCGGGGTCAGCTACCACGGCGCGGCCGACGAGGGCATTCCCATGCGCGACATCGCCGCCGTCATTGGCCGCCACCTGAACCTGCCGGTCGTTTCCAAAACGCCCGAGGAAGCCGCCGCCCACTTCGGTTGGATGGCCCGCTTCGTGGGCCTCGATATGCCCGCTACCAGCGCCCTCACGCAGCAGCGGCTGAGCTGGCACCCCACCCAGCCGGGCCTGCTGGCCGATTTGGAGGCGCATTATTTCGAAAGCTAAAGTAGGTTGTGCGACTGCTTGTTTAGCTGAGCTTGCCGAACGTCATTCCGAGCTTGCCGAGGAATCTCGCCCGCATCGTTGAATGATACCCGAACGGCGCGGGCGAGATTCCTCGGCAAGCTCGGAATGACGTTCGGCAAGCTCGGAACGACGGGCTAATGACTTCCTGAACAGCTTTAATACTACCCCCTGTCAAAAGCCTCACTATGCAATCATAGTGAGGCTTTTGACAGGGGGTAGGAAATGCAGCCAACCAGCGCAACGAAGCCGCTCGCGCTATTGGCTGCTTTTGCTACCCCCGGCCGGGAGTTGCGGCCCACCCTGCCGGGGCAGCGGCACCGTGCGGCCTTCCTTGGCCGACTGCCGGGCGGCGTCCAGAATCTCGACTACCAGCATGTTGGTGGGGAGCGAGGAGAGCACGTCTTCGGGCGCGGTGCCGCGCACCACGGCGGCCAGGTAGGCAAAGGGCTCGTCGTAGGGCGCGGGGGGCGCGGCCACGGTTTCGTCTTTAGCGGGCTCTTTTTCGGTGCGCCGCACGCGCAGGTGGTCGCGGTCGAGGGCGATGACCGAGCCGGTCTGGCCGTACACTTCGAGGTCTTTGCGGGCGTAGGGCCAGTTCCACGACGCCTCAATAATGCCCTGGGCTTTGGGGTAGGTGAGCAGGATGGTCACGTCGTCTTCCACCTTGGGGTACACATCGGGCTTGATATGCAAGGCGCTGGCTGTCACCGACAAGGGCCGCTCGCCGTGCATAAACCAGGTCATCAGGTCGGCGCCGTAGCAGCCAAAGTCGGGCAGCGCCCCGCCGCCGTTCTGCACCGGGTCGGTGAGCCAATCCAGAAACTCTTTATTCACCCCGATTTCCTTGGGTCCCTGGTGCCCATCGTGGGCCACCAGCTTGCGGATATCGCCGAGGGCGTGGTCCTGGTCCACCAACTTATACGCCTCGCGATTGGAGCCGTACCAGGTGGTTTCGTAGTTGGTGAGCAGGTGAATGTGGTATTTTTGAGCCAGGGCGGCCATCTGGCGGGCGTGGTCCATATTCACGGCCAGGGGCTTTTCCACCATCACGTGAATGCCCTTGGGCGCGCAGGCTTGCACTACCCCCAGGTGCTCATAAATGCTGCCAAAAGCCGTCACGGCCTCGGGCTTGGTCTTGGCCAGCATCTCTTCCAGGGAGTTATACACCAAGTCCATACTCAGGCCATACTGCTGCGTGTAGCGCCGCGCCAGCTCCCGGTTGGGCTCGGCAATGCCCACAATCACGATATCGCCGCGCTTGGCCCGGCCCAGAATGCCATGCACGTGGGTGTGCGTGAGGCCGGCGATGCCCACCCGCAAGGGGGTAGGGGGCGCGGCTTGGGCAGTGGCCAAATGGCTGGCCAGCCCCAACAGGAGCAGCACGACGAGCGAAAGCAGGGTTTTGGACATGGGAGGAGGTGGAAAAATTCGGTGGCAAGTTAGGTTCGTGAAGAAGTGAATTATGAATTCACTTCGCGAAAAATACAAACAACTTCGCTTACTTTTAGCCTCTCAACTACAGTTTGCCTACCCCCTTCCCCCATGAATTCTTCTCGCCAGACTGTAGTGCGGGCCGCCGGCGCGGCTTTGATGCTGCTCACCTCGTTTCAGCTGCGGCCGGCCCCGGTGGCCGATGACTGGCAAAATCTCTTCGACGGCAAAACCCTTAATGGCTGGAAACGCCTGGGCGGCACGGCCGAATACAAGGTCGAAAACGGGGCCATCGTGGGCACGAGCGTGGCTGGTTCGGGCAACACGTTTCTGGTCACGGAAAGGGAATACGGCGACTTTGACCTGGAGCTGGATGTCAAAATTGACGACCCGGCCAGCAACTCGGGCGTGCAGACGCGCAGTCACTTCGACGCGGCCGCGACGCCCGGCAAGGTTTACGGTCGGCAGGTCGAAATCGACCCCTCGGCGCGGAGCTGGTCGGGCGGCATCTACGACGAGGCGCGCCGGCAGTGGCTCTACCCCCTCGATTTGCACCCGCAGGCCAAAACGGCCTTCAAAGTGGGCCAGTACAACCACATGAAAGTGGAGTGCCTCGGCAACGAGATGAAAACCTGGGTCAACGGCGTGCCCGTAGCCTACGTGGTGGACCCCATCGACCCCAAAGGCTTCATCGGCTTGCAGGTGCACGCCGTAACCGATGCGGCGCAGGCCGGCCACCAGGTCTATTTCAAGAATATCCGCATCAAGACCAAAGACCTGAAGCCGAGCCCGTTTCCGGCCGATATCTACGTGGCCAATTTCGTGCCCAACTACCTGAATGCCTACGAGAAGCAGCACGGCTGGCGGCTGCTCTTTGATGGCAAAACCAGCCAGGGCTGGCGCAGCGCCAAAGGCACTGCCTTCCCCGCCCAGGGCTGGCAGATTGCCGATGGCACGATAAGCGTGCTGCCCTCCGAAGGCAAGGAGGCGGCCAACGGCGGCGACATCGTGACGAATGCGGAGTACAAGGCCTTTGACCTGTCTTTTGAGTTTAAGCTGACGCCGGGCGCCAACAGCGGGGTGAAGTACTTTGTGACGCTGGCCGAAAAAACCGACATGTCGGCCATCGGCCTCGAATATCAGGTGCTCGACGATGCCCTGCACCCCGACGCTAAGCTGGGCCGCGACGGCGACCGCACCCTGGCCTCGCTCTACGACCTGAAAACGGCCGACAAGCCCGCCCGCTTCGTGCACCCCATCGGCGAGTGGAACGTGGGCCGCGTGGTGGTCTATCCCAACAACCACGTCGAGCACTACCTCAACGGTGCCAAAGTGCTTGAATATGAGCGCGGTTCGCCCGCCTTTCGCGAGTTGGTAGCCCAGAGCAAATACCACATCTGGCCCAACTTTGGCGAGGCCCCGACCGGCCACCTGCTGCTGCAAGACCACGGCAACCGCGTGTCATTCCGCAGCATCAAGCTCAAGGAATTGTAGGGTGCGGGGCTTGCCCCCGCCCGGCGTTGAACAATCCCGGCGCGCATCGTGCAACGCCGAGCGGGGGCAAGCCCCGCACCCTGTTTTTTTTAATCTCCCTTTGCTATGTCGCAGCCCCGTCGTGAGTTTCTTCAACAAGTGGCCCTGGCCGGCGCGGGCGCTTTATTGCCCCGCGTGAGCTGGTCGGCCAGCAGCTACAAACGCATCATCGGGGCCAATGACCGGGTGCGGGTGGGGGTAGTGGGCTTTTCTGACCGCCACCGCAACACGCACATGCCCTGCTTTTTGCAGCATTATAAAGCGCTGAATTTCGACGTGGTAGGGGTGTCTGATATCTGGAGCAAGCGCCGCGAAGAAGGCGTGGCCCTGTGGCGGGAAAAGCTCGGCCACCCCGTGGCTGCCTACCGCAACAACGACGAGCTCTACGCCAGCAAAAGCGTGGATGCCGTGTTCGTGGGCACCGCCGATTTTCAGCACGCGCTGCACGCCATCGAGGCCGTGCAGGCCGGCTGCGACGCCTACGTGGAGAAGCCCTTTGCCGAAACGATGGCCGACAACCGGGCCGCCCTCAAGGCCATCAAGGCGTCGAAGCAGATTGTGCAAATCGGCTCGCAGCGCCGCAGCGGGGCCAATTATATGGCTGCCGAACAGTTCATCAAGTCGGGCAAATTCGGCCCCATCACGATGGTGGAGCTGACCTGGAACGTGAACCAGCCCGGCCGCTGGCGCCGCCCCGAACTGGTGGCCCAGCTCCGCGAAGCCGATGTGGACTGGAAACGCTACCTGATGAACCGCCCTGCCGAAGCCTACGACCCGCGCAAATACCTGGAATACCGCCTGTTCTGGCCCTACTCGTCGGGCCTGCCGGGTCAGTGGATGAGCCATCAGATTGACACCGTGCACTGGTTTACGGGCCTACCCCACCCGCGCAGCGTGGTGGCCAACGGCGGCATCTACATGTGGAAAGACGGCCGCCGCAACTGGGACACCATCACGGCGGTGTTCGACTACGGCCCGGCCGCCGACCCGAGCACCGGCTTCCAGGTCACGTTTGCCTCGCGCATGGACAACGGCGACGAGCATCCGGCCGAAATCTACTACTCCAACGGCGGCGAGCTGAACCTGAATACCAACCGCGTGTCGCCCACCGGCGGCCTCACCAAGCCCTTCGCCGACGCCATGCACCTGCCGCCCAACCTGCTGCCCGAATTCAGCCTGGCCAGCACCGAAACCGTAGTAGCCTCGGCCAATACCGGCGGCGACGTGCTCACCTCCAACCACATCCGCAACTGGATGGAGTGCATACGCAGCCGCCAACCGCCCCACGCGCCCGTGGAGGCCGGCTACAGCCACTCCATCGCCAACATCATGACCACGGCAGCCGCCCACACCGGCCTCAAAGCCACTTTCGATGCGCAGACGCAGGAGGTGATGGTAGGGGGTAGGGCATTCACGTATTGAAGAGGTCCAGTAAATTCCCCGCACGTTTTAAGCCCTGGCTTTGGTAGGCTATAAACTGCTGCTCGCAACGGCTTCCAATGCAGGTGTTTTCTGCGATAAAAACACGCTAACCTGCTAAAGTAGAAGTAGGTAAGTAGCCAATAGCTAGACCGTAGCAGGCTGATAATCAAGTAGAAACATCAGCCTCGCCACGCATTGCTTTTGTCTTGCTACTTGGGCTGAATTTATTATTCGCGCGGGCTACCAGCCGGTTACATCGTGTAGTTGCGCCCCTTGTTTTGCGCTTGCAGATAGGTCATCAGGGGCTGAAAATAATCCACCATCGCGCGGGCTGAGAGGTCTTCGCCGGTCTTTTCTTTCAGCACCACGCGCCAGTCGCGGCTGCTGCCGGGGCGCATGATATCCTGCAAAAACCGGCCGACTTCGCGGCTGCCGTAGTAGTTGGTGGCGTGCGGGTCCTGGTGCAGAATCTGGCGGGCAATGTGGTCGTGCAGCTGAAACAGCAGCACGTAGCTCAGGGCGTAGTCGTAGTACTGCGCGGGGTCGTCGTTGATGTGGGTTTTGGTGGCCGGGTCGAGGTATTCCTCGCCGCGGGGGGTAGGGGGCACCATGCCCTGATACTGCTTGCAGAGCGCCCACCACTTGGCGTTGAGCTGGTCGGCGGGCAGGTTTTCGGCATAAAAAGCGTTTTCCCACTCGCTCATTACGCCCGAGGCAAACGGGATAAACGGCACGTATTGCAGCGCCTCCTTCAGCAGCTGCTGGGTTTGGTCGGTCTGGGTTTTAGCATCCACCAGCCCCAGGCCCACCAAAAAGGGCTTTTGCTGGGCCGCCAGGCCCATCATGCTGCCGATGGCTTCGTGGTAGGCGCGGTTGGCGCCCTGGCGCAGCAGCGGCGGCACGTCGGGGTTAGTGTAAGTGAGGTAGTAATAGATGTGGCCCAGCTCGTGGTGGGTGGTTTCGTACCACTCGGTGTTGGGCTCCACACTCATCAGGCTGCGCACGTCCTGGTTCAGGTCCATGTGCCAGGCCGAGGCGTGGTTGTTCTTCTTGTAGGCCGCGCCGGGGGGTAGGGGGTAGAGGCTGCTCTTCTCGTAGAAGCTGGGCGGCAGCGCCGGGAAGCCCAGGCTTTCGTAAAAACGCTCGGCCTGCCGCACGGGCCACTCGGGGCCTTTTTTGGCGATGGCGGCGTTGAGGTTAATGCCTTTTACGGTCACCAGGCTGCCCCAGTCCTGGCCCCAGCGGTTGGGCAGCCAGGAGGCGGGCAGGTAGTCGGGCACCTGTTTGGCGTGGTATTTTTTGGCCAATTCGTAGCGGGCGTAGGTGTGCAGCTCGCGGTAGAGCGGGCGCAGCTCGTCGTTGAGCTTGCGCACGAGCTGCATCATTTCCTCGCGGGTGAGGCCGTAGTCACTGGCCTGGTACGAGAAAAAATCGGGGTAGCCCAGCGCCTGCACGGTCTGGTTGCGCAGGTCGCGCAGGTTCAGCAAACCCGGCTTGAGCGTGGGGCCGATTTCTTTGCTGGCCTCCCAGATTTGCTGGCGCTTGCGCGGGTTGGTTTCGGTGCGCAGCAGCGCGTCGATGTCGTTGGTAGTGACGCTCTTGCCCGCGTATTTATAGTCGAAGCCGTAGAGCTTTTCGGTCTGCGCCGCCTCGGCCTTGATGCGGCGCTTCACCAGGTCGGCCACGGTCTGGGGCGAGTTGGCGGCGTTGTAGAGCGCCGTTTCAAGCTGCTTGGTTTGCAGCGGCGTCAGCTGGTCTTTGTGGGCCAGTAATTCGCGCAGCCGGGCAATGTTTGCGGCCGAGCCGGCGAAGGCGGCCATGCGCTCGTTGGCGCGGGCGGTGCGGCCGGCGTTGGTGGTGTCGCCGGGCACGATGTGCGTGTTGCTGGTCCACTCGGCCTCGCTCGACTGCGTGTAGAGGCGCACATACTCAGCCGTATAAGTTGCCAGAAAGGCCTCGGCCTGGGCGCGGTAATCGGGAGGGGTAGGGGCGGCCGCGGCGGCCGGCGGCGCGGGGGCAGTAGCCACCGGAACCTTTGCCGTGGGGGCGCAGGCGGTGAGCAGCGCGGCCAGCACCGGCCAGGGCCGGGCAAAACGAAATTCGGAATAGCGCGTTTTCATATCCGAAAGGTAGGCGGCGCGCCGGCCGTGCGGCCGCACTCCTTGGTCGCCCTACCCCCGCACTTTTATCCACAACCTGAAATTTATGAAAAAAACCATCCTGCTGCTCGCCCTGGGGATTTTTAGCCTCGCCCTGCCCGCCCACCTGCGCGCCCAAACCACAGCCGCCGGCACGGCCGCGCCCGTGCTACCCCTCTACTCGGGCGTCATCCCCGATTCCAAGCCCAGCCAGGTGCAGGAAGCCAGCGTGACGGAGGCGGCCGGCGTGCGCATCTCCAACGTCATTCAGCCCACGCTCACGGTCTTCATCCCCGACCGCGCCAAAGCTACTGGCACGTCGGTTATCATTTGCCCCGGCGGCGGCTACGCCCGGCTGGCCATTGATAAGGAGGGCTACGACGTGGCCAAGCGCCTCAACGAAATGGGCGTGGCCGCCTTCGTGCTCAAATACCGCCTGCCCAACGACCACAGCCAGACCGACAAATCCATTGCGCCGCTGCTCGATGCCCAGCAGGCCCTGCGCCTGGTGCGCCAGCTGGCCCCCAAATACAACCTCAATCCCGAGCGCATTGGCATGATGGGCTTCTCGGCGGGCGGGCACCTGGCTTCTTCGGCGGGCACCCATTTTGCCCGGCCGGTGGGCGACAACCCCGGCCCGGCTTCGGTGCGGCCAGCGTTTCTGGTGCTGCTGTATCCGGTCATCAGCTTCGCCGACAGCATCATGCACAAGGGCTCACGCGATAATTTGCTGGGCACCAGCCCCAGCGCCGAGCAGATTCGGCAGTATTCCAACGAGCTGCAGGTGAGCGCCCAAACGCCCCCTGTCTTCCTCGTGCACGCCGAAGATGACAAGACGGTGCCCGTGCAAAATAGCCTGATTTTTTACCAGGCGCTGCACCACCACCACGTGCCCGCCGAGATGCACATCTACCCCCAGGGCGGCCACGGCTTCGGCCTGAACAACCAAACCACCAAGACCCAGTGGATGGACCTCCTCCAAAACTGGATGGATGCCAACGGCTGGCTCACGAAGTAGGGGAGGAGGTGAGATGGAGAACAAATGCAGCCTTGCCTGTTCACTTCTCACTAATTTACTAACTGTTGTTACACAACGGGGAGTAGCGCGAACTTTGTAGTTCGCGTCCCCGCGCCGTTAAAGCCAGTAGAACGGCGCGGGGAGTAGCGCGAACTACAAAGTTCGCGCTACTCCCCGTTGCCATCTCGAATAAGATAGTGCCTAACAGCAGTTACCATCTCACTAACTCACCAGTTCACCAATGCTCCAGCTCGGCGACCTTGCCCCCGATTTTACCTTGCCCACCGACAAGGGCGACACTTTTCGCCTGGCCGACCAGCACGGCAAGCCCGTGGTGCTGTACTTCTACCCCAAGGACGACACGCCGGGTTGCACCGCCGAGGCCTGCGCTTTTCGCGACCAATACGCTGATTTCCTGGACCTGGGCGCGGTGGTAGTGGGCGTCAGCTCCGACAGCGAGGCCTCGCACCAGAAGTTCAGCCAGAAGCACCGCCTACCCTTCCCGCTGCTGGCCGACACGGGTGGGCAGCTGCGCAAGCAGTACGAGGTGCCGCGCGCGTTCTTGGGCCTGCTGCCCGGCCGCGTCACGTTCGTGATTGGTAAAGATGGCAAAATCGCCTACATCTTCGATTCGATGAGCGGTGCCACCAACCACGTGAGCAAGACCAAGGAGGTGCTGCGCGGGTTGGCTAACTAAAGGGGGGTAGGGAGTGCAGAACGTCACTCCGGGCTTGCCGAGAAATCTCGCGCGCTTCGTTGGATGATACCCAAACGATGCGAGCGAGATTCCTCGGCAAGCTCGGAATGACGTTCTCTTTTGCGTTTCCTTTGTGGGCCGAATAAATGAAACCCGCCACCCCAGTTCACCCCATTTTCTTATGCGCAAACGCCTGGGCCGTCTGCTCGATAATGCCGCCGTTTCCCGCTTCCACCGGGGGCGCATCGCTGAGTATGGCGCGGGCAGCCCCGGCGCGCTGGGCTGGCACCCCGAGGGCCAGCAGGTGCGCTTCCAGATTCTGGCCCAGATTGGCGACCTCGCGCACTGCTCGGTGCTCGACGTGGGTAGTGGTTACTCCGACCTGTATCCCTTTCTCAAACAGCGCTTTGCCGGCGTGCGCTACAGCGGCATCGAGCAAATGGCCGAACTGCTCGCCGTGGCCCAGGCCCGCTACTACCACGCCCCGGACATCACCCTGAGCCAGGGCGACTTCCTGCGCGGGCCGCTGCCCCTCAGCGACTACGTGCTGGCCAGCGGCGCGCTCAGCTACCGCCACCGCGAGCCCCGCTTCGTGTACCAGGCCATCGAGCTGCTGTTTGCGGGCTGCCGCCTGGGTCTGGGCTTCAACCTGCTCGACTGGGAGCCGCCGGGCGGCGGCCCGCTGGCCGCCTACGACCCGGCCGATATCGTTGCTTTTTGCGAAACGCTGGCACCGAAAGTAGTGTTGCGCCAAGGCTATTGGCAGGGCGATTTCACGGTATTCATGTACCGCTAACGGGTAGCGTGGACGCTGCGAGTCCGCGCGTGCGGGCAACTCGCCGTTCGCACACGCGGACTCGCAACGTCCACGCTACCTATTCGCTGCTTATAAACAAGGTGGGGGGTAGGCGCTACCGCCCGCGCCGTTTCGCGTATCAGGCAGTTATGCAACTTTCCCCGAGCCTCGTCAGTGACATTGGGCTGGTAGCCGCCGCGCTATCGGCCCTCACGTTTTTTCCGCAGGTGGTGCAGACCTGGCGCACCCGCTCCTCCAACGGCCTGAGTGGGCCCATGCTGGCGGTGGGGGCCAGCGGTATGGTGCTGTGGCTGGTCTATGGCGCCTACGAACACAACCTGCCCATCCTGTTCGGCAACGGCGTCAACCTGTTTTTTACGCTGCTGCTAGTGTTTTTCAAGCACCACTTCAAGCAGCTGGGTGAACCCGAAAAACCCGTGCCCACGCCGAAGGGGTAGTGGGGAAATGGGATTATTTTGACTGAGGCGAGTTTTACGTGTTGTAAACGACCGTTTCCAGAACGTAAAATCGAGATACTATAGCCGGCACTAGCCTGCTAGTTCTCTTCTGACCATTCGTAACCAAGCTAAATTTTCCTCTTGAGTAGCAAAATAGCGGTTTGCGTCATCAGCTGCTTGCTCCCAGCACGAAGTATCGACTATCAGCTTATCTAATTCCGCTACTACTTGCTGTAAATCATCCTCTTGTATCTCCGCTTTGTATTCAGCCACAACAACCTCATCAGTTAGATTATCCAAATCAGCATCCAGGGCAAAAGCACCAAACGGTTAGTTAGCGTCTGGGGGCTGTGGAGCTAGCTGGCGGAGCAATTGTCGGAGGTAGTCATCATCGCGAGCCGCTTTCTTGCGCTTGCGTGGCAGACTCATCTTCGTTGGCTCACGTCGTAAGAGGGTGAGAGCCAGCTTGCGTAGGGTAGAGAGGTTGCGCGGGGCGTGGCCCTGGCGCACCCGGCAGGCATCCTCGGCAAAGGTGACATCCAGGTGCCAGTGCAGGTCGTTTTCGATGCCCCAGTGCCCGCGCACATAGCCCGCCAACTCGCCCGCACTCGCTTGCGCCAGCGAGCTCAGGTAGTAGCGCGTACTGTGCTGCTCCCGCCCCTGTTGCCAGCGCCGGGTCTGCACGCAGACCACCGCCGCCAGGCCCGCCCACTCGGCAGCTTCCTCCACCAGATTCAGGTTCCGGCTCACCCATACCCGGCGTTCCTCGCCGCGGCCGTGGTCTTTTTCGCGGCTCACAAAGGCCGGCTCCTGCCGCAGTAGCGGGGCAAGGTGGGCCTGCACTTGCTCGAAGAGGGTCCGCTGGTTCTGCTTGAGGGCCAGCACATAATCAGCCCGGCGCTCGACCAGCGTCGTGGCAATGGCGCGCTGACAGCCGATGGCATCGATGCTCACCACGCTGCCGGCTACCTCCACCAGGTCGAGCACTTGGGGGATGGCCACGAGTTCGTTGGCTTTGCTGGCCACTTGGGTCTGGGCCAGGCATAGGCGCTGTTCGGTCGCCCAGACGCTGACCAGCTGCACGCTGGCCTGGCGCTGGCCGGGCAGGCAGGTGCCGCGCACCTGCTTGCCATCGATGGCCAGCTGCTGCCCAGCCAGGACCCGCATAATGTCCTGCCCCCAGTGGGTGAGGCTGGCTTCAAGTTCGACGGGATTCAGGCGGCTGAACACGCGCTGCAACGTATAAGACGAGGGGATGCCGGCGGGCAAGCTCAGAAACTGAGCGAGCACGGCCTGTTTGTCGCAGGCGTAATCATAAATCTGCTCAAAATCTTCGCAATCAGCCAGTAAGCCGCATAGCACCAGCCAAATAATATCGCTTAGCTCGTGTAGACAGCGCCCCTCCACCCGATAGTCCGTTACCTGCCAAAAGAAATCCGCTACTTCTTCTTCCATCCCCAAAGGTCGCTAACTTACCTTTTGGTGCTTTTGCCCTGAATCAGCATCAGGGAAGTAAGCTGCAAAGAAATTCCACAGTCTAGGATATTTTTCTACAAAGCTCATGCTCTTGAAGAGAATAGTTAACGGCTCTTGGCACTCGTAACCCATAAAAGTACCACGCTGGCCATAGCGGCCAGCTGGCCCAAAACCCATACCGATTCCAAGACTGCGCTTGTAACTTGGATTATGTAATTCGACCTTTCCAAGAAACCAAAGGGAAAAGGATTACCGCCCTACAGCTCCAAAGTTCTATTCATCTGGTCTCATTAATTACAACGTGAGCTCGTGCCAGAAAGGGTAAGCAGCTTCTCCAAACTCCTGGCGAGCTAATTCTCTAAACCCGGGCAATTGCTTCCTTCTAAGCGCCTGATAGGCTGTGCCCAGACCTTGGATGAAGTGCGGAAAGGAACCAGCAACCGGCAATAGGGTAGCGAAAGACTGCTCAGAAGTCATCGCAGTGATAATGCCGGTTCGCACCTGCATAAAAAAGGCAAAGGGGTCACCATTAGCTATGAGGACCAAGCCTAGCTGGTGTGCTTCAGCTAAAAAGGACTCAAAGCCAAACTGTGTTAAGTCATTATGAGCAAGCAGCCAGTCTAGCGAACCCGTACAGCCAACGCCAAATTCCGCATTGAACAGGGAGAAATTCCCAAAATCATAGGTCTGAATCAGGTCGGTGAAACTGGCCGGTAATTCCCCCATGTCTAGCAAGTGCTCAACGCGCTGAATTTCGAAGGTGCTAAGGCAAAAGGAATTAAGAAGCAACCCGTCCACGAACTCCGGCTCAACGCCAACAAATTCTTCCTCTAGAAAGCGTCTAATATCTTCGAGCAATAGTAGCTGCATAGGATTGAAGATAGGGCTGCGCCGTGATGCTAACTAGTGAGTCAGTTGTTAAAAGAGCGACTAAGAAATGTCTCTTTTATCCTTGTCACGTTTTCTAAACGAACGTTCAAGTAATGACTCGGGCCAGCTCTTACTTCCGCGGTAACTTAGCCGTGGCTGGGCGAGGCGGAGCTTTGCGGCGGAGTTGATGCTGAGCCAAGGCCCGCCGCACGGCGCTGACGGTAGAGAGCTCATCGAGGTAGTCATGAGGAGCCGTGTCTTCGCAGTATTGGGGCCGACCCGTACTAGTGAACCCCAGATACTGAAAAACCTGCGTTTGGTAATGGGTTGTCCAGCCTTCTGGCTCGACCTGGCTACCCTTGCTCAAGATTAGTAGCTCTTTTTGACCATCCTGATTGACGTCGGCAAAGAAAATAGCTAGTAGGCTGGTCGCCTCGCCCTGCGAGGCAATAATAAAGTGAGACAGCGCGGGGATAGTGAAGGTGTGTACTGCGTAGTGGTCTGGAACAAACGGGTCCAGCAGCACTAAATCGAGCGATTGCTCATCCTCTCCCGTGCTGGGCCTGGCGAAAAACAGTTGCTTGCCATAGGCGCTCGGCCGCCACATAGCGGCTAGCAAGTCCTTGGATTCAATAAAAGCGAGCGGGAGCACCCGCTGCACAAACGTAATGTCGGCCTCCCCAGGTTGGCGGTTAGCCTCGCCCAGCAGCAACGTGCGGGTTTCGACGAGTTCGTCCGTGGTCTGGGGCGGTGGTGGGGGCGCATCTAGCGTGCGATTCGGCGGGGTAATACTCAGCGTACACAACACCCGCACGGGCTGCCCATGCTGCCGACCCGGTACGAAGGCCGGCAGTCGCCGTACGGCCGCCAGCACGGCCGCATCAACGATAGGGTTGGTACCTGATACCACCTCGACATCTTCAATTTGGCCAGCTGTACCCACTACAAACTGCGTGGATACGGAGCGGTCAGCTAGCGGGGCATTGGCGGGCAGTACGATGCGCTGTTGTACGGCATCTACCATCGCGGTCAGGCCGCCGCCACCGGGTAGTTGGGGCCGCTGCTCGACGGAGGTATAGGGCAGGGCGGTAGTCGGCGGGGTGATGGGTTGGCCGACGGCCGGCAGAAAACCGGCCACTCCTAGTGCGCCAAGTAAGAGCCCCGCTAACCACCTGCCAAGCATGAGGGAGGCCACACGACTAGTGCGTAATCGGGAGGATGGCATAAGGCTAGCTGACCTTGGAATGAGGGAAAGTCAAAACTACAACTAGCACGGTGGAGATGGGTGGGAGAGAATAGACAGTTTAAGGTCTTAGCTGCGCCAAAAAGGCGCACCTGGCTGAGCCACTGCTGTAAGCGCCTATTCCTAGCTGCTAACATGGCTCAAAAAGTAGGCTCGTAAAGCTGGCTTTGTGAGCCATGCATCTTGAGCCATGCAACACACAGTTGGCCTTAGCCGCATTTTAACCGCCACTCAGAATGTTTGGTTAGTCAAGATAGAGATTTCGAAGTGATTTTTTGCATGGGGTTACTGAAAACTCCGACCCATAAAAAAGCCGCAAAATAGTCACGGCCTGCAATCAGTCAGTTGGCGCTTACTTTAGGTCTATGGAAACCCTCTCTGCTTACCCCTCGCTTGCCCAGGGCGATTCCCGCGCCCAGCTGCACCAGGTTATCGACCAGATTCAGGATGAGGCCGTGCTACGGGCGGCCCTGTTGCTGCTGCTCCCCCAAACGGCCCTCGAAGCGCCGGAGCCGGAGCTTAGCCCGGCCTGGCTCAGGCGGTTAGACCAGAGTATGCAGCAGTTGGATGCTGGGCAGGGCATTCCGGCCGCAGAGGTATTCGCCCGGTTACAACAAGAAGACAAGGTATGAGCTTACCTATCTTTTTCTCACCGAGTGCGATTGAAAATGTGGAGGCGCTGGCCGCCCAGGCCGGTCAGTACTCGCCAGCGGCGCGCACGAATTTGTTGGTAGCCATTGCCGACAAAGTCCGGTTGATTGAGCAGATGCCGGAAATGTATCCGGTGGCCCCGTTGCGCCCGCTGCTGCGGCGCTGCGTGGTGTCGGCCACGGTCAGCCTCTACTACCGCGTGCAGCCTGTGGCTATTGAAATAGTGGGCGTAGTTGATGCGCGCCGCGACCCCGATGCGCTGGCACTGCCCGGCTAAGCTGCCTAGCGCCAGCCGCCGCCCAGCGCGTGGTAGAGGTCCGTCACGGCCTGGCGCTGCTGAAGCTCGTCGTTCACGCTGTTGAGCTGGGCTTGCAGCAGGCTTTGCTGGGCTGTGAGCACAGCGGTGTAGTTGGTGAAGCCGGCGCGCAGCAGCTCGTGGGTATAATCTACGGCCCTCTCCAGCGCTTCGAGCTGCTGCGCGCGAATCCGAATTTTATCGGCGGCGCTCTGGTAAGAGAATAGGGCATTCGACACCTCCTGCCCGGCCGTAAACATCGTTTGCTGGTAGGTAGCGAGGTATTCCTGCTGCAAGGCCAGCGAGCGGTTCAGCCGCAGGCGGTTGAGGCCCTGGTTGAAAATGGGTTGGGCGAGGCCCCCCACCACGCTGGCAAAAATGGCGGTGGGCGAAAACAGGTTCTGAATCGTGGTGCTGGTCAGCCCGCCGTTGGCCGTGACCGTGAAGCTGGGGTAGAAATAGGTGCGGGCCGCGTTGCTCTGCTCAAACGTCGTGGCAAACACGTACTCGGCCTGCACCACGTCGGGGCGGTTGCGCAGCAGCTGGCTGGGCACGCCCGTGAGCAGGGCCGGCGCCGGGGCCTGGGCGGCCAGCGTGCTCCGCTCAATGGGGCCGGGCGAGCGGCCAAGCAGCGTTGCCAGCAGATTTTCGGCCTGCCGGATGTTGCGCTGCAAGTCCGGAACCGTGACTTCGACGGCGTAGCGCTGGGCCTCGCTCTGGGCCACGTCGGCGCCGTTCACCACGTCGCCTTCCAGCAGCAGCTTCAGCACCTCCACGTCCTTAATGCGGTTCTGCACCGTTTGGCTGGTTATTTCGAGCTGTTTATCGAGGGCCAGCAGTGAGTAGTAATTGTCGGCAATGTCGGCGATGAGCTGGGTTTGCACCACGCGCCGGTAGGCTTCGCTTTGCAGCACGTTGGCGGCGTAGGAGCGCTTGGTGCTGCGCAGCTTGCCCCACACGTCGGCCTCCCAGCTGCTGCTCAGGCCCAGCAAGTACTGGTGGGCCGCGCCGCCCGTCACGATACTCGATTGGTCGGTGGTCGTCGTGCCGGGCGTGGTGGGCGTGCCCGGTGTGCCGGGCGTGGTGGGCGTGCCAGGGGTAGTGGGCGTGCCAGGGGTGCCCGTGCCCCCGGTGCCGCCCGTGGTGGTGGTGCTGCCGCCCGTGCCGGTGCTCACCAGGGTACCGCCCACCCGCGAGAGGGTCGTAGTGGCGCGCCCGTTGAGGCTGGGCAGGAAGGCGGCCCGGCTCTGGGCCAGCAGGGCCTGGGCCTGGGCAATGCGGGCGTCGGCCACTTGCAGGTTGCGGTTGTTGGTCAGGCCTTCGGCGATGAGCTTTTGCAGAAAGGGGTCGGTAAAGAGCTGTTGCCAGGGGCGCGTGGCCAGGGTCGTGGTGTCGGTGGTGGCCACGTCGCGGTAGAGGCCGGTGGTGGCGGTGTTGGGTCGGCCGTAGGGATGCAGCACGCCGCAGCCGCTGCCGGCCGCGAGCAGGAGCAGGGGTAGTAAAAACCGGGATAAATTACTGGCGGTCATCTCACTAAATTTAAGGCTTGTACGCGGCAGCGGGGGGTAGGGCCACCCTCAGACCTTCTCATTCAGCAATTCTTCAATCGGCTCGGGGCGCGATTGCGGCCCTTCCTTCGGCTGCGGCTCGCCGGGCTTGGGTGGGGCCTGGGGGCCGCCGTCGGCTTCCTCTTTCTCAATCTGCGCCTGCGTTTTGGGCGGGCCGCTGATGCGCTCCTGCAAGCCTTCAAAAATGACGAACAGCGCCGGCACGAAAAACACCCCCAGCAGCGTGCCAAACAGCATTCCGCCGATGGCCCCGGCCCCGATGCTCCGGTTGCCGTGCGCGCCCGCGCCGCTGGCAAACAGCAGGGGTAGGAGTCCGAATATGAAGGCAAACGAGGTCATCAGAATCGGGCGCAGGCGGGCTTTGGCTCCTTCCAAGGCCGCCTCCGCGATGCTCATGCCGCCGTCGCGCCGTCGCTCCAGCGCGAATTCGATAATCAGAATCGCGTTCTTGGCCAGCAGCCCGATGAGCATAATCACCGAAATCTGGAGGTAAATATTATTGTCAATGCCAAAAATCTTGGCGAATAAGTACGTGCCGCTCAGGCCGATGGGTAGGGACAGCAGTACCGCGAAGGGCAACAGGTAGCTCTCGTACTGCGCGCTCAGCAGCAAATACACGAATACTAAGGACAACGCAAAAATGTAGAGCGACTGCCGGCCGCTACCCTGCTCCTCGCGGCTGATGCCCGAAAACTCGAACCCGTAGCCGGCCGGCAGCTGCTTGGCCACTTCCTCGATGGCCACCAGCGCCTGCCCCGAGCTGGTGCCCTCCTGGGGCGAGCCGTTCACGGCGATGGCCGTAAACAGGTTGAAGCGCGACAGGCTTTCGGGGCCGAAAACCCGCGTCATGGTGATGAATTCGGTAATCGGGGCCATCGCGCCGCTGGCGTTGCGCACGAATATCTGGCTCAGACCGGCCGGGCTGGCGCGGTAGGACGTGTCGGCCTGCACCATCACCCGGTATTGCTTGCCAAACTGGTTGAAATTAGACGCATACGAGCCGCCGTAATACACCTGCATGGCGTTCAGGATGTTGGCCTCCGTCAGGCCGGCCTGCTTCACCTTGGCCACGTTCACGGCCATCTGGTACTGCGGAAAGCCGGGGTTGAAGGCCGTGCTGGCGTACTGAATCTCGGGCCGCTTGTTGAGCGCCGCCAGGAAGTTCTGGGCCACTTTGTAAAACTCGGCCGTGGTGTGCCCGCCCCGGTCCTGAAGCTGAAACGTGAAGCCGCCCGTGGCCCCAAAACCCGTGATGGTAGGCTGCGAAATGCTACGAATGTCGCCGGCCCGGATGTGGGAAGTGAGCTGGGTTATTTTCTTGATAACCTGCTCGTTGTTCATGTCCGGGCGGTCGCTCCAGGGCTTGAGGCGCACCACCACCAGGCCGTAGGCGCTGCCCTGCCCGGCCAGAAAATTCTGGCCCGAGATGCGCAGCGTGCCCTGCACCGCCGGAATGGTCCGAATTAGGCTATCGACCTCCGTGTTCACGGCCGTGGTGCGCTCCAGGGTGGAGGCGGGGGGTAGGGACACGTTCACGAAAATGGTGCCCATGTCCTCGTTGGGCACGAAGCTGCTCGGCGTGCTGCTCATCAGCCAGTAGAGCCCGCCCGCGAAGCCCGCCACGCCCAGCAGCGCCACCCACTGCCGACTCATCAGAAACTCCACCACGCGGGTATATTTGGCCACCAGCGCGTCGTAGGCGGCATTAAAACTCACGCTGAAACGCTGCATGAGGGTTTTTTTCTCTGCCTGCTTGTCTTCCTCGTGGTGCGGCGGCTTCAGGAAAAGGGCGGCCAGCGCCGGGCACAGCGTGAGGGCATTGACGGCCGAAATCAGGATGGCCACCGCCAGCGTGATGCCGAACTGCTTATAGAACACGCCCACCGAGCCCGTGATAAACGTGACGGGTAGGAACACGGCCGCCATCACCAGCGTGATGCTCACGATGGCCCCGGTTATCTCACTCATGGCATCGATGGCGGCGCGGCGCGGCGAGGTGTAGCCGTGTTCCAGCTTGGCATGAACGGCCTCCACCACCACAATGGCATCGTCCACGACGATGCCAATGGCCAGCACCAACGCAAAGAGCGTCAATAAGTTAATGCTATAGCCGAAAACTTTCAGGAAGAAAAACGTGCCGATAATCGACACCGGCACCGACACGCCGTGGATAATCGTGGACCGAAAATCCTGCAAAAAGATAAAAATAACCAGGAACACCAGCGCGAAGCATTCCAGCAGCGTGTGCAGCACTTTATCAATCGAAGCATCCAGGAAGTCGTTGATGTTCACCAGGTTGGTGTAGTGAATGCCGTCCGGAAAGTCGGCCTTGGCCGTTTCCAGCACCGCGATAGACTTCTGGATAACCTCGCGGGCGTTGGAGCCGGGCGTTTGGTTCACCGAAATACCCACCGAAGCCTTGCCAAACGTGGCGCTGTTGCTGCTGTACGACTGCGCGCCCAGCTCCAGGCGGGCCACGTCGCGCAGGTGCAGCAGCTGGCCCTGGGCCGTGCTCCGCAGCACGATATTGCCAAACTGCTCGGCCGAAATTAGCTTGCCGGTATACTTGATGACGTATTGAAAGCTCTGGTCCGAGTTTTCGCCGAACGAGCCGGGCGCGGCCTCCACGTTCTGGTCGGCCAGCGCGGCCGTGACATCGGCCGGCGTGAGGCCGTAAATGGCCATCACGTCGGGTTTGAGCCAGATGCGCATGGCGTAGTTGCGCGAGCCAAAGGCATTGGCCGCGCCCACGCCGTTCACCCGTTGCAGCTGCGGCACGATGTTGATGAGGGCGTAGTTCTGCAAAAACGTCTGGTCGTAGGCCGAGTTGTCGCTGTAGAGCGCGAAAATTAACAGGTTGCTACTCTGTTGCTTGCGCACCGTCACGCCGGCCAGCGTCACCTCCTGCGGCAAAAGGCTGGTAGCGCTGGCCACCCGGTTTTGCACGTCCACGGCCGCCTGGTCGGGGTCGGTGCCCACGTTAAAATACACCTGAATGCTACCCGAGCCAGTGTTCGTGGCCGAGGAGGTCATGTAGGTCATGCCCTCCACGCCGTTTATCTGCTCTTCCAGCGGCACAATCACGCTCTTGAGCACCACATCGGCGTTGGCCCCCGCATAGCTGGTCGAAACCTGCACGGTAGGCGGCGAAATATCCGGGTATTGCGCGATGGGCAGCGACAGCAGCCCCAGCACGCCCAGCAGCACCAAAATAACCGAGATAACGGTGGAGAGCACGGGCCGCTCAATGAATATTTTCAGCATGAGGTTTTTTCAGATAACATACTAATTAAAAGGCATTTGTCATTGCGAGCTCAACGAAGTGAAGCGCGGCAATCTTTCCTTGTAGTTCGCTTAATTTAGATTAGTAATCCTATCGTGCAGGAAAGATTGCCGCGCTCCACTTCGCCCTTGCTTGATGCGCAACATGCTCGCAAGGACAAACGGTGCTACCCCTCCATTCTCGTCTTGTCATCGGTCGTCATTTTTGGGCGGATTTTCATGCCTTCCTTCAGGTCGCTGATGCCTTGCAGCACCACTTCCTGGCCAGCTTTCAGGCCTTTTTGCACCACGAAGGAGGCCCCGTCGGGGGTAGGCACCACGGTGAGCAGGTGGGCGTGGGCGGCCGTGTCGGCACCCACCACGTAGGCAAAGCGTTTGCCCTGAAGCTCATACGTGGCGCTCTGCGGGATGATGATGGCATCTTTCATGGGCTGATAGGTGCGCACCGAGCCGCTGCTGCCGCTGCGCAGCAGGCCCTGCGGATTGGGAAACGTGGCGCGGAAGCTGCTGGCCCCGGTTTCGGTATTTATCTGGCCAATGGCCGTTTCGACCCGGCCTTTGTAGCCATACAGGCTGCCGTCGGCCAGCACCAGACTCACGTCGGGCACGTGCGCGAGCTTGTCCTGCAAGGTGTTGCCGGCCCGGCGGCGCGCAAAGCTGAGCAGCGCCTTTTCGCTGAGCGAAAAGTAGGCGTACACGCTGCCGATGCTCGAAATCGTGGTCAGCGGGTCGGTCGAGGTGCTGCTCACCAGCGAGCCGACTTTGTTCGGAATCGTGCCCATCACGCCCGTAACCGGGCTGTAGATGGTGGTGTAGCCGAGGTTGGTTTGGGCGTTGACGAGCGCGGCGCGGGCCTGGGCCAGGGCGGCTTGCTTGGCCTCCAGGGTGTACTGCGCGCCCTCCAACTCATACTTGCTGATGATGCCGCGGGCCACCAGCGGCTGCACTTTTTTCACGCCCATGAGGGCAGCGTCCACGTCGGCCTGGGCCGTTTTGATGCCGGCCGCGGCCGTGCGCACGGCCTGCTCATACTGCGGGGCCGAGATTTGGAAGAGCTTCTGGCCCTTCGTCACGCTGGCCCCCTCATCCACGTAAATAGCCGCCACGGAACCATCCACCTTGGGCCGGATTTCCACGTTTTGCTGGCCCTGAATAGTGGCTGGATAATCCTGAAAGAGCGTCACCGTATCGGGCCGGACCACCAGCACGGGGTAAGATTTTACGGCCTGGGGGCCGCCCTTGCCGCCTTTTCCGTCGGCGGTGGCGTCTTTCTTAGAGCCGCAGGCAGCCGTGCTGAGAAGGGCCAGGAGCCCGGCCGCGAGGCCTGGTAATCGAGTTCGCATCGCCTTATAACGCAAAGGCGGGGGGGTAGGGTCGGGGTTGGGGCCGAAAAGAGACGAAGCCCGTGATTATCCCGGCCAACCCCCACATCCGGCCGCTGCTGAGTGAGTAATTAAGGACCGGCAACAGCCGTATTAATGGTGGTGATGGTGGCCGGGCGGGGTAGGCTTGCCAAATAGGTTGACGAGCGCGCCCACCACAAACAGCGCCACCCAGCACACGTAGAGCCAGCCGTAGCCGGCCGGCAGCGGCCGCCGCACCACGTAGCGCAGCAGCACTTCGGCCCCGCCGCTCATCAGCAAGCCCACGAAGGCGATGAACTGCCAGGAGTTGAACAGGGTGGGGCGGTAGAGCTTGGCGAAATCCATAGGGGTAGGGGAGAGGTGAATCAAAAGACAAAGAAAAAGCCAGGCCGGCGGCTGCGGGCCAAACTTCGGGCTGGGGGGCGCGTACACCGGGCAGGCTACACCCTAAACTAGTAACTACGTAAACCCTCCCACATGATTCTCAGCGACGAGTTATTCGAAGAAGACGGCACCACGCCCAAAAAGCCGGGCCAGCAGGTTGACGCGCCCAACCAGAACCCGACCAACAGCATTCCGGCCGGCCACAACGAGGAGCTGGCCAAGCAGCGCGACTACCAGGAAGACCAGAGCAACAACAAGCGCAGCGACGACGCCAGCGCCCACCGCAACGTAGGTGCCAACGGCTACACGCAGCGCAGCGACCAGAAAGACCAGCTCGAAAACCTGCACATCGGCGGCTCCGAAACCGAGCCCCAGGGCGGCAACAACCACAGCACCGCCGGCGAGCAGGCCCAGGGACCCGGCTTCACCGAAGAGGGCAGCTATGAGCTGGGCGAAGGCATTCGGATGCACGACCAGAAGCTCGGCGACGACCACACCAGCGGCCCCGCCCGCAAGCCCCAGGACGAAACCAGCAACTAAGCACGCCCTATTGGCTATTAGTAGCCTCCCGGCCACTGCCCTTGGGCCGGTGGCCGGGAGGCTATTTCGCGTATGGGGGGTAGGACGCTTGGCGCTTAGGCGATAGCCGCTTATCTTGCTGCGCTGTTTTCCAAGTATTCTTATGAATTCCCTTTCTACGCTCCGCAAACTGCTGGCTACTGCTCCGCCGCCCGCCGCCATTCCTTTACCTATCGCTCGGGGCCTTGCCGGGCTGCTGCTCGTGGCCGCGCTGGCCGGTTGCAGCCACACGCCGGAAGCCACCGCCGCCCCGCCGGCCGCCACGCCTATCCTTGCCACCGCGCCCGTGGTGGCGGCTACCCCAGCCGCTGCTGCTAGCCCCGAAGCGTCCGCGCCGGTAGCTATTCCGGTGGTAAGCAAACCCAAAGTAGGCCCTGCCAAGTTGCGGGTGGCTTCGCTGCCCGTAGCGGAAGCCGAACCGGCCCCTAGTGAAGCGCCCGCTGCCGCAGCCCCAGCCCCCGAGCCGGTGCCCGCCGCGCCCACCACCCGCACCCAGGCCGGCCGGGTGCTCGACGAGAGCGGCCACCCCCTCATCGGGGCTACCGTGATGCTGCGCGGCAGCACCAAAGGCACCAGCACCGACGCCAATGGCAGCTACTCGCTCGAAGTGCCCACCGGCGAAAATACCTTCGTAGTGGGCTACGGCGGCTATGAGGACGAAACGGCTGTGAGCCGCGACGCCCAGCCCCTGAACGTGACGCTGCTGCCTACCCCCGGCAGCCGAGCCAAAGGCCGCCGCAGCCGCCGCTAGCCGCGCGCGGCCTGGCATTGCACTACCCGGCCTGCGCCAGCAGTGCCGAATTTTGGTGTTTTCGGGCATCCTACTGCTGCCAACCACCAGGACTTCTTCGAAAAAGCAGACAGAATCTGATTTAGGTGCTATACTGCGGCAGCTAAACCCTGATACTCTCCGCATGAAGCACCTCTCCCTTGCGTTGGTGGCGCTGCTGGCGGCCAGCCAGCTGGCCGCCGCCCAAACCACCGCGCCCGGCGCGGCCCCTACCCCCCGCGCCGAAGTCAGGCCGGTGGCCACCTCGCTCAGCGCTATTACGCAGGGGCTGAAGAAATTCGACGGCTATTTTCCGTTTTATTACGACGAGAAGACGGGCAAAATATACCTGGAGGTCGAGCGCTTTGACCAGGACTTTCTCTACTTCAGCTCCCTCACCGATGGGGTAGGGCTGGGCGGGCCGGAGCGCGGCGCGGCGGCCGCCAGCCTGGTTCGGTTTGTGAAAATGGGGCCAAAGGTGCTGCTGCTGGAGCCCAACCTAAGCTACCGCGCCACCGGCAAAAACCCCGACGAGCAGCGCGCGGTGGAAAGCGCCTTTGCCAAGTCCGTCATCTGGGGCTTCGTGCCGGTGGCCGTGGAAGGCAATAAGGTGCTGCTCGACCTCACGCCCTTTCTGGTGCGCGACAGCCAGAAGCTGACCGACCAGCTGGGTCGGCGCAGCTTCGCGGGGCTGCGCAGCGGGGCGGGCGGGCCGCCGCCTACCCCCTACCGCTTCGACGAAACCCGCTCGCTGGTGGACCCGAATGGCACCAGGAATTTTCCAAAAAACACCGAGTTTGAGGCGCTTATCACCTTCGTGGGCGGGCCTGGTGCGGGGGGGCTCGACTTTGGCCAGGGCAGCGCCGGCCTCGCGCCCGACCCCAATGCCGTGACCGTGCGGATGCATCAGTCGCTGGTGGAGCTGCCCCTGCCCGGCTTCGAAATGCGGCCTTTTGACCCGCGCGCCGGCTTCAATCCCTTCACCTACCTTGATTTTTCGGCCCCCATGACCGAGTCGCTGACGCAACGCTCCATCCGGCGGCACCGCTTGGCCAAGAAAAACCCCGGTGCCAAAATCAGCGACCCCGTCGAGCCCATTGTGTACTACGTGGACCGGGGCGCGCCGCCCGACATCAAACGGGCCCTCATCGAGGGCGGCGGCTGGTGGAACCAGGCGTTTGAGGCGGCTGGCTACCGCAATGCGTTTGTGGTAAAGGAGCTGCCGGAGGGGGCTGACCCGATGGACATTCGCTACAACGTGGTAAACTGGGTGGCCCGCGCTGGCAACCCACGGGCGTTTTCCTACGGCTCGTCGTACATCGACCCGCGCACTGGCGAGATTATTAAGGGGGTAGTGACGCTGGGCTCGGACCGCCACCGCCAGGACTACCTGCTGGCCGAGGGCCTGCTTCAGCCCTACAAACCGGGCCAGCCGGTGCCCAAGGCGATGGAGGAAATGGCGCTGGCCCGCATCCGGCAGCTTTCGGCCCACGAAATCGGCCACACGCTGGGGCTTTACCACAACTTCGCTGCTAGCGTCCGCGGCCGCACCTCCGTGATGGACTACCCCTTCCCGCGCATCACGCTGAAGCCCGATGGCACCGTGGATGTGTCGCAGGCCTACGCCGCCGGCATCGGCAGCTGGGACAAGCGGGCCATTTTGTGGGGCTACCAGGACTTCCCGAAGGGCACTAGCGAAGCGGCTGGCTTGGCGGCCATTATGCGCGAAACGCTGGCGCAGGGCCACCTGTTTGCCTACGACCCCACCATCGCGCTACACCCGCTGTCGAGCCAGTGGGACGATGGCGCCGACCCCGTGGCCCAGCTTACGCAGCTGATGGCCGTGCGGCGGCACGTGCTCGACACGTTCTCGGCTAATGCCGTGCCGCCCGGCGCGCCCCTCGCCACCCTGGAGGAAGTGCTGGTGCCGATATACCTGCTGCACCGCTACCAGGTGGCCGCCACCGCCAAAACCCTGGGCGGCCTCTACTTCACGCCCGCCGTGAAGGATGACGGCCAGGTGCCGACCCGCCTGGTGCCCCCCGCCGACCAGTGGCGCGCCCTGAATGCGCTGCTGGCCACCATCACCCCCGCCGCCCTGGCGCTGCCCGAAAAGCTGCTCACCCAACTCCCGCCTCACCCCGCCGGCTACGCCAGCACGATGGAGGATTTCGACAGCCACACCGGCATCTCCTTCGACCCGCTAGCCGCCGCCGAGGCCGCCGCCGCGCCTACCCTGGCGGCCCTGCTGAACGCCGAGCGGGCAGCGCGCCTCATTGAGTACCACGCCCGCGACGCCCAGCAGCCGGGCTTTATGCCGGTGGTGGATAAGGTGTTAGCCCAAACCTGGAAAACGCCGCTGGCCGCCGGCTACCCCGGTGAAATTCAGGTAGTCGTGAATAATCTCACCCTGAAATCGCTGCTCCGGCTGGCCGCTACCCCCGACCTTTCGGAGAGCGTGCGCGGTGAAAGCCTGCTCGAACTGGACCAGCTCAAGCAGTGGATGACCACCCGCTTACCCACCGCCGAGCCCCGCCAAAAAGCCAACCTGCTCTTCGGCTTATCGCAAATCAGAAAGTTCGAGGACGACCCCAACAAATTCACGCCCGCCCCGGCGCTGGACCAGCCGCCCGGCGCGCCTATTGGGATGCCGGGAATGGGTTTTTTGGGGGATGACGTGGTGCGGTAGGTCGTTCTCGCGTTAACCTCACCCCCTAGCCCCCTCTCCTGCGGAGAGGGGGAACTAGCTCTAGTTTATTTTTAGACTGTAAATCAAATAGTTAAGTTGAAATTAGAGCTAGAGCTAGTTCCCCCTCTCCGCAGGAGAGGGGGCTAGGGGGTGAGGTTGACGTGGAGGGCGTAACAGCAGTTCAGCGTCTTCCACTCTTTTAGCGAGAGGTATGGGAGGCACCCGCAAGGTGTCTCCTGCTTCGTAACTTCCGCGTAACACCAAAGCCGCGCGCCCGCCCGACCTTTGCCGCGTTCTGATTTTACTCCGAATACGTATGAAACGCTTGCTTTCCGCCGTGGCGGCCCTGGCCCTGCTCACCGGCACGGCCCACGCCCAACGCCCTACCAACGACCCGCAGGCGGCGAAAATCCTGCTGCCGAATGGCTGGAGCCTCACGCCGGCCGGCCGGCCGCTGCCGCTCGGCGACCTGCCGCTGAATATGCAGCTCGCGCCGGGCGGCAACATGCTGGCCGTCACCAACAACGGGCAGGGCAAGCAGAGCATTCAGCTTATTGACCCCGGCACCGAAAAGCTGCTCGACGAGCGGCCCATCGGCAAGGCGTGGTACGGGCTGGCTTTCGATGCGAAGGGCGAGCGGCTCTACGCCTCGGGCGGCAACGACAATATTATTCTGGCCTATCCCACGGCCGGGCGCAAGCTCGGCGCGCCCGATACGCTGCGCCTCGGCCGGCCCTGGCCCAAGGCCAAAATCAGCCCCACCGGCCTGGCCGTGGACGCGGCCGGCCAGCGCCTCTACACCGTGACCAAGGAGGACAGCGCGCTCTACGTCGTGGACCTCAAAAGCAAGCGCACGCTGAGCAAGGTGAAGCTGGGCGCCGAAGCCTACGGCTGCCTGTTGTCGGCCGATGGCAAGGTGGTGTATATCACGCTCTGGGGCGGCGATAAGCTGCTGGCCTACGACCGCGCCACCGGCCGCCTGCGCCCCGGCCTACCCACCGGCAGCCACCCCAACGAGGTGATTCAGCGCCGCGACGGCCGCTATCTGTTCGTGGCCAATGCCAACGACAACTCCGTGTCAGTCATCGACGCGAAGGCCTGGAAGGTGCTCGAAACCATCTCCACCTCGCTCTACCCCACGCGCCTCACCGGCTCCACCACCAACGGCCTGGCCCTGTCGGCCGACCAAAAGACGCTCTACATCGCCAACGCCGACAACAACTGCCTGGCCGTGTTCGACGTGCGCCAGCCCGGCCACAGCGCCAGCCGGGGCTTTATCCCCACGGGCTGGTACCCCACCTGCGTGCGCGTGCAGGGCAGTAAAATACTGGTGGCCAGCGGCAAAGGCCTCACCAGCCTGGCCAATCCCAACGGCCCGCAGCCCTTGCGCAAAAAAGACGACAGCGGCTACCAGCTGGGCAGCGCTGAGCAGCGCGAGGTGCAGTACATCGGCAGCCTGTTTAAGGGCACGCTGCTCTTTATTCCGAGTCCCGACGCGGCGCGCCTTAAGGCCTATACCCGGCAGGTGTATGACAATACGCCCTTCACGCCCGCCCGCGAAAAACTGGCGCTGGGCGAGGCCGGCAACCCCGTGCCGCGCCGGGTAGGCGACAAGTCGCCCATCAAGCACGTCTTCTACATCATCAAGGAAAACCGCACCTACGACCAGATTATGGGCGATGTGCGCGAGGGCGAGGGCGACACGGCGCTGTGCATTTTTGGCCAGAAAGTGACGCCCAACCACCACGCGCTGGCCCGCGAGTTTGTGTTGCTCGATAATTTTTACGTGAACGCCGAGGTGAGCGCCGACGGCCACAACTGGAGCACCGCCGCCTACGCCACCGACTACGTGGAGAAGTCGTGGCCCATCAGCTACGGCGGGCGCGGCGGCACCTACGACTTTGAGGGCACCCGCAAAATCGCCTACCCCCGCGACGGCTTCATCTGGGACTACTGCCAGCGCGCGGGCCTCACGTACCGCACCTACGGCGAGTTTGCGGAAGATGGCAAAACGCCCCTTAAGTCGCTGCGCGGGCACGTCTGCCCGAAATCGCCGGGCTTCAATATGGACGTGACGGACCAGGAGCGTGAGCGCGTCTGGGCGCAGGATTTTGACTCTTTGCTCGCTAAAAACGCGGTGCCGCAGTTCAGCACCATCCGCCTCAGCAACGACCACACCAGCGGTCAGCGCCTGGGTAAGGTGCGGCCCACGGCCGCCGTGGCCGACAACGACCTGGCCCTGGGCCGCCTCGTGGAGCACCTGGCCCAGAGCAGCATCTGGGGCGAGTCGGTGGTTTTCGTGCTCGAAGACGACGCCCAGAACGGCTCCGACCACATCGACGCCCACCGCTCGCCGGCCTATGTCATCGGCCCCCACGTGCGCCACAATTTCGTGGACCACACGCTCTACACCACGGCCGGCGTGATGCGCACGATGGAACTGCTGCTCGGCCTACCCCCCATGAGCCAGTACGATGCCGCCGCCCGGCCGCTGTTCGGCGTGTTTCAGGCCACGCCCAACCTGGCGAAGTACGAAGCCAAGCCCAACCAGATTCCGCTCGACACCCGCAACACCGCCTGGAACCACAGCGCCGAGCGCTCGGCCAAATTCGACTTCGCCCACGAAGATGCCGTGCCCGATTTAGACCTGAACGAGGTAGTCTGGAAGTCGGTGAAGGGCGAAAATTCGACCATGCCCGCGCCCCGGCGCGGCGCGTTTTTGCAGCTTACCCCTAAGCGCAAAGACGACGACGATTAGGCCCGCGCGCGCCAGTGCAGCCTGATGGAAAGCCATTTCCCCAAAATATTCAGACTCAAGAGCTAGCGCGCGTCGGGGGGGGGTAGGGGCGTGGGGTCCGATGACTGGCTGAACTGCTGGGCCAGCTTGTCGGGCACGCCCACGCTTTGCAGCAGCCCGCACAGCAGCCCCTGCCGCCACGCCGTGAAGGTCGAAAACTGCAGCTCGCGCCGCGAAGCCATCTGGCCCACCACGAAGCGCCCGCCGGGCCGCGGATTCTGGTCACGAATGACTAGGCCGTTGACCAGCCCGCTCTTGACGCGGTTGAGAAATGTCTTCTTCACCTGGCCATCTTTATAACCCAGGTAATTGATTTTCAAATCGGTATAAGTGGCCTGGATAGGCCCACTGACGCGCTGGCGGTCGAGGCGCTCATCAAAAGTGATGCGCTGGACCTGGCCGCTTTTGAAAGTAATGAGGCGGGTAGGGGTAGTAATGGAGTTGAGCAGGCTGAGCGGTGCCGGCCCAAACGTGCCCCACAGGTGCTGGCGGCCCTGCGGGTCGAGCAGCGAAGTGGTGAGGTGAATTTCGGCGCGGGACTGGTTTTGTAAGTAGCCCGTGGCCTCGCCGGTGAGGGGGTGGGCCAGGCTCATGCGGCGCGGGTCGTTGCTGACGTTGCGCAGCGTAATATTCAGGCGGTTAAGCGTAAACGTGCCCGGCAGCGGCGTGCGGGGGCCGCGGTACACGGCCGCGATGGTGCCGCCGCGCACATCGAGTTGGCGCACGTCAAGGTGGGCGCGCAGGCTGCGCATATTCTCGGGGGTAATGATAGAGGGGCTCTTATTGATGGGCCCGCGGCCGTCGCTGTGGGTGGCGAGGTAGGGCCGCTCGGCCACCACGCGCGCAATCTGGAGGTGGCTGTCGTCGGAAAGCCGGTAAAAATCGAAGCCCTCCGCCCGCAATTCCGGCATAAGTACGCGCAGCAGGGTAGTCTGGTAGCCGCTGCGGCGGTTGAGCTGCGCCGCCGACAGCGTGGGCCGCAGCGCCAGCCCCGTGAGGCGCAGCGTTTTTTCGTCCGTGTTCAGCAGCGCGTGCTCGATGCTGGCCAGGTACACCGGCGGCTGAAACGTGGCCGTAATGCGCCCGGTGCGGCCCGTCCAGCCGCGGGCGTAGAGCACGCGTTTCGCGCCCGGCTGGGCCGCCGCCGAGTCGATGCGCAGCCCGCGCGCCACCCCAAACAGGTGCCGCACCGCCGGCTTTTCAGCCACGCCCCCCACGGCCAGGTAGCCGTCGCCGATGGCCAGCTGCCGCACATCGGCTTGGTCAAACAGCGGCTTCAGCAGCTTCCAGACCGGCGGCGGGGCCTGCGCGGGCGGCTCGAAGGTGAGGCGGGGGGTAGTGAGCCGCACCGAGTCGGCGCGCAGGCGGTGCAAATGCTGCCAGGCCGCCGCCCGCAGCCCGCGCACCCACAGGCTGGGCACCGCGAACGACACGCGCGCCGCGCCCGGCTTGCCCTGCCCCGGCGCGGGCGGCGCAATGCGCAGCGAATCGAGCCCAAAAAACTGCTTATCACTGGAAAAATCAACCAGCCGCGCCGAGATGGTGTGCCCACCCAGCTTGCCCGCGGGCTGCCGCAGCACCGCCCGCCACCCCGCCGCGAAGGCCAGCCGCTGGGTATCGGCCGCGCCGGCGCTGGTAAGGAGCAGGTCGCGGGCGCTCACCGTGGCCTCGCGCAGCTGGCCCGTAGGTGTTTCGGCTGGCCCAAAGCTGCCGCCCGCGTGGCGCAGGGCCAGGTAGCCCAGCCGCAGCGGGTGTTGCTGGTAAAAGGGGGGGGTAGGGTGCGGCGCGGGCCGCCGGGCCAGGGCCGCCACGTCGAGGTGCAGTGAGTCGAGGGAGAGGCTGTCGATGGGCACGGTGCGGCCGCGCAGCAGCGCCAGCAGGCCCACGCCGCTCAGGTCGAGGCGGGCCAGGTGGACCGTGAGGTGGGGCAGCGTATCGGCCAGCTGCTCGGTGGAGGGGCGGAGTAGAATGCCCCGCAGGTGCAGGCTGCGCGCCAGCAGCTTGGTGCGCAAGCCGGCCACGTGCAGCGCGTATTGGCCGTGGGTTTGGGTGGTCACTGCTCGTTCCAGCTTGCCGCGCAGCCAGGGGTCGAGGCCCCATTTCAGCCAGCCTAAGGCGGCCAGCACCAGCAGTGCCAAACCAAGCAGTACCCAGCGGCCCCAGTGGTGGGTGGCGGGCGAAAGGGAGGGGGTAGGAGATTCAGCCAAGGTGTCAAGATGAAGTACTGTTAAACGGAAAAGCGGGGGGTAGGGGTTGCCCATTACCCAACCCTGCCCCCCCGGCAGCCCGTACAGGAGCCAGCCTCAGCCTTTCGTATATCCAAAAATTTCCTTTTCCGATGCGCAGATTCTCCCTCTCTCACCTGGCTTGCCTCGGCCTGATGGGCGGCAGCCTGGCCCTCGCGGCCTGCGACAAAGACAGCCCCAACGTGCCCGTGCTGCCGGCCGCCGTCACCTTCACCCAGGCCGGCCTCTACCCCGAAGGCACCCAGTACGACGACCAGCAGGCGCACTTTCTGGTTAGCTCCCAAACCGCCGGCCGCATCGGCCAGGTAACGGACGATGGCACCTACGCCAGCTTCGCCGACGACCCGCTGCTGATTTCGACCATCGGCCTCCACCTCGATGCGGCCCGCAATCGCTTGCTCGTGGCCGTGTCGGACCCCGGCTACAACGCCGCCCGCACTACCGCCGCCACCAAGGGCAAGCTCGCCGCCCTGGCCAGCTTCGACCGCGGCACCGGCACCAAAACCGGCTACGTGGACCTCGGCGGCCTGCGCCCCGCCTACGCCGCCCACTTCGCCAATGATATTGCCGTCGATGCCCAGGGCAATGCCTACGTCACCGATAGCTATGCACCCATTATCTACAAGGTTGATGCGCAAGGAGTTGCCACGGTTTTTCTGGAAAATATCGCCCTGGCCGCGCCCGCCGGCAAGTTTGGCCTCAACGGCATCGTGTACCATCCCAATGGCTACCTGCTCGTGGCCAAGTCCGATGAGGGCGCCCTCCTCAAAGTGCCGCTGGCCAACCCCGCGAGCTTTAGCAAAGTGACCCTCACCGGCGTGGACCTCACCAATGACGACGGCTTGCAGCTTATCGACAACACGACCCTGCTGGCCTCCTGCAACTCACAGGGCAAGGTGTACCGGGTTGTCACGACCGACGATTTTGCCAGCGTGAGCGCGTTGGGCAGTTTCGCCACCGGCGCGGTGTATCCCACCACGCTGGCCCGGCGCGCCGGCGTGACCAGCTACGTGCTCGCCTCGCACCTCGACGCGCTGCAGGCCATGCAAACGCCGCCCGTGTCGCAGTTTGCCCTCATCAAAGTGTCGTTTTAAGGATATTTGAGGGGGTAGGGGCCGCGTACGCTGCTTGAATTAAAAATGATAAATTAAAAACCCGACGGTCAAATTTATCATTTATCATTTTTAATTTTAGGACTTACGCAAATTGCTTTCAACGTTAGGTTCCCGCAGAAGTGCGCAGAGGAAAACGCGGAGGTGCGCAGAGCGCTACTGGTGATTTGCGTAAACCCTAAATTTTTAATTCTGCATACCAACCCTAAAACAGCTGTAGGACGTGGGCCGCGTGCAAGTTCCCGTGCGGCCTACCCCCCTGCAAAATCTCGGCTCCGTAGCTTTAGGGCCGCGCCCGCGCCTCTCGTTTTCGCCCCGTCCTCCGCCTCATGCTCGCCATCACTTCGCTGCTGCCCTCGCCGGCTTCCGACCACATCAATGCCCTCATCAAAAGCCTGGAAACGGAATTCGGCCTGACCGATGTGCAGGCCACGCCCGAGCCGCACCTCACCTACCAGATTGTGGAGCCCACCAATCTGGTAACGCTCAAAGCCGCCCTGCGCGACATCGCGGCCACTACCCCCTCCTTCATCGCGCACACCACCGGGCTGGGCATGTTTCCGGGCGACAGCCCCGTGATTTACATCCCCGTGCTGCGCTCCGATGCCCTCAACGAGCTTCACCACCAGATATTCAACATCGCCGGCCCGCTGTGCTCGCGCACCGACAAGTTCAGCGCCCCCGACCTGTGGCTGCCCCACGTGTCACTGGCCCTGCACGACACCACGCCCGAGCTGCTGGGTCCGGTGCTGCAATTCCTGAATAATCAGACCTTTAACCTAGAACTGGCCATCAGCAACATCGCCATCCTGCGCCCCGAAGGCGACATGTTCGTGCGCGAAGACGTGTTTGAGTTCGGCGGGAGATAGGGGGGTAGGGAAGCGTTTATTACCAGAATAACAGACAAGCAAGAACGTCATTCCGAGCTTGCCGAGGAATCTCGCTCGCATCGTCCGGCCTCGTCCAGCGATGCGCGCGAGATTCCTCGGCAAGCTCGGAATGACGTTCTTGTTTGTCACGCTACCTATCTACCCGCCTACCGGTTCAAAATCGTCTTGTTCCGGTTTAGCTTCAAATCCTGCAGCAGGCTGCTTTTGGCGGCGATGGTGAAATTGTAGCCCCGATAAGGCCCCACGGGTATCCAGAGGCCCGAAATCTGCCAGCAGTGCAGGTCGCGGGTGAAGTTGACGGTGGGGTACACCAGCGTGTTCTGGGTGAAATTGTAGTTGAGGCTGGTGCTCAGGCGCAGGTTGGGCGTGAGCTTGACCGAGCCGCTGGCCGTGACGGAGCTGCCCGAGAGCAGCGGCAATGAGCCGTACAAAATGGGCCGGATGGGCGCGTTGGCCGTGGTGTAGCTGGCCGTGTACTGCAAATTGGCCTCCCACGGAATGTCGAAGTCGAGGTAGTCGGCGTAAATCTGCTGCTGCAGGGGCGAACCTAGTATCGGGTCGTTGCTGGGGGCCGTGGTCCTGGGGATATTGGCCTTGCTCTTGGGCCGCGCGGCGGGGTTAAACTGGTAGCCCAGGCTCAGGTTGGCCGCCAGCAGGCGGGCCAGGCGGTAGTTTCTAACACCATTCTGGTTCTTTTCCAGGTCAAGCAGGTACCGATTAAGAATACGCCCGGTTGAGTCGCGCTGGTAAAACGAGAACGAGCTGCTCACCACCACATTCAGCTTTTTGGCAATCTGCACGCGGTAGCCCAGGTTCAGGTTTGAGAGCTTGAGCGTGTCGGCCGCGAAGTTGTAGCCCACGTTCAGGTCGATGCCGTCGGCCAGGCTCACTTTGCGGTAGGGGTCGGTGCCAGTGGTGTCGCGGCTGTTGCGCACCTTCATTTCGATGCTGTTCTGAACGCTCAGCGACACCTGGCTCACGCGCGACGAGGCCGAGTTGTTATACGCCCCCTGGTAGCGCGTGAACTGGCGCGGGTCCAGAAACTGCGTCGAGTAGGCGCTCTGCAGGTTGTTGAAGTCCGCTTGCCCACCCGTGAAGGCCGCGTACTGCGACCTGGTGGCCAGGTCGGGCGAGTAGGCGTAGCTCAGGCTGGGCGTCACCTTGTGGCGAATGGCCTTCACGTAGTGGTCGCCCTTGAAAGTCACCTGGCCATAAAAGTTGGTAGTGGCCGACAGGTTGGCCGAATACGAATAAGCCCGGCTAAAGCCAAACGTGGTATCAACCCGCACGGCATTCACCGGGGCCGGCACAAACGAGTAGCCCAGCCGCTGCGAGTACCAGGTTTCGCCGTAGTTCACCGAGGGCGTAATCTGCACGTGGCGGCTCAGCACCGCCGCCGAGGGCAGCGTAATCTGAAACTGGTGTTGCATGCCGTTTTGGGCATTGCGCAGCAGCTGGGTGATGCTCTTAAAGCCAACCGGAATGTTGTAGGCCGTGCTGCTGCCGCCCAGCAGCGGAATGTTGCCGGCGAGCGAGCGGGCCGGCACCAGGCTGCTGATTTGGTTCTGGGCCACCAGGTTGTAGCTCACCGCGAACTGCTCGTACCAGGCGCCCGTCGATTGCTTCTTGAAGAGCTGGTACGGGTACTGCCGCGCCAGGCCCACGTTCACCGAAGGCAGCGTGAAGGCCATCACGCCCGTCTGCACGTTCTGGCTCTGCGCCAGCTGAATGGAGTAGTTGATGGGCAGCCGCCGCGAGGTTTTGCTGTAGCTGACCGTCGAGTTGAACGCGGCCGACAGCAGCTGGCGGGAGTTCAGCGTATTCACCTTGTTATACGAGCTGCTGCCCGCCTGCACGCTGGCCGAGAACACGCCGCCGCCCGGCAGGGGGGTAGGCGAGTGGCTCCAGCTTATCCAAAAGGTATTAATAGAGTTGGCGTAGAGATAATCAGTATTCGTAATAGTTGAGGTGCTGAGCAGCGGCGACACCGGCTGCTGCGCGTACGTAAACCGGAAGCTGCCCTGGTACTTGTAGCGCTTGCGATACGTCAGCTCCGTTGATAAGCCCCAGCCGCCAAAGCGGTCGGCGTTGCCGGCGTAGATGTCGCCCGTCACGCGCAAGCCGATGTAGTCGTTCGGTGCCCAGTAGTAGCCGCCATTCGTGAGTGAGTAGCCCCGCTGCGCGCCCTGCCCAAACGTGGGGATGATGAAGCCCGACCCGCGCCCCGCGTGGGGGGTAGGGAAGTAGCCAAACGGCAGCCCGATGGGCAGCGGCACGTCCATAATGACCATGTGAAACGGCCCGGTTATTACCTTCTGGCCCGGTATCACCTTCATGCGCCCCGCCTGAATGTAGAAGTGCGGATGCTCCAGGTTGCAGGTAGTGTAGCGGCCGTTCAGGCCGTAGAAGTCGTTGTCGGGCAGCTTTTTCACCACTTCGGCGTGAATGTAGCCCTCGCCCTGCTGGGTCACGACCTCCGCGATTTTGCCCTTCTTGGTTTTGAAATTATAGTTAATCCTGCCCGCCGAGTAGGTGCCCTCCGCGTCCTTAAACAACGGCTGGTCGGCCATTTTATGCTTCACCGAGTCGCGGCGGCCCACGGCCTGCACCGTGCTGTTGCCGTAGTTCACGGTGATGAGCGCCGCCTTGAGGCTCATCTTGCCATAGTCCACCGACGATTTAGTGTAGAGCTTGGCAATCTTCTCCGTCACGTCAAACTGAATCGAGTCTTTGGCGGAGTAGTTGACCTTGGTTTCGACCTGGCTGCGGCGGCGCAGCACCACCAGGTTCAGCGAGTCGCGCACGCGGCGGCTGGTGTCGGCGAGCAGGCCGGTGCTGTCGGGCGTGAGGCTGGGCGCGGGCCGGCGCGACACGCCCGGCATGGAAGGCTGGCCGGGGTTGGACACGCCGGGCGGCGGCGGGCTCTGGGGCGCGTTGCGGTCATAGTTGAGGTTACGCAGCGGCTGGGTCGGCACCGAGCCGGGCCGCCGGGTGTTGCCGGGGTCGATGCCCGGCGAGCTGGTGGGGGTAGGCGTAGTCGTCTGGGCCAGGGCCGGCGCCAGGCCCGCCAGCAGCCACAGCGCCAGCCCGGCCACCAGGCCCGAGCGGCCGCGGCAAAAAAGACCCGAAAACAGCGTGTTGAAGAGGAGCAAGTTAGCTAAAGCCACCGGGTGAATTACTTTTGAGGCTTCCTACAAAGATAAGAGGCCGCCTACCCTCCAAAGGGTTGCCAGGGGCCTGGTTTTTTCCCCAACGACCAACGTGCGGATTATTGCACCCTTCCTGCTCGCGCTAAGCTGCCAGCTGCTCGCCGCCAGCTCACCCGCTGAGCGGCCGGTGCCTACCCAACGCCGGCCACCCCAAACGGTGCCGCCGGATAGCGCGCTCAGCCAGGAAGGCACTCCCGATAGCCTGCCCGGCTACGACCGCACCCGCTACCGCCTGCGCACCGTGGTGCTCGACGCCGGCCACGGCGGCAAAGACATTGGCTGCAACGGGGCCGACGCCCACGAAGCCACCGTGGCCCTGGCCATTATCAAAGACCTGGGCCACCAGATTGAGACGAACATGCCGGGCGTGCGGGTCATCTACACCCGCAAAACCAACGTGTTTATCCGGCTCGATGAGCGCGCCGCCATCGCCAACCGCAACCATGCCGACCTCTTCATCTCGGTGCATTGCAACGCCGGCCCCCGCGGCTCGCGCGGCACCGAGGTTTGGACGATGGGCCTGCACAAAACTACCGCCAACCTGGGCGTGGCCCAGCGCGAAAACTCGGTTATTCTGCAAGAGAAAAACTACAAGCAGCGCTACGACGGCTTCGACCCGCGCTCGCCGCAGTCGCACATCCTGTTTTCCCTTTTCCAGAGCGCCTACATCACCAACTCGCTGCGCCTGGCCCAGCGCATTGACCGGCAGTTTCGCACCAGCGTGGGCCGTAGCTCGCGCGGCGTGAAGCAGGCCGGCTTTTTGGTGCTCTGGAAATCTGCCATGCCCTCCGTGCTGGTCGAGGCCGGCTTTCTAACCGACCCCACTGAGGAGAACTACCTCAATAGCAGCGCCGGCCAGCACGCCATTGCCAATGGCATCTACCGCGCCTTTCGCGCGTATAAGCGCGACCTGGAGGGCACGCCGGCCGGGTAAGCTACGGCCGCGCTTACTCACCGCCCCAACATAAGGGCCCCGTTTGCCGTTAAAAGCAATATTCCGCGCGCCCGCTGCAACCATGCGGGCCGCCTACCCCTCCCCTAAGTGGCTAACATCAGCTTAAATCTACCTTCCTGTGTCTAAAGAAATAAAAGTCGGCCTGTTGGCCGTGGTAGCACTCGTGGCCCTGGCCATTGGGTTTAACTTCTTGCGGGGCAGCAACTTGCTGTCCAGCGACCGCACGTACTACGCCGTGTACCCGAACGTGGATGGGCTTAACGTGGGGGCTCCGGTTATCCTCAACGGTATCAAAGTGGGGCAGGTAAAAAACCTGGAGCTGCAACCCACCCACGACAATACCGTGCGCGCCGCGCTGGAGCTGCAAAAAGGCCTGCAACTCGGCGACTCGACCGTGGCCTCGCTGGGTGGCTCGTTGCTGGGCTCCAAAACCATTAACCTGACGCTGGGCCGCGACACCAAGAAGTTCAGTGGCGGCGAAGATTTGCAAACGACTTCCTCGGCGGGCATCGCTGGCATCGCGGCGGCTTTGCAGGCCCGCGCTCTACCCCTGATTTCCAGCCTAGACTCCACGTTGCAACATGTAAACGGTATTATTAACAAGGATGCCGAAACTAACATTCGGGGAACGCTAGTCGGCGCACGCGAAAGCACGGTGGCCTTGCAGCAGCTCATCGTGGCCAACCAGGCCAATATCAACGAGATAACCCGCAATTTTGCCCAGATGAGCAAGGCGCTGAACAAGACCACCGGCAAGCTCGACCGCATCGTCAGCAATTTCGGGCAGCTTTCCGATTCGCTCAAGACCGCGCCCGTGGGCCCGGCCCTGCGCAACCTGAACTCGACGTTGGTGGAAGCCCAGACCTCGCTGAAGGGCGTGAGCGCGGCGCTGAACGACAAAAAGGGCTCGCTCGGCAAGCTCATCAATGACTCGACGCTCTACCGCAACCTCAACGCCACGGCCGCCAGCTCTAATGAGTTGATTTCAGACATGAAGGCCAATCCCAAGCGCTACGTGCATTTCTCGGTTTTTGGCGGCGGCAAAGACAAAACCAAGCAGGAAACCACCAAAAACCCCGACGGCTCAGTAACCACCGAAACCAAAAAAGTGAGCACTACCCCGGCCATCACTAACTAAGCCGCCGCTACCCTGCCTAGTATCTTTGAAACCCGCCCCGAACAGGGGTGGGTTTTTTGTTCTCCCTACCCCCTCCCACCCAGCTAACCGAGTATGAATATCGAGTTTAATCGCAACGAAGACCATCTCAAGCAACTTACTTTTCAGCTGCGCCAGAAGCTGGCCCGCGTGGCCCTCGGCGGCGGCGAGAAGCGCATCGCCGCCCACCGAGCCAAGGGCAAGCTCACCGCCCGCGAACGCGTTGACTACCTGCTGGATAAGGACGCGGCGCAGGTCGAAATCGGCGCTTTCGCCGGCGAGGGCATGTACCAGGACGAAGGCGGCTGCCCAGGGGGCGGCGTGGTCGTCGTGCTGGGCTACGTGCAGGGTAGGCAGTGCGTGGTGGTGGCCAACGACGCCACTGTGAAGGCCGGCGCGTGGTTTCCCATCACGGCCAAAAAGAACCTGCGCGCCCAGGAAATCAGCCTGGAAAACCGGCTGCCGATTATCTACCTTGTGGATTCGGCGGGCGTATATCTGCCCATGCAGGACGAAATTTTCCCGGATAAGGAGCACTTCGGCCGCATTTTTCGCAACAACGCGGTGATGTCGAGTATGGGCATCGTGCAGATTTCGGCCATCATGGGGCCGTGCGTGGCGGGCGGGGCCTACCTGCCCATCATGAGCGACGAGGCGATGATAGTGAGCGGCACTGGCTCGGTGTTTCTGGCCGGCTCGTATTTGGTGAAGTCGGCCATCGGCGAAACCATTGATAATGAGGCGCTCGGTGGCGCAGCCATGCACTCGGAAGTGTCGGGCGTGACGGATTATAAGTTCGACACCGATGAGGAGGCGCTCGACCACATCCGCAACATCTTCGACAAGCTGGGGGCTACCCCCACTGCCGGCTTCAGCCGCGCCGCGCCTACCCCCCCCGCGCTACCCGAAGTCGAGCTATATGGCCAGCTGCCCAGCGACCGCGCCAAGCCCTACGACATGATGGAAATCATCAAGCGCCTGGTGGATAACTCGGAGTTTGAGCCCTACAAGGACCTCTACGGCCAGACGCTCATTTGCGGGCTGGCGCGCATCGAGGGCTGGGCAGTGGGCATCGTGGCCAACCAGCGCAAAATCGTGAAAAGCAAGAAAACCGGGATGCAGATGGGCGGCGTCATCTACTCCGACTCGGCCGACAAGGCGGCCCGCTTCATCATGAACTGCAACCAGAAACGCATCCCGCTGGTGTTTCTGCACGACGTGTCGGGCTTCATGGTGGGCTCGGCCAGCGAGCAGGGCGGCATCATCAAGGACGGCGCGAAGATGGTCAACGCAATGGCCAACAGCGTGGTACCGAAGTTCACGGTCATCATCGGCAACAGCTACGGCGCGGGCAACTACGCCATGTGCGGCAAAGCCTACGACCCGCGCCTCATCGTGGCCTGGCCCAGCGCCCAGCTCGCCGTAATGAGCGGCGCGGCGGCCGCCAATACGCTGCTGCAAATCCAGGTGGCTTCGCTGAAAGCGAAAGGCGAAGTCATTACCCCCGAAGCCGAAAAGGAATTGCTCGACCGTATTAAAGCCCGCTACGAGGAGCAATTATCGCCCTACTACGCCGCGGCGCGGCTGTGGGTCGATGCGGTAATTGACCCGCTGGAAACCCGGAAAGTGATTGCGGAGGGAATAAGCGCGGCGAATCATGCGCCGATTGAGCGGGCGTATAATGTGGGGGTTATTCAGGTGTGAAATATGAGTACAACTATTTTCCTGCCTACCCGCCTAGAAAAAAAGGAGTGGGTCAGAAAAGTGAATATCGCTTGTCTAGTAATTAATTTACTGGCTTGTTTTGGTGCTTTCCTCGGCCGAGTAATAAATAATTTCTTTATTTTTAAATATTCATTAATTATTTTTGGCTTTTTTGTGTTTGTTCAGGTCAGTCTAGCTCTGTTGTCTTATGTAAAAGGCGCAAACCTTTATTATCCTAGAAATGTGGAGATTATCGGTTTTAATGAGCAGTCTTTGCTAATTGGAATGCAAATGATACCCATGTCTAAACTTAAAAGTATTGTATTTAATGTAGATGGCTATAGCGGTCAAGAAAAAATAGGTAGAGGTGGTCCTCATTCAGGGAATGGTACAGTAATAGTTGTGTATAAAGGCACTAGCGAAGAAAGCAAATATCTAATAAAAATTGAGTCAGACAGCGAATTGCAAGCGCTACGACAATTATCTGATAATTGGCGTAGTCAGGGGTTAGTGGCGTTAGTTATGGATTGAGTTCATAATAGACGCGAGTTTAGCGCAGTGTTGCTATTGCTGTTTTTTCGGCTAGGCTGTGTCACGTAATAGAACGCCGAAACGGCGTTATTTTGCGGCATCTCTTACCCCGCATGCTCATGGCCAAAAAAACAGTTGTTTCCCAAGCGCAAGTAGTCCACATTGCTGCTACCAGCGCCGATAACTCAGCGCTCTCCAAGGCTCAGAAGGAATTTAACCGCCTCACCAAACGCATTGCCAAGCTCGAAAAAGACGTGCACGATTTTCGAGAGGCCGCTACCCACTTGCGCCAGCGGGTGCAAACCGAGTACCGGCCGTTGCAAGCTCGGCACAACGACACGCGCGCCGGCCTGGCGCGGGTGCTCGACCGCGCGCACGATACCTACAAGCTGACCAAGGGCGAGCGCGCCAAAATCGTGTCCATTCTGCTCGATGGCTGCTACGACCTGCCCCAGCAAGGGCACCCCGAAATTCAGGCTATTCTCGACAAGTACGAGGACCCCGAATCGGCGGAGGAAGCGGCGGCGGCTGATGCCGAAACCGCCGAGATGATGAAGCAAATGTTCAGCCAGCAGTTCGGCATCAAGTTCGATGCTGATGCCGACGTGAGCACGCCCGAGAAATTCCAGGCGTACCTGCACCGGCAACTGGCGACCGAGCAGGAAGCCCACGAACAGCAGGAAGCCGAACGCGCCGAGCGCCGCGCCCAGCGTAAAAAAACTCCTAAGCAGCAGGCCGCCGCCGATAAAAAGCAGGCTGAGGAACAAAACGTTACCCAGGCCGTGCGTACCCTCTACCGCGACCTGGTAAAAGCCCTGCACCCCGACCTGGAACCCGACGAGACCGAGAAAATCCGCAAAACCGAGCTGATGAAGCGGGTCACGACCGCCTATGAGGCTGGCGAGCTATTGACGCTGCTGCGCTTGCAGCTGGAGTTGCAGCGCATTGACCAGGCCCACCTCGAAAACTTGGCTGAAGACCAGCTGCGTTACTACAATAAGCTGCTCAAGGAGCAGGTGCGCGAGCTGGACGAAGCCATGTTTCAGGAGCAGGAAGAGCTGTCGGGCTTCACCGGCAAGCCGTATTACTTCACGCCTACCCCCGCCGCGCTGGACTACGACTACCGGCTGCAAAAGCAGCAATTAGAGCAGAAAATTAAGCAGCTGGCGGCCGAAGTGCTGGCCTTCGAGCACGACCCGGCGGCGGTGAAGGCATTTCTGAAAACCTACCGGATACCCAAGGAAGGGCCGGGGCCGATGTTTATTCAGCTATAATTGCGCTACTTCCGCGTTTCCAGAAAGGCGATAACGTCGGCCAATTCCTTTTCGGAAATTACGCCGCCGTAGGCGGGCATGTTGCCGCCGCCGTTCACGATGCGAATGCGCAGCTCGTCGGTTTTGAGGCGGCGGCCGACTTCCGTTAGCTCGGGGCCGCGGTGGCCGCCGTGGCCGTCCAGGAGGTGGCAGTAGATGCAGCCTTTATTGTAAAACAAGCCCGCGCCCGCCACTATCTGCGGGTTGTTTGAGTTGATGAGCTTGGTGTTCAGGGGCTTGGCATCGAACTTGGGCGACCAGGGCGCTTGCTCGCCTAGCACGAGCAGGGCGATAACCAGCGTCACCACCGTGCCCGCGCCGAACACCGCCCAGGGCCGCCGCAGGGGGCTGCGCTCGCCGGCGTTGGAGATGAAGGGTAGGGCCAGCAGCGCCAGTATGGTTAGCAGCGGCGCGATGATGATGAGGTAAGACTCGATGGCCGGCGGCATCAGGGCGTAGAGCGCGAAGATGGGCAGCATATACCAATCGGGGGCCGGGTTGGTGTAGATGGTAGCCGGGGAGGGCGGCTGCGTCAGCTCGGGCGGGCCGAAGACGAGGGCCAGCGTGAAAATGCCCATTACCACGGCCACGCTAAATACCACGTCGCGCCAGGCGGCGTAGGGCCAGAACGGTACGCCCACCTTATCGAGCATGTCCTGGTACCACTTGCGGTAGGTTTTGGGGTCCACGAGCTGGCCGACTTTGGTCGGCTCCGACACGCCGTTGCGAAACACCAGATACAGGTGAAAGCCCACCAGCCCGAACAGCATGGCCGGAAACAGCAGCGTGTGGTAGGAGTAAAACCGGCTCAGCGACTGCCCGCCGATGGTGTCGCCGCCCAGCAACAGCCGGGCCACGTAAGTGCCAATAATCGGCACCCTACCTGCCTGCTCGGCCGCCACCACTGCCGACCACACGCCATTGGAATCCCAGCGCAGCAGCTGCCCGGTGAAGCCCATCGCCAGGGTCAGAAACAGCAGGAAAACCCCGCTTATCCAGCTCATCTCGCGCGGAAACTTGTACGAGGCCGTGATGTAAACCCGCAGCATGTGGATGCCCACCAGCACTATCATACCTGAGGCCCCGAAGTAGTGAATGCCCCGCAGCAAGCGCCCGAAAACTGCCTGGTGCGTGATGAATTCCAGCGACTTATACGCCGACTCCGAAGTCGGCTGGTAGAGCAGCGTGAGCGCTACCCCCGTCACTACTTGCAGGATGAGGCAAAACAGCGTGGCGCTGCCAAACACGTAACTCCACTTGGCCCCCGGCGGCACCAGGTGCCGGGCCAGCGGCATCAGCGTATCGGAGATGCCCAGCCGGTCGTCGAGCCAGGCCCCGACTTTTCGTAAAAAACTCATAGACTGTGGGATAGGATAAGGATAGGGGGGTAGGGATTCGGGGAGGAAGCGTCGGAACGCTGCGCTAATGGAGCCGTTGAGGCGGGCTGCCGGCTTTTCGCCGGCTGTCCGCTCATCGTTCGCGCCATTGTTCTTTTAGAGAGCGGACAGCCGGCGAAAAGCCGGCAGCCCGCCCCAGGTCCCAACCATAAAGCTGCAACAGACCGCTCAGCTCGTCATATTCGTAATCGGAATCGGCGCGGTCAAAAGCTCCACGTCATCATTACCGGCCACCCGGATGTGGTACTGCGTGAGGCCCTGGGGCGGCGGGCCGGCGGCCACGGTGCCGTCTTTGTAATAAATGCCGCCGTGGCAGGGGCACATAAACAGGCCCGCGCCCTGCTCCCAGCGCACGGGGCAGCCCAGGTGCGCGCAATTGACCGAAAAGGCGATAAACTCCTTTTCCGACTCGCGCCGCAGCCAGGCCGCCGACTCGCTCGTCATGCCTGACCAAGCTTTGGCATTAGCATTCTCGAACTTGACCAAATGTGTGGAGCCCACTGCGAAATCGGCCAGCGTGCCCACTTTGCGCCAGGTTTGGGGGGCGGGCTCCAGCAGCGGGGCCAGCACGGCACTCACCACGGGCACGCCGATGGCCAGCGCCGCCACGCCGCCTAACCCAAAAGTGAGCTTGACCAGAAAATCGCGGCGCGGCTCGCCCTCGCGCTCGGCGCGGGCATCCGCGTCCGCGCCGGGGTCACTGGCCTGCGCCGCGGGCGAGGGGGTAGAGGTGGGGGGGGTAGGGAGCGTTTCCTCACTCATGGCGCAAAAGGTTAATCCAGCCCACGAGGGCGATGATAAAAATGATAACGCCCGCCGCCAGGATAATCCAGGTCGTGAGCAGGCCCCAGAATATAAACGTCAGCCCCAGCGCCAGCACGAACGGCCAGTAGGTGGGCTCGGGCAGCTTCTCGGGGCGGGCCTTGGCCCAGTCGGCGGGCTGCGGTTCGGCGCGGGGATTGGGGGTAGGCATTTTTTTAATTATGAATTATAAATGATGAGTTATGAATTATCATTCGTCATTGCGAGCTTGCGAAGCAATCGCATCCGAACGATGGTCGAACGACCGGCGCGGGTGTCGTGCGGGTGCGATTGCCGCGCTTCGCTCGCAATGACGGACGATTTTCAATGGCTCATTTGGGATAATTCCGTCCGCTCAGAAACTAACTCTTCAATTGGCTCCGACTCGCTGAAATACCGGGCCACCAGCACCAGGCAGCCGGTGAGGTAGATGAAGCAGCATGGCACCCACATGATGAGGCCGGCCGCCTGCTGGTCCTCGGCCAGGCTGAGGCCCAGGGGGTTGGCGGCAAAATCGGGGGCGAGGCCGGGGGTGCCGCACCAGGCGGCACGGGCGTAGTGCTGGTAGGTATCGGCCGGGGCGAAGGTGATGAGCAGGCCCAGCAGCGAGCAGCCCACGCAGGCCGTAAACAGGTACACTACCCCCGCCATCGGGTGCAGCCGGTACTTTGGCACCGGCCCGAATATCGGCCAGCTGAAGAGCACGCCCGCCAGCAGCATCCCGCCCGCGTGCAGCAGCGGCCAGGCGCTGAACGCCTGGTGCATCCCCTCAAAAGACGCATCGAACACGGCTGGCACGTGCAGCAGCCACATAATCCCTACCCCCGCCGCCCAGGCCAACCCCACGTGCGCGCCCAGCCAGCGCGAAAAAGCGGCCAGCCACCGGGCGGCCTTCGGCGTGGGCCGGGGGGGTAGGCCCAGCACTAGCAGCGGCCCGCTCAGCAGCAGCACCACGATATGCACCACCATGTGGGCGCTGAACAGCGCGTGCATCCCCAAATAGTGCAGCGGCGACAGCTCCACCAGCAGAAACAGCGCCAGCCCGCTTGCATAGTAGCCCGCCCGCGGCTGCCAGCGCCCGCCCGCCAGCCCATAATACGCCGCTGCCAGCCCCGCCGCCAGCAGCAGCGCCGCCGGATTCAGGTCCCATTGCAGCCAGATGGAAGAAGGATTCATAGTTGTAGTTGATTACCAGTGTTTAATCGTTCAACGAGCGCCTCACCCCCTGACCTCCTCTCCGAAAAGGAGAGGGGCACCGGTCTTGCGCTTGCGTCTGGCTCCCCCTTTCCTTTTTCGGAGAGGGGGCCGGCCCCAAAGGGGTCTCGTGAGGCGCACGCTAGAACGACTACTCATCAAAACCTGCTAAAGTGCGGCAGCACGTACACGACCGTGAACACGACCGCCCACACGATGTCCACGAAGTGCCAGTAAATGCCGATGGAGTGAAAAACGGACGAAGCCGGGCGGTTGTAATCGCCCGCGAAGGCCAGGCCCGCGAGGATGCTCAGGATGACGAGCCCTACGAATACATGCAGGCCGTGGAAGCCGGTGAGGGTGAAAAAGCTGGTGCCGAAGGTGTTGCTGGCCAAGTCAATGTGGCGGCCGAAAAGGCCGTGAAACTCCCAGGCTTGACCCAGCAAAAACGTCACGCCCAGGGCGATGGTCGCCAGCAGCCAGAACTTGAGCGCGCCGGTAGCGCCGCGCTGGGCGCTGACCTCCACCCGCCAATATGTAAAGCTGCTGCTGAACAGCACCAGCGTGAACGCACCGGTGCGGCCCAAATCCAGCGCGGCCAACTGCTGCTGCCGAAAGCCCGGCGCGAGCGAGAAGAACACGAAGGCCATGAGCAAGGCCAGAAAAAACAGGGATTCGGTGAAGACGACTAACTGCATCAGGAGCCGGGTGCTGGGGGCGCTATTTGCCATGTACTCCTTTCTTTTTACCAGGTTTTAGGTGGTCGGCATCATCGGGCCGCTTGAAGTCGCGGAACGGCCGCACGCTGGCCACCGGAATCACGCGGTCGAAATTTTGCAGCTGCGGGGGCGAGGTCGTGGTCCATTCCAGGGTGTAGGCATCCCAGGGGTCGGCCCCGGCGCGGGGGCCGCTGCGCAGCGCCCGCAAAACGATATAGACCAGTAGCAGGGTGGCCGCGCCCATCAGAAAGCTACCGATGGTGGACAGCAGATTGAGCGTGCCCCAGCCCGGCAGGTCGGGGTAGGTGTACACGCGGCGCGGCATCCCGATGGTGCCCAGCACGTGCTGAATCATAAACGTGACGTTGAAGCCAATCGTGAACAGCCAGAAAAACCAGTTGCTCAGCCGCTCGTTCAGCATCCGGCCGCTCATCTTCGGAAACCAATAAAACAAGCCCGACAGCAGCCCAAACAGCGTGCCGCCGATAAGCACGTAGTGAATGTGCGCCACCACGAAGTAGGTGTCGGTGAGCTGCAAGTCAATCGGCACGATGGCGAAGGCAATGCCGCTGAGCCCGCCAATGGTGAACTCGACCAAAAAGGCAGTCGCGAATTTCATGGAAGTCGTGAAGCGGATGGAGCCGCCGTGCATCGTTGCCAGCCAGTTGAAAACCTTCACGCCCGTCGGGATGCCGATGAGCATACTGCTGGCCGCGAAGAAGTTATTGGCCGTGTTGCCCAGTCCCACCGCAAACATGTGGTGGACCCACACCCCAAACGCCAGCAGCCCGATGACAATGCCCGAGCCCACGATAAAGGCGTAGCCAAACACTGGCTTGCGCGAATACGTGGAGAAAACTTCCGACAGCATCCCGAAGGCGGGCAGAATTACGATATAAACTTCCGGGTGCCCGAACAGCCAGAACAAATGCTGCCAGAGCAGCGCCGAGCCGCCATCATGCACGTCAAAGAAGTGGGCGTGCAGCCGGCGGTCGAGCAGCAGCATGGCCAGCGCCGCGTTCAAGGACGGAAAAGCGGCTATCACGAGGCCGGCCGTGACGAGCATCATCCAGACGAACACCGGCATAATGCGCAGCGTCATGCCCGCCGTGCGGTAGTGCAAGATGGTTACTATCAGATTGATAGAAGCCGAAACTGTGCCGATGCCGGCCAGCAGCAGCCCCGCGCAATAATAGTCGATGCCTGGCTGCGGAGAATAGTTGTAGCCGTTGAGCGGGGCGTAGTTGAACCAGCCCGCGTTGGGCGCGCCGCCCGCCACGAAGCTGAAATACATCAGCAGGCCGCCAAACACGGTGAGCCACAAGCTCAGCGCGTTCAGGCGCGGAAAGGCCATATCGTTGGCCCCAATCATGAGGGGCACGAAGTAGGTAGCGAAGCCAAAAATGGCCGGCATGGCCACGAAGAATATCATCGTGGTGCCGTGCATCGTAAACAGCTCGTTATACGTTTCCGGCCCCATAAACGTGTTGCGTGGCACCGCCAGCTGCACGCGTATCAGCAGAATCTCAGCCCCGCCCACCAGCATGAACAGCAGTGCGGTCCACAAGTACATAATACCCAGTTGCTTGTGGTCCACGGACGAAATCCACTGGAGCAGCCCCTGGTCAGTATCCAGGCTGAGGCCGGGTAGGACCTCCACGGGTTCGGGCACGAGAACGGGGGGCGGAGACATGGGTTTGAGGTGCTGATTTTTGATAAAGGAGCTATTGAAAGTTTTTAGCAGACCGTCATGCTGAGCTTGTCGAAGCATCTCTACCGCGTAAGTAACTTCAAACGTCAGGATTACTTACGCGGCAGAGATGCTTCGGCAAGCTCAGCATGACCGTTCTTCTCAACTATTTAAGTCCTGATAAATAAGCCGTTAGCGCCCGAATAGTATCCGGCGCGAAAATGAACCGCGGCATATGCGCGCCCGGTTTCAGCGCCTGCGGGTTGCGGAGCCAGTTGGCCAGGTTGACTTGGTTATTAGGAAGCAGGCCGGCGAGCATGGTTTCGCGGCTGCCGAAGTGCGTGAGGTCGGGGCCTTGCTGACCTTGGGCGGCGGTGCCCCGAATCTGGTGGCAGCTGCTGCACGCGGCCCGCGCGAAAACCTGCGCGCCGGCTTGCGCCAGCCGGTCGGCCGGCTCGGCGGCGGGGCGGGCGGCGGCGGCCAGCCACCGGGCGTAGTCGGCCGGGGTATGGGCCACTACCCGGATGCGCATCCAGGCGTGTTGCTGCCCGCAAAATTCGTTGCAGGCACCTTCATAGATGCCGGGCTCTTTGATGGTGGCCCACACGTGGTTGCGCAGGCCCGGCACCACATCCATCTTCTCGCCAAACGAAGGCACCCACCAGTCATGAATCACGTCGGCCGAAGTGCCCTCGATGAGTAAGCGCCGGCCGATGGGTAAGTGAATCTCATTGGCAGTCTGCACGTTGGTGCCGGGGTAGCTGGCCTGCCACCACCACTGATGCCCGGTGATGCGCACCGTCGGCACGGTATCGCCGGCCGGCGGCAGCACGGCCCTGGTCGTATTGAAGCTCAGAAAGAAAAATGCCACGATTAGCAGCGTCGGAACGCCCACCAGCACCGATTCCAGCTTGAGGTTGCTGGAGGTTTGCTGCGGCTCGGCCTGGTCGTCGTGGTCGCGGTGGCGGTATTTCCACGAGAAATACGTGGTGGCCCCAAACACCGTCAGGAACACCACCGCTGCGGCGATGATAAAATACAAGTCGAGCGTGTGGAGCCGCTCGGCCTCGACGGTAGAAGTGGAAAAGATAGAACGCATAGCGGAGAGGGAGTGCGAAGGCCAGGGGTTGCCGCCCGCTGGGGCAATCACCGGCCTCCTAAGTTAAGCCTGCCAGCTTAAAAAAAGCACATGAACTCTTTGTGAATTAATGCTTTAGTGCTCATTAAGAGGCAACCTCCCATTGGATTTCCGGGTATGAAAGCCGGTAGGCCGACTGGTCGCTCTCTTTTTCAATTTATTTCCTACCCCCCTTCTCATGTTCAACGCCGTTGATTATCCCGACCAAAACCTATTAAGCTTCACCATCGCCGGCAAGCTCACCAAAGCAGACTACGCCAGCGTGGTGCCCATTCTGAATGCGAAAGTGCAGCGATTCGGCAAGGTCAACGTGTACCTGGAAGTCGCCAGCCTCGATGCGGTAACGCTGCCTGCGCTTTGGGAAGAAGTGAAGCTGGACGCGAAACACTTCAGCGACTTCAACCGCGCCGCCGTGGTCAGCGACGACAGCACGCTGCTCAGCGCCGCATCCTCCGTGATGAATACCATCACCCCGGCCGAGGTCAAGCACTTTCCGACCGACCAGAAAGCCGAAGCCCTGCGCTGGGCGCTGGGTGCGGACCCCGCCAAGCTGGCGACCAAGCAGGTATATCAGTCAGCTTAACGCTCCTAGGTAGGGTGCGGGGCTTGCCCCCGCCCGTCGTTGAACGAACGTAGGAGTAGTTCAACGACGGGCGGGGGCAAGCCCCGCATTCTACAAATGGTCCAATCGGCCACCATCTACCCGCACCATCGTGCCCTGCACGAACTCCGACTCGTCGGAGGCCAGGTAGGCGATGAGGGCAGCCACGTTTTCGGGCTTGCCCACGTCGCTGGGATTGATTTTTTCTACCCCTGACTTCACGTTGGGGTTGTCCCAGAGCATGGGCGTGTCAATCGCGCCTGGCAGCACTGCGTTGATACGCAACCCTTTAGGCTTGCCTTCAATAGCGGCCGAGCGCGTGAGCGAGAGCACCGCCGCCTTGGCCGCGGCGTAGGGCGTTACCAGCGCCTCCGTTTCGATGGCGTGAATGCTCGATACGTTGACGACCGTGCCGCCAGGCTTCATGTTCAAAAATGCCTGCTTGACGAAGTAGAATGCGCCCAGCAAGTCCACATTCAGCGTGGCCATCCAGTCGTCGGCCGTTAGTTCTTCCAGCGGTTTGAAGCGCATCAGCCCCGCGTTATTCACGATGGAATCGAGCCGGCCGAATTTGTCAAGCGTGGCTTTCACGGTGGCAATCACCTGGTCCTCCTTCGCCACGTTGCAAATGCTGAGCAGCACTTCGGGCGCGCCGGCTTTCTGCACCTCGGGCAATGCCTTATCGAGGTTGTCCTGGCTGATATCGGCCAGTACGATGCGCGCGCCTTCCGAGGCCAGGCGCTGGGCCGTGGCCAGCCCAATGCCGCCGGCCCCGCCGGTGATAATAACAACTTTGTCCTTGAATCTCATGGAGTTAAATAAAAAGGTGCGAAGATTAATGCTAGTCTTGCTTTCTATCGTTGGCATCGACGGTTGCCTGGTCGGCTTGCAGCGTCTGCGCTTCGACATGCGCCTGCTGGACCCAGTTCTGGCCGGCTTGGTTGGGCATCACCAGGGGTATTTGCAGGCACGCGGTCTGGGTGGGCAGCACCTCTTTCCACTGGCTGATGAGCTTTTTATACGCCTCGCCCACCGGCCGGATATTGCGGTTTAAGTCATAGAGACCCAGCGGGTTCGGGGTGCCGTTGTTCTCGCGCAGGGCCGTGTCCCAGTCCACCTGGTCGGTGAGCGAATACCAAGTGAAACCCAGAATGGGTACCCCATCATTGCGCACCCGCAGCACGTTGGCCCACTCTTTCCAGAGCCAGTTCACGGCCTCGTCGCCGTTGGGACCCTGCCAGAGGTTGGTTTCGGTGTGCATCACGGGCAGCTGGTAGCGGTTGTGGTACTGCGTGGTAATGACGTGGTAGCCAAATATTTCGCCCGAGGCCACGGTGCTGCCGTCGTCGCGCACGCGGTGCTCGTTCGTGCGGTAGTAGTCGTTGCCCATGATGCACTGGTGACGCAGGTCATTTTGCAAAAAGAAATGATACTCGTCGCGGGTCATCCCGTTGTCCATAAGGTATTCATACATGTCGGAGTCCACGCGCTGACCGTAGTTCAGGTCCAAAGACAAAAAGCGCTTGGCGTTCAGCAGCTCGGCGGGCTTGATGGCGGCCGGGTCCGAGGCGTGGAAATATTCGCTTGATTCGCTCTGAATAAAGAGCGCGTCGGGCCGCACCGCCAGAATGGAATGCATGGCCAGCACATTGGCCTTCACGATGTACTTCAGCGCCGTCACGAACGATTTCTCGCTGGCCAGCTGCTCATTCCACCAGCCGTAGAGGGCCGAAAACTCGGCGCAGACATACATCTCGTTCACCGGCGTGTAGAGCTGCACCCACGGAAAGCGCTTGGCAAAGTCGGCGGCATACTGCGCGAACAGCTTTGGAAAATCGGGATTCTGAAAATTTCCTATCCAGTCGGGCACCCCAAAGTGACACAAATCCACGATGGGAATGATGCTGCGCCGCCGCAGGTCGTTAAACGTCTCGTCCGCAAACGACCAGTCGTACTTCCCTACCCCCATCCACGTCTTGTGAATGGGCGGGCCATAGCGCAGGTATTCGATACCCAGCTCCTGCACCAAGTCAAAATCCTTTTTCCAGAATTTATAGTGGCCGCATTTTTCCATCTCGTCCTGGCGAAACTTGCCGTTGTGGATGGTAGGGTAGCTATTTTCAATGCCGGTGGCAAAAAGAAACTGGGCTGGCATAAGAAGGAGAAAAGTGGAAAAGGAAGGTGATTCCCCCGGCGGGGGTAGGGGCAGCTACTGTTTGGGGTTTACTGGCAATGCGCACAAAAGTTGCCCATCGGTCGATAAAATCCCCGAGCTTTTTGCTTGTTTATGAAGCATTTATGAATAACACGTGCTGCTTTGCGGTCGGGGGTCCCAGCGCCATCCGGCCGCCGAGGGGGGGTAGGGGCCACCCCCGCCAAAGGGGGCTGAGAATATTTTTCGCCGAATGTGAGCCAACCAGCGGCAGGTGTTATACATTTGTAGTGTACTAGAAACCTAATACTCCAAACCACCTATCCTATGGTCCGCATCCGTAACCTGCACTTCGGGTACTCGCGCCGGGTACTTCAGCTCGAAAATCTCAGTCTGGACCTGCGCCGGGGCCACATCTACGGCCTGCTGGGCAAGAACGGCGCGGGCAAGTCCACGCTGCTCAAAAACATCGTGGGGCTGGCTTTCCCGCTCAGCGGCAGCTGCGAGGTGGAGGGCCACGCTGCCGCTCTGCGCCGGCCCGCCACGCTCGAAGACCTGTTTTTTCTGCCCGAAGACGTGCAGGTGCCGCCCGTGTCGGCCACGCAACTGGCGGCCAGCACGGGCGTTTTCTACCCCCGCTTCGAGGCGGCAGCCTTCCACGAATACCTGCGCGAGCTCGACGTGCCGGCGCTCACCAAGCTCCCGGCGCTCTCCTACGGCCAGCAGAAAAAGGCGCTCATCGCCTTCGCCCTGGCCACCAATACCGGCCTGCTGGTGCTCGACGAGCCCACCAATGGCCTCGACATTCCCAGCAAGGCGCAGTTTCGCAAGCTCGTGGCCGGCGCGCTCGGCGCGGACCGCTGCGTCATCATCTCGACCCATCAGGTGCGCGACCTCGACAGCTTGATTGATACCGTGCTGGTGCTGCACCAGCGCCGCATCGTGCTGAACGCCAGCATCGACGAGCTGGCCGGTAAGCTCAGCTTCGGCACCGCGCCGGTGGGCGTGGCCGCGCCCGAAGCCCTCTACGCCGAGCCGTCGGTGCGCGGTCGGCAAGTTATTCGGCCCAACCACGACGGCGGAGGGGGTAGCAAAGTCGATTTGGAATTGCTCTTCAACGCCCTCACCGGCCCCGATACTACCCTGGCCACTTACCTCACCCAACTTCAATTGCAACATGAGCCAGTACATTAACCTCGCGCGCTTTGGCCGCCTACTGCGCAAGCACACCGCCGAGCATTGGAAGACCTACCTCATGAGCGCGGCCGTGCTGCTGGGCGGCATGGTGCTGGTGCTGGGCTTCATCACCTATCTCAATAGTGGCCGCCTGAACCAGCAGATGCAGGGTGTCTTTTTCACGATGTTCGTGCTGGCGGCGGGCAGCTTCTTCACAAGCACGGTGCTGGGGCAGTATGGCGCGGGGCGGCAGGCCGCGCTGGCGCTCACGCTGCCGGCCTCGCAGCTAGAAAAGTTTGGGGTGGCGTGGCTGTTTTCGCTGCCGGTTTTTCTGGTGGTTTTTACTATTGCGTTTTACCTGGCCGACTGGCTGGTAGTAAACGCTATGGGGGTGAAGGATAAGACGTTGGTGCCCTTGTTTTCGGAGCCAATTTATCGGGTGGTGCGCCTATATCTGGTGCTGCACGGGCTGGCGCTGTGGGGTAGTATTTTCTTCCAGCGCCTCCAGCCGGTCAGGGTCGCCTTCCTGGGCTTTGGACTGGCTCTCTTGGCTGGGGTGCTTAATTATCAGGTAGTTGCCCGGATGCTGGGCGGCAAGTTGCACCAGGCTTTTCCCTTCGGCGCGGCGGTGCTCGATGCGGGGGTAGTGAGCGTGCCCGACCACCAGCTCCAGTGGCTGGCGCTGGTGCCCCTGGTGCTGGCCGCGCTGCTGTGGGCGGCGGCCTACGCCCGCCTCACCGAAAAACAGCTCTAGCGCATGGAATTCAACGATAATGAGGCGATTTATCTCCAGATAGCCAGCTACGTGGGCGAGCAGGTGCTGCGTCAGCAGTGGCCGCCCGACCACAAAATCCCGTCGGTGCGCGAGCTGGCCGCCGAGCTGCAGGTCAACCCCAACACCGTGATGCGCACCTACGAGCTGCTGCAAAGCCAGGGCGTGGTGTATAATCGGCGCGGCCTGGGCCTGTTCGTGGCTCCGGCCGGCGCGGCGCAGGTGCGCGCCCACCGCCGCGAGCGGTTTTTGCAGCACGAGCTGCCCGCGTTTTTCAACACTATTTCGCTGCTCGACATCAGCCTTGCCGAGCTGGCCCAGCGCTACGAAGCTTTCAAAACGGCGCAAGCCGCAACCCTTGCGCCTACCCCCCATGAAAACTAGCACCACCTTCCTGCTGGCCGCGCTGCTCGTGCTGCTGGCCTCGCTCACGGCCTACAACATGGCCCTGCGCGCCGAGTATCGCTCGGGCGCCTTCAAAGACCCGCTGCACGATTACGCCACGCTCAAGTTTAGCAACTTTACCGAAGTAGAAGCGCCGGCCGCCGGTGTGGTGGGCATTAAGATTATCGCCGGCCCCTACCGGGTGCGCATCAGCCCGCGGGCGGCCAAGTATGTGCAAGTGCATCAGCAGGGTAGCCGCCTGGTAATTACGGCCGCGTTTCCCGACCAGCGCGTGCCGCTGGGGCAGACGGCGGTGGTCATCAGTTGCCCGCAGCTCACCCAGCTCACGGCCAATGCGGACTACGCGCTCAACGGCGCGCGCCACCGCGATAAGCAGGAGATTTTCTTCGCGGCCAGCCCGGTTGTCGTGGAAGGCTTCACGCAGGATAGCCTGAGTGTGCAGCAAGATAATGCGACGCACATCGAGCTGATTAAGAATAACCTGAAGTTTCTGCGGGTCGTGGCGGGCGCTACCCCCGGCAGCCACTCCATTCTGCAAATGGGCCAGGACAACCGCATCGCGGCGGCTAATCTGGCCCTCAACCACCAGAGCGAATTGCAGCTCTACAACCTGGCCATTCCGCAGCTACAGTACCATTTCGCCGACAGTGCCAAAGCCATCCTGACCGGTGCCGCGCTGGTGGGCCTGCGGCAGTAGGGAGGGGGTAGGGCAGAAGAAGACCCGTTACGTCAATAATGGAGTCGGCGGCGGGGTCGTTAGGCATAAAAACAAACGAAATGCTGGCCACCGCAAGTTAAGGTGCGCCGCGCCGGGTAGGGTGGCCGGTGGCTTGCGCGATGGCCGCCATTACGTAAGCCAGGGGCAGTTTTTCCTGTTCCAGGCGCGCGTTGGTGCGCAGCAAAGAATCATAGAGCGGCTGCTCGGCCGCCGTGAGCTGGGGTAGGGCGGCCGCCTGAAACTGGTCGCCCTGCTCGCCCCGGTGATGCGCGGCAAAGGTGGCTTCATCCATCAATAAGGAGCGAATGGCCGGGTAGTGCGTCCGAATCCGGGCCAGAATCTGGAAGCCGTGTACGTCGATGTCGCCCCAGTAAAACAACTGCTTGGTTGCCAGCCAGTCGGCCCCGGCCAGCAGGCTCACCGCGAAGCCGCCGCCCCAGATAGCAACTGCCTCCGGCACGGGCGGAAAGGACAGGAAAGTCGTCAGGTTTTCGACGATAAATATTCGCTGGCTGGCTAGGTTTAGCTGCCGAAACTCGCTGACCCACAGGCTGCACTGCGATACGGCCGGGTGCAGCCGCTGCGCCGCATCCAGGAAGCGCAGCTTGATGCCGGGCTCCTCCAGCAGCAGGTGAAAGCGCCGGAAAAAATCGCTTTCGTCGGCTCGAAGTGGTGCGGGAATCAGCGCGTCCAGCAGCGGGCGCAAGGCCGATTGGTGCCGCTCAATGAACTTGGTAGGCAGCGCCAGCGGCAAGTTGCGCACGTATTGATTGGGCTGCGGGTGCTGCTGAAAATACTGGCACACCAGCAGCAAATCGGGCCATGCGGCGGCGTAGTCGAGCAGCAGGGGGGGTAGGGCGGGTAGCGGGAGCAGCGTGGGCACGGTAGCCGCCGTTAGGGCCGCGTTGCTTTCAAAAACCGCGAACTCGGCCGTTTTATCCATAAAGGATAGGTAGTCAGTTAGGGTTTCAAACTCAACGCGCTTGATTTCACTCTGGCCGGTTTTGCGGTTTAGCCTGGTAGTGAGCCAGTACCCGTGGCCCGTGCGGTTTTTCGCGTGGGCTAGCAGCTCCCTTTGCTGGGCATGAATGTGTTCGTGGCCCTGGCCGCGGTCCAGGGTTTTGTCGGTTGGGATGAGCAGCGGGAAAAGGACTTCGCCAGCCAGGTGCGCCCGCAGCACGCGGGGGTAGCGGCGCAGGGCTTTGGCGCGCAGCTCGGGCAGGCTAATCATGGGCGGCGGCGGCTTCTTCGGCTTCCGATTCGGCCAGCAAGGCTTCTTTCCGCTCCGCGTAGCGCCCAATGGGCACGTCCACGACCACCGACTTGCGGGTGTCGGGCTTGCCCTTGGTTACCCAGTGAATGACTTCGACATCCTTCTCCAGCAGGGGTAGGGAAGTAAGCGGCGTCACCACCATTAGCTGCAAGCCCAGGCTGCGGCAGAGGTTGAGCAGGTACTTCGACTTGTCCTCATCAAGCTTGCTAAAAGCCTCATCAATAACGATAAAACGGAACGAGCGGGCCACCTGCGCCGCGCGCCGCCCAATGCCAAACTGGTGCGCGATGGCCGCGCCCAGCACCGTGTAGGCCAGCTGCGCGCCCTCGCCGCCCGAGAGGCTGCCCGAGCTTTCGTACACGCTTTTCAGGCTTTTGTCGGCCCGGTAATACTCGCGGGCCTTGAAGGTGGACCAGTTGCGCACGTCGGCTACCTGCTGCCGCCATTTCTCGTTTTCCCTGGCTTGCAGCTCGGTGATGAAGGGCTGAATGTGCGCCACGAAATGCGCCAGCTGCGCCTCCTTGGGGTCGGCGGCAAAATCCAGTAGCGTCAGGTCGGGCACCCAGCTTTTGAGCTGCTCCTCGCGGAAGGCGCGGATGCTGGGCGTGCGCGAGTCGGTGCGGACCAGCTCGATATAGGTATCCGGGTTGAGGTTAAAATCAATGTCGCGCAGCGACTGGTTTATCTCGTCTATCGTGTCGCAAATGGCCTCGTGCTGCGTCTCCAGCGACTGGCAGTAGTCGGTCAGCGCCTTGGTCACGCCCCGGTTGAACTCATCGCGGAAGCGGGTTTCCAGCTCCGCCAGTTGCTCGTTGCGGATTTGCGCATAGCGGTCCAGGTATTCGGCCAGTTGGTCCATTTCATTGCGTAGCTCGCGGGTGTCGCTGTGCCAGTCCGCAAACTTGCGCAGCACCTCCTCGCCCGGCAGCAAAAAGCCCCGCATGGCCTCCCGAATGGCTTTTTTCTGCGTTTCCTTGTCGTGGTGCAGGGCGGCCAACTGCTGCGTTACCATGCGTTCCAGCTGCTCCTTTTGTACGAAAAACTGCCCATACGTCAGCGCCTCGCGCACGGGCTCCGTCAGCGCGGCCAGGCCGGCGGCGGGCGGTGCCAGGTCAGCCGCGTCGAAGGTTTCGAGCAGGTGCTGCTGTTCCCGTTGCTCCGCCGCCAGGGCCTGGAGGCTCTTCTCCGCGTCCTTGAACTCGTCGCGGGTCTGCTCCCGGTCTCTACTCAGTTTATCAATGTCTTGCCGGAGCGCGGCCAGCTGCTCTTTCAGCGTTTTGAGGGAAGCGTTTTCGTGTTCCAGCGCCTCTTTTTGCCGCGTCAGCTGCGTAACGTGGTGCGCGTCGGCCTGCCAGTCCAGCTTCGGAAACTGGTTGAAAAGCAGGAAAGCATCCTGGTCCTTTTCGCGTTTCGCCGCGCGTTCCAGTTCTTTGTCTATTCGCCGCAAATTACTTTCCGCCTGGCTGATAGCCGTGCTCAACTCGCGGCCCCGACGCTGGTATTCGCGCAATAATTCGCGGTTGTCCCAGCCCAGAATGTGGCGGTGGGCGGCCGAGTCGTCGCGCTCGTGCCGGTTTTTGTTGCGAATAAGGCCCGACGGCAGCACTGCCTTTTCCGCCCGCTCGAACGTAGTGAAATCCTCGGTGCAGACGTAGCCGAACCGCGCCGCCACGGCGTTTTCTGCCCAGGCCGCAAACGGGCTTTTGGGGTTGAAATCGAGCTTAGCCACCACCGTCCGCGCATCCGGGAAAATGGGCCGGGGCGTTTTGTTATCCACCCGATGAAACACGACTTTGCCACGCAGGTCGCGCTCGTGATGCACGTGCGCCCGCACCGCCGCGTACAGGTGCTCCGGCACCAGCAGGTCGCGCCCGAAGCTGTGCAGCAGCTTTTCAATCGCCTCGTTCCACACGGCTTTTTCCTCGGCTTTCACCTGCATGATTTCGGCCACGAACGGAATATCGACCGGACTGGCCTCCACCGCGTCCAGGATTTCCTGCCGGATATCGGCTACCCGGCCCGTTACCTTACCCGTGCTTTTTTGCAGCTGCGTCACGTCGGCTTCCAGCCGCTCAAAATCAGCTTTTTGCGCGTCGCGGGCCGTGCGGGCGGCGTATTTCTGCTCCGCGAGCTGCTGCTGAAGCGCCTGCGTGGCCTGGCGGGCCGCCCCGGCCTGGGCAATGTTGGCCTCGAATAGGCCCGCGTCGGGGTCGGCCACCAGCTCCAGCTGCCGGGCCAGGCGGTTGTAGCTGTTCAGGGCTTGCTCTTTGGTGCTTTTGCTCTTTTCCAGCTCGCGAATCTGGCGCTCCAGCTCCTTTATTTCGCGGCCAATCTGGTCGTTGTCAAGCTGCCCGGCCAGCCGAACGCGCTGCTCATCGGCGGTTTCCAGGTCGGCTTCCTGCTGGGCCAGCAGCCCGCCGAGGCGGTCCAGCTCCCGGTCGAGGCGGGCGGTTTCGGCCGTCCAGAGGCGAATTTGCTGCTGGGCAAACCACGGTTCCAGCCGCCGTTTATCCTCCTGCGTCTGGCGCAGCCGCTGTTGCAAGTCCTCGTATTCGTGGTTGCGCTCATGCACCGGGCGCAGCAGCGCGAGCTGAGTTTTGGCTTTTTCCAGCGCCCGGTACGACACGAGCAGGGTCTGGTAGTTGCCCATCAGCTTGCTGAATTCGGCTTCGGCGGTGCTTTCCTCCAGCATATTGGTCCGAATAAAATCGTCCAGGTTGCCGATTACCTTCATGCCTACCGTCTGGTTGAACAGCGTCAGGGCCTTTTCCTTCATGCCAAACAGCCGCCGAAACGCCGCCGCGTAGGGCGCGAACGTGGGAAAGTCCTCCACCACGCCCGGCGCGAACCGCTTCTTCAACCCGTTCACCCAGGGCGTGTTAGTGCCAAAGGGAATGTGGTCGGCAATGTTCAGTTCGGCTTTGGCCACCAAAAACTTGCGCTGCATCCCGCCTGTGCCAAACCACCGCACCTGCACCAGCGTGATAGGCAAGCTGTGCGGATTGGTGAACACGCCGAGCAGGATGGAGTAGGTCTGCCGCTGGTTGGGCCGCAGCTTTTCGGGCTTGGTGTTCTGCTTTTCCTCGTCCTGGGTGCGGCCGTAGTGGCCCTCCACGTAAGATTCTTCGCTGCGGCCGCTCCGGCTTTCGGCCCCCGACGACTGGTTGAAAAACCGCTTCGTGGGGTTTACCAGCAGCGCCAGCAGGCCATCCACGAGGGTGGTTTTGCCCGAGCCGTTGCTACCCGTCAGCAGCGTATTCTGCCCATCGGGCACCAGCCGCCAGATGTCCTGGCCACCGTCGCCCTCGTGAAACGTGCCCCAGTTGAACACCTCCAGCAGCTTGAGCCGGTAGCCCGCCGGCCCGGCCACCGCCTCAAACAGACTCGGCATGGTTTCGTAGTTTTTCTAAAAATTCGCTCAGTTTTTCGAGGCTGATTTTAGCCTTCAGCAGCGGCTTCACCTCGTAGCGCGTCTGGTCGGGATGAAGGTCGTCCTTGTGCGTTATTTTCAGGAAGCCGTGCTCCGTCAGGCGCTCAATAATAGTGTCCAGCTTACTCAAAAAAGCCTTTTGATTAGGTTGCTGCCGAAAAAACAGCTCCACCCGCTCGCGCAGCTGCTCGCGGGTAGCGTAGAGGCGCGGGCTGGCGGCGTGGGCGCTGCTTTCGTGCTCTTCCAGCCATTCGCGCAGCACCACGCCCAGCAACGCCTGCTCGTAGCTGAGTGGCACTCGGCGCAGCAGACGCAGGGGCGGGGCGGGGTCGTCGTCGGCCGGTTCGGGCTGGGTGAGGCGGGCGTAGCCATCGGCCCGGTTCAGGTCGAGCACCACCCCCAACTGCGCAAAGTGCGCCCGCACGGCCGTCTCGTGCGTCTCCAGCTGCTGCCAGTGCGCGCGGTCGTCGGTGTCGTAAAGAGCGTGGCTTTGCAGCAGCTTAATAATGACGGAGGCGTAGGGAGCGGGCAAGGGGGTAGGGATTTTGGTAGGGTGATAGTATATGATTTAAGCAAATCGTCCGTCATTGCGAGCGCAGCGCGGCAATCGCCCCGGAACGACACCCGAACGATTTCGTTCTGGGGCGATTGCCGCGCTGCGCTCGCAATGACAGACGATTTGCTTAAGTCTTAGGTAATGAAGATTTTAGCTGATTATTCTTACGCCTTATCGGCAAAAAATAACCTCGGGAAATTTGCACCAGCGCCCGTCGCCGAGGTCAAAAATATCCTTTTGCTGCTGGTTGATGAGGTGCTTGGGCGAATTGGCCGCGATGCTGCCGTAGGCCATCAGCTCGGGCACGCCGTGGCGTAGGGCGTGGGCGGCCACCACCTGCCGCAGCGTTACCTGGCTCTGGTCGCGCAATAGGGCGCTGATGTTGGCGGCGAGGCGGGCCTTGTCCACCACGCGGGGGCTTACCAGGGCCGCCAGCTCGGGCTCTTCGGGCCGGGCCACGGCCAGCACGCGGGGCACAATGGCGCTTTCGCGCTCCTTGAGGGCCACCGTGCTTTCGGTGGCGAGGTAATCGGCGCGGCCCTCCAGCTCCAGAAAAGCCGGGTCGGTGGGTGGGCTGTCCATCACGGCGAAGGCCAGCGCCCGAATGTCGTGGATGAGCGCCAGCGACTTGCGCCGGTCGCGCAGGTTTTTCTCCGAAAGTATCTTTTCCAGCTTGCGGGCCAGGGCATAAAACGAGTCATTCACCTTGCGCCCCTCGCCGAGCAGGTACGGGCGGATTTTGCGCAGAAACTCGTCGCCGGCTGCCAGGCCCCGGTCGGTCAGTAGCTCAAACACCTGGCGCACCAGCGCATCCAGCTCGGCGCGCTGCCGGGGGTCGTTCAGGTGCCGGTAAAATGCCTCAAAGCTGCGGCCCTGGGCCGTGAGGCGCAGCTCGTCGAGGGCATCGAGGGCCAGGCCCAGCAGGCCGCCTTTGGTGTGGCCGGCCGCCGCCTGCTGCTGGTAGATGCGCTGGGTAATGTCCCGAAAATTGCCCTCCACCTCCCGAAAATCGCGCAGCAGGCCCCGCGCCACGCCGCTCACCGTTTGGTAGCGCTCCGCGATTTCGTAGTTCTCGTAGGTGCGCACGGTTTTGGTCAGCTTCAGCTCCCGAATCTGCGCGTCGAGGGCGCTGCGTTGCTTTTCCAGCTCGGCCAGCCGGGCCTGCCAGTCGTCGGCCGAGTTTTGCACCAGCTCGCGCAGCTTCTGCAAAATATCCAGAAACCGCGACTCGGTACCCACGAACGTGGGCTTGTTCAGCAGCGACTGCACCCAATCGAGCACACTCTCTAGCTCGGGTGTAAGAGTGTGCTGGTCAGCGCCTTGCTCATCAGTGTAGAGCGTGAGGTAGCCCTTGCGCACCCAGTCGCGCAGCAGCCGGGCCGCCCGCTCAGCCCACGAGAGGCCCAGCGTCGGCAGGTCGCCCGCGTCGTCGTCCCCGCGCACGTCCCAGGTTTCCAGAAAGTCGGCCAGCTGCCCGGCCAGCCAGTCGTTGGCCCGCACCGGCGCGTAGCTGCCCGCCTTAAAATTCTCCTGCAAAAAGCACAGCACCAGCGCCGCCTCGTGGCTGCGCAGCACCCGCACCGCTGCCGGGGCGCGGTCGGCGCTGAAGAGGCTGCGGTAGAGTGGGTAGGACATGGGGAAAGTTATTGGGTAGCTCACTTAAGGCCGTTGAATAGGAAGCAACTGCATTTTATTCACTCGGCAGTTGCACCCTAAGTAGCTGCCAGCTACTATTTTGCGGGGAAGCTCGAAGCATATCGGGCAGGTCAGGGCTTTCGCCAGTGCCAAGGCCGCAGTGGCGAAAGCCTCCATTTCCTCATCTGCTAATTCCAGCCCTGGCTGGCTATAGTGAACTCCGGCATTGCGGGGGTTGGTACTGTGGCGGCTCACCGCTGCAAATAAGGGCCAAATCTCAATGGTTTCCCACGCATCCACGCTATTGGGGTCGAGGAGTGGCAGCCCGGTTGGCACCAGTTTCAAGCGCTTCACTTTTGCTATTTTCAGCACTTTAGTGGTGCCGCTTAGTAATTCATGAAGTACAAACTTTGGGGTCTCGTACAGCGGCATGAGGCATCGGTACAGGGCAGCAATTGATTGCAGTAGTTCCTCCAATAGAGCGGTTTCCAAGTCAGTGTACAGAATCTCACGTACCTTTTGTGCATGAAAGCGTATTCGATTGATTTGCGAGAACGGGTAGCGGCGGCGTGTGCCGTGCCGCAGGCCCGAATTTATCAAGTGGCGGCGCAATTCAGCGTTTCCATCTCCTTCGTGGACAAGCTTTTGCGCCGCCAGCGCACGAGCGGTTCACTGGCGGCCCTGCCCGCGAGCGGCGGCGCGGCACCGCGCCTGGACCCGACGGGCCGGGACCTATTGCAGGCCTGCCTGGTGGCGCAGCCCGACGCGACACTGGCCGAACTGGGCACCGCCCTGCTCGCCGCCAACGGCCCCGTCCTGAGCCGTACGAGCACATGGCGGGCAGTGGAAAGCCTAGGCTGGGGCCGCAAAAAAAAAGCATCCACGCTGCCGAGCGCGACACCGAACGCGTCGTAGCCTTGCGTCGCTTATTTTTGGAAGATATTCAGCAAGAGGATGTTACCCGTTTCGTGTTCGTGGACGAGACGAGCACCAACCTTACTTATTGCCGCCGCTACGGCCGGGCCCCGGCCGGCCAGCGCCTGGACCAAGCTGTGCCGTTGCACAACGGCCCGAACGTGACACTCCTCGCCGCCCTGACCCCGGACGGGCTCGGGGCGTTGCTCAGCGTCAACGGGGCCGTTAACGGCGACGTGTTTGCCGCCTACCTCGACCAGGTGCTCGGCCCCAGCCTGCGGCCGGGCGACGTGGTGGTGCTCGATAATTTGTCGGTGCATAAGGTGGAAGGCTTGGATGAAATCGTGAAAAGCTACGGGGCGCGGCTACGCTACCTGCCGCCTTATTCGCCGGACTTTAACCCCATTGAACTAGCTTTTAGCAAACTCAAGACGTGGCTGCGCACCGCCCAGGCCCGCACCCGCGACCTGCTGGAGGAAGCTATCCGGGCCGCCGCCGAGTGGGTAACCGAACAGGATGCCAAAAACTGGTTTGACCATTGTGGCTATCATGTACAGTGATTTGGAAACCGCTCTAATATGCCCGCCTGCGTGGCTACATCGCGCCGGTTGAGGGGCACCTGGGCCAAAGAAGTTTCCAGCTCGGCCACAAAGGTTTTTTCGCTGAATACCCGAATGCCCTGCGCGAGCGACCAACGCTCCAGGCGCAGTAGTTGCACGTTGTCGCGGTGCCGTTGGTAGCGGTCATACCAGCGGCGGCTGTGGGTGGCGATGATGACCTGCTTGAAGTAGGGCGCTTCGGCATCGAGCAAGTCACTAATGCGGTGAAAGTGCTCCAAATCAACGGAGGTAAATACGTCATCCAGCACCAAAATGGCTTCCTGCGCCCCGCTGAGCTTGGCCAGTGCCAGCCACATACAAAAGCCCAGCGTATCGAGGTGCGACTCGCTGAAATAGGCTTGCGGGGGCACGTCGGCGCTATGGCCCACGAAATTAACCCGTTGCGTAAGCGAAGCCCGGCGATTGGGGTCCATTTCGAGCCGGTCGAGCCCGATATTTTCAGCGGGATGAATGGCTGCGTAAAGCCGATTAACCTCCGCCGTGATGGAGTTGAGCACGCGCTGGGTAAACTGTTTGCGTTGCTCGGTTACGATGTCCAAAGCCTGCTTGAGACGGCGGCGGCTGGCATCGGTCCCGGACAGCTTGCGCGAAATATGCTCCGAGTTGGCAATTCGGCTTTTCAATGAATCGAATAACCCGACTTGCGTGGTCAGTGCCTGGCTTTCAGCCTCCAGGTCACCTAGCTGGGTTTGTAGCTGGCAGGCTAATTTATAAGCGGCCCGCGTCTTCAGGTTCGGCTTCGTGGCGGTTGGGGCCGCCGCGTGGTAAGTGGCCCACGCTGGCGCGCAGGTGGCCAGGGCGGTAGGAGTACGTATTGCCAGCAAAGTAGCCAGCTGGTCAAGCTGGTTGGTGAGGCTGCGGCTGGCCTGCTGCAAGCGGTCATTGGCTACCCGGAGCGCCTGGGCAGCGTTCAGGTCCGCATCTACCACGGTAGCCGTAGTTTGCAGGGCTTGCAGGCGCTCGGTGAGGTGCGTGCGCAACTGAGATTCGTCGGTAGCAGCGGCGCAAACCGGGCAGGTAGCGGAGTGGCTGCCCGGTTGCTGCAAGTAGTGCAGAGTATCGCGCAACACAGCCACCAGCGCGGCCGGCTGCGTAGTGGGGGGTAGGGCCGCGAGCTGAATCTGCGTTTGTTGGTAAGCATCCTGGGCCGCCTGCCGTTCTTTACCGCGGGCCAGGGTGTGGTCGGTCGTGGTGGCCAGGTTCAGGAGCAGTTGCCGGATGGCTCCCAGCTGCGCGGCATTCTTGCGTAAAGTATCTATATTCACCCGTAGCCGGGCCTGCGCCCATTCCAGGGGGGTAGTAGCCGTTTCGTGCGGCAGTTTATGGCGCTCCCACTCTTCGCGCAATAAGATTTCATCGCTTTTGCGCGTGGTTTCCTGCTGTTTATAATCAGTTTCTAAAACGGCATAACTGGCGCGCAAAACGGCTTCGCTGGCTTCCACGGCGGCCACGTCCAGGAAGTGCTTCATGGCGGCGTAGCGGTCGGCCGGTCGGTCTTCCAACAGTTTTAGCAGCTTGCCGCGGCGCAGCACATGCACCGGCGACCGGGCCAAGCCGTGGCTGCCAATGGCCTGCACGAATATATGGCGGCCTTTGAGGGTAGCCCGCCAGCTATGGCCGGCCTTGGTAACAAGCTCAACCTCTGGCTGACCCGCCGCCACTAAAGACCGTAGATACTGGTGAACCCCCTGCCCCGCCCCCCGCCCCGCGATGGAGCCCAGCGATTCGTTTGCTACCGCGTCGATGGCATCAACCAAGGTGCTTTTACCCGTGCCATTTTCACCAAAAATCAGGATGATGGTTTTGTGCTGGTCGAACGCGACTGTGAGGGGCTGAGATGCCCCCCGGTAGTTGGCCAGCTTTAGCTGCGCAATTCTAGAGGGCATCGGGCTGAGTAGAAGTAGGGGGGTAGGGCAGAATTTCCAGCAACTGCTGCCAGGCGTTGGCATTGGCCGGGACCGTGCCATTCAGCATCTGCTCACAAAGGGCTTGGTCGTCGGCATTGATGAGGCCCGCCTGCTGAAAGGCCCGTGCTATCTCAGCGGCAAGCTCCGCATTAGGGTTTTGAAAAGCGGGTGATACAGAAGAAATTGGTAAGGATTGACTCACAGCAGGATGCGAATAGATGGAAAAAAGAAAACAGACTCCCGAAGCGCTGGGATGCTGTTTTGAAACCCTAAACTAAACCGGCCGCCGCCTAAGTGTCAGCTTTAGCTACCGTAGCGGGCCAAAGCAGCCCCTAGCCGCTTCTGCATAGTAGCCCGTAGCTTGGCGGGAGCCAGCACCTCCACATCAGCCCCAAAGCTGAGCAGCTGCGTGACCAGCTCCGGGTTGGGAATGACATGCAGCGTCAGTTCCAGGCCCGCCGTGCCGGCCACCAGGCACTGGCTGCGGTGCAGCGGCTTGGTGTGCACGTAGGGCGCGCGGCCCCCCGAAAAGCGCAGATGCACGGTAGTCGGCACTTCGCCAAGCGGCACTGTGGGGCCGATGACGTGCTGAAAATAGGTTTCAAAATCCACGGCCGCCGGCACGTAGGGTAGGGGGGTAGGCGCACTGCCAGTAATGCGGTCGAGGGCGAAAACCCGCGGGCCAGCCTCCGTAGGCGAGTGCCCCACCAGAAACCAGCGGTGCAGATACGCCTTCAGCAGGTGCGGATGCACGATATGCAGGGAGGCCTCCGCTGCCCGGTAAGACCGATAAGCCAGCCGCAGGGGCTGCCGCTGCTGAATGGCTTCGTAGAGCGGCTGTAGCCACTGCGTGCCCGTGTAGTCGGGAGCGGCCTCGAATTGCAGGGCGGTGGGTATTGGGCTGGTGCTGCCCGTCAGGGCTAGCCGGCTTTCCACCCGCCGAATAATGTCGTCCAGCGCCGTGGCCAGCCCCACGCCCCGAATGGCCCGCAGGGCCAGCAATGCCTGGTGCAACACCACTACATCGGGGGCGGAAACGGGCGACTGGGAAATGGAATAACCTGGCCGCGTGTAATGGTAGCCTTTGTCTTTGGTGTGCGCGATAGGTGCTTCGAAGCCCGTGGCCCCGCCCGGCTTCATAGCCTTCAAATCCGTGAAAAGCGTGCTGCGACTAATGCCCTTGTCCGAGCCGGTGTGCTCGCGGTGCGCGTGCGAAAGAGCTTGCAACAAGTCTGCTTCCTGCCAGATGCGCTGGCGGTTTCTCAGGCAGTGGTCGATGGTCTGGTAGCGGAGGTATGCCAACTTAGTAACGGGCATCAGGAAAAATATTTTCGAGTCAGATTACCAGTTTTGATAGGCTGGACTGGGGTGGGGGAGGTTTGCGAACACAAGATGGAAAAAACGCCGGAGACCAGCAGTGGCTACCCCGTGCTTTTCTGCTGGTCTACTCACCTTATTTTCGCTAATGAGTTCTTACACTGATTATTACTGCCGCACTCTGCTGGCCCACGATACGGGCCTGAAGCTGGTGCTGGGCGGCACCGGCCTGGGCAAAACCAGTAGCCTGGCCGCGCTGCTCCGCTCCGGCGACTTCCCGGCCGATACCAAGTTCATCTACGTCGCTAACCGCATTCAACTGCTGGACGAGATGGCCGCCCAGGTCGAAGACCAGGGCCTGCACGTGCAGCAAAAGCGCGATGCCGACCAGCTGCGCGAAGCCCTGGCGCAAGGGCTGCTGGCCAGCCTGCTCGACCACCCGGCCGCCCCCGCCCTGCTCGCCGACTACAACCAACGCAACCCGCTCACCGCCACCACCCTGGAACGACTGCGGGGCCGGGCCACCCGGCTAGCGCGGGTGCAGGCAATGGAGGAGGCCGCGCTGGCGGGGCTGTTTGACGTGGCCGAGCTGGCCCGCGAGCTGCTGCGGCCCCTCAAGGGCTTGCTGACCCTGGCCCGGCTGGCCGCCACCGCTACCCCGGCCGAGGGGCAAAGGACCACCCAGCAGGAAGCCCGCACGCTGGCAGAGCTGCCGCTGTGGCGGGCGCTGTTTCCCTACCTGCACTTTCGGGAAACGCCCGCCTGCCGGCTGCTGCTGCTGACGGTGCAGAAGGCTTTCCACGGGGTGTTTGATGGCGAAAAGACCCAGCGGCTGGGCCAGTGGGCGGCTCCGGCCACGGGCCGCTACGTGTTCGTGTTCGATGAATTCGATTTTCTGGAAAACGACCTGCTGACCATGCTGGCCGACGACCGCGAGGTGCGCGACCCCTTCGGCCTGGTGCAGACGTTTTACCGGCGCATCAGCGAACAAAAGCTGGCCTACAGCGGCTACCTGGCCTGCGAGGCCCGCTGGCAGCCCATCCGCGACCGGCTGGCGAAAATCTGCGCTCAGATTGAAGTGCTGAGGGAGAAGCACGACATTGATTTCCCCAATATCACGCACTTCGTGAGTGAGGACAAAGAGCTGCGGGGCAAGGCAATTTTCCAGTCGAACTACTCGCTGGTGCAGCAGCCCGTGTACCTGAGCCGCACCCCCAGCCGCCCGAATACCTTTGAGCTGACAACCAGCAAAAACGGCCAAAAAGCCTTCGTGCTGCTCGACGTGGTGAACCGGGCCGTAAAGGATATTATCCGGCTATTCAGCTGGCTGAAAACCGAGCACGAAGATGTGTACCCCGAGTTGCTGCGCCAATGCTTCGGCAACACCGACTACCGGGCCGAGGTGCAGCGCATTCGGCCGGTCAGCCACCAGACCGAGTTTTACGAAACCAACTACGGCAACCTGCTGGCCAATGGCTTTGGCTTGTACGAAATTGAGGCCGACCGCAGCCGCCTCACCGACCCGCACGAGGTAGCCATCAGCTACCGCTCGCTGCCCACCAGCCCCGAGGCGCTGATGCGCGAGATGGGCCGGGCGCACCTCGTGTTCGGGCTGTCGGCTACGGCGCACATTGGCCGGGTGCTGCGCAACTTCGACTGGGCCGGCCTGGCGCACCCTTCGGACCCCACCAGCTCTTTTCAGCCCCTGGATACTACTGCGGAGGACCAGCAGGATATCGAGCGGGCTAACGCAGCCAAAGCCGCCGCGCGCGGCAACACCATTACCCTGCACCAGGCCGCGCCGCTGGATATGGACGTGGCTTTCGGCCCGCAGCTGGCGGCCATTGCCCGCAACCACGACAACTTTGGCGAGAGCGGCCCCACTGGTCACCGGCTGCGGCGGGTACGGCATTTTTTCGGTCTGCTGGCCCGGCTGGCTTGCCAAAGCGCCGCCGGCGAACTCCCCGCCGACCAAACCCATCTGCTATTCCTGAACTCGGTGCGGCAGGTGGCGCTGCTGCTGCAAAAGGGCGGCGACGAAGATGGCTGGTACGGAGCCGCGCCGCTGCCCGGCTCGTCGGCGCAGCTGCCCTGCTACGAGGTGTGGTACCGCGACGAGGCCACCGACGAGCGCCTGGCCTGCTACGTAGTGCTGTACGATGCGCGGTTTGGGCAGGCGAAGCGCGCCGACCCCACGCTGGCCCGGCAATACAATGAGCTGTTCTGGCAGGGCCGGCCGGTGCTGGTGGCCACCACCTACCCCTCGGCCGGCAACGGCGTGAACCTGCAATACTACCCGACGGCGGCCGGCTACGAGGCGGAGGACGAGGCTGGCAAGCGCGACTTTCGCTACCTGCATCTGCTCGAAGCGCCCTACTTCTACTTCAGCGGCACCCGCCAGCTCGAAGCAGCGGACCAGGAGCCGGCCGCCATCAAGCGTGACGTGTACGGGGTGATGAAGCTGCTGTATGCCAAGCTGCTATCAGAGGCCCAGGCCACCGCCGAGCTGGGGCACGTGCGGCACCTCAACCGCTTCAATGCTACCTACCTGGCCCTGGCCGATGGCGTGCTGAACCAAGTAAGCGTGGTGGTGCAGGCGCTGGGGCGCATCGAGCGCGTGTGGCAGCCCATGCCCGCCCAGGAGCTGTGGCTCGACGATGCGGTGTACGGGGCGCTGGAGCGGTTTGCGACCCAGCCCGAGCTGGCCGGCGCGTGCCGTAACTACGAGCGCTACGCCTCTAAAAATATGCAAACGCTGCTGGCCGGCATTGCCCGCACGGCCCCCGCCGAGCGCCAGGCGCTGGACGACGAGTTGCAGGACCTGCACCGCCCCAACGAAACCGCCCGCCAGCACATTCAGCAGCTGTTGCTCGATATTGAGCAGTTCAAGCAAACCGGCCAGCCCGCCAACACCCGCGCCCGCTGGCAGCAGCTGCGCGAAGACGTGCTGAAACACAACCTGAACGGCCGGGAGCTGCAAGCCATCCAGGGCGTATTCCGAACCGGCTACGCCAAGGGTGGCCAGCTCTGGATGAACCGCGACTACCAGTTGGTGCCGCCTGCGGTGCGCAGCGCCGAGTTTGAGCCCTGGGACGTGAACGCGGTGTACCGGCCGCTCACGCGCTTTCTCGATTCGCCCCTGGCCAGCCACTTCCGGCGGCAGGGCTTCGAGCTGGCGTTTCACGAGGCGGGCGCGTACTTTTTGCCCTACGTGCAGCAGGCCATTCTGACCGCGGCCATTGGCGAAGAGGCCGTGGTGGCCGTGCTGAAAATGGAGGATATCGCGGCCAGCGGCGACGGCATTCCCGACGCGGTATTTGAGGTGGCCGACCTGCGGGTGCAGAACCGCCCCATCTTCATCGACTGCAAAAATTACGGCATCCGCACCCAGCGCCAGTTCGCCCTACCCCCCGACGACCGCCTCTACCACCCCAAGCTCAACGAGCCGCACTTTAAGGAGAAGATGGCCCGCAAGTGGCAGCGCCTGAACCAAGCCCTACCCCCCGGCCAGCCCGAGCCCTGCCGCCTGCTCATCATCAACTTAGTTCAAGAAGACGAGGCCGCCCTGCGCTACTACGATGCGCAATTTGAGCCGGTGGCCGACTGGGCGGCGGCCCGCATCGTGGTGCTCACCGGGGCGCTGCTACCCCACCCGCCCAACGCCCAGCACCTGCTCACGCAGGCTTGTCTGGACCTAACGAAAGCCATTAAGTTTTACTTCTAACCCCCTTTTACGCATGTCTCTTTCCGTTTCTTCCCAACCCAAGCGCCTGGCTACCAAAGAAATACAGGTTCTCACCAACCAACTGCATATTGGTCTGCCGGCCGACTGGTCGGCGCTGCTCCGCAAGTATAGCATCTGGTGCTACCGGCTGTCGGAGACGCAAAACCGGTTCCGGCGCTTTGCCGATGCCCGGTTTTACAGCCGCTTCACCAACGACTACAAAAACAAATTTGACCAGCCCTTTTACTTCTTCACCTTCGATGAGCCGTGCGCGGCACTTTACACGCTGCTGCCCGCCGACGAGGTGCCGCGCCCCTGGCTCTACTCATTTGGAAAGCCCCAGGAAGTGCAGCCCGAAGAAATAATTGCCGAGTCGATAAGCCCCGACGAGTTGAAGCCGCACGTGCTGCTGAAGTTAATGTTGGCCTTGTGCTTCTACGAAAATGGCTCTAATGACAAAGACCGACGCGTGTGCCAAAGCAAGTTTTACCTGCGGGTGAAAGGCCAGCCAAGCGGCAAGTTTTTAACAGCCGTTGAAATTCAGCCCGTGGTGGAGGAACAGCCCGGAACCTACACGCTAACGCTGAAAGTCGAAGCCAACACTTTCGAGCGCATTGAGCCGGCCCAGGCCAGCAACTCCGCCCATTTGGGGGCTTTTTTTGAGCTGTTTGAAAGCCAGGGGCACACGTATTTGCGGCAGCTGCGGCCCAGCCAGGTCGCTACGTTTACGCGGGAGCTGTACCAGCAGCGGACTTTTCCGGGCAAGCACACGCAGGCCGACTGGCACCACAACGGCAGCCTCAAACACCCGCAGCAATACCAGGAAAGCCGCTCGTACCAGGTGCGGCACGTGCAGGAGCGGCTGAGCAGCTTCCTGGGCCGCTACGGCTTTCGGGTGGCGCTGGCCGAAGAAACCATGCAGCGACAGAAACCCAGTCCGGAAACGCTGCCGCTGCACCGCCTGCCCGTGGTGCAGGTAGTTGACAACCGCCTCAACCCAACTGCCGTGCCCATTGATGACTACCTGACGTGGCTAAACGGCCACCAGTTCAGGCAGGGTAAAACGGCGCACGCGCTGGCGTTTGAGCTGGTAGCGGCCGCTAAGGTGGACGCTGCCCGCCCGGTGCTGGCCCTGCTCGATGCCGACCGCCCGGCCTTTGAAACCACCGACCGGCAGCTGGCCCTGCTGGCCCTGGCCGGCTACCAGGACCCGTACCGGATTCTCTACCAAAACCTCCCGGCCGTGGTCAAGCAGTCGCTGAATGTCAACCCGAACGAGGTGGAGGAATACACGGTAGCCGCGGATTTTCTAGCGTATGCCTCGCCAATTTCGCCCCCGGCCCAGCCGCCGGTTGCTGATGAAGCCGTAACCGAGCCAACCATCATGGAACCAGTAGCTACCGAGCCCGCGCCGCCCGAATCGGAGGCGGAAAAAAAGGCCCGGCTGCACCTGGCCAGGCAGGTCCGCCAAGCAAAAACTCTGGCCATTAAGCTGGATGTGTGCCTGAGCGAGCTGTGGCTGAAATGGGTAATTGCCGGCAAAGCCGCCGCTGCCGATGGCAGCCCCAGCCTACCCCTGCTGGCCGATTTACCCGCCGACTGGGGCTTCATTACCAACAACTGGCTGCTTTATTTCGAGCAAGGCGACTTGCAGTTTGCCGATTTGGACACGCTTGAAGGCAAGCAGCTGCTCAAAGCCCGCTTCGCTCCCTGGAGCGAGATTAGGCAGCGTTTCCTGAGCCGCCAGCCGAAGTACGCTTCCCTGGAGCCCACCGACGACAAAGCCAAATCGGCGCTGCGCAAGGCCCATTTCGTGCTGGTGGGCCGCACCACGCTGGAAATCGAGCAGACCGAAGCCATCGCCCTGCCCAACTGGCCCGTTATCAAGCTGATAAAAGCCGCCGAGCCCGGCGCATCGGCCAAGTCGCTGGCCGCGCTGGGCGTGTACGCGGGCGGCGTGTGGGCCACGCCCCAGGGGCACCGCTACCTCGTGAGCGGGGCCAGCTCCAGCCAGCTGGCCGAGCCCCGCGGCCATCACCTCTATCAGATTCATCCGTATGGCCCCGTGTCGGCGGCGCAGCTGGCTACGCTGCGCGCATTGCTCACGGTCACGTTTGTGCGGCATAAGCAATTCACCGTCTGGCCCTACCCCTTCGATTTGCTCCGTCTACACCAGGAAATGGTCGCTAAATAATGGGTAGAAATAAGAAATTAAAAAGAGGACGAGTCAATAGACTCGTCCTCTTTTTGGCGCTAAACAGCTAGTTTCCAGGCCAGAATCTCCGCTGTAATGGAACACTATGCCAGTAGCCACCTCATCATCCAAACTGTCCCCGCCGCCTCGCCGGGGTATGATTTCCCTGTACTTCGCCTGGCGGTACCAGCAAATCACTAAGCCCAACGCCATGTGGGCCGCTTAGTTGCTGGCCCGCCTCCCAAAGAACTGGCGATGCTATCATCAGCCGCGAGGAACTGGGTATGATGCCTTATTTCAAGGCCGCGCAAGCCAAGGGCTCCGGTATTTATGCCGGGAAAGCACTGAGGAATGGCTGGGGTAGCGAGCCGCTGAGCTAAACCAAAACCAACTTGCTGCGCTAAAATCGCAGATTTTGCAGATTAAGCAGATTTCGCTGATTGCAAACGGCTTGGCGAGATTTGCAGAGGACTTTTGGGCCTCTATAAACCGCTTCCTCGCAGCAGCGGGAACGATTTGGGCATCGGCTGTTTAGTAGTAAAGCCGACGCGCGACTCCGCGCTGACCGCCGCAACTAAAAATCCGCGAAATCTGCTTAATCCGCAAAATCTGCGATTTATGACTACGACTGAAATCAAAGCCCTTATTTCCCTGCTCGATGACCCGGAAATCGCTCCCCAGATTCAAGGCGAAATTCAGAACCTGGGCGAGGCTATTATCCCCTTTCTGGAAGAATCCTGGGAGGAAACCCTGGACCCGCAGCAGCAAAGCCGCCTCGAAAACCTGATTCACGAGCTTCAGTTTGAGGGCTTGCAGCACCGCCTGCGCGTGTGGCGCGACGCCGGGGCGCAGGACCTGCTCGAAGGCATGTGGCTGCTGAACTCGTATCAGTACCCCGACGCTGACCTTCAGGCGCTTAACCGCGCCATTGAGCAGCTGCGCTTTGAAGCCTGGACGCTGCTGCGCCCCGAAATGCACCCCGCCGACCAGGTGCAGGTACTGAACCACGTCATTTTCCGCGCCCATAAGTTCGCGGCCAACACCCAGCACTTCCACTCGCCGGCCAACTCCATGTTGCACCGGGTGCTGGAAACCAAGCGCGGTAATCCGCTCTCGCTCTGCGTTATCTATCTGTTGGTGGCCCAGCGGCTCCACCTCCCGGTGTTTGGCGTGAACCTGCCCAACCTGTTTGTGCTGACCTACTTAGTGAAGAAGGACGACGAAGGCAAGGCCGTGCTGCCGTTCTATATCAACTGCTACAACCGGGGTATTATCCTGTCGAAGTCCGATATTGAGCACTACATCGGCCAGCTCGGCATCACCTCGCAGGATAGCTTTTACGAGCCCTGCACGCACCTCGACATCTTGCGCCGCGCCATGCGCAATCTGCAGGTGGGCTTCGAAAAGCTCCAGGAACCCGCTAAGGCCGAAGAGGTTGCGCAGTTGTTAGCCATTTTGCTGGAGCAGAAGGAAGAGGAAGAAGGCGAAGACTAGCACGTGCTAAAAGCGAGCGAGATGCTTCGACAGGCGGACGCCAGATGAAGCATCTCGCTCTTATACCCATCCCCTTTATCAGCTACTCACTTACCTTTTAATCAGGCAGCCGGCGGCGCGCTTGTCGGCTACGCCGGCGGGCCGGCCGGCCAGCACGTTGTCGAGCACCTGCTGGAGATAGTGCTGCTGCACGCCGCTGGCAATCTGGGGGTTGTCATCGATGGCACCGCGGTAGCGCACCGCGAAGCCCGAACCAGCTGGCTGCAGCACCACGGCCTCGGTGGTTTTGCTCACGCCGAGGGCCGCGCTGGCCGCGCCATCGTCGGTGAAGGTGGCCAGCGAGCCGCCGCCGCTGCCCTCGGCCGCGTCGAGGTTGATGGGCACGTTGACAAACATAAACTGCACGCCCCGGCCGCTGTAGGCGCTTTGCAAGGCCGCCAGGCGTTCCTGGTAGAGGCGGGTGTAGGCGCAGGCGGGGCTCATAAACACCACTACCACGGCCTTGTGACCGTTGTAGGCGCTGAGCGAGGTGCTACCCCCGCCGGCTTTCTGCACGGTAAAATCGCCTACCGTGCCCTGGGCGCGGGCGATGCCCACCGTGACGGTAGCCAGCAGCAGGGCGGCCGCCAGCAGAGCCGGGAGTTTGCGAAAAGACATGGCAAGGGTAAAAAAAACCAAGGAAAAAAAGCGGGTGGCCCGCCGATAATACTACGTAAAAACTAGTAGCAGTAGGTGAGCACGTAGCCCGCTGCCGGCCGAAGATAGCAAACCTGGTGCCGGGAACCGTGGCCCGCCAGCTGCAACCGGGCGGGCAGCGGGCCGGGCATGGGCCAGGTGCCGGGGGCCAGGTCGAGCAGCAGGTTTTCGCGGAACAGAATGCCGCGCCGGCCGGCCAGCTTAAAGAGCGTTTCTTTGGCGCTCCAGAGCAGGCTGAACAGCTCCTGGCGCGGCTCGATGCCGGGCAGGGGGGGTAGGATAATTTCCTCTAAATCGACTAATTCGCGCTCATTGAGAAACTTGCGGGCGATGCGCTGCGCCTTGTCGCGCACCACTTCTACGTCGATGCCCAGGGCCGTGCCGGGCGGGGCCAGCAGCGCCGCCACCCACTCGCCTGAGTGCGAGAGCGACACGGCTGGCGCGGGCCCTACCCCCTCCAGAAAGGGCCGACCCGCCGCGTCGTTGCGCAGGCGCAGCGGGGGCGCGCCGGCCGCGGCCAGCAGCCGCTGCACCAGCAACCGGCCGGCCAGCCACTGCGCCTGGCGCGGGCCATCGGCGCGGGCGGGCAGCAGCGGGGCGTAGGCGGGGGCATCGGCGAGCTGGAGCCAGAGGTCGGCGGGCGTTTCGGTGAGGTGCCAGCGGCCCAGCGTGACCCCGCCGGGCAGGGGCGTAAGCGAATGAAGCGGCATGAGATGTGCGGGATGCGTTAGCTTGCCGGGCAGGGGTAGGGTAGGCTTTAGCCTGCTGGGCGCAAGGCGGCTTTTACCAAATCCGGCGAGCTAAAGCTTACCCTACGCCGCCCATTGCCGCAAAGGTCGGTATTACCTTCGTGGCTGCCGGCAAAGCCTACCCTACGCTACTTCCGGCAAGCTAAAGCTTACCGCACTTTCTTTACTATGCTCCACCGCCCAACTGCCACCCGCCTCGGCACCCTGGCGGGCCACTCCGACGCGGTGTACGCGCTGGCCGGCCGGGCCGGTTCCGACCAGGTTTTTTCGGGTAGCGCCGACGGCATGGTGGTGGCCTGGGACAGCGCCCATCCCGAGGCGGACGGGGAATTGCTGGCGCGGGTCGAAAACTCGGTGTACGCGCTGCGCGAGCTGCCGGCGCGCGGCCTGCTGCTGCTGGGGCACAACTTTCAGGGCGTGCAGGCCCTTGATTTGCAGACCAAAAAACTGGCTTTTGCCACGGCCCTACCCCCGGTCGCCATCTTCGACCTCGTGTATTCGGAAAGCCGACAGCGGCTGTACTGCGCCCTGGGCGATGGCACGCTGGCCGTGCTGCACGGCGACGATTTTCGGCTCGAAAACCTGCTGCGCCTCAGCGATAAAAGCCTGCGCTGCCTGGCCCTGCACGAGGGCCGGGGCGAGCTGGCCGTGGGCGCGTCGGACTGGAAAACCTACGTGCTGGACCTCGACTCGCTGGCCATAAAAACCACGCTCACCGACGCCACCAACTCCGTGTTTACCGTGGCCTACTCGCCCGATGGCCGGCACCTGCTGGCGGCCGGCCGCGATGCCCACCTGCGCCGCTACGCCGCCCAAGCGGGCTACCCCCTCCTCGACAGCGTAGTGGCCCACATGTACGCCATCAACCACCTGGCTTTCAGCGCCGATGGGCGCTATCTGGCCAGCTGCTCTTTGGATAAAAGCATCAAGCTCTGGGACCCTGCCAGCCTGGCGCTGCTGCGCGTGCTGGACCGGGCGCGGGCCGCCGGCCACGGCACGTCGGTGAATAAGCTGGTTTGGCCAGGCACTCAGCAGCGGCTAGTTTCGTGCAGCGATGACCGCAGCCTGGCCGTGTGGCAGGTTACTTTTTAAGTTCTTGGTTTCTAGTTTTTCGTTTACTCATATAATAGAAATCAGGAACCAGAAACCAGGAGCCAGGAACCAGAAACTAAGAACCAGAAAAGATGAAAATTACCGCCCTCGATATTCGGCAGAAAACGTTTGAAAAGTCCTTTCGGGGCGTGGACAAGGACGAGGTGCAGGCCTTCCTGAACATGGTTTCGCAGCAGTGGGAGCGCCTGGGCGATGAAAACCGTGAGCTGCGCCTCAAGCTGGAGCACGCCCAGCAGGACGTGCAGAAGATGCGCGAGGTGGAGTCTTCCCTCTACCGCACCCTCAAAACGGCCGAGGATACCGGCAACTCCATCACGGAGCAGGCCCAGCGCGATGCCGACCTGCGCCGCCGCGAGGCCCAGCTGCTGGCCGAGCAAACCCTGGCCGAAGCCCGCCAGCGCGCCCGCGCCATCGTGGAGGAAGCCTACCAAACGGCCGAAAAGACCGTGGCCGACATGCAGACGGAAGTCACCGGCCTGGGCCAGGAGTGCCAGCGCCTGGAGCAGCAGCTCGACAGCCTGGTGCGCGACCTGCACCACCTGGCTTCCGATGCGCTGGAAAAAGTGGAGCGCGCCCGCGCCCGTCCCAAAAACGCGCCGGCGGCCATCCTTTCGCGGGCGGCGAGCGTACAGGTAAAGCGGCCGGCCGAGGTGCCGGCGCCCGAACCTAGCTCCGCCCCCGCCATGCACGTCACTACCGATTCTGCCCGCCCCACGGCCGCCGCCGTGGCGCCTACCCCCCCCGCGGCCCCCAACGGCCCCGCCCCCGCGGCCCGCGCCGCGCAGCCTACCCCCGGCGCGGCCGCCAGCCCCGCGGCCTACAACCCCAAGCCCGGCCAGCAGCCCGACCCCGGCCAGTCGCCCACGCCCGACATCGAGCGCCCGCAGGCCCCGCGCGAAAACCCCGGCATCGCGCCCGCCCCGCGCATCGACCAGCCCGGCCCCGAAACCGTGCCGTCGCCGCCCGCGCCCTACGTGGAGCCGGCGCGCCCCGAGATTCAGCCCATCGGCCCCAGCCGCCCCGAAATTCAGCAGCCCGAGCCCATGACCCACCCCGGCATGACTACTGAAGCTGAATCAAAGCCAGCAGCGCAGCCGGAAACGGTAGGGGAGAAGTCGTTTTTTGATGATATCTAGACCACGGATTCCTCCGGATTTTTCGGATTAATCGGATTTTGTGGACGTAATAAGGGCTGCCCAACGGGCAGCCCTTTACTTTTGCCAGCACGATAAAAAATCGTCCACAAAATCCGATTCATCCGAAAAATCCGGAGGAATCCGTGGTTCAGATATAATGCTATGGGACAAATTGCGCTCGAAGGACTGGAGTTTTTTGCCTTCCACGGCTACTACGACGAGGAGCAGAAAATCGGCAATAAATACGGTATTGACCTGTACCTCAAGACGGACCTGCACGCCGCCGGCACCTCCGACAAGCTGGCCGAAACCGTGAACTACGAGGTGCTCTACCGCGTGGTGCTCGAAGAAATGCAGCGCCCGGCGCGGCTGCTGGAGCACCTGGCTCACCGCATCCTCGACCGCGTGATGCAGGAGTTCGGGCAGGTGCGCCGGGCCGAGGTGAGCGTCTCCAAATTCAACCCGCCGCTGGGTGGCATTTGCCAGCGCGCGCGCGTGACGCTGGTGCGCAAGCGCAAAGTGGGGTAGGGCTACTGCTGGCCGGCGCGTTGGTAGGCGGCCGCGAACTCCTGAGCAAAATCTTCCAGCTTCACCTGGCCCAGAGCGGGCTTGTGGCGCTCATAGTCTTCGCCCAACTGGCCGGTGCGCAGGCTGATGTAGATGTCCACCACGCCGTCGGCGGTGCTCGCGGGCAGGCCGTTCCGAAGGAGATTTTCGCGCATTTGCTCGTCCGAAAATTCCACCCAATGCAGGTCGGGCCGACCGATGGCAGCCCCCAACACGTGCGCCACCTCGTCGGAGGTCCGCTCGTCGCTGGCTACGTAGCGCACGGTGCGGCCGGGCGCGGCAGCGGGGTTAGTCAACTCTTCGGCGGCGACGGCGGCAATATCGCGCGGGTGCACCAGCGCTCCCCGGTGGCCGCCCGCGATGTTGGCCCCCGGGAAGCCGGCGTTTTTTATGATGCCCAGAAACCCGTAGTAATTGGTATAGAAGGTGGTAGGGCGCAAGTGCGTCAGTGCCAGGCCGGGCACCGCCGCCAGAATTTCCTCCACGTCGTGTGGGCCCAGGATATTGCCGGTGCCGTGGTCGCGGTCGGCCCCCCAACTGCTGAGCTGCACCACCCGCGGCACACCCGCCTGCCGAATGGCCCGCGCGTAGTGACGGCCGATGCGCTGGAAATAGCCCCGCAAATCGGGCGCGGCAAAGTTGGGCGGCACCATCGCGTACACGGCATCGGCCCCGGCGAAGGTGGCGGTTAAAAAGTCCGCGTCCTCTAGCGAACCGATGGCGGCGGCAGCGCCCAGGGCCTCGATGGCAGCCCGCCGGGCGGGGCTGCTGCTGAAAACCGTGACGGCGTGGCCCTGCCGCACCAGCTCGGTGGCCAGCGGCTGGCTGATGTTCCCGAGGGAACCAGTAACAATAATTTTCATGGCGCAAAGGTCCGCCCGCCCACCCCGGCGCGAAAGGGCCGAACGGCGGAAAAAGCAGGCCCAAGTGCGGCAAACGCGCGGCGGCTGGTGGTGTGGCCGCTACTGTTGCTGTCGGTAGCGGGCCGGCGTCAGCCCGGTGTGGCGGCGAAAAAACCGCCCGAACGTGGACGAGTCGGCAAAGTGCAGTGCCGCCGCAATCTGGCCGATGGGTAGGGCGGGGTTTTGCAGCAGCACGCGGGCTTCCAGCAGCACGGCTTCGGTTAGCCACGCCCCGGCGCTTTTGCCGGTGGCCGCTTGCACGGTTTCGGCGAGGTGCTTGGGGGTGATGCACAGCTGGTCGGCGTAAAAAGCCAGACTTCGCTCGGTGGCGTAGTGCCTGTGGACCAGCTGCTTAAACCCGGCGGCAATCAGTTGGCCGCGCGTCCGCCCGGCGGGCGCGGCCCGGTGCTGCGCAGCGTAGAGCGGAGCCGTTTCGTGCAGCAGAACATGCAGGAGGCTGCGCAAAATTTCCTCCCGGTACACGTGGGGGGCTGCGTATTTCTGCCCGATAGTTTGCAGCAGAGCCGCCAGGCTCGCGGCGGCTGCGGGGGGTAGGGTGAGCACGGGACGGGCATCGCGCTCAAAAAAAGCGAAGTCATCCGGGTTCAGCCCGCCGCCCGCCGCCACGAACGCCTTCGTAAAAAAAAGGCTGAGCGACGCGCAGTCGGCCGACCGAAAGCCCCACTGCTTGATGCCGTGGGGCGAGAGCACGACCAGCGAAGCCGGGGCCAGGGCGTAGGTTTCCAGGTTGACTTGCAGGCGGGCGCTGCCGCGCCGGCAGAGGCCGATTTTGTAAAAATCGCTGCGGTACGGCCGGTCGAGGGGCAGCTGGGGCGTCGGCGGAGAATCAGGCCCCACAAAGAACACCGCCGGCCTCGCCTCCGCTTCGGTCAGGGCAGTTAGTGGAAAAACGGGAATGGTCGCGTTCATGAATCTGGCAGAAACAGCAAAGGTTGGCCGCCCGGCGGCGGCTCATAGAAAGGGCCGCTCGCCATAGCCTTTGCGGAGATGATATACCGGGTATCGAACTGCTATAGTTGTCTTGCGCGGGAGGTTAAAATAATTCAGCTGATAAACAGCCTATTAAGCAGAAATACGATAAATTTCGTACATTGCTTTTGCAACTACGAAGGCTCTCGTACTACTATTGACCTACGAAATAATTCGTACTGAACTTTTTCTCGCCCAAATCATGCCCAAAGCGCCCCCCAAACCTACGGATTCGGAACTGGAAATCCTGCACGTGCTCTGGCAGCACGGCCCCGCCACGGTGCGCACCGTGAACGAGCAGATGGGCCAGTTGCGCGAAATCGGCTACACCACGACCCTGAAAATCATGCAGTTGATGCTGGAAAAGGGCCTGGTAAGCCGCGACGACGAAGGCCGCAGCCACGTGTACCGGGCCGCCGTGCGCGAGCAGGATACCCAGGGACTGCTGCTCGACAAGTTTGTGGCCGCCACCTTCGGCGGCTCGGCCCTGAAGCTGGTGATGCAGGCGCTGGGCAACCGCAAAACCTCGGCCGATGAGGTGGCCCAGATTCGCCGCCTGCTCAATGACATTGAGATTCAAAATGCTAACCCTACCCCCTCCAATTCTGATGACAACGTTCCCGCTGTTTAGAGATGTCGTATCGCCCGCGCTGGTGCGGGGGGTAGGGTTTGCGCTGCTGCATTCGTTGTGGCAGGGCGCGGTGCTGGCGCTGCTGCTGGCGGGCGCGCTGCCGCTGCTGCGCCGCCAGCGCGCCGAGCTGCGCTATGCCCTATCGGCCGGTGCGCTGGGCACGTTGGTGCTGGTGGTGGGGTTGACGTTTAGCTGGTATTACCGCAGCTCGCCGCCCACCGGGGCTGCGCCGGTAGCCTCGGCCTACGTGGCTGGCCAGCTGGCTTCGGCCCCTATGCAGGGGGTAGGGGCGGCCCCCGTGGCCGCACTGCCGGCCAGTGCCGCGCCGGTCCGGCCGCTGGCCTGGCTGCGAGTAGCTGGCGATAAAGTAGAACGTTATCTGCCCCTGGTGGTAGTGGCCTGGCTGCTGGGCCTGCTGCTGATGAGTGGCCGGCTGGCGGGCGGCCTGCTCTACGCGGGCCGGCTGCGCCGGGCGGGCACCCAGGCATTGGGTGCCGAGTGGCAGCAGCGCCTGGCGGCGCTGGCGGCCCGCGCGGGTCTGCGCCGGCCGGTAGCGCTGTTGGAATCGGCGCGGGTGGCGGGGCCGCTGGTGCTGGGGCACTTGCGCCCGGTCATCTTGCTGCCGCTGGGTGCAGTGGCCGGCCTTAGCCCCCATTTGCTGGAAGCGCTGCTGGCGCACGAGCTGGCCCACATCGTGCGGCGTGACTATTTGCTAAACCTGGGTCTGGCGGTGGCCGAGGTGCTGTTTTTCTACCACCCGGCGGTGTGGTTTATGGCCCACTGCCTGCGGGCCGAGCGCGAAAACTGCTGCGACGACCAGGCCGCCGCCCTCTGCGGCGGCGACCGCCTGCGGGTGGCCCGTGCCCTGGCCGCCCTGGCCGAATTGGAAACCGCCGCTATCCCTACCGTGCCGCGCCTAGCGCTGGCCGCGGCGGGTGGCGGGCGCGGCTCGCTGCTGGCGCGGGTGCGCCGGCTGGTGCTGAGCCGGCCCCAGGCGCCCACGCTGAACGAGCGGCTGCTGGCCGGCTCGCTCACGCTGCTGGGCTTGCTGGGCCTGAGCACCGGGGTAGTGCTGGCGGCCCGGCCCGCCCAAACGGTGCCCGGCCAAACGGTGCCGGCCGCTAGCCCGGCCGATACGGCGCGCCGTATGGTGGCAATGCCCCCGCTGCCCGCCGCTCCCCCGCTACCTCCCGCCCCGGCCGACGCGCCGGTTCGCCAGGAACGCACGGTGCAAGTGGAAGTAGATGACGCTACTTCCGCGCCGCGCCTGCGCCCGTTCCCGCCGCGCCGTGGTAAGGCCAGCACGGTAGTCATTGAGAAAGACAAGAAAGGTCGCGTCGTGCGCCTGAGCGTGGATGGCCAACCCATCGAAACCGCTACCCCCGGCAAAAAAGCCAAGCGTGCCAAGGCCGTGCGCACCGTAGAAGTAGTGACTGTGCCCGAGCGCCCGGAGCGCCCGGAGCGCTTTGAACGGTTGGAACGCATCGAAATGCCCGAACGGCCGGAGCGCCCTGAACGGCCCGAGCAGCGGTCGTTCAGCTTCAATTTCTCCGCTACCGGCCTGAATAGCGAGGCGCGCCGGACAGCTGAGCAGGCCTTGCGCGAAACCCTGCGCGACCCTAACCTCAACGCCGAGCAGCGCCGCGAAATAGAGCGCGAGCTAGCGCGCGTGCAAAAGCAGGGCGTGAAAGTAGCTGTGCGCCCCATGCTGCGCGAGCTGCACCTGGATATTGATGGCCTGGCTGATAGCGACCGCAACACCGCCCGCCGCCACCTGCGCTACGACGTGCGGGCCCGCGTGCTGACCAGTGGCGACGCTGCCCATCCGACTCATCCCCGTTTTTATATAAAAAATGGCAAGATGAAAGTCTATAAATCTGATTCTCAAGAAGGAGCCGAGGCTGACCGGGCCGCTGAGCAGGCCGACCGCGATGCCGACCGCGATGCCGCCCAAGCCGACCGCGACGCTGCCCAAGCCGACTTGGAAGGCGACCGTTCCGACCTAGCTGCCCGCCGCGCCGAGCTGCGCGCCCGCCTGGCCGCCGATGCCGCCGAGCTGCGAGCGCTCGAGCACAGTGAGAGCCGGGGCCCCCGCCTGCCTACCCCTCCACGCCCGCCCCGCGCGCCGATGATGCAGCAGGCTTCGCCCGCGCCCGCCGTGCCGCGCTTTCCTCGGGCGGCTCCGCCAACCCCTTTTTTTATTAGCACCGACGAACTGCGTAAGACGTTGCGTCGCGATGGACTAATTGGGGCTACTGACCATAACTTTTCCTTTTCTTTAACCGGGCAAGGCGGATGGGTGAATGGTAAGGCGCTTACGCCAGCCCAATTGACCAAGTATCGCCAGTTATTGCACCAGCCAGCCGACGGTAATTCAACCTACAACGCTACTATCAACGAACACTAATTCGAGGCTCTGCAAGAGCCCTATTGCGCCGCAGTATTATACCTCAAAAGCGGGCCGGCTGCCTGGGAAACCAGTGTGCCGGCCCGCTTTTTTGTGCCCGGCACGCCCGCCTGCTGTCTTTTTAATAAATTATTTTATTCCCCGCTGTAACGTATGGCTACCCCGCCGGTACTCCCTACAAACCCCACTATTACCGACCACCTTACCGCCGCCCGGATGCCTGCCGTTTCCGCTCCTACATTCAGCGACGAAACCCTGATGGCCCAGGTGCAAGCCGGCGACCTCGACCAGCTAACCGGGCTGTTTGAGCGCTACCACGGGCCGTTGTTTGGCTTTTTGGCCCGCCTGGCTAATGGCGACCGCGACCTGGCCCAGGACCTGACCCAGAATGTGTTTGTACGGGTGCTGCGCTACCGCGCTAGCTACCAGCCGGGCCAGCCGTTTCGGGCCTGGGTCTACCAGCTGGCCCGCCACGTGTGGGCCGACCACTACCAGCGCCAGCGCCCCACCGCTGACCTGGAGGAGGTGGAACAAACGGCCAGCCACGGCCGCGCCGCCCAGGCCCAGCGCGCCGCCACCGACCAGCACCAGGCCCTGCACGAAGCCCTGGCCCTGCTGCCCGCCGCCCAGCGCGAAGTGCTGGTGCTGCACCGCTTCCAGGGCTTCGACTACGCCGAAATAGGCGAGCAGCTCGGCTGCACCGCCGGTGCCGCCCGCGTAAAAGCCCACCGCGCGCTGGATGCGCTGCGTAAGATTTACCTGAGTTGAGAATTAGACTAAGCCGCTGACTAGTTAATACTTATTAATCATTATAAAAATGCCTTCCGCTAATAATCTTCCGCTTACCGACCCGACTTGCGCCGAGCTGCGGCTTTGGCTCCCCGAGCTGGCCGAGGGCCAGCCGCTACCGCCCGAGGCGACTCACCTGGTCGCGCACCTGCCCACTTGCCCCGCCTGCCAGGCCGAACTGGCCGAGCTGCGCCAGCTCTTCAACGACCTCGACGCCCTACCCCCCGAGCTGCCGCCGTTGGCAATGCGCGACGATTTTCAGGCAATGCTGGAGCAGGAAAAGGCGAAGCTGGCCGCGGCTTCGCCCACCGGCCTAACGGCCCAGCGCGGCGGCCAGTTGCTGCCGGTTTCAGTTGCTACCCCCCTCAAAACCAGGAACCAGGAACTAGGAACCCAAACCTGGCTCCGCCTGGCGGCCAGCGTGGCGTTGGTGGCCATTGGGGCGGTGCTGGGGCTGCTGCTGCGCGGCGGCCAGCCCGCGGTGTCGCTGGCCCAAAATACCCCGGCAGCAGAGCCCACGCTCTCGATGAAGCTGGCCGCCGCGCGGCAGCAGCCAGCCACGGCCAGCCAGCGCTTGCAGTTGGTGAGCCAGGCCCCAGCCCTGGTGACGGAGCCCAACGACCCGGCCGTGCTCACCCTCATTCATACCCTCGACACCGACCCCAACCCCAGCGTGCGGCTGGCTGCCTGCGAGGCCCTGGTGCGCCTGCGCGCCGACCCCCGCGTGGGCCCCGCCCTGGTAGAGGCCCTACCCCTGCAAACCGACCCCAACGTGCAGATTACCCTCATCGACGCCTTAGTGACGCTGCGCGAAAAGCGCGCCGTGCCCGGCCTCGAAGAGCTGGCCAAGAAGCCCGATGCGCTGCCCGCCGTGCGCCAGCAGGCCGAAAGCGGCCTGGGGCAATTGATTTAACCTATTTGTCCGTGCGAGCAAAGCGCGGCAATCGCACCGGAACGACACCCGCGCCGGTCGTTCGGCCATCGCTCTGGTGTGATTGCCGCGCTTCGCTCGCAAGGACAACTGCTTATTACATCCCCGCCGTTGCTACTCAAATTTCTCCTTCGCTCTTACTTTATCATGAAAAAAATAGCTCTTTTCTTCCTGCTGGCTCTGCCGGCCGCCCTGCGCGCCCAGGAATTCAAAATGAAATTCAACAGCTCGACCAACCGCAAGGTGGTGTTCGACATGCGCGGCTCCGACGTGACGGTGGAGGGCTACGACGGTGACGAGCTGCAGATTCGGGGCTCGGGCCACTACGATGCGCCGCCCGCCCTGGCCAATGGCCTGCGCGCCATTTATAGCGGCGGGGCCAGCGACAACACCCGCCTGGGCGTGTCGGTGGTGCCGGGCGATAATAATACCATTCGAATTACGGGCCTCACGCACGGCGACGACCGCTACACGGTGCGCCTGCCGCGCCAGACCGACGTGTCGTTTGAGCAGGCCACCTGGGGCGGCTCCGATGACCTGACGCTGCGCGACCTGGCCGGCCGCATCGAGGTGAGCCTCAAATCGGGGGATATCCGGCTGCTGAACGTGAGCGGCCCGGTGGTGGCCAACACCATCAGTGGCAACATTAAGGTGCAGTTTAGCGCCACGCCTACGCAGCCCAGCGCCGTGGCTTCGGTGAGCGGCGACGTGGACGTGACCCTACCCCCCTCGGCTAAGGTGAGCTTGTCGATGCGCTCGATTTCGGGCGAAATCTACACCGATTTCGACCTCAACCTGGGCGGTGGCAACGGCCTGCGCCACGTGGGCGGCCAAACCGTGGAAGGCCGCGCCAACGGCGGCGGCGCCACCTTCTCGCTCAAGACCATCAGCGGCGACATTTTCGTGCGCAAAGCCAAATAGGGTTCCTGGCTGAAGGCATCTGTCATTCCGAGCTTGCCGAGGAATCTCGCTCGCATCGGTGAACGAGGCCCGAACGACCGCGAGCGAGATTCCTCGGCAAGCTCGGAATGACGTTCTTGCTCGCAGTCCACTTCGCTAAGAATATAATAATCAGCAACTCAAAAATTTACTGCTATGAACCGCTTTCTACTTGCTACCCTGCTGCTGCTGAGCGGCCTGCGCCCGGCCCTGGCCCAGCGCCTCGTAACCCAAACCGCTACCCTGGCCGCCGGGCAGAGCGTGTTTCTGGACCTGAAATTTGCCCACACCATCCGGGTGCGGCCGGGGGCCAGCCTCAGCGTGCAGGCCAGGGTCAGCATTAATGACAACCAGCAGAATGACCTCTACAGCCTGGTGCTGGAAAAAGACGGGACGGAGCTGAGCGTCGTGGAGAAGCTGGACGAAGACAAGCTGCGCGAAAGCCACTACGAGGGTGATTGCGAGGGGGGTAGCCGCAATAATTCTGGCGGCGGCGTGCATGGCGGCTACACCCGCTCAGGCAAAACTGGCGGGCTGCGGCCCACCGTGAGCTACCACAAGGGCGAGTACAGCTACTGCCTGAAAATCGACTACGAAGTGACCGTGCCGGCCGGCGCGGCCCTGCGCATCAACACTCTCAGCGGCGACATCGACCTGAGCGGCCTGAGCGGGACTATCGCGGCCAAAACCGTGAGCGGCGACCTGCTGCTGAGCGCTCTCGCCGGCGCCGTGACGGTGCGCACCGTGAGCGGCGACGTGAAGCTGAACAACCTCAGCGGCAACGCGATAGAAGCCAAATCGGTGAGCGGCGACGTGGACCTGACCTGGCCGCCCGCCCAAGCCGCCGAACTGAGCCTGCACACCGTGACGGGCGAGGTGTACGCCGACCCGGCCGTGAGCTTCAGCAACCTGAAGCAGCGCAGCTACGTGGGCTACGAGCTGCACGGCAGCTACGGCAGCGGCAGCGGCCCGCTGGTGAAGCTGGAATCGGTGAGCGGCGACGTGTTTTTCAGGAAGGATAAATAGGACTTACGCAAGAATAAAAAAATAGTCGCGGAGCCAGACAACGGCCGGCCCCGGCCGGGCGTCTATGGCCCGATTGTATCCCTGCTTCATTTACTCATCATGTTATTTTTTCGAGCTAAGCAGCTGCTTTTGGGCCTGCTGCTTAGCTGCCTGTATCTGGCCGGCCCCCCGCGGGTAGCCGCCCAAAAAAGCCCGGCGGGCGCGCCGCCCGCGCCCGCCGGGGCGCGCCGCCAGCTGGCGGCCCAGCGCCCCGCTACCCCCCTCAAACTCGACGGCCTGCTCGACGATGCGGCCTGGGCCAGCGCCCCGGTGGCCAGCCAGTTTGTGGAGCGGCGGCCCAGCCCCGGCCGGCCCGAGCGCCTGCCTACCGAGGTGCGCGTGCTCTACGACGACGCGGCCATGTACGTGGGTGCCAAGATGGTAGAGATTCGGCCCGACAGCATCAGGCGCGAGCTGACGCAGCGCGACAACGTGGGCAACACCTACTTTTTCGCGCTGTTTCTGGACCCGTATCGCGACCATCTCAATGGCTACGGGTTCTTCGTGATGAGCACCGGCGTGCAGATGGACACCCGCTACTCGCCCGCCAACGGCGAAGACGGCGCCTGGAACGCGGTGTGGGAAAGCCACGTGGCCCCGCTGCCCGACGGCCGGGGCTGGAGCGTTGAAATCCGGATTCCGTACTCGGCCATTCGCTTTGCGCAGGCACCGGTGCAAACCTGGGGCGTCAACTTTATGCGCCAGCGCAAGGCCAGCAACCAGCAGTTTTTCTGGAACGCGATTCAGCCCAGCGTCGATGGCTTCGTGAACCAGTGGGGTGAGCTCAGTAACCTCGAAAACCTGCACCCGCCGCTGCGCCTCTCCCTCACGCCCTATGTGAGCACCTACGCCAATCACTACCCCTACAACGTGGAGGGCAAGCGCAACACGAGCACCAGCTTCAACGCTGGCGCCGATATCAAGTGGGGCATCAACGAGAGCTTCACGCTGGACGCCACGCTGATACCCGATTTTGGCCAGACTATCAGTGATAACCAGGTGCTTAACCTGTCGCCCTTCGAGGTGCAGTACCAGGAAAACCGGCCGTTTTTCACCGAGGGCACCGAGCTGTTCAATAAGGGCGGCTTGTTTTATTCGCGGCGGGTAGGGGCCCAGCCGCTGGGCTTTGGCGACGCGGCCGGGCAGCTGGGCAAGGGCGAATTTCTGTACCAAAACCCCGGCGTGACGCGCCTGCTGAACGCTACCAAGGTATCGGGGCGCACCAGCAAGGGCCTGGGTATCGGGGTGTTCAATGCCGTGTCGGCGGCCAGCTACGCCACGGTGCAGGATTCGGCCACCGGCCGCCAGCGCCAGCTATTGACCCAGCCGCTGACCAACTACAACATCCTGGTGCTCGACCAGAGCCTGCCGCACAATTCCTACGTGTCGCTCATCAACACCAACGTGACGCGCGCCGGCACCGCCTACGATGCCAACGTGACGGCTGGCCTCTTCCGCTTTGTGGACAAAAAGAACCAGTATGCCTTCAATGGCCAGCTCAACTACTCGCAGCGGCGCGGCCAGAATATGTATTCCGAAACGCCGGTGAGCGACCAGAACGGCTACAAGTACTACCTCAACTACGGCAAGATTTCGGGCAACTGGACCTGGAACGTGGACCACGGCATCGAGTCGAATACCTATAATCCCAACGACTTAGGGATTTTATTTGGTAATAACAACGTGAGCCAGTCGGCCACCGTGAACTACAATAAATACCAGCCTTTCTGGAAAGTCAATAACCTCTCCACCACGCTGGGCGCGTACCAGTCGCTGCTGTTCCGGCCGCTGCTCTACCAGGACGCGGGCATCTACGGCAGCGCCAATACTACCTTCACCAAGAGCTTCTTAACGACGGGATTTAACGTGAACCTCGACCTGGCCAAGCACGACTATTACGAGCCGCGCACCGCGCCGTTGGGCGGCTACTTCGTGCAGGTGCCCACCAGCTTCAACCTGGGCACGTTCGTGTCGTCGGACTACCGCAAGAAGCTGGCCTACGACGTCAATCTCGGCATTCGGCCCTACGCCCTCGACGACCGGTTTGAGCGCCCGCGCCGCTACGGCTTCGGCCTCACCCTGAGCCCGCGCTACCGTGTGAGCGACAAGCTGAACTTCCGCTACACGTTTGATTATGGCCTGAAAGTGAATCAGATAGGTTACGTGAACGATGGGTTTGACCTGAACCAGCCCATCGACCAGCTCTACAGCAGCCTGCTGGGCCCCGACGTGCTGCTGGGCCGCCGCCGCGTGTCCACGTTCACCAACACGCTGACTACCAACTACACCTTCACCAACCGGCTCTCGTTCACGATGCGCGTGCGGCACTACGTGAGCACGGTGCACTACCTTGATTTTGCCCGCCTGCACCCCGGCGGGGTCGAAGAACTGCTGCCCGGCTACCAGCGCAGCCACGACACTAGCTTCAATGCCTTCAACGTCGATGCCTCCTTGGTGTGGTGGTTTGCGCCCGGCTCGCAGGTAAGCCTGGTGTATAAAGATGCCACCGCCTCATACCTGCTCGGCAACGCGGCTACCCCCCTCTACTTCGATAACCTCGCCAACGTGGCCAACACCCCGCATAATAACAATCTGTCTGTTAAGGTCTTGTACTACCTCGACTACCTCAGCCTGCGGTCCCGCGGTAGGGGGTAGGGAATTTTGTGGCTGAGACTTAGTGGCGAGTGGGCGAATAGGCTATATTTGAGCTGGCGGCCAGCTCGGTGCGCCCGGCTTGCTATAGCCGCCCGCCTAATACTTCCTGCTTATGAAAACTTTTTGCTTAGCCCTCGGCCTGCTGGCCCTGGCAGCCTGCCAGAAAGCCCCCAGCCCCAGCAGCCCGGCCCCCACTGCCGACTTTGCTTTTGCTGGCAGCAGCCCTAATGAAGTAACGGTGGCCACCTACGACGACGTGCAGCTCATCGACCGCTCTGCGCGCGCCTCGTCGTACCGCTACACGCTTGGCAATGACAGTGTACGGACTACCGCCGCGCCGCGCTTTCATTATGCGAAGCCGGGCACCTACACTATCACGCTTACCGTGCAGGATGCCACTAAGCAAACGGCCACCGCCACCCGGCGCGTGCACGTGCTGGAACGCGTAGCTAAGCAGGTAGTCATCCAAAACTTGAATGACGAGGCGAACTCGCCCCAGCATAACCTAGTGAACGGGACGTATTGGGTGGTGGTGCGCCTGGGTGAGAACAACGTGCAATACCCCCGGCCTGCCAGTGGCAACCCCAGCTTCGAGGCGCCCATTCTCTACCAAAGCCCGAAAGTGACGCTGACGCAAGCTAGCTTGCCCTATACTTTCGCGCTGCCTACGCCCCTGATAATCAACTACCCGGCCCTGAAGTCCTATACGTTGCCAACCGTCCGGAACAGCTTGGGCTACACGGGCGTGGGCTACGGTCTAGAGATATATGAGCAGGACGCGAACGGTACCATCTACCTGCTCACGTCGTCGTACATACCTTACTATCGGTCGTCATCGGGAAATATTAGTGATTACGGCACTGATTTTCAGCAAAATAATATGCGGGTGGGCTACGGTGGTATCTACTTGAAGGGAGATTTTGAGTAAGTCTCGCCACCTCCCTCTACTTTGATAACCTCATTAATGTAGCCAACACGCCTCATGATAACAACTTATTCATTAATGTCTTACATCACTTTGATTGCTTGAGCGGGGGTAGGGAGCGCCCGGCTACCGCACGCCGCCCACGCGCCGCGCCAGCGCCGCCAGCGTCAGGCTCAGGGTGGCGGCGAGGGGTAGGGTGCCCGGCAGCCAGTGCAGCCAGGCCGCGCCGCCGCCCAGCGCCCCGGCCCCAAACGCCAGCCACAGCGCCACGGGCCACAGCCAGTTCTGGGCCGGGGCCGCGCCGCTGAGCCAGTCGGCCAGGCCGGTGCCGAAGCGCACGAGCGTACCCGTCACGAAGGTGAGGCTGACCTTGACGCTCCCCACCTGGTGCACGCTGGCGTTGAGCGCGCCCATCGCCAGCACGAGGCTGGCGATGGCGGCGGGGGGTAGGAAGTGGGCTAACAAGAGCAAGGCAGCTATTAATAGCAGAATCAAGGTGTTGCCCCACCGGCCGGCGCGGCGATGCAGCAGGCTGCCACCCACCACGCCCGCCACAAACAACGCCACCACGCCAATCAGCTCGCCAGTCTTGGCGGAGTTTTCATGAGCCACGGCCACGCCCAGTGCCGTCGTGTTGCCGCTCATAAACGACACGAACAGCCCCGCAAACCGCAGGTAGCTCACGGCATCGACGTAGCCAGCCAGCGCCACCAGCGCCAGCGTGAAGCTGAGCGCCGGCAAAGGGAGCGCGCGCGGGGTAGGGGCGGGGATAGGCATGGGAAGAAAAAAGTAGCGCACCGACGCGGCCGCTCGGCAACGTTGCCGACAACGATTGCGCAAAGAAAAGCGCGGGCATGGGCGCATTCGCGGAGCGAGTGGGGCGTATTTGCAGTCTATCTGCTGCTTCCCACCTTCTTTGTTTTGAATTATATGCTGCTGGGTTTTGGACTGCGCCACGTGTTTTTGCTGACCACGATGGCCTCCGGCTGGGCCCTGCGCCTGGGCGCGCCCCCCGCGCCCGCGCCGCTGCTGGCCTACCCCGGCGCCGAGGGCGCTGGGCGCTTCACCAGCGGCGGGCGCGGCACGGCGGCCGTGCCCACTACGGTGCTCGAAGTCACCAACTTGCGCGACGATAACCTGCCCGGTAGCCTGCGCTACGCCGTGCAGCTGAGCGAGAAAAAGGCCCCGGCGCGCACCATCGTGTTTCGGGTGGCGGGCACCATTCACCTGCTCGCGCCGCTGAGTTTTAGCAAAGCCAACACGACCATTGCGGGCCAGACGGCCCCCGGCGGCGGCATCTGCCTGGCCGACTACCCCGTGACGGTGCACGCCAACAACGTGATTGTGCGGTTCCTGCGGTTTCGGCTGGGTGATAAGAATCAGAACCAGGGCTTTAAGGATGGCGCGGGCGGCGACGATGCCTTCGGCGGCAACCGCAACCACCGCCTCGTCATCGACCACTGCTCAATGAGCTGGAGCACCGACGAGGCGTTTTCGGTGTATGAGGGCGACAGCACCACGCTCAGCTGGAACCTCATCGGGCCGCCGCTCAACTACTCGTATCACTTTGAGGAAGGCGACAAAGACTATGAGCGTCACGGCTTCGGCGGCATCTGGGGCGGGCAGCACGCCAGCATGCACCACAACCTGTTTGTGCACTGCAACAGCCGCACGCCGCGCTTCAACGGCAGCCGCTACACCCACCCGGCGGGCTTCGAAAACTGCGACTTCCGCAACAACGTCATCTACGACTGGGGCGAGAATAACGTGTATGCTGGTGAGGGCGGTAACTACAACATTGTCAACAATTACTACAAGGCCGGCCCCAGCACCAAGCCCGCCGTGCACGCCCGCCTGCTGAACCCCTACAAGCTCACCAAAGGCAACAATCCGCTGCCCTACGGCAAGTTCTACCTCAGCGGCAACTACCAGGATGCCAGCGCCGAAGTGACCGCCCACAACTGGCGTGGCGTGGTGATGAACGAGGGCATCCCGGCCGACACGGCTCTCTCCAAAGTCACTGCCCCCTTCGACCTCGGCCCCGTCACGACCCAGACCGCCGCCCAAGCCTACGACCTTGTGCTGGCCGGCGCTGGCGCCAGCTGCCCCCGGCGCGACACCCTCGACCAGCGCATGGTGCGCGAGGTGCGCACCCGCACCGGTCGCATTATCGACGTGCAGGGCGGCTATCCCCACGGCACGCCCTACAGCGTGTCGCAGCACGCCTGGCCCGTGCTGGCCGCTGGCCCTACCCCCCCCGATACCGACCACGACGGCCTGCCCGACGCCTGGGAAACAGCCCACCAGCTGAACCCCAAAGACGCGGCCGACCGCAGCAAAATCGGCCCTGGCGGCTACCCCATGCTGGAAGTGTATTTGACTGAATTGGCTGGGAAGTAGCTCAATTTAAGTAGTGCTTGGATAAATAGCCGAGTAAGCAGAACGTCATTCCGAGCTTGCCGAGGAATCTCGCTCGCGTCGTGGAACGATACCTGAACGGGTCGCAGGCGGCGCGAGCGAGATTCCTCGGCAAGCTCGGAATGACGTTCTTTTTTGCAAACTGTTTCTCCTTACTTCCCTACCCCCCCCTGCCACAGCCCGTGAAAGCCCAGCGGAATATTGTGCGGCAGCCGCAGCCGGGCCAGCGGGCGCAGGTCGGCGGCGGCGGCCACGAGCAGGTCGGTGGTGTTGGTGGTGGCGTCGAAGCGCAGATAGGCCAGGTAGCCATCGTCTTCGCGGGTTGCGCCGGGGCGCGGTACCACCACGGGCTCGCTGCACAGCGTGCCGGGTGCGGAGGCGTGGCGAACCTCGCCGGTGTGCACATCGAGCTTAAGCAGGTGGTCGAGCAGGGGTAGGGGCGAGCTGGCGGGCCGCCCGATGGTCCAAGTGTAGCGGTAGGGCTGGCCCAGGTGGTCGGGGTGAATCTCGGGCAACTCGCCCTCGCAGTCGCCCAACGACTGCCGGGTTACGGTACTAGCCGCCAGGTCGAGGCGGAAGCGCACGAACCGCGCCTGCGGCTGGTCGTCGGGCAGGTTGCCGGCCAGATATGCCTTTATGCTGGCCGAATCGGGGTAGTTGCCGAGCAGCAGCGCATCGACCACCAGCGTGCCGTCGGCGGGGTCCTGGTAGCCATTCACGAAGTGGAACGCGAAGCCAAAATCGGTGTGCAGCCGGTGCACCGTGCCATCGGGGGCCACCACCACAATCTGGGTCGGCTGGCCCGTATCAACCTTGATGGAGGCCGCCGGCGAGGTCAGCCCCACGAAGGCCCGAAACACATCGAACGCCACCGGCGTGAGGAAGAAAATCTGGTGCCCGCTGGCCGTCAGCACGAAGTCGTGGGCAAAGTGGGCGTCGGCCAGCGGCAGCACGTGGGCCACCCGCGCCGCGCCGGCCGGGCTCACCTCATATAGCACCAGCCGGTGCTTGCGGCCCGCCACGGTACCGAAATTGTGCAGCACGCCGGTGGTCGGATGTACCTTGGGGTGGGCTGAAAAGGGCATTTCGGGCGTAATGCGCCGGTCGAGCCAGCCAAACGGATTGCGCAGCACCCCGCCGTAGTCGAAGCGCCCCAGCGTGGCCAGCGACTCGGGGTTAATGGCGTGGGGCCAGCCGCCTTCCCACAGCGCCAGCAGGTGGCCGCCGTGCGCGATGAGGCTGGTATTAGCGGTGTTTTTGAACTGCGTTTTACCAAAGTTGGCCCGCAGCCCGCCCGGCAGGTTGGTGCCGAAGCTGCGGTAGAGCATCTGGTCGGCGGCTTCCTCGGCCACAAACTCGTCGGTGCGCACGTAGCGGTTGCGGTACGTGACGCGCTGGCCATCAAAGCGAAAGCGCGCCACCATGCCATCGCCGTCGAAGAGGTGGTCGTAGAGTACACCGTGCTGCTCAAAGTGGCCGTTGCCGTTGCGCAGCAGCGTACCCACCAAATCGGGGGGTAGGGCGCCTTCCACCAGCTCCAGCGCCACGTCGTCAAATTCGGGCGTGCGGCGGCGGTTGCCTTCCAGGTACGTGAGCAGGGTAGGGTAGTGGCGAACGGGCATGGAAACGAAACAAGGTGCGCGCGGCTAACGAGCGCCGGCCGCAATAAGTGACACCCGCGCCCGTACTTCGCGCCATGCAGCTTCTCTCCGTTAATATCGCCCTGCCGCAAGACGTGCCTTGGCAGGGAAAAACCGTGCGCACCAGCATGTTTAAGCAGCCCGTCGCGGGGCCGGTAGCCGTGCTGGCTGAGTACCTGGCCGGCGATGGCCAGGCCGACCTGCGCGTGCACGGCGGCCCCGACAAAGCGGTATACGCATACCCGCAGGAGCACTGGGACTACTGGCGGCAGCTCCTACCCCCCGCCCAGCTGGTGCCCGCTGCCTTCGGCGAAAACCTGACCACGCGGGGCTTGCTAGAAACGGAGGTGCGCGTGGGCGACTGCTTCCAATTCGGCACGGCCGTGCTCATGGCCGTGCAGCCCCGCCAGCCCTGCTTCAAGTTGGGTATTCGCCTGGCGCGGCCGGGCATCGTGCGCGAATTTGAGTTAGCGCGCCGCAGCGGTATCTACTTTCGGGTGCAGCAGCCCGGCACGTTGCAGGTGGGTGATGCTATTACGCTGGTGCAGGCCTCGCCTTACCCTGTTACCATTCAGGATATGGTGGACTGCCTCGCGCCCGGCCCGCACGACTTAGATAAGGTGCGGGCGCTGCTGGCAACGCCGTATTTGTCCAGTTCTTGGAAGCAGCGGCTGAACGCCCTGCTGGCTAGTCCTGCTACGCTCGACCAGTAGTTAGGCAGGGTAGGAAGAGTTGACTTCATATTATCAAATAACTGCCTCTGCTTTTAGCTGGCTTATTTCAGAAGGAGATTACTGCCTGCCCTCTGCTTTTGATTGGCTATACTGAGCTTTTTAGCGATTTGGGAAGAGCTGCACTGGCTCAGCTGATGCTGTCTTTCGCTATGTGCTGCCTCCACCAATCCTCCTTCCTGCCGCGCGGGCCATCTTGTCCTTATATAGGCTTATTCTACGATTAAGTGCTGGCTGGTTGTCGCGGACCCTGCTTGCACGCGCAGTATATACAGCCCGCTCGACAGGCCATCCAGCGACCACGCTTGGTCCAAGCCCGTGACCGGTACGGCTTGCGTGCGCGAGCGCACCACGCGGCCTTGCGCGTCGTAGAGTTGAAAGGTAGCGTCGAGGCCTTTAGGTTGTGGCGGTAGATGCACGGTAACCATTCCCTGGGCCGGATTAGGGGAGAGCGCTACGGCCCAGGCCGCCGAAGCGCTGGCCACGGTTGTACTGGCCGAGGGCGACTCCAGCACGCCGAGAAAAGCCCCCTGCGCCACCACCCCGGCATCCAGCTGAACCGGGGTTAGTAAAGTAGAAGCTATATATATACGCGTCCCACTCAGGGCCATTGACCAACTCTTATCATTCGCGGGACCGCCTACGCTTTGCGCCCAGTTGAAGCTTGCCGTGGTGCCCGCATCCGTCAGCTGGGTCGCAAACACATCGGCTCCGCCCTGATTGCGTACCTGGCAGGCGCCAAACGTTGCTGGGGCAGAGTTGAACGTACCGGTCAGATAGACCCCCGTTTCATTGGCGGCCAAGCCGTGGCATTCATCTTGCCCGTTTCCGCCGGCCTGCTTCGCCCAGCTAAAACTGCTCGTTGGGCCCGCGTCCGTAAGCTTCGCCACGAAAATGTCCGTCCCATGCCCGTGGTTGACATTCGTGACAAGCGTTGTCCCAAAGGGTACTGTTCTCCCAAAGAATGTTCCCCCCACGTACACGTTGTTGCCCACTACTGCCAGCCCACCTATCCAGGCTAGCTCCACGTCGCCGGTCTGTTGCACCCAGGTAAGACTGCCCTGCGGGCCCGCATCCGTGAGCTTGGCGATGTACATATTTCCCGCCCCGTAACTGGGCAGCGTTAGGTTGTCAAATTCCGGCTTTCCTCCCTGATAAGGCCCCGCCAGGTACACGCCCGTCGTCGTCACGGCCAGCGCACCGACGCCCACCCCAACGGGCTGGGCCCATTCGCAGCGGGCTGTGCGGCCGGTGTCGGTGAATTTAGCCAGGAAGCCATTATCGCGCCCAAGCTGATTGGCGTGGCGGTCGGGCAGCATGGAGCGACCAAAGGTGGCGGTTCCGTAAAAGCTCCCCCCCACGTAGATGCTGCTGTCGAGCACCGCCACCGTACTGGCCGTGGTGACGCTGCTACCCAGCGTCCGGGCCCAGGTACAGGTACTCGTTGGGCCAGTCGTCGTGAGCCGGGCCACAAACAAATTATCGTTGCCCGTCATCCCCTGATAGGGCATAGAAAGGGTACCTAATTGGGCCTGGGCACTGCTAAAGCTCCCGACGATATACACCCGGTTTTGGGCTACTGCCAGCGCCAGGACCTGTTCGCTTGCTGGTCCTGCTACTTGCTGCACCCACTCAAAGGCCTTCGTATCTGCCCGCCATTTGGCCACAAAGCCGTCCTCTCCCCCAGCACTACGCAGCCTAAAAGGCCCCAGGCGCAGCGAGTCATAAAATGAGCCGGCCACATAAACATTGCCCTGGTCATCCGTAGCCGTAGCGAAAGGAGCAACTGGGTCGCCAAGCGCCGTCACAAGCTGCCAGGATGGAACCGGGAGCGCTGGCTGCGCTGAGCCAGCGCTGAGCCGGCCGAGTAGCAGCAGCAAGACCAGTGCTATGTTTCGCCCTACCCAGCCCCACTTACCATTTGCCCACCGATTAGCCCAGGCTACCCGGAGTGAATCCACGCCCCCACCTCGAATGGCGAACAGTCTATTTCCTTGACAGGAAGGCAAGTAGCGTGGCGGCGCAACCATAGGTCAAAGCAAGAAGAAAGTGGAGAAAAACTGCTTGTTGTGGTGTAAACGTACGCTTCCCCTGGCATGCCACAAGCAGAAAAGTCCCTCAGATTAGATGTCAAAAAAACCATCTTATACCGTACAATTATCTGAAAGACAATTAATTGTACACAAATAAAAGGACTTTACAATAGTGCAACAAGCAGTAGCCGCCTGACTGCCTCTGGATATTCTTGTAAAGGCGTTGAAGCGGTGTAGCGCCCCTTAAAAAATAAGCCAGCTAAAAGCAGCAGTGTTGCTAAGCCTACTATGAAAACTGATTGCTCCAATTAAAGCAGGTATCCGCTAACCGTTCCCCAGCAGCTGCCCCGCCGCCGCCCACGGCGTGAGCTGCCCTACTGCCACGGCCGCCCGCACGCCCGGCAGCGCGCTTTGCACGCCCTCCCGGCCGTAAAACTGTGCCTCCAGCGCCTGGCGCACGGCTTCTTCCAGCCACTGAAGCTGCTGCTGGGCGCGGCGCTGCTGCCAGTAGCCGCTGGCCTGGGTTTGGGCGGCGTACTGCTCTACCAGTGCCCAGGCTTCGGGCAGGCCCGCGCCGCTCAGGGCCGAGCAGGTGCGCACGGGCACCGTCCAGCCCGAGGCGGCGGGCGGAAAAAGGTGCAGCGCGCCCGCGTAGTCGCGGACGGCGCGGCGGGCGGCCTGCTCGTTGCCCTGGTCGGCCTTGGTAATGAGTAGGGCATCAGCCATTTCCATAATGCCGCGCTTCACGCCTTGCAGCTCGTCGCCGGCACCGGCCAGCATCAGGAGCAGGAAGAAATCGACCATGCCGTGCACGGCCACTTCGCTCTGGCCTACCCCCACGGTTTCGACGAAGATGACGTCATAGCCAGCTGCCTCGCACAGCAGCAGGGCCTCGCGGGTGGCGCGCGCTACCCCCCCCAGGCTGCCCGAAGCCGGCGAGGGCCGAATGAACGCCCGCGGGTGCAGCGTGAGCTGCGGCATCCGGGTTTTATCGCCCAAAATGCTGCCGCCGCCGCGCGGCGAGCTGGGGTCCACGGCCAGCACGGCCAGCTTCTTGCCCAGCTTCTCAACCAGGTACAGCCCCAGCGCCTCAATAAACGTGCTTTTGCCTACGCCCGGCACGCCCGTGATGCCCAGCCGCAGCGCGCCGCCCGTGCGGGGCAGCACCACTTGTAGCACCTGCTGCGCCAGCGCCTGGTGCGCGGGCAAGGTGCTTTCTACTAGGGTGATGGCGCGGGCCAGGGTGCCGCGCTGCCCGGCAGCGAGGCCCTGGGCATAGTCGGCGGCGGAGAGGGTAGGAGCGGGCACGGCCGCAAAATACGGGTGAAGCGCCCCGTACCCAACGAAATTTCCCGCAGAAGGCGCGGAGGAAGGCGCAGAAGCCGCTGAGTCGTTCGCTCAGCGGCTTCTGCGCCTTCCTCCGCGCCTTCTGCGGGAAATGCTACAAGGGATTATTGCACGTTGGTAACTTCCACGTCGAAGCGCAGTACGGAGTTGGCTGGCACGCTGGTGCCCGCGCCGGCGAAGCCGTAGGCCAGGTTGGAGGGGATGAGTAGCGTGGCCTTATCACCCTTATGCATCAGGGAGATACCTTCATCAAAGCCCGGAATGACCTGCTTGGGTGTGGCGCCTACCACGAACTGGAGCGGCGTGTTGTTGTGCTGCGACGAGGCATCAAACACGGTGCCATCAAGCAGCTTACCCGTGTAGAGCACCGATACCGTTTTGCCGGGAGTAGTAGCGGCAGTAGCATTAGTGATGCCCGGCACGAAGTACAGCCCCGAGGCCTGCTTCTGAGCGGTAGTTATTGAATTGGCGGCCAGGTAGTTCTTGATGAGCTTGTCGTCGGTGAGAACGAAGTTTATGTCCACCAGCTTCACATTGAAGCGCACCACCGCATTGGCCGGAATGGCCGACCCGCTGCCGCCCGGCCCATACGCCAGCCCCGACGGAATCACGAACACGGCCGAGTCGCCCAGGTGCATCAGCGACGCGCCCTCGTCGAAGCCCGAAATAACCTGTGGGGGCGTCGCGCCAAGCTGAAAGCTAACGGGCGCGTTATTATGCAGCGAGGAGGCATCGAACGTGGTGCCATCGAGTAGCTTACCCGTGTAGAGCAACGATACCGTGTTGCCAGCTACGGGCTTGGTGGCCGATGCGTTGGTAACCAGTGGCACGTAGTACAGTCCGGAGGCTTGCTTCTGCGCGGTGGTTATAGAATTGGCCGCCAGGTATTTGGTAATGGTGGCGTCATCGGCGGCGGCGTAGTCAGGGGTAGCCGTGGTGTCGTCTTTCTTACAAGCCGTAGTGAGCAGGCCGGCCGTTAGCAGCCCTAGTAGCGCCACGGGCAAGCGGCGCGATTTTCCCGAAAAAAATGTTTTCATACGTGATTTTTTTGTGCAAAACTAACCCCACCCGGCCGTAGGTTCCGTGGCCGGCCGAATAATGATTGCTCAAATGAACGCCCTACCCTATGGCTCGGTGATGAAGGCGGGCAGGCCGAGCTTGCTGCGGCGGCCGCCCAGGTTCAGGCCATCATCGACGTAGCCGCAGGCCGGCCCGCTGGCATTGGGATTTTGAATGACGCCCAGGAAGGAATTATCCTCGCGGGCCACGTAGATTTTGCCATTGGGCCCGCGCTGCAAGGCCCCGATTTTGTGGTTGGAAGAATGGCCTACCACCTCGGCTTTCTTCGTTTTGAGGTCAAGCTGAATAATCTGGGTTTCGCTGGCTTGGGCGCGGCCGATGGCCCCGGCGCTGTTGCCGTTGCAGGTGCCGTAGAGCTTGGTGCCATCGGGCGAAAACTCGACGCCGTAGGCCTCGGCGTAGGGCCCGAAGCTGCGCGGGTTGCTCACTTTGCCGGCGTTGCGGTCAAAGTCATAGACCTCAAACTTGTTGTTGTCGCGCCACAAAGCGGCGGCCAGCCGGGTGCCATCGGGCGAGAATTTGAGCGCCCCAATGGCGTTGCCGCCGGGGCCGGCGTTCATGCTGCCCACGTTGCTGAGCAGGGGCTTGCCGGCCTGCACGCCCTCGGCCGTGACGAGGTAGCTCACGAAGGCGCTGGAGTTCCAGCGGTGGGCCACCACCCACACGTCGCGGCCGTTGGGGTGGCGCACGGCGGCCAGCTTCTCGGCTACCGGCGTCAGCAGCAGTAGGTTGGCGCGGGGCACGTCGCCCAGGCCGTTGGCGCGGGTCAGGTCCACCACTGAGTAGCGCAGGCCGTCGTGCCCGCCCTGCGCCGCCACCGTGAAGACGTAGAAGATATTGCCCGAGCCGGGGTCGGGCACGATGAGCGCCGACTGCGTGCTGCTGCCGCTGCCCATGAGGTGGCGGCCGCTGGGCATGGGCTGGTGCAGGCGGTTCCACACGGTTTGGCCATCAGTATAAAAAAGCAGCTCGCCGCGCTTGGTGGTGGCCACGGCGCAGCCCTCATAGGTGGTCATCCTGCCGTTGAGCAGAGGGGTAGGGGCACCAGCGGCGAAGCTCAGGCCGGCTTGCTGCCCAAAATACCAGAGGTCGGTAGGGCGCTGGGCGGCAGCGGGTTGAGCGAGGAAAAGCAGGGTGAAAAAGGCCAGTAGCGGAAGGTAGCGCATGGATAAAAAAGAGGGGGTAGGGATAGCCTAAACGAAAAAACCATGCCGTTAAGTCTGTTGCGCTCATTGCCGCCAGCCGGCAGCTAGCCCAGACCTTCGACACCGCGTTAGCGGGAATTTTCGGCGGACAATAACCTCGCATCTTTGCGGCTATGAACCCCGCCGTCCTCTTCACTTTCCTCGAAAACCTGGCCCAGCACAACGAGCGCGACTGGTTCCAGGCCCACAAACCCACCTACGACCAGCTGCGCGCCGACTTCGAGCAGGATGTGGCCTACTGGCTGCGCGAGCTGACCGCCGATGAGCCCGCCCTGGCTGGCCTGGAGCCCCGCAAGTGCATCTTCCGCATCTACCGCGACGTGCGCTTCTCCAAAGTGAAAGTGCCCTACAAAACGCATTTCTCGGCCTATTTCGCCGTGGGCGGCAAGCAAAGCGAGGGCCCCGGCCGCTATATACAAATTGGTCCCAGCGGCCAGACCATAATAGCCGGCGGCATCTACGAGCCCACCAAGGAGCAGCTGGCCGCCATCCGCCAGGAAATCGACTACGCGCCCGACGGCCTGCACGCGCTGCTGGCGGCCCCGGCGGCCCAACAGTTTTTCCCCCGAGGCCTGGCCGGTGAGCAGCTCAAGAAAATGCCGCCCGGCTACGACCCTACCCACCCCGAAGCCAATTGGCTGCGCCACAAGCAGTTTCTGCTGGTGCATAGCCTCCCCGACGCCGAGGTGCGCCGCCTCTCACCCGAGGCCTTTCGGGCACACATTCTGGCCGCGCTGCAAGCGCTGCGGCCGTTTTGCGAGTGGCTGGGTTTTAAGGACTAATGACGAGTGACTAACTGACGCTACGCAGCCGGTAGCAGGTACTGCGCAACAGCAGTTAATCAGACCACCTCATCCCCCTCAGTCAATATGACTCCCCAGTATTACTAATTGGTTTCATTGTTTCAGTAATAAATTTGCGTACATACGGCAATAAGAAATCTCTCGGAAGGCTAATGCTCATTCCCTTTGATTCAATTTTTGCATAATTTGTTCCGGCAAATTTTATCGCGGTCTTAATAATATCGTTTTCGTGTTTTGAAATAAGAATTCTTAATTGTTCAATGCTTGTTATTTCATAATCAATCATAAAATCTGCATCACTTGCTAGAATGTCACCGGGCACATTACTCGACGTCAACCCAGTTGCACTTTTAATTTCTTCCTCAATTCTTCTCACAAATTTACTCTTTAAAAAAAAATCCCTTAGTGACCTTGGGTCTTGTTGTTGAATTGGTAGTGCAGAGTAATCTTTAGTATCAACACTTGCGTCTATTCTAGCCTGATAATCTCTTAAATCTTGACGTAATCTTGTAAATTCATAATCAGCAGTTTCTAATAAGGCAGCTATTCTTGCAAAATTGCGTCTCAACTGTAAGGGCAAGCCTGCCACTAGTTCTGGCTTATATCCTAAGTCATGCTCACTTTCTGCCCAAGCATGTTCTAGAATTGTTCTCACTTGAACCTCGAATTTTTGATTTAGAAAGGTTGAGAAGTCTTTTCTAATTTCTTCCGGATTTGGTCTGTATTCAGCGATAGATAAAATTAAGTGCAATGATGCATAGCCAAATTCTGAATTTATATGGGTGCGTTTGTCTATGCTATTTTCATTATCTTTTTTAAAAAAATGTTCCAGCATTCGCTGGATTTGAAGTATTTCCTCAGCGTGGTAAGAAATAATTCTGAATCCTATTAAATCTGTTATCTCTTCGATTGAGTTATATTTATTATTTTTTCTTTCTAATTTACCTGCTAGACTCTCCTTGGATTTAATTCTGTAATTTATCAGTGTATTAGGAAATAATTCTTTGAGTCTCTTTTCTACCTTTGTCGCGAAGTGCTCAAAGAAACCTGATTCAGCTAATTTCTGGTAAGAATCTAGAATTGTGCTCATCTCAGTTATGAATAAAAAGTACTAATTCCCTGATGTTACGCAGCTGATTACTGGAATACTATTGGCTGAACACGTTAGTGAAGCTGCCTTGCACAGGATACTTTTCACCTTCCTTCGCTTGGCTAGTCCCCGCGAAGGTGCCTGAATAGCCCCCTTTCCGCAGTTTGTGGAGCGTGCCAGTTAAGTGGTGGGTGCAATTGATGTTGTACGAAACGGAGTCGTTCAGCAAGTAGATATAGGAGAGCAGTTGGAGCTGGTAGGCCGACTCAGGTGCCCTGGAGGGCTTGACGTAATCCAGTATAAATGTTCCCTCCCCAATAGCGGGATGCCGCTCACCCACGCGTACGGTTAGCCAGTCGCGGCCATTGCCATACCTGTTCGGCACCAGGTTAGCCTCGGCTGGAACAAGCCTAGTGCGACCGGCTATGGTGTAGCGCCCCATATCATGTACTAAGGGACGCTGCACTCCTGTCAATAAGCAGAAACCTAAGCAGGCAGATAGGAAAGCTGTTTCCATTTAGTTTTGGGGGTTACCGCTGGCGCGCAGTAGCGTAGAGTTACTTCTTTATTGGTCGTGTCGGCACCCGCATCAGCATATCAGTAGGCTTGCTTTTTTGCACCATTTTCTGGCCCAGGCCTTTGCTGTCCTTGACCACTTTGGGGCCTTGGTAGGTGGCGGCGCGGTGGTCGGCCGTTTGGCTTGGCTTGGCGGGGGTAGGGTTGTGGTGAGGCTTGGCGGGTGTTTGGGCCTGGGCGGTGAGCAGGAGTGCTGACAGCGCGAAACTACTGGTAAGGGCTGGTAACGTTTTCATTGATTAGGGCGGTTATAGCTGACGTGCAGCAGGGGAGTGATAAGGGGAAACGTAGAAGCGCCGCTGCCACTGGCGGGCCGCCTATTGGTGAAGGTCTATTGCTCCCTAAACCAGGAAGCACTACTATCTTGGCGGCATTAGCTTGTGTTGGTGGCATGTACAGTGCTGAGCGAGTGCAAGTAAGCGCACGCCGGGCGAACTGTACCAAACACGAACCATGACTGAACGCCAGAAGTGCCGGCGGTTGCTGTTCATCGTCAGGGAGGACTTGCCCATCAGCGCCGTGAATGCCGCCTACCCCAGTTACTCTACCTCAGCCAAGCTGATGCGTTGGAGCTGGATAGTAACCCAGCGACCTTGCCAACGACCGAAACTGCGGCCAAATCACGTAAGGGCGTGCCACTCTTTCCGGTTAGGTCAAAGAAAAAGGGCCTTCCCGATACCGGGAAGGCCCTTTTTATAAACGATTCGCGGTCTGGACGGGACTCGAACCCGCGACCTCCGCCGTGACAGGGCGGCATTCTAACCAACTGAACTACCAAACCGTTTACCAAGCCGGAAAGCGATGCGCTTTTCCTTTTTGGTGATGCAAAGGTAGGGCAATAAAACCGGCGTGTGCAAACATAGGGCCGATTTTTCTTGCTTGCCGAAGGCAAACGAGAGCTTGCGCGTTGTTTCTCAAGCTGAAAAATTTTCGCAAAGCGGGCTGCTGGGTTTGGGTTTACCTTTGTCGCCCGGCTTTTGAGAGGGGGTAGGGACGATGTAAATCGCCTCGGCCTTTTTCTGAATACTGCCTTTTTATTCTCAAAACCAGGAATTCTCTCCCTGAACTATGCTGCTTGATTTTGAACAACCCATTGCCGCTCTGGAAGGCAAGCTGCAGGAAATGCAGAAGCTGGCCGCCGATAGCGAAGTGGACGTAACGGAGGCGGTGACGGCCCTGGAGGCCAAAATCAACGCCCTCAAAAAAGAAACCTACGCCAACCTCACCCGCTGGCAGCGCGTGCAGCTCTCGCGCCACCCCGAGCGGCCCTACACCCTCGACTACATTCAGGGAATGGCCGAGAAGTTTGTGGAGCTGCACGGCGACCGCACCGTGGCCGACGACAAGGCGATGGTGGGCGGCTTTGGCGAGATTGATGGGCACCCGGTGATGTTTATTGGCCAGCAAAAGGGCCACAACACCAAGCAGCGCCAGTTTCGCAACTTCGGGATGCCCAACCCGGAGGGATACCGCAAGGCCTTGCGCCTGATGAAGCTGGCCGAGAAATTCAACGTGCCCATCGTGACGCTCATCGACACGCCGGGCGCGTTTCCGGGCCTGGAGGCCGAGGAGCGCGGGCAGGGCGAGGCCATTGCCCGCAACCTCAAGGAGATGTTTATGCTGAAAGTGCCCGTTGTTTGCGTCATCATTGGCGAAGGGGCGAGCGGCGGGGCGCTGGGCATCGCCATTGGCGACCGGGTGCTGATGCTCGAAAACACTTGGTACTCCGTTATTTCGCCCGAGTCGTGCAGCAGTATTCTGTGGCGCTCGTGGGATTATAAGGAGCAGGCTGCCGAGGCGCTCAAGCTCACGGCCACTGACATGAAAGGCGCGGGCCTCATCGACGGCATCATTCAGGAGCCGCTCGGGGGCGCGCACACCGATGCGCCGCGCATGATTGAGACGCTGAAACAGACGCTGCTCGCCACGCTTCAAGAGCTGGCCGCCGTGCCGGCCGAGGACCGCATTTCGCAGCGCATCGATAAGTTCTCGGCAATGGGCGTGTTTAATAACTGATGTTACGCAGCGGGGAGTAGCGCGAACTTTGTAGTTCGCGTCCCCGCGCCGTTAAAGCCAGTATAACGGCGCGGGGACGCGAACTACAAAGTTCGCGCTACTCCTAGGTATATCTAGTCAGTATATTCAATCCAGAGCTGGACGCGAACTACAAAGTTCGCGCTACTCCCCGTTGCCATCTCGAATAAGGTAGTGCGTAACAGCAGTGAATAATTAACACCATTTGTCATTGCGAGCGCTGCGCTCGCAATGACAAACTATTTTGTGCAAATCATATCTTCTATGCAAATCCACGCGATTGATACCGGCTTGTTTAAGCTCGACGGGGGAGCCATGTTTGGGGTAGTGCCCAAGGCCATGTGGCAGAAGTTGAACCCGCCCGATGCCAACAATATGTGCACTTGGGCCATGCGCTGCCTGCTGGTGGAAGATGGCAATCGGCTGGTGCTTGTCGATAATGGCATTGGTGAGAAACAGGATGAGAAATTCCGGGGGCATTTCTATCTGCACGGCGACGACACGCTGGAGAAGTCGCTGCGCCAGTTGGGATTTAGCAGCTCCGATATCACGGATGTTTTTCTGACGCACCTGCACTTCGACCACTGCGGCGGCTCGGTGCGGCGGCGGCCCGATGGCACCTTGCAAACGGCCTTCGCCAACGCGACCTATTGGAGCAACGAGGCGCACTGGAACTGGGCTACCCACCCCAACGCGCGCGAAAAAGCCAGCTTTTTGGGCGAGAATATTCTACCCATTCAGGAAAGCGGGCAGCTGAAATTTGTGGACCCCGCCCAAGGCGTGCCCGATGCCCTACCCCAGTTCAGCGACCTGATTTTCGCCGATGGCCACACCGAGAAGATGATGGTGCCGGTGCTGCATTACAAAGGGCGCACCCTGGCCTACATGGCCGACCTGCTGCCCAGCGTGGCGCACCTGCCGCTGCCCTACGTGATGAGCTACGACGTGCGCCCGCTCATTACCCTCAGCGAAAAGGAGGTCGTGCTGCGCCGCGCCGCCGAGGAAAACTGGATATTGCTGCTGGAGCACGACCCCCTGCACGAGGCCTGCACCGTGCAGCTGACCGACAAAGGCGTGCGGCTGGCCGATACGCTGCGCATCAGCGAGTTATAGGTTCCTGGTTCTTAGTTTCTGGTTCTTAAGTACTCGTGCAGAAGTAGACAAGTATAAAAAGAACGTCATTCCGAGCTTGCCGAGGAATCTCGCTCGCATCATTCGGGCCTCGTTCAACGACGCACGCGAGATTCCTCGGCAAGCTCGGAATGACGTTCTTTTTATACCATTACTTTTGATTGACTGCTTAGTTTACGAAGTACAAGCTATGGCTTTCCCGTCAGCAACCAATAATCAGCAACCGACAACCAGCAACCAGGAACCGGAAACAAGGAACCAGGAACCAGAAACCAGGAACCAAAAAATAAGCCTGGCGCTGTCGGGCGGCGGGGCGCGGGGCATTGCGCACCTGGGCGTGCTGGCGGCGCTCGATGAGTTGGAAGTGCCGGTAGGCGCGCTTTCGGGGGCCAGCTCGGGGGCCATCGCAGCTACGTTTTACGCGGCGGGCTTTGCCCCGCGCGATGTGCTGCGGCTGTTGCAGACTACGAGCATTCCGCGGCTCACGCGGCCGCTGTTTGGGCGCAACGGGCTGCTGGGCCTGGAGGCCGTGGAGCAGCTATTGGCCCGGCACCTGGGGGCGGCGCTGCGCTTCGAAGACCTGCGCCTACCCCTCACGCTGGTGGCGACCGACCTGGAGGCGGGCGAATCGGTGTATTTTAGCCAGGGGCCGCTGCTGCCGCCGCTGCTGGCATCGTCGGCGGTGCCCATCGTGTACCGGCCGGTCGAGTACCAGGGGCGGCGGCTGGTCGATGGCGGCCTGCTCAATAACCTGCCCGTGGAGCCGCTGCTGCCGCTCGGGGCGCCCATCGTGGGGGTGCATTGCAACCCCATCAACCGCGAGGCCAAGCTGCCTACCCTGCGCCGCGTGATGGAGCGCACGCTGCAGCTGGCCCTGAGCGCCAACACCACGGCCCGCAAGGCCCAGTGCACGCTGCTGCTGGAGCCGCCGCAGCTGCAACAATATCGCCCACTCGATTTTCGCAAAGCCGGCGAGCTGTTCGAGATTGGCTACCGGCACACGCTGGCGCAGGCCGCTACCCTGCGGGCGCTGCTTGGGTAGGGTGCGAAAAAGAACGTTTCCGAGCTTGCCTCAGCGGCCGGGATGACGAAGGAGGCGCTAAGCATTTGCGAAAAAGAACCTCATTCCGAGATTGCCGAGGAATCTCGTTCGCATCGTTTGGGTAGCGTGCAACGACGCGAGCGAGATTCCCCGGCAAGCTCGGAATGACGTTCCTCTTCAGACACCCCTTCCTGGGGAGTACAAGTAGTATTCGTCATTCGTCATTAATTAAGTAGCTTTGGGGTTCCAAAACCTGCCTTGCATACATGGCCGCCCGCAAAACCTCTACTTTCTGGTATTATATCGCAAAAGCCATTTTTGGCGTGACCGGCTGGCGACAAACCGGCCAGATTCCGCCCGAAATCAAGAAGTGCATGATGATTGCGGCCCCGCACACCAGCAACTGGGACATCATTATGGCCCGCGCCGCTTTCTACATCATGGATGTGGACGTGCGCTTCACCGTGAAAAGCGAGTGGACCGAAAACCCGCTGCTGGGCTGGCTGGTGAAGGCGATTGGCGCGCTGCCCGTCAACCGCAGCCGCAACAATAGCCTCGTGAACGGCATGGTGCAGCTCTTCGACCAGTACCAGGAGCTGGTTATCCTCATCACGCCCGAAGGCACCCGCGCCTACCAGCCCAAGTGGCGCAAGGGCTTCTACTTCGCCGCCCTCGAAGCCGGCGTGCCCATCGTGCTCGGCTTCCTCGATTATAAGAAGCGCGAGGCGGGGGTAGGGCCGGTGGTGTGGCCCACCGGCGATTACGAAAAAGACCTGGAAGTAATCAAAGCCTTCTACCGCACCAAGACCGGCCGCTTCCCGGCGCAGGGCGTGCGGTAATTCAATCGCCTGTCATTGCGAGCGCAACGAAGTGGAGCGCGGCAATCTTTCCTTCACGCGAGGGTTACTAACCCTATGAAGCGAACGACAAGGAAAGATTGCCGCGCTTCGCTCGCAATGACAAACGGACTCAGTCCTGCGTCAGTGCATACGCCACCAGATTAGCGCCCATGCGCAACGCCGCTTCGTGGATAGCGGGCTTATCTTCGGGGTAGGTGCCCACGTCTTCCCAGCCGTTTCCCAGGTCGCACTCGTAGCTGTAGAAGCACACCAGGTGGCCCTTATATACCAGGCCAAAGCCCTGGGCGCGCTTGCCGTCGTGCTCATGCACCTTGGGTAAGCCGTTGGGGAACTGAAACTTCTCGTGGTAGATGGGATGCGAGAAGGGCAGCTCCACGAATTCTAGCTCGGGGAATACCTTCTTCATCTCGGGGCGGATAAATTTATCCAGCCCGTAATTATCATCAATGTGCAGGAAACCGCCGCCGATGAGGTAGCGGCGCAGATTCTGGGCCTCGGCAGCAGTGAAGGTCACGTTGCCGTGGCCCGTCATGTGCACGAAGGGGTAGGTCAGCAGCTCGGGCGAGTCCAGCTCCACGGTAGCCTCGTCGGGCGCGATGGCGGTGTGCAGCGTCTGGTTGCAGAAGGCAATGAGGTTGGGCAGGCTGGTTTTGTTGGCGTACCAGTCGCCCCCGCCGCCGTAGTGCAGCTTGGCCAGCTGGAAGCTGGGGGCCGCGGGCGGCGCAAAGGCGGTGGACAGCAGCAGTGAGGCGGCGAGCAGCAGCGGTTTCAGCATGGGCGGGCAGCCGGGTAGGCCAGCTGGTTTTGCAAAGGAACGGGTGGGGCGGAAAGTTCGGGAGGGTAGGGGGAAGTATTGGGTTTGAGTACTACTTTCGTCAAACATGCCGCAAGTGGTGTACTACGCGAAGCTTTAAATACTTATGAAAATATAATTAATTTAATTATTTTTTTTACAAAAATGTTCATTAAAAATATGTTAATTTCTTATTCTGGAACAATAAAATCGATACAGGACGTACTAAATATCATCGACAAGGCTGGTATTTACAAAAGCCCACATTCGTATTTAAGAAATTGGTTTAGAGGTCAAACAAGTCATTTTGATTTACAGCCTGGAGTTTACCGTAAAGGATTCAACGTTATTAATGAAGAAGAACGATTAAGAAAAGAACAACATCTGTCACAAGATTTTAGAGTTCAGTCTGCTAATTTATTTAAAAATCCTGTAACAGATGTTGAGCGTTATTTTGTGCAACAACATTATGGGATGCCTACGAGATTGTTGGACTGGTCAACAAGCCCGCTTGCAGCATTATATTTTGCTACTCTTTCAGATGATGATGAAGACGGAGAATTCTATATGATGGATGCTTTCGAACTTTCTGCTACACAAAATGCAAAAAATGCGTTTGAAGGAGTAATAACTAGCAGGCACCCAATTTTTGATAAAGCATTAAATGCAATATTTTTATGGTTAACTGTAGACAGGCTCCCTGATTATATAATTCCGGTCAGACCTGATTTAACAGATATAAGAATAAATCAGCAAAAAGGTTGCTTTACATTTCATGTGCCAGAGCATCCGATATTATCAGATAAACAGAACAAGAGTCTAAAACTTTATCAAATACCAGCTGGTAACAAACAAAACATAAGGAGTCAATTAAAAGTATTGGGAGTTGACAACTTTAATATATTTCATGATTTAGAATCGCTTGCTAAGACGATTAAGATAAATCATGAAATTGGATAATTCTTTAAAAACGAACTTGCACTATGAAACTTTAGAAATTCATTCACCAAAAGAAATTGTCAATAATGGAAACGAAGAATAAAATCGTCAAAGATTTTGACACCGTTGCAACCTTTAGAGAAATTAAGAACAAAATTTCCAATGATATCAAGGGTATGACCTTTGAGCAGTTGCAGGAATATCTTGACAAAACCAAGCTCAAGCCACAGAAGGCCGCTGATTAGACTAACCAAGCTGCTCGTCAGTCACACCCCAAAAACCGCGCTTCCAAAGTCGCGGTTTTTTTGTATCCTTACGCCTCTTAAACTTACTCCCTACCCCCATGCTCACCGGCCACGACCTGCTGGCCCTCGGCCTACGCCCTGGCAAACACTTCCCCGAAATCCTGGCCCACGCCAACGCCCACGGCCTGGCGGGCGAAGCGCTGGCCGCCTACGTGGCCCCGTGGCAGCTGCCCGCGCCGCTGCCGCTGCGCGCTGAGCCGCTGCCGTTTTACGAGAATATCCGCGCCAGCTCGGCCGTGGAGCAGCAGAACGTGGAGCAGGTGCGCCGTTCGATGCAGCAGCTCATGCGCGTGCCCACGGTGGTGGCCGGCGCGGTGATGCCCGATGCCTGCCCGGCCGGGCCGGTGGGCACCATTCCGGTGGGCGGCGTGGTGGCGGCTCTGCGGGCCATTCACCCCGGCATGCACTCGGCCGACATCTGCTGCTCGGTGATGCTCAGCAACCTGGGCCGGCAGGACCCGCGCGCCGTACTCGACGCGGCGCAGGCCCTCACGCACTTCGGGCCAGGGGGGCGGCCGCCCGAGCGGCAGTTTGCCCTACCCCCCGACTTGCGCGCCGAGCTGGCCGCCAACCCCTACCTGAACTCGGTGCGCGGCCTGCAAATGGCCCAGGAGCACCTGGGTACGCAGGGCGACGGCAACCACTTCCTGTACGTGGGCACGCAGGCCAGCACCGGCGACACGGTGCTGGTGACGCACCACGGCTCGCGGGGGGTAGGGGCGCTGCTCTACAAAACGGGGATGCACCTGGCCGAGCAGTTCCGCAAGGAGCGCTCGCCCGAAACCGCGCCCGCCAATGCCTGGATTCCAGCCGATACGCCCGAGGGCGAGCAGTACTGGGCTGCCCTGCAAACCGTGCGCCGCTGGACCAAGCTCAACCACGAGGTGCTGCACGATGCCCTGGCCGCGCAGCTGGGCGTGGCCGCCCCCGCCCGGTTCTGGAACGAGCACAACTTCGTATTCCGCGACGGCGACGTGTACTACCACGCCAAGGGCGCGACCCCGCTGGCCGCCCACTTCCTGCCCGATGCCCAGGATGCCCGCCGCATCATCCCCCTGAACATGGCCCAGCCCATCCTCATCGTGGAGGGCGACGTGACGGCCCGCAACCTGGGCTTCGCGCCCCACGGGGCCGGCCGCAACCTGAGCCGCACCCAGCACAAGCGCCAGCAAGCCGGCCAAACCGACGAGGAAATCTACCGCCAGGAAACCCAGGGCATCGACGCCCGCTTCTTCTTCAACCGCATCGACGTGTCGGAGCTGCCCAGCGCCTACAAAGACGCCGAAGAAGTGAAGCGCCAGATTGCCGAGTTCGGCCTGGCCCGCGTGGTGGATGAAATCCGCCCCTACGGCTGCCTCATGGCCGGCGACTGGGAGCACGACGCGCCCTGGAAAGTCAAGCGCCGGGCCAAACTGGCGGCCAGGGAGCCGGGCGGCGAGGAGCAGTTCGTGACGACGTAGGTAGAAATAGGTACTAATTGAACGTCCTGCTCATCTGGTGTCCGCTTGCCGAAGCATCTCGCTCGCATCGTTGAACGATTGGTTTGGTTGTAGTAAAGATGATTAAGTAGCCGGCGCTAATTAGATTATGTTAAATTTGGAGAAATTTATCTTCCATAAATTTCCTACTTGTGCTAAGCAACGATTAACTGCATAGAACAGGGTATCTTTCGTATGATAATCAGCTGGGTCAAGCTGTTCTTTTTTTAATTTGCGCCAAAGCGTTTCCGCCAGATTCAAGTGCGGTGAATACGTAGGTAAGTAAAATAGGTACAAGCCTCGTTCTTCCCAAAAGGGTAGTTGCTGTTGGATAAGCTGGGCTTTGTGCATACTTGCATTATCCAATACACTGAACGTTGGCTTTTTAAGTTGAAAGGATAGCTCTTCTAATTGCGTAAATATGAACTGTGCGTTAATATTCTTTTCGGTCATTACCCAATGCGTTTCATTGCGTCGGTTGAGGAGTCCCCAGATATTTATTTTATAGCCCTTCTCAACACCTGTTGAAACCACTTCTCCCGGAAATTGCCAGCCGTAAGGAACATAACCCGTACTCCAAACATGACTTTCATCTCCGTACAATAAGTCCACAAAACCTTGCTCGTAAAGATTCTCTAGTTCAGCCAGTTGCTCTTTTTTTAGCGCGTATATCTCCGGGCAGGGTTCCCCTTTGCACCGTTTCCTTATGCGTTTATATCGTCCGCCAAGACTTTTAAAAAAGCTTTGCATGTGCGTAGACTAACCGACTTGTTCGTTTCCTGTTCCCATTCCGCTTTGGCCGTTTGGGTACGTTGTCTGTTTGCTTTAATAGCTTCTAAAATAGATTCTTTAGCTGTCTCAACAGCTAAGAGGGCTTTGCGCCCGCGTCCAGGCTTTGTTTTCAGCCCGTCAATACCTGCCTCTTTATAACGTTTTGTCCATGCATTCACACTCACATAAGTCATCGCCGTAAACTTACCTACTTCCTCCGAAGTAAGACCCATCGCTTTTAGCAAAATTACTTCGCATCTGGTTCGAAAACAGGGTGTTTTTCCCGTTCTTGCGCCTTGTTCCAATACTGATTTAGCGGATTCACTCAATAAGGGGGTGTTGACTCTTGACATGGTGCAAAACTAATCAACGTAACATAAACTATTTACTGCCGAGTACTTAGACAGCGGACATCAAGTAAGCAGGACGTTCTGATAATTTGTTTAATTTTGCCAGACTACTTGACCCACGACCTACTGGCGACGTTACTGACAAAAATCCTGAATTAGGTCAGAATAAAAGGTGAAATCAATTTCGATTGACTACTTAATCAGCAAATCAATACAATAAAAATGGGTAAAATTCTTATCAAATTTATTCTTACGGCTGTCCTAACCTATGGCCTGGCGCAGGTGCTCCCCAACGTGCGCCTCGATGGCGTGGGTAGCGCGGCCATTCTGGTCATCGTGATGGGCCTGCTAAATGCCACGGTGAAACCAATTCTCAAGATAATCGGCTTCCCTATTACGGTCCTCACGCTGGGACTTTTCCTGCTGGTTATCAACGTTATCATCGTCAAGCTGGCCGACTTTCTAATGAGTAGCTTTTCCGTGACTGGCTTGGTGAGCACGCTGATTTTCAGCCTGGCCCTGTCGCTGGTAACAACGGTAATAGACATGGTAATCGACTAGCTTACCCGGCTACTCTCAGCCAATAAAAAAAAGGCCCGCGGTTGCAACCGCGGGCCTTTTTTTGGTTAAGCTATGCTGCGCTACACGCGCCGGATATCGGCCCCGAGCGCGTTCAGGCGCTCGTCGATGTTCTGGTAGCCGCGGTCAATCTGCTCCACGTTGAGGATTTTGCTGGTGCCCTCGGCGCTGAGGGCGGCGATGAGCAGCGCTACCCCCGCCCGAATATCGGGCGACGACATAGTAATACCGTTCAGCTGCTTGTGGCGGTCGAGGCCGATAACCGTGGCGCGGTGCGGGTCGCAGAGAATAATTTGCGCGCCCATGTCGATGAGCTTGTCCACGAAGAACAGGCGCGACTCAAACATCTTCTGGTGAATGAGCACCGTGCCGCGGGCCTGCGTGGCCGTTACGAGAATAATACTCAGCAAATCAGGCGTGAAGCCCGGCCAAGTGTGGTCGCTCACCGTGAGGATGGAGCCGTCGAGGTAGGTGCCAATCTGATAGTGCTCCTGCGCCGGCACGAAGATGTCATCGCCCCGAAACTCCAGCTGAATGCCCAGCTTGCGAAACGTATCGGGGATGATACCCAGCTCTGGAATCTGGCAGTCCTTGATGGTGAGTTCGGAGCCCGTCATGGCCGCCAGGCCGATGAAAGAACCGATTTCAATCATGTCGGGCAGCATGCGGTGCTCGGTGCCACCCAGGCTCCCTACCCCCTCAATCGTGAGCAGGTTGGAGCCAATGCCCTGAATGTTAGCGCCCATGCGCACCAGCATACGGCACAGCTGCTGCAAGTAGGGTTCGCACGCGGCGTTGTAGATAGTAGTAGTGCCCTCGGCCAGCACGGCGGCCATCACGATATTGGCGGTGCCGGTTACGCTGGCTTCGTCGAGCAGCATCGAGGCGCCTTGCAGCTTGCCGCCGGGTACGCTCAGGCGGTAAAAATCGGTGCCTTCCATCGTGAGGTGAGCACCGAGCTTTTCGAGCCCCACAAAGTGCGTGTCGAGGGGCCGGCGGCCAATTTTGTCGCCGCCCGGCTTGGGCAGCTGGGCGCGGCCGTAGCGCGCCAGCAGCGGCCCGAGTATCATTACGGAGCCGCGCAGCTCGCGGGCCTGGGCCACGAATTCGGGCGTATCGAGGTAGTCGAGGCGCACATCTTCGGCCTGAAACCGGTAGGTGTCGGGGGCCAGGCGGCCCACTTTCACGCCCATGTCGCGCAGCAACTCAATGAGCTTATTCACGTCCCGAATATTGGGCACGTTGCTGATGGTAACCGGCTCGGCGCTGAGCAGCACCGCACACAGAATCTGGAGCGCCTCATTCTTAGCTCCTTGTGGAACAATTTCTCCGTGGAGCTTCCGCCCGCCACGCACTTCAAATGCAGCCATTTTTTTTTGAGCTGTTAGCTTTTTTGATTTCTGATTAATGTTTTGCCGCCGCTAAAAAAGCCAACAGCTAGCAGCTCAAAATAAGCTACTGCGGTGGCTGCTGAGGCTCGGAGCGAAATTTCTTGCCGCGCTTTTTATCGCGCTTTTTCCCGTTGCCACCACCGTTGCCGAAGCTCGTGCTGCCCTCGGGCCGGTCGATGCGACGGTCGCGGGCGTCGCGGCTGCTGCTTTGGCCACTGGCGCGGGGGGTAGGGGCGGGGGCCGTGGCCGGCAGCGCTGCCAATTCAAATAGTTCTTGGTCGGCCACCACCTGCGCGTCCAGCTTCAGCTGCCCGCCCGATAGCTCGCTCAGGTGCCGAATGATGGTCACGTCCTTGGCGTTTTCCTTGTTATGCTGGCGGTACAAGAACTTCATCGTGCGGCCAATCTGCGCCGCCGCCTGTTCGCGCTCGGTCGCGTCGGTCAAGGTCAATGCCTTGGCAATGAGGGCCTCAATGCCCCGGCCGTAGGCTTTGAGCTTGGGTGCCTGGCGCGGATATTCCAGGCGCTGAGGCTTGGCCTGATACAGGCGCGGTGGTGCCAGGGGCACGGGCGCGTCGAGGGCCACGTCGGTGCCGGCCAGCGCGTGCAGGTGGTTCCAGAGGCGCGTCTGAATCTCGGGCACGTCGCGTAGGCTGGGCCGCAGGCGCAGCATGAGTTGCACAATGCCGGCAGCGCGGCGCGTGCGCTCGGCCACGTCCTCAATCTGAGCCAGGCCCTGAATGAGCTGGTAAGTGCTTTGCCCATATTCGCGCACCAGCAATTGCAGATGGAAGGGCAGGGGGGGGGTAGGAGTCATGTGTAGGTCAGAGTATTTCGCACAGAGTTCACAGAATTACGCGGAGTAAAAACTCTGTGAAACTCCGTGAACTCTGTGCGAAAAAATTATAGCACGCGCAATTTCGCAAAGCTTAGCAGCAGCGTTTTCTCGCCAACTTCCTCAAACTGAATGATGGCCTTCACGGTGCCGTTCTGCTTTTCGAGCGTGGCCACCTTGCCAAAACCAAATTTGGCGTGCTCCACGCGCTGGCCGGCCTGCAAGTTACTCGTGTCGGAGGGTTGGAAGTCGGCGGGTGCCACGTACTTGGTCGCTACCGTCTTACGAGGGGGGGTAGCAACCAGGTTGGAGCGACGCTCAAATACGTGCTGAAACGGCGATTCGCTCACCGCCGGGCCCGCCGCAAATTTCACGTTAAGATATTGCGGGTCAATCTCATCCAGGAAGCGTGACTTCTCGCACGAGCGCAGGGTGCCCCACTGGTAGCGTGAGGTAGCGTAGCTGAGCGTCAGCTTCTTTTCGGCCCGCGTAATGGCCACGTAAAAAAGCCGGCGCTCTTCCTCCAGGTCGGCCCGCGAGGTTATCATCATCTGGCTGGGGAAGAGGTTTTCTTCCATACCCACGATGTACACATTGCGGAATTCCAGTCCTTTAGCCGAGTGAATGGTCATCATTGTCACGGCCTCGCCTTCCTGGGCGGCGTCCTTGAGGTCGGAGTCGGTAACGAGCGCGATATCCTGCAAAAACGCGCCCAGCGACTTGTCCTCGCGCTCGTGGTCGTCCACGTATTCCTTGATGCCATTGAGCAATTCCTGAATATTCTCGTAGCGCGACAAGCCTTCGATGCTTTTATCGGCGTACAACTCTTCAATCATGCCCGAGTTTTTGGCAATAAACTTGGCCGCCTCAAAGGCATCTTCCTTTGCCGCAACGGCGGTGTAACTCTTGATTTTTTCGGCAAAGCCCACCACCGGATTTGATACGCGGGCCGGCAAAAACTGCTCGGCGTTGCTCACTACCTCCCAGAGCGTATGGTTGGCTTCCTCGGCCGAATTAATTAATTTGCTAATCGTCGTGTCGCCGATGCCGCGCTTCGGATAATTAATTACCCGGCGCAATGCCTGCTCATCATTCGGGTTCACCGTGAGTCGCAAATACGCCACTAAGTCCTTGATTTCCTTGCGCTGGTAAAAGCTCAGGCCACCCACAATCTTGTAGCGAATATTTAATTTGCGCAGCGCCTCTTCCATCGCCCGGCTCTGGGCATTGGTGCGGTAAAGAATGGCAAAATTGTCGTAGGACAGATGCAGATTCATCTTGTCCTCGTAAATAGACTGGGCAATTAATTTGCCTTCCTCGTTGTCGGAAGCGGCCTTAATCACCTCGATTAAATTACCGTCCTCGTTGTCCGAAAAAACGTCCTTGCGCAACTGCGCCTGGTTATTTTTAATAACTGAATTAGCCGCCCAGACGATATTTTTGGTAGAGCGATAATTCTGCTCCAGCTTAAATACGTTTAGCTCGGGGTAGTCTTTCTCAAAATTCAGAATATTGGTAATATCCGCGCCCCGGAAGGCGTAGATACTCTGCGCATCGTCGCCTACTACGCAGATATTCCGCTCTTTAGCCGCGAGCTTACGGGTAATTAAATACTGCGAATAGTTCGTGTCCTGGTACTCGTCCACCATCACAAACCGAAATTTATTCTGGTATTTATTCAGAATATCCGGGTGGTCGCGGAACAGCACGTTGGTCTGGAACAATAGGTCGTCAAAATCCATCGCGCCGGCCTTAAAGCAACGCTGCTGGTACTGCTGATACAGCACTCCGATTTTGGGGCGCATCGCCGCCTCATCGTCCTGCTTGATAACCGGGTCGTTGAGGTATTGCTGCACCGACACGAGCTTGTTCTTAGCGGCCGAGATGCGGCCCAGCACCGTGCTGGCCTTGTAGAGCTTGTCATCCAGCTCCAACTCCTTCACAATCTGCCCGATGAGGGTTTTCGTGTCCTGCGTGTCGTAGATGGTAAACGAGCGGGGGTAGCCGATTTTATCGGCCTCGGAGCGCAGAATTTTGGCAAAAACGGAGTGGAAAGTGCCCATCCACAGGTTTTTGGCGTTGGGGCCGACCACCTTTTCAATGCGGGCGCGCATCTCCTTGGCGGCCTTGTTGGTGAAGGTGAGCGCCAGGATGTTGAACGGGTCCACACCCTGCTCCAGCAGGTGCGCGATGCGATACGTGAGTACCCGGGTTTTGCCCGAGCCGGCACCGGCGATAATCATGCAGGGGCCTTCCGTTTGGAGGACGGCGGCGGCCTGCGAGGGGTTTAAAAGCGCGTGATAATCTAAAGCCATACGAAAAGGCCGCCCCGAAGGCGGCTAGCTGACAAAGATAAGTTGGAGGGGGGTAGGGCGGTATCTTTGTGCTACCGTTTTTAGGCAGAACTACCACCTGGTGGTCCTTTGCTAACCGTATTTCAGCACCGATAAATTCGCCCTATCCCATGATTGTCATCCAGAATACCGTTATCTCCGACGATGTGGCCGAGAACTTCTTCGTCTGCAACCTCGATGCCTGCAAAGGGGCCTGTTGCGTGGAAGGCGACCTCGGCGCGCCCCTGGAGCTGGAAGAGCTGGAAATATTGAAGAGCGAATACCCGAAAATTGAGCCTTTCCTGACCGAAGCCGGCAAGCAAGCCATTGCGACCCAAGGTCTTTACATCGAAGACTGGGAGGGCGATTATAGCACCACGACCATCAACGACCGGGAATGCGCTTACGCGCTTTACGACGAGCGCGGCATCCTGAAATGCGGCATCGAGCAGGCGCACTTGGCGGGGGCTACAACCTTCAAGAAGCCGATTAGCTGCCACTTATATCCCATCCGCGTCACGAAATACGAAGGTTTTGAGGCCCTCAACTACGACCGCTGGGACATCTGCTCGCCGGCCTGCTCGTTTGGGGCCAAGCTGGGCGTGCCGGTGTATAAGTTTTTGCAGGAGCCACTTGAACGCAAATATGGCGCAGCATGGTACGCCGAGCTGGCCCGGGAGATTGAAAACCCAACAATATCTTAACTATCAGTCATTTATCATTGCAAGCGTAGCAAAGCGGAGCGCGGCAATCTTTCCTTTGTCGTTGGGATAGCAATTCTGACGTGAAGGAAAGATTGCCGCGCTCCACTTCGTTACGCTCGCAATGACAGAGAGCAGGCTACTGTATAAATACCGGCCGAATGAGGTTTTCAAACGTGAAAATCTCGTCCCATTTTTCCTGACTCAGCAACTGGCGCTCGGTCACAGCGATGTCGTGGACTGATTTGCCGGTGGCCAGCGCCTCCTTGGCGATGCTGGCGCTGGTTTCGTAGCCGAGCACGGGGTTGAGCTGGGTTACGATACCGATGCTATTGTAAACCAGGTTGGCGGCGTGCTCGACGTTGGCGGTGATGCCGAGCACGCACTTTTCGCGCAGCGTGCGGCAGGCATTAGTCATGTAGGAGATGCTGGTGAAGAGCGCGAACGAGATAACCGGTTCCATCACATTGAGTTGCAGCTGGCCGGCCTCGGCGGCCATCGTCACGGTGAGGTCGGCACCGATGACGTAGAAGGCCGTTTGGTTCACCACTTCGGGCACCACCGGGTTCACTTTGCCGGGCATGATGCTACTGCCGGGCTGCAAGGCGGGTAGGTTGATTTCATTAATGCCGCAGCGCGGGCCGCTGCTGAGCAGGCGCAGGTCGTTGCATATCTTGCTCAGCTTCACGGCCGTGCGCTTGAGCACGCCCGAGAGCTGCACGTAAGCGCCGGTGTCGTAAGTGGCCTCAATGAGGTCGCCGGCCAGGCTCAGGTCGAGGCCCGTGATGGTGCGCAAGTGCTTGGTTACGAGGCCCGCGTAGCCGGGCGGCGTGTTGATGCCGGTGCCAATAGCGGTGGCCCCCATGTTGATTTCAGCGATGAGCCGGCGCGAGTCGTCAATGCGCAGCAGCTCTTCGCGCAGGTTGGTGGCAAAAGCGTTGAACTCGTCGCCCATGCTCATTGGCACGGCATCCTGGAGTTGGGTGCGGCCCATCTTGAGCACGTTCTCAAACTCCTGGCCCTTGGCAAAAAACGCGTCGGCCAGCTGCGAGAGCGTGTCGCGGTAGCCGGCCAGCTTATTATTCAGCGCTATGCGAAAAGCGGTGGGGTAGGCGTCGTTGGTTGATTGCGAACAGTTTACGTGGTTGTTGGGGTGGCAGTACTGGTACTCGCCTTTTTGGTGGCCCATCATTTCCAGGGCCACGTTGGCGATTACTTCGTTGGCGTTCATATTCACCGACGTGCCGGCCCCGCCCTGAATCATGTCGGTCAGAAACTGATTGTCGAACTCACCGCTGGCCACGCGGTCGCAGGCTTGCGCGATGTAGTCGGCAATGCGGGGGTCGAGTACACCCAACTCCTTATTGGTCAGCGCCGCGCCTTTTTTCACGAAGGCCAGCGCCTGCACGAACAACGGCTCGACTTTAATCGGAATGCCGGTGATATGAAAGTTTTCCAGCGCCCGCAGGGTCTGAATTCCATAGTAGGCGTCGTTCGGAATGGGCAGTTCGCCCAGGAAATCGTGTTCGAGGCGGGTGGGAGTCGGCATGGGGGGTAGGAAAAAATGAGCGAGCTTAATCTTACGGTGCCGACTGCGATAGGGAGGATTTCAAGGCAAAAAAGCCTGCCGGGTTAGCGGCAGGCTTTGGGGATGGCGCGGACGAAATTGCCCGCGAAGGGCGCGGAAGAAACGCGGAAGCTACCGGCGCGGTTAGTGCCAGGTATCGGTCACGCTCTGCGTGCTGCTGCTGGGCGTAAGCGAGTTATTGGGGTCGTTTTCCCACAGAATATTCCCCGAGCCATCCCGGCGGAAGTACTTGTACAGCACGTTAGTACCAGTGGTCAGGGGCACGGTCACGGTCCAGTTGGGGTAGGCCGCGCCGCTGAGCTGAAGGGCGTTGGCCGTGTTCCAGGAGCCCAGCTGCGCGGTGCTGCCCACCAGGTACAGGTTCTGGCCGCTTACGGTGTTGCTGTAATTAATAGTGAACGTTACCGAAGTGGTGCCGGTGGTGCCCGTGCCGCTGCCGCCGGGTACCCACACGGCATACGAGCGGGCATTCACGGGGAAGGTGCCGAGGCCGTTGGCGTCGGTGGTGACGGTGCCGGTGGTGTTGCCGGTGAGGTCGGTGAGGATGGCGTTTTTGAAGGGGGTAGCGAGGGATTTGCTGGCGGCATTGCTGCCGTCGTTGAGCAGCTCCAGCAGGCCGGTGTGGCCCGCGTCGCCGGCCCGCGAGTAGGCATACACGTCGGCATCGTCGGCGCTGGTGTACTCGTAGCCCGAGCCAAAGCCGTGCGCCTGCCGGATGCCGATGAGCGTTTTAATCTGCGCGCCCAGACCGTAGTTGTAGTAGTCTTTGTAGAATACGCAGGGGTAGCCCTTCTCGCGGGTCAGGATGTAGCTATAGGCCAGCAGCTTGAGGTTGGCCACCGGCGAATAGAGCGCGCCGCCCGTCTGGTCGGTGTCGTGGTTGTCCACAAACGAAACCGACAGCGCGCCGTTGGCCTCCGTGAAGCCCGCGAACTGTAGCCCCCGCATGTCCCAGGTGCCGTTGCCGTTGCTCATATCGGCAAAAGTGTAGTGCAGCGGCACGTCGAACAAGCTCGTGCGGCCGCCCGTGGCCGCGGCGTAGTTGTTGAGGTCGCTCAGGTTGCGGAACCACGCCTCGCTCACCGCGAAGCGGCCGCTGCTGCCCTTCACGTTATCCAGCCACGAATTCACGAACGAGGTGAGCATGTGCTTGGTCGCGTCGAGCCGGTAGCCATCGAGGCCCAGCGTCGTCGTCATCCAGTTGCCCCACTTAATGGTTTCATTTACCTGGTTCTGGTCGGCGTAGCGGATTTCCGAGCCCAGCAGGTTGTCGTAGGCGTCGCCGTTGGCGTAGGGCTGAAAATCCCAGGCATTCCACTGGTACCAGCCGTTGTTGGGGGCCTGCTGAGTGCCGTTGAAATTATAATAATGCCATTGGTAAGTGCTGTACTTATTGGCCCGGCCGGGGTAGGTAAAGCTCGTGTACACGTTATAGCTCGTGCCGCCCACCGTGAACTGCTCCTGCGCATCGGCCGAAGTCAAGTGGTTCATTACCATGTCTTCATACACCTGCACACCTTGCCCGTGCAGGGCCGCGACGCAGCTTTGCAGCTGCGCCAGTGTGCCGTAGTGCGTGGCCACGGTGCCCTTCTGGTTGAACTCGCCCAGGTCGTAGCGGTCATACACGCCGTAGCCCACGTCGTTCGCGCCGCTGCCCTTGTAGGCGGGGGGTAGCCAGAGGGCCGTGATGCCCGCGCTTTTCAGTTCGCTGGCTTTGCCGCCGAGCACCTGCCACCACGTCTGGCCGCTGGTGGTCTGGGGCACGTCCCAGTAAAAGCCCTGCATCAGCACGCCGTTCGCGGTGGTCGCGGTGGCGTTGGCGGCAGGGGAGGGGGTAGGGCTGGTGCTTGGAATGGCGACTTCCTTGGCGCAGCCGGCCAGCAATAAAAGCGCCGCCGCGCCGGCAAGGCGCGTGGTTCCGGGTAGGGAATGCAACATGGTATGGTAGAGAAAGGTGGGAAAAAGCTGCTGCAATGTTAAGCCGGAGCCCGCGCTTTTTACTGCGCTAAAATTTATATTTTTTTAAGTGAAGATAAGATGAGCATTCGTTGGCCGGAACGTAATTCAGAAAGCGGTTAATAACAATTAGGTAGCTATTTAGAGTGCCTGAATGGCTTAAAACCGACGTTGCAATCAAAAATAAAATCGCAAACGTTTGCGGATTCCGTCTGCTCCACAACAGCGCTGGAAATTGGATAATAAACGGCAGGCCGTTTGCAACGTATTAACCAGCCCTGGGCTGGATATTCCGGCCAGCGCGGCCTCCATAACTGCCCGGTGGCTGCTGGTGCCATTACCTTGCTCACCACATTCAATTTTTGCTCCTTAACGCTTCCTTCCACATGCTTGCCCCCATTCTCGCCGCCGACCGCCACCACGCCGCCCCTACCGCCTGGCTCAGCTCGTATTTCCTGTTTTCGTTTGCCGATTATTACGACCGGCACAATATGCACTTCGGCCCGTTGCGGGTGTTCAATGACGACACGGTGGCACCGCAAAACGGCTTTCCACAGCACCCGCACTCCGAAATGGAAATTGTGACGCTGGTGCTCGAAGGCGAAGTGAGCCACGAAGACACGATGGGCAACCGCACCGCTATCACGGCTGGCGAGGTGCAGCGCATGACGGCCGGCACCGGTGTGGCCCACAGCGAGATGAACCGCCAGGATAAGCCCCTGCACCTCTACCAGCTCTGGTTTATGCCCAGCCAAAAAGGCCTGGCCCCAAGCTACGAGCAAAAAGATTTGGGCTTTTTGAAAGGCAAAAACAACGAGCTGGTGCCGCTCGTGACCGGCCAGCGCGTGCTGGAAGACGTGGTTTACATGAATTCCAACAGCACCATCTACTGGAGCAACCTGGAGTGTGGCAAGGCGTTGACGTTTAAAACCTTCCCAATCAGACTTACCTTTATTTACGTGAAGCAGGGTAGCATTATGGTCAACGGCACGGAGCTGGGTGCCAATGACCAGGCGCGTATCGACGCCGAAAACGTGCTGGAAATAGAAGCTACCAAGGATGCCCAGTTCATTTTGATAGACCTGCCCGGCAGTGAGGCAAATTATTGAGTAGTAATGTCCGGTATGACCACCCATTTTCCTGATTCTCTGCTACCTGCGCACGATACTGCCCGGCTGCGCACGCTGCACCAGTATCAGATTGTGAACACGACGCCGGAGCAGATTTTTGACGACTACGTGGCCTGGGCGGCGCAGCTTTTTGGCGTGCCCATCTCGCTCATCTCGCTTGTCGATGCCGACTACGTGTGGTTTAAGGCGCTGACCGGGGCCTCGGATATTCCGGGCCTACCGCGCAACGAGAGCATGTGCTCGGCCGCCATTCTGGTTGGCGAGCAGGTAGTAGTGTCTGATTATAAGCCCGAAAGCTGCCGCCTCATCAAGCCCGACGTGGCGCAGGCCATCGGCCTCAATTTTTACGCCGGGGCGGCGCTCATTGCCCAAGACGGGGCCCGCCTGGGCATGTTGGCCATTATTGCCCGCGAGGTCCGCGACTTCACGGCCGCCGAGGCGCACTTGCTCACGCGCCTGGCCCACCTCGTGAGCCAAACCATCGAGCTGCGCTACCACTACCTGGCCACCGACCAGGTGCCCGAGTGGGACGACGCCCAGCAGGAGCTCACCAAAGCCCTGGACGAAAACTCGGCCCTGGCCCGCTACCTCGCCTCGCGCGGCCAGGGCATCGATTTCAGCAATGAAGAAGTAACGCAGCCCCTTATTCGCCGGCTCGAAAGCGTAGCGCAGGTCCTGGAGCGGCGGCTGAAGTAGCACTACTTGCCGGCTGGGGCCGGGGACACTTAAAGAATGTCTGGAACGCCTGGAGCGCCGCCGGATGGTAGATGGCTCGGTGCGTTCCGGCGGGCAGCGGCGCGTAGTGCCACGTAATGGCCGGCCGAAGCCGCACCCATGCTGGCGTGCTTGGTCGGGTAGTTACTGCTGTTACGCGGTTCCTTCGCTAAAGCGCCGCTAGGGGGTAGCGCGATTTTTGTAAATCGCGTCCCCGCGCCGTTACAGCCATTCCAACGGCGCGGGGACGCGATTTACAAAAATCGCGCTACTGTTCACTGCGTAACGTCAGGTAATTAGTGTTCCACCCTAAACTGGGGCCGAAGGCCAGGCAAGTAGGAAATAAATCGTGCTCCAGCAAAAACGTTTCGACCACGAAGAGGCCCGCCAGCGACTCGCTCACGATGGCCGTTTCGGGGGTAGTGCGGTAGCGCTGCCGGATGGCGGGCATCGGTACTCGACCATTGCGCGGGCTGAGAGGTCCTCGCCGGTCTTTTCTTTTAGCACTACGCGCCAGTTGCGGCTGCCATAGTAGTTGGTGGCGTGCGGGCCCTGGTGCAGAATGTGGCGGGCGATATAGTAGTGCATATAAATATATCAGCACCTAGAATGGTAAAAAAATACTTTTAAGAACAGCTACCCTACCCCCAGTCGATTCCTTCGCCACGCCGAAGCCGGCGCGCCCGGCGCTTCGCCCGTGGCTGGGGGGGTAGGGGCCTGCTTTTCGCTCAGCAGCATGGCTACCAGGGCGGCGGCTACCTGGGCGGTGCCCTCGTCGGGCATGGTGGGGGCCAGCACGGCGGCGCTGAAATGGTCGCGCACGAAATTCGTGTCGAAGTTGCCGCTCACGAAGGCCGGGTGCCGGAGCACGAAGGTGCCGAAGGGCAGCGTGGTTTCGATGCCCGTAATCTGGTATTCGGCGATGGCACGCAGCATCCGCGCGATGGCTTCGGCGCGGGTGGCACCGTAGGCTACCAGCTTGGCAATCATGGGGTCGTAGTAAATCGGGATGTCCATGCCCTGCTCAAAGCCATCGTCCACGCGCACGCCGGGACCCTGGGGGCGCACGTAAGTGCTGAGGCGGCCGATGTCGGGCAGGAAGTTATTCTGCGGGTCTTCGGCGTACACGCGCAGCTCCAGGGCGTGGCCGTTGATGGTCAAATCTTCCTGGCGGAAGGGTAGGGGCTGGCCCTCGGCCACCCGAATCTGCTCCTTCACCAGGTCGAGGCCCGTAATCATCTCCGTCACCGGGTGCTCGACTTGCAGGCGGGTGTTCATTTCGAGGAAGTAGAAGCGATGCTGGTCGTCGAGCAAAAACTCCACCGTGCCGGCCCCCGCGTACTGGCAGGCGCGGGCTACTTCCACGGCGCAGCGGCCCATCTCGGCCCGCAGCTCGGGGGTAAGGACCGCCGAGGGCGCTTCCTCAATCACCTTCTGGTGGCGGCGCTGAATGGAGCACTCGCGCTCAAACAGGTGTACGATGTTGCCGTGCTCATCGCCCAAAACCTGAATCTCGATGTGGCGCGGCCCAGTCACGAATTTCTCAATAAACACCGCCCCGTCGCCAAACGCCGACGTGGCCTCGCTCACAGCCAGCTGCATCTGCTCCTCAAACTCATCGACGCTGTGCACCAGGCGCATCCCCTTGCCGCCGCCGCCGGCCGAGGCCTTAATGAGAATTGGAAACCCTACCCCCGCCGCAATCTGCTTAGCCGCCTCCACGTCGGAAATGGCCTCGTCGGTGCCCGGCACCAGCGGAATGTTATAGGCCTTCACCGTTTGCTTGGCCGAGAGCTTATCGCCCATTAGCTCCATCGCCTCGGGGCTGGGGCCCACAAAAATGAGCCCCGCTTCGCGCACGGCGCGGGCAAAGCCGGCATTCTCCGAGAGGAAGCCGTAGCCGGGGTGAATGGCATCGACGCCTAATTCTTTGCAGATTTCAATAATTTTATCGCCCCGCAAATAGCTGTCCTTCGAGGCGGGCGGGCCCACGCACACGGCCTCGTCGGCGTAGCGCACGTGGGGCGAGAGGCGGTCGGCCTCCGAGTAGATGGCCACCGTGGCAATGCCCATTTCGCGGGCCGAGCGCAGCACGCGCAGCGCAATTTCGCCCCGATTGGCAACCAGGAGCTTAGCTATTTTCTTCATGTAGGGGTGGGGAAGGCAGTAGCGCGATTTTTGTAAATCGCGTTTTAAAACGACGGTCGTTGTGGTGGCACTAGGACGCGAACTACAAAGTTCGCGCTACTTAATCGCCACAAAGAAAACCTTAAATCACTTCTCCGGTAATAAAGAAGTAATCCCTATCTTGCGGCTACGCCCAAATTATGTACAACGGCTGCGTAGGCTTATCTTTGTCGTTTAGCTAATCTTAAGACGTGCGCGCCGGCTGGGTTCGCCGCCTTCGCCCTCTTAACCTATTCCCCCCTAGTTTTCAGTGGATATTTTCGACCGCGTTACGGCCAACCGGGGCCCGCTGGGCTCGCACTCGCACTACGCCCACGGCTATTTCACCTTTCCCAAGCTCGAAGGCGAGATTAAACCCCGCATGATTTTTCGCGGGAAAGAGGTGCTGACCTGGAGCCTGAACAACTACCTCGGCCTAGCCAACCACCCCGAAGTGCGGCAGGCTGACCTGGAAGGCGCGGCCGAGTACGGCATGGCCTACCCAATGGGCGCGCGCATTATGAGCGGCAACTCGACTCTGCACGAGCAACTCGAAAATGAGCTGGCCGACTTCGTGAAGAAGCCCGCTGCCCTGCTCCTCAATTTTGGCTACCAAGGGGTAGTAAGCATCATCGACGCGCTGGTGAGCCGCCACGATGCCATCGTGTACGATGCCGAGTCGCACGCCTGCATCATTGATGGCGTGCGCCTGCACCAGGGCAAGCGCTTCGTGTTTCCGCACAACGACATCGAGAACCTCGAAAAGCAGCTGGAGCGCGCCAAGCGCCTCACCGACGAAACCGGCGGCGGCATCCTGGTGATTACCGAAGGCATGTTTGGCATGTCGGGCAACCTCGGTAAGCTGCGCGAAATCGTGAAGCTGAAAGAAAAATATGACTTTCGAATCTTCGTCGATGACGCCCACGGCTTTGGCACGCTGGGCCCCACGGGTGCCGGCACGGCCGAGCATTTGGGCGTGCAGGAGGGCATAGACCTTATTTTTTACACCTTCGCCAAGAGCATGGCCAGCATCGGCGCGTTCGTGGCGGGCCAGGAGGGCGTTATTGAATATTTGCGCTACAACATGCGTAGCCAGATATTCGCCAAATCCCTACCCATGCCCCTGGTGGTGGGTGCCATCAAGCGCCTGGAGCTGATTCGCAACCACCCCGAATACCGCGAAAACCTCTGGACCATCGTGCGCGCCCTGCAAAGCGGCCTGCGCGAAAAAGGCTTCAACATCGGCACCACCGAGTCGCCGGTGACGCCCGTGTTCCTCAACGGCCAGATTCCCGACGCTACGGCCCTGACCTTCGATTTGCGTGAGAATCACGGCCTTTTCTGCTCCATCGTGGTGTATCCGGTGGTGCCCAAGGGCGTAATTATGCTGCGCCTCATCCCCACGGCCGTGCATACACTCGAAGATGTTCGCCAAACAATCACTGCCTTCGAAGCCATTGCCGCCAAGCTCGACAAGGGGCTTTACAGCAAGCAGCCCGCCGCTGCCTAAGAGGCTGATTGCTACCCCGACTACTAGCCCTACACACCCAGTTATCAACGCTGGTTGTGTAGGGTTTTTGTATTTTAAAGGGATGAATGCCAGCTTGAAAATTCACCGAACCGATATTTTTTACTTAAAAACTGCCCTGTGAGGCTAGAAATGGGGTTTTAAAAAAACCAGAAAAAGTTGCTTACGTAGAAAGTCCCTGTATATTAGGGCCGCGTAAGCACAATTCCCCTTTTTCTCACCCATTTTCAACTTTCTTTCATGGCCAACCCATTCAACAAACTGAAGGACCTCGTTACGTCGCTGGAAGACGACTTCGAAAAGTCGTACGACAAGCAAAACGCGGCCGCTGGTACCCGCGTCCGCAAAGGGATGCAGGAGCTTAAGAACATGGCGCAGGAAATTCGCCTGACCGTGCAGAACCAGAAGAACTCGTCGAAAGATGGTGCTGCCGCTGCCCCCGCCGCTAAAAAGGCTGCTCCCGCCGCTGCGAAGAAAGCCGCGCCGGCCGCCGCCAAAAAGGCTGCTCCCGTTGCCAAGAAGAAGTAGTCTGGACCACGGATTCGGCCGGATTTTTCGGATTAATCGGATTTCGTGGACGGCTTTAATTAAAGAGCCCCGCCAATTGGCGGGGCTCTTTGCGTTGTGGGCTGGCCTGCGTTCCGGTCTGTTGGTCAGGTAGTTAATTCTATCAGGAAGTAGTCCTTCTTACCCTTCTTCACCACCAGGTAGCGGTCGAGCAGCAGGGGCATTTCGGCCACTAAGGAATCGGGGGAAGTCGCTTTCTGGCCGTTGATGCTCAGGCCGTTGGCCTGCACCAGCTTGCGCACCTCGCCGCGCGAGGGCAGAATTTTCTTGTCGGTGGCCTCGCTCAGCAGCACGGCGAGGGGTAGGGCCTGCGCCGCGGCGCGGGGCACGCGCAGGTGTGGCACGCCAGCAAACACGTCGAGCAGCGTCGCCTCGTCCAGCGCTGCCAGGTCGCCCTTGCCAAACAGCACCTCGGAAGCCGCCACGGCCGCCTCGCAAGCCGCCTCAGAATGCACCCGGATGGTCACGTCCTTCGCCAGCGCTTTTTGCAAGGCTTTGCGGCCGGGGTTTTGGGCGTGCTCGGCTTCGAGGGCTTCGATTTCGGCCTGGCTGAGCAGGGTGAACACGCGGATGAGCCGGGGCGCGTCCGCATCGGTGCTATTGAGAAAAAACTGGTAGAACTGGTAGGGCGAGGTCAGGGCCGGGTCGAGCCACACCGCGCCGCTCTCACTCTTGCCGTACTTGGTGCCGTCGGCCTTGGTGATGAGCTGGCCGGTGAGGGCGTAAGCTTTGGCCTCGGGGCCGCCCAGGCGACGAATCAGCTCGGTGCCGGTCGTGATGTTGCCCCACTGGTCGCTACCCCCCATTTGCAGGGTGCAGCCCAGCTCCTTATATAAGTGGTAGAAATCGTAGCCTTGCAGCAACTGGTAGCTGAACTCGGTGTAGCTGATGCCCTCCGCGCCCGTCTCCTCGTTGCCGCCCACCCGGCGCTTCACCGAGTCCTTGGCCATCATGTAGTTCACCGTTAGGTGCTTGCCCACGTCGCGCAGAAAGTGCAAATACCCAAAGTCTTTGAACCAGTCGTAGTTATTGACCAGCACCGCGCCGGTGGGCGAGTCGTTGAATTCCAGAAATTTTTCGAGCTGTGCCCGGATGCCTTCCTGGTTGGCGCGCAGGGTAGGCTCGTCGAGCAGGTTGCGCTCGGCGCTCTTGCCGCTGGGGTCGCCAATCATGCCGGTGGCCCCGCCCACCAGGGCCACAGGGCGGTGGCCGGCACGCTGCAAATGCACCAGCAGCATAATGCCGGCCAGGTTGCCGATGTGCAGCGAGGGGGCGGTGGGGTCGAAGCCCACGTAGCCCGATACGGGCCGGGCGGTGGCCAGGTGCTCGGCCGTGCCCGGCATGGCGTCGTGGAGGATACCGCGCCAGGAGAGTTCTTCAAGGAGGTTCAAGCGGAAAATAGCCGGCAAAAGGGTGAAAAGCTGCGCTCGGCCAGCTTAGTGGCTACGCGGCGAAAGGGCAAAGGTAGGCCAGCTCCTAAACTTGCTGGCTGGCTACTAAACTCTGGCAAGCCCTACCGCGAACCGCCGGCTAGCCCCCGGTTTGCCAGCAGCGGCGCAAGGGTGGGGGCGTGGCCGCAGAAGGCGCGGAACAGCTCGCCGTAGGGCCGGGTGTGGCCGCGCGCCAGAATCAAGTCGCGGAAGCGTTGCCCGTTGGCGCGGGTCAGGCCGCCGTGCGCCCGAAACCAGGCGTAGGCGTCGTCGTCCAGCATTTCGGACCAGGCGTAGGCGTAGTAACCCGCGGCGTAGCCATCGGCCCAGATGTGGCGGAAGTAGCTGGAGCGGTAGCGGGGCGGCACCTGGGGCAGGTAAACGTGCGTGTTGCGCAAGGCGGCCGCCTCGAAGCTATCCACGGGCTGGACTGGCTGGCCGGCGGCCAGCGTGTGCCACTGCATATCCAACTCATCGTCGGCGAGGGCTTCCGTGAAGGCGTAGCCCTGGCCGAACGTCGGGGGCCGCGTGAGCCGCGCCAGCAGGGCGGGGGGTAGGGCGGCTTTGGTTTGGAAATGAACGGCGTAGTGCCGGACTACCGCGGGGTAAAAGGCCCAGTGCTCATTGAACTGCGACGGAAATTCCACGAAGTCGCTGGCTACGTTGGCTGCCGACAGGCTGCGGTAGCGCTGGTTGGAAAACAGCCGGTGCAGCGCGTGTCCCGTCTCGTGAAACAGGGTCGTGATGTTGTCCGGGGTCAGCAAAGCCGGCTGGCCGGGCGGGGGCTTGGGGAAATTACACGAGATGTAGACGACCGGCCTGGTGCCCCAGAGGGTCGATTGGTCAACAAAGCTGTTGGACCAGCCGCCCCCGCGCTTATTGTCGCGTTGAAATAAATCGCAGTAGAAAAGTCCCAGGCCCCGGCCGTCCGCCTCCCGGACCTCAAATACGCGCACGTCGGGCTGGTACACGGGCAAGTCGGGGCGCTCGCGGAAAGTAATGCCGTACAGCTGATTGGCCGCGTAGAACAAGCCATTCCGCAGCACGTTATTTAATTCCAAATAGGGTTTTAGCGCGTCGTCCGACAGGCCGGCCGCTTGCCGCTGGCGCAGCTGGCGCGCGTAAAACTGCCAGTCCCAGGGCTGGAGCGGGAAGCCCCCTCTTTGCTGCCTGACCAGGGCCTGAAGCGCGGTGGCTTCCTGGCGGGCTTTAGCCGTGGCGGCCGGCACCAGCTGCCCCAGAAAGGCAGCGACGGCGGCGGGATTCTGCGCCATTTGGGTGCGCAGCTTCCAGGTGGCGTAGTTTTTAAACCCCACCAAGTGAGCCTGGGCCGCCCGCAACGCAGCCAGGCGGGCAATCGTGGTCCGCGTGTCGTTGGAATCTCCCCGCTCGGCGCGGGTCCAGGAGGCAGCAAATACCCGCTGCCGGACGGCCCGATTGGTGAGCGACTGCAATACGGACTGCTGCGTGAAGTTTTCCAGGGGTAGCAGCCAGGTGCCCGCCGCCTGGGGGGCGCGGGCCGGCCGCGCCGCCGCCCGCCGCTCGCTGGCAGACAAGCCCGCGAGGCTGGCCGAGTCGCGCAGCCGCACCGCGCCCGCCGCCGAGGCCGCGCTTACTTTCTGGGAGAAGCGGGCCATCAGGCGGGCTTCCTGCTGGTTGAGTTGTTGGAGCTGCTGCCGGGCCGGGGCGGGCAGGGCGGCTCCGGCCAGCATAAACTGCTGGTGATAATACGTGAGCAGGAACGCCGACTCGGAGTCCAGGGCCAGCTCGCCGCGCCGGGCGTAGACGGCTTCTACCCGCTGAAATAGCTTAGGATTCAAGTAAATAGCGTCCTGGCTAGCCGCCAGTTTCGGGGCCATCACTTCCTGCGTCCGGCGCAGGGTAGGGGTGCTTTGGGCATCGAGCAGTTGGTTGAAAATCAGCGTTACCCGGTTTAGCAAGCGGCCACTGCGCTCCAGGGCGACCAAGGTATTGTCGAAAGTCGGGGCGGCGGGATTGTCCACCAGCCGCGCCAGCTCGGCCCGTTGCTGCCGGAGCCCCGCGGCGAGCGCGGGCCGAAAATCGCGGTCCGTCAGGTGCGCAAAATCCGGGGCCTGGTAGGGTAGGGAGCTGGCAGCCAGCAACGGATTGCCCCGCGCCGGTTGCGGCCGGCCGGCCGTAGTGGCCCGCGCAGCGGGGGCGTCCGGGCTGCCGCACGCCCCCGTAAGGGCCGCCAGGGCTACGGCCAGCGCGCGGGAAAACAAGGAATTAGCCATAGGATAGACAAGAGCCGACGGGTCTCGCGGTGGCGCGAACCTGGTCGGGTGGCTCGCTATACCGTCGCCCAGGTCGAAACGTTACCCGCCGCCAGCGCCAGCGCCCGGACCTCCGGCACGCAGGTCTGCTGCCGAGCGGTTTTATCTTTGCTGACGGGGGCCTGACCCCTGACCCCTGGCGTCAGCCGCCCCTTCACGCAGCCCCCTACCCCTCTTGCAGCAAGATACCGATACCATTCTCAAAGCCGTGGCGCAGCGGCAGTTTCAGCCGGTGTATTTTTTGCAGGGCGAGGAGCCGTATTTCATTGACCTGGTGGCCGATTCGCTCGAAGCTACGGTACTGCCCGAGAGTGAGCGCAGCTTCAACCAGACGGTGCTCTACGGCAAGGATACCGACGTGACGGGCGTGCTGGGCCAGGCCAAGCGCTTCCCGATGATGAGCGCCCACACGGTCGTCATCGTGAAGGAGGCGCAGGCCGTGGCCGACCTGGAGAGCGAGCGGGCCTGGCCGTTTCTGGAAGCCTACCTCAAAAACCCGCCCGCCAGCACCGTGCTGGTTTTCTGCTACAAGCACAAAACCCTTGACTCGCGCAAGAAGCTGGGCAAACTGCTGGCCACCGCGCCCGGCGTGGCCCTGATGACGAGCAAAAAGCTCTACGACAACCAGGTGCCGCAGTGGCTGGGCGGCTACGTGCGCAGCCGCAAGCAGCAGATTACGCCCGGCGCCACGGCCCTGCTGGCCGAATACATTGGAGCGGACCTAAGCCGGCTGGCCAACGAGGTCAATAAGCTGCTGCTCAATGTGAAAGCTGGCCAGGCCATTGATGAGGACCTGGTGCAGCGGTTGGTGGGCATCAGCAAAGAATACAACATTTTTGAGCTGCAACGGGCCCTGGTGCAGCGCGACGTGCTGAAGGCCAACCGCATTCTCACGCACTTCGCCGCCAACCCCAAGGCCAACCCGCTGATTCCCAACCTCACGCTGCTCTTCAACTTTTTCACGCGCCTGCTGATGCTGCACCAGGCCACGAACCCTTCGGACACCGACCTGCAGAAAATGGGCATCAATAAATTTGCCCAAAAGGAATACCAACTGGCCCAGCGCCAGTTCAGCCCCGAGCGCACCATCGACCTCATCCACCTCATTCGAAGGGCCGACGCGCAGAGCAAAGGCATCGAAAGCGGCAGCATGGACGAGGGCGAAATTCTGCGCGAGCTGGTGTGGCTTATTTTGCACCCCGTGCCAGTGGCGGCGGTGGGGTAGGGGCCGCCCCCTACGTTGTTAAACAACTGCAAAGCTGGAAGTTCGCGCGCCGGTCGCAGATGAACGATGCGGAAGGCCAGGGTGATTTTTGAGTCTGAAAACGGCGCTCTACGACCGAATAAGGCCTAAAACACTACGCTTGTCGTACCGGTGGCCTAACACATTGGGTAGAATTACCGTAAAACACCTGTTTTCCATTAATTCGACTCCAACGCAATGAACTTGCCCGAACCTACATCCGATGCTGCCGACAAGGCGAAAGACCTGTATGGCAATGCTTCTGACAAAGCAAAAGACCTGTATGGCAATGCTTCCGATAAAGTAAAAGACCTTTATGAGGAGGCGGCCGACAAAAGCAAAGACCTGCTCGACAAGGTGCCTACCCCCGTCAAAGATGCCGGTGTCAAAACGACCCAGGCTTTCAACAACCTCACTACCACGCAAAAAGTAGTGGGTGGTGCACTGCTGACTGCCGGCCTGGCCTACCTCATAGCCCCCAAGAAAAAAGGCCAGGCCAAGCGCGCTGCCAAAGCGCTGGACGAGTTGCTACTCTTCGTCAATGACCGCATCGAGGGCTATAAGCGCGCCGTGGCTGAAAGCAAAGACGCCCAGCTCAAAAGCTACTACCAGAAGCTGGTGGCCCAAAGCAAGGAATTTGCCGGCACCCTCAACGACTACCTGACCAAAAAAGGGGGCGAGCGCGAAACCGGTACTACGCTGAAAGGCAAACTCTACCGCAAGCTGATGGATGCGCAGGCCGTGGTAACGGCCCGCGACGAAAAAACCATCCTGGCGGCCAACGTCTATGGCGAGCGGTGGGCCATTAAGGCCTACAAAAAAGCCCTGCGCCGCAAAGCCCTAAAAGGCGACATCCGCAAGGCCGTGGAGAAGCAGTTTGCCGAGTCGAAGAAGACCTACAAGAAGCTCAAGGAACTGACGGCTGCCCAAAAATAAGGGGGTAGGGAGTTAGACTCAAAAAAGAGCCCCCGGCGTAATCTCTGGATTTCGCCGGGGGCTCTTTTGCGTGGGGCTGGCTTTTACTGGGGCCGGCTTTTTAGGCGCACGGCCAGAAACTCCGAGCCGGGTTTCCACTGCGGAAAGGTGGTTTCGGCGGCCAGCTTCTGGCCGATGCGGAAGAGCAGGCGGGCATCCTGGGCCGCGCCGCGCAGGTCCCATTTGGGGTTGAACTGGTCGGAGGGCTGGTGGTAATTTTTGGCCTCAAATTCTTCACGCTCTTTTTCGGCGAAAGCCTTGCCGTGCAGGCGGCTATCGAACGAGCCGCTGGCGTAGAGCGCGGGCACGCCCACCTTGGCAAAGCTGAAGTGGTCGGAGCGGTAGAAGCTGCCCGTTTCGGGGTGCTGGTAGGGGATGACGTAGCGGTTCTGCTCCTTGGCGGCGGCGCGGGCGTAGTCGTCCAGCTCCGACTGCCCGTAGCCGGTGATGGTTACGTCGCGCATCGGCCCAAAGGCCAGCAGCTCATCCATGTTAATGTCGGCCACCGTGTTTTTGAGCGGAAAAATCGGGTGTTGGGCGTAATAGTCCGAGCCCAGCAAACCCTGCTCCTCGCCCGTCACGGCCAGAAACACGATGCTGCGCTGGGGCTGCTCCTTGGCCTGCTTGAAAGCCGTGGCGATGGCCAGCAGGCCGGCGCAACCGCTGGCGTTGTCGAGCGCGCCGTTGTAGATAGAGTCGCCCGCAATGGCCGGGCCAATGCCGAGGTGGTCCCAGTGCGCCGAGTAAATAATGTACTCCTGGGGCCGGGTGGTGCCGGGTAGCACGGCCACCACATTCTTGGAAGTTTTGTAGGTGATTTTATTGTGCAGCGTCGTCGTCAGGCTCAGACCCAGGTCCTTACCCTTGAAGCCGGGCTTGTTGGCGGCGGCGTATAAGGCGTCATAGTTCTGGCCGGCGGCCTCAAACATGCGCTTGGCCGCGTCGAGGGTCATCCAGCCTTCGAGGGCCACTTTGCCCGCGCCGTGGTCGGGCGTTTGCGGGTGCAGCTTGCTGCCGCCGTTGCTGCTCTGCACCACCGACCAGGGGTAGGAGGCCGGCTTGGTGTCGTGGATGATGACCAGGCCAGTGGCCCCGTGGCGGGCCGCTTCCTCGTATTTATACATCCAGCGGCCGTAATAAGTCATGGCCTTGCCCTTGAACATCGTCGTGTCGTTGCCCGCGTTGCCGGGGTCGTTGATGAGCACGACCACCGTTTTTCCCTTCACGTCGAGGCCGGCGTAGTCGTCCCATTTATACTCGGGGGCCGTTACGCCGTAGCCGGCAAATACCAGCGGCGAATTCTTTATTTCGACCGTCGGCTTTTCCTGCTCGGTCAGAAACATGTAGTCGGTGCGGTAGTGCAGCGTCAGGCTTTTGCCGTGGCCGGCAATGGTGGCCGTGGAGTCAGGCCGGCCGGTAATCTCCACCAGCGGCACCGGCTGGAAGTAGCTGCCGTTATCACCCGGTTTCAGCCCCAGCTTCTTAAACTCGCCCGCCAGGTAGGTAGTAGCTTTTTCCTCGCCCGCCGTAAATGGCCGCCGGCCCTGGTATTCATCCGAGGCCAAAACCTTGATATGCTGGGCAATAAGGGCCGGCGTGATGCCATCATTCGGCGTGGGCACGCTGGCCGTGTCAGTGGGGGCGGCCTCGGTGGGCTGGCCAGTGGCAGCGGTCTCGGAAGAGGTAGAATGGCTCTGGCAGCTAGCCAGCAGCAGACCGGCCGCGACCGGTGCCAGCCAGGGGGGTAGGGAGGAAAAACGCATAGGAAACAGCTAAAGTGAAACGCAACGGGTGCGCCCGCGAAAGTAGGGCGCAAAAAGTGGTGAAAGTCTGAGCCTCGCCCGCTTGGCAGCAGGTTTTTTGCGCCAGCCACTGCGGCTTCTTATGCAGTAGGTGAGGAAACACCGCCCGTCCTACCCCCGTAAAAAGCGGGTATTCACCTTCAACCTGATTTCACTCATGAGCGATAACCAACCAAGCGGCACCCTGGGCGGCATGCTGTCCAGCCTGTTCCGCAGCAAAACCAACGACGACGGCACCACCAGCGGCGGCTTCACTTCCACGCATAAAGTACTGAGCGGCGCGCTGTTAGCCGCCGGTGTCGCCTACCTCTACAAGCGCAGCAAAAATAAGCAAGCTTCTCTCGGAAGTTAAGTGGCGCAAGCCACCCAAATTACAAGCCTTGTTGTGGCTGGTTATCGTACCAGCTGCAGCAGGGCTTTGTAATGTCAGATGTTAACTTTAGTTTTATCGTTGGTTTATAAGGATTTGTGTCGTAAAAAGAGAGCTTTTTTGTCGATTGTAAAGTCCGACAAGGTAAAAAATTGGTTTTCAGCCATGTGAGATGGCCTAGTACTTTTGGCCCATACTTCACTCCTCTCCAACCATGTCACCTACTCCCATTACTACCTCCCGTCCTTCCGCCGCCTTCATTGCCGCCTCCTGGTTTGCCCTGCTCGCGGGCATGGGCGGCTTTTTAGTAGGCCTTTGGAACGCCACGATGGCGCTCAATGAAAAAGGCTACTACTTCACCGTGCTTACATTCGGCCTGTTCGCCGTCATCTCCCTGCAAAAAACCGTGCGTGACCAGCTGGAAAAAATCCCCGTCACGGGGCTCTACTACGGCTTGGCGTGGTTTGCCACGCTGCTGACCGTCCTGCTGCTGCTCGTGGGGCTCTGGAATGCTGTCCTCACGCTCAGCGAAAAAGGCTTCTATGCCATGTCCTTCCTGCTGAGTTTGTTCGGGGCCATCGCCGTGCAGAAGAATACGCGCGATACGCGCCTGATGCCGAGCGAAGCAGTCGGACCTGCGGAGGCTGTTTAAACGCTGCTCAGAAAATGAGGGGGTAGTAGCGCGAACTTTCCAGTTCGTGCGCGAGCGAAGCGAGCAGGGGCGTTCGCGCCACGCAGTTCCGCCTGCTCGCTGGCGCTCGCGCATGAACTGGAAAGTTCGCGCTACTTATCGCCGCCCGGTTATCATGCGGCCGCCTCAGCTTGCGGCGTGAGCTGCGCGTACTGCCTTTGCAGCCGGTGAAGCTCGGCCAGCAGCGCGGCGCGGTTGGTAGCGAGATACGTTGCGCGCGTCGCCTCATCAGCCTGGGCCAACGCAAACGCCTCACTACCGCGCAGTTCGGCCAGCTCGTGCAGCAGCGCGGCGTGTGTGGCGGCCAGCGCGTCGCGGCGGGCTTGCAGCATTTCCAAGGAGGTAGGGGCAGTAGTATCGGCCGTAAAAATGCCGCGCCGCAAATCCAGTAATTGGGCCCGCAACCCGGCCACGTCCTGGCGCTGGTAGGCGCTGAGTACCTGCTGAAATGCCTCGGTAGCGGCGCGTTGGTGCGCGGGCGCTATCCGGTCGGGGTGGCAAAGCTGGGCGGCTTCGCGGTAGAGCTTTTTGAGGGTGGCGCGGCCGTCGGCATCGAGCGCGAAGGTGTGGGCGGCCGTGGTTTGGGCCTGCTCGCGGGCGTGGGCCTGCTGCTGGTAGCGCTGCTCGGCGCGCTGGTACTCGCTTTCCGAATAGGCCGACTCCTGGCGGTGGCAGCGGGCCACGTCGCGGCGCAGGGCCAGCACGGCTTGCAGCAGCGCGCCCAGCTCGCGCTGGTGCCACTGCTCAAAGGCCAGGAGCAGGCGGCCGGCTTCGGCGCGCTCGGCTTCGAGGGCCAGCAGCTCCGCTTCGAGACGGCGGATTTCGAGCTGCAAGGCCGCCAGCTGCGGGTCTTCCCAACGGCGCACCTGCGCGTGAGCGGCCACGAAGGCACGCAGCAGCGCCGTGCCCTCGGCGTAGCGGTGGGCGCGCAGGGCGGCCAGCACGGCGGCCAGGCGCGGGTCGGCCAGCGGCTCGGCGGCGAGGCGGTCGAGGTGCTTGGGCAGGTCTTCGGTTTCGGAGAGCGTCAACAGCGACTCGATGACGGCCAGCCGCTTGAGAACCCGCTGCACGGAGGGGTCGGCGGCCGGCGCGTCGGGCTGCCCGGTGAGGCGGGCAAACTCGCGCAGGAAGTGCCGGGCCAGCTCGGCATCGCCGGTGGTGAGCACCAGGTTTTCCTCGTTGTGGTAGGCGGCGCGGTGCGTCCAGTTGTAGGAGCCGGTGAGCACGTCGCGCCCGTCGAGGACGCAGAACTTGTGGTGCATCAGCCGGTCGGCGACCACCGTCACGCGCCCGCCGGCCGCTTCCAGCTCGGCAAAGGGCAGCCCGCCCGGCTGAAAATTGATGTGGTGCTCGTCGCGCGTCAGTATGAAATAGCCTAGATTGCAGACGAAATCAAGGCGTTAACAAATAGTCTAATGGCATTACTTTTTCCCCCGCTCGAACAGATAGAAAGGCTTCCCGTGCCACTTGAGCCTGGTGAGCGCTTCCTCGTAGATTTCTTGGTCGGGAACTTGAGTGATGATTATGAAATCTATGTGCAGCCTTTCCTCAACGGTGATAGGCCAGACATTGTAATTGTTCGTCCCGATGCGGGAGTTCTAATTATTGAAGTTAAGGATTGGCATCTTCGTCATTACTCAAATGCTAAGGGAGGACTTTCCGCTTGGATACTTAATAAAAATAACGCTTTTATTCGCTCACCGATAGCACAGGTAGAAGAGTATAAAAGTAACTTATACTCATTGCAGATAGACCAACTTTTTGAATATAATATACGTGATAAACGATATTTTTCGGCTGTCCAATTAGCTGTCTATTTTCATGAGGAAACGACATTAAGAGCGCATGAATTTTGCCATAATGTACATTTTACTCATGTATTTGGTCGTGACAAGTTAAACGAAAACGGATTGGATGAAATTCTGAAAAAAGCGCGCCTTAATAAGCCATCCTACCATTTTGACGTAAGACTGTACCAAAGTTTCTTGCGTTTTCTTCGTCCTCCAGACCATGCTATGGATATGGGAAAACCTATCAAATATACGAAGCGCCAGCAGGAGCTTATTGAAAGCCGCGCAAATATTCGCCAGAAAGTACGGGGAGTTGCGGGCTGTGGTAAAACAAAGGTGCTTGCAAAAAGGGCTGTAAATGCCTATGAACGTACTAAAGGTCAAATTTTAGTACTTACATTCAATATTACCTTAAGAAATTATATTCACGATAAAATTAGTGAGGTTCGAGCGAATTTTCCGTGGGCAAAATTTGAGATTCTAAATTATCATCATTTTTTCAAAATTCAAGCTAATAACTACGGCTTGGAATACGATACCCTTATTGTTGATGCTAACGACGAGCACTTCTTTGAGTCTGTTAAAAATAGTATTACCCGTTACGGAGCGATTTTAGTAGATGAAGTTCAGGACTATGAACCAGAATGGTTAAGGATGCTGCAACGTTATTTTTTACTGAATGATGGAGAGTTTGTTGTCTTCGGCGACGAAAAACAAAACATTTATAATCGCTCGATTGGGGCTGATAAGTTAATAGGTATTCCAAATGTTCCTGGAAGGTGGAATGAGTTGAAAGATTCATTTCGAATGAATGCGGGTACTCTGAAAGTGGCGCAAACATTTCAAAGTTTCTATTTCGAGGGTAAATATCAGATTGATGCAGACGTAGAGTTGCAGCAAGGAGATTTATTTGAAACTCCTGGACAAATAGTGTATTATAAAGAATCTGTTAATGACCAAATATTTCTCTATAATCTCATTCGACGTGAAATTATTAACCTACAAGTCCATCCTAACGATGTTGTAGTACTTGCACCTAATTACGATATTATTAGAGGCTTAGAGCATCGGTTTAGGTATGTTGCTCACGAACTAACTACACTTGCAGGCGAAACACAACAAGAATACTCTCGGCTTTTAAAAGAGTATGAGTTAGAGGCTGTAGAAAAGCCGGAAAGTAACTTGCTTTTCATGCAGGCTATAAATCACATTCGTCGTGGACGAAAACTTCACTTTTGGGCTAATGCTGGAACAATAAAGTTTTCAACAATACACTCGTTTAAGGGATGGGAAACTAATACTCTCGTACTCATTATTCGGGATTCTACTAATGCAAATGGCGATGAGCTTGTTTACACAGCATTAACGCGAGCACGTAAAAACCTTATTGTTGTGGATGAATCTGGTGTATATCAAAAGTTTTTCGATAAAATCAAGGCTTAAGAAGTGCAGTTCTAACCAGACTGCTACTACCCCTGCAACCTAAGCGCCCCTTGCGTCCGTTGGAGCAGGGCGGCGGTGGGGGGTAGTAGGGCGGGCAGGTGAGACGGAGCCGGAATTCGTGGCTACAAGTAACGAAAAAAGCTTCAGTTAACCGGCCGGAGCTTTGCCTATTTCTCGAAGGAAACTGCTGCTACACCAGTTCCAGCAGCTTGTCGCCCGAGACGTGCAGGGTCGAATGCAGGCGCTTGATAAAATCCAGGTTGGGTGCGCGGCGGCCGTTCATGATTTCGCTCAGGCGCGACTCGCTCACGCCCAGTAGCTTGGCAAACTGCTTCTGGCGCATTCGGAGCCGGAACATCTCCACTTCCAGGATGCCCCGAAGGGTACTTGGTGGGCTTGGGGTATGACCAGCAGCTAGTTCGTATGCCTCAACGGCAGCGGCCAGCGCATCCAGATTCTTATTCGTAGCGGCACCAGGCTGCTGCTCCCAACTTATCATTTGGTCGATAGCTGCTGCGTGTTCAGCAGCGTTGGTGATAGCTATTGAAGGCTGGGCAATGGGTGCTTCGACAGATGCCGGCTTCTTTAATAAAGTCATAATAGCTTGGATAGCTGTAACGCGGCCAGCGACGAGATAGGAGCTATAAATTCAGCAGCTTCTTTTGGTTTTTACTTAACTTGCTGTATTCGGCGTGGGTAAAAATTCCCCGGATATAAAGACGTTTAGTAGTAAAGAATAGCATGGCAATCAAGCGGTAGTGATTACCCTTTATGTTGAACACGAACCTGTCGTTTCCTACGTAATCCGTAGCGGGCATATCGGCCTTCAGCTGATTGAAATCAATCCAGTCGGCAGCTTCCGCTTTAGCGTACCAGATAGCTAGTTCTTCACGGGCTTGGGCATTGCTTTTTCCGTACTCAGTAATCGCGCTTCGGCTAAAAATCCTCATTTAAGTAGCTACTGGCGATTAAGTTACGCACACCAAAACTAGCGGGTAGGGGCTGGTAAGCATGTGCCCGTGCTTCCTCCTTACAGATTTTATACATCAAAAATAGGTAACAAAATTACCAAAACAGAAATTTTGTTACCAAAAAAATAATTCTGTGGTGGTGTCTATCTGGTAAGTCATTCGTATAGTGGCGCTAAAAGCTGCTATTTCGCTGGCTCACAGAAATGCACGTCAAGTTCGCGAATTGTCACAGAGAATGCACGTTGCGTTCACGAATTTTCACGAAAAGTGCGCGTTGCGTTCGCGGATTTTCATGAAAAGTGCTCAACTTAGCGTAAGTTTGCGGCGTTAACGTGAAAAAATAAGGGACCGAACCTATCGGCCCGGCCCCTTACCAAACTATCGCTGGAAGAAGCGAGTAAACAGCAGCAGGCCACCGGCCTTCGCTGCACCACTCGCTAAACCCAACAAAACAGCCTCTGCGACTGCCCGTAATAGTTTTAGCACACGCTTATTTCTCATTTGAGGGAGAAGTTAGGTGTTCTTACCACCTGCTTCTTGAAGCCCTGGCCGTTCCAACCGACCGGGGCTTCATCTTTTTCAAGACAGCCGAGGTGAGGTGGTTTAACCGTGCGTTGCGGCAAATATAGGCGCAACCTATTTCCGCGCCGGCCTACCCCCCATCACAAATTCCAGCGTGCCGCCCTGCCGCACCGCCTGCACCGGCAGAAACGGGCGCGTCAGCAGCTGCCCGTTCAGGCGGGCCGACTGCACGTAAACGTTCTTATCAGACTGATTTTTAACGGTTACCACGAAGGTTTTGCCCCCGCCCACTTGCAGCGTTGCGCCGTACACCGCCGGGCTGCCGAGGGCGTACTCGCCCGAGGCGGGGGCGACGGGGTAGAAGCCCAGCGCCGAGAAGATGTACCAGGCCGACATCTGGCCGCAGTCGTCGTTGCCGCCGAGGCCGTCCGCGCCCTGGTGATACATCTTATTGAGAATCATGCGGATGCGGGGCTGCGTTTTCCAGGGCTGGTCGGTCCAGTTGTAGAGGTAGGCCACGTGGTGGGCCGGCTCGTTGCCGTGCACGTAGTTGCCGATGATGCCCTCGCGGGTGATGTCCTCGGTTTCGGCGAAGAACCGGTCGGGCAGAGGCATCGTGAAGAGCGAATCGAGGTGCGGCACGAACTTTTTACTACCCCCCATTTTGGCGATGAGGCCGGCCGGGTCCTGCGGCACGTAGAGGCTGTAGTTCCAGGCGTTGCCCTCGATGTAGGCTGGGTCGCTGGTGGTGAGCACGTCGAACTTGTCGCGGAACTGGCCGCTGCTCAGGCGCGGGCGCATGAAGCCGATGCGGGCATCATACACGTGCTGCCAGTTGGTGGCCCGCTGCCGGAATTCCTGCTCAATATCCTTCCGGCCCAGCTTCTGCGCGGCCTGCGCGATGCAGTAGTCATCGAAAGCATACTCCAGGGTCTTCGACACCGAGGCCCCGCTTTTGTCCTCCGGCACGTAGCCCTTGTCGATGTAGTCGCCCAGGCCGTCGTACCAGCGCTGGCGGGCGGTGGTTACGCAGGCATCGAGGGCGTGGTTCTGGTCGAAAGGCGCGTTACCGAGCACGATGGCATCGCAGAGTACCGGCACCGCGTGGTAGCCAATCATGCACCAGTTTTCGTTGGCGTAGTGGACCCACACGGGCAGCATGTGCTCGGCGCTGAGGTCGAAGTGCGTGAGCATACTCCGGGCCATATCCGCATTTCGCTGCGGCTGCACCAGGTTGTAGAGCGGGTGCAAGGCCCGGTAGGTATCCCAGAGCGAGAAGGTGGTGTAGTGGGTGAAGTCCTTGGCCAGGTGGTTGTTCTGGTCGAGGCCGCGAAACTGCCCGTCCACGTCCTGGTAGGTGGTCACGCCGATAAAGGCGTGGTACATGGCCGTGTAGAAGTTCTCCTTATCCACCCGGCGCGGCGACTGAATCACGATTTTGCTCAGCTCCTGCTGCCACTGCGCCTGGCCCCGTTGCCGGTAGTCGGCGAAGTTCCAGCCCGGCGCTTCGGCCCGCAGGTTGGCCAGCGCGCCGGCCGTGCTCACCGGCGAAATAGCCATTTTTAGCTTGACTTGCTCGCCGGCTGTGGTAGGGCCGAAGTCGAAGTGCAGGCGTAGCTGGTGGGCGGCCAGGTCGGGCCAGTTGTGCTGCTGGTCGAAGCGGCCCCAGAAGCCGTGGTACACTTCCTTTTTATCGTAATTCCGGCTGCCGTAGGTCTTGAAGGGCCTGGAAAAACTCAGCGCGAAATACACCGTGCGGGTGCGGCCCCAGCCGTTGGTTTGGCGGTAGCCGGTCACGAGCGAGTCGTTTTCGACCCTTACGAACGTCCACACGTTCTTATCGGGATAGTTATAAATCCCGGCCATCATATCCAGGATAACGTGCGACTCGTCCGCTTTAGGAAACGTGTACTGGTGAATCCCTACCCTGGTCGTGGCCGTCAGCTCGGCCAGAATATCGTTATCGGCCAGCCGCACTTTATAATAAGCCGGCTCGGCCACTTCCGTGGCGTGCGAATAGGCCGAACGGTAGCCGCTCAGCGGCTTATCGGCCGTACCGGGGTTCAGCTGGAGCGGCCCGGTGGTGGGCATTACCAGAAAATCGCCCAAATCGGAGTGGCCCGTCCCGCTGAAGTGGGTGTGCGAGAAGCCCACGATAGTCGGGTCCTGGTAGCGGTAACCCGCGCAGTACGAGTACACTTCGGGGTTGTACTTGCCGTTTTGCTCGTAGCTGATGGTATCCGTATCGGGCGAGAGCTGCACCGAGCCGAAGGGCACCGTTGCCCCCGGATAGGTATGGCCCATCTTGGCGGTGCCCACCAGCGGGTGGGCGTACTGCACCAGGTTTTCGGTGGGGGCAGCGGATTGGGCCGCCGCCAGCAGCGGCAGCAGGGGTAGGGCGCACAGCAAATGCTTCATGCGGCAAAGTAAGCCGCCGGGGGAAGGGATTTACGGAACGCACCGTTCGTCATGGCGAGCGCAGCGCGGCAATCGCACTTGAACGATACCTACGCTAGTCGTTCGTCTGTCGTTTAGGTGCGATTGCCGCGCTGCGCTCGCCATGACAAATAACTTTACGTAAGCCTACTCAACCCTCGCCGGCGCGGCGCGGCGCAGGCGCAGGCCCAGCCAGAGCAAGGCAGCACCCAACACCAGCAGGGCCAGCGCCAGCCACACGGTGGTGGTCAGGGCCATCACGGTAGGGTCGGCTAGCACCAGGGCGGCCAGCGCGAAGCCCAGCAGTCCCAGCGCCAGCGTCCAGCCCCAGCTGCGGTAGCCCAGGTGGCGAAGCACGAAAGCGTTGGCAACGGTCGCGCCGCCGCGCAGCAGCAGCCAGATGCCGATGAAGAAAATCAGCGCCTCGGCCGCGATAAGAGGCGAGTTGAGCAGGTAAAACCCGAAAACGATTTCCATTATGCCGATGCCAGCCAGCCAGCCCCAGCCGGGCAGGTGGGCGCGGTTGGTGAGGGCGAAGATGAGGCCGCCGACCCCGTTGAACAGAATGATGGCGGCGAAATAGATGGTCAGCCCCAAAAACGCCTCGCCGGGATTACGGAACGCCCACAGGCTCAGTCCGATGAGCAGCAGGCCGGTGAGGGCGAAAATCCACCAGTTGGCCGCGGCGATGCCCAGCCGGGGGGGTAGGGCGGGAGCAGAAGAATTGGCAGGGCTGTTCATGACGCGCAGAGAAATAAGCCAGTTATAGAAAGGTACTGACTGTACGCCCCGGCGCGGGGCTAGTTGCGCGCTGACCTTTTCAGCTACCGCTGCACTTTGTAAAACCTTATCCCGTATAGAAATACTACCGCGTAGCAGATAATGGGCAAATAATAAGCGTGCGCCACGCTGGTATTGGCCACCTGCCCCATCACGAAGCGCGGAAACAGCGCCGCGCCCACCACGCCCATCACGATGAACGACGAAGCCAGCTGCTTGTGCCTGCCCAAATCCTTGAGTCCCAAGCTATAAATGGTGGGAAACATAATACTGAAGAAGAAATTGAGGCCAATAAGCGCCCCGAACGACACCCAGCCCCAGTGCTGCGCCACGATAAGGCACATGCCGATGTTGGCCAGGGCGGCGAAGGCCAGCAGCCGGTTGGGGGCAATGAACTGCATGAGGTAGGTGCCCAGAAAACGACCCAGCATCATGCCCACCAGGCTCAGGGAGAAGAAGTAAGCCGCTACGTCGTTGGCCAGGTGCGGCAGCCCCGGCACCAGGCCCACGGTGCGGCTGAGGAGCGTTCCCACCTGCCAGAACCCCTGGATGGCCGGCCCCGGCCGCAAGGCCATGTAGTCGGTGCCATAGTTGATGAAATAGGCCCAGGTGCCGCCCTGCGCCGCCGTGTTGAAGAGCTGCGCCACGCAGGCCCACACAAAATGCTTGTGTTGAAACAGGCTTTTGTCGGCCGCCAGGTCGGTGGGCGACTCATTGGGCGCGCCCAGGCGCGTTTCGGGCGTGTGCTCGGCGTTGAGCGGCGGCACTTTAACGAAGGCGAAAGCCAGCCCCACGCTACCCACCACTGTGCCGATGATGGCGTAGAGCACCTTTATCGAGGACAAGTCGCCGGCCGCGTGCGTACCCCGCAGGATAAAATAGCCCCCCACCAGCGGCCCCGACACCGCCCCGATACCGTTGATGGCGTGCGAAAAAGTGATGCGCCGGTCGGAGCTGCCGGGGTCGCCCAGGCCATCCAGAAACGGGTGCGCCACGGCCTCCAGCGTGCCCAGGCCGCAGGCCAGCACAAACAAGGCCCCGAGCAGGAGCGTGAACGAAGCCGCGTTGGCCGCCGGTATCATCAAAAACGCCCCGGTGGCATACAGACTTAGACCTAGGATAACGCCTTTCTGGTAGCCAAAACGCTTCATGAACCAGCCAGCGGGCAGGCCCATCACGAAGTAGGCCCCGAATGTGGCGGCCTGCACGTAGGCCGAGTTGGCCTTGCTTATATGCAGCACCTCCTGAAAGTGCTTGTTGAGCACGTCGGCCATCGTCACGCCCAGGCCCCAGAGCATAAATAGCGACACCACAAAGCAAAGCGTGAGTACGTAGCGTCGTTCGGTGAAGGGTGGGGGGGTAGGGGCCAGGGGCCGGGTAGTAGCAGTTTGCATCAAGGCAGAACAGGAAAAAATAAATTAAAAAAGGATGTGGCCGCCGGAACAGCCCTCGCTACAAGGGGTAGAAACACGGCTGCGCTACTCCGGCTACCCAACGGCTAAGTGAAAGCTGCCTCTACAACCTATAAAAAGGACTTTAGATAGAAAGCTGGGCAGTTGGGTAATCCAGGTGATGGGTGCAGCTAATGAGAGAAGTTGGGGCCAAGCAGTATGATTGCTTTGCTAAGGCGCAGCCTCTCAAATTGTTTTAAGAAGAGAATAAATTGAAAAATTAGATAAAAAAATGATTTCCGATAAAAAATATCCTTTCCGCTAGCGAACTTGCCAAGGTGTACCAATGGTCAGCGCCATCATTTCTGCGTTGTTATAATAATTATTTGAGTATAATGTCTAATCTATTCAATGCAGATTTTATTGGCCGATTGGCTTTAGGAGGATGCCTTGCGTTGCAGGCTTACGTGCTGTTATTTTGCGTGTACGTGTTCGTGCCGGTTATTTTTTACCTGTTTTTTGCTGCTCGCATTCGGCAATTGTTCCGGCCACGGGCCACGGCCGGGGGGGCGGCCCAAACCGATTTTATTTTGCTGGTGCCGGCCCACAATGAAGCCGAGCTGTTGCCTGGTCTGCTGGCCAGCATTGGGCGGCTCAACTACCCAGCGGGCCGGTTTCGGACGATAGTGGTGGCCGACAACTGCACCGATAGCACGGCGCTGCTAGCCCGGCAGGCTGGTGCCGAGTGCTTGGAACGCACCACCGCCTACCCCTCCAATAAGTCGCAGGCCTTGCGCCACGCCGCCGGGCAGCCGGGCTTTGGGCTACCCTGCCCGGCCGCCGTAGTGTGCGTGCTCGACGCCGATTGCCGCCTCGACCCGCAGTTTCTGGCCGAGCTCGACTGCCATTTTGCCCAACCCGGCGCGGCCCCCGTGGTGCAGTGCAACCGGCGGGTAGCCAACGCGTTCGAGTCGGACGTGACCGTGCTCGATGCCGCTGCCGAGGCCATGCGCCAGCAGGTGCTGCTGGGGACTCGCCAGCTCCTGGGCCTGGAGGCCTTTATCTACGGCCTGGGCTGCTGCCTGCGGGCCGAGGTTTTTGCCCACCTGATGGCCCAGCCCATTATCTCGCTGGCCGAGGACAAGGAATGGAAGGCTTATCTGGCGGCTGCCGAGGTGCCGGTGGCCTATTGCGCCACGGCTAGCGTGAGCTACCAAACGGTGAGCGACGGGGCCGCCTTTCGCCGGCAGCGGCAGCGGTGGCTGGCGGGGCAGTTTGCCTCGGCGCGGGCCCACGGGCTGCTCATGCTGGCCCAGGGCCTGCGGCGGGGCCGCCTGTCGCAGCTCGATTTTGCCTGCGACCTGCTCCAGCCGCCACGCTCGTGCCTGTTGATAGCCGCGGTAATTTTTGGGGCCGTGGCCGGATTGGCGGGTAGCTGGTCCTTGGTAAGTATGTGGGTATGGCTAGGCCTGGCTACTTGCCTGCTGGCCTACGGTGCCTTGGGGCTGAAACTGGTCGGTGCCGCGCCGCGGCACTTTCTGGCGCTGTTTTCCGGTGCCCGGCTGGTGGCCGACGTGGCCAGGTCCGTCATGCTGATTTTAGTTGGCTATAAGGAGAAGGACTGGAAGGCCACGCGCTAGCCCGTGCGCCGCATCGACCGAGACGCACGGCTAGCGTGCTACCCGCTTCATTTGCCCCTATGGCGCGTCCGCAAGTTCATATTCTGATGTATCACGCGCTGGTTGAGCGGCACGAGCCCTACATGGCCGCCGTGCACGTGGAGGCCGCCCGTTTTGCCGAGCAAATGGCGTGGCTGGCGGCCTCCGGGCACCGGGTTGTCGCGCTGGCGGAGGTGCCGGCCGTGCTGGCCGGCACCTCCGCCAGCGGCGCGCTGCCCGCCGTGGCAATTACGTTCGACGACGGCTACTATTCCCTCTACGCCCAGGCCCGGCCCATTTTGCAGCGCTACGGCTTTGCCGCTACGCTGTTTCTCACTACCGACGCGGTGGGCGAGCCCAGCTACGCCGGCCAGGGCGAGTTTGCCCAATCGGCCCCGGCCGGCGACCGCCCCCTGAACTGGCCCGAGCTGCGGGCGCTGCAAGCCGCCGATTGGACCATCGAGGCGCACGGGGCCAGCCACCGGGCGCTGGCCGGCCTACCCCCCGCCGCGCTGGCCAAGGAGCTGCGGAGCAGCCGCGCCGCCATTGCGCAGCATTTGGGATGCGCGGCGCGCTACGTGGCGTTTCCCTACGGCAGCTACGACCGCCACACGCTGCGCGCGCTGGCCCCGGCGGGGTATGAGGCGGGCTTTTCGGTGCACGGCGGCCCGGCTACTTCGGCCTGCGACCCGCGCCGCCTACCCCGGCTGGAACTCACGGCCGCCTGCGGGCTGGAGGAGTTTCAGCGGCTCGTGGCAACGGGCTATCCCTCTCAAGGGGCGCGGGTGCGGGCCGGGCTGCGCAACTTCGCCTACCGCGTGCCGCTGATAAAAGATATACTGCTGGGGCTGGGCCGACGGCGCTCTCACTAACTATCGGGCACGTAGGCTAATAGCTTGCCCGGCTGGCTGGCCAGCGCCTGACACAGCGCCGCCAGCGTGGAGAAGCGAATAGCCCGCGCCCGGCCGCTTTTCAAGACGCTCAGGTTGGCAATGGTGCTGCCGACCCGTTCGCTAAGTTCGGTTGGGTTCAGGTTGCGCTGGGCCAGCAGCGCATCCAGGCGCACGATAACTGGCCTCAGATAGTCAGGTCAGCCTCTTGTTGCAGCTGCTGGCCCCGGCGAAGAAAATTGGCGCACAGCGTCAGCAGCAGCCCGGCCACTACATAGAGGGTACTGTTAGCGGGGTAAGCCAACTGAAACAAGCCCTGGGTTTTGGCCTTGAAAACTTCAACGGCGCAGGCACTAAACATCATTTTCAGCACAAACATGCAGGATAAAGCTATGCCTGAGCCCTCAATAACCCGGCTGGCGGCCGGGGTAAACTCGCGGCCCGCCGGCAGCCGGCGCAGGGCCCGGTATAGGAAGTAGCCCAGCCCGGCCAAAAACAGCGCATCTGCGATGGTGAGGTCGCCAATAGTGAAAAACAGCAAATAATCCCACAGCGAAGCCGTGTGGTAGAGTAGCTCGCCCCGGCTGCTTGTCGAGAAGTAGCCCGCCGGCGAGGCCAGCATCTGGCCAATCTGGGGGTGAGCCATCCCAAATTTCAGCCCGGCGTGCACGGGTAGCAAAATTGCGCGCGCACCGCCGTAAAAATTCGTGAGGCAGTAATATAGCCATAGCCCCAGCTGCCCCAGGCCCATCCATAGTAGCATGGCAGAAATACGGCGGATGGATTGCGCGTTAAAGGCAGGGCTGGCCACAGGGTAAAGTGGGGAGGAAGACATACTATTTATGGCTAACTAGTTGTGATGCGCCGAAGATAGCAAGTCTTATCGATAATCGATAAGGGTAGCGGATAATTTAACTAATAGGCGCGGCAAGTCAGCATAAGCTCAGCGTTCTAAATAGTGCCCCAACTGCGAGATGCTGGCGATGCCCAGCTGCCTGGCCTGGCGCTGGCGCATGAGCAGGCAATAGGCATTGTTGAAGCCCAGCGGCGCGCGCCACTCCAGGCCGTAGCGCCGCGCAAACTGCTGACGCACATACTGATAAACCGCCGCCGGGCGGCCGCCCAGCGAGTCGAGCACCGCCGCCGAGGGCTGCAAAAGCACCTGCAAGCCGGTGCCCGTATATTCGGGATACATGTCAATCTGCCCGCCGCGCAGGGCCTCGAAGCAAATGGTGGTGCCGCCCAGGCCGGTTTTGGTGGTCACCGCCAGGTCCGTATTACCCCGAATGAGGGCGGCGTACATCTCTACTAAAATATATTGCTCGGCAAAAATTTTGGAGCCCAGCCGCACCGTGGCCGCGCCGGGGGGTAGGGGGCGCGGGGACTTCCATAAGTGCTTGCGGCGCAGCCAGGCCAGGGCCACCTCTTTCGGCTCGCGGTGCAGATAATCGACCTGGTAGTTGAGGGTGGTCATGGCCGAATCAGAGAGCTGGCCGCTGAGCTGGTCGAGCACCGGCCCCAGTTCGGGGTGGGCGCGCAGCAGGGCGGGCCGCAGCACGGGCGCGGCAAAGTAGGGGGGTAGGGCGTGGCGGTCGTCGCGCAGCACGCGCAGGCCATAGGCCCGGATGCGCCCATCGGTCGAGTAGCCGTCGATGACATCGACGTGGCCGTTGCGGGCGGCCTCGTACACGAGCGCCGGGGCCAGCACCACGTTGGGCAAATGCGTGAGGCCGTAGGCCTGGGTGAGGCCCGGCAGGCAGTCGGCCCGCCCGATAAACTCGGGGCTGAAACCCGCCCGCAGCCGCCCGCTGGCCTGCGGCAGCCAGTAGCCGGCCGCCAGCAGGGGCAGGGCCAGCAGCAGCCCGCCGCCCACCTGGCGTAGCCGCCGCGCCGAAAGCTTCTCCACGAAGCCCAGGCCAAAATCGAACGTCAGCGCCAGCCCGGCGGCCGGAATGGCCCCGGCCAGTATCATCACCGGGTTATTGAGGGCGATGCCGCCGAAGATGAACTCACCCAGGCCGCCCGCCGCCACGTAGGCCGCCAGCGTGGCCACCCCCACATTGATGACCGTAGCCGTGCGGATGCCGGCCATGAGCACGGGTAGGGCCAGCGGCAATTCGACCCGCCGCAGAATTTGGCCATCGGTGAAGCCCAGCCCTTTAGCCGCCTCCACCACGGCCGGCGGCACGCCCTGGATGCCGGCCACCGTGTTGCGAATAATGGGCAGCAGCGAGTACAGCAGCAGCGCCAGGATGGCCGGCGCGGCCCCAATGCCCATCACCGGAATCAGAAAGCCTAGCAGCGCAATGCTGGGCACGGTTTGCAATATGCCCGCCGCCCCCAGCACCGCCGGCGCGTAGCGCGGCCGGCGCGTGAGCCACAGCCCCACCGGCACGCCCACAGCCACGCCCAGCAGCAGCGCGGCGGCCGTGAGGGCGATGTGCTGAAGGGTTTGCTGGCCCAGCTTGCCGGCCTGCGCGTGCCAGAAGGCGAAGAGTTCGGTAAGAAGCTGCATAAAAGCGCGTAGGGTAAGCTTTAGCTTGCCGGGGGAGAATATGCGGTAAGCTTCAGCTTGCCGGGAATAGGGGGGGGGTAGGCTTGCCGGCAGTAGTTCGCAAATGCTAAAACGGCAGGCTAAAACTTACCGCACATTTTCCCCGGCAAGCTGAAGCTTACCCTACGCTCCAAGGCGTTGCTGGAAAATGTCCAGAAACTGGCCCACATGGTAGCCATCGGCCAGGCCGTGGTGCACGTTGACGGACACGGCCATGCGCCGGGCGGCACCGTCGTGGTACACCTGGCCAAAGGAGATTTTGGGGCAGCTGTCGGGGTGCCGGAAGCTGCGGGCGTGGGTCAGGCCCGTGAAGCGCACCCACGGAATGGCCGAGCAGTGAAGGACGTCGGGCCGGCCGGTGCGTTCGCTCAGGCCCAGGCCGCTGGTCTGGCGCACGGCCGCGATTTCAACCTCAGCCCCGGCCACGAACTCGGCCAGGTCGGCGTGCTGCTCGAGGAAGGAAAAGCTGAACGTGTGGTCGGGCCGCCCGATGGTGGCCGAGGCGTGCACGTGGTCGTAGCAGTACACCTGCCCCGCCTCGATGCGGTAGCGGAAGGCCTCGACCTGGTTGGCAGCCTGCAGCGCGTGGTGCAGGTAGTAGAGGAAGAACGACACCCCCAGCCGCTTGGCCTCGGCCTGGGCGTGGGTGCAGTCCACCTCGGCCACGAGGCCAAAAAAGGGCTCCTCAAAGGCGGAAAAAAACTCGAAATGTTCGCGGCGGGGCCAGGTGGCCAGGTCAATCAGCTGCTTCATGGGCTGCAAGTTCGGGGCTTTCGGGGCTTGGCTCCGGTGCGGAGCCGCCTTGGCTGGAATGAAAAATCACGTTTGCAGGACTTGCGCACGGTACGCGAAATCCCGTTTAGGCAGGTCCTGGCTTGTTGAAATTCCTAACTCCGGATTCCCTCACACCGCTTGTCCGAAAGCCGCCAGCAGCGGCCCCAGCGCCACCGGCTGCGGCGCGCCGGCCAGGCAAAAGCGCCCGGCGGGCGTGGCGGCCAGCAGGTCTATGGCCGCCTGCACGCTGGCGGTGGGGCGTAGGGAAGGCGTGCCGGGCGGCGCGCCCTCCTGCTCAAAAACCAGGAAGGGTGCTACCTCGGCCAGCGTGGTTACGCGCAGCTGCAAGGCCAGGCGCTCGGCCCGGAAGAAGCTGCGCACGAAGTCGTTGGCGGGCCGCAGCAGCAACTCGCGCGGCGGCCCCAGCTGCTGAATCCGCCCCTCGTGAAGTAGCATGATGCGGTCGGCCAGCTCGAAGGCTTCCTGCACGTCGTGGGTCACGAGCACCATCGTTTTGCGGCGCAGCTCATCCAGCTCGCGGAAGTCGCGGCGCACGGCGGCCCGCGTGAGGGGGTCGAGCGCGCCGAAGGGCTCATCGAGCAGAATCACGGGCGGGTCGGCGGCCAGGGCGCGGGCCAGCCCCACGCGCTGGGCCTGCCCGCCCGAGAGCTGGGCCGGCAGCATATGGGCAAAGCGGGCGGCCGGCAGGTGCAGGCGCGCCAATAATTCGGTGGTGCGGGCGGCCGTTTCGGCGGCCGGGCGGCCCAGCAGGCCGGGCACTACCCCCACATTTTGGGCCACCGTGTAATGAGGAAGCAAGCCCACCTGCTGAATGACGTAGCCGATGCCGCGCCGCAGCGCCTCGGGCGCTTGCTGGCGCACGTCGCGGCCGTTGATTTCAATGGTGCCGCCGTCGGGCTCGATGAGGCGGTTTAGGGTTTTGAGCAGCGTGGTTTTGCCGCAGCCGCTGGGGCCGAGCAGCACCAGGGTTTCGCCCGCGGCCACCTCAAAGCTTATATCGTTCAGGATGAGCTGCGCGCCGTAGCGCTTGGTGAGGTGCGCGACGCGCAGGGCAGGCGGGGGGGTAGGGGCGGGCATCAGGGCGAAAGGGGCGGCAATGTACGGCTTGTCATTTGTAGGGTGCGGGGCTTGTCCCCGCCCGTCGTTGAACGACTCGGGCTGCTTTTGTTCAACGACGGGCGGGGGCAAGCCCCGCACCCTACCCCGCGCCGGGCGGTCAAACTGTTTTAGCAGGCCGGTTCCGCGATTTGTGGCACACAAACCGGAATTCGTGTAACGCGGCCGGCGGCCGGGCGGCGGACCTTTGTGCTGCCCGCTACCCGGTTGGGACGGCGACTCATTACTAAATATATTTCACTCATGGCCAACGAATTGCCAATGGAAACCGCTTTCTTGCTGGGCGGCGATTTGCCCGTCAACCGCCTGGGCTTTGGCGCGATGCGCCTGACCGGCCCCGGCATTTTTGGGCCGCCCACCGACCGCCCGGCCATGCTCGCGCTGCTGCGCCGGGTGGTAGAGCTGGGCGTCAATTTTATTGATACGGCCGACATGTACGGCCCCTTCGTGTCGGAAGAGCTGATTGCCGAGGCCCTGCATCCCTACGCCGCCGGGCTGGTGATTGGCACCAAGGGCGGGGCCGTGAGCTTCGGCCCCGGCCGCGAGGGCGTGCTGCTCGACGGCACGCCGCAGCATCTGCACGACGCCCTGCACGGCAGCCTGCGCCGCCTCCGGCTGGCGCGCTTCGACCTCTACCAGCTGCACCGCATTGACCCCCGCGTGCCCGCCGAGCGCACGTTTGCTTTTCTGGCCGAGGCCCGGCAGCAGGGCCTGGTGCGGCACCTGGGCTTGTCGGAAGTGTCGGTAGATGACATTAAGCTGGCGCAGCAGCACTTCCCGGTGGCCTCGGTACAGAACCGCTACAGCCTCTTCGACCGCGAGCACGAGCCCGTGCTGGACTACTGCCGGGCGCAGGGCATTGCCTTTATTCCGTGGTTTCCCATCGGCGGGGGCCTGGTGCAGGATATGAACCACATGGAGCAGGTAGCGGCGCGGCACCAGGTGTCGGCGAGGCAGGTGGCCCTGAGCTGGCTGCTGCACCACGCGCCCAATATCCTGCCCATTCCGGGCACGGCCAGCCTGGCGCATCTCGAAGAAAATGTGCAGGCGGCCGCCGTGCGCCTGACCACCCAGGACATGCAGGAGCTGAACGCGCTGAGCTAAAACGGAAAAGGCGGTTTCACAAGAAACCGCCTTTTTTAGCTTTCGCCACCAGCTTTCACCCCCGGCCCCTTAAGCAGCCGCCTGCGCTGGGTGGCGGCTGGCTATTTCCGCCACCAGTTCGGCTTCGGGGCGGCCTTTCAGGCGCTGGTAGTTCAGCCGGAAGAGCCAGGCGGCGTGCGCCGCGTCGGCGGCGGTGCGGATGCTGAACTCCGTCCAGCCCCGGTAGGCCGCGCCGCCCCAGCGCAGCGGCCGGGCCAGGCCGTGGGCCACCAGCGCCCGCCCCAGCGCCGGGCTGGTGGCCAGGTGCGCCTCGCCGTCGAGGTGCAGGTGGCCCAACTCGTAGTCACCGACGTAAAAATCGGCCCCGTCCACTTTTTCACCCACCCGAAATAAGTCCCAGTGCGTGGCGGCCACGATGCCGGGCCAGCCCTGCACGGCCTGGGAAACGGGTTCGAGCAGCGCGCCCAGCGTGGGCACCGGGGCCAGGGGGCCTTTTTCAGCGAGAGTCATGGGCAGGAGAATAAGGGAGGGGTAGGAAATACGTAACGCGGTGGGGCCTAAAACGCCGCCGCAAACTCGCGGGCGAAATCGGCTACTTTCACCTGGCCCAGGGCCAAAGGCGGATTTTGCAGGTAGCCCTGCCGCATGGAGTCGTTGTGAATGCTGGCTCCTATCTCAACCAGCAACGCGGCCACGCTGGCCGGGATGCCGTTTTGCTCCAGGCCCTGCTGAGTTTGCTCATCACTGAAAGTCAGCCACGGCAGCTCGGGGCGGCCGAGGGCGGTGCCCAGGGCCCGTGCGATTTCGGTGCAGGTGCGCACGTCGCTGGCCAGGTAGCGCACGGCCGGGCCGGTGGGGGCCGTCAGCTCCTGGGCGGCGGCGGCGGCAATGTCGGCGGGGGCCGACAGCACCACCACGTCGTCGCCGCCGTAGTTCGAGCCAATAATGCCCTGGTGCTTTATCAGGCCCGCGAAGCCGTAGAGGTTGTAGTAGAACGAGCCGGGCCGCAAGTGCGTGAGGGCCACATTGGGCAGCTCATTTAATATGCCTTCGACTTGGTGCGAGCCCAGAATGGGGCCGGTGCCGTGGTCGAGGTCGGCCCCCCAGCTGCTGAGGTGCACTACCCGGCGCACCCCGGCCTGCCCGATGGCCTGGGCGTAGCTACGGCCTACCCCCTGGTAGTAGGCCAGCACGTCGGGCGCGGCCATATTGGGCGGCACCATCGCGTACACGGCGTCGGCCCCGGCGAAGGCAGCGGCCAGAAAGCCCGCGTCAGCCACGGAGCCGATGGCGGCCGTGGCCCCCAGCGCCTCGATGGCGGCTCGGCGGCCGGGGCTGCTGCTGATAACCGTAACCGCGTGGCCCTGCCCCACGAGCGTGCGGGCCAGCGGCTGGCTGATGTGGCCCAGGGAGCCGGTGAGGATAATTTTCATGGGTGTTTTTGGTTGCAAGTTGCTAAAATGCCCGGCCGGCCGGATTTACCAGGGGCTGATGCCCGTTTCGGGGGCATTATCATCGCTGAAAAACTGGCTGGTGGGGCCATTGGAGCCGAGTACGGCGGCTTTTACGACGCGGGCGGCGGCATCGGGCAAGCTGCCGGGGCCGCTGTGGTGATTAAAGTCGGTGGCGGTGTAGCCGGGGTCCACGGCGTTCACTTTGAAGGGCGTGTCGCGCAGCTCGTAGGCCAGCATAATGGTATAGGCATTCAGCGCTGCTTTGGACGCCGGATAAGCGGCTTGCTTAACGGCGTAATATTTCCAGGACGGGTCATTGTGCAGCGTCAGCGAGCCCAGGCCCGAAGTGACGTTGACAATCCGGGGCTCCGGCGACGGCCGCAGCAGGTCGATAAACGCCTGCGTTACTGCAATTACCCCAAACACGTTGGTTTCAAATACCTCCTTAATCACGCTGATATCGGTGGTGAGGGCCGGCTGCGGGTAGCCGCCGCTGATGCCGGCGTTGTTGATGAGCACGTCCAGCACGTCGGTGCGCTGGCCCAGCGCCTGCCGGGCGGCCGCGATGGAGGCGTGGTCCGTTACGTCCAACTGAAGGGGTTCTACCTGGTCGAGCCCTTCGGCCCGGAGCTGGTCGGCGGCCCGCTGGCCGTTTGGCAGGTCGCGGCTGCCCAGGTACACGTAGTAGCCGAGGCGTAAGAGTTGCCGGGCGGTTTCGAGGCCAATGCTTTTATTGGCACCCGTGATGAGGGCTTTTTTCATCAGGCAAAATTACCGGGCGTAGGGAGCGCCATTGGTATCCATTTCCCGGTCTGTCAGGTACATTTCGCGGCTGCGGCGGCGGTACTGCGCCGGCGACAGGCCGGTTTCGCGCTTGAAGAAGCGGCTGAAATAAGACGGCTCGGCAAAGCCCAGGTCGAAGGCTATTTCCTTGTGCGAGAGCGGGGTGTATACCAGCAGGCGGCGGGCTTCCAGCACCAGGCGCTCGTGCAGGTGCTTGATGGCCGGCTTGCCGCTCTGCGCCTTCACCACCTCGCTCAGGTGCCCCGCCGAGAGGTGCAGCTGCGCCGCATACGCGCCTACCTCGTGCTGCTCGCGGAAGCACGCTTCAATCCGGGCCTGGTAGGCGCGGAGCAGCAGCTTATCGGCCGAGGGCACGGCGGCCGGAAACTGCTCCGTGTAGAGCCGGCTCAGGTACGTGAGCAGCACCGTGAGGTGGGCACTCAGCAGGGGCAGCTGCCACGGGCCGGGGCGGTGGTACTCGGCGGCCAGCCGGGCCAGCTGCTCGTCTACCAGCGCCGTGTCGGCCGCGTCCAGGCGCAGCGCGTGCTCATTTTGCGGGTTGGCGATGAGGGGCAGCTGGCGCAGGGCCGCGTGTTGCTCCAGGGCCAGCAGCTCGCTGGTAAACGAGAGGCGGGTGCCCCAGAACGGCGTCGGCTCTTCCTTCACCAGCACCTGGCCCGGCGTGCTGAAATACAGGTGGTTGTCCTGCCGGTCGTAGGGCCGCCCATCCACCCAGTGCCGGCCCTGGCTGTGTTGCACGAATATCAGCATAAAGTACGCCTTGCGGTGCGGCAGCAGCACGTCGGCCTCGTAGCTCAGGTTCCCTTCGTAGCGGGCCAGCGTGAAGGCCCCGAAGCCCGCCGCCGCGTCGGGCTCAAAGGGGTGGGTAGGGACCAGGGGCTGCCGAAGGAGCGTGGGCATGAGCAAGAAGTAGGGGAGAGTTTGCTCCTACAACCACGGCGGAAGGGGAGGGTTTGCCCGGCCGCAAACAAGGCAGGGGCTTTCCGGCTTATCCGCGCACGATGAAACCTGCCGCCACCCCCTTCGCCGTCCTGGATACCGTCGCCGATTTTACGCGGCACTACGGCTTTGCCGCGCCTACCCACCCGCTGCTGGCCGTTATTGATTTGGCGCAGTATCCGGTGGCCGACTTTCCGCAGAAGCCCGCCCTGCGCCACCTCTACCTTATTTTGCTGAAGCGGCACTTTCACGGGCAGCTTCCCTACGGGCAGCAGCAGTACGACTACCGGCAGGGCACCCTGGGGTTTTTCGCACCCGGCCAGCCCGTGCGGTTTTGCCCGGCGGCCGAAGGCCCCGCGCCGGCCGCGCCGCAGGGCTGGCTGGTTGTGTTTCACCCCGATTTGCTGGCCCGCCGCCCGGCCGGCCCGTTTCCGGGCAATTACCCGTTTTTTGCTTACCGCGTGCAGCAAGCCCTGGCTCTCTCGGCCGGCGAAGAGCAGCGGCTGACCACCGCCGTAGCCAGCCTGCGGCAGGAAAGCGAGCAGCCCGCCGACGCTTTCAGCCAGGAGCTGCTGAGCACGCAGCTCGACGTACTGCTTCAACACGCCCGCCGGGCCTACCACCGGCAATTTCCCGCGTTGCCGGCCAGCGGCCCCGACCTGCTTAGCCGCTTCGAAGAGCTGCTGGCCGCCTACCTGGACCGCGCCGCCGAGCAGCCGCTGCCCAGCGTGCAGCACTTTGCCGAGGCCCTGCACGTGTCGCCGGCCTACCTGGGCGAAATACTGCGCACCCACACCGGCCAGAGCGCGCAGCAGCACCTGCACTACGCGCTCCTGGAAAAAGCTAAGCAACTGCTGCTGAGCACGTCCTGGAGCATTCGCGAGACCGCCTTTCACCTGGGCTTCGAGCACCCGTCATACTTCAGCCGCTTGTTCAAGGATAAAATCGGGCTTACTCCGGCCGAATTCCGGCAGTCGGCCTAGCGGGTGGGGGTAGGGGCAGTCGGAAAGTAGCAGTTGGCCTCAGTGGCAAGGGAAAAGCAGGTAGGGCAAGCTCCTGCCTGACGCGCACGCCCGGCGACCAACGCGGAAGCGGCTGGCCGCTTCCCCCCGCCACGTACCAAACCCACCCCGGCCCGCGTTCCCTACCCCCCACCCGGCGGGCCAAATGCCCCAACCCGCGTTTTCTCGCTACTTTTGACCGAATTCGGGCGCGTCCGCAACTGGCCCGCCTGCCCACCGAACCGCCGCCCTCCATGAAGCTACCCCCCCGGCTCACGCTGGCCGCCGCCCTGCTGGGCCCGGCCGCCGCCGCGCCCCAGCTTGCCCACGCTCAGCTCACCCAGACCAATACCGCCGCCGAGCGCTACTACCAGGAAGGCCTCGACCTGTTTGATAAAAAGCAGTATGGCGCGGCCCAGCAGGCCATGCAGCAGTATATACAAGCGGCTCCCGCCCGCGTGGGCGAGCAGAGCGGGCCGGCCGCCATCACGGGCCGGCAGGAGCGCCTGGCCGATGCCGAATACTACTACGCCGTGAGTGGCCTCTACCTGTTGCACCCCGATGCCGAGGGGCTCATCCTGGATTTTGCCGCGCGCCACCCGGCCCACCCGCGCGCCGCCGTGGCCTACTTCGAGCTGGCCAAGTTTTACTTCGACCGGCAGAACTACGCCCAGGCCAGTACTTATTTCCAGAAGGTAGCCCCGGCTAATCTCAACGCCAGTCAGCGGGCCGAGTCCGATTTCAAGCTGGGTTACAGTCACTTCGAGCTGAAAGAATACGAGCCGGCCCGCATTTTATTCGACCGTAATAAGAAGGAAAACAGCCAGTACCGCTACGCCAGCTCCTACTACGCCGGCTACCTGGCCTACCGCGCCGGGGACTACGCCGCCGCCCGCCAGGATTTGACCGTGGCCGCTGAAAACGACGCCTACCGGGGGGTAGTGCCGGCCGTGATGACCCAGATTTACTACAAGGAGGGCGACTACGATGGCCTTATCGCCTACGCCACCAAGGCCTTGCAGCAAACCCCGCCGCCCCAGAGCGCCGACGAAATTCAGCTGCTGACCGGCGACGCCTACTACCAGAAGCAGGACTATAAGCAGGCCGGCACCTACTTCGACAAGTACGCCGCTGCGCACAAGGGCAAGATTGAGCCCAGCTTGCAGTATAAAATCGGCTTTGCTAATTACAAGCAGGGCGACTACGCCAGCGCCATCACCAACCTGCGCAACGTGGCCACCCGCCGCGACTCGCTGGGCCAGAATGCCGCTTATCACCTCGGCCTGAGCTACTTGCAGGCCGGCCAGAAGCCCCAGGCGCTGGCCGCCTTCGACGCCGCCCGCCAGAGCACTATTGAGAAAAACCTGTCGGAAAACGCGACCCTCAAGTATGCCCAGGTCGAATACGAATTGGGTAATATGCCGGAGGTGATTGCTGCCCTGCGCGACTTCCGCCGCAAGTATCCGCGCTCGAAAAGCCAGCCGGTGGTGGACCAGCTGCTCAGCGACGGCTTCCTGTCGAGCACCGACTACCAGCAGGCGCTCACTTACCTCGACGGCCTTGGCGACGACCGCGGCACTACTCTTAATGGCACCTACCAGCGCGTGGCCTACGCCCAGGCCGCGACGCTCTACAACGACGGGCAGTATAGCCAGGCCCTACCCCTGCTCGACAAGTCGTTGCGCTACCCCCAGGACGATGGCCTGCGCGCCGCCGCCCAGGTGCTGCGCGGCGAAATCTACTCCGTGGGTCAGCAGTACCCCGAGGCTATTACGGCCTACGCCGCCGCCGCGCGCTCGGCCCGGCAAGGCGGCGTCAGCGACGAGGAAACGCAGTACGTGCAGCTAGCCCGCTACGGCCTGGGCTACGCTTATTATAATACCCAGCAGTACACCAAGGCCCAGCCGCAGTTTCAGGCTTACTTGAATGATGCGGCGGCCAAGCCCTCAGACCCAAACTACTACGACGCCGCGCTGCGCCTTGGCGATACCTACTACGTGGCCAAGGACTATAACCTGGCCCTGGCGCAGTACGACAAGGTGATTCAGGCCAACGCGCCCGACAAGGACTACGCTTACTACCAGAAGGGCGTGACGCTGGGCCTGCTCGGCCGCCAGGCCGAGGCCGACCAGACGCTGGCTACGCTGCTCCAGAGCAACCCCAACTCGCGCTATGCCGAGCAGGCGGTGTTTCAGCAGGCGCAGCTGGCTTTCCAGGCCGGCGACTACCAGCCCGCCGTGGATGGCTACACCCGCCTCATCCAGAACCGGCCCACGTCCAGCCTGCTGCCCGACGCCTACCAGCGCCGCGGCGTGGCTTACGCCAACTTGGAGCAGCAGGACAAGGCCGTGCTCGATTTCCAGAAAGTACTGGCCGACTACCCCCGCACGCCCGCCGCGCAGCGGGCGCTCTACGGCTTGCAGGAAAGCCTCGCCGCCCTGGGCCGCAACGAGGAGTTTGACCAGGCATTGGCCAATTTCAAGGCCCAAAATCCGAACAGCAAGGCCACCGAGAGCGTCGAGTTTGAGGCCGCCAAGTCGCTGTACCTGGCCGAGAAATACGCCCAGGCCCTGCCCCGCGTGCAGGCCTATTTGCAGCAGTACCCCGATAATGCCCTGGCCCCGGACGCCCGCTTCATCTTGGCCGATTCTTATTTGCGTACCGGTGACAAAGCCAAATCCCTACCCCTGCTCAAAGCTGTGGTGGTCGAAAACAAGAGCGAATTCGTGAACCGCGCCGTGGGCCGCGTCGCCGACCTGGAGCTGGAAAACAAGAACTACTCTGAGGCCGCTAAGTATTACGACCGCCTGCGCCAAGCCTCCAGCAACCGCCGCGAGGTAGCCACCGCCACGCTGGGCCTGCTCAAGGCGTATTATGAGGGCGGCGACTACGCCAAGGCGCGCGCCACCGCCACCGACCTCAGCACCCTGGCCGGGGCCACCGCCAACGCCACCAACACCGCGCTGCTCTACCAGGGCAAGGCCGATTTCCAGCTCGGCAACCTCGACCAGGCCGCTACCGAATTGGCCGCCACCGTGGCCGCCGCGCCCAGCGACGTGAACGGTGCCGAGGCCCAGTACACGCTGGCCGAGGTGCTTTTCAAGCAGAAGAAATACGACGAGGCCATCGCCGAAGCCTTCAAGGTTAACTCCAATTACAGTGCCTACGAGCAGTGGCAGGGCCGGGCCTTTTTGCTGCTGGCTGATGTGTACACGGCCCAGCGCGATATCTTCCAGGCCCGCGCTACCCTCAACTCGATTATCGACAACAAATTCCCGGTGGCCGAAGTGGTGGAGGGTGCCCGCCAGCGCCTCAAGGCCCTGCCCGCTAACGACGACGCGCCCGCCCCGGCCGCCGAGGTTCCGGCCAAAGGCAAGCCGGCCACCGCTCCTAAGCCTACCCCCCCGGCCCCGGCCAAAGCCGCGCCCGCCCGACCTACGCCCGTACGCAAGCCGGCCGCTCGTCCCTAGTACGCTTAGTAGTCTGCTGCTATAATCTCGTTGCAATGAATCGTTTACAGGTGATAAAATCAAGCTTTACTACCGTTGTTAGGCGGCCGCTGCTGCTGGCCGCCGGCCTGAGTGGCGCGCTGGCATTGGGTGCCCACGCGCAGGGCCAGCCCGGCAAGGGCAAGGCGCGCGGCACCATCCAGGATGCCGAGATTGAGATTGTGAAGGACCGGGTGAACACGCTGCCCGAGGCCACCCGCAACTTCGAGAAAATCCGGCTCGCGCCGCCGCCCAAGCCCACCCGCCAGGTCACCTATACCTACCCCGATTTCCGGCTGCCCGCCACCCGCCTCAGCCCTTCGGTGCAGGTGCTGACCGTGGCGCAGGAAGAATTGGAGCCCCTCACCGGCAACTACCTCAAGCTGGGTTTCGGCAACTACGGCAGCGTGTATGGCCGCGCCCATCTGCACTCGGTGCGCAACGAGCAGTACAGCTACGGTCTCGACGTGCGCCAAAACAGCTCGCGCACCGGCCCCGTCGATGGCCGGAATTCGGGGGCCAGCCAGACCAGCGCCGCCCTCACCGGCGAGTATTACCTGGGTGCCACTGCCCTCGGGGCCAGCCTCGACTACGCCCACGACCGCTATAATTTCTACGGCTACGACGCCAGCAAGCTGGCCGCCACGCCCGAAAGCGATGCCCTCAAGCAAACGTTCAACCGCTTCGGCTTGCGGGCCTACGCCCGCAACCGCGCCCCCGACGCGCCGCTGACCTACGAGGTGGGGGTAGGGTACCGGCGCTTTAGCGACTACTTCGGCGTGAGCGAGAACAACCTGTTGCTCGATGCCAAAGCCGGCTACGCGCTGAGCGAAACCAGCCGCATCACCCTCGACGCGCAAGGTTCGCTTATTTCAGATAAGCAGCCGATAGGCACTGCCCGCACCCGCAATTTCTTTCAGGCTACCCCCGCCTACGTGCTGACCGGCAAAACCGGCCTCACCCTCACGCTAGGCGCTACGTTGGGTTACAGCAGCGATGCCTTTTACGGGGCTGGCAAGGGCATGATTAACCCCGCCGTGCGGCTGGGCTACGCTGTGGTGCCCGAAAAATTCGTGGTGTACGGCGGCCTGGGCGGCGCCATTCAGCGCGTCACGCGCTACGATTTGAGCCAGGAAAATCCCTGGCTGGGCGCGGGCCAGACCGTGCTCGATACCCACGCCGGCCCCACTATATATGGCGGCTTTACCTCGACGCCGGTGAGCGGGCTGGAACTGGCCGCCCGCGCCACCTTCGGCCGGGCGCGCAATTTGTACTTCTACCGCAACTCGCGGGCCGATACCAGCAAGTTTGACCTCGTGTATGACAGCACCACCATCAACGTGGTGAACGTGCACGCCGAAGCGCTGTACAGTGCTTCGGAAAAGGTGCGGGTCGGCTTAAAGGCTGATTACAACCACTACGGTGTCAAGTCGTTGGCGCAGGCCTACGGCCGGCCGGCGTTCCTGGGTACGCTTTACGCCACGTATAATGTGTTTGACAAGCTGCTGCTGGGCGCTAATCTGTACTACTACTCGGCCAATTATGGGGTAGGCTATGCACAAGGGCTTACACTACCCGTACCGGCACCGCGCGTAGAAATTGACCGCCAGACCAATTCCGTAATTGACCTCAGCTTGCGGGCCGATTACCGTCTTACCCCAAAATTCAGCATCTTTGCGATGGGGAACAACCTGACCAACCGCCATTACCAGCGCTACCTGAATTATCAAAGCCAGGGAATCAATGTTATTGGCGGGTTAACTTACTCATTCTAAGCAGCTGAGAAAGTGATGGGCGCGAATGAGTGGGGTAGGGATGCCGAAATTGGCTTTTTCCTGCCCTAACTTTAGCCGCATAACTACTTAACTGCCTGCCCGCCCAACTATCTCTCCGTGATGAATCTAGCTGACCACCTACGCCCGTTACTCCGCGACCACGATTGCGTGATAATTCCGGATTTCGGGGGCCTGGTGGCCGCGTATGTGCCCGCCAGGGTGCAGCCGGGGGGTAGGCACCACTTGAGTCCGCCCACCCGGCAGGTGGCTTTCAACCAGGCCCTTACGCGCAACGACGGCCTGCTCGTCGATGCGCTGTGCCAGCACCTCGGCCTGCCCGCCGCCGAGGCCCGCGAGGCCCTGCGCCAGGCCGTAGCCGCCCTCTACCACGACCTCCACGACCAGCAGCGCACGGAGCTGCCTGGCATTGGCGTGTTTCGGCAGCTGGCCGGCCGGGGCCTGCAGTTTGAGTACACCGGGGCCAACGACCTGCTGCCCGCCGTGTTTGGCCTGCCCGAGCTGACGGTGCTGCCTGTGTCGGTTATCGATGCCCGGCTGGCCCGCGAACAGCAGGCGCAGCTGGGGCCGCGCCTGCGCTCGGCGGGGCGCGGCCTGCGGTTGCGGCGCGTGGTGCCGGCTACGGCCATCGGCCTGCTGGCCGGCCTGACCGTGGCCGGCCTCTATTTATTTAATCTGCACCCGACTATGCTGCCCGCCGCCTGGCAAAGCCACGTGCCGCGCTGGGAGCAAACCAGCCGCTCGGCCGCCCCGCAACAGGCGGCGCTGGCCCAGCCCAGCTTCACGCTGCCCACCGCTGCGCCCGCTGTGCCCCCGGCCGAAGTAGTAGCAGTAAAGGAGTCGGTAGCAGCTGATGCTAGCTGGGATGCTGCCCCCGTAGCTCCAGCCAGCGCCCCCGCTAAGGAACTAGCTACTACCCCCGCCCAAGCCCAGCCGTTTGAGCAGCTAGCCGAAGTCCCTGCGCCGGCTGACCTGACTGCCCTGGCACCCACGTCCGTAGCCCTCGCGGCCACGCCCTTGCAAACGGCACCTCCCCGGACCGTGGACCCCGTGAATGCCATGCTGAGCCAGCGTGCCCCCCTGCCCAGCCCGATTGCTCCACGGGCGCGGGGCCGGGCGCGCAAGCTGCCCGCCGCCGCCGCCATCGCGGTTGCCAATGAAAGCAATATTGCCCGGCCCATCCCAATGGCGCTGCGCAAGGCGGGCACGCCCACAATGGTAACTACGTCCTACGCGGCGGCCCGCAACGCGGCCCCGCTGCCCGCCCCGGCCAGCCCGGCCGCCGCGCCCGCCCACTCAGCTCCGGTGGCCGCCGCGCCGAAAGTGGTCGTTGCCCCCAAAGCAATTGCGTCTAAAGTAGTAGCTCCGGCCAAAGTAAAGTGGGTAGCCCCGGCCAAAAAACCGGCCCGCGCTACCTGGACCGTGGCTGCCAAAGCCAAACCCGCCGCACCTATTGTAGCTAAAGCCAAAACGTTGGCACCGATGGCGGCCAAAAAAGTGGTGGCACCAGCCGCGCTCGCTGTGGAAGGGGCAATTAATGCGCGCACGGGTCGTTACTACGTAGTGGTGGCCGCCTATGATTCCAGGGCTCGCGCCGAGCAGGGTCGGCGCAACCTACTGCATGCCGGCCACGCCAACGCCAAGATTATCATGCCCTACCCCGGCACCCGCCACTACCGCCTGTCGGCCGCCGATTATGCCGACCGCCCCGCGGCCCAGCTAGCGGCCACTCAACTGCGCAAAAACCCGCGCGTTGACAACGGCCTGACAGTTTTTCCTTATTAAGTTAAGCAGTAAGAGTTACGAGTTAAAAGTTGAAAACTGTCTGCCAACTCGCGGAGGTTTTACCAACCCTTAACTCTTAACCCTCAACTCTTAACTCTCAACTCTCTTCCCGCTGAATGTTCGTTTTCCTGCTGCAAGTCGGCCCCGCCGTTACAGAGTTGGCCACTGATACGGCCGCCGCCCACGCCAACGCGATAGCCAACGCCGCGCCCGGCCTTTCCCTTATCGACCTGATTCTGAAAGGCGGCTGGGTAATGCTCCCCATCTTTCTGCTGCTCATCGTCTCGATTTACATCATCGCCGAGCGCTACCTCACCATCCGCAGCGCAGGCGGCAACCCCGAGAGCTTCATGACCGGCATCCGGGCGCTCATGGTGAAGGGCGACTTGCAGGGGGCCAAGCTCTACTGCGCCCAAAACCCCTCGCCGCTGGCCCGCATGGTCGAAAAAGGCCTGCGCCGCATCGGCCTGCCCATCACCGAGATTGAGGCCAGCGTCGAAAACGTGGGCAAGATTGAGATTGCGCGCCTCGAAAAAAACATCAGCATCCTGGGCATCATCGCCGGCATTGCGCCCATGCTGGGCTTCGTAGGTACGATTATCGGCGTTATCAAAATCTTCTACGCCATTTCCAGCAGCGGCGAGTTTGGCATTACCCAGATTGCCGGCGGTCTCTACACTAAGATGGTGACCTCGGCGGCCGGCCTCATCGTGGGCATCATCGCCCACATCGGCTATCACTGGCTCAGCATTCTGGTCGAGCGTATGGTGTTCCGCATGGAAAACTCGGCCATCGAGTTCATGGATATCCTCCAGGATAATTAAGAATTATGAATTATGAATTGGTTCTGTCGTAACGGCGGGCTCAATTCATAATTCATAATTTTTAATTCATAATTCAAACGTAGTGAACCTCTCCCGCCGCCGCCACGCCTCTTCGCACGTCGAGACCAGCTCGATGAACGACATCATGTTCTTCCTGATGCTGTTCTTCCTGATTGTGTCCACGATGGTGAACCCCAACGTTATCAAGCTCTTATTGCCCAATGCCAAGAGCAGCAAGCAAGTAATGAAGCAGCCCATTACCGTGAGTATCAACGCGGCGGGCGAGTATTTTGTAAATAAAAAGCCCGTCACGGCCGCCACCCTGGAGCCCGAGTTGCGGGCGCTACTGCCCGCCGGCGCTACCCCCGAAAGCCAGCCTACCGTGGTGCTGCGCGTCGATGCGGGCCTGAACGTGCAGAAGCTGGTAGATGTGCTGGAAATCGGCAACCGCCTCAAAATGAAGATGGTAATGGCCACCCAGTCGCAGAAATAATTTCAAGTTGAAGAGTTAACAAGAACGTCATGCTGACGAAGGAAGCATCTCTACCGCGCAAGTAAATCTGACATTTTAAGGTTAGTTACGCGGTAGAGATGCTTCCTTCGTCAGCATGACGTTCTTGTTAACTCTTAACTCTTAACTCAAAAACAATGGCCCTCGACTATCCCGAAGAGCACCGGCGCGAAGCCCTGGCCATTACGGCGGCCATCGTGCTGCTGCTGGCGCTCGTGTGTTTCTTTCTGAAATTCAACGGCCCCAACCCACCCCTGACCACCCTGGGCGGCGACGGCGTGGAGCTGAACTACGGCCTCGACGCGGCCGGCGGGGGCGACATCCAGACGATGGCTACCGCCAACGCTTCGAAAAACCGCGAGGATTCGCGCCCGCCCGCCGCCACCCAGCCGCGGCCCACGCCCCAGCCCACCCAGCCGCGCCCGGAGCCTACCCCCGCGCCCCAGCCCCAAGCCCAGGCGAAGGTGATTACCAGCGACGCGGAAGACGCCGGCACCACCATCCCGCCCGTAACCAAGCCTACCCCCAAAATAGTGGAGCCCGTGCGCGAGACGCCTACCCCCCCTAAGCCCCGCGAACAGCCCCGCACGCTCTACACGCCCAAGGGCAGTGCCAGCGGCGTGGCCGGCGGCAATGGCACCAACGGCACCAGCAGCGCGCCCACCGGCAACAGCAACGGCGACCACCCCGGCACCGTGGGCGACCAGGGCGACCCCCGCGGCTCGCTCAACGCCAAGGCCCTCTACGGCGAGCCGGGCAGCGGCGGCAGCGGCTCGCGCCCCGGCAGTGGCGGCGGCGGCGGCCTCGAAATGAGCGGTTGGCGCTTCGACAACACGCCCGTGGTGGAAGCCCTGGACGACAACCCCGGCGTGATTCGCTTCAAGATTAAAATCTCCGATGATGGCGAGGTCGAGTCCGTCAGCAAGGTGTCGGGCAACGTGTCGCCGTCGCAGGAAAAGCTTTGTCGCGACAAGCTGCTCAACGCTAATTTCGTGAAGACCAACGCCGGCGCGGGCGGTGCCACGGGCTTCTATACCTTCCGCTTCACAGTGAAGTAAAAAAGCAAAAAAGCAAACTTGTCAGGGCGAGCAACGCGAAGCAATCGCACCCGAACAACTCGTTGTTGAATCGTTCGGGTGCGATTGCTTCACGTTGCTCGCACTGACGAATTCATTTCTTCCTAAGAAAATGACTTATCCCGAAACGCTCGCCTGGCTTTATGCACAACTGCCCATGTATCAGCGGGTAGGGGCAGCGGGCTTCAAGAAAGGCTTAGGTAATACGGAGGCGCTGGCGGCGGCCCTGGGCCATCCCGAAACCCGGTTCCGCAGCGTCCACGTGGCGGGCACCAACGGCAAGGGTAGCAGCTCGCACCTGCTGGCGGCGGTGCTGCAAAGCGCGGGCTACAAAGTGGGCCTCTACACCTCGCCGCACCTGCGCGAGTTCACCGAGCGCATCCGGGTGAACGGTCAGGAGCTGGCCCCCGACTACCTGGTGAGTTGGGTGGCAAAGCACCAAAATCTGTTTGCTACCATCGAGCCCTCGTTTTTTGAGATGTGCGTGGCGCTGGCCTTCGACTACTTCGCCGCCGAGCGCGTGGACGTGGCCGTGGTGGAAGTGGGCCTGGGCGGCCGGCTCGACTCCACCAATATCATCACGCCGTTCGTCTCGCTCATCACCAACATCAGCTACGACCACCAGGCGCTGCTGGGCAACACGCTGCCCGAAATCGCGGCCGAAAAAGCGGGCATTATTAAGCCGGGCGTGCTGGTGGTCGTCAGCCAGAGCCAGCCTGAAGTGGCCGATGTTTTCAAGCAAAAAGCCCGGCAGGAGGGCAGCCCGCTGGTTTTTGCCGACCTGAGCTGGGAAGCCACGCTCAGTCCTACCCAGCCCGACCCGGCCCTGACCGGCGCGGCCAGCCAGGTAGTGGACATCACCCGCGAGCACCGGCCCTGGATGAAGGCCGTGGACTTAGGGCTGCCCGGCGACTATCAGCGCCTGAATCTGCCTGGGGTGCTATCGGTGCTGGAAAAGCTGGGGAGCCAAGGCTTCGACGTGCCCGAAGCCGCCTTGCGGGCAGGCCTGCGTGACGTAACGCGCCTCACCGGCCTGCGCGGGCGCTGGAGCATCATCGGCCATCACCCGCTAGTGGTAGCCGACACGGCCCACAACGAGGCCGGCCTGCGCCTGGTGCTGGCCCAGTTGGCGCGGGTGCCGCACCAGCACCTGCACTTCGTGCTGGGGGTAGTAAATGACAAGGACGTGACCCAAGTGCTGGCCCTGCTGCCACGTGCGGCCACCTATTATTTCTGCCAGGCCAGCATTCTGCGGGCCCTACCCGCCGAAGAGCTGGCCGCCCAGGCCACGGCGGCCGGGCTCACGGGCCGGGCCTACGGGCCGGTGCCGGCGGCCGTGGCGGCGGCGCGGGCGGCGGGCGGCCCCGACGACGTAGTATTTATCGGCGGTAGCACCTTCGTGGTGGCCGAGGTAGATGAACTATATGTAAGTTAGCGAGCTAGTGATTAAGTGGATTGAAGAACAAAAGAGAACGTCATGCTGAACGCAGCGAAGCATCTTTGCCGCGTAAGTAATCCTGACGCTTGGAGTGAGTAATGCGGTAGAGATGCTTCACTGCGCTCAGCATGACGTTCTCTTTCACTTACCATTTCAATCACTCACCGCATGAGCTACCTGAGCCGCCACTACCCGAAGCTGGTCCGGCACCGTTACACACTGCTGCTGGGCAGCCTGCTGATGCTGGTGCTGGGTTCGGGCTTCGCGCCGGCGGCCGCCGACCCGCGCCTGTTCGCGGCGCTGCTGCTGCAAAATATGGCGGTAGGCGTTCTCGTGTTTTGGGAAGAGCGGCCGCTGCTGCTGCTGGCCTGCGGGCTGGCCGTGCTGGGGCTGGAAGGCGCGGCCCAAATCTGGAGCTGGGACACGGTGCGCGGCTACACGGGGGTAGTGTACAGCGTGTTTTGCTTTGCCATCACGCTGCGGATTCTGCGCAAGGTGTTGGGGGCCGGGCGCGTCACTACGGAGCTGCTGGCGGCCACCATGTGCGGCTTCGTGCTGCTGGGCATGGTGGGCACTTTCGTATTCGTGATTATTGATTTGGTGTGGCCGGGCGCGTTTGCTAATGTGCCGCCGGGCGCGGGCAGCTTACAGAGCCTCAACTACTTCAGCTTCGTAACGCTGCTCACCGTGGGCTACGGCGACATCGTGCCCCTGAGCAATGTGGCCCGCAAAGCCACCATCCTGCTCGGGCTGCTGGGCCACTTCTACGACGTGTTCGTTATCAGTGTCATCGTGGGTAAATATATCGGCGGCGCGATACAGGAAGTAGAGGATAACCTGCCGAAAAAGTAGGGCACGGCCGTAGTTTTGCGGCCCTTTACCCCCAAAGGCAAGCCGCGTGATAACGACGGCTTGTTACCTGTTAAGTGAAAACCCGTGCCCCGCGTCAAACTCCACCGCTTCGCCGACAACGCTACCCGCCCCGACATCGTGGAGCCGGGCAAACCTGCTTTCGGCCACCTAGCCGGTCGCTGGCGGACCGATTTCTTTCAGCAGGATAATCCGCTCGTGCTCGAAGTGGGCTGCGGCAAGGGCGAATACACCGTGGGCCTGGCCCAACGGCAGCCCGACCAGAACTTCCTGGGCCTCGACATCAAGGGTGAGCGTATTTGGCGCGGCAGCACCCGCGCCGAGGCGTTAGGCCTCGCCAACGTGGGCTTCCTGCGTCTCATGGCCCACCAACTCACCGAGCATTTCGCGCCCGGCGAGCTGAGCGAAATCTGGATAACCTTTCCCGACCCGCGCCCCCGCGACCGCGACATCAAGCGCCGCCTCACCTCGCCGCGCTTCCTCAACATGTACCAAACGCTGCTGGCCGCCGGGGGGGTAGCCCAGCTCAAAACCGACAGCGCGGACCTCTTCGACTACACGCTCGAAACGCTGGCCGCCCGGCCCGGCGCGCACGTCGAGGTGCTGACCCGCGACCTTTACGCCGAAACCGACCCCGCCTTTGCCGCCGCCCAGGCCATCCAGACGCACTTCGAGGGTAAGTACCGCGCCCAGGGCGTGCCGATTAAGTACGTGCGCTTCCGGCTGGGCTGAGGGGGTAGGGGTAGGGACGCTCAGGCCGGCCGGTGCATCTTCACGGAAGTTACGCCCCAGTAAATCCACATGGCATTGGTGAGGAAAACGGCCCCGAAGGGCGATACCAGGGCCACGGCTGCAATGCCTATGTAGAGCAACGCCGACACCCAGAGGTAGTTGAAAGGCGCGAGCATGGTCGGCGTTATCCCGCTCTTCTGGCGGTGGCCCCGGTGGCGGATAACGAGCCAGAGCAGATTGAAGCTCAGGTTGACGGCCACGAAATAGCCGCAGTAAAAAATCACCCCGTAGGACGCGGCCGGCGACAGCATGTAGCGGGCCAGCACGCTGGCCGGGTAGGGCACTCCCACCACCAGCAGCAGCAGGCCGTTGGCCAGCATCACGGGCACGTCGGTTTTGCGCAGCAGCCGAAACATGGCGTGGTGCGCCATCCATATCAGCAGCACCGAGGCGAAGCTGTTGAGCACGGCCAGGTAGTCGGGCCACCGCTCCAGCAGGGCCGCCAGCAGGTTATGGTTAGATACGGGGGCCAGGGCCGGGGCCTTGAGGTCGATGGCCAGCAGGGTGATGGCCACGCCAAAAATGCCGTCGCTAAAGGCTTCCAGGCGGCCGGTGCCTTCTTCCAGCACGGGCGCGGCGGGTTCGTCAGTCTTCATCTTCGCTGGCTTCTTTTTCGGGCTTGAATATATTGGTAATAGTAAAGCCGAAGGTAACCAGCAGGTCGCCCTGCTGCTTCCCGGTTAGCACCACGGTTTCGTAAGAATACTGGAAATTGGTGCGCAGGGCCACGTAGCGGCCTACCGGCAGCTCTAGGCCCCCCACGGCGGCCAGCAGCAGATTATGGCCCTGAAAAGCCGGCTGGTAATTCAGCTCGTAGTTGAGGCGCAGGCGGCCATCGGGCACCACCTGGGTGCCGGCCAGAAACAGCTGCTCCCGCCACTTGGTGATGACCGCCGAAGTGCCGGCGTAGTTCTCAAACTCGTGGCCCTCAAAGCGGCTTTGTTCATAAAGGGTAGCCGCGCCCAGGCGCAGGTAGCTGCGCCGGTTGGCATAAATGCGATACGCTACCCCCGGCCCCACCTGGTAGCGAAAGGCAATGCCGCGTTGCAGGCTCTTGGCCACGGCCCCTTCCAGAAACGGGTACACTCGGTGCCGCTGCCCGTAGTAGAGAATGTTGCGCGAGGTCACATCGCTGGTAACCAGCTCATCTTCACGCCGTTTATACACGTAGGAAGTGCCCGAGAACAGGCCCAGCGCGGGCCGTTCTCCGCTACCTCGGCCCGCGCCGACGTGATAAAGTCATTCACGTTGCCGCTGAGCAAAATGCCCGTCGCCGCCACCCGATACTGCCAGCGGGTAGTATCGGCCTCGTTAATCTGGCCGAAGCCCGACCGGGAAAAAAGCAGCCCCAAAAAGAGTCAGAGCAGGCGCAGACGCATGGCAAGGGTAGCAAGCCAGAAAACTGGAACGCAGTCGGCTGGCAGTGAGCAACAACCTGTAGTGTAGTTCGCGGTACTTTGCTGTCAGCAAAACTAGTAGCTTTAAGCTCACGGCAAGCAATCCTTCCGTTCTATTCCGCTGCCAGCGCCTCCAAACACGGCTTCCAGCCCGGTGAAGTCGCGCAGCCTACTTCATGTCGCGCAGGATATCCCTGGCATTCAGCACGTGGCTGGTGGCTTCGTTGAGGGAGTTGAACACGTAGCGCACGCGGCCTTCGCCGTCGAGCACGTAGGTGACGCGGCCCGGAATGAGGCCCAGCACGGCGCGGGGCACGGCGTATTGCTTGCGCAGTTGGCCGTTGGCATCGCTCAGCAGCGGGAAGGGCAGTTGATACTTCTGGGTGAACTGCTGGTGCGACTGCTCATCGTCGGAGCTGATGCCGATGACTTCCGCCCCGAGGTCAGTAAAATCCTGGTACTGGTCCCGAAACGAGCAGGCTTCCTTGGTGCAGCCCGAGGAGCCATCCTTCGGATAAAAATACAGCACCACCGGGTGGCCCCGGTGCTCGCTGAGCTTGAACATGCTGCCCGTCGTGGTGGGCAGGGCAAAATCGGGGGCCAGGTCGCCGGTTTGCAGGGCGTGCGTCGTGCCCTTGGCCGCCTTCGTGTTATAGGTCGAAACCGGGCGCAGGCTCACGGTGAGCGCCGGCTGGTTGGGCGTGAGCTTAATGGTTTGGTCGGCGTAGCCGGCGTAGCCAACCACCAGGATGTTAGTGCTTTTGGCGGGCAGGTCGAGCGTAAAGCGACCATTGGCATCGGTGCTCACCGTGGTGGCCGCGGCCCCTTTAACGGTAAGCGTAGCGCCCGGCAGCGGGCGGCCCAGCGGGTCGAATACGCGGCCCGTGAGGTGATAAACGTTGGGCGCGGCCGGGGCAGCCGGCGGCAGCTGCATGGCCAGCAAGGGAGCAGCTTGGCTAGGTTTAGAAGCCTGGGCCTGCCCGGCCAGGGTAGCCACGCAAGGCAGCAGCAGCGTAAAGAAATAGCGCATAGGAAACGCAGGCTTGCCAGCTGAAAGGTGACTCTACCGGCAAGAATGCCGCCGACCTACGCCTGGCGTTCGGCCGTCGGTTTGCCCCTACCCCCCGCAAATGGCCTGGCGCTCGCCCAACGCAGCCCAGCAATGGGTGAACTGAGCGAAAGTCTATTTGAAAGAAGCCATAATTCAGGCAGTTAGGAAACGATTGCCTAAGCATGCTGGGTTTAGTCAACCGAAAAAACAGCAGGATTTAATCCGGAAAATTTCATCCGAGTTTAAGCGCAGTATCCGAAATAAGTAGCTGATAGTCAACACAGTATGGCCACGTCTTTTTACACCTCCTCCAGCGCCTCAAACACGGCTTCCAGTTCGGTGAAGTCGCGCAGGCCGGGCTTTATTTCGTCGCCCCCGGCCAGGATGAGGCCGGCCGGATGCACCTGCTGGGCCAGGTCGGCCGCCTCGGTGGGGTCGGTGGGGCCGGCCAGCCACAGCGGCACCTGGCGCGCCAGGTTGTGCCAGTAGGCGTAGTCGGCGGGGTAGGGGCGGGGTGCCAGCGTAAACAAAGCGAAACCCTGGGGTAGGGAGGCGGTGAGGTCGGCCACGGCGGCCGCGTAGTGCGCTTGATTGATAACGACGGTTTGGGGCACCTCCACCAGCGCGGGCACGGCCAGGCCCTCGGGCCAGGCCTGGCGGTCGCGGTCGAGGCGCAACAGCACGCCCGTCAGGCCGCATTCTTCGACCAGGCGGTTGATTTCGGGGCCCGCCACGTGGCCAAACTCGCCAATGATATCGACGCCGGCCACCCAGCCGGCCAATTCGCGAGCCGTGGCCGCATCCACGGCACCGGGCAGGTTGGCATCGAGCGTGAAAATGAGGCCTTGAGCGCCCATGCCGGCGCAGTAGCGGGCGTCGGACAGGTTATTGATGCCGCGCACGAGCACGGGAAGAGCAAGCATTATAAGTTAAGAATTAAAAGTGCTGAGTTAAGAGTTGATGTTACGCAGCTGGCATCGCCCCCTCCGCGTAACATCAGTTAAGAGGTAGTGCAGCAAAGGTCGCGCTGATAGTCCCAACTCTTAACTCATAATTTTTAACTCTTAACTTTGTCATTAGCACCAGCTAGAACATTCACTCTCTAGGTGGTATGCCGCTATAATGAACCCTACCCCCACCAAGGGCCGCGTACTCGTGGCCATGAGCGGCGGCATCGACTCGTCGGTGGCCGCCGTGCTGCTGCACGAAGCCGGCTACGAAGTCGTCGGCATGACGATGAAAACCTGGGACTACGCCACGGCCGGCGGCTCCAAAAAAGAAACCGGCTGCTGCTCGCTGGACTCTATTAACGATGCCCGCGACATTGCCGTGCGCCTCGGCTTCCCGCACTACATTATCGACATTAGGGAAGAATTTGGCGATTTTGTCATCGACAATTTCACCGAAGAATACCTGGCTGGCCGCACCCCGAACCCCTGCGTGCTCTGCAACACCCACATCAAATGGGATGCCCTGCTGCGCCGCGCCGACCAGCTCGGCTGCGAGTTCATCGCCACCGGCCACTACGCCCAAATCCGCCAGGATGCCGACTCCGGCCGCTTCATCGTGAGCAAAGGCCTCGACGAAAACAAGGACCAGAGCTATGCTCTCTGGGGCGTGACGCAGCAGAGCCTGAGCCGCACGCTGTTTCCTCTGGGCGCCATGCGCAAAACCGAGATTTACGACGAGGCGCGCCGCCGCGGCTTCACCGCCCTGGTCAACAAGCCCGAGAGCTACGAAATCTGCTTTATTCCGGACAACGACTACCGGGGCTTTCTGCGTCGGCGCGTGCCGGGCCTGGAGGCGCGCGTGGCCGGCGGCCGCTTCGTGGACCGCGACGGCCTCGACCTGGGCGCGCACGAAGGCTACCCCTTCTACACCATTGGGCAGCGCAAGGGGCTGGGCATCGCGCTGGGCTTCCCGGCCTACGTCACGGCCATCCGGCCCGATACGAACGAGGTGGTTTTGGGGAATTACGACGAGCTGGCCAGCACCCGCACCACCGTCCACAAGCTCAACATGGGCAAACTGGCCGGCCTCGAAGGCCGCGGCCTGGTGCCGGCCGTAGTGAAGGTGCGCTACCACCACGCCGGCTCCCCGGCCTTTCTGGAGCAAGTCGGCGATACGATTAACATCTACTTCACCGAGCCGGTCCACGCCATCACGCCCGGCCAGGCGGCCGTGTTCTACGACGGCGACGACGTGTTGGGCGGCGGCTGGATTACCCGCCACGTCATCGGCGAAGTGCCGGAGCCGGCCCTGGCCACGGCGGCAGCCTAAGCCCGCCTACCAGGTAATTATCTCTGACCGTTAGTACCTTGCTGGCAGCCGCGCCGCGCTGCCGGCAAGGTAGCTGTTTGGCTGGTTTTTCTTATATGAATCTACGTTTTCGCTCCGCTAAGTTGTTAAAGGACTACCGCTCTCTCACCGCCGCCGCGGCCCTGGGACTGTTATTTTTAGCGGGCTGCCGCCACGATTCGGTGGTGCCGGTGCCCCTCACCGATTATTTCCCGGTGGTCGTGGGCACGTACCGCACCTACGCCGTGGCCGATTCAAGCTGGACGAATCGGGTAGTGACAGTCAATAATTATCAGTTTCGCGAGCGCGTGACGGAGCAGTATGCTGACGCGGCGGGCCAGCCGGCTTACCGCTTGGTGCGCTCCAAACGCGCGGATGCTAGCGCCGCTTGGGTTGACGATAGCGTGCTGGTGGTGCAGGTACTGCCCCAGGCTGTGCTGCAAACCGCTAGCAATCTGCGTACCGTGGAGCTTATCTATCCGCCCAGGGCCAATAAAGGTTGGAATAAAAACGCCTTTAACGCTTCTCCTGATACCATTATCAGCCTCTCGCGCTTCTACACGGCGGCCGTTGGGGTGCCGTATACTACCGCGGCGACGGGCAGCCAGGCGGCTAAAACGTATCCTGTCACAGTGGGGGCGTATGATTTATTTTCGGCTCAGGATAATGATGGCAGGCTACGTAGCAGTGGCTACTTGCAAGTATATGCGCAGGGTATAGGCCGGATACTGCGGCGGCGCTACAGCTACTATACCAACATTACCAACCCGGATGGGTCGCAAACCCAGACACTCGGCATTATTCAGATGGGGGCTTCCCGCCGCGAAACGCTCATTGAGACGGGCACGATTTAAGCCCCGCGGGTGTCAGGTGCGAATCAGTCGCCGGTCGAATTTTCCGGGGCCCCTTCGTCGCAAAAGGGTGGGGTAGGGCCCGGCTGCTTGCGTTCGCCGTCCTTGCTTTTACATGATGAAAATCCTCTTCTGGCCGGCTGCCGCGCTGCTGGCTCTTCTGCTGGGTGCCGCGCCGGTGGCCCAGGCTCAAACGGCTGGCGTTCACCGCTACTTCGTTTTTTTCAAGGATAAGGCCGGCACGCCCTTCACCGTGAGCCAGCCGCAGCAGTTTTTGTCGGCGCGGGCGCTGGCCCGGCGCTCGCGCCAGGGCATCGCGGTGCGCGCCCGCGACCTGCCCGTGAGCCCCGCCTACCTGGCCCAGGTGCGCGCCGTGAGCGGCAGCCCGCAAGTTCTCTACGCCTCGCGCTGGCTCAACGGCGCGGTGCTGGCCTGCGACTCGCTCACCCTGGTGCGGGTGCGGGAATTGCCCGCCGTGGCCAGCACCCAGCTGCTGAGCCTGGTGCCGCCCCAGGCCCCGGCGGCGGCCGGCGCGGTGGCCACCGTTGCCACGCCGCCTACCCCCCTCACGCCCCGCGCTACCTACGGCCCGGCCTACGCCCAGAACCAGCTTATTGGGGCCGTGGCCATGCACGACGCCGGCTACCGCGGCGAGGGCATGCAGATTGCCGTGTTCGATGCCGGCTTTCCGGGGGCCGACCGGCTCGCGGCGCTGCAAGCCGTGCAGCAGCAGGGCCGCGTGGCCAGCACCCGCAACTTCGTGGATGGCGGCCGCAGCGTGTACCTGCGCAACGGCCACGGCACGGCCACCCTGGGCCTTATCGCGGGCGAGCTGCCGGGCTACTACGTGGGTACGGCCCCGCACGCCACTTTCCACCTCTGCATTACGGAGGACGTGAGCAGCGAATCGCCGGTGGAAGAAGCCAACTGGCTGGCCGCCGCCGAGTACGCCGACTCGGTAGGGGTGGACGTCATCAGCTCATCGCTGGGCTATAATACCTTCGACGATATGGCCCTGTCGCACACCTACGCCGACCTCAACGGGCGCACGGCCATCAGCAGCCGGGCCGCGCTCGGGGCGGCCCGCGCGGGCATGGTGGTCGTGAACTCGGCCGGCAACGACGGTAACAACAACTGGCACTACATCGGCGTGCCGGCCGATGCCGACAGCATTATCTCGGTCGGGGCCGTCGATTCGCTGCGCAATCACGCTGGCTTCAGCTCCTACGGCCCCACCGCCGACGGCCGCATCAAGCCCACGCTTGCCGCGATGGGCGTCGTCTCGGCCGTGCTCACGCCGGCCGGGGTAGTGGTGCGTGGCAGCGGCACCTCCTACGCCTGTCCCGAGCTGGCCGGCCTCGTAGCCGGTTTCTGGCAGGCCAACCCCACGCTGAGCGCTCAGCAGGTTATCGCGGCGCTCAAAAATGGCGCTTCCCAGGCCCAAAGCCCGGATAACACGCTGGGCTACGGCATCGTCAATTTTGCCGCCGCTTATAATCTGTTGCACCCCGGCACGCCGCTGGCCGCCGTGCCGGCCAGCGCGGCTGGTGCCGACCTGGCTATTTTCCCCAACCCCAGCCACCTCGATGAGCTGATGTTGTCCCTACCCCCCCGCCTGTGCGGGCAAGCGCTGCGCGTGCGCCTGCTCGACGTGCGCGGTGCCACGCTGAGCGAACAGCTGGTGCCCGCCAGCGCGGCCGCCACGGTGGCCTTGCGGCTGCCCGCCGCGCACCTGGCACCCGGCACCTACCTGTGCCAGGTGCAGCCCGTGGCCGGGGGCGCGGTGCAAACCGTGCGCTTCGTGCGGCAGTAACTATTGCTAATAAATTTGGCGAAACTCAGCTAATATAATTGGGTATTCGGTGCAGTTGTCGTACCTTTAAGCCGTCAAACAGACGCTCTTTTTTATGTTACAGATGATGACCACCAAGCGCATCGGGCGCCGCCAGTTTCACTTCACGGTGCAGGGTAGCAACCTCCACGAAACCGTGGCCGAGTACGACCGCCTGAGCTTCCCCGACGTGGCGGCCTGCGGCCTGTGCGGCTCCGATAACCTCGACCTGACCAGCCGCGTGGCTCAGGGTAAGTTCAAGTATACTTCCGTTAAGTGCCTGTCGTGTCGTGGCGACCTCACGTTTGGCAAGAACAAGGACGATGACCAAAGCTACTTTTTGCGCCGCAAAGACACGGGCGAGCTGGACTGGCGAGCGTTTGAGAAAAAAGCCGAGTAGCACATTTTTCGAAATGGTAATAATAACAGGTAATGGGCTCATAACTGGCCTATTAATTGTATTATCGCCGCCATCCCTAAGCAGGATGTGCCGATTAGGAGTGCTTACCTATGATTTCTTCTACCGATGACGTGTCGGAATGGAACCCGACGGCTTGGCTTCGTACTTTTGCCAAGATGAGTTCTTCGATGCCTACTTCCTATTTGACGGCCGGGGCGGCCCGTCACGAGCCCCTGTTGGCTCCCTCGCTGCTGGCCAGCGACCTGGCCAATCTGCAAGCCACGGCCGAGCTTCTGTCAACGGCCGAAGCCGACTGGCTGCACTTTGATGTAATGGACGGGCGGTTCGTGCCTAATATCTCTTTCGGGCTGCCCGTGCTGGAGGCCCTGCGTCCTCATGCCCGCCAGCCCATCGACGTGCACCTCATGATTGAGGAGCCCGAGCGCTATCTCACGGCCTTCCGCGAAGCGGGCGCTACCAATATTACCGTGCATTACGAGGCCTGCCGGCACCTGCACCGGGTGGTGGAGCAAATTCGCAGCCTGGGCTGCACGGCGGGGGTAGCCCTGAACCCGGCCACGCCCATAATCCTGCTCCAGGACATTATTACGGAGCTCGATGTGGTGCTGGTAATGTCCGTCAACCCCGGCTTTGGCGGGCAGTCCTTCATTCCGCACACGTTGCAGAAAGTAGCCGACCTGAAAGCTATGCTGGTCGATACGGGTTCGGCGGCCCTGATTGAGGTTGATGGCGGCGTGACCCAGGCCAACGCCGGCCCGCTGGTAGAAGCCGGCGCCGACGTGCTGGTGGCCGGCAGCTTCGTGTTTAAGTCGCCGGGCGGACCGGTGGCGGCGCTGGCCGGCCTGCGGGCGCAGCTGCGCGGGCCAGAGCAGGCGAAAGACAAAAAGGCCAAAAAATAGCCCCGGCCGAATACTGCGACCGCGCCCCGATGAGTTGACGAGCTACGCCCCGCCGCGCCGGTGGCGTAGCTTTAACTTTCGTTTCCGCCGCCTCTGCCTTTGAAGCCTCTACCACTACTCCTTGTCTTAAGTATTCTGCCGCTGGCGCGGCCCGTGGTGGCCCAGTCGGTGCCGGGCGCGCCGGCCGCTGCCGCCCTGTCGGCCGTGCTCACCGGCACCGTGCGCGATGCCCAGGGCCAGCCCCTGGAGCTGGTGGTGGTGAGCCTGGAAGGCCAGCCCGGCGGTGCCACGACCACCGCGCAGGGCACCTTCGCGTTGCGCCTACCCCCCCTTCTGCGGCCCAACGCCACCGTGGCGCTGGTGGCCCGCCGCCTGGGCTATCAGCCCTTGCGCCAGGTGGTGCAGCTGCCCGCCATCGGGCCGTTTAGCCTGGTTTTACAAGTAGATACCAAGGCGCTGGGCGGCGTGACTGTGCGGGGCCGCGCCGCCGGGGCCGACCAGCGTGAGCAGGCCAGCCTCATTCAACTCGACCCGCAAACGGCCAAGGTCATCCCGTCGCCCTTCGGCGACTTCAGTGCCATTCTGAAGACGCTGCCGGGGGTAGTGAGCAACAACGAGCTGACGAGCACCTACAACGTGCGCGGCGGCAACTACGATGAGAACCTGCTCTACGTCAACGGGATGGAGGTGTACCGGCCGTTTCTGGTGACGCAGGCGCAGCAGGAGGGCCTCAGCTTTATCAACCCCGATTTGGTGCAGAAGGTCGATTTCAGCACCGGCGGCTGGCAGCCCAAGTACGGCGACAAGCTTTCATCGGTGCTAGATATCCAGTATAAGGAGCCGGCCAAGTTCGCGGCCTCGGCCACGGCCAGTCTGGTGGGCGGCGCGGCCCACGTGGAGGCGCGCTCGGCGGACGAGCGGGTGAGCTACCTGGCCGGCGTGCGCTACAAGAATGCGCAGTACGTCTTCAACGCCCTCAAGCAAAACCAGGGTACTTACAATCCGACCTTCTACGACGGCCAGGCTTACGTGAATATCGGGCTGGGTAAGAAGGGCGGCGACCTGCAAAAGACCAGCCTGGGCATCCTGGGTGTGATGGCCCACAACGACTACCGCTTTGTGCCGGTGAGTGGGCAAGTGACGTTTTCGACGGGTACCAACCAGTTTTCGCGGGTCAATATCTACTACGATGGGCGCGAGCGCATGCAGTACGACACCTACCAGGCGGGGCTCGATTTAAAGCATAATTTTCACCCCGGCCTGCAAGTTGAGCTGCTGGCGTCGGCGCTGAGCACCCGCGAGTTTGAGTTCCGCGACGTGGAGGCGGCCTATACTTTCGCCGACGTTAATACCGACCCCACCAGCCCCGATTTCAACCAGGCGGTGCGCCAGCGCAACATCGGCTCCAGCTTCAATCACGCCCGCAACGACCTCACGGCCCGCGTGTTCACGGCTGAGCTGCGCGGCCGCTGGAACCCCGGCGGCGACCCGCTGGGCCCGCACCAAATTCGCTGGGGCGTGAAGATGGGCCGCGAAAGTATTCACGACCAGCTCGATGAGTACAGCTTCGCCGACTCGGCCGACTACGTGCCCGATGCCCGCCGCACTCGCCTCGCCGCCGACCTAAGCCTGCTCACGACCCGCACCCAGGGCTACGTGCAACACACCTGGCAAATCGATAGCCTCACGACCCTCACCTACGGCCTGCGCGGCCACTACTGGACGGAGAACAAGCAGTTCGTGCTCAGCCCGCGGGCCCAGTTTGCCACCCGCAGCCGCCGCCACCCCGAACGCGTGTGGAAAGTGGCCGCCGGCCTCTACGCCCAGCCGCCCTTTTACCGCGAATTGCGCGATATGCGCGGCCAGCTCAACCCCGAACTGCGGGCCCAAAAGTCGCTGCACTTCGTGCTGGGCCGCGAAATTCAGGTGAATCTGATGAACCGGCCGTTCCGGCTCAATACCGAGGCGTATTATAAATACCTGACTGACGTCATTCCCTACGAGGTCGATAACGTGCGCCTGCGCTACTACGCCACCAACAGTGACAAGGCCTACGCCGCCGGCTTCGAGACGCGCCTGAGCGGCGAGTTTGTGAAGGGCGTGGAATCGTGGCTGAGCATTAGCTTGCTCACGACCCAGGAAAAGGGCGACACCACCGCCACGTACGACACCAACGGCAAGCGCACCGGCTACGAAACGCTGGGCTACGTCCGCCGCCCGCAGGACCAGCGCGTCACGGCCAGCATCTTCTTCCAGGACCACCTGCCCGACAACCCCTCGGTGCGCGGCTACGTGAACCTGGTGTTTGGCACCGGCCTGCCCTTCAGCCCGCCCGGCCTACCCCAGTACCGCGGCGCGGGCGCGCTCACTACCCCCTACCAGCGCGTCGATATTGGCTTTTCAAAAGTCGTGAGCCTGCGTGCTACCCCCAAGCCGCACCTGAGCTCGCTCGAAAGCCTGTGGCTGAGCCTGGAAATCCTCAACATCCTGGGAGCCAACAACGTGGCTAGCTATAGCTACCTGCAGGACGTGAGCGGCCGCACCTACGCCGTGCCCAGCTACCTCTCGCAGCGCGTGGTGAATCTGCGGGCCATCGCGCGGTTTTGAGGAAGCATATTAACAGGCTGCCCTGATTACTCCTGGCGCATGATTTTCACATCCCTGGGGTAACTCAACCAACAACCAGGGAACAGCAATTATTAAAAATTCAGCACTTCTTCTTCGTGGCCGTTGCGCAGCAGCGCGCTGATTTTCTTGCCGTTGCCCTCAGCGTTCACGATATTCATCTGGTCCGAAAACAGCTCCAGCAGCATTCCCTGGTTGATGAGGATTTCCTTGGTCGGGCGGGGTAGGGGCACTTTGGCGTAGAGCCAGTAAGCATCCTTTTCAGCTTGCAGGCCCATAAACTGCACATCGAGGGGTAGGCGCGGCTGGTGCGGCCCCGCCGGAATGCTGAGCTTGAGGTGCTGGTGCAGATACAACTCGGTCAGGGGCAGGGCGCTGGGCTGCTGCAAGTCCACGGCCTTGGGCCGGCCTTGGGAGAGGGCGCGGGTAAAGTCGTCGGTAAATACCTTCAGCGCCAGCTCCACCTGCTGCTTCTGCGGGTTGAGGCGCAGCTCCAGGATGCTGGTGTGGTAGGCGTGGCGCGTGCCCGCTGCGCCCGGCAGCCCCAGTAGCATACAGAAGAGAAGGGTTAAGTGTCGCATCGTACTTGATAAGAGGATAGTCTCAAAAGTCAGTTGTCATTGCGAGCGCAACGAAGTGAAGCGCGGCAATCTTTCCTTCACGTTAGGGTTACTACTCCAAACGAAGAAGGAAGGATTGCCGCGCTCCACTTCGTTACGCTCGCAATGACAGCCGATTATCTACTCAAAAATAGTCTTAGAACAGCTTCATCACTTGCTTGATGACAATGACATACACCATCAAAGCCAGAATAAGAACCGTACCCACGCGTTGCGCGCCTTCGAGGAATTTCTCCGACGGCTTGCGGCGCAAAATCATCTCGTAGAGCAGGAACAGCACGTGCCCGCCGTCGAGAGCCGGGATGGGCAGCAGGTTCATAAACGCCAGCACCATGCTCAGCGTGCCCACCAGGCTCCAGAAGTGCGGCCAGTTCCAAACGCCGCCAAACTGCTGGGCAATCTCGACCGGGCCGCCCAGGCTTTCCGACGCCGACGCCTCGCGCTTCAAAATCTTGCCAAACGCCTTGGCTTGCAGCGAGATAACGCTGAACGCCTGCTTGGTACCCTGCGGCACCGACTGGCCCAGGTTGAAGTAGCGGGTGCTGAAATTCAGCTCCGGCTTGGGGCGCACGCCGATTTTGCCGGCTGCGCTCACCGCCACGGGCAGCGTCTGGGCCTGGCCGTCGCGCTCAATCGTGATGGGCACCGTCTGGCCCTTGAAGCGGGGTAGGGTGCGCAGCAGCTGGTCGTAGTACTTGATGGGCACGCTGCCAATCTGGGTAATGCGGTCGCCGGCCTTGATGCCCGCCTTGGCGGCCGGGTTGCCGGACACTACCTCGGCCAGCGTAAAGGGCGAGCGCGCCTCCACGAACAGGCTGTCGCCCTGGTGGTTAAGCTGGTCAAAAAACGTACGTGGCAGCTTGGGCAGGTCGATGAGCTGCCCGCCGCGCTCCACGGTGTAGTAGCTCTCGTTGCCGAGCAGCACGTCGGGATTGTACACCTCATTGAACTCAGTGAACGGCCGGCCGTTGATTTTCACAATCTGGTCGCCGTCGCGGAAACCGATGTCGCGGCCCAGCTTGGTCGTTACCACGCCGTAGCGCGCTTCTGAGGCGGGTAAGTAGCTCTCGCCCAGCTTATAAGTGAGCGCCGCGAAGATAACGATGCCCGTAATCACGTTCATGATAATGCCGCCCAGCATCACCAACAGGCGCTGCCAGGCCGGCTTGGCCCGAAACTCGTCGGGCTGCGGCGGGCCGGCCAGCGCGTCGGCGTCCTGCGTTTCGTCCACCATGCCGTGAATGGCCACGTAGCCACCCAGCGGAAACCAGCCAATGCCGTACTCCGTCTCGCCTATTTTCTTCTTGAGCAGGCTGAAGTTCCAGACGTGGGGTAGGGGAAAGAGGAAGTCAAAAAAGATGTAAAACTTCGTGACTTTTATCTTGAACAGCTTCGCGAAGGCAAAGTGCCCAAACTCGTGTAAACCAACCAGTAGCGAAAGTCCCAGCACTAGCTGAGCAATCATAATGAGAATTTCCAAAGTAGAAAAAGGAGGAATGAAAAAACAAGTACGTCGCGCCCTACCTGAACGTCATGCTGAGCTTGCCGAAGCATCTCGCGTGGGGTAGTAAACTAATCGTTGAACGAGGCGAGCAAGATGCTTCGGCAAGCTCAGCATGACGTTCAGGTAGCCTGCTATAGTAACCCCGCCGCCACGCGCCGCGCTTCGGCGTCCGTCGCGGCGTAGTCGGCCAGGGTTGGGGCCGCAAGATACGGCACCCTTTCCAGGCACTCGCCCACCACGTCGGCCATGCCCAGGAAGCTCACCTTATCCTGCAAAAATGCCGCCACCGCCACCTCGTTGGCCGCGTTGAGCACGCAGGGCGCGGTGCCGCCGCGCCGCATGGCCCCAAAAGCCAGCGGCAGGTGGCGAAACGTGCCCAGGTCGGGCGCTTCAAAGGTGAGGGTGGGGTAGGCCAAAAACGAAAATCGCGGAAATTCATTCCGCAGCCGTCGCGGGTAGCCCAGCGCGTACTGAATGGGCAGCTTCATATCAGGCAGGCCCAGCTGCGCCTTCAGCGAGCCATCCTGGAACTGCACCAGCGAGTGCACGACGCTTTGGGGGTGCACCACCACGTCGATTTGGTCGTTGGTGAGGTCAAAAAGCCACTTAGCCTCAATCACTTCCAGGCCCTTGTTCATGAGCGTGGCCGAGTCGATGGTGATTTTGGTACCCATCGTCCAGTTGGGGTGTTTCAGGGCCTGTGCCTTGGTAATGTGGGCCAGCTCGGCGGTGCTGCGCCCCCGAAACGGTCCGCCCGAGGCCGTGAGAATGACCTTCTCAATTGGGTTCACCGCTTCGCCCGCCAGGCACTGAAAAATGGCCGAGTGCTCCGAATCGACGGGCAGCAGCCGCACGCCGTGCTCCTGCACCAGCTTGGTAATCAGCTCGCCAGCCACCACCAGCGTTTCCTTGTTGGCCAGCGCAATGTCTTTGCCGGCCCGGATGGCGGCCACGGTGGGGGGTAGGCCGGCGTAGCCGACCAGCGCCGTGAGCACCACGTTCACGTCGGGGCGCTGCACCACTTCGAGCAGGGCGGTATCGCCAGCCAGCACCTGGGTTTCGGGCTGGCCGGCCAGGGCGGCCTTTACTTCCTGGTAAAACGCATCGCCGATAACCACGGCCGCCGGCCGAAACTCCAGCGCCTGCCGCACCAGCAGCTGCCACTGCCGCCCGGCCGTGAGCACCGCCACCCGAAATTGGGCCGGCTGCTCGCGCACCACTTCCAGCGCCTGCGTGCCAATGGAGCCCGTGGAGCCCAGCAGCGCCAGTGATTTTCGCGAAGTATCAGGTAAAAAAGAATCCGTCATCAAGCAGGGTTGGGAATAGAGTTGTAAAGGTAAGGCCGGCCCGGTGGGTCCAGTCGGTGCCTATCCATTCGGGCAGTTGGTTCGTACAGTCAAGTCCGGCATTGCCGGTTATTCTTCTTCCTACCCCCCTGTTCCTTCCCCATGTCCATCAAGCTCAAACCGCTCGACCAGCAGATAATCGTCATTACCGGGGCCACCAGCGGCATTGGCCTCGCCACCGCGAAGGCCGCTGCCAAGGCCGGTGCCCGACTCGTGCTGGCCGCCCGCTCGCAGGCCGACCTCGACGCCGTGGCCCGGCAGCTCGGCAACCACCACGTGGCCACCGTGGTCGCCGACGTGGCCGACCCCGCCGCCGTGCGCCGCATCCACGACGCGGCCCACGCCCATTTTGGCGGCTTCGATACGTGGGTCAATAATGCCGGGGTAGGGATGTGGGGCAAGCTCGAACAAGGTAACCTCGAAGACTTTAAGCGCCTCTACGACACCAACTTCTGGGGCATTGTGAATGGGTCGCTTGAAGCCATCAAGCACCTCAAAAAGCACGGCGGCGCGCTCATCAACCTGGGCAGCGTGGTATCGGACGTGGCGGTGCCCATCCAGGGCATGTACGCTTCCAGCAAGCACGCCGTGAAGGGCTTCACCGATGCCCTACGCATCGAGCTGGCCGATGAACGAGCGCCCGTGTCGGTCACGCTCATCAAGCCCGCCGCCATCAACACACCCTTTCCCGAGCACGCCCGCAACTACCTGCCCGAAAAGCCCAAGCTGCCCCAGCCCGTGTACGCGCCCGAGGAAGTGGCCAACGCCATCCTGCACGCTGCCACCACGCCCATGCGCGACATTTTCGTGGGCGGCGGCGGCAAGGTGATGAGCAGCCTCAATAAGTATATTCCTGGTGTGATGGACTGGATGGAGGCCAAAACCGGCGTGGCCCAGCAGAAGCAGGACGGTACCCGCGCCGTGGACCCCGCCGGCTCGCTGCACCGCCCCAACGGCCCCCACACCAAAGTGCACGGCCACAACCCCGGCCACGTGATGCAAACCAGCCTCTACACCCGCGCCCGCCTGCACCCAGTGGTGGCGGGGGTGATAGCGGCGGCCAGCCTGGGGGCCACTATCGCGTTGCTAACGGGTCGGAAATAGTTTATGCCTGTCTGGGCGTGTAGGGCGCTAAGGCCCTGATGGCGGGCGCTGTCAAGTATTTTGTTTCTGTGTTTAACTCGCCGCCAATAATTGCGTAAAGCGTGGTGGTAGTAAATGCTTTAACAAATGCACCGCTACCCTCACGTCATTTTTCCACGTCATGAAAAACCTATTGTTCGCCTGCGCCTTAGTACTGAGTACTGCTAGTGTCGCTGCTGCCCAAACTCCCACTGGCACGCCCCCCTCGGGAACAATGCCGCCCGCTGGCTCGACTTCGGCTCGCAAACCCGATGCCACCATCGAAACGCAGTCTAATATCGCCGCGAAACAAACAAACCCCGCAGACCGGGCAAGTATGAAAAAAGGAATGCGCGACGACAAGATGGAAAAGCGCAAAAGCCACAAGATGAAAGTAAAAAGCCAATCTACTTCTACTATGTAAGTAGCGGACAGCTTTTATTCACTAAAAAGCCCCGATTGCATGGCGCAATCGGGGCTTTTTAGTGAATAAAATCGCCTACGTCAGCTTATCCAAAGCCGCCTTTAGGCGCGGCAGCGCTGCCTGAATGGAAGCCAGCGACTCGGCTCCCACCGACAGGCGAAACCACGGTTCCGACGACGACGCGCCGAAGGCGCTGAACGGCACCACCGCCAGCCCGGCCTCGGTGAGCAGATAAGACGTGATTTCTTTGGTCGTGGCCAGCACCTCGCCGGTGGCCGTGGTGCGGCCCAGCACGTCGATTTTGGCGGTGAGGTAGATGGCGCCGGCCGGCACGATGGCATCGACGGGGTAGCCCTGGGCGCGCAGGTCCTTGAGGCCGTGGTAAGCGCCTTCGAGGCTGGCTTGCAGGCCGGCCTTGAAGCCCGTAAGGTAGTTATTCACGGTCGTTTCCTGGGGTAGGAGCTTGGCGGTGGCTACCTGCTCGGCCTTGGGAGCCCAAGCCCCAACGTGGCCCAGCAGCGCTTTCATCTTATCGAGCACCAACTTGGGGCCGAAGGCGTAGCCCACGCGCACGCCGGTGGCGGCAAAGCACTTCGAAATACCGTCGATATACACCACGTAGTCACGCAGGGCGGGCCGCAGGCTTACCGGGTCGAAATGTTGGGTCTGGCCGAAGGTCAACAGCCAATAAATCTGGTCGTAGAGAATGTAGAGCGGCTTCTCATCCGGCCCGCGACGCTGGTTTTCGGCCAGCACGAGGTCGCAGATTTCTTCTAAAACCTGCTTCGAAAACACCGTGCCCGTGGGGTTGAGCGGCGAGCACAGCGCCAGCAGCGTCGCGCCTTTTAGTTGCGGGGCCAGCTCGGCGGCGGTAGGCATGAAGTCGTTTTCGGGCTGGGTGGGCACCATCACCGCCTCGGCGCTCGAAAGGTGGCAGTAGTGGTTGTTGTTCCACGACGGCACCGGGAATACCACGCGGTCGCCGGGGTCCACCAGGGCCAGGTAAGCCGCGTAGATGAGCGGGCGCGAGCCGCCGGCAACGAGAAACTCATCGGCCGGCGAGTAGCTGAGGCCCAGCTGCTTCTTTAAAAAATCGGCGGCCGCCTGGCGCAGGTCGGCGGTGCCGGCGGCGGGTGGATAATTAGTCTGGCCGGCTTGGTAGGCGGCCACTACCCCCTCGCGTAGCTCGGCCGGAATGGGGAACAGCTTCGGGTCAAAATCGCCGATGGTGAGGTTGCAAATGGTTTCGCCCTGGCGAATCTGTTCGCTCACGGCGTTGCCAATTCGAATAATTTCGGAGCCGCTCATCTGGTCGGCCAGCCGGGAAATACGCATGGGGTAGGAGGTAGGGTAGGGAGAGCATTAAAGACCCCCAAAGGTACCAACTGTTGCAGTGGCTGGCCGGTTTAGCGGCGCTACCGCTTCGGCTCCCAGCCTTCCCTACCCCCAAAAATTTGCTTCAAGGTGTATTTCTTGGCCTCCTGCGCCGTGAGCTGATGGCTCCACGGCACGCGGGCACCGGGGTTGGCGCCGGGGCCGCTAGATTTATACTCAGCGAAGTAAGCGGTTTTCTCGTTCTCCGCGTTTTTCCAGTTGTCCCAGCCGGCCGGCACGATGTGGCCGCCCAGCGCACAGCGCAGGTACACCACCTGCGCATTGGGCCGCCAGGGCCGGCCCAGGTACACTTTCTTGGCCAGCGCCGTGTCAGCTATCAGCTGGCAATCCATGAACACGAAGCCGAACGCCTGCCCCGCCGGCGTGGAAGCGGCCGTCACAAACGAGTTTTTCTTGCTCTTAATCACGCAGTGGTCAAACACGCCGGTGCCGGCCCCGAAAATAAAATCAGTCGTGCCCTCAATGTAGCAATCCTGGTAATACTGCCGGCTGCCGCCGGTGGCCAGCAGCAGCACGTCCTGGTTGCCCACCAGCCGGCAGCGCCGGAAAATGGCCCGGTCGCCCTCCACATTCAGCGCCACCGCCTGGCCGGCCGCGTAGCCCGCCGCATTCTCAAAGGTCACATTCTCCGCCGTAAAATCATTGGCCTGCACCAGCACCGAGTATGAGGAGGGGGTAGTGATGCCGGGCGTCCCCACATGGTCGCTGTACGTAATAACCGTGCCGGCCGCGTCGCCGGCACCGCGCAGCACGAGGTGCGTTTTCAGGGTCGGCACCAGCACTTTCTCGTGGTATGTGCCGGGCTTGAGCTGAATAACGACCGGCTTTTCCGACTGATTGGGCGCGGCATCAATGGCCGCCTGCACCGTGCGGAACTGCCCGCTGCCATCGGCCGCCACCACAAGCGGGCCGGTAGCAGCGGTGGTTTGGGCCTGGCTGAACAACGCGCCGCTGCTCAGGCCGAGGAGTAAGAATAAGGCTTTCATCAGGGGGTAGGGGGCACCACGGCCAGCCAGCCCAACAGGGCTAGCGGCGCGACTTTAGTCAGTATAGAAGTCAGCATGGGATAAAAATAAGAAGGTAGTAACCAGGCACTAACGGGCCTGCACGTCCACGGTAGCTTTCACCTTGCCTTGCACGATGTGGTCGGCCAGCCCCAGCTTCAAGGCCCGAATGTCGGCCAGCACCAGCTCGGCCATGCGGCGCGCGCCCAACTCGTTGAAGTGCGTGTTATCCTCGCGGCCGTCGGGGTAATTGGGGTTTTCGCCGGGCACTAGGTAGTTGAACAGGAGCTTGGAATTTTCCGGCCCAAACTGCTGAAGCAGCGCCTGGCTGCTGCGGTCGAGGTCGATGAGGGGGGTAGCAGTTTCGCGGGCCACGGCGCGCACCAGCTCGGCGTAGGCGGCGTGGGTTTCCTCCACCTTGCCGGCGGCGTCAAATTTGCGGCGGGCCACCGGCGTCAGCAGCACCGGTTGGGCCTGGTGAGCGCGCGTCTCAGCCACGAAGCGCTTGAGGTTGGCCGTGAACTCGGCCTCGGGCGTGTAGGTCTTTTTGGTTGGTACCTCGTCGTTGTGCCCAAATTGAATAAACACGTAATCGCCCGGCCGCAGGGCGCTGGCCACGGGCTGCCAGCGGTTTTCGGCGATAAATGACTTGGTGCTGCGCCCGTTCTGCGCCCGGTTGTCCACGGTTACCGATTCATCAAAAAACGCCGTAAACGGCATTCCCCAACCCGTTTCGGGGTAGGCTTTCACCTGCTTTATCGACATGGTAGAATCGCCAATCAAATACACGTTGCGCTTGCCGGGGGCAGCCGGCACAAATGCCAGCAGGGCCCCCAGGCTCAGCGCCGCCACGGCGGCTGTTAGTCGGGATAGCATTGGGAAAAGATGGGGAAAGAGGTAGCCGCCAGTGCGCCGCGTACTCGCGGCCGCCCCGGAAAGGGGCAAACGTACTCGCCAGGCTGCCGCGGAACCAGATTTTTCTACGCAATCGTTGCCGACCTTCGGCCGCGCTAACTACCTGGCTTACTTGCGCTCGGTCCATTCAGGCAGGGGTAGGAAAATGACTTTGGTCGCCTGCCTAATTCGCCCCTAAGCCAAACGGTCGGCCGTTTTTTCCGTTGACGGCACAGCTTCATCCCCGAGCCTTTCTACTTCATGCGTGCTTTTCTTCGAACTCTCCTTTTCATCGCGTTGCTCGCGCCGGCCGTGCCGGCGGCGGCCTATTCGGTGCTCACTCACCAGGCCGTCATCGACTCGACCTGGAATAAAACCCTGCTGCCGCTGCTCAGCCAGCGCTACCCCGGCGCTACCCCCGCCGAGCAGGACGAAGCCAAAGGCTACGCCTACGGCGGCGCCATCATCCAGGACATGGGCTACTACCCACTTGGTGCTGAGTTTTTTACCAACCTCACGCATTACGTGCGGTCGGGCGATTTCGTGCGCAATCTGCTGCGCGAGGCCCGCGACCGCAACGAATATGCCTTCGCCCTGGGCGCGCTGGCGCACTACACCTCCGACAACGTGGGCCACCCCGAAGCTACCAACGTCATCCTGCCCGAAGTGTATCCCAAGCGCCGGGCCGAGTTTGGCCCGGTTGTGACCTACGAACAGGCGCCCATCAACCACACCGAAGTTGATTTTTCCTTCGACGTGGTGCAGATTGCGGCTGGCCGCTACCGCTCGCAGGATTACCACAAGTATATTGGCTTCCAAGTGAGTAAGTCGGTGCTGGAGCGCGCCTTTTTACAAACTTATGGCCTGGAGCTGGGCCAGGTACTATTCAATGTGGATGCGGGGGTAGCGGCTTTTCGGCTGACCGTCAATCAACTAATGCCCGCTGCTGCGCGCGCCGCCTGGGTCAACAAGCGCAAGGAGATTCGCAAGACCAGCCCGCGCGCGCGCCGCCGCGACTACATATTTCACATGAGCCGCCGCCAGTATCGGCGCGAGTTTGGCAACAACCACGAGCGGCCGGGCTTTGGCGCGCACATCATATCGGCGGTGCTGGGTATTCTACCCAAAATCGGCCCGCTCAAGCCTTTTGCTTTCCAGGTGCCGAGCGCCGCCAATGAAGCCCGCTTTCGCGCCAGCTACCGCGATGCGCTGGCCCGCTACCGCACGCTGGCCCTGCGGCAGCACACCGACACCACCGCCGCCCCTGCCTACCTGCCCAATACCAACCTCGACACCGGCCGCCCTACCCACCCCACCGACTACATCCTGGCCGACCAAACCTATGACCGCCTCCTGCGCGAGCTGCAGAAACACAAGTACGAGCACCTGACGCCCGCGCTGCGCCACAATATCCTGGCGTTCTTCGCCGCCGGCCCGCCGCCTTCCGCGCCGCCCGCCCGCTATACGGAGGCTACGGAAGACGCGCAGAAAGACTCAGCCAAAAACCGTAAGAAGAGGAAGGAAGCGCAAGAAGCACTGGATGAGCTAAAAGCGGAAAAATCATAATTAAGACATATATAATTTAAAATTTACGCTTATCTTTAGATAAATAGAAAATAAGAATTAAATTAATTAAATAATTGACGTAGTTCTTCAGTATGTAAGAAAAAGCCTTGCAACCGTTGTAAGTGGCTATCGAATTGCAGTAGCATGTCGCCCTTTTTCATTAGGTTTTCCGCGCCGCCTTCGTTAAGTACTACCCGGCTATCAACGTTAGAAGCCAACTTAAAGGCAACCCGGCACTCCAGGTTATTCTTGAGGTTTCCATAGATTACCTTGCTATCGGGCCGTTGGGTAGCCACTACCAGATGAATACCGACGTAGCGCGTGAGCCGGGCAATACTGCCAAGCAGGTTTTCAAAGGTTGCCCGGTCAACCTTGTTCATGGAACCCAGGAATGTTTCCAACTCATCAACCACCACGGCGATGAGGGGCATGGTTTCGGGGGGCTGAATTTGGTAGTAGTCCTGAATATTGAGGCACTGATACTGCTCTAGTAAGTCGCGCCTCCGAAGGTATTCGCCAGCCATAAGGGCCTCCAGGGTTTCGATAGCCGATGACGGCTCGCGGATGATGGGCGTGCGCAGGTGGGGTAGGCGTTTGAAAAAGGTAAATTCAGCTCCCTTAGGGTCAATTAAAATCAATTGCATCCGGGTAGCCGGCTGAAGGCTTGTTAGCGAGACAATCAAGGCATTAAGAAACATGGACTTGCCCGAGCCACTGGAGCCGCCTACCAGCATGTGGCGCACATCAGGCAGGTTGAGCCAGCGGATAGTACCATCGGGGGCCATACCGGCCGGAAACGAGCCAATGGGCCGGGAGGGCTGCGCGGCCTCGTGCGCCAGTAATGGCAGCAAGGGTACTAACTGCGCGTCGGCCCGCGGTACCTCTACAAATAAGAACTGCGTGCCGGGTAGGTTCTCAATACGAGGCAGAAAATGCAACCGCATTCCCCGCTGGATATCCGAAGCCATACTGCGCACCGGCTTATCGCCCTGGCCTCTGGCTAGTTCTACTTTGAATCGTACCAAACTCGGCCCTATATCGGCTAGCATCGGGTCAACGGGCCGGGCCAGGCGAATATTGAAATCCCGCAACGTGGCATATAAGTCACCCGCTAATTGGGCCAGGTCAGCGGGCCGGGTTAAGACGGGGGTAGCGCTGGCGGTTACCGCAGCAACTGCGGGTTCGGCGGCTGCCAAGGTTGGCTGACTCGAAGCTTCGGGCAGCATTGAAGGGGTAGTAGTATTCTGCGGTGAAATAGCCACCGGAGATGAGACAGGCTCAGCAGGAGCGGCCGGGCCTGGTGGGGGCGTAGGAACTTGCGGTACCGGCCGGCCCGTGCTCGGGCTAGGGGGTGGTGAGTTCTTGAGGTATTGCTGAATGTTGTTTTCACCCAACTTAGTTCGCTGAATACCAGTCTGCTCGGCCAGGGTATCGCCGGTAGGATTACCAGGTGAAAAGGATTCCTGCGGGTCGGGCTCGAAATACTCGCCTTTGATTACCTCAATCAGTCGCAGGTTGATTTCCGGCTTGGTTTTTCCATCCAGGGCAGTGCTGATTTGCTGAACCCAGGCCGCCCACTCCGCGGGAATTACGCCGGGCGGCAGACTCAGTTTCCCCTCGTGGAAAATTTGCTCGCGCAATAACTCGCGGCGGCAGTCGGTAAATAAGTCGCCGCCGGTTTGGGTGAGAATGGGGAGCAGGGCGTGGGCGGCGGCCCGGAGTTGGGGGCCGGGCTGGTTGGGGGCCTCCAGGTCGCCCGCCACGGCGTAGGCTTTCACTTCGATAAGGTCGAAGCTCAGGCCGCCATCGCTGGCCCGGCGGCGGATGCCCAGCAGGTCGGGGCGCAGGCCGGTAGCGCGGCGGGCCAGCCAGCGGCTTGCCAGCGTCGAATCGAGGCTTACGGTGAGGTGAAAATGGTCAGTGGCCTGGTCTTCGTACCAGCGCAGGGCCACGGCCAAACCAAGCTGCCCGTTGAGTTCGGTGGGCAAAAAGCCATTTTTAGCCTCCTTCTTATTGCTAATGGCCCGTAGCAGGTTGGTGTGACCAGTGGCTTCGAGGCGGCGCAGCAATTTGGTGGCATCGGCATTGCTGGCGTAGTTGAGGCCGCTCAGGACGGCCTCCCGCACGCCGGTTACGTAGCGCTGGTTCCAGCGCGTGAGCACAGCATCGCCGCCGAGGCCGCCCTGCCGGGCCAGCACCAACACGTGGTCGGGGTCGGCCGAGGTAGGGATTTCGGCCGACAGGAGCAGGAAAACCGTCAGCGGCAGCAGCGCGGGCTGCGTGCCATCGGGCGCGGGCTTGCTGCGGCTGCCCGACCACTCGCGGCCGGGCTGCCCGGCCACCTCGGCGGCCAGCGTATGGAAAGCCGCGAACGGTCGGTTGAGGGCCTCATCGTCGGGGTTGGGCTGCTGGCCACGGGGCCGCAGGACCAGCGGATTGCCGGGGTCGAACTGGTCATACTCCAGCACTTGGGGTAGGCTCAAGGGGTGCAGGTGCGTAGCCTCGCGCCCAATAGGCAGCGGGTGCAGGTGACGCTGCCCTGCCAGCACCAGCAAATGCACCGGCTGCTCGCGCAGCCACTCGCTCGCGTCGGCTACGGATGCTACGAAGCGGGTTTCCAGCGTCAGTAAGCCCTCATTCAGCAGCCGGTCGAGGGGTAGCAGCGACACCGGCCGGCCCGGCAAAAAGCCAATCAGCACCTCAAACCGCTCGTACTTTACCCGGTCGTCCTTCGTTTCGTGCCGTAGTTCTTCCAGCGCTTCGGCCACCGTATCCAGGTGCTCCGGGTGCTGCACGAATACGCGCAGGCAGCGATGCACCGCTGGGTACAGCACCGCCAGCTTGCGAGCGGCCTGCACCAGGATTTTCGCCGAAACCGTGACGCGCACCAGGCCCGTGGGCCGGTACACGGGCCACGCCGCGCCCAGCCGCTCGGCCTGCGCCAACGCCACCGTGGGAAACGAGCCATCGGGCGGCAGCACCAAGGCCCGCAACGGTTCGCGCGTCAGCTCGCGCCGGTCGGTGAAAATGTCGAGCAGGGTGCGGGCCTGCGCAGGACCAGCCAGGACTAAGCGGGCCAACTCCAGATATTTCCAAAGGGCCAGCGGGTGCAACGGAGCCAGCAGGGCGGCCCGGTGGGTGGTGCCAGCCCGCACTTCTACCACGTCTAGGCGCAGCAGCAGACTGGCAATGCGCTGCCCGGCGCTGTTGTGGCGCTGCAAGTCGGCGTAGTGGTCGGCCACGGTACGCAGCAAGTGGTGGTAGGTAGCCACGGCTTGCGCGGCGGCCGCTTGCAAGGTGGTATCGAGCAGTACCGCGCTGAGCGGAGCCGAAGTCAGCAACGCCCCGAAAGGCAGTAGTGCCGCCCGTGCCGTCAGGTAGGCTTCCAGGGCGAGTTCACTATCCAGGCCGGCTAGCAAACCATCGGCGGTGCGCAGGTAACGCCGCAACTCGGCCAGCCAAGCGGCATCCCAGGCCGGCGCGGCGGGGGGTAGCTGGTCGGCGGTCAGGGCATCCAGCGCTTCCTCCGCCGTGGTTAGGTGGGGTAGGGTAAGCACGCCGCCCAATTGCTCGGGGCCTAGTAACCCATTGGTGAGGGCCAGGGCCACGGCATTACTGCTATGTACTACCTGCACCCGGCCTACTTCCAGCGGCTTGGTTTCTTCGGGAGTTTTAGCGAGCCGGATGCGCAACTTGGCCAGTAACTTAGTTGCCGTGGCCTGCCAGCCGCCGGGCAGGTCGGGTACCTCCCCGGTAGCCAGATGCACCACGGCATCATCCAGGCCGAAATTATACTTTTTTTTGGGGCCGGTGCTGCCGCGCTGGCCGCCCGCCGCGCCCGAGCGCCCGCCGGTAGCCGGGGTTGGTTCGGGGTCCTCCTCTTCGTCAGGGTCAGCCGCGCCGCCAGAGTTGTCCGCGCCGGCCCCGCTCCCATCCGGGTTGCTCGTACCCGTAAAATCCGGCGCTGGTCCCGCGGCGATTGGAACGCTGGCGGACCCGCCCGGCAGGTTGGTGAGAATCCCGGTCGTCGGTAGCTGCCCGCCCAAAAGTTGCCGCACCAGTGGCAAATCAAGCCCTTGCAACTGCGGCGGCAGGGGCGCGGCCGGGTCCATCGCGCGCAGGGCCGCGAATGCCGCTAGTAAGCGTTCGGCCAGGCGCGTATCAACGGTGGCGGCGGCCTGGTACTGCTTATAAGCAGTTTCCTGGTGGGCCGGGTCGCCCAGCAGGAGCTTTTGAGTAAGGTCGGCGTTTTCGGCCAGGCGTTCGGCTACGCCGCGGGGTTTGCTGTCGTTAAATAAGGAAGGGTCGGGCAACAAGCCCAGCCGGTATAACTCGTCGCGGGGGCTGGCTGCCGGACTCGCCCCGGTTACCGCTTGGTAAAAATCCAGAAAGGCCAGCAGGGCTACCGGCGGCTGACCTTGCGCCAAACACTGCCAAAACTGTTTTTGAGGTAGGGGAAGGTCCATCCCAGCCTGCTGCTGCGCCAGGTGCCGCACTACATCGGCCGGGCTGAAGGATAAGTAATTGCGCTGGCGCAACGAGTGCAGGCGGGCTTCAGCGCGCAGCATGATTACCACGCGCCGGGCCGTAGTCGGCACCTCGGCCGCATTGCGCACCGCTACCGCGTGGGTAGCGCCCAGCCCAAAACGCAAGTCGCCCGGTGCTGCTGCGGGCAACGTGGCGCGCAGTTCCGCATCAGCCCCAACCACGCTCACGTAGTACCGCTCGTCCGGTTGCAAAGCCGCTACCAAACGCGCCAGCCAACCAGTTGGCTCGGCCGGCATTCCGGCCATGATAATGCCGGGGGGTAGCGCCTCAAAAGCCGCCTCCAGGGTAGCAAGAAGGGCTTCGTCAAACAAAGTAGCAAGCGGCATAACAAGGCGTAGAATCAGTAAAAAAATAAAGCCGCCTCCTACCAGCCCGCGCTGATGAGCGTTACCTCATCGGCGTAGGTGCGGGCATAGCCCAGGCGACGCAATTCGTCGAGCACGGCGCGAGCATTGGCTTGTAAGTCATCGAGCGACAAGTTGAGGATGCCCACGCTGCCCAGGTGGCGCTGGTCATCGAGCGGTAAAGCCCCGCACAGCAAGCCAAAACGCTCATAAGCAAGTTGCCAAAAGTCCTCGATTGGCACCACCTGGCCCGGCGCTAGCAGGCCGCCTACCAAGGCATCGTACACGGCCGCGACCGGCGATAGATAGGGCTGGCCAACGCCTTGCCGCCGGGGCCATTGAATGCCTAGCCGCTGCCCTAAACTTGACGCGCAACTCTCGGCCGATTTTGACCCCGCCGCCTTTAGTCCCGGCCCGGTCAAAGCCCGTACCGCCGCTTCAAAATCAGAAGTCCCAAGAGCCTTTTCCAGCGCCAGCGCATCCAAGTACTGCGCTCGTTCTTTCTCCTGGAGCCAACTAGTAGCCCACGCCTGATACTCATCGGGGCTACGAGTAGCATCACCACTTCGCGCTAATTCAGTACGTAGCGCTTCTTGAAAGGCCCCGCGTAATCGCCCTCGGGCCAGCCCCAGCGTATGACGGCTCACTTCCCGTACCGTTGGCAGGGGGTTATCGGCGCACAGCAGTAATGGTTGGCAGCCGTTGCCAGGGCCGCTGTTATAAAGGTGCAGCAGCAGTCCCAGCCCGGCCAAACTAACGGCGCGTTGCAGAAAAGCCGTTTTTTCGAGCGGCGGTTTACCCGGTGCGGGGTCAAGGTAGTGGGCAGCCAGGGTAGTGAAGCTGGCTTGCCAACCGGGCAAAACACACGATTTCGCCAGCCGCTCGCGCACCTCGGCCGTTGCTTGTTTGGTGGATATTCCTAGACTACCCGTTTGTGGGGTAAGTAGAGGTTCTGTAAGCCGATAGGTAGTGTTATCTGGGGTGTCGAGTGCTGTGCGAAGCGCCACGACAGCCGTTTGGTCGGGCGCGGCTAGCAGTATCTGCGCTAATAAACTGCCCGCGCCCTGGTCATAGGTGTCGTCAGTCAGGTGCTGGCGGTGGGTCAAGGTGAGCGTAGAATTACGGGCAGCCGCATAAAATGCGCCATCCTGATTCAGCACGTCATCAAGGGCCAGCCGTAGCCGCTCGGTGGCTTCTTCCGCTACTGGTAGCGGAGCGGAGTTTTCAATTACCTTGCGGAAAGCGGGCATTCGCAAGACATCGCTTGCCGTAATGCGCGAATTACCGCGCCGGCTGGCTACCACTTCTTTTAGTAACTTGACTTCGCTAGGTCCGCTGTCACACAAATAACGAAAAAAACCATTAGCCAAATGCACCGACTTGATATCACGGTCGGGGCGAAACCCCCAAGCCGCTTGAATAACCAAATAAGCAATGGGGTAAAACGGATGCTTTTCAGCCATAAAACAATTAATTAAGCGTTAGGGTCGGCCAAAACGTATTTGAGCTTATTGGGTGCCTGCGCGTTAGCTTCCAGCTGAATAAGCTCCGCTCGGCCGGTGGCAATATTCAGTATCCATATTTCGGAAGTAGGCGCGTCAGACTGAGCCGCCGCTAACGCCGCCAGAAAACGCTCTATTCGCCGGCTGGCTTGCTCCGGTCGCCGCTCGGCGGGTAGCCCCCGCCGCACACTCTCCAGGTCGCGCCACAAATCCAGGTCAATGCGCAACGCTGGGCTTTGCTCGCCGGGTGGGTTGCCCCAGGCCAGCCGCAAATGGTCGGGGGAATAGTCTTCGCCCACCAATAAGTAGTAAGCAGCCGGCAGCAATTCGGGCAACTGAACCGCCAGTTCTTTGCCCGCTACCCTGGCTCCGGCTACCAGCACCGTCGGGGGGCGGTCAGCATCATAGCGTAGTCCGCTCCACAAATACAGGTCGGTAGTCGCCAAGGCCCCCGGCCGTTGGCTGGCGCGGCCCGCCATGCCCGTTTGGTGGGCAAACCGCGCCAGTGCGCCCAGCAACTTGCGCCGTGCCGTATCAGGGGCATCCCGGGCTTCTTCCAGCAGTAATTTAAACGTGAATCGGTCGGCAGGCAGCACTTGCAGCAGTTTCCCGCCGTCCTGGTTCTCAAAGTAGAACTGCCGTTTAATGCGCTCGAACCACTGCATAGCCGTTTTTTTATCGGAGGCTTGGCCAGGCGTGTTTTGGTCGGGGCGGCGGCCGGGTAGCCAAGTGCCTACCGCGGCCGGGTCGTCCCATAGTTGGTGCGTGTCGAGGTGGGCGTGGGGTAGGCGGGCCGGGTCAAGTTCGGCCAGGGCGGTCGCCAGGGCATTATCTGCCCGCTCCTCAAAGGCGGTTTCGTAGTATGGCCGGGCATATTTTTTTGCCCGCTCGTGGGTAGTGTAGCCGCCCGTAAGCAGGCGGGCCAGCAGCCCCAGCAACTGGTGCATGGTTACGTGTAGCCCCCCCTCACGCACCACCGTCAGCAACTCGTAAAGCCGGTTTTGCACCAACGTTTGGCGCAACGCCGCGCAATTAGTCTGCACCTCATCTGGTGCGTTCTCCCACTCTACTTGGTTGAGGGCAGTGTCCAGGGCCTGCGCCATAAAGCGGTGCGTTAGTACCTGGCGTTCCCCCAGGTTTAGTAGTAGGGCCGCCGGTACCAGTGGGCGTTGGTCGGGTAGGGCGGCCGGCACCCCGGCCCCTACGTAGGCAAATGGCTGGTCCAGGGCGGCTTGTAAAGTTGGCCGGTCTATGAAGTCGGGTGCAGTCGCCAATAAGTGCCGCAACGGCCCTTCATTAATGGCCAGTAATACCGGCTGCCCAGCCGCTGCGGCGGCTTGTAATTCGGCTACTAATTCGGGCTGGTCGCGGGCGCTGGCATATATGTTCCCACACGCCCCGCCGTTTCAGAATAGCTCAGTAACTAGCGCCTGCAAGTAGCAATCCTACTAAAGTAGCAGATGCTGATTCAATATAATCGGTTCCGTATGCCTCTCAAACACAAACGTGCCATTCCCAAAATCCAGTGGCGCATCACCCCGGTGAATAGCTCCGTGGTGGTTCGGGCACACCAGCATCATATTCTCCAACCCGTCGGCTCCACCTCGGCTTAGCCATTGGATATGGTGGGCATGGCATAGGTAGAAACCGTAAATGCTAAGCGGGTCCCAGCCACAAATCTGGCACCGCCCGGCGTAGAGCGTCTGTAATTCCGCGGCAAACTGCCGGTTACGAAATGGCGCTTGCGTGTACAGGTACTCACGCTGCAGCAGCGACAATCCGACAGCCTCTTCCTCAACCAAGCTCTGAATATCTTGCGGCTGGCCGTAGAGCAACTTTTCTTCTAAATCCTGCTCGGAAATCTTATTAGTCGCTCGCTGCTCCAAAGCATAATGCCGGGCAGCTTCCAGTAAAACCAAATGGTCGGCCCGAGCTAGCCGCCGCACGGCCGCGTAGCCCTGGAAAGCTTGTCCTAAGTATTTTCCGTTGGCTTTTATGGAAGCCAACGTTCGAATTATCGGCTCTGCATCGGGCTGGTTTTCAACGTCAAAATAACGCGAAGCAGTAAGGCTACCCCAAACGCGGTACTTGCCATATCGGAACGTGTCAGGGTTGAAGGTTTTAGCCTTGATAACTAATTCAGCAGCCAGAACATAGCGTCCGGTTTTTTTGCTACGGGTGAAGGCCCATAAGCTGTCGCCAATCTCAATTTCGTGCAGTAGTGTATTTTTTTGGTTGAGGTGATACGAAGCCCCAAAATCCAGGTCACGATAATAATTATCGGGCTTCCAATAATATAGTAACGGCACGGATTCAGCTAGTTGAAATAAAACACCTAAAGCTACGCCGCTAGCAGCGCTCCCAGCGTCTCGGCGCGTTTACGGCGAAAAAGCGGGGTTTGGGCTTCGGCCACCAAGTCAAGCAGTTGTTTCTGACGTTCGCGGCTGGCCAGGGGTTGCTGGTTGGCGTAGGCACTCAAGCGGTCGAGCGCGGCGGGGGTAGGGGCGGCCAGGTCGGTTTCGTGCAGCACGCCCTCGGCCAAAAAATCCAGGTGGTAGATTTCGCCAATAGCGCGGTTGAGTTCGGTGGCCAGCGCCCGCAGGCGCGGGGCCGGGTCGGGGCAGTCGCGCAGGGCTTCCAGGCTCCACCCAATATATTCGTCGCGCACGGTTAGTTGCACCACCGACGACCCGAGCGCCCCGATGCCCATGACGGGATGACCCGGCCGCGCCCGGTCGCGCACCAGGTAAAACATCCGCCGGCCCGGCTGCGTCTGAAACGGCAGGCTCCAGGTGTAGCGGCAGTAGCGCCAGATGTCGAGCAGCGGTAGGCCAGTGTATTCGTCCACATCGTCGGCGGTGGCGGCCTGCAAATAGGGCTGCACCAGGTTCAGCAGGCGCTCGTCGCGTTGGGCCGGGGTAGGGTCAGCCAGCGCATTTTGCAGGTCAGTGGCCAGTAACCTTGGGTCGGCCAGGAGGCTACGTACGCTCACTAAGCGGCCGGCGTGGCGGCGGGGCCGTTCGAGGCGGCGCACGAAGCGTTGCACGGCTGGCTCCAGCAATTGCTCTTCGCGATGCGCCACCAGCGCCTGCTGCAATAGCTTTTTCACTTCGTCACGGGTAGGCCGCGCCGTATCCTCCGGGGGCCGCCCCGCCCAGTCGGCCGAGTCGGGCGGAGTAGCCCCCAGGCGCGGCGGCCCACCCAGCACCACCGGAGCCACCGCTACAAAGTGCCACCCCTGTCGGGCCAAATCATGCAATACTCGTCCAAACACATGCAGCCGCAGGTACTCGTGACGTGGCAAGGGCGTAGCCTCCAGGTGGGTTTGCGCCGCTGCCAGCCCTAGTAACCAGTGCCCGTGCAGATAAGCCGCCAGTTCACCAGGCAAGGGGCGTTTCTCCAGGCAGGCCCAGAAGTCGGTAACTGCCGGCTGCCCCGGCAAAATAGGCGTTAGAACGTACACTGAAATAAATAAACCTTCGCAAAAACGAAGCTACGTCGCCGGCGCGAATTGCCCGTTAGCACCACGGGCTAGCGAGGGCGCTAACTGCTTATGCATGGTGAAGTTGCCAATAATTAAAGAATACAAAAAAACCGGCCTGCTAGGTAGCAGGCCGGCTAGATTTTTTCTGATAATTAAGAAGCGCTTATGCAGCTACTGCCTTCACGATGTCGCGGCGACGCTCCTTGATGCGAGCAGCTTTGCCCGACAGGCCGCGCAGGTAGAACAGACGGGCGCGACGCACCTTGCCGCGGCGGATTACTTCGATTTTGTCGATGTTGGGCGACAGCAGCGGGAAAATCCGCTCGGTGCCAATCTGGTTTGAAATCTTACGCACGGTGAATGTCTCACCGTTGCTGCTGGGGTTGCGGCGCTGAAGAACCACGCCCTGGAACTGCTGAATGCGCTCCTTATTACCCTCGCGGATTTTTACGTGCACATTAATGGTGTCACCGGCAGCAAACTTGGGAAAGCTGGCGCGGCGCTCCTGGCCTTCGGCATTGATGAAATCGAGTAATACGCTCATGGCGAAAAAAAAGAATTACAAAGTGAGCAGCGCCGCTGCCCGCTGATTGGGTATTTTGCGAAACGGAGCGCAAAGATAGAAAATTAACCGCGCAAATGCAAGCTGGTGGGGTAGTAAATGTCTGTCATTGCGAGAATAGCGAAGGGATGATAGCCAGTTATTACCCCAGCAAGTCGGGCCGGCGCGCCTGCGTGCGGGCCAGTGCCTGCTCGTGGCGCCATTCCTCAATCAGGGGCGTGTTGCCCGAAAGTAGAATTTCTGGCACGGCCCGTCCGCGCCATTCGGCGGGGCGGGTGTACACGGGCGGCGCCAGCAAATCATCCTGAAACGAGTCCGACAAGGCTGATTCTTCGTTGCCCAGCACGCCGGGCAACAGCCGCACCACGGCATCCACAAGTATCGCGGCCGCCAACTCGCCACCGCTCAGTACAAAGTCGCCGACGCTTATTTCATGCGTAACATACTGGTCGCGAATGCGTTGGTCCACCCCCTTGTAATGGCCACAAAGCACGATGATGTTGCCCAGCAGCGACAGCCGGTTGGCCAGCGGTTGGCGCAGCGTTTCGCCATCAGGGGTGAGGTAGATGATGGCGTCGTAGGGCCGCTGGGCTTGCAGCTCGTCCATCCAGGCCGCGATGGGCTCCACGCGCAGCACCATGCCCGCCCCGCCGCCAAACACGGCATCGTCAATCTGCCCGTGCTTGTTGATGGCTTTATCCCGCAATTGGTGCAGGTAGATTTCAACTAAGCCTTTGTCCTGCGCCCGCTTCACAATGGAATGGGCAAACGGACTTTCGAGCAGCGCTGGCTGGCAGGTAAGAATGTCGATGCGCATCTGTCTGAACCACGAATTTATCGGATTAACCGGATTGGTCGGATTTTGAGGACGACCACCTGTTTTTAAGGATGCTGCTGGTAATTAATCCGCGTTCGGGTTTTTGTGGGCACCGGGGTTCAGGTAGATGTCCAGCAAGCCCTCGGGCATATTCACAAAAAGCTGTTTGGCCTCCATATCGGCGTGGCTCACCAGCTCATCAACCACCGGTAGCAGCACTTCCCGGCCTTTGTAGCGCATGGCCAGCACGTCTTGCTGTGGCAGCTCGTAGAAATTCTCTACGACGCCCAGCGCCCCCCCTTTCTCATCAATAACCTGAAAGCCAATGACGTCGTGGAAGTAAAACTGGTGGTCCTTCAGCTCCGGCAGCTCGCTCAGCGGCAGCCACAGCTTGGAGCCTCGCAGTGGCTCGGCCTCCTCAATGCGCTCGATACCGCGCAGCTTGAGCAGCACGCGCTGCCCGACCTGCGGGTTTATGCGCTCCACTTGGTAGGCGGTGAGCTTGGTAGGCGCAGTGGCCAGGGCCACGTACACCGTCTTCAGCTTACCATAGGTGGCGGCGTCGTCCACATCAAGTTGGGCTGCCATCTGGCCTTTCAGTGCGTGGGGCTTCACAATGAAGCCCAGCTCAAAGCATTCTTCAAGAGTCATGGTTAGCTCGAATAAGGGGAGTGGGGGTAGGGACTTAAAAAAGAACGTCATGCCGAGAAAACCTCAACATGACGTTCTTTTCTAGCGGGTTACCCCGAAAGCTACGCGGCAGCTTCGGCCGAAGTTTCGGCGGTTTCCGTCGAGCCTTCGGTAGCTTCTTCAGCTGCCGGAGCGGCGGGGGTAGCGGCGGCCAGGGCGGCAGCCTGCTTCTGCGCCAGGGCAGCAGAGCGGGTTTCCTTCACCTTGGTTTCGGCGGCAAGCTGTTGCTTGCGCGTCTCGGCCTTGGTGTCAACGAGGCCAGTCTTTTTGGCTTCGATTTTAGTGTCTTTCTCGCTCAGCCAATCCTGGTAGCGCTGGTCAGCCACGTCTTGCGTCAGCGCGCCTTTCGTAACGCCAAGCTGCAAGTGACGACGCAGCAATACGCCGCGGTAGGCCAGCATAGCACGTACCGTTTCGGTAGGCTGCGCGCCGTTCATTACCCAGTAAAAAGCGCGGTCACCGTCGTATTGAATGGTAGCGGGGTTGGTATTAGGGTTGTAGGTACCGAGCTTCTCAATGAAGCGGCCATCGCGGGGAGCGCGGGCGTCGGCTACTACGATATCGTAAGTCGCGGCCTTTTTGCGGCCACGGCGGGCGAGGCGGATTTTAACTGCCATAAACCTTGGGGGTTGTGCGATGCAACTCGTGCATCTGGGTGAAATATTTCCCTGTTTGGGGCCGCAAAGGTACGGCGCATCAGCGCAACAAAAAAGGCCGAAGTCAAACTTCGGCCTTTTTGTGTAGGGTAAGCTTTAGCTTGCCGTTTTGTTGAACGAAGGCAAGCTAAAGCTTACCCTACAGCCAACTACGCAGCCTGTGCCAGCTTCTTCGTGCGCTGCTTGGGCTGCACGTTCTTGCGCTTAATCTTGATAACGCGGGCCTTATCCAGCGTCCAGATGGCCACGTAGGTCGGGTCAAACTCCCACCACTTCACGCCGAAGTTGACGCGCATCGGCAGCTTGTGGTGGTTGTTCTGAAACAGCTCGCCGAAAGCCAGGAAGTCCAGGGCCAGCGTGTTCTTGCTCTTGTCGTGGTTATCGAAGTTCTGGTAGCCGTATTTGTGGCCGCCCCAGTTCACGATAGCGCCGTGAATCGGACCCATCAAAAAGTGGATGGGTAGGAGCAGATATTGCCACCACGCCGTAGCAAAGCCAATGTAGAAGAGCACGTAGGCCGTGCCCCAGCCCAGGCGCGAGTACACGGTGCCGCCAAAAGCCTCCAGGCTTTTCCACTCCGGAATGTCGCCTTCGAAGCGCTTGGCTTCTTCGTGGGTATCGTTCACCACATCGTTGTAGATGACCTTGGTCTTCCACATCATATCGAACGCGTTGTTCGAGAAGTGCGGCGAGTGCGGGTCCAGCTCCGTGTCGGAGTAGGCGTGGTGCATGCGGTGCAGCAGCGCATAGGCGCGCGGCGACAAAAAGCTGCTACCCTGGCAGATATAGGTGAACAGGAAGAAGAATCGCTCCCAAAACTTGTTCATCGTAAACATCTTGTGCGCCGCGTAGCGATGCAGGTAAAATGTCTGCGTGAACAGCGACAAGTAGTAATGGGCAACGAAAAAAACCAGAATGGCCATTCGGAAATGAAATAAGCGTGAGAATTGCGCTGCCCGCAAAAGTTATTCCCGTGGGGCATAGTTCACCGTTAAGACAAAATTACGGCCGTTGTTTAGCCAAAATTGCCCCGGAGTTGTACAATGCCATAATGTTACACCGACGGTGAGGTGGTGAGTTTCTGTAAGGTAAACTCACTACCTCACTATTTCACCACCTCACCGAAAGCTCGCGCCGCATCCCAGTGCGGGGCGTCGGGCAGGGGTGCCACTAGTTTCAGGGCTTCTTTCGTAACTGGGTGCTGCATCTCCAGCTGGCGGGCGTGCAGGGCAATGCTCACGTCGGGCAGCGGGTTGAGGAAGCCGTATTTCACATCGCCCACAATGGGCGTGCCCAGGCCGGTGGCCAGCTGCACCCGAATCTGGTGCGGCCGGCCCGTTACGGGGTTCACTTGCAGCAGGTAGCGGTTGGCCGCCGGGCCCAGCAGCTCGTAGCTCAGCTCGGAGCGCTGGCCCTGGCCGTGCTTATCGGTATAGGCCTTGGTAACGTTGCGCATGGGGTCTTTCACCAGCCAATGCACCAGCTTGCCCTGCTCGGGCACGGGCGGCTTGCCGATGAGCGCCCAGTAGGTTTTCTTCATCTGGCTGTCCCGAAACATCTCGTTCAGGCGGCTCAGTGCTTTGCTCGTTTTGGCCAGCACCACGATGCCCGACACCGGCCGGTCGATGCGGTGGCACACGCCCACGAACGCCGCGCCCGGCTTTTTATACTTGAATTTCAGGTACTCCTCGGCTTTTTTGGAAAGCGGCTCGTCGCCGGTCGCATCGCCCTGCACCAAGATACCGGCGGGCTTATTAATCACCAGCAGGTGATTGTCTTCAAAAATTATTTCCTGGCCTTCGGCCCACAGGTTCGGACGATTCACGCAGCAAAAGAGCCGCGGCGCGGGCCGCGGAAAAAGTAATTCTTAAGCACCAAAAAGCAAGTAGCAGCCTGGCCCGCGCCAAGGCAGGCGCGTTCAGCGCTGGTGGCAGTACCCGAACGATTCAGCTTGCTGCCGGTGAAGGTAAGGCCGCACGCCCAATGCGCCTGGTCGGCGAGGAGGGGGGTAGGGAAGAAAATAGTTGACAACGAGGCGATTACAAATTAATAGCCTTCTTCCTTGCTGGGAAAATCCCGGCTCTTTACGTCGGCCACGTAGTGCTGCACGGCCTGGGTCATGATGTCGTGCAACTCGGCATAGCGGCGCAGGAAGCGGGGCTGAAACTCCTTAGTGATGCCTAGCACGTCATGCACCACCAGCACCTGACCGTCCACGTCGGGCCCGGCCCCGATGCCGATAACCGGGATGGTCAGCTCCTCGGCCACGCGCTTGGCCAGGGTGGCCGGAATCTTCTCCAGCACCAGCCCGAAGCAGCCGATTTCCTGCAGCAGGTGGGCGTCCTCCACTAGCTTCTGCGCCTCGGCTTCTTCCTTGGCCCGCACGTTGTAAGTGCCAAACTTATAGATACTTTGGGGGGTAAGGCCCAGGTGGCCCATCACCGGAATGCCGGCCGTGAGAATGCGCACGATGCTGTCTTTGATTTCGGCACCGCCTTCGAGCTTCACGCCGTGGCCGCCGCTCTCCTTCATAATGCGGATGGCCGAGCGCAGCGCCTCGCTGCTGTTGCCCTGGTACGAGCCAAAGGGCATATCGACCACCACAAAAGCCCGCTTCACGGCTCGCACTACGCTTTGGGCGTGGTATATCATCTGGTCGAGGGTAATGGGCAGGGTAGTCTCGTGGCCCGCCATCACGTTGGAGGCCGAGTCGCCCACGAGCAGCACGTCCACCCCGGCACCGTCCAGAATCTGAGCCATCGAAAAGTCGTAGGCGGTGAGCATGGATATTTTCTCGCCCCGCTGCTTCATGGCCAGCATCTGGTGGGTAGTAACGAGCTTGATTTCTTTGTGCTGCGACATGAGGGTCGAAAATAAGGGGATTGGGGCCGCAAAGCTGGCAAGAAATTTGGAAATGCCTACGGTTTTGGAACGGCCAGGGCCGAAAGGACGTATTCTAAAGTGGCAGTGGTTAACTTCGCCGCCAGGTTGCCCTCCACCTTACCCCTTCTGAATGAAAGTACTACCGCTCTGGCTTGCTGGCTTTATTCTCCTGGCCGGACCCGCAGCCGCGCAGACTACTGCCAAATTGCATGGTCACTTAGTGAATACGGGTACTGAAAAACTGCTGATAAGGTGGTGGGGCCAGCCCCTGGCTACGCACGAGCAGCAACGCGCCGTGCACGTCACGCCCGAAGGTAATTTTGACCTGACGGTGCCGGTGGCCCAGCCCATGCTGGCGCAGCTAAGCTACGGTGACGAGGAAATGACGGTGTTTTTGGAGCCGGGCGACGTGCTCGACCTGCACGGCGATGCTCCCGACCTGGCCGCCACGGCCCGGTTCGACTCGGGCGATGGCGCGGCCCACCGGCCCGCCGCCGCCGCAAATAACTACCTACAGGAATATAGCCGGCGGTTTGTTAACAACGACGACTACCAGATTCTGCCTGAGAATATCAAACTGCTGGAAAGAGGCTTTCTGACTTTTCTGGGTTATCGGCGCGACCGGGAGCGCACGTTGCTCAAGCAGGCCAACCGGCGCGGCAGCCTCACGCCCGCTTTCCAAGCCTACGCCGAAGCCGACATTGCCTATACTTACGCCGAAGACCGCCTCACCTACGCTGACCTGCGCGAGCAGACGGTGGCCGGCCAGCCCCGCGTTCAGCTGTCGGCGGAGTACTATGATTTTTTGAAAGAGCCAGGTTTGCTGCCCGGTAATGAAGTGGCCGTTACGAGCCCTCATTACCAGGATTTTCTGCTCGACTACGTGCATTACCAGGCCCGTGCCATTGGGTACCAACCCACCAGCCCCGCGTACTTTCCGACCTGCTACCGCCTGGCCGATAGCCTGTTGCAAGCCGAAGCCCGGCCGGTAGTGCTGGGCCGCATCGTGCTCGAAACCATTCGCCTAGGCCACGTGGCCCACGCCCAGGCGTTGCTGGCTACCTACGCCGCCACGGCCAAAGCCCCCGCTAATTGGATAGCCTTGCTGCGCACCGACCTGGCCGACCACCAGTCGTTTGCCATCGGCAGCCCCGCGCCTGAGCTACCGCTGCGCCTGGCCAATGGCCAGCCCCTGACGCTGGCCAGCCTGCGCGGCAAGCTGGTGTACCTGATGTTTTGGGATAGCCGCTACCCCGCCGGCCAGCGGGAGATTCCCTACCTCAAGGAACTGACTACCGCCCTGGCCGACCAGCCAATAGCCATCGTAATGGTGGCGCTGGATGAAAACATCTCCACCTGGCAGCAGACAGTAGCCTGCGCGAACCCCGCCCTCACCGGCGTGCAGACGTATTTGCCCGCCAGCCACCGGGCCGAAGTCCGGCAGGCCTATGGCATCGACCGGCTTCCCACCGCCGTGCTGCTGGCCGAAGATGGTACGCTGCTCGACCTGCACCCGCGCAACATCAGCAGCCGCCCCTTGCAGGACGACCTGAAAGCCGCCGTTGGCCGGGCCGCCGCCTACCGCGCCGTTGCGCTCAATAAGCTTTAAAATAAGGGGTAGTAAGTACCAAAAACAGTCCGGCCCCCGACGTTAGCTAACGTCGGGGGCCGGACTGTTTTTGGTAGTAGGTTGGTTGATATAGTATTCGTAGTGAAGTCTGCAAACAGAACGCCATTTCGAGCTTGCCGAGGAATCTCGCTCGCATCGTTGAGCGAAACCCGAACGACCTCGGGCAAGATTCCTCGGCAAGCTCGGAATGACGTTCTGTTTGCCACTCACTTGCACTGCTATTACTGCGGTACGCGCAGTGTTTCGCCCACGTGCAGCGTCATATGCGGGCGGTCGTTGTGGGCCAGCAGGGCCACCACGGTGCAGTTGTAGCGCCGCGCGATGCTGTAAAACGTATCGCCGCGCGATACTACGTAGGAGCCATCGGACGCATTGAATAGCACCGGCTCGGCGGCAGGCGGGTTCAGGTGCATAGCCTGGCCCGCGCGTAGTGGCGCATTAGAAGGCAGGTTATTCCAAGCCGCCAGCTCGGCGGGCCGCACGCCCACGCGCCGGGCCAGGGCACACAGCGTTTCGCCGGGAGCTACCAGGTACAGGTGCGAAAAGTCGGGACTGACCTGCGCGCGGGGGGTAGGGGCCGGGCGCACCGGCACCGGGGCCACTGCCACCGGCCGGGTGGGGTAGGCCACCGCAGCCACCACGGGCCGGGGCGTGGGGAGGCTTTGCACCGGCGGGCCAGGCACTTCGGTGGGCAAATCGTTTAGTTTCGCCAGCTCATCGGCGGTCGTGTCCTTTTCGGGGGCTGGCGGGGGGGTAGGGCGGGGCGGTGCCGGGCGCGGGGCTGCGGCTACGGGCCGGGAGGTAGGCACCGATTGATACTCGGCCGCCACGCTGCGCGGCCGCATATGGCTGAGCCACAGCACCAGGCCGGGCCGCACGGCCTCATCGTCGGCCAGGTGATTATACTGACGCAGGGCGTGGCGCAATACGCCGTAGTGCTGGGCCACGGCCGCCAGCGTCTGGCCCGGAGCCACTACGTGGTAATCCTCATCGGCCGTTTCTTTTTTGCGCTGAAAGAAGTAGGGTTCGCCGGGCTGCAAGGCTTCGTTATCAGCCAGCTCATTAACTTTTTGGAAGAAGCTCAGGCTGGCCCCGCCCCGCTCGGCCAGGGCGGCGGGCGTTTCGCCGGGGCGGGCCAGCAGGACCTTTATCCCATTGATACGCAGATAGGTAGGGGTAGGGAGCGCGGCGGCGGGCAGGGTAGGCGTGTACGCTGGCCGCGCGGCCACCGGCGTGGCTCCTGCCTGTGGAATCAGCAGCGTGTAGGCGTGGCCGTCTTCGGGCACCGTGCGGGCCAGCAGCCAGGGATTGAGCTGGGCCACGGCGGCCGGGTCGGCGGCCAGCACGGCGGCTTGCTGCGCCAGGGTCTGGCCGGCGGCGGCGGGCACTTCGCGCCACGGCACGAAGGCCACGGTCTGTTGCGCACAGGCCGGCTCAAACACTATCTTTTGGGCCACAAAATCTAGCAGATACTGGTTAGTGCGGCGCGTAAAGCGCACGTCGCGGGCATCGGCATCGGCGGGCTGGGTGTAGGAGCGCACGCCGCCCAGCCCGGTATTATAGCTCAGCAGGGCGTTGGCCCAGTTATGCAGGGTCGCGTTGTTGCGGTTGAGGTAGCGGGCGGCGGCGCGGGTGCTGGCCGTGAGGTGACGGCGCTCGTCAATGCTGCCGTTCACGGTCAGGCCCAGGCTGAGGGCCGTTTCGCGCTTGAGCTGCCAGTAGCCCACGGCCCCGTGCGCGCTCTCGGCGTTACCCTGCAAGGCGCTTTCCTGGAGCGTCAAATAGCGAAAGTCGCTCGGTACGCCCTCCTCCGCCAGCACCTGGTCGATGAGCGGAAAAGCGGCCTCGGCCAAGGCCACGCGCGCATCGAGCGATACCTGGTGGCGGCACAAGCTGTTCACTTTGGCCTGCACCAGCTGGCGGGCATCTTCATCAAGGGTGAGGTGCATACCCACCAACTCAAGCGAAGTAGGCACGGTGGGCGGAACGGCCGCCAACCCCGACCGGCCAGCCAGCCCCAACAGCAAAGCCGGGAGCAGTTTTTTCATAACGAGAAGCCAGTCAAGGTTTTCCTGAAGCGCAGGGTGGCAAGTTAGCCCAGAAAACTGAAATAGCGACTGAACGCCGGCCCCCGCTGGGTGCCTTAACGACCTCGCCAGGCTGGTATTATTCTGCTTTCATTCAGGCGTATGCAGTGGGGCTTAGCCGCCGGGCGGGCCACCAAAGCCGCCCCCGCCGGGCCTGCCCCCGCCGCGCGGGCCATCGTAGCCGCCACGCCCGCGCCGCCCGTCTTCGGGCGCGGTGGGCAGGGTCGTCATGTTGGCCGAACGAATGTTATAGGTAAACATGAGCATGAGATACTGCTGAAGCACGGTCGTTTGCACATCCTCGTAATAAGCCACGCTCACGTTGCGCTGAATGGCCCGGTTCTGCTTGAGAATATCAAACGCGTAGAGCTTGATTTCGCCGCGCTGACCAGGAAAAATCTTCTTGCCAATCGAGGCGTTCCAGAGCACGTAGTTCTGGTTGTAGGCGGCGCTCAGGCCGCGGTAGAGCTGGTGGGCTACGTCGGTCTGAAACGTAATACCCGGCCCCACTATCCAGGTAAATTTCAGGCGGGTGAGCTGGTTGAAGTAGCTGTTATTGAGCTGCGTGCTGAGCGTGTTGCGCACGTAGCTCTGGGTAGAGTTCGACGACAGCGTGAAGTCGAGCTGCGGGCTGATGTTGCTGCTCAGCGTGAGGCCGCCGGTCAGGGCCGGGGTGCGGGCGTAGTTCAGCGCATTGTTCACCAGGCCAGGGTTTTGGCTGAACGTAGCGCCGGCCGTCACGTTCACATTCGACTTAATAACCGTGAGCGGCCGCCCGTAGTTGGCCAGCGCCCGCAGCGTGTATTGCTGCTGAAGGTTAGTCGATTGCGTGAGCTGCGCGCCGGCGGGCAGGCGCAGAGCCCGGTCCGTGCCGGTGGGCACCACCGACGTGTCGCGGATGGCCACCAGCGTGCGGCTCGAAATCGGGTTCTGGGTGAAGCTGCCCGCGAGCAGGGCGAAGAAATTGCTGTTCTTATCGGCGCGGCTGGCCGTGTAGCGGGCCACCAGGTTGTGGGCGTATTCCTGGCGCAGCGCCGGGTTGCCGATGGTCAGCTGCAAGGGGTTGGAGTTGTTCACCACCGCCTGCAACTGGTTGATGCTCGGCGCGTTGGTGCTGGTGCGGTAAAACAGGCGCAGGTTGTGCGAGCGGTCAACGCGCCACGTCAGGTTGGCCTGGGGCAGCACGTTCCAGAAAGTATAGTTGACCGGGCCGGGCCTTGGAAACGTCTGGTTACCTTCCAACCGCGCCACCTGCGCGCTGGCCCCCACTGAGGCCTGAATCTTGCGCGTGTTGTAGCGGTAGCTCAGGCCGCCACCCTGCGTTAAGTAGTAGTTGTTGAACACGTTACTCAGCGCCGTGTCGAGGCGCGAATAGCGCTGGTCGCCGGTGTTGAAGTCGTAGGTGCGCTTGTCGGAGTTGTTGGGCGCGTAGCTCAGCGAGTAGTTGGCCTGCAGCTGCGCGTGCTTGCCCACCGGCTCGGTATAGGACAGGTTGCCAGCCAGCGTGTTGCTGTGCTGGGTCAGCAGCGCCTGCTGATTGAGGTTGGTGCCGGGGCCGCCCGCGCTGGTCGTGTTCAGCAGCGAAGTGCCGGTGCGCGAGTTGTACGAGCCGTTGAGGCTCAGCGAGAGCGTGCGCCCGGCGCGGCGGCCCAACTTGCGGCGCAGCAGTAAGTCACCAGCCGGGTTAGTGCCCTGGTTGTTAGCGCCATACAGCGTATTAATCTGGCTCTGCGGCACGCCCTGGCGGGCCGTGAGGCCGGTTAGCGTCTGGCTGGCGTCGTTTTGCTGCCACGACAGCCGGGGCCGAAACAGCACCGAGGTCATGGAATCGATTTTCTGGTCGAGGCGCACATTCGCCCGGTGGTTGGTGTTGGTGCTGCCCGACAGTGAGGTTTCGCGGTACGTGGTGTTGCTCTGTCCAGGCAGCACGTATTGGCGCAAAGTATTGCTGTTGAGCGTGTTGTTGGAGTGATTGAAGAAGTAGCTGCCCGTCAGCTCGGTCTTTTTGTTCCAGGTGTTTGAGAAGTTCAGGCCCGCCGCCGTGGTTTTGCTGATGCCGCCGTTCTGGTTCACCAGAAAGTCGCCGGGGTTCGAGCCCGCGCTGCCGCCCCCGCCGCCCCCGCCGCCGCCCCGGCCGCCCCTACCCCCCCCGCCGCCGCCCGAGTTGCCGATGACGCCCAGCAGGTCGTCGGTGCCGAAGTTCTGCTCGTTCACGTTGTTGCTCTGGGCCAGCACCGTGGTGCGCCGGTCGCCGTGGAAGTCGTTAAGGTTCAGGCTGGCCTTGTAGCGGTCGGGGCCCGCGCCCACCACGGCCCGCCCAAACTGCCCATTGCGAAACGAGGGCTTGGTAATAATATTCAGCGTCTTCTGCGTGTTGCCATCGTTGAAGCCTGAAAAACGGCTTTGCTCGCTCTGCTGGTCAAAAATCTCCACCCGGTCGATGGCCTCGGCGGGCAGGTTTTTGAGCACCGCGTCGGGGTCAGTGCCAAAAAACGGCTTGCCATCCACCAGCACCTGCTGCACCTGCTCGCCCTGGGCCTGGGTCTTGCCCGAGGCATCAACCGAGATGCCCGGCATCTTGCCAATGAGGTCGCCGGCTGTCGCATCCTGGTTCACCTTGAAGGCTTTGGCATTGAGGCTGGTGGTGTCGCCGTGCTGCACGGCCGCCACTTCCTGGCCGGTCACCACTACCGTTTTGAGGGTCACGCCGCCGGATCGCAGCGCCACGCTGCCCACCGTCACGGGCGCGCCGCCCGCCGGCACGGTCACCGGCTGGCGCTGGTCCTGGTAGCCGATGTAGGACGCCACGAACACGTAGCGGCCCGGCGCCACGTTATCCAGCTGGAAGCTGCCATCAGGCCCCACCGCCGTGCCCGTGCGCACCGAGTCGGGCAGGTGAATGAGCACCGCGTTGGCCCCGATAAGCGGGCTCTGGTCCTTGCCATCGAGCACCTTCCCCCGCACAGCACTTTGCGCGAACGCGCTGAATGTCAGGAGCCAGGCCAGGCCAGTGAGGAGTAGAATGCGCATAAGGAATAAATTTATTTTTGAAACAATAATCGGTTGTCATTGCGAGCGAAGCGCGGCAATTCTTCCTTGTCGTTTGCATCATGTGGTTTACTAATCCAACGATTAGGAAAGATTGCCGCGCTTCGCTCGCAATGACAACCGATTTCATTATTTATACCCGGCGCAGCAGCAGCAGCCCATCGCGCACGGGCAGCAGCAGCGGCACCACGCGCGGGTCGTGCTGCACCTGGTCATTAAAAGCCCGCACGGCCCGCGTATCGTGGTCGTTGGCCTTGAGCGAATAAGTCGATAGCGCCTTACCCCCCCAAAGCACGTTGTCCACGATGAGCAGCCCGCCCGGCCGCACCTGGTTGATTACTAGCTCAAAGTAAAGGTTATTGTTGATTTTATCCGCGTCAATAAAGACTAAGTCCCACACTTCGCCGACCAACCCCGCCAAACTATCGCGCGCGGTGCCGAGGTGCAGCGTTATGGCCGCCGAAAGCCCCGCCGCCGCCACGTAGCGCCGGATGCGGCGCTCGCGCTCGGGGTTGACTTCGAGCGTGTGCAGGTGCCCGCCTTCGGCCAGCCCCTCGGCCAGGCACAGCGTAGCGTAGCCCGTGAACGTGCCGATTTCCAGTATCTTACGCGGCTTCGTAAGATGCGAAAGCATACTCAGCAGCCGGCCCTGCCAGTGGCCGGTGGCCATGCGCGGCATCAACAGCTGCAAGTGCGTTTCGCGCCAGAGCTGGTACAGCAGTAGTGGTTCGGGCTCGGAGTGCTGGTCGGCGTAGGCTTGAATAGCGTCGTCAGTCATAAGAAAGTCAAAACTATAGAACGGTCATGCTGAGCTTGTCGAAGCATCTCGCGTGAGTCGTCCGGGTGATGCGAGCGAGATGCTTCGACAAGCTCAGCATGACCGTTCTATTTCAACTCGAAAAGGCTCCAGCCGAAAGCGGTACACCTGGAAGCCCGATTTGCCAGGTACGTACGCGTGCGCCACCACGCGCCACAGCCCTTCGTAGCGAAACTGCCACGGCGCGGGGGCCACGTTGATGCGCTGAAATACGCGCACCGGCCGGCCGGTTTCCTGGCTGCGCAGCAAGCCCTGGTTGCGCGCATCGAGTTGCTGGTCAGCCACCTGGCGGCCAGTCTGCACGTCGCGCCCACCGTGGCCGGCATACCAGAAATAGTCCTCGTGAATTTCATCGTCTTCGTACTGGTCGGCCAGAATAATACTTTCCGCGCCGGCAGCAGCGGTGGCGCACACGCCCGCGCGCGGCGGCCGGTGCTGCTTAAGAAGCGACAATTCCAGCCGCGAATGAAACAAGTCGCCCGGCCGGGCCGAACCCACGTGGCCGAAGGGGGGTAGGGACATAAGAAGTAGCGCGAACTTTCCAGTTCGTGCGCGAGCGCAGCGAGCAGGCGGTATCAGCAGCGAGCAGGCGGTATCAAGCGACTTCGTGCGCGAGTTGCTCGCTGCGCTCGCGCACGAACTGGAAAGTTCGCGCTACTTTTCCGGCACGTATTGCAGAATGCTCAAATTCTCCTCGGTCAGCACCTCGTTGGCCAGCTCGCGCAACTCGGCGGCCGTGACGCGCTCGATTTTGCCAAAAATCTCGGCTAGCGGCTCCACGCGGCCCAGGTCGAGGGTGCTTTTGCCCAGCAGCTGCATCAGGCCCGAGTTGCTCTCCTCGCTCATGGCGAGCTGGCCCATGAGCTGGTTTTTGGCCACGTGCAGCTGGCTGGTGGTCAGGTCTTTGTCGCGCAGCAGTTTCAGTTCCTTCTGCACCAGGCCCAGCGTGCGGTTGAGCTGCTTGGCCTCAGTGCCGAAGTAAATGCCAAACAAACCAGTGTCGGTATAGGGCGAGTACGAGCTGTCGATGGTGTACACGAGGCCGTATTTTTCGCGCACGGCCAGGTTGAGGCGCGAGTTCATGCCCGGCCCGCCCAGGATATTATTGAGCATGAAAAACGGCACCCGTCGCTCGTCGGTGAGGGGGTAGGCGGGGCCGCCCACCAGGCAGTGCGCCTGCGAGATGGGCCGCGTTTCGGTGCGGTCGTGGCGCACGTAGCCGCTGAACGGCAGCCGCGCGCGCGGCCCCAGCCGGGCCGGAATGGGCGCCAGAAACTGGTCGGCCAGCCGCTTCACTTCCTTGAACGGCAGGTTGCTCACCGAGCTGAAAATCAGCCGGTCGGTGCGCACGTTCTCGTCGTAAAACGTGTGAAAGTCAGCCGTTTGGAAGCCGCTCACGCTCTCGCGGGTGCCCAGAATGTTGATGCCCAGCGGGTGCTGCCCGTAGATAACGGCGTCGAAGTCATCAATGATGGCATCCTCGGGCGCATCCTGATACATGCTCATCTCCTCCAGAATCACGCCGCGCTCCTTTTCGACTTCCTTTTCGGGAAATATCGAGTTGAACGTCAGGTCAGTAAGCAACTCAAACGCGCGCTCAAAGTGCGTGCTCAGCAGCGTGGCATAGAAGCAGATTTTCTCCTTGGTAGTGTAGGCGTTCAGCTCGCCGCCCACGGTTTCGAGGCGATTCAGGATGTGAAACGACTTGCGCTTGTGGGTGCCCTTAAAGGCCATGTGCTCCCAAAAATGGGCCAGCCCCTGCTGGTGCGCCTGCTCGTCGCGCGAGCCGATGTCGAGCAAAAAGCCGCAGTGCGCGATTTTAGTGTGTGGTACTTCCTTGTGCAGCAGGCGAATGCCGTTGGGATATTCGAATTGGTGGTAATCAGACATGGATGCTATAACCGGCGAAAGAGACAAAGTTCGCGCCCGTAGCGCGGACTCTGCGCGTCCGCGCGTGAACAAGGCCAACCAAACCCCCGCGCGGACGCGCGGAGTCCGCGCTACGGCGCCAGCTTTTCGGCCCGCAGCAAATCATCAGCCGCTTGCAGCAGCTTGGCGCGCAGCTGCGGGTTGTAGCCGGGGGTAGGGTGCGCCGCCAGAAACTCGCGCACCACCCGCGCCGCCGCCGGCGACTGGTAGTAGCCGAGCGTGCTTTGCAGCCACGAGGCCGGGAAAAATATATCGCCCGTCAGTTGAATTTCGGCCAGCAGGTCGAGGCTTGCGGGCAAATATTTTTCCGACGTGGCCTGGCGCAGTGGGTGGTGCAGGTAGCCGAGCGCGGCCGTAACCCAGGCTTCTTTTTCGCGGTTTTTCTCGTCTTTGAGTGAGGCAAAAAAGGCATCACGGGTCGCCACGTCGGGCGAGAGCGCGGGCATCATAAATTCCAGCCGCTGGCGGCGGTCGGGGTTTTTAATACGCGCTAATTGCTGGCTAAGAATGAGTTGCGGCGCGGGGTAATCGCGCACGGCCAGCGCCAGCGCCAGGCTGGTGTAGTCGTCCTCCGTCAGCTTCACCAAGCCGGGCGCTCGTTGCGAAAGCCAGATTCCGTAGAGGCGCTTTTGCGCTTCGGGCGTGAGCGCAATACTCTGGTAGGCTTTGAAATAGAGCTTTTGCTCGCCGGGGCGCGGCTGGTTTTGCATGGCCTGCCAGAGGGCTTTTTCCACGGCCGGGGCCAGGGCCACGCGCTCGGCGGGGGGTAGGAACTTCCAGAAAATATCGCTCAGCTGATTGGTCAGGAGCTTGATGTTGAGGTCATTGGTTTCGTGGGCGGTTTGGGCCAGGTAGCGGTCGAGCAGCGGGCGCGGAGCCAGGCCGCGGCCGGCCAGCATGTTCTCATACAGCGCGATGTAGGTGCTGGCCCGCGCCACCGGGTCGGTGAGGCTGGCCAGGTGGTCGGCTACCGCCAGGGCCACCGGAAACACGCCGTAGCCCAGGCCCTGCGAGTTGAGCAGCACGTAGCTGGGCGCGGGCTGGCCGGCGGGCAGCGGCACGCGCACCTCGCGCTGGTTCATGTTCACGGTCAGCTCCCTGGGGCCGCTGGGGTACATGGCCGTCACCTCAAACTGCTGGGGCCAGAGGCGGTCCGAGCCATCCTCGGCGTGCTGCCGAATAACGAGCTGATTAGTTGCTGGTTGTAGCTCGTAGTCGAACACCGGGCGGCCGGGCTGGTTCACCCACACCTGGTTCCAAGCCACGAGGTCGGCGGGCGTGTGGGCGTCCAGAATGGCGATGAGGTCGGGCCAGGTGGCGTTGCCGTGGGCGTACTCTTTGAGGTATTCCCGGATGCCGTCCTGAAAGGGTTTTTCGCCCATCAGCCGCTCCAGCTGCCGCATCATAATGGGCGCTTTATGATAAATAATGTTGCCGTAGAGCGAGCCCGCATCCTGCAAGTTATCAAGGGGTTGGCGAATGGGGTTGGCCCCGGCCGTGCGGTCCACGGCGTAGGCGGCGGGGTAGTGGTCGGTCACGAATTTGAGCAGCTGCGCCGGGCCGGCCGACGCCTCAGGATTCATCTTATCAGCCATGAAATTGGCGAATACCTCCTTCATCCACACGTCGTTGAACCACTGCATCGTCACGAGGTCGCCAAACCACATGTGGGCCGTTTCGTGGCCGATGAGGTTCTGGCGGGCCAGCAGCTGGTCCTTGGTCGCGCCCTCATCCAGAAACAAGCTAGAAGCCTTGTAATCAATGTTTCCCACGTGCTCCATGCCGCCGTACTGAAAGTCGGGGATGGCCGTAAAATCGAACTTTTGGAAGGGGTAGGGCAGGCCCGTGTAATTCTCCAAGAAAGCCAGCGCCTCGCCGTGCAGCCGGAAAATAACCGGCATACTGAGGCGGATTTTGGTCGAGTCCGTTTCGCGGTGCAGGAAATTCATCGGCCTACCCCCCACCGTGCGGCGCACGTGCGTGAAGCGGCCCGCGGCGAACGAAAACAGGTAGGTGCTGATAGAGTCGGAGGGTAGGAAATGGTAAGTCGTTTGCCCGTCGGCGCGCAGCGAGTCGTGCAGCGGGCCGTTGGCCACTGCCCGCCACGCCGCCGGCACGGTGAGCGACAGCGTAATGGTCGCCTTCAGATTGGGCTGGTCGAACACCGGTACCACCGTGCGCGCCCGGTCGGGCACGAGCAGCGTGTAGAGGTAGTCGGGGTTTCGATTCAGCGATAAGTCGCCGGCATCGAGGCCAATATGCACCACGTTGTGGCCAACCCGCAGCGCGGCGGCGGGCAGCACCAGATGCTCCTTGCGGTAATCGGGGGCGGCGGGCTGGCCATTGATGATGAGGCTATGCAGCTGGCCCGCCTGGCCTTTGAAATCGAGCTGCACCGGGTCGCGGTTGTCGCGCAGCTGGAAGCTGACGATTTCCTCGGCGCGCACCGGCGCGGCTTTATTACCGGGCACGGTCAGGCGCAGGTCGTAGGCCACGCGGCTGAGGATTTGCTTGCGAAACTCGGCCAGCTCGCGGCTCACGCCGGTCGTCACGGGCGGCGCGGGGGGCAGGGCGGCCGTGGTGGGGTAGGCGGCGCGCTGGCAGGCGGCGGCCAGCAGCAGGCCGCCGAGCGCGGCGTAAGTAGGGAGCGAAGGCATGGGCAGGGAAGAATATTATGCGCAATTTCGCCCTTGACGTCAGGATATACTCGTTACGAAGTGAATCACGAAAAAGAACGTCATTCCGAGCTTGCCGAGGAATCTCGCCCGCATCAGTAGAACGAAACCCGAACGACCGCGCGCGAGATTCCTCGGCAAGCTCGAAATGACGTTCTTCTTCGCAGCCTGCTCCGCGAAAAATACAACTCTCCCGCAACTTCCCCCGCATGGCCGACCCTACCCCCCCCATCCGTCTGTACCCGCTCGGCGACGCGGCCGTGGTGCTGGAGCTGGGCCAACGCATCGACCCCGCCACGCACCGGCTCCTCCAGGCGCTGGCGCGGCTGCTCGACCAAAGCCCGCTACCCGGCCTGCGCGAGTACGTGCCTGCCTTCACCACGCTCACCGTGTACTACGACCCGTGGCAATTAAGTCAAAACCCTGAAAATTCCCCTTACGACCAGGTAGCCAGCTACTTGCAAAGTCTGCTGCCCGCCGCCCAGGCCGCCGCGGCCCACTACGCGCCCGGCCCGCTAGTGGAAATTCCGGTGTGCTACGGCGGCGAGTTTGGCCCCGACCTGGCGGCCGTGGCGCAGCACACGCGGCTGAGCGCGGCGGAGGTAATTCAGCTTCATTCGGCGGCCGAATACCTGGTGTATATGGTCGGCTTCGCGCCGGGTTTTCCCTACCTCGGCGGGCTCGACGCGCGGCTGGCCACCCCGCGCCGGGCCGTGCCCCGGCCGCTGGTGCCGGCCGGCGCGGTGGGCCTCGCGGGGCTGCAAACGGGTATTTATTCCCTGCCCACGCCGGGCGGCTGGCAGCTCATCGGGCGCACGCCGCGCCGGCTCTTCGATGCCGGCCGCGCCCGGCCCAGCCTGCTGCAAGCCGGCGACCGGCTGCGCTTCGTGCCCATCTCGGCGGCTGATTTTCAACGCTTGAACGCATGAGCATCGGCGTTCTAAAACCCGGCCTGCTGACCACCGTGCAGGACCTGGGCCGCTTCGGTTACCAAAAAACCGGCCTCGTCGTGAGCGGTGCGCTCGACGCCGTGGCCCTGCGCACCGCCAACCTGCTGGTGGGCAATGCCGAAACTGCGGCGGGTTTGGAGGGTACGCTGCGCGGCCCTACCCTCCGGTTTGGGGTCGATGCTTTGCTGGCTCTCACCGGGGCCGACCTGGCAGCAACTATCAACGGCCAGCCGGTGCCGCGCGGCCGTCCGGTGGCGGTGCGGGCGGGCGCGGTGCTGGCATTTGGGGCCGCGCCGGTCGCCGGCCGGGCCTGGCTGGCGGTGGCGGGCGGCGTGGCCGTGCCGCTCGTGCTGGGCAGCCGCGCCACCTACCTGCGCGCCGGGTTGGGCGGGCTCGCGGGCCGCGCCTTGCGGGCCGGCGACGCGCTGCCGGTGGGCGAGTGGTCGGCGCTCAGCCAGCGCTTATTTACCCAAATTGCCCCAACGCAGGCGGCTGGCTGGGCCGCCGCGCCGTGGCGCACCGCGGTAGCCCCTACCCCCCGGCCGGGCGCCGAAATGGTGCTGCGCGCCCTGCCTGGCCCCGAATACGCGCAATTCACGCCGGCGAGCCAGCGGGCTTTTGGGGAGGAAATCTTCACCGTGACCACGGAGGCCGACCGCATGGGCTGCCGGCTCAGCGGCCCGGCGCTGCACCGCGCCACGGAGGCGGAACTGCTGTCGAGCGCCGTCACGTTCGGTACGGTGCAGGTGCCGGCGGGCGGGCAGCCCATTGTGCTGCTGGCTGACTGCCAGACCACCGGCGGCTACCCCCGCCTGGCGCAGGTTATCGGGGCCGATGTGGGCCGGCTGGCTCAGGCGCTGCCGGGCGCGCGGCTGCGCTTCCAGTTGGTGGCGATGGCCGAGGCGCAGGCGCAGTATCTTGCGCGGGAACAGCGCCTGCGGCACCTGACGCGCGCGGTTTACCTGAAATCATTATGCTGAAACCACCCGCTACCGTTGATTTGAACTGCGACATGGGCGAAAGCTTCGGCACCTGGACCCTGGGCCAGGACGCCGACCTCATGCCCCTCATCACCTCCGCCAACGTGGCTTGCGGCTTCCACGCCGGCGACCCCGGCGTGATGCGCCAAACCGTGCGCCTGGCCCTGGCGCGGGGGGTAGCGATTGGCGCGCATCCCGGCCTGCCCGATTTGGTGGGCTTTGGCCGCCGCAACCTGGATATTTCGCCCGAAGAAGCGTTCGATATGACGGTGTATCAGCTCGGCGCGCTGGCCGCCGTGGTGCGCGCCGAGGGCGGCCAGCTGCACCACCTCAAGCCCCACGGCGCGCTCTACAACATGGCCGCCACCAACGCCCGGCTGGCCGAAAGCATTGCCGAAGCCCTCTACAAAGTGCAGCCCGAGCTGACGCTCTACGGCCTGGCCGGCTCCGAATTGACCCGAGCCGGCGAGAAAATCGGCCTCAAAACTGCCCACGAAGTATTCGCCGACCGCACCTACCAGGCCAATGGCACGCTCACGCCGCGCCGCCAGCCCGACGCTCTGATTACCGGTGCACCCACGGCCATAAGCCAGGTAATCAAGATGATAACCGAAGGCACAGTGCGCGCGCAGTCCGGTGAGGAAGTGGCCATCCGGGCCGATACGGTGTGCCTGCACGGCGACGGCGCGCACGCCCTGGAGTTTGCGCGGCAGCTGCGCACGGCCCTCGCCGCCGCCAGCGTGGACGTGCGCGCCCCCGGCTCATGAGCGCCCCTACCCCCACCAAAAACTGGGGCGTGCTGCTCGGGGCCGCTTTTCTGATGGCCACCTCGGCCGTCGGCCCCGGCTTCCTCACTCAGACCACCGTTTTCACCCAGCAGCTCGGGGCCAGCTTCGGCTTCGTTATTCTGGTGTCGATTCTGATTGACCTCGTGGTGCAGCTCAACATCTGGCGCGTGATTGTGGTGGCCGAGCGCCGGGCGTCCGACATTGCCAACGCGGTGCTGCCCGGCCTGGGCGGCCTTGTGTCGGGGCTGATTGTGCTCGGCGGCCTGGCCTTTAATATCGGCAACGTGGCTGGCGCGGCGCTGGGTCTGAACGTGCTCTTTGGCCTGGCGCTGCCGGTGGGCGCGCTGCTCACGGCGGGCCTGGCCATCGCCATTTTTCTGGTCAAAGAAGCCGGCCGGGCAATGGACCGCGCCACCCAGGCGCTGGGCGCGCTCATGCTCCTTGTCATTGTGTACGTGGTAGTTACCTCGCATCCGCCTGTGGGCGAGGCGCTGCGCCGCACGGTCCTACCCTCCCAAATCGACCTGCTGGCCATCATCACGCTGGTGGGCGGCACGGTGGGCGGCTACATCACGTTTGCCGGCGGCCACCGCCTGCTCGATGCCGGCGTGCGCGGGCCGGCCGCCGTGCCGCAGGCCACGGGCAGCGCCATTATGGGCATTTCGGTGGCCTCCGTTATTCGGGTGCTGCTGTTTCTGGCGTCGCTGGGCGTGGTGAGCCAGGGGCTGATTATCGATAAGGCCAATCCGCCGGCGTCGGTGTTTGGGCTGGCGGCCGGGCCGCTGGGCTACAAATTGTTCGGGGTCGTGATGTTTTCGGCGGCCATCACGTCGGTTATCGGCTCGGCCTACACGTCGGTGTCGTTTATGAAATCGCTGAGCCCGGTCGTCAGCCGGCACGAGCGGCCGGTCACCCTCGCCTTTATCCTGATTTCGACGCTAATTTTCATCACTATCGGCAAGCCGGTGCGCCTGCTGGTGCTGGCCGGCGCGCTCAATGGCTTCATCATGCCGCTCACGCTGGGTCCCATCCTGGTAGCGGCGTACCGGCCGGCTATCGTGGGTAGCTACCGGCATCCGGGCTGGCTGGCCGCGCTGGGGGGGGTAGTGGTGCTGGGCCTGGCCTGGCTGAGCGTGGTGGTCTTTCGCGAGCAGCTGGGCATGTTGTTAGGCTGATAAATAGCTTTTCACGAAGTAGGGTGCGGGGCTTGCCCCCGCCCGTCGTTGCACGACTCGCGCGCCAATCGTTCAACGACGGGCGGGGGCAAGCCCCGCACCCTACAAAAGACTTTGCGACGAGGCTAAACTGCCCGCGCCTGCCACGTCCGCGCCTCGGCCAGCGCCGCCAGCAGCTGCGGCATCTCTATCTCCAGCGCGCAGCGGAAATGCCCCAGCGGGCAGCGGGCGTGCCCATGCAGCCCGCACGGCCGGCAGGCCAGCGGTCCCGGATGCTCGACCACGCGCGAAAACGTGCTCAGCGGCCCAAACCCAAACCGCGGCACCGTGGAGCAAAAAACGGCGCACACCGGCGCATCCACCGCCGAGCACAGGTGCAGCGGGGCCGAATCGTTGACGTAGTTCAGCACGGCCCCGCGCATCAGCGCCGCCGAGGCAGGTAGGGATAATTTACCCGCTAAATTTACCAGTCCCGGCCGGGCCGCCTCGGCCAGCCGCTCGCAGGCGGCCGTGTCGGGCGGCCCACCGAGCAGGTACACCGGCAAGGAGAGGGGTAGGGCCGCCAATAATTCCAGCCATTTTTCCGCCGGGTACTGCTTGGTAAACCACACCGACGTGGGCGCGATGCAGATATATTCGCCCACGGCCGCATAGGGCGCGGCGGCAGCTTCATCGGCAGGGGTAGGGTAGAGGCGGGGTTTATCAGTTAAGAGTGGAGAGCGGAGAGGTAAAAGCGCGTTTTTTTCCACCAAACTCTTAACTCTTAACTCTTCACTCTTCACTAACGCAAGGTTGCGCTCCACCTCGTGCGTGCCGTCGCCAATTACGTGCGGCTCGCGGCGCGTAAAAAACCGACTGAACGGGTTTTCCGCAAACCCTACCCGCTCTGCCGCACCCGAAAAAGCCGTGAGAAACCCCGTGCTGGCAAAGCGCTGCAACGTGACGACGCGCCCGTATTTTGCCTGCCGGATTTGCCGCAGCAGGCGCAGCAGATTCGGGTATTTCTTATCCTTTTTATCCCAGATTAAAACCCGCCGAATGTGCGGGTTGCCAGCCAATAAACCTTCGTTGCCGCGCCGCACCAGCACATCCAGCGGCGCACCGGGCTCGTGGGCGGCCAGGTATTCGACCAGCGCCGTAGCCAAAATAACATCGCCAATAAAGGCGGTTTGGATGAGCAGGGTAGCGGGCGGCGGGGTAGGCATGGGCAGGAGCCAAAGGTAGGCCTGGACCGTAAAAAGAACCCGCTGCAAAAAGCCCGGCGCTGCCGGGCTTTAGCACGTCAGCCCGCTTCGCTCGGGGCAGCAGCCACACGCGGCCGGCCGCTGCCGTGGGTGAAATGAAATCTCGCTTACCTGAGCTGTCAGCTAAAGCAGTTCCCAAGCCGGTGTAGGGGGCGGGCTGCCGGCTTTTCGCCGGCTGTCCGCTCGTCGTGCGCGCCGTTTGTTCTCGCAAAGAGCGGACAGCCGGCGAAAAGCCGGCAGCCCGCCACATATACCGACCTGGGAACTGCTCTAGTATTGTGGGAGGCCGCGCGGTCCAAGCGGAGTCCTAAAGCTACAAATCCAGGGCCGACAGCACCGTGCCGCTCACCTCACCCAGCCCGATGCGCAGGCCCTCCCGCTCCGCGAAGCCGCGCAGGATAACCGTGTCGCCGTCGCGCAGGAAGCCCATCTGCAAGCCGTCCGGCAGGTTCAGGGGCGCGGTGCCGCGCTGCGTCAGCTCCAGCAAAGAGCCGAGCGAGCCGGGGGTAGGGCCGCTGATGGTACCCGAGGCATAAATGTCACCGGCCTCCAGCGGGCAGCCGTTGCTGGCGTGGTGCGCCAATTGCTGGGCCATGCTCCAGTACAAATGCCGCATATTGGTGCGGCTGATGACCAGCGGGGCGGCCGTGGCCCCGGCCGGCTGCACCAATACTTCCAACTCAATATCGAAGTGGTGCGCGCCCTCGGCTTGCAGGTGGGGGAGGGGGGTAGGGTCCTGCGCCGGGCCGGCCACCCGAAAGGGCTCCAGCGCATCGAGCGTGACCACCCAGGGCGACACGCTGCTGGCGAAATTCTTGCCCAAAAACGGCCCCAGCGGCTGGTACTCCCAGCTCTGGATGTCGCGGGCACTCCAATCATTAAACAACACGAGGCCGAAAATGTGGCTCTCGGCTTCAGCGATGGGCACCGTGTCGCCCTGCTGCGTGCTCTGGCCCACGATAAAAGCCGTTTCCAGCTCAAAATCAAGCTGCTGGGTCGGGCCAAAAACGGGCGCTTCCTGCCCGGCCGGGCGATACTGGCCCTGCGGCCGGCGCACGTCGGTGCCACCGACCACGATGGAGTTGGCCCGGCCGTGGTAGGCCACGGGCAGGTGCCGCCAGTTGGGCAGCAGCGGGTTATCGGGCCGGAACATAGCACCCACGTTGGTAGCGTGCTCCAGGCTGCTGTAAAAATCGACGTAGTTAGCGGGCTTCACCGGGCGCAGCAGGGTTACGTCGCGCTGGCGCAGCAGGCAGGTGCGCATGGCCAGCTCATTGTCGCGCAGGGCGGGGTTGTCGTGGCGCAGCAGCTCGCTCACGCACTCGCGCACGGCCCGCCACGCGGCCGGCCCCAACCGCAAAAACGCATTCAGCGAGCGCCGCCGAAACACCTTGGGTAATGCCGCGCCCAGCTCGGGCACATCGTTGCCAATGGCCTCAAAATAGCCCAGCTGCGCGCAGGCGTATAAATCCAGGGCGTAGCCGCCGATGGCCACCGCCAGGCGCGGGCCCCACTCGGGCACATCCATTACCCCAAAGGGCAGGTTCTGAATCGGAAAATCGTCGCCGGGGCGAATATCAATCCAGGAGCGAAGGGTAGGGTCGTTGGCGGGCGAAGCGGGCATAAATGCTGGCTAATAATAACTTAAGGAAGGAAAGCAGAACGTCATGCGGAGCCCCGCCAAGCATCTCTACCGATTCGTTGAACGGCGTGGTAGAGATGCTTCGCGGGGCTCCGCATGACGTTCTTATACGCTACTAAGCTAATTTATTCAATCAGCGTGAATTACTTACCGCGCCTCCACGGCCGTGATTTCGGGCACGGCCTTGCGCACCGAATCTTCGAGGCCGGCGCGCGTCATCGGCGACATGGGGCAGGCGCCGCACGAGCCCTCCCACTCCAGCTTCAACACGCCGGCGTCGGTGATTTCGGCCACGCGCACGTTGCCGCCATCAGTGGCCAGGTAGGGCCGCAGCGAGTCAAGGGCAGCTTCCACACGAGTCAGAACAGAATCCATCTTCAATCAATTAACAGGTAACAAGGAGCAATTAACAGCTTTGGGTGGCAGAGTGTGCAATGCGCCAGTAGCTTTAGTCAGCTATCTAAGCGCTGCGCTGCTACCGATTCATCGTAACGACTGAGGTCTTGGGGGCCACGTTGTTGCGAATGCTCACCTGCCGGGCCAGGCTCTCGGCCAGGTCGCGGAAAATGGCGGCCTGGGGCGAATTTACGTCCTGAATAACAGCCGGCTGGCCGTCGTCGCCAGCCTCGCGCACCGCTTGTATCAGCGGCAGCTGGCCCAGCAGCGGCACGTCGTGTTTGGTGGCCAAGCGCTGCCCGCCGCCTTCGCCGAAAATATAGTACTTGTTATCGGGCAATTCAGCCGGCGTAAACCAGGCCATGTTTTCGATAATGCCCAGCACCGGCACGTTGATTTGCGGCTGCCGGAACATCTGCAAACCCTTCTGCGCGTCCATCAGGGCCACGGCCTGCGGCGTGGTCACGATGATGGCGCCGGTCACGGGCACGGTCTGCACCAGCGTGAGGTGAATGTCGGAAGTGCCGGGCGGCAGGTCGAGCAACAGGTAATCCAGCTCGCCCCATTCCACTTCCGTAATAAACTGCTTGAGCGCCGACGAGGCCATCGGCCCGCGCCACACGATGGCGTTTTCGCTCGGCGCCAGGAAGCCGATGCTCATCAGCTTCACGCCATATTTGATGATGGGCTGAATGAGGTTTTTGCCGTCTGGCCCCTGAAACACGTGCGGCCGGGCGTCTTCCACGCCAAACATCGTGGGCATGCTCGGCCCCGAAATGTCGGCATCGACCAGGCCCACCTTGGCGCCGGTGGTGGCCAGGGCCACGGCCAGGTTGGCGGCCACGGTGCTTTTCCCTACCCCCCCTTTGCCCGAGGCAACGGCGATGATGTTCTTCACGCCGGGCAGGATGGTGTTGTTGTTACGCATGGTCGTCACGCGCGACGTCATGGTGATAACTACTTGAGCGTCTTTATCTACCATCGTGTGCACGGCCCGCTCGCAGGCATCGTGGATGAGCTGCTTGAGCGGGCAGGCGGGGGTAGTGAGCACCACGGTAAAGGACACCGTGCGGCCCTCTACTTTAATGTCTTCCACCATGTTGAGCGTAATCAGGTCCTGGCCCAAATCGGGCTCTTCCACGAAGCTCAGGGCGTGGCGGACGGCATCTATTGTTAGTTCGGGCATAAGCAAGTGCGCCGCAAGGGGCGTAGCTGCAAAGGTAACCCAGGCAGGGGGGTAGGGGTTTCGGGGGCCCTTGGTCTGTTAGCTTATTGCTGTCTCGATAGGTTGGGGCAATGTTTACAGAATTCTGTAAACATTGCTTAGATTTGTTCGTAGATTTCACAAAACAGAGGCCGCACCTCGCGGCACGGCCTCTGCAACCTACTTAATTCAATGGGCGGCGGCCGTCACGGCACTGCCACCCATTAGAAACCACAGGAGCCATTTAGCTAGCTCCGGTGGCATTCGGAGTCTGACTTTGAAATCAAACTCCGGTTTCGCACGTTCTTTTTTCATTGCCGGAAAGAAGTTAGGTGCTGAATCACCTGCTTCTCGAAGCCCGACTGTCCCCACAGTCGGGCTTCACCTTTTCAGGGATAGCCGTGTGGTGAGGTGAAGTAACCGTGCGATATGTCAAAAGTACATAGTCTGTTAAGAAAAATAAGGCAGTTTTCTATAATGCTAATGAAGGTAGCAAAAATTTTAAAGTAACTCTTTATGTTTTATGATATAAAAAATTGCTGAAGAATGAGTTAGATACTACAAGGAAATTAAATAAATTTTCCTTATCTATAATAATCAGGCATGTTTTTTCGGTTTTTGTTAGTTGTTTGCCAACCAACGATTTATTGGAAAAAGACGAACTCGTAAAAAGCGACGACTTTAGGTCATTGCTTTTTACGAGTTCGTCTTAAAGATTCCTTGTTAAAATCTTCTACCCCTATTGCCCCGGCTCCGAGTGCAGCAGGCCGGCCGGCACCTCCAATTCGCCCGAGTGGAAGCCGATGAGGCCGTTGCGCTCGTCCTCGATGTTGGTGGCCTGGGTATAGACGTCGCCGGCGATGGGGCGGGCGCGCAGCTCGCGCTTGAAATCGCAGATGCTGTTGGTGCGGGCCTCGGCATCCTGCGGGCCGCCGTAGTCGGAGAAGCCGAAGCCGCCCCACTCGCTCACCAGCAGCGGGCGCTGGCCGCGGTAGAAATAAGGGTCGCCGACGACCAGCGGGAAGGCGGCCGTTCCCTGTAGCTCGCCGTGAATGAGGCGGTCGAGCAGCTCGCGCCAGCGGCCCAGGTCGGGGGTGTAGAGGTGGGCCGTGAGCAGGTCGCTCTTCAGCTGGCCCTGGTAGGAAATGTGGTGCCAGCCGTCGTTGTCAATCACCAGAAACTGCGGGTGCGCCAGCTGCATAAAGTTGTACATCTGCACGATGTAGCGTTGGGTAGCCGGGTTGGTGGCAATGTCCTGGGCGCCCCAGTCCTCGTTATAGAGGCTCCAGATGATGATGCTGGGGTGGGTTTCCATCAGGCTGAGCATGCGCAGCAGCTCGGCGCGGTGGTTTTCGCGGCTGCGGGGCGTGCTGCTGTGCGGGCTGGGCACTTCTACCCACAGCAGCAGGCCCAGCTCGTCGGCCAGGTTGTAGATGCGCGGGTCGATGCCGGCAATGTGCACCCGCACCAGGTTGCAGCCCAGCTTTTTCATGGCGTGCATGTGGCGGCGCATCTCAGCGTAGGTGGCCGTGCCGGGCTGGTAGAGAATACCGTCGAGGTAAATCGGCTCGTTGTTGAGATACACCTTGCGGCCGCGCGCCTCGATTTTGCGCAGTCCGAAGCGGGCCTCAATCTGAGCCGCGTAGCCGGTGTTGTCAATCAGCTGGGCCACCAGGCGGTAGCGGTGGGGATGTTCGGGGCACCAGACTTCGGCCCCCGGCACCTCCAGGCTCAGGCGCTGCTCGTGCTGGCCCTCGGCCAGGGTAAGGGGAAAGTCGGAGGTGGCCAGCGGCGGCGCGGTGCCGGTCGCGCCATCGGTCCCGAATACCTGCAGGCGCACCTGGTAGTCGCCCGCGTCGTGGATGCGCAGCGTCAGGTTGAAGCGCACCAGGCAGTCCTCAATCGTGCTCACTACCCCCACCCGCGAGCGCAGGCGGTTGCGCTCCACCGTTTCGAGCCACACCGAGCGCACGGCCCCCGACTGCGTCTGGTACCAGATGCCACCACGCTTGTACACGCGCGATTCCTGCTTGCCGCGGGTCGTTTCGGCATCCATCGTGTCGGCGATGCGCACGGTGAGGCGGTTGGTGGCGCGCAGGTGCTCCTCGGGCAGCTCGTAGGTGAAGGACGTGTACTCGCCGTAATGCACGGCCTCGCCCTCGATGGTGGTCAGCAGATGGCCGTTGAGCCACACCCGCGTTTCGTAGCCGCAGGCCCCAAAGGTGAGCTGAAAAAGCGTTCGGCTCTTGTTTTCCGCGACTTCGGGCAGCGTAAACGCGCGCTCGTACCAGGCCACTATCTTGTCTTGCCAAGCCGTGGAGCCGCCGGTGTGAGCCGCCGCCATGTGGGCCTCAATTGAGCCGGGCCACTGCGCGGTGTGGTGGTAGTCGTAGCCCTGCTCCCATTCTTCGGTCAGGCCAATATCGTCGAGGTCGATGGCGAAGCGCCAGGTGCCGTCGAGCAAGAAGTGGTGGCCCGGCCGCAGCACGGCGCGGGGCAGCTCGTTGTCGGCTTCTTGGGCCAGCTCGGCTTCGGGGGTTGCCGAAAGGCCGAAGTTGGCGGGGGTGAATTCTTCCATTGCGTTAGGATAACGGTTGGCGAAGGTTAATAAGGTGCCAACCAGGATAAAAGTTAGAAAAAATACGTGCGATAAGTAAGTTTACTAAACGTAGCGCGGGCCAAACTTACTGCCAAAAAACGGGCGGCGGCCTACCTTTGTCCGGTGCTGCCTGTTACAAATTTCCTGCCTGAATACGACGTGGCCATCGTGGGGGCGGGGCCGGCGGGCACGGCCTGCGCGCTGGCCCTGCGGGGCAGCGGCTTGCGGGTAGTCTTGCTCGATAAAGCGGTTTTTCCGCGTGATAAAATCTGTGGCGATGCCATTCCCGGCCACGCCCTCAAGGCGTTGCGCCAGCTCGACCCCATTTACACCGAGGCGCTGTGGCAGCTGCAGCCGCGCGACGATGTGCGCCGCAGCCGCCTCGTAGCGCCCGGCGGCGGCAGTTTCTACCTGCACTGGAAGCTGCCCACTTTCAACAGTCCCCGGCTCGACTTCGATGCCGCGCTGCTGGCCCTGGTGCGGCAGCACACCACCACCGAAATTCGGGAAAACGCCGCCCTGAAAAATGTGGAAATAACGCCCGATTGCGCCCACCTGCGGCTGGCCGACGGCTCTGAAATCACGGCCCATCTCGTTATCGGCTGCGACGGCGCGCAGTCGGTGGTGGGCCGCCGGCTGCTGCCCGAGGCGCGCCTGGCCCGCGCTCACCACTGCGCCGGCGTGCGCGCCTACTTCGAAAACGTGGGGGGTAGCGAAAGCGGCACCACCGAGTTTTTCTTTAGCCGCAGCCACCTGGCGGGCTATTTGTGGCTGTTTCCGGTGGGGGCGGGGCGCTACAACGTGGGCCTGGGCATGTTGTCAGAATTGGTTTCCAAGCACAAGATTGACCTGCGTCAATTGCTGCTCGACAACCTCGCTACCCACCCCGCGCTGGCCGGCCGCTTTGCCGGTGCGCGGCAGCTGGGGCCGGTGCGCGGCTTTGGGCTGCCCATCGGGGGCGGGCGGCAGCGGCCGGCCAGCGGGGCGCGCTTTCTGCTGTGCGGCGACGCGGCCTCGCTCATCGACCCCTTGCAGGGCCACGGCATCGACCTGGCCATTCGCAGCGGCATTCTGGCGGCGGAGCAGGCAAAGCAATGCGTGGCAAGCCAGGACTTTAGCGCCGAGCAAATGCAGCGTTATGATGCGGCCCTGCACCAGCAGCTGGGGCCGCAGCTGGCGCGCAGCTACCGCCTCATGCGCCTGCTGGGCACCCGCCCGTGGCTCCTGAACCTGGGCACCCGCCTGGCCCGCCTGCCCGGCCTGGGCCGCTGGGCGCGGCGGCTGGTGGGGTAGGGAGCTAGTGGCCGGCAACGCCGGTGAGCTGGGTGGCGGCCCAGCACTGGTGCAGCCAATCCTCCGCTTCGGCTACCTGGTCGAATACCTGCAAATTAAAAAAGCACGCGGCTGAATAGCGCGGTGTTTCTGTAATGACGTCGTGCAGCGTATCAGCCTGCACCACGTGGGCTACGTAGCGCAGGCCCAGAATTGCGGCCTGCGGCACCCAAACCCGCGTTAGCCAGTCCAGGCTGTCAAACCAGGGTCCGCACAGGGCGGTATTATCGTTGAGTAGCAAGGGGCAGCGAAAACCAGCTAGTTTATCGAGGTAATTCTGGGCGCCTCGCAAAGCTTCCTCCGGGTCGATAAAGCCGCGCCAGGTGGCGCGCATCCAATGCGCTTCTTCGTCGAGCGTAAGCGTGCAGCGGCTGCCGTCACGGTCTGGTAACGAGCTAATTAGCATTGGGCAAAGGTATGAAGTAAAATTAGCTTATTTAAAAAAATTTTAGTAAGGCAAAGGAGACGAAAACTTCCCGCTTATTAACTGCGGGTTAGTACTATTCTGACGTCAGTATTTGTACTGAATTAGCAGGCCAATCCTATGTAGGGTGGGTAGCCGGAGCAGGGGATAGGGGCGCAAAAGTAACCAGTCGCGTAAACTTAGGGCGGCTGACGGCGAATGTCGCGGCCAGGCTCTTCCTCATGTGTCTGATTTTTCGCCTCTTTCTGCTGCTGCTGCTGGGCCTCGCCGCCGTGCTGCTGGCCAATACTTTCCGCCTGCCCAACCATCAGCTGGCCGCGGTGCCCGCCGCCCCGGCCCTACCCCTCGTGCCCGACTCGATGACGGCGCACCTGGCGGGCGCGCTGCGCATTCACACCGTGTCGCGCACCGTGTACGCCGAAACGGATTCCCTACCCTTCGACCAGCTCGCGGCGTATTTGGAGCGCACGTTTCCGCTCGTGCAACAGCGGCTTAAATTACAGACCGTCAATCACTACGGCCTGCTCTACGAGTGGGCCGGCACCGATGCCTCGCTGAAGCCGCTGCTGCTGCTGGCTCACCAGGATGTGGTGCCCGTGCTGCCCGGCACCGAGGCGCAGTGGGCGCGGCCGCCCTTCGCGGGGCAGCAGGCGGGCGGCTACCTCTACGGTCGCGGCGCGCTCGATGACAAGCTCAACCTCGTGGGCCAGCTCGAAGCCGTGGAGGCGCTGCTGCGCGCCGGCTACCAGCCCCGGCGCACGGTGCTATTGGCCTTTGGGCACGATGAGGAAACGCAGGGCCGACGCGGGGCCACCGCCCTGGCCGCCCTCATCCAGCAACGCTACCCCCGCCTGGAAATGATGCTCGATGAAGGCGGCCTGGTGAAAGCCGACGGGGTAGCGGGCCTCGCGCAGCCCGTGGCGCTAGTGGGCGTGAGCGAAAAAGGCTACCTCAGCCTGGAGCTGACGGCCACCGGGGCGGGTGGCCACTCGTCCATGCCGCCGGCCCTGACCAGCGTGGGCCGGGTGGCCGCCGCCGTGGCCCGGCTGGAAGCGCAGCCGTTTCTGGCCCGCCTCGACGGCGGCGTGAGCGGCCTGCTGGCCTACCTGGCTCCGGCCGTGCCATTCAGTAAGCGGCTGGTTTTTGCCAATCAGTGGCTATTTGGCAGTCTGATTAGGAAGTCGCTGGCTGCTACCCCCTCCGGCAACGCCGCCCTGCGCACCACCACCGCGCCCACCATCATCCGCGGCGGCGACAAGGACAACGTGCTGCCGGCCCGCGCCACGGCCACCGTCAATTTCCGGCTGCTGCCCGGCGACTCGGTCGGCGCGGTGGTGCGGCGGGTCCGGGAAATCATCAACGACCCACAAATTCAGTTGAAAATGCTCGGCGAGGGCCGCGACGCCTCGCCCGTGTCGGGCACCGATAACGCGGCGTTCGCGGCGTTGCACCGCACCATTAAAAGCATATTTCCCACGGCGCTGGTGGCTCCCTACGTGGTGGTCGGGGCTACCGATGCCCGCGCCTACGCCGCCCTCTGCCCGCAGGCCACCTACCGCTTCATGCCGGTGCTGATGGACCAGGCCGCCATCGAAAGCCTGCACGGCACGAACGAGCGCCTGAGCCCGGCCGCGTATTTGACTTTAATTCGGTTTTACGCCGCCCTGATTCGCAACGTAGGGTAGGCTTCTTTTCGTAGTAAGGCCCAAAAAAACGTCATGCCCCAATCCCTAGAATTACTCCACGAGGCCGCCCGGCGCGGCGACGTGCCCGCCATCCGGCAGCTACTGCAAGACCCGCAGCTAGCCCTCAACGGCCAGAACGGCAAGGGCTACACCGCCCTCATCCTGGCCACCTACGACGACCACCTCGACGCCGCCCGCGCCCTGCTCGACGCCGGGGCCGACCCCAACGTGCAGGATGCCAGCGGCAATTCGGCCCTGATGGGCGTCAGCTTCAAGGGCTACCCCACCATCGCCCGCCTGCTCATCGAGCGCGGCGCGGCCCTCAATCTTACCAACGGCAACGGCGGCACGGCCCTCATGTTCGCCACGCTCTTCGGCCGCAACGAGCTGGTAAAGCTGCTTTTAGAAGCCGGTGCCGATGCCTCCCTGCGCGATATGCGAGGCCTCACCGCCCTGCACCTCGCCGGCCAGCAAGGCAATGAAGAAGCCTGGACGCTGCTTGGTGGCGGGGAAGATGATGAGTAATGAGTAGTAGGTAATGGGTAATGCCGTTTGGCTATAAGAACGACATTACCCATTACCTACTACTCATCACTCATTCTTAAATGTGCCGCACCACGCCGCCATCGGCGCGCACCGATGCGCCGTTGGTAGCCGCTGCCAGCGGGCTGCACAGATAAACCACCGTGTTGGCAATCTCGGCGGGCGTGATGAAGCGTTGCAACAGGGACGAGGGGCGCACGTCGCGGAAAAACGCCTCTTCAGCTTCCGCGGGGCTTTTATCGCCGCTCATTTTTTGCAAAAAGTCCGCTACCCCCTCCGAAGCCGTGGGGCCGGGCAGCACCGAGTTGACGGTGACGGCGGTGCCCCTCGTCAGCTCGGCCAGGCCGCGGGCCACGGCCAGCTGCGCCGTTTTGGTGGTGCCGTAGTGCAGCATCTCGGCCGGAATCTGCAAAGCTGACTCGCTGGAAATGAAGATAATGCGGCCCCAGTTCTGCTTCAGCATCAGCGGGAAATACTGCCGCGCCAGCCGCACCCCGCTCAGCACGTTCACCTCAAAAAAGCGCAGCCAGTCGGCATCCGGGATTTCAACAAACGGCTTAGGCTCAAAAATGCCCACGTTGTTGACCAGAATATCCACCGTCGGCACTTCCCGCAGCAGGTTATCCACTTCATCCACCTTCCCAAAATCGACGGCCACGCCCCGCACCGCCGCCCCCGGCGTTGCCTGAAGAATAGCCGCCCTGGCCGCATCCAGCCGCGCCTGCGTGCGCCCGTTGATGATAACGGCCGCGCCTTCGGCCGCCAGCCGCTGCGCGATAGCCAGGCCAATGCCCGCCGTGGAGCCGGTGACAAGCGCAGTTTTGTTCGTGAGTTCGAGGTCCATGCGGGGGGGTAGGGGGTTGGTTCGGCTGTAAACGGGTGGGGTAGGGATTTTGATTAATTGAAAAGGTCCGCCGGGTTGGGCGGGCCTGATTGTTAGGCGGGTGGCGTATCGGCCTAGGCTAGCTTGGCGGCGATGAAGTCATAGACTTTGTTAGCGAGTTGCAGGTTGATTTCGTGAATTTGGGCGTGGTCGTATTCGATAAGATAAGGTGAGGCGAAAAGTTGTAGACTATCATCAAAACCATAGTATTCTTTTGAGCCAGTCATAAGCAAAGAATAAGAAATATAAAATTCTCTTCTATTAAAACGGAAGCGTATCCCCAATGTGAGGTCAATTAATGCGCTTTCTTTTTTAAAAACATCCCATACAATATAGAACGCAAGGTTATTAAGAATATTGCCTGAGTTTAAACGTGGTTCAAGAAGATTCCGAATACCTTTAGATGAAGGGGACATACTTGACCCAACAACATCATAAGAATCAGTTTCAGAAGCAGATAGTCTAAATATTTTGCTTTCAAAAGCAAAGTCGAATTTTCCCGTTTGAACCATTAAATCGTCAAACCAATGCAATAAGAAAGAATGAGCGAATTTGGCTTGTGTAGTCTCATTCCATATCCGACGAGGATGCTCACTATAGCCTTCCACTTCAATTTTCAGCAGCGCCAGCTTCTTATCTAAATCACTCGGCTCCTCAATAGATTCGCCCCGCGCCGCCCGAATCATCAGCCGCAACGAATCCTCGACGTTCTCTGCAATAAAACTTAAAAACGGCTCAAACTCGTCCGCATCGGCTGCGGCGAGCGCGGCCAGGTAGCGGTTGCGGTCGGCGGCTTTGATGACCGTCATGGGGTAGCCGTGGCGCAGCAGAATCAGGTTCATCAGCAGGCGCGCCATGCGGCCGTTGCCATCGTCAAACGGGTGGATACGCACGAAGCGGTAGTGAAACTCGGCGGCCAGCGCCACGGGGGGCAGCGCGGGGGTAGGCTCCTGCTGCCGATACCAGTCCACGAGGTCGGTCATGCGGGCCGGCGTTTCTTCCGGGCTGGCGAAGTAAAACATCTCGCCGGTGGTGGTGAGCACGTTATTGGGGCTGCTTTTGTAGCGGCCGGGCTGAATGAGCTTGCGCGTGGGTTGGCCATCCGGCGTTTGGGCCGGCACCTCATACGCCTCGCCCAGCAGCACCTGGTGCATCTCGCGGATGAAGTGCTCGGTGAGGGGCCGCTCGGCCCGCACGAAATCTTCCAGCGCGTGTACCGCCTCGTTGTGGCCCTTGATGTCGAGGTGGTCGCGCATGGGCTTGCCGGCCGCCGTGAGGCCGTGCAACAGCAGCGAGCGGGTTTCGCCCAGCGTCAGCGAGTTGCCCTCAATGGCGTTGGAGTTGTAATTCCATTCCAGCCGAAACTTTTGCAGCACCCGCGCCTCCTGCTCAGGCGCGAGCGGGCGCAGGGCATCGAGGTCAGCGCGCAGGCGGTCGAGGTTGGCGAAGAGGGACATAAGAATTTATGGCATTTCTTGGTGACGTTGTACCAGATATAAAATCACAGCAGCAGTAAGGTTAATACAATAGTGCATTGAAGCCTCATCCACAATTCTAATTTCTGCTCCCTTACCATGTCCACCTAATTTGTTGCGAAGGGTAGGAATACCGCTTTCTAACGTGTTGCGAACACCACTTAAGAAATTTACAGAGTATGTAGGAACAAGACCATTGTCTAAGGCTACTTTGATAAGCGGCTGAGCAGTGTCATTTTGGTTAAATTTCCAACCTCTTATTGTTGCAATAATTTTGATTGTACTTTCAACTGCTTTTAGGCAATCTGTTAAAGCCTCTTCATACTCCGAAATCCCCTTCTTATAATGTTCAAATGCGCTCATAAACTCTTGTTGAGCATTTTCAAAGCCTACTTGATAGAGTAGTATTAAAGCAGGCTGAATAGCTTGTTCATAGGTAAATTCAGTAGGCACTTTAATTATTTCTTTCTCTTGATAGCGGTAGCCTACACCGTGCTCTTGTAGACGGGTATTAATATCCGCCAAAGCCTGCTGTGGGCTGTAGCTAGAGCCCAAGCCTAGTTCGGGATTTATACATGCCTCAATGCTCAGGCACGCTGCATGTATAACATCTAATTCGTATTGTATGTCATCAAGATTTTTAAAATACTGACATACCTTATACCATGACATTAACCGCCTAAGTGGTTCTGAGTAAAGTGTTTCAAGACCGTGCTCGCGTCTCAGAGTGCTTGCTATTTCGTCCCAAAACTGAGTGCCTATATCTTCTTTACTACCCCACCTATCACTTAATTTATCGAAGAAGTCCTGCAAAATATAATTTATTTGTATTTTCAGCTTTTCAGGTAATGGTCCATAGTTAATAACTGCCTGCTGGGAATTATTATTTTTGGAATAAAGGTCAACTATGCCAGACATCGTGAAGGATTTTTAAAGTTAAAAATATATAAACTATTCCCCCAACTTCCCCAAAATCTCCAGTGCGGCCTTGGCTATCACCGTGCCCGGCCCATAAATACCAGCCACGCCCGCGTTATATAATTGCTGGTAATCCTGGGGCGGGATAACGCCGCCGGCGATGACCAGAATATCGGGGCGACCCTCGTTCGCCAGCTCTTTGATTAACTGGGGCAGCAGGGTGTTGTGGCCGGCGGCGAGGCTGCTCACGCCCACCACGTGCACGTCGTTGTCCACGGCCTGGCGGGCTACCTCGGCGGGGGTTTGGAAGAGGGGGGCCAGGTCTACGTCGAAGCCCACGTCGGCGAAGCTGGTGGCGATGATTTTCGCGCCCCGGTCGTGGCCGTCCTGGCCCATTTTGGCCACCAGCATTCGGGGGCGGCGGCCGTGGGCGGCGGCAAAGGCTTCGGCCGCCCGGCGGGCCTGCGCGAAGTCGGCGTTGTCGCTCATGCCCTGTTGATAAATGCCCTGCACGGTGCGGCTGGTGGCCTGGTGCCGGCCCCAGGCCGCTTCGAGCGCATCCGAGATTTCGCCGAGGGTAGCGCGGGCGCGGGCGGCGGTCACGGCTAGGGCGAGGAGGTTTTGGGGGTCGCCCTCCGCGCTTACCTCACCCCCTAGCCCCCTCTCCCGTGGAGAGGGGGGACTAGCTTCTAGCTCTAAATTAGGACTAGAACTAGTCCCCCCCTCTCCACGGGAGAGGGGGGCTAGGGGGGTGAGGTCCGCCCGCGCCGCTTGCGTAATCGCCGCCAGCGCCGCCTGTACGGCCGCATTATCACGGTCGGCGCGCACTTGCTTCAACCGCGCCACCTGCGATTCTCTAACCGCATCATTATCAATCTGTAATACTTCCAGCGGGGCCTCGCCCTCGGGAGCCAAGAACTTATTTACGCCCACAATCACCTCCTGGCCGGTATCAATGCTCGACTGCTTACGGGCGGCGGCTTCCTCGATGCGCAGCTTGGGCAGGCCGGTTTCGATGGCGGCGGCCATGCCGCCGAGGGCCTCCACCTCCTCCATGAGCGCCCAGGCCTGGTTGGCGAGGTCGGCGGTGAGGCTTTCCACGTAGTACGAGCCGCCCCAGGGGTCCACTACGCTGGTGATGTCGGTTTCGTGCTGCAAGTACAGCTGCGTGTTGCGGGCGATGCGGGCCGAGAAATCGGTGGGGAGGGCCAGGGCCTCGTCCAGGGCGTTGGTGTGCAGGCTTTGGGTGCCGCCGAGCGCGGCGGCCAGCGCCTCCACGGTGGTGCGGGCCACGTTGTTGAACGGGTCCTGGGCCGTGAGCGAGTAGCCCGACGTCTGGCAGTGCGTGCGCAGCATCAAGCTCTTGGCGCTCTGCGGGTTGAATTGCTGAATGAGCTTGGCCCACAGCAGGCGGCCGGCGCGCAGCTTAGCAATTTCCAGAAAATGATTCATCCCAATGCCCCAGAAAAACGACAGCCGGGGTGCGAAATCGTCAATCTTCAGCCCCGCCGCCAGGCCGGCGCGCACGTACTGCAAGCCGTCGGCCAGGGTGTAGGCCAGCTCGATATCGGCGGTGGCCCCGGCCTCGTGCATGTGGTAGCCCGAGATGCTGATGCTGTTGAACTTCGGCATAAACTCGGCCGAGTAGGCGAAGATGTCGGCGATGAGCCGCATACTCGGCGCGGGCGGGTAGATGTAGGTATTGCGCACCATGAATTCCTTCAGAATATCGTTCTGAATGGTGCCTGTGAGCTTTTCCGGCCCTACCCCCTGCTCCTCGGCCGCCACGATATAAAAGGCCAGAATGGGCAGCACCGCCCCGTTCATGGTCATGCTCACCGACATCTCGCCCAGCGGAATCTGGTCGAAGAGAATCTTCATATCCTCCACCGTGTCAATGGCCACGCCGGCCTTGCCCACGTCGCCTACCACGCGGGGGTGGTCCGAGTCGTAGCCCCGGTGCGTGGCTAGGTCGAAGGCCACGCTCAGGCCCTTCTGCCCGGCGGCCAGGTTGCGCCGGTAAAAAGCGTTCGACTCCTCGGCCGTCGAAAAGCCCGCGTACTGCCGCACGGTCCAGGGCGAGCGCACGTACATGCTGGCGTAAGGCCCTCGTAGATAAGGCGCTATGCCCGCCCCGAAGCCCAGGTGTGGCAGCTGCGCCACGTCGGCGGCCGTGTACACGGCCGGCCCGGCCGCGGGGTAGTCGGCCGGCTTAGGGGGGGTAGGGAGCGCGGCCGCGTCGTAGGGGATAGTGGAGAAATTGGGACGCATAGCTTATTTCTGAAATGATTTGAATAACGTCTGTCATGCTGAGCTTGTCGAAGCATCTCTACCACGCCGATTAATTTAGTAATCAATCGGCGTGGTAGAGATGCTTCGACAAGCTCAGCATGACGTTCTTTTTGCTTTCTATCTATACGCGCTACCGCCCCTGCAACCGTGCCAAAACCTCTTCCGTGTGATGCCCTTCCACCACGAATTCCTTGAACCCAAACACCCGCACGGCCTCCAACAGCGTGGCTAAATCGGACGTAATGAGCGAGGGAATGTCGAAGACGTGGCCGGCCGGCACTTGCTGCACCACCCGCGCCAGGTGGTCGAACTGCTCGGGCCGGGCGTACATGAGCGTGGCCTCGTCGGGCTTGGAAAACAGCACCGAGTAAGAGTCGGGCGCGATTGCCTCGGCGGCAGGGGGTAGGGCGGCCGTCGGGCCGGGGTGCAGGAGCTGGCGGAACGCCTCGGCGATTTCCTCGTTCACGCGGGCGTTGCCCAGCAGCACGAGAGTCGCCTGCTTGTCCTGGTTGGCGCGGCGCTCGAAGTGCAGGGCCGTTGCCAGGCGCAGCACCTCGCTGGGGTAGGTGGCGCGGGTAGTGTCAAACTCGCGCGAGCGCAGCAATTGCTTGGGCTGGAAGTCGAATTTCTCCTGTAAGTTCTGGAAGCGGTTGGTGCCCACTACCACATCCTGCCCGGTGGCAACGCGCTTAAACTTATCGAGCCCGGCCTGGCTCACGGCTTCCAGGGCGCGGCCGCGGGCCGCCGCCATGCCGCCCTGGGCCTCCAGCGCCTGAAACTCAGCCCAGGCGGCGCGGGCCAGCTCATCGGTCAGGGTTTCAATAAAATAGGAGCCCGCCGCCGGGTCGGCCACCCAGTCGAGGTGGGCCTCGTCTTGCAAAATCACGGGTAGGTTGCGGGCCAGGCGGGCGCTAAACTCGTTGGGTGCCTGGTAAAGACAATCAAACGGCGCGACCTGAATGGAATCGGCCCCGCCCAGCATCGCGCTCATGGCCTCGGTGGTGTGGCGCAGCAGGTTGGTGTGCGGGTCGAGGGTCGTCTGCGTCCAGGTCGAAGTGGCGGCGTGAATGGGCAGCGTGGCCGCGCCTTGGGGGGGTAGGCCAAAGCCATGAAGCAGCGTGGCCCACAGCCGGCGGGCGGCCCGCAGCCGGGCCAGTTCGGGAAAGTAGCTGGGCCCCACGGCCAAGTCGAGGTGCAGCGCCCGCGCCACGTCGGCCAGGCTGAGGCCGCTGGCCTCGTCGGGCAGCTCGGCCAGCAGGGCGGCGGCCGTGCTCAGGCTAAAGGCCAGCTGCTGCGTCAGCGTGCCGCCCCGGTTGCCGAAGTACATGCCATTGACGGCCAGCGCCGAAAACTCGGGCCAGTCGCGGGCCAGCGCCAGGCAGCGCCGCAGCATCGCCCGAAACGGCAGCATTTCGCCCCCCTCGGGCACGGCAGGCGGCACAAAGCGCAGGAAGCCCCGCAGCGGCTGGCCGCCGCTGGCCGCCGCCAGCCGCTCCAGCAGCGCTTCGGGCTGCTGCGGCACCGAGTAGCCCAGCCAGGTAGTGGCCAGGGGTAGGCGGGCGGCCAGCTCGGCCACGGCAAAGGTGGCGGGGTCACCCTGCAGGTTGAAGTGCAGACCCTCGGCCCCGCGCGCCAGCGCGTCGGCACCCTGCTCAATTTGCAGGCGGCCGTCGGTGCCGGCCGGCACGGCCAGCGCCACCACGTTGCGGCAGGGCACGGGGCGGGGGGGTAGGGGCGCGGGCGGCCCGCCGAGGGCCGTCAGGGCTTCGCGGTGGTAGAAGGGCTCGGCCACCAGGCCATCGGGCATGGTCCAGCGCAGGCTGGCGGGGTCGGCACCTTTCAGCTCGCGGGCCAGCTGGGCCTGCCACTGCGCCGTGCTCACGGGCGAAAACTCGGGAAACGAAACCGGCGGGGTAACGGGTGGGGAAGGGTCAGTCATAAGGGTCAACGGCTAGCGCCGCACTAGGCCTAGCCAGCCCGCTGCGGCCTGCAAGATACCGTGCCTGCCGCATACGCTGCCTGGCTAAAAAGGTAGGGGTAGGGCTATATCTTTGCCCGAATAAAATACCTCTTCTCCTTTTTTCTGCCCATGCAAAAAACGTACTTTACCCAGGTTCTTATTGGCATTGCCCTGACCCTGAGCGGGTCCTTGGTGGCCCGCGCCCAAGCCACTTTCCGGCCCGGCTACGTGGTGCCGCTGGCCGGCGATACCCTGCGCGGCGAGGTGCAGGAGCTCAGCGAGCTGCGCAACTCGCTCGCCTGCCGCTTCCGGCCCGGCCCGGCCGCTACCCCCACCGACTACGCGCCCACCGCGGCGCGGGCCTACGGCTTCACCGGCAGCGCCCGGTATGAGGCGCGGCTCGTGCCGCCCGCCGATTCGGCCCGCCCTACCCCCACGCTGCTCTTCGTAGAAGTGCTGGTGAGCGGCGCCGCCCAGCTCTACACGTGCCGCGACCACGGTCACACGCGCTACTTCGTGGCCGTTGGGCCGGCCGGTGCCCGGTTGCGCGAGCTGGCCGAGCGCCGGGTCAAGACGTTCAGCAACGGCTTTGAGGCCTACGAAACCCGTTCGCTCTACCGCGATACGCTGGCGGCCGCCCTGCGCGCCTGCCCCGCGGTGCAGCTATCGCTGCCCCGGTTGCCCTTTCAGCAGGCAGCCCTGGGCCGGGTTATCACGCGCTATAATGAGTGCGTGGGTGGTCCGGCCGCTGTTTCTACCCGGCTTGCCCCGCGCGCGCGCGGGCCCGTGCTCAGCCTGCTCGGCGGCTACCAGTACGGGAGTTTATCGTTCGGAAGTGGCTCACTGATAACTTCTTTTAATCATCAGGGGCCAGTAGGAGGCCTGGCGTTGGGCCTGGCCTTGCCTCACACGCGGCAAACCGTTAGCGTGCGCCTGGAAGCATTGTATAGCGCCGAGCAGTATAAGCAGACCCAGTTCAACCAAAGCTATCTGAGCCTGCCCGTGCAATTGCGCTACACGCTACTGCGGAACCGGGTAATTCGCCCATTTGCCGAAGCCGGCGTTGTGTATTCGTATTTACTTTTCAGGTACGCTAGTTAAAGCTATGCCCTTTAGGGCAAGACTTTAGTTGCTACTCCCTTTTGGCAGTTGGGTAGCTTTGCGGCATGAAGCAGCGCACAGGTAGTCACTCGGTTCATAAGCTAGATGTGCATTTGGTCTGGAGCACGAAGTACCGCTACAAAGTCTTGGTGGGGGAGGTGCAACTGCGTTGTCGGGACTTGTTGCGGCAAACCTGTAATACGTTGGATGTGCAGATTCTCAAAGGGGTGGTGAGCAAAGACCATATTCATCTACATGTGTCGTATCCGCCTTTCTTGAGTGTGAGTGACCTCATGCGCCGGCTAAAAGGACGAAGCGCCAAGCTCCTGTTGCAGGAATTTCCCGAACTCAAGCGTCGGTATTGGGGCGGGCATTTTTGGGGTATTGGCTACGGAGCGTGGAGCGTAGGAAATATCACGGATGACATCTTGGAGGCGTATTTAAACCATCACAAAGACCAGCCCAACGGGGACGAGAATTTCATTCTGGAATAACCTACTTTAGTAGCTGGCTTTCAGTCGGCTTTAGCCGAAACCGCCGAATTTCATTCGCCCTTAAACCTATGGACTTACAGTCCATAGTCTTTTAGTGCACGCGCAGGATACCAACCCCGTCCAAACCGGACAGTTCGGATTTGTGGCGGGGGTAGGCGCGAGTTTTCCTGTGGCCGCGCCGCGCCGGCTAGGCGTAGTAGCGCGCGTGACCACGGCCAAGAGCCTGACTAGTTTTAACATGACAAGTAGCACGAATACGTGCCTGTCAGTGCTGCTAAGCTTCGATTTGACCAAACCATAAGGAGGCGTCTGTTTTGCGGCAGCTATGCAACCCACGGTGCCTGACGCGTAACTTTGGCTATCCTGGGCTGCCAATTGGCCTGGGATAGCTTTTTTGCTTATGCGCTCATTTCGCCCGGTAGCTGCTGGCTTTATGCTGCTTACTCTTGCCACGGCCTGCCAGCGCGCCCCCCTGCAAGCCACGGCCCACCTGGCCCCCAGCACCAGCCAGCCCGTGGGCCGCACCATCGCCCCCGATGCCGGCGCGGCCGACTACATCAAGCCCTACCACGAGCAGGTCGAGCGCCAGATGCAACAGGTAATCGGCACGGCCCCGGTGGCGCTGGGCAAAAGCCCCGGCGAAAACCCCATCGTCAACTTCGTGGCCGACCTGCAGCGCACCGCCGCCAGCCAGTACTTCAAGGGCCAGCCCATCGACCTGGGCGTGATGACCAACGGCGGCATGCGCAACGCGCTGCCCGCTGGTACTATCACTATGGGCAACGTGTTCGAGCTTATGCCTTTTGAGAATGAGCTGATTGTGCTCGATGCGCCCGGCCCGGTGGTGCAGCAGCTGTTCGACTACGCCGCGCCCATCCGCATGGCCATTTCGGGTGCCACCTACACGGTGGGCCCCGACAAAAAGCCCCAGGCCATCCTTATCGGCGGCCAGCCCCTCGACCCGGCCCGCACCTACAGCATCGCCATTTCGGACTACCTGGGCGGCGGCGGCGACCACATGGATTTCCTCAAGGCCGCTAAGCTGCGCCACACCGGCCTGCTGCTGCGCACCGTCATCATCGACCACATCAAGGCCCTCACCGCCGCCGGCCAGCCCGTCACGGCCCAGGTGGAGGGTAGGGTGCGGTAAATCGCTTATCAGGAAACAATTATCAGTGAGCAGTGAACAGTCATTGATAAATTATTTGTCTATCTACCTGTCCACTACTCACTAGTAATTACTCACTGATAGTATGCAGCGCCGCGACTTTCTTCAGAAATCCTTGGTTGGCACGGCTGGCCTCAGCCTGCTGGGCTCCAGCCTCGTAGCCAACGCCGCCGGCAGCTCGTCGCGGCTGGTTATTCTGCACACCAACGATATGCACTCGCGTATCGAGCCGTTCCCCGACAACGCCCCGCAGTGGGCCGGGCTGGGCGGCATGGCCCGGCGCGAGGCCCTCATTGAGAGCGTGCGTAAGCAAGAGCCCAACGTGCTGCTGCTCGACTCGGGCGATATCTGGCAGGGCACGCCGTACTTCAACTTCTTCCAGGGCGAGCTGGAGTACAAGCTGATGTCGCGCATGAAGTACGACGCCAGCACCTTCGGCAACCACGACTTCGACAACGGCCTCGAAGGCCTGCAAAAGCAGCTGCCCAACGCCGGCTTCCCCTTTCTCATCGCCAACTACGACTTCGGCGGCACGCCGCTGGCCGGCCGCTTCGCGCCCTACAAGGTGTTTGAGAAGGGCGGCGCGCGCATCGGCGTTTTCGGCCTGGGCATTGAATTGAAAGGCCTGGTGGCCGACAAAAACTTCGGCACTACCCAGTACTTCGACCCCGTAACTGTGGCTAAGGCCCAGGTGCAGCGCCTGCGCCAGGGCGAGCGCTGCGACATGGTTATCTGCCTCTCGCACCTCGGCTACAAGTACGAAGGTGAAAAAATTGACGACCGCAAACTGGCCGCTCAGGTCGGGGGCATCGACCTAATTTTGGGCGGCCACACCCACACGTTTATGCCCGCCCCCGAGCCCATAACCGGCCCCAATGGCCACGTAACGCTGATTAACCAAGTTGGCTGGTCGGGCATCAACCTCGGCCGTATTGACTACGACCTGCGCCGCGGTGCCCAGCCCGTGCGGGCTACCGGGGCCCTGGTGCTACCCGTGGGTGCTACCTGCTAGCGGCCCGATAAAAGCAAGCATTTGGCGGCTTTTTTGTCTGCTGGTTTTTGCGCAAATTTGTCCCCCCCGAGTCGGGCCGGCTTTTTCTCCGGCCCGATTTGGAGGGGGTTTTTTCGCCGCCGGCCGCTCACCCGCTTCTCTTTTCTTTCACCTCATGTCGCAGGATTTCCGCACTGTTTGGGCTAATTGCCTGCGTGTTATCCGCGCCGAGGTGGGCGAGCAGAGCTTCCGCACCTGGTTTGAGCCCGTGGTGCCAATCGAGCTACAAGGCAAGGTGCTCACCATTCAGGTACCCAGCGTTTACTTCTACGAATTTCTCGAAGAGCACTACGTAGAAGAGCTCAAACGCGCTATCTACCAGGAGCTTGGCCCCGAAGGTCGCCTCGAATACAGCGTAGTCGTGGACCAGGGCAACGCCCAGGCTTCGGCCAAAACCATGCACCTGCCGCCCGCCCGCAAAACGGCGCCCAGCCTGGCCGTGCCCCCCGAAGGCCGCCCGCACCCCAACTACGGCACGGCGCCCGGCGGCATTCAGCCCAACCGGCCGGTGGCCCAGGCGCGCCACCTGGTGCCGGGCGGCAACACTGCTACCGCCGCCCAGGTGGCCGCCAACACGCTGCGCAACCCCTTCGAGGCCGTCAAAACGATGGACCGCAACATCGTGCCCTCGCAACTCAACACCACCTACACGTTTGATAATTACGTAGAGGGCGACTGCAACCGCCTGGCGCGCTCGGCCGGCCTGGCCGTGGCCAACAAGCCCGGCACCACCGCCTTCAACCCCCTGATGGTGTACGGGGGGGTAGGGCTGGGCAAAACGCACCTCGTGCAAGCCATCGGCAACCACATCAAGGCCACGAACACCGAGAAATTCGTGCTCTACGTGTCGGCCGAGAAGTTCACCAACCAGTTTATCGAGAGCCTGCAACGCAACGCCGTGCAGGACTTCGCCAATTTCTACCTGCTCGTGGACGTGCTCATCCTCGACGACGTGCAGTTTCTGGCCAACAAGGGCAAGACGCAGGAGATGTTCTTCCACATCTTCAACCACTTGCACCAGGGCGGCCGGCAAATTGTGATGACCTCCGACCGCCCCCCGCGCGAGCTAAGCGGCCTCGAAGACCGCCTGCTCTCGCGCTTCAAGTGGGGCCTCACGGCCGACGTGCAAAGCCCTGATTTTGAGACGCGTATCGCCATCATTCAGAACAAGGCCCAGCAAGACGGCATGGAAATCGCGCCGCAGGTGGTGGAATACCTAGCCCACTCTGTGCCCACCAACGTGCGCGAGCTCGAAGGCGTGCTCACTACCCTGCTGGCTCAGAGCGTATTAACCCGCCGCGACATCGACCTCGAAATGGCCAAAGGTGCCCTGCGCCACATCATCGAGGAGGTCGAAGCCGAAGTCAACGTGGACTTCATTCAGAAAACGGTGGCCGACTATTTCAGCGTGCCAGTGGCTTTGCTGAAGGAGAAAACCCGTAAGAAAGAGATAGTTACGGCCCGGCAGGTGGCCATGTATTTCACCAAGGAGCACACCAACCACTCGCTCAAAACCATCGGCTACCACTTCGGGGGTAGGGACCACGCCACCGTCATCCACTCGGTGCAAACGGTATCCGATTTGATTGATTCGGACCGGAAGTTCAAGGAACAGATTGGCGAGCTACGCAAGAAATTCGTGCAGAAGTAGGCAGCCCCCGCGTTATATTTAGCAAAAGCCCCGCCCCTATGGAAACGCTGGAAATTGTCAAATCCGATTACGAGCTGGAACGCGGAAAGCCTATGCCCACTCTCAATCATGCTTTCCTTCAACAAGGCATTCTATTACGAATTGCCTTTAATTACCAAGGAAAGTTCTTCGCACTACCAGAGTTGAATTTGTTGATAGGCGGCGAAAAACTTGTGCCCGACCTAGCGTTGTATGCGGGAACTCCCAGGTTTCTGGAACATGATGAGCAGTTTGCCACCCAACTGCCGCTTACCGCCGTTGAAATTATCTCGCCATCACAGAGTATTGTTGAGTTGACGGCCAAAGCGGAGCGTTACTTGCAAGCTGGTATCAAATCGTGTTGGATAGTACTACCTGAGTTTAAAAGTATTGTGCTTTCTACTCAAGTGGGTGATTATCAGTCATTCGACCGTCACAAAACATTAGTAGACCCCGCCACCGGCATCGAGTTGGAACTAGCGCCACTATTCAGTTAGTCCCGCAAAATCTCCTTGGGGTAGCAGATATAGTACTTCTGCACTTTCTGGCTCAGCGCCCGAATATTGGGTAAATCCGACGCCTCCACCACGTTCACGACCTTGCCGAGCTTGGTGAGAATGTTAATCGTCTCATTACTAGCCGGGTCGTAGGCGGTGTTGCTGAGGCGGCCGGTTATCATCAGCTGCCGCGCATCGGCGGGCGTGAGGTCGAAGCGCTCGGCAATCAGCTCCACGATGCCTAGCTGGAACTCTTCGTCGTAGGGCTCGGGCGCGATGATAATTTTGAACAGCTGGCGGTTTATCAGGCTCTTGGCCAGGAAGCTCAAAACCTTATCGGGGTGGCCTTTCCAGCTTTTGATGGCCGACCAGATATCGGTATCATCCAGCTCCACGAAGTGGTTGAGAATGTCGGTATCCGTTTCGAATTCGGCCAGCGTCACGGCGTGGCCCAGGAAAAAGGTGAGGCAGCTGCTACCCGGCACCGCCACGCCGGCGCGGGCCAGGTCGCGGGCGCGCTGCATGGTGCGAATCACCATTTGCTCGGCGCTCGTAACGGTCTTGTGCAGATACACTTGCCAGTACATCAGCCGCCGGCTCACCAGGAAATTCTCGACCGAGTACACGGCTTTTTCTTCCAGCACCAGACGCTCGTCCACCACTTGCAGCATCTTGATGAGGCGGTCGGCACCCGGCCTACCCTCCTGCACGCCGGTGTAGAACGAGTCGCGGTTGAGGTAGTCGAGCCGGTCCATATCCAATTGGGAGCTAACCAGTTGGTGAAAAAAATCGCGCCCGTAGCTGCCCTGAAACATCTCGATGGCCAGGCTCAGCTTGCCGTCAAACTCCTCGTTGAGTCGCTGCATCAGATACAGCGACAGCTGCTCGTGGGGCACATCCTGGAAAATGCTGGTTTCCAGCGCGTGCGAGAGCGGGCCGTGGCCGATGTCGTGCAGCAGAATGGCAATCTGGGCCGCCTCGCCCTCGGCCGCCGAAATCCCTACCCCCTTGTCTTTGAGCGTGCGCAGGGCCAGCTGCATGAGGTGCATGGCCCCCAGCGCGTGGTGAAAGCGCGTGTGCAACGCCCCTGGATACACGAAGTTAGTGAGCCCCAGCTGCTGAATGCGCCGCAGCCGCTGGAAGTACGGGTGCTCGATGAGGTCGAACAGCAGCTCGGTCGGCACGGTCACGAACCCGTACACCGGGTCGTTGAAAATCTTCTTTTTATTCATCGCAGGCGGGCGCGGCCAAGCGGGGGGGGTAGGGGGTCATTGGCCGGGGTTTGGGGCCGGTTGGCCGACTAAGCTCCGCATTCAGGAACCCAAACCCCGGTTTTCCGGTAAAGCTACGGACGGCCTGCCTACCCCCCAGATACTAGCCTGGCCTGCCCGGCCGTTAAAGCCGTTACCGCTTACCATTTTTCTCTTCGCGCGCCCCTTTGGCGCGCCCCTGCTTATGCAACGCTACTCCATTCTTTGGGCCGACGACGAAATTGACCTGCTCAAGCCGCACATCCTCTTTCTCAAGGATAAAGGCTATGATGTGACGCCCGTCAACTCCGGGGCCGATGCTCTCGAAGAGGTGCAGGAACATACTTATGACCTGGTTTTTCTCGATGAAAACATGCCCGGCCTCACCGGCCTCGAAACTCTCACCGAAATCAAGATAGTGCGCCCCACGGTGCCCGTCGTGATGATTACCAAAAGTGAGGAAGAGCACATTATGGAGGGTGCCATCGGCGCGAAAATCGCCGACTATCTCATCAAGCCCGTCAACCCGAACCAGATTCTGCTGTCGGTGAAGAAAGTGCTGGATAACAAGCGCTTGGTGACCGAGGCCACCAACTCGGGCTACCAGCGCGATTTCCGCCAGTTGGGGATGCAACTCTCCGACCGCCTCTCGCCTTCGGAGTGGGTGGATGTGTATAAGAAGCTGGTGTACTGGGAGTTGGAAATCAACGAAACCGAGGGCAAGAGCATGGCCGAGGTTTTCAACATGCAGAAGGACGAGGCGAATACCTACTTCGGCCGCTTCATCATGGAGAACTACGAAGACTGGGTGAACGGCCGCGACAAGGACGCGCCGATGATGTCGCACCAGCTCTTCAAGGACAAAGTATTCCCGCTGATGAAACAAACCGGCGACACGCCGGTGTATTTCGTGCTCATCGACAACCTGCGCTACGACCAGTGGAAGGTGCTCGAACCCATTATTGCCGAGCTGTTTACCGTCGATTCGGAGGAGTTATACTACAGCATTTTGCCTACCACTACGGCCTACGCCCGTAACGCCATCTTCGCGGGTATGATGCCCGGCGAAATTCAGAAAAAATATCCTAACCTGTGGGTGTGGGATGAGGACGAGGAGGGCAAAAACCTGCACGAGGCCGAGTTCCTGGAAATCAATTTCCAGCGTAACAACCAGAAGGCCAAGCATAGCTACCACAAGATAACCAACTTGCAGGCTGGCAAGGACTTGCTGGGCAAGATGGCTAACCTGCACAACAACTACAAGCTCAACGTTATCGTCTATAACTTCGTGGATATGCTCTCGCACGCCCGCACCGATATGGCGATGATACGCGAGCTGGCCGCCGACGAAAGCGCCTACCGCAGCCTCACGCGCTCGTGGTTCTTGCACTCGCCGCTCTACGAGATGCTCCAGACTATTTCGGAGAAGAAAGGCAAGCTCATCATCACCACCGACCACGGCACCATTCGGGTGAAGCGCCCCTACAAAATCGTGGGCGACCGCAACACCAACACCAACCTGCGCTACAAGCACGGCCGCAACCTGGGCTTCGACGAGAGCCGCGACATCTTTGTGGTGCGCAAGCCGGAAAGCATTTTCCTGCCCCGCGAAAATGTGAGCACGGCCTACGTCTTCACGCTCGGCGATTATTTCTTCGCCTACCCCAATAACTACAACTACTACGTGAACTACTACAAGGACACGTTCCAGCACGGCGGCGTATCGCTGGAGGAATGCATTATTCCGTATATTACCCTGACGGCCAAGGGGTAGTACGCGAAGCTGCATAAATAGTACTTACGCAAAAGACGTCTGTCATGGCGAGCATGTTGCGCATTAAGCAAGGTCGCGGCAATCGCCCCAGAACGACTGGCGCGGGTGTCGTTCTGGCGCGGGTGTCGTTCTGGGGCGATTGCTTCGCTTTGCTCGCAATGACAGACGATTTGCGTAAGTCCTAATAAAGTAAAAAGAGGTTACGCAAAGCGAAAGGGCACCTATTGCTCCTACCTTGCGTAACCTCTTTTTACGTTGCATAACCTCGCGCTAATGACCACGCACTACTACCCAAGTGACCTGGCCGGTGCCCTGCAGCTGCGTTGGCCGGCCGGGGCCACGCCGCTGCCGACGCCGGAGGTGCTCACGCGGTTCGTCTCGGTGCTTTACCAGGCCAGCCTGCTTTTTGAGGAGGGCCGGGCCGTAGAGTGCCACGCCGTGCTGGCCGGGCAGGCTCAGCTAGAGGCGCAGCCGGTGGCCCTAACGGATTTTCACCTGGTGCGCTTTGACGAGGTGCGGGCCTGGAACGAGCAGGAAGTGCGCCGGCTTAGCCCCGCCGTGCAGCACAGCGGTAGCCTGCTGGCGGTAGAGGCCGCGGCCGACGGGGAGCTTCGGCTGTGGGGCATGCTTTTTAGTGGGCACGAATGGGACCGGGTGCCCGACAGCTCGCGCCAGGAGCTGGCCGCCGCCCCGTCGGCGCTGCTGGTGCAGGTGAGTGGGCCGGGCAGCCTCGTGTTTTATTACGGCGGCCAGCGCCTGCTCACTTTGCAGCGCGGGCGCATCGACGGGCACGGCTTTTTGCAGTTTCCGATGGCTTGGGGCGAGGGGCGGTTTTTCGAGAACCAGCAGCTGGCGGGGCCGGCGGCGGCCGGGCTCGAATGGACGTTCACCCAGGAAGAATGCATTATGCGGTTTGTGCTGCACATGCAGCGCCGGGCCCTCACGCGCTCGCGGGCCAGCGGCCACGGGGTGCTGGTGGTGCTGGTGCCCACGCATCGGGCGGACGCGCTGACCGCGCCGGGCGGCGTGCTGCGGCCCAAATACCGGCTGCTATCTACCGGACCCGGCCCCCGCTTTCGCACGCTGATACAAGCCTGCGTGCGGCGCTTGCTGGAGCTGGGCGAGCTGAGCTGGGCGCACTTTCAATGCTCACGCGACCCGGAGCTGCTGGCCCTGGCGACCGAAATAGACCGTTTTGCCGACTGCATCGCCGACATGGGTGCCGTCGATGGGGCCCTGATGTTTACCCAGCAGATTGACCTGGTGGGCTTTGGGGTGGAAATTCAGGCCACGCAGGTACCCCTCAGCCAGGTATATCGCGCCCTGGATATGGAGGGCCAGACCCTGCAACCCGTGCCGGCCGACCACGGCGGCACCCGGCACCGGGCCGCCTACCGCCTGTGCCTGGCCGCGCCCGAGTGCCTGGCCATCCTGGTGTCGCAGGATGGCAACGTGCAGTTCGTGCACAACCAGGATGGCAAAGTGGTCTTCTGGGACCAGCTGTCGTTTTGAGTGCTTAATCCATCAGGTAGCGTACGTCAGTGCTAGCTAAAATACTGCCTACTTGCCCGTTACTTTAAATTCGGTGCGGCGGTTGAGCTGGCGGCCGGCGGGGGTAGTGTTGGCTGTGACGGGCTTGGTGTCGCCGTAGCCGGCAGCGGTGAGGCGGTCGGCGGCGATGCCGTGGGCGGTGAGGTAGCTCACCACGGCTTGGGCGCGGCGCTGGCTCAGGTCCTGGTTGGCGGCGGGCTTGCCCACGTTGTCGGTGTGGCCGGCCATTTCTAGCCGAATGGCGGGCTGGTCGGCCAGCAGGGCTTGCAGGCGCTCCAGCTCGGCGGTGCTTTCGGGGCGCAGAATGGCTTTGCCGGTGTCGAAGAAGATGTTATTCAACACGATGACTACCCCCACTTCCAGCTTCTTCAGCGGAATATCCTTCACTACCTCGGCGTAGGCGGCCCCGGCGGGCAGGTCGAAGTTTTCGGAGTGAAACAGGTAGCCATCCTGCCGCACCACAATGCCGTAGTTGGTGCCGGAGGGCAGGCTCACCAAGTATTTGCCCGATGTGGCATTACTATGAAACGACGCAATAGTCTGGCTGGTAGTGTTATCCACCAGCTCGATAGTAGCCGATAACGGCTGCTTAGTTAACGCGTCCGTCACGGTGCCTTTCAGAATAGTGACCTGGGCCGTGGCCACCGCCACCGGCGGGGCCAGCGGCGGCTGCGCCAGCGGGGCCAGCCGCGAGGCCAGTAGTGGGCTTTCCTCGCTGAGCACGGGCGGCTTTTCGGGACCTAAAAACGTGATGCGGTAAATATCCTTACCCCCCAGGCCGCCGGGCCGGTCGGAGGAATAATAGCCGTGCCGCCCCGAGGCCGACGTCACGAAAAATACGTCGTCGTCGGGCGTGTTGATGGGCCAGCCCAGGTTTTCGGGCTCGCTCCACTTGCCCTCGCGCAGCGTTGATTTGAAGATGTCGTAGCCGCCCATCGAATTGTGGCCTTCCGACGAAAAGTAGAGCGTTTTGCCGTCCGGCATCAAAAAAACGGCCTCCTCGCCGTAGGGCGTGTTGATGACCGGGCCCAGGTTTTCGGGCAGGCCCTTGCCGGCCAGGTCCACTTTGTAGATGTCGCGGCCGCCGCGGCTGCCCTCGGGCTTGTCGCTCACGAAGTAGAGGTAGCGCCCATCGGGCGAGTACGCGGCCGACGACTCGTGGTACTTCGAGTTGATGCGGCCGGGCAGGCGCTGGGTCTTGGTCCAGGTGGTGCCCTGTAGCTCGGTTTCGCGCAGGTCGCCGCCGTTTTCGTCCGCGTACACCAGCAGGCGCTGGCCGTCGGGGGCGAGGCCCACGGTGGCGTCGTGGCCGGCAGTGTTCACGGGCGCGCCCAGGTTGGTGGCGGGCTGCCAGTCCTGGCCCCGCGCGGTGGTCTGGTAAATATCCTCAAAATAGCCATCGCTGGCGGGGTCTTTGGGCGCGTTGGGGCCGTTGGGGCGGCGCGAGGTAAAGAGCAGCAGCGCCTCATCGGCCGACACCACGGGGCCGTAGTCGGAGTAAGCTGAGTTCACGGCCGGCCCCGCGTTGTCGATAAACACGCGCACCGGGTTCTTCGCCAGCTCCTGGCCATTGTGGCACTCCCGGATGCGGCGGGCCAGGTCCTCGGCCGTCACGGGCTCGCTTTCGCGGGCCTGGTCGCGGGCGCTGGTGGGACTGCTGAGCTGATATTCTTTGCTGGCTTCGGCCCACTTGGCGCTCAGGTGCAGGGCGCGGGCCAGCAGGTAGTGCAGGCGCGGGTCGCTGGCCGGGTCCAGCGTCTTGGCCTTTTGCAGGTAGGGTAGGGCCAGCGTTTTGGTGCCCGAATGCAGGTAGCAATCGCCGATTTTCACGTTCAGCCCGGCGTTATTAGCGTTGAACTGCTGGGCGGCCAGGTAGTGGGGTAGGGCCGCCCCGTAGTGCGCCGGGTCGGCCTGGTAGGCCTCGTCGCCGGCCTTCAGCTCGCGCAGCGCTTCCCTCAGCCCCTGCTTGTCGGCCCCAAACTCGTCCTTGGAAAAATCGACGCTTTGCGCGCGGGTTTCGGTTGCTAGTAAGCTGATGGTTAGTAAAATACTAGATAAAAATATCCGTTTCATATAAGGTAAATATTTTATAAAATTGTTTTATAAATTCAGACCCAGAAGAACGGTCATGCTGACGAAGGAAGCATCTCTACCGCTTCATCAGAACTGGTCAATGAAGCGGTAGAGATGCTTCCTTCGTCAGCATGACCGTTCTTCTTTCGAGCCGATTCCTGGTCCGGCCTAGCGGCTATTTATCCCCCACTTCTTCGGCAGCCGCGCCCGCGCAGCCGGCGGCGGCGGCGTAGCTATTGCCGGCGCGCAGGCCCAGCGCGGCGGCCTGGCGCCAGTCCTGGCAGGCTTCGTCGGCCTGGCGCAGCATTTCGCGGGCGTGGCCGCGGTTGAGATAAGCCTCGGCGTAGCGGGGTGCCAGGCGCAGGGCCTCGGTGGCGTCGGCGTTGGCCTTGGCGTATTGCTTGAGCTTGAGCTCGGCGGCGGCGCGGTTGTTCCAGGCGTAGGCGTATTTGGGGTCGAGGGCCAAGGCGCGGTCAAAGTCGGCCACCGCCCCGGCGTAGTCCTTGTTCTCGAAGCGCGCGTTGCCCCGGTTGGTGAAAGCCAGCGGGTTATCGGTCCTCTGGGTCAGGTAGGCGTCGTAGTCGCGCAGGGCTTCGGGCAGCTGGTTGGTGTGGCGCTCGGCGGCCGCCCGGTTGAGCAGGGCGGGTAGCAGCGTGGGCTGCAATTCCAGCGCTCGCGAATAATCGGCCACGGCGGCCGGGTAGTTGCCCAGCCGCAGGCTGGTGCTGGCGCGGTCGTGGTAGGCAAAAGCGTAGGCCGGGTCGGCCTTCACGGCCCCGTCAAAATCGTCGTGGGCGGCCTGGTATTCACCCTTTTCGAAGCGCAGCACGCCCCGGTGGTACCAGGCCGGCGCGTAGGCGGCGTTGGCTTGCAGGGCCGCGCCGTAGTCGGCCTCGGCGGCCGGGGTCTGGCCGGCGGCTTCCTGGGCCTGGCCCCGGCCGTAGTAGCTGGCGAAGGCGCCCGGCTCCAGTTTCAGGGCCTGGTCGTAGTCGGCCACGGCGGCCGGGTAGTTCCTGAGGGCCAGCTGAGTAGCGGCGCGATTGGCGTAGGCGGGCGCAAAATCGGCCTTGGTTGTCACGGCCTGGTCGAAGCTGGCCAGCGCCGCCGGGTAGTTTTGGGCCGTGAAAAACGCCAGGCCGGCATTGTACGCCTTCTCGGCTACTTGCCGGCCGGGCAGCGTGCTGGCCCGCACGCTGTCAACCTGAGCCCGCGCCGACGCGGCGCTCAGCACGGCGGCCAGGCCCCAGCCCCAGCCGAGCAGGGTAGTAAAAACTCGCATAACGTAATGGAATAGGGGTAGGACGCGGATAGTACTGCCGCGAAGATAACCATGTAATTTACAAAATTGTACATTTAAAATAATTATGGTATTTTATTGATAATTTTCTGGCTCTTAGATTGGTAAAATGGCAGCCTATTCACAAAAAAACTCCCGCTGACAACGCCAGCGGGAGGGAGGGGGGTAGGGAGCAGTAGCCAGCCGGGTTTAGGTTTTCTGCTTCTTCTTCTTGGCCGCCGGAAATAGTACGTTGTTCAGAATGAGGCGATAACCCGGCGAATTGGGATGCAGCGAGAGGTCGGTCGGCTCTTCGCCCACCAGGTGCTGGTAGTCCTCCGGGTCGTGGCCGCCGTAAAAAGTCCAGGTGCCTTTGCCGAGGGTGCCGTGCATGTAGCGCACCTCCCCATCCTGCTTGGTTTCGCCCATGATAACGACGTCGGGCTTGATGAGACTTTTGCGGAACGCCGTGGTTTGGCCCATGAAGCCGTGAATGGTCCGCTCGTGGTCCTGGGTCAGCATGGTCGGCACCGGGTCGTACTTGGCCGAGAAGGTAAAGAGCTGAAAATAATCGTTTTGCTCGTATAAACCGCGCTCCTGCGGCTGCATGTCGATGTCGGAATATTCGTACTCCAGCGGGTTCGTCTTCAGGTGAAAATTCTGAAAAGCCAGCGTGCGGTTGAAGTTGAGCTTGCTTTGGGCGTTGGGGTCGGCGGGGTCACCGTCGTACATCGGCCCCACCATGTCCACGCCCAGGCCGGCCAGCGCAATGTCGTAGCTATCGGTGGCCGAGCACATGGCAAACATAAACCCGCCGCCCGCGATAAATTCCTGCATCTTCACGACCTCGGCGGCCTTCATCTCGCTCACTTTCTTGAAGTTATTGCGCTTGGCGGCCGCTTCGGCATCGCGCACCTGCTGCTGGTACCAGGGGTAGTAGCGGTAGGCGCTGTAAAACTTGCCATACTCGCCCGTGAAATCTTCGTGGTGCAGGTGCAGCCAGTCGTACTTGGGCAGCACGCCGCTCAGTACTTCATCGTCGTAAATTTTATCGTACGGAATCTCGGCGTAGGTCAGCACCATCGTCACGGCATCGTCCCAGGGCTGCTTGCCCTTGGGCGTGTACACCGCAATTTTGGGGACTTTTTCCAGCTTCATCACGTCCATATTGGCATTGGGGTCGGCTATCTGCTGCAAAATGCTGGTGTACTGCGCCTCCGAGATGGTCTGGAACGTGATGCCGCGCACGTTCAGCTCATTTTCGAGGGCCGGCTGCGATTCGCAGGCAAACGAGCCGCCGCGGTAATTCAGCAGCCAATCAATCTCAATTTGCTTGCTCAACGCCCAGTAGCACAGGCCGTAAGCTTTGAGGCATTCCTTCTGGGTATCATCCATCGGGATGAAAATATGGTTGGCGCGGGCCGCCAGGGTAGGGGCCAGCAGGACCAGCAGCAGGACAAAACGCTTTAAGAACATACTTTTGAGGACTAAGAGCTGCCTACCCAACGGGCCGGCTGCAACCGTAGTTCAAGGTACGGGCCGGCCGCCACATTCGGGACCGGCTGGCCGCCCTACCCCCCTCACGCCGTCCGAATCGGCGAAATCCGCCCCATCCGCGTCAATCCGCGATTTTTATGAGTTACCTGGAAAATATTCGCGAGGCCCTGCGCTCCATCAGTGGCAACTTGCTGCGCACCATTCTCACGGCCCTCATCGTGAGCATTGGGCTGATGGCCCTGGTGGGCATCCTCACGGCCATCGACGCCATGCGCAGCTCGCTCGGCGACACCTTCGCCAGCCTGGGCGCTAATGCCTTCGAAATCAAGGCCAAAGGTTATGGCAACCGCTTCCGGCGGGGCGGCGTGCAGGGCAAGCAGTACCCGGCGCTCAGCTACTTGCAGGCCACTTTATACAAGAAAGAGCTGGCCCGCCGCGAGCCGGCCGCCGTGGTAGGCGTGTCGGCCTCCATCAGCGGCAGTGCCGAAATCAAGGCCAACGGCCAGAAAACCAACCCCAACATGCAGGTGGTGGCCGGTGATGAAAACTACCTGCACATCCAGAGCTACACGCTAACTCAGGGCCGCACTTTTTCGCCCGCTGAGCTCAATACCGGGGCCCACGTGGCCATTATCGGGAGTGAGATGAAAGACAAGCTCTTCCCGCAGCTTAACCCCGTGGGCCAGTATATATATGCGTTGGGCCAGCGCTTCCGGGTGGTGGGCCTGCTCGAAAAAAGCGGCAGCACGATGGGCGGCTCCGGCGCCGACCGCCTGCTGCTGGTGCCCCTCGAAACCGGCAACCAGCTGCCCCGCCAGGGTGCGCTCACCTACGACGTGAAAACGGCCACTGCTAACGCTGCCGGGCTGGGTTTTCTGCAAAGCCAGGCCACCGGCGTGATGCGCGCCGTGCGCCACGACCGCCTGGGCCAGGAAGATTCCTTCGACCTCGAAAGCCCCGACTCGCTCAGCGGCACCCTCGATTCGCTCAGCGGCAAGATGCGCCTGGCGGGCGGCTCCATCGCCTTTTTGGCGCTGCTCGGGGCCAGCATCGCCCTCATGAATATCATGCTGGTGTCGGTGACGGAGCGCACCCGCGAAATCGGGATTCGCAAGGCGCTGGGTGCTACCGCCCGGCAAATAAGGCTGCAATTTTTGCTGGAGGCCATTGTCATTTGCGTGCTGGGCGGCACGTTCGGCATCCTGCTGGGCATTGGGGCCGGCAACGCAGTGGCCGTGCTGGCGGGCAGCAAGTCGTTTCTGGTGCCGTGGCTGTGGGTGGGGGTAGGGCTCACCATTTGTATTACGGTGGGCCTGCTAGCGGGCTCGTACCCAGCCGGCAAGGCGGCAGCCTTGGACCCGATTGACAGTTTGCGCTACGAATAAATCGCGGATTTTCGCTGATTGGGTGGATTTCGCGGATTGATGTAGTGAACGCTGTAAAAGCTCCGGTTGACGTAAGTCAGTCGGAGCTTTTACATTTGTGCAACTTTTCATTTGTGCAAATGCCTACCCCTGCTTCCATTGGCCAACGCTTTACCCAACTTATTCAGCACCTTGGACTGAGTAAAAACGCCTTTGCGCAGTCGCTGGACAAGACGGCTACGGTTATTCAGCACTTGGTTGATGAGCGCAATAAGCCCGGTTACGACCTGCTGTGCAAGGTATTCGAGACTTATCCAAATGTGTCGAAAGACTGGCTACTGATGGGCGAAGGCACCATGCTACTCGATTCCGATGCGCCTGCCCTGCCCGCTCAGGAAGCCCCCGCCGCCCCGTCGGCGTCCGCTTTTGAACCCATCGACCTGGCCGAGCTAGCACGCCCGCCGCGCCGCCATGTTGCTGGCCCCGCTTCACTGTTGCAGCCCGCCGATGTGGCTGCCACGGTGGCTTTGGCAGCTGCGCAAGCCGTCCACGCCCCCGAGCCGGCCGGGGTGTCGGCCACCGCTCCGCCGGTGCCCAGCTTCTCTGCCCCGGTTGCGGCCCTACCCCCCCCGCCGGCCGCCACGCTGCCCGCAGCCCTACCCCCCTCGCTGGCTGCCACGCCGCCCGCGCCGCATGTGGCCCTACCTCCCTCACCCGACCCCGCCTACCTCACGGCCGCGCTGCAAACTCAATACCTCCAGCACCAGCTGGCCCTGGCCGAGCAGCGCAACCAGCACCTGCTGGAGCAGCAGGCCCTGATGCAACAGCTGGTAGCCGTGCTGCAACGGGCCATCTAAATCACGGATTACGCGGATTTTAGCGGATTTCACGGATTTTGTGGACGTAAAAAGGGCCGCCTACCCAAGCGTCCCTTTTCAATTCGACCAGTTTAAGTAAGGACCGATAAGGTCGTCTACAAAATCCGTGAAATCCGGTTAAAATCCGCGTAATCCGTGATTCCGGTTTCCTCCGCTTCCATCAGGCCCAGCGCGTTTACCTGGGTGAGGCGTAGTGGCCGGATTTCGCCCACCAGCAGCGGGTCGTACTTAGCGGCCACGCGGATGTAGTTGGGCGTGTAGCCTTCGACCCGGCCAGCGGTCACGTCGTCTTCGAAAAGCACTTCGGTTTCGAGGCCCACGTGCTGCTCGTAGAAGGCGCGCTTCTTCTTTTCTGACAGGCTGCGCAGCTGGGTGGTGCGCTCGGAGCGCACGCGCTCGGGCACCCGGCCGGGCAGGGTAGGAGCCAGCGTATTGGCCCGCTCCGAATACGGAAACACGTGCAGGTAGCTGACGGGCAGCTCGTTGAGAAACTGGTAGGTTTCCAGAAAGTCGGCCTCCGTTTCGCCCGGAAAGCCCACAATCACATCCACCCCAATGCCGGCGTGCGGCATCAGCTCCTTGATGCGGGCCACGCGCTCGGCGTAGAGGGCGCGGCGGTAGCGGCGGCGCATCAGGCCCAGAATCTTATCGGAACCGCTTTGCAGCGGCAAGTGAAAGTGCGGCATGAAGCGCCGCGAGGCCGCCACAGTCTGAATAATCTCGTCGGTGAGCAAATTGGGCTCGCACGAGCTGATGCGGTAGCGCCGAATGCCCGCTACCTGGTCCAGGGCTTCTACCAGCTGGGTGAAGTTTTCGCGCCGCTCGCGCTCGGGGCCTTGCACGCCAAAATCGCCGAGATTAACGCCCGTGAGCACGATTTCCCGCACGCCCTGCGCGGCCAATGCCTCCACCCGCGCCACCACCGAGGCCACGCTGCCCGAGCGGCTCGCGCCCCGCGCCAGCGGAATGGTGCAGAACGAGCACGAATAGTCGCAGCCATCCTGCACCTTCAAAAACGTGCGCGTACGCTCGCCCAGCGACTGCGCCGGATGAAACTCGTGCGCCTCGCTAATAGGCGAGGCGAACACTCGGCCCGGCCCGGCCGCCGCGCCGGGGGTAGGGAGTTCCAGCTCGGTCAGAATCTCGGCCAGCCGAAACTTCTCGGCCGCGCCCAGCACCGCGCCCACGCCCGGAATGCTGGCAATTTCCTGCGGCTTGAGCTGCGCATAGCAGCCCACGATGGCCACAAAGGCCTTGGGATTGTGCTTGAGCGCCTGCTGCACCACCCGCCGGCACTTGCGGTCGGCGTGGTCAGTGACGGAGCAGGTATTCACGACGTACACATCGGCGCCCTGCTCAAACTCGACGCGGCGCACGCCGCGCTCCTCAAACTGCCGGCCCAGGGCCGACGATTCAGAAAAGTTGAGCTTGCAGCCCAGCGTATAAAAGGCAACGGTTTGGGGAGTCATAAGCTCGCAAAGGTACGATGGAGGTGAGATGACGTTCTCTCACCACTCACCATCTCACCACCTCATCATTTCACCAACTGCGAACATCACCCGCGTCGGGGCAATCTGGCCCATATCGGGGTCAGTGGCTGGCGGCGTAAAGTCGCCTCGCGCGAAGCGGGCCTCCTGGCTGGGCGGAAACAGGCAGCGGCAGGGCGCTTGCAGTAAATGGGGGGGGTAGGGGAAAAACTTGCCGTAATTCTCGCCCATCAGCAGCACCAGGCAGGGCGTGCCGGCCTGCGCGGCGAGGTGGGCGGCCACGGTATCGTTGCTAATCAGCAGGTGGGCACCGGCCACCAGCGCGGCCAGGCCGGGCAGGTTGGTTTGCCCACAGCGATTATCGAGCGGTACGGCCGGGCCGGCCGCCTTACTAATACGCGTGGCATCGGCGGCATCGGTGGGGCTGCCGGCCAGCACCAGCCGGTAGTAGCTACCATAGCGCTGGTGCAGCGCGCCGGCCAACTGCGCGAAGTGGCCGGCCGGCCAGCGCTTCTGCCGGGCGCTGGCCCCCGGAAACAGCACCACGTAGGGGCCATTGGTGGCGGCCTCGGCCGCGCCGGCGGCCAGCACGGCATCGGGCAGGCGCAGGGGGGTAGGGGGCTCGGCGGCGGATAATTCTAGGGAAGAAAGCCCCCCGCCCGCCCGCCAGTTTTCGAAGAACTCGCGGTTGCGGTCGTACTCAAACAGCACCGCGCGCGTGGTAGGCAGCCGCCGCGTGTAGCCCGCGTCAAGCACCTCAAACCACGGCCCGGTGCGGTGCTCGCCCTGGCTGGCCACCCGCACCGGTGCCCGCATAAAGCGGATGAAGTTTTCGACGGCCGCTTCGCGCACGTGCAGCGGGTACACCACCTCGCCAAAACCTACCATGCCCACACCGCGCAGCACCTCGGCCCGGTAGGCCAGGTCGGTAATGAAGCGGCCAAAATCCACCGCCACCACTGCCTCCACCAGGTCGGCGTCCCAGGCGCGGGCCAGCGGGGCCCACAGCGCATTGGCCAGCAGCGTGATGCGCTGGCCGCGGCCCCGCGCCACTTCGCTGAGGCGGCGCAGCCAGGGCCGGTAGAGCAGGTAGTCGCCGATAGAGTCGTTGCGCACCAGCAGCAGGCGCGTGGGGTCGGGCGCGGCCTGGGTGGCTAGCGCCGCCGCGTCGGTGTGGTCCAGGTTGGCGCGTTGCTGCCGCTGCCCCCGCTGGCGGCGAAACTGGCGAATGCGGCTAACCAAATTATGTAGCATAGCCCCAAAGGTATCGGCTTGCCGGGGTAGGGGGCGTCAGCCGCTCCTGGCGCAGGCAAACTATTCGAGTCGCCGCCAATAGGTGATGAAGAGAATTAAACGCTGATTATCATTGTATTATGTGCTTGTTCGTAGTTTTCCGGAATATCCTCTTCCGCTGGCTGAGAAGACTCTTTTCGGGCTGACTCAAGAAAATTCAGTAATATTCTCTAAAAATAACATGATTTCAGAAAAGACATGGTAAAAGTTGGGGGGTAGCGAGAATAAAAATACGTTTTTAGCTTTAGTGCCGTCCTGTTCGCGAGGTGTCTATCCAAAAAAGCGTTTTTTTTCTTACCTTTGCCCATCCTAAGCCACTTCTCCTATTATTTTACCCTGCCAGTATGGCCATTCTTCGCTTCAAAGCCCTCGAACTCGTTGACCAGCGCCAGGCGCTGACGGTAAAGCCTTTGGCCGCCCGCCGGTCCGACTCGTTTGGGCAAAACGTGTTCAACCAGGAGGCCATGCGGGCCAACATGCCCGGCGAGTATTTCAAGAAGCTGCAATCGGCCGTTAAGCATGGCACGCCCATCGAGCGCTCGGTGGCCGATGCCGTGGCCGCCGCCATGAAAACGTGGGCGATGGCCAAGGGTGCTACCCACTACACGCACTGGTTTCAGCCCCTCACCGGCGCTACCGCCGAAAAGCACGACTCCTTCTTCGACCTCAACTCCGACGGCCGGCCGATTGAGAACTTCAAGGGCTCGGCGCTGGTGCAACAGGAGCCCGATGCCTCGTCGTTTCCCAACGGCGGCATTCGCAACACCTTCGAGGCCCGCGGCTACACCGCCTGGGACCCCACTTCGCCCGCCTTCATCATCGAAACGGTAGGGGCCAAAACGCTCTGCATCCCCACCATTTTCGTGGCCTACACCGGCGAGGCGCTCGACTATAAAGCGCCGCTGCTCAAGTCGTTGGCCGTGCTGGAAAAAGCCGCTCTTGATGTGTGCCAGTACTTCGACAAAGACGTGCAGCGCGTGAATACCACGCTCGGCATCGAGCAGGAATACTTCCTGGTTGACAAAGCGCTCTACGACGCCCGCCCCGACTTGGTGATGACCGGCCGCACCCTGTTTGGCCACGCCTCGGCCAAGGGTCAGCAGCTGGAAGACCACTACTTTGGCTCGATTCCGCCGCGCGTGCACGCCTTCATGTTCGACTTCGAGGAAGAAGCCAACGCCCTGGGTATTCCGCTGCGCACCCGCCACAACGAGGTAGCGCCCAACCAATACGAGTGCGCCCCCACGTTTGAAGACGCCAACCTGGCCATCGACCACAACCAGCTGTTGATGGACGTGATGGACCGCGTGGCCCTGAAGCACAACTTTAAAGTGCTGCTGCACGAGAAGCCCTACGCCGGCGTCAACGGCTCGGGCAAGCACAACAACTGGGCGATGAGCACCGACACTGGCGTGAACCTGCTGGCCCCCGGCCGCCGGCCGAAAGAAAATCTCCAGTTCCTGGCCTTCTTTATTACTACGGTGAAAGCCGTGCACCGCTACGGCGACTTGCTGCGCGCCAGCATCGCCTCGGCCAGCAACGACCACCGCCTCGGGGCCAACGAAGCGCCGCCCGCCATCATGTCGGTATTCCTGGGCTCGATGCTCGACGGCGTGCTCGACGAATTAGAGCGCACCGCCAAGCTGCCGCTTGACAAAGGGGATAATATCTACCTCAAGCTGGGTATTGATAAGATTCCGGCTATTCTGCTCGACAATACGGACCGCAACCGCACGTCGCCGTTTGCCTTCACCGGCAACAAATTTGAGCTGCGCGCCGTAGGGTCGTCGGCCAACTGTTCGTCGGCCATGACTACGCTCAACGCTATTGTGGCCGACCAACTTATTGATTTCAAGCAGGAAGTGGATGAGCTGATTGCGCAGGGCAAAAAGAAGGAAGTGGCTATCGTGGATGTGCTGCGTAGCTACGTGATTTCTTCCAAGGACATTCGCTTCGAAGGCAATGGCTACTCCGACGAGTGGAAGGACGAAGCCGCCCGCCGCGGCCTGGCCAACGTGCCCACTACGCCGCTGGCCCTTGATGCGATGGTGCGCAATGATGCCGCCGAGCTGTTTGCCCGTCACGGCATTCTTTCGGAAGTAGAGCTGCACGCCCGCCACGAGATTTTGCTGGAAGACTACACCAAAAAAATCCAGATTGAGAGCCGCGTGCTCGGCGACCTCGCCATCAACCACGTTATTCCCACGGCGCTCACCTATCAAAACAAGCTGGTGCAGAACGTGCGCGGCCTGCGTGAGCTGGGCCTCGACGACGAAAACAGCGAAGTGACGGTGGAGATGATTAAATCCATCTCGCGCTACGTATCGACCATCAAAACGACGGTGGACGCGATGGTGGAAGCCCGCAAAGTAGCCAACAAGATTGAGGATGCCCGCACGCGCGCCATCGCGTACTGCGACGAGGTAAAGGAAAAATTCGCGGTGATTCGCCGCGCGGCCGACAAGCTTGAGCTGCTGGTGGCCGATGAGGACTGGCCCCTGGTGAAGTACCGCGAACTTTTGTTCCGGCACTAGCCCCTGGGTTGGAGCCACGGACCAGCGCTGGGTGGGAATTCTCGCTGCGTCCGGGTTTGGAAAGGGTCGTGCCGGGTGGCGCGGCCTTTTTTTATGCCCAAAAACTATCCGGCAAGCCCAACGCCGCTCCGTTGCGAGAAGCTTAGTTAACCACGCGCGTGAGATTGCGGATAATGCGGCCCGCCCGCGTCTTAACCGTGCCCAGCGGGATGGCCAGCTCCTGCGCCGCCTCCGACTGCGAATAGCCTTCGAGGTAGAGCAGCTCCAGCAGCCGGCGGTCGCTGCTGCTCAGCAGGTTCAGCCAGTCGCGCACCCCAATGTGTTCGGGATAAAAGCTAACGGGGGCCGCCCGGTTGCTGGTAACCTCCTCGGTAAGCGGCGAGGTGAGCTGCGTTTTGCGGCGCTGCTCGCGCAGAAAGTCGAGGGCCAGGTTGCGGCCAATTTGCAGAGCCCACGTGAAAAGCCGGCCCTTGCGGGTATCGTAGGTGGGGAAGGCCACCCAGAATTTTACCATGCACTCCTGCAGTAAATCCTCCGCCACCTCGTCTTGCCGAACAATCCGCCAGATGGTGTGGTAGAGCGCCCGCTTATAATGCTGGTAGAAATGAGCCATTGCCGTCTCATCGCGGGCGTATAACCGGGTTATCAGCTCGCTTTCGTCTTCTGGCTGTAGCACTTTCATTAGCTGGGGGGTAGGGCGTTGTGCACATACGGCCCAGCGTAATCTCCTGGTTTGAGAGGCTACTGAAAATAAATAATGCGCTGTTCTGGAACCTTTTATTGGAAAAACGACGGAAAATTGTCTTGGGTTTTTATAAAGCTATAACCAAAAGTCGCCAGTTTATTCTTCCCGGTTCACGGTGTCCGGGCTAAACGCGGGCACGCACACCGACCAGTATTCGCACTCCGCCTCAAACGGATTGGAATAGCGCACGCGGGCCCCCGCCCGAATCAGCAGCGACTCGCCTGCCTGCAGCTCCACTACGTCGTCCTCTATCTCGAAGCGCTTGCGGCCCCGCACCACAATCGTTATTTCGTCAAACTCGGGGCGCTGGTGCGGCTCGCTCCACTGCGGCGGGGCCACCATGTGGGCCACGCTATACTGGGCCGTGTGGGTGCTGGCCAGGCCTATATGCTCTTCAATGAGCTTGCCATCGGTGGTGGGAACGCGGAACGGCTGGGCGTTGCGGAAATATTTTTTTTCGGAAGCCATGAGAACAAGGGAGAAATGACGCCGCGAAATTAAGGCTGGGCACCCGCAGCTACCCGCGCGCAGCAGGCACCCGGCAACAGGCGGCTGGCCAAGGGTAGCAGGCAAATGCTGCTGTAGCGTATGGGTAAAGGCATAGCTGAAAACTCCTGAGAAGGCTGGTAAGGTAAGGCCTTGACACTGAATGAGCCAGCCAGCTGGGACAAGAAAATGACGGTGCGCCCGAACCCGGCGCTCCGTCACCCGTATAGAACCCAAACGCTGGGGCAGTGGCACACGCTTTGCCCTCTCCGACCAATCCACCTTACCACATTTTTCTTTTCCTTCTCATGTCGTATCGCGAAGAAGATAACAACTCAGGCAAAATTCTGATTGCCGCCCTCGCTGGTGCTGGAGCTGGCATTATTGCCGGCATTTTGCTGGCCCCCGATAAGGGCACGGCTACCCTCGAAAACTGGAAAGGCGCCGCTAAAGGCTACAGCAATCAGCTGGGCGACCAGTTCGATAAATACAGTGCCGACCTCGAAACCAAGTTCAAAGGCCTAAGCGACAAGCTCGAAGATATGGGCGTGCTGGGGGCCGGTGGCAGCCTTAATATCAAAGGCAACTGGGACGATATCAAGGGCAAGCTGAAGCAGCAATACGCGCAGCTCACGGATGAGGACCTGACTTTTGCCGAAGGCAAAGGCGACGAACTGGTAGGCAAGCTGCAGGACAAGCTTGGCAAAGGCAAAGCGGAAATCACGAAAATGATTAACGATTTGTCGGGCAAAGGCAACGACCTGGCTGACAAGGCAAAGGACGCCGCCAACAAAGGCACTGACGCTGTGAAAGACGCCGCTAACAAAGGGGCTGATGCCGCAAAGGAAGCCGCCAACAAAGGGGCTGACGCCGCAAAAGACGCCACTAAGTAAACTACTTGGTTCTTTTTGATAGTAAAAAAGCCTCACGCCGCTGGCGTGGGGCTTTTTTAGCACCAGGGCTAACCGTCAGGGTTACTTTCCCGTTTGCTGCAACAGGGTTTTTATCTCACACTCCCTGTTAAATTTCAGTTTACCCATGCCTACTGACAACGGAAAAGTTATCGTCTCGCTGCTGGCGGGCGCCACCGCCGGCATTGTGGCCGGCCTGCTACTGGCCCCCGAAACGGGCGAAGACGCCCGCCACGACCTGCGCGAATCGGCCCGCAAGTGGTGGGCCGACCTGGGCAAGCAAGCTCAGACTGCCCTAAGCAAGCTGCAAGAGCCGCCGGCGGCTGCCAGCGCCAACCCCGACCTGCACGCCGCCGATGCGCTGCTCACTGCCATGAGCAACGCCGAGCCCGGCGACCTCGCTACCCCCGCCGGCGCGGGCAACGGCCGCTCGGTGGCTGGCGATGAGGACTATAGCGCCGACCTGGACTAAGGCCGAAGGTTTGGCAGGGGGTAGGGCGCGCAATTTTTTTCGGGAATGCGCGGCGGCGGAATCCTCTTCCATCACACTTTTCTGGCTGCCAACGTAGTTTTCGATTGTAGCTTTTGTAAAAAAGGCCCGCTGCCATTCTTTGGTAGCGGGCCTTTTTCGTAGCCGTTCGTTGGGTTGCCGCCGGGCCTACCCCCCTGCTTCGGGCCGCATCTGCGGGAAGAAGAGCACATCCTGGATGGAGTGCGAGTTGGTCATAATCATGCTCAGGCGGTCGATGCCGATGCCCAGGCCGGCCGTAGGCGGCATGCCGTATTCGAGGGCGCGCAGAAAGTCTTCGTCCAGCACCATCGCCTCGGTGTCGCCGCGCTTGCCCAGCTCCAGCTGGTCTTCAAAGCGCTGGCGCTGGTCGATGGGGTCGTTGAGCTCGGAGAAGGCGTTGCAGATTTCCTTGCCGTTGCAGATGGCCTCGAAGCGCTCGACCAGGCCGGGGTGGTCGCGGTGCTTCTTGGCGAGCGGCGACATTTCGACGGGGTAGTCGGTAATAAACGTGGGCTGAATGAGCTTGGGCTCCACGTGTTCGCCGAATAGCTCGTCAATGATTTTCGACTTGCCCATGCTCGGGTCGAGGCCCACTTTGAGCCTGGCGGCGGTTTCGCGCAACGCCGCCTCGTCCATCTCCCCAATGGCTACGCCCGTGAATTTCTCGATAGCCTCAAACATGGTGTAGCGCTGCCAGGGGCGCTGGAAATTGATGATGTTTTCGCCCACTTGCACTTCGGTTTTGCCGTGCAGGGCCAGGGCCACGCGTTCCACCATTTCCTCCACCAGGTCCATCATCCAGTTGTAGTCTTTGTAGGCTACGTACAGTTCCATCTGGGTAAACTCGGGGTTGTGGAAGCGCGACATGCCCTCATTGCGGAAGTCCTTCGAGAACTCATACACGCCGTCGAAGCCGCCCACGATGAGACGCTTGAGGTACAGCTCGTTGGCAATGCGCAGGTAGAGCGTCATGTCCAGCGTGTTGTGGTGCGTGGTGAAGGGCCGGGCCGCCGCGCCGCCGTAGAGCGGCTGCAAAATCGGGGTTTCTACTTCGAGATAACCTTTGTCGTTCAGGTAGTTGCGCATGGCCTGCACCAGCTGCGTGCGCTTGATGAAGGTGTCGCGCACCTGCGGGTTCACCACCATATCCACGTAGCGCTGGCGGTAGCGCTGCTCGGGGTCGGTGAAGGCGTCGTAAGTGATTTCCTCGCCGGTCGCCTCGTCCTTGCGGGTTTTCACTACGGGTAGGGGACGCAAGGCCTTGGCCAGCAGCATCAATTCCTTCACGTGAATGGACGTTTCGCCCACCTGTGTCTTAAACACGTAGCCCTTCACGCCGATAAAGTCGCCTAGGTCAAGTAGTTTCTTGAACACCGTGTTATACAGCGTCTTGTCTTCGCCGGGGCAAATCTCATCGCGGTTCACGTAGAGCTGAATGCGGCCCGACGAGTCCATCAGCTCCGCAAATGATGCCTTGCCCATCACGCGCACCGACATAAGGCGGCCGGCCAGCACTACTTCCTGAAAGTTATTCAGCTCGGGGTAGTAGTTATCCTGGATTTCCTGGGCCGAAAAATTGACATCAAACAATTCGGAAGGGTAGGGCTCAATGCCCAGGGCGCGCAGCTCATCGAGCTTATGACGGCGCAGAATTTCTTGTTCGCTCAGAATCACGGATTACGCGGATTTTAGCGGATTTCACGGATTCTGTGGACGATTCAGCTGGCGCTGCTCGTGCAATGCTACTCCGTTTGGCCACTGGGTGGAGGCGGGCATGAGCCCAAAAACAGGCCGCAAAAGTACGGCCCAAAAAAGCCGCCCCGAACCGGGGCGGCTGAATCGTCCACAAAATCCGTGAAATCCGCTAAAATCCGCGTAATCCGTGATTTAGGCGGCCATTTTCAGCTCCGGTTCGGGCTCGGTGCTCAGGATGGCGGGCTGCACGCGGGTGCGCAGGCGCTCCTGCACGAAGCCATGCTGCAAGTGGGCCGGCAGCTCGCGCACCAGCTGCTCGTAGCGGGCCAAGCCCAGCGCCTTGGCTACATAAGCTTCGTGCACGCCGTTGAGGTAGCTCACGATGCTCAGCAACGAACTGTGGAACAGGCGGAAATCAATGTCGGCCTCCACGTAGCGCTCAATCTCGCGGCTGGTCTGCGAGATGCGCAGGCGGCCCAGCAGGTCGAAGATGGTGGTGTAGCCCAGGCGCCAGGTAATTTGCTGCCAGTGCGCGCCGGTCCACTTATCAAGGGGCTTGCCGGTTTTTTGGCTGCGGATGGCCGTGTTCGAATTGGCCTGCACCTGCTGGCGCGTGGTAATGGCTTTCTGCTTGCGGGTGGTGCGCAAAAACTGGCCAATCTGGGCCTGCGCGTCAATCTCCTGCGAAGCAATGTGCAGGCCGGCCTTATAGCCCGCCAGCGGCAGGCGGTGAATGCTAAAGTCGCCGTAGGCCCCGGCGGCGTAAAACGATACTGGGCGGGGGTAGGCGTTTTTCACCACCAGCCGGCCCACCTCGCGGCGCACCACCTGCGCATTGTTGGTGCGCACGCCCGTGGTATAAAGGAAGGCCTGCAAGCCCACCTGAATGGTGTGGTAAGCCTGCGGGAAAGTCCAGTGCAGGGCGTTGCGCAGGAAGCTCTCATCGCCCAGCTCGGCGGTGGCGCGCAAGGCGTACTCAGTGCTCCAGCAGGTATGCAACAGCTTGGTGAGCGCGGCCGCGTCGGCCTCGGTCAGCTCAGCCTGGTGCTGGCGGAAATAAGGCGTGTGCGCCAGCCCACCCAACGGGCTTTCGCCCTCCTGAATGTGGGAGCTAAGGGCCGAGAAATAGTTAAGAAACACCTGGGCCGGAATGGAGCGGCGCCAGGTTTCGTCGGCCAGGCGCTGTTGCTCCTGCTCCTCGGGAGTAAGCGCCGCCTCGGCGGGCGAAATGGCCATTACCGGAGCCGGATACGTCTCGGCCGGAATGAGCGGAATGATGCGGGCTTCGGTTGTCATTGTCATACCAGGTTAACGCTTTTACCAGGAATTTTAGTTTCGGTTTGCTAATTATTTTTTAGATGATTTACTAAATTTATTAGTGGCTCTGCGCAGGTGTTTTTAGCCCGCAGAAGACGCAGAGGTTTTCGCAGAAGACGCAGAAGCTGACGACAAAAAAAGCTCCTGAGCCAACGGCTCAGGAGCTTCAAAATAGAACCCGATTGCACTACACCAGCGCCAAATAAATCAGCGCCATCCGCTCAATCCGCGATTATTGTTCGTCTTTGATAACGGCTACGGCTTCGCCAAGGGTGATGTCCTTGTTGAGGCCGCGGGTGAAGCGCATGGAGCGGTTCACCTTTATCGAATCGCCGCCGAGGGCCGTGCGGTCGGCCGCCAGGGGAGCCAGCGCGAGGGGGGTAGCCGTCTTCTGGATGGCTTCATACTTGTCCGACTCCGCCTTGAGCTGGTGTTGCAGCGTGCGGAACTTGTCGAGCTTGAGCGAAACCACGGTCTCGTCTTTGCGCTTGCGCAGGCTCTGCACCAGCTCCGTCATTTGCTGGAAGGCCGGGCTGGCCGCCACGCGGGCCTTGCTGTTGGCTTCCAGCTTGGCGTAGTTGGGCTGGTCGTCCCAGGGGCGGTAGCCGGCGGGCTTGATTTCGTCCCACTTCAGCGGGTAGTCCGACTCTTTCTCGCCCTGGTCGAGGTACGAAAGCACATCGGGCAGCACGATATCGGAGGCTACCCCCTTGAACTGAGTCGAACCCCCGGTGACGCGGTAAAACTTCTGCATCGTGAACTTGAGCGAGCCAAACGGCTTGAGCGAAGCCAGCTCCGTGGGCAGCGTCTCATCGAGGTCAATGATGCGCTGCACCGTGCCCTTGCCGTAGGTGCTGGCCGAGCCCATGATGATGCCGCGCTTGTAGTCCTGAATGGCGGCGGCCAGAATCTCGGAGGCCGAGGCGCTGTACTTGTTCACCAGCACCACGAGCGGGCCGCTGTACTGCACGCGCGGGTCCTTGTCGTTAAGGACCTGGGTTACGCCGCGGTTATCATGCACCTGCACCATCGGGCCGCTGGGCATAAACAGGCCGGCCATTTCCACGGCATCGTTGAGCGAACCGCCGCCGTTGGTGCGCAGGTCGAATACCACGCCCTTCACGCCTTCGGCCGTGAGCTTGGCCAACTCTTTCTTCACGTCCTGAGCCGAGGAGCGGCCGCCGTTGTCGTTGAAGTCGGCATAGAAGGCGGGTAGGCGCAGGTAGCCGATTTTCACGCCGCTCGGGTCATTGATAATGACTGAATGCGCATACGTATCTTCTATCACCACCACATCGCGGATGATGGCAATAATCTTGGTCGAGCCATCGGCTTTACGTACCGTCAGGCGCACTTCCGAGCCTTTCTTACCCTTGATGAGCGGCACCGCTTTGGCCGTGTGCCAGCCCTCCACACTTACCGGCTCAGCCGCACCCTGGGCTACCCGCAAGATGGCGTCGCCCTTTTTGAGCTCGCCCTGCCGAAACGAAGCGGAGCCCGGAATAATGTCGGCAATATAAATAAGGCCATCTTTTTCTTGTAGCGAAGCCCCGATTCCCTCAAACTGCCCGGTAAGCTGGGCATCGAACTCGGCCTTGTCTTTCGGCGCGAAATACTCAGTATGTGGGTCGTAGGTATTGGCAATGACATTGGCATAGTTGGTCAGCACCTCGCTAGGGTCGGGCTGGTCCGCAAACTGCTCATCGTAATATTTCAGCACGCGCTTGCGGGCTTCCACTTCCATTTGGGCGGGGCTGCGGTCGGGCTCGGCGGTCACGGGCTCCTTCGAAATACTGGCTACGCGGGAGCGGTCGTGGCGCTTGTCCTGCTCGTCCATCATCTCAGCCACCCGCACCAGGGTTTCGTACTTGAGCAGCTTGCGCCACTGCTCGCGCTGGTCGGCGGCGTTGGCAGGAAAGGTCGTCTTCTCAAAATCGGTCTGAATCGTCTCGTCTTTATCGAACGTAAACGGCTGGGCCAGAATCTCGTGCGCCAACGCCTGCATCTGCTTGGTGCGCTCGGCCATGAGCTTGGTGCTCAGGTCCAGAAATTCGTGCGTGCCGCGCTTGGTTTCGTCATCGATATCGGTCTGGTATTTCGTCAGCTGCGCGATATCGGCTTGCAGCAGAAACTTCTTGCGGTAATCCAAACGCTTGAGCGCCAGGTCAAACACGCGCTTGCTAAAGGCGTCGTCGATGCGCTCGGGCTGGTAGTGCGCCTGCGAAAGACCCTGCACGATGGTGCCGACGAGCACCTGCTCTTTGCCGGGCACTGCCCCAGGGCCGCTGTGCTCATAGAAGCGATAAGACGCCAGCCCAAATACGGCGGCCACCAGGCCGGCATAGGAGCCAATTTTTAGGCGGGGGGAGAACATTCAGAAGATAATTAGGAAGAAGGCCAAATGTAAGCGGCAGGGGGCGGCAAGTTGCACATCCCTAGCTCAACTACGGTAAAAACGTCGATGAGGACATAAATAGTGCCGCGTAAATCAGTTCTATTATTACCACGGACGGTGAGTAACTGTTTACCTTACAGCCTGGCCCACTACCGGTCGTTCAGGCTATGAAAATTGCTGCTATCCGCGCCGCCCTGCTGGGCCTGGCCGTGGGCGACGCTCTGGGCGTCCCCGTTGAGTTTATGGACCGCGAAGCCCGCCACCGCGACCCCGTGACCGGGATGCGCGGCTACGGCACGCACCACCAGCCGCCCGGCACCTGGTCCGATGACTCGTCGCTCACTTTTTGCCTGGCCGAAACGCTGGCCCGGCCCGGTGGGCTGACCGAATTACCGGACCTAGCCGACTTTAGCCGGCGCGCCATCAACTGGCTCGACCACGCCTACTGGACGGCCACCGCCGAAACCTTCGACGTCGGCGGGGCCACGCGCACGGCCATTCAGCGGCTGCGGGCCGGTGTAGCGCCTACCAAAGCCGGCCCCCGCGCGGAGCCGGACAACGGCAACGGCGCGCTGATGCGCATCCTACCCCTCGTTTTTCACGCCACGTGGCGGGCTGAAACGCCAGACCTGCCCGCCGCCTGGGCCCTCACCGAAGCCGTGGCCAGCGTCACGCACGGCCACCCGCGCTCCACGCTGGGCTGTTTCTTATACTTGCTGGTGGCGCGCGGGCTGCTTCTCGGCCAGGCACCAGCCGAGGCGTATGCGCAGGCCAGAGAACTGGCCAACCATTGGCTACAAACGCAGGCCAAAGGCCCGGCTTTTATGGAATGGCCCCGCTACGTGGCGTTCCTTGATGGCAGTCTGCCTGGTTTGGACGAGGCCGAAATTCAGTCCACCGGCTACGTCGTGCATACCCTGGAAGCGGCCCTGTGGTGCCTGCTGCGGCACGATACTTACGCCGCCACCGTGCTGGCCGCCGTGAACCTGGGCCAGGACACCGACACGACCGGCGCGGTAGTCGGCGGCCTGGCGGGCCTGGCCTACGGCGAGGCCGGCATTCCGGCCGAGTGGCTGGCCGCCCTGGCCCACCGCGCCGATATCGAGGACCTGGCTGCCCGGCTGGGGGGTAGGGATAATCACTAAAGCATTACTCGCCGCCCACGGCGGGCGCGGGGGCCGGGCGGGCCGTGCGCGTAGCGCCGGCGCTGGCGGCCATCACCAGGGCCACGGCCAGCCACTGGGCCAGCGTGAGGCGCTCGTGCAGAAACACCAGGCCGCACACCGCCGCCGCGGCCGGCTCCAGGCTCATCAAAATGCTGAACGTGCGGCTGGGCAAGTGCCGCAGGGCGTTCATCTCCAGGGTGAAGGGTAGGGCGCTCGACAGCACCGCCAGCGCAGTGCCGGCCGCCAGCAGGCGCGGCGTGAGATGCGCCCAGCCACCCGCCGCCACGCTCAATGGCAGCACCGCCAGCGAGGCAAACAGCAGGCCCACGGCCACGCCCCGCGGGCCGGGCAGCACCGCCGCCACCCGGCCGCCCAGCACGATGTACATCGCCCACGCCCCGCCCGCCAGCAGCGCGAACAGCATCCCCAGCATATCCAGGTTGCTACCCCCCCACGGGGCCAGCAAGGCAATGCCCGCGCCGGCCAGCAGCACCCACACCACGTCGGCCCAGCGCCGCGAGCCGGCCAGCGCCACGGCCAGCGGCCCCACAAACTCCAGCGTGACGGCCAGCCCCAGCGGAATGCGGGCCAGCGCGCAATAGAACAAAAAATTCATGGTACCCAGGGCCAGGCCGTAGGGCACCACGGCCCGCCACTGCGCCGCCCGCAGCTGCCCCAGCCGGGGCCGCACCGCCAACAGCAGCAGCGCGGCCGAAATACCAATGCGCAGCCCCACCGTGCCCGCCGCCCCCAGCACCGGAAACAAGCCTTTGGCAATGGCCGCCCCGCCCTGCACACTCACAATTGCCAGCAAAACCGAGGGCACGGGGGCCGGAATAAAAGTGCGCGAATGGGGCATTATGGAATGAGCCAGTGGCTGATTAACAGTGGTTTGTTGTCCTCTTCTCGTAGGGTGCGGGGCTTGCCCCCGCCCGTCGTTGCTGCCAGGGCGAGCGCCGGTAGGGGGGGTAGGGATTCGCAAAGTTCTGCCCAAACCTCCCGGCTTACACCTGCTGGCGGCAGCAAGCCGGCCAACCCGCGCGCCGCGTATAGCTAAACCGGCCCTACCCCCCTACTTTTGGCTGAAGCGCGCCACGCAGCCAACGGCGGCCCGCGTGCGCCTTTGGCCCCAGGTAGTTCTTTAGGTTTTTGAAAAGCTCATCACTCGTCCGCATGTCCAAATATCTCCTCCTGTTGGCTGGCCTGGCCAGCTGGCCCGCGCTCGGCCAGCAAGCGCCCAAAAAGCCCCTCGACCACTCGGTGTATGACCAGTGGCAAAGCGTTGCGAATCAGCGGATAAGCCACAACGGTAAGTACGTGCTCTTCCAGGTGAAGCCCCAGCAGGGCGACGGCACGCTGTACCTGAAAACGGTGGCCAACCAAACCCTGAAGCAGGTGAGCCGCGGCGACTCGGCGGTGTTCACGGCCGATTCCAAGTTCGCGGTTTTCTCCATTAAGCCGCGCTACCAGGACGTGCGCCAGGCCCGCATCAAGAAGAAAAAGCCCGACCAGATGCCCAAGGATTCGCTGGGTATCTTCGCCTTTGGAACGGGTAAGCTCACCAAGTACGCCAACGTGAAGTCGTTTCAGGTGGCCGAGAACGGGGCGGTGCTGGCCTTCCTGGCGGCGCGGCCCGCCGCCAAGGACTCGCTCAAAAAAGCGCCCGTCGATACGGTGAAAAAAATCACCGACCGGCTGCTGCAAACAGACCAGGCCGGTGCCCAGCTCACGGTGGTGAACCTGCTTACGGGCGCGGTGCGCACGTTTGAGGCGGTCACGGACTACCAGGTGAGCAAGCCCGGCAACCGGGTGGCGTTTGCGGTGGCGGGCCCCAAGGGCAGCAAGACGGTCAAATCGGGCTTGTTCGTGTACGACCTGGCGGGCGGCAATCCGCGCCGGCTCAGCGCGGGCAAGGGCGTGTACAAGAACCTGGCCTTTGACGAGGGGGGTAGGCAGCTGGCGTTCACCGCCGAAAAACACCCCGAAAAAGCCTTGGTGAAGCCGTTCAGCCTCTACTACGCCGCCCTTATTGCTGGCCCCGACAGCGCCCGCGTGCTGCTGGCACCCGGCGCGGGCGCGCTGGCCAAAGGCTGGTCGCCGAGCGGTTTCGGCAAGGTGGTTTTTAGCGATAACGGCGAAAAGCTATTTTTCGGCACCGCGCCCGACCCCATTCCGCAGGACACGACGCTGGTGGATTTTGAGCACGCCAAGCTCGACATCTGGAACTACAAGGACGATTATTTGCAGCCCATGCAGCTGAAAAACCTCAAGAAGGATTTGCAGCGCAACTACCTGGCCGTCATTTACCCGAAGCAGGAAAACAAGTTTTTTCAGCTCGAAGATGAGTACCTGCGCGACGCGCTGGTGGCGGCCAAAAACAACGCCGAATACGTGCTGGCCGTGACCGATACGGCCAAGCGCATTTCGATGCAGTGGGAGGGCAACACCCGCAAGCAGGCCTACCTGGTTTCGACCCGCACCGGCCAGCGCGTGGCCGTGAACCCGCGGGCGGCCAAAAGCCGGTTTCAGCTCTCGCCGCTGGGCAACTACGTGGTGTGGTACGACTACGCGGCCAAAAACTGGTTTTCGTTCTCCGTCGCCACCCGCCAAACCGTGAACCTGACCGCGAAAACCGGCGTGGCGCTGGCCGATGAGGAAAACGACTCGCCCACCGACCCCGAGCCCTACGGCCTGGCCGCCTGGACCCGCGACGATGCCGCCGTGCTGCTCTACGACCGCTACGACATCTGGAAAATCGACCCCAAAACTGGCCTGGCTTCGAACTTTACCAAGGGGGTAGGGCGCGCCAATAAGCTGATTTTCCGCTACCATAATCCCATTGATAAAAAGGAGTTTCTGGAACCCAAAGACGAGCTGTGGCTGCTGACCCAGGACGAAACCACCAAGCAGAACGGCTACTACCACAAGCGCGTGGCCAGCGCCGAGGCCCCGCAGCGCGCCGTGCTGGCGCCCTTCGGCTATTCGCCGCTGCTGGAGGCCAAAAACGCCCCGGTATTCATCTACACCAAAGCCAACGTGAGCCACCCGGCCGACCTCTACGCCAGCCGCGACTTGCGGCACGAAACCCAACTGAGCGCCATCAATCCGCAGCAAAAAGACTACAACTGGTTCACGGCCGAGCTCACGCACTGGACCACGCCCCAGGGCCACGCCGCCACCGGCGTGCTCTACAAGCCCGAAGACTTCGACTCCGCCAAAAAGTACCCGATGGTGGTCTATTTCTACGAAAAGCTGTCGGAGGGCCTTTATAAATACACCGCGCCCGCGCCGACCCCCTCGCGGCTCGACATCGTGCTGTTTGCCAGCAACGGCTACCTGGTGTTCACGCCCGACATCAGCTACACCATCGGCGAGCCCGGACCGTCGGCGGTCGAGTACGTGAACTCAGGCGTGGAGGATTTGAAGAAAAACCGCTGGGTCGATGGCGCGCATATTGGCTTGCAAGGTCAAAGCTGGGGCGGCTACCAGGTGGCCTATCTCATCACCCAGACCAATATGTACGCCGCCGCCTGGGCGGGCGCGCCGGTCGTCAACATGACCTCCGCCTACGGTGGCATCCGCTGGGAATCGGGCATGAGCCGGCAGTTTCAGTACGAGCGCACCCAGAGCCGCATCGGCGGCACGCTCTGGGAAAAGCCGGAGGTCTATATCCGCAACTCGCCCCTGTTCTCCCTACCCCAGGTAAAAACGCCGGTCGTCATCATGTCGAACGACGCCGACGGGGCCGTGCCGTGGTACCAGGGCATCGAGATGTTTACGGACCTGCGCCGCCTGGGCAAGCCCGTGTGGCTGTTGCAATACAACGGCGAGGCCCACAACCTGGTGAAGCGCGAAAACCGCAAGGACATCTCCATCCGCGAGCTGCAATTCTTCGACCACTACCTCAAAGGTGCGCCGGCCCCCGTGTGGCTGGAGAAGGGCGTGCCCGCCGTGGAGAAGGGGCGGAATTGGGGGTTGGAGGTGTCGAGTAAGTAGTAGGTGTTAGTTAATTCTTCTGACATTATTTTGACCTTGACGTGCTTTTTTAGCCTAGGGTAAGATATAATTATTGATTTAAAAACGTCCAAAAAACGATGTAGAAAACGGCCCCAAAACGCGGGTTTTGGAGCCGTTTTTATGGTTACTGCAATGTCCTAAACATTTTTTGAATGCCTAGACCCTTATTTTTATCAGGATATTTAAAATTGATACTATGTCCTTACGATGTCCGACTGATTTGTGTCTTTTGTGTGGCGTCAATCTAGCAGATAAGACTGCCTCACATATAATACCGAAGCTAATGACAAATTCAATGTTTGGCACCCCGCGCCGTGGACATTTGATGGGTACTCATACAACGCGACGTTCAAAAGTAACACAGGACTCCGCGAAAGAAGATTATCTATTCTGCTCTGGTTGTGAGGACAGGCTTTCAAGAATAGAAAGATACGTTGCTAATGAATTTTTCAACAAGTATAAAGACCCCGCATTTCAACAGGACTTCCCTATCACTTATCGCGGATTACTTATTCCAGCAGAGATGGATGTTATGCAAGCGCTAAAAGTAAATCAGGGTATCATGCGGTTATTCATTTACTTTTCAAGTACGCTAGTTAAAGCTATGCCCTTCAGGGCAAGACTTTAGTTGCTACTCACCTCTTCGCTATGAGCGCAGCTTGTTTCGTTATTTAGTAGGGAGCAATTTGTTCAACCGGCTTTAGCCGAAACCGCCGAATTTCATTCGCCATCAAACCTATGGACTTACAGTCCATAGTCGTTTAGTCTCTTCTGTGGAGAGCATCAATTTCTTCAGAGGCTGGGTTCAAAACGTTCAAATTAGAAATCAGAGTTGAAGAACGATTGAGAATAGAGCTTAACACCTTTTTAACTGATAATATACGAGGTACACTAGAGAATTGCATTTCAAATCCTATTCAAAGCGCTTTTTCTTATAATATTATTACCTGTTTAGAATTGGTTAACAGCAAGGCCAATTTTATAACACCACTTGACTTAGAGGATGGAAAAATACTCCTTATAGCAAACGACTTTATATTTATTTTCTACTTGAGAGGCTTACCACCCAGTAAGAGTGTAGGTTATAATTTTGATGTTGAAACGCCTGAGATTACTCTGTTTAAGTTAACTCACTGGAAACAGTTTGGAAAGAATATGGCGACTTTCTTTGCTGAGGCTAGATTGAGACAGATGGGAAGAGATTCATAATGCACTATGAGTAGTCATTTACGCTCGCGTGTCGACCAAAGGCAAAGGTCAAGAGACTGAGCATCAATTGCGCGCCTTCGCTGAAAACGCAATAGCAGTAACTTTCGATACTTCCTACCCCCCCGCCACACCCCGTAAGCGTACACTACCCGCCGCCTACCCCCTCACCGATGCCCCAGCTCACCGCCTCCCCCGCGCCCGCCACCTTCGATGCCGATGAGCGCCTGCGCTGGGTCGCGCACGTGGCCCGGCTCATGGACAGCCAGTTTCGGCTGCCCGGCACCCGCTTTCGCTTCGGCCTCGACCCGCTGCTGAACCTGGTGCCCATCGTGGGCGACCTGTCCGGCACCGTGGTGTCGATTGCCTTGCTGCTGACCATGCTGCGCCACGGGGCCAGCGGGGCCGTGGTGGTGCGCATGGCCCTCAACATTCTGATTGATACTATCGTCGGCGCCATTCCCATCCTGGGCAACGTGTTCGACTTTACTTTCAAAAGCAACGAGCGCAACGTGGCCCTGCTGCGCCGCCACTACGCCGAGGGCCGGCACGCGGGCAGCGGCAAGGGGCTGGTAGCGCTGCTGCTGCTGGGTTTCGTGGCCGTGTCGGGGCTGGTGGCCTGGGGCAGCGTGGCCCTGCTGCACTGGGCCTGGGTGCATTTGGGGGGGTAGCAAAACCTCAGTGCCGGCCTGTTCTAATGGTTACTCTGGGCCGGCTGCCTGTCCAACTTACGGGCCGCCGCCCTATCTTTGGGCCACGATGCCCCTTACCGCCCGCCTTTTTGCGTCCGCGCCTGCCGCCCGGCTAGCTTCCCTGGTGGAGCGGGCCGCGCTCCAGCAGCATCATCACCATCTGTAGGAGACCGGGCAACCGGGCTGGCCGCTACCCTGTAGCCTACGGTGCCAGCCGCTCGCGTCTCCACCGCCGCCCCGCCTTTGGGCCGGGAATAACTTTTTCTTCGTTTGGGTATTTACGGAGGAGTTTCCGGCTGGCCAGGCGCCACCGGGGCTTTGTCCAGTTTGGCCGTTCGGCCCCTGTCGGGTCGTCGGCGCTCTTCTTCTCATGCTTCGTTTAGCCATTCAAAAGTCCGGCCGCTTGTCGGAGGACTCCCTTCAGCTCATCCGCGAGTGCGGCATCAGCTTCGTCTCGTCCTCTTATAAGCTCAAGGTGGAGGCCAGCAATTTTCCGCTGGAAATCCTCTATCTGCGCGACGACGACATTCCCGGCTACGTGCAGGACGGCGTGGCCGACCTGGGCATCGTGGGCCAGAACGTGCTGGTGGAAGCCGGCTGCGCCGCCCTCGAAGTCGAAGCCCTGGGCTTCAGCAAGTGCCGCCTGAGCTTGGCCGTGCCCCGCGGGGCCGACTACAACTCGGTGGCCGACCTGCAGGGCAAGAGCATTGCCACGTCCTACCCCAAGCTGCTCGGCGACTACCTGGCCGGCCAGGGCGTGCAGGCCCACCTGCACACCATCAGCGGCTCGGTGGAAATCGCGCCCAGCATTGGACTGGCCGAGGCCATCTGCGACATCGTGAGCAGCGGCTCGACCTTGCTCGGCAACGGCCTGCGCGAAGTCGAGACCATCTTCCGCTCCGAGGCCGTGCTCATCGCCGCCCCCAACCTGAACCCCGAAAAGCAGGAGCTGCTCGACCAGCTGCGCTTTCGGATGCAGGCCGTGCGCCGCGCCCAGCGCTCGAAGTACATCGTGCTTAATGCCCCCGTGGCCGCCCTCGACGCGGTGAAGGCCCTGCTGCCCGGCATCAAGTCGCCCACCGTGACGCCCCTGGCCGAAGAAGGCTGGGTATCGGTGCAGTCGGTAGTGGAGGAAGACAAGTTCTGGCACATCGCCGGCGAGCTGCAGGCCATCGGGGCCGAAGGCATTCTGGTGCTGGCGATTGAGAAGCGGGTAGGGTAGGTACTTAAAAAAGAACGTCATGCTCATCTGGCGTCCGCTTGTCGAAGCATCTCTACCGCATAACTAACCTCAATCGATGGGTTTACTTACGCGGTAGAGATGCTTCGACAAGCTCAGGATGACAAACGAATTTTGCCATGCAGATTTTCCACAATCCCGCCCGTGCCCAGTGGTCGGCGCTCCAGCAGCGCCCGCTGGCAGGTAGCAATGACGCCATCCTGGCCCGCGCCGGCGAAATTTTCGACGACGTGGCCCGGCGCGGTGACGACGCCCTGCGCGACTACGCCGCCCAGCTCGACGGCGTGCCCGCGCTGGCCAACCTGCGCGTGAGCGCCGAGGAGCTGGCCGCCGGGGCGGCCCAGGTGCCCGCCGGGTTGCAAGCGGCCATCCGGCAGGCCATTAAGAACATCACCACATTCCACGCCGCCCAGCAGCCGCCGGCCGTGGAGGCGGAGGTCGAAACCATGCCCGGCGTGCGCTGCTGGCGTCGCAGCGTGGCCGTGCCGCGGGTGGGCTTGTACGTGCCCGGCGGCTCGGCCCCGCTGTTCTCCACCTTATTAATGCTGGGCATCCCGGCTAAGCTGGCGGGCTGCCGCGAGATTGTGCTCTGCACGCCGCCCGGCCGGGGCGATGGTCGCATTGCGCCGGCCATTCTCTTCGCTGCTCAGGAGCTAGGTCTGACGACTATTATCAAAGCCGGTGGGGCGCAGGCTGTGGCCGCGCTTACGCTGGGCACCGCCTCGGTGCCGGCCGTGGACAAGATTTTCGGTCCTGGCAATCGCTACGTCACGGCTGCCAAGCAGCTGGCCGCCCAGCGGGGGGTAGCGATTGATATGCCCGCCGGTCCCTCGGAGGTATTGGTTATTGCCGATGCCAGCGCCAACCCCGCTTTCGTGGCGGCCGACCTGCTCTCGCAGGCCGAGCACGGCCCCGACTCGCAGGTGGTGCTGCTCACCGATTCGGAAGCGCTCCTAAACGAGGTCGTGACGGAATTAGAGCGCCAGCTGCCGCGGCTGCCCCGCGCCGAAATTGCCCGCCAGGCCCTCACCGAGAGCCGGGGCCTGCTGCTGCCGGATATGTCCACTATGCTGGAGTTCAGCAATCAGTATGCCCCCGAGCACCTTATTCTGGCCGTAGCCGCGCCCGAAACGCTGGCCGCCGATATCTACAACGCGGGCTCGGTCTTTATGGGCCACCTCACGCCCGAGGCGGTGGGCGACTACGCTTCCGGCACCAACCATACGCTGCCGACGGGCGGCTACGCCCGCGCCTACAGCGGCGTGTCGCTCGATTCGTTTTACAAGAAAATCACCTTCCAGCAGCTTGCCCCCGCCGGCCTCCTCGCCCTGGCCCCGGTAGTAGAGCCAATGGCCCAGGCTGAGGGCCTGCACGCCCACGCCCACGCCGTGGCCCTGCGCCGGGAGCACCTAACGGCCACCAACTAGCCCGCCCCGCGTAGCGAGCGTATCTGCGAAATCCGTTAAATCCGTTTGAATCTGCGATGACCTTAGAATCCCTTATTCGCCCCAATATCCGGGCCATGAAGCCGTACTCGTCGGCCCGCGACGAGTTTCAGGGCGCGGCCCAGGTGATGCTGGATGCCAACGAGAACAGCCTCGGCAGCGCCGGCCCCGCGCGCTTCAACCGCTACCCCGACCCGCAACAGCGCGCCGTTAAGGCCGAATTGGCGAAATTGAAGGGGGTAGGGCCGGCGCAGATTTTTCTGGGCAATGGCTCCGACGAGGCCATTGACCTGCTGGTGCGCCTCACCTGCACGCCGGGCGGCGCGGACAGCATCCTGCTGCTACCCCCAACCTACGGCATGTACGAGGTAGCCGCCAACCTCAACGACGTGCGCATCGAGCGCCGGCCGCTCACGGCTAATTTTCAGCTCTCGCCCGAAATCGTGGCCGGCGTGCTGGCCTCCCCGGCCAAGCTGGTGTTCCTGTGCTCGCCCAATAACCCCACCGGCAACCTGCTCCACGCCGAGGCTATCGAGGAAATTCTGCGCGGTTTCGCCGGTCTGGTGGTGGTGGATGAGGCTTACGCCGACTTCGCCGCCGCCCCGAGCTGGACGACGCGCCTGGCTGAATTCCCCAACTTGGTGGTGCTCCAAACCTTTTCCAAGGCCTGGGGCCTGGCCGGCCTGCGCCTGGGCATGGCCTTCGCCTCGCCCGAAATAATCAGCTACCTCAACAAAATCAAGCCCCCTTATAATATCTCGGAGGCCACCCAGCAGCACGCGCTGGCCGCCCTGGCGGCGGCCCCGCACTTCGAGAGCTTGCGCCAGCAGCTGCTCACCGGCCGCGACTGGCTGGCCGGGCGCCTGCCCGCGTTGCCCCTCGTGGCCGAGGTCTTCCCCTCCGATGCCAACTTCCTGCTGGTGCGCTTCCACCCCGATGCCACCGCCGTGTACGAGTACCTGCTGAGTCGCGGCATCGTAGTACGCAACCGCACCACCCAGCCCGGCTGCGCCGGTACGCTTCGCCTCACGGTGGGCTCGCCCGAGGAAAATGAAAAGCTGCTGGCGGCGCTGAGGGAATTCACAGCTGCGTAATCTGCTAGGGCAAATGCAATTAGTCATTTTCTGCATTATTGTCTAGTCAGTTGCGCAGCAGCGTATCTGCGAAATCCGTTTAATCCGTTTGAATCTGCGATGAAAGTTTTGTTTATTGACCGCGACGGTACCATCCTCATCGAGCCGCCGACCGACTACCAGATTGATGCCTGGCATAAGTTCGACTTCGTGCCGGGGGCCATCATGGCCCTGGCTCAACTGGCCCGCGACGGCGAGTACGAATTAGTACTAGTTACCAATCAGGATGGCCTCGGCACCGAGAGTTACCCCGAGGATACCTTCTGGCCCTACCAGCAAAAGATGCTGGACATCCTGAAAGGGGAGGGGGTCGAGTTCAGCGAGATTCTCATCGACCGCAGCTTTGCCCACGACCCGGCCCCGACGCGCAAGCCCGGCACGGCGCTGCTCACCCGCTACCTCGACCCGGCCAACGGCTACGACCTGGCGCACTCCTACGTTATTGGCGACCGTAGCACCGATGTGCAGCTGGCCGAGAACCTGGGCTGCCGCGCCATCCTGTTCCACGCCGAGGCCGACGAGCGCGCCGCGCTCAGCACCACCGACTGGGCCGCCGTGTACGAGCACCTGCGCCGCCCGCCGCGCCGGGCCCACCTCATGCGCAACACCAACGAAACGCGCATCGAAGTTATTCTCAACCTCGACGGCACCGGCCACACCGATTGCAAAACGGGCCTGGGTTTCTACGACCACATGCTTGACCAATTGGGTAAGCACAGCGGCTGCGACCTCTACGTGCGTACCCACGGCGACCTGCACATCGACGAACACCATACCGTGGAAGACACGGCCATCGCCATTGGGGCGGCCTACGACGAGGCCATCGGCGACAAGCGCGGCGTGAACCGCTACGGCTTTTTGCTGCCTATGGATGATGCGCTGGCCCAGGCCGCCATCGACTTTTCGGGCCGGCCCTGGCTGGTGTGGGCGGCTGACTTCCGGCGTGAGCGGGTGGGGGACGTGCCCACCGAGCTGTTTTACCATTTCTTCAAAAGCTTCTCCGACGCGGCTCGCTGCAACCTTAACATTAAGTGTGAGGGCGACAACGAGCACCACAAAATCGAGGCGATTTTCAAGGCCGTAGCTAAGTCCATTAAGATGGCCCTGGTGCGCGACCCGGCCGGGCAGCATGTGATACCCAGCACGAAAGGCATTCTGTAAGCTATATTATCATTTGGGTAAAATTGAATAGAGTTCCCGCTTAACCAAATGTTTTAACATGAATATTGCTGTTATCGATTACCAGGGTGGCAACGTGCAGTCCGTGCTGTTTGCGCTGGAGCGCCTAGGTATGAACGCTACGCTGACCTCCGACCCCAACGTAATTCGCCAGGCCGACCGGGTGCTGTTTCCAGGTGAGGGCGAGGCCAGTTCGGCCATGCGGGCGCTACGCGCCGCTGGCCTTGACAAGGTACTGCCTACGCTCACGCAACCGTTCCTGGGTATCTGCCTCGGCATGCAGCTGCTGGGCTGCCACAGCCAGGAAGGCCCGGCCGGGGGCACCGAATTACTGGGGATGCTGCCCTTTGAGGTAGTGCGCTTCACGCCGCCCGATGCCGCGCACAAAGTGCCTCATATGGGCTGGAATGACCTCCACGACTTACAAACGCCGCTGTTTGAGAATTTGGGAGGGGTAGGAGCCGTCCGGGCTGAAGTAGCTCCCACGGCCGCCGACTACGTGTACTTCGTGCATAGCTACTATGCGCCGGTGGGCGACTATACTATTGCCCAGGCCAGTTACCCGGCCGGGGTGCCGTTCAGCGCCGCCGTGCGCTACCGTAACTTCTACGGCGTACAGTTTCACGTGGAGAAGAGCGGCCCGGTGGGCGAGCAGATTTTGAAGAACTTTCTAGCCGCTGGCCTTACCTAGCTACTTTAACAAATGGTTAAATTGCGCTTAATAAGACTAAAATTTGCATATTACCCAAATGAATATAATACCCGCTATCGACCTCATTAACGGTTCGTGCGTGCGCCTGACGGGCGGCGACTTTGCCCGCCAGACCACCTACGCCGCCGACCCGCTGGCGCAGGCTCAATACTTCGAGCAGCTGGGCGCTACCCACCTGCACCTGGTTGACCTCGACGGGGCTCGCGCCCGCGAGCCGCGCCAGCTGCCGGTGCTAGAGCGCATTGCCCGCCACACGAAGCTGCACATTGACTTCGGTGGGGGCATTCAGACCACGGCAGCGGCCGAGGCGGCGTTTGCGGCCGGAGCGGCGCAGCTCACGGCCGGCAGCATAGCGGCCCGCGAGCCGGTGCTGGTGGGGGAGTGGCTGGCCCGGTTCGGGGCGCAGCGCATCATTATCGGGGCCGATTTCAAGGGTGACTTCATTGCCGTGAGCGCCTGGACCGAGCAGAGCACCCAGCGCCTGCCCGACTTCATCGGGGCCTACCTGGTGGCTGGGGCCACCACTTTCATCTGCACCGATGTGAGCCGCGACGGTCAGCTGCAAGGTCCCGCCACCGCTACCTACGCCGCCCTGCGGCAGCAGTTTCCGGCGGCGCGGTTCGTGGCCAGTGGCGGCGTCACGACCGTGGCCGATGTGGCCGCGATGCGAGTGCTGGGCATGGACGGGGTCATCATCGGCAAGGCCATTTATGAGGGTAAGATAAACGAAAGTGAGTTGAAAGTCGCATTACGAGTTCAATAAAAAAAATACCTTAATTATGTCCACTAACATAGACGCTATCAAAAAACTTTGCGAGGATTTCATGAGCGATGCGGACATTTATATTGAAGTGTTTCGCAGACGAGCAAGACCCTTAAAAATTGAACTTGATTTATTGCGATTTGGTGGTTTAGCAGTGCCAATTATCACTGCTATACTCTATATGCCGGAGGTAAATAATCTGCGAAGACTACCGGGTTTATCACTCGTGCTCTTTATCGTGTTAATCGCCGTGTTACTGTTTTCAATTCTCTCTATTGTTAGAACATGGGATGCTAATCTATTCTATTACTACGAGTCTATTCGGGAGTACACTGAACTTAAACAAGATTTCTTAAAACTATTACAGGTAGGTCACGAAGATGCAGGAGTCCAAAACCACGTATTTGAGATAGCCAGAACTAAATTTAAAAGCAGGTTGGGCAGGGATATAAACTATGATATTTCCAACCAGGAACTAAAGCAGGCTCGGCAAGTAATCATGCAACGGAATAAGGGAGTAGCTTGATAAATTAAGCTTGTTTATACCATCTTAAAGTCTATGTCCCCAGCTATCCCCGTCACCACCATTCTCTTCGACCTCGACGACACGCTCTTCGACCACATGGCCACGGCGCGGGCGGCCCTGGCCGCCACGGCGGCTAGCCGGCCGGCCTTGCAGCAGGTACCTTTGGAGGAGCTTTACCAGCGCTACAGTGAGTTGTTGGAAGAGTTGCATCCGTTGGTAATGACGGGCCAGCTCCCTTACCTGGCGGCGCGGCAACTGCGCTTTCAGCGGCTGCTGGCCCCGTATGAGCCTACCCTGTCGGCGGCGGCAGTTACCCAGGTAGCCGAGCAGCACTACGGGCACTACCAGCGGCTGCGGCAGCCCGTGGCGGGCGCGCTGGCGCTGCTGCAACGCCTGAAGCCGACGCATAAGATTGGTATCGTAACCAACAACCGCACGGCCGAGCAGGAAGAAAAGCTGCGCCACCTGGGCATGCGCGGGCTCGTGGATGCCTTGATTACTTCGGAGGGGGTAGGGGTGCTTAAGCCAGACCCCGCCATCTACGAAGTGGCCCTGCGCCGCTTGGGGGCCACGGCCGCCGAAACCGTGATGGTGGGCGACAACTGGCAGGCCGACGTACTCGGGGCACTGGCCGTGGGCATCCGGCCCGTGTGGCTGAACCGCCTGGGGGTGGCCCGGCCGCTGGCCCACGTGGCGGAGCTAGCCGGCCTGGAGCCGTTGGCCGACGTCTATAACGTAGTAGTTGCCGCCCCGTAGCTGCTGCGCTACGGACCGCTTGCACCCCGTCAATATTTTCAACTTATTTATCTATAATGCTGACCAAACGCCTCATTGCCTGCCTCGACGTGCAGAACGGCCGCACTGTGAAAGGCACCAACTTCGTAAACCTGCGCGATGCCGGCGACCCCGTAGCCCTGGCCGCGCGCTACGCTCAGGAGGGCATCGACGAGCTGGTGCTGCTCGACATCACGGCCACCGTGGAGAAGCGCCGCACCCTCATCGAGCTGGTGCGCAATGTGGCCCGCGAGGTCAATATTCCCTTCACCGTAGGCGGAGGCATCGGGGCGGTGGCCGACGTGGAGGCGCTCTTATTAAGCGGAGCCGACAAGGTCAGCCTCAACTCCTCGGTGCTGCGTGAGCCCGGCCTCATTGATGAACTGGCCCGCCGCTTCGGCAGCCAGTGCATCGTTGTGGCCGTGGATGCCCGCCAGACCAACGAAACCGCCGCCCATGCGGCCGATGAGGCCTGGGAAGTCTTTACCCACGGCGGCCGCCACCCCGCCGGCCGCGAGGCCCTGGCCTGGTGCCGCGAGGCCGCCGAGCGCGGCGCGGGCGAAATCCTGCTCACCAGCATGAGCCACGACGGCACCCGCGACGGCTACGCCCTGGGCCTGACGCGCGGTGTGGCAGCGGGGGTAGGGATACCGGTCATTGCCTCGGGCGGAGCCGGGGCGGCTCCGCACTTTCGCGATGTGCTGCTGCCCGGCGGGGCCGATGCTGCGCTGGCGGCCAGCGTCTTTCACTTCGGCGACCTCTCGGTGGCTGGCCTCAAAAATTATCTCCTGACCGAAGGCGTCGCTATGCGCCCGGTGGGGTAGGGAATTCTCACAGCAGCTACTTACCTATGCAGCAACTAGCCCATGTCACGCTGGTCGTGCGCGACTACGACGAGGCCCTTCACTTTTATACCCAGCAGCTGGGGTTTCAGCTGGTGGCCGATACGCCCCTGGGCGACGGCAAGCGCTGGGTGCTGGTGGCGCCGCCCAGTTTGGTGGGGGGTAGTGCCCTGCTGCTGGCTCAGGCCGACGGCCCTGAGCAGTTGCGCTACGTGGGCAACCAGACCGGCGGCCGGGTGTTCTTGTTTTTAACAACCGACGATTTCTGGCGCGACTACCACCGCCTGACGGCGCAGGGCGTACAGTTTCAGGAAACGCCCCGCGAGGAAGCCTACGCCACAGTGGCCGTCTTTGCCGACCTCTACGGTAACCTCTGGGACTTGCTGCAACTCAAACCCGCGCCTACTGCCTGAGCGGGGTCACGTTGGCTCATCGCTTATTCCCTTACCGGGGGCTCTTGCCCGCCGCTTTGCCTTTCCAAATGAATAATGAATATGGAGTTAGATTTTAATAAAATGCCCGACCAGCTCGTTCCCGCCATCGTGCAGGATGCGGCCACGGGCCAGGTGCTCATGCTGGGCTATTTTAATGCCGAAGCCTGGCAGCGCACCCAGGCTGAGGGCCGGGTCACGTTCTTCTCGCGTTCCAAGCAGCGCCTCTGGACCAAGGGCGAAACCAGCGGCAACTTCCTGCAGGTAGTTAGCCTGCACATCGACTGCGACCAGGATACGGTATTAGTATTGGCCCGGCCCGACGGCCCGACCTGCCACCGGGGTACCACCAGCTGCTTTGAGGCGTTGCTCACCGAAAGGGGGGGGGTAGGCACCAGCACCGATGCCGCGTTGCCTACCCCCCCGGTTGGCTTCCTGGCCGAGTTGGACCGCCTCATCGAGCGTCGGCAGCAGTTTCCGCAGGAGGAACCGGGCTCTTACACCGTTCGCCTGTTTGAAAAAGGCCTGGCCCGGATTGCGCAAAAAGTAGGGGAGGAGGCCGTGGAAACCGTTATTGACGCGATGGCGGGCAACCGCGTCGGTCTGGCGGGCGAGGCAGCCGATTTGGTCTATCACTTGCTGGTGCTGTTGCGGGTTAGCGGCTCGTCGCTCGATGAGATGCTGGCGGTGTTGCGCCAGCGCCACCAGACTATCGGGGCGGGCCAGCGTCGGCCACTGCCCGAATAGCACCACTTGGCTAATAAAGCCAAGACCATCAAGCGGCCCGGCCAACCTGAATTGGCTGGGCCGCCTGGTGGTCAGAAAGGTTGTTGCAGTTCAGTTCTTGCTCTTACGCTCTTATTTAACATAATTATTAAATAAGAGCTAAAGTATCTGACAATTAGCGGGTTATTTCTTAAGTTGTCGCTCTATTTTATCCAGTAGCGCGCGAATCAGGCTGAGGTCCTCTATTTCTGTCACATCGAGTTGAGTATTAATACCTGGGCCAGTTAATTCCACCCGAAAAAGAATTTGGCTGGTAGTAGGACTAATGGTAGCGGGTAGCGGTGCCTGCGCAGCAGGAACAGCCCGTGTTGGCGGGGTAGCAGCTGGTCGCGTTGACCCGGTAGGGGTAGAGACTGGGTGAGGAGAGTCCGGTGAGGGCGCAGAGCGGGCGTCTGCGCCGTTAAAGCCAAAGAGACTGGCGATGGCATCGGTCGTGGCCGCTGGCGTCGGGCGGGGCGTTGGAATGGGTCTTTGCAGGCGGGCGGGGGCTTCAGCCGCCGCCAGGGGAACTTGAGCTTCCACCTCCTCTGGCAGCGTCAGTTCTTGGTCATCATCTGTAGCCGCAGTATCGGCGGAAGCTCTGGCAGAAGGAATTTGTCGGAAGATGTTGGGGGGCGGGGCCGGGCTGGCCAGTTCGCGTCGGGGAGCCTGTTTCGCTGCCAGTTGGTCGATATCGGCCACCACATTGTGTTCGTCGAGCAGATTGACCATGCGTGCGCCATCTACAAAGGCTTTAGAGACGCTTTGTGCGTTTATCTCCTCCACGTCGAACTCGCGTATCAATAAGACGTCGAGCATGGCGACTGGTAGTTCGCGGGAGCGAAATTTGCGGCAGAGCTGTGTAAACAGGGGCGGCGTGAGAAAGGCTTCCCGGTGAAACAGTAGTTCCTCCTGCTTATCGTAAGAGTGTTTGATGCGTCGGAAGAGCGTTGTGGTGGTCAGCATTTCCCGTTTGCTGGTGAGTAGTCCAAACTTTACGGCGGAGCCCACAATGGCTTTAAAGGAGCCGCTTACCTTACGATTCAGTTTGCGGGCGCAGGTTTCGAGCGCGCATTTGCCCCCCGTGTCATCGACCACTTCGGCTACTTCCCAGGCACCACTGTAATTGGTGCGAGGGTAATCAATTAACTTAGGCATAACGGGTAGGGTAATGATGAGTACAAATGTAGGGCAAGTATAAATATAACCAATAAAGTATAAAAAAGTACAAAATAATATTTGTTTTTTGTACTTTTTTATACTTTATTGGTTTATTAATGTTAACGCCTGCGCTTGTACTAGGGTAATTTTAATACCTTCCATACCTCCTTAATACAAAGGGAGAGGAGTACACACAACTGCTTCTACTCCGAAACGATAGTATCTGATAGAAAGACTGGTAGAATTTATCGGCTTGTTTTCTATAATTGATTGCATCAGACATAGAAGTGACAATGGTTCTTGGACAGCACCTATGACCTGAGGCTACGTAGCTGCTATGGAAGCCAGCTTTACGGCCTTTTTCAGAACCCTGATGCACAAAGGGCGTTCCACCCGCAAGTGCCCATTCCACGAAATTTGTCAGAGAACTATAACAATTAGCTCAACCAGCTTCGTAGTTACCCGAGCAACAGGGTTACGAAAAAAAGCTAAGTAGCACAGTGAATCTTTCAGCTGGCCAGTGCAGAGCAAATAAAAGAGCAGCAATAAAATAAACCCCGCTTATAGAACCACCGAGGATAGCTTCATATTAGTCTAACCACCAGCCAGCCTTAGTAGGCCAGCTAGCCAACCAACCAGTCTTCCATAACAACTACTCAACAATGAAATCTGAACCTCCCTCATACCGGCATTCCGACTGGTGGCTGACGTGAAACCAGTGGGGGTAGGGCGGTAACCAGCAGTGCTAGGCCCGCCCTACCCCCTTGCTACGGAGCGAAGCTATTTGCGACATACATTCTCAACCCACCCAAATACAGCGGATTTATTTGTCTTATAATTAATATTATGTTAAACTGGATTACGAATTCTCGCCCCCTGCCATCCTCACCGCGCCTACCCTCTCCCCTAAACTAAAAAAAGCTACCCCAGCCTCAGGAGGCGGGGTAGCTTTTTTTAACTACCGCTTTTTTCGAACCGGTTACTTCTTGAGCGCCTGCAAGCGGTCCTCCATGCGCTTCGAATCGGCATTGCGACCCAGCCGGAAGTACACCTTTTGCAAGGCACTGATGCTACCGGCGTCATTGGGCTGAATTTCCAACGCCTTTTCGAAATACGGCACGGAGGCCTCAAAATATTTCTTGCCCTGCGCTTCCAGCGGCTTACCCTTGGCCTGGTACGTTTTCAGGTCCATCTTACTGGCCTTCGTATAGAGGTTAGCCGCCTGGTTGAAGTTGTAGATACCCATGTTGAACTGGGAGTCGAAGTTCTGGGGGTCCAGCTCAATTGCTTTCTTATAATCGGCCTGCGCCAGGTCAGATTTTTTCTGCTGGTCGTAGAGACCAGCGCGCACCGCGTACAGGTTGGCATTGGCGGGGTCGGCCGCGATGGTTTTGTTTATCTTCTCCAACGCCGCGTCACTGTTGCCCCCGGACATGGCCGCATTGAGGTCTTCAATGAGAAATGCCTTGTTATTCGGGTGCGCTACCAGGGCTTCCTTCAGGACTTTCTGCCCTTCGGCCGGATTATTTTCCTGCCGGGCTATCTGCAGCAAGCGGGTATAAACTGTCACCGGGGCGGGCTTGGTCTTGTAAACATCCATCCCCAGCAGCTGATTGTAATTGGCTTTAGCCCCCGCGTAATCTTGCTTGGCTTCCATCGCGTAGGCCCCGTACAGCACGGCCGTCGTATCGGTTGGGTTCAGCTGCGAGGCCAGCTTATAGCTGGCAATAGCCTTGTCATAATCCTTGTCGTTGTAGCTCTTAACGCCGGCGTTAAAGGCCATACCATATAGGTTCTGGAGGCGCGCGGGCACCTGCTTGCCGAATTCACCGGCCGGGCCATCCAGCTGCAGAGCCTTGTTATAGGACTCGCTGGCTTTTTGCAGGGCCTCGCCGGGCTGCATATCCTTGGTGTATTTGGCAAACAGCGCCTGGGTGTTGGGGTCCAGCAGTTGGTTGTAGATTTCGCCGCGCGTAAACCAGGTTTTTGCTTTGTCCTTGGTTTTTTCGTTGGTGATAGCCTCGTTGATGCTGGTCAGGGCCTTGTCCATTTGGCCAGACTTTTGGCTGAGAATGGCGTTGGTAACCGCCGAATTCTGGGCCAGGGCCGGCGTGGCCAGGCCAACGGTAGCCGTGAGAGCAGCGGCAACGGCTAGCTTCAGAAAGGAGTTGCTCATGGGAAATGGGAGAGAAAGAAGAAAAATGTTGACGGGGCAAAGCTACGTCCGCCCGGCAAATGAACGAGAGGGGCCAGCCGGCCATTTTCATCTTTACGATAGGAAGCGGAGGCTGGTTGGGTTGGACCAGGGGGGTAGGGCCCACGGAGTAGGCATAAAAAAAGGGGCAGCCCGACCAACGAACTGCCCCTCTCCTACTCCCAGCAGCCTATTCCTGGTCTTCGACTCCTTCCTCTTCCAGCTGGTCGGAGTCAGAGTTCTCGGCATCGAGTGGCACCCGCTCGTCCTGCACCTCGGCATCGGTCACCACGAAGCCTACCCCCTCGGTGGCAAGCGAGTCCAACTCCACCTCATCGACCTCCGCGGCGGCTACTTTGGCCACCGACGAAATTTCGTCATTGGCCGCTACCTTAAACAGACGCACGCCCTGAGTGGCGCGGCCGATAGTACGCAGCTCGCTCATACTCAGACGAATAGTGAGCCCCGAGCGGTTGATAATCATCAGGTCGTCGGCGTCGTTCACGGCCTGAATACTCACCAGCTTGCCGGTTTTGTCGGTCAGATTCATGGCGCGTACGCCCTTGCCGCCGCGCTTGGTAACCCGGTACTCCTCCAGCGCCGAGCGCTTGCCGTAGCCGTTTTCACTCACTACCAGCAGCTCCTGGCTCGCATCGGCGATGCACACCATCCCCACGACCTTATCGCTGGCATCTTCCTCGTTCAGACGAATACCGCGTACCCCGGCCGCCATGCGGCCCATCGGGCGCGCATTGTCTTCGGGGAAGCGAACGGCCCGGCCCGAACGCGAGGCCAGCAGGACTTGGGAATTGCCCGAGAGCAATTGCACGTCGAGCAGGCGGTCGCCCTCGTTGATGGTAATGGCGTTGATGCCGGCGGCGCGGGGGCGCGAATAGGCCTCCAGCGGCGTTTTTTTCACCGTGCCCTGCTCGGTGCAGAACATGAGAAAAGTATTCTCCAGATAATCAGGCGAGCGTAGATTACGCACGTTGAGCACCGAGCGCACCGCGTCTTCCTTGGGCTTGTCGATGAGGTTTTGCAGCGGCGTACCCTTGCTGGTTTTGGCGGTTTCGGGCACTTCATAGACCCGCAACCAGAACATGCGGCCCTGCTCGGTGAAGATGAGCAGGTACTCGTGGGTGGTGGCCACGAACAGGTGCTCCGTGAAGTCGTCCTGCTTGGAGCCGGCGCCGCGGGCCCCTACCCCCCCCTGCCCTGGGTACGGTACTCGTCGAGGCTGGTGCGCTTGATGTAGCCCTCGCGGCTCACGGTGATAACCATCGCCTCGTCGGCAATCATGTCCTCCATCGAGAAATCGCCGCCCGCCTGGTTAATGCTCGTGCGGCGGGCATCGCCGTAGCGCTCGCGCATCTCCAGTAGCTCCGTTTTAATAAGCGCGCGCTGCTCTTCGGGTGAGGCCAGAATAGCGTTGAGCCGGTCCACGAGGCGCATCAGCTCCTCAAACTCGGCCACGAGCTTGTCGCGCTCCAAACCGGTGAGGCGCTGCAAACGCATGTCGAGAATGGCGCGGGCCTGCACCTCGCTCAAGGCAAAGCGCTCGATGAGGCTCATGCGGGCTACCTCGGGGTCGCGCGACTCGCGGATGAGCTTTATCACCTCGTCCAGGTGGTCGAGGGCGATAAGCAGGCCTTCCAGGATGTGGGCCCGCTTCTGGGCTTCGGCCAGCTCGTAGCGCGTGCGGCGCACGATAACTTCCTCGCGGTGCTCCACGAAGTGCAGGATAAGGTCGCGCAGGTTCAGCGTCATCGGGCGGCCTTTCACCAGGGCTACGTTGTTGACGCCGAACGAGCTTTGCAGCTGGGTGTACTTGAACAGGTTGTTGAGCACCACCGTGTTCAGGGCGTCGCGCTTGAGCTCATAAACCACGCGCATGCCGTCGCGGTCGCTTTCGTCGCGCAGGGCGGCGATGCCCTCAATCTTCTTATCGTTGATGAGCGCGGCAGTCTTCTCAATCATCGAGGCCTTGTTCACCTGGTAGGGAATCTCGGTCACGATAATCTGCTCCTTGCCGTTGGGCAGGATTTCGAAGTGCGTCTTGGCCCGCATCACGATGCGGCCGCGGCCGGTTTCGAAGGCCTGCTTCACGCCCTCGTAGCCATAAATAATGCCGCCCGTGGGGAAGTCGGGAGCCGTAATGTGCTCCATCAATTCCGGGATGGTGATGTCCGGCTTGGCCAGGTAGGCCACGATGCCGTTCACGACCTCCGTCATGTTGTGGGGGGCCATATTGGTGGCCATGCCCACGGCAATGCCGCTGGTGCCGTTGACGAGCAGGTTCGGAAACTTGGCCGGCAGCACGCTCGGCTCCTCTAGCGAGTCGTCGAAGTTGGGCTGAAAGTCCACCGTGTCCTTATCGAGGTCGCCGAGCAGCTCGTCGGCGATGCGCTTGAGGCGGGCCTCAGTGTAGCGCATGGCGGCCGGCGAGTCGCCATCGACCGAGCCAAAGTTGCCCTGGCCATCCACGAGGGGGTAGCGCAGACTCCAGTCCTGGGCCATGCGCACCATCGTGTCATACACCGAGCTGTCGCCGTGCGGGTGGTACTTACCCAGCACCTCACCCACAATACGAGCCGATTTCTTGTGGCCTTTGGTGTACGAGACGCCCAGCTCGCTCATGCCGTAGAGCACGCGCCGGTGCACGGGCTTGAGGCCGTCGCGCACGTCGGGCAGCGCCCGCGAGATGATAACCGACATCGAGTAGTCGATGTAAGCCCCGCGCATCTCGTCTTCGATGTTAATCGGGATTATTTTTTCGCCTTCGGCCATTCCGGGTAGGGAATTAAGAGTTAAGGGTTGAGAGTTAAGAGTTATCTTGGCGAAGAAGTTAATTTTTAACTCTTAACTCTCAGCTCTTAACCCCCTTTAATGCGTGCGCAAGTTACGCCGAAAAAGCCGGTTTTCCTAGCTTCTGCGGCACTTAGCGCCCTCACTCGTCCTACCCCCGACAAGCAGCCCTGCCGCCGGCCTACCCCCGTTAAAAAGCGAAATTCCGACCTGAGTAGCCCGCCGCCTTATTTCAGCGACTTGCTGCGGTCGCTGTCTTTGCGTTTGTTGTCGCCGTCGTGCTGATTGCGGTACTTCTCCCCGATGGCTGGGTACTGCATCTTCCAGATGGGCCGGGCGCGGTACTTTACCCCGTTGTGGTAGTGGGCTTTGCGCGCGTGGCACGCGTCGATGGGGCAGGTGCGGCAGCCGGCCAGGGCCAGCAGGCTCAACAGCAGAAAGAACAGCGGCCGGCTGGCAGCAAGGGGTAGGCGCAGCTTCATAGCGGGTAAAGATACGGACGCCCTCCCCAGCGGCAGGCAGCGCAAGCCCCAGCCGCTACCCCGGTACTAAGCAGCCTGTTCCCAAGGTATCCTCCCCACAAGGCGGCTACCTTTGCCGCTGCCTCGCGTGTGGTAAGTCCCCCAGCCATTCGGCTCCTCCCTAAAAAGAGAAGCCCGGCTGCTAGGAACAGACCGGGCTTCGAGAAGTGTGGGGGTTATGACGTAACCCTTTACTTCATGGAGATATGAAAAAGGACTGCGCGAAGCCGGGATTTGAGCTTAAGCTCAGACTTCGGATGCCACCCGAGCTGGTAAAGTGGCTCGTGTGGCTGCTGCTCAGTGGTACGGCCCTTTCGGCCGTGGCCACCTTAGCGGCGTAAAGTGGGCAGGGGTCAGGCCGGAAGGGTTGGCCCCTGCTTTCGCTTTGGCAAATATAACAGCTTTTAGTTACCAAAGGTTACGCCCAACGGCCTATGGTTGCGGCTGCAAGTCAGTGCCCTCCCACTCGCGCAGAAATTGGGCCACGAATTGCTCCATAAAGCGGTGGCGCTCCGCGGCCAGGGCGCGGGCGGCGGGCGTGTGCAAGCGGTCCTTAAGGTGCAAGAGCTTCTCGTAGAAGTGGTTGAGGGTGGGCGCGGTGCTCTGTTTGTACTGCTCAAAATCGGCGTGCGACACGGGCGGCGTGGCCGGGTCGTGCATCGGCCGGCCCTTGTGGCCCCCGTAAGCAAAGGCCCGGCCCACCCCGATGGCCCCGATGGCGTCGAGCCGGTCGGCATCCTGCACCACGGCCGCCTCGGGGCTGCTCACGGGCGTTTCCACACCCAGACCCTTGAAGCTTACCTCGCGGATAACCTGCTCGACGCGCGCCACCGTGGCCTCGGGCACCTGCTGGCTCAGCAGCCAGGCGCGGGCGGCGCGGGGACCGGCCTCGTAGTCGCCGCCGTGAAACTTCCAGTCGGCGATGTCATGCAGCAGGGCGGCCAGCTCGGCTATTTCCAGGTCGGTGCCGGGCGTGCTGGCGGCCAGCGCCCGCGCCACCTGCCACACCCGCCGGATGTGCGGCCAGTCGTGCCCCGAGCCTTCGGCCTGAAATTTTTCTTCGATAAAAGCGGCCGTGGCGGCAATAGCTGGGGTCATGGGGTGGTAGCGCGAACGTTGTAGCTCGCGTCAGCCGGCGAGTATTCCCCGGCTAACGCGAAGGACAAAGTTCGCGCTACTGCGGCGTTGCACCACTAGCTTGCGGGCTGAATTCTCTCCCCCCACCCGATGGGGCCGCTGCAACCGGCCCTCCCCTATGGAAAAAATTGCCATGCTTGGCGGCGGCTCCTGGGCCACGGCCCTCACCAAAATCCTCTCCGAAAACGGCGCCCGCGTGGACTGGTGGCTGCGCTCGAAAGACGACGTGCAGCACCTGCTGCGCACCGGCCACAACCCGCGCTACCTCTCCTCGGTGCTCTTCGACCGCAACCTGGTCTTCCCCACCACCGACCTCACCGATGCCGTGCTGGAGGCCGACTGGCTGGTGCTGGCCGTGCCGGCGGCCTTCGTGCAGCCGGTGCTCGATAAACTGGGCCGCGACGCGCTGCGCCACAAAATGGGGGTAGTGTCGGCCATTAAGGGCATGATTCCGGGCAAGAATATCCTGGTTACGGACTACGTGCAGGAGCGCTTCCGGCTGCCCGCCGCCCAGCTCGGCGTGATTGCCGGCCCCTGCCACGCCGAGGAAGTGGCCCTCGAAAAGCAGAGCTACCTCACCATCGGCGCGCCCGACGTGAGCGGCCTGGGCGTGGCCTTTTGCCAGCTGCTGCGCAACCGCTACGTGAGCGCCCACCCCGCGGCCGACCTCGACGGCATCGAGTACTGCGCCGTGATGAAAAATATCATTGCCCTCACCGGCGGCATTGCCCACGGCCTGGGCTACGGCGACAACTTCCTGGCCGTGCTGGTGAGCAACGCGGTGCAGGAAATCCGGCGCTTTTTGCAGGCCATCTCGCCCCAGCCGCGCGACCTCTCGGCCTCGGCCTACCTCGGCGATTTGCTGGTGACGGCCTACTCGCAGTTCTCCCGCAACCGCACTTTCGGCAACATGGTGGGCCGCGGCTACTCGGTGAAATCAGCCCAGCTCGAAATGAACATGGTGGCCGAGGGCTACTACGCCGTCAAGAGCATCCACGAGCTGAACCGCAAGCTCAAGGTGAATATGCCCATTACCACGGCGGCGTATAATATTTTGTATGAGCGCATTGCGCCGGCCGTGGAGCTGGAGATATTGAAGGAGAAATTACGGTAGCTTTAAAATAGTTGAGCCACTACCACTACCAAGATGAACAGGTAGCCAGCCAGTCCGGCCCAGAAGATGTTACAGTTTCTAGCTTGATTCAACTCCTGAATGAGTAAGAAACTGGTTGGCTCATTGGCATCATAATATAAGTAGACTTCATCGCCATCAAAAAACTCTAGCCTGTTGCCGGATAGCTCTTTTTCTACTTTAACAGGCGTCCCAGTTGCCGTGGTAAACAGTAGTTCAACAACCGTTCTTCGCTGGTAAATGGCAGTTAATGGCTGGCCAGTAGCAATTGTTCGCTGACTGATAACAATACCCCGCCCCGACACTCCATGCTGCCATAGGTTTGCGGCAAACCGAATATCAAGAGCCAGTCTGACCAACCATAAACCTGGCACTAGCAGCAGGAAAAGAAAAAATAGTAGTTCCATTTACCAAAGCAACCGCAGGCCAAAACCAATAGTGGGCCTACCCCGTTATATTTGCACTAGTTACGAAGAAAATAAGGGGCCGGGCGCACGGCCCAGCCCCTTACCCAACTACCGGAGTAAGTAGGTGACAAGTAGCGCGGCCAAGGCCTTGGCTACGTCACCCGCAAACCCCACCAATGCCGCCGTTCCGATGGCATCAAGTAGTTTTGTCGCGTTGTCCCGTTTCATTTGGTGATGAAGAAAGGGTTCGGACAAACCCCCACTTCAGAAACCCCGACTGTTAGCGCAGCCGGGGTTTCCCTGTTGAAAGGGCTACCGTAGGCTGGGGGACTTACCAACGCGCTTGCGGGCAAAGGTAGCGGCGGCATCTTTGCGGCGCGGTCCCTACCCCCCGCTGCTGTCCCCATGCTAAACTGGCTGCCCCTGGCCCTGCTTACGGCCCTGTGCCTGGCGGGCTACAACTTCTTTATCAAGCTCGCCGCTGATTCCCTACCCCCCGCCGTGGGCGCGGTGGTGCTGCAACTCGTGGCGGCCGGGTTGGGCGCGGCGTGGCTGCTGCGCCTCAAGCTGCTGGGGCAGCCGCTGGCCGCGTCGGGCCGGGGGCTGGCGCTGGCGGCGCTGGCCGGCCTGAGCGTGGGCTTGGCCGAGATTCTGACCTTCGTGGTGTTTCGGCGCGGGGTGCCGGCCTCGGTGGGCACGCCCGTGATTGTGGGTGGCTCGGTGCTGCTGACGGCGCTGCTGGGCCTGGGGGTGCTGCGCGAAAGCCTCTCGCTGGCGCAGCTGGGCGGGCTGGCGCTGGTGGTGGCGGGCATTGGGCTGCTGGCGCGGGGGTAGGCGGCCTTTTGAGAGGAGAGTTGAGCGGTTACTGTAGCCTTTCGTTTGGCTAGGGCAGGGCCAGCACCTCCAGGAGCACCGTCCGAAAAACGACCCTACCCCCCAGTGCGGGGGGCGACCCGGCCGGCAGCACCAGGTAGCGGTACCGCACGCCCGGCCGCGGCTGGCTATCAACTTGCCAGGGCCGGTCGTGGTAGCTGGCGTGCGCGTAAAACCGCACCAGAAACTGCTTTTCCAAATCGGGGGCCAGGATGGGACCCGCCGGCTGGCCAGCCAGCCAGGCCACGACCGGTGCCCCGTCCTGCCAGTGAAAGCCTTGCCGCAATATATGCTCCTGCCGCTCAACCTGCCAGCACTGGCCGCCCACGTACAGGGCCGTGAGCCCGCCAAACGCCAGCCCTACCCCCCGCCGCGCCCGCGAAGTGGCCACCTGCCGGACCGCCCACTCTACCAGCAAGCCCAGCAGAATAAACAAGTATTGGACCTTGTAGAAGAAAGTGCGCTCGGGGGGCTGCACCAGCGCCACCACCGCCACTACGTAGGGCAGCAGCATAAACCAGAGCGCCGGCAGCCCCAGCTCCAGCACCGCGCGCGCCGGGCGGGCGGGCAGGCGGCCGACGTTGGCCCGCCGCCAGAGCCAGCCAAAGCCGGCCAGAATGGCGAACACCGGGGGCAGGCTCACCAGCACGTGCGGCAGCAGAACGGCCTCGGGCAGCGTTTGCCAAAACTCCCGAAAGGTTAGCGTGCGCACGTATTGGTTGTGCAGCAGCTGCGCCGGACCCGATACCAGCAGCAGCGGCGCGTACAGCAGCCCCGCCCCTACCACCGTCAGCAGGCCGGCTCCCAGCAGCAGCAGCAAGCGCCGCCCGGCGCGCTGCCCCACCGCGCGCAAGCCCAGCCACCCGTAGGCCGACGCCAGAAAAAACAGGTGCGTCGGAATCGTGTATAGCCCCAGGATGCCACTGGCCACCAGGCCCAGCCAGGCCAGGCGGTAGCGCGCCACCGGGCCGGGGGCCGGCAGGGCGAGCGGGGGCTGGAGCGTGAGCAGGGCAAAAAAGCCCACGCCCCCCAGCCCCGACTGCAACCAGTAGCCCCGGCCCAGGGCCGCGTTATAAATCCCAATAAAATGCAGCCCGAACCAGCTCACCGCCACCAGCGCCACCACGAAGCTGCTCCGCCGCACCAGGGCCAGAAACCAGCCCACCGTGGTGGCCGTGCTCACCAGCAGCACGGGCAGGCGCATGCTCCACCAGAAATTGGGGTGAACCTGGTAAAAAAACCAGTCCAGCGCGCTGCTTAGCACGTGGTTGTTGGGGTAGGGATAGACGGCATTGACCACCAGCCAGGAATGCCGCACGAACAGCTCGTAGGAAGTCGCGTCGTCATGCGGCTGCAAGGCATGGCTGTAGTACACGCGCACGGCCGTCAGGGCCAGCAGGCCGGCACCGGCGAGCCACTTTTGCCCGCGGCGCAGGCCGCCCCAGCCGTTGCCCAGGCCCCGTGCCGCGCCGCGCGCCTCGGCCGCGAGCTGGCGCAGCTCGCGGTGCCCGGCGGGCGCGGCGGCCAGCAGCGCGGCCGGCAGCCCGGTGGCCAGCGCCAGCCCCGCCAGCCCCAGCCGCAGCTGCCGAAACCCGGCTTCCGTAAAATTATTCGCTATCCAGCCGTTGGTGGCCGGCCCGCGCGGGTGCAGGTTGATGCTTTCAAAGCCGCGCAACGCCATCAGGTCGGGCCAGCTGGCCGAGCCCAACACCAAAGCCGCGTACCCGGCGCACGCCGCTACCAGGCCCAGCACCAGGAGCAGGAAAAACCGGGGGGTAGGGTTTGGTCGAAACAACTCAGGGCGGGAGGCGGCGGCGTGGCCAGCCGGCGGCCGGTCAGTTGGGTTGGGCATACTGAATTAGCAGGCGAAAAATGACCCTAAGCGGCGGGCTCCGGCTCTAGAAAGGCCCGCACGGCCGGCCACACCCGGTGGGTGGGCAGGCCCATCACGTTGAAGTACGAGCCCTCCAGCCGGGTAATGGCAGCCAGTCCCAGCCAGTCCTGCGCCCCGTAGGCCCCGGCTTTGTCGAAGGGCTGGTACTGGGCTACATAAAAGCTGATTTCGGCGGCCGAGAGCGGGCCGAAATGCACGGTCGTTTCGTCGGAGAAAACGACCGGCGGGCAACCATCGCCGGGCAGCAGGCACACGCCGGTATATACCTGGTGAGCGCGACCCTGCAGGCGGCCCAGCATGGCGCGGGCCTCGGCCGCATCGGCGGGCTTGTTGAGCACGTCTTCGTCGAGGCACACGATGGTATCGGCCGTGAGCAGCAGCTCGTCGGGGGCCAGGTCGGGGCGGTAGGCTTCGGCCTTGTGGCGGGCCAGGTACTCGGCCACTTCGGCGCGCCGCAAGTGGGGCGGAAAGCTTTCGTCCACCTCCCGCAGGCGGATTTCGTAGGCTAAGCCTAGTTCGGTGAGCAATTGGCGGCGGCGGGGCGAGCCGGAAGCCAGAATTAAATGGAGAGAGGACATGACGAAAAGTAGCGAAAAACCGGGCTGACTGCCCGCGCGCCTAGGTAGTTAGAGGAGCCGCCGGGGATAAGGCGGGGCTGAATGGGCAACGCGCCGACGCCGGGCGCGCCGTGGGGCGCAGGTACGGCCCGGCTATCGACAGGCGGGTGACGCGCCTTGTAGTTCAGCCGCAAGGCGGTGCCGGCCTGGTAGAGCAGAAACAAGCCGCCCCCCACGACCGCCAGCCACCGCCGGGCCGGCCGGTGCCACGGCCAGTCTTCCGCCACGAGGGCCACCAGAATGAAGAAAAACCAGGCTTTGTAGAGCAGCGTGCGCTCGGGGGGCTGCACGCGCTGCACCAGCAGCAGGGCGTAGGGCACGAGCACGAACCACAGCGCGGGCAAGCCCACCTGCCAAACCCGCAGGGCCTGCGCGCGGGGCAGCTGCCCCGTGGCCGCCCGGTAGCAGAGCCGGCCAAACAGGCCCAGGACCACCAGCGTCAGCACCGCACCCACGCTGCGTTGGCCCGCCAGAAAGCCTTCGGTCAGCCAGACGTAGGCGGGCAGCGCCCGCCAGAATTTGACCCACGGCCAGGACTGCACGTAGGGATTGGCCAGCAGCTGCGCCGGCCCCGACACCAGCAGCAGGGGGGCGTAGAGCAGCCCTACCCCGGCCCCGGCCAGCAAGCCCACGGCCCCCGTAGCCAGCAGCCGGCGGGGTGCCCGCTGCCACAGCGCCTGCCCCCCGAGCCAGGAAAGGGCCGCCGCCAACACGTAGGCAAACGTGGGCACGGTGTAGCCGCCCAGAATAGCCGCCCCCAGCAGCCCCACCCACGCCGCCCGCTGGCCGCCCGGCGGCTCACAAAGTTTCAGCACGCAAAAAAACACGAGGCCCGCCAGCAGATTGACTAGCCAGTAGCCACGGCCGGCAGCCGCGTAGTACAGGCTGAGCTGGAGCCAGCTAAAGGCCCCGGCCGCCAGGGCCGCCGCGCCTACCCCCACCCAGCGACGCAACCCCGCAAACAATACGAGCGTGCCCGCCAAGCTGGTCAACAGCACCGGCAGCCGCATACTCCACCAGAAGCGCGGATGCAGCTGATAAAACGCCCAGCTTATCGTGTTGGATAACACGTGGTTGTTGGGCAGGGGGTAGTAAGCACTGACCGCCAGCAGCCGCTGCCGCACGAACAGCTCGTAGGAAAGCATGTCGTCACCGGCGGCCCCGCTCGTGCTCATGTAAGTGCGCACCGCCAGCAGGGCCAGCAACGCACCCACGGCCAGCCAGCGCGCACGGCGCGGCAGCTCCCGCAACTCCCCCAGGGCGCGGCCGAGCTCACCCAGCGCCCCGCGTACTTCCTGCCCGGCGCGCAGCAACTCGGCCCGGCCCACCCGCGTGCCCAGGGCCAGGCCCAGCCAGCTGGTGCCCAGGGCCAGGCCCAGCAACGTTAAGACTAGCCGCAAATGCTGAAAACCGGCGGCGCTGAAGGGGGACAGGTGCCACCCGGTGGCGGGAAAAATAGCGTCCAGCGCTCGCGCCTCGGCCCAGGTGGCGGTGTGCAGCACCAGGGCCGCGTAGCCCGCGCACAGGGCCAGAGCGCCCAGCCCCAGCAAGCCGAAAAACAAGCCACCCGGCAGCCCGGCGGCTCCCGCAGCCGCCGGGGCGAACGCTGATGCTGGCTGCTTGCTCACGGGTTGAAAACGGCGTCGAACACCGTGGGCGGCTCGTCGCGCACGCTGCTGAAGAGCAGGCCGGCCAGCACCTTGGGGTAGAAAAAGGTGGACTTGGCCGGCATCACGGCCCCCGAGTGGCACACGGCCTCGACCTGCGCCATCGTGACTTCGTTGGTCAGAAAAGCAGCGCGGGCCTCGCCGCGGTCCACCTGCTGCAGGCACTCGGCCAGGCCGCGCACGTAGGCCACCCCGGCCCAGCGGCGCTGGGCCTCGGGGCCCACGATGCCCAGCATCTTTTCGAGCACGAAATAGTGCAGCACCGTCAGGTCGAGGTCTTTTACCTCGGGCGTCGTAGGCCAGTCAAGCTGGGCGTGCACCTCGGGGCGCAGGCGCAGCTTGTAGGCCGCCCCGCCGGGCAGGTACAGCCCGAAGGCCCAGCGCTTGCCGGCCATCAGCTCGGGTAAATCCTGGGCCTCGACCTGGGGCCGCACCGTGAAATAAACGGCCAGCCGGGCCAGCAGCTCGGCATCAGTGAGGCCGCCGGGCAACTCGCGCAGCACCCGGTGGGTGGGCAGAATGCGCACGTCGTCGCTGGCCGCGTTGGTGAGGTACATCAGGTGATAGTTCCAGGGCTCGCGGCCGGTGCTGCCACCCGGCCCGGCGGCCCGCGCGCGAGCCTGCCGATAGGCCACGGAGGCTTCGTAGCGGTGGTGGCCATCGGCCAGAATAACCTGCCGGGCGGCCAGCACCCGCTGAAATTGCCGGATGGCCCCGGCATCTTGAATGACGGCCAGCACGTCGCGCGCGCCCTGGTAGTCTTCCTCCGTCTGGCAAAGCGGGTCCTGAATGGCCTCGTCCATCAGCCGCTCCAGCTCCAATGCCTCGTCGCGGTACAGGCCGTGAGTAGCGCTAGTCTGCAGCTGCAGGGCGGCCAGCAGCTCGGCCCGGTCGCTGACGGCGGCGGGCAGCGTGTTTTCGTGGCGCAGCACTACCCCCTCGGCCCAGTCATAGGCCCGGATGTGGCACATGAAACCCTTGCGGCAACGCTCAAGCGCCTCGCCCGGCAGCCGGAAGTACTGGTAATAGACGTAAATACCCGGCAGACCATCCTGCCGCAGCACGCCGGCGGCCTGCCACCGGGCCAGGCGGGCGGCGGCGGCCGCGGCGGGGGGTAGGGCACCCTCGGCGCGGGGCACCGAAAGGTGAATCGAGTTGAGCGGATGCTGGTAGAGCGCCTCGCGCTGGCGCGGGCTCACCACATCGAAAAGCGGCGACACCACGTCGTCAATCTCGGCGCTCAGGGCCGGGTTGTAGCGCCAGCCCCGCACGGGTTGAATCTCAGCCACTCGGTGAATAAGTGATTTAATAAGTTAGTGAATCGGTGAATTAGGGAGCGGTGCCGGGGCACAGCGCGAGAAGCAGTGGCAGTGGCAGCGTTTAGTATTGAGTTATCCTACTTGCTCACTAAATCACTCCACCACTTTCTCACGGCGCTAAGCGGCTGATTTTCCAATCGCTACCCCCCTCCATGAGCTCGTACACCAGGCGGTCGTGCAGGCGGCTGGGGCGGCCCTGCCAAAACTCGAGGCGCGTGGGGCGCAGCACGTAGCCGCCCCAGTGCGGGGGCCGGGGCAGCGGGTTTTGGCCCTCGAAGCGGGCTTCGACCTCGTGCTCGCGGGCTTCGAGCTGCTCGCGGCTGCCAATGACTTCGCTCTGGGGTGAGGCCCAGGCGCCCACCTGGCTGCCGCGCGGCCGGCTCTGGAAATACGCGGTGGAAACCTCGGGCGAGGCTCGTTCCACTACCCCTTCTACCCGCACCTGGCGCTCGAGGCCGGGCCAGAAAAAATTGAGCGCCGCCCGCGGCTGGCCCGCCAGCTCGTGGCCCTTGCGCGAGTCGTAGTTGGTGAAGAAGAGAAAGCCCGCGTCGTCGGGCAGGCCCTTGAGCAGCAGCACGCGCTGGCTGGGCTGGCCGGTGGCCGCATCCACGGTGGCCAGGGTGAGGGCGGCGGGCTCGGGCAGGCGGGCGGCCACGGCCTCGTCGAGCCACTGCCGAAACTGGGCCACGGCCTGGGGCTGCACATCGGCTTCGAGCAGCGTGCGCTGGGAGTAGCTCTGGCGCAGGTCGGCGAGTTCGGCGTCGGTCATGTCTGGGGGGGTAGGAAAATTTTTCTCCCCAAAGGTAGCCTACCCATCCGGGCCGGGCTACGTAGCTTAGGGCATGAAACCTGGTACGCTCCTTATTTCGCAGCCCTTTTTGGGCGACCCCAACTTCGAGCGCAGCGTGGTGCTGCTGTGCCGGCACAGCCCCGCCGAGGGTGCGTTTGGGCTGGTGCTCACCCGCCCTACCCCCCTGCTGCTGGGCGATGTGCTGGCCCTGCCCCCCACCGCGGGCCGCCCCGTGGCCCGGCTGCCGCTGTTCACGGGCGGGCCGGTGCAGCCCGATACGCTGCATTTCGTGCACCAGCAGGCCGGGCTGCCCGGCGCCAGCGCCCTGGGCCAGAGCGTATTTTGGGGAGGAGATTTTGACCAGTTTCTGGCCGGCCTCGATGCCGACGCCGGGCCCACGGTGCGGCTGTTCGTGGGCTATTCGGGCTGGTCGGCGGGGCAGCTGGAAGAAGAAATTGAGCGCGGCTCCTGGATTCGGCAGTCCGCCTCTGCCGGGAAAGTGTTTACTTTGGAGTCTGATGCGTTCTGGCGCACGATTCTGCGCGAAAAAGGGGGTCGCTACCGCGCGCTTGCCAATTATCCGCTGGACCCGCGCCTGAACTAATATTTTTTCTGACCTCCGTTCCGGCCGCCTACCCCCCTTCTTTTTCCCAACCCCACCTGGCTCTGGCCGCCGGTTATTTGCTTCGCTTTATGTTGCCCGAAGAAACCCCTACCCCCGCCTTCACCTCGCCCGCCAGTCAGCAGGGTGCTACCCCGGCCCCGGCCGACGACCGCCTCAACATCGTGGAAGCCCGCCTGGCCGAAATTCGCGCCAAGCAGTCGGCCGATACTGAGCCCACCGCCGCCGCCCCGGCTCTGAGCGACACCCCGCCCACCGCCGCCGTGCCCCCCGGCGGGGGCGCTACCCAGACCGAGGCCGACCCGCTGCTCTCGGAGCCCGGCCTGGCCGAAGCGCTGGAAAATGCGCCCAGCTTGGCACCAGCCGCTGCTGCTCCGGAACCGCTTACCCCCGCCGGCAGCCCCGGCCCGGCAACGCCCGAGGCCGCCGCTGCCACCGAAACGGCCCAGCACGTGCCGGCCGAGGTGGCCGCCGAGCACCTTTCGGCTCCGCAGGCGCGGGCCGTGGCGCATTATGGCGAGGCCATGACGCCCGCCGCTCTCGATGCGGAAGCTGAGCTTACCCCCTCGGCCACGCCCGATGACACCGCCCCGGTGGCCCGGCTGGCTTCGGCCGCCGACCTGGAGCAGGCGCCCGGCGGGGTGGCCACGCTGCCCACGTCGGCCACCGACACCGCCGCCACGGCCCACCAGGCCGAGCTCGACCACCAGCACGAAGGTGCCGGGGAGGAAAGCGACCACTACGTGTCCGAGACCCCAGCCCCTGACTTTGCCGAGCTCGACCTCGAAAGCCAGGCCGCCCACCTCATTGAGCTGCTGCGCCGGCCCGATGCGCGCCGCAACCGCCAGCAGATTTTTGAGCTCAGCCGCCAGTACGAGGCCAACGTGGCCGCCGCCCGCGCCGCCTCGCGCCAGAAGCTGGCCGAAGACGCCAACGCGCCCCAGGAGTTCAGCTTCCAGCCCCCGGCCAGCCAGGCCGAGCTGAACAAGGCCTTGCAGGAATTTCGCGAAGGCCGCGCCCGCGATGCCAAAACCGAAGACCAGAACCGCGGCCAGAACCTGGCCCGCAAGCAGGAGTTGCTCGGCCAGCTGCGCCAGCTCGTGGAAAGCGCCGAAACCAAGGACAGCTCACAGAAGCTCAAGCAATTGCAGGCCGACTGGAAGTCCACCGGCCCCGTGCCCCAGGCCGACAGCCAGGAAACCTGGAATTCTTACCACGGCCTGCTCGACCGCTACTACGCCAACCAGGGCCGCTTTTATGAGCTCAAGGAGCTGGACCGCCGCCGCAACCAGGAGGCCAAGGAAGCCCTCGTGGCCCGCGCCGAAGCCCTCAAGGATGCGCCCGGCATCAACAAGGCCCTGGATGAACTGAAAAAGCTGCATGATGACTGGAAGCACATCGGGCCCGTGCCCGGCGAGCAGCGCGAGCCGCTGTGGCAGCGCTTCCTGGCCGCTTCGGAGGCCGTGCACCTGCGCCGCAAGGAGTTTGTGGACGTGCGCTCGGCCCAGGAGGGGCAAAACCTGACCGTGAAGCAGGCCCTGTTGGAACGCGTGCTACCCTTCGCCGACTTTACCACCGAGCGCGTGAACGAATGGCGCTCGCGCACCGACGAGCTGCAGGAAATAAAGAAGGAGTGGGAAGCTGCCGGCCCCGTGCCCCGCGCCCAGGCCGACCAGCTCAACAAGCAGTACTGGAACGCCTACAAGGCTTTCTTCAACCGCAAGAATGAGTTTTTCAAGAGCCTCGACTCGGAGAAGAACACCAACCTGCAGGCCAAGTACGCGCTCATCGAACAGGCCGAGGCGGCCCAGCAAAGCGCCGATTTTGACGAGGCCCGCGGCGTCATCATCCGGGTGCAGAAGGAGTGGAAGGACGTGGGCCGCGTGCCCGAAAAGCAGGCTGACAAAATCTGGAAGCGCTTCCGCGCCGCCTGCGACAGCGTGTTTGAGCGCCCCAAGCAGGAAAACCGCACTAGCCGTGGGGACCGCGAGGAGCGCCAGTCGACTGCCAGCGCCGAGCAGGTTACCCGTTTGGATAAAGTTGGCCAGCAGGTGGCCGCCCTTTCGCCCGATGCTCCCGGCACGCTGGAAGACTTCCGCGCCATTATCGCTGACTGGCAGGAGCTTGACACCACTGCCGGTGGCACGTCGGACCGGGGCGAGGAGCAGTTCACTACCCTTATGGGTAAGTACCTGGACCAGACGGCCGGCATTACCCCGGCGGACAAAGAGGACCTGGTTTTCCAATTGGAGATAGCCCGCCTCAAAGCCCGGCCCCAGGCCCAGCAGGCTTTTACCCGCAAGGAAACCGGCCTGCGCCGCGAAATTCAGGAGCTGGAAAACGATGTGGCTACCCTGCAAACCAACCTCGACTTCTTCGCCCGCTCCAAGAATGCCGACCAGCTGCGCCAGGAATACCAGGGCCGCATGAGCGAAGCCCGCACCCGCATCGATAAATTGAAAAAACAACTCAAGCAGCTGCGGAGCTAACCCCTTAGCACCGAATAAAAAAGGGACGCGCCGGCCGGCACTTCCCTTTTTTATTGCCCGCCAGGGTTGACCCATTGCGCTTTGCGGCTTACTTTTGCCCCACGATTAAGCCTCCTTAGCTCAGTTGGTAGAGCTTCTGACTTGTAATCAGAGGGTCGTTGGTTCGAGTCCGACAGGAGGCTCACGTATTATCTACCGGAGCACCCGGAAAACCGCTTCCCCCGCTAGGAAAGCAGTTTTCCGGGTTTTTTGCGTTTGGGGGAAAGCTCTTCTCAAAATCAGGTTTAGAGCCGGTTGTTTCCTGACCTCTCAGCACCTGGCTGAACTAGCGCAACCGTTCGTTGGCAACGGATACTGTCAAAAAGAGCGCTGTTTGCTCTGTCAAATAAATTTTCACTTGGTTTACACAAACGATTGTGTAAATTCCCTGACACGGAGTAGCTTTGCGCTTGGCGGTGCCGCCGCCATTACTATGCCTGCGGGCTGGAGCCAGCCCCGTCTTTTCCCACCCTACCCCACCACTCCGGCCCAGGCCGGGCCAGGCGGCGCGGCTCAAGCTTGTTTAATGACCTACGTAGCTACTCTTTTGGGCGCGGGCCGCCGGTTGCTGGCAGGTACGCTTTTGGTGGCCAGCCTGTTGCCTGGCCCGGCCCGGAGCCAGCGCCGGGCCGCGGCCCCTACCCCCCCCGCCGCGGCCGAACGCACCTGGACGGCCGACAATGGCAACGGCACCTTCACCAACCCGCTGTTTTACGACGAGTTTTCGGACCCCGATATGATTCGGGTCGGGGACGACTTTTACCTCACCGGCACCACTATGCACGCCATGCCAGGCCTGCCGGTGCTGCACTCCAAGGACCTGGTGAACTGGGAGTTGCTGGGCTACGCCGCCGACCGGCTCGACTTCGGGCCGGCGTACCGGCTACAGGAGGGCCAGAGCGTGTATGGGCAAGGGATTTGGGCGCCGTCGTTTCGGTATGCCACCGGGAAATTTCACATTTTCACCAATGTGAACGGGCGCAAAACCCAGCTTTATACCGCCACCAACCCGGCCGGACCCTGGACGCACACCGAGCTCAAGCAGTCGTTTCACGACTTGTCGGTGCTCTTTGATGACGATGGCAAGGTGTACGTTATCTGGGGCTATGATGAGATTCATATCGCGGAGCTGACCACCGACCTGACCGATATGCGGCCGGGCACGGAGCGGGTGCTGATTGCGAAGGGCAGCGGCGTGGGCGAGGGCTCGCACTTCTATAAAATCAACGGTAAGTACGTCATTACCAACACCAACTACGACCCGGTGGGCTACCTGGTGTGCGCCCGCGCCGACCAGGTGGGCGGTCCCTACGAGGTGGCCGTCATCAGCGCCGAGGAAACGCTGGGCATTGGCATGGGCTACCGGCTGGGGCGCGGCACCAGGGAAACACCGTTTCCGCTGGTGCCGCCCGCAAGGACTTTTGCGGGGGCCAACCCGCTGCACCAGGGCGGGCTGGTGCAAACGCCTACCGGCGAGTGGTGGGGCTTTTCGATGATGGACCACAACTCGGTGGGGCGCCTGCTGTGCCTCTCGCCCGTGACCTGGACGGGCGGCTGGCCCTACTTTGGCCTGCCCGGCAACCTCAAGCGCTCGCCCCAAACCTGGCTGAAGCCCGACGTGGGCCCGGCCGGCGCGGCGGTGGTGCCGGGCGCGCCGTTCCGGCGCGGCGACGAGTTTAGTGGGCCAGCCCTGAACCCGCTCTGGCAGTGGAACCACCTGCCCGACGACGCCCGCTGGTCGTTGCGCGAGCGCCGGGGCTACCTGCGCCTGCACACGCTGCCGGCTACGGACTTCTGGCAGGCGCGCAACTCGCTGACGCAGCGCGCCATCGGCCCCGAATCGACCCCCACCACCGCGCTGGACCTGCGCGGGCTGAAGCCCGGCGACGTGGCCGGCCTGGCCCTGCTCAACTACCCCTACGCCTGGCTGGGCGTGGCCCGCACCACCCAGGGCCTGGAGGTGCAGCAGACGGACCAGCGCACCGGCCGCACCCTGCGCCAGCTCCTGAGTGCCAATAAGATATGGCTGCGGGCGCGCTGCAATTTCGATACCGAGCAGGCGCAGTTTGAGCTGAGCACCGACGGCCGGACCTACCGGCCGGTGGGCGACGCGGTGACGATGGTGTTTCAGCTGCGCACGTTTCAGGGCGTGCGCTACGCGCTGTTTGCCTATAATACGCGGGGCGGGGCGGGCGGCTACGCCGATTTTGACCGCTTTGCGGTGGCTGAGCCTCGCGCCAATGGCCAGGGCGCGGCCATTCCGCTGGGCCAGCTGATTACGCTCAGTAGCCCGGCCGACAGCACGGTGCTCATTAACTGGCGGGGCTACCTGCGGCCGGTGCCGGTGGGCAGCCCGCTGGCGATTGGCCCGGCGGCGCAGTTTCGGGTGCTGGACCGGGGGCGCGGGCGCGTGGCGCTGGAGTCGGCGGGCGGCGTCGAGTCGGCGGGCGGGCTGGTCACGGTGGAGCGGCTGGCCGGCATGGGCGAGGTCCGCATCGGGCCGGGGGGTAGCGCCGAGGCCACGACCTTTCAGTGGCAGGATATGCAGCGCGGCGACCTCATGCTGATGGCCCTCACCAACCACCGCTACCTGCTGGCCCCGCCCCGCACCCGCGGCCTGTGCGCCGCCGACGCGCCCGGCACCACTCCCAACCGCGACAACGGCACCTGCTTTCGCTGGCAGACAGTAGCCCAGTAGCTTTTTTAATTAAAAATTAAAAATGATAAATTAAAAAGACAATGCCTGAATTTTTAATTTATCATTTTTAATTTTTAATTCATAATCCCCCTCTTACAGTGCTGACACGCTGGCTGTTATCTGGCCCTACCCCCTGCCTTTTCACTCACTCTCCCTCAGCATTTTTCCATGTTCGCTTTGGTAAAAAAACTCTCTACCCCCCTGCGCCGACTCGCCTTTGCCGCCGCGCTCGGCCTGGTGCCGCTGCTGGCCCCGGCCCAGACCGTGCAGCTCACGGTGCAGCCCGGCGACGCTAAGCTGCTTATCAGCAAAGACATTCAGGGGCAGTTTGCCGAGCACCTGGGGCGCTGCATCTACGGCGGCTTTTGGGTGGACCCCGGCCTGAACGTGCCCAAGCAGGGGCGAATTCGGATGGATATTGTGGAGGCGCTGCGGAAGATTCACGTGCCCAACCTGCGCTGGCCCGGCGGCTGCTTTGCCGACACCTACCACTGGCACGACGGGGTAGGGCCCGCCGCCCAGCGCCCCAAGATGCTGAACCTGTGGTGGGGCAATACGTTGGAAGACAACAGCTTCGGCACCCACGAGTTTATGGAGCTGTGCGGCCTGCTCGGCACCGAGCCCTACCTGGCCGCCAACGTGGGCAGCGGCACGGTGCAGGAAATGGCCGGCTGGATGGAATACCTCAACTCGGATGAGGACACGCCGCTGGTGCTGGAACGCAAGAAAAACGGCCACCCCGCGCCGTATAAAGTGAGCTGGTGGGGCATCGGCAACGAGAGCTGGGGCTGCGGCGGCAACATGACGCCCGAATACTACTCGGACGTGTATAAGCGCTACGCCACCTTCGCCCACGACTACCCCGGCACCCGGCTCAAGCGCATCGTGAGCGGGGCCAACGGCGACGACGCCAACTGGACCGAGGTGTGCATGAAGAACATCGGGCCGGGCCGCATGTGGGGCCTCACGCTGCATTATTACACCCTGCCCACCGGCAACTGGAGCGGCAGCAAGGGCAAGGCCACCGGCTTTGGCGAGGACCAGTACTTCAGCACCCTGCGCAACTGCCTGAAAATGGACGCGATAGTGACCAAGCACAGCGCCATTATGGACAAGTATGACAAGGAGAAAAAGGTGGCGCTGCTGGTGGACGAGTGGGGCGTGTGGACCGACGTGGAGCCCGGCACCAACCCCGGCTTTCTGTACCAGCAAAACTCGCTGCGCGATGCCCTGGTAGCCGGCACTACCCTCAACATCTTCAACAACCACTGTGACCGGGTGCGCGGCGCCAACCTGGCCCAGGCCGTGAACGTGCTGCAGGCCCTGGTGCTCACCGACAAGGAAAAGATGCTGCTCACGCCCACCTACCACGTGTTTGACCTCTACCAGGTGCACCAGGATGCGGAGTACCTGCCCCTGCAGTTCAACAGCCCCGACTACACCTTCGGGGGCGAGAAAATCCCGGCCCTCAACGCCTCGGCCTCGCGCGATAAGAACGGGGCGGTGCACATCTCGCTTGTCAACCTCGACCCTAACAAGACGCTGACCCTGGAAACGGCGCTGCCCGGCGTGAGCTTCCGGACCGTGACCGGCCGCATCCTGACCTCGGCTAAGGTGAGCGACTACAACACCTTCGACAAGCCCAACACCGTGGCGCTGGCCGCCTTCACGGGTGCCCGCAAGCGCGGCGACCGGCTGACGGTGGCCCTACCCCCCAAGTCGGTGGTAGTATTGGAAATCAAGTAGTTGCGACCCCTGCCTGAGCGCCGCCAAGAGCGCGGGACCGCGCGGCCCCGCGCTCTTGGCGGCGCTCAGGCAGGGGCGTGACAGCCTGTGCGGGCGGCTAAAAACCTAAAGAAGAACTTACGCAAAAAGGAATAAATCAGGGAAAAATACCTGCCTTGCTAACCTAAGGCAACTGCATAGCTTATTTACTTAGTAGTACGCCAAAAAACTATACGGGCACGCATTTAGCGGCTCATCCACCCGACGTAAGCCATGACCAGGTGAACCGGGTTTTACGCGATAATACCTGCTTTTCTACTCAGTTGAGGGAACTGATACTGCCGCTACTTCGCAATTCGCACGAAGCTTTTTTGGTCGTGGACGACAGCGTACAAGACAAATTTTATAGTAAGTTTATTGACTTGGCGAAGCGGTAGTCTTCGGGCAACGTTCACGGCATGAATATTAATATTTTATTATAATATTTTATTATTTATTTATTATAATTTACAATCGTTACGATTAAATTAACCACACCGTTAACTTAACCGGCTTCTCAGTAGCAAGACAAAAGTAGTGGGTAGTACAGATGCCATTTTCCACTTGATTATCAACCTACTACGGGCTTGCTACTTGTTACTTGCTTAACGGCTAAAGGGGGACGGCTCACTACTCAGGCAACTACTTGCCGGCCCTCGTTGCGGTGGGGCACGCGGCTTGCCTAGCGCCAGGCCGGATGCGCAACGGACCCGTTGGGGCATCCTCTGCCTGACGTACCAACTGCTTTTCCTCGGATTCCTGAGTAGCTGGAGAGTAGCTGAAGGGCGGCCGTCGTGGCCGCGCAAACCCGCAAAAGCGGCTGTGTGAAAGTATTTTTTTAAGATAATGCTGGAATTTGTCTTTCTAGCCCTTTACTTGCAGCACCAACTGCTTTACTAAAAAGACTTGGCTACTACCCCGTATTCTTAGCTCACCCGCCGTGCGACTCCACCTCTACCTTACCGCCAGTCAGGTGGTATTATTCGACTACCTGCCCACGCTAAAAAGCTCCTTCCACCGCTGGGCGGGCCACGATGAGGGCCTGCACGACGGCCTTTCGCTCTACTCCTACGCCTGGCTGCGCGGCGGCCGGGCCGGGCGCGGCGGCATCCGCTTCGCCGAAGGGGCCAGCTGGTTTATCTCGGCCCCCGACGAAACCCTGATTCACGCGCTGGTGGCGGGCGTGGTGCGCGCCCCCGACCTGGGCCTGGGCCTGCGCGTGGCCGACGTGCGGCTGCAACGCGCCCCCGAGTTCGCGGCCGGTGAGCAGCCTTTCCGGGTGGCCAGCCCGGTGTTCATCAAGCACGAAACGGAGCGCGGCAAACCAGCCGACCACCTCCTACCCGGCCACCCGCGAGCCGACGAGCTGCTGACCGCTACCCTGCGCCACAAGCTGCGCCAGGCCGGCCTGGACGACGCGGGGGCCGCCGTGCGCTTCGACCCGACTTTCATCGCGGCCGCCAAAACCAAGCTCTTTAAGTACCAGCAGGTGCAGTGCCGCGCCAGCGTGTGCCCAGTGCTGGTGGCGGGGTCAGCCGAGCAGATTGGGTTTGCCTGGGAAGTGGGGGTAGGGCACTCCACGGGCATTGGGTGCGGGGCACTGGTATGAACTAAAAAAAGCCGCCTGATGAGGGCGGCTTTTAGAAAATCTTAGTTGTCTTATTTCTTTTTAGCTGCCTGCTCCTGAACGCGGCGCATCATCTCCTCGCGGGTGACAACATTACCCCGACTAGCCCGCAAGCGCCGCCAGGCGTCCTCCGCGCCGGGGCCTTGGAAGGGGTTGGGGAAGTTAGAATTGGTGTAGGTGGGAAGGGCAAACGGAATTCGCAGTTTGTCAGACATGAGTAGCAAAGAATCAAGCGGCTCTTTTATAGGAAAATGGAGTAATCCAGGTTGGAAGCAATAATTGGGGAAGGCGTGGGCCGGTCGGTAAAATAAGCTCAGCGTTTGTAATAGTAACCAGAGTGCCGACCCGCACGAACGAGATAGAAACGCGACGATGCTTGCAGGAACAACAAATGAAACGCCCATGATGCCCGTGTACCGAGTCAAAAACAGCTTGAATTTGCTTCACGCACGACATCAATTCGCGGGGAAGAATGCCCTGTTCTTCCTGCAAACGGGCAGCGTTGAGGTGATGGGCGTAGACGAAACGTGGGACTTGAGACATGGCAGTTCGTTGGTAAAAAGTGAAAAGGTTGGTTTAAGTCTTGCCACTTCGGCGGCCGATGAACTGATTCCGTGCGGTCCGATTGAGAAAAAAGCCCAAATGGCAGTACATATTACAATCCAGCGTTGCCAGGTTGACCGCGCTGCGACAGCAAAGGTAGAAGGAAAATTGATTCTGACAAATTTCCCCTCTTATACCCCAATTGTTATTACATGGGGATAAAATGGTTCAGAGTTGTAGATTTGTGACTAGCACAATGAAATTTACGCTCCTACCTCATTGATAAAAGTCTTGATAATGAACACAGTAACCTACACCGGCCCTTTCGGCTACCTCAAGCCCTGGACCGCCGTGCGCGACGGGGAAACTTACTCGCAGCAGTTTCTCACGCCTTCCGTCATGGAAGGGATGCGGCAGAAGCTGGGCGTGTCGGCTATTCTGCGGCATAAGCTCAGCTACACCGGGCTGAGTATGCAGCAGGAGCAGACGCACCCGCGCGGCTGGATTCACGAGAAGAAAAAGCAGCAGCTGACCCGGCCCCGCGCCATTCTGGTGCGCGGCGTGCTGCTGAGTCCAACGCTGCACCTGACTTTTGCCACCGAAGCGGAGGCGCGGGCGGCGGCCACGCAGCACCTGTGCCTGTGCCGCAACGAGGACATCGTATTGCCTGGTGAGCCGCAGGTACTGAGCGAGGCGGAATTTGACACGCTGCCGGGCTTCGAACTGCGCTTTGTCGAGGAGCCGGGAGTAGAAACTTTTTTGGTGGGCTACAACCGCTTCTCGAAGCCCCAGCCTGGTGCTCCGATGTATGGCCGCCTGGAAATCACCGGCAACCCGATTCGCCCGCTGGGTCTGCAATGATGAGCGCTCCAATCATTTGGGCCAAGAGTGCCAGCCACGGCGGGGCGCTCAGCTTGCGCGACCATACCTGGCACGTGATGGAAGTGGTAGCAGCCATTGCGAACGCGACCCAGGGCGATGAGCGGCTGGCAGTGTTAGGAGCTGCTATGCACGACCTCGGCAAAGCGCACCCGGCTTTCCAAAAGAAGCTGACAATGGGAAAAAAGCCTCCCCCTGACCCGAACCAGATTCTGCATCGGCACGAGCTATCGTCGCTCGGGTTTTTGCCCCTGCTACCCCGTGCCGACTGGCCGGCCGTGGTGGATATGGTGGTGGCACACCACAAGCCGATGCAGCAGCCCGCCGATATGTTTGGCAAAGGCATCCTGGACCTGGAGGGGCGCAGCCGGACGTGGGCAGCCGACCACCTGGCGGACTGGGAAACGTGGTCGCCCCTGGCGTTGGCGGTGTTGGAGGAATTGGGGATTACTACCCGCCCCATTGACCGCGGCGAAGCCGCCGAAGCCCTGCAATTTGCCGTGGTGCACTGCGCGGCGAAGCGCAAAGGCTGGTCGGCTGAACGCGGCCTGCTGATGGCCGCCGACCATTTTGCCTCGGCCCTGCAACACGACGCGGCCGCAGAGTTGAAAGACCTGTTTAAGGCTCCGAATCTGAGCTACTTCGGCAACCGCAAAAACGACTTATATCCACTCTCTTTATTGGCCGCCGACCAGCCGCAACGGCATACGCTGGTCGTGGCTTCGACGGGCGCGGGCAAAACGGATTATCTGCTGCGCCGCTGCCGGGGGCGGGTATTTTATACCCTGCCGTTTCAGGCTTCCATAAATGCCATGTTTCAGCGGCTGCGCAAAGCTGACCAGGAAGCACCGTTTGGCGGCTCGGTGCGGCTGCTGCACGCCACTTCGCAACTGGTGGAAAGCCCAGGCAAGGTGGAAGAATTGTTGCAGCCGCTGGTGGGCGCTTCGGTCAAGGTGCTGACCCCGCACCAGTTGGCGGCCATCGTATTTGGCACACCCGGCTACGAGGCCGTGATGCTGGACGTGCGCGGGGCCGATATTATCCTGGATGAAGTGCATACCTACTCGGCACAGGCCCAGGCAATGGTACTGGAAATCGTGGATGCGTTGCGCCGCCTCGATTGCCGGCTGCACATCGGCACGGCGACGATGCCAACCACGCTTTACGCGGAGCTGTTGCGCCGCCTCGGTGGCCCCCCTGAAGTAGCGGAAGTGCAACTAGCGCCGGCCGTGGTGGCCAGTTTCGACCGCCACCAAGTGTATAAAATTGAGCGCGAAGCGGACAACCCAGCCGGCTGGCCCAGCGCGCCAGATGCTATTCTAACCCAGGCGTTTGCGAATGGCGAAAAAGTGCTGGTTATCTGCAACACGGTGTTCGGGGCGCAGCAGCAGTACCAGCGGCTGCGCGAGTTGTTCCCGAAAGTGGTGAATCGCCTACTGTTGCACAGCCGCTTCAAGCGCGGCGACCGGGCCGGCCGGGAACACCGCCTGGAAAACGAGTTCAACAACTCTGACGTGCCCGGCCCCTGCCTGGTGGTATCAACGCAGGTGGTGGAAGTAAGCCTGGATATCAGCTTCGACCGCATGATTACGGAAGCGGCCCCGCTTGACGCGCTGGTGCAGCGCTTCGGGCGCGTGAACCGGCGGCGGACAAAGGACACCATCGGCAAGTTTAAGCCGGTGCACGTGTTAGCTCCCGGCCCCAGCTATTTGCCCTACAAGGCGGAAATTATCAAGGCCAGCTTTGCCCAATTGCCCGACCACGGCGCGGTGCTGCACGAGCAGGAATTGCAGCAGAAAATCGACGTAGTGTACCCGGAGCTGCAAATTTCCAGCATCAGCACGCATGTTATCTGGGACGGGGCGCGGTGCAAGCTGCGCGAACTGTGCAACAACACCCGCTCGGTGCTGGTGGACGCGCTGGAAATTGAGTCGTCGGCCTGCATCCTGACCGCCGACCGCGAAAAATACCTAGCGAAGGAAACGCCCTGGCAAGAGCGGGTGCAGCTAGAGATTCCGGTGAGCTGGCGCAGTATGCGCCCGCACCTAGGCAAATACGAGCGGCTGGAAATCGGCGCATTGCCCTTCGTGATACCCGGTAACAAAGACTACCAGGAGCTGGGGCTGCTGTTTGACGAGTACGATATTTTTCTGGAGAATTAGTCATGTACACGAGCTACATTGGCCAGCGCCTGCTGGCCCTCTATAACCAGCGCCAGCCTACTGACAGCCAACTCACGGCCCGGCAGTTTTTTGAGCAGCAGTTGTACCCGCTGTTTTTCGAGCCGTCCAAGTACCTGCAATGGGTGCCCAATTCGCCGTTTGCGCAAGCCGTGGCGAAGGGCGACTTAGTGCCCGGCGGACCCAGCGCGGCCGAAATCCGGCTCGCCAAGCTGCACCGCAACATTGAAACGGTAGCCCCCGATGCCAGCTTCGTGATTGGCTTCCCGGCGGCCGGGGTCGAGGGCACTACGTCGGGGCAAGTATCGAACGTGGGGCCGGTAGTGAGCGGCGACGAAATTTACTGCTCGTGGATTGGCGGGGCGCTGGGCGTGGGCGTGAGCGGCGGCCTCTCGCTGCTGCTCGACCAGGACGACGTACTCTGGACGCTCTACGAAGGCTGGGCGCACTACCGACAGTTTCTGAACGAGCGGCCAACCCTGAAAGGCAACCAGATTGATACCTGGAACGGGCAGTGGCTGGCCCATGCGTTCGGGGAGCAGTTCGACCCGGATTATCCGCTGGATGAGTTGGACATCAAGCTAACCGATACGGCCGGCACGCTGTCGATGCCAACGCGGGAATGGGTGCAGGTGCTGTTTGCGCTGGCCCGGCAGTACCCTGCGCAAACCCTAATGGCTTACGTGTATAGCCTGGCGCAAACCAACCGCACCATCGGTTTCGTGCCGTTGCGGCTGGGAGCCATCAACAAAGTGCGTGACCTGCACGACAAGCTGTTTCTATTTCCAACAAACTTGCAGAGTGCGGGGGAAGACCAACTGCTCCGGCTCTACACCACGCAATTCAGTTTCGGCCGGGCCTGCCAGCAGGGGGCCATTGGCTTGGCGGCCATTGAACCGGCCAAGCTACGCGAGTACCTGACCGGCCCGCAGGGCAAGCCTAAAGCCCTGACTGCCAAGACCGAAGAGTCCGCCATTCAATTTGCCTTTTACCAAATCTGGATAATTGCCATGCTCAACAACCAAGAACTCTACGACGCAGCCGACCAACTGGCGGCTACCCTGCACGCATTTACTGACCGCCAGCGGGAGGAATCCCGCGACGGCAAGCGGGGCAAAACCACCACCAGCCAGCAGTTGGAGCAGGTTTTTGTCAAGCACCGGCCCGCCTTCTTCGAGAAGCTCACCGAGCTGCTGAAAGAGGTAAAAGCGCAAGAACCCTACCGCTCAGTTTTCGATGACGTGGTGCGGCGGGCCTTGCTCATGCCGGTGGATAATTTTCCCCTGTTCATCATTCTGACCCGCTTTCGCTACGTGGCCCGGCAAAGTGGCGCGGAAGCAACGACTTCTTCTGAAATCTCACCCGCTTAATTTTTTCGCATGAAACCCTACATCTATTTGCGTGGCCTGCGCCACGCCGAGCACACCGTTTTCTCGGTGCAGGACGGCCAGAAATACTACCGCGACCCGCAGTTTGGCACCGACCAGGCGTACTCGAGCGGCCAACAGGTGAAGCGCAGCGTGCTGGACGCGCTGACGACTGAGCTGAACGTGCTGCCGGCTCCCATTACCTTCAACTGGCAAGTAAAAAAGGGTAAGAAGCCCGAAGACGTGCAATTTGAGCAGAAGGAACCGTGGTCCCCCTGCGACCCGGCGCACGTGGACCAACTGGTGGGCGGCTACATGCGGGCCGAAACCGGCGAGATTACTATAAAGCGGCGTAGTCCGCTGTCCATCTCGGCCATGCGGCCGTTGCACCCGTTGCTGGGTGGCCTGGAGCGGCAGGAAGAAAACCTGTCGTTTGACCGCACCTCGCACCCGGCGCACCACCCGGTGCGGGTGCGCGATGAGAAGGGGGTAGAACTATCGGCCGAAGAACTGAGCGACCTGCTCACCAAAACCAACCGCACCCTGCCCAACCGGAAGTGGATTCCGGGCCAGACCCGCGCTTCGGGGCTGTTCGTGTACGACGTGTGCGTGGATTTGCGGACGCTGTTTTGCGTGTCCACCAATACGCAGGAGCCCGAACTTCACCCCAGCAAAATTATCAGCCTTCGGGAACAGGGCTGGCTGGAAACCAGCAACGTATTCGGCCCCTGCCTGCTGGCTCCCCGCGCACAGCGCGAGCGGTACATTCCAGCCCTGGCCCACGCTCTGCTAAATTGGCGCATAACCAGCAACCAGGCCCGCACCTTCAGCTTGATGGAGACGCTGGCCGTGGCCATCAGCGACAATGCCAACCACTTGGCCGGGGCTATTCGGGGGCAGCTGAAGGAAGAAACCGAGCGGCCGGCCGCCAAGCCAATTCTGGACAAAAGTGCGGGGGCTAATCTGTACGTGGCCGTTACCGCCGCTGGCTATGTGCCGGGCGAATACGGTAGCGTGAATGCGCTGGAACAAGCCGAGCAAGACCTTATTGAGCGCCTGCGAGCTTTCGATTATGAAAACCAGCAGGTACCGGCCTGATAACAAGCGGGCTGCCTCTCCAAAGGCAGCCCGCTTTTGCTGTTACGTCATTTCTGACTAATCTCATGCGCATCACCGGCAAGCACGTCAACTACTACCACATCTGCCACCGCAAACTGTGGCTGTTTCACCACGGCATCAGCTTTCAGCAGACCCACGAGAACGTGGCCGACGGCACCCTGTTGCACCAAACGGCCTACCCGCAGCGGGCGCAGCGCTACCGCGAAATCCAGATTGAAGGCATCAAGATTGATTTTTACGACCCCGTGGCGCGGGTGGTCCACGAGATAAAACGTAGCAACAAGCTGGAAGCCGCCAGCGTGGCCCAGCTCCAGTTCTACCTGCTGACGCTGGAGCGCCACGGCGTGGTGGAGCCCACCGGGCTGCTGGAATACCCCAAAATCAGGCGCGTGGAGAAAGTGGGGCTGACGGACGCCGACCGGGCGGCCATCGCCGAGTGGGAAGTAGCCATTGAGCAGTTGGTGGCGCAGGAGACGTGCCCACCCGTCATCAATAAGCCCTTCTGCAAGAATTGCAGCTACTACGACTTTTGCTACTCGGGCGAGTAATTCCCTCCGCTCCCCAGCCAGTTCGCGCAGCGGCGAACCGAAGGCCGGCGAAGCTAAATCCGTTAAATCATTTTCAATCCGCGGTGAAGAAAACTTACTACCTCTTTAATCCCGGCCGGCTCTCGCGCCAGGACAACACCCTTAAATACACGGCCTACGACGAGGCCGGGGCCGAGGGCCAGACCCGTTTCCTACCCATCGAGGACGTGGCCGACCTCTACGTATTCGGCTCGCTCGATGCCAACTCAGCACTGTACAATTTCCTGGGCAAGCACGGTGTATCGGTGCATTTCTTTGACTATTACGAGCACTACACGGGCTCGTTTATGGCCAAGGAATACCTGCTGGCCGGTCGCCTGCAAGTGGCCCAGACGGGCCACTACGTCAGTCTGCCGAAGCGCCTAGTGCTAGCCCGCAAGCTGGTGGAGGGGGCGGCGTTTAACCTGCTCAAAAACCTGCGCTACTACCAGAGCCGGGGCCGGGTAGTGGCCGAGGAAATCGCGCAAATCGAGCTGTACGTGGCCGCCCTACCCCACACCACGACCATCACCGAAATAATGGGCTACGAGGGCAACATCCGGCAGACGTACTACCGCTGCTTCGAGCAGCTGGTGCGCGTGCCGGGCTTCACGTTTGATAAGCGCAGCACCCAGCCGCCCCAGAACGAGCTGAACGCGCTGCTCAGCTTCGGCAATATGCTCTGCTACGCGGCCTGCCTCTCGCAGATTTACCACACCCAGCTCAACCCGACTATCTCGTTTTTGCACGAGCCGGGCAGCCGCCGCTTCTCGCTGGCGCTGGACCTGGCCGAGATTTTCAAGCCCCTGCTCGTGGACCGCACCATTTTCCGGCTGCTCAATAAAAAGGAGATTCAGCCCCGCGACTTCGTGCGCGAGCTGGATGGCTGCCTGCTCAAGGAAACCGGCCGCAAAACTTTTGTGCGCGTGTTTGAGGAGCGCCTGAAGGAAACCATTCAGCACCGCCGCCTCAACCGCACCGTCAGCTACCAGCACCTCATCAAGCTGGAATGCTACAAGCTGACCAAGCACCTGCTGGCAATGGAAGAATATCAACCCTTTAAAGCCTGGTGGTAGGCCCGGCTCCTACCCCCCTCCTCACCATGTACGTTATTCTCGTTTACGATATGAAGCAGCAGCGCGTGGGCCGGATGCTCAAACTCTGTCGCCGCTACCTGCACTGGATTCAAAACTCAGTTTTTGAAGGCGAAATCAGCGAGGTGAAGCTGGCGGAGCTGCTGGCCAAAGCGCGCACCATTCTCAAGGAGGATGAAGACAGCGTTATCCTCTTCAAAAGCCGCACGCAGCAGTGGCTGGAAAAGCAGGTGGTAGGCCGCGAGCGCAGCCCGCTGGATACCATTCTGTAGGTCCGCTTGTCGTCGGCCGGTTAACTAACGCGGCCTTTACCGTCCCCAACAGCCACACAGGAACTTAACCAGCTGATTCACAAGGTCGTCTATCACCAGGGTAAATCTTACTATCTGCCACCGACGACTTACGAAGTTTTTTGAGGACCTAAAACAAGCGTTTCCCAAGCGCTAGCGCGTATAATTGCGCTGAATTTGGCGGGCTTCAATCGGACCAGGTGGAATTGAAATACGGCATATCATGGTAGCCACCACGAGCAGGCTTACGCTTCAATCGGACCAGGTGGAATTGAAATGCTGGAGCTAATTTTCAAGGCCATCGAGTTCGGCAAGCTTCAATCGGACCAGGTGGAATTGAAATGCTGCACCTCGATACCCAGACCATCGACGACGCGGTGCTTCAATCGGACCAGGTGGAATTGAAATAGCGCAAACCCGTTCGTCGCCCATGAGTCCTACCCCGCTTCAATCGGACCAGGTGGAATTGAAATAAGAACCGCACGGACCAGGCCAGCCAGCAGGCGCTGCTTCAATCGGACCAGGTGGAATTGAAATATGACACTCGATACCTTGGCGCAGGCCAAGAGCCTGGCTTCAATCGGACCAGGTGGAATTGAAATAGGAAGCGGAGAAGGCCAAGCAGGGTACCATTGCCGGCTTCAATCGGACCAGGTGGAATTGAAATCACCGTGCTAGCGCGACTCTTTACGGGCCTCAACGAGCTTCAATCGGACCAGGTGGAATTGAAATGGCATTCAGCCCCCTCGTGAGCCTGGCGCCCACGCGGCTTCAATCGGACCAGGTGGAATTGAAATTCGCAGGCGCTGCGCGAAGCGGTGCTAACGGGCTACGGCTTCAATCGGACCAGGTGGAATTGAAATATCGTGGCAAAGCGGTCGGCACCAAGGGAATACTTGGCTTCAATCGGACCAGGTGGAATTGAAATTGGCCAGCGCCGAAGCAGTGGATTATTACGGTGCCAGGCTTCAATCGGACCAGGTGGAATTGAAATGACTACGCCAGCCCGGCGATGGTGCCCGTTTCGCGCGCTTCAATCGGACCAGGTGGAATTGAAATGTGGTGCCGATGCTCTACCTGCGCACGGTGCTGGAGGCTTCAATCGGACCAGGTGGAATTGAAATTGGAGCGCTGGGTGGACAATCTGCACCGCCTCCAGAGCTTCAATCGGACCAGGTGGAATTGAAATATCAAAGGCATCACCGCGCTGGCCAGGGTCGGCGTCGCTTCAATCGGACCAGGTGGAATTGAAATAGGCTAAAAAATGTTGCACAGGAGTCACTCCAACGCGCTTCAATCGGACCAGGTGGAATTGAAATATATGGAACCTCTCAACCCCGAAGCCCACGCCGCCGGCTTCAATCGGACCAGGTGGAATTGAAATAGCGTAGTGGTCGAATCAGTAGCGCCGAGGGGCGGCGGCTTCAATCGGACCAGGTGGAATTGAAATCACGAAGGCCAGCATGTCGGTGAGGCGCAGCTTGTTGCTTCAATCGGACCAGGTGGAATTGAAATCCGCTCAGTATGCTTCTTGCAACGCTGTTGCTGATGGCGCTTCAATCGGACCAGGTGGAATTGAAATAGTGTTGGCCCCTACTGCTATACTGGCAACCCGGCGCTTCAATCGGACCAGGTGGAATTGAAATAGTTGACGCTGGCCGACTTTTGGGCGCAGCTATGCTGCTTCAATCGGACCAGGTGGAATTGAAATACAGGGCTTGAAAGGCTTCCACCTGTTGCAATTGCGCTTCAATCGGACCAGGTGGAATTGAAATTTCGGGCTGCGTGGGGTCGTAGAAATTACTGGTCTTGGCTTCAATCGGACCAGGTGGAATTGAAATCGAAGGGCCATAATTCGAGAAATTTGCCATGTTGTTGCTTCAATCGGACCAGGTGGAATTGAAATAGGGTTACCTTCTCGTAAAATGGAACCAGCACCGCCGCTTCAATCGGACCAGGTGGAATTGAAATACGACGAGGTAACCACAGCGCACGTGCGCAACGTAGGGCTTCAATCGGACCAGGTGGAATTGAAATCGTATTACTGGACGGGGGGCAACCCGACACACGACTAGCTTCAATCGGACCAGGTGGAATTGAAATAGCGCAGGCCAACCAGTTGCGCAATTGAGACGACCCCGCTTCAATCGGACCAGGTGGAATTGAAATGTCGCGTGAACACTTCCTCGCGTCCTTGGCGTCTTAAGCTTCAATCGGACCAGGTGGAATTGAAATTTCTAAGTTGCTGAAATACAGTAATAAGCATTTTTTGCTTCAATCGGACCAGGTGGAATTGAAATTGGTTGGAGCGCAATGGACGAAGAGGAGCGTTTCACGGCTTCAATCGGACCAGGTGGAATTGAAATCGTTGGATTGTTGGTGAAAACGTTGCTGGCCTCGCCGCTTCAATCGGACCAGGTGGAATTGAAATAATATTGTAGGTTGCGCCGCGAGACTTTTGTAATTCGCTTCAATCGGACCAGGTGGAATTGAAATACCATTGAGATAACCGGCAACGGCACGGGCGACCCCGCTTCAATCGGACCAGGTGGAATTGAAATATGTATCCCCTACCCCAATCCCCGCAATCCGCCGAGCGCTTCAATCGGACCAGGTGGAATTGAAATTTTTCGACGGTGTTGTGGCCGCGCTCATTCTTGCCGCTTCAATCGGACCAGGTGGAATTGAAATTAGCTACCTACCCTCACCTCGCTACGCCACTGGGTTGCTTCAATCGGACCAGGTGGAATTGAAATAGCATCATTGAGCAGACCCATTGCCTCCAGCCACAGAGCTTCAATCGGACCAGGTGGAATTGAAATCAGGAGCAAGGGGCCGTTACCAGTCTCACGGTGGCCGCTTCAATCGGACCAGGTGGAATTGAAATGCCGTAGCATCCTCAATCACCGACTTGGTTTTGTTGCGCTTCAATCGGACCAGGTGGAATTGAAATTAAGCTCTATGCCACCCGCCTAAGGGCCATTGAAGCGCTTCAATCGGACCAGGTGGAATTGAAATAGACAAGTAAATAAACCGAGCCTCGTACTCATCCCTGCTTCAATCGGACCAGGTGGAATTGAAATACTAGGCACGGCACAGATTCGCCGTAGGGAGATTTTGCTTCAATCGGACCAGGTGGAATTGAAATCAGACATTAGCAGAACAGGCAGGACAGGTATATTTTGCTTCAATCGGACCAGGTGGAATTGAAATTCAGACGATTCCTCTATGGACCAAGACAACAATGGCGCTTCAATCGGACCAGGTGGAATTGAAATTACGCACAAGTAGCCGCGCTGGCCGCCAAGCACTATGGCTTCAATCGGACCAGGTGGAATTGAAATTCGTGCAGCGCGGCCCGGTGACCATCGTGCAGGACTGCTTCAATCGGACCAGGTGGAATTGAAATTGGTGGAAGTCATCTTCTACGGCGCGGCCACGCTGGGCTTCAATCGGACCAGGTGGAATTGAAATGGTGGGCCTGGGCCGGGGTCCAGGCGGGGTTCGACCGGCTTCAATCGGACCAGGTGGAATTGAAATCTGCTGGGCTCCAACATCATCATCACCCGGCTCACGGGCTTCAATCGGACCAGGTGGAATTGAAATAGCGAAGGGCCAGCAGCTAACCGCTCCGGACGTCTCGCTTCAATCGGACCAGGTGGAATTGAAATACCAGGACGGTACCGCCGGCTACGCTGGTCGTAATGGCGCTTCAATCGGACCAGGTGGAATTGAAATGGTCGGGTCCATCGTAAAGGTGCCGCTCGTAATTTGGCTTCAATCGGACCAGGTGGAATTGAAATGGTCGAGCGTGATTTTGTGGCGCTTCAGCTCGTCGTAGCTTCAATCGGACCAGGTGGAATTGAAATATTTCAGCGCCTACGTGGCCAGCAAAGCAGCTACCGGCTTCAATCGGACCAGGTGGAATTGAAATAACCACCGCCCACTTATGGCAACCCCCAAACCAACCGCTTCAATCGGACCAGGTGGAATTGAAATGAAAATCATCCGGGTTCAGGATAAGCAGTTGCTCCTAGCTTCAATCGGACCAGGTGGAATTGAAATGAAAACGAGGGCCCCCAGGAGTTAATCAGCTCCAGAGCTTCAATCGGACCAGGTGGAATTGAAATGGAAAATCAAGAGTGGCCTGAGCGAAAAGATTCTCAGCTTCAATCGGACCAGGTGGAATTGAAATCCTGCACGCAGATATAGCCGCCGACGCCGGCCACGAGCTTCAATCGGACCAGGTGGAATTGAAATTGGTAGAGGAGCCGCACCTCCAGGATTTCGCCCGGGCTTCAATCGGACCAGGTGGAATTGAAATGAAACTGCCGCCACCAATCTGTTGCCCCTGCTCGTGGCTTCAATCGGACCAGGTGGAATTGAAATAAGCTGCTGGCCACCACCGTGGACCAAGTGGTACGCGGCTTCAATCGGACCAGGTGGAATTGAAATAGCATCACGAGCGTGGCCCAGGGCTGGAGTAGAGAAGCTTCAATCGGACCAGGTGGAATTGAAATGACCCCAACGCCGCGCCGGTGCTCCACCGCCATCGCGCTTCAATCGGACCAGGTGGAATTGAAATCTTTAGGCCGAACCGATACCCGCGGTGGGGCAGGAGGGCTTCAATCGGACCAGGTGGAATTGAAATGACTTCCGGCTCTACCTCTTTCACAGCAGCGACCCGGCTTCAATCGGACCAGGTGGAATTGAAATAGCTGGTCGGCCGCCGCCTTAAAGCCGCCGTTGGCCGCTTCAATCGGACCAGGTGGAATTGAAATACCTGCGCACCTGGATTAGCAGCCAAGACGTGGCCGCGCTTCAATCGGACCAGGTGGAATTGAAATGAGCAGCAGTACCTACTGCGCGACTGCGCGCACCAGGGCTTCAATCGGACCAGGTGGAATTGAAATCGGAGCCGACTGGGCCGATTGGGTTGTTGGCCAAAGCTTCAATCGGACCAGGTGGAATTGAAATTTCGGCAAGCCCGCCTATTATTTCGCGGACGACGGCGCTTCAATCGGACCAGGTGGAATTGAAATACCACTGCCACCGACCCCACTACCGCGCCAGCTACCGCTTCAATCGGACCAGGTGGAATTGAAATAGCAGGCCGCGGCAGCCCTGAAGGCCATGCAAAACGGCTTCAATCGGACCAGGTGGAATTGAAATGCGTAATGAAGGCCTTGGGCTGGACCTGGTACAGCAGCTTCAATCGGACCAGGTGGAATTGAAATTTCCTACTAACGTATTTCGCTCGCGGCGGCGATTTAGCTTCAATCGGACCAGGTGGAATTGAAATTGGTAGAGGAGCCGCACCTCCAGGATTTCGCCCGGAGCTTCAATCGGACCAGGTGGAATTGAAATGGTACAAGTCGAAATCCTGGGCGAACTGCTGGCGGGGCTTCAATCGGACCAGGTGGAATTGAAATCGGTACACGCCGGGGGCCAGCAGGCCCACCCGCTGGCTTCAATCGGACCAGGTGGAATTGAAATACAGGTGATGATATCGTTATTCGTGTAGAGAATATCGCTTCAATCGGACCAGGTGGAATTGAAATGGTAGAAGTCCAAGGGGGCCAGCTCGTGCTTGCGGTAGCTTCAATCGGACCAGGTGGAATTGAAATTTCTGAATATCCACGTACTCGGCCCGGTCGGCAGTCGCTTCAATCGGACCAGGTGGAATTGAAATGCGCAAGTTCAAGCACACGGGCCGCCTACGGACCTCGCTTCAATCGGACCAGGTGGAATTGAAATGGTCGAAGTGTACAACGACCTGGCCCACGAGCTGGTGCTTCAATCGGACCAGGTGGAATTGAAATGGTGATTAACACACTGACCTTTTTTTCAATTAGCTCGCTTCAATCGGACCAGGTGGAATTGAAATGGCTTACTTCACCGCGTATCTGTACACAGGCCAGCAGGGCTTCAATCGGACCAGGTGGAATTGAAATTGGGGCTATATTCTTGGTGTCCACCGCTCCGTAAAATGCTTCAATCGGACCAGGTGGAATTGAAATTGTTTTGCGCCGTGGCCGCTCAGCAGGAAGGGCACGGCTTCAATCGGACCAGGTGGAATTGAAATGATACCTTCGTGTATCCTTTTTACCGCGAAAGCCGCGCTTCAATCGGACCAGGTGGAATTGAAATTATCCTACCGCGCCGCCCTACACCTGGGCCGAAATCGCTTCAATCGGACCAGGTGGAATTGAAATAAGTCGTGGTCCGGGCCGCCGGGGAGGTGCATCTGGCTTCAATCGGACCAGGTGGAATTGAAATGTCGGCAAGCTCTTCTACCCCATCGCCAAGTGGCTCGGCTTCAATCGGACCAGGTGGAATTGAAATGACGACCGACCGGCATAGCCGCTCACCCGCTGGCCTCGCTTCAATCGGACCAGGTGGAATTGAAATCGGCTTGGTCTTGCTGGGAAACAGGTAGGCGGTGCGGGCTTCAATCGGACCAGGTGGAATTGAAATGGCGAGTTACTTGCTGACGGCCACGGGGACGGGGAGCTTCAATCGGACCAGGTGGAATTGAAATCACCACCTTCACCGGCGTTGCCACGATATGGAAACCGCTTCAATCGGACCAGGTGGAATTGAAATGCGACACGGTGCTCTTCGACGTGGCCAAGCACCGCAGCTTCAATCGGACCAGGTGGAATTGAAATTGACCAATGAGGACGTGGCCGATATCTGCGGGAATTAGCTTCAATCGGACCAGGTGGAATTGAAATAGAATCTGCGGGTAACGGTGCTGGTGGTGGAGCAATGCTTCAATCGGACCAGGTGGAATTGAAATATTCACCCGCGCGCGGTGCGTCTTGCCTGGCAACCCGCTTCAATCGGACCAGGTGGAATTGAAATAACGCGGGCTCCCCTGTCGGTACTGCGGGAGCCGGAGCTTCAATCGGACCAGGTGGAATTGAAATACCACGCGCGCCGCCTACCGGGAAGGCTGGGCCAGAGCTTCAATCGGACCAGGTGGAATTGAAATCGGTAAAATGGCACCCGACAAGTCCAGCAAAAAGCAGCTTCAATCGGACCAGGTGGAATTGAAATGAGCAGCGCGCCACGAAGCAACTCGCCGCCCCCGCCGCTTCAATCGGACCAGGTGGAATTGAAATTTTCGGTAACTAACGCGGTTGGCGGCACTAGTAGTGGCTTCAATCGGACCAGGTGGAATTGAAATTTGAAAATTTCGGCGGCCTGTTTGGCTAGGGCCTGGGCTTCAATCGGACCAGGTGGAATTGAAATTTCACCAGGGCCAGATGTGTGTTGCCCGGCAACCCCGCTTCAATCGGACCAGGTGGAATTGAAATCGGCTACTGGAAAGCCTGCGCCCTCGTGTGCGGCTGGCTTCAATCGGACCAGGTGGAATTGAAATTTGCCCCAGAGGGGTCCCTTCGGCGCGCCTGGCCACCGCTTCAATCGGACCAGGTGGAATTGAAATTTCGCGCCGCCTGAAACCCTACCCCCCTGGTTCCGCGCTTCAATCGGACCAGGTGGAATTGAAATGCAGTAGCGGCGGCGGCGCACGGCGGCGGCCAGGCTTCAATCGGACCAGGTGGAATTGAAATTTGCCCCAGAGGGGTCCCTTCGGCGCGCCTGGCCACGCTTCAATCGGACCAGGTGGAATTGAAATGTGTTCCGCCTGCCGGTGGGCGCTGCCTGGCCCACCTAGCTTCAATCGGACCAGGTGGAATTGAAATGCGACTTCTACAGCCAAGCAGACTAACCCACCCAGGGGCTTCAATCGGACCAGGTGGAATTGAAATTCCCAGACCACCAGCACCAGGCCCGCGGCGGCCACGCTTCAATCGGACCAGGTGGAATTGAAATTGAGGAAGTTGAGCTGCTGTTAAAGTCAGCGAAGAAGCTTCAATCGGACCAGGTGGAATTGAAATCTGCTACGACGCAGGCCAAGTACGCGCAGGAGCAGGGCTTCAATCGGACCAGGTGGAATTGAAATGCCAGCAGGCCCAGCAGCAGGGCAAAGCTGCTCAGTAGCTTCAATCGGACCAGGTGGAATTGAAATGTTCAACTCGCTGATTTCGGCGTGCAGGGCTTTCGTGCTTCAATCGGACCAGGTGGAATTGAAATGTCCGAGGCGACGCGCCGCCTGGCCTTCGGCGGTCCGCTTCAATCGGACCAGGTGGAATTGAAATATTGCGGTTGCATTCGTAACGCTGGTTGATTTCAGCGCTTCAATCGGACCAGGTGGAATTGAAATGTTCACGCGGCACCACTCAATGGCCATCTGAACTTGCTTCAATCGGACCAGGTGGAATTGAAATTTGCGGCCCGCTTTAGGGCCGCTGAGGCTGCCGCCGCGCTTCAATCGGACCAGGTGGAATTGAAATGCCTGACGGTGAAGATTCGGCCCGATTTGCTGCTGTAGCTTCAATCGGACCAGGTGGAATTGAAATTTGCTAATGCGTAGTGCCTGCGTGCTTGTCACGGTGGCTTCAATCGGACCAGGTGGAATTGAAATTGGGGGGGTGCGGGTTGGTGAAGTACCAGGTCCAGCGCTTCAATCGGACCAGGTGGAATTGAAATACCTAAGCCAGGCGCAGCACCGCGCCCTACCGCACGGCTTCAATCGGACCAGGTGGAATTGAAATTGAAGGCATTCGGCTATCCCCTCACTCTTAGCGCAAGCTTCAATCGGACCAGGTGGAATTGAAATACGTGGGCGCGGGTAGGGCGTCGGGCGCGGTGTGCCAGCTTCAATCGGACCAGGTGGAATTGAAATAAGCTATGCCGGGCGCGGGTAACCTTTGAAGACTTAGCTTCAATCGGACCAGGTGGAATTGAAATTTGTCTTCTTCCCAGGTAGCTGAGAGTAAACTAAGCCAGCTTCAATCAGACCTTGTGAAGTAGAAAAAGCGCGCCGGCTTATCGCCAGCGCGCTTTTTCAGAAGAAAACATTCATACCCCCGTTTTATACGCCGGCGGCCACCAGCGCCTCGGCGCGGCCCAGGGCCGTCGCCAGGCCGGCCGCGTTTTTGCCGCCGGCCGTAGCGAAGAAGGGCTGGCCGCCGCCGCCCCCTTGAATATCCTTAGCCAGGTCGCGCACCAGGGTAGTAGCGTTGAGCTTGCCGGCTTTGGCGATGTTGTCATCGAGCATTACGGCCAGCTGGGGCTTGCCGTCGAGGTCGGCACCGAGCACCAGCACGAGGCTGGACACGGCCTGGCGCAGCTCGTAGGCCAGCTTCTTGAGGTCGTCGGCGCTGCTGGCCTGCACCTGGGCAGCCAGGAATTTCACGCTCCCCAGGTCTTTCACCTGGCCCACGAGCTGGGCCTTTTGTTGGTTGATTTGCTGCTGCCCAAACTGCTCGATTTGCTTGCGCAGGGCGGCGATTTCGTCGGTCTGCTTTTCCAAGGAGGTCAGCAGGTGCTGGGGGTTGCCGAGGGCCTCGCGCACCTGGCCGAGCAGGTCGAGCTGCTGGTCCACGAAGGCTTCGGCAGCGCCGGCCGTCACGGCCTCGATGCGGCGCACGCCCGCGCCCACGGCGCTCTCGGTCGTGATTTTGAAGTAGCCGATGCTGCCCGTGTTGGCCACGTGCAGGCCGCCGCACAGCTCCACCGAGTACTCTTTGTCGAAGGTGATGACGCGCACGAACTCGCCGTATTTCTCGCCAAATAGGGCCATCGCGCCCAGTTTTTTGGCCTCCGCGATGGGCACGTTGCGGCGCTCGACCAGCGGAATCTGTTGGCGGATGCGCGCGTTTACTACCCCCTCGATTTCGCGCAGCTGCGCCTCGGTCACTTTGGTGAAGTGCGAGAAGTCGAAGCGCAGCAATTTCTCGTTCACCAGCGAGCCTTTTTGCTGCACGTGGCTGCCCAGCACCTGGCGCAGGGCGGCTTGCAGCAAGTGCGTGGCCGTGTGGTTGTTGCGAATGAGCGTGCGCCGCGCCACGTCGGGCCGGGCGCGCAGCGCGGCGGTCAGCTCCAGCGGCAGGCTCAGCGTGGTATGGATGATGAGGTCGTTTTCCTTCTTCGTGTCGATAACGCGCAGCTTGTCGAAGTCGCTTTCGAGGTAGCCGGTGTCGCCAATCTGGCCGCCGCTCTCGGCGTAGAAGGGCGTTTGGTCGAGCACGAGCTGGTACTCGGTTTTGCCCTTTTTGTCGATTTTGCGGTAGCGCAGCAGGCGCGCGGTGGCCTCGTCGTGGTCGTAGCCCACAAACTCGTTGGGCGCGTCGTGCTCGGTCACGGTTACCCAGTCCGATTGCTCGGTTTCCTGGGCGTTGCGGCTGCGGTTTTTCTGCTCGGCCAGGGCAGCTTGGAAGCCTTCCTCGTCCACGGTCAGGCCCTTTTCGCGGGCGATGAGCGCGGTGAGGTCGAGCGGAAAGCCGAAGGTGTCGCTCAGCTCAAACGCGGTGCGGCCGTCAATAACGTTGCCATTGGCGCGGGCGCTTTCTTCGAGCGCGTCGAGGCGGCGCAGGCCGGTTTCGAGCGTTTTGAGGAATGCAATTTCTTCTTCCTCAATCACCCGCGTCACAAACGCCTGCTGGGCTTTCAGCTCGGGGAAAATGCCGGCCATTTGGTCGGCCAGCACCGGCACGAGCTTATACAGGAAGGGCTGCTTCTGGTTTAGCGACGAGAAAGCGTAGCGCACTGCCCGGCGCAGAATGCGCCGAATCACGTAGCCGGCCTTCACGTTGCTCGGCAGCTGCCCATCGGCGATGGTGAAGGCGATGGCCCGGATGTGGTCGGCCAGGACCCGAATGGCGATGTCGATTTTCTCTTCCTCGGTGGCCGGCAGGTCCGTGACCGTAGCCGGCGAAGTGCCGTGATACACTACCCCTGCTTCCTGGGCAATAAACTGGATAAGCGGCTGAAATACATCGGTATCGTAGTTGGATTTTACGCCCGACACGGCCATCATCAGGCGCTCGAAACCCATGCCGGTATCCACGCTCTGGGCGGGAAGCGGAATGAGCGACTTGTCGGCCAGGCGCTGGAATTCCATGAACACGTTGTTCCACACTTCCACTACCTGCGGGTGGTCAGCGTTCACCAGCTCGCGGCCCGATTTGGCGGCGCGCTCCTCATCCGAGCGCAGGTCGATGTGAATTTCGGTGCAGGGGCCACAGGGGCCGGTGTCGCCCATCTCCCAGAAGTTGTCCTTTTTGTTGCCGGGCAGGATGCGGTCGTCGGTGGTGTACTGCCGCCACAGGGCCTGCGTTTCGGTATCGGGGCCGGTGCCGTCGGCGGCATCACCGGCAAAATACGTCACGTAGAGGCGGTCCTTTTCGAGCTTAAACACGTCCGTGAGCAGTTCCCAGGCCCAGTTGATGGCGTCCTTCTTGAAATAGTCGCCAAAGCTCCAGTTGCCCAGCATCTCGAACATCGTGTGGTGGTAGGTATCGTAGCCCACCTCCTCCAAATCGTTGTGCTTGCCGCTCACGCGCAGGCACTTCTGCGTGTCAGCGATGCGCTTGTAGGGCGCGGCCTTGTTGCCCAGGAAGTAGTCCTTAAACGGCGCCATGCCGCTGTTGATGAACAGCAGCGTGGGGTCATCCTTGACCACGAGCGGGGCCGAGGGCACAATGTGGTGGCCTTTGGAAGCGAAAAAATCGAGAAATTGCTGGCGCACGTGCGCGGCGGTGGGGAGCGACATAGAACGAGGGGCAAATACCAGTATTTTTGGCGTTGCTTTGCAAAGACAAAGGTAAGAAGTAGGGTAAGCTTTAGCTTACCAGGGTGGATTAATTATGAATTGTAAATTATGAATTATGAATTTTGGTGACGGTCTGCTAATTTATTATTTCTCGTTTTTTTAATTCATAAGTTACAATTCATAATTCATAATTATTCCCACCCCCTATGCCTTATAAAGAGCGCGACATTACCAAGCAGTATTTCACCATCGGCGAGGTGGCCGAGCAGTTCGGCGTAGCCACCTCGCTCATCCGCTTCTGGGAAACGGAATTTGACGAATTGGCCCCGCGCAAGAGCAAGAAGGGCAACCGCCTCTTCACGCAGGCCGACGTCGATATCTTTCGCACTATCTACCACCTGGTTAAGGAGCGCGGCTACACCATTGCCGGGGCCCGCGAAATGCTCAAGCAGAAGGGCGGCCAGCTCAAAGACAAGATTGACGTGATTCAGAGCCTGGAAAAAGTGCGCGGCTTTCTGGTGAATCTGAAGAAGGAAATCGACGCCGCACAGAAAGGCGAGTAGCGGCTATCCAAATAAATTCGAATACGTAATACCAGAACGTCATGCTGACGACAGGAAGCATCTCGCTCGCGCCGTTGCCCCGGCCGCCAACGGCGCGAGCGAGATGCTTCCTGTCGTCAGCATGACAGCCGCTCATTCCCAGAATGCCCTCTTCTACCACCGACGACCTCTACCACGAGCTGGCCCTGACGCTGCTGCCCGGCATCGGCCCGCAGCTAACGCGGCAGCTGATGAGCTACGGCAGCTCGGCTAAAAACGTATTTTCGCTGCCGCCCGGCCGGCTGCGGCGCATTCCGGGGGTAGGCGAGGCCACCCTCAAAATCCTGACCGGCCCCGCGCGTGGCCAGGCGCTGACCCAGGCCGAAGCCAGCCTGCGCAAGGCCGAAAAGGAGGGGGTAGCGATTTTATTCTACACCAGCAAGCAGTTTCCGGCCCGCCTCAAGCTCATCCCCGACGCGCCGGTGCTGCTCTACTACCAAGGTCCGGCCGACCTGAACGCGCCCAAGACGGTGGCTATCGTGGGCACGCGCCAGGCCACTGAATATGGCCGCGAGCAAACCGAGGCCCTGGTGCGCGGGCTGGTGCCGCACAACCCGCTGGTCATCAGCGGCCTGGCTTATGGCATTGATATCCTGGCCCACCGCGCCGCCTTGCAGGAAGGCCTGGCCACGGTGGGCGTGATGGCCACCGGCCTCGACGTCATTTACCCCGCCGCGCACCGCAAAACGGCCGAGAAAATGCGCGAAACGGGCGGCCTGCTCACCGAGTTTGCCTTCGGCACCCAACCCGACCGCTACAACTTTCCGCAGCGCAACCGCGTCATCGCGGGCCTGGCCGACGGCACGGTGGTGGTGGAAGCCGCCGAAAAAGGCGGCGCGCTCATCACCGCCGAGCTGGCCCTGAGCTACGACCGCGACGTGCTGGCCGTGCCCGGCAACGTGTCGTCGGCCGCGTCGGCGGGCTGCAATAATTTGATTAAAGCCAACAAGGCCGCGCTCTACTCCCAGCCCGCCGACCTGGAGCAGCTCCTGAATTGGGACGCCGCCCTGTTCCAGAGCGGGAAATTCCAGCCTACCCCCTCCTACTCGCCCGACGATTTCACAGCCGAAGAATTTGCCCTGGTGGGCGTGCTGGCCGCCGCGCCCGGCCGGGAGCTGCACATCGACGAGCTGGCCTGGCGGGCGCAGCAGCCCATCCATACCGTGGCCGCGCTGCTGCTGACGCTGGAGTTTGGGGGGGTAGTGCGGGCGCTGCCGGGCAAGAAATTCGGGTTAGTATAAGCGCGGCGGCTTACGGCGCGGGGCCGCCCAGCCTATGGGAAGGGTTCAAAACTTAAACGCCAGCCCCTCCCTTTGACAGGAAGAGCTGGCGCAGAAAGAAGATGGCCTGGTAGCTGCGCTACCCAGGGCTACCGCGCGCGGCGGCGGTCGCGCAGCTTTTTAAGGCCAAAGGCCACGCCGCTGGCCAGCAGCAGCGAAGCGCCGCCATCAATGGGCACCTGCGTAGGGCTGGGGCCAGTGGGGGTAGGGCCACCCGAGCCGGGGGCGCCGGCCTGGGCCAGGGCGGGGGTAGCGGCCCCCAGCAGGCACACCGCCACGGTGGCGACGGCGCTGGCAATGGTATATTTTTTCATCGGAGAAGAGACTTGAGAGTGAGAGGGATAAAGCGGTCGGGCTACACCCCAGGCGCTACAAAGTAGGCCTGGGGTGCGTTGCCGGTCGGTTTATTAATTGGTAACTACCACGCGTTTCACCACCTGGTTTTCGCCCGTCTTCAGCTGGAGCGTATAGACGCCCGCCGTGAGGTACGACACGTCAAACTGGGCCGTGGCACCGGCGGCGGTCAGGGGCAGCGTCTGCTTGGTCACCACCTGGCCAAGATGGTTGTAGAGCGTGGCGCTCACCGAGCCGTGGCCCAGCTCGGCGGGCACTACCAGCGTGAAGCTGCCGTGGGCCGGGTTCGGGAACAGCTGCACCTGCTGGGCCAGGGCCGAGGGGGTAGCCGCCAGCGGCGTGTTGGGCCCAAACAGCAGCACGAAGCGGCCCGGCAGCGCCGTGGCGCTGGCCGTGAAGCTATACAGCGGCTGCTTGCTCAGGTCGATGCGCGCCCCGGTCTGGTTGTCAAGCAAATACACCTGGGTGCTGGCGTCGAAGTTGAGCAGGTCCAGCGCGTTCAGGGCGTAAGTGCCAACGGCGGGCACCTGCACGTTCAGCGACACGGTGGTGCTGCCCGTAATCGGTGGCAAGCCATTCACCGACAGCTCGTTGCTGGTAATAAGACTACCCACGCTCAGGCCCGAAGAGTTCGGCAGCTTGTAGGCATCGAAGCGCGAGTCGAAGTCGGCCGTGGCCCCCTTCTCAAAGTACACATACGCCTCGTCGATGAGCGGCGTGCTGCCTTGCAGGCGCAGGCGCACCTGGGGCCGGGTGTCGGCGGCGGTGCGGTTGAAGCTCGGCGTGGTGGCGAACGTGGTCACGCGCGAATCGTTGGTCAGGGCCAGGCTGGCCATCTGGTTGGGGGTAGTGGCCCGCATGAAGAAGCCCTGCATGGCGGCCACTTGCGGGCTGCCGCCCATGCCGTTCACGTAGCTGCGGTACTGGCCCACGTACTGGCCGGTGCTCTGGTACACGTACACGGCGTTGTCCATGTTGGTGCTGGCAATACCCACCGTCTGGCTGAAGTCAATCGGCGAGGGGTAGGGGTTGCCCAGCAGCTGCCAGCCGCTCTGCGTCTGGGTGCCCCGGTTCAGGTTGCTGATGGCTACCGGGCCGTTGTTGAGCGTGCCCATCAGGTCCACCGTCGAGCTGGCCGCGATGTTCAGGTCGTAGCCCACCAGCGGCGTCATGGTCGTGTTGGCATCAGCCGGCACGAAGAAGCCCAGGTCGAAGTCCTGCGAGCCGGGGTTGCCGCTGGTCGTCACGCGGGCCTGGTCATAGGCAAACACGTTGGGGAAGGGCGTCGTGGCCTTCGGCATGGCGGCGGTATTGTAGGCCGTGTTGAAAATCGGCGAGAAGCCCGGCGTGGTCGTCAGGTCGCCCAGCGTGGTGCTCACCATCGGCGAGCTGTAGTGGTGGTAGCCTACCCCGGCGTTGAAGGTGGGGTCGATGGCGCGTTGCATAGTAGCGGGGCCCGTTACCGAGCCGTTGGTGTTCACTACCAGGGCCGTGCCGGCCGCATCCGAGAGCAGCGTTAGCGGCTGGCCATTGGTGTTGAGGCCGCCGCTAGTCAGGGCCAGCACTCCGTGGATGCTCAGGGTGCCGGTCTGGGTAGCCCCTACCCCATTAGCGATGGTCAGGCTCCAAAGTTGGGTGCGGCCACTGCCGCCGATAGCCTGCGCCGTGGCCCCCGTCAAGGTCACAGTGCCGCCCGTAGCACTAATGGTACCGCTGTTGTCGATGGCATTTTTCACGTCGAGCGCACCGCCGGCCTGCGTCAGGCTGGCGGTGCTGCCGATAGTCAGGCTTTTAGCCGCCGCGCTGCCACTGGCAATCACCGGGTAGGGCGTAGTGCCGGTGGGCACAATGGCTTCTAAAACGCTCGTCGGCACGCCGTTCGACCAGTTCGCGGCCGTGTACCAGTCTGTGTTCAGGCCCCCAAGGGCGGTGCCCAGCCACGAAGTTGAGGTAGGCACGGGCAGGCTGAACGTACTAATGAAAGTCGGGGTCGAGGTCGGCAAAATAGCCCCCGCCCGCGACAGCCCGCGGCCCACGAGTGTAGTTCCTTCATCCATGCTGATGGCACCATCCACGAGCAGGGTGCCCTGCATCGTCGAGTTTTGCCCCAGGTTGACTGCCCCGCCCGATATCTGCCAGTACACGTTGTCGGCGGTAGCCCCACCGGCCAGCACGACCGTGGAGTTGGCGGCCGTAGTCAGGGCCCCACCAATAACCCGCAGGTAAAATTTCGCGTTCGCCACGCCGCCCGCGTCCAGAATCAGCGTGCCGGCCAGGGTAGTAGCCCCGCTCACGCAATAAGAGCCAGGAATCAGCGTCACGGCTGGCGTGCCCCCGTAGATAGCCAGCGGCGTAGCGCACGGAATATGGTCCGAAAAGTACTGGTAAGCCGTTTGCACATCAGTGGCCGCTTGCGTCGAATAGGTAGTGGCTACGTAAATACTGCCGTTGTTGACCACGCCCGGCGGAAACCCGGTGAAGGCCCCCGCATTAGTGCCAATATTGCCGTTGACAATGGTTGGGCCGGCGTTTTTGATTTCGCCCACCGCCGTAAATAAGGCGAAGCTGGCCGCCGCGCCCAGCGGCGGCGCAGCCTGCCCCCAGGCAGCCTGCGGAGCGTGCAGTAGCACCGCAGCGGTTGAGATAAAGAGTAAAAAAACTTTCATGGAGTAGGGATGAATAACAGAATAAAATTTACGCTGCAAATCTCCGCTTCCTACCACCCGGTTAGCTTACGTTATTTTTCCTAAAATTTGCATTATTCCTACCCACTACAAGTGCCGCATTTTATGCTTCAACTGCTTGAAAAAAGTGGGCGTCAAACCCGTTGTTTTTTTAAACTGTCCCGACAGATGGGCCACGCTGCAGTAGTTAAGCTTGTGAGCGATTTCCGTTAGATTCAACTCATCGTAGAGCAGCAATTCCTTGACGCGCTCAATTTTGTGGTTGATAATTGACTGCTCAATAGTGACGCCGGTAGCCTCTGAAAACAGGTTGGCCAGGTAGGTATAATCGCGCTTTAATTGCTGGCTGAGATACTCCGAGTTCTTCATTTTAGGCAGACTATCAGCATGATGCACCATTTTCATGATGACTGCCTTTATCTGCCCTATTATTTTCCCTTGGTGCTGGTCGAGCAGTTCGACGTCCAGTTCCTGGAGTTCTTCCTGGAGTCGGGCGTGCTGCTGCGGCGTAATGTTTTGCTTGAAGATTATTTCCCCCAAGTCGACCGTGCCGTAGTGCAGGCCGAGCTTATCGAGCTTGTCTTGCACGGCCATTTTGCAACGGACACTGACCATATATTTTATGTACAATTTCATCTTTATTATTAACAAAGTGCAATTTACTCATCCTAGCTGCTACCTCTTGTTTTCTAGCCTCAGAGAAAGAAAAAACAGCTAGCACTACTCTCGCTCTCAGCCGCGCTACACCCCGCCACCCGCCCGCTGTCTCTCGGCTACCGAATTAATTTGCGCTCTTTTTATCTCTTCAGTTCAACGCATTTTCAGGCTCACTCAGGAGTTAGGATGAATTATGGTGCAAGTTACGGCCTTACTAGCGCCAGCTTGGCGGGGCCAGCGGGCCACCCCAGGGCCGGGCCGCTGGTCGCAGCCCACCTGGGTCTAGTAACGCCCGGAGCCGGCTCTGGACCCCTTCGCAGTAGTTTCGGCCAATGATGCTTTTCAACAACGACCTGCTGCCCACCGCCACCCTACCCCTGCCCAATCGCGGGCTGGCCTTCGGCGATGGCTTTTTTGAAACCCTGATTTTCACGGGGGGGCGCCTGCGCCTGGCCGCCGGCCATCTGGCCCGCATGCAGCAGGCCGCCGCCGCTCTATACCTGGATTTGCCCGCCGCCCTGGCCACCGCCGAGGCGTTGGAAACTACGCTGGCCCGGTTGGCCGCGGCCAACGAGCTGCCCGCCGCCCGCCTGCGCCTGCAACTATGGCGCGCCGGCGGTGGCCGCTATGCGCCGCTTACCAATGCCGCCGAGTGGCTGGCCACTGCCGAGCCATTCGTGGCCGACGAGTCCGCGCTGCACCAAGTTGATTTTGCCCACGAAACCACTGCGTTACCATCGCCGCTGAGCTTTTGCAAGGGGCCGCAGGCCTGGCTCTACGTGCGCGCCGCCCACGAGCGGCGGCAGCGCGGGCTGGAGGAGATTATTCTCTGCGACGCGGCCGGGCATGTGGCGGAGGCCGGTGCGTCGGCTGTTTTCTGGCTGAAAGACAGCGTTTTATATACTCCCGCGCTGGCTAGCGGCTGCGTGGCGGGCGTGCGCCGGGCGGCCGTGCTGCGGGCGGCTCTGGCAGCGGGCCAGGCCTGTCAGGAAGGCCTGTATCAACGGGGAGCCCTGCTGGCGGCTGATGCCGTTTTTACGGCCAACGTGGCCGCGCTACGGCCGGTGCGGGGGGTAGGCAACCACCAGTTTGCCGCGCCCGGCGCGGAATGGCTGGCGCGGCTGAGTCGGTACTAAGCTCTGCTATTACCCGCAGCCGGGGGTCTGTAGGTCAATTCGTTGTTGACCCGCTCCGCATTGCGCAGAGCCTGCAGGCGCTGCCAATCGACTTGGTGGTGATGCAGGTCAGCCTCCGTCACCTGATGGGTAGCCAGGACGATTGCCCGTGGGCCGTAGCCTAAGTGCAGGGCGCTAAAGGCAATCAGCGAGCGATGCAGGGTCGAGAGCGGGGAGATATGCACGGCAGATTAGCTGAAGGTAGGTGGGCGGAAGTACAATTTAGATGCCAAACTTATCTAAATTAAACTTACCCAAAAATATCGCTTAAAATAGCCTGAATGAGTTTTTTTCGATAAACAAGATGAATCACTGGCCAAAGCGCTCGCTTAGACAAGTCAAATAATTAGTAGAAAAGTTAAATTTAAAGCTTCAATCTACCGCTTCCGTCCGAGCAATATAGGAAAACAGAATACTGCTCTTCGCCCAAGATTCCGCTAACTCAATCGCGCGCAGCCAAGGTTAGCGCGCGGCTACGGAAACCACCATTTCCTCCCGCACTTCCGCTATCTCTATCGCGAAGTAGGGTGCGGGGCTTGCCCCCGCCCGTCGTTGAACAGCCCGCGCCAGAATCGGACAACGACGGGCGGGGGCAAGCCCCGCACCCTACCTGGCTCTCGCAATCCACTTCGTGAGGGATATAACATACTCAACACCAGGCTCTAAGGAATCTGAATACTTACTTCGCGATAAAGCGCATGGGCACCACCAGCGAATCCTGGGTGGCGGGCGAGCGGGCGAAACGCAGGGCACCCAACACCCGCTGGGCCTCGGCATCGAGGGCCCGGATGGCGGCGGGGGGGTAGGCGGCGTCGGGCTCCGTGAGTTCGCGGCGCGTGATGCGCGGCGGCTGGCGCACCGAGCCATTGGGCCGCACCTGAATGCTCACGAAAATGCGGCCCGTGGGCATGAGCACGTTGGGCTGGTCGGCGGCCGGGCGGGCCGCCTCAGGGTATTGGGCCTGGGCCGACACGAACTCAAAAAACTGGTCGCGCCCGGTTGCTTGCCGCTTGGGGTCAGTTTCGTGCCAGAAGCGCGGCAACACCGGCGAACGCAGCACCGGCGCGTCGGTGGGGGGTAGGGGCCGGCGGTGCGGCAGCATCGGGAAGCCGGGAGCCGCGTACTGGGCCTGGGCAGCCCCGGCCGCCAGCAGCAGCGCGCCCAGCAGCGCCAATCTGATTCTCATCCGCCTAAGTTACTTCTTTTATTAAGTTTCAAGTTACTGGTTTCTGGTTCCTGGTTTGAACGTCAACTAGGAATTGGGAACTTGGAAAAATCAGGAACTTCAAACCGCGACGGGGGCCTTAATGGCGGGCCAGGGGTCGTAGTTTTCGAGCTGAAAATCTGCGTATTGAAAGCCGAAGATGTCCGTTACGGCCGGGTTGAGGCGCATGGTGGGCAGCGGGCGCGGGGCACGCTCCAGCTGCTGGCGCGCCTGTTCCAAATGGTTGCTGTAGAGGTGGGTATCACCGCCGGTCCAGATAAATTCGCCGGGTTGCAGGCCCGTTACCTGCGCCACCATGAGCGTGAGCAGAGCGTAGGAAGCGATGTTGAAGGGCACGCCCAAAAAGACATCGGCCGAGCGCTGGTAGAGCTGGCACGAGAGGCGGCCATCGGCCACGTAGAACTGGAAGAGCGCGTGGCAGGCCGGCAGCTTCATGGCCGGCAGGTCGGCCACGTTCCAGGCGCTTACTACCATGCGGCGCGAGTCGGGCTGGGTTTTTAACTGATTGATAATCTGCGCAATCTGGTCAATGTGGCCGCCGTGGCCATCGGGCCAGCTGCGCCACTGGTAGCCGTACACGGGGCCGAGGTTGCCGTGCTCGTCGGCCCACTCATCCCAAATTTTTACGCCGTGCGCTTTTAGATAAGCGATGTTGGTATCGCCTTGCAAAAACCACAGCAGCTCGTGAATAATACTTTTCAAATGCACCTTTTTGGTGGTGACCAGCGGGAAGCCCTCAGCCAGATTAAAGCGCATTTGCGGCCCGAAAATGGAGCGCGTGCCGGTGCCGGTGCGGTCGGTTTTGAGCGTGCCGTGGTCGAGGATTTCGCGAAGAAGGGCTTGGTACTGGCGCATGGGGGTAGGCAGGTGGCGGGACAAAAGGCAAAAGTAAAGCGCCCGGCATTACCCATTCGAAGCCGGCTACTTCAGCTTTTGCGCCAGCAGGGCCGCCGTTTCGGGGCTACCCGCTTCTTTGGCCAGGGCCAGGGCATCCTTGCCTTCGTCGTCCTTGGCTTGGGCATCGGCCCCGCTGGCCAGCAGCAGCGCCACGATGGCCTTATTCCCTTTGCCGGCCGCGGCCATGAGGGCGGTGGCCTTGAAGCCGTCGGGCTGATTCACCTGCGCCTTGTACTTGAGCAGCAGCTTCACCAGGTCGAGGCTGCCGTTGGTGGCAGCCGTGATGAGGTAAGTCGTGGGGAAGCCGGGCACTATCTCCACGGCGGCGTTGGGGTTGGCCCCGGCGGCCAGCAGCGTTTCGGCGGCGGCGGCGTTGTTTTTCATCACGGCCGTGGTCAGCTCTTTACTCGGCGTTTGGGCGTGGGTAGCGAAGGCAAAACAAACAAGCGTAGCAAGGAAGAGAATAGCTTTTTTCATTTTAAGGGGATAGGACAAAGCTGCCGCGAAGGTACGCCGGAAGGCAGTTACGCGGCAGGTCTGTAAATGCGTGGGAACGTGATAAAAATGACCGCTGACCTTACGTCTCTTATACTTGGGGCTTCAAAGGCTTAAAAGCCCTCACTGACCCTATGCTTAGAGTAGTCTATCAGCGCTACCGGCCTTTAATTCCGGCGCTGACTTTAGCAGCCTGTTGCATCAGCACCTGCCTGGCTGCACTCAATGGAACGATTGTATTAGCTGGCACTACCTATAACTTTACCTTATCTGCTCGACACTATGGGGCCTTCGCAGCTACTATCATCACCCTTGTTGCTTTCTTCTTTTTTCGACGCTATTATGTATTTTGCTTAGGAGCAAGTATCTTGCTTGGCTTATTTAATTTACTTTATTTCAACGTTTTACAGACGAACATCGGCATTGGATTTGGAGAATTATCCATCGGCCTCAATCCCGTTTTGTTACTGATAAGCTTGCTAGCTTATTTATTGAGTTTTCAGAAAGCAAACGCTTATTTTTTCAAGTTGATTGCGCCCTCGCCAACCCGTATAGCCCGTGCGCAACAGGAAGAAGTAGCTCAATTCAAAGAGCGCTTTTCTCCTAAATCAACTGTAGAGCTTAACCAGCTTATTGCGGCTAACAAACTGGTGCCGGCCGCGCTCACCGCCGCCCGCCAATTAGTTCGAGAGCGGACGTAGCGAATGGCAGCGACTGAGTATTGCAACTAAAAACGCCACCTGTTTGGGTGGCGTTTTCTATTATCTGCTTCTCAATCCTCACAGCTTAACATAGCCGCGAACATAGGAAAAAAAACGAACAACGATGGCAGACATTCCGAGGTCATGAATGAATTTTCCGGTGAAATACCCAGCGTCGTAAGCAGTCATGGCTTCTTGAAAATAAGGGGGTAGGGCGTTTGGTAAAAAAAGTGTTGCCCTGCCTTTACAGCGACTTCACCATCGCCACCTTTTCCACCTTAGCCGGCGCGGCGGCTTTGGCGGCGGCCATTTTGGCGCGGCAGCAGGCGGGCATTCCAGCCATGCTGGTGCCGGCCATGCCTTGCTCGCACTTGGCGGCGGCCGCGGCGGTGCAGTGGTCAGCTTTCTTGCCTTTGGCGGGCTTATCGCCGTCGTGGGCGAAGGCGGTGGCGGCCGAAGCCAGCAGTGCGAGGGCGAGCAGGGATTTTTTCATCAGACTTGGGAGAAACAATTGGTAAAACCAGAGGGTTAGGGGTTGTTGCGGCTTCTAAAGTACAACGGGTTTCGGATATGCCGAAGCGCGTGTGCGCCGGCCCCGCTACCCCCGCGAACTACAAAGTCCGCGCTACTTGTTTTATGTCGCTTCGCCGAATCGCGCACCTCACGCTGCTGGTGCTGGCCCTGCTCACGGGGCTGGCCGGCTACTTTGCTGCCCAGCTCCGCTTCAATTATAATTTCAACGACTTCTACCCCGCCGGCGACCCCGACCTGGATTACTACCAGGGCTACACCCGGCGCTACGGCAACGACAACGACTACCTGCTGCTGGCCCTGGAGGCCGGGCCGGGCCAAACGGCTTTTTCGCCGGCCTTCCTGACGCAGGTGGATAGCCTGACGCGGGTGGCGCGGCGGCAGCGCGATGTGCTGCACGTGGTGTCGCCCACCACACTCAGCCAGACCGTGGTGGAGGGCCTCGGGGCCTACACCCTCCCCTACCTGCACCCGGCCGAATACCGCGCCGACCCCGGCCGCCGCGCCGCCGACTCGACGCTCATTTACCAAACGCCGGGCTTCGTGGGCAACCTCCTCAGCCCCGACGCGCGGGCCGTGGCCCTGGTCATCCAAACCACGCCCGACCTTAAGAAGCCGCCCGGCGACTCACTGCTGACGGAGCTGCGCGCCGGGCTGGCGCGGGCGGGGCTGCCCGCGGCGCGGGTGCACTTTGCGGGCAAAGTGGTGGCGCAGTCGGTGTTCGTGGACCGCCTGCAGCGCGAGATGATAATTTTCATGTCGCTGTCTTTCGTGCTGGTAATGGGGCTGTTGTGGCTCACGTTTCGCACCTGGTGGGGGGTAGTGCTGCCGCTGGTGGTGGTAGTGGGGGCCATTATCTGGGGCCTGGGCGTGATGGGGGCCTGCGGCATCAGCATTGATTTGATGACGGCCCTGCTGCCGCTGATGTTGTTTGTAGTGGGCATGTCGGATACCATCCACATTATCAGCCGCTACGTGAGCGAATTAGGCTACGGTGCGGGCAAAAAACACGCGCTGCGCACGACGATGAAGGAGTCGGGCTTCGGCTCGGGATTGTCGGCGCTCACGACGAGCATCGGCTTTTTTACCCTGATGACGAGCACTATAAAGCCTATCCACAACTTCGGGCTGTTTACGGGCATTGCCGTTATTCTGGCTTTCCTACTGAGCTTCACGCTGTTACCGGCCATGCTGGTGCTGCTCAATAAGCCCGCTTTGCGCGAGCCCCGCCAGCACGGCCACGACTGGGACGGGGTGTTGAGCCGGCTGTTTGTGGGCGTGCTGCGGCGGCGGCGGCTCATTTATATGCTCAGCGGGCTCATTCTGGTGGCCAGCATCGGGCTGGCTTCGCGGGTGCGGATTAACTCGTCGTTGCTCGATGACTTGTCTAAGAATGACCCCGTGCGGCGGGATTTCGCGTTTTTCAACGACCACTTCGCCGGGGTGCGGCCCTTTGAATTGGAGCTGAAGCCGGCCGGCGGGCGCGATATTTTTGACCCCGCCGTGCTGGCCCAAACCGAGAAAATCGAGCGCTACCTGGCCACTACTTACGGACTGAAGTTCGCCGCCTCGCCGGCCACGCTGGTGCGCACCGTGTACCAGGCGCTGCACGGCGGCGGGCTGGCCGAATACCGCCTACCCCCCGATTCGGCCGGGCTGGCGCGGCTGCGCGGGCCGCTGCGGCAGTTTCGCAAGCACCCCGAGTTTCGGGCGCTGGCCCTGCCCGACGGCACGGCCGGCCGCCTCACCGGCCGCATGGTGGACGTGGGTAGCATCCGGGCCGACGCGCTCAACGGCGCGCTCCGCCACTTTCTGCGCACCAGCATTGACACGACGGTGCTGCGCACCCGCCTCACGGGCTCATCCAACCTCATTGATAAAAACAATGAGAACCTGACCCTCAACATGATACAGGGCATGGCCATCGACGTGGCGATGGTCACGGCTATCGTGCTGCTGCTGTTTCGGTCGTTGCGCATGACGCTGGTGGTACTCATTCCCAACCTGCTACCCATTCTGGTGGTGGCGGGCGTGATGGGGCTGGCCGGCGTGAGCATGAAGGTGAGCACGAGCATCATCTTCACCATCGCCTTCGGCATTGCGGTGGATGATACTATTCACTTTATCAGTAAGTTGCGCCTCACGATGGGCCACGAGCCGGACTTATTCAAAGCCGTGCGGCGCACCTACATCCTGGCCGGGCAGGCGGTTATCGTCACCTCGCTCATTCTGGTGGGCGGCTTCGGCACGCTGCTGTTTTCGTCGTTTGACGGCACGTTTTACGTGGGCCTGCTCATTGGGCTCACGCTGCTATTTGGCGTTGTGGCTGAGCTGACGCTGCTGCCGCTGCTGATTCTGGGCGTGTATGGGCGGCGGCGCAAAAAGGTGGGGGTAGTACCGGTGGTGGTGGGGTAGGGTACGGGGCTGGCCCCCGCCCGGCGTTTGAACGAATCCTGCGCCCATCGTTCAACGCCGGGCGGGGGCCAGCCCCGCACCCTACCACTCACTAACTCACGGGATTTTTCACGGACTTCAACAGCTTTTTCTCCCGATTCATTACGGGCCGCTGGCAGCGGGCGGGGTTAGCAGCGTGGTTTGCGCCAGTTATCACCGCTCACTCTCCCGCGTATGAAACTCCTAGTCTTTTTCCGGGCTGCCTTGCTAGGCGCTAGCTTCCTGCCGGCCGGACCCGCTGCCCGCGCCCAACAACCCGATTCTGTCTTTGCCGACGCACCCCGCGAAACGCTGGACCTGGTCGGCTGCCCCCAATTCCGGCTATTTGATAAGGATTTTTACCGGAATAAGGTGTTTCTGCTGGGTGAATCGCACGGCGTGCAGCGGCTGCAAGACGTGGACTTTGCCCTGCTGCGCCACCTCAACCAGCGGGCCGACGTGCGCCACTACCTGGCCGAAGTAGACTGTGCCAAAGCCTATTACCTGAATGACTACCTGCACACCGGCAACGAAACCACCCTGGCGCGGGTATTTGCCAGTTGGGTGCGCGAGCAGGCGCAGTGGGGCAACGCCGGTTTCATGGCTAAAATCCGCCGCATCCGGGGCCTGAACCAGACGCTCCCGCCCGCCCGGCGCATTCAATTTGTGGGCATCGACGGGGTGCAGGACTACGCGCTGCTGGCCGATTACCTGCACGACCTGCGCGCCGCCGGCCGGCCCCTACCCCCCGGCTGGCCGCGGCCCTCGATTCGGTGCAAACCGCCCTGCGCGCTACCCCCGACCTGGCCGCCGACCTGGCCCTGCGCACCGGGCGGGCGCTGGCTGAAGCTGCGCCCGCCGCCCGCCGCGCCCTCGGTCGCCAAGCCTGCGCCGAAGTGCGGTACGCGCTCACTAACCTCGGCTACGCTCGCACGCTGCCGGGCCGCGAGCAGCAGCTGTTTGCCAACTACCAGGCCGCCCTACCCCTCTGGCACCTGGCGCACGAGAAACTCTACGGCCTGTGGGGCCTGGGCCACGTGCCGCAGCAAAAGGGCTTGAATTTTACCAGTCTGGCCGCTTATATCCGCAATAGCGCGCTACCGGACCACGCGAAAATCGTGTCCATCCTCAGCACCTACTCGGGCTGCCGCATGATGACGGCTTCGGCCGGGCTGCCTGCGCCCTGGCGCACGCCGGGCCAGCTTTTCACCGAAGTCGATAAGTTCAACCACGACGGACCGCTGGTCAAGCTGCAAGGGATAGAGACCCTCAAGGCGCGCACCCGGCCCGGTAGCACGACCCTCGTACGGCTTGATGCGCCCGGCACGGCCGCCCGCCGCCCGCCCGTGCAAATCACCTACGCGCCCGGCTTGCCCGCCAGCCAGCAAATGCAGTTTGACCCCGCCCGCCCTGCCACGGACTACGTGCAGTGCCTGCTGCTGGTGCGCGATGGGGGAGCCACGCGGCCGCTAGCACCAGTTGCGGGCGCGGAAACCACGAGCAGCCGGTAGCCACGGCCCGACGCGGCTTTACTTTACTGATAATCAGACCTCAACGAAATATGAACGCATTATATACCGGGCTTTCCCTGGGCCTATCGGGCCTGTTACCTAGCCTGCCAGCCCTGCGGCAAACCGCTTCTCGGCGCTATTTGCTTGCGGGGATATTGCTGGTAGGCATTGATATGTGGGTCGGCCTGGCCACGCTGCCACCAGCACTACTAAGGCCGCTCCTGGCCGCGCACGATAGCTACTGGCCGAACATCTTCCTGACCCTATTGGTCAGCCTGATAGCCCTGGGCCTGCTGCTTCGGGTAGGCAACTGGCAACGCGCTGAATTCGGCTTACAGCTCCGCACTAATGCCGGTACCGGCCGCGACGTTTGGCGCTGGCTGATGCCGCTACTGGTGCTGGAAACCGGGCTTCTGTGGCTGCTACTGCCGGGCGGGCACCCCACGGTAAACTACCAGCTGGTAAATCTGAGCGTGGGAATAACCGAGGAGCTTACTTTTCGCGGAATTTTCCTGGCCCTGCTGAACCGGGCTTTCCCGCGGCGGGTACGGGTGCTCGGGGCCGAATTGGGCTGGGGAACTGTGGTCAGCTCCCTGATTTTTGGGCTGGTCCACGGCCTGCGGGTGGATGCGGCCTTTCACCCCACGCTAAATCTCTTGCCAATGGCGATTCCTACGGTCGGCGGCTTCGTGCTGGCGTGGTGCCGGGCTCGCAGTGGCAATTTACTACTGCCCATTGCCGTGCATAGTGGAATGAACGAGCTGGCGCAACTCATTGCGCTGGTCAAAGGCTAGCGCTGCGTGGTCCCTTAGCCCGCTTCGCCCGCATCTTGCGCCTTCTTTCAGCATGGATTCTCCCTTCGACACCCAGCGGCCTTCGCGCTCCGACCTGGTGTTGGTGGCCGCCTACTGGCTGGTAGTCGCCCCGATACTACTGCTGCAATACCGGGCCGACAACCACACCAGCGCCGGGCGGGTGCTGCCTGAAGTGGTGGGCACAGTGGCGCTCGACACCGCCACCGTGGCCCTGCTGGTAGGCGGGCTGCTGCCCCTGGTGCTGGGCCGCCGCCGCTGGCTGGGCCTGGCGCTGTTCCCGGTGTTTGCGGGGCTGAGCGGCTTGGCTTACTTCTATATGTACGGCTACCTGGTCGGCCGCGGCCCCGCTTTCTCCGCTGAGAACGTCTTACTATCGGCCGTGCGGCACGCCCAGAGCTACGGCCTGCTGGCGGTGCTGCTCACCGGCAAGCACTACTTCGAGGCCCAGCACCGGGTGCTGCTGCTGCAAAAAGCGCAAGCCGAAAGTGAGCTGCGCGCCCTCAAGGCCCAGCTCGACCCGCATTTTCTGTTCAATAACCTGAACGTCCTGCACACGCTCATCGGGCAGGATACCGCCGTGGCGGGCCACTACCTGGGCTGCTTCGCCAACCTCTACCGCTACCTCATCCGGCACCGCGACGCCGACTTCGTGACCCTGGCCGAGGAGCTGCAATTTCTGGACGACTACGTGTACCTGCTGCGCCACCGCTTCGGCGCGGCCTATGTGTTTGAGACGACCCTCGCCCCCGGCCTCGACCCCGCCCGGCTGCACACCGTGCCGGGCACGCTCCAGATTTTAATCGAAAACGCCCTCAAGCACAACAGCGGCGACGACGACGACCCATTACCCATTTCCCTGATGGTGAGCTTACAAAGCTTACGGGTTCACAACCCCCAGCGCCCCAAGCACACCCGTCCCGAACCCGGCGGCACCGGCCTGCGCAACCTGCAAGAACGCTACCGCCTGCTGGCCGGCCAGCCCGTGCAGATTGACAATTCGGCAACGGAGTTTGCCGTCACGGTGCCGCTGCTGCACCAGTAGCGCGAACTTTCCAGTTCATGCGCGAGCAAAGCGCGCAGGCGGAACCGCGCAGCGCGAGCCTACTTACTCATCAAAATAACATTTTGTTTTTTAGCCATTTATAAACCCATGAAAAACCTCATTTTCCTCTCCCTCCTGGCGGCTGGCCTGGGCGCAGCCGGGGCCGGCCAGCTAGCACCAAAAGTAGCCCTGGCCGAAGAGCGCCCCCAAACCCGGTTGCTCACCTTGCCCACCGCCGAGGGCCTCATCGTCGAGGGGGCAGCCGACGTTACGGTGGCCGAAGGCAGCCCCCAGCGCATCGTGGTGGCGGGGTCGCTGCGCCAGCTCAACCAGCTCACGGCCAGTACGCAGGCGGGCGTTCTCCACTTTCACGCGCCCGACGACGAGGCCGCTTGGTGGCAGCCCTGGCGGCCCACCGAGCGGCTCCAACTCACCATCACCTTGCCCAAGCTAACGCAGCTACGCCTGGCCGGCACCACTTCCCTGACCGGGCTGACGCGCTTCACTGCCCCCGCCCTGGCTGTAGAGCTGGCCGGCGTGGGCAACCTGACGCTGCTGGTGGCCAACACCCGCACCAGCGTGGCCATCAGCGGGGCCGGCACCGCAACCATGCGCGGCACCACCACCACGCAGCAAGTGAGCATCCGGGGCGTGGGCACCTACCACGGCTTCGGCCTGCGGAGCGCGGCCACCACGGCCAGCCTAGCGGGTACCGGCACCGAGGAAGTGACTGCTACCCAGGCCTTAACGGCTACCGTAGCCGGTATCGGAACCATCCGCTACCGGGGTCGGCCGGCCACCAGGGCGTTGAGTGCCAGTGGGTTGGCCAGCGTGCGGGCAAGCCAGTGAGCCGGGCACCTGCTGCCACCGGCCCGATAAGAATGAGACTGCTTACCCAATTTCTTTGCTTAGTATTTACTTGCTTATGCACCTGCTTATTATTGAAGATGAAGCCCCCACGGCCGCCCAGATTCGCGGCTTCGCGGCCCGCTACGGCCTGCCTGCCGATGACGTGCACGAGGTGCGTAGCGTCAAAAAGGGCCTGGCCTGGTTCGCGGCTAATGAAATGCCAGCGCTCATCTTCTCCGATATTGAGCTGCTCGACGGCAACGTGTTCAGCCTTTACGAACAGGTGCGGGTCACCTGCCCCATCATCTTCCTCACCGCCTACGACCAGTTTTTACTGCCTGCTTTTCAGGCCAATGGCATCGGCTACCTGCTCAAACCTTTTAGCTACGAACAGTTTGCCGCCGCCCTGGCCAAGTACGACGGTTTGCGCGCCAGCCTCACACCTGCCCCGCTGGCCCTACCCCCCGCCGGCCTCTCCGTGGCGCTGGTCGAGCAGCTGCGCGCCGCCCTGCACCAACCGGCCCCCAGCTACCGCCAGCGCCTGACGGTGCGCCAGCCCAACAACGGCTTCTACCTGCTGCCCGCCGATGACATCGCCTTTCTGCAAGCCGATGAGGGCGTGGTCTTCGCCGTTGACCAGCGCGGGGCGCGCCACCCGCTCACCGGCACCCTCACCGAGTGGGAGCAGCAGCTCGACCCCGCCCACTTTTTTCGGCTCAACCGCAGCGAGCTGGTGCAGCTCAGCGCCGTAGCCAAGGCCGAGCCATATTTTAATAACCGCCTGCTGGTCAGGCTAAAGCACGGGGCGACGCTCACCAGCAGTACCGCCCAGACCGCCTCCTTCCGCCGCTGGCTGGAAGGGGGGTAGGGCGCGGGGCTTGCCCCCGCCCGGCGTTGAACGTCTCGTCTGGGAATCGTTCAACGCCGGGCGGGGGCAAGCCCCGCACCCTACTTCGGGTAAAATTATTTTTTCATTAATAACTTTGCGTTTCAAAGTTAAATAAATCTCAAAGCTACCCCTACCCCCCACCGGCACCAAGCGCGCCGGGCGGTTGTTAACTCCACATTATGGAACCCTTCGTTGCCCAAAACTCCGTCGTGCGCCGCATCTGGGGCACTTCTGATATTGTGTTGTTCATCTTTGCCGGGGCGGCGGCCGAGTTCGCGCTCAACAAGGCCGTGGACTGGCTCTACTTCACCGGGCGGCTGCCGGCCGACCCGCTGGGCCGGCTGTTTTCGACGGTAGATTACTCCCGGCGCATCCTGTTTTCGGACCAGGCCGGGGCCGGGCGGGCCATTGCCAGCATCGCCGCCATCCACGGCGCGGTGGAGGCGAGCCGCGGGCAGCGCATCCCCGACTGGGCTTACCGCGATGTGCTGTACCTGCTCATCGCGTACTCCATTCAGGCCTTCGAGCTGCTGGAGCGGCCGCTCACGCCAGCCGAATGCGAAGAAATAGTAGCAGTATTCGGGCGCGTGGGGCGGGGCCTGGGCATCCCCGATTTGCCCACTTCCTATCCCGCCTGGCAGGCCGACCGTGCCCGCCACCTGGCCGCCGACCTGGCAGTAAGTGACTGCACTATTGACCTTTACAAACAGTACCGGAAGCACCTGGGCGACGGGCGCTACGCGCTGCTGCGCGGAGTGCAGGGCCTGGTGGTGCCGGCCACCGTGCGCCGGCAGCTGGGGCTGGGCCGGGGCGCGTGGCTGCGGCCGGCAGTGCTTTTCTATCGGGCCACCAAGCGCTTCGCCCTGAGCCAATGGCTGAAAAACCTGATGTTACCCACTGAATACGCGGCCCGCATCCGGGCCTTGGATGAGGTGCCGGCCGAATACGCGCGGCCTACGACCCCGGTCGCCGAGGCGCTGGTCGCCTACCCCCCGCCCGCGCCTGAAGCGTCGTAGCTTCTTACCCATGCCCCACTTTCACTCCCGCTATTTCCTGCTCGCGGCCGGGCTGCTGGCCGTGGAAATCGGCATCGCTAGCTTCGCCCACGACCGCTTCGTGCGGCCTTACGGGGGTGATTTTCTGGCTACTATCCTGCTGTACTGCCTGCTGAAAAGCGGGTGGTCCGCCCCGGCGGGCCGGGTAGCGGCGGTGGCGCTGCTGGTTTCTTACGCCATCGAAGTGGCGCAGCTGGCGCACCTGCTGCGCTGGCTGGGTTGGCAGCATTCGCCGGTGGCGCGGCTGGTGCTGGGCAGTCAGTTTGAGTGGGGCGACCTGCTGGCCTACACGCTGGGGGCCGCCGTGGTGCTGGGGTTGGAGTATGCGCGCGGACGCTCCATGACGCGGGCGGTGGGTAGGCCGTGAGGCTTACCAAGGGGAAATGCTGCTACCGAGCGGGGTTGCGGAAGGAGGAGAAATATTTGCTAAAATTATTTGCCAATTTTTTTAGTAAAAATCGATTTAGTTTCTCATCTTTGCTCAACGAAAACTGCTTACTCCCCTATTCCTACCCTCCCTCCTTTCTGAGCTATGTCGGAAATAACCTACGCTTACGCCCAGCCCTCGGCCCTGACGGCCACCACTGCGGGTAATTCCTTGCAGCTAGCCGCCTGCGCCGAAGACGCGCCGGCCGGCGGCGCGGCCTGCTTCTTCCGGGGGCAATTGCGCGATTCGTGGCTGGCAGCGCGTGGGCTAAGCACGTTAGCCAAAGTGGTGGCCGCGCGGTTCGTGCCGCCGGCCGTGCAGGACCGCTTGCGCGAATGGAGCCAAACGGCCGCATTGAAGAAGCTGACGGGTAGCCTGCTTCAAAAAGCAAGTTGAGTAGATAAGCAAAAGAGAACGTCCTTCTGAGCTTGCCGAGGAATCTCGCCCGCATCGTTAGACGATATTCAAACGATGCGGGCGAGATTCCTCGGCAAGCTCGGAAGAACGTTCTCTTTTGGCCACGGGCACTCCCTACCCCCCGGCCAGGAAGCGGGCCAGGTAGGGGGCGGTGCGGCTGGCCGCGTTTTGGGCTACTGCGGCGGGCGGGCCGGCGGCCACCACCCTACCCCCTTCTTCACCCGCGCCGGGGCCGATGTCAATAACCCAGTCGGAGCCGGCGACCACGCGCATATCGTGCTCCACCACCAGCACGGAATGGCCGGCTTCGACCAAGCCGTTGAGCTGGAGGAGGAGCTTTTCGACGTCGGCGGGGTGCAGGCCGGTGGTGGGCTCGTCGAGCACGTAGAGGGTGTGGGCGCGGGCCTGGCGCTGCAACTCGGTGGCCAGCTTGATGCGCTGGGCCTCGCCGCCGCTCAGCTCGGTGGCCGGCTGGCCGAGGCGCAGGTAGCCCAGGCCCACGTCGCGCAACACCGTGAGGGCGCGGCGCACGCTGGCTTCCTCCGCGAAAAAAGCCCAGGCTTCATCCACGGTCAGGCGCAGCACTTCGGCGATATTTTTATCCTGGCACTTGATTTCGAGGGTTTTGGCGTTGTAGCGCGCGCCGTGGCAGGCGGGGCAGGGCGAATACACGCTGGGCAAAAACAGCAATTCGACCATCACAAAGCCCTCGCCTTGGCAGGTTTCGCAGCGGCCCTTGGCCACGTTGAAGGAGAAGCGGCCGGCATCGTAGCGCCTCTTTTTGGCTTCGGGCGTGGCCGCAAAGAGCTTACGCACGTGGTCGAACAGGCCCGTGTAAGTAGCCATATTGGAGCGCGGCGTGCGGCCGATGGGCTGCTGGTCCACGCGCACGAGGCGCTTAACGAGGTCTAATCCGGCCGTGATTTTGCCTTCGGCCGCTGCGCCCTGGTCGGCCAGGTCCAGGATTTCTTCGGCGGCTTCACCCACGCTGGCTTCGGCTTCGTCGGCTTTCATTCCGAGGGCTTCGCTTATCAATTCTACCAATAACTGGCTCACGAGCGTGGACTTACCCGAGCCCGACACGCCCGTAACCGTGGTAAACACCCCCAGCGGAAAGGCCACATCAAGATTGTGCAGGTTGTGGCGGGTGGCCCCAGTCAGCTCCAGACGGCCCACGGGCGGGCGGGGGGTAGGAAAATCAATCTTTTCAGTATCAAACAGATACTGGCGCGTCTGCGAGTTTTCGACGGCGGCCAGGCCGGCGGGCGGGCCGCTGTAAAGCACCTGGCCGCCCTGCTCGCCGGCGGCGGGACCGACATCCACGAGCCAGTCGGCGCAGCGCACCACGTCGAGGTTATGCTCCACTACGAAGAGCGAGTTGCCGGCTCGTTTGAGGCTGGCGAGCGCTTTCAACAGCGCCTGAGTATCGGCGGGGTGCAGGCCGGCCGAGGGCTCATCGAGCACGTACACTACGCCAAATAGGTTGGAATAGAGCTGGGTAGCCAGCCGCAGGCGTTGCAGCTCGCCGGGCGAGAGCGTGGGCGTGCTGCGCTCCAGGGCCAGGTAGCCGAGGCCCAGGTCGAGTAGCACCGCCAGGCGGGCGCACAGGTCTTGGGTGATGCGACGCGTCACTTCGGCCTGCTCGGGGTGGGCTTTGTCGTGCTTTTGCGCGCCGGCCGTGCCCTCGGCAAAGGGCCGCAGCCGGGCCGCCACTTGCTGGAGGGGTAGGCGAGCCATATCGGCAATGTCGAGGCCGGCGAAAGTGACGCTGAGCGACTCGGGCCGCAGGCGCTTGCCGTGGCACAGCGGGCACTCCTGGCTCAGCATGTACTGCAACACGCGCTTTTTCATGAGCGCGCTCTGGGTGTTTCCAAATGTATATAGGACGTGCCGCCGGGCGCTTGAAAACGTGCCCATGTAATTAGGCTGCTCTTTGCTTTTCAGAGCCCGCTGCGTTTCGGCGGGCGAGTAGCCGGGATAGACCGGCACCACCGGCTGCTCATCGGTGAAGAGAATCCAGTCGCGGTCCTGTTGGGGCAAGTCGCGCCAGGGCAGGTCCACGTCGTAGCCCAGCGTCACCAGAATATCGCGCTGGTTCTGGCCGCCCCAGGCCTGGGGCCAGGCCGCGATGGCCCGCTCCCGGATGGTGAGCGCGGGGTCGGGCACCATCGAGGCTTCCGTTACTTCGTACACCCGGCCCAGGCCGTGGCAGCGTGGGCAGGCACCCTCGGGCGTGTTGGCCGAGAAGGCTTCGGCGTAGATAATACCCTGGCCTTCAGGATAGTCACCGGCCCGCGAGTAGAGCATTCGCACGAGGTTGGACAGCGTGGTGACCGAGCCCACCGATGAGCGCGTAGTGGGCGCGCCGCGCTGCTGTTGCAAAGCCACGGCCGGCGGCAGCCCGTCAATGCTGTCCACCTCGGGCACTGATAATTGGTGAAACAGCCGCCGCGCGTAGGGCGACACTGACTCCAAGTAGCGCCGCTGCGCCTCGGCGTAGAGCGTGCCGAACGCCAGGCTGGACTTGCCCGAGCCCGACACGCCGGTGAAAACGACTAAGGCATCACGCGGAATAGCGACATCGATGTTTTGCAGATTATGCTCGCGGGCACCGCGCACGCGCACGAAGCCGGTTGGGTTGAATTCAGGCGTTGGGAAAGGCAGTTTTGCCATAATAGGGAGGAGCGAGGGAGAAATGCGCGGCTGGGTCGCCGGTCGTTCCGCATACGCAGCCGGCGCGGCGGCATCCGAAGTTTGGGGTGGAAATTACGGCGCGCCGGATTTGGCCCAGGGCCAGCGCTTCCGCCTTTCGACGCGTAGCTTCGCGGACCTTCGCCTTCGCTGCCTTATGCTTTCTTCGCTAGTCATCAGCCTGTTCGCCGCCGCGCTGGCCAGTCAATCGCCCCCAGCCGCGCCCCCGCTGCCAGCCGCTTTCCAACGCCAGCTCACCGCCAGCCACTTGCGGTTTCGGCGGCCGGCCGGCGCGGTGCCGGTGCCGGTAGTGGCCAACGCCCAAATGAGCTACGCCTACGCCGTGCGCTTCGCCGGCAAGGGCCTGGAAGTGCGCTACGCCATCCAGCCGCTCGGCCCGCTGCTGGCTGAGTATCACCGCGCTAAGAAACAGAAGAACAGCGACATGGTGGACCCCAACGAGTTATATCCCACGCTGCTGCTAACGGTGGTGGCCAATATCGCGGGCGGGCAGTTTCCGAAAGTCGATGACTTTCCGGTGGAAGCCATGCGGCGGGAGTTTCGGGCCGACTGGGGCGGCACGACGCTGGTTGCGCCCGCCCGGCAGTTTGCGCCCGGCTATAAATACTGCATGGTAGTAGCGCTGCACAAGCGCGACGTGGCCGATGCATACTGCTTTTACCTGTTCAATAAGCGCGAGGCTATCAATGACCTGATGCGGGCCGCTACGCCGGACGAGGCGGCGTTTCACGCCCTGCGGTTTGAGTAACCCCCTACCCCCCGCCGCCGCTACGGATGCACCAGCACCCAGCCATCGGCCTGCCGGATTATCAGCTCGCCGTTGCCGGTGGGCACCACCGAGATGTAGGGCAGCATGTCGGCCTTGGTGAGCTTGTAGGCATTCAGCGAGTTCTGGCACTGGGCCAAGACCACGCCCGCCCGTTGCAGGGCCAGCACGTCGGCTTCGTAAGGCTGGTCCTTTTTAAAGGCCATCGTGCCGCCGCTGAACACGACCAATTCCAGCTCCAGCTTGCCCTGGAGGCGCGGGTCGTTGAGGGCGTTCTGCATGTTGTGCAGCGTTTTGTTGATGAGCTTGGGGTCGTCGCTATCAAGCTGATACACGGCCCGGTAGTGCTTCTTGGTGGCCGGCGCGCCTACAAATTGCGCGGCTTTGGCGGCTACTGCCGCGTCGGGGGCGGGTAGGGCCGGCGCGGGGCCGGCGGCGGGCAATGCGGGCGCGGTTTGCGCGTGCGCGGTGGCGCAGGTGGCCAGCAGCAGGCCCGTAGCCAGCCAGGAAAAAAGGGTCGTCATGCGGAAGAAAATGAGGGGGTAGGGACGGATAAGGCCAGCGGCCAAAGCCAAAGCCAAGCGGGCGACAGAACGCAATTTAATTGCCTCACCGCCGCGAGCACCGGGCAGCAAGATAATGAAGCTGTTTAGGGAGTAGGCGTTCGCGGCGGGCTGCCCTTTCTAAACAGCTTCAATTACTGAACTGCTGTTACGCAACGGGGCGTAACAGCAGTTACTGAACAGGCGCGGCGGCTCACTACGCTACCCAGCCGCCGCCCGCGCGCACGCGCTCCAGCAGCGCCGCGTGGTGCGGGGCCCGCTGCAACACCAACTCATTGCCTAGCAAAATCAGCTGCTGCCGCGCCCGCGTCACGGCCACGTTGAGCTTGCGGTCCACCTGGCCGGTTTCGTCGGGCGATACCATCAGCTCCAACTGGTGCTCGTGGTGGCAGCAGAAGCTCACGATAATCACCTCGCGCTGCGAGCCCTGGTAGCGCTCCACGGTATCGACGCTAACCTGGGCCAGTTGCGGCAAATCGTGTTCCTGGGCCAGCTGGGCCAGTCTAGCGCGGATGCGGGCCGCCTGGTTGCGGTAGCTGGCAATGATGCCCAGCGTCATATCCGGGTCGAAAGCAGCGCCGTAGCCCTGCGCCACTTGCAGCGCGGCGCGGGCGGCCAGCTCGGCTTCCTGGCTCGATTCCTTTTGCGAAAAATCGTCGGGCTGGCGGCGGGTGGGCACGAACACGAGCCGCTGGCGGCGCAGCGCTTCCCCAAAGGCATCAACGGCCGGGGCCCAGGCGTTGGGGTTGAGGCTAGCGTGCTGCCAGGGCATGGGGCTGCGCAATTGGCCGCCGTAGAAGTCATCGTTGACGAGCGCGGCCAGCTCGGCGTGGGCGCGGTACTGGTTGGCGAGCGTGCCGTGGGCATAGGGCCACTGCGCCTCGGCGCGCCGAAACAGGCGCTCGAAATACGAGTTGCGCAGGTTGGTGAGGCCCAATTGCTCGCGCAGCAGCTCGGCCACGGCGGGCGCCACGGCGCTGGTTTCGGCCTCCTGGGTCACCACGGCCGGCAGCTGGCGGTGGTCGCCGATGAGGATAAATTTCTTGGCCTTGGCCAATAAAGCCAGCATCGGGCCTTCGAGCACCTGGCTGGCCTCGTCCACCACGGCTACGTCAAAATTCTTCAATTGAAATAGCTCGGGCCGGCCCAGCAGGCTGCTGATGGTGCCCACGTAGAGCGGCGTATTGGTAAGCCGCGCCCGCACCATCTGGCGGGTGGGCAGGTCGCGAATCATGTTATCCAGCAAATACGGCCGGTAAGCCGGCGAGGTGCCCAGCCGCGAGCCGATGCGAATAAACGGCAAGCCGGCATCTATTAATTGCTCGCAGATTTCGTCCACCGCGCGGTTGGTATAGGCAGCCAGCAGCGTGTTTTTATCCTCCGCCACAAGCCGAATAGCCAGCTCGCGCAGCACCGAGCGGGTTTTGCCGGTGCCGGGCGGGCCGCAGAGCACGAACCAGTCGGGCGCGGCCAGGGCGCGGGCCACCACCGCTTCGGCCGCCGTGGCGGGGGTAGGGCGGGCGGCGTCCCAGCCCTCGGGCGGGCGCGGCGCAGTGCGGGCCAGCAATTGGCGGCGGCGCGCCGGCGGCAGGCTCAGGAAGCTGGTCAGCCCCGCCCACTCGCGCCGAAAGGTGTCATACGTGTCGGGCTCCAGGGCCCAGTGCGAGTGGCCGAGCAAGTAGCGCGGGGCCAGCCGGCGGTTGCGCACGGCCAGCACTACCCGCCCGTCGGCGGCCAGGTCCTCGGCGAGGGTCACCTTGACGACCTGCGCATCGAGGACGGATAAGCTGTAGGGGCGGGGCTTGTCCCCGCCCGTCGTTGTTGCTGCGTGGGGGTCGTCCGGCCCCGCTGGTTCTGACGCCTGGGCGGGGGCAAGCCCCGCCCCTACCCGCCTCGGATACAGAATGAGCGTGTCGCCGGCCCGAAAATTCACTTCCCTACCCCCCACCGGGCGCTGGAAGATGAGGTGCGGACCCAGGCCGGCGCGGGCATCGTCGGGGGCGTTGCTGTGGTCTTCGATTAATTCCAGCTCATCGAGCAGGCTGAAATTCTGGTGCTTGCGGGCCTGCGGCAATAGCCAAAGGCCGGCCTGGCCGCCGGCGTCGCCGGGTCGGCCCTCTTCGCCGAGCAAAGCCAGGCGCATTTCGCGGGCCGCGAAGCGGGTCAGCTCCAGGCAATAGGCGCGCTCGGTGCGGTCAGCGGCGCTCCACACGTTGGCGGTTTTTTCGGCTTTTTCGCGGTTGAAACTTGGCACGGCGGCCAGGTTGGGGCGCAGCACGGGGGCCAGCAGGGCAGCCGTCTGGCCGGGGCCGGTGGCGCGGGCCAATTGCAATTCGAGGCCCACAAGCTGGTTGCGGGCGGCCAACAACTGGTCCACGAGGGCCAGGTTTTGCAGCACCGGGCGCACGGCCGGTTGGTCCTCAGCCGCATTAGAATATAAAATGCTCGTGCGGCCTCGGCCGGCCGTTTCGCCATCGGCCCCGAACACCGATTCCAACAATAAACGGTAGAGCTGGGCCTGGGCGGCGTGATTGGTCCAGGGCTCGGCCACGGGCACTTTCACCGAGCTTTTCAGCTCCACCAGGTCGTAGCCGGTGGGGCTTTCGTGCAGCAGGTCGAGGCGACCTTGCAGGCCGTAGGTGGCCGACAGAAAAGTGGGTTCGAGAAAGCAATCGGCCAGGCGCAGGGGCTGCTGCTGGTAGCCGCTGCGCGAACCCGCCACGAAGCCCTGCCGCTGCGCCTGCCGCAGCGTGCGGTGGTGCCGGCGCAGGTCGTTCAGCAGCTCAGGCACGCCGGTGCGGGTCTGAAACTCGGGCAACGTGCTCAGCGTCAGCGGCTCGGCCCGAAAAAGCTTTTTGGTGAGAAAGTGCTCCAGGTCGAAGTCAGTGCTTGGTACTTGGTGCTTGGTGCTTGGTGCTTCTTTAGTCCCTGGTTCCTGGTCCCTGGTCCCTGGTTCCTGGCCGTCATTCAAACCAGGCACTGGAAACAAGGAACCAGGAACCTGGTTGGCCGCGTGGCTCACTTCCTCATCGAGCAGGCGGTTGACCAGGTTGCCGACCACCAGCGAGCGCGAGGTTTCATCGGGCAAAAACGATTTCAGCAGGGCCAGCTCGCCAAAGGTGCCGTCGCGCTGCGCGCACTCGGCCAGCGTGGTTACGCTGATGAGATAGTCGGGCTCCAGCACCACGCGGCGCGGGCGCACGCGGCCATCGGGCAGCCGCGCCGGACCGATGAGGTTGAGGGCCGGGTGCAGCGCGGCGGCCGGCAGCAGCAGGGTTTCGTAGGCTTCGGGCAGCACCAGCTGAAATGGCCCGGCCGGCCGGCCGTCGGCGGGCGTGCTCATTTCGACGGTAATCGCGCCGCTGGCCAGGTCGGCGTGCACTACCTGCACCCGCCACACGGCGCGCGGGTCGGCGGCAAATCCCTCGGCAGCATCGGGCCGGACGGGGGGGGTAGGGCCGGCAAGGCGGGCCGCTTCGGGCGCGGCGGGGGGGGTAGGGCCGGCGTAGGGCTCGCCGGTGAGGGCCTCCAACAATTCGGCCACGGCCGCGAAGCCGGCGGCTACCTCGGCGGCGGTGCCAGGGTAGCTTTCGTGCAGCACCAGGTTGGCCGCCACGCGCAGGTCCTGCAGGCGGGCGCGCAGGCCGGAGTCCAGCTCCAGGGCGTAGCAAGCGCCGCCGATGGCCTGAAACAGGTTGCCAAACGGCGCTTTGCGGCGCTTGTAGTCGGCCCGCAGCAGGCTTTCGAGCAGCTTGCGCAGGCGCGGCAGCCCGTCGGCGGGCGCGGCGGTGGGGTCGGCTAAAGCGGCGAGGCGGGCGTGGGGCGAATCAGACAAGACGGGGGGTAGGGACTATACTTAAAGGTAAGCCTACCCCACAAAAATAGCTATTTGGCAGCGGGGCCGGGCGTGGTCCCATCGTCCTGCAAATAATAATGCCGGATGCGGTTGAAATTTTCGTCCAGCTCATACACCAGCGGCACGCCGGTCGGGATGTCCAGCTGAGTCACCTCCTCGTCCGATAAGTGGTCGATGTACTGCACCAGGGCGCGCAGGCTGTTGCCGTGGGCGGCAATTATCACCTGCTGCTGGCGGCGCAGGGCGGGCATTATTTTCTCGGTCCAGAAGGGCAGTACCCGCGTCAGCGTCTCGCTCAGGTTTTCGGTCTGGGGCAGCTCGCGGTAGGTTAGGTGCCGGTAGCGCGGGTCGTGGCCCGGAAAGCGCGGGTCTTCGGGCTGCACGGCGGGCGGGTGGGCATGGGGCGAACGGCGCCACTGCTGCACCTGCTCCTCACCGTACTTGGCGGCGGTTTCGGCCTTGTTGAGGCCCTGCAAGGCCCCGTAGAAACGCTCGTTCAACCGCCACGACTTTTGCACCGGAATCCACAGCTCATCCATATTTTCAAGGGTGATATCCAGCGTTTTAATGGCCCGCTTGAGCACCGACGTAAAGCCCATGTCAAACGTGTAGCCATGCTGCCGCAGGAGCTGGCCGGCGTGGGCCGCCTGCTGCCTGCCCTCGTCGGTGAGGTCCACGTCGGTCCAGCCGGTGAAGCGATTTTCGAGGTTCCACACGCTCTGGCCGTGGCGTAAAAGCACAAGTTTTAACATGGAAGTAGCATCCGCTTTAGCGTGTCCGGGTTAATGTTAAGACGCACACGCTCAAGCGGATGCTACCAGCACTTACTTCACCAGGAAATCGGCTTCCGTCTTGCCCCACAGCATGGCCACCTTGCCGCTCTTATCGGCCGTGATGGTGAACTGCTCGACGGGCGCGGCCACGGTTTTGGACTTCACTTTCACGCGCAGCGCATCCTCCTTGTCCTGGTACTTGAACGCGCCCCACTGCTTGGCCGTCTTGTTGAAGATAACCGTCCACTCGTTGGGACCGGGAATGGTGAACAGCGCGTAGGTGCCGGCCGCCAGCGGCTGGCCGTTGATTTTCACGGCCTTACTCACCGTGAAGGTGGTGGCCTCGTTGGCCCCGGTGCGCCACACCTCGCCATTGGGGGCCAGCGGCGACTTTTCGCCAAACGCCGCGCGGCCCTTCAGCGAGGGCTGGCTGTAGTCAATAGTGACCTCGGTGCCGCGCACGTCGGCTTTTGCCACGGCCGGCGGGCTGGGGCGCTTCGATTTGTCTTCGGGCATTTTGTCCTGGGCCTGAGCCGGGGCGGCGTAGGTGAGCAGGGCAGCGCCGGCGAGCGCGGCGAGGGGTAGGAAACGCATGGGAGAGAAGAGTTTTAGGTGTGCGTGGGTAAGCCGCTAGGCAGGCAATAAGTTCAGCCCGGCAACCAGCTCGGTGCATAACGGCCGGCCAGAGTCGCCCAACAATCTGGTATTTTACTTTTCAGGTACGCTAGTTAAAGCTATGCCCTTTAGGGCAAGACTTTAGTTGCTACTCACTTTTGCCGGTCTTGTTCAGGCAAGGCTGTTTAATTTTTGATTGTCAGTTAGTTACTGCTATTTGCTCAATGACCGACGCCAGCGTTTAGCCAGCAGAATTTCATTCTAAAGCGACCCACTTTCAGTGGCTTCTTTCAGTCGGCTTTAGCCGAAACCGCCGAATTCCATTCGCTTTCAAACCTATGGACTTACAGTCCATAGTCGTTTAGTATTTATTAAGTCAATTTATAAATAAACTCCGTTATTTCTGCCTGCCGGGCATTGGCAAAGCCCTTGTCCGTACCAATTTTTACAAAGCCACACTTTTCCAATACCTTCTGCGACCCTACATTATCAAAGGCAACGCGCCCAAAAACCGGCCTAGTTTTTTCCATAATCAGAAAGCTTTTGAGGGCAGTTGTCGCAATTCCCCGGTTCCAAAAACTTCTGTCCAGCCAATAGGTAATTTCAGCGTCTCCTTCCATTTCGAATTTGGCAATGCTCCCCACGATAATTTCACCGACCAGAATAGTTTGCATAGTTATGGTCGGGTCTCGTAAAAACCGCGTGAATTTTTCGACGTAAGCCTCCTGGTTGAGAGGGCCTTTTGGGGTGAAGGCAGCTAAATAATTTGCTTCCTTATCCAGCTGGAATTGAAAGAAACTAGTCAGGTCGGCTTTTTCGGTTCGCCTGAGTTTTAGTTGGCTGTTCTGCATTGCATTGGATAAGAATTAAAGCAAGAGATTCTGGCTCACATATTTCCGCGCGCCTTGGTTTCGCCCATGCGCCAGTACACGAGCAGCGAGATAAACGCGCAGCCCGACACGTACCAGTAGAACCATTCGGCTACCCCCTGCTCTTTGGCCAGGAGCGCCAGGTATTCGGCCGTGCCGCCAAAAATGGCCGCCGTGAGCGCAAACGGCAGCCCTACCCCCAGCGCCCGGATGTGGGTCGGAAACAGCTCGGCCTTCACGATGGCCGAAATGCTGGTGTAACCGCTCACCACGAACAGCGCCGCCACCAGCAGCCCAAACGCGCCCCACTCGCTGCTGGTGTGGGCCAAGGCGCGCAGCAGCGGCACCGTGCCCAGCGTGGCCCCAATGCCGAAAAACAGCAGCACCGGCCGCCGCCCCACCACGTCGGACACGGCCCCCAGCAGCGGCTGAAACAGCAGCGCCACGGCCATTGCGCCAAACGAAATCAGCGTAGCCTGCTCCTTGGTGAAGCCGCTGGTATTCACCAGAAATTTCTGGGCGTAGGTGGTGAAGGTGTAGAAAGCCAGCGTGCCGCCCAGCGTGAGGCCCACTACCGTGAGCGTTTCGCGGGGGTAGGCGCGCAGTTGCTGAATGGCCGAGAGCCGGGCCGGCCGGCCGCTGCTGGCTTCGGCAGCTTTCTCGTGCTCAAAGGCGGCCGTTTCGCTCATGTGGGTGCGCAGAAACAAGGCCCCCAGCGCCGCCCCGGCCCCAATGACGAACGGGATGCGCCAGCCCCAGGCCGTGAGCTCGGCCGGGGTCATCAGCTGCTGCAACGTGAGCTGCACCACTAGCGCCAGCAGCTGCCCGCCCATGAGCGTAAGGTACTGAAAGCTTGACCAGAAGCCCCGGTGCCCCTCGCCCGCCATCTCGCTCAGGTACGTGGCCGAGGTGCCGTACTCGCCGCCCACGCTGATGCCTTGCAGCAGCCGCGCCAGCAGCAGCAAAGCCGGCGCGCCCAACCCAATAGTGGCGTAGCCCGGCGCGCCGGCAATGAGCAGTGAGCCGCCTGCCATTAGGCGCACCGAGAGCAGCAGCGCCGCCCGCCGCCCGCGCTTATCGGCGTAAATCCCTAAAAACCAAGCACCAATGGGCCGCATCAAAAAGCCCACCGCGAAGATGGCGGCCGTGTTCAGCAGCTGCGCCGTGGGGCTGGCCTTGGGGAAGAAAACGGGGGCGAAGTAGAGCGCAAAGGCGGAATAAGCGTACCAGTCATACCACTCCACGAGGTTGCCAATGGAGCCGGAAATAATGGATTTTAGCGGAGAAGCAGGAGCAGCGGGCATGTGCCAAAAGTAGCTGACGGGTGGCCGCCGAACCGGGCGCGAGGGCGGCGCAGCGTAACTCGCGCCTACCCCTCCCGTGGAGGCCAAGCCTCCCCTGCCGCCTTGGCGGCACTTGAAGCGGGGCCGCCAACTCAAAAACCAGCAGCCGTTGCTTGCCGCGTTGCGGCAGATGAGGCTGTGCCTCATCTGCTCCATTGGCACGAGTTACGCTGCCGCTAAACTCGCGCTGGCTCTGCGAATCGGTTGCTTTAGTAATTGCTTAAGCTTGCCACATCAGGCCTCACTAGCGCAAAACCCACTGTTAGCGGCAGTCTTTCTATTCGCCCGAAGTGCTATCGATTGGTGTGTTGTTCTGTCAGTCATTATTCAGCTTATAACTCAACACAGTTTTGCCACCAGCATAAAGTTTTGATTCTATAGGAGAAAATTTCTGCATTCTGCCAAGTGATTTAAAAATAGTCATACCATTACCGATTGCTGTCGGATTTATAATAAGATGATATTCGTCGATAAGATTTTCTTTTATTAAGGATGAAACAAAATCTGCACCGCCAAAAACGAGAATATCTTTGCCGTTTTGTCGTTTTAAGCTGACAATTTCTTCTACGAGATTTCCTTTTGCCAACGTGGTGTTATCCCAAGGTGATTTGTCAAGTGTCTTAGTAAAAACAATTTTTGGAATAGCCACTATTTTTTTCGCAAACGGAGCGTTAGGATTGTTATTAGCTGCGGCCTCCCAATGCTTTACAAAGCCATCCGCCATTTTTCTGCCAACTAAACGACTATGGACTGTAAGTCCATAGGTTTGAAAGCGAATGGAATTCGGCGGTTTCGGCTAAAGCCGACTGAAAGAAGCCACTGAAAGTGGGTCGCTTTAGAATAAAATTCTGCTGGCTAAACGCTGGCGTCGGTCATTGAGCAAATAGCAATAACTAACTGACAATCAAAAATTAAACAGCCTTGCCTGAACAAGACCGGCAAAAGTGAGTAGCAACTAAAGTCTTGCCCTAAAGGACATAGCTTTAACTAGCGTACTTGAAAAGTAAAAGAGTGTCTGACGAATCAATAAGAGAATTCATAAACTCTAAGAGTTTGTCATCTGGATTCCAGGTCATGAAGTCCAGCTCGCCATTTGGCCCTGCCACGTAGCCGTCTAAGGACACTTGCATTTGCAATTTTAATTTCCTCATTATCGTTTGATTTTAATTGTCAGCAGTTGATTTTGGCGTGATAAGTACCCGTTAATAAATAATTTAGTAGGACTTACGTAAAGAGTTGTTTTTTCAGCCCCAGCGGGGCTAGCTGTTAACCATTTTGCGTAAGTCCTATTTAGGTTAAAACAGACGGTCATGCTCATCTGGCGTCCGCTTATCGAATCATCTCTACTGCGTAACTAACACTAAGCGTTGAGATTACTCTCGTGGTAGAGATGCTTCGACAAGCGGACGCCAGATGAGAATGACGTGCTTTATAGCAAACTAATTAGCAACGGGGCCGCATCAAAAAGCCCACCGCGAAGATAGCGGCCGTGTTCAGCAGCTGCGCCGTGGGGCTGGCTTTGGGGAAAAATACCGGCGCGAAATACAGTGCAAACGTGGAATAAGCGTACCAGTCGTATCACTCCACGAGGTTGCCAATGGAGCCGGAAATGATGGAGCGCAGGGGGGAGGCGGGCATGCGCCAAAAGTAGCGGGGGTTTGGGCGTAATCCTGCGGCAGTTTCTTCCCAAAAGAAAGTCCACCGCAAAGATTAGCTGCTTGGTTGAACTCCTCAACGAAGCGGCCAGGATGCTTCCTTCGTCAGCCTGACGTTCTGGTAGGCGTTTCTCTGCCGAACCTGGCGCAAGCTTAGCGCAACGTAACTCGTGCCGACCCTTCGCCGGGCGCAGTTAGCACCCCACTTTTGCAGGCAGGCCAAGCCGGGTAAAAGCATCGGTCTGCAAAAGTGGAGGGTAGTAATTCAGCCCAAAACACTACCCCCTTTTTGCAGGCGGGTCAAACCGGATGAATACAGTACCCCGAAACTTTTGCTTTTTCTTATTCTACGCACAGGCGCTGAGTGGGCAGCGGCCCTAGTGCTGTGCCCTGGGCATCGAGGGCACCGAGGCGCAGTAGATATACCCCGGTGGGCAGGCCGTCTGTGGGCACCTCGGCCCGCGTTGCGCCGCTGGCAGCAGGAGCGCCAGATGCCGCACGGGTTGGCCCAGAGCGTTGTATAGGGTAGCTTCGAGCAGGTGCGTGTTAAGGGGCAGGCCGGCGGCGCTGAGGGTGGCGCGGGTGCGGGCGGGATTGGGGTAGAGGCTGGCGCTGGTGCCGGGCAGCGCGGCACGGGTGGCCAGCATGGTGGCACTGAGCAGCACACCAACCGTGTTGCTGCCCGAGTTGGCCGTGAATATATCGGGCTTGCCATCGCCATTCACATCGGCCACCGCAATGCCATGCGGGTAGCTGGCCGGCCCTGCACTGTAAGCAAGGGCAGCCCCAAAGCTGCCTGTGCCCGTGCCCAGCAGTACCCCGGCCGTAGGGTTGCCCCCGCTAGCCATGAGCACGTCGAGCTTGCCATCACCGTTCACGTCAGCCACCGCAATGCTGTAGGGCTGGGTATTTGCGCCCGTACTGTAGGTAGTTACCGCCCCGAAACTACCCGTACCCGTGCCCAATAGTACCCCCACCGTATCGCTGGCATGATTGGCCGTGAGTAGGTCCGGCCGGCCATCGCCGTTCACATCGGCCACCACGATGCTGAATGGCCCGCTATTTGGGCCAGCGTCATAAGCGGCTACTGCGCCAAAACTACCCGTGCCAGTACCCAATAATACCCCCACTGCATTAAGCAAGGTGTTGGCGGTGAGCAGGTCAAGCTGGCCATCCCCATTCACATCAGCCACCGCGATACTAAGCGGATAACTGAGCGCCCCGGTACTGTAAGTAGTCACCGCGCCAAAGCTCCCGGCTCCCGTGCTCAACAGCACCCCCACCGTGCTACTGTAAAGATTGGCCGTAAGCAGGTCGGGCTGGCCGTCACCGTTCACATCGGCCGCCACAATACTGTTAGGCGAGCTGTTTGCCCCGGTACTATAGGTAATCCGGTTTCCGAAGCTACCCGTACCCGTGCCCAGCAGCACCGCCACCGTATTAGTCTCCGAATTGGCCGTAAGCACATCAGGTTTGCCATCGCCATTCACATCGGCCACCGCCACACTGCAGGGGAAGCTACCCGCCCCCGTACTGTAAACGGCCATGCTGCTGAAGCTGCCCGTGCCCGTGCCGAGCTGCACGCACACGGTGCTGCTATAATAGTTGGCCGTGAGAAAGTCCGGCTTGCCATCGCCATTTACATCGGCCACCACAATACTGCTAGGCGCGCTGTTTGTGCCGGCATCATAGTTCACTACCGGCGCAAACGCGGGCGCTTGGCTAAAAGCGGCTGGCCCCAGGCTCAGCCCGGCCGCCAGCAGAGCGGCCCGCTGCCGCCAAGCCCGCGCGGTAATAGGTGCGTGGGGTTGTTTTGTCAGCATAGCAGGTAGTTAGAGCAAAAGCCAGGGTGCCTCCAGCTTCAAATATAACCGCCCGCCGCGCCAGCAGGCCAGCCACGCAGCTAGACTAAACGCATGTATATTCATCGCGAAGAGCAACGGGAATCGATGCTTGAGATTATGCCATGAAAGGGACGCTTTCTAAGGCTAAGCGGAATGTTATTGCCTAAATAATAAATATTAATTAAGCTAGTGATACCGCCAATCATGCTACCGTTAGCATGATACTCACAAGTATAAGCTACAACTGCCCAACGCCACTCAAAACCCACCCATCCCGCCCCCCATCGTAATTTTGCCGGGCTTAACGGCTAACTCCCGTTCGCCTGCCTTATGAAACAAGAACTAGACCTGGCCCTACCCCCCGAGGTGGCCTACGACGAGCTGGCCCGCTACGCGGCCATTCTGGCCGCCGCCGGCCTGCGTCCCGGCGAAGCCGACTTCGTGCACATCCGCAAGCGCTCGCTCGATGCGCGGGGCCACCGGCCGCTCATTCGGCTGCGGGCCGACGTGTATGACCGCGCCACGCCTGCCCCGGCCCGCGAGCTGCTGGGGCCGTGGTTTGAGTACCCTGATGTGCGCCAGGCGCGGCGGCGGGTGCTGATTGTGGGCGCGGGGCCGGCGGGGCTGTTTGCGGCGCTGCGCTGCATCGAGCTGGGCATCAAACCGATTGTGCTGGAGCGCGGCAAGGACGTGCGCACCCGCCGCCGCGACCTGGCCGCCCTTACTAAGGAGCACGTGGTGAACCCCGACTCCAACTACTGCTTTGGCGAGGGCGGCGCGGGCACCTACTCCGATGGCAAGCTCTACACCCGCGCCACCAAGCGCGGCGACGTGGGCCGCATCCTGCGGCGGCTGGTGCAGCACGGCGCTACCCCCGATATTCTGGTTGATGCCCACCCCCACATCGGCACCAACAAGCTGCCCGCCGTGGTGCAGAGCCTGCGCGATGCCATTATCGAGGCCGGCGGCGAGGTGCGGTTTGAGACGCGGGTCGAAGATTTTATTCTGGATAACAACCACTTGCGCGGCGTGGTTACGCACACCGGCGAGGCCCTGGAGGCCGAGGCCACCGTGCTGGCCACCGGCCACTCGGCACGTGACATCTACGAGCTGCTCCATAAGAGGGGGGTAGGGATTGAGGCCAAGCCCTTCGCGCTGGGCGTGCGCGTCGAGCACCCGCAGGCGCTCATCGACGCGGCGCAGTATGGCCGGCCCGAGCGCGGCCTGCTGCCCGCCGCCAGCTACGCGCTGGTGGAGCAAACCAAGGTGCGCGACGCCCAGCGCGGCGTGTTTTCGTTTTGCATGTGCCCCGGCGGCTTCATTGTGCCGGCGGCCACCGCGCCCGGCGAGGTGGTGGTAAACGGCATGAGCCCCAGCCGCCGCGACTCGCGCTTCGCCAACTCGGGCATCGTGGCCGCCGTGGAGCTGGCCGACTTGGACGTGGCCCGCTACGGCGCGCTCGCCGGCCTGCATTTTCAGCAGGAAATAGAGCAGGCGGCCTGCCGGCTGGCGGGCGGCACGCAGGCGGCCCCGGCCCAGCTTCTGGGCGATTTTCTCCAAAAGAAATCGTCCTCTACCCTCCTCGAAACCAGCTATCAGCCCGGCCTGGTGAGCGTGGAGATGGACGCCGTGCTCGGCCCCGCCCTCAGCGAGCGGCTGCGGCAGGGCTTCCGCGCCTTCGGCCGCAAAATCCCCGATTTTGCCACCAACGCTGCCCAAATCGTGGGTGTGGAAAGCCGCACCTCTTCCCCGGTGCGCATCCCGCGCGACAGCGATACCCTGCGCCACCCGGTAGTGGCGGGCCTGTTTCCGTGCGGCGAGGGCGCGGGCTACGCGGGCGGCATCGTGAGCGCGGCGATGGACGGCGAGCGCGTGGCGGAAGCGTTGGCCGTGTCCGTGGGGCGCTAAACTTCATTTAGCTTAAAATCGTTGTCATGCTTCAACAAGCTCAGCATGACGTTCTTTTAAACTCATTCCTCATGAAAACCCTCGTTCTAGGAGCCACCGACAACCCCGACCGCTACGCTTACAAAGCCGTGCATTCGCTCAAAAACCACGGCCACGAAGTAGTGCCCGTGGGCATCCGCAAAGGCCGGGTGGCCGGCCAGGCCATCCACACCGACCGGCCCCAGGAAGCGGATATTGACACCGTGACGCTCTACGTAGGCCCGCAAAACCAGCCCAACTGGTACGAGTATATCCTGAGCCTCAAGCCGCGCCGCATCATCTTCAACCCCGGTACCGAAAACCCCGAGCTGGAGCAAAAGGCCCAGGCCCAAGGCATTATGACCGAGGAAGCCTGCACGCTAGTGATGCTGAGCGTGGGGCAGTATGAGAAGTAGGCGGTGAAAACCGTGGTGCTACCCGGCCACCGGCTAACCACCCGCGACGAACTGCACGGCTGGCCTTGCAGGAAATGGCCGATTTAGGCCGTTGCTTTTTCTTTCAGGCCCCTTAAAACCAGAGCGCTACCTAGCCGGTAGCGCTTTTTTTGTGGTCCGCGTGCTGCCCGCTATCTGGTGCAACCCTACCTTGCGCCAGCTTGACTTTCGCCTGGCCTCTGGGCGAGGCAACGTCTTTTTAATCAGACCTAACCACATGAAAAAAACCTACTTACTCGGGCTGCTCGGCGCTGGGCTGCTGGCGTTTCGGCCGGCCCCTACCCCCCCGGCGGCGCTCAAGGCTGAGGCCATCCAGGATTTGCAGGCACACTACGCCGACTACCGGCAGCTGGCCCAGCGCATCTGGGGCTTTGCCGAGGTGGGCTATAAGGAAACCCAAAGCTCGGCGCTGCTGCAAAAAACGCTGCGCGACCACGGCTTCGCGGTGCAGGCGGGGGTAGCGGGCATCCCGACGGCCTTCGTGGCTACCTACGGCAGCGGCCAGCCGGTCATTGGCATCCTGGCCGAGTTTGATGCGCTGCCCGGCCTGGCCCAGCAGGCGGTGGCCGAAAAGACGCCCATCGCGGGCCAGAACGCGGGCCACGGCTGCGGCCACAACCTCTTTGGCACGGCCAGCGTGGCCACCGGCCTGGAGCTGCAAAAACTGCTGAAGGCCGGCAAGCTGCGCGGCACCGTGAAGGTGTTCGGCTGCCCGGCCGAGGAGGGGGGTAGCGGCAAGGTGTACATGGTGCGCGAGGGCCTGTTCAACGGCGTGGACGCGGTGATTCACTGGCACCCCAGCAGCGAGAACGCGACGATGGCCGGCAGGTACATCGCCAATTCGTCGGCTAAGTTCCGGTTTCACGGCATTGCCGCGCACGCGGCGGCGGCCCCCGAGCGCGGGCGCAGCGCCCTCGACGGCGTGGAGGCGATGGATAACATGGTGAACATGATGCGCGAGCACGTGCCCCAGGAAACCCGCATTCACTACGTTATCACCAACGGCGGCAAGGCACCCAACGTGGTGCCGGACTTCGCGGAGGTGTACTACTACGTGCGCCACCCCAACCGGGCCGATGTGCAGGCCATTTTCGAGCGCGTGGTGAAGGCCGCCGAAGGGGCCGCGCTGGGCACCGGCACCACCATGGACTACGAAATCGTAGGCGGCACCCACGACCTGCTCATCAACGAAACCCTGGCCCACGCGCTGCAAACGAATTTAGAACAGGTAGGCGGCGTGACCTACACGCCCGAAGAAATGGCTTTTGGCCAGCAGATTCAGCAGTCGCTGGGCGCGCCCGCGCCGCCCGTGGCGCAGGCCGCCGTGGTGGAGCCCTACCTGGCGCGCGACCTGGGCGGCAGCAGCGACGTGGGCGATGTGAGCTACGTGGTGCCCACCGTGGGCTTGCAAGCCGCCACCTGGATACCCGGCACGCCCGCCCACAGCTGGCAGGCCGTGGCGTGCAGCGGCAAGGAAATTGGCAGCAAGGGTATGATGGTGGCCGCCAAAACCATGACTCTCACCGCCATCGACCTCTTTACTACCCCCGAGCTGCTGACCCAGGCCAAGGCCGAGCTGAAGCAGAAGGTAGGCAGCTACGTGTACAAACCCCTGCTCGGCGACCGTAAGCCGGCCTTGAACTACCGGGATTGACACTTGCTTGAAAATGAGTAGCAACGCGAACTTAGTAGCTGATGTTACGCAAAGCTTATCGCCCTCCACGTTCACCTCACCCCCTAGCCCCCTCTCCTGCGGAGAGGGGGAACTAGCTCTAGCTTAGTTTTATATTGCAAATCAATTAGTTAAATTAGAGCTAGAACTAAAAGCTAGTCCCCCCTCTCCGCAGGAGAGGGGGCTAGGAGGTGAGGTGAACGCGGAGGGCGATAAGCTTTGCGTAACATCACTTAGTAGCTCGCGCTGCTACCCTACCTCCTTCTCTGCCCCCAAAACCCTGGACTACTGCAACACGAGCACGACTACGCGGCTGCGCCAAGCCTGACCTGGAGCCGGGACCCCGGCACGATGTAAAAGTGCGGGTAGAGTTGAAAATACCCTTTTCGGCCGACTATAACTGGAGTTACCAGGTCAACGACGAGTACAAGGGCAACCAGCAGCCGCTGGCCTACGACAGCGGCCGGGGCGGCTACTATTACGCGAGCTTCGAGCATAACGAAACCAATATGGCGGCCGGGCACATCCTCACCACGACGGGCGCGCTATCGCCGGCCAGCACCCGCTCGGGCGCGCTACCCTCAACGGTTTACATCACCATGAAAATAGTGGTGGACGTCGATGTAAAAGCCGATACCACTATCAATTCCCTGATGCCCATGAATAGCAGCGGCGGGCGCGAAGCCAGGCTGCGCGTGAAGTTGTAGCCTCCCGCCCGCCCAGCCCCTGGCCCTGCCCACCCGGCAGGGCCTTTTTTGGAAAAAAACTTTTGCCGCCCCAGGCAACCCCTACCCCCCGCGCCGCATCTAACGCCCCAAACATTCTTTCGCCGCTGCCCTACTTCTCCTCTTTATTGTGACTGAGCCCGACCTCATCGCCGCCTGCCTGCGGGGCGAGCCCCGCGCCCAGCGCCAGCTCTACAACCAGTTTGCGGGGCTGATGCTGACGGTGTGCCGCCGCTACCTCAAGCGCCCCGAAGACGCTGAAGAAGCGCTGCTGCTGGGTTTCGCCAAGGTGTTTCAGGCGCTGCCCACGTTTCGGCAGGAGGGCTCGTTTGAGGGCTGGGTGCGGCGCATTATGGTGAACCAGGCGCTTATGGAGCTGCGCCGCCGCGAGCCGCTGCACCTCTCATTTGAGGACTTTGCGCAGCCCGAAAACCTGGCCACCACCCCCGCCACCGCCGATACCCAGCTGCAGGCCGACGAGCTGCTGGCCCTGCTGCAAACCCTACCCCCCGGCTACCGGGCCGTCTTCAACCTCTATGCCTTGGAAGGCTACTCGCACCTCGAAATCGCGGAGGCGCTGGGCATTTCGGAGGGTACCAGCAAGTCGCAGCTTAGCAAGGCGCGGGCCATGCTCCAGCGCCGGCTAGCGCCGCAAACCACGTCTTTTTAGCCTGTATATTTTATGCCTTCTGATAATATTGACGACTTTTTTCGGCAGCAGCTGGGCCAGCACGCCTCACCGCCAAGCGCCGACTTGCAGCGCCGCCTGGCCGAGCTGGCCGAGGCCGAGCGCCTGGACAGCCTGTTTCGCACGGGGCTGGGGAGCCATGCTTCCCAGCCCCGCCGCGAGCTGTGGGAGCGCCTCGAAGACGAGCACCTGCACCCGCGGTCGCGCCGCCGGCGGGGGGTAGTAGCCTGGTGGCAGCTCTCGGCCGCGGCCATGCTGCTGCTGGCGCTGCTGGCCGGCGGCCTGTGGCGCGGCGGCTACCTGGGCCAGCGCCCCGGCCTTACCGTGAGTAAGCCGGCGGCGCGGCCGGCGGTCGGGCATTCGGCCGCGGCTGGCAGCGCAGCTACGGCAACAGCTTCAAATCAATTAATTGACAACAACCTCCCTACTAATACGATAGGTCAGTCAGAAAAGAAAAACCAGGAAAATATGACCGGCCAGGCAACGGCCTCGGCGCTTTCCCCATCTAGTAACCCGATAGCCACTACTACCCGGCCGCGCCGCCCCACCACGGTGCCCCAGGCAGCTAGCGGCTCTCACTTACAATCCCGGCAGCCGGACGCGGCCGCCGGCCAGTTGGCTACCACCGGGCGGCGGAACGGCCCGGCGGGCCAGCCTCACCTGCCTACCCCCGCGTGGCCCCGGAAACGCCGGCCGCGTCTGAAACACCCACGCAAGTTGCGGTTGCCGCAGTGCCAGCTGCCCCGGCCGGCATTATTGAGGTAGATGTGCGGCGCGGCCCCGAAACCAGTCGCCCAGCGGTAGCGGCAGTAGTGGCCGCCGCGCCCAGCCCGGCGTCCGACCAGCCCCGGCGGCGGCTCCGCCTCGGCGGGCTGCTGCGCCAGGCCGACCACCTGGTACACGGCGAGCCCGTGAGCCTGGCCGAGGCCACCGGCCTGCCTGAAAGCCTGACCGTGCAGGCCCGCCTCGGCGGCCGCACTATCAGCCGGACCATTCAATTATAGCGCGCCAGCCAGCGCACTTATTTACTTTTTTTCTGCTCCTTTTTGGGTCGGACTTTCTTTTCACAGCCTTTATTCAACGTCTTTCTCAACGTCTTTTCACTCATGAAATCTATCCTTTTTTCTGCTGCTTTTGGGGCGCTGCTGGTGGCCTCCACTTTCACTTCGCGGGCTGGTAATCTGGCCCCTACCCCCACCGATACCATTGTGGTGCGCCTGCCCAACAAGGCGGTGATGACGCTGGTGGTGCGCGATGCCCAGCAGCTGCGCCAGTTGCCGCAGTACCACCTCGACTCGCTGGTGGCGCGGCTGGGCGGCTACATTCAGCGAGCCGACGCGGCGGCCAAAGTAGCTGATACCGAGCGCCTGACCACCGTCTTTCACCCCAACCAGGACCAGCCCGGCCAGAGCCTGCCCCAGGAAATCCGCATCACGACCCACAAGGCGGGCGGTACGGGCCGTGGCTCCAGCAACCGGGTGGAAGTGCTGCTGGATAAGGAGAAAACTGCCGATTCGGGCAGCAAGCGGTCCCGGAAGGTAAATATTACCATCGGCGGCGGCAGCCAGGCCGAGCGCGACTCGATGCGGGAGGCGCGCAACGACCGCAAGTCGTCTTCGACGGACTTTATATTTGACCTGGGGCTTAATGCGCTCGTTAACAATCATATCGACCGCGTGACGCCGGCCGGGCAGGCACCTACCTCGCCGCTCGACCTGCGCACGGGCGGCTCGCGCTACGTCAATCTCGGCTTCAATTTCAAGCAGCGGCTGGGCGCACGGCGCAGCCCGCTCTACCTGATGGTCGGCCCCGAGTTTGCGTTTAACAACTACATGCTCGAAGGCAATCAAAAGTGGGTGAGCCAGAATGGTTTGACCAGCGTGGTGCCCGAAACCAGCAGCCGGCAGTACCAGAAAACCAAGCTGGCGACCTCTACCCTCACCGTGCCGCTGATGCTGCAACTCAACACGCACGGCAACAGCCACTTTCACCTGGGCGCGGGTGGCTTCGTGGGCTACCGCCTGGCCAGCTGGACCAAGCTCAAATATTATGAAGAAGGCACGAGCTACAAGGACAAGGACTACGGCTCGTATAACCTCAACGACTGGCAGTGTGGCCTGCAAGGCATCATCGGCTTTAAGTCACTGACTTTCTTTGCCAAGTATAATCTCAATCCCCTCTTCCGCGACGGCCAGGGCATCCAGGCCCAAACGCTGAGCTTCGGCCTGCGCCTGCTCCAGTAGCGCGAAGTTTTGCCGTAGCGCGAAGTTTCCACTTCGTGCGCGAGCGATAGCGAGCAGGCGGCACCACGCGGTGCGAACGACCCTGCTCGCTGACGCTCGCGCACGAAGTGGAAACTTCGCGCTACGGCAAAACTTCGCGCTACTCGTTGCGGAAAAAGTTATCCAGCAGAATGGCGGCTGACACGGCCACGTTTAGACTTTCGGCCCTACCCCCCCGCCCGTGCGGGATGTGCAGGCGGCTGGTGAGCCGCGCGGCCACGGCCGGGCTGAGGCCGTGGCTCTCGCTGCCCATCATCAGCACGCCGGCCGGGCGCAGGTGCAGCTTGTGCACGTTATCACCTTCTAGGTCAGCACCAAAGACCCCTACCCCCTCGGGTAAAGCTTGCAGCCAGGCGGGCAGGTCCACGTCGGCCCACACGGGCACCCGGCCGAAGGCACCCATGCTGGCGGCTACGGCTTTGGGGTTGAAGGGGTCGGCGCAATTCTTGGACAGGACCAGGCCGGGCAGGCCGTACCAGTCGGCCAGGCGCCAGAGGGTGCCGAGGTTGCCGGGGTCGGCCACGTTGTCGAGGGCCAGCACGAGGCGGGTGGCGGGCAGCTGGGGGGGTAGGGCCGGCACGGGCGGGCGGCGTACTACGGCCAGCGCGGCGGCGTTAGTCTGGAGGGTGCCGAGCTGGGTCAGCTCGTCTTCGGTGGCCAGGTGCAACGGGCAGGCGGGGGCGGCGGGCAGGTGCTCGGCGAAGGCGGGGGTAGCGAGCAAGTGCTCCACTTCGAGGCCCGAGGCGAGCAGTTCTAGCACGCTTTTGGCACCTTCGACCAGAAAGGCGGCGTGCCGCTGCCGATATTTGCGCTGATGCAGCGACCGAACGTATTTGGCGAGAGCTTTTGAAACCATTAGAAAGACAAAGTAACGACCGGGCGCGCCTCGGTCTGAATCGCCTGGGGGCCTGGCTGCTGCTGGGCCTGGCTGCCCTGCTGCTGGCCGTGGGCTGCTCGCCGCTGCGGCTGCTGGGGCCCAAGCAGCGCCTGCTCACCAAAATAGCGGTGGAAAGCGAGGGCCTGAGCACCGCCCAGCAGGAACGCATGCTGACGCTGGTGCAGCAAAAGCCCAACCGCACCATTCCCATTCCCAAGCTGGCCATCTACCAGTTCGGGCATTCGTTTTACGACTCGACGCGCATCGAGCGCAAGATTTCGGGCATCAAGCGCAAGTATGCCGGCGAGCTGGCCAGCGCCCAGGGCGACTCGGCGCGCACCGGCAAGCTGCTGGCCCGCCGCGACCGCCGCCTGGCCCGCAAGCGCACGGCCCTTGAAAAAGGCAACTCCCTTATGCGCCTGGGCGAGCCGCCCGTTATCTACGACCCTACCCTGAGCCAGCGCACCGTGGACCAGCTCACCACCTACCTGCGTTCGCAGGGCTATTTCCGGGCGCACGTGCGCTACACCGACTCGGCCCGCTCCAAGCCCAGCTTCGTTGCCAGCGCCCTGCGCGCGGTGGGCCTGCGCAAGCCCGTGCGCCCCGTGCCGCTGCGCGACTCGGCCGGCGAGCGGCTGCACCGGCTGGTAACCGTGACGTACGAAGTAAAAGAAGGCCACGAGTTTACGCTGAGCCGCCTCACGCGCAGCATCCCCGATTCGGGCGTGGCCCAAGTGGTGCGCCGGGCGCAGGCCGCTACCCTGCTGCACGTGGGCGCTGCCTACAACGAGGACATTATTGGCCAGGAGCGCCAGCGCCTCGAAACGCTGCTCAAGAACTCGGGCTACTACGATTTTCGGGCCCAATATATTACCCTGGAGGCGGATACGAGCTTCGAGAAAAACCAGGTGCGGCTGCGCCTGCAAATAGCCAGCCCGCCCGGTGGCCACCGCGCCTACCGGCTGCGCGACGTGTTGGTAATCAGCGACGTGAGCCAGGCGCGGGCGCTGCGGCTGGCCTCGGGCGACACGACCCGGCGCGGTCGGCGCGGGCTGCGCCAGGCGGCGGCCGCCGACACCACTGCCCTACCCGGCCAAACGACTACCGGCACCGGCCGCATCTCCACGGCGGCCATGCCGGCGGGCGTGACGCCGGCCGCCGTGGCCGATACCCTCGCGGCCCGGCAGCTGCGGCGCACGGGCCGCGCCCTGATGCCGCGCGACACGCTGCGCCAGGACTCGGTGCTGTTTCTGAGCCGGGGCCCGGCGGTCATCAGCCCCAGCATTCTGGCCCGGCAAATAGCCGTGCGCCCCAACCAGCTCTACAACCTTACCCGCACCCAGCGCACCCAGCGCCAGCTGTCGAGCCTGGATATGTATCGGTTTAATACCCTGAGCTACCGCAAGGTGGCTGACCCGGCCGGCGGCGAGGCACCGGCCGCCGACAGCAGCCGGCAGCTTACGCCCACCGCGCCCCCGCGCAGCCCTACCCCCTCCGCGCCGGGCTACCTCGACGCCATTATCACGACGTCGCCCAGCCCGCGCTTTTCCGAGACGGCCGAGTTTGGCGGCACCTACGTGGCTACCAAAGTGGGGCCGTTTGGCAACCTGCGCCTGAAGTGGCGCAACCCGTTTGGCGGGGCCGAAGTGCTGGAGCTGAGCGCCCGCGCCGGCCTGGAAGGCCAGCTGGCCCGCATCGGCGACAACAACACGACCGACGCCGTGTACACGGTGCAGTATGGGGCCACGGCGGCGCTGGTGGTGCCCCAGTTTCTGGTGCCGTTTCACCTCGGTAATTTTCTGGTGAATGACCAGCCGCGCACCCGGTTTGCGCTCTCCACCACCTACACTTCTTCGCCTTACTACACCCGCAGCAACACCGAGTTTACGTTCGATTACCTGTGGCAAACCTCTACCTACCAGCAGTATATCTTCACGCCCGTTGACCTGGGCATTGTCAGCACGCCCTACACCAGCGAGTTTTACCAGAAGCGCCTCGACAGCCTGCGCATTTTTCAGGGCAGCCCGCTCTACCGCTCGTTTCGGCCCATCTACGAGCCGAGCTTCAGCTTCACCTCACTATATAATTCCAATGACCTCAACCAGACGCGCAACGCCCGCTTTCTGCGGCTGTTTGTCGAGCTGGGAGGTCTCACGCGGGGCGCGTACCGCAACACCGACTGGTTCATGAAGACCAATCTTTCGGTGTACAACTTTGCCAAAATATCGGTCGATTACCGGCGCTACTACAAGCTTTCGCCCCAAACCTACCTGGCCTGGCGCCTCAACGGCGGCTTGGCTCACGCCCTCACCACTACCCCCGACACCACCGGCGAACACGGCCACGGCACCGTGGACCGCTATATTTTGCCCTACGATAAATACTTTTTCGTGGGCGGCTCCAACAGCGTGCGGGCCTGGAGCCCGCGCCGCCTCGGCACCGGCTCCTACGCCACGCGCCTGCCCAACGGCACCCGCGACTACTACACCGAGCAGCCGGGCGAGGTGCTGCTCGAAGGCTCGGTGGAATACCGATTCCCGGTATATTCTTTTATTAAAGGCGCGCTATTTACGGACTTTGGCAACGTCTGGACCTTGCAGCCCGATACCAACCGGCCGGGCGCTGAGTTTCTGGTTGACCGCTTCTACAAGCAGTTTGCGGTGGCCTCGGGCTTTGGCATTCGCATGGATTTTACCTTCCTCATCCTGCGCTTCGACATTGCCACTAAGGTCTATGACCCCACCAACGAGCAGCCGTGGCGCATCGACAATGCCCTGCGCCAAACCACCAACCAAACGGTTATCAACGTGGGCCTGGGTTATCCGTTTTAAGGGCGGTAGGGCTAAAAAGAACGTCATGCTCATCTGGCGTCCGCTTGTCGAAGCATCTCGCTCGCGTAAGTAACTGCTGTTACGCACTCCCTTGTTCGAGATGGAAACGGGGAGTAGCGCGAACTTTGTAGTTCGCGCTACTCCCCGCTACGTAACAGCAGTAAGTAATTCTAACGTTTGGAGTTAGTTACGCGAGCGAGATGCTTCGACAAGCGGACGCCAGATGAGCATGACATTATTTTGTAACCTCTATTTCTAATAAGCCAGCAGCTCACCCAGCACTACCCCTACTTTTTCGGCGCTGGGCAGCATCTGCTTTTCCAGCTCCACGTTGAGCGGAATGGCGGGCAGGTTGGCGGCGCCCAGGGTGCGCACGGGCGCATCGAGCTCCAGGAAGCAGTGAGTTTGAATGCGGCCGGCCAGGCTTTCGGCGAACGAGTTGAGCAGGGGTTCTTCGGTGAGCACCAGGATTTTACCGTGGCGGCGCACGGCGGCCCGCACGCCGTCCCAGTCGAGCGGGTTGAGGGTGCGCAGGTCGAGTACTTCCACGCGGCCGGGGTAGGCGCGGCTAGCGGTGCGGGCCCAATGCACGCCCATGCCGTAGGTGATGACCACGCAGGTGCTACCCCGGCGCAGGGCCTCGGCGTCGGCGGCCTGGGCTACGGCGGATAGGCCCAGCGGAATGACGTAGCCGGCGGCCGGCTCCACGGTTTTGGCGTCTTCGGTGCCGGGCACTTTGCTCCAGTACAAGCCTTTGTGCTCCAGCATAATGACCGGGTTGGGGTCCAGAAACGCGGCGCGCATCAGCCCCTTCATATCAGCCGCGTTGCTGGGATACACCACCTTGATGCCCCGGATGGTGAGCAGCGTGCTTTCGATGGAGCCCGAGTGGTAGGGCCCGCCCCCGCCGTAGGCCCCCACCGGCACCCGAATGAGTGCCGGCACCGGAAACTTGCCCATGCTCAGGTAGCACGATTTGGACAGTTCCTCGACCAGCTGGTTGAGCGCCGGCCAGATGTAGTCGGCAAACTGAATCTCGACGATGGGCCGCGCGCCCACGGCCGCCATGCCCGCCGTACTGCCCACAATATACGCCTCCTGAATGGGCGTGTTGAACACGCGCCGGTCGCCATACTTTTTGGCCAGCAGCGCGGCTTCGCGGAATACGCCGCCCAGTTCGCCGCCCACGTCCTGGCCATAGAACAAGGCTTCGGGAAACTCGCGTAGAATGTCGTCCACGGCGTGCAGGGCGGCGTCCACCATCAGCACTTTTTCGGCCCCGGCGGGGGTACGCTCGCCGGCTTCTTCGGTCACGGCGGGCGGCGCAAACTCGTGGTCGGCGAAGGTGGCGGGGTCGGGGTCGGGCGCGGCGAGGGCGGCGGCCCAGTCGGCGGCCACGGTGGCGCGGGCCTGCTCCACCAGGGCGGCCAGGTCGGCTTCGCTGGCGCCGGTGTGGCGCAGGCGGCGGTGCAGGCGCGGCAGCGGGTCGTTGAGCTGATGTTCGGGGAGATTGTCGCCGCGGTACCACTCGCGGCGCACGCCGCTGGTGTGGTGGCCCAGCAGCGGGCACTTGGCGTGCACCAGCGCCGGCCCGCGCCGCTGGCGCACGTGCGCAAATGCCTCGTGCAGACCGATGTACGACGACACCACGTCGGCCCCATCGACCCGCACCCGGTGCAGGCCGGGAAAGCCGGCGGCAAACTCGTAGGCATCCATCGCCCGCATTTCCTTGCCCGTGGCCGAGATGCCCCAGTCGTTGTCCTGCACCAGGTACACGATAGGCAGCTGGTGCAGCACGGCCATTTGCAGGGCCTCGCTCACCTCGCCTTCGGTCATGGCCCCGTCGCCGATAGAGCAGAGCACCAGGGGGTTGGAGTTAAGAGTTGAGAGTTGAGAGTTAAGAGCTGTGACATTGGCTCCGCTTGGCGCTTGCTGTTCTTTTAACTTTTCACTCTTAACTCTTAACTTCATTAACTCCAAATACTTAATAGCCTGCGCCATGCCGGTGGCCGGGATGGCCTGCATGCCCGTGGCTGAGCTTTGGTGCGGAATAACGGGCATGCCCGGCCGCCGCAGGCTGGGATGGCTGTAGTAAGTGCGGCCGCCGCTGAAGGGGTCGTCGCGCTTGGCCAGTAGCTGGAGCATCAGCTCGTAGGGGCGCAGGCCCAGGCCCAGCAGCAGGGCGTCGTCGCGGTAGTAGGGGGTAGCGTAGTCGTGCTCGGTGAGCAGAAAAGCGGCCGCCAGCTGCACGGCCTCGTGGCCGCGGGCAGTGGCGTGCACGTAGCGGGCGGCCACGGTTTTCTGGGCTTCGTAGAGGGCCGCCATTTCGGCGGCCGTGTGCATGAGCAGGTAGGCGCGGGCGAGCAGGTTGGTTTCGGGAACGGCCGGAGTAGCCGCGTTGGGGGCGGCGGGGGCATCAGCGGGCATGGGCAGGGTAGGGAGAGCCAGTGGGAATGGTAAAATTACGCCGTAGCCCGACCTTTGCGGGGAATCTTGGTAGTGCAGGAGCATTTGTCAGTGCGCGCGCAACGAAGTGGAGCGCGGCAATCCTTCCTTCACTACCCGGATTTTTATCCTCTACAAGCAGGAAAGATTGCCGCGCTCCACTTTGTTGCGCGCGCACTGACAAGCATTTTTCAGTTCCTACTCTCTATGTCCCGCCACGATATTGCCGCCTGGCTCCAGGATTTTCAAACCCGCCTCTGCGCCCAGCTCGAAGCCGCTGACGGCGGCACCGCCCGCTTTGGGCAAGACGACTGGCAGCGGCCCGGTGGCGGCGGCGGCCACTCGCGGGTGCTCGAAGGCGGCGCTATCCTCGAAAAAGGGGGGGTAGGGTTTTCGGAAGTGGAGGGCGAGCTGAGCCCCGCCGCCGCCCGGCAGCTGCACCTGCCCGACCCGCACTTTTTCGCCACCGGCGTGAGCGTGGTGCTGCATCCGCGCAGCCCCCGCGTGCCCATTATCCACATGAACGTGCGCTATTTTGAGGCCGGCAACGGCGAGGCGTGGTTCGGCGGCGGCATCGATTTGACGCCCATTTACGTGGACGAGGCCCAGGCCCGGCGCTTTCACGAGCGCCTGAAGGCCGCCTGCGATAAACACAACCCGACCTACTACCCCCGCTTCACGCGCTGGGCCGACGACTACTTCTACCTGCCCCACCGCCACGAAACCAGGGGGGTAGGCGGCATTTTCTTTGACCGCCTCACCGTGGGTCAGGACGGCTCGGTAGAAGAATTATTCGCCTTCGTGCGCGACGTGGCCGAGGTTTTCGGCCCCTTCTTCACCGAACTGATGCGCGAAAATCACGCCCTGCCTTTCGCCGAGCGCGAGGAAGCTTGGCAGCTGCTGCGCCGCAACCGCTACGCCGAATTCAACCTGGCCTTCGACCGCGGCACCCGCTTCGGCCTCGAAACCGGCGGCCGCACCGAGAGCATCCTCATGAGCCTACCCCCCCGCTGCGGCTGGAGCTATAACCCCGCCCCGCCCGAGCCCGGCACCCCCGAGGCCACTACCCTAGCCTGGCTCCGCAAGGGCGTGGAGTGGGCGTAGTTGAATTATGAATTAGAAATTATGAATTATGAATTGGTAATGGGCGGGTGGTATTATCAGGCGCTGGCTGGCCTGCTTTCGTCGGGTGGGCTACTGCTCCGAACGCCATTCATAATTCATACTTCACAATTCATAATTAATGCTGACCACCGCGTGCTGCTGGCCATCAACCACGCCCGCACGCCGGCGCTGGATGCGGTGATGACGTTCGCCTCCCAGATTAAGGTGTGGTTTCCGTTTTACGCGGTGCTGCTGGGCTGGCTTATTTACCACTTTCGGCGCCGCGCCGGGCGTCTGCTCTTGCTGCTAGCTGCCACCGTGGCCCTGGCCGACAGCATCACGAGCCGCATATTCAAGCCCTGGGCGGCGCGCCCCCGCCCCTGCCACGCTGCCGACCTGGCCGCGCAGCTTTACCTGCCCGACGGCTGCGGCGGGCAATATGGCTTCATGTCGTCGCACGCCGCCAACGCGATGGGGCTGGCCGTTTTCCTGCTGCTGACGCTACCAGCCGGCCGGTTTCGCGCCCTCAAAATCGGCGTGTTTCTGTGGGCGCTGCTGATTTCATACAGCCGAGTATATTTGGCCGCGCACTACCCCCTCGACGTGCTGGGCGGCTGGCTGCTGGGCGCGGCGCTGGGCGCGGGCGCGGCGTGGGCCTTTCGGCGCTGGGATGGGGTACGGACTGGTTAGGTAAGTCAGGATGCGTGAATTTAACTGGATTGATAATCATTTTCTCCTGGGTCAGCGTTAAATTCTCCTTTTAATCCCTTAACAAAAAGGAAGTTGTCGGACACTTACCGGAATAAGGGCGATTTTTGGCTCATCTAAGTGGACTGCCTAGACCTGCCATAAGAAGTGACCTAACGGGTACCCAACCTGCTGACTGGCCGTCCTCAGTGGCGCTTAGCCAAGGCGGCTACTGAAGGCAGGTCTAGAAAGGTGTGCCTTGCTGATGCCCCCCCCCTGCGCCTAACAACGAGCCTGGGAATATTTTTCAGAACGAAGGAAAATAAGGCCTTAACTGTCTCGATTTACTCGATTACTTCACCTGCTATCCAGTGGCCTGCGCCTGGGCAAGGCTACGTGAAAGTGAGCGGAGCTTTTCCTCCAGTTCCTGGGCGGCCAGGGCGCAGACAGTTTCTATCTTCGAAAACAAGGACAACAAGCCGGTCATAGTCTCCCGGCTGGTGCCTTCGCCCACGGAAATCAGGCTCACTGCCAAGACCTGAATGGCTTTGGTAATGTCCTCAAATGCCGGGTCTATGCCCATCGTGGCAAAGGTGGGAATGAGGGAATGCGTGGCGCGCTTTAGGGCAAGCCAGTCCTTTTCGGCAATGGCCTTTTTCATAGTTTGCACCAGCTGCGGAATTTCCTGCAGGTAGAGGCCAATCATTTCGGCCATGCGGGCGTCGCTTTTGGTTATCCGTTTCAGATAGTCGAAGTTGACGCAGGTCTGGGGCGGGGCTGGCAGGTGGCCGGCGGCCGGTGCCACCGCGGTTTGGTCGAAATCGGACTGCTTCAGGTACTTGATGATTTTGCTGTAGAGCAGCTTGTCATCAATTGGTTTCGAGATGTAGTCGTTCATCCCCACGGTCTTGCATTTCTCCACGTCCACCGTCGTCACGTCGGCCGTGAGGGCAATAATGGGCACGGTTAAGTGCAGCTCGTTACGGATGTATTCGGTGGCCTCGAACCCATTCATAACCGGCATTTGCAGGTCCATGAGCACGATGTCGTAGCGGGTGGTGCGCAGCTTTTCGAGAGCTATTTTGCCGTTGCCAGCCACCTCCATCTCAAAGCCGAAGTCTTCCAGCAGCGTCTTCATCAAGAGCTGGTTCAGGGCAATATCTTCTACTACCAGGATTCTGACATCCTGAAACCCGGTTTCCAGCTCAATGGTCAGGCCTGACTCGGTGTCGGCCTTCTCGGTAGTTTTACCAAAGCTCAAGATGAAGCTGAAGGTCGAGCCCCCGCCCACCTTACTTTTTACGTGGATGGTGCCGCCCTGGGGTTCCACCAGGTTTTTGACAATGGCCAGTCCCAGCCCCGTGCCGCCGTACAGGCGACTCGTGCCGCTCGTAGCCTGCTGAAAATCGTCGAATACGGTACCCAGCTTTTCTTGCTCAATGCCGATGCCGGTATCGGTCACGGCAAACTCCAGGATGACTTTCTCCTGGTCCTGCACCAGCATCCGCACGCCCACGGTGATGGTGCCTTCGCTGGTAAACTTGACGGCATTGCTCACCAGGTTAAGAATAATTTGGTGCAGCCGCACCGGGTCGCCCACCAGCACTTCCGGAATTTTGGCGTCGTAGTCCATCACCAGCGTCAGGTTCTTCTCCTGAATCTTAGTCTCGAACAGATGCACCATCGCCGCTACCGACGCCGAGAGCTTGAACGGGATTTGCTCAAAGGTCATCTTGCCCGCGTCCACCTTGGCCAAGTCCAGAATGTCATTGATGAGCACAATGAGCGTGTCGCCACTGAGTTTGATAGCCGTTAGGTATTCCCGCTGCTTGTCGGTGAGCTCGGTCTTCAGCACCACCTTCGTGAAGCCGATGATGGCGTTCATGGGCGTGCGAATCTCGTGACTCATATTGCTGAGGAACTGCTGCTTGGCTTTCACCGCATTTTCGGCGATGCCGGTGGCGCTTTCGGCTTTGGCCTGGGCTTCTTCGGCCCGCACGGTGGCGCGCTCGGCCGCAAATTTGGCCTCAATCAGCTCGGTGGCAATGCGCTTTTGGTCCGTCACGTCGCGGGCCACAATCACTACGCCCAGCACCTTGCCCTCGTCGTTCTTATACACCGACCCGTTGAAGAGCACATCCGTCAGCTTGCCGTCTTTATGACGCAGGGTGAGGGGCGAATCGGCCACCGTGCCCTTGGCAAACACTTCTTGGTACACCTCGCGCGCCATCTGCGGGTCGGTGAAATAGGCGAAGAAATCGGACCCAATCAGCTGCGCACGCTCCATGCCGGTGATGTTGACCGTGGCCAGGTTCATGTCCGTTATTTTCCCCTCCGGGCTGATGGTAACGAGCGGGTCGCGACTGGCCTCAATCAGACTTCGGGCGTAGTTGGCCACGCGCAGCTCGGCGGCCCGCTTCACCTTTTCGTCGTTTTGAAACGCCAGCTCCTTGTTGGCAATGACCAGTTCGGCGGCCCGCTTCTCCTTCTCATCGTTCTGAAAAGCCAGCTCAATGTTGGCAATACTCAATTCCTGCGCCCGCTTTTCCTTTTCGTCATTCTGAAACGCCAGTTCCGCGTTCGCCACGATTAATTCCTGGGCCCGCTTTTCCTTTTCGTCGTTCTGAAACGCCAGCTCTTTGTTGGCAATGCTGAGCTCCGCCGCGCGCTTTTCTTTCTCATCGTTTTGAAACGCCAATTCAGTGTTGGCAATGCCTAGTTCCTGGGCGCGCTTCTCTTTCTCGTCGTTCTGAAAAGCCAGTTCGGTATTCGCAATGAGGAGCTCCTGAGCCCGCTTTTCCTTCTCATCGTTTTGAAACGCCAGCTCCTTGTTAGCAATGCCTAGCTCGGCGGCGCGCTTCTCCTTCTCGTCGTTTTGAAAGGCTAGTTCTTCATTGGCAATGCCAAGTTCGGCCGCTCGTTTTTCTTTCTCGTTGTGTTGGAAGGCCAGTTCTTCATTGGCGATACTCAGCTCCGCGGCGCGCTTTTCTTTCTCGTCGTTTTGAAAAGCCAACTCCGTATTGGCCACACTCAACTCCTGGGCCCGCTTTTCTTTCTCGTCGTTCTGGTAGGCCAACTCCTCGTTGGCAATGCTGAGTTCGTCAGCCCGCTTTTCCTTTTCGTTGTGCTGAAACGCCAACTCTTTATTGGCAATACCTAGCTCGGTAGCCCAGTTTTTCCCGGCCACTTCCCGGGCTACTATTACGGCACCCAGCACGGCACCCTGGTTGTCTTTATTCACGGAGCCGTCAAACAAGACCTCGGTCAGCCTGCCAGTGGTGTACCGAAGCGTAAACGGCACGTTGCGGACCGCCCCATTGGCCAGCACTTCCTGATAGGCCTCCCCCACCAATTCCGGCTCGGTAAAAAAGGCAAAGAAGTTGGCCCCTATCAAGGTATCACGTTCTACGCCCGTCAGGGTTACCGCTGCCTCATTGGTATCGAGGATGTTACCCGCTACATCAAGAGTAACCACTAAATCTTGGCTTGCTTCAAGCAAGCGTCGGTATTTTTTTTCGCTTTCCTTCATCGTGGATAGTTCGCCGGCCATGAAGGCAAGCGCCTAATTCTTTATAGTTGTGGCATGAGCATACCAGGTGAACAGAGGCTAGCCCTACCTAATAAAAATTACTTCGTATTGATTTAATGCAAAAATAATGCAAACTTATATGCAGCATACACCTGACTGCCATGTAAGGTACCACCTTTCTGCCGTAAGGAATTTTATAGTCTGAGCAGCGTGTCTGCTGGTCCAGCCGACCGGCTAGCTAGGTGGCTAAGGAGCTACATTTTAGAGCCCCTCGCTATCCCGCAACTGCACTTGGTCAGACTTGGCTTGTCTGCAAACACAGTGCAGAGGCAGTGGACTGACCCATTAGTCAGGTCACCCTTAAGTTGGCTAACAGCGTAGGTCCCATTACCCTTGGTAAGGTCTAACAGCAGGTGGCTCAGTGCGCTTCCCTACTCGGTAAGCCAATGGTGGTGCCAAGTAGCCTGGCACTTAATGTATGCCTTTTGGAGCCATTAGCTCACAGGATATCTCTACTGTTTACATGTTGTGATTCACCGTTTACTACATGTAAAAGTAGTGCGCTTGTTGCTGGATAGTTAATAGATTTTGAAAATGATAAATATTTCTATGTAATTATACAATGTTATATTTAAATCTTGCCACCTGCTAGAAAACGGCCAATTGCCCGAACGTACCCTTCCGCAAAAAACTTTTCTGTTAGCTTGTCTTGCACTCCTAAATGGCCACAGTCTACCGTCAGCACTTGGCGGCGCTGACGGCGGCGAGCTGCTTGTATAACAGCAAGAGAATCAGCTAAAGGGGTATTCTCATCTTTGGTGCCAGCAATAAGTAACCAAGGGCAGTTCACTTGGGGAGCTATACGAGGGTAAGCGGTGGCCTCAGTAGGGAGCGTCACGATATCATCGTTAACGGTCTTAAAGTGAGCCACTATAGCGGGTAAATTACCTGCGTACCCCTCCGTTATTAAAAAGGCCGGTTTGTCTTTAGCCGCTACTTCCGAGCCCACGATGGCTCCCATAGATAACCCCAAAATGCCCACCTGGTCGTGGGGAGCTGCTTGTAGGTCAGTGGCAAACTCTTCATAGTAAAGCCGTTGCTTGTCAATGGCAAACGCCTGGCTATGCCCAAACCCTCGGTAATCGAACAACAGGGAGCGGTAGCCAGCATCCGCTAAAGCCCAAGCGGTGTAGATGTTGCTCGACATGTTGTAGGCATCACCACCTGCCACTACGACTGTGGTATGTAGGTCAGTAGCCTTAACCGACGGTTCAATTAGCCACGCCGATAGGGTTACGTTGTGCCAGTCCGCCTGACGGTCGCGCGCGCGGGCCGCTCGATAGGAACAAGAACCCCTACCTGCCCCAGACTTGGGCCCTGCTGCGTGGCGAACGCACTGACTACGTGTAGGGGCCCCTGGGCCCGCCCGCGGTCAAAGGAGCGGCGCACCGTCTTGCCATCGATGGCGACTACTTCGCGCGGTAGGGGCGGGGCGGCGCTGGCTATCCACTGGCGGAAGCACTGCTCCAGTCCCTGCGGGTCCACCAGCGAGAACACGCGCCTGAACGTGTCGTGGTAGGCACTGCCGTGGGGCAAATCCAAAAAAGTGGCCAGCCAGGCGTGCTTCATCCGTCCGTAGTCGGCGATATCGACCCAAGTCTCCGCACCGGCCACTACGGCACAAACGGCGATAACGAGCACATCAAGTAAGCGGTGCCGGGTGCGGCCAGCACAGCGCGGGTCGGGAAGAGGGGCGAAGAAAGCAACTAGGTTACTGAGCATGAAGACCTTGATAATAGACTTGTTCCTAAATAACTTCTTTTTGTTTGCCGAGATGCCAGTTCCAGATTCCGCAAGCCAGGGCCAACAAACGGTCGTTGAACGAGGCGGACTTATTGCGGCAGGTTTGGGCGACGCAGCCCAGGCGTTTGGCCCCACTGATGGCGTGTTCGACCTTGACGCGGCGGCTAGCGTGGAGGCGGTTGTCGGCCCGTTGAGCATCGGTCAGGGCCGCGTCGGGGCGCTTTTTGCTGCGGCGGGGCTTGCGATGGGGCAAACTTTGGGGAGCCGCCTCGTAGTCGGCGACTAGCCCCAAATAACCCAAATCGGCCAACAAGTCGAAGAGGTCGAGCAGCCCCAGGTTTACATCAAACTCCTTTTTAAGCAGTTTAGGACTTACGCAAAAGCCAATGCTGGCTGTGTCAATTCGTGCCGCATATATGCATCCAAAAAGCCTTGCTTGAGCTGATAAACCGTTTTTTGAGTTTGGTACGCGGCTTGTTTGAGCTGGGTCCAGGCCCGCACGGCCAGGGCAATGTGGTTGCGCTGGCTGCGGGCCAGCCGGCACTGGCAGGCCTGCACGCCGGTAAGCTGCTTGAGTTCGCGGTGAAACTGCTCAATCGTCCAGCGAACGCTGCTTTCTTGTTCGGCAGCGGCCGTGTCGCGGGGCTCTACCTCGTTGGTCAAGAGGTAGTCCGTCCGGTGGGGAGACACCAGTACGCGGAAAAGCTTCAATTTGCACTCCTTCGGCATCCCCTTTACTTTCAGGGTTTTGCCAGCCGCCACTTCCGCAGTCGACCAACTCAGGCAGCCCACGGGCTGGTAGGGCTGCTGGCCGCCAGAATCGTCCACCAAGCGGTTGCTCCCAAACGCTTGAAGCGCGTTTTCAGCGGACAGTAAAACGTTTTGCCGGCCTTCATCAGCCACTTGAACAGGGCTGTGGTGGCGTACCAACTGTCCATCAAGACCGTGCGGTACGTAAGGCCGCGTGGGGCCAACTGGCCGAGCATGTCGGCCACGTGCTCGAGCTTGGTCTTGCCAACGGTGTCGGGGGCGAAGAGGCGGTAGTCAATCAGCCAGAACTGGTCGGTGTCGGGATTAACATAGACGCAGGTGACCAGGCCGATGCCGGCAATCACGCCGTGGGCATTGCCACTGTACTGCCGGCGAACCAGTTCAATGCGCCGGCTGTGGTGTTTATCCAGCACCGTGTCATCGAACAACACGTACCCGCGCGCGCTGGGTACGAGCTGCGGGCGCACCTGCTGCCAGAGCTGGCGCGGCGTAAACTGGTTGGTCTTGAAGAAGTAACGCACATTGTCGTGCGTCAGGCCCTCCAGATGGTCAGCCAGGTACGTGCCCGTGTAATTTACCTGGCTGCTCACCAAAAACTGCCCGTAAAGTTGCGCGGTCGCTTTCATCGCTTTTCTTTTCAAGTTACAGCTTTTGCGTAAGTCCTATATGTTATAAAATCTGCAGCCATCGAACTTACCGTTGTTCGCTCAGTATCAATCACTCCGCCGGCTCCCTATCCCCCATGTGGCCGTCGCCGTGGTCGCCCTGGCCGGGCTTGCTGGTTTGCTTGGCGTTGTGGCGGTCGTCTTGCGTAAGGGAGCGGTTGAGGTCCACTGAGGTTTCAATCTGGCCGTCGTCGTCGCGGCGGATGTAGCGTTTGTCGCCGGGATTAGGTTCGAGTTCTTCGCGTTGGTGGGCCATGAGGGGGGTAGGCGGCCGGGATGTAACCGGCCCCCTACCCCCACTTTTCGCGCCTAAGGCCAGCGGGTTAGGCTTCGACGCTGGCTATGAGGCCCTGGCTGGCCAGCAGCTTGGCCACGTACTTGCCCACGATGTCGAACTCCAGGTTCACGCGGTCGCCGGCTTGCAACTGGTAGAAGCCGGTGTGCTCATAGGTATAGGGGATAATGGCTACCGAAAACTCGGTCGGCGTCGAGTTGAAGCAGGTGAGACTCACGCCGTTGATGGTGATGGAGCCTTTCTCCACCGTGAGGCGCTGCGGGCCGGCCTCGTGGCGGAAGCGGAAGAGCCAGGAGCCATCCTGGTCCTGCACGCTGAGGCACTCGGCGGTGGCATCGACGTGGCCCTGCACGATGTGGCCGTCGAAGCGCCCGCCGGCAGCCAGGCAGCGCTCCAGGTTAATATGGCGGCCGGGCTGCCACTGGCCCAGGTTAGTCTTGCGCAGCGTCTCGTCAATGGCCGTCACAACGTGCGTGCCGGCTGCGGCATCGAGGGCTACTACCGTGAGGCACACGCCGTCGTGGGCCACGCTCTGGTCGATTTTCAGCTCACTGGCGAAGGGCGACTGGATAGTGAAATGGCGGTTGGTGCCTTGCTCGGCAGTGCCGACAACGGTGCCGACAGTTTCAATAATTCCGGTGAACATGAATCGCAGATTTAATAGATTGCGCGGATTTCGCGGATTCGGATGGCCCGCGGCTGCCAATTAGAGGAAAATGGCGGCGGCAGGGGATGACTAGCGGAAATAAAACCAGCAACACCGAAAAAAGATGGCCGCGACGACCGGAAAAGCCGCCAGCGCCATTAGAATCCGCGAAATCCGCGAAATCCGCGATTTTATTTGCCTCGCCCTTCTACGATGATTTTCAAGGTGTAGAGCAGCACCCGAAAGTCCATCGCCAAGCTCATATTTTCGATGTATAAAATGTCGAATTTAAGGCGCTCGACCATCTGGGGCACGGTTTCGGCGTAGCCGTACTTGACCTGGCCGAGACTGGTGATGCCGGGGCGCACGCGGTGCAGGTGGCGGTAGTGGGGCGCGATTTTCACAATCTGGTCGATGAAAAACTGGCGCTCGGGGCGCGGCCCCACCAAGCTCATGTCGCCCTTAATGACGTTCCAGAACTGCGGAAACTCATCGAGCCGCACCCGGCGCATAAAGCGGCCCCAGGACGTGATACGCGGGTCGTGGTCGGAGCTGAGGGCCGGGCCCAGCCGCTCGGCATCGACGTACATCGAGCGAAATTTGATAATATCGAACGGCACGCCATTCTTACCCACGCGCTGCTGGCGGTAAAAAATAGGCCCCGGCGACGACGAGCGCACCATAAACGCCGTGAACAGGTACACCGGCCAGGCCAGCAGCAAGAACAGCCCCGAGGCGCCCACATCGAGGGCGCGCTTGAGCACCTGCTGCCACACGGGCAGCAAATCCTGCTTGATTTCGATGAGCGGCGTGCCGAATAAGTGGTTGACTTTCACCGAGCCCAGCAGCATCTGGTACAAATCGGGCAGCACGCTGATGCGCACCGGCAAGCCCTCCAGCAGGGTCAGAATTTCCTGAATGCGCAGGTGTTCGCTGGGCTCGATGGCAATGATAATCTGCTCGATGGCCAGGCGCTGGATAAGGTCGGGCACCTGCTGATACGAGCCCACTTCGGGCAGGGCCTGGGCCAGCTCGGGGTCGATGGCCGTGCCAATGGGCGCGAAGCCCACCAGCCGCAGGCCCAGGTGCCGGCCGGTGCGGGCCAGCTCGCGGTACGTGCTCAGGGCCAGTCGGTTGGAGCCAATTAGGAGGGTAGGAAACGAAATAACCCCGCCGCGCACCAAGCCCTGCACGCTGCTCACGGCCCAGATGCGCAGCACCGCCGTAATGGTGAAATGCAGCAGGTAATAGGCCGTAAACGTCTTGTAATAAGCGCGGTAATTGCTCACGCCCTGGTCGTCGAGCAGCAGGGCGAAGAAAATAACGACCGTGCCCAGCAAGGAGGCCCGCGCCAGCCGAATCAGCTCGCTGAGGCGCGACTTGCGAAAGATGTCGCGGTATTCGCCCAGCAGCGCGTAGAGCGTGGTCCAGAACAGGCCAATCATCACGGCCGCCCCCGACAGGTAAAACAGCACGCCCTCGCTGAACGGGTAACCCGTGAGCTCGCTCAGCAGGTACTTGCGCACCAGAAAAAACGCCACCCAGGCCAGCAGCGCCGCCCCGAAATCGGCCGCCACAAGCTTAAGATACTGAATTCGGCGGAGCAACAAGGTGGGGAACGGGTAGCGTGTATTTTTGTGGGGCTGCGCAAAAATAGGTCGGCCGGATGGTAGAGTTGGGTGTTAAGAGGGAAGAATAGAGAGGTAAGAGGTAGAATTTCTACCTGCTTCTTGTTACTGGGCCTTGATTTCCAACGCTTAACCATCAGTTTTTAACGCTTAATCTCCTACCCCATTACGCCTTCTCTACCCGATACCTACCGCCACCGCGGCCAGCGCCGCGGCCTGGTTACGCTGCTGCGCGCGCAGCGTGGCATCCACGACGAGCGGGTGCTGGCGGCCATTGGCGCGGTGCCGCGCCACCTGTTTTTTGCCCCGGCTTTTGAGGCCCACGCCTACCAGGACAAGGCCTTTCCCATTGGCGAAGGCCAGACGATTTCGCAGCCCAGCACCGTGGCCTACCAAACCCAGCTGCTGGAAGTGCGCCCCGGCCAGCGCATTTTAGAGATTGGCACTGGCTCAGGCTACCAGTTTGCCGTGCTGTGCCAACTTGCTGACCAGGTGCAGAGTATCGAGTTTAACGCGGTGCTTTTTGAGCGGGGCCGGCAGCGGCTGGCGGCGCTGGGCCTGCCCACGGCGGGCCTGCACTTGGGCGATGGCTCGCTGGGCCTGCCCGCCCTGGCGCCCTACGATGGCATTCTGGTCACGGCGGGCGCGCCGGCCCTACCCCCCGCTTTGCTGCGGCAGCTGCGCATTGGGGGGCGGCTGGTGGTGCCAGTGGGCGCCGCCGACATGGGCCAGCAACAACTGCTGCGCATCACCCGCGAAGGCCCCGAAACCTTCACCCGTGAAGCTTTCGGCGACTGCCGCTTCGTGCCCCTGCTGGGCGCGGCGGGCTGGGCTGTTTGAATTATAAAGTATGAATTAAAAATTAAAAGTGAAGCGACTTGACTACTGGGCGGGGGGTAGGCAGCGTCTTTACCTTTGCACGGCATTCTCTCATCCTGCCATATTTTATCCCACCCGCTGCTCCATTTTTAATTTATCATTTTTAATTTTTACTTGAAAAAGCAACGTCCCGTCTCCGACTCATTCGTCATTATGACTGAGTTGGTGCTGCCCAACGATACCAACACGCTCCATAACCTGATGGGGGGCCGCATGATGCACCTCATGGATATTGCCGCCGCCATCGCCGCCCAGAAGCATTCCAACCGCATCGTGGTCACGGCCTCGGTCGATAACGTGTCGTTTCGCGACCCCATCCAGCTGGGCAACGTGGTGACGCTGGAGGCGCAGGTCACGCGCGCGTTCAGCTCCAGCATGGAGGTGCACATCGATGTGTGGGCCGAGGATATTCCGAGCGGCACCAAACTCAAAACCAACGAGGCGTTTTTCACCTTCGTGGCCGTGGACCAGTCGGGCCGCCCCATCGACGTGCCCGAGGCCGTGCCCAAAACCGCCAACGAAATAGTGCTCTATGACGGTGCCCTGCGCCGCCGCCAGTTGCGCCTGGTGCTGGCCGGCCGCATGAAGCCCAGCGACGCCACCGAGTTGAAAGCGCTGTTCGAGCTAACCTAACGCTTCATCATACATGACTGAGGACGAGCAAAGCGGCACCCTGGCCTTCCTGCAAAACTTCTACACCGGCGTGACGCTCTACATGCCCATCGTGGCTGAGGAGCCGCTGGTGACAAGTGAGCCAGCGGCGGCCGCACCCACACCCGCGTTCGCGGCGTTACCGCCACCCGCGCCCGCCGCGGCCCCGCTGGCCGCCGCAGTTTTGCCGGTGGTGCCCCTACCCCCCGCCGCGCCGGCCAGGCTGCCAGCCAGCGCGCCCCTACCCCCGCCAGTGGCACCGGTGGCAGCGCCCATTCCAGTTCCCGTCAGCACGCCGGTGCAGCCTTCAGTTGCGCCACCCGCCGGCCCGGCCGATGCGCTGGTCGTGGCACCCTATCTGCTCACGACGTTCGACACGCTGGGTGCCAATGTGGCGGGCGTGGTGCTGGTGGTGCGCCTACCCCCCGCCCAGTTCGTGAAGCTGCCGCGCAACGTGTTTCTCAACAAGCTGCTGCAAGCCGTTGGCCTGGTGATGGCCGACGTGGTGCTGGTGAACGTGGACGGCCCCTACCCGGTGGCGCTGGCCAACCTGCGCAAAGAAATCGCCGCCACGACCATCCTGGCCTTCGGCAAAAACCTGCTCGACGTGGCCGTGCGCACCACCCAGATTTACGAGCCGGTGCAGTTTCCGGCCGTGGGCCTCTCCTACCTGGCCGGTGCCGAGGTCGAGATGATTGAGTATGACGTGAGCCTCAAAAAGCGCCTGTGGGGCGGCTTGCAGCGGCTGTTTCCGAAGTAGCTTAAAGACGTTTGTCCTTGCGAGCGCAACGAAGTGAAGCGCGGCAATCTTTCCTGCACGTTAGGGTTACTACCCCGACGATTAGGAAGGATTGCCGCGCTTCACTTCGTTGCGCTCGCAAGGACAAACGGTTGCTATTACTTCAGCACCTCGGCCAGCTTGGCTTCCAGGGCGGGGCCGCGCAGGTTTTTGGCGATGATTTTCCCGCTCGGGTCAAGCAAAAAGGACTGCGGGATGGCCTGCACGCCGTAGGCGGCGGCGGCGGCGCTCTGCCAGAATTTCAGGTCCGAAACGTGGTTGGGCCACACTAAATGGTCGGCCGCGATGGCCTTTTCCCAGTTTTCCTTCTTCTGGTCCAAAGACACGCTGTAGATGGTGAAGCCTTTGCCCTGGTCCTTGAACTGGTTGTAGGCCTTCACCACGTTGGGATTTTCCTGGCGGCAGGGGCCGCACCAGCTGGCCCAGAAATCGACCAGCACGTACTTGCCGCGCAAGCTTTTGAGCGAGAGAGCTTTACCCTCGGGCGTGGCCAGGTTGATTTCGGGGGCTTCGGTGCCGATGGCCGTGGCCCGCAGCGGGGCCAGGCGCTCGGTGAGGGCCTGGGTGAAGGGCGAGGCCGGCTGGGCCTTGCGCTGCACCGTGGCAATGGAGTCGGCAAACGCAAAATCGTCGTCGGGGCTCACGAAGCTGAGCGTGGCAAAGCCGGCGGCAACCGAGGTAGCATTGCGCCGAATCACGGCCTTGGCGCGGTTGGCCGTGCCGCGCTGCAACGTGTTGTACTGCTGCTCGATAGCGGCCAGCGAATCGGCGTGGCCGGCCTGGCCGGCGGCGTTGTAGCGCTGAGCCAGGCGCTGCATCTGGTCGCGGCTGGCGTTCATGGTGCGCGTCAGCTGCTGAATCACCTCCGAGTCTTTCGAGCCCTTCACCGAGTAGGTGGTGGGTAGGCTTTTAGCATCGCCCGAGAGCGTGAGGTGGGTGTTGTTATCGAGCACCAAGAGAACCTGGTTGGGCTCGTCAACCTTGAGTTGATACACGGCCGCCGCAACGGGCAGCGTGCCTTTGAAGGTGAACTTGCCCTGGGCATCGGTTTTGGCCGTGCCGCGCTCCACAAACTGGCTGCTGGTGAGCTCCGAAAGGTGCAGAGTGGTGCCGGCCGGCAAGTTGCGCAGCTGGCCGGTTATCTGGTAGCCTTCGGCGGCGCTGGCGTTCTGGCAGGCATTGGTGAGGCCGAGCAACGCCACGGCAACGAGGGCAGGTTTCATAAAATGAGTCATTTACTACTGAATAAGAACGGGTTGGCACGGGTAGCGCCACGCGGCTACCCTGCGGACACGCAAACGGGCCGGCGGGTTCCGGCGCGAACACCTGGGTAGACGCGCGCGGTCAAACTTCCTTACCCCTCCAGCCCCTGGCGGAGCAATTGGTTGGCCAGCTTGGGGTCGGCCTTGCCACCGGTCAGCTTCATGAGCTCACCCATAAACATGCCGGTGAGCGACTTTTTACCGGCCCGGTACTCGGCCACTTTGGCCGGGTTGGCGGCTAGAACCTGTTGCACGAGGGCTTCCAGCTCGCCGGCGTCGGCCTGGGTGAGCAGGCCCAACTGCTCGGCCGCGCCGGTGGCATTGGCCGTGGGGTGTTCGAGCAGGTACGGGAACAGCTGCTTGCTGGCTACGGAATAGTTGAGCTTGCCGGCGTCAATCAGCTCGATGATGCCCGCCAGCTGGCCGGGGTCGAGGGGAAAATCGGCCAGGTCCAGGGCGCGCTCGTTGAGATACGACTTCACGGGGCCCATCACCCAGTTGGCGGCGGCCTTGGCGTTGGGCGTGAGGCGGGCCAGCTCATCAAAAAACAGGGCCACATCCTTCTGGTCAGTCAGCACGTTGGCGTCGTAGTCGTTCAGGCCCAGCTCGCCGGTGAAGCGGGCGTAGAGCTGCTGCGGCAGGGCCGGCAATTCGGCCTGCACGCGGTGCAGCCAGGCATCGTCGATGAGGAGGGGGGGTAGGTCGGGCTCGGGAAAGTAGCGGTAGTCGTTCAGCGTTTCCTTCGAGCGCTGGCCGTTAGTGGTGCCGGTGGCGGCATCGAAGCCGCGCGTTTCGGAATCTACTACCCCCCCGTTTTCCAGGATTTCGACCTGCCGCCGCACCTCGTACTCGATGGCCCGTTGCACGTTGCGAAAGGAGTTCATGTTTTTGACTTCCACCTTTGTACCGTACTCGGTGGCGTCCTTTTTCATCACGCTCACGTTGGCATCGCAGCGCAGCGAGCCTTCCTCCATGTTGCCGTCGCACACGCCCAGGTACTGCACCAGCTTTTTGATTTCGGCCAGGTAGGCGTAGGCTTCTTCCTCGGTGCGGATGTCGGGCTCACTCACAATCTCGATGAGCGGCACGCCGGCGCGGTTCAGGTCCACCAGGGTTTCGGTTTCGCCGGCCAGGTGCATCGATTTGCCCGCGTCTTCCTCCATGTGAATGCGCGTGATGCCGATGCGGCGGGTGCTGCCGTCGGCCAGCCGGATATCGACGTGGCCGCCCACGCAAATCGGGGTTTTATCCTGGGTAATCTGGTAGCCCTTGGGCAGGTCGGGATAAAAGTAGTTTTTGCGGGCAAACAGGTTCTCGCGGGTAATCTGGCAATTGGTGGCCAGGCCCATTTTCAGGGCGTAGTCCACGGCCGTGCGGTTCACGCGGGGCAGCGTGCCTGGGTGGCCGAGGGTAATGACCGAGAGGTTAGTATTGGGCAAGGAGCCGTACTCGTTCTCATCCGAAGAGTACATCTTGCTGTGCGTCAAGAGTTGAGCGTGTACTTCCAGGCCAATCACGGGCTGGTAGTTGGCAAGCAGAGCGTCGTCCATATAAGCAGAAGTGAGCGGTCGCGAGCATTACCGTCGCAACGTGGCCGCAAGTTAAAGCCGATTCCGGGGCCTGTGCCCGACTACGCACAAGCTAAAAGTTATGCTACGCAAAAAAAGCAGCCCGTTCCAACGTGGAACGAGCTGCTTTTCAACTTAGCCGAATGGCTGGGTCGCGCTTACTTTTTGCGCACCGGAGCCTTTTTCATCGATGCCTTTTTCATCGGCGCCTTGCGGCTGCGGGGGGCACCGGTGCCGATGGTCTTCTTGCCGGGCAGTTTCTTGCCTTCAGCTTTGATGTCCGAAATGGTCGGGGCCGGGCCATACTTGGCTTCGGCAGCGTTCGTCTCGCCCGTCAGGTAGGGGTCGAAGTCCACCCGGCGGTTCAGGGCCTGGCCAGCGGCCGTCTTGTTGCTGGCAATCGGCTTGGTTTCCCCGTAGCCACGGGCCTCAATGCGGTCGGCCGAAATGCCCTTCTCCAGCATGTACTTGCGGGCCGCGGCGGCGCGCTCGTAGCTCAGGCGCAGGTTGTAGTCGTCGGCCCCCTTGCTGTCGGTGTGGCCAGCGATGCTGAGCGAGTAGTCCGGGTACTCGTTCATAATCTGCACCATCTGCTGCAGCTTCGGATACGACGAGGCTTTCAGCGTGGCCTTGTTGAAGTCGAAGTTGATGTACTTCGTGGCCTCGTTGAGGATTTTCTTGTCCTCCGCCTTAATCTCGGGGCAGCCTTTGTTGGAAGCGGGGCCGGCCCGGTCGGGGCAGCGGTCCTCGTAGTCGGGCACGCCGTCGCCGTCGCGGTCGAGCGGGCAGCCGGTGGCGTCCACTTTCACGCCAGCCGGGGTGCCGGGGCACTTGTCGAGGTAGTCGGGCACGCCGTCGCCGTCAGCATCAAGCGGGCAACCCGAGGCATCGACGCGCACGCCGGCCGGGGTGTTGGGGCACTTGTCGTCGGCATCGGCCACGCCGTCGCCGTCCGCGTCGGGGCAGCCCTGCAGGGCCGCCAGGCCCTTCACGTCGGGGCACTTGTCCTGGTAGTCGGGCACGCCATCGCCGTCCGTGTCAATCGGGCAGCCATTGGCATCCACTTTCACGCCCGAAGGTGTGTCGGGGCACTTGTCCTTGCGGTCGGGCACGCCGTCGCCGTCCGTGTCCTTGGCTTTGCCGAGGTTAGCCGTCACACCGGCCGAGAACTGCATGTAGCGGTCGTATTTATCCCAGAAATTGCTGCTGCCGCTGTTCACGCCATCAAGACGGTCATCATCGCGGTCGAGGAAGTGCTGACCGGCCTGCACGAAAATGCCGAAACCGGGCGACAGGTGAAAGTCCAGACCCAGCGCAGCCTGGCCATCGAAGGAACCAAAGCTGGTGTGATTGCTCACGTTGGGCGCCGTGGCAACGTAGCGGTCAGAATACACCAATGCCAGACCCGGCTGAAGCAGGATATAGGGGACTACCGGCGAATTGGGCAGCAGCTTCAGCTTGAAACCCAGGCCAAACGTAGTAACGTTGGCCGAGAAGCGGCGGGCCGTGGCGTAGTTGCCGGACGTGGTGGGCGAAGCGAACGTGTTGTCCTGGCCCGGAAAGCGGAGCAGCGACTGATTAGCCGACAGGTTGATGTCTAAGCCTTTGGTTAGATAGCGGCTCAGGGTCAGGCCGCCGCCGTAGGTGGCGTTGCGCAGGTCCCAGAAACTGCTGCCCAGGTCGCCCCGGTATTGTAGAGTCGTCACGTAGCCGCTGACGCCGAACTTGCGGTCGACAGTCTGCGCGTGGCTGCGCGGCACTGCCGCCAGCATCCCCAGCCCAAGTAGAGCTGTGGTGTATAGTGGGTGCTTCATTAGAAAAAAAGGAAAGGTGAAAAAAGATAACTGAGAACGAGGAGCGTAGTACCCATCTGGATGCTTGCGCTGGCCCGCCTACCCCCCCCAAATAGGCCAAGGGGCATGCTGAGGCCGCCACAAAGGTAGCCACAGGGCACAGTTACTGTTTTTTCGAAGTTTTAGTTGTGCTTTCGCTGGACTCAGAGTTTGTCGGCTCGCCTGGCTGGCGGGTTGGGGCCGACAATCTCGACCGACAAATGATAGACGCACTGCACGAGCAGGCCATCGCGCTTGCCGGGGTTGAAGCGCTTGGAGAGGCTGGCCACCGCCGCGAGAACTGCCTTGTCGAGCGCGGGCACCCGCGACGATACCGCCACCTGCGGGTTCTGAATACTCCCGTCTTCGGCCACCTGAATAGCCACGTCAACCAGATAATGCTGGCCGTAGTAGAAACCCGGCAGCTGGCGGGGCACGCGCAGGGTTTTATTTATATCCTTGTTGAGCTGGGTGTGACCACCGGGGTAGAGGGGCAATTGCTCGTACGGGAAGTACGCAACAGCCTGACCATCGGCATCATAACAATTGCCAGGCAGCTCGTTGCCGGCTACGTACTCGGTGCGGCGCTTCAACATGCCCGACTCGTAGTAGAGCAGCAGCGGGCCGTGGCGCCGGCCTTCCTGGTAGGCCTGCCAGGTGCTGAGCTGGCCATTATCGTACCACGAGGTGGCTACCCCCCACCGGTAACCCCGCGCCAGGTCGGCGTAGGGCACGTATTCTTTAAGGTGGCCTGAGGGGTAGTACACCCGCACCAGGCCGCTGGGCTCACCCCACTCCATTTCTTCGGTGCAGGTCCCCGTTGAGTCAGTGTAGGAGCCGGCCCGGCGCTGGTCGAGGGCCGTTTCATAGCGGCTCGAATCGGGCCCCGAAGCGAGGCTGGCGGCCGGCAATTGGGCCTGGGCGGCGCGCGCCGCCAGCCCCAAAATCGCAACGCACAGGTAACGCATGGCTATTTTGTGAGGAAGTAAAAAGGAAGAGTTAAAAATTTGACCGCCAAATTTTTAACTCTTCCTTTTTACTTTTTAATCAATTCCATTTCCGCGCCTAGCGCAGGTCGGCCCCGCGGTCGAGGTGCTGCAAGGCGGTCATTTGCTTGAGGTTTTTTTCGAGGCCTTCGTTGGACGCGTCTAGGAAGATGACGTTGCCCTTGCCCTGCTCGGCAAAGTGCTTGATGGCCTCGGTCCACATCGAGAAATATACCAGGCTGGGGTCCAGGTTGTTATCGGCCAGCTCCTGCACGGCGTGGGCCATGCCCTTGGTCACTTCCTCCCGAAACAGCGCTACCCCCTGCCCGCGCAGCTGCGCCGCGATTTTCTCGGCTTCGGCCGAAATCTTGATGGCGTTGCCCTCGGCTTCGGCAGACTTGGTTTTGGTGATGAGCAGAGCTTGGCCCTCGTTTTCGGCGGCGGCCTTGAGGTTGTTGCTGGCCACGACTTTAGCCATCGAGCGCATAATTTCCTCGTCGAAGGCGATGTCATTCAATTGCAGGTCAATCAAATGGTAGCCCCAGCTTTCGAGGGTTTCATCGAGCTGGTCCTTCACGTGCAGCACGATTTCGCCGCGCAGGCTCAGCACCGCCGCCTGCCGCTGGGTGGCCACGAAGGCCCGGATGCTACCCTCCACGGTGCGGATGAGCGCCTGCATGAGGCTGCGCTCATCCACGAACTTGAAGGCCACGTTTTTGATGGTTTCGTCGGCCTGGTTGAGCACCGAGTACACCAGCATGGCCTTAAAGTTGACGTTGGCCTGGTCGATGGTAATGGCCTGAAATTCCAGTTCTAATGACCGGTTTTGAATGGAGATGCGCTTGAACACATTCTCCACAAAGGGCATCTTAAAATTCAGGCCCGGCATCATCACGCGCCGGTATTTGCCGAAGACGGTGACTACCGCCACCGTGCCCTGCGGCACGATAACGTAGCTCAGAAACAAGGTCAGCAGCGCAAGGCCAAGGAGGACCAACGAAAAAGACATAGGCAGAAGCGCCGGGCGCCGGAGAAGGGGATGACGTGAAATGAAGGTGAACGGCGGCAAGTTAGCATTTTTTGCCGGTCGCCCTCCTATATCGCCGTAGGGCAGCGGTCATTACAGGGGAGGGGGGTAGGGCGCACCGCGTTATTTTTGCCCCGGTCCTACTTGCTCCTACTTACCATGTTTACTCAGCAAACCCTGCGCCGCCTGGCCGAAGCCAAAGTATTCGACCGCGGCCAGGCGCTCTACGATGCCGGCGCGGTGCAGAAGCTGGCCTGCCCGGCCCCGACCCGCTTCAGCGCCCGCGTAAAGGGCACCTACCGCTACAGCGTGCAGCTGTGGCTGGCCAGCGGCGCGGCCGAGTTTAGCTGCGACTGCGCCTACGACTGGGAGGGCATCTGCAAGCACAGCGTGGCGCTGGGCCTGGCCGTGCTGGCCACCTATGGCAACAGCCTGGGCCAGCTGCCGGCCGAAACCGCCGCCCCTACCCCCTCCGCCACCGCCACCGCCGCCGACCAGCTGCCCGCGCAGGTGGCCCGCACCTGGGCCGCCCGCCCCGAGGCCGAGCGCCTGCGCTTTTTGGAGCTGGCGCTGCGCAAGAGCGACGACCTGGCCCGGCAGTTTCTGGCCTTCGACGAGCCGGCGGCGCTGCCCGAAAAAAAGGCCAAGGCCCCCGACCCCACCAAGCACCTGGCCGAGCGTCTGCGCGAGGCGCTGGAAACCCTGGAATTTGATGACGATTTTTTTGAGAGCGACCCGGCTTACGGCTACGACGAGGGCGACGCGCTAAGGGAAGGGGCCTGCGAGCTGGTGCGCGAGGAGCTGCACGCCTTTGCCGCCGAACTGCTGGCCCTGGCGCGGGCCGGCCAGCTTAAAGAGGCGCTGCGCTACTGGACCACCGCCTGCGGGGCCATTTTTCAGGTCGAAGAGCCGGCCAGCGACGAGTACGGGGCCTTTGGCGACTATGGACAGGAGGCGCTGGAGCAGTGGCAGGAGGTGCTGGCTACCGAAGGCTGGCCGCTGCTGCTGACCACCGCCGTGCTGCCCGCCCGCGAGATAAAGAGTGCTGTTACCTGGCTCACCAAGCACCTGGCCGACCCGCCCGCCCGCTGGCCCGACTATGACGCTACCTGGCAGCCGCTGCTCGAAAGCCTGGCCGCCGACCCCACGGCCGCGCCGCTTTTTCCGGCGCTGCTGGCCGCCGCGCAGCTGGCCCCCGCCACCCTGGCCCACCTGCGCCTGCGCCTGGCCCGCACCCTGGCCGACGACGCGGCCTGGCTTGCCACCGCCGAAACCCTCGTGGCCGACGATGCCCAGGTGGCCCGGCAGCTGCTCAGCTACCACGCCAACCAGGGCGACCTGCCCGCCCGCCTGCGCACCGCCACCACGGCCTTCGCCACCTGGCCCGACCAGTTTGCCGACTACGTGCTCAGCAGCTTTGCCGTGGACCAGGCCCCTACCCTCTACCCCGCCGCCCTGCGCTACCGCACGCTGGCCAACCACAGCCTCGACGACTTCGCCGCCCTGCGCCCGCTGCTAAGCGCGACCGAAACCGCCGCCCTGGTGCGCGAGGCCGTGGCCGCCGCCACCGCCCGGCGCGGCAGCGTGGCCTTTGCCGCTGAGCTGCTGGCCCGCGAGGGCAATGTAGAGGAGCTGCGCGCCTTCGTGCTGGGCCTGGAGTGGCTGAACGTGAGCCCGCCCTACCACTCCGAAATCGCGCTGATGCGCCTGGCCGCCGTGGACCCCACGCCCCTGATGCTGGAGCTGGAAACCCGCCTGCCCGCCTACCTCAACGGCCGCGCCGGGGCCAAGCGCGGGGCATTTCTATACGAGCGCATCGGCCGCTGGCTGGTGAGTATGCGCGGCACCGCGCCCCGCCTCACCGACCCGGTGCTGCGCCTGGCCCAGGAGCTGCGCACGGAGTTTCCGACGTTGCACGGACTGCGCGACGTGCTGCGGCGCGAAGGGCTGCTGGTGACGGCGGAGGTGCCGGCAGCGGTGGTGGAAAAGAAGAAAAGCGGGCGCAAGCTCAAAGAATAGCTTGTCGCCCAGCCCCACGTTACAACGAACTGAGGACCTGTCGCAACCCGGCCACATCGTCGCTTACCAGCGGGCTGCTACTCTCTGAGGGGCGTTGCGGCTAGTGCCGGCCACTTATCTTGCGTCATGTTAGTTGCCGAATTAGTTGCCCCCGACTTACCTTCTACTACCCCCGACAGGGAGCGACCCAGCGCAGTAGCTGCCCGGCTTGGTGAGCACTATGCCCGCCATAATTCCTCGGCCCGCAAAAAGGAGTTAGGCCAGTTTTTTACGCCGTTGCTCATCGGTGAATACCTTGCTCACTGGGCCACTCCGCCTAGCACCGAGGCTGTTCGCGTGCTTGACCCAGGCTTTGGGACGGGAATTTTAAGTTGCTGCCTACTAGAGCATTTTGCAGAAAACTCCCCCGCACTACGGCTGATAGCGCTGGAAGCATACGATGTAGATGAAAGCCTACTACCCACTGCCCAGGCGGTAATGGGTCACCTCACTGTTTGGCTGGCCAGCCGGGGCATCGAACTGACTACTCGCCTGCACACGGCTGACTTTATATTGGCGCACGCTGCCGTCTGGCAGTTTCCACTAGCACCACCCGCCGCTTATGACGTAGTTATTGCCAATCCTCCGTATTTTAAGCTTGGGCAGCACGACCCGCGCAATGTGCTGGCTGGGGCGGCCTACGCGCAGCCCAATATATACGCGCTGTTTGCCGTGCTGGCCGGCAAGCTCGTCCGGCCGGGGGGCGAACTGCTCTTCCTGGTGCCGCGTAGCTTTAGCTCGGGTCCCTATTTTGCGCGGTTTCGGCGCTTTGCCCAGCAGCAGTGGCGTTGGGCGCGGTTTCACCTGTTTCATTCGCGCCGGGCGGCGTTTAAGAAGGATGCCGTATTGCAGGAAACGGTTTTGTTCAAAGCTGTTCGCCACGGCGGTGCCAACCCCGGCCTGGCAGCCGCGCCCGCGGTTATTATTTCTGCTTCGGCCGGGATGCACGATTTGGGCGAAGCCAGCGAGTTTGCGCAGCCACCAGCCGAAGTGGTTGGTCCCGAACGCCAGGGCAGCTTACTTTTTTTACCCACTGATGCCGAGGAAAACGCCCTGCTGACCCGTTTTCGCAGCTGGACGCACCGCCTGGCCGACCTGGGCGTGGGGGTTTCCACCGGGCCGGTAGTGGCTTTTCGGGCCGCCGAGTGGCTGCGTGAACAGCCCGCGCCGGGAGCGCTACCCCTGCTCTGGATGGATAACGTAGGGCCGGGCGGGCGCTGGCGCTGGCCGCTCCCCGCGCGCACCAAACCCCAATACCTGGCCGCGGCTACGCCAAAGGCGCAACTGGTACCCAACCGTAACTACGTGCTGATGCGCCGCATCAGCGCCAAAGATGAGACCCGGCGCATCGTGGCCGCGCCGTGCCTGGCCGCCGATTGGGCCGCTTCGCACCTGGGCTTTGAGAATAAGCTCAACTACCTCTACGCCCGTCGGGGCGAGTTTACGCCGGTGCAGGCCATTGGCCTGGCCGCGTTGCTGAGCAGCCGGCCCTACGACCAGTTTTTTAGGCTTTTCAACGGCAATACGCAAGTCAGCGCCACTGAGGCCCGCGAGTTGCCCGTGCCCGCCTGGCCAGCTATCGAGGCCCTGGGGACGCGGGTGCAGGCCCACGGCTGGGACGTAGCCGACCAACTGGTAGCCGACCTTTTGCAACTGCCAACCGCTGCCTATTCACTCCCCGCTAATTTTATGGCTGAGCCCACCCTACCCTACGCGAACCCCGATGCCGAACTGCCGCCCAAAGTCCGCGAGGCCCAGCAACTGCTAAGCGCCGTAGGAATGCCGGCCGCGCAGCAAAACAAGGTTTCCGCTTATACGCTGCTGGCCCTGGCCAGCCTGGGGCCGGCCGACCCGTGGGGGGCCGCCACCGGCCAGAGCAAACGGGTTTCGCGGGGCATCAGCGACTTTATCGCCGCTACCTATAATCAGGTGTATAAGGAAAATACCCGCGAAACATTCCGCCGCCAGGTGCTGCACCAGTTTGTGCAGGCTGGCTTGGTGGCCTACAACCCCGATGCGCCCGCCCTGCCCGTCAACAGTCCCAAGGCGCATTATGCGCTTACGGCCGAAGCCGTCAGCCTGCTGCAAGCTTATGGCACCGACCAGTGGCCCGCGCAGCTCACCGCTTTTCAGGCCCAACACGCAGCCCTGACCGCCCAATACGCCGCGGCCCGCAACCAGCAGCGCATTGAGCTAGTACTACCGGATGGCCGCCCGGTAGCCCTTTCGCCCGGTTTGCACAACGAGGTGCAACGAGCCGTGCTTGAGCAGTTCTTACCGACCTTCGCCCCCAGTGCTCAGCTGCTTTATCTGGGCGATACCGAACAAAAGCATCTGTTTGAGGATGCCGCCACTTTGCAGCGCCTAGGCGTGCCGCTGGGCCAGCACAGCAAGCTGCCCGATGTGGTGGTGCTCCAGGCCCGCCCCGATGGCAGCGAATGGCTATTCCTCATTGAAGTCGTAACCAGCCACGGCCCGGTATCGCCCAAGCGCAAACTGGAGCTGCAGGAAATGCTGAAGAGTTGCCCGGCCGGCCCGGTGTACGTGACAGCCTTCCCTGATTTCAAGCTATTTAAAAAATACAGCAGCGCCCTGGCCTGGCACACCGAAGTTTGGATTCAGGAAATGCCGGGTAACATGATTCACTTCAACGGCGACCGTTTTTTGGGGCCGCGTTAGGCTGCCAGATGGTATTTACGCCTCTCAACCCATGACCCTTCCTCCCACTACTCAAGCTGATGCCCTCGCTGCATTCAACAATTTCCTCACGCGCCCCGAGGAACTGGTGTTTCTGTTGCGGGGATATGCGGGCACGGGTAAAACGTATTTGCTGAAAAAGCTGCTGGCCGACTTGCGGCAGCCCGCCGTGTTGCTGGCTCCTACCGGGCGGGCGGCGCGAGTGATGACCCGGCAAACGAGGCGCTTGGCTACTACCATTCACCGGGGCATCTACAATTTTGAGAAGCTGCGGCGGCTGGAAAACCGGGAAGACAATACGGGCAAGGACGACGCGCTTAAGTCGTTCAAATACCATTTCGACCTAGCTATTAACCAAGCACCGGCCGGCACGGTGTTCGTCGTGGACGAGGCCTCGATGGTAGGCGATAACTTTAGCGAGGGCGAGTTTTTTCGGTTGGGTAGCGGGCAGCTGCTGAGTGACTTCCTGCGCTACGTGCAGCCTTCGGCCAGCAATGGCTACAAAATTCTGTTTGTGGGCGACCGGGCGCAGTTGCAGCCCGTAGGCGACCGCGACTCGTGGGCGCTCGATGCCGACTGGCTTCGCGCCCGCTTGGGCGGCCAAGCCGTGCGCGAGGTCGAGATGACCGAGGTAAAGCGCCAACAGGCCGGTAGTGGCATCCTGCAAAACGCCACGGCCGTGCGCGATGGCATCCGCACCGGCAACTTCGCGCGCCTGCGCCTGACGCGGGCGGCCGATGTGCAGGATGTGCCGGCGGGTGGAATTCTCACCACTTACCTGGCGGCCGGGGGTGGCCCGGAAGCGGGCGATCAAACGGTTATCGTTACGTATTCCAACAACCTAGCCCGCCAGTACAACGAGCAGATACGGGCGCATTTTTTTCCGGGCCTGGCCACCATCGCGACCCGCGACTGGCTTATTATCAGCCAGAATAATTACCTCGACCCCGAGGAGGCAATTTACAACGGCGAATTTGCCACCGTGCTGGAAGTGGGCGAATCATTCGGCAGTTCGCGGAAGGTGGCCATTACCACTACCGACAAGCAGACCGGCGAAGAAAAGCGAACCGAAGTTTATGTACCGTTGCAATGGCGCTGGGTGCGCCTGCGCCTCACCCGGCCCAATGGCAGCACCTACGAAGCCGAGCGGCTACTCCTGGAAAGTTTTCTGAACCGCATTGAAGGGAAATTGACCTCCGCCGAAATGCGGGCGCTCTACATTGACGCGGTTATCCGGTGGCGGGGCAAAACCGGGCACGACCACAAACACCCCGAGTTCAGCGATTTCCTTAGAAAAGACCCGCAGTTTCAGGCGTTGCGGGTGAAGTATGGCTACGCCATTACCTGCCACAAGGCGCAGGGCGGCACCTGGAATACCGCTTTCGTAGATTTTCAGGGGTACGCCGGGCAGCGCAACGCCTCGTATTTCCGCTGGGTTTATACGGCCATTACGCGGGCCGCCAAGCACCTGTACTTACTGAATCCGCCGGATTTCGTGCCTTGGGGTGAGCTGCGATTGTTTGACCCGGTAGGCGTTCCGCCTGCGCCGGGCGGGGTCCAGCTGTGGCCCGAAGTGTTGCGGGCACAAACGGCGCAGTTCGACCCGCTAGATGCGCTGGAAGCCCGGCTGGGCATTGGGCAGCGCCCCCCGGCGCAAATACAGCAGTTTCGGCGGGTAGCAGGACAGCTTGGGGAAATGGGCGTGACCGTGGCCGCCGTGGCCGACCAGCAGCACGCGCTGCGCTACACCCTGCACCGGGGCGAAGAGCAGAGCGAACTACTGGCTTACTATAAAAATGACGTCCCCCTGAGTAAGGCGCAGGCCATTGGCAAACCTAGCGCCCTCGCCCAAGACGCAGTTGCCCGGCTCAACGAGCCGCTACCGCCCGGCATTGCCGTGGTGCCAGCCACTTTTGCCGACGATGCCCCGCCCGCGCTGGCGGGCTTCTACGAGCAGTTTGCCGAGGCTGCCGCCAATCAGGAAATCATGATACTGATAGTGCAGCACCATAAATACGTGGAGCGCTACCTGCTGCAAGATGCCACGGGCCGGGCGGTGCTGAACCTGGATTATGACGGCAAAGGCCGCATTACCGGGGCGCGGCTCACGCAGCACGATTCGCCGGAGCTTATGAACCGCCTGCACACCATTCTGCAAAACCTGGATTAACCCTTTACCCCGCCGCTATGCCCACCGTTACCGAACTCCGCCGAGGCGGCCAGCTGGCGGAAGCCCTGGCACAAGGGCTGGCCGAACTGGCGGCCAAACCAACCGACGTGTGGGCCAAACGCAACCTAGCCTGGGTGTATCACGACCAGTTGAAGGGCCTGACTAGTGAAAACTCGTTCGGGTTTTTGCAGGCTCTGGCCGCCGTGGCGAAGCTGGGGCTAGGACCGGAGGAGGAAATGCTGTATCCCAACCTTATCTGGCAGGTGGTTAGGCGGTTGTACGCCCTGGCGAAAGCCAGCTACCCGATTGCCGGCTGGGTGAAAGTGCAAGTGAATGAGCAGGATACCTGGACGCGCAGCAGCCTGCCCGGTAGCGATAGCCGCGCCCGCCACCAGACCGAAGCCCATCAGCTATTGGCGCAGGTGGCGCGGTTCCCCTACGCTATTGCTTCCGAGCCACATTCGGCGCTGCTCAAAGCCACGCTGCATTTCAAGGAAAAAGCCTGCCCGCTAAAATTACTACTGGCCAGACCCTTAGCCGATGCGTTGCGCCCCGAAGATTATCAAGGCGAAGAATACCAGGGCAAAAAGCAAATGCCGCTGGCCGAGCAGGCCTACATGGCCCTGGCACGCGAGCTACTAGCCGAAGCCAGCCAGCACCAGGCCAACATTGCCGCTTTCCTGCCGCAGCTAGCGGCGGCCATTGGGCAGCATCCCAGTTACCAGTGGCTGCCGTTTTTTAAGGCTAAACTTCAGTTGAGCACCGGCGACGCGGCCGCCGCCCTGCCCACGCTGCTACCCGTGGTGCGCCAGAAAAGCGGCGAGTTCTGGGCCTGGAACTTGCTGGCCGAAACCCTGGAACCCACCGACCCGGCCGCCGCGCTGGCCTGCTTGTATAAAGCCAGCGCCTGCGGCAGCGAAGAAAAATTTCTGGGTAAGCTGCGCCTCAAGCTGGCCCGGCTGCTGGCCGATACCCATCCCGGCGAAGCCCGCTGGCAGCTCGAAAAAGCGCAGGCCACCTACGCCGCCGAAGGTTGGAACACGAAGGGGGAAACCCTGCTGCTGGCCGCGCAGCTAGCCAATCACCCACCCGCCCCCGCCGAAACCGCCCGCCGCGAATGGCTGGCCCTGGCCGAGCAGACTACCTACGGCGACCTGCCCTGGCAGCCCGTGGTGCTGCAAGCCATCACCGACGAAACCCCTGAAAAGATGGCGCTGGCCCGCCTGCTACCCGCTGGGCTGGATGCCCGGCCGATGAGTGTACCGCTCAAAAAATACCGTTGGCTGCAAAAGCTGCCGTTAGGCAGCCCGTTGCAAGTGCGCAGCGAAGTAGTGGCCGAGCGGCTACGGGTAGTTCAGTTAATACCCCGCCCCGGTGGGCAGCTCTGGGATACCCGCCTAACCGCTCAGCCGGCCCCAACCGCAGCAACTGCTACCAAGGCATTCGAAGGCATATTACGAGTACAAGCAGCTGGCTTTGGGTTTGTAGAAGGCGTTTTTATTCCGGCCCGCTTCGTAAGCCAGCAGGATTGGCAAACTGGCCAGATGGTACGCGGTATCGCCGTGGCGCAATTCGACCAAAAGAAGGGAAAAGATGGCTGGGCTGCCCAACAGGTCGAAGCGGCAACCTAACCCGTCATAAGGCCACTAGGTAAACGTCTCGTTACTTCGCGCCGTGACTACGACTTCCGCGCTTCTATTCTTTCGCCGGCAAAACCTGGCCCCTACCCTCCTCTTCACCCTGCGCTGGTTGCTACTAGCCGCCCTGGTGGGCGCGCTGGCGGGCACCGCCTCGGCGGGCTTTTTAGTGAGCCTGGAGTGGGTGACGAGCTGGCGCGTGGCCCACCCCTGGGCGCTGGCGCTGCTGCCGGCGGGCGGCCTGGTGGTGGGCCTGGCCTACCACTACTTCGGCAACCGGGTGGTGAAGGGCAACAACCTGATACTGGACGAATTACACGCGCCCAGCGAGACGATTCCGCTGCGGCTGGTGCCGCTGGTGCTGGGCGGCACGCTGCTCACGCACCTGTTTGGCGGCTCGGCGGGGCGCGAGGGCACGGCCGTGCAGATGGGTGCGGCCCTGGCCGACCAGCTGGCGCGCTGGCTGCCCCGGCGTGAGCGCCGGCTGCTGCTCATCGCGGGCATGAGCGCGGGATTTGCCTCTATTTTTGGGACGCCGCTGGCGGGCGCGGTGTTTGGGCTGGAGGTGTATTTGCTGGGCCAGGTGCGCTACGAGGCCATTTTGCCGAGCTTTTTGGCGGCCGTGGTGGCCGATGCGGTTACGCGCGCCTGGGGCGTGGGCCACACCGCCTACCCCCCCCTGGCGGCGCTGCCCCTCACGGCGGGCGGGCTGGGGGCCACGCTGCTGGCGGGCGCGCTGTTTGGGCTGGCGGCGCGGGCATTTGCCATGCTCACGCACGCCATTTCGAAGGTTTTTGCCAACACAATTCCCTACCCCCCCCTGCGGCCGGTGGTGGGCGGCGCGCTGGTGGCGGCGGCCATGTGGGGCCTGGGCACCATGCGCTACGCCGGCCTGGGCGTGCCCGTCATCGTGGAGGCGTTTGGGCACCAGCTCGGGGCGCAGGATTTTGCCCTGAAGCTGCTGCTGACGGCCCTCACGCTGGGGGCCAGCTTTAAGGGGGGCGAAGTGACGCCGCTATTTTTTATCGGGGCCACGCTGGGCTCGGCGCTGGCGGGCATTTTGCCGCTGCCGGTGGCGCTGCTGGCGGGCATGGGCTTCGTGGGCGTGTTCGCGGGGGCGGCCAACACGCCGCTTGCCTGCGTGCTGATGGGGCTCGAATTGTTTGGCGCGCAGGCGGGTATCTACCTGGGGCTGAGCTGCGTAATGGCTTATTTGTTTTCGGGCCACAGCGGCATCTACGGCTCGCAGATGGTGGGCGGGGCCAAACACCCGTTATTGGGCCGGCAGGTTGGACGACGGGTAGGCGAGTTGTAGCGCGGTGCATATTGAGCAAAACCAGAACGTCATGCTGACGAAGGAAGCATCTCTATCGCGTCACTAACTCCAAAAGGTAGAATTACTTACGCGAGCGAGATGCTTCCTGTCGTCAGCATGACGTTCTGGTTTACTCACTACCCATTGAAAATATCAAATCATTAGCCGCGTCTGCTGGTTGAATGGCGGATTGAGAACTGATGATTGCTGAACGACTACGCATCCTGGCGCTGCTGGCGCTAACTACTTTTTGCACCCAGGCCCAAACGCCCAGCCCGGCGCGGCCCGACTCGCTACCCCACCCCACCAAGGACCTCGGCGACCTGGTGCGCCAGGTATTTCCGCACCGACACCCGCGCCCTACCCCCCTTGATTCGGCCCACCTGCGCCCGCCCAAGACGCACTCGCTGGTGCCGCTGCCGGCCGTGGCCTACACCCTGGAGGCCCGCCTACTGGCCACCATCACCACCAGCTACACCTTTCAGCGGCCCGAGGCCAACCTATCGGCGCTGGCGGCCACGCTCACTTATACCCAGAATCAGCAGCTGATTTTGGCGTTCAACGGGCCGCTCTGGACGAGCCACAACCATAGCCTGTGGCTGGCCGACTACCGCCTGCTGCACTACCCGCAGCAGACCTACGGCCTGGGCAGCAGCTCGAACATCGGCGATGCTATCGGCATGGATTACAACTTCTTGCGCGTGCATCAGAGTTACTACCACCGCATCGGCCCCAGGGGCAACCTCTACGTGGGCGGCGGCTATTTTCTGGATTCGCGCTGGAATATTGAGACCGTGGATGGCAACGGGCGGCAGGTGTACGTCATTTCGGGCTACCGGCCGGGAGTGGCGGGGCGCTCTACGTCGTCGGGGCTGGTGGTGTCGGTGCTGCGCGACACCCGCGACAACCAGCTGCGCCCCGCCGGCGGCGAGAGCTACCTGTTTCTGGCCCTGCGGTCCAATATGCAGGTTCTGGGCTCGGATGCCAACTACCGCTTCGCGCAGTTCGACACCCGGCGCTACCTGCGGGCCGGGCCGCGCGGCAACGTGCTGGCTTTCTGGCTCTACGGCGACTTTGCCCTGGGCCAAGCCGCACCGTATCTCGACCTGCCCTCTACCGGCTGGGACACCTACAGCGTCACCGGCCGGGGCTACATTCAGGGCCGCTTCCGGGGCACCAGCCTCGTGTATGGCGAGGCCGAATACCGCTTCAACCTCACGCCTTCGCGGGTGTTGGGGGGGGTAGTGTTTCTGAATGGCGAAACGGCCCGCAACCCCGAAACCGGTTACGGGCGCGTGGCACCGGGCGTGGGCACCGGCCTTCGGCTGTGCCTGAGCAAGCGGTCCAGCACGTACCTGGCCGTGGATTATGCCTTCGGCATTCAGGGTTCGCAGGGCGTGTTTTTTAATCTGGGGGATGTGTTTTAGCGGAGTGGGGCGGGGCGCATGCAACCCTATCCTATCGCCAGGCACTCATCAAAACAGCCCATTCTTCCTTCTCCCATGAAACAACTGCTTACCCTCCCGCTGGCGGCCGCCCTGCTACTGAGCGCCGCCGCTGCTTCGGCCCAAACCACTTTCCGCTTCGGCCTGCGCGGCGGCCTCAACCGGGCGTTGACGACGGTGGACCCGGCCAGCAACTCCAGTGGCAGCTACCCTTATAGTTACTCCACGGATAAGTCGGCGCTGTATGCCTGGCAGGCGGGGGTAGTAAGCGAAATTCGCTCCGGCAAATTTGCCTTCCAGCCAGCATTAGTGTTTTCGCAGAAGGGCAACCAGTTCCATACGTCCACCTACACGAGCGGCGTGATTGGCTACAGCGCTCAGGAAGCCACCGGCACTAATCGCACCAATTGGCTGGAACTGCCACTAAACTTTGTATACACGCTGCATGGCAACCACGGCCTGCAAGTATTTGCCGGGCCATATGTGGCACTAGCCATAGGTGGGCGGCAGAAGGGTACCCGCACTTACTATGCTCCAGCTATTGACCCATTGCCTGGGCAGGTAGCTGATTTTGATAAATCAATCACTTATGGCACCAGCAACCAGCGCCTGGACGCGGGCCTGAACTTTGGCATCGGCTACCGCCAGGGGCCTTTGCAAGTGCAGCTGGGCTACGGTCTGGGGCTGCTCAACGCGTATAAAACTTCCGCTGAGCTATTCCCCTTCAGCAACCGCGACTACGGCCGCCAGTTCAGCGACGAGGTGGCTCACAACCGCGTGGCGCAACTCACAGCCACCTATTTTTTCGGGGGCTAAAGGGCTTACGCGTTTTAGGCGGGGGTAGGGACTACGCGTGTGCGCCGCCCGCTACTTCACGGCCACGTTATCGTCGGCCTTGGTAGCCGTAGTATGCACGGCGATATCGTCGGCGATGTCGTCGCTGGCTTTGGCGATAACCTGGTCGGTGGGCTGGAGGTCGTCGCCGGTTACTTCAATGGCGGAGCCTTCCTCCGGGCCGGCCTGCACGGGCACGCGGTGGGTTTTGCCGTTGCGCACGGCCACGACGTAGCTATTTTCCATGCTCACCACGAGGGCGGTTTTGGGCACGAAGAGCGACTTCGCGTCGCGATGCACCGGCAGCTCCACGCTGGCAAACATGCCGGGCGCGAGTTTCAGGCCGGGGTTTTTTACCTCCATTTCCACCATTTCGCCGCGCACGGCGCGCTCCACGTTGTGCGACACGCGGTTGACTTTGCCCGCAAATTCCTCACCCGGAAACGCGTTGACCGTGAACGTAATGGGCGCGTTTTCGTGCAGCTGGCCGGCGTAGGCTTCGGGCACCACCACCTGCAAACGCAGCAAGTCCACTTCCTTGAGCTTGATAATGGGCTGGGCATCCTTTTCGGCGGGGCCGACGAGCGCGCCGGGGCTCAGCAAGCGCTCGGTCACGATGCCGTCGAAGGGCGCGGTCAGGGTCAGGTAGCTGTTCATCTGGCGCGAGCCGGCGGCCAGCTGGTACTTGCCCAGCAGGGCAATGCTGTCGGCCTGCACGTTGGCACGGGCCAGGTCCAGCTCCTGCGGGGCCACCGCGCCGGCGGTGCGGGCGGTCTGGTGCAGGCGCTTGTAGGTTATCTGGCTGATTTTAAGCTTCCCGCGGGCGGCCTGAATATCGGCCTGGGCGCGGTTGAGGTCGGCGGCCATTTCGGGGGCTTCCATGCGGGCCAGCACCTGGCCCTTATGCACGCGGTCGCCTACATCGGCCGAAATGCTTTTCACGAAACCGTTCACCTTGGCATACAGCGCCACCTCAAAGTGCGGCAGCAGCTCGCCGGGCAGCTTCAACTCCTGGCGGCTGGTGTGCCGCGCCACCTGGATGGTGGCGTAGGTAGGCTCGGCCGGGGCGGTGGCGGTGGCGGCGGCCGCATCGGGTTTATTTTGGGAGCAGGCGGCGAGGCTGGCGGCGAGGGCTAGGAGAGGGAGGCGGCGGGATATCATGGGGAAAGTCTTTTTATTGAACGTCATGCTCATCTGGTGTCCGCTTGCCGAAGCATCTCTACCGCGTTAGTAATCTTAACGTTAGAGGTTAGTTACGCGGTAGAGATGCTTCGGCAAGCGGACACCAGATGAGCATGACGTTCTTTTTAATTTCAATTAATTTTCAATAAGTACCAAGCCCCGCCTACGCCACCTTTTTCAGCGTCATTTCCGGCGCGTCATATACCAAGCTATCGGTGTCGTCCGGGTTCAGCGATACCGAGTCAACCGACGACTTGCCCATGACCAGCGAAAAAACCAGGGGTAGGATGAGCAGCGCCGCGATGGCCGAGAAAAACAGCCCGCCGATAACGGCGCGGCCCAGCGGGGCCGACTGGTCGCCGGTTTCGCCCAGGCCCGAGGCCATCGGCAGCATCCCGGCAATCATGGCGATGGAAGTCATCAGGATGGGGCGCAGGCGCATTCCGCCCGCCGTGACGGCCGCCCGCGTCGAGTCGCGGAACTGCACGCGCAGGGTTTCGGAGTTGGTAATCATCAGGATAGCGTTGGCCACCGACACGCCCACCGACATGATAATGCCCATGTAGGACTGCAAATTGAGCGTGCTACCCGTGAGCCAGAGCAGACCCAGCGAACCCGCCAGCACGGCTGGAATGGTGGAAAGCACCACTATGGAAATCTTGAACGACTGGAAGTTAGCGGTGAGCACCAGGAAGATAACCACGATGGCCAGGCCCAGGCCGGTCTGGAGGCTGCTCAGGGTTTCGGTCAGCAACTGGGCCTGGCCTTGCAGCTCCACGGTGGTGCCGGCGGGCGGCGTGCCCAGGCCGTCAATCAGTTTTTGCACCTCGCGGGAGGCCGAGCCCAGGTCCTTGCCCGAGATATTGGCCGACACCGTGACCAAGCGGCGCGGGCCGCTGCGGTCGTACTCGCCGGGAATGGTTTCGCGGGTCACCGTGGCCACGTCGCCCAGCGTGGGGCGCTGCTGGCCGCGCACCAGGGGCAAGGTTTCGAGGTCGGCGATGGATGACATGTCGTATTCCGGCAATTGCACCTGCACCTGGTAGGCGTAGCCCGACTTTTTATCCAGCCATAAGTTCTTGGCCGTGAAGCGACTGGATGACGTGGCCGCTACCAGCGACTTCGACACGTCCTCGGCCGTAAGGCCAAACTGGGCAGCCTTCTGGCGGTCTATGTTGATGTTGAGGGCCGGGTAGTCGAGGGGCTGCTTGATGCGCAGGTCGCGCAGGTAGGGCACGTTTTTCATCTTCGCCAAGAGCTTGTCGGCGAAGGCTTTGCCGTCTTCCAGGCTCTTACCCCCCACCTGCACCTCAATGGGCGTGGATGCGCCCTGACTCATGATTTTCTCGGTCAGCTCGATGGGCTCGAAGCTCAGGCTTTCGCCCGGAATATCCTTTTTTACCGCCGCCCGCAGTTGGTCCTTAAACGCATCCATGTTGATTTTAAGGTCCTCATTCAGCGCTACTTGCAGGGTAGCCTCGTGGGGGCCGGCGTTGAACACGTAGAGGTTGCTGGTGCCGTAGCTGCTGGGCGTGAGGCCCACGAACGCCGAGGAAATCTCCACATTCTGGTGGCCCACCATCTGGTCAATAATGGCCAGCACCTTGCGCACGCGCTGCTCGGTGCGCTCGATGCGCATCCCGGTGGGGCCAATGAGGCGCACCTGAAACTGGTGCACATTGCTGTGCGGCAGCATATCCTGCCCAATATTCAAAAACAGCAGCGCCGCCAGTCCAAACGTCACCACCAGGTAGCCGCCCACCACCAGGCCGCGGTGCGGCATGAGGCGGCGCAGCAGGCGCTGGTACGTCAGCTTAATCTTCACGAAGCCCGAAATGCGCTGGCGCGGTTGGCGCGGCTGGCTGGCCTGCGGATGGTGCTCAAACCGCAAGTGGCCTTCTTCCTCCTGCAACTCCCGCTTATCCAGCACCTGCGCAACGTGGTAGTGCTCGGTGCCATGCACCTTCATCCACCAGTTGGAGAGCACCGGCACCAGCGTCAGGGCCATTAAAAAGGCCACAATCATGGCGAAGCCGATGGCCAGCGAGAGGGGTAGGAACATGGCCTTCGGGATGCCCGTCATCAGGAACGAGGGCGCGAACACGGCCAGAATACACACCAGAATCAGGAACTCGGGGAAGGCCACTTCCAGGCAACCGTCGAGGATGGCGCGGGCCTTGGGCTTGCGCATTTCGAGGTGCTGGTGAATGTTCTCAATCGTCACCGTGGCCTCGTCCACCAGAATGCCAATGGCCAGCGCCAAGCCGCTCAGCGTCATAATGTTAATGGTACTACCCGTCATGTTGAGCAGCATCACCGAAGCCAGGATGGCGACCGGAATCGTGAGCACCACGATGAGCGACGAGCGCCAGTCGCGTAGGAACAGCAGCACCACCAGGCCGGTCAGAATCGCGCCAATCAAACCCTCGCTCACCAGCCCGCTCACGGCGTTCGACACGTACACCGACTGGTCAAACTCGTAGCTCAGGCGCACGTCGGGGGGCAGGAGGCTCTGCATTTCGGACAGCCTGGCTTTCAACGCTTTCACCACCGACATGGTGGAGGCATCGCCCGATTTCGTAACCGGGATATACACTGCCCGCTTGCCGTTGACGAGGGCGTAGCCCACAGTCTGGTCGGCCGCGTCGGTCACCGTGGCCAGGTCGTTGACGAGCACCGTGGGGCCGGTGCCGAGCCGCAGCGGAATCTGCCCGAAATCGGATACTTTGTCCACCGTAGAGTTGTTGGGGGCCAGGTAGGCGATGTCGCCCGAGCGCACCACGCCGGCCGGCGAAATCTGGTTTTCCTTCACGATGGCCTGCACAATCTGGTCGGGCGTGAAACCGTAGCTCTGCATCTTGTCGGGGTCCACCCGAATGACAATCGTGCGCTCATTGCCCCCGAACGGCGGTGGTGACGAGGCCCCCGGAATGCGCGCCAGCAGCGGCCGAATCTTGGTAGAAGCCAAATCCTGGATTTCGCTCAGCGAGCGCGTGGCGCTGCTGAAAACCAGCTCGCCCACCGGCAGCGTGGAGGCATCGAAGCGCACTACCACCGGCGGCTGCGAGCCCGGCGGCAGGTACGACTGCACCCGCGACACCTGATTAGCGACCTCGCCAGCCGCCTGCGCCATGTTAGTATTTTCGTAGAAAGAACACTTTACCAGGGTCAGGCCCTGCACGTTCTTTACTTCAACATTCTTAATACCAGACACATACAGCATCTGATTCTGGTAGCGCGTGGCCATGAAGCCTTCCATCTGGGAGGGCAGCATCCCGCCGTAGCTCTGCGCGATGTAAATCGTCGGTGAGTTGAGCTTGGGGAAGATGTCCACCGGGATGCTCATCACGGCCATGAGCGAAAACACCAGCAGCCCGAGCACGGCCACCACCAGCGTTACGGGCCGGGTAAGGGCCGCGATGATTAGTTTATTCATAGTTTATCAACTTAGTACTATTTCCAATAAATCGTCTGTCCTTGCGAGCGTAACGAAGTGAAGCGCGGCAATCTTTCCTTCACGTCGGGGTTACTAACCTGGTGAAGCGAACGACCAGGAAAGATTGCCGCGCTCCACTTCGTTGCGCTCGCAAGGACAGGTGGGTGGCCCTACCCCCTACTTCGCCTGACTCGTAAACACCGCCATATCGCCCGTCGCCGCGGCTTTTTTCAGCAAGCCCTGCCAGGTGCCGGCCACGGCCACGGCGTGGTCTATTTCGGCGCGGTTGAGGATGGTCACGGCCTGGGTTAGCTCCACGGCGTTGGCGAGGCCGGCCTGATAGCGGGCCAGGCTTTGGCCGTAGGACGCCCGCGCGGCGGCGAGCTGCTGGTCGGCGGCCGTCACGTTTTCGGTGGCGTAGGCGATGGTGAGGTCGGCTACCTCGTTTTCGCGCTCCAGGCCGAGGCGCTGCTCATCGAGGTCAAATTGTAGGCTCTGGCTCAGGAAATTAGCCTGTTGAGCGAGGTTGTGGGCGCGGAAGCCATCGGTCAGGTTCCAGTACGTAATGGGGCCCACCATGAAGTCGTAAGCCCGGAATTTCATGCCGTCCCACAGGCCCTTGTGGTAGATGAGGCCGCCGTCGGCCGCCTTCTCATTATCGATGCCCGAGCCCCGGCTGAAGCCGGCCGCAAACAGCCGGATGCCCGGCAGCCACGAGAGCCGGGCCAGGCGCACGGCATCCTGGCTGCGGCGCACCTCGGCCAGCGCCTGGCGCAAAATCGGGTGCGAATCGGGCACGCCGCCAGCATTGGGCGAAGTGGGGGGGGTAGGCATTTGCTGGTAAAAACTGGCCGTGTCCACGGCGATATTGGCGGCCGGCAGGCCCGTCAGCTCGGCCAGGCGCAGGCGCTGCTGCTGGGCCTGCTGCCGCGCCTGGGTCAGCAACAGCTTGGCGCGGGCCACCTCAGCATCGGCCAGCGACGAATCGACGCCCGGTCGCAGGCCCGACGCGGCCCGCGCCGCCGTCACCTGCCGGAACACCTCGGCCCGGCGCACGTTGGCAGCCTGGCGCTCGGCAATTTCCTCATTCACCAGCACGAGCAGGTAGGCGTCGGCGGCCTGAATCTGCTGCTGAAATACCTCATTGTCGAGCGCCGCCTGCCGGGTAATCACCTCATCCCTGGCCACTTGCACGCCGGCCTTAACGCGGCCGAAGTTAAAAAACGACCAGTCGGTGTACAGCGTCGAGCCGCTGGTCCAAGTCATGTCGGAGGTGTTGGTGTTGGGCTTAATCGAGCCCACCACCGGAATGGCCGAGCCCTCATTAGGATAAAACGTGCCCTGCACCTGGTTGCTGGTCGAGTACAGCGCCTGGGTCTGAAACACGGTTTTGGGCAGGTAGTCGTCCCGGCGCTCCTTCACGGCGTAGCGGGCGGCGTCCAGCTCCGCCTGCCGGCCCTTGATGCTGGGGTAGTGCGCGGCCGTGAGGGCCAGCACCTGCGCCAGGGGTAGCGGCGGCGGCCCGGCCGCCGGCTGGGCCAGCAGCGCCAGCGGCGCGGCCAGAGCAAGAAGGAGGGGTAGGAGCGATTTCATGGAAATTAGGAGGCAATTCAGAACGTCATGCTTTGACAAGCGAACGCCAGATAAACACGACGTTCTTTTTTATTAGACTTGTTGCGAGGTACAAGGTGACGTAAATTTGTGAGAAATATATTTCCGCTTAGGTTATGCAACTTTCCACTTCGACCCTTACTACCGAACGTAAATGGCGAGCAGCAACTGGCTTGACACAAGCTCGATTTGAAAAATTACTGACTCATTTTAAGCAAGCTTATTCGCGCTTATTTGATTTACAAATAGCTGACCGTGATGCTTTTGCCATTCATGAGTCCATTATTAAAACGGAAGAAGAACTGCTGCTATTTACCCTATTTAGCTTTAAAACCAGTTTAACTTACGATTTACTTGGTTTTGTAAGTGGGATGGATACCGCGAATGCTAAACGTTATCAAGACCGAGGAATTATGGTGCTTCAAGAAGCTTTAACACTGTCTGGTCATTTGCCTAAACGAGCGTTTGCTAGCGTAGACGAATTTGAAGCTTATTTTAGCCAGCACGAAACGTTGTTACTAGACGGAACGGAACAACGGATACAACGACCGCAAGATTATACTACTCAGAAAGACTCGTATAGTGGTAAAAAAAAGCGAATACCTTAAAAGAAATAGTCATTGCTACTACCACTAGGTGGATTGGGTTTTTAAGTCATTTTCAACCGGGAAAACAGCATGATTATGGGTTACTTAAACAACTCTTTCCTGTTGATAAACAGTGGTTTAGAAAATTTACTGTTCGCCTGGATTTAGGATTTCTGGGGTTTGGTAAGGATTATAAGTGTCCTACCTATTTTCTACCAATTAAAAAACCTAAGGGAAAAGAATTGACCCTGGAGCAGCGAGCCCTAAATAAAGAACAGGCGAGTAAACGTATTATAGTGGAACATGCTATCGGTGGCTGGAAACGTTATCGGATTTTGAGTGACCGTCTACGAATGCACGATTGGAAACGCTACGACAACGTGTTAGGAGTTTGTGCAGGGTTGTGGAATTTTTATCTATGTCCTTGACTTTCAAATCACAACAAGTCTATTTTTTATCCTTTCAAAGCAGTTAAAAAATCGGGCAGGCGGCCAGCGGCCGCCGCTTGGTTAAGCAGGCTTTGCCAGCCCTGGAAGCGCGCTTGCTGGCCGCGCAGTTCGGCGGTTTGCAGCACGTCGAGGGCCTGGTTGAGGTCGGCGGCATTGGCAAGGCCGTTGTCGTAGCGGGCCAGCAGGGCGGTGTAGGCAGCGCGGGAGGCCACCGTTTGGGTAGCGGCCTGCTGCTGAAGCTGCTGGCTGGCGCGGGCGTCGAGGTCGGCGGTGGCAAAGGCGCGGCGCAGGGCCAGGGTAGTGGTTTGGGCGTCGTAGCGGCGGGCGCTGGCGAACAGGCGGGTTTCCTGCTCGGCGTGGTGCAGGTGCCAGGCCTCGGTGAAGTCCCACACCAGCGCTACCCCCACCATGCCATTGAACACCCGCGGCTGCAAACCAGCCCAGATATTCGTGTTGTAATTCAGCTCGTTATACTCGCCCTGCCCGATGCCCGAGCCGCGCGTCCAGAAAGCCGCGATGCCGCGCAGACTAGGCCAGCGGGCGCGGTGCAGCACCTCGGCCCCGGCCAGGGTCAGGTCGAGGTCGGCCTGGCGGAGGCGGGCGGCGGGGTGGGCAGCCAGCAGCAGGCTGTCGGCCACGGGCGCGCCGGGCAGCTGGCTGGGGGCGATGCGCGCAAAGGACACGGTATCAACCACAAACTCACTAGCGCGCAGCCCTACCCGCTCGGCCAGGCGCAGGCGCTCGGTCTGTTCGCGCAACTGGGCCTGCTGGGCGCGCAGGTGCACGCGGGCATAATCGGCATTCACTAAAGAGGAGTCGGCACCCGGCCGCAGGCCGCTGCGGGTGCGGGCCAGCACCACCTGGCGCAAGGCCGCCAGGCGGCGCGCCTGCCCGGCCCACACGCGGGCCTCAGCGGCGGCATCGAGCACGGCCACGTAGGCGCTGGCGGTTTCGACCTGCTGCCGGAAAACGGTGTTATCGACCGCCGCCTGCTGGCGGTTTTGGGCCGTGCGGGCCACCTGCATGGCCGCGCGGGTTTTGCCGAAGGTGGCAATGGGGCCGTCGGCCAGCAGCGTGCCGAAGCTCGACCACGTGAGCGGGCTGCCGTTGGCCTGCTGTTGGTTAGCACCGTTGGGCCGGTAGCCGCCCTCGATGGCCGGCACCGAGCCGCCATTAGGAAAAAACGCGCCCCGAATCTGGTTGCTGGTGGCATAAAACGCCTGCGCCTGCGCAATAACTTTGGGCACGGCCGTGAGCTGCGCTTCGGCCGTGCGAAACGTGACGCCTTGCAGCCGCGCCTGCTGCGCCCTGATAACCGGGTCGCTCGTCTGGTTGAGGGTCAGCGCCTCGGGCAGGGTCAGCACCCGCGCCGGCGCGGTGGGCCCCGTCGCGGCCGACCACGCCACCGCCGGCGTTGCCAGCAGCCCGAAGAAACGCATAAAAGTGACCATACCAGTGAGTTATTCGCGGAGGAATTACCCAAAGGTGCGGCAGGGGTATTAACGTAGGATTGGAGGCAAATTAGAAGTTTCTAATGTTAAGAAGACAGTAGATTTGTGCATCTCTCCTCAAAGCAATTATATGCCAACCCCAAATCAATACTGGTACTTTCTGATTGGTGGCCCGACCAACGAGCTTTCTGGCACTGTTGCTAATTTCTATGCTTATGGGCAGCATTGTGGCGAAGCCTTGGATAATGCTTTACAAGCTGCTGCTGAAGAACTTGGCATACTTAATCCAGAAGCTACGGAAGCTGCTCGGCTGGATATACTTGATAATTTTGAAGAGCCCGAGGACCTTATCAATCTTACCGATTTAGTCCTTACCGGACCGCAAAGCTACTCTTATCCTTTGGACTCACAGGATAAGGATTTTATTTCACCAACTGGAATTATTAAATCGAATGAAGATGGCGAGTTCGAGTATGAATTGATTAAAGAAGGGTTTATCGCGCTTCACGATAAGGATAATAATAGCTTTGATTTTGAGTTAGTTGTGGGAAAGGATAAATTATTGGAGACATTTATTAAAACTTTAAAATTTATCCCATCGCCAGACAGAATAGAAGTATGTATAAAGGGCCATTGGCATAATCAAAAGAGTGAATTATGGGCCATTGATACCAGCAAATTACCAACCAGTATAGAATATTTTTTGCTTGAAAATAAGGAGAATATCCTGCGGAATGGCTTTGTGGAGTGTGCCGTTACTCTGAACTCTGATACAATAATACTTACCCTCAATGAGCATAAGAAGATATTTTTTCAGACCCAAGACGAAAAACTATTTATCAGCTTCGGTGAAGCAATAATGGCATTAGGATTTAAGCAAACCAAGGAGCTTTATAATCTGGAATACGGCTTTTACCATTGGCATTATCGGCCTGCGCAAAGCCTGGATGCTCCTGAGCTGCGAACACTTTTACTCGACACAGGCTTTCGTTTCGTTCAAAGCTGGGATGAAGAACCAAGCGAGCGATACCCTGATGATAATTAGGCACCTCCCAACTAGGGCGAGTTCCGCAGCGTAATCCCGCGCTGGCCGACGGCCAAAGCGTGAAGGCAATCAGCAATTACCGGGGTAGTACACAACCTTTATAAAAATAAATTGCGCACAATTAAACATTGCGCAATCAACCGTAGTTTACTACCCGAACGCCATGCCAACCGTCCCTACCCCCCCTTCCGCGCCGAACGAGCTGTTGAAGCTGGAAAACCAACTTTGCTTTCCGTTTTATGCCGTGTCGCGGCAGCTCACCAAAGCCTACCAGCCTTACTTGCAGGCGCTGGGCCTTACCTACCCGCAATACCTGGTATTGCTGCTGCTTTGGGAGCATGAGGAGCTGACGGTGAAGGAGTTGGGCACAAAGCTGCTGCTCGATTCGGGCACGCTCACGCCGCTGCTCAAGCGCATGGAGCAGCAACAGTGGCTCAGCCGCCGCCGCGACCCGCGCGACGAGCGCTCGGTCGTCATCGGGCTGCTGCCGGGGGGTAGGGCGCTCGAAGCGCGGGCCGGCCACATTCCGGCCCAGCTGCTGGCCAGGGTGGGCCTCACGCTGACCGAGCTGGCCGCTTTGCGCACGCAGCTCACGCAGATTCTTACCCGTCTGGCTTAGCCAGGCATTTTTTATAAAACCATGAAAATCAACAAAGTATTTACCGCGCAGGCGAAAGCCATCGGGGGCCGCGACGGCCACGTAACATCCGACAACCACGTGCTCGACCTCACCCTGAGCACGCCCAAGGAGATGGGCGGCCCCGGCAAAACCGGCGCGACCAACCCCGAGCAGCTGTTTGCCGCCGCCTACGCCGCCTGCTTTGAGGGCGCTCTCGGCGTGGCCGCCCGCCAGGCCAAAGTGAAGCTCGAAAACGTGTCGGTAGAAGCATTTATCGGCTTTGGCCAGGCCGAAGATGGTGGCTACGGCGTCTCGGCCGACCTGCACGTGAACCTACCCGGCTTCGGGCAGGCGCAGGCCGAGGAGCTGGTGCAAGCCGCCCACGGCATCTGCCCCTACTCGCGCGCCACGCGGGGCAACATCGAAGTTACCCTCACCACTACGACCAACGCCTAAAGCAATTTCCGCGCAGCTGTATTTAGGCGAGAATTAAGGGAGTTAAGAATTAAGAGTTAAAAACCTTTTCGCCTGATTTTTAACTCTTAACTCTCAACTCTTAACTCCCTTAAAAAAGCTCGGGTTGAGCCTGGGCGTTTTTTATTTCCCTACCCCCACTTGGGGCGACTGTTACTCAATACCTTATGACTACCAATACCATCTTGCTGGCCAGCCGCCCCCAGGGCGTGCCCACGGCCGCGCAGTTCCGCTTCGAAACCCGCGAGGTGCCGGTGCCCGCCGAAGGGCAAGTGCTCCTCAAAACGCTGTACGTGTCCGTGGACCCCTACATGCGGGGTCGCATGAGCGCGGCGAAGTCGTATATCGCGCCCTTCGAGGTGGGGCAGCCCATCGCGGGCGGCGTGGTGGCCGAGGTGGTGGCCAGCCACAGCGAGGCGCTGCCGGTGGGCAGCGTGGTGGTCGGCAACCTGCCCTGGCAGGAGTTCAGCGTGGCCGATGCCACGGGCCTGAGCCGCGTGCCGGCCGATAAGGCGCCGGCCAGCTACTTTCTGGGCCTGCTGGGCATGCCCGGCCTCACGGCCTATTTCGGGCTGCCCGACATTTGCCAGCCCCAGGCCGGCGAAACGGTGGTGGTGTCGGGGGCAGCGGGCGCGGTGGGTAGCATCGTGGGCCAGCTGGCCAAAATCCGGGGCTGCCGCGTGGTCGGCACCGCCGGCTCCGATGAGAAGGTGGCTTATTTGAAGGAGCTGGGCTTTGATGAGGCCATCAATTACAAGACTACGCCCAACCTGGCCCAGGCGCTGGCCGCCGCCGCGCCGGCCGGCGTGGACTGCTATTTCGACAACGTGGGCGGGGCCATCACCGACGCCGTGTATGACCTGCTGAACAAGCACGCGCGCATCGCGCTCTGCGGCCAGATTTCAACTTATAACGCGACGGAAACGCCGATGGGGCCGCGCCCGGAAGGGAATCCTCAAAACCAGCACCAAGCTGCAAGGCTTCATCGTGAGCGACTACCTCAGCCGCTGGCCCGAAGGCGTGCAGCAGCTGACCGCATGGTACGCGGCCGGCCAGCTGAAGGGCGAGGAAACCATTACCGAAGGCTTCGACCAGATTCCGGCTGCTTTCCTGGGCCTGTTCGCGGGCGACAACACGGGCAAGGCGGTGGTGAAAGTGGCTTAGTTGAATTAAAAATTAAGAATGATAATTTAAAAATGTAGTCACCATAGTTTTTATTTATTATTCTTAATTTTTAATTATAAAAGCATTCCGGGTTCGCTTTCGCGGTCATCCGTTTATTCTTACCCCATCTATTTCGCAAAATCATGAAAATTGCCCTCATTTTGACTTCGCACGACCAGCTCGGCGACACGGGTCACAAAACCGGCTTCTGGCTGGAAGAATTTGCCGCGCCTTACTACGTATTCAAGGATGCCGGCGCGACCCTCACACTGGCTTCGCCCCAGGGCGGCCAGCCGCCGCTCGACCCGGCCAGCGACACGCCCGATACCCAGACCGATGCCACCCGGCGCTTCAAGCAAGACCCGGCGGCCCAGCAGGCGCTGGCCCACACCGTGAAGCTCGACACGATTAAGGCTGCGGATTTTGACGCCGTTTTCTACCCCGGCGGCCACGGCCCGCTCTGGGATTTGGCTGAGGATAAGGACTCTATCGCGCTGATTGAAAAGGCCTACGCCGCCGGCAAGCCGGTAGCCGTGGTGTGCCACGCCCCCGGCGTGCTGCGCCACGTGAAGGCCGCCAACGGCGAACCGCTGGTGAAAGGCAAGGCCGTAACGGGCTTCACCAACACCGAGGAAGCGGCCGTGCAGCTCACCAACGTAGTGCCCTTTTTGGTGGAAGATATGCTGAAGGAAAACGGCGGCATCTACTCGAAAAAGGCCGACTGGCAGCCCCACGTGGTGACGGTCGGCAACCTCATCACGGGCCAGAACCCCGCCTCGTCAGGCCCCGCCGCCGAGGAAATGCTCAGGCAGCTGAAAAAGTAAGTAGCGCGAACTTTCCAGTTCGTGCGCGAGCACCAGCGAGCAGGGTCATTCGCGCCGCGCGGCCCCGCCTGCTCGTTGCGCTCGCGCACGAACTGGAAAGTTCGCGCTACTCGGTTGGCTGCGTTTTCTGGGGCTTCACGTTTTCCTGCTCGTGGTCGTGCTCGTCGTCGTGGTCGGGGGGTAGGGCGGCGGCCTGCGGGCTCAGCTCCTGAGCCAGCGCCTCGCGGATGAAGCCGTGCTTGAGGTGCTCATAGAGCGAGTGCGGGTCCACGAGCGCGGCCACGGCCTGGGCCAGCAGCGCGCCCATCAGCAGCTGGAAAATGGCCGAATGGCGGTCCGTCATCTCCAAAACCAGGATGGCGGCCGTGAAAGGCGAGCGCACCACGCCGGTCAGAAACCCCACCATGCTGACCAGAATCAGCAGGTTGCGGTCCACGATGGGCACGCCGGCCAGGCGGGCCAGGCCATCGCCGAGCAGCGCGCCCGCGCTCAGCGAAGTCGAAAAAATGCCCCCCGCCCCGCCGGCGCTGTAGCTGAGCACCATGCCCGCGAAGCGCACCGGAAACAGGTAGAAGGGCGTGGTGCCGCTGTTCTGAAACAGCAGGCGGTTGATAATCGGCTTGCCGGTTCCTACCCCATCCACGCCGACGAAGTAGGCCAGCGTGGCCAGCGCGAAGCCGCAGCCCACTACCCAGCCCATCTGCGCGCCCAGGGTGGTGAAGCGCTTGCGGTACTGCGCCACCCCCAGCAGGGTTTTGCCAAAAAGCGCCCCCGCCAGGCCGCAGACCATCGCGCAGCCCATTGCCAGCACCTGAAACCAGCCAGCCGGCGAGGTCACCTTCGGGAAGCCCAGGTAGAGATAAGGGCCCAGAAACTGCTGGGCCGTGAGCCCAGCGATGATAACGGCCGCGAACACGGCCATGCGAAAGCGCGACAAGTGAATCTGGGTCAGCTCCTCCACCACGAACACGATGCCGCCGAGCGGGGTGTTGAAGGCGGCGGCCAGCCCGGCCGCGCCGCCCGTCACGAGCGCAATCTGGCGCGAGAGCTGGGGCCAGCCCGCCGGCTGCAAGCGATTGATAGTGCGGAAGATAATCGCCGACACGTGAATGGTGGGCCCCTCGCGGCCGATGATGCCGCCACCCAGCAGCAGCACCACGCTGCTCACTATTTTGACGATGCCCACGCGCAGGCTCAGCAAATACTCGGTGTGGCGATACTGCGAGGGGTTGGAGAGGTCGATGCCCGCCATCACCTGCGGAATGCCGCTGCCCCTGGCGGCCGGGGCCAGGTAATGAATCAGCGCCCAGGCCGCCAAAAACGCGACCGGCGTGAGCCCGAACGCCTGGAGCGGCACTTTGCTGAGCCAGGTAAAGCTCACCTGCTCGGCCCAATTGAAGACGCGCTCGTAGCCCACGGCCATCGCGCCGGTCAGCAGCGAAGCAATCCAGAACGGGAAGCTTTGCAGAATGAGCCGCCGCACCCGCGCCGTGTACAGCGGCCGAATGAGGTAGTGGTCGAACCAGGCCAGGGCCTGTTCGTAGCGGGTAGTAAGCTTGGAATCGGACATACGAATGCACGCTGGGGGCGCGGCTCCAGAAGCCGCGCTACCGGGCAGCAGCCAGCCAAAAGCTACTTGCCCGCGCCAGCCCGCGTCGCGGCCGGCTTTTCACCTACTAAACGCCGGGTAGAGACCGCCGTCGGCAGCGGGCAGCCCGTTGGGGCAACCACATAGCTACTACGAAGGTAGCCCCCTACCCCAGGGTTTTAGATGAAGGCCGGCTGGATAAATCCCCAATAAATTAATTAATTTAATAAAACCCAGGCTATTTGGCCGGTAGTTGCCGGGCACCGAAAAGCCTGGGCCACCGCTCACAGCCACAGGCGAAACTCGGTGCCCTCGCCTACCCCCGACTTTACGGCGATGCCGCCGCCGTGCAGCTCGGCCACGCGCTGCACCAGGCTCAGGCCCACGCCATTGCCCGGCACCTGGCCCCGCACGGCCTCGGCCCGGTACAGGGGCTCAAAAATATGGGGTAGGGCCTCGGGGTCAATGCCCCGGCCGGCGTCGCGCACGCCGTATTCGCAGCCCCGCGGCCCGGCGGCGAGGCTGGCGTGCACGGCCGAGCCCGCGGGCGAGTATTTGCAGGCATTATCGAGGAGGTTGACCAGGGCCAGCGTCAGCAGCTCGGCGTGGGCGCGGGCCTGGCAGTCTTCCACGGCCTCGGGCAATTGCAGCTCGATGCTGGTGCCGGGGTAGCGGCGCTGCACGGTTTGCACGGCGTCGAGCAGGGGCTCGATGAGCAGCACGGGCACCAGGGGCAGGTCGGAGGCGGGCTTTTCCTGGCTGAGCTCGGCCAGCAGCAGCAGGTCGTTGGTGAGGGAGATGAGGCGGCGCACTTCTTCGGTGGCCGAGGTGAGGGTAGCGCGCAGCTCCTGGGGCCGCTCGTCGTAGGCGCGCGAGATGTCGAGCGTGCCCAGCAGGTTGGCCAGCGGCGTGCGCAGCTCGTGCGAGGCGTGGTTGACGAAGCTGCGGTTCTGGGCCACCGTGTCGGCCAGGCGGGCCAGCAGGGCGTTGAACTGCGCGGCCAGGCGGGCCAGCTCGTCGCGGCCGTTGCCGGTGCTCAGGCGCTGGTCGAGCGTGCGCGACGATAGCCCCTGAATCTCGCGGCTCAGCTGCTGCACCGGGCGCAGCGCCCGCCCGGCAAAGAGGTTGGCCAGCAGCACCACCAGCACCATGCCCAGCAAATCACTAACCAGCAGGTTGTTGCGCAGGCGCAGCAAGCCATCGTGGCCGTAGCTGTCCTCCGCCGTCACGATGACCACAAACCGCTCGCCCTCGTCGTTGGCATACAGCGCTACCCCCTGAGCTGCTTCGTGATTGAAAAGCAGGCGGCCCGCCGTGCGCACCTGCACTAGAAAGCGCGAGGTGATGATGAGGCTGGGATTGGCCCGGCTGGTATAGGCCAACTCATTGGCCTCGTTGTAGATAGCTTCGTACTGGTTTTGCTGGGTGAGCAGCAGAATGGCGTCGGTCGGCTCCAGGCGGTCGTGCTTGCGCACATATACCTGGGCCGTGGCCTCGGCCTTGCGCAGCAGCCGCTGCGCGAAGATGTCGCGCTGGCTGTTGCGCTCAAAAAAGTAAACCCCGCACGACACCGCCACCACCAGCGCCAGCATCAGGCCGGCAAAGAAGAGCGTGAGACGGGCGCGGATGGTCATGTTTGGGGGGGGTAGTGTGGGGCAATAAAGAACGTCATTCCGAGCTTGCCGAGGAATCTCGCTCGCAGTCGTTCGGGCTTCGTTCAACAAGGCGGGCGAGATTCCTCGGCAAGCTCGGAATGACGTTCTTTAGTACTCCCTACCCCCCCTACTCCCTCAAAACATAGCCCATGCCCACCACCGTGTGGATGAGCTTGGGCGCGAAATCCTTGTCAATCTTCCGGCGCAAATACGTGATATAGACGTCGATGATGTTGGTGTTGGTATCGAAATTCAGGTCCCAGACCTTCTCGGCGATATCGACCCTGGACACTACCTGGCCGTGGTTGAGCAGCAGGTATTCGAGCAGGGAGTACTCGCGGGCGGTGAGGGTGATGGCCTGGCCGGCGCGCGCCACTTTTTTGGTGGCCAGGTGCAGCGTGAGGTCCGCCACGCGCAGCACGCGGCCGGGGCCGGCGTCGTGGTAGCGCCGGTAGAGGGCGCGCACGCGCAGCAGTAATTCCTGAAACTCAAAGGGTTTCACCAGGTAGTCATCGGCGCCGGCGTCGTAGCCCTCCGTTTTGTGGGCGATGCTGCCCAGGGCCGTGAGCAGCAGCACGGCCACCTGAGGCCGCTCGGCGCGCAGGCGGCGGCACACCTCAAAGCCGTTGAGCTGGGGCAGGTTCACGTCGAGAATCACCAGGTCGTAGTCGCCGTTCAGGGCCATGCTCAGGCCCAGCTGGCCATCGAAAGCCGCCTCCACCCAGTAGCCTTCGCCCTCCAAACCTTTGCGCACGAAGGAGCTGAGCTTGGGCTCGTCTTCAACCAGTAATATTTTCATAAGGGGTAGGGCGCGGGGCTGGCCCCGCGCCCTACAAAACTACACGCCGTGGCCCTGCACCAGCCGCGCCACGTAGAAGGCCGCCGCGGCGGCGGCCGCGCCGGTAGCCGCCATCTTGATGGCTCCCGCTACCGGGGCCTGGCCCGTCAGGCGGCTTTTGAAATAGCCAAATACCAGCAGGCACACCAGCGTGATGAGGCCCGACCACAGCAGCCCTTCGTGGGGGGTAGCGGTCAGGAAATAGGCGCTGAGCGGGATGAGGCCGCCCACGGCGTAGGCCGCGGAAATGGTAAAAGCGCTCTTGAACGCCTGCTTAGGGTCGGGCTCTTCGAGGCCCAACTCATACTTCATCATGAACTTGACCCACTGCTCGGGGTCTTTCACCAGCTCGTTGGTGGCTTGGGCGGCGGTGGTTTCGGAGAGGCCCATTTCTACGAATAGCTCCTGCACTTCCTGCCGCTCGGTGTCGGGCACGGTGCGCACTTCCTCGTGCTCGCGGGTAAGCTCGGCGGCGTAGTGGTCCACCTCGGTGCGGCCGGCCAGGTAGCCGCCCAGGCCCATCGCGATGGAACCAGCCACGATTTCGGCCAGGCCCGCCGTGATGACCAGGCCCGACGACTGCACCGCCCCACTCAGGCCGGCCGCCAGCGCAAACGGCACCGTGAGGCCATCGGACAAGCCAATAACAATATCTTGCAGCATGGCCGAACTGGTGAGGTGGTGTTCAGCCGGGGCGGTAACAATGGGGTTCATCGGGGAAAAGAAGAGGGATAGGGCATTACGAAGGAAAGGACGAAACTGATTGGTATTAAGTAAATGGGGTGAACGCGGTGGACGACAACCTCCGCGTAACATTAGTTAATTGCAGCCGCAGCCGCCGCCTACTTTGCCGCCGTTGGCGCCGCCCCCGCCCTCGCGGTAGCTTTCGAAGTTGACCTCGGAGGTTTCGACTTTGCGGGTGGCCAGCTTCATATCCTCGTCGTTGAGGTAAGCTTTTTGGTAGGCCGCCACCGACACGCAGCCTGGCAGCAGGGCGCTGCCCGCCAGCAGCAGGCCCAGCAGGGCCGGGCGAAAGGGGAAAGATTTCATGGCTGGGGTGGAGAAGAGCGTTTGGCTTGGGGCGCGGCGGAGGGGGTAGGGGCCGCCGGCGCGGCGCTGTGGTAGGCGTTGAGCTGCATCCCGCGCGACACCAGCGTTTGGCCATCGTCGGTTATCACGGTGGCATCCACGCCTTTGAGGCGGTTTATCAGGGCCAGGCCCGGCCCGGCCCCCAGCACGAATACGGCGTCGTCGAGGGCGTCGGCCAGCTCCACGTCGGGGCAAATGATGGTGACCGAGCGTAGGCCCGTGGCCGGGTAGCCGGTGTGCGGGTTAATAATGTGGCCGTAGTATTTACCTTTTACGGTGAAATACTGCTCATAATTGCCGGCTGTGACCACGGCCATGTCGCTGACTGTCAGCCACGACGACACGGTGTGCGGCCGGGCCGGGTCGCCGATGGCAATGCGCCAGCCCGCGCCGTCGGGCTGCTTGCCCCAGCAATACACGTCGCCCGAGCCGTTGATGAGGCCGCCCGCGATACCCATCTTCTTCATAATCTCTTCGGCCCGCCGCACGCCATAGCCTTGCAGAATGCCCGCCAGATTGATGCGCATGCCCTTTTCGGGCAGAAACACGGCGTGCGTGGCCGGGTCGAGCTTCACCTTTTGCCAGCCAATGCGCCGAATGGAGCGGCGCACGAGGGCCGAGTCGGGCAGGCTGGCGTGCTCGGTTTTATCAAACTGATAAATCTTATCGCCGCTGGCAAACGTGATGTCGAACGCGCCGCCGCTGAGCTGGGAGATTTTAAGTGTACGCTCAATAAGGTCATATACTTCCGGGTCCACCACCACCGGCCGGATGCCCGCCAAGCGGTTGATTTTGACCACTTGCGAGGTCGAATCCCAGTAGGAAAAGAGGCGGTCGATGCGCCAGGTTTCGCGCAAGCCGGCGCGCAGGGCGCGCCAGGCCAGCGAGTCATCGCCTGACACGGCCGTGAAGGTGAAATGCGAGCCCATCAGGTGCGCCTCGCGGGTGTAGGCGCGGGCCTGGTGGGCCGCGGCCACCGTGGGTGCCTGCCCGTGGGCCGGCAGGCCGGCGCACAGCAACAGGCCGGCGGCCAGCGGCCCTACCCCCCTGCTACTCAGCAACGTCCACAACTTGGGCATCGGCCTTATTTTTTAGCGAGCAGCTGCTCCAGGTAGGTATCGTAGGCGGTGACGCCGCCGGGGCGGTAGCCGGTGCGGGCCAGGATTTTGCCCTCGGGCGAAATTAGCACGACGGCCGGAAACGCGCCTTCCTGGTTGAGCCGGGCGGCAGCATCTTCGTTGAGCTTGGTTTGGGCGGGGTCGAGGCGGTTTTTCTTGTTGCGCGGAAAGTCGAAGCGCGCCAGCACGAACTTGCCCTTGGCATACTGCGCAAACTCGGGCTGGTCAAATACTTCCTGCTTGAGCATCATGCAGGGCTTGCACCAGTCGGAGCCCGAAAACACGGCCAGCACCGGCTTCTGGCTGGCTTTGGCCTGCTCCAGGGCCACGGGTAGCGAATTCGTCCAGGAAGGGGCCGTTTGGGCCGCGACCGAAGTGGCAGCCAAGGCCAGGCCGGCCAGCAATAGATAACGCATAGGAAAGTGAGGGGTAGGGCGGCTGGCAAACGGCTGGCCAGGGAGAAGATACGGACGGCGGCCGTTACCCCTACGCCGGGCCACCGCTATTTTTTACGGCTTCGCCAGCCGGCGCAGGAGTGGCTGACTGGTCGGGGAGCCGGGGGTTGAACGAGAATACTGGCGAATGAATTTGCAGGAAGACCCGGTTTTTGCCTTAAAGTTTGCTTAAGGCAATTCCTCAATCGGGCTATTAGAGCGGGCCACCGCTGTTCAGGCTGGCCCTACCCCCCTCGTTACGGCCCTAGTCGCCGCCTTCGCCTTTGCGCAGCTCGGCATCCAGAAAATAAGCGCCCCGGCGCACCAGCCCGGTGGTATCGGGCAGCGGGTCGAGCACGGTCACGGGCACGTCGCCGTGCTGGGGCAGGCCGGCGCGCACCTTCACGCGCCGAAAGATGGTGCGGCCCGAGTCGGTGCCGACGCGGCGGAAGATGTAGCTCAGCTCGCCGGCCTGAATGAGGGCGGCTTCGGGCAGGGTGCGCACCCGCGCGCCGGCCGTCTGGATGCGGGCGGCGATGAACTGGCCGGGCAGCAAATCGGTGCGCTCGGGCTCCAGGTGGGCGTGCACGCGCACGGTGCGCGCGTCGTCGTCGAAGGCCTGCCCCACCAGAAACACGCGGGCGGTCAGCACTTCGTCGGGCCGGCCGGCCCCCTTGATTTGAAACAGGATTTTCTGGCCAGGATGCACCTGGGCCACGTCCTTTTCAAACACCTTCAGCTCCAGGTGCAGGTCGTCGCGGTTGAGCACTTCCACCAGCACATCCTGCGGCCCCACGTACTGGCCGGGGTTGATATTAACGGCCTTTACGAAGCCGGCGATGGGGGTAGTGAGCGGCACGCGGCTCACAATCTGGCCCGTGGCATCGAGGTGCGCCACCGAAATGCCGAGCAGCCGCAGCTGGGCGGCGGTAGCGCGCAGGGCGGCCTGCTCGGTGGCGTAGTCGGCGCGGGCCAGTTGCAGCTTGCGCTTGGCACCCACGTCCTCCACGTCCAGAATGCGCTGACGCTCCAGGTCTTCGGCCAGGAAGCGCACTCTAGCCTTACTCTGCAAGTAGTTCTGCTGCAGGGTCAGGTATTCGGGCGAACGCAGAGTGGCCACCGTTTCGCCGGCCCGCACGTGCTCGCCGGGCAGCACGTCAACGGTTTGCACGTAGCCGCCCATGATGGCGGTGAGCGAAACGCGGTTGCCGGGCGGCACCTCCACCGAGCCGTTGGCCTGCACTTCGGTGGTCATGTTCTGCCGCTCGAAGGTGCCGAACGTGATGCCGGCAGCTTTTTCCTGGGCGGGGCTTATCATCACCTGGTCGGGGTTGGCGGGGGAGGTAGGCGCGGCGGCTTTGCCAGCTTTACCGCCGGCTTCTTTGGTAGCCGCGTCGTCGGGCTTGGCACCGCAGGCGGTGAGGAAGGCCAGGCTGGCAGCCAGGACGTAGAGGTTGAGGTTGAAAGGCATAAGTAGGGTGCGGGGCTTGCCCCCGCCCGTCGTTGAATGATTTTAGCCAGCTGGTTGACAAGGAGGGGGTAGGAATGGGTAGGCGACGCGGACGGTGGTCGTCCAACGGCGGGCGGGGGCAAGCCCCGCCCCTACGGCTTATCCGGGCCAGTAAGCGCCTGCACACTCACTACCAGGTCATTATAGCGCTGGGCCTGGTCGAGGTAATTGGTTTGAATCTGCCAGGCCGGGTCGGTATTCACCACGTAGGTCACGTAGTCGATGTCGCCGGCCCGGAAGCTTTTTTCGGCCGTGGTCAGGATAAGCTGCGCCTGGGGCAGGGCCGTTTTCTGGTAATAGGCGAGCGAGGCTGCCGCCCGGCGCAGCTGGCGGCGCAGCGTGCTGAGCTGGGTGCTGAGCTGGCTGGTGGCGTAGCTCAGCTGGCCCTGCGCCACCTGCTCGCCGAGGCGGGCCGCCGCCACGCGCGCCCGCCCGGCCTGGCCCAGCAGCGGAATGGCCAGCCCCAGCTGCCCCACGTGCAGCGCGCTAAACTCGGGCCGGATGGTTTGCTGGAAATAGCCGGCGCGCAGGTCGGGCAGGCGGCGCAATTCCTCGACCCGCGTTTGCAGCTGGCTCACGGCAATTTGCTGGCGCAATAGGCCCAGGGTGGGGTTGCTCTCGGGCGAGAGGGCGGCCGTGTCGGCAGGCGTGAGCGGGGCGATGAGCGCGTCGGTGGTGTCGATGGCGGCGGGCGTGGGGCGGCCCAGCAGCTGGCCCAGCTGCTCGCGCTGCACTTCCAGGTCGGAGAGGGCGGTGAGCAGGCGGTTTTCCAGCTCGCGGGCGCGGGCCTCGGCGGCGACTTGCTCCAGGCGGTTGGTTTCGCCCACTTTATAGCGGATGAGGGCGGCGTGGGCGGCGCGGCGATACAGGCTGTCCTGGCGGCGCAGCAGGGCCACCCGGCGGTAGGTTACGAGCAGGCCATAGTAGCCCGAGCGAACGGACTGCACCAGGTTGCGGCGGCTCACCGCAGCTTGCTGCTCAGCTGTAATTCCTTGCCCTTCAAGCAGTTTACGCTGCGCGATGTACACCCCCGGAAAAGCCGTCTGCTGAATAATATTGAAGGTGTGGTCAGTCAGGTTGCTCGACGTCTGGCCCAGCTGGAAATCCACCACCGTGCGCGGCGGCTCAATGCCCGTGCGGATGAGCGCCCGCTGCTGCTGGGTTTGCAGGCCGGCATTTTGTAGCGACTGGTTTTGGAGGCCCGCCGCTTGCAGCGACTGGCTCAGGTTCAGCGACTGGCCGGCCGTGGAGCCGAGCGTGTTTTGGGCCAGCGCCGGGCGCCCTACCCCCCCCAGCCAGGCTAAGAGTAGCACGGCCGTGACCACGGCGGGCGCGGGCTTTTTGGTGGGGTGCTGGTCTGGTTTTGGGGTCTGATGCTGGCCGGGCTCCTCCCCTTTCTCGGCGGCGTGCTTGGCGTCTTCCTGGGCCTGGGCGGCATCGCGGGGGTTAGGCTCGCCGTCTTTAGTAAAGAGCATATAGAGCACCGGCAGCACCACCAGCGTGAGCAGCGTGGCCGAAAGCAGGCCGCCAATGACGACTGTGGCCAGCGGCTTTTGCACCTCCGCGCCGGCCGAGGTGCTCAGGGCCATCGGCAAAAAGCCCAGCGAAGCCACGCTGGCCGTGAGAATAACCGGCCGGAAACGCTCCTCGGTGGCGCGTAGCACACGGTCACGCACCGAGGCCACGCCCTCGGCGGCCAGCTCGTTGAAACTGGCCAGCAGCACGATACCGTTTAAAACCGCCACGCCGAAGAGCGCGATAAACCCTACCCCCGCCGAAATGCTGAACGGCATCCCGCGCGCCCACAGCGCCACGATGCCGCCAATGGTGGCCAGCGGCACGCCCGTAAAAATGAGCAGCGCCTGCTTCACCGACCGAAATGAGAGGTAGAGCAGCAGGAAAATCAATAGCAGCGATACCGGCACGGCCACTTTCAGGCGCTTAATGGCGTGGTTCAGGTTTTCAAACTGGCCGCCGTAGGTGATGGTGTAGCCGGGCGGCAGCTGGAGGCCGGTGTTCAGCTTACGCTGAATTTCCTGCACCAGGCTCTGCACGTCGCGGCCCCGCACGTTGATGCCGATGTTGATGCGGCGGCGGGCGTCATCGCGCGAAATCTGGATGGGCGCGTTCTTATACGCCACGGTGGCTACCTCATCGAGCGGGATTTTCTGGCCGCCGGGCGTGTCCACGTACAGGTCCCGGAGGTTGGCCAGGCCCGCGCGGTGGGCGCTGTCGAGGCGCATCACGAGGTCGTAGCGGCGCTCGCCCTCGTACACTTGCCCGGCGATGTCGCCGGCGAAAGATGCCCGCAGTATCATGTTCAACTCGCTCACCTTGAGGCCATACTGCGCCAGCTTCTGGCGGTTGTAGGTCACGCGCATCTGCGGCAGGGCCGCGATTTGCTCCACTTTCAGGTCGCCTACCCCCCCCAGCGGGCGGATAAGCGCGGCGGCTTCGTTGGCCTTCTCGTAGAGCACGGCCAGGTCGTCACCGTAAATCTTGATGCTCACGTCCGATTTCACGCCCGAAATCAGCTCGTTGAATCGCATCTGGATGGGCTGCTGAAACTCCATGCTCACGCCCGGAATACCGGCCAGCGCGGCCTGCATCTTGCCCGCCAGCTCCTCGCGGGTGCTGGCCGAAGTCCATTCGCTGTGGTCTTTGAGAATCACCATCTCGTCGCTGTCTTCCAGCGACATCGGGTCGGTCGGAATTTCGGAGGTGCCGCTTTTGCCCACAATCTGCTCAATCTCCGGGAATTTCGCCTTCAGAATCTGCTGCACGCGCAGGTTGGTGGCAATGGTCTGGCTCAGCGACGAGCCGGGCGAAAGGGTCACGTTCAGGGCAATGTCGCCCTCATCGAGCTGCGGAATAAATTCGCCGCCCATTCTGGAGAAAATGAAGCCGGCCAGCACCAGCAGCGCTACCGCGCCGCCCACCACTACCCACCGCAAGCCGAGCGCCGCCCGGATAATGGGGTCGTAGCCGCGGTGCAGAAACTTCATGATGCGGTAAGCAATCGTGCCTTCCTCCTTAATGTCCTTCTTCAATGCCCAGGCCGTGGCCGCCGGCACAAACGTGAGGCACATAATCATGGCCCCGATAATGGCGAAGCTCACCGTGAGGGCCATCGGCCGGAACATCTTGCCCTCAATGCCCGTCAGCGACAGGATGGGGAAATACACGATGAGGATGATAAGCTGCCCAAACAGGGCCGACGACATGAGGCGCGTGGCGGCGCTCTCGGTCATGTCGTCCATCGTTTCGTGGGCGGCCTGCGCGCGCTGGTGCACGATGTGAAAGATGACGGCCTCCACGATAATCACGGCCCCGTCCACAATCAGCCCGAAGTCCAACGCCCCGAGGCTCATCAGGTTAGCCGACACGCCAAACACACTCATCAGGCCCAGCGCGAAGAGCATGCACAGCGGAATCATGAGGGCCACCACCACGGCGGCGCGCCAGTTGCCGAGCAGCAGTAGCAGCACCGCCAGCACGATAATGCCGCCCTCGATGAGGTTGTGCTCCACGGTGGCAATGGCCTTGTCGATGAGCTTGGTACGGTCCAGAAACGGCGTGATAACCAGTCCTTTGGGCAGGGTTTTCTGAATTTCGGCCACCCGCTTTTTCACGTTCTTGATGGTTTGCTCCGAGCTGGCCCCTTTCAGCATCAGCACCACCGCGCCCACGGTTTCGCCCTGGCCGTTGCGGGTCATGGCCCCGTAGCGCACGGCGTGGCCCATGCGCGGCGTAGCCACGTCGCGCACCAGCAGCGGCACGCCGCTGGCCGCCTGCTTGATAACGGTCGCGCCCAGGTCATCGAGCGAGCTGACCCTCCCCTCCCCCCGAATGAAGAAGGCGTTGGGGCCGCGCTCGATGTAGGCCCCGCCGGTGTTGGCGTTGTTGTCCTGCAGGGCCTGGTAAAGCTCGGCCATCGTCACGCCGTTGGCGGCCAGGCGAGCGGGGTCCACGGCCACCTCGTACTGGCGCAGGTAGCCGCCGAAGCTACTCACATCCACAATGCCTTCCACGCCAGCCAGTTGGCGCTTCACTATCCAGTCCTGCACGTCGCGCAGCCGGGCCAGCGAAAACTGCTTTTCGTAGCCGGGCAGCACCCGAATGGTGTACTGGTAAATCTCGCCCAGGCCCGTGGTGATGGGGGCCATCGTGGGCGGGCCGGCCCCGGCCGCGAGGTCGGCCCCGGCGGCTTTGAGCTTTTCGGCCACCAGCTGCCGGGTCTGGTAGGTGGTCATGTCGTCGGGAAAGACGACGGTAATCACCGAGAGCCCGAAGCGCGAGATGGAGCGGATTTCCGTGACGCCGGGCACCGTGCGCAGCTGCAATTCGAGCGGAATCGTGATGAGCTGCTCGACCTCCTGGGCCGCCAGCGCGTCGCTCTGCGTGATGACCTGCACCTGGTTATTGGTGACGTCGGGGATGGCGTCGAGCGGGATATTCACCGCCGAATAGCCGCCCCAGGCGATGAGCGCCAGCAGCAGCAGGCCCACCAGCAGCTTGTTGCGGACACTGGCCGCAATGATTTTTGCTAACATAAAAACGAAAGGATGCGGGGCGGAGGCCGGCGCTCCGCGGTGCGCCTACCCCCTCCCTGCCATCCAGGCGGCAAAGGGGGTTATCAACCTCAAACCCAGAATAATTGCTTGGAGCCCTGCCGAACCGGCGGACATTGGCTATGTCTCCAAAATTTGTAAAAAGCTAGCCGCTAGCTGCGTCAACCGCCCAAGCTAAAGGGGTCGTCTGCTTCTGCGTCCTCCGCGCAACCCTCTGCGGCTTCTGCGGGCTAAAAACCTCTAGCCGAATGCCAGAGCTGTCAGCTCCTAGCAGGCACATGCTTCCCAGGGGCGGCGCGGAGCTTAGGCTCGGGGTGGCTGAAGCAGCGCCGGAGCCGGCGCTTCGGGGCAGGGCGCGGGGGCGGCGGGGCGATAGGCGCGCGCCAGCAGAGCGGTGGCTTGCCGCCCGCTGAAGGGGGTAGGGGCCAGCAGCAGGAAAGCTATGTGGCCATCGCAGGTGTGCTGGCCGTGCAGGGGCAGGCCCTGGTGGTCTTGCTGGTGCCGCGGCGAGCAGGTGCAGCCGAAGTGCGCCTTCTCGCCCGCGCCGTAGTGCTCGGCTAGAAACTCGGCCAGCGACAGGCCGCCGCCGGCCGCCGAGTGGTGGTAGCGGTAGTGCTCCAGCAGCTGGGGCAGCTTGCTCAGCTCCGACAGGTCGTTCTGCGGAATGAGGCTGCCCACCAGCATCAGGCAAGCCAGAAAAAAGGAAACCACCGCTTTCATATCTTATTTTCCAAAACGGCGGGGGGTAGGGAAGGTTTATTTAATGCCCAAAATTAAGGGTAAATTAAGAGTCAGCGGGTTGGGCAGCTCAGGGCGAAGCACTTCGCGCAAAACATTTGCCCCACCGGCTTATTCTTGCGCTACTATGCGTCTACTACCGTTGTTTCCGCTCAGCCTGGTGGCTTTTCCGGGTGAGAAATTGAATTTACACGTCTTTGAGCCCCGCTACCGCGAGCTGGTGCGCGACTGCTTCACCGAGGGCGTCTCGTTTGGCATCACACCCTACCTCGACAACGCGGTGCAGGAGCTGGGCACCGAGATGCGCCTGCTGAGCGTGGAAAAAACGCACGCCGGCGGCGAGATGGACATTCGCACCCAGGCCGTGGGCATTTTTCGGGTGCAAAAGTTTTTTCGCCAGGCACCGGGCAAGCTCTACGCCGCCGGCCAGGTCGAAGACGTGGTGCAGGATGAGGAGCCCGACCTGGTGCTGCGCCAGCAGATAGCCAAACAGGTGCGCCAGCTTTACGAGGCGCTGGGCCTGCGCAAGCTGCTGCTGGAGCTGGACCCCGAGTTTCGGATTTTTGACGTGGCCCACCACATTGGCCTCAGCACCGAGCAGGAATACCAGCTGCTGGGCACCACCGCCGAGCAGGAGCGCCAGGAGCTGGTGCGCGAGCACCTGGAGCGCCTGCTGCCCGCCGTGCTGGAGGCCGAGCGCCTCAAGGAGCGCGTGCGCCAGAACGGGCACTTCAAGCACCTGCAGCCGCCGCAGTTTTAACTGCTGTTACGCCCTATCTTATTCGAGATGGTAACGGGGAGTAGCGCGAACGTTGTAGTTCGCGTCTCCGCGCCGTTATGCTGGCTTTAACGGCGCGGGGACGCGAACTACAACGTTCGCGCTACTCCCCGTAGCGTAACAGCAGGTCTTAACTCAGAACGGGGAGAATTGCGTACCTTGCTGACACGCGGCGGACTAGCAGCACTGGCCCGGCTTTACGCTTATCAATCAGATTTTTATGCGCGAACTTTTCCCCACCCAATCGTTTTCCACCAAGCTGCGCGCGGCCGCGCTGGCCCTGGGCCTGCTGGCCGGCGCGCGGGCCGCCCACGGCCAGGCCAGCACTATTTACGCGCTGGGCACTTTCACCAGGGATTTTAGCTACGGGGGCCAGAGCGCGACGAAGGGCACGCAAGTGCTGGCCCCGCTCGCGGCCAGCAACCCCGACCCCTCCAATTTATTGCTGGTTATGCGGGTGGCGACCGGCCAGCAGCTGGTGGGGCTCGACACGCGCCCCACCACCGGGCAGCTTTACGCGCTGGGCTACGACAACACAGCCGGGGCTTCGCCCAACGCGCAGCTTTATGTAATGACTATCGTGGGGGCTACCGTGGTGGCCCAGCCGGTGGGCAGCCCCATTACCCTGGCCCTGGGCCTGAGCAACCGCACCGACCTCGACGGCTACAACCTGGTGGTGGGGGTAGGCTTCGACTTTGACCCGCGCGCCGACCTGATTCGCGTGACGGGCCGCAACGGGGCCAACTACCGCCTGAGCCCGGCCAGCGGGCAGCTGGTGGCTACTGACAACCCGCTGGCCTACGCCGCCACCGGCAACGCGGTGCCGCCGCCCGGCCCGCCGCTCATCGGCACGGTGGCCTACACCAACGCGGCCATCGGCCCGCGCGGCACCACGCTCTACGACGTGGACGAAACGCCCAACAACGGGGTGCTTTCCATTCAAAGCCAAACGCCCGCCAGCAGCGGCACGCTGACGACCGTGGCCGGCATCACGCTCACGAGTTCGGGCACCTACGGCATTGGCAGCGCTGACCTGGACCTCGATATTTTTACGGATGCCGGCGCGCAGCCCGCCCGCAACTTTGCCTATCTGCTGGAGCTGACGGACAAGTTTTCCAGCCGGCCCGGCACCGCCAATCTCTACAATTTTGACCTGAGCACCGGCAACGCGGTGCGGATTAATAACATCATCAGCGGCCTGATTCCGCTGCGCTTTACCAACATCGCCGCTGCGCCCGCCAACCCGCCCGCCGTGTGGACCGGGGCCGTGAGCACCGACTGGGGCACGGCCAACAACTGGAATCCCGCCGGGGTGCCCGGAGCCGGCACCGACGTGTTCATCGCCGGCCTGGGCCCCGCGGTGTTGCGGCAGCCCACCGTGAGCAACGCGCAGCAGGCCCGCACGGTCATCCTGAGCACCGGCGGGCAGGGCACGCCGGCGGTGCTGACCACTGCGGCGGCCGGCACGCTGAGCGTGGCGGGCGACTTTTTGAATGCTGCCGGCAGCCTGGCGGGTTCCGGCACCATCGCCCTGACGGGGGCGGCCAGCCAGGATATCAGCGGGCCGGCCTTGTCGCAGTTCGGCAACCTGCGCGTGGGGGCGGCCGGGGCCACGCTCAGCGGGCCAGCCACCGTGCAGGGCGGCCTCACGCTGACGGGCAGCCTGGCCATCGGCAGTGGGCAGCCCTTCACGCTGCTTTCCAACGCCGGCGGCACGGCCTACGTGGTGAACACCGGCGGGGCGGCCACCGGCACCGCCACGGTGCAGCGCTACCTCACGCCCACCAACCCCGGCCTGGGCTACCGCCACTACTCGGCCCCGGTGGCGAACACGACGGTTGATGACCTGGCTACGGCCTCGTTTATGCCCATCTTCAACCCGGCTTATAACACCAACCCTACCCCTGGCACCACCACGCCCTTCCCCACGGTGTATGGCTATGACCAAGCACACTACGAGAACTCGCCGGCCACCACCAGCACGCCCGATTTCGACAAGGGCTTCTACTCGCCGGCCGCCGGCGATGCCTGGACGCCGGGCACGGGCTACACGGTCAACCTGGGGGGTAGCGAACTGGTAGATTTCGTGGGCACGCTCACGACGGGCAACGTCAGCACCGCCGGCCAGGGCCGCGGCGCCGGGGCCAACGCCGGCTGGCAGCTGCTGGGCAACCCCTACCCCAGCTCTTTGGACTGGAACCAAGTGGTAGCCAGCGGCCTGGTCAATATTCGCCCCGCGCTGTACGTGGTGAAAAGCAGCGGGCAGTATTCGGGCAATTACGCTTCGTACCTGAATGGCCAGGGCACCAACGGCGGCACCAACGTGGTGCCGGTGGCGCAGGGCTTCTTCGTGCAAACGAGTGCGGTCGGGGCCACGGGCAACCTCAACTTTACCGATGCGCAGCGCATCACGACGGCCAGCACGGCTCCTTTCCAGCGCACCGCCGCCGACACGCGCCCCCAGCTGCTGCTGGAGCTGGGCAACGGCACGCTGGCTTCGCAAACCGATATTTATTTTGAGCAGGGTGCCACCACTGGCCTCGACAATGCCTTCGATGCCCCGGCCCTACCCTTCCTCAATGGCCTGACGCTGGCTTCGGAGGCGGGCAACAACGTGCTGGCCATCAACGGCCAGCCGGCCCTGAGCGCGGCCGTGACGGTGCCGCTGCGTCTGGCCGTAGCCACGGCCGGCACCTACTCGCTGCGGGCCGCCGACCTGGCCAACCTGCCCGCCGGCTACCACGCCTTCCTGCGCGACGCGGTGCTCAACACCTACACTGACCTGGCCACTACCCCCAGCCTTAGCCTGAACCTGGCCAGCGGCGCGGCCACCGGCCGCTTCGCGGTGGTGTTCACCAATGTGTCGCCCCTGGCCACGGCCCCGGCCGCTCTGGCGGCCCTGGCCTCGGTTTATCCGAGCCCGGCCAGCGGCCAGGCCACGCTGGTGCTGCCCCAGGCGCTGCGCGGCAACGCCCCCAGCACGGTGCAACTGCTCAACACCCTGGGCCAAGCCGTGCTCACCCGCACCGTTGCCCCCGGCAGCGCCGACGCCATCGAGCTGCCCCTGACGGGCTTGGCGGCCGGCATCTACACGGTGCGCGCCACCACGGTGGCCGGCCAGGTAGCCAAGCGCCTGGTTATTGAGTAGTAGCTAACTAGAGCCACTTACTTCAAGTTGCATAAGAAAGCCCCGCTGAGTTTCAGCGGGGCTTTCTTGCGTCTAGGGCTATTCAGACATTTGTCAGAACGTCATTCCGAGCTTGCCGAGGAATGACGTTCTGACAAATGTCTGAATAGCCCTAGACGCAAGCAGCGGGGCCGCCGCTCCCTTCTGTGCGAGTCGCGTTGCCACCCGCTGGCAATAACTACTTCACTGCCAGACCTGTGCGTCGCATGCCCGGCCACAGCAGGGGTAGCAGCAGCATCACGGGCAGCGGCGATATTAGAAAGTCAATAACATGCCGCGCCACCCGGTAGGCCCAGCCCAAATCGCCGCCGAGCTTGCCGATGAGCATCAGCAAAGCATACAACCCAAACAGCCCCAGATAGACCTGCATTACCCAGCGCGTGCGGGCGGCGCTGCGCAGCAGCACGTGCAGCAGCAGCACCGACACCGCCGCGTAGAGCACGCTGTAGCTGGCCACGGCGGGCAGGCTGCGGGTCGTGACCAGCTGGCTGGTGCCCTGCTGCCAGTGGGCCAGAACGCCCGCGAACCCTACCCCCCTGAACACGACCTGCCACAGCTGAGTCAGCGCCGCGAAGACGGCTTCTACCTCCATGCCGGTCAAAAACAACACGGCCGCCAGCAGTACCGCCAGCACCCAGCGGGCGGGCGTCATGGGGGCGGCGGGCAGCGCACGCACGTAGGGGCTCATACGGCCGCGCTGGCTGGCGAGCCGTACCACCGCACCCACTGCATCCAGAGCGCACAGATGCAGGCATAGACCACGAAGGCGAAGGTGTAGTGGTGGTTGAAATCGACCGAGCGGTGGGCGTAGTGATGATTGAGGGCCAGGGCTCCAACCCGCACGATATTAAGCAGGTAAATTATCACTATTCCCAAAGGAACAAACCAGAGCTTGGGGCGCACCGGCCCCGGAAAGGCAATGATAAAACCAGCGAACAACGCGTATAGCACCAGCCCATCGCAGGGTGCCCCCACCAACACGGCGGGCAGCCCGTCCATCAGCAGCAACGTGGAGCCGGGCGCTACCGACGAGGTGAAGCCCAGCAGCCGCAGCAGCCCGGCGCTGGCGGCGGCAATGTTGACGGACAGCCAGGTGTCAAGTCGGCCGTCGGGGCCGATAAATCCTTCGTAGCTAATCAGCCACAGCGCGTAGAGGCCCGCCGCCGCGAGGACAAACTGCCAGTGGGGAGCCAGCCGGGGCCGGCCGGCGGCGGAAGTGGTAATTTTGGGAAGCATAGCCGCAAATATATCCGCTGCGGGCTAAGCCGCCGCTACTGCTTCAGGCCGGCGGGCAGGCCCTGCGGATATAGCTGCTTGATATCGCTTTGCAGTTCCTCAATCCGGTTGCCGGGGTTGGGGTGAGTGCTCAGAAACTCGGGCGGGTTGCCGCTACCCCCTTCTTTCTGAAGCATCTGCATCACGTTAATCATGGAAGCGGGGTTATAGCCGGCGGCGGGGGTAAACTTCACGGCAAACTTGTCGGCCTCCAGCTCGTCGTTGCGGCTAAAGCGCAGGGTCACGAGCTTGGCAATCATGGCGGCGGCGGCGGCGCGGGCGACGCTGCTGCCGGGGCTGTTGGGGTCGTAGGCGGCAATGGCGGCGGCCCCGGTCAGGCCCTGGGTGAGCTGGCTTTGGGCCACCTGCTCGGCCGAGTGCCGGGCCACCACGTGGCCAATCTCGTGGGCCAGCACGCCGGCCAGCTCGCCCTCGGTCGTCAGGTTTTTGAGCAAGCCCTGGGTAATGAACACCTGGCCGCCGGGCAGGGCGAAGGCGTTGATAGTCTGGTCGTCGGCCAGCAGGTGAAAGCGGTATTGGTACTGGGTTTTCTGGTCGAGGCCGTTGGCTTTAACCAGCTGCTGGCCCACTTGCTCCACAGCGGCGACGGCGCGGGGGTCGCTGCTTTCGCCGCCGTACTGCTGCTCCATTTCGGGGGTAGCCTGCACGCCAAGCGCGATTTCCTGCTGAGCACTCATGTTCACGTGCTGCTTTTCGCCGGTCACGGGGTTAGTCGAGGTATTGAAAAAATAGCCCAGCAGCGTGACCACTGCGATAACAAGGCCAATGATAACGCGAAGATTTAGACGCATGAGAAAGAAGAATGAGGGGTGAAAGAAGGTGAATAGAGTGAGTGGTAGCCCGGCTAACGTCCGGCCAATCCGAACGCCCTGTAACGGACCGCTGCCGGGTAGGTTATGCCCCCTACCCCCCGCCCGGCGTTGATGCCGGCTTTTGGCGCTAGCTTAGCCGTCACTGGCCACGGGGCAAGCGCCGCGCGGCCGGGAAACTCGCCCTAGTACACTATGATTTTCTTCTTTTTTCGCGGCCCGGCCCGCTTCCGGCGGCTACCCCTGGCGGGCCTGCTGGCGCTGGCCGGCTGCGGCCACGCCCTGCCCGACATTCCGGGTCTGAACGCCGCCGCCTGGCGCGCCGACCGCTATGCGTGCGCTGGCCAGCGGGCGGCGCTCCTACCCCCCATTCTGGCCGCTCGTGCCCGCCTCTACGAAGCGCGCGCCAACGATGTGACGGCCGTGCTCGGCCGCCCCGACGAGGAAGAATTGCTGGCCCAAACCGAAAAAGTATACCACTACTACCTGGTGCCGGGCGCGCAGTGCGGCCCCCGGCATCCGCACGCCACCACCCCGCGCCTGAGCATCCACTTCGGGCCGCTGGGCACCGTCACGGAAGTGCAGTCTGACCCCCTACCCCTCCCCTAAACGCCGACGCCTGCCGGAGCAGGTGGGGGCGCCGCGCTCGCTGGTGCCAGCCGTTACCGACGGCCGTGCTGCCGGGGTTTTCGGCCGGCGGCAATTGGCTTGGGTGCGCATGAAGAGGACCGTTACCTTCGTGGCCCGCTTAGTTGTTGCCATGCTCACCTGTTTCGCCCCCGACCTGCTCCCCGGCCAGCCCACCTACACGCTCTCCGAAGACGAAAGCAAGCACGCCGTGCGCGTGCTGCGCCTACCCCCCGGCGCGCCCGTGACGCTCGTGGACGGTCGTGGCACCATATTCGCCGCCACCGTAGCCGACGCCAACCCCAAGCGCTGCTCACTATACGTTGTTAATCAAGAAGTTATTGCACCACGCGCCACCTATCTGCACGTGGCCGTGGCCCCCACCAAAAACCTCGACCGCATGGAGTGGCTGGTAGAGAAAGCCGTGGAAGTGGGCGTGGAGCGCCTCAGCTTCCTGCGCTGCGCCCACTCCGAGCGTCGCGAGCTGAAGTTGGAGCGCCTGGAAAAAATTGCGATTAGTGCCCTCAAGCAGTCGGGCCAGGCGTATTTGCCGCAGCTCGATGAGATGCTTGATTTCGAGGCTTTTATTGAAGAAATAGACGCGTCTGCCACCTTCATTGCCCACCTCGAAGCCGGCGAGCGCCTACCCCTGGCGCGGGCGCTGGCCAGCACCGCCCGCGCCTGCGTGCTCATCGGCCCCGAAGGCGACTTTTCGCCCGCCGAAATTGCGCTGGCGCTCGGCCGGGGCGTGCGGCCCGTCACGCTCGGCGACTCGCGGCTGCGCACCGAAACGGCGGCGCTGGCGGCGGTGTTCACGGCGCAGGTGGTGGGGCAGCTGCCCGCCTGAGCAAGCCCTGAATTCGTGACTACCTGGCAATAGCGCCCAGACTTAGGCTTTCCCCAACGGGTCCTTACCTTCCTTTATTTTTTAGGAGCAAAATAATTTTCCTGCTTCAAATCGGCGAGAAGCCCCGGTTGCGTGGGCGTCCAGCCCAGCTCCTGTTGGGTGAAGGCGCTGGAAGTTGGATTATCGGCCGCCACGATAGGGCCGAAAAAGCTGAAGTGTTTGGCGGGCCTTTCGGCCACCGGCAGGCCCAGCTGCTGGCCCATCACGGCCGCGATTTCCCCAAACGGGATGGCCTCTTCGGCCACGCCGTGGTAGCGGGCTCCGGCGGTGCCACGCTCCAGCGCGAGCCGGAAGAGGCGGGCGGCATCCAGGCGGTGCACCGCTGGCCAGCGGTTCAGGCCCGGCCCCACGTAGGCGACAACCCCCTTTTTGCGCGCGAGGCCCCCGAGCTGCGGCACGAAGCCGTAGTCGCCCGCGCCGTGCACGGTGGGCGGCAGCCGCACAATAGCGGTGCGCACCCCGCGCGCGGCCAGGGCCAGGGCGGCCGCCTCGGCGGGAGCCCGGTAGGCGGCGGGGGAGGTAGGGTCCGGGTCGTCATGCTCGGTTACGAGGCGGCCCGGCGGCAGCAGCAGCGTGCCCGACGTGACGACCAGCGGCCGCCCGGAACCAACCAGCGCCTCCCCCAACGCCTCAATAGCCTGGCGGTCCGTGGCCGCGATGGTAGCCAGGAAGCGGCCGGCTATCCCCGCGGGCAGCCCGCCCAAAATAATGCGGAGCCGGGTGCCCAGGCTGACGCCCGAAAAGGCGTGAATAAACGCGGTGTGAATCACGCCGTCGGCCGCGGCCGCGCCGCTGCGCAGGCTGGCCAGGTCATCGAGGGAACCCTGATGCACGTCGGCCCCTGCCGCCCGCAGCGCCTTGGCCGCTGCTTCCGAGCGCGCCAGCCCCAATACCTGATGGCCGGCTTCCAGCAGCTCGGCCGTGATGGCAGAGCCGATGAAGCCGGAAGCGCCCGTTAAGAATACCCGCATGATGACTTGGTTTTGAGTGAAAACTGGATTGGCAAGCCCGCTTTATTTGGCGCGCTTTCCCGGTCGGCTATCAGTTAAATGACTGCCGGAAGGCCAAAGGCGAAAGGTTGGTCTTGGCCTTGAATAACTTGCTGAACGACTGCGGATGCTCGAACCCCAGCTGATAGGCAATTTCGCTGACCGACAGCTCCGTGGTAGACAGCTTTTCCTTGGCTTTTTCCAGCAGTTGCTGGTGAATGTGCTGCTGCGCGTTCAGGCCGGTGAGCGTCTTTAATAAGCTGCTTAAATAATCGGGCGATACGTGCAGATTTTCGGCCAGGTAGCCGACGGTCGGCAGGCCCTGGCGGCCCAGGTCGTCGGCCGCGAACCAGGCCGCCAGCAAGGCTTCCAGCCGCTCCAGGAGCTGATGATTGGTCTGGCGGCGGGTAAGGAACTGGCGCTCGTAAAACCGCTCGGCGTACTGGAGCAATGAGCCCAGCTGCGAAATAATGATGCTGTGGCTGAACTTGTCCAGGTTGGCGTGGTACTCCTGCTCGATGTAGTCCACCATGCCAGTCAGCAGGGTTTCCTCCTTATCCGACAGGTACAGGGCCTCGTGCACCGAGTAGCCGAAGTAGCCGTACTGCTTGATGATTTTGGTCAGCGGTGTATTCCACAGGAAATCGGGGTGAATGAATATCATCCAGCCCGCCGGCGGTTGGGTAGCATTTTTCTCCGGCTCAAAGCTGATAACCTGGCCCGGTGCCATGAAAAACAGCACGCCCTCGTCAAAATCGCACGCCTGCTGACCGTATTTGAAGGCCGTATTGAAAACCCTTTTCAGGGAAATGCAATAAAAATCAAACACCAGGCTGACCGGCCCCTCGGTCACGGGCGGCGTCAGGGTTTCCAGCCGGATGACGCTGATTAACGGGTGCGCCGGCTTGGGCAGCCCCGTCAGCCGGTGATACTCGGTAATCGTCGGGATGCGGTAGGGCTGGGTGGTCATCAGATGCGCGGGTAAGCAGGGGGTAGGGAAAACGGCGGGCGGCCGTTAAGGCGTCAGGTCGGCTACGGCCTGCGCCACGGCCTGGCGATAGGGCAGCGGCGGGCGCGGCAGCAGGGCGCGGATGGGCGCGGGGTCGCTCACCATGTCGGCCTTGGTGCTATCCAACATTCCCTTAATTGCCCCTTTGGGAAGCTTGGTAATACGCTCGATGAGCGAAGCGAAGGTGCCAAGCAGCGCCGGCGGCAGGTGCAGCTTGGTGGGGTGCGGGCGACCCAGCACGTCGGCCCCTACGTCAATCATCTGGTTATACGTCAGCACGTCATCGCTACCCACGTCGTAGGCTTGCCCGTAGGTGCGCGGGTCGTCGAGCACACCTACGAGGTAGTACACCAGGTCGCCGACCGCGATGTTGCGAAACTTTTGTTCCCCGCTGCCCAGCACGAAAGCCACCCGGCTTTTGGCCTGCCCCACCATCATCTTGAAGCCCTGGCCGCCCAGGCCCACAATCTGGCCCGGCCGGATAATGGTCACGTCCAGGCCGCTACGCAGCAGAAGCTGCTCGGCCTGCCAGCGCCCGCGCACCCAGGCGCTCGGCGCGTCGGGCGCGGCCCCCAGGAAGGTCACGTACACCACGCGGCGCACGCCGTGCGCCCGGCAAGCCGCCACAATGTGCTGCAAACCAGCCAGCTCCACGTCCATGAAGCCCAGCGCCGCCGTGCTGCCGGGTTGGGGCGAGAGCGTATGCACGGCGATGTACACAGCTGCTACCCCGGCCACGACGCGCTGCATGGCGGTGGCGTCGGCCATATCGGCTGGTATGATTTCGCCGCCCGCCGCGGCCAGCTCCTGCATCTTATCGGCTTGGCGGGCCACGCCGCGCACGGCGTAGCCGGCGGCCAGCAAGGCGCGGGCCACGTGGCTGCCCACAAATCCCGAGGCTCCGATAACCAGAATTTTTTTCATGTTAGCGTCTTAATCTGTAAGTGGAGCTTAATTAAAAGCCATTTGTCATTGCGAGCGCAGCGCGGCAATCGCCCCAGAACGACACCCGCGCCGCTCGTTCGTCCTTCGTTCTGGTGCGATTGCCGCGCTGCGCTCGCAATGACAAATGGCTTTTGCGTAAGCCCTATATAAGCGGCTACCACCTTCTGAATCAGTCACAACCAACGGCCGGTCACGCGCTTAGCCAGCCGCCGCATAAGCTGCGGCAAACTCCGGGGCAAAATCGGTCAGCTTCACCTGGCCCAACACCGGCTGGTGCCGATGATAATTCTCCACCACGGCCCCGCTGTGGATAGCGGCCTGCATTTCGACCATGCCGTGGGCGAGCTGCGGCGGAAAGCCGGCCGTTTCCAGGCTTTGCTGCATTTGCTGGTCCGTCAGCGTCACCCAGGGCAGGTCGGGCTGGCCAATGGCGGCCCCCAGGATGCGGGCCGCCGCGGAGCAGGTCATCTCGTCGCTGGCCACGTAGCGCACTTTCGGGCCGGTGAGCGGGGTTTGCAGCTCCTCGGCGGCGGCGGCGGCAATATCGTGCGGCGACACCAGCACCAGCGGGTCGTCGCCCCCGAAGTTGGCGGCAATCAGGCCGCGCTCCTTTATCAGCGATATCAGGCCGTAGAAGTTGCTGTAGAAATAAGCAGGCCGCAGGTACGTGATGCCTACCCCCACCAATTCCCGGAAAGCATCTTCCGCGCTGCCCGGCCGCAGCACGCCCGCCGTCCAGCCGCTCAGCACCACCGCCCGCAGCACGCCGGCCTGACGGATGGCCTCCACGTAGTTATGCGTGATGGTGCGGAAGTACGCGCCCTGGTCGGCTGCCTTAAAATCAAAGGGCGTCATGCAGTAGGCAGCATCGGCCCCGGCGAAGGTGGCCGCCAGAAACGGCCCGTCTTCGAGCGACCCAATGGCGGCCGTCGCGCCCAGGGCTTCAATGGCTGCCCGCTTCGCCGGCTCCCGGCTGACGACGGTCACCGCGTGGCCTTGCTGGAGTAGCGCTTCGGCCAGCGGCTGGCTGATACTGCCCAAAGAACCGGTTACCACAATGTTCATAAAGCCTGGTTTTAGTACGCTGCAAAGGTCCAACGTTCCCTGCACGGTACTTGTAGCCAAATCCGGGGTTGTTGTAGCCAAAAGCCGCGTGGCGCGGCGCACTGAAACGGCGGTGGTGGCGGTGTTTGCGGCTCAGGTGATGCGGAAGCTTTAAAGCGATGCCTGAGGTAGTCCAGTTAGCCTAGACAGTTTAGGATGATATTTTTAAGTTGCTGAAGGTAAAAGGTTAGGGGGTCTGGCAAGCGAGCGCCGAGTTGCGGCGCTCGTACCTAATATTAAATACTCATTATTAATTATTTTTACTTATTGAAACGTCATGCTCATCTGGCGTCCGCTCGTCGAAACATCTCTGCCACGAGAGTAACCGCAACGTTTAGAATTAGGAACGCAGCAGAGATGCTTCGACATGCGGATGCCAGATGAGCATGACCGTCTGTTTTAACCTGAATTAAATAACATTCCATTCAAAATTCGTGGTACTTATCTCAAAAGCAAGATGAGCTAACCCTTTCTTTGTTAATACGCTCATTACTTAGCTGTATTTGCGCGAGTTATGCTACACTAAATTCACGCTAGAGCAGGTCACTTCCTATAAAATGCTCTACCACCTCTTCCCAGTGCTGGTATTTCTGCACGCGCTGCTGGCGGGCGTGCCGCCCAACGATGGCCACGGGCGCTTTACTCACCTGCGGCACTACCGGGTGGCGCGGCTGGCGCGCCTACCCCCTCCCATTGCCGAAAGCTCGGGGCTGGCGGCGGCTGACTCGGCGGGGCAGGTGTGGACCCACGGCGACGGCGGCACCCCGGCCACGCTCTACCGGGCCAGCCTCGACGGGCGCTTGCGGGGCTCCCTACCCCTGGCCCCGCTGCCCAACCACGACTGGGAGGAGCTGACCCGCGACCCGGCCGGCCGCTTCTACATCGGCGACTTTGGCAACAATGGCAACGACCGGCGCGACCTGGCCATCTACCGCGTCACGCCAGGCACGGGCGGGGCGCGGGTCGATACCATTGCCTTTCGCTACCCCGACCAAACGGCTTTTCCGCCGGTGCCGGCCCGGCGGCACTTCGACTGCGAGGCGATGGTTTTTTACCACGACACGCTGCACCTCTTTACCAAAGACCGCGGCCCAACGCACCGCACGCGCTACTACGTGGTGCCCGCGCGACCCGGCCGCTACGTGGCTACGCTGCGCGACAGCCTGCGCCTACGCACCCTCGTGACGGGCGCGGCGCTGAGTCCCGATGGCCGTCGGGTGGCGCTGCTGGGCTACGGCGGGCTGTTTTTGTTCGCTGGGTCGCCTGGGTCGCGGCTTTTCGACCAAGCCAAAACGTATCGGCGGCTGCCTACCACCGGGCAGGCCGAGGCAGTGCTGTTTCTGGATGACCGCGAGCTGGTGCTGAGCAATGAGCGGGGGCGGCTGTTTCGGGTGGGCAGGCGGCACCTCATGTCCTGACCCCTGCTAGCAGGGCGACCCACCAGAACTACCCTACCCCCTCACCCTGGCGCGACGACTCGCGCACGAACAGCTCGGGCTGGAGCACCACCTGGCGCTGCACGAAGGGGGCATTGGGGGCAGCGGCCAGCTCCAGAAACAGGCGCACGGCGGCCTGGCCCATTTCCTCGCAGCGCTGGTCCACGGAGGTGAGCTGGGGCTCGGTGATGGCCGTAAAAAACTCGTTGCTGAAGCCGGCCAGGGCAATATCCTGCGGCACGCGGATGCCCTGCGCCTTCAGCACCTGGAGCGCACCGAGGATGGCCGAGTCGCCGGCCGCGAACACGGCATCGACGGGATTGGCCAGGGCCAGCAGCTGGCGCATGGCCTGGCTGCCGTCTTCCAGGCTCATATCGGAGCGGATAATCAGCGCTTCGTCGGGGGCGATGTGGTAGGCGGCCAGCGCGTCGAGGTAGCCCTGGCGGCGGTGCTGGTAGATGTTGAGGTGCGCGGGGCCGGCCAGGTGGGCGATGCGGCGGCAACCCTGCGCCAGCAGGTGGCTGGTGACTTGAAAAGCGCCCTCACGGTCGTTAAGCACTACCGAATTGACCTGCTTGCCGGCCGGAATGCGGTCGAAAAACACCAGCGGCACGCCCCGGCTGCGCACCTTGTCGAAGTGGTGGTAGTCCTGGGTGTTGCGGGCCAGCGACACCAGCACGCCGGCCACTTGCGCATTGAGCAGCGTCTCGATGTTGCGGCGCTCCAGCTGCACATCTTCGTGCGACTGGCACACGATGACGCTGAAACCGGCTTTACTGGCGGCCTGCTCAATCCCTTGAATAACAGAGGGAAAGAACTTGCCTTCAATATACGGCACCACTATCCCCAGCAGCCGGCTCTGGCCTTTGCGCAGGGCGGCGGCGAGGTGGTTGGGCTGGTAGTTGAGCTTCTTGGCCAGCTTGAGCACGCGCTGTTTGGTGGCGGCCCCAATGCTGTGGTGGTCGCTGAGCGCGCGCGAGATAGTCGTCATCGACACGCCCAGCTCGCGGGCCAGGTCGGCCATCGAAACGGCGGGCGGGGCAGCGCCCGGCGTTGGTTTTTTGGGGGAACCCATTCGAAGAATAATCAGCCACAGACCCGGACTAGCCTGGGCGGGCATCCCGACAAATTTAGGCTAAACCAGTGCATATAGCGGTGGCAGGCAGTGACAAGGCAAGGCAAACGCATGACTGAATAGCTGCTGTTACGTAGCGGGGAGTAGCGCGAACTTGGTAGTTCGCGTCCCCGCGCCGTTAAAGCCAGTAGAACGGCGCGGGGACGCGAACTACAACGTTCGCGCTACGCCCCGTTGCCATCTCGAATAAGATAGGGCGTAACAGCAGTGAATAGCTTACTGCTTTTGCAGCATCCAAGAAAACTTTGTGAAGCAGTGGGTTGGGAAATTAACCGTTATGAAAGTGTTCTTCACCACTTAAAACAACGTTGTTTCTATTCCTGCGTTTACCCTACCCCCGCCCAAACTGTTGGAACGTACGTAGTAGCTATGCGGCCGGCCCGCCAACCAGGGCCGCGCCTACCCCCTTCGTTTCACCCAAGCTCCCCCAACCATGAATCCGTTAGTTGACATTCGCCGCTTTGACCAGAGCCTGTGGCTCGACTTTATCAGCCGCCAGGTTTTGCAGAATGGCGAGCTGAAAAAGCGCATTGACGAGGACGCCCTGCGCGGCGTGACCTCGAACCCCTCCATTTTTGAGAAAGCCATTGGCGGCTCGGCCGACTACGACGACACTATTAAGGAGCAGGCCCGGCAGGGCAAATCGGCGGAGGAAATCTACGTGGGCCTGGCCGTAGCCGACGTGCAGGCCGCCTGCGACCTGTTTCGGCCGCTCTACGACAGCCACGACAACTCCAGCGACGGCTACGTGAGCCTGGAAGTATCGCCCCGGCTGGCTAATGACACCCAGGGCACCATCGCCGAGGCCCGGCAGCTCTGGAAAGCCGTGGGCCGGCCCAACGTGATGATAAAAGTGCCCGCTACGCTGGAGGGCCTGCCCGCCATCCGCACCCTGATTTCGGAAGGCATCAACATCAACGTGACGCTGATTTTTGGGCTGGGCCGCTATAAAGCGGTAACGGAAGCCTTTATCTCGGGTCTCGAAGACCGGGTGAAAGCCGGCCAGCCGCTGGCCCGCATTGATTCGGTGGCCAGCTTCTTTCTGAGCCGCATCGACGTGCTGATTGACCCGCAGCTGGATAAAATCGTGGCCGCAGGCGGCGATAAAGCCCAACTGGCCGAGCCGCTGATTGGCAAAGTGGCCATTGCCAGCGCCAAGGTGGCGTACCAGATGTATAAGGATATTTTTGCCGGGCCGCGCTGGCAGGCTTTGGCCGACAAAGGTGCGCACACCCAGCGCCTGCTGTGGGCCAGCACGGGCAATAAAAACCCTAAATACGACGACCTGATGTACGTGGAAGGGCTTATCGGCCCCAAAACCGTGGACACGGTGCCGGTGGAGACAATGGCCATTTTCAAGGAGCGCGGCAAGCCCGCCGACACCCTGGAGCAGGGCCTCGACCAGGCCAAAAAGGTGCTGGCTGACCTGCCCAAAGTTGGCATTAACTTAGATGCCCAGACGGAGCAGCTCGAAAAAGAAGGCGTGCAGAAATTTATCGAGCCCTTCGGCAAGCTGCTGGACTCGGTGGAGAAAAAGCGCCAAGCCGCCGCAGGCGCGGCCAAGCAGCCGGCATAGACTTTAAGCCGTTGATTAACAGAACGTCATGCTGAGTTTGTCGAAGCATCTCTATCGCGTAAGTAACTCCTAACGTCAGGAATTAGTTACGCGGTAGAGATGCTTCGACAAGCTCAGCATGACGTTCTTTTTTTATTTATAGCGATTCCAATACTATTTTATGACGGCAATTACGCGGAACCGGGTAGCGGTGAGCGCCTTTTTTTTTCTGCCCGGCCTGTGCTTCGCCAGCTGGGCCTCGCGCATCCCCGACATCAGCGCCAAGCTGGGCCTGAACTCCGGGCAGCTGGGGCAGCTGCTGCTGGCTATTCCGGCGGGTTCGCTGGTGTCGCTGCCGCTGGCGGGCTGGCTGGTTTCGACCTGGGGCAGCCGGCGCACGGTCCTGCTGGCCTCGGTGCTCTACGCCTGCTTTTTGCCGCTGCTGGGCTGGGCGGGCAGCTTCTGGACGCTGGCCCCGGCGCTGGCGCTGTTTGGGCTGGCGGGCAACCTGCTCAACATCGCCATCAACACGCAAGCCATTGGCGTGCAGCAGTTTTACGGCAAGCCCATCATGGCTTCCTTTCACGGGCTCTGGAGCCTGGCGGGGTTTCTGGGCGGGGCGCTGGGCACGCTGCTCATTGGCCGGCACCAGCCGCCGCTGCACCATTTTTTGCTGGTGCTGGGCTTGTGCCTGGGCATCGCGGCGGCCGCCTACGGCGGCACGCTGCGCGAGGACGTGGGCGGCCCGACTTCCGGCCTAAGTCTGCGCCGGCCCGACCCCTACCTGCTGCGCATCGGCCTGATTGCCTTCTGCGGCATGATGAGCGAGGGGGCGATGTTTGACTGGGCGGGGGTGTATTTTCAGAAAGTGGTGCGGCCCGACGCGGCGCTCGTGACGGCCGGCTACGTGGCTTGCATGAGCACGATGGCGCTGGGCCGCTTCATTTCCGATTATTTCACCCATCGCTTCGGCGCGGTGCGGATGCTGCAAGCCAGCAGTGCGCTCATTGTCAGCGGCCTGGCGCTGGCCGTGGCCCTACCCCACCTGGTGCCGGCGGTGGCGGGCTTCCTGCTCATTGGCTTCGGCATCGCGTCGGTAGTGCCGCTCTCGTACAGCGCGGCGGGGCGGGCCACGTCGGTGTCGCCGGGTGTGGCGCTGGCGCTGGTGTCCACCATCGGCTTTTTGGGCTTTCTGATTGGGCCGCCGCTGATTGGCTTCCTGGCGCAGCTTTTTACGCTGCGGGTGGCGTTCGGGCTGGTGGCCATCGTGGCGGCGGGCATCGGGGTGCTGGCCTCGCTGCCGAACCCCGTGCCGGTGCGGGCAGCGCAGCTGGCGGGGTAGGCTGCCAGGCCCTACCCCCCTACTTCGGCTCCGTCACCTCGGCCGTGGCGGGCTGGCTGAGCAGGTCGAGGTTGGTGAGCTTTTCGGGAAACCAGACCGTCATTTCGCCCTGGCCACGGTTGGCCCAGGCGTAGTACGGAATGGCCACCAGCGTGCGCGGCGTGGTGCTTACGCTCGTGCCGCTGCCATCGAGCACCACCACCGGCACGGTGGCCGTGAGGGTCGTGATGCCGTGCAGCAGCTGCGGCTGGTAGCTGGCCGCGAACTGGGTGCCGGCCGGCACCACGATGTTGCTCGTTTTGCCATTATTATCGGCCCACTCGGCGCAATACATTACCGGGCCGCGCTGCAAGGCCACCTTGCCCAGGTCGTCCTTCACGAGCGGGTTGGCCCGCACGCGGCGCACGGCCAGGGGTAGGCGGACTTCCACCACATCACGCTTGTGCCACTTACGGCTAAGCACGGCATAGCCATTTTGCCGCTGATAATCAACGGCTTTACCATTTACCCTGATAGTAGCGCGCTCGGCCGAAGGCTGCTCGAAGGTGTACAGATTCGAGGGCATGGCCTCGTTGCGAGCCCAGCCGGGAATACGCACCAGCAGGTCAAAATCGGCGGTTGCCTTAGCCGGGTCCACGGTGAATTTCAGGTCGCCGTCCCAGGGGTAATTATTCTCCTGGGTAAGCTGCACCGATTGCTTGTTCACCGTGAGGTTGGCCTGGCCGCTTACGAACAGATTGGCGTACAGAGCCCTACCCCGCTCGGCATACACGTAGCCGGGCAGCGCGGGCATGAGGCGGGCCAGGTTGGTGGGGCAGCACGAGCACTCAAACCAGCCCGCCCGCGCCGGCTCGGTTTTAGGGAAACCGGCGCTGCTCTTTATCTGCATGGCGTTGGAGTAGAAAAACGACTTGCCATCGAGCCCTACCCCCGAAATCAGGCCGTTATAGAGCACCTTCTCCATGATATCAATATACTTGGCGTCGCCGTGCAGCTGAAACATGCGCTCGTTCCAGAACACGTCGGCTACCGAAGCGCAGGTTTCGTTGTAGGCCGTGGCGTTGGGCAGCTCGTAGTTGGCCCCGAAGCGCTCGCCGCCGGGCACCGCGCCGGTGCCGCCCGTCACGTACATCTTCTTGGCTACCAGATTGTTCCAGATGGTATCCACGGCCGCCAGCAGCGGCTTATCGCTGGTGAGGGCGGCCACGTCGGCCATTGCCGAATAGAGATATTCGGCGCGCACAGCGTGGCCTTCGGCCTCGGTTTGGTCAATCACGGGCTTGTCGTCCTGCCAGTACGAGCCATTTTTCCAGGTGTCGGGGCTCTTGGGGTCGTAGCCGGGGTAGTGGCCGCGGGCATCGAGAAAGAACTTGGCCGTGCGCAGGTATTCGGGCTTGCCCGTGACGCGGTAGAGCTTCACCAGGCCCATCTCCACGATTTCGTGGCCGGGGGCCACGCGCAACTTGCCGGGACCGAACACCGCGCACACTAAATCGGCGTTTTTGAGGGCGATATTCAGCAGGGTTTTCTTGCCCGTGGCCTGGTAGTGCGCCACGGCGGCCTCGTAGAGGTGGCCGGCATCATATAGCTCGTGGCTGGCATCGCGCTCCTGGCTCCAGCGCGTGGGGCCCGACCACGGGTGCGGGTGGGCAGGGTCAATGGTGCGGGCGGTGTAGAGGTAGCCGTCGGGCTCCTGCGCCGCGCCGACCTTGGCAATCAATTCATCAATATAAGCCGACAGCTTGGCATCCGGGTACACGCTGAGCGAATATGACGCGCCCTCGATGGTCTTGTAGATGTCGGTGTCATCAAAAGGAAAGGCGGTGGCAAACTTGCCCTTGTGAGCCGCCGCCATCTCAAAGTTCTTCACCCGGTTGGTGCTTTCGCAGCGCGCAAACGAGGCCGGAATGGTCACGTCCGTATTCGTTTTGAGGCGCGGCAGCCAGAAGCTGTCTGTGAGCTTCACCCACGTAAACGGCACTGCCTGAATGGGATAATCAAGTTTTTGGGCGGCGGCGGGCAGCGCGGCGGCCAGGCTGAGGATGAGCAGGAAGGGCTTAGGTGGCAACATAGGGGGTAGGGCTTTAAGGCTGCTGCGTTCTGGCGGGGTTACTCCGCCGTTGTTTCCAGCACGTGGCTGGTAAGGGCTTCGGCGTCGTGGTCGCTGAGTACTACCCCCACTTTCTGGAGGTAATCGGGTTGAATGCACCGCACCTCTATCCCCTGGCTCTGGCACCAGGTCTGCAACAGGTGGCTAATAAGCTTGGGGCCATTGTCCACCCGCGCCAACGACCCTACCCCCGAAAAGCCACCTCATTGAACCGCAACTCGTTCTTGAAGGTCCGCAGCTTGGTATCGGCATCAATAAGCAAAAACTCGATGCCCGCCATCTCGGCGAAGTCTTCCAGGTATTCGCTGGTCAGGTTCTGGCTGAAGCCGGTGTGGTGCGCGCCGCCGGCCAGAATCCAGGCGGCCACGCCGGTTTTCAGGTCAGGCTTCACTTGCCAGAGGATGCGAGCGACGGGCAGGTGGGGCAGCTCGTGCTCGGGGGCCACGGCCACTACCTCGTTGACAATCAGCCGAAAACGGTTGCCCAGGTCCACGATGGTAGCGTTCAGGCCCTCGCCGGCCGGGCAGTTGAAGACCAGGCGCACCGGGTCTTCCTTCCCACCGATGCCCAGCGGATGCACCTCGGCGCGCACCTTGCCCGCGGCAATGCTGGGGCAGATTTCGAGCATGTGCGAGCCCAATACCTGCTCGTTACCGGGCGCGAAGTGGTAGGTGTAGTCCTCCATAAACGAGTTGCCGCCAGGCAGGCCCGTGCCCATCACCTTCATGGCGCGCACCAGGGCGGCGGTTTTCCAGTCGCCCTCGCCGCCGAAGCCGTAGCCATCGGCCATCAGGCGCTGGGTGGCGATGCCGGGCAGCTGTTTCAGGCCGTGCAAATCTTCGAAGGTGTCGGTGAAGCCTTTGGCGTGGCGGTCGGTCAGGAACTTGCGCAGGCCGGCCTCGATGCGGGCCGCGTCGCGCAGGCTTTCGCGCCTGGCACCGCCTTGTTTGAGGTCGTCGGCCAGCTCGTATTCCTTTTCGTAGGTAGCTAGCAAATCGGCAATCTGCGCGTCGGTCACGGCGTTTACTTCGGCTACTAAATCGCCGATGCCGTAGGTATTCACCTCGTAGCCAAACTTGATTTCGGCCTCTACTTTGTCGCCCTCGGTCACGGCCACGTAGCGCATGTTGTCGCCGAAGCGCACGAAATGCGCGCCCTGCCAGTCGGCCCAGGCGCAGGCCACGCGGCTCCAGATGCCAAGGCGCTCGTGCACGTCGGCGCTCTGCCAGTGGCCCACTATCACCTTGCGGCTCAGGCGCATCCGCGACACGATAAACCCAAACTCGCGGTCGCCGTGCGCCGACTGGTTGGTGTTCATGAAATCCATGTCAATGGCATCCCAGGGAATGTCGCGGTTGTACTGCGTGTGCAGGTGGGCCAGCGGCTTCTGCAGGATTTTCAGGCCGTTAATCCACATCTTGGCCGGCGAGAAAGTGTGCATCCAGGCAATCAGGCCCACGCAGTTCGGCGTAGTATTGGCCTCCTGCATCAGCTTGAAAATCTCGGCCGGACCGGTGAGCACCGGCTTGTACACGATTTTGATGGGCAACTTGGTGCCCAGCTCTTTAGCAATTTCCTGCGAGTGCCGGGCCACCTGCTCCAGCGTTTCGGGGCCGTAGAGGTGCTGGCTACCAGTGATGAACCAGGCTTCGTAATGCGAAATGTCAATCATGGAAAGTAGGGTGTAGGGGCGGGGCTTGTCCCCGCCCGTCGTATGGGTAGTTTGGGTGTTGCTTGGCCGTCATCGTTCAACGGCGGGCGGGGGCAAGCCCCGCCCCTACTGCCCGTAGTAGGAAGTAGGGCCGTGCTTGCGCTCGTAGTGCTTGTTAATCAACGCCTCTTTCAGCCGCGCTACCCCCGGCCGCAGCGTGCAGCTGAGGTAGGCCAGGCGGGCCACTTCTTCGAGCACCGCGCTGTGGTACACGGCTTTCTCCACGGTTTTTCCCCAGGTGAAGGGCGCGTGGTTGCCCACGAGTATCATCTCCACCTCGCTGGGCGAGAGGCCGCGCTTTTTGAATTCATTGATGATTTGCCAGCCGGTCTGGTGCTCGTAGTCGCCGGCAATCAGCTCGTCGCTCATGGGCGGGGCGCAGGGCACGTCGGCGGTGAGGTGGTCGGCGTGGGTAGTGCCCAAAATCGGAATATCGAGCTGCGCCTGCGCCCAGGCCGTAGCGTAAGTGCTGTGCGTGTGCACGATACCGCCAATCATGGGCCACTCTTTGAAGAGCAGCGCGTGCGTTTTGGTATCGCTGCTGGGGCGTTTGGTGCCCTCCACCACGGTGTTGTCGAAATCGACAATCACGATGTCCTCCGCCTTCAGCGCGGCGTAGGGCACGCCGCTGGGCTTGATGGCGAACACGCTCCGCGCGCGGTCCACCACGCTCGCGTTGCCAAAAGTGAAGAGCACCAGCCCCAACGCCGGTAATTGCATATTGGCCTCGTAGCAGGCTTGTTTTAAGTCTTGGTATGAACTCATTTTTAAGCGAATAAGGACGTCATGCTCATCTGATGTACGCTTGCCGAAGCATCTCGCTCGCGTCGTTGAACGATTGGGTTAGTGCTGCACGCGAGATGCTTCGGCAAGCGTACATCAGATGAGCATGACGTTCGGTAGTAGTTTGAGAGATGGTGCTTTCCACAAATTGCCCCAATGCCTGGTACTGCCGGTAGCGGGCGGCGTAGTCGGCCACGCGGGCGGGAGTAGGGATATAGGTTTCGGCAAAGCCGCTACCCATTGCCTTTTGGGCGGCCAGCACATCAGGGTAAATGCCCGCCGCCACGGCCGCGTACATGGCCGCGCCCAGCGCCGGCGCTTGCTCCGACACGGCAATTTTGATGGGCCGGTCGAGCACGTCGGCCAGCGTCTGCATCACGAAGGCCGATTTTTTTGCTACCCCCCCTATGCCAATCACTTGCCGGATGGGGATGCCTTCGCGCTCGAAGCGCTCCACAATCTGCTTCGAGCCGTAGCAGATGGCCTCGACCAGCGCCCGGAAAATCTGCGGGGCCGAGGTGCCCATCGTCAGGTTCAGCAGCGCGCCTTTGAGGGCCTGGTTGGCGTCGGGCGTGCGGCGGCCGTTCACCCAGTCGAGGGCGATGACGCTGCTCTCGGCGGGGTCCACTTCCGAGGCGGCCTGCGTGAGCTGGCGCAGCAGGTTGTCGCTCAGCTCCTGGTGAAACAGGGCCAGCTGCTCGGCGCTCAGCACCTGCGAGTGGGCCAGCGTAGCGGCCTGCAAAGGCCACTCCAGCATCTGCCGGAACCAGGCCAGCAAATCGCCAAAGGCCGACTGCCCGGCCTCCAACCCCACCATGCCCGGAATCACCGAGCCATCGACCTGCCCGCAAATGCCGGCCACCAGGTGGTCGCCCACCTCGGCGGTCGGGGCCACTACAATGTCGCAGGTGCTGGTGCCCATCACCTTCACCATCGAGTACGACTCGATTTCGCCGGCCACCGCGCCCGCGTGGGCATCGAACGAGCCCACGGCGATTACCGTGCTGGTAGTCAGGCCCAGGCGCGCGGCCCATTCTTCGGATAAATGCCCGGCTACCTGGTCGGCGGTGTACGTTTCCGTAAACAATCGATTGCGTAAACCGGCCAGCTTTGGGTCGAGGTGCGTCAGGAAATCCTCGGGGGGTAGGCCGCCCCAACTGGCGTGCCACAAGGCCTTGTGGCCGGCAGCGCAGCGGCTGCGCTTGAACCCGGCCAGCGGCTGGCCGGTGAGCGTGAGCGTCAGCCAGTCGCAGTGCTCCATCCAGGAATAGGCGGCGCGGGCCACGGCCTCATCCTCGCGCACCACGTGCAGTATTTTGGCCCAAAACCACTCCGAGGAATAGATGCCACCGGAATATTTCGTAAAATCCTCGCTGCCCCAGGTGCGGGCTTTGTGGTTGATTTCGGCGGCCTCGGCCAGGGCCGTGTGGTCTTTCCAGAGCACGAACAGCGCGTTGGGATTTTCCGCGAATTCGGGCAGCATACCCAGCAGCTGGCCCTGCGCGTTCACGGGGCCGGGCGTGGAGCCGGTGGTGTCAATGGCGAGGCCCAGAATCTGGGCGACGGGCACTTTCAGCGCCACTTCGCGCACCGTGGCTTCAAGGCCTTCGAGGTAGTCGAGGGGGTGCTGGCGGAAGCGGTTTTTAGCGGGGTTACAGTACTGGCCCTGCTTCCAGCGGGGGTAGTAGTGCACGGCCTGCGCCACTTCGGCACCGGTGCGGGCATCCACGAGCAGCGCTCGCACCGAGTCAGTGCCGTAGTCGAGGCCAATGACGTAAGCCGGAGAGGCGGATTGAGTTGGCATGGTGTTTTTTGAATTATGAATTAGAAATTATGAATTGGACTTATGCAAATCGTTTGTCATGGCTTCGCAGCGCTCGCCACGACAAACGATTTGCATAAGTCCTAATAAATTGGAAATCATGGGTTATAAATTGAAAAACAGCATTTTGGCTAACCGTGTCCATTGGCCCTTTTCAATTCATAATTCATAATTTCTAATTCATAATTAATCCTCACTTCCGCACTCCAAACGTGTAGCTGGTAGTGGTGTGGTAGGTTTCGCCCGGCTTCAGAATAGTGTTCGGAAACTTCGGCTGGTTGGGCGAGTCGGGGAAGTGCTGGGTTTCGAGGCAGAAGCCGGCGTGCTTGCCATACACTACCCCCCCTTCGCCGGTCAACGAGCCGTCGAGGAAGTTGCCGGTGTAGAACTGCACGCCGGGCTGGTCGGTGGTTACTTCCAGGGTGCGGCCGGTGGTGGGCTCATACACGGTGGCGGCGCTGTGCTGGCCGGTGGCCTGGTTCAGCACCCAGTTATGGTCGTAGCCGCCGGGCACCTGCGCGATGCGCTCGCCGATGGCGTGGGGGGTAGTAAAATCGAAGGGCGTGCCTTTCACCGGCCGCAGTTCGCCGGTCGGAATCAGGTTGGCATCGACCACCGTGTAGCGGTCAGCCGGAATGGTCATTATGTGGGCCAGCACGTCCTTGCTCTGGCCCAGGGCCAGGTTGAAGTAGGAGTGATTGGTGAGGTTGACCGGCGTGGCCTTGTCAGTGGTGGCGGTGTAGTCGATTTTGAGGGCGTTGTCGGCGGTGAGGGTATAGACCACCGTCACGTGCAGGTTGCCGGGGTAGCCCTCCTCGCCATCCTTGCTGAGGTAAGTCAGCGTCAGGGTCTGGCCATCGGCCGAGGTGCCGGGCTTGGCGGCCCACACCTTCTGGTTGAAGCCCACGTTGCCGCCGTGCAGCGAGTTGCCATTATTATTAATGCCGACGTGGTAGGTCTTGCCATCAATGGTAAACTGGCCCTTGGCGATGCGGTTGCCGTAGCGCCCGATGAGCGCGCCGAAGTACGGGTTCGCCTTCTTAAACGCGGGGCTGAGGTAGCCATCCGCTTTATCAAAACCCAGGATAACGTCGCTCAGCTTGCCGTCCTTGTCGGGCACGAGCAGGCTGGTGAGCGTGCCGCCATAGGTGCTGACAGTGGCCTGGAGGCCGTGGGCGTTGGCGAGGGTAAATAGCTGAATTTCAGTACAGTCGGCAGTTTTGCCAAACGCAGTGGAAGTAGGCATGGTGGCGGAAGCGCTAGTGCTGGTCGCAGTCGCCTCGGCCGGGGCCGAAGTGGTAGCCGCTTCCTGGCTGGTGGTAGAATTGGACGAGCAGGCGGCCAGCAGTAGAGCGCTGCCGAAGCCAACGGCAAGTACGCGAAGGCGCGGGGTGGTGAGCATGAACGAGGAGGGAAAGATTAAAAAACGGACGCTTTTTGCGTAAATATGCCCCCTTCGAGGCATACACCATATAGCCACCGGAAAAATTATTTCTCCTCTCCTACTTACTCACATTAACGATTGTGTAAACCAATAGCCGGCTTCGGCCCCGGCTATTGATGGCCAGTGCGCGCGGCGGCAGGCACCGGCCAACGCAAAAAACCCCCACTACCAGCCGTTTCAGGCTGCGTAGGGGGGGTAGGGATTGCTAGTCAATTAGCCAGGGATGACGGGTAGCCGGGCTACTTGGCCACGGGTACCATAGGTGCCAGCTTGCTGGCTACGTGCTCGCCGCGCACCAGGCGCGAGTAGAGCGAGATTTCCTGGTCGAAGAGAAAGCGGAGCAGCACTTTGGTGTAGCTGGTGTGGTGCAGCAGCGGCTCGTAGAACTCGGGGGCCAGCTTGCGCAGTTCGGGCAGCTTGTTCCAGGGCACGCCGGGCAGGTCGTGGTGCTCGTTGTGGTAGCCGATGTTGAGGTGCACGCCGTTGAGGCGGCCGTAGTAGGAGGTTGTTTCCTGCTCGGGGCTGAGCATGAGGTAGTGTTCCTGAATCCAGCGGGCGCCCACCGGGTGCAGGCTCACCGAAAACCAGAAGCTGAAAAACAGGTAGATAAATGCCGACGGCCCCAGCCACAGGTACATGCCTAGGTTGAAGGCAATCTGGGCCGCCCAGTTGGCGGCGATATACTTATCGAACGGCACCACGCTGCGGCACCGAAACGTGCGTACCAGCTGAAAAATGGGGAAGAAAAACAGCCACACGGCCTTGCCAATGGCATAGTGCTGAATAAGCTTGGCCTCGTAGTGGTCGGGCAGGTCGGCATCGTGCTCAAAGTGGCCGAGCGCCGAGTGGTGCTTGAGGTGGTACTTGCGGAAGCTCATGGCCGTGGGCAGCACCATCGGCAGGTTGGCCCCGATGCCCACCGCCGCATTGGCCCACTGGCCCTTGAAAACCAGGTTGTGGGTAGCCTCGTGAATGATGACGAACAGCGTGTGGCAGATGAACGCGCCCACCAGGTAGGCCACGGCCAGCGACCAGTACCAGGCCTGCCCGCGCAGCAGGTAGGTAAGCAGCACCTGGGCCGCCACGCAGCCCGCCGTGATGAGGGCCGTGGTGGAGTTGCGGGTCATCAGGCGCTTTACTTCGGGGTGCGCCTTGAGCAGCTGGCGGGCGCGCACGTGGTGCGATACCGGCTCGGCGGTAGGAATGTAGGCGAGGGGGGCGGTAGCCATAAAGAGTAGGGGGACCCGGCAAAAGCAGCCTGGGACTGCTAAGGTAACCCCTTTTCGGCGCGCAAGTTTGCCGGCACCCTACCTCCCTACCCTGGCTCCGGGGCCTTGATGCGGGGGTCGAAGGCAAAATCCTCGCGGCCCGCGATGCGAATTTGGCTAAAGTCGGGGTGCCGGGTGTTGAGCACGTAGTTGTGCTCGTGGGCGATGATGGAGGAAGGCACCCGCAGCACGGCCGCCGCCTGCCGACGGTACCAGGCTGCCCCCAGCGGCTGGCAGCGGGCGTAGGCGCTGGTCGGCTGCCAATCAGGGGGTAGCTGGTCCAAGGTTAACTCTTCTACCAACAATTCATCCGGCACGGCTATCCGTATGACCGTGAATAGGTTATTCAATCCTTCGCCGCTGCGGTGCACCACGTTTTCGAGGCAGGCCAGGGCCCGGCTGCCGGCGGCATAAATAACGAACTGCCCGCGCTCGTTCCAGCGGCCCGAGTTACCGGAGGCCACCAGCTCGCCCGCGTACTTGGTCAGGCAAATGCGGTAGATTTCCACTAGTGAATCTGGCTGGTATGCTGTGGGCTTTTTTCCTGAACGAAAGCTAAGTGCTTAAAAAAAATCAGGCAAAGTCGCCGTAAGCAATGCGGCTTACTTCCTCGGCTACCAGGTCGATGCCGCCGCTGGTTTGGAGCAGGGCGAGGGGCGGCTGGTTGTCGAGGCCAAACGCGGGCTTACCCAGCCAGCGCCGAAACGCCGTGGGCTCGCCAAATACCTCGCCGCCCTGCCGGGCCAGGGCCAATAGCTTGAGCACCTGCTCGCTGGCGGCGGGCGCGAGGCGCTTGTTGGCGTCGCGGTAGGTGCGCAGGGTTTTGGTGGTGGTGTGCAGCAGGTCGGCCAGCTCGTCGGTGCTCAGCAGCAATAAGTTAGCCACGGCGAAGGCCGATTTGGCGGGCACGCCGGAGCGCGCCTCCATCACGAGGGCGAACGAATCGGTGACAACGGCGGCCAGGCTGGTCAGCGCCGCCGGCAGGTGGCTGGAAACGTAGGTTGGCGTGGCAAGCATAGGATAAATAAAAGTGGCCTAGACCCATACGACTGGGCTAAGACCCGGCAAAGATGGGAAATTTTTCTTTACAAAACGGAAATTTTTCCTTTTTGTTCCGCAGTTCTCCTTTGTATAGTGAGCAAAGCCCGTAACGCTGGCAGCAAGCTAGCCGTTTGTAGCCAACTCCTTTTCCACTTTTCTACCCTGCTTTTTATGCCTTCCCTACCCCTGCCCCAGCGCATTATAGCGCTCGAAGAACATGTTTCGCTACCCGACATGATTAAGCGCATCAGCCCGGCCGCCCGGCAGCAATCAGGTTGGCCCGCCGACGATGACCCAAACTCACCCGTGCAGCAACAGCAGCAAAAGCTGGCCGAAGTTGGCCCCGAGCGCCTGCGCCTGATGGACGAGGCCGGCATCACGATGCAGGTGCTGTCCATTTCGGGGCCGGGGGCCGAGCTGCTGTCACCGGAAGAAGGCCCGGCTTTCGCGCGCGAATACAACGACCGGCTGGCCGGCCTCATTGCCCCGCATCCTGACCGTTTTGCTGGCTTTGCCCACCTGCCCACCACCAACCCCGAGGCGGCGGCCAGCGAGCTGACGCGCACCGTGCGCGAACACCACTTTCGGGGGGCGCTGATTAGCGGTACCGTTCAAAATCAATTTCTCGACAGCCCGCAGTTTGCGCCGCTGCTGGCGCAGGCCCAGGAACTGAACGTGCCGCTTTATCTGCATCCTGGGGTGCCGCCCGCCCCGGTGCGGGCCATTTATTACGAAAATCTACCCAATGGCTTAGGCCAGAATCTGGGCATGGCGGGCTTTGGCTGGCACGCCGAAACCGCCATTCACATCCTACGGCTCATCGTGAGCGGTACGCTGGAACGCTACCCCCACCTCAAGCTCCTTATTGGCCACATGGGCGAAATGCTGCCCGTGATGATGGCCCGCGCCGACCAGACGATGCCTCCCAGCCAGACCAAGCTGCCGCGCAGCATCAGCCAGACGCTGCGCGACCAGGTGTATATTACCACCAGCGGCATCTTCACGCGCCCGCCACTGGAAGCCGCATTGGCGACGTTTGGCCTAGATAATATACTGTTTTCCGTCGATTACCCCTTCGCCCCCAACGCGGCGGGCCACGCGTTTTTGGCGGGCCTGGAGCTGCCGCCCGCCGACGTTGCCAAGCTCGCCTACGGCAACGCCGACCGGGTGCTGGGCTTGCGGTAGCGCGAACTTTGTAGTTCGCGTTCGCGCGCCGTTAGTTTATCCGCCCAACCTGCGCGAGAACGCGAGCTACTAAGTTCATGCTCCCGCCCTACCCCCCATGACCCCGCCTGCCCTGCTTCTGATTGACGACGAAACCCGCCTGCGCCAGGTACTGACGCGGGTGCTGGAGCTGGAAGGCTACCTCGTGCTGCAAGCCCCCGATGCCCGGCGCGGCCTGCAACTATTGGCCGAGCACGCCGACGAAATCCTGGTCATTCTCTCCGATGTGAAGCTGCCCGACGGCCACGGCGTGGCCCTGCTGCCGCGTTACCAAGCCGCCGCGCCGCTGGCCGAAATCATCCTGCTCACCGCCTACGGCACCGTGCCCGACGGGGTGCAGGCCATGAAACAGGGCGCGTTTGACTACTTAACGAAAGGCGATTCTGACGACCAGCTGGTGGTGGTGGTAGCCCGCGCAATGGAGAAAGCCCAGCTGCGCCGCCGCGTGGCCGAACTGGAGAAGCAGGTGAGCCAGCCGTACACTTTCGCGGCCATGATTGGGCAGTCGGCCGCGCTGAGCAAAGCCAAAGCACTGGCCGAGCGCGTGGCCCTCACCGACAGCACGGTGCTGCTCGAAGGGCCGACCGGCGCGGGCAAGGAGCTGTTTGCCCAGGCCATTCACCAGGCCAGCGGGCGGCGCGGGCGGCCGCTGGTAGCCGTCAATTGCAGCGCTTTTCCAAAAGACTTGCTGGAGTCGGAGCTGTTTGGCTACCGGAAAGGAGCTTTTACGGGCGCGCTTTCGGATAAAAAAGGCTTATTGGAAGAAGCCAGCGGCGGCACGCTCTTTCTGGATGAAATCGGGGAGCTGGACCTGGCCGTGCAGGCCAAGTTTTTGCGGGTGCTCGAAACCCAGGAATTCACTAAGGTTGGGGATACCCGGCCCACTAAAGTGAACGTGCGCCTCATTGCGGCTACCAACCGCAACCTGCGCCAGGAAGCCGCCGAAGGTCACTTTCGGCCCGATTTATACTATCGCCTCGCGGTGTTTGAGCTGGCCGTGCCGCCGCTCAGCGCCCGGCCCGCCGACGTGGCTCCGCTGGCCGAGCACTTCCTGCGCCTCTTTGCTGCCAAGCTGCGCAAGCGTCTGCCCGGCTTCGAGCCCGAAGCGCTGGCCCGCTTGGCACGCTACCCCTGGCCGGGCAATGTGCGCGAGCTAAAGAACGTGCTGGAGCGCGCCGCCATCCTGGCCGCTGACAACCAGCCCCTGACCGTGGACGACCTGCCGCCCGAGTTTCAACACCTGCCCGCCGCCCCTACCCCCCCTGACCCTGCCGACCGCAGCCTGCGCGCCGTGGAGGGCCGCCACATCGGGCAGGTGCTGCGCGAAACCGGCGGCAACAAGATGGAGGCCGCCCGCCAGCTCGGTATCGGCGTGAAGACGCTGTATCGCAAGATTGAGGAATTTGGGCTGGGTAGGGAGTAGAGACGTAGCTTGTTTTTTTCAGCACGTTAGCCCAAGAACATCAACTCCTCTTTTGAGAGCGAAATGTCCGCGGCTTTTATGTTTTCTTCCAGATGCCGGATGGAGGTTGTGCCGGGAATGGGTAATATCCACGCCGACTGATGCAGTAGCCACGCCAGGTTGAGCTGCGCGACCGTCACCCCTTTGGCAGCGGCTATCTCCTGCAGCTTGTTTTGCCCGGTTGGCAAGGACGTTTGGAGGGAAAAAAATGGAATAAAGGGAATGTGGTGTTTCTCGCACAAGGGCAGCAGTTCCCCACCCTGCATTCCAAAAGGATTGTTCGGGTCAGTAAGCCGCTGCGTATAGCTGTACAGGTTCTCGACGCTGGCAACTTTACCCAGCTTGCGGGCGGTGTCAAACTGCGTAATAGTCGCGTTCGTCAGGCCGACGTGCAGAATTTTACCCTCGCGCTGCAACGCTAGCATGGTGGCGAATGATTCCTCATAGGCACCCGGATTATTCACGGCCATACCAAAATGCACCAGGGGCAGTTGCTCCAGTTTCAACTCGTGCAGGTTGTTTTCGACACTTTTCCGTAGTTCCTCAGGCTTCGCATAAGGCAGCCAGCTTTTGTCCGCTCCCCGTGTTCCGCCCACTTTGGTTGCGATAATCAGGTCGGCCGGATAAGGGTGCAAAGCCTCCGCGAGCAGTTTGTTGGTTACCCCCGGCCCGTAAAAATCGGCGGTATCAAAAAAGTTAACTCCCAGCTCCACGGCTCTTCGCAAGAGGGCAATGGCCCCCTCACGGTCGCGCGGCTCCCCCCATATCTCCTCTCCGGTCAGCCGCATGGTTCCGTAACCGGGGGTGCGAGCGGTTAGCGGGCTGGTCGTATCCGCGCCAATAGTAATTATCTTGTTGCTCATTTTCTTGCAGTTAACGAGTTTTATTTTTTTGTTAGTGGAGATGTCTACTACTTGTTTAGGTAGCGGGCCGCTCGATAGATTTCCGGTATAAAGAGGGTGTCAGGCCCGCAAACTTTTTAAAGAACTTGGTGAAGTTTGAAACGTCATAATCCAGCTTGTGCGCGATTTGATTGATAGGCAAACTACTATCATTCAGCAACTTCTTGGCTTCGAGCAAGATTCTTTGCTGATAGAAGTAGCAGGCATGATGTCCCGTTTCCAGCTTGATTACCTTACTTAAGTGAATGGGATGCAGGCAGATGATTCCGGCAATCTCCTTGAGTTCGTACATTTTAGTGACCCGTCCGGCCAGGAAGTCAGTCAAATGACTGTCCAGCACCTGCTTAAACTGGGCAACTATCTCCGCTTTCCGGGAAATAGAGAGGTCGGGAAGTTTAGCCGTCATATTACGTCTGAAGTTGCGGGTGCAAATTTAGGAAGGCCCATTTTCTTAAAATGGTGAGGTATCAAGTTTTTGCTAAATGCTGGTGCCTAGCTTTTACGCACGACTCATTCTGGGTGCGATTGCTTCGCAGGCTCGCAATGACCGGCGATTTGGCCTGGTATTCGTGCCCCATTTTGACCTGGCCACCGGGTCAAAATGACCCACCAGGCAGGTGAGGCCCTGCGTCGAAATTCGATAATAACAAATTTATCAAGCTGATTATCAGCATAAAAATAATCTCTACCCCCTCCTTTTTCTTGTAAGGCCCTTCATTCGCTACTGTTGGCTTACCGGCACCGCATCAGCGGCGCATACCGGTTGCCATTATGCGTTTGCACACCAAAATAACGTTGGGTTTCCTGGCTATGCTGGGGTTGCTGCTGGGCATTTCCTTTTACGCCTCCGTCACGCTGAGCCGGCTCGACCGGGCCAACCGGACGGTATTGCAGGACAACTTTTACTCGGTGCAGCTGGGTCAGGGCATGTTGCAGGCTCTGGATGAGTTGGCGGCCGTCCCGGCCGCCGCGCCGGCTCTGGGCCGCCTGCACGGCCTGCTGGCCCGCGAGGCTGCCAACATCACTGAGCCCGGCGAGCGCCGCCTCGTTGATAGCCTTACCCAGGTGCTGAGCGCCTACCCCGGCCCGGATGCCGCCGCCAGCCAGGCGCGGCTGCGCCAGCTCACGCACCGCGTGGTGGGGCTCAACCTGACGGCCCTGGCCCGCAAAAACGGCCAGGCAATGCACGCCGCCGCCCAGGCCAAAAACTACCTGCTGCTGTTCAGTGTGCTGAGCGCCCTGGTGGGCCTGATGCTGGTGGGCAGCGTGCCACAGGCGGCCGTGGGCGGCCTGCGCAAGCTGGCCGCCAGCCTCGACCACGCCACGCGCACCGACTTCGCGGCCACCGTGCCCATCGAGAGCAGCGATGAGGTGGGCCAGGTGACAGCCGCCTTCAACCGCCTGCTGGTACACGTGCAGGACATTCGCAGCCACAGCCTGGCCGATGTCGTGACGGAGCGCAACCGCACCAGTGGCCTCGTGCAAACCCTGGGCGAGCCGATTTTCCTGCTTGACCCCAGCCGCCGGCTGCTCGTGGCCAACCCCGCCGCCTGCACCCTGCTGGACCTGCCCGAAGGCCGCATTCTGGGCCGCCCGGCCACTGAGCTGGCCCAGGACAACCCGGTTTTTGCGCAGCTGCTGGCTCCGGCGCTGCTGCCGGTGGGCCAGCGGCCCGCCGGTCCGCAGCCCTTTTCAGTGGTGGGGACCGATGGCACGCCGGCGCACTACCAGCTGGCCGTGCATGAGGCGGTGGCCTTCAATGAGGCGCGCGACCAGATGGAGGCCGTGGGCACGGTGCTGGCCCTGCGCAACGTGTCGGCTTTTCGGCAGCTCGACCAGACTAAATCTGACTTTCTGGCCACGGCCGCGCACGAGCTGAAAACGCCGCTTTCAAGCATTAACTTCAACCTCAAGCTCTTGCACGACCCGCGCGTGGGTGGCCTCAACGCGGAGCAGCAGGAGATTGTCACCACCATAAAGGCGGAAAACCAGCGCCTGCTGCGCCTGGTGGGCGAACTACTGACCGTGGCGCAGCTCGACGTGGGCCAGGGCATTGCCCTCGACTCGCGCCCGCTGGCCGTGGCCGACCTGGTGGCGGCCGCCACCACGCCCCTGCAAGGGCAACTGCGGGCACGCCACCTCACCCTCGACACCCTGCTACCTGCCGACTTGCCGCCTATCCGCGCCGACCACGAAAAAACCGCCTGGGTGCTACTCAACCTGCTGGTGAACGCCGTGCGCTACTCGCCCGAGCAGGGGCACATTCTGCTCAGCGCCGCCCCTACCCCCGACCTGCGGGCCGTGCGCGTGCAGGTGCAGGACCACGGCCCCGGCATTGCGGCGGCCGACCAGCAGCGCATTTTCGAGCGCTTCGCCCAAGGCCCCGCCCCTACCCCCGCCGGCGCGGCCGACGACCACGGCACCGGCCTGGGCCTGAGCATCTCGCGCGAGTTTATTGCCAGCCAGGGCGGCGAGCTGGGCGTGGAGAGCACCGCCGGCCAGGGCAGTATTTTTTACTTCACACTGCCCGTGGCCTGAGCATACCGGCCTACCCCATTACTTATTCCCCATCACCCATTACCCTATGTCTACCCTTCCTACCGAAGACAACATTCACCTGCGCCGCGTCACGGCGGCGGGGTTGCTGGTCACGCTGGGCATCATTTTCGGCGACATTGGCACGTCGCCGCTCTACGTGTTCCAAACCATCATCGGCGACCGGCCGGTGAGCGAGCTGCTGGTGTACGGCGGCGTGTCGGCCGTGTTCTGGACGCTCACGCTCCAGACCACCATCAAGTACATCATGCTCACGCTGGAGGCCGACAACCACGGCGAGGGCGGCATTTTTTCGCTGTTTTCGCTGGTGAAAAAGCGCGGGCACTGGCTGCTGTTTCCGGCCATCATCGGGGCGGGCACCCTGCTGGCCGATGGCATTATTACGCCACCCATCTCGGTATCATCGGCCATTGAGGGCCTGAAAATTCTCTACCCCGCCCTCAACACGGAGACGATTGTCATCGTCGTGATTGCCATTATCACGCTGCTGTTCGCGTTTCAGCAGTTCGGCACCAAGATAGTGGGCGCGGCTTTCGGGCCAATAATGCTGGTCTGGTTTTCGACTATCGCGGCGCTGGGCCTGGCCCAGATTCTGCACTATCCCGGTGTGCTGGCCGCGCTCAATCCGGTATACGCCATCCGGCTATTAACCGAATATCCGAAAGGCTTCTGGCTGCTGGGCGCGGTATTTCTCTGCACCACCGGGGCCGAGGCGCTCTACTCCGACCTGGGCCACTGCGGGCGCAAAAATATCCGCACGTCCTGGGTTTTCGTCAAGACTGCCCTAGTGCTCAACTACCTGGGCCAGGCTGCCTGGACGATGGGCCACCTGGGCCACACGCTGGCCTCGAACCAGAATCCGTTTTTCATGATTGCGCCGCAGTGGGCCCTCGTGCCGCTCATCATCCTGGCCACGATGGCCACCATTATCGCTTCGCAGGCGCTCATCTCGGGCTCCTACACGCTCATTTCGGAGGCCGTGAGCCTGCGCTTCTGGCCCAAGGTGCGGGTGCTGTTCCCGACCGACCAGCGCGGCCAGATTTACGTGCCCAGCATTAACTGGCTGCTGTGGTTCGGCTGCGTGTGCGTGCAGCTCTGGTTTAAAACTTCGGAAGCCATGACGGCGGCCTACGGCTTCAGCATCACGGTGGCCATGCTCATGACCAGCATTCTGCTGTCGCAGTACCTACGCGGCGTCAAGCACTGGTCCATTCCGGTCGTGACGTTGATTATGCTGGTCTTTTTCACCGTCGAATCGTCCTTTCTCATCGCCAACGTCACCAAACTACTCAACCGGCTGGGCATCCTGGTCTTCGAGTGGGGCCTGATTCTCATGATGTACGTGGGCTACCGCGGCCGCGAAATCAAGAACAGCCTGCTGAGCCTGGTGTCGGTGGCTGGCACTCGGCCTACCCTCCTCGAATTGAGCAAGGATGAGTCGGTAACCAAATACGCCAGCAACCTCGTGTACCTCACCCACAGCAAAAAGCCCGGCGAGCTGGAAAACGAAATCATGTATTCCATCCTGCGCAAGCAGCCCAAGCGCGCCGACCGCTACTGGTTCATCAACATGAGCATCCTCACTGACCCGTACTCGACCCGCTACTCGGTGGAAGAGCTGGTACCCGGCGTGGCCTACAAAATCAATTTCAAGCTGGGCTTCCGGGTGCAGCCGCGCCTCAACCTGCTGTTTCGCCGCGTGCTGGAGCAAATGGGCAAGGAGGGTGAAATCGACATTACCTCGCGCTACGACTCGCTGGCCCGCTACCAGATGCCCGGCGATTTCCGCTTCGTGGTGCTCGAAAAGGTGCTTAGCTACGATAACCAGCTCAGCTTCAAGGAGCGCTTCATTCTGAACGGCTACTTCTTCGTCAACCGCTTCGCCATCTCCGACCAGCAGCTCTTTGGCCTCGATACCAGCGACGTAGCCCTCGAAAAAGTACCGCTCACCGTGAAGCCCGCCACCGCTACTCACGACCTCCTGCGCGACCCGCCCGAACAAGCGCAAGACCCCGTACCCGTGGAAGAAATCCGCGCCGAGCGAGCGGCGGTGAAGGTATAAGACGCTACCCCCATTTGTCCTTGCGAGCGCAAGGACAAACGGCTAAATCAAGTCGCCCAATTCCTTCACGCCCAGTGTCCGCTCTTTGGTGAAGCCCTCGCCAAACTCTACCCCCACTAAATGGCCAAACTCGCGCGCCCGCGCCTCCATAAAGCTGGCGAAGGCCGGGCTCGACAGGTAAGTCTGGGGCGCGGCCGGGTCGGCGGTGGGGTTGAAAAACTGGCTGCCGTAGGCGTTGATAGCTGCCCACTTGCCGGGCCAGTGGGGGGTAATGTCCACCACAAAATCGGCCGCTATTTGCCGGTCCTGGATGTAGTGGTACACGTGTTTGGGCCGCCAGGCTTCCTGCGGCCGGCCGTGCTCATCGAAGGTTTCAATCATGCGCAGACCACTCAGAAAGCACGCCTCGGTAGCCAGCTGGGCAGCGCGGCCGTGGTCGGGGTGCCGGTCCGTGATGGCGTTGGCCAATACGATATCAGGCTGATAGCGCCGCAAAGCCGCGATGAGCAGGAGCTGATGCGCCCGGTCATTCTGGAAAAAACCGTCGGCCATGCCCAGATTCTCGCGGGCGCTGAGCTGCAAAATCTTACTGGCGGCTTCGGCTTCGGCGGCGCGGGTTTCGGGCGTGCCGCGGGTGCCCAGCTCCCCGCGGGTAAAGTCCACGATACCAACTTTCTTACCCACCGCCACGGCGGCCAGCAACGTACCCGCGCACGACATCTCTACATCGTCGGGGTGGGCCCCCAAGGCCAAAACAGCAAGCTTCATAATGCAAATACCAGCATATTGGCTGGTTGCTACAAAGGTATCGCTGCCACCGCCCGACAATTTCCCGTCTTAATCAGTCTGCAAAATAAATTTTGTACCGGTAGCTTAAACTCTGGTTGGAGCCCTTCATCAAAACACCGTAACCCAACCAACCTTTATCTTCTATCATGCAAAAGTTCCTGTTGCCGCTTGCCTGCGGACTCGCCCTGGCTCTCACTAGCCAAGCCCAGACGATTAATCAACGCGTTGAAAATCAGCGCGACCGTGTTGCCGCCGGCCGGGCCGACGGCCAGCTGAACCGCCACCAGGCCCGTAAGCTGCGGGGCGAAGACCGTGGTATTCAGGCGCAGGCGCACGCTGAGCGTCGCGCCGACGGAGGCCGCCTCACTGCCGGTCAGCGCCAGCAACTTAACGGCGAACTGAACCACGACAGCCGCCAGATTCACCGCGAGCGGGCGCACTAGGCAACTTAGCCTACGCTTCGCTAAATTAAATCAGCTCTAAAAAAACTGGTTGATTGACCGGTTTTTTTAGAGCTGATTTAATTTATAATTTATACTACGAATTAAATAATAAGCGAACAGCTTCTATACTATTACTTGATTCGCAATTTTTTACCTGGTTGAAGCTTACCGTGCAGGTTCGGATTAAGGCGTTTTAGCGTGCTCACCCGCACGCCGTAACGGTCAGCAATTTCGGACAGTGTATCGCCCGAGCGAATCTTGTGCGTGGCCACGCGCCGGGCGGCCGTGGGCTCACCCCGGCTCCGGCTACCGCGGTGCAAAGCGTGACTGTAGTAGTTAAACAGTGCCGAAGTAATGGTAAACGTTTCCCCGCGCAGCTTGTAATCGGGGAAATCGTACAGATAGGTTGGGTTGATAGGATTGCCTTCGTAGCGCACCTCAAAATGCAGGTGCGAACCCGTGCTACGGCCCGTGCTACCCCCCAACCCAATCACCTGCCCGGCCCGCACGAAAGTACCCACTGGCAACAACGGCTTGCTCAAGTGACCGTAGAGGGTTTCGAGGCCATTGTAGTGGCGCACAAGCAGATAATTACCGTAGCCACCACCGTCCCACTTGCTGATGCGGATAACCCCGTCGAAGGCCGCGCGCACGGAATCGCCGGTTTCCAGGTCGAGGTCGACCCCAAAATGCCAGCGGCCCCAACGGAAGGCGAAGCCCGAGGTAACGGGGGTAGTGACGAGGGGCATCCTGGCAAAGCGCTGGCGCTCGGGCTCAACCAGTCGCAGCGTGAGGGTATCGCGGATGCGGCGGCCATCTACCCGGTAGGGATTAATATTATACGTGTCCCAAATGGCATAATAGCCCGCCACTTTCACCCACGAAGAGTCAATCAGCACCTCGTCCGACATCTCCACAATTGACTGCCCGCCCTCATTCAGCGTGGTTGTATCCTCGCTCACGATGCTGAGTTTGCGGGCCGGGTTGAAGATGGACTTGGCGGCGTCCGACTTATCATCGGGTATCTCCTCCGTTTCGATGATGCTGGTCGTATCGGGCTTCACGTAGCGCATAGTGGGCGTGCGAATACGAAAGAAGTCGCGGTTGCGCGGCGTGCCGGCCCGCGCCTTGGGAGCGGGCGTTTTCTTATGGCGTTGCGCCTGCGCTGGCGCGCTACCCCCCAGCCAGCAGGCCAGCAAGAGCAGAGGCGCGAGGAAGCGAAAAAGAGGCTTGGGAAGATTCAAATGCAGCCCTTAAGTAACAGTAGCGGCCCGGTAAAGCGGGCCACTACCGCGTGTTGACTAGAAGTCGCCGGCCGGGGCGTTGAAGCGCGCCCAGTTAGCTTTGTTTAACCGTGCAAACCGGCCAGGTAGCGCTCGGCATCGAGCGCGGCCATGCAGCCCGTGCCGGCCGCCGTCACGGCCTGGCGGTACGTAAAATCCTGCACGTCGCCGCAGGCAAACACCCCATCCACGTTGGTCTTGGAGGTGCCGGGTAGGGTTTTCAAGTATCCCTGCTCATCGTGGTGCAGGTAATCGTGAAAAATCTTGGAGTTGGGCTCGTGGCCAATTGCCACGAAGAACCCATGAACGGGGATTTCGCGCGTTTCGTGCGTCACCAGGTTCTTTACCCGCACGGCCTCCACGGCGTGCTCACCCAGAATTTCATCAGTAGCCGTGTCAAACAGCACCTCAATCTTGGGGTTGTCGAGCACCCGCTTCTGCATGATTTTCGACGCCCGCATGGCGTCCTTGCGCACCAGCATATAGACTTTCGAGCACAGGTTGGCCAGGTAGTTGGCCTCCTCGGCAGCGGTGTCGCCGGCACCCACGATGGCCACCTCCTTACCGCGGTAGAAGAAGCCGTCGCACACAGCGCACGCCGATACGCCCGAGCCGTTCAGCCGCGCCTCGGAGGGTAGCCCCAGCCATTTGGCCGAAGCCCCGGTGGCGATAATGACCGAATCGGCCGTTAGCTCCACCGTTTCGTCCACCGTGATTTTGTGCGGATGGCCCGAAAAGTCAACCTTCGTGGCAATGCCGTAGCGGACGTCCGTGCCGAAGCGGGCGGCCTGCTTTTTCAGGTCCTCCATCATCTCCGGGCCCATGACACCGTCGGGGTAGCCCGGAAAATTCTCCACGTCGTTGGTAATCGTGAGCTGCCCGCCGGGCTGCAGGCCCTGATACATCACGGGGTTCAAGCCCGCCCGCGCAGCATAAATAGCGGCCGTATAGCCCGCCGGGCCCGACCCAATAATCAGGCAATGAATGTGTTCCATAAAGTAGGGTAAGCTTTGGCTTGCCGTTTTCTAAAATTCAATCTCTTTTGAGCGCGGCAAGCTGAAGCTTACCCTACAAAAAACCCCAACCTCACGGTCAGGGTTTCAGGCAAAAATAAGACAAAAACTAGCCTAAGTAAGGCTTGAGGGCCTTCGAGCGCGACGTGTGGCGCAGGCGGCGAATGGCCTTTTCCTTTATCTGGCGCACCCGCTCACGAGTGAGGTTGAACTTCTCGCCGATTTCCTCCAGCGTCAAAGCCGCTTCGCCATTCAGCCCAAAATAGAGCGTAATCACGTCAGCCTCCCGCTTGGTAAGCGTCGAGAGTGCCCGCTGCACTTCCTTGCGCAACGAGTCGTTCATCAGGCCTGAATCCGGCTTTTCTTCGTCCTCGTTTTCGAGCACGTCAAGCAAGCGGTTTTCTTCGCCCTGCACGAAAGGCGCATCTACGGATACGTGGCGACCCGAGATTTTCAGGGTGTCCACGACTTCCGAAGTCGTTAATTCGAGCACTTCGGCAATTTCTTCAGGCGAGGGCTCCCGCTCAAACTTCTGCTCCAGCTCCGAGAACGACTTGCTGATTTTGTTCAGCGAACCTACTCGGTTGAGGGGTAGGCGCACAATGCGGCTCTGCTCGGCCAAAGCCTGCAGAATGCTCTGGCGAATCCACCAAACAGCGTAGGAAATAAATTTAAAACCCCTGGTTTCGTCAAAGCGCTTGGCTGCTTTGATAAGACCAAGGTTGCCCTCATTGATGAGGTCACCCAGGCTAAGGCCTTGGTTCTGATATTGTTTTGCTACCGACACCACGAAACGCAGGTTGGCTTTGGTCAATTTTTCGAGCGCTTTCTGGTCGCCATCGCGGATACGCTGCGCCAGCGTCACCTCCTCGTCGGGTGTCAGCAGGTCCACTTTGCCAATCTCCTGGAGGTATTTATCCAGCGACTGACTTTCGCGGTTGGTAATCTGCTTGCTGATTTTTAGCTGTCTCATCGGTAATGGCGCTAACTGGGTAATTCTAAAGAAGTTATTCGGAGGATAATGATTTTTTGAGCTTATTCCAATCTAACCGAAATTAACAAGGCTATACGAGCGAAAGTTCTTTTGGGTCATTTGGCAGGGGGTAAGGCAACGGTTTCATCGCCCTACCCCCGCTCAAAAATTACGCCTGCTTTTCGAGCAGCACTTTGCGCGAGAGGCGATACTTACCGGTTTTCTTGTCGATGTCAACCAGCTTCACGTCGATTTCCTGACCCACTTCCAGCACGCCTTCGAGCGAAGCAATGCGCTCGTGCGTCACTTCCGAAATGTGCAGCAGGCCATCCTTACCCGGCATAATCTCCACGAACGCGCCGTAGGGCTGAATGCTGCGCACCTTGCCCTTGTAGGTTTCGCCTATTTCGGGCTGCGCCGCGATAGCGCGGATGCGGTCAATGGCACCCTGCATATCGTTCTGGTTAGCCGCGTAAATGCTCACGTGGCCCTTCTCATCCTTCTCCTCAATGATTACCGTAGCATTGGTATCCTTCTGAATCTGCTGGATGACTTTACCGCCCGGCCCGATGATGGCACCGATAAACTCTTTGTCAATCAGCATTTTGTGCGAGCGCGGGGTATGCGCCTTCAACTCGGCGGCCGGGGCGGCAATAGTCTTGGCCATCTCGCGCAGAATGTGCAGGCGGCCTTCGCGGGCCTGGTGCAGCGCGGCGGTCAGAATCTCATTGCTGAGGCCTTGGATTTTGATGTCCATCTGGCAAGCGCAAATGCCTTTCTCCGTGCCGGTTACCTTGAAGTCCATGTCGCCGAGGTGGTCCTCATCGCCCAGAATATCGCTCAGCACGGCGTATTCGCCGGTTTCCTTGTCCTGCACGAGGCCCATCGCGATGCCCGCCACGGCGGCGCGCACCTTCACGCCGGCATCCATCAGCGCCAGCGAGCCGGCGCAGACGGTGGCCATCGAGCTGGAGCCGTTCGACTCCAGGATGTCCGACACGATACGGATGGTGTAGGGGTTTTCGTCGTCGGGTGGCAGCACGCGCTTGAGCGAACGGGCGGCCAGGTTGCCGTGGCCGATTTCGCGGCGGCCGGCGCCCCGGTTGGGCTTCACTTCGCCAGTTGAGAAACCAGGGAAGTTGTAGTGCAGCATGAATTTCGAGTAGCCCTTGGTCAGCGGCTGGTCCACAATCTGCTCGTCGAGCTTGGTGCCGAGAGTAGCCGTAGTCAGGCTTTGCGTTTCGCCGCGGGTGAAGATGGCCGAGCCGTGGGCACCGGGCAAGTAGTTGATTTCCGACCAGATAGGGCGAATTTCGGTGAGCTGACGTCCGTCGAGGCGCACGCGCTCCTTCACCATCATATCGCGAATAGCCTTCTTCTCCGCCGACGAATAGTAGCGGCTGAACTGCTTCATATTCAGCTCAGCGTCTTCGGCTACTAGCTTTTCTAGGAACGCTTTTTTCACGCCCGTAAAGCCTTCTTTGCGGCCAGCCTTGCTGGCGTTGCCCGAACGGGCCACCTCGTAAGCACCCTGGTAGATACCGTCCTGAACACGCTTTTTCAACGCCTCATTCTCCTCGTACTTCGGATACTCGCGGGTGGGCGAGTCGGCGGTGCGGCCTACAGCCTCGGCCAGGTCCTTTTGCAACTGCACCTGGGCTTTAATGGCTTCGTGGCCGAAAGCAATGGCCGCCACCATCTCTTCCTCACTCACTTCATTCATCTCGCCTTCCACCATCGCTACTGAGTCGGCAGTGGCCCCCACGATGAGGTCCATATCGGCACGAGCCAAGTCGCTGGTTTTGGGGTTAATCTGGAACTGACCGTCGATACGGGCTACCCGTACTTCCGAAATCGGTCCGGCAAACGGAATATCCGAAATCGAGAGCGCGGCCGAGGCGGCCAGCGCGGCCAGCGCGTCGGGCTGCACTTCTTTATCGGCCGAAATAAGGGTAATCATTACCTGCACCTCGTAGTGGTAGTCTTTGGGAAACATAGGCCGCAGAATGCGGTCCACGAGGCGGCAAATGAGGATTTCATAGTCACTCAGGCGGCCTTCGCGGCGCTGAAACGAGCCGGGAATCTTACCGGCCGAGCCGAATTTTTCCTGGTAGTCCACCGACAGCGGCAGGAAGTCAACGCCTTCGCGCTGGCTCGGGGCCGACACGACGGTGGCCAGCAACATCGTGTCGCCGAGGCGCACGACAACGGCACCGTCAGCAAATTTGGCAAGCTTGCCGGTTTCGATGGAAATCTGGCGGCCGTCGGGCAGCGCCAGGGTTTTGGTAATCGCGTGGGGAGCGGGCATGGGGAAAAGAATTGTAGGGGCGGGGCTTGCCCCCGCCCGTCGTTGAACCGACTGCAACGGGTATCGTTCAACGGCGGGCGTTGGCCGGGGCCAGCTTCGGTTCAACGACGGGCGGGGGCAAGCCCCGCCCCTACTCAAAATGGGCAAAAAAAAGAGTAGGGAACCCTCGCTTGGAAGGCTCCCTACTCTCAGCGGGTGGGCTTACTTACGGATACCCAACTCCTTGATAATGGCGCGGTAGCGGTTGATTTCGCGGTGCTGGAGATAATCCAGCATGCGGCGGCGCTTGCCTACCAGCTTCAACAGACCCAGGCGGGTGCTGTGGTCTTTTTTGTTAACTTTCAGGTGCTCCGTGAGGTGCGTGATGCGGTGCGTGAAGAGCGCGATTTGCGACTCGGCCGAACCGGTATCGGTGGTAACTTTCTGAAGGCTGTTTTTTTCGAAGATGGCCTGCTTGGCCTCGGTCGAGAGTATCATCGGCAGATAGGGAGAACCCGTCTTAGATTGAAAAAATAGGAGAAATGCGTGCCCCACAACTCGGGGCGGGTGCAAAGGTACGGAGTTTTGAGCGCAATTCCTATCCTCCTTCCGCAATGGGAGCTGCCAGCCGGCGCAGCCTCGGAAAGCGGGGCAGCCGCTGCGCCAGCCGACGCCAGAAATCCAGCTCCAGCAGCCCCGAGTCGTTGTAAGCCTGGTAAAGAAAGAAAGCCCCGAACGGAAATAGAATGGCGTTCGATAGCCACATCCCTACCCCCACCGGCAGCACGAAGTCGCGACCGTATTTCGAGCCCATCGTATCGAACACATAGAAAACGATGAAGAACAGAATAGATACCAGAATAGGAATTCCCAGGCCGCCTTTCTTGATAATAGCCCCGAGTGGTGCCCCAATCAGAAACATTAGAAGCACGGCCGTCGATTGCGTGTATTTGCGATAGACCTCGATGCGAAACTCCGCCGACTCGCGGGCAACCTCGTAGAGCCGCTGTGAGGTGGCCGTAATAAACGAGTTCACGTTGCGGGCCCGGTTGAGCGCCTGCTCGACTTGCGTGGCCGTGAGGGGGGGTAGGCGCGAAGCGGGCACCTGCAAAACCGCGAGCTTGCGGTCCTGGGTGCGGCCCGTGGTATCGAGCCGCAGGTAGGTGTAGTAGCCGCCCAGCCGGGCCGGCAGCATGCGGCGTTCGCGAGCCAGCGTGCGCTGAATAGAATCGGAGGCGTGAAAGAGCTGCGGAATATTCAGCATCATCCGGTTGGTGCTGAATAGCTCTTTCTTCGTGTTGTTCAGGTCGAATGAAGCCAGCGAGAAGGTTATCATGTTCCGCTTGAAAGCCTGCCGGATAAAGGAGGCCGCCGCACGATTCTGCGCATCGGGCTGCTCCACGTATTCATGCCCCCTAAATAACTCAAAACCAAGGTACTGCCCATTGAACCGGGTAAACATGCGGCCCGAATCGGCTAGCAGCACCGTGGCATTACCCGTCTTTTGGGTGTGGTCATAAATCATGACACCCATCAGAATGTCCTTATTCGGACCCACTTTCTTGTCCACCTTGATGGTGTAGCCGGGAATGCCGTTGTAAAAAACGCCGGGCCGAATGTCCAGCGCCAGCTTTTTCTGACGCACGTCCCAGAGCAGGCTGTAGGCACTCAGGTTGGCTTTGGGCACGATGCGCTCATTAAACCAAAAGGCGCACAGGGCCAGCACCGTGCTCACCAGCCACACCGGCCGCAAAATGCGGGTCAGGGCAATGCCCGAGGCTTTGATGGCCGTTAGCTCATGGTGTTCACCCAGGTTGCCGTAGGTCATCAGCGACGACAGCAACACCGCCAGGGGTAGGGAAATGGGGATAATCGTGACGCTGAGAAAAAACAGCAGCTGTAGAATTACCGTTAGCCCCAGGTCCTTCCCGATAATATCGTCCAGGTATTTCAACAGCGTCTGGGTAAGGAAAATGAATTCCACTACCGCAAACGTGAGTAAAAATGGCCCGGCAAAGGCCTTCAGAATGAGTTTGTCTAGCTTTTTCACAAACGTGTAGGGTAAGCTTCAGCTTGCCGGGAAAAGTGTGGTAAGCTTTCGCTTGCCGTTTTTAGCCAAATAAAAGCGCCCCGACGAACAACGGCAAGCGAAAGCTTACCGCACAGCCTAACGCAATTACTCTCAGGGATAGTGCCTACCCCCCTACTTGCTCCCGAAGCTTGCCCACGAGCCCTTCCCACAGCTCCGAATGCTCCTGCGTATCGAGGTGGTCGGAGTAGTCCGTGACCCGCAGAAAGACTTCGTCCGTAATACTCGATGACTCCAGGACAAAATCCAGGTAGTTCGCGTCAGTCAACGGCCGCTTGTGCTCATCTAGAAACACGTAGCGAATGCTGCGTCCTGGGCGCTGGGTAGCGATTTCGGCGAAGTGGCTTTGCTTGTCCCACACCATATCGAGGCGGTGGTCGGGGTAGAGGCGCACATCGTCGCAAAACCACTGCGACAAACCGGAGGCGGAGGCGATGTAGGGAAAGAGGATTTTGGGAGAAGCGTTAATCGAGTATTCCATCTCGAAGCGGCGCTTTGCGGCGGCGGGCATAGCCATGTGAATGAGTAAGAGGAAATTGGCCCGTCACTAATCGCTAAAAGCGGCTTTGCGGGCAGGAAAACAAGTATTTTTTAAGCGAAGGCTTGCGAAGAAAGGTTTTTTTTGTACCTTTGCGCTCCCAAACCACCAACTGGCGGGGTAGCTCAGTTGGTTAGAGCACAGGATTCATAACCCTGAGGTCACGAGTTCAACTCTCGTCCCCGCTACTTTTTTGAGCCCCACTTTAGCTTAGGCTGGAGTGGGGCTCCTCAATTATAAGTGCTAACCCTTTGTGAACCAATCGTTTTATTATCGATTAAAATGACAAAGCGCTTGCCTCCTCTTTTGGGGGCAAGCGCTTTTCAGGGTCAGTCGAAAGGCGCGGGCTACGTGCGTAGCCCGGCCACCTTACTTCACTTTCTCAACGATGCCCGCAAAAGCTGCGGGGTGGTTCAGGGCGAGGTCGGCAAGCACTTTGCGGTTGAGCTCAATGCCAGCCTTTTTCAGGCCGCCCATCAACTGCGAATACGATAGGCCATGCTCACGGGCACCGGCGTTGATGCGCTGAATCCAGAGGGCGCGGAATTCGCGCTTCTTTACCTTGCGGTCGCGGTAGGCATAGAGCAAGCCCTTTTCTACGGCGTTTTTCGCAACGGTCCAGACATTCTTGCGCCGGCCATAGTAGCCTTTGGCGAGGCGCATTACTTTTTTGCGGCGGTGGCGCGAGGCCACATGGTTTACACTCCTTGGCATAACCTGATTGTTTTTGGCAGCCGGCGCGTGGTTGCTTGAGAAACGGATGTTTCAGCCGGAAGCCTGGTGATTGAGTTGAGAGTTAAGAGTTAAAGGTTAAGAGTGGAAGCTACGGAGTGACAGCAATAGCCAACTCTTAACTTTTAACTCTTAACTTTTAACTTAAATATTCAGCATCTGACTCACCCGGTTCATGTCGGCCGAGCTAACGAGGCCGCTATGGGTGAGGGCGCGCTTACGCTTGGTGCTCTTCTTGGTCAGGATGTGCGACTTGAAGGCGTGCTTACGCTTCACTTTGCCAGTGCCAGTCAGCTTGAAACGCTTCTTGGCACCCGACTTGGTTTTTACTTTGGGCATGGGGTTGGGTTGATTATTGATTGTTTGGTACTGACGCTGAACGACTTACTTAGTCGGCAACGGCAGCCATCAACAAACGGGGTTAAGCTATTCGGTGGCGGCAGGCTCCTGCGTCGGCTTTGCTTCCTTCTCCTTGGGAGCAGGAGCTTTGGCCTTGTCGGCGGGAGTAGCGGTGGGCTTGGGAACGGCTTTGGCCACTACCGCCGCCTTGGGGGCTAAGTAGAGGAACATGCGCTTGCCTTCCAGCTTGGGCAACTGCTCCACTTTGGCCAACTCTTCCAGAGCCTGAGCAAACTTGAGCAGCAGAATTTCGCCGCGCTCTTTGAAGACAATGCTTCGGCCCACAAAGTGAACGTAGGCTTTGATTTTAGCACCTTCTTTCAGGAACTCCTGCGCGTGCTTGAGCTTAAAGTCAAAGTCGTGGTCGTCCGTATTGGGTCCGAAGCGGATTTCCTTGAGGACAACCTTGGTTTGCTTAGCCTTTAGCTCACGGGTCTTCTTCTTCTGCTCGTACTTGAATTTCGAGTAGTCGATGACGCGGCACACGGGCGGCGTGGCCGTGGGCGAAATCTCCACCAGGTCCAGGTTCTGGTCCTGGGCCATTTTACGGGCTTGGTCGGTGGGGTAAATACCCTGCTCGACGTTATCCCCCACAAGGCGAACCTCGCGAGCGGTGATTTTCTGGTTGATTTTGAACGGCTCCTCCACCTGCTGGCGGGGCACGTACCGACGATTCGGGGTAGCTATGGCGAAAGTCCTCCTGCTAAAGTGTGGCGGGGAATAATTTTAAGGCGACGAGCAACGGGCCTTGCAGCCAATCGTTCGGGCCGCAAATATCCGTCTTTTTACTGGCAAATCAAAATGATAGGAGAAATTAATGAGTAATGGCCAGTGATTACTAAGGGAGGCCAGCCAGAAAACAGCCCGCCCTTAGTCTTTAATCACTGCCCATTACCCAGTAAAAACTAGCCCATTGCCTCGGCAACTTGGCTATTAACGCTTTTAATGAAGTCATCGATTGGCATTGAGCCGAGGTCACCTTCGCCGTGGCGGCGCACACTCACGATGCCATCCTGCACTTCTTTTTCGCCAACTACCAATAAATAAGGCGTTTTAGCAATCTCCGCATCGCGGATTTTGCGGCCAATGCGCTCGTCGCGGGCATCGACGGTGCCGCGCAGGTCGGCGGCTTCGAGGCGGGCCTTCACTTCGTAAGCATAGTCGGCGAATTTATCGGAGATGGGTAGCACGATAAATTGCTCGGGCGAGAGCCAAAGCGGGAAATTACCAGCGGTGTGCTCGATGAGAACGGCCACGAAGCGCTCCAGCGAGCCAAACGGAGCCCGGTGAATCATCACGGGGCGCTGCTTGGTATTGTCGGGCGCTACATACTCTAAATCAAAGCGTTCGGGCAGGTTGTAATCGACCTGGATAGTGCCGAGCTGCCAGCGGCGGCCCAGCGCATCGCGCACCATGAAGTCGAGTTTGGGACCGTAAAAGGCGGCCTCGCCCAGCTCCGTCACGGTGGTCAGGCCCTTTTCGGCGGTGGCTTCCTTAATGGCGTTTTCGGCCAAGGTCCAGTTTTCGTCGGAGCCGATGTATTTGGTCTTGTTCTCGGGGTCGCGGAGTGAAATCTGCGCCGTGAAATCACCGAAACCAAGCGCTTTGAATACGTAGAGCACCAGGTCAATCACCTTCTGAAACTCCTCCTTCACCTGGTCGGGGCGGCAGAAGATGTGCGCATCGTCCTGGGTGAAGCCGCGCACGCGGGTGAGGCCGTGTAGCTCGCCCGACTGCTCGTAGCGGTACACGGTACCAAACTCGGCGAGGCGCACCGGCAGGTCGCGGTAGCTGCGGGGCTTGGTGCGGTAGATTTCGCAGTGGTGGGGGCAGTTCATCGGTTTGAGGAAAAACTCCTCGCCGGGGTTAGGCGTCTTGATGGGCTGGAACGAATCGGCGCCGTATTTCTCGTAGTGGCCGCTGGTCACGTACAGCTCTTTGGAGCCAATGTGCGGCGTCACAACCGGCTGGTAGCCAGCCTTCACCTGGGCCTTGCGCAGAAATTGCTCCAAGCGCTCGCGCAGGGCCGTGCCCTTGGGCAGCCACAGCGGCAGGCCGGCCCCTACCCTCTCCGAAAAGGCGAACAGCTCCAGCTCCTTGCCCAGCTTGCGGTGGTCACGGCGCTTGGCTTCTTCAAGTTTTTCGAGGTACTCGGTGAGGTCCTTGGCCTTGGGGAAGGTGATGCCGTAGAGGCGCGTGAGCTGCTTGTTTTTCTCGTCGCCACGCCAGTAGGCACCGGCCACATTCATGATTTTAGCAGCCTTGATGGTGCCCGTATCGGGAATGTGCGGCCCGCGGCAGAGGTCGGTAAAATTTCCCTGCGAGTAGAACGTAATCTGGCCATCCTGGAGGCCGTCAATCAGCTCCAGCTTGTAGGGGTCCTGCTTCTCGGTGAAGTAGGCAATGGCCTCAGCCTTGGGCACTTCGCGGCGCTCAAACTTGCTCTTGTTCTTGGCCAGCTCCAGCATTTTCTTCTCGATAGCCGGGAAGTCGTCGCTCGAAATGGTGCGGCCTTCGCCGAGGTCCACGTCGTAGTAGAAGCCATTTTCGATGGCCGGGCCGATAGCCAGCTTCACGCCGGGGTAGAGCGCTTCGAGGGCTTCGGCCATGAGGTGGGCCGAGGAGTGCCAGTAGGCTTGCTTGCCACCGGCATCGTTCCAGGTAAGAATTTCGAGGCTGGCGTCGGCGGTGAGGGGGCGGTGCAGGTCGCGGATTTCGCCGTTTACTTTCACGGCCAGAGCATTGCGGGCCAGGCCTTCGCTGATGCTGGCGGCGAGGTCGTAGCCCGTCGAGCCGGCTTCGACCTGGCGGATGGAGCCGTCGGGGAGGGTGATTTGGAGCATAACTACTAAGCTGGTGCTTGCGGTGAGCGCAAAGCAGGCGCAAGTTACGCCGGGGGCACCAGCAAGTAAAGGCAGGCGCTATTTTACGCACCTGCCCTACCCCCCTGCTAGCGGACCGGCCGCGCCAACAGCGGCGCCACGGGCTGGGGCCGTTGGGCAGGCTCCACGACGGGCCGGCGATAATAGACCGGCGCGGGGCGCAAGCTATCGGGCAAGGCAGCCCGTACTTGTTCGCCCATCTTCCAGACTTTATAGGTCCAATGCTGATTGCTGGGGTTTTCGAGCACGAGCATCTGATACTGGCGCAGGGCTTCGGGCAGGCGGTGCTGCGCCTCCAGCGCCTCGGCCAAGATGGCGCGAGCCTGGGGCAGGCGCGGGTTGAGGCGCAAGGCGCGCTGCAAATGCGGAATAACCGACGCTGGCCGCTGGCCGCTGGCACTGGCCGCCAGGGCCAGGCGATAGTCAGCCCGGTACTGCGTGGTGTCAAGGGCTAGGGCGCGGCGGTAGTAGCGCAGGGCGCTGTCGGGGCGGCCCAGCAACTCCAGTTGGCGGCCGTAGTCGTAGTGCAGCGCGCCGGAGGCAGAGTCGAGGCGCAGGCCCCGGCTGGCGTAGGCGGCGGCCTCCTGCGGCAGGCGGTAGGCGTTGAGCAAAAAAGCCAGCTGGTGCAGAATCTCGGGCTCACGCGGGTCGCGGGCCAGGGCCGCGCGCAGGTAGTCGAGGGCCTGCGCGGTATCGCGGGTGGCCGCGTAGGCCAAGCCCTTGTAAAACAGCGCCGCGGGCTGGTCGGGGTCGAGGAGCAGCGTGCGGTCGAGGCTGGCTAGCGCGGCGTCATATTGGCGCGCCGCGAGCCGGGTTTCACCTTCGAGCAACGGCAGCTCGGGCGAGTTGAAGCCCGCGTCGGCGGCACGGCGCGCGGCGGCCAGCGCTTGCGGCAGGCGGCCGAGGGCGCGGTAGGCACGGGCCTGCAAGTAATACAGGTCGCCATCCTCGTCATCGATGGCCAAGGCGGCCTCCACATCGCGCAACGCGGCCACGGGCTGGCCAGCGGCCAGGCGCAGGGTGGCGCGGCGGGCCAGCAGGCCCGTGTTATCGGGCTGCTGTTGAATGGCCCCGTCCAGCTCATCGGCCTGCACGCGGGGGCCACTTTGCACGGTGGCCAGGTCCACGAGCGTATCGGGCCGCTCGGCGGGGGTAGCGTGGCAGGCGGCCAGCAGCAAAGCCAAAAAGGGAAGGAGCCGGCGAGGCATAGGGGGTGGCGGGGGGGGTAGGGAATTAAGATTTAGGAATGAAGTATCAAAATAAGAACGTCATGCTCATCTGGCGTCCGCTTGTCGAAGCATCTCTACTGCTTTATCCGCGCCGTTCACCGACCGCAGCAGAGATGCTTCGACAAGCGGACGCCAGATGAGCATGACGTTCTTTAGTATTCCTACCCCCTCTTAGTTACGCCTCAAAAATAACCCTACACCTCCGAACCAGCCGCGCCGCTGCATTTTTGCAGGCCGACTACGCCAACCACCCCTACCCCGCATGAAAATTCTTCTTGTCGAAGACGAGCCCTCCGTGGCCGCCTTTCTGCACCAGGGCCTTACCGAGCAGGGCTACACCGTGGACCTGGCCGCCGATGGCCTGCTGGGCCTGCACCGCGCCCAGAGCACGCAGTACGACTGCCTGATTCTGGACCAGATGCTGCCCGGCCTCAGCGGCCTGGAGGTGTGCCGCCAGGTGCGGGCCCACGACCCCGGCGTGCCCATTCTGATGCTGACGGCCCTGGGCGAAACGGACGACAAAATCCGGGGCCTCGATGCCGGGGCCGACGATTACCTGGTGAAGCCTTTCGCCTTCGCGGAGCTGCTGGCGCGGCTGCGGGCGCTGGTGCGCCGCCGCACCGATGCGCCGGCCGCCACCGCGCCCCTGCGCCTGGCCGACCTCACCCTCGACCCCGCCACCAAGCGCGTGGAGCGCGCCGGCCAGCCTATTCAGCTCACCGCCCGCGAGTTTGCGCTGCTCGAATACCTGCTGCGCCACCAGGGCCGGGTAGTGAGCCGGGCCGAGCTGCTGGAGCACGTCTGGGATATGAATTTCGATACGGGGTCGAATGTCATTGACGTGTACATCAACTTCTTGCGCAAAAAAGCCGACAAGGGCTACCCCACCAAACTCATCCACACGCTGGTGGGCATGGGCTACGTGCTACGCGAGGAGTGAGCCGCGCCGGGGGGGTAGGCGGTTTTTCTTTGCTTATTAACTGATGTTACGCCCTATCTTATTCGAGATGATAACGGGGAGTAGCGCGAACTTTGTAGTTCGCGTCCCCGCGCCGTTCTACTGGCTTTAACGGCGCGGGAACGCGAACTACAAAGTTCGCGCTACTCCTTGTTGCGTAACATCAGTTATTAGACTTGTTGCGAGGTACAAGGTGACGTAAATTTGTGAGAAATATATTTCCGCTTAGGTTATGCAACTTTCCACTTCGACCCTTACTACCGAACGTAAATGGCGAGCAGCAACTGGCTTGACACAAGCTCGATTTGAAAAATTACTGACTCATTTTAAGCAAGCTTATTCGCGCTTATTTGATTTACAAATAGCTGACCGTGATGCTTTTGCCATTCATGAGTCCATTATTAAAACGGAAGAAGAACTGCTGCTATTTACCCTATTTAGCTTTAAAACCAGTTTAACTTACGATTTACTTGGTTTTGTAAGTGGGATGGATACCGCGAATGCTAAACGTTATCAAGACCGAGGAATTATGGTGCTTCAAGAAGCTTTAACACTGTCTGGTCATTTGCCTAAACGAGCGTTTGCTAGCGTAGACGAATTTGAAGCTTATTTTAGCCAGCACGAAACGTTGTTACTAGACGGAACGGAACAACGGATACAACGACCGCAAGATTATACTACTCAGAAAGACTCGTATAGTGGTAAAAAAAAGCGAATACCTTAAAAGAAATAGTCATTGCTACTACCACTAGGTGGATTGGATTTTTAAGTCATTTTCAACCGGGAAAACAGCATGATTATGGGTTACTTAAACAACTCTTTCCTGTTGATAAACAGTGGTTTAGAAAATTTACTGTTCGCCTGGATTTAGGATTTCTGGGGTTTGGTAAGGATTATAAGTGTCCTACCTATTTTCTACCAATTAAAAAACCTAAGGGAAAAGAATTGACCCTGGAGCAGCGAGCCCTAAATAAAGAACAGGCGAGTAAACGTATTATAGTGGAACATGCTATCGGTGGCTGGAAACGTTATCGGATTTTGAGTGACCGTCTACGAATGCACGATTGGAAACGCTACGACAACGTGTTAGGAGTTTGTGCAGGGTTGTGGAATTTTTATCTATGTCCTTGACTTTCAAATCACAACAAGTCTATTAAATAAGCAGCGCCGGCCAGATTTAGGCCAGCGCGGCAAAAGTCAGCTTCATTAAGAAGTCGTGGATGGCGTTTTGCTCGCCCTGGCGGGTGGCCGCGTCGGTGAGGGAGGGCAGGTGCTGGGCAAAAAACAGCTGCTTGCGGGCCGACTCGAACAGGGTGCTGACCAGGGCGTGGGGGTAGGGATAGGCGGGGTTAATCTCGCGCACCACCTCGCCGATACTGGCTACCAGCCGCTTATACTCGCGGAATAGCCCGGCCTGGTTGTCCACATCCACGTCTTTAGTGAGGTAGGCTTTGGAGGCTTCGCTGACCACGATGCGGTAGAGTGCGGCCTCGTCGAGCTGGGTCGTGCCTGCGTCGTCGGTGTGCACCTGGGTGAGAATGCCCAAAATCAGGCGCAGGCGGTCGCGGGCATCGGGCACGTTGTGGGTGTGGAAGCGAATCTGGTAGCTCAGCCAGGCCCAGTACCAGCTCACCAGGTACACCAGCAGCTTGTGCTTGTTCTCAAAATAGCGGTAGAGCGACGCTTCCGTGGACTCGATGCGCTGGGCCAGCTTCTTGAAGGTGAACTGCTCGAAGCCGATTTCGTCAATCAGCCGCACACTTTCGGCCACCAGCCGGCGGCCCAGGTCCGTGTCCTGCGGGTCGCGCAAGTACAGCTTGTCGTTCAGTTCCAGGCGAAGCGTGGCATTCATAAAAGAGAGCAAGACTAAAAGGGGGGGGGCAGGAAAATCCCGCCCCAAAGAACGTAGTACTACCCGCAATTCTCCCTACCCCCCGCGGCCTGCCAGCCTACTCGCCCTGCCCCAGCGAAAAGGCGCGCTCGCCGTCGAACAGGTACAGGTTTTCGGTTTTGATGATGTAGAGGTTGAAATCGGCCAGGCGGTGTTGCAGGGCCAGCACGTCGGCAAAGGGTACGGGAGTGTAGCCGAGCTGCCCATCGCTCACGCGGGCGGTGGCGGCCACGAAGCGGCAGCGCCAATGGTCGGTGCAGAATGTTTCGGGATGGCCGTTGGGGTACACCTTCACGCCGCGGTTGGTGACGAGCTTGAGTTGCAGCCGGTGGCCGGTAAGTGTTTCCAGCTGGTGGCCCAACTCGTTGGGGTCGGAGCCATCCCAGCGCAAAAACACGTCGATGCCTACCAGCTGCTGCACGCCCGCATGGCGCGGGGTCAGTACCATCGGCTTCTGCTCGGCGGCCGGGCCGGCCTGGAAGGGCCGCAGGTGCTGGGGCAGCTGGCCCAGGCGGGCAATCACGGCATCGGCGAAGCCCACCGTGCCCACCTTCTCCTGGCTGGTGCCGGGCTGGTAGATGTCGGCCGTGTGGTAGCCATCTTCCAGGGCGCGGAGCCAGGCGTTATGAATCCGCGCCGCCACTTCGCCCTGCCCAATGTGGACCAGCAGGAGCACGGCCGCCTGCAACAGGCCCGAGGGATTGGCAATGTTCTGGCCCGCGATGTCGGGGGCCGAGCCGTGGATAGCCTCGAACAGCGCCCCGTGGTCGCCCACGTTGGCCGAGCCGGCCAGGCCCACCGAGCCGGCCACCTGCGCCACCACGTCGGAAATAATGTCGCCGTAGAGGTTCAGGGTCACTATTACGTCGTAGCGCTCGGGCGTGTCGGCCAGCCGGGCGGTGCCGATGTCAATAATCTGGTGCTCCTGCTTGATGTCGGGGTACTCCTGCCCTACCTCCGTAAACACCCGGTGAAAGAGACCGTCGGTGAGCTTCATAATATTGTCCTTGGTCATGCACGTGAGCTTTTTCCGGCCGTGCAGGCGGCAATACTCGAAGGCGTAGCGCACGATTTTCTCGCAGCCTGGCCGCGACACCAGCTTGAGGCACTGCACCACGTCGGGCGTTTGCTGGTGCTCGATGCCGGCGTACAAATCCTCCTCATTTTCGCGGATAATCACCACGTCTAAATCGGGGAAGCGCGTGGCCACGGCCGGAAACAGGCTGCGGCTGGGCCGCACATTAGCATACAAACCCAGGGTTTTGCGCAGCGTCACGTTCAGGCTTTTGTAGCCCCCGCCCAGCGGCGTGGTGATGGGCGCTTTCAGCAGCACCTGCGTGCGCCGCAGCGAATCCCAGGCCGAGGGCAGGATGCCGGAGCTGTGGCCGGCGCGGTACACCTGCTCGCCCACCTCGATAAACTCCGGGGTGATAGCAGCCCCCGCGGCTTCGAGCACGCGCAGGGTCTGGGTCATGATTTCGGGGCCGATGCCGTCGCCGGTCGCAACGGTGATGGGTACTTTGGGCTGCATTTGGTACGTAGCGTTAAAGGATGAGGCAAAGGCTGGGAAGCCATTTCAACGCAGTAAACTTACGACTACTTTTTAGTTTGATAGTTTTACTTCCATAAAAGTTAGTAAAATAAATTCTGGCTTTTGAAGTAGGAATTTTATTTAGGGCTTACCCAAAGTTGTTTGTCATTGTGAGTGCAGCGTGGCAATGACAAACAACTTTGGATAAGCCCTACAAACCAAAAGGAAAATTACGCTCATCTACATTTATATATTATATGTCAATTCGCTTACGCCTGGCCTTGCAGTTTGGGGCGTTGCTGGTGGTGACGCTGGTGTTGCTGCTGGCCGCCATCTATTTTTTCACCTGGCAATCGCGGCGCGAGGCATTTACCCAAAGCCTGTTTAGCCGGGCCGAGGTGATGGGGCACGTGTACGCCGACGGGCAGGCGCGGGCCGATTCGGGCCAGGCGGCTTCCTACCGGCGCTATTTGCGGCAGCTCTACCGCACGCTGCCCGCCGAGGAGGGGCAGGTGTACGATGCGGCGGGGCGGCTGGTGTTTCGGGAGGGGCAGCGGGCGGCGGGCGGCCGGGTGCCGGCCGCTTGGCTCCTGGAAGTGCGCCGCACGGGCCGGGCGGTGCTGGAGCCGGAGCGTGATTTTCACGAAACCGTGGGCCTGCGCTACGCCGACCCGCGCCTGGGCGACCTTATCGTGCTGGCCTCGTCGGTGGATGAGGACGGGCGCGAGCAGCTGCGCGGACTGCGCCGGGTGCTGGGGGCGGGCCTGCTGGCGGCGGTGATTTTTGCGGGGGTAGGCGGCTGGGTGTTCGCGGGCCAGGCCCTGCGCCCGCTGCGCCGCATGGTGGGCGAGGTGGACGGCATCACGGGCTCGAACCTGGGCCAGCGCCTGAGCCACGCCGCCGGCCCGGCCGACGAGTTGGGCCGCCTGGCCCAGCGCTTCAACCAACTGCTCGACCGCCTCGAAGCGGCGTTTGCCGGCCAGCGCACTTTCGTGCGCGATGCCTCGCACGAGCTGCGCACGCCCCTCACGGCCCTCACCGGCGAGCTGGAAGTGGCCCTGCTGCAAGCCGAGCGCCCCGCCCCCGAGTACCGCCGCGTGCTTCAGCGCACCCTCGACGCGGCCCGCCAGCTCACCAGCCTCACCAACGGTCTGCTGCAAATCGCCCAAGCTTCCGGCGACCCTTCACAGCTGCCGATGCGGCCCGTGGACCTGGGCGAGCTGCTGCTGCTGGCCCACGAGCAGGTGGGCCGCCGCTACCCCACCAGCCGCGTGGACCTGGACCTGGGCGAAAGCGCCGATGCCGGGGCCTTCGTGGTGCCCGGCAACGAGCCGCTGCTGCTCTCGGCCCTGCTCAACGTGCTGGACAATGCCTGCAAGTTTTCGGCCGCCGGCGGGCAGCCCGTCACGGCCACGCTGGCCCGGCCCGCCGGCCGCCCTACCCTGCTGGTAACCGACGAAGGTCTGGGCCTGTCGCCCAGTGATTTAGAGCAGGTGTTCGTCCCATTTTTTCGGGCGGCGGCGGCGCGGGCGGTGCCGGGCCACGGCATCGGCCTGCCCCTCACGGCGCGCATCATGGCCCTGCACGGCGGCGCGGTGCGCCTGGCCAGCGAACCCGGCCAGGGCACCCGCGTGTGGCTGGAATGGCCGGTTCCGCCGAGAAAGTCGGCTTAAACAACTACTCATTATCAAGTAGTTATTCAATTTTAATTTCCTTTTAATTTCACTTTAACTTCATCTTAATCACGCGGCGATAGACTTGCAACAATAAATCTGGCCCCGGTACTGGCGGCTGGCTCAAGCATCCTATTTATTCGCATGACTAAGGTTATTTCCGCGCCGTTGCCGGCGCGCTCCGCGCCCCTGGCCCCAGGGGGGCCTACCCCCTCCCGTTTCAGCACCCTCGGCCAGGACGCGCCGGCGGGGCTGGTGGTGTTTCTGGTGGCGTTGCCGCTGTGTTTGGGCATTTCGCTAGCCTCGGGCGCGCCGCTGCTGGCGGGGCTGATTTCGGGCATCGTGGGGGGCCTGCTGGTGAGCGTTCTCAGCGGCTCGGCGGTGAGCGTGAGCGGGCCGGCGGCGGGCCTCACCACCATTATGCTGGCGGCCATTTCGTCGCTGGGCTCGTGGCCAGCGGTGCTGGCGGCTACTGTTGTGGCGGGCGTTATCCAGCTGCTGCTGGGCGTGGCGCGGGCGGGCGTCATTGCCCTCTACTTCCCGGCGGCCGTCATTCGCGGCATGCTGGCCTCCATCGGCATTATTTTGATAATGAAGCAAATACCTCACTTCCTGGGAGCCGACCGGGATTATTTCGAGGACATGGATTTCTGGCAGCTGAATGGGGAAAACACCTTTTCGGCCATTGGCGCGGCGCTGGCGCACATCAGCCCCGGCTCGGTGCTGGTGGGGGGGGTAGGGCTGGCGGTGCTACTGCTCTGGGACAGCCCGGCGGTGCGGCGGCAGCCCTGGGCGCGGCTGCTACCGGGCGCGCTGGTGGCGGTGCTGGCGGCGTTGGGTATCAATCAGTTGCTGCTGGCCGTGGCCCCTACCCTGGCCGTGCATCCCGAGCACCTCGTGAAGCTGCCCGTTCTCTCTTCCCTGAGCCAGCTGGCGGGCGCCATGACGTTTCCCGATTTCAGCGCCCTGCGCAACCCCGCCACCTACGGCGTGGCCTTCACCATCGCCATCGTAGCCTCGCTCGAAACGCTGCTCAGCGTGGAGGCCGTGGATAACCTCGACCCGCAAAAGCGCCGCACGCCCACCAACCGCGAGCTGCTGGCTCAGGGTGCGGGCAACGTGGTGAGCGGCCTGCTGGGCGGCCTGCCCCTCACGGCCGTTATCGTGCGCTCATCAGCCAACATCGCGGCCGGCGGACAAACCAAGCTATCGGCCTTTATTCACGGCATCTTATTGTTAGTGAGCTTGTTGTTGCTGGGCACGGTGCTGAATTTAATTCCGTTGGCGGCGCTGGCGGCGGTGTTGCTGGTGGTGGGCTTCAAGCTGACCAGGCCCGCGCTCTACCGGCAGCAGTGGCGGCTGGGCTGGGCGCAGTTCTTGCCGTTCATCGTCACCATCGTGGCAGTGCTCTTCACCGATTTGCTCAAGGGCGTGGGCATTGGGCTGGTGCTGGGCTTCTTTTTTATTCTGAAGGACAATGCCAAGACCGGCTCCTACCTGCGGCACCACGAAACTGACGCTGACCCCGACGATGCCCATAGCCTGCTGCACCTGCGCTTGCCCGAGCACGTATCTTTCCTCAACAAAGCCAGCATCGTGACCACGCTGGAACAGCTACCCAGCGGCAGCCGCGTCCTGCTCGACGGCTCCCGGTCCGACGTTATCGACCACGATGTGCTCGAAGCCATCGAAGCGTTTCGGAAGGCGGCCCCGGCGCGGGGCATCGACCTGAAGCTGCGCGGTATCAGGCGGGTAGCAGTGGCAGCCCATTAATCGCTGGCCATCATTTTTCGTTAATTTAGCCCTCCGTTATTTTCCTCATGAATATGTCTTTCAACCAAGCAGCCGCCCCAGCTACCGGCGGCGTGCAGGATATTTTAGCCAACAACCGCAAGTGGGTGGCCGAGCGCAACGCCGAAGACCCCGATTTTTTCAAGCGCCTGACCAATGGCCAGCAGCCGCGCTACCTCTTCATAGGCTGCTCCGACTCGCGGGTGCCGGCCTCAGGCATCACGGGCACTGGGCCGGGCGAAATGTTCGTGCACCGCAACATTGCCAACCTGGTGGTGCACAGCGACATGAACCTACTCAGCGTGCTGCAATACGCCGTGGAAGTGCTGGGCGTGCGCGATATTCTGGTGGTGGGCCACTACGGTTGCGGGGGGGTAGCAGCCGCCGCGGCCAACAAGCAATATGGCCTGATTGACAACTGGTTGGTGAATATTCGCGACGTGGTGCGCCTGCACGAAACCGAGCTGCTGCGCATCCCGGACGAAACCCAGCGCCTGCGCCGCCTCGTGGAGCTCAACGTGATGGAGCAGGTGCGTAATCTGGCTAAAACCAATATTATCCAGAACGCGCTGCGCAGCGACGACCCGCCCCGCCTGCACGGCCTCGTGTATGACATCGCCGACGGGCGCCTTAAAGACCTGGAAGTGAGTGGCCAGACCGTTATCAATGACCTGGCGCACATCTACGGCACCCAGGCGACGCAGCTGGCAAACCCTACCCCCGCCCCGGCCAACGAGCCCAGCCCCAAGGAGATGGGCAGCCCCTACCAGGACACGCCGCCCAGCGACCAGGAATCCTCGGCTAAGCTGATAGCCGCTTAGAATCAGCCTGTTATGCTAATGAACAAGGCCCGGCTACTACAGTAGCCGGGCCTTGCTTTTTTTAATGGCCGGTGGCGCTCGTGACCGGCGTGACGGGCAGGCGCTCGTACCAGCGGGCGTGCAGGCGGTCGCGCCGGGCCACGGCCCGCAGCAGAGGGGGTAGCAATTGCTGACACAAGCGGTTCATGGTCAGGTCCTCGCTGGTGTAAGTAGGCAGCTTAATGGCTTGCTCAAGCACCCGAACGGCCCGGTAGCGCATTCCCTGATATTTGTATATCCGGGCCAGGTCGTAGCAATACTGAATACGGGTGGAGTCGAGCTGCCGGGCTTTTTCGAGGGCCGCGATGGCTTTTCTGGTAGAAGCGCCCTGTGGATAGCCGCCCAGCACGATGCGCGAAAACGTCTTTTCCAGCACGTTGTAGTGCGCCACGCGGTAGTGCCAGCGGCCCAGCAGCTGCCAGGCTTCGGGCAGGTCGGGCCGGCGCTCCACGGCCAGAAACACCGGCGTGCGCAACTCTTTAAAAATGCGCAGCCGGTCGCGGGCGCTTAGCAGCCCGGCCTCGCTGAAGAGGGCCAGCGCCAGGGCATAGTTGCTTTCGCCGCCCAGCGGGTGCACGGCCACGGCGCGGGTAGCGTAGTCGCGCGCCGCGCTGAAGTAGGCTTTTTTGCGGGTTTCGTCCGAGTAGCGGTTGCCGATGCTCACGCTGAGCACGGCCGCCCGCCACAGCCCAACATAATTGCGCGCATTAAGCTTGAGCGCCTCCTGATACTGGGCCAGCGCCTCCGAATCTTTGTACGTGGCTTGCAACGCGGCGGCCTGGCGCAGATGCTGGCGCAGGGCCACCGAGTCGGGCACCAGCGAGTTCTTGGCTGGAAGGCGATTGGTCAACTCTCCCGCTTCGAGCGGGGCCGGGGGCGAGGGCTGCGAAGTGGTAGTCCTTTTCTGCGCCGCGGCCACGCGCGGGCCACCCAGCCCCGCCAGGCCCAGCACCAGCATTCCTATTTTTACGCGAACCAACGGCATAGCTACTCCATAACGTCGCGGCTCCCGGCCACGTGCCGGCTCCTAGCCAGAAAACAGGCCCAGCTGCGCCTTGGGCCGCCGCAGCAGCGCCTGCGACTGGGCCACCTCTTCTTCGGTAACATCCACGGACATAGGTAGTTCGGGGGATTCGCTGGCCGCCTCGCTGCCCTCCTCGGGCTTGGCAGCGCCGCGGCGCTTGGCCTCGCGGCGGGCGGGCTCGGGGCCTTCGTCGGTGAGCAGGCTCAGGTTGTGGATTTTATAATAGTTGAGCTTATTACCCATCGCCTTCCAGCCCTTTACCTCAATAAACTGGTCGAGGCGCAGGGTTTCGGTTTCCTTGTTGGCCTTCTTGTCACGCTGGAGCTTTATCTCCACCACGGGCTCGGCAAAGCTGCTGGCGGCCAACAGCTTCGAGCCCTTGCTTTCGGATATGAAGCTAAAGCGCTTTTCCAACGTCGTGGTTTCGATGTGGAAACGCTTGACGTAGTGCAATTTGGTTTCGCCATCGACGTAGGCGGCGCTCACCACGGTATCGGGCTCCAGCTTGCGCAGCAGCACGATATTGGGCACGTCGAAGTGCGTGGCCGTGGAAGGCGGCGTCAATTCATACGAGCCGTCTTTGTACACCACCAGCACCAGGTGCTCGGTATCGAAGGTGCCCAGGTAGCGGCCGTGGTTGGTGTGGTTGAGCTTGCCCACCACACTGTCAAAAAAGACTTCCCTACCTCCCAGTGTGCTGTCACCCAGCGACTTCTGGATTATTTTCTTGATTGTCTGCTTGGTCACGATGTTCCCCATCGAGCCCTTACCCTTGATGGCCAACTCAGCAAAATCGAACTCAAACTGCTTGACCCGCGCCGGCGCTTTGTCCGAGAGCTGCACGGTCACGGTTTCGCTTTCCGAGTTGGGATTAGCCGTGAGATACAGCGTTTTAGTGCCCTTGGTGCCTTTGGTGAGGTCGTAAACTTTATCGCGCGTGATGCCCGTGACCAGAAAGCGCTTGGCGAAGCTGATGCCGCTGGCGCCGTCCACGTACACCATATTATACACCAGCCGGTCGTCGTTCTTGTTATAGACGCCCACTTGCAGAATATCCTTACCCACGAAGGTCTTTTCCGCAATTTTGGTTACCATAAACGTGCCGTCGCGCCGGATGGCGATGATGTCGTCGAGGTCCGAGCAGTCGGTTACGAATTCGTCTTTCTTCAGGCCGTAGCCCACGAAGCCGTCCTGGCGGTTCACGTAGAGCTTCTGGTTGGCTACCGCAACTTTCTGGGCCGTAACCACATCGAAGGTGCGGAGCTGGGTTTTGCGTTCGCGCCCTACCCCATACTTTTTGAGCAGGTTTTCAAAATACGCAATGGCGTAGCGCGTGCTATTGGCCAGGTTATCGGCTACTTCAAGCAGCTCCTCGTCGAGCTTCTGAATATATTCTTCGGCCTTGAACCCGTCGAATTTCGAGATGCGCTTAATGCGGATTTCGGTCAGGCGCGTGAGGTCGTCTTCGCTCACCGGGCGGCGAATTACCAGGCGTAAGTCGTTGGCCTTGAGCCGCTCCCCTTCCACGCGCACGAACTTCTTGAGGCCCGCGTCGATGGTTTCAAGAATCTGCTCCCAGGTTTCGCACTCCTCAATTTTGCGGTAGATGCGGTTTTCGATGAAAATCTTCTCCAGCGAGGCCGAATGCCACTTTTCCTGCAATTCCTGCTGCCTGATTTCAAGCTCGCGCTCCAGCAGGCGCACGGTTTTGCCGGTGCTCAGGCGCAGCATGTCCTCTACCCCCACAAAGCGCGGCTTGTCGTCGATGATGACGCAGGTGTTGGGCGAAATGGATATTTCGCAGTCGGTAAAGGCGTAGAGCGCGTCGATGGTGAGGTCGGGGCTGATGCCGGGCGGCAGCTGCACCTGAATCTCGACCAGCGCGGCGGTGTTGTCCACGACCTTCTTAATCTTGATTTTATTGGCTTCCGACGCCTTCACGATACTCTCCATGAGCGCCGTGGTGGTGGTGCCGTACGGGATGTCGCGGATGATGAGCAGCGTTTTATCGACCTTCTCAATTGTGGCCCGCAGCCGGATGCGCCCGCCGCGCTGCCCGCTCTGGTAGTTGCTAATGTCGGCCAGGCCGCCGGTCGGAAAATCGGGTTGCAGCTGAAATTCCCTACCCTTCAGCACGGCAATGCTGGCCTGGCACAGCTCGCAAAAGTTGTGCGGCATTATCTTGGTGCTCAGGCCCACAGCAATGCCCTCTACCCCCTGCGCCAGCAGCAGCGGGAACTTGACGGGCAGCGTCACGGGCTCGCGCTTGCGGCCGTCGTAGCTCATCTGCCAGTCGGTGATGTCGGGGTTGAACACCACTTCGAGGGCAAACTTGCTGAGGCGGGCCTCAATGTAGCGCGCGGCGGCGGCCGAGTCGCCGGTGCGCACGTCGCCCCAATTGCCCTGGTGGTCGATGAGCAGGTCCTTCTGGCCCAGGTTCACGATGGCGTCGCCGATGCTGGCGTCGCCGTGCGGGTGATACTGCATGGTCTGGCCGATGATATTGGCTACCTTGTTCAGGCGGCCATCGTCCATCTCGTTCATCGCGTGCAGGATGCGCCGCTGCACGGGCTTCAACCCATCCTCCACGGCGGGCACGGCGCGCTCCAGAATCACGTAGCTAGCATAGTCCAGAAACCAGTTCTGGTACATGCCCCGCACGTTATTTACGTCGTGGATGACCTCACCGGGAGCAAATTTGGGCTCCTCCTCCGCGACGACCTCTGCGGGCGAGTCGGGCTCCGCTTCGGTCATAAACTGTTCGCTTTCCACTTCATCGGCCTCTTCATCACCAAACAGCGTGTGGACTACGGCCTGGGCCGCGTCGTCGGCCACTTCGGGCGCTGGCGTTTCGGCCGTTGCATCGGGGGCCGCGCTGGCCGACCCGTGCAGGTCAAAATCCAGCGAATCGCCCGGCTGGAGGTAGTCGGGCTCAGAAGCGTCGGAAGCAGAAGGAGTAGAAGTGGCCACTAGAAAAAACGTAAAATCGGCAAGCTGCCGTCAAAAGTACCGTAAAAAAGGGGGCAACGCACCAGTTAAATTAATACTGATACCAGTCGCAAAGTTCCCAAAAATATTAGTCACACGCCAGGTTACGGTTACTAACCAGAGTGGCAATTCTTAATGAGCCCACCTAAAAGACTCTACCCCACTACCAGCCAGAAACAAAGCCGCGCGCGCCACGAGGGTAGCTAGCGGGTTTCTTCGAGGTCAGCATCGGGGGAGGTGTACTGCACGTAGTCGAGCAGCTTATCGAGCAGCGGGCTGGGTAGGTTGGGCAGCAGGGGTAGCAGAAACGTGGCGTCGGCCGTGTCCAGGTGGCCCGTCAGCTCAGTCAGCGCTTCCGGGGTAGTGGGCCGAAAACCCATGTACCAGTCGTTGAAGCGCCGCCGGTCAAGCACGCCCGCCGCCAGCAGCTGCATTCGATGGTGGCGGGGGTCATGGGTAATATGTTCGAAGTACAACTGGTGGATTGCTTCCATCGGCCCCTCCAGCACTTGCAGAAAGCGACCGTCTGCTGCATACAACAACATGCCAGTCAACTGATTGGCCTGGTTATAAACGCGCGCCTTTTGCAGAAGCAGTGTCAGGTCAGCTTCCGTTAAAGGCTGGGTTGCCTGGCTTTCGTAAATAATGTGGTGGAGTAGCATGCGACAAAGTACGGTGGGCTTAAAGGCAGTGTTTCAATGCGATAGCCTACTACACCAGCGCAATTTCGGCCACCGGCAGCACGTCGCTCGTCACTAAGTCTTTTTCAAGACGCAGATTATCAATGATAAACTCCTGGCGGGCGGGCGTGTTCTTGCCCATGTAGTAGGCCAGCACCTGCTGCACCGAGCGGTCAGATTGCAGAATAACCGGCTCCAGCTTGATGTTTTCGCCGATAAACTTGCCAAACTCGTCGGGTGAGATTTCGCCCAAGCCCTTAAAGCGCGTCACCTCGGGGTTGCGGCCCAGCCGGCGCATGGCGTCCTGCTTTTCGCTCTCGTTGTAGCAGTAGATGGTGTCCTTTTTGTTGCGCACCCGGAACAGCGGCGTTTCCAGAATAAAGACGTGGCCGTTGCGCACGAGGTCGGGGAAGAACTGGAGGAAGAACGTGAGCAGCAGCAGCCGGATGTGCATGCCATCGACGTCGGCATCGGTGGCGATTACCACGCGGTTGTAGCGCAGGCCTTCGAGCCCTTCCTCAATGTTGAGCGCGTGCTGCAACAGGTTGAATTCCTCGTTCTCATACACGATTTTCTTCTTGAGCCCGAAGCAGTTAAGGGGTTTGCCGCGCAGGCTGAACACGGCTTCCAGCTCCACGTTGCGGCTCTTGGTGATGCTGCCGCTGGCCGAGTCGCCTTCGGTGATGAAGAGGGTAGTAAGCGGCTCTTTTTCGGCGCCGTCCTTGGCATTTTCGCCCAGGTGAAAGCGGCAGTCGCGCAGCTTGCGGTTGTGGAGGTTGGCTTTTTTGGCGCGCTGGTTGGCCAGCTTTTTCACGCCGGCCATGTCCTTGCGTTCGCGCTCGCTCTGCTTTATCCGGCTCTCAAGCTTCTCCCGAGCCTCCGGATTTTTGTGCAGGAAATTGTCCAGGTGCTCCTTCACGAAGTCCAAAATGAAGCCGCGCACCGTGGGGCTCTCCGGCCCCATGTTGATGCTGCCGAGCTTGGTCTTGGTCTGGCTCTCGAACACCGGCTCCTGCACCCGCACCGAAATGGCGCCGATGACGGACGCTCGAATGTCCGCCGCGTCATAGTCCTTGCCGTAGTGCTCGCGTACGGTCTTCACCAACGCTTCGCGAAACGCGGCTAAGTGCGTGCCACCCTGCGTAGTATACTGGCCATTGACAAACGAGTAGTACTCCTCGCCGTAGTCGTTGCCGTGGGTCAGGGCCATCTCAATATCCTCCCCCTTCAGGTGAATGATATCGTAGCGGCGGCTGTCCTTGTCCGTTTTGTCGCTGAGCAGGTCGAGCAGGCCGTACTCCGACATGTATTTCTGGCCATTGAAGTTGATGGTCAGGCCCGCGTTGAGGTAGCAGTAGTAGCGAATCTGATTTTCGAGATACTCCGGAATAAAGCGGTAGTTCTTGAAAATCGTCTCGTCGGGCTGGAAAGTGATGAGCGTGCCGTTGCGTTGGCTGGTTTTCTGGGGACTCGGGTCGCTCACGAGCTGGCCCTGCGAAAACTCGGCTGCCTTGAGCTGGCCGTCGCGCACGCTTTGCACCAGAAAATAGCTACTGAGCGCGTTCACGGCCTTGGTCCCTACCCCATTCAAACCCACCGACTTCTGGAAAACCTTGCTGTCGTACTTGCCGCCGGTGTTGATTTTACTCACCACATCCACGACCTTGCCCAGCGGAATGCCGCGGCCGTAGTCGCGCACCTGCACCTTGCTCTCCGATATTTTTATCTCCACGGTGCGGCCGTAGCCCATCACGTGCTCGTCGATGCAGTTATCGACTACCTCCTTCACCAGCACGTAGATACCGTCATCATAGCTGGAGCCGTCGCCGAGCTTGCCAATGTACATGCCGGGGCGCAGGCGAATGTGCTCGTCCCAGCGCAGGGTGCGGATACTGTCTTCGTCGTAAGCGTGGGTGGGGGTAGGGGGTAGGGAATCACTCATGGGGCAGAAAGCAGAAAAAGGCGCGTTGGCCAGGTAAAATAACGGCAGAAATAGCAGTTAAGTACTACCCGGCTTGCCAGCCGACTTAGTTTTTTCGGCCAATGTACTTAGCTAACAGCGGTCAGCCCTACCAGGTTCGCCGGGTTGGGTTCAACGCGGCGGTCTGCTTTGCGTAAGCGCCCTACTACCTCCTTCATTGGGACTCCATCCAGCACCTTATATTCGAAATGCTACCTCCTGCCAATCAGTTTAATACGCCCCGCCACGTTCCCTCGCCGACCACCAATCACGCTCCGGCGCAGGTCAAGCAGTCGCCGGTGGTGCACTACACTTTTTTGCTTATCGGGCTGTCGCTGCTGGTGTTCGTGCTGCACAAGCTCGACGACCTGCTGCTACCCCTGCTCTACGCCATCCTGCTGTCGCTGCTGCTGATGCCGCTCGTAGCCAAGCTCGAAGCTTGGAAATGGCCTCGGGCACTGGCCATCGCCACGGCCATTATTCTGGTCATTGCCAGTCTGGCGCTGCTTATCTACTTGTTTGGCTCGCAGATAATTGGCCTCCGCAACGAGATTCCACTCATCCAGACCAAGCTGGTGGCATACTTCGACCAGGTGCAGCAGCAATTGAGTCATCGCTTTGGCTTTCAACCAATTAGTCACGAAGACATTATTACTTCTTCGCTCGACACGGCCCGCAAGGACGCCAGCAAATATCTGGGCTCCACGCTCAGCACCACGATTGGCATCCTCAGTACCCTGACGCTGGTGCCAATCTATATCTTCTGCTTTCTGTATTACCGCGACCACCTGCGCCAGTTCATGTTTCGCTTCGTGGAGCCTGATAAGCGCACGACGGTGCTGCATACCGTTGATAATATTCAAAGCGTAGTGCAGGGCTATATGACGGGTCTGTTCACGGTTATCGTGCTGGTCGCTATTATGAATGCGGTGGGGCTGCTGCTGCTGGGCGTAAAATACGCCATTTTCTTCGCCGTTTTCGCGTCGGTGCTGGCCGTCGTTCCCTACGTGGGTATCACGGTGGGCTCGATTATTCCGGCCCTGATTACGTTCGTGGAAACCGGTTCGCCGGGCCACGCCGTGGCCGTAATCGGGGTGTTTATGGGCGTGCAGGTAATTTCGGATAATATTCTCTCGCCCATGATTACGGCTTCCAAGGTGAGTCTTAATCCGCTCACGGCCATTCTCGCCCTCATCCTGGGCGGTGAGCTATGGGGCACGCCGGGCATGATTCTGAGCGTGCCCATCTCGGCCGTTATAAAGGTGGTGCTCGATGCCAACAAGGGAACCGAGGCCTGGGGTTTCCTGCTCGGCGATGTGGGCGATGGCGAGGCCACGACCAAGGACCCGACCGACAACCGCAACTTCGTGACCAAGCTGCTTGACCGGCTGCGCGGCAAGCGCCCGCCACTGGCCCCCGAGCCGCAGCTACCCACGATGTCGGCCACGCGCCGGGCCCAGGGCAAGCAGGCCAACGTGTAAAATTTGGCTGAATTCCGCCTTTCTTTAGCCTTCCGGTAGTATTTGCCCGTATAGCTTTCCACCTACAGCACCCTGTTGGCAGCTGTTTTTCATTCCTACTCAAATTCCACAAAAATCATGGCTAACGAAACCATTGCCCGCGCGCTTACAGACATTCTCAACCTCAACCGCACATCGGTGAAAGGCTATCAGGAGGCGGCCGAAGAAGTAAAAAGCGCCGATTTGAAAGCCAAGCTCAGCCAGTTTTCGCAGCAGCGCGCCGGCTTCGTATCGGACCTCGAAGGCTTTGCCAAGCAGTATAATATTGATGCGCACGACACCAACACGGCCGAAAGCGTAGTAACCGACGCTGCCGCCGCCGTGCACCGCGGCTGGATTAATATTAAGTCAGCCATCACCGGCCAGGATGACTCGGCGGTACTTGCAGCGGCCGAAACCGGCGAGGCCACGGCCTTAAAAGCGTACGAAACCGCGCTATCATCTTCGGATATTCCGGCCGGGGCCAAGTCCGTATTCCAGCAGCAGCACGACGCTATCCTGCAAGCCAAAAACTGGCTGGAAATGAATAAGAACAAGTAAGTCGACGGTTTTGACTTTAGGTTAACTTCCAAAACGCCTGCCTTATGGCAGGCGTTTTTGCGTTTGCCAAGTACCCAGACGCGGGTTAGGTGCTGGACTAAGCCACCAGCTTGGGCAATAGGCGGGTAGGAATGGTCGCTTCCTGTCTTTTTGCCTACCCCACTTCCTTACCTGAAGCTTTTTTCAGAGAAGAGAGATTGGGAGTCGAGAACTTATTAAATTATATCGCTTGCCTCCGGGTAGGGGGTCGGCGTGTAGAGAGCATCAGGAATGTCCACCTCGAAGTCGCGCGCCAGCAGGTAGCTCTCGTCGTTAATAAATAATATCACGGGACGGGGCTGCTCCTGCGGCTCCCGGCGCACCTCATAGGGTAGCTGCTGCTCATCCAGTATCGTCCGCAATAGGTGAAACGGCGTGTAGGGCAGGCGTAAGGTGTAGTTAGGATTGCGCTGGAGCGCCGTTTGATTAGGGATATAATGGTACGCTTCAAGAGGCGAAAAAGTGTCGCCCAAGTCCGCTCGCATTCGGGTATTTAGCGCGGCCCATGCCGTCTCCTCGATGCCCTGTGGAAACGCGATTTGCCCGTCCTGCTCATACGCCCACTGGCGGTTGTCGTCGGCGTCCACGTCGAAACAAAATTCCGAAATACCAGTGCAGGCATCCGGCGTGAGCCGAAATTCTAGCAGGTGCCGGGGGCGCACAATCACGTCCATTTGCCAGTTCCGCGTAAAAATATACTGGCGCGTTCCGCTGGCGTCCAGAATGGAAAACCCCAGTTCGCGTTTATGATACAGCCGGCAAGTCAGGCGGTAAAAATTGTCTTCCCCCGGCTGCTGCAACGAATACGAGTGAAAATCCACCTCCTGAAAGGGCGTATCTATTCGGAGTTGGCTGTAGGGAAACGTGGCCATAACGCGGTTTAGGAAGGAGTGAGCTGGACTAAAATCCGAAAGACTTCCCTGGAGCGAGCGAAATTAGCGGTGCAACTCACCGGTCTTCTTTCTCCCTTGGAAATCCTTTCCTAAAGATATTATCACAACTTGTTTGTTCCCGCCCTGGCCGTTTCACTCTAGCGGCCGACGGGGTGGTGGTCCCAGTCGAGGAAGTAGAATATGGCCCGTTTGCTAGGGAGCGACGGGCCGGGCCGCGAGCAGGGCCGCCGGGGGCGGCGCAACCTTTCGGCGGGCTAACTTTGTTAGCCCGCCATTAGCCTCGCTCCTACCCCCCCGCTTTGTACGCTATCATTGACTTAGAAACTACCGGCGGCCAGCCGGCCAACGACCGCATCACGGAGCTGGCCATTTTTGTGCACGATGGCCAGCGGGTGGTCGATTCCTACACCACGCTGGTGAACCCCGGCCGGGCCATTCCGCCCTTCATCACCCAGCTCACGGGCATCACCAACGACATGGTGGCCGGTGCGCCGCGTTTCCACGAAGTGGCCCGCAAGGTGGTGGAGATGACCGAGGGCTGCGTATTCGTGGCGCACAACGTGCGGTTTGACTACTCCTTTCTCAAGAAGGAATTTGCCGACCTGGGCTACAACTACTCGCGCAAAACGCTGTGCACCGTGCGCCTCAGCCGCTCCCTGATACCGGGCCAGCCGAGCTATAGCCTGGGCAAGCTGTGCCAGAATATCGGCATTTCGCTGGAGGGCCGGCACCGCGCCGCCGGCGACGCCGAGGCCACCGCCGTGCTCTTCGACCGCCTGCTCAAAATAACGCAGGCCAGCGACGCCGCCGAGGCCAATGCCGCCGACGCCCTGGCCCGGGTGGATGCCCTGGCCCCCGCCGGCCGCAGCGCCACCGCCGAAAAAAAGCCCAGTCCGCGCCGCGTGGCGGCAATGACGCAGGCCATCAAGACGGCCCTCCTACCCCCCCTCATCACGCCCGAGCTGGTGGCCTCCCTACCCCAGGAAACGGGCGTGTACTACTTCCACAACGAGGCGGGCGAGGTGATTTACGTGGGCAAAAGCATCAACATCTACAAGCGCATTCAGCAGCACTTCGCGGTGGATGTGAAGTCGCGTAAGAGCCTGGATTTCAAGAATTCCATTGCTGATATTACCTATGAGCTGACCGGCTCGGAGCTGGTGGCGCTGCTCTACGAGTCGCACCTCATCAAGCAGCTCAAGCCGGCGTATAACCGGGCGCAGCGGCGCAGCGTGTTTCCGGCGGGCATTTACCTCAAAACCGACGAAAACGGCTACAAGTGCCTCTACTATGGCCGCGCCGACGCCCGCAACTCGGAGATTCCCATTATCGCGCTTGGCAACCAGTACAAGGCGCAAGGCTTTCTCTATCATAAGGTTGCGAAGTATAACCTGTGCCAGAAGCTGTGCGGGCTGTATAAAACGACGGGCGCGTGCTTCGACTACCAGGTGCACCGCTGCCAGGGCGCGTGCGTGGGCCAGGAGCCGCCCGAGAGCTACAACCAGCGCGTGGACGAGGCCATCGACAGCATCACTTACGAGCACGAGTCGTTCGTGATTATCGGCATCGGCCGGCAAGCCCAGGAGAAGTCGCTGGTCGTGATTGAAAACGGCCGCTACGTGGGCTTCGGCTACGTGGATGAGACGTTTTCGGCGCGCAAGCTGGCCGATTTTCGGGAGGCCGTGAAGCCGTATGCCGATAACAAGGACGTGCAGCAGATTATCCGGCAGTACGTGCGCACCAAGCGCAAGGGCGAGCAGGTGAAGATTTTCGGGTAAACTTACTTCGCCCGCCAACTCACGTACATCCCTACCCCCCCACCGGGCAGCAATGTGGGGCTGACCTGCCACTCAGCCTTGGTCGGCTTGGGCAGCGCTAGCCCTACCCCCGGCCGGTCGGCCGGATGGCGGCCCCAGCGGTGGCGGTGCGAGAGGTAGGCCAGGTGCGCCGACAGGATGCCGAAGCCCGCGCCGGCAAACACGTCCGATTCCCAGTGCTTGTTGTTGAGCATCCGCAATGCGCCCACGGTGGTGGCCACGGCGTAGGCCCCCACGCCGTACCACTGGCTTTTGTCGCGCAGCTCGGTGTGCACGATGCTGGCCGCCAGAAACGCCTGCGCCGTGTGGCCCGACGGAAACGAGCGGTAGTCGGAGCCATCGGGCCGCAGGTGATTGGTCGCGCGCTTGGTGATTTCGACCGTGCCCAGCATGAGCGCCTCCGACTTGACCAGGATGAGCGCCAGGTTCACGCGGTCGTTGCGGCCCTCCACGCCGAAGGCCAGCACCGCGCCCAGCTCCAGGTAGGGCGCCCACTGCCCGTAGTCGTCGAGGTGGCTGCGGAAGTTGGGGAAGTTGCGCTGCAAGTCGGCCTGCGCCTGGCGCGAAGAATAAAACCCGTGGTCGTCATACACACTAATGCCGTAGCCGATGAGCAGCGCCGGCACGAGGCTGGCCCGCACCAGCTTGCCCCGGTACCAGGGGCTGGACGCCGCGCCGGGCAGCGTCTGGTATTTGTGCAGCGTGGTATCGGCGGGCGTGGCGGCCGGCGCGGGGGGTAGGGCCTGCGCCTGGGCCACGCGGCCCAACAGGCTTATTATCAGCACCAGATAGCAGTGGCGCAACGGCCGCCCGCCGGGCCACCGAAGGGTAGAAACAGACATAGACCACAAAGAAAAGAGCGGGCCAGTTTATGCTAGCCCGCTCTTACGCAAAACGGAGGGGGTAGGGCGCGCCGCCTACTTGCCATTATCGGCCAGAGCGTCTTTGCTGAGGCTGGCGGCGTCTTTCACGAGCACGGCAGTGCCGTCTTTCAGCGTCTTCGACACGGCCCGGAATGGCCCGCTCACCACCTGCGTGCCCGCCGTGAGGCCACTCAGAATCTCGATGTTCTGGAAATCGCTGATGCCCGTTTTCACGGGCGTCAGCACGGCTTTGCCATCTTTTATTACGAATACCACCTCCTCAATCTTCGCCTTGGGCGCGGCCCCGCTTTGGTCCACTACCTGGGCGCGGGCGTCGGCGCCTTCTACCTTCTGCGCGTCTTTGCGCACGGCGGCCGAGTCGGAGCGCGTGGTTACGGCGGCCAGGGGCACGCTCAGCACGTTGCTTTTGCGCTCCGCAATGATATCGACCGAGGCCGTCATGCCCGGCCGGAAGGGCACGGTGGAGTGGCCGTTGGGGCCGGTTTTTACGAGGTGCTGGTAGCTGGCGGGCAGCAGGCGCACGCGCACCTCAAACTCGGTCACGGCCTCGGCGGTGAGCGCGTCCTTGGCCGTGTTGGCAATGGCCGTCACGATGCCCTTAAACTTCTCATTCTGCGTGGTATAGGAATCCACTTCCACGTCGGCCGAATCGCCGAGCTGCACCCGGATGATGTCGTTCTCATTCACGCTCACCCGCACCTCCATGTTGTTGAGGTTGGCAATGCGCATAATTTCGGTGCCCGCCATCTGGGTGGTGCCCACCACGCGCTCACCTTTTTTCACGTTGAGCTTGCTCACGGTGCCGCTCACGGGCGCGTAGATGGTGGTTTTGTTGAGGTTTTTCTGGGCTTCCTGCAAGCCGGCCTGGGCGCTGCGCACGGTGCTCTGGGCGGCCGTTATCTGCGCCCGAATGGCCTTTAACTGCTCCTGTGAGGCATTATACGCGGCCTGCGCCGCCTCGTAGTCCGACTGCGAAATGACTTTTTGCTTATACAGCGAAGCCTGGCGACGGTAGGTGAGCTCGGTTTGCTTGGCGTTGGCGGCTTGCTGCTCCAGTTGGGCCTGGGCCTGGCCCACGTTGGCGCGCTGGGTGCCCACGGCGGCGCTTTGCTGGCTCACCATCGCCACGTAGTTGTCGGGCCGAATGCGCAGCAGCAGCTGGCCTTTCTTCACCGAGTCGCCCTCATGCACGTACAGCTCCGTGATTTCGCCCGACACGTCGGGCGAGATTTTCACTTCGGTTTCGGGCTGCACTTTGCCCGAGGCGCTCACTTTCTCCACAATGGTAGCCGGTCCGGCCACGGCCATCGTCACCTCGGCTCCCGTGGGCTTGCCAACCCAGCCCATTTTTTTGGCCAGCGCGAAGCCCCCGATGAGCACGATTACCACGGCGGCCAGAATGTACAGTATGCGGTTATTTTTCATATAAAAAAAGAGTCAAAAATCGGTTGTCATTGCGAGCAACGCGAAGCAATGACAACCGCACGACTTGCTTTGGGGCGATTGCTTCGCGTTGCTCGCAATGACAACCGATTTTTGAGTTACAGCCCCAGCGGAATGCCCTGATAAAAATCGAGCACCTTGCGCCGGAAGATAAAGGTGTATTTGGCTTGCAGCTGATTAGAGACGGCAAAGTTGAGGTTATTTTGGGCAATGTTAAACTCGGTGCCGCTGAGCAGGCCGTTATTGAAGCGGATTTCCGAGTTGCGCTGCGTGAGCGTGAGGGCCGATACCTGGCGCGTGGCAGCTGCATATTGCAACTGCGCGGCGCGGGCGTCGGCATATGCCTGCTCAATGCCCTGGCGCAGCGTGAGGCGGGCCTGCTCGGCGCGCACCCCGACGACCTGCTCGTTGATAAGGGCGCGCTGCACGCCCGTGCGCACCTGCAAGCCATTGAGAATCGGAATCGACAGGCCAAACTGGATGGCTTTGCCGTAGTTGTTGCTCAGCTGGTCAACAAAGCGCGCTGGCAGCACCTCATAGTTAGGCTGCCGGCCGGTCGTAACTACGTAGCTGGTAGGCACGATGGCCCCGCTCGACGCGCGCTGCAACACCGGCACGTACTGGGCGGCCGTGGAGTCGCCGGTGAAGATGCGCGACGATTGCGACGACGAATACAGCGTGGAGAGCGAGCCGTTGAGAAACAAACGGGGGTAGTAGCTGCCGCGGGCGATGTCCACGCTGCGGCGGGCGCTCTGCACGCGCAGGTCGGCGGCCTGGATTTCGGGTCTCGTGCCGGTGGCCTGCTGATACACCGCGTTCAGGTCCAGCGTATAGGGCGCTTCCTGGTCAGGGTCGGGCAGCGCGGGTACCTCAATCTCGAAATCCCGAGCCGTGGCCGGGTCGATGTTGAGCAGTTGCAGCAGCGCCAGGCGAGCCAGATTGGCCTGGTTCTGCGACGTCACCACGTTCAGCTCGTTGGTAGCGAGCTGCGACTGATTATCGAGTAGTGTACTCTCCGGAATACTACCGGCCTTGAGCAGCAGCTTCGAGCGCGCAATCTGGGCCTGAGAATTATCTACGTATAGCTGGTTGGCGCGCACCAACTCCTGCGCCAGCACCAATTGCAGAAACTGCGAAGCCACGTTGAGACTCAGGTCATTGCGGGCTTTTTCAATATCCTGCACGCTGGCATCGTAGTCGAGCGTGTTGCGCCGGATAGTATTTCGCAGGATAAAGCCTTGAAAAATAATTAATTGACCCTGACCGGAAAAGTTATTGGAGCGCGTCGTCGCGTTCTGAAACTGCGACGTTACCGGGTTCACGTAGGTACCGAAGTTCCAGCCCTGGGTGGCATTCAGGTTGATGGTAGGCAGCAGCGCGGCCTTGCTCTGGCGCAGTATCTGGGCATTGCCCTGGGCCGTGAGGCGGTTAAGGCGCACGTCCAGGTTGTGGTCCAGGGCGTAGTCCACGGTGCGCCGGAGCGTCCAGGTTCCGGTAGCAGCGGCCGCCGGCGAATTGAGCGCCGCGGCGGGCGGTGAGGCCGGGCGCGCGTCTTGCTGGGTTTGGGCCGCCAGTGGCCCGGCGGCCAGCAGGCTCGCCAGCCCCAGGGTGGCGCGTAGCAGGCGGGTACTTGGTGCAGTCATAGAAAGGAAGAGCTAACGTATTTACAAACAAAGACCCGACACTGCGAAAACGCAACGGGCCAGCAAATATTTTTGCCGGCCGGGCAGCCGCTGCGGGGGGGGTAGTATCGGCGGCGAATGCAGCTCATTACCAGGCTTCACCGGTTTTTCACCTCTATCAGCCGGCGAAAATAGGGCTGCTTACTCCAGTGTCGGAATGTAGGTGATGCGCTGCACCCAGCTCAGGTGGCGCAAGTAGGCCAGGGTCAGCTCTTTAATGGCACTATCTATTTCAATAAACTGCCGGGCGGCATCGCGCTTACCCTTGCGCGACACGAACATAGTGGCAATGTTGCAGTCGTCGTGGGCGATAACGGAGGCGATGAACGCAATGGAGCCCGGCACATCCTGGGCATCCACGATGAGCGTGTGCAGCGACCCCGAAAAGTCGCAGCTAAAGCCATCGACCTCCACAATGCGGATAACGCCACCGCCCCGGCTCTGGCCAATGACCTCCACGCGGTGGCCGTCGGGGCCGGTCAGATTCAGCTTAATCGTGTTTGGATGCAGCGTCGAAGCATTGCCCACGCTCTGAAAGGTGTATGCCAGCCCCGCCTCGGCCGCGTGGTCGAAGGCCGTGCGAATGCGCACATCGTCGGGGGCGTAGCCGAGCAGCCCGGCCACGATGGCGCGGTCCGAGCCGTGGCCCTCGTAGGTGCGGGCAAACGAGTTGTAAAAGGTAATAACGGCCTCGGTGGGCACCGCGCCCAGCATGCGGATGGCGGCCCGCGCAATGCGCACTACCCCGGCGGTGTGCGACGAGCTGGGGCCAATCATCACCGGGCCAATCATATCAAAAATGCTGGATTTTTCGGCCACGGGCGGGGAGTGGTGAAAGGTGGATTAGTGAGTTAGTGTTGTTGCGAGCACAAGGACAGATATAGCCCCCAAAAGTAGCGCCTGGCCGCCGTTGGCCCGCGCCCGGCCGGTCCTGCCGATATTTGCCCCGTTCACCACCTCCCGCCGATGGCCCCCTCGCCTACCCCCCCCGCCGCGCCCGAAGCCGAATTTTCGCCCGCCGTGCTGGCCCAGCTGCGTCGTTTGCAAGCCCGCTACGCGGCCGACAACCAGGACCTGGCCGCCTACCTCGAAGGCCTGTATCACGCTGATTACGTGAACTATTGGGACTATATCGAACTGGATACGCTGCTGAGCCTGCAACGGCCGCTCACCAAATTTCCGGACGAGAAGATATTTATCATCTACCACCAGATTACGGAGCTGTATTTCAAGCTCTGCCTGCATGAGTATGAGCAGTTGGGCAACTTGCAGGAGCCCACGCTGGGCGAAGTGGTGCTGCGCCTGGGCCGCGTGAACCGCTATTTTGAGAATCTCATCGACTCGTTCGACGTGATGGTGGACGGGATGGACAAGGAGCAGTTTCTGCAATTTCGAATGAGCCTGATGCCCGCCTCGGGCTTCCAGAGCGTGCAGTACCGCTTCATTGAACTTGCCAGCACGGCCCTCGAAAACCTGGTGCCCGCCGAGAAGCGCCGCCTGCTCGGCGACGCCCCTACCCACGAAGAATTCATGGGCTGCATCTACTGGCAGGCCGGTGCCACGGTGGAAGAAACCGGCGCTAAAGCCCTGACTCTCGTGGAGTTTGAGCGCAAGTATACCGGCCAGCTCGTGGCCCACGCCCGCCACTTTGAGCACCGCAACGTCTGGGCCGTGGTGCAGCGCCTGCCCGAGGACCAGCGCCGCCACCCGCGCCTGCTGCGCGCCCTCAAGCAGCTCGACGTGAACGTGAACGTCAATTGGCCGCTGATGCACTATAAGTCGGCGGTGCGCTACCTCCAGCGCGACCCCACCGACGTGCCCGCCACCGGCGGCACCAACTGGCGCAACTACCTGCCACCCAAGTTCCAGCGCCGCATCTTCTACCCGCAGCTGTGGAGCGCCCAGGAGCTGGAAGAATGGGGGAAGGGCTGGGTAGAAAAGGTGCTGGAGGAGATGGGGTAATGCCTATAATTACAGTAAGTACCCGTTGCTAGTTAGTTTGCTATAAAAGAACGTCATGCTGAGCTTGTCGAAGCATCTCTACCACGAGAGTAATCTCAACGTTTAGAGTTAGTTACGCAGTAGAGATGCTTCGACAAGCTCAGCATGACCGTCTGATTTAACATAAAGTATTTACCAACGGGTACTTATGAACGAGAAGCCCTTACTTATTCTTGACCTCGACGAAACATTGATTCATGCAACAGCGAATCGAATTAGGGAGGACTTTGATTTTCAGATTTACCAGTATTTTATTTATCAACGCCCAGGTTTAGTTACCTTTCTTACGCAATGCGATAAGCATTTCGACTTAGCGGTCTGGTCGTCGGCCAGCGATGACTATGTGCAAGCAGTTGTGAGGCAGGTATTTCCTACCCACCTCAAATTAGCTTTTGTGTGGGGGCGTTCCCGTTGCACGCGGTTTCGCCTCTCCGAAGTAGATGAGCAAGGGTTTCTTAGTTTGGACTACGCTGGCAAATACGAGTTTGCCAAGCGGCTCAGGAAGGTAACGCGCCGCAGGTTTGACTTAAAGAAGATGCTTATAGTGGATGACACACCAGAAAAAGTCAGCCAACACTATGGCAACGCCATTTACATTAAGCCACTCTTGGGCGAACGCGATGACCAAGAGCTGTTTTACCTCGCTACTTATTTGCTGTCTTTACGAGCAGTTAAAAACGTCCGAACTATCGAAAAAAGATATTGGCGGGATGAAGTAGTATAAACCGCTTTTACAGCAAATTTCAGGTCCGTGTACACGAGGTAGAGACGCAATAGTTAGAGTCTCATCGGGTGCTCTACCTCACACTAGTCGCGCAATAAAGCAGTCTAAGCAAAGTAGATACGCAAAATTTTGCGTATCTACTTTGCCCAACGAACCCCTAAATAAGCTCTATTTGCCGACCTGCTGTTACCGACACCTGAAAAAGCAGTTTACGTCTTACTTTTTAGTGCTCTTTTCCTCGATTGCTTCCACGCCTTTGGCCACAAGGCGGCCTTGCGATACGGCCATCCAGTTGCAGAGCTGAAAGAGCAGGCGCGCGCCCACGATAGCATTCCACTCCGTATCGCCGGGAGCTACCTCGTTGAGGTCCAGGCCAATAATCGTGCGACCTGACCGCACTATCATGCGTAGCAGGTAGGTGGCCTCGTCAAATTCCAGGCCGCCGGGCACGGGCGTGCCGGTGCCGGGGCATAGCTTGGGGTCCAGGCCGTCGATGTCGAAGCTAATGTACACTTTCTGAGGCAGTTGGGCAATTATTTTACCGCATACCTTCTTCCAGGATTTCTTAGCGAATTTCTCCTCGCTCATGAAGCGCTGGCCAAACAAGGCCACCCTACCCACCGAATGTTCGATGAGGTCAGCCTCCTGCTGGCACATGTCGCGAATGCCTACCTGCACCAGCTTTTTCACTGCCGGCAGTTGCAAAGCATTATACATAATGCTGGCGTGCGAGTATTGAAAACCCTCGTAGGCCGGGCGCAGGTCGCAGTGCGCGTCAATCTGCAGGATGCCGAAGCCGTCGGGGTGGCGCTCGGCCAGCGCGTGCAGGAAACCCAGCGGGGTGCTGTGGTCGCCGCCGAGCACGGCTACGGCCTTGCCCGCGTCGAGCAGAGCGCCGGTTTTGTTCTTCAGCCACTGAATCAGCTTGTCGCCCTCGGCCGTGAGGCGGGCCGGTACGGCGCCGTGGGTGCTCGCCCCCTCCTGGGGCTGCCCGGCTTCGAGCCAGCCGATGTAATCAGCGGCAATGGGGCGGAGTTCGCGGCTGGTTTGGGCAATAGCCTCGTCTTCCTCTTCCATCGCCAGGCCCAGCTTCCAGGCTTCGGGCAGGTCGGGGTCGTAGAGGTCCACTTGCAGCGACGCCGCGCGGATGGCTTCGGGGCCCTGCGCCGTTCCGGCGCGGTAGCTAACGGTTACTTCCCACGGCACGGGCACGACTACTACCTGGGCCTCTTCCGAAGTGAAGGGCAGGCCAAACAGGCCGCCGGCGGCATCGCCGAGCGCGTTGGGGTCAAAGTTGGCAATCTTTTGCGCGAGAGTTGATTCAGACACGGTAAAAAAGAACACCAAGCGCCTTGCGCTTGGTGGCGTGAAAAATTAAAAAATGTGCTGATAGTCAGCTATTTGGGCAGTAATTAGCACCAAATGCAAATCTAACTACTGAGCTGCCGACTGGGTTTTGCCTAAAAAATCGTATGTTCGAATTATTTCCAGAATCTTCTCGAAAGTCGCCCGGTCAAAAAACAGCATGAGGGGCAATTCGACCGAGTTGTCTTTATCCGAAAACTGCGTAATGACGGAGAAAATAAGGGGCTGCAAAGCTTCGGGTTCCGGCATCAGGCTTTGCAACGCGGTGGCCAGGTCGCCGGTGGGGGCCATTGGGGGAGCGCCGTAAATATTGGCCTTCAGGATGTTAGCCAGCTGCGTTACCAAGGCACCCGTAATGATATTGCTTATCTCTAACAGCAGCGACTCCTGTAATTCGTTGAGCTGCAAAGTGTCCGTCACCTGCATGCGCAGGCAAACGCGGGAGAGGCGCTGAATGTGCTGCCCCGAAAAGAACATAAACGTCGAGCCGTTGAAATCTCCCCGAATGTCGCTCTGAATGGCTACGTAGCGCGTTTGGTATTCGCGCACCCGCTCAATGATACTGGTGCTAGGCAGCAAGTCCAAGTTAGGTACTTCCAGCATTACCCGCTCCTGGGCAATGACAGCGAAGCTGTCAGCCGCCCGCGCCAAGCCGATATTCAGAATTTCGCGAATAATATCGCGTTCTAACTCATTCATTGATAAAGTCATAACAGCTTAGTACGTAGCAGCGGCGGCCAAGGCCGGCAAGGTAATACGAAAAAAGACAGTGCGTGGCTAACGTCAGGGTCGTTTGGCCAGAAATAGCCGGGTTAAGGCGGGCACGTCCAGCACCAGGCAAAGCTGGCCGCTGCCCAGCAGGGTTACGCCCCCAAAAAGGTCAATGGTGTCGAGGGGCTTGCTCAATGATTTGACCACGATATTCTGCTGCCGCAGGAAACGGTCGATAACTATCCCCAGGCGCCGGTTGCCGTAGCTAACTACCAGCACCTGCAGCCGGCTGCCATCGGTGGGCAGTTCGGCGCGTGTGGCACGGGGTAGCAGCTCGTCGCCCTCGGCGTAGAGCAGCTGCCGCAGGTTCACCAGCGGCACGTTTTCATCCTGCACGCGCGTCATCAGCAAGCCCCCAACCGCGAATATTTCATCGTTGGCCAGGGCCAGCACCGTGTCGGTGTGCAGCAGCGGCACGGCGTAGGCGCGGGCGTCCAGCTCAATCAGCAAGGCACCCTTCACGGCAATAGAGGTGGGTAGGACCAGCGTGAAGGTGGTGCCTTTGCCCAGCTCCGATGCCACGCGCAGGCGGCCGCCCAGCGAGTCGATGGCCAGCTTCACTACATCGAGGCCCACGCCCCGGCCCGAGATTTCGGTTATTTGCTCCGCCATCGAAAAGCCCGGCTCAAACAGCAGCGCCCACACGCCCTCCTCGTCAAGCAGGGCGGCGGCTTCGGCCGTTACTACCCCCTTCCGAAGGGCTTTTTTACGCACGGCGTCGGTGTCGATGCCCCGGCCGTCGTCCTGCACCTGTAGCAACACGTCGTCGCGCTCCGTGAGGGCTGTGATGCGCAGCTGTCCCATTTCGGGCTTGCCGGCGGCCCTGCGGTCGGCGGGGCCTTCGAGGCCGTGGCTGACGGCGTTGCGCACAATATGCAGCAGGGCATCGGTGATGAGCTGCAACACGTTGCGGTCAATCTGCACATCCTGCCCCAGCAGCGTGAGCTCGACCTGCTTCTCTTCGGACGCGGCCACGTCGCGCACCACCCGCGGAAATTTATTGAGTAGCACCCCGGCCCCAACCAGGCGCACATCCATCACGGAATACTGCAAATCGTCGGAAATGCGGAACAGGTGCTGGGCGGTGGCGCGGAGCGCCGGGCTGTTCAGCTCGTCCGCCAGCGTCAGAATCCGGTCCCGGTCAATAACCAGCTCGCCGACCAGGTTGAGAAGGTTATCGAGTTTTTTGACCGGAATATAAACCAGGTCCGACAGCTCCAGCTTGCGGGCGGCATCGGTTTCCGCTTCTTCCTCGGTGGGTTTAGTCTGGGCTTCAAGGGGCTCTTGGCCCTGAATCAGGCGCTCCAGGTTTTCAATCAGCGGCTTGTCATCAACTGCTTCCTGCCCCGCGCCCACGGCCCGAATCATGTTGCCCAGAATATCGACGGCCCGGAAGGTGAGCGTTACGAGCGTACCCGTGAAAGCGCGTTCCTGCCCCCGAATCTGCCCAAACAGGGTTTCCATCTTGTGGGCAACTTCGCCCATATCGACGAAGCCCATCGCGCGGGCGTTGGCCTTGAGGTTGTGCATGAGCCGGAACAGCTCATTGAGCGCCGCCACATCCTGCGGGTTGCGCTCCAACTCGCTGAGGTGCCGCGACATAGCGTCGTAGTACTCCAGCGCTTCGGCCATGAACAACTCCCGGTATTCCTGCTCGCGTGATTTCATAGCCAACTGGTTGTTAAGCGGCTACAGAAATTCCCTACCCCCCCTACCGAGTTCAAGCTGGCCACAAGCGGCCACTTGAGGCTACTGCGCGCGCCGGGCCACGTGTCAGCAAGCAGAAAAGCGGGTAGAGGAAAGAACAAAACTACTGATACTTTAAATAGGATAAGCGGGTAATGGGCTACCCGCCCAACTATACGCAAGGGGTATTAGGCGAGGGAGCTATCGCCTTGCAGGGCATTGCCCACAATCTCCAGCACGCGCTCTTCGGAGAAGGGCTTTACGATATAAGCCAACGCGCCATTTTCAATAGCCTCATTCACAATGGTTTCCTGGCCCACGGCCGAGCACATTACTACTTTGGCATCGGGTTGCTGCTGGCGAATGCCCTTAAGCACGTCCAAGCCAGTGTTGTCGGGCAGGATAACGTCGAGGGTGATGAGGTCGGGAGTCGTAGCCACGGCCATTTCCAGGGCCTGCTGGCCGTTGGCGGCCTCACCCACTACGTCGTAGCCCGCGTCGGTGAGCATATTCTTGAGCATCGTCCGCATATAGAACGAGTCATCGACGATGAGAATGCGCTTATTCATGTACAATCAGAATCTTGAAGTGAGAAGGAAACGAAGCCGGCAATGTGTGCCGGCTGGGCACTCTACGGCGTTTCGGGGGCCGAGGGTGCATCGGGGGGGGTAGCAGCTTTTTTGGCGGGTTTAGCCGGGGCCTCGGCCGGGCCGCCGGGCAGGCGCATTATCTCGCTGGGGGTAAGGAGCTTGGGCATATCCAGCACGATAATCACGTGCTGGCTGCCGGGGAGCTTGGCGATGCCTTCCAGGTATTTTTCACGCTGGCCGCTGTCCTGCACGAATTCCGGGGCCGGCTCGATGAGGCTCACTGGAATCGTGACCGGGCGCGGCACCTCGCGCACCATCAGGCCCAGCGTATAATCGGGCGCCTCCACGGCCAGCGTGTAGGAAAAGTCGGGCACCGGCCGGCCGACCGGCCGCAGCTGAAACCGCTCTTCCAGGTCCACGATGGCAATAATATCGCCGCGCAGGTTGGCAATGCCTTTAATGAAGGGCGGCGTTTTAGGCATCCGCACCACTTCGGGCGTAATCGTTACCTCCTTTACCTGCTCGATACGAATACCGTAGTCTTCATCGCCCAGGCGAAAAACGATAAGCTGGACGACTGCTTCGGGAGCAGCCGGAGCTGCCCGGCCGGCAATGGTCGCCGGGCGGGCAGCAGCAGAATCAGCCATGAGAAAAAGTTAAAATCAGAAAAACCTGCCTGCCCTACTCCGAGGGGTAGGCACGGCTGGTGGGGTACACGAGAACTTATTTGCCCGCCCGCTTGGCTTTGGCACGGGAGCGCGCCGGAGGGGCGGTTGATTCTTTCGCTGAAATAGGGGGGATAGGCGCTCCATCGCGCGCCGGGCGGGCAATGGCTTTGCTGGTGGGCGTCGCCGCGGTGGCCGGGCGGTGGGTCCGACTCACGCGGCCATTGCTGGCGGGCGCTTCCACTGCTGGCGGGGGGGTAGGGGCCGGCGCGCGCCGGCTGCTGACCCGCCGGCTGGCGGCGGCCACCGGGACCGGCGTAACGGCCACCGGGGCCGGCGCGGCCAGCATGGGCCGGCGCACCCGGCGGCGGGCGGGCTCCGGTTCGGGCTCCGGTTCGGGCAAATAGTCGAAGAGCTGGAAGGTTTCGAGGCCATCCTGCAGGTCGTCGGCAATGTCGGAGAGGCGCTGCGAAGAGCTGGTAAGCTCCTGCATGGAGGAGGAGAGCTGGCGGGCCGTGCCAGCCACCTGCTGGGTGCCAGTGGCGGTTTGCTCCGCGATGGCTACTACTTCCTCCACGTACTTCACCACGTCGCCAATCGAGGTTTGCTGCACGGCCGTGGCCGTGAGAATGTCGCGCGAGGTGCGCAGCGTTTCGCCGCTGCTGGTGGCAATGTTCTTAAAGGCCGCGCTGGCCTCGAAGGTGGCGTTCTTGCCCTTGAGCACCCTGCTTTCCATCGCGCTGATGGCACTGGCGGCGCTGGTCGTGTCCTTCTTCACGTCTTCCACGAGGGTAGCAATCTCGTTGGCCGACTTGCGCGAACCTTCGGCCAGCTTGCGAATTTCTTCGGCTACTACCGCAAAGCCCCGACCCGCCTCGCCGGCGCGGGCTGCTTCGATGGCGGCGTTGAGGGCCAGCAGGTTGGTCTGCGAGGCAATGTCGGTGATGACGCCCAGCGACTTGCTGATTTCCTGCGAGCGCGTGCTCAACACTTCGATGGTGCGCGAGGTCTGGGTGGCGGCGCTGGAAATCTCTTCCATGTTCTTCACCACTTCGGCCACCGTTTTGAGGCCCTGCTGCGAAGTTTGCTCGCCCATGATGGCCGACTTGTTCACCACGTCGGCCTTGTTGGCCGTTTCCTTAGTGGCCGTCATGATTTCCTCGATGAGCTTAAAGGCCTGGTCCGTTTTGAGGGCCTGGTTCTGCGCGCCTTCGGCCATTTGCTGCATGGCCAGGGCCACATCGACCGTTACGCGGCTCATTTCCTGCCCCTTATCTACCATCTCTTCCGACGACGTGCCCACTACCTGCGCCGAGTCGTTGATTTCGCCGAGCAGCGCGTTGAGCGTTTCCACGGCCTGGTTGAGCGAGCTGGACATGGAGAGGATGTCGCCGGTGGTCTGAATTTCCACCATCTGCGTCAAGTCGCCTTCCGAGATGGCGCGCACCACGCGGCTCACTTCGAGCACCGGCAGGGCGATGCTCTCAATCAGCGCGTTGAGGGTGTCCACCAGCTCTTTCCACGAGCCCGACACGCCGCCCACCGTGGCGCGCTCCGTGAGCTTGCCTTCGGCCCCGGCCACCCGCGCCACGCGGCTTACTTCGGAGGCCAGGCGGTTAAGGTCGTCCACCATCCGGTTGATGGTCTGGGCCAGGTCGGCGACTTCGCCGGCGGCTTCCAGCATCAGCTTCTGGGTCAGGTCGCCCTGGCTCACGGCCGTTACGATTTTGACGATGCCCCGCACCTGGGTGGTGAGGTTGGTGGCCATCGTATTCACGTTGTCCGTCAGGTCTTTCCACACGCCGCTCACGTTCGGCACGTTGGCCTGACCGCCGAGCTGGCCTTCGGTGCCAACTTCCACGGCCACGCGGGTTACCTCGCCGGCGAAGATGTTGAGCGAGTCCACCATCTGGTTGATGTTGTCCTTGAGGTCAAGCAGCTCGCCGCGCACGTCAACCGATACCTTCTGGCTGAGGTCGCCGCGCGCCACGGCGGTGGTCACGTTGGCAATGTCGCGCACCTGGCTGGTGAGCGAGGCGGCCATCGTGTTCACGTTGTCGGTCAGGTCTTTCCAGGTGCCTTTCACGCCCGGTACCACGGCTTGGCCGCCCAGCTTGCCGTCGGTGCCCACCTCGCGGGCCACGCGGGTCACTTCGTCGCCAAACACGTTCAGCGAGTCCACCATCTGGTTGAGGTTTTCTTTGAGCTGGAGCAGCTCGCCGCGCACGTTCACCGTGATTTTCTGCGAGAGGTCGCCGCGCGATACGGCCGTAGCTACGTTGGCAATGTCCCGCACCTGGCTCGTCAGGTTCGAGGCCATCGTGTTCACGTTGTCCGTCAGGTCTTTCCAGGTGCCCGACACGCGCGGCACGTTGGCCTGGCCGCCCAGGATGCCTTCCGTGCCCACCTCGCGGGCCACGCGGGTTACCTCGCCGGCAAAAATGTTGAGCGAGTCCACCATCTGGTTCAAGATGTTTTTCAGGTCGAGAATCTCGCCTTGCACATCCACCGTCATTTTCTGGCTGAGGTCGCCGCGCGCCACGGCCGTCGCCACGTTGGCGATGTCGCGCACCTGGCTGGTGAGCGAGGCGGCCATCGTGTTCACGTTGTCGGTCAGGTCTTTCCAGATGCCGCCTACCCGCGGTACCACGGCTTGGCCACCCAGTTTGCCTTCGGTGCCCACCTCGCGGGCCACGCGGGTTACCTCGTCGCCGAAGATGTTGAGCGAGTCCACCATCTGGTTCAGGATATTCTTCAGCTCCAGAATTTCGCCCTTCACGTTTACCGTCATCTTCTGCGAGAGGTCGCCGCGGGCCACGGCCGTGGCCACGTTGGCAATGTCGCGTACCTGACTGGTCAGGTTGGCGGCCATATTGTTTACGTTGTCGGTCAGGTCTTTCCAGGTGCCCGACACGCCCGGCACGCTGGCCTGGCCGCCGAGCTTACCTTCGGTTCCCACGTCGAGGGCCACGCGGGTTACCTCGCCAGCAAACAGGTTGAGCGAGTCCACCATCTGGTTGAGGTTCTGCTTGAGCTGCAGCAGCTCACCTTTCAGCTCCACCGTCACCTTCTGGCTGAGGTCGCCGCGCGCCACGGCCGTCGCCACGTTGGCGATGTCGCGCACCTGCGAAGTCAGGTTCAGGGCCATCGTGTTCACGTTGTCCGTCAGTTCTTTCCACACGCCGCCCACGTTGGGCACCACGGCCTGGCCGCCCAGCCGACCCTCAGTGCCCACCTCCTGCGCCACGCGGCTTACTTCGCCAGCGAAGACATTGAGGTTGTCAATAGTGCGGTTGATGGTTTCGGCCATCACCTTGAAATCGCCCGACACCGGAATCTGAAAGCTCTCGTCCAGGTTGCCCCGGCTGATATTTTTCAGTACCTTACCCACCTCCAGCACCGGCACGGCAATGCTGTCCACCAGGCCGTTGATATTGTTAATCATGTCGCGCCAGAAGCCGGCCGCCCCTTCGGCCGAGGCGCGGGCCTTGAGGTTGCCCTCGACGCCGGCCACCTTCGAAATGCGCGATACCTCGCCGCCTACCCCCCCAATCATCTCCACCATCGAGTTATAGGCCTCGGCGATTTCGGAGAAGATGTCGTCGTTTTGTTTGGTCAGGCGCACCGACACGTCGCCTTTTTTGAAGGCATCGAGGGCGAAAAGCACCCGGTTGAGCTGCTCATTCACGTAGTCGGTATCGGTCAGGTCCGCGTTGCGGCCGGCGCCGCGCTTGCGGGTTTGGTCGGTGCGGCCCTCGGAAACCACCGTCTCGTCGGTCGCGGTTTCGCCGTTGAGGAGAAGGTCGGAGGAAATTGTTTTTTTGGCGACAGCCATGAGCGAAGGAGCAGTGAAGGTGGGGCGAACGCGGGCTCGCGGGGGACAGTCAACAAAAGTAGGGCCGCGGGGCAATCCGGCAATGCAAACCTTTTCGAAGGTAGCTTGCCGGTCACAGTCGGTCCCGACCGTGCATCTTTGTCCCCGTTTTCAACTTTTCGGGCGGGTCCCGCGTTCTCAGCATCCTGACAAAACTCCTACCCCGCCCCTATCACCGTCTGCATGGTCAAGAATCTAGTTATCGTCGAGTCGCCCGCCAAGGCCAAAACTATTGAAGGCTACCTCGGCCCCGATTTTGTGGTGCGCTCCAGCTACGGGCACGTCCGCGACCTGCCAAAGGACAATAATGCCGTGGACGTGGCCAACGGTTTCAAGCCTACCTACGTGGTCGATGCCGACAAGCGCGAGCTGATTTCACAGCTCAAAAAGCTGTCGAAAGAAGCCGAAACCGTGTGGCTGGCGAGTGACGATGACCGCGAGGGCGAGGCTATTTCGTGGCACCTGGCCGAAACGCTTAACCTCAAGGCTGACAAGACGAAGCGCATCGTGTTTCGCGAGATTACCAAGACCGCGATTCTGGCCGCCATCCAGAATCCGCGCGAAATAAACCTCAACCTGGTGAATGCCCAGCAGGCCCGCCGCGTGCTCGACCGCCTGGTGGGCTTCGAGTTGAGCCCGGTGCTGTGGCGCAAGGTGAAAGCCGGCCTTTCGGCGGGCCGCGTGCAGAGCGTGGCCGTGCGCCTGGTGGTGGACCGCGAGCGCGAAATCAACAAGCACACCGCCAGCAGCGCCTACCGCATCGTGGCCCGCTTCAACGTGGGCGAGGGCACCACGCTGGAAGCCGAGTTGCCTACCCGCTACAAAACCCGCGAAGAGGCGGAGGCTTTTTTGGCGCGCTGCATTGGGGCGACATACAGTATTAATAGCCTGGACAAAAAACCCGGCAAGCGCAGCCCCGCGCCGCCCTTCACTACCTCCACCTTGCAGCAGGAAGCCTCGCGCAAGCTGGGTTTCTCAGTGGCCCAGACCATGACGGTGGCCCAGAAGCTGTACGAGGCCGGCCGCATCAGCTACATGCGGACCGACTCGCTGAACCTGAGCGAGGATGCCCGCACGGGTGCCCGCGAAGCCATTGAGGCCGCTTACGGGGCCGAATACGCGCTGGAGCGCCACTTCAAAACCAAGTCGGCCTCGGCCCAGGAGGCGCACGAAGCCATTCGGCCCACTGATTTCAAGCAGGTGAAAGCCGGGGCCGATGCCTCGGAGCAGCGCCTCTACGACCTGATTCGCAAGCGGGCGATGGGTTCGCAGATGGCCGACGCGCTCATTGAGCGCACCACGGCCGTTATTGGCATCAGCACGCAGCCGGGCACCACGTTTTCGGCGACGGGGGAGGTCATTACATTTGAGGGCTTTTTGAAAGCCTACGCTGAAAGTAAGGATGACGAGGACCAGCCGGCCGACGGCGAAAGTTCGTTTTCGCGCGGCCTACCCCCCCTTAGCGTGGGCCAAAACCTGCCGCTGCAAACCCTGACCGCTACCGAGCGCTTTTCTACCCCGCCCGCCCGCTACACCGAGGCTTCGCTGGTGAAAAAGCTGGAGGAAATGGGCATCGGCCGCCCGAGCACCTACGCGCCAACCATCAGCGTGGTGCAGAAGCGCGGCTACGTGGAGAAAGACTCGCGCGAGGGCAAGGAGCGCAAGATTTACGCCTTGTCGCTGGTGGGCAACGAGGTAAAAACCGAGCAGCGCCCCGAAACCTACGGCGCGGATAAAGCCAAGCTTTTCCCGACCGATACGGCGCTGGTAGTCACCGACTTCCTGGTTGAGCACTTTCCGGCCATCGTGGATTTTCAGTTCACGGCCAAGGTGGAGGACGAGTTTGACCAGATTGCCAACGGCCGCGAAGAGTGGGGCAACATGCTGGCCGGCTTCTACGAGCCGTTCCACGCCAGCGTGGAGCGCGGGCAGGACATTGAGCGCAGGACGCTCAGCAGCACCCGTGAGATTGGCCTGCACCCCGAAACGGGCGAAAAAATAACCGCTCGCCTCGGCAAATACGGCCCCTACGTGGCGCTGGGCGACACTGAAGGCGAAACCAAGCCCGCCTACGCCAACCTGCGCAAGGGCATGTTTATCGAAACCATCACGCTCGAAGAGGCGCTGGATTTGTTTAAGCTGCCGCGCGTGGTAGGCGAGTTTGAGGACAAGCCGATGGCTGCCGCTCTCGGCCGCTTCGGCCCCTATATCCGCCACGACAGCAAGTTTTACTCGCTCACCAAGGAGCAGGACCCATACACCATCACGGGCGACGAAGCCGTGGTGCTCATTGAAGCCAAGCGTAAATCCGACGCCGAGCGCCTTATCAGAGATTTTCCCGAAAACCCGGATATTCAGGTGCTGAACGGCCGCTTCGGCCCCTACATCGTGGCCGGCAAGAAGAACGTGAAGATTCCGAAGGGCGAGGAGCCCACCGAGCTCACGCTGGAGCGCTGCGTGGAGCTAGCCGCCGCTACCCCCGACAAGCCCGCCAAAGGCGGCCGCTTCGGCAAGAAAGCCGTCGCCGAGAAGCCCGCCAAAGAAGCCGACGCGCCCGCTAAAAAGGCGGCTAAAGCCCCGGCCGCCAAGAAAAAGGCTCCGGCTAAGAAGCCGGCGACCACCGCCAAGAAGGCCGCGCCTAAGAAAGCGACCGCCAGCAAGTAACCGCAGCACTTGGTGCTACCGCAGAAATCCCGCCCGCGACGGCGGGATTTTTTTGGGTATATCGGCCAGCCCTGCCTTGGCGTTAGGCAGCCGATATATCTTCGTTCTATGCACATCAATTTTCTGGTAATCAGCAGCTTGGGCTCATTGGTTTTGCTGGCCCCTACCCCCCCTGGCCCGGCGTATCCGTGGCTGGCGACGCAGCCGGCGCTGGCGCAGTGCCTGGCCCAACGCATGCCGCCGCCGGCGGGCAGCCAGCGCGTGGCCGTAGTGGCGGGCTCGTGGGGCGAGTGGCTGCGCGGGCTACCCCTGCGGCCGGCCGGCACGCCAGCGCGGCTATATAACGGGCAACTCAAAGATAATTAGGGAGTAGTAGCCGCCGTGGTGGATATCGACGTCGGCACCAAGGACTTGCAGCAGTGCGCCGACGCGGTGATGCGGCTGCGGGCCGAGTATTTATTCAGCGTAAATCCAAATAAGATTCACTTTCACCTGACGACCGGCTACGACGCCTGGTTTTCAGATTTTGTGGCCGGGCGCACGTTTCGGGTAAAGGGTGAGAGCGTACTACCCGCCGCCAAGCCGGCCGAGGCCCCGACCCACGCGGCGCTGGGGCGCTACCTGCTGCCGGTATTCGGCTACGCGGGCACGCTGTCGCTGAGCCGCGAGGTGCAGCCCGTGCCGCTGGGCCAGGTGCGGCCCGGCGACGTGCTGGTGCATGGCGGCAGCCCCGGCCACGCCGTGCTGGTAGCCGACGTGGCCACCAATGCGCGCACCGGCCAGCGCTATATACTGCTGGCTCAGAGCTACATGCCGGCCCAAAGCATTCATTTGCTGCGCAACGTGGACCAGCCGGCGCTGGGCGCGTGGTTTGCCGTGCCGGGGCCTGGGGCCGCCGAGTTTGCCACGCCGGAATGGACGTTTGCCAGCACGGAGCTGGGGCGCTTCGATTAGCCGCGCGTCAGGTCCCTACCCCCCGAAATCGCCTGAACCTTCTCAGCCGAAAGCTCGGAGAAATGCTGGATTACGCGGTCAGCGAGGCGCAGGTCCTGGCCGGCCGAATGCGGGCTGGCGTAGCCCACGCAGTAGATGCCGGCTGCTTTGGCGGCGGCCACGCCGTTGGCCGAGTCTTCGATGACGATGCACTCGGTCACGGGCGTTTCGGCCAGCGCGGCGGCGTGCAGGAAGATGGCCGGGTTGGGTTTGGATTGCGCAAAGTCTTCGCCGCTAACGATGTGCGAAAAATAAGGTCCCAGCCCGAAGCGGTCGAATACCCGCTTGATGGTAGCCTTGGAGGCCGACGAAGCCACCACCAGCTGCACGCCGTGGCGCTGCAAATCTTCGATGAGCGCGCGGGCGCCGGGCAGCAGGTCGAGGCCGGCGTCTTCGTCAAAGGCCTGGTTGAATAGCTCACGCTTGCGCAGCAGCAGCGCGGCTACTTCCTGCGGCAAGCCGTGCTCCTGCTTGAGCCGCTGGAAGACATTGCGCGTGGAAGAGCCTAGAAATGAGGCATATTCGGTATCGGAAACCAGAATGCCGAGCTCGGCAAAATGCGTGACGAAGGCTTGGTGGTGAATGGGCTCGGTGTCGATAATAACACCATCCATGTCAAAAATTACGGTACGAATCATGCGGCCGACGGCGGGGTAATGAGTTCGGGCAAAGGTACCGGGCCAGCAGCCAGAGTTGAGTAGGCAGCGTAATTTGCACCTTCAAGAGAGAATTAAAGATTAAAACTGATAAATTAAAATTTGGGGGCTTATGCATGACAATCAACCTCGCATAAGCTTCCAATTTTTAATTTATCAGTTTTAATCTTTAATTGCTATTTCACCCTGAATGAATCTATTTTCCTACGCCACCCTGGCCGGCTACGAGTGGCAGCACCCGCGCCTGCTGCTGCTGCTGGCGCTGGTGCCGCTGCTGCCGCTGCTGCGCTGGCTGCTGGCGCGGCGGCGGCGGCAGGTGGTGGTGGCCTTCGGGCCGGGCGGCCTGCGGCCCGACTGGCGCGCCGGCCTGCGCTTCCTGCCTACCCTCGTGCTGAGCCTGAGCCTGGCGCTGCTGGTGGTGGCGGCGGCGCGCCCCCAGCGCCCCAGCGAACACCTGACCCAGACCGGCCGGGGCATTGATATCGTGCTGGCGATTGACGTGTCGGGCAGCATGGAGATTGAGGACCTGAAGCCGACGCGCCTGGAGGCAGCCAAGCGCCTGGCTGGCCGGTTTGTGGGGGGTAGGGCCGGCGACCGCCTGGGGCTGATAGCCTTTGCCGGGCAGGCTTATTCTCTGGTGCCCCTAACAACTGATTACGACCTGCTGCTCAGCAACCTGCGCAGCCTGCGGCCCGGCCTCATCGCCGACGAGGGCACAGCCATTGGCACGGCGCTAGGCGTGGCCATCAACCGCCTGCGCGATTCGCGGGCCAAGTCCAGGGTGTGCGTGCTGCTCTCGGATGGCGAAAGCAACGCGGGCAGCCTCGACCCGCTGCTGGCCGCCCAGCTAGCCCACGCCTACGGTATCCGGCTCTATACCATTGGGTTGGGTGAGGATGGCTTCGTGCCCTACGGCCGCGACTCGCTCACCGGCAAGCCCCGCTACGTGCAAACCCGCCTCGACGAAACCACCATGCGCCAGCTGGCGCAGGCGGCTAACGGTCGCTTCTTCCGAGCCACCGACAACGCCGCGCTCAAGCAGGTTTTCGGGGAAATCAACCGGCTTGAAAAGTCGGATATTCGTACCCAGCGCTATCGCAGCGTGCAGGATTTTTACCGGCCCTACCTGGGCTGGGGCCTGGCGCTATGGCTGCTGTGGCTGGCCCTCAAAGGCACATTTATGAGTAATGTGCTGGAAGATTAGCCGGGTTAGCTGTTGTGATAAGCCACGCATTTTATTCATCCCTACCCCCTCCGCTAGTGTCCATCGCTTCCAACATCGCCGCCTTCGAGCAGCAGCTTATCGGCACAAATGCCCGCTTAATCGTCGTTACCAAAACTCACCCCGTCGAGCTGCTGCAAGAGGCTTATGCGGCCGGCGCGCGCATTTTTGGCGAAAACCGGGTGCAGGAAATGGCCGCCAAGCAGCCTGAGCTACCCGCCGACGTGGAGTGGCACCAAATCGGACAGCTGCAAACCAATAAAGTGAAATTCCTGGCGCCCTTCGTGCATACCGTGGAAAGCGTGGACAGCCTGCGCCTGTTGCAGGAGCTGGACAAGCAAGCCGCCCGGCACGACCGGGTTATTCGCGGGCTGCTTCAGTTTCATATTGCGCAGGAGGCGACTAAAACCGGCCTCAGCCTGCCCGAGGCCGAAGAGATGCTGCAATCGGCCGAATACCAGGCCCTGCGCCACGTGCGCCTGACCGGCGTGATGGGCATTGCCACTAACTTGCCCGACGAGATGCTGGTGCGCGGCGAATTCCGGCAGCTGCGCGGCTATTTTGAGCACTTGAAAACGACGTATTTCGCGCAGGATGAGGAGTTTCGCGAAATTTCGATGGGCATGAGCGCCGACTATGCGTGGGCGCTAGCCGAGGGTAGCACGCTTATCCGAGTGGGGAGCGCCATTTTTGGTAGTCGCGCGTAGGTAGCTTTTTTAAGGACTTACCGCTCAATTATTTTGGAACGACATATTTCCGTAGCGCGCACGGCGCGCTACCAGCAGCTGGGCGAGCTTTCGCCCGCTACTACCCAGCTGTGGCTGGTGCTGCACGGCTACGGGCACTTAATGGGGGAGCCTGCAACTGGCCGTTCAAAAATTACTGCTATCTTTATTTGTCATTTTGTTTATCCTGTCTTCAGCTAAGGTCCTTCGTTATGGTTGAAATAAAGGCAGGTCAAGACACGTTGACTTTTCGTATTTTGTGTTTACATAAAATTTGGTGTTTCAGGCATGAGATTACGGTGCCCGTCGGAAAAGTAGTTGCAGCAGAGCGGTATGATGAGAGCCACCAAGGCTGGTGGAAAGGGTGGCGATGTTTAGGTACCAGTGTGCCCGGTGTCATCACAGCAGGGACATACAGAAAGAATGGCAAGTGGATATTTTGGGACGTAGCAAACACAAAAAATACAATTGCTATTCAAATTATAAATGAGTTTTATAGTGAATTAATTATAGAAGTTGAAAACACAAGCGTCGCTTTTAGGAAAATTAAGTCAGTATGTGCCGAAGCATCAGTTCCTATATAATAAAAATAAATTTAATACTACTGCTATTCAGACATCGACGCCGAAGCAGCCCGTCAGTTGCTAACTGGTCTGCCCGTGGCGCTGGTGTGCGGCGACCAGGATGAATATGTGAGCCCCGCCAAGCTGCAAGAACAGATGGATATATTGCGCCGACACGGAGCAGACGTACATACGCATGGCTTCGCGGGCGGGCACATGCTACACCCCGGCCTGCTACGCCAGCTGCACGCTACCCCCCTCTTCACGTAGCAAGCGCTACTGCCGCTTCACGGTGGCGGCGGCGGCCTGCGCGGCAGGGAAAATGACGGCCTCGGCAATTTGCACGTGGGGCGGACGCGTCACGATGAACTGAATCAGGTCGGCAATGTCAGCGGCTTGCAGGGGCTGCACGCCCTTGTAAACGTTGGCGGCCCGCTCTTCATCACCCTTAAAGCGCACTTCCGAAAACTCGGTTTCGACCATGCCGGGTGCCACCTCGGCCACCCGAATGCCGCGCGGCAGCAGGTCGATGCGCATGGTGCGCGTGAGCATCGCTACGGCAGCCTTGGAGGCGCAGTACACGTTGCCATTGGCGTAGGCCTCGTAGCCGGCGATGGAGCCCAGGTTTACGATGAACCCGCCTTCGCCCATGCGCGGCAGCACGGCGCGGCTCACGTAGAGCAGGCCCTTCACATTGCCGTCGAGCATGGCATCCCAATCGGCCGGGTCGCCATCCTGAATGGGCGACATACCGTGGGCATTGCCCGCATTATTGATGAGCACGTCGATATGCGCAAACGCTGCTGGCAACTCGGCTACAGCCGCTTCCACGGCTGCCCGGTCGCGCACGTCAAACGTGAGGCTGTGGACGGGGGTAGGGGCCACTTCGCGGGCCAGCTCATCCAGGCGCTCGCCCCGGCGGCCGGTAATAACCAGTTGAAAACCAGCCTTGGCCAGAGCCACTGCGGTAGCGCGCCCAATGCCCGAAGACGCGCCCGTAATAAATGCAGTTTTCATGTAAGTTTTGACTGTTTGCTAATAACCGTTAGCATTGTTCAACGAAAAGCTAGTAGCCAACCGCTGTCAGCTAACGGCCAAAATTCTCTACTCAATATTCAAGTAAAGCGTTACCGTATTGGTACGCAGACTTTGCAGGCTATTGCTATAGCGGTTATCGCGCGGGCTCAATACGTTGCGCAGACCGTGCGAAAAGCGCAGCTCCGGCCCGAATTTGAAGTAGGGATAAAATAAATCCAGCCCTACCCCATACTCCAGCATCAGGTCGTCGCGTATCACGCTGATTTGGTTGATGGCCGGCGTATTCTGGCGCTGCGTCACGGCGAAGCTGGGCTTGAGGCCGCCAATCATGTAGAAGCGGGTATTGCGGCGACGGTTCGACTGGTATTTCAGCAACAGCGGCAGCTCCAGTTGCGTGGTGCCTACTTCTTGGGTGCGAATGGTATCGGCCTGGCCCGCGCCGGCGCTCCCAAACTCCACCCGGCGCGTCAGGAAGTTGAGCCCTGGCGCGAAGCGCAGGTGAAAAGGTGTGCCGGGGTTACCAAGCCGGATATCGCCAATGAAACCAACCCCAAAGCCGGGGCTGATAATGGCATTGGCGGCCAGGCCCCTACCCTGCTGCGCCAGCTGCAAGTAGCTGGCCGACTGCTCGATAAAGAACCGTGAAAAATTGGGCGCGATATAAATACCCGGCCGAAAAAAGCGGTCGTTGTAATTGGGCAGGTTATCAACCGTGATGCCTTTAATGCGGCCTTTGCGGCCACGGTCGATGGCGTCGCTCCGCTTGCGCTGCGCCAGGGCGGGGCCGGCAACCAGCAGCAAGAGTAGTAACGGCAATAGCTTTTGCCAGCGACTGGAACGCCCTATTTGCGAGCCGTGTAGATGGAGCTGATGCCGAACGTAAGGGGTTGCCATGCAGGAGTAGTAAAGCCGACGCGGCGCAGAATAGCCACGAACTCGGTACCGTCGGGGAACGCCTGCACCGACTCGGGCAGGTAGGTATAAGCACTTTGGTCCTTGGAAATCATTTTCCCAAAGACCGGTAACACCCGACTGAAATAAAAATTGTAGGCTTGTTTGAGCGGAAACGCCGTGGGCTTGCTGAATTCCAGGATAACCAGCTGCCCGCCCGGCCGCATTACCCGGTACATCTCGGCCAGTCCCTTTTCCAGGTGCGCGAAATTGCGCACGCCGAAGGAGGCCGTTACCGCGTCGAAAGCATTATCATCAAAAGGCAGGCTTTCCGAGTCAGCCAGTTCCAGCCGAATGCGGTGGCTGAGCTTCTTGGCAAGCAATTTCTGGCGGCCCACTTCCAGCATGCCGGCCGAAATATCGACGCCGGTTACCTGCGCGTCGGGCGCGGCGGCCCGTAGGGTTTCGATGGCAAAGTCGGCCGTGCCGGTGGCAATGTCCAGGATGCGGGCTGGCCGCAGGGCTTTTAGCTCATCCACAGCTTTACGGCGCCAATATATATCGGTGCCCGCGCTCAGGAAGTGATTGAGAAAGTCGTATTTGCCAGCGATGTTATCAAACATGCGGGCCACCTGCGATTTCTTATCGGCGGCGTCTTCTTTGTAGGGTACTACGGCCATAGAGGAGTGCAAAGAACGGCAATGCGCCGCGAAAATTGCGCGTAATTCGGTTCACTGCGAGCAGTTGCCAGCTAATAGGACAAAAAAACGGCCGGACTGTTTGTCCGGCCGTTCTCTTTTTTCGCAAAGTGCGAAACCCTACTCCGGCTTCACTTTCACTTTAGCTTTCTGACCCGAAGCGTCCTTGGCTTTCGAGTCAAGCTCACCATCTTTCGAAACTGTTTTCGACTTCGAGCCATTAGCCCCCTTGGTTTTTACCTTCACCTTGTCGCTGTCCTCATCTACTTTGGTTTTCACCTTCGTGCCGTCGGCCATGCGCACCTTGCTCTTGCCAGGCAGCGGCGGAGCCGGTGCCATTGGTACAGCGATGATAGTAGTCGTGGTAGTAGTGGTAGTAGGTGGCATAACCGGCATCTTCTCACCTTCCTTCAGCACTACCCGGAACTCATCGCGGCGGTTAAGCTGCATGTTCTCGGGCGAATCGTTGGGGGCGGCGGGGCGACGCTCGCCGTAGCTCACCGTGGTGAGGCGGGCGCTGGCTACACCTTGCTTCACGAGGTAGTTTTTGGCGGCATCAGCGCGGTTCTGGCCCAGCACCATGTTATACTCGTCGGTGTTGCGCGAGTCGCAGTTGCCTTCAATCGAGATGTTAAGCCCGGTATTTGCCTGAAGCGTAGTGCTTATTTTCTTCAAGACCGTAATCGACTCCGGACGCAACTTATACTTATCCGTGTCAAAGTAAATCTTATCCAAACGGAAGGGATTCTGGTTAAGCGTATCTATGTAATCAACATAGAAATTCTTAACAATTGACGTGGTATCGTTGAGCGAAATAGGAACGGCAAACTCCTGCGTCTCAATGTTTTTGCCGTCCTTGTTGACAGCCACTTGGTACGTACGAGCCGAAAGGACTTTCACGCCGTAGGTACCGTCTTCCTTGGTCACATCGCGGAAGCTGATGGCCGTTTTGTCGGCCTGCGTGCCGTTGAATACCAGTTCTACCCCTGGGATAGCCTGCGTGCTGTCACGCTTCGAGAACACCGTACCTTTTACGTTGATGTTCTTGATGTAGCTGATGGTGTAGATGTCTTTCTCCCCGTAGCCACCGATGCGGTACGAACTGAGGTAAGCATACGTGCCATCGGGAGCCAAGCGGTAGTAGGAGTCCGCATCCGGCGTGTTGATGGGGTAGCCCATGTTCTCGGGGCGGCCCCACTTGTGGCCAATGCTGTCGTACTTCGACTGGAAGATATCATAATCGCCCATCGTATTGTGACCGCGCGAACTGAAATACAGCGTCTTGCCATCGCGGCTGATGTAAGGGCTATCCTCGTCGTATTTGGTATTAATGGTGCTGCCCAGCGACTTAGCCGGCCCCCAATCGCCTCCGGCAGGGCGGGTGCTGTAGTAGAGGTCCAAGTTGCCATCTTCCGAGTACTTAGCCGTTGAGAAGTAGAGCGTCAGGCCATCCGGCGTGATGTACGCGTCACCTTCGTAGGCTTTCGAGTTGATGTTGCTGTTCAGCTTAATGGGTGAGCCCCAATCGCCACCGGCCTGCTTTGAAGCCACGAATATGTCGCCATCCTCGTCGCTACGGTACATGAGCAGCTTGGTGTCGTTGTCAAACAGCTGGTCCGAAGCATCGTGGCCTTTGCTGTTGAGCGCGGCCGAGAGCGAGCGGGGCTTCTCCCAGTTGTCGGCATCGATGCGGTGCGTCTCCACGATGCCCTCGTAGTACTCCCCATCGGCGGCCGTCTTGTTGCGGGCTTTGCTGTCGAGGCCAGGGATATCGGTAGGATTGGCGCGGGTCGTGAAAATCAGCGTTTTATTATCTGAAGAGATAACCGGGCTGTGCTCCGAATACTGCGTATTTACGGTCGGCCCCAGGTTCTTCACGAAGATATCCTTGGGCGAGTTGAACAGAACTTTGGCGTTTTTGCTGTGCTGAATCAACTGCGCTACTTCCTCACGGCGGGTATCGTTGCGCTTTTTCAGCGTCGCGTTGTAAGCCTGGTAGTGCGTGATGGCTTCGTCGAAGTTGTAGTTAAGGTGGTCAACGCGACCCAGCCAGTACTCAATATCTTTCGAAACTTTAGGCTTAATTTTCTGCGCCTTGTAGATATAGTCGCTCGCTTTTTCCTTATCAAAAGACAGGTAAGCTACCCCGGCCCGGAACAGTGCATTAGCATTGTTGGGGTCTTTGGCCAGTACCCGCTCGTAGTAAGGAATGGAAGCGCGGTAGTTTTCCTGGTTGAACAGCTTGTTGCCGGTTTGCAGGTCCTTGCGCGTGCTCTGAGCGTGAGCCGAGGTGGCTACGGCCGTGGTCAGGGCCAGCGCATAGGAAGCTTGCAGCAGCCTTTTGGATAGGTTGTTCATTGAAAAGAGGGTGTTTGGAGAATTTAAAAAGGAGGGCGGAAGAGTAGTTGTAGTACCGCGATATTACTAGTTGGCCACGGGGGCGCTCAATTTAGCGACTTATACTAAAATTTAACAACAGGGTTGGGCTAACTAACCCGTATATACCTAAAAAACACAATTGCCTGGGGCATCAGCGCAGCAAATATACCTAAAAAAGTAGTGGCAAGCCGTGCAGGGCCGGGCACTAATACCAGCGAAATTCTGTATAAAGTGGTTTTGGGAATGCCAGGGAGCTGGCAATAGACCGCGCAAATATAGTGGCAGGTTCTAAAAAGCAAGTAGTTGAGCAGGTTGCCTCACTGTTTATTAACCTCCAATACTTATAGCCTGCCGCATCTTTGTACCCACACTGCCCCATAGGTAACCCATAATATGCTAATTCGTGAAGCAAGTTTTTTAAGCAGCAACACCCAGATTGCGGCCTGCCCTACCCCCACCCGGCCCGAGTATGCCTTCATTGGGCGCTCCAACGTGGGCAAGTCGTCGCTGATAAACATGCTCACGGGCCGCGCGGGATTAGCCAAAACGTCGAGCACGCCTGGCAAGACGCAGGTTATCAACCACTTCAATATCAACGACGAGTGGTATCTGGTTGACTTGCCGGGCTATGGCTACGCCAGGGTAAGCAAAACCTCGCGCGCCGACTGGAGCAAGATGATAAATGCCTACCTGGCCAAGCGCGAAAACCTGACCTGCGTGTGTGTGCTGCTGGACTCGCGCCACGCGCCGCAGGCAGCCGACCTGGAGTTTATGACCAAGCTGGGCGAGGCGGGCGTGCCGTTTATCATGATTTTTACGAAGACTGACAAGCAATCGACCAGCCAGACCAAGGCGCTCATCGCGGCCTACCTGACCAAGATGGGCGAAACCTGGGACGAACTGCCGCGCCACTTCGTGACGTCGGCCGAAACGGGGCTGGGCCGCGAGGAGGTGTTGGACTTTATTGAGGAGATAAACCGGCAGGTGGCGGCCGATGCGGCGAGCGCCTAGTTACTTTTGGCCCCTCAATTGCCCAACGGCAGGGTCTTCCCGTTTTCTAAATTACCCACCACCCATGAAAAAACTGCTGCTGACGCCGCTGGCCCTGTGCGGATTGCTGGCCACGGCCCAGGCCCAAACGCCTAAATCCAACACCCCGCCCATGCCCAAAGACCGGCCGCAGACCGAACAGGGTGCCGGACTAAACCACGTGGCGGCCGAAATTCCGGTGGCGGCCTACTACGAAGGGGGGCAGGAAGCCATGTATGCTTTTATTGCCAAGGAACTGAAATACCCGCTGCTGGCCAAGCGCAACCGGATGCAGGGGCGCTGCATTATCAGCTTCACACTGAACCCGGATGGCAACATTCAGGGCCTGCGCATTGTGAAGCAGGTGGGTGGCGGCACCGGCGACGAAGCGGCCCGCGTGGTGCGCCTGCTCAAGTTTAAGAAGCCCGAATACCCGATTTTAACCAGCCTACCCATTGATTTTAAGCTCGGCATGACCGGGGCAAATACGGTGGAAAATTAGTTAAGAGTTGAGAGTTATGAGTTAAAAGTTATGAGTTGTTTTTCAGCAACCCGCAACTTTTAACTCATAACTCTCAACTCTTAACTTATAACTCTTAACTCTAAAAAGAATGCCTTACGATTTGAAAGAACTGGCGGCCATCAGCGGCCAGCCCGGCCTCTACCGCCTGGTGCGCCCGGCCCGCCACGGTGTGTTGGTCGAAAGCCTGGATGCCAAAGCTACCCGCTCGCTGGCTCCGGCCAGCAACAAAGTGTCGCTGCTGAGCGAAATCGGCATTTACACCCACGACTCGGACGAGACGGTGTCGCTGGCGGAGGTGTTTGAGCGCATTCACCAGCAGCACGGCGCGAACCTGCCCGTAACGAGCAAGTCGCCAGACGAGGAGCTGACCAGCTTTCTGGGTGAGGTGCTGCCCGAGTACGACCGCCAGCGCGTGTACCTGTCCGACATCAAGAAGCTGACCAACTGGTACGGCATCGTGAGCCAATTCGTGCCTTACACAGAGGCCACCGAAGCTGAGTCAACCGCCGATGAGCCGCTGAGCACCGGCGGCGTAATTGGCGAGGCCGATGAGGCCCCTACCCCCTCCGGCAACCCCGAAGTCACGAAGTAGATTTTTTATTTGACACAAAAAAGCCGTTCCTGCTGGCAGGAACGGCTTTTTTGTGCGTAGGGCAAGCTTTAGCTTGCCGCGTTGCTCGGGTGGCGGCAAGCTAAAGCTTACCCTGCATTTTCTTTGGCCAGGAAGGCTTCGGCCTGCTCGACCAGCTCGGTGCTGCCGATGAAAACGGCGCAGCGCTCGTGGCAGGCTTTGGGCTCAATTTCGAGGGTGCGCAAGTAGCCATTGGAGCTTTTGCCGCCGGCTTGCTCCACGATGAAGGCCAGCGGGTTGCACTCGTACATGAGGCGCAGCTTGCCGCCGGGCGCTTTGGCGGTGGCGGGGTAGATGTAGATGCCACCTTTCAATAAATTCCGGTGAAAATCGGCCACCAGCGAGCCGATGTAGCGGGCCGAGAATTTCTCGTCTTTGCAGTGCTTGACGAACGCGGCTACGCCGGGCGAGAAGGAGTCGGACGAGCCCTCGTTGATGGAGTAAACGACGCCGGTTTTGGGCGTCTGGATGTCGGGGTGCGAGAGGAAGAATTCGCCCAGGCTGGGCTCGTAGGTGAAGCCGTTGACACCGTTGCCGGTCGTGTACACGAGCATGGTGCTGGAGCCGTAGATGACGTAGCCGGCCGCTACCTGGTGGGTGCCGGGCTGGAGGCAGTCGGCGCTGGTGCCCTCGCGGCCGGTGGGCGACACGCGCCGGTAGATGCTGAAAATGGTGCCGATGCTGACGTTGACATCAATATTGCTGGACCCGTCGAGCGGGTCGATGGCCACCACGTATTTGCCCTGGTTGTTGCCGGTCTGGATGATGTCGTCGTCCTCCTCCGAGATGATGGTGCAGACTTCGCCGCCGTTGCGCAGCGCCCGGATGAAGCGGATGTTGGCAATCACGTCGAGCTTCTGCTGGTCTTCGCCCTGCACGTTCTGGCTGCCGTAGGCACCGGCAATGTCGATGAGGCCCGAGCGGTTGATTTCGCGGTTCACGATTTTGGCGGCCAGCGCGATATCGCGCAGCAGCTGCGACAGCTCCCCGGTGGCATAGGGGAAATCTTCCTGCTTGCGCATGATGAAGCGGTCGAGGGTCGTGCCGACGGGGAGGGCGAATTTATTGTGGTCCATGAAAAATAGCGGGGGCCTAAAGGGCTAGCGCAAAGCTACCATTGCCGGGGCGGCGGCCCAAACGTGCCCTACCCCCTAGTTTTGGGGCCTATGGAAAAAGAACTGACCGGCTTGCAAGTCTATAAATTTGGCGGTGCCTCGGTAAAGGACGCGGCGGCGATATTGAACCTCTGCCGCATTGTGAAGGAATATGGGGGGGTAGGGCCGCTGCTTATTGTGGTTTCAGCGATGGGCAAAACGACGAATGCGCTGGAGGAGATTTATGATTTGGCGTATCATGGGCAGGACTACACGGTGCAGTTGGCGGCGCTGGAGGCTTATCACCAGCGGGTCAGCGCAGAATTAAGCAGCGCGTTACCTGATACTTATCACGAGCCAAACCCAACTAAATCGGACCCTGATTTAGTTATCGGATTTAAAGAGCTCACACACCGGCTGGTAAACCTTTCGCCAAATAAAAGTTATGATGAAGGGTACGACCAAATAGTTGGTTTTGGAGAGCAGTTTTCCGCTTATTTAGTTTATTCTGCCCTAACAGCTAGCATGCCTGATGAAGCGGACATGTACTTGCGCGGGTCGGGCATTGTAACAGATGATACTTGGCGCGAAGGGCGAGTCGATTGGGAAGAAACCCAAAAGCGAGTGCAAGAGGAAATTCACTCAATGGTTTACTGTGGTGCAAGAATTATTGTAACCGAAGGCTTCATTGGCGCTACAGCCGACCACCGCACCACTACCCTCGGCCGCGAAGGCTCCGACTACTCGGCGGCCATCTTCGCCTACTGCCTACGGGCCGAGGGCGTGACCATCTGGAAGGACGTGCCGGGCCTGCTCAACGCCGACCCCAAGCTCTTTGCCGATACGGTGCTGTATCCCGAAATCAGCTACCAGGAAACCATCGAGATGGCGTTTTATGGGGCCAGTGTCATTCACCCCAAGACCTTGAAGCCGCTGGCCGAGCGCGGCATTCCGCTGCGGGTGCGCTCATTTCTGGACCCGGCCGCGCCGGGCACGCTCATCCACGACTGTCAGCACGCGCCGTTGGTGCCGGCGTTTATTCGCAAGGGCGGCCAGTGTTTGCTGTCGTTTGAGAGCAAGGATTTCGCGTTTATTTCGGAAGAAAATCTGGAGGTGATTTTTGGGGCGCTGGCCCAGGCGCGGCTCAAAATTAATCTGATGCAAAACTCGGCCATCAGCTTTTCAGTGTGCGTCGATTACGTCGAAATGCGCGTACGGCGGCTGCTGGAATTGCTGCAAGGGCAGTTTCGGGTGCAGTATAATGCGGACCTGACGCTGTTTACCATCAAGCATAGGACTTACGCACTCGTCGGTATTAGCGCTGGAATGAGGGGTTTGGCTAGCAACTGGCGCAGATAAGGAGCCCACTGCTGCTGATGGGCTTGGTACAGGGTTTGGGCGGTTTGGCGGGCAAACTGGCGCAAGGACACCCAGGCCAGGTAGCAACAAGCCAAGTGGTTGCGCTGGGCCTGGGCACGGCGGCACTGGCATTTTTCAGCCCCGGTGAGCTGCTTGAAGCTGCGGTGAAACTCTTCCACCTGCCAGCGCGTGCGGGTCGTGACTTCGACGAGTTGCTGGGTCAGGGTGAAGGCGAAGTTATTGGTCACGACCCATTCAATGTCGCCGTTGGCGGCGACCAGCTTGAACAAACGCACCGCAAACGGCACCTGCTTTAAGCGCACTTCCAACCCCGTGCTCCACCCGCCCGGCGGCGGGTCCACTGCGTCCAGGGCTTGATAGCCCGTCTCCTTGTTCGCACTCACCAACCGGTTGCTTTTCAGGGTCGTGAAAAACGTCCAACCGGCGCGGTGAATGCGCTTCAGGTTCTCGCTGCCGCTGTACCAGGCATCGAACAAGAGGGTGCGGGCCTGGATTTTGTCTTCGGCCACCACGTGGGCGAACATGGCCTGGAAATGCTCGTTCTTGCTCAGCGCATCCTGCTGCGGGGCGTACACGCGGTAGTCCAGGGGCAGAAAATCACCGGCCTCCCCACTGCTGTGCACCAGGTTGACCAAGCAGATGCCGGTCACCAAGCCGTGGGCGGCGCCGGAGTACTGGCGCTTGGCCACCTCGATAAAACGGCTGTAGCGCTTGTCCTGCACACTGTCGTCGACGAACAAAAAGGCCTCGGGCGAGTCACTCAACAAGGGTAGCACCAACTCCCGCAACTGCGTGGGTGAGAACGAGCTGCGGCGCAAAAACCGGTTCACTTGGTCGTGGCTCACCTGCGGCAAGTGCTCGGCAAGGTGCGTGCACGTATAATTGCGGGGCGTACTGAGCAGGTACTCGATGTAGGTTGCTTGCGTCACCATTGGGCTAGGCTTTTTCTCAAGTTACCACCAAGTGCGTAAGTCCTAAAGCATTACGACGAGGGTAGCATTGCGCGGCTGACGGCCGGGCGCACGCTGCTGCTGGAGCAGCGCACGCGCAGCACGTTTCAGTTTTTGGTGCGTGAATAACTGTTGGGTAGGTTTTGGAGTAGTAGGCGCGGGCGTCATTTCCCGCAGAAGGCGCAGAGGCTTACGCAGAAGTTCGCAGAGCGCTAATTCATAATTTCTACTTCATAACTTAAAAAGATGCCTGTTCTCGTTGGGAAGCGCGCGCCTGCTTTCAAGGCCACCGCCGTTATTGGCCAGCAGCTGGAAGAAGAATTTTCGCTCGACCGCTACCTTGGCAAGCGCTACGTGCTGCTGTTTTTTTACCCCGCCGATTTTTCGGGCCTCTGCCCTACCGAGCTGCTAGCGTTTCAAAAGCTGCTGCCTGAGTTTGAGCGCCGGGGCGTGGCCGTGATTGGGTGCAGCACCGATTCGCACCAGGTGCATCAGGCCTGGCTGCGCACGCCCATCGACGAGGGCGGCGTGGCGGGCGTGACCTACCCCCTGGTGGCCGACGCAACCAAGACGATTTCGGCCAACTACGACGTGCTGGCCGGCCACTTCGACTACAGCGAAACCGGCGAGATGGTGTTTGTGGGCACGCCGCAGGCCTACCGCGCGGTGTTTTTGATTGACCGCGACGGCATCGTGCGCCACCAGCTCGTGAACGACCGGCCGCTGGGCCGCCGCATTTCCGACTCCTTGCGCATAGTTGATGCCCTGCGTCACTTCGAAGAACACGGCGAAACCTGCCCCGCCGACTGGGAGGCAGGTTCCTAGTTTCTGGTTTCTTGTTCCTAGTTCCTAGTTTGAACGACAACTAGGAACTAGAAACCAGGAACTACGAACCAGAAACTACGAACTGGAAAGTAATTTTGGGGCCGCACTCGGGCATTTTGTTACTGGGGGCGGCCTTTTTTGCGCTTTCTATATTCTGTAGGACTTTCGCTTTATGCGCTGCTGCTTAGGCTGGTAGCGCCATTCGTACCCAAGGCTGCCGCCTGGGTGGCGGGCCGCGCGGGGCTGCTACCCCACATTGAGCGGGCGCTGGCCGCCGATGCGGCCCCGCGCCTGTGGGTGCATTGCGCCTCGCTGGGCGAGTTTGAGCAGGGCAGGCCACTCATCGAGGGCCTGCGGCGGCAATATCCCACGCACAAAATTGTGCTCACGTTTTTCTCACCCTCGGGCTACGAGGTGCGTAAGAGCTGGCCGGGGGCCGATTACGTCTTCTACCTGCCGCTCGACTCGGCCGGCAATGCCCGCGAGTTTGTGCGCCTGGTGCGGCCACGGCTGGCCGTTTTCGTGAAGTATGAATTCTGGTATTACTACCTGCGCGAATTGCGCGAGCGGGGAATTCCGGCGGTGGTAGTAGCGGCGATTTTTCGACCCAACCAGATTTTCTTCCGGCCCTGGGGTGGCTTTTTTCGGAAGATATTGGGCCAGCTCAGCCATATTTTCACGCAGAATGAGGCCTCGGCCGAGCTGCTGCGCGGCATTGGCCTAACGGGCGTGACGGTGGCCGGCGACACGCGCTTCGACACTGTGGCGGCCACGGCGCTGGCTCCCGCCCGGCCCCTACCCCTCGCCGAAGCCTTCGGGGCCGACGGCGCGCCCACGCTGGTGGCTGGCAGCATCTGGCCCGAAGACCTGCCCGCGCTGGCCCCGCTGTTGCGCAAGCACGCCCGCGCCATGCGCTTCATCATCGCGCCCCACGAGGTGAGCGAGGCGCATTTGCTGGAGATTGAGGCAGCGCTGCCGGGCCTCACGGTGCGCTACTCGCGCGCTACCCCCCTCGCCGTGGCCGACGCCCGCCTGCTGCTCATCGACAACGTGGGGATGCTGAGCCAGCTCTACCGGTTTGGGCGTTTTGCGTACATCGGTGGGGCGTTTGGGGCGGGGCTGCACAACACGCTGGAGGCGGCGGCGTTCGGGCTGCCGGTGTTTTTCGGGCCGCGCTACGAGCGATTTCAGGAGGCCGTGGAGCTGGTGGAGCTGGGCTGCGCCTTTTCGGTGGCCTCGGCCCGGCAGCTGGAAGCGGCGTTTGACCGGTTATATTATAATGAGGAGGCGCGCCTCAAGGTGCAGGATATGAGCTTGGAGTACGTGCATACGCACGCGGGGGCTACGGGCCGCATTTTGCGGCAATTAAAAATTATGAATTATGAATTATGAATTATGAATTGCGCCGCTTGCTTTGGCAAAGTGGCAAAGCAATCAATTCTCAACTCATAATTTATAATTCATAATTCATACAGGACTTACGCAAATCGTCTGTCATTGCGAGCAAAGCGAAGCAATCGCACCCGAACGATACTCGCACCAGTCGTTCTGGTGCGATTGCCGCGACCTTGCTTAATGCGCCACATGCTCGCAATGACAAACGTCTTCTGCGTAAGTCCTATCATAATTAAATAGAATGACTGGTGTCGTTGTTAAATCTACTGGCTCGTGGTACGTGGTGCGCGAGACGCCCGGCGGGCAGTTGCACCGCTGCCGGCTGCGCGGCAAGTTCAAGAATCAGGGCCTGAAAGTGAGCAACCCGCTGGCCGTGGGCGACGTGGTGGAGTTTGAAGTGCCCGCGCAATCGGAGGGCGCGGGCGTGATTCATACCATTCAGCCGCGGCGCAACTACATTATCCGGCGCTCGGTACACAAGAGTGAGCACGCCCACATTGTGGCGGCCAACCTCGACCAGGCGCTGCTGGTGGTCACGCTGGTGTCGCCGGCCACGTCGTTCGGGTTTATCGACCGCTTTCTGGTCACGGCCGAGGCGTATCATCTGCCGGCTTTGCTGATTTTCAATAAGTCCGATTTATACGACGCGGACACGCTCGATTACCAGCAGCAGATTGCCGGAATGTACGCCAGCCTGGGTTATGCCAGCGTGCTGTGCTCGGCCGAAACCGGCGCGCATGTGGCCGACGTAGCGGCGCTGCTGCCCAATAAAATCTCGCTACTCTCGGGCCATTCGGGCGTGGGCAAAAGCACGCTTATCAACGAGCTGGTGCCGGATTTGGACCTGAAAACCGCCGAAATTAGCGCCTTTTCGGATAAGGGCAAGCACACGACCACCTTCGCCGAAATGCTGGAAGTGGTGCCCGGCACCTACCTCATCGACACGCCCGGCATCAAGGAGCTGGGCCTCGTGGACGTGCCCGCCGCCGAGCTGGCGGGCTACTTCCCGGAAATGCGCGCCCTGCTGGGCCAGTGCCGGTACCACAACTGCCAGCACACGCACGAGCCCGGCTGCGCCGTGCGCGAGGCCGTGGACCAGGGCCGCCTGGCCGTGCCCCGCTACGAGAGCTACCTGAGTATGCTGGCCGACGAGGACAACCGCCATTAACGGCCGCCGCCGGGCAATTACGATTTCTTGACCCTGGTCATTGAAAGACGCGCATGACCGACTTGGCTGAACGCTGGCAGAGGGCCAGCCAACTGCCGGTTTCCTGCGTACAATCGCCGGATTTAGTAATTTCCTACCCCTCTCTTTATGGCTGATAAGATTGCCTTTTTAGGCTTAGGCAGCATGGGCGCGGCGATGGCCGCCAACCTGCTCAAAGCCGGCTTCCCGCTCACCGTTTATAATCGCACGGCCGACAAGGCCGAGCCGCTGCGGGAGCAGGGCGCCACCGTGGCCCCTACCCCCGCCGCGGCGGTGCAAGGTGCCGCCATCGTCTTCACGATGGTCACCGACGACCACGCGCTTGAAGAGCTGACCACCGGCCCCGACGGTATTCTGAGCGCCCTGCCGAAGGGCGCGATTCATGCTTCGTGCAGCACCGTGGCGCCCGATACCAACCGCCGCCTGGCCGAGGCGCACGCCGCCCACGGCTCGGTGCTGGTGGCCTCGCCGGTATTTGGCAAGCCCGATGTGGCCGCTACGGGTAAGCTTTGGGTGGGTTCGTCGGGTCCGGCCGAAGCCCGCGAGCGGCTGAAGGTAGCGCAGGCGGCCATTGGCCAGGGCACCCACGATTTTGGCGACGACCCCGGCGCGGCCAGCGTGGCCAAGCTCTGCGGCAATTTCCTGCTCGGCACCGTGATTGAAGGCCTGGCCGAGGCGCTGACGCTGGCCGAAAAGTGCGGCCTCGACCGCGTGGACTTTTACAACATGCTCACCAGCACGCTTTTCAACAACCCGATTTATAAAGGCTACGGCAAGCTCATTGCCGAGCAGCACTACCAGCCGGTGGGCGCGCCGCCCGCCATCATCCGTAAGGATATGAACCTGGTGGTGCAGGAGGCTTACAAAAACGAAGTGCCCATGCCCTTCGCCAACATCATCCGCGACCGCCTCACGGCCACGGTGGCGCTGGGCGAACCCAACGTGGACTGGGCCAGTTTCGCCCAGCGCGTGTCAGAAGACGCGGGAATGTAAGCGTTGGTCCTTGCGAGCGCAACGAAGTGAAGCGCGTCAATCCTTCCTCAACGTTGGGTTACTACCTCAGCGAAAAGTAAGGATTGCCGCGCTTCACTTCGTTGCGCTCGCAAGGACAATAGGCTACTTAGCCAGCGGCAGCACTACCGTATCGATGACGTGGGTAACGCCGTTGCTCGAAATTACGTCGGCGATTTGCACGGTGGCGGGGGCATCTTTGCCGTTGCCAATCATCACTTTGCCGTCTTTAATCATGACGTGCAGCTTCTCGCCGTTCACGGTGGTTAGCTCCTGGCCATCTTTGAGGTCGGCGGCCAGCAGGCGGCCGGCGATGACGTGGTAGGTCAGCACGCCCTTGAGCTTGGCGGCTTCGGCGGGCGAGGTAAGCGCGGCCACGGCGGCCTTGGGCAGCTTATCGAACGCGGCGTTGGTGGGGGCAAAAACCGTGAACGGACCCGCGCTTTCCAGCGTCGGCACCAGGCCGGCCTGCTTCACCAGCGACACGAGCGTGCTCACGCTTTTGGCGGCCATCGCGTTCTGCACGATGTTCTTGTCGGCCGTCATGGCCACGCCGTCCACCATTACGCCGCCGGGCTTGGCCATGCGGGCCGAGTCGCCGGCCATCGCGGCTACCGAGTCGGCGGGGTTAGCAGTGCCGACCTCCGTTTGCGTGGTTGTAGTCGTGGTTTCGGCCGTCTTGTCGCTGCCGCAGCTAGTAAGGCCGAGGCCGAGGCTGAGGGCGAAGGCGGTGGCGAGGGGGAAGAAAAGCTTCTTCATGGGGAAAGGATAAAAAAGAGGGGGTAGGGAAAAGTCCAGCCCAGGCACACCTAGTAGCTGGACTGTTTGGTTCTGCAAACCCCGCCCGCCGCCGCTTGTTTTACCTTCGTAGTGCCCAGGCCAAAAAAGCCGGGCTGTTTTCCCACCCTTTACGCAGGTTATTTTCTGATGAAAACCGCTGAAATCCACACCCCCAAAGGGGTAATGAAAGTTGAGTTCTACGAGCAGGACGCGCCCAACACCGTTAAAAACTTTACCGACCTGGCCAGCAAAGGCTTCTACGACGGCACTAAGTTTCACCGCGTTATCCCGAATTTCATGATTCAGGGCGGCGACCCCAACACCAAGCCCGGCGCCAAGGGCCAGCCCGGCACCGGCGGCCCCGGCTACAAAATAAAGTGCGAAACCAGCGGCAACAACCAGCACCACGAGCGCGGCGTGCTGAGCATGGCGCACGCCGGCAAAGACACCGGTGGCTCGCAGTTTTTTATCGTGCATGACCGCCAGAATACCGCTCACCTCGACCGCGTGCATACCGTATTTGGCAAAGTAGTGGACGGCCTGGACGTGATTGACCAGATTAGCGCTAATGACGAGATTACCAAAATTGTGGTGAAAGACGAGTAGTCGGTTTTTTAACTTCCTCAAGCCATACACCAGCCTGGGAACCGCTTTGGAGTGGTTCCCAGGCTGGTGTATAAAGTTTTACCACGAGCGGAATATGGCTCGCCCTGAGCTAAGTTGACCAGTTAGTACCAGGCCGGGTCTGGGTTGACCAGTTACCTAATCCTGAAAAAAATGAAAGTTTTATTGGTAGAAGACGACCCGCAGGTGGCGTCATTCGTCAAGAAAGGGTTTGTGCACGAGGGCTATGAGCTAACCGTGGCCTATGATGGGCGCTCGGGCTGGTCGCTCTACCAGCAGCAGCCCTACGACATGGTGATTCTGGACGTGAACCTACCCTACCTTAACGGGGTGGAGCTGTGCCACTTGCTGCGCGGCGGGCAGCAGCGGGTGCCCATTCTGCTGCTCACTTCCCTCGACAGCCTGGCCGACAAAGAGGCCGGCTTTGCGGCCGGGGCCGACGACTACCTGGTGAAGCCCTTCGCGTTTCGGGAGTTGCTGCTGCGCGTGCGGGCGCTCACCAAGCGCTACGCCGAAACCAGCACCCCGCAGCTGCTGCGCCTGGCCGATTTGGAGCTGAACCTGGATGCCAAGATTGTGTGCCGCGCCGGGCAGCGCATCGACCTCACCAGCTGCGAATACTCGCTGCTGGAACACTTGCTGCTCAACCAGGGCCGCATCGTGTCGCGGGTGGATATTGCCGAGCGGGTGTGGGAAGTGGACTTTGACACGACCACCAATATTATTGACGTATATATCGGCTACCTGCGCAAAAAAATTGACCGCGAATTCACGCCCAAGCTTATTCACACCGTTGTGGGCATGGGCTACGTCATGCGCGAGGGGTAGGGCGGCGCGGGCGCGGCAATCCGTGCCGCAGCCCTTCCTCAGCAACCCACTATACTCGTACTACCCAGCATGCTGATTCGCCATAAGCTGATGCTGCGCTTTACCCTGCTGGCCCTGGGCATTCAGCTAAGCTTATCGGCCTGCGTGTACTACGTCAACGCGACCATGCGGGCGGAGCGCTTTCAGCTGCGCCTGGCTAACAGCGCCACGCTGGCCGGCCGCCTGCTGGCGCACCTGCCCCCGCAGCCGGCCCGCAGCCCCGACCTGCTCACGCTGCCCCGCGAGGAAATCAGCCTCTATGGCTCCGACAACTCGCTGCGCTACCGCAGCGCCGAGCACCTTGACCAGGCCGCCAACCGGGAGCGGCTCGCCGGGCTGGGCGCCGGCCAACAACTTTCCTACCCCTCTCAAAACGGCCAAGAAACGCTGGGGATGGCTTTTCCGCTGGGCGCGGCGGCGGGCTACTACCGCATTTTTGTGTCGGCGGAAGACCGGGTGGGCCAGGCGCAGCAGCGGCAGCTGGGGTGGCTGCTGCTGCTTGCCAACGTGGGCGCGCTGCTGCTGACGCTGGCCGCCGCGTGGCTGTTTGCGCGCAGCGCGCTGCGGCCCTTCACGCGCCTGAGCCGGCAGGCGCGGCGCATTTCGGCTACCAGCCTGGGGCAGCGGCTGGCCGAAGGCAACGGGCGCGACGAGCTGGCCCAGCTGGCGCAGGATTTTAACAGCGTGCTGGCCGGGCTGGAGCAGGCCTTTGACGCGCAGAAAAGCTTTCTTTCCCACGCTTCGCACGAGCTGCGCACGCCCCTCACGGGCCTGGTGGGCACCCTCGAAACGGCCCTGGAATATGACACCACGCTACCCGAGGCCCGCCAAAGCCTGGCGGAAAGCCTGGCCGCCGCCCGCCGCCTCGGTGACCTCACCACCGGCCTGCTCAACCTGGCCAAAGTGGATGGCGCGCTGCCGGCCTTTGCGCCCGTGCGCCTCGATGAGTGCCTGAACCAGGCCCTGCGGCTGGCGCGCGCCACCTACCCCGGCCGCGAGTGGCGGCTGGCGTTCCGGCACCTACCCGCCGAAACCGAGGCCGACCTCTTTATGCTGGCCGGCAATGCCGAGCTGCTGACCACAGCCCTGCTCAATTTGCTCGATAACGCGGGCAAATACTCGGTTGGCCCGGTACACACCGAGGTCGGGTACACCGACGCGCACACCCTGCATGTGGGCATCAGCGACGAAGGCCCCGGCCTCTCGGCCGAGGAGCTGGGCCACATCTACGAGCCGCTGTACCACTCGGCCGGGGCGCTGGGCCGGCCCGGCTACGGCCTGGGCCTACCCCTCACCCAGCGCATTATTCAGCGCCACGGCGGCCGGCTGGAGCTGGCCTCTGTACCCGGCCAGGGCACGGTGGCGCAGGTGTGGCTGCCGGCGTTGCCGCAGTAAGGCAGCCGCGTGAGAAGCGTTCTCATCATTTCTCATACGCTTCTCATCTCGTTCTTAAGTCGGGTTGGCACCTTTGCCCCAGTTGCCCGCCGGCCACACTGGCGGGCGGCGCGTTGGCTTTTCTCCCTACCCCCCTTGCTTATGGTAACTTCCCTGAGTGTGCGCCAAACGACTGGCCTGCTGCTGGCAAGCGGCTACTTATTGGTGGCGGTGGCCGCGCTTGCTGCGCCGGCGGCGCTGTGGGGGCTGCTGGTGCTGGTGCCGCTGCATCTGCTCTACTGGCACAATATCCGGCAGCGGCAGCACACGCTGCTGCGCCTCTACCCGGTGCTGGGCAACCTGCGCTTTCTGCTGGAGCGCATCCGGCCCGAGCTGCGGCAGTATTTCTTCGAGTCGGACCTCGATGGCCAGCCCTTCAGCCGCCGGCAGCGCGCCATTGTGTACCAGCGGGCCAAGGATGTGCGCCAGACCGTGCCCTTCGGGATGCTGGCCAACAGCCAGGCCGTGGGCTACGAGTGGCTGGCGCACAGCCTGTTTCCGGTGGCCGTGCGCCAGCCCGAGCTGCGCGTGCGCATTGGGGGTAGGCGCTGCCGGCAGCCGTATAGCGCCAGCATTTTCAATATTTCGGCCATGAGCTACGGCTCGCTGAGTCAGACGGCCATTGAGGCCCTGAGCGGCGGGGCCCGGCTGGGCGGCTTTGCCCACAACACCGGCGAGGTCGGCGTGAGCCCCTACCACCTAGCGGGCGGCGGCGACTTAATCTGGCAAATCGGCACCGGCTACTTCGGCTGCCGCGATGCTGCCGGGCAGTTCAGCGAGGAGCTGTATAAGCAGCAGGCGGCCCACCCTAACATCAAAATGGTGGAGCTGAAGCTCTCGCAAGGGGCCAAGCCGGGGCACGGCGGCATTTTGCCGGCGGCCAAAAACACGCCCGAGGTGGCGGCTATTCGCCGGGTGGTGCCCTACACCACGGTGGCCTCGCCGCCGGGCCACGCGGCGTTTCACGACGTATTTTCGCTGCTGGTGTTTGTGGATAAGCTTCGGCACTTGTCGGGGGGTAAGCCGGTGGGCATCAAGCTGTGCGTGGGCAGTCAGGGCGAGTTTGAGGCGCTGTGCCAAGGCATGCACGTGGCCCGCCTCTACCCCGATTTTATCGCTATTGACGGGGCTGAGGGCGGCACCGGGGCCGCGCCCCTGGAGTTTGCCGACAGCCTGGGCACGCCGCTCTACGATGCCCTCGCGTTTGCCCACCGCCGCCTGCGTCACTACGGCCTGCGGCCGGAAGTGTCGCTGCTGGCGGCCGGCAAAATCATCACCGGCGTCGATATTCTCAAGGCGCTGGCGCTGGGGGCCGACGCCTGCTACAGCGCCAGGGGTATGATGTTCGCGCTGGGCTGCATTCAGGCCCTGAAGTGCGACTCGGGCCGCTGCCCGGTGGGCGTGGCCACCCAGGACAAAAGCCTGTACCGGGGCCTCGACGTGACCGACAAGCGCGTGCGGGTGGCCAATTTTCACAAGCACACCCTGCAAGCCACGGTGGAGCTGATGGCGGCCTGCGGCTTCCGCACCCTGCGCGAAGTCAGCCCCGCCAGCGTTTTCCGGCGGGTAGGCAGCGATGCCGTGCGCAGCTTCGAGGATATCTACGGCCTGGCCGGCACCGCCGCGCCAACCGCCAACACCTACGCCACGTCTTCAACCGTAACCATTTGAATATAATGAGCATACAACACACTCCCGGTGATATTTACGTGACCAAGCTGGACTACGAGCGCCTGACCGACCTGGTGCGGCAGGAGCCGGCGGCTGGCGCCACCCCGCTGGTAGCAGCGCTGCAAAAGGAATTGAAGCGCGCGCATTTGGTGGAGTCGTACGACATTCTGCCGCACGTTGTCACGATGAATTCGCGCCTCAAGCTGCGCAAAATGCGGAGCGACGACGAGCTGCACTTCACCCTGGTGTACCCGCCCGAGGCCGACGCAGCCAGGGAGCGGCTCTCGGTGCTGAGCCAGGTGGGGGTAGCGGTGCTGGGCTGCCGCCTGGGCGACCAGTTTCAGCTGGGCCACCCCGAAGGCCCGGCCAGCTACTGGGTCGAAGCCATTATGCACCAGCCGGAGGCCGCCGGCGACTGGGTCAGCTAGCCCCTACCCCCTCCCGCGCGCGGGATGTTCGGCTTAGCCGGGTTACCCGGCAGCAGGGGGGTAGGGCACACTTTTTAGGTAGCAATTACTCGGCTATCACTAACTAAATTCTCAAAATCAGACATGAAACCCATTTATTTGACCAAAGCTGACCACGCCAAACTACTGGCCCTGGTGCAGGCCGAGCGCCAGGTTAGCGGCAACGAGAGCGTTATGCCGCTGGGCAACGAGCTGAAGCGCGCCAAGCTGGTCGAGTCCACGGCCATTCCGCCCGATGTTATCACCATGAACTCGGTGGTGCGGCTGCGCGAGCTGCAAAGCAAGACGGAGCTGGAAATTACGCTCGTATTTCCGAAGGATGCCAACGTGGCCCAGCGCAAAATCTCTATTCTGGCCCCGGTGGCTACCGCCGTGCTCGGCTGCCGGGTGGGCGGCCAGATACTCTGGCCCGTGCCCAAAGGCACGGCCACGTATGAGGTCGAAGCCATTCTGTATCAGCCCGAAGCGGCCGGCGACCTGACTTGCTAAGCTTTCGTAGCGCGGGCTCGGTGAGCCCGCATTACCTCAACATCTACTTGATGAATTATTTTCTGCTTGGGCTGGGCCTGTGGCTGGGGCCTACCCTGGCCGTAGCCCAGACCCGCCCCCAACCCGCGTCGGCCGGCACGGCATCAGCGCTGAATCGCTACCTGGCCCCGGCCGCCCAGCTCACGCTGCGGGCAGCGCTGGAAATAGCCGAGCGGGTACGCGCCAAAGCCGCTACGCTTGACAAGCAAGTATCAGTGGCCGTGGTAGATGCCAGCGGGCAGCTGGTGCTGCTGAGCCGCGGCGACGGGGTAGGGCCGCACAACACGGAGGCCGCCCGGCGCAAGGCCTACACGGCCCTCTCCACCAAAACCCCTACCCTGCTGCTGGGCCGCAACGCCCGCGCCAACCCCGATACCCAAAACCTCAACACCCTGCCCGAGCTGCTGCTGCTGGGCGGCGGCGTGCCGCTCTGGCACAACGGGCAGGTGGTGGGCGGCGTAGGGGTAGCGGGCGGCGGCAGCGCCGAAAACGACGACCTGTTTGGCCACGCCGCCGCCTTGCCGGAGGCTGGCATTACCATTCCTTAGATGCTTCCAGCGCCGTTTGTCATTGCTTCGCTTTGCTCGCAATGACAAACGGCTTTAGCGTAAACCCACTTTTTCCACTTTTTTCCTTTTCCTTTTGAAAACCCTGATTATTTGCCTTTTGAGTCTGCTGCCGCTGCTGGGCCTGGCCCAGACTACGCTGCCCGCCTACCAGCTTAGCACCCACATTCTCGACATTGGCCAGGGCAAGCCCGCGCCCGGCGTGTTGGTGCGCCTCGAAAAGTACGATGCCGCCAAAAAGACCTGGAGCCAGGTAGCCGAAAAGCAGACCGACGCGGCCGGCCGCATCGGCGATTTCTTGCCCACGGCCGGCCAGAAAGCGCCCGCCACCGGCATCTATAAGCTCGTTTTTATGACTAAGCCCTACTTCGCGGCGCGGCATCAAACGTCCTTCTACCCCTTCATAGAAGTGGTGTTTGAATTGGCCGACGGGGCTCATTACCACGTACCTATCACGTTATCGGCCTTCGGCTACTCTACTTACCGGGGCAGTTGAACGTGAGTAGTTTTTATTAATCTTAGGACTTACGCAAGTGCCGTTTGTCATTGCGAGCGAAGCGCGGCAATCGCACCAGAACGATGGCTGAACGACTGGCGTGGGTGTCGTCCTAATGCGATTGCCGCGCTTCGCTCGCAATGACAAACGGCACTTGCGTAAGTCCTAAATCTGTGAGTTATGAAAAACGCTTTGTTTGCCCTGCTGCTCGCGCCCGCCCTGCTGGCCGGCTGCGAATCAGCTAAGAAAACTACCATCCCTACCCCCCCCACCAGCACGAGCCAGAGGACCAACGGCATCGTGAATAAATACTGGAAGCTGGTGACTCTGGAAGGTCGGCCCGTAACGATGGCTCCCGACCAGGAGCGCGAGGCGTATTTTATGCTGAAAGACAGCAGCCGCGTGACGGGCTTCGGCGGCTGCAACGTGCTCAACGGTCGCTACGAGCTGAACGAGAGCCAGCTGCGCCTGCGCTTCACCAACCTGCTGACGACCCTCAAAGCCTGCCCCGGCCCCGACACGGAGCACGCGTTTCTGGAAGTGCTCAACCAGGCCGACAACTACACCATGCGGGGCGACACGCTGATGCTGAACGTGGGCCGCCGCGCCCCGCTGGCCGTGTTTCACGCCGTGTATTTCTAGGTTTTGGCTGATGGCTTTTAAGGAGTTGGCCTTGCGGCGGGCTGCCGGCTTTTGGGCCGGCTGTCCGCTCCCCGCGAGAACAAGCGGCGCGACCAACGAGCGGACAGCCGGCCCAAAAGCCGGCAGCCCGCTCATTGGTTGCGCCGCTCAGATTCGCTTCCTGAACGGCTTTAGTAAAAACCAGTTGACTTTACTAATTAATGGCTACCTAAGCTCAACCCGCCTCAGCTATGACTACTTTCTTTGCACCGCGTCCGCAAGCGGCTGCCTTACTGCTGTTGGCGGGCCTGCTAACAACCATTGCCATGCCCAACGCGCAGGCTCAAACCGGCCCGCCCTACCCCTCGGCCGCCGCCAGCGACCCGCTTAAGCTGGGCTGGATGCAGGGCTTCCCGCCGCCGCCCGACAAGGTGCTGAGCGTAGAAGACGGCTCGTTTCTGAAGTTTCCGGCGCTGCGCTGGAGCGTGGTGCACATGCGCCAGCTGCTGCCCACCGTGGACGTGTCGCCGGGCCTGGGCGCGCCCGCGCCGCTGCCCCAGGCCCTGGATATGGCGCGCATTGACGCGCTCACGTTCCGGCCCTGGAATTCGACCAAGCCCATGACCTGGCAGGCTTCGCTGGGTGAGAACTACACCGATGGGATGCTGATTATGCACCGCGGCAAGGTGGTGTACGAGCGCTACTTCGGAGCGCTTACGCCGACCGACGTCCACGCGGTGATGTCGCTTACCAAGTCCTTCACCGGCACGCTGGCCGCTATGTTGGTGGCGGAGGGCAAGCTGGACGAAACCCGCACCGTGGCCTCCTACGTGCCGGAGCTTCAACATTCGGGCTTCAGCGATGCGACCGTGCGGCAGGTGATGGACATGACGACGGGCCTGAAATACAGCGAGGACTACGCCGACCCCAAAGCCGAGGTCTGGCAGTTTTCGGCGGCCGGTAATCCCTACCCCAAGCCCCAGGGCTACACCGGTCCCAATGGCTACTACGCCTACCTCGAAACCGTGCAGAAGCAGGGTCAGCACGGCGAAGCTTTTGGTTACCGCACCATCAATGCCGATGCCCTGGGTTGGATTGTGGCGCGGGTTTCGGGCAAGTCGGTGGCCGAGCTGGTATCGGAGCGCATCTGGCGCAAAATCGGGGCCGAGCAAGCGGCTTATTACCAGACGGATGCGCTGGGAACGCCCTTTGCCGGGGGCGGCCTGAACGCGGGCCTACGCGATTTGGCGCGCTTTGGCGAGCTGATTCGCAACGAGGGCCGCTACCAGGGCCAGCAGGTGCTGCCCGCCGCCACCGTGCGGGATATCCGCCAGGGCGGCAGCCGGGCGGCATTCGCCAAATCGGGCCACCCGTAGCTGAAAGGCTGGTCGTACCGCGATATGTGGTGGATGACGGAAAACGCGCACGGGGCCTTCGCCGCCCGCGGCGTGTATGGCCAGACCATTTACATCGACCCCGCCGCCGAGATGGTCATCGTGCGCCTGGCCTCGCACCCCGTGGCCGCCAACGCGGCCAACGACCCCACTTCCCTCCCCGCCTACGAAGCCGTGGCCGAGTACCTGATGCGGCAGAAGTAAGCAGGTTTTGCTACTCGTTATTAGAGCGTCATGCTTAATCTGGCGTTCCGAAGGAAGCATCTCTGCCGCTTCGTTGAACGGCTCACACAAAGCGGTAGAGATGCTTCCTTCGGAACGCCAGATTAAGCATGCCGTTTTAGCGAAACTAAAACCATTTCCTTTTCCTCAACCCTAAACCCCGAACTCATGAAGCCTGCTGAATTATTTGACCTGACCGGCAAAACTGCCATCGTCACCGGCGGAGCCAACGGCATCGGCCTGGCCAGCAGCAAGATGCTGGCTGCCTTCGGCTCCCAGGTAGTAGTGGCCGACCTCAAGCTGGAAGATGCCCAAAAGGCAGCGGATGCCATCAAAGCCGACGGCGGCAAGACCCTGGCCGTGGCCTGCAACGTGACCAAGGACGAGGACCTAACCGCGCTGGTGGACCAGACGCTAAAGGAGTTCGGCGGCCTGCACATTCTAGTGAATAACGTGGGCGGCGGCGGCGCGGGCAAGGAAGGCCCCGACCAGATTACAGTGGCGCAGTTTGCGCGGGTCTTTGAGCTGAACGTGTTCAGCATGTGGCGCTTGTGCCAGCTGTGCGCGCCCCACATGCGAGCGGCCGGCTACGGCTCCATCATCAACATGTCGTCGATGGCCAGCATCAACCACAGCCCAGCCATCAGCGCCTACGCTTCGTCCAAGGCGGCCATCAACCACATGACCCGCAACCTGGCCTTTGACTACGGCCCCATCGTGCGCCTGAACGCCATCGGGCCGGGGGCGGTGCGCACCGGCGCGCTGGCCACCGTGCTCACCCCCGAAATCGAGAAGCGGATGCTGGCCCACACGCCCCTGCAACGCCTGGGCGAGGTGGACGACATCGCCGGCGCGGTGCTCTACTTCGCGGCCCCGGTGTCGGCCTGGGTGAGCGGGCAGGTGCTGTTCGTGAACGGCGGCGGCGAGCAAACGCTGGATTAGGTTTCTGTCTGAATAGGTTAAAGAAGAACGTCATGCTGACGAAAGAAGCATCTCTACCACGCAAGTAACCTCAACGTTTATAGTTAGTTACGCGGGCGAGATGCTTCCTTCGTCAGCATGACATTGTGATAAAATTATAAATATTTTTGATTAAAATTTCCTCCGGTCTTTAGCTCCTTATGAATCCCACCACGTTTACTTTTTTCCAGCTCAACGACGTTCACGGCTACCTCAACCTGCACCAGGAGATATTTCCTGGCCCGGAAGGCTTTACCTATCGGCCCTGCGGCGGCTACGCCCGCCTGGCCACCGTGCTGCACGAGTGGCGGGCGCAGTACCCCGCCAGCCTGTTGTTTGATGGTGGCGACACGTTCCACGGCACGCGGCCGGTGGTGGAAACCAAGGGAGAGATTCTGCTGCCCATTCTGCGCGAGCTGGACATTGCAGGCATGACCGCACACTGGGATTTTGCCTACGGCCCGGCCCAGCTGCATCAGCTGGTGAGCCAGCTTAATTACCCGCTGCTGGCGGCCAACGTCTATGACGAAGCCTCGGGCGAGCTGGCTTTTCCGGCCTGCCGCGTGTATGAGGCCGGCGGGCTGCGCGTGGGCGTGGTGGGGCTGGCCTGCCCCATCGTGGGTTCCAATATGCCGGCCCATTTCAGTGAGGGCCTGCGCTTTAGCAACGGCGACGCCGAGCTGCCGCGCTACGTGGCCCACCTGCGCGAAACCGAGCGCGCCGACCTGGTGGTGCTGCTTTCGCACTGCGGCTTTCCGCAGGATGTGGACCTGCTCACGCGCCACGCGGGCGTGGATGTGTGCCTGAGCAGCCACACCCACCACCGCCTCTACGCCCCCGTGCGGGTGGGCGAGTGCCTGGTGATGCAGTCGGGCGCGCACGGTTCGTTCGCGGGGCGGCTCACACTCACATTAGAAGATGGCCGCATCGTCGGCCACGACCATGAGTTGCGCGAAATCGGGGCCGATATCGTGCCTGACCCGGTGGTGCAGGCCCTCATCGACCAGGCGTTGCGGCCCTACCCCCACCTGCGCGAGGCGGTGGGCATTGTGCGCGGGGCGCTGCACCGGGCCACGTCGATAAACGCGCCGATGGATGATTTTCTGCTCGAAAGCCTGCGCGCCCGCGTGCCAGCCGACGTGTATTTTGCCAACGGCTGGCGCTACGGCGCGCCCGTGCTGCCCGGCCCCGTGCGCCTCGACGACCTCTACAACATCACGCCGATGGACCCCGAAATCGAAACCGTAATGCTGACCGGGGCCGAGCTGCACCAGCTGCTCGAACACAACCTGGAAAGCACCTACAGCCCCGACCCCTTCGCCCAAATGGGCGGCTACGTGAAGCGCACGCTGGGCCTGAAGGTGTATTTCAAAATAGAAAACCAATCGGGCAGCCGCGTGCAGCGGGCCTTCGTGCGGGGCGAGCTGCTCGACCCGAAGCGTACCTACACGGTGGCCTTCGTGACGGTGCAGGCCGTGCCGGCAGCGCTGGGCCGGCAGCGCCGGGGCACCGGCCAGCACGCCGTGGCTGCCATGCGCGCCTACCTCGACCAGCACCGCCCGCTGGCCGTGGGCTGCCCCGAGTCGTTCGTGGTGGTGTGAGCCGGCAGCGCTTATCTGATTCAGCCCCTACCCCCCTTGCAAAGCACGAAGCCGCTCCAGAATAGCTGGGGCGGCTTTTTTGGTTTAGGGTAATTCCTTCACCGTCCAGCCGCAGTGCTTGGGCAGATTATTGCTTTCTGCCAAAGCACATACAATACCCAGCGGCCCTAGTTTCTCGCGCAGCTTCTTCAGCATATCCTGCCGCCGCACCTGGCGGTTTTGTTCTTGCTTGGCTTTCTCCCAGACGGGTAGCGAGGGCCGCACGGCATCCTGGGCCAGAAATAACACCAGGGTAATGCGCTGAGTAGGCCGTAGCATGGCTGCTAGCAGCTCGGCATCCAGCAAAGCATCGTTGCTACGCGCGCCCAGATACAGGCCACCGCACGTGTGTATTGCCTTCTGCATTATTTCTAACAGGAGGGTGCCCAGGCGCATTTCCTCTTTCAAGGCGTGCGCGTGGTGCCGAAAATCCTTCACTTCAATTAGCGTCAGCGTGTGAAACGCCGGCCGGATGCCAGCAACGATATCAACGCCCTTGAGCCCGTCGATTTTTTCCAGCCGGGCTTGGTAAAAGCCCGGCTTGGTTGGGTCTATTTCGTCGTATTTGAAGGCGTACCAATCATCGCTGTTAGGAAAGTCAAATGTATGCTTACCCTCAGGAATCGCCGGCATAATCCTGGTCTAAAGCTTCCTCAAAATCGAATGTCTGCGCCAGTTCCGCATCCAGTGCAGTAATGTGCTCCAATTGAATAAAATCGTTCTTGGTTTCCACCTGAATATCACCTTTTTCGCCTGAATAAAGACCGAAATACCGAACTGGCTTTTGCTTTTTCTGCGCCAGAATATGCAATTCCTTCATCAAAAATAGGCTGTGCGTCGCCAGAATAATCTGAAAGCCCGCCTCGGCCAAATCAGTCAATATAACCGCCATATCCTTGAGCAGCGCCGGGTTCAGGTTGGCCTCCGGCTCATCCCAAAACAGCGTGGTTTCTGGCGTGAGCGTGCCATTAGCAAGTAGTTTATAGAGGGTAGCAAATTTGCGCATTCCCTCAGCTACGAGGTTCATTTCTAAGCGCGGCTGGTCGGGCGCGGTGAGGTAGAAATGGCCAATTACTTCTTCAACTTCACCACCAATTAATTGACTTAATGTTTCTAGAATTACTACTGTATTAATTGCAGGAAATTTAAGAGCCGGAACTGACAATAGCCTTAATAAGTCTGGATAAGTTTCATCTATTGCAACTCTACGATAATCATAAAATGCTAGAATCCAACTCATTGTTAAAACTTCTTTAGCAGGAATAAAAACAGTATCTGGATAGTTTATACTATAATCACCTATTTGGGGAGGAGTATAAGTCGCATGAGATTTATTCTTGGAGAAAGCGAATAAGTAACTGAATTGACCATGAGGGTAAGAGGCAACTATTTCTACTGTCGCCTCTTTTTCTCCTATTCCTCGACGAATTAGTTCTTCGTCTCCATCATTTGGCTGAAAAACATCCCTTAGTTTTTCTCTTATATACTTGCCTTTTTCTTGTGAGTCAAACGTATTTCTACTAATTGTGTTATGCAAGCTATTTAGTGCGACATAACCCGCCTTCAGCACATGCGTCTTCCCCGTCCCGTTCGCCCCCACTAACACATTGAGCCCCGCGCCAAATTCAAATTCGGCATCGGCGAAGACGGTAAAATTGCGGAGGTGCAGGCGCTTTAACATATCACGAAGCTACGTAAAAAGCCCCGCGTATCGGCCGATACGCGGGGCTTTGTGCTAAACAAGGGGGGTAGGGCTAGCGGCGCTTGCGGGGCTTCTCTTCCTCCTCATCGTCGTCATCGCCGAAGCTGGGCATGGTGAACATGGAGGCCAGCAGGTCCTTGAACTGCGCGCCGCCCGTGAGCTTATTGCGCGAGATGAGCGAGTGCTCGGCCAGGCCGTGCAGCAGAAATTCCATGAGGAAATACGTGGTTTCGACGTCCTCTTTGGGGTGCAGCTCCGTCACGATGTCGCGCAGGCCGGGCACTTTGTCGAGGGCGGCGCGGTAGTCGGCGGTGCTGGCATCGCTGAGGATGTCGAGCGTGTTGCCATTGCTAAACCACTCCTGCACCGCCTTGTAGGGCGAGGGACGATTCTTGAGCTTCTTCGACTTGTCGGGGTCGGGGAAGTAGTTGAGAAACAGCGTGCGAATGGCCTTGCCCATGAGCTTTTCGGCCACGATGCCCGCGCCCTCCTGCTCGCCTTCGTACACCAGTTCCACCTTGCCCGTGATGGCGGGCACGGCCGAGACGAAATCGGCCACGCGCACATAAGTCTTCTGCTCGCCATTGATGAGCGCGCGGCGCTCGGCACCGGCAATCACCTGCTCGTAGGCCGAGATGGTGAGGCGGGCCGACACGCCCGACTTGGCATCCACGAACTCCGAGCCGCGGGCCTCGATAGCCACCTGCTCCACGAGGTCGTGGGTGATTTCGTTGGTCGTCACCATGCCTTTCTGCTCCTCTTTGATGCGGGCTTCCTGCTTGGTAATGCGCTTGCCGATTTCAATCGACTTGGGATAGTGCGTGATAATCTGCGCGTCAATCCGGTCCTTGAGCGGCGTCACGATGCTGCCGCGGTTGGTGTAGTCCTCGGGGTTGGCCGTGAACACGAACTGAATATCGAGGGGTAGGCGCACCTTAAAGCCCCGAATTTGGATGTCGCCTTCCTGCAAAATATTAAACAGCGACACCTGAATGCGGGCCTGCAGGTCAGGCAATTCGTTAATCACAAAAATGCCCCGGTGCGCCCGCGGAATCAGGCCAAAGTGAATCACGCGCTCGTCCGAGTACGGCAGCTTGAGCGTGGCAGCTTTAATGGGGTCGGCGTCGCCGATGAGGTCGGCCACCGTCACATCGGGCGTCGCCAGCTTCTCGGTGTAGCGGTCGTCGCGGTACAGCCAGTCAACGGGCGTGTCATCGCCCTTCTCGGCAATGAGGTTTTTGGCGTAAATCGACAGCGGCTGCAACGGGTCGTCATTCAGCTCCGAGCCCTTCACCACCGGCACGTAGGCATCGAGCAGGTTGATGAGCAGGCGCGCGATGCGCGTTTTGGCCTGCCCGCGCAGGCCCAGCAAATTGATGTGGTGCCCGGCCAGAATGGCGCGCTGCAACTCCGGTATCACGGTTTCTTCGTAGCCGAAGATGCCGGGAAACACGTCTTCCTTGTTTTTAAGTTTTTGAATGAGGTTATCCCGCAATTCTTGCTTGACGGTGCGGGGCTGGTAGCCGCTGGCGCGCAATTGGCCCAGGGTGCGGATAGTTTCGTGCTTCATTAGGAAGTAAACCCGCCGAGCGGGGTGGAGGTTCAGCTTACGAAAAGGGAGTTTTAGGACCGGCTACGTGCAAAAAGGCTCCTGCGGCGCGCTCAGCGCGCCCGCAAGAGCCTTTCGCTCGCAATCGACAGTTTTAAAGGCTTTTGCGCCGGTTCTTCTTGTAGTCTTCAAATACCAGTTGCCCCAGTCCTTTCAGGCCCGAATAGTAGGCCTTGCCCTGATTTACCTCCGTGAACTCCTCCACGAATTTCTGCAAGTACGGGTCGGAAGTAATCATAAAAGTGGTAATCGGAATCTTGATGCGGCGGGCGGCAGCGGCCAGGTTCAGCGTTTTGTTCACCACCTTGCGGTCGAGGCCAAATGAGTTTTTGTAGTAGCCGTTGCCTTCTTTGAGGCAGGTCGGCTTGCCGTCGGTTATCATAAAAATCTGCTTGTTCGGCGTTTTGCGCTTGCGCAGCAGGTCCATTGCCAGCTCCAGGCCGGCCACGGTGTTAGTGTGGTAGGGGCCGACTTGCAGGTAGGGCAAATCTTTCACTTCAATCTGCCAGGCATCATTGCCAAACACGATGACGTCGAGCGAATCCTTGGGGTATTTCTGCTTCACGAGCTCGGCCAGGGCCATCGCCACCTTCTTGGCGGGCGTGATGCGGTCCTCGCCGTAGAGTATCATGGAGTGCGAAATATCAATCATCAGCACCGTGCTGGTCTGCGACTTATGCTCGTTTTCGCGCACTTCGAGGTCGCCCTCGGTCAGCATAAAATTGTCGTCGTCCATGCCGTGGTTGAGCTGGGCATTGCGGATAGATTCGGTCATTTGAATCTGCTCCAGCGAGTCGCCGAAGCGAAACTCGCGCAGGTCGGTGCTCTGCTCGTCGCCCTGCCCGGTGTGGGGCGTGCGGTGGTTGCCGCTGTTGCCGCGCTTGAGCTTGCCAAACACCTCTTCGAGCGCCGACTTACGGATTTTCTGCTCCGTTTTGGGCGTGATTTTCAGCTCGCCCCGCTCCTGCTCATTCTCATCGATGTAGCCTTTTTTCTTGAGGTCATCGATAAAATTGCCCATGCCGTAGTCGTTGTCGGTGAGGCTATACTGCTTATCCAGCTCATTGAGCCACTGCAAAGCCTCACCCACGTCGCCGCTGGTAATAGTAATGAGCTGCATAAAGAGCTTGAACAGCTGCTCGAAGCCCTTATCGCCCGCATTTTCATCGGGCACAAAATCACGAAAGCGAACGCCAATAGCCATAATTTTCCAGGTAAATACGTGAGGTGCCCGGCGAATTTCGCCGTAGTTGCGGGCACCTGAATAAGCTACTGCGGCCAACAACGCCCGCGCCGGGAATGTTTCCCTACCCCCCTCTCAAGCGCCATTGGCGGCCGGGCGCGGGCGTAGCCGCCGGTACAGCGCCATGCGCGCCGCCTTGAGCTGGCGCACCGGCCAGGGCAGGCGGTCGGCGGTAATAGTCAGAAATGGCGTCGGAACCGACCCGAAGCTGCGCAAACGCGGGTTACTTGAGGTAGCGTATCATGTAGGTAAGCGAACGTAAACATCCGGCAAAGTAGCGCGTTTACTCTTGGCGGGCTACCCCCTAACTGCGCGCCAACCCTATGAAAGCCATCTGGAACAATACCGTCGTGGCCGAGAGCAACGACACCGTAGTGGTGGAGAATAACCACTATTTTCCCGCCGACTCTATTAAAAAGGAGTTTTTTGAGGACAGCATCGCCCATACTTCCTGCCCTTGGAAAGGCCGTGCCAGCTACTACTCACTGCGCGTGAACGGCGAGCTGAACAAAGATGCTGCCTGGTATTATCCCGAAGCCAGCCCCGCCGCCACGAATATCAAGGACCGGGTAGCGTTCTGGAAGGGCGTTAAAATTGAGAAATAGCCAAGTAGCGCATTTATAAAAAAGCCCCGCCGTGTCAAGCACAGCGGGGCTTTTTTATAAGCTACTAATGACCACTTTACATTACGGCATAGTCACTACCTTGCCCGTGGTGTGTTTGGTTTCAATCTGCTCAAAGGCCTTTTTTACCTCAGCCAGCAGGGAGGTGGTGGCAATTGGCACTTCGAGCTTGCCGGCGTTGGCCAATTCGCCCAGGTGAATGAGGTCGGGCACGCTGGGCTGCGCCATTACGTGCTAAACCTGCCCGGCCAGTCATTTCTATCCATATACTACCCCGCTCTTCTGGGTGCGGCGGCGCGGTGGTTTGGTTAAGTTGGTTCAGCCGGAAGGAGATAGTGCCGAAAGCAAAGCGGCTGCGTATTTGAGATACGCGGGGCACTACCACCGGGACACTACTTGCACAGATGAACAAGCTTTCATACGTTTGTCCTGATTATGCCAGCTCCTACCCCCCCTGCCGACCTGAACCTGACCACTGAGAAGATGGAGAAGGTGGCTTTTCTGCTCAAGACCACGGCCCATCCTACGCGCATCGCCATCGTGCAGCTGCTGGCTGCCCAGGAAAGCCTGTCGGTGACGGAAATCAGCGGGCGGCTGAACGTGGAGCAGAGCCTGCTCTCGCACCACCTCGCGGTCATGAAGCTCAAGGGCATTCTCAGTAGCACGCGGGAAGGCAAAAACAGCTATTATTCGCTGAAAATGCGGGAAATTATTGAGGTGATTCAGTGCCTGGCCGGATGCACTTTTCTGTAAGCTGACGCGCTTTTTTGCTCAACTACCTGAACAAATTTTCATAACTTCATACGTTTTCTTCTTGCGGCATGCTCCATTATCTTGGCTATTTCGCAGCTATTTTCATCGGCCTTTCGCTGGGTATTATGGGTGGAGGCGGGTCCATTCTAACCGTGCCGGTGCTGGTGTACCTAATGGGCGTGAACCCGGTGCTGAGCACGGCCTATTCACTGTTTGTGGTGGGCTCGACTTCGGTGGTGGGGGCTTCGGGCTACTTCCGCAAGGGGCTGGTGTCGCTGAAAACGGCCGTGGTCTTTCTGATTCCTTCGCTGCTGGCCGTGTTTCTGGTGCGCAAGGTGCTGCTGCCGGCCATTCCGCACGAGCTGTTCACGGTGGGCGGCCTCGTTTTTACCAAAGACCTGCTGGTGCTGGTGGCCTTCGCCGTGCTGATGGTGGGGGCGGCCACCTCCATGATTCGCACCCAGCCGGCCGCCCAGGTGCCGGAGGCGGAGCGGCTCTCCAACCAGGCCTTCAACTACCCGCTCATCCTGGGCATTGGGCTGGTGGTGGGTATGCTCACGGGCTTCGTGGGCGCGGGGGGCGGCTTTCTCATCATTCCGGCGCTGGTGCTGGGCGCGCGGCTACCCATGAAGCTGGCGGTGGGCACCTCCCTGACCATCATCGCCCTGAACTCGCTCATCGGCTTCACCGGCGACCTGAGCGCGGGCACGCCCATCGCGTGGTCGTTTTTGCTGGGCTTCCTGGCCTTCGCGCTGGTCGGCATCGTGCTGGGCACTTACCTGGCGCGTTTCATTCCGGGGGCCAGGCTCAAGCCCGCGTTTGGCTGGTTTACGCTGGCTATGGGCACGTTTATTCTTACGAAGGAGCTGCTGTTTCATCACGGCTAAGCTTTTGATTTTCAACTTTTCTCTTTTTTTATTTTCCTGAAAACTCAACCGTTTGTTGATAAAACTCTGGCTCGTTTTTCCTACGCCATTCGGAGCGACTGCGCCCGCGAAATCGTGCTGGCAGGCCCGGCGCGCGCCCAGCGGCCCGGCTACGACGTTGCCCGGCAGCACCATGCTGCCAGCTGGCCGAGGCGGCTCACTAAGTGCGCGCCAGCCGCCCGGCAGTCTTTATTTTTTCCTATCCCTACCCCCCCATGTTGGACTTACTTCGCCAGCCCTGGCCCTGGTACGTGGCCGGGCCGCTCATTGGCCTAACGGTGCCGGCGCTGCTGCTTACTGGTAATAAAGCGCTGGGCATCAGCAGCTCGCTGCGCCACCTGTGCGCGGCCTGCGTGCCGGCCGGCATCCCGTTTTTGACTTATAACTGGCGGGCCGAAAGCTGGAACCTGTTTTTTGTGCTCGGCATCACCATTGGCGGATTTATTGGCTACCGCGTGCTGGGCCACCCCGCCGTGGTGGGCATCTCGCCCGCCACGGTGCACGACCTCCAAACCCAGCTCCACCTCACTGACTTTTCGGGCCTGCTGCCGCGCGAGCTGTTTGCGCTCGACAACCTGGCCAACTGGAAGGGCTGGGTGTTTCTGGTGCTGGGCGGCTTTCTGGTGGGCTTTGGCACGCGCTACGCCGGGGGCTGCACCTCGGGCCACGCCATTTCGGGGCTTTCAAATTTGCAGTGGGTGTCGCTGGTGGCCGTGGTTGGCTTCTTCGTGGGTGGGCTGCTCATGACCTGGGTAATTTATCCGCTGCTGTTTTAAATGAACTTTTGGGCTTTATGAAAAACGTTAAGTATCTGGTGCTGGGCACGTTGTTCGGCGTCATCCTAACCAAGAGCGAGGTTATCAGCTGGTTTCGGATTCAGGAGATGTTCCGCTTCCAGAGCTTTCATATGTACGGCATCATTGGCTCGGCCATTGTGGTGGGCTTGATTTCGATTCAGCTAATCAAGCGTGCTCATATCAAAACCATTAAGGGGGAGCCCATCGTTATCGCCGATAAAAAGTACACCCACGGCACCTGGCTGGGCGGCATTATTTTCGGGCTGGGCTGGGCCATCACGGGGGCCTGCCCCGGCCCCTTGTTCGCGCAGCTCGGCAGCGGCGTGGGCGGGGCGGCAGTGATGCTTGTGGCCGCGCTGGCCGGCACCTGGACCTACAGCGCCCTGCGCGACAAGCTGCCCCTGTAAGCCTGCCCGACCGCCTCCTTACCCTCCTCAGCGCATGAAACCTCCGCAAGACCCGGTGCCCCACCTGCCGCAGCTGGCCCGGCTGCTGATGCTGCTCACGGCCGTGGTGGGGCTGGTAGTGGGGGTAGTGTTCGCTCAGCTTTACGGGCCCGCCAGCCCGCCGCCGGCCGTGGCCCAGCTAGATGAAGCCCAGCTGGGCCCGCCGCCGCCCGGCAGCTACCACCGGCCGGCCACCCCGGCCCCCGATACGGCCCGGCTGCCGCACACCGCGGCCGGCCGCGCCATCCGCTACGGGCGGGCGCTGGTGGCCCGCACGGCGGCGTATCTGGGGCCGCAGGGCACGGTGGCGCACCTCACCAACGGCATGAACTGCCAGAACTGCCACCTGCAGGCCGGCACCCAGGGCTTCGCCAACAACTACCTGGCCGTGGCCGCCACCTACCCCAAGCGGCGGGCGCGCTCGGGTGCCGTAGAAGGCATCGGGAAGCGCGTGAACGACTGCCTGGCGCGCAGCCTCAACGGCCGGGTGCTGCCCGATAGCAGCCGCGAGCTGCGCGCCATCGTGGCCTATATGACGTGGCTGGGGCAGGGAATTCCGAAGGGTAGAAAGGTATATGGCACGGGCCTCGTGAAACTGCCTTACCTGGACCGGGCCGCCGACCCGGTGATTGGCAAGGCCGTGTTTGCCAGCAAGTGCCAGCGCTGCCACGGGCCCGCCGGCCAGGGCCAGCCGCTGGCCAGCGGCGGCTACCAGTATCCGCCGCTGTGGGGCCCGCACAGCTACAACGACGGCGCGGGCTTGTTTCGCGTGGGCAGCCTGGCGCGCTACGTGAAAGCGGCCATGCCTTTGGGCGCAACTTTCGACCAGCCTCAACTCACCAACGAGCAGGCCTGGGACGTGGCGGCCTTCATCAACTCGCAGCCCCGCCCCCACCTGCCTACCCCCCTCGATTGGCCCGATGTCAGCCGCAAGCCGGTGGACCACCCGTTTGGGCCTTACACTGACGCCTTTTCGGAGCGGCAGCACAAGTTTGGGCCGTGGCTGCCCATCGTGGCCGCCCACCCGCAGCTGGCCAGCGCCAACTAGCAGTTGCTAATTGAATGAGCGGTGCATGAAGCTGGCGGCAGCTTTGGTTAAATTACCCGCACCTTTGCGCCCACGTATCGCTGCCTGCCAACCGCGCGGCGGGGCGATTTCCTGAGTCATTTTCTCAGCTTACCCCATGTTCGACGTTCTGCTCCGCTTTCTGCGTACCCGCTTCCTGCTCACCGACGACATGGCGGAGGCAGTCGAGATTCGAGCCGACGTAGAGGCGGGAATTGCCTTTCGGGGCACCAATCTGTGGGTATTGATTTTTGCCATCCTGGTGGCTTCGGTGGGGCTGAATGTTAATTCTACGGCCGTCATCATTGGGGCTATGCTCATCTCGCCGCTCATGGGGCCCATCGTGGGCATCGGCTACGGGGCCGCCACGATGGAAATCGACCTGATTCAGCGCGGGGTCAAAAGCCTGCTCACGGCCAGCCTGCTGAGCCTGCTGGTGTCGGCGCTCTACTTCCGCCTCACGCCCCTCACCGATGCCGGCTCCGAGCTGCTGGCCCGCACCACACCCACTACTTGGGACGTGCTGATTGCCTTGTTTGGCGGGGCAGCGGGGGCCGTGGCCCTCACCCGGCGCGAGCACAGCAACGCCATTCCCGGCGTGGCCATTGCCACGGCCCTGATGCCGCCGCTGTGCACGGCCGGCTACGGGCTGGCCACGGCGCACTGGTCGTTTCTGTTCGGGGCGCTGTACTTGTTTTCGATTAACTGCGTATTTATTGCCCTATCTACCTTTTTGGTGTGCCGGGTGCTGCCCCTACCCCGCCACACCTTCGACAGCGACCGGCGGGCCCGGCGCGTGCGGCTCGTTATCTGGGCGCTGGCCCTGCTCACGGCCGCGCCCAGCGTGTACCTGGCCATCGGCATCGTGCGCGACGGCACCTTCTCCCACAACGCCCAGCGCTTCGTGGATGAGCAGCTGAACCGGCCCGGCACGTTCGTCGTCACCAGCCGCATTCAGCCCCGTGCGTACACCATCAACGTGCTGCTGGCTGGCCAGCGCCTCACCGCCGCCCAGCTGCAAAAGGCCCGCACCGAGCTGCCGCGCTACCGGTTGGATGATGCTATTCTAACCGTGCGCCAGGGCCTGGCCCGCCTCGACTCGGCCGATACGCGGGCCCTGCGCAGCAGCGTGCTCGAGGATGTGCGCAGCCGCCAGGAGCAAACGCTGGTGAGTTACGAAGGCCGCCTGGCGCAGCTGCAGCAGCTGCTGGCCCACCCCGACAGCCTCACGGCCGGCCTGCCCGGCGCGGCGGCCCTGCTGCGCGAAGTGCAGATAGAGCACCCCACCGTGCGCCAGCTGGGGCTGAGCCGCCTGGTGCGCCCCGCCACCGACTCGCTCCGGGCCGATACCACCGTGCTGGTCGCCGTGCGCACCCGCCGCCCGCTCCCCGCTGCCGAGCAGTAGCGCCTGGCCGCCTGGCTGAGCCTGCGCGCGGGCAGCCAGCAGGCGGTGCGCCTGCTGGTTGATAGTCAGAATGCGCCGGCTACCCCCCCTCCGGTTAGCAAACCGGCCCAGGGGCGGGGTAGCAGGCACTAGAACTCAGCCAGAGAATTTATTTTCCCTAACTCGTTTTAGTACCTACCTATTTTAGTACCTGCCTACTTTGCGGCTGCTTACGCCGCTTGATGCGCGAAAAAGGAAGGGCAGCCAGTTGTTTTTCACGGTAAAAAGCAGCCTGCTAAACGAGCGTTCGGCAGGCTGCTTTTTTAGCACTCGCTGGGCAACCAGCTACTTTTTACCCGCCAAAATCTCGTCCACAACCAGTGGGTCGAGCAGCGTGGTGGTGTCGCCCAGGTTAGTGGTTTCGCCTTCGGCGACTTTGCGCAATATCCGGCGCATAATTTTACCGGAGCGGGTCTTAGGCAAGCCGCTGACCAGCTGTATTTTATCGGGCTTGGCAATGCGGCCGATGGCGGCCACCACGGCTTCGATGATGCTGGCCTCGGCCTTTTGAATTTCCAGGTCGGTGGTGGGCAGGCCGTGGCGACAGATAACGTAGGCGTAGATGCCCTGGCCCTTCACGTCGTGGGGGTAGCCCACCACGGCGCTTTCCACCACGTAGTCGCTCTGGTTGATGGCGTTCTCGATTTCGGCAGTGCCGAAGCGGTGGCCGCTCACGTTTATCACGTCATCGACCCGGCCGATGATGCGGTAGAGGCCCTGCGCGTCGCGCCGCGCGCCGTCGCCGGTGAAGTAGTAGCCGGGGTAGGGCTGGAAATACGTCTGGCGGGCGCGCTCGTGGTCGCCCCAAGTGGTGCGGATAATGCCTGGCCAGCTGGCTTTTATCGCCAAATAACCCTCTTGGTCGTTGCCGTCGATTTCGGTGCCGTCCTGGTTCAGCAGCACGGGCTGCACGCCGGGCAGGGGCAGGCCGGCGCGGGCGGGCACGCTGGGCGTGATGCCGGCCAGGGCCGACAGCATAATGCCGCCGGTTTCGGTCTGCCACCAGGTATCCACGATGGGGCAGCGGCCCTTGCCCACGTGCTGGTCATACCAGTGCCAGGCTTCTTCATTAATAGGCTCGCCCACTGAGCCCAGGATGCGCAAACTGCTGAGCGAGTAGGCCAATACGTGGTCCACGGAGTGAGCCATAAGCGAGCGGATGGCGGTGGGCGCGGTGTAAAAAATGGTGACGTGGTGCTTGTCAATGACCTCCCAAAACCGGCCCGGCGAGGGGTAGGTCGGCACGCCCTCAAACAAGAGCGTGGTGCCGCCGGCCAGCAGCGGGCCGTAGAGGCCGTAGGTGTGGCCCGTGACCCAGCCAATGTCGGCGGTGCACCAGAACACGTCGTTTTCCTCGATTTGAAACACGTTGCGGAACGTGTAATCGGCCCACACCATGTAGCCGGCCTGGGTGTGCACCACGCCCTTGGGCTTGCCGGTGCTGCCGCTGGTGTAGAGGATGAACAGCGGGTCTTCGGCCGCCATTGTTTCGGCAGGGCAGTCCCTGGCCACGTCTTGCACCTCCTCGTGAAACCACACGTCCCTACCCTCCCACATTTGCACGGGCCAGCCGGTGTGCTCCACCACAATGACGCGCTGCACGGAGGAGCAGCTTTCCAGGGCCTCGTCCACCACGCTTTTCACCGGAATCTGCTTGGCCCCGCGGTTCAGGCCGTCGGCCGTGAGGATGCAGGTGGCCTGGGCGTCGTTCACGCGGTCGGCGATGGCCGAGGCCGAGAAGCCGGCGAAGATGACTCCGTGCACCGCCCCAATGCGGGCGCAGGCCAGCACGGCCACCGCCAGCTCGGGTATCATGGGCATGTAGAGCACCACGCGGTCGCCCTTCCGCACGTCGTTCTTTTTCAGCACGTTAGCGAACTGGCACACCCGCGTGTGCAGCTCGCGGTAGGTGAGGCGCAGGTGGCGGGTTTTGGGGTCGTTAGGCTCAAAGATGATGGCCAGCTTGTTGGCGCGCTGCTCCAGGTGGCGGTCCAGGCAGTTTTCGGTGAGGTTGAGGGTAGCGCCCGCGTACCAGGTGCTGGTGCCGGCCGGCGAAAACTCGCCGCCGCGCACAGTATCCCACTTTTTGCGCCAGGTAAACGGCTCGGCCGCGGCGGCCCAGAAGGCATCGGGGTCTTCTATGCTATGCTGGTAGTCAGCGTGGTATTCTTCGAGCGTGCGGGTGCGAATGGCGGACATATTTGAAAGGGGAATTAAATGTGTAAAAATTTAAATCTGAATGCAGTTGTCATTGCGAGCCTGCGAAGCAATCGCACCAGAACGATAAATGAACGACTGGCGCGGAGGTCGTGCGGGTGCGATTGCTTCGCGGGCTCGCAATGACAGACGACTTTACTCCCCCTACCGCCCCAGCAGCTCGCGCACTTTTTGCATGAGCTGGCGGGTGCTGAAGGGCTTGGGCACGTACATATCGGCACCGGCATCGTAGCCTTTCTGTACGTCGGCGGGCTGGCTTTTAGCCGAAAGGAGGATGACTTTGGTGGCCGCGCGGTCGGGGCGCTGGCGCAGTTGGCGGCACACCTGGTAGCCGTCCACGTCGGGCATCATCACGTCGAGCAGCACCAGGTCGTAGGGCGTGGCGAGGATGGCGGCCAGGGCCTCCGTGCCGTTGCGCGCAATGCCGACCTGGTAGCCATTCTTGCGCATCAAAAACTCCAGGGACATGACAATATTTGGCTCATCATCAACCAGTAAGATATGCGGCGTTTTCATAGTAAAGGCAACTTATGGCTTGGCCGCAGCAGCCAAGGGTTCTGGTGCGCGGGCGGGGGTAGGGACCGCGAGCGGCAGCTCCACGAAAAAACGGGCACCCTGGCCGGGGGCGCTCTCCACCCAGAGGCGGCCGCGGTGCAGCTCCACGATGTTGCGGCTAATGGCCAGGCCCAGGCCCGTGCCGGCGGGCTTGCGCATGGTCTGGTTGGGTGCCTGAAAAAACTTGTCGAAAATAAGGTGCTGCTCAGGCCGCGCGATGCCGTGGCCATTGTCTTCCACGCACATTATCAAAGCGTTGGCAACGGACCAGGCCCGCAGAGTGATGCGGCCGGTGCCATCGTCCGGGCAGGCTTTCACGGCGTTCGAGAGCAGGTTGATGAGCACCTGCATGAGGCGGTCGTGGTCGGCGGGCAGGGGGGGTAGGGCGGCCGGCACGTCGAGGCGCAGCGTGATGCCGCGCGCGCGGGCCAGCTGCTCCACGGCCTCGGCGGCCTCGCGGGCCACGTCGGCCAGCGCCAGCGGGGCGCGGCTCAGGGTGGCCTGGCCGCTTTCGTACTTTTCGAGGTCCAGCACCAGTGTAATGAGGCGGGTCAGGCGCTCGGCTTCACGGCCGATGGTGAGGTGGAAGCGCTGTTGCTCTTCTTCTTCTAAATTGGGGTTATCGGCCAGGATTTCGGCCAGCGCCCGGATGCTGGTGAGCGGCGTGCGCAGCTCATGCGTCACGGTGTACAGAAACTCATCCTTCTGCATAGCAAGAACTTGCAGCTGGTCGTAAGCCTGGCGCAGCTCGTCGGTGAGGCGCTGGAGTTGGCGGCTTTGCTTGTGCAGCTGGCGGTTGGCTTCGAGCAGTTGCTGGCTTTCTTTCAGAATGCCCACCACCTGGCCGTAGCTCACCTCCTCTACCCCCGCCACCGAAGCCAGCAGCAGGCGCGCCGAAGCCGGGCCGAGGGTGCCGGCCAGTAGCTTTTCGGCGTAGAGCAGCAGGCGCGGGTCGGCGGGTTCGGGGTGCCAGGTTTCGGGTTCCTGGCTGCTGGTTTCGGGTTCCTGATTTCGGGTTTCGGGCGCTTGCGCGGGCGAAAGGGGGGTAGGCGGCAAGGCATCGGGGAAGCGCTCGGCAAAGGCGCGCAGGGCTTGGTTGGTGCGCTTTTTTCCCAGGAAGCCCAGCAGCAGGGCGCGCACGTCGGGCAGCGGGGCGCGGCCGGGCCAGCCGCTCACTTCCTCGTCCAGGCTGCGGCGCTGAAACACGTCCACGAACACGTCGGCCTGGCGCAATTCGAGGGGGGTAGGCGGCACGGCCAACGACAGCCCCACGTAGCCCCCAATATTAAAAAACCAGCTCCAGAACAAGCCGTGCGAGAGATAATCGAGCCCTTCGAGGCCAAAGAGCGCGCCCGGCCGCAGCCAGCTTATTCCCCCTACCCCCTCGGTGAGCAGCGAAGCCGGCAGGCGGCCCGGCCCCACCAGCGTGGGCAGCACCAGCGTAAAAAACCAGATGCCGAAGCCCACCAGCAGCCCCAGCGTGGCCCCGCGCCGGGTGCCGCCCTTCCAGTAGAGGCCGCCCAGCACCACGGGCATAAACTGCGCCACCGCCGCGAACGACACCAGGCCGGTGTTGACCAGCGGCAGCTGCCGGCCCACCACGGCGTAGTAGCCGTAGGCCAGGGCCAGCACCGCCACCACGGCCAGCCGCCGGCTTTGCAGGGCCACGCGGCGCAGGTAGGCAAACCAGCGCTCCTGCACCGCGGGCCGGGCGGCCGGCACCCGCACCAGCCAGGGCATGAGCAGGTGGTTGCTGAGCATCACGCTCAGGGCAATGGTTTCGACGATAATCATGCTGCTGGCCGCCGACAGGCCCCCCACGTAGGTGAGCAGCGCCAGCCACGGGCGGCCCGCCGCCAGGGGCAGCGCCAGCACGAAGGTGTCGGCATCGAGGCCGCGCCCGCCCAGCTTCAGCATTCCGCCGAAGGCGATGGGTAGCACGAACACATTGATAATGAGTAAATAAAGCGGAAACAGCCACATGGCTTTGCGCAAGTGGTCCTCATTGGTGTTCTCCACCACGGCCACCTGAAACTGGCGCGGCAGCAGCAGCACCGCCGACATGCTGAGCACGAGCAGCGTGAGCCACTCGGCGCTGCCCGTGCCCGCGCCGCGCAGGGTGAAAAGCTGCCGCAACGCCGGCGCGGCCGCCGCCTGGTCGAAGAGGTCGGCGAAGCCGCCGAACAGGCCGTAGGTCACGAACAGGCCCACCAGCAAAAAGGCCAGCAGCTTCACCAGGCTTTCCAGGGCCACGGCCAGCACCATGCCCTCGTGGCGCTCGGTGGCCTCCACCGAGCGCACCCCAAACAGGATGGTGAACACCGCCAGCGTGCCTGCCGTGAACAGCGCCGGCCCGCTGGCCTGGCTGCTCCCCGCGCCGGTCAGCACCACGTAGGAGCTGGCGATGGCCTTGATTTGCAGGGCGATGTAGGGCACCACGCCCAGCACGCACCCCGCCGTGGCCAGCGCGCCCAGCGCCGCGCTCTTGCCGTAGCGGGCCGAAATAAAATCGGCGATGGAGGTGAGCCGCTGCTGCCGGCACACCCGGATGATTTTGCGCAGCACCAGCCACCAGGCCGGGGCCAGCAGCGCCGGCCCCAGGTAAATGCCCACGAAGCTGAGCCCCTGGTGCGCCGCCCGCCCCACCGAGCCGTAGTAGGCCCAGGCCGTGCAGTACACGGCCATGCTCAGGGCGTACACATACGGGTTGGCTACCAGACTCTTGCGCGCCGCCGACCGCCGCTCGGCCGCGTAGGCTACGCCGAAGAGCAGGGCCAGGTAGCCGAAGGAAAAGAATAAGACCAGAAACTTATTCAAGGGGTAGGGGGGGAATGGGCGATTGGGTGAATGAGTGAATGTTTGAGTAACTAATAACTAGGCGAATAACACGTGGGAAATGAAGCAGACGCAAGCCTTATTTTTCATTCACGCATTCACGCATTCACCCCCTGCCCCGCCGGGCCAGCCAGCCGGTGAGGACGATGAGCAGCGCCCAGGCCAGCAGCACGTAGAGGTATAGCAGTGGCACGCCCCCTACCCGCACGGGGCGGTCGAAGGCCCCGAGCAGGGGGTAGGTGAGCAGGAGCGTGAAAACGGCCGCCACGAACAGCAGGCGCGGGCCGCGCCGCGGCGGCCGGGCCACCTGCCCGGTCGGGGGGGGGTAGGGAGCAGGCATAAGTTGCGGGAATAGGATTGCGCGTCAACTTAAAAACCCGCCAAACAAATTGCCTGACGGGTTTTTATTTTAGGACCTAAGCAAGATACTACCAGTCAGAGGAAAAGCTGACAGCCAGGGGCCTACCCCCTAGCTATCCAGCAGCTTCACGTTGCGGGTGTCCTTCATCAGGGCCATGCCCACGAAGAAGCAGATGAGTGCGATAGTGACCGGATACACCAGGCCCAGCAGGCTGCTATGCTCCTTGGCAAACGTGCCGGCCGGCTGCGCGGCGGCCCACACGCCGATGCCGGTGGCGATGAGCGGCACAAAACCGCCAAATACGCCATTCCCAATGTGATAGGGCACCGAGAGCGAGGTGTAGCGCACGCTGGTCGGGAACAGTTCGACGAGGTAGGCGGCGATGGGGCCGTACACCATCGTCACAAAAAATACCAGCAGGAAGGTGAGCACCGTCATCATGAACACGTTGGGAGCCAGGGCTTTCATGACGGCCGGTATAGTCTTGCCGGCGGCATCCACGGTGGCGGGCGTGATTTCGGTGAGCGGCCCGGCGTAGGCTTTGATGCCGTAGAAGAGCGGAATGGTGAACAGCGCCCCGCAAATCATGCCCGTCATAATGATGCGCTTGCGGCCGATGCGGTCGGAAAGCGAGCCGAAATACACGAACAAGGGGGTAGCGAGCACCATCGCGATGACCAGGATGGTGCTGGAGTCCACGATGTCGAGCTTCAGGGTGCTATTCATAAAGGAATACGCTTGAAACTGCGAGGTGTAGAAAATGACCCCCTGGCCCATCGTGACCCCAAACAGGGCGATGAGCACCAGCCGGCGGTTCACGGGGTTCACGAACGAGTCGCGCAGCGGGCTTTTGCTGGTGGTGCCGGTGGCCTTGGCCCTGGCAAACAGCGGCGACTCGTGCAGGCGCTTGCGGATGTAGTAGGAGGCAATGACCAGCAGGCCCGAGAGCAGAAACGGAATGCGCCAGCCCCAGTCCTTGAAGGCGGCCTCGCCCATAAACTTGCGGGTAAGCACCAGCACGCTGATGCTAAGAATAAAGCCCCCGGTGGCCGTAATCTGGATGAAGCTGGTGTAGTAGCCGCGCTTTTTGTCGGGGGCATACTCGGCCACGTAGGTGGCCGCGCCGCCGTATTCGCCGCCCAGCGCCAGGCCCTGCAACAGGCGCAGCAGCACCACGATAATGGGGGCCGCGATGCCAATGGAATCGTAGCTCGGGATGAGGCCCGTCACGAACGTGGCCCCGCCCATGAGCAGCAGCGTCACCAGAAACGTGTACTTGCGGCCAATCATGTCGCCGATGCGGCCGAAGAACATCGCCCCGAACGGCCGCACCACGAAGCCGGCCCCAAACACGGCCAGCGCGCCCAGCAGTGTATCCTCAATCTTGCCGGAATGCCCAAACAGCACCGGCCCGATGATGGCCGCCAGCGAGCCGAAAATATAAAAGTCGTACCACTCGATGACCGTGCCCACCGACGAGGCCGTAATCACCTGCCAGATGGTTTTGGAATCGACCTGGTTGTTGTCGTGCGCGACCGGCGCATCCAAGTCGGCCGCGTAAACAGGAGTTGGGGTTGGATTCATAAAAGAGGGGGTGGGAAATAGTGGCTGGCAAAGAGCAGTAGCGAGAAGCTGCTAATCAATACGGACTGATTAGCAGCCTCTCGCTCCCCGGCGGGCTACAAGAAAACCTGCGTTTGCAGGGTTATTTCGGGGCGGTATTTCACGTCGTTGACGTTCGTGAAATCGGGCCGGAAGCGGTAGTTGAGCGTCACCTTGGCATTGTGGCCATCGAGCAGCAGGTTTGCGCCCAGGTCGGTGATGTTCACGCCCCGCGTGCTACCGTCGCTGGTTTTCAGGCCCTCGTAGCTGGCGTGCTGGTAGGCCACGTAGGGCTGGAGCCGGGCCTTGGCACCGAGCGTGTTTTTGGGCAGCAGCAGGCCCACTTGCCCGTAGAACACGCCCCCCGTGCCCGACTGCGGCACGGCGTTGCCGCGCAGCGCGCTGGTGCCGTAGCCGGGGTTTTCGGCCCCCACGAAGCGCGCGTAGTTCGGCCCCATGTTGAAGTTGTAGTATACGCCGTAGAGCGTGAGGGCCGTGCGCGAGGCCGTGTCAATCGGGGCGTCATAAAAGGCATCGAAGCCCAGCAGCACCATGTCGTGCTTGGTAGTGCCGATGGTGCCAAACGGGTCGGCCGCGACGGCCGCCGTCAGTGGCACCGCGCTACCGGCCGCGCGCGAATACATAGCATCCTTATTATATAAAAAGCCCGTGCCGATGCTCAACACCCGCTTGGTACCCAGGTAAGTGCCCTGCGTGTAGGGCAGCAGGTTGGCCTCGGGCTCCAGGAAGTTGTAGCTGAAGTAGCCCTGGTACACGTGGTTGGTATTCTGTGGGTTGTAGTTGGCCACGCCCGTGCCGGTGCTCATGGCCGGCGAGGTGGCCGTGGCCGCCGTGGTGGTGCCCAGGCTAAGCGGCGTGCTGGTCAGGTTGGTCAAAAAGGCATCATCCATTGCCACGCGGTAGTCAAACTTGCCGATGCGGCCCTTGGCATAGACGCCCAGCCAGCGCGCAAACTGGTCGGTCTGGTCGATGGTGGGGAAGTTGGTCAGCGGCAGGTCCAGCGGCAAAATGCTGGTGGTGCTAGCACTGGTGATGCGCGAAATGCCGTTGTAGTAGTGCAGGCCCGCGCCCAGGCTCAGGTATTTGTTCACCTTGTACTCCGTCACGGCTTCGTGAATGAAGAGCTGCGGCTTCTTGCCATCAACGGCCGGACTTACGCCGCCGCTCACCGCGTTCTGGTTGTTGATACCCAAATGGGTATAAACCAGAAAGCGGGGGTTGAGCTGGGCCATTATTACCATGCGCGAGCGCCGGATGCCGAAGTCTACCTGGCTCGACTTGGGCGTGCCGGGCGCGCGCAGCGTGCCCGTATTGTTCTCCGTGTAGCGCGTGTACGCCTGGGTCCAGAGTAGAATTCGCACGTATTTTGAGCCGTCCGGCGAGAGGTTCATCTTGAGGCCGCCGCCGTAGGGGGCTGACTTGACCGGAGCGGGTGGGGCTACGGGCGCAACCGGGGCCGCTGGGGGCGGCGAGGGGGCGTTGCCGGCGGGCGGGGGCTGCACCTGCGCCATAACGCCGGAGGCGGCGAGTAGCGCGCTCAAAGTCAATGCGTAGCGAATAGGCTGCATATGCACGGGTGGGAATAGGAGTGAGTAAGAAATGGGAAATGAGTGCCCGCTACCAGCGCGGCCCAATGAATTATCCAAACCTAGTCATTCCCGGCCCGCCCGCTGCTTCCTAGCTATAGTACTGGAAAGCCGCTATAGCTTTAGCCCGCCCGAAACCGCTCCCAGCGTATCATCATGTACTTATCGCCCAGCTCCGTCACGACCAGGCCGGCGCTTTTCAGGTTTTCCGGCTTCTGAAAGAATTCGGCCAGCTCCTTCTGGTTGAGGATTTTATACGTGGGGTGGTAGTCGGTCTGCCGGGGCGCTTTCACGCCGTATTTCTTCACCCAGTTCATCACGCTCACGTGGCTCACGCCCAACAAGCGCTCAATTTCGCGGTAGCCCACGCCCTCGATATATAGCTGCAACGCCTTCACCACGTAGTACGGATTCACCTCGCGCCCCACCTTCGCCACGGTGTAGTGGTAGCCGCAGCCTTTGCAACGAAAGCGCTGGCGCTCATTGACTACCCCGCTCTTGGTAGCTTCCTTGGATTCGCATTTGGGGCAGATAGGGGCAGTCATGGAGCGGCGAGTTGAGGTAAAACGATAGGTAATCAGCAAATGTATACTGATTTAGCAAGAAACCCTGCTTTTCCCGGCCGCCTACCCCTTGTTAGTCATCTGGTTATACTTCTTCCGAAGTGGGTTACAAAAACGAGTAGGGTGCGGGGCTGGTCCCCGCCCGTCGTGGCCCGAGTCGTGTACTAATCGGGCCACGACGGGCGGGGACCAGCCCCGCACCCTACTCCGGGAGGAGTATAGAGCCGCCGGAGCCACCCGCAACAGGAGCAGGAATAGTGAACAGGGCACCCGCAGGCCCCTCATCGCCTCAAAGCCAGGTAGCTTTGAGGCGCTTATTTCCCCTACCCCCCCATGCCCGCCCCTACCCCCGCCTACCGCACCATCGCGCCCACCGACCTGCCCCCAAACGATTTTTACCAGTTTCTGATTAGCGCGGTGGCCCCGCGGCCCATTGCCTTTGCCAGCACCATATCGGCGGCGGGGGCGGTGAACCTGAGCCCGTACAGCTTCTTCAACGTGATGAGCATGGACCCGCCGATGCTGGTGTTTTCGCCCACCAGCCGGGGCCGCGACAACTCCGAAAAAGACACGCTGCGCAACGTGCGCGAGGTGCCCGAGGTCGTCATCAATATTTGCGACTACCCCCTGGTGGAGCAGCTGTCGCTGGCCAGCGCCGAGTATCCGGCCGGCGTCAATGAGTTCACCAAGGCCGGCCTCACGGAGGCCAAGTCGGACCGCGTGCGGCCGCCGCGCGTGGCCGAGTGCCCGGTCGCCTTCGAGTGCGTGGTGGAGCAGATTATTGCCCTCGGCGACGGCCCTGGGCACGGCAATCTAGTGCTGTGCCGCGTAGTGCAGGCGCATTTTCGGGCGGATATTTTGCTGGCGGGCAAGCCGGGCATCGACCCGCACAAGTTTGAGGCGGTGTCGCGGCTGGGCGGCGACTGGTATAGCCGCCTGCGGCCCTCAACCCTGTTTACCGTGGCGCGCCCCAACCGCCAGCTGGGCATCGGATTCGACGAGCTGCCGGCCCACATTCGCCATAGCAACGTGCTGACCGGCAACGACCTGGCCCGGCTCGCCAATACCGAGCGCGCTGCTCTCCCTACCCCCGCCCAGGTGGCCGAAGTCCGGCACGAGCCGCAGGTGGCGCAGCTGCTCGCCACCTACCCCGATGACCCGTCCGCGCTACGCCACCAGCTGGCCCTGCTGGCCCGCCAGTGGCTGCAAGAAGGCCGCGTGGCCGAGGCCTGGCGGGTGCTATTACAGCCTCAGTAAACGACTATGGACCAGTTGCTTTCTAAAAAAGAGCCCCGACCATTAGCTGGCCGGGGCTCTTTAAGAAATTCAGCTGGCCTTTCAGGTCCGTTAGCTAAGCGTTGGGGGCTGCGGGTTGGCACTGTTGGCTGGGGTAGGAAGTGACGATTCTGTCCCTGCCGCGGTGCCAGGCATCTTGCTTACTCTACTACCAGACGGCTAAACCGAGACCCTTGGCGCACGATGTAGACCCCGCCGGCCAGGCCAGCAGGCAGTGCCAGCTCGACCGAGCCAGTGGCGTCGGTGGTAGCGGTGGCTACTACCCGGCCCAGGCCATCGAGGAGCTGCACCTTGGTGTTGGGCGTGGCATTCTGGAGGCGCGTGGTGGTGTGGGCGGGGTTAGGGTATAATACCAGGCTCGCCGCGGCCGGGGCCAGCTCCACGGTGCGTACCGCCGAGTAGCTGGCAACTCCGCTGGCGTCGGTTTTGCGCACGCGGTAGTAGAGCGTAGTGGCGGCGGTGGGCAATTGGCTGTCGGTCAGGCCAAAGCTTTTGGCGGCCGCGGTAGTACCCGTGGCGGGTCCTACCCCCCTGAACGTGCTGCCATCGCTACTGCGCTCTACCTGGTACTGCGCGTTGCTTGTCTGGGGTGCGGCACTCCAGGCCAGGGCCACCGCGGCGCTGCTGGCGCTGGCCGTAGCCGTGAAGGCCGTGAGCGAGGCCGAGTTGGCCGCTGCCGCCGGCGCGTCAGCAAACCAGGCGGTGCGCTCAGTGGTGCCGAGCAAGCCGCTGTACACGGCCAGCGCGCCCATCTCCCCGCTCAGCGCATTTTTGCCGCCCGCGTAGCTGCCTTGCTCCAGGTCCAGCACCGGGTTGTCGCCCACCCAGGGCAGGGCAGTCAGGGTAACCCGATATGCCTCAGCGTTATTCGCATATACTACCATCTGCCGCGTGCTCGCCTCAAAGGTGAAGATGAGGCGCGTCAGCCCTTTCTTGTCCAGGTCCACCGGCGTTGCGTAGTTGCCGCTCTTGTCAAACACCTGCAGCTTGGTCGAGTTCTGAAACCAGATGCTGAAATCCGGCCCCACCGATAGCACCGAGTTGGCTCCCTTGTAGAGCAGGCCCAGGTCCACCACGATGGAGGCGTCGGCGTTGGCGGCCAGCGCGCCCACGGTGGTCAGGCTCTGCGTCCAGCCCTTGCGGCCGGGGTCAAAAAGGGCCACTTGCCGGCCGTTGTCGCTGCTCAGCAGCGGGCCATCCTGGCCCGGCGTCACGGTGGCCACGCGGCCTTGCCCGCTCTGGTCCAGGCGCTGCTGGATGTCGCCGCTGCCGTTTGTTACGTAGTCGCCCGTGCCCGTGCCGTATTGCACCCGCAGGTTGGCCGTGCTGATGGGGGTAGGCGTGGTCGTGACAGGAGTTGTGGTAGGAGTCGTGGTGGCCGCCGGCGCGTCAGCAAACCAGGCGGTGCGCTCAGTGGTGCCGAGCAAGCCGCTGTACACGGCCAGCGCGCCCATCTCCCCGCTCAGCGCATTTTTGCCGCCCGCGTAGCTGCCTTGCTCCAGGTCCAGCACCGGGTTGTCGCCCACCCAGGGCAGGGCAGTCAGGGTAACCCGATATGCCTCAGCGTTATTCGCATATACTACCATCTGCCGCGTGCTCGCCTCAAAGGTGAAGATGAGGCGCGTCAGCCCTTTCTTGTCCAGGTCCACCGGCGTCGTGTAGTTGCCGCTCTTGTCAAACACCTGCAGCTTGGTCGAGTTCTGAAACCAGATGCTGAAATCCGGCCCCACCGATAGCACCGAGTTGGCTCCCTTGTAGAGCAGGCCCAGGTCCACCACGATGGAGGCGTCGGCGTTGGCGGCCAGCGCGCCCACGGTGGTCAGGCTCTGCGTCCAGCCCTTGCGGCCGGGGTCAAAAAGGGCCACTTGCCGGCCGTTGTCGCTGCTCAGCAGCGGGCCATCCTGGCCCGGCGTCACGGTGGCCACGCGGCCTTGCCCGCTCTGGTCCAGGCGCTGCTGGATGTCGCCGCTGCCGTTTGTTACGTAGTCGCTCGTGCTCGTGCCGTATTGCACCCGCAGGCTAGTGCCCGCCGGTACCGGCGTTGGAGTGGCAGGAGTAGTTGGGGTAGTTGGAGTAGGGGTAGGAGTTGTTGAGGCAGGGGCAGTAGGAGTTTTAGCCGCCACGCCCCCTGGCACCGCGATACCCGGCAGCACAAACGTGGCCGGAATAATGCCATTGCGGGAGCCGCTGAAGCCGTCGGCCGCGCAGTGGGCCGGAATCTGGTTGCCCGCGTCGGTCAGATGCAGGCCGTCGGGCGAGTAGCCATATTTCGGGTCCATGCCGAGTTGAGTCAGGTAGGGGCTACTCTTGGCATCGAGCAGCATATCGCAGAATGACGACCAGTTGGCGCGGTACAGGTCATTAATGGCGTCGATTTCGGCATTATACTGCGCGTCCTGGGTAGGGTAGCAGGTTACTACTGCCACCTTCACGCCCTGCGACCGCCAGTACTGAGCCCAGGCCGCCATCTTACTATACACTTGCTGCGCGGGGTTGGCCTGGAAAATCTGGTTGGTCGTTTCCTGGAGCACAATCCATTCCTCGCCGTAGTTGCCGGTATGAAAAAGCGGCGCTACTTCCGTGGCGTCGCTCAAGCGCAGGTAATCGATAGTAGCGCCGTCATGGCTGCGGTTTTGCCACACGTAGCCGCTGCCCAGCAGAGCGGCCGCCTCGTCAGGCCACGCGCCAGTGCTTTGGCTACCAATGGGGCTGACGTTACCCGTAGTGAGGGCGCCGTAGGCCTGCGAGTTACCCCGCACCACCACCAGCACTTGCCCGCCGTTCTTGGTTTTAGCCCCGCCGACAGCCGAACCGGCCGGGGTTGTTAACCGCGCCGGGTCCGGGCGCTCGCTGGCTTTGGGTTGCGCGGTGCGCAGTGGGCCAGTAGCCCACGTCGCGCCCGCCAAAGCTGGGTTTTCGGCCGCTGCCACCCCCGTTGCGGGAGGTGCTTTAGCCCAGCTTGGCCCGGTCGAAACCAGCCCCAGCCACAGCCAATAAATCACCCATGACTTTAGTTTATCGCTAAAAAAATGATTACCCCTCATAAGCTGATTGGTTAAAATATTAAAAAAATTTATACTAAGCGTTTATGGCCTAGTTATTGCGAAGATATGCCCCCATTTTTTTAAGCAATGGTATTCATAAAACATTCACATTATATAACAAGTAGTTAGCAAACGTATGGCGGAGCTTAAAAATAAACTAGCTGAACTAGTAATTCAACCTGACCCCTGATTTTCAGGCAGTTATTGCCACGCAGCGAGGTGATGCTATTTTTCACAAAAAAATTCTATTTATTCCCTGCCCCTCCCCAAACCACCGGCCTCGGGGCAATGCCGTCGGGGTGTAGGCGCGGCGGGCCGCCGCGCTAGGTCCAGCTGGCTCACCATCGCAAAAAGCAGGAAGGGACCCCGAAGCACTGCGCTTCGGGGTCCCTTCCTAGTAGCAAGTAAAAAGTGAGGCTGCGCGCCTAGTTCCGCACCGCAATCAGCAGCCCTAATTCCTTGTAGCGCATGTTAAATTTCTTAGCGATGGCTGCGTTGGTGAGCGAGCCTTTGTAGATGTACACGCCGCTGCGGAAGTGCTCGTTAGTGAAAAGCGCCTCGTTAATGCCGCCCTGCTGGCTGATGTCTTGCAGGATGGGCGTGAAGATGTTGCTGAGCGCGTTGGTGGCGGTGCGCGGCACGCGCGAGGCGATGTTGGGCACGCAGTAATGCACCACGTCGTACTTGCGAAAAACCGGCTTGCTGTGGCTGGTCAGCTCGCTGGTTTCGAAGCAGCCGCCCTGGTCAATGCTGATGTCGATGATGACGGAGCCAGCCGCCATGCTGGCCACCATCTGCTCGGGCACCATGAATGGAATGCGGCCTTCCTCCACCGCGAGCGCGCCAATCACCACGTCGGCCCGCCGAATCTGCTGGCTCAGGGCGGAAGTATCGAGGGTGCTGGTGTAGAGCTGCGCGCCCAGATTGTGCTTGAGGCGGCGCAGCTTATAGAGGTGGTTATCAAATACTTTGACCTCCGCACCCAGGCCAATGGCGGCGCGGGCGGCGTACTCGGCCACCGTGCCCGCGCCCAGAATCACGACCTGCGACGGCGGCACGCCCGTGATGCCGCCCAAAATAATGCCCTTGCCCTCGTTGGAGCGCGCCAGGTATTCGGCGGCCACCAGCATCACCGTGGAGCCCGCGATTTCGCTCATGGCGCGCACCACCGGGCGGGCGCCGCTGGGGTCCTTTATCAACTCAAAGCCAATGGCGTTGACCTTTTTGCGGGCCAGGGCATTGATAAACTCGGGCGTCATGGTGCCCATTTGCAGGGCCGAGATGAGCGTTTGGCCGGCGCGCATCAGCTCAATCTCCTCCAGCACGGGCGGGGCCACTTTCAGGATAATATCGGCCTTGTACACTTCCTCCGTGGAGTAGGCGATGGTGGCGCCCGCTTCCGAATAGTCGTGGTCGGAGTACTTGCTGGGTTCGCCGGCACCGCTTTCCAGCATCACTTCGTGGCCTTCCGTAACGAGGTGGTGCACGGCCTCGGGCGTGAGGCCCAGGCGGTTTTCCTGGAGCGAGGTTTCCTTGGGCAGGCCGATAAACAGCTTGCGCTTGCGCGTTTCCACGGCCAGCATCGACTCCTGGGTGAAGTAGGCGCGGCTCGTGGCCAGCGCGCCAAAGCCGGAGGGTAGCTGTTCGGCCATAACTTTTTCAGTTATCAAGTAGAAGTGAGCAAGCAGCAGTCGCAGAGCCCGTTGCCAGGCGCTTCCCTGCTAACTACCTATTCACTAGCCAAACTGATACCTGTTAATTAATAATGGATAATTGAATTTCTCTTGATTCGGGGCCGGTTACGGTCAGCTGCACCAGCAGTCGCTGCGGGGGTAGCAGGCCGGCCACCCGGCTGGGCCATTCTACCAAGCAAAGATACCCCGAATCGAAGTACTCTGCCACGCCCAGGCGAGCGGCTTCGTCCTCCGAATCGAGGCGGTAGAAGTCGAAATGATAGAGGGGCTCGCCCCTACCCCCCCGGTATTCGTTGACGAGCGCGAAGGTGGGGCTGCTCACCTCGTCGCCTACCCCCAATTCGGCGCACAACGCCCGGATGAGCGTGGTTTTGCCCGCACCCATCTCGCCCTCAAAGGCCACGATGGTTTGGCCCGACCCGGCCAGGGCCGTGGCCAGCTGCCGCGCGGCCGTGGGCAGCGCGGCAAGGGTAGGGATTGCAAGGGTTAAGGGGAGCATATTTCCCAAATTATAGCGCACAAAAAAAGTTTGCCCTTGCGAGCATATTGCGCGGCAATGACAAACGACGGACTTTAATGCATCCGGTCGTCGCGCACGGGCAGGCCGACCACGATTTCACCTTCTATTTTGAGCAATTCCTGCAAGCGGGCATCGACCTCGGCGGGGTCGCAGTACTCTTTGGCCAGGTCCACGTAGCTCACGAAATGGCTGGCCTCGCTGGCCATTAGCTCGTAGTAAAACTGGCTCAGCTCGGGGTCGCGGTCCTGCAGGTGCAGCCACAGCAGCTTGAAGCGTTCGCAGGAGCGCGCCTCGATGAGCGACGACACCAGGAGCTGGTCCAGGAGCTGGCGCTCGCGCGGGCCGCCCTTGCGGATGTGCGCCATGAGCTGCACCACGTACTCGTCGCGCCGGGGGCGGCCCAGGGCCAGCCCCCGCTTGCGCAGCTCCTTCACTACCCGGTCAAAATGCGCCCATTCTTCGGCCACTAAAGCCGTTAGCTCCTCCACCAGGCGCTCCTTCTCGGGGTAATGCACGATGAGCGAGATGCCGGTGCTGGCCGCTTTCTGCTCGCAGTAGGCGTGGTCCACGAGGATTTCTTCGAGGTTTTTGCTGGCCAGGTCGGCCCAGCGCGGGTCGGAGTTGAGCCTAAGCTTTAGAATGGTTTTCATAAATCGCGGATTTAGCGGATGGCGCGGATTCGGACGGCGCGGGGTGGCGCGGGTCCGGCGGGGGCTTGCCTTCGCCTGCGTGAGAGGGGGGGGTAGGGAATGGGCGGGTGAGCGTAACAAGCAACGAGCACGAATGGGCCGGAAGAACGAACATAACGGCAACGCACTACCCCGACCAAATCCGCGAAATCCGCGCCATCCGCGAAAATCCGCGATTAGCTGAAGAACCGCCAGCGCACGCCAAACAGCAAGCGGCGGGGGTAGCCCGTGTAGTAGGGCGTCACGAAGTAGCCGTCGCTGACGAGGCCCTGGTTGATGTAGGCGACCTTTATAAAAATCGATGCTGTGCTGATGTCGGCGGCCACGAAGAGGTTGGCCACCGCGAAGTTTTGCATCGTGAAGCTGTTCTGCACGTAAAATTGCTGAGTGCTCGGCGCGTAGCCATAGCCCTGAAAGCGAGACTGATAGTAGAGCTCGGCACCCACCTGCGCAAACAGCGCGTGCCCAAACACCCGGCGCTGGTAATACACCCGCGACTCGGTGACGAGCGACGGCACGCGCAGGCCGGGGTTACTGGGGCCGGCACCCTGCGTGTAGGTGCCCTGATTGTCAAAAAACACGCTGCCCACCCGGAAGCGGTGGCGCGCAAAGCCGATAAGCAGCTGCTGGCCCTGGCTGCCCCCCAGCTGCTGGGGGGTGCCGTCGGGCCCGTAGTACACCAGGTTATTGAGTCTGACGCCCGCCGCGCTCAGCTCGATGCTGTGGTCGGCCAGCAGGGGTAGGCGCTGCTTGAGGCGCACCGTAAGCTGCTGGCTAGTAGTATTTTTGAAGATGCTCGTCCAGTCGCTGGTGCTTTGCACATTGCTCCACTGGTAGTTATTGCCCACGAAAACCCGCTGCGTGATGGTGGGCGAATACGAGTTGAGCAGCAGCTCGGCCGAGAGCGGGCCGGTGCGGATGCGGCCCCGCAGCCAGTACTCGGCGGTTTCGGTGCCGATGAACCGCACGGTTGTCCCATCGAGCGGCAGGTACTCGCCGGCCACCTCCACGGCGTAGATAGTGCGGTAGTTAAAAGAAGCCGTGCCGCCCACGAACAGCTGATTGAAGTGGTGCGGTGCCGCCAGCGAATCCCCCGGCGCTAAGTCGCTGCCCACCCTGACCAGGCGCAGCCCCGGCCCCGAGCGCCCGGCCGGGGTGGTCAGGGCCGAAAAGCTGGAATTGCGGTAGCGGGCATACACGTTGTACTCGATGCGGTCGGTGCGGCCGAGCAGGCCGAAGGTATTTTCTACCTGCCGGTAGGTGGCGCGGTCGTCGGTGGCGGTAGTGTTGCGGTACGTTCCTTGCGCCAGGCCCGTGGCAGGGTAAAAGAGCAAGCGGCCGAGCGAATCGCGGGGTAGCGCGTTGTCGGTGTAGCCGTTATACTGCCGCCGCACGTCGAGGATGTGGTAGGCGGTAAAGCCTTTAGTAAGAAGCCGGTACGACTGAAACAGGTGAAACTGGTCGCGGTCGTCGATGTTGACGCCCGGCGAGAGATACACCCGTTCCCCGCTATAATTGAACAAGCTGGTAACTCCTTGCAGATTGTTTACCTGCTCCTTAGCAGTGGGCCAGATGCCGCCTAGCTCGCGGGTACGCTGCCGGCTGGCCGAGTAGTTGACGAGCAGGTGGTAGCGGCCGTCTTCGGTCTGAAAGCGGCTGTAGATGGTAAAGTTGTTGTGCTCGGTCTGCCACTGCGACGAGCCCACGCCCAGCACCTGGTTGCCGGCAATGCGCTCATAATCAATGCCAATACTAAAGTTTTTCTTCAGCGAGCGGCTGTAACTGATTTCAAACACCTGCTCGCCGGCCGAGCCCTGCACGTAGCGAAAAAATGAGTAGGGCGAGCGGCTGTCGTAGTAGGGCACCAGACTGCCATCCAGCGTGTTGCGGTCAAACGCATTGCGCCCGAAGCGCGCCCCGAGCTGGTAGTTGGGCTGGTAGAGCAGCGGCCGCGAAGCCGAGCCCAGCACGCCCAAATCCTGCTGAAACGTGGTGTCGTGCGCCCAAAACCGCGACTGCGGCCACTGCGTGAGGGTGCTGTCGATGAGGGTGCCGCCCGTGGAGTCGCGCAGCACCTCGGCCTCGTAGATGACGCGGGTCGTTTTGGGACCGTACACCACTTTGGTCGAGTCGTCGATAATCTGGGCGCGGCCGGCCAGCGGCGCGCCCAGCACCAGGGCCAGCAGCAGCGTCAGCCAGCCAGCAGCATTTTTAAGAGAAACCATGCAGGGAAAAAACACTCAGGAAGAAAGCCCACGCGCGCGGCTCTTTAAGGGGCAAAGGTACTAGCGCCCGGCCGGCCCGGTGGCAGCTGCCACCGCCGCCGTGAGCCGCGCCGCGCCAGTGCCCAGCAACGCGACCCGCACCGGAATCGTGTACACGGGCAGCCCAGCCAGCGCGGCGGCCAGGGCCGGCGCTTGCAGGCGCGTCGCATCTTTCTCGGTAGTAAAAATAACCTGGCCCGGCTGCCAGCGCGCCCGCACCGCCGCCAGGTCGGCCAGGGTAAAGGCGTGGTGGTCGGGGAAAACGTGCTCCGCCACCAGCTGGTAGCCCTGGGCCAGCAGTTGCGCCCGCAGCGGCCCCGGCTGCGCAATGCCGGTGAGCAGCGCCATCGGGCCGCCGGGGGGGGGTAGGACCTGCGCCCGCGCCGCGGCCGTGAGCGGCACCGGCGCGCCATACTCATAGGCCGAAAACAGCACCGGCACGCCGGGCCGGGCGTAGCGCCGCACCTGGGCCTCGGCGGCCGCCTGGGCCGCGGCGGGCAGGTCGGGTGGGCATTTGGTCACGATAACCACGTCGGCGCGGGCGGCCCCGACGCGGGTTTCGCGCAGGCGGCCAGCGGGCAGCACGTGGTCGGTATAAAAGGGCCGCGCCAGCTCAGTGAGCAAAATGTTGAGGGTAGGACGCACGCGGCGGTGCTGGTAGGCATCGTCCAGCACCACGCACGTCAGGTCGGGGTGGTGCCAGCGCAGCAGGTCGAGGCCCCGCTGGCGGTTTTCGGCCACGGCCACGGGCACGTTTTGGCCCCCAAATTCTTCGAAATACTGCCAGGGCTCGTCGCCCACGGTGGCGGCCGAGTCGGCGGCCGTGGCCAGGCGCGGGCCGGCAGTTTGGCGGCCGTAGCCCCGGCTCAGGATGGCCGGGCGCTGGCCCTGGCGCAGCAATTCGGCCACCAGCCAGGCCACGTGGGGCGTTTTGCCGGTGCCGCCCACCCGCAGATTCCCTACCCCCAGCAGGGGGACCCAACCCGGTGCCGAGCGCTTCCAGCCGTGGTCGTAGAGCCAGTTGCGCACCGCCAGCACGGCGGCGTAGAGCCAGGAAAATGGCAGCAGGGCTGTTTGTTTCTTGTTTTTTACTCTTCGTTTTTCGTCGTCAGCCTGCATGGAGTCAAAGGTCGGAAATTTAAATTGGCACCGGCAACGAGAAACGGAGAACAAAAAACGAGAAACTCCGACCTTTGCGCCATGTCTGATTTCCCCGCCCGCCTGCTCCAGCTGCTCGCCACTTTTCCCCTACCCCCCGCCCCGCTGCCGGGGTCGGTGGTGGTGCGCAACTCGTTTCACGAACCGGAGGTACGGGCCATTCTCAGCGAGTTTGCCCAAAAATTTTACACCGCGGATACCCAGCGGGTGGGTGTTTTTGGCATTAATCCCGGTCGTTTTGGCGGTGGGCGCACGGGCGTGGCCTTCACCGACCCGGTGGCGCTTAGCGCCGAGTGCGGCATTGCCCACGACTTGCCCAAGCAGCGCCGCGAGCTGTCGAGCGAGTTTGTGTATCATTTTATTACCGAGCTGGGCGGGCCGGCCGCGTTCTACGAGCACTTTTTCCTCAGCTCGGTGTATCCACTTGAATTGACGCACGCGAGCAAGAATTACAATTATTACGACGCGCCGGCCCTCACCAAAGCCCTGTGGCCCGACATGCGCCGCTCACTCACCGAGCAAACCGAGCGCCTGCATCTGCGCCGCGACGTGGCCGTGAGCCTGGGCCGCCGCAACGGCGAGTTTTTGCGCCGGCTCAACGACGAGCTGGGCTTATTCGAGCGCCTGGAAATCCTCGACCACCCGCGCTTCCTGATGCAATACCGCCGCAAAGCGCTGGCTGAGAACGTGGCGCGCTACGTGGAAGTGCTGGGCGGATTATTAAAATAAAAGCCCCGTTTGTCATTGCGAGCGCAGCGCGGCAATGACAATATCTCAACAATTTTAACTAAACCTAACGTGCCTACCGTCCAAGACCTGGCCCGCGCCCTCGAAGCCGCCGCGCCCCTCGCCTACCAGGAAAGCTACGACAATGCCGGGCTGCAATGCGGCCTGCCCGAAGCCGAAATCACCGGCGTGCTCATCGCCCTCGACTGCACGCCGGCCGTGGTGGCCGAGGCGGCGCGGCGCGGCTGCAATGTGGTGGTGTGCCATCACCCGGTTATCTTTCGGCCGCTCAAGCGCCTCACGGGCAAGGGTTTGGTGGAGCAAACCATCATGGCCGCGCTCAAGGCCGACGTAGCCATCTACGCCGCCCACACCAACCTCGACAACGTGCGCCAGGGCGTGAACGCCAAGCTGGCCGAAAAGCTGGGCCTGGTGAATACGCGCATTCTGGTGCCCCAAACCGGCACGCTGGCCCGCCTCAGCACCTACGTGCCCGGCCCGCCCGCTTATGCTGATGCGGCCGATAAGGTGCTGGCCGCGCTCCACGCCGCCGGCACGGGCCAGATAGGCAATTATACGGATTGTAGCTTTCAAAGCCAGGGCTTGGGCACTTTTACGCCGGGCGCGGGCACCCGGCCGGCCATCGGGACCGAAAACCAGGCCGAGCGCGTGGCCGAAACCCGGCTCGAAGTGCTGCTACCCCTGCACCGGCAGGCGGCCGTGCTGGCCGCTCTGCGCCAGGCGCATCCCTACGAAGAAGTTGCCTATGAGCTGATTAAGCTCGAAAATCAGCACCAGGAAGTGGGTGCGGGCCTGGTGGGCGAGCTGCCGCAGGCCCTACCCCCCGCCGAATTCCGCAAGCGCCTGAAAGAGGTGCTGGGCGTGCCGGTGGTGCGCCACACGGCGTTTGAAAAAGACATCAAGAAGGTGGCGCTGTGCGGCGGCGCGGGCAGCTTTTTGACCGGCGCGGCGGTGGCGGTCGGGGCCGATGCCTACGTGACGGGCGACGTGAAGTACCACGAGTTTTTCGCGCCCGAGGGCCAGCTGCTGCTCTGCGACGTGGGCCACTTTGAGAGTGAGCAGTTTACGAACGAGATTTTTCGCGATTTGCTGCTGGCGGCGTTCGGTCGTACTTTTGCGGTCTTATTCGCCGATACCCCCACGAATCCCGTTCAGTATGACTGCTAATTCCGCCGCCGTGGCAAATCCGGCCGACGCGCCCGTTTCCGCCAAGCTCGAAGCGTTACTCAACCTGCAACGCATTGATTCCCAACTTGATGAAATTCGCCGCGTGCGCGGTGACCTGCCCGAAGAAGTTCGCGACCTTGAAGATGAAATTGCTGGCTACGAAGCCCGCGTAAAGCGTTTCGACGACGAAATCAGCGGTTTGCAAGACCAAATCAAGCAGCGCAAAGCCGCTACTAAAGAAGCCGAAGGCCTCATCAAGCGCTACGAAGAGCAGCAAACCAACGTCCGCAACAACCGGGAGTACGAGGCCATTGCCAAAGAAGTGGAGCTGCAGCGCCTCGAAATTCAGATTTCGGACAAGAAAATCAAGGAAGCGCAATACCTCATCGACCAGCGCAACACCGAGGCCAACGTGACGCGCCTGCGCCTTGATGAGCGCCGCAAGGACCTCGACACCAAAAAGAGCGAGCTCGACACCATCGTGGCCGAAAATGAGGCTGAGGAAAAGCAGCTCGTGAGCGAGCGCGAAGGAGCCGTGGCGCCCATTGAAGCCCGCCTGGTTTCGGCCTACGACCGCATTCGGGGCAACATGCGCAACCGCCTGGCGGTGGTGCTGGTGCGCCGCGACGCCTGCGGCGGCTGCTTCAACACGGTGCCCCCGCAGCGCCAGGCCGACATTATTTCGCACAAGAAAATTATCGTGTGCGAGCACTGCGGCCGTATTTTGGCCGACGTGGAAGGCAAGCCGGTTGTGGCGTAAGCTTTTGTGTATCAATTAAAAAAAGGAACGGCCGTGGTCGTTCCTTTTTTTATAGCTCCTGATTTCGTGCTGGAAGTTACCGCAGAGGTGCGCAGAAAAATTCGCCGGGGTGCGCTGAGCGCGGTAGTGAGCGTGCTTGGCTTCGGCGCGCCGGGAGGGGGTAGGGCGCAGCCGCCGCAAGCAGTGGCCCAACCGGCGAGCGCGGCGGCTGAAACGCTGTCGCCGGGTGCCCGGCGCGCCTACGCCGAGCTGCTGAAACTGAAAGCAACGGCCTGCCGCCAGCTGCTGGCCCCCGAGCCGGCCGGCGCGCCCGGCACGCTGCTGGTGGCCGATTGCGCCGATTTTACGGAGCTGATTATCAGCCAGGACGCCAGCCGTTTCGACGCCGCCGTGGCTGCTCAGGATGCGCGCCTGGCCGCGCTGGGGCGCGAGGCGGCCGGCCCGCTGCGCGACTACGCGCTGATTGAAATCCGGCTGCACCAGGCGCTGGCGCAGCTGGTGTTTCACCACGAGGTGCGCGGCGCCTGGAACCTGCGCCAAACGGCCCTGCTGGCGCAGGCGGCGGCCCGGCGCTACCCAACTTTTTTGCCGGTGAGCAAGACGCTGGGCCTGTGCCAGTTCGGCATTGGTTCGCTGCCCGAGGGCTACCACTGGCTTTTGCGGCTGCTGGGCCTGAGCGGCAGCGTGGAAGCGGGTTTGCAGAACCTGAGCCGCGCCGCCGCGCAGCCCAACGACTTTCAAACCGAAAGTCAGATTTTGCTGGCCCTCATCCGGGAGGCGTACTATAAAAAGGGGGATGAAAGCCTGGCGCTCACCAGCCGGCTGGCCCGCGAGCAGCCCGACAATCTGTTGTTCAGCTACCTGGTTATCAGCCTCAACAAGCGCCAGCACCGTGGCGAAGAGGCACTGGCAGCCTACCGCGCCCGGCCCACCGGCCCGGCCTACCTGCCGCTGGCCTACCTGCACCACCTGGAGGCCGACCTGCTGCTGTATCGGGGCGACTACGCCGGCTCGACGGCCGAAAACCAGCAGTTTTTGCGCGATTACCGGGGTGAGTATTACCGCAAGGACGCCGCTTTTAAGCTCTACCTGGCCGCGTGGCTGGGCGGCGCGCCGGCCGCCACCGCCGAGCGCTACCGCCAGCAAATCAACCTCGCCGGCCCGCTCGCGATTGAGGAAGATGGGTATGCCCAGCGGTTTTACCACGATGCGCAGCTGCTCAACCCCATCCTCACCCGCGCCCGCCTGCTCACCGATGGCGGCTATTATGAGCCGGCGCTCGGGGTGTTGCAGCAGTTTCGGCTAGTGGCCGTTACCCCCCCCCGCGACCGTCTCGAAGCGCCCTACCGCCGGGCCCGCGTGTGGCAGGGCCTGGGCCGCCTCGACTCGGCCCGCGCCGACTACCAGCGTACGCTGCGCCGCTCGGCCGCGCTGGGCGAGCCGGCCTATTATTTCGCGCCGCAGGCAGCTTTGCAACTCGGTTACCTGGCGCTGGCGGCGGGCCAGCGGGCGGCGGCCAAAGGCTATTTCGAGCAGGCGCTGGCCTACCCCCGGCACGAGTATAAAAACAGCACCGACCAGAAAGCCAAACTGGCCCTGCGTGGGTTGTAAAGGCGATTTATGCTAACGATTCCGCTCGCCGACCTGCCCGCCGATTTTCGCGTTCGCGCCTTGCAATGGGCCGCGCGGTTTCCACACTGCGCTTATTATGAGCCGAATGACTTGCAGGCGTCGGCGGCCGGCGCGTTTACGCGGCTGCTGGCCGTGGCCAGCACGACGGCCCCTACCCCCCGCACGCTGGCCGAAGTGCCCGCTTGCCTGAGTGCTTCAACCTCGCAGCTGCCCCATTGCGGCTTTATCACCTATGAGGTTAAAAATGAGATGGAAGCGCTGAGCAGCGATAATTTTTCGGGGCTTGATTGGCCGGCGCTGCATTTCTTCCTGCCCGAAACCTGCCTGTATTGGCGGGCCGATGCGCTGGTTATTCAGGGTCGAACCACCAATGTGCTGGCCGCCATCCTGGCCACGGCCGTGCCGGCGGCCCTACCCCCCGCCGTGCCGCCGCTGCGGGCGCGAATGCCCCGCGCCGACTATCTGCAAGCCGTTGAAAGCGTGCGCGAAGACATTCTTAATGGGGAAGTATATGAGCTGAACCTCTGCCAGGAATTTTATGCCGAAGGCGTGGCGCTGGACCCGGTTGCCACCTTTTGGCGGCTCAATGAGGCGTCGCCAGCGCCTTATGCGGGGTTTTTGCGCCACCACGACCATTATTTGCTGTGCGCCTCGCCGGAGTGCTTTCTTACACGGCAGCAGGGAGTTATCACCTCGCAACCAATTAAGGGTACGCGGCGGCGCGGCCCTACCCCCCCGGAGGACGAGCAACAGCGCCTGGCCTTGCTGCGCGACGAAAAGGAGCGCGCCGAAAACCTGATGATAGTGGACCTCGTGCGCAACGACCTGGCCCGCATCGCCGAAACGGGCACCGTGCGCGTGCCCGAACTATTTGGCACCTACGGCTTTAAGCACGTCTGGCAATTGATTTCGACCGTGGCGGCCGACCTGCGGCCTGATGTGGACCTGGCTGATATTCTGCGCGCCACCTTCCCAATGGGCTCCATGACGGGCGCGCCCAAAATCAGGGCCATGCAGCTCATTGAGCAGTACGAAGCCAGCCGGCGCGGGCTATATAGTGGCACGTTCGGCTTCGTGCGGCCCAACGGCGAGTTTGAGTTTAACGTGGTGATTCGCAGCCTGAACTACCGCGCCGATACCGGCTACCTCAGCCTGCAAGTGGGCTCGGCCATCACCTACGACTCGGTGCCCGAGCAGGAATATCAGGAGTGCCTGCTGAAAGCCCAGGGCGTGCTAGAGGCGCTGGCGACCAGTATCGGTTAACCCTTCGTCGATTAGCAAGCAATGAGAAGTAAAATAGAGATTGCTAAAGGTTAACTGCTAAGTGGGAGGCTGCCATTCTGTCATTTCCCAACCCTAATTCGTATCTTTGTTTCCAGCCCGGCGGCTAGCCTGGCCACTTTGCCTGCTATGTCTCAACCGCTCATTACGTTAGATTTTCTCGATAAAGCGCCCGCTGCCGAGGCGGCCCTACCCACCGAGGTGCGCGTGAGTGCGGCCAACGGCACCGGCGGTGCCCGCAAGCTTTATATAGAGAGCTACGGCTGCCAGATGAATTTCTCGGATTCTGAAATCGTGTCCAGTATTCTGGCCGGCGAGGGCTTCGACACGACCGAGGACCTGGCCACCGCCGACCTGGTGCTGCTCAACACGTGCTCCATCCGCGAGAAGGCCGAGCAAACGGTGCGCATGCGGCTCAAGCAGATTAACTCGCACAAAAAGCGCCGGCCGGGCATGCTGGTGGGCGTGCTCGGCTGCATGGCCGAGCGCCTGAAAAGCAAGTTTTTGGAGGAAGAAAAAATCGTGGACCTCGTGGTGGGTCCCGATGCGTACCGCGACCTGCCGCAGCTCATTGCGCAGGTCGATGGCGGCCAGAAGGCCGTGAACGTGCTGCTGAGCCGCGAGGAAACCTACGCCGACATCACGCCCGTGCGCCTCAACTCGAACGGCGTGTCGGCCTTTATCAGCATCATGCGGGGCTGCGACAATATGTGCTCGTTTTGCGTGGTGCCCTTCACCCGCGGCCGCGAGCGCAGCCGCGATGCCATCAGCATTGTGCAGGAAGCCCGCGACCTGGTGGCCGCTGGCTACAAGGAAGTTACGCTGCTGGGCCAGAACGTGGACTCCTACAAGTGGGGTAGCGAAGACGGTGCCGAGCGCGTCAACTTCGCGCAGCTGCTGGAGCGCGTGGCGCTTATCAGCCCCGAACTACGCGTCCGCTTTTCGACCTCGCACCCCAAGGATATTACCGACGAGGTGCTGCACACGATGGCGCGCTACGACAACATCTGCAAGTACTTGCACCTGCCCGCCCAAAGCGGCAACTCGCGGGTGCTGGAGCTGATGAACCGCACCTACGACCGCGCCTGGTACGAGGACCGCGTGGCGGCCGTGCGCCGCATTCTGGGCGACGACTGCGCCATCTCGACCGATATGATTGCCGGCTTCTGCTCCGAAACCGAGGCGGAGCACCAGGATACGCTGAGCCTGCTCGACTACGTGCGCTACGACATGGCCTACATGTTCTTCTACTCGGAGCGCCCCGGCACGCTGGCCGCCCGCAAGCTCACCGACGATATCCCGCTGGAAACCAAGAAGCGCCGCCTCCAGGAAATCATCGACCGCCAGCAGGCCCACAGCCGCTTGCGCTACGAGCGGGGGGTAGGGCGCGTACATCAGGTGCTGGTCGAGAATTTCTCGAAGCGCTCGAAAGACGACTTGAGCGGCCGTAATAGCCAGAATCAGGTGGTCATTTTCCCAAAGCAAAATTTCCAGAAAGGCGACTACGTTAACGTGCTGGTGCATACCAATACGGGCGGCTCGCTCATTGGCGAGGCGGTATGAGCCAGCGGCAAAAGTTTTTGCAATTACTGTTGACCACTTCCAGTGCGCAAAACGTAGAATTTTTGGCGTTATGTAAATTTCTGGTATCACTTGGTCTTCAGCAGCGCATTCGAGGCAGCCACCATATATTCGGCCTTATGGGTATTCCAGAAGCCCTGAATTTACAACCTGGCTCAGGTGGGTCTGCCAAGCCTTACCAAGTCAAACAAGTTCGCGCATTTCTACTTAAATATCGAGCCGTACTGAACCTGACCATTACCCAATAAGCCAGTAATTATGTATAATCCAGCTCGTTATCCGGTCATAGTATATTGGAGTGAAGAAGACCAATCCTATTTAGTGGAAGTACCTGACTTGCCTGGTTGCATGGCTGATGGCCCCACCCAGGCCGAAGCTATTGCTAATGCCCGCGTTATTATTCAGGAATGGCTCGACTTTTCCCAAGAGCTGGGCAATCCCATTCCGGCCCCCAGCGAACGGCTGCGCCTGGCCGCTTAACCATCGACTACGAACTTGACCAACCAAGAAATACAATCCATCAAGCAGCGCTTTGGCATCATTGGCAATGCGCCGGCGCTGAACTACGCCATTCAGGTGGCGGCGCAGGTTGCGCCGACTGACATGACGGTGCTTATCACCGGCGAAAGCGGGTCGGGTAAGGAGTCGTTTTCCAAGATTATCCACGCGCTGTCTCCGCGCAAGCACGGGCAGTTCATTGCCATCAACTGCGGCGCTATCCCGGAAGGCACGATTGACTCGGAGCTGTTTGGCCACGAGAAAGGCGCGTTTACGGGCGCTAATGAGGCGCGCAAGGGCTACTTTGAAGTGACCGACGGCGGCACCATCTTTCTGGATGAGATTGCCGAAATGCCGCTGGGAACGCAGGCCCGCCTGCTGCGCGTGCTGGAAAACGGCGAGTTTATCCGGGTGGGTAGCAGCAAGGTGCAGAAAACCGACGTGCGCGTGGTGGCCGCTACCAACGTGAACCTGCTCGACCGGGTGCAGGCCGGCAAGTTTCGCGAAGACCTGTACTACCGCCTCAATACGGTGCCGATTACGGTGCCGCCGCTGCGCGACCGGGGCGATGATATTTACTTGCTGTTCAGGAAGTTTACCGCCGATTTTTCGGAGAAGCACCGGGTAAAGCCCATCAGCCTGACGCCCGACGCGGTGCGGCTGCTGACGCGGTTTCGGTTTCCGGGTAATATTCGCCAGCTCAAGAACTTAGCCGAGCAGATTTCGGTGCTGGAGATGGACCGCGAGGTCGATGCGGCTCGCCTTACTACCTACCTGCCCACGGCCCAAGCGTCGCTGTTGCCGGCCCTGCTGCCGGGCCACGGCGCGGGCGGTGAATTCGGCTCGTATTCGGAGCGCGATATTCTGTACCGGCTGCTGTTTGACATGCGCCGCGACATGACGGACCTCAAGAAAGTGGTGCTGGAGCTGGCCACCGGCAACCGCCCGGCCCCGGCCGAAACCCAGGAGCTGCTGCGCCAGAACAGCCACCTGTTCAATAACTTAGGGGAAGCCTCGGCCTACCCCCCCACCGACGGCCCACCCGAGCCCAACGGCTACTACCTGCCCGGCGGCCCGGCCGCGCCGCTGCGCGTGGACATGGCCTCGGCCAACTACGCCGATGACGACGACAGCGACCAGACCGAAGACATCTCGCACGAAACGGAGGAAGAGACGCTTTCGCTCGATGCCATTGAGAAAGAGATGATTATGAAAGCATTGAAGAAGCACCACAACAAGCGCAAATACGCCGCTCAGGACCTGGGCATTTCGGAGCGCACCCTGTACCGCAAGCTCAAGCAATATGACCTCGAATCGGCTTAACCAGGGGCGGCGGCGCGCGTTGGGCCTGCTGGCCCTACCCCTGCTGTCGCTGCTGACGAGCGGCTGCGGCGTGTACTCGTTCAACGGCACCAACATTGACCCGGCCGTGAAGACGCTCTCCATCCAGACCTTTCAAAATACCGCGCCCAACGCGCCGGCCTACCTCTCGCAGCGGTTTACGGAGGATATCAAGGACTATTTTCAGCGCAACACGACGCTGAAGCTGGTGCCGCGCGACGGCGATTTGCAGTTTGAGGGCACCATCGCGGCGTATGATTTTGCGCCGGCGGCCATTCAGCAGGCCGGTGGGCTGCCGGGGGCGGGTGCCAACCGCCTCACCATTCAGGTGCAGCTGCGCTTCACGAATACGAAGAATAACAAGCAGGATTTCGAGCAGACTTTCCAGAGCCAGAAGGACTTCCCTTCGACCCAGGATATTGCGACGGTCAACAATGACCTGGCCTCGGTGCGCGAGATTACCCGCAACATTATCAGCGACATGTTCAATAAGTCGGTGGCCAACTGGTGATACCTGAGATATAGTCGTTACAAAAAAGCACGTCATTCCGAGCTTGCCGAGGAATTTCGCTCGCCTCGTGGAACGGAACCCGAACGATTACGAGCGAGATTCCTCAACAAGCTCGAAATGACGTGCTTTTTTGCACCCTGCTCCGCTAAAGAGCAAACCGTGGGAGCTACCCAAGAAAACGACCTTCTGCCCTACCTTTCAACTCTTAACTCTTAATTCTTAACTCCCTATGACCCGTGCCACCTTACTTCAGCTGCTCGCCCAGCCTACGGCCCTGACCGGGGCCGATGTGCGCGCGCTGGAAGAGCTGGCCGAGGCCTTCCCCTACTGCCAGACGGCCCACCTGCTGCTGGCCAAAGCCGCCCACGACCAGGGCTCCATGCTGGCCGGGCAGCGCCTGCGCCGCGCCGCAACCTACGCCGCCGACCGCGCGCTGCTGCGCCAGCTAATCGAGCTGCCCGCGCCCGTTGTGGTAGCCGCTACCCCCCTGGTGCTGGCGGAAGCCCCGGTAGCCAACCAGGCCGTGGACGACCTGGCTGCCGCGCCCTACCCCCCATCAGGCGAGCCAAGCCAACCTGTGAGCGATAGTACCGCAGGAGCAACCGAACCCCTTGACAAGCAAGCAGAAGACCTACTTGTTGATATGCCCGAGCAGGAGCTGGCTCCGGCAGCCAGCCACCCGGCCGGGCCAGCGCCCGCACTAGAACCTGAGCCGGAGCTGCCGCCCCAGGCACCGCCCATTCGGCCGCCCGCCGAGGCCGCGGCGGCCAGCGCCGAGTTTGGCCTGGCCGATGAAAGTCCGGTTGAGCTGATGGCTTATCAGCTACCCGAGCTGGTCGAAAACGCGGAGACCGGCCGGCCCGTTGGCACCCCATTGCTACCCCCCTTTACGGGCCTGGCCGACGTGGCGTACGCTCCGGCGGAGGGAAGCCGCCTGGGCTTTTGCCTGTTGCCGGCCGGGAGCCGCGACGAGGTGCCCGCCGCCCGCCTGCCCCCAGCCGGGGAGTTTTTCGCGCCCGACGCGCTGCTGCTGGCCCACGTGGCCGCCCAGCAGCCCGAAGCAGCCAAGGCCCGCCCGCTCGACCTCATCAATAGTTTCCTGCAACGGGCCCCGACTGCATCGCGCCGCCGGGCCTTCCCTACCCCCGATGAAGAAGACCAGACCGACTTATCGGTGCGCAGCACCCGCGCCGAACCAGATTTAGCATCGGAAAGCCTGGCCAAAATATTGGCGCGGCAGGGAAAAATTGACCGCGCCATCGTAATTTATGAGCGCCTAATGGTGAAACAGCCGGAAAAAATGGCGTACTTTGTAACCCAAATTGACTCTTTGCGCCCTTCGGCGTAGTTATTTCTCCTCTCATGTACCTCGCATTAGTCATCTTCATCCTGGTTATCTGCTTTCTTCTCTCGCTCATCGTGCTGGCTCAGAACCCGAAAGGGGGCGGCATCAGCAGCCAGTTTGGAGCAGGCGGCGCGGCCAACCTGATGGGCGTGAAGCGCACCGGCGACTTGCTCGAAAAGCTCACCTGGGGCTTCGCCATCGGCCTGATTGTGATTACGCTTGCTACCCACATGCTGAGTACTGGCACCAACGGCCCGGTTCGCAGCATCAACCAGCAAGCCGCTCAGCGGGCCGTGGTGCCGGCTCCCGCACCAGCTCCGATGTCTGCGCCAGCGCCCGGTGCGGCGGCCCCTTCGAATGTGCCGGCTCCGCAGCCCCAGCCAGCGAAGTAACCTGGCAGCATTTCTTCGGAAAAATTCAGCAAAAAGCCAGTGGCTTCCGTTTAAGAACGGGCCGCTGGCTTTTTGCTTTGCGTCGTTTTTGCCGGGTTTTATGACCAGTTACGGCAGGCGCGTCTGCCAAACCGGCCAACTCAGGGGCGCATTCTGTCAGGTTTGGGCGGTTGGCACATTTCGTGTCAATCGCCGCCATAGGAGTCCCCAACTTCTTCATTATCCAACACATCCATTTCCCATTTCAATCAATGGCACTGAGCATTAAACCGCTGGCCGACCGCGTGGTCATCAAAGCCGCCGCCGCCGAAGCCACTACCAAGTCTGGCATCATCATTCCCGACACTGCCAAGGAGAAGCCCCAGCGCGGCGAAGTTGTGGCCGTGGGCGAAGGCCGCACCGCTGACAGCGGCAGCCTCATCAAGCCCCAGGTAAAAACCGGCGACCAGGTGCTGTATGGCAAGTGGACCGGCACCGAAATCACCTTGGATGGCGAGGACTACCTCATCATGCAGGAGAAGGACATTCTGGCCGTTCTCTAAAGCACTGGCGCTTCGGCGCTTCCTACCCCCTCCTACTATTCTAACTTGCCCACCACAATGGCTAAGAACATTCAATTTGATACCGAAGGCCGCGACCGCTTGAAGCGCGGCGTGGATAAACTGGCGAACGCCGTTAAAGTAACGCTCGGCCCCAAGGGTCGTAATGTTATCATTGACAAGAAGTTCGGCGCACCCACTATTACGAAGGACGGCGTAACCGTAGCGAAAGAAATCGAGCTGCGCGACCCCATCGAGAACATGGGCGCGCAGCTCGTGAAGGAAGTGGCGAGCAAGACGGCCGACCAGGCTGGCGACGGCACTACCACTGCTACGGTATTGGCCCAGGCCATTTACACGGCTGGCTCGAAGAACGTAGCCGCCGGCGCTAACCCGATGGATTTGAAGCGCGGCATCGACAAGGCCGTTATTGCCGTCGTAGCCAACCTGAAGTCCCAGTCAAAGCCGATTGCCAACAGCGCCGAAATCGCGCAGGTAGGTACCATCTCGGCCAACAACGACGCGGAAATCGGTAAGATGATTGCTGACGCGATGGATAAGGTTGGGAAAGAAGGTGTTATCACGGTGGAAGAAGCCCGTGGCACCGAAACCGAAGTGAAGACGGTAGAAGGCATGCAGTTTGACCGCGGCTACCTCTCGCCTTATTTCGTGACCAACCCCGAGAAGATGGAGACGGAGTTCGAGAACCCCTACATCCTCATCTACGACAAGAAAGTGAGCACCATGAAGGAGCTACTGCCCGTGCTGGAGCAAGTGCTTCAGACCGGCAAGCCGCTGCTTATCATCTCGGAAGATGTTGACGGTGAGGCCCTTGCTACGCTGGTAGTAAACAAGCTGCGCGGTTCGCTGAAAATCGCGGCCGTAAAGGCTCCCGGCTTCGGCGACCGCCGCAAGGCTATGCTCGAAGATATCGCTACCCTCACGGGTGGTACGGTGATTTCGGAAGAGCGCGGCTACAAGCTGGAAAACGCGACGATTGATTACCTCGGCACGGCTGAGAAAGTCATCATTGACAAAGACAACACTACGATTGTCAATGGCAAAGGTCAGAAGGAGGATATCACCTCGCGCATTAACCAGATTAAAGCGCAGATGGAAACCACTACTTCGGACTACGACAAGGAGAAGCTGCAAGAGCGCCTGGCCAAGTTGTCGGGTGGGGTAGCCATTCTCTACATCGGTGCCAGCACGGAGGTAGAAATGAAGGAGAAGAAAGACCGCGTGGACGATGCCCTGCACGCTACCCGCGCTGCCGTGGAGGAAGGCGTGGTGCCCGGCGGCGGCGTAGCCCTGGTGCGCGCCATTGAGGCGCTTGATGCGGTTACTACCCTGAACGGCGACGAGCGCACGGGTGTCAATATCATCCGCACGGCCCTCGAAGCGCCTCTGCGCACCATCGTGCAAAACGCTGGTGGCGAAGGCTCGGTAGTAGTGCAGAAAGTGCTGGACGGCAAAGGCGACTTTGGCTACAACGCCCGCGAGGACCGCTACGAGAACCTCACGGCCGCTGGTATCATCGACCCGACCAAAGTAACCCGCCTGGCGCTGGAGAATGCTGCTTCTATCGCCGGCCTGCTGCTGACGACTGAGGCCGTTATCTCGGACGAGCCTGAGCCTAAGGACGGCGGTGCCGGCCACGGCGATGGTGGCATGGGCGGAATGGGTGGCATGGGCGGCATGATGTAACCGCGGATTGACGCTGATTTAGCGGATTGCGCTGATTCGGTGGCCCATTAAAAAGCCCCGCTGGACGTTGGTCCGGCGGGGCTTTTTGTGGACGTAGGTTATAGCTAAACGATAGCTTCAGCTTCGCGGGCCTTCATAATATTTACCAGTTTAGGGCTGATAACGAGTAGAATAGCGGCGGCTACTGAGGCCGACACGACGAAGACCATGAAGAAGTCGTAAAGATTGTTGATATGGTAGCCGAGCAACACCGGGGCAGGGGCTTTCGACTGGGGGTCGGGGTAAAGGCTGCTCATATAGCCAGCTAAGTAGTTGGCGGCGGCGTTGGCCAAAAACCACACGCCCATTAGCAGCGAGGCAAACTTGACCGGGGCAAGCTTATTGACCAGCGACAAGCCGATGGGTGACAAGCACAGCTCGCCGATAGAGTGAAAGAAATACAGCGCCACCAGGAAGAACATGCTGACCTTGACACCCGGCTGCAAGTCCTTCACCCCAAAGCACATAACCAGGTAGCCTAGGGCTAGTAGCGCCAGGCCAATAGCCATTTTTACGGGGGAGGGTGGCTCGTTGCCACGCCGGCCTAGAGCCGTCCAAAGCATGGCCATAACGGGGGCTCCGGCAATGACAAAGAAGGCGTTCAGATTTTGGAAGATGCTGGGCGGCAGCGTAATACCAAACAGCGTGCGGTTCATATTCTCCTTGGCGAAAAAGGTGAGCGAGGCCGGGGCCTGTTCGAATGCAGCCCAGAAGAACACCACAAAGAACGATACTACGAAAATAACAATTACTCCCTGAATATCAGCTTTTGACAACGATTTATCGCTGAAAATCATGACGGCGATGCCTATCACCGCGACAAGCAGCAGAGGGGCAATGGTGGGGAACTTGGCCGAGTCGAGGTACAGGATACCCAGTATTAATACCAGCAGCACGGGCAAAAGAGCAAAAATGCCTTTAATTGTGGTCGAGTGAGTGGGCGTGAGGCCCACCTGCTGGCCCTCCGGGGTATGCAGGTATTTGCCTTTGCCCCAGTTGAAGACAAGCGTGCCAAACGTCATGGCGATGCCGCAGGCCAGGAAAGCCCAACGAAAATCCTGGGAGCGCCCGGTATCGCCTAAGAGACTGGTAATAGTATTGCCGATGAGTGAGCCCAGGTTGATACCCATGTAAAAGATGGTGTAGGCCGCATCCTTGCGCTTGTCGCCCGGCGTGTAGAGCGAGCCCACCATCGACGAGATATTGGGTTTGAAAAACCCATTACCCACAATCATGGCCCCCAAACCCAGGTATAGCAGCCAATGGCTAAGGGGGTGGTCCTGAACCCCACCGTAAATGCTGGCCGAAGCAAAGAGCGTGAATTGCCCTACAGCCATCAGCAGCCCACCGGTGAGGATGGAACGGCGGTTGCCCCAGTACCGGTCTGAGATGTAGGCCCCGATGAGGGGCGTTAAGTAGATGAGACTGGTGTAGCCACCGTAGAACTTCGACGCGAAGGCCTTATCCATCCGCATGGCGTCGATGAGAAACAGCACCAGCACGGCGCGCATGCCGTAATAGCTGAAGCGCTCCCACATTTCGGTGGCAAACAGGAGGTAGAGGCCGCGCGGGTGGCTGCCCGAGGCCGTTTGGGGCGGTTGCGGGCGCAGGCTGGCGGTAGCAGGTTGCATGTGGGTAACGAGGGGATAAAGAAAGAGAAAGTAAAAAGCCCACAGGCCACGACGGGCCGGGGGTGGGTAAAGCTAAGAAAACTTTGGGGTAATGCCGGCCAACTAAACTCAACGAGCAGCCAAACAGGCCCGGCTTGCGCTTAGCGAATCCGCACTTGCAGCGAATTTTCGCTAATCTTACTTACCTTTGTATTAAACTCATCTAGGGGCTTCCCGTCTGTGGGGACAGCGCTGTTTTTTACTGCAAGCAGCGCAATTATTCTCCGCAAATGTTAGCACCAGCTGCTCGGGCAGCCAAGTTGTGCACTTCGATTTTCCTTACCCTGCTCCTACCCATTTTTTACCCTTTTTGCACTTTTTACATGGCTGACCACAAAGCTGTTGCAGCACGCTTGGCTCCCCTTGGCTTTCCGCAAGCGCCGCCCCAGGCGCACCTAAACCTGCCGCCTGCCGCGCTCGTGGAGCACGCCCTGCGCCGGGGCGAAGGCCAGCTAACGGATACGGGCGCGCTCATGTGCGACACCGGCCAATTTACCGGTCGCTCGCCCAAAGACCGGTTTATTGTGCAGGATGCTGGCACCGCTGGGAGCGTGTGGTGGGGCGATATCAACATTCCTTTCGCGCCGGCCCAGTTCACGCAGCTGCACCAGAAGATGGTGGCCTACCTAGCCGATAAGGAGATTTTCGTGCGCGACGCCTACGCAGGCGCCAACCCTGACTACCAGCTCAAGCTGCGCGTGGTAAATGAGCTGGCCTGGCATAATCTCTTCTGCTACAACCTGTTCTTGCGGCCCGAGGCCACCGCCGATACTACCTGGACGCCTGATTTCAGTATTATTTGCGCGCCCGGCTTTGAAGCCGACCCAGCTGTGGATGGCACCCGCCAGAAGAACTTCGCGATTATTAACTTCACCGAAAAGCTCATTCTTATCGGCGGCACGGCCTATGCCGGCGAGATGAAAAAGGGTATTTTTGGGGTACTCAACTACCTGCTGCCGCACCAGCGCCAGACCCTACCCATGCACTGCTCGGCCAACGTGGGCGCGCAGGGCGACACGGCTATTTTCTTTGGCCTGTCGGGCACGGGCAAAACGACTCTCTCGACCGACCCGGCGCGCGGGCTCATTGGCGACGATGAGCACGGCTGGACGCCCGAGGGGGGCATTTTCAACTTTGAGGGTGGCTGCTATGCCAAGGTGATTGACCTGAACCAGGCCAAGGAGCCCGAAATTTGGGACGCTATTCGCTTCGGGGCTATCGTGGAAAACACGCGCTTCCGGCCCGATACGCACACCGTGGACTACGCCAACAAAAGCGTAACCGAAAATACGCGCACCGCCTACCCCATCGATTTTATCCCAAATGCCGTGTTGCCGAGCGTAGGAACCGCGCCGCAGCATATTTTCTTCCTCACGGCCGATGCCTTCGGAGTGCTACCCCCCATCAGCAAGCTCGACCGCAGCCACGCCATGTACCACTTTCTGAGCGGCTATACGGCCAAGGTGGCGGGCACCGAAATGGGCATCTTGGAGCCCCAAACCACGTTTTCGGCCTGCTTCGGGCAGGTATTCCTCCCCCTGCACCCAACCCGCTACGCCGAGATGCTGGGCCATCAGCTAGACGAAAACCCCACCGTGCAGGTGTGGCTGGTCAACACGGGCTGGTCGGGCGGCAGCTACGGCACTGGCCAGCGCATGAAGCTGGCCCACACCCGCGCCATGATTACGGCCGCGCTCTCGGGCGTGCTCAGCGAGGTAACCTTCCGCACCCATCCCATCTTTGGGGTGGCCGTGCCCGGTGCCGTGCCGGGGGTGCCCACCGAGATTCTGGACCCGCGCCACACCTGGCGCGACAAAGAGGCGTATGACCGCACGGCCTCCGATTTGGCCGAAAAATTCATCAAAAACTTTGAGAAATACGCCGAGTTCGCCAACGCTGATATTCTGGCGGGCGCACCAAAAATAGCGGTCGAGGCGTAGGGTGCGGGGCTTGCCCCCGCCCGTCGTTGAACGAATCTAGCACGGATTGTTCAACGACGGGCGGGGGCAAGCCCCGCACCTACTTTTTACCAGATGAGCTATGGCTTGATAGCAACAACGCGCACCCCCAATAAATGGCCGGGCTTATTGGCGAAGAAAACCGGCATAATAAGGTAGTTGCGCGCGCTGGCTCGCAGCGATGCCCGCGCCAGGAGGCTGTCTTCGTGCTGCCCCAGCACCAGCAGGTCGCGCACCTGGCGGGTGCGGGCGTCGTAGCTGGCCACCACGGTGAGGCCGCCGGTGCGAAAGGCCGCCAGGGAATCGGTGGTGGGAGCGGCGGCGGTAATGGTCTCTAACGGGTCCTTATAATTGGCAGGCAGGGCCTGCGCCGGGCCCAGCTTGCCGCGCAAGCTATCGATGGACTTGCCCAGCAGCGCGGGCACGTTGGCCGTGGCGACTACGCTGGCGCGGGGAGGGGTAGGCGCTGTTTGCGCGGGTTCGTGCGCGCCCGAGCAGCCGGCCACTGCCCAGCAGGCCGCCAGTCGCAGGCTGGTGCGATAGCCATGAGCCAGCAGATTCTTGGCCCGGTCGCGCATTAATCGGAGGCCGCCTTAGCGGGCTTGCCGGCCATTTCGCTCAGGTAGTGGCGCACCACCAGCGTGATGGAGGCGTAGGACTCTTCGAGCCGGGCCAGGGCATCCTGGGGCGACATCCAGCGAACCTCCTCGATATATTCTTCGGTTTGGGGCCGCATCACCGAGTCATCGAGGCAATTCATCACAAACCAACTGGTTTTTTTGAGCATTTTGTTGCCTTTGTAGGCATATGAATGCCAGGTACTGGGCAATTTTTCGCCCAGCTCCACCTTGATGTTGCACTCTTCTTCTACCTCGCGCATGGCGCCGAGGGCCACGTCTTCCTCACTTTTGAGCTTGCCCTTGGGCAAATCCCATTTGCCCAGACGATAAATCATCAGCACCTGGCCGTTTTTCACCACGAGCCCACCGGCCGCCTTGGCAATCTTAAACTGGTCCTTCAGGTGCAGGATAAGACTCTTCTTTTTGCGAACCAGCATGGTGAGTGAATCCAGCTTTTTGAGCTTTTTCACTTCCATCAGCCGCAGCAGGCGGTCCAGAAAAACGGGGGTAGCATCGCGCACGAGCACGTCGCCTACCAGGTCTTTACTGGTAAAATCGTCGCCGGCCCCGAGCACGAGGTCGTATTTATGTTTGTATACTTTGTCGCTGAAATTCTTAATAATCAGCGGCACGTCGTTGATGAAGACGTTCATCGGGAAAAAATTCAAAAAAGAGAGGGCTACCAGAAATTGGCACCTGCACTGGTAGCTGCCCCATACGATGGGGAGCGCCGCAAGATACGGGAGGACCGGATTTTTACGACGCAACCGGGTAGTGTTGCATCTTTGCCGAAGATATGACGCGGATTGGTTTACTTTCGGATACCCACGGTTACTTTGATGAGCGCATTGCCTACCACTTGCGCGAGGCGGATGAGATTTGGCACGCGGGCGATTTTGGCTCCTCTGAGCTAATTCTGCAATTAACGGGGCTGGCACCGGTTTTTCGGGGGGTGTATGGCAATATCGACGGTACCGATGTGCGCTGCACCGAACCCCTGGTGCAGGATTTTGTGGTGGAGGGCCTGCGCGTGGTGATGACGCACATTGGGGGCTACCCTGGGCACTACGCCCCGGCGGCCCGGCAACTGCTGGCTCAGGCGCGGCCGGGCCTCTTCGTGTGCGGGCACTCGCACATTCTGCGCATCATGCCCGACCCCAAGCTTGGGCTGCTGGCCCTGAACCCCGGTGCCGCCGGCCGGCACGGCTTTCACCAGGTGCGCACGCTGCTGCGCTTTAGCATCGACAAGGGCAAGGTGCTCGACCTGCGCGCCGTGGAGCTGGGCCCGCGCACCGCTGCCCTGGACCTGGGCCGGTAAGCACTGGTCATACTCATCACGAAGTGAATTGCGAAAAGAAGGGTGCGGGGCTTGCCCCCGCCCGTCGTTGAACAACCTGCGCCAGAATCGGGCAACGACGGGCGGGGGCAAGCCCCGCACCCTACTTCGCGCTATGTATAAACACGAAAAGCACCTGGCAACGAGTGCCAGGCGCTTTCTATAATGGGGGCAGCGCAATGCGTTAGAGCGCGATTTCGGGCTTGGGGTGCTCGCCGGCCTGGCCTTCTTCGGTCACCGGCTTGGTTTCGGCTTCCGCCGCGTCGAAACCGGCAGTGCCGGTCTGATTGGCTTCGGTGGCCTGGTTGGCTTCGGGGCTTTTGCTGTCGAGCACGTGCTTGGCACCTTCCACCAGGTTGTGGGCGGCTTCCTGCACGGCATCAGTTGCTTTTTCCACGAGGCTGTTGTGAGCTACGGCGTCGGCAGCTTCGCCAGCCAGCTCCTTGGCTTTTTCCACTACGCTATTGTGTGATACGGCCTCCACGGCATCGGTAGCCGCTTGCTTCACGGTATCGGCGGCGGCCGAGGCAGCGTGAGCTACTTTGGCAAACAGGCTTTCGGCCGGAGCTTCGGTTTTGGCCTTCGACTGGGGGGCTTTTGGCTTAGCGGCAGGCTGGGCTGCCGTCGGCTGGGCGGCGGGCTGCTCCTGATGAGCCGGGGGCACATTGCTCTTGGCAGCCACGGCGGGCGGGGTAGCCTGGCCAAATTTCGACTTCAGCTCGTCCAGGTCCACGTTTTTCAGCACGGGCGTACGCAGCAAGTTCTTGATTTTGCGCACTTCATTGTTGGCACGGGCAATGTTTTTGCGGTGCTTGCGCTTCAGACGGGTAACGGACATGATTTCCGGGGAAATTAGATTTCTGGCAAATGAGGTGCAAAAATACGGGTTTACCTTTGAAATCCCAAACCTTATTTCCAATACTAGCTCCAGGCAGCCTTGCGCCGGCTCTTTGCCGGTAAAAACCGACGCTCAACCTAACGCTCGCCACCAGCACCCCGAATTCCCTACCCCATGCCCGCTGAAGCAACCGTAATCGACCTGCGCTCCGACACTGTGACGCGCCCTACCCCCCCCATGCTGGCCGCTATGCAGGCTGCGCCCGTCGGCGACGACGTGTATGAGGAAGACCCCACCGTGCGCCGGCTCGAAGAAACGCTGGCCGCCCGCTTCGGAATGGAGGCCGGCCTGTTTTGCCCCTCGGGCACGATGACCAACCAGATTGCCATTCAGGCGCACTGCCTGCCGCTGTCGGAAGTGATTTGCGAGGCCACGGCCCACGTGTATTTGTGGGAAGTGGGCGGCATCGCACACCTGGCCCGCGCCTCGGTGGCGCTGTTGCCCGGCGACCGCGGCCGCCTCACCGCCGCCCAGGTGGAGGCCGCCATTCGGCCCGCCAACAATGTGCACTACCCCACTACCCGGCTCGTGTGCCTCGAAAACACCCACAACCGCGGCGGCGGCAGCTGCTACCAATGGGCTGATATGGAGGCCATTGCCGCGCTGGCCAAGCAAAAGGGCCTGGCGCTGCACCTCGACGGCGCGCGCATCTTTAATGCGCTGGTGGCTACGGGCCAGCGCAGTGAGGACTACGGCCGGCTGTTCGACTCCATCTCGGTGTGCCTGAGCAAGGGGCTGGGCGCGCCGGTGGGGTCGGTGCTGCTGGGCTCGGCCGATTTTATTAAGGGCTGCAAGCGCCTGCGCAAGCTCATGGGCGGCGGCTGGCGGCAGGCGGGCTATCTCGCGGCGGCCGGGCTGTATGCCTTGGAAAACAACGTGGCGCGCCTAGCCGACGACCACCGCCGCGCCGCGCAGCTGGCCGAAGCGCTGCGGCCCCTGCCCTACGTGGCCGAAATTCTGGAGCCAGAAACCAACCTAGTCATTTTCCGGCTCGATGAAAGCCGCCTGACCGTGGCCGACTTTCTGGCCCGCCTCGAAGCGCAGGGCATCAGGGCCAGCGGCTTTGGCGGCAGCTGGGTGCGCTTCGTGACGCACCTCGACGTGGACGATGCGATGGTGGCGCGCGTAGTGGCGGCGCTTGAGTTAAGAGTTGAGAGTTGAGAGTTAAGAGTTTAGGACTTAGGCAAAAGATGTTTGTCCTTGCGAGCATAGCGAAGCAATCGCCCCAGTAACGACACCCACGCCAGTCGTTCGTCCATCGTTCTGGGGCGATTGCTTCGCTATGCTCGCAAGGACAAACGTCTTTTGCCTAAGTCCTAAACTCTTAACTCTCAACTCTTAACTCAAGCACGCTGGCCCGAACACGGCTCGCTTGGCGGTTTCCAAAATAAGCGGGCGCAAAATCGAGTGGGAGTCTGACCTTTGTGCCGGGGCGATGCCCTACCCCCTCACTTTTTTGCCATCCCTTATTTGAAAGAATGCCCGTACTTTTTAATGCCCTGGCGCTGCTACTAGTCGCCGCCGCCGCCTTTGCCTACCTCAACCACCGCTTCCTGAAAATGCCGATGGCCATTGGCCTGATGGTGCTGGCCCTGCTCTCGTCGCTGGTGCTGCTGGAGCTGGGCAAAACGGGCTTTAAGCCGGTAATCGCCATTGCGCGCCTCGTGGACGGCCTGGATTTCAGCACCTTGCTCATGCAGGTGATGCTGGGGTTTCTGCTGTTTGCGGGGGCCATCAACGTGGATGCGCGGCGGCTGGGTGAGTTGCGCTGGCCAGTGGGCCTGCTGGCTACGATGGGCACGGTGCTGAGCACGGTGCTGGTGGCGGCCGGCCTTTTTTACCTGCTGCCGCTGCTGGGGCTGCACGTGCCGCTGCTGCCCTGCCTGCTGTTTGGGGCGCTCATCTCACCCACCGACCCGGTGGCGGTGCTCAGCATTCTCACCAAGGCCAACGTGCCGGCTTCGCTGGAGCTGAAAATCGTGGGCGAGTCGCTGTTTAATGACGGGGTAGGCGTGGTTATTTTTATTACTCTGCTGCGGGTGGCCGAGATGGGCACCGGCAACGTTACGCCGGGCCACGTGGCCCTGCTCTTTGCTGAAGAGGCCGGCGGCGGAATGCTGCTGGGCACCGCGCTGGGCCTGGGCACGGCCTGGCTGCTGCGCACCGTAGATAATTACCAGGTAGAAGTGCTGATAACGCTGGCCCTGGTAACGGGCGGCACGGCGCTGGCCTCGTACCTGCACACCTCGGGGCCGCTGGCGATGGTGATGGCCGGGCTGCTGGTGGGCTATTTCAGCCGCAAGGGCAGCATTATGTCGGACCACTCGCAAGACTACGTGGATAAGTTTTGGGAGCTAATTGATGAGATTCTCAACGCCATGCTCTTCGTATTGATGGGCCTCGAAATGCTTATCCTACCCCTGCACCTGAGCACGATACTGGCCGGGCTGGTGGCCATCGTGGTGGTGCTGGCGGTGCGCGTAGTGGCCGTAGCCCTGCCCCTGAAGCTGCTGCAGGTGGGTGGGCGCTACCGCTCGGGCCGGCACACCGTGAAGATGCTGACCTGGGGCGGCCTGCGCGGCGGCCTGGCCGTGGCCCTGGCCCTGGCCCTGCCCAACACGATGCCCCGCGAGCTGCTGGTGGGCATGACCTACGTAGTGGTGGTGTTCAGCATTGTGGGGCAAGGCCTTACCATTGGGCCGCTGGTGCGCTACCTGGGGCTGTCGAAGACATCTCACGACGACGAGTAAGCGTAAGCCTTCTGGTACAATTGATTGGCGCGGCCGGGCCTGGTGCTCCGTCGCGCCGCCCTGTTTATGAGCTTTTTTGTCATTGCCGACGTCCACGGCTGCCTACACACGCTGCGCGAATTGCTGACGCACTGGCGGCCGGCCGACGAAACGCTGGTGCAGCTCGGCGACCTGGTGGACCGCGGCAACTACTCGCCCGAAACCGTGGAACTGTGCCGCCAGCTGGGCCAGGATTTCCCGACGAAAACCGTGTTTTTGCAGGGCAACCACGACTGGGCAATGGCCGAGCACCTGGGACCCGACGGCCCCTACCGCGCTTGGTTGGGTTGGGGGGGTAGGGCTACCTTGCAGCAGTATCAGCGGCACCGCAACTGGCTGGCCGGGCACGCCGCCTGGCTCGGCCAGCGGCCGCTGTGCTGGCGCAACGAACACGTGGTTTTTTCCCACGCTGGCTTCGCCGACACCCCCAACCCGCTCGACCCGAGCAACGAGGACGGCGTGCTGTGGCGGCGCGGCCCGCTCTGTAATCTGGGTCGGCGCCAAGTGGTGGGCCACACCCCTACCCCCACTCACCGCCCAGACCACGTGGAAGCCTCCGACACGATTTACCTCGACACTGGCGCGGCCGATGGCCACTGCCTCACCGGCCTGCGCCTGAGTGAAACCGGGGAGGTACTCGAAACTGTTGCTGTCCCGACCGCGCCGGAGGATATTTACTCGTTCGGCAAAATTCATTGACCGCTGGCCCTGGCCGCCAGAAATACCGTTTCGCTATTCATGCCCGTCCCTACCCCCCTTCCCGCCGCCGAACCGCATTGGCACGCCGCTGGCCTGGCCCACCTGCGCCAGGCCGACCCCATTCTGGCGCAGGTCATTGCGAAAGTGGCCGGCCCGGTGCGCCCCGCCGCCCACGAAGACCTGTACCTGGCGCTGCTACGCGCCATCGTGAGCCAACAGATTTCGACCAAGGCGGCGGCGGCCATCTGGCGGCGCTTCACGGCGCTGTTCCGGCCCGATGGTTACCCCGAGCCGCGCGAAGTGCTGCGCCTGAGCGAGGACGAGCTGCGCGAGGCGGGCCTTTCGCGCCAGAAAGCCAGCTACTTAAAAGCCATTGCCGACTACCAGGAGCGCGGCCTGCTCGACTACGAGCACCTCAGCCAGCTCGGCGAAGAAGCCTTTACCGACCACTTGACCGCCATCAGGGGGGTAGGGCGCTGGACGGCCCAGATGCTGCAACTATTTGCCCTCGACCAGCCCGACGTGTTCAGCGAGGGCGACTTGGGCATCCAGAACGCCATGCGCAAGCACTACGGCCTGGAGGAAACCGGCCGCGCCCTACAAAAAAAAATGCTGCTGCTGGCCGAGCCCTGGCGGCCCTACCGCTCGCTGGCCTGCAAGTATTTGTGGAAATCGCTCGACCCTGCGCCGGCCATCAACTCAGAAATGGGCTGGGACTAATGTAGCGCGGACTCTGTGGGTCCGCGCGTGGGAATGTTGTTCAGCCATACCACGCGCGGACTCGCGAGTCCGCGCTACCTCGTCCTATCTTTGGGCATTAACTTAAAGTTACCCCCAACCTCCCTGCCCTACCCCCCGATGGCCGACCCCCACGTAGCCGCCCACCCCACGCTTTCTGCCACCGAATTGCTGGCCGCCAAAAACCAGGAAGCCCTGCTCGGCGGCGGCCAGGTCCGCATTGATGCTCAGCACAAAAAAGGCAAGCTCACCGCCCGCGAACGCCTTGATTTGCTGCTCGATGAGGGCTCGTTCGAAGAAATCGGCAAGTTTGTGATGCACCGCGCCAAAGACTTTGGCCTCGACAAAGAATACTACCTCGGCGACGGCGTGGTAACGGGCTACGGCACCGTGCAGGGCCGGCTGGTGTACGTTTTCTCGCAGGATTTCACGGTGTTCGGCGGCTCGTTGAGCGAGACGCACGCCGAGAAAATCGTCAAAATCATGGACCTGGCCATGAAAAATGGCGCGCCCGTTATCGGCCTCAACGACTCGGGCGGAGCGCGCATTCAGGAAGGGGTAGTGAGCCTGGGCGGCTACGCCGATATCTTCTACAAGAATACGCTGGCCAGCGGCGTGGTGCCGCAGCTTTCGGCCATTATGGGGCCGTGCGCGGGCGGCGCGGTATATTCGCCGGCCATCACGGACTTCATTCTGATGGTCGAGAACACGAGCTATATGTTCGTGACCGGCCCCAACGTGGTGAAAACCGTGACCCACGAAAACGTGACCAGCGAGGAGCTGGGTGGCGCCAGCACGCACTCCACTAAGAGCGGTGTCACGCACTTCACCGGGTCGAATGAGGTAGTGGTCATTCAGCAGCTCAAGCAGCTGCTGAGCTACCTGCCCCAAAACTGCGAGGAAACCGCGCCGGCCGTGCCCTACCCCCCCGGCCAGGACGAAAGCCGCCCCGCGCTCGACACGCTCATCCCCGACAACGCCAACCAGCCCTACGATATTCGTGAAGTTGTTGAGGGCCTGATTGATGCCGGCTCCTTCATGGAGGTGCACCAGAACTTTGCCGAGAACATCGTGGTGGGGTTTGCGCGGCTGGCGGGTCGCAGCATCGGCATTGTGGGCAACCAGCCGGCCGTGCTGGCGGGCGTGCTCGACATCAACGCCAGCACCAAGGCCGCCCGCTTCGTGCGCTTCTGCGACTCGTTTAATATTCCGCTGCTGGTGCTCGAAGACGTGCCCGGCTTCCTGCCCGGCACCGACCAGGAGTGGCGCGGCATTATCACCAACGGCGCAAAACTGCTCTACGCTTTCTGCGAGGCCACCGTGCCGCGCATCACCGTTATCACCCGCAAGGCCTACGGCGGCGCGTATGATGTGATGAACAGCAAGCACATCGGGGCCGACCTCAACTTTGCCTGGCCCACTGCCGAAATCGCCGTAATGGGTGCCAAAGGCGCGGCCGAAATCATCTTCAAGCGCGAAATCGCGGCGGCCGAAAACCCCGAGGCGAAATTGCAGGAAAAGGTAGATGAGTACCAGCGGAAATTTGCTACCCCCTACCGCGCCGCCCACCGCGGCTTCGTGGATGAGGTAATTCTACCCTCGCAAACCCGGCAGAAATTAATTCGCGCTTTTAAAATGCTGGAAAATAAAGTGGATACGTTGCCGCGCAAAAAGCACGGGAATATTCCGCTGTGATTTTTGCCCAAGTCGTTGTCATGCTCATCTGGCGTCCGCTTGTCGAAGCATCTCTACCGCGTAACTAATTCCAAACATTGAAATTAGTTACGCGGTAGAGATGCTTCGACAAGCGGACGCCAGATGAGCATGACGGTCTTAATTTCGTATTAATACCTAATTTCCCATGCGTCCCGAATCATTCGAATTTCTCACCAACTACCTCAATAACTCTTCCCCCACCGGCTTTGAAAAAGAAGGCCAGAAACTGTGGCTGGAGTACATTAAGCCCTACATCGACGAGTATTTTGTCGATACCTACGGCACCGTAGTCGGCGTCATTAATCCCGAGGCAAAATACAAAGTAGTTATTGAGGCGCACGCCGACGAAATCTCGTATTTCGTGAATTACATCACCAAGGAAGGCTACCTGTATCTGCGTCGCAATGGCGGCTCCGACGCGCTGGTTGCGCCCAGCAAGCGGGTAAATATTTACGGCGAAAAAGGCGTGGTAAAAGGCATTTTTGGCTGGCCGGCCATCCACGTGCGCAAGGTAGACCAGGACAAGGCCCCGACCATCGAAACCATTTTCCTCGACTGTGGTGCCAGCAATGCCGATGAGGTGGCCGAAATGGGCATTCACGTGGGCTGCGTAGTGACGTTTGAGGACGAGTTTACCGTGCTCAACGACAAATACTACGTGGGCCGCGCCCTCGACAACCGCGTGGGTGGCTTCATGGTGGCCGAGGTGGCCCGGATGCTGAAAGAGAACGGCAAAAAGCTGCCCTTCGGCCTCTACATCGTGAACGCGGTGCAGGAGGAAATTGGCCTGCGCGGGGCTGAAATGGTGGCCCATCGTATTAATCCCGACGTGGCGATAATTACCGACGTGACGCACGACAGCCAGTCGCCGATGTATGAGAAAAAAACCGCTGGGGATATTTCGTGCGGCAAAGGCCCGGTAATTACCTACGGCCCGGCCGTGCAAAATAATTTGCGTGATTTAATTATTAATACGGCTAAGGAAACGGACATTCCCTTCCAGCGCGCCGCCGCCACCCGCGCCACCGGCACCGACACGGACGCCTTTGCTTACTCGGGTTCGGGCGTGGCCGCCGCGCTTATCTCCCTACCCCTCAAATACATGCACACCACCGTCGAAACCGTGCACAAGGACGATGTGGACAGCGTGACGCGCCTTATCTACGAAACGCTGCTGCGCATTGAGGACGGGCAGGATTTTCGGTATTTTGTCTGAACCACGGATTCATGCGGATTTTTCGGATTAATCGGATTTTGTGGATGATTTGAACGACGTGCGGTAAGCTTCAGCTTGCCGGGCAGGTTTAGGGTAAGCTTTAGTTTGCCGCATGAGATAATGGCCATTCCGACGGGAATGGCCATTTTTTTAAGTTAGTAAAGTAATGGCATGGCACATAATTCGCACCAGCGTCCGATGACGATTACCGACCAACTAGGCCGGCAAATCACGTTCCCCTACCCCCCGCTGCGCATTGTATCGCTAGTACCTTCGCAAACAGAATTATTATTCGATTTAGGGCTGGGTAATCGGGTAGTGGGAATTACTAAATTCTGCGTTTACCCACCTGAGGCACGGCAAACCACAACGATAATTGGCGGCACCAAGAATTTTGATTTTGATAAAATAGCGGCTTTACAACCTGATTTAATTATCGGGAATAAAGAAGAGAATTATCAGGCTGGTATCGATGAATTGGCCGCGCACTACCCCGTGTGGCTGAGCGACATCAGTACCCTGGCGCAGGCGCTGGATATGATTCGGCAAGTGAGTTTTATTACGGGTGCGCAGGACCGGGGCGAACAGCTGGCCGCTCAAATCGCGGACTCGTTTGCAGCATTGGCCGCGCCACAGCCTCTCATTCCGGCCGCTTATTTTATTTGGCGCAAGCCTTATATGGCGGCGGCCGGCGGCACGTTTATCGATGATATGCTGACGCGGGCGGGTTTTCGCAATGTGTTCGCGCACCTCGGCCGCTACCCGGAAATAACGGCCGCGCAAGTGCGCGCCGCCGCGCCGGAACGCATTTTATTATCGTCGGAGCCCTACCCCTTCGGGGAAAAGCACTTGGCCGAATTTCAGGAGATTTGCCCGGCGGCTAAAATTCAACTTGTGGATGGCGAATTATTCAGCTGGTACGGCAGCCGGCTGCGATTATCGCCAGCCTATTTTCACCAATTACTGACCAATAATACTCTGCGAAACACCGCAGTTTAGCACCGCGAAACACCGCGCGAAAGCAAGTTTGATTATCTTGCTCGCTAATCCCTACCCCCCCTATGGACCAGCGCATCATCAACCTTTTTGACGAGTACACGCACCGCCCGCTTTCGCGCAAGGAATTTCTGGATCGGCTGGTGGTGCTGGTGGGCAGCGCAGCGCTGGCCACCACGGCGCTCTCCGTGCTGGAGCCCGGCTACGCTCGGGCGGCCACCATTTCGCCGCTGGCGGAAGATTTGGTGGAAGAAACCGTGACTTGGCCCGGCGACGGGGCCACGGTGAGCGGCTACCTGGTGCATCCGAAAGGCCGGAAAAAGCGCGGCGCGGTGGTCGTGATTCACGAAAACCGGGGACTCACGCCGCACATCAAGGATGTGACGCGGCGGGTGGCGCAGGCCGGCTACCTGGCGCTGGGCGTCGATGCGCTGTCGGTGCTGGGCGGCACGCCGGCCGATGAGGACAAGGGGCGCGAACTAATCGGCCAGCTCGACGCGACCAAAAACCTGAACAATTACCTCGCCGCCCTCACCTACCTGCGCGCCCGGCCCGAGTGCAACGGCCACACCGGCTGCGTGGGCTTCTGCTGGGGCGGCGGGCTAGCCAACCAGCTCGCGGTGCACGACCCCAAGCTCAACGCCGCCGTGGCCTACTACGGGCAGCAGCCCAAGGCCGAAGACGTGCCCCAGATAAAAGCGGCCCTCCTGCTGCATTACGCCGGCCTCGACCAGCGCATCGACGCCGGTATTCCGGCTTATGAAGCGGCGTTGAAAGCGGCGCATATTCCCTACGAATTATTTGTGTACGAAGGGGTTAACCACGCGTTTAACAACGATACTTCGCCCGCTCGCTACAATGCGGAGGCCGCGAAACTGGCCTGGGAGCGCACGCTGCGGCTGTTTAAGGAGAAGCTGGGGTAGTCTATACAGCTGAAGATATTGTTCAATTAACTCTACTTTGGCAGGTTAGCATGTTTTCACCGCAGAAGACGCAGAGGGCTTCGCAGAAGAACGACCTCTGCGACTCTTCTGCGGTGAAAATACCTGTACTAGTAGCTGGGGCAAACAGCAGCTTAACCTGCTAAAGTAGAGGTAAATACTTAGCATTATAACTCACATAGTAATTACGTAAAATGGTTAATAGCCAGCCCCATCGGGTCAAGGTACGTATCGGGCTTATCTATAAAGAGCGCCCCGCCGAGCCAGGCTCAGCGGGGCGCTCTTTTTAACGATTCCCTACCCCCCTACTGCGGCTTGACGGCGGTGGGCAGCGGCTTGCGGGGCAGTTTTTGGTCGCGCATGGCGGCATTATACACGAAGGAGGCCACTACTACGGAGGCCTGCTTGAGGTCGTCGGCTACGAGGCGGTCGTAGGTGTCCTGGTTGGAGTGGTGGGTGCGGGCGAAATAGTCGAGGCCATCCTGGATGAACTGGAAGCCGGGCAGGCCCACCGCGTCGAAGGCGATGTGGTCGGTGCTGCCGGTGTTGCGCAGCGTGACGGTGCTGGCCCCCATATCGGCGAAGGGCTGGAGCCAGGCGGTGAAAATAGGCTTCACGGCCTCGTTGCCCTGGGCATAGATGCCCCGGATTTTACCGGCCCCATTGTCGAGGTTGAAGTAGGCGGCCAGCTTCTCGTGGTCGGGTTTGAGGAGCATGGTGGCGGGGTCAGCGAAGTGGTTTTTCACGTAGTTGCGCGAGCCATGCAGGCCTTCTTCCTCCTCGCCCCAGAGGGCGATGCGGATAGTGCGGCGCGGCTTAAGGCCGCTGGCTTTCAGGATGCGGACGGCCTCTATCATCACGGCTACACCGGCGGCGTTATCGGTGGCCCCGGTGGCGGCGTGCCACGAGTCGAGGTGGCCGCCGAGCATCACGACTTCGCTTTTGAGTTTCTTGTCGGTGCCGGGGATTTCGGCCACCACGTTGTAGCCTTTTAGGTCCTGGGTCTGGAAGTGCGTTTTGGTTTCCAGCTCGACTTCGACCGGAATGCCGGCTTCGACGAGGCGAATGAGGCGCAGCTGGTCCTCGGCCGACATTTCCAGCTCGGGCAGCACCGGCTTGGCGTCGGCGGCGTAGGGCGCGCCGTTAGTGGTGAACACGGTACCGTCGGTGCCGCGGGCGGGGCTAAGCACGGCGGCGGCGCCTTCGGCCAATAGCATATTATTCAGTTGCTGGCGCAGCTCGCGGGCGGCCAGCATAGCGGCGCGGCGGGCTTCGGGGTTGGCCTCGGCGGGGCGGTTGGCGGCGGTGGGCGCGCCGCCGGCGGGGGCGTCGGCCAGCTTCTGCAAGTCTTCGGCGCTGAGGCGCTTAGCGTCGGGCTCGAAGTTGGGCTGGGGCAGCGTGGCCACGGGTAAAATCACGATTTTATCGCGCAGCTGGCCCTTGTATTTGTCGAGGTCGGCGGCGGTTTTCACGTTCACATAGGCCACAGCTTTGCGCAAGCTGCCGGGGGTCGAGGGCGTCCAGGCCTTGGGCACGCCAATCATGGCGTGGTAGTAGGGTGCCGTCATGGCCACGTAGCTCTTATCGATGTCCCAGCCGCGGCCAAAGTCGCCCCAGGCTTCCACGTTGGCATTGGCCAGGCCGTAGTCGGTGAGGCGCTTTTTGGTCCAGGCGTTGGCGCGGGCCAGTCCCTCGGAGCCGGCCAGGCGCGGGCCGCACACATCGGTGAGGTAAAAGGCCGTTTCCATCACCTTGGAGCGGTTCAGGCCTTCGTCCTTGATTTTGGCCAGGGCGGCGGGGTCGAGTTTTTCGGCGGTTTGGGCTGGGGTTTGGGCCAGGGCAGGCACAGCCAGCAGGCCAGCGGCGGCGAGGGTAAAAATTGTTTTCCGCATGCAGGGAGTGGGGGTTGTTTGGTGAAAGAGTAGATGAATAACTGCTAAAGACACCGGACAATCGGCCCGCGTTGCGTTGGGCTTGACGGCTCCTACCCCCTCGTTTTTAGCGCAAGCCTAGCTATAACCGGGGCCGGGACCGCTGCCATTCACCACGCCAGTAAGGCGGCCGTGCTTTCCGTGGGAGTCGATAAAAAGCTACTACTTCATAAGCGACTACTTTTTAAAGACAAGAGACGCTGCGCCAAGAAAGCATTTTTTATCAACCAAAGACCCGTTTGCTCGTTTGGGAGAAGGCCATGAGCTGATGAAACATCCGCAACGGGCAACCTCAACATTTACTGGGCCGCCCGGTTGTAATTACTTATGAAGATTTTACGCCGCGCCGCGCGGAGCTGTTTGTGGGCTCTGTTCGCGTATTTTCTACTGGGGTCGGGTCGGGTTTGGGCTCAGAATCCAGTTGCCGTCCCTACCCCCCCGCCGCCGCCCGACGAGCCGCTTACCCTCCAGCAATGCCTGAGCTACGCGCTGGCCTACCAGCCGCTGGTGCAGCAAGCCCGCCTCGATGAGCGGAGCAACGAGGCCGATATTCGCATTGCGCTGGCGGCCTGGCTGCCGCAGGTGGGCCTCACGGGCACCGCGCAGCACTATTTTGGTCTGCCCTTCACGGTGTTTCCAGACCCCACCACGGGCATCTCTACCCCCCGCCAGCTGGGGGTAAAAAACGTAACGACGCTGGGGGGCAGCGCCACGCAGGTCATCTATAATAATGATGTGAACCTGGCCGCCCGCCAGGCCCGCTACACGCGGCTGGCAGCGGGTCAGAACACGGTGAACACCAAAATAGCGACCGTTTCGGACGCCAGCAAGGCGTTCTACGACGTGCTGCTGTCGCAGCGCCAGCTCGCGGTATTTGACGAGGATATCCGGCGGCTGAGCCGCAACTACAAGGATGCCCGCGCCCGCTACGATGCGGGTATCGTGGACAAGACGGACTACCTCCAGGCTCAGATTTCGCTCAATAACTCGGTGGCGGGCCGCAAGCAGGCGTTTGAGGCGGTGAATGCCAAAACGGCCTACCTCCAGCAGCTGATGGGCCTGGCGGCCGACAAGCTTATCAGCCTGAAATACGACACGCTGCAGCTGGAGCAGGAGGCCGTGGCGGATACGCTGGAGCACCTCAACCCGGCCAACCGCATCGAGTTTCAGCAGGTGTTGACCCAGAAGACGCTGCAAGGGCTCAACATCGATTATTACCGCTACGGCTTCTTACCCTCCGTGTCGGCGTTTGGCAACTACAACGCGGTGTATCAGGCCAATACGCTGAGTGACCAGTACAGCCAGCGGTTCCCTAACTCGTACACGGGCGTGCAGATGGGGCTGCCGATTTTCACGGGTTTCCGGCGCACCTACAACCTGCGCCGGGCGCGCATTCTGGACCAGCGCATCGACCAGGATTTACTTAATACCCGCAACCAGGTGACGACCGAATACGCCACCGCGCTGGCTAATTACAAGAGCTATTACAACGACTACGTTATTGGCCGGCAAAACCTGGAGCTGTCGAAGGAAGTGTACCGGGTCGTGGATTTGCAGTACCGCGGGGGCATCAAGGCCTACCTCGACCTGCTGGTGGCCCAGACTACGCTGCGCACCTCGCAGCTCAACTACTACAGCGCGCTGTTTCAGGTACTTACCAGCAAGGTAGAGCTGCTGCGCACGCAGGGTACGCTGCCCACCACTTATTAATTCCGCCTTCGCCTAATGAAGACTAACTACCTGGCCCTGTGCGCCATTGCGGGCCTACTGGCCAGCGCCGCGTGCGGCAAGAAAGACGACAACAAGAAAAACGCCCCGCCGCCGCCTACCCCCGTGAGCGTGGTGGAAGCCCACACGACCGATGCCGTGTACTACGACCAGTACCCCGCTACGGCGGTGGCGCTCAAGAGCGTAGAGCTGCGCTCGCAGATTACGGGCTTTATCACGGGCCTTTACTTTAAGGAAGGCGACTTGGTGCCAGCGAACAAGGTGTTGTATGAAATTGACAAGCGCCAGTATGAGGATGCCTACCGGCAGGCGGTGGCCAACCTGCACAGCGCCCAGGCCACGGCCCAGAACGCGCAGGTGAACCAAGCGCGCTACCAGCAGCTGCTGCAACAGGAGGCCGTGGCCCGGCAGCTGGCCGAAAACGCCGTGACCACCGCCAGCACCAGCAGCAGCCAGGTGGCGGCCGCCCAGGCCGGCGTTGGCCTGGCCCGCACCAACCTGGCTTTTGCCACTATCAAATCGCCGTTCGCGGGGCGCATCGGCATCTCGCAGGTGCGGCTGGGCTCGCAGGTGGCGGCGGGCACTACGGTGCTGAACACGATTTCGACCGAAAACCCGATGGGGGTGGACTTCGCGGTGACGGAAACGGACATTCCGCGTTTCCTGGCTTTGCAGAGTAAAAAAGGGGGGGTAGGCGATTCGACGCTGCGCTTCGTGCTGCCCGACGGCAAGCCCTACGGCGAGCCCGGCCGCATTCAGACCATTGACCGGGCCGTGGACCCGCAAACCGGCACTATCACGGTGCGGGTGGTTTTCGCTAATTCTCAGCACCGCCTCAAGGCTGGCCTAAGCGGCGTGCTGAAAGTGCTGAACACCGATTCGGGCCACCACCTGGTTATTCCCAACAAAGCCATCGTGGAGCAGATGGGCGAAAACTTCGTGTACGTGGCCCTCGGCGACAGCGCCAAGCAACGTAAAGTAAAGCTCGGCCCCCGCCTGCGCGATGAAATCGTGGTGCTGAACGGCATCAAGGCCGGCGACAAAGTAGTGACCGACGGCGTGCAGAAGCTGCGCGACGGAGCCAAGATTCAAATCAGCGCGCCGGGCGCGCCCGTGGCCGGGCCGGCGGGACCGGCCGCTAAGTAATTAATAAAGAACGTCATGCTTCGGCAAGCTCAGCATGACGTTCTTTTATAAATAAGTTATAGCTAAATCATTTTTCTATGATTGCCGAAACCTTTATTCGCCGGCCCATTATGGCCATCGTGGCCTCGCTGGTTATCGTGCTGGTGGGCATTCTGGCCATGCGCAGCCTGCCCATTGGGCAGTATCCCGAAATCACGCCGCCCACGGTGTCGGTGTCGGCTAGCTACATCGGGGCCGATGCCCAGACCGTGGAGCAAACCGTGGCTACGCCCGTGGAGGTGCAGGTGAACGGCACGCCCGGCATGACCTACCTCCAGAGCAATAATACCAGCAATGGCCAGATGGCCATGACGGTTAACTTTGAGATAGGGACGGACGTCAACATCGCGGCCCTCGACGTGCAGAACCGGGTGGGCATCGCGACCCCTACCCTCCCCCTGGAGGTGCAGCGCCTGGGCCTGACCGTGCGCAAGCGCAATCCCAGCATCTTGATGCTGGTAGCCATGTTTGCCCCCAAAGGAACCCACAACACGACATTTCTAGACAATTACGCCAACGTGTTCGTGAAGGACGCGCTGCTGCGCACGAAGGGGGTAGGCGACATCGTGTCGCGGGCTGATGACTTCTCGATGCGCATCTGGCTCAAGCCCGACAAGCTGGCCGCGCTCGGCATCACGGCTGCCGACATCCAGAACGCGCTGAACGAGCAGAACGCCCAGATTGCGGCCGGCTCGGTGGGCGCACCACCCGCCCAGAAGGGGCAGTCGTTCGAGTATATCGTGACGGTGCAGGGCCGCCTAGCTACGGTGGAGCAGTTCGGCAACGTCATCATCAAGACCCGGCCCACCGATGGCTCGCTGGTGTATCTCAAGGACGTGGCCCGCATCGAGCTGGGTAAGTTCAACTACGCCAACAACTCCTACGTGGACGGCAAGCGCGCCGCCTACCTGCTGGTGTACCAGGCACCGGGGGCCAACGCCCTCGAAACCTACGACAACGTGCTGGCGACTATGAACCAGCTCAAAAAGCAGTTTCCGGCCGACCTCGACTACATCGTGCCCTTCGAGTCGGCGAGTGTAGTTAAGGTGTCCATTGACGAAGTAGTGCACACGTTGGTGGAGGCGCTCGGGCTGGTGGTCGTGGTGGTGTTCCTGTTCCTGCAAAACTGGCGCTCTACCCTCATTCCGGTGCTGGCCATTCCGGTGTCCATCATTGGGTCGTTTATCGCGTTTATTCCGCTGGGCTTTACCATTAATACGCTGACGCTCTTCGGCTTCGTATTGGCCATCGGCATCGTGGTGGACGATGCCATTGTGGTAGTCGAAGCCGTGGAGGTGAATATCAACGAGCGCAAGATGAGCCCGATGGATGCCACGCTGGAAGCCATGCGCGAGATTTCGGCCCCGGTTATCGCCATCGCGCTCATTCTGGCGGCGGTGTTCGTGCCGGTGGGCTTCATTCCGGGCATCACGGGGCGCTTGTATCAGCAGTTTGCCATTACAATTGCCATTTCGGTGCTGATTTCGGCCTTCGTGGCCTTGTCGCTCACGCCGGCGCTGTGCACGCTGCTGCTCAAGCCCCACGACGAAAATGAGAAAAATAAGAGCTTCATTGACAAGGGTTTTAAGAAATTCAACGACTGGTTTGGGCGCGTCACGGGCAGCTATACCAATGGCGTGAAGCGCGGCATCCGGTTTTCGCGCTTCGTGGTCATTATGCTGGTGTGCATCGTGGTAGGGGCCGGGCTGCTGTTTCGCGGCAAGCCCAGCGGGTTTTTGCCCACCGAGGATGAAGGCCGCATCTACGTCACCTTCAACCTGCCCGAAGGTGCTTCCACCGAGCGCACCGTGGCCGTGCTGCAAGGCATGATGAAGGAGCTGGAGCACACGAAAGGCGTCGCCCACTTCGCGGCTCTCGGCGGCCTGAACGCGGTTAATTTCTCCTCAAAGTCAAACTCCGGCACCATCTTCTGCCAGTTGGAACCCTGGGACCAGCGCACTGATAAGGCCCTGCAGCTGCAAGGCATGATAGCGACGATTCAGAAAAACATGGCTCGCTTCCAGGAAGCGACCACGGTTGTCATCTCGCCGCCCGCCATTCCGGGTTTGGGCAACACGGGCGGCTTTTCGTTTATTTTTCAGGAGCGCGAGGCCGGGGGTGATATTCAGGTCTTCGACGCCAACTTACAGAAGTTTCTGGCCGCCATTCGCAAGCGGCCCGAAATCTCGGCGGCGTTCTCGTTCTTCACCGCCAACACGCCGGGCTACCGCCTGGATATTGACCGCCTGAAAGCCAAGAAATTAGGCGTTTCAATTGGCGACATCGGCAACACGCTGCGCACCTACCTGGGCAGCGCCTACATTAACGACTTCACGCTCTACGGCCGCACCTTCCACGTGGTGGCGCAGGCCGATTCGTCGTATCGCGGCGACATGGTGGACCTGGGCCAGTACTACGTGCGCAACAGCGCCGGCGGCATGGTGCCGCTGAGCGCCGTCACGACCTACCACCGCATTGAATCCGCCCCGCTCATCTCGCATTACAACCTCTTCCGGTCGGCCGAAATCAATGGCGGCGCGGCCCCCGGCTACAGCTCCGGCGATGCCATCAAAGCCTTGCAGGAAACCGCTGAGCAAACCCTACCCCAGGGCTACGGCTACGAGTTCTCGGGCCTGAGCCGGGAGGAGCTGATTGCTGGCGGCCAGACGATTTACATCTTCGCGCTGTCTATTCTCTTCGTATTCCTGTTTCTGGCGGCGCTCTACGAAAGCTGGTCGGTGCCCTTTTCGGTGCTGCTGGCCGTGCCGGTGGGCATTTTCGGGGCCATCCTGGCGCTGTTTTTCCTCCCCAAGCTCACCAATAACGTGTACGCCCAAATCGGGATGATTACACTCATCGGCCTCTCGGCCAAAAACGCCATCCTGATTATTGAGTTTGCTAAAGAGCGCGTGGACAGAGGGATGCCGCTGGTAGAAGCTACCCTCGAAGCCGTGCGCCTGCGCCTGCGACCCATCATTATGACCTCGCTGGCCTTCATCCTGGGCATCCTACCCCTGGTGTTTGCCTCGGGCGCGGGCGCGCAAAGCCGCCAGACGCTGGGCTGGACGGTGCTCGGCGGGATGCTGGCCGCCACCGGTCTGGGCATTTTCATCGTGCCGGTGCTCTACGTCATCATCACCCGCTTTGCCTACGGTAAGGAGAAGCTCGCCGAGCTGGAGAAAAACTACAAGCCCGACGAAGAGCACGGCGGCCCCAAAAAGCAGGAGCCGGAAGGCGGCATCCCGCCGGAAGGCACCCAGCCGGCGCTGGCGTAGGTTCCTTAAACCAGTAAGGGGAGTAATGTCGTTCTCATAGTAGAACAACATTACTCCCCTTACTTATTACCCATTATCCACTAAGAAAGCCTACGGTTACTCTGTAAAAAGAGAAACCCCGGCTGTTAATGCAGTCAGGGCTTCGAGAAGGGTGGGGGTTTTGACGCAACCGTTTGCTTCATTCAGAAGTGGAATGTAAAGATGCGAACAAACTGCTACAAGAGGCTGGAAAGGCTATTTGGCGTATCTGGTTACCGCGTTGACTGGTAAGACTCAGCGTTGACGCGCAAACTTCCCTACCCCACCCCTACTCCCCGGTCCCGGCCTTTTCCATCAAATCGGCCAGCGCTTGCGAGATACCGGTGCTGCTGAAGCCGCCGTCGTGCAGCAGGTTTTGCATGGTCACGTAGCGGGTCAGGTCCGAGAAGAGCGATACGCAGTAGTCGGCGCAGGCTTCGGCGGGCGCGTTGCCGAGCGGGGCCATTTTATTGGCGTACTCATAGAACGCGTTGAAGCCCGCGATGCCGGTGCCGGCCGTGGTTTTGGTCGGCGACTGCGAGATAGTGTTCACGCGCACCTTTTTGAGGTGGCCCAGGCGCTGGCCATAGCTGCGGGCAATGCTTTCGAGCACGGCCTTGGCCTGCGCCATGTCGGTGTAGTCGAGGAAGGCGCGCTGGGCCGCGATGTAGCTGAGTGCCACCACGCTACCCCACTCGTTGAAGGCATCCTGCTTTTCGGCCACTGCCAGCATCTTGTGCAGCGAGAGCGCCGATACGTCGAGCGTCTGCTGGAAGAATTTGTAGTCGAGGTCGCCGTAGCTCTTGCCCTTGCGAATATTGGCGCTCATGCCAATGGAGTGCAGCAGGAAGTCAATCTTGCCGCCAAAGTGCGCCTGCGCCTCCGTAAACAGCGTGCCCAGTTCCTCCACCGAGGTAGCATCGGCCGGGATGATGGGCGCGTCAATCTCAGCGGCCAGCGCCTTGATTTCGCCCATGCGCATGGCTAGCGGGGCATTGGTGAGCACGATGCGTGCGCCTTCGGCGTGGGCCTTCTGGGCCACTTTCCAGGCAATGGATTGGGAATTGAGCGCGCCGGAGATGATGCCGACTTTGCCGGCGAGGAGGTTGGAGGACATTGGTGGGTAAACGAGGGGTAGGCTTCGCTCGCGACAAAGTTAAAAGTTCATGGCCAATCTGGCGTAGCTAACAGTTAAAGTCAGCAGTATTCCTGGTACTATTGACCACAACCATGCAACAGCAACGAGCTTTTTAGCTAGCAATTTATTCCCATAAAACATTAATAATATTATTGGAAATACTAAAAATAGCACCACCACTTTCCCAAGTGCATCAGCCGATATCCAAAGTTTGGAACCAACTACTGTTAGAACAACCATCAACACGACGAGTAGTTGTCCAGTAGCTAAAACAGAATACTTAGAAAATACGCTCATAATATCTATTTGCATTGAGCCACGGCCTGAGCATATTCAGCTTCAATCACAGACAAGTGAGCCTGATGTTGCCATAGGGCGTAACCAGAGCAGCCCACATAAACAACACAGTACGTACCAACACCAGTAGCGGGAGAAAAAGGACCACCTACTACGGTTATCAAGGTCCCTTCACACACTGCAATACCTGCACCACCTGCGGTGACTCCACAAGCTAAGAGAGCACCTACGAAATCAACATTTTCAGAATTTACTTTGGCCTGCCTTACACCTTGTGCAAGTTGCACACAGTTCGCGCCACCGCCACCACCGCCACCATTCTCCTCCGGTTCAATTTGAGTGGAACCACCAAAATCTCCACACTCATCACAATTATTTAAGAAGCAGAGTTCACAAATACCAGTATTGTAATCTTGGGTAACTGGGCTACTAATGCCTGATTTCCTAGCTGATAATGTTGATGACTGAATTGGAGGATAATGATAACCAGTTTGAGCAGACACTATACTATACGCTTTGGCTATTACATCCAACGGCATCTTGGTTAGCTCAATACCCCTGGTTCTCAATTGTTTGTTCGCCCGCTCAATTTTTTCAAGTCCTGACAAGTATTGAGTCGGGTTCTTAAACCCAAGCAATCTAATTGCTAGTAGTAGACTATCTTGCTGATTAGCTACTAATAGCTTTTGAATTCTACTGCTAGTCCGTTGCCTAATAAGCTGGCTATGAGCATCACGTAACGTATTATATAGTACAGTTTGAAAGTCATTGCCAGTCACAGCTATTCTCACAAAAGAGGAGTCGGCAGCCAAGTCCTTGGCCGATAAGACCGTTACAGGCAAAACCTGGTTGTCCTTAACCGTGCATTGATTGAGAACGCCGAGCACGAAGAAGTTACATACTAAAGTAGCTAAACGTAGAAAATTTTTCATATGCTTGCTGAGAAGTATTGGTACGCAGCAAACATATAGTTTTTTTTTAAAAGCGCAATGTGCTCAATGTGAAGTTTTTGTTAATTCTACGTCCCCACGCAACGCCAGCAGCTCGCGGGCGCTCTGCAAGGCGTTTTCGCTGGGCTTGGCCCCCGCAATCATGTGCGCGATTTCCTTGATGCGGTCCTCCGGGCTCAGCTGCCGGATGCGGCTCACGGTGCGGTCGGCGCGGTCTTCCTTATACACGAAGTAGTGGGTGTCGCCGGCCGCCGCCATCTGCGGCAGGTGCGAAATGGCTATCAGCTGGTGCTTGTGCGCCATTTGCTGCATCATGCGGCCCACCTTCACCGCGATTTCGCCGCTGATGCCGGTGTCAATCTCGTCGAACACTATCGTGGGTAGGGCCGTTTTATCGGCCAGCATGTACTTGATGCACAGCATAAGACGCGAAAACTCGCCGCCCGACGCGGCCTTGCTCAGCGTTTGGGGCTGCGCGCCTTTGTTAGCGGTGAAGAGGATGCTCACCACGTCGGAGCCGCTGGCCGCGAGCGGCCCGGTTTTGTGCTCCACCACGATGCGCGCGTGCGGCATCCCGAGGTCGGAGAGTAGCGCGCTCAGCTCCTTCTCAAACTTCGGAAACGCCTTGCGGCGGCTTTCCGAGAGCTTGGCAGCCTGAGTCGTAGCCTGCTTGAGCGCGGCCTCCGAATCTTTGCGCAGGCGCGTGATTTCCTTGTCCAGATTCAGCACCGAGCCTACCTTCTGGCGCAAGGTTTCGCGGGCTTCGAGCAGGCCCTCCACGTCGCGGCGCTGGTGCTTGCGCTGCAAATTATACAGCACCGTGAGGCGCGCCTGCAGCTCTTCGGCGCGGGCGGGGTCGCCCTCGGTGCGGCGCTCGGCGGTTTCTACTTCGTCGGCAATGTCGTGCAGCTCAATCAGGCAACTTTCCAGGCGCTGGCGCAATTCACGGAAACTCTCCGAATAATTCGCTACCTGGCCCAGCAGCGTCGAAGCGTCCTTCATGGTGCCGGTGGCGCAGCTTTCGCTGTCGCGCAGGCCGTGCAGCGCCTGGCTCAATTTATACTTGATTTCCTCGGCGTTTTCGAGCTGCTTTACTTCCTGCTCCAGCGCGTCCTGGTCTTCCTTGTCGAGGTCGGCTTCTTCCAACTCACTCAGCAAAAAGCTGTTGTAATCCAACTCTTTGCTAGCCTGCACCGACTGGTCTTCCAGCGCTTTTAAGTCGGTTTCGAGCTTGCGGTACTGGCGGTAAGCGTTGCCGTACTGGGTGCGGGTAGGCACGAGGTTGGCGTAGAGGTCGAGCAGATTGAGCTGAAACACGGCATCGCCCAGCAGCAGCGTATCATGCTGCGAGTGAATGTCCATGAGGTTCGCGCCAATCTTGCGCAGGGCGTCCAGCGTCACCGGCGTGTCGTTCACGAAGGCCCGCGACTTGCCCGACGGGCTAATTTCGCGCCGCAGAATACACTGCGTGTCGTAGTCCAGGTCTTCGGAGTCGAAAATATCCTGCAACTGGTAATTCGCAATATCAAACTGCCCCTCAATCACGCACTTGCGCTCGGTATTGAAGAGCATGCGCGAGTCGGCCCGATTGCCCAGCAACAGCCCGATAGCGCCCAGCATGATGGATTTGCCCGCCCCGGTTTCGCCGGTAATAATATTGAGCAGCGGCGAGGGCCGCATTTCCAATTGCTCAATGAGCGCGTAATTCTGGATGCGTAAATCGATTAACATAAATCGCGGATTGAGCAGATTTCGCAGATTTCGCAGATTCTATCGGCTCGTTCTGACTTACTGTTTTTTATAGTTTTATTTTTGCTAATATATTCGAAAATTTTGTTTATTTACTATCCATGATAAGCAGATTGAGGATGCTCGAAATTTGACTTCGTTGTGGTCGTCTGAATCTGCGAAATCGGCGTAATCTGCTCAATCCGCGATTTATTAGCGATTTATGGTTTGGTATTTCGCTAGGTTGCCGGGGTCCACGTCGGTGAGCAGGGCCAGGAGCTGCTGCTTTTGTTCGATGTTGGTGCTAGTGCGAAAGACGTTGGTAATCTCGTCGGCCTTGGCGTCGAAAAAGGCGCGCAGGAATAACGTGTTGGGCCGCACGGCATTAGCCTTCTGAATACCCGTGAGCGCGGCCATGATGGAAGTGCGCGCCTCGTCGGGCTTTTCAATAAAAATGTCCATACCCAGCCGGTAGTAGGCGTACAGGCCAGTGCGGAAGGCTTCGAGCTGCGGGTCGGTGAGGTTGTTGAGCAGCCAATAGCGGTTGCGCGGGCTGGCATCGGTCCAGCCGGGGTCCGACTCGGTGGTAGTGTTCTGGCTGACTGAGTATTGCATAATCACCCGTGCCTGGTCGTAATAAATCGAGCCGCCGAGCCGGGCAAACGAGTCCTGGTCACTGCCAATCACCAGGTAGGCGTAAAAGGCCAGCAGCGACGACAAATTATTAACGAAGCTGCTGGCCGCGAAGTCAAGCGGCGTCTGGGGCGTATAGTTAAAATTGAAGCTGCGGTCGTTGATGTTCAGCAAGTTAGTTTCGTAGCTGGTACCATAGACCGGGCGGGTAGCAATAAGACGCATCGTGGCCTGGTAAGTGCCATTCTGCGGAATTGCGGTGATGCCCACAAACATGCGCAGCTTGATGCGCTCCTCGGGCCGGTAGGCTTGCCGGGTCCAGGTGCGAGTATTCAAAAATTCCGTCATATTCTTTTGCAGCTGCTGCACCAGGGTAGGGTCGGTAATCGTCGCGTTTTCGAGCGTCACGGCCACCTGGGCATTCAGCTCCTGGGCCTGGGCGCCTACCCCCCCTAGCAGCAGCAAAGCGAACAAGGCAATTAACTTACGCATACACAGTAGCATAACGGTTCAAAATCAGGACCACCAGCGCGTGCGCCAACTCACTTTTGGCTTGTAGCTCAAAGTTGAGCACCTGCCCGGCGCGGTCGAGCACGGTCACTTTATTGGTGTCGTGGCCAAAACCCGCCCCGGCATCGCGTAAGGAATTGAGCACGACTAAATCGAAGTTTTTGCGGTGCAGCTTGTCCTGGGCGTGCACCAGCTCATCTGTAGTTTCCAACGCAAAACCGACGGCAAATTGTTCAGCGCGCTTGCTCAGGCCGAGCGTGGCGGCAATGTCCACGCTCTTGACCAGCTCCAGCGTGAGTGTTTCACCCGCTTTTTTAATCTTTTCGGTGGCCACGGTGGCGGGCCGGTAGTCGGCCACGGCGGCGGCAAATACCCACACGTCGGCCAGCGGCGCAGCCTGAACGGCGGCCTCGTACATCTGCTGGGCCGTTTCGACGCGCACCGTCGTCACGAGCGGGCTGGCGGGGGGGGGTAGGGCCACCGGCCCGCTGATGAGCGTGACTGTGGCACCCGTCGCGGCAAAGGCTTCGGCCAGGGCGTAGCCCATCTTGCCCGTCGAGCGGTTGCCCAGAAAGCGCACGGGGTCGAGCGGTTCGTAGGTGGGGCCAGCGGTGAGGAGAACGCGCATAAGTGGCGAATGTGCGGTAAGCTTTAGCTTGCCAAATTAACTTCTTTTATCTGCTGAAAACGGCAAGCTAAAGCTTACCGCACAGTTGCTTACCTTACAAAAAAACCTTCCAGCTCGGCAACAATCTGCTCGGGCTCCAGCATGCGGCCGGGGCCGCTGAGGCCGCTGGCCAACTCGCCGCTGGGCGAATCAAACACGTGGTTGCCAAACGAGCGCAGGCGCTGAATATTCTGCTGCACGGCCGGGTGGGCGTACATGTCCAGGTCCATTGCCGGGGCCAGGAACACGGGGCAGCGCGCCGATAAGTACACGGCACTCAGCAGATTAGGGCACAGGCCGTTGGCCAGGTTACCCAGCGTGTTGGCGCTGGCCGGGGCAATAACGTAGGCCTCGGCCCACAGGCCCAGCTCCACGTGGTTGTGCCACTGCCCACTGGCCGCATCACGCAAAAAGCCCGTCAGGACGGGCTTTTTGGAGAGGGTACCCAGCGTGAGGGGCGTGACGAAGGCGGCGGCGGCTTCGGTAAGGATAACCTGCACCTCGGCCCCAGCCTGCACCAGCAGCCGCACCAGCGGCGCGGCTTTGTAGGCGGCAATGCTGCCGCTCACACCCAGCAGAACACGGCGGTTTTCTAGTGCGTGGGGCTTGGCGCTTGGGGCTTGGTCAGGCATTTTCCTAAAAAAGGCAAAGGCAAAAGAACATAAAACCCAAGCACCAAGCACCACTCCTTAGAACAACTCGCGGGGGATAATAACGGGTGCGGCCTCGGGGGTTTCGTAGTGCAGCTCGCCGGCGATAAACTCCTCAATGGCCTGGCTGGTGGGCTTGGGCTGGCGCTCATACTGCTTGCTGACTTCAATCTGCTCGCGGTTTTCGAACACTTCTTCGAGGTTATCGACGGTGGTAGCGAACTCGGCCAGGCGGTCCGTCAGCTCTTCTTTCAGCTTCACCGACAGCTGGTTGGCGCGCTTCGAGATGATGGAAATCGCCTCGTACACGTTGTTGTTTTCAGTCGTGATGTCGGCCAGATTGCGGGTAACGATGGAAGCGGAAGCGGGGGTTTTCATGAGAAATGACAATTCGTTGTTATAAATGACTGATTTAAGTAAGTAGCCAGAATTAAGCAGCAAGGCCATAGCAGGCTGATAATCAAGCAAAAAGCATCAGACTTACTACTTATTACTTTTTTCTTGCTACTTAGTTAGTGGCCCCGGCGGCCACCGCCGCCCCCACCGCCGGATGAGCGCTTGGGTGGCTCGGGAGCGGCCGCATTCGTTTGGTCAATTGCGGCCTGGGCCGCCGATTGGGCTTCGGGAATGCTCTTGAGGCGCTCCAGCTCGGTGCGGCTGTCGTCGTACATGGCCTGAGCCGTGCGGATATTCTTACTCTGCGGGTACGTATCGATGAAGTGCTGGTAGAACGACACGGCATCCAGAAAGCGTTCGCGCTGCTTGCTCTCGATGCTTTCCCTGGCCCACTCATACTGCGCCTGCAGGCGAATATACTCCGCCTGTTCGCCGTAGGCCGAGCCAGGATACTGGGTCGTAAAGTTGCCCAGCGACGTCACGGCCGCTTGGTTGTAGCGCAGGCCATAGTAGAGCTTGGCACTCTGAAACGCCTTGTTTTCCAGTTTCTTCTGCAACTCCTGCGACATAGCATCCGTCTCGACGCGGAACTGGCTGGTGGGGTAGGTATTCAGAAAATCCTGAATCGTTTCCAGGGCCGTTACCGTGTTGGTCTGGTCAAGCTCGTAGCCGGGCGAGTCGCGAAACAGCGACTTGGCCCGCAGAAATGATGCCTCTTCCACCAGCGGCGAATTGGGATAGGTATCGATAAACTGCTTGAAATAATACGCGCTCAGCACGTAGTTACGCTGCTTATAATTGGTGTTGGCAAAGTAAAACTGCGCCTTTTCGGCCTCGGGCCGGCCCTTGAGCAGTGGAATCAGTTCTTCCAGCAACGTCCCCGAGCGGAAGTAGTCGCCCTTGTCGTAATACTTGATGGCCGCCTCGTACTTCTCATTGACGTTGGCGCTTTTAAGCAGCTTCTGGTAGCCCGTGCAGGACCCTAACGAAAGAGTGCTGGTGAGCAGAACCGCGGTAATCAGACGGGGAAATCGCATACAAAGGGCAAAGATAAGGGATTTAATGACTAATGAGTAGTGACTACCGACTAATGAGTGAGGGGCCAGAGGCCCAACTGAGTTAGTCAGGCTCGAATTGGCAACCTACTGCAATCAGCCTAACACCCTGCTTTACAAGAACATTAGTCACTCGTCACTCGTCATTAGTCACTACCCAGGAGCCGCTGAGCTAGCGTGGGGTTGCAACGGCGGCGGGCTTGGCCACGGCCGGGGGGGTAGGCGGCCGCGCCGGGGCCTTGGGCGCGGGCGGGCGGGCTTTCATTTTTGCCTTGGGTTTGGGCCGGGTTTTTGGCCGGATGCCGGACCTGACTTTGGCCTTCAACTTGGGTTTGGTTTTTTTGATATCGCTGGCGAAGTGCTTGCCGAAGACGATGCGCCGGGTAGGGCGCTCGGCGGCCCGCCACTTAAAGCCCTTAAGCTCTTTAGTTCCCGGCTTTATCTCGTGCACCGGCGTGTAGCTGGCCTCGGGGTTGGTAAGCAAGCTGAGCTGCTTGATTTTATTGTCGGCGAAGCGCGCCTGCATGGTGGCCGACACCGACTTATTGAGGCCGCTCATAACCGTGTCGCCATCGAGGGTAAAGTAGAGGCTTTCGGCGTTGCCGAGCACGTCGATGCGGGCCATCTGGCTGCGCCGGAAGTAGGCCACCATGTTGCGGCCCTTCACCTGGTTGTAGTCCTGCACGGTGTCTTCCTGAATGGCAAACGCATTGCTGAACAGGTTGGCCCGCTCCAATTGGCCGTGCTTGAAGCGCAGGTTCATCGAGTCAGACGTGAGCTGGTTGCGGGCCTGCCACACCACCGGGTCGCGGTTAAGGTAAATAATGCTGTCCTGGCGGTCGTAGGTGAGCGAGTCGCAGCGGCCCTGCATCAAGCCTCTGAAAATCTGCACCTTGGGCCAGGCGTAGATAACGGGGCGCTGCACGGCGCGGCCGGGCCGGGTTTCCACGCTCAGCAGCGTGTCGGCGGCCAGGTAGAGGGTGTCTTTGCCCGAAATATTGCGCACCACCGGCCGGTCGCCGAATATTTTGGTGCGGCCCAGCGCCCGCCAGTAGCGGCCGCGGTCGCCACGCAGCACCACGTTGTCCTTCTTCGAAATGAGCGAAACGTGGCCCGTCGCCACGCCGTAGAGCTTCACCTGGTCATACACCAGCACGTCGCCGCCGAGCAGATAGCCGGGCGTGTCAATCTTGGCGTTGCGGGCGAAGTTGGAGATACGCGTCACCGTGTTGTAGGTGCCTTTTTCGGCGTAGAGGTCGCCCTGCGCGCTCTTGATACGGGTAGGGCCGTCGAAATACGCGATTTTGGAGATAGTATTAAACGTCAGCGTGTCGTTGCGCAGGTCAGTGGCCGCGCCCTGCTCGTCGAGCGAAACCAGGTGCACATCGCGCTTAAAGACAAAGACTTTGCTATTGGTGTCGTAAAAGCCCTGCTGGCTATCGAGGGTATTTTTGGGGTCCACGAGGTGGCCGCCCACGGTGTAGAAGGCCGTGCGGCGGGTCATGTCGTAGTCGAGGGCGGTGGTGGTGAGCGTCATGCGCGGGTCGCGCATCACCACGTTGCCCGTCATGCGGGCCAGGCGCTTATTGCCATCGTAGTAGCCGTGGTCGCCGGTGATGGTCATCGTGTCGCTCTGCACGATGCGCACATTGCTAAACGCCTCAATCTCATTACGTTCGGTGTACTGGTAGGCCGAGTCGCAGTACAGCAGCACATCCTGTTGCTTGAAGGAGACATTGCCCAGCAATTTGCGGATTTTGACGCCGTTGAAGTCGCCGCCGCGCAGCTCATCGGCGTGCAGCAGCTCCACGGGCGTGCCCTTCACGGGTTGGGCGGCTTGGGCGCGGGCGCCGGGGGTAGGCTTGGGGGCGGCAGCGGGCCGGTTTTGGGCGTGCAAAACCCCCAGGGGCAGCCACAGCAGGAGGAGCAGAAAAAAACGAGGTAGCGGCATTCGGGGCCAAAGTTACGGCGGCGGGCAGGGCCTAACGCGCATCTTTGCGGGCTAGTGCCCTACCCCCTCCGTTTACCGTTATGCTCGACCAGGTTCGCCAGTTTATCAGTCAGGAAAATCTTTTTGACCTCGAAGCCGACACCGTGCTGGTGGCCGTGAGCGGCGGCCTCGACTCGGTGGTATTGCTCGATGTGCTGCACCGGCTGGGGGCCAAAGTGGCCGTGGCGCACGGCCATTTTGGCCTGCGCGGTGCCGAGGCCGACGCCGACGAGCAGTTCGTGCGCAAGCTGGCCAAGCAGTACGAGGTGCCCTATTTTGCCGAGTTTTTTCAGACCAAAGCCTTTGCTGAGCGCGAGGGAATTTCGACCCAAATGGCGGCCCGGCTGCTGCGCTACCGCTGGTTTGAGCAGGTGCGCGCGACGAATGACTACGCCGCCATTGCCACCGGCCACCACCGCCGCGACGCCGCCGAAACCATGCTGCTCAACCTCACCCACGGCACCGGGCTGGCGGGCCTGCACGGCATTCGGGCCAAAAACGACCGGGTAGTGCGCCCGCTGCTGGCCCAGGCCAAGGACGACCTCTACGATTACCTGGTCGAAAACCGCCTCATCTGGCGCGAGGATGCCAGCAACGACAGCCCTGTGTACCAGCGCAACCGCCTGCGCCAGCAGGTGCTGCCCGTGCTACGCGAGATTAATCCTAACCTGGATAACACGCTGGCCGCCACCGCCGAGCGCGTGGGCGGGGCCGAAGAAATCGTGCGCCGCTACGTGGAAGACACTGCCGCCCAGGCCCGCCGCGACGCGCCCGAGGCGGTTTATTTTGACATTCGGCTGCTGCAAAACACGGCCGCCACGACGCTGGTGTTGCACGAGCTGCTGCGGCCTTTCGGCTTTTCGTGGCCCGTGACCAAAGAAATCGTGGCCAGCTTCAAGGGGCTGGCGGGCAAGCAGTTCGACTCGCCGACCCACCGCCTGGTGAAGGACCGCGACCAGCTCGTGATTACCCCGCGCCGGCTGGCGCAGTACGGTACCTTCCAACTAGCTGAGGGCCAGGAAGATTTACTGGCCGATGGCCTGCGCCTGCGCGCCAGCCAGCACGCGAGCGCTGGCTACGAGATTCCGCGCTCGCGCAGCACGGCGGCGCTGGATGCGGATAAGCTTCAATTTCCGCTCACGCTGCGGCGCTGGCAGGAGGGCGACTGGTTTATGCCGCTGGGTATGAAGGGTAAGAAGCACCTCAGCGACTTTCTCATCGACCAGAAAGTGCCGCTCAACCTCAAAGAAGACGTGCGCGTGCTGACCTCGGCCGACGGCAAAATCTGCTGGGTCGTGGGCTTCCGCGTCGATGACCGCTTCAAGGTGGACGAGGAAACCGCCCGCGTGCTGGCCGTGCAGCGGCTGTAACAGGCGTAGTGCGGCCAGGGTCGGCAAAAAAAAATTCCCGGATAGTGCAGCTATATTGCCAGCTAGATACTCCAGCTGCTATGCGCTTCCTTATCCTTTTGCTCGCGGCCGGCTGGTGGAGCCGGCCAGCCGCCGCCCAGGCCCCTACCCCCCCACTCGTGCCCGAAGCCGCCACGCTGGTGGGCACCTACCGCCTCACCTACCAGCCGGACTCGACCGACGCGAAAACGCGCACGGAAATCCTGTATCTGTGGCTGGGCAAAACCTTATCGCTGTTCGAGAGCCAGGGCAAGTTTGCCAGCGATTCGCTGGTAGATACGGTGAAAGACATTCCCTTCAACCAGGAAACCGCGCCCCTCCTGACGCAGCAGATACTGGCGCTGCCGCACAGCCGGTTCAACTACGGCATTTACAAAACGACGGCACCCCGGCACCTCTACTACTACGACCGCATTGGTCTGCAACACTACCGCTACGAGGAGCCTACCCCCCTGGCCTGGACCATCCTGCCGGCCACGGCTACCGTAGCTGGCTACGCCTGCCAACGGGCCACCACCAGCTTTGGCGGGCGGCAGTGGGAGGCGTGGTTCACCCGCGAGGTGTCCGTGAGCGATGGGCCGTATAAATTCTATGGCCTGCCGGGGCTCATCGTGAAGGTCGGCGACACGCGCCAGCACTATGTGTTTGAGTTGGCCAAGCTGGCCAAGCCCGTCGCTGAGCGCCTGCTCACCTTCCCCACCAAGGCGGCTGCCACCACCAACCGAGCCGCGTTTCGGCGGGCGCGGGCCGACTACGACGCCGACCCGGTGAGCCGCATGGCCCCGGCCGCCGGCGGCGGGGCGGGCGTCATCATGCAAGACCCCGACAAGGCGCGGCAGCTGGCGCGGGAGCGCCTCAAGAGGAATAACAACCCGCTCGAATTGAAATAAGTCCTTCTTTATCAGCTTTTATGCGTTGGCTTCTCGTCCCTACCCTCTGCCTGGCCGTGCATGTCGGCCGCGCCCAATCGGCCCCTACCCCCCCACTCGCGCCCGAAGCCGCCACGCTGGTGGGCACCTACCGCCTCACCTACCGGCCCGACTCGACCAACCCGGTACCGCGCTCGGAAATCATGTATTTGCTGCTGGGCAAAACGCTATCGCAGTTTCATAGCCAAGGCACGCAGGCACTTGATTCACTGATAATTGTGATGGATAAGCTACCCTTTAATCAAGAAACGGCTACTATTAGCCTAACGCAGTATGATTTGCTGCCGCACAGCCGTTTTCACTACAATATCTACAAAACTATGGCTCCCCGGCGCGTGTACTGCTACGACAATATCGGCCTGCAACACTATCGCTACGAGGAACCAGCCGATGCTTTTACCTGGACTATTACGCCCGCCACGGCGACCATAGCCGGCTACGCCTGCCAGCGGGCCACTACCGCTTTTGGCGGGCGGCAATGGGAGGCGTGGTTTACCCGCGAGGTGCCGGTGAGCGACGGGCCGTACAAGTTTTACGGTCTGCCGGGCCTTATCGTCAAGGTTGGGGATACGCGCCAGTACTACGTTTTTGAGCTGCTGAAGCTGGCCAAGCCCGCTACGGAGTGGCGGATTGTGGTGCCCACCAGAGCGTCGGCCGCCACTGATAGAGTCGCCTTCCGCCGCGCCAAGCACGATTACGACGCCGACCCTATGGGCCACCTTGCGCCCGCGGCCAACGGCGGGGCCGGGGTTTATAGCGCCGACGGCTCAAGTTCGGAGCAACTGCAGCAACGAGCCCGCGAAATTGCCCGCAAGCGCAATAATCCGTTGGAACTGAACTGATTTCTTCCTCCTTTTTCCCTACCCCTATGCGCTGGTTCTACGCTCTGGCCCTGGGTTGGCTGCCGCTGGCCGGCCGCGCCCAATCGGCCCCCGCCCTCCCCGCCGACCAGGCTACCCTGGAGGCCTACTACCGCCTCACCTACCAGCCCGACTCGACCGATGCGAAAACGCGCAGCGAGCTTACGCGCCTGACACTGGGCAGCCGGCTGTCGCGGTTTGACACCAGCAACGCGCGGTTTTTGGATTCGACCATGACGGCCGCGATGGCGGCAGTGACGCTGGCGCAACAGCGGGGCGAAATGCCCACTATCAACATCGACAACCCCGACCGCAGCCGGTTCAGCACTTTTTTTCGAGGCGTGATTTACAAAGTGCCCACCGCGCGGCAAGTGGCCGTGTACGACCGCATTGGGGCCACGCGCTACGTGTACCAGGAGCCTACTCCCCTGGCCTGGACCATCTTACCCGCCACGGCCACTGTCGCGGGCCACGCCTGCCAGCGGGCCACCACCAGTTTTGGCGGGCGGCAGTGGGAAGCGTGGTTCACCCGCGAGGTGCCCGTGAGCGACGGGCCGTATAAATTCTATGGCCTGCCGGGCCTTATCGTGAAGGTGAGCGACACGCGCCAGCACTACGTGTTTGAGCTGGCCCAACTGCGTAAGCTGCCCGCGCCGGTCGCTATTGCCTTGCCGGAGGGCGGAGCCAAGCCCATCGCCAAAGCGGATTTCCTGCGGGGCAAAGCCGAATACGACCGCGCCAACTTTTCGCAGGCGGTGGCCAATGGCAACCTACGCTTCAACAGCCCCGAGGAAGCCCAGGCGGCCAAACAAAAGGCGCAGGCCCGCACCAAACGCCGCAATAACCCGCTGGAGCTGCGGTAGCCACCAGCCAAAACCCGCCTCAAACCACTGATTGTCAGCTTCGCCCGGCCCCTACCCCGGCCCGCAACAACTATGCCTGATACAATGAACTGCCGAGGTTAAAATATTTTAAAATTATTTTCCTTAAAAGTTTGGTAAAATGTTTTTTTTCGCAACTTTTACCGGCAGGAAGTCACCTAGCTGCCTAGCCCCACTGCTAGAGAGCAGCATAGCCCGCTTCCCTGCAAGCCAGGCGTTGGGTTGGCACCCCGGTTTCGATGCGACGGCCCGACACAGGTTCTGCACCTGGGCTTTATCGATGGGGCAGCTCTACGTGGTTCCGGGGGTTTTGCGGAGCTGGAAGTTTTTCTCTTTTCTGGTTATGAAAAAGCTTTTTTTGATGGCTGCCCTATTGGGTAGCACTTCGCTTATCAGCATGGCAAGCACTACTTCAATGCACACAAAGCATATTAGCGCTAAGCTCGAAACAACAGTTCGGCCAACCACAGTTAAGAAAACGAGTGATTTTGGTTGCACCACTGTTTGTCTATCTTGTGACGTTGCAGTAGGCGTTTGCGGAAATACTGTTCAAGATATGATAAATCTCGCAGCAGTTTTTCAAAAAGCATTTTGCGGCTAATAACACTTAATCATAGATAAGTACTCAAAAAGCTTGAGTACTTATCTAATTTTTAATATAAATAGTATGAATAAATTAATTTTTTTTTGCGCATGTCTACTTTGGACGATTAATGGTTTGGGCCAAACAAGTTCAAACCAGTCAGAGCAGTTAGTAACACTAACATGCACTTATCGATTAATTTTCCGCCCTGATTCAAACTCTGCAAATCAGTCAGTAGAAAAGATGGTGCTACTGGTATCAAAGAACTTGACAGAGTTTAAAAGCTATAATATATCTGTCAGAGATTCGCTCAAGAAGGCTGCTATCGTAAAAGGTAATGAAATAGGCGTAAATGACCCTAACTTAGGTCAAGTAATAAGTAATATGCTCAAAGGTCCTAAGCCAAAGTTCGACTACATTGTGTACAAAACCTTGAACCCTAAAAAATGCATAGTTTATGATAATATCTTATTGGATAATTACAAATATGAAGAGGATAAATACTCATTTGATTGGAAGTTAATTGATACAACTTCTATAATAGCCGGGTACGAGTGCCAAAAGGCAATTACTAATTTTGCAGGGCGCCGGTACACAGCCTGGTTTACTAGAAAAATACCTATTAATGATGGCCCATACAAATTCAGTGGGCTACCAGGGCTGATTATAAAAATAAGCGATATGACTAATAGTTATAATTTTGAATTAATAGGCTTGACAAAGCCAACAAAGATATTTTTCATAAGCCTACCAGCTGAACCTGTTTTAACAACTACTAAAGGCGCTTTTTTTCGCGCTGCAAGGGCAGCTCGTGAAAATGCGGTAAATAGCGCTCCTCAATTTGGAATAACTTTTAAGAATCCTGAGGCAGCGCAGCAACAACTTACAGAACGGCTAAAACATGCAAACAACCCTTTAGAGCTTAAATATTAGCACACCCAAGTTGCGAGGCATAAACGAGTCCGAAAAAAAGTCTGTTCGGCGTGAATAGACTAGGTTTGAATTATCTGCCCCCTTCAAACCTTGCCGACCATGCCCGGCCTCATCGTGAAAGTGCGCGATATGCGCGGCCACTATGAATTTGAGTTGACCCAATTGCGGCAGTTAGTGCCGCCGGTGGCCATCGCCCCGCCCGCCGCTGGCGCAAAACCCATTACTAAACCTGAATTCCGGCGTGGCAAAGCCAAATTCGACCGCAACGGCCTCGTGCAATTGATGGCCAGCGGCAACATCCGCTTCAACAGCTCCGAGGAGGCTCAGGCGGCCCGGCAGAAGGGTAAGGAGCAGGCCAAACGTAAAAATAATCCACTGGAATTGAAATAGCCGCTGGCTTATTCTCGTTTCGAAGCACTAATTATAAACTTCATTTTTCCTTCATTAACAATAACCGTGCCTGACTCATCTAATTGTCTAGGTTGAAATATTTTAAAATTATTTTCCTGAAAAGTTTGGTAATCTGTTTTTTTTCGCAACTTTTACCGGCAGAGAAGCTACCTAGCTGCCTAGCACCACTGCTAGAAAGCAGCATAGCCCGCTTCCCTGCGCGCCAGGCGTTGGGTTGGCACCCCGGTTTCGATGCGACGGCCCGACTAGGTTCTGCACCTGGGCTTTATCGAGAGAGCAGCCCCACGTGGTTCCGGGGGTTTGGCGGAGCTGGAAGTTTTTCTTTATTCAATTATGAAAAAGACTGTTCTAATGGCTACTCTACTGGGTAGCATCTCATTCATTGGTACTGCTGCGGCCAAGTCGAAGCCGGATATTAACAATCCAGCGGTCAAAAAAACAACGGTAACGGTAGCATATTCTGCTAAACCGGTAAAAACTGTTGAGTGGGAATGCTATGAAGTTACTTTGTCCTGTAATCTACATGGGATAGAATGTGGTGAAATTGGAGATGTTATAGCACGAGCACTACAAGCTGAAGCTGAGTATTGTGGTGATTAGTATAAGATTCTAATTAATCCTTTTTATCCGTCAACTATTAAATTTATTAATAGTTGACGGATATACTTACATTCATCATTTAGTTAGACAATGAAGAAGAAGTTTATTATAGCCTTCGTATTACTTACATTACCCTTCGTTAGCAATGCACAATCAGGTGAAACGACCGAAGCTATAAAAGATACAGCTAAGCTGAAGTGTATATATCGCATGACTTTTCAACCCGATTCAAATGATGTATACAACATTGTGGCTGAGAATACCTTCTTATTAATTGGCAGTAAATTATCCAGGTTTCAGACTGTTAATAGCTTCTTAGCAGATTCTATGGCATTCTCACCAACTAATCCGGCTATAAAAACTCACATAATTAATCTAACTAACTACCCTAAATCAAGGTTTCAGTTCATAGTTTACAAAAGAGGGGTCAGTATAATAACTGTTGATAATATTTACACGTCTTTTTATAAATACACGGAGGAAATAAATTTTCAATGGCGAATAAGTGCTGAGCAGCAGAAAATAGCTGGATACGACTGTTTCAAGGCGACGACTTCTTTTGCCGGTCGTTCATACGTAGCTTGGTTTACTAAGCAAATTCCAATCAGTGAAGGCCCATATAAATTTCGAGGCCTGCCAGGACTAATCGTAAAAATCAACGATGATAAAAACCAGTATAAGTTTGAGTTAGCTTCTGTAACGAAACCAAAAACTCAACTCGCGATTACCTTTTCTAATAAGCGTATTACTTCAACAAACAAACAAGGGTTTCGAAAGGGGCTCGCGGATTATCAGGCACGTGCAATCGACGTTCAGGCACAGCATGGCTCTGCGTACGGCGATTTAGATACCCAGCGAAAGCTTTATAACGAGCGCATGAAGCATCGTAATAACCCATTAGAATTAAAGTGATTAAATGCTTATCAAGCAGTTTTTTCGCAAAACCATTTGGTTTTGGTTTGTATCTCCGACTGCTTTAGTTTTCCTACTTAGCATTAACCCAACCCACGCCCAAACCATTCTCACCGGCACGGCGCGCAACGCCGCCGGCCAGCCGCTGGAAGGCATTCTTATCGAAGCCGAAACCAAGACGCAGCCGCCGGCTTCGGCCTTCGTGATTTCGGGGGCCGATGGCGGTTTTAAGCTGACCATACCCCCCACCCCGGCCAGCGACTCGCTGCGCCTCTCGGCCCGCGCCCTGGGCTACGCCGAGCAGCTCGTGCGCCTGGCCAATCGCAGCCAGCCGGTGACGCTGACCCTGCGCGAACAAGCCACCGTGCTCCGGGAAGTGGTGGTGCAGGGCGCGCCCATCACGCGCAGCCACGACACGCTCAGCTACAAGGTCGATGCCTTCGCCAGCAAACAGGACCGCGTAATTTCGGACGTGCTCAAGAAGATGCCGGGCATTGAGGTGGCGAGTGACGGGCAGATTTCCTACGAGGGCCGGCCCATCAGCAAGTTTTACATCAACGGGCAGGATTTGCTGGAAAGTCGCTACAACCTGGCCAGCGACAACATGCCCAGCGATGCGGTGCAGAGCGTGCAGGTGCTCGAAAACCACCAGCCCATCCGGGCGCTCGATAAGCTCATCCATCCCGACAACGCGGCGCTCAACATCAAGCTCAAGCACAAGATAACCGCCACCGGGCAGGCGCGGCTGGGCGCGGGGCTGGTGCCCGCGCCACCCTCGGCGCTCTGGAACGCCAACGTGTCGCCGATGCTGTTTACGGGTAAGCAGCAGCTCATCGACACCTACCAGAGCAACAACACCGGCCAAGACGTGGCCGCCGAGCTCAAGCCCCTGACTATGGCCGACTTGCAGCAGCAGAGCGAGAGCAGCAACGCCAAGCCCGACCTCACCCACATTCAGGGCCTGGGCCAGCCACCGGTGGCCACCAACCGCTACCTCTTTAACCAGGTGCAGCTGCTGAGCGCCAACCACTTAGTCACCATCAGCAAGGAAAACCAGCTGCGGGTGAATGCCTCGTACCTGCACGACGCGCAAACGCAGCGCGGCGGCACGCAGACGTATTATTTCCTACCCGATAATAAAACCGTGAAGGTGACGGAGGACAAGTATAACCGGCTGTACTTCAACACGCTGCAAACCGATTTGGCGTTCATCAAAAACGTCAAGGATTACTACCTGAAAAATACGCTGAGCCTGGATGGCCGCTGGGATTCGCAGACCGGCGACGTGTACCGGGCCGAGAGCCAGATGCGCGTGGCGCAGGCGGCGCGCAACCCGTTTTTCGCGGCCACCAACCGGCTGGGACTAGTGCGGCCCCTGAGCGCGGGGCGGATTTTGCAGGTGTCGTCGCTGGTGTTTTATACCAATTCGCCGCAGCAGCTGGCGGTGAGCCCCGGCGTGTTTGCGGCGGCGCTCACGGGCGGCGTGGCCTACGACACGGCCCGGCAGCAGGTGCGGCTGGGGTCGTTTTTTACGAGCAACTCGGTGGGCCTTAGCGCCAGCCGGGGGCACTGGGCCTACTCGGGCACGGCGGGCTTCTCGGAGGAGATTCAGCGGCTAACCTCGGCCCTCGACACCGCGCCGGTGCTCCCTACCCCCGGCCTGCCCCTGCGCAACGACCTGCGCTGGGCGCGCGGCCGCTACTACGTGCAGCCCGGCCTCAGCTACAAAGCCGACACCTGGAACGCCAGCCTCGACGCGCCCATCAGCTACTACGATTTCCAGGCCCGCGACGCCGGCCTCGACACCGGCCAGCGCCTGCGCGTGCTGGTGGCCGAGCCCCGCCTCAGCGCCCGCCGCGACCTCGGGGCGCTGTGGTATGCCTCGGGGGGGGTAGGGCTGCGCAACGGTTTCGGCGATATTTCGCAGCTCAACTACGCCTATATTCTGCGCGATTACCGCACCTTGCAGCGCAACGACGCGCCGCTGCCGCGCAGCATTGGGCAGAGCTACAACGCGGGCATTTACTTCAAAAACCCGCTGAAGTCGCTGTTCTTTCACGCCAGCTATTCGTTTTCGACTACACTTACCAATCGCCTGTATAGCAGCCAGGTCGATGCCAACGGGGCGCTCACCACGGTGGCGCTCGACCAGGACAGCCGCCGCCTGAGCCACTCGGTGTCGGGGGCCGTCAGCAAGTTTGTGAGCCCCTGGAAAACCAACCTGAGCCTGAACATGCTGGGTAGCCTCAGCCGCCAGCCGCAGGTGCTCAATGGCACGCTGGCCCAGACGCAGGCGCGCACCGCCATGGCCAGCTTCAAGGCCAGTTGCTCGGCCTTCGACTGGGGCAGCCTCGATTACAGCGCCACCCTCACGGCGCTGCGCAGCACCGTGGCGGGCGGCGCGCTCCAGCCGCTGACGCTGTTGCAGGACCACCACGCCAGCGTGAGCGTGTTTCTGGTGGGCCGCCACGCCCTCACGGCCGCCGCCGACTACTACGCCAGCCAAGGGCCGGGCGCGCCGGTGCGGGCCGTGTTTGCCGACCTCACCTACCGCTACACGCTGCCCACGGCCCGCAAAATCGACCTGGAAGTGCGCTGGACTAACATCTTCGACACGCGGCAGTACCAATACGGCTCGGTGAGCCAGTTTGCGCTGGTGCAGAATACCTACCAGCTGCGGCCGGCGCAGGTGCTGGCCCTGGTGCGGCTGTCGCTATAAGTAGCGCGAAGTTTCCACTTCGTGCGCGAGCACAGCGAGCAGGCGGGAGCGTACGATTCCTGGTGCAAGCTGCTCACTGTGCTCGCGTGCGAGGCAGAAGCTTCGCGCTGCTGGGCGTACTTTTACCGGGCCAGACTTGCTGGCGCTGTTCCCTCCTACCTTCATTCCTACCCCATGAAAGTTACCGTAGTTGGGGCTGGCAATGTGGGCGCTACCTGCGCCGACGTGCTCGCCACCCGTGAAATTGCCAACGAAGTTGTATTGGTTGACATCAAGGAAGGCTTCGCCGAAGGCAAAGCCCTCGATATCTGGCAGAAAGCCCCCATTATTGGCTACGACACCCGCACCGTGGGCGTCACCAACGACTACGCCCGCACCGCCGGCTCGGAGGTAGTCGTTATCACCTCGGGCCTGCCCCGCAAGCCCGGCATGAGCCGCGACGACCTGATTTCGACCAACGCCGGCATCGTGAAAACGGTGACCGAGCAGGTAGTAGCCCACTCGCCCAACGCCATCATCATCATCGTGAGCAACCCGCTCGACGTGATGACCTACCAGGCGCACCTCACCGCCAAGCTGCCCCGCGAAAAGGTATTCGGCATGGCCGGCATCCTCGACACGGCCCGCTACCGCGCCTTTTTGGCCGAGGCCCTCAACGTGAGCCCCAAAGACATTCAGGCGGTGCTCATGGGTGGCCACGGCGACACGATGGTGCCCCTACCCCGCTACACCACCGTGGGCGGCATCCCGGTTACGGAGCTGATTGACAAAGCAAAACTTGATGCCATCGTGCAGCGCACCGCCCAGGGCGGCGGCGAGCTGGTGAAGCTCATGGGCACTTCGGCGTGGTACGCGCCCGGCGCGGCCGCCGCCCAAATGGTGGAAGCCATCGTGCGCGACCAGCGCCGCGTGTTCCCGGTGTGCCTGGAGCTGCAGGGCGAATACGGCATCAACGGCGTGTACCTCGGCGCGCCGGTTATCCTGGGCAAAAACGGCGTGGAGCGCGTGATTGAATTGCAGCTCAACGACGAAGAAAAAGCCATGCTCGAAACCTCGCGCGGCCACGTGAAAGAGGTAATGGACGCGCTGGATAAGATGAGCGCGGCGGCGTAAATAGCTGAGCGTTTCTAAAATAAAAAGGCCCCGCTGAATTTTTCAGCGGGGCCTTTTTACGGCTAAGTAGTTGGGCCGAACTACTTACTTATTTTATGGGGGTAGAGTACTACTATACTCGTCGCGAAGTGATTTGCGAAAAAGAGGTAGGGTGCGGGGCTTGTCCCCGCCCGCCGTTGAACGAATCGCGCGTTAATCGAGCAACGACGGGCGGGGGCGAGCCCCGCACCCTACTTCGTGACGAGTATAACTACTGTTACGCACTACCCTTATTCGAGATGGCCACGGGGAGTAGCGCGAACTTTGTAGTTCGCGTCTCCGCGCCGTTGCGTAATATCAGCTAAGTACCCGTTGGCAAATACTTTATGTTAAAGTAGAATGTTAAAGTAGACGGTCATGCTGAGCTTGCCGAAGCATCTCTGCTGCGTAACTAACTCTAAACATTGAGATTACTCTCGTGGTAGAGATGCTTCGGCAAGCTCAGCATGACGTTCTTTTATAGCAAACTAATTAGCAACGGGTACTTACTAAGTTTGCAACCTAGCTAATCCACTTAAACTTATATTCCAGCTTGGGCACGCTCATGCGGTCGCTCACGCGGCGCAGGCGGTCGGGCAGGGCCATTACGTAGTCGCGGGCCTTTTCGGCGGGGCCGGTGAGGCCAGTGCGGTCAGCGATTTTCCACTCGCTGAGGAGCGTGTCGAGAATATCGGTGTAGTCGCTGCTCGTGTACACGCCGATGCGCTGGGCGGCGTCGGTGAAGTGCCCGAAGGTCTTGCCCATATCAATGCCCAGCTCGCGCATATAGTGAGCGGGCATCACGATTTTCTTGCGCATCATATCCTCGAAGGCCAGCATCATCTCGCTTGGGTCGAGCTCGAAAATCTTGTCCACAAAGGTTTTATAGGCCTTGGCGTGGCGGTTTTCATCGCCCGCAATCATGCCGCAGATTTTAGAAAGCCCATCGTCGCCGGCCTGGCGGGCCAACTGGCCCACGCGGCGGTGCGACACGTTGGTGGCCATTTCCTGGTAGCTCGTGTACACGAAGGCACGGTACGGGTCTTGGGCCGTGCCCAGGTCGAAGCCGTCGTTGATGAGGTACTGGGTCGAAAACTCAAACTCGCGCATGTTGACGCGCCCGCACAGGTAGAGGTAGCGGTTGAGCAGGTCGCCGTGGCGGTTCTCCTCGGCCGTCCAGCCCCGAATCCACTGCGCCCAACCGTTGTCGCGGTCGCGGTTGAGGCCGTCGAGCTCGTGAAACCAGGCTTCGTAGTTGGGCAGGGCTTCCTCGGTGATGGTGTCGCCGATGAGCACGGCCAGCAGGTCGTAGCTGAGGCCGGTGGCCTTTTCGCGCAGCTCTTTCACTTCCTCGAAGAAGGTGTCGCGACGTGAATCGGGCAGGTAGTCGGCTGGCTGCCAGCTGTCTTCTACCCGTTTCAGAAAGGTATAGATATTATCTTTCAGATAGCCTTCGAGTTGTTGAAGTACTTCGCCGCGTGAAATGAGTAGGTCGTTGGTGAGTATCATATCAAAGGAGCACCGCCAGTGAGCGGGCGGTGAATGAACATGCGAAGGTCGGCTTTTAGTTGAGTTTATCCAGTACAATATTACGGCTTTTACGCGCTGAGGGTAGTGCGAACGGGGATAATCGCGGGCTGAGTCCCTTCTTTGCTCCTTCCTACCCCCACTCAACACTTTCAATCCTACGCCGACTATGCGTCACCTGTACCTCGCGCCCCTGTTGGTGGCTGGCTTGGCCGCGTGCCAATCATCCACTTCCTCTACCGAGGCTACCCCCCCCGCGCCGCGCTACCACGAGCCGTACCGCCCGCAGTTCCACTTTTCGCCCAAAGAAAACTGGATGAACGACCCCAACGGACTAGTGTATGAAAACGGCACGTATCACCTGTTTTTTCAGCAAAACCCCACCGCGCCGGTGGCGGGCAATATTCATTGGGGCCACGCCACCAGCCCCGACCTGGTGCATTGGCAGCAGCAGCCCACGGCCCTGGCCCCCGATAGCCTGGGCCTGATATTTTCGGGCAGTGCCGTGCTCGACGCCCAGAACACGAGCGGCCTGGGGCGGCCCGACCAGCCGCCGCTGGTGGCGCTCTACACCAGCCACAGCGAAGCCCGCGACCGAGCCGGCCGCCAGGATGTGGAAAACCAAAGCCTGGCCTACAGCCTCGACCACGGTCAAACCTGGCAGAAATACGCCCACAACCCCGTGCTGCCCAACCAGGGCAGCCGCGATTTCCGGGACCCGAAAGTGCGCTGGTACGCGCCGGGCCACAAGTGGCTGCTGGCCTTGTCGGCCCACGACCACATCGAGTTTTATTCGTCAAAAAACCTGCTGCGCTGGACCAAGGAAAGCGATTTTGGCCGCAGCCTGGGGGCGCACGGCGGTGTGTGGGAGTGCCCCGACCTGCTGGAGGTGCCCGACGCGCAAGGCAAGCCGCACGACGTACTGATTGTCAACATGAACCCTGACGGGCCCAATAGCGGCTCGGCCACGCAGTATTTCGTGGGTGAGTTCGATGGCAGGCAGTTTCGAGCCACGCTGCCCGGCACGCACTGGCTCGACTACGGCCCTGATAACTACGCGGGCGTGACGTGGACCAACCTGCCCGCCGGCAGCGCCCCTACCCTCATCGGCTGGATGAGCAACTGGAACTATGGCCAGCAGGTGCCCACTACCCCCTGGCGCAGCGCCATGACGGTGCCGCGTACCCTGGCCTTGCGCGCTGGTGCGCAAGGGGAATTGCTGCTGGCCTCGCAGCCCATCGCGGGGCTGAGCGGGCTAGCCGAGCAGGCCGTGCAGCTGACCAACGTGGCCGTGACTGACCGGTGCGACCTGGGCCGGCACCTCAAAAATCTGACCGGGCGCTTCCGGCTGAAGTTTATGGTGCCGCAGGCGCAAACCTGGTCTTTGGTGCTTAGTAATGCTGCTAAAGAACAGGTTGTTATTGGCTACGACCAGGCGCGCAACGCGTATTATTTCGACCGCAGCAAGTCGGGCAACGTCAACTTTGCCCCCGGCAAAGGCTTCGCGCGGGTGGCCTACGCGCCGCGCCAGGCGGCCGGCCCCACCCAGGAAATCACGCTGCTGGTCGATGCCGCCTCGGCCGAGCTTTTTGCCGATGGCGGGCTGACGTGCATGACGGGAATCTTCTTTGCCAGCCAGCCGCTGACGGGCCTGGCGCTGCAAGCCAGCGCGCCCCTCACGCTGCCCAGCGTAGAGCTGGCCGGCATGAAATCGATTTGGCCGAAGTAGGTGGGAGTTAAGTGGTGAACGTCCTTCCGAGCTTGCCGAGGAATCTCGCCCGCGCCGTTTGGGTCTCGTTTCTACGACGCGAGCGAGATTCCTTGGCAAGCTCGGAAGGACGTTTTTTGGCACCTATTTACTTCTGCATGAATACTTAAAGTTGATAAAATGCCCGGCGCACTTGCCGCAGCGTGGCTTCGGCGGCGTTGGCGTCGGGCGCGGGGGGTAGGGATGAGGTGGCAAACGCCGCTTCGACCTGCGCTATTAAGTGCTCGGCCTGAGCCACCAGCTCGGCATATTCAAACTCGCCGCGCCGAATTTGCAGCAGAAATTCGGGATTGGGGCGGCGCACGTGTAGCGTGCTGGTGCGGGCAATTTCCTCCGCCATTTGCAGCAGTCGAAACACGTGCAGCATATTTTTCGCGTCGTAATTTTTACCGTGCCGCACGGTGTTTTCGTACCGCTCTTTATTGCGTTTTTCCACCCATTCCCAGTACTCCCGAAAGGCCCGGCAATAGACGCTGTAGCCGGTGCGATTAAACGACAGATAGGCGACCGGCTCCTCCCCTTTCGGCACGGCCGAGAGCAGCACGTCCTGGCTGGTGGCCGGGTCGCGCACCAGGCCCCGGTAGCCGAGCGGGCGGAGGGGGGTAGGGTCGATGAACAGGGCGTACAAGTCGGTGAGGTGCGGCACGTTGGCCAGCCCACACTGCTCATCTTCAATGCCTTGGCGGGCCAGCCAGGCCGCCACCGGCTGCGCCCCCGCCCCCACCGTCACGTAGCAAAAGTCGAGCACCGACTTGCGGGCCGGCGGCTCGGGATGGTTAATTTTTTTATTCAATCCCTGCGCCTTGCGAATTTGCGCCACGGCATATTCGGCAAAGCTTTGGCGGCAGAGCCGGGATAAAAAATCGGCCGCCTTGAATTGCTCAAAAAGCGGGTGCTTGTAAATAATGCAGTCGGCCGGCGTGCCGAGTAATTCGAGCACGGTCGGATTATTTTTCAGCAATAATTCGACAAAGCGACGCAGCTCATAAAACACCTCGTCGTTGGTTTCATTCGCGATTTGCGGAATATAATTCAGGCCAAAAAATTCTTCTTCGGGCAGCACGAATACACCTTTTAAATCGGTGTCGGAATGCGGCAGCTGCGTGCCGTAGGCGCGGCTGCCGCTGATGGCCTCGAACAAAATAAGGTGGCGCTGGCGCAGGTCGGCGATGGTCATGGGGCGAAAATAGCGGGGTGGAGGGGCTGCCTCAAAATGGCTCAGGCTGCCTGGCCGGCCGGCTACCCAACGAGCCACCCGCGCAGCAGCGCATTCAGCTCTCGCGTCAGCGGCTCCGCGGCGCGCGCCACCGGCAGCGCCTCGCGCGCCGCCTGCCCGGCCGCGTATTCCTCCGCCAGCCACGCCACCAGCGCCGCCGGGCGGGCCACCAGCGTCTTCTCGCTGGAAACATCTTTTTGCGCCAGCAATTCATTCACTACCCCCTCTAAATCAGCCGGTAGCAGCGCCCGCAGCGGGGCAAACTCCATTGGTGGCAACTTGTGGCGCTCGCGTATCCAGCGGGCCGCCAGGGCCGCACGCAGGGCGTAGAACAGGCGTTTCAGGCGCACTTCTTCGCCGATTAAATCTTCTTCTACCCCGCGCCGCAGCTGGCCCAGGTAGTGGTGCAGGCCGGCCTTCAGGTTGAAAGCGAGGGGTAGCAGCGGGGCTAGCCGCGCCAAAAAATTCGGCGCTTGGTAATAGATAACCGGCGATTGCAGCCACTCAAACAGCGCCGCGTTGGAGCCGCGCAGCAGGCGCAAGGCCTTGCGCAACTCCCAGCCGCCGAGGTCCAGCTCGTCATCGAGGGGAAAGTTGAGCGTGTCGGGGCCTTCGTCGAGCCCCAGGTACCAGTCCAGGGGCTGCGCGTAGAGAAAGCGCACGTCGAAATCGGAGTCGGGCGAGGGAAAGCCCCAGGCGCGGCTGCCCGACTCGCAGGCGTAGAGAATGCGGATGCCGTACTTGGCTTCGAGGGCGGCCAGGGCGGCGGCAATGCGGGTCGTCATGGAATAAAAAGCGCCGGATTGGTGTTAGTAAAAATCCTGTGCTGTAGCAGTAAGCCGCCAGGTAGGTTAAACAGAATCAGGCAAAAAAACGCTTTCCGCGCTGTTTATTGAGAAAAATAGCTACTTTTGTTAAACAAAATAGCACCTGCTTTTCTTACCCGGTAACCTACTGGCAACCCGAATGAGGGGTACGAAAGCAGGTTGACCGGCCTTTCACAAAAATGCCCTAATCTTTTACCGGCGGCCCACAAACCTATGCACTACTTGCCGGTACTTTGCCCATCTTAGCCGTTTATTCGGCAGGTTGTCCCGGTAGCACCCTATTACTTAAAAACCGACTTTCAATTAATCCAACCCTTTACCAATGGCTGAAGACCACAACAAGCACGCGCCCGCCGCCAACACCACGGAGTTTTTCATGAATGACCCCTCAGCGGCGAAATGTCCGTTTTTGGCGGGGCAGACGCAGCAGGCGGCCGGCGGCGGCACCCGCGACCGCGATTGGTGGCCCAACATGCTGCGGCTCAACATCCTGCGTCAGCACTCGGCGCTGGCCAACCCGATGGGCGCGGACTTCAACTACGTGGAGGAGTTCAAGAAGCTGGATTTCAACGCGGTGAAACAGGACCTGCTTGAGCTGATGACCACCTCGCAGGACTGGTGGCCCGCCGACTACGGCCACTATGGCCCGTTCTTTATTCGCATGGCCTGGCACAGCGCCGGCACCTACCGCATCGCCGATGGCCGCGGGGGCGCGGGCGCGGGTATGCAGCGCTTCGCGCCGCTCAACAGCTGGCCCGACAATGCCAACCTCGACAAAGCCCGCCTGCTGCTGTGGCCCATCAAGCAGAAATATGGGGAGCAGATTTCCTGGGCCGACCTCATGATTTTGGCCGGCAACTGCGCCCTGGAGTCGATGGGCCTCAAGCCGTTTGGCTATTCGGGTGGCCGCGCCGACGTGTGGGAGCCGATGGATGAAGTTTACTGGGGCTCGGAACGCGAGTGGCTCGGCGACAAGCGCTACACCGGCGACCGGCAGCTCGAAAACCCGCTGGCGGCCGTGCAGATGGGCCTGATTTACGTGAACCCGGAGGGTCCCAACGGCAACCCCAACCCGCTGGGCTCGGCCCGCGACATCCGCGAAACCTTCGGCCGCATGGCCATGAACGACGAGGAAACCGTGGCCCTGATTGCCGGCGGCCACACCTTCGGCAAAACCCACGGCGCGGCTGACCCCGCCCAGTATATTGCGCACGAGCCGGCTGCGGCAGGCATCGAGCAGCAGGGCAAGGGCTGGCTGAACACGTATGGCACCGGCAACGCCGGCGACACCATCACCAGCGGCCTCGAAGGTGCCTGGACCGCTACCCCCGCCAAGTGGGGCAACGGCTACTTCAACAACCTGTTTGGCTTTGAGTGGGAGCTGACCAAGAGCCCCGCCGGGGCGCACCAGTGGAAGCCCAAAGGCGATGCCGGCGCGGGCCTGATTCCCGACGCCCACGACCCGAATAAGTCGCACCAGCCGTTTATGCTGACTTCGGACATCGCCATGCGCGAAGACCCGATTTATGAGAAAATCTCGCGCCGCTTCCACGAAAACCCCGAGGAGTTTGCCGATGCTTTCAGCCGCGCCTGGTTCAAGCTCACGCACCGCGACATGGGTCCGGTGTCGCGCTACGTGGGTCCCGAGGTGCCGAGCGAAGTACTCGTCTGGCAAGACCCGCTGCCCGCCGCCGACTACGCGCCGGTTGACGAGCAGGATATTAACACGCTGAAAGACCGGCTATTGGCCTGCGGCCTCACGGGCGCACAGCTCATTCGCACAGCCTGGGCTTCGGCCGCCACGTTCCGGGGTTCCGACAAGCGCGGCGGGGCCAACGGTGCCCGGCTGCGGCTGGCTCCCCAGAAATACTGGGATGCCAACAACCCCGCCGAGCTGGCCAAGGTGTTCGACACGCTAACCGGCATCCAAAGGGAGTTTAACAGCAACGCGGGCGGCAAGCAAGTGTCACTGGCCGACCTGATTGTGCTGGGCGGGGCCGCTGCCATCGAGCAGGCTGCCAAGGAAGGTGGCTACGACATACAGGTGCCTTTCCACCCCGGCCGCACCGATGCCACGCACGAGCAAACCGACGTGCAGTCGTTCGAGGCGCTGGAGCCGCACGCCGATGGCTTCCGCAACTACCTGCGCGCCAACCACGAAGCCGCTCCCGAGGCGATGCTCATCGACCGGGCACAGCTGCTGACCCTCTCGGCCCCCGAAATGACGGTGCTGATTGGCGGCCTGCGCGTGCTGAACACCAACTACGACCACTCGAACCACGGTGTGTTTACCGCCCGCCCTGGCACGCTCACCAACGACTACTTCGTGAACCTGCTCGACATGGGCACTACCTGGAAAGCCACTTCGGAGGCCGACCAGCTGTTCGAAGGCCGCGACCGCAAAACCAACGTGGTGAAGTGGACCGGCACCCGCGTGGACCTGATTTTCGGCTCCAACTCGGAGCTGCGCGCCATCTCCGAAGTATATGGCACCCATAACGCCGGCCCCAAATTCGTGCGCGACTTCGTAGCCGCCTGGGCCAAGGTGATGGACGCTGACCGCTTCGACCTGACGAAAAAGTAGGGTTGCCCCGGCGAGTCGCTGCTCGCTGAATTAGGTTGCAGAAACGCCGCCCTGGCAACGGGGCGGCGTTTTTTAGTTTTCGACAAGTTGTGGCCGCGCAGTTTCTACTTTTGCCTGTGGCTGCTGCCGAGGCTTTTACTCTGGCTATCCGGCCATTTGCTTGCCCCAGCGCGCCCCGCTCAATGACTTTTTCTACTACCCTGAAATTACTGCCGCTAGTAGGGCTCATTGCCTGCGAAAGCAAGCCGGCAGCCACCATCGCTCAGCCAGCCGCAATGCCGGCAGTGGCGGTGCCACCGCCCAAGAAAACGACGCACAACTCGGTGCAAACATTTAGCTGGCAAGATGATACCTGCACCAACACGGGTACTTACACGGCGGGTGCCTACACCCAGCAGCAGCTGCGCGATACCTACCAACTGGTCAATGGCTTTTTAATTATGACAACCGTGGTGCCATTTTCTTTGAAGAATTACAACGACGCTTTTTTTCGGAGTACGGCCAGCCAACTCACCCACGAGCACGACTCACTGGCCGGCATCATCCATAAACTGCACGTAGTTCCTACCAAATTCTGGCGCAACATCAAGCACCTGCGCGAGTTGGAGCTGGCCGAAGGCTACGCGCTAGACCAAGCTACGCTGGAGGGCTATTTTCAGCCGGCTTCGTGGCTGAGCAACCGCTACCACGCGGCCTGCCCGGAGTACGCCACCGCACTAGCTTCGACCGACACGGTGGTGGTGATGAAGGCCTGGCGCAAATTGGTTGACCAGCAAAAGATTAACAACGGGATGCCAAAGCAATTGGAGGCCGAGTTTGTGGCCCAGTCGGCGTCGCCCGAGCGGATGGCGTACGCCAAAGTCGCGCTTATGACCTTTGGTTGGGGAAATTGCGCTAATGCACAACGCAAATACAACACTATCGCCGACCAATACCCGCTCAATGAACAGTTTAGCAAGCTGTTCACTAAAGTCAAGCAGTCAGACTGCATTGATGTCGATTAATTATTACGCTTAATTTATGCAAAAAGGCCGCCTCGAAGCATTCAGCGACGGTGTGCTCGCCATCATCCTCACCATCATGGTGTTGGAGCTGAAGGTGCCGCACGGGGCCGGCTTTTCGGCGCTGCGGCCGCTGCTGCCCGTGTTTCTGAGCTACGTGCTGAGCTTTGTGTACGTAGGTATTTACTGGAATAATCACCATCATTTGCTCAGCGGCACGCGACAGGTGAGCGGCGGCGTGCTGTGGGCCAATCTGCACCTGCTGTTCTGGCTCTCGCTGATACCGTTTGCCACGGGCTGGATGGGCGAAAACCATTTTGCGCCGGCCACGCTGGCCGTGTACGGCGGCGTGCTGCTCGGCTCGGCGGTGGCGTATGCCATTCTACAAAACTGCATTATTGCCGTGAATGGCGGTTCTGAGTCGCCATTGGCCCGCGCCGTGGGGCGCGACTGGAAGGGCAAGCTCTCGCCGGTGCTTTATTCGGCGGGCATTGGCAGCAGCTTTTGGCTGCCCTGGTTGTCGGGGACTTGCTACGTTTTTGTGGCTCTTATGTGGCTGGTGCCCGACCGCCGCATCGAGCGCACGCTGCTGGCCACGCCGCAGGAGTAGTTATGGCTGCTATCCAGACGCTTACCCCAGGCCAGCGCTACCGCGTGGTGCAGGAGTTCGTTGATTACGACGGCCAGGCGCACCCCGTGGGCGAAACCTGGGTATTTGAGGGAACTAATTTTGTACCCTACGAGGATGGGCTGACGCTACACGTTAGCGCCAGCGGCTGGCCGGTGGTGTACCGACTACAATGGCGGCCCGAGGAGCAGGCGGCGCTCATCGAAAACTTCACCAACTTTGTGGTCGCCTGCTGAAAACAGCAAGCCGATTAATTTTTTCATAGGATGCGCGTTATAGCCCTTATTGCCTTTGCCCTAAGCCTGGGGATGCTCACGGCCTGCCACGAGCAAGGCACCCAGGCCACCCAGGAGCTGGCGGCCCCTACCCCCATCGGCCCGCAGTGCTTCGCCTACCGCATGGCCAATGACACGGTGCGCCTGACACTGCAAACCACGCAGCCCACCGTGACGGGCCAGCTGAGCTACCGCTACTCTGAGAAGGACCGCAACCAGGGCACCATTCGCGGCACCATGCACGGCGATACGCTGCTGGCCGACTATACTTTTGGGTCGGAAGGCACGACATCGGTGCGGCAGGTGGCCTTTTTGCGCCGCGATATTGGCTTTGTCGAAGGCTTTGGCCCCGTAGTGGAGCGCCAGGGAAAGATGGTATTTGAGCAGCCTGGCACCCTGCATTTTGACGCGAAATACACGCTGCTGCCCGTGGCCTGCCCGCGCTAACGGCCGCCGGTGCGGGGCGGCAACCTGGGCTATGCGGGGCTGGCTTGTACCTTGAGCGCCCTTAGCTACGTCTTTTCGTTTCAATGCTTCGCTCATGATTTTTACTTCTCGCCGGGTTGCCCGGCTGCCGCTGGCGGGCCTGCTGGGCCTGGCTTTGGCCGGCTGCCAATCGCCCTCCAACACTACCACGCAAGCCACCACGGCCCCTACCCCCCCGGCGGCGGCCAACGCCATTACGGCAGCCGAGATTGGCGGCTATCTTAAAGCCGTGTCGTCGGATAGTATGCTGGGGCGCAAGCCATTTACGGTGGGCGAAACGCGCATTACCAACTACCTCGCGGCTCAGTTCAGGCAGCTGGGTCTGAAGCCGGCGAGGCCGAACGGCAGCTATTTTCAGCCGGTGCCGATGGTGGAAATCAGCGTGACTCCCGCCCCTACCCTCCAAATTTCGGGCAAGGGCCAGCAGCTGAGCCTGGAATACAAGACGGATTACGTGGTGTTCAGCCAGCGCGAGCAGCCGACGGTGATGGTCAGCAATTCGCCGCTGGTGTTTGCTGGCTACGGCGTGGTGGCACCCGAATACGGCTGGGACGACTACGCCGGCCTCGACGTGAAGGGCAAAACCGTGGTGGTGCTCGTGAACGACCCCGGCAACGCGGGCCAGGACACTACGCTATTTAAAGGCAAGGCCATGACCTACTACGGCCGCTGGACTTACAAATACGAGGAGGCCGCCCGCCACGGCGCGGCCGGCCTGCTTATCGTGCACGATAGTAAGCCCGCCGCCTACCCCTGGAGCGTGGTGCTGAGCGGGGCCGTCGGCCCCAAACTGCGCCCCCAAACCGCCGACCACGGCGCAGGCAAGTGCGCCATTGAAGGCTGGCTGACGCTCGACGCGGCCAAGCGCCTCTTCGCTGCGGCCGGCCAGAATTACGACGCGCTCTACGCCGCCGCCAACCAGCGCGGCTTCCGCGCCCGGCCGCTGGGCCTCACGTTGAGCACCAGCCTGCAACAGAAGCTGCGCCGCCAGACATCCCAAAACGTGCTGGCGGTGCTGCCCGGCACTACCAATGCCGGCGAGTACGTCATTTATTCGGCGCACTGGGACCACTTTGGCGTGGGCAAGGCTATTGCCGGCGACTCTATTTATAACGGCGCCGTGGACGATGGGACCGGGCTGGCGGCGCTGCTCAGCATCGCCAAGGAATTTCAGCAGGCCAAAGAGAAGCCGGCCCGCAGCATCGTGTTTCTGGCCGTGACGGGCGAAGAGCAGGGCCTGCTGGGCTCGAATTATTACGCCCAGCACCCGCCATTTCCGCTGGCTAAAACGGTGGCTGACCTCAATATGGACATGCTCTGGCCCTACGGCCCGATGAAGGACCTCACCGTTATCGGCTACGGGCAGTCGGAGCTGGAGGACTACGCCCGCGCGGCGGCCCAGGAGCAGGACCGCTACCTGCTGCCCGACCAGACGCCCGAAACCGGTATGTTTTACCGCTCCGACCACTTCAGCTTCGCCCACGTGGGCGTGCCCTCGCTCTACGCCAGCGGCGGCTTCGAGAGCCGCGCCCAGGGCAAGGCCTACATCGCCCAGAAGCGCCAGGCCTACACCACCGGCATGTATCACAAGCCCGCCGACCAGTTTGACCCCGGCTGGGACCTCCGCGGCGTGGCCCAGGATGCCCAGCTTTATTACCGCGTGGGCCAGCGCCTGGCCGGCGAAACCACGTTTCCGCAGTGGCGGGCGGGCTCGGAGTTTCGGGCGGCGCGGGTAAAATAAGTAGCTTAGTGGCGGGTTATATAAATGGTTTTTAGCAAGCTATTCGAACGTCATTCCGAGCTTGCCGAGGAATCTCGCTCGCACCGTTCGGGTAACGTGCAACGAGGCGAGCAAGATTCCTCGGCAAGCTCGGAATGACGTTCTGTTCTAATTCTTAACCAATTCTCCCAAACCGCCTACCCCTTCCATTTCCGCCCATGAGAAAACTACTGGTATTCTGCCTGTTCGCCTTTGCGATGGCCGCTGCTACCCCCCAAAATGCCGCCGCCCAGACGCCGGCCGTGCTCAATCACATCGCGCTCTATGTGGTGGATGTGCATAAAACGGCCGATTTCTATAAAAATGCGCTGCTGCTACCCGAGATACCCGAGCCGTTTAAGGATGGCCGGCACGTGTGGCTGCGCATCGGGCCGCACAGCCAACTACATATTATCCAGGGTAATAAGGCGCAGGAGCACGACATTAATACCCACCTGGCGTTCAGCGTGCCGGACCTGGCCCAGTTCATGGCCCACCTCGACAAGCTCGGCGTGCGCTACGGCAACTGGAAAAGCGAGCCGCACAAGACTACCCCCCGCCCCGACGGTGTAAACCAGATTTATCTGCAAGACCCCGACGGTTTTTGGGTGGAGGTGAATGATGACAAGTTTTAAGGAGTCTGTATAGGAAGCCAGCAGAACGTCCTTCCGAGCTTGCCGAGGAATCTCGCCCGCGCCGTTCGGATACCTTTCAACGGCGCGGGCGAGATTCCTCGGCAAGCTCGGAAGGACGTTCAGGTGGGTTGGCCTTACAGCCCCGAATAGGGGGTAGGGCGCAAAAACGTGATGTCGATGTGGGCCACGTTGTTCTGGTACTCGGGCAGGGCCGAGAGGCGCTTCCACTCGGGGTCGGCGCCGAAGGTTTTCCAGTGGGCCTCGCGCGCCTCGCGGTTGGCGAAGGAGGTCATGTACATCAGGTTGGGCAGGTGGGCACCGAACAGGACCGAGCCGTAGAAAATACCGTTGAAGCCCAGCCGGTTGAAGAGCTTGATTTCGCCGCCCTGGTTGAACATCTGCACCTTGTTGCGGAAGATTTTCTCGCTGGCGCTCTCGTAGCTGCGCAGCTCATACACGCGCTCGCTCTTGGGCGCGTCGAGTTTGGGCGCGGTGAGGGCGGGCATCTCGTCGAAGGCCTGGATAAAAATGGTTTCCAGGCGAGTGTAGGCGGGATTGTTGTAAGCCACGTTTTCGTAGGCCCCGCCGGCGGTCAGCAGCTTGGGCGCGGCGGTGTTTTTCACCTGCTCCCACTGCTTGAGCGAGGCGTAGGGCGTGAACACGTACACGCGCCGGTCGGCGGTCGTGTCGTTGCCGATGGGCTTGAACACGCCGATGGTGGCGATGCCCGCCGCCCGCATGGCCGGCATATACTGATGCTGCAAGAAGCTGTCAATCAGCGCCTCCTGACGCGGCGTTTTGATGTGGTATATTTTCAGCTCGAAGTAGGCGGGGCGCTCGGCGGCCGGCTTGGCCAGGGCCGCGCTACCCAGCAGCCACAGACACAGCGCACTGATGAGGGGTAGGAAAACGGTTTTTTTCATGAGTGGAAAAGGAAGGGGTAGGGCTGGTGAGTAAGTAAATTTTGCGGTGTACGCAGCCCATTTATTTTCGCCGCTACAGGCGCGGGTCCACCGGCTCGCTTTCCAGGGCCAGCACACCGAATACGCACTGGTGCACCAGGCGCAGCGGCTGGCCGGCCACGAACCGTTCGAGACCTTCCACGCCGAGGGCAAACTCGCGCAGGGCCAGGTTGCGCTTGGCTTTCACGTTGCGCTGGCGCAGGCGGTCGAGGTTGCCCGCCAGCAGGTAATCGGGGCCGTAGATGATGCGCAGGTATTCCCTACCCCGGCACTTGAGGGCGGGCTGCACGAGCGAGCGGCCGGTTTGGGGGATGAAGTCGTAGGGCTTCACCACCATGCCTTCGCCCCCGCCGGCGGTGAGGGCGGTCCACCAGTCGGTGGCGGCTTCGATTTCGGCGGGGTTGGTGAGGTCCACCACGCGGTAGGGCGTGGCGCGCAGCAGGCCGGGGTCGGCGAGGCTGAGGGCACGCAGGGTTTCCATGTGCCAGGCGTGGTCGCGGTCGAAGTACGTTTTGCCCTCAGTGGCGAGCAGGTGGAAGGGGGCTAATTTCAAGTCATCGAGCGACTGCACGGGCCAGCAGTAGCGGCGGTAGGCGTCGGCGTAGTCGGTGGCGGCCGCGCGGCGGGCGGTGGTGCGGGCCAGCAGCTCGGCCGCGCCGGAAAGGCCGCGGGCGGTGGCGGCAACCAGCGCGGCTTCGGCCTGGGGCAGGGCAGCGCCGGCGGCGGCGGCCACGGCGGCGTACTGGCTCTTCACTAATTCCTGAGCCTTGGCCGACCACGGCAGCAGCTCGGCATCGAGGCACACCCAGTCGGTGCCGAAGCGCTCCCAGAAGCCGGCCGCCGTGAGGGCATCGCGTAGGCGGGCCAGGAAGGCAGTTTCCAGGTCGCTGTTGGTGAAGAAGTTGCGGCCGGTGCGGGTGTAGCACTTGCCCAGGCCCTCGCCCCCAACCCCCAGCCGGCGCTGGATGGCGGCCTCGCTCTGGCCCAGCACCACGACCACGCGGCTGCCCATGTGCTTTTCCTCGCACACCACCCGCCCTACCCCCTGCCGCTGGTAGTAGGAGAAGGCTTCGGCGGGGTGTTCGAGCAGGTCGGGCAGCTCCGAGGTTTCGGTGGGCGACATGGTGGGCGGCAGATACAGCAGCCACTTGGGGTTGAGGGCGAAGCGCGACATCACCTCCAGGGCGGCCACGGCGTCTTCCTCCCGCACCGTCACGGTGTTGAGCAAGCGCGTGTTAATGAGTTGCTTGCCGGTCACGTCGCGGATGTCGAGCAGGTCGTCATGCTGCTGCTGGGCGGTTGTTTGTTCTTCGTTTTTCGTTAATTGTTCCGGCTGGTGCGGGTTGTAGTGCAGCGGGCGGCTGGGCTCGGCATACACCCGGTGCGCGGGCACGGCCACCAGCGCCCGCTCGGGGTAGCGCAGGGCGGTGAGGCGGCCGCCAAACACGCAGCCGGTGTCAATGTCGATGGTGTTGTTGAGCCATTCGGGCTCGGGCACGGGCGTGTGGCCGTACACCACCATCGCCCGGCCCCGGTACTCGCTGGCCCAGTGATAGCGCACGGGCAGGCCAAACTCGTCCGTTTCGCCGGTCGTCTCGCCATAGAGCGCGAAGCTGCGCACCGCCCCCGAGCCCCTACCCTGCATGTCTTCGGTGAGGCCGGCATGGGCCACCACCAGCCGGCCGCCGTCCAGCACGTAGTGGCTCACCAGCCCATCTAGAAACAGCCGCACCTGCTCCTTAAAGGCGGGCGTTTCGGCTGCGAGCTGGGCCAGGGTTTCGGCCAGGCCGTGGGTGGCGGCCACGTTTTTACCGTTGAGGTGGCGCAGCAATTTTATATCGTGGTTGCCGGGCACGCACAGCGCCAGGCCATCGCGCACCATGCTCATTACCAGGCGCAAGACTTGCGGCGAGGCGGGGCCACGGTCCACGAGGTCGCCGAGGAAGATGACTTTGCGGGGGGTAGCGCCTACGTTCACCTCACCCCCTAGCCCCCTCTCCCGTGGAGAGGGGGGACTAGTTTCTAGTTCTGGGCTAACTGCCTTTTCGAAAGCTTGCTTATTGGCAGCTACTTCTAAAGTAGAGCTAGAAACTAGTTCCCCCTCTCCACGGGAGAGGGGGTTAGGGGGTGAGGTGACCCGCACGCCCAAATCGCGCGCGTCCAGCACCGCTTCTTCCGCCACCGCGTAGCCCAGCTTCTCCAGCAGTTCGCACAGCTCCGCATAGCAGCCATGCACGTCGCCGATGATGTCGAAGGGGCCGGTTTCCTGCTGGCGGTTGTTGTGCAGCGGGTCGCGCACTATCGCTTGCACAGCGTCGATTTCCTCCACCCCGCGCAGGTGGAAGATGTGTCGGAAGCCCTCCGGCTTGAGCGTGCGCAGGCCCTGGCGCAGCAGGCGGCGGTGGTTGGCAATGACGTGGGGCTTGAGGCCGGCGCGGTCGGGGCGCTGGCGGTTGCGGTCGGCGGCCACGCTCTCGGGCACGTCGAGCACGATGGCCACCGGCAGGCAGTGGTACTGCCGGGCCAGCGCCACGAAGGCCTTGCGGTCTTCGGCGCGCACGTTGGTGGCATCAATCACGGTGAGGCGGCCGCGCTTGAGGCGCTTGGCCACCCAGTAGTGCAGCAGGTCGAAGGCGTCGTTGGTGGCATCCAGGTTGTTTTCATCATCCGATACTAGGCCCCGGCAGGTATCCGACGACACAATTTCGGTGGGCCGGAACAGGCGGCGCGCAAACGTGGACTTACCCGCGCCCGTGCTGCCAATGAGCAGGATTAGGGACAGTTCGGGGAGCTTTAGGGTATTTTGGGGCATTGGAAACGGGAATAAAGGTCACGAAGGCCTTTCCTAAATTAACGACTCATTAAGTGAGCTACGACCTATATTTCTACAAACGCCGGGAAGCACAGATTTTTGAGAGCGACATAAGTGCCTATCTGACACATAATCTGTGCCTCCCAAATGAGGCCGGTAACCAGTGGTTTTATGAGAATGAAGACACAGAAGTTTATTTCTGCTTTGACCTAAATGAGCCAGTACTTGCACTAGAAGTAGATGAGCTAAAGAATGATTATGAATACATGCACTTCAGCTTCAACTTGAATTTTTTGCGCCCTGACTTCTTCGGACAGGAGGCGTTTCTATTTGTCAATGAGATTATTCAAAAACTCGGACTTTATGTAGATAATCCTCAAGACAATGGAAACGATAAATACCCAATACAACCTAAAAAAGGAGAATTATATAAAAACTGGTCTGAAATTAATGCGCTACAATCAGCACGTTTTTATAAAGAGCTTGAGTTGAGTTATTATCCATTACCGGCTTCTAATGCATTGTGGCAGCACAACTTTAATAAGATAGAACTGCAAATGGAGTTGGGAGAAAAGTATTTTGTTCCCAAAATTTTTGTTCTACAAACTCTAGCTGATAAGCGCATTATTACGCTAGCTATTTGGCCTGAACATTTGCCAATTCTAGTTCCAAATGTGGACTACTTTCTTTTAATAGACTTGCTAACAACTGATTAGCAAGTTTTTACGTACATAACTAGACTTGCTAACAACTGATTAGCAAGTTTTTACGTACATAACTAATAAATTCTACTTACAACAAGCATTTTCTATGCCATCCAGCATTTATCACAACGCTATCAATGATAGGCAGTACAAAGCAGCAACTGGTCTTTCGCTAGTAGAGTTTTCGGCACTTTATGAGCATTTCGCTCCTTTATATATTCCCAAGGAACCCCCACGTTATGCCCGGCAGGTGCAACCTGTTTTAACGGACAAAAGAGAGGCACTTTTTTTGTTTTGCACTATCATAAAGCGTATCCCACTCTTCAAAATATGGGCATGTATTTTGGTATTTCAGACGCAGCCGCCAGCATGTATCTGGAACTCCTTAAGCCTCACTTACAAGCGGCTTTACAACAGCAAAAAGTACAAAATACTTTTATGGAAAGGAATCAGGAGGCCGTTAATGAGCAATTTGCAGGCATAACTGACCTGGTGATTGATGTAACCGAAGTGCCAATCGAACGCGCTGTTAATCAGCAAGTTCAAAAAGAGCATTACAGTGGTAAAAAAAATTTCACACCCTAAAATGGCTAATTATTTGCACCCTTGGTAAGCGAATTTTATTCATTAGCAAGGCCTACCCTGGGCATGTACATGATTTTACTATTTTTAAAGATATTTTTGGCGGACTTGATTTGAGTGCGTATCGGCTGCATGTCGATTCTGGCTTTACAGGCATAACAAAAGCAGTCAAATGCAAAGACGTTTGGATTCCGTATAAAGCGAGCAAATATCATCCCTTAACTAAGCTACAAAAAGCAATTAATTCGCTCTTTTCACAGGTAAGAATAGCTGTTGAAAATGCCATTGCTAAGGTGAAATCATTCTTTATATTACGCATCGAAAACCGAATGAGACAAAAGGCTAAGTTTACCGATGCCATACGAATTTGCACCGCATTAGCAAATTACAAAATGACAGGTTTATAAGTCAAGTAATTGATAATAAGTAGTTAGTAACTCTATTATTCCTAAACATCCCGTAAGGCATTAGTTTATTGCTAAACCAGTTTGGCAAAGAATAATGCATGTGCAACGGCTCCAGCATTGCCAGCAGCTTAGGCAATTGAGTAGGCACTTCAAACAGGATAGGATACGGTGCTGGGTTTTCGGGCGTGCTCTGAGCGGTAATCTCCAGAATATCGCTCATGGAGTAAGTTGTTGCGCCGTGCGTCGTAGCGTAGTCGGCAAAGTGCTCCTTGAAGAAAGCCGGCGTAAACTGCGTATTAGACTTCCAGCTAGCCGAGGCATCCGTCAAAACGACTGGTATGCCGGGCTTTACATAGTTCTCGATGAACTGCTCGTAGGGCAGTGCGCTTACTTTGTCTATCTGTTGCATAGCGGCCGGTGGATTGGGGCTCAATGTACGAATGACGGAACCTAAATTTCTACAAGAGCCTCAGGCAGTTGCCGGGTTATAAGAACCAGCTAATCTGCGGTTAAGCAGTCGCCAGAAGTATTACCAGCCGCTGGCCAGCACGTCGGCGATATGCATCGTTTTGATAGCCAGTTTTTCGCGCCGAATATACGCCTCCAGGTGCATGAGGCAGCTCACGTCGGTGCTCACGATGTAGTCGGCCCCGGTGGCCAGGGCATGCTCCACTTTTTGCTGCGCCATCGCCACCGAAATAGCCTCAAACTTCACGGCAAAGGTGCCTCCAAAGCCGCAGCAAGTGGTAGTTTCGGCCATCTCTACGCGGCGCAGGCCGGCCACGCCATCGAGCAGCCGGCGCGGGGCCTCCCGAATGCCGCACTCGCGCAAGGCGGAGCAGGAGTCGTGGTAGGTGTAGGTGCCGGCCAGCGCCGCGCCGGGGATAGTGCTGATATTCAGCACGTCGGTTAAAAACTCGGTTAGCTCGTAGGTGCGGCGCTGCACGTCCTGGCACATAAAGCGCTCTTCACGCTCCCTAAACAGGTGGGAGTAGGCATTGCGCACCATGCCCACGCACGAGGCCGAGGGGCTGACGACGTAGCGGGTTTCGGCCCCGGCAGGGGGGGTAGGGAAATCAGCCAGAAACTTGTGGGCAATATCCCAGCTTTCGTTTACATAGCCCGCGTTGTAGGCGGGCTGGCCGCAGCAGGTTTGGTCGGGGTTGTAGTGCACCTGGCAGCCGGCTCGTTCCAGCACTTTCACCATGTTGAGGGCGGTGTGCGGGTAAAGCTGGTCCACAAAGCAGGGGATGAAAATATCGACTTGGGGAGTGGGCATGGCTGGCAAATGGCGCGGATAAAATTGCCCGCGGAAGACGCGGAGGATTTCGCGGAAGACGCGGAAACTAGGCGGCGCGGACGGGCGCGAATACCAAGGCAGCTTGGGCTTGCGCGGCGGCGAAGGCTACGGGGTAGAGGAGCGTTTCCTCCCCTACCCCCTCCAAAAACGCCACCAGGTTCTCGGTGGCCATGTTGCCGGTGAGCACGTCGGCCGCCATCGGACAGCCGCCGATGCCGCCGAGCGCGCCGTCGAAGCGGCGGCAGCCGGCCCCGTAGGCGGCCTGCACTTTTTCGAGCCAGGTGCTGGGGGTAGTGTGCAGGTGAGCACCAAACTCGATGCGTGGGAAAGCCGGAATCAGCTCCTCAAACAAGGGCGTAATGAGCGCCGGCGTGCTCACGCCAATGGTGTCGGACAAGGCCACGATGCGCACGCCCAACGCGGCCAGCTTCGCGGTGAAGTCGGCGACAATGGCCGGGCCGTAGGGGTCGCCATAGGGATTGCCGAAACCCATTGAGAGGTACACAATCAGCGTTTTACCCCGGCGCTCGCAGAGCTCGTGCATGGCGGCCACGTCGGCCAGGGCCTCGGCGATGGTTTGGTTGGTGTTGCGGCGCTGAAAGGTTTCGCTCACCGAAAGCGGAAAACCCAGGTAGTGGATTTCGGGGTGGCCGGCGGCCTGCTCGGCCCCGCGCAGATTGGCCACGATGGCCAGCAGCTTGGTGCGCGTGCGGTCGAGGTCGAGGCCGGCGAGCACTTCGGCCGTGTCGCGCAGCTGCGGAATGGCCTTGGGCGACACGAACGAGCCGAAATCGAGCACGTCGAAGCCCACGGCCAGCAGCTGCTGGAGGTAGGCCGTTTTGACGGGGGTAGGGATGAAGTCCGGCAGGCCCTGCATGGCATCGCGCGGGCACTCGGTGAGGATAACGGGGTGGGTGGGCATAGCGGGGCGAAGGTACTTGGTGCTTGGCGGTTGGTGCTTGGGAGCGATTGTCATTCCGAGCTTGCCGAGGAATGACAATCGCGTCGTTCGGGTGTCGTTCCACGATGCGCGCGAAATTCCTCAGCAAGCTCGGAATGACGTTCTCTCACGGCTATTTGCATAGAACTTGCCTGACCGCACGGGCGTTTGCCGGGTATGCTTTTTTCGTTCTTTTCCACTTCCGGCGGGCGGCGGGCCGGAGGATTTTTCGTGGGGTTGCTGATTCTGTTGGCCTCGTGCAGCAAGCCCCGGACGCTGGCGGCTTTATTCCAAAAAACTACCCCGCACGACGACTACGCCCGCGCCCTCGACCGCGCCGGCTTGCAGCAAGCTGCCCTGGGCCGGCAGTGGCAGCAGGCCGCCGACCAGGCCCTGCGCGACTCACTGACCGTGACGCTGCCGGTGCTCGAAACCGGCTATTTCCGCCCCGAGCAGCCCACGGCGGCGGGCTACCGCTACGCCGTGCGGGCCGGCGAGCTGGTGCACGTGCGCCTCACGCTGGCGCCCGGCCCGGTGCTGGCGCCCCGCGTGTTCGTCGATGCCTTCGCCCTACCCCCCCACCAAAAGCCCGAGCTGCTGAAGTGGACTGCCACCGACACCACCGCCGCCGGCTCCTACGACTATAGCTACCAGGCCACCGACGATGCCCAGCACCTGCTGCGCGTGCAGCCCGAGCTGCTGGCCGCCGGCCGCTACACGCTGCGCCTGTGGCGCGGGCCGGGGCTGGGGCTGTTTCCGGTGAAGGGCCGCACCGACCAGGCCATTGGCAGCTTCTGGGGCAATGCGCGTGACGGGGGCGCGCGACGCCACGAGGGCGTGGATATTTTCGCGCCGCGCGGCACGCCCGCCGTGGCGGCGGCCGACGGCTACATCACCCGCACCGGCGAATCTAAGCTCGGCGGCCGCGTAGTGTGGCTGGCTGATAAGCAAGGCCAGCATCTCTACTACGCCCACCTCGACAAGCAGCTGGTGCAGCCCGGCCAGCGCGTGCGGGCCGGCGACACGCTGGGCCTGGTGGGCAACACCGGCAACGCCCGCACCACCGCGCCGCACCTGCACTTCGGCATCTACCGGGCCGGGCGCGGGGCCGTGGACCCGTGGCCATTTTTGCACCGCGAAGACCCCCTCCCTACCCCCCTCGCCGGCCCCGACCGCCGCGGCGAGTGGGTGCGCCCGCGCCCCGCGCAGGCCACCCGGCAGCTGCCCGCCACCCTGCCCCTGCTGGTGCTGGGCCAGCGCGCCAGCTGGCTGCGCGTGGAATTGCCCAACGGCCAATTGTGCTACGTGGCTGCCCGCACGGTGGCCCCGGCGCAACCGTTGCGGCGGCTGGTGCTGGCGGCGGCCCACGAAATTCAGGCGGCACCCAGGACTAGCGCGCCGGCGCTGGCGGCGTGGCCCTTGCGCACGTCGGTAGTCGTGCTGGGTGAAAGCGCCGGCTACGCGCTACTGCGTGGCCCGGCCGGGCAGCAGGGCTGGGCAAAGATTTAGAGTGTTAGTAAAGAGTAATTTAGAGCAGTTCTCAAGTTCGTGTGCAGCTTGGGTAGGACGGGCTGCCGGCTTTTCGCCGGCTGTCCGCTCGTCGTTCGCCCCGCTTGTTCTTCCGATGAGCGGACAGCCGGCGAAAAGCCGGCAGCCCGCCCCGTACACCGACCTGGGCACTGCTTTAAGTGCTTCACGCTAACGCCGGGAAGCGCCTCTACCACGTCATTTGCGAGTCGCTCAACGAAGCGACAGAGATGCTTCCCGGCGTCAGCATAGCGTTCTACCCTATTCTTCAATCGCCACCACGCGGCCTAGCTGGCGCGCATATATCAGGCGCGTTGCGCCCTTGCTGCCGAGGTAGTCGAAGCCCACGGCGGCGGGGTCATCGCGGAGGCTGGCCCAGGCTTCGGCGTCGAGGCCGGCGGGGGGGGTAGCGGCGGCGGGCACGGCGGGCCGCACGAAGTGGCTATCGCCGAAAAACGTGTTCATGCCGCGTAGCACGCTGATTTCGCGCTCGCGCACCGAGGCCGCTTGGTTATCCTTTAGCGTAGGGTCGGTGAGCAGAACGCTGGTGGGCAGCACCTCGTGGCGCAGCGTGTCGCCCTTGCTGCTGAGCACGACGAGGTGCAGACTGCTGCTAAGCACGCGCGGGCCACGCAGTTGCAGCATGAACGTATCGGGGTTTTTGGAGTCTGAAAAAACGTGCGTGGCGCGCACCGTGTTGAGCACCGTGGCCCCGCCCACGCGCTCGCCCCGGCCCTTGGGAGGCGTGAATTCGGTGCGCGGGCCGCGGCTTGAAGTGGCCATTTCGCGCTCGGTGTTTACGCAGGAAGCCAGGGTAAGCGCGAGCAAGGCAACAGCTCCCAGGGAGCGGGTAGAAAGTAGCATAACGAAGTAATTACGGCGATTCTGGAAGCAATTAAAGATTAAAAATGAAGCTGTAGAAGAAGCTGATAGCCCGTCATTCCGAGTTTGCCGAGGAATCTCGCCCGCATCGTTCGAGCCTCGTTCAACGGCGCAAACGAGCCTCCTCGGTAAGCTCGGAATGACGGGCTGAGGGCTTCCTAAACTATCTCACTAACTGACGCTAAAACCGCTCCAACTCGCTTCCGCCGGGTATGCCCCACAATCGGGCCAGGGTTTAAAACCAGCCTATCTCGATGCCCAGCACCCAGCGCGGCGGCTCGGCCAGGCTCATGCCCGGCAGGAGCTCGCTGAGGCGGTAGCGGCCCACCAGGGCCAGCGAATTGCTGCCCAGGCGCAGCCCTACCCCCCCCTGCCAGCGCGCCAGGTAGGCCGGCTGGTGCTCAATCACTTCGCGCTGGCCGCCGCTGGGCGAGGGGCCAATGGCAGTGTAGTTGGCGGCCAGCGTGCGGCCGCCGTAGGCCAGCAGGTCGAGGTAGCGGCCCACGTTGTTGCCCCGGCGGCGCTCGGGGTTGAGGCGCAGGCTGGCCTCACCCTGAAGCTGGTGGTAGCTGATGGTCTGGCTATCGAAGCCGAAGTTGGGGCCGAAGGGCGCGGACCGGGCTACGTCGGGCGCCAGGCCATAGCGCAGGTAGGCGTAGCGCAGGTCGGCGTTGAAGGCCAGGTACGGCCCCAGCCGGCGCTTGAGCCGCCCACCCGCCTGCACCTCAAACGACGGAAAGCCATACTTCACCCCCAAATTGCTGGCACCGGCCGCCAGCCCTAAACCGCCATACAGGTGCCCAAAGTAGCGGCGGTTCGGCCCCGTGCGGGGGGGTAGGGTGTCGGTGGCCACGTCGGTTTGGAGCAGCACCTGCTGGGCGCGGGCCGCCGGGCCAGCCACCAATAAGCCGAACAGCAGCGGCCCAAAGAAGCGCTGCTGAAGTCGTGTCCGCATTGCCGGTCTATTCCGCATATTGCCCCGTATAACCTTGATAATAAACGCGCAGCACATTGCCGCCGCGCGCCAGCCGGCGCGGCACCTGCACCACCAGCCGCTGCGTAACGGCGCGCACCTCGTAGCGGTGCAGCACGCCGCGCGCGTTGGCCAGGTGCCAGTAGAGGCGCGCCGGATAGGAAGGGTAGGGCGGCAGCACGGGCGCGAAATCGGCGGGCGCGGGCTGCTCCTTGCCCACGGGTGCCACGTTGGCGGCGGTGGGCGTGGGCGTGCCGGGCGGGCGGGCGGGGGTAGGCGGCGTGAGCCAGCTGGCGGTGCTGGGGCTCAGTTCGTCGGCCTCGGCCACCAGGGGCAGCGGGATGGCGGCGGGAATGGTGGCGGCGGGCCGCAGCACCACGGCCACCAGCGAGTCGTGCACCACGAAGTCGAACGTGGGGGCCACCGGCGGCAGCGGGCCTTTGAGCCGGGCCAGCAGGCGGCCGGCCTCGGGGCGGCCGTAGCCGTGGGCGTAGTCGTAGTAGGGGTATAATTCGCCGGCCTCGCGCACCCGCTTGAATAGCTCCATCACCGGTAGGCGGCCGCCGCTGGCCTGCTGGGCGCAAGCCGCCAGCCCCGCCACCAGCGGGGCCGCGAATGACGTGCCCTCAACCCGCTCGTAGCCGCCGTTCGCGTTGCTGGTCAAGACAATACCAAACGCCGACACGTCGGGCTTGAGGCGGCGGTCGGCGCTGGGGCCCACCGAGCTGAACGACAGATGCAGGCCAGTGGCCGGGTCGAGGCCGCCCACGGCCAGCACCGAGTCGGCATCGGCGGGCGTGCCGATGCGCACCCAGTCGTCGTCGCCGTCGTTGCCGGCGGCGCTCACCACCAGCAGCCCCTTGCGGGCCGCCATCGTGGCCGCCCGCCCGATAAGCGAGTGCACGCCATCCATCTCCTCCGGAAAATAGCGCTGCTCAGTGTAGGCCAAGGACGAGCTAATGATGTCGGCGCCCTGCTGGTCGGCCCACTCCACGGCGCGCAGCCAGGCTTCTTCCTCCGAATAGCGCTCGCTGGCCATGCCCTCCGTGCGGGCCAGCAGGTAGGTAGCGGCCGGGGCCAGGCCCAGCGCGGGGCCGCCTGCCAGCGTGTCGGCGCTGGGCAAGCGGCCGGCCAGGCAGCCCAGCACTTCGGTGCCGTGCGAACCACCGTGGAACACGTCGGGCCGGTTTTTCAGAAAGTCATACGTGACTGCGATGCGCCTCTCGCGCCGCAGCGCCCGAAAGGCCGGGTGCCAGTTCACGCCCCGAAACCCCACGTCAAACACCGCGATGCGCACGCCCTGGCCCAGCAGCCCAGCCCGGCTCAGGTCGGCGCGGCCCAGGGCGGCCGTCTGCTGGCGGCCGAGCTGGTAGTCGGCCGCGCTCACGGTGGGGCGAGCGGCGGGTGGCGGCGCAGCCGTTTTAGGGGCTGAATAGCTGGCGGGCCGCAGCCGGCTCTGCACCGGCCAGGGCGTCACGGCGGCCACGCCGGGCCGCTGGCGCAGGGCCGCCGCCTGGGCCGGCGTGGCGCGGCAGGCCAGCGCATTGAACCAGCGGCTGACGACCGTAATGGTGTCAACGCCAGCGCGCACGGCGGCCACGTAGTCGGGCCGTACGGGGCGGTCGGTGTAGTCGGCGGGGGGCAGGGCCTGGCGCTGGCGGCGCGCCCGCGCGGCCGGGCTGAAATACCGCGCCGGGTCGAACCCTACCCCCTGCTTGTCGCGCAGCGTCACCCAGTAGCGGCCCGGTGCGGCCCCGGCTGGCCCCGCTTGCGCTACGCCTCGCATAGGCGCGCCCAGCAGCCCCAGTCCGATACTCAGCAGTAGAAGTAAACGCATAGTTACAAGTGGCCCCACCCGGCTCTTTCGCAAAAGTACCCCCGCGCCGCGCTCCCGCCGAAGGTGCCGGGTAACCTGGCTTCCAACTAACCCGTTTAGCCGGAGAGCGCCGGCGCGAAGCTGGCTCTTTCCTACCGCTTTACGCGCTGTACTCATGACTTATTTTGGCAATAAATTGGGAAGTGTATTCCCTACCCTGCTGTTGGCCGCCGGCCTGCTTACGCTGCCGGGCTGCAATAAAAAGGAAATCGCCGCCTTGCAGCAGCAGAATTCCGACCTCAGCCGCTCGCGCGATGAGTTGACCAAATCGCGCGACCAGCTCCAGGCCGAGAAGTCGGCCCTGCTACAGTCGAGCGCCCGCACCCAGGCCAGTCTCAGCACCGATTTGATGAATAAGTCCAACCAGGTGAGCCAACTCAACCAGACGCTGGGCACCACCGAGCAGGACCTGGCCGGCAAAAATGCCCGCGTGGCCGAGCTGCAGCGTGTGCTCGATGAGAAGGAGGCCGCCACCAAAGCCCTGCGCCAAAAAGTGGCCGATGCCCTGCTGGGCTTCAACAGCAACGACTTGCAGGTGAACGTCAAAAACGGCAAGGTTTACGTGTCGCTTTCCGAGCAGCTGCTCTTTAAATCAGGTGCCACCAAGGTGGACCCAGCCGGCCAGGATGCGCTGGTGAAACTGGCTAATGCACTGACGGGCAACAAGGATATCAATATCCTGGTTGAAGGCCACACCGATAACGTGCCCATCAGGGGGGTAGTAAACGGGGCCAAGGACAACTGGGACCTGAGCGTGCTACGCGCCACCGAAATTACGCGCCTGCTCACCGCCGCCGGCATCGACCCTACCCAGATAACCCCCTCGGGACGAGGCCAGTACCTACCCGTAGCTCCCAACGACACGCCCCAGGACAAGGCCCTCAACCGTCGCACCGACATCATTCTGACGCCAAAATTGGATGAGCTGTTTTCGATTTTGAATACGAACTAGTAGGGTGCGGGGCTTGCCCCCGCCCGGCGTTGAACGATTCGTATCGGGCTCGTTCAACGCCGGGCGGGGGCAAGCCCCGCACCCTACACCTACAATCCGTACTTGCCCAGCAGGTAAATCAACGAAGCCATTGCCGCGCCGCCTAGCTCCAGCTCGCGCTTGTTGACCTTATCGAAGGTGTCGGCGGCGGTGTGGTGGATGTCGAAATAGCGCTGCGAGTCGCAGTCGTAGCCGAAGAGGGCCACGGGATGCACGGCGGCGGTCAGCGGCTCGATATCGGTACCGGCGTGGCCGGGCGTGAGCTGGCCGGCCAGGTAGGGCGTCAGCAGCGGCTTCCAGGCGGCCACTTTTTGAAATACGGCGGGGGTAGTCTGCACGTTGAAGCCGCGCGGGGTGAAGCCGCCGCCGTCGCTCTCGATGGCGGCAAGGTGGTTTTCGTGGTTTTGCCGGGCCTGCTCGGCATACTTTTCGCCGCCGCGGGTGCCGTTTTCCTCATTCATAAAGAGCACGGCGCGCACGGTGCGCTCCGGCTTGAGGCCGGCGGCCTTGAGCAGGCGTAGCGCCTCGATGCTCTGCACTACCCCCGTGCCGTCGTCGTGGGCACCCTGAGCAAGGTCCCAGGAATCGAGGTGGCCGCCCACGGTAATAATCTGGTCGGGGTATTTGGTGCCGCGCACCTCCCCTATCACGCTGTAGCTCTGCACGTCGGGCAATTGCTGGCAGCTCATTTCCAGCTCAAACTGCAGCTTGGGGTCGGCTTTCAGCAATTGGCTGAGCTGGTCGGCGGCGATGGTGCTGAGGGCCGCGCCGGGCACTTTGGTGGGCGTGTCGCCGTAGTTGGTGGCCCCCGTGTGGGGGTAGTCGTCGTGGGCCGCCGTGAGTGAGCGCACCAGCGCGCCCACCGCGCCGCGCCGGCCCGCCTCGGCGGGGCCGCTGCGGCGCTGGTCGCCGGCCTTACCGTAGGCCGCGCCCGGCTCGATGAGGGCATCGTCGAAGGGCCGGTTGAAGAAGATGAACTTGCCCTTAACCGCCTCATCGGGCAGGGCTTTCAACTCATCTAAGCTCTTGACTTCCACTACCCCGGCGCGCAGGGGCTTGTTGCCGGGCGTGGCCACCGAGCCACCCAGCGCGCACACGGCCACCGCGATGCTCCGGCCCTTATTGCCGATAATCTGGCCCTTTTCCCTGGCCCCGCGCACCCAGTGCGGCACCATGCACTCCTGCAAGTACACCTTATCGAAGCAGTTGGCCTTTTCCATCGTCAGCTTGCCCCAGTCCACGGCCAGCGCGGCCTGCGGCGAGCCCGAGAGCCGCCCCCCGATGCGCTCGCACAGGTAGCGCAGGTTGTCGTAGCTCTGCCCGCGCAGCAGCGCCTCATCGTAGATGCGGCGCAGGTTGAGCGAGTCGGTTTTGGCGGTGGTTTGGGCAGTGGCCGGGGCCACGCTGGCGGCCAGCAGGCCCGCCAGCAGCAGCGAAGAAAAAGCGCGCATAAGAGAAGAAATAAAGCGGCGGGCCGCGTAGTCGGCCAAAAGTACCAGCTTAGCGACTTTTGTCCCTACTGCTGCGCCACAACCTGCGCTCACACCACAGCGCCAGTTGGTCGGAACAGCCCTACCCTACCGCACTTTGTTCGTGCTCGCCGCCTGCGGGGCCGCGCCGTAGCGGCTCATTATCAGCTTGGCGGGCTTGCCGGGGCGCAGGTCCACTTTAAAGAGGTAATTATATTCCTCGTCGCGAATTTCGCTCGGCAGCGGCCCCACGCCCAGCGCCGCCAGCAGGGGTAGCAGCGTGTTGGAATGGCCCACCACAACCACCGTTTTGCCGGCGTACTCGCGGTAGAGACGGATGGCGAAGGCATCGGGCTCTTTGGCGTTGTATACTTCGGGCACGAGGCCGGTGGCCTGGGCCAGCGGGGCCAGGGTGGCGCGGGTGCGGCGCGTGTCGGTGGTGAAGAGGGCGGCGGGCTTGCGGCGGGCCAGGCGCTGGGCCAGCAGCTGGGCGCGGGCCTCGCCGGCGGCCGTCAGGGGCGGGTCGGAGAGGCCGGGGGTAAGGTCTTTCTCGGCGTGGCGCACGAGGTAAATAGTGGTGCGGGGCGGCCGGGCAGCCGCCGGGCCACCGAGCACCAGCGCCAGCAACAGGCTAAAAAGCAGGGGTAGAAACTTCGTTTTCATGGGCAAAAGCGGCGCGCGGCCCTCCGCAACGCACTCATCAAAGGTAGCTGCTGCTGCTGTGACCAAAAGCCTGCCCTGTACAGATTTACGTGTTAAAAATTGAAAAACAGTAAGTTGGACATAGAGAATAATCAGTTAACTAACAGATAGTTGACCCAAACTCCTCCGCTCCTGCATTTAGCCAGGGGCGGCCTTTCAGATTTATTTCTTCATCTTCATTAAATCGACAGCCAATCTTCATCTTCATTTAACGGTACCCGTACGAATGTTGTACCATCATTCCTCCTTCACCCCTCCCCGCTCCATGCACGTTCTGCTCGTTGAAGACGAAAAAAGCCTCCACCAGGAGGTTCGCCAGTTCCTAAGCCAGGCGCAATACCTGGTTGACTCGGCCCACACCTACGCCGAGGCGTCGGAAAAGCTGTTTGTGAACTCCTATGACTTTGTGCTGCTCGACCTGGGCCTGCCCGGCGGCGACGGCCTCGACCTGCTGCACGCGGCCCGCCAGAGTGAGAAGCAGGAGGCTTCGTTTATTATCCTGACCGCCCGCGGTGCGCTCGACGACCGCATCAAGGGCCTCGACCTGGGAGCCGACGACTACCTGCCCAAGCCCTTTTCGCTGCTGGAGCTGACGAGCCGCATGCAGGCCATCACGCGTCGCAAATTTGGCCTGAAGCGACCCGAAATCACCTTCGGCGACGGCTTCGTGATGGATGTCACGGCCCGCACCGTGCGCTACGGCAGCACGCCCGAAACACCCGGCCCCGAGGTGCCGCTCACCAAAAAGGAGTTTGACCTGCTGCATTATCTACTGCTGCACCGCGGCCGGGTGCTCACGCGCCTGCAGCTGGGCGAGCACCTGTGGGGCAACGTGCTGGAAGATGACTCTGACTCGAACTACATTGACGTGCACATTAAAAACGTGCGCAAGAAGCTAGCCCAGTTCGGCTCGCCCGACTTTATCGAGACCGTGCGCGGCATTGGCTACCGGGCAGTGTAGCTTTAGTGTGTTAGTTTGTCATAAGGAAGCTTTGTCCTTGCGAGCGCAATGAAGTGGAGCGCGGCAATCGCCCCAGAACGACTCTTCCGGGTATCGTTCTGGGGCGATTGCCGCGCTCCACTTCGTTGCGCTCGCAAGGACAAAATATTAATCCTTAGAGTTTTATGCGATTAGAAACCAAGCTCGGCCTCTTTAATGGCCTCTCGAAGCTGCTGCTGGTGCTGCTGGGGGCGCTGCTGATTTCGCCCGTGGTGCAGCGCGTGGCCGTGGTGCACACCGACCAGCGCCTGCGCGACAAGAAAATGCAGCTGCTGCACCTCATCGAGCGCGACGGGCTGGACAAGTTTCTGCGGGTGGAGCAAAACGAGAGCTACGCCGACTACAATATTCTTAAACAGGAGTATATTACCATTACGCCGCTGCCGGCCTACCCCAACGGGCCGGCCGGACTACCCACCGAGCGCATTTTTGAGGAGCCCCGGCAGGTGGACCAGCAGGTGGAAGACTTTCGCATTCTGAGCTACGTGGCCCCGTTGGGCACGGCTCCGGCTGTGGGGCCCACCAATGGGGTAGGCCCGCGGCGCTACCGCCTCGAAATCGGCTCGTCGCTGGCCACCGTGGAGCTGCTCACCAACACGCTGCGGCGGCTGGCGCTGTGGGTGCTGGTGGCGGGCGCGCTCATCACGGTCTTTACGGACGCGGCGTTTGCCCACTATTTGCTGGGGCCGCTGCGCGAGCTGATTTCGCGCAAGCTGCGGAGCATTCGGCAGCCGGGCGAGTTTTCGTTTCAGCGGCTCGACACGGACACGACCGACTTTCGGCAGCTCGACGACTCGCTCTCGGCCCTGATGCGGCAGCTGCAAATGTCGTTTGAGAAGGAGCGCGAGTTTATGAGCAACGTGAGCCACGAGCTGCTCACGCCCACCAGCATCCTGCAATCGCGCTTCGAAAATATGCTGCAAGACCCTACCCTGCCCGAGCAGCACGGCCGCCAGATAGTGGAGAGCCAGCGCACGCTCTACCGCCTGCGCAACACCGTGCGCACGCTGCTGCTCATCGCTAATATCGAAAATGAGCAGTATTTGCGCGACGCCAGCGTGAGCCTCACCCAAACCGCGCACGACGTGGCTGAGGAGCTCGACGACCGCCGCCAACAGCGCGAAATTACCCTGCGCATCGACCTGCAGCCCGACTACGTGGTGCCCCACGCCAACGCCACGCTGCTGCACACGCTGCTGCGCAACCTGCTCGCCAATGCCATCAAGTACAACCACGAGGGCGGGCAAATTCGGGTGCTGGGCCGCCCTACCCCCACCGGCGGCTACCAGCTGCGCGTGGAAGACGAAGGCCCCGGCATCGCCGCCGCGAACCTGCCGCTGCTCTTCGACCGCTTCCGGCGCTTCCACGCCACCGGCCCCAAGGCGCCCGAAGGCTACGGCCTGGGCCTGCCCATCGCCCAAACCATCGCCAGCTTCCACCACGCCCGCCTGTGGGCCGAGTCGGAAGTAGGGCGGGGCACGGCCTTCGTGCTGGATTTCGCGTAATTTAGGAGTAACGGCCGCGGGCCGCGGGCCTATGCACTTGACTGAAATTACTTATTCTGCCGCGCAGCAGCAGTTTCACCTGCGCGGCCTCGGCGTGGTGCTGGACACGGTTATCCTGGCGGCTGACCAGCCCGTGGCCGATGTGTACGCGGCCTCGCGGGCGGCCACGCAAGCCGGCATGGCGATTTTGGCCGAACAGTTGGAGCGGTTCTACGGAGACCCGGCCACCGCCCCGCCGAACTGCTTCACTATCCGCATTTTTCCCGAGCCTGCGCCGCGGGGCACTCGCATCAGCTTCGCGGATTTTATTGGCCTTGGCTACGACCTGGCCACCCGTGAGCTGCGACTTTTCAACTACTCGCCCGGCAGCCACTCTATCGTCCATATGAACCCCGAGGGCCTGGCCTACGCGCTGCTCAACCCGCCCTACGGGCTGCGCTTTGCCAGGGCCGGCCGCTTCGCCAACGCCGAGTACGCGGCGAGCGAAACCCAATTCTACGACCAGCTGCTGCGCGATTATTTGGCCCTGTTCCTGGGCGTGCGCCAGCCGGACGACGTGGGGGTGCTCACCATTTTCGCCTGGTCCGATGACTGGTCCAACTACTTCGAGGCCGGCCAGGAGTGGTGGGGCGCGTTTTGCTGGACGGTTTACGACGCCCGCATGGGCACCATTGCTTTCCTGGCGGCCTCGTCCACTGACTAGGGCGTAAGGACAACCAGCCAAAAAGAACGTCATTGTTATGGAAAACTCTCCCAAAATCGCCCTCATTACCGGGGCCAACCGGGGCCTGGGCCTCGAAATTGCCCGCCAGCTCGGCCAGCGCCACTACACAGTGCTGCTGGGGGCGCGCCACGAAGCCGCCGGCCGGGCCGCCGCCGCCCTGTTGGTGAGCGAAGGGCTGCGGGCCCACTACCTGCCGCTCGATATTACGCTGCCTGACAGCGTGGCCCAGGCCGCCGCCACGGTCGAGCGCGACTACGGCCGGCTCGATGTGCTGGTCAACAACGCGGTGTACTTTGCCCGCGAAAATCAGAACCCCTCGCAAATTTCCCCCGACCTGCTGCACCATTACCTGTAGGACTTACGCACTTGGTGGTAACTTGAGAAAAAGCCTAGCCCAATGGTGACGCAAGCAACCTACATCGAGTACCTGCTCAGTACGCCCCGCAATTATACGTGCACGCACCTTGCCGAGCACTTGCCGCAGGTGAGCCACGACCAAGTGAACCGGTTTTTGCGCCGCAGCTCGTTCTCACCCACGCAGTTGCGGGAGTTGGTGCTACCCTTGTTGAGTGACTCGCCCGAGGCCTTTTTGTTCGTCGACGACAGTGTGCAGGACAAGCGCTACAGCCGTTTTATCGAGGTGGCCAAGCGCCAGTACTCCGGCGCCGCCCACGGCTTGGTGACCGGCATCTGCTTGGTCAACCTGGTGCACAGCAGTGGGGAGGCCGGTGATTTTCTGCCCCTGGACTACCGCGTGTACGCCCCGCAGCAGGATGCGCTGAGCAAGAACGAGCATTTCCAGGCCATGTTCGCCCACGTGGTGGCCGAAGACAAAATCCAGGCCCGCACCCTCTTGTTCGATGCCTGGTACAGCGGCAGCGAGAACCTGAAGCGCATTCACCGCGCCGGTTGGACGTTTTTCACGACCCTGAAAAGCAACCGGTTGGTGAGTGCGAACAAGGAGACGGGCTATCAAGCCCTGGACGCAGTGGACCCGCCGCCGGGCGGGTGGAGCACGGGGTTGGAAGTGCGCTTAAAGCAGGTGCCGTTTGCGGTGCGTTTGTTCAAGCTGGTCGCCGCCAACGGCGACATTGAATGGGTCGTGACCAATAACTTCGCCTTCACCCTGACCCAGCAACTCGTCGAAGTCACGACCCGCACGCGCTGGCAGGTGGAAGAGTTTCACCGCAGCTTCAAGCAGCTCACCGGGGCTGAAAAATGCCAGTGCCGCCGTGCCCAGGCCCAGCGCAACCACTTGGCTTGTTGCTACCTGGCCTGGGTGTCCTTGCGCCAGTTTGCCCGCCAAACCGCCCAAACCCTGTACCAAGCCCATCAGCAGCAGTGGGCTCCTTATCTGCGCCAGTTGCTAGCCAAACCCCTCATTCCAGCGCTAATACCGACGAGTGCGTAAGTCCTAACCTGAATACCAATTTTGTGGCCCAGGTGGCCGTTACGCAGGTGTGCCTGCCGCTACTGCACCGGAGCGCGGCCGGCCGCATCGTGAATATGTCCAGCTCCATTGGCTCGTTTGCCACGATGGGCGAAACCCTGCACACGACTCCCCGCCTGGCGGCGGCCACGCCCCTGGGCTACTCGGCCTCGAAGGCGGCCCTTAACATGTTTACTACCCTGCTGGCCAAAGAGCTGCGGCTCACCAACATCAAGGTGAATAGTGCTGACCCCGGCCGCACCCAGACCGACATGGGCGGCCCCGACGCGCCCAACACCGTCGAGTACGGGGCCAAAGTGGCCGTGTGGCTGGCCTGCCTGGATGAAGACGGGCCGACGGGCGGCTTCTTTGCCTACCAGAAGGCCAACAATTGGTAGCCAAACGCTGGGCTCTGGCAAATGCTGGCGCGGGTTTAACGCAGCGTACTCGCGCCAGCCGCGTGCTAAGCCGTAGTCGCCGCGCGCCCCGGCTTGCTGGGCAATGTGTGCCACTCGTGCTCGATACCCGTCATCAGCAAGGCATTATCAAACTTAACCGAGCCTTTAGCAAATTGGCTTTCATCCTCGAAAAAGCTGGATGTTACCGCGCTCACGGTCAGGGGCTGCACCCGCCAGGCATACGTAGCCAGCCGCAGCCCGTCAAACTGCGCGCCGTTGGGCGAGTAGCCGACCGAGCCTTTCTCCAGAAAATCGGAGACGTTTTCCAACGTGCCGAAAATAGAATCGGGGGCGAAGACCGGGGCAGCTTGCGCGTCAATAGCAAGGTGGGTGCCGTCGGAGCTGGTAAAATCTGCGTGGTAATCTTTTCCGGTTTCAACCACGTTGAATTTGGCCAAAAAATGCTTGCTTGAGAATAGCCGCCCGCCTACCCAGGCATTCAGCTGCGAAGAGGTGTCGCGCCGCGGCACGTACACGCCTTCCCGCACCTGGCCGCCCTCGTCCCACTCCACGGCAATGCGGTGAGCGCCGTTTTCAGACGCTACCCCCACGAAATCGGGCCAGTCTTTGGGCTTGATGTGTTGGAGGCGAATCAGGCAAATGCCCACCACGGCCCGCCCCCGGTAGAGCTTGGGGCGAAACGGCGCGGGCACCAGCCGGGCCACGTCGGCCGGGTCGGCGGTGAAGTTGATAAGGATGCGCCGGTCGATAATACCATGCAACGTCGGAATTTTCATGACAGCGGGGCAGGTGAAGCTGTAGCAGCTAGTAAGACGGGCCTTTTAGGCGAATGCTTTAACTAATACTTCCCTTTGCATACTTGCTGGCGCAAGTATGTTTTCAGCTTATTAGCCACCTGGTTGTTTTGTTGCGCGGCGCTGCACTAAAGCGTCAGGAATAGGAAATTGGAATCAGAGCGCAAGCAGCCCCCATCTATACGCACTTCTAGCAATTGCCCCAAAAGTGACGATACTATATGAAATACCATAACCGATAATAAGCTGCGCTGGATACCCATTAATTAGCCATAACACTAATACGAATGTCATAACGACGGCCACTCCACACGCCAACAAGGGTATCACTAACGCAGCTAGCCAGCCTATGCACTTCACAAATAAAGCGTTGGCAATGAACACTATGTATGCTAACCCAAGTGTAAGTTCAATAAAGAAGAAGCTTTCGTCGCCTTTACTATGCGAATATGCCGTAAAATTCACTGACCAATAGATAGTCAGCATTAGCATAGCCACCAAATAGGCCGCGTTAATCAGCAAAAATCTAAAGTACCTCATCGGCTACTGGCTACTTGCGATGGCAGGGCGACCAGCGCCGCCCGCACCTGCGCCACGCGCTCCGCCACGCTGCCATCGAGCAAAACATATGGAATGCCCAGCATCTCCAGCTGCATCAGAATGGCACCGTGCTGAAACTGGCGCAGCGCCTCGGGGCCGCGCCAGCCGTCCTGGGCGAAGGGCACCGTGGGCAGGCACACGAAGGTGCGGGCGTAGCGCGCCCGGCACACCGCGGCCAGCGCTCGCAAGGCCGGCTCGCAGCGGTGAAAATAGTAGTAGGAATACAGCGCCGTGGTAGTTGCGTTGGTATCGCAGACGAGCCAGCCGCGGGCGTGGGGCGTGGCGGCATCTTCCAGCTCCAGTTGGCGGCGGCCGATGTAGAGCAGGTCCTCGTAGGTGAGCGCGCCGTTTTTTTGCTCGTGCAGGATGCGGCCGTATTCGGGCACCCACGCGGTATCCAGTGCCTCGGCCAGCGCCTGGCAGAGGGTTGTTTTGCCGCTGCTTTCAGCCCCCAGCAGCACCAGGCGCGGCACGGGGGTAGGCGGCACCGCGCCGTATTGCGCTGCAATAAACGGGTGAATCAGGGCCAGGGGGCCGGTGGCAAAGGGGGAGTTTTGGGCCAGGGCGGCGCGCAGCCGGGTCCCGCTGATGGGCACGCGCTGGCGCGGCTCATCCACCAGCACGTGGGCGGCCCCCAGGTGCTCGGCAAAGCCGGTGCCGTAGGCTTCGCTGCTGAAAACCACGTCGATGCGGTAGCCCTGGCGGGCCAGCCACTGGCGCACGAATTCGCGGTGGGTGTGGTCGTCGGCCGCGTCGGGGAGCACGCCGTCGGCCTCGGCGGTGAGGGCGATGATGCGCAGGGGGGTAGGGCCCACGCGCGGGCCCTGGGCAAAATCATCGCCGCGATATAGCTCGCGCAGCCAGGCGGCGCGGGCCGGAGCCGGGTGCCGGGCATCGTCGGGATTGGCATACACGAGCACCAGCAGCTCGGCGACTTGGGCGGCGGCGGTTTCGAGCAGCAGCTGGTGGCCCCGGTGCGGCGGCCAGAATTTGCCTACCACGAGGCCAAGGAGAGCTTTCATACGAAAAATATCGGGCGGTAAATGTGGGGTAAGCTTTAGCTTGGCGTTTTATATGGGGGCCGGCTGGTGGCGCTCCGTGCGCGTTAATCAACGGCAAGCTAAAGCTTACCGCACGTTTGCTGCCCGGCAGCGCGGGTGCTGGGGCTGAGGTAAAGCATGGCCCCGCGCTATGGCAGCAGGCGGGCCAGGGCGGCGGCCTCGGCTTCGAGCCCTTCGGCCTGGGCGCGCAGCAGGTGGTAGCGGGCGGCGGCCTCGGCATCGAGGGCGGCGGCGGCTTCGGCCTGGCGGCGCAGCAGCCAGGCGTGAGCGCGGGCAGCGCGGGCGGGCGGGTCGGCGGGGTCGGGCGGGGCGGCCAGCAGGGCGGGCAGGGCCTGCTGCCAGCGGCGGGCCTGGGCCAGCGGGGCCGCCTGGGCGGCCAGCGCCCGCCGCAGCCGGGTGGCGTGGTGCCGACAATAATCCAGGCGGGCGAGCAGGGCCGCGGGCGCGGGAGCCGCGGCGGGCGGGTCGGCCTCGGCCGGGGCCGGGCCGGCGGCGGCAGCCCCGGCCAGCGGCACCAGCCGCCGCAGCACGGCCCCGGTCATGGCGCGCCGCCCGGCCTCCAGGTGCCCCACCTGGGCCGGCTGAATGCCCAGCCAAGCGGCCAGCGCGGCCTGGCTCAGGCCAAAGTAGCGGCGCACCTGCGCCAGTGGCGAAGTAGAGAGTTTAGCATGACGACCCATGACGTATTTAAGTGTAGGTTATTTTTTTGGCTGTAAAAATAACCTACACAGTTGGTAGGTTATTTTTACAGCTGCGAAAATAGCCTACCAATTTTATAATTTGGCGTGTGGGCGCTGAATAAAAAGACCGTCATGCTTCCGTGAGCTTAGTAGGATTGTCTTTTTATTCGCTAGCGCGGTCTCCAGGTTTATGTACCCGCGGGCTGCCGGCAAAAAAGCCGGCCGCTTGCCCCGGTTAAGCGATACCTCAGCCTGAGAGCTGCGCTAACGTTATGCAGCTAATAGCGACGCGACTTGCAGAGGCCGCGCTACATCCCTGGGTGCTTGGGTGCAGGCACCAGTTAACCTCAGAAGTAGGGTGCGGGGCTTGCCCCCGCCCGTCGTTGAACGACTCGTAAGGCATTCGTTCAACGACGGGCGGGGGCAAGCCCCGCACCCTACTTCTGAAGATTTATCCGTAGGGCTTACGCACCCTGTGCGAAATCTTCTTTGCGTAAGCCCTGCTGCGGACGCTCTTTATTGGCTGGCTATCTCGTCCCTCCGCAGCTCGCGGCGCAGCAGGCGCAGCAGCTGGTAGCGCTGGCGGGCGGCGTCGTAGCGCAGGCCGATGCCGGTGCCGGTGCTGGGCCAGGCGGCCAGGGCGGGGGTAGGGCTGCCGGCGCCCAGCGGCCGGCCCTGGCCGTCGAAGAGCCACACCTGGCCCGGCAGCGGCTCGGTGAGGGCCAGGACCTGGTGCGTCACGCCAAAGTCGAACCACTGCACCGACTTCTCGCCCGAAGTCACGAACTGCCGGCTCAGCAGCGGGGCCACGCTGCCGGGGCTGAACACGTCGAGCTGGCCGCCATCCTGGCGCACCACCACAAACGAGCCCGCCCTACCCCCCGCCTCCGGCACCAATCGGAACGTGGCCGTGCGGCTCCAGGTAGCCACCCGGCGGCGGGCCGTGATGTCGCCGCTGAGCGTGATGGTGAGCAATTCGCCGTGCTGGTTCACGAGGCGCAGCACGCTGCGGGCCAGCGTGGGGCCGGCCGTGGCCAGCAGCGGGCCGGCGAGGTGCGCGCCGGCGCTCACCGGGAAGCCAGGATAGCGCCCGCCGGCCTGGTCGAAGGCATAGACGTAGCCGTTGCGCAGGGCGGCCACCACCACGTCGCGGCCGCCCACGGTCAGCAGCACGGGCGGGCCGGCCAGCGGGGCTTCGAGGTGGCGGGGCCAGCCGGGGTAGCGGCGGCCGTTAGTGTCGAAGAGCAATAAATCCTGGTGGGCGGTGGCCACCACCAGGCGGGGCGAGGTGCCGGCCGCCACGTAGGCCACCGTCACCGAATCGGGCAGGTTGAGGGGAAAGCCGGGCACTTGCTCGCCGTTGGCGGGGTCCAGCCAGTGAATATTATGCGCCGTGGCCAGCAGCAGGCGGCCCCGCGCCAGGCGCGGCCCCAGGCCCACCACGGGGCCGGGCAGGCTATCGGCCCAGGGCTGGGCGGCGGGGCCGGCGGGCAGCAGGTGCAGCACGCCCAGTGAGTCGGTCACCACCACCGGGCCGGTGGCATTGCCCTCGACGGCACTGGCGAGGGCCGGCAGCAGCAGGGGCCGGCCCGCCAGCGCCGAGCGAAAGCGGGTGCCCGCCCCGCTGGCCGCCACCGAGTCGAGGGCCGGACCCTGGCCGGGGCGACGCAGCAGCAGCTGGGCAAAATACTGGCTACCGGGCCGGCCTTCCTCGGCGGCGGCATCGGGGGGCAGGAGCTGCCAGGCCACCTGCGGGAAGCGCTGAAACAGGCTCTCATTGCGCAGCAGGCCAGCGCGGCGGTCTTCGGCCAGGTAGCCGAGCAGCGCGTTCCAGCCCTGGCGCACATCGGCCAGCACGGTGAGGCGCGCCTGGGGCAGGGTTTGCTGCAACAGTGCCACCTGGGCCGCCGAGCGGCTCCACACCTGCCCCGCAGCCACCTCGCCCAGGTAGCGGCGCAAGCTGATTTCGTCGCTTATCACCAAATAATTCCCTACTAAAGCTGTGCATAACACCGAGCTGCCCGCCGCCGACACGCCCGCCGCCAGCGGCCCCAGCAGCCGCGCCGCCTCAAAGCCCGCCGCCTGCACCTCATAATTCCCTACCCGGCTAAACGCCGGCGACGCTCCGCCCAGCCGCCGCAGCCGGGCCAGCCAGCGGCCGGTGGCCGCCACGCGCTGGCAGCGCGCCACCAGCACCTGGGCCGGCACCACGCCGGGCGCGGGCGTGGTGAGGTACACCAGCGCCGCGCCCGGCACCAAGCCGGCGCGCAGGCTGTCGAGGGCCGGGCCGTAGGCGACGGGGCGGCGGGCGGCGGCTGAGTCGGTGGCCGGCGGGGGGGTAGGCGGCAGCTGGCCGGCCACCGCCAGCACCAGGCTGGCGTGCAGGGGCAGCACGTCGGCCAGGGGGCGCAGGAGCTGGGCGGGCTGGCCGCGCAGCTGCTGCTGCCACGAGTTGGCGGCGGTTTCGGGGTTGGCGAAGCCGGAGAAGGCCAGCTGGCCGGGGCTGAACTTGAGGCCCACCAGGCCGTCGTGGGCCAGGGCCAGCACCTGGTCGAGCTGGGCGTGGGTGCCGGGCTGAAAGAGCACGTCGAGCAGAGCCGGCACCCGCCGGAAATTCACCAGCACGGTGGCATCCACGTCGGGCAGGCGCAGCAGGTCGGTGGCCCCGAAGCCGGCGCGCACGGTGGGCGCATCGGGGTGGCCCAGGCGGCGCACCACGGCTTCCACCAGCGCGGAATTCGTACTAAAAATCAGATGATTGCGGTAGTTGAGCACCGTGAGGCGGCCGCCAGCGCGGGCAGCCAGCTCGTCCAGCTCATGGCCTTCGTAATCGCGGGTGCTGAGCATGTAGCGCGGGTCGCGGGCCAGCGTTTCAAGAAAGCCCCGCGCCTGGCGGTACTCGCGCACGCTCGCCAGCGGAATCTGAAAAAGCAGGTCAAACTGCCCCGGCCCGGTGAGGTGCAGCGAGGTCAGCACCAGCTTTTTACCCAGCAGCCCCAGCAAGCCGCGGGGCCGCCCGCCCGCGGGGGCCACCACGGGCCGGCCGCCGTTGTCGAGGCTGTCAGCCAGGGCCAGCTGCCCTGCTACCTGCTGGTAGTACCGCACGCCGGTGAGGTTGTCCCACACGCCGGCCTCCTGCAGGTGCTGCACCAGGGCGGGGTGGTCGTGGGTGGCCAGCACCAGCACCGCATCGTCGGGCACCAGGGCGTAGGCATCGACGGGCACGGCGGCCAGCGTGCGGCGATAATAAACGTAGGTGGCCAGCGAAAGCACGAAAAACGCGGCCACCAGCAGGGCCAGAAGCTTGCGGGACATGGGGGCAAAAGTAGCCCGGCCGGCCGCTTAGCGTTCGCTGGGCAATCGAGGGTAAGCCCCAAAGGCTACTCTCAGTGCCCGAATTTTAGCGTGGCCTTCACCGTATCGCCGGTGAGTGAGGTGGTGGGCATCAACTGCACCAGCGTGTCTTGGGTGGTGCCCGGTGCGGAACGGGTAAAATGCGCCACTGGCAGAACACCAGGAGTTCGGTAAAAATCCTGCGGCGCAGTCATCGCAAAGGGTACTGACTGATAAATAGTTACCAGGCGATGTTGGTTATCGGCCGGCCCACCGGACGCGATGAAATATTTCTGAGCGAAATAGAAATTCTGATAGCCAGTGGTCAGCGTATTCACCTGCACCTGCCACACGCGCCGGGGCGACGGGCGAAAATCAAAGACATTAGTTCGGCCAAGTACCAGCTCTCGGGTAGCCTGCGAAGGGTGGCTACCCCCGCCAGTTATGGATACGGAGTCGGAAAAATCCAGACGCGTTTGCTGAAAAGGATAATACGCTCCTAGCTGACCGCAGTCAATGGCATAAAAAAGTCCTTTGCTATTCGTGAAGCTGAGTTCGTATTGGCCCTGCGCGTCGGTTAGGACGGTATCTGACAGGCTTTGATAGTTTTTGAGAGTACCTATAGCCGATACGATAGCCATGCGCACTCCCGGCAGCGGCCGGCCGGTTCGCAGGTTAGTGACGGTTCCCTTCGCCACCGTGAATTGTCCCTCAGGCACTTTGTTAGGGCAGCCACCCATCGAAACCAGGCTAAATAAGGCGACGGCGAGTAGCGGAAGGCGTAAAGGAGGCCGCATATACTATAATTAAATGAGTGAGCAAAAATAGGAGCCGTTCGCCCCGCCCAACGGTTGCATTCGCCCCTACGTCCCGTTATTTGGCAAAAACTGCCCCTACCCCCGCCTTTATGCCCGACGCCCTACCCCCCTCCTCTCCCAATACCGACGCGCCGCATTTCAAGCGCGCCCTCACCCTGTTCGATTCCGTGATGCTCGTCACGGGCTCCATGATTGGCTCGGGCATCTTCCTCGTCTCGGCCGATATCAGCCGGCAGGTGGGCTCGGCGGGCTGGCTGCTGGTAGTGTGGCTGCTTACGGGCCTCATCACAATGGCCGGCGCCATCAGCTACGGCGAGCTGGCGGCCATGTTCCCCAAGGTGGGCGGGCAATACGTATACCTGCGCGAAGCCTTCGGCCGGCTGGTGGCGTTTTTGTACGGCTGGACACTGTTTCTGGTGATTCAGACCGGCGTTATCGCGGCCGTGGCGGTGGCCTTCGCCAAGTTCACGGGCGTGCTTCGGCCTTGGTTTTCGGTAAAAAACATACTTTTTGATACGTACATCGGCAGCTGGCATTTCGAATTTTCGACTGTGCAGCTACTCGCCATTACCCTCATCGTCGCCATCACGGCCGTGAACGCGCGCGGCGTGCAGGCGGGCAAGCTCATCCAAAACGTGCTCAGCTCCACCAAGCTGGTGGCGCTGGCGCTGCTCATCATCTTTGGCCTGCTGCTGGGGCTGAACGCCGCGGCGGTGCAGGCCAATTTTCACGACCTCTGGCACGCCACGCGCTCGCCCGCGCCGGGCGTCGGCGGCGCGGTGCTGCCGCTGAGCGCGGGCGGCTTGGTCATCGGCATCGGCATGGCCATGACCGGCTCGCTGTTTTCCTCCGATTCGTGGAATAACATCGGCTTCGCGGGCGAAGAAATCCAGAACCCCGAGCGCACGCTGGTGCGCAGCATGGCCCTGGGCACGGCCATCGTCACGGTGCTGTATATTTTGATAAACGTGGTGTACCTGCTGGTCCTCCCCCTGCACGGCGCGCCCGAGGCGGCCACGCTGGCCGGCCGCGGCATCCAATATGCCACCGACGACCGCGTGGCCACGGCGGTGGCCGAGTCAGTAATGGGCCGGGCCGGGGCCTACGTGCTGGCCGTGCTCATCATGCTCAGCACCTTCGGGGCCAACAACGGCATCATCCTGAGCGGGGCGCGGGCGTATTTCGCGATGGCGAAGGACGGGCTGTTTTTTCCCTCGCTGGCCCGCCTGAATCGGGCCGGCGTGCCGGGCCGGGCGCTGTGGGTGCAGTGCCTCTGGGCTTGCCTGCTCTGCCTGAGCGGCAGCTACGGGCAGCTACTCAACTACGTCATGTTTTCGGTTATCCTGTTCTACCTCATCACGATAATCGGGATTTTCGTGCTGCGCCGCACCCGGCCCGACGCGCCCCGCCCCTACCGCGCCTGGGGCTACCCCCTGCTGCCGGGCCTCTACGTGGTGCTGGCCTCGGCCTTCTGCGTCATCCTGCTCATCGCGCCCGACACGGCCGAATACTCGCGCTACGGCCTAGGCCTGGTGGCGCTGGGCCTGCCAGTGTATTTTCTGTTTGGGCGGAAGATGGGCGGGGCGTAGGGCAAGAATAGCCCCCAAAAAAGGTCCGGCTTCCTAGTGTAGCCGGACCTTTTTTATTGCTTAATCTGCTTTTAGAAAGCTTATTATACTCGTTGCGAATTGATTTGCGAAAAAAGTAGTAGGGTGCGGGGCTTGCCCCCGCCCGTCGGTCGCACCGTTTCAACGATTTTAGCAACGACGGGCGGGGACAAGCCCCGCACCCTACTTCGCGATGAGTATAGAGACATTCGAGCAAAGCGAATGTCGTTGCCAGTTTGCCGAGGAATCTCGCGCAGTCGTTCGGGCCTCGTTCAACGACGCGGGCGAGATTCCTCGGCAAGCTCGGAATGACGTTCTTATCAATTGCTCATTACTCATTGCTTACTCCCTACCCCCCACCGGCAGCGTGAAGTGAAATGCGCTGCCGCTGCCCAGCTCGCTTTCCACCCATAGTCGGCCGCCCTGCGTGGTGATAAATTCGCGGGCGATGCTCAGGCCCAGGCCCGAGCCGCCGGTGTAGCCGGCCTTGTCGGGCAGCTGCGCGAAGCGCTGGAAAATCTTGTCGTGGTGCTCGGCCGCGATGCCAGGGCCGCGGTCCTGCACCGTCACCTGCACGAACTTGCCGGCGCGGGCGGCCCGCACCGCGATGCTTTCGCCGGCCGGCGAGTAGCGGATAGCATTGGCCAGCAGGTTGATAAGCACCCAGGTCGTCTTCTCCACGTCGGCGCGCACGGGTGGCAGGTCGGGGGGTAGGGCGGTTTGCAGGGTGAGCTGCTTATTAGCTAGCTGGGCCTGCACGGTGGACTCAGCAAAGCGCACCACGTCAGCGAGTTGGGTGGGCGCGAAGTTGAGCTGAATACCCTGGCCCGAATCGAGGCGCGACACGTCGAGCAACTCGCTCACCAGGCGCTGGAGGCGTTGCGTTTCGCGCTGAATGCCCACCGTAATATCCTGGCGCTCCGCCTCCGGCAAGTTGTCTTTTTGTAATACCTTGAGACTAAGATTGATGCTGGAGAGCGGGGTTTTAAGCTCGTGCGACACGGTGGCTAGAAAATTCGATTTCACTTGGTCGAGTTTCTTGAAATCCGACACGTTGCGCAGCGTTAGCAGCTGGCCTACGAACTCGGTTTTGTCGCTGGCCTCGTTGAAGGAAACCAGGTCCTGCACCGCCAGCCGGTAAAAGGCTTCCTCGCCGCGCTGCGTGATGGTGAGCAACGGCGCTTCGGCCCCGGCCTGTTCGCGGTTGGGCGCATCAAGCGGCTTAATCAGGGTTTGAAACAAGTCGTTTTCGAGGCGCACGAGGCTGGCCGGGCGACCCACCAGTTTTTCGGGGGGTAGGCCCAGCAGCTCGCACATCACGGGGTTGGCCAGCAGCACGCGGCGGCTTTCATCAAGCACCAGCAGGCCCTCGTCGAGGGTATTGATGATGCTGGAGGCGCGGTTGCGGGCCGTCAGCAATTCCGCCGCCGTGGAGCTGCGAAATTCGCGCAACTCGCTCAGCATCTTGTTAAAAGCCTGCGCCACTTCCCCAAACTCATCGTTGCTTTCCTGCGGAATGGTGGCCGCGAAGTTGCGGGCCGTGGCGTGGCTCAGGGCGGCGCGCAGCTTGCGCAGGGGCTGCACCGCCGCCTCGGGCACGCTCGCCACGAAGCCCAGGCCCAGCAGCGCCGCCACCGTAATAAAGAGGATGAGGTTGCGGTTGGCCTGCTCGGCGTAGTGATTAGCCAGGGTATTTTTGCGGGTGAGAGCCGCTGTATTCATATTCATCATGCGCAGGGTTTGGGCGCGCAAGGGTTGCCAGGCGGGGGGTAGGGCGCGGGCATCGCGGCTCAGCGCCTGTTCGTAGGCGGCCAGGTTTTGGGTGAGGCTGTCCACCAGTTCGCGCTCGCCGGGCTCGGTGATGTTGCCGGCCTCCCGCGTCAGGCCCTGCCGCAGCTGCCGCAGGCTGGGGGCACCGCCCGGCTCGTCGCGCAGCGCATCCAGCCCGTGCAGCATCTGCTGCCCCAAATCCACGGAGTATAGATTGTCCTTCAGAATGTTACGCGATTTCAAATCGAGCTGCCGCACCGTATAAAAGGCGTAGCTGCCAATGCTGAGCAGCAGCAGCAGCATGGCCACGAAGCCGAGGGTAATTTTGGTCTTGAGAGTCATGGGATTGGGGGCTATGTTCTGTCCGTCATTGCGAGCAACGCGAAGCAATCGCACCCGCACGATGGACGAACGACCGGCGTGGGTATCGTTCGAGTGCGATTGCTTCGCGTTGCTCGCAATGACCAGCGATTTTTATATCATTCATTTTTAATAAGTTACCAAATACACATCCAAATCACCCCCGTCACTAGCCACGGCGCGCAGCAGGTCGTTGGTGATGCCGCGGCAGCTCAGACGCTCCCACTGGCTTTTTTCGCGGGTGATGCCGCACACGAGCAGCGTCGCGCCCTTTTCCTGCGCCACCCGCCGGATGGCCGCCACCACGTCGTCGTCCTTCACCCGCAGAATCTGCCCGCCCAGCTCCACCGCCAGTTGCAGGTTGCGAAGCAGATGCCGCTGCGTGGCCAGCCCGATGCGGTCGGCGCTTTCGCGGCCGGTTTGCACATACAATACGTACCAGGCGGCGGCCGAAAAGCGGTCGGCCAGGCGCGAGGTTTTGCGAATTATCTCCTTGGCGGCCTCGTCGTTGGAGTTGATGCAGGCCAGCAGGCGGTCGTCGTTGCGGCGGGGGGTAGCGATGGCCGGCGCGCCGCCGGCATCACTTTCCACCTGCCGGCCCAGCAGCTGCGCCACCTCGCGCACGGCCAGCCGCCGCAGCTGCAACAGGTTTTCCGACTGAAAGAAATTGGCCAGCGCGGTGGGCACTTTGGCCGGGTCATATATTTTGCCTTCCTCCAGGCGGGCGCGCAGCTCGCCCACGGTCAGGTCCACGTTCACCACCTCGTCGGCCTCGCGCATCAATTGGTCCGGGATGCGCTCGGTCACGTCGGTGCCGGTTATTTTCAGCACCTGGTCGTGCAGGCTTTCCAGGTGCTGCACGTTCACGGCGGTTATCACCGAAATGCCGCTTTTCACCAGCTCCTCCACGTCCTGCCAGCGCTTCTCATGGCGCGAGCCAGGCACGTTGGAATGGGCCAACTCGTCCACAATCACCACCTGCGGGCGGCGCTTTTCAATGGCATCGAGGTCCATTTCCTCCACCGCGTGGCCCTTGTAAAACACCTGTTTGCGGGGCAGCAGCGGCACATCGCGCAGCTGCGCCACGGTGCCGGCCCGGCCGTGGGTTTCCACGTAGCCGAGCAGCACGTCCACACCGTTGGCGTGCAGGTCGTGGGCCTCTTGCAGCAGGCGGTAGGTTTTGCCTACCCCCGCGGCCAGGCCCAGGTAAATCTTGAGCGTGCCGCGCCGCTTGTCCCGCACCAGGCGCAGGAACCGCTCAGCGGATTGGTCGCGCAGGTCGGTTTCGGCGGTGGACATGGCAGGGAAATAATAAGCTGGTAGCTTGGGAATAGTCGCTTTTGCTTTTAAGTAGCGGGGCCTCTGAACCAGGTTTTGCACCTCCTGGCAGGCAGTGCCAAAAGGCACTTTAACTACCGCGTCGCTTTAAATCCGCGCCGGCCTGAGCGGCGGCAGGTCAGAACGTGAGGCCGAGCAGCGTCGTCACGGCCGCGTCGGTACGCTTGGGGGTTTTATCGCGGATGTACGCGTCGTGCTGGTCGATAAATTCCTTGAACTCGGCCCGCAGAATGACGCGGGGCACGGGCAGATAGTCGAAGCCCAGCGAGTAGCCGGTGGTGTTCAGGCCGCCCGCGCGGGTGGGGGCCAGCACGCCGCTGGGGTCATGGTAATACTCCACGCGGCCCACCAGGCCGGCCCGCGCCCACAGGCGGCGGCGCGCGATGAGCGAGCCACCCTGCCAGTTGTCATAACCACCCCGGCCATCGAGCTTTTCCTGCCAGCCAGTGTCGAAGGCCCCGGCTATTTTCCACTTTGGCGTGGGGTCATACGTAACGTAGAAGTCGTGGAAATAGCGCAGGCGCACGCCCAGCGAGTCGGGCACGTTGCGGCCTTCGCCAATGAAGGTGCTCGAATTGAACAAAAGCTTGGGGGTAGGCCGAAACTGCACCTGCGTGCCCACCGCCTCATTCTGGTTGCGGTCGCGGATAACCTGCCAGCCATTGATGGTCAGCACCGAAAACAGCCACTTCTTGCCCGCGTCGTAAGTAAGCTTGGCCCCCGTCTCGTAATAGGGCGAGTTTTCGGCCATAATGGAGCGGGTCAGCGTGAGGTCGTCGCGCGAGTTGGGGCCTTCCAGGCCAATGTGAGAAAGGAAGATTCCGGCATCGAGCCAGAGGTTTTTGGCCACCCGCACGCCGCCCCAGGCCTCGTAGATGTTCTTGAAAATGGCCGGCTCAGCGGCGTAGTTGGCATCGGGGTAGGTGCCGGTCTGGATGGCAAAAGTGCCCCGGATGCGGTCGCTGTTGTAGCGTGCTCCCAGCAGGGCAATGTTGATGGCAATCTGGTTATGCAGGTTTTCCGAGTAAATGAAGCTGGGCCGGGTGAGGCTGGCGGGATTATTAAAATCGTAGCCGTAGTACACGCCCACGTAGCCAAAAAACTCGGGCTTGGGGTCGGCCAGCCGGGCCGTGTCGGCGGCCGCGGCGGCCGTAGTCGCGGCCGCCGTGGCCGTGGGGGCAGCGGGCGGCGCGGTAGTGGTGGTAGTAGTTGGCGCGGACGCGGGCGTGGTTTGGGCGCGGGCCAGGCCGGGTAGCAGGCCCGCACTCAACAGCAGGGAAGAGAAGTGTACTGAATGGCGCATAGGTGCGTCGTGAAAGGGTGGTATAGCATGGCCCCCTGGCGGGCGGCCTCACTAAAGAATTAGTCGCGGGTAAGCTGAAGCTCGGGCCGCTCGGGCGTGAGCAGCGGAATGTTTTCGATGGTGAGCGAGGAGTTATCCAGCCCAAAGCTTTCCTGCTGGCTGGAACCCAGCCAGCGCAACACGCCCGAGAGGCGGGCCACCAGTCGCTGCCAGCCGCTGAGCGACTGCGCATAGGGCAGGGTGCGATTGAGGATAACAAACTGAAAGTCACCTACCATATCCTGACCCCGCAGCGAGTCGTAGCGCGAAGTGATGTCGATTTCCTTGTTCTTCACCAGGTCAGTCACCACCTGGCGGAACATGTAATTAATGGCGTGGTCAACCCGGAAGCCCAGCCGGAACTCGATGCGCACCAGGTCGTCGGCGAGCACGGTGGTGGCGTGGTAGGTCTTAGTGTAGGGCTCGTCGGTAGTGACGACGTGGATGAGGTAGTAGATGTCGGCCCGCTTGGGGCTTTTGCGGAAGATGCTGTGAATGATGCCGTTCTCGACCAGTTTGGGGTCTTCCGAATCGGTGAGGTACACGAGGTGGGTAGCAAACTTGGGCACCGACTCATCGGCACTGAGCTTGGTGAGCAGAGACAGCCAGTCGGCCAGCGGCACGTATTTGGCCAGGTCGTTGCGCAGGCGGCGGCCCTGAATCCAGCTCACCATAACCAGCAGCAGCAGCAGCCCCAGCAGCACGCTGATGTAGCCGCCTTCGGGAAATTTGCGCAGGTTGGCAATCAAAAATGAGCCTTCCACGGTGAAATATGTCAGCAGCAGCAGCCCAATCCAGACGATGCCCACCCGGCGCAGGCGCAGGTAGTAGGCCAGCAGCACCGTGGTCATGAGCATGGTCACGGTCACGGCCAGGCCGAAAGCCGCTTCCATGCGGCTGCTTTCGCGGAAGTGCAGCACCACGCCCACGCAGCCAGCGCAGAGAATCCAGTTGAGCGAAGGCACGTAGGCTTGTCCGCGCAATTCGGTGGGGTAGGACACCTTCACCTTGGGCCAGAAGTTGAGCCGCAGCGCCTCAATAATGAGCGTGTACGAGCCCGAAATCAGGGCCTGCGAGGCAATGATGGTGGCCAGCGTGCACAGCCCAATGGCCGGTAACAGGCCCCACTGCGGTATCATTTCAAAGAACAGGTTGCGCGCGCCCAGGGGCACGCCCTGATGCTGGAGCAGCCACGCCCCCTGCCCCAGGTAGTTGAGCAGCAGGCAGGTTTTAACAAAAGTCCACGACACGTAGATGTTGCGCCGGCCCACGTGGCCCATGTCGGCGTAGAGCGCTTCGGCCCCGGTGCTGCACAGAAAAATGCTGCCCAGCAGCCAGAACGCGCCCGGCAGCCGGGTTATCATGTGCACCGCGTAGTACGGGTTCAGGGCCCGCAAAATGCTCGGCTCCCGCACCAGAAACCGGATTCCCAGCACGGCCAGCATCGAAAAAAAAATCACCATAACCGGCCCAAACAGCTTACCAATAATGGCGGTGCCAAACTGCTGAAACGCAAACAAGCCCACCAGAATAACCAACACGATGGGCACCGTATTGAGGTCGGGCTTTATCATTTGCAGCCCCTCAATGGCTGAGGCCACCGAAATGGGCGGCGTAATGAGGCTATCGGCTAGCAGCGCCGCCGCCCCGATGATGGCCGGCAGATAGAGCCACTTCAGCTTGAGCCGCCGCAGCAGGGCGTAGAGCGACAGGATGCCGCCCTCGCCGTGGTTGTCGGCCTTCATGGCAATGAAGACGTACTTGAACGTGGTGAGCAGCGTGAGCGTCCAGATAATGGCCGATACGGTACCCAGCACCACTTCCTCCGTCACGGGCCGGTGCACAAACACGCCGCGCACGGTGTAGAGGGGCGAGGTGCCGATGTCGCCGTACACGATGCCCAGGGCAATGAGCGAGCCCGCGGCCGTAATGCGGGTGTGGAGGGTGCCGTGGCCCGTTGGCTCGGGCGTGGGCGCAATGGGAGTCGAAACGAGTGGCTGCATAAGGCAAAAAAACGGGGCCCGGTCCCTGCCAAGCCGGGTTGCGTTACGGTGGCTAGAGGCGGAAGTTTACCGCGAATATCAGCCGGTCTTCGTAGTCGCGCAGGTCAGGCTGGTACGAGGCCGGGATAACCTGATCGGCATAGCCGCTGGGCGAGGTCGTGCCGCCCGGCCCGGCAAAGTAGGGCACGTTGGCCGAGCGGTGCAGGTATTCAACCCGAAACGTTACGTAGTCGGACGGCATGATATCGAACGTAGCGGTAATCTCCTTGGCCCGCAGGTTTTTAGGGTCGGTGCGGGTAAAGGCGTTAGTGCCGTCGCCCCCGAGCACGGCCGGCGTAAAGCTGAGGTAGCGCGAGGGGTTATTCACGAAACCCATGCGGGTAGTCAGCGCCATCTTGTTCTTGGCAAACCAGATGCGGTTGGCGAATGAGGAACCCACCATGTAGTTGTCCTTCATCTTCACGTCGTTGCCATACTGGTCGGTGCCGCTCTGGAAGCCAAAATGCGTATTCAGGCTAAAAGCCGCCTGCGTAATGCCGCGCAGCGGGCCTTTCTTGTCTTTGTGGTAGTAGCGGGCCACGATGGAATTATCGTGGTGAAACCGCTGCACGTGCGGGTAGCTGGCCCTACCCACCGACAGCGAGTCGGTACCGGGCCGCGAGTCGTTGCCGTAGTAGAAGTTGGCCACCAGCTGCAGGTTCTCGTTGGGCCGGTAGTAGTTCGAGTTGCCCAGGGCGGGGCGGTTATTGAAGGTGTTGTAGGTCTGCCAGCCGTTCATCACCCACAGCTCGGTTTTGAATTTTTTGCTGGGGTAAAACTGCGCCCGCGCGCCCTGAAAATAGAACGGCGTGAAGTCGCAGACCAGCGAGCGCTGGTAGCTCCAGTTTTCCTGGGTCACGTAGCTTTCCAGGCCAATGTAGCTCATGAAAATGCCCATTTCCAGGTTCAGGCCGTAGGCCACGTTGAAGTGGTAGCCCGCCGCCGCCTCGCGGATGTACTTGAGGTTGTTGGTCGTGATGCCGGTGTTGGTGTTCAGCCCATTGGCCCCGATGGTAGTGCCCGTGTTGCGCCCGCGCAGCACCGAGCCGTCGGTTTCCTGAATCACGTTCAGCATGGAGCCGGTTTGCAGCCACAAGCGTCCGATGATGTTTTTGTAGTTCGACTCGATGCCCACGCTGGCCAGCGCCACCGAAAACTCGTTGGCACGGCCCGTCACGGCCGAAATAGTCTGGGTATGGTCAAGGGGCCGCGCAAAGTTGTAGTTGTAGTAACTATCGAGAAAAAACGTGGCCGTAAGCACGGTTTCGCCGTCCTTGTCCTTGAATTGCAGCGGGAAATACTGCTGGCGGTTCTGGCCGTTCACCCAGCTCAGGTCCATGCCGTCGAAGGGAATTTTGGCCGTGGCCGTGTCGGCCTTGGTAGCCGGGTTCTGGGCGGTGGCCGTTTCGGTGGTTTGCGCCAGCACCGGAGTTCCGGCCGCCAGCAGCAAAAGAGTCAGGGAAATATTTTTCACTTGCGGAAAATTGAGCGGTAACGGGTGGGTAGCAGGGGTAGGCCGCGTACAGTGTGGGATACCGTGGATATCTTAAAAAACAGTAGTGGGACAGCCGAAGTCTAGCGCCCTTTCAGCGCATCCAGGGCCAGGTTTAGGGCCAGCACGTTTACCTTATCGGGACCTAAAATTCCCGGCGTAGTATGCTGCTGCACTAGGCCGCGCACCTGCGCTGGGGCCAGGCCGCGGGCCTTGGCCACGCGGGGCACCTGCACCAGCACGCCCTGCGGCGAGAGGTCGGGGTCGAGGCCCGAGCCACTGGCCGTGAGCAGCTCAGCGGGCACGTCGGCGCGGTTTACGCCGGGGTTTTTCAACAAAAACGTGTCGAGCCGGGCCTGCACTACTTTCAGATAATCGGGGTTACTAGGCCCCTTGTTCGAGCCGCCCGAGCCGTCGGCGTGGTAGCTGACCGCCGAGGGCCGCGAGCTGAAATACTCGGGCTTGTCGAAGCGCTGGCCCACGTTGGCGAAGCCCACGAGGCGGCCGTTCTGGCGCACTTGCACGCCCTCGCCCCGGCCGGGTGCCAGCTGCGCGGCGGCCCACACCAGGGCCGGGTAAATACCGCAGCACAGCACCATAAGCACAAGGGTCAAGCGCAGGGCGGGGAGGAATTGGGATTTCATTGTTTTATCTACCGAGCGGTAAGTTTGATTTATGATTGAGGCTCCAATTTTGAATAATCAACTGGTAACCGTGATGGTAGCGCAGACCACTTTTGCTGTTCTGATAATGCCTGGTCAGCAGTACCGCATTGATTATATAGAAAAGGAAGAAGCGTATTTAAAGCCTGGGATGCGGGGGGAATTCAGCCACTGCTTGGAACACCCGCTGCTATTGGGTTACAATAGCCGTTCGGCTACCGTGTATATCAATTCGCGGCCACAAGACCCTGAAGGTCTTTTCATTGAAATTCGAGAGCAAATCCAAGCTAGTTTTCATGGTTGGCGCGATTGGCGTTACGTGCTATTTGGAAAAAGAGAACCCGGTGAAAAGCTGCTCCGAAAGAACATACTTGATGGGTCTGGAATGCTGCTGGAAACTGCGCCTGTTATAGTTGCAAAGGCTATTATTGCCGCTTGTGCCAAATATGGCGCATCTGCTTATTGCATCGGTGGCATTGATGACTTGCCATCGGTTACCCCAGCATTTCACCTGCTTCTAATTGGCAAAGGCTACGTCATTGCAAAGGATTTTCGCTTCGTAAAGCTCTGAGATTTATAAAAACATGCCTACTATCAGGTCAATAATCTTGATACCGATAAAGGGCACTATTACCCCGCCGAGGCCATAAATGAGCAGGTTGCGGCGCAGCAGCGCCGACGCGCCCACGGCCTGGTAGGCCACCCCCTTGAGCGCCAGTGGCACCAGCGCCGGAATAATGAGGGCGTTGAAAATCACGGCCGAAAGAATGGCCGACTGCGGCGACTTCAGCCCCATCACATTGAGCGCGCCCAGGGCCGGAATGGCGACCATGAACAAGGCCGGCACGATGGCAAAGTACTTGGCCACGTCGTTGGCGATGGAGAAGGTAGTGAGCGTGCCGCGCGTCATGAGCAGCTGCTTACCAATTTCCACTACCTCAATGAGTTTGGTGGGGTCGTTGTCGAGGTCCACCATGTTGCCGGCCTCCTTGGCGGCCTGGGTGCCGGAGTTCATCGCTACCCCCACGTCGGCCTGGGCCAGGGCGGGGGCGTCGTTGGTGCCGTCGCCCATCATGGCCACCAGCTTACCGGCCTGCTGCTCGGCGCGGATGTACTTCATCTTGTCCTCCGGCTTGGCCTCGGCGATGTAGTCGTCCACGCCGGCTTTTTCGGCGATAAACTTGGCCGTGAGGGGGTTGTCGCCGGTCACCATTACGGTTTTGATGCCCATGCGGCGCAGGCGCTCAAAGCGCTCCTGGATGCCGGGCTTGATGATATCCTGCAACTCGACTACCCCCAGAATGCGGTCGTTCTGGCTCACCACCAGCGGTGTGCCGCCGTTGTTAGCCACCGCGGCCACCTGCTGGGTCGTCTCGCTCGGAAACTCCTGGCTGGCGGCGTTGGCCAGGATGCGAATGGCATCGGAAGCGCCTTTGCGGATGCGCACGCCGTCGGCCAGGGTGACGCCGCTGCTGCGGGTTTCGGCCGTGAACTTGATGGCCTCGCTACCCTGGGCGCGCTGCTGAAGGTCGGACGAGTCCTGGCGGCGCACCTGCTGGGCCAGCTCCACAATGCTCTTGCCCTCGGGCGTTTCGTCGTGCAACGAGCTGAGGGTAGCGGCTTCCACTAGCTCGCGCTCCGTCACGCCGGGCGCGGGCCAGAAGTGGGTCGCCTTGCGGTTACCGATGGTAATGGTGCCCGTTTTATCGAGCAGCAACACGTCAATGTCGCCGGCCGTTTCCACGGCTTTGCCGCTCTTGGTGATGACGTTGGCCCGCAGGGCGCGGTCCATGCCCGCAATGCCGATGGCCGAGAGCAGCCCGCCGATAGTGGTCGGAATCAGACACACGAACAGCGCGATAAACGAGGCCACCGCGATGGGCGTATTCGCATAGCGCGAAAATGGCTCCAGCGTGACGCAGACAATCACGAACACCAGCGTAAAGCCGGCCAGCAGAATCGTGAGGGCAATTTCGTTGGGCGTTTTCTGGCGCGACGCGCCTTCCACGAGCGCAATCATCTTATCCAGAAACGACTCGCCGGGAGCCGTAGTCACCAGCACCACGATGCGGTCGGAGAGCACCATCGTGCCACCCGTGACCGACGACTTATCGCCGCCCGACTCGCGGATAACCGGGGCCGACTCGCCGGTAATGGCCGACTCATCAATGGTGGCCAGGCCCTCGATAATCTCGCCATCGGTGGGGATAATCTCGCCGGCTTCCACCACGAACACCTGGCCTTTTTGCAGTTGCGCCGAGTTAACGCTCGTGAATGAGCCGTCGGGCTGGCGCACCTTGGCGGGCGTGTCCTGGCGGGTTTTGCGCAGCGAATCGGCCTGGGCTTTGCCCCGCGCCTCGGCAATAGCCTCGGCGAAGTTGGCAAATAACAAGGTCATAAACAACACGATAAATACCGTAAGGTTGTAGCCGAAGCTACCCTGCGCGGCATCGGGCTTGATGAGCAGGCCGACGGTGAGAATAAACATTACCACCGTGCCGATTTCCACGGTGAACATCACCGGGTTGCGGAACATGACGCGCGGGTCGAGCTTCACGAAAGCCTGTTTGGTGGCTTCGGCAACGAGCGCGGGTTGGAAGAGGGATTGGGATTGAGTTACCATTTTAGGGTAGGAAGTCGCCCTCCACGTTCACCTCACCCCCCGGCCCCCTCTCCTGTGGAGAGGGGGAGCCACGGCGGCGCAGCATACAGTAAGAGTGCAGAACTTTTGGATAAGTAATCGTCAGGCTCCCCCTCTCCGCAGGAGAGGGGGCCGGGGGGTGAGGTAAGCCGGCCGCGCCGCTAGTACAGCGTGAAGTGCTCGGCCAGTGGGCCCAGCGCCAGGGCCGGGAAGAAAGCCAGCGCGGCGATAATCCAAATCACGAAAAAGACCATGATGCCGAAGGTGCCCGTGTCGGTGCGCAGGGTGCCGGCGCTTTCAGGGATGTATTTTTTGCGGGCCAGCAGGCCGGCAATGGCCACCGGGCCGATGATGGGTAGGAAGCGCGAGAGTAGCAGCACCACGCCGGTCGAGATGTTCCACCAGGGCGTGTTATCGCCGAGGCCCTCGAAGCCCGAGCCGTTGTTGGCGGCCGAGGAGGTGTACTCGTAGAGCATTTCGGAGAAACCGTGGTAGCCGGGGTTGTTCAGCCAGGCGGCGTACTCGGTGGGATTGCCGGCGTAGAGGTGGGTAGCCAGCGCCGTGCCAGCCAGTATCAGCAGCGGGTGCAATAGGGCCACGATAATGGCAATTTTCATCTCGCGGGCCTCAATCTTCTTGCCCAGAAACTCGGGCGTGCGCCCCACCATCAGCCCCGAGATAAACACGGCGATGATGACGAACACGAAGAAGTTGAGAAAGCCGACCCCTACCCCCCCGTAAAAGGCGTTAGTCATCATGCCCAGCAGCTCGCACATGCCCGAAATAGGCATGTGGGAGTCGTGCATCGAATTGACCGAGCCGCACGAAATAATGGTGTTGGTGATGCCCCAGTAGGCCGAGGCCGGCGCGCCCAGGCGAATTTCCTTGCCCTCCATCGCGCCCAGCTGCTGGTTGGCCCCCAGGTGCGCGATGGCGGGGTTGCCGTGCATTTCATAATAGACCGTGGGGGCCAGCAGCAACAAAAAGCCGACGGTCATCACCCCAAATACCATGTAGGCGAGCCGGGGCCGCCGGATGTAGTAGCCAAAGGCAAAAACCATCACTATCGGAATCAGCACCAGCGCGAAATTCTCCACCATATTGGTGAGGTAGGTGGGGTTTTCGAGCGGGTGGGCCGAGTTGGCCCCGAAGTAGCCGCCCCCGTTGGTGCCCAGCTCTTTAATGGCAATCATGGCGGCGGCCGGGCCGCGGCTCACGGCCGTGCTGTCGCCCTGCACGGTGACGAGGGCCGCTTTGCCCTGCATGGTCATGGGCGAGCCCTGGAACACCAGGACCAGCGCCAAGAGGAACGAAATCGGCAGCAGCACCCGCGTGATGCTGCGCACGAAGTAGTTGTAAAAATTGCCGAGCTTTTCGGTGCTGCCTTCTTTCAGGGCGTTGAAAACGACCACGCAAGCGGCCATGCCGGTGGCGGCCGACACGAATTGCAGGAACATGATGCAGAAAATCTGCGAGAGGTACGACAGGCCCGACTCGCCCGAATAGTGCTGCAAGTTGCAGTTTACCAGAAACGAGATGGCCGTGTTAAACGCCAGGTCGGGCGTCATGCTCGGGTTGTGGTCGGGGTTGAGGGGTAGGCTGCCCTGCGTGCAGAGCACCAGCATGGCAAATAGAAACCATACCAGGTTGATGGCCAGCAGCGCCAGCATGTGTTGCTGCCAGGTCATCTCGCGCTCGGGCCGCACCCCGCCGAGGCGGTAGAGCAGCCGCTCCAGCGGCAGCAGGAAGTCGGACCAGCTTTTGTCGCCCCGGTAGATAGCGGCCAGGTAGCGGCCGAGCGGCACGGCCAGCAGCACCGTTGCGCCGTAGATGACGAGGATGCCGAGTAGTTCTTTATTCATGGAATTGATTGTTACTTGTTGACTGCCACTCGTTGACTGCTATCCGGTAAGCCAGATAAAATAGTATCAATCAGTAAGTTGCAATCAACAATCAGCCTTAAAATTTCTCCGGCTTCAGCAGCACGTAGCACAGGTAGCCAAACGTGGCGAGGGAGAGCAGCAGCAGGGCAAGCATCATGGCAGCAGCGGGGGGGGGTAGGGCTAGATATTGTCGAAAAAGTCAACCGACTTGTAGCAGAGCCAGAGAAGGCCAATACCAGCAGAAGCAAGCAGCGGGGCAAGAAGGGCAGCAGACATGGCAGCAGGAAAATGAATGGTGAATGGATGTGCCCTTCCCTTGGCAAACCCCGACCCAGGCAGCGAAACCGGGCTCTAATACCAAGCAACTACCTGATTATCATGAATAATATTTTTTAAAAAACCATGTAGGCTCCGGGCAGCCTGTGAGCAGGCACTAGCGTTTTGCTAGGGCGCTTTGTAAAACGCTAGCCTAGCGCAGCCTCAGCAGGCCTGCCAACAGCAAGGCGGCAGCCGGGCCATGCAGGGAGGGGTAGCACTTCGCCCAGCTGTTTTTTTGACAGACACTTGCACTTTTATCCCCCGCGCTGTCGCATCCGGCACGGCCGCGCCTGGCTAGCGTTTTACTAGGATGACGTGCAAAGTGCTAGGGTACTCACCGGCTGCCAGGGCCGCTGCGATGGTGCCAGGCGGGTTTTGCGCCGATTGGCCCCACACTGGCAGGGCGTACGCAGCCCCTCCCCTAGCCGGGGCCTCCTGTGCTATGTCCGATTTACTTACCGAAATCACTCACGCCGCCAAGGCATACTACGCTCAGACCAACGACTTTCCCCTCACGGCAACCGACTTCTACGACTGGCTGGGGGCGCTGCCCGCCGCCCGGCAAGCCGATGTGGTGGCGCGCGGCTTCATCACCAGCCAGGCGGAGCCCGACTTTCTGCGCTACTGCCTCGAATGCCGGGGCTACGCCATGCGCTCCTTCATGGCCGAGAGCCTCTCGAACGACGCCTACGCGCTGTGGGCCGCCCACGGCGAGTTCAACGGCGACCTGCCAGCGCACGCCGTGCAGCGGTAGCCAGTGGAGGCTGTGAGACGGGGTAGCGCTTCGCTTTACAGTCCGTACTCCTGGATTTTTCGGTATAGCGTAGTGTGCGCAATACCCAGCACCCGCGCCGCCTCGGCCTTGTTGCCACCCACTTCTCGCAGAATGCGCCGGATGTGCTGCATCTCGGCATTGCGCAGGCTGCGCTCGTCTTCGGCGGCCAGGCTCGCGGGGCCGGGCGCGGCGGCCAGCTGCACTTCGAGGGGTAGGCCGGCTACTTCTACCGACTGGCCGGGCGGCGTGAGGATGGCGGCGCGCTCCAGCACGTTGCGCAGCTCGCGCACGTTGCCGGGCCAGGGGTAGGCTTGCAGGGCGGCCAGGGCCTCGGGGGCCAGGGCCAGCGGGGGCCGTTTCAGCTTGGCGGCAAAGTAGTTGAGGTAGAAGCCGGCCAGCTCCGGCACGTCGGCGCGGCGGGCGCTGAGCGGCGGCACCGGCACCACGAACACCGACAGGCGGTAATACAAATCGGGCCGAAAATTGCCTTCGGCGGCCTCCTGACGCAGGTTGCGGTTGGTGGCCGCCACCAGGCGCACGTTGGCGCGGGTAGGCCGCGTGTCGCCCACCTTGATAAACTCCTGGCTTTCGAGCACCCGCAACAGTTTAGCTTGCAGATTCAGCTCCAGCTCGCCGATTTCGTCCAGAAACAAGGTGCCGCCGCTGGCTTCTTCAATCAGCCCCTTCTTATCGGCCACTGCCCCGGTGAAGGCACCTTTTTTATAGCCAAACAACTCCGATTCGAGCAAATCCTTGGCAAAAGCGCTGCAATTGACGGCCACGAATGGCTTGGCGGCGCGCCCGCTACCTTGGTGAATGGCCTGGGCAAACAGCTCCTTGCCCGAGCCGGTGGGGCCTTCGAGCAGCACGGTAGCCTCAGTGGGTGCCACCTGGCGGGCCAAGTGCTTGGCCGCTTCCAGGGCCGGCGCGTGGCCCAGTATGGTTTCAAACGTGTGGCGCTGGCCCACTTGCTTTTCCAACTCGGCCACCCGGCGCTGGAGGCGCGCCCTAGCCACGGCGCGGTCCACCACCACCACCAATTGGTCGTCGGAGTCGCCTTTGGTGAGGTAGTCGAAGGCGCCGGCTTTCATGGCGCGCACGCTGTCGGGCACGGTGCCGTAGGCGGTCAACAGCACCACTTCGGCCAGCGGGGCTTTCTGCCGGAAGCGCGGCAGCAGCTCCACGCCGTTCGCGTCGGGCAGCTTTACATCGCAGAGAATGAGAATAATATCGTCGGCGTGCTCGGCCAGCAGGGCCAGGCCGCGGTAGGCGTCGGGGGCTTGCAGCACGGCGTAGCCTTCCAGCTCCAGCAGCCGCGCCGTGATGGTGCGCAGGTGGTTTTCATCGTCGATGAGCAGGATGGTTTCGGAGCTGGGCGCGTGTGGCATGGACGCAAAGGTGGGGGGTAGGGCGCAGCTTCCGCTTCGTGCGCGAACGCGGCGAACAGTTGGCATACGGGCCAAGCGGCGCGGTTATGCCGGCTCGCTACGCTCGCGCACGAAGCAGAAGCTGCGCGCTACTGCCCCTACTGGCCGTACCTTTGCGTGGCCACCCGTGCGCGGGCCAGCGGCTGATTTTCGCCCTACCCCCCGCTTCACGCCTCACTTGCTTTTATAGTGGCCCCTGCCGGCCCCGCCATGATTTCCATTTCTGACCTCGACTTCCATTTCGGCTCGCGTGCCCTCTACGACAATGCCAGCCTACACATCAAACCCAAGGATAAAATTGGCCTGATTGGGCTGAACGGCACCGGCAAATCGACCCTGCTGCGCCTGCTGGTGGGCGAATACAAAGCCGACGGCGGCTCTATTTCGATGAGCAAGGAAGTCTCGCTGGGCTTTCTCAACCAGGATTTGCTGAGCTACGACACCCACGAGTCTATCCTCAACGTGGCCATGCAAGCCTTCGCGGAAGCGCTGGAATTGCAGAAAAAAATCGACGCCATCCTCATCGAGTTCGAAACCAACTACACCGACGACCTGGTGGAGAAGCTGGCTGACCTACAGGAGCGCTTCGAGGCGCTGGGCGGCTACACCATGCAGTCCAAGGCCGAGGAGATTCTCGAAGGGCTGGGCTTCACAACCGAGGAATTGCTAAAGCCGCTGAAGTCGTTTTCGGGCGGCTGGCGGATGCGCGTGATGCTGGCCAAAATCCTGCTGCAACAGCCCTCGCTGCTGCTGCTCGACGAACCCACCAACCACCTGGACCTGCCCAGTATCAAGTGGATAGAAAACTACCTGGCCGACTACGAGGGCGCCGTTATTATCGTGAGCCACGACCGCGCGTTTCTCGACCGCACCACCAATACTACCGTGGAGGTGCTGGGCGGCAAGCTCGTGCCCTACGCTGGTAATTATTCCTATTATCTGGAGGAAAAGGTAGAGCGTAACCTCATCCAAAAAGGTGCTTTCGAAAACCAGCAGGCCCAGATTCGGCAGGCCGAAAAATTTATCGAGCGCTTCAAGGCCAAGGCCAGCAAAGCCAAGCAGGCCCAGAGCCGCGTGAAGGCGCTCGATAAAATGGAGCGCATTGAGGACGTGGCCCAGGACGCGGCCAAAATCAACATGAAATTCACCTTCAAGGTGGAGCCCGGTCGCCACGTGCTGCGTATGGAGCATGTGACCAAGAAGTACGACCAGAAGCTGATTTTCCGCGATACCAACGTGCACATTGAGCGGGGTGATAAAATCGCGCTCATCGGGGCCAACGGCAAGGGCAAATCGACGCTCATGCGCCTCGTGGCCGGCACCGAAGCCCCCACCGATGGCAAGCACCAGCTCGGCCACAACGTCATCATGTCGTTCTACGCCCAGCATCAGCTTGAATCGCTGACCCTGGAAAACGAGATTTTGCAGGAGATGAGCGAGGCTGGCTCGAAGCGCAACGACATGGAATTGCGCTCGGTACTCGGCTCGTTTCTGTTCACCGGCGAGGAAGTATTCAAGAAAATCAAGGTGCTCAGCGGCGGCGAGAAAAGCCGCGTGGCGCTGGCCAAAACCCTGATTTCGGAAGCCAATTTCCTGCTGCTCGACGAACCGACCAACCACCTGGATATGGTGTCGGTCAACATCCTCATTCAGGCCCTGGAGCAGTATGAGGGCACGTTTATCGTCATCAGTCACGACCGGTTTTTCGTGGAAAACGTGGCCACCAAAATCTGGTATATCGAAGACTTCCAGCTCAAGGAATACCCCGGCACCTACGCCGAGTATGAGCTTTGGCAGGAGGACCGCGAGAAAGCCGCCAAAAAAGCCGGCCTACCCAGCCCTTCGGCCAGCAAGCCCCAGCCCAAAGAAGAGAAGAAAACCGAAGCCACTCCCACTAAAACCGCTTCGCCCGACCAAAAGAAAGCCCTGCGCGAAATAGCCGAGGTAGAAGCCACTATCGACAAGCTGGAAAAGGAAATGGCCATCTATGAAAAGCAATTGGCCGACCCGAAAATTTATCAAAACACGTCACAGCTAAAAGACACAACGGTGAAATTTGAGCAGGTCAAAAAGGACTTGGCCAAGATGAATGACCGTTGGGAAATGCTAGCGGAAATGTAAGATTTCTTATTAGGACTCACGCAAATCGTTTGTCATTGCGAGCAAAGCGAAGCAATCGCACCAGAACGAAATCGTTCGGGCATCGTTCGGGTACGATTGCCGCGCTTCGCTCGCAATGACAGACGATTTGAGTAAGTTCTATTGAAAGAACGTCATGCTTCACTTTATTCAGCATGACGTTTTTTAATTAATTCGAAACCTTCTGAGCAGGCACTATTTCTTATCCAGAAACTTAAATATCTCCACGTAAGCGTCTTTTAGCTCGCCGGAATTGGGGCTGTGAAGGCCTTGCGGTATAAAAAGAACTTCGTTCTTTTGCTTGTCTTCGTTGAGCAAATCCACGAATTTTACAAAGGTTTCGGGCGGCACCTGGTCGTCTTTGCCGCCGTGCCAGATAAAAAACGGCGGGTCGTTTTTATCAAAATACGTTATCGGCTCGTATTTTCGAATAAGCTCTTTGGGCGCATAATCGGTGGTTTCCGGGAAAAGCGCGAAACCGATTTCCTTCATAATGGGCACGTCGTTGCTCATAAATACCTTTTCCACCACGTCTAAGCCATCGACCGGGCCGGAGAAGTTGATAACTCCGGCAATTTTAATTCCCGCGTCCAGCTTGTTGGGGTAAGTCGGGTCGTTAGCCGTTACCGCCACCATGCTGGCGATGTGCGCGCCGGCCGAAAAGCCCGTCAGAATTACCCGGTCTAGATTCAGGTGATACGTATCGTTGTGGGCTTTCAAAAAATTCAGCGCGTAGGTTAAATCTTCGGTGGCAACAGGAATTCCGCGTTTAATTCGGTAATTCAGATTGACCACATTCATGCCTTTTTTCAGATAAGGCTGAATGTACCGCTCCTCACGCGACTTGTCGCTGATATAATAGCCGCCACCGTGCAGAAAAACGATGGTGTAGTTTTTACTTTTTAACTGCTTGACATTTTCTGCCAGATAAATGTCCATATCCTGCTCCTTATCAGCACCGTAGGATACGTCTTTTGTCACCTTGTAGGCAGCTTGTATCTGCTCAGGAGTTTTATCAACCAGCGCGGCTAATTTAACGGAGCATGAGCTACAGACTACCGAAATAAGCAGGCTGAGAAAAAGAGCATTTTTATTCATACAGGAAGATTTATTTCGAATTATTGGCGACGGGAGAATGCTCGCTTGGCAATCTGGAACACAGACAGCGGGCATTCCTGCTTCGTACGCAAATTAGCAGGGGGTAGCGCACATTTCTGCGTACTACCCCCTGCTAATTTGCGTACGCTCAAAAACTAACCTGCCGTGCTGCTGCAACGGGGCTTTATTTCAGGTTGGCCAGAACTTTATTGGGCAGCCAGAATGGTTTCCCAAAAGGCGGCCGACGTCATGGCTAGCGCAGCTTCACTCAGCTTTTCGTACGTATCGGTGGGCTGGTGGTAGTGCCTGAACAACGGGGCCTGCGCCAGTATTTCCATCAGCTTGGTGGTGTCGGCCTGCTGCGCCAGGGCCTGGAAATAGTGCTGCGCAATCGCCATATCCTGGTCCGTGATGCACGTTAGGGTAAAGGTGTCGCGCAGCCCGGCTTGGCGAAAAGGCACGTGGTCGGCGGTGTTGGTCACTATCTGGTCAAACCGGCGGCAACTTATTTGCTGGCGCCGGGCAACTGCCTCAAATGCCTGAAGCAGCGGCCCACTGCGTGAGCCATCTACAGGCCACAGGGCAAACTTATCGCCCATTCCGACCAGCTCCATATTGAGCAGCCCCGCCAGGTTGGCGATGCCGTAGTGCGCAACATAGGCCCGCGAGCCCTTGAGGCCCGCTTCCTCTTCGTCGAAAAAAAACACCCGCACGCCGGCTTCGCTGCCGGCTTTTTGGTGCTTGCGAATAATATCGAGGCCGACGGCAATGGCCGAGCCATTGTCATTGGCCCCGGCCGAAACGGGCACGCGGTCGAAGTGCGTACCCACCCCGATTTTACCGGCTGCCCGGCCCAAATCGACGAGCAGGTTGGTGCCAGTGGCGTATTTCTGCTCCACGTAGCGAACGCCCAGCGCGTCGAGATGCTCAATAATCAGCGCGCGCCGCGTGGCGTTGGACTGGCCATCAAGCAGTTTTACGATTTCCCGAAGCTTCATTTAAGTTGAGGAGCGGCTGTGTTTTGTTGAAATGACCAGGGCCAAACCCCGACCCAGGCCGGCTGCGGCTCACACCGGCACTGGGAGCCACCGGGCGAATGTAGCGCGCCGGCCGGCCGCGCCAAACGAACGGCCGTACTTTCGTTCCATGCGCTTTCGCCCCCTCTCCTACCCCCTGCTGCTGCTGGCGGCCGGCTGCGTGCCGCTGGGCACCCCCATCACCAACCCCAACGCGCCCGTGAGCCAGCAGAAACCGGCCGAATACTACGCCGACCGCACGCTGCGCTACCTCGACTATATATATGACCCCAGCGTGCGCAGCGTGCAGTGCTACGTGCCCACGGGCCAGGCCACTGACATTTTCAACCCGCCCATCGTGCCGCTGAGCCAGGAGCAGCCCGTGACGCTGGAGTTTGACGTGCTGGGCGAGCAAGCGCCGCGCCTCACGGCCAAGCTCATTAACTGCGACCTGAACTGGACGCCCTCGCAAATCACGGACATGCAGTTTCTGAGCGAGATAAACGAGTTTACGCTCACCAACTACCAGACCTCGGTCAATACTAAAGTGCCTTATTACCACTACACCTTGCAGGTGCCGCGCGTGAAGCTCAGTGGCAATTACCTGCTGGTGGTGCAGAACCAGGCGGGCGCGCCGCTGCTCTCGCGCCGGATGCTAGTGTATGAAAACCAAGTGGTTGCGACGCTGCAACAGGGCATTCTGGCCGGCGGCCTGGATGCGCGCTACGCCTACCAGCAGCTCAACTTCAACATCAATTACAGCGCCGTGGCGCTGGTGAACCCGGCCGCCGAGGTGAAGGTGGTGCTGCGCCAGAATTTCCGCTGGGACAATGCGCACTACAACCTTACCCCCACCTTCGTGAGCGATGCCGACCGCGTGCTGCAATACCAGTATATCAACTACGAAAACGCTTTTCCGGGCCTGAGCGAGTACCGCTACTTCGATACCCGCTCCTTGCAGGCCAATGGCATGGGCGTGGCGCGGCTGCTGCGCCAGGGCACCCCGACACAGGTGGAGCTGCTCGAAGAGTCCACCCGCAACGGCCTGGCCTACAACCAGTATGTGGATGCCAACGGCCAGCGCGTATTCGAAAATCGCGAGTACGGCAACGGGGCCTATAATGCCGACTATGCCCAGGTTACCTTCAACCTGAAGGCCGCGCAGCCCGCGCCCGGCCCGGTGTACATATTTGGCGCGCTCAGCGACTGGCAGCTCAAGGATGAGTTTCGGCTGACGTACGACTCGTTGCAACAGCGCTACACCGGCCACGCGCTGCTCAAGCAGGGCTACTACAACTACGATTACGCCGTGGCCCCCAAGCGCGCCGGGGCCGCGCCCGACGAAATTTACTTCGAAGGCACCCACCAAGAAACCGAAAACCAGTACGACCTGCTGGTGTATTACCGCCCGCCGGGCACCCGCACCGACCTGCTCATCGCTTACCAGGCGGTGGATTTGAATAAGCGCTGAGCCGCCCCGTGCCACGCTAAAAAAACCGTGCTGACCCTGAATCTGGTCGGCACGGTTTTCGCGTAAATAGGCAGTGGGACTAACAATCATTAGCCAGCCATATTAGTAAATCTAACCCCGCCCCAACAACTAACCGATTCATTTTGTTTTCACCCAGTTAACGCGCCTGAATGGGAGATTTTACGCCGGATTATTTTTGCCAAAATTTTTAGTTTATACAAATTTTTCGTATCTTTGGTCATGCGTAAGACACAGCTCCCTACCCCCCTTCCCGTGCAGCAATTTGCCCGCTGCATCGACGACACGGCCCGCCCCACGGGCTACGTCGGCGACTGGCCCACGGCCGGCCGCGTGTATCCGGTGCGCGTGCTACCCCACGCCCAAACCGGCAGAGCCCACGTGCACGTGCTGGGCTTTTATGCCGAGCGCCCCTACGGCGCCTTTGCCGCCCACCGCTTCGAGCAGGTGGCCACGCTCTGGATGAACTAGCGTTGCGTAGTAAGAGCAAGGGGAGTAACTGCTGTTACGCAACGGGGAGTAGCGCGAACGTTGTAGTTCGCGCTACTCCCCGTTGCCATCTCGAATAAGATAGGGCGTAAGAGCAAGGGGAGTAAGTTGAGTAAGGTCGTTCAACTACTCTGAACGACTTTACTCAACTTACTCCCCTTGCTCTTACTACTCCTTACTTAATTACCTGCGCGGCCACGTCGAAGGTGGCGGCGGGCGGCTGGGGGTTCATCTCGGCCAGGGCGGCCACTACGATTTCGGCGACGGCCAGGTCGCGGGCGCGCTTGCTGTTGGCCGGAATCACGTACCAAGGACTATCGAGGGTAGAGGTAGCGGCCAGGGCTTCCTGGTAGGCCACCTGGTAGCTGTCCCAGAGGGCGCGCTCCTTGAGGTCGTCGGGCTGAAATTTCCAGCGTTTTTTAGGTTTGTCGAGGCGGGATTGCAGGCGCTTGGCTTGCTCTTCTTTCGAGATGTAGAGGAAGAACTTGATAACGCGGGTGCCGCTGCGGGTTAGTAATTGCTCGAAGTTGATGATGTCCTGGTAGTGTTGCTGCCAGGTGAGGGGCTGGATGAGGCCGTGGACCCGCGTCACGAGCACATCCTCGTAGTGCGAGCGGTTGAAGACCCCGATGCGGCCTTTGCCCGGCGTGTGCTGGTGAATGCGCCACAAAAAATCGTGGGCCAGCTCTTCGGCGCTGGGCTGCTTGAAAGATTCCACTTCGATGCCGGCCGGGTTCACGCCCGTGAGCAGCACCCGGATAGTGCCGTCCTTGCCGCCGGTGTCCATTGCCTGAAACACGAGCAGCAGGCTACGGCGGTCCTCCGCGTAGAGGTTTACCTGGTAGTCGCTGAGCTGCTTGCGCAGTTCTTGCTGACGCTCGCGCAGCTTTTTTTGGTGACGGGAAAATGGCTCGGTGTTATTCGGGTCAATGTCGGCGAGCCGGAACGGAACGCCGGGCTGCACCCGCACGGCCGGCGTAGCGGGGTCAGTGTCCAAATGAGCGGTGGTGGTCATGGCTGAAGGAAAGGGGCGGGGTAGCAGCGACCACTGTTAGTCGCTGTTTCGTTAAACGAAAAAGGTCGGCCGTAACGTTGTCTTTATACTGGACTTCCCGCTAATCGTCCGTCATAGCGAGCGCGTTGCGCAGCAAGCAATGACAACTAGCTGTCAGTTAATAATTACCAACCAAGCCCCGCAATGCTCCTTCTTCCTCGCGTTTTTCGCCGGCTGGCGGTAGCTGCCGGTCTGTCGGCGCTTTTGCTGCTGGCGGCGGCCCCGGCCAGCCGGGCGCAGGCCCCTACCCCCGCCGACATGCCCGCTAGCCAGGCGGCCGGCATTATCCGCGAAATAACCGACGCCGTGGGCTTGCAGCCGCGCTTCGAGCTGCGCGCCACCGACCAGGTAGCTAATGCCGCGGCCGTGGTGTACGGCGGCAAGCGCTACCTACTCTATAACCCGCAGTTTCTGGCGGCCGTGAACCGCGCCGGCCACACCGACTGGGCCGGCATCAGCATTCTGGCGCACGAGATGGGCCACCACCTCAACGGCCACACGCTGCGCGGCGGCGGCTCGCAGCCGCAGGACGAGTTGGAGGCCGACGAGTTTTCAGGCTTCGTGCTGCGCCGCCTGGGGGCCAGTCTCGCCCAGGCGCAGGCCGCGATGGCCGCCGTGTCGCCCGAGGAAGGCTCGGAAACCCATCCCGGCCTGGCCCCGCGCCTGGCCGCCATCAGCCGCGGCTGGAACCGCGCCACGGCCCAGATTGCGGCCAGCAACCGGGCGGGTGCCCAGCCGTCGGCCCAGCCCATCGCGCTGGCCCCTACCCCCCGCCCCGCGGCCGAAGCCGACGAGGATGACCAGGACGACAACGATGCCCCACTTGCCCGCAACGCCAGCGCCGCACCCGTGCGGCTGGTAGGGCAGCTCACGTTTCGCGCTAACCCTGATGAGCCGTATTACCTGACCAGCGCCCTGAACGTGGTGCGCCTGGCCGATGAAAGCAGCGCCGACGACGACGGGGCCGTGCGCGAGGCGCAGGTAGTAGGCCACCTGCGCCGCACCGGCGACACTACTTTTCCGTTCGTGCTCGAAGATGACCGCCAGCACCAGCTTTTCATAACGCCCAGCGGCGACGTGTACGACCGCGCCGGCCAGCGCGTGGCCAAGCTAAAGTGATGAACAAGGAGCAATGAGCAGTGAACAATGGGGTTGGCCTCAACTGTTCATTGCTCATTATTCCTTGTTCACTGCTAATTACCTACCGTGCCCGAATTACCCGAAGTCGAAACCTACCGCCGTTTTATAGACGAAGTGGCCGTGGGCCAGACGATTACCGGCCTCGAAGTGCGCGACGCGCACGTGCTGGCCGTGCCCGAAGACGAGCTGCGCGCCGCCCTGCTGGGCCGCACCATTACTGGCACCGGCCGACTGGGCAAAAACTGCTTCTTGGAGTTGGATAATGGCCGCCTGCTGGTATTGCACTTCGGCATGACCGGCGACATCGGTGCCTACCGCGACGCGCCCGATGCCCCGCGCTTCACCCGCGTGGCTTGGCAGCTCAGCGATTCGGGCCTGAATTTGGCGTTTATCGACCCGCGCAAGTTTGGCCGCATCCGGCTGGCCGATAGCGCCGAAGCGTACCAGAAAGCCAAGAAGCTCGGCCCCGACGCGCTGCAAATAACTGCCGCCGAGCTGCACCAGAAACTCAGCCGCCGCAAGGTATTCGTGAAGCCGCTGCTGCTCGACCAGAGCCTCACCGCCGGCCTCGGTAACTGGATTGTGGACGAGGTTTTATTTCAGGCCAAAATTCACCCCGAGCGTTTAGGTAATTCTTTGTCTGAGAAGGAAACCACGGCGTTGCACGCCGCCATTCAATTAGTGTTGACGACGGCGATTCAGCACGAGGCGAATTACCGGCTTTTCCCGAAATCGTTTCTCATTCACGCCCGCGAGTGGGACGAGTCGGCTACCCCCGGCAGCGACGCGCATACCTTTTGCCCGCGTCACCCGAAGGTGAAAATCGAGAAATTTTACGTGGGCGGCCGGGCCACGTATAGCTGCCCGAAGTGCCAGCCCACGCCGGCCTAACACCTGGCCCGCCTACCCGCTTACAACATGTAGCCGCACGACCCCAGGCCAATCAAAAATACCAGCAGACCAGCCAGGGCGAAGCCGTTTATCCACTGCGGCTTGTGAAGCAAGGCTGCGACCAGAATGGCGAATACATCAGGACCAGCAAGGAGTACGGCCGTGAAAAACAGCACATACGCAATGTCCTTGGGGTGAGGCTTACCGCTCACCGCATCTGGAGTGACTAATGAATATGCCAGACCGCCGGCCAGCAGGAGCAACAGGGCATTCAGCGCCAATGGCACGACAAGGCCATGCTTGGAGGCTGGTGATTTTGGAGGTAAAGCCATAAGGCGCGAAGGCTGATTAGTGCATACCGCCCATGTTCGACAGCAGTAGCGCACACACGCTGAGCCCAATCAGCAGTAGCGCCAGGCACGAGAGCACGAAGGCGATAACGTAGCTCATGCGCCCACCGGAAATACGCACGATGAGCGCCGCCAGCCCGTTGATAACAACCAGCCCCAACACGCTGCTCGAAATAACGCCCACCTCGCCGCCGCTAAAGCCAACCACGAGTAGCAACAGGCCCAGATTGAGTATCAGCGGCCAAGAAACCGTTTTTTTATCCTCCGGCGCGGGCGGCGGCAATTGGGGCTCGCTCATATAATTCCCAGGCGTTCGCCGCGTAATTCTTCCAGCCGCGCCAATTTTTCCTGGTCGCGGTAAAAGATATTCATCGTTTCGAACGGAATAATTTTCAGGTCCTTGCTCACGATGTGGACGCAGGATTTTTTCACGGCGCGCACGTCGAAATTCCAGGCGTCCATAAATTGCAGAATAATTATTCGGAATAAATTATCGTAGCCCAGGTTGGGTGCCGAAACCTGGGGTAGGCAGCATAATAATTGGTCCATTTCGGGCACCACCGTATCAACGGTGTTGGCGGTGCTGAATAATTTGAGCAGGTGCTGGCGCAGACGCGGGTCGCGCTCATACACGATGGTGTTGCCGCCGCTCTGGAGCAAGTCGGCGGGGTCGATATAGCGGGTGAGCGGGAACACTTCGCCGTCGAGTTTGAGGGCGTAGGCCATTGCCAGCGCGTCGGGGTTGCAGGGCACGGGTAGTAAATCCGCGGCCGTGAAAACCGAGCTTTGGTCGATGATGCCCTGGCGCACTTCGGTGAGCGAAAACGAGTCGGTTTCGGGGTTGAAATTATCGAGCCGGCCGGCGGCCTGGGTGGGCTGAAACGTGACGCCGCGAATACACTTCTGCTTGAGCGCGTAGTCGATAATATCGCCCATCTCGTCGTCGTTCAGCCCCTTTTGCAGGGTCACGACCAGCGTGGTGCTGAGGTTGTATTTATTGAGGTTCGCAATGGCCTGCTGGCGCACCTCGCGCAGGTCGCGGCCGCGCATTTTGAGTAATACTTCCTCGCGGAACGAGTCGAATTGTAAATACACCTCAAACGCGCCGGAGTAGGTAGCCAGCCGCGCCACAAAAGCTTCGTCTTTGGCCAGACGCACGCCGTTGGTATTCACCATTAAGTGTTTGATGGGCTTGCGCTTGCACATATCCAGAATTTCCCAGAACTGCGGGTGCAGCGTGGGCTCGCCGCCCGAAATCTGCACCACGTCGGGCTCGCCCTCGTTGGCCACTACCAGGTCGAGCATCGCCTCTATTTCTTCGAGGGTGCGATGGCGGCCGTGGGTAGGGCTGCTTTCAGCGTAGCAGGTGGGGCAAGTGAGGTTGCAGCGGTCGGTCACCTCAATCACGGTGAGGCAGGAGTGCTGCTCGTGGTCGGTGCAGAGGCCGCAGTCGTAGGGGCAGCCGTAGTGCGTGGCCATGTTGAAGCGGCGCGGCGTCTCGCTGGGCTTCACGTAGTTACGAATGCTTTTGTAGTACTCGATGTCGGTGGCGATGCGCACCTTTTGCCGCCCGTGCTCGGGGCAGCGCTTGAGCATGAACACATTGCCGTCCTCAAAGACGATTTTGGCTTCGATGCGCCGCAGGCACTGCGGGCACAGGCTGAGGGTGAAGTCGTAGTAGGTGTAGGGGCGTTCAGGCATAGGAGGGGATTTACCTAATTGATTTCTTGTGTAACTGACGGTATTCATCACGCAATAGCGCGTACAAAATCAGGTTCTCCAAGAAGCTTTGTGTTTGCAACTGGTTAGAATGTATTTCTTGAACCAAATCAAAAACACCTAAAATTATTTTACCTGCATCATTAATTAGGTATGGTGCTTTTGAGAATATGTACTCAATTACAGCTTTCCGCTTGGCTTGTCCAAGTTTACCAACAGTTAGTGTACCATCGTGCCAAATAGTAGCTGTATTCTTTTCTAAAGTTACGTACTTATCAAGCCTAAGCTCAAGCGACATGTGACTTGACTTAAAATCATCAATTGCAACTGCTAGAATCGTAGCACCATTTCGATTACCCCACTGCGGGTCATTCACAGTTTTCATTATCCCGGTTATGGTCAGTGAAATAATTTGGTTATTCTGCTCACGGTCCTTCAGTATAAAGTACCGATATTCCGTTCCAAAAGCACCTCCACCAGCATTACCAAACTGAGCAAGACGGATGCCTGCATCTTCAATCAATTGAACTTTATCCAATACTTTGGGCAATATTTTATCTTTGGCATCAAATAGCCAGCCCATTAGGTTAAAAATTATAGGATAAAGGTTAGGATTTGTTTCTTCTCCTATATATCCGTTATCGAAACATTCTGCCAGAATATCTCCTGGAATGGGCTTGCTAAAATCAACCCGCTCATATTCCAACTCTTCATATTCCAAGTAGTCAAGCGAATTCTTGTTTACTAATTCTAAATAGGTTGGCATATTCAATAACTCACGCCAACTACCTTTTTCATCCCGTTCCGCAGCATACGACTCTATCCCGTTTGTCACTAATAGCACCCTAGCTTGAACAAATTCATCGTATCGCTTAACCTGCTCCACTACTGCGTCCGACAAAAACTGAGTAGGTGCTTTACACTCTATTAGTATTAGAGGCGCATCCTGATGTCCTCGAACAATGATATCAGCCCTTCCTTTTTGTCCTTTAGTATAGTGACTCATTGGAACTTCTGCATCAATGCTATTAGCAGGAACTTGTAGTACTTCAATGAAATACTTTATCACAGCTTGTCGAACAGCCTCTTCTGGAGTAGAAATAACAAGCTTTTTACGAGCATAACACAGATAACAGTCCAAGCTATTTCTCTTGTACTTAGTGGTAGGCTGGTGCTTTTGATAATCAATATCAATCATCTTCTTGACTGTTTATCTAATAATTCCCGAAATGCCTCCGTATCCACCACCGCTACCTTCGGAAACTTTACATCTCGCAATGCCCGAAAGTCGCGGCCGTGACTGACGAGACACTTGGCATTGGCGGCAATGGCGCAATCTACAAATCCGTCGTCATGGTTGCGGAGCAGGTTTAAATCGCAGTAGGCATGGGGCGTCCGGGCATGGGACGAAATGACCATCTATAAGCGAAGTGGAAAATTACTTTCTACTGATGCAGTGCTTGCTGCACTTCGTAAGCGGTTATTTGGTGCGGGTAGTTTTCATACACAATATTATCCTCATTCAGCTGATAGCCTTTGGCCAGGCACTCTTGGGCAAACGTTAGGCACTGACGGGCGGCGGCTTCGCGCCCTTCGGCCCGGTAAGTTAGGGCGAGGTAATAATTGGCATCGGGGTGTTGGGCATACTGCTGCAGGCACTGCTGCAAATACTGCTCGGCCAGGGCGTATTTCTTCATTTCGAAATAGAGCACTCCCAGGTAGAACAGGCTGTTGAAATGCACGTTTGCTTCGGCGGAGGACGCTTTTTGCAAAGCAATGTCGCGCTTAAAGTCGCCTTCCGCTTGGGCATACTGCCTGGTTTCGAGGTGGCAGAGGCCCTCGAAAAACGGGTAGGTGTGGTCCATTTCGCGGCCCTTGGGGTTGAGGCGGGCCGCCTGCTGAAAATCGACTAGGCCGCCCGCGTAGTCCTTGGTTTTAATGACTTTCAAGAAGCCCCGGTAGGCTAGCCAGGTGCGCGGGTCCAGCGCCACGGCCTTGTCTTCCAGCGCGAAGGCTTCCTCCCATTTTCCATCCTTCACGAGCGGCACGGCCTTGTGCTGGTAGGCCACCGCGATATTGGGGCAGCGCGCAATTAGGCTATCGCAATACTGTGCCCAGCGCGGGTCGAGGTAACCGTATTTTTCGGCACCCCGGTCAATGTAGCGCGCTACCAGCGAATCCTGGTAAGCCTTGCTGCCGCAGTCGGCGGAAACCGAGCGAGCGGGCCCGGCGGGCTGGGCGTGGCCGGGCAGCGGCCCGGTTAGTAAACCGCTAAGGAGTAACAGCCACCACTTTGCCATCCTGCATTTTGAAGTTTAAATACGTAATGTAGCGCACCGGGTGCGCCGCCTGGCCAACCCGCCACTCGGTAAGGGTTTGCAAATAAGCATACAGGGCGGAGACCAAGGCAGGCGGAAAGGCAAAGCGCCGGTAGGTAGCGTCCGTTTGCAATACTTGGGTGCGCGGCTCGCGGTGCCCCTGGCAGTCCACAATAAAGCGGAAGGTGATGTAGCCGCTGCCCGCGTACGCCTGGCCCCGCTGGCGCAGAAATGCCTGCGCCTCACGCAGCAGCGTGTCGGAGCTGCGCGGATACTTACCGGCTACCTGATAGTAGCGGGCCACAGCCGCCTCGGCGCACGCCGAATTGCGGCTGCTGGTCGTATCCATATAGACCGCACTACCCACGGTAATTTGCTGGGCCAGCCCCGGCCAAGTCAAAAGTGCCAGTAGGCCCACTAATACATAAGTCTTCAAAAACATTCTAGCAAAGTAACGTGCGGCCGTTGGCTTGAGAAATTCCACTAACAGGCGAAGTACTACAGCGACAAGGGAAAAATCAACTCCCGAAACCCTTCCGTATCTACCACGGCCATCTTCGGAAACTCAATGGTCCGCAACACCCGAAAGTCGCGGTCGTGGCTGACAATGCACACGGCATTGGCGGCAATGGCGCAATTCACGAATTTATTGTCGTTGGGGTCGCGGAGTAGGTTGAAGCGGTAAGTGGGTTCTATTTCAATGAGGTTACGCCGGGTAAGGAGGGAATCTACACTATCCTGGCTCACAATCGGCCCCATGTGGCGCTCTACTACCTCAACGTATTCAGCTAAAATCTAGGTGGTTATGCATAACTCGTAAGTACCAATCCGGAAGCCAGTGTAAGGGCGACTTATCTGACACGCAGACGAGCAACACATTGGTATCAATGACGCAGCGCAGCATTCTCCTCGGTTTTACCAGTTCGCATTTTCGTGGTCAGCATTCGCTCTATATCGGCTTCCGTCCAGTTGTTGGCACTTACCAAGCATTAGCCCCAGCAATGGCGCGCTTAGCAAAAAAATCGGCCAGCAGCTGCTTGATTTCTATTAATTCTTCCTCCGGCAAATCGCGGGAATACAGCCGCAGCAATTCCAGTTGAAGATTACTAAAGTGGGGCGAGGTTTCAGGAATCGCTTGCATAGCGCTGCCTATAAATTGAATGGCCTAATGTACTTCAAACGCAGCATCTGGCTGGCGGGTGCCCTTGCGCGTCCACAGCCAAACGTAATACCCTACCCCCCCCACGCACGCCCACTGGATGGCCGTGAGGCCCAGGCCGGCCAGCGCGGGCGTGGGTTTTAAAAACTCTACCAGCAGGCGAAACAGCAGGTAGCCGGCCAGAAACAGCTCGAAGCGGCGGCCGTCGGGCAGCGGCCGGCGGCGACCTAGCAGCCAGAGCAGCCCGCCGAGCAGCAGCAAAAAGCTGATTTCATACAGATTAGTAGGGTGGCGATAAATACCATCGCCGAAATCCATTCCCCAGGGCAGGCGCGTGGCGGTGCCGAAAGTGCCGTCTTCGAGGCCGCTGAAGTGGCAGCCGAGCCGGCCGATGGCCAGCCCCAGCAAGACGGGATAGACCATGAGGTCGCCGCTGCTGCTGCGGATGCCGAGGCGTTTTTTGGTCAGCTCTACCCCTATCAAACCACCCAGAAAGCCGCCCACAATCGTTTTATTGGTGGTGTAGTAGAGCCAGCCGCCGGGCGGGTGCAGCAGCAGCTCGGGGTGTTCGAGCAGGCCCAGCAGGCGCGAGCCGAGCAGCGCCCCGGTGGCCGCGCCAATGAAGATGAACTGCCGTCCCTGGTCGCTGATGCGGTCGGGGGTGCGGGCGCGCAAGTACGTGTAGAAGCGGTAGCCCAGCGAGTAGGCCAGCACCTCGCACAGCAGATGCACGGGCAGGCGAAAATGGCCCAGGATGAGCTGAACGGGGTAATTTATCTGAACCACGGATTCGGCGGATTTTTCGGATTAACCGGATTTTGTGGACGAACACTTACGTGAGGATGGATAAGAAAACGGACAAACATCCAGAAAGGGCTACCACCCGGACAGCCCTTTTTTGCACTGCATAAGAAGGATATTCGGCGGTGGTCTAAGCGATGGTGGGTTATTACCTTCGTTTATGATTTCAACTATTTTGACATGCGCCAAATGTACCAGCCAGCGCCTCCAAAAAAATGGGTCGAGTCGCGGCAAAGCCAAATATCGCTGCCACGACGGTGGTCATCAGGCCGTTTTCGCGCCTGCCGCGCCCCAACGGGCCACCTGATATGAGCAGGTAAGCAAGCTGTTAGGTGAACGTAACTCGCAACGTAGCATCGTAAGGGTTATGGGGGTTGCACGCATGACGATTGCGCGGTGAATAAAAAAAGTCTCGGGAGAAGTCGAGCCAGAAGCGGTGTTAGAACTGGAGGAAGTGTGGACCTTTGTCGGCAAACGCAAACGAAAAGGTATGGCTTTGGCTGGCCATCGAACGGGCCTCGCGGCGCATCGCAGGCCGGGTGCCAGGCTGTCGGGGCGCGGCCACGGGGCGGCGGCTTTTTTAGATGCTACCCCTTCGTTATCAGCGCAATACCACGTACTACCCCGATGCCTGGGAGGCATACGCCACGGTGCTGCCCGCCGCGGCGCACCGACCTGGTGCCAAAAGCAGTGGCCAAACTAGCCTCGTGGAAGCCCTTAATTGTTCGCTCCGCCACCGCGGTGGAGTGTTGGTGCGCAAATCCTGCTCATTCAGTAAATCACTGACCATGCACCACGCAATAATTAAAATAGGTATTGACAGTCACAATAAATAAATAAATCACCACGATTTAGACCACCGTCGGATATTCGTCCACAAAATCCGATTAATCCGAAAAATCCGCCGAATCCGTGGTTCAGACTACCGTCCCACCATGCCCATCGCGGCTTCGGGGTAGCGGGTGCCGGCGGCGGCGCCCAGCGGCAGCAGCTCGTCGAGGTGGCGCAGCTCGTCGGCGCTGAGCGTTACGTTTACGGCACCCACGTTTTCTTCGAGGTATTTCACGCGCTTGGTGCCGGGAATGGGTGCCAGGTCGTCGCCCTGGGCCAGCACCCAGGCTAGGGCTAGCTGGCTGGCGGTGACGCCTTTGCTTTGGGCCAGGTCGCGCAGGTGGCCCACCAGCTGGAGATTTTTGTCGAAATTCTCGCCCTGGAAGCGGGGCGAATGGCGGCGGTAGTCGTCGGGCGCGAAGTCCTCGAACTTCTGGATTTCGCCGGTGAGGAAGCCCCGGCCCAGCGGCGAATACGGCACCAGGCCGATGCTCAGCTCGCGGAGCAGGGGTAGGATTTCCGCCTCCACGTCGCGGCTCCAGAGGCTGTATTCGGTTTGCAGGGCCGAGATGGGGTGCGTGGCGTGGGCGCGGCGAATGGTGTCGGGGCCGGCCTCGCTGAGGCCCAGGAAGCGCACTTTGCCTTCTTCCACGAGGCGGCTCATGGCCCCCACGGTTTCTTCGATGGGCACGCTGGGGTCCACGCGGTGCTGGTAGTAGAGGTCAATATGGTCGGTGCCGAGGCGCTGGAGGCTGCCCTCGGCCGCCTGCCGCACGTAGTCGGGCCGGCCGCTAATGCCGTGCTTGCTGGGGTCGTTGGGGTCGCGCACGATGCCGAACTTAGTGGCCAGCACCACCTTGTCGCGGCGGGTTTTATCGGCTTTGAAGAAGCGGCCGAGCAGCTCCTCGTTGGTGTAGGGGCCGTACATGTCGGCGGTGTCGAAAAACGTGACGCCCAGCTCCAGGGCGCGGGCCAGGGTGCGCAGGCTTTCGGCGTCGTCGCGCTGGCCGTAGAAATCAGACATGCCCATGCAGCCGAGGCCGAGGGCAGAAACAGTGAGGCCGGAGCGGCCGAGTTGGCGAGAATTCATCAAGAAAGGAGAAATGGACCGTGGGCAGTGAACAAGTAAGACGCGCATTGTTCCCTAATCAGTGCGCACGGTTCATTACGTATTACTCCCGACCTTTGCCGAATGAAAAAATTGCTGCTTTTGCCGCTGGGTGCGGCGTTTGGCTTGCTGAGCCTGGGCCTGCCGGGCTGCGGCTCCAATTCGAAGACCACGACGGCCACCCCCGAAACGACCGACTTCACTACCCAGGCGCATGCCCTGGAAGACACCCTGATGAGCCGCCACGACCTGGCAATGGGCCAGGCCGAGCAGCTTTTTGCCCTTAAAGCCCAGCTCACGGCCGCCAAAGTGCCCGCCGGCGCGCCCGTGCTGACCAGAATGCAGGCCGCCGACCACGCCATGATGGGGTGGATGCACCAATATCACGCCCCCGACAGCACCGCGCCCGGCGCGCTGCGCCTGACTTACCTTAAAGACCAGCGGCAGCAGCTCGGCGGCATCGAGCAGCAGCTGCGCGTGGCCATCGACTCGGCCCAGGCCACCCTGCGCCGCGCCGGCCGCTAGCCGCCCCCTACCCCCTCCCTTTTTGGCGAACGACTAGGTGCCGCCAGTGGTTTAGTACCTGGCGGGCCAGCGCCTGGCCGGCCGCTTTTGCTTTTGGCTTAATTATGATGCGTTTGAGATTTTTGCCCCTGGCCGCGCTGCTCGCGCTGGCTGGCTGCGGCACCGGCCCCACGGCCGACATGGGCAGCGACGCGCAGCCCGATGCCTCCACTACCCTGCCCTACATCGGCAACTCGGAGCGGCAGGCGGGGCCCGGCCAGGACTCGGTGACGACGCACGCTACGGTGCCAGCCTTCCGGCTGCACGACCAGGATGGCCACCTCGTGACCAACCAAAGCTTGGCGGGCAAGGTCTATCTCACCGACTTTTTCTTCGCCACCTGCCCCGGTATCTGCCCCAAAATGCAGAGCGAAATGCTGAAGGTGTACAAGCAGTACGGCACCACGCCTAACGTGCGCTTCCTCTCCCAAACCATTGACCCCGACCATGATAGCCTGGCCGTGCTGCGCGACTACGCCCGCCGCCTGGGGGTAGGCACGCCCGGCAGCAGCTGGCGCTTCGTGCGAGCCAGCCGCGACACGGCCTACGCGCTGGCCGCCGCCTATTTCACCGGGGCCATGCCCGATGCCAAGGCCCCCGGCGGCATTGCCCACAGCGGCACGTTTGCCCTCGTCGATGACCAGGGCCACGTGCGCGGCCTCTACGACAGCCTCAACCCGCAGGAAGTAGCCCGCCTGGAAAAGGAATTGCCCGTGCTGCTGGCCGAGGTAAAAACCCGCCAGGGCCAGCCAGTAGCCGCTCAGCGCTAGCCCTTTAGCCCTCGCTATGGCTGCTCCCGCCTTTCGCTGCTTATTTTTTAACCTGCTGGCGTTGGGGCTGCTGCTGGCCCTGCCCTCCTGCTTCACCAACAAGGGGCACCAGGGTGAGCGGCTGTATGGGCAGCACTGCGCCAGCTGCCACGGCGAGCAGGGCCAGGGCATTGGGCAGCTGGTGCCGCCGCTGGCGGGCTCCGACTACCTGGCGCAGCACCCCGGCCAGTTAGCGTGCATTGTGCGCCAGGGCCTGCGCGGGCCGATTGTGGTAAATGGCGTGAGCTACAACCAGTTGATGCTGGGCGTGCAGGACACGGCCACCCACCACCACCTCTCGCCGGCCCAGATTACCAACCTGCTGAACTTTGTGGAAAGCCACTGGGGCAACCACCCCGGCCCGGCCGGCGTGCGCACCATTGCCGGCACCGAAGCCGAGCTGCGCGCCTGTGGCGAGCGCTAGCCTACCTTTGTTTTTCAAGGATGAGTGCTTACTGAGTGCGTTTTAATCAGCCTCTTTCCTGAAACCCAACCATTGCCTAGTACTTATTACCTATTACCACTTCTATGGGTCTCTTTGACTTTCTGAAAAACAAACCGGAGTCGGCCCCGGCCCCTACCCCCCCCCGGCCAGCGATGCCGCTGCTACTCCCAACCAAGGGGCAGCGCCAGCCAAAAGCGGCCCCCGCTACCAGGGCTCGGCCCACGTGGCACCGGCCGCGCCAGTGCCTACCCCCCTGCCGGCTGCCCAAGCCGGCCCCGGCCCACTGGCCCCGCCGCCCCTGCCGGAGTTTCCGTTTGAGCCGCAAAACGTGCTGGAACACTTGCTGCTGCTGGCCCCGGTGGATGAGAATGCCCGCCCCGCCTTTTACCAGGCGCTGCTGCAGGAGAACATTCTGATGGTGCTGGCACCCGATGAAAACATTGGCCTGGGCGAAGTGCAACTAGCAGAGGGCCAGCAGATTCAGCTGCAAGTGTTGCAGGATGGCCGCCTGCCCATCTTCACCTCCGAGGCGCGCCTCAGCGACGGCGGCATGGATGCCAGCACCGTGAGCTGGGTGGCCATTCCGGGCCAGGCTTTTTTTGGCATGACTCAGGGCCAGGACTGCGTGCTGAACCCCTTCTCGCCGGCCGGCAAGCTGCTGCCGGCGGCCGAGATTCAGGCCCTGCTGGAAGGCCAGCTGGCCGGCGGCGGCAGCGCCCTGCCCGCCGATGCGCAGGTGACGCTGAGCGTGCCCGACACGCTGCCCGAGGGCCTGGCCGAGTCGCTGGTCGAGTTTGGCACAGCCAGCCCCAACATTCGCAAAATTTACCTGGCGCAAATGCAGCTGGTGGGCAACGACAGCCAGCCGCCGCGCCTGCTGCTGGGCTTCGAAACCCTGGACCAGGACCCCGCTTTTATGCAAGAGCTGGGCCCCGCGCTGGAAGGCCGCACCGGCGATTTTCAGCACGTGGATTTGATGCTGCTCGACTTGAACTCAGACGAGGGCGTGAACCCTTATTTCCGCCAGCCCGACGTGCGGCCGCTGTACGAGGCGTAAACGTCGCTTCGCTTAAACTAAAGGGGGTGGGAACCGGCAAGCCAATGGGCTGCGTGGTTCCTACCCCCTTCTTTCAAGCGAAGCCTTACAAACCGGTGTTACGCAACGGGGAGTAGCGCGAACTTTGTAGTTCGCGTCCCCGCGCCGTTAAAGCCAGTAGAACGGCGCGGGAACGCGAACTACAAAGTTCGCGCTACTCCCCTTCGCCATCTCAAATAAGATAGGGCGTAACAGCAGTTACAAAGTAGTGAAGCTTTTTGCGGGTCGCCAGCCCGTCATTCCGAGCTTGCCGAGGAATCTCGCTCGCATCGTTCGAGCCTTGTGCAACGATGCGAGCGAGATTCCTCGGCAAGCTCGGAATGACGGGCTGGCGATTTTCTCTACTGCTTAGAACAGCGGCATTATCCGACCACGGTGGTGGCCTGGGCGGCGGCTTCGGCCTGCTCGTGGCGGTCGATGAAGCGCTTGAACAGCGGGCGCAGGCCAAAGTAGAGGGCCAGCACTACCGGCACCGCCGCCACGGCCCAAATGAGGAGGGCACCCAGCTCGGCGCGCCAGAGCAGGTGCAGGACGTGGCCCCAGCCATCGGTTTTAATCATACCCTTAAGCTGGGCCATGCTGAGGTGCGCTACTTCGCGACCCTGGCCCAGCAGCGTGGCTCCCCAGCGCAGAAACGGCAGAATCAGCAGCAACTGCAACGGACTCAGCACGTGGCACACCAGCTGCATGGCCGCCACGTTGAGCTTGAGGCGCAGAGCCACCGCCGTGCTGATGATGGTGGTAAGGCCGAAGGTGGGAGCCAGCCCAAACGCTACTCCCAGGCCGGCCGTGAGGGCCAGGCTGCCGGGAGCCAGGCCCGCCTTGAGCAAGCTCATGAAGGGGTCAACGAGGCGACGCTGAATCCAGGTGCGGGGCGGGGCGTCGGGAATGGTCCGCACCCCGGTGGCGGAAATGGAAGTAACTGTCATGCGTAACTAGCCGGGAAAATACGTATTAGTAGCGCGCCCCGCCGCTGAACGGGCGTGAAGCCGGGCTTTCTGGCGGCCGTCCCTTTGTACCGGATTGGGGGCAAAATGTTGTCGCTCCCGCGTTAAGCTTCTCATGTCCAATAACCTATCTCCTACCTCGCCGCTGCCCCATCATTGGCCCTGGTGGGTCGAGCAGTGGCTGCTGCTGCGCCGAGCCGCCCGCGAGCTGGCCGCCAACGACCCGTTGCGGCTGGGCGCGGCAACGGCATTTTTCACGTCGTTCGCGCTGCCGCCCATTGTTATTATTCTGGTGCAGCTGCTGGGCTCGGTGTACTCGGCGCGGGGTGCGCGGCGAATGCTGCTCACCAAGCTCGGCCAGATTATTGGCAGCACGGCCACGGAGATGGTTGAGCAAACGGTGCATAACGTGGGCCACGCGAGCCGCAACCGGCTTATTACCTGGCTGGGTTTCGCGTTTCTGGTGTTCGTGGCCACCACGCTGTTCACCGTTATCCAGCACTCGCTCAATCAGTTATGGCAGGTGCGGCCGCGGCGGCAGGTAAGCCAGGTATCGGTGGCGCTGCGCGAGCGGGTGCGCTCGGCGGGCGTGCTGCTGGCCACGGCGGCGCTCTCCATGCTGGCGTTCTCGGCCGATGCGCTAGTGGGTGTTTTTGCCGACGCGATAGCCGATTTCGATGCCACTTTCGCCTATTACACGGTGCAGACGCTCAATACCCTGGTGAGCCTGCTGATTCTGGCCGTGTGGTGCGGCTTTGTATTTCGCACCCTGAGCGCGGCCAAAGTGCCCTGGCGAGCGGTGCGGCGCGGGGCGGTGCTCACGGCGCTGCTTATCGGCGCGGGCGAGCGGGTGCTGGGTCTGCTGCTGGTGGGCCGCGACCTCGGCCCCATCTACGGGCCGGCGGCCAGCACGGTGCTGGTGCTGCTGTTCGTGTTTTATTCAGCGATGATTTTTTACTTCGGCGCGGCCTTCACTAAAGTATATGCCCACCACGTGGGGCTGGATATCCGGCCCAAAAAAACCGCCGTGCGATATAGGCTGGTGAACGTGGCGGAGTAGGGATTAATGACAAGTAGCTAACAGAGAACGTCATGCTGACGAAGGAAGCATCTCTACCGCACAATTTGGTCTAACGATTGAGGTTAGTTACGCAGTAGAGATGCTTCCTTCGTCCGCATGACGTTCTCTGTTAGTCACTATCCCCTACCCTCTACCGCAAGCCGTACCTTTGCTGGATGCAAGCTGACCCCGCCGCTCCGGCCTCGTTTTCCGATTTCAACCTCTCGCCCGAGCTGCTGCAAGGCGTGGCTGAGCTGAATTTTATCCACCCTACCCCCGTGCAGGCGCTGGTGCTCCAGCCGGCCCTCGATGGGCAGGACGTGGCCGGGCAGGCCCCCACCGGCTCGGGCAAAACGGCCGCTTATGGCCTCGCCATCCTGGCGCAAATTGACCCCGCCGCCAAGGCCGTGCAGGCCATCGTGCTGGTGCCGGCCCGCGAGCTGGCGCTGCAAGTGCGCGACGCGCTCAAGGCATTGGGCAAATATATGCCGGCACCCGGCCTGCGGGTGGCGGCCCTCTACGGCGGCCACGCCATGCGCGACGAGGTGCAGACTTTGCAGCAAACGCCCCACGTAGTAGTCGCTACCCCCGGCCGCCTGCTCGACCACCTCGAAAAGCGCCAAATTATTCCTAACCAGTTGAAAGTATTGGTGTTGGACGAGGCTGACAAGCTGCTGGATTTGAAATTCCAGGAAGAGATGGCGACCATTATCAGCCGCCTGCCGCGCCGCCGCCAGACGCTGCTGTTTTCGGCTACCATGCCCGATAAGGTGATGGCCCTGGTGCGCGACTACCTCACCCGCCCCCGGATGCTGACCGCCGCTGGCGGCATCAACGGCGAGATAATCGGCGCGGCCCTTCCCGCCTCGCTCACGCTGCGCGGCCACGTCCTCAACGCCGTGGAAGACAAGCCCGCCGCCCTCTACCACCTGCTGCAACAGCCCGAAACCGGCCAGACGCTCATCTTCGCCAACACCCGCGATAAGGTGGAGGAGTTGGCCCAGTTTCTGCGCGGCCGCGGCGTAGCGGCCGAAGTACTGCACGGTAAGCTGCCCCAGCCCGAGCGCGACAAAGCCCTGATGAAGCTGCGCAATAATTCGGCCCAGGCCCTGGTAGCCACCGACGTAGCCGCCCGCGGCCTCGACGTGCCGGCCCTCGACACTGTTATTCAATACGACCTGCCGCACGATGCCGAAACATTCCAGCACCGGGCCGGCCGCACGGCGCGGGCCGGCGTAGCCGGCACCGCTCACCTGCTGGCTACCCCCCCGAGCAAAGCCGCGTGCAAGCCTGGCCCGCCGCCCAGGCCGTGCAATGGAAGCGCCTGGCCCCGCCCGCTATGCCGCCCGCCAACGCCGCTAATAAGTTGCCACGCCCCGAAACCATCACGCTGCACGTCACGGCCGGCAAGAAGCACAAGGTCAGCGCCCACGACCTGGTAGGCGCGTTCGTCAATGTCGGTGGCCTGGAGCGCCATACCGTTGGCCGCATCGAGGTGTTCGACTTTTATTCCTATGTGGCCGTGCCGCGCAAACAAGCCGCCGAAATCCTCGAAAAGCTGAACGGCGCGAAGGTAAAAGGCGTGAAAGTGCGGGTGACGGAAGTGGCGTAAACTGGACCTGCCCCCCACGGTTACGCCTTACCACGTAGGGTGCGGGGCTTGCCCCCGCCCGGCGTTGAACGACTCGCGTGGGTTTCGTTCAACGCCGGGCGGGGGCAAGCCCCGCACCCTACTTCGCTTTTCTTACCTTGCCATCCACCATTGCCCCGGTGCCATCCTGCAATAGCAGCGGCTGGTTCTTGGCGTTACCCGGCGCGCCGGCACCTTGAAAGTCGCGAATGCGTAGGCTAGTGAAGTGATTGACTTCGAGGCCATTCGATAGGAAAGATGCTTTCGCACCGTCCCAGTTCAGCTTGAAGTTGTCCACCGTCAGGCCGTTGACGTGCTCGGCCAGGAAGCCAGGAATATCGCGGGCGAAGAGGCCGAATTTGGGGTCGAGATTGCCGCGCAGGTCCACGTTGCCGCCGGCCACGCTGTTGAGCGGGCTGTCCACGAAATCGAAGGTGAGGTTGTGAAACTCCACGTCTTCGAGGGGGCTTTCGGTGGTGCCGTAGAGCAGGATGCCGTTTTCGCCCCGGCAGGTGATGTTGCTGAAGCGCACGTTTTTGATGCGGCCCATTTTCACGCTTTTATCGGCGTTGCCGCGAATGGCGGAGACGTGAATCGGCTCGCCGTTGCCCCACCAGTCGCCGGTGCGCAGCTTGGTTTCGATGCGAATATTATCGAAAGTCAGGTTTTCGAGCGAGCCTTCGTCGCGTAGCGAAATGTTGATGCCGCGCGTCGAATTCGTGATGTTGCAGTTGCTCACCGTCACGTTGCGCACGGTGTTCTGGTCAAGAAAGCCGATGCGGATGCCGCTGCTGGCCGACTGCAAGTTGCAGTTCGTAATCACGAAATTCTCCGAGACGTGGCGCAAATTGTGGTAGCCCGGAATCTCGAAGTGGTGATTGTAGCCACAGACAACCAGCGCGTCGTCGCCGGACTGAATATCGCAATCGCTCACCGTTACGTTGCTGCAACTGGTGAAGTCCACACCGTCGGCGTTGGGTACCAGCAGGTCCGAATAAAGCCGGATGCCCGTTACGCGCACGTCGTTGCAATCGGCGAAGTGCATCGTCCAGAACGGCGAGTTAATCAGCGACACATCCTTGACGGTCACGTTCTTACACACCGAGAATACTACCATTTGGCGGGGCCGGTCCTTGGGCACCACCGGGCCGTCGCCAATGCCGCTGGCTACGTGGCGGAAGTTGTTTTTCTGGCGCGTGTAGCGCGTGGAGGCGGTGTCTATTTTCTTGGCCTGGGTGAAGTCGTAGAACACCGAATTATTGCCGTCCACGGTGCCCTGGCCGGTGAGGGCCACGTTCTGCGCGTTTTCAGCATACAGCATTCCGTAGTAGTTCTGACCGTACACGGGCATGGTATAGGCGTGGTAATCAGCCAGATTGGGGCTACCCTTGAGCACCGCGCCGTTGTCGAGGTGCAGGGTCACGTTGCTTTTCAGGAAGACTGTGCCGATGACGTAAGTGCCGGCCGGCACTTCCACCGTGCCGCCGCCGGCCTGGGTGCAGGCGTCCACGGCTTTTTGAATGGCGGCGGTGGCCACGGTGCGGCCATCGGCCACCGCGCCGTAGGCGCGCACTGAATAGGTTTGGGCCAGCGCGGCCGTGGAAAAGGCCAGCGCGCCGGCCAGCAGCAGAAATTTACGCATAGAAGTAGAGTACTAAAAAGCGGAGCAACTCAGCTCCAATCAAAACTAACTACCTGGCTACCAAGACGCCACCGGGGCGAGAAGGACGGTAAGCCGCCCCGCTTAGTGGCCGGCATTCGGGCCAAGCACCCGCAGCTCCCACACCGAGGCATTGCGGTCTTCGGAGTTCAGCACGGTCAGGCGCACGTAGCGCGCCCGGAAATCCTGGTCCAGGGCCCGCGCCTGGTAGGCCATAATGGCTTCTTTGGAGTGGTCGGCCAGGGTAGTCCAGCTCAGGTTATCCGTAGAATATTCCAGCTTGAAAGTCAGCAACTTATCGGGATACTCGAAATCCATTTCCACCCGCTGCACGGCTTGCTCGCGCAGCAAGTCAATAGTGAGGGTGCCGGGCTCGTTAGCCCCGGTGGTCCAGCGCGTGTCGTTGCGGCCGTCCACGGCCTGAATGACGCGGTGGGCCGTCTCCTCGGTTTTGGCAGATACCGGCTTATTCAGGGCCAGGTTCTGGTAGGGGCTTTTGCGACCCAGCGCCGCCCCCAAGTCGTCGATATAACGCAAAAATTTCAGGCTGCCATCGGGGTTAAAAGTTACCTCGCTGGCGCAGGTGAAGCGGAAGCCGCAGGTGGGGGCGCGCTCCGCGTCTTGCCGATGGTAGAGCACAAAGGTGCGGCCTTCCACTTCCAGCATCGAGTTGTGGCCCGGCCCAAACACGCCGTGCGCCTCGTCGGTTTGCAGCAGCGGCGCGGGCGCGTCCACGTAAGGGCCGGCCAGCGACTTGGCCGTGGCGTAGCGCACGTTGTAGTTTTTTTGCGAGCAGCTCCCGCCCGCCCACATGAGGTAGTAGAGGCCCTTGCGGTAGAACAAATACGGCGCTTCGGTGAAGTCGAAGCGGCCCTTCACCGGGATGCGGTTGGTAATCCTGGTTAGGTAAGTAGGTGAGGCCGGGTCATTGTCCATCTCATAGATTTCCTGCGAGGCCGACACCACGTATATTTTACCCGACACGGGGTCGGTAAACGGCTCTAAATCAAAGCCCCCTAGCTGATTTGCCTTCTTAAACGGCCCCGTTGGCGTGTCGCCCACGTACACGTAGCCGGTGTAGTCCACTGAGCTTTGGCAGTAGAGATAGTACTTGTTATTCTTGCCCCGCACTACGGCCGGGGCCCACACCGATTTATAAGGCAGTCCCTCCACCACTTCCGGCTGCCAGTCGCTGAGGTTGGTCGAAGTCCAGACGAACGTCAGCCCCAGATTCCCGAAGGGTTGGTAGCCGTCGGTGGTCACGTACAGGTAGTACTTATCGCCAAATTTCTTGATGCTGGGGTCGGCAAAATAGCCCGGTAGCAGCGGGTTCTGGGCCTGCCCCAGCCGGGGCAATGTCAGGCCGGCCAGCAGCAGGAGGACGACCAGCCAGCGGGGGGGTAGGGAAAGGCGACTGTTCATAAGAGTAGGGTTACGGGTTCGGGGCATTCAGCCGGCGCAGCATTTCGAGGCAGGCGCGGCCGTTGTGGTAGGGGCATTTCCAGAAGCCGGCCTTGTCTTCGCCGGTCATCAGCGAGCCGTCGGCGTGCACGCCCCAGAACCACTCGCCGTTTTCTTTATCCAAAATGTGCTGCTGCGCGAAGCGCCACGCGCCCTCGGCCAGCGTCCGAAACTGCGCGTCGCCGCTCACCTGGTAGGCGTTGTAGAAGCCCACCACAGCCTCGGCCTGCACCCACCAGTGGCGGTCGGCATCGAGGTGGCCGCTGGGGTGCAGCTCGTAGGTCAGGGCGCCATCGGGCCCTACCCCCTCGGCGGCGGCGCGGGCCAGCTGCACGGCCGTTTGCTGAAAGTGGGCGACGAGGTCGGGCTCGTGCAGCACCTCGGCGGCCTCCAGCAGCAGCCAGGCCGCCTCCACGTCGTGGCCGTAGGACACGGCATCGGGCCGAGGCTGCCAGTGCTCATCCAGAAACAAGGTAAGGTGGCCGGTTTCCTGGTCAATAATGTGGTCCGTGAAGTCCAGCAGCAGGGAATCTATCTGCTGGCGCAGGTCCGCGTCGGGCCACTCGCGGTAGAGGTTGGCATACGCCTCCAGAATATGAAGGTGCGTATTCATGGTCTTCTTCTCGTTGGCATCCTTGGCACTCAGGCGCAGGTCGCCGAGTGGCTGCCAGTCGCGGGCAAAAGCTTCGAAGTAGCCCCCTTCCGCAGGGTCGAAGCTGTGCGCTTCAATGGTGCGGAACAGCGCCTGCGCGTGCGCCAGGGCCGCCGCGTCGCCGCTGGCGCGGTAATATTCGCTCAAACCATAAATGGTGAAAGCCAGCGCGTAAATCTGCTTCTTGGTATCGAGCGGCCGGCCCTGGTAGTCCACCGACCAGTACACGCCCCCGTGCTCCGCATCCAGAAAATGCGCCGTTATATACTCGTAGGCGCGCCGGGCCACAGCCAGGTTTTCGGCATTGGGCTGGTGGTTGCAAGCCGCCGCGAAAGTCCACAGAATGCGGGCGTGCAGCACCGCACCCTTTGGCGCAGTGGGACTCGGGCGGTTGTCGTTGTCAATTTTCCCCAGGAAACCGCCCTCCGCTTCGTCCGGCGCGAAGGTGCGCCAGTAAGCTAGGATATTATCTAGTTCCGTTTGAAATTCCGCGGCTTGCAGCATGGGTTTTTAATTAAAAATTATGAATTAAAAATTAAAAATCAGGGCTAAAAACACGAGGCTTTTATCCCCATTTTTAATTTATCATTTTTAATTTTTAATTCAAATTCCCCGAAACCCCGTTCGCACTTACGGCGCTCGCCACGCGCTCGCTCACCGAGGGGGTAGGGACGGCCAGGTTCCGGTCTACCAAGGCATTAATCGCCTGAACCGACAGCGCCGAGCGCAGGCCATCTTCGGGCGTATTTATCACGTAATCAAGCAGCTGCTCGATGGTGGTGGTGGCCACGTGCATGCGGGTATCGGACGAGGCGTAGTAGATGAACACCCGGCCGTCGTCGTCGGCAATCCAGCCGTTGCTGAAGGCTACGTTCGACACGTCGCCGACCCGCTCCTCCCCTTCCGGCGCCAGGAAATAGCCGGCCGGTTTGTGGGTGATGCGGGTCAGGTCGTGCAAGTCGGTCAGGAACATATACAGCACGTAGCGCAGGCCGGCGGCGGTATTGCGCACGCCGTGGGCCAGGTGCAGCCAGCCCTGGTCGGTCTTGATGGGACCCGGCCCGAGGCCGTTTTTCACTTCCGCGATAGTGTGGTACTGCTTTTTGTCAATAATAACTTCCTGCGTCACCTGGGCCGGGTTGATGCTCGCCGACAGGCCGAAGCCGATGCCACCGCCCTTGCCGGCATCGATAAAGCCATCCTGCGGGCGGGTATAAAAAGCGTACTTGCCATCTACTAATTCGGGGTGTAGCACCACGTTGCGCTGCTGGGCCGAGCCGGTGGCGAGGTCAGGCAGGCGCTCCCAGGTCACGAGGTCCTTGGTGCGGGCGATGCCGCACTTGGCCAGCGCGGCCGACTGGTCGGCATCCGGGGCGCTGGGGTCGCGGCGCTCGGTGCAGAAGAGGCCGTAAATCCAGCCGTCCTCGTGCCGCACCAGGCGCATGTCGTACACGTTGGTGTCGGGCTCCTCGGTTTCGGGCAGCGTGATGGGGCGGTCCCAGAACCGGAAGTTATCTATGCCGTTTTCGCTCTCGGCCACGGCGAAGAACGACTTGCGGTCGTTGCCCTCCACGCGCACCACCAGCACATACTTACCCTGCCACTTCATGGCCCCCGAATTAAGCGTGGCATTAATGCCGATGCGCTCCATCAGGAAGGGATTGGTGGCGGGGTTAAGGTCATATCTCCAAGTGAGTGGGGCGTGGGCCGCCGTAAGCACCGGGTGCTGGTAGCGGTCGAAAATGCCGTTGCCGACTTCCTGCTTTTCATTAAGAAGATGAAGTAGTTGGTCGTGCTTGGCTTGCAGCAGGTGCAGGCGGTGGTTGAAGACGGAAGACATTTCTTTAAGCTGTTAGCTATTAGCTGATAGCTGATAGCTTTTTTGAATAAATAAGAATATTTATATACTTTTGAACAGAGAGATAACAGCTAACAGCTACTAGCTAACGGCTTAAAAAGCTAGTCATCGCTCAGGCGATTCCACCAGGTTTTTTTCAGGATGGTGCCCACGATAATCAGAATGACCACTACCACGGCCAGCGGCACGTGCTGGCTCAGCAGCAGGTACATTGGCAGAATGGTGAGGCAGAGCTGCGCAATAATGCCCAGCACGATGTTGAACATGTTGCGCTTGAAGTTGCGGTTGGGCTGAAAGGTGGGGTCCAGGGCCTGCACCTCGGCCAGCACCGGACCCCAGAAGCCCCAGGGGCGCACCGTTTTATAGAAATGATGCAGCACGGCCGCCTCGGTGGGCGGCGAGAGGTAGGTGCCGATGATGGAGCCCGCCAGCGAGATGCCGAACAGCAGCGGAAACCAATACAGCAAATTGCCCGACTCGATGAAAAAGCCGAAAAAACCCGCCGCCACAATGCCCGTGGTCATGCCCACGAAAAAGCCCGTGGCGTTGAAGCGCCACCAATGCCACTTGAGCACGTTGGAAGCGATGTAGCCGCCGTAGAGCGCCGACACGATGAACTGCAACACCGTGTTCACATCGCGGGCCAGGAAGCCCAGCAGCACGCCCACGGCCACGACCAACACCCCCACCACGTAGTTCATGGACATGATGCGGCTGGTGCTGGCCTGCGGATTCACGTATTTGAGGTAGATATCATTCACTACGTACGCCTGCGCCGCGTTCACGGTGCCGCTGAACGTACCCATGAACGCGCCCAGCAGGCCGGTGAGCACCAGCCCGGCCAGGCCGGCCGGCAGAAAGTTATTGATGGTGGCGGGCAGAATGCGCTCGAAGTCGATGGCCCCGGTGGCGGTGCGCAGGTCCATCTGGTGGTAGTAGAGCAGGCCCAGAATGGTGAGGCCGATGATGAGCGCGTAGCGGATGGGTAGGAGAATAATCGAAACGAAGCCGCTCATCTTGCTGGCTTCTTCGGGCGAGCGGGTGCTCAGGATTTTCTGCATATCGTAGTTCGGCGCGGGGCCGGCCAGCGAGGCGAAAATGCCTTTGAAGGCCATCATCATGAAGAAAATACCGAACAGCGAATATCCGTCGCTGGAGATTTTACTATTGACTTCGGGGATGAGTTTCGACCAGTCGAGCCCCAGCCGCCAGCCGAAAAACGGGTTGAACCAGCCCTTAGGCACCGCCAATTCGTGGCCTTGCAGATTGATGTAAGCGATGATGGCAATGGCGATGCAGGCCACCGTCATGATGCAGTACTTGATAATATCGCCCAGCACGATGCTGTGCATCCCGCCGATGATGGAGTAGAACATGGCGAAGAGCGTGAACACGATGCCATACACGTGCGGCACGTATTGCGGCGCTACGTGGAAGGGAATGTAGCCGCTTACCAAGTTCCAGGGAATGAATATCTCAATGAACTTACCCAGCCCCACGAAGCCATAGGCCAGGAAGCCCAGACAGCTCAGCAGCGCAAACGCGATGACGACCTGGTGCGAGGCCCACACGCCCGGCCCCTTCTGCCCAAAGCGCGTGGCCAGCCACTCGGCCCCGGTGCTGGCCCCCGAGCGCCGCAGCCAGCGCGAGAGGTACATCATCAGAAACACCTGGTTGAACACCGGCCAGAGCCAGGGAATCCAGATGCTTTTCATGCCATAGACGAAGCACAAACTCACCATCCACATCGTGCCGCTGATGTCGAACATGTCCGAGGCGTCGCTCAAACCCAGCTTGTACCAGGGCAGGGTGCGGCCGCCCAGCATGTAGCTGTCCTTATCCTGGCTCGACTTTTTGCGGTAGTAGAGGCCAATGCCCACCGTCGCCAGCAGGTAGGTGGCGATGATGAGGAAGTCTATGAGGTGGAGCTTCATGCGGGGGGTAGGAAGTGGCGGCGCGAACGGTTACCTCACCCCCTAGCCCCCTCTCCTGCGGAGAGGGGGAACTAGCTCTAGTTTTAGTTTAGAGCTAGAAACTAGTTCTCCCTCTCCGCAGGAGAGGGGGCTAGGGGGTGAGGTAACCTGTGGAGGGCGATTACTACAAATTTTTAGAATACAGCTTCAAAGGCGCTATCTGCTTTTCCAGCAGCACTTTTTTATCCTTCACGAAGGCTTGGAAGTCGGCCGCGCTGGCCTGGCCGGGGTAGGGCGCGTAGTAGTGGTCGGGGCGGCCGTTGCGCCACACCAGCACGTAGCTCAGCTGATAGCCCGCGATGGTGGGCAGCAGGGTTTTAGTCCACCAGTTGGCGTCGGGCAGGCGCTCCGAGCCGGTTTCGGTGAGGGCGGGCAGCTTGTGGTGTTCTTTGGCTACTTCGGTGAGGATGGGCAGGTTGGCCGCCATTGCTTTCTTGAAAGCCGAGCCATCGCCGGCGTAGTAGATGTCCACGCCCAGCACGTCCACGTAGCCGTCGCCGGGGTAGCGTTCCAGGTAGTGGGCCGGGGTGTCAACGTCGGAAGGCGAGTAGGCGATGAGCAGGTTGTGCAGCTTTTTGGTATCGCGCAGGTAGTTGATAGTGAACTCGTAGAGTTGCTTGTACTGCGCGGCGGTGCAGTTCTTCTCGCCCCACCAGAACCACGAGCCGGTGTGCTCGTGGAAAGGCCGGAAAATCACCGGAATAGCCTCACCCTTCGCCCCTTTCAGGCTGCCCAGAAAGTTGCCCAGCCGGTCGAGGTAGCTCACGAATTTGGCGTGGTCCGGGCCGCCGGGCAGGATGTACTGCACAGTGCGCGTCGTATCCCAGGCGCTTTTGCCGTCGTGCGGGTTGTCGAGGTGCCAGCTGATGGTGTTGACGCCGCCCTGCGCGTACACCTGCTGGATATATTCGCGGATTTTGGCAAACGGCACCGCATCGAGGCTGCGGGCGCTATCCAGCTCCACGTGGCCCAACTCCCAGCCAAAAACGGCGGGGTAGGAACCCGTGACCGACTTCACGTCGGAGCGGCCGGCCTCGCCTATCCAGCGCTGGCCGGCGGGCGTGAGGCCGTAGGCCATATCATCCTGGTGGCCAAACATGACGCCCTTATCCAGCAGCTTGTGCAGGTTGCTGAGCAGGCGCTTGGTTTCGGGGGTAGCAGCGGGGTCGGCGGGAACTGCCTGGGCGTGGGCGTGGCTAGCCAGCGTGGTAACCAGCGCTAAGCCCAACGTGAGAGAACGAAAATTCATGGCTTATTTCATGGTTTTAAGATACTTGCCGACAACGGCCCAGGTGGACTTGTCGGCATCGAATACCGAGTTCAGGCCCTGCTCTTCGCCGCCGGGGTCGCCCAGGTAGGCATCGCCCTTCTTCCAGAACACCTGGCCGGGGATGGGCCGCGCCGTGCCGCCGAAGGCCCAGAAGTCGTAGCCCGTAATAATTGGGTTCGCCTTCACCATCCCGAAAAGGGCGGCGAAATACTCGTCGCGCAGCGTGGTGCTGGAGGTCAGGGTAAATACTTGTCCGTCGCGCGGCAGGCCAAACTCCTCAATCACCAGCGGCTTGCCCAGCTTTTGGGCCACGGCCACGTGGTTCTCCACGTAGGTTTTGGCTTTGGCAATAACGGCGGGCATCCCCTTGGCCGTGGCCGTGTCGCGGAACCAGCCCCAGTTCTTGGGCCAGATGTGGATGGTAAGGTAGTCGATGTTGGGGTCGGAGTGGACGCGCTCGAACACGTCCATTTTCCGGTCCGAAGCCGCGTCGCCCTCGCTGCCGGTGGTCAGCAAGTGGTTTTTATCCAAAGACTTAATGAGAGCCGAGGTATGCCGCATCCAGGTCTCGAAGGCGGGGGTAGCGGCCAGGGTCATGGGCCGGGGCTCGTTCATTATTTCCCAGGCCATGATGGCCGGGTCCTGCAAGTAGGGCTTCTTGGTGATGGTATTGGTGCGGGCCAGCACGTAGCGGATGTACGTATCCACCTGCTGCTGGCAGGGCGCGCAGGTGAAAAACTGCGCGACGTACTCCTGAAACTTATTCCAAACAAAATCCGGGTCTTTGGGCAGGGGCGTGGCGGGGTAGCCGTTCCACTCCAGGTACTGAGTAAGGCCGCCGCTCCACTCCCAGGTATTGGTAAAGTGTAGCACGGCCTTCATCTGACGCTTGTCCAGCTCAGCCAGCAGGTAGTCGAGCCCCACGGCGATATTCTCGTCAAATTTGCCCGGCTCGGTTTGCAGGGGCTGCGGCACGCGGTACTTGTAGCCGTGGTTCAGGCCCTCGGCTCCTACCATCACGCGCAGGTTGGTGACGCCCTGCTTTTTCAGAAAATCCAGCTCCTTGATTAGGCGGGCTTTGCCGGCTTCGCCCTGAGTAGCCAGCAGACCCCCGTACCAGTAGTTGGCCCCAATGAAGCGGTAGGGCTTGCCATCGAGCGTGAGTTCGGTGCCCTTGCGCCGCACGAAGCCGGTAGGCTGGGCGAAGGCCTGGGTGCAGCCCAGGGCAAGTGCTGCTAGCAGCAGCGAGCGCGACAGAATATTCTTCATAAGCATGTGAGCATAGTTTCTTACCCCGTAAAAGCACCGAGGCCGCCCCTGGTCTGTGGCAAGTAGCCACCCGGCAGGAACAGCCTCTGGGGCGTTAGTAGCGCAGCTACCTACCAGTCAATTCTTTAGGTAGCGAATGGGTTGGCCAGCACCTCGGCCCCGAGCCGCGGTCACGGCCTGGTTAAAGCGGCGGCGCGCTTGCGGATGGCGCTGGCGGGCAGTAGCCATAAAGATTGAGTGAGGTAGAAAGTGCAGGTGGGCAAAGGTCCTGAGAAAGAACGCGTCTTCGTAATACTATTTCGACGTTTGCTTGTAGAAGATTCGCGCACTATTAAGCAATTATGATTTTTTTATCAGCTAATCACTTGCTTATCAAGGTAAATTTTGTAAATAGCAGCTAAACGAACGTCCACTAGCAGTTGATAGCATTTTGTCTAAAAAGTGTACTTTTATTGGCTCGAACTATTAAACCTTTCCCACCCATGAAACAGGACATCATGCGCGAAATCACGCCGCTTACCCAAAGCGACTGCTTCACGCTCTTCTCGCGGGTCAAGAAAAAATTTGATTTCCCGCTGCACTACCACGAGGAATATGAGCTAAATCTTATCCTCAACGCCGGGGGTGCCAAGCGCATCGTGGGCGACCACATCGAGGTCATCGATGAGGTGGAGCTGGTGCTCGTGGGACCCAACCTCTACCACGCCTGGTTTACGCATAAGTGTGAAAGTGAGCTAATTACGGAGCTGACTATTCAGTTTCACAAGGACCTGTTTGAAGACCGGCTGCTGCGGCGCAACCAGCTCAGCTTTATCAAAACGATGTTTGACAAGGCCCAGCGCGGCATCTTGTTTTCGCCCGAAACGATTGAGCGCCTCCTACCCCGGCTGTTGCAGCTGGAGCAGAAAAATGGCTTCGACTCGGTGCTGGAATTGTTCTCCATTCTGCACGACTTGTCCACCTCGCGCAACATGCGCACTTTGTCGGACTCGTCTTCTGACAATGAGCAGTTTAACTACAACAGCCGGCGTATTGAGAAGGTATTCGAATACATGAACGCCAACTACAGCCGACCCATCAGCCTAACGGAGGTGGCGAAGGTGGCCAACATGCCCGAGGCGTCGTTCAGCCGCTTTATCAAAAAGCGCATCGGCAGCACGTTCATCGACAGCCTCAACGAAATACGGCTGGGCCACGCCACCCGCATGCTGATAGATACCACGCACAATGTGGCCGAGGTGGCCTACAAGTGCGGGTTTAATAATATCTCCAACTTCAACCGCACGTTTAAGAAGCGTAAAGGCTGCACGCCCAAGGAGTTTCGGGGTAATTTTTCGGGGAATCGGATATTTATTTAGCGCGTACCGACTGCGCCCTGTCATTGCGAGCGTAGCAAAGCGGAGCGCGGCAATCTTTCCTAATCGTCGGGGTAGTGACCCTAACGTGAAGGAAAGATTGCCGCGCTTCATTTCGTGGCGCTCGCAATGACAACTGGCTTTACTTCTCCGCCTTCGACATCGAAAACGGCGCGTCCCCTACCCCCGTGCCGCGGGTCGTATTCGGCTGGGCACTCATCTCAAAATTTAGGACGGCACCTTTCACCAGCTCGGCGTGGCTGAGCCAGTTGCGCGAATATTCCTGGCCGTTGACGGTTAAGCGGTTAATATATTTATTTTCGGCCGAGTTGGCGGGCGCGTTCAGCACCACGTCGGGGCCGCCGGGCAGGTGCAGGGTGGCTTTGGGGAAGAGCGGCGCACCGAGCACGTACTGGTCGGTGCCGGGGCACACGGGGTAGAAGCCCAGGGCCGAAAACACGTACCAGGCCGAAGTTTGGCCGTTGTCCTCGTCGCCGCAGTAGCCGTCGGGGGTAGGGCGGTAGAGGCGGTCGAGTACCTCGCGCACCCAATACTGGGCTTTCCAGGGCTGGGCGGCGTAATTGTAGAGGTAGATGATGTGCTGGGCCGGCTGGTTGCCGTGGGCATACTGGCCCATATCGGCCACCTGCATCTCCCGGATTTCGTGAATGACTTCGCCGTAGTAGCTCGCGTCAAAAATGGGGGGTAGGGTGAACACGGAATCGAGCTTAGTCGCGAATTTTTCCCTACCCCCCATCAGATTCATCAAGCCCTGCACATCGTGAAACACCGACCAGGTGTACTGCCAGCTGTTGCCTTCGGTGAAGGCATCGCCCCACTTGAAGGGGTTGAAGGGCGTTTCGAACGTGCCGTTCTGGTTGCGCCCGCGCATGAGGCCGGTCGGCTTGTCGTAGAGCTTGCGGTAGTTCTGGCTGCGCCGGCTGTAGAGGTCGATTTCCTTCTTCGGCTTATGTAAGGCCTTGGCCAGCTGCGCGATGGTGAAGTCGTCGTAGGCGTATTCGAGGGTGCGGGCGGCATTCTCCTTAATCTTCACATCGTAAGGCACATAGCCGAGCTTGTTGTAGTATTCCACGCCGGCGCGGCCCACGGCTTCGAGCGGCCCGGCGTGGTTGGCATCCTGGAGGAGCGCCTCGTAGAGCGTGTTGGTGTCGTTTGGGTCGGCGGGGCGTACGCCTTTGAGGTAGGCATCGGCCACTACCGAGGCCGAGTTGTTGCCCACCATCACGTTGCGATAGCCGGGGCTGGCCCACTCGGGCAGCCAGCCGCCCTCGCGGTAGTCGTTGGCGAGGCCGGCCTGCATCTTGGCGCTTTCGTCAGGATACACCAGGTTAAGCAGCGGAAACAGCGCCCGAAACGTGTCCCACACGCCCGTGTCGGTGTAAAGGTAGCCGGGTAGTACCTGGCCATTGAAGGGGCTGTAGTGCACGGGCTGCCCGGCCGCGTCCAGCTCATAAAAGCGGCGCGGAAACAGCAGCGCCCGGTACAGGCACGAGTAGAAGGTGCGCTGCTGCGCGTCGGTGCCGCCCGCCACCTCGATGCGGCCCAGCACCTGGTTCCAGGCGGCGCGACCTTCCTGCTTTACGGCTTCAAAATCCTTACTGCCAATCTCTTGCAGATTCCGTTCGGCCTGCTCGGCGCTGATAAACGACGAGGCCACCCGCGCCTGCACCTGCTCACCCTTGCGGGTTTTGAAGCTCACGGCCGCGCCCACGTGGTCGGCAGCCAGCTCTTGCAGGCCCGCCACCAAGGTTTTATCGTTGAAAATCCGGGCCTGGGTAAACGGGTGGTCGAACTCGACCACGAAGTAGTTTTTGAAATTGGCCGGCACGCCGCCGCTGTTTTTGGTGGTGTAGCCAACGATGCGATTCTGGGCCGGCAGGAGCTTCACCATCGAGCCCTTGTTTAGCGCGTCAAGCACTACCCAGGCACTGTCGGTGCGCGGAAAGGTGAAGCGGAAGCGGGCCGCCCGCTCGGTAGGCGCTATTTCGGTGGTGAGGTCATAATCAGCCAAGTACACGCGGTAGTAGTAGGGCTTGGCGGTTTCGGATTTGTGCGAAAACCAGCTGGCGCGGGCGTCCTCGTCCACCTTTACCCTGCCGGTGCCGGGCATGAGCGCAAACTGGCCGTAGTCGTTCATCCAGGGCGAGGGCTGGTGCGTTTGCTTGAAGCCCCGGATTTTATTGGCCTCATACTGGTAGGCCCAGCCGTTGCCCATTTTGCCGGTTTGGGGCAGCCAGCAGTTCATGCCCCAGGGCCGCGAAATGGCCGGATACGTATTGCCGTTCGAAAACTCGGGCTTCGAGTCGGTGCCCATCAGCGGGTTCACGAGGTCGGCCGGCGAGGGGGGGGTAGAGACTTGGGCCTGGGCGAACGTGCCCGTGCTGAGCGCGCGCAACATCGCGGCCAATAGGACTGTTTTGGTCATTCTGGAAAGTAAAATAATCGGCAACGCGCGGCGGGCAATTCTGTCCAAACAGCTTTCGAACTGCCAATCTAAGGTACCGGCGACCCAAATAACGGCGGGCAGAGGAGAGCAGATGAGTTTTTTAGCGGTAATTACCAGATAGTTGACCACCCAGCTTAGCGTAGCCGATTCAAAATTCAGCCGTCCGAACAGAGTCGCCCGAATACCTTTGCGCCCCGAATTGGTTAATCCGCCCTTCATGCGGATAAAATAATTCCAAGTTATATCCGTCTTGTTGCACCAAATCGGAAGCTGCAACATCATCTTGCTTCATGTAGTACCGAACGCCACTTCAAATGAAAGAACAAAAAGGGCTGGTTGCGCCAGCCGACGGCAAACTTGGCATCCTCCTACCCGGCATGGGAGCCGTGGCCACTACCCTCATCGCGGGCGTGCTGGCGGTGCGCAAAGGCACTGCCCAGCCCATTGGCTCGCTCACGCAGATGGGCAAAATCCGCACTTCAACCGGCAACCCCGTCATCAAAGACTTTGCCCCGCTGACGGCCCTTGCTGATATTGAGTTTGGCGGCTGGGACGTGTACGAGGACAACGTGTACGAGGCGGCCCTGAAGGCCGGCGTGCTGGACTACCGAACCTTGCAGCCCGTGCGCGCCGAGATGGAGGCGCTGGTGCCCATGAAGGCCGCGTTTGACCCGCGCTACGTCAAGAACCTGGACGGCACCCACGTCAAGACCTACACCACCAAGCTCGACCTGGCCGAGCAGGTTATCGCTGATATTCGTAACTTTAAGGCCACCCGCGACTGTAGCCGCCTGGTCATGGTGTGGTGCGGCTCGACGGAAATCTACCACGAGCTGACCGACACGCACCGCACGCTGGCCAACTTTGAGGCGGGCCTGCGGGCCAACGCGCCCCACATCGCGCCCAGCATGATATACGCCTACGCCGCCCTGCGCGAGGGCGTGCCGTTCGTGAATGGTGCCCCCAACCTGACCGTGGACGTGCCCGCGCTGCTGGAGCTGGCCGCCACCACCGGCACGCCGGTGGCCGGCAAGGACTTCAAAACGGGCCAGACCCTGATGAAAACCATCGTAGCCCCCGGCCTGAGTGCCCGCTCGCTGGGGGTGCGAGGCTGGTTCTCCACCAATATTCTGGGCAACCGCGACGGCCTGGTGCTCGACGACCCCGATAACTTCCGCACCAAGGAAGTGTCGAAGCTGAGCGTGCTCGACAGCGTGTTTCACCCCCAAGAAAACCCGGAGCTATACGGCGATATGTACCACAAGGTGCGCATCAATTACTACCCCCCCGCCGGCGACAACAAGGAGAGCTGGGACAACATCGACATCTTTGGCTGGCTGGGCTACCCGATGCAGATTAAGATTAACTTCCTCTGCCGCGACTCCATCCTGGCGGCCCCGCTGGTGCTCGACCTAGCCCTGTTTATGGACCTGGCCAAGCGCGCCGGCCTGGCGGGCGTGCAGGAGTGGCTCTCGTTCTACCTCAAGTCGCCCCAAACCGCGCCTGGCCTGCGGCCCGAGCACGACATCTTCAAGCAGCTCGTGACGCTGCACAACACCTTGCGCCTGCTCATGGGCGAAGAGCCCGTGGCCGCCGCCAGCGAAGAAGCCTACCAAGATGGTCCGGCGATGTGAAGGAGTTAGGAGTTGAGCGTTAAATTCTCTCGAAGTATTATTCAACTCTTACTCTTAACTCCTAATTCTTAACTGATTACTCAATTGTTTAATCTATTCGCCAGCGTGCTAGGCATCGGGTACGTGAAAGGCGGCGGCACGGTGGCGGCCGCCGCCTGCTGCCTCGCCTTATACCTGGCCCGCACCCGCGACCCTACGCGGCGGCCCGGCCCGGCCACCCTATTCACGCTCGGGGTGCTGGCCGCGGGCACGCTGGCCGCCCAGCGCGTCGAGCCTGAGTGGGGCAAAGACAGCTCGCGGGTTGTCATCGATGAGGTGGCGGGCATGTGGGTCGGCATGTTGCGGATTCCCGTTACGGGGCCGAACTTACTGGCCGGCCTCGTGCTGTTTCGCTTTTTTGATATCACTAAGCCTTTGTTTATCAAGAATATGGAAGAGCTACCGGGCGGCGTGGGCGTGATGATGGACGACGTGCTAGCCGGCCTCTACACCAACCTGCTGCTACAAGCCGGCCGGCGGCTGGGCTACCTATAAGGGTGGTGGGCTACCGCCGGTTTTTGCGCGCGCAAGCCGCCGCCGCGACCGGCACGGCTGTCGATTTTTTGGTGACAGTGGCCTGCGTCGAGGGCCTGCACAGCTGGTATTTGCTCGCCACGGCGCTGGGCAACACGGCCGGGGGCCTAGTCAATTTTTACCTGGGGCGGCACTACGTGTTTCAGGCACCGCACCAGCGGGCTCCGGCGCAGGGCGGCCGGTATTTTTTGGTGTGGCTGGGCAGTATGCTGTTGAACGCTGGTGGCGTTTATCTGTTTACCCAGCAATTACACCTAAATTATCTGGCAAGCAAAGTGCTGGTTTCCCTAGCGGTTGGCGTCGGGTTCAACTACTTTTTGCAGCTCTATTTTGTATTCAGGAAATGATAAGGTTTTGGTGTAGCAGGCTTTTGGCCCCGGTGGGGCTGCTCTGGCTGCTGCTGGTACTACTCGCGGGGCCGGCGCTGGCCCAGACTACCACCATCAGCGGAGTGGTGACGGATGCCCGGACGAAGGCCAAATTGCCCTTCGTGAGCGTTGCCGTGCCCCAGTCGGCCCTCGGGGTCAACACCGATGAGCAGGGGCACTACTCGCTGCAAGTGCCCGCGCAATACGCGACCCTGGTTTTCACTTACCTGGGCTACCGGCAGGTGACCAAAACGTTCGTGCCCGGCCAGCCGCTGACCTTGAATGTGCAGCTGGTGACCAGCTCGGCGCAGCTCAACGAGGTGGTCGTCAAGGGCACCAAGCCGCCGCGCTATAAAAATAAGGAAAATCCCGCCGTGGAGCTTATCCGGCAGATTATCGCCCACAAGGCCGAGAATCAGCCCGAAAGCTACCCCTACGTGGAGTATGAGAAGTACGAGAAGATGGGGTTCTCGTTCAGCAACTTATCGGAGAAATTCAAGAACCGGAAGATATTTCACAATTACCAGTTTTTATTTAAGAAGCAGGATTCGACGGCGGTGGGCGGCGTGAACGTGCTGCCGGTGTACCTGGAGGAGAAGCTGTCGAAGGAATACTACCGCAAAGACCCGCCCACGCTCAAAACCGTGGTGCTGGCCAGCAAGCAGGTGCAATTTGACAAGCAATTCATTGATAATGACGGCCTGAGCACCTACTTCAACCGGATGTATCAGGACATCAACATCTACGATAACAACGTGAGCCTGCTCGGCAATCAGCTGCTGAGCCCCATTGCCAACGGCGGACCGACCTTTTACCAATACTACATCAGCGACACGCTCAAGGAGCACGTGCCGCAGCTAATTGAGTTGAGCTTTAACCCACGCAACCGGGGCGACCTGCTCTTCACGGGCAAGCTCTACGTGACGCTCGACGGGCACTACGCCGTGCAGCGCGCCGAGCTGGGGGCAGATAGTCGCATCAACCTCAACCTCATACGCAGCCTCAGCGCCGACCTGGAGTTCGCGCCCAACCCCGACCAGCGCTACCACCTGCGCAAGAGCGTGCTGGCCATCGACTTCAGCCTCACCCGCAAGGGCTCGGGCTTTTTTGGCGTGCGCACGGTCATCAACGAGAACTACCGCATTGGCCAGCCCGAGCCCGACAGCCTCTACGCCGGCCCGGCCGTGGTGATGGCCGACAGCACCACCGGCCGCGACGCGGCTTTCTGGCAACAAAACCGGCCCGACAGCCTGACGCTGATGGAGCGGACGATTTACAAAAATATCGATACGCTCCAGACTATCAAGTCGTTTCAGCGCTCGCTCACGCTGTTTACGTTCCTGTTTTCGGGCTACAAGGCGTTTGGGCCGATTGACGTGGGGCCATCCAACACGTTTTACAGCTTCAACCCGGTGGAGGGCTTCCGGCTGCGGCTGGGGGGTAGGACGACGCCGGACTTCAGCAAGCGCATTTATTTTGAAACCTACGGGGCCTACGGCTTCCGGGATGAGAAGTGGAAATACTTCTTCAGCTCGACGTATTCGCTTAATAATAAGTCGATTTACACCTTTGCGCAGAATTTTATCCGGGCCAGCTTCCAGCGCGACACCAAGATTCCGGGGCAGGAATTGCAGTTCGTGCAGGAAGACAATTTTTTGCTGTCCTTTAAGCGCGGCATCAATGATAAATACTTGTATAATGACATTGCGCGCTTTGACTACCTGCACGAGTTCAACAACCACTTTTCGTACGCGCTCAGCTTCAAAAACTGGTTGCAAAGTCCGGCCGGCGGCCTCTATTTCCGCAACCGCGTGGCGGGCGAAGCTCACCCAATTGCCGGCCTGCGCACCACCGAGCTGGGGCTGACGCTGCGCTGGGCACCGCGCGAAAAGTTTTACCAAGGCAAGCTCTACCGCACACCCATCATCAGCCCCGCGCCCGTTTACACGCTCATTCTCAACGCGGGCTTCAAGGGCGTGCTGGGCGGCGAGTACACCTACCAAAACCTGGTTTTCAACTTCAACAAGCGGTTTTATCTCTCGCAGCTGGGCCACACCGACGTCACGTTTGAGGCGGGCTACCTGTTTGGGCAGGTGCCGTTTCCGTTGCTCGATATTCACCGCGCCAACCAGACGTTTTCGTACCAGCTACAATCGTACAACCTGATGAATTTCCTGGAATTTTCGAGTGACCACTACGCCAGCCTGTTCCTGGACCATAATTTCAACGGCTTCATTTTCAATAAGCTACCCCTCATCCGGCGGCTGAAGTTGCGCGAGGTGGCGTCGCTCAAAATTCTCTACGGCGGCCTGCGCGACCAGAACAATCCCGGCCTGCACCCCGAGCTATACGAATTTTTGCGGGCCGACCTGGGCCGGGGCCAGCCCATCGCCTTTTCGCTGGGCAGCCAGCCCTACGCCGAAGCCAGCGTGGGCCTGGCCAACATCTTCAAGCTGTTTCGGGTGGACTTGGTGCGCCGCCTCACGTACCTGGACAACCCCAACGTGGCGGCGTGGGGCATTCGGGGCCGGTTTAAGTTTGATTTTTAACGCCCCGACCCGCATGACATTCGACGCACTCCGCACCGCGCTGCAAGGCGGCATCTACCAGGTTATCAACCCCTTCGTGCGGCTGCTGATTCGGCTGGGCTTCACGCCCAACGCCGTGACACTCACGGGCTTCGGGCTGAACGTGGGGGTAGCGGTGCTCTTCATCGTGGGCGGCGAGGAGGGCAACCGCGGCGACCTGCGCTACGTGGGCTGGGGCGGCGCGCTCATCCTGTTTGCGGGCCTCTTCGATATGCTGGACGGGCAGGTGGCGCGCCTGGGCAATATGCAGAGCACCTACGGCGCGCTGTTCGACTCAGTGCTAGACCGTTACAGCGAGCTGTTTACCTTCCTGGGCATCTGCTACTACCTGGTGGCGCACCACTACCTGCTGGGCTCGCTGGGCGCGTTCATCGCCCTCATCGGCTCGATGATGGTGAGCTACACCCGCGCCCGCGCCGAGGGCCTAGGCGTGGAGTGCAAGGGCGGCCTGATGCAGCGCCCCGAGCGGGTAGTGCTGCTGGGCGTCAGCGCCTTAGCCTGCGGCGTCAGCTCGGCCTGGCTGGGCGGCGACTATAAGCTGTTCGTGCCGGGCATTCCGTTTCACGTCTTTGAAACCATGTCGATTCTCACCTTCCCGATTGCCGTGCTGGCCGTGCTGGCCAACATTACGGCCGTGGCGCGCCTGCGCCAGGCCAAGCGGGCGCTGGCCCTGCGCGCCGCCGCGCCGGCCGCCGCCCTACCCCCCTCCCAGGCGGCGAAGGCGGCGGTGCTGCTTATCGGCTTGCTGGGCAGCAGCTTATCGCTGGTGGCGGCGGGGCAGCAGCCCACGCCCATGCTCACGTATCCGGTGCCGAGCGGCGTGGCGCACCAGCTTTTTTACTTGCAGCGCGACCCCAATACCAATACCATCATCTACCAGCTGAACGTGAACAGCGCGGGCCAGCTGGATGAGGACGAGCCCATTAATATTTTCTGGCTGCGGTATGAGGAACAGGGGCAGCGCAAGGACCTGAATTTTATTCAGCGCCGGTTTGCCTACGGCCTCAGCGCCAGAAAGATAGCGCCGGGCAAGTACGCGCTGAAATTTGCCGCCTACGGCAAGGTGCCGTTCGTGCTCATGAAGTCCGGCTTCGACAACGCCTTTCACGTGTACGCGACCGTGGCCAACAAGCAGATTCAGCTGGAGCGGGTGTACCTGCGCATTGAGGGCGGCACGTTTTGGGTGCCTAACGTCCGGTATATTGAGCTGACGGGCCGCGACGCGGCCAGCCAGAAGCCGGTGGTGGAGCGGATTCCGGTGTAGCCCGCTCGCCACCGTTGTTTACCGGCCCGCTCCGGCCGAATTTCTTTCTATGCCCTACCCCCCTTCTGGTGCCGCACGCTGGCCCGCCGGCCGCCATCTCACCTGGCTGGTGCCGGCGCTCACGCTGGCTTATTTTTTTCTTTCGCACTGGCTGCTGGGCTTTCACGCCGAACAGGTGGTGCTGGTGGTGCTGGTCAATGGCTGCTATTTTTTATCCGGTTTCACCCGTCGCCTCATCACCGGGTTTTCTATCTTTCTGGTCTACTGGGTGTTGTATGACTACCTGAAGATTATTCCCAACTACCTGGTGCGGGCGGTGGACATCGCGTCGCTCTACCACGCTGAGAAAAGCCTGTTTGGCATCCATTCGCAGGGCCTGCTGCTGACGCCCAATGAGTACTGGCTATTGCACAAACACACCTGGCTGGACGTGGCCTGCGGCATCTTTTACCTGTGCTGGGTGCCCGTGCCGCTAGTTTTCGCGGGCTATTTATTTTTCACCAATCGCCGGCTGTTCTTTGAGTTTTCGCTCACTTTTCTCATTGTTAACCTGCTGGGGTTCACGCTCTACTACCTGCACCCGGCGGCCCCGCCCTGGTACGTGCAGCAGCACGGCTTCGCGTTTCAACCCCTGAAGCTGGGCAGCACCGCCGGCCTGGCCCGCTTCGACGCCTACTTTGGAGTTGGCCTATTTCAGTCTATCTACGCCAAGAATTCCAACGTTTTCGCGGCAATGCCCTCGCTGCATTCGGCCTACCCGGTGGTGGTGCTGTACTACGCGGTGAAAAACCGGTCGGGTTGGCTGAACCTGTTCTTTCTCAGCGTTATGCTGGGCATCTGGTTTGCGGCGGTTTACAACAGCCACCACTACGTGCTGGACGTGCTGGCCGGCATCACCACCGCGCTGACGGGTATTTTTATCCTGCAATTACTGCTGGCCAGGAGCTTGGTGTTCAAGCGGTTCGTGGCGGCTTTTATGCGCGCTACCGACCCGGCGGCGTAGCGTGCGCGCGCTGGGGTTTTCCTACCCCCCCTGGGCGGGGCAAGAGGCCCGCACGCCAGCCGGGCTACTTGCGGCCGTCCGTGACGCCCGGCCAGCTATCGGTGCGGAAGGGCACGGCGGGCAGGCCCGCTTTATTATAGAGGTTGCCGTTGGGGCTGTCGGCCCAGTCGTAGCGCACGGCCACGGGGTTTTTCACCTCGGCGCTCTGCACTACCACCTCGTTGCCCACCAGCCGGGCCGTGGCCCAGTGAAACTGCCGGTCGGCCCCGGCCACCGCGAAGCCGCGCAGCGCGGGGCCATTCTGCACCTCAAGGCCGGGGCCGAGGTGGGTAAATTTCAGGCGAATGGCCCCGCCGCTGGCCGCCATGCCGACGTAGGTAGGGCCGCTGTAAACCATCTGGTTATCGCCGTAGGTTACGTGGCGGGCGGCCAGGGCCAGGCGGCGGCCCACTTCCTGTTTGTTATGGGGGTGAATGTCGGCCGGATTGCCAATGTCGATGGCCGTGGCCATGCCCGTGCGGGGCAGCTTGAGGGCCAGCGCCTGCGCCTCGCGCAGCTCGGCCCAGGCCGACTCGGCCGGCTGGGGCCGGGCGGGCTGGAAGTTGGCCAGCTGCACAAACAGGAAGGGCAGGTCGGCCCCGAAGTGCCGACGCCAGTCGGTGATGAGCGCCGGAAACAGCGTGCGGTACTGCTCGGCGCGGTCGGCGTTGGTTTCGCCCTGATACCAGATAACCCCTTTGAAAGCAAAGGGCTGGAGCGGCGCAATCATGGCGTTGTAAAGGGTAGTGGGGGCCATTTGGCTGCCGCCCGGCGCGGGCGCCACGGGCTGGTCCTCGGGGGGTAGGCCCACCTGGTACTGCCAGGGACCGGCCAGCGCTAGCGTCTGGCCCGCGCCGCGCAGGGCCAGTTCACTGGGCTCGCCCGCGATGCCGCCGCCGCCGCCCGTGTCTACCACGCGCACGGCCAGCACGTTGCGGCCCGGCCGCAGCACACCGGCGGGCACCTGGTAGGTGCGCAGCTTGTCGTAGCCGTAGCCGTAGCCCACCCGCTGGCCATTGATATAGGTGCTGTCGCTGTCGTCAATCTTGCCCAGCGTGAGGGTCAGCGGCTGGCCGGCCAGCGCGGCGGGCAGGTCGATTTCCTTCCGAAACCACACGATGCCGTCGTAGCTGGCCAGGGCCGGCGTGGCTTCCCAGAGGCCGGGGAGGGACATGGTAGGCCAGGCGCGGGCGTCGAAATCGGGCGCAGCCCAGGTGGTGCCGTTCGGCAGGTAGCCTTTGTCGTGGGCCCGCACGTTGCGCAGCAGCTCGCGCTGCTGGGTTTCGTAAGCACGCTGGTCGTCGCTGAGGCTGGTCGTCTTGGCGGCAAAGGTGGCAATGCGGGGCGCGAATTCGGGCAAGGTTTTCAGGCCCTCGGCGCTCACCCAGGCCTCGGCGGGCGTGCCGCCCCAACTGCTCACTACCACGCCCATCGGCACGTGGTACTTCTCATATAAATCGCGGCTAAAAAAGTAGGCCACCGCCGAAAACCCGGCCACGGTGGCTGGGCTGCATACCTGCCAGCCCGTGCCCGCCAGTTCAGCCTGCGGCCGGTAGGCCACGGCCTGGTCGGCGGTGAAAAAGCGGATGTCGGGCCAGTTGGCGGCGGCTATTTCCTGGTCGGCGTTCTGGGTGGGCTGGTAGCCGCCGGGGTTGGCATCCTTCACCTTAAACTGCATGTTAGACTGCCCCGAGGCCAGCCACACATCGCCCACCAACACATCAGTCAACTCAATGGTATTCTGGCCTTTCACCGTCAGCTCATACGGCCCGCCGGCGGGGGTAGGCGGCAGCGTGGCTTGCCAGCGCCCGCTGGCATCGGGGGGGGTAGCCCGGTACGTTTTGCCCCGAAACGTGAGGCTGACGGCCTCGCCTAGCGCGGCCCAGCCCCACACCGGCACGGGGCGGTCGCGCTGCAACACCATGTGGCTGCCTACCAGCGCGGGCAGGCGCACGGTGGCGTGGGTGGCCGGGACCAACAGGCTCAGCAGCAAAGTAGTAGCGGTAAGTTTAGAAACGAACATCGGCGAAGGGTAGGAGTGGAAGAAGGCGGGCGGAACGAAGGTCGGGCGGAAGCACGGGTGAGCGCTAGTATTTTTTTGACAAAAATGAGCATTTTTTGCATTTTAAGCTGGCCGTTCCGGCGATAAATAGGGGCTTGGCGAATACCTTTAGCACCCGGTTCAAACTTTTCCCACCCCGCATGGCTACCCCCATCATTACCTCGGCTGCCCGGCCCACCCCGGCTACCAGCCTCACCCCTACCCCCCGCTACACCTCGGCCCTGGCGTCGCTCACGGTGTTATTTTTCATGATGGGGTTCATCACCTGCCTGAATGACATCCTGATTCCTTACCTGAAAGGGTTGTTCAGCTTGAGTTATGCCAAAGTTATGCTGGTCAACTCCTGCTTTTTCGGGGCTTACCTGATAATGGGCATCCCGGCTGGCTACGTAGTTAAGCGGCTGGGTTACAAGCAGGGGATGCTGGTGGGCTTTCTGGTGGCGGCGCTGGGCTGCTTTTTGTTTTTCCCCGCCGCTGGGAGCCGCACGTTCGGGCTATTCCTGGGAGCGCTGTTCGTGCTGGCCTCGGGCGTGGTTATGCTGCAAGTGGCCGGCAACCCCTACGTGTCCATTCTGGGTCCGCCCGAGTCGGCGTCGGCCCGCCTCACGCTCACCCAGGCGTTCAACTCGTTGGCCACCGCCATTGCCCCGCCGCTGGGCACGGCCCTCATCCTGTCCAAGCTCCCCGACCTCAAGAAGCTGACCGCCGTGCAGGCTGCGGCCATCGACGTGGCCCCCGTGCAGTCGCTCTACCTCTACATTGGCCTGGCGCTCGTCATCATCAGCGGGCTGCTGTTTTTTCTGAAAATGCCGGTCATCGAGCACGCGCCGGCCGCCCCCGGCGACACCTCCAACGCCTGGAACTACCGCCACCTGCTGCTGGGCCTGGTGGCCATCTTCACCTACGTGGGGGCCGAGGTGGCCATTGGCTCCGCGATGCTCAACTATCTGATTCAGAAAGACGTAATGGACCTTTCGTCCGTAGCCGCCGGCAACAAAGTCGGGCTCTACTGGCTTGGGGCGATGGTTGGCCGCTTCATCGGCGTTGGGGTGCTGAGCCGCGTGCGGCCCGGCCGGGTGCTGGCCCTCAACGCCCTGGGAGCCGTGGTGCTCATCCTGATTTCGATTAACACCAACGGGCCGGTGGCCATGTACAGCATCCTGGCCGTGGGCCTGATGAACTCCATCATGTTCCCGACCATCTTCACGCTGGCCGTGGCCGGGCTGGGCCGCCACACCGAGCAGGCGTCGGGGCTGCTATCGGCCGCCATCGTGGGGGGGGCCATCATTCCGCCGCTGTTCGGGCTCATGGCCGATAGCCAGCTGGGCGGCGGCGGGGTGCACGCGTTCCGGCTGGCCTACCTGCTGCCGATGGTGTGCTACGCCTACATTGCCTGGTATGGGGTTCGTGGCCACCAGCCCGCGCCGGCCGGCCTCGAAATGGCCCCCGAAACGCCCACCTTCACCTGATGCGGGCCGCCCTGCTCCTCACGGCAGTGCTGGCCACGGCGGCTGGTGCCGCCCGGCTGGCCCCGGCCCAGCAGGCCCCCCCCGGCCAGCCGGCCGCGTCACGCAGTCGCCGCCGTCGGCTAAGGCTACCAGCGGCAACCCCATTTTTCCCGGCTGGTATGCCGACCCGGAGGCCGCCATTTTCGGGTCGCAATACTGGGTTTATCCTACGTGCTCGGCCAAGTATGAGGAGCAGGTGTACCTGGATGCTTTTTCCTCGCCCGACCTCGTGCATTGGACCAAACACCTGCACGTGCTCGACACGGTCAACGTGAAGTGGGCGCGCCGGGCCGTGTGGGCCCCGGCCATCGTGGCTAAGGGCGGGAAATACTACCTGTTTTTTGGGGCCAATGACATTCAGAACAACCAGCAGCGCGGCGGCATTGGCGTAGCCGTGGCCGACAACCCGGCCGGGCCGTTCAAAGACCACCTGGGCCACCCGCTGGTGGACAAGTTCGAGAACGGCGCGCAGCCCATCGACCAGTTCGTGTTCAAGGACAAAGACGGCAAGTACTACCTCGTGTACGGCGGCTGGCGGCACTGCAACATCGCGCGGCTCAAGGACGACTTCACGGGCTTCGTGCCTTTTGCTGATGGCACAGTATTCAAGTCCATCACGCCCGAGGGCTACGTGGAGGGGCCGGTGATGTTCCGCCGCCAGGGCAAGTACTATTTCATGTGGAGCGAGGGCGAATGGACTGGCCCCGACTACTCGGTGGCCTACGCCGTGGGTGATTCGCCATTTGGGCCATTTCGGCGGGTAGGCAAGGTGTTGCAGCAGGATTTGGCCGTTGGTACCGGCGCGGGCCACCACTCGGTGCTCAATGTGCCGGGCACCGACCGTTGGTACATCGTGTACCATCGCCACCCGCTCGGCGACAAAGAGGGCAACCACCGCGAGGTGTGCCTGGATGAAATGCACTTTGATAAAAAGGGGGATATTCTGCCCGTAAAAATGACCAATAAGGGTGTGCGCGCCGAGCCCCTACCCCTCTAAACAACTAAAATTATCTTATTCAGCATATTAACGATACTAGCAAGGCAGCCTTTTCTGGTAAAAATTCAGCTACCGTGCCCGCCCCTACCCCCCTACCCCGGCAGCTCCTCTTCATCTGCAGCCAGAACCGCTGGCGCAGCCTCACGGCCGAGCGCTTGTTTGACGACCACCCGCACCTGCTGGCACGCTCGGCCGGCACCGAGCCGGGTGCCAGGGTGCGCGTGGCGGCCGGCTACCTGGGCTGGGCCGACGTCCTTTTCGTGATGGAAAAAAAGCACGCCGACCGCCTGCGGGCCAAGTTTGGGCCGGCGCTGCAAGGCAAGCCGATTATCAACCTGCGCATTCCTGACGACTATCCCTTTCAGGACCCCGCGCTGGTGGCCCTGCTGCGCGAGCGGCTGCGCGCCTACTTCGGTGCCGACGTGGCCGACATACGGTAACGCGCCCGCCCGTACTTTTGCCCGCTATGAAGTTTACCGTTGCGCAGATTGCCCAGGTGGTGGGCGGCACCGTGGAAGGTGATGCTGAGGCCACCGTATCGAGCCTGGCCAAGATTGAGGAAGCCGGCCCCGGCGCGCTGGCCTTCCTGGCGAATGCCAAGTACGAGCCTTTTCTGTATTCGACCAGGGCCACGGCCGTCATCGTGAGCCCCGAGCTGCCGCTGCGCCAGGCCGTGGCGGCGACCCTCGTGCGGGTGGCCGACCCCTACTCGGCCTTCACTAAGCTGCTCGAATTTTATGCCCAGGCCACGCGCATGGGCAAGCGCGGCGTGGAGCAGCCCAGCTTTATGGGCGAAAGCTCGGCCATCGGCGGCGGACACTACCGGGGCGCGTTTTCGTACGTGGGCGACAACTGCGTGCTGGGCGAGAACGTGCTGATTTTTCCGCACGCCTACATCGGCGACCGGGTGCGCATCGGCGATAATTCGGTGATTCACGCCGGGGCCAAGATTTACGCCGACACCGTTATTGGCCAGCGCTGCGTCATCAAGGCCGGCGCGGTGGTGGGCACCGATGGCTTTGGCTTCGCGCCGCAGCCCGATGGCTCGTACCGGGCCATTGCCCAGATTGGCAATGTGGTGCTGGAAGACGACGTGAGCATTGGGGCCAATGCCACCGTGGACTGCGCCACGATGGGTAGCACGCTCATTCGGCAGGGCACCAAAATCGATAACCTGGTGCAGATTGCCCACAACGTGGAAGTGGGCCGGCACACGGTTATCGCGGCGCAGAGTGGCATTTCCGGCTCCTCGAAGGTGGGCGACTATTGCGTGCTGGCCGGGCAGGTAGGCCTGGTGGGGCACATCTCGCTGGCCAACCGCACCACGCTGGCGGCCAAAACCGGCGTGCAAAAATCGGTGCGCGAGGAAGGCCAGGTTTTGCAGGGCTACCCGGCCTTCAACCTCAAAGACAACCTGCGGGCCGCCGCAGTGTACCGCCGCCTGCCCGAATTGGAGCGCCGCCTCGCCGCGCTCGAAAAAAGCACGGCGGCGACGGATAAGCCTTAGCTTTGCGAGGAGGTTTCTGGTTCCTGGTTTCTGGTTCCTGGTTTCTGGTTACTAAACTGATGCATATTCGTCAGCCTACTAACTGGAAACCAGGAACCAGGAACCAGGAACCGAAAACTAGCAACCTGAAAGAATGAACGATAAACAGCACACTATCAAGGCCCCCGTCACGGTGCGGGGCATCGGGCTGCACACGGGGGCGGAAGCCACGATGACGTTTTGCCCGGCTCCGGTGGGCCACGGCTACAAATTTCAGCGCGTGGACCTGCCGGGCCAGCCCCTGGTCGATGCCGACGTGGACAACGTGGTGGACCTCTCGCGGGGCACCACCATTGAGCAAAACGGCGCGCGCGTCAACACCGTGGAGCACACGCTGGCCGCCCTCGTGGGCCTGCAGCTCGACAACGTGCTCATTCAGCTTAGCGGCCCCGAGCCGCCCATCATGGATGGCTCGTCGTATGAGTTTATCAAGGCCCTGAACACGGTGGGCTTTGAGGAGCAGAACGCGCTGCGCAACTACTACGAGATTCCCGATACCATTCGGTACATGGACAATGCGCGGGGCGTGGAAATCGCGGCCCTACCCCTCTCCGACTACCGCCTCACGGTGATGGTGGACTACAACTCGCCGGTGCTGGGTTCGCAGCACGCGTCGCTTACTGATATCAAGCAGTTTAGCGATGAAATTGCGTCGTCGCGCACCTTTTGCTTTTTGCACGAGCTGGAGCATCTCTACAAATCGAACCTCATCAAGGGCGGCGACCTGAGCAACGCCATCGTGGTGGTGGACCGCGTGGTGGGCGAGGACGAGCTGGACGAGCTGGCGGCCATGCTAGGCAAGCCCAAGGTGTCGGTGAAGAAAGAAGGCATTCTCAACAACGTGGACCTGCGCCACAAAAACGAGCCTGCCCGCCACAAGCTGCTCGACCTGGTGGGCGACCTGGCCCTAGTGGGCCGCCCGCTCAAGGGCCAGATTCTGGCCGCCCGCCCCGGCCACGCCGCCAACGTAGCTTTCGCCAAAAAAATCAAGAAGCGGATGCTGGAAGACCGTACCAGCGCCGTGCCGTTTTACGACCCCAGCCGCGAGCCAGTGATGGACATCAACCGCATTATGCAGGTGCTGCCCCATCGCTACCCCTTCCTGCTGCTGGACAAGGTGATTCACCTCGACTCGCAGATGGTGACGGCCGTGAAGAACGTAACCATGAACGAGCCCTTTTTCCAGGGCCACTTCCCTGGTAACCCCGTGATGCCGGGCGTGTTGCAGATTGAGGCAATGGCCCAGACTGGCGGTATTCTGGTGATGAACACCGTACCCGACCCAGAAAACTACTGGCAATACTTTTTGGGGATTGAGAATGCGCGCTTTCGCAAAAAGGTGCTGCCCGGCGACACCGTCATTTTTCACTGCCAGCTCACGGCCCCCATCAAGCGCGGCATCGCCAAGATGAAAGGCCAGGCCTTCGTGAATGGCAAAGTGGTGTGCGACGCCGAGATGAGCGCCGCCATCGTCCGCAAGGGGAGTTAAAAGTTAAGAATTAAGAGTTAAGAGTTGCCAGCCGGCAGTTTTAGCTCTCATCCGCTAATTTTTAACTCTTAACTTTTAACTCTTAACTCAGAAATGATTTCTCCCCTCGCTCATATCCACCCCGCCGCCCGGCTCGCGCCGGGAGTTACTGTTGAACCGTTCACCACTATTTACGGGGACGTGGAGATTGGCGAAAATACCTGGATTGGGCCCAACGTGACTATCATGGACGGGGCGCGGATTGGGGCAAACTGCCAGATTTTTCCGGGCGCGGTGGTGGCGGGCATTCCGCAGGATTTGAAGTTTGCCGGCGAGGTGACGACGGCCCACATCGGCGATTACACCGTGCTGCGCGAGTGCGTGACCGTGAACCGCGGCACCATTGACCGGGGCCGCACCGTGGTGGGCAGCCACTGCCTGTTGCAGGCCTACGTGCACATTGCTCACGACTGCTTGGTGGGCGACCACTGCGTAATTTCGAACTCGACCCAGATGGCCGGCCACGTGGTGGTGGGCGACTGGGCCATTATTGGCGGCACCACGGCCATTCATCAGTTTACCAATATTGGGCCGCACGCCTTCATCGCGGGGGGCTCGCTGGTGCGCAAGGACGTGCCGCCCTTCGTGAAGGCCGCCCGCGAGCCGCTGACCTACGCCGGCGTGAACTCGGTGGGCCTGCGCCGCCGCGGCTTCAGCGAGGAGCAGGTGAACGAAGTGCACGAGATGTACCGCGTGCTGTACCTGAGCGGCCTACCCCTGCTCGACGCGCTGGCCCGCATCGAAGCCGAGCTGCCCGCTTCGGCTGAGCGCACCCAGGTGGTGCAGTTTGTGCAGGCGGCGGCGCGTGGCATCATCAAAGGCCCAAGCCGCGGCATGCTGCCCGAGGAAGGCCTGGACTAATTTCATAGCTGCTGGCTGTTGGTTTCGTTCTGGAGAAAAGCCGCCAGCTATGCTAGCCGCCAAGTGATTTGCGCAAAAAGAACGTCATTCCGAGCTTGCCGAGGAATCTCGCTTGCGTCGTTGAACAAGGACCGAACGACCGCAAGCGAGATTCCTCGGCAAGCTCGGAATGACGTTCTTTTTGCGCGACCTACTTACTCATGGCTTTTACCCTTTCTGCCCAGGGCTTGGGCCGCCGCTACGGCCGCCAGTGGATTTTTCGGCACCTGAGTCACGATTTTCGGCCGGGCACGGCCACGGCCATTCTGGGGCCTAATGGCGCGGGCAAGAGCACGCTGCTCAGCATTGTGGCCGGCCAGCTGCTGCCGTCTGAGGGCGAGGTGGCGTACTCGCTGGGGGGTAGGGCCCTACCCCCCGCCGCCGTGCCGCAGCAGCTGGCCTACTGCGCGCCCTACCTGGAGCTGCCCGAAGACTTTACGCTGCTGGAGCTGCTGGCTTTTCACACCCGCCTCAAGCCGCTGCGGCCGGGCCTGTCGGTGGCGGGGCTAGTCGATATCATGTACCTGCACAAGTCGCGGCACCAGGCGGTGCGCACGTTTTCGTCGGGTATGAAGCAGCGCCTCAAGCTGGGCATGGCCCTGTATGCGGCAGCCCCGCTGCTGCTGCTCGACGAGCCCACCACCAACCTCGATGCCCAGGGCGCGGCCTGGTACCAGGAGCACGTGGCGCGGGTGCGCGACGCCGGCCGCCTGGTTATCGTCTCCTCGAATGTGCCGGCCGAATACGCGTTTTGCGAGGGCCAGGTGCGGATTACGGACTTTCAGCAGGGGTAAGCGGCTCGTGCTTACTTTTGGGTAAACCACTTACCAGCTTCCCATGTCTGCCGCTCCCAGCCTTGCCTTTACTCCGGTTTCGCCCGAAGAATACTTAGCAGCTGAACGCGCTGCCTCTTTCAAGAGCGAGTATTACCAAGGCGCAGTGTATGCGATGGCCGGCGCCAGCAATGCGCATAACTTAGTGAATCTGAATGCCGCAACGGCGCTCAATATTGCCCTGCGTGAGCGCGACTGCACGGTTCGCGTGAGCGATATGCGGCTGCAAGTGAAGGAAAATGGGCTCTATACCTACCCCGACTTATCAGTGGTGTGCGGGCCGCCGCAATTTGCCTCCGACAAGTACCTGGATACGCTGCTGAATCCCATCGTGCTAGCGGAGGTGATATCAAGAAGCACGGGGGAATACGACCGGGTGGGCAAGTTCATCCTCTATAAAGATATTCCCACGCTGCGGCACTACCTGCTCCTTGAAAGCACGCAGCCTATCGTGCGCCTGGCCACCTGGCGCGAGCCCAAGGTGTGGGCCTTCGACACGTTTGAGGGCTTGGCGGCGGTGGTGCCCCTGCCGGCCATTGGGATAGAGCTGACGCTGGCCGACCTCTACCGCAAAGTGCCGCTGGCGGGGGGGTTGGGAGGTTCTTTTACGCGTTTCGGCCAACCCATTTCGCCGCCCGCCGTATCTTCGCCCTACCCCCTAAACTATCAATTAACTCCCTTCTACTGCCATTTTTGCTATGCGACAGCACGACGACCTGGACGAGGACGACCTCACCGACGACGATAACCTCGACGAGTTTGCCCGCACGGGCGGCGCTAAAACCAAGGGTTCCAGCGAAAACCAGCTGGCGGCCAAGTACGCCGACTACCTGATGTGGCGCGACACGGGCTCCTCGCACGACGAGGCGCTCGACCTGGCTTCCATGACGGAGGAAGAATTTACGACCGCCGAAGCCGCCGAGGACCCCGATGGCAGCAGCGGCCTCGCTCCTCTTGAGGACGACGACGACCTCGATGCCGACGACGACGACGATTCTTTTGGCAGCAGCCCGCGCGGCCGGGGCCGGGGCGACGACTACGACAGCGACTACTAAGCGCAAGCTGACAAGCTGATAAAAAGAGAGGGGGTAGGCACCGCTGGCGCGGTGCCTACCCCCTCTCTTTTTTGCGCTACTACCCGCTAATCAAGGGTAAATGCTCGCGCGCTGGGCGCGGTGGAAGGCAAAGCCGTTGGCATCGCTCACCTGCATTTCAAACAGCACTTTCTTGGTAGCATAATCTACTTCGATGATTTTGCCGCCCTGGCCGATAGTGTTGGGTACCAGGTAGCCGGGGCAGAACATCATGTGGTTGACGGCTGGCAGGTACTGCACCCGCGACACGATGGCCGAGTACGTGTCGTCGCCGCGCTCCTTGCCGTAGGTCCAGATTTGCTGCACCGTGTGGGCGTTGGGGTTAAGCCGGTATTCCACGGCGCGGCTGTAGTGAGTGGGGGCCCCGTGGATGAAGTTGCGGTTGGTGCCGTTGTCAAACAGCAGCAGGTCGCCGTTGGGCATCAGCTGAATGGAGTGCTGGTACCAGTTCCACTCAAAATCGGGATGGTTGGCCGAGCCGTTGACCACGGCCGTGTCGGCGATGGCCTGGCCGCTGGCGTCGAGCGGCGTAAACAGCAGCTGGCTCAGGTCCTGGCCCTGGTGGTTGAGGCCCCAGCCGCGGTGCGGGGCCATCAGCCATTTCACGTGGTTGTCGTAGGTGAGCTTCACTACCGCCTGGTAGCGGCCCGATACGATGATGGTATTGTCGGAGGGGTCATAGAGCACGGCGTTGGCGTGCACCCAGTCCACGGGGTCGGGCTCCAGGGCGTGGCGGTTTTCGTTCAGGCTCTGCTTGAGGTCCCACTCGGTGAGCACGCGGTTGGCGTGGCGGTCAATCTCGACCACATAGTCCTCGTTGGTGGCCGTGCCGTCGGGGTGGGTGCTGCCGTTTTTGTTCACCGTCACCAGAAAATTGCCGTCGGGCTTCTCATACATTTCGTGGTGAAAGGTGTAGCCCGGCAGGTTCCAGCGGTTGATGATGTTACCGTACACATCAACCTCAAAAAGCTGGCTGGTCGTTTTATCGCCAAAGCAATAATTACCATTTTGCAGCCGGCTGATGCCGCAGTCGTACGAAAGCTGCCCCAGCTCGGCCAGGGTGCGGTAGTCGAGCAGCCAGCGAATATCACCGTAGTTATCCAGGATGAGCGGCATCTGCGGGTCGGTAGCGCTGAAGTTGCTCACCAAGGTAAAGTCGCCACCCAGGGCCGTGCCCGTTGGCTCGGCCGTCACGAGGCCGGTCGGCATGTTGGGGGGTAGGGCGGCGGTCTGGATAGTGAGGGTCGTATCGGCCAGCACCTGCCCGGTGGGATTCACCAGCGACACCGTCACGCTGTTGGCATAGTTCGCATACAGGCCCATTATGGCCACCGCGTGCGCCGTACCTTCGTCGTTGAACTGCTGGGTGAGGTCCGAGGCCGTGCCGTGCCGGCCGTGCACCACCAGGCGCAGCCGCCCGCTCTGGGGCGAGTTGAGCATGAGCCGCGCCGTGAGCGGCGCATAGCCCGAGGGGTTGAGCGTGAGCGCTCCCGCCCCAAAGGTCAGGTGCAGCTGGGTAGTGGGAGCCGGCGTGAGGTCGGCGTCCTTATGGCAGCCGGCGAGCAGACCTAAACTCAGCGCTAGCAGGTATGTAATCTTCATGAAGACAACAGATTATGTAAGTTACAAACGTTAGACATTCCTTTCGTTTAGTGGTTTAATGTTCCAACGAAAAGCCCCGGCCGCAGGGCGGTCGGGGCTGGGTTTTAATCGACAGGCCGCGCGTTTGTCTCGACAGAATCGCGGGCGGGGCGGGGGCAAAAAATTATTTCGCGCCAAACACGCGCTTGAGCAGGGCCGTGGACTGCGCGGCCGGGTTCTGGCGGATTTTGGCTTCCTGCTGGGCCAGCAGCACGAAGAGGCCGTCCACGGTTTCTTTAGTCACGTAGTCGGTGAGGCTGGCGTTGGCGGGCGTCACGAGCGGAATCTTGTTGTAGCGCTCAATGAGCTTGGCGTAGGCCGCGTTGGCCCCCACTTGGTCGAGGCTCTGCACGATGCTCGGGCGCAGGGCGGCGTTGAGGGCCGTTTCCGAGTTTTTGCGTAGCAGCTGGGTCGCGGCGTCCTTGCTGCCGCTGGTCACGAGCGAGAGCGCGTCGCTGAGCGAGAGGTTTTGCAAAGCGTTGAGAAAGATGTCTTTGGCGGCGGGCGCGGCGGCCTCGGCGGCGCGGTTCATGAGGTTGGTGGCCTGCTCCACGGCCTGCTTGCCAATGGGGCCGGGCAGCGCGCCCAGCGTGGTGGCCACGAGCTGCGCATCGGGCGGAAACGGAATGCGGATGTCGTCGTTGAGGTTGAAGCCATCTTTTTCGGAGGCAAATCCCACGGCTTTGGTGATGCCCGTGGTGAGGGCTTCGCGCAGGCCGCTGGCGGCCTCGGCCTCGGTGAGGGGCGCTACCGGCGCGGGGGCGGGGGTAGGCGCGGCGGCGGTGGGTTTGGTGGCCGTGGTTTTTTTGGTGGTGGCCTTCACCGGGGCCTTCTTCTTAACGACGGTGGTTTTCTTGGTAGTCGTCTTTTTTTTGGTTTGAGCCAGGGCGGGCACGGCACTGAGCAAGGCCAAGGCCAGGAGTAAATTTTTCATAAAGCGGTAAAAGAAAAAAAGCGGGGCTAAAAACCGGACGGCTCGTATAGCTGTCCTGCAAGCACTGCGGCGCAAAGTTCTCTACAAAACCCTGCCAAACTTCCCTACCCCCCTCATGGACGTTGAAATCATGACCATCGGCGACGAGCTGCTCTACGGGCAGGTCGTGGACACCAATTCGGCCTTTATGGGCCAGCAGCTGGGCCGCCTGGGCCTGCGCGTGCGCCAGATAACAAGCGTGAGCGACCGCGCCGACGAAATCGTGGCCGCCCTCGACCAGGCCCGCCAGCGCGCCACTGTCATCCTGATGACCGGCGGCCTCGGCCCCACCAAAGACGACCTCACCAAGCACGTGCTGGCCCGCTACTTCGGCCGCGAGCTGGTGCTGCACGAGCCCACGCTGCACCACGTGGAAGGCATTTTCAAGCGCTTCGGCCGGCCCATGCTCGACGTGAACCGCCAGCAGGCGCTGGTGCCGGCCGGCACCGAAGTGCTGCACAACGCCGTGGGCACCGCGCCCGGCATGTGGCTGGAGGACGGCGGCACGGTGTTCATCAGCCTGCCCGGCGTGCCCTTCGAGATGAAAAAGCTGATGACCGATGAGGTGCTGCCCAAGCTCCGGGCGAAGTTTCAGCTGGCCCCCATCAAGCACGTGGTCATCATGACGGCCGGGCTGGGCGAGTCGTTTCTGGCCGAGAAAATCAAGGACTGGGAAAGCGCCCTACCCCCCCACATCAAGCTGGCCTACCTGCCCAGCCTGGGCAGCGTGCGCCTGCGCCTCACCGGCACCGACGACGGCCAGCCCGACCTGCGCGGCCGGATGCTGGCCCTGCTACCCGAGCTGCGCCAGCGCATCGGCGAGTACATTTTTGCCGAAGAAGACTCGCCGCTTGAAGTAGTGGTAGGCCAATTATTAAAGGCCCGAGGCTGGCAGCTCGGCACTGCCGAAAGCTGCACCGGCGGCGCGGTGGCCCAGCGCATTACCAGCGTGCCGGGCAGCTCGGCCTACTTCCGCGGCAGCATAGTGGCGTATGATAACGACCTCAAGGAGAGCCTGCTAGGTGTGAACGCCGAAACTCTGGGTCAGCACGGGGCCGTGAGCGAGCCCACCGTGCGCGAGATGGCCGAGGGTGCCTGCGCCCGCCTGGGCTGCGACGTGGCCCTGGCCACCAGCGGCATTGCCGGCCCCGGTGGCGGCACGCCACTCAAGCCGGTGGGCACCATCTGCATCGCCTGCGCTACCCCCGCTGGCACCGTGAGCCGGCAGATAAACATCGACCGCGGCCGGCAGATTAATATCGACTACACTACCCAGGCTGTGCTGATTCTGCTGTGGCAGCAGCTGGCCGGGCACCAGGACGCCGCGCTGCTGAAGGTGTAGAGGGCGCTTTGTAACCTATTTTTGGCGGCATGGATTTCCCCCTCTCTCGCACTGGTTTACGGCTAAAATACCTGAGCGCGACCATCCCGCTGGCCATTATTTTAGTCGCTTTTGGCATGGCTCCCTGGCAGGCCGTGTTGATTTGCCTAGCCCTGTGGATACTCATTAGCAGGGGGTATGCTGGCAAAGAAATCAGTGCTGAATTCACGCAAGTCAGAGATTATTATGACTTGCTTGGCTGGCGTTTCGGTAGCTGGCAAAAGCTGCCAACTATTGTGGGCGTGACGTTAAAAAAGTTTTCGGTTCTCCAGAGTCGAATGCCCGCCGCTATGAGTTGGGGAAGCTGGCAAAACTCAACTGGCCGATTAGAAGAAATCGTCATTATACTTTCGGTGCAGCACTCCCGGCAGGGCATCATTATTGGGCGCACGTCGGTAGAAACCCTGGACCAAACTACTGAAGCCGCCAACCGCCTTGCCGCGCACTTCGGCGTGCCGGTAAACTTGTATTTGCAGGGGTAGGCAGCCACCTGGCAGTCGTGCTTGGTTGGTCACGCGCCCAAGCTAATTAAGACGCAGCTCCTATTAACAACAAACGTTTGTTAGTTTTGCAGCGTTAGCCGATTTTCCTCCCACTTCGGTCCTACCCATGCTCTTCAACCCCGACATTGAGCGCCTGCCGCTGCCCCAGCTGCGCGCCCTGCAAAACACCCGGCTGAAGGAGCAGGTGGCCTACCTGGCGGCGCGGGTGCCGTTCTACCAGCGCCGGTTTGCCGAGGCGGGTATTAACCCGGCCACGTTTCGGGGGCTGGAAGATTTGACCCGGCTGGGCTTTACCAAGAAGGCGGATTTTCGGGATAACTATCCTTTTGGCTTGTTTGCGGTGCCTGAGCAGGAGGTGGCGCGGCTGCACTGCTCCAGCGGCACCACGGGTAAGGCTACGGTGGTGGGCTACACGGCCGGCGACCTGGCCATTTTCTCCGAAGTGGTGGCGCGCTCGCTGGTGGCCGCCGGCTGCCGGCCGGGCATGAAAATGCAGAATACCTACGGCTACGGCCTCTTCACGGGCGGCCTGGGCCTGCACTACGGCGCCGAGCGGCTGGGGCTGACGGTCATCCCGGTATCGGGGGGTAGCACCGACCGGCAATTACAATTATTGCAGGATTTTCGGCCCGAAATTCTGTGCGCTACCCCCTCCTACGCGCAGGTATTGGCCGAAGAGCTACAGCGGCGCGGCATCGGCCCCAAGGCTATCAACCTGAAGCTGGCCGTGCTGGGCGCTGAGCCCTGGAGCGAGGCCATTCGGGCGCAGGTGCAGACTGGCCTGCGCGTGGCGGCCACCAATATCTACGGGTTGAGCGAGATTCTCGGCCCCGGCATTTCGCAGGAAGACGTGGACGAGCGCGGCACCGGCAGCTACGTGTGGGAGGACCATTTTTACCCCGAGATAGTGGACAAAGACACCGGCGAGCCGGTGCCCGAAGGCCAGCCGGGCGTACTGATTTTCACTACGCTAACCAAAAAAGCCTTGCCCATTCTGCGCTACTGGACGGGCGACATCACCCACCTCACCTACGGGCACTCGGTGAAGCGGACGCACGTGAAAATGGGGCCGATTCGGGGCCGGGCCGACGATATGCTCATCATTCGCGGGGTCAATTTTTTCCCTACGCAAGTTGAGGATATTATCAGCCAGCTGCCGCACGCCAGCCCGCACTACCAGGTAGTAGTTACCCGGCGCGGCGCGCTCGACGAGGTGGCGGTGCATGTGGAAGTGGCCGAGCCGCTGCTGCGCGCGCTGGGCCTGGCCGCTACCCCCCTCACGGCCGCGCACGTGCAGCAGCACGACGCCCTGCGTGAGCTGCAAGGCCAGTTTGCCAAGAAAATCAAGGATAACATCGGCCTTAGCATGCGGGTGTTTTTGCTGGGCGGCGGGCAGCTGCCGCGCAGCGAAGGCGGCAAGCTGAGCCGGGTGCAGGACCGGCGGCAGCTGGGGTAGCCGAACTACTAACCATAAAAGAACGTCATGCTGAGCTTGCCGAAGCATCTCGCTCGCATAATTGAACGATTGAAATTAGTATCCCACGCGAGATGCTTCGGCAGGCTCAGCATGACAACGAGCCTTTATTAGGCAATAAATTATAAATGAGCCGCTTCCATTCCTTAAAAATAAAGAGCATCACCCGCGAAACGCCCGACTGCGTGTCGCTGTCCTTCGAGGTGCCGGCCGAGCTGCGCGAGACTTTTCGCTACCAGCCGGGCCAGTACCTGACGCTGCGCCGCGAGCACGAAGGCGAGGAATTGCGCCGCAGCTACTCGCTGTGCAGCAGCCCCTTGGATGATGAATGGCGCGTGGCCATCAAGCAGGTGCCGGGCGGGCGCTTCTCGACGCTAGCCGTGGCCGATGGCCTGCGCTCCGGCGATGTGCTCGACGTGCTGCCGCCGCAGGGTCGCTTCACGCCGAGCCTGCACCCGGAACAAGTGCGGCGCTACGGGCTGTTTGCGGCGGGCAGCGGCATCACGCCCATCCTCAGCATTGCCCGCACGGTGCTGCTGACCGAGCCGGGCAGCCACGTGTACCTGGTGTATGGCAACCGGGGGCGCAACTCCATTATTTTCAAGGAACAGATTGAAGGTCTAAAGAATACATTTATGAATCGACTGAGCGTGTACCACGTGCTGAGCCGCGAGCAGGGCGACAGCGACCTGTTCTACGGCCGCCTCGACCACGCCAAAACGGCGCAGCTGCTGCGCCAGCTCATTCCGGCCGGGCGGCTCGACGAGTCGTTCATCTGCGGCCCCGAGGAGATGATACACGGCGTGCGCCAGGCGTTGGCCGAAGCCGGCGTGGCGCCTGAGAAGATTCATTTTGAGCTGTTTGCCTCGGCCAGCGGCGCGGCCCAGAAGGCGGCCCCTACCCCCCGCCCGGCGGGCGAAGATGACCAGCGGAGCCAGGTGACGCTGCGCCTCGACGGCCGCGCCTACCCCCTGGCCATGTCTTATTACGGCGATACGGTGCTTGACGCGGCCCTGGCCGCCGGCCTCGACGCGCCGTACTCGTGCAAAAACGGCATGTGCAGCACCTGCCTGGCCCGCGTCACGAGCGGCACCGCGGCGATGGATGTCAACTATTCGCTCTCGGAAGCTGAGGTAGCCAGGGGCTACGTGCTCACCTGCCAGGCCCGGCCCACCACGCCGGAGGTGACGATTGATTATGATGCCTAGGCACCCGCATCGGCCTTTTTATCGACGAAAAAGGCGTTTAAGCCGTATGGGCTTACTGCCAAGGTAAGTGCCTGGCATCCCGTTTTTTTACTTGCTTTATGGAACCATCCCCTACCCCCTCACTAACGACCTACGTGCACCGGGTGCTCATCGCGGTGGGCCTCACGCTGCTGCTGCTGGCCTTCACGGGTTTGTTGGGGTTCGCGTTTGGGGTGTTTTTGCGCCTGCTGGCGGCGCTGCTCATTGCCCTACCCCTGCGCGCGGGGGCCGAGTGGCTGCACCGCCACACGGGCCTGCCCACGGGCTTGGCGCTGGGGCTGTTGGCGCTGCTGGTGCTGGGGCTGCTCGGGGGCATGGGCTGGTTATTTTCGGCTACGCTGAGCGAGCAGCTGAGTGGCTTGCGGCAGCAGCTGCCACAGGCCCTGCACGACGTGCAGGTCCGCGTGAACGGCACGAGTTGGGGGCAATGGCTGGCCGGCGAAAATTTCGACCTGCGCAAGCTTACCGGTGGCACGTCGGAGTGGCTGGGCCGGGCCACGGGCATTTTTTCCACCACTTTTAGCATTCTGGCCGATGGCTACGTGATTCTTTTCCTGGCGGTGTTTCTGGTCATTCAGCCCAAAACCTACCGGGCGGGCCTAGTGATGCTGGTGCCCAAAGCCGGCCGCGCCCGCGCCAACGAAGTGTACGATAAGCTCAGCGACACGCTGGTAAAATGGGTGCTGGGCCGGCTGGTATCGATGGCCGTGGTGGGCGGCCTCACGGTGGTGGGCCTGCGGTTTTTGGGCATGCCGCTGGCGGGAGTGCTGGGGCTGTTTGCCGGCCTGGTCACGTTTATTCCCAACATCGGGCCGGTGGTGTCGATGGTGCCGGCGCTGCTGCTGGCCTTCTTCAACGGTGGCCCGCACATGGCCCTGTATGTGCTGCTGCTGTACCTGGGCACGCAGACATTGGAGAGCGCGGCCGTGTCGCCGGTGGTGCAACAGCGGCTGATTTCGCTGCCGCCCGCGCTCGTGTTGCTGGGGCAGCTCATCATTGGCTCGTTTACGGGCCTGCTGGGCCTCACGCTGGCTACGCCCATTATCGCCATTATTACGGTGCTGGTGAAGATGCTGTATGTGCACGATGTGCTGGGCGACGAGGAAGCCAAGGTGTAAAACGGAGCGGTACTCCGTTTGGCATTGAACGACTTGCGCTAACGCCGAACGGACTGCCACTGCGCTTTACAGCTCACGCCTAGCGCGTTTTTTTTCTTATCTTTGAAAAACTAACGGTTGTTAGTTTTCGTTGTGCAGTCATGGAAACCCTACCCCCTACCCCCGAAGAGCAGTTTCAGGCCCGCATTGATGCCGACGTGCGCATCGAGCCTAAAGACTGGATGCCCGACGCGTACCGCAAGACGCTGATTCGGCAGATTTCGCAGCACGCGCACTCCGAGCTGGTGGGCATGCTGCCCGAAGGCAACTGGATAACGCGCGCGCCTTCGCTGCGCCGCAAGTCCATTTTGCTGGCCAAGGTGCAGGATGAGGCGGGCCACGGCCTATATTTATATAGCGCCGCCGAAACGCTGGGCACCACCCGCGACCAGATGCTGGCCGACCTGCACAGCGGCAAGGCCAAGTACAGCAGCATTTTCAACTATCCTACCCTGAGCTGGGCCGACATGGGCTGCGTGGGCTGGCTCGTGGACGGCGCGGCCATCCTGAACCAGGTGCCGCTGTGCCGCACTTCGTACGGGCCGTATGCGCGGGCGATGGTGCGCGTGTGCAAGGAGGAAAGCTTCCATCAGCGCCAGGGCTTCGAGATAATGCAGACCTTGTGCGAGGGCGCGCCGGCGCAAAAAGCAATGGCGCAGGAGTCCCTTAACCGCTGGTGGTGGCCCACGCTGATGATGTTTGGCCCGGCCGACGATGCGTCGCCCAACACCGAGCAAAGCATGAAATGGCGCATCAAGCGCTTCACCAACGACGAGCTGCGCCAGAAATTTGTGGATATGATGGTGCCCCAGGCCGAGTTTCTGGGTCTCACCGTGCCCGATGAAAAAGTAAAATGGAATGAGGCGCGCCAGGCCTACGACTTTGGCGAGGTGAACTGGGACGAGTTCTGGAACGTGGTGAAAGGCAACGGCATGTGCAACCACGAGCGGTTGCAAGCGCGCGTGCAGGCCCACGAGGAAGGTGCCTGGGTGCGCGAAGCCGCCCTGGCCCACGCTAAGAAGCGCGTTGCGCGCGAAGAGGCGGTAGCAGCGTAAGGCAATACTAATCGCCTGTCATTGCGAGCCTGCGAAGCAATCGCACCAGAACGATACCCGAACGACTCGTTCTGGTGCGATTGCTTCGCTTTGCTCGCAATGACAGGTGCATTGAATAGCAACCATGACTAACTCCGAATGGCCTCTGTGGGAGGTCTTTATCCGCAGCAAGCAGGGGCTTGACCACAAGCACGTGGGCAGCCTGCACGCCGCCGACGCGGCAATGGCCGTGCAAAACGCCCGCGACGTGTACACGCGCCGCCTGGAGGGCGTGAGTATTTGGGTGGTGGAGTCGAAGCACATTCACGCCTCCAACCCCGATGAGGCGGCCGAATTCTTCGACCCGGCGGCCGACAAAGTGTACCGGCACCCCACGTTCTACGACGTGCCGAACTCCATCAAACACATGTAATGCTGCGGCTTATGACTCCTACCCAGCCCGAAGCTTCCGCAATCCCTACCCCCCCGCCGGCCGCCAACCCGCTGTTTCCCTACGTGTTGCAGCTGGCCGATACCAGCCTCATCCTGGCGCACCGCCTCTCGGAGTGGTGCGGCCACGGTCCGGTGCTGGAGCAGGATTTGGCCCTGGCCAACATCGCTCTCGACCTGCTGGGCGAGGCCCGCAGCTACTACCAATACGCCGCTGAGCTGGAGGGCCAGGGCCGCACCGAGGACGAGCTGGCCTACTTACGCAGCGCCGTGGAGTACCGCAATCCGCTGCTGGTGGAACAGCCCAACGGCGACTTTGCCCACACCATCGTGCGGCAGTTTTTGTTCGATGTATTTCATTACGAATTACTTAAAGAGCTGAAAGCCGGCCCCGACGTGCAGCTGGCAGCCATCGCGGAGAAGTCGCTGAAGGAAGCGGCCTACCACCGCAAATGGAGCGCCGAGTGGCTGATTCGCCTCGGCGACGGCACTTCCGAAAGCCGGCAGCGCGTGGAGAAAGCCCTGCGCACCCTCTGGCGCTACGCCGCCGAGCTGACCGTTCCTACCCCCCTCGAACTGGACCTGCACAGCCTGGGCCTGGTGCCTGACTACGCCGCGCTGCAAGCCCGTGCCGCCGCCTACGTGGCCCACGTGTTTGCCGAAGCCACGCTGCCCGTGCCCACCGATGCCTTTGCGCAGCCCGGCGGCAAGCTGGGCCGGCACTCCGAGCACCTGGGCTACCTGCTGGCCGAGCTGCAATATATGCAACGCACTTATCCCGGCCTGACGTGGTAACTACCTCACCCCCAGTCCCCACGGAGGCCCACATCTGGCAATTGCTGGAGGAAGTGAGCGACCCCGAAGTGCCCGTGCTCAGCATTCTGGACCTGGGCATTGTGCGGGGGGTAGGGATTGAAGGCGAGCAGATTACCGTTACTATTACGCCCACGTACTCGGGCTGCCCGGCCATGAGCGCCATCGCCACCGATATCCGGTTGCGGCTGCTAGCTGAAGGCTACAAGCAAGTCGTTATCAAAAACCAGCTCAGCCCCGCCTGGACCACCGACTGGATGAGCGCGGCCGGCCGCCGCAAGCTCGAAGAATACGGCATCGCCCCGCCCATCGACGGCACGGCTACCGGCCATGTGCTCAACTTGTTTGGTAAGGATACGGCCGTGCGCTGCCCGCTTTGCAAGTCGGAACATACGCACCTGGTCAGTCAGTTTGGCTCCACGGCCTGCAAGGCACTGTATCAGTGCGACGACTGCCGCGAGCCGTTCGATTATTTCAAATGCCACGCGTAGCAGTAGCGCGAAGTTTCCACTTCGTGCGCGAGCGCAGCGAGCAGGCGACCCCGCACCAACCCAACCGACTACTCACGCGAGTTGCTCGCTGCGCTCACGCACGAAGTGGAAACTTCGCGCTACATCCTCTTTCTCATGTCCGACACCTCTTTGCTCTACTCTTTTGCCGACGGCGTGGCCACCCTGCGCTTCAACCGGCCCGACGTTTTTAACAGCATCAATAAGCCGGTGGCGCTGGCCTTGCAGCAGCACCTGCGCGACTGCCAGGCCGATGCCAGCGTGCGGGCCGTGGTGCTCACGGGCACCGGCCGGGCCTTTTGCGCCGGCCAGGACCTGGCGGAGATAACTGGGCCGAACGCGCCCGACGTGTCGGAAATCGTGGAGAAACACTACAACCCGATTGTGCTGCTTATCAGGGAGTTGGAGAAGCCGGTGATTGCAGCCGTGAACGGCGTGGCGGCCGGCGCGGGTGCCAACCTGGCGCTGGCCTGCGACCTAGTGGTGGCCAAGGAATCGGCGTCGTTCATTCAGGCGTTCAGCAAGATAGGGCTGGTGCCCGACAGCGGCGGGACGTATTTCCTACCCCGCCTCGTGGGCCTGCAGCGCGCCAGCGCCCTCATGCTCACCGGCGACAAAGTGAGCGCCGCCGAAGCCGTGCAAATGGGCATGATTTACCGGGCCGTCGCCGACGAAGCATTCGATGACGAAGTAGCCAAGCTGGCCCAGAAAATGGCCAACCTGCCTACCAAGGGCCTGGCCTACACCAAGCACCTGCTCAACCGCAGCTTCGGCAATGACCTGGCCCAGCAGCTGCGCGCCGAGGGCGACTACCAATTACGCGCCGGCCAAACCACCGACTACCGCGAGGGGGTAGCTGCCTTCCTCGAAAAGCGCCAGCCCACGTTTACCGGCCAGTAATTTTTTTTATAGCTGTCATTGCGAGCAACGCGAAGCAATCGCACCAGAACGAAATCGTTTGGTCGTCATCGTTTCGGTACGATTGCTTCGCGTTGCTCGCAATAACAGATTACCAAGTAGTTAGCAGTTAGATGATAACCATCGGAATTATTGGCAGCGGCGCGATGGGCGCGGGCATTGCGCAGGTGGTAGCCACGGCCGGCCACCCGGTGCGCCTGCTCGACCAGAACGCCGCCGCGCTCGAAAAGGCTACGGCCAGCATCGCCGCTGGCCTGCGTAAGCTAGTTGAAAAAGGCAAGCTGACGCCCGAGGCCGCCGCCGCGGCCAGCGCCCGCGTGCGCCCTACCCCCACCATGCAGGACCTCGCCGATTGCGGCCTGGTTATCGAGGCAATTGTGGAAGATTTGGCGGTGAAGCAACAGGTTTTCAGGCAGGTAGAGGCCGTGGTATCAGCCGAATGCCTGTTGGCCAGCAATACGTCGTCGCTCTCGATAACGGCCATCGCGGCGGCGTGCCAGCGGCCGGAGCGGTTTATTGGCATCCATTTTTTCAACCCCGCGCCGCTCATGCAGCTGGTCGAGGTGATTGCGGCCGTGCAGACCCGCGCCGGGCTGGCCGAAGAGGTGCGCGCGCTGGTAGCCGGCTGGGGCAAGCGCCCGGTGCTGGCCCAGGACACGCCCGGCTTCATTGTGAACCGCGTGGCGCGGCCATTTTACGGCGAGGCAATTCGCATTTTGGAAGAAAGAATTGCCGACGTGGCCACCATCGACTGGGCGCTCACCGAGCTGGGCGGTTTCCGCATGGGGCCATTCGCGCTGATGGATTTTATCGGCCACGACGTGAATTACCGGGTTACGGAATCGGTGTTCGCGGCCTTTTTCTACGACCCGCGCTACCGGCCTTCCTTCACCCAGAAGCGGCTGTTTGAGGCCGGCTACTACGGGCGCAAGGCGGGGCGCGGCTTCTACGACTACGCGCCTGATGCGCCCGCCCCTACCCCCCTGCGCGACGCCGAAGCCGGCCAGCGCATCGTGCAACGCGTGCTGGCGATGCTCATCAACGAGGCGGCCGACGCGCTGTACCTGGGCGTGGCCTCGCGTGAGGATTTGGAGCTGGCCATGACTACTGGCGTAAATTACCCGAAGGGCCTGCTGGCCTGGGCTGACGAGCTAGGCCCGGCCACGGTGCTGGCTACGCTGGATGGCCTCTACCACGAATACCACGACGACCGCTACCGCGCCAGCTCGCTGCTGCGCCGGCTGGCCCGCGACAACCAACGTTTCTTTTCCACATGAATTCTTCCGAAAACCCGGCCAATCAGCCCCATCACGCCGTGCAAGCCTGGCTTGATACCCGCGACCCGTTCAGCGCGTGGCTGGGGGTAGTAATTGAGGAAGTGCGGCCCGGCTACTGCCGCCTGCGCCTGCCGGTACGCCCCGAAATGCTCAACGGCTTCGGGATGCTGCACGGCGGCGTCACGTTCGCGGCGGCCGACACGGCGTTTTCCATCGCCTGCAACACCCACGGCCGTCAGAGTATGGGCCTCAGCGTCACCATCGACTACCTGGAGCCCGGCCGGCCCGGCGATACTATTACCGTGGAGGCGACTGAGGAGAGCCTCAAGCACCGCGTGGGCGTGTACCAGGTGGGTATTCATAATCAGAATGGCCTGCAGCTGGCGCTGTTCAAAGGCACGGCCTACCGCACCAGCACCGAAAACCAACAATTTTAATTGCTAGCCCTAGGCTTTCGGCGCTGATTAGGAAGCATAAAAATTATCAGAACGTCATTCCGAGCTTGCCGAGGAATGACGTTCTGGCGATTTCCTAGGCAGCTTCAATAACCAGCAGTCTAAAACATTATGAATCAAGCCTATATCATCGACGGCGTGCGCACACCCATCGGCAACTTTGGCGGCACGCTGGCCGCCGTGCGCCCCGACGACCTGGCGGCCCACGCTATCCGCGCGCTGCTGGGTCGCCAGCCCGGCGCCGACCCGGCCGCCGTGGCCGACGTTATTATGGGCTGTGCCAACCAGGCCGGCGAAGACAACCGCAACGTGGCCCGCATGGCCGCGCTGCTGGCCGGCCTACCCCCCTCCGTACCGGGTGAAACCGTGAATCGGTTGTGTGCCAGTGGATTATCATCGGGCATCGCGGCGGCCCGTGCCATTCGCAGCGGCGACGGCGACCTGTTCGTGGCTGGGGGGGTAGAGAGCATGACCCGCGCGCCGCTGGTGATGTCGAAGCCCAGCAAAGGCTTCGGCACCGACGCGCAAATGGCTGATTCCAGCTTCGGCTGGCGCTTCATCAACCCGAAAATGCAGGAGCTGTACGGCACCGACGCGATGGGCGAAACCGCCGAAAACCTGGTGGACCAGTACCACATCAGCCGCGAAGACCAGGATAAATTTGCCTTGGCTTCACACCAAAAAGCCGCCGCCGCCCAGCGCAACGGCCGGCTGGCCGAGGAAATCGCGCCCGTGGCCATTCCGCAGCGCAAGGGCGAGACGCTGCTGTTTGCGGAAGATGAATTTCTAAAGCCCGATACCTCGCTGGAAGCCCTGGCCCGGCTGCGCCCCGCCTTCCGCAAAACCGGCGGCACCGTGACGGCCGGCAACGCCTCAGGCCTCAACGACGGGGCCGCCGCCCTGCTGCTGGCTTCGGAATACGGTATCAAGCAACACAATCTCAAGCCGTTGGCCCGCGTTGTGAGCATGGGCGTGGCCGGCGTCGAGCCGCGCATAATGGGCATCGGCCCGGTGCCGGCCAGCCAGCAGGCCTTGAAAAAAGCCGGCTTGACGTTGGATAACATCGATATTATCGAGCTGAACGAGGCCTTCGCGGCGCAGTCGCTGGCCTGCATCCGCGCCTTTGGCCTGGCCGACGACGACCCGCGCATCAACCCCAACGGCGGGGCCATTGCCCTGGGCCACCCGCTGGGCATGAGCGGTGCCCGCCTGCTGCACACGGCCGCGCTGGAGCTGCAAAAGCAGGGCAAGCGCTACGCGCTGGTGACGATGTGCATCGGCGTGGGCCAGGGCTACGCTGTGGTTATAGAGCGTGTGTAACTTCAACGACACCTCACCCCCTAACCCCCTCTCCTGCGGAGAGGGGGAACTAGCTCTAATTTTAGTTCTTAGCTCAACTTAGTCTTCAACCACTATTTCGCTCTTTACCTGCTGGTTATCTAGTCTAGCACTAGAAGCTAGTCCCCCCTCTCCGCAGGAGAGGGGGCTAGGGGGTGAGGTTAACGTCCGTGCATTATGACCCCTACCCTCGAAAACTATACCCTCGGCCGCTGGACGCCCGGTGCCGCCGACCCGCACGAGCTGCTGGATGCCAGTACCGGCGAGGTCATTGCCCTGGCCAACACCGAAGGCTTTGACTTTGAGCAGATTCTGGCCTACGGCCGCCGCGTAGGCAACCCCAGGCTGCGCCGGATGACCTTCCACGAGCGTGGCCGGATGCTGAAGGCGCTGGCCTTCCACTTGCAGGAAAAAAAGGAGCTTTTTTACGAGCTGAGCTACCGCTCGGGGGCCACGCGGGCCGACTCGTGGATTGATATTGAGGGCGGAATCGGTAATTTATTTGCCAACGCCTCGCTGCGGCGCAAGTTTCCTGACAAACCGTTTTATGTAGAGGGCGAGCCGGTGGGCTTGTCGAAGGGCGGCACCTTCATGGCCCAGCACCTTTTGGTGCCCAAGGAGGGGGTAGCGGTGCACATCAATGCCTACAACTTCCCCATTTGGGGCATGCTGGAGAAAATCGCGGTGAACCTGCTGGCCGGGATGCCCGCCGTGGTGAAGCCCGCCGTGCCCAGCGCCTATCTCACTGAAGCCGTGGTGCGCGAGATTATCGCTAGCGGCATCCTGCCCGACGGCGCGTTGCAACTGGTGGTGGGCTCAGGCCAGGGCATTCTGGACCATGTGACGTATCAGGATGTGGTCACGTTCACCGGCTCGGCCGCCACGGGCACCAAGCTGCGGGCGCACCCGCGCATCATCAGCGAGGCGGTGCCCTTTACGTTGGAAGCTGACTCGCTCAACGCCGCCGTGCTAGGTTCCGATGCCCGGCCCGGCACGCCGGAGTTCGACCTCTTTATCAAAGAAGTGCGCAAGGAAATGACGGCCAAGTGCGGGCAGAAATGCACCGCCATCCGCCGCGCTATCGTGCCCGCCGACTTGCTCGAAGACGTGCAGATTGCGTTGGGCAAAGCGTTGGCCCAGACCACCATCGGCCACCCGCAGGCCGAGGGCGTGCGCATGGGCGCGCTCGCCGGCCGCGAGCAGGCCGAGCGCCTCCGCGAGCAGGTGCGCCAGCTCGCCAAGACTACCCCCATCGTGTATGGCGACCTCGAAAACGTGGAGATTCTGGGCAAGGAGCGCGGGGCCGACGTGACTAAGGGCGCGTTTATCTCGCCCATCGTGCTGCGCAACGACCATCCGTTCAAGCACTTGGACAGCCACGAGCTGGAAGCATTCGGGCCAGTGGTGACGCTCATGCCCTACCACGACCCCGCCGAAGCCATAGCCCTGGCCAACCTCGGCAAAGGCTCGCTGGTGTGCTCGCTGGCCACCAACGACCCGCACCTGGCCCAGGATTTCGTGCTCGGCGCGGCCACCCACCACGGCCGCATTCTGGTGCTTAATGGCGAGATGGCCAAGGAAAGCACCGGCCACGGCTCACCCCTACCCCAGCTCGTGCACGGCGGCCCCGGCCGGGCCGGCGGCGGCCAGGAAATGGGCGGCATCCGGGGCGTCGAGCACTTCATGCAGCGCGTGGCGTTGCAGGGCTCGCCGAGCATGATTACGGCCATCACGGAAGTGTACCAGACGGGGGCCAAAACGGTGGAGTACGACAAGCACCCCTTCCAGCGCTACTTCGAGGAGCTGGAAATTGGCGAAACCTACACCACCCACAAGCACACCGTGACGGAGGCCGATATCAGCAATTTTGCGGGCATTTCGGGCGATAATTTCTACGCCCACGTCGATGCTACTTCGCTGGAAGGCACGCTCTTCACGGGCCGCGTGGCGCATGGGTACTATATTTTATCCAAGGCCGCCGGCATGTTCGTGGACCCGCGCAAAGGTCCGGTTTTGCTGAATTATGGGCTCGATGAGTGCCGCTTCACCAAGCCCGTGTACCCCGGCACTACCATCGGCGTGACACTCACGGTTAAAGAGAAAATCGGCCAGGAAAAGCGCGACGAAACCGACATCGCCAAAGGCATCGTGCGCTGGCTCGTGACCGTGACCGACGAAACCGGCGACACCGTGGCCGTAGCCACAATTCTGACAATGGTGAAGAAGAAAAACCAAGCCTAACGAATTTTCGCACAGAGTTCACAGAGTTAAAAGAGCTTTTTGACCTCTGTGAAACTCTGTGGACTCTGTGCGAAATTCTTACTCCTACCCCCCATGAGCACCCTCCCCGCCGGCCACGTCACCACTGCTACCGATGCCGCTGGCATCACTACTATCACGTTTTTCCACCCCGCCCACAACTCGCTGCCCGCTGCCATTCTGGCACAGCTGGCTGCCGCCATTACCCAGGCCGGCCACGACGAAGCCACCAAAGTCGTCATCCTGCAAAGCGAAGGCGAGCGCACCTTCTGCGCCGGGGCCAGCTTCGACGAGCTGCGCGCCGTGGCCGACGCGGCGCAGGGGCTGGCGTTTTTCTGCGGTTTTGCGCACGTTATCAATGCCTGCCGCACCTGCCCCAAGCTCCTCATTGGGCGGGTGCAGGGCAAGGCCGTGGGCGGGGGGGTAGGGCTGGCCGCCGCCACCGACTACTGCCTGGCCACCACCCAAGCCGCCGTGAAGCTCAGCGAGTTAGCCGTGGGCATCGGCCCCTTCGTGGTCGGCCCCGCCGTGGAGCGTAAAATCGGCGCTTCCGCCTTCGCGCAGCTCGCCATCGATGCTACGCAGTTTCGCACGGCCGAGTGGGCCGCCGCCCGCGGCCTCTACGCCGAGGTGCTGCCCGACCTCCCTACCCTCGACGCGGCCGTGCAAGCCCTGACCCAGCGCCTGGCCACCACTTCGCCCGAGGCCATGCGCGAACTCAAGCAGGTCCTCTGGGCCGGCACCGAGCACTGGGATTCGTTGCTCGTGGAGCGCGCCGCCATCAGCGGCAGGCTGGTGCTCTCGGAGTTTACGCGGGCAGCGATTGGGTAGTAGCGCGAACTTTGTAGTTCGCGTCCCCGCGCCGCAACAACGATTTTAACGGCGCGGGGACGCGAACTACAAAGTTCGCGCTACTTATTTCGTAATATGGGCAACTTAATGTATTATGAGCGCAACCTACCGCATCGGCTGCCGCCTGGCTCGCCCATCTTTCTGACTTTTCGACTGGCCGATTTACTGCCCGCAAGTGTAATAGATAGGTTGCAAGTGCAATTCAAAAGTACTGATGAAGAGTCTATTGCGGATTCCTATGCGCAAAAGCGCCGCTACTTTGGTAGGTTTGACGAGCTGCTAGATACGGGTGGCTATGGCCCAACCTGGCTTGCTGAGCCGCTGGTAGCAGAGTTAGTGGGTAGCTCACTGCGTTACTTTCATGGTAAAGCATACACCCTACTATGCTACTGCCTGATGCCAAATCACGTGCATCTGGTCGTATCGCTACCCGACGAGGCACCGCCGCTGGCCGAAACATTACAACGTGTGAAAGGCTACACTGCCTTGCAGGCTAATAAGCTGTTGAGCCGAACGGGTCAATTCTGGCAGCGCGAAACCTACGACCATGTCGTGCGCGATGGCGAAGAAATGAGCCGCGTAATCGCCTACGTTGTGAATAATCCGGTGAAAGCTAGGCTGGTTACAAATTGGGAAGCGTGGCCTTATATCTATTGGCCCGAGCAGTAGCGCGAACTTTGTAGTTCGCGTCCCCGCGCCGTTAAAATCGTTGTTGCGGCGCGGGAACGCGAACTACAAAGTTCGCGCTACTACCTAGAAAAACATCCTCACAGCGCCGTATCCAGCACCTCATCGCCGTCATCGGCCATTGTTTTGGCTAGCTTTTCGATGTTGAGGCTGCGCGCCGAGGCGTCGAAAATTTCGCGGTAGGTGCCGCGGGTTGAGTAGAGCTCGGCGTGGGTACCGCTCTCCACGGCTTCGCCTTTTTTCATGACGTAGATGCAGTCGGCATCCACGATTTGGGCGAGGCTGTGGGAGATGATGACCACCGTGCGGCCCTGCTTGATGGCGTCGAGGCTATTTTTGATTTGCTCGGTGGCGATGGCGTCGAGGCTGGCGGTGGGCTCGTCGAGGAAGATGATGGGCGGGTTTTTAAGGAAGAGCCGGGCGATGGCGATGCGCTGCTGCTGGCCGCCCGAAAGCTGCTGGGCGTCGCTCTGGTAACCCCTGGGCAGGTCCAGAATCTGGTCGTGGAGGTAGGCCTGACGGGCGGCGGCTTCGATTTCGGCCTGGGTAGCGTTAAAGTTGCCGTAACAGATGTTCTCCTCGATAGTGCCCTTGAAAATGTGGTTTTTCTGGAGCACGAGGCCGATTTGCTGGCGCAGGGCGGGCGTGTCGTATTCCGAGAGGGGTAGGCCGTCGAGCAGCACTTCGCCGCCGTTGGGGCGATAAAATTCGCAGAGCAGGTTGATAATCGTGCTTTTGCCCGCGCCGCTGAGGCCCACGAGCGCGGTGGTTTTGCCAGCCTCAATGGTCATGCTCACGTTGTGCAGGGCGGCCGTGCCGCTGGGGTAGGTGAAGTTGACGTGGCGCAGCTCGAAGCGGCCGTAGAGGTGCGCGGGGCGCAGCGTGCCGGGGCGCTCGGTCTGGTCGTCGGCATCGAGGATGGCGAAAAAGCCCTCGGCGTAGGTCAGCGCCTCGTTCATCTCGTCGTAGATGCGGTGCAGCTGCCGGATGGGGGCCGACACGTTGTTGAACAGCAGCACGTGAAACATGATGGCCCCGATGCTCATCTGGCCCACCAGCACGAGGTAGGCGGTGAGCACGATGATGGCCACCACGCCGATTTGCTCGAAAAACGACTTGAGGCCGTCGTAGCGAAAGTTGGTTTTGCGGGTCGCAAGCTGGGCTTCTTCGAGGCGGTTTTGCACGGCCAGCTGCTTGTCGCCCTCGTAGGCCTCGCGCACGAAGCTCTTGATAACCACGATGCTGTCGATGATGCTGATGAGGCCGTGGTTTTTTTCCTCGCGCAGGCTGCGCAGCATCCGGCGGGTGCCGTTGAGGCGGTCGGCCTGGCGGTAGCTCAGCCAGAAATAGATGGGTAGAATGGACGTAGCCACCAGCCCTACCCACTTGTTGGCCAGGAACATAACCACCAGCGCCACCAGCGCATTCGCAAAAAGGGGTAGGATATCGATGAAGAAGTTTTGCACCAGCTTCATCAGGCTCTCTACCCCCCGGTCGATGCGCGTCTGGAGCTTGCCAGTCTGGTTGCCGCCTTCCGAAAAAAAGCCCAGCTCGTAGCCCAGAATCCTGGTCACGGCCGCTTCGGCCAGCGCGCCCGACACGCTGATGCGGATTTTCTCGCCGTAGTATTTCTGGCCAAACGTGATGCCCGTATTCAGTAATTCTTTGGCCAATAACAGCGCGCTCACCCAAATAAGCATCTGCCAGCCCTGCGCCAAACCCTGGCCTTTATTCAATAAATTCTGCACCGTATCGACGGTGTAGCGCAGCACAAACGGGTTGACCTGCGCGGCCAGCGAACCCACCAGCGTGAGCAACAACGTGCTGATAACCAAGCGGCGATAGGGCCGCACAAAGGGCAGCAAACGCTGAATTATTTGCCAAAGACTCATCAAACAAGCGGGTTGGAGGCGAAACGGTTAGACGCATGGCTACCAGCCGGGGTTATCATCCGTGGGTGCCTTCAAGGGTAGCCGCATGTTTTGCGAAGCCGGGGTCCGGGGCGGGGCGATGCGGGCCGGCATCCGGGCGATAAGTACTTGCTTGCTGCGTCGTAGAAAAACCGAATTCCTGCCAGGCAACAGTTTTTTTAGTGGCTAAGAGGGCGATAGTTAAGTCAGGGCTAAGTTGCTCGCAGCTAGCCAGCAGCGTTCATGGGGGAATGTTGAGCATTGGTCGGGCCGCGGGGGGTAGGCGTCTGGTAACGGCGGGGCGCAGGTACTATTTGGCGGGGGTAGGGAGTTTAGGGGGTGGCAGCAGCGCGCTGCTCGTGGGGCCCGGCCCCGCGCCACTGGTTTATTTCTCTGCAAAAACTCATGGTTAAAGCCGCATTCTTCGCTTGCCTGCTGGCGCTGCTGGCCGTTGCCGCGCCGCCCGCCACCGCCCGCCCCGCCCACGCCAGCTGGCCCTTCTGGCTCTCGAAGCCCGAGCGCCACGGCCAACGCAAGCTGGCCGGCGACTACACCCACCACTACGGCACCTACCGCAACCACAGCCGCCAGGACGGCGGCAGCCCGCTCAGCTTCCTGCGGGGCAGCGGCCACTCCACGGCGCGGCACAAGGGCTCGCTGCATCACAAGAGCAACCATCGCCGCACCACGGGCCTGTTTTAAAGGCTTGGGCCTGCATTTAACGGGTTAGCCAAAACTAAAGAACGTCATGCTCATCTGGCGTCCGCTTGTCGAAGCATCTCGCTCACGCCGTGAGGGTTAATAACCTTAGCGGCGTGGTAGAGATGCTTCGACAAGCGGACGCCAGATGGGCATGACGTTCTTTTTTAGCGGGTGCGGTCTAGCTATCGGTTTTGGCTTTGATTTTCACCTTGCCGTTCTTTTCCTTCACCTTGGCATCCTGCATGGCATCGGTGCCGCGCTGGCGGCGGTTGGCCTGCATGGTTTGCATTTTGGTAAATTGGTCGGGGGTGAGCACGGCTTTTAGCTGGTCGTCGTACTTGGCGCGGTTGGCCTGCATTTGGCCCCGCAGTTGCTTGCGGTCGCCGGTGCCGGCCTGCATCTGGCCGCGCATGGTCATCATATCCTGGTCGCGGGCCAGCAGTATTGGCTGCACCTTGGCCGATTGGTCGGCGCTGAGGCCCAGCTGCTTGGTGAGGCCCTGGGTTTGGCGGGCGGCCATTTCGTCGGGGGTGCGTTGCGGGTGGCCGCCGGCCTGGTCGGGCGTAGTTTGGGCCGAGGCGGCGGTGGCAGACAGGGCAAGCGCCAGCAGGGGAAACAGAAACTTTTTCATGAAATACGGAAGAGTTTGATAGAAAAGAAGGGGGTAGGGAAAGTAGCCGGGGCCGGCAGTTGCGACGGGTTAGATGCCGGCCCGGCCACTAGGTTTAGTGCAACAGGTTAGCGGCGGTAGTACTGAGCTTCCCAGCGGGCGCGCTCATCGCGGCTCACGCGGTGGTTATGGTCGTAGCCATAGTTGTGGCCCATTTCCCAGCGGCGGCGCTCTTGCATCGTCACGCGGTGGTCGCGGTCGAAGCCGTAGTTCTGGTTGCGGTCGAAGTGGTCGTCGCGACGGTCGTCGTAGCGGGCGGGGCCTTGCTGGTAGCGGCCATCACGGTCGTGGTCGTGGTCGTTGGCGGGGGTAGGGGCGGCAAACGCGCTGGCGCTGGTGAGCAGGGTGGCGGAAGCGAGGGCGGCGAAGAGGAAGGATTTCATGACAAGGGAAAGTAAGAGGTTGAAGGTGAGATGCTAACCGTGCCGGCGGCCTAGGCGTCGGCGGCTGGTTGAGGATGCTTTTGCAAACAGCCGGCCGCATTTGCGCCCCACAGCGCGCACAGGTCCTTTTACCGCCCAAACCCCGACCAACGCCCCGATTATGCCGATTGAGAGGCCTCAGCCAAACGCCCCCGCCCGGCCCGCCGGTGCGGGGGCGTTTGGCTACTGCCTACCTTTGTGGCCCCAAGCTCTCTCCCACCCTACCCCCCTTTAGACCCCCAGCCCCTTTTTTATGGCCCGAGTGGAAATGACGATGCCCAAGATGGGCGAATCCATCATGGAAGGCACCGTGCTGAAATGGCTCAAGCAAGTCGGCGATGCCATTGAGCAAGATGAATCGGTGCTGGAAGTAGCCACTGACAAGGTGGATACCGAAGTGCCCGCCCTGTATGCCGGCACGCTGGCCGAGATTCTGGTGCAGGAAGGCGAAGTAGTGGCCGTGGGCGCGCCCATTGCCCGCATCGAAACCGAAGCTGGCGCGGCCCCTACCCCACCCGCAAACCCCGATGAGCTGGAGGAAGCCAGCGCCCAGCCGCCCCTGACGAAGCCCGACCACATCCCGCTGATGCAGCCCGCCCCGGCCGGCGACGAAAGCGTGCCCTATCTGCCCGGCCCCAATGCGCCGGTGGCACCCGCCGCGCCCAACAAGCCGGCCACCATGCCCCCCGCCAACGAGGCCAACCCGGTGCTGCCCGGCCGCTTCTACTCGCCGCTGGTGCTCAGCATCGCCCGCGAAGAAGGCATTAGCATGAGCGACCTGGAGCGCCTGCCCGGCACCGGCCAGGACGGCCGCGTGACCAAGAAAGACATTCTGGACCACGTAACGGCTGGTAAGCCATCGATGATGCCAGCCCCGGCCGCACCGACTCCGGCATCAGCCGCGCCGGCTCAGGCACCAGCCGCCGCCCCGACGGCACCCGCGCCGCCGCAGCCGGCCGCAGCCCCTACCCCCGCCCCAGCGCCCCAGCCTGCCGCGCCGGCCCCTTCGGCCAACGGCCAGCCGGCCCCCGCTGCCCCTACCCCCCCCGCGGCCACCAAGCCCGCGCCCTCGGTGTCGGGCGGCCAGGAGCTGGTGGAGATGGACCGGATGCGCAAGATGATTGCGCAGCGCATGGTGGACTCCAAGCGGATTTCGCCGCACGTCACGAGCTTCGTGGAGGCCGACGTGACGGAGCTGGTGAACTGGCGCAACAAGCACAAGGACGCGTATAAGAAGCGCGAAGGCGAAAACCTGACTTTCACGCCCATCTTCATTCAGGCCGTGGCGCGCGCTATCCAGGACTACCCTGGCATCAACGTGTCGGTGGATGGCGACTACATCATCAAGAAGAAGGACATCAACATTGGCGTGGCGGTGGCGCTGCCCTCGGGCAACCTCATCGTGCCGGTTATTCACAACGCCGACCAGCTCAACCTCAATGGCCTGAGCAAGAAGATGAACGACCTCGCCAACCGCGCCCGCCAGAACAAGCTCAAGCCCGAAGACCTAGCCGGCGGCACTTACACGCTCTCGAACGTGGGCTCGTTTGGTAACGTCATGGGCACGCCCATCATCATGCAGCCGCAGGTGGCCATTATGGCCGTGGGTGCCATCAAGAAAAAGCCCGCCGTGATTGAGACGCCGCAGGGCGACCTCATTGGCATCCGGCACTTTATGTTCCTGAGCCACAGCTACGACCACCGCGTGGTCGATGGCTCGCTCGGCGGCATGTTCGTGCGCAAAGTGGCCGACTATCTGGAGCAGTTCGACCCGAACACTACGATGTAGTTAGCGGTCAACACAACAATAATCGTTTGTCTTTGCGAGCCTGCGAAGCAATCGCCCCTGCGCGGAACTCAAGCCGTTTGTTCGGGTTTCGTTCTGGTGCAATTGCTTCGCAGGCTCGCAATGACAAACGATTTTGCGTTTCTCTATTTTTATGAAGAATATCCTGTTCATTCTTACCCTGGCCGTGTCGCTGGGTCTGATTTTCTTCCTCTACTGGCGGCTCACCGTTACGCAGAATGCCCTGGCCGACGCGCAGAGGGAAATTACTGGATGTCAGCAGGTTACATTTCAGCTGCAAGCCCAGTTGAGCGCCGACGAAAAAGACGCGGCGGCCCACTCAACCAATGCGCCCTCGACATTGCGGTAGGGTGCGGGGCTTGCCCCCGCCCATCGTTGAACGAAACCACTGCGCATCGTTCAACGAGGGGCGGGGGCGAGCCCCGCACCCTACTACTTACAGCGCTGCTTTCGGGTCGAGCAACAGGAACATAAACGCGTATTGCCGGGCCACGTCGTGCAGCGCTTTGAAGCGGCCCGACGCCCCGCCGTGGCCAGCGTCCATATCGGTGTGCAGCAAAAGCAAATTGTGGTCGGTTTTGGTAGCGCGCAGCTTGGCAACCCACTTGGCGGGCTCGAAATACTGCACCTGCGAATCGTGCAGACCGGTGATTACCAGCATGTTGGGGTAGTTGTGGGCTTTCACGTTGTCGTAGGGCGAATACGAGAGCATGTAGTCGTAGGCGGGCTTGTTGGCAGGGTTGCCCCACTGCTCATATTCGCCGGTGGTGAGCGGAATGCTGGCGTCCGACATGGTAGTTACCACGTCCACGAACGGCACGGCCGCGATAACGCCTTTATATAAGTCGGGGCGCATATTTACCACCGCGCCCATGAGCAGGCCGCCGGCACTACCCCCCAGCGCGAAGAGCTTGGCGGCCGAAGTGTATTTCTCCTTGATGAGATACTCCGAGCAGTCGATGAAGTCAGTAAATGAGTTCATCTTACGCATCATGCGGCCGTCCTCAAACCATTGGCGGCCAAGCTCCTGCCCACCCCGAATGTTGCAAAGCACATAGGCAAAGCCCCGGTCGAGCAGGCTCAGGCGCGCCGACGAAAACGTGGGGTCCATCGAGAGGCCGTAGGAGCCGTAGGCGTATTGCAGCACCGGACCCTGGCCGTTTTTGTGGAAACCTTTCTTGTAAACAATCGCAATCGGGATGAGCTTGCCGTCGCGCGCGGTCACGAATTTGCGCTCCGTCACGTAGTTTTTCTTGTCGAAACCGCCCAGCACCGGCTGCTCCTTCAGCAGCGCCAGCTTGTGGATGGCCATGTCGTAGTCGTAGGTGGTGGCGGGGGTAGTAAACGAGGTGTAGGTGAAGCGCAGCAGCGGCGTGTCGAACTCAGGGTTGGCTCCGATAAACGTGGTGTAAGCCAGCTCGCGGAAATCGACCACGTGCCCTATCTGGTCTTTGAAATTGATAACGCGCAATTGGCGAATGCCTTCCTCGCGCTCGTTCAGCACCAGGTAGTTCTTGAACAGCTCCATCTGCTCCAGAAACACGTCTTCGCGCTGCGGAATAACCTCGGCCCAGTTGTTGCGGCCGGTGCTGGTGAGCGGCGCGGCCATCACCCGGAAGTTGGGTGCCTCCCAGTTGGTGAAAACGTAGAAGCGGCCGTTGGCGTCCTGCACGTCGTAGAGCAGGTCGGGCGTGCGCGGCGCAAACACCGTGAACTCGCCCGTGGGGTTGCTAGCGTCCAGAAAACGGTATTCGGAGGAGAACGCGCTCCCTAGCTCAATGCCCAGGTAGTGCTTTGACTTACTGCGGCTTACGTGCAGGCTAAACGTGTCGTCCTTTTCCTCATATACCAGCACATCCTGGGTCGGGTCGGTGCCCAGCTTGTGCCGGTACACCTGGTAGGGCAAAAGCGTCGTTACGTCCTTTTTGGCGTAGAAAACCGTCTGATTATCAGCGGCCCACACGGCGTTGCCCTCCACATTAACAATTCTCTCGGGATAAAGCTGGCCGGTCGTCAGGTTTTTGAAGCGCAGCGTGTAGAGGCGGCGGCTCACGGTGTCGGTGCTGAAGGCCAGCAACTCGTTGTTGTCGCTCACCTCGTAGCCGCCGATGGCGAAGTAGCTGTGGCCCTGGCCCATCTGGTTGCCGTTGAGCAGCACTTCCTCGGTGCCTTGCAGGCTGCCGGCCTTGCGGCAGTAGAGCGGGTACTCGCCGCCGGTTTCGTAGCGGGTGTAGTAATAGTAGCCGTTGTCGCGGAACGGTACCGACTCGTCCTGCTCCTTAACGCGGCCCTTCATTTCGGCGAACAGCTTGTCTTCCAGCGGTTTCACCGGGGCCATTTGCTGGTCGAAATACGCATTTTCGGCCTTGAGGTAATCGAGCACCTGCGGGTTTTCGCGCTCGTTGAGCCAGTAGTAATTGTCGGTGCGCGTGCCGTAGGGCGACACGAGCGCCTTGGGCTTTAGGGTAGCAATGGGGGGGGTAGGCATAGATTGGGGCGGCGTGGTCTGCGCCTGCGTGGCGAGCGCCGTGAGGCAGAAAAGCCCGAAAGTAGCAAGTTGTTTCATGAATCAGCGTTGAGAGAGCGCCTCCAAATTAACAGCAGAATACCCAAACGGCTTGCACTAATCGCACATTTTACAAGATGTTACGCAGAAATTGCTGGTATTGCGGGGTAGCGAGCAAGCCGTTGTGCCCATCGGCGCTATAGTTCGTATTTTATTGAATACAAATACGTTGCAAATAATAGCGCTGCATTATTTGATAGCCTGCGAAGCTACTTGCAGAGCACTCCGCAAACTGCCGTACCTTATTTACTCATTCACGTTGGCTTTATAATGGACGTCATCACGCTGAAAACCCCGGTGCCGGACCGCCTCACGGAGGAGGAATTCGCACAGTTTTGCCTCGACCACCGCGACTTGCGCATCGAGCGCAACAGTAGCGGCCAGATTACTATTATGCCCCCCGTATTTACCGAAAGCGGCTTCACTAACAATGAATTATCCCGCCAGTTTGGCAACTGGAACCACCGCGCCCGGCTGGGGCGGGTCGGCGACTCCTCGACCGGCTATACGCTGCCCGACGGGGCCATGCTCTCGCCCGATGCGTCGTGGGTGGCCGAGGCGCGCTGGCAAGCGCTGCCCGAGGCCGACCGCCGCCGCTTCGCCCGCATCTGCCCCGATTTCGTGATGGAGCTGGCTTCCACGTCGGACCACCTGCCAGCGCTGCTCACCAAAATGCACGACTGACTGGGTGCGGGCGTGCGCCTGGCCTGGCTGATTGTACCCAGCACCGAAACGGTCCACGTATTCGAGCCGCCCTACCCCCCTCGTCTGCTGCAAGGCTTCGACCAGGTGCTGAGTGGCGAACCAGTATTACCCGGCTTTGCGTTGAAGTTGAAGGAATTACGATTTGCTTAACAGGAGAAATAACAGGCAAAAAGAACGTCATTCCGAGCTTGCTGAGGAATCTCGTTCTTTTTGCCTGTTATTTCTCTAATCCAGCGTCTTTAGCGCCTGCTCCAGCGCCGCGATTTTCGCCTCGGCGTCGGCCAGCTTCTGGCGCTCACGCTCCAATACATCGGGCTTGGCGTTGGCCACGAACTTCTCATTGGTCAGCTTTTTATTCACGGAGTCGCGGAAGCCGATGGCGTAGCCCAGCTCCTTTTCGAGGCGGGCGCGCTCGGTGGCGGCATCCACCTGCATATCGAGCGGCACGAAAAATTCGCTACCCCCCTGCACGAAGCTCACAGCGCCGGCCGGCGCTTCCGTTACAAACGATAAGTCGCTGAGGTTGGCCAGCTTGCGCACTAATGACGCATAGGCTGCGATGGCGGCCTGGTCGTCCGCTTTCACGGCCAGCTCCAATAGCTTCACGGGGCCTAAGTTCTTCTGGTTGCGCACGTTGCGCACACCGGCCACGATGGCTAGCGCCTTGTCCATGCCGGCCAGCACGTCGGCGCTGCGGGGGGGGTAGGGACCTTGGGCCAATGCGCCACGCACACGTAGTCGCGGTCGCCGCGCTCGGCCAGCTCGTGCCACAGCTCCTCGGTGATGAAGGGTATGAACGGGTGCAGGAGCTTGAGCAGCGTTTCGAGGAAATCCACGGTGGCGCGCAGCGTCTCGGCGTCAATCGGGTGTTGATAGGCGGGTTTCACCATTTCGAGGTATTGCCCGCAGAAATCGTCCCACAACAGCTTGTACACCGTCAGCAGCGCGTCGCTCATCCGAAACTTGTCGAAATGCTCGTCCAGCACCGCCACGGTTTCGGCTAGCTTGGCCTCAAACCAGCTCACGGCCTGCGCGTTGGCGAAGGGCAGCGCGTTATCCGCCTCCCAGCCTTTCACGAGGCGAAAGGCGTTCCAGAGCTTGTTGTTGAAGTTGCGGCCCTGGTCAATCAGCTTCTGGTCGTAGAACAGGTCATTGCCGGCGGGCGACGAAAACAGCATGCCCGTACGCACCGCGTCGGCCCCGAAGTCGCGGATGAGGTCGAGCGGGTCGGGTGAGTTACCGAGTTGCTTGCTCATCTTCCTACCCTGCGCATCGCGCACGATGCCAGTGAGATACACATTTTTGAACGGCACTTCCTTACGAAATTCCAGCCCGGCCATAATCATGCGCGACACCCAGAGCGACAAAATTTCCGGGGCCGTCACCAAGTCGTTGGTGGGGTAGAAATAACTGATATCGGCGTTGTCGGGGTCATCGAAGCCGTCGAACACCGAAATGGGCCAGAGCCACGACGAAAACCAGGTATCGAGCACGTCCTCGTCTTGGCGCAAGTCGGTGGTTTGCAGTTCGTTGTTGCCGCTTTGTTCGCGAGCTAACTCTACCGCTTCGGCCTCATTCTGAGCCACTACAAATGAGCCATCGGGCAGGTAGTAGGCCGGAATGCGCTGGCCCCACCACAGCTGGCGCGAGATGCACCAGTCGCGGATGTTTTCCATCCACACCCGGTACATGTTCTTGAACTTGGGCGGGTGCAGCCGGATGGTGTCGTTTTCGACCACTTCGAGCGCGGGCTTGGCCAGGTGCTCCATTTTCAGAAACCACTGTAAGCTCAGCTTGGGCTCAATCACGGCCCCGGTGCGCTCCGAGGTCTGCACGATGCTGGCGTATTCCTCGATTTTATAGAGCAGGCCGGCTTCCTGCAAATCCTTCACGATGTTGCGGCGGGCGGCAAACCGGTCCTGGCCCACGTACAGCTCCGCTTTTTCGTTTAGCGTGCCGTTATCATTCAGAATATCAATAACCGGCAGGTTGTGTTTCAGGCCCAGCTCGTAGTCGTTGAGGTCGTGGGCGGGCGTCACTTTCAGCGCGCCCGTGCCGAAATCCACCGTCACGTACTCGTCCTGAATAACCGGGATTTCGCGGCCCAGCAGCGGAATGCGCACCCGCTGCCCGGCCAGGTCGTGGTAGCGCGGGTCGGTGGGGTTCACGGCCACGGCCACGTCGGCCATCACGGTTTCGGGGCGCGAGGTGGCCACCGGGAGGAAGCGGCCGGGCTGGCCCACCACCTCATACTTGAGGTGGTACATCTTGGCCTGGGTGTCCTTCGCAATCACTTCCTCGTCCGAGATGGCGGTGCCGCCCAGCGGGTCCCAGTTCACCATGCGCACGCCCCTATAAATGAGGCCCTTGCGGTATAAGTCCACGAACACGCGCAGCACGGCCTCGGTCAGCTTGGGCTCCATCGTGAAGCGCGTGCGGCTCCAGTCGCACGACGCGCCGAGCTGCTTGAGTTGCTCCAAAATAATGCCGCCGTACTTCTCCTTCCACGCAAAAGCGTGCTCCAGAAACTCTTCGCGACTCAGGTCTTTCTTGTTGATACCCTGCTCTTTGAGCATGGCCACTACCTTGGCCTCGGTGGCGATGCTGGCGTGGTCGGTGCCGGGCACCCAGCAGGCTTCGCGGCCCTGCATGCGGGCGCGGCGCACCAGCACGTCCTGGATGGTATTGTTGAGCATGTGGCCCATGTGCAGCACGCCCGTCACGTTGGGCGGCGGAATCACTACGGTGTAGGGCTGCTTGCGGGGGTTGGGTTTGGCTTGAAAAAAGCCCTGCTCCTGCCAGCGCTGGTACCATTTGGCTTCAACGTCGGCGGGCGAATAGGTTTTGGCGAGGGACATTAGGGAGAGGTTCAGCTACTAGGGGGCAAAAGTACGGCGGGGGTGACAGGGTATTCAAAACAGGAGTGAGATTCGTGCATCCCGCTTACTTTTAGAAAAATCTGTTACTCCATGCAGCAAATTGACCCCGAAGCTTCCATCGACCTGCTAGAAATATTTCGGCTTGGTCTGCACACCGGTATATTGGAAAGACGAGTAGTTGTAGAGTGGGCTGACCAATTAGTAATACAGGAAGAAACTCCCGATTATTTTTTGATTGAGCTGTCACTTAGTGGCCGGAGTAACATCAATGACCTTATTGGGCTTCTTAATAAATACATTGGGGAGGACAAGCCCTAAGTCTCTAAACGGGTAGTTTTAGGTCTCTTTTTTCATCAGTATAAGGCCGGTCAATTCACCTTGCAAAAAGCTGTTCGAGCTATTGACTGGTTGGCAATACACATCGATTATTCAGAGGAAGAACACAGTTTAATGGCTGGCGTTGATGATGATTACAACCTAGCTGAAGAAGGTATCTGCGGCAATTTTTCTGAGATAGAAATCTTTCTTCTCCGATTTCTTAGCGTTTATCAGGGGTTTTACTTAGAGAATAAGCAGGATTGGCAAAAACTAAATAGTGCTGCTATAACCCAAGTACAACTGCTTTATGAGCAATTAAAATCCTGGTAAGTAATGCTCCTTCCCTACCCCCTCCGCCGCGCGCGATGACCTCAACGGCCTAATACTACTTGGCGGCCGGCCCAACATCAAAAACTCGGTGACTCAGTGGCATTCGCCCTGGTAGCCGCTTGGCGCGAAAACCTTCCGGCCCGCTTTGCGGCTTATCACCAGCAGGCCTTGAAGTCATGCCGTCGCGTGAAGCCGCAAAAGAGCCGTTAAACCTTATGGAATCAACAACGCCGCTGCCAATAGCGCTTGGCAACTCTCCCCTGAACAGCATTCGCACGGGGCCGCGGGGCAGGGCTCCCGTCGTGCTCCTCCACGCGGTGGGCATAGATTTGACCATGTGGGGACCCCAAATTGCGGCGCTGCGGGAAAGCCACGACGTAATTGCCCTCGACCTGCCGGGTCACGGGCTTTCGGACAGCTTAGCCGGGAAGCTGACCTTTAGCGACTTCGCGGCGGTTGTGGCGCGGGTCGTTACGGCCGCGGCGGCGGGGCCGGCGCATCTGGTGGGCATCTCCTTTGGCGGGATGGTGGCCCAGGTGGTGGCGCTGGAACATCCGGCTCTGGTGCGCTCGCTGTCGCTCATTGGCACGGCCTGCACTTTTGCCGAGGCGGGGCGGGCCGCGTTGCGCGACCGGGCCAGTTTCGTGCGTGAGCACGGGATGCGCGCCGTCGCGCCGCTTTCGCTGGCGCGCTGGTTCACGCCCGAATTCAGCCAACGCCGGCCCGACGTGCTGGACGGAATCACCAAAATTCTCTATCGCCAGGATGCCGCCTTCCACGCCGCCGCGTGGGACCTGATTGCTACCCTCGATACGCAGGCTGGCCTGCGAGCCGCCACGCTGCCCGCCCAGTTAATCGTGGGCGCGGAGGATACGAGCACCCCCGTCGCGGCGGCGCACACGCTCGCCGCCGCCTTGCGGACGACTGCCGTACACGTAGTGCCAGGTTCCGCGCACTTCACCAATCTCGAAGCGCCGAAAACCGTTAATGACTTGCTATTGAGTTTTTTGGGTTCACTTGCCTGAATCTCTGCTAGCAGCCCGCCGCTCGTTTATCTGATGCCCCTCACCTTGCCTACCCCCTCCGCCGCGCGCGACGACCTCGATGGCCTGCTGCTGCTCAGCGGCCAGCCTACGGTCTAAAACCTGGTGGCGGCCTACAGCCAGGGCATTTTTCCGGGGCCGGTGGAGGGCTGGCCGCTGGCCTGGTTTTGCCCGCCGCGCCGGGGCATTTTGCGGCTGGCCAGCGTGCATGTGGGCCGCAGCCTGGCGCGGGCGCGGCGGCAGTCGCCGTGGCGCATCCGCTCTGATAACGCTTTTCGGGAGGAATAGCACTGGTTTAGAATAAATAACACCCCCAATACCAGCCCGCTTTACCCAACTGCCTCAGCGCTATGCTACTTTTTCGCCCACCAGGATATAATGCCGGTACAACAAGGATTTGAAGCCGAATAATTGTAGCCGTTGCCGGCGGCTGACCGTGCTTTTCAGGTGCCACACGTACCACCACTGGAAGGGGTAGAGCAGCAAGGCGAAGGGCAGGAACAAGAGGTCTTCCGTGTACCAGGACGTGTAGCGCACTTCCCGCACCCGCACGCCGTGCTCGTGCAGCAGCAGCCACAGGGCCTGGTGCTGCACGAGATGCGTCATGCCATCGCCGGGCTCAAACAAGAGCCGGAACCGCCGCAGGCGGCCCGTAAAAAGATACGACAGCCGGTCGCGCACCGTCAAAACGTTGTCGTTGGTGAGCACCAGCTGGCCACCGGGGCGCAGCTGCCGGATGCAGCTGGCAACGAAGCTGCGCGTGTTGCCAAAGCACATGACACCACTGATGCTGGTGATTAGGTCGAACGGCGGCCCCGCGGCGGCCGCGTCGAAGGGCTGGCTCAGGTCCACCCGCTGGTAGCGCAGGCCCGGCACCGGGGGCGCCTCGGGGCGCTGGTCGCAGCCCGTCAGGTCGGCGGCGGGCCAGCACTGCCGCAGCACCTGCAAAAACTCCCCCTCCCCGCAGGGCGCATCCAGCACGCGGCTGGTGGGAGCCAAGCCGGAGCGTTCTACCAGATAGTGCAGCACATCCCGGTTCACGTGCTTTTGCGTATTGCCCCGCGGAATGGATTGATAGGTGAAGGCAGGAAGAGGCTTAGGCTTATCGACAGCCATGCTAGAGAGAGATAGTTGTGAGCGCCAGGTTTGCCACTGATTACGGTGGCTGGCTGGTAATTTTACGCGCTGGCCTAGGCTGCTGCCCAGTGAGCGGGGCATCGAAACCAACGCACTGCCTCAATCCAGCAGCCTACCCCCGGCCCCTGAGCCCCATCTGTCCAACGGCGCAAACTCTCACGCAATCAAGACAAACAGCACCAAGGTTGGTTAAGTAAAGACAAAAATAACAACTAATAAAACCGGCATTTCTACCTGATTATCAATCTACTACGGCCTTGCTATTTATTACTCAACGCTGACTTGTTACTTAAGTTGGCGGTTCGGAAGGGGGTAGCAGGCGGGGCCAATTAGTTGCCACCCCGCTCGCCCGGCTTCCTAGCAGAATCGCTCAACCAGCCCTTAAAAAAAGGCGCGCAAGCTGAGATACGCATGAATTACCACCCAGCTGCTGCCCAGCCCGCGTCAAAAAATGGTTTATGTTTCCTAAAACTTCCCCTTTCCGGATGAGGGACCTGCTCTCGGAAGCCAACGTGCGGCGACTGGGAGTGGGCTGGAGCGCCCTGATTATCGCGGGCATTTTTTTGGCCGACCTGGTGCGCGTGCTGCCCAGCATCGGAGTGGCTGGCTTGTTTCTCACGGCCATTAGCTATAGCCTTTACCATCGGCGCATCGCGCAGCGTGCCCACTGGCCCATGCTGCTAAGCTTTGCGCTCATCTATTTCCTGCACGCCTTTACGGGCCTGCCGCGCAGCACCCACGCGGAGGCCGCGCTTCGCCAGGACCTGCTGCTCCAGGCACCGTTCGCGTTGCTGCCCATTGCCTTTTTACTCTTACCCAGCTGGCGGCAAAGCCATAAAAATGGTCTGTGGCTGCTGCTGATTGGCTGCTGCCTGCTTTCGGCGGCCAGCGCCACGGCGCACTACGCACTGCATTATAAAGCCATCAATCAACTTTATCTGCAGTCTAAAGTGATGCCGACTTCGCCGGACCATATTCGCTTTAGCCTGCTCGTGAGCATGGCCGTCGCGGCGGGCATGCTGCTGGTTGCTACCAAAAGCATTTCCGCGCGCCTGCGGCTGATTACCCTCGGCGCAATTACCCTCCTGTTCTTGTTTCAGCACCTGCTAGCCGTGCGCAGCGGCTTGGTTACCCTATACGCGGCGGGAGCAGTCGGCCTCGGCTGGGTTAGCTGGAGACTTGGCCAGTGGAAAGCCGCGGTGCTCACGGCCGGCCTGGCCCTGCTGCTGGCAGGCTTGTGCCTGTATTTTCTGCCAACGCTCCGGAATAAAATCAGCAACACCCGCGAGGATGCCAGCTATATGCAGTCGGTGGGGGCCGCCAATAATTACTCCGTTACGGCCCGCGTGTACTCCTACAAAGTGGCCTGGGCGGTCGTGCAGGAGCACCCCTGGATTGGCGTGAGTAAACTACAAATGGCCGACGCGCTGGCCGAGGAATACCGCTACTTCTTCCCGGTAATCACGCGCGACCATTACCTGCTGCCGCACAATCAGTTTCTGTATAACCTGGTGGCATACGGGGCGCTGGGGCTGCTGGTGTTTCTGTTCAGCTTTTATTATCCGTTCTGGGTGGGCCTGCAAACCCACAACATGCTGCTGCTGCTGCTCTACCTCATCATCTCTCTCTCCTTTCTGGTGGAATACACGCTGGAAAGTCACATTGGCGTGTTGGTAGGCTGTTTCTTTTTGCTGCTGGCGGCGGCCCCCACGGCCTTGCCCGGTGCTGCCAGAGGTAGGGAGAACACTTCTGCGGTCAGAAGCCAGCTCCTGCGCAGCTAAGCTAATCGGTCGGGCGTCTGGCCCGGCGGCCGAATGGCCACGGCATAAGGCTACCGGCCGGGATGGGGGCCAGCCTGAAAAAAGCCCTGCTCCTGCCAGCGCTGGCACCACTTGGCTTCAACGTCGGCGGGCGAATAGGTTTTGGCGAAGGACATTAGCTCTACTTTGGTAAGTTACAAACTGCTGCTTGCAACGGCTTCTGCGGTGAAAACACGTAACCTACCAAAGTAGAGTTAGGTCGGGGTTGGGCTATCAGGGGGCAAAAGAATGGGGGGAAACAGGCAAATCTTAACAGAAAAGTTTCTAGAACCTTTTTTTTACAATTGCGAAGCTTTCGTATCTTTCAACATCAAAAACAAGGGCTGCACCTCGCGGCACGGCCCTTGCAACCTAATGCAGCCAGTGAACTACTGCAGTTCCACCAACAGCCAGCCCGATAAGCCACTTGATTAGCCTAGCGGGCATCCGAAGTCTGACTTTAACATCAAGCTCCGGCCTCGCGTTTTTCTTCATATGCCGATGAAGTAAAGGGTTGTATCATAACCCCGCACTTCTGAAAGCCCGGCCGCTCCAACGGCTGGGCTTTCCTCGTTTATGAAACGACCCGTTTTGGTCGCGGGGCATAACCCCAACGTGAAGGCGGCAAAGGTAGGCTGATGAGGGCGCTAGCACGACCTTTGCGGGACGTGTCAGCAAGCTAGTTCGGGCACGTGTCACAAAATTTACGTGCCCGTGCCCCTCACCTTCCCTATCCCCTCCGCCGCGCGCGACGACCTCGATGGCCTGCTGCTGCTCGGCGGCCAGCCCAGCGTCGAAAACCTGGTGGCGGCCTATAGTCAGGGTATTTTTCCGTGGCCGGTGGAGGGCTGGCCGCTGGCCTGGTTTTGCCCGCCGCGCCGGGGCATTTTGCGGCTGGCCAGCGTGCACGTGGGCCGCAGCCTGGCGCGGGCGCAGCGGCAGTCGCCGTGGCGCATCAGCTTCGATACCGCGTTTGGGCAGGTGATGCGGGCGTGCCAGGCGCAGCTGCGCCCCGGCCAAGCTGGCACCTGGATTACACCGCAGCTGGTGCGCGGCTACGAGGCGCTGCACGCCGCCGGCTATGCGCACAGCGTGGAGCTGTGGGAGGATGACACCTTGGTGGGCGGCCTCTACGGCGTGGCCGTGCGGGGTGTGTTCGCGGGCGAAAGCATGTTTCACCACCGGCCCAATGCCTCGAAACTGGCGGTGCTGGCCCTGGCCGAGCACCTGCGGGCGCGCGGGGCCAGCTTCTTCGATATTCAACAGTTGACGCCGCACATGGCGGTGCTGGGCGCAGAAGAGATTTCGCGGCAGGAGTTTCTGGCGCTGCTGGCGGCGGAGCAGGGGGTAGGGCGGCAGTTATTTTAAATACGTTTGTCATTGCGAGCGCAATGACAACTGGTGAAACGGCAAGCTAAAGCTTACCCTACACTAACACTACGCTGCTTTGTGCAGCCACTGCTGCTTTTGCGTCAGGCGCTCGCGGCTTTCGCGGTGGTCGGGGTCATCGACGCAGCAATCGACGGGGCACACGGCGGCGCACTGCGGCTCCTCGTGGAAACCCACGCACTCGGTGCATTTATCGGTCACGATGTAGTAGTATTCGTTCGATACCGGGCGCTGAGGCTCGGTGCCGCCGGCCAGGTGGCCGTCGATGGTTTGCACCTCTTTTAGGGTGGTGCCATCGGCCCAGCGCCACTGGGCGCCGCCCTCGTAGATGGCGGTGTTGGGGCATTCCGGTTCGCAGGCACCACAGTTGATGCACTCGTCGGTTATCATGATGGCCATTGCCGTCGTCTCCTTATGCTAGTGAGTAATTTTGCTGTTCAAAGCTGCCGGCTGTACGTAAAAACGCCGACCCAGGCTGGTTTGAACCCTCAAAAGTACGGCTCATTCCGCCTTTCTGCTACCCCTTTTATGCTGAACCACGCCACCCGCCTCGCGGCTTTCGCGGCCCTGGGCCGCCGCCTTACTTCCCTTTCCGAAGACGAAATCACCGACCTCGCGGCCCGCGCCCGCAACAGCAACGCCTGGTTTGACCTGCCCAACGTGCGTGCCGCCATCACGGGCATTGCGCAGCTGCTGGCCGAGCCGGCGCTCAGCCAGTGGGCCGGGCGCTACCCCGCCGAGCCGGCTTCGCCCCGCCAGGTGGGGGTAGTGATGGCCGGTAATATTCCGCTCGTGGGCTTCCACGACCTGCTGTGCGTGCTGCTCAGCGGCCACACGCTGCTGGCCAAGCTCAGCAAAGACGACACCGTGCTCATGCGCTGGATTGCCCAGGAGCTGACCAATAGCGAGCCCGCCTTCACCGAGCGCTTGCAGTTTGTGGAGCGCCTCAACGCGGCCGATGCGTTTATCGCCACCGGCTCGGACAATACTGCCCGCTACTTCGAGTTTTATTTTAAGGGCAGGCCGCACCTCATCCGGCGCAACCGCACCAGTCTGGCCATCCTCACTGGAAACGAAACGGTCGAGGAAATGACTGCGCTGGGCCCTGATATTTTCCAGTATTACGGCCTGGGCTGCCGCAACGTGAGCAAGCTCTACGTGCCCGCGGGCTACGATTTCGTGCCGTTGCTCGACGCGCTGCAAATCTGGCACTCGGTGCTTAATCACCATAAATACCAGAACAACTACGACTACAATAAGAGCATTATGCTGGTGAATGCGGTGCCGCATTTCGACAACGGCTTCCTGCTGCTGACCGAGAGCGCGGCGCTGGTGTCGCCCATTTCGGTGGTGCATTACAGCACCTATACCCAGGAAATCGACCTAGTTGACCAGCTCACTGACGTGGCGACCCAGACGCAGTGCCTCGTGTCGGCGGGCGGGCGCTACCCCGGCTCGTTCCCGCTGGGCCAGGCCCAGCACCCCGCCGTGAGCGACTACGCCGACGGCATTGATACGATGGAATTTTTGGCGGCTGAATTGTAATTTGGTGCCTACCCCCTTCACCAAGGCTTAACGAAGGGCATCAGAAATTAGCAAAAAAGTCCGCTATTCAACCCCTATGTACACGCCTCCCACCGACCAGCTCATCCAAACCATTGATAAAGAGCTTATCCCTACCCTGCGCTTCGGGTCCAACGATGTGCTGACCGCCGACCCGGCCGCCGCCGCGCGCCGCCGCCTCGATGCCGAGCGCGCCGTTCGCCTCGGCAACGCCTACCACGGTAAGTTGGATATTTTCTTCCAAACTGCTGATTCTCAAACCTTACGCGTGCAAACCGCCGTGTGGGGAGCGCACCCCGATTACCTGACCCTAAAAGCCGGCATCCTGCTACCGCTGCGCGCCGTGCTGGGTTTTAACTAATCAGCATGGATTTCACGGATTTTGTGGACGGCTCCTAGCGTAGGTTAGGAGCCGTCCTTTTTTATTGATATCGTAACAGCCAAAGGCCACAACGTAAAAAGGCTGCCGGATAGGCAGCCTTTCCAATTGTCCACAAAATCCGATTAATCCGCCGAATCCGATAAATCCGCGGTTTAGATAAGAGCCAGCGTGCGGGCAATCATTCGGTCCACGATATCGCCGGCGTTCTTGGCAAACTCGCCGGTGGCGCGGTTGGCCACGATGGCGTTGAGGCTCAGCACCTCGTGGCCTAAAAGCTGGCCCAGGGCATAGTAGCCGGCGGTTTCCATCTCGAAGTTGCTGAGGCGGAAATCACCCTCGGGGCTCTGGTGGCGGAAGTTTTGGAGGCGCTGCATGTAGTCGGGCGTGCGCAGGTCGAGACGCAGGCGGCGGCCCTGCGGGCCGTAGAAGCCGGGGCACGTCACGGTGTTGCCGATGAGCAGGTCGGCGGCCAGCTGCTCGCGCAGCAGGTCGGAACCGCGCACCACGTAGGGCGCGAAGGGTAGGCCGAGGTGCTGCTGCAAGTCCTTGGCTACCTGGGTTTCCAATCCCGTTTCCATGAAAGGGTAAAACTGCATGAGCGAATCGAGGCCCACGGCGTGCTGGGTGGCCAGCATAGCACCCACCGGCACATCGGCCTGCAAGCTACCGCTGGTGCCCAGCCGAATAATACGCAGGCTCAGACGCTCTTCAGCCGGCCGTACGGTGCGCGAGAGAAAGTCGATATTGACGAGCGCATCCAACTCATTCAGCACAATATCAATGTTATCGGTGCCCATGCCGGTGCTGAGTACCGTCAGGCGCTTGCCGCGGTAGTAGCCCACGTGGGTCACAAACTCGCGGTGCATGCCCTCAAACTCGATGGAGTCGAAGTGCCGGCTCACCTGCGCCACCCGCGCCGGGTCGCCCACGGTCAGGATGGTATCGGAAATATGGTCGGGCAGCAGATTGAGGTGATAAATCGTGCCGTCGGGGTTCAGAATGAGTTCAGATTCAGGAATCATAGCCGTGTGGGGTAAGCTTTAGCTTGCCAGAAAATTAAGAAGAAAAATATGTGGTAAGCTTCAGCTTGCCGGGAGTTTACCAAATGCTGAAACGGCAAGTTAAAGCTTACCGCACATCCGTTGGCAAGCTAAAGCTCGCCCTACCCCCGGTACGAGGCCAGACCCTGCGCGGGCGTGTAATGGTTGCTTTGCTTGGGATACGTGCCCGTGCCATCATACGGCCGCTTATCGGGATGGGTGGCGCAGGCCTCGGAGCAGGCACCTTGCAGCGTTTCGCCGCAGCTTTCGCACAGCGGCAGGTGAGCGTTGCAGTGCGGATTGGCGCAGTTGATGAGGCGGGGCGAGGGCTGCTGGCAGTGGTGGCAGCGCGATATAACACTGGGGTTCACGCTATTGACATCCACGGCCACGCGGCCGTCGAAGACGTAGCACTGGCCTTCAAAGTCCTCACCGCCCGCCTCGATACCGTACTTAATAATGCCGCCGTGCAACTGGTACACGTTCTCAAAGCCCTGCTCTAAGAGAAAAGCGGTGGCCTTTTCGCACTTCACGCCGCCGGTGCAGTAGGTCAGAATTTTTTTGTCTCTAAACTGCTCCAGGCGCTCGACGCGCTCGGGAAAGTCGCGGAAATTCTCGATGTCGAGCGTCACGGCGTTTTTGAAGCGGCCGAGGTTGTACTCGTAATCCGAGCGCACGTCCACTACTACCACGTCGTCGCGGTCCTTCAACGCCTTGAATTCCTGCGGACTAAGGTGCTGGCCGGTCTTTTCGTGGGGCCGCACGTGGGGTAGGCTGCTGTGCACGATTTCGGACTTCACGCGCACGTGCAGCTTCTGAAAGGTGTGATTCTCCACCTCATCGACCTTAAATTCGAGGGTAGCGAAGCGCGGGTCGGCCTTCACGGCGGCCATATAAGCCGCGCAATTTTCGCGCGTGCCCGACACGGTGCCATTTAGCCCCTCGGCCGCCACGATGATGCGCCCGCGCAAATCCAGGTCAAGGCACAGGCGATGGTGCTCCTCGCGAAACTGCTCGGGGTTTTCGAGGGGCGTATAGCAGTAATAAAGAAGTACCTGGAACATAATCATTTATAATAAAAAGAACGTCATGCTCATCTGGCGTCCGCTTACCGAAGCATCTCGCGTGAATCGTTGGATGATGCGAGCGAGATGCTTCGGCAAGCGGACGCCAGATGAGCATGACGTTCTTTTTTAAGTTACACTTTAACCGCCGGGTTGCCGAATACCGTTTGGCCGTTGGGCACGTCGGCCACCACGACCGAGCCGGCGCCCACGCGGGCTTTGTCGCCCACTTTTACGCCGGCTACCAGCACAGCACCTGCGCCCACGAAGGCACCGACGCCCACCGTAGCCCCTACCCCCACCTGCGCGCCCGAACCCAGCTGCGCGTAATCACCTATGCTGGCCTGGCCTTCGACTACGGCATTGGGGCCGACCAGCACGCCCGCGCCGACCTTAGCGGTGGCGGCGATTACCGCATTGGGACCGAAGTAGTTACCGTGGCCGATTTCGGCGTGTATCGACACGCTGGACCGCTGGTGAATGCTATTGACGGGCACTACCTGGTATTCGTCGTGCAGCATTTGGGTGAGGCTGCGGCGGCTGGCGGCATCCTCAGTGGCTACGAAAACTTCGCATTTTTTGCCCAGCAGTTTCAGCAGCTCGCCGTCGTCGGTGTTGCCCATCACGGGCACGTCGAGCAGCTCGGTATTGTGCAGCTTGGGGTCGTCGTCGAGGATGCAGTACACCACGACTTCGTTGGATAAAAAAGCATCCAGCGCGGCGGTGCCCACGGCCTGCGCGCCGAGAATGATAACGGGGTTTTCCATAAGCCACAAAGGTACGGCCGGGGCCGGCTCACCCATCGGGCCGGAAAGACAGCTTCTTTCCGGCCGCTCATTAAACGCGGGCTCCTGGTTGGGCTCTAAACGGATTGCTACCCCACCCCCATTACTTCCGTAATGCCCTACTATTCTGTTGTTTGCCGAAAATTAATTGCGGGCTGCCTGGCCGTTGGGCTGGCCTTGGCGGCGCGGCCGGGCCGGGCCCAGGTCAGCCTGCCCCGGCCCGGCGCGGTCCGGTCCGATTCGGCGACTGCCCGGCCTACCCCCCCGGCGGCGCTTCCCTCGCAGTTGGTCGTGCGCCTGAGCTACTCGCCCCAAACGCTGTTTGCTGGCCGCGATTATGGCCTGCTACAGAGTACGACCACGCCTTCGCTCAACTACTACCACCGCAGCGGGGCCTACGTAGGCGTGTCGGGCAGCCTCTACAGCGTTTCGACACCGCATTATTTGCTGACCGACCTGACGGCGGGCTACGGTAACTTATTGGGCAACAACTTACTCTATAACTTTTCCTACGACCACTACGTGTTCAGCGAAGCCGGCCAGGGCACGCTCACCAACGCGGGCAGCGTGCTGCTGAGCTACGATGTGGGGCCGATAAGCCTGGGCACCACCTATTCGCTGCTCTTCGGCAACGGCCAGACGGGACACCGGCTGCTGCCTTCTATCTCGGGCTACAAGGCCTGGAAGAACCTGGGTTTTATTGATAAATTATTCATCCTACCCAGCTTGTCGGCCACTATCGGCACGGATAACATTGTCTATCAGGTATTTCCGCGCAAGGCCGTTAGCAAAGTTACCAAAGCCAAAAAACCGGCGAAGGCTGCCCAGCCGGTGGATACGGAGTTGACTTCTTTCGGGCTGATGAGCTGGAATCTGGCGCTGCCGGTGAAGGTGCGCATCAGCAATTTCACGGCGGGCGCTACTTATAACTACATCATTCCTATCCAGTTGGCGCACGAGTCGGCCGACGCCGGCTTTAGTCATAAAAGCTTCGTCAGCTTTACGACCAGCTACGCTTTTTAACGTGAATTGCACAAAAAAGCGCAGTCGGGTTAAACCTCCAATCCGGACAGCGCTCTTAGGAATACTTCGGCAGCGAACCGGTGCGCGGTGCGGAGTCAGGTTGCTTAACGAGCAGCTAATCAGCTACTTTCCCCATCTATTTCTTTTCATTTAATTCTCATGAAAAAAGTATTTTTGGCAGCCGTTTTCTGCCTGGGCGGCGTGGCCGCCAATGCCCAAACCCTGCCGCAGGACGAACAGACCTTGCAAGCCGCCAAGCAGGAGATTGCCAAGCTGGAGGCCGACATCGCGAAAGCCAAAACGGACCTGACGAAAGACGATGCCAGCATTGCGGCCGACCGGGCCACCATCAAGGCCGAGGAAAAGCGGGTGGCGACGCTGGAAAAAGCCATCGCTACGCAGCGCCAGGACCTCGGCAAGGAACGCAAGGACATCCGCCTCGACCGCACGGCGCTCAAGCTTGACCGGGCCGACCAAAAGACCGACCACACGCTGCTCAAGGCGGATAACCTGGCGGCTAACGCGGAGCGCGGCACGGTGCGCAACGACCGCGCCGACGTGCAGGGCGATGCTGCCAAAGTAACGGCCGACAAAGCCGATGGCGCATCAGCCACCCAGACCAGCGCCGATGAGCACGCCTTGCAGGAGGCCCGCACCGCCCTGGCCAGCGCCAAGGACAAGCTGACCCACGACCTGAGCGTGCGGGACCAGGACCGCAACCTGCTGGCCCGCGACACCAAGGAGCACACCGCCGACAAAAATCGGCTGCAACACGATGAGTTGGCTGCTCAGAAGCACGAAGCCAAGCTAATGGCCGACAAGGCCAAGTTCGAAGCTACTGATAAGAAGCTGGCTATGAACGAGAAAACCCAGCACGCGGCGAAGCAGGATGCCCAAGCCGACCGCCAGGCAGTAGCGATGGACAAGCGGGAACTGGCGCACGAGCGCCTTGAAAAAGCCCGCGACCAGCGCGAAGTACAGCGCGACAAAGCGTTGCAGGCGCGCAACTAACGTCGCCAAATAACCAACGCAAACAACGTAAAACGCCGGGCCCATCGCCCGGCGTTTTTTTGTGCGGCTGGGTCGCTAAGCAGGCGACGCAGGGGCGGCGGGCCGGGCGAACGCGGCGGGCAGCGCCAGCAGCAACAGCCACGGCAGCAGGGCGGCGCGGTAGCGGTGCAGGGTGCCCAGGTTGGGGGTGTTCAGACCGATGAAGGCGGCCAGCAGCAGGCAGTAGAGCAACAGGAATACGGCCAGGGCCACGGGTTGTCGGCCCGCCCTACCCCCCCAAACGGCGGCCACCAGCGCCAGCCCCAACAACGCTAGCAGCAGGACGTTTTCGAGGCCAGCGGCCAGGTAGGGCAGCCGGGCCGACTCGCCCAGCCAGGGCCGCGCCAGGGTTTGCAGGGCCGCTTGCGGCGCGTGCCGGAGCAGGCCGGCGGGACTCGGGTCCCAGTCGGCGTATTCCAGGTGGGGCTGGCCCTGCGACTGCCGTAATTCGGCCTGGTAGTTCTTATTGGTTTCCTCGCTGAAATAAGATGGCTCGAAATGCCGGCCGCCCCCCGCGACTGCCGCCCCGGCTTCCAGGGCCAACACGGCCAGCAGCGCCCCGACCTGCGGCCGCCAGCCGCCGCCCAGCCAGCCGCGGCGCGCAGCCCAGCGCCCGGCCGCCAGCGCCAGCAGCCCGCCCAGCAGCGGGGCCGCGAAAAAATAGCGCGTCCTAAAAGAAATCCAGGCTAAAAAAATGACCAGCAATGCCTTACCTACCCGGCGCAGCCAGCCAGCCGGCACGGCGGGTGGCGGGCCGTAGAGCGCCGGCAGCACCAGGGCCACGAGGGCGGTTTCGCTGCCCAGCAGCAGGGCTTCTTTGGTGGTGCCGGCCGTCCACCACACCACGGAGGGCCACAGCAGCAGCGCCAGCGCCAGCGCGGCGGGCGGCGCGGCGGGTAGCGCCCGCTGCCAGCTGCGCGCCAGCAGCCAGCAGCCAACAAAGCAAAACAAGCTGATATACAGCGCGTTCAACCACTCGCTTCCCAGCGAGGCGAAGTTGAGCAATGCCAGGATTTTGAGGCAGAATAAGGTATTGGACAATGAATAAAATGGGAGGCTATAGCCGTTCAGGTGCATTTCGCTGCCATTTAGCAGCGCCCCGGCCAGCGCCGGGTGCTGCCAGATTTCGGCCGTGAGGCCCCGGCTCCACTGCTGCATAAACTGCCCATCGGGGCTGGGCCAGCGCCACACGCCGGCGGTGAGCAGCAGCCGCCAGGCCAGCGCCGGCAGCAGCCAGGGCCGCAGGCCAAGCGGGGCCTGGCGCCGCTCGCGCCGCAGCCACCACGCCAGCCCTACCCCCAGCAGCAGGTTGAGCAACAAGGCGATACCTATTCTCATCGCCCTACCCCCTTCCCGCCCACCAGCCGCGCCCCGATGGCGCAGTGCAGGCAGCGGCGCGGCTGGCAGTAGCCTTTGTGCAGCGCCAGCAGCCCCTGCGAGTCGGCGGCCGTGCGGTGCTCGAAGCCCAGGTCCTGGTACAGGTCGGTGTATTGGTTATGCTCGGCGGGCAGTTCAGTGAGCAGCGTAATGCTGCTTTCGACCAGCGCGGGCTGGCCCGTGTGGCGGGCGTAGGCTACCCGCAGCGGTACTACCACATTGGTAATCAGCAATTCAACACTACTCTTGCCAAGGCTCGGCACCCTACCCCCCCGGCCGGGCCGGAAATGCGCCCGCCAGTAGTCGGGGGCCGGCGCGCCGGCAAAAAACTCGGTGAGCGCCGCCACGCTTTGGGCCGTGAGCAGGGCATCGAACAAGGCCGGGCGGCGATGAAGCAGTCCCACCAGCTGCCCCAGCCGCACGGCCGGGAAATTGGCGGGCCGCAGGCGTAAGTAATTCCACTCGTGGGCGGCCAGCGCGGCCTCGCCCAGCCCATACTTGTGTCGCAAAAACTCGTGTTCCTGCCGCCGGTCGCGGATATACTCATCCTGCGCCGTTTCCTCATTTTCAACCAGAAAACCGGCCTGCCCGAATAGCAGCGCCTCTAATTGGCGCGCGTCGTGGCGATGGCGGCGCAGCACGGCCAGCGGCACGGCCTTGGCGAGGCGGGCCAGCGGCTCGCTGTTTTTCTGGAAGCCGAAGGCGGCCATCAGCGCGTGGTAAGCGGTGGCCTCCCAGTCGTCGCCGAGGTTCGCATGCAATTCGGCGATGGTATCGGCCTTGTGTTCAACGCGTTCCAGCAGGGCGCGCTCGGTCATCATCGTGCGCACCAGCTGCGACACCTGGGGTAGCAGCGGGGCGCAGGGCAGCGGCGCAGCGGGCGGCGCGGCCACCAGCGCCTCGTAGCGGGCCAGCAGGTCGGGGGCCAGGCGCGGGGCCAGCGCCAGCGCCGGAATGAGGCTGGCATTGGTGCGAAGCACGTCGGCATCGGCGGTGTGCACGACGTGCAGCACCACCTGGTCATATTTCTTATCTACCTGGTGGTTATGCCGTTGCCAGTCAGAGGCGCGCAGATGAATCTCGACCGCGCCATTCCACTCTACTTCGCCCAGGCGCAGGCGAGCGTTAAGGAAATCGGGGCCGGCATCGGCGTTGCGCTGGCCGGGGCGCAGCACCTGAATTTCCTCGCCGGCCGTGGTGCGCAGGTCGGCCTTGTCGAAGTACTGGTGCTGCCAGACGTAGTGAAGGAAATCTTCGCGCATAGAGTAGGCATTAAAAATCGTCTGTCATTGCGAGCAGAGCGAAGCAATCGCATCCGAACGACTCGTTCCGGGGCGATTGCTTCGCAAGCTCGCAATGACAGGCGATTTTTTGCGTCAATGCAACTTTCAGCTTACCGTAAGTCCACCACTTTCACGCCTTTGTGGGCCGCCTTATCGAAGGTGAAGGTACTAGCCGTCACGGGCACGTTGGGCTTGAAGTTCTTGAGGGAGAACGTAGTGCGGGTGCCGTTTTTCTTAAACGTTTTCACGCTGTGGATGGCGTGGTCGGCCGTGCCCACAATGAGCTGCACTTTGAACACGTCATTCTTACGGTCTTCCGGCGACAGCTCGATGAGGTCGCTGGCTACCCCATTGTCTTTCAACGACTTCACGTAGGTATACTTGTAACCCTTTTTGTACATGCTGTACATCTGGGCCGGCGACATATCCTGGTTCGAGGGGTCTGAATCGGAGATGTTGACTTCGTTTTCGTTTTTGAGGTAGGTCCAGGTGGTTTTGCCGTCGTTGATGACTTCCTGGCCGCCGGTGGTGAGGTGGTATTTCTGGTCGCTCACGGTCACTTCGCCGGTTATATTTTGCTTGAGCTTGGCGGCGGGATTTTCCAGCGTTTGGGTAAAGGCAGCCTGGAATGACTTGAGTGCCGTGTACTTAGCGCTCACGGCGTCGAGAATTTTGCCGGCTTTAGGGTCTTGCTGCGCGGCGGCGGGCAGGGCCAGGGCAGCAGACAGGGCGAGTAGAGCTAATTGCTTGGTCATGGGGAAAGTAAAGGCCCAGCTTAATGGGGTAGGGCGAGCTTGATACGGCAAAACGTATGCAAAAAGCCAGCCAAAATCAATTATCCAGGATTGATTGGTAATTATTGGAGAGAAAGTGTAGGGTAAGCTTTAGCTTGCCGGGCAGGCGGCGCAGGTCCTAAAACGGCAAGCTAAAGCTTACCCTACACTCCTTACTTTGGTAGCGTAGCCAGCAATTGCTCCAACTGATACTCATCCGGGATGAGCACGGCCCGCGCCTTGCTACCCTCGAACGGACCCACCACGCCGGCCTGTTGCAGCTGGTCCATCAGGCGGCCCGAGCGGTTGTAGCCCAGCTTCAACTTGCGCTGGATGAGGGACGTGGAGCCCTGCTGGTGCAGCACGATGCAGCGGGCAGCTTCGGCAAACATGGAGTCGCGCTCGCTGGGGTCCAGTTCCTCGTTGCCGCTGCCTTCGTCGCCTTCGGCACCGGCCACTTCGGGCAGCAAGTAGGCGTCGGCGTAGCCCTGCTGCTCACCGATGTAATCGCAGAGGCGGTCCACTTCGGGCGTGTCGATGAAGGCGCACTGCACCCGAATCAGGTCCGAGCCGGCCGAAAACAGCATGTCGCCCTGGCCGATGAGCTGGTCGGCCCCGCCGGTATCCAGGATGGTGCGCGAGTCGATTTTGCTGGTCACCTTAAAGGAAATCCGGCACGGGAAGTTGGCCTTGATGATGCCCGTAATCACGTTCACGCTAGGCCGTTGCGTGGCCACGATGAGGTGAATGCCGATGGCGCGGGCCAACTGCGCCAGGCGGGCGATGGGCGTTTCGACCTCCTTCCCGGCCGTCATCATCAGGTCGGCCAGCTCGTCAATCACCAATACGATGAAGGGTAGGAAACGGTGGCCTTTCTTGGGGTTCAGCCGCCGCTCCACAAACTTGAGGTTGTACTCTTTTAGGTTGCGACAGCCGGCTTCCTTCAGCAAATCGTAGCGCCGGTCCATCTCCATGCACAGCGAATTCAGCGTGTTCACCACCTTCTTGGTATCGGTAATGATGGCCTCTTCCGTGTCGGGCAGCTTGGCCAGGAAGTGGCGCTCAATCTTGTTGAAGATGCTCAGCTCCACCTTCTTGGGGTCCACGAGCACGAACTTGAGCTGGGCCGGGTGGCGCTTGTAGAGCAGCGAGGCCAGTATCACGTTCAGGCCCACCGACTTGCCCTGGCCCGTCGCGCCGGCCATGAGCAGATGGGGCATTTTGGCCAGGTCGGCCACGAATACTTCGTTGGTAATGGTGCGGCCGAAGGCGATGGGCAGGTCCATTTCGGTGCGGGCAAACTTCTCGCTGCCCAGCACCGAGCGAATGCTCACCATCTCCTTTTTGGCGTTCGGCACCTCAATGCCAATGGTGCCCTTGCCGGGAATGGGGGCGATAATGCGAATACCCAACGCGGCCAGGCTCAGGGCAATATCATCTTCCAGACTCTTGATTTTGGAGATGCGGATGCCCGCCTCCGGCACAATCTCATAGAGCGTGACCGTGGGCCCGATGGTGGCCTTGATGCTGGCAATGGCGATGTTGTAGTGGCCCAGCGTTTCGACGATGCGGTCCTTGTTGGCCTCCAGCTCCTCCTTGGTGACCTGGGCTTTGGCCACGCCGTAATCGTTCATCAGCTCCAGGGTGGGGAACTGGTAGCGCGAGAGGTCGAGCGTGGGGTCGTAGTTCACGTCCGGCATCTGGTCGGCGTCCTCGTCTTCGTCGGACACGGCCGCGATGTCGGCCCCGGCGTTGGGGTCGAGGTCGTCGCGGCTAGGCACGGTAATTTCCAGATTCTTGGTGCCTGATGCCGGGAGCCGGGTGCTTAGGCCAGGTAGCGGGCCATCGGCCAGGTCGGCCAGCGAGAGGGGGGTAGGAATGCTGGCGGCCACGGCCACCGCGGGAGCAACCTCGGGCTCCGGAGTGGGCAGCTCGAAGGAAAATGCGGGGCCGCTGGGGGCCGCTGGCGTCACGGCCAACGGCACCCCTACCCCACTGCCGGGCGTTGGGGCAGGCTCCATCTCCACTTCTTCTTCCTCCGATGCCGGGGCCACTTCCAGGCTGGTGCTGGCAAGTACCGGGGCCTTGAGGGCGCTGGGGCGCGACGCAGGAGCGGGAGCGGGCTCAAACTCGGGTTCGCGCTCGGGCAGGGGGGTAGGGGCGGGAACGGTGGGGCGGTTTTCGCCCGTTTTAGCAGGCTGGGCAGTGGCCACGGGCACGGCGGCGGCATCCTCTTCGTCGTCATCAACGCCGCCCAGGTTGAGATTCAACGTGGTGATATTGAAGAAGAAAACTACGAACATGATAAGTCCGAAGGCCAGCAGCAGCACCGTGCCCCAGCCAATGAGCGAGTCGAGCCACAGGGCTAACTCGTAGCCGGCCCCGCCGCTCAGCCAGTCGAGGCGGTGCGCCTGGGCGGGGTCGGGCGCGGGCAGGTTGGCGGCGGGCACGGCCAGCTGCACCACCACGTAGCCCAGCAGCGTACTCGTCCAGAGCATCGTAAATAGGCCCAGGGCCAGCACGTAGCTCACCGAGCCGGCCGCCTTCCGAAATACGATTTTATAGCCCAGAAAAAAGACAATCGGGATGAGCGCATACGCGGCCAGCCCGAAGCCCCGGTAGATGAATTTTTCGGCCAGCCAGGCCCCGAGCAGGCCCAGCCAGTTGCCGGTTTCCTGGCCGGCTTCCTTCACCGGCACGGTGCCCAGGGCAGCCACCACGCTCTGGTCGGCGCGCCCGCTGAGCAGAAACGAGGTGAAGGCAATGGTGAGGTACAGCGAGCCGAGCAACAGCCCAAAGCCGATGAGCAGGTGAAAGCGCCGGTCGCGCAAAAAGGCCGTGAGCTGGCCCAGGCCGGGCAAGGGCCGGCGCGGGGCGCGGAGCTGCGCCGGTGCCGCCTGGCGCGCCTTGGCCGCCGGGCGGCCTGGGGTGGCCGCGGTTTCGGGGGCAGAGCGCGGCGTATTGCCCCGCGGTGGGCGCGCGGCGGCGCTATCGGCTGGCGCAGGCCCCGGCCGGTTGGTGGCTGCCGGGCCACCCGTTGGGTTTCGGAAATTATTAGAAGCCATGCACGGGCAAACGGAAAGGTCAAATCTACGCCAGCGACGGCGCTTTTGGGCAGGGCTTACGTGACCCGGCTGCGCCGGTCCGGGCCAGGGTGGCGGCGGGTGCTTTCAAAGACTGATTCTGTTTCTATTTTTGCGGCTATCTCTATTTTATCAACTCTTCCTGTTATTATTTCCCACCTTTTTACCGTTCATTTATGTCGGGCCCCGTCCTTCTTCACTTTACTAACCACGCCTTTTGCCTTACCGAATACATACCCGCCGAGGGCTGGTTGCGCACTACCTGGCGGGGGTTTGTGGCGCCCCTGAACGCGGAGCAAGGGGCGGCCAGCGCGTTGCAGGCCCTGCACCAGACGCCTTCGCCCTACCTGCTCAATGATAACAGCCAGATTCAGGGCCCGTGGTTTGACTCCGTGGGCTGGTTGCAGCGCGTGTGGGTGCCGCAGGCCACGCACCTCGGGCTGCGCTACGTGGCCCACGTGCTTCAGCCCCACACCGAGGCAGACCTAAGCTTTTTATTAACGAAAGACCCTTTTGCGGATAAATTTGAATTACAGCTCTTTACAACCGTAGAAGAAGCCGCTGCCTGGCTGCGCGACTGCCAGCGCCGCAACGCCCGGCACCAGGGTACTGACCTCCCGGCAGCGGCTTAGCAATTAATTAGCAGGACTTTATGCAAAAACGTCTGTCATTGCGAGCATGTGGCGCATCAAGCCAGGGACGCGGCAATCGCACCAGAACGATGCTCGAACGACTCGTTTTGGTGCGATTGCTTCACTTTGTTCGCAATGACAGACGTTTTTGCATAAAGTCCTAAATTTCTACTCACTTGTAACCCCATACAGGTACACCCGCCAGTAGGCTTGCGAATCGTCGAACACGCCCAGCAGGTGCAGGCCGCTTTCGGCCGGGTGGGCCAGGCGCACGGCCGAAAGCACGTAGCGCCCGCCCAACTGTTGAAAAGCCGCCGCGTCGAAGGCGAAGTGCTGCACCTCGCGGGCGGGCTGCTTGGCAATGGCGAAGTTGCGGCCCAGCTCGGCCGACAGCAGGTAGCAGCGGTTGCCCCAGGCGTCGAAGTACGTGGCCAGGGCCAGGCTTTTGGCCAGCTCGCCAGCGATGATGGGCCGAAAAGCGTGCTTGTAGGCCAGCGGATAAATGGTCTGGTACGAGTCAAGCGTGTAGAAGCCGTTGAGCTGCGCCACGGCAGGCGGCAGGCCCAGGCTGGCCACCCGGTAGGCGGGCGGCAGCTGGCCGGTCTGCCGGAGAATAAACTGCTGCACCTGCCGCAGCAGGCCCGGCGCCACGTAGGCCGCGTAGCCGGGCGCGTCGGGCCGCGGGTGGCCGGCCAGGGCGCGCACGTTGTCCGTAAACTCGGGGTTGGCGGCCAGCGCAAACGGCACTTGCAGCGCTACCAGCGCGTAGGCCAGCCGGCCGGCCGGCAACTGCCGCACCGCCAGCACCAGCAGCAGCACCCAGGGCAGCGCCAGCAAAAAGTAGAACCGCCCCAGCGAAAACGCGTGCAGCAGCGGCAGCTGCCGCTGCCACTGAATGGAGAGCTGCGGCAGCAAGGCCGCCAGCACGCACAGCGCCGCCACGCCCGCCAGCACCGCCGCGCCCTGCCGCGCCAGCCGCCGGCGCGCCGGCCCCGCCAGCCGCGTCAGCGCCACCAGCCCCGCCAGCACAATGCCGCCCTTGAAAAACGGGCTGGCGTGGTAGTGCCCCAGCCAGAACAGCTGCCCCGCCTCGCGCAGCCCTACCCCCACCCCCAGCGGCGAAAGCCGGCCCAGGTCAAATTCTTCGCGGTGCGCCACGAACTCCTTGGCTACCAATAAGCTATCCAGCATGCGCCACTCCACCAGCGCGTAGCTGGCCAGCAGCAGCGCCAGGCCGCCTACCCCCCGCCAGGTGGCCGGCCAGGCGGCCCGGCCGCGCCGCGCCAGGTCCAGCAGCAGCCCTACCCCCCACGCCACCGCGACAAACGGCCCCACCAGCACCAGCGCCGACCACCACGGAAACGCCGCGCACACGGCCCACGCCAGCCGGCGCGACAGCCCCCGGCGCAAATCCAGGGCGGCGCGCAGCAGCAGCGGCTGGCCCAGCACGCTCAGCCCAAAAATGCTGTACGCCGGCAGCACGGCCCACAGCAGCGCCACGGCCGCCGCCAGCCCCCGCTGCGTGGGCTGCGACAGGCCGTAGCGGCGCAGCAGCCAGTACATACCCAGCAGCGCCACCACCCGCACCAGCGCCTCGTGCAGCAGGTAAGCCACCAGCGGCGAATCGCGCAAAAAATTGAAAACCAACAACGTCACACTCAGCCCCGAGCGCATGGCATCGCGCGGCAGGCCGTCCATAATGGGCAGCACCACCACGCCGGGGCCGCCGGCCAGCGTGAGGTGCAGCTTGGCCAGCAGGTAAGCGTACACCACCTCGGCCTCCAGGTTGTCGTGCAGGATAATGAAGGTGTGCGGTCCCAGCGCCACCAGCGGCACCATAAATACTAATAGCCCCAGCAGGGCCAGGCGAAGTGGTTTCAAAGACGTGGGCAGCATACGGGCGCAAAGTAACTACCCTGTTCAGGCAGATAAGCAGCCAGTAGCGCGAACTTTCCAGTTCGGGCGCGCCGCCCGGTCCCGCCTGTTCGCCGGCGCTCACGCACGAAGTGGAAACTTTGCGCTACTTGCCTACTGCCGGTGAGCCCGCAGCCAGGCGCGCGCCTCCTTGTACTCCTGCTCGCCGGTGTCGGCCTGCTCCACGATGAGGCGGTAGTAGCGGTGGGCGGCGGGCACGTCCTGCTCGTTCAGGGCCAGGCGGGCCAGCCTGCTTTGGGCAAAAATGTAGTAGCCGCGCTTGGTCATGCCCGCCTGCTCGGAGTACACGACGCAGCGCTGGTAGTATTCCTTGGCCTGGGCCGGGTCGTGGTATTTTTGCTGCATCAGATAGCCCAGGATATAGGCCGCCGGCCGGCAGCTATAAGCCTCGTAGCCCACCTGGCCACTGGCGTACTTGCTCAGCAGCGACCGGCAAGCCACCTCGCTTTCCTCGAACCGACCCAGCTCGAACGTCAGTCGGGCGTAGCGGAGCTGAAAATAAGCATTATCGGGAAACTGCGCGCTCAGCTGCCGGGCCAGCTCACAGGCCGCCGCCGACTGCTTTTCGCGCGCGCCACCCAGGATATCTATCAAATATACCTTCGCCTCATTACTAGTGTAGAAGGCCGTTTGGCTGACTTGCCGCAGCTGGGCGAGCCCGAGCGCGCGGTTGCCCTTCGGAAAGAAAAACAGCACCGGCCGCAGCCAGGGGTGCTCGTCGCTTATCCACTCGGCATAGTAATTAAACAAGCCTTGGCCAAACAGAAATTCGCTGCTTAAGCCATTGGCTTCCTGGCTCTTCTGCAAGTAGTTGAGCGAGCGGCGGCTGGCCACCGTGGCCTTGCGCCAGTCGTGGCGCTCGGCGTGCAGGCGCGCCTCCAGGCCATAGGCCCCCGCCAGAAAAAAACAGGCCTCGTAGTTGTGCGCGTCGGCCCGGTAGAGGGCTTCGGCCTTGGTCTGGGCCGTGTCCATGTAGGCCAGGAAGGTCTTGTCGTAGCGAGTATCGGCGGGGCCGGTGGGCATTATTTTCCACCAGGTGCTCATGCCCAGCAGGAAATACGCCATCGGGTGCTGAGGATAGCGCCGGCGCAGCGAGCGAAACTGCTTATTAGCCTTATCAAACTTGAAATTGTACATATTTTGCACCGCGCCTCCCAGCTCTAGCTGAATGTCTTTATCGAGGAGCAGCCAGCCCGAAATATCCACGGCCTGCGGGGCTACCTGCACGCTATCGAGCCCGACATTAGGCATAATTGGCACCGTTTGCGCTTGCGCGGCCGGCCGGCTGCCCAGCAGCAACACCAGCAGCAGACTGCCGCTGGCCAACCACCTTCTTAGAGTAAGCAACTTTATCATCTATCAAAGAAAGCGATAAAATCCTAAATTTCGCGCGCGGGCTTTCATTTAGTTAGCCCTACCCCCCTTAGCTGCGCGGGTGAAACTCGGTGATGACCTGCCGCAGGTAATCGCGGTCGAGGTGGGTGTAAATCTCGGTGGTCGTGATGGAGACGTGGCCCAGCATTTCCTGCACGGCGCGCAGGTCGGCCCCGCCCTCCAGCAGGTGGGTAGCGAAGGAATGCCGCAGCGTGTGCGGGCTGATGGTTTGGCGCAGGCCTGCCAGCTCGGCCAGCTTTTTGATGGCGGTGAACACCGTGATGCGCGACAGCTGCCGGCCCCGCATGCTCAGAAACACCAGGTCCTCGGCGCCCGGCTGCACGGTGAGGTGCTGGCGCACGCCGCCCAGGTAAAAGTGCAGGTGCTTCACGGCCTCGCGCCCAATGGGCACCAGCCGCTCCTTGTTGCCCTTGCCCAGCACCCGCATGAAGCCCTGCTCAAAGTAGAGATTTGAGAGCTTCAAATCGCATAACTCGCTCACGCGCAAGCCCGACGAGTACAGCACTTCCAGCACAGCGCGGCTGCGCAGGCCCTCGCTGGTGCTCAGGTCGATGGCGGCCAGCAGGCTCTCAATGTCGGGGTAGGACAGCGTGTCGGGCAAATGGCGGCCGGCTTTGGGCGACTCCAGCGTGTCGGTGGGGTCGATTTTGAGCAGGTCTTCCATGAGGAGAAACTCATAGAAAGCCTTGATTCCCGACAGCGTGCGCGCCTGCGACGTGCCCGATAATCCCAACTCGGTGAGCGTGGCCAGAAAATCGCGCAGCAGCCGCGTGGTCACTTGCAGCGGGCTGGCCTTCAGGTTTTCCAGCTCCAGCCACTGGTGCAGCTTGCGCACATCGCGCCGGTAGGCCTCCACCGAGTTGGGTGAGAGCGACTTTTCCAGGCGCAGGTAGCCGTCGAATTGTTTAATAGCTTGCGGCCAGGTTAGCATAAGGAACTCAACAGAAGTAGCGCGAACTTTGTAGCTCGCGTCCTCGCGCCGTTAGCATCAGCCAAACGGCGCGGGGACGCGAACTACAAAGTTCGCGCTACTTCCTGCTTCATGAACATTCTTATCCTCAACGGCCCCAACCTCAACCTGCTGGGCCGCCGCGAGCCGCACATCTACGGCACGCGCTCGTTCGACGATTTTCTGCCCGAGTTGCAGGTTAGCTTTCCCGACCTCAGCCTCACTGCCTTCCAGAGCAACCACGAAGGCGCTCTGCTCGACCGCCTGCACGCGGCGGCCGGCTGGGGCGAGGGGGGTAGCGAGGCCGCCAGCCAGGCCGTGGTGCTGAATGCGGGCGGCTTCACGCACACCAGCGTGGCGCTGGGCGACGCCGTGGCCGCCGTGGCCGGCGCGGGCCTGCCCGTTATTGAGGTGCACCTCAGCAACTTGGCGGGGCGCGAGGACTTCCGCCACGTCAGCTACATCGGTAAGCACTGCGTGGGCAGCATCGCGGGCTTCGGGCTCGAAAGCTACCGGCTGGCCCTGCACTACCTGCTCAGCCAGCGGCCGCGACCGGTGGGCTTCCGCCGCTGAGCGGGGGGGTAGGGAAGGCGGCGTGCATAAGCGCGGGATAATATTGCATTCTACCCCATATGATGGGGCCAGTGAGGGTATTAGGCTAGTATTTTTGACAGAATACTACGTCCATACTTTATCCTTATGCCCTACCCGTTACTTCGATTTTTGCACCCGGTATTTTTGCTGTGCTGCCTGGCAGCCCCTCAGCTGCTGCGCGCGCAGGGCTGTATGCTGGTACCCGTGCCGCTGGCCCAGCGCACGGCGCAAGCTGCCCTGGTAGTAGAGGCCCGCGTGGCCAGCCAGCAGCCCGAGCGCGCCCCCAATGGCCACCTCGTGACGCGCCACGTGCTGGAAGTATATAAGGTATTTCGGGGGCAGTTGCCGGCCGGCCCGCTCAGCGTGCTGACGCCGGGCGGCTTCCTGGGCGAGCAGGGCGAGGTAGTGAGCGGCAGCCTGGCGCTGCAAACCGGCCAGCAGGGCATCTTTTTTCTGGAAGCCGACCCCAACCTGCCGGGCGAGCGCCGCGCCTACGCCGGGCCGCAGGGCTTCATCGAGTACAACCTGGCCACGCTCATGGCCAGCGAGCCGTTTGGGCGCTACGCCAGCATCGGCGGCGCACTCTACGGCGCGCTGGCCGCCCAAACCGGCGTCAGCTACCGCAATGTCGTGCCCAATGCCGGCCTTGCCGCCGCGACCCAGCGGCGCGCAGCGCGCACCGCGGCCGGGCCGCTGGGCATTGCTGCGCCCACCATCAGCAGCTTTTCGCCCAGCGTCGTTACGGCTGGCACCAGCACCACCACTACTACCAGCACCACGGGCGTGCTCACCATCAGCGGGTCAGGGTTTGGCACTACGCAAGGCACTGGCTTCGTGCAGTTTGCCAATGCCGATGATGGCGGGGCAACCTATACACAGCCTCTGGCCAACGACTACCTAAGCTGGAGCGACTCTCAGATTCAGGTGCGGGTTCCTTCTTACAGTGCTGCCGGCCATCCGGCCGGCACGGGTGCCTTCCAGGTAGCCCTGGACAACAGCGGCAGCCTGATAGCCACCAGCCCTACCCCCCTCACCGTGACGTATGCCCTCCTCAACGTGGTTAATGCGGGCAATACGTACCGGGTGCACCTCATCAGCCCCGATGGCAGCGGAGGCTATTCGCTGCAATACGCCGCCAGCTTCCCGGCCGCCGCTAAAGCGCCCTTTGAACTGGCAATAGCTTCCTGGCGCAATCAAACGGCCATGAACCGGACGGCTGCTACCCCTGCCAGCCCGCCCGCCGACATTACGAAGGCCAACAGTGTGAGCGTAGTGCGCTTCGCGGGCTCGGCTGAATTGCCAGCTGGGGTGCTTGGCGTCACCAACTCCTATTACTCGGGCTGCTCGGTGAATAGTGGGCCGCTCAACTGGCAGGTGACGGAAACCGATTATGCCTATGCACCGGTTCCCTATCCGGGCTACACCTGGAATTTTACCGCTCAAACCCCGAGCAACACGGAATTCGACTTTCAAAGCATAGCCCTGCACGAGCTGGGCCACGGCGAGCAGCTCACGCATATTATCTCGCCGAACGCCGTAATGCACTATGCCATTGCCAATGGCCAGCTCAAGCGCGCCCTCGATATGAGCATCGACGTAGCAGCCGGCAATAACGTGATTGGCTACAGCGTGGGTACCACAGCGGCCGAGCGCTGCAATAACCCGGCCTTCATGGCCAGCCCGCAACCGCTGCCGGTGGTGCTCATGGCCTTCGCGGCGCGCTACCAGCCCGGCCAGGGGACGCGCCTGAGCTGGGCCACCGCCACGGAGGCGGGCAGCCTGGCCTTCGTGGTCGAAAGCCAGGACGACCCGACGGCCGGCACCTGGCAGGAGGTGGCGCGCGTGGCCGCCGCCGGCAGCAGCCCTACCCCCCGCCAATATGCCAGCCTCGATGCGCGTCCGCTGGCCGGCACCCGCTACTACCGCCTGCGCCAAATGGACCTCGATGGCCGCGTGGCTTACTCGCCGGTGGCGGCCGTTACGGCCGCCACCATGCTGGCCGCCTACCCCAACCCGGCCGCCCGCCTCGTGCGCCTGAGTGGCCCGTTGGCAACTGATGCTGCCGCGCACGTGCGCCTGCTCGATGCCACCGGCCGTTGCGTGGCCAGCGCCACTGGCCCAGTGGGCCAGGCGGCCTTCGACCTGCCGCTGGCCGGGGTGCCCGCGGGCCTCTACATAGTGGAGTGGGACGGCGGCGCGGGGCGCGGCTACCTGCGGCTGGTGGTGGAGTAATGGGGATAATAAAAGAACGTCATGCTGACGAAGGAAGCATCTCTACCGCGTTAGTAATCTTAAGTGTTAGAGGTTAGTTACGCGGTAGAGATGCTTCCTTCGTCAGCATGACGTTCTTTTATCACTCCCACTACCCCCGCTCTCATTCCTCCCATTACCCACTACTCCCACCGCCCATTACCAATATCTTTGCCGCATGGCAACCCTTCCGACTTATACTTTCAACCCTGGCCCTTCAGCCGTGTACCCCGACGTGCGCCAGTACCTGGCCGACGCTTTTGAGGAGGGCTGGCTGTCGGCGCCGCACCGCTCCGAGCGCTTCACGGCGCTGGTGCGCCTGTGCCTCGACCAGGCCCGCCTCAAGATCAACATCCCGCAAGACTATACCATCCTGTTCACCTCGTCGGCTACCGAGTGCTGGGAAATCCTGACCCAGAGCCTGACGCCGCGCCGCTCGTTTCACCTCTACAACGGCTCGTTTGGGCAGAAGTGGTTCGACTATGCCCGCGCCCTGCGGCCCGGCTGCACTGGGTTAAAGTTTGATATCAACGACGTGCCCGACCCGGCTACCCTGCCCTTCAACCCCGAGGAAACCGACCTCGTGTGCCTCACGCAGAACGAGACGAGCACCGCCACGCAATTGCGCGACAACTTCATTCTCAACATCTTCAACCGCCTGGGGCCGGCGCTGCTGGCCGTCGATGCCACGTCGTCGCTGGGGGGGGTAGCGCTCAAGTTTATCAAGGCCGACGTGTGGTACGGCTCGGTGCAGAAGTGCCTGGGGCTGCCGGCCGGCCTGGGCATCATGGTGCTGTCGCCGCGCGCCGTGGCCCGCGCCCGCGAGGTGGGCGACAACGCGCACTACAACAGCCTCAACAGCCTGGTGAAGCAGATGCTCAACTACCAGACCACGCACACGCCCAACGTGCTGGGCATCTACCTGTTGAGCCGGGTGCTGCAAGCCCGCGAGCCCATCAAAGTCATCGCCCCGCACCTGAGCGAGCGCGCCCAGAAGCTCTACGACTACTTCGAGCAGGTGCAGCCGCTGGGCCTGCGGCCGCTGGTCGAAAACCCCGAGGCGCGCTCGACCACCGTCATTGGCCTGCAAGGGCCGCCCGCGGTCATTGAGGAAGTGAAGCGCCGCGCCCGCGACGAGGCCGGCCTGCAGCTGGGCTCGGGCTACGGCGACCACAAGGCCACCAGCCTGCGCATCGCCAACTTCCCGGCCGTGCCGGATGCGGCGTTTGAGGCGCTGGTGCAGTTTTTCGAGAGTATTCGCCAGGAAATGCGGTAAGCTGAAGCTTGCCGCACTTCTTCCCTACCCCCTTCCAAACTTGATTACGCTCTTCACCGACGGCTCCAGCCGCGGCAACCCCGGCCCCGGCGGCTACGGCACCATCCTGCGCTACGGCCCCCACGAAAAGGAAATTTCCCAGGGCTTCCGCCGCACCACCAACAACCGCATGGAGCTGCTGGCCGTGATTGTGGGCCTGGAAGCCGTGACGCGCCCCGAAATCCCGATTCTGGTCGTGTCCGACTCGAAATACGTGGTCGATTCCGTGGAGAAGAAGTGGGTTTTCAACTGGGTAAAAAAGCCCGACTTCGGCAAGAAGGCCAACGAGGACCTGTGGCGCCGCTTCCTGCGCATCTACGAGCAGCGCAAGGTGTCGTTTAAGTGGATAAAAGGCCACGCCGGCCACCCCGAAAACGAGCGCTGCGACGTGCTGGCCGTGCAAAGCGCGCTGGGCCGGGGGCTGCTGGTGGATGAGGGGTACGAGGCGCTGGGGTAACTCAGCAAGCCGAAAAAAACTATACTTGTTACTTAATCATCCGCCCGCATCTAGAAACTAACTTCCCGCAACTATTAATTAACTAGCACCAAGATTAGTAAGATTACGTACATTTGTTGCAACAGTTGTCAGCAAATAAGGGGCTGAGCCTTGCGACCCAACTCCTTACCCTAACTAATCCAATGAACGGCGGCCGTTATGGCACCGCCACTCATCAAAAGCCCCACGAGCCATTTAGTTAGCTCGGAGGGTATTCGGAGCTTGAATGTCAATTCAAACCCCGAACGCGTGCTGTCCTTTTTCATGTTTCGATTGAAGTAAAGGGTTGCACTAAAACCCCCACACTTCTGAAACCCCGGTCTGTTTGCTGCAGCCGGGGTTTCCTCTTTTTAAGAGAAACCGTTACAGCTGGGGGACATACCTAACGCGATTGGCAAAAGTAGCCTCGCCAAGCGGTACTACTTGCCAAAACAGCGGCTGAATTTCAAGAAAATCGGCCTATTCACTGCGTTTAACCATTACAGCCCCAAGCACCATGCCTACCCTCACCGTGGCCCTCGACTGGACACCTAACACCAACCACACCGGCTTTTTCGTGGCTCAGGAGCTAGGTTATTATACCGAGGCGGGCCTCACCGTAAACCTACTGAGCCCCGCCACCGACAACTACGCCACCACGCCCGCCAAGAAGCTGGAAACGGGCGCGGCCGATTTTGCCATCGCGCCCTTTGAAAGCGTTATCAGCCTGAATACCAAAGCGAACCCCGTGCCGGCCGTGGCGGTGGCCGCGCTGCTGCAAGCGGATATTAGCTCGGTGGCGGTGCTGACGAGCAGCGGCCTGACGCGGCCCCGCGACCTCGACGGTCGCACCTACGCCTCGTACCAGGCGCGCTATGAAGATAAGATTGTGCAGCAGCTCGTTAGCAACGACGGCGGCGCGGGCAACTTGCACCTGAGCTACCCGCCGAAGCTCGGCATCTGGGAGACGCTGCTGACCGGCGCGGCCGATGCCACCTGGATTTTTGACAACTGGGAAGGCATTGAGGCCGAGGCGAACGGGGTGGAATTGACCAAGTTTCGGCTGGCCGACTACGGCATTCCCTACGGCTACTCGCCGGTGCTGCTCACGACCCGCCCGCTGCTCGACCAGCACGCGGCCGCGTACCGGGCGTTTCTGCAAGCAACTAAAAGAGGCTATTTATTTGCCCAGGCCGACCCGGCGCGGGCCACCGAAATCCTGACCAGCCACGTGCCGCTGCGCGACGCCGAGCGCGTGGACATCCGGCGGAGCCAGGACTACACCGCGCCCTACTACGGCGACGAGGCGACTTGGGGCACGATGACGGAGGAGCGGGTAACTGCTTTCCTGGATTGGCTGATTGCTAATGAGTTGGAGGATGAAAAGATAAACTCCTACCCCCTCTTCACCAACGAGTTGCTGCGCGGCGCGTAGCCCGCGCCCGGCCGTGCCCAACGACTACTTCCAGTTTCAGCAGTTTCGCATCGACCAAAGCGACTGCGCTCAAAAGGTGAGCACCGACGCTTGCCTGCTCGGCGCGGCCATCGACCTCACCGGCGCGACCCGCGTGTTGGATATTGGCACCGGCACCGGCTTGCTGGCCCTTATGATGGCGCAGCGGGCACCTGCGGCCACCATCGAAGCGATTGAAATTGACCCCGCGGCGGCGGCCCAGGCGGCGGCCAACGTGGCGACGAGCCCGTGGGCGGGCCGCATCTGGGTGCGGCCGCTGAGTCTGGCGGCCTACGCGGCGGCCCTACCCCCCATTTTCAGCCACATTATCTGCAATCCGCCGTTTTTTCGGCGCAGCCTGGCCCCACCCGATGCGGCCCGCGCCACGGCGCGCCACGCGGGCGAGACGTCACTGACGTTTGCCGAAATAGCGGCCTTCGCGGCGGCGTTTCTGGCACCGGCGGGCACGCTCACGGTGCTGCTGCCGCCGCCCGAAATGGGGCATTTCGCGCAAGTGGCGCAGGCGGCGGGCCTACCCCCCAGGCGCGGCTGGAGGTGCGGCACCGGCCGGGCGGGCGCGTGACGCGGGTTATCGGGCAGTTTGGGCGCGCGGCGGCGGCGACCGTGGCCGAAATGGAGGTGGTTATTAAGGAAGCCGATGGCTTGGCGTATTCGGCAGATTTTGAGGCGCTGCTAGCGGGGTTTTATTTGGATTTGTAGCGCGGATTCTGCGAATCCGCGCGTGGGAGCAGCCAGGCATTCTCACGCGCGGATTCGCAGAATCAGCGCTACAGCAGGGCAGCCAGCTGGGCCAGCTTTTCGCCGTGCAGGGCGGCCAGCAGGTCGGCTTCGAGGGTATCGAATTCGGCGGCTGAGTAGTGGCGCTGCACGTGGCCGCCCACCAGCACGGTAGCTTCGTCGGCGATTTCGGTGAGCGTGCCCAGGATGTGCGAGGTGAGCAGGATGCCGGTGCCGCGCTCGCGCAGGCGCTTGAGCATTTCTTTGAGCAGCAGGTTGGCTTCGAGGTCGAGGCCGTTGAAGGGCTCGTCGAGAATGAGAAAGGCAAAATCCTGCACCAGGAGTGCCAGCAGGGCCAGCTTTTTCTTCATGCCGGCCGAGTAGTCGGTGGCGTATTGGTCGAGGGGCAGCTCCAGCAGCTGGTTCCAGGGCCGCAAATCGGGCACGGGCCTCTTCCTTGCTTGCAGGCAGAACGCGACGTACTCGCGCCCCGTGAGGCGGGGGTAGAAGTACGGTTCGTAGGGCAGCAGGCCGGTGATGTCACGCACCGGGCCGGGCGCGCGTACGGTGCCCGTATAGCCGCTTTCCAGCCCGTAAAGGCAATTGATAAGCGTCGTTTTGCCCGCGCCGTTGGCCCCCACCAAGCCGTGGATGCTGCCCGGCCGCAGCGCCAGGCTCACGCCGCGCAGCACTTCGTGGCGGCCGTAGGCTTTGTGAATATCGATTAATTCAAGCATAAATTAAGCTCCTATTATTGCCCGCAGCCGGCGGCGGCTTTGCCACACCAGGCCCCCGGCGATTGCCAGCATCAGCGGGGGGTAGGCGGGGTGCCAGGCCCCGCCTAGGCCGATGGCCAGCACCAGCCCCTGCGTGGTGCGCATGTGGGTGGCATTGGGATAAAACGCGTATTTGGTTAAAATGAGCAGCGCCACCAGCGCCAGCCAAAACAGCGCCACGGCCAGCGCCGCGCCGCCGCCCGCCGGCCCTACCCCCAGCAGCAGCCAGAACGGCGCGGCCGTGGCCGCCGCGTAGCCCAGCCCCAGCGCCAGCCGCCGCCGCAAAAACTGCCGGGGCGTGCGGGCCGCTAGCGCCAGCATGGTCACTGGCTCGGGCTCGCCGTAGCAGGCCAGCACCACCAGCAGCCACGCCACCAGCGCCAATACTGGTGCCAGCGGCGAGGCCCGCTGCCAGGCGGCCAACCCCACCAGCAGCGGCCAGATTATCAGTCCTTTGGTCGCCCGCATTCCGCTCACCCACTCAAATGCCTCGCTGCGAAAAAGGCTGCGCCAGCGGTGCCGGGTAGGGCTATCGGGGCGGGCCGGCGGCACCCAGGCCACCAGCGGGGCCAGCACTAGCAGGAGCACGGCCGGCCCCGCCGCCTGCACGGCCAGCAGCCCCAGCGCCACCGGCAGCACCAACAGCCCATACTCGGCGGCCACCCACGGCCGAAATCCCGGCGCGGTAGTGGCCAGAAACTGCGCATCGGCCCGCTGCCGGTGAGCCCCTAGCAGCGACCAGGCCACCAGCGGCGGGGCCAGCCAGGCGGCCCACGGCAGCCCGCGCAACGCGGCCAGTACTTGCAACAACCCCAGGCTCAACATAGGCACCACCAGCGCCAGCCGCAGCCAGCCAATTTCATGCAGCAGCCGGCCCAGCAGGCGCAGGCGCAGGGTAAGGTAAGCGCGCAGGGCACTTAGTCCACGCGAAGTGGCGGTGGTAGTGGGCATTAAGCGACGGAGCGGGGGGTAGGGATTTCTTCCTCCGAAAAGGTAATGCCGTAGTCGGCCGCTAATTCTTGTAAAATCGGTTCGTAGAGGTCGGGCGTGGTTGGGATAACGACGCCGCGGCCGGCAATTTCGCCCCGCGCCAGGCGGCGCACGGCCATGCCCAGGGGCAAGCCCACGGTTTTGGCCATCGCGGTGTGAGTCGCGTCGTCGCCCGTCACCACCAGGGAAGAAATGAGTTGATAATTATTCTCTTCCCGCTCATAGTCAAACTGATGCTGCATCACTATCATATCGCGGTCGTGGGGCTGGAGCTGCCATTTTTCGGCCAGCAGGTGCTCCAGCAGCTGGGCGGCTGTGGCGTTGGCCAGGCCCACGGGGCGCTCGGTGAAGAGGCCCAGCCAGGCCAGGCGCGTTAGCTCGGGGCCGTGGGGGTCGAGGCCCAGCTGCCGCGCCACGGCGGCGGCCACATCGGCCGGCGCAATGGGGGTAGGCAGGTGCCGGGCCACCAGCTCCTGCCACGGCTGCTCGGCGGGGTTGCCCAGCGGCGTGCTGTCGTTGGTGAGGCCCAGCGTCACGAGTGCCTGCCAGGCCCCGCAGTAGCCGGGGCGGCGCAGGGTGCCGCGCAGCATGGTCTGGATATCGGCCAGCCCATATAACTCGCGGTAGGTGAGCGAGTCGCGGTTGGCGTAGCCTTCGAAGTGGCCGTGGCCGGGCACCGCCAGCGTTTCGGCCTGGCCAAACAACTCCTCATAGGGCAAGAGTTTTTCCTGACCATTTTGGAGATAACGGGCCGGGCCGCCCTGGCCGGCCAGTACCACGTTGCGCGGGTTCCAGGTAAACTTGTAGCGCCAGGGGTTGTCACCTTCCGAGGCGGGGTCGAGCAGGCCGCCGCAGTACGAGGTGAAGCTCGTCAGCCGCCCGCCCTGGCTCTTCAAGTTGTTGATAATCTGCATAGCCGACATGTGGTCGAGGCCGGGGTCGAGGCCGCATTCCATCAAAAAGACCAGGCCCGCGGCGGCGGCCTCCTCGTGCAGGGCACCGATTTCGGGGCTCACGTAGCTGGCCGTGGCCAGGTGGCGGCGGTGGCGCAGGCAGGCGCGCGCCACCAGCGGGTGAAACGCGGCCGGCAGCATCGAAATTACGAGGTCAGCTTCGGCTACCAGTTGGTCGAGCCGGGCGGCGTCCTGCACGTCGAACGGCACGGCGCGGGCGTACTGCGAGTGCGCGGCCAGCACCGGGGCCAGGTGGGCGGGCATGGCGTCGGCCACGGTCAGAAACCAGCGCTCGGCCGGCGCGTGGCGCAGCAGGTACTGCATCAGCACCGAGGCCGAGCGGCCGGCGCCCAGCAATAAGAGGCGGGTAGGAGGAGTCATGCGGGCAAAAGTAGCCGCAGGGAAAGTTGAAAGCGGGCAGGAGGGAGCAGGATTACGGCCAAAAAAATCCCTCCGCCTTCCTTCCAACTTCTAAATTCCATATTCTTATCCGATTTCTCGCTTTCTTTGTCGCCCCATTTTTATTCTTGCCGCAATGGCCTCCGCTCCTTCCAATTTGCCCACCCGCCGCCACCTCAGCCTCAGCTACGAGGAGCTGGCCACGCCCGCCCAGCTCTCGCCCACCGAGCGCCGGGTGTGGGACGCCGCCCGCGCCGCCACCGACCACTCCTACGCGCCCTACTCGCACTTCCACGTGGGGGCCGCGCTGCTGCTCGCCGACGATACCCTGGTGCAGGGCACCAACCAGGAAAACGCCGCCTACCCCTCCGGCCTGTGCGCCGAGCGCACGGCGCTGTTTGGGCTGGCGGGCGGCCGCCCTACCCCCCCGCCGCGCATCATCGGCATGTCGGTGGCCGGCCGGCCGGCCGACGGCGACTTCCGGCCCGCGCTGCCCTGCGGGGCCTGCCGCCAGGTGATGCTGGAATATGAGCTGCGCCAGGGCCAGCCCATCTGGCTGCTGCTGCCCAGCGAGGCGGGCACCATTCTGCGCTTCGAGCGGCTGGCCGACCTGCTGCCGTTCTACTTCGCGGCCGACGCCCTGCCGCCGCGGGCCTGAGCGGTCAGCAGCGCACAGAAATAGATGAACTATCAACAGAACGTCATTCCGAGCTTGCCGAGGAATCTCGCGTGGGGTAGTAATCAATACCGTTAAACGATTGAGCTACTACCCCACGCGAGATTCCTCGGCAAGTTCGGAATGACGTTCTTTGTGGTCGATTTATACTCTCCCTACCCCATGTCCGCTCGTCTCATTCTCCAAATTGCCGCCGTGCTGGGCGCGCTCACCGTGGCCATCGGAGCCTTCGGGGCGCACGCGCTGCGGCCCATGCTCGAAGCCAGCGGCCGCCTCGAAACCTTCGAAACGGCCGTGCGCTACCAGTTTTACCACCTGCTGGCGCTGCTGGCGGTGGGCGTACTGGCCGTGGTCCGGCCCGACCTACGCGGCCTCGACACAGCCGCGCTGCTCTGGACCGCAGGCATCGTCATTTTCAGCGGCTCGCTCTACGCCATCTGCTTCACGGGCATCACCAAGTTTGGGGCGGTGGCCCCGCTGGGCGGGCTGCTGCTGATTGCGGGCTGGGCGCGGCTGCTCTTTGCGGTGAGCAAGATGTAGCTTTCGCTTCGCAAAAACCCCTAAAAAAGGCGAGCCGACCACAGTGGTCGGCTCGCCTTTTTTGGAGGGGTAGGGCTTACTTGTTCGAAGCCGTAGCGGCTTCTTTCACCTCGCCCACCAGCGAAACGGTGGTGCTGCCGGCGGCCGAGTTCGAGTCGATGGTCAGCACTTTGGTCTGCATACCCATTTTGCCGGCCGAGTTGAATTTGGCCGAGATAGTGCCGGTTTTGCCGGGCTGCACGGGCTCCTTGGTCCACGAAGGCGTGGTGCAGCCGCAGCTCACGCCGATGTTGGAAATCACGAGCGGCTGGGTGCCGGTGTTCTTAAACTTGAACGTGTGGTCCACGATATCGCCCTGTTTGATGGAGCCGAAGTCGTACTTCACTTCCATAAACTCGATTTGGGGACCAGCGGCCTTAGCCATTTTGGCAGGCTTCATGGTCTGGGCGTGGGCGGCGGTACCGGCGAACGTGAGGCCCAGGGCCAACAGCAGCATTTTAGTCATGATGGTGAGTAAGAAGGAGTTGAGGAATAAAAGCAAATTTACGTGCCGAGGCAGCGTTGGCAAAACTACGGCCAAATTAGCGCCGCTGGCTGGAGGCTGAGTGAAGGCACTCGCCGGGCAAACCCGAACGGTGGCAATTGAATTCCCTACCCCCACTTTTTTGGCGCACGCTACTCTTCCTCCACCGCCTCGCCGCTGGCCAGCAGCCGCCGCTGAAAATTGAGCAAAAACAGCCGCTCCGACGCCCGCGTGATGGCCGTGTAGAGCCAGCGCGCAAACTCGCCGCCCACCGGCTCGTCGGGCTTAATGAAGCCGTGGTCCACGAACACGGCCTGCCACTGGCCGCCCTGCGCCTTGTGGCAGGTGAGGGCGTAGGCAAATTTTATCTGCAACGCGTTGAGGTACGGGTCTTTGCGCATTTCGGCGTTGCGCTCGGCCTTTTTGGTGAGGTGGGCGTAGTCGGCCAGGATTGCCTGGTACATCTTCTCGTTCTGGTCGCGCGGCAGCGAGGGCGTTTCGGTGTGCAGCGTGTCGAGCAGCAGCTTTACTTCTAACTCCGGCTCGTCGGGGTAGTCCACGAGCCGCACCCGCGCCTGGGCAAAGCGGCAGCCAAAGACTTCTTCGCGCCGAATTATCTTGGTGATTTCCAGGAAGTCGCCATTAGCCAAAAAGCCAATTTCTGAGTCCTTGGGCAGCCAGAAATAGTTATTCCGCACCACCATAATATAGTCACCCGCCTCAATCTCCTCCTCGGCATCAAACAGCGTGCGCCGGATGAGTTGATTGTACTGGTTGGCATTGCGATTGGAGCGGCAAATGATGGTCGTGTTCTCGTGCCCGAAGTTGCGGTAGGCCCAGCGCAGGCCGTCCTCCAGCTTGTCGCCGCCCATCTTAAACATGTCCTTGAAACCCTTGGTATGCAGCTGAATATTGGGCGCTTCCTCCCGCAATTCTTCGCGCAACTCGGTGGCATTCACCAGGATGCCCGAGGCCTCGGCCTGGCGCATCACCTGGCGCAGCTCCACGCCCTCCACCCGCGCCCGGAAGCGGTGGGCCAGCAGCTCGGGGTCGAGGGCCGGGCTCAGCAGCTGGCCCACCGGCGGCAGCTGCGCCGTGTCGCCGATGAGCAGCAGCCGGTTGGTGCTACGCTCAAACACGAAGCCCATCAAATCGTCGAGCAGGCCATTTTCGCCAAAAGCCTTCTCATCGGAAATCATAGATGCCTCATCCACAATGAAAAGTGTTTCCTCCTGGCGGTTGGGCTGGCGCGTGAAGCTGAGGCGTTCGCTGGGCGCGCCGCTGGTTTGGCGGTATATTTTTTTGTGGATGGTGCTGGCCGGCACGCCGGCGTAGGCGCTCATCACCTTAGCGGCGCGGCCGGTGGGCGCCATGAGCGCGTAGCGGCGCTGCATCCGGGCCAGCCACTGCACGAGGGCGCTCACGACGGTGGTTTTGCCGGTGCCAGCGTAGCCGCGCAGCACAAACACCTTGCGCCCCGGCAGCTGGTCGCGCAAAAACTCATCGAGCTGCCCGAACAGCGTCGCCTGGTCGTCGGTCGGCTCGAAGGGAAAATAATCGCGAACGGAAGGGAATCGGGTAGAGAGCACGAACGATAGGGGATAATGAATTGCGGTAAAATTAGCCTGCTTTTGCCAGCGAACTTAATGAGCCGGTACTATGTATATTTGTGCAGGACAAAGCCACTGGCCGCGTCTTAGGCCTGGGTGCAAGCCTGGGCCCTACCAAGGGACACCTCGTGCATGAGGTGTCCCTATTTTTTTAGGGTATTACACCGCGAAAAGCATTGGTAATTATCGCGCTGCGACTAAAAACATATAGCCTATCCTCCAGCAGCACCACTATTTCTAACAAGACTTTGGCACGTTGTGTACGGTTATAAATACCGCTCTCCAAAAAGTCCCGGTTGAAGTCGGCGGGTAGTTGAATGAGAATGCGGCTGGCTTGCCGGCTGCCATCGCGCAGGGCTTTATCAATGGCGTTTTCGGTGCGGCCTTCGGGGATTTTAAATTCCCATACCACGCCGTTGCGGGTGGCATCGGGCGATTTTACGTGTGGCTCGTCGGCTATTCCCAGCAGGCATACGCATACGCATTCGCCCCGCGCTGCGAGAAACAGCGCAATGGGCAGGTTCTGACGGCTTTCCTGCTTGCCGTGGTTTTCGTGCATATCCACGAAGCCTCCTTCGGGATTCTCAAATACGCGGGTGTAACCAGGGCCTGGGAGTAGGTTCAAGACACTCATACGGCGTCAATCACCGCCATCGTGGCCGACGCTTTGGCAATCAGCACATTATCACACCACACCTCGGCTTCACAGAAGTGCAGCCGCCGGCCGGCTTTCAACACCCAGCCGATGGCCCGGATGCGCTGGCCCACGCCGGGGTTGAGGTAGCTCACTTTCAAGTCCGACGTCACCACCCCTACCCCCTCGGGCACGAGCGTAATGGCGGCAAAGCCGGCCACCAGGTCGGCCATCGTGGCTACCAGGCCGCCGTGGGCAAAGCCGCGCTGCTGCTGGTGCTGCTGGCCCAGCGCCAGCTCAGCCTCCACGCGGCCGGGCTCGATGCGGGTAAGGTCGGCGCCAATGAGGTGCATAAAGTGTTGACCCTTGAGCTTTTCGCGAATGCGGGTTTCGAGGTCAAGGGCGGGGAGGGGGGTAGCAGCGGGCATAAGTCGCTCAAAGATACCGGCAGGGCGTACCTTACCGGCCCTTCCGCCCCCTACCCCCCTCTTGCTGATGGAACACGTTTCGACTATGCAGTACCTCGTAGCCGGCGCGCTGGGCCTGGGGCTGGCCGCGTGCAGCGGCTTTCGGGTATTTGTGCCGCTGCTGGCTGCCAGCGTGGCGCACCGGCTGGGCTGGCTGCCCAGCTCGCCGGGCTTCGACTGGCTCAGCTCCTGGACGGCCCTAGTGGTGCTGGCTACGGCCACCGTGGCCGAATTGCTGGGCTACTACGTGCCGCTTTTCGACCATTTGCTGGATACGCTGACTACGCCGGCCTCCTTCATCGCGGGCACTTTATTGATGACATCCTCGCTCACGCACCTCGACCCGACGCTACGCTGGACGCTGGGCATCTTAGTAGGCGGCGGCGCGGCGGGGCTGGTGCAGGGCAGCACGGCGCTGCTGCGGGCGGGCTCCACGGCCACCACCGGCGGGCTGGCCAACCCGCTGTTTGCGACGCTGGAAAATATATTGGCGATAGTCGGCACGCTCCTTACGCTGCTGCTGCCGCTGGTGGCGGCGGGGCTGGCCGTGGGGCTGCTGGTGTTCCTGGCGAGCCGGCTGCGGCGCTGGCAGCAGCGGCGGGCGCTGGCCCGGCAGGTGGGGGTAGGCGGGCCGGGTGCGACACCCGCAGCAGGCGGGTTTGCGTAAAGGCAACCCTATCCCTGAACTAATATCGCCTTTATGCCCGGTGCCGAATCTGACTCAAATAGCTCTTTGCTAACTCCTTATAACGGACTGGTGCGCGTGCGCGTGGGGGGGCTGCTGGTGCGCCAGGGCACCATTTTGCTGGCGGCCCACCGGGGCTTGCTACCCAATGGGGCCACGTTCTGGTCGCCGCCAGGCGGGGGCTGGGCCTTCGGTGAGAGCTTGAAAGAGGCGCTGGTACGCGAATTTCAGGAAGAAACCGGGCTGGCCGTGCGGGTGGGCCGGCAGCTGCACCTGCACGAGTTTCGGCGCGATGCGCTGCAGGCGCTGGAGCTGTTTTTTGAAGTAACGGCCGAAGACCCCACCGCTACCCCCCGCCTGGGCCACGACCCCGAGCACGCCCCCGATAGCCAGCTGCTCAGCGAGTTGGCCTGGCTCACGCCGCGCCAGCTGCTGGCCCTGCCGCCCGCCCAGGTCCACCCGATACTGCGCGGGCTGCTGAGTACCGACGACGTATTCGTGCCCCAGGTGCTGCTGAATGCCTAGCCGCAGCGCGTGGGGTTCGCCAGGGCGTGGCCTTCAGGCCCGACAAGGGGATAGGGCGGCCGCTGACAGAGCAATTGCAAGCATACTTATTTCTGATTTTCAGCAACTTACTCAGATAAGAAGCTGAAAGCGTGGGCTACTTCTACCAACCCGGTCCCAAAAACTTATCTTTGCCGGCCGTGCCTACCACCCCTATCCTACCCGCCCCCGCCGCGGTAAGCCTCCGCGACGACACCTTCGACCTCGCGAACCCCACGGCCTACCACCTCTATGCCCTGGCCGGGCCTACCAGGCTGCGCGTGGCGGCGCTGGACGTGGCCCGCCAAAAAATAGTGGCCTTCGACGACCAGCCGCTCGCGGGCCTGGCCGACCTGCCCGCGGCCGCGGCCACCCACCCGCTGCTGGGCCACGCCGGCTGGGCACGGCTGCGGCTGGCGCTGGCGGGCACGGCCAGCACGCTGCTGCCCGCGCCCCTCTACCGGCCCGGCGACGAGAACGCCTACCTGCGCCCGCACCACGCGCTGGCCCCCACCGAGGAGGCCCTGGCCTACGCCCTACCCCTGCCCGCGCCGGCCACCGACATCGTGAGCATTTTCGCGGCGCGCCACGACTTGTCGCACTGGCTCTACACGGCGCACGGGCCCAGCGCGCGGCTGCTGCCCGCCACCAGCGCCCTGCTGGCGGGCCTGCTGCACCAGCGCGGCACCACGCCGCGCCAGCTCTACCTCAGCCTGGCCGAGCAGGAGCTGACGGCCGTGGTGCTGGGCCCGCAGCTGGAGTTTTGCAACACCTTTGCCGTGAGCACGGCCGAGGATGTGGCCTACTACGTTATCCTGGTGATGCAGGAGCTGGGCCTGAACCCCGACCGCGACCCGGTGACTATTTGGGGCGAATTGACCAGCGACTCGGCCACATTTGCGCTGCTTGGCACCTACGTGCGCCACCTGCGCTTTGGGGCGCGGCCTTTTGGGGTGCAGTATTTTTATTACCTGAATGAGGTGGCCGACTACCGGCATTTCGACTTGTTCAGCCTGGTTTATTGCGAATAGCTGTTGACCCAGGACGCGGCGGCGCTCCAATTTCATGAAAAAAATCGCCCTTTTTCCCGGTTCCTTCGACCCGTTTACCACCGGCCACCTCGACATGGTGCGGCGCGGCGCGGGGCTGTTCGATGAGGTAATTATTGCCCTGGGCACCAATAGCAGCAAGCAGCGCTACCTACCCCTCGACTGGATGATGGCGCAGCTCGAAGCCTTGTTTCAGAACGAGCCGCGCGTGTCGGTGCGCAGCTACCAGGGCCTAACGGTGGAATTTGCCCGCGCCACTGGCGCGCGCTACTTGCTGCGTGGCCTGCGCAATACGCTCGATTTTGAGTACGAAAACAGCATCGGCCAGGCCAATCGCCTGCTTTATCCCGAGCTGGAAACGGTGTCGCTGCTCACGGCACCCACGCTGGCGGCCATCAGCAGCACCATCGTGCGCGATATTCACCGCTACGGCGGCGACGTGACGCCGTTCGTGCCGTTCGCCCTACCCCCTCCCAAGCCGGCGTAGCTGCCTGGCTCTTAACGCAAAAGCCCCCCGGTTCTTTGCGAACCAAGGGGCTTTTGCGTAGGGTAAGCCGAGGCTTTATTCCATTATTTTCAGTGGGTCGATGGAGTCCACTTTGAAATACTGCATGGCGATGAGCGAGGTGATAACACCTGTCATGCTGCCCATGAGGATAATGGCCAGAAAAGCGACTACTATCGAGAGGTCGAAACCAAATAGATTTTCTACCTGCGTCAGGTCCAAGGACTTAGGCATAATAGTCGAAATAATAATAAAAAACAGGCCCAGGATAACGGAAGCCACCAGCGCGGTCACGATGCCAGTGCCGTAGCCCCCGAGGTAGGGCATTTGCTCGCCCCGCACCTGGCGCAGGTTCCGAATGGCCAGCACCGAGCCCAGCACCAGAATAAGCACGTCGAGGCTACCGGCTTCAATGTGCGAGAAAAAGCCGAACAGGGCGGCTAGCAGCGTATAAACGCAGAGCACTGCCCCGGTCATGACGCCAAAGCGGACACCATTTCGTTCGGGGGTGAGGGTGGGGCCGGCAGATGCGGTCGTGGGGCGGGCAGCCATAAGGAAAAGGAAGTAGTGTGAGGAGAGGAAAGCCGCAAAAGCGGCCCGAAAGGCCAGCTGATTAGGCTATACTGCATTTGGCGGCCGGATGTTGTGCCCGCTGCCGGGGGCACAAATCGGTGCCCGCCGGCGTTAGGGTAGGGTAAGGCGGGGCGGCGGCGTATTTTTGCAAGGATTTTTTGGTTTTTTATTCCGGTTTTAAATGATTTCCACGACCAACGTGAGCTTGCGCTATGGCAAGCGGGTGCTGTTTGAAGACGTAACGGTGAAGTTTTTGCCCGGCAACTGTTACGGCCTGATTGGGGCCAACGGCGCCGGCAAATCAACTTTTCTCAAGATTTTGTCCGGCGAGCTGGAGCCCAACACCGGCTCGGTAGCGCTGCCCGCCGGCCAGCGCTTGGCCGTGCTCAAGCAGAATCAGTTTGCCTACGACGACCAGCAGGTGCTCCAGACTGTTATTCAGGGCCACCAGCGGCTGTGGGCGGTGATGAGCGAAAAGGACGCGCTCTATGCCAAGGCTGATTTTTCGGACGCCGACGGCGAGCGCGCCGCCATTCTGGAAGGCGAATTTGCCGACCTCGAAGGCTGGAACGCCGACTATGAGGCTGCTGAGCTGCTCAGCGGTCTGGGCATTACCGAAGACAAGCACTATAGCGTGATGTCGGACCTCGGCGCTTCGGAAAAAGTGCGCGTGCTGCTGGCGCAGGCGCTGTTTGGCAACCCTGACGTGCTGCTGCTCGACGAGCCCACCAACAACCTCGACGCCGAGAGTGTGCTCTGGCTCGAAAACTTCCTGGATGGCTTTCAGAACACGGTGATTGTGGTGAGCCACGACCGCCACTTTCTCGATGCCGTGTGCAACTACATGGCCGACCTGGATTTCTCGAAAATCACGATGTACCCCGGCAACTACGGCTTCTGGTATGAGAGCAGCCAGCTGGCCTTGCGCCAGCGGCAGGACGTGAACAAGAAAACCGAGGACAAGCGCAAGGAATTGGAAGAATTCGTGCGCCGCTTCTCGGCCAACGCCTCGAAATCCAAGCAAGCCACGAGTCGCCAGAAGCTGCTGCAAAAGCTGACGCTGGAGGAAATCAAGCCCTCGTCGCGCCGCTACCCCTACATTGCCTTCAAGCCCGAGCGCGAAGCCGGCAACCAGCTGCTGACCGTGGAAGGCGTGAGCAAAGCCGTGGATGGCCAGTCGGTGATTAAGAACGTGTCGTTTACGCTCGACAAGGGGGATAAAATCGCCATTGTGGGCCGCGACGACCGGGCGGCTTCCATGCTGTTCGATATTTTATTTAAGGAAGCGACGGCCGACAAAGGCGAGGCCGATTGGGGCACCACCATCACGCCCAGCTACTTCCCAAAGGAAAACAGCGGCTTCTTCCAGGCCGACAACATGAACCTGGTGGACTGGCTGCGCCAATACTCGACCGACAAGGACGAGAGCTTCGTGCGCGGCTGGTTGGGCCGCATGCTGTTTTCGGGCGAGGAGAGCCAGAAGAAGCCCAACGTGCTGAGCGGCGGCGAAAAAGTGCGCTGCATGCTGAGCAAGATGATGCTCGAAAGCGGCAACGTGCTGGTGATGGACGACCCCACGAACCATCTGGACCTGGAAAGCATTCAGGCCCTGAACAACGGCCTAAAAGACTTCACCGGCTCACTCATCTTCGCCTCGCACGACTTGCAGTTTATCGAGACGGTGGCCAACCGCATTATCGAGCTCACGCCCGAAGGCATCATCGACCGCCGCATGAACTACGAAGAATACCTGGCCGATGAGACGCTGAAAGCCCAGCGTCAGAAAATGTATCAGTTGGCTTAAAATCAGGAATTAAGCCGACTCTTTTCGGGGTTTGGTCTAGTAAGCCGGGCTTCTTCATTTTCTCTTCGTGCCGCGCCGCTAATTTCCCTTCATGAAACGTCTGCTTTTTCCATTTTTATTAGGGGCCGTGGCTCTGCTGGCCCCCGGCCGCAGCCTGGCCCAGAACAAGCCCGCGCTTAACACCGCGCCTCCCGGCTCGTTGCCCGCCGCGCGGCCGGCTCCGGTGAATACCCCGCGCCCGGCGGCCGACTCGGCCGGCGTGGCACCGACCATCCCGGTGTACACGCCGGCCCCGGCTCGCCCTACCCCCCCCAGCCGGCCCAATCCAGCCAGGCCGAGCCCCTACCCGCCCCCAGCCAGGGCAGCCCATCGGGACTGGAGTTGCCGGGCCGCGAGCAGACGCGCAAGGCCGCGCAGCAGCACGCCGAGCAATACACCAAGTTGTTCGTGTACTCGGGCCTGGGCCTAGGCTACAGCTCTTATTCGGGCTACAGCCAGTTCAATTTCAGCATTTCGCCGGCTATCGGCTACCGCGTGAACGACCGGCTTTCCATTGGACCGGGCATCAGCTACGCGTACAGCAACTACGGCATCAGCAACGGCTATAACACGAACGGCAGCACCAATTTCAGCACCAGCAGCTTTGGCGTAAAAGGCTTTGCCCAACTCATGGTGGTTGCTAATTTCTTCATACACGCCGAATACGAGGTGACGAAGGCGCAGCTGCTGGCGCAGGACAATTACGGTAATTTCAGCACCATCAATCGTTCGGTGCAGACGCCGCTGGCGGGCATCGGTTACCGCTCGCAAATCAGCAACCGCGCGGCCGCTGATATTGTGCTGCTCTACAATTTTCAGGACAACTACAACAGCATTTATCCCAACCCGGTAATTCGCTTCAATTTCCTGTTTAATATCGGCCGCTAGCTGCCAGGACCAGGCATAAGAAAACCCCCACCGTAAGCACGGCGGGGGTTTTCTTATTGCAGGCGGCTAAACTCTACTAAACCGGGTTGCGGCCGCTGATAACGCGCAGTAGAATGGCAATAATGGCAATCACCAACAGGATGTGCAGCAGGTTGTTGCCGGCTAGACCAGCACCCAGGATGCCGAAGAAGCCGAGGGCCCAGATGAGGATGAGAACGACGGCGATGATATACAACAAATTGCCCATGAGTGAAAAGAGAAAGAGGAGTGGTGAGAAGGATGGAAACAAACCTTTGCGGCTTGGTAGGGCTTTGTACGGGGTGGGCGGGAAAAGGATGAATATCTACTAAAAAAACTCACCTGTTCGCCACTCCTGGTTGGTCGCAGTAGCTTTGCGGAGCGGCAGCTACCCACGGCCGGCCGTTTTTCCTACCCCCCTCTTTTTCTCCCACCCATGCACGTTGCCGTTATTGGCTCGGGCACGATGGGCAATGGTATTGCCCACGTTTTTGCCCAGCACGGATTCTCCGTGGCCCTCATTGATATCAACCAGCCGGCGCTTGATAAAGCGCTGACTATCATCACTAAAAACCTCGGCCGCCAGGTGACCAAAGCCACTTTTAGCGAGGACGACAAAGTGGCCACTCTGGGTCGCCTGCGCACCTTCACGAGCCTGGCCGAGGGCGTAGCCAACGCCGAGTTGGTAGTAGAAGCTGCCACCGAAAACGTGGACCTCAAGCTCCAGATTTTCCGCGACCTCGACCAGTGCGCGCCGGCCGGGGCCATATTGGCCAGCAACACGTCGTCGATTTCGATTACCAAAATCGCGGCCGTCACCAAGCGCCCTACCCAGGTAATTGGGATGCACTTTATGAATCCCGTGCCGGTGATGAAGCTGGTGGAGGTTATTCGCGGCTACGCCACTTCCGATGAGGTGACGCGGCGCGTGATGGAGCTGTCGCGCCAGCTCGGCAAAACGCCCACCGAGGTCAATGACTACCCCGGCTTCGTGGCCAACCGCATTCTCATGCCCATGATTAACGAGGCCATTATCAGCCTGTTTGAGGGGGTAGCGGGCGTGGAGGAAATTGATACGGTGATGAAGCTCGGCATGGCCCACCCGATGGGCCCGTTGCAGCTCGCCGATTTTATTGGGCTCGACGTGTGCCTGGCCATCCTGCGGGTGCTGCACGAGGGCCTTGGCAACCCCAAGTACGCGCCCTGCCCGCTGCTGGTAAACATGGTGATGGCCGGCCGCCTGGGCGTGAAATCGGGCGAGGGCTTTTACCAGTACACGCCCGGCTCAAAAGACCTGGTAGTGGCCGCTCGTTTTCGCAAATAGGGTAAACTCGCACCATCCAGACTATACTGAACGGTACTACCCAAAATCCCGTTAACCAGACACGCTGACGTCAGAATCAGCGCAATCAATTTAATCCGCGTAAATCTGCGATTTTATGGAACATGCAACCTTTGGGGCCGGCTGCTTTTGGTGCGTCGAGGCCGTTTTTCAGAATTTGAAGGGGGTAGAAAAAGTGGTGTCGGGCTACGCCGGGGGCCGCATCAAAAACCCCACCTACAAGGAAGTATGCAGCGGCATGACCGGCCACGCTGAGGTAATTGATGTTGCGTTCGACCCGGCCGTAATCAGCTATAAAGAGTTGCTGGAAATCTTCTGGAAAACCCACGACCCGACGACCCTCAACCGCCAGGGTAATGATACCGGCACGCAGTACCGCTCGGTTATTTATTACCACGGCGACGAGCAAAAAAAGCTCGCCGAGGAATACAAAAAGAAACTCAACGACGGCCACGCTTTCCCCAACCCCGTGGTAACCGAAATCACGGCCGCGCCGGAGTTTTATGTAGCCGAAGATTACCATCAGAATTACTTCAACATGCACGGCCACGAGCCTTATTGCCAGTTTGTGGCCAAGCCCAAAGTGGATAAGGTGAAGGCACTGTTTGGTGAGAAACTGAAGCGGGCTATCTGAACCACGGATTCGACGGATTTTTCGGATTAATCGGATTTTGTAGTCGATTTGTACGTAAGAATTAGGTCTAATCAGAATTAAAAAGGGCTGTCCAAATGGACAGCCCTTTTTAATTTAAGGATAAGGAAAATAATCGACTACAAAATCCGATTAATCCGAAAAATCCGTCGAATCCGTGGTTCAGATAGATACGTTATGTTCGCGCAGCGCGTCGTTGAGGCTCGTTTTTAAATCCGTGCTGGGCTTGCGCTGGCCGATAATGAGCGCGCACGGCACCTGATATTCCCCCGCCGGAAATTGTTTGGGAATGGTACCTGGAATGACGACCGAGCGCGGCGGCACGTAGCCTTTATACTCTTTCGGTTCGGGACTGGTGACGTCGATAATCTTGGTGCTGCCGGTGATGGTAACGCCCGCGCCAATCACGGCTTCCTTGCCGATGCGGCAGCCTTCGACCAGGATGCAGCGCGAACCGATGAACGCGCCATCTTCAATAATAACCGGGGCGGCCTGCACGGGTTCCAGCACGCCGCCGAGGCCTACCCCCCCGCTCAGGTGCACGTGTTTGCCCACCTGGGCGCACGAGCCCACGGTGGCCCAGGTGTCCACCATCGTGCCCTCGCCCACGTGAGCACCGATGTTGATGTAGCTGGGCATCAGGATGACGCCGGGGGCCAGGTAGGCCCCGTAGCGGGCCACGGCGGGCGGCACCACGCGCACTTTCTGGCCGGCGTAATCAGTTTTGAGGGCCATTTTATCGTGATATTCGAAGGGGCCGACCTCCTGGGTGCTCATCTGGCGCAGCGGGAAATAAAGGATAACGGCCTTCTTGACCCACTCGTTGATTTTCCACTCGCCGCCTTCTTCGGTGGGCGGCTCGGCCACGCGCAGGTGGCCTTTGTCGAGGTCTTCAATGGTGTGCTCGATGGCGGCTTTGGTTTCGGGCTGGTCGAGCAGCGTACGGTCGTGCCAAGCGTGCTCGATGGCCTCCTGGGCGGCAAAGCGGTCGAGCACGGGGCTGTGGTGGGCGGTGGTGTCCATGAGAATACGTAAAGTAGAATTGGGCGCAAAACTAGCATCTTTAGGGGTTGAAAAGCGCATCTTTGCTCCCAATCACCCTACCAGGGACTTTGGTTGGCGCTTTGCCGCCGGCCCTACCCCCCTCGCTGTGGCGCACTTGCCCCGGCGCTGCTATCCATGCCAGCTCCCGTTTCTTCGCCCGCGTCCATTCTGCTCGCCTCCGTGCTTAAGCCCGTGGATGACACCCGGATGCTGGGCAAGTTTGCCCGCACCCTGGCTGGCCTGGGCGCGCGAGTGGCCGTGGCGGGCCAGGCCAGCGCGGCGGCGCGGCCGGGCGCGGGCATCACGCTGCACCCCATTTTCAGCGGCGCGCGCCTGAGCCTGGGGCGGCTGCTGGCGCAGGCCCATTACTGGCGTTTGCTGCGCCGCCTACGGCCCGATTTGGTCATCGTGCACGCGCCTGAGCTGCTGCCGCTTACGGTGCTGTGGCGGGCGCTGGGGAGGGGTAGGGAATTCGTGTATGATATCCGCGAAAACTACGCCCTCAACGTGGGCACGCAGCAGGTGTACCGTGGGCTGACGAAGCGCGCGCTGGCGGCGGGTCTGCGCTGGGTGGAGGGCGTGGCGGCCCGGCGGGCGGCGGCCGTGCTACTGGCCGAAGCCAGCTATGCCGACGAGTTGCCGTTTTTGCAAGCCCTACCCCCCGGCCGGGTGCTGCTGCTCGAAAACAAATATCAGCCCGCCCTTGGCGAGGCCCTACCCCCCCTGGCGCGGCCCATGCCCGCCGCCAACGAGCCGCTGCGGCTGCTGTTTTCGGGCACCATTTCGGCGCTAAATGGCGTGTGGGAGGCCATCGCCCTGACGCGGGCGCTGCGGGCGGCGTGGCCCGGCGGAGCCACGCTGACCATCATCGGCTTTTGCCAGCAGCCCGATTTAGTGCGGGAGCTGCAAGCGCTAGTGATGACCGAAAGTGCCTGGCTCACGCTGGAGGGCGGCGCGGCGCTGGTGCCGCACGCCCGCATCGTGGCCGAAATGCGGCGCAGTCACCTGGGCCTACTGCCCTACCGGCCGCACCCCAGCACGGCCCGCTGCCAGCCCACCAAGCTATTCGAATACCTCGCCCACGGCCTGCCCGTGCTGGTACCCGATAACCCGCTCTGGGCCAACGTGGTGCGAGAGCATAGCGCGGGCTTGGTCGTGGATTTTGCTGAGCCGGCGCGGGCAGCGGCGGCCGTGGCGGCGGCGCTGCCCACGGCGCGGTTTTACCCAGCGGGCGTGCCGGCCGGCCCGGTGCTGTGGGCGGGCGAAGGCAAAAAATTAGGGGATTTGCTGGAAAGCCTGGGGCTGGGTCCGACCTTTGCGGCCCCGTTGGCCTAGCGGGACCGGGGCGAACGAGTGAGTCCGGGTAATTTTTTCTTACTTGCAGGTCGGTACGCGGCTGATTTCGTGTGCCATCGCCCTACCCCCCACCCCTTACCCAACCTGCCTCATGGCTTCCCCGACCACTTTGCGCCACGCCGAAATTGCCGGTGTCGGCCACTACGTTCCCGACCGCGTTGTAAAAAATGCCGAGTTGGAAGAGCTGATGTCCACCACCGACGCTTGGATTCAGGAGCGCACTGGCATCCAGGAGCGGCGCTGGTTTGAGGAAGGCAAGGACACCACCGCCGGCATGGGTGCCGAGGCCGCCCGTCGCGCGCTGGCCAATGCCGGCTTGACCGTGGACGACGTGCAGCTCATCGTATTTGCCACGCTTTCACCCGATTACTTCTTTCCGGGCTCGGGCGTGCTCATGCAACGCGAGCTGGGCATGACCGGCAACGTGCCGGCCCTCGACGTGCGCAACCAGTGCTCGGGCTTTATCTATGGGCTGTCGGTGGCCGACCAGTTCGTGCGCACCGGCATGTATGATACGGTGTTGGTAGTAGGCTCCGAAATCCATTCCTCGGGCCTCGACAAAACCCCGAGGGGTAGGGCCGTTTCGGTCATCTTTGGCGATGGCGCGGGCGCGGTGGTGCTGCGCCCGGCGCGCACCGAAGGCAACGGCATCCTAAGCACGCACCTGCACGCGCAGGGCGAGTTTGCCGAAGAATTGATTGTGAAGGAGCCGGGCTCGAACCGCGAAGACCGCGTGAACTACGTCATTGCCAACGAGCAGGACATGTACCCGTACATGAACGGCCAGAACGTGTTCAAGCACGCCGTGGTGCGCTTCCCGCAGGTAATTAAAGAGGCATTGGACCAGAATAATTACCAGCCCGCCGACATCAACCTGCTCATTCCGCACCAGGCCAACCTGCGCATTACTCAGTATGTGCAGCAGAAAATGGGCCTGGCCGACGACAAGGTTTTCAGCAACATTCAGCGCTACGGCAACACCACCGCCGCCAGCATTCCGATTGCCCTGAGCGAAGCCGTGGCCCAAGGCCGCGTCAAGCGCGGCGACCTCGTGTGCCTGGCCGCCTTCGGCTCAGGCTTCACCTGGGCCTCGGCGCTCATTAAATGGTAACTTTTCATTTAACATCTATCAATTAACATTTAACACCTTACCTAACTGCTGTTACGCAGTAGGTGCCGCCCACCGCGTCAACCTCAGTTACCTAACTTGTCTGAGCCAGCTGTTAAATGATAAATATTAATTGTTAAATGACTATTGCCGAGGAAAATTACTTAAAAGCCATCTACAAGCTGGCCGAAGAAGAGCCGGGGCAGGAGGTGAGTACCAACCGCATTGCGGCGGCGCTGGCCACGCGCGCCGCCTCCGTCACGGACATGCTGCGCCGCCTGGCCGACAAGCAGCTGCTTGACTATGAGAAGTATCGGGGCGTGCGCCTCACACCCGAAGGCCGGCGGCTGGCGCTGCTCACCGTGCGCAAGCACCGGCTCTGGGAAGTATTTCTGGTGCAGCAGCTGGGCTTCAATTGGGATGAGGTGCACGAGGTGGCCGAGGAGCTGGAGCACGTGCAGTCGCCGCTGCTGATGCGGCGGCTCGACGCGTTCCTGAACTTCCCTACCCTCGACCCGCACGGCGACCCCATTCCGGCCGAAAACGGGGCCGTGCGCCGGCCCGCCCATCGCTTGCTGGCCGAGCTGGGGGCAGGCGAGTGCGGCACGCTGGCTGCCGTGAAAAACACCTCCGCGCCCTTCCTCCAATACCTCGATAAGATGGGCCTGCCGCTGGGCGCGCGGGTGCGCATCCTCGAAAAAATAGCCTTCGATAATTCCCTCGAAGTGCGCATAAACGATGAGCGCACCGTCGTTATTTCGGCCGAAGTCGGGCGCAATCTCTTCACAACCACTGACCACTGACTAAATCACGGATTAGACGGATTTTAGCGGATTTCACGGATTTTGTGGACGGCGCTTTTGCGTTTACTTTCCTAGAGTTTGAAAATAGTTAGCCCGAGAAAAAACTGCTGCGTTCGTTTCTGAAAATTAAGCTGCTAAAATCGTCCACAAAATCCGTGAAATCCGCTAAAATCCGTGCTAATCAGTGGTCTGATACGATTGTGGCGCTCTCGACTCCGCCCGGCGCGGGGGCGCTGGCCGTGGTGCGCTTATCGGGCCTGGACGCGGTGAGTATAGTACAGGCACTGTTTTCGAAGAAAAATCTGGCGGCCCAGCCCGGCCACACCTTGCACTACGGCGCGCTGCGCGACCCCGCCACCGGCCAAGTGCTCGATGAGGTAGTGGTGGCGCTCTACCGCGGCCCGCGCTCCTACACCCGCGAAGACGTGGTGGAGATTTCGGGCCACGGCTCCGACTTTATCGTGCGCCAGATATTGGCCGCGCTGCTGCGCCAGGGCGCGCGCCTGGCCGAAGCCGGCGAGTTTACCAAGCGCGCCTTCCTCAACGGCGCGCTCGACCTGGCCCAGGCCGAGGCAGTGGCCGACCTTATCGCCGCCGACTCGGCGCTTTCGCATCAGGTGGCGCTCAACCAGTTGCGTGGTGGCTTCTCGGATGAGCTGCGCGACCTGCGGGTGCAGCTCATCAAGTTTGCCGCACTGCTAGAGCTGGAGCTGGATTTTGGCGAAGAAGACGTAGAGTTTGCCGACCGCACCGGGCTGGCGCGGCTCCTGGCCGAAGTGGAGGGGGTAGTAACCGGGCTGCTACGCTCGTTTGAGCTGGGCAACGTGATTAAAAACGGCATCACGACCGTGATTGCCGGCCGGCCCAACGCCGGCAAATCGACCCTGCTCAACGCGCTGCTACGCGAGGAGCGGGCCATCGTGTCGGCCACGCCGGGCACTACCCGCGATTTTATTGAGGATGAGGTGAGTATCGACGGCCTGCGGTTCCGCTTCGTGGACACGGCCGGCCTGCGCGACAACCCCGCCGACGAAGTGGAGGCCATTGGCGTGCGCCGCACCCGCGAGCGCATCGGCCAGGCCGCGCTGCTACTCTATCTCTTCGACCTCACCGAGCTGTCGCCCGCCGAGGTGCAAGCTGACATCGCGGAGCTGACCGCCGCCCTACCCCGCCTGCCCGTGCTGGCCGTGGGCAACAAGCGCGACCTGGCTTCGCAAGTAGGAATTAAAAATTATGAATTAAAAATTAAAAGTTCGCTGGCTTCTACTTCTCAAAACCAAGCTTCATTAATTCAAAACCAGAAACCTGATAATCAAGAACCAAGCACCAAGCACCAAACAATATTCATCTCGGCGGGTCGGCGCGAGGGGCTCGATGAGCTGCAAGCGGCGCTGCTGGCGCAGGTGCGCGGGGCGGGGCTGGCCACTACCGGCACGGCTACCATCGTGACGAACGTGCGGCACGCCCGCGCCCTGGAGGTGGCGGCGCAGCACCTGGCCGCCGTGCGCCAGGGCCTGGCCGAAGGCCGGGGCACCGAGCTGCTGGCCGCCGACCTGCGCCACGCGCTGGCGGCGCTGGGTGAGATAACGGGCGAAATTTCCTCCGACGACCTGCTCACGAGCATCTTTACCCAGTTCTGCATCGGAAAGTAAGGGGGCGAATAAAAATCGTTGCAAACGTTCCCAGTGTCTTTCCAGCCCCAAACTGTGCGACTTACGGAAACCTGAGCGGGGTTTGCATTGTACTACAGGAGGCACCGGCCAAACAAAAGTTTCCCGGCGCACCGCCTGAGCCGTAGCTTCGCGCCCGAAATAAGCGGCTACTTTACATCCTCTTCCTACCCAACCAATGGCAGAAACTGCTGAACTTAACCTACCGGGCGGCCAGTCCATTAGCCTGCCCATCTTTGAGGGCACTGAGCAAGAGAAAGCCTTTGATATCGGCAAGCTGCGCGACGCCACGGGCTACGTGACCCTCGATTCGGGCTACAAAAACACGGGAGCCTGCAAATCGGCCATCACGTTTCTTGATGGCGAGGAAGGCATTTTGCGCTACCGGGGCTACCCCATTGAGCAATTGGCCGAAAATTCGAGCTTCCTGGAAGTAGCCTACCTGCTGATTTATGGCCACTTGCCCACCGAGGCGGAGCTGAAGGATTTTAGCGGCCACATCACCAAGCACACGCTGGTGCACGAGGATATCCGCAAGATTTTTGACGGCTTTCCGAGCAGCACGCACCCGATGGCCATTTTGAGCAGCCTCACCTGCGCGCTCACCGGCTTCTACCCCGAGAGCATCAGCCCCAACCAGACGCCCGAGGCCATCGACCTGACCATCGTGCGCCTGATGGCCAAGATGAGCACCATCGCGGCCTGGACGTACAAGAACTCGGTGGGCCACCCGCTCAACTACCCGCGCAACGACCTCGACTACTGCGCCAACTTCCTGTACATGATGTTCAGCTTCCCCACCGAGAAGTATGAAATCAACCCCGTGATTGTGAGTGCTTTAAACAAGCTGCTCATCCTGCACGCCGACCATGAGCAGAACTGCTCGACCAGCACCGTGCGCCTCGTGGGCTCGGCCAATGCCAGCCTCTACGGCTCGGTATCGGCGGGCATCAACGCGCTGTGGGGTCCCCTGCACGGCGGCGCCAACCAGGAGGTAATCGAGATGCTGGAAGCCATTGAAAAAGACGGCGGCGACACCAGCAAGTTCATTGCCCAGGCCAAGGATAAGAACAGCGGCTTCCGCCTGATGGGCTTCGGCCACCGGGTGTATAAGAACTTCGACCCGCGCGCCAAAATCATCAAAGTAGCCGCCGACGAAGTGCTGCAAGCCCTTGGCATGCAGAACAGTCCGCTGCTGAAAATCGCGACGGAGCTGGAGCAGGCGGCCCTCACTGACCAGTACTTCATCGACCGTAAGCTGTACCCGAACGTGGACTTTTACTCGGGCATCATCTACAAGGCACTGGGCATCCCCACGGAGATGTTCACCGTGATGTTTGCCTTGGGCCGCCTCCCCGGCTGGATTGCCCAGTGGAAAGAGATGCGCGAAAACAAGGAGCCCATCGGCCGCCCCCGCCAGATTTACGTGGGCGAAACTGAGCGCAACTACGTGCCCATGACCGAGCGTAAGTAAGTTTCTGGTTGCCAGTTTCTGGTTTTTTAGTGGTCAGCCCGCCTTTGGTGGGCTGACTTTTTTTGGCCCCTGCCCTACCCCTCCACTTCGCGCTTGAGGGTGACGACCAACCGCGGCGAGCGCCACCCCCAAACTGAGCCTGACCTAGTTACACTTACCACTTCCCAGCCCTGCAAGCCTAGGCTATTGAGGTGGACTATCAGTTTCTGATTTCTATTAACCGAGCTGAAAGAACCGTCGGCTACTTCCAACATTTGGTATTCAAATTTCTTCATGGCTCAAAATTAAACCCAATTTCCCACAGCACCACTAGTCCAACGAGGGGCCAGTGGTATTGCCGGAATATGGGTTGAGGTTGGCTAGAGCCGGTGCGCCGTGAATGAAGCGCGCAGCTGCTGGTAAGCCAGGCGCTGCTCGGGATTGAGGAGGTCGTTGAGGGCTTGCTCATAGCCGTGCTGCGAAGCGGCCAGCTGCTCGTCGCGCTCGGCGGCGGGGGCGTTGGCGATGCTCTGCTCAAACACCAGCTGGCGGCGCTCCTCCAGGTAGTGCAGGTGCAGCTTCTTGATGGCCAGGTATTGGCCCTCGTTGCAGTGAATGCGCCGGGCCAGGGCCTGGGTCAGCGTAGTGGCGTGGGTGGCTACCGAGCGGGGGTAGGCCTTGGGCTCGTCGCCGGGGCCGGCGGCAGAGGTAGCACTCGTGAGAGTGGTCAGGAGGCAAGCGGCGGCTAACAGGTTCTTCATGGGTAAAAAAGGTTTTGGGTGAAAAAAAGGCGGGTTCAATCGGCATCCTGCCTGCTGGCTTAGCAGCAGCCGCCGGAATTGGTCCAAACCTACACGCTTTTTATTTTTTGCACAAAACCTTGTGAGTATGGCACTTTTTTAATTACAGCATTTTACTTCAATCTCAATTATTATTCATTATTAACACTTTATTTTCTTTATAAAAAGCTTTGCTATAAGTCAAAAAAAAGCCCGCACTTAGGCGGGCAATTCATTTTATTTGAATAATCCTACGAAATTTTCACTCCTTTAAAGCCTTGCTTTAAGTCCTTTGCCCCAGGTGAAGTAGAACTGAAAGGGCCGGATTCGGCTGAGCAGCGAGGCGTAGGAAAGCGTTATAGCCCGGATTGCGGGTGGTCGTACTGCTTTTTGCCAGTGTCCGGCAACTGGGCAGGAAGTATTCGCGCAGTGTTTCGGGGTGTTAAAACACAGTGTTCCGCCGTGTTTTCGAGCACGAAACACGGCGCAAAGCTTTGGGGGTAGGCGCTAGAGAATTCGCAGCTCAATGCGGCGGTTCTGGGCGCGGTGGCCTTCCGAGTCGTTGGTGGCGAGGGGCTTGGCTGCGCCGTAGCCCTTGGCGCGCAGGCGGATGGCGGGCACGCCGTGGCCGCTGAGATAGGTGAGCACGGCCTGGGCGCGGCGCTGCGAGAGCGTGAGGTTGGCGGCGGGCATGCCCACGTTATCGGTGTAGCCGGCCACCTCCACGCGCAGGTTGGGGTCCTGGCGCAGGAACTCCACCAGACGGTCGAGCTCGGTGCGCGAACGCGGCTTGAGCACGGCCTGATTGGAATCGAAAAACAGGTTGTTCAGCACCGCGCTACGGCCGCTTTTGGCCGGTTCGAGGTAGATATCGAGCGTGAGCGGGTCGAACGTGCGCGCGGCCGAGTAGTCAAAATTGAGGCTCTTGAGCAGGTAGCCCGGCGCGGCGGCGTACATGGCGTAGGCGCGGCCCTCGTTGAGCACGGCAGTGTATTCGCCGGTTTCGGCATCTGAATACACTTGCTGGGTGAGGGCGTTAGTGCTGAGGTCGAAGAGCTGCACCATCGCGTTGAGGGGCTTCTTGGTCACGGCGTCGAACACGCGGCCCTGGGCGTAGGTGCTGGTTTCGCGGGCGCGCACGCTGGTGGGCACTTCGCTGCCGTAGAGCAGGATGGGCGGGACCATGCGGGGCGGGTCGCCGGGCCGGGGCGGCTCGGCGCGGGTGCAGTAGAGGCGCTTGTTATCCGAAGAAATGAACAACGAAGCCTCGTTGGCGAAGGTATTGAGGGGGTAGCCCAGGTTGCGCGGCGTGCCCCACTGGCCTTGTGCATCGAGCTCGGCGCGAAATATGTCGCTACTACCCAGACCTACCAAGCCGTTGGTAGAGTAATAGAGCGTAGTGCCGCTGGCGTGGATGAAGGGCGCCAGGTCGTCGCCGGCCGTGTTGATGGGCGCGCCCAGATTACGCGCCTTCGTCCAAGCACCGTCGGGGCCTATGCTAGTCACGTAGATATCGTAGCCGCCTACCCCCCCGCCGCGCTGCGACGAGAAGTAAAGGGTACGACCATCGGCCGAGAGCGAGGGCTGGGAATCCCAGACTTTGGAATTGACCAGCAGGCCCAGGTTGCGCGGGGCCGTCCACTGCGTGCCGCGGCGGTGCGAGATGTAGAGGTCGCAGCCCCCTACCCCCCCTGGCCGGCCGCAACTCGTGAATACCAGTGTGTTGCCATCGCCGGAGATGGTGGCTGTGCCCTCGTTCTCGCGCGAATTGATGTTTGGCGAGATGGACTGCGGCGCGCCGAACGTACCGTCGGGCAGCACGGCACTGATAAACACGTCCTCATTTTCCTGCTCAAACTTCTCGGGATTGCGCTGCACCGTGAAAATGAGCGACTTATTATCGGCCGTCAGCACCGGGAAGTACTGGTCGCGGAACTGGTTGAGCGGGGCCGGCAGGCGCTCGGGCGCGGGGCCGGTGGGGTGCGCCATCGCCTCGGCCGCAAAGTCGCAGTTTTGCAGCTGCAGCTTGGCCAATGCCACCTGGCTTTTGCTGGCGGGATTGGTGCTGAGGTAGTTGGTGTAGGCTAGGCGCATGGTGGCATAATCGCCCACCTCGCTGGCCAGCTTCCCCAGGATGAGGTAGTCGCCGCCGCGCGCGGCCTCAACAGGCAGCTTGCTGAGGCCCAGCTTGTAGGCCTGCAAGGCATTGGGATGGTCGCCGAGCGTGAGTTGAAGCGAGCCTTTGCGCAGGTACGGCTCGCCGTAGTCCGGGAATTTATCGGTGAGCTGCTGCCATACCAGAAGCGCCTGCTGAGCCTGGCGGTCTTTGTAGTACAAGCTCTGGGCCTTTTCGTAGAGGCTGCGCGCCTTGCTGTCGGTGATGGACGGCGGGGCTTGCTGGGCCAGAGTGGGCGCGGTGGCCAGCGCAAAGAGCAGGGTAGCAGAAAGCAGGAGTTTGGGTAACATAAGCAGGAAAAAGCGCGGGCTGATTGCGGGCACCAGGCGGGCAGGAAGCCGGTAATCAGCGGCGGCCCGCGCGCCTGGCGCAGGTAGATTAGCAGGCAAAAGCTACGCCTTAACATGCGAAAACCCCGATTTCGTGCTGAAACCGGGGTTTTTAGTCGTTATCTCCAACCTTTTATCGGCATAGTACCGGCCGGGGCTACGGAATGTCGAGGTACTTGTGGGTTTGCAGCGACACCTGCCAGCGCGGGTGAGCCTTCACGTAGTCGATGAGGGCGGGCGTCATGCGGGCGGCGCGGCTCCATTCGGGCTGGAGGTAGAGGCGGGTGGTGGGCGGCACCAGCGCGGCGTGCTCCTCGGCCCAGGCAAAGTCGCTGTCGTTAAAGACGATGATTTTCAGCTCGTCGGCGTGGGCCAGCACGTCGGGGCGCGGGGCCTTGAATTTCTTGGGCGACACGCAAATCCAGTCCCAGTTGCCGGAGAGCGGGTGCGCGCCGCTGGTTTCAATCCAGGTCTGGAAGCCGGCGGCCTTCAGCGCTTTAGTGAGGGGTAGGCAGTCGTGCATCAGCGGCTCGCCGCCGGTGATGACGACGTTGCGGCCGGGGTATTCGCTGGCGGCGGCTACCAGCTCGGCCACCGGGTGGCGCGGGTGCGCGTCGGCGTCCCACGACTCCTTCACGTCGCACCACACGCAGCCCACGTCGCAGCCACCGAGGCGAATGAAGTAGGCTGCTCTTCCCGTATTAAATCCTTCTCCCTGAATGGTATAAAACTGCTCCATTACAGGAAGCATTGAAGTTTCCTTCGGGGAATGTACGAGGGGTAGGACGGCGAGTAAATCAGATACGGCAGACATAAGCGAATAAAAAAAGGGCGCGACTAACGTCAACGCCCGAGGCGCGACCGGGGGTTCCGGTCACTCAAATTTACGAAGGGAATTGCTCCCATCTGTCATTGCGAGCTTGCGAAGCAATCGCACCAGAACGTTGTCGTTCGGATGTCGTGCTGGTGCGATTGCTTCGCAAGCTCGCAATGACAGTTGAGTCTTACCGCGGATACACCTCACCCTTGGCGGCGCGCAGCGTATTCAGCAGCAGCATGGCGATGGTCATCGGCCCTACCCCCCCCGGCACGGGTGTAATGCGCGAAGCCAGCGGCGCGACTTCGGCAAAGTTGACGTCGCCTTTCAGGCTATATCCACTCTTCTTATTGGCGTCCGTGACGCGGGTCGTGCCCACGTCGATAACCACCGCGCCGGGCTTCACCATGTCGGCCGTCACGAACTCGGGCCGGCCGATAGCGGCCACAATAATGTCGGCCTGACGCACGATTTCGGGCAAGTTTTTGGTGCGTGAGTGGCATAAAGTAACGGTGCAGTTAGCCGTTTCCAAGTTCTTAGCCAGCAAGATGCTAACCGGCGCCCCCACGATATTCGAGCGGCCAATAACCACGCAGTGCTGGCCGCTGGTTTTGATACCTTGGCGGGCCAGCAGCTCCACGATGCCGGAGGGGGTAGCGGGCAGCAGCGCGGGCAGGCCGGCCACCATGCGGCCCAGGTTCATGGGGTGAAAACCGTCCACGTCCTTCTCGGGCCGGATGGCTTCGATGACTTTTTCGGCGTCGATATGCCGGGGCAGCGGCAGCTGCACGATGAAGCCGTCGATGTCGGCGTCCTCGTTGAGGCGCTGCACCACGGCCAGCAGCTCGGCCTCGGTGATGTCGTCTTCGAAGCGCAGCAGGGTGCTGGCATAGCCCACGCGCTCGCAGGCGAGCACCTTGTTGCGCACGTAGGTTTCGGAGCCGCCATCGTGGCCCACGAGCACGGCCGCGAGGTGCGGCACTTTGCGGCCGGCCGCTTTCAGCGCCTCCACTTCGGCAGCGATTTCAACTTTGATTTCTTCGGCGGTTTGCTTGCCGTCGATGAGGTGCGGGGAGGTTTCGGACATAGGGGAGAAATTAAACATTGTTTGTCATTGCGAGCAACGCGAAGCAATCGCACCTGAACGATAGACGAACAAGCGGCGCGGATGTAGTTCTAGTGCGATTGCTTCGCGTTGCTCGCAATGACGAGCGTTCAGGTTTCATCGTGCTATTTTACCGCATCGCAATGCCGGCCTGGGTGAGGCGCTGATAAATGCCGGCCAGCAGTTCACTTTTCAAAGCCTGCTCTTGGCGAACGTTGTTTATCCAAAACAGGACTTTGAGGTCGTAGCCGGTGGTAGCAACATTATTGAGCAGAATTTCAGGCGCGATTTTGTGCAGCGTGTTGGGGTTGTTCAGGATTTCCTCGCTGATGTGGCGGCGGGCCTCGTCGAGGTCAATATCAGGACCCAGGTTGAGGGCCAGCTCGGTGCGGATGTGATTGTTGCTGAGCGTCCAGTTGATGACGTAGTTGCTGAGCAGGTCACCGTTGGGCAGAATAATTTCGGAGCCGGCCTGCGAGATGAGCTTGCTGGCCCGGATGCCGATGTCCTTCACGCGGCCCGTCTGGCCCTTCACCTCAATGTAGTCGCCGACCTGAAACGGCCGCTCAAAAATGAGAATCACGCCCGACACCAGGTTGTTGATAATATTCTGCAAGCCCAGGCCGATGCCCACGCCCAACGCGCCGAGCACAATGGCGATTTTATCGACCGGCAGGCCCGAGGCCAGCGTGGCCATAAACAGCCCTACCCCCAGAATCGCCAGCCGGATGGCCACCATCCAGGAGCCCTTGCGGTCGGCCTCCACGCTGAACTCGTCGTCGGTTTCGCCGAAGAAGTAACCCACGTATTTCTGCAGTTGAATGGTCATAAACACGATGCCCACGAAAAGCAAAATATTACCTACCGTGAACGTGGTGCTGCCCAGCTTGTGCGGCACCGTGAGCAGGGTGTCGATGAGGCGGTAAAAGTAGTTATAGAGGTTGAGGTTGGTGGTGAAGAGCATCAGCCAGAGCACGCCCACTACCACCGTGAGGCCCTTGCGCAGGCCACTCTCGATTTTGCCAAAGACCAGGCGGCCGCTCTGGCCGTCGGCCGTGCGGCTGCGCTGCACTTGCAGGTAAAATGCCTCCGTGACGATGCGCACGAAGGCCGACAGCGCCACCACCTGCGTGAGGCCAAAAATGGCCGTGGTGGTAAACATCTTGGCCAGGCTCACGCGGCCGTAGGCATCGGCCAGCAGGGCCAGCGCGTTCAGCCCCACGAAGAGCAGCGCCACGGGCTTCACGAAGCCCGCCAGCACGCGGTGCGCCCGCAAATAGCGCCAGAAGCGCCAGCCCAGCGCCACCGCGCCCGCGTTGAGCAGCAGCATGGCCCAGCGCGCACCCAGCCCCGGCGCTTGCTGCGCATAGGTGAAATTGAGCACGAAAAATGCCCCCACGATGGCTACCCAATACCAGAACAGCGGCCGCGGCCAGCTGCGCCAGCCCAGCACCGTGAGCGTGACGAGCAGCAGCAACTGCAGCAAATCGGTGTAGGCGGCGGGCGGCTGCAAGTCGAAAAACGGGGCCAGGCTGAACACCACCAGCAGCGCCGCCGCCACCGGCACCGGCCGCAGGTAGTGCAGGCGGCGCTCGGGCAGCACCAGCGGCACGGGCGCAACGGCGGCCGTCCCTACCCCCTCAGCAGCAGCCCGCCGCAGCGCCCGGAAGTTGCGAAACACCCAGCCGAAAAACCCGCCGAACAGCACCACCATCCAGACCCAATAATCCCAGTGCTCCCGAAAATAATAGCCTACCAGCGAGCGCTGGGCGGCATACGACTGCCGCGCCAGGGCGCTCGCCTGCTCATCGGCCACAATGCGGCTGGGCTGCCACAGCGGCGGCAGCTCGGCCTGCCGGTTGGCGCGGCTGAAGCGGCCCATCTGCTCCCGCAGCGCGTCCTGCAGCTCCAGGCCCTGGATATAGGCCTCCGACACCCGCGTTTGCAGGCCCGTCACGGTGTGGCGGCGGCGGGCTAGCAGCTGCGTGGCGCGCTCCTGCTTGGTGCGCAGGCTCGCCAGCGCCCGCCCGATGGCCGTGGTGGCGGGGGGTAGGGCGGCGGTGAGCGGCAGCTGGGTGGCCAGCGTATCGAGCCGGGCCTGAGTGACGCTCAGCTGCTGGCTGCCGGCGGCCAGGGCCGTGCGCCACGCGCCCAGCTGCTCCTGCATATCGGCTAGCAGCACGCGGTACATCTGGAGCTGCTTCACGTCCACCACGTCGGCGTATTCGGCCAGGTTCTCGCGGATGGTTTCGAGGTTTTCCTCCACCTGGGGCAGGTCGTCGCTCAGGTCCTGGGTGTCAGCGCTGCGGCGGACCGCCCCGTTGATGCGGCTCAGCGTGAAGTAAGCTTTCTCGATGCGCCGGGCCAGCGAGTCGGGCAGCAGGGGCGCAGCCACCGCCTTTTGGGGCGGCCGCGGCGCGGCCACCACCGTCGTGGTCTGCGCTATTACCAGGCAGGCAAACAACACCCAAATGAGCAACTGGCGAATAGGAATACTAACGGACAAGGGCATGATGCAATAAGGGCGCAATTCGAGCGCCAGCCTGGGGATAGACAGCAGCTAATTTGGGGGCTTAGGCGGATATTATGCGGTTTCAGAGCAGTTGAAGCCAGCTGGTAAAGAACCAATGCACTAGCTACACAGGCTAAAATCATTGCTAACCCTCAGTTATTTTCTTTAATATCCGAATTAAATTTAGTTAGCACGTTTTTTTTTAAACCCAACCATTTAAGAAACAACTTTCGTGATAACCCCGTAACTTTCCCGCGTTCTTTTCACTAAAACCCCCTGAATGACAGCATGAACTACTTTCTCAATGCGTTGAAAAATAAATACGCGCAGTTCAGTGGCCGGGCCCGGCGAGCTGAGTACTGGCAGTTCGTTCTCTTTTATATTATTGGCGCATTCGTGTTTGGCTTTATCGGCCAACTCATCCATTTCCCGTTCATCGGTGCTATTTACTTCCTGGCGTTTCTAGTACCATATATTGCGGTAACTGTTCGTCGGATGCACGACGCTGACAAAGATTGGTGGTATTGTCTAATTCCTGTTTATAGTACCATCCTATTATTTGTCGAGGGTACTCACGGACCCAACCAATATGGTCCCGACCCGAAGAATGCGACTGCTCCGGCTATAGATACGCTTGGCAGTCCGCCCGCTACCTACTAGTTGTTTTTTAACATCATTAAAAACGGCCGGCTTCCTTGCGGAAGCCGGCCGTTTTGCTATCAGTCAATTTTAAGCACCGCCAGAAACGCTTCCTGCGGAATCTCCACCGAGCCCACGGTGCGCATCCGTTTTTTGCCTTCCTTCTGCTTTTCGAGCAGCTTGCGCTTGCGGCTGATGTCGCCACCGTAGCATTTGGCAATCACGTTCTTGCGCAGCGCCTTGATGGTTTCGCGGGCGATGATTTTCTGGCCGATGCTGGCCTGAATGGCGATGTCGAACATCTGGCGGGGTAGGAGCTCGCGCAATTTCTCGCAGAGGCGGCGGCCCCACTCGTAGCTTTTCGAGCGGTGCACGATGGCCGAAAGGGCATCCACCTTCTCGCCGTTCAGCATCACGTCGAGCTTCACCATATCCGACTCGCGGAAGCCAATCAGCTCATAATCAAGCGAAGCGTAGCCGCGGCTGATGGTCTTGAGCTTATCGAAGAAGTCGAACACGATTTCGGACAGCGGCAGCTCGAAGCTCATCTCCACCCGCTCGGAGGTCAGGTAGCTCTGGCCTTTGATAATGCCGCGCTTCTCCATGCAGAGCGTGATAATCGGCCCCACATACTCGGAGGCGGTGATAATCTGGGCTTTGATGTAGGGCTCCTCGATGTGCTTAATCAGGTTCGGCTCCGGCATTTCGCTCGGCGCGTTGATGGTCAGCAGCTGGTCCTTGGTGCCGGTGGCGTGAAACTGCACGCTCGGCACCGTAGTAATCACCGTCATGTTGAACTCGCGCTCCAGGCGCTCCTGCACGATTTCCATGTGCAGCATGCCCAAAAAGCCGCAGCGGAAGCCGAAGCCCAGCGCCACCGACGTTTCGGGCTCCCACACCAGCGAGGCGTCGTTGAGCTGGAGCTTTTCCATGCTGCTGCGCAGCTCCTCATACTCGGTGGTATCGACCGGGTAGATGCCGGCAAATACCATCGGCTTCACGTCGGCAAAGCCCTTGATGGCTTCGGCCGTGGGGTTGTGCACGTGCGTGATGGTGTCGCCCACCTTCACCTCGCGCGCTTCCTTGATGCCCGAGATGAGGTAGCCCACGTTGCCGGCGCTCATCACCTGGCGCGGCTCCTGGTTGAGGCCCAGGATGCCAATTTCGTCAGCCCCATATTCCTTACCCGTCGCCATAAACTTCACCTTGTCACCCTTGCGCATGGTGCCGTTTTTGATGCGAAACAGGACTTCAATGCCCCGGTAGGAATTGAAAACCGAGTCAAAAATCAGCGCTTGCAGCGGGGCCTCCGGGTCGCCCACCGGCGCGGGAATGCGGTCGCAAATGGCGTTCAGAATAGCCTCAATGCCGATGCCGGCCTTGCCCGAGGCGTGGATAATGTCCTCTGGCTTGCAGCCAATCAGGTCCACAATCTCGTCGGTCACTTCCTCCGGCATGGCGTGGGGCAGGTCGATTTTATTGAGCACCGGAATAATTTCCAGGTCGGCCCCAATGGCGAGATACAGATTGGAAATAGTTTGGGCCTCAATGCCTTGCGAAGCATCCACAATGAGCAGCGCGCCCTCGCAGGCGGCAATGCTGCGGCTTACTTCGTAGCTGAAATCGACGTGGCCGGGCGTGTCAATCAGGTTCAGCGTGTAGGTTTCCCCTTGGTAGGGAAACTGCATCTGAATGGCGTGGCTCTTGATGGTGATGCCCCGCTCGCGCTCCAGGTCCATATTGTCGAGCAACTGGGCCTGCATATCGCGCTTGGCCACGGTGCTCGTGAATTCGAGGAGCCGGTCGGCCAGGGTGCTTTTGCCGTGGTCGATGTGGGCAATGATGCAAAAATTACGAATATTCTTCAACGGAGGGCGGTTTTTAGCACCGCGAAGATACGGCCCTTTTGCGGCGGGGCGTATGTTTGGGGTGCGCCCTACCCCTGCCTTTTCCTATCATGCCGCCTGCTCCTTCCGCCACCCCACCCGCCAGCAGCCCGAGCGCACGGGGCAAGTTTGCCCAGCTCTTTCTCAATGCCACTGCCTGCTATCTGCTGGCGTGGCTGCTCGTCAATTTTATCAGCCAGGCGGCGCAGGTGGTACTGGCGCGGCGAGCCTTCGTGCCGGGTAGCTGGGACCTGGGCGGCGTGCGCTTCAACCTGGGCGACAGCGGCTGGCGGCGCGATACCGTGCTGGCCGTGTATGGCCTGGGGCCGGCGTTGGTGCTGGCGCTGGGAGTAGGGGCGTTCGGCTGGTTCTGGCTCTATGAGCGCCCGCGCCCCGGCCTGCTGAAACTGTTGCTGCTGTGGCTGGCGTTTCATGCCACCAACCACGTGCTGGGCGGCCTGCTGGCCGATACCGTGACGCAATCCAGCTCGTGGTATGTGCCCAACTGGCTGCTGGGCACGGGCGGCACCTGGCCCAGCGTGGTCCTGGGCCTGCTCTTTGGTCTGGGGCAAGTGGCGTTAGGCTTTTTGGCGGCCGTGCCGTTTTTACTAGCCCAGGATTCGCACACCATTTTGCAGTTTGAGCGGCGGCCGCAGCTAGTCGTGTACACCATCGCGGGGCCGTGGCTGGTGGGCTCGCTGCTGCTGGCGCTCAGCAAGCTGCCGCACCTGAGCGTGAACGAGGCACTTCACTACGTCACCATGATGCTGCTGCTCGTGCCGCTGGCCGTGGGCTGCCGGCAGGAGTTTTTCAACGAGAACGAGGCCCTGCCCTACCCCACCCACGTGGCCTGGGGCCTGGTGGGCCTGGCGCTGTTGGGGCTGCTGGCCTGGCGCCTGGCGCTGGGCACGCCGGTGGCATTTCGGTAGGCGGCAGGTTAACTAATGCGTGGCGGCGGTGTTTAGTCACGAGAATCATTTTTTCCTACCCCCCTCACCACCTCTCATCTCTATGGGTATTACCCTCCAGCAAGCCCAGGCCGCCGTGCAGGCCGCGCAGCAAAAAGCCCAGACTATGGGCGTCAAAATGAACATTGCCATCGTCGATGCCGGGGCCAACCTCACGGCCTTCGCCCGCATGGACGATGCCTGGCTCGGCTCGCTCGACATCGCCATGAAAAAAGCCAAAACCGCCCGCTTCTTCGATATGCCCACCGGGGCCATCGGGGGCCTGTCGCAGCCCGGCGGCCCGCTTTTCGGCATCGAGCACTCCAACGGCGGCCTCATCTCCTTCCCCGGCGGCCTGCCCATCAAAGATGGCAGCGGTAAGGTTATCGGCGCCATTGGCGTGTCGGGCAGCACCGTGGAAGACGACCACGCCGTGGCCGAGGCGGGCCAGCAGGCGGTGGCGGGCAAATAGTCTGGCAGCTGCCTTCATTTCAGAAAAACGTCCCGGCCGCCCCGCCGGGACGTTTTTCGTATCTTGCTACCCTACCCCCTCCCCTCGCCATGAACGCGCTCTTTGCTGATGAACCCTTGGTTCTGGACGACCCCTACATAAGCCGGATGAGCGAAGCCGAGTTTTTCGACTTCTGCCAGCAGCACCGCAAATGGCGCATCGAGCGCAACGCCCAACAGGAAATTCTGATTATGGCCCCTACTTTCTCGCTCACCGGCAAGCGCAATGCCCGGCTGATTACGCAACTCGGAATGTGGTGGGATAAGCACCCCGAAGCCGGGGAAATCTTTGATTCCAACGCCGGTTTCACGCTGCCCAACGGGGCCGTGCGCGCACCTGATGCTTCATGGGTCCCGGCCGCGCAGTGGGATGCGCTGAGCCCGGAGCAACAGGAGAAATTTGCGCACGTCTGCCCGCCATTCGTAGTAGAGCTGCGCTCGAAAACCGACTCCATAAGAGTGCTGCTGGAGAAAATGGAGGAATACCGCCAGAACGGCACCGCGCTGGGTTGGCTGCTTTCCTGCGACGATGAGACGGCCTATATCTTCCGCGCCGGGCAAGGTGGCTATGAAACGGTGCAGGGGTTCGAGCGCGAGCTTTCGGGTGAAGGCGTATTGGTGGGGTTTCGGCTGGATTTACGGAAGCTGCGGTAGCATTATCCTCAATCTTTTTATTGATTAAGCATTAGCTTCATAACCGGACTGTTTATAGACTTTAGCAATTGGATTTCAAAAGAAAGGCTAGCGCCTAATATGAAGCAATTGTTCCAAGCAGTAGTGGCCGGGGCTGCTGATTTAAGTCTGCCCCAACGAGATATTCAAAATGCCCAAGGAATGGCAGATTATGATGAGTATCAGCTGGGCTTTGATATTATTGTCGTGCAACTATTTGAATTTGAAGTAGAAATTAACGAGCCATATTATCAACTTCTTGAGCAGACGGCAGGCAGGCTGAATATTCCCGCTAGTGACTACATTTTTGTCAAGAGCTTAATAAGGTCACCTAACTATATTCCACAACCAGTCAGGAAAAAACTCGGTTTGCTGCTTCAAATGCTTAATGCACGTTTATCAAACCAGTAACGCCCCGGCCGACCTCGCCGGGGCTTTTTCGTACCTTTACCGCACTAAAAAAGCTGCTGCTGGTTTCTAAAAACGACGCACCGCGCACCTAAACTTCGCCCTACCCCCCCTCCTATGCATCCCGCCCCAGTTGCCCCCTACAAGCCTAAGAACCACGTGCGTATCGTCACGGCCGCCGCGCTGTTTGACGGCCACGACGCGGCCATTAATATCATGCGCCGCATTATTCAGAGCAGCGGCGCGGAGGTGATTCACCTCGGCCACAACCGCTCGGTGCAGGAAATCGTGGACTGCGCCATTCAGGAAGACGCGCAGGCCATTGCCATTACCAGCTACCAGGGCGGGCACAATGAGTACTTCAAGTACATGCACGATTTGCTGAAGGAGCGTGGCGCGGGCCACATCAAGCTCTTCGGCGGCGGCGGCGGGGTTATCCTACCCTCCGAAATCGCGGAGCTGATGGCCTACGGCATCACGCGCATCTACTCGCCCGACGATGGCCGCGCGATGGGCCTGCAAGGCATGATTAACAACTTGCTGGAACAGAGCGACTTCCCCACTGGCCAAAACCTCAACGGTGAGGCCGGCCACGTGAAGGAGAAAGACGCCCGCAGCATCGGCCGCCTGATTTCGGCCGCCGAAAATTTCCCGGAGGAGTTTGAGCGCGTGAAAGGCGACTTGATTTCCGAATTTCAGCTCGGCGAAAACGACCAAAACCAAGCATTAAGCACCAAGCATCAAGCACCCATCCTAGGCATTACTGGCACGGGCGGCGCGGGCAAATCCAGCCTCGTGGATGAGCTGGTACGGCGCTTTCTGATGGACTTTCCGGACAAGACCATCGCCATCATTTCCGTGGACCCCAGCAAGCGCAAAACGGGCGGCGCGCTGCTCGGCGACCGCATTCGGATGAACGCCATCAACTCGCCGCGGGTGTACATGCGCAGCCTGGCCACGCGCCAGAGCAACCTGGCCCTGAGCCGCTACGTGCAAGATGCGGTGGACGTAGTGAAGGCCGCTAATTACGACCTTATCATTCTGGAAACCAGCGGTATCGGCCAATCGGATACCGAGATTATCGAGCACTCCGACGCCAGCCTCTACGTGATGACGCCCGAGTACGGCGCGGCCACGCAGCTGGAGAAAATCGACATGCTCGATTTTGCCGATGTCATTGCCCTCAACAAATTCGACAAGCGCGGGGCGCTCGATGCGCTGCGCGACGTGCGCAAGCAGTACCAGCGCAACCACGGCCTTTGGGACACGCCCACGGACGCGATGCCGGTGTTTGGCACCATTGCCTCGCAGTTCAACGACCCCGGCATGAACCGGCTATACCGGGCGGTGCTCCAGATGCTGGAAACCAAGACCGGCGCCACGTTCAACTCGCACCTGGAAACCAGCACGTCGGACTCGGAGAAGATTTACATCATCCCGCCGAACCGCACGCGCTACCTCTCCGAAATTGCCGAAACCAACCGCGCCTACGACCAGCGCGTGCGCGAGCAGGCCCACATTGCCGAGGTGGCCGGCGCGTTTGCCAAGCTCGAAGAGCACTACCGCGCCGAGAAAAAAGCCGACGACAGCACGGTGGAGGAATTCACCAGGAACAAGCAAACCCAGTTGCGCCGGCTCGATGCCGACAGCCAGGCCATTCTGGAAAACTGGGAAAATACCCTGCAAAACTACCGCAACCCCGAGTACGTGTATTCGGTGCGGGGCAAGGAAATTCGGGTGAAGACGCACACCAAGTCGCTGTCGGGCAATATGATACCAAAAGTATCGGTGCCGCGCTACACTGGCTGGGGCGACCGCCTGCGCTGGGCGATGCAGGAGAATTTCCCCGGCGAATTTCCCTACACGGCGGGCGTGTTCCCGTTCAAGCGCGAGGGCGAAGACCCGACCCGCATGTTTGCCGGCGAAGGCGGCCCGGAGCGCACCAACCGCCGCTTTCACTACGTGAGCCTGGGCCTGCCGGCCAAGCGCTTGAGCACGGCCTTCGACTCGGTGACGCTCTACGGCGAGGACCCCGACCACCGACCCGACATCTACGGCAAAATCGGCAACGCGGGCGTGAGCATCGCCTGCCTCGATGATGCCAAGAAATTGTATTCGGGCTTCGATTTGAGCGCCCCGACTACCTCCGTCAGCATGACAATAAATGGCCCGGCGGCCACGCTGGCGGCGTTTTTCATGAACGCGGCCATCGACCAGAACTGTGAGAAATACATTGACGAAAACGGCCTGACCGAGGAAGTGGAGGCCAAAATCGACGGCATCTACGCGGCGCTGGGCCAGCCCCGCCCCCGCTACCAGGGCGAATTGCCGGCCGGCAACGATGGCCTGGGCCTGCGCCTGCTCGGCGTGACCGGCGACCAGGTCCTACCCCCCGACGTGTATGCCACCATCAAGGCCAAGACCCTGACGCAGGTGCGCGGCACCGTGCAGGCCGACATTCTCAAGGAAGACCAGGCCCAGAATACCTGCATTTTCAGCACCGAGTTTGCCCTGCGCCTGATGGGCGACGTGCAGCAGTTTTTCATCACGGAGAAGGTGCGTAACTTTTATTCCGTCAGCATCTCCGGCTACCACATTGCCGAAGCGGGGGCCAACCCGATTACCCAGCTGGCCCTGACGCTCAGCAACGGCTTCACGTTTGTGGAATACTACGTGAGCCGCGGCATGAGCGTCAACGACTTTGCGCCCAACCTGAGCTTCTTCTTCTCCAACGGCATCGACCCCGAGTACGCCGTGATTGGGCGGGTAGCGCGCCGCATCTGGGCCAAGGCCATGAAGCTGAAGTACGGCGCCGACGCCCGCAGCCAGATGCTGAAGTACCACATCCAGACCTCGGGCCGCAGCCTGCACGCCCAGGAAATCGACTTCAACGACATCCGCACCACGTTGCAGGCGCTATATGCCATTTACGACAACTGTAACTCCTTGCACACCAACGCCTACGATGAGGCCATCACTACCCCCACTGAGGAGAGCGTAAGGCGCGCAATGGCCATTCAGCTCATCATCAACCGCGAGCTGGGCCTGGCCAAAAACGAAAACCCACTGCAAGGCTCCTTCATCATCGAGGAGCTGACCGAGTTGGTGGAAGAGGCAGTATTGCTCGAATTTGACCGCATCACGGAGCGCGGCGGCGTGCTCGGCGCGATGGAAACCATGTACCAGCGCGGCAAAATCCAGGAGGAAAGCATGCACTACGAGATGCTAAAGCACACCGGCGAGTACCCAATTATCGGTGTGAACACCTTCCTCTCGTCCACGGGCTCGCCCACGGTGGTGCCGGCCGAAGTCATCCGCGCCACGGAGGAGGAAAAGCAGTACCAAATCGACATGCTTACCCTGCTGCACCAGCGCAACGCCGCCGAAACGCCAGCGCGCCTCAAGCAGCTCCAGCAAATCGCCGTGGCCAACGGCAACCTGTTTGACGAGCTGATGGAAACCGTGAAATTCTGCTCGCTGGGGCAGATTACGAACGCGCTGTTTGAGGTCGGCGGGCAGTACCGGCGCAATATGTAGCCGCCATTTCAAACGAATTTGACAGATTAAAAAGGCATTATTCAACGGCATTATGGCTTACAGCGATTTTTCCATTTTCGATTTGCGACAGCAATTTGATATTCATTTTCGAGCGGAAGAACTTTTCCCTGGCTTAACGCCTGTTGAGCCAAGTCAGTGGTTGCAGCAGTCGCTTAGAATTGGGCAGCAGGTAGGCTTTAACAGCGAAAAGTCGCGTTCAGAGCGTTTGGTTACGCCGGTGTTGCTGGAACTATGTGAGCGCAACGACCAGTCTTTTTCTATCTATTCGGGCATGAGTCTCGACATTGACCCTGCCCACGGCCTACGCGGCGAGTGCAATTTTATCTGCTCCTTCAGTCACATTCAGGATTTTATTACTGCCCCGATTTTCTGCATTGCCGAGGCAAAAAAGCAAGACCTGGAATTAGGCACTATCCAGTGTTCAGCGCAATTGATTGGTGCTCGCAAGTTGAACGAACTGGAAGGCAATTCGCCTACAACTCTTTTCGGTTGCGCCACTACCGGTATCGAATGGCGCTTTCTCAAGTACGAGTACGATGAGATAGTACTGGACAAAAAACGTTACCTAATTAATGAATTAGACTCGTTGCTTGGCGTATTACAGACAATTCTTGACCTATCGCGCAAACAGTTGGCAGCTTCGCCGAGCTGATGGAAACCGTGAAATACTGCTCGCTGGGGCAGATTACGAACGCGCTGTTTGAGGTCGGCGGGCAGTACTGGCGCAATATGTAGGGTCGCAGATTTAACAGATTTCAACGGATTGACCTGACACAATGAGGCCTAGAATTTATATTGACACATCGGTAGTAGGCGGCTATTTCGATGAGGAATTTAGCGAGGTGACACAGCTGTTTTTCCAGCAGTGTCAGCGTGGCGAATTCATTTTCGTGGTGTCGGATTTACTTGACCTTGAATTATTGAACGCGCCGCCTAAGGTCCGCGATTTGATGAGTCAGTTTAATCCCGCTTTCTTTGAGCGGGTAAGTACCCGTTGCTAATTAGTTTGCTATAAAAGAACGTCATGCTGAGCTTGCCGAAGCATCTCTACCACGAGAGTAATCTCAACGTTTAGAGTTAGTTACGCAGTAGAGATGCTTCGGCAAGCTCAGCATGACCGTCTGATTTAACATAAAGTATTTGCCAACGGGTACTTAACCTGGTACTTGTGCGCTATATAACCGGCCGCGCATTAGCCCCCAATACCCCGCGCTCGCTACGAAAAAGCCTACGAACCAAGCGTAGTTATATACCTCCAGCAGCCAGGGCCACACGCTGGCTTTATCGAGTACATTGACGGCGACCAGGAAGCCCGGCACGCAGGGTACTATTCCTAAAACCAGCGCGATAATGGCCACCGGGTTGAAGCCGCGCCGGTAAGTGTAACGGCCCTGGTGCTGATATAAGTCGCTCAAATTCAGCTCCTGGTGGCGCAGCAGGTAGTAGTCGGTGAGGAGGATGCCGCCGATGGGGCCGAGCAGCGCCGAGTAGCCCACGAGCCAGGTGAAGATGAAGCCGCTGGGGTCGGCGATGAGCTTCCAGGGGAAGATGAGCAGGCCCACTACCCCCGTCAGATACCCGCCCGCCCGGAAGCTGATGCGCTGCGGCGCGAGGTTGGCAAAGTCATTGGCGGGGCTCACGATATTGGCCGCGATGTTGGTGGCCAACGTGGAGAGCGCCACGGCCAGCATGGCCCCGGTCACGAGCCAGCGGCCTTCGAAGCGGCCGGCCAGCACCACCGGGTCCCAGATGCTGGTGCCGTAGATAATGAGCGTGGCCGAGGTAACGGCCACGCCTACAAACGAAAACAGCGTCATGGGCAGGGGTAGGCCCAGCGCCTGGCCCACCTGCTGCGCCCGCTGGCTGGTAGCGTAGCGCGTAAAATCGGGGATATTAAGCGAGAGCGTGGCCCAGAAACCCACCATGCCCGTGAGCGAGGGAAAGAAGAATTTCCAGAACCCGCCGGGCGTGGTAAAGTGGGAGGGCTGCGCCAGAATTGGCCCCAGCCCGTGACCGGCCGAGATGGCCCACAGCAGCAGCGCCAGCGCCGCCGCCGGCAGAAAGAACGCCTTGAATACGAGCAGCTTGCGAATGCTATTAACTCCCAGATACACCACGTACATGTTCAAGAGCCAGAACAGAAAGAACGTGATGGCCGGCCCCGTGGCCAGGCCCCAGCTCGCCGGAAAAACGGGGGGTAGGGCACCCAGCGCCGGCCACCAGCGCACGGCCGCCTGGTAGCAGGCGTAGCCGCCAATCCAGGTCTGGATGCCAAACCAGCCGCAGGCGATAATGGCCCGCAGCATCGCCGGCACATTGGCCCCCAGCACGCCAAAGCTGGCCCGCGCAAACACCGGAAATGGAATGCCGTAGCGCGTGCCCGCCCGGCCATTCAACAGCATGGGAATGAGCACGATGGCATTACCCAGAAAGATGGTGAGCAACGCCTGCCACCAGTTCATGCCGCCCTGAATGAGCGAGCTGGCCAGCATGTACGTGGGGATGCACAGGCTCATGCTAATCCAGAGCGCGGCGTAGTTCCAGGTGCCCCAGGTGCGGGCGGCGGCGCTGGTCGGGGCCAAGTCCTCGCTGGTGAGGCTGGCGTTGGGCACCACGAGGGGGGTAGGCGAGGTTTCGGCCAGGGTCGGGTACGGGGTTTCCATAAGCTAAGCCGGTCGCCGGAAAAAAGTTAGGCCGCGCCGAATCCGCAAGCTACGCGAAATCGGGTAGCCGCCCCAACCCTACCAATCGCCCCCTACTTCGCTTCCTCAAAAATATCAGCCCACTCAATGGCCAGCTCGGGCAGCACGCTGGACGGCATCGGCCCCGGCTCGGCGTAGGTGCCGGTGGGCTCGTAGAGCCCCTCGGCCGTGAGGGCGTACGCCGTAATGGCCTGCTCGCCGGGAAAGACAATCCAGTACTCGCGCACGCCGTTTTCGGCGTAGAGGTCAAATTTGGTGCGCGTATCGAGCACGAGCGAGTTGGGCGACACGATTTCAATAATCCAGTCGGGCGCGCCCAGGCAGCCGCGCTTGTCAATTTTGCTCAGGTCGCAAATAACGCTGAGGTCGGGCTGCACCACGGTTTTTATCTGCGCGTCGCCGTTGCCGGTGCTGCGCAGCAGGCGCACGTCGAAGGGCGCGGCATATACCTGGCAAGAGCTACGGCGCAAATGACTCCATAGAACTCCCGTTAAACTGGTGGCAATCTGCTGGTGCTCCGAAGTCGGCGCTGACATTTTGCGCAGCACCCGGCCTTTTATCAGCTCTACATATTCCTTAAAACGCCAGCTTAAATAGTCAGCATAAGAATAGGTTTGCCCGAAGTCGAGTTGCGAGATGTCATTGATAGAAGCCATAAGTTGAAATATACGCTGATTTCTCGGAAGCGACTGTATGGGGGCGCACTACCCTAGCTTTTGGCGACGCAGCCGAGGCAAAACTTCTGTTTGGCGGCCAGCCGGGCCTAGCGGTAGCAGCAGGATTAATCAGGTTATGTAGCAGTAGGGCCAGCTATTTCAAGGCATAAATGCGCTCAATTATCTCCACCACTTTCAGGCCTTCGAGCGCGTTGGTGGTGGCGAAGCTGCGCTTTCGCAGCGTATCTACCACGTTGTCAATCACCTGCACGTGGTTGGCGGCCGAGCCCTGGTAGGGGCCATAGTCGTTGGCGGGGTTGGTGGGCGGCAGGGGAGGTAGGGAGTAGTCTTGCAGGTGGCAGTACTCTACTTTATCGAGGTACTGGCCGCCGATTTTGAGTGAGCCGCGGGCGGCCACCACCGTCAGGGAGCTTTCGAGGTTGCGGTCCCACACGGCGGTGCTGTAGCTGAGCGTGCCGCTACCCCCCCGCACCAGGTCGAAGGTGACCAGGCCGCTGTCCTCAAACTCCGTAATGCCTTCGTGGGTGAAGTCCCGAAAGCGCGCCGCGATATTGGTAATGTCGCCAAATACCCAATACAGCAAATCCACGAAGTGGCTGAACTGCGTAAAAAGCGTGCCGCCATCCAGCGCTTGCGTGCCCTTCCAGCCGCCAGACTGGTAGTAGCGCGCATCGCGGTTCCAGAAGCAGTTGAGCTGCACCAGAAACACCTCGCCCAGCCGGCCCTCATCGTGCACCTGCTTGAGCCAGGCGGCGGGCGGCGAGTAGCGGTTCTGCATTACGCCAAAGACCAGCCGGCCGGTTTGCAGGGCCGTGTGCACGATTAATTCGGCGTCGATTTTGCGCAGCGCAATGGGTTTTTCGACCACCACGTGCAGGCTGGCACGCAGGCCCGCCACTGCCTGCGGTGCGTGCAGGCCGTTGGGCGTGGCCACGGTGAGCACGTCGGTGGCGGGGCCACTTTGCAGGTATTCTTCGAGTGAAAGGAAAAACGACACGCCGGGAAACTCGGCCGCGAGGCCGGGGCGCAGCTCCGCGCGCACGTCAATGAGGGCTACCAATTGCGCCCCATCGTGGCGCGCCACCAGCGCCGCGTGGCGTCGGCCAATGTGGCCGAGGCCGCAAATGGCGAAGCGAACGGGAGCAGGATGCGCCACCTACGCCAAAAACACACTCGCCGGAATGTGCAGCTTTTGGTGAAAAAAGCGCGCCATAGCCAGGGTCAACGGCTTGCGGCGGTTCAGGATGGCCGACACGTAGCTTTTGCTGCCAATCTGCCCTACCAGGTCTTTGGCCTTCAACCCCTGCTCGGCCATTTTCAGCTGAATAGCGGCGATGGGGTCGGGCGATGGCACCGGATGGTGCTCATCTTCATAGGCTTTCACCAGCAACAGCGCTACCTGCACCTGCTCGCCGGCTGGTGAGTCGGGCAGAACCTGCTGGTCGAACTGCTCGTCTAGCCACTGTAGCAATTCGTCGTATTGCTGCTCGGTTTTAAGGGGGCGGAGGGTCATGAGTTTTTGAATTGAATGGTCGCTACGTCTATCTGGTCGTACTCGGCATGGGTCCCAAACCATTTAATCTGAATGACTTTATAATCAAATACTATCCGCACTACCAAGCGATATTTATTACCCATAATGTTGAATACCAACCGGTCATCTCCTACCAAGCTAGCGGATGCATACGCGGCTTTTAACTGATTGAATGTTGTAAACTCTTCATTTATTAACTCGGCATACCATTGTTGCAACGCCACTGCCGCTGCCGGATACAACTTGCAGTATATCAGCAGCGTCCTGCGAGCAACTATATTAGACTTGTTGCGAGGTACAAGGTGACGTAAATTTGTGAGAAATATATTTCCGCTTAGGTTATGCAACTTTCCACTTCGACCCTTACTACCGAACGTAAATGGCGAGCAGCAACTGGCTTGACACAAGCTCGATTTGAAAAATTACTGACTCATTTTAAGCAAGCTTATTCGCGCTTATTTGATTTACAAATAGCTGACCGTGATGCTTTTGCCATTCATGAGTCCATTATTAAAACGGAAGAAGAACTGCTGCTATTTACCCTATTTAGCTTTAAAGCCAGTTTAACTTACGATTTACTTGGTTTTGTAAGTGGGATGGATACCGCGAATGCTAAACGTTATCAAGACCGAGGAATTATGGTGCTTCAAGAAGCTTTAACACTGTCTGGTCATTTGCCTAAACGAGCGTTTGCTAGCGTAGACGAATTTGAAGCTTATTTTAGCCAGCACGAAACGTTGTTACTAGACGGAACGGAACAACGGATACAACGACCGCAAGATTATACTACTCAGAAAGACTCGTATAGTGGTAAAAAAAAGCGAATACCTTAAAAGAAATAGTCATTGCTACTACCACTAGGTGGATTGGATTTTTAAGTCATTTTCAACCGGGAAAACAGCATGATTATGGGTTACTTAAACAACTCTTTCCTGTTGATAAACAGTGGTTTAGAAAATTTACTGTTCGCCTGGATTTAGGATTTCTGGGGTTTGGTAAGGATTATAAGTGTCCTACCTATTTTCTACCAATTAAAAAACCTAAGGGAAAAGAATTGACCCTGGAGCAGCGAGCCCTAAATAAAGAACAGGCGAGTAAACGTATTATAGTGGAACATGCTATCGGTGGCTGGAAACGTTATCGGATTTTGAGTGACCGTCTACGAATGCACGATTGGAAACGCTACGACAACGTGTTAGGAGTTTGTGCAGGGTTGTGGAATTTTTATCTATGTCCTTGACTTTCAAATCACAACAAGTCTATTAAACATAGAAACGAGGCTAAAGTTCACTCACAGTGAACAAATATACGTGCCGGATTAAAACGTTTTAATTATTGCTGCCACGAATTCCACCTGCTCCCCCGTCAGCCCCGGCTGCATGGGCAGCGACAGCACCTGCCCACACAGCCGCTCGGCCACCGGAAAATCGCCCACCTGGTAGCCCAGATACCCATACGCCGGCTGCGCGTGCACCGGCAGGGGGTAATAAATAGCGCTCGGAATCCCGTGCGCTTTCAAATGTGCCTGCAACGCGTCGCGCCTACCCCCGCCTTGCACCGTGATGGTGTACTGGTGAAAAACGTGGCTGCTGCGCGGGTCGCGGGCCGGAATTTGCAGGCCCGGTGAGCCGCCCAGCGCCGCGTCGTAGCGGGCGGCTATGGCCTGGCGGGCGGCTTGCGCGGTGGGCAAGTGGCGCAGCTTCACCCGCAGCAGGGCGGCTTGCAGGGTGTCGAGGCGTGAGTTGAGGCCGATGCGCTGGTGGTAATATTTCTGGCTTTGGCCGTGGTTAGCTAGCTGTTTTAGCAGGCTGGCGCGGGCGGCGTCGCGGGTGAAGAGCGCGCCGCCGTCGCCGAGGCAGCCCAGGTTTTTGCTGGGGAAGAAGGAGGTAGTACCCACCTCGCCCACCGTACCCGCGTAAGCTGTGCGGCCGCTAGCAAAGGTGAACGTAGCGCCCAGCGCCTGAGCATTATCCTCGATAAGCGCCACGCCGGCCGCCTGGCAGATATTCGTTAACTCTTCTAAATCAGCGCATTGCCCAAATAAATGCACCGCCACTACGGCGGCGGTGCGCGGCGTGAGCGCCGCCCGCACCGCCGCCGGGTCCACGTTGAAGGTATCGGGTAGCACGTCTGCCAAAACTGGTTTCAGGCCCAGCAACGCGGCGGCTTCCAGCGTGGCTACGTAGGTGAAGGCGGGCACGATGACCTCGGTGCCGGGGGGTAGGGCCAGGCTCAGGAGCGCCAGAGTGAGGGCGTCGGTGCCGTTGGCGCAGGGCACCACGTGCGCACCGCCCAGGTGCGCGCCCAGCTCGGCGGCAAACTCGCCCACGGCCGGCCCCTGAATAAACGCTGCCTGCTGCACGGTTTCGTGCCAGACCGCATCCAACTCGGCTTGGTAGGCAGCGTGCTCGGCGGCAAGGTCAAGCAAATGAATGGGCGGCAACAAGGGAAAGCAGCTGAAATAAAGGCAGAAACCAAAGATACTGGCCGGTCGGCGGGGCTATTCTTCCCGCAGCAGCCAGAACAGCTTTAGGGCATCCAGCGCCCGGAGCGATGGATTGGTACTCAGCAGGTTGCGCCGAAGCAGCGGCGCGCAAAGCGCGAGCGCGGCGCGCGCACCCGCCCCCAGCCAGAGGCGGCGCAGGCGTCGGGCAGTCTGCACCAGCCGGCTATCGGCGCCCAACCCGCTTTGGTGCAACAGGTAGGCGAGATTACGCACCGCCTGCTCCGACTTTTGCAAAAAGGCGGCCGCCGTTTCCAAGCCCGCGTGCAGCACAGGGTTGGCCAGGTGGCGCACGGGCACGCCCGCGCCGGCCAGCTGCCAGCCCAGCTTGGTGTCTTCGTGGCCGTAGCCGCACAGGCTTTCGTCGAGCGGAAAGCGCTGAAGCAACGCCTTGCTTATCAATAAATTATTTACTAGCAGCTGGTCGTAGGGCGCAGCCTGGCGCTGCGCCAGCGGCCGGGCTTCGCGCTGCCAGCCATACAGCCAGCGCAGACGGAGTGCGGGGTCGGCGGGAGGCTGCGCGGCATAGCACACGCCGCCGGCCAGCACGGGGGCCTGGCCCAGCGCCGCGTGGTAGCGCGCTACAAACTCCTTATCAGGCAGCTGGCTGGTGTTATCCAGCAGCAGCAGCCACTCGTGATTAGCGCTGGCCGCCAGCCGGTTGCGAATGGCCGCCCGCCCCACGTTGGCCGGTAGCTCCTCGTACCACACGCCCGCCAGGGCACCCAGCGGTCGGTTTTTTACCCGATATTCCTCATCCGATTTATCATCCAATAGTCTGATTTCTACCCCTCCGGGCCAGTCGCTGACCTGGTGCAGCAAGCTGCCGACCAGCACGGTTACGTCGCGGTTGAAAACAGGAATCAAAATGGACAAACCGACGGGCATGGGCAGAGGCGGCAGGGCTAGCGCGGCCCCGAGTCCAGCAGCGCCCCGTCCTTACACGTCAATACGCGGTGCGGGTATTTTTCGAGGAGCTGAAAATTGTGCGTCGCCATGAGAATAGCCGTGCCCGCGTGGTTTATTTCCGCGAACAGGGTCATGATGCCGTCGGCCACTTCGGGGTCGAGGTTGCCGGTGGGCTCGTCGGCGAGCAGCAGGGTGGGCTCGTTGAGCAGGGCGCGCGCTATCACTACGCGCTGCTGCTCGCCACCCGAGAGGCGGTGCGGCATGCGGCCCCCTACCCCACTCAGGCCCACTTGCATCAGCACCTCCTGCACGCGCTGCTGCTTGCGGGCCTTGCCGCGCCAGCCAGTGGCATTGAGCACGAAAAGCAGGTTTTCGCCCACCGTGCGGTCGCTCAGCAGCTGAAAATCCTGGAACACAATGCCCAGCCGGCGGCGCAGGTACGGCACCTTGCCGGGGGGTAGGTGCTCCAGGTCGAAGCCCGCCACGGTGCCCGCGCCCACCAGCAGCGGCAGGTCGGCGTACAGGGTTTTGAGCAGCGACGACTTGCCGGACCCGGTGCGGCCCACCAAGTACACAAACTCGCTCTTTTCCAGCCCAAAAGACACGTGCTCCAGCACCGCCCGCTCTTCCTGGGTGATGGTAACGCCGTGCAACTCAACTACTGGCTCGGTCATGGTTCAGGTCAGAGTTTTAGCTTGCGCAGCTTGCCAAATTCCAATTCCGCGATAACGGCCGCCAGCGGTACTTCCTGACCTTCCAGGCCGTAACGGTGCAGGTCTTTGAGTGGGCGGTCGGCGCGGAAATAGGCAATCAGCACGAAATTCTCGTCGCGCAGCTGGATATAATCCGGGATTTTGGCCTTGCCTTTTACTTTAATGATGTACACGGAAGGTAGGGTGAGCTTTAGCTTGCCAAGGAAGTATTTTGCTTTAGAACGGCAAGCTAAAGCTTACCCTACACGGTTATGCATTCACTTTTTTATGGTCGGCCAGGAAGGTTGCCAGGCCTTTGTCCGTCAGCGGGTGATTGAGCAGGCCGGTGATGACGTTGAGCGGGCAGGTGACCACGTCGGCGCCCAGCTCGGCGCACTGAATGAGGTGCGGCACGTGGCGCACGCTGGCGGCCAGTACTTCCGTGGCGTAGCCATATTTGGCAAAAATTTCGATAATTTGGGCAATCAGACCCAGGCCATCGGCCCCGATATCATCGAGGCGGCCCACGAAGGGCGACACGTAGGTGGCGCCGGCCTTGGCGGCCAGCAGGGCCTGCCCGGCCGAGAAAATGAGCGTGCAGTTGGTGCGGATGCCCTTGTCGCTGAAATACTTGATGGCTTTAACGCCTTCCTTAATCATGGGCACTTTCACCACGATGTTGGGGTGCAGGTCGGCCAGGGCCTCGCCCTCGCGGATGATGCCCTCGAAGTCGGTGGCGATGACTTCGGCCGACACGTCGCCGTCCACGATGTCACAGATGGCGCGGTAGTGTGCCATTACGGCATCGGTGCCCCGGATGCCTTCTTTGGCCATTAGCGAGGGGTTGGTAGTCACGCCGTCCAGCACGCCGAGGTCCACGGCTTCCTGAATTTCGGCCAGGTTGGCCGTGTCGATGAAGAACTTCATTTGTAAGCGGTTAGCTACTATAATCGGTTGTCAGTGCGGCAAGCCCAAAAAGAAAGCCGGCTCAAAGCTACGCGCTACCTGCCTAAACCTGGGCAGAAAAGCGCGGCTCGGGGCCGGCTGGAAAAGACAAAAAAAAGCGAGCCAAAATCGCACCGCTCAACCACCTACCCTTGCTGCCTTCCGGCCCTGGGGGAGTTCAGTAGGAGCTGGTCGTTCTGACTCGCCGGTACAAAGATAATCACGGATTACGCGGATTTTAGCGGATTTCACGGATTTTGTAGGTGATTCGCGCCGTCTGGAAAATTTAGTAGCAGATTATCAGCGCGAAACACTTACCGGCTTCTGTCGGGACGGGCTAGCGGAAGTACTTTTACAGCGCCAATCCTTCACCCCTCAGGCACCCACGCGCCAGCGGGCATAGCGGCCAGACGGCCGGCCAGTAGCGCCGCCTGTGAAATCCGTGAAATCCGCTAAAATCCGCGTAATCCGTGATTTATGGAGCAAATTCTCATTCTGGACTTCGGTTCGCAGTACACGCAGCTCATTGCCCGGCGCATTCGTGAGCTGCACGTTTTCTGCGAAATCCACCCCTACACCCACGCCCCCCAGCTGGCCGAGCGCATCAGCGCCGGCGACCTGCGGGGCGTTATTCTGTCGGGCTCGCCCTGCTCGGTGCGCGATGCCGACTCGCCCAGCCCCGATTTGAGCGGCATTTTGGGTAAAGTGCCGGTGCTGGGCATTTGCTACGGCGCGCAGCTGCTGGCCCAGCAGGGCGGCGGCGAGGTGCTGCCGGCCACCATTCGCGAATACGGCCGGGCGCGGCTCACGAGCCTCGACGAGGCCTCGCCATTGCTGCGCGGGCTGCACCTCAATACGCAGGTGTGGATGTCGCACGGCGACACTATCAAGTCCCTACCCCCCTCCTACAAGGTAATAGCCGGCACGCCCGAGGTGGCGGTGGCCGCCTACCAGCTGCCGGGCCAGGACACCTACGGCATCCAGTTTCACCCCGAGGTGACGCACTCCACCGAGGGTAAGCAGCTGCTCGAAAACTTCGTGGTGAGCATCTGCGGCTGTAGCCAGAGCTGGACGCCTGGACACTTTGTGGACTCGATGGTGGAGGCGCTGCAAACGACCATCGGCCCCGACGACCAAGTGATTCTGGGCCTGTCGGGGGGGGTAGATTCGTCGGTGGCGGCGCTGCTGCTGCACCGCGCCATCGGCCCGCGCCTGCACGGCATTTTTGTCGATAATGGCCTGCTGCGGCAGGATGAGTTTGCCTCGGTGCTGAAGGCCTACGAGGGCCTGGGCCTGAACGTGACCGGCGTGCGGGCCGCCCCCGAGTTTTACGCCGCGCTGGCAGGACTAAGCGACCCCGAAGCCAAGCGCAAGGCTATCGGCCGCACCTTCATCGAGGTGTTTGACCGCGAGGCGCAGAAGGTGGACGGCGCGCGCTGGCTGGCCCAGGGCACCATTTACCCCGATGTTATTGAGTCGGTTTCGGTGCACGGCGGGCCGGCCGTGACCATCAAGAGCCACCACAACGTGGGCGGCCTGCCCGAAAAGATGAACCTCAAAATAGTGGAGCCGCTGCGCATGCTTTTCAAGGATGAGGTGCGCGAAGTGGGCGCGGCGCTGGGCCTGCCCGGCGAGATTTTGAACCGCCACCCCTTCCCCGGCCCCGGCCTGGGCATCCGCATCCTGGGCGACATCACGCCCGAAAAAGTGGACCTGCTCCAACGCGCTGATGGCGTGTTCATTAGTCTTCTCAAGGAGCACAACCTCTACGACAAAGTGTGGCAGGCCGGCGTGATGCTGCTGCCCGTGCAGAGCGTGGGCGTGATGGGTGATGAGCGCACCTACGAGCGCGTAGTGGCCCTGCGCGCCGTGACCAGCGTGGACGGCATGACCGCCGACTGGGCGCACCTGCCCTACGATTTCCTGGCAGAGGTTAGTAATAAGATTATCAACCAGGTACGCGGCATCAACCGCGTGGTATACGATATCTCTTCAAAGCCACCCGCCACAATTGAATGGGAATAAATCACGGATTACACGGATTTCACGGATTTTGTGGACGATTGTTTTCGTGCTGCGGAACGTGTTTTAGCTAAAATAACGCGGGGGATAACCGTCCACAAAATCCGTGAAATCCGTTAAAATCCGCGTAATCCGTGATTTGGTATTGTTTGCAACATTTGCCTGACGAAGGCCCTGGCCACGCGGCCGGGTGGCTGGCGGCGCACGGCCACACGCTCACGGTTACGCGGCTTTTTGAGCCCTACCCCACCTTTCCGGCGCTACGTGAGTTTGATGGCCTGCTGGTTCTGGGCGGGGCGATGAGCGTATATGACGAGGCCGAATTTCCCTGGCTGGTGGCGGAAAAGGCCTTTTTGCGCGAGGTGTTGCGGGCGGGCAAGCTCACGCTGGCCATTTGTCTGGGCGCGCAGCTGGTGGCGCAGGCGCTGGGCGGCGAGGTGCGCCGGAATCCCGCACCCGAAATCGGCTTCTGGACGGTGCGCTTCGCGGCTAAAGCTTTGGCGCACCCGCTGCTGCGCGGCTGGCCCGACAAAGCCACGGTGCTGCACTGGCACGTCGATACCTTCACGGTGCCGCCGGGCGCGGTGCGGGTGGGCATGTCGGCGGGCTGCGCGGCGCAGGGCTTCGTGTGGGGCGACGGCATTATCGGCCTCCAGTTTCACCCCGAAATGACGGAGGGAATGGTAGAAAAGCTCATGGCTTTCGAAGGCCACGAAACGGCTGGAGAAGAAGAATTTGTACAGACTGCGGCGCAGATTCGGGGCAAGCTAAAATTGGTTTGGAAGGGGCGGCTGCTGCTGGAGGCGCTGCTAGGAAACATGGTGGCGCTGCATGAAAGCTAAATCACGGATTACGCGGATTTTAGACGGATTTCACGGATTTTGTGGACGATTGTTTTTTCAACGTTGAATTAGGCATTAATTGTGAACTGGCTTGAACAGATAATCGTCCACAAAATCCGTGAAATCCGTCTAAAATCCGCGTAATCCGTGATTTAGTAGCCCTTCGGCAATTCAATTCCTTTAATTGTCTTATATAAGCTCAGCGCGTGCTGGTCGGTCATGCCGGCCACGTAGTCGGTGAGCAATAGAATTTGCTCATACGCCGACGCGCCGGCTTGCGGGCCGATGGCGCGGAACTGAGGGGGTAGTAAATCGAGCAGTTTTTTGGAGCGGTGGTTATTTTTCGAGTCGAAAATGGCTCCCAAAAAAACGTCGAGCAAGCCGCCGAGCACTTCGAAGCCAGCGGCTTCGATTTCGAGCACCGGGCGCGAGCGGTAGAGCTTATCCACGCTCAGTTGCTGAATTTCTTGCAGAAACTCGTAGCCGCTCAGCTCCTTCACCAGCGAGGCATCGTAGGTGCCAGCCACGATGGCGGGCGCGTGCTGGGCAAAGCGGGTGGCGGTTTCGTCCACGAGCTGGCCGATGAGCGTGGCGCGCAGGTAGCCCAGCTCCTCCTGCCAGTCGCGCCACTCCAGGCTACTGCCGCCGCTACTTTTGGGGCGGGCGTTGGGGGCGGCGGCGCGCAGCTGGCGCAGCAGCGCCAGGCCGCGCTCGTGGTCGATGAGGCCGAGCTTGAGGCCATCTTCGAAGTCGATGATGCGGTAGCAGATATCGTCGGCGGCCTCCACCAGAAAGGCTAGCGGGTGGCGGTGGTAGAAGCCGGCCGGGGCATCTTTGGGTCGCAGGCCCAGCTCTTCGGCCACGAGCCGGAAGCGGGAGTTTTCGGCCTGAAAATGACCGTATTTCTTCTCGCTGGCCCCGTTTTGCTTCTTGCTGGCGTCGATGAGCGACGGGCGCGGGTACTTGGTAAAGGCGCCGAGCGTAGCGTGGGTGAGCCCCAAGCCGCCCGAGCCGCTACTGAGCGCCGGGTAGGTGTGGGTGAGAATGCGAAAGCCGGCGGCGTTGCCCTCAAAATGCTGTAAATCAGCCAACTCTTCAGGAGTCAGCTCGCTGATAAACCGCTCGGCAGCGGGGCTGGCGAAATAGGCTGAGATGGCATCCTCGCCCGAGTGGCCGAAGGGCGGATTGCCGATATCGTGGGCCAGGCAGGCGGCAGCCACGATGTCGCCGCAGTCTTGGGCAAAATCGGGCAGCTCGCGGGCAATATCGGGGTCGTTTTCGAGCACGCGGCGGGCCGAGAGACGGCCCAGCGAGCGGCCCACGCAGGCAGTTTCGAGCGAGTGCGTGAGGCGGGTGTGCACGAAGTCGGTTTCGGGCAGCGGCATCACCTGGGTTTTGCGCTGCAAGCGCCGGAAGGCCGACGAGAACACTACCCGGTCATAATCAGCGAGGTAGGGCGAGCGGCCGGGGGTAGGCACCTCGGCGGGGCGGTCGGGGTAGCGGCGGGTGGAGAGCAGGCGGGACCAGGACATGTATAAGTATCGGTAAGGAGTAAGCAAAAAACCCGCTTGTCATTGCGAGCTTGCGAGGCAATCGCACCTGAACGACATGCGCACCACTCGTTCGAGTGCGATTGCTTCGCAAGCTCGCAATGACAAGCGTCTATTCCCTTCTGCCCAGCAGTATGAAACACCGCCTACCCCTGCTTTTTGCCTTGCTTAAGTTCGTATCGAGCTTGCTGCTGGCGGGCTACGGTACCTACGAGCTGCACCGCGACGAATATCTATACCTCGACTACGGCCACCACCTGGCCTGGGGCTACATCGAAGTGCCGCCCCTCACGGCGCTGCAAAGCTGGCTGACGCTGGCGGTGGGCGGCGGTTTTTTCTGGGTGAAATTCTGGCCGCTGCTCTGGGGTAGCGGCACTATTTACGTGGTGGTGCGGCTGGCGCGGCGGCTGGGCGGCGGGCCGTGGGCGCAGGCGCTGGCCGGCGTGTGCTACCTCACCACGGCCTACGGGCGGCTCAACCTGCTGTTTCAGCCCAATGCGTTCGAAGTGTTCAGCTTCACGCTGGGCACTTACCTGCTGGTGCGCTATATGCAGCCCGATGGCCGGCCGCGCCACCTCTATTGGCTGGGCCTGGTGCTGGGCCTGGGCGTGCTGAACAAGTACACGACGTTCTTTTTTGGGGCAGCTGTGCTGGCCGCGCTGCTGGTTGCGGCGCCGCGCACGCTGGGGCGGCGGCCCATTTGGCTGGCGGCGGGCCTGGCCTTGCTGGTGGCCGCGCCCACGCTGGGCTGGCAGCTGGCGCATGGCCTACCCTTTCGGCACCACATGGCCTTGCTGCACGACGAGCAACTAGTGCACGTAACGGCGGCTGGATTTTGGAAAGAGCAGCTGCTGCTGTGCTTCGCGGCGCTGCTAATATGGGTGCCGGGGCTGTGGGCTGCCCTGCGCGGGCGGCCCGCGCCCGCCGCCCGCGTGGCGGGACTGGTGTACGTGGCAGGGCTGCTGATTCTGACCCTGTTACACGGCAAAAGCTACTACGGCCTGGGTTACTACCCGGCGCTGTTTGCGGTGGGCGCAGTGTGGTGGCAGGCGCGGCTGGCGCACCGGCCGGGCCTGCGCGTGGCGCTGTTGGGGCTGCCGGTGCTGCTGTGGGTGCTCATCGTGCGCGATATTTTCCCGGTGCTGGCACCGGCCGCGATGGCGCGTCTTAGCCAGCGGCCCATTCACCAAAAGCTGGGCCTCAACCGCTGGGAAGATGGCGAGGCGCACCCCCTACCCCAGGATTTTGCCGATATGCTGGGCTGGCAGGAGCTGGCCGATAAAACCTGGCTGGCCTATCAGGCATTACCCGACTCGACGCGGGTCAGCACGCTCATCAAGTGTGATAATTACGGCGAGGCCGGTGCCATCAACTACTACAACCGCGACCGGCCCATGCCCGCCGCCACCAGCTTCAACGGCAGCTACTTATACTGGTTTCCGCAGTGGCCGGCGCGGCCCTATCGGAACGTGCTGCTAGTGGGCGAAGGCCACCCGGCCGAGCTGGTGCCGTACTTTCAATCCCTTAAAAAAGTAGGGGAAATCACGAACCCATACGCCCGCGAGCGCGGCACGACCATTTACCTGGGCACGGGCCCTACCCCCGCCCTGCTGGCCCGCGCCGCCGCCGAGCATAAGGCGGCGCTGGCCGCCTGGGAAGGTGGCGTGAAGTAGAGAAGATAGGAGGAGTATTCCAATCGGAAAAATTCCTTATTCCTCTTCCCGTGAACCCAATTCCCTACCCTGCCCCAGCAGGCGCACGGTGGCGTAGGCAATGAGCAGAAAGGACCAGAACACGACCGTTACACCCCAGGTTTGCCAGTTGTGGAAGGGGTGCAGGAAGCGCTGCACGATGTCATAAACCAGGGTAAACGGGTTGCTGAGAATATCCCAGGAATTGTAGCGCAGGTAGCGGCCCAGGTACACGCCGAAGGCGCTGAGGCCCAGCGCCACCGTTACGAAGCCCCAGCCGGCCCAGAAGCCCAGGCGCTGGCGCACCAGCGCGTGCATATCGAGCAGCGAGGCGAAGGCCAGCATCAGCCCGTTCCAGGCGCAGGACATGATGAGCGCCAGGTCGTACCAGTAGGGCACGCCGGAGTGGGGCACGAGGTGAAAAAGGTCGGTGACGAGGTAGGGCGCGTTGGGAAAAAACAGCAGCCACACCGCCCCGATGGGCAGCAGCAGCCGCGCCTGGGGCGGCCGGGCCGCCAGGTGCAGCGCCGCGCTCAGCGCAAACGGAATGGCGGCCAGAAACAAATTCCAGAGCAGAAATATAAATAGCAGCTGCCCGGTAATGAACACGCGCACGGCGATGAGCGCGAAGCTCAGGGCCAGCGACAACCCCAGTATTAATAGCAGCGGCAGGCGGCGGCGCAGGGCGGGCAACGACAAAGGCATGGATAGGTACATCGGCGTGAAAGGCTACAAGGCGCGCTATGGCAGGGGGGTAGCACGCGATTGGGAGTTTCGTTGAGCACTCGTGCAGAAGTAAACGGGTATAAAAAGAACGTCCTTCCGAGCTTGCCGAGGAATCTCGCCCGGGCCGTTCGGGCTTTGTTCAACGACGCCCGCGAGATTCCTCGGCAAGCTCGGAAGGACGTTCTTTTTACTCAGCTACTTTTGACTGACTACTTAAGCGGGAAGTTGCGCGCGGGTGGGAACGCTAAGGTAGGAAGCGGGGCCGCGCGGGTTGCTTTCGGGCCCTCCCCGGCCGGGCGTACCTTTGCGGTGGCCAATGCTGGCCCGCCCTACCCCCCATGACCTGTCTGTACCGTGCCGTTGTCCCGCTGATGTGGCGGCGGCTGTTGTTGCTACCCCTCCTTTTACTGGCCCTGGGTGCGGCCGCCCAGGGCCAGCTTACGCGCTACCGCGCCGGCAAAGCGCAGCTCGACCAGGGCCACTACGCCGCGGCCATGCGGGAGCTGGAGCCCCTGGCGCAGCCCGTCAACCATTTTGCCCAGGCTCCCGACGCGGCCTACCTCTACGCCGTGGCAGCGGGCCGCCTGGGCCAGTGGGTCGAGGCCGAGCAAATGCTCAACCTGCTGCGCAACCAGTACCCGGCCTACCCCGGCCTACCCGAAGCGCTGTATTTGCAGGGTCAGGTTTCGTTTGAGCAGGGCGACTACGACACCGCCCTGCGCACCCTGGGCCAGCTGCCCGCCGAGCCGTATGCCGCCCCGCGCGAGGCCATGCAAACCAACTACTTAGCCAAGCTGAAAGACCGCGCCACCTGGCAGCGCTTGCTGAAACGCTATCCGCAGAGCAAGCTTATCGGCCGATTATATGCTGATTATCTGCTGACTGCTACCCCCCTCAGCGAGGCCGACCGCCAGCAGCTCGATGCGCTCGTGGCGCAGTTTAAGCTCGACCGCAATCGGTATGCGGCGGCCTTTGCGGCTCCGGCCGTGCCCAAGGCGCTGCCCCGCAAAGGCACGTATAGCATTGGCGTGCTGCTGCCCTTCGAGCTGCAAGACAACAGCTGGCAGACGCAGCGGAAAAACCAGTTCGTGACCGACCTCTACGCCGGCCTGCGCCTGGCCCAGGACTCGCTGCAGCGCGCCGGCCACCCGGTGCAGCTTTTCGCCTACGACACGGGCGCTGACACGCTGACACTCAAGAGCGTGCTGGCCCTGCCCGAGCTGGCGGGCCTGGACATGCTCATCGGGCCGGTGTATAAGTCGGGAGCTAAGCTGCTGGCCCGCTACGCCCGCGACCACCAGATTATCTGCATCAACCCGCTCTCGCAGGATGGCAGCCTGGTGCAGGACAACCCCTACCACTACCTCTACGCGCCGAGCGCGGCCACTCAGGGGCGGGTGGCGGCGCAGTTTGCGGCCGTTTCGTTTGGCACCGGCCGGCCGGCTGTGCTGCTGCACGAAGACAGCAAGGACGAAAACGACTTTGCCGCTGCCTACCAGGCGGCCTACGAGGCGGCGGGCGGCCATATTCCGGCTACTCACAGCTTCCGGCCCGATGACCCTGCCAGTCTGACTGCCGCCCTCGTGCCGGCTGAGCTAGTGGGGGCCAGCCACGTCGTGGTGGCTTCCGACAACCGCAAAGTGGGGCCGGCCGCCTTCACCGCGCTGGGCCAGGTGCCGGCCGCTAGCCGGCCGGCGCTGCTGGTGCCCGGCACCTGGCTCGACAACCCCGGCCTCGGCGTGGGGCAGCTGGGCAGCGCGGGCGTCTATTACTATCAGCCGCGCTACTTCGACCGGCAGGGGCTGGGCTACCGGCGCTTTCGCCAGCTCTACCTGACCCAGCAAAAAGTGCCGCCCTCCGTGTTTGCCGACCAGGGCTTCGAGCTGCTGTTATTCTTTGCCAATGCGCTGCAAGCATATGGCCCCGCCTTTCAGGCCGCGCTGGCTACGGAGCCGCCGCCGTCGGGGGCCATTTTTGAAGGCCACACCTACCCCAACGGCGCTCACGACAACCAAACCGTGCCCCTCCTAAAGCTCAGCAACCTGGAGCCGCAGCTGCTGCGGTAGTAAGTGTATTAGTTAACTAATTGTCATTGCGAGCATGTTGCGCATCAAGCAAGGGCGAAGTGGAGCGCGGCAATCCTTCCTTCACGCCAAGATTACTGTTCAACAAGATTACTGTTCAATGAGTAGGAAAAATTGCCGCGCTCCACTTCGCCCTTGCTTGATGCGCAACATGCTCGCAATGACAACTGAATTTTAGAATAGAAAATAGCACTCTGAATTGCATGACTACTTCCGAAACTTTATTTGCCCGCGCTCAGGAGCTGATTCCGGGCGGGGTTAACTCGCCGGTGCGGGCCTTTCGCTCGGTGGGCGGCGCGCCCGTGTTCATGCAGTCGGCCCAGGGGGCATGGCTCACGGATGTGGATGGCAATCAATACGTTGATTTCATTAATTCGTGGGGACCGATGATACTTGGCCACGCTTTTGCGCCGGTGCAGGAGGCGCTCGCCCAGGCGCTGCCCGACTCGTTTTCGTTCGGAGCGCCTACCCGGCGCGAGGTCGAGCTGGCCGAGCTGCTCATCGAGATGGTACCCAGCGTGGAGAAAGTGCGGCTGGTGAACTCCGGCACCGAGGCCACCATGTCGGCCATTCGGGTGGCGCGCGGCTACACGGGCCGCGCCAAAATCCTCAAGTTTGAGGGCTGCTACCACGGGCACGGCGACTCGTTTCTGATTGCCGCCGGCTCGGGCGCGCTCACGCTCGGCGCGCCCGACTCGCTGGGCGTGACGCTGGGCGTGGCCCAGGATACGCTCACGGTGCCCTACAACGACCTGGCCGCCGTGGAGGCCGCCATCGCCGCCAATCCCGGCCAACTGGCCGCCATTATTGTGGAGCCGGTGGTGGGCAACATGGGCCTCGTGGAACCGGCTCCTGGCTTCCTGGCCGGGCTGCGCGGGCTCTGCACCCAGCACGGCATCGTGCTCATTTTTGATGAGGTGATGACGGGCTTCCGCCTCGCGGCGGGCGGCGCGCAGGAGCGCTTTGGCGTGGTGCCCGACCTGACGACGCTGGGCAAAATCATCGGCGGCGGCCTGCCCGTGGGGGCTTATGGGGGTAGGGCTGACATTATGAATCAAGTGGCACCGGCCGGCAAAGTGTACCAGGCCGGCACGCTCTCGGGCAACCCGCTGGCCACCGCCGCCGGCCTGGCCCAGCTGCGCTACCTGCACGAGCACCCCGAAGTGTATCAGCAGCTCGAAGCCACCAGCACCCGCCTGGCCGACGGCACCCGCCAGATTGCCAAGGAATTAGGCCTGAACTACACCGTGAACCAGGTGGGCTCAATGTTCAGCCTGTTCTTCACCGCGGAGCCCGTCAACAACCTGGAGGATGCCAAGAAGTCGGACCTGCCGGCGTTTGGACGCTACTTCCACGGCATGTTGCGGCGCGGCATCTACCTGGCACCCTCGCAGTTTGAGGCGCTGTTCATTTCCACGGCCATCACCGACGAGCTGGTGGATAAATACCTCACCGCCTGCCGCGAGTCGCTGGTTGAGGCGCACCAGTAGTTTTTTAGCGCGGAGCTTTGCAGAGTTGGCAGAGCTTCGCAGAGGCTAACGCCCTAAAATTCTGCGAAATTCGCCACCTTTGCTAAACTCCGCGCTATTTCACGCCATGCGTCTTCTGCTCAGCTTACTGTTCTTTCTTCCGCTGCTGGCCCAGGCCCAGACGCCTGCTGCGGCCAACAAACAGCTGTTTGACCGCACCATTGATGAGCTGAATTTTCGCACCTTCGAGACGGTGTACGACAAGCACTTCACCCGCCAGAAATACCCCGAAAACCTGCGCACCGCCGCCGCTCGCCAGCAGTTTACTAGCTTCGAGAACAACGCCGAGCTGCAAAAGCTGTTTCAGAACTACAACGGTGTGGCCGAGCGCTACAAGACGCGCTTTGGCAACGGCCCGCTCACGCTGGCCGAGTTTGAGAAGCAGCTCAGCGGCGTGGTGCGCGACCGCAACTTCGAGTTCTTTATCCGCGGCCTGCCGCGCGATGAAAAGTCGGCCCTCATTCGCAACGAGCAGCGCGCCATCAAGCAGGCCGTCGCCCGCTTCAACGCCAGCGCTAACCCCGCTACCGCCAAGCCTGCCACCGCCGAGCCCGAAGAGCCGTTGGCCCCGGCCGCGCCCCTCACCACCAACGGCCCCGCCCCCGGCGACGACGCTCTACCCCCCCACTCCAGCGCCGAGCCCGAACGCCCCGCCAGCGGCGCGCTCGCCGAGGAGGCCCCTACCCCCTCCGGCGGCCCCGGCTGGGTTGGCTACTTCACGCTGCTGCTGAGCCTGGGCTCGTTTGGCCTGCTGCTCTTCACAGTGGCTAGCCTGCTGCCTGAGCAGCGCCGCCTGCGCCGCCGCGTGCGCGACCTCGAAGCGGAGCAGGCTTACTACCCCCCCGCCAACGATGAAGGTCTGTCCGCACCCGACGCCCCTACCCCCCCCGTCGAGCGCGGCCCCGGCTTCTTCAGCCAATTTCGCCCCCAATCGACCGATGAGCTGCCCGCCGACGAATACGACGACGACGAGCGTACTTAATTACCCTTCCGATTGCACGCTGATTACGCGGACGAAATCGTCCACAAAATCCGTGAAATTCGCTTAAATCCGCTAAATCCGTGATTCTGACCGACCAGCAAATCCGCGCCGAAATGGAGCGCGGTACCATCGTGGTGCAGCCCTTTGACCCCGGCTGCCTCGGTACCAACTCCTACGACGTGCACCTGGGACGCTTCCTAGCTACCTACGACGACGCGGTGCTCGACGCCCGCCGCCACAACAAAATCACGACGTTTGAGATGTCCGCTGAGGAAGGCTTCGTGCTCCAGCCCGGCATCCTGTACTTGGGCGTGACCGACGAATACACCGAAACCCACGCCCACGTGCCCTTCCTCGAAGGCAAGAGCAGCGTCGGCCGGCTGGGCATCGATATTCACGCCACCGCCGGCAAAGGCGACGTGGGTTTTTGCAACCATTGGACGCTGGAAATCAGCGTGTCGATGCCCGTGCGGGTGTATCCGGGAATGCCCATTGGTCAACTCATCTACTTTGGTATTCAGGGCGATGTGCAGACGTTTTACAACCGCAAGCAATCGGCCAAATACAACGAGCGCAGCGACCGGCCGGTGGAAAGCATGATGTGGAAAAATCAGTTTTAAGCGATGAGGCAGGGCGTTAAGCAGCGCGCGGAAGGCACAATTTCTTAACCCACCCGCCGCCTTCTGCGTTAGAACGAGCAGCCCCGCGCCCCTGGGTCCCTGGCGCGATAGTTGGCTTTTCTCGTTCCTACCCCTGCCCTATCTGCCCATGAAATCTGCTTTTGCCCTTGTTCTGCTCGCCGCCACTTTCGCGGCGCACGCGCAGCAAATAGCGCCCGTGCCCGCCCCGTCCTCGCCCATGCCGCAGGACAAAACCCAGTCCAGCCCGCGCCTCAACCCCGCCGTGAGCGACCGCGCCGAGCACCTGAGCGACCAAATGACGCGCGACCTGCGTCTGAACGGCTATCAGGCTACCCGCCTGCGCGCCATCAATACCGATAAGATTGCCAAGCTGGAAATCGCTGAGCGCCAGTATGCTACCAGTCCCGAACAGCTCGCAAAACAGTCGAAGGCCATTGGCCACGAGCGCGACCAGGAGCTGCAAGCGGTGCTCACCACCGACCAGTACACTACCTACTTCGATGCCCGCAAGCGCTACGCCCAGGCCGACCGCAACTACGCCCAAAACGCCTCGGCTTCCAATCTGGTGAATTCGGTGCAAAACCCTACCCCCTCCCGCGCCAACGATGCGGTGATGAGCCCCACCAAAGCCAAGGATGCCAAGCGCTCCAGTGAGTCCTTCGGCCGCACGCTGCGCTAAGCAACAGCTTTTACGCAAACCAAAAAGAGGCCTTCCCAGCACTGGGAAGGCCTCTTTTATTTACCTGGCTTTTAGCTTCCTACTAATTGGCAGGGCCTTGCTCCTCAATATAGTCGCTCAGCTCTTTGCAGAGCTGGCGCATCATTTCAGCCATTTTCTTGTCACCGGTGGCCGTCTGAATGGTTTCAGCCATTGAGCCAATGTTATCGACCACGAAGTACTTCATGGCATCGGTGGGCATGTCTTTGGTCCAGAGGTCAATTTTCATCGTCGCATCAGTATTGCGGTCCCAGATGGCGACGTTGATGGCCTTGGCAAATTGAATATCAGGCCCCGCGTCGGTGGCCTGCCAGCTGATGGCCTCGGGCACCTTCTGGTCGTCAAGAGCAATACTGAAGCGGATTTCGGACTTTTTCATGGGAGAGTAGTTAGGTTATAACAATCGTCTGTCATGGCGAGCCTGCGAAGCAATCGCACCAAAACGATACCCACACGGCTCGTTCTGGTGCGATTGCTTCGCAGGCTCGCCATGACAGACGATTTCTTGTTTACTTGCTTTTTAGTTACACGTAATTATTGAGCATCACCGGCATTACCAGCATCAGGATGCTTTCGTTTTCATCGGGCTGGGCGGGCATGAGCAGGCCGGCGCGGTTGGGCGTGCTCAGCTCCAGGGTGATTTCTTCGGAGTCGATGTTCGACAGCATTTCTTGCAGGAAGCGGGCGTTGAAACCGATTTCCATGTCCTCGCCGTCGTACTGGCAAGCCAGCGTTTCCTTGGCTTCGTTGCTAAAATCAAGGTCTTCGGCCGAAATTACCAGCTCGGAGCCGGTGAGGCGCAGGCGCACCTGGTGGGTCGTCTTGTTGGAATAGATGCTGATGCGGCGCACCGAGTTCAGCAGCTCCTGGCGGTTGATGGTCAGCTTGTTGGGGTTGCTGACCGGAATTACGTTCTCGTAGTCGGGGTAGCGCTCATCGATGAGGCGGCACACCAGCCGCATCTGGTTGAACGAGAAAAACGCGTTGCTCTGATTGAACTCGATGCGCACCGGCGTGGCCTCGGAGGGTAGGGAGCTTTTCAGCAGGGTGAAGGCCTTGCGCGGAATGATGAGGTTGGCGGTCTGGCCGGCGCCCACATCCTGGCGGCGGTAGCGCAACAGGCGGTGGCCATCGGTGGCCACGAAAGTTACCTGCGCCTCGCCTAATTGCACCAAAATGCCGGTCATGGCCGGCCGTAGCTCGTCGGTGCTCACTGCGAAAATTGTCTTGTTAATGGCACGCGCCAGCGACGACGACGGCATCTCGACCGGGCTGGAGCCCTTCACCACCGGCACGCGGGGAAAGTCGGCGGCGTTCTCGCCGGCCAGCTTGTAGCGGCCGTTGGCCGAGCTGATTTCGATGGTGTAGGTTTCCTCATCCAGCGTGAAAGTTACGGGCTGGTCGGGCAGGTTCTTGAGCGTGTCGAGCAGGATGCGGGCCGGGGCCGCGATGCGCCCCGCTTCGCGCGACTCGATGGGCAGCTCGGTCATCATGCTCGTTTCCAGGTCGGAGGCGGTGATGGTGAGCTTGCCGGGCTCAATCTCAAAGAGGAAGTTCTCCAGGATGGGCACCACGGGGTTGTTCGTGACCACGCCGTTGATGCTCTGGAGCTGCTTGAGCAGGGCCGAGGACGAAACAATGAACTTCATAAGAGGAGGTAGGGCTAGGTTTTGGACGGGGGGCAAAGATACGTTGGGGCAGATTCTAGTTGCTAGTTTTTTAACGGTTGTAGCGCAGGTATTGCCTGTCATTGCGAGGAGGAACGACGAAGCAATCTTTCCTTCCGGTTAGGGACGCCAACCGGGTAGGTTCAACGACAAGGAAAGGTTGCTTCGTCGTTCCTCCTCGCAATGACAAACGACCAAAACTATTACTTACACATTAAACCGGAAGTGCATAATGTCGCCATCCTGCACCACGTAATCCTTACCCTCCACGGCCATTTTACCGGCTTCCTTTATTTTAACTTCGGTTTTATACTCTTGGTAATCGGCGAGCTTGATAACCTCCGCACGGATAAAGCCCTTCTCGAAATCGGAGTGAATAACGCCGGCGGCGGCGGGAGCTTTGTCGCCGCGATGCACGGTCCAGGCGCGTACTTCCTGCACGCCGGCGGTGAAGTAGGTGATGAGGTTCAGCAATTCATAGCTGGCCCGGATGAGCTTGTTGAGGCCCGACTCGGTGAGGCCGTATTCGCTCAGGTACATGGCCTTTTCGTCGGCGTCCTCCATCTCGGCAATCTGCGACTCAATGGCGGCCGACACGAGCACGACTTGCGCGTTCTCGCTTTTAACGTGCTCGCTCAGAGCGGTCACGTGCTTGTTGCCATCGGTTGCGATGCTGGCTTCATCCACGTTGGCCACGTAAATTACGGGCTTGATGGTGAGCAGCTGCAAGTCGGCTACGGCCTCCAGGTCGTCGGGGCCGGCTGCTACGGCGCGGGCGTTCTGGCCAGCTTCGAGGGCCGACTTAAAGAGGTGCAGGCTGGCCACTTCCTTTTTGGCCACGGCGTCGCCGGCCTTGGCGCTGCGCTCCGACTTGATGAGCTTCTTATCGATACTCTCCAAATCCTTGATTTGCAGCTCCGTATCAATCACGTCCTTGTCAAAAACGGGATCCACGCCGCCGGCCACGTGCACGATGTTGGGGTCGTCGAAGCAGCGCACCACGTGAATGATGGCATCTACTTCGCGGATGTTGGCCAGGAATTTATTGCCCAGGCCCTCGCCCTTGCTGGCGCCCTTCACGAGGCCGGCAATGTCCACGAACTCGATGATGGTGGGCAGCACGCGCTTGGGGTTCACGAGGGCTTCCAGAATCTGGAGGCGCTCGTCGGGCACGGTAATGACGCCCACGTTGGGCTCGATGGTGCAGAAAGGATAGTTGGCCGATTCGGCCTTGGCGTTGGATAACGCGTTGAAAAGCGTGGATTTGCCGACATTCGGCAGGCCGACAATACCGCAGCGGAGGCCCATTTTATTTAATTATGAGTTGAGAGTTATGAGTTAAGAATTGTTCCTGACTCACTGGGCAAAGGTACGGCGGGCGGCGGGGCCTAGCCGCGAATGCAAAGCGCCGCTGCTCCTGGTGCGGAACAGCGGCGCGCTACTACTATTTCTTCCCCTCGTGCTTGTTGCGTGTAGTTAATAGGTGCTCTCGCCCAGGTCGGGGGCGGCGTCGTACCCGGCGGGGGGGGTAGGGGCGTCGGGTGCCTGACCTTCGTGGTGGGCGGGGCGGGGCTGCTCGCCATCGAAGGCGGGGCGCGGGCGGTCGAGCTCGGCTACTTCTTCCTCGGTCAGCAGCTCGTCGCGCACATAGTCCACGGCATCGTGCAGAGCATCGATAAATTTATTGAAATCTTCCTTATAGAGAAAAATCTTGTGCTTTTCGTAGCTGGCAGGTCCGTCGGGGTCAGCGCCGGGGCGACGCTTACTTTCGGTAATGGTGAGGTAATAATCCTGGCCACGGGTGGCTTTTACGTCGAAGAAATACGTGCGCTTACCCGCCTTCATGCGGTGCGAGTAGATTTCTTCCTGGTCTTTAGAATACCGGTCTTCCACGGGTTGAGAGAGGGGATAGTAGGGGTGGTTTTAATTTTTAAACAGCTAAACTTACGTCGGCTAAAGCAAAGATAGAGCCGGAAAGGCGAACCTAAATTCGGCTTTTGTCCCGGCGAAACTCAAGCAGTGGGCGGCTTGTTTATCAGCACGTAAGATTATTTCAGCCCCGTATCGCCGGAACGCCGCAGAATTACTTATCCATAAACGCTACCTTAGATTGATGTAGCTACTTGATTTTTACTTACGTACCAGCATTCCCTACCCCCCTTCCATGCCCGCACCCGCGCTCGACCTGGCCGCTATTCGCTCGTTTGAAAACCTGGAGCTGCTGGCCCGGCAGCTGGTTGATGGCTTTATTACCGGCCTGCACCAGTCGCCCTACCACGGCTTTTCGGTCGAGTTTTCGGAGCACCGGCTTTACAACCCCGGCGACAGCACCCGGCACGTGGACTGGAAGGTGTTTGCCCGCACCGACAAGCTCTTCGTGAAGCGCTACGAGGAGGAAACCAACCTGCGCGCGCACCTGCTGCTCGACGTGAGCCCGAGCATGTACTACCCCTCCCCCGGCCATGATAAGCTGAAATTCAGCGTGCTAGCTGCGGCGGCGCTCACGACGCTGCTGCAGCGGCAGCGCGACGCGGTGGGCCTCGTCACCTTCGCCGAAACCGTGGAGCTGCAAACGCCGGTGCGCGCTACGTCGGTGCATCGCCACACGCTGCTGCTGGCCCTGCAACAGCTGCTGGAGCGCCCTACCCCCCCCAGCCGGCCCGGCCAGGCGACCGACGTGGCCGGCGTGCTGCACGCCATCGCACAGCAGATTCCGAAGCGCTCGCTCGTGATTTTGTTCAGCGATATGCTGGGGCGCGGGGCGGCCGAGCAGGCGGCGGCGCTGGCGGCCTTGCAGCACCTGCGCCACCAGCACCACGAGGTGCTGGTGTTTCACGTGCTGGACCGGGCCACGGAGAGTAATTTTGACTTTCAGGACCGGCCCTACATTTTTGAAGATGTGGAGACGGGCCAGGAAATCCGGTTGCAGCCGGCGCAGGTGCGCGAACAGTACCGGGCGGCCATGCGGCAGTTTGAGGACGACCTGGCGCTGCGCTGCGGCCAGCTCAAGATTGATTTTGTACCCGTGGACGTGCGCGAGCCGTTCGACAAAGTGCTGCACGCCTACCTGGTGAAGCGCGGCAAAGCCCGGTAATTTATGTTTGCTACCTTCTTTTTTGGGGCCATCTTTCTGCTGTTTCTGGATGCCTTATTGGCTTCGGTGACGATGTACATCGCCTATTCGCACGGGCACTCGCGGCTCAAGTGGTTTTTGCTGGGACTGGTGCTGCCATTTTTCTCCATTTTTATCGCGCTGGCCGTGGCTATGCGCGATGAGCAGCGGGCCAAAGCGGCGCGCGGCGGCGCGCCCGCGCCGGTGCCCGAGCCGGGCGAATTTTCCTAGGTACGACTAGCGGCCCGTAGCTTCGCGGCAGTTTTTCACCGGCCGGGCTGCCCGGCGCTTTTGCTTTTACGCATGTATCAGGTACTTCTTCTTCTTCATTCGTGGCTGCGGTGGTTTGTGCTGGGCGCGGGCCTGCTGGCCGTGGTGCGCGCCTATATGGGCTGGACGGCCCGCCGGCCCTTCACCAAGGGCGACAACGCCATCAGCGCCGCGTTTTCGGGCTTTATGTGGCTGCAAGTCATTGTGGGTCTGGGGCTCTACTTCGGCCTGAGCCCCTACGGCCTTAAGGCGATGAAAGTAGCCGGGGCCATGAAAGACCCTACCACTCGCTTTTTCGGCATGGAGCACGTGGTGGTAATGTTATTAGCCGCCATTCTGGCCCAGGTGGGCCGCATTGCCCTCAAAAATGCTTCCAGCGATACGCTCAAGCACAAGAAAGCCTTTACCTACTTCGGCATCGGGCTGCTGCTGGTGCTGCTCATGATTCCGTGGGGCATCTGGAATCCGTATCGGCCGCTATTTCGGTTTTAAGCGTGTATCATGAATTTTGATGCGACCAACTTTTGGGATTCAGCTTCAACTCCTCGGCTGCCGCTTACTAAGGAATTAATAAGCTTGGCCGAAACTGCGTTGGGGGTTAAGCTTCCGCAATTATTGCTCGACTTATTGGCAATTCAGAATGGCGGTTATACGCGCGGCTTTGTTTTTCCTATGTCGCAAAAAACTTCCTGGGCCGATAATCATGTGCCATTGGCTGATATGTTTGGTATTCTGCCCGAACCAGCTGGCACTACCGTATTAAACTTACTGGATAGCATTTACCTGACCGGGGAATGGGGCTTACCCGAAAAACAGGTTACGTTAACTGGTGATGGCCACTGGTTTATAACCCTCGATTATCGCCAGGGTAGCATTCCTACTATCAGCTGGATTGATACTGAGCTGGATGAAGATGTGGCGGTTGCAAACAGCTTTGAGGAATTTATAGCTGGCTTGGTACCTGACAGCGAATTTGACGACGATACAGAATAGTTGAGCGCTTGACCTTACAGGTTTTCGTAAGCCACGACACCTCGGAATCACAACGCTTAAAAGAAAGCCCTGCCTTTCCGTAATTGGAAAAGCAGGGCTTTTATCATTTAGCAAGCTAATTCGCAGCCGCCTACACGAGCGTGCCGCCCGATGCTTCAATACGCTGGGCCGCAATCCAGCGGGCATCGTCGGTGCAGAGGAAGGCCACAATGGGGCCGATGTCTTCGGGCTCGCCTACCCGGCCCAGGGCCGTCATGCCGGCCACCATCGCGTTTACCTCAGGATTGTCGCGCACCATGCCGCCGCTGAAATCGGTGGCGATGGCACCGGGCGCTACCACGTTGGCCGTGATACCGCGCGCGCCTAGCTCCTTGGCCTGGTAGCGGGTTAGTACTTCAATGGCGCCCTTCATGGCCGCGTAGGCCGACGAGCCGGGAAAGCTGAAGCGCGCCAGACCCGACGAGATGTTGATGATGCGACCGCCGTCGGCCAGCAGGGGTAGGGCCTTTTGGGTGAGGAAGAACGGGCCTTTGAGATGCACGTTCATTACCTCATCAAACTGCGCCTCGGTGGTGTCGGCAAAGTTGGCGTGCAGCGACGTGCCCGCGTTGTTAATCAGAAACTGAAACTGCTCAGCCTGAAAGGTATCGTGCAGGGTGGTTTTCACCTGCTCGAAAAAGGCGTCGAAGCTGGCGGCGTTGCCCGCGTCGAGCTGCAAGGCGGCGGCCTGGTGGCCCTGGGCCTTGATTTCGGCTACTACGGCCTCAGCTTCGGCTTGCTGGCTGTGGTAAGTCAGCAGCACGTCGATGCCTTTTTTGGCCAGGTTCAGGGCCATGCTTTTGCCGAGGCCGCGGCTGCCGCCCGTGACGAGGGCTATTTTGGAAGTGCTCATAGAAAGTGGTTGCGTGAGTGAATTGATTGAACAAAGGTCCTACCCCCCTCCCTTACATTTATGGTGAGTAGCCCAGATTAAATGGTTAATAGTTCCGCTAGCTCACGCTGCCCGGCGCGCACCTGCTCGCGGTATTGCTTGGGCGTGCAGCCGCCGAAACGCTTGAAAAACTTGGTGAAATTGGCCGGGTCGTAGGTGAGCGTACCGGCGATGGCGGCCACGGGCTGGTCGGTATCGCGCAGCAACTGCTGGGCCACGGCCAGGATGCGCCGCTGAAAATCGTAGCAGGGCGCGTGGCCCGTCACCAGCTTCACGGTGTTGCTGAGGTGGGTAGGGTGAATGCAGAGCACCCCGGCCAGGTCGCGGATTTCAAACATTTCCGTGGCCCGCCCGGCCACGAGGTCGGCTAGGTGCCGGTCGATTTCGCGTAGGTAATCGGCGTAGATTTCGTGCTGGCGGGCCAGTATTTTCTGGGGAGTGGGAGTCGTTGCCATATAGCAGTAACAAACAGGGTGAGAAAACTTCCCGGCCCGCCGAGCCGGTGAGCCGGCCAATGACCGGGGAAACTTACTTTTAGTCCGCTAACCCCCCTACCTCCGCCATGCCTACCGACTTCCTTTCCAGCGCCCGCAAGCAGTTTGCTTACTATCAATTGTTGGGCGAGCAGGCGCTGGCGCAAGTCCCCGACAAGCAACTGAACTGGCAGCCCAATGCAGTCAGCAACAGCCTGGCTACCATCGTAAAACACCTGAGCGGTAATATGTTGTCGCGCTGGACGGACTTCCTCACCACCGATGGCGAAAAGCCCTGGCGGGAGCGTGAGGCGGAGTTTAACAACGACCTGCCTACCCGCGCCGAGGTCATGGCCCGGTGGCAAGCCGGCTGGCAATGCCTTTTTGCCGCGCTCGATGCGCTCACCCCCAATGATTTAGCGCGCCTCATCTACATCCGAAACCAGGGCCACACCGTGCTGGAAGCCATCAACCGGCAGCTGGCGCACTACCCCTACCACGTGGGGCAGCTCGTATTCATCGCCCGCTTGGTGGCCGGTGGAGCTTGGCAGTCGCTCTCCATTCCAAGGGGTGATTCAGTTGCTTACAACGCGGAGAAATTCGCGCGGCCGCCGCACCAGGAGCATTTTACGGATGAGAAGTTAGACAAGTCAGCCATTTGATTTTCGTAACTTTGTCTTATGCCGAAGCCCCAGACGCTCGAAGACTTTTACTTAACTAAAATTCATTGACTGCCCGAAAACCTACGGCAGGATATCGGGCATTTCAACGTGTTTCGGCTCGATGACTTTGTGGGGCTAAAGGCGGGTAAGATACCGTACAGCCGCAAAGATTTTTACAAAATCACGCTGGTATCGGGTAATAGCAACTATCATTTCGCGGACAAAACCATCGCCCTGCGCGGCCACGCGCTGTTTTTTGCTAACCCGCTGATACCCTACCAGTGGGAGCCCCTAGATGACCAGCAGACGGGTATTTTCTGCATTTTCACTGAGGCATTTTTGCAGCAGCAGGTCGGGCTGGCCGCCCCGGAGCTACCCATGTTCAAGCCCGGCGGGCAGCCAGTATACTTTCTCACCGATGCACAAGCGGCCACCCTACGCCCCCTGTTTGAAAAGATGCTGGCTGAGCTGAATTCGGACTACACCCACAAGTACGACCTGCTGCGCACCTACGTGTTTGAGCTGCTGCACAGCGCCTTGAAGCTGCACCCCGCCACCTCGCTCTACCATGACAGTACGGCGGCCACGCGCATTACCTCGCTCTTCACGGAGCTGCTGGAGCGGCAGTTTCCGATAGAGTCGCCGGGGCAGCGGGTGAAGCTGCGCACTGCCCACGCCTTTGCCCGGCAGCTGGCCGTGCATGTCAATCACCTCAACCGCGCCCTGAAAGAAGTCACTGGCAAAACCACTACCCAGCTCATTGCCGGCCGGCTGGTGCAGGAGGCCAACACCCTGCTCAAACACACGGCCTGGAACGTGGCCGAAATCAGTTACTGCCTGGGTTTTGAGGAGCCGGCGCACTTCAGTAATTTCTTTCGCAAGCAAACCGGGGTAGCCCCCACGGCCATGCGGATTGTTTGATTTTTGCAAGCATTGGTTTGAAGCGGGTAAGCCGGCCGGCGGGGGCCGCTGCTACTTTTGCAGGGTCAAAAACGCAAAAATTATGAGCACTCCCCAAACCTGGTTCGTGACCGGGGCCTCGCAGGGCCTCGGGCTGAGTTTAGTAAAACGCCTCCTGCGCGAGGGCCACCAAGTAGCCGCCACCTCGCGCACTAAAGAAACCCTGGCCGCCGCCGTGGGCACTTCCAGCCCGGCCTTCCTGCCGCTGCAAGTAGACCTGGCTAGCGATGCCAGCGTGCGGCAGGCCATCGCGCAGACTATCAGCACGTTCGGCCAGATCGATGTCGTGGTGAACAATGCCGGCTACGGCATCGGCGGCAGCATTGAGGAGCTGAGTGACGACGAAACGCGCCAGTCTTTCGACGTGAACGTGTTCGGCACGTTCAACGTGGTGCGGCAGGCGCTGCCGCACCTGCGGGCCGCGGGGGCGGGGCACATCATTAACATTTCCTCCATCGCGGCACTGGCGGGGGCTACGGGCTGGGCCGTGTACGCGGCCGCTAAAGCGGCCGTGAGTGCTTTCAGCGAAGTTTTGGCGCAGGATGTGGCCAGCTTCGGCATCCGGGTGACGGTGGTGGAGCCGGGCGCGTTTCGCACCAATTTCCTTACCACCGAGGCGCTGACCATGCCGCAGCAGCCCATCGCGGCCTACGCAGACATTCGCGCCTCGCACGCCAAGTACCTGACTATGAACGGCAGCCAGGCCGGCGACCCCGACAAAGCCGCCGCCGCTATTATGCAGCTCGCCACCGAGGCCCATCCGCCCGTGCACCTGCTACTCGGCCAGGATGCCTACCAGCGCGCTACCCACAAGCTGACCGTGCTCAGCCAGAATTTTGAAGATTGGCAAGCCCTGACCACTTCGACTGGCTTCGCGGAGTAGCGCGGCGGCGGGCCGTTGCGTCCGGAAAGGGTGGGCGTTGGTCAATTACGGATTTTAGACTTGCAACTACGGTATGCGGTTCGGTATCTCGTCTTAGTAGCCCTCGTCCACCCATTCCCCCGCCCCATGCTTTATTTATTTGGCCAGCTCGCCCTGAGCGACTCCCTTTTCTACCACGAAAATCCTGATAATTTTGACTATACATTGGCAGTTGCAACCTGCCCCGAGCCGACTGCGGCTAGTACCCAAGCCCTGGCCGCGGACCAGCCGCGGCATCGTTGGGAGCGTCGCCTTTCGCAAGCCGACCGCCCGGCTACCAACCAGCAAGGCTAGGGTAGTCCTAGCGTTTTGCTACGCCTGACTTAAATTCCTAAACTAATAAGCTACAATACTTTGCGCCGCCACAGCCGGTACGTCCCGACGGTATCAACGGGCTGGTAGCGGCCGGCCAGGGCGGGCGGCAGCGCGTCGTTGGGAGCCGTGATAAAGTAATCGGCGGCCGGGGCCGGGTGCTGCGCCGGATGCGGGGCCACCCCGCCGGCCCGCCGGTAAAGAAAATACGGGTAGAAGCTTTCCTGCGAGAAATCTACGGAAGCCGCCCAGCCCGGCAACGTGGCCAGCCGCTGCTGCGCCGCGTCGAAGCCGACCTGCAGATTCCAGTAATACAAAGCCAGCGGCTCACGCACCGGGTTGTGGCGCACGAAGCCCAGCCCTACCCCCCCAATTATAACCAACGCGCCCGCCAGCCCGGCCCACGGCCGCCAGCGGCCCAGCCACACGCCCACCGTGAGGGGAGCCAGCACCACCGCCAGGCTAAAGAATGCCAGCAGGTTACGGTGAAAAATAACGTGCCGCAGCACCAGCGTGCCACCGGCCACGGCCAGCAGCCACGCCAGGTACAAAAGCCCCAGCTGCCAGTAGCGCCGGTGCGCCAGCAGGGTTAGGGGAACTAAACGACTATGGACTGTAAGTCCATAGGTTTGAAAGCGAATGGAATTCGGCGGTTTCGGCTAAAGCCGACTGAAAGAAGCCACTGAAAGTGGGCCGCTCTAGAATGAAATTCTGCTGGCGAAACGCTAGCGTCAGTCGTTGGGCAAAGAGCAATAACTAACTGACAATCAAAAATTGACCGTTCTTGCATAAGCAAGGCCGGCGAAAGGGAGTAGCAACTAAAGTCTTGCCCTAAAGGGCATAGCTTTAACTAGCGTGCTTGAAAAGTAAAATCAGGATATAAGCCGGCCAGGACCCCAGCCCGATTTCGCCGAACGCGTACGGCGCGTAGCTCTTCACATCGGGCCAGGCTTTGATGACGAACTCGGTCAGGCTGCCTTTAAAGGGCAGCACATAGGGGTTGGCCGCTAGCGCTGCCAGGCCCGAGAAACCGATAATTGGCAAATAAAACGCGCCCGCCAGCGCCAGCGCGCCCGCCTGATAGCGCCAGAACCGGCCGTCGAAGCGGCGCTGCCGCAGTTGCACCACCGCACTCGCCAGCTGCTGCGCCGCGTGGTAGAACAGGAACGTGGGCACCACCGCGTAGCCCGCTGCCACGGCCAGCATATTTATAGTCAGCCACTTAGTTTGCCGGGGCTGCCGCCAGTGCGCCAGCAGCGTGCCTATCGCCACCCAGTGTAGCAGCGCATATAAGGCATAGCCACGGGCCTGAAACCCGAAGCCCCATAGCGAAAACTGCAGGCCCGCCAGCACCGCCAACACCGCCCCTACCCCCCGCCGCCCGGTGAGGGCCGCCACCACCCGGTACACCACCGCCAGCGTGCCCGCGTAGGCCAGGCCCGACAGCAGCCGGCCCGTGGGCACCAGCCAGGGCAGGCGGTGCAGCCAGCCAAACAAGCCGCTATTCAACAGATTGAACAGCACGTGGTTGTTGGGCAGCATGTAGTAGCTCCAGGTCGCAAAGAGTGACTCATTACCCGCGCAGTACACCGCCGAAAACACTTCGTCGTAGGCTGGTGGTACCTGCGTAGCACCCCAGGCCCACAGGCTCGCCGCCAGTAGCAGCAGCCCCACCAGCCAGGGCCGGTCGGCGCGGCTCAGCAGGCGCAGTGGCGGCGCAGCCGGGGCTGGCTGGCGCGGGCGCGCCCACCATCCGTAGGCCCCTACCCCCACCAGCGCCGCCAAAGCCAGCGTCGCCAGCAAGTTGCCGCGGGATTTCACGGCGGGCGTGAAAAAGTCATGGGGCCAGGCGGCGGCGCGGTACAAATAGGGCGTGCGGCGCAGGTACCAGTCGCGCAGGGCGGGGTAGGGCGTGAGCAGGTAGGCCAGCAGCGCCGCTATTCCTATAAGCAGCAACGCCGCCCCGGCCACCCGGCCCCACCCGGTCCTATGAGGGGGGGTAGGGCTAGAGACCGGGGCGGCGTTTGAGCTGCTGGAAGCCGGCGCTGGGCGCGGAGTCAGCATAGAATTATTGCCCGAGCACGATGGCAAAAATCAGCGGGGCCACGATAGTCGCGTCGCTCTCAATGATGAATTTCGGGGTTTTCTCGCCCAGCTTGCCCCAGGTAATTTTCTCGTTCGGCACCGCGCCTGAGTAGCTGCCGTAGCTGGTCGTGGAGTCCGAAATCTGGCAGAAATAGCCCCACAGTGGTACGGTGGTACGGCCCAGGTCCTGGTGCAACATGGGCACTACGCAGATGGGGAAGTCGCCGGCAATGCCGCCACCAATCTGGAAAAAGCCTACCTTGCTCTCGTCGGTGGCCTGCTTGGTGTACCACTCAGCCAGGTAAATCATGTACTGGATGCCCGTGCGCATGGTGTGCACGTTCTTGATATCGCCCGTGATGACGTGGCCGGCGTAGATGTTGCCGAGCGTCGAGTCTTCCCAGCCGGGGCAGATGATGGGCAGGTTTTTCTCGGCCGCCGCCAGCATCCACGAGTCTTTGGGGTCAATCTGGTAGTATTGCTCCAGCTCGCCGCTCAGCAGAATCTGGTAGAAAAACTCGTGCGGAAAATAGGCTTCGCCGGCCTTGTCGGCCTTCTCCCAAAACTTCAATACCACGTGCTCCAGGCGGCGCATGGCCTCCTCTTCGGGGATGCAAGTGTCGGTCACGCGGTTCATGTGGCGCTCCAGCAGGGCTTGCTCGTCGGCGGGCGTGAGGTCGCGGTAGTTGGGCACGCGCTCGTAGAAGTCGTGGGCCACGAGGTTGAAGATATCTTCCTCCAGATTAGCACCCGTGCAGCTGATAATCTGCACTTTATCCTGCCGAATCAGCTCAGCCAGCTGAATACCCATTTCGGCGGTGCTCATGGCACCGGCCAGGGTTATCATCATTTTGCCGCCTTCGGCGAGGTGCTTGTTGTAGCCATCGGCCGCGTCGATGAGGGCGGCGGCATTGAAGTGGCGGTAGTGGTGCTTGAGGAAATTGGTGATTTGCATGGGAGAGGGAATGAACCGATAAGCCTACAGCTCAGCGGAAAAAAAATAGAGAGGTACGCTCAGTATATAGTGGTGGCGTAGGGGCAGGCGTGAGCTTACCCAGCGCTGACCAATTATACATTTGCCACTAGTATATAGTAGACTTTTTGTGATTTGAAAGTCAAGGACATAGATAAAAATTCCACAACCCTGCACAAACTCCTAACACGTTGTCGTAGCGTTTCCAATCGTGCATTCGTAGACGGTCACTCAAAATCCGATAACGTTTCCAGCCACCGATAGCATGTTCCACTATAATACGTTTACTCGCCTGTTCTTTATTTAGGGCTCGCTGCTCCAGGGTCAATTCTTTTCCCTTAGGTTTTTTAATTGGTAGAAAATAGGTAGGACACTTATAATCCTTACCAAACCCCAGAAATCCTAAATCCAGGCGAACACTAAACGACTATGGACTGTAAGTCCATAGGTTTGATGGCGAATGAAATTCGGCGGTTTCGGCTAAAGCCGGTTGAACAAATTGCTCCCTACTAAATAACGAAACAAGCTGCGCTCATAGCGAAGAGGTGAGTAGCAACTAAAGTCTTGCCCTGAAGGGCATAGCTTTAACTAGCGTACTTGAAAAGTAAATTTTCTAAACCACTGTTTATCAACAGGAAAGAGTTGTTTAAGTAACCCATAATCATGCTGTTTTCCCGGTTGAAAATGACTTAAAAATCCAATCCACCTAGTGGTAGTAGCAATGACTATTTCTTTTAAGGTATTCGCTTTTTTTTACCACTATACGAGTCTTTCTGAGTAGTATAATCTTGCGGTCGTTGTATCCGTTGTTCCGTTCCGTCTAGTAACAACGTTTCGTGCTGGCTAAAATAAGCTTCAAATTCGTCTACGCTAGCAAACGCTCGTTTAGGCAAATGACCAGACAGTGTTAAAGCTTCTTGAAGCACCATAATTCCTCGGTCTTGATAACGTTTAGCATTCGCGGTATCCATCCCACTTACAAAACCAAGTAAATCGTAAGTTAAACTGGCTTTAAAGCTAAATAGGGTAAATAGCAGCAGTTCTTCTTCCGTTTTAATAATGGACTCATGAATGGCAAAAGCATCACGGTCAGCTATTTGTAAATCAAATAAGCGCGAATAAGCTTGCTTAAAATGAGTCAGTAATTTTTCAAATCGAGCTTGTGTCAAGCCAGTTGCTGCTCGCCATTTACGTTCGGTAGTAAGGGTCGAAGTGGAAAGTTGCATAACCTAAGCGGAAATATATTTCTCACAAATTTACGTCACCTTGTACCTCGCAACAAGTCTAGTATTGGCCAGAGCCTCGGGTAAAATGTCGATATCATCAGCAAGAATTACGAAAGGCGAACTTTTTGAACGATACTGTTCAGGATGATAAACCGCCAACTGCACGGCTCTACTCTTAGAGCCTGATACTATGTAAATCTGCAGAATTTCAGCCCACGGAATAGTACCCACATTCAATCGAGTGTCGTTGATGCCTGCGTTGTCGAGTAATATTATTGGCTGGCGGCTAATACCTCTTATTACATCTATTATTAAAAATAATACGGCGGCACCTAGGACTATTATTAATATATTATCACTTGTCTGAAGTGTTTTTTTCTCAGTCGTGATAGAATAGAGAGCTGTCAGAAGAATTATAGAAATTATTAGAGGCTGTCCAATGCTCCAGCGCGAGCGGCGAATAATTAATGGCTCCATATCTGCTACCTCAGACAGCCACCAATCTCTTTAAGCCGGCTCCGCAATTATCAGATTATGGTTGGTGTAGATGCAGATATCGGCCGCGATATGCAGGGAATCTTCTACCATTTGGCGGGCGGTGAGGTGCGGGGCGTGCTTCTTGAGGGCCAGCGCGGCGGCTTGCGCATACATGGCGCCGCTGCCGATAGCGGCCACGTCCATGTCGGGCTCCAGCACGTCGCCGGTGCCACTCACGATGAGCAGCTCGTCCTTGTCGCAGACCACCATCATGGCTTCTAACTTACGGAGATACTGGTCTTTGCGCCAGTCTTTGGCCAACTCAATGGCGGCGCGCTTGAGGTTATTGCCGTAGGCAGCCAGCTTTTCCTCAAAGCGGTCGAGCAGCATAAAGGCATCGGCCGTGGAGCCGGCAAAGCCGGTGACGACCTTGCCGTCGTTGAGCTGGCGCACTTTGCGCACGTTGTTTTTGGCTACGTGCTTATCCATCGTGGCCTGGCCATCGGCCCCGAGGGCAATCTGGCCGTTGTGGCGCACGCCGAGCACGGTTGTGGAGCGAATTCTAGTCATTACAATCGGGGAAAATGTAGGGGCGGGGCTTGCCCCCGCCCGTCGTTGCACTTGCGACAGAACAACAGCGTTCTGGTCAGCTCGTTCAGTGACGGGCGGGGGCAAGCCCCGCCCCTACTTTAAAATCAAATCAGCATCCGCATGGGGTCTTCCAACAAGGCTTTCACGGTTTGCAGGAAGGCCGCGCCGGTGGCCCCGTCCACTACCCGGTGGTCGCAGCTCAGGGTCACCTTCATGATGTTGCCGATGGCCAGTGCGCCATCCCGCACCACAGCAGTTTGCTTGATGCCGCCCACGGCCAGGATGCAGGCATCGGGCGGGTTGATAATGGCGGTAAATTCATCAATGCCGAACATACCCAGGTTGCTGATGGTGAAGGTGCTACCCTCCCACTCGGCAGGCTGGAGCTTCTTGCTTTTGGCCTTGGCGGCCAGCTCCTTCACCTCGGTGGCAATGGCCGACAAGCCCTTGCCGTCGGCGTTGCGCACCACGGGCACCAGCAGGCCCTCATCCACGGCCACGGCCACGCCGATGTTCACCACCTTGTTCTGGCGGATGCGGTCGCCGAGCCACGACGAGTTGATGGCCGGATGCTGCTTCAGCGCCACGGCGCACGCCTTGATAACCAGGTCGTTGAACGACAGCTTCACTGGCGACAGCTCGTTGAGCTTGACGCGGGTTTCCATTGCCCGGTCCATCACGATTTCCATCGTCAGATAGAAATGCGGAGCCGTGAACAAGCTCTCCGACAGGCGCTTGGCAATCACCTTGCGCATCTGCGACACCGGCGTGTCGGTATAGGTTTCTAGTGCTTGGCTGTTGGTGCCTGGTGCCTGGGCGGCAGGCTTAACAGCTTCGGGCAGGGCAGCCTGGATGTATTCGCTCGGGGCCGAGGCGGGCGCGACAGTAGGAGCCGAAGCAACGGCCTGGGGCTGAGCACTTTCGAGGTCGCGGGCCACGATGCGTCCATTTTCGCCGCTGCCTTTAATCTGGCGCAGGTCCACGCCTTTGTCTTTGGCAATGCTCTTGGCCAGGGGCGAGGCGAGCAGGCGGCCGGTTTGGGTTGCTGGTTGCTGGCTGCTGGTTTCGGGTTGAGGAGCGCTGGGCGGGGCGGCTTCGGGCGCGGCGGGGGGGGTAGGAGCGGAAGCGCCACCGCCGCTCTGACCGCTCAGTAGAGCCTGAACGTCAGCGCCTTCCTCGCCGATAATGGCTAGCACGCCATCCACGGCCACGGCTTCGCCTTCTTTGGGGCCGGTGTAAAGCAGGGTGCCATCCTCGTAGTTTTCCAGCTCCATCGTGGCTTTGTCGGTCTCGACTTCGGCCAGCACATCGCCCGCTTTCACCTTGTCGCCCACCTTTTTGAGCCAGGCGGCAATGGTGCCTTCGGTCATCGTGTCGCTCATCTTGGGCATGCGCACCACGGTAGCCTTCTTGCCATTGGCGGGCGCGGCGGGGGTAGGCGCAGCCGGAGTTGGGGCTGGGGCGGGAGCGGGCGCGTCGGCCTGGGGCGCTGGTGCGGCGGCCGGGGCAGGCGTGCTACCTCCGTTCTGGCCGCTGAGCAGGCCCGAAATATCTTCACCTTCTTTGCCCACAATGGCCAATACGCCATCCACGGCCACGGCTTCGCCTTCCTTGGGGCCGATGTAGAGCAGGGTGCCATCCTCGTAGTTTTCCAGCTCCATCGTGGCTTTGTCGGTCTCGACTTCGGCCAGGATATCGCCCGACTTCACTTTGTCGCCTACTTTCTTGAGCCAGGCCGCGATGGTCCCCTCGGTCATCGTGTCGCTCATTTTCGGCATTTTGATAATTTCGGCCATCGGAATTGCAGGTTGGGATTGGAAGCCAAAATTAGCCGCCAAAAGGTGGGGAAACAATTGGCCGCTCGGCTACCAGGTATTCGAAGTTAGCTGGCAGGGTTCAAATGGCTAATGTCCAAAAAATTACGAATCGTGTAGCGCGAGCCCGTATAGTGCAGCTTATACAGGCAGAGGTTTTGATGCTCAAAGCCATCCATGCAGCTTAGGGGGTAGCTCATGAGCTGGCACAGCAGCACGCGCAGGGCGCGGCCGTGCAGGCACACCAGCACAATTTCATCCTGCGGCCGGCTCCGGAGCAGCTCAATAAACGGGCGCTGGCGGGCGGCTACCTCGGCCGGACTTTCACCACCGGGCAGGCGGGCTTGGTCGCCGCCGGCGCGCCAGGCGTCGAGCACGCGGCCATATTCGGCGTCTTCCTGGGGCGTGATGCGGCTGCCCTCGCGGGTGCCCCAGCTGATTTCGTTGAGGGCAGCGGAGGACTCGTGCGGCAGGCCTTGGTCGATAAAATGCTGCACCGACTGCTGGGTGCGCCTGAGCCGGGACGTGTAAACGCGGTCAAACGGCGTGTTTTGGTAAGCGGCCCAGAACTGGGCGGTCTGCTCGCGGCCGCGCGCGTTGAGGTCCGAGTCGATGCCGCTGCCTTGCACGATGCCCTGCACGTTGAAATCGGTTTGGCCGTGGCGAAGAAGGTAGAGCTGCTGAATGGGCACGGGGTAGGCGCGTAGTTTTGTCCCTAAAAGTAGTGCCTGGTGCTTGGGTGTTGGTGCCTGGATTCGTTGGGCACCACTCGGCTCAGGGTGGCAATTTTAACAAGGCAATGAGCGACCTGTTCTAACACCCAAGCACTAACACCCAAGCACCAAGCACCAAAAAATGACCCTCGAAGACGTAAAAACCTGGGCCTCGCACCGCCCTACCCTGGCCGACGCGCTGGGCATTGAGCTGACGGATATCACTGATACCTACCTCGAAGGCCGCATGCCGGTGGATGGCCGCACGCACCAACCAATGGGCCTGCTACACGGCGGGGCCTCGGTGGCGCTGGCCGAAACACTGGGCAGCATCGGCGCGGCCACTCGCATCGACGTGACCAAGCAAGCCTGCGTGGGCCTGGAAATCAACGCCAACCACATCAAGGGCGTGCGCGCCGGCTGGGTGCGCGGCCGGGCCACGGCCCTGCACGTGGGCCGCACCACGCAGGTATGGGAAATCCGCATTACCCACGAAGAAACCGGCGCGCTGGTGTGCATCAGCCGCCTCACAATGGCCGTGATTGACCTGCCCCAGCAAGCGTAATGCAGCCTCCCGAACCGCGGCTGCTGACCTGGCCGGCCACCACTGCCCACCTCGATGCGCTGGCCCGCCTGCGCCACCTGGCGGCGGGCGCGCTGCGCACGGGCCGGCCGCTGGCCATCTGGCGCGAGCCGGGCGCGGCGCAGCCGCGCCTGCTGGTGGCCCGCTCGCTCGAAGCCACCTACACCGGCCTACCCCCCGCCCTGGATGCGAACGCGCCGGCGGGCTTCGCGTTTTTTCCGTTTCGCGATTCGGACCACAACCCGGCGCTTTTTCTGCCCGCCGACGTGCAGTACGACCTCAGTCAGCCCGAGGTGGTGCGCCTGGCGCCCGCCGCGCGCGAGCTGGTGCCCAACATTGCCGCCTGGCTCACGCTCCCTACCCCCCCTATCCTGGCCTGGCACCACAGCCCGCAGCCCGCCCCGCCCGCCACTACCCAGGCCGACTACACCGAGCTGGTGCGCACCGGCGTGGCCGCCATCGAGGCCAGAGAGGTGGTGAAAGTGGTGAGCTCGCGGGTGGCGCACCGGCCGCTGCCGACGGGGTTCGACCCGCTGGTGGCGTTTGAGGAATTGAGCCGGCAGTATGAGCGCGCTTTTGTGTCGTTGGTGAGCGTGCCGGGGGTAGGGACCTGGCTGGGAGCTTCGCCCGAGGTGCTGGCCGAGGTCACAGCCGACGGGCATTTTCACACGATGGCCCTGGCCGGCACGCAGCCGCTGGTGCCGGGCCACACCCCGCAGGAGGCCATCTGGCGGCAGAAAGAGATTGAGGAGCAGGCCCTGGTGGCGCGCTACATCGTGAGCTGCTTCAAGCAGCTGCGCCTGCGCGAATACCAGGAAACCGGCCCGCGCACCGTGGCGGCCGGGCAGCTGCTGCACCTACGCACCGACTTTGAGGTGAACTTGCAAAACGTGCCTTTAGCCTCTTCTCTGGGCACCGATATGCTGCGGCTGCTGCACCCGACTTCGGCCGTGGGTGGCATGCCCAAGGTGGCGGCGCTGGAGTTTTTGCGCCGCCACGAGCGCTACGACCGCGCTTACTACAGCGGCTTCCTGGGGCCGGTGAACGTGGCCGCGCCCGGCGTCTCGCGCCTCTTCGTGAACCTGCGCTGCCTGCAAGTGCGCCCCAATGAGGCCATCCTCTACGCCGGCACCGGCCTCACCGTCGATTCGGACCCGGCCCGCGAGTGGCAGGAAACGGAGCTGAAGCTGACCACCGTGGCCGCGGTGCTGGGGTAAGAATGCGCCGGGGCGCGTTCCTACTTTACCTTGCCAAAGCGCATTCGGGCCAGCTCTCGTAGCGCGAACTTTAGCTCCGCTGATTTTCACGCTACCACTAAACTACCCCCTGCCCATGAAGCGCTCATTTACTTTACTCATCTTACTGAGCACCTGTTTCTTATCGGCGCAGGCGCAATTACCCGATTTGCTGCAAGCCTACGCGCGCACCAGCTCCGTGACGGGCCGCGAGGAGGAAGCCAGCCACTTCGTGGAACAGTTATTTAAAACCGGCACCCTGCGGCGCGACCGGCTCGGCAACCTCGTGCTAGTGCTGGGCAGCGGCAGCCCGCGCCGCCTGCTGACGGCCCCGCTCGACGAGCCCGGCTACGTAGTGAGTCAGATTCAGGCCAATGGCTACCTGCGGGTGGCCCCGGTGGGCGGCGGGGCGGCGGGCACTTTATATCACCAGTTTTTGGAAGGGCACGATGTACGTATCGGCACGGCCAGCGGCCCGCGCAACGCCATTTCGACCGTGCCCTCGTCGCACTACGACAACCTGCGGGCCGCGCCCGAACGCACCCTACCCCCCTTTTCGTGGCAGGCCGCATTCTTGGACGTGGGCGCCAGTTCGGCGGCGGCCGTGGCCCAGCAGGATATTCACTTGCTTGACCCGCTGACTTTGGAGAAAAAGCCCGTGCTGGTGGCGCAGCAGTGGGTAGCCGCGCCGGCCATGCGCGAAAAAGCCGCCGTTGTGGCCCTCGCCACTGCCGCCCAGGCGCTGCTGGCCGCGCCGCCCGCCGGCACCACCATCATCGCCTGGACCACCCTCGACCTGCTCAACGGCAAGGGCTTTGAGGCCGTGGCCAACAAATACGGACCCTTCACCGAGGTGTATCGCTTCGAGCGCAACCTGGAAGCGGAGGCGCAAGGCACGGGCCAATTTCTGGCCGACCAGGCGTTTACGTCCCTACCCGGCCAAACGCTGGCGCAGCCCACGCGCCCGGCGCGCAAGCCGGTATTCCCTAACACGCAGCTCGCCAACGCCCACACCTACCTGTTGGGCCTGCCCGCCCGCTACCCCCACACGCCCGTCGAGGCCGTGGCGCTGGCCGACGTGCAGCAGCTCATCCGGGCGTGGCTGGTGTCGGCGGGCGCGCCGGCCACGGCCATTGCCCCGGTCCCTACCCCTCCGGTTTTGCCCAAGCCGCCCGCACCAGCGCCCACGCCCGAGGCCCATCTGCTGGCGGGCCTGGTGACCAGCTACGGCGTGAGCACCGCCGAAACGCCCGTGCGCGAGTTCATTGCCAAGCAATTACCGGCCTGGGCCAAGCCTACCACCGACCAGGCCGGCAATCTCATCCTGAGTTTTGGCCAGGGAAAAAAACACCTCGTATTTGTAGCTCACACGGACGAGGTTGGTTTCGTAGTCGATTCCATTCGGCCCGATGGGCGGCTAGTACTCGGCATAAAAGGCGGCGCGTTTCCCTGGCTCTGGGAAGCCCAGCCGGCGCTGCTGCATCAGCCAGGGCAAGCCGATGTGGCGGCCGTGTTTGAGCCGCGCCCGCAGTACCTGAGCGCCACCAAGCGGGCGGCGGCCGGGCCGCTCACGGTGTTTGCGGGCTATGCGTCGGCGCAGCAGGCGCGGGCGGCGAGCATCGAAGTGGGCCGCACTACCGTGACTATGCCCAAGGCGCTGCGACTGCTGGGTGCCAACCGCGCCGCCGCGCGCGGCCTCGACGACCGGGTGGGTTGCGCGGCGCTGCTGCTCAGCCTGCGCCACCTCGACCCCGCCAAGCTGCCCTGCCGCGTCACCTACGTGTGGTCAACGGGCGAAGAAATCGGCCTGCTGGGCGCGGCCTTCGCGGCCCAAAGCCTGCGCGATGCCGACGTGGTGTACCCGATTGACACCTTCGTGTCGTCGGATGCCCCGCAGGAATCGCCCGCTTTTGGCTACTGCCCGCTGGGTCAGGGCGCGGTTATTCGGGTGGTCGAAAGCATCAATTTTGCGCGGCGCGACCTGGTGCAGCACGTGCACGCGCTGGCCGACCGCCAGCACATTGCCATCCAGGAAGGCATGACGGTGGGCGGCACCGACGGGATGGAATTTATGAACTACGGCATCCCATCGGTGCCGCTGTCGTGGCCCGGCCGCTACTCGCACTCGCCCGTAGAAGTGCTCGACTACCGCGATATGAATAGCCTGGTGCGCCTGCTCGGCGCGCTGCAAACCGAAGGCGCGGCCACCAAGCCCGGCCGCCCTACCCCCCCTCCCCGACCCTAACCGCCCGCATGAACAACCAAGCCGTTTTCAACATCGCCGAAATCTGCGCCCGGCACGGCATCACCGACGTTATTCTATCGCCCGGCTCGCGCTCGGCCCCGCTCACGCTGGCCTTCGCACGGCACCCGGCCTACCGGGGCAAATTGCGCGTGGTGCCCGATGAGCGGGCCGCCGCCTTCATTGGCCTCGGCATCGCGCAGGCCACGCGGCGCACGGTGGTGCTGGTGTGTACCAGCGGCACGGCCGGCCTCAACTACGCGCCCGCCGTGGCGGAGGCATTTTTTCAGCAAATCCCGCTGCTCATCCTCACCGCCGACCGACCGCCCGAGTGGGTTGACCAGCTCGACGGCCAGACCATCCGCCAGCGCAACCTCTACGGCGCGCACGCCAAAGGGGCCTTCGATTTTCCCGCCGACACTACCCACCCCGACGCCAAATGGCACGCCGAGCGGCTAATTAACGAGGCCATTAATTTAACCCAGGCTGGGCCGGCCGGGCCGGTGCAGGTGAATATTCCGCTGCGCGAGCCGTTTTATCCGAAGCCGGGGGAAGACATTGTGTACGAGCAGGATGTGAAGATTATTCGGGAAGAGCCGAATATCCTGCGCTCTACCCCCGAAGCATTACAAAGTCTAGGCACTGCTTTATCATCCTTCGGACGTATTCTTTTTGTCTTTGGTCAGCAGTCACGCCAGCTTTGGCATACGCTTTATGAAGATAAGCTTGATGACATGGTGTTGGAAGAGATATCCGGGGCCGTTTTCGTTGGAGATATTATTAGTAATGTCGGTCGTCAGGAAAGCGGACTTGATGTAGTACACGATTCACAAGACATTATTTTTGCGGGAGCATCAGAGAATTTAAAAAGACAACTCAAGCCGGACTTATTAATTACTTGTGGCTTATCATTAATTTCCAAATCACTCAAACAATTTCTGCGTCAGTACAAACCACAGGAGCACTGGCATATACAGGCAGCAGGTGAAGTAGCCGATACTTTTAAGTCACTTACTAGAATTATCAGGGCTGACCCGGCGGAGGGAATTTCTATGCTATTAGAAGCAACGGGGCCGTTGCAAGCGCTACCGCCCGAAATACTAGAAGAGCGGTGGGCATATCGGCGGTCCTGGCTAGAAGCCTCTATGAAGTCGAGCCAAGTTTTAACTGGCAAAAAAAGCCCGTTTCATCAGCAAAAAATATTCAACGAATTTTCGGTTTTCCGTCAATTATCAGTTGCTTTACCTGACCATACCGCCCTGCACCTCGCCAACAGCATGGCCGTGCGCTACGCTAATATCCTGGGCTTGCCCGAAGGCCGGCAAATCGAAGTCTTCGCCAACCGCGGCACCAGCGGCATCGACGGCTGCACCAGCACGGCGGTGGGCGCGGCGCTGGCCCAGCCCGAGCGGCCGGTGGTGCTGCTGACCGGCGACGTAGCTTTTTTCTACGACCGCAACGCTTTTTGGCACAACTACCCTACCCCCAACCTGCGGGTCGTGCTCTTCAACAACCACGGCGGCGGCATTTTCCGGCTCATTGACGGGCCGCGCGACCAGCCGGAGCTAGAAGAATTCTTTGAAACCACGCAGGCGCTCACGGCCGAGAACCTGTGCCGCGATTTTCAGCTGCGCTACTTCCCGGTGCGGTCGTTTGCCGAACTAGATACCGCGTTGCCGGTTTTCTTTGCAGCCGAAACGGGCGCGGCGGTGCTGGAAATCTTCACGGATTCTAAAACTAACGCCGCTTTTTTCGAAGAATACCGCGCCGCCGTGCGCAAAGCTTTTTCGTAGAGCAACTCAGCGACTTCTGCGCCTTCAGCGGGCTAAGTCGTTCACATAATTTAGCCCGCAGAGGGCGCAGAAGTCGCTGAGTTGCTGAGTTCAATTTCAATTTTTATGTCTGAAACAATCGAGTGGACTTCGATTAAGGAGTTCCAGGAAATCATTTTCTCCCAGCACGGGGGAATTGCGAAAATCAGCATCAACCGGCCGCAGGTTCATAATGCCTTCACGCCGCTCACGGTGGATGAGATGATTGAGGCGATGGATATTTGCCGCAACCGCACCGATATCGGCGTCATCATTCTCACCGGCGAGGGGGGTAGGGCCTTCTGCTCGGGCGGCGACCAGAGCGTGCGCGGTCACGGCGGCTACGTGGGAGGCGATGCCGTGCCCCGCCTCAACGTGCTGGATTTGCAAAAGATGATTCGCAGCATCCCGAAGCCCGTAATCGCGATGGTGGCGGGCTGGGCCATTGGCGGCGGGCACGTGTTGCACGTGGTCTGCGACCTCACGGTGGCGGCCGACAACGCCCGCTTCGGCCAGACGGGCCCCAATGTGGGCTCGTTCGACGGCGGCTTTGGCGCGAGCTACCTGGCGCGCATCGTGGGTCAGAAAAAAGCCCGCGAAATCTGGTTCCTCTGCGACCAGTACGACGCCCAGGAAGCCCTCGACATGGGCCTCGTCAACAAAGTAGTGCCCCTCGATAAGCTGGAAGAAACCACCGTGAGCTGGTGCCACAAAATATTAGAGAAGAGCCCCTTGGCGCTGCGCATGCTGAAATCCAGCTTCAACGCGGAGCTCGATGGCCAAGCCGGTATTCAGGAGCTGGCCGGCAACGCTACCCTGCTCTACTACCTGAGTGAGGAAGCCAAAGAGGGCAAAAATGCCTTTATGGAAAAGCGCCAGCCCGACTTCTCGAAGTTTCCGAAATTCCCGTAGGGCGCGCAAAATCGGCCGCCCCTATTAGTCATAAAAAAAGCCTCGTCAACTGACGGGGCTTTTTTAGTAGGAAGGAATTTTCACTGGTCAAAAACTAAAGCCGAGGGCGTGGAAACTATTACAGACGGCTATGAAGAACCGCCGCTGCTCCTGCTTGCGCCGCTTTTTCAGGGCTTTGGCATGGGCTTTTAGGGCGGTGAGCTTGGGGCATGCGGCGGGGGTAGCGTCGATATGCTGGATGGGCGCGGTGGGCTGCAGCTGAGTAGTCATGGCAGTAAGGGGAAGAGTACCTGTCTAATATACGGCGTTTTTTTCTAAAGAGTGAGTACTCATTCACTAAAAAGCTCCCTATTATTGAGAGCAAAGTGTAATAACCACGCGAGGAAGGTACCCGAACGACTCCGCTCTGATGCGATTACTTCGCTTTAATCGCAATGACAGATGATTTGAATAAGTTATAGAGCGGTGCTCAATTTATAAGTTTATGTAGCCCATCCGCTACCCCCCTATCGTTGCCTAGCCTCGGCACTTTGTTCTGCCCGCCCAATTTTCCCACGCTTTTCATGTAGCGCTGGAACGCGTCGGCGGGCAGCGGCGTGAGCAGCAGCGGCACCAGGATGCTGCCCTGGCGCAGGTCGTCGTAATAGGTATTGCGCTGGCGCAGAGCCACATCGAGCGCGGCGGCGAAGCTTGGGGCGTCGTGGGGGGGGTAGGCGAATTCGACCAGCCATTCGTGGCGCGAAGACCGGGTTTTATCCTCGCTCACGAGCGGGGCCACGGTGAATTCAGTGACTTCCGTTTCGGGGTGCTGGCGCACGGCCTCGCGCAGGGCGGCTTCCACTTCCTCGCCGATAACGTGTTCGCCGAAGGCGGAGAGAAAGTGCTTGATGCGGCCCGTAACGACCACGCGGTGCGGGTGCAGGTCCACGAAGCGCACGGTGTCGCCGAGCGAGTAGGCCCAGAGGCCGGCGTTGGAGGTGAGCACCACGGCGTATTGCTGGTCCAGCTCGACGTCGGCGATAGTGAGGCGAGGTGGATTTTCTTCGAAAAAGCGCTCAGCGGGCACAAATTCGAAGAAAATGCCGCTGTCGAGGCGCAGCAGCAGGCCGGGGTTGCCGGGCTGGTCCTGGAAGGCCAGGAAGCCCTCGGAGGCCGGAAACAGCTCGATGCTATCGATGGGCCGGCCAATGCTTTCGAGCAGGCGGGCGCGGTAGGGCTCCATGCTCACGCCACCCGATACAAAGAGGTCGAGCTGCGGGAAAATGTCGCCCACCGGCCGGCCGGCGCGGGCCGTGAGGCGGTCGAAATACATCTGCACCCAGGGCGGAATACCGGAGATGAGCGTCATATTTTGACCCAGGGTTTCGGCCACGATGGCATCGAGTTTGGTTTCCCAGTCTTCGATGCAATTAGTGGCGTAGCTGGGCAGCTGGTTGCGGCGCAAATAGGCGGGCACATGGTGGTTCACGATGCCCGAAAGCCGGCCCGTCGGGATGCCGCCTACCCCCTCCAATTCGGGCGAACCGGACAGGAAAATCAGCTTGCCATCGAGGAAGCGTGCCCGGCCGGTGGCGGCCACGTAGTGCAGCAGCGCGTCTTTGGCGCCGCTGATGTGGTTGCCGATGCTGGCCTTGGTGATGGGGATGTACTTGGCGCCGCTGGTGGTGCCGCTGGTCTTGGCCAGGTACAGCGGGCGGCCGGGCCAGAGGATGTCGGGTTCGCCGGCTTTTACGCGGTCGAAGTAGGTTTTTTGGGCCTCGTAGTCGCGGATGGGCACGCGAGCGGCGAAGTCGGTGGGCGTCTGGATGGCGCTAAAATCGTGGGCGCGGCCGAAAGCCGTGTTGGCCGCCGCGCTCACCAGCGCGCGCAGCAGGCGCTGCTGGGTGGCGGCGGGCCGGCGCTGCCACTGCTGGTAGCGGTGCACGGTGTAGGCGGCCAGCGGGCGGCTCAGAGCGGCTTTTATTCCCATATTGGCGAAGATAAAGGGCCGCTTTGCTTACGCCGCCCTACCCCCCTCCTGGCAGCCTGAAGGCCGCCACTGCCTGGGCAGCGGGCCGCAGGACCGCCGGCGCGGCTTCTGGCCGGGGCCGGGCGGGCACGCGCGGATATTTTGGTTAATTTCTGGCCTGAAACAATCAACAGAACACTATCGGGCTGGTTCGCCGTATGTACGAGTTACCGGTAACATTGCCGGCGCGGGTTTGTCCGCTTTATTCTCAATTATCATGATAGACCAATTTGGCAAGGCCGTGTGGACCGGCAACATGAAAGGCCACGGCACCATCAGCACCAAAAGCGGCGTAGTGGAGGCCCCGTATTCGGTCGGCTCACGCTTTGAAGGCCAGAAGGGTACCAACCCCGAGGAGCTGATTGGCGGCGCGCACGCCGGCTGCTACACCATGTTCCTCACCAACGTGCTCACCAAGCACGGCCACACGGTAGAAACCATCACCACGACTTCGACCGTGACGCTGGACCCCTCGCAGGACCCGCCCAAAATCACCAAAATCCACATCAGCACCGAGGGCCAAGTGACCGGCGGCAACATCACACCCGAGGATTTTCAGAAGCACGCCGAGTTTGCCAAGGAAAATTGTCCCTTGTCGCAGGTGCTAAAGGCGGTGCCCGAAATGACGCTGGAAGCCAGGTTGAGTTAAGAGTTAAAAGCTAAGGGTTAAGAGTTGGTAGTTTGGCGCTTAGCTAGTCCATTCACTAACTCTTAACTCTTAACTTTTAACTCTTACCTACTTTTGCCCCATGCCCACTGGTACCACCCGAATTCGCCTACGCCCCGCCAACTCTTCGCGCCTCTCGTTTGGGGTGCAGGTTTCGCTGGCTTTATTTGCCATTGCTTATGCCGTGCTCATGCTGCGCAACTCGCCGGCCAACCAGGATTTTTACTGGCTGAGCTACGTGTTTCTGGCGCTGTGCGTCGTGTATCTGGGGTTTATTCTGGTGCATAACGCGCCGGTGTTTGGCACGCAGAGCTACTTCGAGTTTGCGCCCGGCTACCTGGTGCATAAGGCGGGCTTGTTTCGGGCCAAGCAGGTTTTCGCGGCCGAAAACATGAGTATGCTGGAATTACTACCCCGCCAGTTGCGGGTGCGCCTCAAGGATGGTGACATTCACGTGCTGAATATGCGCGAGGTGAAAGGTACCCGCCGCCTCGCGGTGCTGCGCGCCCTGCTCGAAAAATTTGCGACGCGTTACGGCGTGGCACTGCGCGAAGAGCCGGCCGCAGCCCGCTAGCCCACCGCAAGCGAACTAGCTGAAAATATCGGCCAGGGGAATTTCTACCCCCAATACCTCATCGACTACGGCGCCGCCATTGGTGAAGGAGCGGTAAGTAGTGGGGCCGGTGAATACCGCTAGCGTCCCCACGGCGGGCAACACTATCCAGCACGATTTCACCCCCGCCGCGAGAAAAAGCCGGGCCTTTTCGAGCAGTGAATTGAGGTCCTGTTTGGGCGACAAGATTTCGATGGTAGTTAGGGGGACGTCTTGTACCCACAAAATATCGTGCTGCATATCGGGCGTCAGCTTCGAAAAAATGGCCAGGTCAGGCACCATTTTTTTGCCATTCAGCTCCAGATTCAATTCGGACGTGATGGTATGCGTTTGCCGCAGGCGGCTTCTAAGTTCGCTGCCAATATTTAGTTGAACAATACTGTGATTAAAGCTAGGCATAGGCTTGCCGCGTTCGAGTTCGTAATCGGAGAGGTGGGTCGGCAGCGTTTCCATAAGTACCCGGTTTTTTTCAAAGATAACCGACCCGGCGGCAATTCGTTTCGTAAAGGAAAGCACGGCCGCGACTGGCCGCCACGCCTACTTTTACGGCCTGCTATCAACCCTTTTTACTTCATCCCATGCCCCTTTCCCCCGACGTTCAGCAGCGCATCAACACCTGGCTCACTCCGGCCTACGATGCTGAAACCCAGGCCGCCATCCAACACCTGGTAGATACCAATCAGGACGACCAACTCAACGACGCGTTTTACCGGTCGCTGGAATTTGGCACCGGCGGGCTGCGTGGCATCATGGGGCCGGGCTCGAACCGCATGAACCGCTATACGCTGGGCATGGCCACGCAGGGCCTGTGCAATTATTTGCACCAGAGCTTTCCGAATCAGGAAATCAAGGTGGCCATTGCGCACGACTCGCGCAACAACTCGCGCTTCTTTGCCGAGACGGTAGCCGGCATTTTTTCAGCCAATGGTATTACGGCGTATCTATTTGATTCGCTGCGCCCTACCCCCGAATTGTCTTTCGCCATCCGGCACCTGGGCTGTCAGAGCGGCTGCGTCATTACGGCCTCGCACAACCCCAAGGAGTACAACGGCTACAAGGTGTACTGGAACGATGGCTCGCAGGTAGTTTCGCCGCACGACAAGAATATCATCATTGAGGTAAATAAAATCACCAGCCCCGACGAAGTGAAATTTGCGGCCGACCCCAGCCGCATTCACCTCATCGGGCAGGAGCTGGACGAAGCCTACCTGGCCGAGGTGAAGAAGCTGAGCATCAACCCCGCCGCCATTCAGCAGCAGCACGATTTGGGTATCGTGTACACGCCCATTCATGGCTCGGGCATCAAGCTGGTACCGCCGGCGCTGGCCGCGTTTGGCTTCACCAATGTGAGCGTAGTGCAGGCCCAGGCTGCGCCCGATGGCAACTTTCCCACCGTGCAGTCGCCCAACCCCGAGGAAAAAGCGGCCATGCAGCTGGCCCTCGACCAGGCCAAGGCCCAGAATGCCGACCTCGTGCTGGCCACCGACCCCGACGCCGACCGCGTGGGGGTAGGCGTGAAGAACGAGCACGGCGAATGGGTGCTGCTCAACGGCAACCAAACGGCCGCGCTGCTCACGCACTACATCCTGTCGGCGCGCAAGCACGCGGGCAAAGCCCAGCCCAACGATTTCATTGTGTACACCATCGTCACGAGCGAAATTCTGGGCGATATCGCGCAACGCTACGGCGTGGAATATTACCGCACGCTCACGGGCTTCAAATACATCGCGGGCCTCATTCGCGAACTGGCGGGCAAGGAGAATTATATCTGCGGCGGCGAGGAAAGCTACGGCTTCCTCATCGGCGATTTCGTGCGCGACAAGGATGCCGTTTCGGCCTGCGCCCTCGTGGCCGAGATGGCCGCCGTGGCCAAGGGCCAGGGCCGCACGCTGTACCAGGAAATGCAGCAGATGTACGCCGAGTATGGCCTCTATGTCGAAGACCTCATTTCGCTGACCAAAAAAGGCCAGCGCGGCGCCGAGGAAATCCAGGAAATGATGGTGGAGCTGCGCAAGAACCCGCCCACTATGCTAGCCGGCTCGCCGGTAGTCGAAATCCGTGATTACCAGACCGGCAAGATTCATCACCTCACCGCAAAAACGGAGGCGAGCACCGGGGTAGAAAGCTCCAACGTGCTGCAATTCATCACCGCCGCCGGCGATAAAATTTCGGCTCGCCCCAGCGGCACCGAGCCTAAAATCAAGTTTTATTTCAGTGTGAAGGAGCCTTTGTCTTCCATTGCTGATTATGAGACGACGCACAAAAAGGCGGAGGCCAAGATTAAAAGCATTATTGAGGAAATGCAGTTGAAGTAAATGGCTGACCAACCCAAAACAGCTGGCTCAACTAATTATTATGATGGGGTATTGAGCCGGCCGTTTCTGGCGGAGCAGTACTATAGAGGATTTATAGCAGCTGTAGTCACCACTATCATCTTCTCTTTCTTATTCGCTAATCTATTCGACATTTCACTTTTAGTTGCGGGTCTAATAGCTGGAACATTTAGTTTCCCAATACTAGTCGGGATAATTACCCAACACCAGCGCTTCGAGCTTACGCGAGAACAGTATCAAAGCAGCTTGTGGGTACTGGGACTGCGCTTTGGTGAGTGGCAGCCACTACCACCTATCGACTTTATAAGAATCCGGCATTGGCAGCAACGATATGAACTTCCCCTTACGGATGGCTCAGCCCCTGCTCTCGATTTAACAGCAATTGAGGATAAATGGCAAGTATTGTTACATGCTACCGATTCGCCGGTAGGATTGGTAGCTGCCTATGTCAGCCAAGTAAAGGCCAGGCATATTGCCACCGAAATAGCGAGTCTATTACATGTTGAAATTCACGATTAATTAGCTTAAAACACATACAAAAGGCCAGTCCTATAAATAGTGGCTGGCCTTTTATCATAAAAGCAATTGTTGCCGCACGCCCCCGTTTACGCCCGCTGCATCTGCAGTTGCTTTACCTGCTGCGTGAGGTCAAGCACCATGCTGGCCAAGTGCTCCAGCGACACGCCGCCTATGGGGAAGGCGCTGCTGATGTAGCTCTTGGCTTCCCAGATTTCGAGCACGTCTTCGGCCTTCACGTCGTAGGGCGAGTAGAGCGGGTTGTCTGATTGCAGGGCGAACATGGCGCTCTGCTTCAGCTTATTATAGACGCGCTTGAAGACGATGCCGTCCTTCTGGCTGACCACGATGCAGGGCGTGCCGTCCTTGATGCCGGCCCAGTCATCGACGTAGCGGCCCACGATGGTGGTGCCGCTGGCGAGGGGTAGCATCGAGTCGCCCGCGATTTCGAAGGCGCGGTAGGTGCCGGTGCTGGCCAGCATGGGCAGCCGGAAGCGGGGTAGCTCCTCAATAAACTCGCGGTCGGCGTAGCCATTGAGGTAGCCGGCGGCGGCTTTGAGGGGCACCAGCTCGATGTTTTCGCGGTCGTCGGGACCCACCGTGATGGCCAGAATGCGCAGGGGCTTGTCTTCGGGCAGGGTTTCGGTGAGGGGGCCGGCTTCGCGCAGGGCAGCGGCCGTTTTGGCGTTTTTGCGCTTCGTAAAGTCGGTGGTAGCCAGCGAGTCGAGCGGGATGTTGAAGAGGCGCGCCATGTTGACGAGCGTGGCCAGGCGCGGCTCGGCGCGGCCTTCTTCGTAGGCACCCACCAGGGAGCGCTTGATACCCAGCTTATCAGCTAGTTGGGCTTGCGTCAGGCTGAGCTCGCGGCGCCAGAACTTGAGGTTGGTATTAATCATAACGGGAGGGAGTCAAAGAGGGAAAAAGCCCAACGCGAGGGGCCAGCGACGCACACAATCCGGCAACACAGGCTGCAAGTTACTAATTCCATTAGACTTGCCAACGCTAATTAGGTGGGAATTGTTGAGAAATTGTAAATTTAGCGGGTAAGGCATGCTAAAAGCACCCCGCAAAGTCCTTCTGGCGGCCCTACCCCCCCTTGCCGATGCCAACGACCACAACTAACCACCGGGCGACCGACGTACTACCCCCTCTTACATTTCGTAACTACTATCAATCATGGCAAAGACGGGAGCCGACCTGCTGGTCGAACGATTACTGGACTGGGGCGTTGACACGATTTTCAGCCTGCCGGGCGACGGCATCAATGGTATTTACGAGTCCCTGCGCATCCGTCAGGACCAGATAAAGCTGGTGCTGGTGCGCCACGAAGAATCGGCTGCGTTCATGGCCTGCGCGCACGCCAAGTTCACGGGCAAGCTCGGCGTGTGCCTAGCCACGGGCGGCCCCGGCGGCATTCACCTGCTCAATGGCCTTTACGATGCTAAATATGATGGGCAGCCGGTGCTGGCCATCACGGGCAGCGCGGCGCACGACCTCAGCGGCACCTACTGGCAGCAGGACGTGGACTTGGTGAAATTATTCGAGGACGTGGCCGCCTGCAACGAGCGCGTGATGGGGCCGGAGCACGTGCAAACCATTACGGACCAGGCCATTCGCACGGCGCTGGGGCAGCGCACGGTGGCGCACATTTCCTTCCCCAAGGACCTGCAGGACTGGACGACGAGCGACGACAAAGTATCGGCCCAGAACGTGGTGGGCCACACCAAACCGGTAATGGTGAGCAGCGAAGTGGCCCCGACCCTCGCCCAACTGCAACGCGCCGCCGACGTGATTAACGCGGGCAAAAAAGTGGCGATTCTGGCCGGCCGGGGTGCCCTCGATGCCCGCGCCGAGCTCACGCAACTAGCTGAGCTGCTGGGCGCGCCCGTGGCCAAAGCGCTGCTCGGCAAGGGCGTGCTGCCCGACGACTCGCCCTACACCACCGGCGGCCTGGGGCTGCTGGGCACCGCGCCCTCGCAAGACGCGATGGAGGAGTGCGACACGCTCATCATAGTTGGCTCGCACTTTCCTTACCTCGAATTTTACCCCAAGCCCGGCCAGGCGCGCACGGTGCAGATTGACCTCGACGCCACCCACATTGGCCTGCGCACGCCGGTGGAAGTGGGCTTGCTCGGCGACAGCAAAACGGTGCTACAAAGCCTCCTACCCCTGCTAAAGCGCCAGAACGACCGCGACTTTCTCGAAAAAGCGCAGGACCGCATGAAGTCGTGGCGTGAGCTGCTGGCCGAGCGCGGCACCCAGGAGGCTTCGCCCATGAAGCCCCAGGCCCTACCCCACGTGCTGAGCCCGTTGCTGAACCCCGACGCCATCGTGACCTGCGACTGCGGCAACAATACAACCTGGGCCGCGCGCTACATCCAGATGCAGGACCAGATGCTGTTCTCGACCTCGGGCCTGCTGGCCACGATGGGCGCGGGCCTGCCCTACGCCATCGCGGCGTCGGTGGCCTACCCCGGCCGGCAGGTGGTGGCGCTGGTCGGCGATGGCGGCTTCACGATGCTGATGGGCGAGCTGGCCACGGCCGTGCGCTACAAGCTGCCCATCAAGGTGTTCATTTTCCACAACAACGCGCTGGGCCAGATTAAGTGGGAGCAGATTGTGATGGAAGGCAACCCCGAGTTTGGCGTTGACCTTCAATCCATTGACTTCGCCAAATACGCCGAAGCCTGCGGGGCCACTGGCTTCACCATTCGCGAGATGAAGGATGCCGACCGCGTGGTGCGCGCGGCGCTGGCCCACGACGGCCCGGCCGTTATCGACTGCTACGTGGACCCCAACGAGCCCGCCATGCCCGGCAAGGTGAGCACCGCGCAGGCCATCGAATTTGCCAAAGCCTTGGCCCGCGGCGAGCGCGACACCAGCGAAATCATCAAAAACGTGGTTAAGAATCAGTTTCGCGAAGCCGTGGCGACTAAGGGTCACAGTTTGCTGGATGTGATTCCAGGGCTGTAGCGTTGGATTTTTGGCGTGTAAAAACGGCCGCTCCCGGTGGGGGCGGCCGTTTTGGCGTTGGGCAGGTTGGCTTATTCAGGGGGGGTAGGGATATTTTTCAGCTCCTCTCGCCGCTGGATTTGATAAATTACCGCGCGCCGGCCTGGGCCGTGCCGCCGGGCATCAGGTACTTATTGTACCACTTCAAATACCGCTCGTAGCGGTCCTTGACGTAGCTGGGGGTAGTGACGCCGTGAAACTGGCCGGGGTAAATAACGAGTTCCGTGGGCACGTGCAGGCTTTGCAGGGCCTGGTACATCTGCTCGGTATTGAGCAGAGGCACATTGAAATCTTTTTCGCCGCACACGAAGAGGGTGGGCGTTTTAATCTGGTCGGCGTGGTAGAAGGGGTAGGACACGCGCAGGTACACGTCGGTGTTTTTCCAGGGCGTGCCCAGCTCGGTTTCGTAGTCGCGGATGTACTGGTCGGTACCGTAGCCGGCCAACACGTTGCCGATGCTGGCACCGCTCACGGCCGCCTTGAAGCGCTGGTCGCGGGCAATAACCTGGTCGGTCATGATGCCGCCGTAGCTCCAGCCGCCTACGCCGAGGCGGTCGGGGTCGGCGAGGCCCTGCGCCACGGCGTAGTCCACGGCGGCCAGCACGTCCTGGGTGTCTTTGTTGCCCCAGTCGGCGTAAATGGCTTTGCTGTATTCGAGGCCGCGGCCCGAGCTACCGCGCGGGTTGGCCACCACCACGGCGTAGCCATTGGCCGCAAAGTATTGCCACTCAAACGAAAAGCCGTAGCCAAACTGCGCCACCGGCCCGCCGTGAATGCGCAGAATAGTCGGATACTTATGGCCTGCCTGGTAGCCCACGGGCTTAATGGTGAAGCCGCTCACCAATGTGCCATCCTTGCTTTTGGCCTGCATCGGCTCCACGGCGGCCAGCGTCACGCCTTTCAGCCAGGCGTCGTTTTGCTTGGAAAGCGGTTTTAGCGTGCCCTTCTTATCGAGCGCAAAGACTTCGGTGGGCTGCTGGGGCTGGCTGCTGAGCACGACCATCGTGCCCTTGCTGGCCAGGTCGAAATCGCCTACCTGGCGCGGGCCGGCCAGCACTTTTTCGAGCTTGCCGCCGCTGGCGGACACGCGCATCAGCGACTCGGCGCGGTCGTCTTCGAGCAGAAAATAGACGCTTTTGCCATCAGCGCTCCATTGCGGCTGGGTGGTGTTGCGGTCGAGGCCAGCGGTGAGCGGGCGGGCGGGGCCGCCGGCCACATCCACCACCATTAGCTGGTGCAGGGCGTACACGAGCTGCTCTTTGGGGCCGCCCTGCACGAAGGCAATATGGCGGCCATCGGGGCTCCAGGCGGGGTGGCTGCCGTAGTTTGGGGCGTTTTCGGGCACGTCGGTGGCCAGCAGCGGGCGGGGGGTGGCACCGGCTTTGGCGTCGATGAGGAAGAGGTCGAAGTTGTCGTGGCGGTCGGGGTCAGTGCCGCGCTTGCTGCTGAAAGCCAGCTGCTTGCTATCGGGGCTCCAGGCGGGCAGGTACTCGTCGTAGAGGCCGGGCGTGAGCTTGGTGAGCCGGCGCGCGGCCACGTCAAATAGGTAGAGGTGCTGGCGCTGCGCGTTCAAATAGCCATCCACATCCTTCTTAAACTGGAAGCGGTCGATGACGATGGGCGGCGCGGTTTTCTTCTTCACCTTTTGGGCGGCAGTGAGCGAGTCGGGGTCGGGGTCGCGAATAATCAGCGCAATGCGCTGGCCATCGGGGCTCCACACGTAGTCCGACACGCTGCCCTTGATTCTGGTCACTTTTTCGGCCTCGCCGCCAGCGCGGTTCAGCAGCCAGAGCTGGGCGTCGCCGCCATCTTCCTGGCCCCGGCCCGAAATAAAGCTCAAATACTTGCCATCGGGGCTGAAGCGCGGCTTGCTCTCACCGGCTGGGCTGGTCGTGACGCGGATATTCTGCGAGCCGTCGGTGCGGGCCATCCACACGTCGGCGTCGCGCTTGTCGGTAGCGGTGTCCACGCGGCTCACGGTGTAGGCCACCCACGCGCCATCGGGCGAGAGGTTGGGGTCGGCCACGTCACGCATCCGGTTCAGGTCGGTGAGGTTGAGCGGACGCGGCGCGGTTTGGGCGCGGGCGGCTACTGGCAAGGCCAGCGCGGCGAGCAGGGGCAGGAGTTTTTGCATGAGTGCCTGGCGAGGAGCCCGCCGTAAATGCCGCTGGCTTCTTTGATTTTTATAACAACCCATTTTTTTATAACAACCCATTTTCGCGCAGCAATTCGTCGCGTTCATTGTCAGAAATTGATTCCTGGTCTGACTTATCGTAAATGGTAAGCAGAAAAATTTGCTCGCCAATTATTTTGACGCAGGTAATGGCTCTGGCCCCGCCGCTTTTGCCCTTGCCCTTGGCTTCGATGCGGACGCGCACTTTGTAGCAGTCGCGGCCCAGCGGCTCGCCGGCTTGCGGATTCGCCTTTAGCTCCGCGATAAGCCGGGCAAAATAATCAGGCATACTCGCATAGCGCTTATTAAGCCGCTTGATATTGCGGCTAAATTTATTTGATGCGATTAGTGCGAAGCTCATCTAGCAAGTCGTCAGCGGTTTGTAATTTGATTTTCCCTTGCTGATGCAGCTCCACTTCGTGGAGCGCCTCGCGGAAATCATCAATCCATTCCTGCTGCTCGGGCGTGTACTGCCGGGGCGGGGCCGGGGCGGCGGGCTTGGCTTTGGCAGCGGTTTTTACGGGCAGGTTCAGCTCGCGCAGGAGCTTTTTCACGAAGCTTACGCGGTCGTCGGGCACGGTTACAATCAGGTCCATAGCTTCAAAGTTAGGGGGTAGGGCGTTGGCAACAAGCGGGGTCGCGGGGGAAGTTTCGGCCGTCGCCGCCCGCGCCCTACCCCCACCGGGCCGGGCCGACTGAGCGCCCCGCACCCCTAACTTGCCGCCATGCTTTCTCCCCTCGAATACGACCAGCTCGACGGCCTGGGCATGGCCGACCTCGTGCGCACGGGCCAGCTCACGGCCGCCGAGCTGTGCGCCGCCGCCATCGCCCGCGCCGAAGCCATGAATCCGCGCCTTAACGCCATCATATTCAAGCTGTTTGAGCAAGCGCGGCAGCGCGCGGCGGCCGGGCTGCCGGCCGGGCCGTTCGGGGGCGTGCCGTTTTTGCTGAAGGACTTTGGCGCGGCCTACGCGGGCGCACCGCACACGGGCGGCAGCCGCGCCCTGCGCCACTTCGTGCCCACCGAAGATGCCGAGCTGGTGCGCCGCTGGCAGGCGGCGGGCCTCAATATTATGGGCAAAACCAACGTGCCCGAGTTTGCCCTGATGGGCGTGACCGAGCCCGCGCTCTACGGCCCCTGCCGCAACCCCTGGGACCTGGGCCGCACGCCGGGGGGTAGCAGCGGCGGCGCGGCGGCGGCCGTGGCGGCGGGCATCGTGCCGGTGGCGGGGGCCGGCGATGGCGGCGGCTCCATCCGCATCCCGGCGGCGTGCTGCGGGCTTTTTGGGCTGAAACCCAGCCGGGGGCGCGTGCCCACCGGCCCCGAGCAGGGCGAAAAGTGGCAGGGCGCGGCCGTGGAGCACGTGCTCACCCGCTCGGTGCGCGACAGCGCGGCGGCGCTCGATGCCACGCAGGGACCCGACGTGGGCGTGCCGTATTTCCTACCCCCTCCCGCCCGGCCGTACCTGGCGGAGGTGGGCCGCGAGCCCGGTCGCCTGCGCATCGCCTTCACGCTGGACCACCCGCTGGGCCGGCCCCTGCACCCCGAGTGCGCCACCGCCGTGCGCGACGCGGCCCGGCTGCTCGAAAGCCTAGGCCACGACGTGGCCGAAGTGCCGCTGCCCTTCGATGGCCGGGCCGTGTCGGCGGCGTTTATGATGCTGTATTTTGGCGAAACGGGAGCCAACATCGCGGCGCTGAAATCGGTGCTGGGCCGCGCTGCCCGGCCTTCGGATGTGGAGCCCACGACCTGGCTGCTGGGCCTGCTGGGCCGCACTTACTCGGCCGCCGACTTCGCGGCCGCGCGCCACACCTGGAACGACCACGCCCGCCGCATGGGCCGGTTTCACCAGACCCACGACCTGCTGCTGACGCCCACGCTGGCCACGCCGCCTGTGCGCATCGGCGAATTGCAGCCCAAGCCCTTCGAGCAAAAGCTGCTGAAAGTGGTGAATACGTTTGGCCTGGGCGGCCTCATCCGGCGCTCGGGCCTGGTGGAGAAGCTGGCCGAGCAAAGCCTCGAAAAAACGCCCTACACGCAGGTGGCCAACCTCACGGGCCAGCCGGCCATGTCGGTGCCCCTGCACTGGACCGCCGACGGCCTGCCCTGCGGCGTGCAATTCATCGCCAAAATTGGGGCGGAGGACGTGCTTTTTCGCCTGGCGGGGCAGCTGGAGCGGGCGCAGCCGTGGTTTAATCGCCGGCCGGAGTTGGGAGGGTAGGGAGTTAAAAGTGAAGAGTTGAGGAGAACATTCATGCTCAACTCCCTACCCCCCGTGCATCTTTGCGCTGAATAGCCCCATCCTTTTCCATAGTCTCAGCCCTTTTTTTCTTTGATGAATTCTCTACTTTTTCGCGGGAAGACGACGCTGCGCGCCGTGCTGCTGGCCTTGGCGCTACCCCTGGCCGGCGCGGCCCAAACCGCCCTACCCCCCCCCAGCGCCGCCGAAGCGGCCGGGCCGCTGCTCACGCCCGCGCAGTTTCTGGGCTACCCGCTGGGCAGCCGGTTTACGCCCCAGGCCGACGTGCTGCGCTATGCGGCCCACGTGGTGGCCCACTCACCCGGCCGCATGCGCATCACGCGCTATGGCCAGACGTATGAGCACCGCACGCTTGAAGTAGTAGAGATTGGGAACGCCGAAAACTTTGGTAAATTAGCTGATATTCAGCAGAATGACCGGCGGCTGGCCAGCCTCGAAAGCGGCGCGGCCAGCCGGACGATGCCGGCCGTGTGCTGGCTCAGCTACAACGTGCATGGCAACGAGGCCGTGAGTTGCGAGGCCGTGCTGGCGGTGCTCTATGACCTGGCCAACCCGCAGGACGCGCAGATGCAGGACTGGCTCAAGAATACGGTAATCGTGGTGGACCCCTGCGTGAACCCCGACGGCCACGACCGCTACGTGAACTGGTACAACCGCGTGCGCAACCAGACGCCCAACGCCAGCCCCGACTCGTGGGAGCACCACGAGCCCTGGCCCGGCGGCCGCTACAACCACTATTACTTCGACCTGAACCGCGACTGGGCCTGGCAAACCCAGCAGGAAACCCGCCAGCGCATCGTGCTCTATAACAAGTGGCTGCCGCAGGTGCACGCAGACTTCCACGAGATGGGGCCGAACAACTCGTACTACTTTTCGCCGGCCGCCAAGCCCTACCACGCCGATATCACGCCCTGGCAGCGCAAGTTTCAGGGCATCATCGGCGACTACAACCGGACCGTGTTCGACAAGAATAACTGGCTGTATTTCACCCGCGAAACCTACGATTTATTTGCCCCCACCTACGGCGATACCTGGCCCAGCTTCAACGGGGCCATCGGCATGACCTATGAGCAGGGCGGCGGCGGGCCGGCCGGCGTGGCCTACGCCCGCACCGACGGCGACACGCTGACCCTGGCCCAGCGCATCGCGCACCACCACGCGGCCAGCCGCGCCACCATTCAGGCCACCGCCGAGCGCCACGACGACCTGCTGCGTGAGTTTCAGGCTTACTTCACCAATGCCAAAACCAAGCCCGGCGGCACTTATAAAACCTACGTGCTGGCCTCGGGCAACGACCCCGGCCAGCTGCGCATGCTGACGCAGTACCTGGAGCGCCAGAATATCAGCTACGGCTTCGCGCCCAAACAGCTCAGAACCAAGGGCTACAGCTACGCTAGCGGCCGAACCGAGGACGTGACCGTGCAGCCCCACGACGTGCTCGTGAGCATGTACCAGCCCAAATCGACGCTCGTGAAAGTGCTGTTTGAGCCCAAGCCGCAGCTCGAAGACTCGCTCACTTATGATATTACGTCGTGGGCCTTACCCTACTCGTTTGGGGTGAAGGCCTACGCCCTGACCCAGCGCCTCGACGCCAGCGGCCCTACCCCCTCCCCGGCGGTCGTAAAGGGCAGCGCCGCCGATGGCCAGCCCTACGCCTACCTCGCCCGCTGGAACAATCTTCAGGATGTGCGCTTCCTAAGTAAGTTGCTGCAACAGAAGGTGAAAGTGCGCTTTGCCCAGCAGGCTTTTGAGGCGGAGGGTCAGAAATACGCGCCGGGCACGCTCGTCATCACGCGCACCGGCAACGAGGCGATGGGCGCGAAATTTGACCAGCTCGTGCAGGTGCAGGCCGACTCGATGGGCACGGTGGTAACGGCCGTGAAGTCGGGCTTCTCGACCACCGGGCACGATTTGGGTTCGGGCTCGGTGCACTTCGTGAAGATGCCAACTGTGGCCGTGGTGGCCGGGCCGGGCATCGACGCCACGGCCTTTGGCGAGGTGTGGCACTTCTTCGAGCAGCAGCTCGGCTACCCGATTACGGTGCTCGGCACCGATTATTTGAGTCGGGTAAATATGAGTAAAATCGACGTGCTCATCCTGCCCGATGGCGACTATTCTGATATTTATTCGGACCGCGCCCTCGACGGCCTCAAAGCCTGGGTGCGCGGCGGCGGCAAGCTCATCGCGATGGAAGGCGGCGCCAAATTCCTGGCCAATAAGCGCGACTTTCTGCTCAAAACCAAGACCGCCGACTCGGTGGCGCTCAAAAAAACGGCCCAGGCCAACCCCTACCTGCCGCTGCGCAGCTACGGCGCCGCCGACCGCGAAAATGCGGAGAATCAGGCCCAGGGCACCATCTACCGCGTGCAGCTCGACAACACGCACCCGCTGGCCTTCGGCTACGGCGACACGTACTCGGCACTCATTCGCACGCCGCTCAGCTACAAGTTCTTAGGCAAGGGCGGCTGGAACGTGGGCGTTATCAAAAAGAACGGCTACTCCGCCGGCTTCGCGGGCAGCAAGGCCCGCAAGGAGCTGGTCGATACGTTCGTGCTGGGCGAGCAGGATTTGGGGCGCGGCCAGGTCGTGTACCTCGCCGACAACCCGCTGTTTCGCGCTTTCTGGCAGAGCGGCAAGCTGCTGTTTAGCAACGCCGTGTTTTTGGTGGGGCAATAAGTCCGGTTGGCTTTTTCCTAAACAGACCCCCCGCGTAAGACGTAAGCTGCTACTCAATCTTTTGCACCCGCGCGCGGCCTAGCATTTGCCCGGCGGCCTCCAGGGTCAGGAGGTAGCTACCGGCGGCGTAGGCCCGCAGGTCGAGCGCCTGCGTGTTGTGGCCGGTGCGGGCAGCCAGCTGCCCGGTGCCCACCACCTGGCCGAGGCTGTTGAGCAGCGTCCAGCGGGCGAGGCTGGCGGTGCCGGCGTCCCATTCGAGGGTGGCCCGGCTGGCCGTGGGGTTGGGATACAGGCTGATGCTGGCCCGCGCGCGGCCCGCCCGCGCGGCCAGCGGCGGCGGCGAGTTATACACGGCCAGCTCGTAGATGGAAAAGCCGCCGCCGTTTTGCCCGCCTTGCTGGCCTAGCATGCGCACGTAGCGTCCGGTAGCGGCTACCCCCACCTCGTTGTAGTACGCCTGGTTGTTGGTATAAGTGGCCCGCGTGGTCCAGGTAGTGCTGTCGGTGGATGTTTGCAGTTGAAAGGCCACGCCGTAGGCGGATTCCCAATTAAGGAAGAGAGTGGTGAAAGGCACCGCTTGGCCTAAGTCCACTACAAATGACTGGTAAGTTGTTTTCAGAGTAGACCAGCGGGTTTGCGAGTTGCCATCGACCGCGAAAGCCGGCTGGAACAGGTAGCCTGAGCCACTCAAGTCAGCATCGGTGGCTCGCACGGGCTTACCAAGGGCCAGGTTGGGGGTTGTATTAGTGAAACCAAATACTTCCAGCTCATCAACAGCAAAGCCATTGCCATTGGCTTGGGTGAGGCAGTGGAGGCGCACGTAGCGCCCACGCGCGCCCAGCTGCCCATACTCGTTTACTACCAGGTTGTCGCGTTTGTCGGGCACGTTAGCGGTAATATTTTTAACAACCGCGTAGGTGATGCCGTCGCTGGATACCTCCAGGTTGAAATCACGGGCGTAGTCAACCTCCCAGCTGAGGCGGATGCGGTCGATAGTCTGCACCGAACCCAGGTCTACGGTCAGCGACTGGTCATCGGTTGCCGTGCTCACCCAGTGGGTGCGGTAGTTCCCATCCGTCGCATAGCCAGCCGCATAGTGCGACTGGTCATTGTTGACCACGGATGTAGCGATGGCTGATTTCCCGAAGGCCAGATTCAAGTTTTGGGCCAGCAGTTTACCGGTGGTGAGCAGCCAAAAGGCTGGCACCCAAGCTGCGCAGGTGAGTAGCGACGATTTCATGTAAAATTTACAACGAGGTTTCAGAAAACTGCTGAATTATTTCGTGACTTTTCTTGTAATCAGCCTATTACTCCATCTCTCAGCGGCAAGTTACCTCGCGCGCGCATAATTGCGGTTTTACTAATCGTCCTATCCGTTAAAAATAATTGAAAAGCGAAAAGATTTTTCTATTTTTTTCTGACTGTCAAGTACTTATACTTAACTAGCGAATGAGTCGCACTTTATTTATTATTCAGTTACCCAGCTTATCAGGTCAATAATCTACTTGGAAAAATTTGCTTGGCAGCAGGTAATCTAGGCACTGCCACGGCTGGGCCATTGGGTTGAGCTTCTGGCAGCAGTAACATTCCGTGTAAACAGCTTTTAAAGGCAAACTTATTGCCAAAAGCCAACAAGTAATCCCACTGTTTTGGCCTCATCAACCAGGCTCTACCAGCTACTACCGATACTTTTTGCGCGTTAAAAAGCCCCCGCTGGCTTCCCAACCGGGGCTTAGAAAAGCAGCACCAGCCAGCCCGCGCGGTACGTAGAACCTGCCGAATACTGGCACTACTAGTCGGCGGCTGCCAACAGTTCGGCGCGCACGGCCCTGGGTAGCGCGGCCACCACGAGCTGGTAAGAATGGGTAATCCACTCGCGCAGCTGCGCATCGGTAGCGCCGGTGCCCACGAGCACCGTGTTCCAGTGCTTTTTATTCATGTGAAAGCCGGGCAGCACGTAGTCGTAGCGCTCGCGCAAGTCGGCGGCGCGCTCGGGGTCGCACTTCACATTGAAGCTGGCGAAGGTTTGTAAGTCGGTGAGGGCGAATATTTTACCCCCTACTTTAAACACCAGCGTATCGGGGCCGAAGGGCATTTCCTCGGTCGTGCCGGGCAGGCTCAGGCAGAAGTCGCGGTACTCCTCAATATTCATTTCCCTACCCCCCCCGCTTAGCGGATGAACCAGCGGTAGAGTAGCACGCACAGGCCCACCAGAAACATAGCCATGCTCAGCTTATTGATGAAGTGCATGGTGCGCAGGCTGAAGTTGGATTTGCGATTCGGGTCATTCTTGCGGAAGAAATAGCCGAGGGCAGGACCGAAGTCGAAGAGGTTTTTGCCGTTCATATCGGAGCGATGTTGGGTATGGCAAAATAACACGCGCCGCGCCGGAAAGATTGTCGAAATGCCCGATTTATTCCCCGTATTTGCCTGGTTTGGTGGGCTGGTCGCCGGCCCAGGCAGCTTGTGCCAGCCGCCCGACCTGCCGGGCGGGCGGTAACTTGCCCGTTCGCTTTTCCTGCCCTACCCCCCCTGCTGATGCTGAAACGCTGGTCTGCCAACCTCACCGTGCAAGTGCTCATCGCCATTGCGTTGGGCGTGGCCGTGGGGGCGTTTTTTCCCACGGTTGGGGCGGCCCTCAAGCCCGTGGCCGATACCTTTATCAACCTGATAAAGATGCTGATAGCGCCCATCATTTTCCTGACAGTGGTGCTGGGTATCGCGGGCATGGGCAGCCTGCGGCAGGTGGGCCGGGTGGGCGGCAAGGCGCTGCTATACTTTGAGGTGGTGACCACGCTGGCCCTGGCCATTGGGGTAGGGATGGCCAACCTGACCCAGCCGGGCACGGGCGTGCGGGCCACCGCGCAGGTCGTGCTGCACGATGCCCGCCAAACCGCCGAAGCCGCCAAATTCACGGCCCAGGCCGGCGATATGAGCTGGGTGGAGTTTTTCACCCACATCGTGCCCGACAATGTGGTGGGCGCGTTTGCCAAGGGCGACATCCTGCAGGTGCTGCTCTTTTCGGTGCTGTTTGGCTTGGCGCTCAATCGGTTGGGAAGTGCAGGCGCGCCGCTGACGCGCACGTTTGAGCGACTCTCGGAAGTCATGTTCGGGGTGTTGGCGCTGGTGATGCGGCTGGCACCGTTGGGCGCGTTTGGGGGCATGGCCTTCACCATTGGCAAGTACGGTATTGCTACCCTGCTGCCGCTGGGCAAGCTGATGCTGGTGGTGTACGGCACCATGTTTTTGTTCATTTTTGGAGTTTTAAACCTCATTTTGCGCTATTACGGGTTGCGACTGGGACCGTATTTGAGCTTTATCAAGGAAGAAATTTTGCTGGTGCTCGGCACCTCGTCGTCCGAGTCGGCGCTGCCGCGCATGATTGATAAAATGGAGCGCTACGGCTGCTCGCGCTCAGTGGCGGGGCTGGTCATTCCGACCGGCTATTCTTTCAACCTAGATGGCACGAGCATCTACCTTTCCATCGCGGTTATCTTTCTGGCCCAGGCCTTTAACATTCGCCTACCCCTCGCTCAGCAACTCACGCTGATTGCCATTCTGGTGGTCACGAGCAAGGGCGCGGCGGGCGTCACGGGCTCGGGCTTTATCGTGCTGGCTTCGACGCTGGCGGCCACTAAAACCATCCCGGTCGAGAGCGTGGCGCTGCTGCTGGGCGTGGACCGCTTTATGAGTGAGGCGCGGGCCATCACCAACGTTATCGGCAACGGCATTGCCACGCTGGTCATCGCCAAGAGCGAGGGGGAGTTTGACGAGGCCCGGCACCAGCTGGCCCTGCGCGGCCACCCGGTGGCGGAGCCCTACTCGGTTGTGCCGGCCCCTGCCTATCGGGAGGACCATACCGATTAGCTGGTCCCGTTTACGGCTCAGGTAGTCGCGACGGGGTAAGCATTTTTTAAACAGTTCAGCCAATTACGGGTTTTCCGCATTAAAACCGACATTAAAAAGGCGTTAAAGTTTGATGCTGGCGTGTATGCGAAACCTTGATTTCCTGCCGGGCTGCTCCTGCTGCCGGGCCGCGGCTGCCGGAATAGGGCTGTTAGCCATGACGTTGAGCGCGGCGGCGCAGTCGAACCCGGCGGCTCCGGCGGCCACGCGGCCTGGTGCGGCCGGCAGCGGCCAGCCGGGCGGCATTGGCGGGCCGCCCGTGGGCCAGCAACAGCAGCAAGAGTTGCAGCAGCGGCAGCAGCAAATGCAGCAAACCGCCCAAGAGCAGCAAATGCAGCGCCCCCCGGCCGGGCCGCCCAGCCCGGCATCTGGCGGAGCCGGGCAACCAGCCCCCGCTGGCCAGGGCGCCCCCAGCCCCGGCGGCACCGGCACCCTGGGCGAGCCCAGCGGCACCACTACCCCCCCGGCGCAGGTGGGCAGTGCCCCCCGCAGCGGCAACCTGATGGGAACGCCCACCGGCGCGGCCCGCACGCTGGCCGTGGCCCCGGCCACCCTCAGCCTTTCCGAAGCCATGACCATTGGCCTGGAAAACAACCTGACTACCCTACTGGCCACCGAGCGCGCTACCGAGGCGCGGGCGTTGCGCCAGCAGGTGCGCTCATTTTTATTACCTAACATCACCGGCACGGCCTACCAGCAAAACCGCACCCTCAACCTGGTGGCGCAGGGCCTGGCCCCCAGCGGCGGCCCGGACATGATGGGTGGCGGTATGGGTGGCGGCCCAGCGGCGGCACCGCTCATTCCGTCGTTTGTGGGGCCTTTTAATACGTTTGATGCCCGGCTGAACTTTTCGCAGGCGCTGCTCAATATCGTGGCCCTGCGCCAGTATAAAAGCAGCGCGGCGGCCGTGCGGGTAGCCGACCTCACCGCCGAGCTGGCCCGCGAGCAAGTGGCCACCTTCGTGGCCCTGGCCTACCTCAACGCCCAGCGCGGCAGCCTCGACGTGCGGGCGGCCCGCGCCGACCTGGCCCTGGCCGAGGCCCTGCGCCAGCTGGCGCAAAAGCAGCGCGACGCGGGCATCGCCAACGGCATCGACGTGGTGCGGGCCGAGGTGCGCGCGTCGCAGCAGCGCCTGCGCCTGGCCCAGGCCGAGGCCAGTGCCACCCAGGACCGCCTCGACCTGGCGCGCGCCGTGGGCCTGCCCCAGGGCAACACCACGGTGCTCACCGACACGCTGGCGGCCCGCGCCGAAGCGGTGCCCACCGTGGAGCAGGCCCTGGCACCGGCCCAGGCCGCCCGGCTGGATGCGCGCATCGCGGAGCAAACCATCGCCCAGAAAGAGCTGGACCGCCGCGCCCGCGCCGCCGCCCGCTACCCCGTCATCAGCGCGGCCGGCGACTACGGGCAGTCGGCCGTGACGCCTTTCAAGAGCGACCGCGCCACGCGCACCTACGGCGTGATTCTGAGCGTGCCCGTGTTTGATGGCGGCTACATCGGCGGCCGGGTGAAGGCCGCCCTGAGCGAGCAGCGCCAGGCCGAACTGGAGCTGGGCAACACCCGCGGCCAGGTGGAACAGGATGTGCGCCAAGCTCTGATTGGCTGGAACCTGGCCGCCGCTCAGGTGCGGGCCGCCGACGAGCAACTGACCCTGGCCGACCGCGAGCTGGCCCTGGCTACCCAGCGCTTCCGGGCCGGCGTGGCCGACAACCTCGAAGTGCTGCAAGCGCAGGCAGCGCTGGCCAACGCCCGCGCTTTGCGCGTGCAGGCGCTGGCGCAGTACGGCGCGGCGCGGCTCAATTTTGCCGCGGCTACGGGCACGGCGCAGTCTTTTCGCTTATAAATTTCAAGTTGCTGGTTGCTTATTCAGTAGAAAATAGAACGTCGGAAAACAGCACGTCATTTCGAGCTTGCCGAGAAATCTCGCTCGTGGTCGTTTGGGTGTCGTTCTGCTATGCGAGCGAGATTTCTCGGCAAGCTCGAAATGACGTGCTGTTTTCCACTGAATAAGCAACTAGCCACCAAAAACCAAAAAACTACTATATAAATGGCCGATAATCTTACGTCTCCCGCCCGGCGGCAAGTCGCCGACCCTTCGGACGCGCCCGACCAGCGCGTGGGCCACAACCCGCGCCGCGTGCAGCCGCAGGCCAAGGATGCGCCCGCCGACACCGCCGACAAGCCCGTTTACCGGCGCGCCTGGTTTCTCCTGCTGGCGGCGGTGGGGCTGGTGCTGCTGGTGATTTGGGGCGTGCACTATTATCGGTATGCCAGCGACCACGAAACCACCGACGATGCCTTCGTGGAGGGCAATGCCGTGCGGGTGAGCCCGCGCGCGGCTGGTCAGGTATTGAAGGTGTACGTGCGTGATAATCAGTTGGTAAAGAAGGGTACGCTGCTGCTGGAGATAGACCCGCGCGACTACCAGGCCCAGCAGGCCCAGGCCCAGGCCCAGGTGACCAGCGCCCGCGCCCAGCGCACCACCGCCCAGCGGGCCATTGCTTCGCGGCGCAGCGTTATTGCCCAGCAGCAGGCCCAGCTGGCCGCCGCCGAAGCCAGCGTGGCCCAGGCTCAGGCCCAGGCGCGCGCCGCCCAGGCCCAGGCCGCTAACGATGCCCGCGATGAGCAGCGCTACGCCGAGCTGTATAAAACCGATGCCGTGTCGCGCCAGCGCTACGACCAGGCCCTGACCACCGCCCGCGCCAGCGCCGACCAGGCCGCCGCCGCCGACCAGCGCACTCAGGCCGCCCGCGCCCAGGCCGGCCAGGCCGCCGCCGTAGTGACCCAGGCCCGCAACGACTACCGGCAGTCCACGGAGCAAATCAGCGTGGCCGATGCCCAGATTGCGCAGGCCCAGGCCGCCGCCGACCAGGCTCGGCTCCAGCTCTCTTATACCAAGCTCTACGCCACCGAAACCGGGCGCGTGACGGGCAAGGCCGTGGACGAGGGCCAGACCGTGGCCGTGGGCCAGCAGCTGCTGCTCATCACCTATGGCCAGCTCTGGGTGACGGCGAATTTCAAGGAAACGCAGCTGACCCACATGCGGGTGGGCCAGCCGGTGCTGCTTGAGGTCGATACCTATCCGGGCAAGCAGTTTCGGGGGTTGGTCGAGAGCTTCCAGCGCGGCACCGGGGCGCGTTTCAGCCTGCTGCCGGCCGAAAATGCCACCGGCAACTACGTGAAGGTGGTGCAGCGCATTCCGGTCAAAATAGTGTTCGATGGCCAGCCCGACCTGCACCTGCTGGCCCCCGGCATGTCGGTGACGCCCGAGGTAGATATCACCGTCAAGCCTACTCAACAAGCCGCCGACACCAGCCACGTGGAGGCCAGCCCCCAGGTGGTGGACCACGCTGCCCGCCGTCGGGTGGGTCCCAAGTAACCTTCTTACTGTCAAGCTCAACCGCTCTTCGCTCATGGAAGCCCCTACCCCCCCCGGCCGCTGGCAAGCCGACCTCAACGGCTTTTTTGCCACTCTCGCGCACGAGGACCAGACGTTTATCGACAATCTGCAGCGCCAGACCGATTTTTATACGAATACTGCCCGTCCGGCTCTCGAAACCGCCGCCGCTGCGCTAAGCGCACACGCCCGCACCTGCGACACCGGCCTCGACGATGGCCGCGTGTATCTCATCGTGCGGCACCTGGAAGGGCCGGTCGAGTTTCAATATGCCATCGTGGCCGAGGTACGCATCGAGGCCGTGCTGCCCTACGTGCACTGCTGGTTTGAGGAAAACAAGCTGGCTGAGGCCATCACTGCTGAGCAGGGCCAGCCCGAGCCGCCGCCCAAAGAGGAGAAGGACGATGATAAAGCCGACGACAAAGAAGGTGGCGGCGATAAGCCCCCGGAAGGCGATGACAAGAAGGCCGACAAGGAGCCTACCCGCACCAAAACCATTGAGCTGCTCGCTTCCTGGCGCGACGACCGCCAGATTGAGAGCGTGACGCAGGCGGAAATTCTCACCGATTTTCTCCAACACTACCAGGAAGCCGTGGCGCAGGCCCGCACCCACCTGCACACCACGCCGCGCTAAGGCCGGCCGCCCTACCCCCCCTCTTCTCCGCAATGGCGCAAACGCAAACCATGTCCAAGCCCACTGGGTCCGCGCTGGCCGGCAACCTGAAGTGGGCCATCGCCATTACGGTGGCGCTGGGCACGTTCATGGACGTGCTGGACAATTCCAGCGTGTCGGTGGCGCTGCAATATATCGGCGGCAATCTAGGCGCGTCGCAGGACGATGTGACCTGGGTTATTACTATCTTGCTGGTGGCCAAGGCCGTAACGCTGCCCACGGCCGGCTACCTGGCCACGGTTGTGGGTCGCTCCCGGCTCTTCACCATCGCCCTGATAGCCTACGGGGTATCGTCGCTGCTGTGCGGGCTGTCGTCGTCGCTGCCCATGCTGCTGGCCATGCGGGCGTTGCAGGGCGTTTGTGGGGGCATTATTCCGCCCATCGGGCAGGCCATTCTCAAAGATGCCTTCCCGGCCGAGCAGCGCGGGCAGGCATTTGCGCTCTACGGCGTGGCCACGGTGGTAGCCCCCACCATAGGGCCGCTGCTATGCGGCTGGCTGGTAGATAATTACAGCTGGCACTGGGTGTTTTTCGTGAACGTGCCGGTGGCCCTGCTCACAGCCTTTCTGGTGACGGCATTGGTGAAAGACCCACCGGAATTAATCAAGGAAAAAGCCGCCGCCTGGGCCAAGGGCCTCAGCATCGACTACATCGGGCTGGGCTTGCTGGGCGTCGGCCTCAGCGCCCTGCAATACGTGCTGAGCCGCGGCGAGCGCTTCGACTGGTTTAGCTCCAGCACCATTCTCTACCTGGCCATTCTTGCCGTGGTGCTGCTGGTGGCCGGCGTGGTGTGGGAGATGCGCACCAAGAACCCGCTCCTCGACCTGAGCCTGTTCCGCAACCGCACGTTTTCCGCTTCCATCGCGGTCATGTTCGTGGTGGGAGCCCTGCTCTACGGCACCACCACGCAGCTGCCGCAGTTTTTGCAAATATTTCTCGGCTACCGGGCCGTAGATAGCGGGCTGGCCATTACGCCGGGTGGGATAGCGCTCATCTTTCTCATGCCCATTGTGGGCTGGCTCACGGGCAAGGTGCAGGCCCGCTGGCTGATAATGTTCGGGCTGATTGTCAGCGCGGGGTCTTGCTATTACTACGCCCACATCCTGTCCCTCAACATTGATTTTGCGACCGTGGCGAAGTCGCGGGTGTTCCAGAGTATCGGCCTGGGCTTCCTGTTCGTGCCCATCAACGTGGCCGCCTACGTGGGGCTGGCCAAGTCTAAAACCAACCAGGCGGCCACCTTCATCAACCTTTTCCAGACCCTGGGCGGCAGCTTCGGCATCGCGGCCATCGAGACGGTTATCGCCCGGCGCGCGCAGTTCCACCAGAGCCGCCTCATCGACCACCTCACCTTCACCAACCCCGACTACGCCAACGGCCTGCGTCAGATTGTCGGCGGCGTGTTTGGCCACGTCAACAGCAGCGCGATTGATGCCACCCGGCAGGCCCAGGGAGTCATCTACCGCAGCGTTATCCAGCAAGCCACCACCATCGCCTACGACGACGCCTTTTACCTGCTGACCATCGTCTGCATCGCGTCCATCGGCCTGGTCTTTTTCATGAAAGCCAACAAGCCCGGCGAGGGCGAAGGCGGCGGCGCGGCGGCGTAGGCAAACACGCGGGCTGGGGAGCGCCCACGTATCTTCGGCCCTACCCCCTTCCCGCCGCCACATGGAACCCAAACGCTACCCCCGCCAGCTTTCGCGCGGGGCCAGCAACGCCGTTATCGCCCTTTCCGCGACTGAAGTCGGCAAGATTTTCAGCCAGGACACCCGCTCCGACATTGGTTCAGAGGCCGAGAAAATACGCTTCGCCAATGAGGTCAACGGCCTGGTGGTCAAGTTCCATCGCCTGGAAGCGAATGAAGCGCTCGGCGTCGATATGCTCGTGATGGAGCGCCTCTACCCCCTCGATTTTCGCGCCCACGAAGTGGAGATGCGCGAAATACAGCTTGACGTGTTCACCGATGAGTTACGCGCCCTACACGACGCCGGCTTCGCACACCACGACATACAACGCCCCTCTAACCTACCCGGCGAGCGGTTCGATAATATCCTGCTCACCGCCCAGGGCTTGCGGCTAATTGACGTGGGCATTTCGGTGTTGCGCCGGCAGGTAGGCGAGTCGTTTTTCAACGCCTACGTGCAGCGGGAATTGGAGGGATTGGCGCGGTTTCGAGAGTTTTTCTTGGGACGGTGAGTTTTATTTATTGGTAACCATCTAGCTCAAAGCCAGCTCCGATTTCTATTAAGAAACGCATGAATTGAGGCGAAAGGCGAAGCCCTGGGTTTTCTCTTTTTCCAAGCTTGAGCACTACTATGCATCGGGCTTGCATAAGATGATTCGACATAAATTGTCGAATTAATTCTGCTCGCTCTGAAAACGTTACGCGCAATTGTTCCAGCGATTCATCTAAACCAATACAGTCGTCAGTGCTATTACATTTGTATTCCCAAGAACATTCTTTAGCAAGAATGCCTACTCGAACTCTTTCTCCTTTTATTTTAAAGGAAGTGGCTTGCAAACCAATAAGGGACGAAAACTCTTGGGGAGAAAATTCTTCGCCCCAGAAAGCCAAATAAGTATAAGCGCTCGACTGTCTGCTCATCAGCTACGCCCCCACCGGCTCATCCACCACTTCCTTTTCAATCCATTTCCCGTCCTCGCGCATCAGCTCAATCAATTCATCCACGGCCTTTTCCTCGGGCACGGCTTTTTTGATAACTTCCTGGCCGCGGTAGAGGGCGATTTTGCCTTTCCCTACCCCCACGTAGCCATAGTCGGCGTCGGCCATTTCGCCGGGGCCGTTCACGATGCAGCCCATGATGCCGATTTTGATGCCCTTGAGGTGGTCGGTGCGCTGCCGAATCAGGGCCGTGGTTTCCTGCAAGTCGAAGAGCGTGCGGCCGCAGCTGGGGCAACTGATGTACTCGGTTTTGCTCATGCGGGTGCGGGCGGCCTGCAAGATGCCGAAGCTCAGCTGGTTGTAGTTGCTCAGCAACTCCAGCCACTCGGCCTGGGGGCGCGGGGCCAGCAGCTCGGTGCCCAGCACTACGCCGTCGCCGAGGCCGTCGATGAGCAGGCCGCCGAGGTCGGTGGCCGCGTCGAGCTGGGTTTGCTCCAGGGGCTGGTCGGGGTAGGAGCGCGCCAGGAGCACGGGGCAGGTTACCTGGCTGTTAAGCAGGTCGAAGAAGGCCCGGCGCATTTCGGGCATGGCATGGGCGTTGGTGGTGGCCAGCACCAGCACCACGGTGGGGTCGTGGCGTAGGTGCAGCAGCAGGTTCTGGTCGAGGGTATCGAGGCTCACTAGCAGGAAGTTAAGCTTCGGGTGGCGGGGCGGGTCGTCGGTGTAGCGGTCGGCCGTCATCAGGGGGTAGTGATGCGAGCGCTGGCCGGCATCGACCCAGGCGGTATAGTTCAGGACCTCTTTCAGGCCATTGGGCAACATAAACGGCACCGGCCGCTCGCCGGTGTAGATATAGTCGGCGCCCTGGTCCGACATCTGAAACTTATCCAGAAATGCCGAGTAGAGGTGGCCGGCCGCGCGCAGGTCGGCGTATTCCAGCTGCGGCAGGCTGGCCAGGCTCACGACTACCCTCGGCACGTTCAGGCCGCCGAAGTTGGCCACTTCGTGCGTGGTGCGGCGGTGATACTGGAACGGGTCAATCGGCTCGGGACCGGCCAGCGGCTTGATGGGCTGCGCCAGCGCGGCACGGCCGATATAGCGGTCAATCAGCATTTTAGCCACCGGCGCTTCGGCCTCGGGGGCTTCGGTGAGCGATACGCGCACGGTGTCGCCCAGGCCATCTTCGAGCAGCGTGCCGATGCCCACGGCCGATTTGATGCGGCCGTCTTCGGCCTCGCCGGCCTCCGTTACGCCCAGGTGGAGGGGGTAGGGCTGGAGGCCTTCCACGTCGAGCTTCTGCACCAGCAGGCGGTAGGCCTGCACCATCACCTGGGTGTTGCTGGCCTTCATGCTCAGCACCACGTCGTAGTAGTTTTCTTCTTCGCAGAGGCGCAAAAACTCCAGCGCCGACTCCACCATGCCCAGTGGCGTGTCGCCGTAGCGGCTTAGTATTCGGTCAGATAGCGAGCCGTGGTTGGTGCCGATGCGCATGGCCGTGCCGTACTCCTTGCAGATTTTCACCAGCGGCCGGAAGCGCTCGCGAATGCGCTCCACCTCAGCCGCGTAGCTGGCGTCGGTGTACTCGATTTCCTCGAATTTCTTCTTGTCGGCGTAGTTGCCGGGATTCACGCGCACCTTCTCCACGATGCGGGCGGCCAGCTCGGCGGCGTTGGGCGTGAAATGGATGTCGGCGATGAGCGGCACGTTGCAACCCCGCACCCGCAGCTCCTGCTTGATTTTCAAGAGGTTCTGCGCCTCTTTCACGCTGGGCGCGGTGATGCGCACGTATTCACAGCCAGCCGCCACCATGCGCAGCGTCTGCTCCACCGAGCCTTGCGTGTCCATTGTGTCCACGGTGGTCATGCTCTGCACCCGAATGGGGTAGTCGCCGCCCATCGGCACACCGCCAATATTCACCACCCGCGCCACGCGGCGCTTATACTCGGTCAGGCTGGGGCAATAGGTTTTGTTCATCACCTGGATAAGACTACGCCGGCCGGCGAAAGTTGCGGCCCGCCCGCAAAGGTACGGCCGGGGGTAATGAGTAATAGGCAATGGGTAATGAGGGTAGGGTCATTCAGAATTGTGGAATGACTCTACCCCATTACCCATTGCCTATTACTCATTACCCATTTCCTTGCGCAGGCGCTGCACCTCGTGCTCCAGCTCCAGGTTGCGGAAAGTGACTTTCGCCTCCAGGTCGGCGTAGGAGTTCTGGAGCTGCTCTTGCAGCTGGCGCATCTCGGTCACGTCGGTGTTGGTGCCCAGCCAGCGCACCAGCTGGCCCTGCTCGTCACGCATAGGCTCAATGCGGGTCAGAAACCAGCGGTATTCGCCATCGTGGCCACGCAGCGGGAAGGTCAGCTCCCAAGGCTGCCCGCTCGCCCAACCCTGGGTAGCGGCCGCCACCACCTCTTGCACGTAGTCGGGGTGATGCACTTTGTCCCAGCCCCAGCCCTTCATCGCGGCCAGGTCAGTACCCGTGTAATCGTACCACCGCTTGTTATACCAATAAATATAACCGTCGGGCCGGGCCATCCACGCGAGCTGGGCCATGTTATCGGCCAGGGTAGCAAATTCCGCTTCGCGCTCCCGCAATTGCTCACTAGCCAGCTTTTGGGCGTGAATATTGGTGCAGGTTCCAAACCACGTCACGATGTTGCCAGCCGCGTCGCGCCGGGGCAGGGCTTGGCCCAAAAACCACCGGTACCCGCCTTCCTGCGATTTAAATCGATATTCAATCTCATACTTCTCACCAGTGGCCAGCGAGTGCCCCCATACCAGGCGCGCGCGCGCCTGGTCGTCGGGATGCAGTAGGTTGTTCCATATATCGGAGCCCATACTGTCGGCCAGCGTGTAACCCGTGTAGTCAATCCAGCGCTGATTAAAATAAGTATGGAAGCCCGTGGGGTCGGTTATCCAGACTAATTGCGGAATAAAATCAGCCAAAAACTGAAATTCTTCTTCCTTGTTCGGGAGCGGGGTAGCAGCAGAGTTAAGCACGGCAGAAGCGGATATAGAGCAGGATATTTTCAGAAATAAAGCGGGGCTACGGGCGGTCGAGCTGCATTTCCAGGCCTGAGCTGAAATACAGATTAAGCTGACTGCGAGCCCCGTCGGAGGTGCGGCGCAGGCGCGTTACGAGCGCCCGCGTTTCCTCAGTCAGAAAATTCAGGCTTAGGTAGGGGCGGTTGAGCAGCTCGTCGCGCTGCACGGCCCAACTGCCGATTTCGCTGAGGGTAGGCGATTGCAACTCCAGCAGCTCCTTGCTCAGCAGCAGGCTGGTGGCTTGGGCCAAGGCACTGTCCGGGTCGGCCCGGTTAATTACCCGGTGGGCTACCCGCCAAGCGCCCGCCAGATAAGCATCGGGTACTTGCTGAAGATTAATGTCGAGTAATAAATCGGACATGGAAGCGGGAAAGACCAAAATTAGTGAATCTTTGGTTGAATATCATCGAAAGGGATAGGTAGCCGGATACCGGCCATTTTCTGCCAAATTCCGTTCCTAACACCCCACCTCTACGCCTGGTTTCTACCCGGCTGACATTTGCTTTTACCTTAGCCAAAATCAACTAGTTACCAGCTCCGCTTTCCTAACCGTTGTTAAGGCTAAACGGTTTGCCTGACTGTGCTACCGGCCCGCCTACCATGAAATATTTTTCCCTACCCCCCAACCTACCCGGCCAGGTGCTGGCCGCGGCCCGCCACACCGGCCTGCGCGCCTGGCAAACGGGCCGCCTGTTTCGGCAGCTGGTTCAGCGCACCCTCGATTCGGTGCAGGAAGTGCTGCGCGCCGAAATTCAGAGCGGCCACGCCCGGCTGGTAGCCGATTTTCTGGCCGATAAGGCCTTGCCCGCCGCCCGCGCCCTGCTGCTGGAGCGCATGGCCGCCCGCCTGCTGCTGCGCATCGGCTTGCGTGGGGCTTTCATGACCAATATCGCGGGCTGGGTGCTGCCTTTCGTGCTTGAAAAGCTGTTTCAGGCCGCGCGCGCCAGCGGCCTGCTCGCCCGCCTCGAAGCCAACCCCACCGTGACCGACGCCCTGAGCCGCCTCGACGAGCTGCGCCAGGCCGCCAGCCGCCTGATTTTTCCCGACGGCACCACCGAAGCCCGCGTGCTCACCGACGAGGAAGCTGCCGCGCTGCTTCAGCAGCCGGCCCGGCAGCTGCCCGCCCACCGCGAGCCGCCGGTAGCCGTCGAGTAGCGCAGTTTCGCTATTTTTCGGTTGGAGCGGTTTCCACGCGGGCGCACTTAGTCAAAAGTGAAGAGTTAAAATACAGGCTGAAAGGGTTTTAACTCTAAGTCTTACGCAAAAGATGTTTGTCATTGTGAGCAAAGCGCGGCAATCGCACCCGAACGATGCCCAAACGATTTCGTTCGGGTGCAATTGCTTCGCTTTGCTCGCAATGACAAACGGCTTTTGCGTAAGTCCTAAACTCTTCACTTTTAACTCCCTTTAAACACAGCCATTGCTGTGAAATGCGCGCTAATACCCGCGCTTTAGCTCCACCTGGTTTTCCAGGGGCTGGCCGGCTTGTAGGCGGTGCAGGTTGCGCAGGAGCTGGGCTACTTTGCCGGCGGCCTCGTCGGGCTGGCCGCCGCCGGTGTGCTGGGTCAACAGCACGTTGGGCAGCGCCCACAGCGGGTGGCCGGGGGGTAGGGGCTCGGTGGCCGTTACGTCGAGCACGGCCCCGCCGAGGCGGCCAGCTTGCAACGCCGCAACCAGGGCTGGCTCGTCGGTGGTGTTGCCGCGCCCCACGCTGGCGTAGATACTGTGGGGGGGTAGGGCCGCGATGAGGTCGGCCGAAAAGAAGTTTTGGGCAGTGCCCGGCAGGCAATTGACCACGATATCAGTGGTAGGCAACGCCGCCGCCAGCGCCGCCCGCGAGTGCAGCTGGGCCTGCGGGTCGGTGCGCGCCAGCAGCCGCACCGCGCAGCCAAAGCCGCTGAGCTGCTGCCGCACCGCCTGCCCAATGGTGCCCGCCCCCAAAATGATGACCCGCTTGCTGCGCAGCAGCCCCATGCGGCCCCGAATGGGCGCTCCTACCCAGCGCTGCTTAGCCTGCAGGCGCACCAGCTTGGGCAGCGCCCGGTGCAGCGCCAGCAGGCCCGCCACCATCGTTTCGGCGCAGGGCCAGGCAAAATAGTCGCCCATGTTGGCCACCGGTGCCGCCACCGCTAGGCCCTGATAGCGGTCGAAACCAGCCGAGTCGAGCTGCCACAATTGCAGGTGGGGTAGCGCCTGCTCCAACCACTCGCGCGGCGGGTTGCCGAAGAGCACCGTAGCCCGCTGCAAATCAGCCGAGAAGCCAGGCGGCTGGTCGGCCGCGTGCGTTATCGTAGCCGCGGGCAATACCTGGTGAAGGTGGGCCCGCACGTCGGCGGGCAAGGGGCTGTACACGAATAAGCGCATCGGCAGATGCCCGCCGGGCGGGCCAGAATGAAGCCTGCTATACGCGCCTTAATGCCAGAAGGGGTAGCGCCCCCCTCCGCAGAGTGGAACGCTACCCCTTGCACTGAGATAGAGACTCGCTTACGCGTTACGATTCTAACTTTTGTTATCGTTTTTTAAGTCCTGCTCGGGGGTGGTACCCGAGCCTTGCAGCTGGCCGGCGGCCGCCATCAGGGCCGCGCCCAGCTTCTCGACGTGGGTGCGCGTGTTGCCATCGGCAAATTGCGCGGTGCGGGCCGTTTCGTTGCCCAAGCGGTGCAGCAGGCTGCCTACCTGGCTGCCATCGTAGGTGCCGCCGTGCAGCAGGGCCTTCAGGTCTTGCAGGTCCATTACCAGCTTGTGAAACTCGGGGTTGTTGGCTGCTTTCAGGTCTTCAATCCAGCGCTGCAGGTGGTTATCGGTACCGGCGCGGCTGGCTTCTTCTTGCAGGTCGCCCGTCAGCAGTTTAATCGCGCCTTCCAGGTGCACCTGGTGTTGAACTTCGGTCTTTTCCATTGGTCTGGGTAAGAGGGGTGGGTAGGCAGGCTATCGCCAGCCTGTCCGTCTCCCAAACGCAAGCCGGGGCGCGCGGGTTGGCCTTTTTTGGAGTTAAGAGTTAAAAATTAAGAGTTAAGAATTGGGAAAGACACGTGCCGTCCCTAATTCTTACCTCTTACCTCTACTCAATCTTGCCCATGCGGTCTTTCACGGCCTCCAGGGCCACGCGCTGGTTCACGATGTCGGCGCGGGCGGCCTCCTGCTCTTTCAGGTTAGTATCAACCTGATTGTTAAGCTGCTGCAACTCAGCCGCGTTGGCCGCCAGCTGCTGCTGAATTTCCATCTTACGGGCCTTATTCTTTTCGATTTCCTTCTTCACGGCGTCCGACTTAGCAATCACGGCCATGTGGCTGTTTTGCGAGGTCACCAGCGCCTTTTCGGCATCCGTAATCTGGGCCACCAAGTCTTCGCGGTACATGGCGCGGGCAAAATCCTTCAGGTATTTCTCGCCGGCTTTCCACTGCGTGGGCGTCGAAGCTTGGCCAAGGTAGGCGTTGCCCAGGTCGATGCTCCACCACACGCCGGTGCCTGTAGGCAGCGCCTCCACGCGGCTGATGACGCGGACGGGCGTGGGCGAAATGTCCGGAATCGTTACCCCATCCATCGTAATAGTGCCCTTGTTGTTCTTAACCTTGCCCGGAAACTGGTCGTTGAGCTGTTTAATCCAGGACGTTTCCACGCGCTTGTTGTCCAGCTGCATACTCACGCGCTGGCCTTTGCGGGGAATGTTGTTGATGTTCTGGTCGGCTTCGTCAACGGGCGAGCGCTGCGCTGATACGTGCAGGGCACCCAGCAGAAAGAAGAATAATAGTAGCGGGTTTCGTTTCATCGGGTAAAATAAAGAAGTAGTTAAAAGGAAGTTAAAACAAGGAAAAATACAAAGAATCGCTACCGCCTTTATTCTCTGGACGCCCAAATTTAAGCAGCTTATTTCAATACCAAAGGCATAAAAGCAAAATTTTTCAACAGTTTATTTTTTCTTATTTAAGTCCTATACCTTACCCCCTTTCAAAGAGCTTCAACAAAACCTGCTTTAGGCGGTTGCAATCCCTATGTCTCAGCTTACTATTTGCCGTTCCGAACACTTTAACGCCGCCCACCGCCTGCACAACCCGGCCTGGAGCGAGGCGCGCAACCAGGAAGTATTTGGCAAGTGCAACAACCCCAACTACCACGGCCACAACTACAACCTGACGGTGCGCCTGACCGGCGAGATAGACCCCGACACGGGCTACGTCTTCGACCTCAAGGAACTGAGCACTATCATTAAAGAGCAGGTGCTCAACCACTTCGACCACCGCAACCTCAACCTCGATACTGAGGATTTTCGGGCCCTGAACCCCACGGCCGAGAACATCGCCGTCGTTATCTGGCGGCGGCTGCGGGCGGCCCTACCCCCCCGCCTGACGCTGGCCGTGACGCTGCACGAAACCGACCGTAATTTTGTCGAATATTATGGAGAATAACCTTGCCGTGCCCGCCGCCCGCCCCGTGCCGGTGGCCGAGCACCCGGACCACCATTTGCCCCTGGGCCTGCGCACGCCAATGCGCCCCGACGCCTTTGACCAGAGCAACGACCAGAAAATAACGGCCATTGCTGGGCATTTTCGCGCCATTATGGAGGAGCTGGGCCTCGACCTGACCGACGACAGCCTGGCCGGCACGCCCAAGCGGGTGGCCAAAATGTTTGTGCAAGAGTGGTTTAACGGCCTCGACCCCGCGCAGCGGCCCGAAGTGCGGCTGTTTGAGAACCGCTACGAATACCAGCAGCTGCTGGTGGAGCGGGATATTACGGTTTTTTCGTGCTGCGAGCACCATTTCGTGCCCATTGTGGGCAAGGCGCACGTAGCCTACTTGCCTGGCAAGCACGTAGTTGGCCTTAGCAAGCTCAACCGCGTGGTGCAGTACTACGCCCGCCGCCCGCAGGTGCAGGAGCGCCTGACGCGCCAGGTTGCCGAGCACCTGCGCCAAAGCCTGGGCACCGATGACGTGGCCGTGCTCATCGAGGCCGACCACCTCTGCGTGATGAGCCGCGGCGTGAACGACACCAGCAGCTCGACTATCACCAGCGAATATGGCGGCAAGTTTTTGGAAGATAGCACGTTGCGCAATGATTTTTTGCGACAGATAGGCAAGTAATGACTAACGACTAGTGGCTAAGGACTTATTCAGGTAAAGAGCTGTCCGTCATTTAATTAGGCGCACGTCATTGCTGTCACACATTACCTTATTTGAGATGGCAGCGGGGAGTAGCGCGCACGTTGTAGTGCGCGTCCCCGCGCCGTTAAAACCATTCTAACAGCGCGGGGACGCGAACTACAAAGCTCACGCTACTCCCCGCTGCGTAACATCAGTTAGTCATTAGTCACTATAAAATGAAAATTCTTATCACGGGCGGCACGGGCATGATTGGGCAGCGACTGGCCGAGCTGCTGCTCGACGGCGGGCATGAAGTAGCGCTGCTCACGCGCGAACCACAGAAAACCAGCCACTTCCGGTTATTTGGCTGGGACCCGCAGGCCGGCACCATCGACCCGGCCGCCGTGCCCTACGCCGACGCTATCGTGAACTTGGCGGGTAGCAGCGTGGCCGATGGCAAGTGGACGCCCGAGCGCAAGCACGAAATTATCCGCTCGCGCCTCGATGGGCTGGAGCTCCTGCACCAGGAGCTGGCCAAGCCCGGCCACCACGTGCAAATGCTACTATCGGCCTCAGCGATTGGCATTTATGGCGACCGGGGCGATGAAATTTTATACGAAGACTCGCCCATTGCCGCGCCCGGCGACGACTTCCTGGCCGATGTGGTGGTGCAGTGGGAAGCTGCGGCGCGCCGCATCAGCGAGCTGGGGCCACGCGTGGTGTTGCCGCGCATCGGCATCGTGCTCAGTCCCGAGGGCGGCGCGCTGGTGCCGATTGCCAAAACCGTGCGCTACGGCGCGGGCGCGCCGCTGGGCTCGGGCCGGCAGTATATGAGCTGGATTCACGTGGACGACCTGTGCCGCCTGATGATGCGGATGCTGGAAGACCCGCTGTGGCAGGGCGAGTACAATGCCGTGGCCCCGTATCCAGTTACCAATCAGGAATTTACCGAAACGTTGGCCCAGGTGATGCATCGCCCGCTGCTGCTGCCCAAAGTGCCGGCTTTTGGCCTGAAGCTGGCGATGGGCGAGATGAGCGAAATCGTGCTGGGCTCGCAGCGCGTGAGCGCCGATAAAGTGCTCAGCCAAGGCTTTACTTATGAATACCCGCAGCTGTTGGCGGCGCTGGAGTCATTTTATAAATGAGTAGTAGCGCGGACTCGCAGCGTTCGCGCTACCCCAAAATCAAGTCCGTAGCGGCGCGCAAATCGGCTACGCGCGGCTGGTAGGCCACCGGCTCGGCGTGGCCCACCAGGATGCCACGCACCCCGAGCCGCGCCCCGGCTTCGAGGTCGCGGGCGCGGTCGCCGACGAGCCAGCACTGGGCCGGGTCGAGGTGAAAGCGGGCGACGGCCTTTTCGAGCATCCCAGAATCGGGCTTGCGAAAGATGGACTCGCTGACGGACGGGTGATTGGCAGAAAAATAGAGCGCATCGAGCTGGTGGCCACAGGCTTGCTGCAAAATGGCGTGGCAGGCCAGCACCTCGGCTCGCGTGTAGAGGCCTTTGGCGATGCCAGCCTGGTTGGTGACGACCACGAGGTAGTAGCCGGCGGCTTTGAGGCGGGCGATGCTCGCGGGCACGCCGGGGCAAATGCGGAAGCGCTCGGGCGTCCACACGTAGTCGCCCAGCTCTTGGTTGAGCACACCATCGCGGTCCAGAAAAATTGCTTTATTCATCTTTTAGCTGATAACCGTTAGCTTTCCGGCCAAGTATTCAACAAAGCTATCAGCTAATGGCTATCGTTAAACAGCGACAAACACTATGCGCATTGCCATCATCGGCGGCGGCCTCACGGGGCTCACGCTGGCTTATTACCTGCAAAAAGCGGGCGTGGCCTACGACCTGTTTGAGGCCAGCGACCGGCCGGGCGGCAACCTGCTGTCGCCCTACCCCCCCGCCGGCTACCAGCTCGAAGCCGGGCCTAACTCCTTGCTGCTAAGCCCCGAGCTGGATGAGCTGCTGACCGAGCTGGGCCTGCAGGACCACGTGCAGGAAGCGGCCCTGGTGAGCCAGCACCGCTACGTGCTGCGCGGCGGCGCGTACCGAGCGCTGCCGGCCTCGCCGCCCGCGCTGCTAGCCAGCAGCTTTTTTAGCTGGCGCACCAAATTGGGGTTCCTGAGCGAGCTGCTGCGCCGCCCTACCCCCCCCGTGCCAGGCGAAACGGTGGCCGCGTTCTTTGGCCGGCACTTTGGCCAGGAGGTGGTGCAGTACGCCGTCAATCCGTTTGTGGCGGGTATTTATGCCGGCGACCCGGCCGAGCTGCTGCTCTCGCTCACGTTTCCGCAGCTGGCGGCGCTGGAAACGCAATACGGCTCGCTGCTGCGCGGCCTCGCCAAAGGCCCCAAAACCGCCCGCCGCCGCACCATCACGCTGCGCGGCGGCGTGCAGGCGCTCACCGACGCGCTGGCGGCCCGGCTCACGAGCTACCATTCTGGCCAGGCGGTGACGGCTATTAAGCAGTTGGCAGTCAATAAGTATCAGTTAACAAGTAGCCCTACCCCCTCCCCTAGCACCGAGCCTCAAGCAGCTGGCACCACGTATTCGCACCTGGCGCTGGCCCTACCCGCCTACGCGGCGGCCGAGCTGCTGGCACCGCACTTCGCGGCGGCCGCGGCGGCGCTGGCGGCCGTGCGCTACCCCCCCATGACGCTCGTGTATTCGGCCTACGACCGCGCGGCCGTGGCGCACCCGCTGGTTGGTTTCGGCGCCCTGAACCCGCGGGTGGAGGGCACGTATTCGGCGGGCGCTGTCTGGACCAGCTCGCTGTTTCCGGACCGCGTGCCGGCCGGGCAGGTGCTGTTTACCAGCTTTGTGGGCGGCACGCAGTTTGCGCGGCAGGCCGAGGAGCCCGAAGCCGCGCAGCTGGCGGCGGTGCATCAGGAACTCGGCCAGTTCTACGGCATTGCGGGCGCGCCGCGCTGGCAGGGTCGCTACTACTGGCCGCGCAGCATTCCACAATTTGACCAGCACCTGGCGGCGGCGCGGGCGGCGGTGGCCCCGCTGGCGGCCCAGGGCATTGTGGCGGTGGCCAACTGGCAGGCCGGCGTAAGCGTTCCCGACTGCGTGAAATACGCGCGCCGACTGGCGGGAGAGCTGGCAGTAAGGAAGGAGGAGTGAAAGATTTTATCCTGGCAGCCGATTCTTCCTTCTTCATGCAAAATTCGCTCGCCGCGCAACCCAATCCTTACCCTCCGTATCTTTGTGAGCTATGAGTACAATGGCCGCCGGACTGGTCTTGATTCCGACGTACAACGAGCGGGAAAATGTGGAGCTTATTCTGCGGGCCGTATTGGCGCTGCCGAAGGATTTTCACGTCCTGGTCATTGACGATGGCTCGCCCGATGGGACGGGCGCGGTAGTGCGCGGGCTTTTGGCGGAGTTCGCGGGCCGGCTGTTTTTGGAAGAGCGCGCGGGCAAGCAGGGCCTGGGCACGGCCTACATTTTTGGCTTTCGTTGGGCGCTGGCGCGGGGCTATGAGTACGTGTTTGAGATGGACGCCGACTTTTCGCACAACCCGCAGGACCTGCTGCGCCTGCGCGAAGCCTGCGCCGTGCAGGGCTACGACCTGGCCATCGGCTCGCGCTACAGCGACGGCGTGAACGTGGTGAACTGGCCCATGAACCGGGTGCTGATGTCGTATTTCGCCTCGAAATACGTGCGTTTCGTCACCGGAATGCCCATTCACGATGCCACGGCGGGCTTCAAGTGCTACTCGGCGCGGGTGCTGCGAGCCATCGACCTGAGCAGGATTCACTTCGTGGGCTACGCCTTCCAGATTGAGATGAAATGGCTGGCCTATTGCCTGGGCTTTCGCATCAAAGAAGTGCCCATCATCTTCACCGACCGCACCCGCGGCCAGTCAAAAATGTCGAAAGGCATCTTTAAAGAGGCGCTGTTTGGGGTGGTGCAAATGAAGCTGAGCAGCTGGATTCACCCGCCGCGCCGCACTAGTGACGCGCCGCAAGGGCAGCCCAGCATCAGCGTAGGGTAGGCGCGTGTGCGGCAAGCTAAAGCTTACCGCACACGCGCCTACCCTACCCCCCTGTTTTTGCGTATCGGGTAAGCACAACGCTACCGGATGGAAAACACTCCTCTATTTTGGCTTTTATTTAACCTGCTGGTAGTCGGGCTTTTATTGCTCGATTTGCTGGTTCTTAATCGCCGGACCCACGCCGTGAAGCTGGGCGAGGCGTTGGGCTGGAGCGCATTCTGGATAACGCTTTCGCTGACGTTCAACTTTTTCGTGTACCGCACGATGGGCCACGAGGCGGGCCTGCAATGGCTGACGGGCTACCTCATCGAGAAGGCGCTGAGCGTGGACAACCTGTTCGTGTTCCTCCTCATTTTCACCTACTTTAAGGTGCCGGCCGAGTATCAGCACCGCATTTTGTTCTGGGGCGTGCTGGGGGCGCTGCTGCTGCGCGGCATCTTCATTGTGGCGGGCGCGGCGCTGCTGGCCAAGTTTCACTTTTTGCTCTACATTCTGGGGATTTTTCTGATGTATACGGGCGGGCGCATGGCCTTCAGCGGCGGTGCCGACCCCGAGATTGACCCCAACAACAACCCCATCGTGCGGTTTTTGAGCCGGCACCTGCCCATTACGCGGCAGCTCGATGGAGGCAAGTTTTTCACGCGGCGCGCGGGCGTGCGGTTTGCTACCCCCCTGCTGGTGGTGCTGGTGATGATTGAGACGACCGACGTGGTTTTCGCGGCCGATTCCATTCCGGCCATCCTGGCCATTTCGCGCGACACGTTCGTGGTTTATACCTCCAACGTGTTTGCGCTACTGGGGCTGCGGGCGCTGTATTTCGCCCTAGCCAGCCTCATGCGGCTGTTTCATTACCTCAACTATGGGCTGGCTTTCATCCTGATTTTCATTGGGGGTAAGCTGTTGGTCGAAGATATTTTGCGCGAACGCTTTAACCTGGAGCTACCCATGCCGGTTTCGCTGGGCATAGTGGGGCTGTTGCTGTTGGGCTCCGTGGGGGCGTCGCTGCTGTGGCCTAAAAACAACGAGTAATGGGTAATAGGCAATGAGTAAGCGCTTTTATCGCGTGCTCCTAGTACTTCCTTCTCTACCCCTGCTTACCCAGCACCCAGTACCCACTACTTATTACCCATTACCAAGTACCCATTTCCTTGAACCACCTTGCCGAACACCTGGCCCAGGGTTTTAGCCAAACGCCGAAAACGCTGTCGTCCAAATACTTTTATGATGCGACGGGCAGCCGACTGTTTCAGCAGATAATGGGGCTGCCCGAGTATTACCCCACCCGCACCGAGCTGGCTATTTTTCAGGCACAGGGCGCGGCCATTGGGCGGGCGCTGGCGGCGGGCGCAGGTGCTGGCCAGCCGCTGGCCGTGGTGGAGTTGGGCGCTGGCGACGGCCTGAAAACCAAGCTCTTGCTGCGTGAGCTGCAAGCCCAGCCAGTGGCACTCTCCTACGTGCCGGTCGATATTTCGCCCTCGGCCCTCGACGAGCTGGCGGCCACGTTGCGCCGCGAGCTGCCTACCCTGCCCACCGAGCCGCTGGCCGCCGAATACGGCGCGGCGCTCACCACGCTGGCCACCCGGCCGGGGGCCAAAGCGGTGCTGTTTCTGGGCTCGAACATCGGCAACTTCACGCCGGCCGAGCAGGTGGTTTTTCTGCGTGAGCTGGTCCAGCCACTCACGGCGGCCGACCGCCTGCTGGTGGGCTTCGACCTGCGCAAGGACCCGCGCCGCATCCGGGCGGCGTATGACGACGCGCAGGGCGTCACGGCCGAGTTTAATTTCAACCTGCTGCGCCGGCTCAATGCCGAGGCCGGGGCTGATTTTCAGCTCGATGCCTGGCAGCATTTCCCCGACTACGACCCCAGCACCGGGGCCATGCGCTCGTGGCTGGTGAGCCGCCGCGCCCAAACGGTGCGGGTGGCCGCGCTGGCCGGTCAGACCTTCGAAATTGCCGCCTGGGAGGCTATTCACACCGAAAGCTCTTATAAGTTTACCCTACCCCAGATAGCCGGATTGGCGGCCGGAGCGGGCCTGCGGGTGGTCGAGGTATTTCAGGATGAGGCCGGCGACTTTGCCGACGTGGTGCTGGCGGTGGCGAGGTAGGGATGTAATTTTGGGGTGAATTACCCTCGCCAGTAATTGCGAACAGCGCGTTTGTCATTGCGAGCGAAGCGCGGCAATCGCCCCAGAACGACATCCGCGCCGGTCGGTCGTTCATCGTGCAGGTGCGATTGCCGCGCTGCGCTCGCAATGACAAACGCGCTGTTCGCAATGACAAGTTAGCCTACCCCCTTACCAAGTGAAATCCCACCTTCGCCCTACTATTCTCCTGGCCTACCCCGTGGTACTGAGCCAGCTCGGCCACGTGTTGGTGGGCGTCACCGACTCGGTGCTGGTGGGGCATTTGGGCAAGCTGCCGCTCGACGCGGTGGGCATGGGCGTGAGCACGACGTCGCTGCTGCTGGTGCTGGGCCTGGGCATCAGCATGGGAGCGGTGCCGCGCGTGGCGGCGGCCAACGGGCGCGGGGACCACGCCGCGCTGGGCCGCCTGCTGGTGGGCACGGTGTGGCTGAATACGCTGGTGGGCGTGCTGCTGGCGGGCCTCAGCCAGCTGCTGCCGCTGGTCCTACCCTACCTGGGGCAGGCCACCGCGGTAGTGACGCAGGCTACGCCCTGGGTGCGCGTGGTGGGCCTGTCGCTGCTGCCGCTAATGGTGTTTCAGGGGTTTCGGGAGTGGGCCGAGGGGCTGGGGCTGACGCGCCAGGCCATGCAGCTTTCCATCGTGGCCAACGTGCTGAACGCGCTGCTGTGCTACGCGCTGATTTTCGGGCACTTCGGCGCGCCCAAAATGGGGCTGATGGGCTCGGCCTGGGCCACCCTGATTTCGCGCCTGGGCATGGCCCTGCTGATGGCGCAGTTCGTGCTGCGCGCCGAGAAGCTGCGTGCGCGCCGGCCCGCCCAGGCGTCGGCCTGGCTGCGGCCGGGCCTGGCCGAGCTGCGCGGGCAGCTGGCCCTGGGCCTCCCCATCGGCGTGCAGATGATGCTGGAAGTGGGCGCGTTCAGCATGTCATATTTAATGATTGGCTGGATTGGCGTGACGCCCCAGGCGGCCCACCAGATTGCTATTAACGTGGCGTCCGTCACGTACATGGCGGCCACGGGCATTGCGGCGGCGGCCACCATTCGGGTAGGCAACCTGCGCGGCAGCGGCGACCTGGCGGGCGCGCGGCAGGCGGGCTTCGCGGCCTACTGGCTGGCCTTCGGCTTTATGAGCGCGATGGGCTTGCTGCTGATTGGGCTGCGCCACGTCATTCCGACTTTCTACAACACCGACCCGGCCGTGGTGGCGCAGGCGGCCACGCTGCTGGCCATCGCGGCCGCCTTCCAGGTGTCGGATGGCCTGCAGGTGGTGGGCCTGGGCGCGCTGCGCGGCCTCGAAGACGTAAAGGTGCCCTCGGTGGTGGCGCTGCTGGCCTACTGGGCCATTGCCCTACCCCTCGGCTACGGCCTGGGTTTCGGCCTGAAGCTGGGCGCGCCGGGCGTGTGGCTGGGCCTGCTCACGGGCCTCAGCATCGTGGCCGTGGTGCTGCTGTTGCGCTTCCGCCGCCGCACGGCGCCGGGGCAGCCGGCCGCCGGCCCCCGCCAGCCGGGTGAGGCGCTGGTCGATGCGGAAGAAACCGTGGTAATGGGCCAGCCGGCCGGCTAGCCGCGCGGAACTTGCCCGGCCGGCTTGGCCGTTGCGAAGGAGGTAGGGATGAATTAAAATTGATGTATTAATAGGGCTTACGCAAAAGACGTTTGTCATTGCGAGCGAAGCGCGGCAATCGCACCAGCACAACATCCACGCCAGTCGTTCATCCACCGTTCTGGTGCGATTGCCGCGCTTCGCTCGCAATGACAGACGGCTTTATTAATTCCCGCCCTACCCCCTCTTCCGCATCCGTAACCGCTTTTTTCATGCGTATTCTTCTCAGTTGCTGCCTGACGCTGGGGCTGCTGGCGGCGCGGCCGGCCGCCGCGCAGGCCACCGTGCAGCTGCCCGCCGGGTTCATTCGGTGGTCGGCCAGCCGGCCGCTTAAGGTGAGTGATTTCAAGGGTCGGCCCCGGCCGGGCCAGACTCACGCGGCACTCACGTCGGCCAACATTAACACTGGTGCTATTTGCCGGGGCGACGTGTTTACGGGCACCGCACAGGCCAGCTTTTCCCCCACGGCGTCGTGGGTGCGCGACCCGGCCGCCATGACGCCCGCGCTGCTGCGCCACGAGCAGCTGCACTTCGATATTGCCGAGGTGTATGCGCGCCGCCTGCGCCAGCAGCTGGCCACCATGCGCCTGTCGTGCAGCAAGTTGGGCGACCGTTTCGACCGCGTGAGCCAGGCTTCCTACGCCGCCTGGCAAAAGGCCGAAGACGACTACGACCTCGAAACCCGGCACGGCCTGGAGCACGCGCGCCAAGCCCAGTGGGAAGCCCAGGTGCGCCAGCAATTGCTGGATTTAGCCGAATTTGCCGAGAAAGACGCCTGATTCCCTACCCCCCTTGCCGCATGATTTCCTGGGCTGATTTTGAGCAAACAGACCTGCGGGTCGGCACCATCGTGGAGGCCCGCGAGTTTGCTGAAGCGCGCCGCCCGGCTTATCAGCTGGTGCTGGATTTCGGACCGGTAATCGGCCTCAAAAAGTCGAGCGCGCAGCTCACGCACCACTACACACCGACTACGCTGCTGGGCCGGCAGGTGCTGGCCGTGGTCAATTTTCCGCCCAAGCAAATTGGCCCCTTCCGGTCCGAAGTGCTGGTGCTGGGCGCGCCCGATGCCGACGGCCACCCGGTGCTGCTGGCCGTGGCCGTGCCTGTGCCCAACGGCAGCCGGGTGCATTAGGCGCGGGCGGACGCTGCGGTTTTTGAGTCAGGGGGTTATTAGAACGTCCTTCCGAGCTTGCCAAGGAATCCCGCTCGCCTCGTTTGGGCTTCGTTCAGCGACGCGGGCGAGATTTCTCGGCAAGCTCGGAAGGACGTTCTGGCGACTTTTTTTACTTTCTAAGCGACCATACATTCAGGTATAATAGCTCATAAACCTTCCTAATGATGCTGGGGCGTGGGCTTGACCCCCATTTTCTTCTCGCGCTGCGATAAAGAGTCGATAACGCCCGCATAAATCTCGTCCAGGTCCTTGCCGTGCGAGGCGTAGTAGCGGTAGCTGCGCTCAAACAGCGAGTCGGTTTGCGACACGCCGTTGCGCCACATCAGGTCGCGCTGCTGGCTCAAAAACAGCGCCCGCGCCGAGTCGGGGGGCAGGCGGCTGGTTTCGACACGGGCTTCGAGCAGATGGATTTGCACGAGCAGAGTCGTCATTTTTTCCTTGGGCAGCAGGTTGGCGGGGGTAGGCACCTGCTCGGGCCGGCCGCAGCCGGCTGCCAGCAGCAGGCCCAGCGCCAGCACGAGTTGAGTCAACGACGATTTCACCCCCAAAAATACGCCCGCGCCGTAGCTTCGCCTTCCTACCTCCTGCCCGCCATGCCACCCGCCACCGCTTCTGCCCGCCTGCCCGCCAGCCTCACGGCGCTGGTGCGCCGCCTGCGCCACCTCGAAATCAGGATGCGCCAGGCGGTGGAGGCGCAGCTGCAAGGCAATTTTCGGTCAGTTTTTCGGGGCAACGGGCTGGAATTTGACGACGTGCGCCTCTACCAATACGGCGATGAGGTGCGGGCCATCGACTGGGCGGTGAGCAGCAAGGGCCACGGCACGTTCGTGAAAACCTACAAGGAAGAGCGCGAGCAGCAGGTGCTGGTGGCCCTCGACGTAAGCGCCTCGCAGCGTGTGGGCGGCGGCGCGGCCAGCGCCCCGCGCAAGCTCGACCTGGGCCGCGACCTGGCCGGCGTACTGGCCCTGAGCGCCGCCCGCCAGGATGCCGCCCTCGGCCTGCTGGCTTTTTCGGACCAAAAAGAACTGTACCTGCCGCCCACCAAGGGCCTGCGAGCGGCCTATGCCATGCTCCAGCGGCTGTATGAGCTGGTGCCGGTGTCGCCGCACACGGGGGTAGGCGCGGGCATTCGGCAGGTGCTTAGCTTGTTACGGCGGCGCACGCTGGTGGTGCTCATCTCCGATTTTATCGACGACAACTACGAGCGCGAGCTGACCATGCTGGCCCGGCAGCACGACCTGGTGGTGGTGCAGCTGCTGGCCCCGCAGGAGGCCGACTTTCCGGCGCTGGGCATCGTGCCCCTGCGCGACGCCGAAACCGGCCTGCTGCGCTGGGTCGATACCTCGGCCCCCGCCTTTCGGGCGCAGCACGCCGGCCAGCAGCAGGCGCGGCAGCAGGCGCTGCGCACGCTGTGCCGCCGCCAGCGCGTGGGCCTCATCACGCTGCGCACCGACGAGGATTTTGTGCCCCAGCTAGTGGGTTTATTTCGGCAGCGCAAAGGCTAGGCGACGATGAGACAGTTATTATATTCTTGTCGTACTAAAGCAGCTCCGGATTGCCTGCACGGAATTAAAAATGATGAGTTAAAAGTTAAAAATCAAACTGTCAAATTTCTATTTTTTAACTTATCATTTTTAATTAATCTGACTTGGGCGCTGACCGGGGGGGTAGGGCCGGCCCATGCGGCGGTGGGCACCGGGCCGGTGGGGCGCTTTTCGCGCGCCGTAGTGGAGGTGGGCCAGCCGCTGAGCTATGAGCTGAGCTACCTCCACGACCCCGCCGAGGAAGTCGTTTTTCCCGACTCGCTGGCGGCCTTCGGGCCGTTTGAGTACGCTGGGCGGCGCTGGCTGCCCACCCGCACCGAAAACGGCCGCAGCCTCGACCGCGTGGTGTATCAGCTGCGCACGTTTTCGCTGGCACCGGTGCAGGCGTTGCAGCTGCCCGTGCTGGTGCTGCGCGGCCCCCACGACACGCTGCGCCTGCTGCCACCGATGGCGCAGCTGCGGCTGCGGCGCGTGGCCCCTACCCCCCCTCCCAACGCGGTAGCCAGCCCGCCTACCCTGCATGCTGGCTACCGCTGGCTGCCGCTGGCCGCGGCGTTCAACTATCCCTTCTGGCTGGCGGGGCTGGCGGGGCTGCTGGCGCTGGGCGGCGGCGCATGGGCCCTCTCCGGCCGGCGCTGGCGGCAGCGCTATGGCCGCTACAAGCGCCGAAAAAACCACGTGTATTTCCTGGCGCAGTTTGCCCGCAATGCCGAGCGCTTCACGCTTTCGCGCTCGGCTTCGGTGGTCGAGCGCACCGTGGCATTGTGGAAAAATTATTTGTCTAGTCTCGATAATAATAATCTCAGCTCGCTTACTACCAAAGAGTTGACTCAATATTTTGACAATGATGAGGATGTTCGCCGCGCCCTGCGTGCCACCGACCGCGTAGTGTATGGCAACCTGCTTAGCGAGGACGCGCAGGAAGTGGACGCGGCTTTCCAGCGCCTGCGCACGTTTGCCGAACAGCGCTATGCCGCGCTGGCTAGTGAATGAACTGCAGTTGAAAAGCAGTTAGCAGAAGGTCATTCCGAGCTTGCCGAGGAATCTCGCCCGCGCCGTTCGGGTTTCGTTCCACGAGGCGAGCGAGATTCCTCGGCAAGCTCGGAATGACGTTCTTTATTTAGCGTATATTCCGCCATAATCAGCAAAAACATGCCTCATTTAGTAGTACTTACCGGGGCCGGCGTATCGGCCGAGAGCGGTATCCGCACTTTCCGCGACACCAACGGGCTTTGGGAAGAGCACCGCATCGAAGACGTGGCCACGCCCGAGGCCTTTGCCCGCAACCCAGCGCTGGTGCTCGATTTTTACAACAAGCGCCGCGCCCAGGCCCGCGAGGTAGCGCCCAACGCCGCGCACCTGGCCCTGGCCGGCTTCGAGGAAGTGCCGGGCTGGACGGTGAGCATCATCACCCAAAACGTGGACGACCTGCACGAGCGCGCCGGCTCGGCGCAGGTGCTGCACCTGCACGGCATGCTGCGCCAAATGCGCTCCGTGAAAGACGAAAAAACCATCTACGCCTGCGACGGCGACATTGCCGTGGGCGACCTCGCGGCCGACGGCGGCCAGCTGCGCCCGCACATCGTGTGGTTTGGCGAGATGGTGCCCGCCATCGAAGAAGCCGCCGAACTAGTGGCTGCCGCCGATGCGCTGCTCGTGGTGGGCACGTCGCTGCAAGTGTATCCGGCCGCCGGCCTGCTGCACTACGCCCCCGCCGACTGCCCGGTGTACGTCATCGACCCGCACCAGCCCGAGGTGAGCGGCCGGCGCGGCGTGCATTATGTGGTCGAGCCCGCTGGCATCGGCGTGCCGCAAGTGCTGAAGGAAATCGGGAATTTAGAATAAGAAAGTCAGCCCGTCATTCCGAGCTTGCTGAGGAATCTTGCGTGCGTCGTGGAACGAGGCCCGAATGACCCGAGCGAGATTCCTCGGCAAGCTCGGAATGACGGGCTGACTAATTTCTAAACAGCCTCATTCCAAATTTTCACCGCCCGTACTGATACAAGATGCCCGTGTCGAAGGGCGTCCAGAGGCTGGCTTTTTGACCGCTGACTTTCAGGCCGCGGTTCGACCAGGTATTGCAGGTATTGAGGATGCTGTAGCGGCTGTTGGCCTCGTAAAAGGCATCGTGGTCGGCGTAGCTGTGGCCCGGCACCCAGTTGAAATTGCCGGCCGCATCGCGCTGAAAGCTCTTTTCAACGTAGGCAATCAGCCGGTGATACTGGGCGGGCGTGAGGTGCAGGGGCACGCACTCGGGGCCGGGCGCCAGGTCGGCCGCGCGGTAAAAGGTGGCGTGCATGAGCGTGCTACTCAGCCAGAAGCCCGCCCGCACGGCCGTGCTGGGCTTGAGCTCGGCCCAGGTGGGCGTTTCGAGATAAAAGCCTTTATCACCCCACCCTACCCCCACGTATTCGTAGGTAGGGTCGTGGGCCTGCGTGTTGCCGAAAGGCAGTTGGCGGCTCCAATCAATATACTGGCTCTTGACGGGCATCACCAGGTCGGTATGCACGCCGTTGGAGCGGATAAAAAACGGGACAGTAGCGGCTTCCGCGGTAGCCTCGGCCGCCACCGGAATGCGCGACAACACTTGGGCTACCCCGTAGTACACGGCCACCGCGCCCACTACCGAGCCCACCGACCAGGCGGTTATTTTCAACGTTTTGCGCAAAAGCGACGACATAAGCGGGAAGTACTTTTATGAAATAGTACGCGAATCTGCCAAAAGTAACCTGCCCTCCACGCTTTCGCCCGCCTAGCCCAGCCAGTTGAAGAAATTTACGCCATTCCGGCCAAGTACCGGCAAATGGAAAATACGCACATCCTGTTCTGGCTCGTCAAGGACATTAGCTGGTGCATAGTCTGGAAAACCCTGGGTATCTTGATGATAGCCCCTACCCTGGGCATTGCGCTCATTACTGCCTGGCGCACGCGCCACCTCAAGTCGGAGCTGGCCCACAACCTAGCCATCGTCTTCTGGATTTCGGCCAACTCGTACTGGATGCTCAGCGAATTTTTTGGCTTCGACACCGTGCGCATCGGCACGCTTGCTGATAGCAAGCACCTGGCTATCATCCCCTTCGGAATTGGCCTGGGCATTCTGGCCTATTACTACCTGCTGTTACGCACTACCTTATTCGAGATGGCAACAGGGAGTAGCGCGAACTTGGTAGTTCGCGTTCCCGCGCCGTTAAAGCCAGTAGAACGGCGCGGGGACGCGAACTACCAAGTTCGCGCTACTCCCCGTTGCGTAACAGCAGTTACTACCTCGTGCAAAAACCCCGCGGGGCGCGGGGCGCGCAGGTCGCTACGCTGTGAGCTAAGTTGGGCTCTACCCCCCTCCGCCGTGGCGAAGGGGGGTAGAGCCCAACTTAGATTTTGCCTTCGCCGACGCAGGTCACACCAAAGAATTTATTGGCCGACGCGATTTTCATCTCCAAGGAGTTGAGGGCCAGCAGTATTTTATTAACAAGCGCATTGAGCGGTCGCATATTGGAAGCCGCCTCCTTTTTGCGCAGGTTGCTAAGCTGGCGCACCGACCACACCAGCGGGAAAAGCGCCCCGTAGAGGTAGTAGTTATTGATTTTGCGGAAGCCGGCCTGCCGCAGCACGTCGCGCAGCATCACAATCCGGTAGCGCCGGTAGTGACCCAGAAACACGTCGTGCCCGCTCCAGAGCGACTGAAACGCCGGCACCGTGATAAAGAAGGAATTATTGTCGCCCACGCACGCCGCCTTCACGCTTTGCAGCATCTGCAAGTCGCTTTCGAGGTGCTCCAGCACGTCCATCAGCACTACCAGGCCGTTCTCGATGCGCGCCGGAATAGCGTGTACTTTTTCCACCTTGGCCCCGCGCGTCGGGGCCATTTCTGCCTCCGAATAGCCCGTATCGACCAAGTAAACTTTGGCAATCTGCGCGCCGTATTTCTTCTCCAGCTCCAGCGCGAAGAAGCCCGAGCCCGAGCCAATATCTACGATGGTCAGCGGCTTGCCGCCGGCCAGCGCCCGCTGCGCGGCGCGCAGCAGCGGCAGTTTTTTGCTCTGGTAATACCAGTGCACGTCGGGGTTTACGCCGTTTTCAAGCTCTTTTAAATCCATGCGGATGGGGTAACCTCTGGCTAAAGTGGGACCGGCAAATATAGGCAGCGGCGGTTTTGCCCGCGCGGCGGGGGGTAGGGCCGCCCGAGCCCCTAGCCTACCATCGCTGCTGCACCTGCGGCCCAATCAGGCGGTCGTAGATGTCGCGCACGGCGCTCATCTGCTCCGGCGTCAGGGGCAGCAGCTCTTCCGTTTTCAGGTTAGAAAGCAGCTGCTCAGGCTTGGAGGAACCGGGAATGATGCAGCTTACTTCCGGAAACATCAGTATCCAGCGCAGGGCCAGCGGGGCCAGCTGCGGCTGGCCAGGGAACAGCTTTTTCAACTCCTCCACCGCTGCCAGGCCGGTGTTGTAATCTACGCCCGCGAAAGTTTCGCCCTTGTCAAAGGCCTCGCCGTTGCGGTTGAAGTTGCGGTGGTCGTCGGGCGCGAAGGTGGTTTGGGCCGAAAACTTGCCCGTGAGCAAGCCACTGGCCAGCGGCACCCGCACAATCAGGCCCACGTCGCGCCGGGCGGCTTCCTTAAACAGCAGCTCGGCCGGCCGCTGCCGGAATATGTTGAAAATCACTTGCAGCGTGGTCACGTTCGGGAATTCGATGGCCTTGAGGCCTTCTTCCACCTTCTCCACGCTCACGCCCAGGTTCAGGATTTTGCCTTCATCCTTGAGCCGGTCAAACAGCTCAAAAATCTCGGGGCGGTAGTACACGTCGGTGGGCGGGCAGTGCAGCTGCACCAGGTCGAGGGTTTCGAGCTGCATGTTGCGCAGGCTGTCTTCCACGAAGCCGCGCAGGGCGGCTGGCTGGTAGGCCTCATTGGTGTGCGGCTGCAAGCGCCGGCCGCACTTGGTGGCCACGTAGATGCGTTCGCCGGAGCGGCTGCGCACGAGGCGGCCCACCGCCTTTTCGCTCTCGCCGTCGCCATCACCGTACACGTCGGCGGTGTCGATGAAATTGATGCCCGCGTCCACGGCGGCGTTCAAAATTCGGTCGGCGTTAGCGGGGTCGAAGGGCTCGCCCCACTTGCCGCCCACCTGCCAGGTGCCGAGGCTGATTTCAGAGATGGAGAAGCCGGTTTTGCCGAGAGCGCGGTGATTCATGGGGGGTAGGGAATGCCAAAGTGTGCTATTTTGCTAACTCCAAAAACCGTTGCGGGTTGCACGAATAGCCGCGAAAAACAGCTTACGGAATAATTTCACCAGCTACTCCTACCAGAAGCTATTTTTAGGAAGTAGGAAAAGCCGTTAGAACGTCATTCCGAGCTTGCCGAGGAATCTCGCTCGCCTCGCTTGGGTATCGTTACAACAAAACACGCGAGATTCCTCGGCAAGCTCGGAATGACGTTCTAACGGCTTTCTAAACAGCTGCCATAAGCCATCAAGCGGCTGCCACCGCCACGGCCGACCTTTTCCAGCTCAGTAGCAGCACCCCGCACACCACCAAAACGGTTCCGCCAATCTGGGCCGCAAAAATCGGCTCGCGCAAAAAGAAATGCGCCTGCGCAATCGTCGAAATCGGCCCGATGCCGCTGACAATAGCCACGTTATTCGACCCAATTCGTTTCAGCCCCTGCGATATCAAAAAGGAGGGTAGCACGGTCGAAAACACGGCCAGGAGCAGCCCGTAACGCCACAGGCCTTTCCCCGCCACCAAAAGCTGACTATTACCGGCCAAGGCAAAATGCGCAAAAATGCCCGCCGTAGCGGCCAGCATCGCGTAGGCCGTGAATTTATTGGCACCAACCAACGGAATTAATTTCCCGCTGCCCGCTATGTACATCGAATAGGTAATGGCGCACAGAAATATCAAAAAGCTGCCCCAATACAACCCCTGCCGGCTCGTGTCAATCGTCAATTCGCCCGCGTAGGCAATAGCAATTCCGAGATACGTAAGCAGCAGCGCCCATTTTTGAATGGACGTAATGCGCTGCTTAAAAACAATCGCATTAATAAAAACCACGAAGCTGGGATACAGAAATAACAGCAGCCGCTCCAGCCCCGCCGACACGTATTGCAACCCAATAAAATCGAGCAGGCTGCTTACGTAATAACCCAGCATTCCCAATAAAATTACCAGCACCCACTGCGGGCGCGTCAGGCGCACATTTGTCCTTTTAGTCGAAACAACAACGGCCACCGTCGCATAAAAAGGCAGCGCAAATACCATTCGCAGCGTGAGCAGCGTCAGCGCATCGGTGTGCGTCGCGCCGAAAGCTAATTTAACGAATATGGCTTTGGTGGAGAACAAGATGGCCCCGAGTAGCGTGATGAGGAATCCGGCGAGGGGTAGGGCGGGGCGAGTAATTAGGTGCATTAATTTTCAGGAGAAACCAGCTATTACTTGGCAAGAATTTAGCGCAGCATAGCTCGTGCCAGCAGTAACTCTATTTTCTAAATTCAGATATCATCAAGTTATTATAAAGCTTATGATTCAGACGGTGGTCGTTCAAGAACAAACAATAAAGCGTTACATCCTCGCCTACTTTAACTTCTTGGCGCATATGCGTCTCAAGCATTTTCTCAATTGGCATCCATACCTCAACCCCTTCCACATTAAAAAGGAATTCTTTTTTTATCAATCCATCCAACTGTGCTGGCTTTGGTAAACTGCCAGGAAATGCCCAATATACAATTTTCATCGACTGCATTATAACGGGGTCAATAAGTTGTTCCTTACCTATAAACTTCCCACGCATTCGATAGGTATCGAATCTGTAATAATCGTGCGATGGCTTTTCAGTCTTTTTTACCTGAATTAAATACGCGTTTTCTTCCGCAATTAATTTCCGGTAGCTTTTCGGAAGATATTTTTTGTCCCAATGCGCATAATCCTGACCTTGACAGGGCCGAAGGTAAAAAAAGAAAAGAGTAGAACAATGTATTTCATTGACATTTCTTTATAAGCAAAAACGGCCGCCCCGGTTTCCCGAGGCGGCCGTTCTCGTAACAGGTAGCAAGTAACTTCCTATGCGGCTTGCCCAGCCGCTTGCAACAAAAATTCTCGCCCAGCTTCTTCAGCTTGGCGAAAGGCTTCTACAATAGCTTCATTGTGGAGACGCCGCTCACGCAGGTAGGCGCTCAAGGCAGCAAACTCTTCGGCTGTGGGTTGCAGAGCGGGGTCTTGGCTGCCGATGAGGTCCACATCAAGTTCAATCAGGTCTTTGTTCATGGCTGAAAATCTTTGAAGTATCTGACGATAAGCTTTCTGGCTGCTACTGTATCAAGTATCATCAAGTGCCCGCCAAAATGAATGGCACCCAAGCTTTCGGAATAATGGGTGATAAGCTGGGTTTTAGAAACAAATGCTACGTTCCCTTCGTGCCCATGCTGGAAAGACAATTTACAAGCAAACGCGAATAGATTGCCGGGTACTCCAATGTATATCTTCTGCTTGCCTCGGTTGAATGGAGCGCTTTCAACTAGATGCAGATAGAGGTGGTCTGATTTTACTTCCAGGCTCACTAGTCCTTGTACGATGGCAGGATTACCAGCAATCGTTAGCTTGAATACTTTGTGCGTTAATTGTCTGGCTTCTTTTCGCCAGTCGAAGAGCCAGCCATTTTTTTTGGTAATTATCTTCAAGTCAACAGCTGACACTGGCAATATATCTGTTTCGAAAACGTTGCCCGTTACCGCATTTTCAATTGAATTAGTCAGTTTATCAATTTCAATGGCAGTAAGCAAAAGACTAGCAGATTTCATACCCCAAATATACCAAAAAACAGCCGCCCCAGTTTCCCGAGGCGGCCGTTAAATTACGCAGCAAACCAGTCGCTTACGCGCCTACCCCGCTCTCCTGCATCTTAATCAGATTCAGGGCCGAACCAGCTCGGAACCAGGCGATTTGGCCTTCGTTGTAGGTGTGGTTGACGGTGATGAGGTCGGTGTCGCCGTCGGCGTGGCGCAGGCGCACTTGCAGCGGCTGGCCGGGGGCAAAGCTCGTGAGGCCGAGGATGTCGATTTGGTCGTCTTCCTCAATGAGGTCGTAGTCGCTCTTGTTAGCGAAGGTGAGGCCTAGCATGCCCTGCTTCTTAAGGTTGGTTTCGTGAATGCGGGCGAAGCTTTTCACCAGCACGGCGCGCACGCCGAGGTGGCGCGGCTCCATCGCGGCGTGCTCGCGCGAGCTGCCTTCGCCGTAGTTCTCATCGCCAATGACGATGCTGCCGATGCCCAGGCTCTTGAGCACGCGGGCGGCCTGCGGCACGGGCACGTAGGGCTCACCCTGGATGCCGCTGGCTTTCACGGCGTTGGTCGCGCCAGTGTAGGCGTTGGTGGCACCAATAAGCATGTTATTGGAAATATTGTCCAAGTGGCCCCGGAATTTCAGCCACGGGCCGGCCATGCTGATGTGGTCGGTGGTGCATTTGCCGAGCGCCTTGATGAGCACGCGCAACCCGATGAGGTCGGTGCCTTCCCAGGGCTTGAAGGGCTCCAGCAGCTGCAGGCGGGCCGAGTTCTTATCCACCAGCACCTGCACGCGGCTGCCATCGGCGGCAGGAGCCTGGAAGCCAGCGTCTTCTACCGCAAAACCAGCCGGGGGCAACTCGACACCAACGGGCTCGTCAAACTTCACGTTGCCGTTTCGGCCGGGCAGCGTGTCGGTGAGGGGGTTGAACATGAGGTTACCGGCGATGGCGAAGGCGGTCACGATTTCGGGCGAAGCCACGAAGGCGTGCGTGTTGGGGTTGCCATCGTTGCGTTTGGCAAAGTTGCGGTTGAAGCTCGTAATGATGGAGTTACGGCGCTTGGGGTCGTCGGTGTGGCGGGCCCACTGGCCAATGCACGGGCCGCAGGCGTTGGCGAGTACTACCCCCCCCATTTCGGCGAACGTGTCGAGGAGGCCGTCGCGGGCCACCGTGTAGCGCACCAGTTCCGAGCCGGGCGTGATGGTGAACTCGGCGGCTACGTGCAGGCCTTTATCAACGGCTTGCTTGGCGATGCTGGCGGCGCGGGTGATGTCTTCGTACGAAGAGTTGGTGCATGAGCCGATGAGGCCCACTTCCAGCTTTTCGGGCCAGCCGTGCTCCTTTACGGCGGCGGCAAACTCCGAAATAGGCCAGGCGGCATCCGGCGTGAACGGGCCGTTCACGTAGGGCTCCAGCGTGTTGAGGTCGATTTCGATGAGCTGGTCGTAGAAGTTGGCGGGGTTGGCGTACACCTCATCGTCGGCGCGCAGGTGGCCCCACTGCTGCTGAGCTAGGTCGGCGATGCCGGCGCGCTCGGTGCTGCGCAGGTAGTCGCCCATTTTGTTGTCATAGGCAAATACTGAGGTCGTAGCCCCAATTTCCGCGCCCATGTTGCAGATGGTGCCTTTGCCGGTGCAGCTCAGGCTTTCCGCGCCTTCGCCGAAATATTCCACAATGGCACCGGTGCCGCCCTTTACGGTCAGGATACCAGCTACTTTCAGAATCACGTCCTTGGCCGAAGTCCAGCCGCTCATCTTGCCGGTCAGCTTCACGCCAATCACCTTCGGGAATTTCAATTCCCAAGGCATACCGGCCATCACGTCCACGGCATCGGCGCCGCCTACACCGATGGCAATCATGCCCAGGCCGCCCGCGTTGGGGGTGTGCGAGTCGGTGCCAATCATCATGCCGCCAGGGAAGGCGTAGTTTTCGAGCACGACCTGGTGAATAATGCCCGCGCCGGGCTTCCAGAAGCCGATGCCGTATTTATTCGAAACCGAGGCCAGGAAATCATAGACTTCGCGGTTCTCCTCGTTGGCCAGGGCCAGGTCTTCGGTGGCCCCGTTTTGGGCCTGAATGAGGTGGTCACAATGCACGGTGCTGGGCACGGCGGCGGTGGGCTTGCCGGCCTGCATGAACTGGAGCAGTGCCATCTGGGCAGTGGCATCCTGCATGGCCACGCGGTCGGGGGTGAAATCGACGTAGCTCACGCCGCGCTGGTACGATTCGCCGATTTTGCCACCGTAGAGGTGAGCGTAGAGGATTTTTTCGGTGAGCGTGAGCGGGCGGCCAACGGCCGTGCGAGCCGCTTCAATGCGCGAGCCGAGGCCCGCGTACACGGCCCGAATCATATCAAGGTCAAACGCCATAGGAGGGAGAGTGGGTTGTTAGCTTACGCGCAAAAGTAACGCGCACGGTAGGCAAGTTGGTAGCTTATGCGTGTACTTAGAACCGGTCCAGATAAGGGATGGTTCTAGGCTGATGCGGGTGGTTTTACCGCAGAAGACGCAGAGGTTTACGCAGAAGAGACGCAGAGGGAGGGAATAACTAAATGGGGGCGGCGCTAGTTTTGAGGCTTCTACTTTGCTATTTCATGAAAGCCTACCCCCTTCTTTTGAGCGCGGCGCTGCTGGCTGGCTGCCAATCCACTACTACCGATACGGCGCAGGGAGGCGCGGGCGCTACTTCGGCGGCGGCGCTGCTCACGCCCGGCCCCTGGCGCGGCGAGCTGGCCGCGCAGGGCCAGACGATTCCATTTCTATTTGAGGTGAAAACGGAAGCTGGCAAGCCCGTGGTATACCTGATTAATAAGGGCCTGAACGGCGAGGAGCGCCTGCGCTGCGACGAGATTTCGGCGGCTGGCGACTCGGCCACCATTAAGCTGCACGTCTTTGACGCGGCGCTGGTGGTGCGCGCCGCTGGCAAGGACAAGTTGAAAGGCGCGTGGGTGAAGTATGATAGCAAGACGCCGTATCGAGTGCCGCTGGTGGCTACTGCGGGAGGGCAGCCATTATTCCAAAGCACTAGTACTAAAGGCTCATCTTTCGTTGGAACATGGAAAACGGAGTTTAAAGACGCAACCGGCAAGTCTTATCCGGCAGTTGGCATTTTTAAGCAAACGGGCAGCGACGTAACCGGCACGTTCTTAACCACTACCGGGGATTACCGCTACCTGGCTGGCCAAGTTGACGGGGCAATGATGCACCTGAGTACATTTGATGGCGGCCATGCTTTCCTATTTACAGGCATACCAGATAACAACCAGGGCTTAGCAGACACACTAAACGACCAGGTTTACACTAAAATTAAAGGCGATTATTACTCTGGCAAAAGTGGCCACGAAACCTGGACCGCTACCCTCGACCCCAAGGCCAAGCTGCCCGATGCCGACACGCTTACTTACCTCAAAAAAGGCGAGTCGCGGCTGAATTTCAAGTTTCCGAGCATCGTGCAGGGCAGCAGCATCTCCCCTACCGACCCCAAGTACAAGGGCAAGGTAGTGGTGCTGCAAATCCTGGGTTCGTGGTGCCCCAACTGCATGGACGAAACTGCCTACCTCGCGCCTTGGTACGAGCAGAATAAGGCGCGCGGCGTCGAGATTATCGGCCTGGGCTACGAGCGCAGCTCCGACTACAACAAGGCCGCCCCGCGCCTGCGCAAGATGAAAGAGCGCTTTAATATCGGCTACGACCTGGCCGTGGCCGGCGTGTCGGATAAAGACTCGGTGGCCAAGTCGCTGCCGCAGCTCTCGAATTTCATAGGCTTCCCAACCACAATTTTCCTCGATAAAAAAGGCGTGGTACGCAGCATTCGGACGGGCTTTTCGGGGCCGGGTACGGGGAAGTATTACGAGGAGGAAAAGGCGCATTTCAACCGCACCGTGGACAAGCTGCTGAAGGAGTAGCGGCCGCGTCTTACGAAACCTTCACCCTACCCCCCCGTTTTAAGCGCCACTGTCCGACTAGCGGATGGTGGCGCTTTTTTTACTGCCGCGCCAAGCCGGGCCGCGCAAGCGCCCGCCGCCGCGGCACCAGCGCAATTGGCCCGACAATTGAATTACGGCTGCTTTCTTCTGTTTTCTCCACCCATGCCCGCATTTTTTTCCCGCGTACTGCGGCCGGCCGCGCTGCTTTTGTTGCTGCCGCTGGCCAGCGCTACCCCCACCAAACTCTACCAACCCGCCGCCCGCGTGGCCGCGCCGCTGCAAGGCGCGCAGCCCGACCCGCAGGTAATTGCCCAGTTTGGGCTGTATAATAATCCCAAGCTGCAAGCTTACATTACGCAGCAAGGCAAGCGCATGACGGCCATCTCGGACCGGCCCGGCGACTACGGCTTTACCATTGTCGATTCGCCGGTTATCAACGCCTTTGCCACGCCCGACGGGCACGTGTATTTCACGCGCGGCATCATGGCGTATTTTAATGATGAGGCGCAGTTTACGGGTGTGCTGGGGCACGAGCTGGGCCACATCACGGCGCAGCACGGCAAGAAGCAACAGCGTAACTCCATCTTGTCCAGCATTTTGGTGGGGGTAGCCACGATGGCGTCGCCCAACCTGCTGGGCCGTATTGCGCAGCCCGCCGCGCAGCTGGTGAGCCTCAAATACAGCCGGGGCGACGAGAACGAGGCCGACGGCTTGGGCGTGAAGTACTCCACCAAAGTGGGATATGATGCCTCGCACATGGCTAACTTTTTCCAGACCCTGGAGCGCACCGAGCAGCAGAGCGGCGGCAGCACGCCCGCGTTTCTCTCCACCCACCCCAGCTCGGCCGACCGCTACGAGCGCGTGAAGCAGCTGGCGGCGCAGGCCCAGCAGAGTCTCGGAAAACGGACGCTTCTGGTGAACCGCGACGGCTATTTGCGTTCCCTCGAAGGGCTGCCGTTTGGCGACGACCCGCGCCAGGGCTTTGTCGAAAACAGCGTGTTTTACCACCCCGATTTGAAATTCCGCTTCCCAATTCCGGCGGGCTGGAAGTCGCAGAACTCGCCCGAGCAGTTTCAGATGTCTGAGCCCAACGGCAAGGCGTTGCTGGCTTTTATGGGGGTAGGCGGCAGCTCGCTCGAAGAGGCCGCTCAGACCCTGGCCAAGCAAATTGGCGTGACGCCTGGCACCGCGCGACGCACCACCATCAACGGCTTGCCGGCGCTCGTGTTTGAGGGCGACCAGCAGGCCTCGCAAGACCAGCAGAGCACGCCGGCCCACGTGCAGAGCTACATTATTCAGGATGGCAAGTCGATGTTTGCCTTCGTGGGCCTGGCCACGGCGGCCACGTTCGGCACCTACGCACCGCAGTTTGCCAGTGCCGCGCAGGGCTACCAGCGCCTCACCGAGGCCAGCAAGCTCAACCGCCAAGCCGAGCGCGTGCACATCAAGCAAGCCAAAACGGCCACTACCCTTTCGGCCGCGCTCACGGCCAACGGCGTGCCCGGCAAGCGCCTCGAAGAGGAAGCCATCCTCAACGGGATGCAGCTCACCGACCGCCTGCCGGCCGGCACGCTGTTCAAGGTAATCGGGCAGTAGGTGTCCGTAATTTTACCTGACCCGCAGTGGCGTGGCGAAGGAGAACGTCATTCCGAGCTTGCCGAGGAATCTCGCTCGCAGTCGTCCGGGCTTCGTTCCACGACGCGAGCGAGATTCCTCGGCAAGCTCGGAATGACGTTCTGGTTTGCGGTTTACTCTTAACTAGGGGGGGGTAGGGAGCACGCGCTCCCTACCCCCCCTTCTTTTGCACGAAGACTCGTAACTACTTGCCAACCAGCTGCGCGCTGGTTTTCAGAGTGAAGGTCTGGAAGCTGGGGCCACTGTTGCCGCGGCTCATGCCCGCGTAGCCGCCGCGGCCACCACCGTAGCCCCCGCGCCCACCACCGTAGCCGCCACCCATACCGCCGCCGCCGTAGCCGCCACCCATGCCGCCGCCCTGTGGACCCATCACGCTCATGTCGGACTGCGGCTGGCTACCAGCGGGCATTTTGGGCTTTTGGCCGGCAATCCAGACACCGATGGCGGCCGACTGCCCGGCGGCCAGCGCCGGCACGCGCCGATACACGAGGCGCAGCGGCACGGCTAGCTCGTAGATAATATTGTTGCGCTCATCGAGGCCGATGGCGGCCTTCACGCCGAGCTTCGATTCGGAGTCGGTGAGCACGGGCTCCTTGCTGCCGCGGTAATTGAGCAGCTCCATCTCGTGGTCGCCGGCAAGGGCCGTGCGCAGGCGCGCCACGTGCTCGGCCTGGCGCTCGGCGGCGCTGGGTCCCATCGCGCCGGCCGGCCGCTCGGCCGAGGGCTTAAAGGACTTCAAATCAACGGCCAGCGGAAACCGGATACCCAGCTGCTGCTGGTTGCGGCCCGTCGAGTCGAGCCACACCACCATGCCCAGATACACGAGCTTGGCCTGGGTAGGCGCGTCATTGGCCTTGAGGCGCACGTACACCATGCGGTCGTCGTTGAGCACCTGGTACTGCAAATGGCTGTTGGCGTCGTATTGCAGCGAGTCGGTCCAGTCGCTGGCCGAGCCGTCGATGGTGGGCGGCGTGGCCAAGTAGTGGCTGGTGGCTTTGGTGGCTAGCACAGTCTGCTTGCCAGCGTCCGTTTGCGCCGTTTTCTGGGTGGCGCAGGCGCTTAGCAGCGCGGCGGGTACAAGCAGGAGCAGGGAAGGAGACAGACGCATAACGAAGGGGGTAGGAGAAAGCGCAAAGCTACGCGGCAGCCAAGTGTGCAGGATGAACATTTGCAAGTAGAAAGCGGCCAGCAATTGTTTAGTGTATCTTCGCAATCAACCCTGTTATTCTACTCGCTATGACCAAAGAAACCATTCTGGCCGCCGTGCAGGCACTGCCCGAGCCCATAGACTTTAATGAGCTATTGGAGCGACTCATTTTTATAGAGAAAGTGGAAGAGGGTTTGCGTCAGAGCGAAGCTGGCGAAACTATTTCTCAGGAAGAAGTTGAGCGTCGGGTAAAGTCATGGCGCAAGTAAGGTGGACTAATGAGGCAATGGATGACTTGCAAGCCAGCCAAAATTACGCCGAAGCTTATGCCGACCGGCTTACTACGCAACTCATTAAGGCCACCCGCATGTTGGAAAATTTTCCGGAAGCCGGCCGAATGGTACCTGAAGTGGCGCACCCAGCAGTTCGAGAGGTCTTGAAGAATGGCTATCGAATTGTTTACCGTATCGTTTCGCCCGTGCGAATTGATATTCTGCGCATTCATTCTGGTGCGCGGCCAGTAACAGCTCTAGCTCTACAATAACCCTACCCCCTCAAAACCGCGCGTAGCGGCGCTTACGGCGCCAGGCCCGCACCGCGCCAAAGGCGGCTAGCAGCACCAGCGGCGCGCCCAGGTTCAGCAATTGCCACTGCTGGCGCTTGTCGGCGAGCTGCACTTTGTCGAGGGGGCGCAGCGTGATTTGCTTGCCGCGCACGGCGATGAGGCCGGTTTCGTCGAGCAGGTAGTCGGTGGCGTTGAGAATCAGCTCGCGGTTGGCAAACTCGGTACTGGAGAGGCGGTCATAGCCCAGGCGCAGGGGCCGGCCGCTCTTGGGGTCCACGTCGTTGCGCAGGAAATCGCCATCCGAAATCACCAGGATTTTGCTGGGCTGGGCGTTGGGGTTTTGGTCGGGCTGGTACTGCGTGGTGCCCGGCACGGCGCGGTTGGCGAAGAGCGAGCGGAACTTGCCTTCGAGCAGATAACCCACTGGTTGGTAGCTGTTATGGTAGAGCTTGGGATTGGGCTCCAGGCGCGCATCGTTGAAGTTGATGGGCACCGGCGCGGGCAGCACGCGGGTGTAGCGCGAGGTGGTCATGAGCGAGGTTTTGCGCACGCCGGTCGCCTTCACGGTGTCGATGTTGCCCACGAATCTCATGTACACCGCGTCGAGGTTACGCGTTATCGGGTTAGGGCTAAAGCGGTTAATAACGGGATAAAGCTGCCAGGGCAGCGGTTCGATTTTGGGCTTGTCGCCGGTCATGCCCGTCACCAGCGGAATCTGGCCGCAGTTGAGGTCAAGCAATAAATCCGGGTTCAGCCGCACGCCGTAGCGAAAGAAAAGGTCGTCCAGGTTCAGGTCGTAGGGCGTGGCCAGGGCCGCGCCGTTGCGGCTCACGCTGTCGAGGTTCACGCGCAGGGCATTCACGAAAAACAGCGCCCGCCCGCCGTGGGTAATGAATTGGTCGAGCCGGAATTTCTCCAGCTCCGAATACGGGCCGGTGGGCTTGGCGATAACCACGGCGTCGAGGTTGCCGCGCAGGTCCTTTACCTGGTTCAGGTTGACGCGAAACACGTCGTAGTTCTGGCTCCAGGCGGTGAGGATGTCGGCCATTTCCACGTTCGTCAGCTCGCCGTGGCCCGCGATGATGCCCAGCCGGCGCTTGGCCCCGCCGGGCGGCGCCACCTGCCGGATGGTGCTGGCCAGCTCATATTCCAGTCCCTCAATGCTTTGATTGAGGCGCTCCTCGGGGGCGGCCACCTGGCTGCCGCGCAGCAGCAGCACGTTGCGGCTCTGGCCACCGGCCTCCACCACGGCCCAAGGGAAGATAATTTTCTCAATCCGCTTGCCGTTTTCGTTCGCGCCGAGGTTAGTCGGCTTCAAGCCTTTTTTGAAGAGAATTTCGTAGAATTTATTGCGGCCCGCCTCAGTGGGCGCCGCGCTGGGGTCGATGAACACGAAGTTGAGATTGCCACCCGCGTATACCTGCATCTCGGTCAGCGTCTCGCGCACGCCCTGCTCGAGGCGGCGGAACGTGGGCGGAAAATCGCCGGCCAGGTACACCGTAATGGTGACGGGCTTTTTCAAATTACCCAGCAGCTGCTTGGTGGCCGGCGACATGGTGTAGCGTTTTTCCTCCGTCAAATCGAGCCGGAAAAAGAAGCGCTGCGCCACGAAATTGAGGATAAATAGCGCGCCCACGATGAGGGCGAAGCGCAGCAAATCCTGGCCTTTGCGCGAAGAAGCGGGGGTAGGGAGAGCAGTTGTAGTCGGTTCCATGCTTACCAGTTCCGGCTGCGGAGGGCCAGCCGCGTGCCCAGCAGGGCCACGGCAATGACGGTGAGAAAATAGAGCACGTCGCGCGAGTCAATCAGGCCCTTGCTGAGGTCGCGGTAGTGCGCCGCGATGCCAAGCTGGCTCACGTAATAAGCCGGCGCGCCCGCCAGAATGGAGGCCAGCGAATCGAAGCCGGTGTACACCAGAAAGCACGCCACCACGGCCAGCACGAAGGCAATAATCTGGTCGCGGGTGAGGGCCGAAGCCAGCACGCCCAGCGCCGTGAACACCGCCGCCAGCAGCCCCAGCCCCAGGTACGAGCCCACCGTGGCCGCCGAATCGATGTTGCCGGGCGGCGAACCCAGCCGATACACCGAGAAGTAGTAGAGCAGCGTCGGTAGCAGGGCAAAAAGCGCCAGCAGCAGGCAGGCCAGGTACTTACCCCCCACAATCTGCCCATCGGTGAGCGGGCGCGTGAGCAGCAGCTCCATCGTGCCGGCCTTCTTTTCCTCGGCGAAGGTGCGCATGGTGATGGCCGGAATGAGCAGCAAAAACAGCCACGGCGCGAGGTTGAACAGCGATTGCAGGTCAGCGTAACCGTAATCGAGCACGCTGCTGTCGGGGAAAACCCACACGAACAGCCCAGTCGCCACCAGAAACACGCCGATGACGACGTAGGCCACCGGCGAGTTGAGAAAGGCGTTGAATTCTTTTCTTAAAATGGTAAGCATTTACTAGCGCCGCTTGCGCGGATTTGTCATGCTGAGCTTGCCGAAGCATCTCGCTCGCATCGTTGCTGACGATTAGAGTTTACTGCTGCACGCGAGATGCTTCGACAAGCTCAGCATGACGTTCTTTTTTAACCAATTATGTATCACTTCGTCAATTCCCCAAACACCGCCTCCAAACTCTGCTGCTCCTGCCGCAGGCCCAGCAGCAGCCAGCCCTGCTCCACGGCCAGGCGCGACACGGCGGCGCGCACGTCGCGGCCGGGGTCGGTGCGGATGAGCACCACGCCCGGCCCAGCGGCCTCTACCCCCCGCACGCCGGGTAGGGCGGCCAGTTGGGCGATAGTTACGGGGCCTTCAAACTCAGCGCGGAGCACGGTTTCGCCGGCGGCACGGGCGGCCAGCTCGGCCACGGGCGCGTCGGCCACGAGCTTGCCCCGGCTGATGATGACGACGCGGGAGCACAGGGCCGTGACTTCGGGCAGAATGTGGGTGCTGAAAATGACCGTTTTATCGGCACCCAGCTCGCGAATGAGCTGGCGGATTTCGCCAATCTGGTTGGGGTCGAGGCCGGTGGTGGGCTCGTCTAGGATGAGTACTTCGGGGTCGTGGACCAGCGCTTGCGCCAAACCCACGCGCTGGCGGTAGCCTTTGCTGAGCGCGCCGATTTGCTTGTTCTGCTCGCGGGTGAGGCCGACTTTTTGCACCAGCTGGGCCACGCGCTGGCGCAATTCCCTACCCCCCAGGCCGTGGACGGAGCCGATAAATTCGAGGTACTCATGCACGTACATGTCGAGGTAGAGCGGGTTGTGCTCGGGCAGGTAACCCACGCGGCGGCGCACGGCCAGGGGGTCCTGCTGCACGTCGAAACCGCCGATGCGCACCGTGCCGGCCGTGGGCGGCAGGTAGCCGAGCGCGATTTTCATGGTCGTGCTCTTGCCCGCGCCATTGGGCCCGAGGAAGCCCACGATTTCGCCCTTCGCCGCCTGGAAGCTGATGTCGTCCACGGCGTTTTGCGCGCCGTAGGTTTTAACTAAATTCTCTACTTCAACCATTTGCTGACTTTCAAAATCGTTTGTCATTGCGAGCGCAACGCAGTGGAGCGCGGCAATCTTTCCTGGTCGTTCGCTTCACTAGATTAGTAATCCTGACGTGAAGGAAAGATTGCCGCGCTCCACTGCGTTGCGCTCGCAAGGACAACCGATTAGCGAACTACTTACTTCACATTTGCCGGGCGCATCTGAATCTCTGAAATCATCGTGGCCTTGGGCGCTTCAAGGGCGTGGACAATGGCAGCGGCAATGTCTTCGGGCTGCATCTTGTGCGGGTCGGGCTCCTGGCCGGGCTCCATGCCGCCGAACCGGGTTTCGACCGAGCCGGGCATGACGCAGGTAACGCGGATGCCGTCGGGCCGCAGCTCCTTAAAGAGCGCGTCGGAGAAGCCGCGCACGGCGTATTTGGTGGCGCAGTAGCCGGCCAGGTTGGCGGTGCCGGCCGTGGCAGCCAGCGAGGCGACGTTGATGATGTGGCCGACGTGCTGCTTTTTCATGGCCGGCAGCACGGCGCGGGTGCAGTAAAACAGGCCGTTGACGTTGGTATCGAACATGGCGTGCCAGTCTTCGGATTTGAAGCCGTCGATGGGGCCAAAAATCCCTACCCCCGCATTATTGACCAACGCGTGAACTTCCGGCCCCAGCTCGCGCAGGGTGTTGGTGAGGGCTTCGGCCACGGCGTGCTCGTCGCGCACATCGCATTCGAAGAACTGGAAAAGGTCGTGACTCAGGCCCTCGGGGGCGGTGCGGCCCCAGCCGGCCACGGCGGCCCCACGGGCCAGCAAAGCCTCGGCCGTGGCGCGACCAATGCCGCTGCTCACGCCCGTAACGATGGCAACTTTCCCACTCAGGTTCATACTTTCAGGTAAAATTTGACGGATGCGACTTCAAATACCGCTACAAAGTAACGCGCTGGCCGGGCTGCGCCGGGCGGCGGCCCTGCTGGCCGGCGGCCTGGCGCTGGCTGCCTGCGGGGCGGGCCACGACACGGACTGCCTCAAGAGCAACGGCAGCGTGACCACGCAGCGCCGCGCCATCACGCGCGGCCTCACGGACATTGTGCTCTACGACAACGTGGATGTGACCATCGTGCCCGACACGGCGACCTACGCTGAAGTGCGGGCCGGCGAAAACGTGATTGATGACATCACATTCGAGTACCAGGGGCCGAAGCGCCTGCTTATTCGCAACACCAGCCGCTGCAATTGGGTGCGCAGCTACAGCACGCCGCGCGAGGTGCGCCTGCACCTGCCCTACCTCAAAGATGTGGAGCAGCGCGGCTATGGCCTGGTTACGACCGACGGGCCGTTTCGGCAGGATACGCTGTTCGTGCATTCGTCAGGCACCGGCGATATCAACCTGAATGTTAATTGCGTGTACTTGTTTATTGATATTTACGACGCGGGCGACATGACCTTACAGGGCACGGCCGAGGATTTTCACCCCAACCTGGGCAGCAACGGCTTTCTCTTCGCCAGCGCCCTCATCACGCGCTTCTGCTACTTCCACACCTACCCCTCCTGGATTGGCGATGCCCACGTGCGGGCCAACCAGAATATCGGCGGCGTGCTCGATGGCACGGGCACGTTTTATTATTCCGGTAATCCGGGGCTGGTTGACCCGCAGGGCAAGAACCCCAGCCACTTGGTGAAGGAATGAGGGAGTAGGGAATGTGCGCTAAGCTTTAGCTTGCCGTTTTAGCATTCACAAACTACCGGCGGCAGGCTGAAGCCTACCCTACACTTCCCGGCAAGCCAAAGCTTACCGCACATCTTCTAAATATCACCTAATTGGGGGCGAATAAGTAGTTCCTCGACCACGGCGTGGGGCGAAAGCTGGTAGGCGCTGAGCACGGCCTGGGCCACGTCGGCGGGGTCGATGAAGCGCTCGGGGGGCAGCCCTACCCCCTCCCAGCTGCGGGTGAGGGTGGCACCGGGCAGCACGGCCGTCACGCGCAAGCCCTGGGCTTTCACTTCTTCGCGCAGGGTTTTGGTGTAGCCGAGTAGCGCGAATTTGGCCACGCCGTAGGAGCCGCCGTTGGGGTAGGGCATGATGCTGGCCGTGGAGCAGATGGTGAAAATGTGGCCCCTACCCTGCCCTAGCAGCGTGGGCAGCAGCGCGCGCGTCACGTCGTAGGCGCTTAATAAATTCACATTCAGCATGTCGCGCAGCCGCGAGCCGTCGGCGGGCTCATCCTGGAAGCGGCCGGGCACATAGGCCCCGGCGTTGTTGATGAGCGCGCCCAGCGGCTGGCCCAGCGCCAGCACGAACGCGGCAAAGCGCTGGCAGTCGGCGGGCTGGCTCAGGTCGGCGGGCAGGGTGTGCAGGGGCCGGCCGGGGCAGGCCCCTGCCAGGGCCGCTAAATCTTCGGGCCGGCGGGCGCAGGTGGCCACGCTAAACCCGGCGGCTAAAAAACTCAGTACCAGGGCCCGCCCGATGCCCTGGCTACCCCCCGTTATCGCGATTAACTCCGTTGTTGAGGCCACTCTTTTCTACCTTTATACGTATGACGCGCAAAGATGCCCGGCCGCGGCGGTTTATAGGGCGTCCGGCCGGTTTTCGATGGTCCTTTTTTCTACTTATATGCTAAAAACTTTCGGCTCCTTCGTTCTATTTCTCTACAACATGATGACCCGCACCGAGCGGTTCAAGATATTGTGGAAACGCTTCTTCGAAGAAGCCACGCTCATTGGGGTCAACTCCGTCTTTGTCGTGGGTCTGGTTGCGACTTTCATCGGGGCCGTAACCTGCGTCCAGATTGCCTACAACCTAACCAACCCGCTCATCCCGAAGTCCACCATCGGCTATATGGTGCGCGAGATGACGATTCTGGAGCTGGCACCCACGATTACCAGCATTGTGCTGGCGGGCAAAGTGGGCTCGGCTATCGCGGGCGGCCTGGGCACGATGCGCATTACGGAGCAGATTTCGGCGCTGGAGGTAATGGGTATTAATTCGACTTCCTACCTCGTCCTACCCCGCATTCTGGCGGCCATGTTCATGTTTCCGCTGCTGGTGATTCTGGCAATGGCGCTCAGCATTTTGGGTGGCTACCTGGCCGGCACGCTGTCGGGCGTAATGGCCCCGCAGGACTATATTGAGGGCATTCGCACCGATTTTATTCCCTATAATATTTACTTCGCCCTTATCAAGGCCGTGGTTTTTGCCTTCCTGGTGTCGGGCATTTCGGCCTACAAAGGCTTTTACACCGAAGGCGGTGCGTTGGAAGTAGGCGCGGCCAGCACGTCCGCCGTCACCAACTCCATCATCGCCATTCTGCTGGCCGACTACGCGCTGGCGGCCATACTTTTATAGTCAATGGGTGGATGGGTGAGTGAGTGAATGAGTGAAGCGTCCTAATACGCCCTATAGCATTCACCCATTCACTCATTTATCCATTCACCCCTTGTGAAGTTATGATTGAAATATCCAACATCGAAAAATCATTCGACGGCAACCAGGTGCTGAAAGGCATTAGCTGCACGCTCGAAACAGGCAAGTGCAATTTGCTGCTCGGCGGCTCGGGCACGGGCAAAAGCGTGCTGCTTTCGTGCATTGTGGGGCTGATGAAGCCCGACATTGGCTCTATCACCTTCGACGGGACGGTATTTACCAATAATAAGGTGGACATCCGGCAGGAAATCCGGCGCAAAATCGGGATGCTGTTTCAGGGTTCGGCCTTGTTCGACTCGATGACGGTGGCCAAGAACGTGGAGTTTCCGCTGCAAATGCTGACGCCCGACATGACCCTGGAGGAGCGCCGCGACCGCGTGGAGTTTTGCCTCAAGCGCGTGGGGCTCGAAAACGCGGCCAACAAGATGCCCTCCGAGATTTCGGGCGGCATGAAGAAGCGCGTGGGCATTGCCCGCGCCATCGCGCCCAATTGCAAGTACCTGTTTTGCGACGAGCCCAACTCGGGCCTCGACCCGGCCACGAGCATCAAGATTGACGAATTGATTTCGGAAATCACCCACGAATACGACATTACTACTGCCATCATTACCCACGACATGAACTCGGTGGTGGGTATTGGCGACCACATTATTTTCCTGCACCAGGGCAAAAAGCTGTGGGACGGCAACAAGGATGAGATTTTGAACGCCGAAGTGCCGGAGCTGCGCGAGTTTATTTTCAGCTCGTCGCTGGTGCGGGCCGCCAAGCGCATCGAGCAGGAAGACGGCCCCCACGGCCTGGAGCACCTGGCCGCCGAGCCGCTATCGGATTTGTAAGATTTTTTAGCTGTTGGCTTCTGAAGAGAAGAAAGGCCGTCATGCTGAGCTTGTCAAAGCATCTCTACCGCGTAAGTAATCCCAACGTCAGGAGTTACTTACGCGGTAGAGATGCTTCGACAAGCTCAGCATGACGGCCTTTATTTTTACTGAAAACCAAATAGCTAACCGCTTATTTACTACCAAACAGCAGCTTCAAATAAAATCTGGGCTGCTTGAGGCGTTCGCGCAGGTCAATATCCAGAAACATCTGCGAGAGGGTTTCGGCCAGCGTGGGGTTGTGGGCGGCGCGATTGGCCACGAAGTTGAACAGGCCCGGCCAGCGCACCAGGCGCTGCAGGTAGGTGCTCAGGCGCAGCTCCTGACCCAGGCGGCGGTACACGGCCGCGTCGTAGCCCAGTAGAAACCTGGCCGAAAAATCCTGCGTCGCCAGCGCCCGGCCGGCCCAGTCGGCGGCGTGGCGGCCGCTGACCATCGCGTGGCTGATGCCCTCGCCCGAAAACGGGTCGATGAGCGAGCCCGCGTCGCCGAGCAGCAGGTAATTATCGCCGGAAATTACCCGGCGCTTGGAGCCCAGCGGCAGGCCCCAGCCGCGCACCGGCCCCTGGCGCTCGGCCGCCGCGAAGCGCTCGCGGAAGGCGGGGTGCGTAGTGAGCAGATGCTGAAACTTCTCGCGCAGGTTCACGCGGTGCCTGGCCACGTCCTTGGTCAGCATTCCTACCCCCACGTTAGCCTCGCCATTGGCCATCGGAAACACCCAGAGGTAGCCGGGCAGCAGCTCGGGCAGGAAATGCAGCTCCACGTGGTGCTGCGGGTGCAGGCCGCGCACGCCGCGGTAGTAGGCCCGCAGGCCGGCGCAGTGGTGGGCGGGCTCCAGCGGGTGGCCCGCCACCTTGCGCGCAAACTCCGACTGCGCCCCGCTGGCGGCTAGCAGCAGCCGGCACTGCGCCACTTCCCTACCCTCTTTGTCGAAGAGCTGCCAGCCGGTGGCGGTGCGCTCGGTGCGGGCTACGTCGCAATTTTCGCGGAACTCGATGAGCGGCTGCTGGCGCACCTCCTCCACGAGCATATTGTCGAAATCGAGGCGCTTGAGCACATAGCCGTCGGGCGGGCGGGCGGCAGTGCTGTCGCCGGGCCGGAAGGGCACGCTCACCTCGCGACCGTTGGGGGCGAAAAAATTGATGCCCGCGCTGGCGCTGCCGGTGCCCAGCGCCCGCAGGCGCTCCAGCAGCGGGCCGCCCAGGTGGCGCAGCTCGGCCAGCACCTTGCCGCTGAGCGCGTCGCCGCAGACTTTATCGCGCGGAAACGTGGCGCGGTCCAGCAGCAGGCAGGGTTGGCCGGCGCGGGCCAGGTGCAGCGCCGCCAGCGCCCCGCCGGGCCCCGCGCCCAGAATACAGATGTCGGACATGGTAGGGTAAAGGTTAGCTTGCCGGAAGTAGTTCGGCGAGACTTTCGGCTCAAAGAACGGCAAGCTAACCCTTACCCTACGCTACTTTCGCCCCATGAATCAAACTCTCGCCGGAAAAGTCGCCCTCATCACCGGGGCCTCGAAGGGCATTGGCCGCGCCATTGCCACGTTGTTTGCCCAGCAGGGCGCGCAGGTAGCGTTCACCTATTTATCGTCGGTCGAAAAAGGTCAGGCGCTGGAAGCCGAGCTAAGCGCTCACGGCACCAAAGTCAAGGGCTACCGCTCCGACGCCGCCGACTTCGCCCAAGCCGAAAAGCTGGTCGATGACGTGGTGGCCGAGTTCGGCAAGCTCGATATCGTGGTCAACAACGCGGGCATTACGCAGGACGGCCTGCTCATGCGCATGAGCGAGGCGCAGTGGGACAACGTGCTCAACGTAAACTTAAAATCGGTTTTCAACCTCACCAAGGCCGCCACCAAGCCCATGATGCGCGCCAAAGCCGGCAGCATTATTAATATGACTTCGGTGGTGGGCATCAAGGGCAACGCCGGGCAGGCCAACTACGCCGCCAGCAAGGCCGGCATCATCGGCTTCACCAAGTCGGTGGCCCTGGAGCTGGGCTCGCGCAATATCCGCTGCAACGCCATCGCCCCCGGCTTCATCGAAACCGAGATGACCGACGCCCTCGACCCCAAGCAGGTGGAGGAGTGGCGCAAAGCCATCCCGCTCCGGCGCGGTGGCTCGCCGGAGGATGTGGCCAAAGCCACGGCGTTTCTGGCCTCGGATGACTCGGCGTATATCACCGGGCAGGTGCTGCAAGTGGATGGCGGAATGCTGACGTAAGAATTATGGCTACGCCGGAAGAACACGCCGCGCACGATGCTGCCGCTGAAAAGAAAATAATCGGCGACGTAGAAAAATATGGGTTTCACGTCGTTCAGATTAAGGGCGACGGCTATTCGTCCAGCTTTGCCTACACGATTGGGTTGTATAGAACCTACGGCTACCCCGAGCTTATCTGCTTCGGCCTGAATCTGGATTTACTGCACTCGGTACTTTGGTCAGGCAAGGAATTGCTGGATAAGCAGCCCGCGCCTGACCTAAGCCTTGGATATCCCGATTTTATAGGCGACTACGATGTGCGGTTGCTGCCCGTGGCTAAGGAGTGGTACGACGACTATTTTGGCTATGGCATCTGGTTCAATCAAGGCCGGGATTTTCCGGCGCTGCAAATAGTCTGGCCGGATATGCAGGCGCTGTTTCCTTGGGAAGAAGGCTTCAACCCTAACTGGAAAGCTGGGCAGCCTTTGCTTGACCGCAACCTGGATTTTAAATTTCGAGAGGAGCGAAACATAGCAGTTTTTACTACCCGGCAGGTTTTAGAAGGCTCATCCATTTTGCGTGTCATTCACGAAGCCGATGGCGACTGGCAATTTTTGTGTGACACCAGCTATGACATTGATGACCTAAAAGTGGTGAGGTTGGATGAGATAGTAAAACGCGACCCGACAGTCAACGAATTGTTTCAGCTTAATTACGGCTGGCAGGCCCGGCGAATAGTTGAAGCCGCTGAGTGGCAAAAAGAGGAGCACGAATCAACAGAAGAGGACGAGGAAGAAGAAACCGACGATTAATATGTCGCTACCAGGTAAGCTAGTATTCTCATTGTTCTTGGTGGTTGGCGCGGCCAGCCTACTCGCCTACCCCCGCCTGTCCGCCAAACTCCACCACTGGCAGGCGGCCCGGCAGGCTACGGCCGTCGTAGCAACGCTGGCCGCTACGCTGCACGAAGGCGACCTCATTTTTCACACCTCCCAATCGGCGCAAAGCCGGGCCATTCAGCTGGCTACGCACTCGCCGTACAGCCACTGCGGGCTGCTTTACAAAACCAATGGCGAGTGGCAGGTATTCGAGGCGGTGCAGCCGGTGAAGCTGACGCCGCTTAGTAGCTGGGTGGCACGGGGGCAGGGCGGGCACTTCGTGGTGAAGCGGCTGCGCGACGCGGCAATGGCCCTCACGCCGGCCGCGCTGGCCCGGCTGCGGGCGGCGGGCCAACCACTGCTGGGGCGCGATTACGACCTGGCCTTCAACTGGTCGGACGAGCAGATTTATTGCTCCGAGCTGATTTGGAAGGTGTACGACCGGGGGCTGCACCGGCAGCTGGGGCGGTTGCAGCAGCTGCGCGACTTCGACCTGACGAATCCCGCCGTGCGGGCCAAGCTGCGCGAGCGCTACGGCAACCGGCTGCCGCTGGATGAGCCGGTTATTTCGCCGGCTAGCGTGTTTAATAGCGCGGAGCTGGTGATGGTGGTTAGCCGGTAGCGCGGTTGCGAAATTAGTATTTACGCGCGGCTGCTTAGCCTGCGCCCAGCAGGGCGGCCAGCCCGGCGGATTCGCTTTCCAACGCGGCTAGGCGCAGGCGCAGCAGGTGGTAGCGCGCGGCCGCTTCGCTGTCGAGGTCGGCGGCGGCTTGCTCTTGGCGGCGCAGCAGCCAGGCGCGGGCGCGCTCGTCTTCGGCCGTGGCCAGGAGGGGAGGTAAGGCCTGCTGCCAGCGGCGGGCGCTGGTTAGCATGGTGGTGAGGGCCGCCAACTCGCGGCGCAGCTGGCGGGCCTGGTGCTGGCACTGGTCCAGGCGGGCGGCCAGCGGGGCGGCAGCGGGCGGGGCCAGGTGGGCGGCGGGCTCTTCGGCATCGGGAGGCGCAGCGGGGTCGGGCAGGGCGTGTAGCAGGGGCAGCAGGCGCGCAATCACGGCCGCGCTGAGGCTGCGGTGGCCAGCTTCGAGGCGACTGAGCTGCGCCGGAGTCACGCGCAGAAAGGAGGCCAGCGTGTCTTGCGGAAGCCCGAAATGGCGGCGCAGCACGGCCAGCGGCGAGGAAGAGTAAGCAGCACGACGGGACATGAGGTAAAAGACTTTGGTAAGAATAAAAATCGTTTACAATAATACTTACCAGTGCTGGTAAGTATTATTGTAAACGATTTTTATTCTTACCAAATTGCTGTTTCAGAAAGCCAGGGGGGGCGGGCTGCCGGCTTTTTTCGCCGGCTGTCCGCTCGTCGGGCGCGCCGCTTGTTCTGACGATGAGCGGACAGCCGGCCAAAAAGCCGGCAGCCCGCCCCGTGTCTGAACTCCCCGCGCTTACTCCACCCGCGCGCGGTACACTATGAAATGAGGCACGTTGAAGCGGCTGTACCACTCGGTCACGGGCACGCGGCTTTGGGCCAGGTTGCAGTAATAGGAGAAGCCGTCTTTTTCATAGGGTAGGGTGTACACGGCCAGGATGGCGGTGGGGCCGATGGGTAGCTTGAACTCCGTGGCGGGGCTGGTGGGGGCAGCCCCGGTTTGGTCGGGCGAGCGGCGCAGCGGGTGGATATCGAAACGCAGGCTGTAGTTATCGGCTTGGCCGGGCATAGCAGTGAAGGTGCGGGGCAGAGCCGCGCGGGGCAGAATGAAGGTGTTCTCTACTTTATTTTCTGCTACTTGACGGGCGTAAATGGTAATCGCCAGGCGGCCCGCCGAGTCGAGGCGGGTAAGACTGGCGTCTGAATCGAGGGACTTTTCGGGGCCGGGCACACCGCGTCGGTATTCTTGCAGCGTGAGGCGCAGGTGGCGGCCGGCCAAGCGGCGGTCGCGCAGCTCCAGGCGGTGCTTTTCGACGTGCAGCACGTGGCCCATCAGCTCAGTGAGGTCGGCGCTTTCGACCCCGTAGCGCAGGCGCACGGTGGTGCTGTCGGGGGGTAGGGCGCGGGTGGCGGGGTTAGGTTTAGCCACAGGTAAAATCGGCGCGTGGACAAGGACCAATAGCCCAAACGGGAGGGTGGCAAGCAGCAGTTTCATGGAGCAGAAAGGGGTAGGGTGAATGACGAATACAAAGCACGCCGTGCCATTTCCCCGAATGCGTTAACGCCCGTTAAGCAGTGTTAACGAGTGTTAAAATTGACCAGAGCCCGCCGCCCTACCCCTACCTTGGCGGCATGAAAAGGCGCATCTGGCTGGCCACGGGACTACTGCTGCTGGCAGCGCTGGGCGTGCTGGCTTTCCAGGGCTACTGGACGTATCAGACCTATCGGCAGGCAAGCTGGCGGCTGCGGCAAGACAGCCAGGCGGCGCTGGTGGCCGCCACCCAGCAGGCGGTGGCGGCCCAAAACGAGCGCTTGCTAACCCAGTACGCGCGGTGGCTGCAAGACACGACTCACGTGCGCCTGAGCTGCCGCGTGAGCCGTCGCTACGGCACTACGGAATTTCTCATAGCCGGCGTGCCAGCCCGCAGGGATGACCAGACAGCGCTGAGTTTTGAGGACTTCAAACCCCGGCTGGCGCATCTTACCCCGGCTGCTCGGACCTACTTTATCAGGCGTTTCGTGGGCAGCACCGTGCGCGGTGAGCTGGCGCGGGGCTACGTTTATTTTCACACCCAATGGCTGGGCCGGCAGCTCAGCACCGCTATTCAGCGCAGCCGCACTACCCCCGCCGAATTTCGCCAAGTGCTGGCGGCCGAGCTGCGGCGGCGCGGCTTGCCCGCCCTGCCCTTCCGCCTGCGCCTACGGGCCGTGGCCGACCCCGATTCGCTGCGCCCGGCCCCGGCCAGCTACCCGCTGGCGCTGGTGCCGGTGCGCTTTGGCCCGCCCAACAACCGAGTGGCGCAAGTGGCCCAAGTGTGGCTGCCGGCCGCGCCCGGCGTGGTGCGGGGCCAACTGCAAGGCGTGCTGCTGGCTTCGGGGGCGCTGCTGGCGCTGGTGCTGGGCTGCACGGCCTACGCCGTGGGCACCATGCAGCGCCAGAAAAAGCTGGCCGCGCTCAAGGCTGATTTCACCCAAAACATGACCCACGAGCTGAAAACGCCCGTGGCCACGATTCAGCTGGCGGCCGACTCGCTGCGGCATTTCGCGCTCGATGCGGCCACGAGCGCCGAATACGCGGCGCTCATCGGCGAGCAGGCGACGCGGCTGGGCGGGCTCATCGACCGCATTTTGCAGAGCGTGGCCCTGGAGCAGGCCGCCCTACCCCTGCGCCGCCAGCCGGTGGCCTGGGCCGAGCTGGTGGCCGAGCTGGCAGCCCGGCAGCAGCCGCAATTTGCCCAGGCCGGGCGGCAATTATGCTGGCAACAATTGCTGCCCGCTACCGTGCTCGGCGACGCCGCGCACCTCACCAACACCCTGGCCACGCTGCTCGATAACGCCCTCAAATACGGCGGGCAGCGGGTGGATTTGCGCGGCGAATTGCTACCCACCGCCGTGGCGCTGCACCTGTCCGACGACGGCCCCGGCATCGCGGCCGAGTACCAGGCGCGGGTATTCGAGCAGTTTTTTCGGGTGCCGACCGGCGATTTGCACGCCGTGAAGGGCTACGGCCTGGGCCTGCACTACGCCCGGCAAGTGGCCCAGGCGCACGGCGGCACGCTCACGCTGCGCAGCCAGCCGGGGCGCGGGGCCACGTTCCCCTACCCCTGGCCACTTAGCTGATGCTCCATATTCTGATTCTGGAAGATGAGCCGGCCCTGGCCCGCCTGCTCACCGAGGCCCTCACGCGCACCGGCTACGCCGCGACGACCTGCGCCGAAGGCCGCGAAGGGCTCCGCAGCGCGCAGCAAAGCCCGCCCGATTTACTCCTGGTGGATGTGATGCTACCCGGCCTCGACGGCTTCGCGGTGGTGCGCGAGCTGCGCCGCACGCTGCCCGCGCTGCCGGTGTTGTTTCTGACGGCGCGCGGCGCGCCCGCCGACGTGGTGCGGGGCTTCGAGGCCGGCGGCAACGACTACCTCAAAAAGCCCTTTCGCCTGGATGAGTTGCTGCTGCGCGTGCGCGAATTGCTGCGCCGCCAGGCCCCTGCCCCTACCCCCCCCGGCCGAAGTCATCGGGCTGGGCCAGTTCGAGTTTCGGCCGCTGCGGCAGGAGCTGTGGCTGGCCGGGCAGTGCGTGGCCCAGCTGTCGGCCCGCGAAAACGACCTGCTCCTCCTCCTGGTCCAGCACCGCAATGGCGTGCTCGACCGCCGCGCCTGCCTGCGCCAGCTTTGGGGCAATGACGATTTTTTCGCTGCCCGCTCGATGGACGTGTACGTGTCGCGCCTGCGCAAGCGCCTAGCGCGGGACCCAAGTTTGGAAATTCTGAATATTCGCGGCGTGGGGTTCAAGCTGATTACGTAGGGTGCGGGGCTTGCCCCCGCCCGGCGTTGAACGAGATATGCGTGAATCGTTCAACGCCGGGCGGGGGTAAGCCCCGCACCCTACTTTGCGAATCATTCGCGCGTCTCTCTTTCGGAACGTACTGCGGCGGCCCGGCCGTTAGGCACGCAGCTACCGCGGCGGGGGCGCATCTTTGCGGGCGCGTGCCGGTTTGGCGGGCTTTTTTCGTTTCTTGCGCCGCGCTGGTCCATAGGCGCGTTTCTGCTCTTGCTGTCTACTGCTTACTCTCCCTGGTTTATTTTGCTGTGCCTGGCCGTGGGCGCGGGCTACTCGGCGCTGCTCTACTCGGCGCGGGCGCCGTGGAGCCGGGCCGTCAACTATGCGCTGGCGGGGCTGCGCTTCGGGGTGGTGAGCTTTCTGTGCTTTCTGCTGCTCTCGCCGTTTATTAAAACGACGACGACCCGCACCGAGGCCCCGACGGTAGTTTTGGCCGTGGATAATTCGCAGTCCGTTAGCTTGTTTACGCCGGCGGCGGCGCTGAGCCAGCTCACCGCTGGTCTGCCCCGACTGGCGGCCACGCTGCGCGAAAAGGGCTTTCGGGTCGAAACCCGCACGCTCACCCGGCCCGAGGCCAACCCCGATTCGCTGCGCTTCACGGCCAGCCGCACCGACCTCAATCAGCTGCTGGCCGACAGCCGCGAGGCCAACGCCGACTACAACCTGGCCGGCGTGGTGCTCGTGAGCGACGGCCTCGTGAACCAGGGCCAGGAGCCGCAGTTTTCGGAATTCAGTTTCCCGATTTTCAGCGTAGCGCTCGGCGACACCATTGCCAAAAAAGACCTGCGCCTCACCGACTTAGTGTATAACCGGGTGGCATTCAGCGGCAATAAATTCCCCCTGGAAGCCGAAATTGGCTACGAGGGCTACGCGGGCGGCGTGGCCACGGTGGAGGTGCGCGAGGGAGGCCGCGTGCTGGAGTCGCGCCGGTTGGCCCTCCCCCCCGGCCAGCGCCGGGTGCGCCTCACGTTTCAGCTCACCGCGCCCGCGCCCGGCAAGCGGCGCTACGAGGTGCGCGTGCTGCCCCAGGCCGGCGAGTTCACGGCCCTCAATAATGCCCGCACGGCCTTTATTGAAGTGGTAAAGGGCAAGCTGCGCGTGCTGCTGGCCGGGGCCGCGCCGCACCCCGACCTTAAGGCGCTGCGAGCCGCCATTCTGGCCAATAATAACTTTGATTTGACGCTGGCCGTGGCGGGCGTGGGCCAGCCCCTACCCCCTTCCGTGAGCTTCGACGTGGCGGTGCTGCACCAGCTGCCGGCGCGCGGCGGCCTGGGCCAGGAGTTGCTGGCGCGGGTGCGCGCCGCCAAGGTCCCGGTGCTGTACGTGCTGGGTTCGCAGTCCGACTACATCGCTTATAACCAGCTCAATGCCGGCCTGAGCGTGCAGCCGCGCGGGGCGCAGACCGACGAGGTGACGCCGCTGCCCAACCCCGGCTTCGCGCGCCTGCCGCTCGATGAGGAAAGCCGCCGCCGCTTCGCGCAGTACCCGCCCGTGCCGGTGCCGTTTGGCGACCTGCGGCTGGGCGCGGGGGCCGAGGCCGCGCTGTGGCAGCAGGTGGGTCGCCTGCCCACCCAGAAGCCGTTGCTGGTGTTTGGCAGCGCCAGCGCTACCCCCCGAGCCGCCACCTTGCTGGCCGAAAACACCTGGCAGTGGCGCTTGCAGGAAGCCGTGGCCCACGACGACCACCCCGAGGCCTACGACCGGCTCATCAGCTGCACGCTCCAGCTGCTGACCCAGAATGCCAATAAAAAGCACCTCGACGTGTACCCGACCCAGGATGTCTTTGGCACGCAGGATGATGTGACGCTGGGTGCCGAAACCTACAATGCGGTGTTTGAGCGCATCTACGACCAGAAAATCACGCTCACGCTTACCGACTCGGCCCGCCGGGCGCGCACCGTCACGTTTGCCAACACCGCCGATGGCTCGCCGCTGCACCTGGGGCCGCTGCCGGCGGGCCTCTACCGCTACCAGGCGCGGGCCACGCTCAGCGGCCAGGCCCAGCAGGCCAGCGGCGAATTATTGGTGCAAAACCAGCCGCTGGAGGCCCAGGAATCGAAGGCCGACCACCACCTGCTGGCCCAGCTCAGCCGCCGCAGCGGCGGCCATCTCTACTACCCCGCGCAACTGGACAAGCTGGCGCAGGATATTGAAAAGGCGAATTTCAAGCCGACGCTGAGCAGCGAGGAAGATTTGAAGGATTTGATAAATCTGAAGTGGCTGTTTTTCGCCTTGGTGGCGCTGCTGGCGGCTGAATGGGCCACGCGCAAGTACCAGGGCGGGATTTGATTTCAGTTAGCAGGACTTTTCGGATATAAAAAGAACGGTCATGCTGAGCTTGTCGAAGCAGCTCTACCGCTTCATCCGCGCCGTGCAACGAACCGGATGAAGCGGTAGAGCTGCTTCGACAAGCTCAGCATGACAAACGACTTCGCACCAGCCCAATTGATAACTGAAACATGCGCTACCTCCTTCTCAATAAGCCTTACGAAGTCCTCACCCAATTCACGGATGAGCACGGCCGCGCCACGCTCAAGGATTTCGTGGCAGTGCCGAACGTGTACCCGGTGGGCAGGCTCGACTTCGACAGCGAAGGACTGCTGCTGCTCACCGACGACAAGCAGCTCCAGCACCGCCTCAGCGACCCGCGCTACAAGGTTAGCAAAACCTACTGGGCGCAGGTGGAGGGCTACCCCACCGAAGCGGCTTTAGTCCAATTGCGCGAGGGCGTGCAAATCAAGGAAGGCTTTACGCTGCCCGCCGAGGCGGCCGCCCCACCCCCCGATGCCACGGCGGCGCTGTGGCCGCGCAACCCGCCCATCCGGTACCGGGCCAGCATTCCGACGAGCTGGGTCGAAATCAGCATTTCGCAGGGCATGAACCGGCAGGTGCGCAAGATGTGCGCCGCCGTGGGCCTGCCCTGCCTGCGGCTGGTGCGCCAGAGTTTGGGTGGCCTCACGCTCAGCGGCTTACAACCCGGCGAGTGGCGCGACCTCACCGCCGAAGAAGTGGCCGACCTGCGCGGCCTGGCCGGGGCCGACGTGCGCCACCCGCGGCCGGCGCGGCCCGCCGCCCTACCCCCCACTTACCGGCCCGGCCCGCGCCGGCCGCGCCCCTGATGCTGCGCCGGCTGCTGTGGACGCTGGCCCTGGTCGTCGTCGTGCTCAACGGGGTGGTGGCGCTCCACGCCTGGCGCTTCACGCACTTTACCACTGACGCCGGCCCGCGCACCCGCAACCCCGAAAAGCTGCCGACCAGCGAAAAAATCAAGGTGATGCTCACGGGCTTAAAAAACCCGAAGCCGGTGAACCTGGGGCCGCCAATATTCTCCTATGAGAATGTGAAGCTGCACAGCCCTAACGGCCAGCTGGCTGCCTGGTATGGGCCGTTGCCGAATGCGCGCGGCATCGTTATTCTCTGCCACGGCTACACCAGCGATAAGTCGCGGCTGCGGCCCGAGGCGGGATATTTTCGGCAGCTCGGCTACGCGGTGCTGCTGCTCGATTTCAGCGGCAACGGGGCTTCGGAAGGCTACCAAACTACCATCGGCTACCGCGAGGCTGACGATGTGGCGGCGGCCTTTCACTGGGCGCAGGCCCGGCAGCCGGGCGCGCTGGTGGTGCTCTACGGCGTGAGCATGGGCGCGGTGGCCATTCTGCGGGCCGAAGCCGAGCTGGGCCTGCGTCCCGCCGCCAATATCCTCGAATGCCCCTACGGCAGTATGCTTCAAACGGCCCGCAACCGCTTCGTAGCCATGCGCCTACCCCCCTTCCCGCTGGCTAACCTGCTGGTATTGTGGGGCAGCGTGGAGAATGGCTACTGGGCCTTCGGCCTGAACGCGGGCGAGTATGCCCGGCGCGTGCCTACCCCCACCCTGCTGCTCTGGGGCACCACCGACCCACGCGTGACGCGCGCCGAAACGGATACCATTTTTGCGCACCTGGCCGGACCTAAGCAGCGGGTCGATTTCGCGGGCTCGGGCCACGAACCGTACTGGCCCAAGCACCCGCGCCAGTGGCAGGGGGTAGTGAAGCGGTTTCTAGCGAAGTAGCGCGAACTTTCCAGTTCGTGCGCGAGCAAAGCGAGCATTGTCGTTCGCGCCGCGCGCTGCCACCTGCTCGCTTTGCTCGCGCACGGACTGGAAAGTTCGCGCTACTTCGCTAATGCACCAGCACGGCCGCTGGCGGCGTGGCCCGGTCGTCGGTGTAGTGCGTGTGCTGGGCGCGGTAGGTGCGCTCGAAAATCAAGGGGAAGATGAACAGCGTCAGCAACGTGCCGGTGAGCAGGCCGCCGATGACGACGATGGCCAGGGGCTTGCTGGTTTCGGAGCCGATGCCGGTGCTGAGGGCGGCCGGCATGAGGCCAATGATGGCCATGAGGGCAGTCATCACCACCGGGCGCACCCTGGAGGCTACCCCCTCGGCCAGGCTGCGGTCGAGGCTCATCTTGGCCAGCATGTTCTGCTTGAAGACGCTGATGAGAATCACGCCGTTTTGAATACAGATACCAAACAAGGCGATGAAGCCGATACCGGCCGAAATCGAGAAGTTGGTGTGCGTAATGAGCAGCATCGCGATGCCGCCAATGAGGGCAAACGGCACGTTGAGCAGCACCAGACCGGCATCTTTCAGGTTGCCAAACAGGATGAACAGGATGAAGAAAATGAGCGCCAGCGAGATGGGCACCACCTGCGCCAGGCGCTGCGAGGCGCGGCGCTGGTTCTCAAAGTCGCCGGTCCACTTCATGGAATAGCCTTTGGGCAGCACCACCACTTTGTTCACTTTTTCCTGCGCCTCGGCGATGGCCGAGCCCAGGTCCCTACCCCGCACCGAAAACTTGACGGCCGAGAAACGGGTGTTGTCGTCGCGGTAAATCAGGCTGGGGCCGGTCACCTGCTTGATGTCGGCTATCTCGTTCAGGGGCACGGTTTTGCCGCTCTGGGTGGGCACCATGAGGGCGGCAATCTCGGTCGGGCTCTCGCGGAACTGCGTCTCGTAGCGCACCCGGATGGGAAACTTGCGCTCGCCCTCATACATCTGGCTGGCCTGCTTACCGCCCACCGCCATTTCGAGCACGGCGTTGGCGTCGCTCTTGCTCACGCCGTAGCTGGCCATGCGGCGCTCGTCGAGGTCGGCATGCAGCTCGGGCTGGCCGATGTTGCGTAGCAGGCCCAGGTCGTCGATGCCAGCTACTTTTTGCAGCACTTCGAACACCTGGCGGGCCTTGCCTTCCATCAGCTTGAGGTCGGTGCCGTAGATTTTGACGGCGATGCTGCCTTTCACGCCCGAGGCGGCTTCCTCCACGTTGTCGGTAATGGGCTGCGAGAAGTTGAAATCTACCCCCGGAAAGCGGTCCAGCTTATCCTTCATGCGCTCGATGAGCGCTTCGCGGTAAGCCTTGTGCTTCATGTTGTTCTGCACCTCGTCGGTGTGCTTGATTTGCACCAGAAACTCGTTGTTGTAGAAGCCCGTGGGGTCGGTGCCGTCGTTGGGGCGGCCGGTCTGGCTCACCACGTCGCTCACCTCCGGGAAACTGATGAACACGCGCCGCATCTCATTACAGAGCTTGTTCGACGCGTCGAGCGAGATGCTTAGCGGCAGCTGCGCCCGCACGTAAATGCTACCCTCGTTCAGCTCGGGCAGAAATTCGGTGCCCAGAAACTGATACATCCCGATGCCCGCCACCACGATGGCGGCGGCCGCGATGAGACTGGCCGTTTTGCGGGCGTAGGTGAACACGAACACTTTGCGCGCGCCCTTATTAATAGCGCGCAGTAAGAAATTTTCCTTTTCCCGCACGTTTTTGCGCAGCAAAATCGAGGCCAGCACCGGCACCAGCGTCAGCGTAAAAATCAGCGCGCCGAGCAGGGCGAAACCCAGCGTCCAGGCCAGCGGCGAGAACACCTTGCCTTCTACTTTCTCGAAGGAAAAAATCGGCAGCAACGCGGTGATAATGATGGCTTTGGCAAAGAAAATCGACTTGCCCATGTCGCGGCCGGTTTTCTTGATAATGCCCAGCTTGGCGAGCTTGTTGAAGCGCTCCATGCCCACCTCGTGGGCCTTGTGGTCGAGCGCCACAAAGAGGCCTTCCACCATCACCACGGCCCCGTCGATGATGATGCCGAAGTCGATGGCACCCATGCTGAGCAGGTTGGCGCTCATGCCCTTCAGCCGCAGGCAAATGAAGGCAAACAGCAGCGCCAGCGGAATGATGATGCTCACAATCACCGTAGTGCGCCAGTCGGCCATGAACAGGAAAACAATTACCGTCACGAAAATCATGCCCTCGGTGAGGTTGTGAATCACGGTTTCGGTCGAGAAGTCAATCAGGTTCTGGCGGTTGTAGAACGTGCTGATTTTCACGTCGGGCGGCAGAATCTTGTCGTTCAGCAGCTCCACTTTGGCTTGCAGCAGCTTAATGACTTCCGACGGGTTTTCGCCCTTACGCATCACCACGATGCCTTCCACCATGTCGTCGTTGAGGCCGCGGCCCACCTTGCCCAGGCGGGGTAGGGCCGACTCGCGCACCTGCGCCACGTCCTTCACCAGGATGGGCGCGCCGTTTACGGTCTTCACCACCGTGTTGTTGATGTCCGAAATATCGTTGAGCAGGCCAATGCCGCGCACCACGTAGTTCTGCTGACCTTGATTTATCACGTCGCCACCCACGTTAATGTTGGAGCGCTGCACGGCGGTGTAGAGGTCCAGCGGCGTGAGGCCAAAATCCTGCAACTTGCTGGGGTCCACCGATATTTCGTAGGCTTTCACCTCGCCGCCGAAGCTGTTCACGTCGGCCACGCCGGGCACGGCCTTCAGGTTGCGCTCAATAACCCAGTCCTGAATGGTTTTCAGCTCGCGGGTGCTTTTGTCCTTGCTGGCCAGCGTGTAGCGGAAGATTTCGCCGGTGGGGCCGTAGGGCGGCTGCACCTCGGGCTCGGCCCCCTCGGGCAGGTCGGCCCCGGCCAGCAGGTTGTTGACCTGCACGCGGGCGAAGGCATCGTCCACGCCGTCGTCAAAAATCACTTTCACCACCGACAAGCCGAAGAGCGTGGTCGAGCGCACGCTGGTCTTTTTCTGCACCGGGTTGAGCGCGATTTCGATGGGCGCGGTCACGAACTTCTCAATCTCCTCGGCCGAGCGGCCGGGCCACTGCGTGATGATGGTGATTTCGGTGTTCGTCACGTCCGGGAACGCCTCGATGGGCGTGTTCCGGTAGCTCACTACCCCGGCGATAATCGCCGCCAGCGTGAGCAGAAAGATAAACCCCCTGTTTTTGAGCGAAAAGGCAATAATGCCCTGGATAAACTTATTCACTGCGCTATTAATGAGTTAGTTATAATCGCCTGTCATTGCGAGCGCAACGAAGTGAAGCGCGGCAATCTTTCCTTCACGTAAGGGTTACTAACCCAATTCATGCGAACGACCAGGAAAGATTGCCGCGCTGCGCTCGCAATGACAAACGGGCTTATAGTCAGTCGTTCAGCTCGTCGTACACGAGCAGCTGGTTTTTGGTCACGATGGCGTCGCCGGCCTTGATGTTGCCGCTCACGTAGCTGATGTCGCCCACAGTTTTAGTCACCTTCACGGGATGAGTTTCCACGTCGGTGCGGCTCTTGTACACGAGCACGAAATGCTGGTCCTTGTCAAAAATCACCGAGCTGGCGGGCACGGCCAGCTCCTTCTGCTTTTCGGTGTTCAGGATATGCACCTGGGCGTACATCTCGGGCTTGAGCAGGTAATCGGGGTTTTGGAGGCGGATGCGCACTTTCAGCGCCTTGCTGTCGGGGTCGAGCACGTTGAAGACCTTATCGACTACCCCCTTAAAATGCTTGTCGGGATAGGAGAGGGTAGTAATGTCGGCCTGGTAGCCCAGCTTCACTTTGGCAATGTCCGACTCAAACACGTTGGCCAGCACCCACACCTGGTCGAGGTCGGCGATGGTAAAAAAGCCATCGGCATCGGTGTTGGCATTGGTGTACTGCATCCCCTGCGTCACGTTCTTATCGGTGATGAAGCCCGAAATCGGGGCCTTAATCACGTAGTGCCCATCCTGCGACACGCCGTAGATGCCGAGCTGCTTGTTGGTTTTGCCCAGGTTGCTCTGGGCTTTGCGCAACTCCTCGCGGGCCAGCACTACGTCGCGCTCAGCGGCTAGGCCAGCCTTAAACTGGTCCTCGGCCACGCTCAGGTTTTTGCTGGCAATGGCCACATCGGTGCCGGCGGTGCTGTTCTGGTTTTGCACGTCGGCAATTTCGCCCGACCGCACCACGGCCAGCACCTGGCCCTTGGTCACGTGGTCGCCCAGCTCCACATTGAGCTTTTCCACTACCCCCCCTACCAGGGGAAATATCTTGGCGGTCTTGTCACCGTTGGTCACCACCTGGCCCGAGAATGACTGCTCGCTGCGCACGGGCTCCAGGCGCACGGTATCGAAAGCTAATTCCTTGAGCGTCTGGTCAGAAAGCGAGAACTTTTTGGCCGTTTTGGCCTCGTCCGCACTAGCCGTTTCCGCTGACTTAGAACAGGCTCCCAGACCGAGGCCCAGGCTCAGCAGCAACAAATAATTTTTCATTGTATTAATTTATTCTTTTTGATTTCTTAAAATCCTAACCCGCTGACAACTCCTACCCAGGAGCTGGAAACAAGGAACCCAAACTCCTACTCCGCCCGAAAGAGCGTGCGGCCCGTGGCCAGGTTGACGTTTTCGAAGGCGCGCATCCGATTGGCCCGCAAGGTGTTGAGCTGAATGACGTTGTTTTTGTAAGCTTCGTAAAAGTCCAAGTATTCGACCACGCTTATCAGGCGCTTGGTGTAGCTCTGCTCGATGTTGTCGATGAGGCGGGCGAAGGGGGTAGTGTCGCGGCTGGTGTGCTGGTAGAGGTCATCCTGGCGCTGGGCCACCTGGTAGGCCTCGTGCACCTCGCGCCGCACCACCAACTGCTGCTGGGCCGCCTGGGCCTGGGCACCATTAATCTGGGCCTTGGCCGCCTGAATATTACCCTGGTTGCGGTTAAAAATCGGCACCGCTAACCCCAGGGTAAGCGACTGATAATCGGCAATGTATGAGCCAAAACGGTCATAGCTATACCCCACTGCCAGGTCGGGCGTGGCCACGGCGCGCTGCAGGTTCAGGTTCAGGTTCTGGCGCTGCACCTCGGCGCGGCGGGCCAGCAGGTCGGCGCGGCGCACCAGCGCCGTATCGGTCAGCTGGGTCTCGGGAAAGGGGGCCAGCGACAGGTTCTGCACCCGGCCGGAGTTAACCACGGGCCGGTAAGCCGAGCGCGTTGAGTCGCGCAGCAGAATATGCAGGTCGGCCTGGGCACTGGCCTGTTCGGTCACGAGGCCCAGCCGCTCACTTTCCAGCGTAAACAAAAAGGCTTTCAGGCGAATAACTTCTTTGAGTGCGATGTTGCCCTTCTCAAACTGGCTCTGGTAGAGGTCCACGGTGTGGTGCAGCGACGGAATCTCGTTGTCATAGACGCGCAGCGTCTGCTGCCGGAAATAGATATCGTAGTAGGTGGTGCGCAGCTGAAAGCGCAGGTTGCGCACCAGGTCTTCCAGGTTGAAGGTTTCGACCACGGCCGCTTGCTGGGCCGCTTTGCCCGCCGCCCGCCGCCGCCCGGCCAGCGCAAACAGCTGCTGGGCCTGAAAAGCAAACTGGTTGCTAGCCCGGCCACTCCCATCGTCGAGCTGGCGCTGGTGCAGAACTTGCAGCAGGGCATTCTGGTCCAGCTGGATGGTCGGGTTGTCGATGAGGCGGGCCTGCACGGCCAGCGCCTGCGCCGCCGTGATGTTGTAGCGCTGAGCCAGCACCTGCAGGTTGTTTTGCACGAAGCGCTGCTCGGCTTCGGGCAGGGTCAGGCGCACCGTATCGACGGGCGGGGCGGGCGCGCCCGCCGGCAGCTGCGCGGAAGCGGCCGGAGCCAGGCTTAAGCTCAGCCCTGCCAGCAGCACGCCGGCCCTCACCAAGCGCGCTGGATTAGCCCGAGTGGCCGCCACTGAAAGAGCTGGCCGACAGCGACGAATGGCCCCAAAAATTCTTTGTGAAATCACTTTCTTACTTTAAATATCTTGCCAGGCATTTAGACAAAGCTAACAGGAAGAAAGCGGACTTCATTCATCAGACCAACATATTCATTAGAAGCTCATTATAAAGAGGTTAGAAACCGATTAGAAGGAGATTAGAAACCAATTAGAATTGAATTATAATCAGCCGAAAAAGCCCCTGGCCATTGGGGCCAGGGGCTTGCTTAGCGCCTCAAAAATAGTGGCTTACTTATGCCGCTCTCGCTCCTGCTTGCTGCTATATACCCACTCGTACACGGCCGGCAAAATAAGCAGCGACAGCAGCGTGGCCGTGATGAGGCCGCCGATAACCACGATGGCCAGCGGCTTCTGGGTTTCGGAGCCGATGCCGTGGCTGAGGGCGGCCGGCAGCAGGCCCAGCGAGGCCATGAGGGCGGTCATCACCACCGGGCGCAGCCGCGAGCGGGCACCGTCCTTGATGGCCTGCACCAGGGGCATGCCCTCGCGCATGTTCTGGCGAAATTTGTTGACCAGGATAACGCCGTCCTGGGTGGCCACGCCGAAGAGGGCGATGAACCCTACCCCCGCCGAAATCGAGAAGTTGACCCCGGTCAGCAGCAGCGCCGCGATGCCGCCGATGAGGGCAAACGGCACGTTGAGCAGCACCAGCACCGAGTCGAGGGCATTGCCGAAGGAGATGAACAGGATGAAGAAAATGGCTAATATGCTGATGGGCACCACGATGGAGAGCTGGCGCTGGGCCCGCTCCTGGTTCTCAAACTCGCCGTTCCACTGTGCGCTGTAGCCTTTGGGCAGGGCCACGTTTTTCTTCACCAACGCCTGCGCTTCGGCAATGGTGCTGCCCATATCCCTACCCCTCACTGAAAACTTGATGGCGATGAAGCGCGAGTTGTTCTCGCGGTAGATGAAGGCCGGGCCGGCCACGTTGCCGATGTCGGCAATTTCCTGGAGCTTCACCTTGCCGCCGTTCAGGTTGGGTACCAGTAGGTTACCAATTTGGTCGGGCGTCGAGCGGTAGGGCACGTCGTAGCGCAGGCGCAGGTCAAACTTGCGCTCGCCTTCGAAGACCTGGCTCACGGCCTTACCCCCTATCGCCATTTCAATGACAGCGTTGGCATCGGCGGCAGACACGCCAAACTGGGCCATCTTGTCGGGGTCGAGGGTGATGTGCAGCTCAGGCTGGCCCAGGTTGCGGAAGATGCCAAGGTCTTCAATGCCCTTTACCTTTTTGAGTTGGGCATAGACCTCATCGGCCTTCTTATCGAGGAAGTTGAGGTCGTCGCCACTGATTTTTACGGCCATCGAGCCCTTCACGCCCGACACGGCTTCCTCCACGTTGTCGCTGATGGGCTGCGAGAAGTTGAAATCTACCCCCCGGTAGTGGGCCAGCTTGGCCTGCATCTCGGCAATGAGCTCATCCTTAGTCACTTTGCGCTTCCACTGGTCGGCCGGGTAGAGGTCCACGAAGAATTCCTGGTTGAAGAAGCCCGTGGCATCGGTGCCGTCGTTGGGGCGGCCGGTCTGCGAAATCACACCGCGCACTTCGGGAAACTGCTCAAAGTCCTGCCGAAACTGCTTGGTGAAGTGGTACGAGTCTTCCAGGCTGATACTCAAGGGCATGGAGGCGCGCACGTAGATGCTGCCCTCGTTGAGGTGGGGTAGGAACTCGGTGCCCACGAAGTGGAAAGCCCCGATGCCCATAACCAGCGCCACCAGCGCGCCGCCCATTGCCCGGCGCGGGTGGCCCATCACCTTGTCGAGCAAGGGCGAATAGTTGCGGTTCAGGAACTCGATAAGCGGGTTGTGACGCTCCCGCACGTTCTTACGCAGCAGGATGGACGAGAGCACCGGCACCAGCGTGAGGGCCAGCAGCAGCGCGCCCAACAGGGCGAAGCCCAGCGTGTAGGCCAGCGGCGAAAACAGCTTGCCCTCGACTTTCTGGAACGAGAAAATCGGAATCAACGCCGTGACAATGATGAGCTTAGACGTGAAGATGGACTTGCCCATCTCGGTGCCCGTGTGCAGGATTTTGCTCAGCTTCGCCCGCTTGTTGAAGTTTTCCATGCCCTCGTGCTCGGCCCAGTGGGCCAGCATCACGAAGAGCCCTTCCACCATCACCACGGCCCCGTCGATAATAATGCCGAAGTCGATGGCGCCGATGCTCAACAGGTTGGCCGTCATGCCTTTCCAGCGCATCAGAATGAAGGCGAAGAGCAGGGCCAGCGGAATTACCATCGCCACCGTCACCGTGGTGCGCCAATCGGCCAGAAAAAGAAGCAAGACAATGGTTACCAGCGTAATACCCATTACCACGTTCTCGCCCACCGTGTGCAGGGTGTGCTCGTTGAGCTCGGTGCGGTCGTAGAACACCTTGATTTTCACGTCGCTGGGTAGCACGGTCGTGTTCAGGTAGTCCACCTTGGCTTCGAGCAGGGGTAGCACGGCGCCGGGGTTTTCGCCCTTGCGCATCAGCACGATGCCTTCCACCACATCGTCGTGGTCGTCGCGGCCCACGATGCCGAGCTGCGGCAGGTTGGAGGTGTGAACGTTGGCAATGTTGCGCACCAGCACCGGCACGCCGTTCACGTTTTTGATGATAATCTTCTCAATATCAGACACGTTCTTCACGATGCCGATGCCGCGCACCACGAACGACTGCTGGCCTTCGCGCACGATGTCACCGCCCACGTTCACGTTGGCGCGCTGCAAAGCTTGGAACACGTCGAGCGCCGTGAGGCCATATTTGGTGAGCAGTGGGGGCGTCACGGCCACCTCGTAGGTTTTCACCTTGCCGCCGAAGCTCACCACGTCGCCTACCCCCGGCACGGCCTTCAGGTTCTTCTCAATCACCCAGTCTTCCAGGGTTTTAAGGTCGGTTGAAGACCGGGTTTTGGAAGTGAGTGTGTAGCGGTAAATCTCGCCGGTGGGGCCGGTGGGCGGCTGCACTTCGGGGTCCACGCCGTCGGGCAGGTTCACGTTGGCCAGCTTCTGGGCGGCTTCCATGCGGGCATTGAAGTTGTCGGTGCCGTCCTCAAACACGATTTTGATGAACGACAGCCCAAACAGGTTGATGCTGCGAATCACCGTTTTGCGGCTTATCGAGTTCATTTCCGTCTCAATCGGGATGGAGATGAAGCGCTCCACTTCTTCGGCCGACCGGCCGGACCACTGCGTGATGATGACCACCTCCGTGTTGGTCACGTCGGGGTAGGCCTCCACGGGTGTGTAGTAGAAGCTCACCGCGCCCGCTGCCACCACCAACGCGGTGATAAAGAAGATGATGAACGGGTGTCTCAGCGAAAAGCCGATGAGCCCTTTGATGAATTTATTCATTGCTAAGTAGTTGACTTTTAGTCGCCCTCCGCGGGCACCTCACCCCCCGGCCCCCTCTCCTGCGGAGAGGGGGAGCCTGACGATTGCCGACCGGTGCATGACCGTTGCTCTCTCTCCGCAGGAGAGGGGGCCGGGGGGTGAGGTGCCCGCGGAGAGCAGCTTAAACCTAATCCGTTAAATCATTAAACAGCAGCAGACTACCTTCGGTCACAACCTGGTCGCCGTTCTTAAGGTCGCCCTTCACGTAGGTGTATTGCGAGGTGGTGCGCACCACCTGCACCGGCACCACACGGTACTTACCGGGGCTGTCCTGCTTCACCACAAAGTAGTTGTCCTTGCTGAAAATCACCGCTTTCGGGTTTAGCGCCAGGTCTTCGCCCCCATCTTTGAGTTGCAGAGACACGGTGCAAAACATATCGGGCTTGAGCAGGCCGTCGGGATTGGGCAGCTCCACGCGGGCTTGCAGCACGCGGGTGTCGGCGTCCACCACGTTGGAAATGTTGGTGATGATGCCCTTAAACTGCTTGTCGGGGTAGGCCAACGCGGTGATAATCACCGGCTGACCTACTTTTACTTCCTCCACGTCGGTTTCGTACACGTTAATCAGCACCCAGACCCGGCTCAGGTCCGAGATGGTGAAGAGCGGCGTCGAGTTGTCGGGCCGCAGCTGCATGTTAGGGTTGATGTTGCGGGCCACCACGTAGCCGCTCACCGGGGCCTTCACCTGGTAGATGGGCTGGGCCGTGCCGCCGGTGCTGGCCCCGTACAGCTTGAGTATCTGCTGACTACGGTTAAGCGTCGACTGGGCCTTGACCAGCCCCTCGCGGGCCGCGACCAGGTCGGACTGCGAGGCGAAGTTGGTTTTGTAGAGCTGCTCGGTGTTGTCGGCGGTGCGCTTGGCCAGAGCATAGTCGCTCTTGGCACCGTTGTAGTCGTTGAGGTAGCCACTGACGTCGGCACTCTGCACGGTGGCCAGGGCCTGGCCCTGCGTCACGTGCGCGCCCAGGGCGGCATTCACGCTCAGCACGTTGCCGCTCACCACCGGAAACACCTGGTCCACGCGGCGCTGGTCGTAGCTCACCTTGCCCGTAAAGCGCATGTCCTGCACCAGGTCGCGGCTTCTTACGGTGTCGGTGCGGTAAGTCGATTCGGTATCCTTGGTGTTGGTGGGCAGCTCGGGTTTGTTGCCGCCGCAGCCAGTCAGGCTCAGGACCGGGGCGGCCAGCAGGCCCGCGATAAGCAGGCGAAAGGTCGTTTTGGGGAAGGACTTCATTGTTGGAATGAGGAATAACCAGCCATCTGTCATTGCGAGCCTGCGAAGCAATCGCACCAGAACGAGTCGTTCGGGTTTCGTGCGGGTGCGATTGCTTCGCAAACTCGCAACGACAAATGCTTTCATTCTCAATTAATTAAAACACTTTAGCGTTGGTGGCGAAGTTGACTTGCTGCTCGGCTTGCAGCAGGCGGCTGCTGATATCGATGAGGCCGAGCTGGGCTTCCTTATAAGCCCGGAACTTGTCGATAAAGCTCACCAGGTCGATGAGGCGGCGGTTGTAGTCGGCCACGGCGTCGCGGCTCACGTTGGCGGTGCGGGCCAGGTAGTCGGGCGTGATGCTCTGGCGCAGCCCAATGGCCCGTTGCAGCTGCTCGTAGGCGCTGGCCACGTCCTGTTCCACTTGCAGATGCACGCCGTTCAGGGCAAAGCCCGACTGCTGAATGCCAACTTTGGCCGCCTGTACGTTGCCCTGGTTGCGGTTGAAAACCGGCAGGTCGATGGCCGATTGCAAGCCGAAATAGTGGACGTAAGTATTGCCCTGGCTGGCATAGTCGGCACCCACCAGCAGCTTAGGCACGGCCAGCGAGCGCTGCACGGCCAGGTTTTGCTGGGTGTAGGCCGTTTGCTCGGTGGCGGCGCGCAGGTCGGGGCGCAGGGCAAAAGCCTGCGTTTCGAGGTCGGCCAGGGCGGGCACCGTGGCTGGTGGGGGGGGTAGGAACTCAACGCCCTCGGGCACCACGAACACCGAGCCGGGCGTGGCCAGCAGCACGCGCAGCGTGGCCTGGTCCTGCGTAAGTTGGTTGAGCTGGTCGCTGCGGTCGCGCTCCAGGCTCTGCTGCTCCAGCTCCAGGCGCGTCACCTCATACGAGGCCACCGTGCCCAGGCGCAGGCGCTCGCGGTAGCCGGCCAGCAGGCGGCCCAGCTGCGTGCGCTCCTGCTCCGTAAAATCCAATTTGCGGCGCTCGGCCACCACGTTGTAAAACGACTGCACCAGCTGGAAGCGCGCCTGCCGCAGCAGGTCCTCAAAAGCTGCCTGCTGCACCGCCACGCCCGTGCGCGAGAGCTGCACCAGCTTGCTGCGCCGCCCCGAAATATCAATCAGCTGCTGAATCTGGGCCACGAAGGTGCCGCCCGAGGGGTTCAGCGGGTCGGTTTGGCGGCCCAGCGGGAAGAAGCTTTTGGTATTCGGATTATACGCGTTCACCTCCATCTGGAGGTTGGGGTTGTCGCGCAGCAGCGCCTGCCGGATGGCCGAATTGGCCACGTCAATATTAAAGTGCTGGGCCAGCAACTGGAAGTTGGCCTGCATAAAGCGGGCCTGCGCCTGGTCGAGCGTGACGTGCAGCGTGTCGGTAGGGGTAGGCGACAGCGCGGCCCCCTGAGCCAGCCCCATCGCCACGGGGTACGCGCCAAACGCCCCAGTATTGGCCGCCCCGGAAGGGGTAGGGCTGCCCACGCCGGGGCTGCTTAAGGCCCCGCCGGGGCGGCTCAGGGCCCCGCCGGGGCTGGTGAGCGGCGCGCCCGGCTGCCCAAACGTGGGCGTGGCGCTGGGCTGGCCAGGAAGTTGGGCCGGGGCAATGTTACCCTTGGGCCCCGGCACCTGGCCGGTAGTGGTGGCGGGCACGGTGGCCGGGGCCGGCGTGGCGGGCAGCGGCGCACCAGTGGCCGGGCGGGCCGCATTGGGCATGGGCATCTGAGCCCAGCCAGCCACGGCGGTCAAACTTAGTCCCCCGGCTACGGTCAGGGTTCGAAAGGCAAAATTCGGGAAACGCATAATGGGCAAAACTGCCGGCCGGCCGCCGCGCCGCGGCAGGCCGCGTGGCAACTGACAAATGCAGCTGTGAAAGGATAATACAAAGCTCCGTTACCCACATTAGGTCCTTATTAGAGGCACATTAGAAATGAATTAGAAAGATGAATTTCTTAAAAAAACTTCATCTTTTTTCAGTTCAACCACCAAATAGCAACTCGGCCACCGTGCCCCGGCCGGGTTCCGAGCGCAACGTAAGCGTGCCGCCGTGCAGGCTGGTGATGCGCTGGGCCAGCGGCAGCCCCACCCCGTGCCCCACCACCCCCCGCACCGCCGCCGACCGAAAAAACGGTTGAAACACCTGCCCCAAATCGTCGGCGGCAATGCCTACCCCCCCGTCGGCCACGCGCACCAGGCAGCCCCCGCCCGGCTGGCAGCGCAGGCTCAGGAGCACCCGCTGGTCGTCGGCCGAGTATTTGAGGGCATTATCGACCAGATTGCCCAGGGCCCGCGCCAGCAGGCCGCGGTGGCCCGGCACCACGAAAGCGGCTGGGTCGGCGGGTAGCTCAGCGAGGTCGCCCAGGTCTATCTGCACCCGCGCGCGCTGGGCTGGCGCCACGGCCTCGCGCACTTCCCACAGCAGCTCGTCGAGGCGCACTTCCTCGGTGAGCGGCACGTTGCCATCGGCCTGCGCCATGTCCAGCAAGTTATTAATCAATGTTTTAAGCTGCTGCAATTCACCCAAAACCGAGGCCGCGCCTTCGCGGTAAGCCTCCGGCGAGCGCTCACGGGCCAGCAGCACCTGCAGCTCGCCAATGCTGGCCGTCAGGGGCGTGCGCAGCTCGTGCGAGGCGTTGCGCACGAAGGTGCGCTGCCCCTCGAAGCTGGCTTCGAGGCGGCCCAGCAGCCGGTTGAAGGTGCGGGCCAGGCGCGTGAGCTCGTCGCGCTTGCTGGCGCGCAAAAAGCCTTCATCCACGCGCTGGTGCAGGTCCTGGGCCGTGATGCGGTCCACCTGGTCGTTGAGGGCGGCGATGGGGGCCAGCGCCCGGCCCGCGAAGCCCCGCCCTACCCCATAGATAACGAGCAGGCTCACCACGAAAATCACGGCCATAATCGTGGCCAGGCTTCGCAGGCGGCGCTGGCCATACACGTTTTCGGCGGCGGCCACGATGGTGTAGTCGCCCTGGTTATCCTGATAAAACAGCCCGACCGCCTGCCGCTGGCCCAGCTGAAAATAGTATTCTTTATTAATGACGATGCGCGCCAGGATGGCATCAGAGAGCCGCACGCGCTCATCTTCGGCCACGAAGCGCACCCGGCCGGCCGCGTCATATACCTGCAACACCTCGTTGCTGAGCGCCTGAAGGTATTTTTTCTCGAAGTCGCGAAAGGCACTGGCCCGCATCTCGTCCTTTTCGAGGTAGATGTAGGCCGTCACCTGCGCCCGCTCGCGCAGCCGCTGCCGAAACTCGCGTCGCGAAGAGGTCAGCTGCAACACGAACACAAGGGCCAGCACCGCGAACAGCAGCACGGCCACGATACCTAAAAACAACCAGGTCAGCCGGTTGCGAATAGTAACGCGGTAGAGAAACGCGTAGCGCGGAAGGGAGGCCATAGCTCGTTAAAGATAGCGCGGGGGGTAGGGCGGCTATTCTTCCCGTAGCACGTAGCCCATCCCTACCACCGTATGAATCAGCTTCTTATCAAAACTCTTATCCACTTTATTGCGCAGGTAATTTACGTACACGTCAATCACATTGGAGCCCGTGTCGAAAGAATCTTCCCAGGTGTGCTCCGCTATTTCGCCCCGGCTCAGCACGCGGCCCTGGTGGCGCAGCAGCAGCTCCAGCAGGTTGAACTCGCGGGCCGTGAGCTTGATGGGCTGCCCGGCGCGGGTCACGGTTTTGGCCGCCGTGTCCACCGTCAGGTCCGCCAGGCTCAGCTGGTTGCCCTTGGTCGAGCGGCGGTCGCGGCGGCGCGTGAGCGCCCGCACCCGCGCCAGCAGCTCCACGAAGTCGAAGGGCTTAATGAGGTAGTCGTCGGCCCCGCCATCGAAGCCCAGCAGCTTGTCCTGCGTGGTGCCCAGCGCGGTAAGCATCAGAATAGGCAGCTCCTGGTCCTGGGCGCGCACGGCTTTGAGCACCTCCAGGCCACTCTGGCCGGGTAGGATTACGTCCAGAATAAGCAGGTCGAATTCCTTACTCAGCGCCAGCCGCTGGCCAAAAGTGCCGTCGTAGGCCACTTCCACCTCGTAACCTTCCTCCTCCAGCCCGCGCCGAATGAAAGCCGATACCTTAGGCTCGTCTTCGACTAGTAAAATCTTGGTTGACATGGTATTAAGTTTAACGTAGCGCGAACTTTCCAGTTCGTGCGCGAGCGTAGCGAGCAGGCGGCACCGCGCGCCGCGAACGACTATGCTCGCTGGCGCTCGCGCACGAACTGGAAAGTTCGCGCTACTGCCTACTCATCATCATAATCCAGGCCCAGGCAGCTGTTCAACGCCTGCTGAATCTCGCTGGCGGCGTGCAGCTGTCCGGCCTTGCGGCTCACTACCAAGCCTTTGCGATACACCTTCTCAGCCTCGTCCTTCCTGCCAAAGCCTTCGAGCAGCTTGCCGGCGTGGTAGTAGGTGCCCACGTAGTCGGGGTGCGCAGTCAGTAACTTTTCGTAGAATTCCCAGGCGCGCAGCGGCTCGGCCGCCCGATATTCGGTGGCCAGGGCATAAATCGTGAACGGGTCAGTGGGGTCGGCTTCGTAAAAAGCTAACAGCTGTTGCAGGCGGCCGGGGGCATTCATGGGCGGGGTTTGGGCTATCTTTGGAGCAAAATTGCGACTTTCAGGCCGCATTCTGGTTGTAGGTAAGGTCGAAAGACCTTTTTTGGCCTGGCAACTGTTATGCAAGCCGACTACTTTTGCCTTCTTCTCTCACCCTACCCTTGCTTACATGAAGTTTCTGGTTTGCATTTCCAACGTTCCCGACACAACTACCAAAATCGCCTTTACGCCCGATAACAAGGAGTTTAACAAGGCCGGGGTGCAGTTTGTGATTAACCCCTGGGACGAATACGCCCTGACCCGCGCCATCGAGCTGAAGGAGGCCAACGCGGGCAGCACCGTGACGGTGCTCAACGTGGGCGAGGCCGATACGGAGCCCAACATTCGCAAGGCGCTGGCCATTGGGGCCGACGACGCCATCCGGGTAAACGCCGCGCCGAAGGATGCTTTTTTCGTGGCCGAGCAAATCGCGGCCGTCGCCAAGGAGGGTAGCTACGATGTAATTCTGATGGGTAAAGAAAGCATTGATTACAACGGCTTTCAGGTGCACGGCATGGTGGGCGAGCTGCTCGGCATCCCGACCGTGGCCCCGGCTATGAAGCTGGATATGAGCGGCAACACCGCCACGCTGGAGCGCGAGATTGAGGGCGGCAAGGAGATTGTGCAGGTTGCTACCCCCTTCGTGGCCTCGTGCCAGCAGCCCATGTGCGAGCCCCGCATCCCCAACATGCGCGGCATTATGACGGCCCGCACCAAGCCCTTGAAAGTGGTGCCCGCCACCGCCGGCGCGCCCCGCACCGAGGTTACGGAGTTTGCCCTACCCCCCAAAAAGCTGGGCGTGAAGCTCATCGACGCCGCCAACGCCGGCGACCTGATTAAGCTGCTCCGCAACGAAGCGAAAGTCATTTAAGTAATAAAAACAGCTGTCATTGCGAGCCTGTGAAGCAATCGCACCCAAACGATGCTCGAACGATTTCGTTCTGGTGCGATTGCTTCGCAGGCTCGCAATGACAGATATCCTCTTAGCTAAATAACTCAACGATATGTCAGTTTTAGTAGTAGTTGAATGCGATAAGGGCGAAGTGAAAAAGTCTTCGCTCGAAGTGGCTACCTACGGCGCGCGGCTGGCCGCGCAGCTCGGCACCAGCGCCACCGCCGTGGCCGTGGGCGAAGCCTCCGATGCCAGCCTCGCCAAGCTTGGCGAGCAGGGCATCGCCAAGGTGCTCTATGACAAGGAGCCGCGCCTCAAGGACTTCGTGAACAATGCCTACACCAAGCTCATTGCTGCTACTGCCCAGCAGGAAGATGCCAAGGTGATTGTGCTGGCCAACAGCAACATCGGCGCGGCCGTGGGCTCGCGGCTGTCCATCCGGCTGCAAGCCTCGCTGGCCACCAACGTGGTCGAGTTGCCCAAAACCGAGGGCGGCCAGTTTACGGTGAAGCGCGGCGCGTTTTCGGGCAAAGCGTTTTCGGACGTGGTGCTGACCGGCGAGCGCAAGATTATCGCCGTGAAAAAGAACTCCATTGAGGCGCAGCACGAAGCCGGCAAAACGGCCGAGGTAGTCGCTTTCGCCGCCCAGCTCAGCGACGCCGACTTTGCCGACGCGCCCAAGCAGGTGGTGATGCAGGACCAGGCCGGCGGCATTTTGCTGCCCGAAGCCGAGTTGGTCGTGTCGGGGGGTAGGGGCATGAAAGGCCCCGAAAACTGGCATCTTATTGAGGACCTGGCCAAAGCGCTGCACGCGGCCACGGCCTGCTCGAAGCCAGTAAGCGACGTGGACTGGCGCCCCCACCACGAGCACGTGGGCCAGACGGGCATCACGGTTTCGCCCAACCTCTACATTGCCTGCGGCATTTCGGGGGCCATTCAGCACCTGGCGGGCGTCAACTCGTCGAAGGTGATTGTGGTGATTAACAAAGACCCGGAAGCGCCGTTCTTTAAGGCAGCCGACTACGGCATCGTGGGCGACGTGTTTGACGTGCTGCCCAAGCTGACGGCGGCCGTAAAAGAACTCGGCTAGGTGAGCGCTGGCGCCGCTGCCAGCTATTGCTTTTACTATCAACGTCATGCGGCACCCACCGCATGACGTTTTTTTGTGCTTTTTCAACCAATAACGCCGCGTTTAGTAAGCTATTTCCGGCCGTTGTTGCTTTATTTGTCGTAAAGACTACCCATTATCCGTTTCCAGGACCCGAAACGCCCCCCGCGACCCTTGAAAAAAATCCCGCTCGAAATTCTGGGCCTCTCCTCTTCGCAATCACAGTCCGGCTCGTTCGCCCTTATTCTGGGTGAAAAGCACGGCAACCGCCGTCTGCCTATCATTATCGGCATGTTTGAGGCGCAGAGCATTGCCATTCAGATTGAAAAAATCAGTCCCAACCGGCCCCTCACGCACGACCTGTTCAAGGCTTTCGCCGAACATGTGCACGTGGCCATTCTGGAAGTGGTTATCTCCGACCTTAAAGAAGGCGTTTTTTACTCGCGCATCGTGTGCTCCGACGGGGCCACCACGTTTGAGATTGACGCGCGGCCTTCCGACGCCATTGCCATTGGCCTGCGCTTTGGCGTGCCCATTTTCACGGTGGAAAGCGTGCTGAGCGAGGCCGGCATCATTCTTTCGGACCTCGACGAGGCCGGCGAGGAGGATGACGACGACCGCGACGACGACGACGACGAGGAAGGCACTGACGAGGCGGCCCGCCCCGCGCCCCGCGCCGCCGAGCCCAGCGGGCAGGTTTCACTCGATGAGCTAACCAAGATGCTGGCCCAGGCGCTCGAAAAAGAAGACTACGAAAAAGCCGCCAAGATTCGCGACGAGCTAAATAAGCGTAACGGCTAATTTTACTCGCTCTCCGCAACTGTCCCGGCCGAAAAATCGGCCGGGACTTTTTCTTACGCTATTTTTACAACTTTCTGTAAGTTATGTCATTATCCGTATCGCAACGCGGGCAAAATATGCCAGCCTCACCCTTTCGCAAATTAGCGCCCTTTGCCGAGGCCGCCAAGCAACAGGGCAAGCACGTGTATCACCTCAACATTGGCCAGCCCGATATCGCTACCCCCCCCAGCTTGTTTGAAGCCGTGCGCCAGGCCGACATTCGGGTGCTGGCCTACAGCCACGGGGCGGGCACCGACAGCTACCGCCAGAAGCTGCGGGCCTACTACCACCGCGCTGATATTGAAGTTGATACGGAAGAGATACTGGTGACGACGGCCGGCAGCGAGGCCATCTTGTTTGCGCTGCTCACCTGCCTGAACCCCGGCGACGAGCTGGTGGTGCCTGAGCCATTTTATGGGGCCTACACGGCCTTTGCCATCGCGGCAGGCGTCACTATCGTGCCCGTGACGGCTACCATCGACAACGGCTTTGCCCTACCCCCCCTGGCGGCCTTCGAAGCCGTGATTACGCCGCGCACCAAGGCAATTCTGCTCTGCAACCCCAGCAACCCCACCGGCCACGTATATAGTCGCGCCGAGCTGGAAGGCCTGCTGCGTATTTGCCAGCGCCACCAGCTTTTTCTGCTCTCGGATGAGGCTTACCGGGAATATTGCTACGACGGGGCGCGCGCCACGAGCGCGCTCAATCTGGCGGGTGGCGCGGACCACGTGGTGGTGCTGGACACGATTTCGAAGCGCTACAGCGCCTGCGGGGCGCGGGTGGGCTCGCTGGTGACGCGCAACGCGACCGTGTTCCAAACGGCTTTCCACTTTGCCCAGATGCGCATCAGTCCGCCCGGCCTGGGCATGCTGCTGGGCGAGGCCGCCGTGGCGCTGCCCGAAAGCTACTTTGATGAGAACCGGGCCGAGTATCAGGCCCGGCGCGACCTCACGGTGCGCCGCTTGCAGGCCATGCCGGGCGTGCGGTGCCCCAGGCCGGGCGGCGCGTTCTACGTGATGGCCGAGCTGCCCGTGGACGACGCCGAGCGCTTTGGCGAGTGGCTGCTGACCAGTTTCAGCTACCAGAACGAGACGTTGATGCTCTCGCCGGCCAGTGGCTTTTACCAGACGCCCGGCCTGGGCGCGCGGCAGGTGCGCCTGGCCTACATTCTGAATCTGCGCGACCTCGACGCGGCCCTCACCTGCCTCGAACAAGCGCTGCTGGCCTACCCCGGCCGCACCCGCCCGGCCGCGGTGGCCGCAGAGCGTGCGGTAAGCCTCAGCTTGCCGGGCTGAGGAAAATCAGTCGATAGCGTTGTTATTTGGGGTGATTTTCGAGTTGATGCGAAGCAATAGGAATGGAAGAGGATAAACCAAAAGCTGAAAGCCCAGCGCCTGGTTTTTTTGATTCGTATTTTTTAATTTTTTCACCAAAGCCAGCGAGCTAAAGCTTCCCCTACCCTCTTATGCAAACCGCTACTGCTCCTCCCGCCACTGCCACCCACGACTATTCCAGGGGAATGCGCATCTGGCACTGGGCCAATGCCACGCTGGTGTCGGGCCAGCTCTTAACCATTCTTTTTCAGATGGTTATTGTGAATGCCCGGAGCGCGGTGCCGGAGTTTCAGGCGGCCATTACCAAGAGCGGGGGTAGCCTGACGCAGCAGCAGGGCCGCGCGCTGGCACACGTAATAAGCGAGCGCATCTGGACCTGGCACGTGTGGATTGGTCTGACGCTGGCGTCTTTCTGGCTGTTCTGGACGGTGATGCAGGCGCTTGACCCGGCCGGCCGGCGCTTTGGGGCGCGGCTGATGGCGGCGGCCCGGCGCTACCGGCTGGCCGCCCCCGCCGAGCATGCCGACGCCCGCGAGGCCCTGCTGGCCAAGCTTACTTATGCGGCGTTCTATTTATTTATTACCATTATGGTCACCACGGGTCTCATCATGGTCTTTAGCGATGATATGCCGTTTTTACACAGCATCGAGCACACGGCCAAAGAGATTCACAACGTGACGATGTATTTAATTATCGGCTACATCGTGCTGCACGTGGGGGGGGTAGTGTGGGCGGAAGTGACGGGTGACCACGGCCTGGTGTCGCGCATGGTGAGCGGCCCGGCGGACGAGCAAACTCCCCGGAACTAATAACGAACGGTAGTTAGGTTGGCGCGGGAAAGAGTAGCTTTGCGATTGCTACCCCTCTCTTCCCACCCGCCATGCTCAAAACGAAAAAATCGGTTAAGCGCGAGCTTATCCTGACCGAAGCGGCCAAGCTTTTCAAAGACCGGGGCTACGGCGGCACCTCCATGCGCGACCTGGCCGGGCAGGTGGGCATGGAAGCGGCGAGCATGTACAACCATATCAAGTCGAAAGACGAGCTGCTGGATACCATCTGCTTCCGCATTTCGGATTCCTATATTTCGCAGCTGCGGGAGACTGCTGAGCAAGCTATTCCGTACGGAGAGAAAATAAAGGCGCTGGTGCAGCTACACATTCGCCTGATGGTGGAGGACGGCGCGGCGGTATCGGTGGCCAACCACGACTGGAAATACCTGCCCGAGCCGCGTCTCACCGAGTTTAAGCAGGCGCGCAAGACCTACGAAAAGGGGTTTGCCGCGCTGATTGAGGCGGGCATCGCGGCGGGCGAATTTCGGCCGGTGAATGTGTCGGTGGCGCTGTTTACGGTGCTGTCGGCAGTGCGCTGGGTAGAGCTGTGGTATCGCCCCGGCCGCGGCCTGACGGCCGAAGAACTGGAAAGCAACATCCTCACGGTGCTGCTGGGCGGCCTGGAGCGGCCGTAGCCACGGGCCCCTACCCCCCCTGTCGACGGCCCGCTTACCAGGCACCGATGCCGCGCCAGAGGCGGCGGCGCAGGGCACCATCGTTGCGCCACACGGCGCGCAGCGGCAGAATGGCCGACGCCGTGACCACGGCCGCCAGCGCTATACGCGCCCACCACCACGGCAGAAAATATAGCCCGGCCGCCACGCCAAGCGTGCAAAAGCTCATGAGGGTAGAAACGTTGTTGCGCATGTTCACGAAATCAACCATCCTGATTACCGCCTTGGCCTGGTAGAGACTACCCCACCAGCCCACGCTGAGCTGCGCCGCCGCGCCCAGCGGCAACAGCCACAATAGCGGCCAGAAAGAAGCCGGAAACAGCAGCAGCAGCCCCAGCGCCGTGCCCAGGCACTCGACCAGCACCACCGGGCCGGCCAGCTGCAAGTAGAGCCGCGGCAGGCGCGGCGTGAGGCCCAGCCGCAGCAACTCGTTGGCCGTCAGCTCGCGCAGGAAGCCAAATAGGTTATTATTGACATAGGTGAAGTTAACGCTGGGCACCAGAACTAGGTAGAAAAACGAATTAGTGACCAGCTTGCCTTTCTCCACGAGGTATAACCCGGTGATAATAAACAGCAAGGCTTTGAGCACCTGTCCTATTAGCAGGGGCAGCCAGGTTTTGCGGCCATATACTTTCCAGACCAGGGGTAGGCGGCTTAGGGTTTGGGCAGCGGGAGCTTCGGTCTCGGCGGGCAGATAGCGGGCGCTGAAATACGGGCCGAGCCAGTAGAGCTGCGCCGCGCCCAGCAGCCAGGGCAGCAGAGCCATGCCCACCCCTAGCGCCTGGTGGTGGGGGGCGGTGGGCCAGGCCAGCCACGCCAGCATCAGGCCCAGGCTGGCGAGGTGGGCCAGCAGCAGCGGGTGCCGCCAGCGACGCAGCGCCACCAGCAGCCGCACGTTGAAGCTGAGCATGCTGGCCCCCAGCACCAGCAGCAGGCTGAAGCCCGGCACCAGCGCGTGGCGCGGAGCCACGGCCAGCGCGGCCAGCAGCACGGCCACTACCAACACCCGGCGCAGTGTGAGCAAATCGAGCAGAAAGGCCGTCACCACGTTCAGCCGGGCCGATACCGGAAAGTGCTCGGGCACGGTGCGCACCACCGGCCGCAGGGACGGGAAGAAGTCGATGAGCAGCGCCGACACCAGCCACAGTGCGTTGAGGCCAACCAGCATCTCGGGCAAAAAATGGCGCGGGCCGGCCGTCTGGTGATTCAGCATATAGCCCAGGCCGGCACCGTAGGCCAGCATGAGCGCGAGCAGCAGCAGCGTGATAGCGCGCTCGCCGCCATCATCGGCCCACAGCACGGCGCGCAGGCGGCAGCGCAGCAGGTAGGGCAAAAAATGGCCCAAACGGGGGCCTAGCGCTGGTTGGTGAGCCATGTCAGGTCTTGGGTGGGGCCAGTGGGGGTAGGGTGCAGCAGGCGCAGCAGCGCCTCGTCAAGCAGGGTGCGCTGGCCGTGCCGGAACTCGTCCAGCGTGCCCCAGTATTTGACCTCGCTGTCATCGATAACCAGCAGGTGGGTAGCGATTTTTTCGATGTGGGCCAGGTTGTGCGACGACACAAACGTGATGGCCTGCGGCCGGTAGCTGGCCAGCAGCGCCAACAGACTCTCGGCCGCAAACACGTCGAGGCCATTGAAGGGCTCATCCAGAATAAGCAGCTCGGGCCGGTGCAGCAGGCACGAGGCCACGGCTACTTTCTGCTTCATGCCGGTCGAAAACGTGCCAAGGCGCTTGTGGCGCACGGCCGCGTAGTCTTCCAGCAAGTGCGTCAGCAAGCTGTCGATGCGCGCCTGGGCGGCGGGCAGCTCGTAGATGCGGGCCACGAATTGCAGGTATTCCCCAGCCGTGAGCTGCTCGACGAGGTAGGCCTGGTTGACCAGCGCGCCCATCCGCCGCTTCACCGCCACGGGAAACGTCTCGCCCAGCGGCTGGCCATCGAGCAGCAAGCGGCCGCCGTTGGGTAGCAAGGTGTTGGCCAACAGGTTGAACAACGTGCTTTTGCCCGCGCCGTTGCGGCCCACCACGCCCACGCAGTAGCCGGTGTGGGCGGTCAGGCTCACGGCGCGCAACACGGTTTTAGGGCCAAAGGACCTGGTTAGATTTTGTAATTCGAGTTGCATAGCGTTGGTGATATCGGGTAGTCCCCGAGGCGGCAAGTTGCACGTGCGCGCTTGCATTCCCCCCGCAGCATCCCTTCATCGACCAGCTGACCGGCGCGTTACAGCTACTTCCCGGGACTTGGCAGAGCAGCCGGGTCCACGCCGAACGCCTGCAGCAGCGCCAGCAAGTAGGGCTCGGCTACTTCCGGCGCCGGCGCTACCCCCTGCCCCAGCACCGTGTCGAGGGCTTCGGCCATTTCGGGCCCCGCCACCCGCCCAAAGCCCATGCTCCAGTCGGCAAACCGCCGGCACGGCCCCGGCCCTTCGCTCACGGTTACTACCTGGGTGTGCCGGGGGTCTTGCTGAATGCGGTCGTAGAGCTTGCGCACCGACTGCTCATCGCCTTCCAGCAGCTGCACGAACCGGCTATCGCTGTAGAGCAAAATGCCCGTGACGCCTTGCCGAACGTTGAAGCTATGGGCATTTTTGAGTAAGGTATGCAGCTCGGCCTCAGTAAATGGCCGCACAGCCACGCTATGATAAAGCACCTGATACGTACTGATATCCAGCAGGTTAATAACCTGGTCAATAGTGAGTTCGCCTTGTTGGTAGCGGTCCAGCAGCTGCCGCTCGTAGCGCCGGGGGGCCAGGGCCGTGTTGGCCGTCACGGCCACGGCGCGCGCCACAATGCGGCGACGGTGCACTTCACTATCACTATCAAAAGATTTCATGCTTTCTACAGTTGGCTAAACTGCGCAATATACCTTACCCAGGCACATTGCTTACGGATTTACTACCCCCGTATGTGACAGCAAATACGCGGATTGGCGAAAGTAATCTCGACGGCCAGCATTTAACCATAAGGATACCGCTAACTAAACCAGCAAGCAGACAACGATTTAGCTTTGGTACTTCAGCTATGGGCAAGGGGGCCTTATTTACCCACTTTTTTAACCAATAGAACACTTTCTGGCAAGTGAAGGTGAGCGACCGGGGGTAGGGCGCGGGACTTGCCCCCGCCCGTCGCTGCACGTAACCAGCGCTCATTGTTCAACGACGGGCGGGGGCAAGCCCCGCACCCTACCTATAAAACGAGCGCCCTCCTGGGGGATACTCAGGAGGGCGCTCGTTCCAAATTTCGGCTAATCCAAACCAGAATCCTTATCAATTCCAGCCGCCGCCCAGCGCGCGGTAGATGTTCACCGTGGCATTGAGCTGCTGCATCTTGGTTTCGGTCAGGTCAAATTTCGAGGTCAGCGCGTCGCGCTGCGTGAAAAGCACCTCCGTGTAGTCGGCCCGCACGGCTTTGAAGAGGCTATTAGAAATACGGATAGACTGGTTGAGGGCCTGTACTTCTTTCAGCTTCGCGTCGTAGCTGCTTTGCAGGTTGTTGATGTTCGACAGTTGGTTAGACACCTCTATGTACGCGTTCAGCACGGTGCGCTCGTAGTTGTACACCGCCTGGAGCTGCAAAGCATTGGCCGTGACGTACAGGGCTTTGATGCCGTTGCGATTAATCAACGGCGCGGATAAATCACCGGCCAGGTTATAGAGTATCGACTCGGGCGTGGTGAACAGCAGGCCGGGCTTAAATGCCTCAAACCCTACCCCCCCGGAAATGCCCAGCGACGGGTAAAAATTGGCGCGCGCTATCTGCACGTCCAGCTTGGCGGCCACCAGGTTTTGCTCGGCCTGCCGGATATCGGGGCGGTTGCTGAGCAGCTGCGCGGGCACACCAGCCTGAATGGTCGTCGGCACCAGGCCCGCAAAAGCCTGGTCGTCGCGGGTAATGGGCCGCGGAAACCGGCCCATTAAAAAGTTAATCTGGTTTTCAGTCTCCACAATGCGCTGCTGCGTCTTGTATTGCAGGCTGATGGAGTTCTGGACCTGGGCCTCGAAGCGTTTTACCGCTAGCTCCGTCACGCGGGCTGCTTCCTTTTCTTCCCGCACGATGCGCAGGGCATTCTCCTGAATCTCAATGCTTTGCTTTAGGATAAGCAACTGATTGTCGAGGGCCAGCAGCTCGTAGTACGAATTGGCAATCTCGGAAATCAGGTTGGTCACCATGAAGTTTTTGCCCTCCACGGAAGCCAGGTAGCGGGTGGCCGCCGACTTGCGCGAATTGCGCAGCTTGTGCCAGATATCGACCTCCCAGCTCGCGAACGCGCCCAGCTGGTAGTTGGCCAGGGGGGTAGGCGTGGCGTGGTCGGGCTGAATATTGATGGCATCTTCCGTGGCACCTTGCAGGGTGTAGCGGCCCGGCTTTTCGGCTGCCGCTTGCGCGCCCAGCGATAGGAAAGGCAGATACTCCCCCTTGCGAACCTGAATTTCGTTGCGGGCAATCTGAATTTCCTGGAGCGTAATGTTCAGCTCCTGGTTGTGCTGCAGGGCCGTGTCGATGAGCGCGGCCAGGTCGGGGTCGGTAAAAAACTCCTTCCAGCGCATCCGGGCCGTGCTAATGGTGTCCTGCGTGCTGCCGTTATAAGTGGCGGGCACCGTGCGGTTCACGTTGCGCTGCACCAGCGTGGGCAGTTTGCAGCCGGCCACGGCCAGTGCCAGGCTGGCCGTGGTCAGGCCTTGATAAATTCGTCTCTTAAGCATGAGCTTCCAATTCTTCTTCAACTAATACACGCGGTTCCAAACCCTCGCTTATCGGATATTCGTTTTCATCGTCAATCAGCTTGCGGCCCGCGCCAATGGTGCCGAACAGGAAGTACAGGCCAGGGATAATAATTACCCCGAACACGGTGCCGAACAGCATCCCGCCCAGCGCCGCCGTGCCGATGGTGCGGTTGCCATTGGCCCCCGCGCCGGTGGCCAGCACTAGCGGAATCAGACCCGCAATGAAAGCAAAGGAGGTCATCAGAATCGGGCGGAATCGGGCGCGGGCACCCTCAATGGCCGCGTCGCGTATTGACATGCCGCGCTCGTGATTCTGCACGGCGACTTCCACGATAAGCACCGCGTTTTTGCCCAGCAGACCTACCAGCATCACCAGCCCCACCTGGGCGTAGATGTTGTTGGCCAAGCCCATCGTTTTGAGCAGCAGGAAGGAACCGAACACACCCGTGGGCAGCGACAGGATAACGACCAGCGGCAGCAGGAAGCTCTCGTACTGCGCGGCGAGTACCAGGTACACGAAGGCCAGCACGATGAGGAAAATAACTACTGCCTCGTTGCCCCGGCCCACCTCGTCTTTCGAGAGGCCGCCCCAGTCGATGTCGTAGCCGCGCGGCAGGGTTTTGGCCGCCACTTCCTGCACCGCCTTAATGGCCTCGCCCGAGCTGTAGCCCTGGGCGGCATCGCCCCGGATGGAGCCGGTAGTGTACATATTGTAACGGTTAATCTCGTTGGCACCCTGGGTCTTCACGATTTTCATGAAGGCCGAGAACGGCACCATTTCGCCCTTGTCGTTTTTGGCCCACATGTTCAGCACGTCCTCCGGCAAGCGGCGGTATTGGGGCGCGGCCTGCACATACACCTTAAAGAAGCGCTGGTACTTGATGAAGCCCTGCTCGTAAGTCGAGCCAATCATGATGCTGAGCGTATTCATGGCGTTGCCAATGTCCACGCCTTTCTGCATGGCCAGGTCGTTGTCAATCTCCAGCTCGTACTGCGGGTATTTGGCCGAGTAGAAGGTGAAGAGGCCCGCCAGCTCCTTGCGCTTCTTGAGGTTGGCCAGGAACTCGTTGTTTACTTTTTCGAGTGCTTTGTAGTCGCCGGTGTTGGTTTTATCCAGCAATTGCAACTGGAAACCACCCGCCGCGCCGTAGCCCGGCACCGCCGGCGGCTCAAAGAATTCAATGTTGGCTCCCGGTATCTCCTTCGCCTTGATTTCCAGGGCCGCCACCACGTCGTGGATAGATTCCTTGCGCTCGGACCAGGGCTTGAGGTTAATCAAGCAAGTACCCGCGTTGGAGCCGCGGCCTTCGGTGAGCACCTCGTAGCCCGCCAGCGTCGAAATACTCTGGATGCCCGGCACGTCCTTGGCCAACTGCTGCAACCTTTCCGAAATGGCGTAGGTGCGTTCCAGCGTCGAGCCGGGCGGCGTTTGCACAATGGCGTACAGCATCCCCTGGTCTTCGCTCGGAATAAAGCCGGTAGGGAGATTGAGGGAGATGAAGTAGATGCCCGCTAGGAAGGCCCCCAGCATCGCCAGCGTCACGAGGCGCTTGTCCACCACCTTTTGCAGCAGACCAGTGTAGCTCTTGGTGAGGCGGTCGAAGCCGCGGTTAAACCAGTCGAGGAAGCGGTTGAGGGGGTTTTTGGAGCGGGGCTGGCCGTGGGTGTTTTTCAGCAGCATGGCGCAGAGCACCGGCGTGAGCGTGAGCGCTACTACCCCCGAAATGATAATGGCCGTGGCCATCGTAATGGAGAACTGCCGGTAGAAAATACCCACCGGACCGCTCATGAAGGCCACCGGCACGAACACGGCCGTCATCAGGATGGTGATGGCGATAATAGCGCCGCTGATTTCGCCCACCACTTCCTGCACCGCCCCGAAGGGCGACAGGTGCTTCTCTTCCATCTTTACGTGCACGGCTTCTACCACCACAATGGCGTTATCCACCACGATGCCAATAGCAAGCACCAGCGCAAAGAGCGTAATCATGTTGATAGTCAGCCCAAACGCCTGCATGGCCGCAAACGCCCCAATGAGCGAAACCGGCACGGCAATAATCGGGATAAGCGTGGAGCGCCAGTCGCCCAGAAACAGGAACACCACCAGCGCCACCAGAATAAAAGCGTCGCGCAGGGTATGAATCACGTTCTCAGTCGAAGCATCGAGGAAGTTCGACACGTCGTAACTGATTTTGTAGTCCATGCCGGGCGGAAACGACGTTTTCTTCATCTCCTCCAGCTTGGCTTTCACCTGCGCGATTACGTCGCTGGCGTTTGAGCCATAGGTTTGCTTAAGCACCATTGCCGCCGACGGGTACCCATCGAGGTTAGAGTAGATATCGTAGAATTCGCTACCCAGCTCCACGTTGGCCACGTCCTTGAGGCGCAGCATTTCTCCGTTCGCGTTGGCCCGCAGCACAATGTTTTTGTATTCGTCCGCGTCGTTGAAGCGGCCCTTATACGAGAGCACGTACTCCAGCGCCTCGGCGCGGCCCCCGTCCGAGCGCCCGATGCGGCCCGGCGAGCCAATCACGCTCTGGTCGCCAATGGATTTCATCACGTCATCGACCGAGATTTTGTAGGCCCGCATCCGGTCGGGCTTGAGCCACACGCGCATGGCGTACTGCCGGCTACCCAGCAAGTTGGCCCGCCCGATGCCGTTGATGCGCTGCAGCTCGGGCAGCATGTTCACACCGGCGAAGTTGAAGAGGAACTTCATGTCCGTGTTCTTGTCCTTGCTGTACAAGTTCACGTACATCAGCATGTTCGGCACCACGCGGTTCACAATCACGCCCTCGCGCTGCACCAGCACAGGCAAGCGGTTGAGCACCTGCGCGATGCGGGTGTTCACGTTCACCACGGCCTGGTCGGGGTTGGTGCCCAGGTTAAACACCACCTGGATGTTGGCCTCGCCCGCGCTCACCGCGTCGGAGGTCATGTACTTCATGCCCGGCACGCCGTTCACGGCTTGCTCCAGCGGAATCAGCACCGACTCGGTCAGCACCTTGGCGCTGGCTCCGGGGTACGCCGCGCTCACCATCACCATCGGCGGCGAAATCTCGGGAAACTGCGAGGTAGGCAGGGTCTTGATAGCCAGCATACCCAACAGGACAATTGCTATCGAGATAACGATGGCAAATACGGGCCTGCGAATGAATTTACTAAACATAGAATAGAAAATTGGTGCTTAGGGCTTGGTGCCTGGTGCTTGGGTCGTTTAGGTAGCAGCTCGTTGAACGGCTCAATCACTAAGTACCAAGCACCAAAACACTATTCAGAATATACTTTTAGCGTGGGCAGCACCTGCTTCATGCTCTCGAAGGTGTAGCTAATCTTATCGCCGTCCTTCACCTTGCGGATGCCTTCGAGCAGAATCTTGTCGCTGGCGTTCAGCCCTGATTTAATCACGTATAGGTCAGGCAGTTCCGACGCAATGGCAATCTCGCGCTGATGCACGATGTTCTTGGCATCCACCACGTACACGTAGCGCTTTTCCAGCACTTCGAAGGAAGCTTTCTGCGGAATAATAATGGCATTTTTGAGCGGCACCGTCATCAGCACGCTGCCGGTTTCGCCGTTGCGCAGCAGCCCGTTGGGGTTCGGAAAGGTGGCCCGGAAGGCAATGTTGCCGGTTTCGTTGTTGAAGTCGGCCTCAATGGTTTGCACCTTGCCAGAGAGCGGAAACAGCTCATTGTTGGCCATCAGCAGCTGCACGTTCACGATGTTGTCAGCTTTGGCCTGCGCCTTATAAGCCAAGTATTCGGCCTCGGGCACGTTGAAGTACACCCACATTTTGCTGTTGTCGGAGAGCGTCGTCAGCAGGTCCCCCTCCGCCACGAGGCTGCCCAGCCGGCCCTGAAAGTGGTCCATTATGCCCGTAAACGGGGCTTTAATCGACGTGAACTGCAGGTGCGTCTGGGCCAGCGACACGTCGGCCTTGGCCTTATCGAACTTGGCCCGCGACAGCGACAACTCATTTTTCGACACGATGTTGCTGTCGGCCAGGCTCTTCGTGTTCTTATACTCCATCCCTACGTAGTTGGCTTCCGCCTCCGATTTTTGCAGGTCAGCCTGGTAGATGAGGGGCGTAATCTGGAACATGGGCTGGCCCTTTTGCACGGTCTGCCCTTCATCCACGAAGATTTTTTGCAGGTAGCCTTTCTCCAGGGCCCGCAGCTCAATGTGCTGGAAGGCGTGAATCTGGGCCACATACTCTCTGGTAACGGTTGTGTCCTTCTTCAAAGGACTGGTAACCAGAAGCTTGACCTGCTCTTCTTTTTCCTCCTTCTTGCTTGAGCAACTGATGCAGCAACACACAACAAACAAGCTCAGGAACAGGAATATTCTTTTCACAAAAGCATCAGAAATCATAACTAAGCGCTTGGTAATCCAGAAAAAATTTATAGGTAGGAAACCAGGCAAACAATGATTACCAGCCCCAACAGTAGGTTGGCAGCCGGCACTACAAAGTCAGCCCGTCTTTATGTTGGTTGGCTCATTGGTTGTCCGACAGACATCGTTGCCAAAATACAAAACCCATCCCGCGAATGGATATTTCAACTACTATGTTTTGCATGCCTATCTATCAGCTATATTCAAAAAGCAAAAAGCTTTTGAATGCCAGCAACATGCTGGCCCCAATTCAAATTTTATGAGCGTAGAATGGTGGGAATAAGCCGACACTGAATTACCAGTATCGAGTGCTGGGTGATACAAAAGTCAGCATTTTGCTATTAAGAAGACATGAAGAAACGAGGAAGACTAGATAAAGAAGTTGCATTGTGACTGGCTGAACCGCCACTAGCGTACCCGCTTGGTAGGGCGTGCTGGCCCAAAGGCCAAGGGTATTGAGACAAAATTGCGGTGGTCGTATTAACGTAGTATTGGAAAGAAATTAGAATTTTCTAATCCGGCGCACTACAGCTAATCAACTCTGAGTTCGGGATTGCAGGCAGCGGATAAAATTGCATTTTATCTGCTGCCTGCTGGCTAGCGTTTGCTATGACCGTTCGAGTCCGCTCAAAACATCTGGGCGAAGTAGTCCCTGACTAATTTTGCTCAGCTTATTTTTCAAAATAAGGCTGGGAATATTGTTCACTGCTATTACGCAGTTATTCAAACGTCACCCGCGAAAAGCTTTTGTAAGGAGCTCGTTGGCGACCATTTCTCACAAAATCAAAAGCCCCGCTTCCAACTTGGAAACGGGGCTTTTTGCAGAGAGGATGGGATTCGAACCCACGATAACCTTTTGGGCTATACACACTTTCCAGGCGTGCTCCTTCGACCACTCGGACACCTCTCTGAATGGGGCTGCAAAGATAGGCAGGAAAGCGCAGTGTGCGGTAAGCTTCGGCTTGCCGGGAGAATGTAGGGTAGGCTTTAGCCTGCCGGACGCGGGCCGCAGCAGCTAAAACGGCAAGCTAAACTTACCACACATCCGCTCACCCTACAGGGTAATCTCGCCGCGCAGGTCATGGCTGAGCAGCTGCCGGGTTTCGACCTCATTGCGCCCCAGGCCAAGCACGAACATGAGCTTGGTAATGGCGGCCTCGGTGGTGATGTCGTCGCCGCCGATGATGCCCAGGCCGGCGAGGCGGGCGCTGGTTTCGTAGTGGCCCTGCACCACCCTACCCTCCTCGCACTGGCTCACGTTGAGCAGGTAAACCCCTCGGGCATAGGCCCGTTCGAGGCAGGCCAGGAACCACGGCGCGGTGGGCGCATTGCCCGAGCCATAGGTTTCGAGCACGCAGCCGCGCAGGCCGGGCACGCTCAGCACGGCCTCCACTACCCCCTCCGTGATGCCCGGAAACAGCCGCAGTACGGCTACTTTTTCCTCCAGCTTCTGGTGCACTTTGAGGCGGGCGGCGGGCAGCAGGCGAATGCTTTTATCGTTGAAATCGAGGTTGATGCCGGCGCGGACCAGCGGCGGGTAGTTCTCGCTTTTGAAGGCGGCGAACTGCTGGCTCTCGACCTTTTTGGCGCGGGTGCCGCGAATAAGCACGTCGTTGAAAAACAAGCCCACCTCGGGCAGGCGCACGGTGTGGGCGCGGGGGTGGCGCGCGGCGGCTATCTCCAAGGCCGTGAGTAGGTTGCGGGTGGCATCGGAGCGGGTGCGGCCCACGGGCACCTGCGCCCCGGTGAAAATGACCGGCTTGCCCAGATATTCGAGCAAAAAGCTGAGCGCCGCCGCCGAATAAGCCATCGTATCAGTGCCATGCAAAATCACAAACCCATCAAAATCAGCATAGTGCAACCCGATGAGCTGGGCCAGCAGCAGCCAGTCGGCGGGTGTCACGTTGCTGCTGTCGATAGGCTGCGGAAAGGCCAGCAGCTCCAGGCGGTAGGGCAGCTGGCGCAGCTCGGGCATGCGTTTGCCCAGCTTGCTAAAGTGCATGGGCACCAGCTCCTGCCGCCGGTTCACGGCCATGCCCACCGTGCCGCCGGTGTAGAGAATGAGCAGACGCGGGGCCGCCGCGTCGGCGGCATCGGCGGCAGTGGGCAGCGCCAACAGGGGTAAGCTCATTTTTAATTATGAATTAGAAATTATGAATCATGAATTGAATAAAGAGGAAGAGGGCAAGAAATGAGAACCGGAAAATAATTCATAATTCATAGTTACTCCGCCAGCCGGAATAGCTCGCGGGCGGTGCGGGTGGTGGCCCCGGCTACGGCATCGGGCGACTGGCCCAGCAACGTGGCCACGCGGTGCAGCACCAGGGGCAGGTAGGCCGGCTCGTTGCGCTTGCCGCGGTAGGGCACCGGAGCCAGGTAGGGGCAGTCGGTTTCGAGCACCAGGTGCTCCAGGCCCACATGGGGCAGCACTTGGTCGAGGCCGCCGTTTTTGAAGGTTGCTACCCCCCCGATTCCCAGCTTAAAGCCCAGGGCGATAATACGTTCGGCTTCGGCCAGGCCATCGGAGAAGCAGTGAAACACGCCGCGCAGGCTGCCATCCTGGGCTTCGGCCACCAGTTCGTAGGCCTCTTCGAAGGCGTTGCGGGTGTGCAGCACGATGGGCAAATCGTACTGCTTGGCCAGGCGCAGCTGCTCGCGCAGGGCTGCTTGCTGCTGCGGCAGGTAGGTTTTGTCCCAGTAGAGGTCGATGCCACACTCGCCCACCGCCACGAAGGGCCGCCGGGCCAGCCAGTCGGCCACTTCCTGCAGGTCCTTTTCAAAAGTTGGCCCCACCGAGCAGGGGTGCAGGCCCATCATGGCGTGGCAGGTGCCGGGGGCGATGGCCTCCAACTCCAGCATGGCGTCGATGGTCGAGTGGTCCACGTTGGGCAGCAAAATGGTGCCGACGCCCGCCGCCACGGCGCGGTGCAGCGCCTCGGCCTGGTCGGGCCGGAATTGCTCGGAATAGAGGTGCGCGTGGGTTTCTATTAACTTCATACTAAGCAGATTATCTTCTTAAAGCGCGCAGCGCAGCCGCAAATACGCAATGTCGCCTTTGTAAAAAACGTCGCCCTCCGGCACCAAGCCAAAACGCTGGTAAAACGGCAGGGCATTCTGGCGGGCATCGCACCAAAGCGCGGTGGCTCCCCGCGCCCGCGCCGCCTGCCTGGTGTGCCGCAGCAGCGCCGTGCCCAGGCCCCTACCCTGCCAGGCCGGGTCGGTGGCAAACTTGCGAAAGCGCGCCTCACCCGCGGGCGTCACGAACAGCGAAATTACCGCCCGCAGCTCGCCCGCCACGAACGCGCCGAAATGCTGGCCCGCGTCGTCGTCGGGCAGCCGCACGTAGGCCGGCGGCTTATCGGGCCACAGCACCGCGTGGCGCAGGGCGTAGGTCTGCACGGCAGCAATGGGCTGAATAACAACTTGCTCACTGCTCATTATTAACTGCTCATTGATAAGCCCGCCCTTTCCAATCAACTTTTTTAGGCCCAAATACGCGCCGGATGGTGAGGTCAGTGAGGAGCGCTAACGAAAAAAACTCGTAGCCGACTACCACCAACCCAGCCGGGGGGGGTAGGCCGGCGCGGCGCGCGGCCACCCCGGCCATGAGGCCCTGGGCGGCTATTTTGAGGGCCAGCGCGCCCAGCGCCCAGGCCGGCCGGCCGGCCAGCAGCAGGCCCACCACCGCCAGCCAGTAGCCACTAAACAGCACCAAGCTCACCTGCACCTTGGGGGGCAAGGCCGCCGCGCCGCGCATCCAGCGCAGGCGCTGCCGCAGCAACTCGGCCCACGAGCCCGCCGGCAGCGAGGCCGCCCGCACGGCTGGCTCGAACAGTTGCCGGAAGCCGTAGCCCCGCGCGTTCACGGCCTCAAACAGGGCAAAATCTTCGGTGATGGAGAATGGCAGCGCCTCATAGCCGCCGGTGGCGCGGTAGGCGGCGCGGGTCACGAGCATGTTGTTACCCATCGCCGTCATGGGCTGGCCCGCGTCGGTGGCCACCTGCATGGAGGCCAGCGAGAGCAGCCAGTCGAGGCCCTGGAGGCGGGCCAGCCAGCCCGGCCCCTGCACCACCGTGAGGCCCGTGACGGTGCCCACGTCCGGCGCGGCGTGGGCCAGCATGGCCGGCACCCAGGTGGGGGGTAGGGCAATGTCGGCATCGGTAATGAGCAGATAGTCAGCAGTGGCGCGGCGGGCCAGGTGGGCCAGCACGTTGGCCTTGCCCCGCGCCGGGCCCAATGTATCGGTAATAGAAATTACCTGAAAATCACCCGCAAAGCCCCACATGGCGGCCTCGGCCACGGCGCGGGTGGCGTCGGTGCTGGCATCGTCGCCGAGCAGCACTTCGAGCAAATGGGGGGGGTAGGCGAGCGCCCGCACGCTGGCCAGGCAGCGCGGCAGGGCGGCCGCTTCGTTGCGGGCCGCGATGAGAATGCTCACGCGCGGCAGCGGCGTGGGCAGCGCCACCGGCGCGGGCGCGCCCGTGCGCCGGGCCAACCGCCACGTCACGTAGGCCAGCCAGCCCAGCCACAGCAGGCAGTAGGCGACGCTCACGCAAAATAGCAGGCTCAGCATCTGACAATCAACTTATAACAGCGCGAATTCGTAGCCCAACTCGCTGAAGTGGGCCAGCAGCCGGGGCAGCAAAAAGCGCAGCGAGCGGCTGGCCTTGCGCGAGTCGTGCAGCACCACGATGTCGCCGGGGCGGGTGGCGGCCAGCGTCAGGCGCAGCGCGGTTTCGGGGGGTAGGGCGGGGTCGTAGTCGCGGGTAAGCAGTGACCACATAATTATGCGGTACTGCCCGCGCAGCGCCCGTAGCACCGGCCAGGTTAAGCGGCCATAGGGCGGGCGGAAGAGGGGGTTTTGGGGCTTGGTGCTTGGGGCTTGGTGCTTGGGATTGAGATTCTCGGCTGCTTTATCCCCCCCAAGCACTGAGCAAGCACCAAGCCCCAATTCATCCAGCACTTGCTCGCACTCGGCCACGCCGGCCAGGTAGGCGGCGCGGGGCGTGTTCCAGGCGCTGCGGTGGTGCTGAGTGTGGTTGCCGAGGCGATGGCCGGCGGCCAGCGCGGCGCGGGCAATGTCGGGGTGGCGGGCCAGGTTGTCGCCCACGCAAAAGAACGTAGCCGGGGCCTGGTAGGCGGCTAGCTGCTCCAGCACCCAGGGCGTTTCGTCGGGAATGGGGCCGTCGTCGAAGGTGAGGTAGAGGCGGGGTGCGCCGGTGGGTCCCACCGGCGCACCCCGCCACTCGCTGCCCGGAAACAGCGGGTGCAGCCAGGCTGGCGGGCGCGTAAGCGGATTAGGAAGCGGCAAAACGAAACCGTAGCCTCAGCAGATGGGTACTACCTGAACCCAGGGCTGGCTTTGGCCTACAAACTTACCGTTGCCAGTTTTTGCAGTCGGCCGACCACTTGCCGCCCTACCCCGCCCCAATTCATAATTTCTACTTCATACTTAAAAAAGCCATGCCCCGCAAGTCCTTTTCCGAACTCATTAATAGCCCCGGCATGCCCGTGCTGGTCGATTTTTATGCTGATTGGTGCGGCCCGTGCAAGACGATGGCGCCCATCTTGCAGCAATTTGCCGCGCAGCACGAGGGCAAGCTGCGCATCATTAAGATAGATGTGGACAAAAACCAGGCGGTGGCCCAGCAATTCAAGGTACAAAGCATCCCTACTCTCATTCTTTTTCACAAAGGGCAGCCGGTGTGGCGGCAGGCGGGCGTGGTGCCGGCCACCCAGCTCGCGCAGGCAGTGGGAGCTTATATATAAGCTGCCTGGGTAGTATTGCCGCGCAGGAAAGTGGCCGGGCCACAAACTAAAGCAACGCGCTCGGCGTTGGCGCAACACGCGCCCGCGGGCCGTTACTTTGTGTTATGATTCGAGACGTGCTACTACGCAATTTTATATTAATCAGTGTTTTACTAGTAACCTTTCCTCACTTGGGCTGGGCCCAGGCGCAACACGTGCTGAGTGGGGTAGTGAGGGGTAGCGACGGCGGCGTGCTGCCCGGCGCTTCGGTGGCGGTGCCAGCGCTGGGGCTGGGCACGGCCGCCGAGGCCGATGGCCACTACAAACTCAGCCTGCCCGAGGGGCCGCAGCAAGTGGTGGTGTCGTTCGTGGGCTACACCTCCCAGACGCTGAGCCTGACTCTGCACCGCAACCAGCAGCACAGTTTCACGCTGGCAGCGGTGGCTAGCGAGCTCGGCGAGGTGGTGGTGCGGGGCGAGCAGACGCTGAAAGAGAAGCTGCAAACCACCCAGATGGGCGTCGAGCACCTCAGCATTCGGGAGGCCAAATTGCTACCCGCTCTGTTTGGCGAGGTCGATATTTTGAAAACCCTGCAGCTCAAGCCCGGCGTGCAAAGCGGCGGCGAGGGCAGCAGCGGCTTATTCGTGCGCGGCGGCTCGGCCGACCAGAACCTGGTGCTGGTCGATAACGTGGTGGTTTACAACCCCAACCACTTGTTCGGGCTGTTCTCGGTGTTCAACTCCGACGCCGTGCAGAGCGTCGATTTGTATAAGTCGGGCTTCCCGGCGCAGTATGGGGGTAGGCTTTCGTCGGTGGTCGATGTGAAGCTGCGCGAAGGCGACCGCGGCAAGTTCGTGACCACGGGCGGCATCGGCCTCATCTCGTCGCGGCTCAGCTTTGAGGGGCCGATACGCAAGGGCAAAGGCTCGTTTATCGTGAGCGGGCGGCGCACGTATTTCGACATTTTTACCCGCGCCCTCAACCGGGCCAATGCCAGCAAAGAAGACTACACGCCCATCCCGGACTACTATTTCTACGACTTCAACGCCAAGGCCAACTACACGCTCGGCACCCAGGACCAGCTGTTTTTTACGGGCTACCTGGGGCGCGATATCTTCGGCTTTACCTCGCCCAATGGCTTTCAGGCCACGTTTAACTGGGGCAACACGCTGGGCGCGCTGCGCTGGCAGCACGTGTTTTCGCCCCGGCTCACGGCCAACACCACCGCGTCGGTGACCTCGTACAAGTATAATTTGGGCAACAGCATTGACCAGTTTACCTTCAACCTGGGCTCGACCATTCTGGACTACACGGCGCGCACCGATTTCGACTACGTGCCCAACGACCAGCACACCATCAAGTTTGGTGCCCTGGTTACGGCCCACAATTTCGGGGTAGGGCGCTTGCAGCGCAGCTCGCAGGATAACAGCCTGAATATCAATTCCGACGTTAATTACCTCGGCCAGGAAGCCGGCCTTTACGCCAGCGATAATATCAAGGTTAACGATAAATTTCAGACCGAATTAGGGCTGCGGCTGTCAGGCTTTCAGAGCGGCACCGACCACTTTGCCGGCCTGGAGCCGCGCGCATCGGCCCGCTATTCGCTCACCGACAAGGTGGCGCTGAAAGCCAGCTACGCGCTCATGTACCAGTACGTGCATCTGGTGTCGAACTCGGGCGCGTCGCTGCCCACCGATATCTGGTACCCGTCGCGCCTCTCGGTGAAGCCCGAGCGCTCACAGCAGGTGAGCTCGGGCGCGAGCTTTTTGCTCGGCGGCGGCAAGTTTTTGCTCACCGATGAAGTGTACTACAAATGGGCCAACAACCAGATTGACTTCAAAGACGGGGCCCAGATTTTTGCCAATAACAACCTCGATACGCAGTTCCTTTTCGGGCGCGGCTGGGCCTACGGCAATGAGCTTTATCTGGAGAAAAAGACCGGCAAAACTACCGGCTGGATTGGCTACACGCTGGCCTGGACCAAGCGCAATTTTCCGCCTCAGCTCGGTACCACGGGCATCAATAACGGCCAGGATTTTTACCCCAACTACGACCGGCGGCACAACCTGAACGTCGTAGTTATTCACCAGCTCAATCCGCGCGTCTCGCTCACGGCCAGCTTTGTGTACACGAGCGGCGCGCCCACTACCCTGCCGCTGGGCCGCTTTGCTATCCAGGATATTTACCAGGGCGGCATCCAGGCCGTGCCCGTGTACCCCGACCGCAACTCGTACCGCATGATTCCCTACAGCCGCCTCGACCTGGGCCTGGTGTACAAGCTGCGGCCTACCCGCATTGGCGGCGACCGCGACCTCACGTTCAGCATTTATAACGCTTATAACCGGCGCAACGCCTACTTCATCTACTTCGAGCAAACCCGCGACAAAGTGACGGACCAGGTGACGGGCTACCGGGCGCAGCAGGTATCGCTGTTTCCGTTCATCCCGTCAGTGACGTATAATTTCAAATTCTAATCACGGATTACACGGATTTTAGCGGATTTCACGGATTTTGTAGACGATTATTTTTTAATGGTTATAGTTATGGTTGGGAAGAAGATAAGTACGCGGGTTTTAACGTTGGTCTTGGCGGGGGGGGTAGGGCTGTTGGCGGGCTGCAAAAGCCTGCAAAACGACGTGAACGTGCCCCTGCCCTACTACGCCAACCAACTCGTGGCCGAGTGCTATTTGCAAAACGGCGAAATACCGCGCCTCACCATTACCGAATCGGTGCCGTACCTGGATGATGGCCAGGCCGTAGCGGCTGGCTCGCAGATACTTGCGCTCACGAATGGCCAAACCGTGCAGCTGCCCACCGACGTAACCGTGACCCTGACGCTGCCCGGCGGCCGGCCCCTACCCCTGCGTTTCAGTCCCGGCATTGATAACGTCACCGGCAAGTACTACACCCACATTGGCACCACGCCGCTCGTGGCCCAGGCCGGCCAGCAATTTGGCCTCGATGCGCAGGACAAGCGCGGGCGGCACCTCACGGGCACCACCATCGTGCCCACGTTCATTCGCATCGACTCGGCGCAGTACAAGTTCAACGCGCTGACCGGGGCCAATAAAAAGGCCTACTTCGTGACCAAGTGGACTGACCCCGGCGTCACCAACGATTTCTACCGCCTGATGCTGCACAAGGGCAAACCGTCCGACAACTCGGAAACCGATAACGACCTCAACGACCGGCTTTTTAATGGCCAGCCCTACGCCCAGGTCACGACCTATCGCTTCGTGCCCGGCGACACGGTCACGACCACCCTCTACCACCTCGACTCGCTATATTACGACTTCCGGCAGTCGGTGCGCAACGCCCGCAACGCCAACGGCAACCCGTTTGCGCAGCCCTCGTCCATCCACAGCAACGTGCAGGGCGGCCTGGGCATTTTCACGGTGCTCGTGAGCGACCAGCGCACGGTGTATCTGAAGTAAAGTCGTTACCTTAGACTCATGTTAATAACTGTGCGCGGAACGTATGAAAACGGCGTGGTGCGGCTGAGCGAGCCGCTGCCGGCCGCCGCTAACCTCCCGGCGGGCGAAGTGCTCGTTACGTTTCTGGCTAGTAAGCCCGAGTGTGTTGCAGTGGCAATGCCCTCTAAAAAACCTCGTTTCTCGTTTGATGAAGCGCTGGCGTTACCTACCACGCCGGGCAGTAGTGTATCGGATGCTGTGCTGGAAGAGCGAGAGGAGTCGCCCTAGTGAAATTTTTTCTGGATTCCTCCTCGTTGCTGAAGCTCTACTATCAGGAAGCTGATTCGGCGGCCTTGCGCGCCCAAATTCAACTAGACCGCGATACGCTGGTCGTAGCTGAGCTGGCTTGGGTAGAACTGCATTCCGCGTTCCAAACCAAAGTTCGTCAGCACGTGCTAACGCAAAATCTGGCCACCCGCCGCCTGCGCCTGCTAGCGGCCGACTGGCCCGCTTTTCAGCGGATAGTCCTATCCTCGGAATTGCTTGCCCAAGCGGCCAAGCTGGTTCGTAAACACCACGCCCTGGCCCTGCGCAGTTTGGATGCCATTCAACTCGCCGTTGAGCGGGCCGGCGGCCCGCTCAACGGCTTCTTCACCCACGACACTCGCCTGCGCGCCGCCGCCCTGACTGAGGGGCTGCCGGTGCGCTAGCCCGCCAGCACGGCTTTCATCAGGGCCGTGAGGCGCGGCTCAGCCACGGCGGCGGCGGCCAGGATATCGCTGATTACAACCGGCTTGAGCTGGCCGGGGTAGCACAGGTCGGTGATGACCGACACGGCCAGCACCGGCAGGCCCAGGTGGCGCGCCGCGATAACCTCGGGCACGGTGCTCATGCCCACCGCGTCGGCCCCGATGAAGCGCAGGTAGCGGTATTCGGCGGGCGTTTCAAGCATGGGGCCAGGCACGGCCACGTACACGCCGCGCTGGGTGGTGCCGCCCTGGCCCAGGGCCTCGGCCGCCGCGCGGGCGCGGGCCAGCAGGCCAACATCGTAGGGCGCGTGCATGTCGGGGAAGCGCGGCCCCAGCTCGTCCAGATTAGGGCCAATGAGCGGGTTACCGGGCAGCAGGTTGAGGTGGTCATCAATCAGCATTAAATCTGAAATAGCAAACTCGGGGTTCAGCCCGCCGGCCGCGTTGCTCACAAATAATTGCCGGATGCCCAGCAGCTTCAGCACCCGCACGGGCAGCACCACCTGGGCCATCGAGTAGCCCTCGTAATAGTGAAAACGGCCTTGCAGCACGGCTACTTTCTGCCCGGCCAGCGTGCCTAGCAGCAACCGGCCCGCGTGGCTCTCCACCGTCGAAACCGGGAAATTGGGAATGTCGGCGTAGCTGATTTCGTGCTCGACTTCGACCTCTTTGGCCAGCGCGCCCAGGCCGGTGCCGAGGATGATGCCGGTAGTGGGCTGAAAATGATTGGATTGGGCCTGAATGTAGGCGACGGCGGCTTGGATGGCTTGCAACGGTTGATGGAGAATAAGAGTCAGGTAATAAGGCAATACGCCCGGCAAGATACCTTTACATTTACCATCACGCCATTCTAAGTAGTCTTTTCCAGTATGAAAACACCTTTATTTATTCTAGGCTTAGCATGCGTGGCGCGGGCTGTAGCAGCGCAGGAAGCAGCACCGGTTCAGCCAGTGGGTGGGCACGTGTTATCACTAGGCATTTATGGCCTATCGGCCAATGTTGGCCTTCAGTACGAGCAGCGGCTGTCGCGGCATTTGTCGCTCAGTGTGCGCGGGACGCGTTACTTCAGCGCTGACTACCCAGGCTACCAGGCGATGCTGGCGGCACGCGTTTATTTCCGCCCGCTAGCACCAACGGGGCTTTACCTGCAAGTGCAGGCAGGCGCGTTCAGCCACAATGCCCAGGTAGTGAGCAACTACCCAGGCGCGCCGCCTATCACTGCATCTACCAAAATAAATGGCCACGGTGGCGGACTTGGCTTGGGATATCAGTGGCGGTTCAGCCAGCACTTTCTTTTCGATGCAGGCCTAGGCCTGCGATTTTATCCGCATAACCTTGGCGAAATGTGCGATTGCTACTACGTGGGCAACTGGTATAACGTCGGGCAGCCGGGCTCCGTATTTGATGGCTATTTCAGCCTGGGCTATGCTTTCTAAGTTAGGCTACAAAGCGAATAGCGGCTGCTTGCGCTAGCCAACTACTGCACGGCCAGCTGGTCGTTGCGCGGGTCGGCGTCCAGGTAGATACCGTGGTCGAGGGCCACTGACTTCACTATTTTGCCGGGGGGTAGGGCAATGGTGGCCTGCTGCTGGTTGGCGCGCCAGAGGTCGGGCGAGCGGTGCAAGGTTTCGGTGCTGCCGTCGGCGTAGGTCACTTTCAAATCGACCGGCACGGCGAAGCCGCCCACGTTTTGGATGGTGATGGCCGTGCCCTGGGCCGTTCGGTCGGCTTTGGTGAGGGCCAGGTCAATATAGCCGTTGGTAAAGAACCAGTTGTGAAAAAACCACGTTAGGTCCTGGCCCGAGGCGTTGCTCATCGAATTGAAATAATCCCACGGAATGGGGTGCTTGCCGTGCCAGCGGTCCATGTAGGCGTGCAGGCTCTTTTTGAACAGCTCATCGCCGAGCATATCCTTGAGCGCCAGATAGCTGAGCGATGCCTTGCCATACGAATTGTTGCCGTAGCCCGACCGCAGCTCGCTGCTGGGCGTGATGATGGGCAAGTCCTCGGCGGTGCTGGGGTCGTGAATCCAGCGCGTGACCCGAAACTTGCGGTAGAACTCGTCGGCCGCTTTTTCGCCGTTCTCGGCCCGCCCAATCAGCAGCTCAAACGTGGTGGCCCAGCCCTCGTCCATGAAGGCGTAGCGGCTTTCGTTAATGCCCATGTAGAACGGGAAATACGTGTGCGCAATCTCGTGGTCCTGCACCAGCTGCGCAAATTGCAGGTCTCTTTCGGGGCTGTCGTTCACCATCATCGGGTATTCCATGTCGGCAAAACCCTGGAAAACAGTCATCTTGGGGAAGGGGTAGGGCACGCCCGGCCAGTTGCGCGAAAACCAGCTCAGCGCATTCTGGCTGAACTTCACCGACGAGTGAAAATCGGCCGTGGAATCGGCAAATGCGGCCTGCACACTGGCCCGGCGCTTGGTGGCGGGGTCCACGATTACGCTGGCCGCGTCCCACACGTAGTGGTCGCTCAGGCCCAGCGTCACGTCCGAAATGTCGCGGGCCGTCCACACCCAGGTGTTGATGGGCCGCTGAGCAGTAATGTCTTTTTTGGCCAAATCGGCGGCCGTGACAATGTGCATCAACGCCTCGCTGGTCATGGATTTTTCGAGCCGCTTGGCGTAAGTCGGCTGCAACACCTGCCAGGCGTTTTGCAGCGTGCCGGTGGCCCACACGAGGTAGTTGGCCGGGGCCTGCACCCGCAACGTGTAGTCGTTGAAGTCGTTGTAAAACTCCTTGCTGTCCACGAAGGGCAGGCGGTCCCAGCCGTTGTAGTCGTCGTAAACCGCCACGCGCGGGTAGAAGTAGGCCAGAAAGAACGTCGTCTTGTCAATCATGCCCTCGCGCCCGCTTTCCAGCGAAATAGGGAAATGCCAGGCCACGTTCAGCCGCACCGAGTCGTGGGGCAGCAACGGGCGGGGTAGGGCCACCTCTTGCATGGTGCCCGCCCGCTGGCTGTCGAAGGGCCGCGCCTGCCCGTTCACGGCAAAGCTATCGACCTGCACGCCGGTGGTCAGGTAGTCGGGCGCGGCGTCGCGGTCGCGGGCCGCGCCAGGCTTGTGAATATTCTGAATCAGCCTGAAAACCAGTGATTTCAGCGTATCGGGGCTGTTGTTGAAATAGGTAATCGTTTCGCGGCCCTTGATGGCGCGGGCGGGGGGTAGGGCCTGCACCGTGATGTCGTAGCGGGCGCGGTTTTGCCAGTAGTTGGGGCCGGGCCGGCCGTCGGCGGCGCGGGTGCCCCTGTCAAACGCCCGCTTAATGTCGCGGGGCTGGTAGAGAGCAGTTTGGGCGTGGGCGACGGGGGCAAGGCCAGCCAGCAGGAGGGCACCAAAAACCGCAACAGTAGGAAATTTTTTCATAGTACTTATTACAAAAGAACGTCATGCTGAGCTTGTCGAAGCATCTCTACCGCATCGTTGGGTTAGTAACCCTGACGGCGCGAGCAAGATGCTTCGACAAGCCCAGCATGACGTTCTTGTTTCAATCACTGATTAATCTACTTGATTTCCAGCTCATATGGCAGGCGGGCCTGCATGCCGCGCATTTGCAGCAGCAGTTGGTACTGGCGATACACCGGGTAGAGCGGCCCTAGCTTGGCCTGTGCAAAACGCGCCTCGGCGGCGGCCGTTTGGTCGTCGTCGTCGTCGCCGCCGAAGCGGTTGAGCAGGCGCTCCCAGCTAGTTTTCTGGCGCGGCAGGCGCTGTACTGAGTAGTCGCCGTCTTTGAGGTGGGCGTGGGCGGCGGCCAGGCGCACGGCATCGTCGTAGCTGCCCAGCACATCGACCAGACCGCGGGCCTTGGCCTCGCTGCCGCTCCAGACCCGGCCCGAGGCCAGGCGGCGCAGGCGCTCCACGGGCATGTGCCGGCCCAGGGCCGCCTTGCTGGTGAAGTCGGCGTAAATCTTGTCTATTTCGCGTTGAAACTGCGTTTTTTCGTAGTCGGTGAGCGGGCGCGTGATGGTGGGGAAGTCCGAGAACTTGCCCGTTTCCACGCGGTCCACCGTCACGCCAAGCTTATCAGACAACAGCTTCTGAATATTGGGCAGCAGGCCAAACACGCCAATGCTGCCCGTGATGGTATTGGGCTGAGCCACAATGGTATCGCAGGCCATGCTGATATAGTATCCGCCGCTGGCCGCCACGTCGCCCATGCTGGCCACGATGGGCTTGACCTTGCTGGTGAGCAGCACTTCGCGGTAAATCACGTCGGAGGCCAGCGACGAGCCGCCGGGCGAGTTCACGCGCAGCACTACGGCCTTCACCTTGTCGTCGAGGCGGGCCTTGCGGATGGCGGCGGCAAACTTGTCGCCCCCGATGTTATCGCTTGAGCCGTTACCAGTTACGATGTCGCCCTCGGCGTAGATGACGGCGATGCGCTGGCCGCTGGTGCTGCCTTCGCGCTGCTTGATTTGCCCGCCTTCGTGGTAGTCGCTCAGGCTGATAATGCTCGGCTTTTTGTCTTTGGCCGTGCCGAGCTTACCGCGCAGGTAGTCAAGTACTTCGTCGTAGTAGCCGAGCTTGGTCACGAGGCCCAGGCGCAGGGCGTCGGGCGCGTCGCGCACCAGCATCGAATCGGAAATAGTGTGCAGGCGCGGCACGGCAATCTGGCGGCTGGCCGCCACCTGCGCAATCATGTCATCATTAATAGAGTTGAGATACGACACGGTTTGGGCGCGGGCCGAATCGGAGAAGCTGGTGCGGAAAAACGGCTCCACGGCACTCTTAAAGGAGCCCACCCGGAAAATCTGCACGTCGATGCCCAACTTATCAAGCAGGTTTTTGTAAAACGTAACTTCCGAGCTGAGGCCGTTGAACTCCAGCGAGCCCTGCGGATGCAGGTAAATCTGGTCGGCCACGCTGGCCAGGTAGTAGCTTTTCTCGGAAGAAACTTCGGCGTAGGAAACGATGAATTTGCCCGATTTCTTGAAGTCGAGCAGCGCGTCGCGCACTTCCGTGAGTGAGGCCATGCCGCCCTGCACCAGCTCCAGCCGCAGCATAATGCCTTTAATATCAGCGTCGTCCTTGGCTTCGGCAATGGCCTGGCGCAGATTCAGCAGGCCAATGCTAGCGCTACCCCCCCCCAGCGGGCCGTAGTCGCTGCCTTCCTGGCGCTCTGTAATGGGCTTGTCGAGCTTCAGCTCCAGGACCGAGTTGCTGGCAATTTCTTTGTCGCCGCCGGCACTTTTGGCGGCCGCCACCAGACCCACAATCAGCAGGAAGCCGACAAAAGAAAAGAGTACCAGGCCCACCAGAGTGGCGAATACAAACTTGAAAAACTGACTCATAAAATCGCGGATTTAGCGGATGGCGCGGATTTCGCAGATTCGAATGGCGCTAATGGCTATTTGAAAATGCGGGGCAAGATAACGCCGTTTGCAGGCGGCGCGGCCAGCCTTTGGGCCGCGTGGGCTTTCTATCGACCAAACTTGCCCGGCATTACAAGCCGCAGCTTTTCGGCCGCCTACCCCCTCCCACCAGCCTAACTGCCCCCCACAGTATTTCGCGCCATCCGAATCTGCGAAATCCGCGCCATCCGCTAAATCCGCGATTAAGCCGCGATTATTAGTAGCCGTATTTTTCCTGCCACCACTCGCGCAGGCGCTCCCGGATTTTGGCCTCCGCGGGGTTGTCGCCGGGGTCATAGTAACGGGTGCCGCTCAGGGCGTCGGGCATAAATTCCTGGTAGGCGAAGTTGCCCGCGGCATTGTGCGAGTACTGGTAGGCCTGGCCGTAGCCCAGCTCCTTGAGCAGCTTGGTGGGCGCGTTGCGCAGCGGCACCGGCACCGGATGCACGCCCTGCGCTCGCACTTGGGCCTGCGCCGCCCGAATGGCCGTGTAGGCCGCGTTGCTCTTGGGCGAGGTGGCGAGGTAGATAACCGTCTGGCTCAGAATTAAATCGGACTCGGGCAGGCCGATAACGGTGCAGGCCTGGAAGCAGCTCTGGGCCAGCAGCAGGGCGTTGGGGTTGGCGTTGCCGATGTCTTCGGAACTCAGAATAAGCAGGCGGCGGGCGATGAATTTCACGTCTTCGCCGCCTTCGAGCATCACGGCCAGGTAGTAGAGCGCGGCGTTGGGGTCGGAGCCGCGGATGCTTTTGATAAAGGCCGAAATCACGTCGTAGTGCATCTCGCCGCCCTTGTCGTAGCGGGCCAGCGGGCGCTGGGCGGTGCGCTGCACAGCCTCATCGGTGAGCTGCACGCGGCCGGTGGCGGGGTCGGGCGGGGTGCTTTGCACCACCAGTTCCAGCAGGCCCAGCAGCTTGCGGGCGTCGCCGCCGCTGAGGGCCAGCAGGGCGTGGTCTTCGACCACATCGGTCGGAATCTGGCTGAGCTGCTCATCTTCGGCCAGCGCCCGGCGCACGATTTCGCGCAGCGTATCGGCCCCCAGCGCCTCCAGCGTATAGACCTGGCAGCGAGACAGAAGCGCCGGAATTACTTCAAACGACGGGTTCTCCGTGGTGGCCCCGATGAGCGTGACGGTGCCGTTCTCCACCGCGCCCAGCAGCGCATCCTGCTGCGCCTTGCTAAAGCGGTGAATCTCATCAATAAACAGGATGGTGCCCGACTGCTTTTTGGCCCGCTCGATGACCTCGCGCACGTCCTTCACGCCGGCATTGATGGCCGAAAGCATGGTAAAAGGGCGCTTTAATTCTTCGGCCAGCAGCAGGGCCAGGGTGGTTTTGCCCACGCCGGGCGGCCCCCACAAAATGAGGGAGTGTAGGCGGCCGGCGGCCAGGTAGCGGCGCAGCACGCCCTGCTCGCCCAGCAGGTGGGTTTGGCCGGCGTAGTCGGCCAGGCGGCGCGGGCGGCGGCGTTCGGCCAGCGGCGGGGGGGTAGGGATATCGAAAAGGAAAGCCATGAAACAGCGTAACGGGAAGAGCGCGGAAGTAGCGCGAACTTTGTAGTTCGCGTTTCGGGCCGGCCGTTGCAATAGATGCGGCCGGCGCGGGACGCGAACTACAAAGTTCGCGCTACTTCCGCGCTGCCTGCCCTACCCCCCTATGTTCGCCAAAATTCGCCTGCACGCGGCCCTGTTCCTGGTTTCGCTCATCTACGCGGGCACGTATAGCCTGGCCAAGGACATTATGCCGCGCTACATGCAGCCGCTGGGCATCGTGACGCTGCGCATTGCGGGAGCGGCGCTGTTTTTTGGGCTGCTCAAGCTGCTGGTGGCCCCGCGCGAGCGCATCAGCGGGCGGGCCGACAACCTGCGGACCGTGGCGTGCGGCGTGCTGGGCATCGGGCTCAATCAACTGGCCTTTTTCGCGGGCCTCAACCTCACTACCCCCATCAACGCGTCGCTGCTCCAAACCATCTCGCCCATTGTGGTGGTGCTGGCCTCGGCGGTGCTGCTCAAGGATAAGATTACGCCGCAAAAGCTGGTGGGCATTGGGCTGGGCGCGGCCGGCGCGGCGGCCCTCATCCTGAGCCGGCCCAGCAACGGCGCGGTGCCGCAGGCGGCCTTTTTGGGCAATCTGTATTTGCTACTCAATGCCACGGTTTTTGGCTTGTACCTGGTGCTGGTAGCGCCGCTGATGCGCAAATACAACGCCTTCACGGTGCTGGCGCGCATCTTTCTGGTGGGCGGCGTCATTGCCATCCCGGCGGGGCTGTCGCAGGCCCTCGCGGCCGACTACGGCCGCTTTCCGCTCTTCATCTGGGCCGAGCTGGGCTACATGATTTTCTTTCTCACCATCCTGGCTTACCTCTTGAATAACTGGGCGTTGAAGTACGCTACGCCGGCGCTGCTGGGCGTGTACATCTACTTGCAGCCGGTGCTGGCGGTGCTCATCGCCGTGGCCACGGGCAAGGACCGTTTTACCCTGGATAAGGCCTGGCAGGCGGCGCTCATCTTCGTGGGCGTGTGGCTGGTGAGCCGTAAGCCCCGGCCCGGCCCGGTGCCCACCGAGCTACTGGCGACGACCGAAAACCAGTGACCGGGCTGGCCTTACTTTGCGGCTCTATGCGATGGACGAGCTATCCCTTGGCGGCGGGCCAGGTGCATTACCTCGGCACCTGGAACCTGGCCAACGAAAACGAGCCCATTTTTCTGGACAAAAAACCAGAGCTGGACGCCGCCCTGCCGCCCGCCTACCCCCACCTGCCGCTGGAAACCGCGCGCCGGGCCATCCCGCGCTAAGCGGCGTAGGGCGGCGGTTTTCGCCGTAACTTGTACTCCTCAATCTGGCTTGTCATTCTTATGGAAACCGTCACCGTCACCCTTCAAAACGAACACGCCCGCCGCCTGCTGGAAGAATTGCAGTCCCTGGGGGTACTCACTATCTCGGCTTCTTCCCTGGCCGTGCCCCGCCCGCCCGCCACATTCGATGCTCTAAAGCTGGATACACGTGGCTTTAAGTTCAACAGGGAGGAAGCCAATGAGCGCTAGAATTTTTCTGGATACCAATGTGCTGATTTACGCCTACTCGGGGTATGAAGTGCTTAAAAAGGCGCAGGCAATTACCGCCATTGGCAGTGGCGAGACGTGGATATCTACGCAAGTACTTGTTGAGTTCGTCAATGTGAGCCACCGCAAGATGAAGGCCGCCTGGCCCGATATCCAAACCGCCCTGATTGAGCTTACTGCCAGCCATCAGGTTAGCAGCACTACCCCCGCTACTATTGCCCACGCCACGCGCCTGGCCCATCGCTACGGGTTTTCCTGGTTCGATGCGCTCATTGTGGCCGCCGCGCTCGAATGCGGCTGCGATACGCTTTATTCGGAAGATTTGAATGCCGGGCAGCTCGTCGAAGGCACCCTGCGCGTCGTCAATCCGTTCGTGGTGTAGCGAACATTGCGCCGGTTGGGCCGTTTGCAAGGTCCATCTTTTGCATCGCTGCCATTCATGAATTTTACTGGTAAGAATATCCTCGTGGTCGGCGCTTCGTCGGGCATCGGGCTGGCCACGGCCCAGCTGCTGGCGGCCGACGGTGCCACGCTTTTCACGGCTTCGCGCCACCTCTCGCCCGAGCTGGCAGCCCTGAGCACCACCCACTTCACCTACGACGCTACCCAGCCCGTGGGCACCGCCTTCGACGCGCTGCCCGAGGTGCTGCACGGCCTCGTGTACTGCCCCGGCTCCATCAAGCTACGGCCTTTCGAGCGGGTGCCGGCCGATGATTTTCGCGCCGATTTTGAGCTGAACGTGCTGGGCGCGGTGCAGGCGCTGCAAGCCACCGTGAAGCGCCTCAAGAAGGCCGAAGGCGGGGGTAGCGTGGTGTTGTTCAGCACCGTAGCGGCCGCCGTGGGCATGAGTTTCCACACCAGCATTGCCACGGCCAAAGCCGCCGTGGAGGGCCTCACCCGCGCCCTGGCCGCCGAATACGCCGCCAGCGGCCTGCGCGTCAACTGTCTGGCACCCAGCCTCACCGATACGCCCCTGGCCGCCGCCCTGCTCAACACGCCCGAAAAGGCCGAAGCCGGCGCCAGGCGCCACCCCTTGCAGCGCGTGGGCCGGGCCACCGACTTGGCCAGCATGGCCGCCTTCCTGCTGTCTGACCAAGCCACGTTCATCACCGGCCAAGTGCTGGCCGTGGATGGCGGCATGGGCAAGTTAAAATAATTTATATAAGCTAATAAGCTAGTTAGGAAATCGCTAGCCCGTCATTCCGAGCTTGCCGAGGAATCTCGCTCGCATCGTTGACCGACACTCGAACGGCGCGAGCAAGATTCCTCGGCAAGCTCGGAATGACGGGCTAGCGATTTTTTGTCACTTCGTGAACACATTACCATGAAAATCACCCTCTTCTGGCATCGGCGCGACCTGCGCTTTCAGGATAACGCGGGCCTGGCGGCGGCCTTGCAAAGCGGCCACCCGGTGCTGCCGCTGTTCATTTATGACCAGACTATCCTGGAAAAATTGCCGAAGGACGACGCTCGCCTCACCTTTATTTTTGACCAGGTGGAGCGCCTGGCCCACGAGGCGCATGAGGCCGGCGGCGGCTTTCTGGCGCGCTACGGCCGCACGCCAGAGGTGTTTGCTAAGCTCTTGAAAGACTACGACGTGGCGGCCGTGTACACCAACGAGGACTACGAGCCCTACGCCACCGAGCGCGATGCGGCCATCGCGAAGCTGCTGGAAAAGAACGGCGTAGAATTCAACGCCTTCAAGGACCAGGTAATTTTTGCCAAGGATGAGCTGCTGACCAAAAACGGCAAACCGCCGAAAGTATTCGGGGCCTATTCCAAAGCGTGGCAGGCCAAGGTGACGCCCGATGATTTCAAGCCGCATCCGTCGAGCCGGCTTTTTAAGCAGGAAAACCTGGCCCTACCCCACCCCGCCGATGCCAAGCGGCCCACGCTCCCGAGCATGGGTTTTGCGCGGCATGAGCAGTGGACGCCGCCCGCCGCCCTACCCCCCGCCGAGGTAGTGAAGCGCTACGATAAGGTGCGCGACTTGCCGGCTGAAAAGCGCGGCACCACCCGCATGTCGGTGCATCTGCGCTTTGGCACGGTGAGCATCCGGCAGCTCATGCAGCAGGCCCAGGAGCTGAACAACAAGCTGTTGAACGAGATGATTTGGCGGGATTTCTTTATGATGCTGCTCTGGCATTTCCCCAACACCGCCACCGAAGCCTACGACCCCAAGATGCGCCACCTGCCCTACCGCGACGATGAGGCGCAGTACCAAGCCTGGTGCGAGGGCCGCACCGGCTACCCCCTCGTGGACGCCGGGATGCGCCAACTCAACGAAACCGGCTATATCCACAACCGGGCGCGCATCGCGGCGGCGGGCCTGCTGGTGAAGCAGCTGTTTATCGACTGGCGGCTGGGCGAGCATTATTTCTCCGAGAAGCTGCTCGACTATGACATGAGCAACAACGTGGGCAACTGGCAGTGGATGGCCGGCACCGGGGCCATAGCCGCGCCCTGGTTCAGAGTATATAGCCCCGACAGCCAGCAAAAACAGTACGACCCCGCGTATGAGTACGTGAAGCAGTGGGTGCCCGAGTTCGGCACCGACAACTATCCTACCCCCATTGTGGACCACAAGTTTGGCCGCGAGCGGGCCATTGACCTCATCCGCAAGGCTCGGAATAAGTAGCCTGAACCAGCAGGCCGGCCAGCTGGTTATACGGCTATGGAATCTGCCGACCTTAAAGCCGCCTACCTCGACTACCTACGCCGCCACGGCCACGCGCCCAAAACCGTTTTTGTCTTTGCCGATGCGCAGGGTATTTCGGAGGGTGATTTTTACCGCCACTACGCCTCCTTCGCGGCCATCGACCGTGAGGCCTGGGTCGCTTTTGGCCACGATGCCCGCACACAGGCGGCCCAGGAGCCCGCCTGGCAAGGCTACGGTGCCCGCGAAAAGCTGCTGGCGTTTTACTACACGCTGCTCGAAATCCTGAAAAACAACCGCAGTTTCGTGTTGCTTACGTTAGGCCGCTCGCAGAAGCGCCAGCCGGCGCTGGTGCCCAAGGTGCTGAACCGGTTTGAGGATGATTTCGAGGACTTTGTACGGGGGTTGCTGCACGAAGGTCGCGCCACGGGTGAGGTGGCCAGCCGGCCGTTTTTGCAGGATGGCTACGGCCGCATTTTCCGGCGCCAGCTGCAATTTATCCTGCTCTATTTCGTGCGCGACGAGTCAACCAACTTCGAACGCACCGACGCGGCCGTGGAAAAAGCCGTGACGCTGAGCTTCGACCTGGTGGGTCGGAATACCTTCGATTCGGCCCTCGATTTCGGGCGGTTCTTGCTGCACAAGCACTCGTAACAACTAGGCTCTGTCATTGCGAGCAAAGCGAAGCAATCGCATCGGAACGACCGGCGTGGGTATCGTTCTGGTGCGATTGCTTCGCTTTGCTCGCAATGACAGCCTTTATATTCTTAGTCCCTACCTCCCAAATGTCTGACCAACCCCAGGAGTCGCTGCCCACTTCCAAAGTGGCTCGCGCCGCCCGCTTCGCCAAAACCGGCTTTAAAGTGGGGGCCAACTACGTGCAGCACTACGCCAAAAAAGCCGTGGGGGCCGACTCGCCGATGGCTGACCTGCACCAGGCCAACGCCGCCGAGCTTTACGGCACGCTAAGCGAGATGAAGGGCTCGGTGCTGAAGGTGGCCCAGATGCTAGCGATGGAGAAAAATCTCCTACCCCCCGCCTACGCCGAGCAGTTCCGCCAGGCGCAGTACCAGACCCCGCCGCTGTCGGGGCCGCTGGTAGTCAAGGCGTTTCGCGATGCTTTCGGGCATTCGCCGAGCGAGGTTTTCGACGAATTTGAGCCCAATGCGCGGCAGGCGGCCAGCATCGGGCAGGTGCATTTTGCCCGCAAAATGGGCAAGGACCTGGCCGTGAAGGTACAGTATCCGGGGGTAGGCGCGAGCATCCGGTCCGACATTGCGATGGTGAAGCCGGTGGCCCTGCGCGTGATGGGCCTCAAGGAGGAAACTCTGCGCCCCTACATCGCCGAGGTGGAGGCGCGCCTACTCGAAGAGACTGACTATAAGCTGGAACTGAGCCGCGGCCAGTCCGTGGCGGCCAAGTGCGGCCACCTGCCGCACCTGCAATTTCCGACCTACTACCCCGCCCTGTCGGCCGCACGCATCCTCACGATGGACTGGCTGCCCGGCCAGCACCTCCAGGAGTTTCGGGCCGAAAACCCCAGCCAGGAAGTGCGCAACCAACTCGGGCAGGCGCTCTGGGATTTTTACCAATATCAGCTGCGCGAGCTGCGGCAGCTGCACGCCGACCCGCACCCCGGCAACTTCCTGTTCAGCCTCACCGATGGCGGCACGGTGGGCGTGCTAGATTTTGGCTGCGTGAAAGACGTGCCGCTGCTGGAGCAGCAGCAGTTTCTGTCGCTGCTGGCCCCCGAAACCCTCGCCGACCCCGCCCGCCTCGCTACCCTGCTCACTGAGGCCGGCGTACTGCGCCCCACCGACGCGCCCGCCCTGCGCGAAATGTACCTGCGCACGCTCACGCAGTCGCTGGAATTGGTGGGCCGGCCTTTTCGGCAGGAAACCTTCGACTTCGGCGACCCTACTTACCTCAAAAGTCTCTACAGCCTGGGCGACGACCTGATGCAGGACCAGGACCTGCGCCAGCAGCGCGAGCCCCGCGGCTCGGCCCACTTCGTGTACCTGAACCGCACCTACGTGGGGCTGTTTTCGCTGCTGACTGAGTTAGGCGCGGTAGTGCGCACTCAATACGACGCCTAGTTTCCGCGTTTTGCAAACCTCTGCCGAATGGTCTGGTTAGGTATCACCTAATCAGACCATTTTTCTTTTCACCACCATGAAAAAACTACTGCTACTCCTGGCTACTGCGTGCATCTTTGGGTCGGCCGCCGCCCAAAGCGCGATGAGCTGCTGCGCCCGCCCGACTACGGCCAGCGCTACCGAAGCCTTCGCCATGCTGGCTACCGACAAGGACTTTTCGGGCGGCCACGACGCGCCCCTACCCTACTCCTACGAGGGTGATGGCCAGATGATTGAATTTAAGACTACCGATGGCCAGACCGGACACGGCTTTGAAATCAAGAGCGCCAAGCCGAGCAACAAATATCTGTTCGTGATTCACGAGTGGTGGGGCCTGAACGACTACATCAAGAAGGAATCGGCGATGTACGCGCAGGAAATGCCCGGCGTCAACGTCATTGCCCTCGACCTCTACGATGGCCAGGTAGCCACTACCCCCGAAGAAGCCGGCAAGCTGATGCAGGGCGTGAAAACCGAGCGCGCCGACGCCATCATCAAAGGGGCCGAACTATACGCCGGCCCCAAGGCCGAGTTTGCCTCCATTGGCTGGTGCTTTGGCGGCGGCTGGAGCCTGCAGGCAGCCCTGCTCGGCGGCAAGCAAACCGTGGGCTGCGTAATGTATTACGGGATGCCCGAAAAGGATGTGGCCAAGCTCAAAACGCTGCATTCCGACGTGCTGGGCCTGTTTGCCGAGCAGGATAAGTGGATTAATCCCGAGGTGGTGAAGCAGTTCGAGAAGGACATGGCCGCCGCTGGTAAAAAGGTAACGGTGAAGGAATATCCCGCCGACCACGCTTTCGCCAACCCCTCCAATCCCAAGTACAACAAGGAGCTAGCCGCCGACGCTCATCAAAAAGCCCTGGCCTACCTGAAAGCCCGCTTGAAGGCGTAACTGGTTGCTGCAACGCAGCTTAAGTATTGCACAAAAGCGCCCGCTTCTACTAAAGTGGGCGCTTTTGCGTTCTATCTCATCCCTACCCCTGCTTATTTAACTGGCGTCACGCAGTGGGCAGTAGCGCGATTTACAAAAATCGCGCTACTGCCCCAGCGGTGCTTTACCGAACAAACCGCGCAACAGCAGTTAGTTAATCTGGCTGCCGCAGGCCCGGTATGCGGGCTACAAAAGCATGCTGCCGGCTGGTGTAATCGGTGGGCATAGCCGTAAACGGCACTGGCTGGCTACCGATGGCCTGGCGCCGCAGCTTCACCAGCTCCTGGCTCAGCTGCGCGATGGCGGCACTCAGCTCAGCCCAGCTTTCGGCCACGAAATATACTTCCGGGCCTACGGCCGTCAGGTCGGCCTCGGTGGCGGGCGGGCTGAGGTAGCGCATGGCGTTGGCCAGGGGCTGGTAGGCGGTAGCCTCGGCTACGGCGGCAGCGTGCAGGTAGCGAGGGGTAGTGAGCAGCGCAGCGCCGTAGAAATGCGTTTTCCCCTCGTTTTTGAATAACCCGCGCTCGAACGTGGCGCGGGCAAAGCGGCGCAGCAGCCCCACCGTGGCCGGCGTAGTGGCCAGCTCCCAGGCGCGGCCCAGTTCGTGCAGCGCCTGCGCATAGCCGGGCTGGAGCAGCAGCGCAACCCGCCCAAAAAGGTCGGCAAACAAATCGACGCCGCCCGGCGGCTGGTCAAACTCGCTGAAACCGCGCAGCCGCGACACTACCGGCAGCTCGCGCCGGGCCAGGGCCGCGTAGTAGGTGGCGTCGCTCACGGGCGTGCCGGTGAGCAGCAGCGTCCAGCCGGTGCGCTGCTGCACCAGGCGGCTGATTTGAGTGAGGTTGGGCAGCGTGTCGCGCCGCAGCCCCAGCTCGGCCAGCGCCTGCCAGAAGCCGGCCCCGGCCCAGCGGTGCAGCAGCGCTTGCTGACGGTCAAATAGCATCTTCCAGACCATGCCCGAGGCGGGGGCAGCGGGGTGTTGCGGACGGGCAAGCAGGTGCAGTGACATAGCGGTAACGATAGGGTAAAATTCAAAAAAAAAGCCCGATTCCAGGGGACTGGAATCGGGCTGTTAAGCTGGGCTGAACGGGGAGGGTAGTAGCATTTTTACTTGCTTGGTACCCGTGGCAGCTGGCCATAACGCGCGATTCCGGACCCCGGTTTGGGGCGGCAATTCATCGCGGTAATGACTAGATGCGGGCGGTTCATGTGGTGGCAAATATACGAGTAGCTGGCAACTCTGCAAATTTATTTTTCGAATTTAATGAAGATTTAATTAATTTTTGCCTTTCTGCTCTCTATTTCGCTAGCAGCCAGCGGTAAGCAGGGCCAAACTCGCGCCGCCAGAACCATTCGGCGTGCTTGCCGTCGGCGGGGGCTACCAGGCGCAGCTGGCGTGGGGCTAATCCCCTGGCCAGCAGGCCATCGCGCGCGGCAGCCATCAGCGGCAGCATCGTTTCGCTTTCGGCCGGGCCAGCCACGAAGTAGAAGCGGCTGGCGCGCGGCGCGGGCCGGTGCCGCCGCTCATAAGCCAGCATAGAGTCTTTAGCAAACCAGATGGCCGGCGAAAACGCGCCTACCCGCCCAAATACTTGCGGGTACTTGAGGCCTGCGTACAGCGCAATGAGCCCGCCCATGCTGGAGCCCGCAATGACCGTGTGCGCCGCGTCGGGCCGGGTGCGGTAGTGCGCGTCGATGTAGGGCTTGAGGGTAAGGGCCAGAAAATCGGTGTACTGGTCGCCTTCGCCGCCTTTTTTGTACTCGGCATTTACCCAGGGCGAGTATTCGTCGAGCCGGCGGTCGCCGCCATTGTCTATGGCCACTACGATGCAGCCGGTGGGGTCCTGGCCACTGGCGGCCAGCTGGTTCAGGGTTTCGTCCACGCCCCACTCGCCAGCAAAGGCAGTGGCTTCGTCAAACACATTTTGGCCATCTTGCAAATACAAAACCGGGTAGCGCCTGGCCTTGCTCTTGGCGTAGCCGGGTGGCAGGTAGAGCCAGACGCGCCGCGCCCGCCCGTGCAGCTGGGGTAGGCAAAAGGAATCGGCCAGCACGCGCACGTTGGCGGCCAGCGTATGTAGTTTGGGAACGGCCGGGGTCCCACCGGGGCGCTGGTCCTGCCAGTTCAGTACCTGAAAGCTGAGGGTCGCCGGCCCTACCCCCACCTCCGCGTGCCGGTTGGCCACGGGCTGAAAGCTGGCATCGGCCTCGCCGGTCGCCCAGGAGCCGCGCGTAAACTTGAATTCCTGCGGCCCGCGCACGGTGGCGGGCAGGGTCAGCTGGTACGTGCCGTCGGGCTGCCGGGCCAGGGTGTAATCCGCGGCGGCTGGCTGCCAGTTGTTGAAGGAGCCCGCCACGTAGATGGGCTGGCCAGCCGGGGTAGCGGGGGGTAGGGAAGTGAGGCGCAGCGTAGTTTGGGCCAGCGCCGGGGAGGTTGTAATAGCCGCCAACAGCAGCCAACCTAGCGCGGTTTTGTACTTCATATATCGAATTGAAAATTAAAAATAATAAATTAAAAAATATTCAATTGTATTTTTTGATTTATTATTTTTAATTCGACAAAAAACCGCCGTGCTCCAAGCATTTGCTGGTAAGCCATTCTCTACGCAGCCTGATTTCGCACCAGGTTTTTCAGCAGCACCAACTGCCCCAGGTGGTAATGCAGGTGCTCGACAACGCCTTGCAGGTTCTTGTAGGCCGACGAGTACTTTGGCATAATTGGCTCCGGCAGGCGCGATTCCGGGAAGTCGCGTACCGCCGCCGCCAGCTCGCGGCCCGATGCCAGCGCATCGGCGCACAGGGCCGCCCATTCGGCCTCCGATTGGGGGGTAGGGCCGTCAAATCCATTGGCCGGGCCTACCACAATAGCCTGCCCCTGGGCGCGGCGCACCATCACCCGGTTCCAGTAGGCGAGGTGGCCCACCAGCCCTGCAATGGTATTGGGCGAGGCGGCGGTTTGGGTCGTGGCCTCGGCCAGCGTGATATCCCGCAACGTGTGCGCCAGGTCAACTTCCGTCCAGTTGTTGCCTTCGTGCGCATCCAGCACGTGCTGGGCAATGGCCTCCGTAATGTTCATACGTTGCTACCGGATGATGTCACCACTGCCCGCGCCCCGTTCCGACGCGTCAATTTTGCGCAGCGTATAAATGGCCCGCACCGAATCGACGCCCGGCAGCGCGTTCACGCTAAAGTCGATGCGCGAGCCCTTCTTCTGGGGGCCGCTCACAAAGTGCCGGTATTCTTCGGCCGACTCGCGCACCACGTAGAGGTCGCCGGGGCTGGGCACTTTCAGGCGGGCGTAGGTGCTGCGGCCGTCGGGGGCACTCTTGCGCTTTTCGCTGCTGGCCAGCTGGCTCACGCCCGTGAGGCGGTATTTCTCGGCATCGGCTGCGGTTTTGGGCGGGTCGTAGTTGCCCAGGCCATCAAGGAAGACCTCGCGGCGGGCCACTAGGTCTTCGAGAGGCATAGTTTTGAGCAGCGGCAAGTTTTTTTCGTCCATCAACAGTTGCTGCACGCCCTTATTGGGCGCGGCCTGCTGGTAAAACACCAATACCGGTTCTTTTATTTTCACTTTGCTGATAAGGAGGGGGGCCTTGCCTTCGTCAGCGGGGCTATCCACGCGCCGGGCCGTTTCCATAGGTGCTGGTGGAGCTGCTACCCGGCTGCCGGGCTTGCCCTTGGCCGACGACTTGCCAGGCACGGGACGCCGCGCCTGCGCGTTAGCCACAGCTGAGCGGCCTAGTACCGAGATGCTTAGTAGCAGAATACAGTAAATAGCTTTCATAAGGAAGACGAAATCAACCAAAAGTACGTCCGGTACTCCGTAGCGGGCAAGCCTGCCGGGCCGGGGGTAGGGGCTCGTGCGCCGTTTCAAATCGCGAAACCTGGCTTTGGAGCCGGCACCCTGCTCCCACTGCATTTGCCGCCTCGCGTAGCAACTAGGATGCCGCTTATTTTCAATTTTTGTTCCGGCCCTACCCCCAGGCTAAGGGTGGGCTTTGGGGCCTGAAAAATAACAGGCAGCGCCGGCCCCCTACCCCCTCGCTGAGCGGCAGTGGGGCTTCAAGCAGATGGTTTAATACGCCAACTACTACCCTAATAAGTTGGGAGAATGAATTTTACTTAGCGTGCTTTCCGCTGTTTCAGGCTATGGCGACTTACGTCGGGGTTTGCGGCCCTTCACACCGGGCTCACTGGCAGTCAAAGGCACGCTTCTGACCTTACCCGGCAACACTGGCATAACCCTGGCTGCCCACGGCCGCAGGGGGTTTTTTAGTTGGTTTGTGGTAGAATATTAGCTTATCTTGTCGTAAATTCTAACAATTTGGTAACATTTCAGCGGCTTGTATCCGCAATCGTTTGTGGTTGTTGGCAACTTCTTTTCGACAACATTTTTGACTTGCTGGTGCCGGTAGCTTTTCTAGTCCCCAAGGGCTGCAAACGGCAAACCAACTCAAGTACTTGCCTTTACTTATTTCACTTTTCCCCACCCGTTTCAACACTTTATGAAACACTCCTACCTGGTGAAACTACGGTTTCTCCTACTTTTAACTCTTAGTCTGACTGCCTCACTAGGCGCTTGGGCTCAGGCTACTACCGGCACGGTAAGCGGCCGCGTAACAGACGCCAAAAAGGAAGGCCTACCCGGCGTTACGGTACTGATAGAGGGCACTTCCGTAGGCGGCTCCACCAACGCCGACGGCACGTACACCATTCCGGGCGTGCCAGCCGGGGACCACACGCTGGTAATTTCCTTTATCGGCTATTCGACCTCGCGGGTGCCCGTGACGATTGCCGCCGGCAAAACGACCAACGTACCAGCCCAACCGCTCGGCGAAAACGCGACGGCCCTGGGTGAGGCCGTGGTGGTGGGCTACGGCACCCAGCGCAAGCAGGACGTGACGGGCGCGGTCACTACGGTATCGGCTAAGGATTTCGTGCAAGGCCAAGTGACTACCCCCGAGCAATTGGTGCAAGGCAAGATAGCCGGCGTGCAAATCACGGATGGTGGCGGGGCTCCTGGCTCAGCCAACACTATTCGTATTCGCGGTGGTTCTTCGCTGAATGCCAGCAACGACCCGCTGATTGTAATTGATGGGGTGCCCGTTGATAATCCGCCTACTTCTGGGGTAGGAGCACTCGCGGGGGTGCCTAATCCACTGTCACTTATCAACCCAAATGACATTGAGACGTTTACCGTGTTGAAAGACGCTTCGGCTACTGCCATTTACGGCTCCCGGGCTTCCAATGGCGTTATTCTGATTACGACTAAAAAGGGTTTGGCGGGTGAAGCGCTAACAGTGAATGTCCGGTCCCAGACCTCCCTCTCGCGGCGCTACAACTCGCTGCCAGTCCTGTCGGCTGATGCGTTTCGGGCCGCCGTGCAGCAGCTGGCACCTACCAAGACCAGCCTGTTAGGCACCGCTAACACCAATTGGCAGGACGAGATTTTTCGCACGGCCATGACGTACGACAACAACGTGAGCTTGACTGGCTCAATAGGCAAAGCACTCCCCTTCCGCGCGTCGTATGGCAACCTGAATCAGCAGGGGATACTGATTACGAATAAGCTTGTGCGTAATACTGGCTCCATCAGCCTGACTCCGGTGGTATTGGATAACCACCTGCGCATCAACTTAAACGTCAAGGGTTCGGTAACTGACAACAATTTTGCCGACAATGGTGCCATCGGCTCAGCGGCGGCCTTTAATCCAACCTTACCCATATATTCGGGTAATTCGGCTTATGGTGGCTACTATACCTACCTGCAAGACCCTACCAATCCTACCAGCTCGCCTCAGCAAAACGTGCCGGGCAACCCCGTGGCCCAGTTGAAGCTGACTCGCGACCGCAGCACGGTGCTGCGCAGCATTGGCAACGTGCAATTGGATTATAAGCTACACTTTCTGCCCGACCTGCACGCCAACCTGAACGTAGGCTACGATGTATTGAGCAGCAGTGGTGCCAATAATCAGAGCGTCCAGCTGGCCACCGACTACTTTAATACGCCGCGTGTTGCTTCGCCCGCTACTGCTAATGCCCGTGGGGGTTCTTACAGCTTATATAAGCAGAACCGTAACAACAAGCTCCTGGAGTTTTACCTCAACTACAGCAAGCAGTTTGGTGACCATCACCTGGAGCTGCTGGCTGGCTATTCGTATCAAGACTTCGTTACGACCTCGCCGGCCTATGACAGCTACCTGGGCCAGGATGGAAACTACGATGCCAGCGGCCTGCCGCAGCTCATTACCCGCGTCGCCGCTGCTACGCCTTACCGTACGCAGTACACTATTCTCTCTTATTACGGCCGGTTAAACTACAACTACAAGGACCGCTTCCTGGTAACGGGCACTCTGCGTAATGATGCGTCATCGCGCTTCAATGCCAACAACCGGAACGCCTTGTTCCCGGCTGCCTCGTTTGCCTGGCGCGTCAAAGGGGAGAATTTTCTGAAGGACAACACTACTTTCTCGGACTTGAAGCTGCGCCTGGGCTACGGGCGCACGGGCCAACAGGATGTATTCGGGATAGCTGGTGACTACCCCACTATTCCGCGCTACACGCACAACTCCCCAAATGCCCAATATACACTGGGTAATATTACGTACGACCCCTATTCGCCCTTAGGCTATAACAGCAACCTGAAGTGGGAAACTACCACTACCTACAACACGGGCCTGGACGTAGGATTCCTGGAAGGTCGGATTACGGCTTCGGTAGATGCCTATTATCGTAAAACGACCGACCTGCTCAACGGCATCTACCTGCCCGGCCTGACCAACTTCACCAACTACTACGTCTTCAACGTGGGCTCGCTGGAAAACCGGGGGGTAGAGTTGAACCTGAACCTGAACCCAGTCCGCTCGACCGACTTCCGTTGGGACGTGAACTTCAACGCCACCTACAACAAAAACAAGATTTTGTCGCTGGGGCCGCAACAGCCCGGCTTCGTGGGTCTTGAGACGAACGGCATTTCGGGCGGCACCGGCACCAACATCGGCATCTTTGCCGTGGGCCAGCCCTCGTCGTCGTTCTACGCCTCCAAGCAGGTGTATGACACCAATGGCAAGCCGCTCGACGGCGTATATGCTGACCTGAACGGCGACGGCAAAGTGGACAGCAACGACCGTTATTTCTACAAGCAGTCAGCGCCGCCGGTTATCCTGGGCTTCAGCTCCAACGTGACCTACAAGAGCCTGAGCCTTGCTTTCACGCTCCGCAGCAACCTCGGCAACTATGTGTACAACAACATTCAGTCGGGTAATGGTAATTATTATGGTATTACCGGCTCCAGCAATTACTTAGGCAACGTCACGACAGACGCGCTCTTTACGCAGTTTCCGAACGCGAATGCTACCAATCACTATTCGTCGGACTACTACATCCAGAATGCTTCTTTCCTGCGTATGCAGAACGCTACACTGGGCTACAACATCGGCAAGGTCCTCAATAGCCGCGGGAATCTAAACCTCACGCTTGCAGTTCAGAACGTGTTCGTAATCACGAAGTATACGGGCCTGGACCCGGAGATTTCCAACGGGGTTGACAACAACACCTACCCCCGGCCGCGCACCTATACTTTTGGCCTGAACCTAAATATTTAAGACACTTCCCGCCCTGTCATGAAAAAAGTATTTATTCGTAGTGCGCAAGCACTTTCGTTAGCTGCTACTACCCTGCTGCTGGCCCCGTCCTGCACGAAAGACCTGAACCGTACTCCCACGTACGACCTAAGCGCCGATGTCGTCTTTAAAGACGCCGCGGGCTACAAAACCCAGTTGGCCAAAGCATATGCGGGCTTTGCTATCACCGGTCCTGGCGGTCCCGACGCCAGCAGCGGCGATATCCAGGGTATCGACCAGGGTACTTCTGACTATATCCGCCAGTACTGGAGCGCGCAGGAACTGACCACCGACGAAGCCGTGATTCAGTGGGGCGACCCTGGTGTGCAGGACTGGCACAACATGAACTGGACATCGAGCGGCGTGCTGATTCGGGGCCTGTATAGCCGCCTGCTGTATGAGATAACTATCTGCAACAGCTACCTGCAGGAATCTACCGATGCCAAACTGGCCTCGCGGGGTATTTCAAGCGCCGAAGCGGCCAATATTGCGGCGTATCGGGCCGAAGTACGTTTCCTGCGGGCCTTGGCTTACTACCACGCGATGGACCTGTATGGCAACCCGCCTTTCGCGGATGAAAACAGTTCCATTGGCACATCAACCCTGCCCAAGCAGATTAGCCGGGCCGACTTGTACAAGTATATCGAGTCGGAGCTGCAAGCCATTGACGGCGCGCTACTCGCCCCCCGCACCAATGAGTATGGCCGGGCCGACAAGGCTGCCGCCTATGCGCTGCTGGCTAAAATGTACCTGAATGGCGTAACCTACGCCGGAACCAGCGCGGCTCCCGCTTGCTACAACAATGCGGCCACCTATGCCAAGAAAGTAATCGATGCGGGCTACTCCCTGCTACCTAACGCAGCCACTGGTTCTCCATTAGTTAAGAACGGCTATGGCAAGCTGTTTTTGGCTGATAATAACCAGAACAATACGGAAGTTATTTTCCCGGTCGTGTTCGATGGCAAGACGACTCAATCCTATGGTGGCACCACTTTCCTGACCCACGCTTCGGTTTCGGGTACTGCCGGCACTGACTGGAGCCCAATTCCTTACGGGATTGGGGGTGGCTGGGGTGGCACCAGGGCTACCCCCAGCCTTTTTACGCAGTTTCCCGACACGGCCGCTGACGAACGCGGCAGCTTCCACGTTGTTGGTCAGACGCTGAATGTTACTTCACTCACCGACTTTTCTAACGGCTACGTACCCATAAAATTCCGCAATGTTACCTCAGCCGGCGCAGCGGGCTCAGATGCCACTTTTGTGGATACTGACTACCCCATGCTTCGGCTAGGCGACATGTACCTAACGTATGCCGAAGCCGTTTCGCGCGGGGGCACCGGCGATGCTGGTCTGGCCTTGCAGTACGTGAACACTGTGCGCAACCGGGCTTTCAAGGGCCAACCTGGCGGCACGGCCGGTGCCGTAACGGCCGCGACGCTGACTGCTAACAACTTCCAGTTTTTCCTGGACGAGCGTTCGCGGGAATTGCACTGGGAGGCCACCCGCCGCACCGACCTCATTCGCTTCGGCAAGTTCACTAATAACTATAACTGGCAGTGGAAGGGGGGAACCTCTATCAATGGTAACAGTGTGGATGACCACCTTCAGCTATTCCCATTGCCTTCTTCCGAGTTGAGCATTAATACTAACCTGGTGCAAAATCCCGGTTACTAGTTTTTACTACGGTATTTCTCAGAACTCGGAATCGTTTCGCTGAGTGAAACGATTCCGAGTTCTGAGAAATTCGTCGGATAGTATTTCTTCACCCACTAGCCACTGCTTTACATGAAACCTTGGATTATCAGAATCGCGGCTGGAGCACTTGCGCTCGCGTCCATTAGCTTCTCCTCCTGCAAAAAGGACGAAGTACGCACCATCCTTACGCCTTCCAATAGCCCTACGCTCACCGCTTCGGCTACCACCGTTACCCTGACTCAGGCTAATGCTGCTAACACCGCGATAACGTTTACCTGGACGCCGGTTAAGTCCTTGAGCATCTCCGACAATACGGCGACTTTGCCTGCCATCACGTATTATCTGCAGTTCGCCAAAAAGGGGAGTAATTTCACTACGCCGGTTTCTATTGTGGCTGGCAGTGCTTCAACAACCGGGGCTTCGACTACTACCGTGACGGTAAGCGACCTAAATACGGCGCTCATTAACCTGGGTCTCACTCCCGGCACCGCTACCGATGTAGAAGTTCGACTCAATGCCAGCTACGCCTCCAATTCTACCTCTTTTTCTAATGTAGTACCGCTGGCGGCCACCACGTACGTGTACTGCGCGCAACCAGCCAAATCCTGGAGCCTTATTGGTGACGCGATAAGCGGGTGGAGCACCGATGTAGTGATGACCTACGATTGTGCCAGCAAAACGTATTCGTATAAAGGCCCAATTAAAGCACTGGCCGGCACCAGCCCAGCCGGCTATAAATTTCGCTTTAACAGCGACTGGACGGCTAACCTGGGCGGCGCTGTCCCTACTGGTGGCGCACTAACGCAAGATGGTGGAAACCTAAGCGTTGCTGCTGATGGCACTTATACCATCTTACTAACGCCCGGCTCTTTCGATGCGACCGGTAAATCAACTGGGGGAACGTTTACCATTAAGTAATCGACGGCAAGGTTCTTATGCTAGAACAAATTGCATTTTTCATGAAAAGCCGCTGGAAATCAGCGGCTTTTTTTGTGCAATTGCTATCTTCGGCACCAAAATGGTAGTTGCCAGCGTTAGCGATTTAGCGTAATCTAAGTACCCGTTGGCAAATACTTTATCCTATGTTCAGGTACGCCCTCTAATTTGGGCCAATGAAAGGAAAGGAGCGGAATAAGATTCTAATCTTATGGGGCGTTGGAGCCCGTTTAACATGACAATCCCCGCTCTTTTTTAGGGTCACTTTGGACAGTTCCAGTAGGCCACCGAGCCTGTATCAGGATAGTAAAAGACACCCTAGAAGTCCTTTTTTACTACTTTTTCTCCACTCTTTTACTGCTGTACTTAATGGTTATCGCCTCTTCGTTACCCGTTGTCGGCCTGGACGTGAGCAAAGCCACGCTGGCCGTCTGTTATCAAGTAAATGACCAGATTAAGCACCTGGAAGTCAGCAATACCAAAGCGGGCTTTCAGCAGCTAGTGAAGGCGTGCGGCGGGCAGTGCCAGTTTGTGATGGAAGCCACGGGCACCTATAATCTGGCCCTGGCTTACTACCTGCATGAACAGGGCGGACAGGTGGCCGTGCTCAATCCGCTGGTAATTAGACGCTTCATTCAACTGCACTTAGGTAAGGGCAAAAGCGAGCGCAAAGATGCGCAGTGGTTGTTGCGCTATGGTCAGCAACAGCCGTTGAAAGTCTGGCAGCCGGACGAAGCGGTCCTGGTCGAGTGCCGGCACCTAGAACAGGTCAATGAGCAGTTACTCAAGCAAAAAGTGATGATTAGCAACTCGTTGGAAGCCTTACAGCACCAACCTATTGTGAGCAAACTCGCTTTGAAACGGCTTCAGCAGCTGCTCAAGACCTTAACGCAGCAAGTGGAAGCGGTAGAGGCCGAACTACTGGCCCTGTTAGAACGGCGCTTTGCGCAGGAAATGACGCTGTTGTGCTCCATTCCTGGCATTGGGCGCAAAACAGCGGGCATGCTACTGCTCTTTGTCGGCGGCTTCACTCACTTCGATAACTACCGGCAAGTCATTGCCTTAGCCGGTCTCTCCCCCCGCGAGCATACCTCGGGCACGAGTATCCGCGGGAAGGTGCGCATCACCAAAATGGGTGGGGGGCTGATTCGCGGCAAGCTCTTTATGTGCAGCTTTTCGGCCAAGAAAACGAACGTGGCTTGTGCGGCCCTTTTTGACCGCCTAGTGGCCAAAGGCAAGAACAAGAAACTAGCCCTGATTGCCGTCTGCAACAAACTCCTCAAGCAGGCCTTTGCTATTATCAAATCGGGTGTGCCCTACCAAGCTGATTTTTGCTCGAAACTGGCCCAGGCCTCTTAAATTCTAACACAGTTCATGGTAAAGTAGACGGTCATGCTGAGCTTGCTGAAGCATCTCTACTGCGTAACTCACTCTAAACGTTGAGATTACTCTCGTGGTAGAGATGCTTCGGCAAGCTCAGCATGACGTTCTTTTATAGCAAACTAATTAGCAACGGGTACTTAGCCTGCACCAGGCATTCGTTCCAAAGTAGCCTTTACGTAATTTTTACGATACTTTTTATATTATGCGCCCCTTTCCTATGTTTCTGGTCGCCGCTGGCATTTCGCTGGCCGCCACGCCGGTAATGGCTCAGTTGGCTTCGGCGGTTATTAAGCCCACTGAACCCGTATCGCCCCGGCTTAGCTCGGTGGCCGACCGGGTTGAATCGCTGACCGTTAATATGACGCAGGCGCTCAGCCTAAGCCCCGCCCAGGTTGAAAAAGTCCGGGTAATTAACACTAACTCGGTGCGCAACCTGGAGGCAGCCCGCGTGCGCTACCGTCAGGAGCCCATCAAGCTGCGCGGCTATATCGAGGATATTGGATTGGCGCGCCTGGAGCAGCTCAAGGACGTGCTTACCGCTCCCCAATTCGCGCGCTACCAGCAGAAGCGCGAGGAGAAGATGGGCATTCCTACGGTGCGCGGCAATCAGGGCACGCCGCCTCCCGGCCTCGCCAGCGGGCGCGACGATAACTAGAGTTTCAGGGCGCGCAGGCGCACCAACGCTTCTGTGGTTTTGAGCAGATTATCCTTTTCCTTCTCTTCTACATTACTTGGCGAGGAATAATGTATTACCTCAACGGTAAAGCCTGGGAAGGCGCTGCAAGGCGGCGCTTGTCCAATTACCGCGCCTACCCCCCCTCGGGCAACGGCGAGGGGGGCAGCAAGGTAGCGGCAGTGGGCCAGGCCGAGCTGCGAAACGCTACGGTCCGCAGGCCGGGGTAGGGAAAGGCAGCCGCCGGGGGCAGCAGCATGGCCCGCGCCGCATCCTGGTCCAGGGCCTCGCCCACCGAGCGCACCGCGCCGGCCGGCACGCCCAGGCGGGCCAGCTCGTGCAGCAGGGCCGCGCCGTTGAGCTCCGCGATGCGCACCAGCAGCAGCTCTTCGAGCGCCTGGCGGTGGCGCACCCGCGCAGGGTTGGTAGCGAAGCGTGGCTCGGCGGCCCAGTGCGGGCGCATGAGCACCAGGCACAATTGCTGAAACTGCGCGTCGGTGCCCACGGCCAGCACCAGCCGCTGGCCCTCGACGGCGCGGTAAACGGTGCCGTAGGGCACAATGCCGGGGTGGCCCGAGCCCAGCGGCACGGGGTCGTGGCCGGTGGTGAGCCAGGTAGCGCCCTGGTTGGCCAGCGAGGCTAGCGCGCTGTCGTGCAGGCTCACTTCCACTAGCGCGCCCAGGCCGGTTTTTTCGCGCTGGTAGAGTGCCGTAAGGATGCCTTCTTTGAGCTGGTGCGCGGCGAATAAATCAATAAAAGCCACCGGCATTTTCTGGGGCGGGTCGGCCGGGCCAGCGGCATTGAGGTGCATAAAACCGGTTTCGGCCTGGAGCACGGCATCGTAGCCCACGCGCGGGCTGGCGGGGCCGTAGCCCGTGAGGTGCGCGTAGATGAGGCGCGGGTTGAGGGCCAGCAGGGGGGTAGGGCCGGCGCCCAACTGCTCGGCAGCACCGGGCCGGAAGCTGGCCACCAGCACATCGGCCTGGGCGGCCAACCGGTGCAGCTCGGCCTGCGCGGTGGGCTGGGTCAGGTCGAGCACCAGCGAAGTTTTGCCCCAGTTGGAGGCGGCAAAATAGGCCGACACGCTGCTCTCGGGGTCGTCGCCGGCGGTGCGCCAGGTGCGGGTTACGTCGCCGGCGGGCGATTCTATTTTCAGCACCGCTGCCCCCAATTCGGCAAAAAACTGGCCCACTTGCGGGCCAGCCAGCACGGTAGCCAGCTCCAGCACGCGCAGGCCGTCAAAGGGCAGGGTAGCAGTCATCAGGTTAATGGATATAGTAGCTTTTTATCGGTTTGCACCCGCGACGCCCAGGCTACGCATTCCCACACGGCCATCGCAATGGAGGCTTTCTGGCACATCAACTCCATGCGAACTTGCTGCTGCTTGAAGAGTAGCACGGTATAAGTACCAGTGGCCGACAGCTTCACGCGCACTTTCCAACCGACGGGCAGGCAGAGAATTTTTTTAGCTTTCATCGAAAAAGATTACTGATTCATTACACTACGCCGGCCCGCGCAAATATGGGAAATACTACTTCTCGCTCCCCTACCCCCCACTGGCGCGCCAGCTCGTCGGCTACGAGCAGCACCATATCGGCCCCGTCGTGCTGCCGGGCATAGTTGGCAGTGGCCGACCACGAGCGCAGGTAGCCCAGCATATCGGCTAACTGCCAGTGCTTGGTCACAGTAAACCGAGCCTGCCGCACCCGAGCAAACGGAAAGAGCAGCTCAGCATACTTGTTTTCAACATGGCGGCGGTTGGCATCCCAGTAAGGGGCCGACGTTTCGTCGTAAAACTGCTTGAGCACTTGGTTAAGGCCCGGTTGGTCGGTGTAGCAAAACTGGTAGCCCCACTCGGCCAGCACGGTGCCGGGGCCGGCCACGCGCCGCACCTCGCGGTGATAGGCCTCCTGGTCGAACCAGTGCACGGCCTGCCCCACGGTAATCAGGTCAAAATAGTCGTCGGGGAAGGGCGTGTGCTCGGCCGTGGCTACCTGGTAATGAATATTGGGCCGCTCCTCGGCTTCGGCTAGCTGGCTGGCGCTGAGGTCGGTAGCCTCTACATCGCGAAAATAGTCGGCCAGCACCGTGGCCACCTGGCCGTTGCCGGTGGCGCAGTCCCAGGCCCGCAGGCGGTTGGGCACCTGTGGCAGCAGCCAGGCGTAGAGTTCGGGTGGGTAGGAGAGGCGATAACGGGCGTACTGGGCGGCTTGCTCCGAAAAACGGTCAAGGGACATGGGGCGAAGGTAGGCGTAAGCGAGGCACTTATTGAGCTTACCTTTGTTCTAAATCAAGCGGTTTGCTGGCCGGGAAACGCAAGGTCAGCTCTTTTTCATTCATTTTTCATAAAGCTGAACCTTTGACTTTTCACGATTTCAATCTTCACGACGACCTCCTGGCCGGCGTGGATGCCATGAACTACCTCAACGCCACGCCCATTCAGGAGCAGGCGATTCCGAAGATTCTCGCCGGCAAAGACCTCATTGCCTGCGCCCAGACCGGCACCGGCAAAACGGCTGCTTACCTGGTGCCGCTGCTCGATAAGATTTCGCACGCTGGGCACGGCACTACCAGCACGCTGGTGCTGGTGCCCACCCGCGAGCTGGCCACCCAGATTGACGAGCAGGTAACGGGCTTCGGCTATTTCGTAGAAGCCTCATCCATTGCTATTTATGGGGGCGGCAAAAGCGAGAACTGGGAGCAGCAGAAGCGGGCGCTGACCTCGGGTGCCGATATTATCGTGGCCACGCCCGGCCGCCTCATCGCGCACATGCAGCTCGGCTACGTCAAGTTTGAGGACCTGAAATACCTGGTGCTCGACGAGGCCGATAAGATGATGGACATGGGCTTTGCCGATGACATTCTGAACATTGTGCGCCAGCTGCCCAAGCAGCGCCAGACGCTGCTGTTTTCGGCCACCATGCCGAGCAAAATCCGCGACTTTTCGCAGCAGATTCTCAACGACCCCGACGAAGTGCGGCTGGCCGTGAGCAAGCCCGCGGCGGGCATCAACCAGCAGTTTTACATGACTTTTGACCACCAGAAGCTGCCCGTGCTGGAACACCTTATCAAGGCCCAGGACGTGCAGAGCATGGTGCTCTTTACCAGCAAGAAGGCGGCCGTAGCTGGCATCGTGCGCTCGCTCAACAAGCTGGGCTACCCGGCCCAGGGCATCAGCTCGGACCGCACCCAGGAGGAGCGCGAGGAAACGATGCGCGCCTTCAAAAACAAACAGTTTCCCATTCTGGTGGCCACCGACGTGGTGAGCCGGGGCATTGATATTGACTCCCTTAGCCACGTGGTGAACTTCGACGTGCCCCGCGCCGCCGAGGACTACGTGCACCGCATTGGCCGCACGGCGCGCGCCGCCACCACCGGCACGGCCATCACCTTCATTGCCGACCAGGACCAGGACCGCATCATCAAAATCGAGAAGCTCATTGAGCGCGAGATTGAGAAGCAGGCCATTACCGAAGGCCTGGGCTACGGCCCCGCGCCCGAGTTTGACCCCAAGCGCTTTAGTGGCCTGCACGGCAAAACCGGCCCCCGCGAAGGTGGCCGGGGCGGCAGCCGCGACCACGGCCCCCGCCGCGAAGGCGACCGCGGCCCCCGCCCGCCCCGCGCCGAAGGCGACCGCCGCAGCGATGGTGGCGGAGGCCGCAACCGCGGCCCCCGCCGCGACGAAGACAAGAACGACCCCAAGCGCGCCGAGCGACTAGCCCAGGCCACGGCCCGCCTCGCGGCCATCGACGCGGGCCAGGCCCCCGTGCCGGCCTACGTGGCCCCGCCCCGCGAGGCCCGTCCGCCCCGCGAGCCACGCCCGGAAGGCGAAGCACCCCGCGCCCCGCGCCTGCCCCGCGAGCCCCGCCCCGAAAGAGCCGAAGGGGAAGCCGCTACCCCCCCTCACGAACCCCGTGCCGATGGCGACCAGCCCGAGGGCCAGCGCCGCCGCAAGCGCGGCGGGCGCAACCGGGGCGGCAAGGGCCCGCGCCCAGCCGAAGACGCTACCCCTTCGGCAGCAGCGGACGCCCCCAGCGCCGAGTAGTAAAGTGGCTGTTTTTAGCTGATAAACTGTGAGCCCAACCAACCGCACGTTGGCCGGGCTTGCTTTTTTAAGGGCTCTTGACAACCAAAACGTCGCGCCAATGCTTATTTCCGACCGGATTTCCTGGGTTCGCTATTTCTTCCGTGGAACGTGGCTTCCGCTCACAATCCCAACTACTTAACAGTCTTCAGCTCTTGCTCTTTGATGACGGGGGTAGGAGGCGAAAATCTCTTAAACGCGGCCTTACCGCATCAACCCAATCCTGACTTATGCAACTTGGAATAGACAGCTTTGCCGCCGCCAATATGGGCTTCGGCACTACCCCGGCCCAAAGTGGGGCCGAGGCAATGGGCCAGCTGCTCGACCGCATCGCGCACGCCGACGCGGTGGGGCTCGACGTGTTTGGGCTGGGCGAGCACCATCGCCGCGAGTTCCTGGACTCGGCCCCGACCGTGATTCTGGGGGCCGCCGCCGCCCGCACCACGCAAATCCGGCTGACCAGCGCCGTGACCGTACTTAGCGCGGCCGACCCGGTGCGGGTGTTTCAGCAGTTTGCTACCCTCGACCTCATTGCCCAGGGGCGCGTGGAGATGGTGGTCGGGCGCGGCTCGTTTACGGAGGCTTTTCCGCTGTTTGGGCTGAACCTGCGCGACTACGACGCGCTATTTGAAGAAAAGCTTGACCTGCTGCTGCGCCTGCGCGACGAAGAGCACGTGCATTGGACCGGCAAGCACCGGCCGGCCCTCACCGGGCAGGGCGTGTACCCGCGGCCGATGCAGGCGCGGCTGCCCATCTGGCTGGGGGTAGGCGGCACGCCCGAGTCATTTGTGCGGGCCGGCACCCTGGGCCTGCCGCTGATGGTGGCCGTTATCGGCGGCGAAACGCACCGCTTTCGGCCCCTCGTGGACTTATACCGCGAGGCTGGCCGCCGCGCGGGCTTCGCCCCCGAGCAGCTGCCAGTGGGCCTGCACTCGCTGGGCTACGTGGCCGATAGCACCGAACAAGCCGTGGCCGAATTTTACCCCGGCTACGCCCAAACCTTCACCGCCATTGGCAAGGAGCGCGGCTGGCCGCCGGTCACGCGGGCGCAGTTTGATGCCGTGGCCGGGCCGCACGGCGCGCTGCTGGTGGGCGGCCCCGAGGAGGTAGCCGCGAAAATAAACCGCCACAGCCAGGCGCTGGGCGGCATTTCACGGGTCACGTTCCAGATGGATAACGCCAACCTCTCGCACGAAAAACTGCTGCACGCCATCGAGCTGCTGGGTAGCCGCGTGCGTCCATTATTACAGTAACATAGGGGGGTAGGGCACGCTACAGAACGGTTATGTTGGCGTTCAGCATGACCGTTCTGTAGCGTGCCCTACCCCTTACTGATTACCCGAGAAATTCTGCTGAATCATCTGCATAAAGTCGCTCTCTGGCATTTTAGCCTTGGTGGCCAGCAGGCCCTGGGCATCGGCCCCGGCGATGTAGCGGAGCTGCGTGGTGCCATCGGTAGCGGCCTGGTAGATGACTTCGGCAATCTGCTCGGGCTGCGAGGCGGCCCCGCCCCGGCTGCTGAAGGCGTCGAGCACAGCCCGCATCTGGCCAGCGTAGGGGTTGGTGTCGTCGTTGGGATTGGCCGTCATGTGCAGGGAGCGGCCGGCAAAATCGGTGGCCACGCCGCCGGGGGCAACCACTTTTACCTGAATACCAAAGGGGGCCAGCTCGTACCAGAGCGACTCCGAAAAGCCATCGAGCCCAAACTTGGTGGCGTGGTAGAGCGAGTTCATCGGAAAGCCCGTGCGCCCGCCCACCGAGGTAATGTTGAGAATAACGCCGGATTTTTGGGCGCGCATGGCCGGCAGCACGGCCTGTATCACGGCAAAAACGCCAAACACATTGGTGGCAAACTGCTGCTGAATCTGGGCCGGCGTGGCCGTTTCAAACGGCCCCACCAGGCCGTAGCCGGCGTTGTTGACGAGCACATCGAGCCGGCCAAAATCGTGTTGCGCCTGGCCCACTGCCTGCTGCACGGAAGCGGCGTCCGTCACGTCGAGCGCGTACACGCGCACGCCGGGCAAGTCGCTGAATGTGGCGTCGGCGGGGTTGCGCATGGTGGCGGCTACCTGCCAGCCGCGCGCGGCAAAAAGCCGCACGGTGGCCGCCCCGATTCCGGTTGAGGTGCCAGTGATAAAAACAGTCTGAGCCATTGGAGAGATAAGGGAAATTAAATGTGCCCCGGTGGACGCGGCAACCCGGCCTTTATTGCGAACAGCCGCAACGATTTGGCGCAAATGCGTGTCTTTTAAGCTACTACTCGTTCTGGCCCAACCGCGAAAGGTAACCCAGCGGAATTGAATTTTTTGTTTTTTATTCCCCGTACGAACTTCTACCTTTGTGCCCTTATTGCAAATCCCTCGCGCTCTGACTACCCTGTTTGTGAATCGACCGTTGTTACTCCTGCTGCCCGCGCTGGCCGCCCTCGGCCTCACTACGCAGTGTCAATCGAGTAAGCCCGCCGTTACGGCCGCCGCCGTTGCCCCCGCCACGGTCCCTACCCCCCCGGAATACCGCTACGAGACCGCGCCCAACGACCCGCTCGGTGTGCGCGTGTATACGCTGGCTAATGGCTTAAAAGTCTACCTGTCAGACTACAAGAACGCGCCGCGCATTCAGACATATCTGGCCGTGCGCGCCGGCTCTAAGAACGACCCGGCCACGGCCACCGGCCTCGCGCATTACCTGGAGCACATGGTGTTCAAGGGCACTTCGCGGCTCGGGACCAAGGACTGGAGCAAGGAAAAGCCGGAGTTGGATAAGATTGAGGCGCTGTACGAAACGTATCGCGGCGAGCGCAACGACCCGTTGGCCCGCAAGCGGACATATCACCAGATTGACTCCATCTCGGGGGTAGCGGCGCGCTATGCCATCCCCAACGAGTATGACAAGCTGATGGGCAGCATCGGGGCCAAGGGCTCGAACGCGCACACCTCGAACGAAGAGACTGTTTACCAGGAAGATATTCCGAGCAACCAGCTCGAAAAGTGGGCCGCCGTGCAGAGCGAGCGCCTCAAGGAAATGGTGCCGCGCCTGTTTCATACCGAGTTGGAGGCAGTGTATGAGGAGAAGAATCGGGGCCTGGACTCGGATTTCAACAAGGAGTTTGAGACGCTGAACGCCAGCCTCTACCCTACCCACCCCTACGGCACCCAAACTACCATCGGCACGATTGAGCACCTGCAAAACCCGTCGATTACTGAGATTAAAAAGTACTTCGGCCAATATTATGTTCCCGGCAACATGGCGCTCTGCCTGAGCGGTGACCTGGATTATGACCAGACCATCCGGCTGATTGACAAGTACTTTGGGGAATTACCAAGCAAGCCGGTGCCCACCTTCACCGCGCCGGTGGAGAAGCCGATTACTACCCCCCTCGTGAAGGAGGTAGTGGGGCCGGCGTCGGAAAACGTGATGCTGGGCTACCGCCTGCCCGGCAAGGCCACCCGCGACGGCCTGCGCCTGCGCATGATGGACAAAATCCTGACCAACGGCCAGGCCGGCCTCTTCGACCTCGACCTGAATCAGCAGCAGAAAGTGCTGCAAGCCCAGACTTTCGCCGACCTCAACGACGACTACTCGACGCACGTGCTCTACGGCACGCCGCGCCAGGGCCAGCAGCTGGAAGACGTGAAAGGGCTCATGCTGGCCGAGGTGGAGAAGGTGAAGCGCGGCGACTTCCCCGACTGGCTCATCCCGGCCATCGTCAACAACGAGCAGCTGAGCCGCACCAAGAGCTACGAAAGCAACGAGGCCCGCGCCTCGGCCATGTACGAGTCGTTTATCGAGCGCGTGAGCTGGGCCGACTACGTGCGGCAGGATGTTGATTTTGCGACCATTACGAAGGCGGAAATCATCAAATTTGCTAACGATAACTACGGGCAGGATTACGTGGCGGTGTTTAAGCGCACCGGCAAGGACCCCAATACGGTGAAGGTGATTAAGCCCGCCATTACGCCGGTGCCGGCCAACCGCGACGCGGCTTCGGTTTTCTACACCGAAGTGTCGAAGCTGCCCAGCACCGAGTTGAAGCCGGTTTTTATCGATTATAAAAAGGATATTCAGACGGCCGAAATAAAGCCCGGCCTACCCCTCTACTACACGAAGAATACCGAGAACGGTCTGTTCAGTCTGTTCTTCGCCATCGACCTGGGTACTAATAATAACCCGCTGCTTGACGTAGCCACGGATTATTTGCAGTACCTCGGCACCAGCCAATATTCGGCGGCGCAGCTGCAGCAGGAGTTTTACAAGCTGGGCTGTTCGTTCGCCGTCAGCAGCAGCCAGGACCGCGTGCTCATCAGCCTCAGCGGGCTGGATAGCAACCTGGAGCCGGCGCTCAAGCTGTTTGAGCAGCTGCTCAATAGTCCGCGCCTCGACGCGGCGGCCCTCAAAAACCAGGTGGCCGGCATTTTGAAGCAACGCCAGGATGCCAAGCTCAACAAGGGCGTGATTCTGAATCAGGCCATGCTGAACTACGCCAAGTACGGCCCGCGCAATCCGTTTACGGATGTGGTATCCGAGGCGCAGTTGAAGATGCTGAAGCCGGAGAAACTAACGGCGCTGCTAAAATCCCTACCCACCTACCAGCACCGCGTGTTGTATTATGGGCCGCGCGAAGTCACTGGTATTACGAACGTTATCCGTACCAAACACCAGACCCCTGCCGTCCTAAAGCCAGACCCAGCTGCTAAGGATTTTGCCGAGCAACCTTTGAAAAATAAAAAGGTTTACTGGGTCGATTACAACATGGTGCAGGCTGAAATCCTGTTCCTAACCAAGGGCGACATTTATAATAAAGCAATGGTCCCGACGGTGGCGCTGTACAACGAGTACTTCGGCGGCGGCATGGGCAGCATCGTGTTTCAGGATTTGCGCGAGAGCAAGGCGCTGGCCTACTCGGCCATGTCGCGCTACGCGAATGCTGATAAAACCGGGCGCTCCAACTACATCGTGAGCTACATCGGCACGCAGAGCGACAAGCTGCCCGAGGCCATGAGCGGCATGGAAAGCCTGCTAACCGACATGCCGCTGGCCGACGCCAACCTGGCCATTGCTAAGCAAAGTATCCGCAACAGCATCGCCACCGAACGCATCACCCACGAAGGCGTGCTGCTCAGCTACGAGCGCGCGCGCCGCCTGGGCCTCGATTATGACGTGCGCCGCGACGTGTACGACCAAACCCAAAACATGACGTTTGCCGAACTACAGAAATTTCAGCAGGCTAAAATCCGGGGGCAGAACCAGGTTATTCTGGTTATCGGCTCCAAGGATAGACTGAATTTCAAGGAATTGGCCAAGTACGGTGCCGTTCAACAACTTACCCTAAAAGAGATTTTTGGGTATTAAATAATTTTTGTCCTTGCGAGCGAAGCGCGGCAATCGCATCCGAACGATACTCGCACCGGTCGTTTCGCTAGCTCGTTCTAGAATCGTTCCGGTGCGATTGCCGCGCTTCGCTCGCAAGGACAACGATTTAACACTGACTTCCCACCCGAACCTGAATAACGATTAAATAGACAACCTTTTTCCTCATGGCAGAGCAGAAAATCACCATTAAAAATGGCAAGCTGAACGTACCCGACCAACCGATTATTCCCTACATCGAGGGCGACGGTACGGGTCCGGACATTTGGCGCGCCGCGCAGCTCGTATTCGACGCGGCGGTAGAAAAAGCCTACGGCGGCAAAAGGAAGCTAATGTGGAAGGAAGTGCTGGCCGGCGAAAAAGCCTTCAAGCAGCTCAACAACTGGTTGCCGACCGAAACCCTCGACGCTTTCCGCGAATACCTGGTGGGCATCAAAGGCCCGCTCACTACCCCCGTCGGCGGCGGCATTCGCTCGCTGAACGTGGCCCTGCGCCAAGAGCTGGACCTCTACGCCTGCGTGCGCCCCGTGCGCTACTACGACGGCGTACCCTCGCCGGTGAAGCACCCGGAGCTGACCAACATGGTCATTTTCCGCGAAAACACGGAGGATATCTACGCCGGCATCGAGTACATGAACGGCACGCCGCAGGCCCAGAAAATGCTCGAATTCCTGCAAGACGAGATGGGCGTGAAGAAGATTCGCTTCCCCGAGTCGTCGTCGTTCGGCATCAAGCCGGTGAGCAAGGAAGGCACCGAGCGCCTCGTGCGCGCCGCCATCAAGTATGCCCTGGAGCACAAGCTGCCGTCAGTGACGTTGGTGCATAAGGGCAACATCATGAAGTTTACCGAAGGGGCTTTCAAAACCTGGGGCTACGAGTTGGCCGAGAAGGAGTTTGGCTCTAAGGTGTTTACCTGGGCGCAGTACGATAAAATCGTGGCCAAGCAGGGTGTGGCCGTGGCCGACGCCCTGCAAAAGCAGGCCCAGGACCAAGGCAAGCTCATCATCAAGGACAGCATCGCCGATGCTTTCCTACAGCAGATTCTGCTGCGCCCCGCCGAGTACTCGGTGGTAGCGACCCTGAACCTGAACGGCGACTACATTTCCGACGCGCTGGCGGCCATCGTGGGCGGCATCGGCATCGCGCCGGGCGCGAACATCAACTACCTGACCGGCCACGCCATCTTCGAGGCGACCCACGGCACCGCGCCCAAATACGCCAACCAGGACAAGGTGAACCCCGGCTCGGTCATCCTCTCGGGCGTGATGATGCTGGAGCACCTGGGCTGGAAAGAAGCCGCCGCCCTCATTAACAAGGGCCTCGAAGCCGCCATCGAAAGCAAGCGCGTCACCTACGACTTCGAGCGCCAGATGGAAGGCGCTACCCTCCTCAAAACGAGCGAGTTTGGGGAGGAGATTGTGAAGAATATGTAGTAATTTGGCGGTTGCCAATTGATAAAGAACCCCCGCATTGGCTTATGAGGCTGGCGCGGGGGTTTTTTCGCAACCTCTTATTATTACCTTGCATGAAAAATAGCTTAATTATATTTCTTTACTGTGGTTTAGCTTTTTCTTGTTCTAATTCTATGCATCGTGGGGTGAATTCAAAAGATTATACGTTAACGGTAGATAATTTTTCTGCCTGTGAAAAACCAGTTAGCGAATCAATCAAAACACCCTCATCAAGGGAAGTCTACTATTACGCTTCGCCTGATTCTATGTCAACACCATTAGGAGTTATACCGCCAGATATTAAAGTTCGAACACTCAGCAGCAATGGGCCTTGGTATAAAGTAAATTATACTGACAGTAGACCAGTATTTGTACTCATTTCATCAATCAATTACAGAAGTCGAAGTGCTTATTTACGTAAAGCTTTCGACATAACAAATCCGACAAAAACTTCAGAAAATAGCCAAATTATTCAAACTGGGCCACGCGGAGGCAGATATTATATTAATGGCAATGGTAACAAGACTTACATCAAGAGTAAGTGATTTTACATGAAATCAAGTTGAAACTCTAAGTATTTAGAGCGCCTCTCCTCTAGTTTCCGAGGCTGCTGGCGGCCCGGCCCGAGCAGCGGGCACAAGTAACTATCGGCGGCGGTGGGCGCGGGCTGCACTAGGAGGAACTGGATAAGGATTTGTCATTGGCGGGGCTATTAGCGGGGGAAATTAGCCACAATCTATAAAGCGGACTAAGCCTGTCTCTACCTAAGCCGCTACCTGAAACCTTCGTAACTTAGGCTACCTAAAAACCCGGCGCTATGGTAACCCTCGAAACGATTATCCAAGAACTCCACCAGGTGCCGCCCGAGCATCTGGACAAAGTGCATGAACTGGTGCAAACCCTATTACCTACCCCTGTTTCCAACGAAGCAATAGCGGCCAGGCTGCACGAGCTACTGACTGGCCCCGATGACCTTAGCCCGGAGGCTTGGGCAGACGTGGAGGCCCACATGCAGCGCACACGGGCTGAGTTATTTACGCGCCCCAATCCGTTTATGGATGATGAAGCCCACCCTGCTTGACACCGCCATTGTGTCCGAGTTGGTGCGTCGTAATCTCCTTGTCAGCAAGCGGGCAGAAACCTATGGATTGGCGCACGGACTGCTTCAGGTAAGCGTAATCACTTACTACGAGGCCCTGAACGGCCTGCTGTATCGCGATGCCCGCACGCAGTTGGGCCGCCTGCGAGCCATCCTTTCGTTAAGAAGCTGTTTGGGTTAAATTTTCTTGACTATTCTTCTACTATTACTTAGTAAGATAAAAGCATTTTCACTGGCTATTTTTCTTTCGTAACATCTTGCTAATCTGCGGTTATTCGTAACCCAGGCTAGGGCGTGAGGACAATAACGCCGGTTAATATATCTTTGTTGTTAATTTCTGATTTATGCGCCGTCACGAAGTTTCCGATGCCACTTGGGCCTTGGTCGCCCCTCACCTTTCCGGCAAAGCCACCGATTGTGGCGTGACGGCTACAGATAATCGCTTGTTTTTCAACGCTGTACTCTGGATTGCGCGTACCGGCTGTCCGTGGGCCGACTTGCCTGAACGCTTTGGCAAGACCAATTCCGTTTGCAAACGCTTTCGCCGATTAGCCCAAAAAGGGGTCTGGCTCCGCTTATTTGAGGCCGTCAAAACGCCGGATTTGGACTGGGTCATGCTCGATTCGACAGTCGTGCGGGCCCACCAGCATTCGGCTGGCCAAAAAAAAGCGACCCCGTTACCGAGTGCCTGGGCCGCAGCCGGGGCGGCATCGGCACCAAAATCCACGGCTGCGTCGACGCCTTAGGCAACGCCGTGCGCCTGATAGCCACTGAAGGCCAGGCCGGTGATAGCCCGCAGGCCCTGCCACTACTGGCGGACTTGGCACCGGGTAAAGTACTGGCTGACACGGCTTATGATAGCGATGAAACCCGCGCTTATTGCGCCCAACAGGGCATCGAGGCGGTCATTCCGAACCGTCCCAACCGACTGGAGCCAGCCTCGATAGACGAAGAAACCTACCGCGACCGCAACAAAATAGAGCGGTTTTTCGGTCGCCTCAAGCAATACCGACGACTGGCAACGCGCTATGAAAAAACCGTTGTTTCGTTTCTGGCTTTTTGGCATATGGCAGCAGCCATAGATTGGCTTCGATAATTGTCCTCACGCTCTAGTGTGCGCTCAACAATCCAGCGCTTGGCATGGATGCAAAAGCCCTTCCGCTGGCGCACTATCTGCGTGGGCACCTCCACCCGAATTCCGTACTTATTAGCCATGTGGTCCACAAATTCGCCGCGAAAGCCGCCATCAATATAAATGATTTTGACTTCCTGCAGCAGGACGTTATGGGCGAGTAAGTCGTCCCAGAACTGGATGGCCGTCTGCCCATCATGGGCATTGGCGGCCGTCACTTTGCTGGCCAGCACATTGCCGAGCGTATCGGCGACGACGAAGCGCTTACGGCCTTTGATAAGTTTGCCCCCATCAAAGCCGATATGCGTGGTGCTGGTGGCCGAATTTTTCACGCTTTGGGAGTCGATAATCACGGCGCTTGGACAAGCATTTTTTTTACACTCTCGCGGTAATCAACGTTTAAACAAGCGTTTATACTTTCAAACAAGCCTTCTTTCTCCCACTTGCCAAAGTAGAAATAAACAGTTTGCCAAGGTGGAAAATCGCCGGGTATATCGCGCCAGCCGCACCCGTTTTTCAGCACGTATAAGATACCATTGAACACGTCCAGCAGGGGCCATTTACTGGTGCGCCGCACCACAATCAACGGTAAAATTCGCTGCCAATCCCGCTCAGATAAATCCGAAGTATAAGATTTTTGACGCATAAAGAAAATAAGAGGGTTTTACCTCAAATTTAACTCAAACAGCTTCTAAGCAACCTGCTGCCTGTAACGGCAGAATCGGCAGCCATTGCGGCGCAGATTGAGGCCGATTTACGCCGGCGTGGTTTAAGCATTGAGCATACTGATACCTTAATCGCGGGGGTAGCACTGGCCAACGGGCTTGTTTTAGCCACCAACAATACCCGGCATTATGAGCGGATAGCGGGCTTGCAACTGGTTAATTGGACGCAATGAGTTACTACCCCACCACCGCTCTCGCCCAAGCCGTTAGCTTCGATGATAGCACTATGCACGTGCAACTCACCGATGGCCGCACGGTGAGCGTGCCGCTGCTCTGGTTTCCGAGGCTGCTGGCGGCCCGGCCCGAGCAACGGCAACAAGTGACCATCGGCGGCGGCCCGGCCGGGCTGCACTGAGAGGAAGTGGACGATGATTTATCGGTGGCGGGGAGAAATTGATTTACTACTTTTCGTTTATGGTTATCATCAAACTACAGCCGTTGCGGGAGTTTATCGAAGCTTACCCCGATGCCCGCGCCAGCCTAAGCCAGTGGATAACGACTGTGGAACAAGCCGATTGGGGAACGCCCAATGAGTTGAAAGCAGTTTACCCTAATGCCTCGCTGGTTGCCAACGACCGCGTAGTCTTTAACATCGGTGGCAACAAGTATCGGCTAGTTGTCTTGATTATCTACCGGGTACGCACGCTGTTTATTCGCTTCATTGGCCCGCACAGTGCCTATGATTTACTAGACGTAGCTACTATTTAATTCCCCTGTTATGCTCGCGCTTCAAACGATTACGACCGTTTCGCCCATTCGCTCCAATGAGGAATTAGCGCAAGCGCATCTGCGATTAGATGAATTATTGGTAGCCCAAGCCTATAATTCACCTAGCCAGGATGTGCGCGATGAATTTGAGGTGCTGACAGCGTTAATTTATTACTACGAGCAACGGACCATTTATCCGCAGCTGTTCAAGTCCAGTGCGACTTAATAACCGGCAAAAACCGAAGCCCGCCGCTACTTGAGCCGCTGATGGAAATCCTCGTAACTTAGGCTACCTAAAAACCTGACACTATGGTAACCCTCGAAACGATTATCCAAGAACTCCAGTAGGTATCGCCGCAACACCGGGAAGAAGTGCATCGGCTGTTGCAAACGCTGAAAGAAAAGCAGGCGACCAACCAGAAACTAGCCGACGAAACCATGTGCATTCTGGAAAATACCGACGAGCTGCCAGCCGAGGTATGGGACGATATTATGGCGCATCAGCAACGGCTGCGGGCTGAATTATTTACCCGCCCTACCCCCTTCCTGGACGATGAGTCTCGCGCTGCTTGATACCGATAGCGTGTCGCTTTTGCCGCGGCGGCAGCCGCTGGTAGTGGAGCAGGCCCGGCAGTATATGGTAGCCAACGGCGTGTTGCAATTCAGCATTATCATCTATTATGAATCGCTTAGTGGCTTGCTCTACCGCGATGCGCGGCAGCAGATGCGGCAGTTTCAGCAGTTGGCGGCGTTGCATCAAGTAGTGCCACTCACAATAGAAAGCGTGGCTATTTCGGCGCAGATTGAAGCTACTTTGCGCAGCCGTGGCCAAAGCATTGGCCCGACTGACACCCTTATTACGGGTATCGCGCTGGCTAATAATTTGCAGCTTGCTACCAACAATACCCGGCATTTCGAGCGGATTGAGGGTTTGCGCCTGGTTAATTGGGCGCAGTGAATTTCTATAAGTTGAATAAGAAAGGTGCAGGCAGTCAATTCATTTTCTACCTGCGGATTCTAGCGACAGAGAACAACCCGTAAATAGCTGAAATTACGCCGCAATAGCGTTGGGCTAAACCCGCGCCAGCGGCGTAAATTTCGCCGATGTTATTCCCGCTCAGACCTTTTGCTCGTTGTGCAGTCCGCTTACTGCTGGGTTACGTGCTGTTCATTTTCGCGCTGCAAAGCCGGGCGCAGAACGCGCCGCCGGACAAGCCCAAGGTCACGCGCATTTTATTTTTGCTCGATGCATCGGGCTCGATGATGGCGCCCTGGGAGGGTAAGCCCCGCTGGGAAGTGGCCAAGCGCCTGCTGGCCAAGATGGCCGACTCGCTCAACACCTACCCCAACCTGGAGTTGGGCTTGCGCGTGTATGGCCACCAGCATCCCAACGCCGAGCAAAACTGCGAAGACTCGCGCCTCGAAGTGCCCTTCGCGCCCAAGAACGCGGCCGCCATTAAGGCGCGGCTCAAGACGCTAAAGGCGCAGGGCAATACGCCTATTACCTACTCGCTGGAGCAGTCGGCTAAGGATTTTCCGCAGGATAAAGCGTCGCGCAACGTGCTGCTGCTCATTACGGATGGGGTAGAGTCGTGCAAGGGCGACCCCTGCGCGGCCTCGCTGGCGTTGCAGCGCAAGCACGTTTTTTTGAAGCCCTTTGTGATTGGGATTGGGGCGGAGAAGGACTTCGGGCGGGCGCTCGAATGCCTGGGTAAATACTACAATGCGGCGGAGGTCAAGACCTTCCAAACGGTGCTCAACGACGTGATTGCCCAGACGCTGGCCAAAACCACGGTAGCCGTGAACCTAACCGACGAGGCCGGCCGGCCGGTGGAGTCGAACGTGAACATGACGTTTGTGAACAACGTGACCGGGCAGCCGGAGTACAATTACGTGCACTACCGCGACGCCCAGGGCAAGGCCGACGTGGTAGATATTGATGCCTTGCAGAGCTACGACCTCATTATCAACACGGTGCCGGCCATCCGGCAGGCTAATATTCCTATCAAGGCGGGCCGCACTAACGTCCTGAATTTCAAGACGCCGCAGGGCACCCTGCACTTGCAGCCGGCCAGTATCTCGCCCAATCCCTACGGGGGGGTAGTGCAGGCGGTGGTGCGGGCGGCGGGTAGCCCGGCCACCGCGCTATCCCTACCCTTCGGCAGCCGCCAGAAGCTGCTGGCTGGCACTTACGAGGTGGAAATCCTGACGCTGCCGCGCAGCACCCAGCGCGTGACCGTGCGCCAGGGCCAGACCGCAACCGTGAGCTACGCCGCGCCGGGCACGCTCAATATTACTTCGGATTTGAAAGGGTTTGGCAGCATCTACAAGCTCAACGACGACGAGTCGCAGACCTGGATTTATAACCTGCCCGAGAGCAGCAGCAAGCTCAACCTGGCCATGCAGCCGGGCGCGTACCGGCTGGTTTTTCGCACGGCGAACAGCAACGCCAGCAAGTTTACGGACGTGCGCAACTTCACCATTCGCTCGGCGCAAACGACTTCGCTGAGCATTTTTGGGCGCTGAGCGAGCACTTTGTCCCGGTTCCGTTGTTTCGTATCTTGCTAGTTACTACTCAGAAAAACTACTTATGGAAATTGTGCTCGAAGTGCCCGACAAGGACGTGGCCCGCGTGTTGGAGCTGGTAAAAGGCATCAAGCGGGTGAAAGTAAAGTCGCCCAAGCCCAGTAGGCCAGCCGCCAACGAGCAATTGCTGGCCGAGCTGGCCGAGTCCGTGGGGTGGGTCAATAAAATCACCCGTGGCGAAGCGCCCATACCTACGCAAGACTTGGACGGAATGCTGGACGAACTGAAAGCTGAAATTCTGGCAGAGGAAGCGGCTGAAATCAGTGCTAACCAAGCGTGACAATTACCCCCATCCCGCCCTTTCGGCACCAGCTTAAGCCGTTGCTAAAGAAGTATGCCTCGCTTGCCGGGGAGTTGCGCGAGCTCAACGGGCAGTTACTGATTACCCCAACTTTGGGCAAATCTATCGGCCGGGGCTGTTATAAGATTCGCCTGGCAATTGCCAGCAAGGGCACGGGTAAAAGTGGCGGGGCCCGCGTTATTATCTACGTGCGGGTGGTGGGCGAAACCGTTTTCCTGCTGGCTATTTATGACAAGTCGGAGCAGGCTAGTATCAGCGACCAACAGGTGCGGGAATTGGTAGCGGCCTTGGTAGAGTAGCCGTCCGTTAAACCCTACCCCCCGGCCACCGTCCAACCGCTACCCCCGCCCCCACTCCGCGTTTGGAAGACCACGAAATCCTCGCTAAGTTTCACGAGCCGGCTAGCCGTAATCTAGCCTTTAACCAGCTGGTACGCAAGTATCAGCAGAAGGTGTATTGGCACGTGCGCAAGATGGTGGTGGACCACGACGATGCCGACGACCTCACGCAGGATGTGTTCGTAAAAGTGTGGAAGAACCTGGAGAATTTTCGGCAGGATGCCCAGCTGTTCACTTGGATTTACCGCATTGCCACCAATGAGTGCCTGAGTTTTTTGCAGAGTAAGCGGCGCAGGTTTTTCCTACCCCTTAACGACGTGGGGGCCGAGCTGGCCGCCAAGCTGGAGGCCGACCCCGCCATTGCGGGCGACGAAATTGAGTTGAAGCTGCAACGGGCCATTTTGCGGCTGCCCGACAAGCAGCGCCTAGTATTTAACCTGCGCTACTACGACGAGATGCCGTATGAGCAGATGGCTGAGGTGACTGGCACCAGCGTGGGCGCGCTGAAGGCCAGCTACCACCACGCCGCCCGCAAAATCGAGGAATACGTTACGGCTGCCGACAGTCCGGGCTTTTCTACCGACGACGCGGATTAAACCTTGGGCCGCTTTTTCCATCTACTGTTCATGAAACCTCCTTTTCGACTTGACCAGCACCCCCGGCGCGGCATGCAGCCGCTGAGCAGCCCGCCAGCGGGCTACTTCGAGCAGTTGCCCACGCGCATCATGGCGCAGGTGGCGGTGCCGGCGCGCCGGCCGCTGCTGATGCGGCTGTGGCAGGCGCCCATGTACGTGCGCACGGGCCTAGCCTCTACGGTGCTGCTGGGCACGTTTGCGGCCTCCATGTGGCTGGGGAGCGCGCCGCTGAGCGTGGCTACCCCTTCGGTGGCGCTCGATGCCGTGCCGCAGCAGCAGCTGGTGGACTACCTCACCAGCGGCGAAACCCACCTTGATATGCTCGACTTGGCGGAGTTACCGACGCGCCACCTGGGCATTACGCGGCAGTACTTACACTCTTCACCCACTGAGCTGACCGAAGCGCTCGATGCCCAGCCTACGGAGGGCCCGGCAATGCTCTAGGCTTTTAACTTATTTGCTATGAATAGCTTACGTTTCTTATTACTGAGTAGCTGGTGCCTCACGGCGCTGCTGGCTGGCCAGCCGGCGCGGGCGCAGGGGCGCGCCCGGCCCGGCCAGGGTGGACGCCTTAATCAGCTCGACAACGCCAAAATCGCCTTCATTACCTCGCGCCTGACCTTAACCCAGGACGAGGCTCAGCGCTTCTGGCCGGTGTATAATGAATTCGTGGGCCGCCGCCGCGAGTTAAATCGCGCGGCGCGGCTGCTGCGCAACGAGGCCAAAAACCCCACCCTGAGCGATGCCCAGCTCCGCGACAACTTCACCCAGGATTTTGCTCTGCGCCGGCAGCAGCTGGATTTGGAGAAAAACTATTTCGACCGCTTGCAGAAGCTGCTGACCATGCGCCAGGTAGCGGAGCTGTATCAGGCCGAGCGCGACTTTACCAAGGAGGTGCTGCAACGCGTGGCGGCCCGGCCGGGCACCCCGGCACCGGTTACCGAGCCGTAGCCGGCCCTACCCCTGCCCGGCGGCGGTACCTTTGCGGGCATTATGCTTACGCCCCGCCAACTTTTTTTGCGCCACCAGGCCCAGACGTCCGAGTTTCCGCTGCTGCTGGAAATCGAGCGGGCCGAGGGCGTGTATATGTACACGCCGGAAGGCCGCCCCATCCTGGATTTAATTTCGGGCATCGGCGTCAGCAACGTGGGGCATCGGCACCCGCGGGTGCTGCAAGCCATTCAGGACCAGCTCGATAAATACCTGCACCTGATGGTGTACGGGGAGCTTGTGCAGGCGCCGCCGGCGCGGCTGGCCCACGCGCTGGCCGCCACCCTACCCCCCCCGCTCGACACGGTGTACTTCACCAATTCGGGCACCGAGGCCATTGAGGGCGCGCTCAAGCTGGCCAAGCGCCACACCGGCCGCACGGGCCTGGTTTCGGCCCTCAATGCCTACCACGGCTCTACGCACGGCGCGCTGTCCATCACGGGCTCCGAGGGCTTCAAGAACAGCTACCGGCCGCTGCTGCCCGACGTGACACACCTGCGTTACAACGAGCTGGCCGACTTAGAGTTAATCACCAAAAACACGGCCGCCGTGGTGCTCGAAACCGTTCAGGGCGAGGCCGGCGTGCGCCTACCCCTGCCCGGCTACCTGCCCGCCGTGCGGGCGCGCTGCACGGCGGTGGGCGCGCTGCTAATTCTGGACGAGATTCAGTGCGGCTTTGGGCGCACGGGCACGCAGTGGGCGTTCGAGCAGTTTGGGGTGGTGCCCGATATTCTGGTGTGCGCCAAGGGCATGGGCGGCGGCATGCCGATTGGGGCCTTCATCTCGTCGCCCGAGATTATGGTGGGCTTCCAGACCAACCCGATTCTGGGGCACTGCACCACGTTTGGCGGGCATCCGGTGAGTTGCGCGGCGTCGCTGGCGACGCTCCAAGTTATTCAGGAAGAAAAACTGCTGGCGGGCGTGGCGGCCAAGGCGGCGCGGCTGCGCGCCGGGCTGGTGCACCCGGCCATCCGGGCGGTGCGCAACTGCGGCCTGCTAATGGCCGTGGAATTTGACTCGTTTGAGGTGCTCAAGCCGATTATTGACCGCGCGCTGGCCGAGGAGGGCGTCCTGACCGACTGGTTTTTGTTCTGCGATAACTCGTTGCGCATCGCGCCGCCGCTTACCATCACTGAGGCCGAGATTGACGCGGCGCTGGCGGGACTGCTGCGCGCCATTCAAACTGTCTGAACCACGGATTCGTCGGATTTTTCGGATTAATCGAATTTTGTGGGCGATTATCCAAACGCACCAAAAAGGCTGCCTGTGGGGCAGCCTTTTTATATGGGGTGAGGCTTTCTCTGAAGCAACAAGGGAATCACCCACAAAATCCGACGAATCCGTGGTTGAGATTTACCGCTGGGGTAGCGGGTTATGATTCAGGAAAGACAGGCTTTCATCCTTTACGCGCTCGCGCGGTACGGCGTCTTTTACGCCCTGCGAAATCTTGCGCACCAGCACGCTCACGATGGCTTGGCGGAAGCCCAGCTTCTCGGCCATCATAATGCAAAAATCCATTTCCGTTTCATCCACGATGCCATCGGCCAGCATCATATCAACGAGGTCGAAAATCTGGTCGAAGCGTTCCGAATCGTTGCTGGGCAGGTCGGAAAGGCAGTCGGAATTACCGTTGACGAGCTTGCGCACTTCACCGGCTGACACCCCGTTCTTTTTCCCGACGGTAATGATAAAATTCATTTCACGGTCGTCAACATGGCCGTCAGCTTTGGCGAGAGCGGCGAGATTGCAGAGGTGGCCTTTTATTTTTTTGGCCTGCTCGTTTTCGAAAAAACCAAACATGGAAGGGAGAGTGAAGGTGGGCGGTGGGATACCGAAAAGTAAGCTAAAAAACCCTAATAACCAAGTGTCTGTTACGTAATCATCGGGCCTTTTACGTAGGAAACGCAAAAATGTCGGGGTTAAATCCACAAAGTCCGTCCGGCAAGTGCGGCGGCCTTACGACCTTTGCGGCGCGTAAGTCACCGTTAGGTTGGCACGGGGCGCTTTAGCTGACTTTGTTTTATGAAAAGAATTGGGGTTTTTACCAGCGGGGGCGACGCTCCTGGCATGAATGCCTGCCTGCGGGCGGTGGTGCGGGCGGGCGTTTACCACGGCATCGAAGTTTACGGCATTATGCGCGGCTACAGCGGCATGATTAAGGGGGAGTTCGTGCGCATGGATTCGGCCTCGGTTTCGAATACGGTGCAGCGCGGCGGCACGATTCTGAAATCGGCCCGCTCGCAGACGTTCATGACCAAGGAGGGGCGGCAGCAGGCCTTCGACCAACTCGTGAACCACGGTATTGAGGGCCTGGTGGCAATTGGCGGCAACGGCACGTTTGCGGGGGCCAACATTTTTGAGCAGGAATTCGGCATTCCAACGGTGGGCGCGCCGGGCACCATCGACAACGACCTCTACGGCACCGACTACACCATTGGCTACGACACGGCCGTGAACACGGCGCTGGAGGCTATCGACAAGATTCGCGACACGGCTGATTCGCACGACCGCTGCTTTTTTGTGGAGGTAATGGGCCGCGACTCGGGCTACATCGCTATTCCGTGCGCCATCGGCGGCGGGGCCGAAATCGTGATGGTGCCCGAAACGGCCATGAGCGTGGAGGCCGTTATCGAGTCGCTGCAAAGCAGCTATGCCCGCCACAAAACCTCGTTTATCGTTATCGTGGCTGAGGGGGAGGAAGAAGGCAACGTGCACAAAGTGGCCAAGCGCGTGAAAGAGGCGCTTCCGCAGCTCGATACGCGCGTCACCATCGTGGGCCACATCCAGCGCGGCGGCTCGCCCACGGCCTCCGACCGCCTGCTGGCCTCGCAGCTCGGCATCGCGGCCGTGGAGGGCCTGCTCAACGGCATGAAGAATGTGATGGCCGGCATCGTGGACCGCAAACTCATGTACACGCCCTTCGAAGACACCATCAACAAGCGTAAAGTTATCAACCAGAGCTTTATGCGAATGGTGGAGATACTCTCTGTTTAAGTATAAATAATAAATGATGAATCATGAATTTTATAAATCTTTATTTCAATTCATAATTTACCATTCATAATTCATACTTAAAATACTCCGGGTCGCGGCGGAGCCAGGTGAGCTGGTGCTTGGCGTAGTGGCGGGTGTTGCGCTGGAGCAGGCGCACGGCTTCGGCATAGTCGTAAGCGCCGTCGAGGTAGCCAAACAGTTCCTGGTAGCCCACCGTTTGCAGGGCCTGATGATGGCGGAAGGGCAGCAAGCCTTCGACTTCGGCCAGCAGACCCGCGTCGAGCATGTGCTCCACGCGCTGGTCGATACGCTGGTACAGCGCTTCGCGCGGCCGGGTAAGCGCCACTTTTACCACGCGCCAGGGCCGCGCGGCCGCCAGCGCCGCCACGGCGGCCGGCCCCCGGTGGAAGCTGGAAAAGGGTTGCCCGGTGCCGCGCGTCACTTCCAGAGCGCGCAGCACGCGCTGGTGATTTTGCAGGTCGAGGCGGGCGTGGGCCACGGGGTCGAGGCGCGCCAGCTCGGCCACGAGGGGGGGTAGGCCGTGGGTTTGCAGCTCGTGTTGCAGCTGTTGGCGCACGGCGGGCGGCACGGGCGGCAACTCGTCGAGGCCATCGGTAAGGGCCTGTAAGTACAGCCCCGAGCCGCCCGTGGCAATCACTACCGGGTGTTTTTCGAACAGCCCCCGCAGCCGTTCTTGCGCCTCAGCAGCAAAGCGGCCGGCACTGTAGTCCTGGGTAATACTGTGCGAATCAAGGAAGTGGTGCCCTACCCCCTGCATTTCGGCCGGCGTGGGCTTAGCCGTGCCAATGCTCATTTCGCGAAAAAACTGGCGCGAGTCGGCCGATACGATTTCGGTGCCCAGCTGCTGGGCCAGCGCCACGGTAAGGGCCGTTTTGCCCACGGCAGTGGGGCCGGCCACGGCCAGCAGCACGGGGCGCGGGTCGGCAGGGGTAGGGTCGAGCTGCGTAAGGAATTCGGTTGAAAACATGCGGGTAGGGTAAGCTTCAGCTGGTCGTGGAAAGGAATGTGTGGTAAGCTTTAGCTCGCCGAGGGGGGTAGAGTAGGCTTTAGCCTGCCGGGCATGAGGCACAGGTGCTGACAAACGGCAAGCTAAAGCTCACCGCACATTCCTTTCCACGACCAGCTGAAGCTTACCCTACCCGCAGTAGCTCATCATAGAGATGCACCAGCTTTTTTTCTTCCTGCTGCCAGCTCCATTCGGTGCGGGCGCGGCGGCAGTTGGCGGCCAGCTGCTCGTAGTAGGGGCCGGGCTGGCCGCCGGGCAGCAGCCGGGCCAGGGCGACCACCAAGGTAGCGGGTGCCAGGTCGGGCACCAGCACGGCTACTTCGTACTGTGCATTGAGGGCGCGATACTCGGGAAAGTCGATGCAGAGCTGCGGAATTCCAGCCTGTACGTAGTCGAAGAATTTGTTGGCCAGCGAGTAATAATAACTCAGGCCGATGTTTTCGAGCAGCATGACGCCTACCGTGGCCTGGGCCGTGAGCGCCCGCAGCGCCTCGGGCAGCACGTAGCCCCGAAACTCGACCTGCCCCGCCGGATATTGCCCCGACGCGGCCAGCAGCCCTAGCCGCGCGGCTTGCGTCCGCAACGCCGCCGAGCAGTCGCCCTCCCCGCAAATAACTAGCCGCGCCGGCACCTGCGGCATGGCGGCCAGCAGCTCGGCTAGGCCGCGGCCCACGTTGAGGGTGCCCTGGTATAGTAAGGTTGGTAGTCCTTTTGACTCCCTGGTTCCTGGTTTCTGGTTGTCAGCTATCGGTTTTTGGTCATTGAGCGAACTAGGAACCAGGGACGAGGAACCAGGAACCTGAGACGAAGGAACATTTCTGACCACAAAAAACGCGCAGCCGGGATGGCGCTGCTCAAAAAGCCGGGCCAGCGCCGGGCCTACGGTGTAGCGCAGCCGGGCGCGGGGCACGATAAAATTCTCTACCCACTGCCACGCGCGCTGCACGCGGGGCCGGTTCACCACCTCGGGCACCTCAGTAAAAAACTCGTGCGCGTCGTACACGAACGGCTGGCCGCTGAGTCGGGCCCGCAGCCAGGTGGGTAGGGCCGCGTCGAGGTCGGCGCAGCTCCAGGCTGCGGCGCGCTGGCCTAGCAAGTAAGTCAGCAGCCGCAGGTTATACTCGATATAAAACAGCTTACCGTGCTGAAACCAGCCCCGCAGCCGGTGCTGGGCGTAGGGCTGCGGGGCCAGCGGCACCGAGGCCGGGCGCTGCCAGCCCACCAGCTGCACCGCGTAGCCGGCCCGCGCCAGACTGCCGCAGATGCGCTGCATGCGCTGGTCGTAGTTGAGGTCGGTAGTGGCGGCCAGCACGATGCGCGAAGCCGCTCGGGCAACTAATTTGGCCACACAGGAATACAAAATGACGCGTCCGTCGTAAATTCAGCCCAAAACTAACCCCGCTGGTGCACTGCTGAAAAAAACAGCCCCCAGTGAGCGGTTATTCGCCCTCTATGCAAGCTCCTTCTCCGGTATCTATGTTGCCGGCTACTGCCCTCATGCTCGACCAGCTACAGCTGGCCTACGCGGTGATTGACCGCGACGGCCTGCTTGTGGAGGCCAACGACACGCTGCTTAACCTCAGCGGCTACGACCAGGCCGAGCTACTGGGTCAGCCCTATTCTAAGCTACTCCCTCGCGGCCAGCAGGCTGAGCACCAGGGCAAAACCCGGCGCATTCTGGCCGGCAACGAGGCCTGCCTACCCTACTATGAGTCGGAGCTGGCCGCCAAAGATGGCAGCCAGCTTACCCTGCAATGGCAGTCTAACCTAGTGCTGGATGAGCAGGGCGACATCACGGGCATGTGGATGGCGGGCCATGTGCTGCCCAAGGGCGCGCAGCCCGGTGCCGGGGCGCAGCTGGCCCTGCCCGAGCCGGCTTACCTGCGCGAATTTTTCGACAGTTCGCACGACCTGATTCTGCATCTGAGCGCCACCAATGTGCTGCTGTTCGTGAACCGGGCGGGTCAGGAAAAGCTGGGCTACACGGAGGCCGAGCTGCTGGGCCGGCCCTTCACCGATGTGGTGCACCCCTACTACCGCGCCAAGCTGCTCTACCAGCTGCGGCGCCTCTACGAAGGCCAGGCCCTTAACAAGCTCGAAACCGTGCTGCTGACCAAGGCCGGCCGGCCGGTGCATCTTATCGGCTCGGTGAGCAGCGAGCAGCAGCCCGGCCGCTTGCCCAGCGCCCGCGCCGTGCTGCACGACATCACGGACCGAATCAAGGCTGAGCGCCTGCAAAAAGTTTATTACAGCATTGCCAACCTGGCTATTTCGGCCCACGACCTACCCGCCCTCTACGGAGCCATTCACCGCGAGCTGGGCAAGGTCATTGAAACAAATAATATATTTATCGCGCTCTGCGATGATGACCGCACCGAGTTGGAATTCGTGTATTACGTGGACCAGCACGCCTATTTTGAGCAGGGCGACGGGCGGCCGTTTTCGATGGGCGTCACCGAATACGTTATCGAGCAAGGCCAGCCGCTGTACTTCACCAAGGCCGATTTGCTGCGTCTCATGCGCACGGGCGAACTCACCGCGTTTGGCCGCTTGCCGGCCGTGCTGCTAGCCTCGCCGCTAAGCGTGGGCGACCGCACCATCGGGGTGCTCACGGTGCAGGAGTATGACCGGGCCGACCTGTACACGCCGGCTGACCTCGATATTCTGCATTTTATTTCGGGTCAGGTGGCCCTGGCCATCGACCGCAAGCGGCAGGAAGAACACCTGGCCCTGCAAAATGCCCGCCTCAACGCCATTTTTGAGAGCGGCACGCAGCTGATATGGAACGTGGACCGGCGCGGCTTTCTTGTGTCGTTCAATCGCAACTACGCTGACTTCTACCTGTACCGCAACGGCACGCTTCCTATTCAGGGGCTCAATCTAATAGAGTCGGATATTGCCCTTGCTGACGAGGAAACCCGCGAGCAGTTTCGCCACAGCTACTTGGCGGCGGGACGGGGCGAGGCGCAACAGTTTGAAATAGTCATGCGTAAAGTAAAAGGTCCTGATGTGTGGCTGAACGTCACGCTGGCTCCTATTTACTTGCCCGACGGCTCGTTTGAAGAGGTTACCGCCCAAGCGCAGGATATCACCGCTACAAAAAACTCCCAGCTGGTGTTGGCAGCGCAGGAAGAGAAGTTTCGCTCCATTTTTGAGTCTTTTCAAGACATCTACTACCGTACTGACCGCGAAGGACGCTTTACTATCCTAAGTCCGTCGGTGCGCGAAGTGCTGGGCTATAACCCTACCGAGGCGCTGAGCCACTCCATCGATTATGTGTATTGGCAGCCCGAGCAGCACCAGAACCTGCTGCAGGAGCTGCGAAAAAACGGCGAGCTGCGCAACTTCGAAACCCAGCTGCGCCACCACGACGGCCACGCCGTAAGCGTGCTCGTGAATGCGCGCCACACTGCCTTCGGCACCGAGGGCATCGTGCGCGACATCACGGAAATCCGGCGCATTCAGGACGACCTGCGCCTGGCCAAGGAGGAAGCCGAAGCCGCCTCGGAGGCTAAAACGCAGTTTTTGGCCAACATGAGCCACGAGCTGCGCACGCCCATGAACGGCATTATCGGGATGATTGACTTGCTGGGCCAGACTATCCTCAACGCCGAGCAGGCCGACTACGTGGATACGCTGCGCACGAGTTCGGAGGCGCTGCTCACCATCCTGAACGATATTCTGGACCTGTCGAAGATTCAGGCAGGCAAGATGCGGCTGCACGAGTCGCCGCTGGCGCTGGTGCCGCTGCTCGACCGCCTGAGCGCGCTGTTCTCCTACCGCGCTAATCAGAAAAATATCCGCTTCAACTACCTCGTAACGCCCGAAACGCCCACGTTCATCGTTACCGACGAGACGCGGCTCTTGCAGATTTTGGCCAACCTGGTAGCCAATGCCATCAAGTTTACGGTGCAGGGCACGGTAAACGTGGTGGCCTCGCTGGTGCGCACCGAGGGCGAATACTGCACGCTGCGCTTCGCGGTGCAGGACTCGGGGATTGGCATTTCGCCCAACGACGCGGCCCGCCTGTTCACTAGTTTCACGCAGCTCGACACTACCCCCAGCAAAGCCTATGGTGGCACGGGCCTGGGCTTGGCCATCAGTAAGGAGCTGGCCGAATTGCTGGGCGGCACCATTGGGGTGCTTTCGAATACCGGGGAGGGTAGCGTTTTCTGGTTTACTATTCGCTGCCAGGTGCTTACGGCCGACCCGGCACCCATGCTGGAACTGCCGGCCCCGGTAGTGACGCCCCCTGCCGAGACTACTTTCACCGGCGAGCCCTCCCGGATTTTGCTGGTCGATGACAACGCCATTAACCAAAAAGTGGCCGCGCGCCTGCTGGCTAAGCTCAATTGCCACGTGGAAATAGCCAGCGATGGCTACGAAGCCATTGCCCGCGCCACGGCCCCCCATGCTGCCTACCAGCTCATTCTGATGGATATTCAGATGCCGGGGCTTGATGGCATCGCGGCTACCCGCGCCATCAAGGCGCAGCTGGGCAGCGCCAGCCCGCCCATCGTGGCCATGACGGCCTATTCGATGCCCGATGATGCGGTGCGCTTTGTGAAAGCTGGCCTCGATGACTACCTGGCCAAGCCCGTGAAGCATCAGCAGCTGGCCGAAACCCTGGCCCGCTGGGTCAATGGCCCCAAGCCCCTGGCCGAAGTAGCGACCCCTACCCCCCCCGCCATCATCGACCCTGAAGTGCTGGCCCAGCTGCACCAGCTGGGTGGCGATGGCTTCGCGGCCGAGCTCTACAGCGAGTTTGTGGAGGAAACTACCGGCCTGCTCGACCAAGCCAATGCCTGCTGGGGCGTGGCCGACCTCGAAGGCCTGCATCCGTTGCTGCACCAGCTCAAGGGCACGGCGGGCACGCTCGGCATTACGCACCTGGCCGGCAAGGCGTTGGCGCTGGAGCAGGCAATCAAGAACCACGAAACGGATTCTTTATCCCAGGGACTTGCTGAATTGGGGCAACTATTTGACCAGTTTATCAGTCATTATCCGGCTATACTCGCGGCGATAGAATAAATTTTACAAGAATATTATTGACATTTAGTAGAATTCATTGGTTATTACCTAGTCCTGTTATAAACTTTCTTTGCCCACTACCATTTCACTTCTTTCATGGATTCCGAATCTCAACCCAAAACCATTCTTATTGCCGAGGATAGCTCAGTTATCTTGAGCCTGACCCGTAAAATACTGGAGCAGCAGAAGTACAAGATTGTATTAGCCAAAAATGGGGGCGAAGTGCTGCGCCAGCTGGAGAGTAAGCTGGACAGTGAGCCCGTTGACGGTGTGTTGATGGACATCAATATCCCGATAAAAAACGGCCTCGAATGCACCAAGGATATCCGCAACCACGCCGACCCGCGCATCAATCAACTGCCCGTTATTGCCATCACGGGCAACGCCAATAACTACTCGCTGGAGCAGTTTCGCGAGGCCGGCATCACCGATTATTTGCCCAAGCCGCTCGATTTCGATGCGCTGGTGCGGGTAGTGCGGCAGTACGTAGGCTAGGTGCTTTTTTAAGCTGTTGGCTAGTAGCCGCTAGCTGTTAGCTTTCGTTCAAGCGACAGAAGCTAATGACTACTAGCCAACAGCTTAAAAAAATATGAGACTTACTTTTTTGGGTACGGGCACTTCGTCAGGGGTGCCCATGATTGGGTGTTCCTGCCCCGTGTGCCGCTCGCTCGACCACCGCGACCAGCGGCTGCGCGTATCGGTGCATCTGGAAGTAGAAGGCCGCAGCTTGGTTATCGACACGGGTCCTGACTTCCGGCAGCAGATGTTGCGGGCGCACATCGGCAAGCTCGATGGCATCCTGTTCACGCACGAGCATAAGGACCATACGGCGGGCCTCGACGACGTGCGGGCCTTCAACTTCCGGCAGCAGCAGGAGATGCCCATCTTTGCCGAGCCACGGGTGCTGGAGCAGCTCAAGCGGGAGTTTGCCTACGTCTTCGCGGAGCACAAATATCCTGGCGTGCCGCAGGTGAGCCTGCACCCCATTGCCGACGACCAACAGCCTTTTGAGGTGCTGGGCCTACGCGTGCAGCCGTTGCGCGCCCTGCACTATAAGCTGCCGGTGCTGGGCTTCCGCATCGGCGATATAGCTTATTTGACGGATGCTAACCAGCTACCGGACAGTACGATGGACCAGTTGCGCGGGGCCGACACGATTGTCCTCAACGCGCTGCGCCACGAGCCGCACATTTCGCATTTCAGCCTGAGTGAGGCCGTGGCTGTGCTGGAAGAGTTGAAGCCGCGGCGGGCCTACCTCACCCACATCAGCCACCAGTTGGGCCGCCACCGCGAGGTGGAAGCTACCCTACCCCCCTGGGTGCGGCTGGCTTACGACGGGCTAACAGTGGAGGGGTAGGAGTAGTGTAATGCGCTTATTACCGTGGTTTACTGAAGAATATCGCTCACCCCTATCCCCAGCCGCATTGCTGCGGCAGATACGAAGCGACCTGATACTAACCCAGTACATTGGGTTTGGTTCTCCGAAAATCAACCACAATTTCAAAGGAAACGTGGAGGCTAATACATTCACTATTCAGCTTCTTGTCAGCCTTATGAGGTCGCCACCCTTAGTTTTAGTGGGCCGCGTGAGCGCTACTACCGACGGAGGTAGTAAACTACAACTACGGTATCGATTAGCATGGTACGCGCTGTTATTTTTGCTTATATGGGAAAGCATCACGGGAATGTTAGCTGGACTTCTTCTTCTCCAAGCATGGGAAGAAGGATATTTCAGTAGTGATAATATGCTTTCGTTTATATTTTTTGTGCTCGGTTTTGCGGTCATCCTGTTGCCTTTCTGGCGCGAGGTCAGGAAATCGCGCTTGCTACTAGTGCCACTGTTGAAACTGCAGCTACAGCCACCTGATTAAGTTGCCATGCATACCAACTACTATTTTCTGCGCCAGCTGGCCCCGGCTCTTACCGAGCAACTGCGCGGCTACCGCGTGGCCAGCTGCTTTTCGCAGGAGAAGGACGAGTTGGTAATCGGCCTGCTGAGCGAAACGGGTACTGAGTTTTGGCTGAAAGCGCAATTAGGCGCGGCTTTTCCGGCCTTGGCGCTGCCCGAAACCTTCCACCGCGCCCGCCAAAATTCGGTGGACTTATTGCCAGAGCTGCTGGGCCGCACGGTGGCCAGCGTGGAGGTGTGGCCGCAGGATAGGGTGCTGCAATTCAGGTTCGTGGAAGACGCCGCGACGCTGGTTTTCAAGCTGTATGGCCCCCGGCCGAATGCTATTTTTCGGCCCACGCCGGGCGCGCCGGCCCAGTTGTTTCATCAGCGCTATGCTACTGATGCCGACCTGGTGCCCGCCGCGGCCCCTACCCCCCTCATTATCGGCGAAGCCGGCAAGCTGCCGCCCGCGCTGGCCGACCTGCCGGCGCGCTTCCTGCGCGAGCAGCGCGGCTATGACCCCACCCCGGCCGCGCTAAAGCAGCAGCTCGCCACCGAACTGCTCGCGGAGCTGGAGAACCCGGCGCACTACTATATCATCTTCCTCGACGGCCGCACGCGCCTCAGCCTGATGCCGCTGGGCGAAGTGCTGGACACGCTGCCCGGTGCCGACCCCATTGGCGCGCTGCGGCGCTTTGTGCCGCTGGCGCTGGCCCGCCGCGCCCTCGAAACCGAGCGCCGCCAGCTGCGCCAGCTGCTAACGCGCCGCGCCGAGGAGGCCAGCACCAGCGCGCACCTGGCGGGCCAGCGGCTGCACGCGCTGGCCCACGAGGCAGGCTACCGCCGCCGCGCCGACCTCATTATGGCTAATCTGCACGCTATCGCGCCGGGCACGGCCCAAGTGGAGGTAGTCGATTTTTACACCAATGAGTCGGTAATCATCAAGCTAAAGCCGCTGGAAAAGCCCCAGCGCACCGCCGAAAACCTGTATCGCAAGGCCAAGAATCAGCAAATTGAAGAGCGCCAGCTCCAAACCCGCGTGGCCGACCGCGAGGCGGAAGCGCTGCAAGCACTGGTGTTGCTGGAAGAGCTGGACGACCAGCCCGCCCTGGCCGAGCTGCGCGGCCTGCGCGCCTGGCGCAAGCTGCACGCCCTCGACCCTACCCCCCTCGCCAAGGCCGCTAACGAGCTACCGTTCAAGGTGTTCGAAGACCACGGCTTTACCATCTTGGTGGGGCGCAACGCGCAGAACAACGACCTACTAACCCAGAAATATGCCCACAAGGACGACCTGTGGCTGCACGCCAAGGACGTGAGCGGCTCGCACGTGGTCATTCGGCACCGGGCGGGGCAGCCGGTGCCCGAGCCGGTGGTAGCGCGTGCGGCACAGCTGGCGGGCTGGTACTCCAAGCGCCAGCACGACTCGCTGTGCCCGGTCACGGTGACGCCCAAGAAGTTTGTGCGCAAGCCCAAGGGCTCGCTGCCCGGCCAGGTGCTGGTGGAGCGCGAACGGGTGGTGCTGGTGGTGCCCGGCAATCCGTTTGAGAAATAGCCAGCTACAAAAAAAGCCCACCTTGCGGTGGGCTTTTCGATTTGCGTGCGCGCGGGGAGATTCGAACTCCCACACCCGAAGGCACCACCCCCTCAAGGTGGCGTGTCTACCAGTTTCACCACGTGCGCAAAAGGCAATCGGCAACTTGGACTCGGCCGGTGGGGCCGGCTTCGCTGAGGCGGCGAAGCGGGTGCAAATGTACTACGCTTCATCGTTTTTTTCAAACCTACTGCCGATTTTTGCTGTCCCTACCCCGTAAATAATCAGTCGGCCCAAACCTTACGCGCTAATTGGCAAGAAAGTAGCCAATGCGTGTTTATTTTCTCTACCTCCTTTTTTATGCCTGACGCACCCAAAGCTTTCGGTAAAAATTCATTTTTTGGGCGTTTTGCCGAGCAAACTACCAGAGTGGCGGGCTCGACCGCCGTATTTGTAGCAGCGGTGGGTATTGTGCTGGTGTGGGCCCTGACCGGGCCGCTGTTTAAGTATTCTGAAACCTGGCAGCTTGTTATTAATACGGGCACTACTATTATTACCTTTTTGATGGTTTTCCTCATTCAGCGGGCGCAGAATAAAGATTCCCTGGTATTACATCTTAAACTGAATGAACTGCTGGCGGCCACCAAAGGCGCGAGCAATCGCCTCATCAACGCCCAGGATTTTTCGGAGGCAGAAATTAGGCTCATTCACCAGTTTTATTGTTTATTAGCCGACAAAGCCAGGGCCGACAATGACCTGGGCGAAACCCATTCGGTGGAAGAAGCCGAGGACAACCACCACGACAAGCTGGCCGCCCACCGCGCCGATTGACATTTTTTGGTCCTTGAGTGTTGCTTGCTAGTCGTGGGGGTAGGGCTTCCCTGTTGCTCAACAATCAACTACCAGCAATCAACAGCTGACAACTATGAACCAAGCGCACTGGCACCTTCTTTTTAATCACGCGCCCATTTTTGGGGCGCTGGCGGGCAGCCTGCTACTGGCGGCGGGCCTGCTGCAGCGGCAGGACGCGCTGCTGCGGGCCGGTCTGTGGGCGCTGGTGCTGGCCGTGGCCGTGGGCCTGCCGGCGCAGCTCACGGGCCCTGGCGCGGCCAAAGTGGTGCGGGATATGCCGCGCGTGAGCCAGGCGCTTATTCAAAACCATGCGCAGGCGGCGCGGGCGGGCTACTGGGTGCTGGTGGCCACGGGCACGCTGGCGCTGCTCACTATCATGCAGCTGCGGCAGCGGGCGGCGCGGGCGCGGCTGCTGGTGGGCCTCACGCTGCTGGGCGCGGTGCTCAGCTTTGGCATGCTGGCGCGCGCCGGCAACCTGGGCGGGCAAATCAGCCACCCCGAAATTCGGGCAGGCTTCGGCACGCCTGATGAGCTGTAGGGTAAGCTTTAGCTTGCCGTTTTAAGACTGGCTCATTCTTTTCTGTTTACTCACGGCAAGCTGAAGCTTACCACGCTTTTTTTCCGGCAAGCTAAAGCTTACCTTACCCTATATGGCTTTTCCTTTTTTTGGGGATGATAAATCGACGGTGGCGCGGCTGCTGGCCACCCTACCCCAGGTGGGCCGGCTGGAGTGGATAGGCCGGCGCCCGGCGCGCCGCACCGAGCCGGAGTCCGTGGCGGAAGCCGACATAATTACTGACCGGCACCTGGCCGGCGACCACGCCAGCTCCAAGGCCGGCGGCAAGCGCCAGATTACCATTATTCAGCACGAGCATCTGGCGGCGGTGGCGGGCTTTCTGGGCCTGGCCGAGCCGGTGGCGCCCGGCCGCCTGCGCCGCAACCTGGTGGTGAGTGGCCTCAACCTGCTGGCCCTCAAAGGACGGCAGATTCAAATCGGCGATGAGGTAATTCTGGATATCACGGGCGAATGCCACCCGTGCTCGCGCATGGAGGAAGAACTCGGCTCCGGCGGCTACAACGCCATGCGCGGGCACGGCGGCCTCACGGCGCACATTGCCCAGGGCGGCCGCCTGCGGGTGGGCGATGCCGTGCGGGTGCTGCCCCCTACCCCCACCCCTAACGCCAACGGGCAAGGGCAATAAAAAACCCGCAGCCAAGGGCAGCGGGCTTTTCTGAGCTATGAAAATACAGCTCTGACGAGCTTATGATACTTTACGCAATGCTTAAGCTTAGCGGATTTATCCCGATGGAACTTTTTTTCAAGTGCCATCCATCCGCACGACTTTGGGCGTGAAGGAGCCCAGCACCTCCACCAATTCGCGCTGGCTGGCCATCACGGTGTGGATGTTTTTGTAGGCCTGCGGGGCTTCGTCGAGGCCGCCGCCGAGCAGCTCCACGCCGTGGTCGGCGAGCTGCCGGCGCAGGTCGGCTTCGCCGATTTCGGCTTTGGCGCGGGTGCGCGACAGCAGCCGACCGGCCCCGTGCGAGGCCGAAGACAGTGAGGCCGCCGCGCCCCTACCCCGCACAATAAAGCCGGGGGCCGTCATGGAGCCGGGGATGATGCCAAGCACGCCCGCGCCGGCCGGGGTCGCGCCCTTGCGGTGCGTGATGACCTCGCGGCCATCGACCAGGCGCTCCTTCCAGGCAAAGTTGTGGTGGTTTTCCACTTTCGCCAGCGGCTTTTCGCCCAGTGCCCGCGCCAGGCGGCGGTGAATCTGGTCGTGACAGGCCGAGGCAAAGTCGCCGGCCAGGTTCATGGCGGCCCAGTACTCCTGGCCGGCCTCGGTGTCGAGGCCCAGCCAGGCGAGGTGCTGGGCCTCGCCGGGCAGCTGGCACACGTTTTTGGCGAGCTTGGTGTAGTGCTCGGCAATGCCCGCGCCCAGCCCCCGCGAGCCCGAGTGCGAGAGCACGCCCACATACTGGCCCAGGGGTAGGCCCATTTCGTTGGCCGGGTCAGTGATTTCGACAATCCCGAATTCCACGAAGTGGTTGCCCGAGCCCGACGTGCCCACCTGCTCGGCGGCGCGGTCGAGCTTGTTTTTCAGGAACGGAATGGCCTGAAACGTGTCGCTGTGCAGCACCGCGTGGTCGAGGCGCTGGCCCCGCTCCCAGCTCCGACCGCTGCCGAAACGGGTGTTTTCGAGCAGCAGGTGGCGCACTTCCTGCACGCGCTGGGTAAGGAATTTAGCCGGCAGGTCATACACCGAAAGCGCCATGCGGCAGCCAATGTCCACGCCCACGGCGTAGGGAATTACGGCGTTGTCGGTGGCCAGCACGCCGCCGATAGGCAGGCCGTAGCCGTGGTGGGCGTCGGGCATGAGCGCGCCGGCCACGGTCACGGGCAGCTTCATGGCGGTTTCCATCTGGTGCACCGCCCCGGCCTCGATGTGCTCGGCGCCGAAGGTGACGTAGGGCTTGCGCGCCACCAGCTCGATGTGCCGCGACACGGGGGGTAGCAGCGCGGCAGCGGTGTGGCTCCAGGCCAGGTCGGTGAGGAAATCGGTGGGCGTCGCCAGAATTGCTCCTAACAATTCGAGCTGGTCGGCCTGGGTCAGGCGCTTGAATTCTTTGCGTTGCAGCTGCGCCAGCGCCAGCCCAATAGCGCGGCCCTCGGGAAACCCGAGCTGCCGCAAGTCATTGCCCCGTAAAATAGAAGCCATTGTTTTGAGATTTAGAAGTTGGAATTAGTGATGCGGCTGATTAGGAATTCGGCGGAACGTCATTCCGAGCTTGCCGAGGAATCTCGCTCGCTTCATAGAACGATGTCCGAACGGCCCGAGCGGGATTCCTCGGCAAGCTCTGCATGACGGGTAGGCAGCTTTCCAATCAGCTTCACCCACAAACTACCGGAGCGACAAGCGGCCCGCGTCGGGCCAGAAGGCGACGTGACAGGTCGAAGGAACGCGGGCCTATGGCATCCGGCAACTAGGTAATAACCTGCTTATTACAGGTAATAAAAACTAAACCGGGCAACGGGCGCCGCGCCTACGTATGCGCGTTGCTGGCTTACGCTACCGCCGGCGGGGCCGGCGGGCGGGATTTGCACCCGCATCTCATCGTCTGGAACGAAGTAAGGCGCGACTACGGCACCGGTTTAGGTAGGAGTATCTGCTTGGGGCAACAAGCGGCCGGCCTTCTGTATCCTGCTCTACCAAGCTGAGCTACAGCCGCTACCGAAGCAGCAGCCAACGGGATTCGAACCCGCGACCTGGCGAATCGCAATCGAAGTATGGCCGGACTACGGCACCTAATTTAGATAGGCGACAAATTGAAATTTCTCCAGATTCAGGGCGACAAGCGGCCGGCGTATCCGCCGCGCCCGAGGGGGTAGCGACGGTGGGATTCGAACCCTACGGCTTGCACCGACAACCACGAAGTAACGCCGAACCTACGGCACCTGAAAGAGAGGGAGTTGGCGGCCGGTTTGGAACGGGCCGCCGGAGCAAACAGGGCCCCGGCGGGTAGCCGTTCCGGCCAGCGGCTGCCATTAAGGGGTCAGCCGTTTGCCTAAGTCGGGAATCATTGCACAGATTCGTATGAAGGGTATAACAATTAGTCTGCCAGTTTCAGTACACCCGAATAAATTAATTTATTCCCAGTCTAGTTACTGACTCACGCGACCGGCCGGGGTTTCCGCTTGATTGCCCGGCCGGGCCGCTCCGTTTTCATAGCTCAATTTTCTCGATTTCGGTGAGCGCGCTACCCTTCTTTTCGAGGGCAGCGAGCACGTCGAAGATTTTATCCGACCAGCCGGCGATGAGGGCCACGCCGTGCTCGGCGCGCACGTCGAGCGGGGCGGTGCCGTGGCCGGCCAGGTCGAAGAGGTAGAGGCGGGCCTGGGGAGCCACGTTGGCGCGGTAAGCGGCCCATTCCTGGGCCAGCGTGCTGCCTTGCCCGGCGCTGTCCCAGAGCTGGCAGTCGGTGAAAATCATGATTTTATCCACTACCTCGCGGCGTTGGCGCAGGTCCTGCACCACGAGGTGGCCGTTAGTAGCGTAGCCGACCTCGCCCTCGCGGCGGTACAGCTCCTGCACGTTGCGCAGCACCTGGCCCTGGGGCAGCGCCACCCGCTTCCAGGTGTTGCCAAAGATGCCGGTAACTACGTGCTGGCAACGGCTTTGCAGCAACATGCCCAGCACCAGGCCCACGTCGTAGAGCAGCACTTTGCTGCGCGGCGAAATGGGTTGCTGCATCGAGCCCGACACGTCGCAGGCCACCACCACGCGGGTGTTGGCCCCGAAACCGCGCAGGTTGCGGGCGCTGGCCCCAATAGCGGCCTCCAGCGCGGCCAGCACCTGGGGTGCCGCGCCCACTTCCAGGGCCAGCACCTCGCGGTAGGCAGCCAGGAAGCGGAAGGGCAATTGCCTGGCGCGGGCCACTTGGCCGGCGTCGGCGAGGGTAGCGCAGGCCAGGGCCAGCGTTTCGGCGTTTACGTTGGCTTCCAGCAAGTTGCGCAGATTGCGCAGCAGGGCCATGTAGCCCAGGCGGCGGCTGGCCACCAGCGTTTCCCAGGTGCTAGTGACGGCCGCCTGCCGCTCGGCGGGCGAGGGGTAGGCGACTTGCCCGGCGGCCGACAGCTCGGTTTCCCAAGTGTAGGGCACCGGCAGCGTACCGGCCACGAGCTGGTCGAATGCCGCCCGCTGCGCCTCGTCGCGGGGCTTGGGATGCACCAGGAACAAGGCATCGCGGAGGCGCACGGCCGCACCGTCACGGTCGTACTTGGCCAGCTGGTAGGCGTCGAACTTGTTGAAAGCCAGGGCCAGGCCGTGCTGCATCTGCTTGGAGAGCCGACCCAGGACTTTCGCGCCGGTGCGGCCATTGGCCTGGGCATAAAAAGCCAGCAGCTCGGGGATTTCGTCGGCGCGCTGCACCACCCGCGCCACCAAGCGGCTCACCAGGTTGTCGCCCCGGTGCAGGCGGGCCAGCTCCACGGCCAGCACCAGCGGCACCGAGCGCAGGTAGAGCTGCTCGCGGGCATACACCGCCAGCCGGGCCACAAACCGCGGGTCGCTGCGGGCCACCAATTCGCGCAGGCGGACCAAGCGGGTATCGGCCGACTCGTAGAACTGGTCGCTGAGGGCGGCCGTAGCCACGGCGGCGTACAGCTTCTGGGCCGGAGTGAGGGGGTAGGCCGGCGCGTTTTCGTGGTTGCGAACCGGCGCGGCGTTGCTGCGAGAATTAAAGTTGAAACGCATAACCCAAATAAGTAGCGGATGGGAAATAAGCTGAATTAATTGCGGTTTTATCGCTTATCAATTTGCAGTGGACATACCTTTTCCGAGCAAATAAAAATTAATTTTTATTTGCGAAACAGACACAAAAAAACCCGGAATTCGAGGCTGGGCTTTTACTATCGCAAGGGTCTTACCGATTAATTACCGGTGTCGAAACCACGAAGAAAAACCACGGGGATACCCATCCCGCCCGGCTAGGCCGAACTGCGGCTGGGAATAGGCAGGCAGGAAGCTGGGGCGGAATATGGGCATCGGGAGAATGAGCTAAGCGGCTGATAACCGGCTAACAACAAAAAACCCGAGCTGCAAGGGCTCGGGCGGCGACAGTCTTAGCGGAAGCTAAAATCAGGCAAACGTACCGAGCCGGAGCAGCTTTTCTGGCTGCTTTTTATCCGAATTGCGCAAGCTTATCAGGTGGTGGTACATGGTGTTTGGGGTTTAGCGTGACAAAGGTGGGGCAATTATTTTACCTGCGCAACTATTCGTTGAATAATTTTTGAATTATTTTTCAAGAGACGATAAGTGATGCGATTAAACCGCATTAATTAATTCGACAGCCACGTGAAGTAAGAAGCAAAAAGAACGTCATTTCGAGCTTGCCGAGGAATTTCGCTCGTAGCTATTCGGGTGTCGTTCAACGGGGCGGGCGAGATTTCTCGGCAAGCTCGAAATGACATTCTTTTTGGCAGCTTGTTTCGTGAGAAATATCCTGAGCGCCGGCTGGCGCCGAGCCGTATTTTTGTGAAACGTGACTGATTCTACTTTTCTCCAGCGCCAATGGCTGCCCGACCGGGTGGCGACAGCGGCCGTGGGCTCGCCGGCCCAGCAGGCCTTTCGCGCGGCGATGGCGGCTATTGAGGCGCTGCGCGCGCAGCTGAGCGCCTTGCGGGCGGCGCAGGCGGCTACGCGCCAAACGTATTGGCGGCAGGTGGGGCCGGTAGCCGCCGCCGCCGTAGCGGCCCGCCGGGCACTGTACGCGCCGCTCGAACTTGCCCTGACCGACGGCTACCTCAACCGCGCCGAGGCGATGCAGGTGACGGAGCTGCTAGTGCATAATGCCCACAGCCTGGAAAGGCGCTTTGGGGAGGATGAGGGCGAGCTACTGGCGCGCTACGCGCCTATTGCGCCCGTGCCAGACGAGGAGGTGGCCCCTACCCCCCTCTCGCCGGCCGAACCGCCTACTGCGCACGAGTTGCCGCACGAGCAAGCGGCGGCGGCGGCCCGCGCCCGTCGGCAGCAGCGCAAGAAGCTGCACCACGCTACCCAGGCCCAGGCCGCCGAAGCCGAGGGCCAGTCGTTGCTGCAAAACACCAAGGCTGCTTACCGGCAGCTGGCCCGCCTGCACCACCCCGACCGGGCGGCCCAGGCCGATGCGGCCACCCAGCAGGCCCAAACGGCGCTGATGCAGCGCATTACGGCGGCCTACGCGGCCGGCGACCTGGCCGCTTTGCTGGCGTTGCTGGCTGCCAGTGAGGTCCCTACCCCCGCCGCCAGCCCCGAAGCTAATGCGTTGCTGCGGCGCTACACTGCCGCGCTGGCGCAGCAGCAGACGCAGCTGGCGCAGGAGCTGGCCGCCGCCCAGCGCCCCGTGGAAGACGCGCCCTGGAGCGGCACCGAAAAGCAGCAGCGCACCCGCCTGCGCCAGATTAAGCGCGACCTGCGGGCCGAAACGGACTACCTGGAGTATCTGGCGCGGCAGCTGCAAGAGCCAGCCGGCCTGGGGCAGCTGCTGCGTGAGTTGGCCGCTAACGGGCTGGCTGGCTTTTAATTACTACTGTTACGCGCTTTCTTCGCTAAAGCGCCGCTGGGGCAGTAGCGCGATTTTTGTAAATCGCGTCCCCGCGCCGTGAAAGCCATTCCAACGGCGCGGGGACGCGATTCACAAAAATCGCGCTACTGCTCACCGCGTGACAGCAGTTAATTAACAAAAAAGCCGCCCCGGCGCGCTACGGCACTGGTGCGGCTAACAAGTTTGTCTAGCGTAAGCGACTATTTATTGGCCAATACATCTACCATCTCGATGGCGGGGGGGCTGGCCCATAGGTCGGCGTGGGTGCCCAGGGCCGCGGCTACCTGGCCCGCCAAGTGGGCTTTTCGGCCCTCTTCATCGGGGAAGGTATCAAAAATGCCGAAGGTGGATGGCCCCAGCTGCAAGGCGTACCAGGTGAAGGTGGCGGGCTCGGCCTGCACAATGGGCAGGGCACCACGCAGAAAATTCGCAACGGTTTGCTCGTGGCCGGGCTTCACTTCGAGGCGCACCAGTAGCGCTTTTTTAACCGTATTCATGGTGGAGAGGGTAGGGATACTAACAGCCTGGCCTTGTTACCGGACCAGCAACGGGGGTCGCCGTCAGGCAACTACCAGCAGTACTTGCTTGGCTAACTAATTGTTTAGCAAATTCCCCGACAACCAACGCTTGGGCTAGCCGGCAGACGGCTGACCGTGGCCCAGGGCGGCGGCGGCAGCCTGCACGGCTTCGGCCCGGTAGGCGGGGGCGGTGGCGGGAGCGCGCAGCAATTGCAACAGGTGCATATACTTGCGGCGGCCTTCGGCCAGCATAGCGGCAGGCACTTCGAGGGGGAAAACGCCGAAAGGCTCTACTTTTTGCACGCCTACCAGCAGAAAGCGGTCGGCCTGGAGGGCATCGAGGTAGAAGGCGGCTTGGCGGTCGTAGTCGTAGTGGCTGCATTGCAGCCGGAAGTGGTCGGCGTCGCGGGCCAGGGTAGTTTTGAAATCAACGACGGTGTAGGGCTGGCCAGGCTGGTCCAGCACCAAGTCGGCGCGCAGCTTGCAGAGCGTGCCGGTGGTAGGCTCGCTGAACACGGCGCTACGCTCGGTCACGCCGTGTTCGAGCAGGCGATTCAGCTCCGTATTCAGCTTCACGCCCTCGACCAGCCACCAAATGAGGGTGTCGTTGAGGCCGGGCTGACCGGCTTGGTAGTCGGCCGGCTCCAGCAGGGCCGTGTGGAAGGCAGTGCCGAAGCTCAGGGCACCCGAGCCGGAGTCGGGGCGGGGCGGGCGGCCGTCGAGGGCATCGCGCAGGCGCGACAGGTCGGAGTTGGCAATAGCGGGTAGGGCGCGGTAATCGTCGTAGGAAACGCGCAGCAGGTCGGGGCGGGCGGCGGAGGCAAGAGGCAGGTCAGACACCCTCCTTAAACAGAAAGAGGGGTAGGCTTAGTTGTCCCTTTTATCGATAATAATGAAAGGGGGTAGCAATTTCCGCGCATCGCGGCAATTGCTACCCCCTTTGCGGCGGCCAACGCGGTGAAGCAACTGCTTACTTTACCGTGATGAAATATATCCGCAGCGCGAGCTTATTGGTCGTGTTGCGTGAGTCACCCAGGATTGCCCGGTTGGGAAGAGCCGGCGCGGCGGAAGAAATCAGGAAGCCATTATTCTGAATCGTTCGGTTGATAACTCCTTGTATATAACCAGTTACCACCCAATTGTACGAACCTTGTTCGATGCCGGTGGTTGACGACACCCCCGAAGCATACGCCACGCTACCCACGTAAGTGGCAGTAGGATGGTTGTTGGCATCGGTGAGTCTAATCGTGAGATTAGGTGGCAACGGCACGAATGGCGAAAGCGTGGAAGCTGGCACCAAGGCCGTAATCTGGGCATTGGTGACGGTGAGGTTGGCCCCAAACTGCTGCAAGTCGGTGAGGTAGGGAAACTCCAACCGGGTTTGCAGGCCCAGGGCTCCTTCGACCACGGTAGTCATCCCGGTGAGGGAGGAATTGACCGCCTGGAGCGAGGTAGTGGGCAGATTCCGGATGGCCGCCGTGCTGCGGCCAGCCTTTACCTGGTAGAAGTGCCGGTTGCCATTTGCCAGCGAGAACGTGCTGGAAAGCGCTACCGTCGGATTGGTCGGGTCGTGGTAGTAGAGCATCAGCGCCGCGCCGGTGGCCGAGACACTCAGCCGCACGATAGCCGCGTCGTCGCCGGAGGCCGGCGTAAGAACCAGGCCCGGCAGAAAGTTATCAAACAGGTCTTGGGTATTAAGAAGGCCCAACTGGCCCATCGACAGCAGCTTCATGCCAAAAACATCCTGCAAAGGCAAGCGGAAGATGGTCTGCGTGGGTCGGGTCCGCACCCTGGGCGCTACACCGCCCCTGTTAAGCAGCGTAGTCGAGTCGTAGTTGAGGCTGGTGAGCTTGGGCGAGGCGAAAGACGGCTTGGTTAGCGAGATGGGGTCGATGAGCGGATGCACCTCAAACAAGGCCTGGGTCTTGGTGGTGTCGCCGTAGAGGTAGCTATCGGGCGTCTTGGGGGTTGCCGCGTGCAGCACCAGCGTCGTGGAGTCGTACACGAAGGTGGGGTCGGGGTGGAATGCATCGGTCAGGCCCACCTGAAAGAAGCTTTTAGCCGTGAGCGTGCCCAACTGCGGGTCGGTGTAGCGGCCCACCAGCAGGTTGTCCGAGTTGGAGGTTATTACCGAGTCACGCAACACCGTGGAGGTCCGGATAGTAACGGTATCGATGAGATACGCCCCGGTATTGGCCTGCGCGTCGGGCAGCCCTACCCCAATGTCGCTGACATCCTTGGTGCAGCTGGCCGCCAGCAGCGCCAGCGCCAGCAGAAGGGCGTAGGGCAGCCGGCTCCGGGAGGAAACCCGGAGCCAGCTGGCCATTGTTCGCGTCGCTGCGTTACTGCTGCGCTGCACTAGGGTCAAATTTATAGAAATCATCGAAGCGTTGGCTACCGTTGTAGCCCGTGCCCACATAGCCGTAGTTACCAATGCCAAACGACACGGCTGAGTTGCGCCCGGCCCCGCCGCCGGTAAACGTGAAGGGGTTGGTAGCCGTCCAGGTGTCCATAGTAGGGTCGTAAGCCTGGACGTCGGCGCGCACGGCGCTGTTGCTGCCCACCGTTACGTAGCCCAGGTTGCCAACTACGAAGGAAGAAGCGTAGGCCCGCGCCACGGCGCTGTAATCATACGAGCCTGTCGAGTTGCTGATGTTGGCCAGGTAGTTCTTCTGAGTCCAGGTGCCGTTGCCAACCGGGTTATAGGCCCAGAAATCCGTTACGTACAAGTTATTGTCAATACCCGTACCCATGTACATTTGACCGTTGATGACGAAAGCGGTTGCTCCAATACGCTTTTTACCGGGGAAGCCGGCCGTCAAGGCCGTCCAGGTATTTTTAGTGGGGTCATATTTATAGAAGTCATTCTCGTTATTGCCGTCGTAGCCACAGCCTACGTAGCCAATATCGCTGATGCTAGCGGCTACCGCGCCGTAGCGGCCCGAGCCGTTCGGGGTTGGAAAGTCGGCCACCCGCTTCCAGCTGCCGATGGTAGTCGTCGTCGTGGTCATGGTGCCCGTGGTGGTGGTGGTAACGGTATTAACCGTCGGGTCAAACTGCCAGAAGTCACTCAACAGGTTGACCCCATCGTAGCCGGTGCCCACGTAACCTTTGCCAGCGGCAGAGAAGGCTACGGCGTTGTAGCGCGCGGCAGCGGTAGCGGGCAATGGCGTTACTTTATTCCAGCCGCCGGTAGCTGGGTCTAGTGAATAGAAATCACTGTATTTCTTGGCATTAATATCGACACCGGTGCCTACGTAGGCCACGTTATTGATAACAAAGCTGACGGCATTGCTGCGGGCCGCGCCGCTAAACGTACTGGCTGGAGTCCAGTTACCCAGTACGGTGGTAGAATCAGAAGACTTGCAGCTAGTGAGGCCGAGGCTGCCTAGCAGCACTAGTGCCAGCATCAGCTGGCTTGCTCGTAGAACGAGGTTTTTCATGAAAAAAAGAAGATTGTGATACCCTTGAGAGGCAGCAGGGCGACAGGTTGGTTGCATGCGCCCGAAGTAGAAAAATGCTTTATTTGGACCCGCAAGATACGGTTTTTTTCACCCCCTACCCCCTCTTCCATCGGCCAACGGCCGCTTTGCATTGGGTAAACGCTAAAAAAGGGGATGACAGTATGAGGAGATAAAAAGTTGATTTCCAGTTTCCCAGCGGGCTTTTTTGGTCGGGTTGCCGGGCTTAACAGGCCATAAACAAGCTGGGTTCCAGGCCCTACCCCACGCAAGCGCTTTAGTCGAACCGAATGGCGACCATCGGCTTGATGCGCGCAATCAGGTAGGTAGGAATGAGTACCGAAAGGATGGACGCGGTGAGCGTAGCCACGTTGAGCAGCACCATCACGGTGGGGTCCCAGGCAATGGGCACGCGGTCCATGTAGTAGTTCTCGGGGTCGAGCGGGATGACACGGAAATAATACTGCAACGCGCAGAATCCCAGCGCGATAACATTACCAATGACGAGCCCTTTGAGGGTAATGGATAGCCCGCGAAAGAAGAACATTTCCCGAATTTGGTTGTCGGTGGCGCCCACGGCCTTCAGGATGCCAATCATCTTGGTGCGCTCCAGAATCATGATGAAAATGGTGGCGACCATATTAAAGGTGGCGACGAAAATAATGAGTATCAAAAAGATAATTACGTTTCGGTTCAGCAGGTTGAGCCAGTCGAAGAGCTGGGCGTATTGGTCGGTTATTTTCTCGATGCGCACCTCGTAGGGCAGTTGCTCGTAGAATTGGTCGAAGGTGGCATCGAGCCGCGCAAAGTCGCGCAGGCGCACTTCAAGGCCGCCCACCAACGAGTCGGGCCAGGCATTGAGCTCCTGAATCTGGCGCAAATCGCCGAGCACGTACACCTCATCGAACTCGTCTAGACCGGTTTGGTAAATGCCCGACACCCGGAACGGACGCACCCGCGGCGGCTGCTGAATGAAGTAGAACAGCGCCTTGCTACCCACTTTGAGGCGCAGCTTATCGGCTATTTTCTGCGAAATAACGATGTCGTTGCTGGCTGCCGAATCGGCGAAGGTGATGAACTTGCCGGCCACCATATTCTGGCGCATCGAGCTGGGGCCGTGGCGCTCGCTCACGCCCTTGAGCACCACGCCCAGCACTTCGTCAGGCGTTTTAATGATGGCCGTTTTGCGGGCGAAGGACTGCACGGAGGCCACCTGGGGGTAGCGGGCCAGCGCGCGCCGCAGCTGGGGCTCGGAGATGGGTGCTACTTCGAGCGAGTTGTTGGTGTCGTAGCGCGAGAGCTGCACGTGGGCACCAAACGAGAAAATCTTGTTCTGAATCTGCTCGCGAAACCCGTGCAGAATGGAGAACGACACTATCATCACGGCAATGCCCAGGGCAATGCTGACCGTGGCAATTCGCGTAACGGAATGGGTAAAGGAGCCGGTGTCGGCGCCATCCATGCGGCGCGATATGTAGCGGGCGGTATTCACGAGTGGCCGTAAAGCTACGGCCGCGCTGGGCGCTTCTTAGTAACAACGGTACTTTTGGGCCATGATGAAATGGATTTTCGTGGCGGCGGGCCTCGGCGCCTGCTCGCCCCACGGCGAGGCCAGCGCCGATGTGCCCGCCCGCCGCCCGGCCCCGGCGGCCCGCCCTACCCCCCCCGCCCGGCCGCTAGTGGTGGGCGCGGCGCAGCTGGGCCGCTACCTGCCTGCCCTGCGCGGCAAGCGCGTGGGCCTGGTCGTGAACCAGACTTCGCGTGTCGGCAACGCGTATTTGGTGGATACACTTAAAACGTTGGGCGTCAACCTGACGGCCATTTTCGCGCCCGAGCACGGCTTTCGGGGCGAGGCGGCCGACGGGGCCACCATTGCCGACGGCCACGATGCCCGCACCGGCGTGCCCGTGCGCTCGGTGTACGGTAAAACCAAGAAGCCTACCCCCGAGATGCTGGCCGACGTGGACGTGCTGGTGTTTGATATCCAGGACGTAGGCACGCGCTTCTACACCTTCATCAGCACGCTGCATTATATACTGGAAGCCGCCGCCGAGCAGGGCAAAACGGTGGTGGTGCTCGACCGCCCCAACCCCAACGGCGCGGTAGTCGATGGCCCCGTGCTGGAGGCTAAGCACCGCTCGTTTGTGGGCCTCGACCCGCTGCCCATCTGCCACGGCCTCACGGTGGGCGAGCTGGCGAAGATGATGAATGGCGAAAAATGGCTGGCCGGCGGCCGCGCCTGCCCGCTCACGGTGGTGCCGGTGGCGGGCGGCTACACCCACGCCACGCCCTACCCCCTGCCGGTGCGCCCATCGCCCAACCTGCCCACCGCGCGGGCGGTGGCGCTCTACCCCAGCATCTGTTTATTTGAGGGCACCAACGTGAGCGTGGGGCGCGGCACTGACCGGCCATTTGAGGTGATTGGGGCACCCACGCAGCCCGCCACGCGGCCCTACCAGTTCACGCCCCGCCCCAACGCCGGCTCCCCTACCCCCCCGCTGAATGGCCAGCTCTGCTACGGCCTCGACCTGCGCCAGCCAGCGCCCGGCGAGCCAGCCGAGTTTTTCAGCGTGCGCTATTTGCTCAATTTTTATCAGCAAAGCACCGACAAGGCGCACTTCTTCACGAAGTATTTTGAGCAGCTGGCCGGCACCGACTCGCTGCGGGCGCAGGTGGTGGCGGGCCGCTCCGAAGCCAGCATCCGGGCCAGCTGGCAGCCGCGGCTGGGGCAGTTCAAGGCGCTGCGCAAGAAGTATTTGTTGTATCCTGAAAAATAATAGGCCGACGCTTGCGTAGCGTGACCATTTTACGAAGTTGTTGTAGGAAGTCGTCAGCCCGTCATTCCGAGCTTGCCGAGGAATCTCGCTCGCATCGTTGACCGACACCCGAACGGCGCGAGCGAGATTTCTCGGCAAGCTCGGAATGACATTCAGGCAACTTATGGCTACTTCCTAAACGGCTTTAATCTCTTCACTAAAATGCCCGCTCCCCTCCGAATCGTCTTTATGGGCACGCCCGACTTCGCCGTGCCCACCCTCGAAACCCTGCTCGCAATGCCCGAGGCGCGGGTGGTGGCCGTCATCACCGGACCCGACCGGCCCGCCGGGCGCGGGCGGCAATTGCAGGCCTCGGCCGTGAAAACGGCGGCGCTGGCCCACGGCCTACCCGTGCTGCAACCGACTAACCTTAAAGACCCGGCTTTTCAGGCCGAATTGAAAACCTATACCGCTGATTTACAAGTGGTAGTAGCCTTTCGGATGCTGCCCGAAACCGTGTGGAACATGCCGCGCCTGGGCTCGGTCAACATCCACGCCTCGCTGCTGCCGCAGTATCGCGGCGCGGCTCCCATCAACTGGGCGCTGATGCACGGCGACCAGGGAACGGGCGTGAGTAGCTTTTTTCTGCGCCACGAGATTGATACCGGCGACCTCATCTTGCAGGATAAAATTGCCATTGAGCCTGCCGATGACTTTGGGTCTTTATATGATAAACTGAAGGTGGCGGGCGCGGCGCTGGGCCGGCGCACGGTGGCGGCCATTGCGGCGGGCACCGCGCCCAGCACGCCGCAGCCCCCTACCCCCCACCTGCGCCCCGCTCCCAAGCTGACCAAGGAAACCGGCCGGCTCGACTTCCAGCGCCCCGCCGCCGAGCTGGTGAACCAGGTGCGCGGCCTCGCGCCCGCGCCCGCCGCCTACGCCACCCTGCCCGATGGCCGGGGCCTGAAAGTATTCCGCGCCGCCGCGCTGCTCGGCCCTACCTCACCCGCCGGCACCTGGGCCACCGACGGCCGCCACTACCTGCGCGTAGCTACCCCCACCGGCTGGCTCAACCTGCTCGAAGTGCAGCTCGAAGGCAAAAAGCGCCTCACGACCGAAGAGTTTTTGCGCGGCACCAAGCTGGAATTAAGCTAAAAAATAGCTTTTCGCCCCTACTAATTGCTCACTGCTGTTCCGCCCTATCTTATTCGAGATGGCAAGGGGGAGTAGCGCGAACTACAAAGTTCGCGCTACTCCCCGTTGTGTAACAGCAGTTACTCACTGCTACTTAATACCTGAAATCATGGTTTCCATCGTCGTAGCTGCCGCCGACAACGGCGTAATCGGCCGGCAAGGCCAGCTGCCCTGGCACCTGCCCGCCGACCTCAAGCACTTCAAAACGCACACCCTGGGCCACCCCGTGGTGATGGGCCGGCGCACGTTTGAGAGCATCGGGCGGCCCCTGCCCAGCCGGGCCAATATCGTAATTACCAGCACGCCCGGCTGGCCGGCGCCGGCCGGCGTGCTGTTGGCCAACTCGCTGCCCGAGGCGCTGGCGCTGGCCGCCGCGCAGCCCGGCGGCGAGGAAGTCTGCATCATTGGCGGCGGCGAAATTTACCGGCAGGCCCTGCCCGCCGCCGACGTGGTGTACCTCACCGAAGTGCACACCACCGTGCCCGACGGCGACACCTTCTTCCCTACCCTTTCGCCCACCGACTGGCGCGAGGAAACCCGCGAGCGCCACGAGCCCGACGAGAAGAACGCGCTGGCTTACAGCTTCGTAACGCTGAGAAGAAGGTAAGAAAACGAAGTAGGGTGCGGGGCTTGCCCCCGCCCGGCGTTGAACGAATCTGACCTCAATTGTTCAACGCCGGGCGGGGGCAAGCCCCGCACCCTACCCCCTTACCGCAGCAGGACCAGCTTGCCCCAGTCGTTTTTGAAAGCTTGGTCGCCGGCGGTGGCGCGGCGCTCGAAGGTGCCGCCCGACTGGTCGAGTGAGACGCGGTAGAGGTAGGTGCCGTTGGCCAGGCGGTCGCCGTACTGGTCGGTGCCATCCCAGGCGTAGTCGGTGATGTTGTTGCCGATGTGCAGCGGGCCCAGCTCACTCATAAAAATCTCGCGCACGACCCGGCCGGTGAGGGTCATAATCTGGATTTTCATGTTGCGCGGCAACTCCTGGCCCGTCACCGTAAATACAAAGCGCGCCTTGCTGGTCACGGGGTTGGGGTAGGGAAAGACGTTGGTAATTGTGGAGGCATTCACTACCTCAAACTTCACCTGAAAATCCTGGGCGGCGGCGGCGGCGTTGGCCGGGTTGCGGCCCTGCACGCGCAAGGTGTAAACGCCATCGGCCAGCTTGCTGGGGTTGAATTCCAGGCGGGCCACGCTGCCAGCCGTGCTATCCACGCTGAAATGGACCAGCGGGCCGTTTACGTCGATGGCCGTGGCCGTGGCCTGGCCGGGGCCTTGCAGAAACACCGTGAAGTTAGAAGCCTTCGTAATGTGGCGCACTTTATCGCTGTCTTTCAGCTGAATACTGATAACCGGCGTGGGCGACACCAGCTCACCATCCAGGATGTGGCGGCCATCAACGGCCACGTCGAGGGTAGGCGGCACGCTGGTATCGCCAATCGTGAAGGCATTCAGCGTCAGGATATTATTGTAATAATACAGCTCGGGCTGCAACTGCGGATTGACGAACACGCGCGGAATGAACCGGCCAAACAGCCCTTTCACGTTTAGGCTCACGTTCACGGTCAGCACGCTGTCGTTGGCACCCAGGTCGCGCGGGGCCGGCAGCAGCTTGGTAGTGCTGGCCACCGGCAGGCCCGTGGCCACGTTGATAAGCTGCACCTGCACCTGCAAGCGGCTGGCAAAAGCTTCCTGCGACACGTTATCAAACTTCACCGGAAAGCTGATGACCCCAACAGTAAGCGCCTGGTTTTTAATACGCGTCGTATCATACACGGCCGAGGCTACCAGGTCGCGGCGCACCACGCCCTCCGGCAAGCCCTTGTAGGTAATGAGCCACTGCTTGAGCTGCGGCGGCGTCCGGTTCACCGAGTCGCGCAGGGCCAGCTGCAGCTGCATGTAGGGGTAGGTGGTGGTCGAGTAGCTGCTCAGGTCCACGGGTTGGTGGCCCACGTTCGGGTTCAGCACCGTGGCCTTGCCCGTGGCATCAATGCCCGACAGCACCAGCGTATAGCTCGAAGTAGCCGTTTCGCGCCGGATGGTGTTGTAGAGCGTCTGCCACTTCTGGGCCGGGCCAATGAGCGTGCTCGTGACGCTGCCAACCTGGCCGGGGGTAGTGAGCATGGTGTTGAGGTTAACGACTTGGCTGAAGCTGGCCTGCGTCAGGCTGCGGTCGGGGCCAACCTCCTGCACCAGGCGGCCGCCGCTGGCGCGCTTCTGCGCCACCAGCGCCCACGGGTCACCGTTTTTGAGCTGAGTAATGAGCTTGCTGCCGAGCAAAGTCGAAAACGAGTTGCCCAACACGGGTAGCAAGCTGGCGTAGCGCAGCCGGTTCTCGCTAATGAGGGCCACGTAAGCGCCATCGGGCACGTTGCTCAGGAACGTCTTAAGCTGGGCCTGCCGGGTGGCGCTGTTATTGAGGTTGTCGGTAGAGTCGGCAGCGTTGCCAAAGTGGTAGAAGGTCTGGCTGCCCTGCCCGCACGTGAGGTAGGGGCCGCCCTGCGTAATGGTCAGGCGCTTGAGCGAATGCTCGTCGAGCACTACCACGAGCAGGTTGGGCGAATTGATGCCGCAATCGGCCACGAAAGGCAGCTGGGTGGCATCGGTGAAGATGCCGTAGCCACTGTTGATGTTGAAGGTAGGGCCGCTACCCACGCCCCCGCCGCCCACGGTGCGTAGCTGCAAGGCCTGCTGCTGGTCCGCAAATTTCCAGCGGTTGCCGGGCGTCGATACCGCCACGCTTTGCAGCTGGTCGCGGTCGAACTGCCCGTTGTGGCTCTGCGACCACCCGCCCGTTAGTGCCTTCGTGATAATGCGGAAAGAGCTTACTTGCCAGCTGCCATCCTCCTGCACCGAGGGGGTAGTGAAACGCACGCGCCAGTACCACACCACCGAGTCGCGGCCGGCCGCCGGCAGCAGGGCCGCCGGGGTCCAGCTGGCAACGGCGGCCGCTTGCAGGTTGGGCTTCGACTGCAAGGCTTTGCTATCGAAGGTCGCCACCGAGTCCACCTGGAAATCGTAGCCCCGCGTGGGCGAGGCCAGGTCGTTGCTTTGGGCCACCAGGCGGGGGGTAGGGCTCGCCACGATGGCAAACTCCGTTGGCGTCAGCTGCGTCACCCCGCCTTGCAGAAACGTGTAGGAGAGCTCGGCCGAGTTGTTGTTTTCGTTCAGCTCGGCTACCTTATTACGGTAGTCCAGCTCCACCAGAAATTTATTGGTCCCAAACACGTTGCCCGAGTTGGGAATCGTAACCGTGTACGTCGTGTCGCGCTGCCAGGCCTGGCGGAACGTCTTGAGGAAAACGTCCGACTTGCGGGCCGCCGCCCCGTTCTGCGACGCGTAGCTGCGCGTAATACGCACCTCAATCGAGTCGAAGGTGATGCGCGCGGGGTTGCTCACGGAAATATTCAGCTGAAAGCTGGTGGCCGTGGCGGCCACCGTGGCGGGCGTCATCGACACGCCGTTGGCCACGAAGTCGGGCTTGGCGGGAGCGTAGAGGCGCAGCGCCGGGTCGCCCTGCCACAGCGTGGCTAGCAGGTCCACAGCCCCGGCAGGGTTGTTCAAGTAGGGCGACGTACTCTGCAAGCGGCGCACCACTTCGTTGCGCACCTCCGGCACGGGCCGCCCAAACCAGACAGGATTGTTGAACAAGAGCTGGTGGAGCAGGCTCTGGGCCGGGTTGAGCAGGTAGGCGTAAGCAAAGTCCGTCTCGGCCAACATCCCGATGGCACCTTTATTAGGAGCCAGCAACCAGTCGGTACCAAATGAGCGAGCGTTGTAGAAGCAGGCTCCCGCATCACAGCCATCATACATGAGCACCGGGTAGCGGCCCGCGTTGCGATAGTTATTGACCGGGTCGTTGATGTCGCCGAGATTCACATCGAAAGTATTGGTAGAGCCGTGCCCGAAATAAGAAATGAGCGAGAGGCCATTATTCAGCTCAGTCGAGATGTTAATGCTTATCGGCAGGCCGAGTGTCGTGCGCCGGAAGGTTGTCACCTGCCCCCCAAATAAGGGCCGCTCAATGATTTGCTTATACGCATCCAGGTAGCCCCCAAACTCTTGAAAATCCAAGGCACTTTTACCCCCTGCCAGATGCACCACATTTTTGCGCCAGCTTTCCACGCCCAGCGCTTCGTGCGTTATCAGTTTGGCAAGGTAGTCCAACACCTCCTGCGGGGTAGCGGCCACTACGCGGCCCGTGGGCAGCTTAGCCACGAAGTTGTCGTGCTGCCAGTCGCTGGAAAGAATGTCATCCGACGCCGCCCGCGATGAAACCGGCACCAGGTCCACGCCCTGGTCTCCCAGAACTCGGGTTGTGGCGGCGGCCGTCAGGCCTAGGGTAGTGGTGGGGGGCGAGTCATCGTTATAATAGGCATCAGGCTGTATGCCCTTGCCCAACAACAGCAGGTATTTGGTCTGAACAGGCGCGGCCGCGTTCAGCCACAGCGCGAAGTGCCGCAACGCCAGCAGCGACCGCTCGCCGTAGTGAAACTGGTCGTAGAGCAGTGGTGCCGTCACCATCAGGGTATCGTAGCCGCCGCCTGCCGCCGAGGCGCGGTAGCTGGCATAGGCGCGGGCCGCGTTGGGCTCCGAGCCCGCCGCCCTCATCAGCTTGGGGTGAGTGATGATAACGAAGTTGGGCTTTACGGGGTCAATAACCCGAAAATGCACCGCAATCGGCGCGCCGGGCACCAAAGTTTGGGCGGCGTCGGCGAGCAGCAAGCGGCGCGTTTGCGCGCTCGTGGCCCCTGGAAATACAAATCGCCGGGCCGCGCTGCCCAGGGTTTGGGCGGCCGCCGGCGCGATGCGCTGCACGTTCCAGGGGTCCTGAATATCATAGCCAATTACCGTAGCCGGAATATTGTCAATCTCATACGTAGCGGGCCCGCTCAGCAAGGAGTCGTTCTGAAACCACAGGTTGCGGCGGTCGGCAAACCAAACATTTTGCTGCGGCGCGGTCAGTCGCACAAAACCGTAGCGCCACGCGTCGGGTATCCCACTACTCCCAGAGACGGGCACTACTCGAGCATTTATCTCCACCTGCCCCGTGGCGCTGATGTCGCCGCGCTGCAACGTGGAGCGCTGCCGCCGGAAATCGAAGTTCTGGTAGGTCAGCACGCCCAGCTCGCGGTAGGCCCCGCCCGGTGGGATAACGCCCACGCTGGTTAGGTGCTTGCCCGCTGGCTGGTCCGGAATGCTGGCCCCCAGTATCAGCACCTCCGCCGTTGGCAGCGGGGCCGCCGGGGCCGTCTCCACCGCCCGCAACAAGCTGTCGTTGACAGCGGAGGCGGTGAAATTATAATGCGAATAAAACCCTTCGCCCCTTTCCAGCCACGGCAGGCAGGTATAGTAATCTGTGTTCGGCGCATCCATGTACCAATCATTAAATACTTTGAGTGCCGACTGAATGCGCCAGGCGTGCGGGGCACCCCCGGCGGCCACGGGCTGAGCCATGCGCTTGCCGGGCCGGCCGGCGCTCCAGGTAATGAAGTAGGCCGCCGTGTCGGTGTAGAAGCTATAAAATGGATGCGACTGGTCGGCGGGCACCTTATACAGGTCGCGGTCGAGCACGCCGTCGTTGCGCTGGCCGTAGAATTCGAGGTAGGTAGTATTGTCGAGCGCGGCGGCGCTGCCGCCCTGGTACACGGCCACTTCCCGGCCGCGCCGCCACAGCTGCAGCTGCGTCGGGGCCACGCCCGTGATGCCGCTGAGTTTGCTCAGGTAAGCGTAGTCGAGGCGATAGAGGCCATCGCGCCACACCTTCATCTTATAATACGGCTGGCCCGGCACTATCCATTCGTTGCCGTAGGGGCCCGACTGCGCCCGCGCCACCGGGCTCAGCAGCAGGCAGGCCAGCACGAGCAGGCACGCGCCGCGCCAGGTTTTTACTTTATAGACTAAATGCTGCCACGCAGCGGGGTAGTGATTGTTCATAGTTCAGCCAATTAAGCAGCTATAGTAGTAGTAGTCAGCAACGCGCACCTTATCTGATGCTGGGCAGCCCGGTGCTGGCCCGGCTGCCCAGGCCGTAGCCCAGGCTCACAATGAGCGAGTTGGTTTGGGACGAGGCACCGTCCTGCACGCCCACGTCGAGGCGCGAGAGGGCCAGGTCCACGCGCAGGCCGCTGATGGCCACGCCCACCCCCAGGCTATACTGGCCCTTCCACTGCTTTTGCCTATCGAAATTCTCGATTTGCTGGTAGTTTCCTACCCCCCCCCGCAGGAAGGCCAGGTTGCGATAGCCAAACTCTACCCCCGCGCGCGGGTCCACGCTCACGGGCTTGGCCGAGATGAGCGTGTTGCGCTGGCCATCGGTGGTGGCTTCCAGGTCCACGGCCACCAGGGCCGTAAACTGCGCGGGCAGCTTAAACTGCCGGCCCGCGCCCAGCACCAGGCGCGGCAGGGTTAGCTCGGTCGTGTTGGTCGGAATAGCCTCGCCCGGTATCGCGTTGGCCCTGAACTTGTCGGCGTCGATGCTCCAGGCGTTGAAAGTGGTTGTAATGTCGCGGGCCATCAGGCCCAGCCGCCAGCCTTTGTGGTTGTATTGCAAGCCCACATCCACCCCGAAGCCGTAGGCGTTGGCATAGCTGCCCACGTTGCGGTAAATGACCTTGGCACTGCCGCCCACGCTCAGGCCCTCGGGGCCCAGCTTGCGGGCGTAGGAGAGCAGCAGCGCGTAGTCGGCCACCGAGAAATACGTGATTTTATCATACTGAATATATCCGTACTCGTTAATGAGCGAACGAGTATCGGCAATGTTATCGACGCCCGAGCGCAGCAGCGTCACGCCGATGGCACTCTTCTCATCCAGCGGCATGGCAAAGGCGGCGTAGTCGTTCTTCACTACCCCCGAAAACAGCTCGGAGTGCATCAGCACGCCATCGTACTTGGCCTTGATGTTGGTGAGGGCGGCGGGGTTCCAATAGCCGGCGGTGGCATCGTCGGCCAGGCTCACCTGGGTTTTGCCCATGCCCAGCGAGCGGGCACCAGCCCCGAGGTTCATAAACTCGTTGCTGTACTTGGGCGTGTTGGTCTGGGCGCGGGCGGCGGGCGCGGCGGCCAGCCCTAGCAGCACACTCAACCCCAACCCTGCCGCCCAGGGGCGGCTCGAAGCGGAAAGTTTTAGCATAGCAAACTAATAATTGAAAAATAAGATGGAGCAGCAACGCAAGTTACTGCCGGATAGTGCGCGCGCGCGCGCGCCGCGAAGCCAGAAACGCGCAGGTGACTGGCTAGCGCGCAGTTAGTCCGTGTTTTTAGGATTGGTGGCGGCTGGCATTGGACGAAAGAATCAGGTGGGGTAGGAAAGACGAAAAAATAAATGGCGGCGGGCAACGAAAATTTTTACACCGAGTATTATGCAATACAAAGTACCCGTTGTACATTTGTACCGTTCCTCACCTACTACTAGCCCATACCGCCCATGAAACTAGAGAACACCCAGGTGCAGATGCGCAAAGGCATCCTCGAATTCTGCATCCTGGAGATTATTGGCCGCGGGGAGGCCTACGCCAGCGACATGCTGGAGGAGTTGACCGCCGCCCGCATGATTGTGGTGGAAGGCACCCTCTACCCCCTGCTCACGCGCCTCAAAAATGCCGCTTTGCTCGACTACGTGTGGAAGGAATCGACCTCGGGGCCGCCCCGCAAATACTACACGCTCACGGCGGCCGGCCGCCAGTTTTTGGAAGAGCTGCGCCAGACCTGGGAGGACATGGCGCTGTCGGTGGGCATTATTCGCCAGCCGCCCCGCCCTGTTTAATGCCTCTCTTTTTCGCCAAATCTCCTTTCTCAGCCTAACCTGCCGCGCTTCGCGCCTGCGGCCTTTCTCATGAAAAAGAACATCAGCATCAATTTACAGGGGCTCATCTTTCACATTGAAGATGATGGCTACGAAGTACTTAGCCGCTACCTCCAGGAGGTGAAGGCGCACTTCGCCAGCTACCAGGGCCACGAAGAAATCGTGGCCGATATTGAGGGCCGCATTGCCGAGCTGTTCGCGGCGCGCCTCTCGGTGAGCAAGCAGGTTATTACCCTGGCCGACGTGGAGGAGCTGACGGCCAAGATGGGCCGCGTCAGCGACTTCGCCACCGAGCCCGACGAGGAAGATGCCGCCTATGCCGAGCCGGCCGCGACTGCTTCCGGCTCCGGCCGCGCCACCGGCCCTACCCCCCCCTTCGACGGCCAAGCCGCCGATGGCCAGCCCCGCCGCCTGTATCGCGACCTGGCGCATCGCAAAGTGGCGGGCGTGTGCGCCGGCCTGGCGCAGTATTTCCGCGTGAACCCGCTGGTGGTGCGCCTGATTTTCCTGGTGCTGGTGCTGCTGCCCAATTTATTTCGGCACCGCTTTCCCTTTCCCGGTGTTGGGCTTTTTGACCGCGACTTCGACCTGCCTGGCTTGGTGGTCGTTCTCTACGGCATTTTATGGATAGTGCTGCCCAAGCGCGACGACGCGCCGGCTCCCATTGACACGCTGGACTTTGGCGGCAAGCTCACCGGGCGCAAGCTCTTCCGCGACACCGACACGGGCAAGGTGGGCGGCGTGGCCGCCGGCCTGGCGGCGTACTTCCAGACCGATGTGGTGCTGATACGGGTGCTGTTGCTGCTAGGCTTGTTTCTGGGCGGCTCAACCTTGATTATCTACCTCATACTGTGGGCGGTGGTGCCGGAGGCCCGCACGATGTCGGAGAAGATGCAGATGCGCGGCGATGCCGTCACGCTTTCGGGCATTGACAACAACTTGCGCAGCAGCGCGCTCGATGGCGATGGCGCCCCTACCCCCCCCAACCGGCCGCTTGGCACTTACCTGGAAAGCGCGGCGCGCGGGGCGCGGCCAGCGGTGGGTTTGATTGGCACGCTGCTGCGCTGGATAGTGGGCGCGCTGCTAATTTTTTGGGGCGGCTCGTGGCTGTTTAGCGTGCTGATGCTGCTGGGCGCGGCCCTGAGCATTATTCCCTTCACGGCGGTGGAGCGCACCAGCAATGGCTTTATGTTTGATGACAGCTTCGGGGCGGTGGTGCGCAACCTGCCACCCTGGGGGGCCATTAGCGGGGCGCTGCTGCTGGGTATTCCGGGCCTGGGGCTGTTGTTGTTAGGCGTGCGCCTGCTGTTGCGCCGCTCGGTGCTGAGCCGCTCATCGAGAGGCGTACTGTTGGGGCTGTGGCTGCTGGCCTTGGTGGGCAGCGCGGCGGCGGGCCTGCAGGTGGCCCGCGATTTTCAGACCAGAGGCACCTATAACACTACCCTGGGCCTGCAACCCATTGCTGGCCCTGGCATCGTGCTGGATTCGCGCAACGTGGAAGACCATTTTCAGTGGGTAGCTATCAACCTGGCACCGGCCGACAGCGGGGCCGCGCCTTTCGTGGAACAAGAATTTAAGGCCCGCGGCCGTACGCCGGAATCGGCGCGCCTCACGGCGCAGCAGACCATCGACTACCACATCAATCAGCGCGATTCGACCATCATTTTTGACCAGGGCACGACGCTGAAAAGCAACGCCGCGTTCCGCGACCAGAAGCTGAGCCTGACGCTGCACTTGCCGCTGGACAAGACCTATCGGTTGACGCCGCTCTTTATTGAACACCTTGACGACAATGATTTTACCAGTGGCCACCGTCCCGGCGGCGACCGGCCCTACCGGGCGCGCTTCACCCGCGAGGGTAAATTTACCTGCCTGGATTGCCCTGCTAACGCTGGCGATGAAGGCAACTCGGACAACGACCGCGCCGACCGCGATAATGACGATAACAACGACGACGAGGTGGTGGACCTGGGCCTGAACGGCACCAAAATGCGGGTGCGCGTGAACACCGACGGCGACCAGCCCGACATTCGCATCAGCACCGAGGCCCCGAAATTCAACACCAACCTGAGCAGCTACGGCAACGGCCGCAAAAACCTGAACAACCCCGACAACTTCACCGAGATTGAAACCCACGGCGCTTTCCGGGTGCTGGTGCGCCAGGGCGACAGCTACCACGTGGAGGCCGCCGGCAGCTCCCAGGACCTCCAGCAGGTGAGCCTGCGCGTGGACGGCGACCGCCTGGTGGTGCGCCACCGCGACCGCGGCTTCTTTTCGGGCTTTAGCTTCTCCAGTCATCCCATTCTGGTCACCATCACCCTACCCCGCCTCCAGAAGCTGGAGTTGAACGGGGCCTGCCAGGCCGACGTGAGCGGCTTCCGCGACGAAAACCTGGGCCTCGACGTGTCGGGCGCGTCGTTTGCCCGCCTCAACGTGGACGTGCCGAACCTTGACGTGAGCCTGAGCGGCGCCAGCCACGCCACCCTGAGCGGCACCGCCCACAACCTCACCGTGGACGGCTCCAGCGCCAGCCAGTTTGAGGGCCTGGACCTGCGCACCGAAAACACCACCCTCAAACTATCGGGCGCTTCGCAAGCCGCCGTGCGCGCCAGCAATGGCCTCACCGCCGACCTCAGCGGCAGCAGCCGGGGGCGCTACGCCGGCAAGCCCGAGCACATTGAGAAAGACCTCAGCGGCAACAGCTCGCTGGAAGAAGCGCGGGACTAAGCAGCTTCGGCCAAAAAGGAGGGGATAGGGAAAGTTGGCCGCGGCTAACCTTCCCTACCCCCTCCTTTTTAGTCGAAGCCCAAGCCACCCTCAGCCGCCAATCTGCTTGGCTTTGTAGCCTTCTTTGAGTAGAATTTCGAGCACCTTGGTGCGCAGGTCGCCCTGCACTACTATCTCGTTGTCCTTGGCGCTGCCGCCTACTCCGCACTTAGTTTTCAGGAGCTTGCCCAGGGTTTGCAGGTCTTCGTCGCGGCCCACGAAGCCCGTCACGAGCGTCACCTGCTTGCCGCCGCGCTGCTTTTTGTCGAGCTGCACGCGCAGCTGCTGCTGGCGGGGGGGTAGGGTGGTGGCCCCGGCCGGCTCATCGGTCTGAAAAGAGAACTCGGGATTGGTAGAATACACTACCCCCTGGCGGCGCGACGGGTCGTTTTTCATCTTTAGTATCAGGCTAATTTACTGGTTGTTGCTGCGCTTGCGGCTGGATAATTATCGGCCTATCCCCCACCCCTACACGGCCACCTCCAGCGCCAGCGGCAGCAGGCTCACCTCAAACTCGGTGGCGTGGCCCAGGTAGTCACCGTCGGCGTGGTAGCCCAGTGGCGCGGCGGCGCGCACTGTGGCGTGCCGCGTGTGGCGGTAGGTCGCGCCGCCGGTGCGCGGCATGGTGCCCAGCGCCATGCCCAGCATCACTTGCAGCGCCCGCCAGGGGGGTAGGGCATCGATGAGGCACATATCGAGCAGGCCATCTTCAATGTTGGCCTGCGGCGCGATGTAGGCATTATTACCATACTGCGAGGCATTGGCAAAAGCCAGCACGTAGCAGTCGGTGACCAAGGTCTGGCCATTGGTCGCGACTTCCACCGGCACGAGCCGGAAGTGGCCATATTCCCGAATCGTGACCCGCAAATACGTGCTCAGCCCGCGTGAACCGGCCCGCGCAAAGTGCTGGCTCACGTGCGCGTCGAACCCCAGCCCCGCCGTGCAAAAAAACGGCCGGCCATTGATGGTGCCCACATCCATGCGGCTGAAAGTGGGCTGCCGCAGCCGGCGCAACGCCGCCGGCAGGCCCAGCGGCACCCGCAGGTGCCGGGCCAGCCCATTGCCCGAACCGCGCGGCACGATGCCCAGCGCCGCGCCGGTCTGGCCCAGCAGGCCCTGGCCTACTTCGTTCACGGTGCCATCGCCCCCACCGCCACCACAATCCGGCAGCCTGCCTGGGCAGCAGCGCGGGCCAGCTCCGTGGCGTGGCCGGGCCGCTCGGTGGGGCGCAGCAGGTAATCGGTACCCGCCACCCCTCCGAAGTAGCGTTGGAGCAGCGCTGGAAAGTCGGCCTGACGACCGGTGCCGGCCATAGGATTGAAAATAAAACAGATAGGTGGCATACTTTATTTAACGACAAATGACCAGGGACTACTGACTA